>NZ_PVEN01000007.1 GCF_002973525.1 Paraburkholderia sp. BL21I4N1
ACAAGTCATGCCTGATGACCATAGCGAGTCGGTACCACCCCTTCCCATCCCGAACAGGACCGTGAAACGACTCCACGCCGATGATAGTGCGGATTGCCCGTGTGAAAGTAGGTAATCGTCAGGCTCCCCTGCAGAAAACAGAAACCCCACCCCCAAAAGGTGGGGTTTCTGCGTTTACGGCAGGGGAAATGCGCAATCACCCGTCGCATGCCGCAGCAAAACTCCACGATCAAGCTTTACTCCCTCCCAATCCGCAGCGCATTCGCATAGCCCGTCAGTTCCAGATAGGCTCGCCCCACATCCGCGCCATCTCGGCTCACGCGCACTGCGCCTTCCCAATAAACCGCGCCCGTCGATTGTCGCGAATCCAGTTCCTGGTCGTTCATTAACGGGTCGAGTTGCCATGTCAGCGGGCCCGTTTTCACCGACATCGAAACGGGATACGACGTGTTCGTTCGCGGTGAACGCCACGTGCGAACGGGCGTGAATTCGACTTCATCGCGGCTGAATTGCGTGACCTCGCCATCGGGTTTGCGAAGCGCCGCGTGGGCCCACACAGTATGTCCATCGCGACTACGCACTTTGAACGCCATCAACGCCGAGCCGTCGGTGAGATTCGCGCCCAGCCAATCCCATCCGACGGCATTCGCGTCGAGCAGGGTGCTCGACCATTCGTGATCGAGCCACGCCATGCCTGTCACCGCAGTCTCGCCACGCGATGCACCGGCGGCGGCCGGCCGCACGATACTGCCGCTCACGCGCAATTGAGGCTCACTGTAGTAGTAACTCGCCTGATCGGGCCGCGGACCCTTGCGCGAATAGCCGCGCTCGCCCTGAACCAAAGGTGCTTGAGAAGGCGTCAGCACGAGATGCAGTGAGAAACCGTTGGCATCGGCGGTGAGGTTGTAGTGGCCGTCGTCGGCGCGAACCATTTTCCAGGTATCGAGTTTGACGTCGGTATTCGCAGCCTTTGCATAAGCGAGGCCGAAACCTTCGCGCGCGATGCGCTGGTCGTGCGCAAGACGGCCGAACGCCGGATCGCTCAACGCGGCGTGCGCGATGATGAGCTGCGACGGCGCGAAGGCACTCGGATCGGCACTGTCGTGCCCGGTTGCCGAGCGGAAAAAGGTGATCTGAAACCCGAGCGACTGATGGTCCGGCGTAGTGAGCCAACCCGTCGCGTACCACCACTCGGTACGAAACGCCGGGTGGGCGCCGCTGTCCTGCGGCCACGCGATCGCATGGTCCGGTGTGACCGCGGCGAATTCGGGTGACGCGGCGAAAGCGCGCGATGCCGTCAGCGCGACAACGCACAACAGACCGCGCATGCGCTGTCGATTCACTGCACGCGCGCAACAGCCCAACCTGTGGCAAGAGAGCGAGCGTGGAATCGTGCGCATCACGTCGCGTATCCGTTCCATCGGCAGCACCCTCATCACCAATCCTCCTTCACGGCGCGCACGGCGTTCACCGAGACCGCGCCGCGTCCCGCGATCACCGCCGTCGAACACGACGACACCAGCATCACCAGCGCGACGGCGCCCAGCACTGTCCACGGCACATGCAGCGACATGGTCCAATGAAACGACTGCGGGTTGACCACAAACACCAGAATCAGACTGATCGCAAAACCGAGCATGAAACCCATTGCGATACCGCAAGCCGTGAGCATGCCGCCTTCGAGCGCGAGAATGCGGAGCACCTGCGAACGGGTGACGCCGACGTGCCGCAGCATGCCGAACTCACGCGCTCGCGCGAGCGTTTGCGCGGAGAACGTCGCCGCCACGCCAAACAGGCCGATCACAATCGCGACCGCCTCGAGCAGATAAGTGACGGCAAAACTTCGATCGAAGATGACGAGCGTATGCGCGCGTATTTCACCCGGTTGCGCCAGTTCCAGCGACGCGCCAAAGGGCAGCGCGCGCAGCCCCGCCATCACACGCTCAACGGGCTCGCCTGGTTGAACGGTGACCGCCACCTCGGTTGCGCTCGTGTCGGCGGTCAAGCGGCGGTAGTCGGCGAGCCGGATCTGAATCGCGCCGGTTTGCCGTACGTAGTCACGCCAGACGCCCGCCACCACGAACACCTGTCCCGGTTTGCCGAGCGCCAATCGGACACGCTGACCCAGCTTGTAACCATACAGATCGACCATGGCTTCGGACACCCAGATCGGCGTCTCATCCGCGTGAAAATCCACGGGAGACAGCACGGTGCCCGTCATCTGCAAATTCGCGCCGGGGTCTGCCGCGTCGATTTCGCGGGCGAGCATCACGACGTCCGGCCGAGCCGGGTCGAGCGTAAGACGCGAGGTGCGGGCAAACGCGGCGCTCCTGATGCCGGGCACGGCGGCGACAAGCGCCTGCTCATCCGGCCGCAAGCCGCCGGTGTCGCCGTTCGGCGCGACGCGTACGTACAGATCCGCGGATAGCAGATGGACCAGCCAGTCTTCGACGGAAACACGGAAGCTCGCCACCATGATCGCCATCGCGACGATCAACGCAAAGCTCGACAACACGCCGCCCATCGCAATCGACGCATGGCCCGGCGCATTCGCGAGACGCGCCAACGCCAGCGTACGGGCGGCCCCGGCACGACGTCGCGTGCCGAAAGCGCGGCTCGCCGCACCGAATACCAGCGCGGTGACGCGCGGCATCAACGCAATGCCGCCGACCAGCAACAACGCGACCGCCAGATAGCCGCCGATCGGCGTATCGAACCACGGCGGCATCTGCGTGAGCACGGCGGCGGCCAGTAGACACAGCAACGCGGGCCAGGGCGTGGCGAGCCGCGCCAACGCGCCTTCTTCGGCGCCGGCCTTGAGCGCCGAGGCGGGTCGCGCGCGGGCCGCCTCCAGTGCCGGCGCAAGGCTGCCCAATATCGACACCGCAATGCCCAGCGTCAGGAACACAGCGGTCGCCAGCGGTTCGAAACCGACCTGAGGCTGCACGCCGGGAAAATAGCCGCCACCCAGATCGCTGCCGAAAAACCGCAGCGCGCCGCTCGCCAGCGCATAGCCGAGCGCGAGTCCGGACAGCGCGCCGAGCAGGCCGAGCAACGCGCCTTCCATCAGGATCTGACGCAGCAGTTGAGCGCGCGTCAGACCCAGCACGCGCAACATGGCGAACTGCGCGCGCCGTCGCACGACGCCTAACGCCTGGGTCGAAAACACCAGAAACGCACCGGTGAACAACGCGACCAGCGCGAGCACATTCATATTGATCCGGTAAGCGCGCGACAGACGATCCGTGCGGCTTTCCGCATCGCGTGTTTCGGCGATCACCCAACGGCTGCCGAGCTGCGTCTGCAGAGCCTGTTTGAAGCGTTCCCGATTCACGCCGCGCTCCAGTTGCACGTCGACGCGCGACAGCTTGCCGAGCTTGCCGAATTTCCACTGCGCCGCGGCGATATCCATCACGGCGAGCCGTTGACCGGGGCGCGTTCTGACCAGGCCACCCGCGACGCGAAACCGCACGATCTCCGTGCCGCTCTGTAGCGCGAGCACATCGCCGGTTTTCACGTTGAGCCATTGTTGTGCGGCCGTGGAGAGGAATACCGTATCAGACGCGAGCGTATCGAACGGGCGCTCCGTCGACGGTACGCCGATCAGATCGGGCGCGATGCGGCCGGCCCTGAAGACATCGACGCCGAGCAGCGGCAGGGCGGCGTTCTGGCCCGGCACGGTGACATCGAGCGCCAGCACGGGACTGGCGAGCGCCACGCCGGGTTGCTCGGCGAGCCGCGGATAGATGGACTCGTCGAACCAGGCTTGCGCGCCGCGCACCTGCAGATCGGCCTCGCCGGAAAGGCTGCGGGCCGCCGCGGAGAATTCGTTGAATGCCGCACTGTTGATCAGTTGCACCGCGTAACCCAGCGCCACGCCGAGCGCGATCGTTGCAATTGCAACCAGTGCGCGGCCGCGATGACTGCGCCATTCCGCGCCCAGCAACCACCGCGCGAGAACGCGATGTCCTTGCATGCGCAACGATGAGCGCTGTGAGCGTGGGTTAGCGGACATGGCCAGAGGAGCGCGCCGGGACGCGCGCCTCGCCCGAGTCCGAGTCCGAGCCGTCACGCGCTGCCCGTCCCGCCAACGCATGCAACCCACCCTCGCTCAGAATCAGAATCCGATCGGCCACCGCCGCCGCGGCCTCCGAGTGCGTGACCATGATGGTGGCCGCGCCGGTCGCCTTGCTTTGCGCGCGAAACAGACCGAGCACGTCGCGCGCGGTATCGGGATCGAGGTTGCCGGTGGGTTCGTCGGCGAGAATCAGTTTCGGACGATGCACGAGCGCGCGCGCAATCGCCACGCGCTGCAATTCGCCGCCGGAGAGTTGCCGTGGAAAATCGTCGCCACGTCCAGTCAATCCGACCGCCGCGAGCATCTCGAGCGCGCTGTCCGTGGGTAACTCGTTGAGCAGCAGCGGCAGCGCGACGTTCTGCGCCAGCGTCAGATGCGGTAGCACATGGAACGCTTGAAACACGAAGCCGAGTTTCTGGCGGCGCAGGCGGGTCGCCGCGTTGTCGTCGAGCCGCGCAACGGGACTGCCGTCGATAATCACGTCGCCGCTATCCGCGTTGTCGAGGCCGGCGATCAGATTGAGCAGCGTCGATTTGCCGACGCCCGAGTCGCCCATGATCGCGACGAATTCACCAGGTCTGAGGATGAAGTCGAGCTGCGCCAGCACGATGCGTCCGGTGCCATAGGTTTTGCTGAGAGCGCGACACTCGAGTGCGGGAACGACGTCTTCATCATCAGGCATGCGGTTTCCGAAAGTGAGGCCGACGGGCAATCAGGCGTGCGCATTACGCGCACCGCGAGCAGAAATGGGCGAATGCCATCGCCGAACCGCCGAAGTATATTCGGCTTCTGTAAGCCGCGCAGTTCGCCGCCGCGACGATCGGGGCCACGCCGAAAGAAGCAGTCGGCCGGCCGGCAGCGACGCCGTTTCTGAGCGCATCCCCGCGTTTCTCTAGAGTGCCGGATCAAAAAATATTTCGTCATCGGCATGAGCGAAATTTTTGCCAACCACCCGAAAATGACTTCGGGAAGACCCTGGGACTCGGCGAGCGTTATTCCGGTTCATGCACCAAGCCGAGGCCTCTGCGCAAGAGTCTTCAATTAACGCTTAATTGCGCGCATTTGTCGGCAAAATTTGCCCCGGCAGACGCGGCAAAACGTCATTGTGCGTCTGCACATTTCTATCCATTTCGCAAGGCCACGCGTGGCAATGGCGCATTGACTATGGCGTTGCTGCATTGTTGCGCTGCAAAAGTATTCTTATCTTGGTAATCTCCCACCCTTGATCGTTCGGCTGCGGGTAAACGTGAGGCGGGCACCGCCGTTTCCACGTCAATTTCAGCGAAATTCAGCCTACATATCCATTTCAATGCTTTCGTTTTTGAAGGCGTTGACGCGGCGTTTTGTATTTCAAGTTTTCGACAGAGTTTTCGACAGAGCACATGCCATTGCCTCTTCTTAGCCTACTAATCTGGATCCCTATTGTCGCTGGCCTGGTGGTTTTGCGGGCGGGATCCGACGCGGCACGTAGCCGCACTCGCTGGATCGCGCTGATCGGTGCGGTGGCGGGTTTTCTGCCGGTGATTCCGTTGGTCGCGAATTTCCGCAACGACGTGACGTCGATGCAATTCGTCGAGAACGTTCAGTGGTCGCCGACCTTCGACATCGCATGGCATGTGGGTGTGGACGGGATCTCGCTGTGGCTGGTCGCGCTGACGGCACTGACCACCATCATCATCGTGGTCGCTTCATGGGAGTCGATCACCGAGCGCACCGCGCAGTACTTCGGCGCGTTCCTGATGTTATCGGGGTTCATGCAGGGCGTGTTCACGTCGCTCGACGGCATGCTGTTCTTCATCTCGTTCGAAGCCACGCTGATTCCGCTCTACCTGCTGATCGGTACGTGGGGCCAGGCGAACCGCCGCTACGCCGCGATCAAGTTCTTCTTCGTGTCGTTCCTCGGCTCGCTGCTGATGCTGATGTCGATGCTCTATCTATATAGCCAGACGCACAGCTTCGACCTCGCCATGTGGCGCGAGACGCATCTCGGCACGTGGCCGCAGGTGTTGATTTTCCTCGGCTTCCTGGCGGCATTCGGCGTGAAAGTGCCGATGTGGCCGCTGCATACGTGGCTGCCGGACGTTCACCTGGACGGCCCGACCGGCGCCGCCGTGATGATCGGCATGCTGAAGCTGGGCGGTTACGGTCTGTTGCGTTTCGCGTTGCCGATCGCACCTCAGGCCAGCCACTTCTTCGCGCCGATGATGATCACGCTCTCGCTGATCGCCGTGATCTATTCGAGCCTGCTGGCGCTCGTGCAAACCGACATGCGCCGCCTGCTCGCGTATTCGACGATCTCGCACATGGGCCTCGTGACGCTCGGCCTGTTCGTCTTCAATCGCATCGGCCAGGCCGGCGCGATCGTGCAGATGCTGTCGTACGGCGTGGTGTCCGGCGCGATGCTGTTGTGCACCGGCATGCTCTACGACCGCACCAAAACCGCGTCGATCGCCGAATACGGCGGTGTTGCGAATACCATGCCGCGCTTCGCCGCGTTCGTGATGCTGTTCTCGATGGCCAACATCGGCTTGCCGGGCACGTCGGGTTTCGTCGGCGAGTTCATGGTGCTGATGGGCGCGATCCGCTTCAATTTCTGGATCGGCGCGATGGCCGCTTCCACGCTGGTCCTGAGCGCGGCGTACACGCTGTGGATGTACAAGCGCGTGATTTTCGGCGCGATCGCCAATGCGCGCGTGGCCAAACTCAAGGATCTCGGCAACCGCGAATTCATGCTGCTGGGCGCGATGGCACTGCTGGTGCTGGCGATCGGCCTCAATCCGAAGCCGTTCACCGACGCAATCGATCCGTCGGTCGGCACGCTGCTGGCTCAATCGGAACGTTCGCTGCATCCGTCGGACTCCGCGCCTGATGGTGGCGAGCATCTGCAGGCAGCGGCGCCCGCGCCGGCTGCCGCAACGACCCGCACGCCGGGTTGAGTGGAATGAAGCATTTCGCTGCTGCAGCATCCGGAGAATGGGGCTGCAGTGTCGATCTGCTTTTTTCAGTCTGGCACGAGTCTCTTCGCACGCCTCTGACGCAGCGCAACCCTTGAGGTCGCCCTGCGTTTTATTGCTTGTATGAAGGGACTTTCGTGCTGTGACGGTTGTTTGAAGCTCAGCAAAGCGAGCACGGCAAGTACTGATCCTCGCGCAGCCCTGCGGCAACGTGTCGCACAGTGCTGCGACGCAATAGATCGTTGCTAAATCGAGGCTTTATTAGCGCTTGACGTGCCCCTACTATGCGAGCGCTTACTAATGGAGAGCGGTCGAATGACGTTCGTTGAAGTCGTAAAAAAGAGGCAATGGATATGAAAGGAAAGACTCTGCGGGGGTCGATAAGTTTCCTGTCCACGAGCCTCGTGTTGTTGCTCTCGGGTTGCAGCAACCTCGATATTTTGAATCCGAAGGGGAGTGTGGGTCTGGCGGAACGCGAGCTGATCGCGACGTCCACCTGGGCCATGCTGATCGTGGTCATTCCGGTGATTGCGCTGACGCTGCTGTTCGCGTGGCGTTATCGCGCGTCGAACAGGAGCGCGGACTATCAACCGGGCTGGACCCATTCGACCGGTATTGAAATCGCCATCTGGACGATTCCGACGCTGATCATTCTGTTCCTCGCCGTCCTGACGTGGAAGACCACGCACGAACTCGATCCGTACAAGCCGCTCGAGTCGCAGGTCAAGCCGATCAACGTCGAAGTCGTCGCACTCGACTGGAAGTGGCTGTTCATCTATCCGGACCTCGGCATTGCGTCGGTGAACCAGCTGGCGATTCCGGTCGGCACGCCGGTGAACTTCGTGATTACGTCCGACACGGTGATGAATTCGTTCTTCATTCCGCAACTCGGCGGCCAGATCTATGCGATGGCCGGCATGCAAACGCGTCTGCACCTGATCGCGGACGAAGCCGGCAATTTCGCGGGCCAGTCGGCCAACTTCAGCGGCAAGGGCTTCTCGGACATGAAGTTCCGCACGCTCGCTTCGTCGCCGGAAGAGTTCAACGCGTGGGTCGCGAAAGTACGCGCTTCGTCGGACAACCTCAGCATGGACCGCTACCACACGGTATCGGCGCCGAGCGAGAAGGATCCGGTGCGTTACTTCTCGTCGGTCGATCCGAAGCTCTTTCACAACATCATTGCCCGATACAACAACGGTAACGTCATCGACAACATGAATGACGCTAACTGTGCGCCAAAGGGTAAGGGGTAACGCATGTTCGGCAAACTCTCACTAGACTCGATTCCGTACCACGAGCCCATCATCATGGTCACCGCCGTGATGATCGCGCTCGGCGGTGCGACGGTGCTGGGTCTGATCACCTATTTCGGCAAGTGGCGCTATCTGTGGACCGAGTGGCTCACGTCGGTCGACCATAAGAAGATTGGCGTGATGTACATCGTGATCGCACTGATCATGCTGTTCCGCGGCTTCGCGGACGCGATCATGATGCGTCTGCAACAGGCGCTCGCGTATGCGAACCCGGGCTACCTGCCGCCGCATCACTACGACCAGGTGTTCACGGCGCACGGCGTCATCATGATTTTCTTCATGGCGATGGCGTTCATGATCGGCCTGATGAACATCATCGTGCCGCTGCAGATCGGCGCGCGCGACGTGGCGTTTCCGTTCATCAACTCGCTGAGCTTCTGGATGACGGCAGTCAGCGCGATCCTGATCAACATCTCGCTGGTGATCGGTGAATTCGCGCAAACGGGCTGGCTGGCTTATCCGCCACTGTCCGAGCTGCAGTTCAGTCCGGGTGTCGGGGTCGACTATTACCTGTGGAGCTTGCAGCTCTCCGGTATCGGCACCTTGCTGACCGGCGTGAACTTCTTCGCGACGATCGTGAAGATGCGCGCTCCGGGCATGACCTTCATGAAGATGCCGGTGTTCACGTGGACCGCGCTGTGCACCAACGTGCTGATCATGGCGTCGTTCCCGATCCTGACGGTCACGCTCGCGCTGCTGGGTCTGGACCGCTACCTCGGCATGCACTTCTTCACGAACGACGGTGGCGGTAACGCCATGATGTACCTGAACCTGATCTGGGCATGGGGTCACCCCGAGGTGTACATCCTGATCCTGCCGGCGTTCGGTATTTTCTCGGAAGTCGTGGCAACCTTCGCCAAGAAGCCGTTGTTCGGCTACAAGACGATGGTGTGGGCGACCTGCGCGATCATGGTGCTTTCGTTCCTCGTCTGGCTGCATCACTTCTTCACGATGGGTTCGGGCGCCGACGTCAACGCGTTCTTCGGTATCGCCACGATGGTCATTGCGATTCCGACCGGCGTGAAGGTGTTCAACTGGCTGTTCACGATCTACAAGGGTCGTCTGGAATTCACGCCGCCGATCCTCTGGACCATCGGCTTCATGATTACCTTCACCATCGGCGGCATGACCGGCGTGATGATGGCGATTCCGGGCGCGGACTTCGTGTTGCATAACAGCCTGTTTCTGATTGCGCACTTCCACAACGTGATTATCGGTGGCGTGCTGTTCGGTTATCTGGCCGGCTTCAACTACTGGTTCCCGAAGGCTTTCGGCTTCAAGCTGAATGCAAAGCTGGGCAAGGCCTCGTTCTGGTTCTGGCAGATCGGGTTCTGGGTGGCGTTCACGCCGCTGTACGTGCTCGGCTTCATGGGCATGACGCGCCGTATCAACCACTACGACAACCCGCTGTGGCATCCGTGGCTGATCCTGGCCGCGGCCGGTGCAGGCCTGATCGCGATCGGTATCGCGCTCCAGGTGCTGCAGATCGTGGTCAGCATTCGCGACCGCAATCTGCCGCAGAACCGCGACCTCACGGGCGATCCGTGGGACGGCCATACGCTGGAATGGGCGATGAGCTCGCCGCCGCCGGCCTATAACTTCGCCATCATTCCGACGGTGCGCAAGCTGGACGCGTTCGCGGACATGAAGGCGGACAAGAGTGCGCAAGCCAAGCCGGTGTATCGCGACATTCACATGCCGTCGAACACGTCGGCGGGTCTGATCGCGGCCATGTTCTCGCTGGTGCTCGGCTTTGCCGGTGTCTGGCACATCTGGTGGCTGGCTATCATCGGTCTGGTCGGCTCGATCGGTACCGTGATCGTCTACAGCTTCCAGAAGAACGAAGGCTATTACATCCCGGCGGCTGAAGTCGCGGCGATCGAAGAGAAGCGCTCGGGCGCAGGCGCCCAGCTGGCGATGGAGGTGGATTGATGTCGAGCAATACTATTAGCGCGGGCGCAGCTGCGGACGCGCATCATCACGACGCGGACCACGTGCCGTCGCATTCGGTGTTCGGTTTCTGGCTGTACCTGATGACCGACTGCATCATCTTCGCGGCGCTGTTCGCCGTGTTCGCGGTGATGGGTCACCAGTTCGCCGGCGGCCCGACCGCCAAGGATCTGTTCGAGATTCCGGGCGTCGCGCTCGAAACCACCATGCTGCTGCTGAGCAGTATCACGTATGGTTTCGCGATGTTGGGCGCGTACAAGAACCGCAAGGGCGTGTTGCTCTTCTGGCTCGGCGTGACGTTCCTGCTCGGTCTGTCGTTCCTGGTGCTGGAATTGCGCGAGTTTTCGCACCTGATCGCCGAAGGCGCGGGTCCGAGCCGTAGCGCGTTCCTGTCGTCGTTCTTCACGTTGGTCGGCACGCACGGTCTGCACGTCACGTTCGGCCTGATCTGGATGGTGGTGCTCGCTATTCAGGTAACGCGACACCGCGACCTGACGGAACGCGACATGATTCGCCTGACGTGCCTGAGCCTTTTCTGGCACTTTCTGGACGTCGTGTGGATCGGCGTCTTCACCTTTGTCTATCTTGCGAGCGTGATCTAAATGGACCATAGCCATAACGCACACTCGGGTGAAGGTCACGGCAGCCTCGGCAGCTATACGATCGGTTTCATTCTCTCGGTTGTTCTGACCGTCGCGGCTTTCGGGCTCGTGATGACGGGCACGCTGTCCGGTGAGAATGCACTGCTCGCGATCGCGGGTCTCGCGTTCGTGCAGATCGTCGTTCACCTGGTGTTCTTCCTGCATTTGAATTCGTCGTCGGCGCAGCGTTGGAACGTGATGGCGTTCGCCTTCACGGTGCTGACCGCGGTGATCGTGATCGGCGGCACGTTGTGGGTCATGCATAACGTCAGCATGCACATGATGTCCCGCTAAGCGGAAAACGCCGCTGGTTGTTGAAAAGCCCCGCAAGATGAAAGTCTTGCGGGGCTTTTACTTTTTGTTCGCCGTGATGCGGTTGAAGAGCCGCGGCTAATTCACGTTCTATTGCGCGCGATTCCACCGCCGCTGCTGGACACGCCATGCCGCGTGGCGGATTCCGTTGCGCGTCCAACGAATTGCCTTGAGTAGCGGACGCATGCGGTTGCCGCGCACTTTGTCGAGCGGGCGGGCGGCGTGTGGCGCCAGTTGTTCCACCACGGCTTCCGGCGTGGTGAAGAGACGCGTCTGCCAGTCCCAGTAGAGCGGATAGCGCAGCAGCGCGCCCGCGCACAGCATGTCGAGTGTCAATGTGCGATGCCGCCATGGCAGCGGCGCGAGGGCGTCGTGAGTCAATCCCCAGCCGGCGTAGAACGGCAGACCGTAGGTGAAGACCGCTTTGCCGCGCAATAGCGCGTCGAAACCGGCCAGCGACGATAGCGTGTGAACTTCATCCGCCACGTCGACGAGCGACAGCAGATCGCTTTCCGTGTCGACGACGTCCGCGAGTCGTTGCACGTCGACGAGTCCCTGGCGATTGCCCGACAGCACGTCGGGGTGCGGTTTGTAGACCACGAACGCGTCGGGACGTAGCCGGCGCACCTCGCGCAGCAACGCGTCGGCCGTGCCGATCGCGCGCGTGCCGAGGCGGATCGACGCGTCGTCGGCCACCTGGCCGGGCACTAGCACAATCTGTTTGCCCGCCGGCGCGGTCCACGCGGGCCGCCGACGGCCGAGGTTGTACTTGGTGACACCGAGTTTCACTACCTTCTCGCGCAAGGCTGCCGCGCGCGCCAATTCGGCCTCGGTGAACGTGGTTTCGTTCAGCAGCACGCTGAGGTCGCTGGGCTGGCTCGCGTCGAAATAGAGGCCGCGACGGTCGATCACCTGGCTGCGCGGAGCGATCATGTCGGAGCCGAGTCCCGTCGAATGAAAGAAGCCGTCTTCAATGCGAACGCGCTGAACTTCGGGCGCGAGACCTGCCGCGCTGCGAGCGCCCCACAGTACCGCGCATTCGTTGGTCCGCACCGATTGCGGCGTGTGCGTCCAGCGCAAAGCGGCGCCGCCGGCGCCGATATAGGGCGTCGCGAACGGTCGCTTCCACCACTGGAAGCGAAGGCCCACCACATTCCGCAAATCGGCGAAACGCTGTTGCACGGCGTGCTGCAATTCGATGCTGTCGAGCAGATCGTCGAGCGTGCCGGGCTTGTGCGTGGCGGGGTTCAGGTAGCGGGTGAAGCGCAGGAAGACTACGTCGAATAGCGCGGTGAGCGTTGGGCGGGCGGTGCGTTGCGGGAAGCGCAGGTCGTCGTCGGTGAGGCCCCAGCCTGCGTAATACGGCGCGCCGAACGTATGAACCTGAACGCCCGCGAGCAGCGCGTGCATGCCTTCCGACGCGCCGAGCGTATAGACATGGTCGACATGCGTCAGCGCGGCGCACAACGATTCTTGTTCGGCCACGCGTTGAATGCCGGGCGGCAACATGTCCGTCGATGCCGACAGCCAGCGCCCACTGCCTTGATCGTCCGATTGCGCGAGCCAGAATTCGGCGTGCGGATGTTTCGCGCGTGCGGTTTGCAACATACGCGCGAATGCCTGCGATGAGTTGCGTATCGCGACTGCGCCGAGGCCGTTCGAGCGCGCGCGCTCGTCGATGAGCATCACGCGGGTTGTGCGGCTGGTTTCGAGTAGCGCGGCGGGGCAGTTGTTGTGCGCGCGGCGTACGGTCGACGCATGGCTGCGTGCGAAGCGTTGCATCAGGAGTCTGACGGCTGACTCGCTGTTCTGTTCGTCTTCTTCCTTGCAACGGCTTAGCGCGGAATTCAATACATCAGCAACCGTTTCGGCGCGCGTATCGCGCAGCGGTGCGACGAACCACGACAATAACGGTGTGCCCGACGGCCCGCGCGACCAGACGGGGCCGGGCCAAATGGCATCGACTCGTTGCTTCATCTAGCGCAGCGTCTCGAGAAAGCCGTCGACGTGTTCGAAATGCTCTGCCCACGTGGGCTCGCGAAAGTTCTCGATACGTTTCAATTGAGCATCACGTTCGGGACTATTTGCGCGAGAGTAAGCCTGAATACGAACAAGCCAACCCGGACCGTCCAGCGGGTCGAGGTACTCGGGAATGTGGTCGGCGATTTCGTGGAATACATCCAGATCGCTCGCCAGTACCGGTACTTTGAGCGCGAGTGCTTCGGCGAGCGGCATGCCATAGCCTTCGACAAAGGACGGAAACAACAGCGCCTGAGCGTGTTGCAAATAGGCGTGCAGTTGTTCGTCGGAGCAGTGCGATTCTTCTATCACGACGCCTTTCAGACTATGGCAGCGCTCCAGCATATCGACGACGTTCTCGCATTCCCAACCACGCCGGCCGATCACGACGAGTTTCGGTGCGGCCGCGCCGAGCTGTTCGACGAGACGGCGCCATACGTGCAGGATGAACCAGTGGTTCTTGCGCGGTTCGATCGTGCCGAGCATCACGAAGTAAGGTGTGGGCAGCGGACGGGGTGCAAGAGGTCGTTGCGTGACGCCGGAGGCCAGACGTGCGACGACGCAGGGCGGTTGTTCGAGGCCGGCGTGTTGCGCTTGGGCCGTGAGCGAGTCGAGCGTGGCCTGCGAATTCATGATCAGTCCGCTTGCCCGTTTTAATGCTGTATGCATACGGCGACGATGAATCGAATCGACGCCAGGGCGGCAATATTCTGCGTGCGTCAACGGAATTAAATCGTGAACCATGAATACGGAGCGAATCTGGCGCCGTGCCATTGCGTCGTAATAACGGCTGAATTCCATGCCGTTGTGACTGGTGTGCAACAGGATTCCGGTAAGCCGTGTTTCTCGCAGGCGATTTAGACAGGCGCGCGCGATTAGCGCGCGGATTGCATTGCGATTTCGAATGGACGAGAGAAGCCATGCAAACGTTTGCTGTGAATCGTGCTCGCTGAGCACGGTGGAAAAGCCGCGCTCGCTGAGAATAGCACGCGCCTTTGCGCCGTATTTTTCAATGTAGGCAAGACCAACGCGATCTACGCCGGTGGGCAAAAGCCCGTCGAATAAGCGTGTGAGAAGACGTGTGACGTCGAGAAAGAGGGTTGACACGAGAGCGTAGTGCGGTTTTGGCGGTTTTGTTAACTGGCGCGCAGAACTTTTTTTGTGTTTCTGCTAATGATTTTTCTCGACAATGCGCCATTCTACCCGAGTGCATGAGACAATCCGCGCCGATGTTTTACTTACTAACTCTTGCCAACTGTTGCAATAAATGTCGCGTCTGTCTAGCCGTATGGTTTTTGCCGCAGTCGCCTTTGGGGCGATCTCGCTGAGTGGTTGCTCGAGTATTCCGACTTCCGGGCCCAGTACTTCACAGATTAACAATGCCGGCGCTGCCGCCAATCCGGCGGGGATCCAGATTGTCGATGTGACGGATGAGGTCGCGGGCAAGCTCTTTGCGGAGCGCAGTATTGGCGATTTCTCGGCTACGTTGGGTAATAGCACAACGTTTCAGCAACAGCTTGGCGTGGGCGACACGATCGAAGTGTCGATCTGGGAGGCGCCGCCCGCCACGCTGTTCGGCGCTGCGCAAATCGATTCGAAGGGCGGCACGACCAATGCGCGTGTAACGGTTCTGCCCGATCAGACAATCGATGGAGACGGCAAAATCAATGTGCCTTTCGCCGGCGAATTGAGAGCCGTGGGGCGTACGCCGACGCAATTGCAGCGTGATATCACGGCACGCTTGAAGAACATCGCGCACGATCCGCAGGTACTGGTGAAGCTCTCGCGCAACGCGACCTCGTACGTCACGGTGGTGGGCGACGTGGCGAGCAGCAACCGGATGCCGCTAAGCGCGCGCGGCGAGCGTCTGCTCGATGCGTTGGCGGCTGCCGGCGGCGTCAAGCAGCCGGTCGACAAGATCACGCTGCAGGTCACGCGCGGCGACATCGTGGCGTCGCTGCCGCTCGAGACGGTGATTCGCGATCCGCGCCAGAACGTGCCGTTGCATGCGGGCGACGTAGTGACGGCGCTGTTTCAGCCGTTCAGTTTTACGTCGCTCGGCGCGACCGGCAAGAATCAGGAAATCAATTTCGAAGCGCAAGGTATTACGCTGGCGCAGGCCTTGGCTCGCGCGGGTGGGTTGGAAGATTCACGCTCCGATGCGCAGGGCGTGTTTATTTTCCGACTCGAAGACGCGAAGGCGTTGCCGTGGCCGAATACGCCCGTGCGTACTACCGCGGACGGCAAAGTGCCGGTGGTGTATCGCGTGAATCTGCGTGACCCGAACTCGTTCTTCGTCGCGCAGAGCTTCATGATGGATAACAAGGATCTGCTGTATGTGTCGAATGCGCCGATCGCCGAGGTGCAGAAGTTCTTGAATGTGGTGTTCTCGGTGGCGTATCCGGTGATTACGGGGGTTCAGACGTTTAAGTAGGGCGGCGCCGAAGTTTTTCATTTTCAGGCGACGCAGTCATTGCAGCCGTTGCGCAATTCATACAGGGATGCCATGTGTAGCGGGTTCTTAGGCTTCGGCCTGTCAGCGTTTGCGAATTCGCAATTGCCATGCCATCGAGTTTGCGCGAGTCGGATTCTGCGGAGCGTGCGGTGAGCATTACTTCTTATGCTCAAAACTTTGAAGACGTCATGCTGTGGCGTGCGCTCGGACATATCGAGCCAGGTCGATATGTCGATATCGGCGCCCAGGATCCGATCGTCGATTCCGTTTCACTCGCATTCCATGAGCGCGGGTGGCGTGGGGTGCACGTCGAACCGACACCGCATTACGCACAGTTGCTGAGAGAGCAGCGAGTTGGCGACGTGGTGATCCAGGCTGCAGTTGGAGAGAACTCGTCCGTGCTGCGTTTCTTCGAGATTCCTGGTACGGGGATATCGACAGCGGACGCCGCGATAGCGGAACAACATCGTCAACGGGGTTTCGATATTCACGAAATCACTGTGCCGTGCATTGCGCTCTCGGCTGTTTTTGAGGCCGCTGGCGAAGGGGAGATTCATTGGCTGAAGATCGATGTGGAGGGTTTTGAGCGCCACGTGCTTTCCGGGTGGGGCGCGTCGTCGGTTCGACCGTGGATCGTGGTGGTGGAAAGTACGCTTCCGCTGACGCAAATCGAGGATTACGGCGATTGGGAGTCGATCCTCATTGGTTACGGTTACAGCTTCGCGTATTTCGATGGATTGAATCGGTATTACGTTGCGACAGCTCACGCTGAACTCAAGGCTGCATTTCGTTCGCCCCCCAATGTATTCGACCGGTTTCTATTAAGCGGGACCTCTAGCTCGCCATTTCATAGTTTGATCGAGGCGCGGTACAACGAGCGTTGTGTTCAGGCGAGTGCTGAGGCGGATCTCAAGGTCGCGGACGCAAATCGTAACGTCGAGCAACTGATCGCCCAGATCGCTGCCCTCGAGCACGCGAGAAATGAGGCTGAGCACAATGCCGAGTCGCGGATGCAATTGTTGTCGCAACAGGCGGACATGTTTCGACAGGAAGCAGAGGCGCGCCGGAACGAGTTGGCGCAAAGAGATCAGTTTTTTGCCGAGCAACTGCGCGCAAACCAGGCCGGCTGCGAGGAGCTATTTACCGCTTATGCGCAAACATCTGAGAATGAGCGGGCTCGTTTGGAGTCGACAATTCTGGGCGCCATAGGCGAGCTGGCCGCGCGTGACGAAGAACTTGCTAATCATCTGTCTGCCTTGCGCGAGCAGAGCGATAGAGAGTCCGCAATGCTTGCGCACATAGACTCGCTGCAACGTTCACGTGAAGCGTTCGAGGGTGAGGTGACTGAGTCCGCTCTGGCGCGCAGCGAAGATATCGACAATCTGCAGCACAAATTGGCGGCGACTCAGGACGAGCTGGCAAGTATTCGGACTGCCTGGTCGTGGGTCGCGACCTCTCCGTTCAGAAGAATTTTTGGGCGACGCCAATCTCGTTAGCCGAACAACGTCGGCATCAGGCGAGAGCAATCAATCAAGAAATTTCGGTGCGTATTCGGAAAGTAAAAATGTCAAGCAATCCTTTTGCCGGTGCGGCGTTTGATTTGAATTCGTTGTTGTCGGCGGACGATATTCAATTTATCGAGAGTGCTTACTTCACGCTGTTGAAAAGAGCGCCCGATACGGACGGCATGAGCTATTACCTCACGCGCTTGCGCAATGGCGCGCCGAAGATTCAGGTTCTTGCACAACTGTCGAATTCTGACGAAGCGCGGGCGACGGGTGTCGATCTTCCGGGCCTCAAGGAGGCAATCCGAACCTACAAGTTCACGCAGCTTCCGATCGTTGGTCCTTTGCTCAGGCCCATATTGAAGCGCGATGGCGGTTCGAAGCCGGCTTCGGCTGGCCAGCATGCGGACGGCAGATCCACCATCAAGGGAAATGCCACACGAGCGAAACACGTCTCCGACGTTAAAAAGGATGCGGCGATTCCGTCTCAAGGCATGGTCGCGCCCTCCGCAGCGCTAGAGGTCGACGATGCATTGAAGGCATTGCTGGCTACGTCGTCGGAAGTTTTCTGGGCAGGCGATCGACCACCGCTCGGCTGGATGAAATCAAGCTCGCGTATTTACGACCCGAAATCCGATTTCAGGCTTCCGGCCGATTTCCACCAAAGCTTCGATCTGGTTTACCTGACCGAGCGGGACCTGGGGGCGATCAAGGCATGGCCACTGGTTGTGGACGAGGCGTTGCGCCTGCTTGCCCCCGGCGGAAAGCTGCTGATGCGCGTGTCGAACACGGCATTGCTGACTAACTTCGAGTTGAAGAACCTGATTGCCGAATGGGGCGACACGAAGATCGTCTTCGAGCATACCTACGATGCGGGGCCATGCCTGTTTGCCGTGATGAACACGCGCACCGAGCGTCGTACTGCCCAGCTCACGGGTTTCTCATTCGGCGTGGTCACCGACGGCAAGCGTCCGGAGTTGCTGCGCGCGTTTATCGAAAGCGTGGAAGGCGTCGAGCGTCTGCCAGGTCAAACGGTAGAGTGCATCGTATGCGGACCGGACTCTTTGAAGGCCGAGTTCGGAGAAAAGTACAAGCACGTTGTGTTCGTTCGCCAGCCCGACGAATTTCCGAAGCTCGGTTGGATCACGAAGAAGAAAAATCAGATTGTCGAGGCTGCGACTACCGAGAACCTGGTCATCGCTCACGATCGCTATGTTATTCCGCCGGACTTTATCAAGAACCTGGCGGAGTACGGCTCGGACTACTCGGTCCTCGTTTGCCGGCAAACCCGGCCAGACGGCCGACGCATGCCGGACTGGGTTGCGCTGGGTGGTGAATGGTCCATGACGTCACCCGCCACACTCGAATACGGCGACTGGTCGCGTCACGTCTTTATCAACGGCGGAATCATGATCGCCAAGGCGGACGTGCTGAAGCGTGTGCCCTGGAACGAACTCCTTTTCTGGGGGCAGGCCGAAGACGTCGAGCTGACGCGCCGTCTGCGCTCCGCGGGCTACGTGGCCCGGCTCGCGAGAAATGTCGAGGTGGTCTCCACGACCATGCGAAAGGGGTTGATGGACGGATTTGAAGCGATGCCGGTGGTCGCGGATAAACACATGATCCCCGGTGGCGGTCAGAACCCGGAACAGGCAACCCCGGCAGTGGGATTCGGACGGAAAGTCAACTTCGGCGCCAAGTGGGGCCAAAAAGCGACCCAAATGGGCGTCTACGTCGACGCCGCTTGGGACATCAGCGCGGATTCGATCGTGCTCGATGCCGAGACTTACGGCGAAATTACGTTCAAATTGCCCGTCACGCCGACGGGCGCGATCGTTCTGCAGATGGAAGTCGAGAGCACTCAAGTTTTACCCACGATATTGGCAAACGACGTGCTTGCGATAGTGACGTCGATTTCCGCGTCGCAATTGCGGGTAGAGGTGTCGGGCGAGGCATTTCTCATTAGCAACATTCTGCGGTTGCACAGTTACGTTGCCACCGGCGAATTCAAGCTGCGCCATATCCTCGTAGAAGCACCGGCGGTCGAGCGTGCGCCACATGCGGAAGGAAAGCAGCTGTTTTCAGGCGGAGAAACCGGCGTTGCAGGGCTCGGGGAAGGTTGGTCCCAGCCCGAATCGTGGGGTTGCTGGATGCTTGGCGACGAGGGGCAAGTACTGCTTCACTCCAGTTTCGCGGAAAGCGACCTGGTTATCGAAGGCTGCGCAAAGGGGTTCGTCAGACCGCCGGCGACAAGGACCGTGGTCAGCGTCGCTGTCAATGGAATGGCGGTTGGCCATTTCACGCTGAAGGCAAGCTTCGACGATCAACCGTTCCACTTCAGCGTGCCAAAGGAATTGATCGGCTCAGACGCCGCACTCCGAATCACGTTCAAGCCTCACGATCCGTGCTCTCCGCAAGAAATCGGCATGAATGCGGATCCGCGACTGCTCAGCCTTGGGCTAGTGAGTCTCGAGGTCAGGAAGGCGTAAAGGACAAACAGTCACGTAGACCGTCTTGTTGGCGTTGCTTCGCACGCGCCAGTAGAAGATTGTTCAGGAACTTAGAGTGGGGGGCATCATCAAGGCCTTATTTATTGTAGAACCGGATTTCTTGAGCCTTCATGTCGGAGTAAGGCGAGTCATTCTTTACTATGCGGCGAAGCTCGAGAATCGCGGTTGGCGCGTAACCTTCGGTGCGCCGAAAGAAGGGAAGATATTTCGCGGGCAATTTAGTGCCAGGCGGACGGCCACCCACGTGCAGCCTTCGCGTGCGCCTTACTGGTCGTCGCGAACCGGCAACAGTGCGACCGATCAAACGGCGGCCGGGTCCAGGCCGCCGTTCGCGATCCAATGGAGCGAAGAAACCATCGATCCGGACGAGTTCGACGTCAATGTAGTCACCGCGCCATGGGTATGTGATCTGGGCGTTCCCCCCATGCCTCGGGTGGTTGGCATCGTCTACGATCTGGTGCCGAATCTGTTGGCAACCGGTTGTTTGCGCTTTCCGAACGAGTTGGACGTCTACGACTTTGCGCAGCAACACGATGTCGGGTTCCGCTACTACCTCGCAAACGCCGAGCGGATTGCCTGTATCAGCGATTCCACGCGCGTGGACTTCATGAGTCTTTATCGCACGGCGAATCGGGTGCCGTCGGTGATAACGGATATTTCATTCGAGTGCACTGCCAGCCAGCTCGGTACGCAGGCGACGCGCACAGTGCTGCTCGTGAATGTGCTGGACTGGCGCAAGAATCTCAAGAACATCGAGTTGATCCTGACGGCCGCCGCCAGGCTCACGTCGTTCCGCCTGCGTGTGGTTGGCAAGGAGCGCATCGGCATGGCCGACGCTTTGCGGTTCTTTTCCAACATGGAGAACCTGGGACTCGACGTCGAGTGGTATCGCGATGTCGACGACGCGGTTCTGGCGAACCAATACGCGCAGGCTTCCGTGCTGCTGTTTCCTTCGGTGTATGAGGGGCTTGGGCTGCCGATTCTGGAGGCTCAGGAGTACGGTGTGCCGGCAATTACATCCAACGTCTCGTCATGCTCCGAAGTCAATATGAATCCGGGCATCTGCTTCGACCCAACTGATGTGGCCGGTATGACTGCCTCGCTGGTGGAACTGGTGAACGGAGAGTCCGATGTGCTTCAAGGCGCGCCGCTGAGGGCTGCGCTGGACAGGTTCCTCGCATCGAACTGCCGGCCTTTGGACGTGTTCACATTCTAATGACTTGTTAAGCTGCCCGACGGCATAAGCGCTGGCGGAAACCCGGCACACTCTTTGAACCCAATGAGCAATTCCAAGCTTAAAAACATCAAGATCTCCGTTGTCTGTCCGTGGTTCCTGCGGGGGGATGCCGTGGGGCATTCCGCGCATGATTACTACCGGGCATTGCGAGAGGCCGGCTTTACCAACGTGCGTGGACTCGGTGTTCGCAACGATTTCCCGGATATGGATTTCGAGGTGTGTGAAGACGCGAAAAGTCTCGAGGACAACCGTTGGTTCAAACAGTCGGATCTGATTGTTTACCATTTCGCTATCCACCATGAGCTTTTCGAGGCGTTGGGCAACCCGGAGAAAAGCGGAAAGCACGTCGTGTGTTTTCACAATGTGACGCCGAAGCACCTGACTCCCCGGCGGATTTGGGATGTCATCGATCGGTCTTTTGCGCAGATTGCGCTCTTCAGGCACGCGCACACAATCTGGGTGGACAGCCGCGAGAATGCAGAGGAATTGACCCGCCAGGGCATCGAAAATTTGCCTGTCGTGGAGTTGCCGATTGCCGTTGATCGTCCCGCGATCGGCGCGCTGGAAGACAAGCCTCGCAGACGGGTCGACCTGCTGTGCGTCGGGCGTTTCTTCCCTTCAAAGGGCATCGTGGACATTATCGACGCCCTGGCCGTCGTGAAGAAAAAGACCGACCGGCATTTCGTGTTGCGTCTGGTCGGCAATACGGATTTCTCCGAGCCCGATTACGTGCGCGAAGTCAAGGAGAGGCTGCGCTTGTACGGGCTCGGCGAACATGTCGACTTTATCGGCAAAGTCGACGAAGCGACGCTCGCACGAGTCTTCCGGCAATCGCACGTACTCGTCTCGGGGTCCTACCACGAGGGGTTTTGCGTACCGGTTATCGAAGGGTTGCGCGCCGGCATGATTCCCGTGACATATGACGCAGGTAACTTGCGCTGGATCGCAGGTGGACGTGGTCGTATCGTGACGACGGGAAGTGTGGGTGGACTGGCACAGACCTTGATTGAAGTCATTGAAGGTGTCGCGGAGTCGTTTGAGAATCCTGGCGCCGCTGTATTACCGCTGGACGGCGGCATGAAGTCGGCCCGGCAATTCTCGGAAGACGCGAAGGCCTATGCGTCGAGTTTCAGCTTCGACAACTTCACGGGACGACTCGAAAGAGCCGTCACGCGTGTGTTCGCGGAAAATGTCTAGAAATTGCACTGTTCGTTTGTGGTCGCTTTGCAGCGATGTACTCATCTCGGCGCGATTACCACGGTGGAAATTCGGTGAGCGGGAACATAAGTTTAGGTGCGAATTTTGAAGATATACATACACGCAAACTGTCAGGGCGCCGCGCTGGCCAGACTCATGTCCGAGACTCGCCCTGATGATGTTCAGGTCAAGTACCGCGAGGTTTTCAGTATCGATATCCAGACCGAATTTGAGAATTTCAAGTCGGATATCGAAGAGGCCGATGTGATCATCTCCCAGCCGGTAGCGGACAACTATCGCGACGTGGAATGGTTGTCGACCGACTGGCTATGCCATAACAGATCGTCGCACTCCAGGCTGATCATCGTTCCGGCGATTTATCACCGCGGCCAGATTCCTCAATGCTTTCCGCTCAAGGACTTCTACGACGGACGGCTTGCTTATCACGACGCCCACGCGATCGACTACTTTCTCGAGGGCAAGGACGTGAATTCGTTTCTGAGCGATACGCAGAGGAGCGATTTTTTTCAGCCCGACTTCGTCAGATCGGAGGCGTTTCTCACGACCCGTGAATTGCTTCGCCGTGAGCACGCAGCGGGCTGCAATGTATTGGTTTCGGACATTATCGAAGCGTACTCAACGACCGATCAACCGCTATTCGCGGTCAATCACCCATCCCGGGCCGTGTTGGCGACGCTTGGAAACCGGGTGCTCGACATGCTGGGTGTCGAATGGCGAATCCCGTCGGCGGGTGCCGAGGTTCTCGACCAGATCGTGATCGCACCTTATCTGTCGGCAGCGATCGCGCTCGGACACGAAGGAACCGGTCTGCGACTGGATGAAATGCGTTCGCAGAGTACATGGGAAAGCCGCGCGGAGTATTTCTCTCACGTATTCGATGCCTACAGGGCAATCGGCGCGGAGCGGCTACGCGAAGCCATGTCGGGGAATGGGGAACTGACGGCCTATCTGCAGCGCTTCAGGCGCTCGAAAGGCGCGGTTCAGTTCGAAGACCGCCGGAAACTGGTCGAGTCTCTGTACCGGACATTCCTCGGACGCGAGCCGAATTCGGGAGAGGTATTGCACCATCTGCAGTCGCTGGAATCGCGAGGTTTTGATGCGCTAGTGACTGTGTTCCCGAGTTCACAGGAATTCCACGCCGCAGGCGGAGGTCGAACCCTGGACGCAAGATTTCCTTTCAACGGCGATTGAGCCGTATGAAAACGCGGTAGCAAATATTTTCGAAAAACAAATCATCTGGAACAGAGAGAAATGCTCAATATTGTGATTCCTATGGCGGGGGCCGGAAGTCGTTTCGCAAAGGCTGGGTACACCGACCCGAAGCCGCTGATTCGTGTTCACGACGTGCCTATGATCAGACTCGTTATCGAGAATCTCAGGCCGTCGGAAGCGCACCGTTTCATCTTCATTTGCCAGGCTGAGCACATTGCCGATTATGGCTTGACGGCGCTGCTCGAGGCCTGGGCGCCGGGTTGCAAGATCGTTGCGCTCAATGGCCTGACGGAAGGGGCGGCCTGCACGGTGTTGGCGGCGAAGGAATTGATCGATAGCGACGATGCGTTAATGATCGCCAACAGCGATCAATACGTCGATGTCTCCGTCGATACCTACCTGGAGCAGCTTTCGAAGCACGATCTCGACGGCCTGATCATGACCATGACTGCGGACGATCCGAAGTGGTCGTTTGTCGGTTTCGATGCGCAAGGCAAGGTCAACCGGGTTGTAGAGAAGGAAGTGATCTCCCACGAAGCCACGGTCGGCATCTACAACTTCCGGCGTGGCCGCGATTTCGTCCGCGCGGCGGAGTCGATGATCGCGAAGGATTTGCGGGTGAACGGCGAGTTTTACGTGGCGCCGACCTATAACCAGCTCATCGACGAAGGTCAACTGATCGGCGTTCACAACGTCGGCAGCGTCGGCGCGGGCATGTATGGACTGGGTATTCCCGCCGACCTCGATGCTTTCCTGGTGCATCCCGTGTCGAATCGTGCTGTCGAAGCGGTGGCGTCATGATCGTACTCAGTCACCGCGGTTACTGGCAGGACGCAAAAGAGAAAAACCAGGAGATCGCATTCTCCCGCTCGTTCGATCTCGGATTCGGCACGGAAACGGACATTCGCGACAGAAACGGCGAGCTCGTCATCTCCCACGATATGCCGAACGGAAACGAACTGACGCTAACCGATTTTCTTCGGATCGTCGGCACGCGTAACCTGCCTTTGGCGCTGAACATCAAGGCGGATGGTCTCGTCGGTGCCCTCAAGGACGCGTTGGGTCGAGGCACGCTAAGCAACTGGTTCGTGTTCGACATGGCCGTGCCGGATATGCGGGCGTATTTGCAGGCAGGCATTCCTGTATTCACGCGCATGAGCGAGGTGGAGCGAACGCCGGCATGGCTGGAGCAATCAGTGGGTGTATGGCTCGACGGATTTTCCGACGTCTGGTACGACGCTGCCACGATTGAATCACTGCTGCGCGCCGGTAAGGAAGTCTGCGTGGTTTCTTCCGAGTTGCACGGCCGGGATCCGGCCGCGCAATGGCATATGTTGCGCGGCCTGCCTGCGCATCCGGGACTGATGTTATGCACGGATGATCCGGAGAAAGCACAGCTTTTTTTTGGAGACCAGATCAATGATTAAGGCCGTAATTTTCGATATGGATGGGGTCCTTATCGAAGCAAAAGACTGGCATTACGATGCCCTCAACAGAGCGTTGCGCCTGTTCGGGTTCGAGATCAGCCGGTATGCCCATCTGACCACTTACGACGGCCTGCCGACCAGCAAGAAGCTGGAGATGCTGTCGCTGGAAAGCGGACTGCCGCGTGAACTGCACGGCTTCATCAATGAGATGAAGCAGGCCTACACGATGGAGTTGGTGCATTCGCTCTGCAAACCGCGCTTTGTCCATGAATACGCGCTGTCGAAGTTGAGCGCGATGAATTACAAGCTGGCCGTGGCATCGAATTCGATTCGCCAGACCATGGAAGTCATGCTGAAGAAAGCGCGGCTCGACGTCTATCTCGATCACGTGATGTCTGCCAGCGACGTGACGCAGGGTAAGCCGTCGCCGGAAATTTATCTGAAGACGATCGAGCGTTTGGGTTTCGAACCCCACGAGTGCCTGATTGTCGAAGACAACGAAAATGGTATCCGGGCCGCTACTGCAGCCGGCGCACACGTGCTCGCCGTTCGCGAAGTGGAAGATGTCAATATTTCGAACATTCTGAACCGCATTCGACAAGTCAACGAGGAGGCCCTCGCATGAATATTCTGATTCTGGCGGCGGGTGGCGCCGAGTTGCACGACGGCGACTATCCTCTTTGTATTGCTGAAATCGACGGTAAGCCGCTGATCCAGTGGGTCATCGACGCCTGCAGCGAAATACACGACGCGAAGTTCATCGTGGCATTGCGTGAGCAGGACATTCGGCGCTACCACCTTGGGAACATGGTCGGCTTACTCTCGCCGCGCGCGACGGTGCTTTCCGTGCCTGAGAACACGCAGGGCGCCGCATGCACGGCGTTGCTCGCGACGCCGAACATCGACACGGATGAAGAACTGCTGATTCTGAACGGCAATGACTTGCTGGAAGCGAATTTCAGCAGCATCGTGGCGAGCTTTCATAACCGCGATCTGCATGCGGGGACGGTCACATTCTCATCGGTGCACCCGCGTTATTCGTACGTGCGCTGCGATGAAGACGGACTGGTCGTCGAAGCCGCCGAGAAGAACCCCATCAGCCGCGCGGCAACGGCCGGGTTCTACTGGTTCAAGCATGGAGCGGAGTTCGTCAGGGCCGTTCAGAACATGATTCGCAAGAATGCGTCGGTGAATGAACTTTTCTATATTTGCCCTTCGCTTAACGAGCTGATTCTGGAGCAGCGACGCATTGGCACGCACGCGGTGGAGTTGAGTCACTACCACCCCATGAAAACACTGCAACAGGTTTCCCAGTGCGAAACCTTGATTCTTCAAAGGCGGTCGGAATGAATAGCGCAAAACTGGATGACATGGTGAAGGGATGGTTTGTCGGCGCATTTTCGCCGACGGCTTTCAGTACCGAGAATTGCGAAGTCGCGGTCAAACGCTATAAGGCGGGCGAGAAAGAATCGGCGCATTACCACAAGGTGGCGACGGAGATCACATTGATTCTTTCCGGCAAGGTTCGCATGGCAGGAAAGGAGTGGGGCGAAGGCGACATCGTCGTGCTCGAACCGGGCGACGTGACGGATTTCGAAGCGCTGACCGATGCAGTCAACGTTGTCGTCAAGACTCCGGGTGCGTTGAACGACAAGTATGTCCTGTAAGGCTTCCTGGAGGCCGTGCAGTCGAGGTAAGCGCGACTCGGACGTCCACCGGGCACATGCCGGCGTTCGCCGGGATGTACAAAGAGAAAAATTAATTTAGAGCGGGCAAAAGAGAGCCATGAGTAAGAGTATTGCGATTGTTACAGGCATCACGGGACAAGACGGCGCGTATCTCGCAGAGCTTTTGTTGAACAAGGGTTACGTCGTATACGGCACCTATCGCCGTACCAGTTCGGTCAATTTCTGGAGAATTGAAGAGGTGGGCGTATCGGCGCATCCGAATCTCCACCTGATCGAGTACGATCTAACGGATCTCTCGTCGAGTATCCGCTTGCTTCAGCAAACCGGTGCCACGGAGGTGTACAACCTCGCGGCCCAAAGCTTCGTTGGCGTGTCTTTCGACCAGCCGATCACGACCGCCGAGATCACCGGCGTTGGCCCCGTCAATCTTCTCGAGGCCATCCGGATCGTCAATCCGGCGATCCGCTTCTATCAGGCAAGCACGTCGGAGATGTTCGGTAAGGTGCAGGCTATTCCGCAAGTGGAAAGCACACCGTTTTATCCGCGTAGTCCCTACGGTGTTGCCAAACTGTACGCGCACTGGATGACGATCAATTACCGCGAAAGTTACAACATCTTCGGTTGCAGCGGGATTCTCTTCAATCACGAATCTCCGCTGCGCGGCCGCGAGTTCGTGACCCGGAAAATTACCGATAGCATCGCCAAAATCAGTCTGGGCAAGCTGGACGCGCTCGAACTCGGTAATCTCGATGCGAAACGCGACTGGGGCTTCGCCAAGGAATACGTCGAAGGTATGTGGCGCATGCTGCAAGCGGACAAGCCCGACACTTACGTGTTGGCCACGAATCGCACGGAAACCGTGCGCGATTTCGTTTCGATGGCCGGTAAGGCCGCTGGTCTGGATATTCGTTGGGAAGGTAAAGACGAGAACGAAGTGGGCTATCTCGTCACGTCAGGCAAGCCGATCGTTAAAATCAATCCGAAATTTTATCGGCCGGCCGAGGTCGAGTTGCTGATCGGCGACCCCGCAAAGGCGCGTGCCGAACTCGGTTGGGAGCCCCGGACAAACCTGGAGGAGCTTTGCCAGATGATGGTGGAAGCGGATATCCGTCGCAACAAAAGCGGATTCTCGTTCTAGGCAATGACAGACCGTACGGATCGACGTGGGGAAGAAGAGATGGGTAATGCCGGAGCGCAATAGGTGAAGTTAATCTTTTCGGTGGATGCCTTGGTGCCGCCGCTCACAGGTATTGGGCGTTACACGTGGGAACTGGCGCGCCATTACTCGGCGCAAAGGTGGAATGTCGACTCCGTGCGGTTTTTTCGACCCAATGAATGGATTACCGATCCCGAGGAATTGCTTCGATCACCCATGCCGGGCAGAAAGCGCGGGTATCTGCGGCGGCAAATACCGAAAAGTTGGCGCGCCTGGGCACTCGGGAAGCAGATGCGAGGCGCTGTCTTTCACGCGCCCAATTACTTCCTGCCTGATTGCGTGGATTCGGGGATCGTTACCGTACACGATCTGTCGGTTTTCAAGTATCCGGAAACCCATCCGCTTCAGCGCCGGCGGCATTTCGAGGCCGGGTTCGCTTCGACATTGGCGCGTGCTGCTCACATCATCACCGACTCAGAAGCGATCAGGCTTGAGGTGGCTGATTTTTTCGGCTGGCCGTTGGACAGGATTACGGCCATTCCGTTGGGCGTGAGCGAAGCGTTTAGACCGCGACTGGAATATGAGCTGGCTGAATTCTTGCGAAATCGAGGTCTCGTTTTTGGTAATTATTCGCTTTGTGTGTCCACTCTGGAGCCGCGCAAAAGGGTCGATCAACTTGTCCGTGCTTATGGCCGCTTGCCGATTGCCTGGCGGCAGAGATTTCCGCTTGTGCTCGCAGGCAGCAGCGGGTGGCTCAGCGAGGATCTTCAAATTGAATTGAAACGCGGTGAGGAGGAAGGATGGCTCCGCTATCTGGGCTTTGTGCCCGAGGCCGAGTTGCCTGAGTTGTACGCGGGCGCGCGGGCATTTTTCTTTCCCTCGGCGTATGAGGGTTTCGGATTGCCTGTTCTCGAAGCGTTGGCGAGCGGTGTACCGACCTTGACCTCCAATTGTTCGTCATTGCCGGAGGTGGCCGGCGGCGCCGCATGGCTGGTCCAGCCGGATGATGCTGATGCGCTGCTGGACGGTATCGAACATGTGCTGCTGGACGATGCGTGGCGCGCGGCTGCGGTGGAGCGAGGTCTGCGCGTCGCAGGGCAGAGAAACTGGGCGGCCTGCGCGAGTCAGACCCTTGAACTCTGCCGCCTTTTTGCCTGAAGGCGAACTACGCCAGGTCGGCGAGCAGATGCTTCAATTGCGTCGCGCTTTCCGCCCAACTCAGGCATTGCATGGCTTGGCTCGATGGCGCTTTATGAAGTGCCAGAAGGTCGAGCCATTGATTGATTTGCGGCGCGAGTTCCGCTCCAGATGCTGCGTTGAAATACGTCGCGTGTTCGTTAGCGACTTCCCGGAACACCGGGATGTCACGCGCAAGGATCGGCAATCCAAAGTGCGCGGCTTCAATTAGCGGTAGGCCGAAACCTTCGGCTTCCGACGCAAAGATCAGACCGTCGAACGACGAGTACATTTCAGACAGCTGTTCGTCAGTCGCATTGTCAAGCCAGATCAGCCGCTTGCCCCACTGTGGGTGTGTCCGCAGTCGGCTCACCAGTTTTTCGACATGCCAGCCGGTTTTTCCGGCAATGACAAGCGTAGCGTTGGCGTTGTTCGCCCAGAGAGTTTCGAACGCATCCAGCACCAGCGCGTGGCCTTTGCGCGGTTCGAGCGTGCCGACCATCATGATCGTTTGACCGGTCAGCGGGCGTCGATGCGTGGAAGGCGTCGCTGAAGCGTCGATCGACGAATGCGTCATGTGAGCGCTCAAATCCGCGCCGAGATGAAACCAGCGCACGTCGAGGTTGTTCGTTGCAGGGCCGAGTCTGTTATCCAGCCATGTTTGAGTTTCCTTTGCGACGGTGCGGGAAATGCAAAAAACCGCATCCGCGTGAATCGTCAACGTATTCAACCAGCGCCGGAACGATTTCCGCGCGACCGGCGTGAACCACTGTGCGTTGGTCAAAGGCAGCAGGTCATACACGATGAAACACTGGCGGACGCCTCGGGCGCGCCATTCGAGCAGATCGAACTGGCGGTAGGGAAGCGCGCGTCCGGATAAGTCCAGTCCGAGAAAGATGTCCCCATTCGTGACGCGAATGGGTGCAGTCGAGGCAGAAGGCTCCGCGTCTGTTAGTGGGCCGGGATAGCTGTCCGCATACTCATAAGCGCGCTTGCGGGTCGCCCGAACGGGGCGGACCTCGAACCCGTCCGGAGGCGAAGCAATAAGTTGGGTAAGCAGGGAGCGAACTACACGTTGAATGCCGGTGCCCGCGTCGTGCGCTGCAATGATCGAAACGTCGACGAGTAATTGCCGCCTTGGTTGGGCGGTAACGCGAGTACCGGCCGCTGCGTGTACAGCCTTTCGAGCACGCGCGGCGAGCCACGCTGGACCTCGCGCAACCACGAGACGAAGGAGCAGCGCTTTAAGACGGTTGCTCAAGCTGCGCCCCTCGTGCGGCCGACGCGTTGTTCAACCCCATCGCTAGCCCGCATTTTCCTGATAGAAAGTGTAGGCTTCTTCGATATTGTCGAACGTGTGAAGTTTGCCGCGCACCAGCACAGCAGCACTATCGCAGTGCTCGCGTATGTAACCCGCGTCATGACTGACAATGATCAGCGAGCGGTCGGTGCGTTTTTCGAAGAGTTCCTGATGGCACTTCGCGTGGAATCGGCTGTCACCCACCGCAATGATTTCGTCGATCAGAAAGCAGTCGAATTCGATAGCCATGGAGATCGCGAATGCCAGTCGTGCACGCATGCCTGCCGAGTAGGTTTTGACAGGCTCACGTAAGTAGTACCCAAGCTCGGAGAACTCCTGTACGAACGGCTCGGCGGCTTTAGCGTCGGCCCCGTACACTCTGCAGATGAAGCGCAGATTGTCCATCCCGGTCAGGCTGCCCTGAAACGCGCCACCGAATGCGAGCGGCCAGGACACGCTCATGTTGCGCAGAATCCGCCCGGAGGTCGGGAGTTCCGCGCCGCTAATCATGCGGATGAGGGTCGATTTGCCCGCGCCGTTGCGGCCGAGAATGCCGACGTTTTCCCCTTTTGCCACGCGCAAATTGACGTCGGCGAGCACGCGCTTGCGTCCTTGCCGCGTGTGGTAGTCCTTGCAAAGCTTTTGCAGTTCGATCATTCCGGCTCCACACGTTTGCTGGCGTCGGCGACCAGAAACAGTCCACAGAACAGAAGCGTGAGATCGGTAAAGATCATGTATTCAATGTTGTAGTGCGGTTTCACGAGCGAACCAAAGTATCCGCTGCGCAGCATTTCGACGCCGTGCACCATGGGCAGCAGCAGCGCCAGCTTTTGCACGCTTTCCGGAAGCCAGTTCACCATGAAGACGGCACCGGATAGCGGAAACATCAGATAAGCGATGGTGTGCCAAACCCGCTCGACTACTTCGCTACGCTCGCTGAGTGCGCCAATGGTGAGTCCGATGCCGGTTCCGAAAATGCACAGAAAAAGCCACCCGAAGATCATCAGCGAGATATTCGCCGGCGGCGCCATCATGCCGAGCGTGACAAAGAATACAGTCAGAAACAAAAAAGACAGCGACGCGCCGGTCACTTCGAGAATGATGCGTGACAGAAAAAGATCGATGACGCGAACATTGCGGTGATATAGCAAGCTCTGGTTCGGCATGATCGCCAGCGAACACCGGTTCGCGCAATTGCGCCATACGAGAACCGACGAATACCCGGTCACGGCAAACGCCGTGATGGGAAGATTCGATCCGTGCACCGATTTGGACGCGGTCCAGAGTGCCGTAATCCCGAGTGTGAACACCATGGGCTCAAAGAAGACCCAGAGAAATCCGATGTTGTGTCGTCCGTACCGGGTCAGGATCTCGCGCATCAGCAGCGCGCCAACCACTCGCAATTGGATTCTCATCGACCTGAAGAGCGGGGTATTGTGTTGCATGATGCCCCCGGGTCGTCAGTCGTGGTGTTCGCGAACGCCTGCGAGCAGCAGACTCAGGACGCCCCAAAGGAGCATGCCCAGCGCAAAGACTTCAAAAATCGACTTCAACCGTTTCGGTTCGATTGCTACGTCGGGCGTGTTCGGCTCTACCAGTCGTTCCAGGTACAGTTGCTTGCGTTGCGCTTCGGCGCGCGCGTTTTCTAGCGCGGACATGGCCGAGGCTAACTGCTTGTCGGCAAATTGCGAGTCGAGTTGCAAGCGCGCATACGCCGCAGCCTTATTCGAAAGGGAATTCTTTCCGCCGGTCACCCCTCCGGTTGCTCCTTGCACCTGCTTTTCGAGCGTGGCGATACTTGTCTTGAGGACTGGAATTTGCGGATTCTGAGGCGCAATGGACTGCAGTTGGATGAGTTGAGTTTGCGCGGCGAACAATTGCGTTTGCAGCGCGGTCACCTGCTGAAGTTGCAATGCGGATTGTTTGTCCGGATCGAATACCGTGTAAGAGTCACGGTAGGTGGCGAGCGCCGCCGCAGCGTCTTTCGCTTTGCCGGCGGCGATGTCGACCTGGCTCTGAGCGAACTGGACGGTGTCCGCAGCGGCTCGACTGTTCATTCGATTGACGAGGTGTTCGCTCATTTCCAGCAGTGTCTCGTTGATCTTCGCTGCGTCCTCCGCCGTGTAGCCGCGAATCTGAAGCGTAGTAATAGCTGACGTCGAATCGAAATCCACCGAAACGATGTGCTTGCCGTAGTACTTCCACAGCGCTTCGAAGCTGTCGTCCAGCTTGCGCGAAAAATGGCTCAGCACGTCGCCGTGATTGCCGTATGCGTCGGCAATATAGTCGCCCTGATTGAGTTCTTTAAGCGCGTCTCGCGATTGAATATAGTCAATCACGGGATAGGTATCGTCCTGCGCACGCGAAAACCCTGTACCTTGCAGCAGCGCCCCCACCACACTCGTCTGATTCTGCCGTTGCGCACTGCGCACCACAAACCGCGACTCCGAGACATAAATGTCCGAAGCAATCAGCCCGAAATACACAATGGCAATCGTGGTCGGTACGACGACCGTCAGCGCAAAAATGCGATTGACGCCCTTGATACGTTCGACCAGCCCTTTCTTTTTCCCCGAAGGCGGCAGCGCCCCGTTGTTGCTAGATACTGTTTCCAACGTCTTATCCAAACTGAATAGTTCTTCCAATCCCCTTGCCGCCTGAAAAGTGTGGCAAAGAGAAGGGCGGGAGCGCCCGCAAAAGATCTGCAACTCCATACGAGCGCAAACGTTTTGCACGAGCCAATGCGAATCCTTACGCGATGTTTTTTCGTGCTTGCAAACGCGCGACATGCGCGCAAAGCATTACACGAAACATCAATAACGTATGCCTTCTCGACAGAGCAAGGGCGGCCGATTATAGCCATGCGCTATGCCTCGCGCTATCCCGCCTTCTTATCCTTCCAACAAATTTCCTGATTTTTCTTACCCTTCCTTATGTTTTATGCCGTAATGATGTATTCTCCGAAGCTTGCTTAAGACCGGCAAGCCACTATTCAAACGATTCCGAGGTTTTCAGGGGAAAGTCGCGTCGGTATGACGTTCTTTTGCTCTCGCGCTCGGGCCGCTTTTCGACGTACTGACATGCACCGTTCCTTTCTCGCCCTGCAAGGCACGGCTTCTCCGTTCTTTAGCCGACTTGCGATTGCATTGCGCGAGCGCGGCCATGCGGTCCGAAGAGTTAATTTTTGCGGCGGCGATCTGGTGTACGCCGGAAATGGCGATGCTCAAAATTTCAGCGGCCAGCTCAGCGAGTTAGGCGACTGGTATGCCAATCAAGTGAAACGCAACAGCGTTACCGACGTTTTAATGTTCGGTGACTGCCGCGACATTCACCGTCAAATGCATCCCATTGCACAAGCCAACGGGTTGCGCGTCCACGTTTTCGAAGAAGGTTATGTCCGCCCGCATTGGCTGACGCTGGAAAAGCATGGCGTCAACGGCCGTTCGCCATTGCCGCGCGACCCCGCCTGGTATCTTGATCAGCGCCGAGTCACGCCGCCCGGTCCGCCCGGCCAGCCGACCGGCTATAACCTCTACGAACGCGCATTCCACGACATCCGCTACCGCGGCGCGAATACGCTATTCGCTACGCGCTTTCCGCATTACCGCAGCCATCGTCCGAGAAACGGGTTCTTCGAGTACTCCGGACTGGCCGTTCGCGCATTGCGGCAACGCCAGCATCATCGTGATTCCGACAAGGTCACACGCGAGTTGCTGGAAGCCGGCCACGCGTACTACATCTTCCCGCTGCAATTGAATTCGGACGCGCAGATAGTCGTCCATTCGCCGTTCGACAGCGTGCGCGAGGCGATCGTCAAAGTACTGACTTCGTTCGCGCGTCACGCGCCGGCCGACAGTTGGCTCATCATCAAGAACCATCCGCTCGACACCGGCCTGATCGACTATCGTCGTCATGCCGAGCAACTCGCGCGTGAACTGGGCATGGCCGAGCGTCTGCGTTTCATCGATGCCGGCCATCTGCCGACGCTGCTCGATCACGCACGCGGCGCCGTCGTGGTGAACAGCACGGTCGGTTTGTCGGCGCTGCATCACCGTCGGCCGCTGATCGCGTTGGGCACCGCCATCTACGGCATGCCGGGTCTCACGTGGCAGGGCTCGCTGGGCGACTTCTGGCGGCACGCCGAAGCGCCCGACATGCACCTGTACCAGGCATTTCTTGACTACGTGGTGCACCACACCCAGATCAACGGCGACTTCTACACGCGCAGCGGCATCGCGATGGCGACGGCCGGTGCGGTGCGGCGACTCGAGGCGGCCTCGCATGCGTAACACCGCGCCACGCCACATTGTCATTACCGGCGCGAGCGCGGGGCTCGGCCGCGCGCTTGCGCACGCGTATGCGGAGCCCGGTGTGGTGCTCGGTCTGATCGGCCGCGACGCGGAACGTCTCGACGCGGTAGCGCGAACATGCCGCGCGCAGGGCGCGCAAGTCGACGCCGGTCGGCTCGATGTGCGCGATGGCGCGGCGATGCAAACCTGGCTCGACCAGTTCGACGACCGTCATCCGATCGATCTGCTGATCGCCAACGCCGGCGCGGCCAGCACGCTCGCATCCGCGCAGGACTGGGAAGGGCTGGCGCGCACGGCGGCGATCGTCGACACCAATTTTTACGGCGCGATCCACGCGGCGCTGCCGGTTATTGCCCGCATGCGTCCGCGCAAAAGCGGCCAGGTCGCGCTCATCAGTTCGATCGCCGCGCTGCGCGGCATGGCGATTTCCCCCGCTTATTGCGCCAGCAAATCGGCAATCAAAGCGTATGGCGACTCCGTCCGTCCGATCCTCGCGCGCGACGGCGTGCGTATGTCGATCGTCTTGCCGGGCTTCGTGAAGACCGCGATGAGCGACGTCTTCCCCGGCGACAAACCGTTCCTCTGGTCGGCGGAGAAAGCCGCGAAGCACATTCAGCGCAAATTGCAACGCGGCCGCGCCGAAATAGCATTCCCGGGTCTGCTGGCGTTCGGCATGCGTCTTCTGCCGTTGCTGCCCGCAGTCGTGGCCGACGCGATTCTCGGCGGTCTGTCGTACCTGCCACGCGAGGAGCGCTGATTGCAAGCAACGCTCGCGCTCAACCTCATCGCTGCCGCCGCGCTCGCGCTTCTGCCCGAAGCGATCGCGTTGCCGCGCGCGTCGTTGCGTCGTTCGCCCGTGTCGTTCGCGTTGCATTTCGTTGCTATTGCGTCGATTTATTCGTTCGTGCTGCTGGTCACCGGCCGCGTGCATTTCTCGGCGTTCGTCGCGATTGCGCTGGTGGCGTTGCTGGCCGGTGTGAGCAATGCGAAATACGCGTCGCTGCAGGAGCCGTTCGTTTTTACGGATCTGAGTCTGTTCAGCCAGTTGTTCGCGCATCCCAGGCTCTATCTGCCGTTTCTCAGCGTGGCCACGGTGGCGGCGATCGTGATCGGCGTTGCGGTGGTGATCGTGGGCTTCGTCGCGGAGACGCCGCTCACACAACGGCCGGTCGGCGCGCTCGCGTTGCTGGCCTGTGCGAGCCTCGCCGTGGCCTATCCGTGCGCCGCGCGCTTGCCGCTCACGCTGAACCCGGTCGACGACCAGAAGCGCCACGGTTTCTTCGCGGTGTTCGTCTCGTATCTGCTGAACGGCATGCAGCCTGCCACCGCGCGTCGCTTGCAGGACGCGTTGGCCGCGGGTACGTTCGCGAGCGGCGCGCCGCAATCGGCACCCGACGTGATCCTGATTCAGAGCGAGTCGTTCTTCGACGCGCGCCGTCTGGCGCCGTCGATCGATCGCGCGATCCTGAAGCACTTCGACCGCGCGCGTCGCGAGTCGGTCCAGCATGGCGATCTGACGGTGCCCGCGTGGGGCGCCAATACCATGCGCACGGAGTTCGCGGTGCTGACCGGCGTCGATCAGCAGCAACTGGGCTACGCGCGTTTCTATCCGTACGCATTCGTGCGCCGCGCCTGTGCGTCGCTGGCTTCGTGGTTCAAGCGCGGCGGTTATAAAACGCTGGCGATTCACCCGTACTACGCGGATTTCTTCGGCCGCGAGCGGGCTTTCAAACATTTGCAGATCGACCGTTTTATCGACATCAAGGCGTTCGCCGACGCGCCGCGTTCGGGTCCCTATGTGTCGGACATGGCGGTCGCTGAATCGATCGTCGCCGCGCTCGACGAGCCGCGCAACCAGCCCGCCTTCATCTTTTCGATGACGATGGAGAACCACGGCCCGCTGCATCTGGAGCGGGTCGAAGCCGGCGAGGGCGCGGTCTTCCACGCCTTGGGCGACGATCCGCGCTGGCGCGATCTGACGGCTTATCTGCGCCACCTCGGCAACGCCGACGCAATGCTCGGCCACCTGCTCGCCGCATTACGCGCGCGGCGGCGCGAGACGGTGCTGTGTTTTTACGGCGATCACGTGCCGGCGTTGCCGCACGTGTTCGTCGATCTCGGGTACGAACCGTCCCGCAGCGATTACTTCATCTGGCGCAATTACGGCGACGCGCCCGCTATCCGGAAAGATTTGTGCGCCGAGCAGCTCGGGCCCGCCCTCGTTCGATCGCTCGAACCGGTCAGGCCTCGTGGCAAGCCGGCGCGCACGCTGTACCCAACAACTGAACAATGACGAAACAGATTGCAATTGTGGGGATGGCTTGCCGTTTCCCCGGCCATGTAGAGAGCCCTGACGACTTCTGGGCGCTGCTGCGCGACGAAAAAGACGCGGTCACCGAAGTGCCGGCCGACCGCTTCGGCACGGAGTTTTATCAGCATCCGGCGAAGCGTGAAGCGGGCAAGAGCTATACGTTCTCGGCCGGCGTGCTCGACGACGTCGCCGGTTTCGACGCCGCGTTCTTCGGCATCTCTCCGCGCGAAGCGCAGCAGATGGATCCGCAGCAGCGGCTGCTGCTCGAACTCGCGTGGGAAACCTTCGAGGACGCGGGCGTGCGTCCGCGCGACATGGAAGGGAAGAACTGCGCGGTGTACATCGGCGTGGCGAGTCCGGACTACGGCAATCGTTTCGTCGACGACCTGAACGCGGTCGATCCGTATTCGGCGACCGGCAACACGCTCAGCATTGCGTCGAACCGTCTGTCGTATCTGTTCGATCTGCGCGGGCCGAGCGTGTCCGTGGATACGGCATGCTCGTCGTCGCTGGTGGCCTTGCACCAGGCGTGTCAGGCGTTGCAGTCGGGCGACGCCGAGATGGCGCTCGCCGGCGGTGTGAATCTGCTGCTGCATCCGTTCGGTTTCGTGACGTTCTCGAAGGCCTCGATGCTGTCGCCGCGCGGTCGTTGCCGCGCGTTCGACGCGACCGGCGACGGCTACGTGCGCTCGGAAGGCGGCGCGCTGGTGATGCTCAAAACGCTCGACCGCGCGCTGGCCGACGGCGACACGATTCACGCGGTGATCGCCGGTTCGGGCGTCAACTCGGACGGCTACTCGCAAGGCGGCATCAGCGTGCCGGGTGCGGCGACCCAGGCCGCGCTGCTGCGCACGGTGTACGACCGCGCGGGCGTCGATCCGCGCTCGCTCGCGTACGTCGAGGCACACGGCACGGGCACGGCGGTCGGCGATCCGATCGAAGCGCGCGCGCTGATGGAAGTGGCGTCGGCGGGGCGTGAGCTCGACCGTCCGCTGTTGATCGGTTCGGTGAAGACCAACGTGGGCCACCTGGAAACCGCGTCGGGCATGGCCGGTCTGATGAAGGCGATCCTGTGCCTGAAACATCGCGCGGTGCCGAAGACGCTGCATTTCGAAACACCCAATCCGGCGATCGATTTTGTCGGCGGTCGTCTGCGGGTGGTGGATCGTCTGACGCCGCTCGGCGGCGATGGGCAGCCGCTCGTGATCGGCGTCAACTCGTTCGGCTTTGGCGGGACGAACGCGCACGTGGTGCTGAAAGAAGCGCCGGCTGCTGTTGCCACGATGCAAGCGGCGGGTGGCCACCATAAAGACAACGACATCGCGCCGTTGCCGCTGATCCTGTCGACGCGTTCGGCCGCTGCCTTGCCGGCACTGGGTGAGCGCTATCTGGCCGCGCTCGAAAACGGCACGTCGTGGAACGCGCTCGCGTCGAACGCGGCGCATCGTCGGCAGTGGCTGAAGTATCGCGCGGTTATCGCGCCGGCAACAGCGGACGAAGCACGCGCGGCGCTCGGCGCACTGATCGCGCCGACGCCGGATCCCATCACGACCGCGCTCGTACAAGGCGACACACCGGGCGACGACACACGTCTCGCACTCGTGTTCTCCGGCAACGGTTCGCAGTGGGCCGGCATGGGCAAGCAGTTGCTCGAACAGGAGCCCGTATTCAGCGCCGCGCTCGACGAGCTCGATGCATTGTGGCGCGCCGACGGCAGCCCGTCGCTGGTCGCGGCATTGCGCGAAGGCGTGAGCGCCACGCTGCTGGAAGCCACCGAACACGCGCAGCCGTTGCTGTTCGCGCTGCAGGTCGGCGTGGTGCGCGTGATCGAAGCGCGCGGCGTCGGCTTCGACGTGTGCCTCGGCCACAGCGTCGGCGAAGTCGCCGCCGCATGGGCCTCGGGCGCGCTGACGCTGGCGCAGGCCGTCCACGTAATCAAGATCCGCAGTCGCGCTCAAGCCGCCACGCGCGGCGCGGGTCGCATGGCCGCCGCCGGTCTCGGCGAAACGGCAATCCGCGCGCTGCTCGCGCAACTCGGCGTCGCCGCCGATGTGGAAGTGGCGGGCGTCAACAGCCCGCAAGCGGTGACGCTGGCCGGTCCGTTCGACGCATTGCAACAGGTCGAAGCGGCGGTGAAGGAAAGCGGCCGCTTTTTCCAGATGCTGGATCTCGACTACGCGTTCCATAGCCGCCAGATGAATCCGATCGAGGCGGGCGTACTGCAAGGTCTCGCCGATCTGAAGCCGGGCGCGGCGACGCGCCGTTTCGTTTCGACCGTGACGGGCACCGAACTCGCCGGCACGGAGCTCGATGCGCATTACTGGTGGCGCAATATCCGCGAGCCGGTGCGTTTCGGCGACGCCATTGCACAGGTCGCGCAAACGGGCGTGCGCCTGTTCCTCGAGGTCGGCCCGCATTCGATCCTGCGCACCTATGTGACGCAAACGCTCGACGACGTCCGTGTCAGCGGCCGCTCGCTGGCCACGCTCAAGCGCCACCACGACAGCGCGCGGATGCTGCAGCAGGCGATCCATGCGGCGATCGCGAACGGCGCGCGGGTCGACGCGCAACGCTTCGCGCCGGCCGCCACGCGCGTGACGCTACCGTCGTATCCATGGCAGCACGAACGCTACTGGCTCGGCCCGACCGCCGAAGCCTACAACCTGGTCAACCGGCGCCGCGAACATCCGCTGCTCGGCTACCGTCTGCATGAACATGCGCTCGCCTGGGAAAACCAGCTCGATCCAGCCGGTTTGCCGATGCTCGCCGATCATGTGGTCGACGGCGGTGTGGCGTTCCCGGGAGCGGGCTACGTCGAGATGGCGCTGGCCGCCGCGCGCGTGCATTTCGGCACCGCGAGCTGCGCGGTGGAGAACCTCGAGATCCGTCTGCCGGTGGTGTTCCAGCCGCAGCATTCCAAGCTGTTCCGTTTCACCGTCGACGTTCGCACGGCGAGCTTCACGATCGAAACGCGCGACCGCATGTCCGACGAAGCGTGGTCGCTCAATGTCACCGGTCGTCTGCTCGCGAGCGGTTGCGCGCTGAGCGACGCCGCCGCGGCGAGCCGCTTGCCGCTCGCCATGCTGACCGGTCTGTTCGCCCAGCCGGCCATGTCCGGCGCTACGCTGTACGACAACACCACGGCGATCGGCCTGACATACGGCCCGGCGTTCCAGTGGGTCCGCTCGGTGCATGTCGATGCCGATGCCGACATCGCGCTCGCGGAACTGGGCGTGCCCGCCGTGCTCGCGCAATCGCCGGCCGATCTCGACGCTTATGCGCTGCATCCGGCTTTGATGGATAGCGGTTTTCATCCGCTGTTCGCGTTGCTCGCGGCGGGGGATCGGAGCGGTCTCGACCATGCGGCGTATGTGCCGGTGCAACTCGGCCGCATCGATTATCTGCGCGGCGACGCGTTCCGCTATGTGCTCGCGCGGATCGAGCGGCGCAGCCCGCATTCCGTGGTGGCGTCGTTCGAATTCGCCGATGCGCAAGGCGCGATCGTCGCGCGGCTGGGAGGCTGCCGGTTCCGTCGCGTCGATCTGAAGGGCCGCCGTCAGCAGGCGCCCGCACGCTATACCTATATTGTCGAAGCCAAACCGCTCGCCGCCGATGCCGACGCGCACACGCTGCCTGAACCGGCCGCGCTGCTCGTCGATGCCGCCGCCGCGCTGGCCGCCCGCGAAGATCAGGCGCGCCGCCATGCGCATCTGACCGAAATGCTGCCGTTGCTCGACGTACTGGCCGGCGCGTACGCGCTGCAGGCGCTCGATGCGCTGAAGGTGTTCGAGCACGCGGCGCTGCCGGATTGCGCGCATCCCACCTTGCTCGCACGCCTCGCGCAGATCGCCGTGGAAGACGGTCTCGCGACGCGCGATGGCGCCCGTCTCGTGCGCGACGACGCGGCCTGCGCGAACCTGCCGGGCATCGACGAACTGTGGCGCGAGCTGCTCGCGCAATCGCCCGCGCACGTGGCCGAATTGACGCTGCTCGCGCATTGCGGCGCGGCGCTGCCGGCCGTGTTGCGGGGCGACGTCAGTGGCGCGCGGATTCTGCCGCCGTCGCGCAGCAGTCTGGTCGAGCATTTCTTCGAAGCCTCGCCGACGTGGACCCACGTCAACGCATTGGCAGGCGAGTGTCTGCATCGCGCGATCGAAGGCTGGAGCGAGCCGCGCCGTTTGCGTGTGCTCGAACTGGATGCGCCGTCGAGCGACGTGCTGCAGCCGCTGGCGATTCACGTGCCGGCGTCGCGCTGCGATTACACGATCGCGGGCACGCATGAACAATTGAGCGGCTTCGACGCGAGCGCGCATCCGTCGGTGCATATCGCCACCATCGAGTTCGGCGAGACGCCGCGTCTGTCTGGCATCGAGGCGGGCGAGCGCTACGACCTGGTCGTCGCGAGCCATGTGCTGGCGGCGCAGACCGAGCCGCGCGCGTTGCTCGCCGCGCTGCGCGGCTGGCTGGCGCCGGGTGCGCTGGTGGTCGTCACCGAGCCGCGCAACAGCCGCTTCGCCGACATCGTGTTCGATCTCGACGCAGAGGCCGCGCACGCGAACGCGCGCCGTGCGGCATGGTTGTCGCCGCAAGCGCTGACGAAGCAGCTCGAAGCGGCCGGCTTCGAACAGGTCACGCGACATGCCGAACAGGATATTGATCTGGAAGGCGCACCGACGCTGATCGTGGCGCGCGAACCGCGGGCCGCGTCGCGCGCCGCCGATGCCGGCGATGTGGAAAACCAGGCGGTGCGGACTCAGCCCCCGCATTGGTCCTTGCTGTACGCAGCAGAACACACTGACAACGACACGCTGGCCACAGCACTGCAAGTTGCTGGCCACTCTACGTCGACGACGACGCTGCTTACGTTGCGTCGCGACATGAGCAAACTGGCCGCACCCGCCGGGCACGTTCATCACGTGGTGTTCATAGCACCCGATCACAGTCTGCCCGCCAACGCGGACGGCGCCGACGTGATGCTCGCGCAGCAACACACCACGCTCGCGCTCGCCCAACTGGTACGCGATCTCACGACGGTCGCCGGCATCACGCAGCCGCAACTGTGGATCGTCACGCGCGGCGGCGCACCGCTTGCGGCGCCGTTCGCGGAGGCCGCCACGCTGCGTCCCGAGCAGGCGGCAATCTGGGGTTTGGGCCGCGTGCTGGCCAACGAGCATCCGGAACTCTCGTCGCGTCTGATCGACGTTCATGCCGGGTGCCGCGCCGCGGGCGCGCTGCTGGCGCGTGAACTGCTCGGCTCGGATGGTGAAGAAGAAGTGCTGCTGACGCCGCATGGCCGCTACGTGCCGCGTATGTTGCCGGCCGCGAGCGCCGCCTTGCGCGACAAGGACGCCACACCGTTGCGCGCGCGGAACGAAGCCGCGGTGCTGGGCTTCGCGTCGCCGGGTTCGCTGCGCAACCTCGAATGGTTCGGTTTGCCGCCGCGCGAACTCGCGCCGGACGAAGTCGAAATCGAACCGGTCGCGACCGGCCTGAATTTCCGCGACGTGATGTATGCCATGGGCCTGTTGTCCGACGAAGCGGTCGAAAACGGCTTCGCGGGCGCCACGATCGGTATGGAACTATCCGGTCGCGTGGCGCGCGTGGGACGCGACGTCGCGCGTTTCGCGCCGGGCGACGCGGTGCTGGGTTTCGCGCCCGCGTCGTTCGCGAGCCATGTGTGGACCAAGGCCGAAGCGATCGCGCACAAACCCGCGCGTCTCACGTTCGAAGAAGCCGCCACGGTGCCGACCACCTTCTTCACCGCGTACTACGCGCTGTGCGAGCTGGCGCGTCTGCGTCGCGGCGAGCGCGTGCTGGTGCATGGCGCGGCGGGCGGCGTGGGGATCGCGGCAATACAACTGGCGCGCCATCTCGGCGCGGAAGTGTTCGCGACGGCGGGCAGCCGCGAGAAGCGCGAATTCGTGCGCCTGCTCGGTGCCGATCACGTATTCGATTCGCGCAGCCTCGCGTTCGCCGATGAAATCCGCGAACGCACGCAAGGCGCCGGCATCGACATCGTGCTGAATTCGCTGGCGGGTGAGGCGATGGTGCGCAGCATCGATACGCTGCGTCCGTTTGGCCGTTTTCTCGAACTCGGCAAGCGCGATTTCTATGAAAACAGCCGGATCGGGCTGCGTCCGTTCCGTAACAACATCAGCTATTTCGGCATCGACGCGGATCAATTGATGAGCGCGTTGCCCGGCCTCACCGCGCGTCTGTTCGACGACGTCATGCAGCTGTTCGCCGATGGCGTGCTGCATCCGCTGCCGTATCGCGCGTTTCCGGCCGAACGGGTCGAGGAAGCGTTCCGGCATATGCAGCAGGCGCGGCAGATCGGCAAGATTCTCGTCACCTATCCGGCCGGCACGCCGAACCCGGCGCGCGCGAGCTCGGCGGCGGCGACGCTGCGACTCGATCCGGCGGCGGCGTATCTGATCGTCGGCGGCACGGGCGGTCTCGGCTTCGCCACCGCGCGCTGGATGATGTCGCGTGGCGCGCGTCATCTGACGCTCGCGAGCCGTTCCGGCACGCTGACGCCGGAGTTCGCCGAGGAAGCCGCGCGCTGGCACAACGAAAACGGCACCCAGGTCCATGCGGCCGCGTGCGACGTCACCGACGCCGCCGCGCTCGGCCTGCTGCTCGCCGACATCGGCAAGCGCGGCACGCCGCTCAAAGGCGTACTGCATTCGGCGATGGTGATCGACGACGGCCTCGTGCGCAATCTCGACGACGCGCGTTTCGCCGCGGTGCTTGCACCGAAGCTGGCGGGTGCCTGGAATCTGCACCAGGCCACGCGCGACGCGGCGCTCGATTTCTTCGTGGTCTATTCGTCGGCGACGACGTTCCTCGGCAATCCGGGGCAGTCGAGCTACGTGGCGGCCAACAGCTTCCTCGAGGCGCTGGTCGTGCAGCGTCGCGCGGCCGGTTTGGCGGGCACGTACATGGCCTGGGGGCCGCTCGACGACGTCGGCTTCCTCGCCCGCAATGCGGAGACGCGCGAGGCGTTGCAGGCGCGCATTGGCGGTCTGTCGATCACCTCGACGGAAGCGCTGCACGCGCTCGAACGCGCGCTGGTCGACGTCAACGCGGGCGAAGCCGTGGTGCGGCTCGACTGGCAGGCGCTGTCGCTCGGCATGCCGGCGGCGCGCGCGCGCCGCTACACCGAATTGCATGCGCGCGGCAGTCACGAACCGGCGCGCCAGGGCGGCGCGCGGATGCGCGATCAGATCGCCGGGCTGCCGTTCGCGGAGGCGCTGCATCTGGCCGAGGAAACCTTGCAGGCGCAGATTGCACGCATCCTGCACATGTCGCCGGAGAAAATCGAAACCGGCCGCTCGATCCTCGACATGGGGATGGATTCGCTGATGGGCATGGAACTGGGCATGGCCGTGGAAGAGAGCTTCCAGGTGAAGCTTTCCATCATGACGATGGCCGAAGGCGCGACCGTGCATTCGCTCGCGCAACGTATCGTGGAGTCGATCCAGACGCAGGACGAGGCGGCGGACAGCGGCGTCGCGGCGCAGGTGGCGGCGGTCGCCGCGCAACATGCACTGGATGTCGGCGCGCATGCGCTGGCCGACGTCGCGGACGCCATGTCGGCGCAAGCCGGCGCGTTGTCGACATCCGCCTCGTCCGCGGCCTCCGACGTCACGACGGAGCTCGTCTGATGCGCGCGCCGGCCGGCTGGAGCGATCGCGAAGGCACACTCGCACGCGAACTCACGTTGAGCGGTCACGGTTTGCATACCGGACGCCGCGTGAACGTGCGGATCCTGCCGGGCGACGCCGACAGTCCGCGCGGCATCGTGTTCCGGCGCGTGCAACGAGGCCGCCCGCTCGCGGAACTGCCGGTGAGTCCGTCGTTACGGCGCGGCCAGCCGCTTTGCACGATGCTCGAATCGAGCGACGGCGTGCGGGTGCGCACGGTCGAGCATCTGCTCGCGTCGCTGCTCACCTGCGAGATCGATCGCGCGACGGTCGAACTGGATGCCGAAGAAGTGCCCATTCTCGACGGCAGCGCACAGCCGTGGATCGACGCGATCCGCGCGTGCGGCCGGATTGGCTTGCCGCATGCCAAGCGCTTCATTCGCGTGCTGCGTCCGGTGAGGATCGCGGACGGCGCGGGTACGCGCGACGAACGCAGCATCTCGATCGAACCGTCGGCGGCCTATGAAATGACGGTGCGCAACGATCTGAAGGGCTTCGGCGAACTGCGCTGGGACGGCGCGCTGACGCCCGCGAGTTTCGCCGAACAGATCGCCCCGTCGCGTTCGTATGGCCGCGTCAAATGGGCGATTCCCGCGATTCTCGCCGGCTACTTGCGCGGCATGCCGATTCTGCGCGGCGCGCGTCTGTCGTGCACCGCGGCGATTGTCGGCAACCGCGTGGTGGGCGGCATGCGCGTGCCCGACGAATTCGTGCGGCACCGCGTGCTCGATCTGGTCGGCGACATGGCGATGGCGGGCGCGCCGTTGCTTGGTCGCGTGAACGCGCTGCGGCCGAGTCACGAGATGAACTACCTGCTGGTTGCGGAACTGCTCGCCACGCCGGATGCGTGGGAGTGGGCCGAATTCACGGCTTGAATATCGCCAGCAGGCTGGCGGGTTATGAGGTTATCGGAACACTATGGGATTGGGCGACAACATCCGCCAGCAACTCGCCGCGAAGGCGTTGATGCGGCAACTGGAACGCGTCTCCGACGAAGCGCGGACGCCGGGCGTGCCGTTGGCCGCGGCCGGCCCGCGTGCGGCGCAGGACGCCTCGCGCGCGGCGCTGTGCAGCTTCGAGACGATGCCCGGTTATCAGCAGGTCGAGATCTTGCGGCAGATGGGCGAAAAACTGCAGGTGCAGTCGCCGTTCTTTCGCGTGCATGACGGCATTGCCGGCGCGACCACGCGGATCGGCGGCGCCGAGTATCTGAACTACGCGAACTACAACTACCTGGGCCTGGCCGGTGACCCGCGGGTGTCGGCGCGTGCCAAGGAAGCGATCGATCGTTACGGCACCTCAGCGTCGGCGAGCCGGATGGTGGCGGGCGAACGGCCGGTGCAGCGCGAACTGGAAACGGCGCTCGCGTCTTTCTATGAGGTCGACGATTGCGTGGTGTTCGTGAGCGGCCACGCGACCAACGTGACGGTGATCGGCTCGCTGTTCGGCCCCGGCGATCTGATCGTGCACGATTCGCTCGCGCACAACAGCATCGTGCAAGGCGCGCAGTTGAGCGGCGCGAAACGCCTGAGCTTCGCGCACAACGACTGGCAGGCGCTCGACGCGCTGCTCGCACGCGTGCGCCACGACTACCGGCGTGTGCTGATCGCGATCGAAGGGCTGTACAGCATGGACGGCGATATTCCCGATCTGGCGCGGTTCGTCGAGATCAAGCGCCGTCATGCGGCGTTCCTGATGGTCGACGAAGCGCACTCGCTCGGCGTGCTCGGCGAGCGCGGCCTGGGGGTGCGCGAACAGTGCGGCGTGGCGAGCGGCGACGTCGATATCTGGATGGGCACGCTCAGCAAAACGCTGGCGGGTTGCGGCGGTTTTATCGCCGGCTCGCAGGCATTGATCGATATCTTGCGGCATCTGGCGCCGGGCTTTCTGTATAGCGTGGGTCTCGCGCCGTCGCTCGCGGCGGCCTCGCTGGCCGCACTGGAACGTCTCGTCGCCGAACCGGAACGCGTGGCGCAATTGCGCGCGCGCGGCCGGCAGTTTCTCGACGAAGCACGCGCGGCCGGACTCGACACCGGCAAGAGCGCGGGCTACGCGGTCGTGCCGATCATTACCGGCAGCACCTTGAAGGCCGCGCAATGGGCCAATGCGATGTTCGCGGACGGCATCAACGTGCAGCCGATTTTCTATCCGGCCGTTGAAGAAAAGGCGGCACGTCTGCGCTTTTTTATCTGCTCGACGCACGAGCCCGAGCAGATCAGCCGAACCATCGCGGCGCTCAAGCGCCTGCCTCGCTAAAGAGAAGCCATTCCGCTATTTCGCCATGCACGCCATTCAAGCCGACCGTCCCGCTTCCGATACGCTGCCGCGCGAGCGCGCCGCCGTGCTGAGTTTTCGTCCCGCGCGGCCCGACGACGCCAGCGCCTGCGCGCCGTTGATCTTCGCTTCGGGCATGCGTGAGTTCGGTTTCTTTCTGGGCGAGCCCGCCGCGATCTGCATCGATTTTCTGAGCTTCGCGTTCGGCTCGAAGCAGGGCCGTTTTTCATATCGGCGTCATCGCGTGGCCGTGGACGGCAACGCGCGGGTCGTCGCGGTGCTGGCCGTGCACGACGGCCGCAGGACCTGGCTCGACGATCCGCATGTCGCGCTGATGCTGCTGCGGTTTTTCGGCTTGCGCCGCACGGTGCGCATGCTGCTGTGCGGCCTCACGCTGGAGAGCGAATTGCCCGCGCCGAAGTCGTCCCAGACGTTGATCGCACATTGCGCGACGCACGAACAGGTGCGCGGCACGGGCCTGTTCAGCGCGCTGTTCGCCGACGCGCTGCACGCCGGCTCGCTGGAACGCGACGGCGGCCGGCAGGTCGTGCTGGATGTGCTGGTCAGCAATACGCGCGCCTACGCGCTGTACCGGCGGCTGGGTTTCGTCGAGCTGCCACGCCGGGCACCGGTTTCGCCGCGTTTGCCGCGCGAGCTCGAATCGGTGCGGATGCAATTTGTCGGAAGGGGCTGAGCGGGCGGTTCGAATCAGCCTGTCGAGTCGGTTCAGGAATCAGTCAGCCGCAGTTCAGTCGGCGCCATGATGGGTTGAGAGGTCCGTCTGACGTCCGTGCTGCGGGAACGAAATATTCACACTTCAATAAAAATACGTGGAAAGGGCAAGAGCATGCAGATTCATCCGGTGATTCTTTGCGGTGGAAGCGGCACCCGGCTGTGGCCGATGTCGCGTGGCGGCTATCCGAAGCAATATCTGAAGCTGACGGGCGACAACACGCTGGTTCAACAGACCGTGCTGCGCTTGCGCGGCGTGGCGGACATCGCCGCGCCGATCGTCGTCACGAACAACGAGCAGCGTTTCCTCGTGGCCGAACAACTGCGCCAGGTGGACGTGGCGGCCTCGGCGATCGTGCTCGAACCGGCCAGCCGCAACACGGCGCCGGCCATCGCCATCGCGGCCTTGCTGGCGCTGCGCGATTCGCCGGAGTCGCTGCTGCTCGTGCTGCCGTCCGATCACGTGATCGCCGGCGAAGCCGCGTTCGTCAAGGCCGCTTCGGACGCGGCGCAGATCGCCAAGGACGGCTTCCTGGTCACCTTCGGCATTACGCCGACCGAACCGCATACCGGCTACGGCTACATTCGCGCGGGCGCGAGTCTCGTCGACGGCTCGCAGGCTTTCGCGGTCGACTCGTTCGTCGAAAAGCCGGATGCCGAAACGGCCCAGCGTTTCATCGCGCAGGGCGGGTACTACTGGAACAGCGGCATGTTCATGCTGAAGGCTTCCACCTACATGGAAGAACTGCGCCGCTTCGAGCCGGAAATCGCATTGCAGGCCGAGCTTGCGCTGAAGGCCGCGCAGCATGACAACGACTTCGTGCGGCTGGACGAACCGGCGTTCTCCGCCAGCCCGAACATCTCGGTCGACAACGCGGTGATGGAGAAAACGAAACGCGCCGCTGTCGTGACGGTGGCGGATCTCGGCTGGAACGACATCGGCTCGTGGACGGCGCTGGCCGATATCGCCGAGCGCGATGCGCAAGGCAATGCGTTGTTCGGCGACGTGCTGACCGATGCGGTGAGCAACTCGTACATTCGCGCCGAACACCGCCTCGTCGCGGCGATCGGGCTGGACAACGTGGTGATCGTCGAGACCGCAGACGCGGTGCTGGTCGCGCATCGCGATCAGGCGCAAGACGTGAAGAAGATCGTCGCGCAGTTGAACGCGATGGGCCGCCACGAGTCCGTCACGCACCGCCGTGTGGTGCGGCCGTGGGGCTCGTACGAAGGCATCGACAGCGGCGACCGCTTCCAGGTCAAGCGCATTGTGGTGAGCCCGGGCGCGCAACTGAGTCTGCAGATGCATCATCATCGCGCGGAACATTGGATCGTCGTGAAGGGCACCGCGCTCGTGACGAACGGCGACAAGGAAATCGTCCTGACCGAAAATCAGTCGACGTATATTCCGCTCGGCGTCACACACCGTTTGCTGAACCCCGGCAAGATTCCGCTCGAGTTGATCGAGGTGCAGTCGGGTGCGTATCTCGGCGAGGACGATATCGTTCGTTTCGAAGACACCTACGGTCGCGTGCCGAAGGCCTGAGACCCGACACGCCACAAGTGGATTGACCCGTCCGGGTACAACGCGTTAGCATCGATGCCATGACTGCTTCTATCGTTTCCCTTCCGTCTGCTTTGCACGCATGCTGTCACGGCCTGCCGAGGGGAGCTTGCGTCTAGCGCGTCGATTTGCACACGTCCGTATCCCCGAGGCCACCCGTCACACGACCGGTGGCCTTTTTGTTGTCTGGTCCGCTGATTTCGCTGCTGCAATCGCTCAGCGTTGAAGGAAAACACCATGCCGCTCGCTCTCTACGACACCTGGTCGCGCACGTTGCGCCCGTTCACGCCGCTTCGGCCGGATCACGTCGGGCTTTATTGCTGCGGCCCGACCGTGTATGACCACGCGCATATCGGCAATCTGCGGACCTACGTGTTCGAGGACGTGTTGCGCCGTGCGTTGGCACTGAACGGTTACACCGTGCGGCACGTGGTGAATATCACCGACGTCGGGCATCTGGTCTCCGACGCGGACGACGGCGAAGACAAGATGGAGAAGGGCAGCCGTCGCACCGGCGAATCGGCGTGGGCCATCGCGGAACGCTATACCGCGGCGTTCCAGCGCGACTGGCGCGCGTTGAACCTGCTTGAGCCGACGCTCTGGTGCCGCGCGACCGATCACATCGCCGAGCAGATCGACTTCATTGCCGACCTGGAGCGTAACGGCTACACGTACCGCACGGCGGACGGCATCTACTTCGACACGGCGAAGCAGGACGATTACGGCTATCTCGCGCGTCTCGCCGTAACGGGTCTGCAAGCCGGCAAACGGGTGGCCGTCGGCGACAAGCAACGCGCGACGGACTTCGCGCTGTGGAAGTTCAGCGCGCCCGGCAGCACGCGGCAGATGGAGTGGGCGAGCCCGTGGGGCGTCGGCTTTCCTGGCTGGCACATCGAGTGCTCGGCGATGTCGGCGAAATATCTCGGGCCGTGGTTCGATATTCATTGCGGCGGCGAAGATCACATCGCCGTGCATCACAGCAACGAGATCGCGCAGACCCAGGCGCGCCACGGCACGCGGCTCGCCAACTTCTGGCTGCACGGGCATTTCCTGATGCTCGACGCGGGCAAGATGGCGAAGTCGGGTGGCGACTTCGTGCGCTTGCAGACGTTGATCGACCGTGGCGTCGATCCACTGGCTTATCGTTACCTGTGCCTGAGTGCGCACTACCGCAGTAGCTTGCGTTTCAACATGGAGGCGCTGGATGCCGCGCAAGCCGCATTGGACCGCTTGCGTAGAGCGTATCGGCAATGGCCGGAGGGTGGAGCGCCGGATGCCGGGGCCGTCGCGCGTTTCAATGCGGAGGTCGATCAGGACCTGAACCTACCGCGCGCGCTCGCCGTGTTGTGGGAGGTGGTGCGAAGCGATCTGCCGACGTCCACGCGGCGGGCTACGGTGGATTGCTTCGATAGCGTGCTCGGGCTGCGCCTTGCTGACTGGCGCGAGGACGTGGCGACGATTCCCGCAAGCATCACGTTGCTCGCCATGCAACGCGACGAAGCGCGGGCCGCGAAAGAGTGGAGCGAGGCGGATCGTTTGCGCGAGCAGTTGCGAGCCGAGGGCTGGCAGGTCGAAGACAGCGCGAACGGACAGGTGCTGCGTCCGCTCGACTGAGGGCTCACGCGGTTGCGTTCGACGGGCGGCGAAGCGGTGCATCTGAGCGATCTGGCGGGGCGCATGGTGATCCACGCGCACCCGTGGAAGAAGCCGGGCAGTGAGCGCACCGTTTGGTACTAGCGTAATTCTGTGCACAATGAGCTCAAGCATGCGCGCACGCGCATGCTTCGCCGATACCCGTCAGCCAGAAAAGGAGCACGCATGAGCCAGCTTAAAGCGGTCGATTACGCCGCGGCATCGCCCGAAGTCAAAGCCGTGTACGACGACATCAAGCAGACCCGTCAGGTCGAGGACGTCAACAATTTCTGGAAGTTCATCGCCCACCATCCGCCCACGCTCGCGCGCACGTGGGACAGTCTGAAAGACGTGATGGCGCCGGGTGCGCTCGAACCGCTCATCAAGGAATTGCTGTACGTCGCGGTAAGCGTGACGAATAACTGCGGCTACTGCGTGGCGAGCCATACGGCCGCCGCCCGTCGCGCCGGCATGACCGATGAGATGTTCGGCGAACTGCTGGCTGTGGTCGGCATGGCGAATGAGACCAACCGGCTGGCGGTGGGGTACCGCGTGCCGATCGATCCGGCGTTTGAGTAGAGGCCGCTTTTAAAGCTCGCTTTAAAAGCGGCTTTAAAGCCCGCTACGCCCGCGCCATCCCGCGAGCAGCGCCGGCAATTCGGCCATGTCGCGAAACACGTGCGCCGCACCGACACCATGCAGCGCGGTAACGCTGCTATGGCCGAGTTCCTGCGGGCAATAGCCGAACACGGTGGCGCCGGCCGCGACGCCCGCGGTTGCGCCCGTCACCGTATCTTCCACCACGGCGCAACGCTTCGGGTCCACGCCCAAACCGGCGGACGCGGCCAGGTAAACATCGGGAAACGGCTTGTTGCGCGGCGTTTCGTGGCCGCTGAAAACGCGTCCGTCGAAGCAGTCGAGAATGCCCGCCTTGACGAGCTGCAACTCCACCTTGATACGATTCGCGCCGGATGCCACCGCGATGCGGCCGTTCAACGTCGCATACAGCGCACGCACCGCCGACGCCGAGCCGGGAATCGCCACCAGCTCGCGTTCGAGTGCCGCATTGCGGCGCGCGCGAAACTGCATCAGCCACTCGGTGGTAATCGCGACGCCGGTACGCGCTTCGATCAGCGCCGCTTCGTCCCGAACGGCCTTGCCGACGAAAATGCGCATGGTTTCCGCCACGCTCAGATGCCAGCCCAGTTCGCCGAGCATTTCGCACAGCACGCGGTTGGTAATCGGTTCGGAGTCGACGAGCACGCCGTCGCAGTCGAAGAGTACAGCGTCGAAAGGGAAATCGGCCATCGGAGAGCGGGGAGAGAGAAGGTGGGGAAACCGGAAAGCATACCTCACGGGCGAGCCGCAACCCTTCATTTGTATAACGCATGCTGTCGTTGAGCCAACAGCGGGCAGTCCATCAGTGCTCCGTTCAGAGTCGTCAAACTCCCTGACAATCAAAGCGACGGATTTTCGCCGCTACCGCGTTCAACTAGAAACGGAGCTGCTTCTGGCTTCGCCTCTTAGGGAGAAACCAACATGACATCGACCCGACCGGTCCGCCTGCTGACCTCCGTGATTCTCGCCACGTTGACCTGCGCCGCCACGCTGACGGCCGCGCCGGCCTTCGCGCAAGCCGTGATCGTCGCGCCGATGGCGCCCCCGCCGCCGCGCGTCGAAGTGATGCCCGCGCCGCGCAACGGCTATGTGTGGGATCAGGGCCGCTGGCGTTGGGACCATGGCCGCTACGTGTGGGTGCGGGGCCATTGGCAGCCGGTGCGCGTCGGCTATCGCTGGGTGCCGGGTCATTGGGTGCAACGCGGCCCGAACTGGCGCTGGGTCGAAGGCCATTGGGCATGAACCGGGCGCGTCGCGGCAACTCACCGCGTGAGCGCTTCGGCGCGTTTGAACACTGTGCAGGAATGAACCAGGCAAGTTGCCATGAAAACGCTCGTAATAATTCTGCTGGCGACGATGCTCGCCGGCTGTGTGGTCTACCCGGCGCGGCCGGCGGTTTATCGGCCGGCGGTTTATCGGCCGGCGGTCGTCGTATATTGAGCGGGGCGTCGCAATCGCAGGCGGGCAGCGCGAGTGAACCGCTGACGCCCCGCGATGCGCCATCCACGCGCGGCCTGCAAACCGCCGCGTGTCCAACCCGAGGTGAGACGGTGAAGCCAACGTGAGCAGCATCAGAAGGAGTGGCGGCAAGTGAACGACCTTCGTCCGACGACGCGATCCGCGTGGCCGGCGCGACCCGGGCCAAGACGGCCCGGGCCGCTGCGGCCTGAGCGATCCGCGCGACGCATCCGGCTTGCAATGGGGAGCGTCACGCCTTGAGCGAACGCGATCCCGACGCGGAACTGCTTGAACAGGTCGGCCGGCAAGAACCGGCCGCCGTGCGTTCGCTCGTCGCGCGCAAATTGCCGCGCCTGCTCGCGCTCGCCACGCGCATGCTGGGCGACCGCATGGAGGCGGAAGACGTGGCCCAGGAGGTGTTCGTGCGGATCTGGAAGCAGGCGTCGCGCTGGCGCGAAGGCGAGGCGAAATTCGACACCTGGGTTCATCGCGTCGCACTCAATCTCTGCTACGACCGTTTGCGCGGCCGGCGCGAAGAGCCTTACGACGAGCTACCGGACGAGGCCGACCCCGCCGCGCTGCCGGACGCGCAACTGGAAGCGCGCGCCCAGGACGAGCGGGTGCGCACCGCGCTCGCCGCGCTGCCGGCGCGGCAACGCGAGGCGCTGGTGCTCAACTACTACCAGGACATGTCGAACATCGACGCTGCCGCCCTGATGGGCATCACCGTCGATGCGTTGGAAAGCCTGCTGGCACGCGCGCGTCGCAATCTGCGCGCTCAACTGGCCGGCAGCGGCCTTAGCAAGGACACATCATGACGCCCGAAAGATTTCATCAGATCGTCGAAGCCTATGGCGCCGATGCGCGTCGCTGGCCGCAAGCGGAGCGCGCGGCGGCGCAGGCGTGGGCCACGCTGCATCGCGCCGAAGCCGACGCGTTGCTCACCGAGGCCGCCAGCCTCGACGCGTGGCTCGCCGCAGATAAAGTCGAGCCGCCGGGCGCGGCGTTGCGCGAGCGGGTGATCCGCAGCGCGCCAGTGCGCCGGCCGGCCGCGCCGCGGCGCTGGTGGTGGTCGGGCGCGGCGGTGGCGGGCGTCGGTCTGCTGGGCGGCGCGGCCGGCGCGTTCGCCGTGTCGTTCTTCGTGCTGACCGAATCGGTGCCGCCGGTGCACGAGTCTTCTTATTTAACTTCGAGCTTCGGTGGGACCTCCGCCGATTGGAGCGGCGAATGAACGGCCGGTCATTGAAATTCGTGCTGGCGGCGTCGCTGGTGGTCAATGTGTTTCTGTTGGGGGCGATCGCGGGCGGTGCTTATCAGTGGCTCGCGGCGCACCGCGCGACGGCGGACGTGTCGGCGCAGCAGCGCGCGTTGCGCTTCGCCGCCGCGCCGTTGTCCGCCGAGCGGCAGAAGGCCTTTATCGACGGTTTGAAGCAGGCGCGCCGCGAGGGGCGCGACTATGCTCGCGAGGGCAAGGAAGGGCGCCGTGAAGTGTTGCGCCTGCTGGCCGCGCCGCAGCTCGATCGCGCGGCGCTCGACGCGGCGCTCGCCCGCACCCGCGCCGCCGACAGCAATCTGCGCGCGAACGTGGAAGGCAGTGTGGCGGATTTCGCGGCGACGCTGTCGCCCGAGGAGCGCGTCGAGTTCGCCGATAGCCTGAAGTTGCGCGGTCAATGGCGCGAAACCGCGCCGGCGCCGAAGGCGAAGAAGCCGGCCGATCAGGCGAACCAGACCGACTCGCAGAACTTGCCGAAGCCGAATTCGAGTGGGTCGTCGGCGAATTAAAAAGCAGTCGTATGCGACGGATTTTGGCGCGCGGGCCGTTTAATCCCTATCGAACGCCGAAGAGGATGGTATGGCCAACTCACCGAACCTGAATGCCGCCGCGATTGCACTGAATCGCTTCGGCCTGGGCGCGCGGGCCGACGACACGCCGCCCGCCGACCCGAAGGGCTGGTTGCTCGCGCAACTGGAGCAGTACCAGCCACGGCCTGCCGCGTGGGCGAGCCAGCCGAACTCGGTGGCGTTGTCCACCGAGTTGCTGCAACAGCGCATGGAACTCAATCAGCCGAACCGTCAGAATGCGGCCGCCGACGCGGCGGGGAGTCAGGCGGACAATCAGGCGAACGCGCGATTTGCGCCGCAACCCGGCGCGCAAGCCAACCCGCGGCAGAATGCGCGAACAACGGCGCAATCGACGGCGCAAACCGACGCGGCCAATCCGCCGCAAGACGCCGCTCAAACCGCTAGGCAAGCCGAACGGAAAGCGATTCGCGGCGAAATACTCGACCTGTACCGCTCGTCGGTGAATGCGCGGGTGGAAAGTGCGTTGACCACGCAAACGCCGTTCGTCGAACGGCTGGTGCATTTCTGGGCCAATCACTTTGCCGTCTCCACCGAAAAGCCCGGCGTCGCCGCGCTGGCCGGTTCGTTCGAAGCCGAAGCGATTCGCCCGCACGTGCTCGGCCGTTTCGAGGACATGCTGGTGGCGGTCGAACGTCATCCGGCCATGCAACTGTTTCTCGATCAGACCCGTTCGGTCGGACCGGACAGCATGGCCGCGCTGCGCGCCGAGCAACGCAATCCGGAGCGCAAACGCGGGCTGAATGAAAATCTTGCGCGCGAAATCATGGAACTGCACACGCTCGGCGTGCGCAGCGGTTACAGCCAGGACGACGTCACCGAGTTCGCTCGCGCGCTGACCGGCTGGAGTCTCGCCGCCGGCAACGGCAAAGGCGCTGGCAACGCGCGCCGCTTCGGCGCGCAGCCCGACGCAGCCCCCGGCACGTTCGTGTTTCGCGCCGCGCTGCACGAGCCGGGTTCGCGGACCATCATGGGTCGTCGTTACGACCAGCCCGGCGAAGAGCAGGCGCTCGCGATCCTGCACGACCTCGGCGCCGCACCGGCCACGGCGCAGCATATCGGCGGCAAGCTGGCGCGGCACTTCGTGGCCGACAATCCGCCGCCCGGCGTAAGCGAACGGCTCGCGAGCGCGTTCGAGCGCAGCGGCGGCGATCTGCCGACGGTGTACCGCGCGCTCATCGACAGTCATGAAGCGTGGTCGCCCACCGCCGTGAAGTTCAAGACGCCTTGGGAATGGACCATTTCGTCGATGCGTGGGCTCGGCTGGCAGGACCTCGGCAAACTGCAAACCGCGCCGATTCTCACGCAGCTCGGCCAGCCGGTGTGGCGGCCCGGTTCACCCGCCGGTTACGACGACATCGCCGCAAGCTGGGCCGCGCCCGATGCGCTGGTGCGCCGGGTCGAAATGGCGCAGCGTTTCGCGGCGCGAGTGGGCGACCGGCTCGACGCCCGGTCCCTCGGTCAGACCTTGACGGCCGGTTCGCTCAGCGAGCCGACCGCGACGGCGGTGTCGCGCGCCGAGAGTGCCTCGACGGCGATCGCGCTGTTGCTGGTGTCGCCGGATTTTCAACGGAGATGAATGCCATGTTGTCACGCCGCAAATTTCTGAGCGTCGCCGCCGCAGGCGCCGGCGCGATTCTCGTGTCGCCGCAGATCGTGTTCGCGAGTGTCGCCACCGATCGCCGTTTCGTCTTCGTGATCCAGCGCGGCGCGGCCGATGGGTTGAACATCGTCGTGCCGTACGCCGACCCGGCTTATGCGAGCCTGCGCGGCGCGCTGGCGATCGATACATCGAACGCAGCAAAGCTCGACGGCACTTTCGCGTTGCATCCGGCGCTCGCGCAAACCGCGTCGATGTATGCGAACCGCCAGGCGCTGTTCGTGCATGCGGTGGCGTCGCCCTATCGCGACCGCTCGCATTTCGACGGCCAGAATGTGCTGGAGACCGGCGGCACCGCGCCGTATCAGATGAAGGACGGCTGGCTGAACCGGCTCGTCGCCCAGTTGCCCGCCACGCGCGAAAACGCGATCGCCTTCGCGCCGACCGTGCCGATGGCGTTGCGCGGCGCGGCGCAGGTGACGTCGTACGCGCCGTCCGCGCTGCCGCAGGCGCCCGACGATCTGCTCACGCGCGTCGCACAACTGTATGACCAGGACGCGCAGTTGCGTCCGCTGTGGGATTCGGCAATGGCGGCGCGCGGTCTCGCGGGCGACGCCGGCGCGCGCCAGGACCCGGCCAGCCTCGGCAAGCTCGCGGCAGGCTTTCTGTCGCGCGACGACGGCCCGCGTATCGCGATGATAGAAACCGGCGGCTGGGACACGCACAGTGCGCAGAATCCGCGACTCGCCAATCAGTTGAAAGCGCTCGACACGATGCTTGCGTCGTTGCGCGACGGCATGGGGCCGTTGTGGAGCAAAACCACGGTGCTGGTGGCGACGGAGTTCGGACGGACCGCCGCCGCTAACGGCACGGGCGGCACGGACCACGGCACGGGGTCGGTGGCGATGGTGCTGGGCGGCTCGGTTGCCGGTGGACGGGTGATCGCGGATTGGCCCGGCCTCGCGCCGCATGCGCTGTACGAAGCGCGCGACCTGAAACCGACCACGTCGCTGGATGCGGTGATTGCCGGCGGCGCCAGTGAAAGTCTCGGGCTCGATCCGCAGCGCACGGCCAGCGCGTTGTTCGGTTCAGCCGCGCGGCCGCTGACGGGGGTGGTGCGGGCCTAGGAAAAGCAGAAGCAGGAAGTCGAAGCAGGTAGCAGAAAACCGGTTCACCTAAAAAACACTCAGGAGAGGAAAAAATGAAAATCAGATCGTCGGTACGCGTTGTTTCGATGGCGGGTCTTTGTGCCGCTGTCTTGTCCGCTTGCGTCGTGGAACCGGCCCGGCCGGCACAGCCCGCGCCGCTCGTCGAAGTGGTCCCGGCCGCGCCCGCGCCCGGCTATCACTGGGTGAAGGGCCACTACCGCTGGGAAGGCAATCACTGGCAATGGGTCCCGGGACACTGGGTGGGTTGATCGAGTCCTCAAGCCGCGACGCGATTGCGTCCGGCTTCCTTCGCACGATAAAGCGCCGCGTCGGCCTGGGCGAGCAGGACGTCCGGCGCTGCCAACTCGCTGTTCAGCGTGGTGGCGATACCCACCGACACCGTCACCCGGCCGGCCGGCGTAAACGGCGCCGCCACGCCTCGCTGCACCACCGCCACACGCAATCGTTCCGCCAGTTGGCTCGCCATCTGCGCGCCGCAATCCGGCAGCACCACGACGAACTCCTCCCCGCCGAAACGCGCGATGAAATCGCCGCTGCGTCGCAAGCTCGATTGCAATACGGTGGCCACGGCGGTCAGCGTGTCGTCGCCGCGCAGGTGGCCCAGGGTGTCGTTGAAGCGTTTGAAGTGGTCGATGTCCACCATCATCAGCGAAAGCGGGTACGCGGACGCCTGGGCGCGCGCGAGCGCTTCGGGATAACGCTCGTCGAAATAGCGGCGGTTGTACAGACCGGTGAGGCCGTCGCGCGCGGCGAATTCGCTCAGCCGCGCGTTGGCGGTGTGCAATTCGCGGTACAGGTGGCTGATTTCCCAGATCAGCACGCCGAGCACGGTGCTCGACGCCAGCACCGACGCGACCCGCGCGACATACCAGCCGATGCTGAAGCGCGAATTCGCCGCCAGCGTGATGACGATATCGCCGAGACCGGCCAGCATCGCGACGCCGAGCCACAGGTCGAGCATGGTGCGCAGGCGTGTCGTGGCGACGAGGCAAAGCAGCGCCGCCGCGCTGACGAGCGCGATGCCGATCCCGGACGGACTATGCGGTAGCCGCGTATACAATGTTTCGATGTTTCGCTGACCAGAGCGGGCAGCGCGTCCGCGTGGCGGATCGCGACGTAGCAGGCCAGCATCGACAGTAGTAGCGGTCCGCCGAAGAGCAGGCCGCCCGCCCGAGCGGCCGCGCCCGGTGCGACCAGCGGTGTCGGAAAACGCCGCCGTACCCCCAGCGCAACCACCACCAGCAGCGGCGAACCGCCGTGCCAGAACGCCCAGATCCAGACCGCGCTTTGCGGACTCGCGCCGAGCAGGCCGGTGGCCGAGAACACGCCCGGAAACGCCAGCAACTGCACGGCGACGGTGAAGGCCGTGTACAGATAGGCGCCGGCCAGCGCAGCCAGAAAGGCTGCCCGCGTAATCATGAACTGCGTCCACAGCAGATAGGCGGTGAGGCCTTCCGTCGCGATGACGGCCATCGTGAAGAGTGGCAGGAACGGTGCGATCGTCGTGGCCGGCAGACGCGCGACCGGCAGCACCGCGAGCACCGTGCCCAGAATCAATCCGGAAACCGCGAGCGCAGCAAGACGGTGGCGGCGGTTGACCGCCAGGCTCATGATGCTGCTTTTCATGCGACGAATAGGGTGGGGTGAAAGGACTGCGAAAGGGTTTGAGCGGTCAGGCCGGACCGCCGTCTTTCATGCAAGGGCGCATTTTATCGGCTGATCGCGAGTTGGTCATGGAGAAATATGAACCGTGACGTCGGCGCTGGTATGAAGATTGATACCGATCAGCGCGGATTTTAGGGGGAATTCGACGGAAAAGGCGCCTGCGCGGGGAAGCTAGGATCGCTAACTTTTCTTCAGCCTATTGCGGATTGTTGGGTGCTCAACCTGGCGCCGCGTCTGACTCGACTGCCGGCTCGACTTCCCGCTTCCCGCTCAACGCCGCCCGCCCGCGAGCCGCCGCGCGTCAGGCAAGCCCCGCAGACGCAGCATCGCGACACAGCCGAGCAGCGGACCGATCGCCAGCATGCTGAACGCACCGCGCCAACCGGCGAGCGCGACCACGTCCGGCACCAGATGGATGCTGACTAGCGTCAGCAGAAACCCCGCGCAGGTTTGCGCGGTGAGCAGCGTGCCGATCGACGCCGGCTCCGCCAGTTCCGCGATACTCGCCGAAAATTGCGCCGAATCGGCGATCACCGAGACTCCCCAGCAAAGCGCGACCGCTGCGATCAGCCACACCGGCGCGCCGGGCAGCCAGCCCATCAGCGCCGCGCAGGCGCCGCTGATCGCCATGGCGCCAATTGTCAGCGTGGTGCGGCCGAGGCGATCCGCCAGCACGCCACCGAGCCATGCGCCGAGCGCGCCGGCCGCGACCGCGCCGAAGGTCAGCCATTCGGCGGCCACGCGCGGCTGTTGCAGGCCGGCCGCCGCGAAGCTCGCCTGCAGGAACACGGCGAGCCAGGCCCACATTGCATAAAGCTCCCACATGTGGCCGAGATAGCCGAGATTCGCGAGCCGCAGCGCGGGATTGCGCCACGCGGCGGCGAGCGCGGTCCAGTCGATGCGCACCGCGCGCGCCATGCCCGGCCCGACGCCGCACAACAGAATCGCGACGCCGGCCAGCAATGCACAGCCCGCCGAGATGCCGTAAATCGCGCGCCAGTTCGAGCCGCCGAGCGCCGCTAGCAGGTGTGGGCTCGCCGAACCGAAGGTAAGGGCGCCGACCAGCAGCCCGATCAGCAGGCCGAGATCGCCTTTCGCCCAGGTGGCGGCGAGCCGCATGCCGACCGGATAAACACCCGCCATGCAGATGCCCGTGACAAAGCGCAGCAGAATCGCGAGCGGACTCGCCGGCGCGATGAACGCGAGCGACGCCGTGACCCCGCCCGCCGTCAACGCGCTGGCCATGAAGAGTCGTCGCGGATCGAAGCGGTCGGCGAGCGACAGCAGCGCGCTCGTCACCGTGCCCGCGACGAAGCCGGCCTGCACCGCGCTGGTCAACAAGGTGGCTTGCAGCGCGGAGAGCCCTTGCGCCTGTTTGACGATCGCCACGACGGCCGACGACGAAAACCACACGCTCATCGCGCCGACCTGGCAGAGCAGGAGGATGACAAGCGAACGTGTTTTGCCCGCCATCGCGGCGAGCGGCGGGGACGGGCTTGCCGGTGCGTTTTTCATGCGGATCGAGGGCCGGGTGGCATGATTCTGAGCGCTGTGTCGTGGCGCTTTCGCGGGGCTTCGTTCATGCCGCCGGAGCCGTATTCAACATTCAGCGGCATGCGCTGCATGAACCGAGCGCGCGCCGACCCGATGGTAACGGCGGCCGTAATAGATCAGCGCATCGCCGGCGTCTTGCGTCCGCGCGGCCTTCACCGCGCAAAAGAATACGGTGTGCGTACCGATCTCCGTCACCGATTCGATCTCGCAGTCCAGCGACGCGAGCGCGCCATTCAGCACCGGCGCGCCGGTCGCGAGCGTATTCCATTGCGCGGCGGCGAAGCGTGCCTCGACCGGCAACGCGCTGCTGGCGAAATGCGCCGCGAGCGTCTGCTGTTCGGCGCTCAGCACGTTGACGCAAAGTTTGCCGTTGGCACGAAACGCCGCGTTGTTACGGCTGCTGCGATTGATGCAGACCAGCAGCGTGGGCGGCTCGTCCGTCACGCCGCACACCGCCGACGCGGTGCAGCCGGCGCGACCCGCCGCGCCGTCGCTGGTGACGATGTTGACGGCCGTGCCGAGTCCGGCCATGGCGTCGCGGAAACCGAGCTTGTCAAGCATGAGCGCCTCCCTCGGAGACCGGCTGCGCCACCGCGCAGGCCGGCGAGCGAAAGCGCGCCGCTGTGTGCGTGGCGGGCAAACGCGCGTGACCGAACAGCTTCTCACGCAACGTGCCGTTGCGATACGCGCGCTTATACGCCCCCCGTTCCTGCAATATCGGCACGACCAGTTCGATGAAATCCTCGAAGCATTCCGGCGCGACCGTGCGCGATAGATTGAAGCCGTCCACGCCGGTTTCCTCGGTCCACGCGATCAGTTCGTCGGCGATCCGTTCGGCCGAGCCGACCAGCGGCGCCTGGCGGCTGCCCAGCACCATCTGTTCGAGCAGCTTGCGTTTGGTCCATTGCGGCCCGGCGGCGCGCGTCATCGCTTCAACGTTCGAGACGATCGCCTGGCTCTTGCCGGTCTCGATCGGTTCGTCGAGGTCGTAGCGCGCGAAGTCGATGCCGAGCGACGCCGCCGCATGCACGAGTGCGGCTTCCGAACTGACGTAAAGCCGATAGTCCGCGTACTTGTCCTGCGCGTCGCGGTCCGTGCGACCCGTGATGATGGTTTGCCCGAGCAGCACCTTGATATCGTCCGCGCGGCGGCCGGCGGCCACGGCATGCGCGCGGATGTCGTCGACGATCGCCTTCACCGCGGGCTTCGCCTGGCCGTTGACGAACACGCATTCCGCGTGCGCCGCGGCGAACTGCTTGCCGCGCGTGGAGGAGCCCGCCTGATACAGCACGGGCGTGCGCTGCGGCGAGGGTTCGCAGAGATGCATCGCGTCCACCCGGTACTGCTTGCCGTGATGATGGATCACATGCACTTTCGACGCGTCCGCATACAGGCGTTGCTCGCGGTCGCGCAGCACGGCGTCGTCTTCCCAGCTGCATTCCCACAGTTTGTAGACCAGTTCCATATATTCGTCGGCGAGGTCGTAGCGGTCGTCGTGCGCCATCTGGCCGGTCAGGCCGATGGCGCGCGAAGCGCTGTCCAGATAGCCGGTGACGATGTTCCAGCCGACCCGGCCGCGCGTCAGATGATCGAGCGTCGACATGCGGCGCGCGAACAGATAGGGCTGCTCGACCGAGAGATTCGACGTGACGCCGAACGACAGATGCTGCGTGACCGCTGCCATGGCCGGGATCAGCAGCGTCGGATCGTTGACCGGCACTTGCACCGCGCCGCGAATGGCCGCCTCGGGATTGCCGCCGTAGACGTCGTAGACGCCCGCCACGTCGGCGAAAAAGATGCCGTCGAACAGGCCGGCTTCCAGCGTGCGGGCATAGTCGGTCCAGTATTGCAGGTCGAGATAGCGGGTGGACTGATCGCGCGGATGCGTCCACAGGCCTTGCTGGATGTGTCCGACGCAGTTCATGTCGAATGCGTTGAGTACGATTTCCTTCGGCATGGTGTCTTCCGGTTCGGGGGACGGGAATGCGGGCGGGTGCAATGCTTCGTTTAATATAGTGGACGAAAAATCACTATGCAAGACAATCATTCCGGGCTTTAATTGAGCCCGATGCGTGGCAATGCGAGTGGCCCATATGGCGCTTCACGCCCACGCCTGAATGCTGCAAAACACGTCGCTATAATCCGCCGGTGCTCACTTTGTCGAACTCTTCGCTGCCATGTCCGAATCCGTTGCCGTCGATCTGACCCAAGCGATCTCGTCGCGCGTGAAGACCGAGCGCGAGGCGCGTAACTGGTCGTTGAGCGAACTGGCGGAGCGCTCCGGCGTCTCGAAGGCGATGATCAGCAAGATCGAGCGCGGCGAGGCGAGTCCCACCGCAACGGTGCTCGGGCGGTTGTCGGGCGCGTTCGGTTTGACCTTGTCGACCTTGCTCGCGCTTGCCGAGCAGACCGGCGAGCGGCTCGCACGCCGCGCGCTGCAACCGGTCTGGCAAGATCCGGAAACGGGTTATATCCGGCGGCGCATATCGCCGCCCACCGGCGGCGTGCTCGAGTTGCTGGAGATCGAATTGCCCGTGGGCGTGAAAGTCCCGTATCCGTCGGATGCGTTTGTGTTTCAGCATCAGCAGATCTGGGTCACGCAGGGCGTGTTGACGTTTCGGGAGGGCCGCCAGATTTACCGGCTCGAAGCGGGGGACTGCCTGCAACTCGGCGCGCCGGCCGAGTGCGAATTCTTCAATGCGGGCGACGAGGTGTGCCGCTACCTCGTCGGCCTCGTTCGACGTTAGTACCTCGGCTAGCGCCCCGGCGTTTAACCGCCGCCGCCGCCTTGCGTGCCAATGGTGAGTTTGTTGTTCACCGACTTCACGCCCGCCACCCCCTTGGCGACTTCTTCCGCTTGCGGAATCTGCGCGCCGTCAGGCACCGATCCAGTCAACGTCACCGCACCGCCGCGAGCCCGCACGAACACGTTCGAGATGTCGAAGCCCTGGGCTTTGGCCAGTGCCTTGCGCACTTGCAGGCCCAGCGTGCGGTCCGTCTTCTTCATGGATTTTGCACTCGGCGCCGCCATGCCCATATCGCCGGACGCCATCGCATCGCTTGCCTGGGCGTAGGCGCTGGACGCGGTCGCCACACACAATGCAATGCCGAGCGCCTTCAAAAGATTGACTGTTTTCACGTTTTCTCCATCCTCGAAAAGTTGATGTCGCTTCGTTGCATGCAAAAAACCTCGCGCTTGCGAGCACGTTTCCGCCCACGAGGAGCACCCTGTCTTGTAGAAGAGTGATGCCGCGGCGCTCCCGGCGCGCTTAAACAATACTCCAGCCAACGCGCTCATGCTGGAAAAACTGGCCTCGGTGTGGCGTGTTTCAATGCGCCCGCCGCGCTGCTTCCGACGTGCCAGGGCAACCGTTCAGAGCGCTCAAAGTTTCAGACTATAATTCCGCGACCCGGATCGCCGACGATCCCTGGGCGCGGTTTGTCCTTCAAATACAGCCGTTTCGCGGGAGCGCGTTCCGTTTTGAGCAAAACCCATCACAGCCCGGCCGAGCGTCCTGCCGACAGTCACGATGCCGCCGATCCTGCGCGCGCGTCGGCGGCCTCCGTCGGCGCTCAGGCGCCGCTCGCCAGCCGCACCGCGCACGAAGCGCATAAGGACGATCGGCACTTCGTCACGGCGCTCGCGCGCGGACTCGAAGTGCTCGCGTGTTTTCGTTCAGGCGACAAGTCGCTGAGCAATCAGGAGCTCGCGTTGCGTTGCCGGCTGCCGAAGTCCACCGTCTCGCGGCTGACCCATACGCTCACGTTGCTCGGTTATCTGATCCATCTGAAAGAGAGCGGTAAATACCGGCTCGGTACGGCTTCGCTGGCATTGGGCAGCGCGATGCTGGCGCGTCTCGACGTGCGCAAGATCGCGCGGCCGGTCATGCAGGAGCTGGCCGACATCTCCGGCGCGACGGTGTCGCTGGGCACGCGCGATAGGCTCTCAATGATCTACGTGGAGAACTGCCGGGGCTCGGTCGCGCTCACATTGACGCTCGAAGTCGGCTCGCGCATTCCGGTCGCCACCTCCGCGATCGGGCGTGCCTGGCTGGCGGCGATTCCCGAGCACGATCGTTTGAGCTTCATGGAGCAGGTGCGCGAACTCGATCATGTCGCGTGGCCTAAAACCCGCCGTGGCATTGAAAAAGCGCTCGACGATTACAGCACGCTCGGCGTGACGACGTCGTTCGGCGACTGGCAGAAAGACGTGAACGGCATCGCGCGCGCATTCCAGCCGGGCGGCGAGCTGCCCATCATGGCGATCAATGTGGGCGGCCCGTCGTTCAAGCTCTCCAAAGAGTTTCTGCTCGAAGAAGTGCGGCCGCGCCTGATCGATGTCGTGACGCAACTGGAAACGGCGCTGTCGCATTGAGCGGCAGCTTGTCGGGGCACATCTGCATCAGAACCACTGCGGCGCCATGCTGAGCGTGGTGTCGTCCAGACCGCGCAACGTGGTGAGCATCAGCGAGACACGCGGCAATTCCCAACGGAAGAACCATTGGCACGCATGCAGCTTGCCGCGATAGAAGTCCATGTCCGCCGTGTTGTTCGCCTTCGGCAGCGCGGCACTCGCAACGACCGCCTGCCGCAACCACGTCCACGCCATCACGATATGGCCGAATGCTTCGAGAAAAGCATTCGCATTGGCGAGCGCGCGTTCGCTTTCGTGAGCGAGCGTGGGCAGTAAGGCTTCCACTGTGCCAGTCAATTCGCGCCATGCTTCGCCCAATGCGTCCGCATGGGCTTGCAGCGGCGCGTGAGCGTGCGCGGCCTTCAGTGTGCTTTGAATCTCGCGTTCCAGTTGCTTGAGCGCGGCGCCCTGTTTCATCACCACTTTGCGGCCCAGCAGATCGATGGCCTGAATGCCGTGCGTGCCCTCGTGAATCATGTTCAGACGGTTGTCGCGATAGAACTGCTCGACCGGATATTCCCGCGTATAACCGTAGCCGCCGTGAATCTGGATCGCGAGGCTATTCGCTTCGAGACACCATTGCGACGGCCAGGATTTCACCACCGGTGTCAGCAGATCGAGCAGCAGGCCCGCTTCGGCGCGTGCGCTTTCGCTCTCGCCGGTGTTCTGTTCGTCGACCAGACGCGCCGCATACAGACACAGCGCATACGCGCCTTCCACATAGGCTTTCTGCGCCAGCAGCATGCGGCGCACGTCCGCATGCTCGATCAGGGGCAGTTGCGGATCGAGCGGATTCTTGTTGTCCGGGCGACGTCCTTGCGGCCGCTCGCGCGCATAGTCGAGCGACGCCAGATAGCCGCGATAGCCGAGCATCACCGCGCCGAGTCCGACGCCGATACGCGCCTCGTTCATCATGTGGAACATATAAGCGAGACCGTGATGCGGTTCGCCCACCAGTTCGCCGATGCACGCGCCACGCTCGCCAAACGACAGCAGGGTCGAGGTCGTGCCACGCCAGCCCATCTTGTGAATCAGCCCGGCCAGCGCGACGTCGTTGCGCGCGCCGCGGCTGCCGTCTTCATTGACGTGGTACTTCGGCACCGTGAAGAGCGAAATGCCCTTGACGCCCGGCGGCCCGCCGGGAATGCGCGCGAGCACGAGATGCACGATGTTCTCGCTCAACTCGTGGTCGCCGCCCGATATGAAAATTTTGTTGCCGCGAATCGAATAGGTGCCGTCCGCGTTGAGCGTGGCGCTGGTGACGAGATCGGACAGGCTTGAGCCGGCTTGCGGTTCGGTGAGCGCCATGGTGCCGAACGCGCGGCCTTCGAAGAGCGCCTGCAGGTACTTGCGTTGCTGCACCGCGCTACCGAAACGCTCGATGACATTCGCATTCGCCGTGGTCAGCATTGCGTAAGACGCGGTGGCGATGTTGGCGCTCTTGAAAAGCGACAGGCAGGCAAATGAAATCACCGAGGGCAATTGCATGCCGCCCCATTCGTAGTCTTTACCCGCGGCGAGAAAACCGGTGGCGCGCAATGCGTCCAGCGCCTCTTTCACTTCGTTCGGCACGCTGACCCGCTCACCGTCGAATTGCGGTTCGTGTTCGTCGGACAGCCGGTTGTGGGTGGCGAACTTTTCGGCGGCGACCGCGTGCGCGGTGTCGAGCGCCGCGTTGAAGGTTTCGCGGCTGTGGTCCGCGTGCCGCGCGCGACGTGTGAGCGTCTCGGCCTCGAGCACCTCGAACAGCTGGAACGCCAGATCTCGCGAGTTGATGATAAGCGCTTCTTGCATGAAAGAAGACCCGTTCGAAGATAAGCCGCTATGCAGAACAGCTAGACATGGCGTGCGAAAAACACACCTTAAACCATCCGCACAGCGCGATGGAAAAGCGCGGTATTCGGGTAAGTCCCGATCCTCCGCCGATCAAAGATCGCATGCCAGTCTATAACAAAAGTGAATGGGCGTGCTTTTATTTACAGGCCGAATTCCGGCACGTATGATGGTCGAAAAAAACTGGAATTCAAATCTGCATTGCAGAACAAATGGAGGAGCACCGCATGTCTGTGAAAGACCTGTTTCAACTGGACGGCAAGGTTGCACTGATCACCGGCGGTTCGCGTGGACTCGGTTTGCAAATGGCCGAAGCGCTCGGCGAAATGGGCTGCCGTGTGGCCATCACCGCGCGCAAGACGGATGAGTTGGCGGAAGCGAAAACCCATCTGCAAAGCCGCGGTATCGAAGTAAAAACGGTGGTCAACGATCTGCAGCGTTTCGAGGGCATTCCGGGGCTGGTCGATGAAGTACTAGGGGTGCATGGCCGCATCGATATTCTGGTGAACAACGCGGGCGCCACGTGGGGCGCACCCGCCGAAGACTATCCCGACGAAGCGTGGCACAAGGTGATGAACCTGAACGTCAACGCGCCGTTTTTCCTCGCGCGCGAAGTCGGCAAACGCAGCATGATTCCGCGGCGCGCGGGCAAGGTCGTCAATATCGCTTCGGTGGCGGGATTGAAGGGGTCGCCGCCGGGCATGAATACGATTGCGTACAACACGTCGAAGGCCGCGGCGATCAATTTCACGCGAGCGCTCGCGGCGGAATGGGGCAAGTACAACATCAACGTCAACGCGATCTGCCCGGGATTTTTCCCGTCGAAGATGTCGGCGGGATTGCTCGATCAACTCGAGGACACCATCGTCTCGCGCACGCCGTTGCAGCGTCTGGGTGGCGACGAAGATCTCAAGGGCCCGATTGTGTTCCTCGCGAGTGAAGCGTCGCGTCATATCACCGGCCAGTATTTCGCGGTGGATGGTGGGTCTATCGTCGTTTGAACGCGGGTTCGCCAGGAGAGGTCATGAATCAGCTTCATCATCCGCATTGGCCGCCGCAAGTGCCGTTGCATCTGACGCTGCCGGAAACCAATCTGTTCTATAACGCCGAGGTATCGGCGGCGCGCTTTCCCGACAAGCCGTTCATCATTTTCTACGACACCCCGATCACGTTCGCCGAGTTCAAGGACGAGGCCGAACGGGTCGCGGGTTTTCTGCAGCACGAGTGCCATGTCGAGGCGGGCGATCGCGTGTTGCTGTATATGCAGAACAGTCCGCAATGGATCGTCGCGTATTACGGCATTCTGCGGGCGAATGCCGTCGTGGTGCCGGTCAACCCGATGAACCTGAGCGCCGAGCTGGCGCATTACGTCGAGGACAGCGGCGCGACCACCCTCATCGCGCCGCAGTGTCTGTTTCCGAATGTCGAGCCGTTGATCGGCAACGGGCCGGGGCAGGGCATCGAGCACGCTATCGTCGCGACGTATAGCGATTATCTGAAGCGGCCGTCGCCGATTGCCGTGCCGGAATTCGTCGCGGCGCCGCGCAAGACGTTCACCACGCTCGGCGTCACAGCCTGGCAGGACGTACTCGATCGACGCCTGACGCCCGGGCCGCTCACGAGCCGCGCCGACGATCTGTGCGTGATGCCGTACACGTCCGGCACGACAGGCAAACCGAAGGGCTGCATGCATACGCATCGCAGCGTGATGAGCACGCTGCTGGGCGGCTGCGTGTGGTTCGCGTCGCCGTCGGATGGGGTGTATCTGTCCGTGTTGCCGCTGTTCCATGTGACCGGCATGCAGGGCGGCATGAACGCCGCGATTTATTCCGGCGCCACCATCGTGCTGATGCCGCGCTGGGATCGCGAAGCCGCCGCACAATGCATGCAGCGCTATCGCGTGACTGCGTGGCAATCGATCTCCACGATGATGGTCGACTTTCTGTCGAACCCGAAACTCGGGGACTACGATCTGTCGAGCCTGAGCGGCGCGCGCGGCGGCGGCGCGGCCATGCCCGACGCGATCGCGAGGAAACTCAAGGCGCTGACCGGGCTCGATTACGTCGAAGGCTACGGCATGACCGAAACGATTGCGGGCACGCACATCAATCCGCCGCATCGTCCAAAAGCGCAATGCCTCGGTATTCCCGTGTTCGACGTGGATTCGCGCGTGATCGATCCGGCTTCGCTGCAGGAATTGCCGCAAGGCGAAACCGGCGAGATCGTCGTGAATGCGCCGCAGGTCATGCAAGGCTATTGGCGCAATCCGAAGGCCACCGACGAAGCGTTCGTCGAACTCGACGGCAAGCGCTTTCTGCGCACCGGCGACCTGGGTCATATCGACGAAGACGGTTACTTCTTCATGACCGACCGCCTGAAGCGGATGATCAACGCGTCCGGCTACAAGGTGTGGCCGGCGGAAGTGGAGGCGCTGATGTACCGGCATCCGGCGATTCACGAGGTGTGCGTGATCGGCGTGAAAGACGAGAAACGCGGCGAGACGGTCAAGGCGTTGGTGGTCCCCGACGAAGCGCACGCGGGCACGCTCACCGAGCAGGAAATCATCGACTGGTCGCATGAGCAGATGGCGCCGTACAAAGCGCCGCGTATCGTCGAATTCGTGACGTCGTTGCCGAAATCCGGTAGCGGCAAGATTCTGTGGCGCAAGTTGCAGGAAGAAGACGCGGCGCGTACGGCGGCGGCCCGTGGTGACAACGGTGACGGTCATGGAGGCGCGTCGCAATGACATGGCGCGATGCGTTACTCGATGAACCGCTCGTCTGCGTCACGGATTGGCGGCGCCGTTTCGCACGCTAGCGCGTCGGTGAATTGCGCGGCGGCTGTTTCTCCACGCCGACGTGAAGCGCCCACGAAAAAGCGGCGTTTGAATGAACTTCAAACGTCGCCTTTCTTTTCGCGCGGGCCCAGCGCTTCATTATTTCGCCGCCGTCAGCGTGCTTAATGTCGCCGACTTCAACCGTCCGCCCTGAACCACTACCGCGAGCGGATTGCCGATCACGAAACCGCCGTGATCGTCGACACCGGTCACGCTCTGCGGATTGTTCCGTGGCGGTGCAGTCCTGTTGGTTCAGAGGGGCCGCCGATAAACATCACGTCCGGTTTCTGTTGCTGTCCGCCTGGCGGCTCCGGCCCGCGCCTCGCCGCCACGCTAGAACATATGGCGGATACCGACGTTCACGCCGGCCGCGGTGCCTGTCGCTTCGTTCAAGGCGTTGTTGACGGAAATCCCCGTGTGCATCGCGCCGTGATTGGTCACGAAGCCGACCTGGCCGTACACCGCAGTCGCCTTGGAGAGCGAGTATTCGAGCCCGCTCGACGCCAGAATCGAATTGTTCGCCGAACTGTTGCCGTCGCGCGTGACGTACACGCCGGCGTCGATGTTGAGCGCCGGGGTGATGTGGTAACTGGCGCCGCCCGAATACACGCGATCGTTGAACGAGCCGGCGATCTTGTACTGCACGTACGACGCCTTGACGATCAGATTGTTGAACGTGTAACTCGCGCCGAGCGCGCGGCCGTTGAATTCGACCACGCTGGGAATCGCGATCGACGCGGCGCTGCCGCCCGCATTGCCGCTGTACAGCGCGGCGTCGACTGTCAGCGAACCGAGGTGATAGCGCAGACTCGCCGAATACTGTCGGCCCGCCTGAAAGTCGCCCGCGCTGCCGCCCAGGGCCATCATCGCGCTCGCCTGCAGACCGGCGATTTCTGGCGACGTGTACGACACCGCATTCGGATTGAACAGACCGGTCACGTAGACGTTGTTCAGATAGGTCACCAGACCGCTGCCGAAATACGACATCTGACGCGGATCGAAGTCGTACACCGCAAGAAAGAACGGCGAGAACTGCAGGCCGGCCTTGATCGTGCCGAAGCTGCCGTCCATGCCGACCCACGCCTGGCGGCCGAATTCGTTGCCGTTGGAATTGTTGAGCGAGCCGTTCGCGATGCTGATACCGCTTTCGATTTCGAAAATCGCCCGTGTGTTGCCGCCCAGATCTTCCGTGCCGCGCATGCCGAAGCGCGAACCGGACAGGCCGCTGTCGGTGAACGAGTATTGATGACCGGCGCTTTGCCCGGTCGCCGGGTTGAGCGTTTTGCTGGTGTAAAGAAGCGAGCCGTCGACGATGCCGTACAACGTGACGCTGCTTTGAGCCCGCGCGCACGGGATCGATCCCAGCGCGCAGGCACCCATGATGCCGAGAACGACTCCAACTCGATTGCGATGATGTGCCGGCATGCTTCGTGTCTCCCTGGTTTTGGAATCGAGTGAACTGGCGAAGTAATGCTTGTATTGCAACGTGCGGGCGATCTGCGGCGCGAATCGTTTTCAACAGGCGACAGCGAGCCCTCCCAGGCTCATCAGGGATGCGAACTATCGACTTGGCTGGTCAGCGCCTCGGGTGAGCTTGCCTGACGTCCTGGCGCTGGCTCCGTTGTGCGGGCCGGCGTGGCGGGGGGCTCACCGATTACGTGTTTCCGTGCAGGATGCAGGCGCAATTTCGCACGACCGTTCGTGCGATGTCAACGAGGGATTTTGCTGGTTGGACTGCAATGCAGGCCTAAATAGGGAAAACACCTGGCGCAAGGCTCACGCTTGATTTTCCCTGTAATACATTGTGAGCAATGGCTCGGGCGGCTTTATCCCGTTTGAATCCGTGCATCTACCACCATTCCGTTAGTTCTGCATTGCAGAACTAAAATCGGCTGCGTACGGTAGCCGCCTACTTCGACTCGCGCGCGCCGAGCGTCTCGACCAGCATGTCGACGAACGCCTTGACGCGCGCGGTCATCTGCAACTGCTGCGGGTACACCGCGTAGATATCCGCGCCGGGCGTGCGGTAGTCGGGCAGCACGTGAACAAGCCGGCCGTCGGCGAGATAGTCGGCGATATCCCACTCCGCGCGCATCAGAATGCCCTGGCCGTCGAGCGCCCATTTCACGGCGATTTCGCCGTCGTTGGTGGTGAGGTTGCCGCGCACGCGCACCGTTTCGGTTTTCTCCGTCGCGCCGCGTCCGCTGGTAAGCCGCCACAGGCCGTAGCCGTCGTCGCCCTGACGGATGCCGATGCAGTTGTGCTGCGCCAGTTCGGCCGGGCTGCGCGGCGCGCGCCGCTCGGCCAGATAAGCGGGCGAAGCACACAGCAGACGACGATTGCGCGCCACCTTGCGCGCGATCACGCGCGCGTCGGGCGGTTCGCCGAAACGCACGCAGACATCGAACGCGTCTTCGCTTATAGGCGGCGGGTCGACCGACAGTTGCAGCTGCACGTCCACTTGCGGAAAACGCCGCACGAAACGCGAGATCAGCGGCGCGACGTGGCTGCGGCCGAAACCGAGCGTCGCGTTCACGCGCAGCAGACCCTTGGGCGCCGCCTGCGAGCCGCCGAGCAACTGCGCGAGGTCGTCCATTTCGCTGAGAATGCGCCGCGCGCGGGTCAGGTACAGCTCGCCTTCAGGCGTGAGGCTCATGCGCCGCGTGGTGCGGTTCACCAGCGAGACGCCCGCGCGCAGTTCCATTTGCGCCAGATGCTTGCTGACGGCCGCCGTGCTCAGGCCGAGTTCGCGTGCCGCCGCGGTTAGACTGCCGCTGGCGGCCAGCGTGGAGAAGAAGGCGAGGTCGTCCGGTTGTATCGAGGCGGTCATACGCTGCGACCCATTATTAACCTGAAGTTAAGGATGCTTTGAGTCTAGCAGCGTTTGCACGGACCGTCGCCGATCTACGATGCGGCTCATACCCTCACAACAGACGGAGACGCTCATGAAAACCTATCGCATCGCCACCATTCCCGGCGACGGCATTGGCAAGGAAGTCGTGCCTGCGGGGCAACGCGTGCTCGAGGCGATCGCCGCGCGTAGCGACACGTTCGGCTTCGCATTCGAGAATTTCGACTGGGGCGGTGACTACTACCGTGAGCATGGCGTGATGATGCCGGCCGACGGACTCGACGCGTTGCGCGACAAGGACGCGATCCTGTTCGGTTCGGCGGGCGATCCGCATATTCCCGATCACATCACGCTGTGGGGGTTGCGCCTGAAGATCTGCCAGGGCTTCGATCAATACGCGAACGTGCGTCCGACGCGAATCCTGCCCGGCATCGACGCGCCGTTGAAACGCTGCGCGCCGCAAGACCTCGACTGGGTCATCGTCCGCGAGAATTCGGAAGGGGAGTACGCGGGCGTCGGCGGCCGGGCGCATCAGGGGCATCCGATCGAAGTCGCCACCGACGTGTCGATGATGACGCGCGCCGGCGTCGAACGGATTCTGCGGTTCGCGTTCCGGCTCGCGCAGTCACGGCCGCGCAAGCTGCTGACGGTGATCACCAAGAGCAATGCGCAGCGCCACGCCATGGTCATGTGGGACGAGATCGCCGTGCAGATCTCACAGGAGTTTCCGGACGTGCGCTGGGACAAGGAACTGGTCGACGCGGCCACCGCGCGCATGGTCAACCGTCCCGCCACGCTCGACACGATCGTCGCGACCAATCTGCACGCGGACATTCTGAGCGACCTCGCCGCCGCGCTGGCCGGCAGCCTCGGCATTGCGCCGACCGCCAACCTCGATCCCGAGCGGCGTTATCCGTCGATGTTCGAGCCGATCCACGGTTCCGCGTTCGACATCATGGGCAAAGGGCTCGCCAATCCGGTCGGCACGTTCTGGTCGGTGGTGATGATGCTCGAGCATCTCGGCGAAGACGCCGCCGCGCGGCAATTGATGGCCGCGATCGAACGCATCACAGCGGACCCGTCGCTGCATACCGGCGACCTGGGCGGCAGCGCGACCACGGCGCAGGTAACGGACGCGGTGTGTGCCTTGCTGGCGTCGGAGGCGGCGGGCAAGACGACGGCCGCCGACGTCAAGGCCGCCTGAAGCAGCGGCAACGTCGGCAGCACCTGAAGCACCGCGCGCCTCCGGGCGCGCGATACGAGAACATAACGCCCGGGCGCGGCCCGTCACGGGCGATCTCGCTGCACCCTGCAGAGATAGAGCGGAGACAGAGACATGAACACCGAATTGCAAGCCCGTGTGGTTCGCAAGCTCACCTGGCGCATTTTGCCTTTCGTGATGCTGCTGTACTTTGTGAGCTTCCTCGACCGCGTCAACGTCGGCTTTGCGGCGATCACGATGAACAAGGACCTCGGCCTCACGCCGACCATGTTCGGCCTCGGCGGCGGCATCTTCTTTCTCGGCTACTTTCTGTGCGAAGTGCCGTCGAACCTGATTCTGAACAAGGTCGGCGCGCGTCTGTGGATTGCCCGTGTCATGGTGACGTGGGGACTGGTGTCGGCGGCGTCGGCGTTCGTGAGCGGCCCGACTTCCTTCTATACGCTGCGCTTTCTGCTCGGTGTCGCGGAGGCCGGTTTCTTTCCCGGCATCATTCTCTATCTGAGCCAGTGGTTTCCGGCCCGTCAGCGTGCGGTGGCCGCGGCCGCGTTCATGGCTGCCGCGCCGTTGTCGACGGCGATCGGTTCGCCGATTTCCGGCGCGATCATGCAGATGCCCGCGTTGTTGGGTCTGAAGGACTGGCAGTGGCTGTTCATCATCGAAGCGATTCCCGCAATCGTGCTCGGCTTCGTGGTGCTGAAAGCGCTCACCGATTCGCCGGACAAAGCCAGCTGGCTCGCCGACGATGAAAAAGCCTGGCTGATCGGCACGCTGCGCGATGAGCGCATGGGTCGCGAATCGCAGGCCGGCCATGCGGCCGGCGCGCTCGCGGCACTGCGCGACGGCCGTGTGTGGATCATGGCGATGATTTATTTCGGCACCTCGGCGGGCTTGTACACGCTCGGTTTGTGGGCGCCGTTGATCATCCGCCAGTTCGGTTTCAGTGCGTTGGGCACCGGAGCGTTGAACGCGATTCCGAGCGTGCTGGCGGTGCTCGGCATGGTCGGGTGGGCGCGGCATTCCGACCGGCGTGGCGAGCGGACCTGGCACGTGGTGATTCCGTGCGTCGCGGCGGCCATTGGACTGGCGTGGGCCGGCGTCGCGGACACGGCGGTGGCGGTGGTGCTGGCGCTGGTTCTCGTGAATGTCGGGATTAGCGCGGCGAAGGCGCCGTTGTGGGCGATGCCGAGTACGTTTCTGTCCGGTGCGGGCGCCGCCGCCGGGATTGCGATGATCAACTCGATCGGCAATCTGGGCGGGTTTGTCGGGCCGTTCGCGATTGGTTGGTTGAAAAGCGTGACGGGGGGTTATGCGGCGGGGTTGTACGTCGTCGCGGCGAGTCTCGCGGTGTCGGCATTGCTCGCGTTGGTGGTGGGACGGCGCGGTTTTCGGGCGGCGCACGCGCCGCAGTGATGGCGTTGCGAGGCGGCCCGTTGCTGGACAACGGACGGGTTCCGCGCGCGCCATGAGTTACCGTACCTGTCTGCGCGTTCCGCGCGCGGAACCCGACGACTCGCGACATACGGCTTGCTTGCCGCGCGCGAGTCCGCGGCATTCGGGCGCACGCCGTCAATGATTGAACACTGGCGAGTGCTTGCCGATGAAAGGCGTGGCCGACGGCACCGACGATTGCGTCGATCCTGCCGTCGACGAGCCGTAGCCGGTGTTGTCGCCATACTCCGAGCCGTTGCGCAACGCCTGTTGCGACGTGGATGCCGTCGCGGGCTGATTGGCGTGCGTAGCGAACCCCGAGACGGCCGGCAGGTTTGCGCCGGTATGGCCTTGCGCGTCCACAGGCTGCGCGAACGACAAGGTCGGGAGGATGGCGATCGACGCGACGATCATGAGTTGCTTCAGCGATTTCATGGTGATTCTCCGGGAGTGGGGTGGCGTTGCGCTGATCGGGTTGATCGGCGCGCACAAACAGAATAAGCAGCCGCTCCTTAAGTCCGCCTTAGCCGGGCGACCGTGCGCCGTGCGCGGAAAGTAGTAGCGCCGCTGCGTGCCCTCGTCCGTGCTGCATCGCCGCAACCCGCACGGCGCATCCGCCCGACTGCGGGTTTTTTCGCATTCGGCGCCATCACTTGCTCTGGCGCGACACGCCGCCCGATCCCTCCAGACCCTCGTCAAACCCTTATCCAGCAGGGCTCCGGCCGTCCAGCGCCGACTCTCGCGCGAGCTGGGTGTCGCATTTCCACATGTGCCTGTCGCAAATAGTCGGCAACGCGTACTTTTTTCTGGCAACTATGTATGCACAGCGCGGACGGACGTCCGCCACTGCAGCAATAGGAGAGGAGAGCATTCAATGAATTCCCCCAAGGTCGTGGTCGAAGGGCTGTGCAAGGTGTTCGGCACGAACCCGAAACAGGCACTCAACATGCTGGCCGGCGGCGCGACGAAAGAAGACGTGTTCGCGCAAACCGGTCAGATCGTCGGCGTGCATAACGTGTCGTTCGAGGTTAAGGAAGGCGAGATCTTCGTGCTGATGGGGCTGTCCGGCTCCGGCAAGTCGACGCTGATCCGCCTGATCAACCGGCTCGTCGAGCCGAGCGCCGGCAAGGTGCTGATCGACGGTCGCGACGTGGCCGCCGTGCCGCGCGCCGAATTGACGGCGCTGCGCCGCAAGGACATGAGCATGGTGTTCCAGTCCTTCGCGCTGATGCCGCAGCGCACCGTGCTGTCCAACGCGGCCTTCGGCCTCGAAGTGGCGGGTGTGAGCCGCAAGGAGCGTGAACAGCGCGCCATGACCGTGCTGGAACAGGTCGGCCTCGCGCCGTTCGCGGAGAAGTTGCCCGCGCAACTGTCGGGCGGCATGCAGCAGCGCGTGGGGCTGGCGCGTGCGCTGGCGGTCAACCCGTCGCTGATGATCATGGACGAGGCGTTCTCCGCGCTCGATCCGCTCAAGCGCAAGGAAATGCAGAACGTGCTGCTCGATCTGCAGCGCGAGCAGCAACGCACCATCCTGTTCGTGTCGCACGATCTGGAAGAGGCGATGCGCATCGGCACCCGCATCGCGATCATGGAGGGCGGCAAGGTCGTGCAGGTCGGCACGCCGCAGCAAATCATCACCAACCCCGCCGACGACTACGTGCGGGCGTTCTTCGAAGGCATCGACACCAGCCGCTATCTGACGGCCGGCGACCTGATGCAGACCGACGCCGTGCCGCTGATGCAGCACTCGCAACCGATCGACGCGTCGAGCGTGGCCGCCACGCTGAACGGCAGCGCCGACTACGCGTTCGTGCTCGACGGCGAGCGCAAGTTTCGCGGCTTCGTGTGCCGCGATGCGATGGGCAGCGCGTCGCCGCAACTCAATCACATCGAATGCATCCGCCGCACCACGCCGCTCGACGACGTGGTCGAACGCGTGGTGGCGAGTCGCGCGCCGCTGCCGGTCGTCGAGGCGGACGGCTCCTATTGCGGTTCGGTCAACAAGACGAACGTGCTGAACGTTCTCACGCGTCATCGAGGTTCCCATGTCTGAAGTCATTCCACTTGGCGCCTGGGTCGATCACGGCGTTCACTACCTGCTCGATCACGACGCCAAAACGTTCGATTCCATCGGCAAGGTGATCGAGAGCTTCGCCGCGCTGGTCGAACACGGCCTGCAGGCCGTGCCGATGTGGGCGCTGATGGCGTTTTTCGTGGGCATCGGTTTGTGGCGGGTCGGCTGGCGTTTCGCCACGTTCACGCTGCTCGCGTTGCTGCTGATCTACGGCACCGGCTTCTGGGATCAGATGGTGATCACGCTCGGGCTGACGTTGTCGTCGACCTTGATCAGTCTGCTGCTCGGCGTGCCGCTCGGCATCTGGACCGCGAAAAGCCGCACCGTCGAAATGATCGTGCGCCCCGTGCTCGATCTGATGCAGACCATGCCGGCCTTCGTCTACCTGATTCCGGCCGCGATGCTGTTCGGCCTCGGCCGTGTGCCGGGGATTCTCTCCACGGTGATCTTCGCGATGCCGCCGGCGGTGCGCCTTACGTCGCTCGGCATCAAGCACGTGAACCGCGAAATCGTCGAAGCCGGGCAGGCGTTCGGCTGCACGCCGTGGCAACTGCTCTACAAGGTGCAGTTTCCGAACGCGCTGCCGTCCATCATGACCGGTGTGAACCAGACCATCATGATGGCGCTCTCCATGGTGATCATTGCGTCGATGGTGGGCGCGGGCGGTCTCGGCAACGACGTGCTGGCGAGTATTCAACGGCTCGACATTGGGCTCGGTTTCGAAAGCGGGCTTTCCGTGGTGATGCTCGCGATCATTCTCGACCGGATTACCGAAAGCTTCGGCCGTGCGCCGGGCATGGCGCGCGCACCGCTGCTTTCAGGCTTGCGCGGTCTGATGAAAGTGCGCCGCGAGCCGGCGGCGCAACACGGCTGAGCCGCCGATGAAGCGCGACGCGATCACGCCGGTTGACGCCCCCGCCGATTCGCCGTTGTCCGGGCTCGCGCACGTCGGCTTTCTGACGCTGCCGAACTTTTCGATGATCGCGTTCACCAGCGCGGTCGAGGTGCTGCGCATGGCCAACTACGTGGGCCGCGCGGAGCACTACCGCTGGTCGGTGATCACGCCGGACGGCGAGCCGGCGCGCGCCAGCAACGGCATTACCGTGAAGCCCACCACGACGCTGGCCGAAGCCGGCCTGCCGGATGTGCTGTTCGTGTGCGCCGGCTGGCACGTGCGCGAATACGTGGACGAGACGGTGATCGCGCTGCTGCGCGATGTCGCCGCCAAAGGCATTCCGCTCGGCGGCATTTGCACCGGGCCGTATGCGCTGCTGGCGGCGGGCCTGCTCGACGGTTATCGCGCCACCGTGCATTGGGAGGACATGTCGCCGCTGAACAAAAGTTATCCGCACGTGCGTTTCGCCGACGAACTGTTCGTGATCGATCGCGACCGGATGACCTGCACCGGCGGCACGGCGCCGCTCGATCTGATGCTGAACCTCGTCGGCATGCGGCTGGGACACGCGGTGGCGGCGCAGGTGTCGGAGCAGTTTATCGTCGAGCGGATTCGCGGTTCGACCGACTACCAGCACATTCCGGTCGACGCACGGGTCGGATTTTCGCGCGCGGAATTGATCGAAGTGGTGCGGCTGATGGAAGCGAACATCGAGGAGCCGCTTTCGCTCGACGAACTCGCGCGGCTCGTGCATCTGTCGCAACGTCATTTGCAGCGCATGTTCAAGATGTTCCTGAGTGTGTCGCCCACGCATTACTACCTGACGCTGCGGCTGCGTCGCGCGCGCGAGTTGCTGCGCAATACGGACGCATCGATCGGACGTGTCACCGCGGTCTGCGGGTTTCATTCGCCGTGCCATTTCAGCAAGGCGTATCGCGCGCAGTTCGGGCATGCGCCGAGTGTCGAGCGGCGACTTTCCGCGTGAAAACGTCGGCATGAAAACGCCGGCTTCCACAAAGTCTCACTGACAGAATCCGTTTAATAAAACCAGTCGAGCATCAACTACTCTGAGGGAATGCCATGAAACGTTTGTGGGCTGCGTCGTTGTGTGCGCTGTCTGTGTCGTCTGTGTTCGCTGCGGATCCCGCCACCTGCCGCGACGTGCGGTTCGCCGACGTCGGCTGGACCGATATCGCGGCCACCACCGGGTTGGCGTCGACGGTGCTCGAAGGGCTCGGCTACAAGCCGACCAGGACGATCGCCTCGGTGCCGATCACGTTCGCCGGCGTGAAGAGCAAACAGATCGACGTGTTCCTCGGCTACTGGTCGCCCACCATGGACCCGATGATCGATCCGTTCAGGAAGGCCGGTCAGCTCACCGTGCTGCCCGCGCCGAACCTGACCGGCGCGAAATACACGCTGGCGGTGCCGGATTACGAGTATCAGGCGGGCATCAAGAACTTTAGCGACATCGCGAAGAACTACGACAAGCTCGACGGCAAGATCTACGGGATCGAGCCGGGCAACGACGGCAATGCGCTGATCAAGAAGATGATAGACAGCAACCAGTACGGGCTGGGTAAATTCAAACTGGTGGAATCGAGCGAAGCCGGCATGCTGGTCGAGGTGAATCGCGCGATTCGCGAGAAGAAGCCGATCGTGTTCCTCGGCTGGGAACCGCATCCGATGAACGTGCAGATGAAGATCGATTATCTGTCCGGCGGCGACGACGTATTCGGTCCGAACTACGGTGAAGCGCGCGTGTTGACGGTGGTGCCGAACGATTACTCGACGCGTTGCCCGAACGTCGCGAAGCTGGTGTCGAATCTGCACTTCACGACCGATATCGAGAACCACGTGATGCTGCCGATCATGAACAAGACCGACCCGAACAAGGCCGCGAAGGATTGGCTGAAGGCGAACCCGGCGGTGCTGGACAAGTGGCTCGCGGGCGTGAAGACGTTTGACGGCAAGGATGGACTGCCGGCGGTGAAGGCTTATGTAGCGGGGCAGTGAAATTGACTTGAACGGCTTTCGCGCCGCATGAGTGGCGCGAAAGCCGTTTTTGCTTTAAATCGCCTGAGCGCGGCCCGGGAACGTTTCGTCGTAACCGGCGCCGTCGTCCACGGCTTCCGCCGTGCCGCGTTGCTCGCGGTACATCATGGGCGGCAAACCGAATTGTTTGCGGAATTCGCGGCCCAGATGCGATGCATCGGAGAAGCCGCAACTCGACGCGATATCGGCGACCGTTTTATCCGAACTGGTCAGCAGCCACGCGGCGGTGCGCAAACGCACCTGCTTCGCGTAGGCCTGCGGCGCCTTGCCGGTTTCGGCCTTGAACAGACGTTCGAGTTGGCGCGGTGAGAGGTCGAGCTTGCCGGCCAGCTCGTCGAGCGATAGCGAGCGGCCTACGTGCTGTTCCATCAGCAGGATGGCGCGTTTTACTTTCGGATGCGTGGCGGGCGCGAGACCAGGGGGATGCGGTTGCGGTGCGTTGCCTTTCTGCATGTCGTCGACCAGCAGGATGCGCAGCGCTTTTTGCACCGTGGCGGTTTCGAAATGACGCAGCAGGATTGCGGCGGCGACGTCGATCGAGGCGCGGCCACCGGAGCAGGTAATGCGTCTGCGGTCGATGACGAAGAGTCTATCGGCGACTAACGTTTTTTCGTCGACGGACGGAAAGCGTTCGATGAAATCCCAGTAGTGGAACCAGCTCACGCAGATGCGATGACCTTCCAGCACGCCTGCGCGCATCAGTGAGAACACGCCGGTGCACATGCCGACCAAGGTGGCGTCGGTTGCGGCGGCGCGGCGGATGAAGGCCAGGGTTGCGTCGTTGGCCGCCGGGCCGGAGTGCAGCAGGCCGCCTACCACGACGACGTAGTCAAAGGGTTCCGCGTTATCGAAGGTTTCCCAAGGGGTGATCTGGATGCCGCAGCTTGCGCGCACGGGGGCCAGCGTTTCGCCTATCACGCTCCATGAGCAACGGACCGGTTTGCTGAAGTCGCCTTCGTCGGCGGATAGGCGTAGCAGGTCGACGAAGCCAGAGAACGCCGTCAGCGTGAAGTTGGGAAGCAGGATGATGCCGAAACGGATGCGTTGTTTGGACGTCGTCTCGGTGGAGGGGAGTGGGTGCATGCGTGCTGCTTTAGGGGTTGCTCTGTTGTGGCTAGCATAGCATCTGGGGGTTTTTGTTCGTGTGCCGAGTTTGAGGTTGCCTGAGCTGCCAACACCTCCGAAACAACCGCCAACTGTCCACCATCCCAAACCCGCCCAAAACCATAAAAAACCCGCCGGGCGCGGCCACGGAAGGCGCCCGCTGACGACCCCATCCCACGCCAATGGCGCTTTTATTCTATCGACCAAAACCAACGTGAGTTGCAATACACCTACCCCAACCGCGCCCGTCTATCAGCGCAAACCAAGGCCCAAAAAATGAACGTCAGCGTCTTCGATCTGTTCAAGATCGGCATAGGCCCGTCGAGCTCCCACACCGTGGGCCCGATGATCGCCGCGTGCCGCTTCGCCTCGCACATCGAAGACGCCAACCTGCTGGCTTTTGTGCGCAGCGTCAAAATCGAACTGTTCGGCTCCCTCGGCGCGACCGGCAAAGGTCACGGCACCGACAAGGCAGTCCTGCTAGGCCTGGAAGGCAACCTCCCCGACCTGATCGACCCGGACCTGATCGAGCCGCGCCTCGCGGCCATCCGCGAAACGAAACAGCTCACGCTACTCGGCAAACACCCCGTCAAATTCGACGAACGCGACCACCTTGGCTTCTTCCGCAAGCTGATGCCGGGCGCGCCGGGCTCAGGCATCGTGCATCCGAACGGCATGCGTTTCCAGGCCTTCGACGAAAACGCGCAACTGCTCGTCGAGAAAGAGTATTACTCGATCGGCGGCGGCTTCGTGGTGAATCGCGAAGGCGATCGCGTCAACGGACTGCGCGCCGGATCGGACGTCCCGCATCCGTTTCGCACCGGCGACGACCTGATGCGCGTGTGCCGCGAAACCGGTCTGTCGATCGCCCAGATCACGCTGCGCAACGAATCCGCGTCGCGCCCCGAACACGAAGTGCGCGAAGGCCTGCTGGCGATCTGGCGCACCATGTCCGCCTGCGTCGAACGCGGCTGCAAGGTGCGCGGCGAATTGCCCGGTCCGATGCACGTGAAGCGCCGCGCCGCCGACCTGTGCGCGCAATTGCGCGCGCGTTCGGAAGAATCGTTGCGCGATCCCCTTTCCATGCTCGACTGGGTCAATCTGTACGCCATGGCCGTCAACGAGGAAAACGCAGCGGGCGGCCGGGTCGTCACGGCGCCGACCAACGGCGCGGCCGGCGTGATTCCCGCGGTACTGCATTACTACGTGAAGTTCATGCACGCATCGAACGACGCGGGCATCGTCGACTTCCTGCTGACGGCCGCCGCGATCGGCATCATCTACAAGGAAACCGCCTCGATCTCCGGCGCCGAAGTGGGCTGTCAGGGCGAGGTCGGCGTGGCCTGTTCGATGGCCGCCGCGGCGCTCGCCGCCGTGATGGGCGGCACGCCCACGCAGGTCGAAAACGCCGCCGAAATCGGCATGGAACACAACCTCGGCATGACCTGCGATCCGGTCGGCGGTCTCGTGCAGATTCCGTGCATCGAACGTAACGCGATGGGGGCGATCAAGGCGCTCAACGCGGCGCGCATGGCGATGAAGGGCGACGGCCAGCATTACGTGTCGCTCGACAACGTGATCAAGACCATGCGCGAAACCGGCGCGGATATGAAGACCAAATACAAGGAGACGTCGCGCGGCGGCCTGGCCGTGAACGTCATCGAATGTTGAAGCATGCACCGAAGCACGCATTGAAAGACAGCACCCACAAGGATCAACGATGAGCCGCTATTCGATATTCAGCCTCTTGCGCAACGGGATGTCGTATCACGAGAACTGGGAGCGTCAGTGGAAGAGCCCCGAGCCAAAACGTGAATACGACGTGGTGATCGTCGGCGGCGGCGGGCATGGTCTCGCCACGGCGTACTACCTCGCGAAGGAGCACGGCGTGCGCAATATCGCCGTGCTGGAAAAAGGCTGGATCGGCGGCGGCAACACGGCGCGCAACACGACGATCGTGCGTTCCAACTACCTGTGGGACGAATCCGCCGCGCTCTACGAAAAAGCAATGAAACTGTGGGAAGGGCTCTCGCAAGACCTGAACTACAACGTGATGTTCAGCCAGCGCGGCGTGATGAATCTCGCGCACACGTTGCAGGACGTGCGCGACACGGAGCGTCGTGTGAATGCGAACCGGCTGAACGGCGTGGACGCCGAATTCCTCACGCCGGCGCAGATCAAGGAAATCGAGCCGACCATCAATCTGAATAGCCGCTATCCGGTGCTCGGCGCGTCGATCCAGCGGCGCGGCGGCGTGGCGCGTCACGATGCGGTCGCGTGGGGTTTCGCGCGAGGCGCGGATCAGGCCGGTGTGGATATCGTGCAGAACTGTCAGGTGACGGGCATTCGCCGCGACGGCAGCCAGGTGACGGGCGTGGATACCACCAAGGGCTTCATCAAGGCGAAGAAAGTCGCGGTGGTGGCGGCGGGCAATACGTCGACGCTCGCGGATATGGCCGGCATACGTCTGCCGCTGGAAAGCCATCCGCTGCAGGCGTTGGTGTCCGAGCCGATCAAGCCGGTGGTCAACACCGTGGTGATGTCGAACGCGGTGCACGCGTATATCAGTCAGTCCGACAAGGGCGATCTGGTGATCGGCGCGGGCGTGGATCAATACACCGGGTTCGGTCAGCGCGGCAGCTTCCAGATCATCGAAGGCACGCTCGAAGCGATCGTGGAAATGTTCCCGGTGTTCTCGCGAGTGCGGATGAATCGCCAGTGGGGCGGCATCGTGGATGTGTCGCCGGACGCGTGCCCGATTATCAGCAAGACCGACGTGAAGGGCCTGTACTTCAATTGCGGCTGGGGCACCGGCGGCTTCAAGGCGACGCCCGGTTCGGGCTGGGCGTATGCGCACACCATCGCGCGCGACGAACCGCATCCTTTGAATGCGCCGTTCTCGCTGGACCGCTTTTATACCGGCCATCTGATCGACGAGCACGGCGCCGCCGCCGTCGCCCACTAACCGACATTGGAGAGAATCAGATGCTACTGATCGAATGCCCATGGTGCGGGCCGCGCGCCGAAACCGAATTTTCCTGCGGCGGCGAGGCGGACATTGCCCGTCCGCTCGACACCGAAAAACTCACCGACAAGGAATGGGGCGACTACCTGTTCATGCGTAAAAACCCGCGCGGCGTGCATCGCGAACAATGGATGCATGCGCAAGGATGCCGCCGCTGGTTCATGGCGCAACGCGATACGGTGAGCTACGAGATCCAGGGCTACGACACGTTCGAACGTCCGCTGCTCGCGCTGGATAGCAATGAAGGCAAGGCACAAGAGGGTAAGACGCAATGAGCCAGACAGACCGACTCCCCAACGGCGGCCGCATCAATCGCGCCATGCCGCTGACGTTCACGTTCAACGGCCGCCAGTATCAGGGCTATCAGGGCGACACGCTGGCCTCGGCGCTGCTCGCCAACGGCGTGCATTTCGTGGCGCGCAGCTGGAAATACCATCGGCCGCGCGGCATCGTGACGGCGGGCGTGGAAGAGCCGAACGCGGTCGTGCAACTGGAAACCGGCGCCTACACGGTGCCGAATGCTCGCGCCACCGAAGTCGAGTTGTATCAGGGGCTCGTCGCCAGCAGCGTCAACGCGAAGCCGAGCATCGAGAAAGATCGCATGGCGGTCAATCAGAAGTTCGCGCGCTTCATTCCGGCCGGCTTCTACTACAAGACCTTCATGTGGCCGCGCAAGTTCTGGCCGAAGTACGAAGAAGTGATTCGCGACGCCGCCGGTCTCGGCAAGGCGCCCGAACACCTCGACGCGGACCGCTACGACAAGTGCTTTGCGCATTGCGACGTGCTGGTGGTGGGCGGCGGCCCGACCGGGCTCGCGGCGGCGCATGCGGCGGCGTTGTCCGGCGCACGCGTGACGCTGATCGACGATCAGCCTGAACTGGGCGGCTCGCTGCTGTCGTGCCGCGCGGAGATCGACGGCAAGCCCGCGCTGCAGTGGGTGCATAAGATCGAAGACGAACTGCGGCAGATGCCCGACGTGAAGATCCTGTCCCGCAGCACCGCATTCGGCTATCAGGACCACAACCTGATCACGGTGACGCAGCGGCTCACCGAACATTTGCCGGTGACGCAACGCAAGGGCACGCGCGAACTGATGTGGAAGATCCGCGCGAAGCGCGTGATTCTCGCGACGGGCGCGCACGAACGGCCGATCGTGTTCGGCAATAACGATCTGCCGGGCGTGATGCTGGCGTCGGCGGTGTCGACCTATCTGCATCGTTACGCGGTACTGCCGGGCCGCAACGCGGTGGTGTTCACGAACAACGACGACGGCTATCAATGCGCGCTCGACCTGAAAGCGGCCGGCGCGCAGGTGACGGTGGTCGATCCGCGCGCGGGCGAATCGAAAGGCACGTTGCCGGCGCTCGCACGGCGCTACGGCGTGAAGGTGATGAACGGCGTCGCGATCACGGCGGCGCACGGCAAATTGCGGGTGGCGTCGGTCGAACTGGCGTCGTATGCGAAGGGCCAGCTCGGCGCTAAACAGGGTGACTTGCCGTGCGATCTGCTGGCCATGTCGGGCGGCTGGAGCCCCGTGCTGCACCTGTTCGCGCAATCGGGCGGCAAGGCGCATTGGCATGACGACAAGGCCTGTTTCGTGCCGGGCAAGGCGATGCAACCGGAAACCAGCGTCGGCGCCTGCGCGGGCGACTTCACGCTGGGCCAGGGCATCCGCTTTGCGATGGATGCGGGTATCGAGGCCGCGCGCGCCGCAGGCTTCATCGTGACGCGGCCGAATCCGGTGCAGGTGGCCGAGATCGCCGAAGCGAAGATGCTGCCGCTGTGGCTGGTCGGCGGTCGTGAGCTGGCCACGCGCGGGCCGAAGCAGTTCATCGATTTCCAGAACGACGTGTCGGCCGCGGATATTTTCCTGGCCGCGCGCGAAGGCTTCGAATCGGTCGAACATGTGAAGCGTTATACGGCAATGGGTTTCGGCACCGACCAGGGCAAGCTCGGCAACATCAATGGGATGGCGATTCTCGCGCAGGCGCTCGGCAAGACGATTCCCGAGACCGGCACGACCACCTTCCGTCCGAACTACACGCCAGTCACGTTCGGCACGTTCGCCGGCCGCGAGCTGGGCGAGTTTCTCGATCCGGTACGCAAGACGGCGGTGCATGAGTGGCATGTGGAAAACGGCGCGGCCTTCGAGGACGTCGGCAACTGGAAGCGTCCGTGGTATTTCCCGAAAGCGGGCGAGGACATGCACACTGCGGTAGCGCGCGAATCGCTCGCGGTGCGCACCAGCGTCGGCATACTCGACGCGTCGACGCTCGGCAAGATCGACATTCAGGGCCCCGATTCGGCGAAGCTGCTGAACTGGGTCTATACCAATCCGTGGAGCAAGCTGGAAGTCGGCAAATGTCGTTACGGCCTGATGCTCGACGAAAACGGCATGATTTTCGACGACGGCGTGACGGTGCGCCTCGCCGACCAGCACTACATGATGACGACCACGACCGGCGGCGCCGCGCGCGTGCTGACGTGGCTCGAAAGCTGGCTGCAGACGGAATGGCCGGATATGCGGGTCAGGCTCGCATCGGTCACCGATCACTGGGCCACCTTCGCCGTGGTCGGTCCGAATAGCCGCAAGGTGTTGCAGAAAGTGTGCGAGGACATCGACTTCGCGAACGCGGCGTTCCCGTTCATGAGCTATCGCGAAGGCACGGTGGCCGGCGCGGCGTCGCGAGTCATGCGCATCAGCTTCTCGGGCGAACTCGCCTATGAAGTGAACGTGCCGGCGAACGTCGGACGCGCGGTGTGGGAAGCGTTGATGGCGGCGGGCGCCGAGTACGACATCACGCCGTACGGCACCGAAACCATGCACGTCCTGCGCGCGGAGAAGGGCTACATCATCGTCGGTCAGGATACGGACGGCTCGATGACGCCGTACGACGTCGGCATGGGTGGGCTGGTCGCGAAGTCGAAAGACTTTCTCGGCAAGCGCTCGCTGACGCGTTCGGACACCGCGAAGGCGGGGCGCAAGCAACTGGTCGGGCTGCTGCCGGACGATCCGTCGTTCGTGATTCCCGAAGGCTCGCAGATCGTCGCCGGGCCGTTCCAGGGCGAGACCGCGGCGATGCTCGGTCACGTCACGTCGAGCTATTACAGCCCGATCCTGAAGCGTTCGATCGCGATGGCGGTCGTCAAGGGCGGTCTCGACAAGATCGGCGAAACGGTCACGATTCCGCTTGCGAGCGGTAAACAGATTGCGGCGAAGATCGCCAGCTCGGTGTTCTATGACAGCGAAGGAGCACGTCAACATGTGGAATGAAACTCGAGGCACGGGCTCGGTCGTGGATCGCGCGGTCGGCAAGCAAACCGGCGTGTGGCAGGAGTCCCCGCTGGTCGGCACGGATGCGTTGCTGAAGAAGCATCTGGCAACGGCCAACGCGGCGTTCAGATTGAACGAGCGGCCGTTTCTGGAATTGGTGAACGTGCGCGGCGATACACGCGACGCGGCCTTCATGCAGGCAATGGAGAGCGTGCTCGGCTGCCGTCCGCCGGAAAAGGCCAACACGATTGCACGCGGCAATGGCTACGACCTGCTGTGGCTCGGCCCGGACGAATGGCTGGTGCGCTCGGCCACCGCGCACGACGCGAGCCGCAGCGCGCCGTTGCAGGCGAAACTCGGCGCTGCGTTCGCGGGCGTGTTCGCGGCGGTGGTGGATATCGGCAGCGGCTATACGGTGCTTGAAATTAGCGGCACACGCACGCGTGAGGTGCTGGCGCGCGGCTGTCCGCTCGATCTGCATCCCAAACTGTTCGGCGAAGGGCAGTGCGCGCAGAGCCACTATTTCAAGGCATCGATGACGCTCGTGCCGACCGGCGCGAACAGCTTCGATATCGTCGTGCGTCGCAGTTTTGCCGATTACTTCGTCAAGATGATGCTCGACGCGGCCGAGCCGCTGATGTCGTAACGCGGCTTCAGTCCGACATGACCGCGACGCGTCTGGCCACCGCGCGTCTCACCGAGCGCGCCTGCCATGAAGGCGATGCGCATGCCGCGCTCGCGCTACTCGATCAGAGCATCATGCTGCGGCACCGGCGCATCGCGCTGATCCGCTATCTGCTCGCGCAGCAGCTCGGCGCGCCGCTGGAGGCGCGTCATCATCAATACGTCGAACGGATTGCCGCGCGGCTGAGCGCGGAGGCGCTTGCGCGCATCGCAGGCGCGGCGCGTGCGCGGCTGCGGGTGTGATGCCGCCGAACGCGATCTGAACGATGCCCCCGGCGGTTCCACGAACGACGCCCCCGTTCCACTCCGATGACGGTTTCTTTCTATGTGGCCGATTTATGTCGGCGTCTACTGAAAAGACACTGAACGGAGTACTCACGCGGCTGCCGCCGCATCAACGAGGGGATGCCATGTCCATCGCTATCCAGTCGCGCGCGAGCGCTGCCGCCCGGCTCGAACGACTGCCGTTTTCCGGTTATCACCGGACCATCTTCATCATCATTGCCGTCGCGTTCTTCTTCGATTCGGTCGATCTCGGCACGATGACCTTCGTGCTCGGTTCGATCAAATCGGAGTTTCATCTATCGACCGCGACGGCGGGGCTGGTCGCGAGCGCGAGTTTCTTCGGCATGGTGATCGGCGCGGCGGTGGCGGGCTTGCTCGCCGATCGTTTCGGCCGCCGTCCGATATTCCAATGGAGCATGGTGTTGTGGGGCGCGGCGTCGTATCTCTGTTCGACCGCGCAGAGTGTCGATGCGCTGATTTTTTATCGCGTGCTGCTCGGCTTCGGCATGGGGATGGAGTTTCCGATCGCGCAGACCTTGTTGTCGGAATTCGTGCCGGCGGCATCGCGCGGACGGCTGATCGCGCTGATGGATGGGTTCTGGCCGCTCGGTTTCATCACGGCGGGCGTGGTGTCGTATTTCGTCCTGCCGACGCTAGGCTGGCGCACGGAGTTTGCGTTGCTGGCGATTCCGGCGGTATTCGTGCTGATCGTGCGACGCGTGGTGCCGGAGTCGCCGCGCTGGCTCGAACATCGCGGACGCGTCGAGGAAGCGGATCGCGTGCTCGCCGACGTCGAGGCGAAGGTGATGAAGGCGACGGGGCTGCGTGACTTGCCCGCGCCGGCGATGCTTGCCGAGCCGGCGGCGCAGCAGGGCATGGGGGCGTTCCGGGAGATCTGGAGCGGCATCTATCGGCGCCGCACGGTGATGGTCTGGACGTTGTGGTTTTTTGCGCTGCTCGGGTTTTACGGATTGACGTCGTGGCTGGGTGCATTGATGCAGCAGGCGGGTTTTGCCGTGACTAAATCGGTGCTGTATACGGTGCTGATTTCGCTCGGGGGAATTCCGGGGTTTATTTGCGCGGCCTGGCTCGTGGAGCGGTGGGGGCGTAAGCCGACTTGCATCGCCTCCCTGTTGGGCAGTGCGGTGATGGCTTATCTCTACGGGCAGACCGCCTTGCATGCGCAGACGCCGACGCTGCTGATCTGTGCCGGGCTCGCGATGCAGTTCTTTCTGTTTGCGATGTGGGCTGTGCTCTATACCTACACGCCGGAGCTTTACGGGACCGGCGCGAGAGCGACGGGGTCGGGATTTGCGTCGGCGATTGGGCGGGTCGGGTCGTTGATCGGGCCTTATGTGGTGGGCGTCGTGCTGCCGGTGTTTGGGCAAGGCGGGGTGTTTTCGCTGGGCGCGGCGTGTTTTGTGGTGGCGGGCGCGGCGGTGTGGGTGCTCGGGGTCGAGACGCGCGGCGTGGTGCTGGAGGCGTTGGTGGAGGCGGGCGACACAGGCGACGCGCGGGGTGTGTTGGGGGTGGCGCAAGAGTGAGCCGACGTGGCGCGCATTCGGGCAAAGGGGTTAAGTCGTGCCGTGAGCCTTTTTTCTTCTTGAATGCGCGCTGTCCGCCACTGCCGTGACGGTTTTGAATTAATAACACGCCCGTTCATATTTCTAATTGTTACAAGCGCGACGTTTAACTTAAACAGACAAATCGGCAAGATTTCCCGCAACTCACTGATTAAGCGCCGCTCCCAATCAAACCTCAATAATCGACGCCCCGCGAAAACTGTCTGCAATCCGGGAAATCCCTTCCCGCAATCTCCTGAATAATCGATTGCACGCTTATTAACAACCCGTTACGATCCGATCCCATACGCATCTCATAAATCCCTGCAAGAGCATCGAGCGCATGACAGCAATGCCGGATCTGGCCGCACCGATCGCGGAATCCGCGGTTTCCCTGCGCGCATCGACGCCCGCCGACCGGGAGTTTCTGAAAAGCGTTTTCGTCAGCACGCGTGCCGCCGAATTTGCCGCCACCGGTTGGACGGCAGGACAGATCGACGCGCTGCTCGCGCAGCAGTTCGATATGCAGGACGTCTATTACCGGCGCCATTATCCGGCTGGCCGCTTCGACGTCGTGATGGCCGGCGATCAGCCCGCGGGCCGCCTGTATCACAACTGGCACCGGGAACGCGGGGTCAACGTGATCGACATCGCCTTGCTGCCGGCGTTTCGCGGCGTGGGTATCGGCACTCGCCTGATGCATGCGGTGGTCGGGAGGGCGGCGCAGGCCGGGTTGCCGATCACGTTGCACGTCGAAGCGAACAATCCGGTGCAATCGCTTTATCGCCGGTTAGGCTTCGCGAAAAGCGGAGAAAATGGCATTTATGAATCGATGCGGCGTGAAATCATGCCGTTCGATTTTTCCGGTGAGCCATTGCGGGGTTTGCAGTCCGGTTTTTGAGTCGCTGTGTCAAAAATGCGGCGCGCATATAAAGCGCTTCGTATAACGACAATATTTTAAAGCCAGGTTTGAAGCGCGCCGTTAACCCTTGCATCGAGCCACATCGAAACAAGGAACGGTGTTTAAAAAGCTGTCCGGTAAATGCGCCGTGCATCGCCATAAAAGGCGGCCGGCCATTATCGGGCGAACGGCGCGCGACCAATTCACTGCCGGGGGGCGGGTTGTCTGCAATTCCTACACATGCCGAGCTGACTGAGTCGCTTGGCGGTCTCTTCACGCTGACGTCGCAACAGGGCACGGCGGTGCAGGCGCGGTTGATCGGCGCGCCCGCCGGCGTTCCGATGGACGACGACTACGTCTGCTACCACGCACTTTTCGAATTGCCGTTGGGCGTGCAACTTCCCCAGGACAACTACCGCGTCGACGCACCGGATGGTCGTGCGTGGATGCTGTTCGCCACGCCGACACGTCCGCAGAAAAACGGCGCCGCGACACTGTGCATCGTGATCCACACCGTGAAACCGGCGGCCCAACAGCCGGTCGAGTCCCCGCAATGACGCCGGCCGTCGTGCTCGCGACCCGGCGTTTCATCCGTCCTCTCTCCAGGAGAAGTTCATGAGCGATCCGTATCTCGGCGAAATTCGTATGGTCGGCTTCAACTTTGCGCCGGTCGGCTGGGCGTTGTGCCAGGGGCAGATCGTGTCGATCGCCCAGAATAATGCGTTGTTCGCGCTGCTCGGCACGACGTTCGGCGGCACCGGCACGACTACCTTCGGTTTGCCGAATTTCAGCGGCCGCGCGCCGGTCGGCATGGGCCAGGGGCCGGGCCTGTCGCCGGTCGTTTGGGGTGAAATCGGCGGCACGGAAACCACCACGATTCTGCAAACGCAGATGCCGATCCACACGCACGTCGCCACCGCCAGCGGCGGCGGCACCGGCAACGTCCAGATCAGCGTGCCGGCGACCACCACGACGACCGGTACCACGGCGACGCCCGCCAGCAATACGGTGCTCGCTCCTGGCGCGTCGGCCGGCCATCCCGCCACGATCTACAGCACGGCGGCGGCGAACACGAGTCTCGCGCCGTTCAGTGCGCCGGTGACGACGACGCCGCCGACCATCGTGAACCAGCCCGCCGGGGGCAGCCAGCCGGTTAGCCTGCGCAATCCGTACCTCGGCACGACCTTCATCATCGCGTTGCAAGGCATTTACCCGACGCGGCAGTAAGACGCGTGGTTCGGCCGCCGCAGCGCGGCGGCCATCGATAGTTACCGGTAGTTATCGGGCGCGGTAAGCGGCGCCCCGCGGAGCGAGTGTCATGAAAATCGTCAAGCAACTTCTGAAGCGTCTGAGCGACACCGGCGACTCGACCGGCGCGCGTGCGCCCGTTGCACCGGCGCCGCTGATCATGGCACTCGAACCGCGCGTCGTGTATGACGCATCGGTCGCGGCGGTTGCGCCGCATCCGCATGGCGCGGAAGGCGACTCGCACGCGAACGCGACCAGCTCGCTGTCTGCCACGCCGAAGCCGGTCGCCGAACACGACGTCAAACCGGATCACGCGGCGAAGTCCGACCCGAACAAGGACAGCACGGCGCCGAAGGCGACGGAGTCCGGCGCGGCCAGCCACGGCGGCGGGGCGGCGCACCAGGTGGTGTTCATCGACCCGAGCGTCGCGAACTACCAGGCGCTGATTGCCGGTTTGCCGGCCGGCACGCAATACGTGGTGCTGAATGCGAACACCGACGGCTTTGAGCAGATCGCGCAGTACCTGCAAACCCACAAGGGCGTCGAATCGATCCATCTGATCTCGCATGGCGCGGACGGCGAGATCCAGGCCGGCTCGAGCTGGCTGAACGCCGGCGACCTGTCGGCCTACAGCGCGGAGCTTGCGCAGATCGGCGCGGAAATGAGGCCGGGCGGCGATTTCCTGATCTACGGTTGCGACGTCGCGCAGAACGCGGACGGCAAGTCGCTAGTACAGAACATCGCGGCGCTCACGCATCTGAACGTGGCCGCCTCGACAGACCCGACCGGCCTCGCCGCGCTCGGCGGCAACTGGACGCTCGAATACACGGTTGGCGACGTGCACACGCCGGTGATCGAATCGGCGGCGGCGCAGGCGCAATACAACGCGCTGCTCGGCGTGACGGTGGAGAGCTACGACAACCACGTGTCGCCGGCCTTCGACACCACGGGCACGAGTTTCACGCTCGACGGCATCACCTACACGACCGATCAGGCCGTCGAGAGCGACGTCTACACGCAGACGACCGACCCGTTCGGCGCGCCGCCGTTGTCCACCAGTTCGACGGACGGCGTGCTGATGGTCAACTTCAACGGCACGCAAATGTCGTCGCTGACCATCACGCTCGCGAGCGGCCAGCATTTCGCGCTGCAAAGCTTCGACATCGACGCGTTCAGCGACGGCTCGATCTACATCATCCCGAACGGCGATACGTCGAAGGAAGTCCTGCTGGTGTCGGGCGGACTGTACTCGGCCACCAAGAGTCTCGCCAGCAATCCGGACTTCCAGAACCTCACGTCGGTCACGATCAAGGACGTCGGCGACGACGGCTACCTGACGCCGACGCTGAACAACTTCACGTACACCGTGCTCGGCACGACGGCCACCGCGAGCGGCGGCAGCGCCGCGTTTACGGCGGGCGACAACGTCACGTCGACGCCGGTCGCGGTGGACAACGGCATCACCCTGTCCGACCCGCAAGCCACTACCGCGCAGAGCGCGACGGTGTCGATCACCGGCAACCTGCATTCGGGCGAAGACGTGCTGGCGTTCGTCAATACCAACACGACGCTCTACGGCAACATCACGGCGACGTACAGCGCGGGCACCGGCATCCTGTCGATGAGTTCGTCGGGCGGCACGGCGACCATCGCGCAATGGCAGAGCGCATTGCGGGCCGTGACCTACACCGACACGGCCATCACGCCGAACTCGGCTACCCGCACCGTTACCTTCAGCGTCAACGACGGCGTGTCCGCCGGCGTCAGCGCGAGCCGTACCGTCACCGTTGCCGACACCGACCAGACGCCGACGCTCACCAGCACCAGCACCGGCGCGTCCTATCTGGCCGGCTCAGCCTCCACGCCGGTGTTCAGCGGCGTCACGATCGGCGATCGCGACAACACTACGATGGCGTCCGCGACCGTGTCGTTCAACAGTGGTTTTCAAGCCGGCGACGTGCTGTCGTTCACCAACGACGGCGCGACGATGGGCAACATCACCGCCCTGTATAACTCGACCACCGGCGTGATGACGATGAGTTCTTCAGGCGCGACCGCGACGCTCGCGCAGTGGGACAACGCGCTCGACGCGGTCCGTTTCGCCGACGCATCGAACGCGCCGCCGGGTGCGCGCACCGTGGCATTCACCGTGAGCGACGGCCCGAAGAGCAGCGCGGCGATCAGCAATACCGTGACCGTGACGTCCGGCCCGAACCTCACGCTGGACAGCGGCTCGGCCGGATTCGTCGCAGGCGACAACGCGGTGTCCACGCCGGTCGCGGTCGACTCCGGGTTGACCGTCTCCGACGCTTCCAGCCCGACGCTGGCGAGCGCCATCGTGTCGATCACCGGCAACTTCCACGGCAGTGAAGACATGCTGCTCTACGTCAACAACCCGGCGACGATGGGCGACATCAGCGGCTCGTACGACTCGGGCACCGGCATCCTGACGCTGACCTCGGCGAGCGGTACGGCGTCGCTCGCGCAATGGCAGTCGGCGTTGCGCTCGATCACGTACACCGACACGGCGGTCACGCCGAACAGCGCGACCCGTACGATCAGCTTCAGCGTCAACGACGGCGCGCACACCAGCGCCACGGCCACGCGCACGGTCACGGTCACCGATACGGATCAGACGCCGACGCTCAGCACGTCCAGCAGCGGCATTGCGTACGTGGCGGGCACGGCCGCCACGCAGGTGTTCAGCGGCGTGAGCATCGCCGATCGCGACAACACGACGATGTCGCAGGCGACCGTCTCGATCGGCAGCGGCTTCGCGACGGGCCAGGACGTGCTGTCGTTCGTCAACGACGGCGCGACGATGGGCAACATCGCCGCCTCGTACAACGCGAGCACCGGGGTGATGATGCTGAGTTCATCGGGCGGTACGGCGACGCTCGCGCAGTGGGACAGCGCGCTCAATGCGGTGCGTTTCTCCGACGCGGCGAACGGCTCGCCGGGCGCGCGCACGATTTCGCTGTCCGTGAGCGACGGCAGCAAGAGCAGCCTCGCCGTCACCAACACGGTGACGGTGACCGCCGTGCCGGTCGTCACAACGGACAGCGGCTCGGCCGCTTTCGTGGCGGCCGACAATGCGCCGTCCACGCCGGTCGTGATCGACTCGGGCTTGACCGTGACCGACGCCGGCAGCCCGACGCTGCAGAGCGCGACCGTTTCGGTCAGCGGCAATTACCATAACGACCAGGACGTGCTGAGTTTCACCAACAACGGCATCACGATGGGCGACATCACGGCCTCGTACAACGCCACGACTGGCGTGATGACGCTGACCTCGGCGAGTGGCACGGCGACGCTCGCGCAGTGGCAGTCGGCGTTGCGCTCGGTCACGTATACCGACACGGCGGTCACGCCGAACAGCGCGACCCGCACGATCAGCTTCACTGTCAACGACGGCGCGCAGGGCAGCGCGATCGCGACGCGCACCGTGACCGTCGCGGATACCGACCAGACGCCGATCATCGCCACGACGGTCGGCTCGACCGCCTTCGTCGCAGGCAACAACACCACGTCGACGCCGGTTGCGATCGACGGCGGCATCACGGTATCGGACCTCGACAATACGACGCTCGCCTCCGCGACCGTGGCGATCACCGGTAATCTGCACAGCGGCGAGGACGTGCTGGGGTTCAATAACACCAGCTCGACGTTGTTTGGCAACATCAGCGGGTCGTACAACAGTCTCACCGGCGTGATGGTCCTGAGCTCGTCCGGCGGGACCGCGACCCTCGCGCAGTGGCAGAACGCGCTGGACGCCGTCACCTACACGAGCACCGCGATCACGCCGAACGCCGCGAATCGCACGATCAGCTTCGTGGTGAACGACGGCACGAAAGACAGCGCGGTGGTCACCAAGGTCGTGACCGTTGCGGACGTCGATCAGACGCCGGTGGTGACGACCAGCGGCGGCAGCGCGGCGTTTACCGCGGGCGACAATGCGCCCTCCGCGCCGGTGGCGGTGGACGGCGGCATCACCGTATCGGACCGCGATAACACCACGCTAGCGTCGGCCACCGTGTCGATCGGCGCGGGTTTTCACGCGGGCGAGGACGTGCTGTCGTTCATCAACAACGGCGCGACGATGGGCAACATCGTTGCCAGCTACAACGCCGCGAACGGCGTGCTGACGCTGAGTTCGCTGGGCGCCTCGGCGACCCTCGCGCAATGGCAGGCGGCGCTGCGTTCGGTCACCTACACCGACACGGCGGTCACGCCGGACAACACGACCCGCACGATCAGCTTCACGGTCAACGACGGCACGCAGAACAGCGCGCTGGCCTCGCGCAACGTCACCGTCGCCGATACCGATCAGACGCCGATCCTCAGCACCAGCGGCGGATCGTCCGCGTTCGTCGCGGGCGACAACGTGACCTCGACGCCGGTGACGGTGGATACGGGCGTCACCGTGTCCGATCTCGACAATGCGACGCTCGCCTCCGCGACCGTGGCGATCACCGGCAACTTCCACAGCGGCGAAGACATCTTGTCGTTCACCAACGACGGCGTGACGATGGGCAACATCGTGGCCACGTACAACGCGTCGACCGGTGTGCTGACGCTGAATTCACTGAGCGCCTCGGCGACGCTCGCGCAATGGCAGGCGGCGCTGCGCGCGGTGACTTATACCGACACGGCGATCACGCCGACCAACTCGACCCGCACGGTGTCGTTCTCCGTCAACGACGGCACCAGGACCAGCGTAGCCGGCACGAAAAACGTCACCGTGACGGATACGGATCAGACGCCCGTTACCTCGATTGGCGGCGGTACGGTCGACTACGTGGCGGGCACCAGCGCACAGACCGTATTTAGCGGCGTGACGGTCAGCGATCGCGACAACCCCACGCTTTCCTCGGGCGTCGTCGCAATCACGTCGGGATTCCAGTCCGGCGACACGCTCTCGTACCTGAACACCAGTTCGACTCAGTTCGGCAACATCACGGCGTCGTATAACGCGGCAACGGGCGTGTTGACGCTGACGTCCTCGGGAGCAACGGCAACCGACGCGCAATGGCAGAACGCAATCGCAGCGGTGACGTTCTCGAACAACCCGGCGTCGCCGCTCGGCAACCGTACGGTGTCGGTCACCGTCAACGACGGCGTGAAGAACAGCGTGGCGGTGTCCAGCACCGTCGACGTGCTGAGCTCGTCGCCGAGCGTGACGCTCAGCGGCAGCGCGCCGGCATTCACGGCGGGCGATAACACGGCGTCGACGCCGGTCACGCTGGACGGGGGCCTGACGATTATCGACCCCGAGGCCGGCACGCTGGCCTCGGCCACCGTATCGATCGGCGCGGGCTTCCATGCCGGCCAAGACGTGCTGAACTACATCAACGACGGCGCGACGATGGGCAACATCGTCGCCACTTACGACGCCGCGACCGGCGTGCTGACGCTAAGTTCGGCCGGGCAGACGGCGACGCTGGCGCAATGGCAGGCGGCGCTGCGGACGGTGTCCTACACCGATACGGCGATCACGCCCGACACGACGTCACGCACGGTCAACTTCCAGATCTACGACGGCATTCAGTCCAGCACGGTGGCCAGCAAAACCGTCACCGTGGCGGACGTCGATCAGACGCCGATCCTGACGACTTCGGGCGGCAGCGCGGCGTTCACGGCGGGCGACAATACGGCTTCGACGCCGGTGGCGGTGGACGCTGGCGTGACGGTGACGGACCTCGACAATACGACGCTGGCCTCGGCGACCGTCTCGATCACAGGCGGCTTCCATGCCGGCCAGGACGTGCTGTCGTTCAATAATGACGGCGCGACGATGGGCAACATCACTGTCACCGGCTACGACGCGTCGACCGGTGTACTGACGCTGACGTCGTCGGGCGCAACCGCGACGCTTGCACAGTGGCAGGCCGCGCTGCAATCAGTGACCTACACCGACACGGCGGTGACGCCGGCCACCGCCACGCGCACGATCAGTTTCACGGTCAACGACGGCACGAAAGACAGCGCCGCGGGCACCAAACAGGTTACGGTTGCGGACGTCGATCAAACGCCGATCCTGACCACTTCGGGCGGCGGCACGGCGTTCACGGCGGGCGACAACACGGCTTCGACGCCGGTGGCGGTGGACGCTGGTGTGACGGTGACGGACCTCGACAACGCGACGCTGGCCTCGGCGACCGTCTCGATCACAGGGGGCTTCCATGCCGGCCAGGACGTGTTGTCGTTCAACAATGACGGCGCGACGATGGGCAACATCACTGTCACCGGCTACGACGCGTCGACCGGCGTGCTGACGCTGACGTCGTCGGGCGCAACCGCGACGCTTGCACAGTGGCAGGCCGCGCTGCAATCAGTGACCTACACCGACACGGCGGTGACGCCGGACAACACGACCCGCACGATCAGTTTCACGGTCAACGACGGCACGAAAGATAGCGCCGCGGGCACCAAACAGGTTACGGTTGCGGACGTCGATCAAACACCGATCCTGACCACGTCGAACGGCAAGACGTCGTTCGTCTCGGGCGACAATACGGCCTCGACGCCGGTGGTGGTGGACGCTGGCGTGACGGTGACAGACCTCGACAATACGACGCTCGCCTCGGCGACCGTCTCGATCACTAGCGGCTTCCATGCCGGCCAGGACGTGCTGTCGTTCAACAACGACGGCGCGACGATGGGTAACATCACCGTCACCGGCTACGACGCGTCGACCGGTGTGCTGACGCTGACGTCGTCGGGCGCAACCGCGACGCTCGCCCAATGGCAGGCTGCGCTGCGTTCCGTGACCTACACCGACACGGCCGTCGTGCCCGATGTCACCCAGCGCACGATCAGCTTCAGCGTCAACGACGGCACCCAGGACAGCGCCGCCGGCACGAAGGCGATCACGATTACCGCCACAGATCAGACACCGATGATCTCGATCGGCAACGACGGCACGCCGACCTTCGCGAGCGGACCGAACGCGAACCCGGTCACGATCGCGCCGCAGATCAACGTGACGGACGCCAACAGCGGCGCCACGCTCGACTCGGCGACGGTCTCGATCACCGGCGGTTTCCAGCCAGATCGCGACGTGCTCGCGTTCCAACCGAGCGCTGCGACGGGCAATATCACCGCGCTTTACAACGCGGCGACCGGCGTGCTGACGTTGAGTTCGTTCAATGACACGGCGACGCTCGCGCAATGGCAAGCCGCGCTCGCCAGCGTCACCTACGCGGACCGCGCGAGCGAAACCAGTGCGACCAGCCGCACGATCAGCTTCTCGGTGAATGACGGCCACAAGACCAGCGAGGCTTCCACGCGCACGGTGAATATCGCCGCCGCGCCCAGAGTGGTGTCGCCGCCGCCCGCGCCGCAGTCGGGCCAACCGGCGCCGGCCACGCCGACCACGCTGCCGCCCAAGGGCAACGGCGTGAGCGTGGCGGTTCCGTCGATCGCGGGCCCCGCCACGCCGAGCGCATTCAACCCACCCGCGCCCGACATCGTCCCCGCGTTCCCGTTCAACCTGACCGACAGCATTTCGAACCCGCTGATCGTGCTCGACGCATTCGCCGACGCGCCGGAAGTCGGCTCGATCCCAGCCACCCACACGGCCACCTTCACCGCCGACGAAATCGGTACGAGCAGCTACGCGAACAGCGGCAGCAGCGACGGCTCGCAGCATCACGGCTCGCTGAGCGACACCTCGGTCGGCCCAATCGAAACGACGCCCGCGCCGACCAGCGCGCCGCTCTCGCTCGATCTGCCCGCGCTCGCGTTGCGTCTGAACGTCGCGCCGGATCAAGCGTTCGTCGTCTCGCTGCCGATCATGCTCGGTTCGAGCGAAGGTTTGCCGGTCGGCGCCGACGCGCACGTCGAACTGCGCCTCGCCGACGGCCGTCCGTTGCCGAACTGGCTGCATTACGACCCGGTGCGCGGCACGCTGAGCGGCAAGGTGCCCGCGAATCAGCGCAGCTTGCAGATCGCGATCATCGCGCACGACGCGCAAGGTCATCAGACGCGCCGCGACGTGGCGATCGAATTCGGCGGTGCGGCCCGCTCCACGCACTCGGGGCAGACCGGACACGACGCACCGCACGGCGCGGCCCGTCCGCCCGCCGCAGGACCGACTGCCACGCCGGTCACGACGCCGCACGCGGCGCTGCCGTTCAATAGTCCGCCGCTCGCCAAACCCTCGCTCGCCGAACAGTTCGTGCGCGCGCATGCGACGCTGCACGTGGCCCGTCCAGTCAACGCGGCCGCCGCCACCGTCGCACCCGAAGCCGTCTCGCGAGGTCACGCATGAGCGTCCGCCGTGTTCCGCATCCTGTCATCTTTAGAAAGAGAGCCGCTGAATTGAACTCCTCGTCCGTAGCGGTGCGTGCACCGCGTCCCGCCTTGCTGGCGCTGTCGCTCGCCGTCATCTGGTTGTCGGGCTGCGCGATCAAACCCACGCCGTTCACCGAAGCCGAACGCACGCAGACCGCGCAAACCGACCGCACGTCGATGTTCGCGCAGCAGCAGGCCGTCAGCGGCCCGATCACGCTCGACGAAGCGATGGCGCGCGCGATCCGCTACAACCTGGATCATCGGCTGAAGATGATGGAAGAAGCGCTCGCGCAGAAACAGCTCGATCTGTCGAACTTCGATCTGCTGCCCAAGCTAACCGCGCAGGCCGGTTATACGACGCGCAATCATGAACTCGCATCGTCGTCGACCAACGTGTTCACCAACGAGCAGTCGCTCGCGCCGTCCTATTCGACCGACAAGAACGACCGCACCGCGGACCTGTCGTTCTCCTGGAATCTGCTGGATTTCGGCGTCAGCTACTACGAAGCGAAAGAGCAGGCCGACCACGTGCTGGTGCTCGAACAGCGCCGCCGCAAGGTCGTGCAGTTGATGATGCAACAGGTGCGCGAAGCGTACTGGCAAGCGACGGGCGCGCAACGTCTGCGTGATCGCATCGGACCGCTGCTCGATCAGGCGCGCTCCGCGCTGAACGATTCGCGGCAGGCGCAGCGCGAAAACCTGCGTGCGCCGCTCGATACGCTGAACTACCAGCACGCGCTGCTCGATCTGATGCGTCAGCTCGAAGAAATCCGCGATCAGCTCGAGGAAGCGAAGCCGCGTCTGGCCGCGCTGATGAATCTCGAACCGGGCAAGGACTACACGCTCGCGCCGCCGGAAGGCTTCGCGGTGCCGACCTTCGACATGCCGATGGACCGCATGGAAGAGACCGCGCTGGAGCGCCGTCCGGAACTGGTCGAGGCGAGCTATAACGAACGGATCAGCGTCAACGAAACCCATAAGGCGATGGCGAAGATGCTGCCCGGCATCGAATTCAGTCTGGGCACGCATTACGACAGCAACAGCTTCCTCGTCTATAACGCGTGGCGCGCGGCAGGCATCAGCGTGAGCTGGAACCTGCTGAACCTGATCAACGTGAAGAACATCAAGGGCATGGCCGACGCGCAACTCGAAGTAGCGAAGACGCAGCGTCTCGCGCTTAGCATGGCGGTGCTCACGCAAGTGCACGTGGCCACCAGCGAGCTGAGCGCGAAGCGTCGCCAGTTCGATCTGCTCAAGCAGATGAACGACGTCGATCAGCAGATTCTCGAACACACGCATAACGCGACGCAGGCGAACGCACAGGGCAAGCTCGAGGAAATCCGCGCGGCGACCGGTGCGATGATGTCCGAGCTGCGGCTGTATCAGAGCTACGGCGAACTCGAAAACGCGTACGGGCAGTTGCTCGCCACGCTCGGGCTCGATCCGGTGCCGGACACGGTCAAGGGTCACGACCTGGCGTCGTTGCAGCAGTCGATCAATCAGGAGCAGCAGCGCTGGGTCGCGCTCGGGCATGGCATGACCACTAGCGCACCGGCCACCATTCAGGCAACCGGTCCGGCAACCGGCGGAGTCAAGACGCAATGAAGTTTTCGCAGTGTGCGGCGTGGTGCGCAGTCGCAGTGATGTTGTCCGCACAACCGGTCTGGAGCGCGCAGCCTAGCGCCCAGCCGGACGTAAAACCCGTCGCGAAGCCGGCGGTCAAGCCGGTTTCCGTGCAAGCCCCGGCGCTCGCGCCGCAAGCGGCGTCGGCGCAAACCGATGCATCCGGCGACGCGGGCAAGATTCGCATCCAGCTGGTGTCGCGCGATCAGGTGGATCTGTCGAGCGAAATCGCCGCCAAGATCGCGACGCTGCCGTTGCGTGACGGCGACGCGTTCCGCACCGGTCAGACGCTGGTGTCGCTGGATTGCTCGCTGTACACGGCGCAATTGCGCAAGGCGCAGGCCGAAGCCGGCGCCGCCAGCGATCTGCTGAACGTGGACCAGCGGCTCGCGCAACTGCATTCGGTCGGTGAGCTCGAAGTGCAGCAGGCCGCCGCCAAGCTGAAGGCGAGCAACGCCGAGGTCGCGTACATGCAGGCGACCGTGCGCAAATGCGTCATTACCGCGCCGTTCGACGGCCGCGTCTCGAAGCGCTCGGCCGCGCCGCAACAGTTCGCGGAACCGGGCAAGCCGCTGCTGACCATCGTCGACACCAGCCGCCTCGAACTGAAAATGATCGTGCCGTCGAAGTGGCTCGTCTGGCTGAAGCCCGGCCATGCGCTCAGCGTGCAGGTCGACGAGGTCGGCAAGACCTATCCGGCGCAGGTGGCGCGCATCGGCGCGCGCGTCGATCCGGTGACGCAGACCGTCGACGTGACGGCCGCACTGACCGGCTCGGTGCCCGAGCTGCTGCCCGGCATGAGCGGCTGGGCTACCTTCGCCAGCCGATGACGGCGATGCATCCGGCGCCCGGCGGCCCGTCGCCCGGGAATCACGCGAACCACGTGCGGATCGATCCGCAGCAACTGGCCATGCTGTGGCAACTCGCGGCCCGCGCGCGCGACGCCCAGACCGAAGCGACGCTCGGTTTTACCGTGGTCAACGAAACGCTGTCGCTGCTACCGTACCGCCAGGCCGCCTGGTGGCGCGGCACCGCGCCCGGCACGGTGGCGGCGGTGTCCGGTTTGCCGGAGAGCGATCCGAACGCGCCATACGTGCAGTGGCTCGGCGCGCTGTGCCGGGTGCTGGCGCGCGCGCCCGAAACCGCTGCACCGGCTGCCGCCGACGCGACCGTGGCGCCGCCCACGGAGCGCGCGCGCGCCTTCACTGCGGCGGATCTCGCCGTCGATCCCGCAGCCGCGCACGTCGTCCAGGACTGGCAGGCGTGGTGGCCCGAGCATGGTCTTTGGCTGCCGCTGGCCGATCGCGGCGGGCGTCCGCTCGGCGGCGTGGTGTTCGCGCGCGACGCCGCCTGGACCGCGGTGGATTGCGCGTTGCTCGGCGAACTCGCGCAGGTCTGGGCGCACGCGTTCGCGGCGTTCGGTCCGCGGCCTTCGTGGTTCGAACGGGCGCGTGTCATTCTGAAGCCGGGGCGGCAGCAGCGTCGCGTGCTGATTGCGCTGGCGGTTGCGTGTCTGATTCCCGTCCGGCTGACGGTGCTCGCGCCAGCCGAAGTCACGCCGAAAGATCCGTTCGTGGTGCGTGCGCCGCTCGACGGCGTGATCGACCGTTTATACGTGCAGCCGAACCAGCCGGTTGCGGCCGGCACGCCGCTGCTCGGCCTCGACGCGACGACGCTGCAGTCGCGCTATGCGCTCGCGCGCAAGGACTTCGATACGGCGCAGGAAGAGTATCGCCAGACCGCGCAACTCGCCGTGACCGACGACCGCAACCGCCTCGACATGGCCGAGCGCAAGGGCAAGCTCGACCAGAGCGCCGTGCAGCTCGACTACACCGCCCAGCAACTCGCGCGCGTACGGGTGAATGCGGCGCGCGCGGGCGTCGCGGTGTTCGCCGATCCGAACGAATGGACCGGCAAGGCCGTCGCTGTCGGCGAAAAGATTCTGTTGCTGGCCGACCCGGCGCATGTCGAACTGAGCGCCTATGTGCCGGTTGCCGACAATGTCGACGTGAAAGCAGGCGCGACGATCACGCTGTATCCGAAGAGCTCGCCGCTCGCCACTTACGAAGCGCGCATCGATTCGGTCGCGTATCGCGCCGAGCCGACGCCCGACGGTGTGCTCGCGTACCGCATCCGCGCGACCTTTCGCGATGGCACGGCGCAGCCGCCGCTCGGCGCGATGGGCACCGCGCGGATTCACGGCAACTGGGTGCCGTTGTTCTACTACGTGTTGCGTCGTCCGTTGACGCTCGCGCGTCAGTGGCTCGGCTGGTAACGCCATGTGCCGCGCCCGTATAAGTGTGAGTGTGACTGTGACTGGGACCGCAGGATGAGCCGGCTGCCGCAACTTCGCCAGGAGCTGACGCTCAGCGCCGGCGCGCCCACCTCCGAAGGCGCGCCGACGTGGATGCTGCACGACCCCGCCGCGAACCGTTTTTTCCAGCTCGGCTGGCCGGCCTTCGAGTTGCTGTCGCGCTGGCCGCTCGACGACGCGCAGGCCATCGTCGCCAGTGTGAATCGCGACACGACGCTCACCGTCACGATCGACGACATGGAAGCGCTGGTGCGCATGTTGCATCAGCAGAACCTGCTGGTCGCGCGCACCGCGAGCGACGCCGACCGGCTCGCCGCACGCGCCGAGGCAGGGCGGCTCGGCCAGGCAATGTGGCTGCTCAAGCACTACCTGATGATCCGTATTCCGCTGTGGCATCCCATGGCGTTTCTGCGGCGAACCGCGCGCTATGCGTCGTTCGCGTTTCGGCCGGTGTTCTGGATGATGATCGCCGCCTGCGCGGCGCTCGGTCTGTTTCTCGTATCGCGCCGCTGGGACGAATTCCTGCATACGTTCCACTCGTACGCGGACCTGCAAGGGCTCGTCGCGGTCGGTATCGCGATCGGCTGCGCCAAGGTCTTGCATGAATTCGCGCACGCGTTCACCGCGCAGCGTTACGGCTGCCGGGTGCCGACCATGGGCGTGGCGTTTCTCGTGATGCTGCCGGTGCTGTACACGGATACCACCGAAGCCTGGAAAGTGCCGAGCCGCGCGAGCCGTTTGCGGATCGGTGCGGCGGGCATGCTGAGCGAACTCGCGCTCGCCGCCGTCGCGACGCTCGCGTGGAGTCTGCTGCCCGACGGTCCGCTGCGCGCCGGCGCGTTTCTGCTCGCCACCACCACCTGGATCGGAACACTGGCGATCAACGCGAGCCCGTTCATGCGCTTCGACGGCTATTTTCTGCTGTCGGACTGGCTCAACATGCCGAATCTGCATGACCGCGCGTTCGCGCTGGGCCGCTGGTGGCTGCGCGAGTGGCTATTCGGTTTCGGCGAACCGCAGCCGGAGCCGTGCTCGCCGTCGCGGCGGCGGTTTCTGGTCGGCTTTGCATTTGCGACCTGGGTTTATCGGCTCGCGGTGTTTTTCTCGATCGCGCTGGTCGTGTATCACGCGTTTTTCAAGGTGCTGGGGCTGATGCTGTTTTGCATCGAGTTCGGCTGGTTTATCGTGCGGCCGATGTGGCGCGAAACGCTCGCGTGCTGGCAGCGTCGCGCGGAATTGCGCTGGCGGTGGCAGACCCGGCGCAGCGCGTTGCTCGGTGCTTTGCTGGTCGGCTTTCTGGTGTTGCCGTGGCACGCGGGCGTGAATGCGCCGGCGGTGTTCGGGCCGCGGCATGCGCAGGGTTTGTACACGGTCGCGGCCGGCTATGTGGCGGCGACGCCGCCGCCTGCACGGGACGGACAGACGGTGCGAGCGGGCGACGTGCTCGCCACCATCGTCTCGCCCGACCTCGAATTCAAGCTCAAGGCCGCGCAGGCCGATGAAGCCTTGCTGCGCTGGCAGGTCGAACAGCAGGCGTTCGACGACCGTCTGCGCGAGCAGGGTGTCGCACTGACGCGGCGCTGGGATGCGGCACGCCAGACGATCGCCGGTCTGCAGGCGGAGATCGAGCAGTTGACGATCCGCGCGCCGTTTGCCGGCACGCTGGATGTGCCGGGCGACGCGCTCGTGGCCGGCACATGGCTGCCGCGCGGCGAGCGGCTATACGACGTAATCGGGCCGGGCGGTATCAAGGGCGATGCGTTCGTCGGCGAGAACGACGTAGGCCGCGTGCGGACCGGTGAGCCGGCCGTGTTCGTCGCGACGCTCGCGGAAATGCGGCCGGTGCATTGCCGTGTGCAGGCGGTCGACAAGGTGAATATCGGTGTGCTCGATGAGCCATCGGTCGCGAGCCAGTACGGCGGTCCGATTCCCGCCGAGCAGGACGCGAAGACGCATCAGCTGGTGCCGTTGCAGGCCACCTGGCGAGTGCGGATCGGCGACTGCGATAGCGGCAGGGCGCTGACGCGCGAGTTGAGCGGAAGCGCATCGCTGGATGGCGGGCGGGAGAGTTATGCGGGCCAGGGGCTGCGCGCGCTCGTCGCGGTCATGCAGCGGGAAGGCGGCTTTTAAACGCGCCTTCGCCGCGTGGCGACCGTTCAGTTCGGCGCGGCCACGTTAAAAGGCTTGCCTGGCGTCCACGCCCAGGTGGCCAGCACTTTCGCCCCTGCCGGGCCGGCCTTCGTGACATGGACGACGTTCGCCGGCATCCGGTAACTCTCGCCGGCATGCACGATTTGGTCGGGCTGGCCGTCTACCTGCACGGTGACTTCCCCTTCGAGCACGTACGCGACCTCCGGGCCGGTCGCTTTGTGCCGCGGCTTAGCCGCGTTCGGCGGGAATTCGGCGATGCCCATGCCCATCTCGCGATGGGTGCCTGCCACGGGGACGCGTTGCAGGACGACGGTGTCTTTGGCGGGCGGCGGCGTGCCGGCTGTCCTGCCGCCGTTGGCGAGATTGACTGCGCTGGCGGCATGGGTGGCGTCAGCCGCCTTGGCCGATTGCAGTGGCGCGCTCAATGTCATGGCCGCCGTCAAGATCGACGCGAGGCGAAACACGCGATTCATGGCGATTCCCCTTTTCATCAATGTGCGCCAGCGGCGGCAAGCGCCGACAGAATGCGATGCGCGACGGTGACGCGGTCCTCGATCGACACGTTCTTGTTCGCGAGCATCACGATCCCGAGCTGCTTGCCCGGAATAAATGCCACGTACGTGCCGAAGCCGTTCGTCGAACCGGTCTTGTTGATCCAGACGTCTTGCCGTGGCGCTAACGGCGGCTGGATCGCGGTGACGGGCGTCGCTTTCATCGTCATCGCTGTCGAGTTGCATTCGAGCAGGGTCTTCAACGCCACCGGATACGGGTACTGCTCCCAGATCAGATCCTGTGTCATCACGCCCGCCGTGAAGTAACCGGTGTGCGTCGCGGTGACCGCGCGTTGCCAGCTGCCGTCGATCGGCACCAGAGTCATGTTCGCTTGCAGAAAGCGCGTCAGGTCGGCCGCCGTCGTCTTGACGCCGTACGCCTCGGCGGACAACACGCCCGGCGCGACGCGGATCGGCGAGCCGTCTTTTTTGTAGCCTTGCGCGTAGTCCGGCATGCGGGCCGAAGGCACGTCGATATAGCTATTCTTCAGGCCGAGCGCGGGGAACAGGCGCTGTTCCATCAACGGCGTGAACGCCTCGCCCATGCTTTTGGCCGTAATCAGGCCGAGCGTGCCGATGCCGGGATTCGAATACGTCCGGCACGTGCCCGGCGCGCAGCCCGGCTTCCACGCCTTCAGGTAGCGCAGAAACTGCTCGTCGTTCTGGATCTCGTCGGGCACTTGCAGCGGCAGCACGCCGGGCGTATGCGTGCCCAGATTGACGAGACTCACCTGTCCGAACGGACTGCCTTGCAGCGACGGCAGGTATTGGCTCGTCCTGTCCGACAGCGATAGTTTGCCGCTGACCTGCGCATACGATGCCAGCGTCGCGGTGAAGGTCTTGCTCACGGAGCCGATTTCGAACAGCGTGTCTTGCGTGACCGGCTTGCCGGTTTCCGTCGACGCCACGCCGTAGTTGAACACGTAAGGCTGGCCCGCGACGATCACGCCGACCGCCATGCCGTGTACGCCATCTTTGGCCATGAGCGGTCGAATGGCGGCGTCGACCGTGCGTTGGATGCTGGCTTGCGGGCTGGTGTTGTTTTTGTTGTTGTCGGCGGCGCGCGTTGCCGGGGCGATGGCGCACAGCGCGGCGAATGCGATCGTCGCGAGGGGGGAGAGGGGGCGGAGTTTCATCTAAGTCGTTTCCTTGAATATCGGCCAGGCCGCACTATCCGATATTTACGGTTAGCTGACAATCGACGATATGTTGCGCGAGGGTAAAGAAAATCTTGTGGGCGGCCCGCGGCATCAAGTCCGGTGGGCCTGCTCGATCGCGAGCGGTCACCATGGCCCGAATGGCCCGCTTTTACCTCCCAATATGAGCAGTTGTTGGGCTCACCAGGCCATTGCTAACCTGCGTGCGGGCCATTTCAGCGTATCCCGGACGAGCGGGACTTCACAGAACAAATCCCTGGCAAAAATGGCTCAACCATCGATGCTCACTCAGGAGATAACCGTGAAAGTCAAAGCTATAAAAGTCGTCGCAGCCGGATTGTTATGCGCCGTGATCGCGGCGTGCGGCGGTGGCACGTCGGACCCGGTCAGTGCCGTTCGAAACAAAATGTCGGTTGCCTCGGCGTTGCCGGCGGGATTTATTTTCAGCCCGTACAAAGACCTCACGATCAATATGAACTGGAACACGAATGTGATTTCCACCAACGTGACGGGCTCTTTGCAACCCATTCTGAATGTGATGCCGGGCAAGCTCAACACGCTGACCTGGGCGTTCGCCACCGGTGAATGCGGCAGTGAAAACTGGGCGGGGCTGACGCCTTCCCAGGTGGCCGGTGCGAATGTTCAGGCCGCCGTTAATGCGGGCAAGAGCTACATCATTTCCACCGGCGGCGCGGCAGGTTCGTTCACCTGCGGCTCGGATGCCGGATTCAGTAAATTTATCCAGACCTATTACTCGGCCAATATGCTCGGTGTCGATTTCGATATTGAAGCGGGCCAAAGTCAGGACGACATCAACAACCTGATCCAGCGTGTGATTGTCGCGCAGAGAACTTATCCCAACCTGCGGTTCAGCTTCACGCTCGCGACCTTGGGCGGCAATTCGCCGCAAAGCCTGGGCGGCTCGGGCGTGATGGTCATGAACGCGATTCAGGCGGCTGGACTGAAGAATTACACGATCAACCTGATGACAATGGACTACGGCAGTTCCATTCCCGGCAATTGCGTGATCGGCAGTAGCGGTTCGTGCGATATGGGTTTATCAGCGGTGCAGGCGGCGAAAAATCTGCGCAACTATTATGGCGTGCCTTATAGCCAGATCGAACTCACGCCGATGATAGGCGGCAACGATACGCAAGACGAAACCTTCACCACCGCCGACGTCGCCACCGTCTCGGCCTTCGCGATCCAGAACGGTCTGGCCGGCGTGCATTTCTGGTCGTTCGATCGCGACAACGACTGCGCGCCGGGCTACGCCTCGCCCACCTGCAATAGTTATGGCCAGGCGGGCACGCTGGGCTTCACCAATCAATTCATCGCCCAGTTGGGTCTTTGATCGGTGTAAGCGCGACCACCATGGCCGCGCTTACACCGCCGCGGTGGCCGCGCGTTTTCTCGAAGGCGCGCCGTTCGCGACGAAGTAGGGCGTTTCGACGCGCGCCAACGCCGGTCGTCCGCGAATCCGGTCCGCGATTTTCTCCGCGAGCATGATGGTCGGCGCGTTCAGATTGCCGGTGGTAATGAGCGGCATGATCGACGCATCGACCACGCGCAGCGCTTCCATGCCGTGTACGCGCCCCTCGTTGTCCACGACCGCCATGTCGTCATAGCCCATCTTGCACGAGCACGACGGATGGAACGCCGTCTCCGCGCGCATGCGCACGAAGGCGTCGAGTTGTTCGTCGGTGCTCAGGTCGGCGCCGGGGTTCAACTCGCGGCCGCGATAACGGTCGAGCGCCGGTTGCCGCATGATGTCGCGTGTGATGCGGATGCCGTCGCGGAACTCGCGCCAGTCGAGCGGATCGGCCATGTAGTTGAACAGAATGCTCGGATGCGCATTCGGATCGCGCGAGGTGAGCTTCACGCGACCCCGGCTCGGCGAGCGCATCGAGCCGACGTGCGCCTGGAAACCGTGCATCCTGATCGCGTTCGAGCCGTTGTAATTGATCGCGACCGGCAGAAAGTGATACTGGATGTTCGGCCACAAATCGTCGTCGCGGGTGCGGATGAAACCGCCCGCCTCGAACTGGTTGCTCGCGCCGATACCCGTGCCGTTCAGCATCCATTCGAGGCCTATGCCGGGCTGGTTCCACCATTGCAGCGCAGGGTAGAGCGAGACCGGCTCCTTGCACTCGTACTGGATATACATCTCCAGATGGTCCTGCAGGTTTTCGCCGACGCCGGGCAGATCGTGCACGAGCGGCACGTCGAGCTCGCGCAGCCACGTCGAACGACCCACGCCGGAGCGTTGCAACAGTTGCGGAGATGCGATCGCGCCGCTGCACACCAGCACCTCGCGGCGCGCCTGCGCATTCACGGTCTGGCCATGATGCAGATACGCGACGCCGACCGCGCGCTTGCCGGAGAACAGGACGCGATCAGTCACCGCATGCGTGACGATGGTCAGATTCGGCCGCGTTTTCGCGCGATCCAGATAGCCGCGCGCCGTGCTCGAACGGCGGCCGTTGGCCGTGACCGTGCGGTCCATCGGGCCGAAGCCTTCCTGCTGGTAGCCGTTCAGATCGTCGGTGCGCGCAAAGCCGGCCTGCACGCCGGCTTCGACCATCGCGGCGAACAGCGGATTGTTGCCGGGCTTGCTGGTGGTCACGTGCACGGGGCCATCGCCGCCGTGGTACGCGTTCGCGCCCGCGTCGCGCGTTTCGGCCTTGCGGAAATACGGCAGGCAATCCAGATAGGTCCAGTTTTCCAGACCCGCGCGCGTGGCCCAGCCGTCGTAATCGAGCGCATTGCCGCGGATATAGCACATGCCGTTGATCAGCGAGGAGCCGCCGAGACCTTTGCCGCGCCCGCATTCCATGCGCCGGTTGTTCATATGCGGTTCGGGGTCGGTTTCGTAGGCCCAGTTGTAGCGCCTTCCCTGCAACGGATAAGCGAGCGCGGCCGGCATTTGCGTGCGGAAATCGAAGCGGTAGTCCGGGCCGCCTGCTTCGAGCAGCAGCACGCTCACGTCCGCGTCTTCGGTGAGGCGCGATGCGAGCACGTTGCCCGCCGAACCCGCACCCACGACGATGTAGTCGTATTCGTTCGAAGCCATCGCGTTTCTCCTCGTCAGAACACCGGTTGATAGGGGCCGAGTTCGACCTGTACGGACTTGATGCGCGTGTAGTGTTCGAGTGTGGTGAGGCCGTTTTCGCGGCCGACGCCCGACTGTTTATAGCCGCCCACCGGCATTTCCGCGGGCGACTCGCCCCACGTGTTGATCCAGCAGATACCCGCTTCGAGCCGATGAATCACGCGATGCGCGCGCGCCAGGTTCTCGGTGACGACGCCGGCGGCGAGTCCATACGCGGTGTGGTTCGCGCGGTCGACGGCTTCGTCTTCCGCGTCGAAAACGAGCAGGCTCATCACAGGCCCGAAGATTTCCTCGCGCACGATGCGCATCTCGTCGCGGCAGTCGGCGAACACCGTGGGCTCGACGTACTGGCCGTTGCCGAAATGCCCGTGGGTGAGGCGCTTGCCGCCTGCGATCAGCCGCGCGCCTTCCTGCACGCCGCTTTCAATGTAGGCCAGTACCTTCTGCAATTGCGCGGCGCTGACGAGCGGGCCGAAGTTGGTGCGCGCCTCGTTCGGTGCGCCGACCCGAATGCGTTTCACCCGCTCCAGCACGAGCGCTTCGAAGCGGTCCATGACGCTGCGTTGCACGAACACGCGCGTGCCGTTGGTGCAGACCTGGCCGGAGCTGAAGAAGTTGGCGCTCATCGCGATGTCGGCGGCGCGTTCGAGGTTGGCGTCGTCGAACACGAGCAGGGGCGACTTGCCGCCGAGTTCCATCGTCACTTCTTTCAGCGACGAGGCGCCGGCCACGGACATGACTTTCTTGCCGGTTTCCACGCCGCCCGTAAACGAAATCTTCTCGATGTCCGGATGCGCGGCGAGCATCGCGCCTACCCGGCCATCGCCTTGCACGACGTTGAATACGCCGGCGGGCACGCCGGCTTCGGTGTAGATCTCGGCCAGTTTCAACGCCGAAAGCGGCGTGATTTCGCTCGGCTTGAAAATCATCGCATTGCCGGCAGCGAGGGCGGGCGCCGACTTCCAGCAGGCAATCTGGATCGGGTAATTCCATGCACCGATACCCGCGCACACGCCCAACGGTTCGCGCCGCGTATAAACGAACGACGACGGCCGCAACGGGATCTGCTGCCCCTCGATCGCGGTGGCGAGGCCCGCGTAGTACTCGATCACGTCCGCGCCGGTGACGATGTCCACCGCCTGCGTCTCCGCGATCGACTTGCCGGTGTCGCGTGTTTCGAGCGCCGCGAGTTCATCGTTGCGCTCGCGGAGTAACTCGACCGCGCGGCGCAGAATGCGCGAACGCTGCATGGCCGTGAGCGCGGCCCACTCGCGCTGACCGTCGCGCGCGGACTGCACCGCACGGTCGACGTCCGCCGCCGATGCCTGTTGCACCGTGGCGAGCGTTTCGCCGGTGGCGGGGTCGAGCGTGTCGAAGGTTTCTCCGCCGGTTGCGTCGACGTAGCCGCCGCCGATGTAGAGACGTTGGGTTGCGAATGCCGCCATGACTTGCTCCTTGCTGAAGAGTGGACCGGTCTAGCCGCGTGCCGCCAGCACCAGATCGATATATTCGTTGGCCACGCGCAGCGCCGCTTTGGTGTCGAAAGGTTCGCCCGACAACGCGCCGCGCAGCCACAGGCCGTCGATCAACGCCGCGAGACCGCTGGCCGCGCGGCGCGCCGCTGGGCGCGGCAGCGCTTTCGAAAAATCCGCGCACAGATTCGAGTTCAGCCGACGCGTGTTCACGTATTGCAAACGCCGCAATGGCGGCTTGTGCATGCTCTCGGACCAGAACGCGAGCCAGGTTTTCATTACCGGAGCGCTGGTTTGTTCCGGGTCGAAATTGGCGGCGACGACCGCGCGCAATTTCGAGCGCGGGTCGGCCTTGGCCGCGCGACGGCGGCGCGACGTGGCTTGCCACAGATCGCGCAGCACGTGGCGCATGGTGGCTTCGAGCAAGCCGTCCTTGTCGCCGAAATAATGACTGACGATGCCGGTGGAAATGCTCGCGCGCTGCGCCACGGAAGCGAGCGTGGCGCCCGCGAGACCGGTCTGGTCGATCGTGAGCAGGGTGGCGTCGATCAGTTGCGCGCGACGGATTTCGCGCATTCCGAGTTTGGGCATGGCGCTCGTGGTAGTGGGGCAAAAGGCGGGCGCGTGTTGCTTCGCCCGTTTTTTCGAGGGTCCATGCTAGTTTTTTTATATTGAACAGTCAATCAATAAAAAACGGCTTGCCTCAACCGGGGCGCGGCTTGCGCGGGCCGTGTCGGTTCCGGCCAAACTCATGTCGCGTTGAAGCCAAGTACTTTGTTCAGCGGGCGCTACGCTCGTTGAACGGCGTGCCGCGCGAGAGTCGGTCACGCCGCTCACAAGACATGGAGACAGACAATGAGCAGTAATCGCGGCGTCGTGTATCTCGGGCAGGGCAAGGTTGAAGTGCAGTCGATCGACTTTCCGAAGATGGTCGATCCGCGTGGCCGGTCGATCGGCCACGGCGTGATCCTGAAGGTGGTGAGCACGAATATTTGCGGCTCCGATCAGCACATGGTGCGCGGCCGCACGACCGCCGAAGTCGGCCTCGTGCTCGGTCATGAGATTACCGGCGAGGTGGTCGAAGTGGGCCGCGACGTCGAGACGCTGAAGATCGGCGATCTGGTGTCGGTGCCGTTCAACGTGGCTTGCGGGCGCTGTCCGACCTGCAAGGCGCAGCACACCGGCGTATGCCTGAACGTGAACCCGTCGCGCGCGGGCGGCGCGTATGGGTACGTGGACATGGGCGGGTGGATCGGCGGGCAGGCCGAATATGTGCTCGTGCCGTACGCGGACTTCAACCTGCTGAAATTCCCTGACTACGCGCAGGCGATGTCGAAAATCCGCGATCTCACCTGTCTGTCGGACATTTTGCCGACGGGTTATCACGGCGCGGTGATGGCGGGCGTGAAGCCGGGTGCGACCGTTTATATCGCGGGCGCGGGGCCGGTGGGCATGGCGGCGGCCGCGTCGGCGCGACTGTTGGGCGCGGCCTGCACGATCGTCGGCGATATGAACGAGGAGCGGCTCGCGCATGCTCGCAAGATGGGTTTCCAGACCGTCGATCTGTCGAAAGACGCGACGCTGGCGGAGCAGATCGAGCAGATTCTCGGCAAGCCGGAAGTGGATTGCGCGGTGGACTGCGTGGGCTTCGAAGCGCACGGTCACGGCAGCAGCGGGTCGCATGAGGAAGCGCCGGCTACCGTGCTCAATTCGCTGATGGAAATCACGCGGGCGGCGGGCGCGATCGGCATTCCCGGCCTCTATGTGACGGACGATCCAGGCGCGGTCGACGCCGCTGCACGCAAGGGCGCGCTGAGCATCCGCTTCGGACTAGGTTGGGCGAAGTCGCACTCGTTCCATACGGGGCAGACGCCCGTGATGAAGTACAACCACAATCTGATGCAGGCGATCTTGTGGGACCGTCTGCCGATCGCGGATATCGTTAACGTGACGGTGGTGTCGCTGGATGACGCGCCGGAAGGGTATCGGCAGTTCGACGGCGGCGCGCCGCGGAAATTCGTGATCGATCCGCATGGGTTGTTGAAGGCGGCTTGAGGCGGCCCTGAGTGCGCGTGGCAGAAACCTGAGAGTTGTCGACCCACCAAAACCAACGCGTTGAACGGTGTCCCGTTCAACGCGTTGGTTTGTCTCCTTCGGTTTCGCGACGCAAGCTGACTAAACCACCCTCAAGCGGCCATCACCGGCATCGCCGACAACGAAGGGGCCTGCTTGCGCCGCTCGCGCGTCGGTGCCGTCCCGAACGCATCGCGATAACTCTTCGAGAAATGGCAAGCCGACTGGAACCCGCAGGCCATCGTGATATGCATGATCGACATATCGGTCTGCAGCAGCAATTCACGAGCGCGCCGCAGGCGCAGCGTCAGATAGTAATGCGTCGGCGTCATCCCCAGATGTTCGCGGAAGAGCCGCTGCAATTGCCGTTGCGACATGCCGGCGAGCCGCGCGAGTTCTTCGCGCGACAGCGGCTCTTCGATATTGTTCTCCATAAGCGAGATCACTTCGAAGAGCGACTTGTTGGCCGACCCGAGCCGCGCCACCAGCGGCATTTTCTGTTGCGCACTAGTGTCGCGCACATGTTCGACGATGAACTGCTCGGCGATCTGCGTGACGCGTGCCGTGCCGACGCGCGGTGCGATCAGGTTCAGCATCATGTCGAGCGGCGCGACGCCGCCGGTGCAGGTCACGCGATCGCGATCGATCACGAATAGCTCTTTCAGAAAGCGCGTGTCGGGAAACTCCTCCTTGAGCGCCGACATGTTCTCCCAATGAATCGCGCACGCGTAGCCGGCCAGCAAACCGGCGCGCGCCAGGGCATAAGTGCCCGTGCACAGGCTGCCGAGCACGCTGCCCATGCGCGCGAAACGGCGCAGCGCGGACAGGTGATCGGGGGTCGTCGCGCGTTGCACGTCGATGCCGCCGACCACGAACACGATATCCGGCTGGCCGACGCAGTCGACCGGACCGGTGTCGACCGAGAGGCCGTTGCTCGCCGCGACCGGACCGCCGTCGGGACTCACGATCGACCAGCGATAAAGCGTTTGCCCCGTCAGATAGTTCGCCATGCGCAGTACTTCGATGGCGTTGGTGAACGCGATCATCGTGAAGTTGGGGAGCGGCATGAACGCGAAGTGCGACAGCGACGCCGTGCGATCGGTGGACATGGGAGGAATGATTCCTTCGAATCTGTAATGTCGCGTCGCCGTGGGGAGCGGCAACTGCTGCAATTCTGAGGACTAGCGCAACTACCGTGCCATCAGGCTAAACCCTCGGTTGGCGGTGGAATGGCCTGGAACACGAAAACAAAGGCACCAGAACGGAGCCGGACAGTTGCGCTCGCGCACCTCGAGCGCGCACGACGTTCAGGTGCAGTGCAGCATGAGCGAGCGACGCATGTCGCTCTGCCGCGCGCTCGTTGTACACAACACGCTCGGCAACCCAGGCCGACTTGTCGAAAAAGGACGTGTATGGCGGAAAAGGCAAAGAACGCGTCTGAATTCGTAAATTGACGCGCGGGGCGAACGTCAAGAATAGACCCAATGCAGAGCGGCGACAGCGCGGCGCAAACGCCGCACCGGGCGGCGCTCACGGCCCTCCCGTCAACGACTTAACGGACTTTCCATGTCGAACCCGAATCCCTTCTTCGAAGAACCGCTGGCCACCCGCGACGCGGCAGTGCGCGGCGCCATTCTGAAAGAACTCGAGCGTCAGCAGTCGCAGGTCGAACTGATCGCGTCGGAAAACATCGTGTCGCGCGCGGTGCTCGAAGCGCAGGGCTCGGTGCTGACCAACAAGTACGCGGAAGGGTATCCGGGCAAGCGTTACTACGGCGGTTGCGAATACGCCGACGTGATCGAAACGCTGGCGCTCGATCGTATCAAGCAACTGTTCAACGCGAAATTCGCCAACGTGCAGCCGCATTCCGGCGCGCAGGCCAACGGCGCGGTGATGCTCGCGCTGGTCAAGCCGGGCGACACGATCCTCGGCATGTCGCTCGACGCGGGCGGCCATCTGACGCACGGCGCCAAACCGGCCATGTCGGGCAAATGGTTCAACGCGGTGCAGTACGGCGTGAAGCGCGACACGATGTTGATCGACTACGAGCAGATCGAAGAACTCGCGCAGCAGCACAAACCGGCGTTGCTGATCGGCGGCTTCTCGGCGTACCCGCGCGAGCTGGACTTCGCCCGCCTGCGCAAGATCGCGGACGGCGTCGGCGCGAAGCTGATGGTGGACATGGCGCACATTGCCGGCGTGATCGCGGCGGGCCGTCACCAGAATCCGGTCGACCACGCGCACGTGGTCACGTCCACCACCCACAAGACCTTGCGCGGTCCGCGCGGCGGTTTTGTTCTGACGAATGACGAAGACATCGCGAAGAAAATCAACTCCGCCGTGTTCCCCGGCTTGCAGGGCGGTCCGCTGATGCATGTGATCGCCGGCAAGGCGGTCGCGTTCGGCGAAGCGCTGCAACCGGGTTTCAAGACCTATATCGACAACGTGCTGGCCAATGCGAAAGCGCTCGGCGAAGTGCTGAAAGCGGGGGGTGTCGACCTCGTGACGGGCGGCACGGACAACCACCTGCTGCTAGTCGATTTGCGGCCGAAGGGCCTGAAGGGTAATCAGGTGGAGCAGGCGCTGGAACGCGCGGGCATTACCTGCAACAAGAACGGCATTCCGTTCGACGCCGAAAAGCCGACGGTCACTTCCGGCATTCGCCTCGGCACGCCGGCGGGTACCACGCGCGGTTTCGGCGCGAGCGAGTTCCGCGAAGTGGGACGCCTGATCGTCGAGGTGTTCGACGCGCTGCGCGATCACCCCGAAGGCCATGCCGCCACCGAACAACGCGTGCGCCGCGAGATTTTCGCGCTGTGCGAACGCTTTCCCATCTACTGAGCACGCCTGGAGCGAACCATGAGTACTCTGCACGACAACAGCATCATCATCGACGGTCTGAACATTTCGAAGTTCGAGCGCTCGGTGTTCGAGGACATGCGCAAGGGCGGCGTGACCGCGGTCAACTGCACGGTGTCGGTCTGGGAGAGCTTCCAGAAGACCGTCGACAACATCGCCGAAATGAAACAGCAGATCCGCGAGTACGGCGAGATCCTGACGCTGGTGCGCACCACCGCCGACATTCATCGCGCGAAGAAAGAGAACAAGACGGGCATCATTTTCGGTTTCCAGAACGCTCATGCGTTCGAGGACAACCTCGGCTATATCGAGGCGTTCAAGGACCTTGGCGTCAACGTGGTGCAGCTTTGCTACAACACGCAGAATCTGGTGGGCACCGGTTGCTACGAGCGCGACGGCGGTCTGTCGGGTTATGGCCGCGAAGTGATTCAGGAAATGAATCGCGTCGGCATCATGGTCGATCTCTCGCACGTGGGCGGCAAGACGTCTTCGGAGGCGATCGCCGCGTCGAACAAGCCGGTGTGCTACTCGCATTGCTGTCCGTCGGGGCTGAAAGAGCATCCGCGCAACAAGAGCGACGAACAGTTGAAGGAGATCGCCGACGCGGGCGGTTTTGTCGGCGTGACGATGTTCGCGCCGTTCCTCAAGCGCGGTCCGGACGCGACCGTCGACGACTATATCGAAGCGATCGAGTACGTGGTGAATCTGATTGGCGAGGACCAGGTGGGGATCGGCACCGACTTCACGCAAGGCTATAGCACGGAGTTCTTCGACTGGATCACGCACGACAAGGGCCGTTATCGTCAACTGACGAACTTCGGCAAGGTCGTGAATCCGGAAGGCATTCGCACGATCGGCGAGTTTCCTAACCTGACGGCCGCGATGGAACGCGCCGGCTGGAGCGAAACGCGCATTAAAAAGATCATGGGCGAGAACTGGGTGCGCGTGTTCGGCGAAGTCTGGACCGTCTGATTGCCGCACCGGCCTGCAGAACCCCACACGTAAAAAACGGAACCCTCACATGCAACCGCAACTGCCTATCAACGTCGATCCCGACACCGGCGTCTGGACCACCGACGCGCTGCCGATGCTGTACGTGCCGCGTCATTTCTTCACGAACAATCACACCGCCGTCGAAGAAGCGCTCGGGCTCGATGCGTATGCCGAGATTCTCTATAAGGCCGGCTACAAGTCCGCCTATTTCTGGTGCGACAAGGAAGCCAAACAGCACGGCATCGCCGGCATGGCCGTGTTCGAGCACTATCTGAACCGCCTGTCGCAACGCGGCTGGGGTCTCTTCAAGATCACCGAGGCCGATCCGTCCAGCTCGCACGCACGCATCGAATTGCATCACTCGTCGTTCGTGCTCGCGCAGCCGGGCAAGGTCGGCAAGCTTTGCTACATGTTCGCGGGCTGGTTCGCGGGCGCGATGGACTGGGTCAACGATACCGCGCCGGAGAGCGCACGCAAAGGTCCGCCGTCCCATTCGCGCGAAGCGCGGTGCGCGGCCGAGCACCACGACCATTGCGTATTCGAAGTGTCGCCGCTCGCGGCGTAGTGCCTGACTGACCAGAGCGCAACAAGCTATTCATTCCGAGGTCGATCGCGATGCGTTACCCGAACCTTTTCAAGCCTCTCACGCTGAACCAGCTGACCTTGCGCAACCGCATCGTCAGCACGGCGCACGCGGAGGTGTATGCGGAACCCGGCGGCTTGCCCGGCGACCGTTATATCCGTTACTACGAAGAGAAGGCGAAGGGCGGCGTCGGCCTCGCCGTGTGCGGCGGCTCGAGTCCGGTGTCGATCGACAGCCCGCAAGGCTGGTGGAAGTCGGTCAATCTGTCGACGGACAAGATCATCGATCCGCTCGCGCGGCTCGCCGAAGCAATGCATCGGCACGGCGCGAAAATCATGATCCAGGCCACGCATATGGGGCGCCGGTCGGCGTTTCATGGCGAGCACTGGCCGCATCTGATGTCGCCCTCCGGCGTGCGCGAACCCGTGCACCGCGGCAACGCGAAGATCATTGAAGTGGAAGAGATTCGCCGCATCATCCGCGACTTTGCCGCGGCGGCGAAACGCGTGAAAGACGCGGGCATGGACGGCGTCGAAATTTCGGCGGCGCACCAGCATCTGATCGATCAGTTCTGGAGCCCGCGCACCAACTTTCGTACCGACGAATGGGGCGGCTCGCTCGAAAACCGCCTGCGCTTCGGCACCGAAGTGTTGAACGCGGTGCGCGAAGCCGTGGGCGCGGATTTTTGCGTCGGCCTACGCATGTGCGGCGACGAGTTCCACGAAGACGGGCTCGATCACGAACAACTCAAGGAAATCGCTCAGGCGATGAGCGAAACCGGCCTGATCGATTACCTCGGCGTAATCGGTTCGGGGGCGGATACGCACAACACGCTCGCCAATTGCATGCCGCCGATGGCGCTGCCGCCGGAACCGTTCGTTCACCTCGCCGCCGGTATCAAATCGGTGGTGAAGCTGCCGGTCATGCACGCGCAAAGTATTCGCGACGCGGGCCAGGCGGAACGGCTGCTGGCGAGCGGCATGGTCGATCTGGTCGGCATGACGCGCGCGCAAATTGCCGATCCGCACATGGTCATCAAAATCCGCGACGGCCGCGAGGACGAAATCAAGCAGTGCGTCGGCGCGAATTATTGCATCGACCGTCAGTACAACGGGCTCGACGTGCTGTGCGTGCAGAATGCCGCGACGTCGCGCGAGGAAACCATGCCGCACGTGATCTCGAAGACACGCGGGCCGAAGCGCAAGGTGGTGGTGGTCGGCGCGGGGCCGGCGGGACTGGAAGCGGCGCGCGTCGCGAAGTCGCGCGGACATGACGTCGTGCTGTTCGAGAAGAACGACTACGTAGGCGGTCAGATCATGCTGGCCGCGAAAGCGCCGCAGCGTGAGCAGATGGCGGGCATCGTGCGCTGGTTCGACATGGAAACGAAACGCCTCGGCGTGGACCGCCGTCTCGGCGTCGCCGCCGACGAAAAAACCATCATGGCGGAGAAGCCGGATATCGTGGTGCTGGCCACGGGCGGTTCGGCGTTCACGTCGCAGGTCGCCGCATGGGGCATCGACGACGGGCTCGCCGTGAGTTCGTGGGACGTGCTGTCCGGCAAGGTCGAACCCGGCAAGAACGTGCTCGTGTACGACGGCGTCAGCACTCATGCCGGCGCGGGCGTCGCCGACTTCATGTCGAGCCGCGGTTCGAACGTGGAGATCGTCACACCGGACGTGAAGGTCGCCGACGACGTGGGCGGCACCACGTTCCCGATTTTCTATCGCCGGCTTTACGCGCAAGGCGTGATCCACACGCCGAACTACTGGCTCGACAAGGTCTACGAGGAAGACGGCAAGAAAATCGCCGTGATCCGCAACGAGTACACCGAGGAGCAGGAAGAGCGCGCGGTCGATCAGGTGGTGATCGAAAACGGCAGCACGCCGAACGACGAGTTGTACTGGAAACTCAAACCGGAGTCGGTGAATCTGGGCCAGGTGGACGTGCACAAGCTGTTCGCGTCCGAGCCGCAGCCTTCGCTCAGCGAAGAACTCGGTAATGGCCGCTTCCTGTTGTTCCGTGTCGGCGACTGCATTTCCATGCACAACATTCACGGCGCGATTTACGACGCGCTGCGCCTTTGCAAGGATTTCTGACGATGAGCCCCGTGTTTGTCATCACCGTCCTGCTGTGGTTGTCGGTGGCGGGTCTGGCGTTCGCACTCGTGAAACGCGCCGCCTACTGGCGCGAAGGCCGCGCCACGGCGGCGGGCGCGTACGGCTGGACCCACTTGCTGACGATCCCGAAACGCTACTTCGTCGATCTGCATCATGTGGTGGCGCGCGATCCGTACATCGCTAAAACGCACGTGGCCACCGCGGGCGGTGCGATTCTCGCGATGGCGCTGGTGTTCGTCAATTACGGCCTGGCGATCTATTCGCCGTGGCTGGATAAGCTGATTTTTCTGGCCGCGCTCGTCATGCTGATCGGCGCCGTGTTCGTGTGGCGTCGCCGGCATGGCGCGAAAGCGGTGCCGGCGCGGCTCTCGCGCGGACCCTGGGATCATCTGCCGCTGTTGCTGGGGTCGTTCGCGCTGGGGCTCGTGCTGTTCATCGCGTTGCCTGCGGGTGCGATGTCGGGCGCACTGGCTGTGGTCGTCGCGCTGCTGATTGCGGCAGGCGCCTTCACGATGACGTTCGGCGCGGCGCGCGGCGGTCCGATGAAACATGCGATGGCGGGCTTGCTGCACCTGGCGTTTCATCCGCGCCAGGAGCGTTTTGCCGAACGCAACGACAACGACGTCGTGCCGCCGACCGCCCTGAAGGTGCCGCTGCTCGATGCGAAAGACTACGGCGTCGGCAAACCGGTCGAGTTTCGCTGGAACCAGTTGCTCAGTTTCGATGCGTGCGTGCAGTGCGGCAAGTGCGAGGCGGCTTGTCCCGCGTTCGCCGCCGGTCAGCCGCTCAATCCGAAGAAGCTGATTCAGGACCTGGTGACCGGCATGGTGGGCGGCACGGACGCTAACTATGCGGGCAGTCCGACGCCGGGCATCCCACTCGGGAAACACGCCGGCGCACCGGGAAAACCGCTGATCTCCACGCTGATCGAAGCAGACACGCTGTGGTCCTGCACCACGTGCCGCGCCTGTGTGCAGGAGTGCCCGATGCTGATCGAGCACGTCGACGCGATCGTGGACATGCGCCGCAATCAGACGCTGGTGGAAGGCAACGTGCCGGGCAAGGGCCCGATTACGCTGGCGAATCTGCGCGAAACCGGCAGCTCGAACGGTTACGACATTGGCGCGCGTTACGATTGGGCGGTCGATCTGCAGGTGCAGGTCGCGCAACCAGGGCGCCGGGTGGACGTCTTGCTGATCGCCGGCGAAGGCGCGTTCGACATGCGCTATCAGCGTACGCTGCGCGCGCTGGTCAAGGTGCTGAACCGCGCGGGGATCGACTATGCGGTGCTCGGCGGCGTCGAAACCGATACTGGCGACACGGCCCGGCGTCTCGGCGACGAAGCCACGTTCCAGCAACTCGCCCGCCAGCTGATCGGCACGCTTTCGCGGTATTCGTTCGGCAAGATCGTCACGGCAGACCCGCACGTGCTGCATAGCCTGCGCAACGAGTATCGCGCGCTGGGCGGTTTCTACGAGGTGCAGCATCACACCGCGCTGATCGACGAACTGGTCACGAGCGGCAAGCTGTCGCCGCGCGCGGTTGCCGCGTTGGCGGAACGCAAGATCACCTATCACGATCCGTGCTATCTGGGCCGCTATAACGGCGAGACGGAAGCGCCGCGCCGCCTGCTGAAGAGCATCGGCATCAAGGTGGTGGAGATGGAGCGCAACGGCATGCGCGGGCGGTGCTGCGGCGGTGGCGGCGGTGCGCCGCTAACGGATATTCCCAGCAAACGGCGCATTCCCGACATTCGTATCGACGACGCCCGCACGATCGGCGCGGAGATCGTCGCGGTGGGTTGCCCGAATTGCACGGCCATGCTCGAAGGCGTGGTCGGGCCGCGTCCGGAGGTGCTGGACGTCGCCGAACTGGTTGCAGCAGCGCTGGAGTAACGCGATGAATACGCTCAAACGAATCGATCCGCGCCGGCCGTTCACGATCACGGCAGAGGGACTCAAACGCATCACGCTGGGAATGACGGCGGACCTGGCCGGGTCGTTGGATCCCATGGGTGCTGCGCCTGGCACGGTACACCGCGAGCAAGTCAAAATGCGCCGTACAACGGCCGCGCCGCAGCGCGTGTTGCTGGTGGCCGCGCATGCGGACCGTGGGGCGCTCGACGATCATGCCCGCCAGGTGTTGGCCGGCGCCGCGTTGATCGCGGACGCGCTGACCGAAGTCGTGCTGCTCGTGTTCGGTGAATTCACCGGCGACGCTGCCGCGCTCGGTGCCGACAAGCTGATCGAATTGCCGATGTTCGACCGCCGCCGTTTCGCACCGCTCGACGAACTGAACGCGCTGGCCGCCTGCGTGGCGGCGTACGCCCCCGCGCATATTTTTCTGCCCGACAACGCCACCGGCGACGGTGATCTCGGTCGCCGTTACGCAGCGGCCGCGAGGGCAAGCGTCGCAACGCATGTGGTCGAGATCGACACCGCGCATGTCGCGTCTTATGTTCGCGCGAATACCGCATTCGCCGTGCGTGCGCTGCCAGACGTGGTGCTGCTCGCGCCGAATACGGTCGAACCTAAGCTGCCTTTTGTCGGTGCGGGCGAGCGAGTCGTCTGGCGTTTCGACGGCGCGTCGGCTGGCGCGGGTGTTAGCGGCGGTGAAAACACCGTGCGCGATCTCGGCATCGAGGAAATCGACGCCGCACAACTGGCGCTGGAAGAAGCGGATTTCATCGTCTCGGCCGGTAACGGCGTGAGCGACGTGCCCGCGTTCGAGCGTCTGGCGACCACGCTGGGCGCCGCCATTGGTGCGAGCCGCGTCGCCGTGGACGACGGCAAATTCACCCGCGACAAACAGATCGGCGCGACCGGCAAGACGGTCGAAGCAAGCGTGTATATCGCGTTCGGTATTTCCGGCGCGGTCCAGCACTTGCAGGGCATCAAGGATTGCCGTCATGTAATCGCGGTGAACCTCGACGCCAGCGCGCCGATCGCCAAGCGCGCGAATCTGACCGTGATCGCTGATGCGCGGGAAACCATCGCGGCGCTCAACGAGGCCGCGGCCGCGGCGCGTAACGCGCGCGGCACGGGCGCTGCGCTATTGAATTCATCCGCTGTTGCCGAAGGAGCGCTCGCATGAAGATCGCCGTGCTCGTTTCCGTGGGCCGTCATCCGGTCAGCGGCGTGGCGCGCTACAGCCGCAACGACGCCGCCGCGCTGACGCTGGCGCTCTCGCTCGTCAAAACGCACCAGGCGACGCTCGACGTGCTGCACGCGGGCGATCCGTCGAACCCCGCGTTGCAGGAGTATCTGGCGCTCGGCGCGCGCTCGGTCGAGGTGCTTGAAACGGAGGGTTCCAACGGCGTGCAGGCCGACGCCGCGACACGACTCGCCGCGCGTCTGCGTGGCTACGACCTGGTGCTGACCGGTACGCGCGCGGAGGGCGCGTTCGATAGCGGCATGCTGCCGTATCGCGTGGCCGCTGCGCTGAACATGCCGCTAATCGGCGCGGCAGTCGACGTCGCGCTGCGCGACGGTTGCGCCGAAGTCCGCCAGTTCATGCCGAAGGGGTTACGCCGGCGCGTCGAAGTGCGCTTGCCCGCGCTGATCGCCGTGCATCCGCTCGCCAATGCGGCGCCGACCTACGCATATGCCCGTTTGCGCGAAGGCACGATCCGCCCGGTCGCCGCGTCGAGCACGGTGGATGCGGACACAACCGACGACGCCGACAACCTCGCCTGGACGACCCGTCCGGTGAGCGCCAAACCGGTGCGCCTCGCCGCCGCCGAAAAGCGTTCCGGCCACGCCCGCATGCTCTCGGCAACGACCACCGAAAGCCGGGGCGGAAGCGTCGTAATTGAAGGGAGTTCCGTCGAAAAAGCACAAGTGATTCTGGCGTATTTGCGCGAGCATCAACTCGTGGATTACTGATTTCCGGTTCGGGCCAGCATGCGACCAGGAGGGCCTGGCGCAGCGCCAGACGTGACATGCAACGGAGCACACAATGAAAGTTTCGGCAGACGTTCGCGCAATGATCGAACGCCGTAAAAAGAGTTACACGCTGGAAGCACCGTTCTATACGAGCGAGGCCATTTTCGCGCTCGATATGGAGGCGATTTTCCGGCAACACTGGATTCAGGTTGCTGTGGAGCCGGACGTGCCGGAGCCGGGCGATTACATCACGGTGGAGGTCGGTCAGGACTCGATCCTGATTGTGCGCGACGACGATATGCAGGTGCGGGCGTTCCACAACGTTTGCCGCCACCGTGGCGCGCGGCTGTGCAATACCGACAAAGGCTCGCTGGGCAATATCGTCTGCCCGTATCACAGCTGGACCTATAACCTGAACGGCGATCTGATGTTCGCCGAGCATATGGGCGACCAGTTCGATCGCTGCAAGCACAGCCTGAAATCGGTGCACGTCGAAAATCTCGCGGGGCTCATTTTCATTTGCCTCGCCGAGAATCCGCCTGCCGATTTCTCGGTGATGCGCGCCGCGATGGAGCCGTACATGCTGCCGCACGATCTGGCCGGCTGCAAGATCGCCGCTTCGATCGATATCATCGAAGAGGGCAACTGGAAGCTCACGATGGAGAACAATCGCGAGTGCTATCACTGCGTGGCGAATCATCCTGAACTGACCATTTCGCTTTACGAATACGGCTTCGGGTATCAGCGCACGCCGGCTAACGAGGAGGGCATGGCCGCGTTCGAGGAAACCGTGGCGCGCCGCACCGCGCAGTGGGAAGCGATGAAGTTGCCATCGGCGGAAATCGAACGGCTTGCCGATCTGGTGACGGGTTTCCGCACGCAACGTTTGCCGCTCGATCGGGACGGCGAATCGCAGACGCTGGACGCGAAAGTGGCGTCGAAGAAATTGCTGGGCGGTTTCGAGCAGGCCGATCTCGGCGGTTTGTCGTTCTGGACGCAGCCGAATTCGTGGCATCACTTCATGAGCGACCATATCGTGAGCTTTTCGGTGATCCCGCTGTCGGCCGGCAAAACGCTGGTGCGTACCAAGTGGCTCGTCCATAAAGATGCGCGCGAAGGGATCGACTACGACGTGAACAACCTGACCGCTGTCTGGCGCGCTACCAACGACCAGGACCGCGCGCTCGTCGAGTACTCGCAACGCGGCGCGACCAGCAGCGCGTACCAGCCGGGCCCCTATTCGCCGTTCACCGAAGGCCTCGTCGAGAAGTTCTGCGAGTGGTACATCGCCCGTATGGCGGATTACGGCGACGCGCCCCAAACCCACGACACCGACAGTGCCACACCGGCTTCGCATGGCGAAAAAGTCGTGTCTTTCATGCGCTGAGCGCGATACCGCAACCAGGAGCGGGAGAAAACAATGATGCGCGATCAGGCGACGTTTCAGGTCGGCCCCGAGTCAGTCCCAAGCCGCGCGGAGAACCGTGTCACGCAACCGCGTTTCTGGGACGCGCTGCCGGCGCGCTGGGACAGCGATAGCGACGACACGCTGGTGTGCTGCCAGGTGCGTCAGGAAACGCACGACGTGAAGAGCTTTTTCTTTCGCGCGCCGTCGGAGCGGGCTTTCGTGTTCGAACCGGGGCAGTTCATCACGCTGGAACTGGAGATAGATGGCGAGTCGGTAAATCGCTGTTACACGATCTCGTCGCCGCCCACGCGGCCGCACACGATTTCGATCACGGTGAAGCGGGTACCGGGCGGCAAGGTGTCGAACTGGCTGCATGACAATCTGCAGGCAGGGTCGCAGGTTCGCGTGCTCGGGCCGTCGGGCGAATTCACCTGCGCGCGGCATCCGGCGCGCAAGTTTCTGTTTCTGTCGGCGGGGTCGGGCATTACGCCGCTCATGTCGATGAGCCGGGCGCACCACGAACTCGGCGAAGATAGCGACATTGTGTTCGTGCACAGTGCCCGCACACCGGACGACATCATCTTTGCACGCGAGTTGGATCTGATCGCGTCGAATCAGGCGCGTTTTCGCACGGCATTTGTTTGCGAACGGCTCGGCGCACGCACGAATTGGCCTGGCGTGACCGGGTTTCTGAGCCTGCCGTTGCTCAAGCTGATTGCGCCGGATTTCATGGAGCGTGAGATTTTCACGTGTGGTCCGGCGCCGTATATGCAGGCCGTGCGCAATCTGCTCGACGAGGGCGGCTTCGATCGCGGTCGTTATCACGAGGAAAGTTTTTCGTTCGAGACCGTCAGCGAAGTGGCTGCGCAATTGACTACCGCGCACGTCGCGGATGCATTGCAAAATGCGGGCGCTGGTGCGGAGAGCTTTGTCGAAGCACGCGAGCAGGCGCTGGGTTTTGCGCCGGAAGTTGCGCCTGCAACGGTCGAAACCGAGACGCGCTTCAAGGTGAGTTTCGCGAGAAGCAATCGCGAGATCGAATGCGGCAGCGGCCAGCATGTGCTCGACGCGGCAAAGAAGGCCGGCGTGCGCTTGCCGGCGTCGTGTACGCAAGGCATGTGCGGCACCTGCAAGGTCAAACTGGTGTCCGGTGAAGTATCGATGAAACACGCGGGCGGGATTCGTCAGCGGGAAATCGATCAGGGCATGGTGCTGTTGTGCTGCAGCAAGCCGCTGACCGATCTCGTCGTCGATAAGTAAGACAAGACGCGCAGGTGCGGGTGCAAGTCGAAGTCGCGTGTAGACAACTCAACGTCGTAAAACAACGCTACCCGGCAATTCTGGCTGGCGATTCTAAATGCTCATTGGGTGGATTGGGAACGGGAGAATGGCGATGAGACTGATCAAAAAGATACTGGTGTTGAGTGCGATGAGCGCGGCGCTGGCGGCCAGCAGCGTGAGCGTGGTGTCGGCGGATACCAAACCGACCATCAAGATCGGTTACGTGGAAGGCTGGGACGATAGCGTCGCGACGACCAACGTGGCCGCGCGCGTGATCGAAAAACGTCTGGGTTATCAGGTGACGCTCGTGCCGGTCGCGGCCGGTGTGATGTGGCAAGGCGTGGCACGTGGCGATCTGGACGCGACTCTGTCGGCCTGGTTGCCGGTCACGCACGGTGCGTACTGGAATAACTTCAAGGACAAGGTGGTCGATCTCGGGCCGAACTTCAACGACGCGAAAATCGGTCTGATCGTGCCGGACAATGCCGACGTGAAGACCGTGGGCGATCTGGAAGCGAAGAAGGCGGAGTTCGGTTCGCGCATTGTCGGTATCGATGCCGGTGCGGGCGTGATGCAGAAGACCAGCGAAGCGATCAAGGCCTATGGGCTCGACTATCAGTTGATGCCGAGTTCGGGCAGCGCGATGACGGCGGAACTGGCACGCTCGGAAGCGGCGAGCAAGCCGATTATCGTGACGGGCTGGAAGCCGCACTGGATGTTTGCGAAATACAAGCTGAAATTCCTCGACGATCCGAAGAAAGTGTTCGGCGAAGCGGAGCACGTGGATAGCGTCATCAATCCGGAGCTGGAAAAGAAAGCGCCGACGGTTGTCGCGTTTCTTAAGAAGTTTCAGTGGAAGCCGGGCGAGATCGACAGCGTGATGCTGGCCACGCAGAACGGCGAGAAGCCGACCGCTGCCGCGGATGCGTGGATTAGCGCGCATGGCGATCGGGTGGATAGCTGGGTGAAGTAAGTTTAGGTTTAGCAACGAAAACGCCGCTTTTTAGCGGCGTTTTCGTTTGTCGAAGCGATTGACGCTATTGCAGCACGACGGTTCTATCGCCGTTGATAAACACGCGCCGTTCGATAAACGCCTTCACCGCCCGCGCCAGGGTGATGCTTTCGACGTCGCGCCCGGTGGCCAGCAAGCGCTCCGGACTATACGAATGATCGACGCGCTCCACGACCTGTTCGATGATGGGGCCTTCGTCGAGATCGTCGGTCACAAAGTGCGCGGTGGCGCCGATCAGCTTGACGCCGCGCGCATGCGCCTGGTGATAGGGTTTCGCGCCCTTGAAGCCGGGCAGAAACGAATGATGAATATTGATCGCACGTGCCGCCAGCGCACGGCTCGTTTCACCCGACAGAATCTGCATATAGCGCGCGAGAATCAGCAATTCCGCGCCGGACGTGTCGAACAGATCGAGCAGACGTGCTTCCTGTTGCGGTTTCGTGTCCGCCGTGATTGGCAGATGATGAAACGGTAGGCCATGCTGTTGGGCGAGCGGTTCGAGATCGCGATGATTCGAGCCGATGCCGACAATATCCATTTTCAGCTCGCCCATGCGCCAGCGAAACAGCAGATCGGCGAGACAGTGCTCCAGCTTCGAGACCATGATCAGCACTTTCGGGCGCGTGCCGACGTCGTGCATGGCCCACGTCATCCGGAAGCGTTCGGCGATCGGCTCGAACTCGCGTTTGAGCGACGCGGCGTGCAGCGTTTCGTGACTGTCCACGCCGTGGAACACGCAGCGCACGAAGAAGCGCTCGCTGAGATCGTCGTCGAACACGGTCAGTTCGTCGATATAACAATGATGCCGGTCGAGAAAGCCGACGACAGCGGCAACCTGGCCCGCCGCGCTCGGACACGCGACAGTGAGAACCAGTTGATCGGGACGGGAATCGGCGGACATGCGCTCTCCACATAGACGATAGAACGATGCCGCAGGGTGCGGCACGCATCATCGCAGTAGAGCAAATGGACGGCCCGCGCGGATAGAAGCTAACCGCCGTTGCGCTGGAACGGGTGCGCCAGGCGCAGGTTCGCGACCCGAGCCGGCTGCGCCGATCGAGTCACGCGCTCATTCCATATCGAGACCGCATTCGCCGAGCAGCCACTGGCGGAACGCGTTGATGACCGATGTCGCCGCGCGCTGCGTGACGAGCAGATAACCACGCTCCGTGACGACAGGCGCATCGAATAGTTCGACGAGTTGTCCCGTTGCCAGCAGTTCATCCACCAGCGGCGCCCAGCCCAGCGCGACGCCCTGGCCCATGATCGCCGCGTGCGCGACCAGCGTGAAACTGTTGAACGTGATACCGCGATGCGCGGCCGGTGTGTCGAGACCGTGCGCGGCGAACCAGTCCGCCCATGACAGCCAGCGCGCCGGTTGCGTGGGTTCCAGATGCAGCAGCGGCACGCCCGGCAAGTCGGAGGGCGTGCGCAAGGACGGATGCGCGGCGAGAAAGGCCGGGCTGCATACCGGCATGACGTGCTCGGGGAACAGCTTCACCACGCCGCGCGCGGTCCAGTCCGCATGGGCGTCGCCGAAAGCAATCGCAATGTCGGCCTGATCGTGCGACGGATCGAACACGCTCTGCGACGTGATGATTTTCACGTCCACGTCCGGCATCAGCGCCTTGAATTGCGACAGACGTGGCATCAGCCAATAGGTGGCGAAACCGAAGTCGGTGGAGAGCGTGAGCGTTTGCGGCGTGCGCCGCGCGCGAATCTCGGCGGTTGCGGCGCGGATCGTGTCGAGCGCATGGCGCACCGCTTCGAACAGCCGCTCGCCGTCTTCTGTCAGCGTAACGCCGCGATGGCCGCGCTCGAAGAGCGGTGCGCCGAGCGCTTCTTCCAGCTGCACGACGCGCTGACTGACCGCCGGTTGCGTGGAGCCGAGTTCTCGCGCCGCGGCCGTGAAGCTGGCGAGACGCGCGGCGGACTCGAACATCGTCAACGCCTGCATGGACGGCAAGCGATCCTGCCTCGACATAACGCCCCCTTATAGATACATAACGAATTGCCGTCTTCACAGCCGCGAATTGGACGGCAATAGTGGTGCTCATCGTGTAGCGAATGACACGTTGCGCGCAACGCCTGCCAGCGTGTTGCACCGCTTCTTGCACACACATTTGCGATTCTATTCGAGGCGCACTTCCATGCCTGACAGCAAAAAGAATATTCTCATTTTGATGGCCGATCAGATGACACCGTTCGCGCTCGCCGCATACGGCCATACACTGACGAAAACCCCTAATCTCGACCGCCTCGCCAGACAGGGCGTGGTGTTCGACTCCGCCTATTGCGCTAGCCCGCTGTGTGCGCCTTCGCGGTTTTCATTGCTGTCGGGCAAGCTGCCTTCCGCGATTGGCGCTTACGACAATGCAGCGGAATTTCCGTCGCAGACGCTGACGTTCGCGCATTATCTGCGTGCCGAAGGGTATCGCACGATTCTGTCCGGCAAGATGCATTTCTGCGGCGCCGATCAACTGCACGGCTTCGAAGAGCGGCTGACAACCGACATCTATCCGGCCGATTTCGGCTGGACGCCGAACTGGGACGACTTCGAAACGCGCCCGAGCTGGTATCACAACATGAGTTCGGTACTCGACGCCGGTCCGTGCGTGCGCACCAATCAACTCGACTTCGACGACGAAGTCACGTTCACCACGCGTCAAAAGCTTTTCGATATCGCGCGCGAACGTCATGCCGGCAAAGATGCGCGACCGTTCTGCATGGTGGCGTCGTTGACGCATCCGCACGACCCGTACGCTATTCCGCAAAAGTACTGGGACATGGTCCGCGACGAAGATATCGCATTGCCTACGCATCGCGATTCGCTCGATGAAGCGGACGCCCATTCAAAGCGTTTGCGCCACGTGTGCGAAACCGACCGCACGCCGCCCACCGATCAGCAGATTCGCAATGCACGCCGCGCGTACTACGGTGCGATTTCCTATGTCGACGACCAGTTCGGCGCCATCCTCGATGCGCTCGACCAATCCGGTCTCGCGCAAGATACGGTGATCGTCGTCACGTCGGACCATGGTGAAATGCTCGGCGAGCGCGGGCTCTGGTACAAGATGACATTTTTCGAAGGCGGTTGCCGTGTCCCGCTGATCGTTCATGCGCCGCAGCAATTCGACGCGCACCGCGTGCGGAGTTCTGTCTCGCATCTCGATCTGTTGCCGACGCTGGTCGAAATAGCGCGCGGCGAATTGCCTACCGCATGGCCCGATTCGCTCGATGGCCAAAGTCTCGTGCCGCATCTTCTCGGTACGCAAGGCGGCCACGACGAGGCAATCGGCGAGTACCTTGCCGAGGGCGCGATCGCGCCGATTGTGATGCTGCGGCGCGGGCGCTTCAAATTCATTCACACGCCGGTCGATCCCGATCAACTCTACGATATCGATGCGGATCCGCTGGAGCGCGAGAACCTCGCGGCGCGTGCGGAATACGCGTCACAGGTCGCCGCGTTGCGTGACGAGATCGCGCAACGCTGGCATCTCGACGCTTTGCACGACGAAGTCCTGCAAAGCCAGCGGCGCAGGCGTTTTCATTTCGAAGCCACGACGCAGGGCGCGGTCGCGTCGTGGGACTGGCAGCCGCACGTGGATGCGAGCCAGCGGTATATGCGCAATCACATCGATCTCGACACGCTCGAAGCGATGGCGCGTTTTCCCGCCGTTACACGTTGAGTCCAGAACGCCTTATCGATCTTATCTACAGGAAGCCGACATGATGAAAAACCTCTTCAAACAGGCGGTATCCGGCGTGGCGCTGCTCTGCGCGGCGACGAGCTTCGCGGCGGCCGCCGAGCCGCAGTCGTGCACGCAGGTCAATATGGCGGGCCCGGGCTGGACCGATATCGACGCGACCAATGCCATGACCGGCGTGCTGCTGAAGGCGCTCGGCTACAAGCAGAACGTGGCCAATCTGTCGGTGCCGATCACTTATCAGGGCTTGAAGAAAGGCCAGATCGACGTGTTCCTCGGTAACTGGATGCCGGCGCAGGCGCCAGTCGTCAAACCGTTCGAGGAAGAGAAGTCGATCGAGGTCGTGCATCCGAATCTGAGCGACGCGAAGTTCACGCTCGCGGTGCCGGATTACGTGGCGGCTGCGGGTATTCACTCATTCGCGGACCTCGCAAGGAACGCCGACAAGTTCGACAGCAAGATCTACGGCATCGAGCCGGGCTCGCCGGCCAATCAGAACATCAAGAAGATGGTCGACGACAAGGCCTTCGGACTCGGTAGCTGGAAGCTCGTCGAATCGAGTGAAACCGGCATGCTTACGCAGGTGGAGCGGGCGGTGCGCGACAGGAAGTGGATCGTGTTTCTCGCGTGGGAGCCGCATCTGATGAACACGAAGTTCAAGCTGACCTATCTCGACGGCGGCGACAAGTACTTCGGCCCACACTACGGCGGTGCGACCGTCAATACGGTCGCGCGCAGCGGCTATGCCGAACAGTGTCCGAACGTGGGACGTCTTTTCAAACAACTCACGTTCAACGTCGATCTGGAAAACGATGTGATTACCGAAGTACTGGAGAAGAAAACCGGCGTGGATGTCGCGGCGACCGAAGCGCTCAAACGTCATCCGGAATTGTTAAAGAGCTGGCTCGATGGCGTGAATACCGCGAGCGGCGCCAATGGCCTGCAAGCCGTGCAAACCGCACTCGGTGTGAAGTAATGGTGAAGATGTGGCTTCGAGGTCGCTGAGCGACAGATTCATGTCGCCTCCGGTCGAATCAAACTAAATCTGGACTCGTATTCTTGTCCCGTCGATGCCGCTTCGTCTGGTCAACGAAGTCATCGACGCCGGCCTCATCCGTTTCAGTCACAACCGGTTTCGAACTGCCCGTCATGCGAGAAGCGCGGCGCGCTGGTGTCAGCGCGCGGCATGGATCGCTTTATCCAACGAAATAAGCAGGCAAAGAGCAGGGGAGAATCAGATGAAGAAGAACAGTGCCGTCAGCCTATCCGGACTCGCGATCGCGGCCAGCGCCGTCTGCGCTTCCACGGCGGTTCATGCACAAAGCAGCGTTACGCTGTACGGCATTCTGGATGCGGGTATTACGTATGTGAACAATGCCGGCGGTGCGCATCAATTCAAATTCGACGACGGCGTGTCGTACGGCAACCGGATCGGTTTCAAAGGCGTTGAAGATCTTGGTGGTGGATTGCAGACGGTATTCGTGCTCGAATCGGGTTTTCACCTGGGTAATGGGCAATACGGATTCGGCGGGGCGGAGTTTGGCCGCCAGGCTTATGTCGGCCTGAAGAGTAATACCTGGGGCACGGTCACGCTCGGTAATCAACTCGATATGACCGAGGAATTCGTCTTTCTGTACAACATTTCCGCGTGGGCGAGCGGTTATGCGATTCACCAGGGCGACTTCGACCGGATGAACGGTGACCGGTTGCCGAACTCGATCAAGTACATGTCGAACGACTATGCGGGCTTCTCGTTCGGCGGCATGTATTCGTTCGGCAATACCGCCGGCGATTTCCATCAGAAGAGTGCGTGGAGCGTGGGCGCGCGATATGAACATGCGGCGTTCAATATCGGCGCGGCTTATACGCAGTTGAACAATCCGTTCGGTATCTACGCGTTCGACCCGTACGCGATGATCGGCACGAAGACCTTCCTCGGGCAGCCGACGGTTTCCGTCGATCCGGCGACTGGCGCGGTCACCGACTTATATAGCGCATCGTCATTTCCGGTCGACAAACAGGGCGCGTTCGCGATCGGCGCGGCTTATACCATTGGCAACGTGATGCTGACGGGTGACTTCACCTACACGACGATCAAGGGTCTGGGGCAAACCTCCCATATGCAGGTCTATGAAGGGGGCGCGTCATACACGATCACGCCGGCGTTGATGTTGTACGGCGGCTATCAGCATACGAGCTTTGAGGGTAACCACTGGAATCAGGGCTCGCTGGGTCTGCACTACCTGTTGTCCAAGCGCACGGACGTGTATATCTCGGGCGATTATCTGCGCGCGTCGAATGGCGTGAATGCGGTGATCGGCTATAGCTTCACGCCGTCCACGTCGAATACGCAGTCGGACGTGCGGATCGGGATGAAGCATTCGTTCTGACGCGAGGGATGGATTCAGATGCTCGTGAAGCTCAACGCGCGCTTCACGAAGCAGGGTGGTTTAAGCGTGCTTGCGTGACTTTGCTTTGCTCGCGGCGGGCTTAGCGGCCTTGGTGACCTTAGCGGTCTTGGCGGTTGCCAAGGCCGCGTCTTCACGTTCCCTGCTCCAGTGTTCAAGCAGCGTCCGTGTCTGTTCGCGGATCGTCGACTTCAGCTGTTCGGCCTTCTCCGCATCAATGCTCGTCCAGCCAAGCATCGCCAGCGTCGAGCGATGCGCGACGTGAAAAATCACCAGTTGCCCATGCAGGCTGAAGCTGCGGATGAGCGTCGTCGGGTCGTCGGCGGCACGCCCGGTAATGCGCGAGAGGAGCGCCGCGCTCGCATCGTTTAGCGGCTCGCGGATCTTGCAGGCGAGGATATGCGTCGCGCTTTCGGGTTCGTAACCGGCCTGCTCGCGCGCGAAAAACATCCGCCGGCCGGGTTTGTTCGCCTTCTCGAAGGTGCGGTCCGCCATTACGTCCTGAATGCCGAGAAAGGCGTCGATCAAGACTTCGGTGTCGGCGTTTTCGCGCAGCATCTTTTGTGCATGCTCGACGGCCGGCCCGAAGCTCTCCCATGCATCGTCGGCGAGCGCCTCGACGCAGGCGCGATACACCCCTTCCTTATTCTCGAAGTAGTACTGCAACGCGGGCGCGTTGACGCCGGCGCGCGCCGCGATGTCGCGCGTCGACGCGCCTTCGAAACCGTGTTCGCCAAACAGCTCGACTGCCGCCTCGATGATCCGATGACGCGTTTCTTCGCCGCGCGCATAGCCGCCTTCCGGCGAGCGCCGCAGTCTCTTTGCGGTGTTCATGCGTTGTGTTCTCCGCCTATTCCGTTGCTCTTCATGACAGCTGTAGGACACGCCTACGAGGATCCGCAGAAATATATCACTTGACACAATTTTACCGGCTGGAATAATTGTGCCAACTGGAAACAATTGGACCACTTAGATGTCAACCACCGCAGGCTCTCCTTCCCGCCCGACTCCCGCTGACGATCAGCTTACGGCCGGTGCCCGTCGCCCCAGCCGGCGAACCGTGCTGATCGCGCTCGGCGTCGTCGCGCTGATTGTCGGCGCGGTTTGGCTCGCGCGCTGGTGGACCGTGGGCCGCTTTATCGAAAGCACCGACGACGCCTATCTGCAAGCCGACAGCGTCACGGTCGCGCCGAAAATCGCAGGCTACGTCACGGAAGTTTACGTCGCTGACAATCAGGTTGTGAAGCCCGGCGATCCGCTCGTGCATCTCGACGCGCGCCAGTATCGGGTCGCGCTCGACCAGGCGCTGGCCACGATCGACGCGCGCAAGGCCGACATCGAGCGTGCGCAGGCGGATATCAAACAGCAGCAGTCGAATATTGCGCAGGCTCAGGCGCAGCAGCAGGTGGCCCGCGTGAGCGCGCAGCATGCCGGCGACGAGGTGCGGCGCTACGCGCCGCTCGTCGCGACCGGCGCTGAAACCAGTGAACGGCTGGCGGAATTGACCAGCAGCCGCGATCAAGCCAACGCCACGCTGGCCGCGAATTCCGCGGCGGTCGAGGCGGCCCGCTCGCAGATCGGGTCGGCCACTGCACAACTGGCACAGGCCCGCGCGCAGCTCGAAGCGGCCCAAGCCAGCGCGCAGCAATCGCAACTCGACCTGGACAACACCGTGGTGCGCAGCGTGCTCGGCGGCAAGGTCGGCGACCGCACGGTGCGCGTTGGTCAATACGTGCAACCAGGCACGCGGATGCTGACCGTCGTGCCGGTGCAGAACACCTATCTGCTGGCCAATTTCAAGGAAACGCAGGTCGGCCAGATGCGTGTCGGTCAACCGGTGGAAATGCACGTCGACGCGTTGCCGGGTCATACGCTGCACGGCGTGGTCGATAGTTTCTCGCCGGGCACCGGCTCGCAATTCGCGCTGCTGCCGCCGGAAAACGCCACCGGAAACTTCACGAAGATCGTACAGCGTGTACCGGTGCGGATTCGTATCGACACCGGCGCGGAGACGCGCAGCGTGCTGTTGCCGGGTCTGTCGGTCAACGTGGATGTCGATACGCGTTCGGCGCGCGACCGCGACGAACGGATCGATGCCGAGAACCATCATGGCTGAGCCGGGCGCCGCAGTGTCCAGCTCGTCCACCACGCCGCATCCCGAGGAACGCGCTAGCGTCAGTGACTGGATCGCGGTCGCCGCCGGCGCGCTCGGTGCGTTGATGGCCACGCTCGACATCTCGATCACGAACTCCGCGCTGCCGCAAATTCAAGGTGAAATCGGCGCTACCGGCACCGAGGGCACGTGGATTTCGACCGGCTATCTGATGTCGGAAATCGTGATGATTCCGCTGGCCGCGTGGCTTACGCGCGTGTTCGGCTTGCGTAATTTTCTGCTCACCAACTCGGTGCTGTTCATTGGCTTTTCGATGATGTGCGGCTGGTCGCACACGTTGCCGATGATGATTATCGGCCGTATCGGGCAGGGCTTTGCCGGCGGGGCGATGATTCCGACGGCGCAGACCATCATTCGCACGCGGCTGCCGCTCTCGCAGATGCCGGTCGGCATGACCGTGTTCGGCCTGACCGTGTTGCTCGGGCCGCTATTCGGCCCGGTGGTCGGCGGCTGGCTGGCCGAGAACATCAGCTGGAGCTGGTGCTTCTTCATCAATCTGCCGGTCTGTATCGCGCTGATGACGTTGCTGATCGTCGGCCTGCCGTCGGACCGGCCGCATTGGGAGTCGTTTTTCAAGGCGGACTGGCTCGGTATCGTCGGCCTGGCGATCGGCCTCAGTTCGCTTACCGTGGTGCTGGAGAACGGTCAACGCGAGCGCTGGTTCGAATCGTCGATGATCGTGACGCTCACCTGCGTGTCCCTCTTCGGCATGCTGCTGATCGCGGCCTCGCAAATGACCGCGAAAAAGCCGATCGTGCGTCTGAGCCTGATGCTCAACCCGAACTACGCCAGCGTGATCGTGATCGTCTCCGCGGTCGGTGCGGCGCTGTATGGCGTGTCGTATCTGCTGCCGCAGTTTCTCGGCATCGTGGCGGGTTACAACGCCGAGCAGGCCGGCGCGATCATGCTGCTGTCCGGATTGCCCGCTTTCCTGATCATGCCGGTGTTGCCGAAGCTGCTAGGTAAGTTCGATTTTCGCGTGCTGGTGATCACCGGGCTGACGTTGTACGCGATCAGTTGCATGATCGACATCGACCTGACCGCGCAGAGCGTCGGCCACGATTTCGTGTGGTCGCAACTGATTCGCGGTACCGCGCAGATGCTCGCGATGATGCCGCTCAATCAGGCGTCGATGGCCGCTGTGTCGCGTGAAGATTCGGGCGATGCCGCCGGGCTCTACAACATGGCGCGCAATCTCGGTGGGTCGATTGGCCTTGCGATCATCGGCACCGTGATCGATCGGCGCACGACGTTTCATGCCGCCACGATCCGCGAGTCGGTCAGCGCCAATTCGCTGATCGGCCAGGAAACGCTGGCGGCCAACGCGGCGAACTGGTTCACCCATACGGGAGATATGGCGTACTCGCAGATGCGTGCGCTCGGCCAGCTCGGTGCGCAGATCCAGGTCCAGGCCACCGTGATGACTTACTCGGAAACCTTCTATCTGCTCGGTATCGCGTTGCTTGCCTGCATTCCGCTCGCGCTGCTGTTGAAAACACCGCGCAGGAATGCGCCGCTGCCTTCGTCCGCTGGACACTAATGCTCTTCAATCGCCCCATGATGTCCCACCGTCTTACGTGTTTCGCACTCGCCGCCGTCACGTCGCTGTCCGTCTTGCCGGGCTGCACGGTCGGCCCGGATTATCACGGAGCGCCGCCGGTCGCGCAGGACGCCCGTAGCAGCGCCACTTTCGTGCGCACGCCGGCCGTCGGCACGACGGCGACGCCTGCGTCGAACCAGTGGTGGCTCGCCTTCAACGACCCGCAACTGAACGACCTGATCGCCGCCGCGTTCGCGCACAATCCCGATGTCGATGCCGCGAAGGCACGGCTGCGGGAATCGCGCGCGCAGTTGCAGCAGCAACGGGCCAACGAATTGCCGAAACTCTCCGGCGATGCCGCGGCGCTGCGTATGCGTGAACCAGACGTGAGCGCGCTGAGCTCGTCGAGCGGAAGCGGCGCGGGGTCAACGGGAAGAGGGCCGTTGCAGCTTTATACGGCCGGCTTCGACGCCACGTGGGAAATCGATCTGTTCGGCGGCACGCGGCGTGCGATCGAAGCGGCTTCCGCGGATGCCGAAGCGGTCGACGCCGATCTCGCGGACACACGGGTGTCGCTCGCGGCCGAAGTGGCGCAGGCTTATATCGATCTGCGCGACCAGCAGACGCGCCTTGCCTTGGCGCAGCGCCAGGCGGAAACCGAGCAGAAGAGTTTGACGCTGACGCAGCAGCGCAGGGCGCGCGGCACGGCAGCGGATGTCGACGTCGAGCGATTGACCACGCAGGTGGAAAACACGCGCGGCACGCTAACGCCGCTCGACGCGCAAGTGACCGATTCGCTCGACCGCCTCGCCGTGCTGACCGGCCGCGCTCCTGGCGCGCTGGACGCGGAACTCGCCGATGTGCGACCGTTGCCGGCGCTGCCCGCTGCGGTGGCGATCGGCAATCCGTCGACCATGTTGCAACAGCGACCCGATATTCGCGCAGCGGAGCGACGGCTCGCGTCGAGCAATGCGCAGATCGGCGAACACGTCGCGGATTTCTTCCCGAAGGTGACGCTGCTCGGCGATATCGGTTTCAGTGCGGGCGATCCTGGGCACCTGGTGCGCAAGAGCAATTTCAGCTGGATCGGTGCGCCGTATCTGCAATGGAACGCGCTCGATTTCGGGCGTACGTTGGGTAGCGTGCATGCGGCCGAAGCGTCGCGCGACGAAGCCGAGGCGCGTTATACAAAGGCGGTGCTCGGCGCGTTGCAGGACGCGAATTCATCGCTGTCGCGCTATGGGCATCAGCGTGAGCATGTCGTGACGTTGCAGAAGGTGGAAGCGTCCGCGAGTCATTCGGCCACGTTGATGCGGCAGCGGTATTCGGCGGGGGTATCGACGTTGATCGATCTGCTCGATACGCAGCGCGAAGAGTTCACCGCGCAGCAGAATGTCGTGGCGGGGCAGGCGGAATTGCTGAAGGACTTCGTTTCGCTGCAGAAGAGCCTTGGGATTGGTTGGGGGGCGCAGCAGGGGTAGGGCGTGACTTTTTGAAAAAGCCCCCTGCGTCGAGCCTTCGAAAGTCAGACGGTACTTAAGCCGCTTGGCCGCCCCGAAGATATTGCGGCCGCCGCCGCGTTTCTCGCTCCCGACGCCGCCGCTTTTATGGCGGGTAACGATCTGGTGATCGACGAGGGATGGACCCCGCGCGGCAGCCAGAAGCGAGCGTGGTCTTACTCGCCGCCCATCGAACACACCACCTTGTTGTCACTAACAACAACGCTTCCAAAGTGGGCGTAGTGGGTATTGCCGTTCCATCCGCTCTGAGGCCGAGCGACGGTCACGGCAGCACACTCGACCGGTAAATTCCCCGGCTGTTTGACCGAACCGCGAACGACGTAGTCGCCCGAACAATAGCCGCTGGTTGGAAGCCCCTTTGTGGTGGAATCCGTCACCTGGCCGCTAAAGCCGCCAATTTGTGCGTTGCCATTCGCGCAGAACGCTCTCACGTTCCCGTCTAACGGAACGGGTGATTCAAACGGTCTCGCCAAGCCGAAGGCGCTGACGGTGAGAGAGTCCACCCTGTCCTGAGTATGTCCCAGTTGCGCACCCAGCAAACCCGCCATCAGCATTGCGCAAGCGACCGTCGTTCTGTTCGTCATGAGTCGTCCCCGGGTGATGTGGTTGCATTAATAAGGATGTCAAAAAAGTTTCATACAAGCATGCGTGCTGTCGGCCAATACGAATATTTCAAATCATTACTTTTGATGCGCGTCTTTACCATTCATCGTGGTGAACCGAGCTTCTCGGCGGCCGCCTAAGTTCGGCAGCGGTGCGTTTTTCCTTTAGACAAACGGCACCAGTCATGCGAAACAAATAATCCAGCATGATTAGTAAACCGAATAAATAAACGGCGATAGTTGCGCCCGCACCATGCCTCCGTCTACCTGCTAACAATGGTAGGTATTAACGAACGTTCTTCCGGCGCTAGATTGCAAAAAAATTGATGTCGCGGAGCACCTGAAGGCGACTCAAAAGAAAGGAGACCGTCAATCATCGAGTGGGCCGCCCGGTCACACGCCGTTCCCTTTTTTCGGCGAGCGAACCCCTTCGTCACGTGCGATTTCGTCATCAGACGAACGGACTCCTTGGTCACGTGCAGTTCCCCTTACCTTAGAGGCACACATGGCAACCCCGTCAAATTTTGTCGATCTGCAGGCCGGTTTTTATAATGCGCTGGCTCAAGGCCTTGGCTATAGCAATCAGGATCCGTTCCAGATTATTCAACCCTCGCCGCCGCTCACGGGAGGCGACGACGCTGACGAACTGCTCTGGGCGTATCTGAACAATTTGCCGGTCGCTTCATTGACCCAGAACACACAGTTTTCAGGTGGAAATCAATTTCTCGCCGATTATCAAGGCGTCATGTCCGCTTTGCAGTCGGCGCCCAATAACTTCCAGTCGACCATCGGACCGGCCTGCTGGGCGGCCTACCAGCAGGCGCTGAAAGACCACGAAGTCAAAACCGGCGCCGTCGCGTTTCGTAACTGGGCGCTTTACTGCCAGCCGTGTTCCGCTAACGCCACGTCGGGCGCATCCGCGCTGGCCGCCGCCATGCTCGATCCGATTTTTGCGGCGCAGATGAACGTGACGCCGTACAAACCGGTGGGCGACGAACCCGTCACGTTTTCGCCGGGCTACTCGAAGATGCTCACGTTGCTGAAAAAGGCACCGAGCCGTTCGTTCGAAGTGAGCGCGAGCAATTGGCAGACCGACGTCTCGAAGACGTGGACCCACGGCTCCACCTCGGGCTTCTTCGGTTTGTGGGGCGGCAGCAGTTCGTCGTCGTCGATCAGCGAGAAATTCGCGTCGGGCGGCGTGTCGGTCAAAGCCTCGTTCGACAACGTGCTGCCGTTCAACGCCACACCGGGCGACTGGTACAGTTCCTCGGCGTTCGGCATGGCGTTCAACAACCCCGGAAAGGCGCCGTGGACGTCGAACAACCCGATTACCTGGGAGACGACCTTCGGCAAGAACGGCAACATGCAACGGTTCGCTTCGAGCCTGCTGATCGCCAACAAGATGAACATATCGGTAATTTCAGCAGCGCAGTACAGCCAGGAGGAGCAAAGCCAGATTCAGAGCAATCAGGGCAACGGCCTGTGGCCGTTCTATAGCTCCGGCAGTTCGGGCGGTTCCAGCACGAGTGCTTCGTTCGACAAAGACGGGCGCATGACGGTGACCATCACGAGTAAACCCAACGTGCCGATCGTGATCGGCTGCATCGTGCTGACGGCGGCCCAATACCTTGGCCATGAAGCGCTGGCATCGAAGCGCTTGATCGAGGAGTTCTACAGCTAACACTAGCCGCTGGCCGTCTCACGGTCTCGGTATGCCCGCCGTGGCGATTGCGGCGGGCATGCCGTATGGCATCGCACGGGATCCTGGCGGTTCCCGTGTTTTTTCCGAACAGGCGAGGGGAGCAATCATGACGTCGTTTGTCGATCTACAACAGCAGTTTGCCCAAACCGAGTTTGCTGCGATTGGCATCGATCCCAGTCGAGGGCAGGTGTTGCAGCCGGCTGCGGCGTTGACCGCGGACGATAACGTTTTGTGGTCGTACCTGAATACGATTCCCGGGGCGCCACCGATTTTCCAGACTCCTGGCGGTGGCAGCAGCGAGACCTTTTTCGAAGCGTATTCGGCTTTGATCAACTCGCTGATCGCCGGGACCAATCCACTCGATCCGATCAAGGCTGCGAAACAACGCCTGGCTACCTGGGGGGACAAACCCCCAACCTGGAGCGTTGGGGTTGCCGGGCTGGCCCGTCAACTCCATTCCGCCTCGACGATCAATTTTGGTTTTTCCAATGATGCCGTTGCCGACCCGGCATTCTGGGGGCTGTGGAGCAATAGTGCACCGGCATCCGGACCGAGCGTCTCGTTCGCCTCGGGCAACGTGTCGGGGCAGTTCAAATTCAAGAACGCGTTGCTGTTTGCGCCGACGCCATCGGACTGGTACGTATCGTCCGCGCTTTCGCTGGCGCATGCCACGAAGACAGGGCATCCGTGGGATCCCGATTCGCCGATCAACTGGCAGACGACCTTCGGTCCGAACGGAAATATGCAGTCGTTCGTGGGCGGTCTGTACGTCGTGTCCGGCCTGAATATTCAGTTCACATCGAGCGCGGCATTCAGTAAGGCCGATCAGCGCGCCATCAGTGAGGCCGGGGCTCAGGGGATGTGGCCGTACTATCTCGGCATGAGTAGCGCTATTACCAAGGTGCAGTTCGTTCCTCAAGGCCAGATGACAGCTTCCGTTATTAGCGGAGCGAATGTGCCTATCGTTATCGCGGCATCGGTGTTGTCTGCGGCGCAGTATTTGGGGGGATGACGACGCTGTTGATGGGGGCTGCTGCCCCCATTTGGCTGGGCGATTAAAAGACACTTGGAGCTACGATTATTTTCCGCGCGTCGAGGTCAGTGTTTGCCATCCACTTTGAACCGCCGTCTCAGCGGTCAAGGCTAGAACATCGTCCAGGGCAGGCCCGTTATTGTCAGCAGTATGCGCAGGCAGATTGGGAAAATCGGCGGCAATCTGAAATATTTTCCTCCGACCGAACTGCGGTGCGTGAAGTACCAGCGCGTTCGCAGTTAGCGGGCAGCGTAAAGGGCCATGTCGTATTCGGTAACGTCATCGCGACTGAACCGAAAGACTTCTATCTGGCGCGCGTCGTCGCCCTCGATATGTCCGCACTGTCCGTGCTGGATGTATTCTCGACTCCAAGACCACTCTGCCGGGTAATCGATGATCTTACGGTTATGGCTGCGAGCTTCGCAGCACCGCTCGCGAGATTGCGTCGAGAAGATCCGCGGCCACGAACGGCTTACTGAGTAGTTCGTCGCCGCCGGCACGGGTGACTGCGTTTCGCGTGGCAGGTCCGTCGTGCGAAGTAATGAAAACAACTGGAGGACGCGGGCGAACAAGTTGTTCATAAAGCCGCGGCCCGGATACGCCGGGAAGTTGAACGTCCAGTACCAGGCAGTAAGGAACGCGCGGATCATTCACGCTAGTGAATGCCTCAGTACTCTCGAACGCCAGTATCTCGAATCCGGATACGCGGAGCAGTCGTTGCAAAGCGCGGCGCATACCTGCGTCGTCTTCGATAACTATGATCAACTGCTCGGTATCCTTCATCGCTCGTCAATGTCCTATATCTGATTGTCGTGCGATGCGTTGTTCGACACTATCGGGGGAAAGGGCAATGCAATTGCCCTGAAGGGCAATTGCATTCAAGCCCCACGTCAGGCATGAGCGAGACGCGCGTCTTTACCGCAGCCTGGCTAAATTGGCTAAACGGTATTCAGGTCACTTTTGCGAAGAAAACCACTTTCCATAGATCTGTTCGTAGGTCCCGTCTTCGTACATGGCGAGAAGCGTTTCGTTAATGGATTTGCGCAACGCACTTCCATTGGCTACGGCGATACCGTATTTCTCGGGTCTGAATAGCGGTCCCACTACGATCAGTTCACCGTTACCGCGTCGCGCGGCCCAGTACCGAAGGGTAGGGGCGTCGTAGACAATAGCTTGCACGTCTCCCTGCGTCAGAAGTCTGAATCCTTCGTCTGCGGTGTGCACGCTGAGAAAGGACAGGCCGCGATGAGTGAGATAGTCTGCGGCGACGGTTCCCGGCACCGTGCCAATCTTCTTCCCGGGCAGGTCGTCTGGACCGTGAATGTTCGATTGCAGGCGCGCAACGGTTTGCGATGATGTGACTGTCGCGGTGAACTGTGCGATCAACACAACGCCAATAAGCCACATCGCCGGCACCAGAATGCGTTTCCCTACACCTGGCGCGTCGCGCTCGCCGTGCTCGCCGGTGGCGATAATGAGCATGGTTACCCAAATGCCTTCGCCGAGTGCCCGCCAATAGGGTTTGCAAAAAGCGGGGTCACGCCTACGCTCGGAGAGCAATACCAGGTTGGCCAGCACAAGGACAATCGCACTCGCGATGGCGACGAACTGGAGCAGCGCCAACCACGGAATCGCCAGGACACTGCTCATGAGCGAGCTTTCGCTTTGCGCCCGGACCATGATCTGCAGGCCGGAGTCGAAATAGGGGAGAGAGAAGTCTACTTTCGTCTCGCGTTCCGGGGTCATGGTGATCGCCGCTATTGCGACGTCGGCACTGCCTTGTTGCAGCGCGGTCAATAAGGCTGGCTGGTCTGGCAGGACCATCCAGGTGAATTCGGTATGCATGCGACGCGCCATTTCGTTCCAGAGATCAATGCTGAAGCCTTCCGGCGTTGCCGCCTGGGGAAGTACAAAGGGAGCAACCGCAGCAATCGCCACTCGCAGTGGACTGCTCACTCGGTTCGAGGCCGAGGTTGCCGGTTGCACGCCGTCCGCGACCCGGACGATTCCTGCGTGGCCGGTCAGGCTGTCTTGCGGCAACGGCAACGGCAACGGCGAAGGCAGGGAGGCAGCGCACAGCGTTGTCGACGTTAGCGCGAGACACACCTGCACGACGAGTCGAGAAATTCTCCCGTTCATCGCGTCTCTCCCGGATTGGGTGACGGGCCGCACCGACCTCGCGCGGATAACGGATCGAAATGGTGTGCGTCGTTCACCCCTTCACACGCGAAAATCCGCCGCCATGTCTTCGTCACTGCGCGCTTCCAGTTTGCCCGCTCGGCACGCGCGCATGAAGGTGTCGTAGTCCTTCTGGTTCTGCGCGGCGTACGCGAACGCGTACTTCGCGAGCGCTTCTGCAAAGCGGCCACCGTTGCCCAGATAGGCCGCGATTTCGATCGCCTTTCCGGCTGCCTTGGCATGGGCTCGCGCAAGCGCCCAACCGCAGATGCGCGCGTAACCCTCGAGAATCGTGCTGTTCATCCTCTCGACTTCCGCCGCTATCTTCATGTCGCGCAATTGGCGAAAATAGAAGTAGCGGCCGGCTGGTCCCGTGGTCCAGCCAAGAAAGGAGTCACTCGCGGCTTGCAGCAGGCGCTGACCGTTGACCACGCGTTCGCCCTCGTGAGCCGGATTGTCGGCGTCGAAATAGCGCGCGATGACCGACTGGCGCGCCTCCTTGACCTGCAGGAAGAGCGGCTTGCCGTGGCTGTCGATAAACAGCATCACCAGACAGAACGTACCGACACTGCCCACGCCGACAACCTTGAAGGCGATATCCTGAAGCTCGAACTGCGCGATGAGTTGCCGGCGCTCCGGTGCAATAGTCATCAGATAGCTGTCGAATGCGGCAGCGAGCTTGCCTTTCCATTCGTCGGTATCCGACCATTTTTGCTCATCGCCAAGCAACGAGTTGGGGCCACCTGGATGAAACAGAGCGGGTGGCGCGTCCTGAATCGTCCAGCGGCCATTGTTCTCGGTGGCCATTTTCCCCAGCATGCTTTCATGCGTGCGACCCGCCGCTTTCTCCATGGCCCGACGGACCAGTTGCCGCCCTTCGCTGGTGGCGGCGGCGTCGATCATCCGCTCGAACGTGACGATCTCATGCCAGAGTTCAAGCGCGCTGCATTCGGCGTAGTTATGCATCCGGTCACGGTATTCCTGCATGGCGGTCGTGACGATATCGTCGATGCTTCCCCGGTCTATACCCATGTGTTCGCCGGCAACCGCGAAACTCGCGGCGAGCCGCTTGACATCCCATTCCCATGGGCCAACCGCGACTTCGTCGAAATCGTTGAGATCGAAGATCAACTGTCGCTCGGGTGTCGCGAAGCCGCCAAAATTCATCAGATGGGCATCGCCACAAATGGGAAACCTGATCCCCGAACAGGCCGTTCCCGAAAGATCGTGAGCCTGGAGAATCGCGCTGCCGCGATAGAACGTAAAGGGCGACACGGACATCCGTCCGTAGCGCAACGGGACAAGCGCGTCAACGCGACCCGCGCTGTTTTCCCTTAACAACTGGACGGGGTCCCGATCGACGTTTCCGATCATGGCATTCTGTGAGCGCGGCGAACGTTCCCGTGCGAGTTTTCCGGCTTCCTGCCGCTCACTGATGGTCTGGACTGTGGCCATGTTGCGCTCCTCTTCGGGTTCGGATAATGCCGTGCGTGCCGCCTTTCGATGCTATTGGGGTTTTGGGGCAACGTGATTGTGCTTCGCGAAGTCAAGGTTTAGGCAGCGACTGCGCGGTGCTGATCAGGTTTTGTGGTATGACCCGTATGATCCCGTTGCGCGGGCTGTCTATGTCCGCGATCAACATGAACGAGAGAGAGATGGTGACAGGCATGATCAGCAGAAGGCGGCCTTTTCCTTGCGAATTTTCCGCGCCATAACCGACCAGCATATTGGCCAGCGTGCCGATTAAGATCAGCAATACCCATGCTGCCAGGGGCACCCGGTTCCACCATGCAGCTTGGGTGTAGCCCTGCGTGTTGAGCACGTCGTTCATGCCCGCCACGGCGAGAGCCGTGACAGGATTCGGCTGCGTCTGCGCGGCGCTTCCCGCCATGCGCCATAACCTGTTCTGCAAATTTGCCGTAGCCACGTTAATCTGCTTGATGCCTTGTTCGTCGCGTGTCTGATAAAACGCAATGCGGAGGTCCAGATAGCGCGCGAGGTCGGCACGAATCTGAGTTCCTGCACCGGCCGGAAGCAGATCGGCCCGAACGAATTCCGTGCCGATCGCATTGGCTTCTTCCTCTTCATAATTTTTTCGCTGATCGTAGCGGTTCACCGCCATCGACAGGCTGAACCCGATCACCAGCGCGAGTAGTGTCAACGTAGCGGACTGAACGAGTTTGAAATCGTCTTTTGACTCGTCGTTGATCGGGAAGCGCGGTCGGAGTATCGCAGCGCCGATCCAGCCTGCCAGTGACATCAGCACGAACGCCACGAAGAACAGAATGATTGGATGTCTGAAGAGTTGTTCCATGCATCCCTCGAATGTCAAACCTTTCGCTGGCGGACTCCGCGTCGTGTGCAGCTAGCGCAGTGGCGACTTCCAACGTTTTTTTCAGTCACGCCGTTCGATACGTCGGCTGCACAATGCGTCAATACGGAGCATTGACGACGATATATTGCGAGCCCTGCGGCTGGTACCAGCTACTACCGCAGTGCTGGTAGATCATGCCTCCGTAGTTGACCGGCGCGCAATTCGGCGGCACCGAGCGCACGATCGACCCGACTACCGCTGACGTAACGGCGACTGTCGCCGTAACGGCAGCCGCGGTAGCCACCGGATGATAGTCGTCGTCCCAGCCACCGCGATGGTCGTTCACGTTGACATTGACGTCGCGATTGACGTTGACGTTGTTCACGCTGGTGTTGCGGACGTTGCGGGTGCGGGCGTCCGCGTGCGTACTGTTCAATTGCGCACCACCGGCTCGAGGGCCGCCGCCACCGCCGCCCCGCGCACCTCGCTCGACATGGCCGGCTCCGCGCCCAGCCGCTTCGGCTTGAGGGAGCAGGGCCGGGCTGGCACTTGTGCCGGCAAGGAGCAGCAAAGCCAGGCAATGAACAAATGGAGGCCTCATGATCTACTCCTTCTTGCCGGCAACCGGAACGAGTTCGATCTTCTTCGCGCCTTTCGGTGACTGGAACGTGAACACGGAATCCTTGAATGCCGGTGAAGTCGTCCACTCCACGATAGAGATCGACTGCGGTCGCGCTTCGTCATCCCGCCGCGTGATCACGAGTTTGCGCGGCAAAGGCTTTTCGCCTGTGGTAATCCAGATTTGCCAGTCGACGCCTTTTTGCCGGAATGCGTAGTGATCGCATATGTCCCGCCCGACGAAGTCCTGGCCAGCGAACATCGCGGACTCAAACTGGTCGGTCGGCGCATCGGCTGTACCCCAGATGAACAGATCTGCAAGGGGAAACTCCACGGCGTAGCGCACACGCAACTGTTCGATCAGGGCGGACAGGTTGCCGTCGAAGGCAACACTTGAATAGAACTTTTGTTGAGGCGAATAAAGGACCGCGGTTTTGCCGTTATAAATAATTTCGCGCTCGCTTCGAGAACTCACCATCAGCGCACGAATCCGATCGGGTCGTTCGACGAAAAGCGTTGCCATCGCCGTATGCTGAAGTTTTTCGCCGTCGTCAAGAACGCGTTCGCCTGTCAGGTCGATGGATACGCTAAAGCGCTTGAGTGACTGTAGATACGAGCCCATTTTCTGAAGCGCCTGGACAGCGGCTGGATCGACGTTGGTCGCGGCGCTATTCGCCTCGCTGGCCGGGGCGGCCTGAGCCCAGACGCCGGGTGTGACTGCGAAGAGCGTTCCGGCCACGGCGACAACGGCGAAAACGTTTCTTGTCATCGTGCTCTCCCGAGTGTGAGGGACGTGCGCTCGCATCTAAACGGGTAGTGGCGGCAACGCTGCCGTGCGGCGCCGCGCGATACCTGCGAACTTAATGTAGCCACCATTTTGGCCAAAATAAAGGACTCAATTCGATGTTGCCCCTCGGGGCAACCAGATTGCCCGAAGTACCTATGGATAGCCGCGATTGCATGATCAACAATCCGATAAGCAGTGATTCTTTGCCCCAGTACGCCGTTTGTCCGCCTGCCGATATTCAGAAGCTGACCCGCGAGGCACGCGGTGCTTGCGGCAAACGCGGCCGACAGTCATTGGTCTCGTTCCGGGACGATGCGTCGACCGGCATGAAGTGACTGAACTCGGACGAGAAACGAAAACGCAAAGGTTTTCTCCATAGCGGCAACCTGTTGGAGGCGGTCTTCATGCTCCGTGGGAACACTAAAGTTACAGCGCCCATTGCCCGCTCAAAGCTGCTAACGCTGGGAAGCGCAGGCTTTGCGCTCGCCCTGATCCTGTCGGTTTTTATTTTTGCACGTGCGACGTACGGGGAATTCCGCTGGATCGCGCCTATTGCCGCAGCAGCAGTGAATCTTTGCATTGTCGCGATGGGTGCGTGGCTCACGGGCGCTCCCGCCAAGCAGACCGATCGCGTCGTCCAAGAACCCGGTACCGGCACGCGCAATGTCACGCGCCTTGTATTCTGGCGCCGGCAAGTTTCCCGTGCCTGCATGTGGCTGCGTGCCGTGTGCTGGTGGCCGTGGCTCGTTGTTCTGAGTGCCTCAGGTGCGCTGCTCCTATGCGCCGCTACCGGATTCATATTCGACCGACGACCTCTCGCTCAAAGCCCAAACGCGCGCACGGTCATGACCGTAGGTTGTTGCATGGCACTCGCGCTTGCGCTCGCCACGCTTATCGTCGAGCGTGCGTTTGCGGCTCAGGTAACGCGTAACCGCGCGAACCTATTGATCGCTGGAATGCTGCGGGCCCTGCTAATCGTCACACTCGTGGGCGCCGCATGCGCGGCGCTCGACGCATGGCAGGGTGTCGACGCGCGCTGGCTGGCAATTGTGGGCGCGTCGCTACCTGCTGCAATCGCATGCGAATTCTTGTTGCGGGTCGTGGCAAACTGGTTCACGCCGCCGGAAGTGGGCGCGGCGCCGCTCACCCCGGTCAGTAGCGCGATCGCTCGCTGGTTGACACGACCCCACGCAACGCCGGCCGAGCTGGGTGAGGCGCTGCATCGTCGCTATGGCATCGACCTGCGGCAAAACTGGGTCATTAGCAGCACCGTGCGTCTGTTGCCCGGTGCGTGCGTTGCATTCGTGGCGGCCGCCTGGTTGTTGAGCGGCGTCAGCGTGTTGCAATCCGACCAACGCGCCGTCTACGAGCGCTTCGGCGCGGCCGTTTCCGTCTGGCAACCGGGCCTGCATGTGGGATTTCCGTGGCCGTTCGGCCATACGCGGTTGCTTGAAAACGGTGCGGTCCATCAAATTGTTATCTCCAACATCGGTGGGGATGCGGGTGACGCACGCGCCGCAGCGCCGCTCGTGGCAGCAGACGCTCGCACACCAGAACAGCTGGACCGCATGTGGGACGTCGCGCATCCCTGGGAGACAACACAGGTGATCGCGGGTGGAAAGGGGCATCAGCAGAACTTTGAAGTGGTGAACGCGGACGTGCGTATCGACTACCGGATTGGCCAGACCGACGCGGCGGCTCGAGCATCGCAATATCGCTTCAACGACGCGCCTTCGCTGATCCGCTCGATAGGCAGTCGCGAAGTGCTTCGCTATCTCGCCTCGCATACGCTCGACGTGCTCGTCGAAACACGGCAGACCGTTATTGCCGACGCTATCCGTCAAGCGGTGGCGCAGCAACTCGATGCGCTCGGCAGCGGCATTGAAGTCCTGGCGGTGGTGCTCGAAAGCGTCCATCCGCCCGCGGGCGCCTCTGCCGCATGGCATAACGTGCAGGCCTCGCAGATTCGCGCCGTGGCGAGCGTCGCACAGGCGCGTGGGCTGGCGGCCACGGTTGTCGGCAGCGCACGCGAATCGGCTACCTCGGGCATCGATGCCGCCAGCGCCAGCGCGGCCGAAACGCTTTCGGCCGCGCGTGCCAGGCAAATCTCTTTCACCGCCGACATAGCCGCGCAAAGCGCCGGCGGCCAGGCTTTTCCGTTCGAGTACTACCTGCACGCCTTGCAGAAGGGTTTGCAGAGCGCGAACCTCACTGTCATCGACGACGGCCTCGTCGGTGGCCACCGCGCGACGATCGATCTGCGCGCTTACAACGCAGGCGACGCGGCAGGTGCAAAGCGCCTCTATTGATCTCGCCGACAGCTCGTGTTTGCACGGCATCGTTTCATCAAAAAGCGGAGCAGATCTTGAGCGATTCACATCTTCATCTGCATGGAAGCCATGCGCGCCACGGCCACCACCATCATGGTCACGGGCACGGCGCGCAAGTTGGCGGGAGCAAACCGGGCGTGGTCTGGCGCGCCGGTCTCGCTTTGTTATGCGTGGTGATCGCGGCACTGGTAGCCAGCGCGGTACAGGTTCACGAGGGTGAGGCCGCGGTGATCACGCGCTTTGGCGATCCGGTGCGCGTGGTGCTCGATCCAGGCCTCGCGTGGCGCTTACCTGCGCCGATCGAAACGGCGGTGCCCGTTGATTTGCGGTTGCACACGACATCGAGTGGGCTGCAGGATGTCGGCACGCGAGACGGGCTGCGCATTCTCGTTCAGGCCTACGTCGCCTGGCGCGTGCCGGGTGAAACGTCCGACGTGCGCCGCTTCGTGCGTGCGGTGCGCAACGAGCCCGACGAGGCAGCGCGGCAAATCCGTTCGTTGGTCGGCTCGGCACTGCAAACCATCACATCGGGTTTCGATCTCGCTGAACTGGTCAACACCGACTCATCACAAATCAAATTGTGGGCGTTCGAGGATGAACTGCGCCGGCAAGTTGACGCGCAACTCTATGCTACCTACGGCGTACATGCCGTGCAGGTCGGCATTGAGCGGCTTACTCTGCCGGCGTCCACTCTTGCTGCTACCGTGGAACGGATGCGCGCCGAACGCGAAACGGTCGCCGCGCAACGCACCGCCGAGGGCAAACGTGAGGCCGCGCAAATCCGCTCCGACGCCGACCGGGATGCGCGCATCGTCATCGCCGACGCGGGCGCGAAGGCGGCGGAGATCGAGGCGCAATCGCGCCGCGATGCCGCTGCGATCTACGGCAAGAGCTACGCGGACAATCCACCGCTTTACACGATGCTCCGTTCACTCGACACACTGGCGGGTGTGGTCAACGGCAATACAAGCCTGATACTGCGCACGGATGCCGCACCGTTCCGTGCGCTCGTGCAGGGACCAGCGGGGCTCAACGCGACGAATGCCGTGGCGCGCGAAAGCCTGCCTTGCGCGCGGACGCGTTGTACACCATGAGCAGCGTTCCGTTAGCCTCACGCGACCCGGCGATCGTGCAATCCGTGCGTGCGGTCTGGTGGTTTATCGTCGCTCTTGCCGCAGTCGCCGCGATCGTCTGGAGTTTTTCCAATGTTCAGCGCGTGCCGCCGGAAAGCCAGGCGGCAGTGATGCGTTTTGGCAGGGTCGTACGGATTCAGCGCGCGGGGCTGCTGCTGGCGTGGCCACGGCCGTTCGAATCTGTCGCGTTGTTGCCGGGTCCGGCGCGCGTGCTCGAACAACCCATCGCGACCCTGATGCGCGATCCGCGTGCGCGAGCGCTCGATCCATCGCCGTCGACATCGGCATCGTCCGGCGACACAACGCTGCCGTTCAACGATATGTCGTCGTGGGGCTTTCATGCGGACGCTGCCACGGGCACTAACGGCACGCCGCTTCCCGACGCGTTGGCTGGCTCCGGGTATGTGCTCACCGGTAACGTTGCCGTCGTACAGCTCGGCGCTACGCTTTTTTACCGGGTGAGTTCACCGGTCAACTACGTATTGCAACGAGGGCTGCTCGCGCCGGCGCTGGAGCGCATCTCGGCGGCGGCGGTAGCAGAGGCGGCCGCTGCGCGCGATCTCGATGCGATCCTCGTCGGCCGCCCCGAACTGCTGGCCGGCGATGCGCAGATGGCCGCTCAGCGAGAACGGTTGCGCGACAATGTCGCGCGCGGAGTCGAACGACGCTTGCGCGTCCTGGAAGCGATGCGCGCAGGCCTCGGCATAGAGGTCGTGCGGGTCGACCTGACAGCGAACGTGCCCGGCGCAGCCGTCGACGCATTCAACTCGGTGCTGAGTTCGTTGCAAACGGCCGAGCGTAATACGGCCGACGCACGTACCGCGGCGGAGACGACACGTCAGACGGCCCAACAGCGCGCCGACGAAATCATTCAGCAAGCCACTGCGAGCGCGACGGAGCGAACCTCTACGGCGCAGTCTGAAACGCAGACGATCCAGCAACTTGAAGCGGCCCTGCATGCGGGCAGTGACGGCGGATTGCTGGCCCGCACCTATCGGGAGCGCATCGCGCAGATTCTCTCGAAGGCGGGCCACGTCACCACGATCGACCCTTATGACACATCGAGTCTTGTTCTTCCGGGGAAGGCACCGTGAGCACCCACGCAGAGTCCATCGGTCGTGCAGGTCTTGGACAAGCCGAGCGCGCAGCCCCAGCGGCCGCGCCGATCGTCCCGGAGAACCTGCCTGGCATCGCGCTCGCGCCGGCGGAGCGCCGCGCGATCACATGCCGCATTGCGCTGGCGCTCGGCGCGGGCGGTTTGCTGTTGTTGTCTTTTGGCTGGCGGGCCGTGCCGGCGCAGGGCACGGTACTGCCAGACGTGCTCGCCGGCCTCGCGTCGCTGATCGTCGCCGGGCCGGTGTTTTCGAGCGCGTGGTGCAGCCTGCGCGCGCCGAGCCTGCACGGCGTGACCGATCGTCTGATCGCGCTCGCGATGCTCGCGGCGTGGGCCACGGGCGACATGACGACCGCCGCGCTCCTGCCTATCGTCATGACCTTCGGCCACGCGCTCGAGGAACGGAGCGTGCTCGGTTCACAGGAAGCGATCCAGGCGCTCGCCAGGCTGGCGGCTACCACGGCGCGCCGGCTCCGGGCTGACGGGTCCATCGATGCGGTAGCTGCCGAGGCGCTCGCGCGCGGCGATCTGCTCGAAGTCCCGGCGGGCGCGCGCATTCCCGCCGACGGCGTGGTGAAGACCGGGCGCTCCGCCGTGGACAACAGCCCGATTACGGGCGAATCGCTGCCACATGAAGTCGGTGCAGGCGCAATCGTCTATGGCGGTGCGATGAATCTCGATGGCGTGCTACGCATCGAGGTGACGCAGGTGGGCGAACAGTCGACGCTCGGGCGAATCGTCGAGTTGCTCGAACACGCGGAGCGCGTGAAACCGCCCGTCACCGAAGCGCTGGAACGCTACATGGGCGGCTACCTCGCGCTCGTGCTCGTGGTTGCCGCGCTCGTCTGGTTCGTTAGCTCCAACGCGTCGACGATGCTGGCGGTGATCGTGGCGGCCTGTCCCTGCGCGCTCGTGCTGGCCGCACCGGCAACCGCCATTGCGGGCATTGCGCTTGGCGCGCGCCACGGCCTGCTACTGCGCAACGCGGCCTTTCTCGACCGTGTCGCGGATCTCGATTCCCTCGTGATCGACAAGACCGGCACGCTCACGCACGGCGTTCTCCGTGTCGTGCACTTGACCCTGGAACCGGATGCGAATGAAGCGCGTGTGCTCGCGCTGGCCGCGACGCTCTGCGCGGGCAGTACGCATCCGGTCAGTCGTGCCGTACGGCGCTACGCGGCAGAACGCGGCCATCGCGCCAACGGCGAGGACGCGGTGCGCGAGTTGCCCGGGCGCGGCGTGGTTGCAGACGTACCGGACGGCTGCGCTGTACTCGGTAACCCGACGCTGCTGGCCGAACACGCACCGGGCATCACCGTGCCGCCCGCGCAACACGACGGGCCTCTCGCTGGGCTCATGCTCGCGGGTCGGCCGCTAGCGTGGTTCGCCTTTGCCGACACGCTGCGCCCAGACGCAGCGGAGGCGCTCGCCGAAATGCGTGCGCTTGGCTTCGCGCAACAGACGCTGCTCACCGGCGACCGGGAAGGCGTGGCGCAAAAAGTTGCGGCACAACTCGGTATCGATCGCGTAATCGCCGACGCTCTGCCGCAGGACAAGCTCGCCTTCGTCGAACAGGAACTGGCCGACGGTCGCCACCCGCTGGTCGTGGGCGATGGCGTGAACGATGTGCTCGCCATCAAGGCGGGCGCCACCAGCATTGCGATCGGCGGCCGCGGCGTGGATATCGCCGTCGCTTCCGCGGACGTGGTGCTGCTTGGCGACGATCTGCGCCGCTTGCCGGCCTGCGTGAAGCTCGGCCGTCGCTGCCGCCGTACAGCGGCGATCAATGCAGGAATTGGCGTGGCGTGGACCGGAGCGGTGATAGCCGTCGCGGCGCTGGGCGTGCTGGACGCGGTGTGGGTCGCCGTGTTGCACAACATCGGCACGCTCGTCGTGCTCGCCAACGCCGGACGTCTATTGCGCGTTGCCGAGCCGGGTTTTGGGCACGCGCCTTTGTCGGCAGAGCGCAACGATAGCGGCGACACGCAGCCGACGCGAGTTGCGCAGGAGGGCCATTCGCCACAGACATCCGTTTGAGATTCGTTGTTGGAATGACGCGAAAAAACGCCGTTGAGCACCAGCCATCACCACGTGAGGATGTCCATGAAAATCCGCTTTCTTTTGCCCCTTGTCGCAGTCCCGCTGTGCTTCGGCGCGACGCTGGCGGCTGAATCCACCAAAGACGCAACGCCTGCCACGCAACAGGCCAACGCAGACCTGCTCAAGACGCTGCCAATGAGCGACCGCCAGGACTATGCGGATGCGCAGCGCGGCTTTATCGCGACGTTGCCCGATATCAACGTCAGGACACCCGATGGCAAGACCGTCTGGACCCTGAACGGCTACCAGTTCCTGCAAGGTCAGGACGCACCGGCGAGCATCAATCCGAGTTTGTATCGCAACTCGCAGTTGAACATGAACAATGGCCTGTTCAAGGTCACCGACGGGATTTACCAGATCCGCGGTTTCGATCTGTCCGACATGACGATTGTTGAAAGCAACAACGGCATCATCGTGATCGATCCGCTGATTTCGACTGAAGTGGCGAAGGCGGGTCTCGACCTGTATTACCAGCATCGGCCCAAAAAGCCCGTGGTGGCCGTGATCTACACGCACAGTCACATCGATCACTACGGCGGGGTGAAGGGCGTGGTGAGCGAAGCCGACGTGAAGGCGGGCAAAGTAAAAATCTTCGCCCCGGATGGTTTTCTCGAAGAAGCCGTGAGCGAGAACGTCTTCGCGGGCAACGCCATGAGCCGCCGTGCGATCTACATGTATGGCTCGCTGCTGCCTCGCGGTCCTCAGGGGCAGGTGGACGGCGGCCTTGGCAAGACGACTTCGAACGGAACGGTGACGCTCATTCCGCCAACGGACATCATCAGGAAGACCGGTGAAAAACGCACCATCGACGGTATCGACGTTGTGTTCCAGATGGCACCCGGCACCGAAGCGCCTGCGGAAATGCTGTTCTATTTCCCCAGGTACCACGCGCTGTGCGCGGCCGAAGACGCCACGCATACGCTGCATAACCTCTATACGCTACGTGGTGCGCAGGTCCGCGATGCCAACAAATGGTGGCAGGCGCTCAACACCACGATCGACATGTTTGGCGCCGACATCCAGGTCGTTTTCGCATCGCACCACTGGCCGACGTGGGACAACGCGCATGTCAACGACTATCTGGCGAAGCAGCGCGATACCTACAAATTCATCCACGACCAGTCGCTGCGGCTTCTCAACATGGGCTATACGATGGACGAGATCGGCGACATGGTGAAACTGCCACCGAGCCTCGACAAGGAATGGTACAACCACGGCTATTACGGTACGGTCGTACACGATGCGAAGGCGGTCTACCAGCGGTATATGGGCTGGTATAGCGGCAATCCCGCGGACCTGCACCCGCTGCCTCCGGTGGATAGCGCGAAGCGTACGATGGATTTCATGGGCGGCGTCCCCGCCGTCACCAGGAAAGCGCGCGACGCATACGCCAAGGGCGATTACCGTTGGGTGGCGCAAGTCATGAACATGGCCGTGTACGCCGAGCCGAACAACCAGGAAGCGAAAAACCTGGAGGCGGATGCGCTCGAGCAGTTGGGGTATCAATCCGAATCGGGTCCGTGGCGCGATGTCTATCTGATGGGCGCATACGAGTTGCGCAATGGCATTCCAAAGGTGCCTGCCGTGCAGACCGCGAGCCCGGACACGATCCGCGCGATGACGCCTGAAATGGCTCTGGAATTCCTCTCGATGCATATCGACGGCGACAAGGCCGACGGCAAGGCCATTTCCGTCAATTGGATTTTCCCGGACATCAATAAGCAATACGCGGTGCGACTGGAGAATTCGGTGCTCGTTTATAACGAAGGCAAACCGATCCAGAACGCCGACGTGACGCTGACCCTGCCAAAATCGAGTCTGGACAACATCATGCTGCACACGACGAATCTGGATAAGGAAGTGGAGGCGGGGCGCGCAAAAGTGGAGGGCGATCGCGGCAAGATAACGGAACTGCTTTCGCTGACCGACAGCTTCAATCCGCTGTTCCCGATTGTGACGCCACGACCTTAGGCCTGATGTCCTGAGTGCGGCTGGTGCGGCGACCTGCGATTTCACGCGCCGTCCAGCCGGTCCTCTGGTTTAGGGAAAGCGCATGTTGAAGAGATCAAACGGTGTCTGTCGATACGGCCTTGGCCTAAGCACTTCAAAGCTCAAGCGCGCAGTGGCGTTCGCATTGTTGTTCGCTGCGAGTCAGTGTCTCATGCCGGGCAATACCCTCGCGCAAAGCGCCTCCACTTTCACTGGTCCGGATGTGCAGCGTCGCGCGAATCAGGTGTTGGCGCTGTTGTCGTTTACTGTCACGCCCGATCTTTCGGCGAGTACGCTTGGGATCCGTAACGGCGCAACCGGCAATCCGTCGCTGAATATGACCCAGTTCGGCGGCGGCTTTACGTTAAGCCCGAATTTCCCGCTTTATCTCGAGGGCGCGCTGGGCGGCTCGTGCTACGATCCCACGTTTCTCGTTTCGGACGGGCAGACACAGCGGGCGCTGCCTACGCGATGGACCAACGTGGCCGCGACGGGCGGAATCGGTTGGGACTTTCCTCTGAACGAGAAGAAAGATCTGATCATCCGCCCGATCTTCAATTTCTCTCTGGGTGAAGTGCTGAGCGATGCAAGCGCCGCGCAGTTTCTCGTCAATCACAAGACCGACCGCAACATAGATTTTATCCGCGACGGTTCGCTCAGCGCCTATGGTCTGGGCGGATCACTGATGGTCGGCTGGTATCCGCGTCAGGAGCCGTATGAATTCGATCTGGAGCTGCGCTATACGGATATTTATCTGCAGAGCTTCGGTTCTTCCAGCGCGGTGCGAGGTTCGGCCAATGCGGAGTCAACCAACCTCTATGCGCGCTGGCGCGCACCGACAGGATTGCTGGTATTGCATCGTCCTCTGCGGTACGTGCTGGAACTGTCGCATTCCACCTATCTGGGCAGCCAGGCAAACATTCTCGGTTTCAATCAGCTGACTTCGCTGGGGGCCGGCATCGAAATCGATACCGGCGCCGTGACGAAACTCTTTTCACGCCTGCGGTTCGTAGCCCGCTATGCGTTCGGTAAGGACATTACGGGTGCGTCGCTCGGGATCGCACTGAGCTTTTGAAACGGCATTCAATCGAGCACGATGGAGACCAGCGCGAACGCGCCGAGCGCTGCCACGGCGATGGCAACCCAGAAGGCGAGATTCCATTGCGGGAGTAGACCCTCGCGACGCAATGCGCCGACGCGTCGCGCGTGCTGAATCACTGCGGCGAGCAGGGCCAGGGTGCCGATCACGACCATCGCGGTTCCAACCTCGCGCGGTGACCAGGTTCCACCGAATCGACCCACGATCGGCGCACCGTTCTGGTTCGCCACGTATTCGAAAAATTTCGCTAGCGTGAAGCCGAAGCTGATCATCGACAGGGACGTGCGCAGCCATGCCATCAGCGTGCGTTCGGCAGCGAGAAAGGTGCGCTCGACCGCCAGCGCGGTTCGCGCTCGCGTTTGCAGCGTGCCCTCGTCGGGCATCAGTGGCGCGGAGGGGTCTGTGCTGGGGATTACCGCATGTTCGCGGTCAGAAGGCGAAGTCACGACATGACCTTCATAGCACGTTGGAGCAGCGCTTCGAGCGGCCACGCTGCCATTTCACGTAAGGAATGACCAGTACCGTACACAGGATCAGATACAGTGCGAGCGTGGGCGCGAACTGCTCACCGGGATAGTTCGCGGCAGAAATAGCCAGCGCAATGGCGGGATGCCGCGAGGCGGTCGACAGCGCCAGCACCGAAGCATGTTCGTGTGCCGGCCCACCGAGCCAATGGCCGATCAGCAGGCCGGCGACGATAAACGCCACGATCGCCGCTACGGTTGCCACGCTGCTGGTCGACCAGATTGCGTGCCACGTGCCGAGAAGCAGCACGAGACCGCCAGCAATCAGCAGCAGGGTGGCGATGCGGCGAACGGGCATGCCCAGGCGTGATGCGACCACGGGCATCAACCTGGCGACGACGAGCCCGGCTATGAACGGCGCGACGATCATCGACATTACGATCTTCACGATCGTGGCGGGGCCCAGGCCTCGCGGAATCGCGAAGAGCCAATCGAAAAACGCGACCGAAACCGGGACCGTGATTATCGACACCAGCGCGAGCACCACGAGCAGACCGAGGCCATAGGGCGCGATCCCGCCTGCTTTCTTGTGCTTTTTCGGCAGCAGTGGCGGAATGGGCGAGATGGCTAGCGCGGTGAGCACGACTGCAGTGGCCTGTGGCAGACTCAGAAAATAGACGCAAGCCACCACGAGCAAGGGCATCGCCACCAGCATCCCAACGAGTGAGCGCAACAGAAGGCCTGGTCGATGGACGATATAAAACAGATCGTCCCGGTTCGCCTGCAGGCCGTAGGTGAAGACTGTTCCTGCAATGGCCAACTTCAGCGCGAGAAGGATCAGAACCTTGGCATCCATGGCTTATCCGGGTGTCGTGGCAGCAACAGGGGCGGGCGACGTCAGTGAGAACGTCGCCCGGGTTGGCCACGCGCGAGGCGCGAGGTGGAGCGATCAGCGATGGCCGCCACCCGCCGCGTCCATCATCTTTTCGATCACCTGATCCACGCCGAAACTCGCCGCTTTTTGACGCGGCGGGTATTCCTTGAACGTCCGCAGGAATTCGGCCACGCCGGCCTGCGCGGGCACGAGAATAAAAGTGTGATCGAGCAGCCAGTCGTAATACGTGTTGGAGGTAATGTCCGCTCGCTCGTAGGGGTCCGTGCGCAAGTTGAAGATCTTCGGCACGCGCAGGGTCACGAGCGGCTCGGCCCAAATCCGCAAGGTGCCTGCGGCACGTTGTTCCATAAAGACGACTTTCCAGTTGTCGTAGCGTAGGCAGGCGAGATCGCCGTCATCGGTAAAATAGTAGAACCCCTGTCGCTCCGATTTCTTTGCCCGGCCGGTGAAGTAGGGCATCAGGCTGAAGCCGTCCAGATGCACCTTGAAGCTCTTGCCGTTGGCTTCGAAGCCCTTTTTCAGTTTTTCCTTGATGTCTGCTTCACCTGCGGCGTCGACGATGGTGGGCAGCCAGTCGAGATGGCTCACGATGTCATTGCATACCGTGCCCGGTTCGATCACGCCGGGCCAGCGCACGAGACAGGGAACGCGGTATGCACCTTCCCAGTTCGAATTCTTTTCGTTGCGAAACGGCGTCATCCCGGCATCGGGCCACGAATTCATGTGCGGACCGTTGTCGGTGCTGTACATGACCATCGTATCGTTCGCGATGCCCAGTTCGTCGAGGAGCGCGAGCATCTCGCCGATATGCCTGTCGTGCTCGACCATGCAGTCGTGGTACTCCGATTGCCAGCGTCCTGCCTGCCCGCGAATGCGGTCTTCGATATGCGTGCGAAAGTGCATATGCGAGGTGTTGAACCAGACGAAGAACGGCTTGTCTTCCTTGTGCGCCTTCTGAATAAATTCCTTGGCCGCCGCGATAAACTCGGTATCCACGGTTTTCATCCGGTCGCGCGTGAGTGGCCCCGTGTTGTCTATCTTCTGGCCGCCTTTGCCGTCCGACCAGCAATGCAGCACACCGCGCGGGCCGTATTTCTTGCGAAAATCCGGGAATTCCTTGGCATCCGGGTAGTCGGGCAATTCCGGCTCTTCTTCGGCATTCAGGTGATAGAGATTGCCAAAGAACTCATCGAAGCCGTGCATCGTCGGAAGGTGTTCATCACGATCGCCGAAGTGGTTCTTGCCAAACTGGCCGGTGCTGTAACCGAGACCCTTGAGCAACTCCGGAATATTCGGATCTTCCGCGCGCATGCCGAGCGGTGCACCGGGCAGGCCGACCTTGGTCAAACCTGTGCGCAAACCGCACTGTCCCGTGATGAACGAGGCGCGTCCCGCCGTGCAACTCTGTTCGCCGTAGTAGTCCGTGAACACCATGCCGTTTTCGCCAATGCTGTCGATGTTCGGCGTGCGATACCCCATCAGTCCTTTCGTGAAGATGCTGAGATTGGACTGGCCGATGTCGTCGCCCCACAAGATCAGAAAGTTGGGTTTCTTCTTGTCCGCCATGGAAATCTCCTATTCATGAAGCCACCGTCGCCGGCAGCGGATCTCGACGCGCCAGTCGTCGACAGGTCTGCGAGAGGATTGTCCTTCTGTCCATCAACCAGCTTCAGAATCGATCCGAAATAGAATCGCGAACTACACAACGAAAACCGACGTGGCAGATGGACGTGTCGAGCGGCTGCGCCATCCTGGCGGCGGGTCTGTAGCGCCTGCAGTAGTTCGGCGCGCACAGGAATGACCCGCCTTTAGTCACCTTGCGCGCGATCGCCAATTGCGGCGTGTGCGAATCGACGCTAGCGTCGCGCGATCCGCCGCGGGGGTTATCCAGCGTGCAGCACGTTTTCACGATCTTCGCGTGTTCCTGATACCAGTCGCTGGTCCACTGCCATACGTTGCCGGCCATGTCGTAGAGCCCGTAACCATTCGTCGAGAACGAACCTACGGGCGCGGTCCACTCGTAGCCGTCTTCCAACAGGTTCTGCCACGGGAATTCGCCTTGCCACGTGTTCGCCATCTGTTTGCCGCCAGGTGTGAACTCATTACCCCAGACGAACTCGGCCGCATCGAGACCACCACGCGCGGCAAATTCCCACTCCGCTTCGGTGGGCAGGCTCTTGCCTGACCAGTGCGCATAAGCTTGCGCGTCTTCGTACGTAACGTGCACGACCGGATGGTCCGCAAGTCCTTCAAGCGAACTGCGCGGTCCACGCGGATGACGCCAGTCGGCCCCGCGCATATAAGTCCACCAGTTGAAGTGATTGCGTAAGTCCACTCGACCCAGCGGCCTCGCGAACACGACCGAGGCCGGCTCCAGCATTTCGGGCAGCGCACCTGGATAGTCTTCGGGATTGGCTGGTCTTTCGGCGGTCGTCACGTGGCCGGTCGCCCTGACGAATCGCTCGAATTCGGCGTTTGTTACCGTGTGGCGATCCATCAGGAAGCCGCCGACACGCACTTTGTGCGTGGGCGCTTCCTCGGGATAGTGCTTGTCCGAGCCCATGACGAAAGTGCCAGCAGGGATGCGAACCATGCCGGCGGGTGCGTCGGCCGAGGCGGTGTGGGTCGTGTCGCCGATCGCTCCGACTGAAGGTTGGACCATAGTCAATCAGGACCTCGAATGGGTGCAGGAAAGCGATGCAGGCGGGTGCGTTGGACAGACATGCCGTGTCCCACTTGGCCGGCGGGAACCAGGCGACATAGCGAGTTTCATTATCCGGGTGCCCGCACGGTTCGGCTATCGGGGGAAAGGGCAACGAAATTGCCCTTTGGGGCAATTTCGTGAGATGGACACGGTTCTCTGTCGCGTAAATGGCTGTCGCTAACGACGTGATCTTCTGCTTTACGAACTCGCATGCAGACGGCGCGACGCGAGCGGCGAAATCAGAGTAGTGTTTTGAGCACCTTTGTCAGAATGCTGTGTAGCGGTAATTGCATGGCCACGACGAACAGCATGGGCACTATCGCTGGCACGACAATCGCGCTCAGGCCCAACTTGCCAACAGGGATTGCAAGCATGCTCCGAATCGCCTGATAGACCGCCTGCACATCAGCCACCGGTCCCAACTCGGGTGCATCCAAAATGTCCGGCGTGCCGACATCTTCTTTCAGAATCCAACGGCGATGCACGAGACGCCCGTGACGCCCGACCAGACTTCCATAGCTAAAAACGGCGTCACGTTTGACGTTGCCGAGCGTCACGGCGAGTGGCATGAAGGGTATGAGAAAGATCACGATCAGCATGACGGCAGTGGCAATCAACTCGCCCTTGATCTCGGTGACGTTCACGCCGTGATACATGACTTCGTGCGCAAACGAGGCTGCAACGACCGCAGACAGCGCAAACGCGACCGGACTGAAAATAAACATCAGGCGCTCGACAAAACCGACGCCTGCGACGCGATCCGGATGCACAGGAGCGAACGCGAGCGGGAATCGAGCCAGTTTAAAAAACAGCACGAAGATGAGGCATGCGCGCCAGAACCACGCGAGGAGCAGCATCGTAAAGAGTGGGCGGACAATGAGAATGAACCACCAGCCGCCAAAGGTGAGGGCGCCCGGCACGTCGCCGGAGTGAGCCGGCCAGCTCACGTCGTCGATCTGTTTGAGGAAGGCGGAGGCGGTGGTCCAGGCAATCACGGCGCCGGCGATGAGCACCCACGGCAAGGTGAGATTCCTGAGACGGACGACGCTTGCGGTAAGTTCGCGGAACTGCGCTAATGTCTCGCTGGTGACGAGTCCCGCTTCGACGAAGTGACGCAAGAGAGGTGGCATCAGCTTTTGCGCCACACCTTCCGCGATGACGAACAAGGGAATCGCGACCAGACAGCGCACGTGAATGCCGAAATGAGCCAGCAGCGTGTCGCCGTCGGCACCTCTCGATGCGCGACCGGTGAGCACCGCCCAGATCACGATCGGCAGCCAGCAAATGGCGCCAAAGATCAACGCGCGGCGCACGGTCCCCATTCCATTGCGCGGAATCCGGCCGAGCCGGCGTTGCAGGTGGAACGCCGGGTCGTCATGCACGAGCGACAGATCGATCCCAGCCAGATCGGCCGCCGGGCCCGGCGCGCTGGAACAGTTTTCTTCTGCGGCGGCCATGTGCGATTACTGACTTGCCCCAAAAGGCACTCAGATTTTTAGCCGTGAAACTTTCGTTCCTGCCAGGGAGACGTCGGCCATCAAGCCGGTGTTTGCCAGCACGAACGCTTCAACAGGGGCAGTAGCCGTAGTTGTATCGATTGCTCCGTTGGCGCCGACCTTCAAGAGTGCAACCGATGCATCGCCACCGGCGGACCAACCGTCTGAACTGCGGAAACTGTCCAGTGCGTCCTGGGTCATGAACAGAAAAATGATGGCCTTGGACTGAGCACCGGCCTGAAGTCCGAACGAACCAGAAACGGTGCTGTAATAGCCGGCCGTGCTGTCCGCGACGCGCAGTGATCCTTCGCCATACTGTCCACCGACAATAAACCCGACTTGCAACACCTTCGGAAACACAAGTACGCCCCGCGCTTTCGATACGAGTTCGCGTGAGCCGATAACGGTTGAATATAGCCGCGACATCGTGCCGTTCACGTCGGCATCGATCGATTGACGCTTTGACATGTCCGTTGCCGCCGAGTCGTGCGACGCGGACGACGTCGTACACGCGGCGAGTACCAGTGCACCGACTCCAACGCCAACCGATACCGCGGTGATCGAAAGAAAATCGCGTCGATGCATGGCCGTCTCCCGCAGGGTTGTCGATACTGAACGCCGTCGCCGAATAACGCAACGGCGTGCTTCGCATACTTGACACACTGGATTGTTGTCGATGGTGTAGCTTCACGCTATAGGGATTTGAGGCAATCGACTTGCCCCGGAGGGCAAGTCGTTGGCAGGGCCCGAGTTTTCCTGGCCCTTTCTTTTATTGAATTGCTTTCGACTCGGAAGGTACCGACCGAAACCGGGTTCCACCTCGCGATGTTGTCGGAATTATTCATGGAAAGTTGACCCACTCATCGAGAGAAGAGCTTGCGCTGATTCAGAACGGTACTTGCATCCGCACCAGCGGTTCAGCCAGTATCACAAGTTCGGCTAGCGAGTGAGCATGGAGTTTATTCATGAGATCTGCCCGGCAGGTTTTGACAGTTCGCTCGCTGACCGCAAGCTCAGCAGCGATCTGCTTGTTCAGCCGGCCGGCGACAATGCCGCGCAGTACCACCTGCTCGCGCGAACTCAAGGCTGTCTTAAGAGGCTGGTCATCTGCCACGGCCGGAGACGACGACGGCGTTGCACCAGCGAGAGCAGTTTCGATAGCGGCCAGAAGTGCCTGCGAGTCGATCGGTTTCAGGAGGAAATCGCTCGCACCGGCTTTGATGGCCATCACTGTTTTGGGAATATCATGGTGCGCGCTGATAAAAACAATGGGCATCTCGTTCCCCAGTTTATGCAGCGCACGTTGCAAATCAAGACCACCTGGCCCAGGCATTTCGAGATCCAGCAATAGGCACGCCTTTGACGTATCGGGTGTTGATACGAGAAAATCCCCCGCTGCAGGATAACTTTTTACGGTGTAGCCAGCGTGAGTCAAAAGGCGTGTCAACGCGGTACATATAGTAGGGTCATCGTCAACGACGTGGACGACGGCATCGACATGATCGCTCACAGGTGTCCTCCTTGCGTTTCAGGCTGAGTCCCAACTGCGGTGGTCTCGCTAACTTTGGAGATTTCCGGTCGAACAATAGACATCGCGGGTTCAGGCACGGCGGGAAGCCAGACGGTGAATGTGCTTCCGCCGCCCTCCCTGACGGCAGCCCAAACCTGCCCTCCGTGAGTCGTGACAATGGTGCGCACGATGGAAAGTCCCAGGCCCATGCCATGCGGCTTGGTCGTATACAACGAATTAAACACACGTTGTCCTGCGTCGGCCGGGATGCCATGTCCGCGATCGGCCACCGCCAGTTCGTAGCCTTTGCCCGAGACTCGTGTGGAAACACTCAATATCCGATTCGGAGCAAACGTACTCTCCATTGCATCCAGTGCATTAATGGCGAGGTTGATAAGCACCTGTTGCAACTGCACGCGATCGCCGAGCACCCAGGCGCTTTCTGTCGACATTGTTGCCTCGATGACAATTTGGCGTTGCCGGCATTCGGGACCGAGTAGTGCAAGTCCTTCGTCGAATGCTGAATTGAGATCGAGCGGATCCAGCGTGGTAGTGTGCTTCTGAAGGAGTATTCGCAGTCGTTGCACGACCTGATTCGCGCGTAATGCGTCGCGACGAATGTCGGCAAGGATGGAGTGGAGTTCGCCAGTCTCAGGGCCGCTCTTGAGCATCATTCCTGCCGCATCGGCGTTACTGAGAATCGCGCCTAACGGCTGCCCGACTTCATGCGCGATCGAAGCGCTCAACTCGCCCGCCGAAGCAAAGCGCGCCGCGCGGGAGAGTTCATCCAGTCGCAGCGTGGCTTCGTCTTCCGCGATCCGGCGGTGTCGGCGTTGCCAGAGCAACGCAGCGATAGTCAGTGCTTGCAGCAGAACGACGCCGACGGCGCTGAGCATGACGACACGGTACTCGCGCCAAAACGAAGGCGGTACGTTGATCAATTCACAATTCTCGGACAGCGCGGCGGCGGGTAGCCCGAGCTTTCCGAGCACCCCCGCGTCCGCGATGCAACGCGACGTGCTTGCAGCAGCGATGGCACGTCGCGCAGGAGTCTTGCCGATTAAAATCGATGCCGCGAGCGTACCGGCGAGGTGCCCGGTGGTTTCGAAACCAATCACCGACTCTGCTGCCATTTCATGACCGAGGTAGCTTGGGTACTCGCCGTAAATAGGCGCACCGGACGACTTTGCCATTGGAGCGACGAGCTCATAGGGGAGGTGGGTTCGGCCATTATTGTCGCGATACGTCGTCGTGTAGAGCACTGCGGTATCGGTCCCGAGCGCGGAGAGACGATGTTGCGGTTCGGGCACGGACAACTCGCTCCGGACGTCGACAGTCCAATCGTGGAATTGGCGCGCACGAGCTCCGCTGGTCGCGCGCTTTGCGAACCGCCGGTCTAGCTTTGCGGCACCTGAAACGATCACGAGCCGCCGCGCGGACGGCTGTGATGGCTTGGCTGTCGCCAATGTGCCGTCGATATCGAAATTGACCGGCATATAAGCGAATCCGGATGGAATGTCTTTTGGCCGGGAACCCGCCGCTCTGGTAATTATCATCGGTGCGCCCGGCCAGATTTTGGCGTGATAATGCTCAGTAAAATCGAATGCAACGTCGGTCAATCCAATTACATTGTCGATCTGCTTGTGTTCGCAATTTTTTTTCAATAGCGTAAGAAAACCTGGCATCAATTCGGCACTATCGAATCGCAGCTCGTGTAGCGTATCCGTGTAGAACTCCACGCCGCCTCGCGCGGCATTGGCAATAGCGCTCCGAATTGCGCGAAGCTGTTGCTGAGCAGCGGGCTGCGTGAGGTCTGCACCAGGCAGAATGACCACGCACCAGGTGTGACATGCATGTGCATACGTAGACATTCCTAGCATCAACGCCAGCAGCCAGTGCAGGGCGTGGCCACGAGCGAAAGCGCGCGGCGCACGAGCAGCCGCAGAGTTCCTCGGAGCGCATTCCTCTTTCATATGAGTTGGCGAAGATAGGCGTCGCCGTCACTATGCCGATTAATCTACAATTAGAATAGCCATTTGTAAGAAAAATGTCCTGAAAATACTATGAATAAATTGGGGCTAAATCGGTGAGGTAATTTCGCAGTGTACAGAATAAAACGTCCATTGAATTCCGGGAAATTCGAAAAAGGCGATGCTATTCGCAAAGCGCTGATTTTGGAAGGTGCGGAATGACTTGCCTAATGGACGTCATGCATGTACGCGATGCCGAGTTCAGCGGCGGGTAAGGCGAGTCGTTGGTCAAAAGTCCAAAGTCACGAACCGGGAGTCATCAAAGTTGACGCAAGCAAAGTTATCCATCGGGGCATCCACACAGCGAATTTCCCATGTGACGCTAGTCCAGATTCGATACGTAATTGGGGCTGCAAATTTGCCAGCTACCGCCGGATTGTTAGAAAGCCCAAACTGACTCGTGTGGTGGTTAGATTTACATAGCGCTAATGGTCGAGATTGCTTGCGTCGCGCTCCGCTGCAAATTGCAAGCAACATAGGATCAAAGTTAGCGTAATAATTTAACATAATATAAATTATCAACATTGTTTGTGTCTGTAGAGGCTAAGTTGTAATGTCCGCTTATAGCCAAGTTCAAATGTCCGCTTTCCAGCTCCGGTCTGCCTGCTGTGGCGCCTGAATTAGACAAGGACCTCAGGCTATGAGAGGCTTCGCGTCACGCGCACCGCGTCGAAAGATTCACTCGCGCGGCGACCGCCGCCGTGCATGGCGACGACGCCGCACAACAACCGTAGCCCTTCAAATAGATCGAGAACCAGACCGTGAGCGAGTGGGATGCCGGCAGTATCAATGCAATAACGTACACGCACGGCTATTGCGACGAACTGAATCCTTTGCGCAGCAGGCTCCCGTTGCTGCTGTCGGGTTTCGTTCCGCAGACCGTGCGCACCGCCTGCGAGCTCGGATTCGGTCACGGCATCAGCGTCAATATGCATGCGGCCGGGTCGGCGACACCCTGGTTCGGCACCGACTACAACCCGTCGCATGCGGACTTTGCGCGCCAATTGAGCGGGAGTGCCGGTTCGCAGGCGGCGCTGTTCGCCGAAAGCTTCTCGGCATTTTGTGCGCGCGACGACCTGCCGCAGTTCGACTTCATCGGCATGCACGGTATCTGGAGCTGGATTTCCGACGAAGATCGCGCGCTTATCGCCGATTTCATTCAACGGAAGCTCAATGTCGGCGGTGTCGTCTACGTGGCCTATAATACGCAACCCGGCTGGGCCGCCATGCTGCCGGTGCGCGAATTGATGCATTGTCATTTGCAGGCAAGGACACGCGACTCCGCCCCCTCTTCTCCGGCCCAGGCTGAGGCACACGTTGTCGAGGCAGTCGACTTCGTCAGGCGCGTGCTCGACACGCAACCCGGCTATGCGCTGGTCAATCCGCTGGTGGCTGAACGGGTCGATGCGTTGCGCAGCGAGAATCCTCGCTATCTCGCGCACGAATATTTCAATCGCGACTGGCAACCCATGTCTTTCTCGCAGGTCTCGGCGTCGCTTACCGCTGCTGGTTTGACCTATGGATGCTCGGCCGACTATCGCGATCACGTTGACGAGATCAATCTGAACGAAGCGCAACGCGCTATGCTGGCCGGTATTGCCGATACCGCCTTACGCGAAACCGTCCGGGACTTTTGCACCAACCGCTCGATGCGGCGGGATTACTGGGTCAAGGCCCCCCAGATGCTCGACATGGCATCCCGGCAGAAGGCACTGCGCGCACATCGCGTCATGCTCGCGTTGCCAAGAGCATCGGTCGTGCTAAAAGTGCGCGGCGCACTGGGAGAAGCTACGCTACCGGAAAGCTTGTACAGTCCGATTCTCGACGCGCTTGCCAGTCATCGTCCCACTACGCTCGCTGAGATTGAAAGCAGTGTACAAGGACGCGCAATCCCGCTACCTGTTATCGCTAAAGCAGTAACGTTGCTGACAGGGGCCGGCGTGTTGCTGAACGTACAGGATGAAGGTCAGATCGAACTTGCCCGTCCCTTATCGGAGCGGTTGAACGCCGCCATTTGCGAGTTCGCGCTTAGTCAGGCGGACGTGCAGTTTCTGGCCAGTCCGGTTTCCGGATCGGGCATCGCGACTTCCCGCCTGGCGCAGCTCTTTCTTCTTGCGCGACGCCGTCAATCGGGCGGACCGGCACAATGGGCCGAATTCGCTGGAGCGGCGTTGCGCGCGAGTCAGTCGTCGGTTGGCGGTGCGGAAACCGTTGACGCTCACCTGCCGAACGCCGACCACGAACTGCTCGAGAAAGCGAATCGCTTTGGCAACACTCATCTTCCCATCTTGCAAGCGCTGGGAATCGCTTAAGGTCGAACTTCAGTCGATGCAATATCGCTTCGCTATTCATGACATGACGACATAGCGTGGAAGAAACTTGCAGTCAGACAAACACGTTAATAATGCCGCCGATCAAACCCACCACGGGCGCCACCGCTGCAACCGCCGCGGCAACGTGGACCACGTCGCCGGCGATACGGTCCACAGTCTGAACGAAATTCGAACTGGACGATGGCGCCCGCTGGTTCGACGACGTCCATTGATTGGATGCCGCGACTGCGGAGCTTGCAAGGGAACCGATATTCACGCACACCTCCAGTGAGATCAAACAAGGTAGAACACGATGGCCGCGCGCATGAACTCGCATGACGACATTCAGTGCTTACCGCCCCGTAACACCCATTACATCGAATGAGCTTCGCTTGCCGTGCTCGGACCGCGCCTCATACGGCCCCGACTCATCAGACGCTGGAATGATATGAAACATTTTCCTTTCCGGCAAGTAAGCTGTTGTGAGAGATTTGGTAAGAAGATGGAAGTTCTTTGATAGAACTAGGAGCGCGTACGCTGCGATTTTCTCCATCTCAATCATTACGGAATCCAGATTATTAAGTTTTCAACTAACGTGCGGCCCCAACCACTTCCACGGCTCGACTGAAACGTCGGCAATGCAAAGCCACCCTCGCCTGCCCTCGCCGGCCGCAACTGTCGCTCCCGCGACCCGCGCGAGCGTCACGATACCGTCACGAAATCAACGCCACACTGCGGCTCTCTACTGCGGCTGCATCACTCACCTCGTGTTCCACTTCGCGTCGAATTGAGCATCGCCGCCGCAACGGTAATCATCTGACCAGGAGCTTACGTATGCACGACATGGCGGCTACGGACGACTTGCAAAAGGCAACAGTCAAGTCGGTTCAGGAGTACATCGACGAGCGGCCGATGTGGGCGGACGGTACGCGTCTTCCTTCGAGCCCGATGACGACAATGCAGTGGCGCATCTGGTCACTCGCCGCCGCTGGAAAGTTCTTTGAAGGCTTCGTCGTATTCATGACCGGTGTGGCGCTGCCGCTGATCTCACGCGAGTTCGGCATCGGCGCGGCACAGAACGGCTTTATCAGTGCCGCGAGCCTGTGCGGCATTCTGGTCGGCGCGGTGGGACTGGGCGGCATGTCCGATCACTTCGGACGCAAGCGCATGTTCATCGCCGAGATGATCATCTTCGTGGCGTTTCTCGTGCTGCTGGTGTTCTGCACCAATTTCGTCTCGCTCGTGGTGTGTCTGTTCGGTCTGGGCGTCGCGCTCGGTTGCGACTATCCGACCGCCCACATGATTATCTCCGAGAGCATTCCGAGCACGAGTCGCGGCAAGCTGGTGCTGGCGGCGTTCGCCTTTCAGGCCGTCGGCGCGCTGGCGGGCACGGGCGTTGGCTTTCTGGTGCTGTCGCTGGTGCCGACGCTCGACGCGTGGCGCTGGATGTACGGCACGGCGATTTTCCCGGCCCTGCTGGTCACGATCGGACGCTTCTACATTACCGAAAGCCCCAACTGGCTCCATGTACGCGGCGCGACCGAGCGTGCGGAACTGGCAGCCCGCCGATTGCTGGTTCGTTCGCCGCAATATCCGGCCGAGATTGTTCTCGCGCGTGAATTCGTCGTGGTCGGCAAGGGCGAGCACGAGAAAGGCAGCTTCCTCGCGCTATTCGAACGGAAGAACCTACGCGCGACGATCTTCGCTTCCGCGCCCTGGTTCCTGCAAGACCTGGGCACCTACGGCATCGGCATTTTCACGCCGACGATTCTCGCCACGGCGTTCGGCGCCAAACCCGATCACGTGCGCAGCATCGCCGATCTGATCCTCAACGATATCCTCGCCGCCAAGGGCGCAGCGCTGATCACGGCCTTGCTGATTATCGGCATCATGTTCGCGGTGGCACTGGCGGACAAGTTTGGGCGAATCTGGCTTCAGGTCGTGGGTTTCGTCGGCTGCGCGGCCGGCTTGCTGATCGCGTCGTTCTCCGACAGCTTCGACGGTACCGCCAAAACCGCGATGATTTTCGCGGGCTTCATGCTCTTCAACTTCATGACCAATCTCGGCCCGAACGCGCAGACCTATCTGCTCGCAGGCGAAGTCTTCCCCACCGCGATTCGCGGAACGGGCGCGGGTTTCGCGGCGGCGGTCGGCAAGATCGGCGCGGTTGCCACGGCCTTTCTGTTCCCGATTCTGCTCAACAGCATCGGCACCGGTCCGCTTCTTTACATCCTGGTCGGCACGTCGCTGCTGGGTGCCGTGGTCACGTGGGTGTTCCGCATCGAAACCAATGGCGTGAACCTCGACCAGATCGGCCGCTAATCGTACGCGGCCGTCTACCGGCACGCGATTGACGCAATGCTTTCGAAACAAGGCGACGGAGATTCGCATGGCTTACCCGCGTAAAAAGCAGGGATTCTGGCTACAGTGCCGCACCTTCGCAAGACGGACGCTCGGTGCGGCGACGCTCGCCGTGCTGACCAGTGCTCCCGTTCTGGCTCAACAGGTCACGCTCAACGAAACAGGCTCGACGTTGCTGTATCCGCTTCTCACCATCTGGGTCGCGCAGTACACCAGGTCGCATCCGGGTGTTCAAGTCAACGTCGGCGCGACGGGTTCCGAGGCGGGTGTCCAGCAAGTGATCGCGGGCAAGGTGAATATCGGCGCCTCGGACGCCTACATGTCGGACGCGGAGATCAGGCAAAATCCGCGCATCATCAATGTGCCGCTAGCGATCGCTGCCCAGTCGATCAACTACAACGTGCCGGGGCTCAACGCGAGTCATCTGAGGCTGGACGGCCCGACGCTTGCCGGGATTTATTCCGGCTCGGTGCGTTCGTGGGACGCGCCGCAAATCGCGGCGCTCAACCCAGGCGTCTCGCTGCCTCATCACGCGATCGTGCCGATCCGTCGCGCGGAAGGTTCGGGCGATACCTTCGTGTTCACGCAATTCCTGACGTTCTCGACGCCTTCGTGGGAGAGCGATCACGGCTACGGCACGACGATCTCGTGGCCGAGCGTGCCGGCCGCCATAACGGCCACCGGCAATGCGGGCATGGTGAAGTCGATCCAGTCGACCGATTTTTCGATTGGCTATGTCGGCGTGAGCTATAGCGACAGCATCGCCCAGGCAAAAATCGGCACGGCGGCGCTGAAGAATGGCGCCGGCGAATTCGTCTTGCCCACCCGGGACACGATCATGGCCGGCGCGGCATCGCTCGGTGCTCGTACGCCGCCCGACGAGCGTCTGACGCTGGTGTTCGCGCCCGCCAGCGGCGCCTATCCGCTCGTGAACTATGAGTACGCTGTGGTCTCCACGCAGCAATCGAACCCGGCAACCGCGGCCGCGATCCGTCGTTTTCTGCTGTGGACCATCGTGCCGTCGGAAGACAACGAGGCGTGGCTGACCGGCGCGCACTTCATTCCGTTGCCGCCGCACACGTGGGAATTGAGTCAGGCGCAGATCCAGTCGATCAAGTGAAAAAAGCCCTGCGCCGGCAACGATTCGACCCATCGAATCGTTGCCGGCGCGAGCCGACGTGCTACTTCGCGTCGTCTAGCGATCCGACGTCGAGTTGTTGAGATACATGGATTGAATCCCCACGCGCCCCGGACCCGTGAACCGGTTCACGATGAAATTGACGCCTGCGCCGAACAGACCGCTGGTCAATCGGTCGACCACCGTATCCATCTTGACTTGCGGATCCTTGTAAAGCCATCCGCCGGGTTCGATGTCGATGGTCTCGCCCGCCGCCAGCACTTTCTCGAACACATTGCCGTAGCCATGGAGCCACAGCACCCCTTCGCCGCCGTGTCCGTGGAACTTGTCGATAAAGGCCGGTTTGCCCGAACAGCATGTTGGTGATACCGCGAATCCGTTCGAACGTGTATTCCACGTTGCCGGTCGCGGCCAGAAACTGATGCTCGCGCACATGCAATTCCTCACCCGCGCGAAGGTGGATCGGCACGATATGCCCGGCGCCGTCGCGGCTGAACGCAATGATGCCGTCACCGCTCGCCTCCGTAATGAACACCTGCATGCCGGCGAGCATGCGTTTCACCGCGCCTTTGACGGGCCGGATGCCAATCCTGACGTTCGAGTTCTTCCACAGCAAAATGTGATGCTCGAAGTAGACAGGCTGCCGGGATACGTCGACCGACAACACCGGCACCAGTTCGCCGCCAATGTGATAGGTGACGCCGCCGAAGGTTTCGTCCGCCGCCGCTGTCGGCAAGAGCCGAGGGAGTTGATTCATGAAGTTCCTTTCATTCGTTCGCCGACACGAATAGCATCGAAATATAAAGAATCGTCGACACCACGATAATCGCCACGCCGACCAGTACTTTCACACGGTTGAATTCCAGCCCGCCGTTGATTGCAACGGCAATCCCCACCACCGCCGACAACGTCCCGATGGCCGCGAGCAGGACATGGACCTTGCTGCGAATAAGTTTTCTGCGTTCGGGCGGAAAGCGGTCTTTCAAAGAGTGATGTTCCATTCAAAGCTCCTTCGTGCGGAATAGTGCGGGACCGTGCGTGATCGCGTCGGAGGCTCACCGCACACTACTGCGTGGTGTTCACCGTCCAGCCGTACCCCAGCGCCTTGTACAACGCGACAATCTGCGCCAGCTGCTGATCCTGCAACTGCGACTGCTGCAATTGCGCCGCGAAAAGATTGCGTTCGGCGTCGAGTACTTCCAGATAGCTGGTGTAGCCGCCCTCGTAAAGATCATGGGCGAGCGACGTGTATTGAACCAGTGCCTCGACCTGCTGATTGGTCGCCTTCAACTGATCGCGCGTACTCGTCACGCCGACGAGCGCGTTCTCCACATCCGCGAACGCCGACTGGATGGTCTGCTGATAGCTGAACAGCGCTTCCTGCTGCTGCGCCTCGGCCGTGCGAACCGAGCCGGCAATCGCACCGCCGGTGAAAATCGGCTGCGAAATCGCGCCCGCGAACGACCAGATACGCGCCGGGCCGGTCCACAGTCCGGACAGTGCGGTGCTCGCCGCGCCGAACAGTCCCGTCAGCGATATCTCCGGAAAGTACTGCGCGCGCGCCGCGCCGATCGACGCGTTGGCGGACACCAATGCCTGTTCGGCCTGCAGCACATCCGGCCGCCGCTCGAGTAACGACGACGGCAAGCCTGCCGGAATCGCCGGCGCGGTCAATTGCGTGAGCGGCTTGCCGCGTGGAATCGGCCCGGGGTTATCGCCGAGTAGCAACGACAACGCGTTTTCCTGCTGCGCGATCTGTTGCTCGAACGCATACACCGAGGTCTGCGCCGATTGAAACTCGGACTTCGCCTGACTCACCTGCAACTGCGAAACAACGCCACCGCCGAAGCGCTCCTGAAACAGCGCGAGCGCGTCCGAGCGGCTCGCCAGCGTCGATTTCGCAATCTCCAGCCGTTGATCGAGATCGCGTAACTGCAGATAGGCGGTCGCCACGCTCGCGATCAGCGCGATACGTGTGGCCTGCTGCGCGGCCTGGGTGCCGAGATAGTCGGCGCGCGCGGCCTCGGTCATGCGCCGCACCCGGCCGAACAGATCGATTTCCCACGACGCCATCACGTCGAGCTGCACCTGATTGCCGACAGCCGGCGGGTAACCCGGCGCGGGTACGCCGCGGCTGCGGCCGCCGGCCAGGTTCGCACCGACTTGCGGGAACAGCCCGGCGCGCGTCGTCATCAGGCGGCCGTAAAACTCATCGACACGCGCGGCCGCAATGGAGAGATCCTTGTTCCGCGCCAGCGCCTGCTCGATTAGCGAATCGAGCACGGGATCGTTGAACTGGCTCCACCATTGCAATGCGGACGGGGCGACCACGTCGGCATCCGGCGCCGCATAACGGAACGACGCCGGCGTGTCCACTTCCGGCCGATGATAGTTCGGCCCAACCGTGCAGCCGGCCAGCCACAACGCGCAGACCACCGGGGCGAGACGATGCAGCGAGGGTTTCATGCTCAACCCTCCTTCGGCCCGGCCGCAACGGGCGGCTCGGCAGCCGGCTCAGATTTGCCCTTGCGTCGCGACGACAGCGTTTCGAAGCCCCAGAAGAACATCGGAATAAAGAACAGGGCGATCACCGTCGCGCCGAGCATGCCGAAGATCACGCCGGTGCCGAGCGACCGGCGGCTCGCCGCCGACGCGCCGCTTGCGATCGCCAGCGGCACGCAGCCGAGAATGAACGCGAGCGACGTCATGATGATGGGCCGCAGACGCAGCTTGGCGGCTTTCAGCGCGGCATCGTAAGGCGACAGGTTTTCTTTCTCGCGCATTTCGACGGCGAACTCGAAGATCAGAATCGCGTTCTTCGCCGCGAGCGCGATCAGCACGGTCAGGCCGATCTGGAAGTACACGTCGTCTTCCATGCCGCGCAGCAAGATGCCGATCAGCGCGCCGAACAGCGCGAACGGCACCGCGAGCAGCACGCCGATGGGCAGCGACCACTTTTCGTATTGCGCGGCGAGAATCAGGAACACCATCAGCAACGCAAACGCGAACACCGCGGCGGCGGTCGAGCCGGCCTGTTTCTCCTCGTAGGCCTGGCCGCTCCACGCATAGCTGTAGCCCTCGCCCAGCACTTCCCGCGCGGTCTGCTCCATCGCGGCGAGCGCGTCGCCCGAACTGTGCCCGGCCGCGGCGTCGCCGGTGATCTTGGCAGCCGGGAAATTGTTGAAGCGCGTCACGATATCCGCGCCCGGCACGAAGCGGAACGTGGTGACGGCCTTGATCGGCACCATGTCGCCGCTGCGGTTGCGCACATAAAGCTGCTGGATGTCGTCGGGCTGCGTGCGGTATTGCGGTTCGGCCTGCACGATCACCTGGAAGAGCCGGCTGCTCTTCGGAAACTGGCTCACGTACGACGAACCGAACATGGTTTGCAACGCCGAGTAAATGTCCTGCACCGGCACGCCGAGCGATTCCGCCCGCTCGCGGTCCACCTCGACCAGCAGTTGCCGCGAGTGGGTATTAATGGTCGAGTTCACGCCGCGTAGCGCCGGGTTCTGGCGCGCCTTCGCAATGAAGGCGCGGACGCGTTCCTCTAGATCCTGGTAACTACCGTCGCCAGTGCTTTGCAACCAGAATTCGAAGCCGCCGGTCGTGCCGAGCCCCGGAATGGAGGGCGGATTCAACGGCACCACCACGCCGTCCGTATAACCGGAGAAAGCTTTGTTCGCGTCGCGGATCAGGTCTTCCGCGGTGCCGTTCTTGCCGCGCTCGCCGAAACCCTTCAGCGTGATGAACAAGGTGCCCGCGTTCGACTTGTACTGCGAGTCCACGAGGCTGTAGCCGATTGGTGCGGCGACCGATTTGACCGCAGGCTGCTTCGCGAACCATTGCTCGGCGCGCTGCGACAGATCGCCGGTGCGGTCGAGGCTGGCGGCGTCGGGCAACACGACCGCGCCGAGCAGATAACCCTGATCTTCAGTCGGCACGAACGACGACGGAATGTGTTTGAAGAGTCCGCCGGTCGCGATAAGCATCACGACGATCAACAGGATCGAGATCACGACGCGGCGGATCGCGAGTTGCACGGCGCGGCCGTAGCCTTCTGTCATGCTCTCGAAACGCTCGTTGAACCAAAGGAAAAATCGGTTCTTCTTTTTCGTTTCGGGTTTGAGCAGGATCGCCGCGAGCGCCGGCGACAAAGTCAACGCCACCACGCCCGACAGCACGACCGACACCGCGATCGTCACCGCGAACTGCTTGTACAACTGCCCGGTAATACCGGATAGAAACGCCACCGGAATAAACACCGCGAGCAGTACCAGCACGATCGCGATCACCGGGCCGGTGACTTCGTCCATGGCGTGTTTGGCGGCTTCTTTCGGCGGTAGACCGAACTCGGTCATATTGCGCTCGACGTTTTCGATCACGACGATTGCATCGTCCACCACGATGCCGATCGCGAGCACCATGCCGAACAAGGTCAGCATGTTGATCGAAAAGCCGAACGCCATCATGCCGATGAACGCACCCAGAATCGACACCGGCACCGCAAGAATCGGCACCAGCGTCGCGCGAAAGCTTTGCAGGAAGATGAACACCACCAGAATCACGAGGATCACCGCGTCGCGCAACGTATGCACGACCTCGCCGATCGACTCCTGCACGAACTCGGTCGTATCCAGCGCGACTTCGTATTTGAGGCCGGGCGGAAAGCCCTTCTGCATCCGTTCGAGGGTCTGTCGCACTTCTTTTGCAACCTGTAGCGCGTTGGCGCCCGGCTGCTGGTAGACGGCGATCAGCGTGGCGGTTTTGCCGTTATAGCGGCCACGCAGCGAATAATCCTTCGCGCCGAGTTCCGCGTGACCGATGTCCTTGATGCGCACCGTCGACGCGTCGCCCGAACCGGCGCGCAGAATGATGTTGTCGAAGTCGGCGGGCTCTGTCATGCGGCCTTTGGTGGCGACCGGAAACGTCTGCTGCACCGGTCCGTTGGTCGGCGACTGGCCGAGACGGCCGGCGGAAAATTGCTGGTTCTGGTTGCTGACGGCCTGCTGCACGTCGGCGACGGTGATGCCGAGCTTCGCCATCCGGTCAGGCTTGATCCAGATCCGCATGGCGTAGTCGGCCGAGCCGAAAATCGAGGCCTGATTCGCGCCTGGAATCCGCTTCAACGCGTCGAGCACGTAGACGTTCGCGTAGTTCGCCACGTACGACTGGTCGTACGAGTTCTCCGGCGAATAGATCGCGATCACCATCATGAACGCAGACGAGCGCTTCTGCACCGAGACCCCTTGCGCGGTCACCGAATCGGGCAGCGTCGGTAGCGCGAGGTTCACGCGGTTCTGCACGTCGACCTGCGCGAGCGACGGGTCCGTGCCGGTCTTGAAGTACGCCGTGAGGGTCATGTTGCCGGTCGATGAACTGGACGAGTTCATGTACATCATGTTGTCCGCGCCGTTGACCTGCTGCTCCAGCGGTGCCGCCACGTTCTGCGCGACGACTTCGGCGCTCGCACCCGGATAGGTCGCGCTGACGGTGATGGTCGGCGGCGCGATGTCGGGAAACTGCGCGATCGGCAGATTGAACATCGCGACCGTGCCGGCCACCACGAGGATGATCGACACCACCGACGCGAAAATCGGCCGGTCAATGAAGAAGTGGGCGAACTTCATCGCTCAGCCTCCGGTCGTGGGGCTGAGGGTGACATCGACGCGGCGCGATTTGCCGGGCGCGTCGGTGGCGACAATGCGTGCGGGGCGCTGCATGTCGATCCGCGCAACGTCCACGCCCGCGACGATCAGCGCGGAGCGCACCGTCGTGGCGCGCGCGGCGGCCAGTTTGACGTTGTCGGCGTAGGACCCGGTGGCGTCGGTGTAGCCGGAAATCGCCACGCGCGTACCGGGCGATGAGGCCAGTTGGCGGGCCACGGCGGCTAACGCGTCGGCGGATTCACGGTCGAGGCTCGCGCTGCCGACGGCGAAGAAGAGTTCGGTGTGGGCGGGTTGGGTGGCGCCATCCGGCGCCCCTGCCCCAGCACCGTTTTGACCTGCAGCGCCGGTCGTTGCGCCCGCACCCGATTGACCAGCGGGCTTGCCGCCGCCCCCGGCCGCCCCACCCGCGATCGCCGCAATATTCACACTCGCCGCCGGCAACGGCACTACCCGCGCATTCACCGCCGCACCCGGCATCAATCGCATCGCGTTATTGATCACCACCCGATCGCCCACCTGCAGGCCGGAATTGACGACCCAGTCGTTGCCGTTCCATTCCCCTGCTTCGATCGCGCGCTGTTGGGCCTTGCCGTCTTTGTCGACGGTCCACACGTATTCGCCGCGCGAGCCCTGCATGACCGCGCCCTGCGGCACGGCGATCGCCGCGCTGCGCTGCGCGCCAAGCAGTTTGATTCGCACGAACTGGCCGGGCCGCAATGAACCGGTCGGGTTCGGCACGGCGGCGCGAATCAGATAGGTGCCGGTTTCCGAACTCAACGCCGCGTCCTGAAACGCGATATGGCCGCGCTGCGGATAGACGCTGCCGTCCGCCAGCACGATCAACGCTTCGAGACCGCCGAGCGGCGGCAGCTTCAGCGTGCCGTTGGCGGTCTGCGCCCGCAATTGCAGCATCTCGTTCTCGGACAGCGAAAAATTGATCCACATCGGATCGAGCTTGGCGACGTAAGTCAGCAGACTGTTGGACGAGTCGATATACGAGCCGTCCTGCTTCTTCGCGAAGCTCGACAAGCCGGTGACCGGCGCGGTGATGGTCGTATAGCCGAGATTCAGGTTCGCACTGGTGACGTTGGCGCGTGCCTGTTCGAGCGCGGCGGCGGCGGCCTGCTGCTGGCCGATCGAATCGTCGAGGTCTTTCTGGCTCAGCGCATTCTTCGCGACGAGCGGCCGCACGCGATTCAGGTTCGCCTGCGCCGTATCGAGCCGTGCTTTCTGCTGCGCCATTTCGGCGCGCGCGGCGTCGAGCGCCGCTTCGAAGGGCTTGCGGTCCATCACGAACATCACATCGCCCTGATGAACCATCGCGCCTTCCTGGTAGACGCGCTTCTCCAGAAAGCCGTTCACGCGCGCGCGGATCTCGACCTGTTGCGAACTCTCCGTCTGGCCGACGTAGTCGAACGGCACCGGCACATCGCGCAGCGCGACGTCGACCACGTCGACGTTGACCGGCGCACGTGCGGCTTCAGGCGCCTGTTTGTCATGACAGCCACCCAGCGTCGCCAGCACCGTCACGGCGAGGCCAGTGGTAAAGACGTGCAACGCTCGCATCATCGTGATCTCCGTCGGCAAAGCGGCCGGACCGTATGGAGGCCCGGACGCAATCGCGCTACGCCGCGGCGGGTAGTCCGTGCGTGCGCGTGGAACGATCTTGATACTGCGCTGCAGCGTCAGGCATTCCGCACGAAGGTGCGCGTTCTCGACGTGAAATCCGTGTGCGGACCCGTTCACTTCCGCTCGTTAAAAACGGACAAACGTGGAGCGTCCTGTCGTTCAGCGACGACTCACGGCCTATGACAAAGCCGTTAAAGCGACCGCAATAAACGGGTAAACCGCATTGAAATGAAGGGAGGCGAGCCGCACGGATGAGTGCGGCGCCAGCAAGCGTGTTCCGGGTGACTCGTCAACTGATGCATACGTGCTCCTTATTTTTCTAGCAGTATGTCAATCCGATATCCAGTACCGCTGCACTGAGTTGAGAAGGCAATGGCCATTTGCCCGGGAATATATCGTGCGTTTTCCCACCTGTGCGCGCAGGCAGTGTAGCACCGCTAATCGAAAAACAACATGTGAGGATGGGAGTCGGACCACGTGAATAAGCGGTCTGTTTTGTCGGCTTTTCAGCACGCGCAACATAACGGGTTGGGCAATCGACCAGACTGCCGGGCGAGTTGACGGACCGCCAACCGTTACGCGAGCTTCGCCGTTTTTTGCGGCGAAGCTCGACACCTCGATTACGGCGAGACCGTGAAGGCCGGATTCGGACTGACCGACAGGCTATTCACCTTGCAGTTGCCGGACAGCGGCTGATTGCTCGCGCTGAGCGTATTGGTGCCGTTGCTCCACGCGCCATTGATCGTGGAAGGACCGCAGTTCGCGCCGAGCACGCTGAAGCCGACGTTCGCCACATTGCCGGTCGTCGTGCTGGTGGCCACGAGCTTCCACGGCAGCCCGATAATCTGCGGCACGCCGCACAGGCCGCCGCCCGTGATCGCGACCGAGTTAATCTGCGCGTAAGTGCCGTCGGTGCTCACCACGCCGCTGAGCGTGATGCCGCAGCTGACATTCGGCGCGATCGGTGTGCTGACGTTGATCGTGCCCGGTGCGCTGAAGGATGCACCTGCCGGTCCGATCGTCGCCGCGGCGGCGATCGGAGCGACGGCGGCGAATGCGATAGCGATGGCGCTGCTGCATGCAAAAGTTTTGATCAGCTTCATGATTGACCTTCCCAGAAAAAAGACTAAAGAAATGGCTGGAGTTGGGCAGCCGGCGGCGCTGTGCGTGGACCTCGCCGCCTGGCCGTTTGAAGCGCCTGACTACTGCTATCCGCTCGGTCGGCGGGCATCGTCATGCCTGCCGCCGTCGGCGTCGTTCGTCATCCTGATCGCCTTGGTGTGGTGTGTTCAGGGAAGCCGAACCTCATGCGATTTCTGTTGCGACTGCTGTTGCTGTTGCGATTTCTGCTAATGCACGCCGCGAGCAATAACTTGCACGCAATCAGAAGAACGACGGCCGACAAGGCGCCACGAACAGGTGTCCAAAATCCCATTGCTTTGTCTCCGTCAGGTTTTTATATTCACCGCGTACGATAATCGCCAGGCATACCCATCCCGGTTTTATACGGACATAACAGATCAAGGTATTAAAATGACTGGCATAGCACTGCCCGACCCAATGGATCGGCAATATATTCAGTCGGAAAATGCGCGTTGCATTTAAAAACGGGCTGAGTCCCGCAACAGGCGTGATGTCTCGCGAGATGACCGTGCCATCGCACTCCTCGTTCGGTTGGGATGCTGCAGTGCACCGCAGTCATTGGCCAGATATTTCAAATAATTATGTGGGCAAACAGTAGTCTGGACGGAGCGGCGTGTATATAGAATTTTTGATCCAAACCGCAGATTTCGGCCGGGCCTTGTATTGCCGTCGCTTCGCGGATGTTTTTAAACGGCCGAATGAATCCGCTGTAGGGGTGCGCCGGCGTTTAACGGTTTCAACCCGATGCAATTAGCGTATTCTCACTGCCAGGCCAACTGATTTAGAAAGCGCCGTGATCCGATTCAAACCGTCGGCAATCGGGTGTTAATGGGGAAACGAGGGGGCGCGCACCATGTCATTCCAGAACGCGAGAAAACCCGCCGCAATGCGGTGGTGGCTTTTCGCCGGCTGCGGGGTATTGGGCCTCGGCACGATTGCGTTGACTGCTGTCTTGATGGGCCAGTGGCCGACGCGCGCGGATCCCGCCACACAGATTGCAGCGCAATCCGACGTCGAGCCGAGGATTTCCAGACCCGTCACGAATCGCCACGGTCTGACGGCGGCGTCTTCCACAGCATCCGCTTCCTCCGCCCACGTCGGGATCGACGTGCTATCGCGCCTCGAAACGGCGGGACGCGATGCAACCCTGATCCGACCGGAAAGCAACCTCAGCAATACGCTCGACGAAGCTCTGCAACGCGCGCTGTCGTTTCCCGATTTCGGCGCGCTCGCGGGACGCACCGATCCGGAGGGCCTCTTCGAAGCCGCGGCCTGGGTCGATGCGTGCGAGCGTGGCGCCTTCGCCGCTCAAGACCTCTCGTTGCGATGCCGGGAGCCGGGTCGGCACGGCGCGCAGTATACGGACGACCTGTTGAAGCAGGCCGCCGATGCGGGCCAACCCGGCGCCGTGCTGACCTTGGCGGCACGACACCCGGAACAATGGGTGGAGATTCCGTTGAACGGCGGCGGCATGCTCGGCGACCGCGTGTTCGCACTCGCCGCGCTAGGACGATCCGCCGCGTTGGTGCTGCTCAGTCAACTGTGTGCGGTGCCCGATGTCTGCGTCGACGAGCAATTGACGCGCAACGTGCTGGCACTGCTGCAATTGAGCATCTACAAGACGGGAACCTCGGAGGCGGGTGACTATCTGACGGGCTCCGAGAATAACCGCCGCGAAGCGGTCGAGCGCGCCGCCCGGCTTCGCACGGCACTGCAATGGCCGCCTTGAGCGATCGCCGGGCGCGGCGGTCAGGGCGACGCGATAGCATCGCCCACGTTCACGCCCGCGCTACCAAAGCGGATTGAACGGTTTCAACGAGCCAGTTCGGCTTCGATCGCCGCGACGAGGCGCGGGTCGTCGGCGGTGACATCGGGAGAGAAACGCCCCACTACGCGGCCGTCGCGACTGACCAGGAATTTTTCGAAGTTCCACAGTACGTCCGGCGCCGCGTTGGGTTCGATGCCATAGCCCTTGAGCCGTTCGCGGAACGGACCCTCGCCGGTGGCGTCGGGCTGCGTGGCGGTCAGCGTCTGATACAGCGGATGCTGATCGGTGCCGACCACCGAGATCTTCGAGAACAGCGGGAATTTCACGTCATAGGTGCTGGTGCAGAAGTTCTGAATTTCCTCGTCGCTCCCCGGCTCCTGGCCTTTGAAGTTGTTCGCCGGAAAACCCAGTACCTTGAGACCGTCGCCGCGCCTGTCTTCGTAGAGTTTTTCCAGCGCTTCGTATTGCGGCGTCAGCCCGCATTTCGAGGCCACGTTCACGACCAGCAGCACCTTGCCTTGAAACTGCTTCAGTGTTTGCGGCGTACCGTCAATCGACGTGACAGGTACATCGTATAAGGCTTGCGTCATGGATCACCTTCGGTTGGTTGAGGGATGGCACACGATACGCCGCTTTTCGAATGTCGGCAGAACACGGCCGCGTGATCGTCACGCTCCAATAACCTTATTCCTATTGATTGGTTCGCCCGGTTGCGGCGAGACGCTATTGTCGGGCGTTCGAACGGTCTCGCCCACTCCACCTGAACACAATGAGAGTTCAATCATGAAACCGCCACGTTCGCACCGCTTCACCGGCCAGATTCTGCTCAGCGCAATCGCGGCGATTGCCATGAGTTACAGCACGCTCGCGTTGCCCGGCGTCGCGCTGGATCTGAGTCCGCAGCAGCCGGACCGGATCCGCGTGCAGCCGGATCCGGCCGCCGTGAAAGCCGTGTCCACGCAGTTTCGTTTCGTAAAAGACGACACGCTGACAATCGGCATTCATCCGACCATCCCGCCGATCAGCACCTATGCGACCGACGCCAAAACCGTGGTCGGTTTCGATGCCGACCTCGCGCAAGCGGTCGCGGATAGCCTGGGTAGAAAACTGGAACTGGTGCCGGTGGCGTGGGCCGACTGGCCGCTCGCGCTGGAGTCCGGCAAGGTCGACGCGGTGTTATCGAACGTCACCGTGACCGAGGAGCGCAAGCTCAAATTCGACTTTTCCAGCTACCGTCAGGATCAGGTTGGCTTCTATGTGAAGTCCGACAGCAGAATCACGTCGCTGAAGGAACCGAAGGACGTGGCCGGCCTGCGCATCATCACGGACTCCGGCACCAACCAGGAAAAGATCCTGCTGGCGTGGGACAAGGACAATGTTGCGCACGGTCTGAAGCCGGTCGCTGTCCAGTACTACGACGACGTGGCCGTGAGGAATCTCGCGCTGCAATCCGGCCGCGCCGACGCCGTGTTCACCGTCAACGCGACCCAGGCGTATCAGGCCGCGCAGCAAGGCAAGACGAAACTGGTCGGCACGGTCAATGGCGGCTGGCCACGCACGGCAGAACTCGCTATCGCAACGCGCAAAGGCAGCGGCCTCGCCGATGCGCTCACCACCTCGTTGAACGACCTGATCGCGTCGGGTACTTACAAGCGTGTGCTGGACCGATGGAACCTCGGCTCCGAGGCGATCGCGAGATCGGCGACCAATCCGCCGGGCTTGCCTAAACTCTAGGCGGTTTCGCCGCGCGCGGCGCCGAGTCTTCGGGCTCGACGCCGCAGGTAAAGATTGTTGAAAATCAGCGCGAGTCCCGTCGTACACGCTCCGGCAATTTGCGCGCGCGCCGGCACGACGCCGGTCAGCGACGACAGCACGAAGGTGGTGACCGGCAGGACGTCCATGAAGAGCACGCCGTTGAGCGGCGTCAGAATCCGGTTGCCCATATTCCAGAACAGAATCGCGACGAAGCCTGCAATCGGCCCCATGTACAGCAGGTGCGGCGCAATGGCCCACAGTTGGCCACCCGACGGCACGGGCACGACACGCAAGGCGAACAGCAAAGCGTTGAGCCCGAGGATCGTCGTCAAACCGAGCCATAAGGTTACGGTGGTGTACTTGAGTGCCGACCAGCTTTTGAAGTGCGACGCGCTGAACGTGTAGACGACCCAGCAGAGCGCGCCGACCAGAATCAGGCCATTCGCTGAATAGTGCTGCGGTTCGTGCAGCGCCGACACGATATTGCCCTTCGTGACCACCAGCGAGACGCCGGCGAACGACATCAGAATGAACAGCAGCGTCACCACCGGCGGCATGCTTTTGCGGACCAGCGAGTTCAGCAGCAGGCCCATCATAGGCTGGGTCGCCATCATGATCGATGCGGTCAGCGCGCCTTGCGGGCCGGCGAGTTGCTGACCGAGAAACACAAACGAGCCGAAGCCGCAAAATCCGACCGAGCCGAGCAGCCACGCCAATGCCAGCGACTCGCCGTTCGGTCGCCACGCGCCCTTGCCTTCCTTCACGACCAGTAGCACGAGAAAGGCCACGCCCGCGATCAGATACCGCAGCGACGTGAAGGTAAATGGATCGACATGCGTCAGCGCATCCGTCATGACGGGGAACATGATGCCCATCAATACCGTCGCCGCGACGCAGAACAGCACGCCTTTGCCATACGCGCCCTGAACTGGAGGATGGGCGGCGCCTGTTGCGCCAGCACGACCGGCGGTGACTGTCGATAATCCAGTCGTCTCATTCATGAATGATCGTTCCAGAAATGGGAAAAAATTTTAGAGCAGCGCGCGCATCGTCATTTCAACGACCGGCACGAGATCTTTCTCGTGAAAGTTCGCTTTACCCAGCACGCGAAAGCCTTGAATCACGCACAACAGGAAGGTGCTGACGGCCTGTTCGTCGAGCGTGGAACTGAATTCTCCGGCTCGCTGACCTCGCACCACGGCAGCAGCAAGGTGCGCGGCGATACGGCGCAAGGTGGATTCGATATGCGGACGTAACGCTTCATCCGCCGGTAGCAGTTCGATGACGGCGTTCGTGATGAAACAGCCATGCCGTTGCGACAGTTTCGCGGACACCTTGGTGTAATGCAGTAATGCCTGGCGCAACGCCTGTTGCGGTGACTTCGCCGCTTCGAGCCGCTCTTTCACGCGGGCCACCGCCCCGTCCGCATATTGACCGAACGCGGCGACGAGCAGACCGTGTTTGTCACCGAACGCGCTGTAAAGACTGGCGCGGAATAGACCCGTGGATTTGCACAGCGTTTCGATCGACGTAGCGTGATAGCCCTGCTGCCAGAAGACCCGGCCAGCCGCTCGCGTGACTTCGTCGATATCGAATTCGCGCGGGCGTCCACGCTCGGCGGAAACGGACGATGAAGATATGGGCGGGCTGTGTCGTGGCATGGTGTTCGGATATTAAGACTGATCGTTCCATAAAGCAAGCGGAGTTGAAAACTGCGGCCATCAGACTCGCGGGCGCAGGGATCGCCGTTTTTTCTAGTTCCACCCTTAACGTAAATACGAAACCTAAGTCCCATGCAGGACCGTCTGATCGTCATCGAGGCGCGCGTGAAACAGGTTCGCACGCAGATCGACGAGATCGGGACGCGGGCATCCAGATCGTGCGGCGCGCGCTAGAAGAACCGCTGCGTTAGTTGGCGACGAATGCGGGCGAAGAAGCCAGCGTCGTGGTCGCGCAGGTTATCGTCATGAATCGCATAGCGTCGCGCCACGGCCGAGCGGAACGCCATCGGCGAGATGGTCGCAACGCCGAACACCATCGCGCAGATCGCCCCCGCCGCAACAAGCCGGAAGGTAGGCGTCTGAAAATACGCCTCTGGCACGCCGAACGCACAGATCGACACCAACGCGCCCACCTGAATGACAACCGCGGACATCGACGCGGTCACCAGATAAGCGCGCAACCTGACGGTAGTGGAAAGCTTCATGTATTGCTGCCCGATAAGCAAAACGCGACGAGCGTTGCGCGCGCAACCAACCGTCCCGAACGACGGAACTGTCCAGGCCAGCGCAGTACGCACATCAACCGACGTTGCAGCCTATCAAGCGAACCTTAATGGAACCTGATGCGGCATAAATCCTCGCCGCATGAATACCCCAATCATTAACCGAACAGGACGTCTAAGGCGCACGCGGCCGTTTCGCGCGCGCACGCAGCGCCTCGATTTCATCGAGCAGATCCAGCGCAAGCGCCACGCCGGGCGCATTGATCTCAAGATCGTGAGCGAGGCGTTGCGCGGTCCGCACGCGCCGTAGCGCGACGCCGCTGAAGCGCCATTCCTCGGGCCGTTCGCCGGCCGGTTCGAACACGCCTTCGGAGACCCACAGCGTCATCTCTTCCACCGACGCCCCGCTCACCCGGCACAATTCGACCAGCGTGAATTCGACGTTTTCATCGACGATCTGGCCTTCCATGTAAGTCGTCACAATGGTCTCCTTCACGATGATGATCCATGAAAGTGCGCGCGCGGATCGAAACCGGAGGCCCGACGCAGGGTGTCGTAAGCGGCCTTGACGGCGTCGCCGTCCGCCGGCGGCAGCACGAGATTCAGAATCACGTACAGATCGCCCGGCGGGCTGGCGGGAATACCCTTACCTCGCAGCCTGAGGCGCCGTCCGCCTGCGGAACCGGCCGGCACCGTCATCTCGACCGAGCCGTCGACGATCGGCACCGTGACTTGCGCGCCGAGCGCCGCTTCCCACGGCGCGACCGGCAACTCGATCGACACGTCGCGCCCATCCACGCGAAAACGCGGATGCTCGCGAAAGCCGACTTCGAGGTAGAGATCGCCCGCGTTGTCGGGCGTCGAACCGGGACCGCCCTGACCCGCCAGCCGCAGGTGCTGCCCCGCGCGAATGCCTTTCGGAATGGCGACATCGAGCGTGCGCGTTTCCAGCGTGACATGGCCTTGTGCGTCGACCACCGGCATCTGCAGGGAAAGGGAGCGCTGCGCGCCCCGATAGGCGTCTTCTAGATCGATCAGCACCTTCGCGTGATGATCTTCGCCGCGCAGGTCGAATGCGCGATGCTGCGCCTGCGCGCCGTGTCGGCCCTGCGGGTCGCGCGCGCCGCCACCGCCGAACATTTGCTCGAAGAACGAATGGAAATCGGCCTGCGCGCCGGCCTCGTCGCTCGCGCCGCTGCCGCCGCCGCTGCCACGAAATTCGAAGCCCTCGTCCCAGTTCGGCGGCGGCTGAAACTCCTGACCGTTGCGCCATTCGCTGCCCATGCGATCGTAGGCCGCGCGTTTTTCCGGATCCTTGAGCACTTCGTAGGCCTCGCCCAGTTCCTTGAAGCGCTCTTCGGCGTTGGCCTCCTTGCTGACGTCCGGGTGATACTTGCGCGCGAGCTTGCGATACGAGCGTTTGATATCGTCCTGAGACGCACCGCGCTCGAGAGCAAGCACCTCGTAATAGTCCTTGTATTTCATCCTGGCGGCAGCTCCTTGAGGTCAGGAAGCAGCGGCGCGGTGCCCGCGCGCCGCACGGCAGTCACCGTTTTACTTTATACCAATCTGGGCGCCCCGCCAGTGGCGCAGCCCATATCGAAATCCGCCACGCGGGGGCATGTCGTCAGATGCCGGGCAGCACGGGGTAAGGCTCCGTGTGGTCCTCCACCCGCTTCACACCCGGAATCCCTTCAGCCGCCACCCGCACCGCCTCGACGGCTTCCATCGAATGGAAAACGCCCCACAGGTGGATCACGCCGTCCGTCACCACGACGTTGCGCCCCGCGAACGCCCACGTATGACCGGCCAGTTCGCCCAACAGCATCGCGCGGATCTCGCGGTCGGAGAAGGCGGTGTCGGGGATGGATTCCTCGGGCAGGCTCGCCAGCGCCTGAACCAGGTTGGCGCGGCTGACAATGCCCGTCAGTTGGCCGCCTTTCGTCACCGGCACGCGTTTGATGCGCCGCGTTTCGAGCAGGTTGGCGATCTCGCCGAGCGGCGTGTTTTCGTCGACCGAGACCACGGGCGTCGACATGATGTCCCGCACGTGCAAGGCGTGCGATTTGACGTAGCCGCGAGCGTCGTCGTTCGCGGAAAACAGGTCGAGCCATGACGACCGGCGACGCTGTTCGGTGCCGAGCTCCACGCGGTGCAGCAGATCGCCTTCGCTAATCATGCCGACCAACTGGCCGGCTGCATCGACCACGGGCGCGCCGCTGATCCTGCGCTCCACGAAAATGCGCGCGACTTCGCGCACGGTCATGTCGGGTTTGACGGCAATGACGTTACCCGTCATCACATCGGCTGCACGCATGATGAATCTCCCAGACTGTTGCGTTGAATGTGTTGCCGCACGCACACGACGCGCGGCGCGTTGCTTGAGCACGACCGTGAGGCTGGACGACTCACGGCAGTGACGACACTTCGATAATCACTTTCAGCGCATGCGTTTCGGCCGCGCGGCTGAAGGTGTCGTACGCGCCGATCATGTCCTCGAGCTGGAAGCGATGCGTGATGAGCCGCGTGGGATCGATGCGGCCCGCACGCACGGTCTTCATCAGCATCGGCGTGCTGACCGTGTCGACCAGGCGTGTGGTGATCGAGATGTTGCGGTCCCACAGCCTGTCGAGATGCAGATCGGCCTTGACGCCGTGTACGCCGACGTTGGCGATCACGCCGCCCGGCGCGACCAGCGCTTCACACAGCTCGAAGGTTGCGGGCACACCGACCGCTTCGATCGCGCAGTCGACGCCGATCTGCCCGGTTAGCGCCAGCACCGCGTCGATCGGATCGACCCGGCCGCTGTCGATGCATGCCGTGGCGCCGAAGCGGCTCGCCACCTCCAGCCGGTTCGGGTCGATATCTATCATGACGATCTGGGCCGGCGAATAGAGTTGCGCGGTCAGCAGCGCGGCAAGGCCGATCGGCCCCGCACCGACGATCGCCACGGTGCTGCCGGGCTGGACCTTGCCGTTCAGCACGCCGCACTCGAAGCCGGTCGGCAGAATGTCCGACAGCATCACCAGCGCTTCCTCGTCGGCGCCGGTGGGAATCGGGTACAGACTCGTTTCGGCGTGCGGGATACGCACGTATTCGGCCTGGGTACCGTCGATCCGGTTGCCGAGAATCCAGCCGCCGGTGGTGCAATGCGAGTACATCGCGCGGCGGCAATAGTCGCAGCGTCCGCACGACGAGATACACGAAATCAGCACACGGTCGCCAGCCTTCAGCGTCGACACCGCCGCGCCGACCTCCTCGATCACGCCGACGCCTTCATGGCCGAGCACGCGTCCCGGTTCGCAGCTCGGCACGTCGCCCTTGAGGATGTGCAGATCGGTGCCGCAAATCGTGGTGCGCGTCATGCGCACGATCGCATCCGTGGGTGCGAGCAGTGTGGGCAGCGGCCGTTCGTCGAGCGACTTCTTGCCGGGACCGTGATACACGAGTGCTTTCATGTGCTGCCTCCGTGGTATGCAATGAGCAATGAGCTTGCAGGACTCGCCTGCAAAACAAGCCTTAAAAACGAGCCTCAAAACGAATTTGCGCTCCAGCACTGCAAACCGGGCCCGCGACACATCCGACTTTAAGCTCGCCCACGCCCGACCCATTGACGTGCATCAAGCGATCCCCTGGCCCGCACGCGCCTTGATCGCCGCGACCGTTGCTTGATCCAACGCAAGCGCCTCGATGCGGGCCGCGCGTATGTTGAGCTGACGTCCGCTGTCCGCATTGGGGACATGGCGGCGCTTATTACAAGGACCTCCCTCGTGCAAAAAACCGATCCGCTTCACGCTGCACCCCGCCACGCCGACCCCACTATCGCCCGACTCGACCCACCCACCGACGCGGCGGACGGCCAGTTCTATCTGGTCGGCGGCGGCATCGCCGCGATGGCGGCCGCGGCCTTCCTGATTCGCGACGGACGCGTGCGCGGCCGCGACATCACGATTCTGGAAGCGCTCGACAAACCCGGCGGCAGCCTCGACGGCGCGGGCACGGCGCAAAGCGGTTACGTGGTGCGCGGCGGGCGCATGCTCGAAAGCAAGTATCTGTGCACCTACGACCTGTTCTCGTCGATCCCCACGCTCGACGACAGCAAGAGCGTCACCCAGGAAATCTTCGACTGGAACGAGACGATCCGCACCTCGTCGACATCGCGGTTCATCAGGAACGGTCGGCGCGAAGCCGCACCCGCGTACGGGCTCGACGAGAAACATCTGCTCGCGCTGGGCCGCCTGTCGATCGAACCGGAAAAGATGCTCGCCGACAGCCGGATTGCCGACCACTTCGACGCGTCGTTCTTCGAGACCAATTTCTGGCTGATGTGGTGTACGACTTTCGCGTTTCAGCCGTGGCATGGGGCGGTCGAATTCCGCCGCTATCTGCTGCGTTTCGCGCATATGTCGGCGGGCTTCAACCAGTTGCACGGCATCATGCGCACGGTCTACAACCAGTACGAGTCGATGGTGCTGCCGCTGCGCCGCTGGCTCGACGGTCACGGCGTGGTTTTCGAAGCGGACACCTGCGTGACCGATCTGCTGATCGACGAAACGGGCACGCTCAATCGCGTGCGCGGGCTCGTCTGCGACACCTCGCAGCGGCGTGTCGAGTTGCCGGTCGGCCCCGCCGACAAGGTGATCGTCACGCTCGGCTCGATGACGGCCGCGTCGAGTCTTGGCGGCATGGATCGCGCCGCACCGTTGAACACGGTCGACAGCACAGGCGCCTGGCATTTGTGGAAACAAATCGCCGCCGGCCGGCCCGAGTTCGGCCATCCCAGCGTGTTCGCCGATCACACGGATGCGTCGAAATGGCTTTCCTTCACCGTGACGCTGCGCGACCCGACGCTGTTCCGGCTGATCCGCGATCTGACCGGCAACGTGCCGGGCGAAGGCGGCCTGATCACGTTTGCGGAATCGAGCTGGCTGGCGTCGATCGTGTTGCCGCACCAACCGCATTTCATCGGCCAGCCGGACGACGTGCAGGTGTTGTGGGGCTATGGCCTACGCGTCGGCGAGCCGGGCGATTTCGTCGGAAAGCCGATGCAGGATTGCACCGGTCGAGAAATCCTGACGGAGATGCTCGGGCATCTGCGGATCGACGCCGAGGCCACGCGGATTCTCGATCACGCCAACTGCATTCCGTGCATGATGCCGTTCATCACGAGTCAGTTCCTGCCGCGCAAACGTGGCGACCGGCCGGCGGTGACGCCGGAAGGCTGGCGCAACCTCGCCTTCATCGGGCAATTCTGCGAGTTGCCCGATGACGTGGTGTTCACCGTCGAGTATTCGGTACGCTCGGCGCAGAACGCCGCTTATGCATTGCTCGATCTCGATCGGGCAGCGCCGGCCGTCTACAAGGGGCAGCACGATCCGCGCGTCGTGCATCGGGCGTTCTCGGCGCTGCGGGACCGGACGTAAAGAGCGTGATCTGGATCAACGCCGCGCGGCCTCGCGCTCATAGACTCAGGGCACACGTTCGTGCGTCGTACGTTCACTTTCGGAGCCTTGACATGAGCTACAGGACCCTCGTCGTTCATCTGGATACGAGTCTGCGCGCGCATCCGCGTCTCGAACTCGCGATCACCCTCGCCAGACAGTTCGGCGCGCATCTGACCGGCGTGTTTGCGCTGTACACGCCGAATCCGCGTTCGCTCGACGTGATGTCCGGCGCGTCCGGCTATTTCGAGGCGCATCAACAGTTGCGTGCCGAGCGGCGCGGCGCGCTCGAACGGCTCTTTCACGCCGAATTGAAGCGTGCCCAGGTGCCGGGCGAATGGCTCGCCACCGATCAGTCGGCCGCGCTCGCCATGCCGCAACTGGCCCGTTGCGCGGACCTGATCATTGCCGGTCAGGACGATCCGCAAGATCCTGAGGCATACGTCGGCGACAATTTCACGGCTAACCTCGTGCTGTCCGCCGGCCGGCCGGTGCTGCTCGTGCCGTACGCGGGCAGCGTCGCGGCGACCGGAACACACGTCATGGTCGGCTGGGACGGCAGCCGCGAAGCCGCCCGCGCGGTCCACGACGCGCTGCCGTTCATGCGTTCGGCCACGCGTGTCACGGTCGTGACGGTGCACGGCGCACATCGCGATGCGGCTGCGCGGATTCCGGCAGCCGACATGGCCATGGCGATCGCGCGGCATGGCGTTCATGTCGAGACCCGCGACGTCACGGTCGATTCGGAGGCGTCGATCGGCGATACGCTGCTGTCGGAAGCGGCCGGACTCGGCGCGGATCTGCTGGTGATGGGCGGTTATGGCCGAACGCGCTGGCAGGAACTGGTGCTGGGCGGCGCGACCCGTACCGTGATGCAGTCGATGACCTTGCCGGTGCTGCTGTCGCATTGACCCGGCGAGCCGGGTCGGCATGCCGGGCGCACTGGTACGAATCGCGCAAATCGCGGAAAATGCGCGGAGCGGGTACGGGCCGCGTATTCCATGAAGATGCACCGCGTGGCCATCGCTGATCTAGCGGCTAACTGTTATTGATCGCTGGCCGCGTTCTTCTGTCGCGAACCCGCGCCGTTTCTGATCCGCCTCGCGCTGCTATTGGCGCGACTCGCGAATCGCTCTTTACTCCAGGAGGCGTCCATGCCCTGTCGCGGTAAAACGCCCCTTGAGGCGGCATCGCTATCGTCTGCGGCTGCTCGCGCACCCAACGCACAGCGCTTGCGTCGCCCCGCCTTGATCGCGGCGACGACCTTGGCCGTCGCACTCGCCATTGCGTTTACCGCGTGGCAGTGGGCCGTTTCCAGTTTCGCCGGCGACACGCCCACGGCCGCTCACACCCTGCTGGCCGCCTACGTGATCGCGGCCTGCCTGCTCTGCGCGCTCGCGTTCGTGCTCGCCCTGCAACACGGCGGCTCCAGTGCAAGGAACGAGGCGCTCGACCAGTCGAGCCTGAACGAAGCACGCATGATGGGCATCATCCGTTCGTCGATGGAAGCCATCATCACCGTCGACGAGCGGCAGAACATCGTCATCTTCAATCCCATGGCCGAACATGTTTTCGGTTGCAGCGCGCACGAGGCGATCGGCGCGTCGCTGGCGCGCTTCATCCCCGAGCGGTTTCGGGCGGGCCATGACCGGCATGTTGCGCAATTCGGCGTCACCGGCGTCTCCGAGCGGCAAATGGGCAAGCAGCAGCGCGTGCTGTTCGGCCTGAGAAGCAACGGCGAGGAGTTTCCGATCGAGGCGTCGATCTCGCAGGTGCGCGACGGCGACAGCAAGCTCTACACGGTGGTGCTGCGCGACATCACCGAGCGCTTTCAGGCGGAAAGCGCGCAACGCAAATCGCGCGAGGAACTGCGCGAACTGTCGGCCAATCTGCAAAAGGTGCGTGAGGAAGAGAAGACCCGCATTGCCCGTGAATTGCACGACGACCTCGGCCAGCAATTGACCGCGCTGAAAATGGACCTCTCGTCGGTCGAGCAGGCACTTGAAACCCGCGCCGACCCCGAGGTGTTGCAACAGCTCGGCGGCATGCGTCGGCTGATCGACGCCACGGTCGCCTCGGTGCGGCGTATCGCCGCCGACCTGCGGCCGGTCATGCTCGACGATCTAGGCCTGATTCCCGCGATCGAATGGCTTGCCAACGACTTCACGAACCGCTACGGCATCGACGTGGATCGCGACGTCGAGGTCGGCGAAGCGAATTTCACACCGGCCGGCGCAACCACGTTGTTCCGTATCGTGCAGGAAGCGCTGACCAACGTCGCGCGTCACGCGGAGGCCACGCTCGTCACGCTCACCGTGCGGCTGGACACGGACACCTGCATCGTGCGGATCGCGGACAATGGTCACGGCGCGAGCCGCGCCACCGCGCCCGCCGAAAAATCATTCGGCCTGCTCGGCATACGCGAACGCGCGCACATGCTGGGCGGCACCGTCGACATTCACACCGCTAACGGCCAGGGTTTCGCGCTGACGGTGCGCTTCCCGGCCTCGGCCGTGCAACAGCAGGAGATGCAAACATGATTCGAGTGCTGATAGCCGACGACCACGCGCTGGTGCGCGACGGTCTGCGGCATATCCTGCGCAACGCCAACGGCTTCGAAGTCGTCGGCGAGGCCAACGACGGCGCGAGCGCGATCGCGCTGGTTCGCGCGCAAGCCGCCGAGGTGCTCGTACTCGATCTGTCGATGCCAGGGCGCAACGGCGTCGAGCTGATCAAACAGATCAAGGAGGAAATGCCGGCGTTGCGGATTCTCGTGCTGACCATGCACGCCGAACAGCAATACGCGGTGCGCGCATTCAAGGCGGGCGCGTCGGGTTATCTGACCAAGGAGAGCGCCAGTGCGGAGCTGGTCGCGGCGGTGTCGAAGGTGGCGTCCGGCGGTGTCTACGTGAGCCTTGCCATGGCCGAGCGTTTCGCGCAGAGCCTGAACGAGCCGGCCGACACGTTGCCGCATCAGCGGCTGTCGGATCGTGAATTCGATGTGTTCCGCCGCATCGCCGCCGGCCAGACGCTCACCGAGATTGCCGGCGACCTGTGCGTCAGCAGCAAGACGGTCAGCACGTACAAGACACGCATCTTCGAAAAAATGCAGATGCCGCACGAAGCCGCGCTGGTGCGCTACGCGCTGCGCCACAAACTGCTCGGCGACGACGACGAAATCTGATTCGCCGCTCTTGCGCAACACTCCCGCTGTTCTGCTGCATTCAACTTTCAAGCTGCTCGTGTAGGAAATCCCCTACACGACTTCCCTCTCGCCTACCTGAAGTTCGTTCAGCGCCGATTTATTTTTGAGATAGCGCGCCCGATACTTCCAGCCATGAACTCAAGCCCGTCACAGTATGCGTTGCGCGTGTTCCTCGTCGAGGATGCGCTGGCCATTCGGGCGCGCATGGCGGCCCGTCTCGGCGCGATCGAGGGGGTCGAAATCGTCGGCGAAGCCGAGGAGCCGGAAGCCGCCTTCGCGGCGATCGGCGCGAGTGCCGCCGACGTCGTGGTGCTCGATCTGCGCCTGGCTGGCGGCACCGGCCTGGAGTTGCTGCAGCGCCTGACGCAGCGCAACTCGCCGGTCGTCACGATGGTGTTGACGAACCATTCCGGCGCCTGGTTCCGGCAAGCCTGCCTGACGAACGGCGCGCGCTACTTTTTCGACAAGACGAGCGAATTCGAGCTTGCCTGCCACGCGATCAAACGACTTGCCCACGCGCATTCCGCACGGGATCTCTATCACCTGGGAGCACACCATGTCTGATGTTGCCGACTACCTTGAAACCCGGCCGCCGACGCCGAGCGCGGCTGTCGTGCCGATCGTGCCGATTGCGGCTTTAACGGGCACCGCCTCGTCGCCGCAAGCGAAACGGGCCGACCTCGCCGCCCCGGACGCGAAGCGCGCCGGCGTGCCCTGCTCGAGTTGCGCGATGCATTCCTTCTGCATGCCCGAAGGGTTGACGAGCGCCGAGGCGGAGCGCATCGAAGCGTTGATCTGCCCGTCGCGCACCATCAGGAACGGCGAGACGTTGTTCCGCACCGGCGACCCGTTCCAGAGCCTCTATGCGGTGCGCGCGGGCTCGTTCAAGACCGTCGTGATGCATCGCGACGGCCGCGAGCAGGTGACGGGCTTTCATCAGGCGGGCGACATGCTCGGCCTCGACGGCGTGTGCTCAGGCCATCATAGTTGCGACGCGGTGGCGATCGAGGACAGTCAGGTCTGCATCATCCCGTTCCATCTGCTAGAAGCCATGTGCCGCGACGTCAAGGTCGTGCAACAGCACGTGCACCGCATGATGGGCGGCGAGATCGTGCGGGAAGCCACGCTGATGATGCTGCTCGGCACGATGTCCGCCGAACAGCGCGTCGCGACCTTCCTGCTGAACCTGTCGGGCAAGCTGCAGAAACGCGGCTACTCGCCCGCCGAATTCCATCTGCGCATGACGCGCGAGGAGATCGGCAGCTATCTCGGCATGAAGCTCGAAACCGTCAGCCGGATGTTGTCGAAATTCCAGAAAGACGGTCTGGTCGACACGCACGGCAAACAGATCCGGATTCTCGACATGGACGGTTTGCGCCGCGTCTAGCCGCGAAGGGGCAACAGGACGGCAATGCGGAGATTCAAGCGCTGTCGTGGGGCGTCGGAATCAGCAGCGCGACGAAACCGATCGCGCCGATCACCAGCGCCGCCGCGCCGAAGTGAATGAAGCTGGGGCTGTCGTCCAGCAGGCCGCGGATCGCCGCGCCGATCCCCGCTAAAGCCGTGAACACCGCCACCACCGCGCAAACGATTCTGGGTTCGCCACTGACCATGATGTCCTCCTGACCCGAGGCACGCGAGGCCCGGCGCGGATGGCGTCCGCGAGCCGGCGAGTCGACGTCGAGAGATCATCATCGGCCTGTTGACGGCCGAACGGTTGATTTGCGGCAAAGAAATTTGGGCGGCCCGGCCGATCGATTCACCGTCCGGACCACGAGCATCACGCCGGACAATTTGAGATGATATGATGCGAATCATTCTCATTTACAGAGGCGCCGCATCGCTCGATCTGGCGTACACGGCACGCCATGGCGGCAAACAATTCGACCTTGCATCACGAGATGCAGGCGCTCTACACCGATCACCACGGCTGGCTCCATGCGTGGCTGCGCCGGAAGCTCGGTTGCGCGCACCGCGCGGCCGATCTCGCGCACGACACCTTCGTGCGTCTGCTCGCCCGTGACGAGCCTCTGTGTCTCGAGGAACCGCGCGCGTTTCTGACCACGGTCGCGCAACGCGTCATGGCCAATTACTGGCGTCGCGAGCAGATCGAGCGGGCTTATCTGGAGGCGCTGGCGTGTGTGCCCGAAAGCGTCGCACCGTCGCCGGAAGAACGTGCGCTGCTGCTCGAAGCACTGTGCGAGATCGACAGTTTGCTGGAGAGTCTGCCGGTTGCCGTCAAGCGGGCTTTCCTGCTGGCGCAACTCGACGGCCTGAGCCACGCCGAGATCGCCGCCCAGCTAAAAATCTCCGTTTCCACCGTGAAACGCCATCTGGTGCGCGCCGGCGCGCAGTGTTTCTTCGCGCTGAGCGCCGCGTAGCCGATGGCCGGCATGAACGCCAGCGCGCGTCCCGACATTCCGCGGCACGTGGCGCTACGCGCCGTCGAGTGGTGGATGGAACTGCAATCCGGCGAGGACACCCGTTCGCGCCAACTGGAGCTTGCGCGTTGGCGTGCCGAGCATCCCGACCATGAACGTGCGTGGCAGCATCTGAGCGACGTCAGCGGCCGTTTCCGCAGCCTCGCCGACGCGACCGACGACGCCCACGGCGCAGCCGCCGCGCGCGCCGCGTTGACGCGGGCCGGTTCATCGCGACGCCGCGCGGGCGCCAAGGCGCTGGCGATTCTGCTATTCACCGGCAGCGCGAGCTGGCTGGCCGGCGAACAACTGCCATGGCGGGCGTGGAACGCCGACGCGCGCACCGCGTCCGGTGAGCGTCGCACGCTGACGCTCACCGACGGCACGCGCGTGACCCTGAACACCGACAGCGCGATCGACATCCGCTTCACCAGCGCCGAGCGGCGCGTGCGGCTGGTGCAAGGCGAAATCATGGTCGCGACCGGTCATCCGAACGGTGAAAACCGCCCGTTTACGGTCGAAACCGCTCAAGGCACCTTGCAGCCGCTCGGCACGCGCTTCGCGGTGCGGCAACTCGGCGCGACCAGTCGCCTCGACGTCTTCGAAGGCGCCGTGCGGATCGCGCCGTTCGACGCCCAAGCCCTCGCGCCGGTTCTACGCGCTGGCCAACGCGCGCGTTTCACCTGCACCGACGTCAGCGCGCCGGAGCCGCTCGACGACAACGCCGCGGCGTGGACCGAAGGTCTGCTCGTCGCGAGCGGCATGCGGCTCGACGACTTCGTTGGCGAGCTCGCGCGCTATCGCAGCGGGCATCTGGGTTGCGATCCCGACGTGGCCGGTCTGCGGCTGTCGGGCACCTTCCCGCTGGCCGACACCGAGCGCGTGCTCGATACGGTGGCGCGCACCTTGCCGGTCGAGGTCGTGTTCATCACGCGTTATTGGGCAACGGTGCGCGCGTCGCGCGGCTGAGACCTCGCTAGCGCTACCGCCACCGCGCACAAAAAAATCTTCACCGGTTGTGAGCTGTTTTCGAATCTCGCGGGACATGGGAGATGAGAGCAACACATCGTCTATCTTCCAGCGAGCTTTGAACATGGGACAGTATCGAAAGGCCGGCCGCGACCCGCGCGGCAGCCACGGGTCGGCACACGCGAGGCGGCCGGCACGCCTTGCGCGGCATCTGGCCACCGCCGCGCTGATCTCGGCGGGGCTGCCGCTCAACGTGGCACTTGCCGCCGACGGTTCGGCCGGCGCCCTTACCGAAGCGCCAGCGCGCAAAACCTACGACATTCCGGCCGGGCCGCTCGAAGCCACACTGAACCGCTTCGGCCGCGAGACCGGGTTGCTGCTGTCGTTCCCGGCCGCGTTGACAGCCGGCCGCACGAGCGAAGGTCTGCGCGGCGACTACGAAGTGCCGCAAGCGCTGGAGCGCATTCTGCGCGGCACCGGCCTCGGCGCGGTGCAGCAGCCGAACGGCGGCTACACGCTGGTCGAACACGTCAAGGCCACCGCTGACGGCACCACCCTGCCGACGGTCTCCGTCAATTCGCAGGCAGTGAAAGCCGGCAGCTACCGGCCGCCCGCCGAAGCCAACATCACGCGTTCCGATACGCCGCTGCTCGACACCGCGCAAGCCGTCAACGTAGTGCCCGCCCAGGTGTTGCGCGACCAGCGGCCGCGTAATCTGGACGACGCGCTGGCGAACGTGAGCGGCATCGTGCAGGGCAACACGCTCGCGGGCACGCAGGACACCTTGCTCAAGCGCGGCTTCGGCGGCAATCGCGACGGCTCGGTCATGCACAACGGCATGCCGCTCGTGCAAGGGCGCGGCCTGAACGCCGCCGCCGACAGCGTCGAAGTGCTCAAGGGGCCAACCTCGCTGCTGTACGGCATCATGGACCCGGGCGGCGTCATCAACGTGGTGAGCAAACAGCCGCTGCTGACGCCGTATCACGCGATCTCGCTGGGCGCGTCGACCTACGGCCACGGCCGCAACGGCGCGGACGCGACGCTCGACACCACCGGGCCGATCGGCGATTCGCGCCTCGCCTACCGATTGGTGCTGGATCGTACCGACGAGCAGTACTGGCGCAACTTCGGCGAGCATCGCGAGACGCTGGCGGCGCCATCGCTCGCGTGGTACGGACGCGATACCCAGGTGGTGGTGTCGTACGAATACCGCCAGTTTCTTTACCCGTTCGACCGCGGTACGGCGCTCGATCCGAAGACCAACCAGCCGTTGACGATTTCGAGCCGCGAGCGTCTCGACCAGCCGTTCAACGAGATGACCGGCGAATCGCATCTCGCGCAGCTTGGCGTCGATCATCAGATCAACGCCGACTGGAAAGCGCACTTCGGCTACAGCTACAACCGCGAGACGTACGACGCCAACCAGTTGCGCGTGCAAGGCATCAACAGCACGACAGGCGCGGTGTCGCGCAGCAACGACGCGACCCATGGCGCGCTCAGCACGGACAGCTACGCGATCGCCTATGTCGACGGCCATTTCAACTTGGCGGGTCTGCGCAACGACCTGCAGATCGGTGTCGACGACGAATACCGGCGCATCTATAGGCGCGATCTGCTGCGCCAGGCCACCCGTTATCCGTTCAACTATTTCAGTCCGGTGTACGGTCTGGAAAGTCCGTCGAGCACGGTGTCGGCGAGCGACAGCGATCAGACCGACACGCTGCACGATCGCTCGCTGTTCATGCAGGACAGTCTGCATCTGAGCGACAAGTGGATCCTGATCGGCGGTGTGCGTTTTCTGGACTACAACCAGATCGCGGGCAAGGGGCGGCCGTTCGTCACCAACACCGATATCAACGGCAACAAGTGGCTGCCGCGCGCGGGCCTCGTCTACAAATGGACCGACACGGTGTCGCTTTACGGCAGCTATTCGCAATCGCTCAAGCCGAACTCGACGATCGCGCCGCTGTCTTCCGGCGTGGTGATCGACTCGTCGGTGCAGCCCGAGCAGGCCACTTCGTGGGAACTCGGCGCGAAAGTGGCGATGCCGGCCGGCCTGACCGGCACGCTTGCGCTCTTCAATATCGACAAGAAGAACGTGCTGGTGCAGCAGTACAACGACACCACCAAACAGACCGACTGGCGCACCGCCGGCAAGGCCCGTTCGCGCGGCGTGGAACTCGACGTGGCCGGTCAGATCGGGCCGCGCTGGAGCGTGATCGCCAGCTACGCCTATATCGACGCGAAGACCACCGAAGACCCGCTGTACGCCGGCAACCGGTTATGGAATGCGCCGCGGAATACGGCGTCGTTTGCAGCGGTCTACGACTTCGGCACGATCTTCGGCGGCGATCAGTTGCGCGTGGGCGGCGACGCGCATTACGTGGGTGCGCGTCCGGGCGATTCGGCGAACAGCTTCACGCTGCCGTCGTACACCGTGGCGGATCTGTTCGCGACCTACGAGACGAAACTCGGCAATCGCCATCTGACGTTCCAGCTTAATGTGAAGAACCTGTTCAACAAGACGTACTACCCGTCGAGCGTAAACAAGTACTTCGTCTCGGTCGGCGACGCACGGCAAGTGTCGTTGCTGTCCACGCTCGAGTTTTGATGAACCGCCAACTACGGATCTCTCATGAAGCTTTGGACTCGTCGCACGAATCAATCCCTCGCGTCCGTGCGCAAGCGCCGCACCCTGTTCGCCGCGGCAAGCGTCGGTGTTGGCGCGCTGCTGAGCGCGGCGACGCCGCATGCGCGAGCCGCGTCGAATGCCAGCGTGAGCGGCAAGAAAGTCGTGATGGTCGTGCAACTGAACGGCCCGAATCTGACCGTCGATCAGAAGATCGCGGCGCATCTCGGCGCGCGCGGTTACAGCGTGCGAATGCTGGATGAGGCGCAACCGCCCGAGGCGGCGGGCGACGCCGATCTGGTGCTGATCTCGTCGACGGTGTCGTCGAAGCAGGTGGCGAGCGGCTGGCGCAGTTTGCCCAGGCCGCTATTGACGTGGGAAAACGACCTGCTCGACGACTTTGCGATGACAGGCAAACGTCATGACGTCGATTTCGGCGAAGCGGATAAGGAGCGCTATCTGTGGCTCGTCAATGCGCCGCATCCCATGGCGGCCGGCTTGCCGGCGGGCGTGACGAACGTCTACGGCAAACAGGCGGCGATGAGCTGGGGCAAGCCGGGGCTCGGCGCGGCAATCATCGCGACGCTCTACGGCCAACCCGAGAAAGCGGCGATTTTCGCGTATGAAAAAGGCGCGACGATGGACTACGAATCGCTCGCGCCGGCCCGGCGCGTGATGTTCTTTCTGAACAACGACACGTTCGGCAATCTGTCGCCGGCGGGCGGCAGTCTGTTCGATGCCGCGGTCGACTGGGCCGCCGCGTCCTGAGCGACCTGATCTCGTTGCCACCGCTTCACGCGGTGGCGGTTCGGGTCTGTTTTCAAATCGCCCGCTTCAACCCGTTCGTTTGCGTGCAGCGGCAGCCGCGCTCCTGCCCGCTCCCGGCGAATCACTCCGGCTGCGGCCGCGCGCGCGTGGCAGGCTGCCGCGCGGGGTCCCGCACCTCGGCGGCTTTGCCTGCCTCGGGTGCATCAGGCGCGTCGGGATGCACGAGGCGCTTTGCCCGCTCGGCCACCTGCCTCGCACCGCGCCGGGCCCGCATCGCCAGAAGTCCCCAGGTCGAATTGACGATCTGCACGGTCCACGCGGTGCTCGCCTCGTCGCGCGACCAGTACGATTTGAAACGCTCGACACCGACGCCGAAGTCGAGGTCGTAGTCGTTATCAAAGGCCCATTTGACGCATTGCTCAACCGCGATCAGGCCGGGACAGCATTTGCCGAAGTACGGGTCGTAGCCCGCGAAAATCGCGCTCGCCCACGGATTACCCAGACTGACGATAATTCCGGCCACCGGCGCTTCGTCCAGCGTGACCACGATCAGACGCGCCATCGAAGGCACGTCGGCCGAATAGATCAGCTTGCCGAGAAAGCGTTCGAACTCCGGCGAGTCGAGCCACACGCTGCGTTTGCCGACCCGATCGCTCCAGCTGCGCTTGCAGTTGAACATCCACTCGATAATCGCGGCGGTCTCGCTTTCTTCCGCCGGATCCATGACGCGCACGGCCACCTGGCCTTCTTTCGACAACCGGTTCGCGAAGGTGCCGGGCCGTTTGCCGAACAGCGTGCCGAGCGTGCGGCAATAGTCGTCCCAAGTGCCCTGCCCGCGCAGTTTCGCGGCCGACGCGTTGTGCGGTTCGGCAAACAGCACATGACGCTCGCGTGTCACCAGCCGGTGCAGATCGAGCGTGTTGCGCACATACGGCAGGTGAATGAAATCGGCGCCGCAGCGCCGCCGGGCCGTGTTCCACGCGCCCTCCACGCGGGCTGTGGTCGCCGCGTCGTTCTCGACGAGGACGCTGGTGTAGTCGCCGCCTTCGGGGCCGAGCGGCACCAGATAGGTCCACAGCACGCGCTTCACCGTTTCGAGCGGCCAGATCATGACCAGTTGCCCTGCTTCGCGACACACAATGCACTTAAGCCCGCGGCCATGCGGCTTCGTCACATGTTTCCAGGCGAGCCAGCAAAAGCTGAACGACTGATAGTAATAACCGTGTGCCCTTAACCAGAGCGCATCCCATTCCGGCTGCAATGCGCGAAAATCGGCTTCGTCGCTGATGATGTCGTAACGCCGTGTGCTTTGCGTACTGTGCGTGCTCGGCTCGGTCTGCGTTGTCGCGTCCACATTGGCTCCCGGAAAGCCGGACGCAGTGGCACGCGCGCGCAAACGTCGCGGACACGAATCATCGCCGGCATGGGTGAAAACGGATGCGCAAAGCATGCGCCGGGGCGCTATTCGCGTGTGTGCGGTGCCGAACATTACAGTACGGCAACGCGACATTTCAAAAGCTTGCAGCGACGCCGAACCAGCGCCGCGTACGCACCTCGGTTGCGCTATTCTTTGCGCCGAAGGCTCGCCACGAGGAGGCAACCATGAATAAAAGGTGTTTGGACTATCGGTTGCTGGGCGCGGCGGCCACCTCGCTGCTCGTGCCGCTCCTCCTGCTGAGTCCACCGCCCGCGCTGGCGAGCGAAGAAGGCGCCAATGCCAGCAGCGAAGCCGCCGGCCAGCGCGCACGATTTCTCCAGGATTTCTGCGGCGCCTCGCCGGAAGACATCGCGCAATACAAGGAGAAGCTCGGCAAGATCCTCACCGAAGCGAGCGACTTCGAGGCCCGCTGGCAAAACGGCTGGCGGCTCGGCGAGCGCGACGCGCTGCGGTTGCGCGCGTTGCAACTGAACTCCCCGGCCGAATTCGCCACGCGCGTCAAAAGCAATTGCGAGCGCGTCCGGTGGCAGGCCAAGAACTCGCTGCGGCCACGCGTGCCGAAGTAGTCCGCGCCGCGAAACTGTTATTCTTCACGCTCTTTCGACCCTCATCTGGTCGCCTGCCGCCTTCGGGCGGCATCCCCAGGCGGCGCGCATGCGCCCGGCACCCAAGAGACAGGTATCTGCATGTTCGGTTTTCTGCGCGGCTATTTTTCCAATGACCTGGCTATCGACCTCGGCACGTCGAACACCCTGATTTATATGCGCGGCAAGGGCATCGTGCTGGACGAACCCTCAGTGGTGTCGATTCGCCAGGAAGGCGGTCCGAACGGCAAGAAGATCATTCTGGCCGTCGGCAAGGAAGCAAAACAGATGCTCGGCAAAGTGCCGGGCAATATCGAGGCGATCCGCCCGATGAAAGACGGCGTGATCGCCGACTTCAACATCACGCAGCAGATGATCAAGCGCTTCATCCAGATGGCGCACGAGACGCGTATGTTCGCGCCGTCGCCGCGCATCATCATCTGTGTGCCGTGCGGCTCGACCCAGGTGGAGCGGCGCGCGATCAAGGAGGCCGCGCACAGCGCGGGCGCCTCGCAGGTTTATCTGATCGAGGAGCCGATGGCCGCGGCCACCGGCGCGGGGCTGCCGGTGTCGGAGGCGACCGGGTCGATGGTGGTCGACATCGGCGGCGGCACCACCGAAGTGGGCGTGATCTCGCTCGGCGGCATCGTCTACAAAGGCTCGGTGCGAGTGGGCGGCGACAAGTTCGACGACGCGATCGTCAATTACATTCGCCGCAATTACGGCATGCTGATCGGCGAGCAAACCGCCGAAGCGATCAAGAAGGAAATCGGCTCCGCGTTTCCGGGCTCCGAAGTCAAGGAGATGGAGGTCAAGGGCCGCAATATGTCGGAAGGCATTCCGCGCAGTTTCACGGTGTCGAGCAACGAAATTCTCGAAGCGCTCACCGACCCGCTCAACCAGATCGTCTCCGCCGTGAAGATCGCGCTGGAACAGACGCCGCCGGAACTGGGTGCGGACATCGCCGAACGGGGCATCACGCTGGCGGGCGGCGGAGCGTTGCTACGCGACCTCGACCGGCTGCTGGCCGAGGAAACCGGGCTACCCGCGTTCGTCGCCGAAGCGCCGCTCACCTGCGTGGTGCGTGGGTCGGGCATGGCGCTGGAGCGGATCGAGAAGTTTGGCGGGGCGTTTTCGTACGAGTGACACGGCGGGCGCGGCGCGGCTTTCTAAAACCCGGCTTCAGGCCGGAGCAGGCCGCGCCCGCGTGTGCATGGGCATCTAATGGCGGGGCATGGGCGAACGCCGCCCGCACCCGCGCCGCGATTTTCTGAATCACTTCCCCTCGCTTCCCCCCCCGTGTGCCGCTGCGACGCATAGGCTGCCCATGGAGCCGACGTTATATTTCGCCCGGTAGCCGCCGCATTATCTTATTCACTATCCCGATCGAATGCGCTTCTTTCTGGATCGGAATATCGCGAGGGAAATTCCATGTCACGAGCGTTAGAACGCATTTGCATTTATTGCGCCCTGCTTTTTAGCGGCGCCTTTATCCTGTCCGCCGCCGACGCAACCGAGTCACGCGTATTTTGGCAAGATTCAGACAACACGCTAAACCACACACGTAAATCAAGCCTTGAAGCCGGATCTCCCGTACAAGGGCGAATTCTCACCTTGGATTTTACCCGCTTAAAATCGGAAATAGCAGCCATTCCGATCAATTCCGAGGCAATAACGTCGCGATATAAATATCCGGATGTCCGGCTATCTTTACCTTTACCTGAAGGGGATTTTTCCGAATTTGTCCTGTCCGATTCCGGAACCCTGCCGCCGGCGCTGGCGCAACGCTATCCGGAAATCCGCAGCCTGAAGGGTCACGACAGCGCGGGACGCACCGTGCGTCTGGATATGTCGCCGCAAGGCATGAAAGCCATGGTGTACGACAAAGACGGCGCCTGGCTGGTGCAGCCCGCCGAAACGCTGAGCGGCAAGGTGCAAAACGCCCAGGCGCGCGGCGGACAATACTGGAGCTTCCGCCGTCATTCGCTGCCGGCTTCGGATCAGCCATTTTACGAGCGGGTCATCGATTCCGCTTCCATTTCCGCCGATCAACCATTAATCCCGCAACGCGACGCATTTCAGTCGCGCACCGCGACCGGCAATATTCGCCGCGATTATCGGATTGCCATTGCCGCGACCAGTGCCTATACCGCCAAATTCGGCGGCACGGTGAGCGGCGGATTGGCGGCCGTCAGCCTGATCGTCAACCGCGTCAATGAAATATTCGAGCAGGATTTAGGCGTGCATCTGACCTTGATTCCGAATAACGACAAGCTTATTTATACGAACCCCGCCACCGACCCATACCGGAGAACCGGCGACATGTTGCTGGCCAACGTCGCGAACCTGGACCGCGTGATCGGCGCTTCCGGTTTCGATCTCGGACACGTCGTCACCACCGCTAGCGGCGGTATTGTCGGTCGGATCGGCAATACCTGCCGCAACGAGGCGGGTCGAGACAACAAGGCGGCCGGCACCACGGGGCGAACCAATCCCGTGGGGGATGCGTTCTACGTCGATTTTGTCGCGCATGAACTGGGGCATCAGTTCGGCGCGTGGCACACCTTCAACCGTTGCGGCGGCGGACGAGCGACGTTGGCGGACTCGGCGCTCGAACCCGGCAGCGGCTCGACGATCATGGGCTACGCGGGCATGTGTTTGCCTTCGGAGAACCTGCAAAACCATACGGATCCCTACTTCCATGCCGTCAGTCAGGCTCAGGCGAATGCCTGGATTTCGTCGAGAGGGGGCGACTGCGCGGTCAAAACGGTCAATCGGGGCAGCGCGCCGGACATCGACCCGTTCAATCTGTCGGGTGGCGGGCTCGACTCGCTCACGATTCCTTCGGGCACGCCATTCGTCCTGAGGGGACACGCAAGCGGCAGCACCGGCGCAACGACGACTTATGGCTGGGAACAGTTCGATGCGGGCCCGCTGCAAGGCCCCGTGCTCAAGGACGACGGCGTCGGTCCGCTGTTCCGCTCCTACCTTCCCAATACCAGCGGCGAGCGCGTGTTTCCGCGTCTCGCCGCCGTTCTGGGTGACGAGCCGTTGGGCAACGGCGAGGCCTACCCTGCCACGAACCGCAGAATGACATTTCGCTTGACGGCGCGCGATCGCGTCCACGACACCACCGCCAGTTCCGACGTCACGCTCACCGTGCTGAAAACCGCGCGGCCTTTTGCCGTGAAACTGCCAGACGGCTCCGCGGCGTTATCCGGCGGCGCCATCCAGACGATCGGCTGGGACGTCGCGAACACCGACAAGGCGCCGATCTCCTGTGCCGAGGTGCGTATCGATCTGTCGGTGGATGGCGGCTACACCTATCTGCCGCGAGCGCTGGCCGCCGCAGTGCCGAACACCGGTAGCGCGTCCGTCATGCTGCCGCGCATGGGCGAGCCAACCTCGAAAGCGCGCCTCAGGGTCAGTTGCATCGGCAACGTTTTCTTCGCGGTTTCACGGTCGAACTTCACGATCCAGTAAAGACACGAGACGCCACACGCCGCAACGCGCCGTGCCGATAATTTTCCGCACGGTGCGCCTGATAAGCTACGCGAACGCCGTCGAGTGCTGGACGCGTTTGCGCTACTTGCGCGTCCTGTTCCAACACCGAAAAAATCGGAGACAACATGAAGGCAACCGTTCATCCGGATAACGACACCGCATCAGCGAACATCACCAAACGGATCGAAGAGCTGGCGGACTGGCGTGGCGAAACGCTCGCTCGCATCCGCGAACTGATTCACGCGGCCGACGCCGACATCCAGGAAGAGTGGAAATGGATGGGCACGCCCGTGTGGTCGCACGACGGCATTGTCTGCACCGGCGAATCGTACAAGCAGGCCGTCAAGCTCACGTTCGCGCGCGGCGCCGCGCTCAAGGATCCGAAGAAGCTTTTCAATGCCAGCCTCGACGGCAATACGCGGCGCGCGATCGACATTCACGAAGGCGAGAAGCTCAACGAGACCGCCTTCAGGCAACTGATTCAGGCCGCCGTGAAAGCCAATAGCGAAGCGCTCGCCGAACGTGCGGCGAAGAAGAAAAGCAAGCCGCGCGCGTAAATCATTTCGCTGAACCGCGCCCGTGGTCCTGCGTGAAGCGATCCCGCGCGGCCGCATGATCACTGGCGATCGATGCAATCGCTCAACCCAGCGGGCATTTCACGCCTCGTTCTAAGAATCGGCCAAATACTTCGTTGCTAGCGGCCGCCCTGCTCCCGTACCGTTCTCCGATTGCGCACCAAGCGCACCCGTTTTGGAGAACTCATGGCAGCAAACGAATCACAAGCAACCCCGACCCATTCCATCGCCGACGCCGCACGACTATTCGGTGAAGACGATCTGACGCGTCGCTTTGCACCGGTTTTCGCGCGCATTGCCGAAGGCGCGGTGCAGCGCGAACAGCAGCGCGAGCTCGCCTACGCGCCGGTCGACTGGTTGCGCGAAGCGGGTTACACCAGACTGCGCGTACCGAAAGCGTACGGCGGCGACGGCGTGTCGTTCACGGAGTTTCTGGCGTTGGTCACACGGCTCGGCGAAGCCGATTCGAACCTGCCGCAAATCCTGCGCGTACACGGCGGCTTTATCGAGTCGCTGCTGGAAAGCGACGACGAACCGTTGCGCGACCGCTGGTTCACCCGCATCGCGCAAGGCCAGATTATCGGCGGCGCGACCTCCGAGCGCGGCGCGGCGACCGACAACAGCGTGCGGCTCACGCAGACTGACGGCGCCTGGCATCTCGACGGCGAAAAGTACTACACCACCGGCACGCTCTACGCGGACTGGGTCGACGTCACCGCGCACGACGGCGAGAGCCACGTGCGCGTCATCGTCAAGGCCGATGCGCCGGGGCTCGATCGGATCGACGACTGGGACGGCTTCGGCCAGCGCCTCACCGGCAGCGGCACCGCGCGCTTCAACCATGTGCCGGTCGCGATCGACAATCTGTACCGCCGCTATCGCGCGTCGGAGCCGCGCCGCAACAGCCTGCTCACCACGTACTATCAGGCGTTGCACATCGCGAATCTGGCGGGCATCAGCCGCGCCGCGCTGCGCGACGCGGTGGCCTTTACGCGGGCCAAAACGCGCACCTTCGGCATTCCCGGCGAATCGAGCCCACGCGACAACCCGCTGGTGCAGCGCGTGATCGGACGGCTCGCGAGCCTCGCGTATTCGACGCAGAGCCTCAGCACGTCGCTGGCGCGTGCGATCGACGACGTCTCGTCGGCCCGCGCGCAAGGCCGCACCGATGAACAGGCCTACGTCCACCTCGACATTCAAACGTTTCAGGCGCAGCAGATCGTGATCGAACAGACGCTGCAAGCGGCGACACTGTTGTTTGAAGTGGGCGGCGCCTCGGCGACCAGCGAGTCGCGCCGCTTCGACCGCTACTGGCGCAATGCGCGCGTGCTCGCTTCGCATAATCCCGCGATCGTCCGCGAGGCCGCGATCGGCGACTTCTATCTGAACGGTAACGCGCATAACGAGCGCTTCGGGCTGGAGCAGCCGAGTGCTCCGGCGGCGGTCGCGACTTCAGCCGCTGTTTCTGCCGCCGCGTATTAGCCTGGGTCTCGAAGGGGATCCAACCTACGCCGTCATAGGGCACACAGCCGGCACACGCATGCGCTAAGCTTGCGCAACCGAACCGCCCCGCCGAGCGTCATGAAGAACCTGCCCGCCTACGAGCCACCCGTCGACGAAGCCGAACTGCTGCTGAAGTGGATCCGCCGCGCGCGCGAATCGCAGATGAGCCATTACGACATGGCCGACCTGCTGGCCGCACGCGACCGCCAGCTCGGCTGGCTGGTCACCGCCTTGACCGCGTTCGTCGGCACCGCCGTGTTCGCGTCGCTGACCGCGGCGGCGGTCTCGCCGGCGTTGCGGATCTTCGTAGGCCTGGTGAGCGTCGCGGCGGCGGTGTCGTCGGCGTTGCAAGTCTTTCTGCGCTATGCGGAGCGCGCGGAAAAGCACCGCGCCGCCGGCGCGCGTTATGGCGCGGTGCGCCGCCGCCTCGAAGCGATTTTCGTGGGCGACGCCGACGCGCGCGACGGCCACTACCTCGCCGCCACACGCGAAGAACTCGACCGGCTCGCCGAAGATTCGCCCAATGTGCCGCCCCGCGTGTTTTACCGCACGCAGCGCAAGCTCTCCACCGACCCGCTGCGCAGCCGCGACGCCTGATCCGCGCGACGCCATCAGGCGTCAGCGCACAGCGGCGGCGCGTCGATCCCACCATCGTGCTTCGGCCACCGGGGCCACGGCTTAAGCCTCACTTAAGCCAGCGCTCGCCATAATCCGTGACGCTCGGAATGCCTCGCTTCATCCCCGCGTCATTCCTCCCGGATTCGCCGCGCCGCCTTACTGTCCGATGCCAGAAGCCTTACGTTTTGGCGGCCTTTAAGGCGGCCTGATTATGGTATCGTCCGGCCTGCGCTTTGAATGCGCAGGCCACACTCAATCGGGCGCGAAATCGCTCCCTAAAAAAATATCATGCATGTCCAAAACGCCCGCCGCTGGGCACCACGGGGTACACGCGCCTGGCTAGTCGCGGCCGCTGCATTGGCGGTTGCCTGCGACGTGCGCATGTTGCTTCACCCATTAATCGGCCCGTTCCTGCCGGGCACCGCGTTCTGCATCGCGGCGTCGCTGGTCGAGTATTTTTTCGGTTTGGCGCCCGCGCTGACCGTGATGCTGCTCGGCCTCGGCATCGCCGACTATCTGTTCGTGCCGCCCTACGCGGCCATCACCACGTTCAACCACGCAGACGTGGTGCTGCTGATTTCCTATCCGCTCGTCACGCTGCTCGTCATTATTCTGATCGAACGCTTGCGGCGCTCGCAGTTCCGCGCGGAGTTGATCGCGTCGGTCGCGCAGTCGCGCTATGAAATGCTGCTGCGTCACGACAACGAACGGATGCTGGCGCGCCGCGCCGTCGACGAAACGCACCGCTTGTTGCGCCATCTGTCGCATCACCACCGCACCTTCATTTTTATTCAGGCGCTCGAACGCGACGCGCTGCAACCGGCCGACGATCTGAAACAGCACAGCGTGCTGCCGCGCCTGCCCAATGAAATCGCGCCGGGCCCGCGCTTTGCCGACGTCGATCCCGACGACATTCAGCGTCTGGGCAAAGCGTTGCGCCCAGGCACGCACCGTGTGCGCCTGAAAACCGGCGACGGCGCGGCGAAGCTCACCGAATGCGTGTGCGAACGCTTCACCACGCACGCGGGTGACTTCCTCGTCTTGCGGATCGGAGTCTGAGCGATGAATCAACCGACCCAGCCGACCCGCCTGTTCTTTCCCGGCGACGACCACGCGGTGCTGATGCTGCACGGTCTATCGAGTTCGCCGCTCGAATTGCGTTTTCTCGCGCGCTATCTGAATGCGGAAGGTTTTACCGCTTGCGCACCGCTCCTGCCAGGCTATAGCGCCGGTTCCAAAGAAGCCGCAATGGAAACGTGGATCGACGCAGCCGTGCGCGAATACGACGCGCTCGCCGAGCGCTATACGCATGTATCGATCTGCGGGCTGTCGATCGGCTCGGCGCTGGCCCTCGCGCTTGCGCATCGGCGGCCGCAGGCGCAAGCGCTGGTGCTGCTGTCCTTGACCCTCTCTTACGACGGCTGGGCGATTCCCTGGTATCGCTTCCTGCTCAATTGGGCGTACTACACGCCGATGCGCAGGCGCTGGCGCTATCGCGAAGCCGAGCCGTTCGGCCTGCGCAACGAAGCGCTGCGCGCGAAGATCGCGCGCGCCATGCAGCGCAGCGACTTCAGCGAAGTCGGGCCGTCCACGATCTCGCTGCCGGCCTTGCACGAGGCGAGCCGTCTGGCGTCGGAAGTGCGCACGCTGGTGCGCGACATCAAGACGGATTGCCTGATCGTGCATGCGATCGACGACGAGACATCGAGCCCACGCAACGCCCAATTCGTGGCCAGCCATATCGGCGCGGCCTTCTTACGGACAATCTGGCTGGACGATTCGTATCACATGATTACGTCGGACAACGAGCGCGAGATCGTCGCGCGTGAAACCGCGCTGTTTCTGCGCGAAAGCGAAGCCGTTCGGAGCGGCGACGACGGTCGCCAGCCGGTCGTCTCGAAGGCGCTCGCGCGGCGCCTGCGGCAACTGGCGGCACTCGGCAAGGAGCGCGCATGAGCGCGCGCGTGAAGCTTGCTGGGCACGGCCTCGTCGTTCAAGGCCGGCCGGCGCGTGCGTCGCTGGTGCGGACATTGGCGCTGAGCGGCGCGGTGCTGGCCTTGGCGGCAGCACAGGCCGCTCATGCGGACGACACGACGCCCGCGACATCCGCAGCGAGCGCAGACCCCGGCACCGCTACCGCCACGTCTTCCGACAGCAAATGGAAGATCGGCGTCGGCCCGGGTCTCGTGGTCACGCCTAAGTATCCCGGCTCGCGGCAACTGAGCTACATCCCGTTTCCGGCGCTGGATATTTCCTACGACGACCGCTTCTTCTCGCAAGGCCCGGACGTGCTCGGCGTGAATGTGTTGCGCGGACCAGCCTCGGCCTATCACCTGGGCGCGGCGCTGAGTTTCGATTTCCAGTCGCGCAAGGAGTCGGACGATCCGCACCTGCACGGTCTCGGCGACGTGGATGGCGGCCCCAAGCTGAAGCTGTTCGCCGACTATACGTGGTGGGCGTTCACCGGATCGGTGGCGTTGTATCAGGACATCGCCGGGCATCATCAAGGCACGACGATCAGCACCGATCTGGTGGCGTCCGCGCCGGTGGGCGGCTGGCTGTTCTCGGTCGGACCGGGCTTCACGTGGGCCAACGGCACGTACACGCGGACCTTTTTCGGCGTCTCGCAGCAGCAGAGCGCAGCGTCGGGTCTGCCCACTTACGACACCAGCGCCGGCATACGCGACATCCATATGAACGCGATGGTGACCTACGACTTTTCGCGGCATTGGAACGGCTCGATTGCCGCGACCTTCGGGCGCCTCGAACACAATGCGGCGAATAGCCCGATTACCGAAAAGCGCTTCGAGTTAAATACGCTTGCGTCGGTGAACTATAAGTTCTAGTTGTCGTTGATTGCGCGCGGAGCGGGCCGACCGGCGTCGGCCTGTGTCGATTCAAGCGCGCAATCGGTACGACGTCGCTCAGGCGTCGTCGCCCAGATCGTCGATCGCGATCCCCAACTCCCCAGCCATGCGCCGCACGACCGCCCGCAGTCGGTTCACCTCTTCCGCGAGCCGCTTCTGTTCGGCCTTCACCGCCTCGAACGCGGACAACGGCACGGATTCGTCGTCATCGCCCGGTTGAGCCAGATCGCTCGCGCTGACTTCACCGCACAGCAGATGCATCCAGCGGTTCTCGCGTTCGCCGGGCGTGCGCGCCAGTTTGACGACGCGCGGCGGGTCGTTGGTTGCAAGTTCATCGAGAAACGCCTCGACCGACGAGATGTCCGCGAAACCATGCAGACGCGCGCTGTTCAGCCGCAATTCGGCCGCGGTCTGCGGGCCGCGCAACAGCAAGGTGGTTAGCAACGCGCCCGACTGGCTCGGCAAGCCCAGCACCCGGTTCATGTTCTGCTCGAAACGCGGCACGCGGCTGCTGCTGCCTTCCATGACGAGGCTCAGCCGCTTCAGACCGTCGACGGCGGTCAACACTTCGGCTTCGCTGGCATTCATCACCGGCGCGCGGCCGGTTTTCTGATTGCAGCCCAAAGTCAGCGCGTTCAACGACAGCGGATAACTATCCGGCACGGTGTGCTGCTTTTCGACGAGCACGCTGAGCACGCGCCCTTCGAGCAAGGTCAGCGCGCGGATGGGGGGGCGGGAAACAGCGTCGGGAGTGGTATTCATGGATCTTGTTGCGGCGGGAGTCGCCGGGTCTCGTAGATGGGAGGCGTTGCCTTGCACAGCCTGGCGGCGCGTTCTGGATGGCGGCCCCTATGATAAACGGGCCAGACGGTGCGCGGTGCATCAAACCCGGTCGCGGCCGGTCCGCGCGCACGCGGCGAGCGCCGGATCGCATTTCAAGCCCCCTTTTTTGGTTTGATTGACGAATTTCCATATTCGAGATAATTTCCCGAATATGGAAAACACCCTCCCCGACGACAACGCCATCGACCGTCGCATCGCGCAGCGACTGCGCGCGCTACGCGCCGAACGCAACTGGTCGCTCGACGATCTCGCGCGGCTCAGCGGCGTTAGCCGTGCCACGCTGTCGCGCCTCGAAAACGCCGCCGTGAGCCCGACCGCGAGCGTGCTCGGCAAGCTGTGCGTGGCCTACGGCCTGCCGATGTCGCGTCTCATGCAGATGGTCGAGGAAGACTTCGCGCCGCTCGTGCCGCGCGCTGCGCAGCCCTTGTGGACCGACGCCGCGGCCGGCTTCCGGCGCCGCTCCGTGTCGCCGCCCGCGCAGGCGTTGGCCGGCGAAGCGCTGGAGTGCGAACTCGATCCCGGCGCTCACATTACCTACGACGCGTCGCCGCGACCCGGCCTCGAACATCATCTGATTCTGCTGGCAGGCCAACTGCGGATCACCGTCGACGGTCAGAGCCACGACCTGCAGCCGGGCGACTGCCTGCGCTACCGCCTGTTCGGTCCGAGCGCTTTCGTGACGCCCGCGCGGAGCGGCGCCCATTACTTTCTTTTCATCGTGTGAGCCGCTATGAATGCCATCACCATCACCGCCTTTTCGGCCGACGATCTCGAACGCCATCTGCCGGAGCTCGGCGCGCTGCTGCATGCGTGTGTGCATGACGGCGCGAGCGTCGGTTTCGTGCTGCCGTACGGCGTCGACGAGAGCGAAGCGTTCTGGCGCGGCAAGGTGTTGCCGACGCTGCGTAGCGGCAGGTTGGTTCTGCTCGTTGCGCGTGAGAACGACGCGATTGCCGGCACCGTGCAACTGGATTACGACACGATGCCGAACCAGCGGCATCGCGCCGATGTGCGCAAGCTGCTGATTCATCCGGCGTGGCGCCGCCGGGGCATTGCGCGTGCGTTGATGACGGAGTTGGAGCGGCACGCGCGGCGTTTGCAGCGCAGCCTGCTCACGCTCGACACGCGCACCGGCGATCACGCCGAGCCGCTTTATACCGCGTTGGGCTATCGGGCTGTCGGCGTGATCCCGGGCTACGCGCAGTGTCCCGATGGCGCCTGTCTGGAAGGGGCCACGTTCATGTACAAGTCGCTCGAAGCGGCGGACGCGCAAGTGGCGGCGTGATCCGCGCGGCGGACGCTCGGTGTTTGTCGTGCGGCTTTCAATGTGCTCTGCGTTCAAGGCGACCAGCGCAAAGCTTTCCGCTCACGGGGTAGCCGCGCTTTACCGACGCGAATCGAGCGCGATACGCACCGCGAGGCCGGCGAGCACCGTGCCCATCAGCCAGCGCTGCAGCATCAGCCACGCAGGGCGCCCCGCGAGAAACCCGGCGATCGAACCCGCCATGCACGCGATAATCGCATTCACCGTCACGCTGATGACGATCTGCACGCAGCCCAGGGCCAGCGACTGCAACAGCACGCTGCCATGTCCCGGCGAAATGAATTGCGGCAGCAGCGACAGATACATCACCGCGATCTTCGGGTTCGCGAGGTTGGTGACGAGACCCATGGAGAACAGCTTGCGGCGGCTGTCGTGCGGCAGATCGCGCACCTGGAACGGCGAACGGCCGCCGGGTTTGACCGCCTGCCACGCGAGATACAGCAGATACAGCGCGCCACCGAAGCGCAATGCGTCGTACGCGAAGGGCACCGTGAGCAATAGCGCGGTAATGCCGAACGCCGCGCAGAACATATAGAACACGAAACCGAGCGCCACGCCGCCGAGCGACACGAGGCCGGCGCGCTTGCCCTGACAGAGCGATCGCGAGATCAGATAGATCATGTTCGGTCCCGGCGTGAGCACCATGCCGAGTGAAACCAGAGCGAAGGCAAGCAGCGTTGTGAAGGCGGGCACGGCGTTCTCCTCTGCGACGAATGGGGGAATGTGCCGCCGACTATAGCCGATCGCCGCGCCGCCGACCCGATACACAATCGCGGCCCATGTACAGGACAGCACGGCACGTGCGCTGCAGCGCAACGTACGAAACACTTGCGGCGATTATTTTTGCCCGGTATCGTCGTGCCGTTCTGCAATGCAGCGCGGGAGAGATTGTCATGCGGTCAATGACGACGCCGACGGAGCAACCGCCCCGGAAACTCTCAGGCAAAAGGACCGCGCAGCGGGAACATCTGGAGAGCGACGCCGCTCACACTCGCGCGCGTCCACCGAAGGGGATTCCCCACGCCGGCTCGCATTGGGCCGGATGGCGCGGGAAGAAACTCTCAGGTACAGGGACAGATGGGGCATCGACGCCGGTTTCGACACGAAATCGACACCGGTGATGCTCAACTTATCTGGACTTTGTCATGTCACGAATCGCCATTATCGGCGCCGGCATTACCGGCGTCACGACGGCTCACGCCCTCGCGCAACGCGGCCACCACGTCACGGTTTTCGAGCGTCATCGCTATGCGGCGATGGAGACCTCGTTCGCCAACGGCGGCCAGTTATCGGCCAGCAACGCCGAAGTCTGGAACAGCACGGCCACCGTGCTGAAGGGGCTACGCTGGATGCTCACGCGCGACGCCCCGCTGCTGCTCAATCCCCTGCCCACGTGGCACAAATACTCGTGGATGGGCGAGTTCCTGCGGCAGATCCCGTACTATCGGAGTAACACGATCGAGACCGTGCGGCTCGCGATTGCCGCGCGCGAACATCTGTTTTCCACGGCGCGTAGCGAAGGTATCGAGTTCGATCTCGAACGGCGCGGCATTCTGCATATCTACAAGACGCAAAAGGAATTCGCCGCGGCGGACAAGGTGAATGCGTTGCTACGCGAAGGCGGTCTCGACCGCAATCCGGTGTCGGCAAGCGAGCTGCGGCGGATCGAGCCCACGCTGCAAGGCGATTTCTTCGGCGGGTTTTTCACGCCGTCCGATTCGACTGGCGACATCCACAAGTTCACGCGCGGTCTCGCGGATGCCTGCGTGCGGCATGGCGTCGAGTTTCACTACGATGCCGGGATCACGGCGATCGAGCAGCCGGCGGACTCGAAGTTTTCGCTGACGGTCAATCTGGAAGGCGAGTCGCAACGCTTTGCGTTCGAGCGGATCGTCGTCTGCGCCGGCGTGAAGAGTCGCGATTTCGCGGCGATGCTTGGGGATCACGTCAACATCTATCCCGTGAAAGGTTATTCGATCACCGTCTGTCTCGACGACGAGATCAGTCAGCAGCGCGCGCCGTGGGTGAGCCTGCTCGACGACAGCGCGAAGATCGTCACGAGCCGGCTCGGCGCGGATCGATTCCGCGTGGCGGGCACGGCGGAGATCAACGGTTTCAACCGCGATATCCGCTCGGACCGGATTGCGCCGCTGGTGGACTGGACACGGCGTTACTTTCCTGAAGTGTCGACGTCGCGCGTGATTCCGTGGGCGGGCTTGCGGCCGATGTTGCCGAGCATGCTGCCCAAGGTCGGACGCGGCAAGCGGCAAGGCGTGTTCTACAACACGGGGCACGGGCATCTGGGGTGGACGTTGTCGGCGGCGACGGCGCAGGCGGTGGCGGGGGCGATCCAGTAGCCTCGGGTGGTCGCGCGCGCCTGCTGCTGAAGGGTTCGATACGGCAGGCGCGAACGCTGGGAACGGAGATCACGGCAGCCGTGGCCGAATGCAAAATCCGTCACATCTGCTAGTGTTCTCTCATCCCAGCTCATTCCGTGGAGAACTCATGCCGCACAGCCGGTCCACGAAACACGGCGGCACTGCCGCGCGCCTCACCGACGCCCAGATCGCCGCCGAAGCCACCCGCCGTCTCGCCTGGGACACCGCCGTTCCCGAGCACGCCGTCAAGGTCAACGTCGCCGCTGGCCGCATCACGCTGCATGGCGAACTGCAACGCGATCAGCAACGCACCGCCGCGCTCGAAGACGTCACGCGCCTGTTCGGCGTCACCGGCGTATTGGATCGCACGACCATCAAGGCTAAATAAAAAGCCTAAAGGTCTCAGTTCATGTCGGCGCTCAATAGCGTCCGACAATGCCGCGCGATCTGCTTCTCTTCCTCGGTATGAATCGCCCGCACCTTGCCCGCCGGATCGCCTTCCACCAGTCCCATGAACGCGAGGCCGTCGCACACGCGCTTGCGAATCCCCGCGCTGTGTTCGCCGATCCCTCCGGTGAACACCAGCAGATCGATCCCGCCCAGCAACGCCGCATACGCGCCGATGGTCTTGCGTACCGCCGTGGCGAACGCATCGAGCGCCAACGCCGCATTCGCATCGCCCGATGCGGCCAGTTTTTCCAGCGCCTGCATGTCGCTTTCGCCGTCCGTATAACCGGCGAGGCCGCTGTGCCGATTCAGGAGCGTCTCCAACGCGGCGGCGTCGAGCTTCTCGACCCGCATCAGATACAGGAGCACACCGGGATCGAGATCGCCGCTGCGCGTGCCCATCGGCACACCACCGGTGGGCGTCAATCCCATCGACGTATCGACCGATTGGCCGTCGCGCAACGCGCACAGGCTCGAACCATTGCCGAGGTGCGCGAACACCGCGCGCGACGGCAGCGCCGCACCGAGCTGAGTTACCAGCGACTCATAAGACAGCCCATGAAAGCCGTAGCGGATCACCCCCGCTTTCAGATACCGCCGCGGCAGCGCGAGTTGCGCCGCGCGCGGCGGCAGCGTGGCATGAAACGCGGTATCGAAGCAGGCGAAATGCGGCGCGTCGCCGAAAATCCGCGCGGCCTCGTCGATCAACGCGAGCGCGGGCGGAATATGCAGCGGCGCGAAATGCACGGCGTCCTGCAGACGTTGACGCACTTCGGGCGTGAGCCGCTGATGCCTGCGCAAATGCGGCCCGCCATGCACCACCCGATGCCCGACCGCCGCAGGCCGCCCGTAACCCTGCTGCGCAAGCACTTCGGCGAGCTTGCGCAACGCGTCGGTCTGCGACTCGAGCACGCGCTCCTGTTGCACCAGCACGCCGCCGTCGGGCGTGTTGATCCGCAGGCTGCCGTCGCTGCGCCCGATGCCTTCCGCGCTGCCGGCGAGCAACAACGCTTCGTCGCCGCCCGCGTACGTGAACAGCCCGAACTTCAGGGACGACGAGCCGCTGTTCAGCACCAGAATCGCCGGCGCCGGGGCGCGCTTTTGTGTTTCCATAGCCTGCCTCGCCTAGCCTTTCCACGTCCAGTTGCGGATCTCTTCCTTGTCGATGCCTTCGGCATGCGCATAAGCAAGATGCTCGATGATCTGCCCGCGCAGCCATTCCTTCGCATGATCGCCGACGCCGCGTAGCGACGGCACGCGATCGATCACGTCGATGGCCAGCGAAAAACGGTCCACCTGGTTGATGATCGCCAGTTCGAGCGGCGTGTTGATGTTGCCCTTCTCGTGATAGCCGTGCACGTGCAGATTGTCGTGATTGGTGCGGTTATACGTCAGCTTGTGCACCAGCGACGCGTACGAATGGAAATTGAAAATCACCGGCTTGCTGGTGGTGAACAGCGAATCGAAATCGCGGCTCGACAACCCGTGCGGATGCGCGTGCTCGGGCATCAGACGGAACAGATCGACCACGTTGACGAAGCGGATCTTCAGATCGGCGAAACGCGCCTTCAGAATCTCCACCGCGGCGAGCGCCTCCATGGTCGCGATGTCGCCCGCGCAGGCGATCACCACGTCGGGCTCGACGCCCTGATCGGTCGACGCCCAGTCCCAGATGCCGATGCCCTTGGTGCAATGCGTGACGGCGGCGTCCATGTCGAGGTACTGCAGATGCGGCTGCTTGTCGGCGACGATCACGTTGACGTAATCGCGCGAACGCAGGCAGTGATCGGCGACGCTCAGTAGGCAGTTTGCGTCGGGCGGCAGATAAATACGCACCACATCCGGGCTTTTATTCGTGACGACGTCGAGAAAACCCGGGTCCTGATGCGTGAAGCCGTTGTGATCCTGACGCCAGACCAGCGACGTGATCAGCAGATTGATCGACGGCACCGGCTGCCGCCAGCCGAGATCGCGCTTGGCTTTTTCCAGCCACTTGGCGTGCTGGTTGAACATCGAATCGATCACGTGGACGAACGCTTCGTAGGTCGCGAACAGGCCGTGACGGCCGGTCAGCACGTAACCTTCGAACCAGCCTTCGAGCGTGTGCTCGCTCAGCATTTCCATCACGCGGCCGTCGGGGGCGAGTTCGCCGCCGTCGGCATCGCTCGCTTCGGTCTGCGCGAGCCAAGTCTTTTCGGACGCCTCGTAGATCGCCGTCAGCTTGTTGCTGGCGGTCTCGTCGGGACCGAACACGCGGAAGTTCGTCATGTTGTTGCGCATCACGTCGCGCAGGAACGTGCCGAGCACTTCGGTGGGCGACGTGTACGAGCCGGCCGGTTTCTTGACCGTAACCGCGTAGTCGCGAAACGGCGGCAGGTCGAGTGTCTTGCACAGCAACCCGCCGTTCGCGTGCGGATTGGCGCTGATGCGGCGCGCGCCTTCGGGTGCGAGTTCGCGCAGTTCTTCGACGAGACGCCCTGCTTCGTCGAACAGCGACTCGGGTTCGTAGCTGCGCAACCAGTGTTCGACCAGCTTCAGGCTCTTGCCATTCGTGACGGGATCAAGCACCGGTACCTGGTGCGCGCGCCACGAGCCTTCCACTTTGTGGCCGCCCACTTCTTTGGGGCCGGTCCAGCCCTTCGGCGAACGCAGCACGATCATCGGCCAGCGCGGTCGCGTGGCGTCGTTGCGTTCGCGCGCATGCTGCTGGATCGCGCGGATTTCACCGATGCATTGTTCGAGCGTGGCGGCCATCTGCTGATGCATCGTGTCGGGGTCGTCGCCTTCGACGAAATACGGCTTGTGGCCATAGCCGGTCAGCAGCGCCTCGAGTTCTTCACGCGGAATCCGCGCGAGGATGGTCGGGTTGGCGATCTTGTAGCCGTTCAGATGCAACACCGGCAGCACCGCGCCGTCGCGGATCGGGTTGAGGAATTTGTTCGAATGCCACGAGGTGGCGAGCGGGCCGGTCTCCGCTTCGCCGTCGCCGACCATCACGGCGACGATCAGTTCGGGATTGTCGAACGCCGCGCCGTAGCCATGCGACAGGCTATAGCCGAGTTCGCCGCCTTCGTGAATCGAGCCCGGCGTTTCGGGCGTGCAGTGCGAACCGATGCCGCCGGGAAACGAGAACTGCCTAAAAAAACGCCGCATGCCGGCTTCGTCCTCGCTGCGGTCCGGATAGATTTCCGAGTAGTGACCTTCGAGGTAGCAATGGGCGAGCGTGGCCGGCGCGCCGTGACCTGGGCCCGCAATGTAGATCAGATTCAGATCGAGCTTGCGGATCAGACGGTTCAGATGCACCAGCAGGAAGCTTTGCCCCGGATCGGAGCCCCAATGGCCGAGCAGGCGGTTCTTGATGTGCTCGGGTTTGAGCGGCTCGCGCAACAGCGGGTTGTCGCGCAGGTAGATCATGCCGGCCGACAGGTAATTGCAGGCTCGCCAGTAGCGGTCCATTCTGCGCAGCGTGTCGGGGTCCAGAATAGTCGGCGGGGTTGCACGTGAGGTTGCTTCGGCCATGGCGTCACTCCTCGAAAAGGACTGTCAGGCAGGTTAGCGGGTGCTGCGGTGTGGGTTCGACGGTGCCGCGCGATGCGGAAAAACAGCAGCGGCCGACCAGCCTTGTCATGCGGGTGACACACCGCAAGCGTAAAAGCGCGGCCGCGTACATCCAGGCTGAGTGAAAGCTTCGTCGATGATAGTAAGGGGTTGTGACAGGCCATGCGTGGCATGGTTCGACGCAAATCCTGAAAGCGTTTGATCTGGATCGGGTTTGGTGCTGTGTGCCGCAGCAGACCGCGCGGCTGCGCTAGACTTCAGACGCGCGTCGAGCGGAGATTAAGCCCAACTTAAGTGAACCCGTTTACGCTCGATGCGGATCGGCGCGGCTCATCCGTCTTTCTGAATCAGCCGGCACGCCGGCCCTCTCATCCCTCATTCTCAACGGCCATCATGTCGACACCCAGCCGCTTCAAGGCGCCTCTGATTCTCGTTCTTTCGATCGTGCTGCTGTTCGCGGGCGTCGCTGTATTGATCGGCGTGTTCGGGTTGCTGGTCAAGCTGTTTGGCGTGACCTGACGCGCTACCGCGGGCACGGAATCCGCGCGGACTGTGTATGCTGGGCGTTCGCGCGGCGCCACCACGGCGCCCAAGGCTCATTGCAAGGAGATTCCATTGACCGATCACACTGAACCCTCCCCGGCCGACCCGTCGAAGATCGATCCTGAGTTGGTCGAACTCGCGCAGCAGGTTTTCGATCTCGCACGGCGTGGCGACGCCACGATGCTGGCTGCTGTTATCGAAAAAGGCGTGCCGCCGAATCTGCGCAACGACAAGGGCGACAGTCTCGTGATGCTGGCGAGCTACCACGGTCACGCGGATGCAGTACGCACGCTGCTCGAGCGCGGCGCCGATCCGAACCTGCGCAACGACAACGGCCAGACGCCGATCGCGGGCGCGGCGTTCAAGGGTTTCGACGCAGTGATCGAGACGCTGCTCGCGCATGGTGCGGACGTGGAAGGCGCGTCACCCGACGGCCGCACGGCGCTGATGGTGGCCGCGATGTTCAACCGCACGGCGATCATGGAACTGCTGATTGCGCACGGCGCCAACCCCAGCGCGCGCGACGCGAACGGCGTGAGCGCAATGGATGCGGCGGGCCGCATGGGCGCCGGCGACGCGCAGGCCCGCCTGAAAGAACTCGGCGGCGCCTGAGTCTCAGCTTTTCCCGCCCACCAGCGTATCCAGATCGATCTCCGCCAGCTCGCCGATGCGCTCGACGCTCACGTCCGCCGGCGGATTGCTGGAGATTTCCTTCGGATCGAACGCGTAGTGGCCCTGGCGCGGAAACACCGTGGTCAACCTGTCGCCCCACGCCTTCTTCATGGCGGTCAGAATGCGCAGCTTGTCGTCGACCATCACATAGTGACGCGCCGGGTAGCACTCCATCACCTGGTCGAGCATCTGCTCCTTGTGAATGTAGATCAGCACGCGCCCTTCCACCTCGTCCCATAGACCCGAACGGGCAATCTTGCGCGGCTGGAACACCACGTCGCCATCCGAGAGAATCACCGTCGGCCCGCGTTGCGCGACATGCCGCAGCGCATCCAGCGCGCCGGGATAGAGCCGGTTCGCGAACGGATACTCGATCAGGAACGACGCCATCAGCAGCAGGCGCGTGTCGCGCGGATGTTCCAGCCGGTAGCGCTGCAACGCGCCAAGGTAGTCGGCGTAGCCCAGTTCCGAGCGCAGCTGTTCGAAAATCTCCCAATAGCGTGCGCTGTTTTCCGCACCGAACGACTTGATCATGTGCGCGCGCAAATCGGCCAGCACGTGATCGTTGTCCAGCAAGGTATTGTCGCAGTCGAACAGAAACACGACCTCGTGCGGCGTGGCGGGGGTGGCTGACATGGCGGCTCCGTTTTGATTAACTCTTCTGCCCGTCGGGCGGCGTGGCGGCTTTCTCCACATGGCCGCCGAAGTCGTTGCGCATGGCAGACAACACCCGGTTCGAGAAGTCCGCCTCGCCACGCGAACTGAAGCGCGCGAACAGCGCCGCGCTCAGCACCGGCGTGGGCACGCCTTCGTCGATGGCGGCCGCGACCGTCCAGCGCCCTTCGCCCGAATCCGATACGCGGCCCGCGTAGTGTTTCAATTCGGCGTCGCTGACCAGCGAGCCCGCGATCAGGTCGAGCAGCCACGAGCCGATCACGCTGCCGCGACGCCAGACCTCGGTGACCTCGGCCAGATTCAGATCGTATTGATACAACTCGGGACGGCGCAGCGGCGTGGTTTCCGCGTCGACCTCACGCGCGTGTTTGCCGGCGTCGGCATGATGCAGGATATTCAGCCCCTCGGCGTACGCGGCCATGATCCCGTACTCGATGCCGTTGTGAACCATCTTGACGAAATGCCCCGCACCCTGCGGCCCGCAATGCAGGAAGCCCTGGTCCGCGGTGCTGGCGCTCGCCGTGCGGCCCGGCGTGGGGGTGGCCGCGCCCGCGCCGGGCGCGAGCGCGGCGAAAATCGGTTCGAGGTGTTTCACCACCTCCGGCTCGCCGCCTATCATCAGACAGTAGCCGCGTTCGCGGCCCGCCACGCCGCCGCTCGTGCCGACGTCCACGTAATGCAGCTTGCGCGCGCCCAGTTCGTTGCCGCGACGAATGTCGTCGTGGTAATACGAGTTGCCGCCGTCGATCACGATGTCGCCCGGCTCCAGCAGCGGCACGAGTTTGTCGAGCGTGGCGTCGACCACGGCGGCCGGCACCATCAGCCAGACGGCGCGCGGTTTATCCAGTTGCGCGACGAGATCCTCGAGCGAACTCGCCCCCGCCACGCCGTCCTGTTTGAGTTTATCGACCGCCGCCGCCTGCACGTCGTAGGCAATGCAGTGCTGACCGCCTTTAGTGAGGCGTCGCACCATGTCGGCGCCCATGCGTCCCAATCCAATCATGCCTAGCTGCATATCTCGCTCCGGAAAGTGCGTCGTTGCGTTGCTCGACCTGGCTCGTTTTGCTGTGCATCACCGCGCGCGTCAAAAGACGATACGCCTCTTTGCAGAGGTTTTGCACGGCGTAAAGTTCCGCGTGAATGGAATTGGCTCGCGTACGGGCCACGTGGGTTTCGATTCGGCTGACGGTCGTCTTACAAGCGGCTCCCGAGCGTGGCTGTAGAACGTTGCGCTCACACTTTGTCACGCCGTTGGGCGCCGCGTGCCTGCAACTTCACGTATTGCGCACGCGTGAAGCGCTTCACGGCGCGCCACATGAGCGGATAGCGATCGCCCGGCACGGCGAACAGCACCAGCGCGCACAACGCCAGCAAGCCGCAAAACAGGAACGTGCCGCGATAGCTGAACGCCTGCACCAGCAAGCCCGACAACACGCCCGATAGAATCGACCCGACCCGCGCCGCGTTGAAAAATAAGGCGGTGGCGCGGCCCGGTGCGTGCGGCATCAGATCCTGCACATAGGTCATGCCGAGGCACGAGGTCACGGCGACCACGAACGCGTTGAGGATCTGCATGGGGATCAGCATATGCACGGTGCCGGCCATCGACATGGCGACGAAGTACACCGCGTGCACCGCCGCGCACGCCGCCAGCCAGTTCGGCTTGTGCAACGAGGAAGACTTCGCGCCGAGCGCGAGCATCATCGGAATTTCGGTCAACGCGCCGAGGCCGAGCATCACGGACACGTCCAGATGCGTGCCGTTCAGACCATGCACGATGTACAGCGGCAGCACGATCATCGTCGCGTTCGCGGCGAGCCCCAGCAGCGTCAGCGCCGCCACCGCGCGGCCGATGTCGTTCGCCGATGCCACGCCGGGCAAGTCCTCGTGCGCATCTTCGCCCGGCGCGGTGAGCGGCGGCACGGTGATCGACGCCGAGGGTTCCGACGCGGTGTCTTCCACCGTGTGATCGCCCAGATGGCCTTGCGGCTCGCGCATGCGCCAGACGATCGCCGCGCAGGTCGCGAAACTGGCGGCGGCGAACAGGAACAGGCCGTAGAAACTGCTGGCGGCAAGCACCAGCGCGCCCACCGACGGCCCGAACACCCACGCCGCCGACAGAATGGTCCGCAACGTCGCGCTGGCGAACACGCGCTCGGCCGGGTCGTCGACCGGCAACGCCGCGCGGCTGAACGAGAAGACCATGGAAATCGCCGAGCCGCCCGCACCGATAAAGACGATGCCGACCACCAGCAGCAAGCGGTAATCGCGCACCACGCATAAGCACAGAAAGCCGAGCGCGGCCGCGATTAGCGCCGCGAGCAGCAAGGGTCGATGCCGTCCGCTCGCATCGCTCCAACGGCCCGCGAGGGTGCTGGCGAGCACACCGCTGGCGGCGATCAGCGTCATGAAGACGCCGAGCCGGAACGGCGTCATGCCGGCGCGTTCGACGCCGAACAAGGACAGGTAAGGAGCGGTGAACGACATCGCGACGCCGAGCATGAGGGTCGCGGCGGCGAGCGGCTTGAAGCCGGGAATGCGCAGCAGGTCGAAAAAACGTGAGGTTTTCAACACGGGTGGCGGTGGGTCAGGAGGAGGAGCCCGCGAAACGCAACGCGCGCCGAGGACTGCCAGGCCGGGACAACCGGGGCATTATCAACCTGGCTTGCGGGCGCGTAAACCCGCGCCGGTCGCATCCCAAATCCGCTTACGGCAATCTTTGCCTCTCACAGCACGACATACCCGCGCTTTTCCAGCGTCCAGCGATGCCACTGATTGCCATACACCCCGCAACCGATGCTGAACACCACCCCCAGCACGGTACCGATCCAGTCGGCCGTTTCGCCCCACAGCCCCGAGCAGAACAGAATCACGCTGACCGCCAGCATCACGAACGCGGCAAACCACATCTTCTTCGACAGCGCCCACATGAAACCCAGCAGGCATGCCCCCCAACTGAAACCGGTCGGCACGGCGACGGTCTCCTCGTTGCCGGGATAATGCAGATAGATCCTTGCCCCCATGTTCTTTCCTCGATGCGATACCCCGTCACTCGACGGCGGGTGACGATGTTTAACACGCCACGCCGACAGGCGGATGAAAATGCGCGCGCACGGATCGGCCGCCCGCACCGTGTGGCGCTTCGTCGAGGCGTGGCTCACTGACGATTGGAAGCATAGCTGCTACTCTTACCGAATTCACGCGCAGGCTCGCGCACTCCGCGAAAGGCCTGCCGGCACAGATCGAACCGCACCGGAGCATGCATGGCCACCCCGACCGCCTACTCAACCCACGCCCCTTCGCGCACCGAACTCGACGCCCTGCCCGGCGCCACCGTCGTCGAATTCGGCACCGACTGGTGCGGCTATTGCCAGGGCGCGCAGGCGTCGATCGCGAAGGCGTTCGAACCGCATGCGGACATCCGCCACCTGAAAATCGAAGACGGTCCCGGCCGGCTGCTCGGCCGCTCGTTCAAGGTCAAGCTCTGGCCCACGCTGATTTTTCTGCGCGACGGCATTGAGGTCGCGCGCGTGGTCCGGCCCACCGGCGCGGCGGATCTCGCGCCCGCCTTCACGTCGCTTTGAGCCGCCGACATGCGGGCGCATCTGCGCACGGCGCTCACACACGTGCAGTTGTCCGTGCCGGTCGCACATGGGCAGAGGGTGCTCGGCACGTGGCAAGGTTTGTATCTGTTCGAGCATCGCCACCACGCGCCGCTTCGTGACGTCGTGTTGCATCTGATCGGTGAATGAGCAGGTGAATCACCGGAGTCATCGCAGGTTTTTTGCAGAATTCCACCCGCAACCCGGATCAAAAGGGAGCACACCTCATGGACACCCGTAGCGAGCTGCAAGCCACCGTCAACGCCATGGTTCAACCCGGCAAAGGCCTTCTCGCCGCCGACGAAAGCGGCCCGACCATCGCCAAACGCTTCAAGACGATCGGCCTCGAATCGAGCGAGGAAAACCGCCGCGCATACCGCAACCTGCTACTCACCACGCCGGGGCTCGGCGAGTTCGTGAGCGGCGTGATCCTCTATGAAGAGACGCTCGGCCAGAAAGCCGACGACGGCACGCCGTTCCCGCAACTGTCGGCGAAGCACGGCATCGTGCCCGGCATCAAGGTCGACCTCGGCAAGATCCCGCTGGCGCTCGCGCCGGGCGACGAAATCACCGAAGGTCTGGACGGCCTCGCCAAACGCTTCGTCGATTACAAACGGCAAGGCGCGCGCTTCGCCAAATGGCGCGCGGTCTACAACATCACCGCGAGCTTGCCGAGCCGTCTCGCGATCGAGGCAAACGCCGATTCGCTGGCGCGCTACGCGGCGATTTCGCAGGAAGCGGGCATCGTGCCGATCGTCGAGCCGGAAGTGCTGATGGACGGCGATCACACCATTCACCGCAGCGCGGACGTCACCGAAGCGGTGTTGCACGAGGTCTTCAATGCGCTGCATCGGCACCATGTGGTGCTCGAACATATTCTGCTGAAGCCGAGCATGGTGCTGGCCGGTTCCGAGCACGCGCAGCAGTCGTCGGTCGGCGATATCGCCGCGCATACCGTGCGGGTGTTGCGACGCACGGTGCCGTCGGCGGTGCCGGGCATCGTGTTTCTTTCCGGCGGTCAGACGCCCGAAGAAGCCACGGCGAATCTGGATGCGATGAATCGCCTCGGGCCGCTGCCGTGGAACCTGAGCTTTTCGTATGGCCGCGCGTTGCAGGAACCCCCGCTGCAGGCGTGGAAGGGGCAACCGGGCAACGTCAAGGAAGCGCAGGAGGCCTTGCTCAAACGCGCTCGGCTGAACAGCGCGGCCGCGCTGGGGAAATACGAGGCGGCGCAGGAAAAAGGTTAGGCGGCCAGCTTGCCGGGAGCGGGCGTCAACCGGCGGATCGCGCGCATACGTTGCGCCACGCGCGCGGTCCATTCGATCGTCGGACATCACCACCGCACCCAAGACCCCGGCGCCTCATCCCGTCACGCCCCTCACAAAGGCGCCGCACCGAACGCCTGCCGCTGCGCCAGCGAGACGAAAGCCTGCGCGTCACGTGCAGCCTCCACCACGGCCGCCATCCCGAAGAATTCATGCGTCGCGCCGCGATAATTGCGATGCTGCACGGCGACCCCGGCCGCATGCAGTTTCTGCACGAGCTTCTCGCCGTCCGAGCGCAATGGATCGATACCGGCGGTCACGACCACCGTCGGCGGCAGGCGGGACAACTCGGCGCTCATCACGTCGATCAACGGGCTGGTCAGATCGCTCTCGCTATCGATCACGTTCTGCATGAACCACAGCATCATCGGCTTGTTCAGCGGCCGTGCGTTGCGGTTCTCCTCATAAGATATCGACACGATATTGTTGCTCGCCACCGGATAGATCAGCGTTTGATGCATGGGCGTGTGCATGCCCGCATCGCGCGCACGGATCGACACATTGATCGCCAGATTCGCGCCCGCGCTCTCGCCCATCACGGCGAGTTTCCGCGGATCGCCGCCGAGGCTCGTGGCATGCTCGACCAGCCAATGCCATGCGCTGAACGCGTCGTCGTGGGCGGCCGGCAGGCGATGTTCGGGCGCCTGCCGGTAATGAGCGGACACAACGATCGCGTGGCTCTGCGCGGCGATGGCGCGCGGCGTCGCGTCGTACGTGTCGAGATCGGCGATCACCCAGCCGCCGCCGTGAAAATACAGAATCAGCGGAAACGGTCCCTCACCTTGCGGGGTATAAACGCGCGCCGGATTGCTATTGCCGGCCGCACCTGGAATCGCGATGTCCTGGGTGCGGACGGCTTCCAGCTCCAGCGAAGGCCGCGCGCTGAACGCGGGTTCCTTCATCAGTTTCCTGACGGCGTCGGCGGGCGTGGGCTGTTTTCTCGCCTCGGCCACGGTGCATTTTTCGATCGGTTTGGGATTCAGGCTCTGCAGGGCGTCGAGTACGGCCTTCATATCGGGATCGGCATGTCCGGTGGGATCGAGTCCCACCATGCCTTTGATGGTGTCGCCGAGTGTCATGTCGCAACTCCGGATGGGTGACGGCACGGACTCATCGGAGGCACTTTCGTGGCGGCGCTCGACAACCGTGTATGTGGTCGAATTCAGCAAGCGCTATACCCATCGAACCGGGCCTTCACCGGCCCGTTCGATGGCAAAAAGTCAGACTAAATGCCTGGCGCTTCGTAATGGTTGCGCGCGCAAGCTTATTGCCGTCCCGAGCCGCAGCCGACGACGCGGCGGTTCTTCCGCTACGCGCTTATTGGCCCTTCGTATCGCTACTCGCGTCGGCGCCGGGCGCGCTGGTGGAATCCGTCATCGGCTTTTTGGCCTTGGTCGACTTCGTGTGATGCTTTTTCATCGACTTGGAATGCGCGCTCGCACCGGACGCCTGCATGTCGCCGCCCTCCCGTGTCGAACCGGCATTGGTGCCCCCGTTCGGATCGTTGCCCGCCGCGCCGCCGCCTCCACCTCCGCTGCCCTGTGCCATGGCCAGCGACGAAGCCGCGAGCAACGTCGAAATAAGCAATGCCTGTTTGATCTTCATGACCGTTCTCCCATTCGACAAGTAGTGGGTCGCGCCGGCTGCGCCAGCCGGCAAGGCGAACCTCGTCCACTTCGCAGCAAGGGGTGTGCCGCGAGTCATGAAACGCTTCGAACATGCCGGCCCGCGCGTTACGGTTCGCAGACCACCAGCGCGTGCAGTTCGTCGATATTGAACGGCTTCGCGAGAATCGCCACACCGAGACGTCGCGCGCGTTCGAGCTCGTCGGCATAGCCTGTCATCAGCGCGATCTTCTGCGACGGCCATGCGCTGCGGACTTTTTCCGCGAGGTCGATGCCGTTGAGCTTGCCGGGCATCTGGATATCGGACAAAACGAGCTCGAAGCGCGCGCCGGCCGCCAGCACGTCGAGCGCCTGGTCGGCGGTCGGTTCGTGGCGCACCTCGCAACCGAAGGTTTCCAGCACGGCGGCCACGCCGGCCGCGACGTCCTCGTTGTCCTCCACCAGCAGCACCACGCCCGCCGAAGCCGGGACCGGCTGGCGCACCATTTCGAGGTTCGCCGCGGTTGCGGTCTGCCGTTCGCGGTGACGCGGCAGGTACAGCCTGACCGTCGTGCCGCTGCCCTGCACGCTTTCGATCTTCGCCGTGCCGCCGGCCTGCTCGCACATGGAGAGCACCTGCGCGAGACCGAGCCCCGTGCCCGAGCCGCGCAGCTTGGTGGTGAACAGCGGCTCGAAGGCGCGCCGCGCGACGGCTTCCGGCATGCCCTCGCCATCGTCCGAGCAGGCGATCAGCACGTATTCACCATCGGGCAGCAAGGTATCGCTGCCGACCAGGCGGTTGTTCTGGCAACGAATCACGAAGCGTCCGCCGCGCGGCATCGCGTCGCGCGCGTTGACCGCGAGGTTCATGATCGCGAACTCGAGGTCGGTCGGATCGGCCAGCACCTGCCAGACGTTGTCGACCATGTTCAGCGCGAGTTCGACGTTGTCGCCCAGCGCCGCGTCGATCAGCGGCGCGGCGGCAGGCAGCCAGTTCGCCAGATCGACCGCTTCCTGCTTGAGCGGCTGCTTGCGCGCCACGCTCAGCAGACGCCGCGTTAGCGATTCGGCGGTGGCGGTGGCGCGCTCGACCGCGAGCACCTCTTTTTCGAGGTTGTTGTAGCGCTTGAGGCGCGCCAGTTCGGTATTGGCCGCCACCACCATCAGCAGATTGTTGAAGTCGTGCGCGACATTCGCGACCAGATTGCCGAGCGCGCCCATGCGTTGCAACTGGCGGCTCGATGCTTCGGCGGATAGCCGCATCGCGACTTCGCCTTGCCAGCGCTCCCACGCGCGGCGCTCGCCTTCGAGCTGACGCAGCGAGTAAAACACCAGCAGCCAGATCGCGATGCACGGCACCGCGGTGAACGCGGCGATCATGATGAAATGTTGACGCCACGCGGCGCCGATTGAGTCGGTGGCGTACGCACTCATCACATACAGCGGATAGTCGCCGACGCGGCGAAACGCCAGCAGCCGCTCGACGCCATCGACTGTTGAATGCAGGCGCACGTGGCCGAACAATTGTTTGTCGCGCAGCGCTTCGGTAAAGGCGCTCTGCGCGGTGGGCTTCGAACCCGGCGGCCATTCGGGGTAGCGCACCAGCAGGCTGCCGTCCTGGCGATACAGGCCGAGTGCCAGCGACGGATCGCCATTCGTCAGTTCACGGTAGAAGCGTAAAAAATAGTCGTTGCGCAACGCGACGGACACCTCGCCGAGGAACTGGCCATCCACGCCGGAGCGGCCGGTCGACGTGGTGAACACATTAGTGCGCGATACGGGCCCGAAGATAGGTAGCGAGAAATACGGCTGCGGGCGCATGGCCTTCGCCGCGATAAAGTCGTCGCGCTGCGCGTTCGACATGGTCGGCGCCGGATACGCGAGACTCGAAACCAGCAGATCGCCTTTCGCGCCGAGCAGATAAATCGACGACACCTGCGGAAAGTCGCCGCCGATTTCGCGCAGCCGGTCGTGCAATTGCGCGTCGTGCGCGCGAACCTGGGCGTCGTCCTGGTTGCCGAGCAGGTCGATGATGCGCGAGGCCATCTGCTGGTTGAGGTCCATTACCTTGACGGCCTGCTCTTCGGTCACGCGCGCGAGCCGGTCGATCATGTCGTTCGAATCGGCAATGCGGCGCTGGTAGTCGAAGTAGCCATAACCCGCGAGGCAGGCCAGCGGAAACATGATCGACACGGCGAGCACGATCAGCAGCATGCGCCGCGTGGCCGCGAAGTTTCGCGACGGCATCGGGAAATCGACTGCAACTCGCTCCGCACGCTGCACGGCACGATCTCCATGAAAGGTCTTTACAAGGCAAGGCGCGCATTCGTTTGTTGCGAGTGCGAATGCGCGGCACGTTGGTCGTGCGCTATTTCCTGCTTTCCTGAATTTACCTCACTTCCGTCGTTCTCCCTAGTGTGAGAAACGACGAAAACGTTGTTCGGACAGGCCGGGCAAACGTGGGCACGTGGATTGCTGATCGAGATACGCCCAGCGATTTCCCCAGCAAGGAACCGGCCATGTCCACTACTGCCCGACGCGTCGCCCAGCTCTCGCAACTGCGCGCGGACCGTGCCGAACGCGTGGAAGTGGACGGCGAAAAAATTCTGCTGGTGCGCGACGGCGACGCCGTCCGTGCCTATGGTGCCGATTGCCCACATGCCGGTGCGCCGCTGGAAGAAGGTGCGCTCTGCCATGGAAAAATCATTTGTCCATGGCACAAGGCCGTATTCGATGTCGCCACCGGCGCCGTGCTCGAACCTTGCGCGCTAATCGCGCTCGACCGCTATGCCGTGATCGTGACCGGCGACGACGTGATGGTCACGCCCGAAAAACTCCCTCGACCGATGCACAACGCATCGTCACGCGATCCGCATTACGTCGTGATCGGCGCGGGCGCGGCGGGTGCCGCCGCTTGCGCCGCGTTACGCGAAGGCGGATTCGTAGGCCGTCTCACGATGATCGGCGCCGAACCGCATGCACCTTACGATCGCACTGCACTCAGCAAATTCGTGCCGTCCGGCGAAATGGCGCCGGCCGACGTACCGCCCCTGCTGCCACCCGACTGGTATGCGCAACACGATGTGGAAAGGATTGTCGCGACCATCACGCGTCTCGACGTGCCGAAACGCACGATCCATTTCGAAAGCGGCGGCGAACTGATTTACGACACCGCGCTGCTCGCCACCGGCAGCGTGCCGACCCGACCCGACATCCCCGGCTGCGACCTCGGCGGTGTGCATGTACTGCGCACGCTCGACGACGCCACGGCCCTCGTCGACGCGTTCGGCGACGACCCCGCGCAAGTGCGGGTGGCGATTGTCGGCAGCAGCTTTATCGGTCTGGAGACGGCCTCCGCGTTGCGCGCGCGCAAGGTGCAAGTCACGGTGATCGCACCGGACAGCGTGCCGTTTGCGAAACAGTTCGGCGAACCTGCCGGCGCGATGATCCGCGATTTGCACGAGCGTCATGGCGTGGTGTTCCGGCTCGGCGCGAAGGTCGCCTCGCTCGAAGGCGAAGAAGGCAACGTGCATGAAGTGATGCTCGAGGGCGGCGAGCACGTGGCCGCCGATCTCGTGCTGCTAGGCACGGGGGTGACGCCGGCTACCGGTTTTATCGAGGGATTGCCGTTGCGCAAGGACGGCGGCGTGATCGTCAATGCGGGCATGCAGGCCGCGCCCGGACTCTATGCGGCCGGCGATATCGCGGTGTTTCCGCTGGTCGAGAACCAGGAACCGCTGCGGATCGAACATTGGCGGCTCGCGCAACAGCAGGCGCGGATCGCGGCGCAAAACATGTGCGGTGCGCGGCATCGCTATGGCGGCGTACCGTTTTTCTGGACCTATCACTTCGGCAAGAATTTTGAATACCTCGGCCATGCGAGCGAGTGGGATGAGTTCGTCGTGCATGGCGAGTTGGAGAAACAGCAATTCATCGCGCTGTATGTGAAGGACGGCCAGGTTGCGGCCGTGCTCGCCTGCGAGCACGAAGCGCACACCGCGCGTCTGATCGATGCAATGCACGGCGGCCTGTCGCGCGCGGACGCGTTGAGGATTATCGAAGCAGTCGATTCTTTGAAGGAGAAGCCGCAATGACGGAACACAAGGAAAAACATCCGCACTCGAACAAGAGCGAGAAACAGATCGACAAACAGGTCGAAGACAGTTTCCCCGCCAGCGATCCGCCCTCCACGGGCGGCACCACGAAGATCGTGCCCGACAAGGAGCACGCGTCGAAGCCGCACACGCCGGCCGATAAGCCGACTCACCGCTAGCACGCTTTTCATACCGATACCGCACCGGCGCACAGCCGCCGGTGCGGCTTCCTCTGCTATGCATCTGCTGCCCCTCTGAAACGACGGGAACGAATCGCCATGTCAGACGAAACCGATGCTGCTGAAGACACGCAAGAGCAGGACGAACATAAAGAGCCGAAGGACGGAAAGAGCGCCGGATCGGACGACAGGAAAAACGACGACAGTGGCAAAGGCAACGACAGCGGCAAAGGCAACGGCGACGAAAAAAAACGCAAGAAGCCCAGCAAAAAGCCACTGATCATTCTCGCCATCGTGGTAATCGTGCTGGCGATCGTCGCGTTCATCTGGTGGTTCGCGACCCGCAACGAACTGACCACCGACGACGCCTACACCGACGGCAATGCGATCACCATGGCGCCGAAAGTCTCGGGCTACGTGGTGCAGCTCGCGGTCAACGACAACGTCTACGTCCACAAGGGCGATCTGCTGATCGTGATCGACAAGCGCGACTATCAGGCGCAAGTCGATCAGGCGCAGGCGCAGGTGGGCCTCGCGAAAGCGCAATTGAATGCCGCCCAGGTGCAGCTCGATATCGCGCGGGTTCAGTATCCGGCGCAATATCGTCAGGCTAAGGCGCAGACGTCGTCGGCGGAGGCGAATCTCAAACAGGCCCAAGCCGCGTATGTGCGCCAGCATGCGGTCGATCAACGCGCCACGTCGCAACAGAACGTCGACACTGCGGACGCGCAGCAGCAATCGGCCCACGCCAGCGTCGAGCAGGCGCGTGCGCAGCAGCAGACCGCGAGCCTGGTGCCGCAACAGATCCGCCAGACCCAAGCAACCGTCGAGGAACGCCGTCAGCAGGTGCAGCAAGCCGAGGCACAACTCGAACAGGCGCAACTGAATCTCTCTTACTGCGAGGTGCGCTCGCCGTCGGACGGCTGGATCACGCGACGCAATGTGCAGCTCGGCAGTTTTTTGCAGGCGGGCGTGTCACTGTTTTCGATCGTCACGCCGCAGGTATGGGTAACGGCGAACTTCAAGGAATCGCAACTCGAACGCATGCGGCCCGGCGACAAGGTCAAGGTCGAGGTCGACGCGTATCCGAATCTCGATCTGCACGGCCACGTGGACAGCGTGCAGCTTGGCAGCGGCTCGCGCTTCTCGGCCTTTCCGGCGGAGAACGCCACCGGTAACTTCGTGAAGATCGTGCAGCGTGTGCCGGTGAAAATCGTCATCGACGACGGCCTGCCACGCGATCAGCCGCTCGGGCTCGGCTTGTCGGTCACGCCGAAGGTATATCTGAAATGACGCGCGCTCTCTTTTCCACGTTGCGCTGCGCGTCGCCGAGTCTGCAACGGCGCGCTGGGATCGCGCTCAATCCAAGGCACGCGGCATGCTGGATAGACAGTCATGAAGGCCATATTCAGGGAGACCATCATGAACCGCTCCATCCGTTACCACGGCCCGCGTGTCCTCACCCGCCTGCTGGCCGCCTCGGTCTTGACCGTCGCCGGTGTACCTCTGGTGCAGGCGCAACAACCGTCCGCCGACACCCAGAACAACGGCACAACCACGCGCGCGGCGAAAAAAGCCGAGCTGAAGAAACTCGAGAAGAACGGCTATCAGCCGAGCGCCGACGACCCGCACTATCCGCAGGATATTCAGAACGCGGAGAAGAAAGCGAACGGCGGCGGCAATCCGACCGGTCCGATGCCAAGCGCGAACGGACAGAACTCGCAGTAAGCATTGCAGGGAAAGGTTCAGCGGGCGGGCTGTTTATCGGCTGGCCGATAAACCTTGCCCGCCGCGCCGCCCGCGCTTCGTTTAGCGCGGTGCGCCCATGAGTTCAGCCGACGCCAGCCAGGACCAGTCCAACTGGAAGCCGGCCGCCAACCCATGGCTGATTGCAATTGTCGTGACGCTAGCGGCGTTCATGGAGGTGCTCGATACGACCATCGTGAACGTAGCGTTGCCGCACATTGCCGGCACCATGTCGGCCAGTTACGACGAAGCCACGTGGACCCTCACCTCTTACCTCGTGGCCAACGGCATCGTGTTGCCGATCTCGGGTTTTCTCGGCCGGGCGATGGGCCGCAAGCGCTATTTCCTCGTCTGCATCATCGCCTTCACGATCTGTTCGTTCCTGTGCGGGATCGCTACCGATCTTTGGCAACTGATTGTCTTCCGCATTTTGCAGGGCTTTTTCGGCGGCGGATTGCAGCCGAATCAGCAGTCGATCATTCTCGACACCTTTCCGCCCGAACAACGCGGCCGCGCGTTTTCGATTTCGGCGGTGGCGATCGTCGTCGCGCCGGTGCTCGGGCCGACGCTCGGCGGCTGGATCACCGACAACTTTTCCTGGCGCTGGGTGTTCCTGCTCAATGTGCCGGTGGGCATTCTGACCTCGCTCGCGGTCATGCAACTGGTCGAGGACCCGCCGTGGAAAAAGAATGCCAACACGAAAGTGTCGATCGACTATATCGGCATCACGCTGATCGCGATCGGGCTCGGCTGTCTGCAGGTCATGCTCGATCGCGGCGAGGACGACGACTGGTTCTCGTCGAACTTCATCCGCATCTTTGCGGTGCTGGCGGTGGCGGGAATCGTCGGCGCGACGCTCTGGCTGCTGTACACGAAGAAACCCGTGGTCGATCTGCGCTGCCTGAAAGACCGCAATTTCGCGCTCGGCTGCATGACGATCGGCGCCTTCGCTACCGTGTTATACGGCAGCGCGGTGCTGGTGCCGCAGCTCGCGCAACAACAGCTCGGCTACACCGCGATGCTCGCGGGCCTGGTGCTATCGCCCGGCGCGGTGCTGATTACGCTGGAGATTCCGATCATCAGCAAACTGATGCCGTATATACAAACGCGTTTTCTGGTCGCGACGGGTTTCGCGCTGCTGGCCTGCGCGCTCGCCTATTCGCATCTGCTGGTGCCCAATATCGATTACGCGACGCTGGTGAAGATGCGCAGCGCGCAATCGCTCGCGATCGGCTTTCTGTTCGTGCCGATCACCACGCTCGCCTATCTGACCGTGCCGCCGAGTTTGAACGACGACGCGTCGGCGCTCTTCACGATGTTTCGCAACGTGGCGGGGTCGATCGGCATTTCGCTCTCCACCGCGCTGATCCGCGAGCGCACTCAGGCTCGCATGGCGCATCTCTCTGAACACATGTCCACGCTTTCGCAAAACTACAACGACGCCGTGCAGCGCAGCGCGAAAACCATCGCCGACATAACCGGCGTGCCGTTCGCGCAGGCCATGCAAACCGCCACCGGGCGCCTGTACACCGAGTTCATTTCGCAATCGACGATTCTCGCTTACGTCGACGTGTTCGCGATTCTCGCGGTGTTCTGCGCAATCTGCATTCCGATGACGTTCTTCTTTTCTCCGGCCAAAGCGGCCGGCGGTGCGGGAGGCCATTGAGATGACACATTCGCGTTTTGCGCCGAAACTCTCTGCGCTGTCTCTAGTCATGGTGCTGGCCGCTTGCAGCGTCGGGCCGGATTTTCATGCGCCGAATGCCGACGTACCGGCGCAATGGCGCGATCCGCAGCGCGCCACTGCTGCTTCTGCTGCTTCTGCTGCTTCTGCTGCCACTGGCACGCCCGCCTCCTCCGCGGTTGTGGCTTCCGTGCCAACGCTCGATACCGATCCCGATCCACGCTGGTGGCGCCATTTCAACGACCCGCTGCTCGACGCGCTGATCGGGCGCGCGGTACGCGGCAACCTGGATTTGCAGGAGGCCGTGTTGCGCATCGTCGAAGCCCGCACGCAGGTGCAAAGCGCCGCGGCTCAGGGACTGCCGGACGTCCGCGCGACCGGCAGCTACACGCGCGAACAGCTCGGCGTGAAGGGCTTTCTCGAATCGGATGGCGTGTACGACAAGGTCGACCAGCTCGGCGCGGCGAATTCGCCGGTCAACGCCATCGCGCCGGGCGCGGGCGCGACGCTGCAAAGCGGCGCCAACAACCTGCTGAACCAGCTGACCGCGCCGGTCAATCTCTGGCAAGCGGGTTTCGACGCGTCGTGGGAACTGGATCTGTTCGGCCGCGTGCGCCGCTCGGTCGAAGCCGCGAACGCGCAAACCGAAGCGGCCGAGGAAAGCCGCAACGACGCGCTCCTGTCGCTCGAAGCCGAAGTCGCGCAGACGTATATGCAATTGCGCGGCGCGCAGGCCTTGCACGAGATCACCGCGAGCCTCGTCGATCAGCAACGCGAGATCGTGACGTTGACGCAAAGCCAGGCGAAGGTGGGCCTCGCCAGCCAGATCGATGTCAAAAGCGCCGTCGCGCAACTCGCGCAAACCCAGGCGCAATTGCCGCAATTCGATCAGCAGATCGCCCAGGCGTTGAACGGTCTGGCGTATCTGGTGGGCGAGGCACCCGGCGCACTGGAAACGGAACTCGGCACGCCGGCCGCCGTGCCGCCGGTGCCGCCCACCGTGCCGGTGGGCCTACCGTCGACGCTGGCGCGACGTCGGCCGGATATTCGTCGCGCCGAGGCCAACCTGCATGCGGCGACGGCGAACGTCGGCGTGGCGGTCGCGCAGTTTTATCCGGACATCTCGTTGACCGGTCAGGTCGGCACGCGCGCGACGAATGCGAGCGACCTGTCGCGCTGGTCGCATCTGTTCTATTCGTTCGGCCCGAGCGTGTCGCTGCCGATTTTCCAGGGCGGCGCGCTAGTGTCGAATCTGCGGATGTCGAAAGCGCAACAGGCGGAGGCGGCGCTCGATTACCGCAAGACCGTGCTAACGGCGCTCCGCGACGTGGACAACGCGCTGGTGGTGTATCGCACCGATCAGACGCGACGCGACGCGCTGGGGGACAGCGTGGCCGCGCAACAGACCTCTTACGAACTGGCGCGCGACAGCTATCGTAAAGGGATCACCAGCTTCATCAATGTGCTCGACGCGGAGCGGCAACTGGCGCAGGCCCGGCAGCAATATGCGCAGGGCACCGTGCAGGTGAGCACCGATCTGGTGGCGTTATATAAGGCGCTGGGAGGTGGGTGGCAAGATGCAGCGGCGTCGATCGAGCATTAGCCGTCAGTGACCAGGCGTTTGACGCTAACGCTCCGGCGTTTCAGGTGGCACAGGGCCAGTCACCCCCAGTCACCCGTTGGCCACCGCCAGCGCTGCCTCTTCATTCGCGCTGTCGATACGCCGGCACGCGAGCAGCGCTTCCCGCAACGAGCCGGCGTAACACTCCGCGCCCATCGCGTTTTGCAGGTCCGCGCTCCACTTGCCCGTATCCTGCGCGCCCCACAAGCCGACGACGATATGCACATGCGGCAAGCGCGCGCGAAGCCGCCTGACCAGATAGCGCAAATGCGACGGAATGCCGTCGATCTGTAAATAAAGCAGGCAAACGATATCGACGTCGTCCGCGTCGAGCCGTTCGATCGCGGCGCGCGACACCGCCTCGTGCGGCAAGGTCCGCGAGACGAAGCCGTGCTTGCCGAGTAGCTGCAACAGAATCGTTGCCGCGAGCGGATCGAGGGGCCCGCGTCCGGGTAGGCAGAGCACGCGGCTTCGCGCCGGCTGGGCGATGTCGCCGGGGCGCTCCGCTTCAACGGCCACGGCGTTGTTGGTGGCTTCGGGCTCGTGCGGCGGCACGATTGGGCTCATCTCGCTCCACGTCTCCTCCACCACCGACGGCGCCGGCTCTTCGTCCTCGTAGCCGTCGAGGCCCTCCACCAGATCGTTGGTCGTCGATTCGATCCGCGCGAGTTGCGCCGCCGTCACACTGCCGCGCTCCACGTCGTTAGCCGCGAGCTGCAAGCCCTTGATCGTCACCTCGTCGTAGTACGCGGACAAGGACCGATCCCGCAGCAGAATCTCAGCCTGTTCGATCGCTTCGTCCGGATCGCCCGCAAGCGCACGCTGGTAGAAATTCTCGACCGGTGTCAGCGCCGGCTGGTCGCCGAGCAGCACGTCGAGAAACTCCAGACGCCTCACATGACGACCGAGCACCAGCAGGCACAACGTGAGTGGCGTCGACAGAATCAGCCCTATCGGCCCCCAGATCCAGCTCCAGAAAATCGCCGCGACGACCACCGAGAATGGCGAGAGCCCGGTGCTCCGTCCGTACAGCAACGGCTCGACCACCTGTCCGACCAGCAACTCGACGGTCGCGAACAGCGCCAGCGAGCCGATCGCCATCGCCCAGCCGGGACTCACCGCGGCCGCGAGCGCGGTGGCCAGCGTCGCCGAAATCCAGATGCCGACATACGGCACGAGCCGCAGCAGCGCGGCGAGAATGCCCCACAGAATCGGACTCGGCACGCCGATCAGAAACAGCCCCGCGCCGATCACCACGCCCACGCCCGCGTTCAGTCCCAGTTGCGAAACGAAATAGCGGCTCAGGCGTCCGGCGGCTTCATCCATCACCGTCGTCGTGCGATGCAAATCGCGCGAGCCGAACAGTCTGATCGCGCGATCACGCAGATCGTCACGCTGCAACAGGATCACGATCATCACGACGAACACGATGAACGCCGTTTCGAGCGGACTGATCGCGGGCGACAGGACCCGGCGCGCCAGTTCGAACGGCGTCGGAATCGGCGCACGCACTTCGACGGGCACGGCGGCCGGCACGTGCGCCGTGCCGGTCGCCGCGCCGCCGCGCGGCGGCTCCACCGGCGGCGGTTCACTGGTCACGCGTTGCAAGGCCTGACCCGCCGCTCCCGCAAAACGATCGAGCTTGCCGATCGTCAAGCTATGCACGGTGTCCATCTTGTGCTGAATGGTCGCCTGATAACGCGGCATGCCGGACGCGAGATCGGTCAACTGGGTGGCGATCAGCGTGCCGAGCAGGCCGATCACCGAGATCGACACCAGCACGGCCGCGAATACGGACGCGACGTGCCCTAGGCGTAGACGCGCCAGCGCGTCCACCAGCGGCGCGACCAGAAAGCTGAGCAGAATGGCGAGCGTGATTGGAATCAGCACCGCGCTCGCAAAGTACAGACAGGCGACAATCGCCATGCCGACCGCCAGCGCGATCAGACTGTCAATGCCAAAGGCGGCGGGCGGCGCCTGAATCCGGGTGGCGGGCCGCACGCCGCGTGGGTCGGGTAGGTCTTTCATTGCCAGCTACTTGGCGGGCTCCCTGACGGGTTCCTTGCCGGATTGCTTGCTGGGTGGCTCTTTTACGCCTTCATCGCCGTGTCCCGCTACCGGCTTGCTCTTGCCCTGTGGCGTGTTCTGCTCGACTTCGGCACGCGCCTGCTCCCAATACTCGTCAGGCGGGCCTTTCGTACCGGTGGCTTGCTCCCACAGATAATAGGCACGCTCGCGAATCTGTTCCTCTAGAGAGGAGGGTTCCTGTTCCATTTGATCACCTCGGTTAGACCTGACGAAAACCGTTGTCGGTTGAGCTGCGCGCGGACCGCACAACAACATCGGCGGCCGCGCGCAGTTAAAGGTCATCGAGCAAGCGCTATACCTGGCTGTTCAAATGGTTCGGGCGGTGCGCGTCGAATCAGTCATGCACCGTCACGCGGCGTCAGGCGTTTCGCTTTCGTCCGTGGTGAGCTGCTCTTCGAGGCGGTCGAACACGCGCTGCGTCGCGCGGCTCGGCGCTTCGAGCGCGAACAGCAACAGCGAGCGCGCTGTCACCTGGTACGCGTCGCCCGCGCTGAACTGCGGCAACTCGGCCCGCACGGGCATGTTGGTGTCCAGTAGACAGGTCCACTGATCGCCCTCGGGAATGTCGGGCAGCGTGAAATTGACGACGTCGTGATGGGCGTTCAGTACCAGCAGCAAGGTGGCGTCCGAAGCCGGCCGGCGAATCCCGCTCGCCTGCGCGCGGCCGTCGATCACGAGGCCGAAGCAGCGCATCGACGGATCGTCCCACTGTTCCTGCGATAGATCCGTGCCGTCGGGCGACAGCCAGCGCGCGTCGGTCACTTCCAGCGCCTCGTTGAACTCGCCGCTCAGAAAACGCCCGCGCCGCAGCACCGGCAAACGATGCCGCAACGTGGTCAGATTTTTCACGAACTCGGTGAGCGCGCGGCCGTCGTCGTCGATCGCATCCCAGTCGACCCAACTGATCTCGTTGTCCTGGCAATAGGCGTTGTTATTGCCCTGCTGCGTGCGGCCGAATTCGTCGCCCGCGAGAATCATCGGCGTGCCTTGCGACAGCAGCAGCGTGGCCAGCAGATTGCGTTTCTGGCGCTCGCGCTGCTGACGAATCTCGGCGTCGTCGGTCGGCCCTTCGGCGCCCATGTTCCACGACTTGTTGTCCGAGTGGCCGTCTTTGTTGTCCTCGCCGTTGGCCTCGTTGTGCTTGTCGTTGTACGAGACCAGATCGTTCAGCGTGAAGCCGTCGTGCGCGGCGACGAAATTCACGCTCGCCCACGGACGGCGTCCGCGATGATTGAACTTGTCGCCGGAACCCGTCAGCCGGGTGGCGAGATCGGCGACCTTGCCCTCGTCACCCTTCCAGTACTCGCGCACGGTATCGCGAAAGCGGTCGTTCCATTCCGCCCATCCCGGCGGAAAACCGCCCACCTGATAGCCGCCGGGGCCGCAGTCCCACGGCTCGGCGATCAGCCGCACGCTGGAGAGCACCGGGTCTTGCCGGCAGCTGTCGAGAAAGCCGCCGCCTTCGTCGAAGCCATGGGTTTCGCGGCCGAGAATCGTCGCGAGGTCGAAGCGGAAACCGTCCACCTTCATTTCCGTCACCCAGTAACGCAGGCTGTCGGTCACCATTTGCAGCACACGCGGATGCGACAGGTTCAACGTATTGCCGGTGCCGGTGTCGTTGATGTAATAGCGCGGTTCTTCAGGCATCAAACGGTAGTACGACGCGTTGTCGATGCCCTTGAACGAGATCGTCGGGCCTCGTTCGTTGCCTTCGGCGGTGTGGTTGTAGACCACGTCGAGAATGACTTCGAGATTATTGTTGTGAATGCGGTCGACCATTTCCTTGAACTCGGCCACCGAATCGGTCGACGACGCAAAGAAACGCGGATCGGCCGCGAAAAAGCCGATCGTGTTGTAACCCCAGTAGTTGGTGAGACCTTTATCGAGTAGATAACTGTCGTTGACGAAGGTCTGAATCGGCATCAATTCGATCGACGTCGCGCCGAGGTTGCGAATGTACTCGAGAACGGGCTGCTGGCCGAGACCGGCGAACGTGCCGCGAAGCGCCTCGGGTACCTCTGGATGACGTTTCGTAAAACCCCGCACGTGGGTTTCGTAGAAGATCACGCGCTCCCACGGCAACGCGTTGCGCTCCGGGTGACTCCACGAGAAATTCGCGTCGACCACTTTGCACTTCGGCACGAATGGCGCGCTGTCGCGCTCGTCGAACGATAGATCGCCCTCTTCCGAGCCGAGCGTATAGCCGAAGATTTCCGGCGCCCATTTGAGCTCGCCGATATGCGCCTTGGCATACGGATCGAGCAGCAGTTTGTTCGGATTGAAACGGTGGCCCTGTTCCGGTTCATAAGGGCCGTGTACGCGGTAACCGTAGATCGCACCGGGCTTGAGTCCCGGCACGAAAACATGCCACACCTCGTCGGTATATTCAGGCAGTTCGATGCGTTCGATTTCATCCGTACCGGTGTCGTCGAACAGACAGAGTTCGACCTTGGTGGCATGCGCCGAAAACAGCGCGAAGTTCACACCGTTGCCATTCCATGTCGCGCCGAGCGGGAACGGCGTGCCTTCGGCAATGCGCGTCGAGTAGTTGGCCTGGGATGACATAGCGTTTCCTGTGAAAGCATGAGCGCTTGCGCGCGAATTGGACTCGCTGGTGTAGCAACTTCCAGACCTGAGGGAGCGTGGCATGACCGCGGCACGACTCTTGCAGCCGGTCAGGTGGAATCCGATATCCGATTCATATGCGCCGCAACGAGCGCCCACACCATCAGGGAGAAAAACACATCATGCGCCAACTTCATCTCAAGTCGCTGGTGGCCTCCGCGCTGCTGCTCGGCACGCTGACAGGCTATGGCACCGCCTATGCGCAAGGGGCGCCGCAGGCGATTACGGAAAAACGCACGAACGTGGTCCAACTCGCAAGTGGTTATCGCGCATCGAAACTGAGCGGCGCCGACGTGTACAACCGGAATAAAGATACCATCGGCACGCTGGACGATCTGATCGTGTCGCCGAGCGGCGATCGCGGCACCTACGCGATTCTTTCCGTTGGCGGATTTCTTGGCATGGGCAAGCATCTGGTGGCCGTGCCGTTCAACGATCTGCAGATCGACAACCGCCGGGTCGTGCTACCGGACGCTACTAAAAAATCGCTCGAGGCGCTGCCGGAGTTCAAGTACGCGCCAGATTGAGCGATCTGTGAGGATCGCGGTTGGACTTTATTCTTCGTGCTTGATGTTCAGGCGTAATCGGGCTGCCGCGATCGACTGATGAAGCTTGGCCTGCAGGGTTTCCCGTGGGGGCAAAACGGTCAGATACTCCGCAACGTGGATGCCGCTCTTGTCGAGTTCGAGCTCAGCAGCACGTCCGACGACACACGCTGCTCCTGCCGCAATTGCGCGAGGTCGTGTCTTACAGCCTCATCGGGCCTCCGCGAAATCGCGGTGCGCTCGAATAGCATCGAACTGATGCGCTCCTGCAACTGTCGTGACGACCAGCGTTCGAGTCGGCACAATTCGAGGTAAAACTCGCGTTTCAGCGGATCTTCGATGTACAGGAGCGCCTTGATATGCGTCCAACTCAATTCTCTCCGCACCGCGGAGAGAATGTTGTCGTCAGGAAAAATCTCGGCGGCCCGCAGGCAATGACGCAACTGCTGCGCACTCCAGCCGCGGCCATATTCAGCGGTGAGGGTTCGCGCAAGCGATGCAATCACCCGCTGTCCGTACTCGGCACGCGCACCATTGAGCACCTCCGCGCGAATGCACCGTCCCACCTCCCAGTACAGCAGGGTTAGCTCTGCATTGACGGCGGCTGCGGCGCGCTCCCGTGCCGAATCGATCAGTTGCCGGACTTCGGAAAGTAGAGGGGCGCGCGTAAGGGCGCTCGGTGAGAACCGGACTTTCAACCACAAGCCGCCCTCACGACGGCCCGGCCGCATGCAGCGCCGCCGCCGACTCGAGCACTCGCAACAGCCGCTCAGGCGTCAACGGCTTCGCGCAATGCGCATCGAAACCGACCGCCTTGGCGCGCGCCCGGTCGTCGCGCGACGCGAAAGCGGTACACGCCACCAGTAACATATGCGAGGTGTCGGGATGCGCGCGCAAACGCCGCGCCAGTTCCAGCCCATCCAGCCCCGGCATCTTGATGTCCAGCACGACCGCAAACGGTTGCCATTCGCAGGCCATCTCGCACACGGCCAGCGGGTCTTCCAGCGCGCGGCATTCGAAACCGTCCGCGTTCAGCAGCATCTGCAAAGCCTCCGCCGCTTCGCGGTAGTCGTCCACCACCAGCACGCGACGATGCGAAGCCATGGCGTACTGAATCGGCCGCCACACCACGACGTCCTCGTTGTCGTCCATTCTGTCGTCGAGCCTCACCCTTTTCTCCTTGTTCTACCAGCGCCCTGTGCGCACAACCCGCGGCATGCGCGCAAGATTCGCTCCCGCGATCCGGCAATATGCGTCTCTCATCGGATGAACTCGCGGAGGCGGGTCACGTCGATAGCATGCAGTTAACTCGGGGCGCGTCAATAAAAGACAGCGGTGTTTCCAGGGTTTCCGCTCTGAGGGTTATCCCGCTCGATCGTCGATAAATCCTTTGAGCATAGCGAGCGTGTCAGCGTCGTCGATGGTTTTGTCGGACCGCCAGCGCAGCATGCGGGGAAAACGTACCGCGACGCCCGATTTATGACGCGGGCTAGCCTGAATACCTTCGAAGCCGATTTCAAACACAAGCGTGGGCGTGACGCTGCGCACGGGGCCGAATTTTTCGATCGTGGTCTTGCGTACGATCGCGTCGACCTGGCGCATTTCGTCGTCGGTCAGGCCGGAATACGCCTTCGCGAACGGCACGAGCGTGCGCATGCCGTTCGCTTCGTCCCACACCGCGAACGTGAAATCCGTGTAGAGACTCGCGCGGCGGCCGTGACCGCGTTGCGCATAGACCAGCACGGCGTCGACCGCGTACGGATCGATCTTCCACTTCCACCAGGTGCCCGATGCTTTGGTGCGGCCCACGCCGTACATCGAGTCGCGCTCTTTCAGCATCAGACCTTCCACACCGCGTGCGCGGCTGTCGTCGCGCAGTGCGGCGAGCGTCTGCCAGTCCGGCGCGTCGATCAAGGGCGACACGCGCAGCAGGTCGCGCGCCGGCGTGCCGTCGATCGACACGGCCAGCGCATCGAGTTGCACACGCCGTTGCGCGAGCGGCGTCGTGCGCAGATCCTTGCCTTGCCCTTCGAGCAGGTCGTAGGCAAGGAAGGTGGCGGGCGATTCGGCGAGAATCTTTTTGGTCAGCGTTTTACGTGCAATGCGCGGTTGCAGTCGCGCGAACGGCAAAGGCGCATTCGCGCCGGGCTGCCATGCAAGGATTTCGCCGTCGATCACGCAGCCGTCCGGCAACGCTTCGCCAAGCGCCGCGACTTCGGGAAAGCGGTCCGTGATCAACTCCTCGCCGCGCGACCACAGCCAGACGCGGCCCGCGCGTTTAACCAGCTGTGCGCGTATGCCGTCCCACTTCCATTCGATCTGCCACAGCGACGGCGCGCCGAGCGTCGCCGGATCGGCCTGTAACGGATGCGCGAGAAAAAACGGATACGGCAGGCCGAGATCGCTGTCGTGCCTGAACGGGTCGTGCTGCGCGTCGCTGTCTTTGTCCGTGGCCGGTGGCGCGATCAAACGCAGATAGCGCGCGGCATCGGGCTTCTGTTGCGAGTCTGTCCAGCCGACCATGCGTTGCGCGATCCGCTTGGGGTCGACGCCCGCCACCTCCGCCAACGCTCGCACCACCAGTTGCCGCGCCACGCCGACCCGAAAACCGCCGCCGATCAATTTGGTCAACAGAAAACGACCGCTCCAGTCGAGTTCATCCCAATAGCTGAGCAAACGTGTACGTAGTTCGTCGGGCGCGATGCCGCGCAGTGTCAGCACGCGTTGCTCGATCCATTGCGTAAGACCTAATTCGGAACTGCGTTGAGCAGGCGGCAAGATATGCGCGATGGTCTCGGCCAGATCGCCGACCGCGTGATACGACTCTTCGAATAGCCACGGCGGGAGGCCGGCCCGTTCGCGCGCGATCTCGGTCAACTGGCGGGTGGGCACCGATTGACGCGGCTTACCGCCGGCGAGCAAGTACGACGCCCACGCGGCGTCTTCCGGCGCGGCCACGGAGAAATAGGCGGTCAGCGCCTCGAGTTTGTCGTGTGTGGAGGTGCTGGCGTCGAGCGCCGTGTACAGGGCGGCGAAGCGTTTCATGGCGTGCTCGCGCTGGGGAGGGCATCACTGTCCTGCGCGGACGCCATTTCGTCCGCGCCCGCCGCATCCGCTTCGACCGTGTCGTCGCCGTATTGCGTTTCAAACGCGCCCGCTTCGAGTCCTTGCTCGCGCAACCAACGCACCATCGGTTCGACCGAACCATGCGTGACGATCACGCGGCCGGCCTGCGTCGCGTGAATCGCGTTTTGCAGGCTGGGCCAGTCGGCGTGATCCGACAGCACGAAGCCACGGTCGACGCCGCGTCGGCGGCGCGCGCCGCGCAGACGCATCCAGCCCGACGCGAACGCGTCGCTATAGTCGCCGAAGCGTTTGAGCCACGCGCTGCCTTGCGCGGACGGCGGCGCCACGATCAACGCCTCGCGGAACATCGCCTTGTCCTTGCGCTCGATTTCGCTAACCAGCCTGACCGGCGGTAAAAGCACGCCGGCTTCGCGATACGCGCGATTGAGCGGCTCGACGGCGCCATGACAGAAGATTGGGCCGATGGCCGCGTCGACGCTGGCCAGCACGCGCTGCGCCTTGCCGAACGAATAGCAGAACAGTACCGACGCGCGGCCTTCGGCGGCGTTGTGGCGCCACCAGGAATTGATGCCGTCGAACACGCTTTGCGGCGCGTCCCACCGGTAGATCGGCAGGCCGAAGGTCGACTCGGTGATGAACGTATCGCAGCGCACGGGTTCGAACGCGTCGCAGGTGGGATCGGGGTCGAGCTTGTAGTCGCCCGAGGCGACCCACACGCGCCCGGCGTGTTCGATCCGCACTTGCGCGGAACCCAACACATGGCCGGCGGGATGCAGCGAGACGACGGTGTCGCCGATCGTGAGACGTTCACCGTAAGCGAGCGTCTGCAGCGTAATGCCGGGCAAACGCGATAGCAGCACGTTGGCCCCAGCCCGCGCCGCAAGATAATGGCGATGACCGAAGCGTGCGTGGTCGGAATGCGCATGCGTGATCACGGCGCGATCGACCGGCCGCCATGGATCGATGAAGAAGTCGCCCGCCGCGCAGTACAACCCTTCGGGTCGCGCGACGACGAGGTCCGGCTTGTCGTCGTGAATCCGATCCTGCTTCACATGATGATTGTCAAACGCGTTAGTCAATCGCGGCTCCGTTGCGGTGGCTCCATCGGCCCGTTGCGAAATGCCTGCGACCGCCGCCACCGGTAAGGCTTGCTGCGCAGCGTCAAGCAAACTGTATTCCTGACGCGCACGCGGCGCGCGCCAAAATGACGTAGACAGCAAGGAAAGCACTGCCAGCCTGCTATCCACGCTCCATCAGGCATTTCACCCCCAGTATGGCTGCGTTCTTGCTTCAGTTCACGCAGCAGAGTTCAGCACGCCGGCCCGCATGGCATTCCGTCACCGTCCGCCCCGTGCGCCGCGAGGCCCTATGCAAATGCTCATCGACGAACACGCGCTATATGTCGCGAAACATCCCGGCAGCTTCGTGCTGCAAACGCTGAAGGCGTTCCGTGCGAACCAGGGCCTGCTGCTCGCGGGCGCGGTGGCGTATTACGCGCTGCTGTCCATCGTGCCCTTGCTGATTCTGATCGTGATCGTGCTGTCGCGGATGGTTCCGCAGCATGTGTTGCTGAACGCGCTCGGGCATCTTCTGCAATGGCTCGTGCCGGGTCAGTCGACGGCGCTGGTGCGTGAACTCGCGAATTTTCTGGCGCATCGCGCGGTGATCGGCTGGGTGTTGCTGGTGACGATGATTTTCTTCAGTTCGCTCGCATTCACCGTGCTCGAAAACGCGATGTCGTTGATCTTCGTTCATCGCGTGGTTGTCAGGCGGCGGCACTTTTTGCTGTCGGCGTTGCTGCCGTATTGCTACATCCTGTTTCTCGGCGTCGGCCTGCTGATCGTCACGTTCGTGTCGAGTGGCCTCGAAGCGATCGGTGCCGAAGGGGTCGATCTGTTCGGGCTGCACGTGTCGCTGCAAGGGCTCTCGCGAGTCGTGTTGTATCTGCTGGGCCTGGCCGGCGAAATCTTCGTGTTGACGTCGATCTATCTGGTCATGCCGGTCGGCAAGCCGTCGCTCAAGCATGCGCTGTTCGGCGGCGTGGTCGCGGCCGTTCTGTGGGAAATCACCCGTCATGTGCTGGTCTGGTATTTCGCCACGCTCTCGCAGGTCAGTGTGGTGTACGGCTCGTTGACCATGGCTATCGTGATCCTGTTCAGTCTCGAATGGCTCGCCACCCTGCTGCTGTTCGGCGCGCAGGTGATCTCCCAGTACGAACGCTTCGGACTCGAACCGGCCGACGCGCCCTTGCCCGCCATCAAAACCGGTTGAAGCCGTTTCATGAGGAACAGTCTGACGTCGTCAATGCGTATCGCATGAACGCGCGGCATGTCTGACGCTCACCCTCTCCAGGCCTGTCAATCCGGAACCAAACCGCGAGGCCGCCGTCACAAGCAGGTCCGGGTTCGCCGCGCCTGAACGCCTGTGGCTCGCCTACCGCCGCGATGCCTCATATGAGTGCCGACTTGCCGCGAGACTGCGGTAACATCCTTCGAAGCCGGCGGGCCTGGCGCAGTCGCCGCTTTACGCCCAGCAGGCTTCAGGACACCACGATGAGCATCGCGCAGCGCAACGAACTTCCGGCTACCGCCAGCGGCAAACGAACCACGACGCCGAGCATCCTCGCCTCGACCGGCCCACGGGTCCGATAACGCCCTATCAAGCATGGACCGCCCACAGCCTTCCGCCGACGCACTATTCGAGCACGCCGCTTGCGGCTTGCTGCTGACCGATCGCCATGGCCGTATGCTGCGCGTCAACGCGACCTTCTGCGATTGGCTCGGCTATGACGCAGCCGAACTCACCGACCTGAAACATTTGCACGATCTGCTGAGTGCCGGCGGCAAGGTGTTTTATCAAACGCATTGGGCGCCGCTGCTGCAACTGCAGGGTTCGGTGGCCGAGATCAAACTGAACATGGTGCACCGCGACGGCCACATGGTGCCGATGCTGCTCAATGCGACATGGCGCCGTCACGGCGACGCCGACTTCATCGAGATCGCGGTGCTGATCGTCGAGGATCGTCATAAGTACGAGCAGGAATTGCTACTCGCACGGCGCAATGCCGAAGCATCCGTGGCCGCGCATCAGCGCGCGCAACAGGAGTTGCAGGAAAGCCGCGACGTGTTGAGCCTGGCCATGCGCGGCGCGCGCATGGGCGCGTGGTCGCACGAGCCGAAGTCCGGCAAGTTCTGGTGGAGCCGCGAACTGGAAGCGCTCGCGGGCTACGCCGAAGGACGCTTCGCGAAGATGCCCGGCGGCTTCTTCGAACTGATTCATCCCGGCGACCTGATCGCGCTCAACGAGGCGGTGGAACGCGCGCTGGCGAGCAGCGACGACTATGTCGTGGAATTCCGCTTTCTGCATGCGAGCGGCGACTGGTGCTGGATGGAAGGCCGCGGCCGCGCGACCTATGACCGCCAGGGCGAGCCGCTGACCGTCTACGGCCTCGGCATCGACATTACCGAGCGCAAGGAAGCGCAGACCGTGCTGCTGCGCCAGGCGGCGATTTTCGAGCACCTGAGCGACGCGATCGTTATTACCGATCTGCGCGGCAATATCACCGACTTCAACGTGGGCGGCGAGCGCATGCTGGGTTATCGGCGACGCGAAATTCTCGGCAAGCCCGTCACGATGTTCCACTCGCAGCACGAGGCATTGCGGATTCGCCGCGAGGCCTTCGCCGCGCTCGCCGCCGACGGCACCTGGCGCGGCGAATTGCCGTTCGTGCGCCGCGATGGCTCGCGCGGCGTGTGCGACACCGTCGTGAAACCGCTGGCGAATGCGCGCGGCGACATCTACGGCGCCGTGTGCGTGAGCCGCGACATCACCGAACGCCGGCGCGCCGAGCAGCAATTGCAGCGGTTGAATCTCGAACTCTCGAAAGCCGATCGTCGCAAGGACGAATTTCTGGCGACGCTCGCGCATGAGTTGCGCAATCCGCTCGCGCCGATGCGCAACGTGCTGGAAATTTTGCGGCTCAAGGAATTTGCCGATCCGCAGCTGAACTGGTCGCGCGACGTGTTCGACCGGCAGTTGCAACATATGACGCATCTGGTCGACGACCTGCTGGAAGTCTCGCGCATCACGCAGGGCAAGTTGGAGTTGCGCAAGCAACGCCTCGAACTCGCCCGCGCAATGCAATCGGCCATGGAAGCGGCACGGCCCACCGTGCAGGCTTCATCGCATCATCTGAGCGTGACGCTGCCGCGCGAAGCGCTTTATCTCGACGCCGACCCCACGCGCCTTTCGCAGATGATATTGAACCTGCTGAACAACGCGGCCAAGTACACGCCGCCGGGCGGACGCATCTCGCTCGCCGCCGAGCGTGAAGGCGATGAGGCGGTGATCGTGGTGCGCGATTCCGGCATCGGCATTCCCCACGAGCATCTGGACAGCGTATTCGAAATGTTCTCGCAACTGGCGCCCGCGCTCGACCGCTCGCAAGGCGGCCTCGGCATTGGTCTCGCGCTGGTGCGCGGGCTCGCGGAATTGCACGGCGGCACGGTCGCGGCGTTCAGCGACGGCGCGGGCGCCGGCAGCGAATTCATGATCCGCCTGCCGCTGTCGCGCGCCGCGTCCGCACCGGCCGACCACACCCTGCCCGAGCCCACGCGCGTGGCCGGCCTGCGGGTCGTGATCGTCGACGACAACGCGGATGCGGCGGACAGTCTCGCGATGGTGCTCGAACTCGAAGGCCACGAAGTGCGCACGGCCGGCGACGGCCTCGCGGGGCTGGCGTTGATCGGTGAATTCGCGCCGCACGCGGTGATTCTCGATATCGGGTTGCCAAGGCTCAATGGCTACGAAGTCGCGCGACGGGTTCGTCGCGAGTACGGCGGTGCGAGCATCTTGCTGATCGCGGTGACGGGCTGGGGACAGCAGCAGGACAAACAGACCGCGGTGGAAGCGGGCTTCGATCATCACTTCACGAAACCGGTCGACCCGCGCGAGTTGCAGCAGGTGTTGGGACGGCAGCGGGTTTGAGCCCGGCCGGCAGCCCTTGTTAAACTGATGCGCTCGCTTCCCGCCCGCCATCCATGTTCAACGACTTCGCCGCCTTCCCGATCACGTATGCCCCGTCATGCCGCGGGGTGCTCGCTCATGCTTGACCCGACTCAGATTACCCGCAGCCTCGCCGCGCGCGGCATCGAGCCCGACGCCACCCAGCGCGATGCGATCGCGGCGCTCGTCGCGCTGCTGCATTCGCAGGCTCGGGGTGAGAAGGTCAACGCCGCGTCGGAGCGTCAGGGCGTCTATTGTCACGGCCTGCCGGGTCGCGGCAAAAGCCTCGTGGTCGACACCGTGTTCGAACTGGCTACCTGCGGCAAGCGGCGTTTGCACTTCCACGAATTCCTTCGCGAGATGAACCGGCGGCTTGTCAGCGAACCGCGCGGCGACGATCGGCTCGGTTCGGTCTCGCGGCAGTGGCTCGACGGGATCGACTTGCTGTGCTTCGACGAGTTCCATGTGCACGATATCGCCGACGCGTTCCTGATGGGCCGTTTCCTCGACACCGCGATCGGCCTCGGCGCACGCATCGTGCTGACCTCGAATTACGCGCCTGATGCGCTACTGTCCGACCCGGAGTTTCACGACCGCTTTCTGCCGACCATCGAACAGATCGAGCGCTGCTTCACCGTGATCCATTTCGACGGCACGCGTGACTATCGTTTCGGTGGTGAAGAAGCCGAGGCGCCGCGTTTCTTCGCGCCGCTCGACCCGTCTAATCACCACGCGCTGCGGCAGATTTTCGTGCGCCATGAAGGCGGCGATGCGAGCCTCGAACCGGTCACGCTGAGCGCGGCGGGCCGGCCGCTCACCGCCCGCGCGGCAGGCGCCGCTTTGCTGTGGGCGGACTTCGAGAGCCTGTGCGTGGCGAGCCGTTCGCACCTCGACTATCTCGATCTCGCCGGGCAATGGCATGGGCTGATTCTCGACAACCTGCATACCGACTGGCTCACGAAATCGCACACGCTGCAGCGACTGGTTTGGCTGGTCGATATTTTCTATGACCGTAAGCGGGCGCTGTTCATCGCGTCCGATCGGCCGATCGAAGCGGCGCTCGCCGGGCTGGAAGGCGCGCACGATCTGTCGCGAACGTTGAGCCGGCTCGCCGAGATGCAGTCGCGCGCGTACCGGAGCACGCTTGACGATGCTGCCGATGGCCTCGGGCAGACCGCGGCCGAACGTTGACTCGCGCGAAGCGGCGGAGCGCGAGCGGTCGGCTCGGCCATCTCGTGCAGCGCGTGCCACGTTCCTGCAAATCTTGCAACGCAACGGCAGATTTTGCGCGGCGGCGCAACACGCACCGGTCATGCGTGAAGCCCCTATTCATCGGCTGAAACAACGAATCGACCGCGCCCATGCGAGGCGCGGGAATGCGCCCTGCTACCGGCGTTGCGGGCTCATTCTTCAGCGGATTACGCTCCGCCTTTCTCGTTGCCATGATCAGAACCGCTTCTGTCGCCGCGGCACTTTGCGCGGCCTGCCTCACGTCGGCCTGTGTGCATATCGGACCCTCGCGCCTCAAAGCCGACCAGGTCGACTACGCCCGCGCGCTAGGCGACGCCAAGAAACGCGAGATTCTCGCCGCCGTGGTCGGCCTGCGTTACGGCGATGCCCCCGCCTTCCTGACCGTCAGCAGCATCATCGCCGCCTACACGTTCGACACCACCGCCGGCGCCACCGCCAACGCCGGTTCCGGCAGCCAGCCGAGCTACGCGCTCGCCACCGGCAGCGTGTCCTATTCGAATCATCCAACCTTCACGTTCACGCCGACCACCGGCGAGGCATTCGCGTCCGCGTACATCCGGCCGCTCGCGCCGTCGCTGGTATTGCCGCTTGCCGAAGGCGGCATCCCGATCGATCTGTTGCTGCGTATCACCGCGCAATCGGTAGGCGGCTTGCAGAACGGCAACGCACTTGGCGGCGAAAACAGCGCGGGCGCGCCGGGCTTCTTCGAGTTGCTGCAAGCGCTGCGCCGTCTGCAGCTCGCGGGCGAACTGAATGTCGAGTCGCGCCAGGCCGACAGCAAGAGCGGCCAGATGGGCGTGTATCTGGTAATGGGCGCGGCCACCAGCGGCGAGTCGCCGCAAACCGGCGCGGATCTCGCGCGGGTGCGCAAGCTGCTGCATCTGTCTTCGGCGACGCGCACGTATGAGATCGTCTACGGGCCGTCGTCGTCATCGAAAAAGGGCGACAGTATTCCGATGGTGACGCGTTCGGTGCTCGGCATTCTGAGCGACCTGGGCGCGCAGGTGCAGGTGCCCGTCGCGCGCATCGACGATGGGTCGACCAAGCCGACCGTCGGTCTGATCGGCGGCGAGACGCGGCCGACGATCATCGTCCATTCCGGCAAGACGCCGCCCGACGACGTGTATGTGATGATTGCTTATGGCCCGTCCGTGTATTGGGTGGACCGCAACGACTTCGATTCGAAATACGCGTTCACTGTCGTGCAGAATCTGATGGCACTGGCCGAGGCGGATACGAGCAGCAAGGCGCCGGTGGTGACGATTCCGGCAAATTGACGGGGAGCGCGGGTGTGTTGAAACCGCGGTTGCCGGCATGACATAAAAAACCGGCGGTTTCTACGCCGCCGGTTTTGTACTGCGTGTCGTGCGGATCGAAGCGCACCGAATTACCCCGTCAGGAAGCGCCTAACTCCGCTTTCCCTGCGCCCTCGCAATCTGCTGCTTCGCCGCCTCATACACGTGCTCCGGCGTAAAGCCGAATTTTTTCTTCAGATCGGCGAGCGGCGCGGACGCGCCGAACGTATGCATCACCACCTGCGCGCCGTGCCGGCCCACATAACGATCCCAGCCCAGCGTCGCCGCCTGCTCCACCGCCACACGCGCCACCACGTCGTCCGGTAGTACCTCGTCCTGATACGCCTCGTCCTGACGCTCGAACACATCCCACGACGGCATCGACACCACGCGCGCCGCGATGCCCTCGCTTCTGAGCTTTTCGTAGACGTCGACGCATACCGACAATTCGCTGCCGGTCGCCATCAGGATCACTTGCGGCTTCTGCCCGTCGGGTGCATCGGCGAGCACGTAGGCGCCCTTCCGCACGCCCTGCGCGGACGCATAACGGCTGCGGTCGAGCGTCGGCAACGCCTGACGCGACACGACGATGCACGACGGCCGCCGCGGATGCGACAGCGCCACGCGCCACGCCTCGGCCACTTCGTTGGCGTCGCCGGGACGCAGCACGGTGAGCCCCGGCACGCCACGCAGCGACGCCAGTTGTTCGATCGGTTGATGGGTCGGACCGTCTTCGCCGACGCCGATCGAATCGTGCGTGAAGACGTAGATCGCCGGCACTTCCATGATGGCCGACAAACGAATCGGCGGCTTCATATAGTCGCTAAAGATCAGGAAGGTCGAGCCGAACGGCCGCAAGTTCGACAGCGCGAGGCCGTTGACCGCCGCGCCCATGGCATGTTCGCGAATGCCGAAGTGCAGATTGCAGCCGCCGTAGTTATCCGCTTCGAAGCTGCCCGCCCCTTCGAATTTCAGATTGGTCTTGGTGGACGGCGACAGATCCGCCGCGCCGCCTATCATCCACGGCACACGCGCGGCGATGGCGTTGAGCACCTTGCCCGACGAATCGCGCGACGCGAGGCCTTTCGGGTCCGCCTCGAAAGTGGGAATGTCGCTGTCCCAGCCGGTGGGCAATTCGTGCGCCTCGATCAACGCGAATTCACGCGCGAGTTCCGGATACTGCTTGTTATACGCATCGTGCCTGGCGAGCCATTCGGCGCGCGCCGCCTTGCCGCGTGCGCCGATGCCTTGCGCGAAACGTTCGTGCACGCCGTCCGGCACGTAGAAGAATTTGTCTTCGGGCCAACCGTACGCCTTCTTGGTTAGCGCAACCTCTTCGACGCCGAGCGCTTCACCATGCGCCGCCGACGTGTCCTGCTTATGCGGCGAACCCCAACCGATAATGCTGTGCACCACGATCAGCGTCGGCCGGTCCGTGATGCTTTTCGCCTCGACGAACGCGGCTTCGAGCGCGGCGGCGTCGTTCGCGTCGTTGACGTGCAGCGTGTGCCAGTTGTAACCGCGAAAGCGGCTCTCCACGTCGTCGCTATACGCAAGGTCGGTGTGGCCTTCAATCGTGACGCGATTGCTGTCGTAGATCCAGATCAGGTTCGACAGTTTCAGGTGTCCCGCGAGCGATGCCGCTTCGTGCGAGATGCCTTCCATCATGTCGCCATCGCCGCATAACGCGTACACGCGGTAGTCGAATAGCGGCGCATCCGGCTGGTTGAAGCGGCTCTCGTACCAGCGCGCGGCCATTGCCATGCCGACGCTGTTGCCGAGCCCTTGGCCGAGCGGCCCCGTAGTCGTTTCCACGCCAGTGGTCATGCGGTACTCGGGATGGCCCGGCGTCTTACTGCCGAGTTGGCGAAAGTGTTCGATATCGTCCAGCGATACCGCGGGGCCACCGGTCGCGTGGCCTTCTTCGTCCACGGCCTTGACTTTGGCCAGATGCAGCAGCGAGTACAGCAGCATCGACGCATGCCCCACCGACAGCACGAAGCGGTCGCGATTCGGCCACAACGGCTCGTCCGGATCGTAACGCAGATGGTTTTGCCACAGATGGTAAGCAACCGGCGCCAGCGCCATCGGCGTGCCGGGGTGACCGGAATTGGCCTTTTGCACGGCGTCCATGGCCAGCGTGCGAATCGTGTTGATGCACAACTGGTCGAGGGCGGGATCGTTTTGCATGGGGACACTCCTTGTTCGGCGGTTGGGAACATGGCCGGCATGCCGCGCCGTTTCAGCGATTCGGCGAGCGTGGCCGGTGGTGGTGTTCAGGGGATGACGCAGGGAAACCGCACAGGCTCACCGATGATGCGCCGATGCGCGCGATTCTGCACGCTAGTTGCCAGGCGGGCACGATAATCGGCGCCATACCGGCGATGGATCTTTCAGGACGCTTGCGGTGTCGACTTCGACGCAACGCTCGACACCGAGGCACCCGTCACTGCGCTTCAAGCGGCATGCAACCAGAACTCGACCAGCGGGCCGAGTTGGCCGTCGATCGGATCCAATGGCGGGAACGGCAACGCGTTCATCGCGGTCATTTCTTGCGGCGTGAGCGCTTCGCGACGGATGTCCCACTGCTGCCCCTGCGGATAACCGCCCACCACCTAAAAATGCCGCGCGAACGATTGCAGGCAATGGCCGGTCCCGGCGGGCAGCAGCAACGCATCGCCCGCGGACACGGTCACTACCCTACCGCCCGGACCGCCGACGATCACCTGCGCGGAACCGTCCGCGACGCCGAGCACCTCGTGCGCGGTGGCGTGGAAATGGTGATAGTCGAAGATGCCGTCGCGCCATTGCGGCGGCCAATCGTTGCGCTCGAACAGAATCTCGAAGGCCGCGGCAAGGTCGCCGCTATCGGGCAAAAGTGCCCGGCGATAAATCACGACCGGTAGTTTGTGGTTGTTCGGCACCCAGTCGTGCGGCTCCAGCATGAAGGCTTCGTACTCGGTCTGCGCCGCGTCGAAACCGTGCTTCGAATCGTTGAACATGGTTCGCTCCTGTGCGTACGGGTGCGGGTGCGGGTGCGGGGGCCTTATGGCGGGTGGCGCAGCGCCGCCTACTCCTTGCGTTGTGACTCGCGGCCGCCACCGCCTGGAGGCTCGCCGTGAGCGCCGGTGCCGAGCGGCACTTCGGCGGTCTGCGCGGCATGCTCCGATGAACGCGGCGGATTGGTGGCCTTATCGACGCCGGTCTGCTCGACTGGTTCGATGCCGAGCGGGCTCGGTTCGACGTAATGCGTGCCGCTCGGTTTGTTGCGCTGTTTCGTTTCCGGCGACACGTTCCATACGTTGGTCGTCCTGGCGGGAAGGCCTTGCCGGCTTTCGCCATTGTCGGGCTGATCGCTATTAGCGCTTTCGCGGTGCTGCGCGTCGTTCTGTTGCATGTCGTTCTCCTTGACTCGCCTGTCGGCTACCTGATGGGTGCAGCAACAACCGGTCCGCGACCGTGGACCATGCGTTGAGCGGCTTCGCGCAGTGTTTCCGCCGATTCGGTCCGCACGGCCGGTGCGGCTCGGAAAGCGGAGGTCCCGGTCATTTTTGTAAAAAGGAGAACGTCATGGCGAGCGCGACGATTCGTGTGTCCGACGTCATGGTTCCGGGGCCGCGCGATCGGCGGCCACGATCTCGCGACCATAGTCGATCGCGGCACGGCGCGCCTCGTCGGCGGTCGCGTAAGGACCGATCTCGGGGGCGCCATCGAATGGAAACAGGAGTCTCCTGTCTGCTTTTCTGACTACCTTCAGCCCACCTACGTAACGGCCGTCGCCTGTTCCGTGATAGCTCGCGTAAATCTCGAAGTCATCGTCAGCAACGTCGGCCTTATGTCGCGCCATGTATCTATCCCTTATCCCTGCACTCGTGGTGCGTCCCTGTGCGTGTCGTCCTGCGACACGTTGTGAATGGGGGCGAGCAAGCACCGTTCCACGCGACGGTGAAGGGCGTAGGTGGTTGGGCGGGTAATTCGGCAGGGGTGGATGATTAAGCGGATTTCGGATCCGCGATCACGGTGGGGGTGGCTGGGGAATTGCCCCGATCTGTTGTTGGGTAAGTGGTCGCCGTCGCCGCGGAATGCGGCGTGCGCATCGCTGGACCGGATCAGCTTCGTAGGCCTGCTCGCGCCCTCCAGGCAGGTCGTTACCATCGCCGCCAGTCGTCGTTTTGTCGCCTTTCACAATGTCGAAGCGCCGCATCGTTGGCCTCTCCGGTTAGATCTCGCCCGGTTTCACGCGAAGACTGTTCAGCAATGTGTCCCAGAGCTGAAGCGCTCCAGACTCATCGAGCGGCGAGGTGGCCTGATCTGGCGGAAAATCGTCGCGCGGCGACGTACCCAGCAACAACTCTATCGATGTATGCGGTTGTGCCGGCGTGGCCGGATTGCCCGGCGCGAGCAGATAGAAGCGATAGACCGTGACCGCCCCGTCCTTGAGCGCGAATAGCACTTCTTCGGCATCCATGCCAGCGATCGGTCGCTTGCCCTTGCGCAGGATGTGATAGCTGCCGGGCATACGATTAAGTTTTGCGCGCAGTTCGGACAGGTTTTTGGTGAGCGGCTGACCCTGATCATAGTCCATCGAATCGCGCATCTTGATGAGCAGTAACGCGGGGCGCGGTGGCATCAGCGCAAACGACTGGCTGACTTCTTCCGTATGGACATTTGAACCGGTAACGATTCCTCCGTCGATACAGAAACCGGATTCTGTCGGTACGGTCCAGTTGTCGCGCGCCTTGAAGCGTCTGTAGGTGTCGTTGTAGATGTTCTCAGAGTCGTCAAGGCCAGACGATCCGATACCGCCCGTCGTATGGAAGAGCGTGTGATCCGCAAAGATATAGCCCTCCGAGTTGAACGGCAATTGAATTGCCTTCGCCACCCCTTCCTGGTAGATAAAAACCCGTGAGTCTTTGACTGGCGAGAATGCCTTTTCCAGCCATGCATGCCCTGTCCTCTCACTTAGATTGACAGGATTTACGCGCTGCCTGGTACGCAATTCACTCTCCCTCGCGTCGACTTTCTCCCGATAGGCATCAAGTGATACGTTGTGAGTCGTTACGAGCTTGTCCCCTCTGTACACGTAACTCTCATTTGAGATCTCGCTTATGGCGGGCCGATCGAACACGAGACGGCCGACACACCACGGACGTGCTTTGGATAGCGGGGAATTATTCATCGTTGGCTCCGCAGGAAATGCGATAGAGCAGGCACACAGACTTGCCAATAGAAGAAAAAAACGGGCGGAGCTAGTCATCACGCCCCTCCCGGTACGTCAACGTCCTTAACGATCTGGACCACGCTGTAGAGAAGTGCCCAGCGCGTCCAAGGATGCTCGTAGCTACCCATATGGTCGTATCCCTGCTGTTCGAATGCCATTTGTATGCCTTTGGCCGGTTCACCTTTCACCGCAGGATTCAACCCGCGAGCCTGCGCTTGGGACGACCATGCCGGCACCGTGCCATCACCTGGAATGATGCCTGTTTTAATCGCCACTTTTGCCCAATCAGTCTTGTCACTAGCGCTCGGCACCGTGTTCGTCTTTTGAATTGTGAAAGTGACGCTCAGCTTGCGTCGCTCAAGAAATACCCGCACGTCTCCACTCAGCGAGTCGTGCATAAAGGTGGCGGCCTTGAGTTCTGCCTCTGTCACGTCCGACGGCACATCTCCTGTCCCGATTGCCTTCCCCCATGTCAACAGATCCTTCGTCTCCTTGCCTTTCTCGGTGGCTGGCGGGCCCTTATCGCCGGACTCAGGCTTCGTGTCGGACGGCGAGTCGTGACGTGGTCCGCCATTGCCATACGCCACATACGTTTTACTGTGGTAACTATTCTTCAATTGGCTCTGGCGCGTCACGACCTGCAGCATCGTATTACTGAAATTGTCGGATACGGTTTGGTGATGACCCATGCTATCAAGCCGCTTCTTCACAATCCCCGCCGGATCCAACTTCTCCGCCTTCGGCAGCAGACCGTACCACTTTGAATTCATATACAGATCGTTATACGCATCGCCGTTTTTCGGAAACTTCATCATCACCTGTCCGTCCGGACGCGCAAAAATCCACCATGCCTCGCCATTGTCATAGTCGGGCATCGGTAGCAGCTCCAGCGGTCCCGGCGCATTTGCCGTCACCGCAACGAACTCGTCGGCATCGCGACCCATCAGGCTACCGTTGACGAAACCATTGATACCGCCTTCGCTACCGCCTCCCGTCCGAAAACGTTTCGCCGCCAGCGGCGCGCCGGTCGCCGGTTGTGCGCCATGAAACACGCCGTGTATCGAACTCTCGGCACCATGTGAAATCACCGCGAATCGGGCCACCAACCCACCCATCGAGTGCGTCAACACGATCGCCTTGCCCGTATGGTTTTCCTTGCAGATTTCGGTGATACCCATCAGCCGCGTCGTCTTCTTCGTCTTCGGGTCGACGTAGTCAGAGCCGCTGATCACGTCACGTCCAGAATCCTCATTGGACTGCAGCCAGTTATAGCCGATCGCATAGACTCGATACTGAAACTTGATGAAACGCTTGAATTCCGGTGAATCCTCGGTGATCGCCTCGCCTTGCCCGTATGCACCGTATCGCTTCGGATCGGTTCCAAGAATCGGATGGAGCGCCCACTTGTCACCCGTTGGATCAGGCTCACACCATGCTCCCTTCAGTTTGCCGCACAGCATGGGATTATTCAGTTGTTGCTCGAGCCACAGCAGAACCGGTTGATAGCTCGTTCGATAGACTGAACCCCAACCGCGACGTCGCGCCTCATCTCGAGTAAGGAGTTCACTCTCACCAATCGTGGCACCCTGCCCCAGATTGATAATTGGGCCAAGCGGCGTCGCCTCGACGCTGAACGGATCGAACCGTTCTTCACGCGACGATGCACTGCGGAACCACCCGGCGAGGACCGAACCCAGTCCGGCGATCGTCGCTCCAACCGTATCGAGGTTCGGCGCGAAGAATGCCTCGTCGCCAGTGTCCTTGTTGGCGAGTGGCGTGCCCATCACACCCGGTATAAAGATCACTGGGATAATCGGGCGGAGATCGTGGAACGTCTCTTTCGGGCGGGTATCGTCGGCGGGGGTCAAGGTCGCATGCGCATACGAATGACCCTCTGCATCCGGGCGTCCCATCAGGCTTACGACTTGCTGCTCCGCGTCGTCATCGCCAGGAGCCGCGTTAGCTGTGCCCGAACTATGGGGCTGATTTTCGCTCATAGGTCTCGTCGTTTACTGTCGGTTCATTCGGCGACTCATGCGCTGGCCGTGCTGGGCCGTAGCGCTCGAATCACCAGGGATTCGATGTCCTGGCTTTTCTGCTCGGTGGTCTGACCTAGTTCGTTCGTGATACCGCTTAAGCGTGTGCCGTCTGCACGCACGATCTCGTATGGGTGGTTTTTCAGTAAGTCGCCGGTGATTCGGTCACGCAAGATGTACGGATCGTTAAACCTTGGCGTCGGCAAGCTGTTCATATGCTCCGCCACCGAACCAGGCCCCTGCCTGCTGAACGACGCCGATTTAATCGTGCGCACGCCGCGCGTGCCGTCCTCAATACCTTGCGGCGTGATGCGAATGTACGAGCCCCCGCACTTGAGCATCAGCTCGGTTTTCGCGTCGATCTCGATGTTGCCGTTATTGCTCTTGAGCGTTAAGCCGAGTTCGGAAAGTAACCGCAACTGATCGGCAAGCGCCTGAATATCGATGGCGCCTTGGCCCGAAATCAGTTTCATGCCTGCGCGCTGAACGAACACGCTGATCTTGTCGGCGACGCTCGCAACGAGCGATTTGCCGACAGCCCAATACGTGTCCTTGCCGCTGACGAAATTCAGATGATCGTCCGCCACTATCTGCGCCGACGCCTGGGTGACAAAGCCGATGCTCTCCGGACTCGACCCAAGCATGACGGGTTTGGCGAAGCCATTTGCGTTGCCCGTGCCGCCGCCCGCCGTGCTACCGCCGTTCGTTACGCCCGCCTTGCTGTGCTGAGTCGCTTTCGCGAATTGTGCAAGCGCTTCCCTGCCGGGATTCATAGCCTCAGCTCTGGCTGTCGAACTGGCAGCGGAAAGCGACTCGACAAGCAGATCCGCACGCGCCAGGATTTCGCGTGGCTTCGTGGTGTCGAGCGGCTGACCGCCGGCGCCCGTTTGATACGTACTCAGGTAAAGCCCTTCACCCGCATGGACCGCGCCGGCATAATCGGTGCGCAGCGTAAAACCGCTGCCTAAGTACGCGCCTCGCGAGTTGCCGTCCTGCACGATCTGGTATCCGACATGAAGCATGCTCATGCCGTGACTACTCATGATTTGCACGCGGTTCTGGCAGGTGGAATCATCCATCACAAGCCGGTTATAACCGCCGCCACCGCCAAACTCCTTGGACTGATAACCGGAAAGCAACGCGTTCGAATGCCACCGCGGCTTCGCCGCGCCGTTATAGACGCGATGGAGCGCAACGGGCCGGTCGATATCATTCCCGATGTGACCTATCAGTAATTCCTCGCCTGCACGCGGCATATGTACAGCACCATAGCCGTCGCCGGTGTCGGACTGCGCGAGGCGCACCCAGCACGACGCACGTTCGTCCCCTGGATTGAGTCGGTCCCAGATGAAAAGAACCTTCACCCGGTTCAACTCGTCCGTGTAAGCCTCCTGTCCCTTCGGACCGGCCACGATGGCCGATTCCAGTTTCGCCTCCGGCTTGCGATGTTCAAACGGGCTGCGGTACGGCACCGTCGTGCGTTGTGCCTCAATGGAGACGCGATAGAAACCCGTTGAGCCGTCCGCGCAACGCACATTGAACGTTTTATCTGCATCGTCGGCACGCGCCTGTGCGAGCTGGTTGCTCAGACTGTGCGGGTAATTGGCTTCTTGCCCGGAAAGCGGCAGATTGTTCTCGATGGTGCACTCGACCGCGATGGTCGCGAATTCGCGTTGATCCGCAGTGTCCTGATCGTGCTCCGGATGACCGTTCAGCGTAAACCGTCGCCCCGCATCCATCGTCCGCAAGCTACCGACTCCGTCGAACCGCTTCGCTTGCGACTCCCATTCCTCCATGCGAATCTTCGACAGACCGTCGCCGCGATTCTGGTCCGCATACGTATAGCCGCCGGTATATTCGTAGACTTCCGCCTGGGCGGGTAGCGCACCTTGATTGGCCTGCGTCGGAATCGACGTTCCCTTGGGATAGAACGGCGTCGACGGACTCTTGTAGTCGAACGTACGTGTCGACAACATCACGGATTGCAGTGTCCGAGTACCCGACCACTGCGTAAGCGCATCCGCTTCGCTGCCAGTGCCCGCTCGGTAGAAACCGACTGCCGCGGGCGACAGCGGGTCGAACGTTTCCAGGCGGTCGGTGATCACGAGGGTGTGCGATTGACCGTCCGCCGCTTGCCGCCAGCATCCGTATAGCCCTTCGCACTCCAGCAGGCGGTGCACGAAATTCCAGTCGGTCTCGTCCTGCCGGCAGTACGAACGCGAGGGTAGCGGCTTCGCCAATACGAAGCGGTACTTGCCCTGCGCCTGCGGATGCTGGTTGAACACGTCGGCGATGATCTCGTCGCCGCGCTTGTCCTGCCAGTGCCGCTGGTCGCGGCGAAACCTCAGGAAATGCATCCACGAGGAAAAGCCTAGCTGGTAGCCGGTCAGGCTGCCGTCGGCACCCAACCGGCGCGCGGTATGCACATAACCGTGATGCGGTAGATAAGACTCATCGGTCTGCTGTATCCAGAGCGTGACGCTTTGGGCAATGAGCGTTTTGAGTTCGACGTCTCCCGAAGTGGACACACAGTCGATCAGAAACAGAAAATCGCGCCCTATTCGCGAGCGACCCGCAACGCGATGAGGTAATAGAATGCCATTACCTGCCGGCGTATCCAGTTTAATAAGACGGCTTTGCTGTGACAGCCCTCCCGTGAATGCGCCGAACCCTGCTACCCGTGTGACCACGCCGTCCTCTACTCATCCATTTTCTGGCGCGATTCTAGGCATTAAGACATTTGCAAAGCAATAATATATTTATTATGAATTGCAATTTCACAAATTTGCAAACAATTCAATGCAAAACGTATATTAAAAATTCGTTAAACGCAAAAGATATTTGAACAGACCGTCCTGCACGGGCTGCGGCGTTATGTCCCGTTGAACAGAAAAAATCCGGTCGTCTAAAGCAATGAAGAATACGAATCTGCTTTAATACGACCGGATCTTACCTACCCTGCTCAACCCAACGACTACCGCAGCTTCGCCACCTCCTTCTCCGTCACCTGCGCCGCCGCCGGATTACCAAACTGCGTCGTGACGTAATTGGCCAACGCGGCAATTTGCGCATCATTCAACTCCACCGCAAACGCCGGCATCCCAACATCATTACCGAGAGTCTTGCGCTGCACGCCATGCAAAATCACCTGCACCAGGTTACCGGGATTCGATGCGCCCACCGTGGTGTTATGCAACAACGGCGGATAGTACCCATCTGGCGTGCCCTTCCCTTGCGCCTGATGGCAAGTCGCGCAATTGCCAAGGTACAACCGTGCGGGATCGAGCGTACCGTCGCTCATCGCAACACCGCGCAGACGCGTCACGTCGGTGGCCGGCTTGCCCCATGCCCCTCTTGCCTGCCTGCTGCCGTCGCTAACAGCAGGCACCGTACGCACATAAGTGGCGATCGCGTTGATGTCCGCGTCCGTCATCTTCGAGAAGCTGTGCTCCACCGCTTCGCCCATCGGACCGGCGGCTTGCGCGAGACCCGCCACGCTGCCCGTCTGCAGATACTGCACGAGTTGCGCATGGGTCCATCCACCAATCCCGCTATTGGTCGCCGACGTGATGTTGTAGCCGTCCCAACCCGCCAGCACCGAACCGCCGAGAAAATCGCCGCCGGTTTCATCGAGCGCTTTCTCCTGCATCGCGAAGCCGCGCGGCGTGTGGCATGTACTGCAATGCGCGAGGCCTTGCACGAGGTAGGCACCGCGATTCCATTCGACGCTCTGGTTCGATTTCGCCTGATAGGAACCGTTGGTCAGGAACAGCCAGTTCCACGCAGTCAGCGGCCAGCGCATATTGAGCGGCCACGGAATGTCACTCGCACGCGTGGCCTGATTCACCGGCGCGACACCGTAGCGGAAGTAGGCGTACAACGCCTTGACGTCGTCGTCGCTGACCTTCGCATAAGACACATACGGCATGGCCGGATACAGATTGTGGCCATCCTTCGAGACGCCCTTACGCAGCGCGCGATCGAAGTCGTCGAGCGACCACGTGCCGATCCCCGTTTGCGGATCGGGCGTGATATTGCTTGAATAGATCGTGCCGAGCATCGGTACTTTCAGCGGCAAGCCGCCGGCAAACGGCTTGCCCTTCACCGTGCTATGACACGCCATGCAATCGCCGGCCGTCGCCAGATATTCGCCGCGCTGGATCAATGCGCTGTCGTTGCCGCTCACCGACGACGCCGCCTGCACCAACGCGGGCAGAGTCAAAGCACCGGCCAGCAGCCAGAAAAAGGTTTTCTTCAGCACGTTCAAACTTCCTTCTTCAACTGGTCGGCCATGCGTAGCGCCAGCGCCGCGATGCTCAGCGTCACGTTGACGGTGCCCACGGTGGGCATCGTCGCGCTGCTCGAAATAAACAGGTTCGGGTGATCGAACGTGCGGCAATGCTTGTCGACCACCGAATCGCGCGGATCGCTGCCCATGATGGTCGCGCCCGTGATGTGATTGTTCGGCGCGAACTCGTCCTGATACTCGATTTCGGTGCCGCCCAGCACTTTCGCCGCGTTCGCGTAGACCTCGCGCGTATGCACGGCGCCGCGCTTCACGTAATCGTCGATGCGATACGTGATCTCCGGACGCGCAATACCGATCGCGTCCGTTTCCGTGCGACTCGGCACGATGCGGTTTTCCGGCGCGGGCAGGATTTCGTGGAAGCAGTCGAACTCGACGAAACGCGCCGCGCGGTCGCGAATTTGCGCGTCCAGCTCGGCCGGTTTGATCAACTTGCCTTGCTTGAAAATCTTCTGCGTTTCCTGATCGATACGCGACAGGTTCGACAGATGGATTTTCTTCGCGGCTTCGGTCGCGCGGAATGCGCCGTCGCGGAAGCCGATCAGCGAGGTCATTTCCTGCGGGCCACGGCCCGGCCACAGTTTTTCGTCGGCGTAGAACGTCACGCCGGTGCCGGGGTGGTCCATCAGATTGCGGCCCACCATATCCGAGCTATTGCCCACGCCGTTCGGGAAATCGTGGCTGGTGGACATCAGCATGATCTTCGGCGTTTCAATGCCGTTCGCGGCCAGCACGAAATACTTGCCTTCCACACGATGCTCGTTGCCCCGCGGATCTTTATACAACGCCGCGACGATCCGCTTGTCCGCCCCCACTTCGAGCTTGTAGACGACCGCGTTGTCGATCAGTTTCGCGCCGGCCTGCTCCGCTTTCTCGACGTGGACGATACCGTTGTACATCGCACCGATCGGACAGATCGGCATGCAATTGTTGTTGCCGCAACAGGTCGGACGGCCGTCGTACGGACGGCTATTGCGCGCCACCGGCTCGGTCACCACGTGGTAACGCGAGTCGAACGCGTTGAGCTTGCCCTTGATGGTCTGCTCGTTGTACGACAGCGGCAGCGGCGCCATCGGATAGGGCTGGCTGCGCGGCGAACCGAGTTCTTCGTCCGCCGGGCCCCACACGCCGAGTTCTTCTTCGGCGCGCTGATAGTACGGCTCCAGTTCCTCGTACTCCATCGGCCAGTCGCGGCCCACGCCGTACACGGTCTTCATGCGGAAATCGTTCGGCATGAAGCGCCACGCGGACGCCGCCCAGTGCCACGTCGTGCCGCCCACCGCGCGAATGTACTGCGAGTTGAATTTGTGCTCGCCCTTCAGGATCAGATAATTGTTGGGCGGACCGTATTCCGGATGCGGCGCCCATTGACTCGACGGATACGGCGCCGAGTTATCCGACTTGTCGAACTGATTGCGAAAACGTTCGACGATTTCCCAGCGCGGCATGCGCGGCCCGGCTTCGAGCAGGATCACGGACTTGCCCGCCAGCGCCATCTGATGCGCGACGATCCCGCCCGCGACGCCCGAACCGACCACGACGACATCGGCCTGCTGGGTGTCAGGTTGCGTTTGATTGTGTGAATCGGCCATGCTCAGGCTTGCCTTTCGATCGGTTTGGCAGCCCAGAAACCGGGCTTGTTAGGGCAGTACGAACGAATGATCAGCGTGTCGGAGACCACGTCGTACATTAGCGCCTGTTCATAGGTGACCACGCTCGTGTCGACGGTGCCGAGATACCAGGCTTCGAGAATCTTTAGCGCCAGCGCCTGCTGCGACGCGTCGGCGGAACCGGCGGCGAGCGCGCCGGCCAGCTTCGGCAACTGCTGCGCGAAATCGGCTGACGACTTCCGCAACGCGGCCAGCAGGCGCGCGCCGACGTCGCGATTCAGCGTGGCTCGGGCGGTGAGCGATTGCGACAGACTCATGAATGCGTCGATGGGCGCGGCGGACGTGTCGTCGGCGAGCGCCTTGAGCGTGAGCGAGCCGGTCAGGCCCGCGGCGGTCAACGCGAGCGCGCCCTGAAGCCAGCGCCGACGCGTCATGCCCGGCGCTTCACCGCGCGCGGCCAAGGCTGTCCCGTCGCGGGACTCGCCGTGAGGTTCGTGTGGAGTCAATTGTTGTATCCCTTGTGAGGCGTTTTTTTAATGCTTATCGCGGGCGATATGCGGGCGATGTGCGGACAATGCGGGTAGTGCGGTCGACAAACGCCGTTCGCACACAGCACGTTCCATGCCGCCAGCCACGCCGCGTCAGAACTGATGCAGCATCCCGACATAAGCGCCGGTCTGCGATTCGCCGACCAGCGGACTCGTGTTGCTGGTCGAGTCGCGCGGCGACGCTTCGAGCGAAAAATTCGAATTGCCGCCATTGCGCACGTAACCCACCGTGCCATACAGGAAGGTGCGCTTGGTCAGGTTGTAGGTGGTGCCGAGCAGGTACATCATCGCGTGGCCGGACGGGTCGTGCGCGGCGTCGCCGCTGCCGTCGCCGACCTTCACGTAGTAGCCGCCCGCCGTCACCGCCCAGCGCGGCTGGAAGTTGTAGGTCGCGCCGAGCCAGTAGTGATCCGCGCTGTCGGCGACACCGACCGGCGAGTCCGGCGCCGAGTAATGCGTATAGGCGCCCTGAATCTTCACCGCCTCGAAATGCACGTTGGCGCCTACGAAATATTCGCGCGACGCCTGGAAGATATTGCTGAAGCGGCCGTTGCTGTCGCGCAGTTCGTCGTAGATGCCGCGCACGTCGAACAGCGTCGAGTGGTATGTCAGCATGATGCCGTCGGAGCGGCCGAACTCGCCGTTCGCGCCGCTGTTGAACGAGCCCGGCTGATTGCCGAACGAGTATTGCCCCTGCACGTCGAAGCCCCCGAACACCGGACTGTGATATTCGACGTTGTTGCTGGTCTGTTGCCAGTTGCGCCCGCGCACCAGAGACGCTGACGAAAACGCCTGCTGCACGAAAGGATCGAATTCCCACACACCGTCGCTATCGATAAACAGATTGCGGCCTGCCTGCAGCGTGCCCCACTCTTCGCTCTTCAAGCCGACGAACGCGCGCCGCGACCACAGACGTCCGCCACTGGTCGTGCCGTTCGTCACCTGCAAGCCGGTTTCGAGGTTGAAGATCGCATTCAGGCCACCGCCCAGATCTTCATTGCCTTTGAGGCCGAGCATGCTGGTGCCCCAATCGCCGCCCTCCGCGCTCCAACGGCTCGAACTGCCGCCCGCGGCATTGTTGATGTGATTCAGGTATTCCAGACCCGCGTCGAGGCGGCCATATAACGACACACTCGTTTGACCGTAGGCCAGTGGACTGGCCGCTACCGCGAGGGCCGCCATTAAGTTCTTTGCAGGAAGTCTCATTGTTTTGCCGAGAGTTGTTTTATATCGCGAGGGAGGGCAAAGCCAGATGCGGATGATTCGAAACTACTCGCCGAGGCGTCGGCGGTGCTCATGCTGCGACTGCCGGACAGCGCTGGTTTAAAGCGGGATTCGAAAACGTCGATGGATGGAACGATGGACAGATGTTGCAAAACTACATGCTGCGCGCCCGAACTATAGGGGATACCCGGCCGATAGCCTATCCGTTTGACGCAATAAACTTTTGCGGACAGCGGACTCGACATTGAGTGAGCAACCGAAAGGGCGATCGAAAGCTGCTCAAGATAAGATAGGTGCTCATTACGTCCGCGCCAAATAGAAACGCATTAACCGTTACCGATCCTTTACCTTTTGCCATGAATGCGCCCGAACTGACCGAAGACGAATACCTTGGCCTTTACCAACGCGCGACGGAGAACGGCGCTGAATGGTGGCGCGTGAGCGTCGCCGACCGCCCGGAAAACTATCGGCTCGAACATGGCACGGACCACGGCGACCGCACCGGCGCGGTCGATATCGATCTGGTGGTCGACGCGGAAAATCTGCGCGCCAAGCTGAAGAAGTGGCGCCGTGAAGGCTTCGCAATCGATACCGACAACGTCGACGCCGAACACGACACAGCCGAACGAATCGCCTTCATGCCCGCCTTGCGGCGCGCCGCCGCGCTCACGGCGGCGGCGAAACAGCGGCACATGGAAGGCGCGGCCGAGAGCGTGCGCATCGGTCATGTCGACGTGCCTTGCGGCATGGACAGCCCGCTGGTACCGCGCATCAATCCCGCCTATCTGTTTTCCGAACGCTTCAACGACATCGTCGAAGATATCGTCGAGAACCGCCGCGTCATGCTGATCGGCCACACCGGCGCCGGCAAGACCAGCCTGATCGAACAGGTCGCGGCGCGCGCAAGGCATGGCGTGTTGCGCTCGAACATGAACGGGCAAACCACGGTCGGCGATTTCGTCGGCTTCTGGACGGTCAAGGGCGGCGAAACCTTATGGGTCGACGGCGTGCTGCCCACGGCGATGCGTGAGGGCCTGTGGCTGATCGTCGACGAAATCGACTTTGCCGAACCGTCCATTCTCGCCGCGCTCACCGCCGTGCTCGAACCGCACGGCCGCCTCGTGCTCAAGGAGAAAGGCAACGAGATCGTGGCGCCGCATCCGGCGTTCCGCCTCTTCGCCACCGCGAACGCGGTCGGCGCGATGAGCCAGTTCCGGCATCTGTATCAGGGCGCCAATCTGATGAACGAGGCGTTTCTCGATCGTTGGCGCGTGTATCTGCTCGACTATCTGTCGCCCGCTGAAGAAGCCGACGTGCTGATCCGCACCCTCGCCCCGCAGATGACACGCTCGCTCGCCGTCACGCTCGCCGCGATCGCCGCCGACTGCCGCGCGGCGTTCGCGCGCGAGGATCTGTCGAGCGCGTTTTCGACGCGGCGTCTGCTCGACTGGGCCGAACTGATGCTGCGCACCGGCGACCCCGAACGCGCGGCCGGACCGGCCATCTATGCGAAGGTCAGTCCGGAAGACGCCGCGTTGATTCGCGGCATCATCCGCCATCACATCGCGCCGGCTGCCTGAACGTGGGCACGATGCACGCCACCCGCGACACCCGCGGCTTCACGTTCGAATCCACGCTCAGCAAGGTCGCCCGCGTGCTGACGGGACAATACGGCGTGACGGTCGCATTCAGTCCGGACGGGCCGCGCGTCGAACCCGGCCGGATCGTGATTCCCGATTACGAGCTGGACGGCGGCATCGAACGGGATGTGCTGATCGGTTATCTGGATCTGCTGGTGGCGCGCGCCAAGCATGCGTCGCTCGCCGAGCTCGACGCGTTGCCGGCCGGTATCGAAGCGAAACTCGCGCAAGTGATCGACGACCGTCGCGTGTGCGGTGAATTACTCGACGAATATCCGGGCGCACGCTGGTTCATCGGCAAACTGCGCGTGCATGCCGCCGAACGGGTGCGGCAACGCTGGCCGAAGCTGCATTGGCGCGACCGACTGGTCTGGCTGGTGGAGCGCACGCTGTGGGACGAGTCGCCGACGCGAACCGAAGCGGTTCATTCGCTGCTGGCCGCGTTGCACGCGTCGCAAGATCTGCTGCTCGAAGCACGCGCCAGCCGCTCGACCGCGCGGAGCATCGCGACGGCGCGAGCGCTGCTGGCGCGCGTGCGCGCGTTGTCGGCGGGTGACGTCAACAGCATGGTCTTCACCGCCGACCCGGTCGAAGACATCGACACGGAAACGGCCGCGAGCTCGTCCGCGCCGCTCGACGACGAAGACGACACCGTGCTGCCCGATCACGACAGCGCGAATTCACCGCCGTCGGATCGCAGCGGCGGCGCTCAGGCGGAGAACGCGGTCGGCATGGGCCAATCGCCCGGCGGCGCGCAAGTACCCTCGACGAATAGCGAAGGCGAAGCCGGCGCTGCCGTGGCCAACCGCGTGCGCTCACCACTCTCCATTCCGTTCGCCACCGAATTCGACGAGATCGCCGACCTCACCGGCCTGGGCGACAGCGCGGCATGGCGTGAACTGCGCGCGCAAGCCCGCGCGGACACCGCGCCGCTGAAGGAAAAACTCGAACGTGCGCTGAGCGCCGACGAACGCACGCGCTGGCGCCGCGAGCAGGAGCGCGGCGAGATCGACCGTACCGCGCTTGCCAAACTCGCCACGTCGCCCGGTTATCGCACGCCGTTTCGCACGCAGCGGGCGCACAAGGGGCGCGACGTGGCGGTGACGTTGCTGATCGACCGCAGCGGCTCGATGGCTGGACGGAAGATCGAACTCGCGCGCCAATGCGCGACCGCGTTGTGCGATGCGCTGACGCAGTTGTCGTTCGATTGCGAGGTGCTGGGTTATTGCTCGGTCGAATCGGAGCCGATGCGGCGGCTTTATCAGCGGCAGCTTACGGCAGGTGCGGACTTGCGGCGCTATAACCGCTTCGTCGAGCGGCTCGATCTGCAAGTCTACAAACGCTTCGGCGCGACGGATCTGAGCGGCATTGCGCGGATCGACTGCGGACACGAGAACCCGGACGGCGAAGCGCTCGCCTGGGCGGCGACGCGTCTGGCGGATCACCAGGCCGGCCGGCGCATTCTGATCGTGTTCTCCGACGGTTATCCCTCAACCGGCGACGGCGACCCGCAGGTGCTGCGCAGCGATCTGCGCGAACGCGTGGCGGCAATCGGCCAGCGCGGTATCGAACTGGTGGGGATCGGCGTGCTGACCGACGCCGTGGAGGATTTCTATCCGCACAACGTGGTGGTGAGCCGTCTCGCGGAATTACCGTCGACGGTGTTTTCGGTGCTGAGCACGATGCTGCTGAAGCGCTAGCGCTGCGCTACGCCCACCCACTCAGAACGCGTTCAGCGGAATCTTCAGATAGCGCACGCCGTTCGCCTCCGGCTCCGGCAGCGCGCCCGCACGGATATTGATCTGGATCGCCGGCAGGATCAGCGTCGGCATGCCGAGCGTGCGGTCGCGCGCGGTGCGCAGCGCAACGAACGCGGCCTCGCTCACGCCGTCGCGCAAATGGATATTGTCGCGGCGTTGTTCGGCCACCGTGGTCTGCCAGCGCGGCTCGCGCGATGGCGGCGGATAGTCGTGGCACATGCACAGCCGGGTTTCCGGCGGCAGCGCCAGCAATGCGCGCGCGGACGCGTACAGCGTGCCCGCATCGCCGCCCGGAAAATCGCAGCGCGCCGACCCGAGGTCCGGCATGAACAGCGTATCGCCGACAAACACCGCGTCGCCGATCCGGTACGCCATGTCCGCAGGCGTATGACCCGGCACATGCAGCGCCTCGCCACGCAATTCGCCGATGCCGAAGGTCTCGCCCGGTGCGAACAGATGATCGAACTGGCGGCCGTCGGTACGCATCTCGTCGGCCAGATTGAAAATGCGCTTGAACGCGCCCTGCACGCCGCGAATGTCGGCGCCGATCGCGATCCTGCCGCCCAGCGCGTCCTTCAGATACGGCGCCGCCGAAACGTGATCGGCATGCGCATGCGTTTCCAGCAACCATTCGACCTGCAACCCATGAGCCTTGACGAAGTCCACCACGCGTTCCGCCGACGTCGTGGACGTATGCCCGGACTTCGGGTCGTAGTCGAGCACCGGGTCGATTACCGCGCAGGCCGAGCCTTCGCCGGCGAACACGACATAGGTGAACGTGCCGGTCGTCGTGTCGTAGAAGGCTTCGATCAAAGGGCTCATGCCCTGCTCCATGCTGCTCATGCGACTTTCCCCGCTCCTGTGGTTCACGCCAGTTTCACGCCAGTTGCGGCTTGAACGGATACTGTTCGATCGTGCCGCCGCGCGCCACGATCGCCGTGCTTTCGGGAATCTCCTCCCACCAGCCCGGCAGGTCGGCCAACGGTTCCGACAGCACCATAAACGCGTCGTCGCCGGCCGCCGTGATGCGCGAATCGTCCGGATACAACTCGTGCAGATGATGAAACGACGTGCTGTGAAACAGCGAACGCGACGCCCCTTCGCTCGAATAGCGCACCGCGACGATCTGCTCGCCATCGGTCGCGCACACCGTCATGTTCAGCGGTTCGTCGACACCGTGCTGGCGGCCGGTGGCCTCGACGAAACCCACCATGCGTTCGAGCGCGGTAACCGGCGCGAGTTCGAGGCCGAAGGTCAACGCCAGGAAGAACATCACTTCGGAATCGGTCGAGCCTTCGATCGACGGAAACAGCCCGGGATCGATCGCCAGCATCAGGTCGCGCCGAACGGCGGGATAGTTGCGCACGAGACCGTTGTGCGCGAACAGCCAACGGCCGTAACGGAACGGGTGACAGTTGGTTTCCTGCGACGGTGTGTCGGTCGCCGCCCGGATATGCGCGACGAACAGCGGCGCGCGAATTGCCCGAGCGGCTTCGCGCAGATTGCGGTCGCTCCACGCGGGCTGAATGCAGCGGTAACGAAACGGAATGTCGGTCGGATGGCCGTACCAGCCGATGCCGAAGCCGTCGCCGTTCGTGGTGGTCTGGCCGAGCCGCGAATGCAGGCTCTGATCGATCAGCGAATGTTTCGCGTTGAACAGCACCGTTTCGAGTTGAAGCGGGTTGCCGGTATAAGCAAGCCAGCGGCACATTGGGTTCTCTCCTACTTGATCTACTTGACCACCGGCTGCAACGTCGCGATCGGAATCAGGAACTCGGAAAAGCCGGTCAACATGATCTGCACGCCAATACACAACAGCAGAAACGACGAGACCCGCATGGCGACCTTGGTGCCTTCCACGCCGAGGTACCTGGCGAAAATCACCGCGCGGCTGTACACCAGATAGACGGTGAGCGCCACCAGCAGCGAGATAACCACCGACGCCACGCTCGACAGCACGAACGCCGACAGCTTGTGCGTGCGATTCGCCGTCAGCGCGATCGCCGTGGCGATCGAGCCCGGCCCGGTGGTCAGTGGAATGGTGAGCGGGAAAAACGCCTTCGACATGGCGTTGTCCGCGTCGACGCGTTTGACGGCCGGTTGTTCGGCCGGCTGGGTGTCGGGCGCGTTGAGCATCTGCCAGCCGCCGACCGCGACGGCGAGGCCGCCGCCAATGCGCAGCGCCTGCATCGAGATGCCGAAGAAATGCAGAATCGGTGTGCCGATAAAGAATGCCACCAGCAGCACGCAGATCACGTTGATGGCAATCTTGCGGGCGAGCGCGGTGCGCTCCTCGGTGGTCAACGACGCAGTCCGGTCAAGGAAGACGAATGCAATGCCGATCGGGTTGATGATGCTGATCAGCCCGGTGAAGCCAAACAGAATGTCCGAGATCAGACTTTCGACCATATGTGTTTTCCGTGATGAACGACTGCTCGCGTCGCGTGACCGGGATGATATCGCGCCGCGCCAGCCAACACCGCGAAAAGTGCGCGAACGGCACGCCTGCCTCAGCTTCGCCGCGCCGGGCGCCGCGCATTGCAGCGCAGCAAGCCGCGCGCAAAACACGCAAAAAAGATGCACGCGCAACTTTCGGAAAGCCTACACTTTTTTGACTTACTTTACGTACCCAAAGCATCAGGCATAAAGTCCCCAGCGAAGCCGCACTTTCAACGAGACGTACTTACCGGTTCGAGGAGTTGCCCCCATGTTGCTTCGTGTACTCGCCGCGCTGCCGTTCGTCGGCATTCTGCTCGGTGTTCCTTTTGTGAATCGCGTCGAGCCACTAATGCTCGGCATGCCGTTCGTGTTGGCCTGGATCGTCATGTGGGTGGTGCTCAGTTCGATCATCATGGCGATCGTTTACCGTCTGGACCCGACCAACCGTGAACTCGCCGTCGAAGGCGAGGAGGTCCACTCATGAGCGCCCTGATCATCATTGCGGCGATTACGCTGTTCGCGCTATACCTCGGTGTACGTGCGCGGCGCGGCCACGACATGAGCCTCGAACAATGGACCGTGGGCGGCCGCAGCTTCGGCACCGCGTTCGTGTTCCTGCTGATGGCGGGCGAGATCTACACCACCTTCACCTTCCTCGGCGGCAGCGGTTTCGCCTACGGCAAGGGCGCGCCGGTCTACTACATTCTCGCCTACGGCACGCTGGCCTACATCCTTTCCTACTGGATGCTGCCGCCCATCTGGCGTTATGCGAAAAATCAGCGGCTGGTGTCGCAACCGCACTTTTTCGCGCGCAAATACGACAGCCCGGCGCTCGGCACGCTGGTCGCGCTGGTTGGGGTGGCCGCGTTGATTCCCTACCTCGTGCTGCAACTCAAGGGGCTCGGCATCATCGTCGCGACCGCGTCGTATGGCGCGATTTCGTCGACGGCGGCGATCTGGATCGGCGCCTGCGTCGTGACCGTCTACGTGATCGTCTCCGGCGTGCGCGGCTCGGCGTGGAACTCGGTGGTGAAGGATCTGCTGATCCTGGCGATCGTGCTGTTCCTCGGCATCTATCTGCCGCTGCACTATTACGGCGGCTTCAGCGACATGTTCCGCACCATCGAAGCGGCCCGCCCCGGCTTCCTGACCTTCCCGGCCAAGGGCTCGAGCGTCACCTGGTTCCAGTCCACGGTGCTACTCACCGCGCTGGGCTTCTTCATGTGGCCGCACACGTTCGGCTCGATCTTCACCGCGAAAGACGAGCGCATTTTCCGGCGCAACGCGATGGTGCTGCCGCTGTATCAGCTGATCCTGCTGTTCGTGTTCTTCGTTGGCTTTGCCGCGACGCTGAAGGTGCCGGGCCTCAAGGGCGGCGACATCGACCTGTCGCTGTTCCGCCTGTCGCTGCAAACCTTCGACCCGTGGTTCGTCGGCGTGATCGGCGCGGCCGGCATCCTGACCGCGCTGGTGCCGGGCTCCATGATTCTGACCTCGGCCTCCACGCTGCTCGCCAACGACGTCTACCGCGGCATGGTGAACCGCAACGCCTCGGACGCCACGGTGACCAATCTGGCGCGGCTGCTCGTGCCGGTGGTGGCGCTGGTGGCGGTCGGCTTCACGCTGCACGGCGGCGAAACGATCGTGGCCCTGCTGCTGATGGGTTACAGCTTCGTGACGCAACTGTTCCCGGCGGTGATCTGCAGCCTGCGGCCGCATAACCGTGCCACCAAACAAGGCGCGTTCTGCGGGATTCTCGCCGGCGTGGCGGTGGTCACGATCACGACCACCATGCACCTGAGCGTGGGCCAGTTGATGCCGTTCCTGCCCGACGCGCTGAAGGACATCAACATCGGCTTTCTGGCGCTGGCGGTGAACATCATCGTGTTCGCGGCGGTCAGTGCGGTGACGCAGCCGCATCCGGTCGAACAGACCCACGCGTCGGTGCATTAAATCTCGGCTTGAGCAGAAGTTGAAAGGGCTGTCGCCGCCGGCGACGGCCCTTTTCCGTTGTGCGCGGCTTTTGCCCGCACGAGCTGTTATGGAATGTCAAATCTACATAACAATGAAAAAACCGCGCGCGTTCCAGCGCGAACGTCACAGCGAAATATAGCGGCCCGCACTGCAACACAAACCCTCCGCCGCCGCATGAATCTTCCGCCCGCTTCGGGCACACCCCTTGCTGAATAGACGCGTTACCGAATCCCGCCGCACTGTGCAAGTGCAAAAATTTGCGTCCCTGGGGGCCATCTTGTCGCTCAACGTTCTTCTTGTCGCTTCCGAAGCCCTGCCGCTCGCCAAGTCCGGCGGCCTCGGCGACATGGTCAGTGCCTACGCCGCCGCCTTACGCGATGCCGGCGTCGATGTCTCGATTCTGATGCCCGCTTATCCCGAGGCGCTCGAACGCGCGCTCGACGTCGCGCCCGTGGCGCGTATGACCGGCCTGCCCGGCGGCGACGCCCGGCTGCTGCGCGCGCGGATGCCCGACACCGGCGTCACGGTGTTGCTGCTGCAAATGGATCACCTGTTCGCCCGCGAAGGGTTGTACCGCGATCCGCAAGGGCGCGACTATCTCGACAACCTGACGCGCTTCGCGTCGCTCGCCGCGGCGGCCACGCGTATCGCGCGCGGCGTGCGTAATCTGAAGCGCCCCGACATCGTGCACGCGCACGATTGGCATGCAGGCCTCACGCCGCTTTATATGCGGCTCGCGGGCGTCGCCGCGAAAAGCGTCTTCACGATTCACAACCTTGCCTTCCAGGGCAACCATCCGCTCGCGATGGGCAGCTGGATCGGCGTGCCGCCCGACTTGCTGACACCCGCGCTGTCTGACGAACGCAGCATCGAGTTCTACGGCTCGCTGAGCATGATGAAAGCGGGCATTGTCCACGCCGACCGGGTCAACACCGTCAGCCGCCGCTATGCGCGCGAAATTCTGACGTCCCGTTTCGGTCACGGCATGGAAGGCGTGTTGCAGGCACAGGCGGACAAGCTGTCCGGCATCGTCAACGGGATCGATACGGTGGCGTGGAATCCGGCCACCGATCCGCACATCGCCCGCCCCTATTCCGTCGACGACACCGCCGGCAAGCAGGCCTGCAAGCGCGAACTGCAACAGGCGTTCGGGTTGACGCGCGATCCGTTCGCGCCGCTGGTGGCGATCGGCAGTCGGCTGACCGAACAGAAGCTCGCCGACGTCGTGGTGCGCGCGCTGCCTACGCTGCTCGAACGGCATCCGCGTTTGCAGTTCGCGATTCTCGGCCAGGGCGAGCCCGCGCTCGAACTGGCGCTGCAGCAACTCGCGGCGGCGTGGCCTGGCCGTGTCGGCGTGCAGATCGGTTACGACGAACGGCGCGCGCATATGCTGCACGCGGGCGCGGACATGCTGCTGCATGGCAGCCGCTTCGAACCGTGCGGACTCACCCAGCTTTACGCAATGCGTTACGGCACGATTCCGGTGGCGTCGCGCGTGGGCGGCCTGGCGGATACGATCGTCGATTACGTGCCGCTCGAGGCACCCGATCCGCGTGAACCGCGCGACGTGCGGCTCATGCACGGTGAAGACAGCGCGACCGGCTTCCTGTTCGACGGCGAGCAGGTGGACGATGTGGTGCATGCACTCGGACGGGCGCTCGCCGCGTTCGTGCAGCCGGCATCGTGGCACGCGTTGCAGCGCAATGCGATGAGCCGCGATTTCGGCTGGGAAACGTCGACCGCAAACTATCTCGCGCTATATGCGGACATGGTCGACGCGCGTCCGGCACTGCGCGAGCCGCGCGTTCGCAAGACGCCGGTTCGGGTTCGCGCGGCGGGCTCCACGGGGACACGCCAGGCGGCTCGTGCCGATGAGGCGTTCAATGCGGGCGGCGGCGAGATGGCGCGTAGCGCGTGATCTGATGGCGAGCGAAGCGGCGGGTGGGTTCGGCGTTCAGGCCGTTGCGTGCCGAACGAGCCATAAACGCTTCGAATAACCTTGCGCGGAGACGGTTGAACGACCCGGCTCCGCGTCCCGCACGTTAAGCTCGCCGGCACACTCGTCATTCATGGAGTTGCCGATGCCCTCGCCCGTTCTCCGAGTCGCCCGCCCCACTAACCAGCTTGATCGGGTCGCCGATTTCTATACGCGTGGACTCGGCTTCGACGTGCTGGCGCGCTTCGACGATCACGAGGGTTTCGACGGCATCGTCGTCGGTCGGCGCGACTGTCCGTGGCATATCGAATTCACGCATCAACACGGCGTCACCGTCGCTCGGGCGCCAACTCGCGAACATCTTCTCGTGCTCTATCTGCCCGCACTCGACGATTGGACCGCAGCGGTCGAGCGGCTTCAGGCATTCGGCGCCACACCATGCAAGGCGGAAAATCCCTACTGGGACCGTCAAGGCAAAACTTTCGAAGACCCTGACGGCTATCGGATCGTGCTGCAGCATGCCGCGTGGGGCGGAACAATGCGAAACGCTTCCTGACTGTCCAGGCGCACTGAATGCTGCTTGACAGCTCGCGAACTCGCGAGGCAAGCTTCGGCATCCAGAGCAATCCTCACCTGTATCCATTCCGCCTAACGGCGTGTCGCATGTCGTGCCTGTTGCCGCCTGTGTTCCGATTCCGCTGACGTCGTCCACACCTGCTTCGAGAGGGTCGCCATGTCCAGAAATCGAATCATCGCCGCCGTGCTGCTCGCTATCGCGCTGACCGCCTGCCACACGGCGCCGACCAGGGACCTCGCCCAGTCGCACGCCGCGCCCGTCACCGCGAACACCGCCGATATCCGCTCGATCGCCAAAGAGGCGTATCTCTATGGCACGCCCATGGTCGCTGTGTACAGCACGATGTACGCGTTTTCCGTCGACAGCGGCAACCCGCAATACAAGGGGCCGTTCAATTCCATCCTGAACGTTGCACGCGTTTTCACCCCCGACGACACCGCCTTCGTCACACCCAACTCCGATACTCCCTACACGTTCGCCGGTCTCGATCTGCGTGCCGAACCGGTGGTCATCACCGTCCCGCCGATGGATCGCAACCGCTACTTCGTGTTCCAGTTGCTCGATCTGTACACCTTCAACTTCGCCTATATCGGCAGCCGCACGACCGGCAACAACGGCGGCACGTTCCTGATTGCGGGTCCGCGCTGGACCGGTCAGACACCGAACGGCATCACCCAGGTGATCCGCTCCGAAACCGATCTGGTCAACGTAGTGGGACGCACCCAACTGTTCAATCCCGGCGACCTCGACAACGTCAAACAGATCCAGGCGGGTTACAAGCTGCAGACGTTGTCGGCATTCACCGGCAGCGCGCCGCCGCCTGCCGCGCCGGCCGTGCAGTGGATCAAACCTCTTTCGCCCGCCGACGCGCGCACGTCGCTGGCGTTCTTCGACGAACTCGCGTTCGTGTTGCAGTTCGCCCCGGTCAATCCGGACGAAGCCGCACTGCGCAGCCGCTTCGCGCAGATCGGCGTCGTGCCGGGTCAGCGCTTCGACGTGAACGCGCTGTCGGCTGAACAGAAGGCGGCGTTCAGCGCGGGCATGCAGGACGGCCAGCAAGCGATCGACGAGCGGCGAGCTTCGCTCGGCGGCAACACGGATACGTTATTCGGCACGCGTGCCTATCTGAAGAACGACTATGTGGCGCGGGCCACCGGCACGCAGGTCGGTATCGGCGCGAATTCGCGGGAAGAAGCGCTGTATCCGGTGCTCGACAAGGACTCGAGCGGCCAGCCGCTCGACGGCAGCCGGCATCGCTACGTGCTGCGCTTTCCCAAAGGGCAACTGCCGCCGGTGAACGCGTTCTGGTCCGTGACCATGTATGGGTTGCCGAGCCAGTTACTGGTGAAAAATCCACTCGACCGCTATCTGATCAACTCACCGATGCTGCCGCAACTCAAAAAGGATCGCGACGGCGCGGTGACGATTTATATCCAGTCCGAAGCGCCGGGCAACGCCCGAAAGGCGAACTGGCTGCCGGCACCCGACGGCCCGTTCATGATCACCCTGCGCTTCTACTGGCCGAAGCAGGTGCTGCTCGATGGCAAGTGGAAGAGGCCCGTGGTCAAACGCGTGAACTAGCGGGTTGGATGCACGCGTCGCCAGCGGCATGGCGACGCCTGGAATTCGGTGATTCGGTGACCCGGCGAGAGGCGGCTGGACGCGGACGACGCGACGCACTCCGCTTCAACCTTGCGCGCCGTCGACTCGCGTCATCCCATCGGCGCTCCATGCTTCCGAGCCCACGCCGTGGTGCACGAAGAACAAGCCGTCGGGATCGTACCGGCGCTTCACCGCCGCGAGCCGCGCGTGGTGCTCTCCCCAGTAGGCACGCTGCCAGTCGCTTTCGAAAAAGTCGCTCTCGGACAGGTACGTACCCGGGTCGGGCACGAGCGTGCGCAGAATCTGCGTGGCCTGGGCGATGCGCGTCGCATTGCGCCGCCCGTTGCGTTCATCCGGCTCGTGTCCCGCCACGCCCGGCAACGCCGGCGCGCCCAGGTTGGCGATGATCGCCAGCGCGAAAGCGTCCAATACCGCCGGATTGGTCGCGGTCTGCCGGGTCGCGTTCAACGCGTCGGCCGGCGCGCCCGCCAAGCCTTTGTTGAAATGCAACGTGACGGACCAGCGGCGGCTGGCCTGCACCAGCGTGTCGGCGAGCTCGCCGCGCCGCGCGGGCGTCAGCAGGCCAACCGGGAGCCACGTCGAGGTATAGCCGTACAGATACTGGCCGGCCTCGATCAGGTTGTCCGTCCAGAAGACGTTGCCGGGATCGGCGCCGGGGCGGTCGTCGGCGGTTAGCGCGCCGGGCACGTGTTGCGCGAGAAAATCCGCGTCCCAGAAATGCCGGGCCGAGGCGGTCAGCACCAAGGGCGGCGGCGTCGTGCAACCGTTATCGCTATTCGCCACCCAATCGAAGAAAGGCTGCCAGACGCGCATGGCGGCGTCGCGATCCAGTCCCTGGAACACCATTGAAATGCGCAGCGTGTTGTCACTGCGGACCGCCACCGTCTCGCCCCAATGCGGATTGATGAGACTGACCGCGCTGAACGCGATGAATTCGCCCACCAGCGCCCGGAACGCCGTCTCCGAGGACGCCTTCACCGTGGCGTTCACGACACCCACCTGGTCAGGCAGTTCATGCGTGCGCAGCGTCAACTGCGTCACCACGCCGAAGCTGCCACCACCTCCGCCTTTCAATGCCCAGAACAGCTCCGGATGCAGGCAGGCGTTCACCGTGCGTACCACGCCGTCGGCGGTCACGATTTCAGCCTGCAGCAAATTCGCCGCCGCCGAGCCGAACCGTTTCGAAAAACTGCCGAAACCGCCGCTCTGCACCAGCCCGGCCACGCCTACCGTCAGGCAGCCGCCGCCTTGCACATAGCGCCCGCCATGCGCGCTGACAGCCGCATAGACATGTCCCCACAACGCGCCGGCGCCGATCGTTACCGCTGTCCGTGGTTCGACGCGCCCCGCGCAACCGTCGGGTACGAAAGCCTCGTGCGAGGTGATGCCGCGCATGGCGTGCGTCCAGACCAACAGTGAGTCGGCCGCGTTCGACGTGCCCTGGTAGCTATGGCCGCCGCCTTTGACCACCAGCCGCAAGCGATGCCGGCGCGCGAAATCGACGGTATTCGCGACGTCTCGCGCCTCGCGTGCCGCGACCACGTACGCACTCGGCGCGGCGGTCCACGCGTCGAGCCATCCGCAGGTCTGCGTGAGCGCCGGAGTATCGCCGATATAGAACGGGTTTTTCAGGCGCTTGAATTCGTCCGTGCACGCCTGGCTCGCGGGCGATTCGGCGCACACCGCGAGCGGCGAAGTCACGACGCTCAAGCGCCCGTTCACAGCCGCATTCAGTTGTTGCCAGGCGTCCGTGGAAGGCCACGATGGATCGCCGGGGCGCACGCGGCGCAGTGTCGGCGCGACTGTACCGGTGGCATCGGGCGCCGCGATCGTCTTGCCGGCCTGCGTCTTCGCCGCTCCCTGCATTTGCGCTAACGCTCGCCAGCTTGCGGTGAGCCACGGCGCGGCGAGTGCGCCTTTGAGCAAAGTCCGCCGGTCGAATGCGCACATACGCTTGCCTGTCTCCCGAATGGCCGCGCTGCGCGACGCCAGATGGCGCGACGTCAGGTGATGGTTTGGCGCCGCGGTGCGATCGAACCGCCGGCCCGTTCCGGCCGATAGAACGGTCGAAGGATAGTAGTCGCGATGCCCGGCATCCGCTACTACGAGATCACGCGTTAGCGTGCCGTCGAAGCGATAAATGACGCTAGACTACCGCCGGATCGAACCACAAAAATCGCCCACTTATCCGGAGCGCATCGATGTCTTACGTTCTCTACTATTCGCCCGGCGCGGCCAGCATGGCGGTGCATTGGATGCTGATCGAACTGGGTGTCGCATTCGAAGCCCGACTCGTCGACATCAATCTCGGCAAGCAGCACGAACCGGACTATCTGCGCCTCAATCCGTCGGGCCGGGTGCCGACGCTGGTGGTCGACGGCGTGCCACGTCACGAGTCGGCCGCGCTGCTGATGCTGCTCGCCGAACGGCATCCCGAAGGCGGTTTCGCGCCCGCGCCGGGTTCCGCCGGGCGGCCCGAGTGGTTCGAAACGATGATTTATCTCGCCAACACCGTGCTGCCCGCCATGCGCGACTGGTTTTACGCGGACGTCGACGGCGACGCGGCCGGAGCCGACGCGGTACGTGCGCTCGCGGATCGGCGGCTGGCCGAGGCCTGGGACCGGCTCGACGCGCAGCTTGCCGACAAGCCGGGTTATCTGATCGGCGACAAGCTCGGCACGGCGGATTTTCTGGCGCTCATGCTGATGCGCTGGACCCGCAATCTGCCGCGCCCCGCGACCGGTTGGCCGCATCTCGCCGGCTATATCCATAGCCTGCGCGCGCTGCCGTCGTTCATCGAACTGAATGCGCGCGAAGGGCTGACCGAATGGCTTAACCCGAACGATTGACCGGCACGGCGAAGCTCCGGTTTTGCAACACGAAACGGAATTGCGCCTGAATGGCGCAATCGGCCCGGACCGGGCCTTACGCGAGCATGAGCGGCGCACTGCGCGGGCGCGGCCAGTTCAATGGTCAAGTGCGGTAATATCCGTCGCCATCGAAATCCATTCCACGGAATCAACAGCTTGAGCATCACTATCCCGTCACCTTGCGTCGACGTCTGCCGACTCGACGGCGCGACCGGCTTCTGCATTGGATGCCTGCGCACACGCGACGAAATTCGCGGGTGGAAAACCATGACCGACGACCTGCGCGTGCAGGTGATCGCACAGAAAACCCACCGGGAAGTCACGGCGAAAGCGCAGATTCACGGTCCCCACGCGGCCACGCAAGGATCCTGAGAGGCAGCGCTCATTCGGGCGGCACCGCGAACGCGAAACTGTTCTTGCCGCTGCGCTTGACGTGGTACATCGCTTCGTCGGCGGCGGCGACCAGCCGCTGATAATCGTCGACGAGATCGGGAAAGCTCGCAATGCCCACGCTGGCACTGACCGAGCCGATGCCCATCTGCGTGTCGGTCTCGACCACGCACGCAATCAGCCGCTGGGCGATCTCGCCTAATTCCGCGGCCTTCGAAAACTCCCGCACCAGCACCGCGAACTCGTCGCCGCCAATCCGCGCGACCACGTCGCCTTTGCGCACCGAGACACGAAAGCGCCGCGACACCGCGATCAGGAATTCATCGCCGACGCGATGGCCCAGCGAGTCGTTGATCTGCTTGAAACCGTCGAGGTCGACATACAGCACGGCGATCCTGTAAGGCGGCGTTGCCGCGCCGCCGCCCTTCGCGATCGCATGCCAATTGTCGGCCGCCTCTTCGAGCGTGGCGAACAGCTTGCGGCGATTCGGCAACCCGGTCATCGGATCGTGCAAGGCCGCCTGCTCGAACTCCTGCGATTGCCCCACCAGTTGACGGTTGCGTTTGGCGTACAGACCCAGCGCCGCGAGCAGCAGGCAGAACAGCAACGCGGCCAGCGCGATCAGCAGATTCGCGACATGCGCGATCCGCAGCCGCACGTCCGCGCTGTCCACGTCGTGTTGAGCACGCCAGAAAGCCGATAGCGTGGCAAGCCACGTGTCGACGGCGTCGAGCCGCGCGTCGGGCGCGAGCGTCGCGGGTGGCATGCGCGGCGAGGGAATCGGGCTGGCATTGACGAGCGCCGCGAGCGAATCGAGGCGCTGACCGAGTTCGGCGCGCGCGAGGCGGACGCCTTGCGCCGTACGCCGGCTCTCGCCGGGCGCCTGCTGCCAGACGCCGACGACAGCGCGCGCGCCTTCCGCACGTTGCACCGCGTCGAGCACGAGTCCGGCGTAGTCCTGTTTCAACTGATCGGAAAAGATCGTCCTGATCTGCAGCGCCAGATACAGCAGACCGATCAGCAGGCATATCAGCGAGACGGTGGCCAGCGTGGCCGGCGCCGGTCCGAAGCGGGTCGCGAAAGCGCGTTTCGCGCGACCGCGCCAGCCGCGCTGCCGCTCACGGGTGGGAGTAGATGTCTTGTTGACTTGCGTTGCCATGCTGCCGATAGCTCACACGATGGAAGAACTGCCCCATGCGAGCGAACAGGCTTTTGTGTCGGGTGTTCGCGGCGTGGCGCTCGGAAGGGGAAGCGGCGCGCGCGTCGACGGACCGTGGGTCTTTGGCGGGCCTGGCGGCGACGAGTTGCGGGGTGGGCGAATCGGTTGCGCCGGGTGAGCGGCGGGTCGATGCCAGTGACGATGGCGATGCGGTTGGGGGCGTGTCCGTGGCGTCGGTGCCGCGAGCGAGTTCCGGATCCGGCGCGGAGGGTCGTGCCACCTGACCGGTCCACGATGCAAGGCGGCCGCCCTGCTCGGCCCGCGCGTCGCTGGACGTATCGGCCGCCGTGGGTGCGAGCGTTGTCGGGGTCGGCGCCGCGGGCGTTGTCGGGGCTGCGTTGGCTACGTTTGCTGCGGCTATGTTTGCCGCGGCTGTCTTCGCCGCGGCCGCCGTCGCCGTGACCGTACCCGCCATTCCCGCCGCGCCGCCCACGCCTCCCCCCACCGGCGCGCTAGCCCCCAGCGCCTGCCGCGCGCCTGCCATCGCCTCGGCATAAGCCTGCTGATCGTGATTGAACCAGACGCCGTACGCGACCGTCCCCATCACGCCGAGGGCCAACGCACCGGCGGTGGCAACGCCCATTGCCAGCCGGCCGAAGCGCGGTGGCGCGACGGCCAGCGCCGGGCCGCCGTGCGCTTCGCCAGCGGCCGCGAAGCCGCCTGTGGGAGAAACTGAGGGATTGGGCAAGTCGGTATCGTGGTACATCGCAATACGCTCCGGAATCCTTATGTCTGACGTGTAAACAGACTGGGGTTTCGCGCGACCTTGCCGAGCCGACGCATGGTCGTTCGAAGAATTTACCCCGCTTAACGGATAGCGACAACACGGCAATGCTGCGCTTTAAACGCCATCGTTGCGAGAGCTTTTAGCGTCCGGCATTCAGGTAAAACCTGCCAGGCTACCCGTTGCCGAACGCGCTGCCGGAAAGCTTCCCGGCGCGCTTTCGCCCGCCGGAACAAGGCCCGGCCCGACGAACGGCTCTCGACCGCGTTTGATGGAACTGATAGACGCAACAACCAGGCCCGGACCCGACCCGCACCTCGCCGAACCACGCAGCTTCGCGTGCGCCGCTTCAAACGCCGTGGCGAAAGCCAACTGGCGGAAGACCGCCCGCGCACGCATGTTGACCCCAATCGTTACCGCGGCATTACTCGACGGTAATCGTCTCTTTCATGGTCGGATGAATACCGCAGAAAACCTTGTACACGCCCGGCTTATCGAACTTGAACTGGTACGTTTCGTTCTGATCGAGCGCGGCGGAACGGAACAGACCCGCGTCGTTCACCACGGTATGCGGCTCGCCGTCGAGATTCTTCCATGTCACCGTGGAACCGGCTTTAACGGTCATCGCCATCGGCGTGAACATGAAATTCTTGATGACGACGGCGCCCGGTGTCTGCGCGCACGCAACAGACGAGCCGGCGGCCGCCGCAAACAGTCTCGCGCCCAGAAACAACACGCATGACACGCGACGAAGAGTACGGATTGGCATGATTGATCTCCTGAAAATGAAAAGCGCGCTGGATCAGACCAGCGTCGTATCGTCGAGCGTGGCCTTGAGCGGATGGTGGGCGATCTTGATGCTGGTCACGCCGAGCATTCGCGGCAGTTGATCGCTCGTCACCGTCAATGGGCCGGGACCGGGGCCGTTGCCCGCGGTCGGCTGCGGATAAGCCGTGGAGCGCGCGGTGTGGAACGTGATGTTGCCCTCGACCTTCGAGACGATCTGATGAATGTGCCCGTTGAGCACCGTCACCGAACCGAAGCGCTTCAGATAGCTCATCGCCTGGCCCGCGTCGCCGGTGCCCCAGCCCCACGGTTCGTAAATCGTCCACATCGGCATGTGCGCGAACACGACGATCGGGGTGCTCGACGAACGTCCTTTCAGGTCGTTTTCGAGCCACGCGAGCTGGTCGTCGCCGAGACCGCCCAGGCCGTTCGGCTTGAAATGCATCACGTTGACGAGCGCGACGAAATGCACGCCCTGATGATCGAAGCTGTAATAGCCCTTGTTGTCCGAGGCCTGACCGAAACGGCTGAAGTATTCGGTGCCGGCGCCGTCGGTCACGTCGTGCTCGCCGGGCACCGTGTGCAATTCGGTGATGTTCAGGCCGGACATGAGTTGCGCCGCGAGATCGAATTCCGCGGGCCGCGACAGGTGCGTGATGTCGCCGGTATGGATCGTCAGCGCGGGTTTCACCGGCATCGCGTTGACGAACTCGATGGTCTGCTTCAGCGTGCCCGCCACGTCTGGATTGGCCTCCTTGTTAAAGCCGATGTGCGAGTCGCTGATCTGCAGGAATAGCGGCACGCCGGACGCGGCGGCGGACGTTTTGGCGTCGGCGGCGAGCGCCAGCTCCATGGGCGTGAGAATCCCGCCCGCCAGCACGAACACGGTGCCCACGCTGCCGAATGCCAGGCATTTGAGCGCGTTGCGACGTGACGCGTCGAACGGTTGATGTGACGACATGGTGACCACCTCTGGGTAAAGACTCGCGAACGGACCGCCGGATCATCCGGCGGGTGTCGCGACTCGGTTCGTCACGCATGACTGGCGGGGTGTCGGTTTTATTCCAACTTGTTGCGCGCGCGCCGCCCGAGGCGACGCCGATGCGATGCCCTTTCTTCCTCTTGTCCATGCCTTACAGGCATGCCTACCAGCTTATAAAGTCTTTTTCCTCTGGCTGTAGAACCACTAAATTTCACTCAAGCCAAGGATTTTACGCCTCTCGCAATACATCGAATGCGAAAGCCAACAACCCGGCCCCATACCGCAAACACATACCCAGTCAAGGAGTTGAAGATGAACCAGCCCGTCATTCTGATCACCGGCGCGCTCACCGGCATCGGTCGCGCCACCGCCGTCGCTTTCGCACAAAGCGGCGCCCGCCTCGTCGTCTCCGGTCGCCGTGCGGCCGAAGGCCGGGCACTCGAACAGGAACTGCGCGACCTCGGCGCGGACGTTCACTTCATCCAGGCCGACGTGCGCCGCGACGAAGAAGTGGCGAGCCTCGTCGACCAGACGGTTGCCCGCTTCGGCCGCCTCGACGCCGCCGTGAACAACGCCGGCACCGAAGGTCAACCGGGCGCGATCACGAACCAGACCGCCGAGAGCTACACCGCCACGTTCGACACCAACGTGCTCGGCACGCTGCTCAGCATGAAGCACGAACTGCGCGTCATGTCGGCGCAAAAGAGCGGCAGCGTGGTGAACGTGTCGTCGACTTACGGGCACGAAGGCGCCGCCTTCGCGTCGGTCTACGCAGGTAGCAAGCATGCGGTGGAAGGCATGACCAAATCGGCCGCGCTCGAAGTCGCGTCGCTCGGCGTGCGCGTGAATGCGGTGGCGCCGGGGCCGACCGACACCGGCATGCTCGACCGCTTCACCGGCACGCCGGAAAACAAGGCGGCGCTCACGGCGAAGGTGCCGCTCGGCCGGATCGGCAAGCCCGAAGACGTGGCGCGCGCGATCGTGTTTCTCGCCTCGGAGGCCGCTTCGTTCGTGACGGGGCAGATCGTCAGCGTCGACGGTGGCAAGACCGCCGGTTGATTCCATCCAGAAACGTGGGCTAAAAAAATGAACGCTTCTTCCGAACTGAAATTGCTGTCGCCGGCCAAGGTCGGGCCGATATCGTTGTCCCATCGCGTGGTGCTAGCACCGATGACGCGTCTGCGCGCCGCCGCCGACGACAGCCCCAGCGCGATGATGGTCGAGTACTACCGGCAGCGCGCGTCCGCAGGCGGCTTGATGATTACTGAAAGCGCGCATCCGTCGTACGACAGTCGCGGCTATCTCGGCGCACCGGGCATCTACACGCACGAGCACGTCAAGGCGTGGCGCAAGATCACCGACGCGGTCCATGCACGCGGCGCGCGCATCGTCATGCAGATCGCGCACGACGGCCGGCAGTCGCACGTCGACCTGAGCGGGGGCAATGCGCCGGTGGCGCCTTCGGTCGTGCCTTATGACACGACCGTGTTCACGCAGAACGGCTGGGTGCCGAACTCGCCGCACCGCGCGCTCGAACTCGACGAAATACCCGCGCTGATCCGTTCGTTCCGCGACGCCGCGGCGCGTGCGAAAGACGCCGGTTTCGACGGTGTCGAATTGCACAACGCCAATGGCTACCTCGCCGATACGTTCCTGCAGGACGGTACCAACAAGCGCACCGACGCCTACGGCGGCACGCTCGAAAAGCGCGCACGTTTTTCGCTGGAAGCCGTCGAGGCATTCGCTTCGGTGTGGGGCGCGGACCGCGTCGGCGTACGGGTATCGCCGAGCGGCCAGTGGGGCGCCATTTCGGACAGCGATCCCCAGGCGACCTTCGGCTACTTCGCGCAACGGCTGAACGACTATGGCCTCGCGTATCTGCACGTGATCGAACCGCGTGTGATGGGCACGGAAACCCTGATTGAAGGCCAGACGCCGGTTGCGGCCGCGTTCCTGCGGCAGTTTTTCAGCGGACCGATCATCGCCGCGGGTGGCTTCGATCGCGATGGCGCCGAGCAGATCCTGCAGCGCGGCGATGCCGACCTGGTGGCATTCGGCCGCTGGTTTTCGTCGAACCCGGATTTGCCCGAGCGCTTCCGGCTCGGACAACCGCTGACGCACTACAACCGCGACGCGTTCTGGGGTGGCGACGAACGCGGCTATCTCGACTTTTCCACTTACGCGGAAAGCGTCGCGGCTTAACGCGTGCTTTCGGCCTCTTCAACATCGCTCAAAGGAACCCGATCATGACTACCGAAACATTGACGCTGTACCACGGCGTTTCTTCGCCGAATTCACGCCGCGTCCGCATCTTTCTCGCTGAGAAAGGCCTGACGATCCCGCTGGTCGCCGTCGACCTCGGCAAAGGCGAGCAACACGGCGACGCCTATCGCGCGATCAATCCACGGCGTGTCGTCCCGACGCTGGTGCTCGCGGACGGCACCTCGATCGGCGAGGTGCCGGTGATTCAGCGCTACATCGAGGAAATCCATCCGGACACGCCGCTTTTCGGCACGACCGCGAAAGAGAAGGCGTTGATTGCGATGTGGGATCGTCGCGTGGAACAGGAAGGTTTCGCCTCGGTGATGGAAGCGATCCGCAATCTCGCGGCGGGTTTAAAGGGCCGCGCGATTGCCGGGCCGCACGATTACGCGCAGATTCCCGCGCTGGTGGAACGCAGCCGGCAGCGCACCGTCAATTTTCTGGCGGATCTGGATCAGCGTCTGCAAGAGACGGCGTTCGTCGCGGGCGATCGTTTCTCGGTGGCCGACATAACCGCGCTAGTCACGATCGATTTCGCGGCGAAGGCGATCGATCTGCCGGTGCCGGAAGCATTGCAGTCGGTCAGGCGCTGGTATGACGGCGTGTCGGCGCGAGCGAGTGCCGCAGCGTGACGGATTGCCGCGCGTGAAGCGTCGCCCCCGTTAGAGGCAACGCTAGAAATCAGGCTGGAACAGTGGCCCGCATCGCCGCATCACGGTATTGCGATGCGGGCCGTCCTGCTACTCGCGCCTACCGCTTATTGCCCCTGCTGCGCTTGCGGCTTCAGGCGGAACTTGCCCTGATAGCGGATCGTCGGACGCTCCGGCTGCGTGGTCGGCGCCGTCATCAACATCTGACGCGCGAGCGGTGCGGCCGTCGGACTGAGCGAACCGATGCTCGTGGCCCGCGACGGATCAGCCAGACCGTTCTTCACCAGCAGCTTCGCTTCGAGTTGCAGGCTGGTCAGCAGCACGGGTTCCTTCAACGCATTGCCCTGCGCCAGCAACTGGCTCCACGCGGTGTTGCTGTAGTTGGTCACGTAGTAGTCGAGGCCGCTCGGATCGGCGAGTACCGCGGAACAGCCGTTCAGACGCACCTGGGTTTGCTGGTCCTTCAGCGCGATCGTCTTGCGCGACGTGAGTCCGTCGCCATAAGCGAGCGTCAACGGAATCGTCCACTGCGTGCCCGGATACGCGTTCTGGTTCGGGAACGGCGACTGTTTCAGCGTCACGACTGTCTGGTTGGTGGTCAGATCGCACTGGGTATCCAGCGCGATCAACGGCACGCCCGTTTGCCGCACGAAGCTGTCGCCGATCGCGCCCATCGGCTGGCCGCTCGCCTTGCTCAGTTCGTCCCACAGGCGTTTCGGCGTACCGTTGCCGAGCGAGTAATCGGCCAGATACGACTGCAGGCCTTTACGCAACACGTCTTCGCCGAGATAGTTCTCCAGCATCTTCAGCACGTGGCCGCCCTTGTTGTACGTGAACGCGCTTGCGCTCAGCACGAAGTCGTTCGACGCCCAGCCGTTGAAGTTCGGCTGCACCGGGAACGCGGTCGACTTCAGGTCGGCGTTCATCACCGCATACTTCTCCTTCACGTTGTCGACCCAGTTGAAGCGGTCCGGGAAGAAGCGCACCTTGGTCTTGTTTTCGAAGAACGTCGCGAACGATTCGTTGAGCCACACGTCGTCCCACCAGTCGAGCGTGACGAGATCGCCGAACCATTGGTGCGCCGCTTCGTGCGTGAGCACCGTCACGCCGTAATCGGACATCGGCGTGCCGGGCGGCGGCAGAATGTCGTCGGCGAATTCCAGAATCGCGCCCCAGTTCTCCATGCCGCCGAAGTTCAGGTCCTTCTGGTCCTTGAACGCGTCGTTCGCGGCGATCGTGTCGAACTTGGTGAGCGGCAACGGGATGCCGGTGTAGCGATAGTAGTAATCGAGCGCCTGTTTGGTCTGCTGCATCGCCGGTTTGGCCCAGTCACGCATGCCGGGCGGCGTGAAGATACGCAGATGCAGACCCTTGCCGTCGGGCAGCGGGCTCGTGAAATCGTCTTCGAGAATATCGAACTGACCGCCGCCGAAGAACAGCAGATACGACGGCATGGGCGGCGTCTTCTCGAACGACACCAGCTTGTAGCCGCTATCCACGTTCACCGCCGGCTTCTCGGCCGCGTTCGAGACGACGTTCCAGTTCTGCGGGACTTCGGCGCTCACCTCGTAGGTGGGCCGGAAAGCCGGCTCGTCCCAACCGGGGAACCATTGGCGCGACAGATTCGATTCACCCTGCGTGAGAATCGCGCCGCTGGTGCTGCCGTCGGTCGACTTCAGGTCGACGCGGAACACGCCTTCGGCGGCGGAGCAACCCGGATACGGATCGTTGCCGCAGCTACCGCCGGTCTTCGTGACGGGGTCGTCGTAGGTCTTGAAGTTGATGATGCCGCTCCACTCCATATGCAGCGAGTAGTTGCCGGCGGCAATCTGGCCGCTGACCGGGCGGAGCTGGTAGAAATCGCCGTCGTCCTGCGGCGTGGCGATCAGCGCGATGTTGCCCGGCTGCAGCGTGATCGTGCCGTTGGTGAACTTGATCCGGTGGCCGGCGATGGTGATCGCGTTGACCGCTTTCTGCACCTTGATCTGCACGTCCGCGCGGCCGTCGAACGACGACAGCGCGGGGTTCGGCCGGAACCACAGCTTGTAGTTGATCGGCGTGACGGTATCCGGCAACTCGACCGGGGGCACGCTCTTGTTGACCGATGTATCGGCAACGATCGGTGCGGCCGGCGGCGTCAACGCGGCTTCGGACGCGGCGACGGGGGGCTGGGCGACCTTGCTGCTGCTCAGCGACGACGAGCCGTCGCTACCGCCGCATCCCGCCAGAACCACGATTCCGGCAAGTGCGAGGCACTGTATCTGCAATCGGAAATTTATACGCATTTTTAATCCTCGACTGACAATATCGGCATAAAGAATGTGCGATGAGTGCTTGAGCTGTGTTTCTCTGTTTTTTCAGCAAAAAAGGTCTCCCGCACTAGCACCGAATTGCTAGCGAGAATAGATGGACGAGTTACGCCCTCAGCACTAACGGCTGATTTTAAAGTGACGACTTCAATTCATTACAATGCTTTCAGAATGACGGCTTGAACCGTTTTCATCGGCTTCCACACAATCGTCCACCTGACCGGCACAGCGGCGCCTCACCTGCGTCTCCGGGCAGATGCATCAAAGCGGAATCAGTTTTTGACGACAGTGCGTAGCCTAGTTTGGCAGACGTTCTCATGTCAACTTTCTTTCAAAATATTTCATGCACGGGTGCCGACGTATGCCTATCGAATGGATTAGGTAATCGCGAGAGTTAATCTTCTAAATCGCGACATTCACAGCGGCACTACGGGGAAAATCTATTTCCCATGCAACTGGAATGTGTTAATGGCGGCCGTCTAAAAAAATCGTCTTCAATGCGGCTTTAGTTTGAATAGCTCATTGAGTTCGCCGCAATGCGGCATGGTGATGCAGCTATCGTCGGCATGTTTTGCGCGAACGAGTCGAGATGCCAACGCGCAGGCTGACGATCTCGTTGCGGAAGCTTTCATCGATGAAGGCCGTGCACGCTGCAATCGCACTACACTGTGGGCCGATCTGCAATTATTTTCGACCCGCTGTCACAATCTTGCGCCCGTCCCGACCAAGCACGACACCGACTTTCGTAGAGGGAATCACAGGGTGGACGATATCAACTTTGAATGCACGGCATGCGGTAAGTGCTGCCATGATCTGCGCCTGCCGCTGACGCTCGCCGAGGCCACCGCGTGGCTCGCGCGCGGCGGCCAGATGGAACTGCTGTGCGAGGCCATTCCGTGGCCGGTCGAACCCGAGGCCGACAACGAACAGGCGGCCTACAAGAAGGCGCGTTCGGCGGCAACAATGAGCGGCAGCTTGCCCGTGCGCGTCTCGGTACTGCTGGTCGCCGCGTTTGCCGGCGCCTGCCCGAACCTGGGCAGCGACATGCGCTGCCGCATCTACGAAGAGCGGCCGCTGGTGTGCCGGATCTATCCGGCGGAAATCAATCCGTTCGTGGCGCTCGCACCGGAAAGCAAGGCCTGCCCGCCTGATGCATGGCAGCACACGCCGCTGCAACGGCACGGCGTGCTGGTCGACGAGACCACGCGCGAACTGATCGGCGAATCGCGCCGCACGAGCGAACTCGAGGCCGCCTTGCGCGTGCAGTTGTGTCTGGCGTTGGGGCTGAACGAAGCAGCGCTCGCGAACGAAGGTTTCGTGATCTACGCACCCGATAGCGACGCGCTGCGTGCCGCGCTCCAGCAGGTTCGCGCGACACCCGCCAACGAAACACTCGCGGCGGCAACGCCCTGGACGTTCGTCTCGAACCGCGCCGTGACCGTGGAAACCTTGCTGTCGGTTGGCGCGGCCGGCCGCCTCAACGAACCCACGGCAGACGCGCACTTCCGCTATCACGGTTATTTCCCGGCGGAACCGGCGTGAGGGTGGGGCACGTTCGCGTCGCGTGACGAAGGGTCGGGTGAAGAGTTGGAAGCGCCGCGTGCGTGTCTAACTCTTCACACTCCGCGCCGCGTAGGCGGACCACATGGCAAGTCGTCCGACACTCAGCATCCGGGCAATCCGCTTCACGGCGTGCCGCACGCGGCCACGCAAATGCGCCACGCGCATATGCCGCCAGAAACGGTCCGGTGCGAATTCGCCGAAGCGCGCCTCCTTTTCGAGGAGTGCCTTGCCGCCCGGCAAATGAACGAACGAGCAGCAGCGAAACCACCGCACGTCGCGATAATTGTTGCCGGGCCAGTGGCGGCCCACGGCCTGATAGGCGCCGACCTCGATCAGCACCTGCCCTTCGTCGATCAGCGTATTGAGCGCGGCGGAGATGAACGCTTCGTCGCCGTGGTGCTTGAGGCGCCCGCTCTCGCTGAGATAGCGCGCGTAATAAGCGCGCGCACGTGGCACCAGTCGTCGTAGTGAAGCGGGTGTGGCGAGCAGAAACTCGCCGCCGTACCAGCGCGGATTTTTTAACCGCCGATCCGCGACGATTTCCAGATCCTCGACAACGCTCTCGCTGCCGTACGCCGGAAACACCTGGTCCGAAATATCGAACACACCGAGCCCCGCCTTGGCGCAACGGTCGACCAGACTTCGGTCGAGCGGCAGTAGCGCGACCATGTCGGCGTCGAGCAATAACATCATCGAGTCTTCGGGCAAACTCGCGGCTACCTGGTCCATCAGATCGAGCTTGAAATGCGCGGCGTAAAACGGCGTGTTCTTCGGCAGTTCGATCGTCGCGGCCAGCTTCGTCACCGTCGGCCGATGCTCCACCGGCATGCCGCCGAGCCGCTGCTCGACGAGTGCGGGCGCGTTCGTCATGATGGTCAGCGTCGGCATGCCGACGCGCCGCAAGCTGTTGTTCAGGCAGATCGCCTGACTGACGTACGACAGCGGATCGCGGTTCGTCGAATTCGGACCGGGTTTCGCGTCATCGTCCACATAAACGAGCGTGCAAGGAAAAAGGTTCACGTTGCTCCTCACCATGCGTGAGAGACGGTTCGCTTTTTCCAGCGCTGCCGCAATTGTTCGGAAGTTGAATCGATAGGCTAAGGCGGGAGCGAGTTAAAACCCGCGACAGGTATGCACCGTCGAACCGCGGCGCGTATCTCCATCGCACCGGGTTCGGGCCGCCAGGCTGAGCTGCGGCGATGGAGTCGGACGAACCGGGGCGCAGGCATCAGGTATGCACAATCGTTTCACGTCCTTGCATTACCTTTCCGCCAAAAACCAGCGAGACATAACGCGGCGAGAATCGATCGGCTTTCGGCGCCGCAACCTTGCGCAATAATTGCAGGCTCGTGATCGAGCGCGCGTGAACAACTTACTGATAGGCGACGTGCGAGTGCGATACATCGAATCGTCATGCCGAGGTGAGTCATGGCCGACTCACCCGAAAGAAAACATCAGGCGCGCGCTTCGCTCTCCACGCCTTCGCGCATGCCGTGCGCGGCCAGCAAACGGTACAGCGTGGCGCGAGAAATACTGAGTTCGCGCGCGGCGTCGCCGGGGCGACCACGGTGACGCAATAGCGCGAGCTCGATGGCCTGGCGTTCCGCTGTTTCGCGCGCCTGCGCGAGCGTGACCGGTAGTGTCGTCGCATAGCTCGACAGTTCGAGATCTTCGGCGCTGATCGTGCGCCCTTCGGACATCACGATCGCACGACGCACCCGGTTGATCAGTTCCCGCACGTTGCCGGGCCAGTCGTATTGATGCATGGCCGTGATCGCGTCCGGCGAGAAGCCGTACAAGCGGCGGCTTGCGTCTTTGCGGTAGCGGTCGAGCGTGTACAGCGCGAGCAGTTCGATATCCTTGCCGCGTGCGCGCAACGGCGGCTCGTCGATCCGCAACACGCACAAACGGTGATACAGGTCGGCGCGAAAGCGGCCCGATTCGATCGCGGCTTCCATGTCCACATGCGTCGCGCAGATGATGCGCACGTCGATGTCGATGGAACCCTGCCCGCCCAACCGTTCGATGGTGCTTTCCTGCAGAAAGCGCAGCAAGTTCGCCTGGCTCTCGAACGGCAGATCGCCGATTTCGTCGAGAAACAGCGTGCCGCCGTTCGCCGTTTCGACGCGCCCGACTTTGCGCTGATTCGCCCCCGTGAACGCGCCGCGCTCATAGCCGAACAACTCGGATTGCAGCAGATGCGGCGGAATCGCGCCGCAATTGATCGCGACGAACGGTGCCTTGCGGCGCGGCGAGCGCGCGTGAATCGCGGCGGCGGTCAGTTCCTTGCCGGTGCCGGATTCGCCGGCAATGAACACCGGCGCGTCGGTACTGGCGACCTTGCGGATCGAACGGAACAACGCGAGCATCGCGTCGCACGTGCCGATCATCTCGCCTTCGGCCTCGGCGGTGTCGATGAAGGCCGGCTCGCCGAGCGAGATCATGCCGCAGGCGTGGCCCACGGTGTCGACGATTCGTTCGTTGGCGGCCGGCAGCGTGACGTAGTCGAAGCAGTAGTCCCGCACCAGCCGGCGCGAATTCGCGTCGTCGAGTTGCGTGGCCGCGGCCATCGCCACCCAGCCTATGGTGGGCAAGGCGAGGCATGCCTCGAGCATGGCCACGTCGCGCGGCTCGTACACGCTCGAGAAATCGACCAGGCCACCCGCGAGCGAGCCGTCCTGCACGACCTGCCGCACTTCCTGAACCGAGCCGATGACTTCGACGTTCCAGTCGCGCGCCTGGAAGCTCGCGAGCAGATCCGCCGAGGGTTCCCGGGTGAAATAGATGACGCGCCGCGTAGTGGCCTTCATGGTGTGCATTGTTTTTTGATTGTCCCGCACTGGCTGCGCTGGACTGTATCGAGCCCAGACCCCTCGGCGTTACGCTATTGCCGTTGTGTGCCCCGGATACGGTGAGGACCGTCGATGATACGCGTTACGGCCCCGATTCAGACCGGGCCTGACGAAATTTAATAGTTCGGCGCCGACGCTACGCGACGCCGCAAGGGCCTGAAAAATTTGCGGATTTCGTGGGCAAGTAAAGCGGGCTGTTCCATTGCCGCGAAATGGCCGCCGCCGGGCATCTCGGTCCATTGCGCGACGTTGAAGGTTCGTTCGAGCCAGCTACGCGGCGGATGATTGATCTCCTTCGGAAAACTCGCGAAGCCTACCGGCGGCACGACGCGTTGATCTGCCGCGAAGCGCATGGGTTGCAAACGGTTCTCCCAGTACATCTGCATCGACGAGCCGATGCTTTGCGTGTACCAGTAGAGCGAGATGTCGGTGAGCAGGTCGTCTTTTGAAAACACCCGCTCGATCTCGCCGCCGCAATCGCTCCACGCCCGAAACTTCTCGCCGATCCATGCGGCGAGTCCCATCGGCGAATCGTTCAGCGACGCCGCCAGCGTTAGCGGCTTCGTGCTGTGCATATGAGCGTAGCCGCCTTCCTGCGTGCCCCATTCGGTCTTCGAGCGCAGATAGTGTTCCTCGGCGGGCGTGAGCGGTTGCCGCTCCGCGCCGATCGCGGGTTCATACGAGGACGGCAGAAAGTTGAGGTGAATCCCGTCCACCCGTTGCGGATGCCGCGCGGCCAGCGCGACCGACACGCCCGCCCCGATATCGCCGCCCTGCGCGCCGAAGCGCTCGTAGCCGAGCCCCTGCATCAACGACGCCCACAAGTCGGCCACCTGAAACGCGGCACAGCCCGGCTGAGACGGTGCCGGCGAAAACGCGAAGCCGGGTAGCGAGGGCGCGACGACGTCGAACGCATCGGCGGGGTCGCCGCCGAATGCGGCCGGATTGCACAAGTGGTCGAGCAAGGTATGGAACTCGAAGAACGAACCCGGCCAGCCGTGCGTCACCACCAGCGGATATGGCGCCGGACCTTCGCCGCGCCGGTGCACGCCGTGCACACGCCAGCCGTCGACCTCGGCGAGGAATTGCGGCTGCGCATTCAGCTTGCGTTCCGCCGCGCGCCAGTCGAAAACGTCGACCCAATAGGCGGCCAGTTCGCGCAGCCAGACACTGTCGACGCCTTGCTGCCACACGGACGAGGGCGTGGCCGGCGCCCAGCGTGTCGCGCGAATCCGCCGGCGCAAATCGTCGATGTCGGCGTCGGGAATGGCGATCTGAAACGTGTCTATCCGCATGGCAAACTCATCCGCTGGAAGCTGGGTAATCACGTGCAATGCGCCACGGCCACCCTGCGCACGCTACGAACACGAAGCAGGGGCCATGGTACACAATGGGCGCATTTTCCGTTTCCCCCCGTCCGTTCCGGAGACTCTCATGCTGGGCGCGCTCGCTGCTCTACTCACGTTTCAATGCCTTGGCGAAGGCATTTCGTATCTGTTCCACGTGCCCGTGCCCGGACCCGTGATCGGCATGCTGCTGCTATTCGGCTTCATCATGCTGCGTCCGCAAACCGCCGACGCGATCGAGCCGACCGCGCTCGAATTGCTGCGTCATCTGTCCTTGCTGTTCGTGCCGGCCGGCGTCGGCATCATGGTGTCGGCCGAGCGGATTCGCGGCGACGCGGTCGCGGTGATCGTCTCCATCGCGGTCAGCACGACGCTCGCGATCGCCGTGGCCGCGCTCGTCACGCGGGCGTTGATGCGCCGCCAGCACCGCGATCCGGTCGCGCCGGAGGCCGCCTCGTGACCGCTATCCCGAAGCTCGGCGCGATCTGGGTCTACCTCGCCGCCACCCCGCTGCTCGGACTGACCCTCACATTGATCGCGTATCTGATCGCGCAGTGGCTCTACACCAAAGCGCGCTTTAATCCGCTCGCCAATCCGGTGCTGATCGCCGTGGCGCTGCTGGTCGCGCTGCTCGAAATCACGCACACGCCGTATGCAACTTACTTCGAAGGCGCGCAGTTCGTTCACTTCCTGCTCGGTCCCGCGACCGTGGCGCTCGCGCTGCCGCTCTACCGGCAGTGGCCCAAACTGCGTCGCTCGGCCGTGCCGCTGATCGGCGGACTGGTTGCCGGATCGTTGACGGCGATCGTTTCGGCGGTGGGCGTGGCGGCGCTGTTTGGCGCGTCGCATCAAACGGTCGCGTCGCTCGCGCCCAAGTCGGCCACCACGCCGATTGCCATGGCGGTGGCATCGGAAATCGGCGGCATTCCCGCGTTGACGGCGGTGCTCGTCATCTCGACGGGCGTGTTCGGCGCCGTATTCGCGCGCGCGATTCTCAATGCGCTGCGGATTGTGGAGCCCGAGGTGCGTGGCTTCGCGCTCGGGATCGCGTCGCACGGAATCGGCACGGCGCGGGCGTTTCAGGTCAGCGAGGAAATGGGCGCGTTCGCCGGTCTTGGGATGGGGCTGAACGGCATCTTCACCGCGTTCGTCGTACCGGTGTTGATGCCGCTGGCGGCGCGATGGTTGATGGGTTGATGCGGGCAGAGAGGGTTAATGCGGGCAGAGAGGGTTAATGCGCGCGACGGGTGATGGTCGCGTGCGGCGCGGCGACGGCTTGCCGCCGCCTCCACCGCGTCTGCCCGTAGCGACAGGTGTCCAGCAAGCGCAATCTCAAGGACGCTGCGCGTTGACCAGACTCGGCGCGCCGCCCGGCCCCGCCGGATCTGGATTGCCGAACGCCGGCAAACTGCCGTTGCTTCGCGCCCGAACAATCTCCTCGCGCACTTGCGCGCGCGTCTTCGGCCCATCCGATTTCAACAAGGTGCCGCCCGGCGCGGTGGGTTGCAGCGACGTCGGCTGAGACGGCGCTTGCGCGGTCAGTTCGGTCTGGCGATTCGATGGCGACGCCTGCTCGACGCTCGCGCCGGGCGGCGTCTGCAGAATCAGCGGCGGTACGGCCGGCGCGCTGGACAGCCCCTGTCCCACCCTGATCGTCGGCGGCATGCCACGCGCTCGCGACGTCATCACGGTGGACTCGTCAAGCAGCACGCTGCTACCCGCCATGCGATCGCCCGCAGCGTTGCTTACCTGGGTTTCCACACCACGCCGTCTGCTCGCGTCACCGGACGCACGGCCTGAATAATCGCGAGCCGCATAGTGCCGATCACGCGAACGATGTCCCTTCGCCGGCAAAGACGGCGACGTGCGCGTCGCTTTCGGCGCCTCTTGCGTCTCGACCCGCGCTTGCTGCGACGCTTGTGCGCGCGTCTGCACTTCGCGTTGCAGCGCGGCTAGCTGCCCGTCGTTTTTGTGGGTCGCCGCGACCGCGTCGAGTTGCGCCTGAGCGGCGGCCAGGTCGTTGCGCTGCAAACTGCTGCGCGCGGCTTGCAGCCCGTTGGACAACGCGGTGTCCGAGGCCGCGCGCGCCATCACCGGGCCGGACGTGATCGCCCCGCTCATGATGTCGCCGCGCGCGTGCGGCGCCGACTCATCGGCGCTGCCCACGCCGGGCTCGTCCGCCGACAACCAGTGCCGGCCGGACGGCGAGACGTAGGCCGCAATCGCCAGCGCGCCGACCACCAGACCGCTCAGAACGACTTTCCTGGGTTCGCCATGCATACCTTGTCCCCCTCTGATCGTGGCCGCACGCCGCGCTTGCCGCGGACGTGTCCGAACTCATCAGAAGGTTCGCGGCGATCGGCAGATCGATGCCACCGCAACGACCACGAGTTCGGGGCCGATCCAGTCACGTACGAAAGTGTGATCGAACTGGATGCGAGGAAATCTCGGTTTCCGCGTTTGAAACGCCGAAACGTCGGAATGGGCCTGCCAGTTGTCCGAAAAGGCCTGCGGCAGCGGGGTTTTCCTCCGAACAATGTTGGAACTGCCAGGCAATCCAGCGACTTGAAAACACCGCGCTCGATCCGGCATGCGGGACTACACGAGCGGCCCTTCGGCCTGCTTGCCGCGCATCGCCACCGCGATCGAACTGCCGACGATCAACGCGATGCCGACGAGCGCCATCGCGCCAATCGTCTCGCCCCACACCACGTAGGCGAACAGCGCCGCCCAGACGATGCTGGTGTAGTTGTACGGCGCGAGCGCGCCCGCGTCGGCTTCGCGAAACGCCATCGTCATCAGCAACTGTCCGGCTGTGGCGAACGCGCCGAGCAAGGCCATCGTCGCAAGCGCTTCGAGCGAAGGCGTGCGCCACGCCAGCAGCAGCGAAGCACCGGTGACGAGCGTACCGATGACCGTGAAGTACAGCACCGTGGTGCCCGAATCGTCGGTGGCGCGAATGCGCTTGATCTGAATGATCGACAACGCTCCGAAGAACGCGCTCGACATCAGCAGCACGGGTCCGAGCCAACTCGAATGCGCACCGTCCGGGCGCACCACGAACAGCACGCCGATAAAGCCGACCGCCGCCGCGATCGCATCGCGCGGCTTGAGCTTTTCCTTCAGCAGCAGCGGCGCGAGAACGATGACTAGCAAGGTCTCTGAATAAACGATCGCGACCGCTTCACTGAGCGGCATGTACGGCAAGCCGGCGAAGAACAGACCCGACGCGCCGAGCAATGTCAGCGCGCGCAGCGTCTGACCGCGCACATCCATCTGTCGGAGACGTTCGCCGAGCGGCTTGCCGCGCAGGCATACGGCGACGGCCGGCACAAGGCCGAACAGCATGCGGAAGAACGTCACTTCGTTGGCGGGATAGGCGAGCGCCACGGATTTGGCCAGCGCGTCGACGAGCGCGAAACAGAACATCGAAACGAGGATCAGCGCGATGCTGCGCGGCGGTACGGCGGTCGTCCGGACGACGGCGATGGGCGGCATGAGGGGTCCTGGGAAGCGCGCGTGCCACGGCGGCAGCGGCGGCGTCTGGCTTTCGCGTGACGTTCGGGTGGCGCTCATGGGTCGTGCGCCATTGGAAAACGGATTATGCCCGCTGTCCGGCAGACGGAGCCATCTCCGCCAACGGCTCACCCAATGCGCATCGCATAGCCGCCCTCACCGTCCTAAAACTTTCCACCGACGATTCCGGGTAAGTCCCGATACAGGTAAGCAAAAGTAATAATATTATTCATATCGATTTCCGCATCATCAAGCCATGACTCTCTTTCCATGGCCTTGTGAAGGTTTAATAATAATTATGACCATCTACCAAGCGGGGAAATCAGGAGATAAAGGTGCGCAATTACCTTGTGCTTGCGGCGCTGGCTACGCTTGGCGCTTGCGGTGGCAATGACGGGTCGCCCGGTGCGGCCGCATCGGCGAATAAACAGACGGTCGCGGCCGATCCTTCGGCCTCTTCCGCGGCTGCCGCGGCCTCGGCTGCTTCGGCAGCCGACCTGGCTAGCGTCGACAACGAATTCCGGGCCGCCAAGACAGTCCCGCTCGGCATGAAAACCACGACGCCGCCGCTCGTGATCGCCGATCCAACGCTCAACCTGCCGCCGTACACACCGCCTGCGCCGCCCGCGCCGGTCTCCACCACCACACTCTCGTTCGGCGACTTCACCAGCTACCTCGCGCCCGGCTCGACCCAAGGCTGGCAGGCCGGCGCCAATAGCTCGACGATCGCGATTCCCGCTCCGCCGACCAACGGCACGGGCGCCGGCGACAAGACCGTGGCGCTCGCCAGCACCTACGCCACCGCGTCGTACGAAGCCGACGTGACGGTCAGCGCACCGGTCGGCAACGGTGCCGCCAACGCCGGTTTTCTCGTGCGCACCACCAACCCGACGGCCGGCGGTCCCGACAGCCTGACCGGCTACTACATCGGCCTCGACACCGGCACGCACTCGGTCGTGGTGGGACGCGAGAACAACAACTGGACCAATTTCATCGCGTATCCGGTCAGCTCGGTGGTGGGCGGCAGCACGCATCACCTGAAGGTCACGACGAGCGGTACCGCGATCACCGTCGACCTCGACCAGCAACGCGTCATCAGCGTCAACGACGCCACCAATGCCCTGCCCGCCGTGTTCCAGTCCGGCAGTTTCGGGCTGCGGCGTTTCGGCGTCGGCGCGAGCTTCAGCAACGTCACGATCCGCACGTATCCCACCGTGACTTCGCCGAGCTACGATTTTTCCAAGGTGGTCGGCGCGGTGTACACGCCGTCGAACGCGGTCAATGCGATCGACTTCTGGGAAAACTACGACCCGGACATCGTCAATCGTGAACTGACGTATGCGCAGACCTACGGCATGAACACCATCGCCGTGTATCTGCACTACCTGGTGTGGGCGAACGATCGCGTCGCGTTCCTGAGCAAGTTCGAAAACCTGCTGAAAATCGCCGCGCGTCACGGCATCAAGGTCTCGCCGATTTTCTACGACGACTGCTGGAATCCCACGCCGCAATACGGCCCGCAACCCGCGCCGGTCTGGGGCGTGCATAACAGCCAGTGGGTACAGTCGCCGGGCACGCCCGTCGAACAGGCGTATTTCCAGCCGAGTGCGTCGAACGCCAGCATCACGTACAAGGCGAGTCTCGCGAGCTACATCACCGACTTCGTCGCGCCGCATCGCAACGATCCCCGCATCATCTTCTGGGAAACGATGAACGAGCCCGGTTGCAGCGGTAACGGCGCGCTGCAGGAAACCCGCGCGGTGTTGATGAACGACGCGCGCATCGCGATCCTCAATGCCGGCGCCACGCAGCCGATCAACGCGCCGCAGGTGCAGGAAGACGAAGGCACGTACTTCTCGGACTTCTACGCGTTCCATCCGTACGGCAATCCGTACACGGGTCCGGTGAACGGCAGTTCGGTCAGCGCGCTGAATTCTGAAACGCTGCAACGCGGCTTCCCCGGCACCACGGGGCAGACCATGCCGGGCATCGTCGCGAACTACGGCGGCAGTACGGGCTTTATCGTGTGGGAGCTGATGATTGGGCGCACTAATACGCGCTTCCACTGGGGGCAAGTGCCGGGCGCGCCCGCCACGGTCGAACCGGCCATCCCGTTCCAGGGGACGATCTATCCGGACGGCCACCCGTGGCAGACCTCGGAGACTCAGGCGCTGACCGGTGGCTTCGACGTGAAACTGCCGGTGCTGCAGGTCGGCTATTACAACGATCCGACCTTCAAGAGCGCACCGGTCAAGACGTCGGTGACGCCGTTGATCGACTTCGATCTGAACACCGAGCGCGGCACCGATTCGCCCGACGCGTCCGCCGGTGTCAACGCGACCGGCTATGGTGTGCGCTGGAGCGGTGCGATTCAGGCGGCGCAGGCGGGCCTCTACGCGTTCTCGATCGATAGCGACAACGTCGCGCGACTGTGGATCAACGGCGTGAAGCTCATCGACAAGAAGAGCGCGTCGCCAGGCACGGTGAGCGGCAAGACCTAGCTCGCGGCGAAACAGCGCGCGTCGATCAAGGTCGAGTATGTGCATGGCACGGGGCCGGCCAGCATGCATCTGCTGTGGTCGAGCCCGGCGGCGCGCAATCCGTCGGCGTTGCGGATCGTGCCGTCGGATTCGCTCGTCACGGCGAATTGACGATGTGCCGCCGCGGTCCCGATAGCCCCGCGGGCTGACGGGCGCGATCAGGGCGGTGACGGGCGGCTCAAAATACTGTATAAAAACACAGTATGATGATCTGCCCGGACCGCCCTTCAATTTCGGCGGGGCGCGCCGCCTCCCCCATCGGAACGACGGTGTCCCAGCAAGCCCTCTTCGCCCCCGAACCCGTCGCCCTCGTTCACGACAACGAAGGCGGCATCCGCTATCTGCCCGAGTCGATCCCGGCGGACATTGCGCGGCGCTGGTTCGACGAGGCCCAGCGCAATGTGGGCTGGCTCAGCCAGCAGCGCATGATGTACGAACGCGAGGTCGCCGTGCCGCGCCTGCTCGCCACCTTCGCCCGCGAATCGGCCGATCTCCCCGCGCCGCTCGGCGAAGCGTTCGAAGCGGTGCACGCACTGATCGGCGCGCCGTTCAATCGCGTCGGCCTCAATCTCTATCGCGACGGCAGCGACAGCGTCGCGCCGCACAGCGACAAAACGGACAAACTCATGCACGGCGAGCCGATTGCCATTGTCTCGCTCGGCGTGAGCCGCCGCATGTCGATCCGGCCTAAAACAGGCTCGGGCCGAACCGTTCATGTCGAACTGGAACCCGGAAGTTGCCTCGTGATGAGCTACGCATCGCAATTCACGCACGAGCATGGCATCCCCAAGCTGGCGGAAGTCGCCGGGCCACGCATCAGTCTCGCGTTCCGATGTTTCGCGTCTTAGATCAGCCCGACCTTGCCCGTCGCCAGATCATAAATACCGCCCACAATCTTGACCTTGCCGCGCCGCACGTACTGGCCGATCAGCGGCTTCGACACCATCAGCCGATTGGCGTTCAGCTTCACGTTTTCGATCGTGGCGCGCGCAACCAGATCGTCGTCGTGAGCCGAGCCCGCCATTTGCACCGCCGGCTTGAGCGAGCGCACCAGATCGGGCAAATGGCCGGGCAACCGCGCGCCCTGCTGAATCACCTTGACGGTTGCCGCAATCGCTCCACAGTTCGTGTGTCCGAGCACCACAATGAGCGGCACGCCGAGAAACTCCACGCCATATTCGAGGCTCGCGAGCATATCGTCGTTGACGAAATTGCCGGCCACGCGCACCACGAACAGATCGCCCGGGCCCTGATCGAAAGCAAGCTCCGGCGCCACCCGCGAATCCGCGCAACCCACGATCGCGGCAATCGGATACTGCGCCTCCACGCGCGCCACCCGGCCAACGGAAAAGTCCTTGTTTGAAGGGCTATTCGCCGCGTAGCGTGCATTGCCTTGCATGATCCGGTCGAGCGCTTCCTGCGGTGGAATCGAATTCGGCGCGTTGCCGGCTGGCGGCTCGGCCGCCATGGCGTCGTGCGGCGATAACGCCGCCAGCGTGATCGCCGACGCGCCGGCCAGCAGCCAGTCACGTCGCGTGGCGGAAATCGGATGGTGGTCGCACATGGCAGATCTCCTATGTGCTGGTGCGCTACGGTAGGTTCTTTTACGCCACGCCAAGCTTCGCGAGCAGCGCCTTCGCGGCCGCCTCCGACGAAGCCGGGTTCTGCCCGGTGATCAGATTTCCCGCCACCACCACATGCGACGCCCAGTCCGCCCCTTTCGAATAACTCGCGCCGTTTTTCTTCAACATGTCTTCGACTAAAAACGGCACGACGTCGGTGAGCCCGACAGCGGCCTCTTCGGTATTCGCAAAGCCCGTGACCGGTTTATCGCGCACCAGTGGCGTGCCGTCGGGCGTCTTCGTATGACGAAACACGGCCGGCGCATGACATACCGCGCCGACGGGCTTGCCCGCGGCGTACAGCGCCTCGATGAGCGCGATCGACTGCGGATCTTCCGCCAGATCCCACAGCGGCCCATGACCGCCGGGATAAAACACCGCGTCGTAGTCGGCCGCGGAGACACTGGCGAGTTTGACCGTATTCGCCAGGGCGGCTTGCGCGTCGGCATCCTTGCCGAAGCGACGGGTTGCGTCGGTCTGCGCGTCGGGATCGTCGCTCTTCGGGTCGAGCGGCGGCTGTCCGCCCTTGGGCGACGCCAACGTCATCGACACGCCCGCGTCCTTGAACACGAAATAAGGCGCGGCAAACTCCTCGAGCCAGAAGCCGGTTTTTCGGCCGGTGTTGCCAAGCTGATCGTGGGACGTCAATACCACCAGGATTTCCATATCGACCTCGGAAGGGGTTTCAATGCGCCTGGCTTGCGCGCGCCGGACGGCGCTGGAGCGGCGTGTCCCGCTCCAGGCGCTCTGGCAGTATAGGTGGCGCCGGGTGACGCCGAAGAGGATTTATCGCCCTGCGTGACGGCCGCGCAGGCCGCCCGCTCACATCGAAAAACGCGACGTCAGACCGCGAAAATATTCGGGTTGTCGATCAGCGGCAAAAACTGGCCCGTGCGCCCGTCGAGCGCGAGCATCGTGCCGCTTTCAATGTCGAAGATCCAGCCGTGCAATTGCAGCGTCTTATTCACGAGCCCGACCGCCACCGAAGGATGCGTGCGGATATTCGACAACTGCGCGATCACGTTGTCCTTCACCAGCGCCGACAGACGCTCGGCGTCCGAGTGATACGTGCGTGACGCGTTGATCGCCTTGGCGGCATCGGAGTGACGCAGCCAGCTCGCCACGGCCGGTAGATGATCCAGATTCGTACAGGTCGAGATCGCGGTCATCGCGCCGCAGTTCGAGTGCCCGCAGATCACGATATCGCGCACGCCCAACACCGACACCGCGTATTCGACCGTGGCCGACACGCCGCCCGGCTCCGGACCATAGGAAGGCACGATGTTGCCCGCGTTGCGGATCACGAACAGCGCGCCCGGCTCCGTCTGTGTCAGCAACTCCGGCACGACGCGGCTATCGGAACAGGTCACGAACAGCGTATTCGGGCTTTGCGCAGCCGATAGGCGCTTGAACAATGCGCTTTGCTGCGGAAAGACTTCACGTTGAAAGCGGATGATACCTTCGATGATTTCCTGCACGATGATCTCCAGATAGTCGAAGCTTAGGTCTGCAGCGCCCGCACCGGCCAAGCGGCACGAGTCGGCTGTCTGTTGGCGGGACTATACCGCAGCCGGCGTCTGGCTCGCCGACCGCGCTGGAAGAATCCTGTCCGTCGCGGCTCACCGCTCGAAGCGTTGCGCTAATGCGCGGTTTCAACACCGGGCACGCATAAGCGCAACGCAACCAGGCCGCTCGACACGCACTGCAATCGCATCGCGCTCTGTCGGATAAACGATCGTGTATTAACGGCGATACATCGCATTCCAGTCGGCCTGGGATACCGCCGGGCGACCGCTTTGCGACGTGCCTGCCGGGTTGCCGCCATAGCCGCTGACGTCGCTGTTGCGCGCGGCCACGCGTGCTTCGGCGGCCTGAATCGCGTCGGGATAATGCGCCTGATCGCCGTCGCCGACGTGATAGCCGGCCGCTTCGAGCTGAACCAGTTCGGCGCGCACCTGCTCGCGGGTGATGCGGCTGCCCGACTGGGCAAACACCGTGGCGGAAGCCGCAAGCGAAGCGACGATGACAACGGCCTTGAGCAAAGACTTCATGATGAAAACAACCTCCCGTTATTGATGGTTTGCGGTGCGTCGAGTCGGACTCGTCGTCACCGCAGGACTCAATATAGGCGCCGATTCGCGGGAGAATAACGGGCGCCTGTCGAAGGGATTGTTGTTGAATCTGGAGAAGTCGCGCTCAAGGCTCGCGTTCAGCGACGGTTACCTAATTGAAGTCGCCCGTTTCGAGTTCCACGGACTGTCCGCCGTTTTTTTCGAGGACCCGGCGCGTAGCGTTTTCAATCCTTGCGCGATTTGCCTCGAAGGTATTGACCAGATTGTGGGCCGATGGGCCGTCGTTGCCGAAATGGTTGTTCAGCGCATCCAGCGACACGCTGCACCAGACGTCGGACCCGTCGACATTGGCTTCGAAGGCGACGCGCGCCGCGGCGACCACTTCGCGGCGTCCGGTGAATTCGATCCTCATGGTGACCCTCCATGTTTGAAAGTAGCGTTGAATGCGCAAACGCCGTGCCAAAGCCGGGCCAACCGCTCAGGCTGGCCCGGCACGATGGAAGCGCTGCGCGCTTTCTCCGCAAGGTGCATACTCGACCCTCGGCCGCTATGACGCGGCCGCGCTGATGCGTCGCGGCACAGCCGCAATTCGTGCCGTGCGACGTGCCTGACATCCTAATACTAACGCCCCATGTCCTCCCGCAATCCACAATCGTCGCGTCCTCTCGTCATTGCCGCGGTCATGGCTTCGATGGCGATGGTCGCCATCGAAGCCACCATCGTCTCCACCGCGATGCCGCAAATCGTCGCGCAACTCGGCGACCTGCATCTGTATAGCTGGGTGTTCTCGTCGTTCCTGCTCACGCAAACCGCCATGACGGTGGTGTTCGGCAAACTCGCCGATCTGTATGGGCGCAAACCGATCATGCTGATCGGTATCGCGATCTTCCTGATCGGCTCAGTACTGGCCGGCTTCGCGTGGTCGATGCCCGCCATGATCGTGTTCCGCCTGATTCAAGGCGTCGGCGCAGGCGCGATCCAGCCGGTCACGCTGACTATCGTCGCCGATCTCTATCCGGCTCATGAGCGCGGCAAGGTGCAAGGTTATCTCGCGAGCGTGTGGGCGATTTCGGCGGTGGTCGGGCCGATGGTCGGCGGCTTCATCATCCATAACCTCTCGTGGGCGTGGATCTTCTGGATGAACGTGCCGATCGGCCTCGCGTCCGCGGCCGGCTTCATCGCGTTCCTGCGCGAATCGGAGCGTCACGCCCGGCCGTCGATCGACTTCGCCGGCGCGGCGCTGTTCATGGCGGCGATCGCCGCGTTGATGATGGCGCTAACCTACGCGGGCGACGACGCATTCGCGCGCGCCGTGCTGGCGGGCGGTGCGTTCCTGCTGTGCGTGCTGTTGTTCGTCGCGCAGGAGCGTCGCGCGGCCGAGCCGATGATCTCGTTCGCACTCTGGAGCCGCCGGCCGATCGCCGCCTGCAACGGCGCGACGTTGCTATCCGGCATGATCCTGATGGGCGCCACGACGTTTTTGCCCATGTACGTGCAGGGCGTGCTGCATCGCTCGCCGGTGGTCGCCGGCCTTGCGCTCACCATGATGATGGTCGGCTGGCCGACCGGCGCCACGCTCGCGGCGAAATCGTTTCACCGCCTCGGCTTGCGGCGCATTCTGATCGGCGGCAGTGCGTTCGTGCCGATCGGCGCGGCGCTGCTGCTGTTCCTGTCGCCGGGCGCATCGCCATTGATCGCGGCGTTCGGCTCACTGATCATCGGCTTCGGCATGGGCACCTCTAGCGTCAGCTCGCTGGTGCTGATTCAGGAGATCGTCGGCATGGAGGAACGCGGCAGCGCCACCGCGTCGAACCTGTTCTCGCGCAATCTGGGCAGCACGCTCGGTGCGACGCTATTCGGCGCCGTGCTCAACTTCGGGCTGACGCATTCGAACGGTCTGGTGGCGGTCACGTCGGACCAGTTGAAGGCGCTGCTGCAGAATCAGGCGGCGAGTCTCGGCGGCAGCGACATGATCCGCATGGTGCTGCATCAGTCGCTGCACCTCACGTTCATCTCGCTGTTCGTGATCGCGATTTTCGTGGTCGTGCTGCTGGCGTTCGTGCCGCCGGTCAACATCCGCACTGCGAAGCCGGTGCCCCTCGAAGCGCTATCGCCGCTGGAAGATTGACGGCCGGCTAAGGTTGCCCGGCAGGCAACGTCGCGGCGAAAAAATCAATCGCCTGCGTCGCCGTTTTCGCATGCACCGCGTCACGATCCACGCTGGCATTGTCCCGGCAGATGCGAGCCAGACGCGTGGCCACCGCCGGCAAACAGGTATCGAGAAACGTGTAGTGCCACGCACCGGGCACGAGCGTGACGCTGGCTTTGGGCATCGATGCCGCAATGCGATCGATGTTGGTGCCCACCGGCGCGGTGACGTCGCCCGCACCCGCGACCAGCGAAACAGGAATCGCGATCGCGGCGAGCGATTCGGCGGTCAGCGCCTCGCCGAGCGCGGGCGCGATCGCGAACACCGCCTTGACGCGTGGATCGCGATACGACGCGCCGGACCGCGCGCGCGACGCCTGGGTCTCTGGCGACGCCGCATCGTCCGTTGCCTGATCGCGCAACGGCACCGCCGCGCCGGACGCGTCATGAATTCGCGCCGCTTCCGGCGGATGGCAGATCGCGTCGGCCGCCGGCGACCCGCAGAACCGGTCGAAGCCCGCCAGATCGGTGCGCGCTCCCGCCAGTTCCAGAACCGTATAGCCGCCCAGAGAAAAGCCCACCGCGCCGATCCTGTCGCTGTCGACATGCGCGCCCAGCTTCGGGTCCGCCAGCACGCCGTCGAGCACCTCGCTGGCGTCGGTCGCGCGCTCCCACCACAGCAGGAAACCGTCGCGGGTCAAAGGCTCGAGTTCGTTGTTACCGGGATGGTTGACGCCCGCCACGATATAGCCGTGCGCGGCCAGCGCGGCGCCGAGCCAGTCGAGACTGTCCGCGCTGCCGCCGGTGCCGTGCGACAGCACCAGCAGCGGATACGTGGCGCGCGCGGCCGACAGCGGCGCGCCGTTGGCGGCGACGGGATGCCCCACGAACAACGGATCGCCGGGCACGCCGATGTCGTGCGGCTGCTCCGGCACGGACCGATCGACGGGATACCAGATCCGCGTCACCAGCGCCTCGGTGGCCGCGCCGCGCCAGTGACGCGCGACCGGCGGATGAATGATCCGCACCGTCTCGCCCACATGCCAACCGGCGCCGGCCCCGGCCCCGGCCACCTCTGCCGACACGGCAACGCCCGCCCACGACAAAGCCGCCGCGCACAGGAGCGCGGCACCGCATCTACGAAGCATGGTCAGTCCTTGCGAATAGGGATCATCAGATCCGTGACACAGGCGCGCTGCAAACCGCCGCGCGGTGGGCTGCGGTACAACTCGAGCGCCGCACGGGTATCGAGCGTATAGCCGCTTTGCGGCAGCCAGACGCCATACAGCGCGCGAAAGGTCGGCGCGATCAGCGCATACGGGCCCACCAGACGATGCATCGCGTACAACCCACCGTCCACGCGCAGCGGTTCGACCCGCGCCGGCGGCGTTTCATGCGACGCAACATCGGGCGACGCGACGATGCCCGCCATATAGCGAAAACTGCCCTTCAGCGCCGGATCGTGCACGCAGATGCCGACGCGCTGACCCGTGCGCGGGTCGTCCTCGCAGCGCAGCATGTGGATCAGATCGCGGAACGTCTGGCCGATCGTCGCGACCGGTCCTTCGTGGCGCAGGCAGAGCACGTCGATCGGCGCGATCTCGGCGAGCTCGACCGCGGGCCAGAGCGACATGCGGCTTTCGTCCGGATTCGCCGCGTGGTTCGCACCGGCCTCGGCGGCGTCGGCAAGCCCGTTCGTGGCATCGATCGCGGTGGCTGCCTCGGCGAGGTTGCACGCCGCGCTGGAGCGCCGGCTCGCCGCCGGCGTCGCGAGATGTTTCTGGCGCGCCTTGAATTCGCTCGGCGTGACGCCCGTAAAGCCGCGAAATGCGCGGGCAAAGGCCTGTGGACTGTTGTAACCGGCATCGTGCGCGACGGCGGTCACGCGCGCGGACGCATCGGTGAGACGTTGCGCGGCTTGCGCAAGACGCAGGCGCTGCACGGTCTCGACAACGCTCTCGCCGGCCAGCGCGCGGTAAATGCGATGAAAGTGATACGGCGACAGATGCGCGACGGCCGCCAGCGTGTCGAGCGTATGCGGCGCGCCCGGTTCGAGCAGAATCGCCTCGATCACACGAGCGATCCGCCGACGATAATCGAGTTCAGTGCTGGCTTTCATCATGGCGCTAGGATAGCGGCCTCGTCGCCACAATACGGTGCAGAGCTTGCGAAATTTCATCGCGAGTGTTCGGCGATGCTGCCGCGCGTCATGGCACTATGGCGGGCATTGCTTCGCAAGTCCCGCGCAAGGTGTGGTGCTTTCCCGTCATGGAGCCTCAACCACATGAAGCAACCGCGAGCGAGCGTCACGCGTGCTTCGATCCGCGGCCGGCTGGGCGCTGCGCTGGTGCTCACGTGCGCCCTGTTGCTGGCCGGTTGCGCGCTGCCTTCGCTGGCCGGCCGTACAGAATCGGCGGCGCTCGATCCGGTTCAGGCGCGATCGACCCAACTCGGCATGGCGCTAGCGGAACCGCTTGCGCGGCATCCGGGTTTGACCGGCATCTATCCGCTCAACGACCCGCACGACGCGTTCGCGGCTCGCGTCTTTCTCGCGCACGCGGCGCAACGCACGCTGGACGTTCAATACTATATCTGGCGTGACGACCTGACCGGCACGCTGCTGCTGGAACAACTGGTCGAAGCCGCGCAGCGCGGCGTGCGGGTGCGTCTGCTGCTCGACGACAACGGCATTCCCCCTTCGCTCGACGCCACTCTCGCGGCGCTCGACGCGCATCCGAACATCGAGGTACGCCTGTTCAATCCGTTCGTGGTGCGCAAGCCGAAGTCGATCGGCTTTATCACGGACTTCTCGCGCGCCAACCGGCGTATGCATAACAAATCGTTCACCGCCGACAGCAGCGCGACGATTCTCGGCGGCCGCAATATCGGCGACGAATATTTCGGCGCAACCGACGGCGTGGTGTTCTCCGATCTCGACGTGCTCGCGGTCGGTCCCGCTGCTGGCGATGTCGCGCATGATTTCGACCGTTACTGGTCGAGCGAGTCGTCGTATCCCGTGGACCGGATTCTGCCGCGCGTGAACGCCGACACCTTGCCAGCGCTCGCGGCCAAAGCGAAGGCCGTCGCCAACGATCCGACCGCGCTCGCCTATGCCGACGCGCTGCGCGACTTGCCGATCGTCCAGCAGTTGCCTGCCGGCACGCTGCCGCTCGAATGGGCCGCGACGCGTCTGGTCAGCGACGATCCCGCCAAAGGCCTGAACCGCTCGCCGAGCGACGCGCTGGTGCTGAACCAGATGCGCGAGATACTCGGCGAACCGGCCGAAGAACTCGATCTGGTATCGCCGTATTTCGTGCCGACCGAGGTGGGCGTCCAGTACTTCACACGGCTCGCCGCGCGCGGCGTGACGGTGCGCGTGCTGACCAATGCGCTCGAATCGACCGATGTCGCCGCCGTTCATTCGGGCTATGCGAAGCGCCGCGTCGCATTGCTCAAGGGCGGCGTGGCGCTCTACGAACTGCGTCGCCAGCCGGGTGCGGACGGTAAAGCGGAACCGCGCGCCGGTCCGTTCGGTAGTTCGGGATCGAGCCTGCATGCCAAGACGTTCGCGGTGGACGGTCAGCGTGTCTTCGTGGGCTCGTTCAATTTCGACCCACGGTCGGCGAAACTGAATACCGAACTCGGTCTCGTGATCGACAGCCCGGTGCTCGCGGAGAAAATCCGTTCGGCTTTCCAGACGCAAGTGCCGCAAGTGGCCTACACGCTGAGTCTCGACCATAACGGCAAGCTGGTCTGGCTCGAACACGACGGCGCCAACACGATCCGCTACGACACCGAACCGAACACCAGCTGGATGCGCCGGCTCGGCGTGTGGTTCATGTCGATCCTGCCGATCGAATCGTTTTTATAGGTCGGCGGGCCGGCACAGACCGATCATCCACGCATGCACGGCGTCGACCGCGGCCGAACGCGCGGGTTGCGCCGAGCGCATCAGCCAGAGCGGCGCCAACGCGAAACCCGGCACCTGCGGCAAGACCTCCACGCGTCCGCTCGTCAACGCGTCCCCTGCGGTAAGCCGCGACACCATCGCGATGCCCGCCTCCTGTTCGGCCGCGGCGACGACAAAGCGCGGATCGCTAACCGTCAACGCACGACGCGTGCGCAAGCCGCCGCGCCTGAGTTCCGGCAGCCACGGCGCCCATTCCGGACGCCCTTCGTGAACCAGCAACGGCGCTTGCGTCAGCACCTCGGGAAACGGCGCGTCACGCAGGCGCCGTGCGGTTTCCGGTCCACATATCGCGACAGCCTCTTCGTCGAGCAGCAGCTCGCAGGTGACTTCCGGCGTGCGGATCGGCTTGGCCGACACCACCAGATCGACGTCGACGCGATCGATCTCGTTGACCTCTTCGTCGGTCACGAGCCAGATTTCGAGCGCCGGCAGCGCCTCGGCGAACTGCCGCATGCGCGGCATCAGCCAGCCGGAGGCGAACTGCGGCGCGCAGACGAGAATCACCGAATCCGGATTGCCATACGGCTCGATCCGGTCACGCCCATCGGCGAGCGTGGCGAGCGCGGCGGTGACGGTTTGCGCGTACAGCGTGCCGGCGGCGGTCAACGCGACACCACGGCCGATACGCCGGAATAGCGGCTGCCCGGTCCACTCCTCCAGTTGCTGGATCTGATGGCTAATCGCCGACTGGGTCAGCGCGAGCTCTTGCGCCGCGCGGGTGAAGCTGCCGACGCGCGCCGCGGCGTCGAAGGCGAGCAAGGCTTGCAACGGGGGCAGTCTACGCATGGGCGGTCCTGGCGAGATATTAAAAATATCGATACTTCCAGCAAGATTCTTCGCTTTTCGCGAGAATTTTTCCTCGCAATCATAGCGCCAGTTGCCTTTCGCACGTTTTCACGTTTCAGCAGACATGAGAAATATTTGTGCGAACAGCATCCCGTTCAATCCGACTGGATAAAAAAAGCATGACACTGGAACGCTCTCCCAATCCGCACGCGCCCGGCAACGAGCAACCCGCCGCCCCCACCTACGCCGGCGTGCTGTCGTTCATGCGCCGTCCCTATACGCGCGACCTCACCGGCGTCGACGTCGCCGTCTCGGGCGTGCCGCTGGACCTCGCGACCACCTTCCGCCCCGGCACCCGCTTCGGCCCGGCCGCCATGCGCGCCGCCTCGGTCCAACTGGCCGAACTCGGCGCGTTTCCGTGGGGCGTCGATCCGTTCGATCAGCTGAACGTGGTCGATTACGGCGACTGCTGGTTCGACGCCCACAACCCGCTCGGGATTCGCGACGCGATCGTCGCGCACGCTCGCGGCATTCTCGCGAGCGGCACGCGCATGCTGACGCTCGGCGGCGATCACTTCATCACCTATCCGCTGCTGATCGCGCATGCCGAGAAATACGGCAAGCCGCTGAGCCTCATCCACTTCGACGCGCACTGCGACACCTGGCCCGACGACAACCCGGATTCGCTGAATCACGGCACGATGTTCTACAAGGCGATCCGCGAAGGCCTGATCGATCCCGCGCGCTCGGTGCAGATCGGCATTCGCACGTGGAACGACGACTTCATGGGCGTGCGCATTCTCGACGCGCCGTGGGTTCATCGCAACGGCATTCAGGCCACGATCGACGAAGTGCTGGCTATCGTCGGCGCCGCGCCGACTTACCTGACCTTCGACATCGACTGCCTCGATCCAGCCTTCGCGCCCGGCACCGGCACACCGGTAGCGGGCGGATTGAGCTCGGCGCAGGCGCTGGAGATCGTGCGCTCGCTCGGCGCCGTGGACCTCGTGGGCGCCGATGTGGTGGAAGTGTCGCCGCCCTACGATCACAGCGACGTCACCGCACTCGCCGCCGCGCACCTCGCGTCCGACATGCTGTGCCTGATGCGCAACCAGAAGCTGCAACGCCAGCAGCGCGAGTAGACACGCCCAGTCACCCGCACGCGCTAAAAAACCCCACGAACCTCTAGCGGACGATCCGACGACCATGCCCCACACCGCCACGAAACCGATCCTGACCGCGTTACTGATGTGTGCATTCGGCACTGCGGCACACGCCGACGACAAGCAGCTCAATCTTTACAACTGGGGCGACTACATCGCGAAAGACACCGTGCCGAACTTCCAGAAAGAGTTCGGCATTCAGGTGCGCTACGACGAGTACGACGGCGACGAAACCTTGCAGGCGAAACTGCTGACCGGCTCGACCGGCTACGACGTCGTGGTGCCGACCTCGAACTTTCTCGCCAGGCAAATCGAAGCCGGCATCTATCAGAAGCTCGACAAGTCGAAGCTGCCGAATCTGGCGAACCTCGATCCCGCGCTGATGAAGCTCGTCGCGAACGCGGATCCGGGCAATCAGTACGCGGTGCCGTGGGCGTGGGGCACCACCGGGCTCGGCTACAACGTCACGCGGGTGAAGCAGATTCTCGGCGACAACGTGCCGCTCGATAGCTGGGACGTGTTGTTCAAGCCGGAATATCTGAGCAAGCTGAAGAGCTGCGGCGTGTCCATGCTCGATGCGCCGACCGACGTGTTCGCGGTCACGCTGCACTATCTCGGCCGGGATCCGAATAGCGAAAATCCGGCGGACTATCAGGCCGCGTACGAAGCGTTGAAGAAGATTCGCCCGTATGTCACGCAGTTCAATATGACGAGCTACATCAACGATCTCGCGGGCGACGATATCTGCTTCGCGCTGAGCTGGTCGGGCGATGTGTCGATGGCGAGCCATCGCGCGCGCGAGGCCAACAAGCGCTACCAGATCAAGTACTTCATTCCGCAAGGCGGCGCGCCGGTCTGGTTCGACATGATGGCGATTCCGAAAGACGCGCCGCATCCGCAGGCGGCGCTGGCGTGGATCAACTATATCGAGCGCCCCGAGGTTCACGCAGCGATTACGAATACGGTGTTCTATCCGAATGCGGATGCGGCGGCGCGGAAATTCGTGAACGCGGACATTCTCAACGACCCGACCGTGTATCCGCCCGAGCCGGTGTTGAAGACGCTGTTTCTGTTGAAGCCGTTGCCTGCGCCGATCAAGCGGCTGGAAGGCCGGTTGTGGGCGCAGTTGAAGTCGGGATCGTAGGCGCGGGATAGGCGACGCGCTTTGGGTTCAATCCTTCGCGTACAACGTCGAGTCCGCGAAACCTTCGGCGGCCAGCACCTGGCCCACCAGGATCAACGCGGTCCGCTCGATCGATGTCGACTGCACCTTGCCGACGATATCGTCGAGCGTGCCGGCGATCTTCTCCTCGTCGGGCCAGCTCGCCCGATAGATCACCGCGATCGGACACGCGCCGCCGTAATGCGGCCGCAATTCGTCGACGATCCGCGCGAGATGCCGCACGCCCAGGTGGATCGCCATGGTGGCGCGGTGCCGTGCGAGGTCGGCGAGCTGCTCGCCTTCGGGCATGCGGGTTTTGTTCGCGTAGCGCGTGAGAATCAGCGTCTGCGAAACGTCGGGCAGCGTGAGTTCGCAACCGAGCGTCGCGGCGCAGGCGGCGGTGGCCGTCACACCCGGCACGATTTCGTATGGAATGTTCAGCTCGCGCAAACGACGGATCTGCTCGCCGATCGCGCCGTATAGCGACGGGTCGCCGGAGTGCACGCGCGCGACGTGCTGGCCGTTGTCGTGCGCGGTCTTCAGCAACGCGATGATGTGGTCGAGATCGAGGTCGGCGGTGTTGACGACGAGTTCGGCTATGTGACCTTCCAGCACCGCTTCGGGTACGAGAGAACCGGCGTACAGGATCACTGGGCAACTGCGTACGAGGCGTTGGCCTTTTACCGTGATCAGTTCCGGGTCGCCTGGACCCGCGCCGATGAAAAACACCGTCATTGACTGCTCCGTGATGGGTTGGGATGGCGGAAATTGCGGGCGTGGCGTCCTGCGTGTACGCGGTTCACGCGAGCGCTCGCAGCGCGTCGAGCAGAGCGTCGACGCTGTCGAACTCACGATCCACCGACGGCAAGTCGGGCCGGCGCAACATCACGACCGGCAAACGGCGTTCGCGTGCCACCGCGAGTTTCGCCTCCGTCGCGCCGCCGCCGCTGTTTTTGCTGACCACGACATCGAAGGCTTGCAGCGCGAACAGCGCGCGCTCGCCTTCGAGCGTAAACGGGCCGCGTGTCGCCATGATCCTCGCGCGCGCGGCGTCCTTGTGCGGATCGAGACAACGGACGGTCCAGAACTGATGCGCGGGAATTTCGTCGAGATGCGCGAGCGGTTCGCGGCCGAGCGTGAACAGCGGCTTTCTAAACGGCGCAAGCGCCGCCGTGAGTTCGTTCCAGTCGCCGACCGGCCGCCAGTCGTCGCTGCTTTGCGCTTGCCAGGCCGGACGGCGCAGCGCCCAACACGGCACCCGCGCCGTATGGCTGGCATGCACGGCGTTCGTGCTGATTCGTGCGGCGTACGGATGGGTCGCGTCGATCACGAGACCGATGCGTTCGTCGGCGATGTAACGCGCCATGCCTTCGCTACCGCCGAAACCGCCGACTCGCACCTCACACGTCAGATCATCGGGCACCTTGCCGAGACCGGCGAGACTGTACACGTGCGCGGGACCGAGTTGACGCGCGATTCGCAATGCGTCGCCGGTGCCGCCCAGCAGCAGGATTCGCGTCATTGCGCGGTTCGGCCGGTAGTGACGCTGATCGTGTTGACGGCGGTTGCGCTGCTTGTGGCGCTTGCATCGCTCGCGCCGTTTGCCACCTCGCCCTCACGCCCCCGCTTCACCACCGCCAGCAACGTAATCGGCAGCGCCTGCCGCCACGTATCGAAACCGCCCAGCGGTTGCGCATCCGCCAACGCAATACGCGTCAGCGTGCCGCCAAACCGCTCGCGCCACGCGACCAGCGCTGTCTCGCTCTGCAACGTCACCGCGTTGGCCACAAGCCGTCCGCCATTGCGCAAACTCGCCCAACACGCTTCCAGCACGCCCGGCACCGTCACGCCGCCGCCGATGAACACGGCGTCCGGCGCCGGCAAACCTTGCAGCGCATCCGGCGCGCGGCCGGCCACCAGTTGCAGGCCCGGCACGCCCAACGCTTCGCGATTGTGTTCGATGAAGCGCTGCCGTTCCGCATGGTGTTCAATCGCGATCGCGCGGCAGGCTGGATGCGCGCGCATCCATTCAATGCCGATCGAGCCGCTGCCCGCGCCCACATCCCACAGCAACTCACCGGGCGTCGGCGCAAGACGCGCGAGCGTGATGGCGCGCACGTCGCGCTTGGTCAGCTGGCCGTCGTGGCGAAACGCATCGTCCGGCAGGCCGCAAGTGAGCGGCAGACGCGGCGCGCCTTGGGTCGCGCGGCAGTCGAGCGCGATCAGATTCAACGCGGCCACCTCGCCCGCGGACCACTGATCCGCGCGACCGTCGATTCTGCGTTCCAACTCGCCGCCCAGATGCTCCAGCACGATCATGCGCGTCGCGCCGAAGCCGCGCGCGTTCAGCAAGCCGGCGAGCGCCGCGGGCGTGCGGCCGTCCGCGCTCAGCACGAAGATGCGCGCGCCGTGATGCAGATGCGCGTTCAGCGTCGCCAGCGGGCGGCCCACCAGCGACACCGTCGCGACGTCCTGCAACGGCCAGCCGAGCCGCGCGGCCGCCAGCGACAACGACGAGGGCGCCGGCAGCACCCGCAACTCGTCCGCCGGCAGGTGACGCGCGAGCGTAGCGCCGACGCCGAACAGCATCGGGTCGCCGCTCGCCAGCACGCACACCGCGCCGCCACGCTCGGCGAGCAACGGCGCGAGATCGAACGGGCGCGGCCACGCGGCCCGCCGCGCCGCGATCCGGGCCGGCAGCAACGCCAGATGACGCTCGCCGCCATACACCACCGACGCCTCCAGCAACGCACGTCGCGCGGACCGTCCCAAACCGGCGAAGCCGTCGTCCCCCATGCCTACCACGGTCAGCCATGCCGGCATCCGAACATCCTCGTTCTGTATCTTCAAATAATGCGCTGAGCCACGCCGATCAAGGCGTCCAGCCTCGTTATGCTGTTCGAAAAAAGGCATAATACAGCCGCCGGTGCCCTTCGGGGCCTAAGAGGGAACACAGTGTCACTGTGGCTGCCCCCGCAACTGTATGCAGCGAGTCCGCCCGCGCTGCGCGCCACTGGTTCGACCGGGAAGGCCGCGACGGACTTTGACCTGCCAGCCAGGAGACCTGCCGGCGAGACTGTTCGTGCCAGCCAACATCGGGCGGGGTGTACCGATGCCGCAGCAACGCCCGCTCCCAGGCTTGCTCGGGCCACCGCGCGACGCTACCCGGTGTCCGTTTTGAAGCAAGCTTCGTCCTCCCCTGTTGTGCATCATGCGGCGCTCGCGCTGCGGCCCTCGGCGTGTCCGGGGCTGCTGCGGATCGTCGCCGCGCGCGACGGCGGACTCTGCCGGATCAAGCTGCCCGGCGGTGCGTTGAGCGCGGCCCAGGCGCGCGCGATTGCCGACGCGAGCGTGCAGCATGCCGCCGGCACGATCGAGGTGACCAATCGGGCGAATCTGCAGGTGCGCGGCGTGCGCGGCGGGCACGAGGCGGCGTTGATCGAAGCGTTGATCGAGGCGGAGCTAGGGCCGAGCGGCGCATTGACCTCCGCGCGACCTGGCCCGACGCCGACCATGGCAACTGCCGAAGCAAGTCACGTGGACACAAGCGCCGCTTACGCGTCGACCGCTCTCGCCGCCGACGATGTCCGCAACGTGATGATCAGCCCCGCTGCGGGACGCGATCCCTTTGCGTTGTTCGATACAGCGCCTCTGTGCAACGAATTGCTTGCGCTGCTACAAAGCGAGCCGCGTTTCGCGGCGCTGTCGCCGAAATTCGCGCTGTTGCTGGATGGTGGCGAAAAGCTGGCGCGCGTCGATCATCCCCATGACGTTTGGCTGGCGGCGACGCAAGGCCCGGATGACGTGCGATTTGTCTTCGGCCTGGCGGGTTGCCCGCCTGACGCCGGATCACCACACGCCAACCACGGCGGCGCGCTATCCGCCGTCCTGCCGTCGCAAGTCTGCGCGCTGATCGGCGCGGTGCTGCACACGTTCCTCGACCTCGCCGCAACCGATGCCACGCGTATGCGTCATCTGCTCGCCACGCACGCCGCCGATGCGCTCCTGCACCACGCGCAACGCTACGTCGATTTCCCGCTGTCACGCGATGCGTCGCTAGCCGGCTGGCAACGCGCCACACGCGCCGACGCATCGCTCCGGCTCGGCGCGTCCGATCAACGCCAGCCGGGCACCTGGCACGCAGGCGGCCAGCCGCCGCTCGGACGCCTCGACGCCGCGACCCTGCACGGCCTCGCCACGCTCGCCCACCTTCACGGCGACGGCACGTTGCGGATGACACCGTGGCAAAGCGTCCTGCTGCCCGATATCGCAACGCATGCCGTGGCCGCCGTGATAAACGGCCTGACCGAACTCGGCCTGGCCACCGACCCCGCCCAAGCCATCACGCGCGTGATGGCCTGCGCGGGGTCGACCGGCTGCGCCAGAAGCCTCGCCGACACCAAGGCCGACGCACTGCGACTCGCGCCGCGCCTGCCCGCCGACGTCGACGTGCATCTAAGCGGCTGTCCGCGGTCGTGCGCCGCCGCGCATTGCGTGCCTTTCACGCTGCTGGCCGTCGCACCCGGCACCTACGACCTATATCGACGCAACGGCCAGCCCGGTTTCGGCGCCTGCGTCGCGCACCGACTAACGATCGACGAAGCTTCCGACGCGCTCACGCGTCTGGCCCATATCGACGCCCCTATCGACATTCCTGTGGACACCCACATTCACGACGCCGCTGAGCCACGCCCACGAACAAAACCCATGAGTAACCCCGATGCTTGATTACATCCGCGACGGTCAGGAGATCTATCGCCAGTCTTTCGCGGCGATCCGCGCGGAGGCCGACCTGTCGCGTATCCCCGCCGACCTCGCCAAGCTCGCGGTCCGCGTGATCCACGCGTGCGGCATGGTCGACGTGGTCGACGCGCTGCGCTTTTCCGAAGGTGCCGGCACGGCAGGACGCGCGGCGCTCGCGCAAGGCGCGCCGATTCTGTGCGACGCGGGCATGGTCGCGCAAGGCATCACGCGCGCGCGCTTGCCGGCGAACAACGAAGTGATCTGCACGCTCACGCATCCGGACGTGCCGTCGCTCGCGCGCGAACTCGGCAACACGCGCTCGGCCGCCGCGCTCGAATTGTGGCGCCCGCATCTGGCAGGCAGCGTCGTGGTGATCGGCAACGCGCCGACCGCCCTGTTTTATTTGCTCGACATGCTCGACGACGGCGCGCCCAAGCCCGCGTTGATTCTCGGCTTTCCGGTCGGCTTTGTCGGCGCGGCGGAATCGAAAGCGCTGCTCGCGCAAGACAGCCGCGGCGTGCCTTATGTGGCGATCGAAGGCCGGCGCGGCGGCAGCGCGATGGCCGCCGCCGCCGTCAACGCACTGGCCACGGAGGTCGAATAAATGACCGTGCGAGGACGTCTGGTCGGACTCGGGGTCGGCCCCGGCGACCCGGAACTCATCACGCTGAAAGCGCTGCGTCTGCTGAAGGCGGCGCGGGTGGTCGCGTACTTCGTCGCCAAGGGCAAGAAAGGCAACGCGTTCAGCATTATCGAAGCGCATTTGCACGACACGCAGCAGCATCTGCCGCTGGTCTATCCCGTCACGACCGAAGCGCTCGAACCACCGCTTTCGTACGAAGCCATCATCGCCGAGTTCTACGACGGCGCGGCGGAGATCGTCGCGAGCCATCTGGATGCGGGCCGCGACGTCGCCGTGATCTGCGAGGGCGATCCGTTCTTCTACGGTTCCTACATGTATCTGCACGACCGGCTCGCGGCGCGCTATGAAAGCAAGGTCGTGCCGGGCGTGTGCTCGATGCTCGGTGGCGCGGCCGTGCTCGGCGCGCCGCTGGTGTACCGCAATCAGAGTTTGTCGGTACTGTCAGGTGTGTTGCCCGAAGACGAATTGCGCCGCCGTCTCGCCGATGCCGACGCCGCCGTCGTGATGAAACTCGGCCGCAATTTCGACAAGGTGCGGCGCGTGCTGGGCGAACTCGGTCTCGCGGATCGCGCACTGTATGTGGAACGCGCGACGATGGGCAATCAGCGTATCGTGCCGCTCGCCGACGTCGATCCGATGGCCTCGCCGTATTTTTCGCTGCTGGTCGTGCCGGGGGAAAAATGGCAAGGATGAACGTACCCGCCATCGTGATTCTCGGCCCGGGCGCGTTGGCCACCGCGCGGCGAATTCAGACACTGTATGCGGGTAGCCAGGTCTACGCCTTGCAAGGACGCGTGGCAGCCGACGTGCCGTACGCCGAGCTCGGCGCGCAGTTGCGCGAACTGTATGCGCGCGGTACGCCGATCGTCGCGTTGTGCGCGGCCGGCATCGTGATTCGCTGCGTCGCGCCATTGTTGACGAACAAAGGGGTCGAGCCGCCGGTGCTGGCGGTGGCCGAAGACGGCAGCGCGGTCGTACCGCTGCTCGGCGGTCTGGCCGGCGTCAATGTGATGGCCCGCGAGATCGCCGCCGCGCTGAGTGTGCCGCCCGCGATCACGACGAGCGGCGAACTGCGGTTCGGTACCTGTGTGCTGAATCCGCCGGACGGTTACGCGCTGGCGGATATCGGGCAAGGCAAACGCTTCGTGTCGGATCTGCTGGCGGGGGAAAGCACGCGCGTCGAAGGTGAGGCGCCGTGGCTCGACGACGCGCAATTACCGCGCTCGGCATCGGCGCGCCTCGCGATTCGCGTGACGCCGCGTTCGTGGAATGGCCGTGCGGACGAGTTGGTGATTCATCCGCGCAGCGTGGTGGCGGCGGTGACTGGCGGTGCCGGTGCTGCTGCGGATACCGCTGTGGGTTCCGCGAGTGCTGGTGTGGCTGCTAGTGCCGGGATGGCGAGTGCACGCACAAGCGCCGGGATCGCAGCAAGCGTACGCACCGCATTGAACGAACATGGCCTGGCGACGCTCTCGTTAGCGGCTCTGCTCGCTCCCTCGGATCGAATGGCGGATCCCGCATTGGCCCAAGCCGCCGCGGATCTCGACGTCCCACTGCGCTTCGCCCAAACCCGTCCCGAAGATGGTGACCCGCCCAGCAATCTGCTGCACGCGGCATTGCGCATCCCCTATGAAACCCTGCACGACGACCCCGATGCGGGCGTCGCGCTTGCCCTCACGGCGCTCGCCGTCGACGCCAACACGATCGGCGCGGCACGCGGCCGCCTGACCGTGATTGGCCTGGGTCCAGGCAGCGCCGAGTTAATGGTGCCCGCCGCCCGCCTCGCGCTGGACGATGCCACCGATATCCTCGGCTACGACACCTACGTGAAAATGGCCGGTCCGTTCCGCGCCGATCAGCAGATTCACGGCACGGACAATCGCGAGGAATTACAACGCGCGCGTCATGCGTTCGAGCTGGCGAGCGCGGGACGTTCGGTCGTGATGGTGTCCTCCGGCGACCCGGGCGTATTCGCAATGGCCGCGGCAGTACTCGAAGCGCTCGAGGCCGCCGGGAACGACGCGTGGTCCGCCGTTGAACTCGCCATCGTGCCTGGCGTGTCGGCCGCGCTGGCGACCGCCGCGCAAGCCGGTGCGCCGTTGGGTCACGACTTCTGCATGCTGTCGCTGTCGGACAATCTGAAGCCGTGGCGCATCATCGAAACCCGTCTGCGGCACGCCGCCGAAGCGGATCTCGTGATGGCGTTCTATAACCCGATTTCGCGCGCGCGCCCGTGGCAACTGGATAAGGCGCTGGATATCGTGCGGGCGTATCGCGCGGCGGCGACGCCGGTGGTGTTGGGGCGCGACATCGGCCGGCCCGGCAGCACGCTGCGTACGGTCACGCTGGGCGAACTGCGTTCGTCCGACGTGGATATGCGCACCATGGTGATCGTCGGTTCATCGACGACGCGGCGCTTTACACCCGGCGTTGAAGGCGGCGAATGGGTTTATACGCCGCGATGGTATGAGTGAAACGGGACGCGCCGCCACCGCCGCCACGTTGTCGCAGGCGGCACGTAATGCCGTTCGATCCATGCGACGGTAGAGCCCGGTCATGATGTTCCTGACTGGTTCACGGCCTGACGGCGCTACGGAAAACGCCTACGCCGCCACTTTCAAATCGTCGATAGCCCGTTGCCGCACGCCCAGATCGTCCCACAACTCCGGATGACAGGTGAACACCAGAATCTGATGCCGTGTGGCCGCGTCGAGCAACGCGCGCTTGATCGCATCGCGGCGCGCGGCGTCGGTATGCACGGCGGCGTCGTCGAGCATCAGCAAGGTCGGACGGCCCGACGCCTTCAGCAGGTCCGCATAGGCGAGCCGCGTCAGGATGCCGAGTTGCTCGCGCGTGCCGAAGCTCAGCGCATCGAGCATCTCCGCGCGGCCGTCGCGTGCTAGCGTCGCGGGGCTCAGATCGTCGCCGAGCGCGATCGTCGATTGCGGGAAAATTCGGCGCAGGTAATAGCCGAGCCGCTCGGTCAACGGCGCACGCAATTGCGCGACCGCCGCGTCGCGTTCGTCCACCAGCACTTCGTCGAGCAAGCTCAATGCGCCGGCCCGCAGGCTTAACTCTTCCTTGCGACGCGTGGCCTGTTCGACGCGCGCCGTCACCGCCGCCAAACGTTCACCGAGCCCGGACGCGCCGACCGTTTCCAGTTGGCTGCGCAGCTCCGCGATTTTCACTGCACGGTGATGTTGTTCACTGCGCGCCATTTCCGCCGACGCGCGATAACGCTTCGCCTCCGCCGCCGGATCGTCCAGCCGCGCCGCCTGCCATTCGCGCTCGCGCGCTTCGTGCTGCTTGCGCTGCGCGTCGACCTGGACGCGCTGTTCGACGATTTTCGTCTGCCACTGCGCGCGGTTGCGGCGGAAGCTTTCATCGCTCAACTGCGCTTCCTTGCTCTGCCATTGCGCGGCTAACGATTCCGCGTTGGCGACGCCGGTCGACCTTTTCTCCGCTGCCAGTGCCAACACTTTACGCGCGGCGTCCAACGCCTCGCGCGCGCTCCCGGCGTTGCGGCGCGCTTCGTCGAGCGGCGGCGCGGCGGATACATCGGGCAAGTGCTTCAGCCGGTCGCTCGACGCCTGCCAACGCGCGGTCGCCGAAGCCAACGCCGCGCGCAGCGCGTCGATGCCTTGCGGTGCATGGACCTTGAGAATCCCGGCGTGGCTTTTCTCCTGCGCGACGAGCGTCTTCCATTTTTCGCGCCTGAGTTCCCCTTCGACGAGCGACGTCACGCCTAAAGCCTGCAGCAACTGCGCATGCTGCGCTTCGAGCGACACCAGTTCGGTCAACCGCGCGGACAGATCGGAGACGCCCGGAATCACCCGCAATTCCCCGAGGTCGCCGAGATCGATCAGCTTTTCCTCGTCGACACGCAGCACGCCGTCACCGCTCACCGTTGTCTGGTTGACGGCAATCGCGCCGCTCAGCCTGTATTCGATGCGCGTCATCGCCGCTTCGGTGCGAGCGCGCAACACCGTCAATTCGCCGTCGAGCGTGGCGAGCCGTTTTAGTTTCGTTTCGTCGATTTCGACGGCCGCCGCCGCCCGAGCGGCTTCGAGCACGGCTTCATTCGCCTGGCTGGCCGCCTGGATGGCCACGTCCAGCCGCTGGCTTTCGGTCTCGTACAGGCCGATCTGGTTGCGCAAGTCGGCTGCGGTTACCGCGGCGTTCGCAAGGTCGAGCGCACGGTCGGCCGCCACGGATGCCTGCTCGAATTGCGTGACGCTCACCGCGGCTTGCTCATATTCCGTTTGTATCGTGGCTACGCCGGCTCTTGCCACGTCGAGCTGCCGCCGCTCGCGTGCGACGGTCGCTTCCAGTTCAACCGCGTTCTGCTCCTGTTGCAACGACAGCGCGAGTTCCGCTTCGCCCAGTTTCAACGTGTGCACCAACCCCTCCAGCCCGCGCTCCAGTTCCGCAGCGGCCTCGGCACGCTGTTGCGCCAGCATGGCCTTCTGTTCATGAAGTTCCCACGGACGCTTGCGTTCCGTGTCTTCGAACGTTTCCTGCTGCGTCGCGAGGCGCGCAATGTTCTCTTCGAATTGCAGACGCTGCTGTTCGAGCCCGTCGCGCTCCGCGATCAAACCGGCGAGCGTCTGCTCCACTTCGGCCAGCGGCCCGGTGGCTTTCTGCGTGCGCGCCGTGAGCAATTGCCGGAGTTCGCGTTGCACGGCGACGATCAACGCGTCTTCGCCGGCCGATTCGCTGCTGCCCGATAGTTGCGACAACGCATCGCGCAGGTACTGCGCCGCGTGGCCGGTGGAATCGCGTACCTCCTGCGTGCCGCCTTGTTGCACCCACAACAAACCGGGCACGCCCGCGTTCTCGGCCTTCAAGGGCCCACGCGACGCACGCGAAAAGCCGAGCAACGCGGCGAGTTTGTCTTCGGCTTCGTCTTCACCGAACACGCTCTGGCCGATCGTCAACTCGCAGCGCTGCCGCGTGACGAACTGTTTCGACAAGCGGCACGCGGTGCCGTCCAGATTGAAACTGACTTCAACGGACGGTTGTCCGCTCGCCTTGCTCCACGGCAACAAATCCTTCAGATGCGAAGCCTTGTAGCGCTCCAGAAACACCACGCGGACGGCTTCGGCAATCGTACTTTTACCGGCCTCGTTCGGCCCGACGAACAGGTTGAGTCCCGGTTGCAGATTGTCGATCACAATCCGCCCCGCAAACTGCCTGAATTCCTGAATCGCGATACTTTCCAACTTCATGCGGACCTCGCTTCGCGCGGCAGTTCACGTTGAAAGCGCGCCAGAAGCAATAACGCTTCCGCCGCGCGCTCGATCTGTTGCGGGTCGGACTGCGGGTCTTCCTGCAAGCCGCGCAGACGCGCCACGACTTTCGCGAGATAACCGCTTTGCGCGCCGAGTTCCGCGAGATCGGCGGCGGTGGGCAGCACTTGCAGGCCGCTCAGATCGACGCGCAGCGCGCGCACGCGTGCGCGCGCCTCCTCGACCGCGACATGGATCGCTTCGGCGTCCGCCAGCGCGGTCGTGCCGCTCACCGCCACGCGCAGCACGTCGTGGCTGACGAGCGCTGCCAGCCGGGTTTTGAGCGCGTCCACGTCGGTCGGCACCGCGATCGTTTCGTCCCAGCGATGCCACTGATATTGACCGACCCGCACCGCCTCGACGACCGGCGTGGCGCCCGGCTCGCTCACGGTCACGTCGAGCATGAAGCCCGGATCGTTGGCGCGGAACCGGTCCTGTTCGTGCGTGCCAGCGTACCAGGTGCGCGCGTCGACGCGCAGATGACCGTGCCAGTCGCCCAGGGCGAGATAGTCGAGACGCGCGCTCACGGCGCGCGTCGGCGCGATGGGATTCGACGAGTCGATGCCTTCCTGCAGAATCCCGCTCACGCTGCCGTGCGCGAGGCCGATGCGGTGATAGCCCGGCGGTGTCTCCGTCGTGTCGAAGAAGCCGGTGGTGTCGTCGTACGTAATGCGTTGCGTGAGCGGCGCGCACAGTAGCGCGGCACGGCACTCGTCCAGCAGCAACACGCCGGGCTCGAGCACCACGCGCACGTTCGACGCAATGCAGTTCAGCCGCTGCGCGCGGGTCCACACGCTCTCCACCAGCGCCGCGTCGTGATTGCCCGGCAGCATGATCCACGCGCCGCTGAACGCTTGCAGCGCGCCGAACAAACGGCGGATCACCGTGTCCGACACGGTCTGCAGATCGAATACGTCGCCCGCCACCAGCACCGCGTCGACCTTGCGCGCGGCCGCTTCCGTCGCGATGCGGCGCACGGTTTCGAATCGCGCCTCCGCCAGATGCGCGGCTTCGTCCGGCTCGAACTGGCCGAATTGCGTGCCGATCTGCCAATCCGCGGTGTGCAGAAACCTGATCACTGTGCCTCCATGGCGTTCAATTACACGACCTCGCAGTCTAACCGCGAATGTTACCGCGCCGAGGCGCTAAAGAGAGCCTCACGCCGCGCGGTTGGCGCATTGGCCGACGAGCGGCGCTACACTCGCGTGTCTGGACGTGTACCGACCGTGCCGTCTCATTGCCTCGGACTCGAACCTTGCCTAATCGCCGATGAATAAAGCAATCGAACTGAAACAGGCCAAGCGCACGCCTTTATTGCTGTTGCTCGCCGCGGCCTGCGTTTTCGTAGCGACCGCGTTCATGCCGCGTGGCGTGTGGGTGGACGGCATCAAGGCCGTGGCCGAAGCCGCGATGGTCGGCGCGCTCGCCGACTGGTTCGCGGTGGCCGCGCTGTTTCGCCGTGTGCCGATCCCGATTGTCTCCGCGCACACCGCGATCATTCCGCGCAACAAGCATAAGATCGCCGACAACCTCGCGGTGTTCGTGCAGGACAAATTTCTCGACGTGCCCTCGCTGGTCGGGTTGATCAAACGGCACGATCCGGCGCGGAGCATCACCGGCTGGCTGACCGAGCCGGCCAATACCGCGCGCCTCGGCGACTACGTCGTGAAGCTCACGGGCGGCATTCTGGAATTGACCGACGACGTACGGATTCAAAGCTTCATCAAGGATGCGCTGCGCGACGTGCTCAACAAGGTGGACCTGTCGCAGTCGATGGGCTCCATTCTCGACACGCTCACCAAAGACGGCCGCCACCAGGAGTTGCTCGACGCCGGCATCGAACAGGTCGTGACGCTGCTGCGCGAACCGCAGGCGCGCGAGTTTATCGCCGAGCGGATCGTCGACTGGGTCAAGAGCGAATATCCGAAGATGGAAAAGATTCTGCCGTCCGCATGGCTCGGCGAGAAAGGCGCGGAGGCCATCGCCAATACCGTGGACCGCATGCTGCAGCAGATCAGCGACAACCCCACTCACGAGTTACGCGAGCGTTTCGACGAGGCCGCGCACAAACTGATCGTCAAACTGAAAACCGATCCGGCGTTCCTGCAGAAAGGCGAAGACCTGAAGCGCTATCTGGTAGAAGGCGACGCGCTCGGCACATATGTGAAGGACATGTGGGGCGAATTGCGCGCCTGGCTCAAACGCGATCTGCAGCGCCCTGATTCCGCCTTGCATGCGCGTGTGATGGCAATGGGCCAATGGGTCGGCCGCGAACTGGCGAACGATCCCGCGCTGCGGCAATCGTTGAACGATCATCTGGAAGACGCGGCACGCGCCATGGCGCCGGAGTTCGCGCAGTTCCTCACGCGTCATATCAGCGATACGGTCAAGAACTGGGATTCGCGTGAGATGTCGCGGCAGATCGAGTTGAATATCGGCAAGGACCTGCAGTACATCCGGATCAACGGGACGATCGTCGGCGGCTTTATTGGCTTGTTACTGTATGGGAGTTCGTTGCTGTTTGAGATGCTGCGCGCACACATTCAGTGATTAGCCTGCCGCGCCTACCAGGCAAAAGACGATGCCATGCCTGCGCTTTGCCACCACTCGACCTGTATTCAATCTACTGACCACGAATGACGAGCCCTTACTTGATTCGCCGTGCCCGCGCCACCGATCTACCGACGATCTATCTCGGTGAGCGAGACTACATCCGGCAGATCGAACCGCAGCAGGAAGCACGCTGGACGGATGGCATGCACTTTCATCTGAAACAATGGACGAACGATCTCGATCGCATGTTCATCGCCGAATCGGGTGAATCGGCAGTGGGCTATTTCTTTTGGGAAGTTCACGGCGAGGCGGCGGTTCTCGCATCGATTTATGTCATCCCGGATCGGCGCGGCAATGGGCTCGGTCAGCAACTGCTCGCGCAGTTCATCGCCGATGCCCGTGCGCAAGGTTTTAGCCAACTAACGCTGGGGGTGAAGGCAGACAATCCGGCACGCCGTCTCTATGAAAAAGCGGGCTTTAGCTATACGCACGACGAACATGGCTATCGTCATTACGTCTATCCGACAGCCGGGCGGACAACGAACACGGAAGTCTGAACCGCTCACGTAAATGGTCGAAGCGGGTCTCCCCGTCAAACGACCGCCCTAAACCCGCATCCCGGCGAGGATCTGCTCGGCGAGAAAATCGCAAGGCGACCGGTCCGACCGGGCGCTGCGGGCCAACACCACTTCGAGTTCATCCAGCGGCGGCAGGCCTTCGTTCTGCGACAACTGCGCCAGATGCGCCGGCACGCTGCACCTGGCGAGCGGCGCGACCGCAAGGCCGGCGTCCACCATGCTGATGAGGCCCAGCAGACTCGGGCTTTCGTACGACATGCGGTATTTGATGTTCTCCCGCTGAAGCGCGCGAATCGCATTGGCACGCGCCGTACTCCCCTGCGCGAACACGGCAATCGGCAAGGGGCGTTCCTTCCACACTTTTCTGGTCGACGATCCCACCCACACCATGGGCTCGAACCGGATAAATTCGCTCGCGACGCCCTTCACTCTGGTGATGCAGGCAAGGTCCAGCGTATTGTCTTTCAGCAATGCGACGAGCGCGGTACTGGCGAGACCAATGACCCGAATGTCGACGCGCGGATGGGCCGCCGCGAATTTGCCCAGCACCTGTGGCAGCAGCGACGACGCGTAGTCGTCGGGCACGCCGATCGTAACGCGGCCCTTCATCTCCGGGCGCACGATCGACGCCCACGCCTCCTCCCGCATGGCCAGCATGCGCCGGCCGTAGTCCGCGAGCGTCTTGCCCTCCGCCGTAATCAGGACGTTACGCGTACTGCGCTCGAACAGCGGTTTGCCAAGCGCGTCCTCGAGCGCCTTGATCTGCATGCTGACCGCCGACGGCGACCGGTGCACCGACTCCGCACCGCCAACGAACGATCCCGTCTCGGCAACCGCCACCACCATTTCCAGTACATCGAGATCGAGTTTCTTCATATTCGTCAGAAAATCTGAGCAATGGATTCAGTTTAATGCGTTTTACTTGAAACTGCATCGAACCGATACTGTGAGCGACGATCTCTTGAAGGAGCGGTGAACATGCACGGTACGGCGTCGATTTATGGATTTCTCGCGGTAGGCGGCATGCTGGCCGTGACACCGGGTCCGAATATGGTCTACGTCATGTCGCGTTCGATCGCGCAAGGGCGCACCGCCGGACTGATATCGCTGGCGGGGGTGATGCTGGGATATCTCTTCTATATGTTTTCAGCCGCGTTCGGCATCACGGCACTGTTTTTAAGCGTGCCGTATGCGGGCAGCGTGCTGGGTGCGGTGGGCGCCGCGTACCTGTTTTACCTTGCGTGGCAGGCCGTAAAACCTGGCGGCCGCTCTCCGTTGGAGGTTCGCGATCTCCCCCGCGAACAGCCGCGCCGGCTTCTCGCCATGGGCGCCACGACCAGCCTGTTGAATCCCAAACTCGCGATGATTTTTCTGTCGCTGCTACCGCAATTCATCGACTATCAAGCGGGTGGCGTGTTGAGGCAATCGCTCGTGCTCGGGTCGTCCTTGATCGTTGCGTTCGCCTCGGTCAATGGCTTCGTGGCGATCTGCTCCGGGAGCATGGCGACGTTTCTCGCGAGCCGCCCAAGGCTTCTGCTGGCACAACGCTGGGTCATGGGTTGCGTTCTGCTTGCCCTCGGCGGCCATATGGCGGTCGATGCGGTGAGGCTGGCCGGCGGCCATTGATCCGGCGTCTTGCGACGTGTCAGCTCGGAGCGGTTCAGCCAGCACGTGTCAGCGCGATTCCCCGAAGGATGAGATCGATGCCGGCGACGAAGTCGGCGCGGTCGTCGTGCGTGGGCAACTGGCTCGCTACGCTGCGGGTGAACGGGTATTCATCCGGATCGAGCTCCGACCACGCGGTCGACACCTCACCCAGAAAATTGGAGCGATCGAGTCCTTGCTCCAGGGCGAAATGCCGGTTCGCCGCGTTCTGGCCGCCCACACCGAGGATGTAACTCAGCAGCGCCGACACCGTGGCCCACTCTTCTTCGCGCGGCACACCGAGCGCCCTTAACTGCTGGCCGATGCGTTCGAACACGCGCACCGTCGGCAACTGCCCTGGGGCACGTGTCAATGCCGAACCGACCCACGGGTGTTCGTCGATCGCGTCGAACATGGCCAGCGCCAGCGCGCGAAGGGTTGCTTCCGGCGACGTGCCGTCCACGGGCGCGTTCATCGTTTCAGCGACGATGGCATCGCACGCGGCGCTCAGCAGTTCGCCCTTGCTCGCGATGTGCCAGTAAATCGCACCGGGACCGGTAGCAAGCCGCTCCGACAGCGCGCGGAACGTCAGCCCCTTCTCTCCGCTGCTGTCGAGGACCTCGATCGCGGCTTCAATGATTCGTTCCGGCGAGAGCGAATCCTCCCGACGCTGAACGCTGCGTGCTTTCTTGGTCATACGTCGTCTTGACAGTTATGGAATGTTGTTCCAATATTACCATGGAATGACGTTCCATAGATTGCCCTCGGCAGATTTCGCGGCGATCTCCAACGGCTCAAGGGAATCAGGATGAACACTTCAATTGTCATCATCGGCGCAGGGCTTGGCGGGTTGACGCTTGCGCGGGTGCTTCACGTTCACGGCATCGCAACGACGATCTACGAAGCAGAAGCCTCGGTCGACGCGCGAGCGCAAGGCGGCATGCTGGATATCCACGAACACAACGGGCAACGCGCGCTCAAGGCAGCGGGACTCTTCGATCGATTTGTCGGCATCATCCATGCGGGCGGTCAGGCAACGCGGGTGCTCGACCAGCACGGCCAGGTTCTGTTCGACCATCCCGACGACGGCACGGGCGGCCGCCCTGAGGTGCCCCGAGGAGAACTCCGGCGGATTCTGCTCGACTCGCTTCCGGCCGGCACGGTCCGCTGGGGGCACAAGCTGACTGGCGTGTCCGCGCTGGGAGGTGGACGGCACGTGTTGAGCTTTGCCAACGGCGCAACGGTCACGAGCGATCTACTCGTAGGCGCCGACGGCGCGTGGTCGAAAGTCCGACCGCTCGTTTCGGATGCGAAGCCGGCGTATGTCGGCACGTCGTTCATCGAAACCTACCTGTTCGACAGCGACGCCCGTCACCCGGCAAGCGCGGAAGCGGTGGGGGGTGGCGCGCTGTTCGCGATGGCGCCGGGCAAGGGCATCGCCGCGCACCGTGAGCCCGATGGCGTGCTGCACACATACGTGCAGTTAAACAAGCCGAAGGACTGGATCGACAGCCTCGACTTCGCCGGGCCGGCAACCGCCTTGGCGCGCGTGGCGGAAGAGTTCGATGGATGGGCCCCGGCGTTGAAGGCGTTGATTACCGATGGTGAGACCGACCCAGTGCTTCGCGCCATTCATGCGCTGCCGGTCGAGCACAGATGGTCGCGCGTGCCCGGCGTGACGCTGCTTGGCGATGCGGCGCATCTGATGTCGCCATCCGGCGAGGGAGCGAACCTCGCCATGTTCGACGGCGCTGAACTGGCGAAGGATTTAGTCGCTCATCCGGGGAATGTAGAAGCGGCGCTTGTCGCGTATGAGAATGAGTTGTTTCCGCGCAGCGCGTTCGAAGCCCGAGAGGCGGAAAGCATTCTCGACGTTTGTCTGGGCCGTAACGCGCCACAAAGTCTGGTGGCTATGCTTGCCCACCATTTACCTGTCGATTGAAGCGGCTACCCGCCGGCGCGCTTCGCGCTGTGGCCGTACTTTCTGAGTGCTTCGATAACGCGCTCGCAATGATCGCCCTGCACTTCAATCACGCCGTCCTTGACCGTTCCACCCGAGCCGCAGGCTGTGCGCAACTGCTTGCCGAGCAACGCCAACGCGACAGGATCGAGCGCCAGGCCTTTGACGATTGTTACGCTTTTTCCGCCACGGCCTTTCGTTTCGCGACTCACTCGCACGACACCGTCGCCGGTCGGTAATGTTTTGGCAGCCGTCTTGCAAACGCATTGCGCGAGTACCTGCCGACAGTCGGGACACATCCGCCCGCCTTCGGTCGAATAAACGAGGCCGCCTTTTGAACTGCTCTTCATGTTCGCTTGCTGGATGACTTGATGATCGGAAAACGCGAGGAGTTTAGCAGCTGCGTCCCGGTACTTTGTAATCGCTTCCGGCCAGGATTGGGCTCGGCTCGGGTTGGCGTCCGATGCTTTGACCCGGTTCTTCAACCTACATCGCCGAGCGACGAAAACGGGGCGCCGGTCGCAACGACCTCGGCGCCCCACACGGTTGAAGCGGTTATTCGCGGTTACTTGCTAGCTGTCACTCTTACCTCGATTAAACCATTGCTATTGGCCCGCAGCCGGCGAAACCACGCTCGGGGTTGCCAGCGTGTTGTTGGTCTTGGGCGCGCTGTTGGTCGAGGTGCTGTTCGTGCTGCTCGGCAGGCCCGAATTCGGCGCCCCGGCGATCCTGCCGCTGTCCGAGTTAGGGCTACCCGGCGTGCCGTACCCGCTGTTTGCACCGTTCATGGGGTTCATCTGGTTCGCCGGACTGGCCGTGCTCCCCGATGAACCGCTGCTGTTCGAACCACCGGCCGCCTGGGCATAAGCACCGCCCGACAGCGTAAGTGCGGCGACGGCCGCGATGAGTGCGCTGGTTGCCTTCTTCATGATCCATCCCTCCTCGTTTGAGCTGGAATATCGACGCAGACGAACGTCGCCTGCTTGACCATGAATCGAGCAAGCGGTGTGCCGCGAGTTTGCGGGATGTGTCGAAGGTATTACGAATGGGAATACGCGTTCTGTAAAACGGATGCTTTTACCGCGCGCATTCGCATTGCAAGCTTTACGTCAGGAAAAATGGACCTCCTGATATTATTCACGAAGCACGCGCCACTTATTTCCTGCTGGAAAATACCCTGAAACAGCACTATGCTCCACGAGCGGAGTGGCGCTGAATTTTAAATTTGCGGAGGTTCGTTTGAGAACGGCAACCAGATTTATCTTTTTCCCGGGCAACGATGCGCCAAACCGGGTTCGAGCCGCAGCCGCAGTGTATTGGATTGCGTTTTTAGTAGTTCTGGTTCGTATCGTGATTGGAGTGGGCGTTCCGCCTTTCGGCACGCCCACAGAAATAGAAGGAGCGCTCACGCTGTTTGTGCTGTTCTCTGCATTTTTTATCTTCTATGCCCTCACGATCATGCGGCTCTCGGCCGGAAAGATCTGGGCAAGAAATGTTGCACTTTGTTTGACGGCACTCCTCGTCCTAACAAACCTCTATCAGCTGGTTTCGCGTGGGCTGTCCTCCGAACAAAATAACGTTGTAGGCTTAACGATCATTGCCGCCGAAGCGGTCGCCGGGTTATTTTTGCTGACGTCAGAAAGTAAGACCTGGTTCAGGTCCAAAGCCCACACCTGATCGAAGAAAATGGCCGGCACGGTCGCCGCCTCGCGGTCTCGGCAGAATCAGACCGTGAGTTTCGAATGCTAGCTGCATACTCGCTTTCCTGACCATCCCACGAAAAAATCACTTCACCCGCACCCAGGAGCCCCAATCGCCCCGTAGCTTGACGACATAGGTACAGGCCACCCAAATGAAGAAGACGGCGAGCAGCACGCCACCAGCACGATCGAAAAGCGATGCGTAGTCCGTCGCCAATCCCGACGCAATCCACAGACCACCGAAGCTAAACACAGCGGACCCCGTTAACCCACAAATCGAATGCAGCGTATCTTTTCTCATCGGAATTTAAACCTTTGAATTAAAGCTCGCCCACCGAACCGAGAAATTAATCAACGGTACAGGTGCGTCTCACCGAGTCTATGAGTGAAACCATGCCAGCGACTTATATGCGTTATGAATTCCCGAACAGCTCCGTGAACAGTGTCAAACAAACTGGCCGGAGCGAATTGTCGGCATTTCAGGCCCGTTTGTCGAGTACCTGAAATAGCCGGAGGCGAAAAATCAATAAAACGGCGAGCCCGCGCTGAACACGCCGAAAATTATGTGGATGCGAGCGGCATATGTTCACCAAACTGCAACGCAGCAAGCTGCGCATACAACGGCGAGCCAAGCAGAAGATCAGCGTGCCGACCTTGCGCGACGATACGGCCTTGCTCGAGCACAATAATCCGGTCCGCCTGCTGCACGGTCGCGAGACGGTGCGCGATAACCAGCGTCGTGCGATTTTGCGCGGCGTTATCCAGCGCCGTTTGCACGAGCCTTTCGCTGGCAGCGTCGAGCGCACTGGTCGCTTCATCCAATAGCAGGATCGGCGGGTTCTTCAGAATCGCGCGGGCAATCGCAATGCGTTGACGCTGTCCGCCCGACAAACGCACGCCGCGTTCGCCGAGAAACGTGTCGTAGCCTTGCGGCAACGCTTCAATGAAGCCCGCCGCCGCAGCCATGTCGGCGGCGCGCCGCACTTCCGCCAGCGTGGCGTCGGGCGCCCCGTAGCGGATGTTGTCCAGCACGCTACCCGAAAAGATCACCGACTCCTGCAGCACGACCCCGATAGCCTTGCGCAACTCGACGAGCGGCACCTGTTGCGTCGGAACGCCGTTAATCAGAATACTGCCGGTCTGCGGATCGTAAAAGCGCAGCAGCAGTTGAAACAGCGTGGTTTTGCCGGCGCCGGATGGCCCGACCAATGCCACATGCTCGCCCGCGTGGACATCGAGTGAAAGGCCGGAAAGCGCGGCGATGCCCGGACGCGACGGATACGAAAAACCGATGTTCTCAAACCGGATACCGTCGCCACGCGCCGGCAACGCCACCGTGCTCGGCGCCTCCACCACCGGCGAGCGCGCCGCCAGCAATTGCAGCAGACGTTCGGTCGCGCCCGCCGCCCGCTGCAGATCGCCCCACACTTCGGCAACGGCGCCGACCGCGCCAGCGGTGAACACCGCGTAAAGAATGAACTGGGACAATTGACCCGCCGTCATCCGTCCGGCGAGCACGGCTTGCGCGCCGAGCCACAATACGAACACGATCGCCGAGAACACCAGCACGATCACGACAGCGGTCAACCACGCACGCGCCCGGATCCGCGTCAGCGCTGTTTCGAAAGCCGTCTCCACCGCACCGGCAAAGCGCCGCGCTTCGTACGGGCCTTGCGTGTAGGACTGCACGGTCGGCATCGCATTGAGCACTTCGCCCGCTAGCGCGCTGGCGCTCGCCACCTTGTCCTGGCTGGCACGCGAAAGCCGTCGCACGCGTCGGCCGAAAATAACGATCGGTGCCACCACCACGATCAGCGTCGCGATGATGTAAGCGGACAGCACCGGACTGGTGACAGCCAGCATCGCCACGCCGCCGGTCAGCAGAAAGAAGTTGCGCAAGCCCAGCGACAGGCTGGTGCCCACCACGGTCTGAATCAAGGTCGTGTCGGTGGTGAGCCTCGACAGCACCTCGCCGGTCTGCGTGGTCTCGAAGAATTGCGGGCTCATCTCCAGCACATGATCGTAGACCGCGCGCCGCAAGTCGGCCGTGACCCGCTCGCCCAGCCACGACACGAGGTAAAACCGCAGCGCCGTGGCGCCGGCAAGCACCAGCGAAACGCCGGACAGCGCGAGGAAATAACGATCGATATGCGTGCGATCGCCCGCGGCGAAACCATGGTCGATCAGATATTTGAACGCCACGGGTAACAGCAGGGTCGCGCCCGCCGACGTCACCAGCGCGAGGAACGCCAGCGCCCAACGCCCGGCATAGGGCCGCAGGAAGGGGAACAGCGAGAACAGCGGGCCGATACGGACCGGGCGCGCGACAGCGTCTGACATGAGGGTTCCCAGGCGGAGCAAAGAAGAGATCGTACGATTGTGCCAGCACGGCTACCCCTGTTGCGAAGTCCGCCGACGGAAACGTCGCCCTCGCCGCAGCGATCGGGTTATCACCCGCTAGCAATGCGCCACGTCGAGCTATGCGCCGCACCTAAAAAGCAAAGCATAAGTAATTGTTTGTCGCCGCCCTATCCGCCGGCCTTTAATACCCTACTCGCCTTCGCGAGGCACCGTCTTTTGCGGATCGGTTCGCTATCCGGATCGCTGGGCAACCCATCCGCCCTGAGGTGATTCGACCGGAGCTGCCTCGTTCACGGAGCAGTCTTTTTCCTCGCTAATCTGGAATCGGCATGGCTGACGTCAGTTATTCCCGCAACGGCTATGTTGCTTCGACCCGCTTGTACCTGGGGATTTCAAAAGGCACGCTCTACCGGTGGCTGTCGTGGCTCGTGCCCCTGCTGGTGCTCGTGCTTTGGCAAATCGCCGCACAAGTGGGGCTGCTATCCCCGCAGGTTCTGCCCGCCCCGAGCAGCGTCGCGGCCACCGCGCTGGAGCTGGCGAGAAGCGGTGAGCTGTTCGTTCACCTCGGCGTTTCGTTGCTGCGTGCCGCGGCGGGCTTCGTTATCGGCGCAAGCATCGGACTCGCGCTCGGCGTGCTGGTCGGCTTCTCGCCGCTCGTGCAGGCGCTGCTGGATCGCTCGATCCAGATGGCGCGCGCGGTGCCGTTCCTCGCGATGCTGCCGCTCGTCATCGTCTGGTTCGGCGTGGGCGAGGCGGCAAAAATCTTCCTGGTCGCGCTCGCGGTTCTGTTCCCGATGTATGTCAACACCATGCTCGGGATTCGCCAGATCGATCCGAAGCTGATGGAGCTCGCGAAAGTGATCGGCCTCGATTGGACGGCAGTGGTGCGACGGATCGTCCTGCCCGGTGCGATGCCGTCGATCCTGACGGGCGTGCGGTACGCGCTCGCTCACGCCTGGCTCGCGCTCGTCATCGCCGAAACGCTCGCGACGACGAAAGGCATCGGCTTTCTGGCCATGGATGCCCGTGAATTCCTCCAGACCAACGTCATTCTGCTAACCATCGTCATCTACGCGATCATCGGCGTCGTGGCGGACGCGCTGGTGCGGCTGCTCGAAGCGCATTACCTCTCCTGGCACGCGAATTACGCGAGAGGGGCACGGCAATGACAGCCACGCTCGCCCACCCGCTGGATGCCGCGCTGCCGGTGTTCACCGAACCACCCGTGAGCCGGTCGCCGCTCGCCGTCTCGGTGCGCGGCCTGCAACGCCGTTACGGCGATCGCGTGGTGATCGATGCGCTGGATCTCGACATTCGCGAAGGTGAATTTATCGCGCTACTCGGTGAAAGCGGCTGCGGAAAAACCACGCTACTGCGTGCTTTGGCCGGGCTCGACCGACCCGATGCCGGCCAGATTCACGCGCCCGAACGCTCTTCCGTGGTGTTCCAGGAGCATCGGTTATTGCCGTGGGCGACGCTGTGGGAAAACGTCGCGCTCGGTCATGAAACGACGATCGGCCGCGCCGGCGCGGCGCGCGCATTGGCGGAAGTCGGACTATCCGGCCGCGAAGACGACTGGCCGCGCAACCTGTCCGGCGGTCAGGCGCAACGCGTGGCGCTGGCGCGTGGCCTCGTGCGCGATCCCGCCTTGCTGCTGCTCGACGAACCGTTCGCGGCACTCGACGCCCTCACGCGAATCAAGATGCACGGACTCGTCAAGGAACTCGTCGCGCGTCATCACCCCGGCGTGCTGCTCGTGACGCATGACGTCGACGAAGCGCTCACGCTAGCCGACACGATTCTGGTGATGCGCGCGGGACGCATTGCCGCGTCCTTCCAACCCCACAACACCACGCCGCAGGCACTGCGGCCGATTCTGCTCGAAGCACTCGGCGTTCATTCGCACTGAACGCGTTTCTGCCTGACTCCAAGGACCTGACAAGAATGAACGATTCTCCGCTGAGCCGCCGCCAACTGTTGCGCGCGGCGGGTGGCCTGCTGGTCGGCGCGGCCGCCGGCAGCCTGCTTCCGGCTCGCGCCGCCGAACCGCGCAAGCTCACTCGCAATACCGATACGGTTCGCGTCGGCTGGGGATACGGCAGCTTGCCGGACATCGCCCGGCAACGCGGCGTGTTCGAAAAAACGCTGGCTGGCAAGGACATCAAGGTCGAATGGGTCGGCCCGTTTCCGAACCATGCGCCGTCGATTCAGGCGGTTGTGGGCGGCAGCGCGGATTTCGGTTTCTGGGGCTCGACGACGCCCGCACTCGCCGCGATGCTGTCGGGCTCGCCCCTTGTGTTCAATGCGTTCGATATCTATTCGCCGCGCTCGACCGCCATCATCGTGAAGAAGTCGAGCGGGATCAATTCGGTGGCCGATCTTGCGGGCCGCAAGGTCGCCGTCAACCGCTCGGGGCTCGGTGAATTTTTGCTGATCGCCGCGCTGGAAAAGCATCACGTCGAGCGCGGCAAGGTCGAGTTCGTCTATCTGAATCCGCCCGATGCCGCGCCCGCGTTTGCGCAAGGCGTGGTCGACGCATGGTCGATGTGGTCGCCGGCCGTGGATATCTCACGGTACGCCAACAACGCCAAGGATATTTTCAACGAAGGACGCGACCTCGATTTCCTGATCGACTATAGCTCGCTCGTGTCGCGCCGCAAATTCACCGAAGAGAATGCCGAACTGGTTCGCGCGGTGATCGACGCGTATTACGTCGAAGGCGCCTGGCAGTCGGCGCATCCGGCCGAATCCGAACAACTGGTGCAGCGGCAAGCCAGATATCCGGATCAGGTGCGCGACTACCTGACGAGCCTGAAGCGCGTGAATCAATTCCACGAACCCGACGACGCCGCGTTCATCGCGCAATTCCAACGCGCCGCCGACTGGCTCGCGGAGCGCAAGATCATCAACGGGCGAATCAAGGTTGCCGATTACAGCGTGAAGGTTTGAGGGGGACGTCATGACTATTTCTCTCGTCTCGCCCTTGTCCGCCACACTCGGCTTCGCCGGCACGCTCGCTCATATCGCCGCGAGCGCGGCGGAGCGGGAACGCAATCAGCGTTTGCCGCACGAGGAAATCGCCGAGCTCAAGGCGCTCGGCTTCGGCGCGCTGCGCCTGCCGGTCGACGCGGGCGGGCTCGGCGTGTCGTTGCGCGAGCTGTTCGTCGTGGCACGCGACGTCGCGGCGGCGGATTCGAATATCGCGCACGCGTTTCGCAACCATCTGTGGCAGGTCGAAGCGGCGCTCAGACGACGCGATCATCCGTTCCACGCGCACGTTCTCGATTTGACGGGCCAAAAGAAGACCATCGGCCTCAGTTTCGCCGACACCGACGCCGTGGCGGCCGGCGCGCGGCCGAGCCGGGTGCTGAGCCGGCTCGAATGGGACACGGCGCGGCACACGTATATCGGCTCGGGCGAGAAGGTCTACGCGACCGGCAACCTGTACAACGATGCGTTCGTCGGCCTCGCGGTCGAAAGCCGAGAGAATAGGACGGTGCAATACGTGCTCGAACGCGGCGACGGGGTCGGCAACGAAGACGGCTGGCAAGGTTTCGGTCAACGTCTGACGGGCTCGGGCACCGCGACGTTCCATGCCGTGAGCGTGCCCGAGGCGCATGTCTATCCGCCCGATCCGCCGCGCCCCGACGCGGCCGCGCCGTGGGGCTACACGTTTCACCAGGTCTATCTGACGAACTGCGTCGCGGGTATCGTGCGGCGGGTCGCGCTGGACGCCGTCGAGGTGTTGCACGCGCGTGGACGCAACTTCTATCACGGCGACGCCGCGCATCCCGCCGACGAGCCGGTGCTGCAAGCGCTGCTGGGCCGGATTCGCGCGTATGCCGCCAGCGTCGAGGCCAACGCCGACCGCGCCGTGGCGGCGCTGCAGCATGCGTGGGATCGCTATGGAACCGCCGACGAATACGACGCCACACTCGCCGCCACGCTCGCGGCGGCGGAAGCCAAGGTCGTGGTCGACGATCTCGCGCCGCAGATCGCCAGTTGGCTGATCGATCTTGGGTCGGGCTCGGTGGTGTCGCGCGTGGGCGCATTGGACCGGCATTGGCGCAACATCAAGGTGATTGCCTCGCACAATCCGCGTCTGTACAAGGAGCGGCTACTCGGGCAGAACCTGCTGACCGGGCAGCTTCCGCCGACCGGCGCATTCTTCTAAGCGCGCACGGCTTGCCGGGTTCGCCTCGATGGGGTCCCTATTCGCCTTCCGCCGCTCGCGCAGCGGCTTGTCCAACTCGGCGAGCGCGAACCGATGCATAAGATGAGCCGCCACCTGCTCCCGTATTAAGGCCCGCGGAGCGCCGCGGGCCTTCTCCTACTTCTCCACCACGCCCAGCAACGCCTGCTTTCCGCCGACGTATTTGTACAGCGAAATCACGCCATGCCGCAGATCGCCTTTCGAATCGAACTGCGTTTCGCCCAGCACGCCCCGGTAATCGGTCGCCGGCATCGCGGCGAGAATCTTCGCGGAGTCGGTCGATTGCGCGCGCTTCATCGCCGCGACGATCACGCCTACCGCGTCGTACGCGAACGGCGAATTCAGCACCGGCGCGTAGCCGAAGCGCTTCCTGTAACGTTCGACGAAAGCCGGACCGTCGGCCATTTTCAGCAGTGGTGCGCCGGCGATCGAGCAGATCACGTTGTCGGCGGCGTCGCCCGCAAGTTTGGCAAGATCGTCCGCGCACAGACCATCGCCCGCCAGCACTTTCACCGTTATACCGAGTTGCTTCGCCTGCTTCGCGAACGGACCGCCGGTGCCGTCGAGGCCGCCGTACATGATCGCGTCGGGCTTCTCACCTTTGATCTTCGTGAGAATCGCGCGGAAATCGACGGCCTTGTCGGTGCTCGCGTCGTGCGACAACACGGTGATGCCGTTCGCCTTCGCCTGCTTTTCGAACTCGACCGCCAGCCCCTGGCCGTACGCGGTCGAATCGTCGACGATCGCCACCGTCTTCACCTTCAGCGTTTTGGCCGCGTAGTCGGCGAGCGTCGGGCCCTGCTGCGCGTCGGTGGCGACCACGCGGTAGGCGGTCTTGAATCCCTGCAGCGTGTAGGCCGGATTGGTCGCGGACGGCGACACCTGCACGACCCCGGCGTCGTTGTAGATTTTCGACGCGGGAATAGTCGAGCCCGACTGCATATGTCCGACCACCGCGACCACCTTATCGTCCACCAGTTTCTGCGCGACCTGGGTCGCCTGACGCGGATCGCCCGCATCATCCTGCGCGTCGAACACCAGCGTAACCTTCTTGCCGCCGATCACGAGGCCCGCCTGATTCGCTTCCTCGATCGCCAGACGCGCGCCGTTTTCCGTGTCCTTGCCCAGATACGAGGCCGGTCCGGTGACGGGCGCGGCCTCGCCGATTTTCACCATCTCGTCGGCACGGGCAACGCCCACGGCCGCCGCCGCGAGGCTCCCCAGAATGCCGACGGTCGCCATGCCGCGACCCAAGGCTGTACGTTTGCTCATGCTTCACCCGAATAGTAGTGAGTGGTGGTTGGCCGCGACGAACCGGCAGCGCCGTTCATCGATTGCCGATTGCCGCTTGAATACACAGGCCGCTCGCGGCGCCGCGTCGTTCGTCAGCGGTTCCAAATTTATGTAACCAGAATGCGTGGGCATTGCATCGATCTGCCGAAAAATAGAAGAATTGCGTCAGGTCGGGAATGCGTGAATCCGCGGCACGTCCCCGTATAATCGGCACACACCGTCCTCGAGTTCGCGCATGCCGACTGCCCGCTCCGCTCCCTCTGTTTCCGTGCCCGCCGGGCCGTCGGCGCATGCGCTGATCGAGCAACTGGACACGCTGCCGCGCACCCCGCAGACTCGCCCGAGCCGCTCCGATGCGGAGTTGAGCATCGCCATTCTGTTGTGGCCTCGCTTTCCGATGCTGTCGCTCGCCGGCTTGTGCGACGCGCTGCGTCACGCCGCGGACCGTGGCGACCAGAGCCGCCAGTTGCGCTGCCTCTGGACGATCGTCGGGGTTCAGGCCGAAGCGGTCGAAGCAAGTTGCGGCATCCCCGTGCAAGTGCAATCGGCGTTTCCCGATGTCGCGCAATTCGACTATGTGGTCGTGATCGGCGGGCTGCTGCCGCATCTGGACCAGGTCGACCGGCGCTACTGGGACTATCTGCAACGCGCCGCTCAGGCCGGCATTCCACTGGTCGGCATGTGTACCGGCAGCTTCGTGCTGGCGCGTGCCGGTCTGCTGGAGGATCGCGTCGCCTGCGTGCACAGTTTTCATCTCGACGACTACAAGCGCATGTTCCCGGCGCTGCGCGTCATCACGCACGCCGACTATCTGATCGACGGCGACCGCATCACCTGCGCGGGCGGGATTTCCGTGGTCGAACTGGCCGCGCGCCTGATCAGTCTGCATTGCGGGCCGGACCGCGCGTCGAAGGTCATCCATCAGATGACGGTTAGCCGTCAGGGCGGCTCGTCGTTCGTCGAGCGGCGCGCCGCGCTGGGTTATCTATCGGTCGAAGACGCGACCGTGCGTCACGCGGTGCTGCTCATGGAAGAGAACCTCGAAGCGCCGCTGAATATCGCCGTCATCGCGAAGATGATCGGCATCAGCGTGCGCAATCTCGAACGCGCCTTCATGACCGAGATGGACGCGTCACCCAATGAGTTCTATCGGCGGATGCGGTTGCGCTACGCGCGCTGGATGCTCGTCAACACGGCGCGCAAGATCACCGACATCGCTTACGAATGCGGCTTTGCGGATTCGGCGCATTTCATCCGCGTATTTCGCGAAGCCTATGGCGTGACGCCCGGCAAACTGCGCACCTCGCGCGGCGCCGTCACGGCCTGAGTTTTGCCGGGCCGCGACCCGCGCCTCGCATCGCGCGCGCCGGGTAGCTGCCGCGTTTCTTCTATTTTCCGGCAAATCGATGCAATGCCTCGGCCAGAGACGCGCCGTACATTCAGGCCTCGTACTCCCAACCTGATCGAACCCGCATGACAGCAAAAGCCAATCTCGTGGTGATCGGCACCGGCGGCACCATCGCCGGCCAGGGCAAAGCCAGCGTCAATACGTCCTCGTACCTGTGCTCCGTGCTCGGCATCGACGAGATTCTCGGCGCGATTCCCCACGTGGCCAAGCTGGCGAATCTGCGTGCGGAGCAGTTGCTGCAGACCGGCTCCGAGAATTTCAACAACGCGCATCTGCTGGCGATCGGCCGTCGCGTCGCCGACCTGCTCGCGCGAGATGAGGTCGATGGCGTGGTGGTCACGCATGGGACCGATACGATCGAGGAAACCGCCTACTTCCTGCATCTGACGCTCAAGAGCGCGAAACCCGTGGTGGTGGTCGGCTCGATGCGGCCGCCGTCGGCCATGAGTTCGGACGCGGCGTTGAATTTATACGATGCGCTGGCGGTCGCCGCGCATCCGTCGTCGCGCGGACTCGGTACGCTGGTGGTGGCGAACAACGAGATTCACACGGCGCGCGATGTCGTCAAGAGCAACAGCTTCAAGCTCGACGCGTTCCGCTCGCCGTACGGTGCGCTAGGCGTGGTGATCGAGGGCGTGCCGCGCTATTACCGCCGGCCGGCGCGCGACCATACGCTCGACACGCCGTGGTCGATCGACGCGCTCGACACGTTGCCCAAGGTCGACATTGTCTATGCGTACGGCGCGCTCGACGCCGACACGCTCGACGCGATCGCCGCGAACGCGCGCGGGCTGATCTATGCGGGGACCGGTAACGGCAACGTCGCCGGTCATCTGATCAATCCGTTGCGGGTGGCGGCAAGGCGCGGTGTCCACGTGGTTCGCGCGTCGCGCACGGGCAGCGGCGTCGTCCTGCACAACGGCGCGCAACCCGACGACGAATTCGGCTGGCTCACGGTCGACGACCAGCCACCACAGAAAGCCCGCCTGCTGCTGACGTTGGCCCTGACGCAAACCGGCGACCGGGAAGCATTGCAGGCTGTTTTCGAGCGGTACTGAAACGGGCGAATCCGGCATTGCGCGACTGGCGCGCGCCTCCACGCTCGAGCGCCGGGCCGCGAGGTCATCGGATCCGCCCTGCCGCGAAGGCACACACCCTCCACCGGCCACCGCCCCACCAAAGCGCCTACAATCCGGGCATAAGGTTTGCTCCGCCGTTTTGCCCGTACGACCTCGTTGTGTTCACACGCGGCCACGCATAAAACGACAGCGCTCCTCAACCGGAAAGTGTGCTCATGAAAATATCGTTACCGCCGCCGCAGGGGCGGCCGAACCGCGTTTACCCACCGGGCACGCCCAGTCTGCATGGCCTCGCGTCGGTGATTACGGGCGTGGTGGTGGTGTGCGGGCTTTACTTCGCCCGCGAGGTGCTGATCCCAATCACGCTGTCGGTGCTGCTCAGCTTCCTGCTGGCCCCACTCGTGCAAATGCTGCGGCGGCTGCATATGGGGCATTTGCCGTCGATTTTTATCGCGGTGCTGTTCGCCCTCGCCACGCTGCTCGCGGTCGGCGGGCTGATCACGGCGCAACTGGTGCAACTGGCCGGCGACCTGCCGCAGTACCAGGTGGCGATCGAACAGAAAATCGAAACGGTGCAGGAGAAAACGGTCGGCCGCGCCGATTCGCTGATGAGCCGCGCCGCCGCGACCTTGCAACGGGTCGCGCCGTCCAAGCCGAGCCCGCCGCGTCTCACCGGACGCGCCGCACGCAATGCGCCGCCGGTGCCGACGCCGGTCGAAGTGCACGAGCCCTCGCCCACGCCGATGCAGCTCGCGCAACGCGCGCTGTCGCCGGCTATCGCGCCGATCGAGACCACCTTCATCGTGCTGGTGGTGACGATCTTCATTCTGCTGCAGCGCGAGGATCTGCGCGACCGGCTGATCAGCCTGTTCGGCTCGCGCGATCTGCATCGCACCACCACCGCGATCAACGACGCCGCCGGCCGGTTGAGCCGCTACTTCGTCGCGCAACTGGGCGTGAACCTCAGCGCGGGCGGCACGATCGCGATCGGGCTGGCCATCATCGGCGTGCCGGGCGCGCTGCTGTTCGGCGTGATCGCCGCGCTGCTGCGCTTCGTGCCGTACATCGGCATCTGGATCGCGGCGATCCTCGCGGTGTTTCTCGCCGCCGCGATTCAGCCGCAATGGACCATGGCGGTCTACACGCTGATTCTGTTCATCGTCGTCGATGTGGTGGCCGGGCAAATCGCCGAGCCGCTGCTGTATGGCCACCGCTCGGGACTGTCTCCGCTCGCGGTCGTGGTCGCGGCGATTTTCTGGAGCTGGCTGTGGGGGCCGATCGGCCTCGTGCTGTCCACGCCGCTCACGTTGTGTGTGGTCACGCTCGGGCGTTACGCCGACCGGCTGAACTTCCTCACCGTCCTGCTCGGCGACCAACCCGCGCTCACGCCCGCGCAGAACTTTTATCAGCGGCTGCTCGCAGACGATCCGCATGAGGCGATCGTGCAGGCCGAGCGCCTGTTGCGCGAGATGTCGCTGATCGACTACTACGACAAGGTCGCACTCGAAGGCCTCAAGCTCGCTCGCAACGACGCAATGCGCGGCGTGCTGATGCCGGACCAGTTGCAGCGGATCAACGACGCGCTGGTCGATATCGTCGAAAATCTGGAAATCGCCGACGGCTTGCCGGACCGCATGTCGCGCCCCGACCCGGCGGACGCGGCCGGTGCGTTGCTGGCGTCGGCCTCGGCGGATCTTTCCGAGCGGCACGACAGCCACATTGCGGCGCATCCGCAGTTGAGCATGAACGCGCAGAAGACCTCCGTGCTGTGTGTGCCGGGACGCGGAGCATTCGACGAAGTCACGACCGCGGTCGCCGTGCAACTACTCGGCCGCTACGGCCTCGCACCGATGATGGCCACGCACTCGGGCTACCGCAGCGCGCGCGCCGACGAACCGAGCTTCAAGGACGCGCCCATCATCTGCATCGTCTCGCTCGACGCGCCGGAGTCGCCGCCGTATCTGCGCAATATGCTGCGACGCACGCGCGAATGGCGGCCCCGCGCGACGCTGGTGGTCGGTGTGGGCGGCGCGCCGGAAGGCATGCAGGAGACGGGCGCGACCGGTGCTTCGCATACGGCGCCGACGTTCCGCGCGATGATCGATGAATGCCAGGCGGCGTCGAGCACCCAGCACACGCGGCAGGCATCGCATGTGGGCGGCGCGGATTGAATGGGTTGAATAGGTTGAATGATCAGAAACCGCGAGTCACCTGAGTGGCTCGCGGTTTTTTTGTACCCAAAATGAGGACAGCCCGGCCCACGCCCTCCTTCATACTCGGTTATCGATTCGCACCGCTTCAAACGAAGAGCCCTTTGACTGGCCTCGGCGGGCAATCCTTAGCCTTGAGCACCAGGAGACACGCATGAGCCGCAGCTTCAAACCCTATCCGTTTTCGCCGCGCCACTACGCGGGCCTGCCACCGCCGCTCGTCGGCGGTCGCGACCCGGTGCGGCGCGCCGTGGCGATTGTCGGCGGCGGGCCGGTGGGCCTGACGCTCGCGCTCGCGCTGGCCCGCCAGGGCGTGCGCTCGGTGTTGATCGAAGCAGACGACAGCGTCTGCACAGGCAGCCGTGCGATCTGCATTTCGCGGCGTAGTCTGGAGATATTCAAGCGCCTCGGCGTGCTGCCCGGTTTCCTGCAAAAAGGCCTACCCTGGACCGGCGGCCGCAGCTTCTACCGCGACGCCGAAGTGTTCCGCTTCGCGATGCATCAGGACGACGAGCAATCCTTGCCGCCGATGATCAACATCGCGCAATACCAGATCGAACAATTGCTGCTCGACGAGGTGGAACGGCACGCGGATCTGATCGACATCCGCTGGCAAACCCGCGTAACAGGCATCGAACAACATAAAGGCCACGATGAGGCCGGCGGCGCCACGCTCGATCTGCGCACCGGCGAGACCGCGTGGCAAATGGGTGCCGACTGGGTCGTTGCCTGCGACGGCGGCCGCAGCACGATTCGCGAGGCGCTCGGCCTCAAGCTGACGGGCACCACTTACGAAGGCCGCTATGTGATCGTCGATATCGCACTGAACAGCACGCGCGCCACCGAACGCCTCGCGTATTTCGATCCACCGTCCAATCCGGGTTCGACGGTACTGGTGCACAAGCAGCCGGACAACGTCTGGCGCATCGACTATCAGCTTCGCGACGACGAAGACCCGGACGCCGCCATCCACCCGGACAATGTGATGCCACGCGTACAGAGCGTGCTCGATTCGATGGGCGAAACGGGCGACTGGTCGCCGATCTGGATCACCGTCTACAAGGCCAACGCGTTGACGCTGGAACGCTATCGCCACGGCTGCGTGTTATTCGCGGGCGACGCCGCGCATCTGGTGCCGATCTTCGGCGTGCGCGGCGCCAATTCCGGGATCGACGACGCCGACAATCTCGGCTGGAAACTCGGTTGCGTGATCAACGGTATGGCCGCGCCACGTCTGCTGGACAGCTACAGCGACGAACGCGTGTTCGCGGCACGCGAAAATCTCAGCTATGGCATGAAGAGCACCGAGTTCATGGCGCCGCCTTCGTTCGCGTTCGATCTGATGCGCAACGCGGTGCTCGGACTTGCCGTGCAGCATGCGGCCGTGCGGCCACTGATCAATCCGAGGCAGACGCATGCCATCGCGTATGGACAGTCGCCGCTGAATCAGGCGACGGCGGAGGCGATGAGCGCGTTTCGCCAGGGTCCGACGCCCGGCAGCGTACTGCCCGAATGCCGGCTCAAAAAGCGCAACGGCGGCGGTGTGGAGGTCGACATCCATCTCACGGATTTGCTTGGCCCCTGCTTCACTGCGTTGCGCTTCGGCGCTGAGCCAGACAGCGACTCCGGCGGCGTTTGCGGCGGCACGTGGCAGCAGATGCAAAACACGCTCGCCGCACACGGCATTCCGTTCAACGTAGTCACGCTGCTTACGAACGATGCGGCAAGCACCACGGCGCTGCAAGTCCGCGATCACACCGGCCGCCTGCACGACCTGCTCGATGCCACGCCGGGCACGGTCTACCTGATCCGGCCCGACGGGCATGTGCTGGCCCGTTGGCGCAACGGCAATGCCGCTGAAACGCTGCGCGCGCTGAGCGCCGCGCTGGCCAATTAGAACAGGTAACCCATCATGACCGATAGCGATCTCGACCTCGTCTATACGACGCTCTGCAAAACCCTCACGGCCCAAGGCGAAACGCAGGCGCCACTGTATCTGGCTCGCCTCACGCTGCTATGCATGACCGAACTCGACGACCCGCGGCGAGCGCTGGCGTTAATCGAAGCGGCGCGATTACCCGCCTCGTCCGGGATCACTTCGTGAAAGGCAAAAAGCCGCCGCGCACCTGAGGTGCGCGGCGGCTTTCGTGCGTCTGGCCGTGTTACTGCCGCGGATACAGACCCAATGTGCTCGCATGCAACCGGGCGAGACCGAGCAATGCATCCGTGTATGGCGTCGGCACGTCGGTCAGTTGACCCAGCTCGCGCACCGCTGCCACCAGTGCGTCGAGTTCCACCGCCTTGCCCGCCTGGACGTCCTGCAGCATCGACGTTTTCATCGCGCCAAGTTTCAGCGTGACCTCATGCCGGTCCGCCGGTGCCTGTGCAATCGGAATACCGAAACGCGCGCCGATTTCCTTCGCCTCCAGCATGATGCTCGTGACGAAATTGCGCACCAGTTCGTCGCTGAGAATCCGGTCGGTGGTGGCGCCGGTGAACGCGCTGATCGGGTTCATCGTCATGTTGCCCCACAGCTTGTACCAGACGTCGCGTTGAATCTGCTCCGACGCCGACGCGTTGAAGCCGGCCGCCGCGAGCGTGGCGGTAAGCGCCGCGACGCGCTCGCTCGCGTGACCCGACGCCTCGCCGACAATCAAACCATTGCCCTGGTGATGACGGATCACACCCGGCGAATCGATCAGGCAACTGGCGTGCACCACACAGCCCACCGTTTGCGCGCTCGGAATCGCGGCGGCAATCGTGCCGTCGGGATCGATCGAGTTCAGCCGCTTGCCCGCGAAATCCGCGCCGAGTCCGTCACAGAACCACCAGGGCACGCCGTTCATGGCGGTCAGCACGATGGTTTGCGGGTTCAGCAGCGGCGCGATGCGCGCGGCCACCGACGCCATGGCCGGCCCCTTGACCGCCACCACGACGAGGTCCTGCGCGCCGAGATCGGCCGGTTTATCGCTCGCCGTGACCTTCACGGCGTGGGTTTCGCCGCCTTCGATCAACCGCAGGCCGTGCTGCTGCAAGGCCGCGAGCGTCGCGCCGCGCGCCACCACGCTCACGTCGTGACCGGCCTGCGCCAGCTTCACACCCATCCAGCCGCCGATCGCGCCGGCGCCGTAGATTGCTACTTTCATCGGTTGAATCCCTGTTTGTGCTCGCGTTGATGCGGCGTTATTTCCGCGTTATCCCGCGTTATTCCTTGTAGCTCGCGTCGATGCGGTCGACCTTTCGCACCAGCGCGTCGAACACGTCCTGCCCTGCGCCGTGACGCGGATCGAACTGTAGCGCGTCGCGCGAGCAGCGGATCGCGACCTCTTCCGGCACGGGCCGCGCGCGTCCCATCGAAAACGTCGCCATCTGGATCTCGCAGGCGCGATTGAGCGTCCACAGCATCGCGAAAGTTTGCGGCAGTGTATGCCCCCATGCCAGCAAGCCATGATTGCGCAGAATCACCGCCTGTTTATTGCCGATATGCTCGAGCAGGCGCGGTCCCTCTTCCGCGTGTACCGTGATGCCCTCGAAGTCGTGATACGCGACACGGTCGTGCAATTGCGCGCTATAGAAGTTGGTTTGCTGCAAGCCCTCTTCCAGACACGCCACGGCGACGCCCGCCGTGGTGTGCGTGTGCATCACGCAATGCGCATCGGGCAAGCCCTCGTGAATCGCCGCATGCACGACGAACCCCGCGGGATTCACCGGATACGGCGAATGATCGAGCACGCGTCCGTGCGCGTCGATCTTCACGAGATTGCTCGCCGTCACCTCGCTGTAGTGCAAGCCGAACGGATTGATCAGGAAATGCCGCTCGCCGCCGCTCACGCTCGCCGGAACCCGCAACGTGATGTGGTTGTAAATCATCTCGGTCCAGCCGAGCATGTCGAAGATGCGATAGCACGCCGCCAGCTGCACGCGCGCGTGCCATTCGTCGGGATGCATCGCGGCGCTCTTCGGCACGCTTGCCGGTTCCATTTCGAGGGTGGTCATGAGGATCTCCGGGGTTATCTTTCGGCTTATGGGTTCGGCTCGTGCTTCAGCTTGCGTTGCTGCCGTGGCGCTACGCGATCGTTAAGCGCCCGACACCACGGCCGCGATCGACGACGCCACATACTCCGCGTTGCGTGCATTCAGCCCCGCCACGCACATGCGTCCCGAGCGCAGCACGTACACCGCGTATTCGCTGCGCAGACGTTCGACCTGGCTTTCGCTCAAGCCCGTATAAGTGAACATGCCGCGTTGCGCGACGTAACGCGCGCGCATCACTTCGTCGACACGGCCGGCGAGTCCGCTGTGGATCGTGCCACGCATCGCCAGAATCCGTTCGCGCATGGTGGCGAGTTCGGCTTCCCACGAGGCGCGCAGCGACGCGTCGGCGAGCACGTTGGCGACCAGCCGCGCGCCGTGCGTCGGCGGATTGCTGTAGTTCGCGCGCACCGTGGAGCTCAATTGCCCGAGCACGCGGCCCGCCTCTTCCGCGCTGCGGCACACCACGCTCAACGCGCCGACCCGTTCGCCGTACAGCGAGAAATTCTTCGAGAACGAATTGGCGGCGATCAGCGGTACGTTGGCATCGGCCAGCAGCCGCACGCAGGCGGCGTCTTCCTCTAGACCCGCGCCGAAACCCTGATAGGCCATGTCGACGAAGGCGATCAGCTTGCGACGCAGCAACACCGGCACCAGCTCGGCCCATTGCGCCGCACTCAGATCGACGCCGGTCGGGTTATGGCAGCACGCGTGCAGCAGCACGATGCTGCCTTCCGGCAAACGGCCGATGGTGTCGAGCATGTCGGCGAAACGCAAGCCGCCGGTTTGCTCGTCGTAATACGGATAGGTGTTGACCGTGAGCCCCGCGCCTTCGAACACGACCCGATGGTTTTCCCAGCTCGGATCGCTGATCCAGATCTGCGCCCCCGGAAAATAGCGCTTCAGGAAATCGGCGCCGACCTTGAGGGCGCCCGACCCGCCGATGGTCTGCAGCGTCGCGATCCGGCCCGCCGCGCGCGCCTCGCTGTCGGCACCGAACACCAGCGCCTGCGCGCCGTCGCGATAGAGCGGCAGGCCCGACATCGGCAGATAGGAACGCGGACCGATCGCGTCGAGCAACGCGGTTTCGGCGCGGCGCACCGCGCCTATGACCGGCAGCTTGCCGGCGTCGTCGAAATAAATGCCGATGCTCAGATTGACCTTGTTGGGCCGCGGGTCGAGTTGAAAGTCCTCGTTCAGGCTCAGGATCGGGTCGCCGGGATAGGCGGGAATATGGTCGAACATGGCAATTCCTTGTATGCGGCCTCGATGCGACGTCGTGCGTGGTACGGCGCCGGTGCTTCGATACGGCCTCGATTAGCGGTCGATTCTCGCTACGCCCGGCCGGCGACCGGCGTTCACGTCGAACGGCGCGCGGCGGACCTCGGAGCGAGACGGAAGTCTAAGCGGCTTTGGCGGCTTGCGTCGATCAGGAGAAGTCTCAGCTACCGGCGCGCCGCGCACAATCAATCGATTTTTCACGATTCGTAAGTTTTTCTTTAGAATCGACGAATGCCGCTCACCCGTGCCACCCTCCGCCAGTTCGAAGCGTTTCTCGCCATCGTCGATTTGCACAGCATCGGCGCGGCGGCGGAACGGCTCGGGCTGACCTCGTCGGCGGTCAGCCAGTTGCTGGCCGAACTGGAAACCGAACTCGGCTTTCGCCTGTTCGACCGCACCACGCGGCGCGTCGATCTGTCGAGCGCGGGGCAGGATTTTTTATCGTCAGCGGAATCGGTGTTGCGGCACGTGCGCGCCGCGGCCCAAACCGCCGACGACATCCGCAACCGCGCCGCCGGCATCGTGCGGGTCGGCGCGCCGCTGGTGCTGGCGGCCACCGCGCTGCCCGCCGCCATTGCCGACTACGCGCGCGACAAACCGAAAGTGGTCGTGCGTATTTACGACACCGTGGTCGAGCAACTGGTGGAACGCGTGGAAAGCGGCGACGTGGATCTCGCGATCGGACCCGACCGGCAAAGCGGCACGCGGGTGCGTTGCGATCCGGCGTTCGCCAGCCCATGGGTGATGTGGTGCGCGCCGGCGCATCCGCTGAACGCGCGGCGCCGGGTGCAATGGCAGCATCTGCGCGACGTGCCGATCGTCGCCACCGGCCGCGATCACGAGCGCGCGGTCGGGCAGATGCTCGCCAATCTGCCGCCTGAGGCACGCATCGTTCCGATGGATGTGGTGGATAACGTCACCACGGCGTTCGGGCTGGCGTCGCAAGGGTTGGCGGTCACGCTCGCGCCGGCGTATGTCGCGCCGCTCGCGCGCACGTTCGGGCTGGTGATGAAGCGTATCGTCGATCCGGAAACAATCCGCGAGGTCTGCGTATATCGCGCCACGGAACGCGCGCTGTCGCCACCCGCCGACGGTTTCGCCGATTTCATCGTGCCGTGGCTGAAGCATTGGGACCGAGAGACGCAGGCGGAGGCGCGCGTCAAACGGCGTTGATCAACGACGCTCGGGCAGCAGACACAGCGCGAACAACTGCCGCTGACTCGAAATACCGAGCCGCGCATAAGCGCGCTTCTGATACGTGATGACGCTGGCCGGCTTGATGCCCATTTGCAACGCGATCTCGGCGGCCGTGGCGCCTTCGAGCGTGCCGCGCAACACATCGACTTCGCGCGACGTCAGCGCCGGGCACACGCGCCGCACGCGTGCGAGCATCGCGGCGGCCGCCCCTTGCTGATGCTGCCCGTTCAGCGCGTAATGGCTCTTCGCCGCGTGCGCAAAAAGCGGCGCGACGCGTTCTATCTGCTCCAGTTCGCCCGGCTGAAACACGCCATAGGCGCTGTCGCGATACAGATTGATGGACAGCCACACATGTGCCATCGGTTGCACGAGCAACGACAAGCGATCGGACACGTTCGGCTGCGCGTAGCAAGCGGCCCGATAGGCTTCGTTTTCGATCTCGGCACCGTGCTGCTGATGCAGCACGAGCGCGTCGCGCGAATGTCGCTCCGGCGAGCGTTCGATAATCGTGCGGTTGCCGTCCAGCGCGTAGAAATGCGTGGCGTAGCGATCGGCGACATCGCGCAGAAAGCGCCCTCCGCGATGATCCGCCGCCGACACGGTGCGCGGTCTGGCGTCGAATTCGTAGGCGAAAACCGTGCACTGCGAAACCGGCAGCGTATCGCCGACGATCTTCAGCATGCTGGCCGCGAGCGCATCCGGCTCGGCTTGCGAGATCGCCATGACGAGGTCGGTTGCACGCAAGGTGCTGAGTTGTCCGCTTCCGTGCGGTGTGGCGAGGCGCCAGGAACGCATGATGAGATTCGGCTCGTGCGGCGAAATAGGGATCTGGCAAGCGTAGCACAGCCGCTATCGGCGCAGCCTTTCAACGCGGCGGCAGCGGCAGCAGCAGCCCGGTTCTAAAGCTGCCACAGTTTGACCGCCAGAAAATCCACCAGCAGGCGCGTTCGCTGCGGCAGACGTCGCGTCTTCACCCACATGGCGTGCAGCGGCAACGGCGCAAGCTGGAAATTGGGCAATAGCACTTCCACGCTGCCCGCCTCGACCCACTCCTGAATCTGCCAGTAGGCGGCCACGCCAACGCCCATTCCGCCGAGCACGCCGGCGTTCACCGCGGCGACCTGATTGCTGTCGAAGCGGCCCGACACGGTCACCGCGATCTCGTCGCCGCCGGGCGCGATAAACAGCCAGCGTCCCGGATGCGGGCCGCCGGTTCGCACCACGCATTCATGTTTGAGCAGGTCGCGCGGATGAGCCGGCCGGCCGTGCTCCGCCAGATACGCGGGGGCGGCGAACACCACGCGCCGTAGCGTGCCGATCCGCCGCGCGATCAGGCGCGAATCCGGCGTTTCGCCGATCCGGATCGTCACGTCCGCGCCGGTTTCGGCGGGATCGCGATAGTCGTCGCTCAGATCCAGCGATAACGTCAGTTGCCGATGACGCTGCAAAAACTCCGCCGCGAGCGGTGCGACGAACTTCGGGCCGAATAGCGTGGGCGCGTTGACGTGCAGTCTGCCGCTGAGTTGGTGCGCTTCTTCGGCCAGTTCAGTGCGCGCCAGTTCCAGTTCGCTCAGTGCGCCTTTGACGCGCTCGTAAAAGCGTAGGCCCGCCGCGCTCGGCTGCGAGGTACGCGTGGTGCGGACGATCAGCGTCGAGCCGTGCGCGCGTTCGAGCATTTGCAGCGAGCGGCTCACTGCCTGCAATGAGCGGCCGAGCCGACGTGCGGCGCTCGTCAGACTGCCTTCCTCGACGATCGCCACCAAGGTTTCCAGATCGCGCAACGCGTCCACGGTCGATTCTCCCGAATATCGTGAGGATGTATCCCACTTGCTGCGAATTGTGTTTGCCGGCCGTGAGAGTAGCATCCTCCGCACCTTCCCTTGCTGCGAGACCGACTATGGATTCATCCGCGATCGAATGCCAGCCCGCACGCCCGACCCAAGCCCATGCCGCCGTGCCGCCGGAACAGAGCGTGCCCACCGCCCGCTTCGCCGCGATGGTCGCGGTCGCCGTGTTGCCGCTTTACGCATCGCAAACGCTGATCGGCCCACTGGATGCGTCGTTGCATCTCGGCGCGTGGACCACGCTCGTCACCGCGTTGACGCTGCTCGGCTATGCCGTGGGGCTCGTCGGCCTGGTGCCGTTGATCGACCGGCTGCCCAACCGGCCGTTGATCGCCGCGACCTTGCTCGCGCAGATCGCCTGTCTCGCGCTGGCCGCCCTCGCGCCGTTCGCGCCGGTGTTTCTGGCGGCGTCGTTCGCGGTCGGTGTGACGTCGAGCGTGGTGCAGATGCTGGTGCCCGCGGCCGCTTCGCTGGCGCCTCCGGCGTCGCGCGGCAAGGTGGTCGGCAATGTGATGAGCGGGCTGATGCTCGGCATTCTGTTGTCGCGGCCGCTGGCCAGTCTGATCGGCGGCGTGGCGGGTTGGCGCGCGTTCTTCGCGGCCGATTCGCTCGTGCTCACCGCCGTCGCGCTGGCCGTGGTGCCGCGTCTGCCGGATGTTCGGCCGGCCGGTGCGCCGTCGTATGCGACGCTGTTGGCGTCGATGGGACGATTGATCGCGCAGGAACCGGTGCTGCGCCGGCGTGCGCTGTATCAGGGCCTGCTGATGGCCGGCTTCAACGTATTCTGGAGTAGCGTGGCTATCGTCTTGACGCGTGCGCCGCTCGGACTCGATAGCAACGCCATCGCACTGTTCGCGCTGGCGGGTGGCGGCAGCGTGTTGATCGCGCCGCTGGCGGGCCGCGCCGGCGATCGCGGGTGGTCGAGGCGCGCCACGCTCGTCGCGCATCTGGTTGCGATGACGGCGGCGTTGCTGGCGGCATTCGCGTTGATGCAGGGGGTGTCGCGCGGTGAGTCGATCGCGATGCTGGCTATTGCGGCGTTCTTTATCGATGGCGGCGTGATCGCCGATCAGGCGCTCGGTCGACGCGCGATCAATCTGCTCGCACCGGAGTCACGCGGGCGCGTCAACGGGTTGTTTACCGGGCTATTTTTTATCGGCAGTGCGGTTGGAGCGACGATTGCCGGGCCGGCGCTCGCGCATTGGGGCTGGCCGGGCGTGTGCGTGGTGGCGCTGGGGTTCTTCGGCGCGGCAATGGGTCTACATCTGCGCGATGGTTCGCGGAGGGCGTGATGGGGTTCGCGCTTCTCCCCGGCGCGCCGTTTATCGCTACGAGATCCGGATGGACGCGGCACACCGAATGTCGCTATCTTTTGCCGCCGTCTGGCTTGCTTATCGACAGCGAAGCGCTTCGACAAGCGGGTCAAAAAACTCGCGGGCGCTAGACAAAGCGCCGCCGGATTGCGGCAGCAGGTGAAGCGCGCAACCTAGTCCAATTCCGTGTTGTCGGACTGCTTAACCAGGAAATCGGTGTAGTTTCGATTCCTGATCCAGGACGGCGCGCGTCCACGGCCGCTCCAGGTCGCACCAGTGACAGGGTCCTGATACTTCATCTGAAGCGGCCTGGTCCGGTAGGTGCCGCGCCGGTCCACGCGTAACTGGTTAGGCACCAGGTTGAAGAAGTTCATCACCTGGCGGACATGTTCGATCGCCGCTTTCTGCTCCTGCTGCCACGCGATCAGGATCCGCTCATCGAGTTGCGCGAGTTGCTGCTTCAACGTCTTTACCCTGTTGCTCATACCTTGTTTCCGTAGTACATGACCCGGTCGTTGCATCGCGTTCCCGGTCTTTTCGATTGGCCCCATTCACATATCAAGTGAGATACGAAATGCAATCGTAATACTAGCGAGTTGAATTTTAAATATCAACTGATATCCTTGCGGCCATGAACACGGCGACCAAACCCCAGCGGCTGAGCCGCGAAGAAAGTCGATTGCAGACGCGGGCACATCTGCTCGCCTCGGCGAAGCGGCTGTTTGTCGACCGAGGTTTCGGCGCCACTTCGCTGCGCGATATCGCGGCCGAGGCCGGTTATACGCAGGGCGCGTTCTATTCGAATTTCGCGAGCAAGGAAGAACTGTTTGTCGAGTTGATGCGAGAGCGGTCGAAGGCGCAGGTGACCGACATTGCGCGCACGCTGAGTGATCCTTCCGCGTCTGCGGAGGACATCCTGAACGCGTTGGAGAGTTGGGCGAGGACACTCGATGCCGAGCCCGAGTGGTCCGTGCTGGGCGTTGAATTCAAGCTGATGGGACGCCGCAGTCCCGCTTTTGCAACTGCGGTGCAGGCATTGCTGGACGCCCACCGTGATGGCCTCGCCTATTGCATCGGGCAGATTTTCGCGAGACTGAAAAAGGTGCCGCCGGAATCGCCGATGGTCCTGGCCACGTCCTTCATGGGACTTTCGCAAGGCCTCGCATTGCAACGGTCGATGCTGTCCGAAGTGCCCATCGGCCACATGATTATGGTGTTCCTGCGCAGCCTGTTAGCCGCCGCGCCGCGTGTGCGCTGATCGGTAACGAAGGCCCGGTTGACCATTCATCGCCCATCGACTAACGCGGCGATATCGAAGGAGATCGCCGTGAGGTTGATGGCCGTTGTCGTCACGATCCTTGCTCTATTGGCCGCGCCCGCCCATGCCGCCCATGCCGCCGAGGTCGGCTTCGAGGAGCTCAAGATAGCGAACGGTGCGCAGCCGCCGCTAACGGCCGGAGTCTGGTATCCGAGTGACGCGACAGCGACGCCGCACGCGCTGGGCAACGCGACCCAGACGGTGGCGCCGGATGCGCCGGTCGCCGGCCGGCGCCTGCCGCTCGTGGTGATATCGCACGGCGGCGGCGGATGGTACGGCAGCCACTACGACACGGCGCTAGCCTTGGCTCATGCGGGCTTCGTGGTGGCCGCCGTCAGCCACGTCGGCGACACGTTCGACGATCAGAGCCGGGTTTTGGAACCGTGGCGCCGTCCCGCGCAGCTCCATCGTGTGGTGGACTACATGCTCGCCGACTGGCGTTGGCATGAGCGGCTGGATGCGAGTCGCGTCGGCGCATTCGGTTTTTCCAACGGCGGCTTTACCGTGCTCGTGGCCGCCGGCGGCAACCCGAGACTTTCGGAGATCGCGCCGTATTGCGAGGCGCATCCTGAGCATGACCTGTGCTCGGCCTTGAAACAGGCCGGCGTCGATCTCCATTCGCTCCCCGTGGCTCCCGCCGACGCCTGGGTCCACGATCCGCGCATCAAGGCCATCGTCGTCGCCGCACCTGCGTTCGGCTTCACTTTCGGCCGCGCGGGGCTCAGCAACGTGCGCGTCCCGATCCAGCTCTGGCGCGCCGCCGACGATCGTCATCAGCCAGATCCGTTTTATGAAGAGGCGGTACGCGCCGCTTTGCCTCAGCCCCCCGAATATCATGTGGTCGCTCATGCGGGCCACTACGACTTTCTGCCACCCTGCGATACGCAACTGTCGCGGATGAGGCCGGAAATCTGCACTAGCCTGGCGGGCTTCGACCGCTCCGCATTTCATGAACAATTCAATGCCGACGTCGTGCGGTTCTTTCACGCGACGCTGCAATAGCTTCTGCAGCTTTTGCCGCGATTCGGCCGAGCGAGATCGGCGTCCCGAGCAATTAGCACTTGTTCCAGGTAGCTCGCTGTATTAGTCTTTGCCGTATGAACCCGTCCCACATCAACTCGATTATTACCGCCGCGACAATCTCGGCGGGATAGCTATTGAGTTGACAATATGCAATCACAACCCGCCCAGAAGGCGGGTTTTTGCTTTCTGGGCGCTAATCGGAGCGCCACGACATGACAAGTCAGAACACGTTGGATCCCGCAGTGGGCTGTTGCGATGCGACCGTTCTCCATATGGTCTGCGGCAAGATTGCGTCGGGCAAGTCCACGCTGACGGCTCGCCTCGCGGAGACTCAGCGCACCGTCCTGATCAGCGAAGACGGATGGCTCGCGCATCTTTATCCGGACGAAATTCATACGCTGACCGACTATGTGCGCCGCGCGGCACGCCTGAAGACGGTCCTCTCCGGGCACATTCAGTCGCTTCTTGCGGCGGGAATATCCGTGGTATTGGACTTCCCCTTCAACACGATCGATACGCGTGCATGGGGACATTCGTTAGCACGGTCCGCCGGCTGTGATCATCGGCTTCACTATCTGGATGTGAGCGACGAGATTTGCAAAGCTCGCTTAAGGGCGAGGAACGCGTCAGGCGAGCATCCGTTCGAGACATCCGACGCGCAGTACGAGTTGATCACTCGCCATTTCGTCCCGCCCACACCCGGCGAAGGGTTCGAGCTTGTCGTCTACGATGAGACGGGAGGTGTTCGCGGAAAGAGGGAATCGGACAGTACGACACGCCCTTCAAGCGCAAAATAATCCGCACATTGTTGCCGCGAACTTATCGCAACGATGACCGGATTGCGCGGCGCGGCAACCCAAATGAAAGGCCTCTTTTTGTTCTACGCTATAAGTGCGGATTTTGTACCGATGTTTGCGCCTGTGCCCGATTTCCTGCGCGCGCACCCGCCAATTCGGCTACTTATGGAATGGTTTAGCAGAACCTCGTGGTCAGCGAGACTCAAGCTCGCAGGTGCGGGCGACGGAGCAAAATCGTGTTGATCTTCCGGCAGCTATTCGACCAGCAATCCTCCACCTACACCTACCTGCTTGCCGACGCCGCAACGGGCGACGCCGTGCTGGTCGATCCGGTATTCGAACAGGTGCGGCGAGATATCGCGCTGATCGAAGAACTCGAATTGCGCTTGATTTACACGATCGACACGCACGTTCATGCCGACCATGTGAGCGGCGCGTGGATGCTAAAACGCAGTACAGGTAGCCAGATTGCGATATCGGCGGCAAGCGGCGCCGAAGGCGCAGATCGCTATCTGAGCCATCTCGACCGGTGCGGGTTCGGTACGCGGCACCTCGAAGTGCGGGCGACGCCTGGTCATACCAATGGATGTATCACCCTCGTGCTCGACGACCAGACCATGGCGTTGACTGGCGATTGTCTACTCATTCGGGGCACCGGCCGCACCGATTTCCAGCACGGCGACCCGCGCGCGATGTTCCAGGCCGTGCATCGCCAGATTTTCACGTTGCCCGACACGTGCCTGCTCTACCCGGCCCACGACTATCGCGGTTTGACGGTCACGAGTGTCGGCGAGGAGCGACGCTTCAATCCGCGCCTCGGTGGCGAGTTGTGCGAAGACGATTTCGCCGGATACATGACAAACCTGCGCCTGCCGCATCCGAAGCAGATCGACACAGCGGTGCCGGCAAACCTGAAATGCGGCGCCGCCACAAGCGACCTCACCCAGCTAGCGCGGCCCGATTGGGCACCGCTCACCTATACCTTCGCGGGCATTTGGGAAATCAATCCCCAATGGCTCGAGGAAAATCTCCGTTCGGTTCAGATCGTCGACGTGCGCGAGCCTGACGAATTCGAGGGGCCGCTAGGGCGCATTCCCGAAGCCCGACTGATTTCGCTCGGCGAACTCGCCGGGCGTGCTGGCGAACTCGTCCACGAGCGTCCGATCGTGACGGTCTGCCGTGCGGGCGGACGTTCCGCGCAAGCCACGGTCATCCTGCGGCAGTCAGGATTCGAGGCCGTTGCCAATCTCGCCGGAGGTATGCTCCGCTGGCGTGCGGAAGGCCACTTCGTCGAGAACGGAAGCGTGTAACCCGATGCCGGCAGGACGCAAGTTCCCCTCACCTGTGTGCTTCGACGCGACCATGCTGACACGAGACGACATCCTTGCGCGGGAGACTTCGCTGTTCATGAAGGTGCAGAACGCGCGCTATCACACCGTTAATCAAAGCCCCGCACCTCGCATGACAATTTGATGAAATTTTTCAAATGTGTGGCAGATGCATCGCCTAAGTAACACGACATCTCCGCGCCTTCGTCGTTCTGTATTAGGATTTCGATCCATGAAGTATTTGAGCGGAACACTAGCGCAATGAACGCGCCTCGAAATATCAAGAACAGAAGTGGGAGTTCGGTTTGAAGAAGCGCGCCACCGTGATCTGCCGTCGAGGTAAGCGAATTCTCCTGGTTGCACGGAGTCAGTCCAAATGGGCGTTGCCGGGTGGGATTCTTAAGCACGGTGAACATCTGAGCGATGCCGCACTGCGAGAACTCAAGGAAGAGACACGCCTGTCCGGCAAATCAGCCAGGTATCTCTTCCAGTATCGTGGAACGCAGAAGCACCATCATGTCTTCTTCTGCGATATTTCGAAGGGAGCCAAGGCTCGGGCGAGCAACGAGATAACCCGATGCCGTTGGGTGCATGTCGAAGATATTCCCCGTCTCACGACCAGCGCGCCCACAAAAATCATCGTGAAAGTGCTTGGCGAGAAACGCAACGGCTCGCGGGGTAAGTAAGGCGATTCGCAACGTGACCCCACGTATGCGATAGCTTCGAAATTTGCCAGAACTGTCGCGAGAACCGAAACCCGGCCTGAGTGCCGGGTTTGTCTTTTGCGAGGTCGTCCGATTACGAACCTGCGCGCCGCATCACCGAGTCACGAGCGTGAGTTCGTTGCCCCGACCTGGGTTAATCGGAATGGCTTGCGAGAGATAGCCATTCGCCGGATCGCGGACATACGCCAGGTAGGCGTTGTCCTGCTCAAACGCGTTTTCCGCGAGGATCAGCGCGCCGCCTCTTAAACGTGGTTCGAGCAACTTCAAGATCGGCAGATATAGGCTGAACGCACCGTCGAGTAGGAGCAGATCGATTTCACCTTGCACGTCGGCGAGCGTCTCGCGCGCATCACCTACGCGGATGTCGACCAGATCGGCGAGGCCTGCGGCTTCGAGGTTGGCACGCGCGCGCGCCGCTTTGGCGGGTTCCAGCTCACTGCCGATCACGAGTCCACCGCCCATGTCGCGCAGTGCCGCGGCCAGATAGACAGTGGACACACCCATCGACGTCCCGAACTCGACGATCCGCGTTGCCCTGCTTGCGCGTGCGCATTGGTAGAGGAATTGCCCGTATTCCGGTGTCACGTTCAGGAAGTTGTCGACGTAGCCGTGATAAAAGCCGCGCAGATCCCGGCGCTCTTCGGCCAAATGTTCGGCGATCGCGTCGGCCAGCAGTTGTTCCGGCTCGTCGCTCTCGCCGAACGCTGCCATCAGCGCGCCATCGGCTTGCTCCGCTTGCGCGAACATGTGCTGCAAGGTCTGGGCGACGCGCCCGGTGCTCAATGAATTCATGGTTTCGGATGCTCTGAAGAGGTTCGGAAATACGTCGGTGATGGAGGCTGGGACAGTCCCGTTCGGCCGATCGGTCAGTGACGACCATGGGCATCCTAGACACCCCGGCGCTTGGCAGCATCAGGAAACCTGGCCAAAATATGTGGAATTCTTGCCAATCCACTTACTGGCGCGCAGCGCGCCCATCGGATCCGCGCCATGCCGGTTCTTAGCCAGATGTCCGATCCCGCAGAGTGGCGGGATCCCGATGATGTGCCTCGTGCCGTGGTGACAGTTGGCGCGATCGGCTTCGACATGAAAACGCTCGACCAAAGGGCGGCCGCCTTATATCGGGAGCGCAAGGAAATGGGTGCTCACCATCATCGCAAGGGCGAACTGCTGCTTGCGATGCGCGGGGTGCTCACGTGCGAGGTGGAAGGCGGTTTATGGATCGTTCCGCCACACAGCGCGATCTGGGTACCGGGCGGCATCGTGCATAAGTTCGTCGCCGCCGGCAGGCTCGAATGCTATGTTGCCTTCATCGAGCCGAGCGCCGCGTCAAACTTGCCGTCGACGTGCTGCGCCCTGTCCGCGACGCCGCTGCTGCGCGAACTGCTCATCCGCTCTGCCAGCCTGCCCACCCTGTACGTGGACGGCGGCATTGAAGCGCATCTCGTCACGCTGCTGCTGGATGAAATCGCGGTGGCGCCGATCGGCAATCTTCATTTGCCGATGCCGACGGATACGCGACTGCGCAGAATCGTCGAAATGATCACGGCCAATCCCGCCGACCGCAGCACGATAGAAATATGGGCGCGGCGAGTCGGCATGAGCGAGCGCACGCTGGCACGCGCGCTAACCAGTCAGACCGGCATGAGTTTCGGCCGCTGGCGACAGCAACTTCCTCTCATGCTGGCCGTGCAATGGCTGGGCGCTGGGGCATCGGTGCAGCAGGTCGCCGACGACCTCGGCTACGAGAGTGCAAGCAGCTTTGTGTCGATGTTCCGCAAGAAGCTCGGCTCCCCGCCCGCGCGTTATATGTCGGAGCGGGCTTGATGGAAGGTCGCCTCATGCCTGCCCCGCCGGCGGTTCATCCCGTCAGGAAAAGTTCGACGAAATATTTTCGATGTGGTCGGGCAGATAGCCTGCCGCATGCGCCCCGCGCAGACCGCCGGCGCCGAGCGCGGCCGTGCTTGCCGCCGTATGAGCGGCGCCGTTGCGTGCGAAACCTGCCGCAGCGGCGATTTTATCCGCCGACGTAGCGGCGCCGGGCGCATTGGCGGCCGCATGTTCGAACGCCGAGAGCTTCGTCATGTTCTCAGGCGTGGCCGGCAACTTGCGCAGCGCTTGCCCTTGCTCGCCACCCGACTGATTCACGACCTTCGGCGAAACGCCGGTCGTGAAACTGAAGACTTTTTTGGCCATGTCCTGCACCTGACCGACACTGTGCGGCGGTCGCTGCAAGGCACCCAATTGCGGGTGTGTCGAACCGTCGCTCGACGCGGAACCGACATTGCTTTGCGGCTTGGCGCTGGATTGCTCCGGCGTAGTTGTGTTTTGAACCGGGGTTCTGTTCGAGACTCCGTCCAATGGCATGCTGACCTCCTTGAATCAGTTGACGTAGGTGTGGGAATGATGTTCCCGTAATGCCTGGATGCCCCTGACGCTATCGCTTGCTTGTGGCAAAGCGAAGTCGATCCTACGGGGCGTACGTCGATCTTGAGTGCGGCGACCGATTTCGTCTTTGAGAGGTGCGAAGCTGGCGCTACGGGTGCGAACTGGGACTTCGGAATTTCGGGCGCGGTGATTAAAGCTCGCTGGCGAAAATGATAAAGGCTGAGCCGCGCAAGATGAAATGGTATCTTTTCATCCTGCAATTAGTTTTGTTCATGTCCCCATCCAAAACTAGTCTCGCATCTTCGCTTCCGCCCATTTCCACTCCCGCGCCGCCTTCACAAACGCCGCCAGATAATCGATGTCGTCATCAGTCTTGCGCGTGCCGAGGAAAATCTGCTTCGCAATACCCTGCTTTCCGAGTTGCACGGGCGTGAGCGGCATCCAGCTCGCGTATTCTTCCGCGAGCCAGCGAGGTAATGCCGCCACGCCACGGCCGCTCGCCACCATCTGCAGCATGATGTCGGTCGTCTCGATCACCTTGTGGCGCTTCGGCACCATGTTCGCGGGCGTAAGAAACTGCGTGTAGATATCGAGCCGGTCCGTTTCGACCGGATACGTGATCAGCACCTCATGCGCCAATTGCTCCGGCGTGACATACGGTTCTCCGGCCAGCGCGTGGTCATCGCCAACCACCAGCACCTGCTCGTAATCGAACACCGGCTGAAAATGCAACTCGGGCTTCTTGAGCGGGTCGGGCGTGACAAGCACGTCGATTTCATAGCCGATCAACGCGCCGATGCCGCCGAACTGGAAGCGCTGCTTCACGTCGACATCGACATCCGGCCAGCGCGCAAGATATGGCGACACCACCTTCAGCAGCCATTGATAGCACGGCGCGCATTCCATGCCGATCCGCAACGTGCCGCGCTCGCCCTGCGCGTACTGCTTCATGCGCTCTTCGGCGAGTTCGAATTGCGGCAGCAACCGGTTGGCGAGGCTCAGCAGGTACTGTCCGGCCTGCGTTAGCCGCATGGAACGCCCTTCGCGCGTCCACACCGGCGTACCGAGTTGCTGCTCGAGCTTCTTCACCGCATGGCTTAGCGCCGACTGCGTGAGATTGAGCGTATCGGCCGCGGCCGTGAGCGAACCGCGCCGCTCCACTTCCCGCACGACCATCAGATGACTACGATCCAGCATCGCTCACTCCATGAACAAATTTAATGCCTGCATGAAATAAATCCATTTTTATTCATGAAAGGGAAACTATATCATCGCTGCCAGTCACTTTCTTCTGATTAGCACACGGCACATGGTCACGATGCAGGTCAACGTACGCCGCGTCATGAGCACGACTAATGGCTGCATGAAATCGATTCATGTCCCGCCAGCGGTGGCTCAACGTCAAATTCGTTTTGAATGCTGATGCCGATGAGACTGCTGAGCAAAAAATCACGGAAGAAAAGCGGGAAACTTTGAAGAGCAAACGCAGTTTTCATTTCAGAAATCAGGATGCAAGATCACAATGAGTCAAGAGTTCACATTTGCTATTAACAGCATCCGTTTCGATGAAGACTATCACCCTTCAGAAAATACGCGTACCACGACTAACTTTGCCAACCTGGCCAGAGGAAAGAGCCGCCAGGAAAACTTGCGCAACACCTTCAGCATGATTGACAATCGTTTCAATGCATTGGCGCATTGGGACAACCCTGAAGGCGATCGTTACGCTGTCAAACTTGAAATCATTTCCGTTGCAATGAATATTGACGGTGGAGGCAGTGGCAGCGCACTCCCTTTGATCGAAATATTGAAAACCAATATTATTGATCGAAAAACCAGCGAACGCATTGAAGGCATTGCGGGCAATAATTTTTCGTCTTATGTGCGAGATTATGACTTTAGCGTGGTCTTGCTGGAGCACAACAAGGATCGGCATGGATTCAGCACGCCAGATAATTTTGGAGATCTGCATGGAAAGCTGTTCAAGTGCTTCGTAAAATCCAGCGCTTACAGACATCATTTTGCTAAACCGCCGGTTATATGTCTAAGCGTTTCGAGCAGCAAGACCTATCACCGGACTGTCAATCAGCACCCCGTTTTGGGCGTCGAGTACCAGCAGGACGAATATTCCCTCACTGACGAATATTTCAAAAAAATGGGCTTGAAGGTTCGCTATTTCATGCCTCCGAATAGTGTTGCGCCTCTGGCTTTTTATTTTACCGGCGATTTGCTTGCCGACTACAGCAATATTGAGCTTATCAGCACCATCAGCACGATGGACACCTTCCAGAAGATTTACCGGCCTGAGATTTACAACGCGAATTCTCCAGCAGGGAAATCCTATCAACCCAGCTTGAAGAACCAGGATTTTTCTTTGACTCGAATTGTTTACGATCGGGAAGAACGTAGTCGGCTGGCTATTGAGCAGGGACGGTTTGTCGAGGAGCAATTTATCAAACCATACCAGGCCATTCTTGAGCAGTGGTCTGCTGACTACGCTCTTTAATTAACAAAAACGCAAGGTCGTCTACCGTGAAAAAACTGCTACCCACTTCAACTGCCGGCAGCTTACCTAAACCCTCGTGGCTTGCTGAACCCGAGAAACTCTGGTCACCCTGGAAATTGCAGGATCAGGGGTTGATCGAGGGCAAACAGGATGCTTTGCGCCTGTCGTTGCAGGAACAGCAACACGCGGGCATCGATATCGTCAGTGACGGCGAACAGACGCGCCAGCATTTCGTGACCACGTTTATCGAGCACCTCAGCGGCGTTGATTTCGAGAACCGCAAAACCGTTCGAATTCGCGATCGCTATGATGCCAGCGTGCCGACGGTCGTTGATGCGGTTGCCCGGCAAAAGCCGGTTTTCGTTGAAGACGCCAGGTTTTTGCGCCAGCAAACCACGCAGCCCATAAAATGGGCTTTGCCGGGCCCGATGACCATGATCGATACGCTTTACGACGATCATTACAAGAGTCGCGAAAAACTCGCCTGGGAGTTTGCAAAGATCCTGAACGAGGAAGCCAGGGAACTGGAGGCCGCCGGCGTCGATATCATTCAATTCGACGAGCCCGCATTCAATGTTTTCTTCGACGAGGTGAACGAGTGGGGCGTCGCGACCCTGGAGCGGGCGATTGAAGGTCTCAAGTGCGAAACCGCTGTGCACATCTGCTATGGCTATGGCATCAAGGCCAATACGGATTGGAAGAAAACTCTGGGATCGGAGTGGCGGCAATACGAGGAAGCCTTCCCCAAGTTGCAAAAATCCAGTATCGGCATGGTTTCGCTGGAATGCCACAACTCGCACGTTCCGATGGAACTGATCGAACTCATTCGAGGCAAGAAGGTGATGGTGGGCGCCATCGATGTGGCATCCAATACCATCGAAACGCCCGAGGAAGTCGCCGGCACGTTGCGAAAAGCACTTCAATTCGTGGATGCCGACAAGCTCTATCCTTGCACCAACTGCGGCATGGCTCCCTTGTCGCGTGCAATAGCGAAAGGCAAGCTGGAAGCTTTGAGCGCGGGCGCGGAAATCGTCCGGAAAGAACTCTCGAACTAATTCCGGGCTGAAGCCGGAAGTCGTACTCGGGGAATTGAAGGCTGCGTGGATTTCGGGGAGTGCCTTGAAATGGCTCCCTGAATCGGCCGGAACACGCCACCTCGATATTTCCGAGCCGCATCCAGTCATTGCTATCTACTCATGTCACATTCCAGCACGGCCATCGAGCCTTTGAGCTTTCGCGAATCGCTCGGGCATTACGCATCCGGAATCACGGTGATTGCATCACACGTCGATGGCGAGCCGATCGGCTTCACTTGTCAGTCTTTCTATAGCGTGTCGATGAGCCCGCCGCTGGTGTCATTCAGCGTCATGTCCAGTTCGGTCAGCTATCCAAAAATTCGCCGGGCAGGTCGATTCGTTGTCAATATCCTGTCGGACGAGCAAGTCCGGATTTCCAACCAGTTCGCTCGCCGAGGCACTGACAAGTGGCACGGCGTCGAATGGCAGGAATCACCGCTGGGTAACCCGATCATTGCCGGTAGCCTTCACTGGCTCGATTGCGAAATTTACGCCGAACACGCCGCGGGCGATCACCTGATCGTGATTGGTGAAGTGAAAGCGTTAGACCTGCAACAAGCTGCCGCTACACAGCCACTGCTGTATTTCAGAGGACAATATTGCAATATTGCCGGCGCATAGCGCGGTTTGAGTGCCGACCTCCGCTGGGCGCATGCGTTTCTCAATAGCTGCCCCCCAGCCGTTGATAGCGTATTTCGCACAGGACAGAACCGCCCAGCTCAAACTCCCGGGTTCTATCATCCGCAACAAAACCGACACGCTCGTAGAACGTTCTCGCACGGCAATTTTTGGTCAGCACCCAGAGCAACGCGTGCGTGTAGCCCATTTCATCAAGCGAACGGCACGCGTGCTGCATCAGCAATGCCCCGATACCCTGGCCGTATTGCGACGGATCCAGGTAGATTGCCTCAATCTCTCCCCACGATGCGTCCTTGTCCGTGTCACGGCATTTTCCATATGCGACCCATCCAGCGAGTTGGCCTGCGGTATAGGCAAGCGCAACACTTATCCGCCGGGATTCGAGCGCATCACGCCACGAGCGCGCACGCTTATCTACCGACAGGGCTGCCAGAAACGATGGCGGCATGATCCCGGCATAAGCGGACTGCCACGACGAGACATGAATTTCTGCAATGGCTTGTGCGTCCACAACCATTGCTTCTCGGATATCGACGAGCATTAGCGTTTTACGCCTCCGGTATTTTCATTCGGTGATTGCTGGTTGTCGACGTCGAGTGACCGACTGGCTGAGCCGGAGCAGGCGCCGCCTGACAAAACGTCAACGGCGGCATGCGGCGAAAATCCCCGACTTTCGAATAAGCGCTCTGAAGCAACATTTCCTTTGGTCACCATCGCACAGCATTCCGAATGACCCAGCGCGGTTAATGTCGCCAATGCAGCGTCGAGCAACGTCCCGGCTCTGCCTGACGCCTTGCTTGCGGGTGCGGTGGCTACGACGGCTATGACCGGGCAACCGTAAGGCTTGTAGTCACAAACGAGGCAAGCCGATTGGAGCCCTTCGGACTGTTCGACGGTCCACGATGCCTCGGCGATCCAATCGCCGTAATGTCCGTCGAGGATGGCCCGTGCCTTTGATGTGTATTGAGTTGCCGTCTGCGCTGCATCGTCGATCGTTCCTTGGAACGCAGCGAAGAAAAGCAGCCCGAGCGCCGATATATCTCCCGACCGTACGTTGCGCAGACTGGCGGATAGTGGGATTGAAGGGCGGAGGCTGTCGGACAGCGTGCACCTCCAAAGCTGCGCGTTACGCTCTTGGGTCGAAGCTGGCATCGCGGGGCGCCCTCGCCTGAGAAGTTTGCTGTTTGATGAGCCTGAGATTGTCGACGATATAGACCTTGTCGTCGACTGTCTCTACCTGGCCGGACGTGGTCCGATCGTCGCGGGCAGGAGCCGACCCAGAGTGTGTGGAAACTCGATTTTTGCCGCTAAGCGGGCAATTGACAGTCAGGTCGATCGCGTGTGATACAACGAGTTTGCGCCATCGAAC
>NZ_PVEN01000008.1 GCF_002973525.1 Paraburkholderia sp. BL21I4N1
AACGCCCGATGAAGTTCATCGGGCGTCGTTAAGGGGGTATCTTTACCAGCCGGATACCCTGGCAAAACCTGTCAACCTATAGCAGGACGGGTCAGGGCTTGGCGCTTAGCAAATTACGCTTGGACTACCCTGCCCCGCTCACTGAAGCCACCACCGCTTCAGATACAAAAAACCCGCCAATGGCGGGTTTTTGTTTTTGCCGATCCGGCGCACTCGCGTTATATGACGTGCCTTTTTTCTTGCGGCGTGGCGTGCTCGAGTTGCAATTCGCACGCCTCGGTCACGAGCAGGTCATTGTCTTTCGCGAAGTTGAGCACGAAGTCGAAGGCCATGGGTTCGATGTCCCGCAAGCGCGAATCGAGAATCACACACTTGAGGTCGCCGATCATGGTAGGCCGGACGTAAGACGAATACTGCATGTAGGCGTTCGGCCCCTTTTTCGCCCCTGGGCCGAAGCATGCCATCACGCCCGCAAGCCGCTCCGACCAGTCGCTCGGTCGGAACCGCTTTCCCTTCGACGTGATGCCCTGAATGAAAAATTCGGTTGGAGCTTCTTCGGCCATGTAGGAATACCTGTGTAACTGCCCAGCGGGATGACAGCAAAGCGGACGGCACGGCGACATGAACCGCGTGAGCTCGCCATGCCGGCGAGTCGCGCCACCAGAAACCGCCAGAGGCCGACTGAACTGCCTCGGCGCTGGTCATGACGGCACACCGCGTGAGGGCTTTCTGAGCCGCGCGAGCCGTGTCCCGCAAGCGAAATACCGACTTGCTGGGCTTTGGGATAACCGCAAGATTATAGCGCAGCGGACCTTTTTCCGCAGCGCACACAAGACTTGCCTGACACTTGCGAGCGGCTTTCAGACAGCTTGCCCGGCCTTTTAGCCGACTCGTCAAACGGGGCGAAATCCTTTATGCTGCATTGAGTTACCACAAACGACGGCGGCGCCGTCCGGCAATCCTGCCGGGTGAGACCGCCGTATTTGTTTCATGACCGCCAAGAAAATTCGCCACTATCTGCAGTTCAAGGATTTCTCGCTGGACGACTACGAGTACGTGCTCGAACGCGCGCGCATTCTGAAGCGCAAATTCAAGAGCTACGAGACTTATCACCCGCTGCACGATCGCACGCTGGCCATGATCTTCGAAAAGAATTCGACACGCACGCGCCTGTCGTTCGAAGCCGGCATTTTCCAGCTGGGCGGCCACGCGGTGTTCATGAGCACGCGCGACACCCAACTCGGCCGCGGCGAACCGATCGAAGACGCGGCGCAAGTCATCTCGCGCATGGTCGACATCATCATGATCCGCACGTTCGGCCAGGACATTCTCAAGCGCTTCGCCGAGAATTCGCGCGTGCCGGTGATCAACGGGCTGACCAACGAATATCACCCGTGCCAGGTGCTGGCGGACATTTTTACCTTCTTCGAGCATCGCGGCCCGATTCGCGGCAAGACCGTCGCATGGGTCGGCGACGCCAACAACATGCTGTACACGTGGATTGAAGCCGCGCAGATTCTCGGTTTCAAACTGCGCCTGTCAACGCCGCCCGGCTACAAGCTCGACCACACCATGGTCGCCGCGGAAAGCGCGCCGTTCTACGAAGAATTCGATGACCCGAACGAGGCCTGCGCAGGGGCCGATCTCGTCACGACCGACGTGTGGACCAGCATGGGCTTCGAAGCCGAAAACGAGGCGCGCAAGAAAGCCTTCGCCGACTGGTGCGTCGACGCCGACATGATGGCGCGCGCCAACGCCGACGCGCTATTCATGCACTGCCTACCCGCGCACCGCGGCGAGGAAGTCAGCGCCGAAGTCATCGACGGCCCGCAAAGCGTCGTGTGGGACGAAGCGGAAAATCGTCTGCACGTGCAAAAGGCCTTGATGGAATACCTGCTGCTCGGCAAGCTGAATCATTGAGCGAGCCGCTGCCCAGCACGTTTAGCAGCACTTGCGTGAAGCGCGACGGGGCCTTGAATACGAGGCAAGGCATCCACGTCAACGCCGCGCATCCGGCCGAATTTCAGGGCTTCATAAGAGCCCGGCCGACCCGCCGCGCAGCCCCGAAACCGCGGGCGCCTGGCGGTTTAGTGTCAAAATAGTGCCTTTTCCGCGCGCCGGAACCGCCGGCGCGCCTTGTTTTCCCGCTTTTTCCAGCTACGAGTTCACCATGAGCGATATCAAGAAAGTCGTGCTCGCCTATTCGGGCGGCCTCGACACCTCCGTCATCCTGAAGTGGTTGCAGGACAATTACGACGCCGAAGTCGTCACGTTCACGGCCGACATCGGCCAGGGCGAAGAGCTGGAACCGGCGCGCAAGAAAGCCCTGCAACTCGGCATCAAGCAGGACAACATCTTCATCGAAGACCTGCGCGAAGAATTCGTGCGCGACTACGTGTTCCCGATGTTCCGCGCCAACACGATCTATGAAGGCGAGTACCTGCTGGGCACGTCGATCGCGCGCCCGCTGATCGCCAAGCGTCAGATCGAGATCGCCCGTGCCACCGGCGCGCAAGCGGTGTCGCACGGTGCAACCGGCAAGGGTAACGACCAGGTTCGCTTCGAACTCGGCTACTACGCGCTGGAACCGGGCATCAAGGTGATCGCGCCGTGGCGTGAATGGGATCTGCTGTCGCGCGAAAAGCTGCTCGCTTATGCGGAAAAAGCCGGCATTCCGATCGAAATGAAGCACAAGCAAGGCGGCGCACCGTATTCGATGGACGCGAACCTGCTGCACATTTCGTTCGAAGGCCGTCACCTGGAAGACCCGAAAGCGGAAGCCGAAGCCGATATGTGGCGTTGGACCGTGTCGCCGGAACAGGCGCCGGACCAGGCTGAATTCCTCGATATCGAATACGAGCACGGCGATCCGGTGGCGATCAACGGCAAGCGTCTGTCGGCGGCGGAAATGCTGACCGAGCTGAACCGTCTGGGCGGCAAGCATGGCATCGGCCGTCTGGATCTGGTGGAAAACCGTTACGTCGGCATGAAGTCGCGCGGCTGCTATGAAACGCCGGGCGGCACGATCATGTTGAAGGCGCACCGCGGCATCGAGTCGATCACGCTCGACCGTGAAGTCGCTCACCTGAAAGACGATCTGATGGCCCGTTACGCATCGCTGATTTATAACGGCTACTGGTGGAGCCCGGAGCGCCGCGCGATCCAGGTGCTGATCGACCATACGCAAGAAAAGGTCAACGGCTGGGTGCGGGTCAAGCTGTACAAGGGCAGCGTGTCGGTTGTCGCGCGCGATTCGAAGGAAACGCTGTTCGACAAGACCATCGCCACGTTCGACGACGACGGCGGCGCGTACAACCAGGCCGACGCCGGCGGCTTCATCAAGCTGAATGCACTGCGTATGCGGATCGCGGAAAATGCCCGCCGTCAGCGTGACTGAGAGTCGGCATGTCGGCGCGGGCTAATTTCGCGTCAGCGGGGTTAAGCGCCGAAAGGTAGATGCAAAAAAGGCGCCAGGAGAAATCTCCCGGCGCCTTTTTCTTTTCCAGCTGCCGCGCTGAACCAGCGGCAACCCGACAACCGCTCACCCAATCACAAACAAACCGGCTCTGCTTCCAGCTCCACACCAAATCTCGCGAACACGTCGCGCTGCACCGCTTTAGCTAGCGCCAGCACCTCCGCGCCGCTCGCGCCGCCGCGATTCACCAGCACCAGCGCCTGCCTTTCGTGCACCGCCGCCGCACCCATTGCGCGCCCTTTCCAGCCGCATTGATCGATCAGCCAGCCTGCCGCGAGTTTCACTCGCCCATCGGCCTGGGGATAGGACACAACCTCCGGCGCCTTGAGCTTCAACGCCTCGAACTGCCGCGCTTCCACCACCGGATTCTTGAAGAAGCTGCCGGCGTTGCCAAGCTCCAGCGGATCCGGCAGCTTCGCGCGCCGCACCGCCACCACCGCATCGAAAATGGCCTGCGCGGTGGGCGGCACGTTGGCGTCGGCATGGCCGTTCGCCGCCAACGCTCGTGCCAGATCGGCGTAAGCGGCGCGGGGTTGCCAGGCCTTCGGCAGCCGGAACGTCACCGACGTAATCACGAAACGGTCACGCCCTTCCCGCTTGAAAAAACTGTCGCGGTAGCCGAACCGGCAAGCCTGTGCATCGAGCTCGACTGTCTCCCCCGTGGCCAGTTCCACCGCGCGCAGCGACGCGAAACGCTCGCCCATCTCCAACCCATACGCACCGATGTTCTGAATCGGCGCCGCGCCCACCGTGCCCGGAATCAACGCAAGGTTTTCAAGCCCGGGCAGCCCTTGCGCCAAGGTCCACGCTACGAACTCGTGCCACGGCTCACCGCCGGCCGCTTCGACGTACCATGCCGCGTCGTCCTCGCGCACGACACGGCGGCCGCGCAGCGCCACCAGCAGCACAACACCGCCGAAATCGCCGCTCAGCACCACGTTGCTGCCGCCGCCCAGCACCAGACGCGGCAAGCCGGCCGCGCGCGGGTCGCGCACCACCGCCATCAGTTGCTCCTCGCGCTCGATCCGGCACGCAAACTGCGCGCGAACGTCGAAGCCGAAGGTGTTGTGTGCCTTCAGCGAGTAGCCGGCCATGAACTCGGGGGATTCGGATTGGGACATCGAAATGAGAAGAGTGAACGTCGAATGAAACGACATTGGCCGCAGTCCGCGCGACAATGCACGGCAGCCTTGGGCAAAAGGGAACGGCGTCGGTAAAATGACGACCGGTCCGTGATTATAGCGAGTGCCCCGTGACCAGCCGACCGGCCGCGTCACGCACCGCAGCACTATTGGGAGAATGTAATGCCATCGTTTGACGTTGTCTGTGAAGCAGACATGATTGAAGTGAAGAACGCGATCGAGCAGTCCAACAAGGAAATCTCAACCCGCTTCGACTTCAAAGGGTCGGACGCGCGCGTCGAACACAAGGAAAGCGAAATCACCGCCTACGCGGACGATGACTTCAAGCTCGGCCAGGTGACCGACGTGCTGCTGTCCAAAATGGCCAAACGCAACGTGGACGTGCGCTTCCTCGACTACGGCAAGACCGAGAAGATTGGCGGCGACAAGGTCAAGCAGGTCATCAAGATCAAGAAGGGCGTGTCCGGCGACCTGTCGAAGAAGATCGTGCGCCTCGTCAAGGACAGCAAGATCAAGGTCCAGGCGAGCATTCAGGGCGACGCGGTGCGCATTACCGGCGGCAAGCGCGACGATCTGCAAAGCGTGATCGCGTTGTTGCGCAAGGACGTGACCGACACGCCGCTCGACTTCAACAACTTCCGCGACTGAGCGTCAGTGGTATGGATAGGTGCCTGGTGACCAGGCGCCTGTCTGACGCTGACGGCGCGGCTGGAGGCGCCGGCGGAGAGCGTGCGACGTCATCCAGTCACAACCCCGCATACCTCTCGGCCTCACCCTCAAGAATCATTCATTCCCCGCCGCCGGGCTCGCGGCAGCATCAGCTTTCTTCTTATCGCCGATCCGGCTTTCCTGACCGCGCATCAGTTTGGCGATATTGCCGCGATGACGCCACACCAGCAGCGTGCTCATCACCACGATGGCCAGCGCGATAATGTGCGGCCCGAACAGAAAACCGTCGAACAGCGGCGCGAACACCGCCGCGGCCAACGCGGCCAGCGACGAATAGCGCGTGAAGAACGCCACGATCAGCCAGGTGAGCAACGTGGCGATGCCGAGAACCGGATTGATCGCGAGCAGCACGCCCGCCGCGGTGGCCACGCCCTTACCGCCTTGGAAGCGGAAGAACACCGGATACAGGTGGCCGAGAAACACCGCGATCGACGCGATCGCCACCGACGTATCGTCGAGCCCCAAACGCGCGCCGAAGTGCACGACGACCCACACCGGCAGCCAGCCCTTGAAGGCGTCGCCGATTAACGTGAGAATCGCGGCCTTCTTGCTGCCACTGCGCAGCACGTTGGTGGCGCCCGGATTGCCCGAGCCGTAAGAGCGGGGGTCGTCGAGGCCCATCGCTTTACTCACGATCACGGCAAACGACAGCGAACCGATCAGGTAGGCAACGACAGCAACGATCAGGTTTTGCATCAAGGGACTCTTATAAGGATCGGCGGTCTGAAACTCGATACCCCAACCGCAACAGGGCACACAACATCGCACGCAGCCGCAAATGCAAGAGCAAAAGCAACGGACGACAAAGCGGCGCACATTCTACCCAACCCGCCCGCGCGGAAAACATTCAGGCAAACGTCAATCGACGCTCGCGCACTGAACCGCCTTCGCGGCCAGCAGATCGGTCAGCACCTTCGGCTCGATACTGACCAGAAAGCCGCGCCGGCCGCCGTTCAACCAGATCGTGTCCATCTCGAGAATGCTCGATTCCACGTACACGGGCATCGCCTTGCGCGTCCCGAACGGCGAGGTGCCGCCGATCAGATAGCCGGAATGCCGGTTCGCCACGTCGGGCTTGCACGGCTCGACGCGCTTCGCGCCGATCTGCCGCGCGAGGTTCTTGGTGCTGACGGTACGGTCGCCGTGCATCAGCACGATCAGCGGCTTGGCGTGTTCGTCTTCCATGACCAGCGTCTTCACGACATGATGTTCGTCCACGCCGAGCTGGCGCGCCGATTCGCCGGTGCCGCCGTGTTCGACATAATCGTAAGGATGTTCGCCGAACGTGACGCCATGGCGGCGCAGAAACTGCGTGGCCGGCGTTTCGGAGACGTGTCTGGATTTGCTCATCGGCGCATTGTAATGGCGAGTTTGCACAACGGCTATTTGCCGAACGGCCAATTGTGCGGGTCCGGCGATTGTGGCACGATCGTTCGCAAATCGTCCGGCGCACCGCACGCTGGGCACCGAATCGCTAACCGCAACCATGTTGCACGGAGACAGCGTTGAGCCTCGATTCCTCTCCCCGTTCCACGATCGATATCCCCGCCTTGCTCGCCACCCTGCCCGCGCGCATCGCCGAGATTCCGTCGCTCGCCGCCGCCCGCGATCCGCAGCATGTCGCGCTGATCGAAGATGCGCGCCGCCTCACGAGCGCGCAACTGCTGGCCGCCGTCGAAGCCGCCGCCGCGCTGCTGCGCGAATGGGGCGTGCGAGGCGGCGACCGCTTGATGATAGTCGCGGAAAACAGCATCGCGCAGATCGTGCTGCTGTTCGCCACGGCGAAACTGGACGCGTGGGCGCTGGTGTCGAACGCGCGCCTGTCCGCCGCGGAACTCGACTCAATCCGCGCGCACGCCCAGCCCCGCGTGGTCGCGTATGCGGTGGAAAGTTCGACGGATGCCCAGCAGCATGCCGTGCGTCACCAGGCCATCGCCGCGCCGGCGGTCACGCCGGACATCGGCGCGTGGTCATACACGGTCGACGCCAGCGTGCAGGCCGAGCCCGTCGAAGCCGCCAGCCACCGCCAATGCGCCGCGCTGATCTACACCACCGGCACCACTGGCGCACCGAAGGGGGTGATGCTGTCGCACCGCAATTTGCTGTTCATCGCGGCGGTGTCCAGCCGACTGCGCAAAGTCGGCCCTGACGACGTCGTCTACGCCGTGCTGCCCATCTCGCACGTGTACGGTTTCGCGTCGGTGTGTCTCGGTAGCCTGCACGCCGGTGCGACCTTGCGGCTCGTGCCGCGCTTCGCGCCGGAAGCGGTGCGGCGCGCGCTCGCCGACGAACGCGTGTCGATCTTCCAGGGCGTGCCGGCCATGCACGCCAAGCTGCTCGAACATCTGCAGACGCACGGCCATGGGTGGTCGGCGCCGCGTCTGCGCTTCGCGTACTCGGGCGGCTCGCCGCTCGACGCCGCGCTGAAGTCGCAGGTCGAAGCCGTCTACGGCCTGCCGCTGCACAACGGCTACGGCATGACCGAAAGCAGTCCGACCGTCTCGCACACCATGCTCGACCGGCCGCGTGGCGACTGCGCGGTCGGCGAGGTCATTCCGGGCGTCGAGGTGCGCTTCGTCGGACTCGACGGCGTCGATACCGCGCCCGGCGAGATCGGCGAATTGTGGGTGCGCGGTCCGAACGTGATGCTCGGCTATTACCGTAACCCCGAGCAAACGCGCGTCGCCGTGACCGAGGACGGCTGGCTCAAAACGGGCGATCTCGCGCGCCAGGACGCGGACGGCGCGCTGCATATCGTCGGGCGCAGCAAGGAGCTCATCATCCGCTCGGGCTTCAACGTGTATCCGGCCGAGGTCGAGCATGTGCTGAACGCGCATCCGCAGGTCGTGCAGTCGGCGGTGATCGGACGCGCGGTCGAGGGTAACGAGGAAGTGATCGCGTTCGTCGAATTGATCGCGGGCTCGACAGTGACGGCGACCGAGTTGATCGCGTGGTGCGGCGAGCGGCTCGCGCCGTACAAGCGGCCTGCCGAAGTAAAAATGTTGACCGCCTTACCGGCCGCGTCGACCGGCAAGATTCTCAAGCATCGTTTGCGCGAGTATCTCTGAAGCGAGACACGATGCGTCGCGGCAAGCGCACACCGCCTCACCCACGCGGATGATGCTCCGCATGGAGCGACTTCAACCGCTCACGCGCCACGTGCGTGTAAATCTGCGTGGTCGAGATGTCGGTATGCCCGAGCAGCAATTGCACGACGCGCAGATCGGCGCCATGGTTAAGCAGGTGCGTCGCGAACGCATGCCGCAACGTGTGCGGCGACAGCGGCGCATGCACGTTCGCCGCCACCGCATGCCGCTTGATGATGTTCCAGAACTGCTGACGCGTCATACCTTCCGCGCGGCTCGTCACGAACAGCGCGTCCGTGGCACGCGCGCCGAGCAGCGCCGGCCGCGCCTCGCGCAGATAACGTTCGATCCAGTTATGCGCCTCTTCACCGAACGGAATCAAGCGCTCCTTCGAACCCTTGCCCATCACGCGAACCACGCCTTCGTTCAGGCCCACTTCCACCGTCTTCAGCGTGACGAGTTCGGTGACCCGCAAGCCGCTCGCGTACATCAGTTCCAGCATCGTGCGGTCGCGCAGACCTAATGGCGTGGCGACATCGGGCGCGCCGAGCAGCGCTTCGACTTGTGCTTCGCTCAACGTCGACGGAAAACGCGGCGGCTGCTTCGCCGAGCGGATGCGCAGCGTCGGATCGACCTTCGCGCGATGTTCGCGCACCGCCCACGCGTAATAACGCCGAAACACCGAAAGCCGCCGGTTCGCCGACGTCGATTTGTCCTTCTGACGCGCGGCGCTATACGCGTTCAGATCGGCTTCGCCGGCGATATCGAGCGACGTGTTGCGGGTCTGCGCCAACCATTCGCAGAACAGCCGCAGATCGCGCCGGTACGCGTCGAGCGTGTTGCGCGACAGGCCGTGTTCGAGCCACAGCGCGTCGCAGAATGCGTCGATCGAGGCGGCGCTCGCCGTGAAGAGAGGCGACGCGAGGCTCGCGTCGTCAGCCAGGGTATCGCTCATGCGTAGGGAATGCCTTCATGCTTGAGAAGCCAGCGTTTGACGTTGCGAAAAAAGCCGTCGCCGGCATGATGCGCGAAGCCGCCGATGTCGCCCGAGCCGACCACCCGATGGCACGGAATCACGATCGGGAAATAGTTCGAGCCGCACGCCTGCCCGACCGCGCGCGGCACGCTGCCAACCTGCTTCGCCAGTTGTCCGTACGTCAGCACGACGCCCGGCGGAATCGCGCTGATGGCCTGCCAGACACGCTGCTGGAACGCAGTGCCGACCGGCGCGAGCGGTAATTCGAAAGTGGCGGATGCCTGCTCGAAATACCGTTCGATCTGCTCGACCGCCTGGCGAGCCAACAGCGAATCCGGCGCGACGTTCTCGATCGACTCCGGCAGATAGACGATCTCGCGCACGGCGTCGCCTTCGAGGCGAATGCCGACTTTGCCGAACGGCGCATCGATCACTGCGTTGAACATGATTGCCTGCTCCCTGACTGACGCGGCGTTGCGGGTTGAGAACGCGGAATGCCGCTACTTTACGCCGCTTCCAGAGCCCATTCCACATGCTCGCGCACCACCTCGGACGGGTCGTCGGCACGCAGCCTCAACGATTTGACAATGCGCTCGCGAGCCTCGGCACTCAAGCTTTCCGGCGACGCCGCACGCAACGCATTGCCCATCCCGACCGCGAGATTGCGCAACCAGCTTTCGTAACCGATGCGGCGAATCGCGCTGCCCTGCATGCGCGTATCGAAGTCGTCGGCGCTCCACGCAAACAGCTCGACGAGCGACGCCCGGTCCAGCCCATGCCGCACATCGAAATCGGCAACCGGCGCCGCCTGCGCGAACTTGTTCCACGGACACGCGAGCTGGCAATCGTCGCAGCCATACACGCGATTGCCGATCAACGGCCGCATGTCCACGGGAATACTGCCTTTCAATTCGATCGTGAGGTAAGAGATGCACAGCCGCGCGTCGACCTTATAGGGCGCCACGATCGCACCGGTCGGACACGCGTCGATGCAGCGCGTGCAACTGCCGCAATGCGCGCCGGGCGTTTCCGGCGCAACGTCGGGCGCGATCTCGGCGTCGGTCGGCAACGGCACGTCGACATAGATTTCGCCGAGGAAAAACAGCGAACCCGCATCGCGTTGCAGCAACAACGTGTGCTTGCCGCGCCAGCCGATGCCCGCCTTCTGCGCAAGTTCTACTTCAAGCACGGGCGCCGAATCGGTAAATACGCGGTAACCGAACGCGCCGATCTTGGCTTCGATTTTCTCGGCCAGATGTTGCAGACGGTTACGCATGACCTTGTGATAGTCGCGGCCGCGCGCATAGATCGACACCACCGCCGCCGACGGGTCCGCGAGCCGCGCCGCTTCGGCCGCACGCCAGTCCTGCATGAGTGGCGCAGTAAGCGGCGCGTCCTGCAAAGCGCTTTCGTGCGCCTTTCCGCTCAATGTCCGCGCGGGCAAATAGGCGATGCGCGCGGTAATCACACGTCGCGTACCGGCCACAAGCTCGGCCGGACGCGCGCGTTTCATACCGTGTTTCGCCATATAATCCATCTCGCCGTGACAACCCGCTTCCAGCCAGGCTGCGAGCGGCGCTTCGGCAGCGGAGAGGTCGGTGTCGCTAATCCCGATCGCCCCGAAACCCAGTTCACGGCCCCAACTTTTGATGTCGAGCGCAAGCGCATTCAGCGCCGCTTCATCGAAGGGACGCTCGGCACCCGCGTCGTCGCTAGACGCTGGCGTGCTGGAAACAGGGGACTCCGGACTTCGGTTCATCACGCCATTTTACGAGAATGCCTGTCAATCCCGATCACGCGATCCCATCGCCCGCCGCTGTCCTGCTCGAACGCACCTTCGCGCTCGCGGACGAAGCCGCCACGCTCGCCTTCGGCGCGCGCTTCGCGCAAGCGATCGAAAGCCTGCGCGGCATGCCTGGCGAAACGCGGCAAGCCGCGCCGGGCGCTGTCGGCGACACGGCTTTTCACGGGCTGCAGGTGCAACTCGTCGGCGATCTCGGTGCCGGCAAAACCACCCTCGTACGCTCGACCTTGCGCGGCCTCGGTCACACCGGCCGCGTGCGCAGTCCCACCTACACCCTCGTCGAACCCTACGAGCTCGAACGGCCCGCTGGGGAACTCACGCTCTATCACTTCGATCTGTATAGATTCACCGATCCGGCCGAATGGGCCGATGCGGGCTTTCGGGAATACTTCGACAGCGGCGCGGTCTGCCTCGTCGAATGGCCGCAACGCGCGGGGCGTCTGCTGGGCGTGCCGGATCTCGTCTTCACGCTCGAACTGGATCACACGGGCGAAGGCCGCGTACTCGTCGCACGCGCATATAGCGAATCAGGAAAGGCATGTCTCGAAAGATGTTGATCAAACCGTTCCGCTCGATCGAATCGGCGGCTACCGCCTCGCATAACTGGCGGCGTCGGCAGATTCTGTGCGCGGGCGCGTCCACGCTGATGCTCGGCCTCGTCGCACCGCGTCTTGCGTGGGCCAGCTCGGTGCTCGGCGTGCGGGTCTGGCCGGCGCGCGACTACACGCGCGTGACCATCGAATCCGATCAGCCGTTGCAGAACGCCCAGCAGTTGCTACAGGGACCGGACAGGCTGGTGGTCGATCTGAGCGGCCTCGATCTCGACCAGGCGCTGAAGGATCTGGTGTCGAAGATCACGCCGAACGATCCGCAGATCTCGTCGGTGCGGGTTGGCCAATATCAGCCGCACGTGGTGCGCATGGTGTTCGACCTGAAGGGTTCGGTTAAGCCGCAGGTGTTCACGCTGCCGCCGGTCGGCGCGTACAAGTACCGGCTGGTATTCGACCTGTATCCGGCGGTCGCGCCCGATCCGTTAATGGATCTGCTCGCGCAGACCGAACACAAGCAGCAGACGCTGAACGAAAACAGCGCGCCGCCCGCCACGCTGAGCGGCCCCGGCACCACGCCGCCCACCGCCGACAACAGCGAGGCGTTCTTCGAACGCTACGCGCAGAACGGCGGGGCGGGTGGCGCCGGTTCGTCGAACGGCGTGCCGCGGCCGCCGGTGCATGCCGCGCCCACGCCGATGCCGCCGATCATTGCCAAACAGGCCACGCCTACCGCGCCGGTCGCACCGCCTGCCGCGATCGCTCGCAATAAAGGCGGCAACAGCGCCGGCAACCTGGGCGACGACAACGGCGGCGACGACAACTACGCGTTCACCGCGCCGAAATCCGGCAAGAGCAACACGGTGCGTCTGTTGACCGTGGCGATCGATCCGGGCCATGGCGGCGAAGATCCGGGCGCGATCGGCAGTTCGGGCACGTACGAGAAACACGTCGCGCTCGACATCGCGAAGAAGCTGCGCGCGAAGATCGACGCGCAGCCGAACATGCGCTCCATGATGACGCGCGACGCCGACTTCTTCGTGCCGCTGAACGTGCGCGTGCAGAAGGCGCGACGCGTCGGTGCGGACCTGTTCGTGTCGATTCACGCGGACGCGTTCACCACGCCCGAGGCGAAGGGTTCGTCGGTGTTCGCGCTGTCCGACCACGGCGCGTCGAGCGCTGCGGCGCGCTGGATGGCGAACAAGGAGAACTCGTCGGATCAGATCGGCGGCATCAACATCAAGAGCGCCGACGCCAGCGTCAACCGCGCGCTGTTCGATATGTCGACCACCGCGCAGATTCGCGACTCGATGCGCTACGGCAACTTCGTGCTGAAGGAAATCGGCGGCATCAACAAGCTGCACAAAGGCTCGGTGGAACAGGCGGGGTTCGCCGTGCTGAAGGCGCCGGACATTCCGTCGATCCTCGTGGAGACGGCCTTCATCAGCAACCCGGATGAAGAGCGCCGTCTGAACGACGACGCGTATCGCGACAAGATGGCCGATGCGATCATGAACGGGATCAAGCGGTATTTCGCGGCGAATCCGCCGCTGGCGAAGAACCGCATGACATGATGACGGGTGGGGTGAGTGTCGCGCCGCATGACGTTCGCAAGTTCTCGCCCCTATCGACTGCCTGTCGAATGACACTGCGCTAAACGCGCAAGCAAAACGGCCGCCCTCACAAGAAGGCGGCCGTTTTCTTTTGCACGAGACAACCGCCCCGCGCTTCGGATTCCCGCAGCACCAAGCTGCGCCAAGCCGCGCCAGCCTGCGGCAAGGTGCGCCGAACCGTCGTCGTCACGCCCACCGCAGTAGAATCATCCATTAAGCAAAATCCCCACTCACTATTCCAGCCGAGCCTGCCCATGTCTTCCTCGATCAAAGCAGTTCTCAAACCGCATCTGCGCGACGTCGGCAGTCTGACCGTGCGGCGCGTGCTGCCCGCCGTGGCCGCGCGTCTGATCGGCCCGTTCATCTTCTTCGATCACATGGGTCCGGCCACGCTCGAACCCGGCGTCGGCCTCGACGTGCGTCCGCATCCGCATATCGGCCTCGCCACCGTCACGTATCTGTTCGAAGGCTCGGTCATGCATCGCGACAGCCTCGGCTCGCAGCAGAAGATCGTCCCCGGCGACGTCAACTGGATGACGGCGGGCCGCGGCATCGTCCATTCCGAACGCACGCCGGAAGAAGATCGCGCAACCGGCCTGACCATGCACGGCATCCAGACCTGGGTCGCGCTGCCGCTGGAAGACGAAGACATCGAGCCGTCGTTCTCGCATCATGCCGCCGAGACGCTGCCGGTCGTCGAGCGCAACGGCGTGACGCTGCGGGTGATCGCGGGCAACGCGTTCGGCGAGACCTCGCCGGTCGTCACGTTCTCCGGCACGCTATATGTCGCCGGTGAATTCGCGCCGGGCGGCGCCTTCGCACTGGAACCGGAACACGAGGAGCGTGGCGTCTATCTGGTGGAAGGCGATCTGGAAATCGACGGCACGCCGCTCGAAGTCGGCCAGATGGCCGTGCTCGCGCTCGACGAAACCGTCACGCTCGCCAGCACGCACGGTGCACGCGTGATGCTGCTCGGCGGCGAGAAGCTGGACGGCGAGCGCTTTATCGAGTGGAATTTCGTCGCCAGTTCGCGCGAGAAAATCGAGGCCGCGAAGTTGGCCTGGACTTATCAGGAAATGGGCAAGGTGCCGGGTGAGACGGAATGGATTCCGCTGCCGGAACGCAAGGGCGCCTGATCGGCAAGGAAGACTCGCCAGCATGTGGCGTATTGAATCCGCAGCGACCGGCCCCACTTAATGACAAACCGTTTTATCGACGAGGACGCAATGGACACCACTCTGGCCACTTTCGAACAGGACGTCATCACGGCGTCGACGCTGGCCCCCGTGCTGGTCGATTTCTGGGCGCCCTGGTGCGGCCCGTGCAAGACGCTCGGCCCGATGCTCGAAAAGCTCGAAGCCGAAGCCGCCGGCAAATGGAAGCTGGTGAAGGTGAACGTGGACGAAAACCAGGAACTGGCCGGGCACTTCCAGGTACGCAGCATTCCGCACGTCATGGCGTTTGCCGACGGCCGGCCGGTCGATCAGTTCGTCGGCGTGCTGCCTGAAGGTCAGCTGCGCGAGTTTATCGAGCGGCTGGTGCCGCAAGGCGCGGACGCGGCGCGTCTCGAAGCGCAAACCGCGCTGGACGAAGGCCGCCGCGACGACGCGTACGACGCGCTGCAAGCCGCCCTCGCCTACGACCCGGGTTTCGACGAAGCGCGCATGGACCGCATCGAAATGCTGCTCGAAGACAACCTGATCGACGAAGCCCGCAACGAAGTCGATCTGCTGTCGCCGAAAACCACGCAAGGCATCGACGCGCGTTTCAACGCGATCAAGACGCGGCTCGACGCCGTGGACGCCGCGGCGGACCTGCCGCCCACCGACGCGCTCGAAGCCAGGGTCGCCGCCGATCCTGCGGATCTCGAAGCACGCTTCGATCTGGCAAGCGCGCTGATTGCGCATCGTAAGTACGAAGGGGCGTTGGAACACCTGCTGGCAATCGTGCAACGCGATCGCACGTTCCGCGACGATATCGGCCGCAAGACGATGCTGTCGGTGTTCGATCTGGCCGCACATCAGCCGGAGCTGGTGTCGCAATGGCGGCGTAAGTTGAGCGCGTCGTTGTTTTAAACGAACCGCGCAATGCGCGCATGCGGTGGCGGCCTTGGCGGCCACCGCATTCGTCTTCAAACCACCGGGTTCTTCAAGCCGGCGCCTGTTTCCCCAACGCCCGCAACACATGCGCGGCGGCGGCAAATCCAAAGCTCGCGGTCACACACACGCTCGAGCCGAACCCCGCACAATTCAAACCGACCGGACCCACCGGCGACGTGCTCACGGGCTCCGTATCCACGTCGACATCGACGACGGCCACTTCCGGATAGATCAGCGGCTCGTCCGAATACACCGCGCTCACCTTGAACTTCGCTTTCGGCCCGCGCGGAAAACCATGCTGTTTTCGCAATTGCCCGCGCACCTTCGACAACAACGGGTCCTGGATCGTCAACGCAAGGTCGTCGATGCGAATGCGCGTCGGATCGAGTTGCCCACCCGCGCCGCCCACCGTAATCAACGGCTGATTCCGCTCGACGCACCACGCGATCAACGCGGTCTTGGTACGCACGCTGTCGATCGCATCGATCACGTAATCGAAACCGCCGCCAAGCGTCGCGGCGAAATTATCCGGCTCGACGAAGTCTTCGATCAGCCGCACGTCGCAATACGGATTGATCGCCGCGATGCGTTCGGCCATGGCTTCGACCTTCGGTTTTCCGTAGTTGCCGTCGAGCGCATGGATCTGCCGGTTAGTGTTGCTCTCGGCCACGTTGTCGAGATCGATCAGCGTCAGCGTGCCGACCGCGCTGCGCGCAAGCGCCTCGGCCACCCACGACCCCACGCCGCCGATACCGATCACCGCGACATGCGCGGCTTCGAATGCGACGAGCGCCGGCGCCCCATACAGACGGGCGATACCGCCGAAGCGCCGCGCGCGGTCGGCGGTTTCACTCCCGTCGAGGCTGGTAGTAAGATCGGATTGCGCGGTGGGGCTGGACATGGTGGCGGGGCTCGTTGGAATCAGGCGAAATCAGGCAAAACAGATAAAACGGCAATGCGCGAAGCTGATGCGTTCGCAGCCGGTATTTTGCCTGATCGCATCAATCCCTATCGGCACAAGGGTGACTCAGCGCAAACCGCCGCGAATATGGCGCAATACACTGGTGTACCGCGTGAAGCCTTGGCCTGGTCGCGCGCAAAGATTTCTCTCCTTAGCTATACTGGACTGACTGTAGCGTTCGCATAAGAACATGACCTCACTCGCCGATCTTCGAAACAACTATTCGCTCGGTTCTTTGGACGTTGCTGATGTCGACCGCAACCCGTTTCGTCAATTCGATACGTGGTTTGAACAGGCGGTCAAGGCCCAACTCCCCGAGCCGAATACCATGACGCTCGCCACGGTGGACTCGCGCGGCCGGCCGTCAGCGCGCATTGTGCTGATCAAAGGCGTCGACGAGCGCGGCTTCGTGTTCTTCACCAATTACGAAAGCCGCAAGGGCTGCGAACTGGCCGCGAATCCTTATGCGAGCCTGCTGTTTTACTGGATCGAACTCGAACGCCAGGTGCGTATCGAGGGCAGCATTATCAAAACCAGTGCGGAAGAAAGCGACCAGTACTTCGCGTCGCGCCCACTCGGTTCACGCATCGGTGCATGGGCATCCAATCAGAGTCAGGTAATTGAAAGCCGCTCGCAACTCGAAACACGCGAGCGCGAAATCTCCCTGCTCTACGGCGACCAGCCGCCGCGTCCACCGCATTGGGGCGGCTATCGTTTGGTACCCGAAGCAATCGAATTCTGGCAGGGTCGACCGTCGCGTCTGCACGACCGTCTGCTCTACACGCGCTCAAGCGAACACAGCGACTGGCATATCTCCCGTCTGTCGCCTTGAATCGAATATAACGCCGTTGCGAGCGCTGCCAACGTAGCAGCGTACGCCGGCCGGATGGCATCTCGCGGCACGGGAGTTGCGCCGCACTGGGCTGCGATCCACACAAGCTTTGCTTTAATTCAACGGACACGGAGAGATCACATGTTCTGGGAGAAGAAGCTGGCGCAGTGGGTGGAAGACGTAAAAACCAAAGCTAACGTGCCCGCACGCCTCGTGCTGTGGGACGGTCAGCAGCATGATTTCGGGCAGTTCGCGGCGCCCCAGGTCACCCTTCATGTCAAAAGCGCCACGGCGCTGCCCTATCTGCTCGAACCGAGCCTCGACAATCTCGGCGAGGCGTACGTGAAGGGCAAGATCGACATTGAAGGCAAGCTGTCGGACATCATCAATATCAGCTACCAGCTGGCGCGCAATACCGTGAATAGTGCGAGCAAGCTGGCGCGCGTGCGGCGCTATTTTCATCACTCGAAAGCGTCGGACAAGAAGGCGATCCAGTACCACTACGACGTCTCGAACGAGTTCTACAAGCTGTGGCTCGACGAGAACATGGTGTACTCGTGTGCGTACTTCGAGAATGGCGACGAAGATCTCGCCACCGCGCAGATCAAGAAGATCGACCACATCCTCACCAAGATCCAGTTGCAGCCCGGACAGCGTCTGCTCGATATCGGCTGCGGCTGGGGCGCGCTCGTGCTGCGCGCGGCGCAGAAGTTCGGCGCGAAGTGCGTGGGCGTGACGCTCTCGCAGAATCAGTTCGATCTCGCCACCGCGCGCGTGAAAGCCGCGGGTCTGGAAAGCCAGATCGAAATTCGTCTGCAGGATTATCGCGACATCGAAGGACAGTTCGACCGGATTACCAGCGTCGGCATGTTCGAGCACGTGGGTCGCAAGAATCTGCCGGGCTACTTCGAGAAAATTCACGATCTGCTGGTCGACGACGGCGTCGCGATGAACCACGGCATTACGTCGAGCGATTCCGACAGCGGCGAGACCGCGCTGGGCGGCGGCGAGTTTATCGATCGTTATGTGTTCCCGGACGGCGAGCTGCCGCACATCAGCCTCGCGCTCGAGGCGATGCAGCGCGGCGGGCTCGAAGCGGTTGACGTCGAAAGCCTGCGCCGTCACTATGCGCACACGCTGGATTTGTGGGCGGAAGCTTTCGAAGCGCATGCGGACGAAGCCCGCAAGCTCGTCGACGACGAAAAATTCCGCATCTGGCGCGTGTACCTCGCCGGTTGCGCATACGCATTCGAAACCGACGACGTCTCGATCTACCAGGTGGTGTGCCGCAAAGCCGGCCGCAGCGCGAAAACCTTGCCGTGGTCGCGCCGCTATATGTACGACAAAGCGCTGTGATGCGGTTGCGCCGCGGCGTCGTGCAGTAGCGGCCCGACGCGGCGCAACCTTTGAACAGCAGGTCGACGATCAATGGGTCAAAGCGGGACGAGTGCAGTTGAGCAGCCGGTGACTGGCGCGGCAGACGCCGACGGCGAAGCGGTGCAGTTCGATCTGTTCGGGATGCCGGTGGAGCGGGCGGCGGTGCCGACGACCGTGGAACAGGCGCCGGCGGCGACCGTCGAGGTCGACGGGCGTGCGAAACGTCAGCCACGCGCCAAAGCCGCCAGCGCGACTTCACTTTGGCAAGAAGACCAGACGTCTGCCGAAGAAGCCGCGCAGTCCACCTCGCCAGAGGGTGACTCCGCTGCCGCCACTGCCCCAGCCGCAACGCCCAGAAAACGCCGCGCCCGCGACGTCGTCGCCGCCCCGCCCTCGCCCGAACTTATCGCGCTCGCCGCCGATCTTCCGCCTGAGATCCACCTCGGCACCTCCACCTGGTCGTTCCCAGGCTGGAACGGCATCGTCTATGGCGACGAATACAGCAACAGCAAACTCTCGCGCGAAGGCCTCACCGCCTACGGCGCGCATCCGCTGCTGAAGACGGTCAGCATCGACCGTTCGTTCTATCAGGCGCTCACGGTCACCGAGTATTTGCGCTACGCGCAGCAAGTCCCTGAGCACTTCCGCTTCATCGTCAAAGCGCCGATGACGATCACCGACGCCACCGTGCGCGCCGAGCGCGGCGAGCCGGTCTCGCTGAACCCGTGTTTTCTGAACGCGCAAATGGCGATCGACGACTTCGTCACGCCGTGCATCGAAGGACTCGGCGCGAAGGCCGGTGCGCTGGTGTTCCAGCTTTCGCCGTTGCCGGATCAGATGCTGGCGCAGCCGGCGGTGTTCATCGAACGTCTGGCTGAGTTTTTGACAGCGTTGCCCCGGCTGCCCGACGGCACCTGCTACGCGATCGAAATCCGCGACGCGAGCCTGCTGACGCCGCGCTTCATTCGCACGCTAAAGACGGCGGGCGTGCGCTATTGCGTGGGGATTCATGCGCGCATGCCGGATCCGTTGCGGCAGGCGGCAGCGCTCGCGCTGCTGGACGGCGAACCGGCCGGGCCGCTGATCGTGCGCTGGAGTCTGCATGGCGGCTTCAAATACGAACAGGCGAAAGCCAAGTACGAGCCGTTCAACCAGTTGGTCGATCAGGATCCGGCGACACGTGCGTCGCTCGCTGAATTGGCCGCGCGTTACGCGCTGGCCGGCCAGCCGGTGGTGATCGCGATCAACAATAAGGCGGAGGGGTCCGCGCCGCTAAGTTGCGTGGAGCTGGCGCGGGAGATTATCGAAGCGTACGCGCGGCAAGCTCACGAGCACGAGCACGACCTTGAGCACGAGCGCGACGCCGGGCAGGAACACGAAGCTGAGCGCGACGACCCGACGCCGCAGCAAGGTGAACCGTAACGCGGTGCGCCGCAACGCGACAGGCGGTCACGCGATAAGCCGAGGCCGATAAAAAAAGCGGCCATCGCTGGCCGCTCTCCCTCACCCTGCCTTGATTCGATGCGCGAATTTCTGCCGAAACTTCGCGACCTTCGGCGCCACCACGAACGAGCAGTAGCCCTGATTCGGATGCTGCGCGAAATAGTTCTGATGATAGGCCTCGGCCGGCCAGTAATTGCCGTCCAGCGGCAGCACCTGCGTGACGATCTGGTCGTCGAAAATCCGCTGCTCGCCGATCTCGCGAAGCGCCTGCAACGCTGTCTCACGCTGCGCTTCCGAGTGCGTGAAAATCACCGACCGGTATTGCGTGCCGACATCGTTACCCTGCCGGTTCAACTGCGTCGGATCGTGGATCGCGAAGAAAATATCCAGAATTTCGCGATAGCCGATCTTCGTGGGATCGAAGTCGACGTTCACGACTTCAGCGTGGCCGGTCACGCCGTCGCAGACCTGTTCATAAGTCGGCTGCGGGGTCTGGCCGCCCGCATAGCCCGACTCCACCGAATTCACACCGTCGACGCCCAGATACACCGCTTCGAGACACCAGAAACACCCGCCACCGAGAGTGGCGACTTCGCTCGTCTGATTCATGCTGCACGCTCCTGGAAACGCATAAACGGCCGATGCCGGTTCCGCTTTACCGCAACGCTCATGCCACCACCGGGACCTTCCAGCTTGGTGGGCTTACCCACATGCCGGCTGGGGTCGCGGCCAATTCGCCGCGATTGCAGTTAAAATTGGGACAAATCGACGATTTTCACTATGACTTTCGAATCATTTGTTTTCGGCCACGCATGCGACGGGTTCAGTCTGGAGCGGATCCCGTCCGCACGAGGGGCATCCTGCCGATGAAGCACGCCAGTCCGCCCAACTTCGACCAGAGCGCCTTCAAACAGGCGCTCGGCCAATTCGCTACCGGCGTCACCGTCATTACAACGCGTGCGGCGTCCGGCCAATTGATCGGCATCACGGCCAGTTCGTTTAATTCGGTTTCGCTCGACCCGCCGCTAGTGCTGTGGAGTCTGGCCACGCGCTCGGCCTCGATGCCGGTGTTCCGGACCAATAGCCACTATGTGGTGAACGTGCTGGCCGCGTCGCAGCTCGATCTGTGCAAACGCTTCGCGACCGTGAAGGGCGACCGCTTCGAAGGTGTGTCGCACGCGGCGGGCGACTCCGGCATGCCGGTGCTCGACGGTGCGCTGGCATGGTTCGAATGCCACAACCGTAGCCGCTACGAGGAAGGCGACCACGTGATCTTCGTCGGCGAAGTGGAGCGCTGCGGCCTGCATGAAAATGCCGCGGAAATCTCGCCGCTGGTGTTTCAGAGCGGCCAGTTTCACGGGCTTAAGTCGATCTGAACCGCGCCACCCACTTGCCGGCGGCGCATTCAATCGATCAGCGGTCGTTATGCGCGGTGCCGTGACTGCTGGTTTTGGTCACCAGCGCCACCGGTACGCCGGAATCTTCCTTCAACGTCTGCAGCACGATATTCGAACGAATATCCATCACGCCAGGCGCCTTGTAGAGACGCTGCAGCACGAAATCCGAATAGTGTTTGAGGTTGTGCGCGAGAACCCGCAACAGGTAATGGGTCTCGCCAGTCACCACGAACGCGCCGACCACTTCCGGCCAGTCCCGCACCGCTTCGGCAAAGCGCTCGTGCCAGTTCTCCTGGTCGTTGCGCATGGACACCTGCACGAACGCTTCCAGTTCGAAACCCAGTACTTCGCGGTTCAGACACGCACGGTAATGCTCGATGACGCCCTGCTCCTCCAGGAGGCGCAGACGTCGTAGACAGGCCGATGGCGAGAGCGAGATGCGCTCCGCCAGGTCGAGATTGCTGATCCGTCCTTCTTGCTGAAGCACCGTCAAGATACGGCAATCGGTGGCGTCGAGCGAGATCGCGTTCATATTCGGTCTCCCTTTCCCATTTATGCCAAATTATGTTCCAAGACACGACGCAGAAGGAGATTTTTTCGCAATCACATTTCGCGGCAGGCCACCTATCATTTCGAGATAGACACAATCCGCCGATGGAGACATGCAAACAATCTGGGACATCACCCCCGCCGTCGATACCGCGACGCCCGTCTGGCCTGGCGATACGCCCGTCGGCATAGAGCGCGTGTGGCGCATGGAGGCGGGCTCGCCCGTCAACGTCGCGCGTCTGACGCTGTCGCCGCACACCGGCGCGCACACCGACGCACCGTTGCACTATGACGCGCAAGGCGCGGCCATCGGCGAAGTGGCGCTCGACGCCTATCTCGGCCGATGCCGCGTGATTCATTGCATCGGTGCCGCGCCTGTTGTGACGCCACAACACCTGACCGGCTCGCTCGACGACCTGCCGCCGCGAGTCTTACTACGTACTTACGAAAACGCGCCGACCGCCGCGTGGGACAGCGCGTTTTGCGCGGTCGCGCCGGAGACGATCGATCTGCTCGCCGCGCGCGGGGTGCAACTTATCGGCATCGATACGCCGTCGCTCGATCCGCAAGAATCGAAGACGATGGATGCGCACCACCGAATCCGCGCGCACCGCATGGCGATTCTCGAAGGCATCGTGCTGGACGCTGTCGCGCCCGGCGACTATGAGTTGATCGCACTGCCGCTCAAGCTGACCACGCTGGACGCGAGTCCGGTGCGCGCGATCTTGCGTGCGCTGCCGACACCGGCCGACTCTGACGCCGACGCCCGCTGAACGCTGAACGCCGCCGAATCGCCCACCCTCCCAATCCCGCTCCCGATCCGACTGACGGAACCACCATGAACCACCGTGAAGAAGCCCTGGCGCTCGACAGCGCCGACCCGCTCGCCTTACTGCGCGATCAGTTCGCGCTGTCGCCGACCACTATCTATCTCGACGGCAATTCGCTCGGCGTGCCGCCGGCCGCCGCCGCGCAACGCGCACAGACCGTGATTGCCGCCGAATGGGGCGAAGGCCTGATCCGCAGCTGGAACAGCGCGGGCTGGTTCGCGCTGCCGCGCCGCCTCGGCAACAAGCTCGCGCCGCTGATCGGCGCGGCGGACGACGAAGTGGTCGTCACCGATACGATTTCGATCAACCTGTTCAAGCTGCTCTCCGCGGCGGTGCGCGTGGCGAATGCACGCGACCCGAAGCGTCGTGTGATCGTGTCCGAGCGCTCGAATTTCCCGACCGATCTGTACATTGCGCAAGGTTTGATCGAACAGCTCGACCGTGGTTATGAACTGCGCCTCGTCGACGATCCGTCCGAACTGCCGGCCGCGATCGGCGACGACACCGCCATCGCGATGATCACGCACGTGAACTACCGCACCGGCTATATGCACGACATGGCCGCGCTGACCAGGCTGATTCACGACAAGGGCGCGCTCGCGTTGTGGGATCTCGCGCATTCGGCGGGCGCCGTGCCGGTCGATCTGAATGGCGTCGGCGCCGATTATGCGGTGGGTTGCACGTACAAGTATCTGAATGGCGGCCCCGGTTCCCCGGCATTCGCCTGGGTGCCCAAGCGTCATCAAAACGAATTCACGCAGCCGCTGTCCGGCTGGTGGGGGCATCGCGCGCCGTTCGAGATGGATCCGGCGTATCAGCCGGATGACGGCATCGGCCGCTTTTTGTGCGGCACGCAGCCGATGGTGTCGATGTCGCTGGTCGAGTGCGGGCTCGATGTTTTTTTGCAGACCGATATGCAGGCGATTCGTCGCAAGTCGCTGGCGTTGACCGATCTGTTCATCGAACTGGTTGAAGCGCGCTGCGGCGAGTTTCCGTTGACGCTCGTCACGCCGCGCGAGCATGCGCAGCGCGGTTCGCATGCGAGCTTCGAGCATCCGCATGGTTATGAAGTCATGCAGGCGTTGATCGCGCGCGGGGTGATTGGCGATTATCGCGAGCCGCGTGTGTTGCGGTTTGGTTTTACGCCTTTGTACACGCGCTTCGTGGATGTGTGGGACGCCGTGGAGACGCTGCGCGACGTGCTCGTGCATGAGACCTGGCGGGCGCCTGAATTTGCCGCTCGCGGCGCGGTGACCTGAGGAGCGGGCGATGAACGATCATATGGAAACACCGGGGTTGCCGGAAGATAAGCCTGTGCAGGGGTGTCCGTTTGGGCATGGGGCGGTTTCCGCGGCTCCTGCGGCTTCTTCAGGCGATGGCTGGCACGACGCGCAACTCGATTTTTCGGAATCGATGAGTTACGGCGACTATCTGTCGCTCGGGTCGGTGCTCGATGCGCAGCATCCGCTGTCGCCGGATCACAATGAGATGCTGTTCATCATCCAGCATCAGACGAGTGAGCTGTGGATGAAGCTCGCCCTGTATGAGCTGCGTGCGGCGCTGCAGGCCGTGCATCGCGATGAATTGCCGCCGGCGTTCAAGATGCTCGCTCGCGTGTCGCGAATCATGGAGCAGCTCGTCCAGGCGTGGAGTGTTCTTGCCACCATGACGCCGTCCGAATACACCGCCATGCGGCCGTTTCTCGGGAGTTCTTCCGGGTTTCAGTCTTATCAGTATCGGCAGATTGAGTTTCTGCTCGGCAATAAGAATCAGCAGATGCTGAAGCCGCATGCGCATCGGGCAGAGGTCTTTGCCGAGGTTAAAGCTTCGCTCGAGGCGCCTTCTTTCTACGATGAGGTTGTTCGGTTACTGGCGCGGCGCGGGTTTCCTATCGCGGCCTCCCGGTTGGAGCGGGACTGGACTCAGCCTACTGTTCACGATGCGTCGGTCGAAGCCGCCTGGCTTGAGGTTTATCGAAATCCTTCACAGCATTGGGAGCTTTATGAAATGGCTGAGGAACTTGTCGATCTCGAAGATGCGTTCAGGCAGTGGCGGTTTCGACATGTGACTACCGTTGAACGGATTATTGGGTTTAAGCAAGGCACCGGCGGGACCAGTGGGGCGACCTATCTGCGGAAGATGCTCGATGTGGTTTTGTTTCCTGAGCTTTGGCATGTCCGGACCATGCTCTAGGGCCCGCTCGGCGCGTTGGTGTGGGCCTTTCCTTGGGTTGTTAGTGGTCTATTGGCGTTGCCACGCGAGGCGGCACCGCTAATCCCTAATTGGTGCTTCCGCGCTCAATGCCTGGAATGGGCTCACTACTGAACTGCCGTTTGCGTCCGTGAAGTGCGTATCGATCACCTGGTAAAAGCCCATTTGCGTGTCGGCGACTTCCCAGACCGCGAGAATGACCTGATAGCCGACGCGATTGGGTAGTCGGCATTGGTGAATCGTCGGTTTCGTTGGTTTGAGATCAGCCTTCCAATAGGGTTGGCCGTCGTTCTGGATCGTGCAGAACGGTTTCTCGTCAAACTGCGCTCGCGTTAGCGGTTTTGCAGGATCCCAGCCGGAACGCGTGATGAAGTAGTTCCACCGCCGCGTCCCGTGGAGCGCAGCATATTCCCACTTGAAAATCTGAGTCGAATTGGCACGCAACGCAACCTTCGTCCATCGGTTCGCGGATTGTTCGTTCAATACTGCAATGTGCCCATTTACACTCGATCCGGCAATCTCGCCATCTTTCGGCGGCTGGGCGTTACGTACATCGTCCGGTGCAAAAACATCCGCTAAACCTGCGCGCGTGGCGGGAAAAAATTTACCGTTCTCCATTGCGTTCGCCTGCCATGCGTCGACGTTGCAATCAACGTTCTTTCGCTCCACACAGAGCACAATGCGAGAAGGCGGCTGAGTCACTCGCCCATGAGCATGAACAAGCGTGGTGCCGAATAGCGCAGTCAACGCAACGACCCAATGGCACCGCGTGAATGAGCGATGCATGTTCTCGTCCATTATCTATTCTCCATAGCACCTCTCCCGTATCGCACCGTGTCATTTTCGACGTGCGATGGGGAGAGCGGTTGATTACCTGGCGGCATCGACAACTGAGCACGAATCCGTGATCTTTATGACGATCCGACGCCGAGGCGAAGTGCGACTTGTGCGCGCCAACGGAGAAGGACAACATATTTGCCTTTCAACACACTTCAACCTCGACGCAGCGTAGTGATTAACGTATGAGTCCGAGCGCTTGAACGATGTACAGGGCACTCCAACTCACTCACACAGGTCATCAACATACACGCGAAATTCGCGGCTGGAGTCTCCCGCGCCGCTATGCCGCGGACATGACGATTAGAAAAAATGACGTCGACAATAAGCGCGGGTCAAGCAATAGCAAGAAGAAGATGGAGAGAACAAGAGCATCAGAATCACGAGCAAGGAGTGCGTGGGAGCGCGGACTCCAGATGAGCCGCTACCACTGCGACGCGATAAACCCGTTCAGCAGGCGCAGAGCCTGAACGACCTTGCGGCGCGCGAAACGCCGCCGGAAGAATGACTGCTGTGTCACGAGCGCGGAGTGTGCGAGAGCACGGATTCCAGATGAGCCACTACCGTAACTGTGCGGCGGCCCCGCTTATGAGCTAGCGGTGTGAGCCGCTTTCTTTTGCCTACTTTTCTTTGCGGCCGGCAAAGAAAAGTAGGTGCCGCCCCGCACAGGGGCAACCCCAATAGACCACCAACAACACAAGGAAAGGCCAACACCCCAACACGAACCACCCAATCGCCGAACAGACCACCCCCCCCAAAACTACCTGGCCGTATACCCCCCATCAACAGCCAGACAAACCCCACTAACCATAGAAGCCGCCTCACTAAGCAAAAACAGCACAGGAGCAGCGACTTCACTGGACTCAGCAAAGCGTCCTAAAGGAATAGCCTTCAAAGCAGGCCCCCGCTTAGCGGGATCACTCCAAGCCTGCACAGCCATAGGCGTCAAAGTAACCGTAGGATTCACACTATTAACCCGAATCCCAAAAGCCCCCAACTCGACACACAAAGAACGAGTAACAGCATCAAGCGCCGCCTTGGAAGCCGAATAACTCAAATGCTCGTCCAAAGCCACCAGCGCAGCTTGACTGGAGACATTGACGATACTGCCCGCGCGCTTGGCGCCTATCATCCCTATCGCCACATGCTTGGCAACGAGCACCGCCCCCCGGGCATTCACCGCCATGACCCGATCGAAGCTAGCCGCGGTGGTATCGACAGCCCGCTCGAGCAGCGCGATCCCGGCACAATTCACCAGCCCGTCGAACACCCCAAGCGATTCGAATGCCTCATCGATAGCCGTCTCATCGCTCACATCGAGCATCAACGGCTCACAACCCGTCTCTTCAGCCAGGCGCGCCAACTCACTCACATTCCGCGCAGCGGCAACGACGTGCGCCCCAGAAGCGCACAAAGCCTCGACGATAGCCCGCCCGATCCCACTAGAAGCGCCCGTAACCAGAACCGACCGCCCCGAAAAATCAAAAGTAGCATTCATGATGTCTGCAACCGATGCATGACCGGCTTCAACGCCGGATACAAGTCCGTATAAATGCCGAACCGTTTTTCATAAAGCGCCATCCGCGCCGCGTCCGGCTGCGCCCGTTCGATCAGCGTCACCCACCCGCCCTGCGCCTCTTCCCGCGACACCAACCCGATGCCCACACCTGCCAGCAACGCCGCGCCCATTGCCGCCTCGACATCCTGCTCGATCGTATAGACCGGATAACCGGTCACATCCGCAATAATCTGCATCCACAAATCCGAATGCGCGGCGCCGCCGACCACGATCAACTTGTCATCCAGCGATAACGCGCCTTGACGTCCCGCTTCGATGTTGTGCTTCAGCGCAAAAGACACGCCCTCCAACACCGCGCGATACAAATGCCCACGCGTATGGAACAGGCTGAGTCCGACGAACGCGCCGCTCGCCTTCGCATCCCACACCGGACTCCGCTCGCCCATCAGATACGGCAGGAACATCACGCCATCCGAGCCGGCCGGCACGTTCGCCGCCGACTCCTCGAGCAACCGATGCGGATCGCCATGCGGCGTTGCGCGCGCCGCTTCGATCTCCGCGTGGCAGAACTGCTCGCGATACCACGTCACCGACGCCCCCGCCGTAATCGCGCCGCCGAACACGTAAATATCGCGCTGCCCATTGAACACATGCGGCATGCCGATCAACCCATGCCGCGCGTCGACGCTCTGATTGATATAACCCCAGCACATGCTGGTGCCTATCATCGCGACATGCTGCCCCGCTCGCGTGACGCCGGCGGCGAACGTCGCCATCGCCGCATCGACACCGCCCGCGACGATCGCCGTGCCCGCGTCGAGTCCGAGCGTGTCGGTCCATTGCGAAAGCAGGCCGCCCACCACATCGGACGACTCGACCAGTCGCTCCGGCATCATGGTCGCGGGAATGCCGAGCATGTCCAGCGCCTCGTCCGACCAGTCGCGCTTCGCTATATCGTAGATACCGCCGATATTGCCCGCCGAGCTATGATCGACCGCCACCTCGCCGGTCAGCATGTAGATCACGTACGCATTCGGCGGCAGGAAGTAACGCGTATGCGCCCACACTTCCGGCTCGTTATCGCGTAGCCACAGCATCTTCGTATAACCGTAATAGCTGTCCACGCCATTGCCGGTAATCGTACGCAGCCGGTCGAGATCGACATTCCCGCGCACCCATTCCACCTGCGCGGTCGCGCGGCGATCCATCCAGATCAGACACGGATAAAGCGGCCGCATTTCGCTATCCACCGGAATGCCGGAGCCGCCGTACAGACTGCTCACGCAGACCGCCTTGATCGACTTCGCCGCCACGCCCGCCTCTTTCGCCTTCGCGACGCACGCAGCAATGCATTCCACCACCGCCTTGAACCACACCGCGGGCCACTGTTCGGCCCACAGCGGCTTAGGCGTATCCGGCTGATAGCTCGACGCGTGCTGCGCGACGATCGCGCCGTGCCGATCGACCAGCAACGCCTTGGTGCTCTGCGTGCCGATATCGACGCCGATGACGTAATCCATACAGTCTCCGTTTTATAGGCCGCTCGTCCCGACGAGGCTCAGGCGCGCGGCTTCATCAACACCTTGATCGAATCGAGCGAATTCGCGACCTTGATCGCCTCGTCCCACTCTTCCAGCGAAAAACCGTGCGTCACGATGCCTTTCGACGTCACCAGCCCGCGCGCCAGCAGATCGATCGCGATCGGATAGCAGTACGGTCCGAGATGCGCGCCACGCACGTCGAGTTCCTTGCGGTCGCCGATCACCGACCAGTCGAGCGTGGTATCCGCGCCGAACACGGAGAACTCGACGAAACGCCCGAGCTTGCGAATCAGGTCCATGCCCTGATTGACGCCGATCGGCGCGCCGGTGGTTTCAATATACACATCGCAACCGTAGCCGTCAGTGAGCGAATGAACGATGGCCAATGCGTCCTGCTGTTTCGGATTGATGGTCACGTCGGCGCCGTAGTCGCGCGCAAGCGCGAGCCGTTCTTCCACCAGATCGATCACCACCAGTTTCTTCGGCGTTTTCAGATGCGCGACTTGCGTCATCATCAGACCCAACGGCCCGGCGCCCGCGATCACGACGACATCGTCGAGTTGCAGTTCGCCGCGATTGACGGTGTGAATCGCACACGCCAACGGTTCGATGATCGCGGCATCTTCGAGCGAAATGCCGTCGGGAATCTTGTGCACGATCGCCGTCGGCGGGATCCGCATGTACTCGGCCATACCGCCGTCCGCGACTTCGCGCTGGAAGCCGAAGATGTTGTGCACCTCGCACATCCAGTACTGACCGGATTTGCAATATCGGCATTTGCCGCACGGCACGATCTGTTCGGCAATCACACGATCGCCCAGCTTCACGCCGAAGTGCTCCGCCGCGCCCTCGCCGATCTCTTCGACAAAGCCGAAGAACTCGTGCCCCGGAATCACCGGCGCTTTCACCCAGGGGCTCGGACCGCCCCAGAACATTTTCGCGCCGGAATGGCATTTGCAATCGCTCGCGCAGATGCCGCAGGCGGCGATGCGAATCACCAGTTCGTGCGCACGCGCCGTGGGTTTCGATACCTGTTCGATGCGATAGTCTTTCGGTGCATGACAGACAATCGCTGTCATGTTCTGCTTGTCGGTTTGAGTCGTCATTGCCGTGGTCCTGCCAGAAATGGGAAGTCAGTGGAGAGTTACTTTCTACGGTCGCGGCTGATATAAATCGCCAGCAAAATGATTCCGCCCTTGATCACGTTCTGCACATACGGATTCACGCCGACCATGTTCAGGCCGTTGTTCAGCACACCGAGCAGCAACGCACCGATCAAGGTGCCGATGATCGAGCCGCGGCCACCGGAGATCGAGGTGCCGCCCATCACCACGGCGGCAATCGCGTCGAGTTCGAAGCCGACGCCCGCGTTCGGCTGGCCGCTCATCAAACGTGCGGTCAGCACGATCGCGGCAAACGCCGAGGTCAGGCCGGCGATCGTGTAGACGATCAGTTTGACGCGCGCCACCCGCACGCCGGACAAACGCGTCGCCTGTTCGTTGCCACCGATCGCGTACACGTAGCGGCCGAACGGCATGCGTTCGAGCAGCACCCACGCGATCGCGTAGATCACCACCATGATCACGACCGGCGCCTGCACGCCGAGAATCTTGCCGCTGCCGAAGAACGCGACCCAGTCGGGCAACCCGTCGATCGGATAGCCGCCGGTGTAGATCAGCGCGAGACCGCGGGCAATGCCCATCGTCGCGAGCGTGACGATGATGGGCGGCATGCCGGCAAACGCGACGAAGAAGCCGTTCGCCGCGCCGAAGCCGAGACCGACGGCAATGCCAATCGCCAACGCGGCCACGGCGTTCATGCCGGCAACCATCAAGCCTGCCGCGAGCGTGCCCGCCAGCGCCATCACCGAACCCACCGAGAGATCGATGCCACCGGTCAGAATCACGCACGTCATCCCCACGGCGATGATGGCGTTGATCGACACCTGGCGCAGCACGTTTTCGATGTTGGCGGCGGAGAGAAAACTGTCGCTCGCGAACACCATCACGATGCAGACCACCAGCAGGCCGATGAACGGATAGAACAAGGTGGAGCGTTTCAACGCGGCCCACGTGAAGCGCACCGGCGCACCCGGCGTGTCGCTGCTGACCGTTGAAGTTTTCGGTGAAGAAGAAGGATTAGGCGTGTTCATGGTTTGCTCCCAGCGAGCCGGCGGTGGCAAATGTCATCACGGCATTGGAGTCGATCGCGTCGCCTTCGAGCATCGCTTCGATGCGACCCTGACGGAACACCGCGACGCGGTCGCACATGCCGACGATCTCCGGCAGTTCGGACGAGATCATGATGATCGAGTAGCCGCGCGCGGTGAGTTCGCGCATCAGCAGATAGATTTCGGCTTTCGCGCCGACGTCGATACCGCGGGTCGGTTCGTCGAAGATCAGGATGTTGGTGTGATGGTTCAGCCAGCGCGCAATCACCACTTTCTGCTGGTTGCCGCCCGACAGCGTCGCGACTTCCGTGTGCATGGTCGGCGCCTTGACGCCCACGCGTTTCATGATGTCGGCCGTGGCGCGCGCTTCGCCGCGCTGGTCGATGAAGAAACGCAGCGAACGATACTTGCCGAGGTTGTTGATCGAGATGTTCTGCTTGATCGAAAAGTCGGTGATCAGACCTTCGGTTTTGCGGCTCTCCGGCAAAATGCCGACGCCGGCGCGCAACGCATCGGCGGGATCGGACAACTTCGCGGCCGCGCCGTTGATGCGAATCTCCTTCACGTACGCCGGATCCGCGCCGATCACGGCAAGCGCGGTTTCCGTGCGACCTGAACCGACTAGTCCCGCGAAACCGAGAATCTCGCCTTCACGCAGCGTGAAACTCAGCACGGGGCTGTCCTTCAGCAGTTGCAGCTTCTGAACCTCCAGCACGATTTTCGCGTCGGCATGCAGGGGCGGCTTCGGCGGAAAGCTGCTTTCAATACGGCGGCCCACCATCATTTCAACGAGGCGGCCCACGTCTGACTCGGCCACTTCCGTCATGCCGACATATTGCCCATCGCGCAGCACCGTGATGCGGTCGCACACCTCGAAGATCTCTTCGAGGTGGTGCGAGATGAAAATCATCGCCACGCCCTGCTGTTTCAGATCGCGCATGATCGCGAACAGATGCTCGGCCTCCGCAGGCGTGAGCGTCGCGGTCGGCTCGTCCAGGATCAGAATGCGCGCTTCCAGCGACAACGCCTTGCCGATTTCGACGAACTGCTGCTGCGCGACCGAAAGCTCCCGAATCGGCACCGACAGATCGATCGCCACACCGAGCCGCTGGAAAATCGCCGCCGCCGCGCGCCGCATCTTGCCGCGTTCGAGCAGGCCCAAACCGTTCTTCAATTCGCGGCCGAGAAACATGTTCTCCACCGCGTTCAGATAGGGAATCAGACTGAATTCCTGAAACACGATGCCGACGCCCGCCGCCACCGCGTCGTGATAGTTCGTGAAATGGCGCGTCTCGCCCGCAATCGTGATCGCGCCTTCATCCGGCTGATAGATGCCGCAGAGAATTTTCATCAGCGTCGATTTGCCGGCGCCGTTTTCGCCGAGCAACGCGTGGATCTCGCCGCGCGCGATCTCGAGATGAATGCCTTGCAGCGCTTTCACGCCGGGAAAGCTTTTGGTGATGTTGTCGAGTTTGAGAATGGTGTCCATCGGGTACTCCTCTGCGGCGCGCCGCCGTGTCGCGTGTCAAACCACGCACGGCGTGGCGCGCCTGTCGTGTTACCAGCTGAAACCCTTGGCATTGCTCTTGTCGATCATCTTCACGTCGACCGGAATTGCTTTCGGCACATTGGCGCCCCACTTCTTCGCGAGTGCAATGCCGAGCGCGATACGCACCTGGTCGGCCGGGAATTGCGCGGACGTTTCAATGAACTTCGAGTTCGGCTTCTGGATCGCGGCGATCGCTTCCGGCGCCCCGTCGACGCTGGTCAGCTTGATGTCCTTACCCGACGATTCGATCGCCGACAGCGCGCCCATCGAACCACCGTCGTTCACGCTGAACACACCCTTCAGATTCGGATGCGCCTGAATCATGTTCTCGGTAACCGACAGCGCGGTTGCACGTTCCTGCTTGCCGTTCTGCGTATCGACAACTTTGATGCCCGGCACCTTGGCGAGCGCCGCCTTGCAACCCCGCACGCGTTCGAGAATCGGCACGACCGGAATGCCGTCGAGAATCGCCACCTCGCCGCTGCCGCCAATCGATTTTGCGAGGTACTCGCAAGCCATTTCACCGGCGTCGTAGTTCTTCGAGCCGACGAACGAATCGACCGGACCATTGGCGTTCGCATCCACCGCGACCACAACCACGCCCGCCTTCTTCGCCGACGTCACCGCCGACTGGATGCCGGTCGAGTCGGTCGGATTGACCAGCAGAATGTCGATCTTCTTCTGCAGCATGTCTTCGACGTCGCTGACCTGCTTGCTGACGTCGTGATGCGCGTCGGTCACGACCACGGTCGCACCGATCGACGCGGCCGCGTCGTTGAGCGCCTTCTGCATGGTCACGAAGTACGGGTTGTTCAATTCCTGAAACGTCATGCCGATTTTCAGCGGCGCGGCTTGCGCGGCCGGCGCGGCGATAAACGACAGGCCGAAGGCGAGCGCCGCCATGGCTGCTGCGTGGCGACTGAAGTGCTTCAACGAGGCCGGCTTCGAAAAGGATTGCGTCATGGTTGTCTCCGTTATTAAAAGTAAGCACGTCCCTCACGCTGTCGTAGGGCAGCGCGATACGTGTTGCAACGCGGGTGAAGTGAAACGCTTCGGCTAAGGAATCGACTCGGCGTCAGCGGGAAACTACGTCGGTGGATAAGCGGCGGCGGCCGGGCGCGGCAGCCCCGGCGCGAGCACGATGGCGGGTGCGTCGTCGATGCCCACGCCGCGCGCGGCGGCCTGTTCGGAGGCGTCGCGGCTCGCGTCGTTGAGTTGCTGATAGCGGCGGAATTTCGAAGGCGCCATGCCCTTCACCGCGAGGAACTGCCGGTTGAAATTCGACAGGTTGTTGAAACCCGCCTTGAAACAGATATCGGTCACGCTGAGTTCGCCGTCGGTCAGCAACTGGCACGCGAGGTTAATCCGCATCCGGTTCACGTATTGCACGAACGGCAGTCCGGTATGACGGCGGAAATAGCGCGAGAACGCACTGACGCTTTGGCCCGCGAGCTGCGCCAGATCCGATTCGCGCAGATCGTTCGCGAGATTCTTGCCGATATACGACAGCACGTGATTGATGCGGGTCGACGCGAAACTGGTTGGGTCGGCCTGATACGCAGGGCTCGCGAGCGCTTCGCGGTCTTCGGCGTTCATCAGGATTTCGAGCATCGACATGAACAGGACAAGACGGCGTAATCCCCGCGCGTTCAGCAGTTCGAGAAACAGCGGCTTGATCGCGGCGCTGGTCGCGGCACCAAACAACACGCCACGGCGCGAGTCGGCGAGCAACGCCTCGACCTGACGCCACTCCGGAAAACTGTCGACACAGCTCGACACGAACTCCTGACCGAATTGCACGACCAGATTGCGCTGCGCGATGGTCTCGCCTTCCGGCACGTCGCTCACCCAGTTGTGCGGCAGGTTCGGCCCCATCAGCACGAGATTGCCGGGCGTATAGCTGCTGATGTGATCGCCGACGAACATCTTGCCGGTCGTCGCGACGATCAGGTGAATCTCGTACTCCGGGTGGAAATGCCAGCGCACCGTGCGATACGGATAGCCATGCGACCACACTTTGAACGATTCGTCGCGGCGCACGGCCACGAGTTCGAGATCGGGTTGCACTGTCTGCCTCCATGAAGCGGCTCGCCGGGGGCGTCGCCACACTTCGTCTTGTTGTCTTCTATAGCGAAAAGTAGCCCTCAAACGCGCCCGCCACCACTAAAAATGAAACCGCGAACCGATACTTTTTTGCATTCGGGTTAATCCTGGACCGGAAAAGGTCAAATTTGATGCAATGCAATACACGCACATACGCACGGCAAAGCACGTCCCCATTGCAACCGTAGCGCGTGGAAGTCGCCCGCAAGTCCCGCCACGCCGCGCTGCGCCACGAAAACCCGGCGGCCTCGCCTTGACATTCGTTTCGCCGGGTACGATCATTCGCTCACGTACAGAGCAAATGCTCCACCATACAAGAAACGCCGGCTTCGAGCCGTGCGAGCCAGGACATTCAGGAGACGTACATGAACAGCGGGCAAGGCAGCGGCGCGGCCGCACACGTGATCCTGCACATCGGCGCGGGATCGTTTCATCGCGCGCATCAGGCGTGGTATCTGCACCGGTTGAACGAGGCGAAGGTGCCCGGCGAGCCGCACTGGTCGCTGACCGTCGGCAATATTCGCAGCGACATGAACGCGGTGCTCGACGCGCTCGCCGCGCAGAACGGCGTGTACACGCTCGAAACCGTCACGCCGCAAGGCGAACGCGCCTACGAGACGATCCGCTCGATCGAACGCGTATTGCCCTGGACCGAGAACCTCGACGGCTTGATCGAAGCGGGCGCCGATCCGGACTGCAAGATCATCGCCTTCACGGTGACCGAAGGCGGCTATTACCTCGACGAAGACGACGAACTCGATACGGCGAATGCCGATCTCGCAGCCGACCTCGACGGTGGCCACACCACGATCTACGGCGCGCTCGCGGCGATTCTCGACGCCCGCATGAAACGCGGCGCGGGCCCGGTCACGCTGCAAACCTGCGATAACCTGCGCAGCAACGGCGAGCGCTTTCACGCAGGCATGAGCGAGTTTCTCGAAAGACGCGGCGCGAACGAACTTGCGCAATGGTTCGACGACAACACCGCGTGCCCGAGTTCGATGGTCGACCGCATCACGCCGCGTCCCACGCCGGACGTGCGCGAACGCGTGAAGGCCGCAACCGGCGTCGACGACGCCTGCCCGGTGATGGGTGAAGCGTTCATTCAATGGGTGATCGAAGACCGCTTCATTGCCGGCCGCCCCGCGTGGGAAAAGGTCGGTGCGGAACTGGTCGATTCGGTCATGCCGTACGAGGAAGCGAAGATCCGCATTCTGAACGCGCCGCATAGCTGCATTGCGTGGGCGGGCACGCTGGTCGGGCTGAACTACATTCACGAAGGCACGCTCGACGCCGACATCAACAAGTTCGCCTTCGACTACGTGACCGAAGACGTGATTCCGTGTCTCACGCCGAGTCCACTCGATCTCGAGCGGTATCGCGACGTGGTGCTCGAGCGCTTCAGCAATCCGTATATCCAGGACACCAATCAGCGCGTCGCGGCCGACGGTTTTTCGAAGCTGCCCGGCTTTATCGCGCCGACACTCGCCGAGTGTTTCGAGCGTGGCGTGACCCCGGCGGCCACGGCGATGCTGCCCGCGCTGTTTTTCCGCTTTCTGCAGCGCTGGCAGACGGGCGAATTGCCCTACGCGTACCAGGACGGCGTGATGGACGACAAGGTCGCGCGCGGCTTCTTCAGCGCGCCCGATCCGCTGAAGGCGTTCGCCGCCGACCGGCTGCTGTGGGGCAGCATGGCCCAAACGCCGGAACTGGAGTCGGCGCTGGAAGGCGCACTCGCGCGCGTCGACGTGTGGCTCGCCAAACGCGGCGCGGTCTGAAACAGCGCGCTCCGAACGCGGCACCCGCGGCAACCCCCAGCAACGCCGCCACGCGGCGCGCCGCTGCCAGGCTTAATGCGCATGGCAGCGCGCGCGGTGTGCGGCTAAAGTAGCGCATCTCCAACGACGAAGGTTCCGCGCCCATGTATCTCGGCATCGACCTCGGCACGTCCGAAGTAAAAGTCCTGCTGCTCGCCTCCAACGGGCGCGTGATCGGCACCGCAGGCTCCCCCTTTACCGTTTCGCGTCCGCATCAGCGCTGGGCCGAACAGAATCCCGAAGACTGGTGGGCCGGCACGCGCACGGCGCTCGCCGCGTTGCGCGCCAGACACCCGGACGAGTTCGCGCAGATTCGCGGCATCGGCCTGTCGGGACAGATGCACGGCGCCGTGCTGCTGGATGCGGAAAACCGCGTGCTGCGTCCGGCGATTCTGTGGAACGACATGCGCAGCGACAAGGAATGCGCGGAACTGACCGAGCGCGCGCCCGACCTGCACAGCGTGGCCGGCAATCTGGCCATGCCGGGTTTCACCGCGCCGAAGCTGTTGTGGGTTGCGCGTCACGAGCCGGAAATTTTCGCGCGGACCGCCTGCGTGCTGCTGCCGAAGGATTACTTGCGTCTGCAACTGACCGGCGGCAAGGTCTCCGATCCGTCGGACGCGGCCGGCACGCTCTGGCTCGACGTCGCCCAACGCGACTGGTCCGATTCATTGCTGGCGGCCTGCAACATGACGCGCGCGCAAATGCCGAGCCTCTGCGAAGGCAGCGCGCCGTCCGGCACCTTGCTGCCCGAAGTGGCGCGCGAATTCGGTTTGAGCGACGGCGTGATCGTCGCGGCCGGCGGCGGCGACAACGCCACCAGTGCGATCGGCATCGGCGCGACGCAACCGGGCGACGGTTTCGTGTCGCTCGGCACCTCGGGCGTGCTGTGCGTGGTCGGCGATAGTTTCCGGCCGAATCCGGCTTCCGCCGTGCATGCGTTCTGTCACGCGATTCCGGATCGCTGGCATCAGATGAGCGTGGTGCTTTCGGCGGCAAGTTGTCTGCGCTGGGTCTGCAAACTGACCTCGACCGACGAACCGACCTTGCTCGCTGAAATCGAGGCGTTGCCGGCCGACGCATTGAACACCGCGCCGCTTTTCCTGCCCTATCTGTCCGGTGAACGCACGCCGCACAACGACCCGTACGCGCAGGGCGTGTTCTTCGGCATGAATCACGCGACCGATCGCGCGCTGCTCGGCTACGCGGTGCTCGAAGGCGTGACGCTCGCGCTCACCGACGGCCTCGACGCATTGCGCGCGGCCGGCACCGAAGCGAAGGCGTTGTCGCTGCTCGGCGGCGGCGCGCGCAGCGATTACTGGGCGCAATTGCTGGCCGACGCGCTCGACACCGCCACCCGCAAGCACGGCGGCGGCGAAACCGGCGCGGCGCTCGGCGCGGCCCGGCTCGGCTGGCTGGCCGCGGGCGGCAATCCAGCCACGGTGCTGACCAAGCCACCCATCGAAAAGGAGTTCACGCCGAATCCGCGCCGCCACGCCGAACTGCGCGCGCGGCTCGAAGCGTATCGCGCGCTGTATCGCCACGTGCGGCCGCTGTTCGATCCGGCGCGCACGCCGCTCGCCTGAGCGACGGACAGCCGCAGCGGTGCTCCGAGGAGACCGGGGTGCCGGCTGCTATCATCGGCGCACTATAAGCGAGCCGTCACCGTGCCCAAGTCCACAGAAAAATTAGATCTTGCTACCCGTGCTGCGTGGCTTTACTACGTCGCCGGCAACACCCAGAACGAGATCGCCGAGAAGCTGCAGGTGTCGCGTCCGGTCGCGCAGCGGCTGGTCGCCTTCGCGGTCGAGAAGAACCTGATTCGCGTGCGTGTCGATCACCAACTGGCCGACTGTCTGTCGCTCGCCGATCAATTGTCCAAGCGCTACGGCCTCACCATGTGCGAAGTCGTGCCGGTGGACAGCGATACGTCCGAGGAAGTCGACCGCAAACTCGCGGTGGCCGGCGCGCAGGTGATGGAGCGTCATCTGAACGAAGAAAAGCCGATGGTGGTCGCGGTCGGCAGCGGCCGGACGCTGAAGGCGTCGGTCGATCAGATCGCGCAGCTGGACCGTCCGCAGCACCGGTTGGTATCGTTGGTCGGGGCGATCGCTCAGGACGGCTCCTCGAACCGCTACGACGTCGCGCTGCACATCTCCGAGAAGACCGGTGGCAAGCATTTTCTGCTGCCCGCGCCGTTGCTCGCCGATTCTGAGGCGGAGCGCTCGCAGTGGTGCAATCACCGGCTGTACCGGATCGTCGAAACGCTGGCGGCGGAGGCGGATGTCACGTTCGTCGGCGTCGGCAATATCGGGCCGACCTGCCCGTTGCATGAGGACGGTTTCATTACGTCGGCGGAAGTGAAGGAGATGATGCAAGGCGGCGCCGTGGCCGAAATGCTCGGTCTGCCGATCGATGCCACGGGCGCCCACGTCGAGTCGCCGACCGGCCGGCGCGTGACCAGCCTCGCGCTCGATTCGCCGCCGCGGCGCCCGACGATCGGCTTCGCGGGCGGCGAGCGCAAGCGGGAAGCGTTGATCGCGGTGCTGAAAGGGGGCTGGTTGTCGGGGTTGGTGACCGACGAGTTGTGCGCGCGAGCGGCGCTTGAGGCTTGAGGCAACCTGGAGCCGGGCGCGCCGCCCGGCCGCCGCGAATTGATCGCGCCGCTTGCTACACCAGCGGCAACCCTTCCGTAATGATGATCCGGTAATCACCGCCCTGCAGACGCGTCTCGCTGACCGCCTGATACGCCGGGCTGCGATACCACGCGAGCGCCTCGTCATAGCCGGCGAATTCGAGAATCAGAATTTCTTCGATCGCCGGCCCTTCCACCACTTCCTTGCGCCCGTGACTCGCCAGCATGGTGACCGGATGCTGCTCGAAGGTTGCGGGCGCAACCTGCTTGTATTCGTCGAGCTTGGCCTGGTCGAGCGTTTTCTCGCGCGTGATGACAACGTAGGCGGCCATGAGCGTTTCCCGGCGTGGTTGAAAGGAAAGCGGCGCACCCGCCGCTTTCGCCAACGTCTCGCGGTCAGGCGGCCAGCACTTCGACGATCTTACGCTGGAATGCTTTCCCCGCGCTGTCGAACAGATGGCAATGCTCCGGCGTCGCGCCCAGCTTCTGCATCTCGCCCTTGGTATGCCGTTCGAGCGGCGGAATCCGCGCGATCAGGCCGTCCGGCGCGACGCTCGATTCCGCGTACAGATACGCTGCGTCGCCGAGCGATTCGATCGCCATCGTGCGGGCGGAAATGCCGTCGTCGCTATTGCCCACGTGCAGATGCTCGGGGCGAATGCCGACCGTCACCTTGTCGCCCTGTTTGACCGCACCCGGTTCCACCGCGACGCGCTGCGTCTCACCGGTTTCGTAGCGCACCGTGACGCCGTCGTGCGTGACCGACTGCACCACGCCTTCCATGAAATTCATTTTCGGCGAACCGATAAATCCGGCGACGAACCGGTTGGCGGGCGCGTGATACAGCATGGTCGGACTGCCGACCTGCTCCAGATTGCCCGCCGACAGCACGACGATCTTGTCGGCCAGCGTCATCGCTTCGACCTGGTCGTGCGTGACGTAGATCATCGTGGTCTTCAACTCGTCGTGCAGACGCGCGAATTCGAGGCGCATTTTCACGCGCAGCGCGGCGTCGAGATTCGACAGCGGTTCGTCGAACAGGAACACTTTCGGCTTGCGCGTGATCGCGCGGCCGATCGCCACGCGCTGACGCTGGCCGCCGGACAACTGCTTCGGCTTGCGATCGAGCAGGTGGTCGATGTGCAGAATCTTCGCGGCGTTGCGCACGGCCGCGTCGATTTCCGGCTTCTTGGTGCCGGCGAGTTTCAGGCCGAACGCCATGTTGTCGTACAGCGTCATGTGCGGATACAGCGCGTACGACTGGAACACCATCGCGATACCGCGCTTGGCGGGCGCCACGTCGTTCACGCGCACGCCGTCGATGGTCAGGTCGCCGCCGCTGATATCTTCGAGGCCGGCGATCATGCGCATCAGCGTCGATTTACCGCAACCGCTCGGGCCCACGAACACGACGAACTCGCCGTCCGCGATGTCGAGATTGATGTCGCGCATCACCTCGTTGTCGTCGTAGGCCTTTCTGATGTTGCGCAGAGTTACGCTTGCCATGATGTGTCTCCGTGTAATGCTCTAGATGCTGCTTGTTCGTTGCTTGCGCTGCCTTGTGTGCTTCGTTTGCTTCAGCAGCTCGCTTCTCTATTCCCGGGCTGGCGCTGATACACCACTACGCCGCCGCGCCCTTCATGGCGGCGTTGCCGCCGTCGCGCTCAGCGTCCATTGCGCGACGAGTTCCGGCAGTTGCTGCATGTCGTCGAACACGTGACGCGCCCCGGCCGCATGCAGCTTGTCGATCTGCGCGTCGCTCGCGTGACCGCCGCCGATAAAACCCAGCACCGTCATGCCCGCCGCGGTCGCCGCCGTCACGCCGGTCACGCTGTCTTCCACCACCAGACACGCCGACGGCGCGAGTCCCAAACCACGCGCCGCCGCCAGATAGACGTCGGGCGCGGGCTTCGGATTCGGCACGGCATCGGCGCAGAACAACCGGTCGCCGAAGAACCTCACCAGCCCCGTGCGCGCCAGCACCGATTCCACATACGGCCGGAAACTGTTGCTCGCGCACCCTTTGGCGAGCGGCACCTGAACGAGTGCCGCTTCGATGCCTTCCACCGACGGCGCCTGCATCGCCGCCGCTTCCACCGCGCGACGAATCGCGTCGATATCGGCGACGGACAGACTCTTGCCGAGCTGCGTCGCCGTGCCCTGCAGCACGGCTTCGATGCGCAAACCTAGCAGCGGCAGCACCACCGGCTCGACATCCGTATCGGGCCAGCGCGCTTCGAGTTCGTGCACCAGCATGCGCGCGGCCACGGCTTCGCTGTCGATCAGCACGCCGTCGCAATCGCAGATCAGCGCGAATTGCCCGACACCCGAACCCACATTCGAACCTGCTGTCATTTGACCGCCCCGAACGTAAGGCCGCGCACCAGTTGCTTCTGCGACAGCCAGCCGACGATCAGGATCGGCGCGACCGCCAACAACGAAGCGGCCGACAGCTTGGCCCAGAACAAGCCTTCAGGACTCGAATACGACGCGATGAACACCGTCAGCGGCGCGGCGTTCGAGCTCGACAGGTTGATGCTCCAGAACGCCTCGTTCCACGACAGAATCACGAGCAGCAACGCGGTCGAGGCGAGCCCCGGCAGCGACATCGGCATCAGCAGATAGACGATTTCCTGCCACGTCCTCGCGCCGTCGATCCGCCCGGCTTCGAGAATGTCGCGCGGAATTTCCGCGAAATACGTGAACGACATCCACACCGCGATCGGCAGGTTGATCAGCGTGTAGACGATCACCAGACCCGACACCGAATCGAGCAGGCCGGTGTTCTTCCACAGCAGATAGATCGGCACCAGCACGCCGACCGACGGCATCATCTTGGTGGAGAGCATCCACAGCAGCACCTTCTGCGTGCGGCGAGTCGGGAAGAACGCCATCGCATACGCGGCCGGCACGGCGAGAATCAGGCACAGCACCGTGACGCCCGCCGAGATCAGCACCGAATTCCACGCGAACGCAAAGTAATTGCTGCGCGCGAACACCTCGCGGAAGCTATCGAGCGTCGGCACGAAAAACAGCGACGACGAATAAGCCTGCTGTTCCGTCTTGAACGCGGTAATCGTCATCCAGAAGATCGGGAAGAACAGCAGCAACGCGACCAGCCAGGCGATCACGCCGGGAATGCCGCGGCGAATCGCGGCGAACGGCGACTTCGCCGGCACGGTCATGGGTGTCGAGCTCGACACCGGAGTGGAGGCAACCTGGCTCATTTTTCGTACTCCCCTTTCAGGTTCTTCGCGAGCATGCGCACGAGGAAGAACGACACGATGTTAGCCAGCACGACCGCGAGAATGCCGCCGGCGGACGCGAGGCCGACGTCGAACTGTTGCAGGCCGAGCGAGTAGATCAGGTACGACAGATTGGTGGTCGCGGTGCCCGGACCGCCGCCCGTGGTCGTATAGATTTCGGCGAAGATCGACAGCAGGAAAATCGTCTCCATCATCACCACCACCGCGATCGCCCGTTTCAGGTGAGGCAGCGTGATGTAGAAGAACATCGAGAACGGACCCGCACCGTCTATCTTCGCCGCTTCCTTCTGCTCCTGATCGAGCGACTGGATTGCGGTAAACAGAATCAGGAACGCGAACGGCAACCACTGCCACGCGACGATCATGATCACGGCCGTGAGCGGATAGTCGGCGAACCAGTCGATCGGCTGCATGCCCATGGCGCGCATGCCCTGCGCGATCAGGCCGTACACCGGGTGCAGGATCATGTTCTTCCAGATCAGCGCGCTAACGGTCGGCATCACGAAGAACGGCGCGATGGCGAGCAGGCGCGCCACGCCCTGACCGTAAAACTTGCGGTCGAACAGAATCGCCATCAGCACGCCGCCCACCACGGTGATCACCAGCACCGAGACAATCAGTTCGAGCGTATGGCCGATCGACGGACCGAACGACGGATCCGTCGCGAGGTATTTGTAATTGTCGAAGCCGGCGAAACCTTTGAGATCCGGGTTCAACAGGTTGTAGCGCGAGAACGAAAACCAGATCGTCATCGCGAGCGGAATCGCCATCCACAACACCAGCACGGCCACCGAGGGCGTGACTAGCCAGCGGGCGGAATTGGCTTTGCGGACTTCGCGTTCTTTTTCTGTCTGGGGATGGGCATGCATGAGAGGTAGGCGCAGAGGACGCATGGTGGACCACCTGTTCGGTAATGCGCGGACTGTCCGCCGCAAACTGCTCGAAGCGTGAACCGCGCCGGCCGGCGCGACACCTTGCAGGTATCGCGGCGTGCCGCGCGATCCAGGACAGCCCGCTGTGCTGCGTGGGCCGGCTGACGGGCGTCAGCCGGCGCGTGCCACGTGCTTCAGGTGGCGGGTTACGGCGTTGCTTCCGATCGTTACTTCTGATATCCGGCCTGTTGCACCGCGCGATTCGCGGTCGCATTGCCGGCGGCCAGCGCCTGGTCGACCGTCATCTGACCAGCCACTGCGCCGGAGATGCTTTGACCGACCACCGTGCCGAACGACTGGAACTCAGGAATACCCACGAACTGCACACCGGTGTACGGCACCGGCTTCAGCGTCGGGTGATCCGGGTCTGCCGTTTCGATCGCCTTCAGCACGAATTCGCCGAACGGAGCAGCCTGCTTGTACTCGGGGCGTGCGTAGGTGGATTGACGCGTTCCCGGCGGCACCGAGGCCCAGCCTTCGTCCTTCGCGACCAGCTCGATATATTGCTTCGAGGTCGCCCACGCGATGAACTTCTTCGCCGCATCGGTCTGCTTCGACGACTTCGGAATCGCCAGCGCCCACGCCCACAACCAGTGCGAACCCTTCGGCGTGACGGCGACCGGCGCCGCGGCGAACCCGACCTTATCCGCGATCTGCGATTGCTGCTTGTTGTAGAGCATGCCGGCCGCGACCGTCGCGTCGATCCACATCGCGCATTTGCCCGACGACATCAGCGTGAGGTTTTCGTTGAAGCCGTTCGAGCTAGCTCCCGGAGGGCCGTCTTTCTTCAGCAGATCGACGTAGAAGGTGATCGCCTTCTTCCATTCCGGCGAGGTGAGCTGCGCGTTCCACTTCTCGTCGAACCAGCGGCCGCCGAAGGTGTTCACCACCGTCGTCGCGTACGCCATGTTTTCGCCCCAGCCCGCCTTGCCGCGCAGGCAGATGCCGTACATGCCGTTGGCCTTGTCGGTCAGTTTGTCGGCGAATTGCGCGATCTGGTCGTAGGTCGGCTGATCGGGCATCTTCAGCCCCTTGGCCGCGAACAGATCCTTGCGGTAATACGTCATGGAGCTTTCGACGTAAAACGGCAGCGCGTACAACTGGCCGCCGCTGGAGAGGCCGTCGCGGGCTGTCTTCACGACGTCGTTCAGATCGTAGTCGGCGGGCAGGTTGGTGAGCGGCGTGAGCCAGCCGCGCTTGCCCCATTGCGGCGTTTCATAGGCGCCGATCGTCATCACGTCGAACTGGCCGCTGCCGGTCGTGATGTCGGTGGTGGCGCGCTGACGCAGCACGTTTTCTTCGAGAATCACCCAGTTCAACTTGATGTCCGGATTCGCCTGCTCGAAAGCGGGCGAGAGCTTCTTCAACTCGATCATGTCCGGATTGTTCAACGTGGCGATCGTCACCGTCGCCGCCGACGCGCTCAGCGCAAAGCACGCCATGGCGCCGACGCTAGCCGCTTTGAGCGCGGATTTGAGGACTGGCTTCATGTTGTCTCCTTTCTCGTACGTTATGTGATGCTGCGTTTGTTCTACGAAAATGACCGGGATGATGCGCACGTCGCGTGCCGCGTGACGTGCAGGCTGCGTCAACTCATCCAGTTGCCGCCGTCGACGTTCAGCGTTTGCGCGGTGATGTAGTCGGCATCCGCCGACGCGAGAAACAGGGCGGCGCCGGTCAGGTCGTCCGGCACCCCCATGCGGCCGAGCGGCACCGCTTCGCCGACCAGGCGCTTCTTCTCGCCGAGCGGACGGTTTTCATAACGGGCGAAGAGCGCGTCGACTTCCTTCCACATCGGCGTATCGACGACGCCCGGCGCGATGCCGTTCACGTTGATCTTGTGCGGCGCGAGCGCGAGCGCCGCCGATTGCGTGTAGCTGAGCACCGCCGCCTTGGTCGCGCAGTAATGCGACACGAGCGCCTCGCCCCGCCGCCCCGCTTGCGACGACATATTGATAATCTTGCCGCCGTGGCCCTGCTCGACCATTTTTTGCGCGACGGCTTGCATCAGGAAGAACAAGCCCTTCACGTTGACCGCGAAGAGGCGGTCGAAGACGTCCCAGGATTCGTCGAGGAGCGGGCGCATATCGAACAGCGCCGCGTTGTTGAACAGAATGTCGATCTGGCCGAAACGCTCGAGCGTGCTCGCCACGATACGGTCGATGTCTTCACGGCGCGTGACGTCGGCGCTGACGCTCAGCACACGGTCGCCATAGTCGGCGCGCAACGTGTCGCCGAAACTGTCGGCCGGCTTCATGTCCACCAGCACGCAGCGCGCGCCTTCGTCCAGATAGCGGCGCGCCACGGCCTCGCCGATTCCGCTTGCCGCGCCCGTCAGAATGGCCACCTTGTCTTGCAATCGTGCCGCCACTGCCTGTCTCCGGTTCATTGCGTTTTGCCTCGCAGTGAGCGAACGCTCATTGCGCGAACAATTGCTCTGTTAGTGATCGAATGATCGGATACGGACCGGGTCATGTCAAGGCACCCGCGCAGATTTCGATGGTGCAGCGCGGCAGGACGCGTGCGTGTCCGTCCCAGCTCTGAACAACACTAATACGAGAAATCAGGGAAGGCCAAGGCGCTTTCCGCATAAGGCGCTGACAATTATTTGAGATACGTTATATCATTTCGACCGCACTTCACTGGCCGTGCGCGGGTTCGCGCGATTGGCCGCAACGCTCACTCCTAACGTTAGTGGTTCACTCAACTCTCACGCAGCAGGAAACAACGATGAACAAACTCGGCTCGATGTTGAACGGAGCGCAGCGCGCGCTGAAGCTGTCGAAATACGTCGCGGCGGCCACGGCCGCGCTGGCGATCGGCCATGGCGCCTTCGCCGCCGACGCGAAAATCCCGGTGGTCGCGGCGGAGAATTTTTATGGCGACGTGGTGCAGCAACTGGGCGGCGATCGCGTCGACGTGACCAGCATTCTCAGCAACCCGGACCAGGATCCGCATCTGTTCGAAGCCAGCCCGAAGACCGCGCGCGCGTTGCAGCATGCGAGCCTTGTGGTGTACAACGGCGCCGACTACGATCCGTGGATGGCAAAATTGCTGGCCGCGTCGAAAGGCACGAAACGCGTGACGATCGTCGCCGCCGACCTCACCGGCAAGAAAGGCGGCGATAATCCGCACCTCTGGTACGACCCGGCCACCATGCCGAAGGTCGCGCGCGCGGTGAGCGAAGCGCTCGTTGCGGCTGACCCGGCGCACAAGTCGGCGTACGATGCGAACCTCGCGAAGTTTCTCGATTCGCTGAAGCCGATCGACGCCAAGGTCGCCGAGTTGCATGGCCGCTACGCGGGCGTGCCGGTCACGGCGACCGAACCGGTGTTCGGTTATATGTCGGACGCGATCGGGCTGAGTATGCGTAATCTGCGCTTCCAGCTCGCCACGATGAACGATACCGAAGCGAGCGCGGCCGATATCGCCGCGTTCGAACGCGACCTGCGCGAAAAGCGCGTGCGCGTTCTGATCTATAACAGCCAGGCAACCGAGGCCCTGACCAAACGCATGTTGAAGCTCGCGCAGCAATCGAAGGTGCCGTCCATGAGCGTCACCGAGACCGAACCGGCCGGCAAGATCTATCAGACGTGGATGCTGACGCAGCTCGACGCGCTGAATGCCGCGCTGATCGCGGGCGAAGCGAACGGCGCGGGCACGGTGGCGGCTTCCGGCAGCAAAGGAACGACACCATGACTCTGACTGGCCGCAACGCGCCAGCCCACGCAGCACATGCAAGTGCGACCGCAGGCGCAGCGTCCAACGCGCCTGTGCTCGAACTCGAACAGGTCACCCTCGAACTCGGCGACCGCACGATTCTGCGCGACACCGGCTTCGTGGTGAACCAGGGTGAATTCATCGGCGTGCTCGGGCCGAACGGCGCCGGCAAGACCACGTTGATGCGGGCGGTGCTCGGCCTCGTACCGGCCGCGAGCGGTACGATCCGCGTGTTGGGGCAGCCGGTGGAGCGCGGCAATGCGTCGATCGGCTACATGCCGCAGACGCGCAGCGCGCTCGCCGGACGGCGCGTGCGTGGCCGTGATTTCGTCGCGATGGCCGCGGATGGCCATCGTTGGGGCTTGCCGCATGCGGACGCTCGCACCCGCGCCGATGTCGAACGCGTGCTGGATCTGGTGGGTGGCCGTAAGCTGGCCGAGCGGCCGTTATCGGAACTGTCGGGCGGCGAGCGGCAGCGCCTGCTGCTCGCGCAATGCCTGCTCGGTAATCCAAAACTGCTGTTGCTCGACGAACCGCTGATCAGCCTCGACCCGCATCATCAGAAGAGCGTGGTCGAGCTGGTGCGGCGCGTGCAGCAGGAACTCGGCATTGCCGTGCTGTTTTCCGCGCACGAATTGAATCCGCTGCTGAACTCGATCGATCGCGTGCTGTACCTCGGCAGCGGCGTGGCCGCGCTCGGCACTGTCGACGAAGTGATCACGCGCCCGGTTCTCTCCCGCCTGTACGGTTCACCGATCGACGTGATGCGAGTGAACGGCCGCATCTTCGTGATGTCGGGCGACGTCGAAGTCGAAAAACACGATCACGAGCACGAACACGACGAAGACGGTGGCCATGGTCACGGCCATTCGCACGGCGCGCACGGCCACTCGCACGGCCATAGCCACTCACACCAGCACGACTCACGCGACGGACACACGCACGATGTTTGAATACGATTTCATGGTCAACGCGTTCGCGGCGTCGGGGATCGTCGCGGTGCTGGCGGGTATCGTGGGCTATTTTCTGGTGATGCGCGGACAGACCTTCGCGGGCCACGCGCTGTCGCACGTCGGCTTTACCGGCGCGACCGGCGCGGTGCTGATCGGCATCTCGCCGATCTGGGGCATGATAGGTTTCACGCTCGCGGCAGGCGTCGGCATGGGTGCGCTCGGCGAACGCCTCGCCGGACGCGACGTGGCGATCGGCGTGATCCTGTCGCTGTCGCTCGGTTTCGGTTTGCTGTTCCTGCACTTCTTCACCGCGTACGCGACGCAAGTCACCGCGCTGCTGTTCGGCAATGTGCTCGGCGTGAATACGTCGACGCTGGGCGTGCTGGCGGCGCTGGGCGTAGTCAGTCTGCTGGCGTTGGCCGCCATCATGCGGCCGTTGCTGTTTGCTTCGTTGCAACCTGAACTGGCCGAAGCGAAGGGCGTGTCGCTGCGGCTCGTGTCGGTGCTGTTTCTGGCGATTGCCGCGTTGGCGGTGGCCGCGTGCACGCAGATCGTCGGCGTGCTGCTGGTGTTCACGCTGATGGTCGGGCCGGCTGCGGCCGCGCAGAACATGACGACGCGCCTGTCGACCGGACTCGTGCTGGCCGCGGTGTTCGCGTTGCTGCAAGCGTGGCTTGGCTTGACGCTGGCCTTCTATACCGACTGGCCGACGAGCTTCTGGATCACCGTGCTGTCGGCGGTGGTGTATGGCGGGAGTTTGTTGAAGAAGCGTTGAACGAGGCGTGACGACGGCGGGCACTGTTATGCGCCACCGCCGTCGCCTGTACGGCAGGCACCACGCTCAGCCGAGCAACACCTTCGCGTGATGCGCGAGATGGTCCTCGATGAACGTCGAGATGAAGTAATACCCATGGTCGTAGCCCGCGTGACGGCGTAACGTCAGCGGCTGACCCGCCGCCTGGCATGCGGCTTCGAACACATCCGGGTTCAACTGTTCCGCGAGGAACTGATCCGCCAGCCCCTGATCCACCAGAATCCCCGCCGCGAACTTGCGCGACGCATGCGCGACCAGTTCGCTCGCGTCGTACTGCGCCCACGCTTCGCGAGCGTCGCCGAGATACCCGCTGAACGCTTTCTCGCCCCACGGGCAACGCGTCGGCGCGGCAATCGGCGCGAACGCCGACACCGACCGATAAATCTCCGGATTGCGCAGCGCCAGCATCAACGCGCCGTGACCGCCCATCGAGTGCCCGAAAATACCGAGGCGCGCGCCGTCCACCGGCAGATTCGCCAGCACCGTTTCGCGCAGCTCGTCACGCACGTACGAGTACATCCGATAATGCTGCGCCCACGGCTGCTGGGTCGCATCGACGTAGAAACCCGCGCCCACGCCGAAATCCCACGCCGCGCTTTCGCCGGGCACGCCCGCGCCGCGCGGACTCGTATCCGGCGAAATCAGCGCGATGCCGTGCTGTGCCGCGAAACGCTGCGCGCCGGCCTTGATCGGAAAGGTTTCTTCCGTGCACGTGAGACCCGCGAGATAGAACAGCGCGGGCACGTTCGCGTTGGCTTGCAACGCCTGCGGCGGCAGATAGACCGAGAAACGCATCGACAGACCGATGGTCTGCGAGTCGTGCCGGTAGATACGCTGCTCGCCGCCATGGCAGGCATGCGACGACAGAAGTTCAAGCATCGCCAGGCTCCTTTGCGTGCTGCGTTAGTACAGCACGACCGAGCGGATCGACTCGCCCTTCTTCATCAGATCGAAGCCTTCGTTGATGCGTTCGAGCGGCAGACGGTGCGTGATCAGATCGTCGATATTGATCTTGCCTTCCATGTACCAGTCGACGATCTTCGGCACATCCGTACGGCCGCGCGCGCCGCCAAACGCTGAGCCCTTCCACTCGCGGCCCGTCACCAGTTGGAACGGACGCGTGCTGATCTCCTCACCCGCCGCCGCGACGCCGATGATGAACGACTGCCCCCAGCCCTTATGCGTGCATTCGAGCGCCTGACGCATCACCTTCGTATTGCCGATGCATTCGAACGAATAGTCCGCGCCGCCATCGGTGAGTTGCACGATGTGATCGACCACGTTCTCGACTTCGTTCGGGTTGATGAAGTGCGTCATGCCGAACTTCTTCGCCAGCTCGACGCGGCCCGGGTTAATGTCGACACCGATAATCTTGTCCGCGCCGACCATCTTCGCGCCCTGGATCACGTTCAAGCCGATACCGCCGAGACCGAACACGACCACATTCGCGCCCGCTTCGACCTTCGCCGAATACACCACCGCGCCGACGCCGGTCGTCACGCCGCAGCCGATGTAGCAGATCTTGTCGAACGGCGCGTCTTCACGCACCTTCGCGACCGCGATTTCCGGCACGACAATGTAATTCGAGAATGTGGACGTGCCCATGTAGTGGAACAGCGGCTTGCCGTCCAGCGAGAAGCGCGAGGTGGCGTCGGGCATCAGGCCGCGGCCTTGCGTCGAGCGGATCGCCTGACACAGGTTGGTCTTGCGCGACAGACAGAACTTGCACTGACGGCATTCCGGCGTGTACAGCGGAATCACGTGATCGCCCTTCTTCAGCGTGCCGACGCCCGGTCCGGTATCGACGATCACGCCCGCGCCTTCATGGCCGAGAATCGCCGGGAAGATGCCTTCCGGGTCGGCGCCCGACAGCGTGTAGTAATCGGTGTGGCAGATGCCCGTCGCCTTCACTTCGATCAGGACTTCGCCGGCGCGCGGGCCTTCCAGATCCACTTCCTCAATCGTCAATGGGGCGCCGGCTTTCCATGCAATGGCGGCTTTGGTTTTCATCGTGAATGCTCCTTGAGGTCGGTGAGTGCGACGCGCGTCCGGCATGAAGTGCCGCGCTCTAACTTAGCGCGCGAAAAGCGTAATGGTATTGCAAAGTGCGTCACGGCATTGTCCATACCGGACATCGGCGCGGCGCTCGTCGACGGACTTCGACGAGCGCCGCTAGCGTCACCGTTGCGCCGTGCCGCCGAACCAGCTTTCGACCCGGCCGTACAGATCGAGAAAGCGCGCGTAGCGTTCGGACAGCGCCGTGTCGCCTTGCGGAACGGCGACTCGCGTCGCGCCTGGCGCGAGCGCGGCGAGATCGTTCGCGTGCCAATGGCCGCTTGCCAGACCACCGAGCATCGCTGCGCCGCGCGGCGCGGCGTTGGGGCAATCGACCGCGTACAGTTCGACGTCCAGCGCATCGGCCAGCAACTGCCGCCAGCGCGCGTCGACCGAGCCACCGCCCGCGAGCTTCAATGTGGTGACCGGCGCGCCGCTCGCGCGAATCGCGTCGAGTCCAGCGCGCAGCGAAAATGCGACGCCTTCGAACGCGGCGCGCATCATCGTGCCGCGCGTGTGGTCAAGCGCGAGGCCGAGCCAGCCGCCACGCGCCGATGGGTTCAGCCACGGTGTGCGTTCGCCGGTGAGGTAAGGCAGAAAGGTCAGACCGGTTGCGTGCGCCATGTCGGCGTCGGCACGCGCTGAGGCGCTGCCGGAGGTCGCGCTGCTCGCGTTGCCGAATGCGCTGGCCGTCACGTCGCCCGACACGCCGTTCGGCGCAATCGCGCCGGCTTCGCCGAACGCCTCGCGATAAGCATCCGGCCACTCATACGACAGCCAGCCGCGCACGCGCTCCAGCGCAATGCCGACGTTCTGCATCGCCGCCATCCGATACCAGTGATCGCTCGCCGCCCGATAGCGATGCAAACCCTTCGCCGCCGCCGGCTCCTGCCCCGCCAGCACGACGATCTGTCCGCCCGTGCCGGTGGTCAGCAACGCATCGCCGTCGCGCGCGAGTCCGCTGCCGAGCGCCGCGCACGGCGTGTCGGCGGCGCCGGTCGCGAGCACGATGCCGGCGCGCAAGCCCAGCGCCTGCGCCGCCGTCTGCGACAGCACGCCGCCCGCCGCATACGAAGGCGCCAATGGCGCGAACCAGTCACGCGGAATCTCCAGTCGCGCCAGCAGCGCCGTATCCCACACGCCGGCCGGATCGGCCAGCGCAGTCGCGCAGGCATCGGACGGATCGGTGAGTACCTCGCCGCCCAACGCCACGCGCAGCCAGTCTTTCGGCTGCAACGCCCAACGCGTTTTACGCACGGACTGCGGTTCGTTCAATACGATCCAGCGCAGCAGCGGCCCGGCCATGCCCGGCGCCACCGGATTCGCTTGCGGCTCCGGCCACGCGTCGAGCAGACCCAGCGCACGTGTGTCGGGCCACAGCATCGCGGGCCGCACGGCGCCGCCCGCGGCGTCGATCAGCACGACGCCGTGCATCTGCCCGGAGAAGCCGATGGCGCGTACGTCGCTGCGCAACGCTTGCGGCAAACGCGACGCCGCTTCGCACAGCGCGCGCCACCATGTCTGCACCGACATCTCCGCCCAACCCGCGTGCGGTGTCTCCAACGTATAGGCGACGCTCGCGACCGCTTGTTCGCGGCCATTCTCATCAACGATGGCGACTTTGAGGGAACCGGTACCGAGGTCGATGCCAAGAAAACTCATGGGCGATTGCACGTCAAAAGAGGGGTAAAAATGAAGGTCGCGAGGCGCACGCGAAAGGTGCGCCGAAGGCGGGTTTTTTCGTCACCGCGACGCGCTTCGAACAGCGCATCCAAAAACACGCCGATTTTGCCGATTCGCGGGTTAACCCCGCCGCGCCGCGAGCCGCATGAAAACAGCACTATGCGTTCAATGAGATACACCTCATTGATTCTCACACATATCAGTCCGGCGATGGCGCGCGCGGCTCAACGACCCGCAGCGCTGCTGCAAGGGGCTGTCCGCCGATGGGACAGACGCGCAGCTTTAAATTGCCTTTCAAACCGGCTCAACGCATATCGTCACCGGGAATGCCGGAATAGGCCCCAGTGGTCTTGTTGCACTTTATCGTCCCCGATACCTTGGAGTCATCTCAAAAACTAGATGGTGGAGACAGAAGATATGCAATCGAACACGGTTCACCCGTGCGACGAGCGACTGCCCGCGGGCCAGTTGCTGACCCTCGGCATCCAGCACGTTCTGGTGATGTATGCCGGCGCCGTCGCAGTGCCTCTGATCATCGGCGCAGCGCTCAAATTGCCGAAGGATCAGATCGCCTTCCTGATTAGCGCCGATCTGTTCTCCTGCGGCATCGCCACGCTGATTCAAACGCTCGGTCTGTGGATCTTCGGGATCCGCCTGCCCGTCATCATGGGTTGCACGTTCGCGGCGGTCGGTCCGATGCTGGCGATCGGCACCAATCCGTCGCTCGGCATTCTCGACATTTTCGGCTCGACGATCGCGGCCGGTGTGGTCGGCATTCTGCTCGCGCCGGCGGTCGGCAAGTTGCTGCGCTTCTTCCCGCCGGTGGTGATCGGCGTGGTGATTTCGGTGATCGGTCTGTCGCTGATGGAAGTGGGCATCAACTGGGCGGCCGGTGGCGTGGGCAATCCGGACTACGGCAATCCGGTCTATCTCGGCCTGTCGTTCATCGTGCTGACGCTGATTCTGCTCATCAACAAGTTCGCCAAGGGCTTCCTCGCCAATATTTCGGTGCTGCTCGGTATCGTCGCCGGCTTCGTGATCGCGCTGGTGCTCGGCCGCGTCAACATGGACGGCGTCACGCACGCACCGTGGGTCGGCTTCGTGATGCCGTTCCACTTCGGCATGCCGCATTTCGATCCGCTGTCGATCGCGACGATGGTCACCGTGATGTTCGTCACCTTCATCGAATCGACCGGCATGTTCCTCGCGGTCGGCGACATGGTGGATCGCCCGGTCGATCAGAAAGCGCTGGTGCGTGGCCTGCGCGTGGACGGTTTGGGCACGCTGATCGGCGGTATCTTCAACTCGTTCCCGCATACGTCGTTCTCGCAGAACGTCGGCCTGATCGGCGTGACCGGTGTGAAGAGCCGCTTCGTCTGCGCGATGGGCGGCGTGATTCTGGTGCTGCTGGGCCTGTTCCCGAAGATGGCGCAAGTGGTGGCGTCGGTGCCGGCCTTCGTGCTCGGCGGCGCGGGCATCGTGATGTTCGGCATGGTCGCGGCGAACGGCATGAAGGTGCTGTCGCGCGTCGACTTCGTGAAGAACCAGCACAACCTGTTCATCGTCGCGGTGAGCGTCGGTCTGGGTCTGGTGCCGGTCGTGTCGCCGCACTTCTTCTCGAAGCTGCCGGCCGCGCTGACGCCGCTGCTGCATAGCGGGATTCTGCTGGCGTCCGTGTCGGCGGTCGTGCTGAATCTGATCTTCAACGGTGTGAAGAGCGAGAAGAAAGCGCAGTGCGAAATTCGCAAGGCCGGCCACGATTTCGACGGACGCGGTGGCAATGAGCCGCCGCACGATGAAATGCTGCGTGCCGCGGATCTGCATTGACTGGATCTGCATTGACTGATTGAAGGGCAGCAAACGTAGTGGTGCAGTTGTTGCACCGTCCTCTGCGGACAAACAAAAACGCCACGGCATGCCGTGGCGTTTTTGTTTCCAGCTGTGTGCTGCTGTTTTGCCGCTGCGTGGAACGGCTTCCGTGAAACTGAAAGCCGCCCTGCGCGTTGGCTGCTACACGATGCCGACTTTTAACCCGCCGTCGCCGCCGAAGCCGCCACCGGCGCGCTCGCCGCACCATAGTTGACCGGTGCGTCGGCCGGACGCGGCTGATCGCCGTTGTGCTCGATCCAGCCACCGCCGAGCGCCTGGTACAACGTCACCAGATTCTGCAGACGCTCCATGCGCGCGGTAATCAGCGACGTTTGCGACGTGTACAGATCGGTCTGCGCGGTCAGCACCGACAGATAGCTGTCGACACCGTTCGTATAACGCAGGTTCGACAGATCCAGACGACGCTGTTCCGCAAACGTATTGCGCTCCAGCGCCTGGATCTGCTGGTCGTATGTACCGCGCGCCGCCAGACCGTCCGCCACTTCGCGGAAGGCCGTCTGGATCGCCTTTTCATACGTCGCGATCTGGACGTTCTTCTGCAGGTTGGCGACGTCGAGGTTGGCGATGTTCTGACCGCCCTCGAAGATCGGCACCGTGATCGACGGACCGAAGCCCCACGCAGCCGAACCCGGCTTGAACAGACCGCCGAGCGACGGGCTCAGCGTGCCGAAATTGCCGGTCAGCGAGACCTTCGGGAAGAATGCCGCGCGCGCCGCGCCGATATTCGCGTTGGCCGCGAGCAGGTTCTCCTCGGCCTCCATGATGTCAGGACGACGCGTGAGCAGATCGGACGGCAGACCGGCCGGAATATCCGTGAGGAGATTCTGGTCGTCCAGCGTCAGGCCCGGCGGCAGATCGGCCGGCAGCGGCTCACCCAGCAGCAGCACCAGCGCATTTTCGCCCTGGGCCCGCAAACGCGCCTGCGCCTGCAGGTTGGCGTTGGCCGTCTCGACCACCGTTTGCGCCTGGCGCAGGTCCAGTTCGGAACCCGTGCCGTTGTCGAACTGCAGCTTGGTGATCCGATACGATTCCTGCGCGGTCTTCAGGGTGTCCTGGGTGACCTTTAGCAGATCGTCCAGTTCGAGAACCGTCAGGTACTGATTCGCCACCTGCGAGACCAGCGCGATTTCCGCCGCCTTGCGTGCCTGCGCCGTGCCCAAATAGGTCGCCAACGCCTGATCCTTCAAGCTTTGAATCCGCCCGAAGAAATCGATTTCCCACGACGCGTTCAGACCGATCGAGTACGAGTTCGAAATGTTCTGACCGCCGAACGCCAGGTCCGTCGGCGTACGCGATTTGGTCTGCGAAGCCGCGGCGTTGAGCGTCGGGAACAGACCGGCGCGAACGATCCGGTATTGCGCCTGCGACACCTGCATGTTCAGCACCGACACACGCAGATCGCGGTTGTTCTTCAGCGCGATCTCGATCAGCTGCTGCATGCGCGGATCGACGAAGAATTCGCGCCAGCCGATGTCGGCCGCGGCCACGCCGTTCGCGCTACGCGCGGCAGCTTTCGCGCCGGGCTTTTGCTGGCCCGCTTCGGCCCCCGGCTGGGTCGCGCCCGGCTGCGTGTCGTACACGCCGCCGGTCGGGAACGTCGACGTCACGGGTTCCGCCGGGCGCTGGTAATGCGGCGCCATCGTGCAACCCGCGGCGAACAACGCGACCGCCACTGCAATCAAAGAGTGTTTTTGCATCTCAATGTCCGTCCTTGCCCGAGCCGTTACCGCCCGACGCACCACCTTGCGGATCGTGCGGATGGAGCTGGTTGGAATGTTCGAACGCTGCATCCGGGTCTTCCGTTTCACCGCCGAACTTCGCGCGGATCACGACGAAGAACATCGGGATCATGAAAATCGCGAGGAAGGTCGCCGTCAACATCCCGCCGATCACGCCGGTACCGATTGCGTGCTGGCTGGCCGAACCCGCGCCGTTGCTGATCGCGAGCGGCATCACGCCGAGAATGAACGCGAGCGATGTCATCAGAATCGGACGCAGCCGCAGACGCGCTGCTTCCAGCGCCGCTTCGACCGGCCCCATGCCCTCACCCTGTTGCAACTCGCGGGCGAATTCCACGATCAGAATCGCGTTCTTCGCCGACAGCCCCACCGTGGTCAACAGACCGACCTGGAAGAACACGTCGTTCTCGAGCCCGCGCAGCGTAGCGGCCAGCAGTGCGCCGATCACGCCGAGCGGCACCACCATGATCACCGAGAACGGGATCGACCAGCTTTCATACAGCGCCGCGAGACACAGGAACACGACGAGGATCGAGATGCCGTAAAGAATCGGCGCCTGCGAACCGGACTGGCGTTCCTGCAGCGACAAGCCGGTCCATTCGTAGCCGATACCCGCCGGCAGCTTGGTGATCAGCGCTTCCATCGCCGTCATGGCCTGACCGGTCGACTTGCCCGGTGCCGCCGCGCCCTGGATTTCCACCGCCGAAATACCGTTGTAGCGTTCGAGCTTCGGCGAACCGTAGGTCCACGAGCCGCTGGCGAACGACGAGAACGGCACCATGGTGCCCGCCGAATTGCGCACGTACCAGGCGTTCAGGTCTTCCGGGTTCATCCGGAACGGAGCGTCGCCTTGCAGATACACCTTCTTGATCCGGCCATCGGTATCGAGGAAGTTGTTCACGTACTGCGATGCCCACGCGATCGAGAACGTCTGATCGATCGTGGCCAGCGACACGCCGAGCGCCGAAGCCTTCTCGTGATCGATATCCACCTTGAACTGCGGCGTATCGTTCAGGCCGTTCGGACGCACCTGGGCCAGCGTCGGATCTTTCGCCGCCATGCCCAACAGCATGTTGCGGGCTTGCATCAGCTTTTCATGGCCGATACCCGCGCGATCCTGCAGTTCGAAGTCGAAGCCCGCGGCCGTGCCGAGTTCAGGAATCGACGGTGGATTCACCGGATACACCAGCGCGTTCTTGTAGCCGCCGAAATGCATGAACAGACGACCGACCAGCGACTGCACCTTCTGGTCCGCATGCTGACGCACCGAGTAGTCCTTCATCCGCACGAACACGAGACCCGCGTTCTGACCGCGACCGGCGAAGCTGAAGCCGTTCACCGTGAAGGTCGATTCGACGATGCTCTTCTCGTCGTTCAGCAGGTAGTCCGAGACGTCCTTCAGCGCGCGCGCCGTGGTTTCCTGCGTCGAGCCCGACGGGGTTTGCACCAGCACGAACATCGTGCCCTGGTCTTCGTCAGGCAGGAACGACTTCGGCAGTTTCACGAACAGCAGGCCGACCGCGAAGATCACCACCATGTAGATGATGAGCCAACGGCCCGAGCGCTTGATCACGTGGTGCACGCCCGAGTGATACTTGTCGCGGCTCTTGTTGAAGGTGCGGTTGAACCAGCCGAAGAAGCCAGTGGTGCGCTCCTGGTGACCCTTTTCGATCGGCTTGAGAATCGTCGCGCACAGCGCCGGCGTCAGAATCAACGCGACCAGCACGGACAGCACCATGGCCGCCACGATGGTCAGCGAGAACTGCCGGTAAATCGCGCCGACCGAGCCGCCCGAGAACGCCACCGGCACGAACACCGCCGACAGCACGAGCGCCACGCCGACCAGCGCGCCAGTGATCTGGTCCATCGCCTTGCGGGTCGCATCTCGAGGCGATAAGCCCTCCTCCTGCATGACCCGCTCGACGTTTTCCACCACCACGATCGCATCGTCCACCAGCAAGCCGATGGCCAGCACGAGCCCGAACATGGACAGCGTGTTGATCGAGAAGCCCACCAGACCCATGATCGCGAACGTACCCAGCAGCACCACCGGCACGGCGATCGTCGGGATCAGCGTGGCGCGCAGGTTCTGCAGGAACAGATACATGACCAGGAACACCAGCACGATACCTTCGAGCAGCGTCTTGACCACTTCTTCGATCGACAGGCGCACGAACGGCGTGGTGTCGTACGGATACTTCACGACCAGACCGTGCGGGAAGTACTTCGACAGATCGTCGATCTTCGCGCGGACAGCCTTGGCCGTGGCCAGTGCGTTAGCGCCGGTCGCGAGCTGAATACCGAAGCCTGCCGTCGGCTGGCCGTTGTACTTGGTGTCGAAGTTGTAGTTTTCGCCACCCAGCTCGATGCGGGCCACGTCTTTGATACGGACGCGCGAACCGTCCGGGTTCACCTTCAGCAGCACGTTGCCGAACTGTTCAGGCGTATTCAGCAGCGTGGCTTCCGTGATGGTGGCCTGCAACACCTGACCCGGCACCGACGGCGTGCCGCCGAGCGAACCGCCCGCGACCTGCACGTTCTGGGCCGTCAACGCGGTTTCCACGTCCACCGGCGTCAAGCCGAAGTTGGTGAGCTTGTTCGCGTCCAGCCAGATCCGCATGGCGTACTGCGAACCGAACAGCGTCACGGTACCCACGCCGTCGATCCGGCTGAGCGGATCTTCGATGTTCGACGCGACGTAGTTCGCCAGGTCGTACTTGTTCATACTGCCGTCTTCGGAGTTGAACGCGAGGACCATCAGGAAGCTGCTGCTCGACTTCGTGACCTTGGTGCCCAACTGCTGCACGGCTTGCGGCAGCAACGGCGTGGCCAATTGCAGCTTGTTCTGCACCTGCACCTGTGCAATGTCAGGATTGGTGCCGGCCGCGAACGTCAGCGTGATGGTTGCCGTACCCGAGTCGTCCGACGTGGACGACAGATACAGCAAGTGGTCGAGACCACTCATCTGCTGCTCGATCACCTGCGTGACGGTGTTTTCCACCGTCTTCGCCGAGGCGCCCGGGTACGTTGCGCTGATCTGCACGGCCGGCGGCGCGATCGTCGGGTATTGAGCGATCGGCAACGTAAAGACCGACGCGATACCCGCGAGCATCAGAATAATGGCGATCACCCACGCAAAAATTGGGCGATCAATAAAGAACTTTGCCATGAGGCGGGCTCCCTGTTATTACGCGCCCGATGCCGCAGAGGCGGGTTGAGCCGTCTGTGCAGCACCGCTGGCGGCCGGCGCACCCTGAGCGGATGCGTCGGAAGCGGGTGTGGCGGGAAGTTGCGCGGCAACCGGCTTGACCTGCTGACCCGGACGCGCCTTCTCGGTGCCCGCGACGATCACGCGGTCCCCGGCCTTCAGGCCACTCTCGACCACCCAGTTCGAACCGTACGTGCCCGACGTGACGAGCTGACGCAACGCGACCTTGTTGTCGTCGCCGACGACCAGCGCGGTCGGCTGACCCTTCTGGTCATGCGTGACGCCGACTTGCGGCACCACCAGCGCGTTGTCGTTGACGCCCTCTTCGATCCGCGCGCGCACGAACATGCCCGGCAGCAACACCTTGTCCGCGTTCTTGAAGAGCGCGCGCACCGTGACCGAGCCGGTGCTCTGGTCGACCGTGACGTCGGTGAACTGCAGCTTGCCCTTTTCAGAATACGTACGGCCGTCTTCGAGAATCAGCGAGACCTTGGCCGCGTCCGGACCGCTCGTCTTCAGCCTGCCCTCTTGCACCTCGCGACGCAGCTTCAGACCGTCGAGGCTCGATTGCGTCAGGTCCACGTAGACCGGATCGAGTTGCTGGACGGTCGCCAGCAGCGTGGCGGCGCTCGCCTGCACATACGCGCCCGGCGTGACTTGCGACACACCGATCTGGCCGGTCACTGGCGAGGTCACGTCCGTATAGCCGAGATTGATCTGCGCCGTGTCGACGGCTGCCTTGCCCGCAGCGACGTCCGCCGCTGCCTGGCCTTCCGAAGCGACCGCGTTGTCGTAGTCCTGCTTGCTGACTGCGTTCGCGGCCACCAGCACCTTGTAGCGATTAGCTTGCGCGGTGGTCGACACGAGGTTGGCTTGCGCCTTGGCCAGCGTGGCCTTCGCGTTGTTCAACGTAGCGATGTACGGCGCCGGATCGATCTTGTACAGACGCTGACCCGCCTTGACCTCGCCGCCTTCCGTGAACTCGCGGCGCAGCACGATGCCGTCGACCCGTGCGCGCACTTGCGCGACGAGGAAGGCGCTGGTGCGGCCGGGCAATTCGGTGACGACGGGCACCGAAGTCGGTTGAACGGTGACGACGCCCACTTCGGGCGTTTGTTGCGGCGGGGCAGATTGTTTTGGTCCGCACGCTGCCAGCAATACGGCAGCCGTCGCGGCACTGATTAAGCGGAATGGAACCCGTTCGACGCGCATGGAGCGACCTCTGTCAAAGACTGAGAATGAAAAAGTGCGCGCATCCCTACCCCGGGGACGACAGCGCACACATGCGTCTTGCGACGCTTGACCGAAAGCCCGTGAATGCAAACCGAAACTGCTGGGCACCCTGAGCAAAATGCGCCATACCTGGGAAATGCCGCACGGCGCCGCCCGCCCAGGCACGGCGCAAGAGCGTTTTGAAAGGCAACAGTGACGGATATTAACCGGTCGTCACGGCTTGGGCTATCCGATCGTGGGATGCTATTATATATACATTCACGAATGCATGTATAAGTGCGTTTACTTCTCTTGTGGGCGGGGGGCCTGCAGGAACGCTTCGCAATTCGCCTAACGGCAGACAGATTGTCATCCCGTGGACTGAATAGCGCCCGGGAAAACCCCACAATCACGGCGAGTCACACGAATATGGTCCGAAGAACCAAAGAAGAAGCGCTTGAGACGCGCACCAGCATTCTCGACGCAGCCGAGCGGGTCTTCTTCGAGAAGGGCGTATCGCGCACGTCGCTGGCCGACATCGCGCAGGCGGCGGGCGTCACACGCGGCGCGATCTACTGGCACTTCGCGCATAAGAGCGATCTGTTTACCGAAATGTTCGACCGCGTGCTGCTGCCGCTGGACGAACTCAAAGCCGCGTCGTTGGACCCCAACGAGCCCGATCCGCTCGGGCGTCTGATGGAAATCTGCGTGGTCTGCCTGCGCGACACCGCCAACGACCCGCATCGTCGCCGCGTGTTCGACATCCTGTTCCTGAAATGCGAGCTGGTCGAGGAAATGGGTCCGGTGCGGATCCGCTACCAGACCAACATGCGCGAGGGGCTGATGAAAATCGAAGGCGGTCTGCGTAACGCGATCTCCAAGGGGCAAATGCCGGCGGACCTCGATACGCGGCTGGCGGCGGCGATGGTGCATGCATTCGTCAGCGGCTCGTTGCGCGACATGCTGTTCCTGCCCGACGCGACGGATTTCGGCGCTTACGCGCAGCGCATGGTGGAGGGAATGTTCGACGCGTTGCGGTTGAGTCCAGCGTTGTTGAAGAGCCCAGCCGAAAGGTTGGCGGGTGAGTCGGCTCGCTAACCAGGAAGGACCTGATGGGTGACGCAAAAAAGCGGCCGGGTGAGCAACCCCGGCCGCTTTTTTTACGCCCTCCCGCTTACGCGGCGTTCCGGCGCGCCCGCGCCTTCTGGTTCGACGAATAGATATCGCCTTTCTGCAACTGCGTGCCGTTTTTCACGGCCGCGAGCCACGCGTCCGTACTGGCCACCGCCGCAAAGGTCGACTGCAACACCACGCTGAACGCGTGGTGAATGTCCTTCGCGCTGGCGAAACCCGCGCTGTTTTCGTACGGCACCGAGCCGGTTGCGTCCGCCAGGAATTCGACTGCCAGCCCGGCGTGGACCGCATGGTTGATCGTCGACGCATCGCAGTTGTGCGTCATGTAACCGACGATCGTCAGCGTATCGATCTGCCGCGCGGCCAGCCAGTCGGCGAGGTCGGTCCCGGCGAACGCGCTCGCCATGGCTTTTTCCACGAGGTGATCGTAAGCGCGCGAGGTCACGACTGGATGCAGTTCCGCCCCGGCGCTGCCGCGCGCGAACAGCGGCGAGGTCGCCGCCGAGAGGTGCTGGACCACCACGACCGGGATCTGGGCGGCGTGCGCCGCATCGATCGCACGGCCGATGTTGGCGAGCGAGTGCTGCACGTCCGGATATTCGATCGGCAGATTGCCGGTCACGTATTCGTTCTGCACGTCGATAACGATCAGCGCACGGCGCGGTGTGGTCATGGCAAGACTCCTGTCGCAAATGATTCGAGGGTTCGAGGGTTCGCGCCACCGGCGTCTGCCCGGCTGGGCGGTGCCTGATGAGCGGCGGCGATGACTGCATTGTTGGCCGGCGGCGAATTTCATGACAGTGACCCGGATGACATGAATCGATAGAATCAGGCCATTGTTGATTCTTTCGAGGTAATCGATGGCGGCTTCTGTTCCCGCGTCCGCTTCGGCTTCGGCCTCCCCGTCCCGCCACGTCGTCGCCGTCGTCGCGTTCGACCGCATCAGCCCGTTCCATCTCTCCGTACCCTGCGTGGTATTCGGCGAAGACCGCAGCGGCGGCGGCCTGCCCGATTTCGACTTTCGCGTCTGCGCCGCCGAAGCCGGCCCGCTGACCACCACCGCCGGTTTCTCGATCGCCGTCACCCACGGACTCGAAGCGCTCGCCGACGCCGACACCATCATCGTCCCAAGCTGGCGCGATCCGGACGAGACGCCGCCCGCCGAGCTACTCGCCGCCTTGCGCGCGGCGCATGCACGCGGCGTGCAACTGGTCGGACTCTGTCTGGGCGCATTCGTGCTGGCCGCCGCCGGCATTCTCGACGGCCGTCCGGCCTCCACTCACTGGGCCTGCGCCGACGACTTCGCGCGCCGCTTCCCGCGCGTGCGGCTCGACCCCGACGTGCTCTACGTCGACGACGGCAACGTGTTGACCTCGGCCGGAACCGCCGCCGGCCTCGACTGTTGTCTGCACGTGCTGCGCAAGATGTGCGGCGCGGAAGTCGCCAACTATGTAGCGCGCCGGCTGGTGGTGTCGCCGCATCGGCAAGGCGGTCAGGCGCAATACGTCCAGCAGCCGATTCCGCCGAACGTGCGCGGCGACCGGCTGTCCGGCCTGCTCGACTGGGTGAGCGGCAATCTGGACGCCCCTCACACGCTGGACACGCTGGCCGCGCGCGCCTTGATGAGCCGCCGCACCTTCACGCGACGCTTCCGGCTCGCCACCGGCGCGACCGTCAGCGCGTGGCTGCTGGCGCAACGGCTCGCACGCGCGCAGCAGCTGCTGGAGAGCAGCGACGAATCGGTGGAAGCGATCGCGGCGATCGCGGGGTTCGGTTCGACCGCTTCATTACGGCAGCATTTCGCGGAAGCGTTTCGGACGTCGCCGTCCGCCTGGCGGCGGGAGTTTCGCGGCGCGTGAGGATGGGGAAGGTGGAATGCGGCTCACGCGGACCGCAAAACGGGCTCGCGTCGTTTTAGTAAGCCGGAAGATTGTCGCGAAGCAGGCGCGCATGAAGGGAGCGACTGCGTGACGTGGCGTTCAGGAGACCACGCCACCAACGGCGTTTCGTAGTCCGTCGCCTGGATTTCGTAGTCGCATCGACGCGACATTCAAACGATCGCGCAAGCGCCAAACCAACCCTCAACGCTCGCTAATCCAGCGCGCCACATACAACAGCAACGCGACCAGAAAAATCATCGCCGCCCAGGCCCAATAAGGCAGCGCATGCGGACTCGACTCGTGCCGCGAGACGCCATGCGACGCGCCATGCGACGCGCCGTGCGATGCGCTCGCCGCCCGCCCGGTCAGCGCGTTGTGATCCGCGCGTGTGCGCCGCGCGATGCCGCCGAGGTTGATCGGCCGCAAAAACACATGCTGGCGACGCGCCGCCGAACCCCGCGCGCGATTCGGACCTGCTCCGTATTTCGCTCGCACCACCGCGTCGAATTCGGCGAAGAAATCGTCCGCCAGCTGATGCAGCGCGTTTTCGAGCTGGCGTGTGGGCAGTTCGGCGAGCGGTCCGGACGAGGTCGCCCAGATCGTGTAATCGATCCGTGTGCCGCGCTGCTTGCCCGCGCCGAGCGTGCTTTCGTCCGCGCGCAAACGCACTTCGATCTGCCCTCGCAGCGCGCCGATGCCTTCGGCGCGCGCCTTGAAGTTGATGGTGCGGCGCTGCGCGTCGGCCGGTCCGGAATCCTGGCCCGCCACGTGGGCGCGCGCTTCATATCGCGCGCGCAACGGCCCGAGCGGCACCGTCAATACCAGTTCGTATTCGCCGTGGGCGAGGCGCGTGAACGACTCACAGTTATCGAGGCTGGCGCGCAACAGCGCGAGGTCTTGCAGCGCTTCCCAGACGTCGGAGGCGCCAAGCGGAATTCTTAACGCGTCGTTCAATTCCATTGCAGCCTCCCCCGATAAACGCGCGTGGCCCGATCAGGAAGTCTGATCGATGCGATCGACGCGCGATGCGTAAAACGCCAGATACCCTTTGATCTGTTGCGCCGGATCGAGCGGCGTTTCGTAGCTCCAGACGGCGTTCTCGATCAGGCCGTCTTCGGTGCGTAGATGGAAGTATGACGCGTCGCCCTTGAACGGGCAGTGCGACGTGTGCGTGGAGCGTTCGAGGCGGGCCATGTTCACGTCCGCGCGCGGGAAATAGAACACGTCCGGCAGACCGGTTTCCGAGAGCGTGAGCCCGGCCTGGGTGTCGGCCATGGTGACGCCGCCGTGAATCATCCGCACCCGGTGACTGTTGCCGGTGATCGAGATGGTATGGCCGCCCGCGCCCGCGCCGGGGCTTCCGTGAGGTGTCAAGGCATCGCTCATGTCCCGGCTCCGTGATGAGGTGCGTTGTGCGAACGGGTCGTACAAACGGAAAAGCCACGGGGCGCGCCCGTGGCTTCATTATCGGCCAAACTTCCCGCCAGTGCGCGAGCTTCCTGAATCGCGCGACAAAGGCCGCCCGGCCGGATCAGACGCGTTACTGCGTTGCCCAATAGAAGTCCGCCTTCGCGGAGCCCTTGGCCGGGATCGTCACCGCCTTGCTCTGGTCGCGGTCCTTGTACTGCGCATGCACCGTGTAGCGGCCTGGGCGCAGCTTGACCAGCATGTACGGTCCACGCGACGTGGCCGTCAACACTTCGCCGTCATGCGCATCGACGACTCGCACGTGAACGTCCGCGAGAAAGTCGGAGCCGGGGCCCGTGAAGCGTAACGACAACGGCCACTGGCTTTGCGCATGCTGCAGCGCCTTCGATTCGTCCTGGCCCACGCCGCCCGACACGAACGCGACGTCGCCCTTGTGCTGGATTTGCGGCATGCCGTCGCCGTTGACATTGCCCGCGCTGCTGTCGTCGGTGGTCGTGCCGCCGGTGGTGCCATTCGACTGCTGTGCATACGCGCCGCCCGCCAGACCGAGCGTGAGCGCTGCGCACAGCGCGGCGGCTACGATCCTTCGCTGATTGCGTTGGGTTTTCATCGGTTCGCTCCTTGTTGAGGTCGTATCCCTTCCGGCGCCGTCCCGCGACGGCCCGGATCAAGGCAGACGCAACCTGCGTGCCACAGGTCAGATCGCGTCGTTGGGAAACCGCTGTTGCGCCGCACTGCATGGCGCACAGCGCCTTATTTCGGTACTGCGTGATTGCCGTATACAGCGATAAAAACGGATAAAAAAATGCCGGTCCGCGGGCAGTAAGTGCAAGGACCGGCAAGCGTTACATCAAGTCCCGGGTAGATCGGCCAATCGGCCCGCCAGTCGGTCGGTCCCGCACGCTGCCGGGGGCAGGACGCCACGCGGCCGCGCCCTGCCCGCCGACCGATCAGCCCAGATCCACCGGCACGAAGATCTGCGCGTTGTCCCGCTGGATCAGCAGCGCGATGCTGTTGCCGGCGCTGGCGATCATCTGCTTCAATTGATCGACGGTGGTGATCGGCCGGCCATTGACCGCGAGAATCACGTCGCCCGGCTGAATGCCGGCGCTTTCCGCCGCGCCGCCCGACTGCTGCACCAGCAAACCGTGCGAGATCGAGGCGCCGCTCTTCTCTTCCGGCGTCAGCGGTCGCACCGCCACGCCGAGACGGCCTTGCAACTGGGTCGGCTGATCCACCTTGTCGGAGGCGACCTTCGCATCCGACAGCGAGCCGATCGTCACCTTCAGATCCTTGGTGGCCTTATCGCGCCACACTTGCACGGTGGCCGAGGTACCCGGCGCCAGACCCGCGACCTGGGCCGGCAGATCCGTCGAATCGCCGACCGTTTCGCCGTTCACCGATAGAATCACGTCACCCGGCTGCAAGCCGCCCTTCGCCGCCGGTCCGCCAGGATCGACCGAGCTGACCAGCGCGCCTTGCGGCTTCTGCAGCCCGAACGAATTGGCCAGCGTCTGGTTCATGCCCTGCACCGCGACGCCGAGGCGACCGCGGCTGACGTGGCCGGTCTTGACGATGTCGTCCTTGACCTTGATCGCTTCATTGATCGGGATCGCGAACGACAGCCCCTGGAAGCCGCCGGTCTGCGAGTAGATCATCGAGTTGATGCCGATCACTTCGCCTTGCAGATTGAACAGCGGGCCGCCCGAATTACCCGGATTCACCGGCACGTCGGTCTGGATGAACGGCGTGTAGTTCTCGTTGGGCAGCGAACGCGACTTCGCGCTGATGATGCCCGAGGTCACCGTGTTGTCGAAACCGTAAGGCGAGCCAATCGCGACCACCCACTGTCCGACCTTGCTCTGACGCGGATCGCCGATCTTCACGGTCGGCAGATTGCTCGCGTCGATCTTCAGCACGGCGACGTCGGACTGCTTGTCCGCGCCGATCACCTTGGCCTTGAATTCGCGCTTGTCGGTGAGCTTCACGGTGACGACGTTGGCCCCGTCCACCACGTGCGCGTTGGTCAGAATATAACCGTCGCTGCTGACGATAAAGCCCGAGCCCAGGCTCGCGCTCGGCTGATCGGCCGCATCGCCGCCGTCGCCGCCTTGCATGCCCGGCATTCCGCCGAAGAAGTGCTTGTAGAACTGGTAGAACGGATCGCTCGGATCGATCGGCAACTGATTGCCGCCGGCATTGCCGCCGTTGCCCTGGCTGCGCAGCGCGGTCTGCTTGACCACGTGCTTCGCGCTGATGTTGACGACGGCCGGGCCGTAGGTTTCGACCAGGCCCGAGAAATCGGGAATGCCGGTTTTGGCCGCGGCTTCGGCGGGCATCATCGCGGCTTGCGCCGGCGCGATCACCTGCGGCGCGGGCACGTCGCGATGCCCCGCCACATAGCCGGCGGACAGCGCCACGGCGACAGCTACTGCAACAGCGCTGCGGGACAAGGTTTTCGCGTTCATCGTGTACTCCTGACTGGGAGAAAGAGGCTACTGGATGACTCGAAGCGTACGGGGCATCGCTTAAAGGAGTCTTAAGCAGCGCCAGATCGCTTCCGGCCGATCGTTAGGGCCGCTTTAAGCCGCGCTTAAGCCCGGTTTAAGCCCGGTTTAAGCCACTTTACGAACAGAAAGCCTCCGCTTCCTCAGAAGCGCACGTCGACCTGCAAGCCGCCCGCCGGTGACTCGTCGAGCGACACGGCCGCGTGGTGCTGCGTGGCGATCCGGCGCACGATCGCCAGTCCCAGGCCGCTGCCCGCCACATCGGTGCGCACGCGGTTCGCACTGGCGCCCGCGCGATAAAAACGGTCGAACACGCGATCCCGTTCGGCCGGCTCGATGCCGGGTCCGCTGTCGGCGATCCGCACGGTGGGGTGCCCTTCCTCGACGTGCAGACTGACATCCACCCGGCCGCCGCGCGGTGTGTATTTGGTTGCGTTGTCCACGAGGTTGTTGAACATCACGCGCAAGGCGTCGGCGTCGCCGATCACCGTGGCGGCTTCGCTCGCGTCGATGCCAAGATCGACGCCGCGATTCTGCGCCAGCGGCAAGTACTTCACCACGCAGTCCTGCAGCAACGCACGCAGATCGATCGCGTCGGTGGCGGCGAGGCCGTCCGGCTCGGAACGCGCGAGCGCCAGCAGTTGTTCGGCGAGACGCGTGGCGCGCGTCACGCCCGCCTGCAGATCGGCCAGCGCTTCGCTGCGGGAAGCGTCGTCCTTGGCGCGTGCCACCAGTTGCGATTGAATCTGCACGGCGGCGAGCGGCGTGCGCAATTCGTGCGCGGCATCGGCAACGAATGCTTTCTGAATGTCGAGCGCGGTGGCGAGCCGTTCGAGCAGGCCGTTCAACGCCCGCACGAGCGGTTGCACTTCGAGCGGCAGACGCTGATCGGGCAACGGATCGAGCGCTTCGGGATGGCGCGTGTCGAGCGCGCTGGTAACACGCCGCAGCGGCTTCAGACCGCGCCCGACGATCACCCACACCGCCACGCCCATCAACGGCAGCAGCACGATCAGCGGCCACAGCGTGCGCAGCGCGACGCTCGCGGCAAGACGGTTGCGCACCGACACCGGCTGCGCCAGTTGCACGACGTTATCGCCGACGATCGCGCCATACACTCGCCAGTCGCCGCGCTCGGTGTGCTCGGTCGAAAAACCCAGTTCGGCGCGCGGCGCGAGCGGCGCCCGTGGACGCGAGTAGTACATCAGCACGCCATTGCGATTCCAGATCTGCAGGACGATGCCTTCGTCGCCGGTATCGCGCGAAGCGAGCACCTGCGAGAACGGTTCCGACGGCAGTGCCGCGGCAATCTGCTCCAGTTGGTAATCGAACAGTTCGTTGGCTTCCGCCAGCGCCTGGCGGTAAATCAGCCACCCCGCAATGCCGACGCCGAGCAATACCAGCGCCAGCAACCAGATCAGCAATTGACGACGAATCGAACGCATCGGCTCAGGCGTCCTTCGCGATCATGTAGCCGAGGCCGCGTACGTTGCGAATCAGTTCCGCGCCGAGCTTCTTGCGCAGCGCGTGAATGTAGACCTCGACAGTATTGCTGCCGATCTCCTCGCCCCAGCCGTACATTTTTTCTTCGAGCTGACTCTTCGACAGCACGGCGCCGGGGCGCGCGAGCAACGCTTCCAGCAGCGCGAATTCACGCGCCGACAAGGCCACCGGCGAGCCGTCGAGCGTGACCTGATGCGAAGCGGGATCGAGCGTCAGATTGCCGTGGCGAATCGTCGAATCGCTGCGGCCCGATTGACGACGGATCAACGCACGCATGCGGGCGCCGAGTTCGTCGAGATCGAAAGGTTTGACAAGGTAATCGTCGGCGCCGGCGTCGAGCCCTTTGACGCGATCGGCCACCGCGTCGCGCGCGGTCACGATCAGCACCGGCAGCGCGTGACCGCGCGCGCGCAACGTGCGCAGCACGTCGAGACCGTCGCGCTTGGGCAGGCCGAGATCGAGCAGCACCAGATCGTAAGGTTGCGAGCCGGCCGCGCTGAGCGCCGCATCGCCGTCTTCCACCCAGTCCACCGCGAAGCCTTCGCCGCGCAGCGCCTTGCGCACACCTTCGGCGATCATCCGGTCGTCTTCGACTAGCAAGATGCGCATGGTTATCCGTTCCGAAACGTTAAGCGATGCCGCATTCTAGCGCTCGCCATCGCCATGCACGCCGCTTGACGCTTTTTTCACCGCAGCCTCACGGCATGTCTCTACAATGGGCGCTTTGCGTCGCGCGGCGCGAGTATGCGACGCGCTTCGATGCCTCCCTGCCTGGATTGCCGCGTACCCCACGCCCTGACATTTTGCTTTTTCGCCCGTCCATGACGCACGCTTTTCTGTCTTCTCTCGCACGCCGCCTGCATCGTGGCGCGCTGCGTTCGCAATGGTTTTCCGCTCCCGCTCCCGCTCCCGCTTCAGCCTACCTGCAGCGCCGTGTCGCGCAGCGGCCCGCGGCTGGGTGGATGCTCGCCTGCGCCCTGTTCGCTAGCGGCGCCGCAGCCTCGTTGCCACTCACCGCGCAGGCGCGTGTCAAGGCAACGCACCCGAGCGTCAACGTCACCACCGTATTGCCGCAATCGGTCATGCTCGGCTTGCAACGCGCGCACGTGCCGTTGTCGTCGATCAGCGTGGTCATCGAAAAGGTCGGCGACCGCACGCCGATCGTCGCGCTGAACGCCGGCAAACCGATGATGCCCGCCTCGACGATGAAACTCGTCACCACCTATTCCGGCCTGTCGATTCTCGGCCCCGACTATCGCTGGCGCACCAGCGCGTATTCGGACGGCACCGTCGACGCAAACGGCGTACTGCACGGCAATCTTTACATTCAGGGCACGGGCGATCCGAAGCTCGTGCCGGAAGAATTGATCGACCTCGTGCAGAAGATCCACAAGGCGGGCATCACCGGAATCGACGGCGCGCTGGTGCTCGACAAGCGCTACTTCGATCCGTCCACGCGCGACCTGCCGCCGTTCGACGACGACGCCACCGCGCCGTACAACGTCGGCCCCGATCCGCTGCTGTACGCATTCAAGTCGCTGTCGTTCACGCTGACGCCGTCGCCCGATGGCAGCGTCGCGATCGACGTGCTGCCCGCGCTCGCGCAATTGCAGATCGACAATCAGATGCACGCGGTCAACGGTCCGTGCCGTGGCGATGCGTCGACGGTCTCGCCGAGCGTTACGCCACAGCCGAACGGCACGGTCGTCGCGTCGTTCAGCGGCGACTATTCGGTGCGCTGCGGTCCGCGCACGATCAACGTCGCGGTGCTCGATCACTCGGCGTTTTTCGCGGGCGGCTTTCTCGCGCTGTGGCAGCAAACCGGCGGCACCTTCAACGGCGCGACCCGCGAAGGCGCGGTGCCGGTCGGCGCCAAACTGGTCGCCACGCACGAAGGGCCGATGCTGGCCGACATCGTTCGCGACATCAACAAGTTCAGCAACAACACGATGGCGCGCAATCTGTTCCTGACCATCGGCGCCACCGAAGAAAAGCCGCCTGCAACACCCGCCAAATCCGCCCGCGCGATCCAGGCGTTTCTGCGCCGCGACGCTGTGGACATGGAGTACCTGACGCTCGACAACGGCTCGGGCCTGTCGCGCGACGAACACGTCACGGCGCTCTCGCTCGCCGATCTGTTGCAGCGGGCCAATGCGAGTCCGGTCGCCCAGGTGTTCGTGGAGTCGCTGCCCATCGCGGGCGTGGACGGCACCATGCGCAACCGCCTCACCAACCAGGGCGCGGGCGGCAATGCGCACATCAAGACCGGCACCTTGCGCGACGTGCGGGCCATCGCAGGCTACGTGGCGTCGGCGGACGGCAATACTTACGTGGTCGTCAGCCTGATCAACGATCCGCATTCGGAAGCCGCGCGCGCGGCGCATGATGCCTTGCTCGAATGGGTCTACCAGGGTCCGTCCCAGGGGTTCACGAAAGTGTCCGATCCCGTTGCGGAACCGCGCGGCAACCGCAGCAGCAAGCCCAGGAAAAACCCGCACCAGCGCGCGGCCCACTGAGGTTTTCTTCTAGCGAAGCCGCGCGCCGCAATGCTCCCAAGCGTGTACGCTGTCGGGCAGTGTTTGAGGTGCGCGTGAAACGCTCCGCGTGGCGCGCAAGCCATGCATCCGTAGCGGTCGCGTGGCCTAATCAAACAATAACGACACGACCCGCTGCGCACGGCGCAGCGGCCAGGGACCACGGAGGAAGACACGATGCAATTCGATGCGGAATTGCTGCTGCTCGCCATGGCGCCGGTCTTTCTCGCATGCATCGGCTGGGAGGCGTGGCACCTGCGGCGCACACGCCCGGGCGCACAGCTTTATAGCTGGCGCGACACGTTCTGCAACGCCGCGCTCGCGCTGATGCAGCAAGCCGCCGACAAGCTCGCGTGGCTCGCCATCATTCCCGTCTACGCGTTCTTCTACGATCACTATCGCGTCACCACGTGGCGGGCCAACTGGGTCTCGTTCGTGGTGCTGTTCGTCGCGCAGGATCTGCTCTACTACGTGTTCCATCGTTGCAGCCATCGCGTGCGCTGGTTGTGGGCCGCGCATGTCGTGCATCACTCGTCGGAGCGGATGAACTTTTCGACCGCGTTCCGCCAGAGCCTGATGTATCCGATCGCCGGCATGTGGCTGTTCTGGCTACCGCTCGCCGTACTCGGCTTTCCGCCGAAGCAGATCGTCGCCATCGTGCTGATCAATCTCGGCTTCCAGTTCTTCGTGCATACGCAAGCCATCGGCAAGCTCGGCTGGCTCGAATACGTGTTCAACACACCGTCGATTCATCGCGTGCATCACGCGCGCAACGACCGCTACATCGACCGCAACTATGCCGGCGTGCTGGTGATCTGGGATCGCCTGTTCGGCAGCTACGTGGAAGAAGATCCGCACGACGCGCCGGTGTACGGCATCGTCGAACCGCTGCCTACCTACAACCCGCTGACGGCGACGTTTCACGAATGGACGTCGATGGCCGCCGACTTCGCGAGCGTGCGCGGCTGGCGCAACAAGTGGCGCGCGCTGTTTGCGCCGCCCGCGTGGGCGGCGGAATATCATGCACGTCGCGCCGCGGGCTCGGCCGCTTCGAGCAGCACGGCGCACGTAGAGGAAAACCATATGACTGCGTTTGAAACGCCGCGCAGGCCATAGAAGATTCTGTAAGCTGTCGTCACGCCGCCGACGCGGTGGGCGCTGCCTGCAACACATGGCGCAAGGGCCACACATACGAGGAGATGTAGTCAACATGAAACAAACAGCATCGAAAAAACAAGCCTGGTTGCGCGTCACGCAGATCGCCATGGCCAGCACGGCGTTTGCCATGCTCGTCGCTTGCGGCGGCGGCAGCGATAACAACAACAACGCCAGTGCCACCCCGGCGGGCGGCGTGAAACTGCAGGTCGTGTCGTTCGGCGACAGCCTGTCGGACGTCGGTACGTACGCACCGGTTATTCAGTCGAGCTTCGGCGGCGGCCGCTTCACGACCAACCCGGGCGAAGTGTGGACGCAGAAGGTCGCGGAATACTACGGCGGCACGTTGAGCGCGGCGTATCTGGGCGGCTTCGGCCAACCGCTGGTCGCAACCGGTGGCTTCGGCTATGCGCAAGGCGGCTCGGACGTCGTCAATCCGCAAGGCGAAGGCTGGGCGCCGAACAACATGGCCGCCACGACGGTGCCGGTCGTGACCCAGGTGGCCAACTACCTGAGCGCGAACACGAGCTTCAACGCGAATCAGCTCGTGCTGATCAACGGCGGCGCGAACGACATTTTCCAATTCGCCGGCACCACGGCGAATCTGACGGCGCTCGCCACCGCGCTGGCCACGCAATATCCGCAACTCGTCGCGGCCGGCCAACTGCCGAACACGCCGGCGGGCCAGGTGACGTTTATCGCAGGCTACCTGCAACAGTTGCCGAATCCGCAGATCGCTCAGGCGGCCGCGCAGCTCGCCGCGCAGATTCAGACGATCGTCAGCTCGGGCGCGACGCACGTGGTGGTGTCGACGGTGCCGGACATCGGCAATACGCCGCAGGGTGTGCAGGCCAATGCGGCCTCGCCTGGCGCGGCCGCGCTGCTGACGGGCATTACCGCGGCGTATAACGGCATCCTGATGCAGAACCTGCAGGCGCGTGGGCTGGTGGGTAATGGCAAGGTCATCGTGGCCGATGCGTTCACGTGGCTGGATCAGCAATTGCCGAACTACCAGGCGCTGGGTTTCACGGTGTCCAACACGGGCACGGCGTGTAATCTGACCTCGATGGTGGCGAATGCAACCGCGTACGCAACCGCGAACCCGAGCGCCACGAACGGCCTGACGCCGGCTCAGTATGGCGCGCAGTTCGGCTCGTCGCTGTTCTGCTCGCCGCAGACCTATACGGTGGCGGGTGCAGACCAGACGTACATGTTCGCGGATCTGGTTCACCCGAGCACGCACCTGCACGCGCTGTTCGCGCAGTACGTCACGCAACAGATCGCGGCGACGGGTCTGGGCAAATAAGCGAGTAAGTTGAAGGTCGCCGTGCAGCGGCGACGGATGCCTATGTAAAAACGCCCGGCTTGGTGATCAAGCCGGGCGTTTTTGTTGGTGCCAGTGATGGCTGCGAGTGGTTGGTGCGGGCCACGCGGCGCCGGCTAACCCTGCGCTTCGAACGCCGCGGCGGCTCTTCCCAAACGGTCATTGACCGCGATCCATTCGATCGTGTCAGGCAACTTCTCGATCAGAATGCGCGTGACGTTCGCGCGATCCAGCGCTCTGAGCAAGCCGTACAACTCGCGCGCATAGAGATGCGGGTCTTCAGGCGCGGCGATGAAATGCACGCCTTCGGCATCAGCCCAATGGCCCGCTCGCGATGCCCGTGCCACCAGCGCAACCCGCTCACCCGTTTCGCGCGCAGCCAGCAGGGGTTCGAGCGCGCCGAACGGCAATAACGCCAGCGGCGTGCGCGGCGCGTAATGCGCCTTCAACGTGCCCGAAGCGCGCGGCGCGGTAGCGTCCGATCCATCCGGCAGACGCGGTGCTTCGCCTAGCACGTCGGCGATATCTTGCGGGGTGACGCGACCCGGCCTCAACAGCGCGGGAAACCCGCGCGACAGATCGACGATCGTCGATTCGATGCCCACGTCCGACGCGCCGCCGTCCAGCACATGAATCGCACCGCCGAACTCGTCGCGCACATGCTGGGCGGTGGTCGGGCTGACATGCCCGAAACGGTTCGCCGACGGCGCGGCCACGCCGCCATGTCCGCCGCGCAATGCGCTGAACGCTTGCAGCAGCGCTTGCGCCACGGGATGCGACGGGCAACGCAAGCCCACCGAATCCTGGCCGCCGCTGACCGCTGCGTCGATGTGCGCGGCGCGCTTCAAAATCAGCGTGAGCGGGCCCGGCCAGAACGCGTCGATCAGACGTTGCGCGTCGGCGGGCAAATACTCGACCCAGTAGTTCGGATCGCCATTCGGCGCGAGATGCACGATCACCGGATGATTCGCCGGCCTGCCCTTCGCCGCGTAAATACGGCCGACCGCGTCCGGACTCTCGGCGTCGCCGCCGAGGCCATACACCGTCTCCGTGGGAAACGCGACCAGCCCGCCCGCGTCGAGCAACGCGGCCGCGTGCTCGATCTGCGCGGCGCTTACGGGCAAGGCGCTCGCGGCGCCTTCGGCTTCAGCGGGTTTCGGTTGATCCGGCATGATGCGCGCGTCAGCTCGTGAGGATGTGCAAAAGCCGCGCGCAATCGCGTCCGGCCGTGCGGGCTTCTTCGAGCGTCGCCGCGGTGAAGTTCACGTGGCCCATCTTGCGGCCGCAGCGCGCTTCTTCCTTGCCGTACAAGTGCAGACGCGCCGCCGGCATCGCGGCGACTTCGTGCCACGGCGGCGTGACCGCCGCACCCTTCGGGCCGTCCGGAAACCACACGTCGCCGAGAATGTTCAGCATCACCGCCGGCGAGTGCTGACGCGTGTCGCCGAGCGGCATGCCGGTCATGGCGCGCACCTGCTGTTCGAACTGGCTGGTCGCGCAGGCGTCCACCGTGTAGTGGCCGGAATTGTGCGGGCGCGGCGCCATTTCGTTGGCCACCAGCGAGCCGTCTTCGAGAATGAAAAACTCGACGCACAGCACGCCCACATAGCCGAGCTTCTCGGCGATTTGCAGCGCGGCCTGCTGCGCCTGTTCGACGAGCGTCGGGCTCGCGTCCGGCGCCGGCACGATGGTGTGCGACAGCACGCCGTCGCGATGGCTGTTCTGCGCGAGCGGATAAACCGCCGACGCGCCGCCCGCCGCGCGCGCGATCAGCGCGGAGACTTCGAACTTCAGCGGCAAACGCTTTTCGAGCACGCACGGCACGCCGGCGAGCGACGCATGCGCCTCGCGCACTTCCTCCGCGTTGCGCACGCGAATCTGGCCTTTGCCGTCGTAACCCATGCGGGCGGTTTTGAGAATGCCGGGCAGCACGGCTTCGAGCGCCGCGTCGTCGAGCGCGGCGAGCGCGTCCGATGACTCGATCACCACGTGCGGCGCCACCGTCACGCCGGACGACGCGATAAAGCGCTTCTCGGCTATGCGGTCTTGCGCCACGGCGACACAACGGCCGGCCGGGCTGACGAAGGTGGTCTTGGCGAGGAAATCGAGGCTTGCCGCCGGCACGTTCTCGAATTCGGTCGACACCGCCGCGCACAATCGCGCGAGTTCGGTCAGCGACGCTTCGTCGTCGTACGCCGCGCGCAGATGGCGATCGGCCACGGCGCCCGCCGGACTGTTTTCGTCCGGATCGAGCACGGCGACACGATAGCCCATGGCCTGAGCGGCAAAGCAGAACATACGGCCGAGCTGGCCGCCACCGACCATGCCAAGCCATGCGCCGGGCAGAATCGGTGAAACCGGTGTGTTGTCTGGGTTCATCTTAGTGGTCGGTCGCGGCCGGGTGGACTCGCCTTGAGACAAACAGGCAGGCACCCGGCCGGGGGTCGGACAGCAAACTTCTTGCATAGGACCGGAGCAGCCGCCAAAGCGCTTACTCTGATCGACGGGGGACTTTATAAGGTCAATCCCGACGCTTACAGCGCCGGCAATACCATCGCATGAGCCGCTTCGTTCTGGCGCACGCGAAATGCCGCCAGTTTCTCCGCATACTCGGCGCTCGTGCCGCTCAGAATCGACACCGCGAAAAGCGCGGCATTCGCCGCGCCCGCCTCGCCGATCGCGAACGTGGCGACCGGCACGCCTTTGGGCATCTGCACGATCGAATGCAGCGAGTCGACGCCCTTCAGGTACTTGCTCGCCACCGGCACGCCGAGCACCGGCACCGTGGTCTTGGCGGCCAGCATACCCGGCAGATGCGCCGCGCCGCCCGCGCCCGCGATGATCGCGCGGATGCCGCGCTCGCGCGCGCTTTCAGCATAGGCGAACATTTCGTCGGGCATGCGGTGGGCGGACACCACCTTCGCTTCGTACGGCACGCCGAATTCCTGCAGAATCGCCACGGCGTTTTTCATCACTTCCCAGTCGGAACTGGAGCCCATCAGCACGCCAACAACCGGCGCGCCATGCGTATGGGCGGTTTGAGCTTCACTCATGTTACGGCTTCCTTGTGTCTCGATCCGTGCAAACCGTCATCAGGCGAGCTTTTGGCCGGTCAGGCGTTCGAGCGCTTCCTGATACTTTTCGCCCGTCTTCGTGACCACGTCGTCCGGCAGCTTCGGCGCCGGCGGTTCCTTCTTCCACGTTTGCGTTTCGAGCCAGTCGCGCACGAACTGCTTGTCGAACGACGGCGGGTTGGTGCCGACCTGGTACTGATCCGCCGGCCAGAAGCGCGACGAATCCGCAGTCAACGCTTCGTCCATCAGATACAGCTTGCCGTGGTTATCCAGGCCAAATTCGAACTTGGTGTCGGCGATGATGATGCCGCGGGTCGCCGCGTAATCCGCCGCTTCCTTGTACAGCTTGATCGAGATGTCGCGGATCGTGGCCGACAGTTCGGTGCCGATTCGACGCTCCATCTCGTTGTACGTGATGTTTTCGTCGTGATGACCCATTTCGGCCTTGGCGGCCGGCGTGAAGATCGGCTCGGGCAGCTTCTGCGCGTTTTGCAGACCCGCCGGCAATTCCACGCCGCACACCGAACCGGTGGCCTGGTAGTCTTTCCAGCCGCTGCCGGCCAGATAGCCGCGCACCACGGCTTCGACGAGAATCGGCTCGAGGCGCTTCACCACCACGGCGCGGCCCTTGACCTGCTCGACTTCGTCGGCCGCCACCACGGATTCAGGCGCCACGCCCGTCAGGTGATTCGGCACCACGTGCTTGAGTTTGTCGAACCAGAAGTTCGCCATTTCGTTGAGCACGCGCCCTTTATTCGGAATCGGCTCGCCCATGATGACGTCGAACGCCGACAGACGGTCGGTCGTGACGATCAGCAACTGGTCGTTGCCCACCGCATAGTTGTCGCGGACTTTACCGCGGCCGAGCAACGGCAGCGAGCGGAGCGTGGATTCGTAGAGGGTAGACATCGTCGTGGTTCGCTAAAAGTGGGGCAAAAAGTGTGACCGGAACAAAAGGGAAACGCCGTTCCCCGGATGATGCGGGAACGGCGGTCTAACCACAACCTGGCCGGATGGCCAGGCATACAGCCTGGGCAACGGGCCAGATATCAGCTTAGCGGACTAAAGGGGCTTAGCGCACGAGTTGCGCGAGCTCGCCCGATTTGTACTTCTCCGCGATTTTATCAAGCGAAACCGGCTTGATCTTGCCAGCCTGGCCTTCGCAGCCGAATTGCGTGTAACGCTCGATACAGATCTTCATGGCGGCGTCGCGCGCCGGCTTCAGGTAATCGCGTGGATCGAACTTGCCTGGATTGGTCGCCATGTAGCGGCGGATCGCGCCGGTGATCGCCAGACGCAGGTCGGTGTCGATGTTGACCTTGCGCACGCCGTTCTTGATGCCTTCCTGAATTTCCTCGACCGGCACGCCGTAGGTTTCCTTCATGTCGCCGCCGAACTCGCGGATTTCCGCGAGCAGTTCCTGCGGCACCGACGACGAACCGTGCATCACCAGATGGGTGTTCGGAATGCGCTGGTGGATTTCCTTGATGCGCTGGATCGACAGAATATCGCCCGTGGGCTTCTTGCTGAACTTGTACGCGCCGTGCGACGTACCGATCGCGATCGCCAATGCGTCGCATTGCGTCAGCTTGACGAAGTCGGCGGCCTGCTCCGGATCGGTCAGCAGTTGTTCGCGGGTCATCGTGCCTTCGGCACCGTGACCGTCTTCCTTGTCGCCCTTCATGGTTTCCAGCGAACCGAGCACGCCCAGTTCCGCTTCCACCGTGATACCGATCGAGTGCGCGGCGTCCACCACACGGCGCGACACTTCGACGTTGTACTCGTACGACGCGACGGTCTTGCCGTCGGCTTCGAGCGAACCGTCCATCATCACGCTGGTGAAACCGCTGCGGATCGCCGCCATGCAGACCGCCGGCGACTGGCCGTGGTCCTGGTGCATCACGACCGGAATATGCGGGTACGACTCGACCGCGGCTTCGATCAGATGGCGCAGAAACGGCTCGCCCGCGTACTTACGCGCACCGGCCGAAGCCTGCATGATGACCGGCGCGTTGACCTTGTCGGCCGCCATCATGATCGCCTGCACCTGCTCCAGATTGTTCACGTTGAATGCCGGCAGGCCATAGCCGTTTTCGGCGGCATGGTCCAGCAGTTGACGCATTGATACGAGAGGCATGCTTAACTCCTTAGATTGAAACGAATTCTTGTGCCGTCGGCATCTTTTGGGCGATTTTATCGCGAAGCAAACCGCATACCCGCTGTACACCTGTCCACACCTGCCCTAAAGCGCCGGGCGTTCCTGGACGCCGCCATGCGCGATTGGAGCGAGTGCGCCGCCTCTCGCGGGGCATGCAGCTGCTTCGCTTAAATCATCTCCGTGCCGATCGGGCAGTCTGTCTCCTGTCGACGAGAGTTGGCGCCTTGGGCGTCGGCTCTCGTCCCATGCCGGACAGTGGCTGCCAATCAAATCAATACGGCTCGCCGACTCGCACGATTTTCAGCGTATTCGTGCCGCCGGCCTGACCCATCGGCTCGCCGACAGTCAGCACCACCATGTCGCCGTGCGACGCGTAACCCTTGCTCACCACGGTTTCCAGCGCCTGTTGCAACGCGGTGTCGCGGTCGGTGTTGGTGTCCAGATGCAGCGAGGTCACGTTGCGGTACAGCGCCATGGCGCGTTCGCTGCCAACCCGCGGCGTGAGCGCGAAAATCGGCACGTGGGTCCAGTGGCGCGACATCCACAGCGCGGTCGAACCGGATTCGGTCAACGCCACGATCGCCTTCGCGCCCAGGTGATAGGCGGTGAAGAGCGCGCCCATCGCGATCGACTGGTCGATGCGGGTGAACGTGCGATCGAGGAAATCCTTGTCCAGCTCCGACTGCTCCGACTTCTCGGCTTCGACGCAGATCGCCGCCATCGTTTCGATGGTCTGCACCGGGTACTTGCCCGCCGCCGATTCCGCCGACAGCATCACCGCGTCGGTGCCGTCCAGCACCGCGTTGGCGACGTCCGATACTTCAGCGCGGGTCGGCACCGGTGCGTAGATCATCGACTCCATCATCTGGGTCGCGGTGATCACGAACTTGTTCGATTCACGCGCCATCCGAATCATGCGCTTTTGCAGCGCCGGGACTGCGGCATTGCCCACTTCCACGGCCAGATCGCCCCGCGCGACCATGATGCCGTCCGACGCGTCGAGAATGCCTTGCAGCGCCGGAATCGCTTCCGCGCGCTCGATCTTGGCGATCATCTTCGGCTTGATGCCGAACGGCGCACCGGCGATGTTCGCCAGTTGGCGAGCCATTTCCATGTCGGTGGCGTTTTTCGGGAACGAGACCGCGACATAGTCGACGCCGAGCGACATCGCCGTGCGGATGTCTTCCATGTCTTTCGCGGTCAGCGCGGGCGCCGACAGACCGCCGCCCTGGCGGTTGATCCCCTTGTTGTTCGACAGCTCGCCGCCAATCTTGACGATCGTATGGATTTCGCTGCCGATCACGCGCGCGACGTCCAGCACGATCAGGCCGTCGTTGAGCAACAGCACGTCGCCCGGTTTCAGGTCGCGCGGCAGGTCTTTATAGTCGAGCCCGGCACGCTGCTCGTTGCCGAGTTCGCATTCGGCGTCGAGGATGAACGGCTCGCCGGCGACCAGCATGATCTTGCCGTTTTCAAACTTACCGACCCGAATTTTCGGGCCCTGCAAATCAGCCATGATGGCGACTTCACGGCCGGCCTGGCGGGCCGCCTCGCGCACGAATTCGGCGCGCTGGCGGTGGTCGTCGGCGGTGCCGTGCGAGAAATTGAGCCGCACCACGTCGAGTCCTGCCTGAATCATTTTGAGCAGGATTTCCGGCGTGCTGGAAGCCGGTCCGATGGTGGCGACAATCTTGGTGGCGCGATGCATGAGTCTCCTCGTCTGGATAGGATCGCTGGGAAAAGCGCTGCGAGTCGGATGCGGAGGCTGCGCACCGAAAGATGCTGCCGGGGGCTGCGCGCCGGTTGAAACCAGCGTCGCTTTATGGGGTGAAGCGGTGTTCGACACCAGCACAGGGCGTGCTGGCGGTTCGGCGAGCGCGACCTCGTCGTCCGGGAGTTCTGCCTGCGATTGCGCGGCTTGTCCGGTGGACAAGTACGCTGCTTCGCCGGTAGTGGTCAACTCCGCGGGCGCGAGGGGCGAGCCGGATTCTGTGGGTTGCGGCGTTTCCGTGAGGTTCGCCGCGGTCGGGTCCGCCGCAGCCTGGGTGGCCGCGGAGCGCGCTGCGCGCTCCCCTGCCTGTGCTGCTTCGGTGTTGCGCGGCGACTTGGCGCCACGCGTTTTTGCAGACTTTGTCATGGGGGAGCGCGCCGTCACGTTAAGCCCGCGATTCCAGAACTTCGACAGCGGGCAGTTTCTTGCCCTCGAGGAACTCGAGGAAGGCGCCGCCGCCGGTCGAGATATAGCTGATCTTGTCGTGGATGCCGTATTTGGCGATCGCCGCGAGCGTGTCGCCGCCGCCCGCGATCGAGAACGCCGACGACTTGGCGATGGCGTCCGCGAGCGTCTTCGTGCCGTTGCCGAACTGGTCGAATTCGAACACGCCGACCGGGCCGTTCCATACGATCGTGCCGGCCTTTTCCAGTTGCAAGGCGAGCACCTTGGCGGTTTCCGGTCCGATGTCGAGGATCAGGTCGTCGTCCTGTACGTCGGCGACGGCTTTCACTTCAGCCTTGGCGGTCGGCGAAAACTCCTTGGCCGTGACCACGTCCATCGGGATCGGCACCGAGGCGCCGCGGGCCTTGGCGGCCTCGATAATCACTTTGGCTTCGTCCACCAGATCGGCTTCGGCGAGCGACTTGCCGATCTTCAGGCCAGCGGCCAGCATGAACGTATTGGCGATACCGCCGCCGACGATCAGCTGATCGACCTTGTCGGCCAGCGATTTCAGAATGGTCAGCTTGGTCGACACCTTCGAACCGGCGACGATCGCCACCAGCGGGCGCTTCGGCGCGCCGAGCGCCTTGCCGAGCGCTTCGAGTTCAGCCGCCAGCAGCGGGCCGGCACACGCGATGGGCGCGTATTTGGCGATCCCGTGGGTGGTCGCTTCGGCGCGGTGCGCGGTGCCGAACGCGTCGTTCACGTAGATGTCGCAGAGCTTCGCCATTTTTTGCGCGAGCTCGTCGGAATCTTTCTTTTCGCCCGTGTTGACGCGGCAATTTTCCAACAGCACGACCGCGCCCGGCGCGACGTTCACGCCGTTTTCGACCCAGTTGGCGACCAGCGGCACGTCACGGCCGAGCAGATCGGCCAGACGCTTCGCGACCGGCGCGAGCGAGTCTTCCGGCTTGAACGCGCCCTCGGTCGGGCGGCCCAGGTGCGACGTGACCATCACGGCGGCGCCGGCGTCGAGCGCGGCCTTGATGGCCGGCACGGAGGCGCGGATACGGGTGTCTTCGGTGATGTTGCCTTGATCGTCCTGCGGCACGTTCAGATCGGCGCGGATGAACACGCGTTTGCCGGAAAGCTTGCCTTCGGCGATCAGATCAGAGAGACGCAATACCTTGTTCATGGGCGTTTGTGTGCGAGTTGAGAAGAAGGCGGTGGCGGACGGCGCGCTATCGTTTCCCAGCGCGGCGAACTCCAGCGCTAAGGCACGGCAGCGGCTCCACAGAATCGGGCGCCGGCGGCAAAGCCGCGGCTCGCGCGCCGTGCACCAGCGCGCTTATCCCGGAAACAAGCATTTTAACTGATCCACACTGCCTTCTGACCCGCAAGCGGGCGAATGTCCCGTATTTGGAGAATGCGCGCTGAATGCCTATTGAATGCGGCAATGCAGCATTTTCTTGCCGTACCGTTACAGCACGAGGCGTAACAACGTGAACACCAGCATGCCGACGACAATCGTGCCGAGCATGCTGCGTCGCCACAAAAACCAGCCGAGACCCGCGAGCGTCGCGTAGAACTCGTGATTGGAGGGCGCGAACGACAGGCCGTCGGGCGTCGCCAGCACGTCGGGCAACACCACCGCCGCCAACGCCGCGGCGGGCGCATAGCGCAGCATTTTCTGCACGCGCGGCGGCAACACCGTGCGTTCGCCGCCGATTAGAAACATGGCGCGTGTCACCGCGGTGACGAAGGTCATGCCGAAGATGGCGAGCCAGATCTGCGTGGATGTCATCGGGAATCTCCGGCGCTGCTGCGAATGCGGCGCAAGTCGGCGCGCTCGACCATCAGGTCGGCGGCGCTGCCGGCCACGATGGCGGCAATCACGGCGAGCGGCAGCGCGAGCCGGTAAGGCAGGTCGAACGCGAGCAGCGACACCACGCCGGCAATGCTGACCGCCACCAGCGTGGAGCGGCTCGCGATCGCCGACACCATGATCGGCAGCAACGCGAGCGTGCCCGCCAGCGCGAGTCCCCAGTTGTCCGGAATCAGGCTCGCCAGCAGAATCCCGGCGATCGACGAGACCTGCCACGACAGCCAGCTGCACAGCGCCATGCCCCAGTAATACGCCTCCTTGCCCGGCAGGTAGCCGGCGGGGAAGCTCTTTTTCTGGAACAGCAGATAGATCACGTCGCCGTTGAAGTAGCCGAGCACGATGCGCCGCCACATGGGCAGATAGGAGAAGTGCGGCGCAAGGCCGACGCTGAAGATCACGAAACGCGTATTGACCATGGCCGCGGTGAGCAGCACGGTCCAGATCGGCAATTTGGCGGCGAGCAGCGGCAGCACCGCCAGTTGCGACGAACCGGCGTAGCACAGCAGCGACATGGTGAGCGCCTGCGGCAGCGTGAGCACCGATTTGCTCATGGCGATACCGGTGACGAGCCCCCACGAGAAAATCGCCATCAGCGTCGGGGAATAGTCGCGCGCGCCCTCACGGAAGGCACGGCGATCGGTATCGGACAGACGAGCGAGCATGAGGCGATACGAGGGCGCCAAGGAACGCCGCTGCGATGGGAAGTCGGCGCCAGGTCGTCAAGCACCCGCTGGCGCATCCGGATATGAATTATGCGTGCGCTGGATTATAGCGTCCGACATCGGCCCGAATGCCCGTTTCGTGTGCAAAAGACGCTAAAATGACGCTCTTCGCCCCACCCCACGACAAACCGCCGGGCCGACCGCCGGTTGTCTTGCGCCCTCGTGGGCCAGCCGCCTTGCGGCAGGTTTGGGGACTCACAACGCACCCGCTGGAGAATCGTATGTCAATGGCCGACCGCGACGGCAAGATCTGGATGGATGGCAAGCTCATCGATTGGCGCGACGCCAAGATCCACGTGCTCACCCACACGCTGCATTACGGCATGGGCGTTTTTGAAGGCGTCCGCGCCTACAAGACGGCGGACGGCGGCACGGCGATTTTCCGCCTGCAGGAACACACCAAGCGTCTGTTGAACTCGGCCAAGATTTTCCAGATGGACGTGCCGTTCGACCACGCAACGCTCGCCGCCGCGCAATGCGAAGTGGTCCGCGAAAACAAGCTCGAATCCTGCTATCTGCGCCCCATCATCTGGGTCGGTTCGGAAAAACTCGGCGTCTCGGCCAAGGGCAACACCATCCACGTGGCGATCGCGGCGTGGCCGTGGGGCGCGTACCTCGGTGAAGACGGCATGGCGAAGGGCATTCGCGTGAAGACGTCGTCGTTCACGCGCCATCATGTGAACGTGTCCATGGTCCGCGCCAAGGCGTCGGGCTGGTACGTGAACTCGATCCTCGCCAACCAGGAAGCGATCGCCGACGGCTACGACGAAGCGCTGCTGCTCGACGTGGACGGCTACGTGTCGGAAGGCTCGGGCGAGAACTTCTTCCTGGTCAATAACGGCAAGCTGTACACGCCGGACCTGTCGTCGTGCCTCGACGGCATCACGCGCGACACCGTCATCACGCTGGCGCGCGACGCGGGCATTCAGGTGATCGAAAAGCGCATTACGCGCGACGAGGTCTACACTTGCGACGAAGCGTTCTTCACCGGCACCGCCGCCGAAGTCACGCCGATCCGCGAACTCGACAACCGCACGATCGGCTCGGGCACGCGTGGCCCGATCACGGAGAAGCTGCAATCGGGCTTCTTCGATATCGTGAACGGCAAGAGCGACAAGTACGCGCACTGGCTCACCAAAATCTAACGCGCGCTGCGCCAGCTTGAGGCGCAACGCACGAACCCTGCATACAACGAGAACGTCCCATGAGCGAAATCAAGGAAATGCCGCTGGTCGAACTGTCGGCTAAAGACCTGCCGGCGTACTGTCCGAACCCGGCCATGCCGCGCTGGAGCGCGCATCCGCGCGTCTTTATCGACGTCACGCACGGCGAAGCGCGTTGCCCGTATTGCAGCACGCGTTACAAGCTGCGCGACGGCGAAGTGGTTCGGGGTCATTGATCCCGCTCCGCTGAGCACGATTCGCTTGCGGCGCTGCGAGCCGGGTCTGATCGGGTTTATTTCGCACGAGCCGCGGCAGCGGGCCGCCATTACGCGAGCGACCTGGCGGACACACCGCAACACGGCCGCCACCGCGGCGCGTCCGGCCATGCCGGCAGCGCGCCATGCGGCGAGCGGTCCTTCCCTTTTGACACACCCGAACGCCACGCGCACACCGCGCGCGGCGATTCGTTTCGACACCGGACACCCACTCTGATGCGTCGCGCGTTGGTTATCGCACCGAACTGGATCGGTGACGCATTGATGGCGCAGCCGCTGTTTGCGCGCCTCGTGAAATTGCATCCGCGCATCGTGATCGATGCGGTCGCGCCCTCGTGGGTTGCGCCCGTGCTCGAACGCATGCCGGAAATCCGCGACGTCTACGCCACCGACCTCGCGCACGGCAAGCTGCAAATGCTGCGCCGCTGGCAACTGGCCAGCGATTTGCGCGACGTCGGCTACGACGCGGCCTACGTGCTGCCGAATTCGCTCAAATCCGCGCTGATTCCGTGGCTGGCCGGCGTGCCGCTGCGCATCGGTTACACCGGCGAAAGCCGCTACGGCCTGCTCAACGTACGTCACGCGAATCCGCGTAAAGACGAGCGCCCTCCCATGGTCGGCCAGTACGCCGCGCTCGCCTACGCGCCCGGCGCCAAGGTGCCCGACGACTTGCCCATGCCGCGCCTCGACGCCGACCTGAACGAAGCGTCGCGGGTCTCGGCGCGCTTCAATCTGGACACGCGGGTGCCGCTGCTGGTGTTCTGCCCGGGCGCCGAGTACGGTCCCGCCAAACGCTGGCCGCCCGAGCATTTCGCCGCGCTCGCGCAAATGGTCGGCCAGTCGTTCCCGTACACGCAGATCGTCGCGCTCGGTTCGCCGAAAGACGCGCCGCTCGCTCAGGCCATCGCCGAACGCGCGCCGAACGTGCGCAACCTGTGCGGCCAGACCGCGCTGGGCGAGGCTTGCGCGCTGATCTCGCGGGCCAACGCGGTCGTCACGAACGATTCCGGCCTGATGCACGTGGCCGCCGCGCTGCGCCGGCCACTGGTGGCCGTGTACGGTTCGACCGATCCGCGCCATACGCCGCCCTTGTCCGAGCTCGCGAAGGTACAATGGCTTCATCTCGAATGCAGCCCCTGTTTTGAGCGCGAGTGTCCGCTCGGTCATCTGAACTGCCTGAAGCAGTTGAGCGCCGAGCAGGTCTTCAGCGATTTGCGCGGCATGCTGCTCACGCAGCGCTGAGCCGATCGAAGACCCATCGGAGGCCGATTGACACTTGCACGCAACACCGCACGCCCCTGAGCGCGTCGCGTCGTGTTCGCGCCTTGCAGCGCGGGCAATCTGGCGCTCGGGTGCGATGGTCCGGTGCCCCGGACTGTCCCGCTGACCGCTGCCTTGCAACCGCGCGCCGCGCACAAGAGACTGACGAGCCATGCCACGTTTTGCCCATATTTTCGAAGCCGCCGCCGATACCCTCAACGCCTACTATCAGGCCGTTTCCGAGGTCAATATCGACAGCTTGATGGGCCTGTGGATCGATGAGGAGTTCGTGAGTTGCATCTGCGCCGACGGCTCCCACCTGCACGGCCTCGACAGCATTCGCGCCGGCTTGCAGATCCAGCTCGAAACCGCGCCCGTAACAATCGAACCGCTCGACATTCGCGTCTACGACAGCCTCGGCACGGTCGTCTACGCCATCGCCGAAGCACATCGCCCGGCCGATCCGAAGGCCACGCCCGCCATGGTGTTCACGACCTACGTGATGGTTCACGAACGCGGCGAGTGGCGCATCGCGCACATTCACGCGAGCCCCATGCCGAATGAGGCCGCTAGCCAGTTCGCTACCAAGATGCGGCACGGCCACCAGGGGTCGCTGCACTGAGGTGCGGCTCGGCTTGGTTCGCTTCGTTCTTTCGTCTTCGCAGCCGGCATGAGCATGCCCCGCAAGTATTCTTCCGAGCCTGAACCGGCGAAAGCGCTGGCTAATTCAGCGCCCGCTTCCTCCGGCGCGGCGCGCGTCGTGGCCGCCGCCGTCGAATCTTTGTACCGCGCGCCGCTCTGGCTGCCGAACCGGCATGCGCAAACCATCGTGCCGTCGTTGTTCGCGCGCCGCCCCTCGGTGGCGTTGCGTCGCGAGCGCTGGGATACGCCGGACGGCGATTTCATCGATCTCGACTGGGTGGTGCATGACGCGCCGGCCGCGCCCACAGCAGGCGCCCCGCAATTTCCCGCCGCCCACGCACCGCTCCTCGTGCTGTTCCACGGCCTCGAAGGCAGTTCCGCCTCGCACTACGCGATGTCGCTAATGGCCGCCGCGCGCGAAGCCGGCTGGCATGGCGTGGTGCCGCACTTTCGCAGTTGCGGCGGCGAATTGAACCGCTTGCCGCGCTTCTATCACCTCGCCGACAGCGACGAAGTCGACTGGGTGTTGCGCCGTCTGCACGCCGCGCACAACGGGCCGATCGTGGTGGCGGGCGTGTCGCTCGGCGGCAATGTGCTGCTGCGCTGGCTCGGCGAGCGGCGCGAAGAGGCTGCGTCCATCATCGGCGCGGCCGCCGCGATTTCGACACCGATCGATGTCCACGCCGGCGGCCGCGCGTTGTCGCAAGGCTTCGGCCTCGTCTACGCCCGCAGCTTCCTGAAGACGCTCAAGCAGAAGGCCACGCAGAAACTCGTGCAGTATCCCGGCCTGTTCGATCGCGACACGATGCTCGCGAGCCGCAACATGTACGAGTTCGACAACGTCGTCACCGCGCCGCTGCACGGCTTTCGCAATACCGAAGACTACTGGAGCCAGGCGACCACCCGTCCGCTGCTACCGCATATTCAGGTGCCGACGCTGGTGCTGAACGCACGCAACGACCCGTTCCTGCCGGCGGAGGCATTGCCGTCGCGGCACGACGTGTCGGCGGCGGTGGAGCTCGAACAACCGAAGCACGGCGGCCACGCCGGCTTCATGACCGGACCGTTCCCGGGCCGCATCGACTGGCTGTCGCGGCGCGTGTTCGGCTACCTGGAGCGGCACGTCGATCATGGATGACATCGTCAAACAGGCCTTGGCCAAATGGCCAAACGTGCCGAGTTGCACCGGCTGGCTGATGCTCGACCGGCGCGGCAACTGGCGTATGCGCGACGAGGCCGCTCAGGCGAGCGGCTTGCCCGGCACGCCGATCCGGCATGAGGCGTTGCTTGGTTTCATCAACCGCAACTACGCCGCCGATGAACACGGGCAATGGTTTTTCCAGAACGGTCCGCAGCGGGTTTATGTGGAGCTGGGTTACACGCCGTGGGTGGTGCGCTTCGCGGCCGATGCCGATGCCGACCGTGCTGCGCTGTCGCTCAAGGACCAGGCCGGCGACAACTTCGATCCCGCCGCCGTGTTGATCGACGAAGAAGGCGGCATTCTGTTTGCCGATCAGTCGACGCCGCCCAGAGTCGCGGTCCTGCACGATCATGATCTGGACGTGTTCTCCGATCACGCCGAACTCGCCGACGACGCGATGAGCGGCGAATTCCGCTGGAATGGCGGCGTGGTGTTGCCGCTGCAAGCGGTACGGCGCGCCGAGGTGGCCACACGGTTCGGGTTCGTGGCCAGTCCGGCAGCCACAACGGTCTAGGCTTCCCACTTCCTCGAGGAGCGTCTAGCTCTTCTCATCCAGCCGCTCTTCCTTATAGCGGCTTTCCAGCTCGTGCAGTCGCGCGTCGACGGTCGCCAGATCGTAATAGCCGATCGTCTTCATATCCCGCGCGTCTTTCAATTGCCGGATCGCCGAAGGCCATGCGCCTTCGAGCGCAAACTTCTCCGCCATCGCCCTATGCTGCGTCAACGCATCGCCGCTGCCGGCGCTCGCTTGCGCGAGATACAGCCACCATGCCGGCTGGTCGGGATGCGCGAGGGTTTCCTTTTGCGCCAGTGCCTGTGCCTCGGCAAAACGCCGCAACGTCAGCAAGGTGCGGATATGCATGTCGATCGCGGCATTCGACTGCGGCCAACGCTGCTGCGCGAACCCGGCGAGACGGACGGCTTCGTCGTCGCGACCGGCACGCCGCGCGATGTCGGCCGCCAGCACATCGAGGCTCGGTGAACTCCGTGCCGGCTCGCCCTCCGTTTGCTCGCCCGTGACAAACGCCGCGCGACACTGCGCGAGCGACGCCGCCGCTTCGTCGTACCGCTCCAGCAGCATTTGCCCGAACGCAATGCCGTACCAGTTCGCCGCCACGTTGACCGCGGTCCGATCCTCGATTTCGGAGCGCAGGCGCGAAATTTCATCCGTGTACTCGCCGCTCGAATGCTCCTGCAACAGACGCGAACGCGCCCGCACGAAGCCGTATTCGGAAGCCTGATGCGGTTGCCGGTAAGGCGCGCGACGCGCCCGGTCTTCCATGTCGGCGATCCGTTCGCCGGTCAGCGGATGCGTGCGCGCGTATGCCGGGACGCCCGCGTCGCTCATCGACGCCCGGTCGAGGCGGCCGAAGAACGTGGTCATCGCGTAGGGATCGTAGCCGGCGCCGGCCAGCAGCAGAAAACCGACGCGGTCAGCTTCGTGCTCGGCCGACCGCGAGAAACGCAACTGGTTGTCGACCGCATAGGCCTGGCCGCCGATCGCAATCGCGCTGCCGAGGTCGCCGCTATGCGCGAGCACGCCCGCCAGCACGCCGAACAACACGGCGGCGAGCGCCGCATAGCCGCTGCGCTCGCCGGTCGTGATCATCCGCGAAATGTGGCGCTGCAGGACGTGGCCCATTTCGTGGCCGAGCACGGAGGCGAGTTCGGACTCGGTTTGCGTCGTCACGATCAGCCCGGTGTTCACGCCGATGAAACCGCCCGGCAGCGAGAACGCGTTGATCTGCGCGTCACGCACCGCGAACAGATCGAAGTCGGGACGATAGCCGCCGATGTAGAGTGCGTTGGCCGCCGCAGCGAGTTTTGCCGCGACCGAGTTCAGGTAGTCGCGCACCAGCCAGTCGTCGAGATAGTCGGGGTCGCGGCGCAATTCGCGCATCACGCGCTCGCCGAGTTTGCGCTCGGCTTGTGGCGTTAGAGAACCGGCGCCGCCGTTGCCCAGATCGGGCAACTGCTGCGTGACGAGCGGCGCGCGCCAGCTGGTGTTGGCGCCGGACTGGCCGGAAAAGCGGCTTTGCGCACCGCCGTACACGCCGAATACACCCTGCGCGATGTCGGGCGGCACGATCGGATCGGCGTAGATGTCGGTTGGGCCGCTGACCAACGGCGGTTCAGCGGACTGCGCGTTGAGCGACAACAGACTTGAATTGCCGCGCGATTGCGGGAATGCGCCCGGCGGCGCAATCAGCGCAACAGATAACAACGCAGCGAGAAACCGTTTCGGGCGCATCGCAAGGTCGATGGGACGGAGTCGAAAGTCGACGCCCGCTGCACGGAATAAGATAGCGGGCAGGTACAGGGTAATTGTAATCATTCGACGCCCGGAATCGCGCGTTCGTGTTCCGAACGGCCGCTGCGTCGCTGCTATGATAGGCCCCCTCTTAAGGAGCCCAACCATGCCTGAACTCACACATTTCGACGCTGCCGGCCAGGCGCATATGGTGGACGTCGGCGGTAAGCAGGAGACCAAACGCATTGCGGTGGCGCGTGGCTCGATCCGCATGCTGCCGGACACGTTCGCGCTGATCCGCGACGGCAACGCGAAAAAGGGCGACGTGATCGGCATCGCGCGCATCGCCGCGATTCAAGGCGCGAAGCGCACCGCCGATCTGATCCCGCTATGTCATCCGCTCGCGCTAACGCGCGTGAAAGTGGATTTCGAGCTCGATGAAGCGCTGCCCGGCGTGCATTGCACGGTTCAGGTGGAAACGCTTGGACGGACGGGGGTGGAAATGGAAGCGCTGACTGCCGTGCAGGTGGGACTGCTGACGGTGTACGACATGTGCAAGGCGGTAGATCGGGGGATGACGATTACTGATGTGAAAGTGCTCGAAAAGCACGGTGGGAAGTCGGGGGATTGGGTGGCGGGTTGATGACGGTTTGCAACGCGCACGTCACCACCCACTCCACCTTATTCACATTCGATGAGCTGACGCGGCGACTCAATCGTCGTCGCTATCGTCGTCCTGATTGACGTTGCCCGGCGGCACGCCATAGCGCTTCATCAGTTCCGCCTTAAAGCCCACCAACGTCTTCTGCTCGTCGCACAGTTCGTACAGGTAAGCCAACTGCGACGGCCAGTCGTTCAGCTCCAGCGCGAAAATCTTCAGGCGTTCAACCGTATCGAACGCCCCCGCCGTATCGCCGCTCAACGCCTGCAACACCGCATAACGGCGCAGCACGGTTTCTCCCGGCAGCAACGCCAGCGCCTGACGATGCATCGCCAGCTTGTGCTGCAGGTCCATGGAGTTCATCGGCAGCAGCGTCGCGAGACCATATTCGCCCCACGCCTGAAATAGGAACGACGGGTCCGCACGATACTGCTCGGCAGGACGCGAGCCGTAATACAGCACCTCGGCGCGCGCATAGTCGCGATACACCGGATACAGCGCCGCCAGCCCACCGAACACCACCACGGCAAACGCACCGAACGACAGGCGCGCGGGCACGAGCCGCAGCGACCGCGTTTCCAGCAAGCCGAATACGAACATGGCCGGCAGCAGGAAGAACATGTACTGCTGCGGATATTCGACCAGCGCGTGCATCACCAGCACACCGATCAGCGAGATACCGAACACGCGCGCCGCGCTGTGCGGCGCACGCACCACACGCACCAGCCACGTGATCAGGCCGAACAGCACGATCGCGAAGCCGATCAGCCCGGTTTTCGCCAGCAGGTCGACGAAGATGTCGTGCGAATTATTAGCGATCTCAACGCCGCCGAGATTCTTCGCCAGCGCAAACTGATAACTCGGAAATTCACCCCAGCCGACACCCAGCAGCGGATGCGTCTTGAACATCGTCCAGCCGTACTTCCACAGGGCGAGGCGCGGCGCGATCTGACCGGCGTCCTTGAAACGCTCCGCCGCGGACTGACCAAGCTCCAGGTGATAGCGCACATTGGCCCAACGGATCAGCGCGTTGACCACGACGAACAACAGCGCCAGCACGATCGGCACGAGCCATTGACGGTTGCTGCGGCGAAGCAGCGGCTCGCTGCGCGTCTGCGCGAATGCCATCCAGAAGCCGGCGACCACGATCACGCCCATTTGCAGCCACGGTCCACGCGACACGGTCAGCGCGAGACCGACCGCGAAGATCGTCGAGACGAGGAACCAGATGCTGACAGCGATTCGTCGCGTCTGCACGAGGAACAGTGCGCCCGCCATCGCGAACGCAATGTAAGTGGCGAGGTGATTCGCCTGCGCCATATTGCCGAACGGGCGGCGCTCGACGGTAATGTTGTACGCCACCACGAACGGCGACACGCGCGTCTCGAGGTGAAACAACTGGATCACCTGACAGAACACCGCAAACAACCCGCCGAGAATCAACGCGCACGCCGCCCAGCGCAGCGCGGTTTCGTCGAGCTTGACGCGCGCGAAGCCGTAACCCGCGTGCACCGCCATGAAGGCTGCGAGCAGGAAACCGCCGCCCAGCCAGTTCATCGACGGTTGCGTGACCGGCAGCAGCACCGATTGCGCCACGACGACGAGGCCGAACAGCAACGGCACCAGCGCGACGACCGGCGACGCGAACGTGACGCGCGGCCTTGCGCTCACCACCATCAGCACGACGCCCGCACCGGTCAGCAAATGCAACGCCAGCGCCGTGAATTCGGCGTAGAAGGTCGGAATCGGATAAGTATGGTTGACGACTGCATAAGGCAGCATCAACGCAAGGGCCAACAGAACGAGTGAAAGGTAGCGCGCGAATGGGGTGGGCATCGAGTAACCGGTGGGCGTCAGCAACCGGCGCACTATACAAAAAAATCCTCCTGCTGTGCGCCGGCCGGGCTGAAATATCCCGAAAATCAGCCTTTTACGTGCGATCGGCTACTCAGCCGACCACTCGCGCTGTCGCTTACGAACGGCACTCCGGCGGTGCCAGATTCGCCGACAGCGTGGACGCTTCTGTCGGAGCCGGTCCCGCGCCCGGCGCCGGCAGCGACGAAGCCGTTTTGCCGCCGGCAAAACACTCCCACGTGAGCGCGCCGGCCTGCATCGAGCCCTTGCTCAACGCGATGCGCGCGGTCGGTGCGTCCGCGTTGTCCGGTACGGACGGCACCAGCGTCAGCGTGTTCGATCCCGCCGGCGCCACGCGCGTGGTAAAGGCGACGGTGATCTGGCCGGTGTCGTCGTCGACGCGAACCGATTCGACGTTGCGGGTGGCGGGCGGCGAGGCATACCCGCCGCTGAACGTGCTGCCGCTCGCCGCATTTCGGCGACGGCGAGACGCGCGGACGTGGCCAGCGACAAACCTTCGCCGACGCGGCTACGCGCCAGATAGTCCTGATACGCGGGAATCGCATACGCGGCGATCACACCGACGATCGCCAGCACGATCATCAGTTCGATCAGCGTGAAGCCGAGCCCGAGACGGCGGCAGGCACGCGCGAGACGCGCTGACCAGCGGGCGCGCTCGAGCGTAAAACGCGGCGGCAGCGAGGACTGGGAATAAGGGGAACACGGCAAGGTAACGTTCATGGGCAGACTCCTGAAACGAAAAACGCCTGCCCCACGGATCGGGGACAGGCGTTTCTATCGTAGCGAGAGGGACCCGCGGCTGACAGTCAGCCGAATGGCTAACGTTACGTGCCACGTGCCACGTGCCACGTGTCATGCGTTCATGCGCTATGCACTAGCGCGGTTGGCGTTACGCCGCTTGAGCAGATAACCGAGGATCACGACGAACAACGCCCCCGCGATGCTCATGCCATATTCGGCCGCAGGCGTGTCGAGAATCGGCCACCGGTCACCGGCCGGATCGTTGACGATCAAACCACCCGCGATCCACCCCAGCAAGGCCGCGCCGAGCGTGATAACGATCGGAAAACGGTCGAGCAATTTCAGCACCAGCTGGCTGCCCCACACGATCAGCGGAATGCTCACGATCAGGCCGAAAATCACCAGCGCTAGCCGGTGCTCCGGATCGGCCGCTTCCGCCGCACCGGCAATCGCGATCACGTTGTCGAGGCTCATCACCGCGTCCGCGATGATGATGGTCTTGATCGCCGACAACAGCTTGTCGGCCGGTTTGACGTTCTCGTGCGCGTCGTGCGCGGGCGCCATCAGACGCACGCCGATCCACAACAGCAGCAGGCCGCCCGCGAACTTCAGCAGCGGCACGTCGAGCAGCACGACCGCGAACGCGATCAGCGCAACGCGCAGCACGATCGCGCCGGCCGTCCCCCACAGCACGCCTCGGGTGCGCTGGGACGGCGGCAGGTTACGGCAAGCCAATGCAATCACGACGGCGTTATCGCCACCCAGCAGGATGTCGATGACGATGATCTGAATGACGGCGCCCCAATGGAGCGTGGCGAAAAACTCGAGCATGGGCGAAAAGCCAGGAAGTCTGGCGCACAGGCAATAAAAAAGCGGGGGAGTCTGGACTCCCCCGCTTTTTTGAAACCGTACGCTCACGAAAGGGTCCCGTAAGCGTATCAAAAAACGCGCCGTTACTGCGCGCGAATTTTGGTATTACAGCATCGCCTTCAGAAGACGCGCCATTTCCGACGGGTTCTTCGTGACCGTGATACCGCAGGCTTCCATGATTTCCAGCTTCGCTTCGGCCGTGTCCGCACCGCCCGAGATCAGCGCGCCGGCGTGGCCCATGCGCTTGCCCGGAGGCGCCGTAACGCCGGCGATGAAGCCAACCACCGGCTTCTTCATGTTGTCCTTGATCCACTCAGCGGCATTCGCTTCGTCCGGACCGCCGATCTCGCCGATCATGATGACGGCGTCCGTTTCCGGATCGTCGTTGAACATCTTCATCACGTCGATGTGCTTCAGACCGTTGATCGGGTCGCCGCCGATACCGACTGCCGACGACTGGCCGAGGCCGATCGCCGTCAATTGACCGACTGCTTCGTACGTCAGCGTGCCCGAACGCGACACGACGCCGATACGGCCCTTGCGGTGGATGTGACCCGGCATGATGCCGATCTTCAGTTCGTCCGGCGTGATCGTGCCCGGGCAGTTCGGTCCGAGCAGCAGCGTCTTGCTGTTCTTCGCACGCATACGTGCCTTGAGCTCGATCATGTCACGGACGGGAATGCCTTCCGTGATACAGATCGCCAGGTCCAGGTCGGCTTCGACCGCTTCCCAGATCGCAGCAGCAGCGCCTGCCGGCGGAACGTAGATCACCGACACGGTCGCGCCCGTTTCAGCCTTGGCTTCAGCGACGCTCGCGTAGATAGGAATGCCTTCGAAATCTTCGCCGGCCTTCTTCGGGTTCACGCCTGCAACGTACGCTTCGCGGCCGTTTGCATATTCACGGCAAGCACGCGTATGGAACTGACCGGTCTTGCCGGTAATGCCCTGCGTGATGACCTTGGTGTCTTTGTTAATCAGAATCGACATGTATTGACCTCTGTTCGTTTGGCGTCGCGCTGTTGCGCCGCGCGGCGGGATGTTCTCCGCCCGCGTCGCTCGCGCGCCGCCATTCGTAATCCCTGGTTAATCGTGGCAAAAGCCGCCGTGGGACGAGGCTTACGCCTTGCCCGATGCAGCCGCGACGACCTTCTGAGCCGCTTCTTCCATGCTGTCCGCCGCAATGATCGGCAGACCGGATTCGGCGAGCATCTTCTTGCCCAGGTCTTCGTTCGTGCCCTTCATGCGGACCACGAGCGGCACCTTCAGCGACACGGCCTTCGACGCCGCGATCACGCCTTCCGCGATCACGTCGCAGCGCATGATGCCGCCAAAAATGTTGACCAGGATCGCGGTCAGGTTCGGGTTCTTCAGCATGATCTTGAACGCTTCCGTGACCTTCTCGGTCGTGGCGCCACCGCCCACGTCCAGGAAGTTCGCCGGTTCGCCGCCGAACAGCTTGATGGTGTCCATCGTTGCCATTGCGAGGCCAGCGCCGTTCACGAGGCAACCGATGTTGCCGTCGAGCGAGATGTACGCGAGGTCGAACTTCGACGCTTCGACTTCAGCCGGATCTTCTTCGTCCAGATCGCGATACGCGACGATTTCCGGATGACGGAACAGCGCGTTCGAATCGAAGTTGAACTTGGCGTCCAACGCGATGACCTTGCCGTCGCCGGTCAGGATCAGCGGGTTGATTTCGGCCAGCGACGCGTCGGTTTCCCAGAATGCCTTGTACAGGCCTTGCAGGATCGAACGGGCTTGCGGCAGCGAAGCGGCGGGCACGCCGATCTTCGTGGCCAGCTCGTCGGCTTCGGCGTCTTTCAGACCGGTTGCCGGGTCGACAGCGATCTTGTGGATCAGCTCGGGCGTCTTTTCGGCGACTTCTTCGACGTCCATGCCGCCTTCGCTCGATGCCATCACGACGATCTTCTGCGTCACGCGATCGATCACCAGGCCGACATACAGTTCCTTCTTGATGTCAGCGCCTTCTTCGATCAACAGACGGTTGACCTTCTGGCCTTCCGGACCGGTCTGGTGCGTGATGAGCTGCATGCCGAGGATCTGTTCCGAATACTCGCGAACCTGTTCCAGCGACTTGGCAACCTTCACGCCACCGCCCTTGCCACGGCCACCCGCGTGGATCTGAGCCTTCACGACCCATACCGGGCCGCCGAGCTCTTCCGCGGCCTTGACCGCATCATCCACCGAGAAGACCGGCTTGCCGCGCGGTACCGCGACGCCGAATTTCCGCAGGATTTCCTTACCCTGGTACTCGTGAATCTTCATGCGTGATTCCCTTCAGTCTGAGAGTTGGATTGAACTTCGTTTCCGCTGCCGTCGTTCATGCCGGACGCGTTGCCGCCCTTACCTGTCTGGCGGACTGCCCCGTCGCCTGACGATGCCACGCGCTCCGCCGAACGCGGTGCGTGGCCATACCAGCGCGGATAAAACTGTTGCACCGCCTCGCCGTCGAAACGCAGCGCGTGGCAGCGTCCCAACTGGAATGGCGGTTTGTCGTTGGAATGCTCGTGTGAGCCGTCAGGCGATTCGTTTCCTGAACTGGCTTTCGCGCCTTTCGCGCTGTCACCGGTGCTCCACACTTCGCCCGCGAATGCCTGAATCGCGGCGGTCGGCAGGATTGCGCACAACTCGGTGAGATGGGTGCAACCCTCCGTGCCGCCGAGCAAACGGGCAGCCTCACGGCGGAAGTTGTGGCGCAGATTGAGCCCGATGAGGGCACGGTAGGCGGGATTGCTGACCTGGCATAACCCTGGATAGGGCACCCAGTCGGACGACGCCTCGGCGTCGACGACATTGAGCTTGCGATCGATGGTGATGCGAAGCCAGAGTTCATGGATCGGCTGACCATTGGGCCGGACGCCCGACGCAAGCACCACGTCGCGCGGTTTTTCGTCGGTCAAGCACGCTTCCACATCCCACAGGCCATCGGCTCGCTCATAGGCTTCCGCTCTGATTGCGCGACGATGGCGCAACTGACGGGACACTGGCGGAGAGAGCGGCATGCGGGAAGGAAAGGCCGGATTGGAAAACCCATGAATTTTAGCATACTGGGTATTTGGTACAGGCCGGAATGCGCAGGCCCGCCCGGCGTGCGGCTGAGCGGGTTGAGCGCTATCTCGAAGAGGCTTTCTTGAGGCGTGATTCGGCGAGCGGGTGGCGGGTGACGCGGGTGGCAGGTGGCCGCCCTACTCCTCGTCGACGCCTCTAAGGATTTTGCCGATGGTTGCACCCGAAAAACCGCGCGACGCCAGAAAGCGCTGCTGCTTGGCCCGCTCGGCAGGCGTTTCGGGACGCTCACCGAATTTTTTCTGCCAAACCGCCTGGGCGCGCGCGAATTCGGTCTCACGCAGTTGTGCCTTGGCATCTTCGACGAGCGTTGGATCGACCGCATGCTGCTTCAATTCACCGAGAATCCGGCTGGCGCCGAGACGCGACGAGCGGCGGTGAATCAGACTTTCGGCAAAACGCGAATTGGACAGCCAGTTTTCGGCTTCCAACTGATCGAGCAGCGTGTCGAGCGAATCGGTTTCTTCGACGAACGGTTTAAGTTTGCGCGCGAGTTCGGTACGGCTGTATTCGCGGCGAGAGAGATAGCCGAGCGCGCGTCCTTTTAGCGAACGGGCTGGGCGTTTGGAGTTTTTGGCTTCGTCCTGCTCCGGCTTCGCTTCGCCTGGCTGGCGACGCGAGCGGCTGTAGGTCGCCTCGGTGAATTCGGCGACCTCGGCGGTTTCGGAAGGCTCCGAGCCCGCCGACGGGGAAGACTTGAGCGGTGCGCGCCGCGAGCTCCGGCCCTCGGCGCGATCATGCGCGTCGAACGATTCGAACGGATCGAACCGTTCCGACGAATCGTCTTCATCACGCGGGCCGTCCGCACTGCGTCCAGCATCAGACAACGGCCGGCCCTTGCGTATCACGTGACGGTTACTCTTCTTCGTCCGCGACTTCAGCGCCGGCACCTGCGCCCGCCACTGAATCGGCCATGGCATTCACGCCCAGCGACTCACGGATACGATTTTCGATCTCACGAGCGATTTCCGGATTTTCGCGCAGGAATTCACGCGCGTTGTCCTTGCCCTGACCGATACGTTCGCCGTTGTAGCTGTACCAGGCGCCAGCCTTGTCGACGATCTTGGCCGCGACGCCCAGATCGATGACTTCACCCTGACGCGAAATACCCTCGCCGTACAGAATGTCGAAAATCGCTTCGCGGAAGGGTGGCGATACCTTGTTCTTGACGACCTTTACGCGCGTTTCATTGCCGATCACTTCGTCGTTCTTCTTGATCGAACCGATACGGCGAATGTCCAGACGCACCGACGCGTAGAACTTCAGCGCGTTACCGCCCGTGGTGGTTTCCGGGTTGCCGAACATCACGCCGATCTTCATGCGGATCTGGTTGATGAAGATCACGAGGCAATTCGTGCGCTTGATCGTGCCGGTGAGCTTGCGCAGCGCTTGCGACATCAGACGCGCTTGCAGACCCGGCAGCGAGTCGCCCATTTCGCCTTCGATTTCAGCCTTCGGCACCAGTGCCGCGACCGAGTCGATCACGATCATGTCGATCGAGCCCGAACGCACCAGCGCGTCGGCGATTTCGAGCGCCTGCTCGCCGGTGTCCGGCTGCGAAACCAGCAACTCGTTCACGTTCACGCCGAGCTTGCTCGCGTACTGGATGTCCAGCGCGTGCTCCGCGTCGATAAACGCCGCCGTGCCGCCGATCTTTTGCATTTCGGCAATGACTTGCAGCGTCAGCGTGGTTTTACCGGACGATTCCGGGCCATAAATCTCGACCACACGACCGCGCGGCAAACCGCCGACGCCCAAGGCGATGTCGAGGCCGAGCGATCCGGTCGAAACCACCTGGATGTCTTCGATTACCTCACCTGCGCCGAGCCGCATGACCGACCCTTTGCCGAACTGCTTTTCGATCTGCGCGAGTGCGGCAGCGAGTGCCTTGCTCTTTTCAGCAGTCAGTCCAGCCGAGCCTTTCTTGCTTTCTTCCATGAATCGTCCTTTGCTATGATGAACGGCGTCTGAGGCAGGTGTGCAGTCCACTTTGCGATGGCGACACACGAAACTCAGACACTGTATAAAAAAACAGTAGTTTTGGCAAGTGCGATTCTCATGCGAACACGCATTTTTACCGTCGCACCGCCCAACTACCCACAATAATTTTCGGAGACCGCCGCGCGCCGGGGCACACCTCACGGCGCCGGCAAGGTGGGCTGGCGCATCATGCGAATTCTGATTGCCGAAGACGACAGCATACTCGCGGACGGTCTGGTTCGATCACTCCGCCAATCGGCCTATGCCGTTGATCTAGTGAAGAATGGCGTCGACGCCGATACCGCGCTTTCGGTACAAACTTTCGACCTGCTGATTCTCGATCTGGGCCTGCCGCGCATGTCCGGACTCGAGGTGCTGCGCCGCCTGCGCGCGCGCAATTCCAACCTGCCGGTGCTGATCCTGACCGCCGCGGACAGCGTGGACGAACGCGTCAAAGGCCTCGATCTCGGCGCCGACGACTACATGGCCAAGCCCTTCGTGCTGACCGAACTCGAAGCGCGCGTGCGGGCGCTGACCCGGCGCGGCGCGGGCGGCGGCCCGACCGTGGTGAAGCATGGTTCGCTGTCGTTCGATCAGGTGGGCCGGATCGCCCACGTCAACGACCAGGTGCTCGACCTCTCGGCGCGCGAACTCGGCTTGCTCGAAGTACTGCTGCAGCGGATCGGCCGGCTGGTCTCGAAGGAACAACTCGTCGATCACCTGTGCGAATGGGGCGAGGAAGTCAGCAACAACGCGATCGAGGTCTACGTGCACCGGCTGCGCAAGAAAATCGAGCCGAGCGGCGTGCGCATCATTACCGTGCGGGGCCTGGGCTATTGCCTCGAGAAAGCCGCCTCGCCCGTCGACGCGAATCCGCCTGCCTCACCAGCGCAAATGCAGGCACCTGTGCGAGCGCACAGCCCCGCCGACCCCGAGCCGCCCGCTTCGCCGCCGTCCGGCGCGATGCCGGCGAGTCACCACTTCAAATAGAGAGCGCCCATGTCGGCCCGCGCAGATCGCGCCACGGCGCGCGCCGCGGACCTCGACGAGGCGCGCGACGCCCGTTACGCCAACCCGTTCGCGCCGCCCGACGAAACCGAAGCCGCCGCTGAAGCGCGCCCGCGCTCGCTGTTCGGCGAGATTCTCGACTGGATGCTGGCGCCGCTGCTGCTGCTGTGGCCGATGAGCCTCGCGGTCACCTATCTGGTCGCGAAGTCGATCGCGAATGGCCCGTTCGACCGCGCGCTCGAAACCGACGCCTATGTGCTGGCCCGTCAGATTCATCCGGCGAACGGGGTGGCGGAGCTGACGCTGCCCGACGCCATGCGCGATTTTCTCCGTACCGACAATGTGGACCGCGTGTTCTATCAGGTGCTGGGCACGCGCGGCGAACTGGTGGGCGGCGAACGCGACATGCCGCTGCCGCATGAAGAGGACCGGCCGCAGCCGGGCCTGGTCGAGTTCCGCGACGACATGCTGCGCGGCAACGACATCCGCGTCGCTTATACGACCGTCGAATTTCCGCAGACGCCCGGGGCGCAGCCGGTGCTGGTGCAGGTCGCCGAAACGCTCGACAAACGCAGCCAGCTCGCCAACGACATCATTAAAGGCGTGATCCTGCCGCAGTTCGTGATTCTGCCGCTCGCAATCCTGCTGGTGTGGTTCGGTCTGTCGCGCGGCCTCGCGCCGCTGCACGCGCTGCAGGCGCATATCCGCGCGCGCCGGCCGGACGATCTGTCGCCGCTGGAAGCCCGCCGCGCGCCGCCGGAAATCGAACCGCTGGTGACCTCGTTCAACGATCTGCTGACGCGCCTCGAACAGAACATGGAGCTGCAGAAGCGCTTTATCGCCGACGCCGCGCATCAGATGAAAACGCCGCTCGCCGGCCTGCGCACTCAGGCCGAACTGGCGTTGCGCCAGGATGCGTCGGCGGAAGTGCATCGCTCGCTCGAACAGATCGCGACCAGTTCGGCGCAGGCTGCGCGGCTCGTCACGCAATTACTGGCGCTGGCGCGCGCTGAAAACCGCCTTTCGGGACAGATTTTCACGCCGGTCGAGGTGACCGAAGTCGCCCGCAGCGCGGTGCGCGACTGGGTGCAAGCCGCCCTCGCCAAGCAGATGGACCTCGGCTACGAAGCGCCGGACGAACCCGTCGACGTCGACGGCAATCCGGTCATGCTGCGCGAAATGCTGTCGAATCTGATCGACAACGCAATCCGCTACACGCCGCCGGGCGGCCGCATCACGGTCCGGGTGAGGCACGACGCGGCTGCGCGCCGGGTGCATCTGGAGGTCGAAGACACCGGGCTCGGCATTCCGGTCGCCGAACGTTCGCGGGTCGTCGAGCGCTTCTACCGGATCCTGGGCCGCGAAGCCGACGGCAGCGGGCTCGGGCTGGCGATCGTCCGCGAGATCGCGACCATGCATGGCGGCGAGCTGACGATCGACGACAACGTCTATCAGACCTCGCCCCGACTGGCCGGCACCCTCGTTCGTGTCAGTTTGCAGGTGCATGAGCGGGACGGGACTTACCCTAACCGAGCTTAGGGAGGCAAAAATCCCCATTCAATATTGAGATGCGATTAACAGATGTTAGCGAACGATATCTGAAAAATAGCAGGTATTTGGCTGAATTTTCGCGTCACCCAGAGAATCGCGATCCACCCCCTCCACGTCAGTACGCCGTAAGTTTCCACTCCAATAATCCCAGCACGGGCGCCCTGTAACGGACGCGCCACGTACATATCAATATTGAAGATTGGAGACGACATATGGCTACCGTTGGCGGGCAAATCTCGCACGTGCCGATGACGCGCGATGAGAAGCGGGTGATCTTCGCATCGTCGCTAGGCACGGTTTTCGAGTGGTACGACTTCTTCCTGGCCGGCTCGCTCGCGGCCTTTATCAGCAAGAGCTTCTTCTCCGGCGTCAATCCGACCGCCGCCTTCGTGTTCACGCTGCTCGGCTTCGCCGCGGGTTTCGCGGTGCGGCCGTTCGGCGCGATCGTGTTCGGGCGGCTGGGCGACATGGTCGGACGCAAATACACGTTCCTGATCACGATCCTGATCATGGGCTTCTCGACCTTTCTGGTGGGCTTCCTGCCGGGATACGCGTCGATCGGCTTCGCGTCGCCGGTGATCTTCATCGCGATGCGGATGCTGCAAGGCCTCGCGCTCGGCGGCGAGTACGGCGGCGCGGCCACCTACGTGGCCGAACACGCGCCGCCGGGACGCCGCGGCTTCTACACGTCGTGGATCCAGGCCACCGCCACGCTCGGCCTGTTCCTGTCGCTGCTCGTGATTCTGGGTGTGCGCACGGCGATCGGCGAAGAGGCGTTCGGCGCCTGGGGCTGGCGCGTGCCGTTCGTCGCGTCGATCATCCTGCTGGGCGTGTCGGTGTGGATTCGTCTGCAACTGCACGAATCGCCGGTGTTCGAGCGCATCAAGGCCGAGGGCAAGACCTCCAAGGCACCGCTGACGGAGTCGTTCGCCCAGTGGAAGAACCTGAAGATCGTGATCCTCGCGCTGGTCGGGCTGACCGCCGGCCAGGCCGTGGTCTGGTACACGGGGCAGTTCTACTCGCTGTTCTTCCTGACGCAGACGGTCAAGGTGGACGGCAGCAGCGCCAACATCATGATCGCGATCGCGCTGTTGATCGGCTCGCCGTTCTTCCTGTTCTTCGGCTCACTGTCGGACCGCATCGGCCGCAAGCCGATCATCATGGCGGGCCTGCTGATCGCGGCGCTCACCTACTTCCCGCTGTTCAAGGCGCTGACGCACTTCACCAACCCGGCGCTCGAAGCCGCGAGCGCACGCGCGCCGATCGTCGTGGTCGCGAATCCGGACGAGTGCTCGTTCCAGTTCAATCCGGTGGGGACGTCCAAGTTCACGAGTTCGTGCGACATCGCCAAGAGCGCTTTGTCGAAGGCCGGTCTGAACTACGAGAACGTGGCGGCGCCGGCGGGCACGCTGGCCGAGATCAAGGTCGGCGATACGGTGGTTAACACGTATGACGGCAAGGCGGTCGACGCCAAGGAGCAAGGCAAGGCGTTCGACAAAACGCTCGCCGGCACGCTGAAGACCGCGGGTTATCCGCCGAAGGCCGATCCATCGCAGATCAACTGGCCGATGACCGTGGTGATCCTGACAATCCTGATGATCTACGTGACGATGGTCTACGGGCCGATTGCGGCGATGCTGGTGGAGATGTTCCCGACGCGAATCCGTTACACGTCGATGTCGCTGCCGTATCACATCGGCAATGGCTGGTTCGGTGGCTTCCTGCCGGCAACCGCGTTCGCGATCGTAGCGGCGAAGGGCAACATTTACTCGGGGCTGTGGTATCCGATCGTGATCGCGCTGATCACCTTCGTGATCGGCATGCTGTTCGTGAAGGAGACCAAGGACTCGGACATCTACGCGCAGGACTAACACGCGTGATGGACTGCCAACTTGAAAAAGTTGCGCGCCGGGGGTTGACAGTCTCCGGCGCGGTCAGCATAATCTCGCTTCTTTCGGCGAATTAGCTCAGTTGGTTAGAGCGACGGAATCATAATCCGCAGGTCCGGGGTTCGAGTCCCTGATTCGCCACCAAATGCAACGCGAAGGCCCGCACTCTCACGAGTTGCGGGCTTTTTCGTTTTCGGCGCGGTGAGCCACTTGGTGAGCCATCCGCCCAATGCACAAGTTGCCCCATCTGACCAAAAACCGCTTCGGTGTCTACTACCTTCGGCTCGCTCACAACGGCCAGGAGGTCAAACGGTCGCTCCGCACGAAAGACTTCCGGCACGCTAAACTTCTTGCGCTCGCGTTCAATCTAGAACTCGCCATGAAGACGCCGGACGACAAGCCGAAAGCCGCAGACTTCAACCTCGACGCCGAGGCGTTGAAGCGTCTGGACGTCATCTTTCCGGACGGCACGCAGGTCAAGGACATCAACACCGACGACGATGTGCGGCGGGCGAAAGAGCTTTTCGGAGACCGCTTCGTCTCCGCGATGGCCGCCCCGCTCGATCTCCCGATACTGACTCCCCAAACGATGGCGGCGATTGCCGCGCAACAGGCAAATTCGGCGCCGAAGAAGCGCGGCAAACTGTTCGCGGACGTCGTGAAGCTTTACGTGCGGGAAAAAGCGCTCGACAACACGGCCAGAACGATCGCGGCCAAGCAAGGGGCATTTGACGACTTTGTCGCCAAGGCGGGCGCGCGGGCCATGGACGCTTATTCGCTAGACGATGCTGTTGCCTACAAAAACCGTCTTATCGAAGCGGGCGGGAGCGCGAGCCGGATCAATTCGAAGCTGTCTTACCTGCGCGACCTGTTTGCTTACTCCATGACAAACGGCCAGCATCCCGGCCCGAATCCGTTTGAAAACGCCAAGGTGTCTTCGAAGTCGAAGCTGGAACAGCAGAAGCGCTCGTATAAGCCGTTTACTGGCGAAGACCTCAAAACCATCTTCTCCCCGGACACCTACCCCGCGCGAATGGACAAACCGGGATACCGCTGGCTTCCATTCCTCGCCTTGTATTCGGGCGCGCGGCTTGAAGAATTGGCGAGCCTTGCCTTGTGGCAAATCCAAAGGGACGGCGATATTTGGTTTTTCGAACTCGTCAAAGCCAAGAACTCGAACTCTCTGCGTCGCATTCCTCTTCACGCAACGATCGTTGAATCCGGCTTCCTCGCATATGTCGAAAAGACTAAAGCCAGCGGGGCGACGCAACTGTTCCCCGAGCTCAAACCGGGCAAAAACGGCTACGGAAAAAATGTCACCAGGCGCTTCGGCGACTACCTTGACGACCTTAGCATCACCGACGACAGGAAGGTCTTTCACAGTTTCCGCCATACGTTCATCGCGCGTATGAGCGCCCGGAATGTCCACCCGGCGATGCTCATGGCGTTGGTCGGCCATTACGATCAAGCAAAGGTCGATTTCAGCAGCCCGCATTTCACCAATTACCAACATGACAAGACGCTTGCGGAATTAAAGGCAACGATTGACCTGTTCGACATTCAGTTGCCGCTCTCCTTTTAAAATTAACGCGCGGCCAGACAAACCAAACCTAAGCGAACCCAAAAAATGCCGCCCCCATTGACCTACGAAATCAACATAGCCGCCAGCCCAAATAACGGAACACCCGCTTTTTCAGGCACTCTTCGGAGAGTGAACGTCTTGCTTGGAGCGAATGGTTCGGGAAAGAGTCGCTTGCTACAACGAATAATCCAAAGCGTCGAGGCCATTTTCGGGCCGGAGCGCACGGCCGTTCACATTGAAGGAGGCCGAGCCGTTCAGATCAATGGGAGCGTGGGATTAGACACCAACACTATGCAGGTTTATTCCAACGTCTCTCAGGCACAACAACAATATCGCCACACGCGGCGCGCAACGTTGGCGAGCCGCATCAACCGGACTTTTGTGCTGCTCGAAGCGCTCGAGCGGGAGCAGAAACAGGCCCACTCCGACCGTGTGGTCGAATGGCAATCGACCGACAGGCTAGGAGACGCGCCAAGTCGCGAGACCCCTCCAATGACACGGCTCGCAGAGCTGTTTCAAGAGGTTTTCCCTGCGATGAAAATCTCCGTCCGGCCCGACAACCACCTCTATGTCAAGAAAGGCGACGCAGAGTATCTTGTGTCGCAGATGTCAGAGGGAGAGAGGCAGGTTTTCACCCTGCTGGCTGAAATTGCGCTACTGACCAACGAGCGGTCCGTGTTTTTTGTCGACGAACCTGAGCTGAATCTTCACCCTACACTGGCCGAGCGCCTTTGGGTCTCCCTCGAAGAGGCATTCCCGGACGACATCTTCGTCTATGCAACACATAGCCTGCCATTTGCTATGAGAAGTGGCGTTGACGCCGTATTTGCGCTCGGCCATGGCCAAATCGACATGACAAAGGCCCACGCTGATGTCGATCTACGTCCTTTCCTGGGCTCCATCCCGGGAATCGTCAGGGCCAAACATTGCATCTTTGTCGAGGGAGAAGAGCAATCCTTTGACGCGACACTATATCGCTGGCTCCTTGGTCGAGACGACGTGGAGGTTATCCCGGTCGGCGCCTCGAACGAGGTAATGAGCGCGGCGGCCCGTTCGGGCATCTGGCAACAGCTTTCGGCCGGTATAAACGTCTGCGGCATCGTCGACCGCGATTACAAGCCGACAAATGCAGCAAACAACAATAGAGTCCTCGTGCTCCCCGCGCACGAAGCGGAATCGCTGCTATGCCATCCTGCCCTAGTGCAGACTCTGCAGGCAAAGCTTGGCATCGTGGCGGACATCACCGAGGGCCAAGTGCTGGACGAGCTTGTTCGATTAGCCGAGGGCCGGTTGCCCTACGTAGTCGCACAGCGAGTTTTTGCACGGAGCTATATCAACCTGCGACTGTCGCTCGCAAAGACGGATTTTGCGGCGATCCAGACCGTGGACGATTTGCGACCGAGCATAGCCGCCGCTGCGGCCAGCGAAGCCGACAAGGCGCACACTGCGTTTAACGCGGGCGGCCTCGACACAATCATCTCTGAGGAGGAGACGCGGTGCGTTGCAGCCATTAGCAGCCGCGACGTCGATGGAATATTGACTCTTTTCGAGGGGAAGCGCGCCTTGGCTTCACTATCGAAACTAGCCGGTTGCCCATCGCCACAGACAATGCTGCGCGCGGCGATCAAGCATCTCGCGGTAGACAATTTTGCGCATCTTTCCTCGTTGAAACGGTCGCTATTGAGCCTGTTGGCGTAGATGTTGGCGCTGGCCCGATAACCCCTGTTTCAATTTGGCTGATCTGGATGCCTCTTCGTAGGTTCGGCGAGGTCGCTCATCATCTTCTCGCCTTTTGCCATCGATTTTGCAATGTGTTTGAGGGCGAGATCCTTGAACCATTCGAGCTCTCGCCGACAATTGGTTTTTCTCGCGTCTGAAACCCACAGGCAGCCAGTCCTTAGAATGCTGAGAAAAGACTCTGCCCCGCAATAGTGATAAACCGTGTTTGCCGTCGCCATGGCTTTCCCTGTTTTCTATGAGCGCCAATGCATGGCGCGCTCCTATTTTGACTTCGCCAAGGGGTCGCGGATATCGAGGGATCATGCCGGGTCAAGGGCGGGCGCAGCCCAGCGGAGCGAATCCTTGACGCGCGACAGACCGAACATGAGAAAAGGCTGGGGGCGGCAAAGTCGCGCCCCCAACCCGCTCCACAACGGGCGGCGATCAACGGCCTAGAACGCTGGCTCATCGACTCGGCCAACGCAACCTTGACACCTATGGCCCATCCTGACTTTTGGCGTCAGGAATATACCGAGAGTCATTTCGAAGGGTATCTTTTACATTTTTGTCGGAGACGATTTCGGCATCAAACAATCCGCTTGGGTCTGACGTGACGAAATCTGGCGGCACGCCAGTATAGTTTCCCGTGAAAAAATCTATATGAGTTTTCCCCACGATTCCGCCACCTTTATCTCCTGCAATTACATACCCATCGTGAACCCGCTCGACACCTGAATCGTTAAAATGCCAACCGCGCAATTTCGGTATGAAAAAGACTGTTCCTATCGGTGTGTATTTCGTATCGACCGCGATGGTTCTAAATGGAATCAGGCGTTTTCCTTGCACGCCCAATCCGAATTCAGCGTTGCCCGCAACTTTTACCCAGGCCTGTCTCCCGAGTTGCTCATTGACAGTCGAGCCAAGTTTTTTGTAAGAGCACACGGCCGACTTAACGGGCGCCAATCCGTCTGCATTGTAAATTTCGATTGCAGAATCCACCTGCACCCTGATAGTGCCTTGGAGTGCGCCAAAGCAAAAATCCTCATTAGATATCGAAATTCCAAGCGTTTTTCCGCTTTTGGAATATAGGGAGGATGCAGATTGCTCTTTATCGATTTTTACCGCATGAACGTAATATCTTGTCGCATAAAGTCGTTTGATCTCTCCTTGTGAGGCTGGCGCTGGAAAGTCGAATAAATCCTTTTTCTGATTTAGGGCGTTCGGCTGATCAGCGACAGCCAAATAAGGCATGCCAATGGCGAAAATCGCAATGGCTATGCTCAGCAATCGATGCATTGTTCTCTCCGTCATCGCGTCAACTGTTTTGACGTTTGGTTATGGTCGCAAGTCCGCTTTCCAAGCAATAAAACAAAATGCTTCTTATGAACGACGCGAACAAAACGCTATGCCGAGATGGAAATTTTTTGCCAAGCGCCTCACCTGGCAGGTCGTTTTTACGCAGTCCCACAATATGTTGAACGAAACGATGTGTCAAGGGAGACACCCCGTCTTCGCGAGTGAGAAGCCGATCCCACCAGACGCGTTGAGCGGCCGAAAGCAAATCGGAGACGCATCGATCTCGGCCAAACTTGGCGGTTTAGACCTCCGCCACCGAACGCTCGGGCCATGTCGTTTTCTGACATAAACATAATACCCGACGCCAACCCAATCCGCATATTTCGACCCAATGCTTTTTGCAAAGCGAGTGATTTTCTTTGATCGATTTCAACGCCACAAATCGCGGCATTTTTCCACGCACCTTGTAATTCTAGTTTTTCGTCAGACAATTAAGGTAAAGTTGCGGCGTTTCTGAATTCGGAATATTCCATGAGCGCGTTTATTCGAGAAGGCGACACAACCTCCCATAACGGAAAAGTCCTTTCCTGTTCGCCCGAACACAAGGTCGACGGAGTTCCGATTGCCCGTCTGGGAGACATGGTGTCCTGCCCGAAGTGCGGCGGCGTCTATCCGATCGTCCAGATTCTGCCTCGAGGCATGAGCATGGGCGGGAAATGCCCCGCCTTCGAAGGCGACAAAACGGCTTGCGGCGCGACGCTCATCGCCACGCAGTCGGTCGCGACTGCTCAGCCCACCAGTGGGTCGGGCGGACAGGCGGGGCCAATCGCAAGCCATCAGACAGCGAGCGACGCGCCAGGGCCATACCGGGGTCGATTCCAAGTCCTCGACGAGTCCACCGGCCAGCCAATCCCCAACCACCCCTACACGCTGCACACGTCCGACGGAAGCGTGATTTCAGGCACAACCGACGCGACCGGCCACACTCAATGGCATGAAGCAGACGAGCCCGCTTCGCTGCGGTTCTCGTCCCCCTCGACCCAAGTCAAAGGCGGAGCCGGCGACGAATGAGCGGCGACGCCTACAACACCGGCTCAGGGTCTGGCGGCACGGCCGGCGGCTCGGGCCAGACCACGTCCGTCCGCCTGAACGCGACCGGCCTCAGCCCTGCGGACAAGAAGGTCCTGTGCAAAGCCATCTGCGTGTGCAATCGCCAACCGGACGAGGGCAGGGACGGCGCAGACTTGAAGCAACAGTGCGTCTCGCGCAACCTGCGCGACTTGGACAAGTCGATGAACTGGCAAAGCCCCTACAAGGCAGAAGTCAACTATGACATGTCGCAAGATCCGCCGGCGCCGATCATGCGCTCGGCCAGCCCTTTGGAGCCGCACGGCTATTTGCCGGGATGGATTCAGAAGTATTGGCCCGGCGGCCTCGCCGATTACCCGGCCGGTTCGGGCGCCGTGCGGCGCCCCGACGCGGTGATCGTGAACAACCCGGCGCTGCCGCCGACGCAAGACAACCTGCGCTCCGTGGTGGAGGTCAAGTTTCCACCGCAGACGATCGACAAGGAGCAGCAAGCCGCCGACGGCCGCATCGCCGGATCGCCCGACAAGGCGACGGTCATGGGCCCCGGCGACTGCGATTGCTCCCAAGACGACGGCGACGAGAATCCGGCGAAATCCGCCGTCTCCGACACCATGTCCCAGCTCGGCCGCTCGCTTCGAGCGCTGTTTTCGTCGCGGCCGCCCAGCCTGCCGGGGTTTGGCGGCGCGCCCGCCCCTCTCCCGCCGCTGCCGATTCCCTGATAGCCTTTGAGCGCTTGCCGCCAACCGAGACATGATGGACAAGAACTTTTTGCAATGGGCCAGGGAGAACCAGTCGAAGGCCCTCATCCCCAACGCCGTGTTGGAGCCGCGCCATTCCCACGAGGGAATCGGCGCTGCGGTCGTCATTCGCGGCTGCCTGTATTTCGAGAAGGCCTATGACGCGGAGGTCCGCGAGGCGCTCGCGCAGTGCTTCGACGACTACTGCGCCGCGGCCGGCGACAAGCTGACTTTCCTTTGGCACAACGCCAAGGCGGCGCAAGCTTTCAAGAAGGCGAAGCCAATGCGCGAGCTCGCCGCCAAGCTGGGAGAAAACGACCGCTTCGATTTCGACTATGTGAGCGGCGAGCGAGCCAGCGACGCGGGCTTTTGGAGCTTCAACATCTTCGGAATGCGCGGGTGGGAGCAGAAGATGGGAACTCGGGGCGTCGACGTTCTCGAATTCTCATTCCCAATGGTCGCGATACAAGAAGACCCTGACGCGTTCGCCGGCATGTTCTTCCGCTTTGCCCAACGGCTCAAAGCGGTGCGAGGCCACGCCGGCTTCGCCGTCAATCTCTCGCCGACCGACCAGACCGAGAACGAGTCGACCGAGTATTGGGTCAGCCAGCTCATGCCCGGCCTCGATGTCGGCTCGCCCCCGGCGAACGCCGAGCGCGACATGCAAGACAAGATCAAGAGCGTCGACTGGCTCACGGCCATCAGCAAGGACATGCTCGATCGCGTTGGCGGCGTAAGCAAGCTGCGCTCCGAATTGCCGCCCGCTTGGTTCTCCTTCGGCGACTACGGGGCTGGCGTGGTCATACGGGCTGGCGTTCTGCCTGACGGCGGGCTGTCCGAGAGCGAAGACAAGCCCCCAGTCTTGCCGCCTGCGTATGTCGTCCTCGACGCGGCGCTGCGGCCGATCCGCGCGAGCGAGATGGAGATCTTGCAGCGCGGCACAGTCAACGGCGACGCGCCGGTCTACAACACGAAGGCGTCGACGGCTGCGTGGCTCCGCCGCTTCGAAACGGACGAAAACCGGCTGCTCGCCGCCAAGGCCGCGCTGCTCGACACGCCGCAGCTCACGGCCGCCAACGCATTGCCAAATCCGCTCTGATTCGCCTCGCCGCTCCATCGCGCTTGCTGAGTCAAGGGCGAGCGCACGCGCTCGGCGAAGCGCACCCTTGACGCGTGAGTTCTGCGGAAAATGGCAAAGGATTGCGGGCGACGCTTCATCGCCCGCAATCCTGGAAAATCGCCTTGTTGCACGCGCGGCCTCGGTTCAACGCCCGAACGAATCGAAATGCCTAGCCGCTCACCCCCCTGATCGCAGCTTGGTATTTCGCGGCGATTTCGTTCGTGGGCTGGCCAGCCGGTTGCTGCGCCGCAGCCGGCTTTGCGCTGCGAGCATCAACATCCGCCCGCGCTTCGCCGGGGGAGCAGCCGAACCGCTCGCGAAACGCGCGGTTGAATGTCGGCTCGCTTGAAAAGCCGACCGCGAACGCGATCTCGGCAATTCTTTGCCGGGCGTGGCGCGGGTCCGCGAGCCGCCGCATCGCCTCGTCCAAGCGCCGCGCCCGAATCTGCCTGGCCACGCCCCCGTTCTCCGCAAACAGGCCATATAGGGCAGTCCGGGACATTTTGAGCTCCCGCCTAAGCGCCTCGGCGTCAAAGTCGGACTCGCCAAGCCGCCGTTCGATCAGGCTCATGGCCTGCGCGCGAAGCATTGGCGCCAATCGCGGGTCATCTCGGGACGCAGCCCGCTCCACTTTCGGCAGCAGGCACGCGGCCAGAAGGCCTAATGTCGCGTCCGCCGCCGTTCGCGATTCATCTTCCGTCATGGCGGTCAGCGTTTGCGCGAGAGCGCAAATGTGCGACGACACCAAGGCGCCAATCGGATCGCGCGCATCAAACGATGCCCCGTGCAGGCGGGAACCCTCCGGCATTCTTCTGTCGAGCGCCGCGCGCGGGATGCTGAGCGTCAGCATCGGCGCGTCGCGAGCGAAACCGATGTTCTCCACCGCCATGTCCCGAACCGCGACGGACCGCAAAGGCACGTTTTGTTGCCCTGAGGCGAATTCAGATACGAGCTCCCCACCCAGCAAGCAATGCACAAGATAGTGGTCGACTCCCGATGTGGCAATTCGCCGCCGCGTTCGCTGAAACTGGACCTCGTCCTTGGCGGAATGCGAGGTGAGCAGCATGCTGCCGCCTAGGTCCCACGTTTCAATCTTCGCCCTGAATTCGCCCGCCCGCTGGATTTCATAAATGGGAGCCAACGCGCCCCGCCAAATCTCCTCACCGTCTTTCGGTTTCAACAATGAGCTATCAAATTTGAGTGGCTTCGGCATTCCCCGGACCCGTCGATGTTTTGACGAATCTTATTCTCGATCCCTTTCTTTTCTATTAAGCCAAGCCATAAAAACGCCTGCTCGGACGAAACGACAAGAAAAGTCGAACAATTTGAGCGGCGGAGAAAAAAGCGCTGCTGGATGATTCGCCCATGCCGAGCGCCGCAATTAATGCGGGCCGAAATTAGACTTGAAACGGGGTTGGCATGGCGAGAATGGAAAGTCCCGCAGGCAGCGGGCCGTTGGCGCAATGCGCCGACGTCAGCGGCGCGGCCGTGGGGAAAAGCCTCCGTTTGAGATTTTTCGCGCCGTCCGCCTCTGGTTTCAGCTTTTCAAGGCCGAAGCTTACGCCGCTGAGGCAGGCTTCGCTCCATTGGGATGGCTTTTTCGAGAACCTCGCGCTCAAGCTGAATCGCTTTTTCGCGCAGCGCCGCCCTGTCGCGCGCCATGGCAGACACGTCGCCGACGATGCGCAGGATCGCGCGCCGGTCCTCAGGCGGAAGCCCGCTGAGAGCCTCAACGATCTCCCCCGCGTCCTCCATTGGCTTGCCTCGGTATTCGCCGAACAGCGCGCTTATGGGGCACTGAAAAAGGTGCGCAAACTGCGCAAGCCGAAAGATCGTTGGCGCAATGACTCCGTTTTCGATGCGCGAAACAGTCTCTTTTTCAAGCCCCAGCGCGTCTGCAACGCGAACCTGCGTGTAGCCCGCCGCTTTCCTGAAATGGGCGATTGCGGCGCCGATTCGCTTTGCGAGATCGGTGTCGCCCGTCGATTCGTCGCCCTTCATCTGTGATCTCCTCGCGTCACAAAAAAACGACGCCAGACATCATTTTCGACGTGTCGAAGCGTGTCGAATTGACGTCTGGAGTTATTATCACGACGCAATGCATCAACTTATCGACTTAACGAACAACAGTGGGCAACCGCGCAGGGCTTCGCCCGAGCTGTCGCCCGCATCGGGGCCAACCATGAACAAACCAAACAAAACCGCAGCATTCGCCATTTCATCCCTTGCGCTCGCCGCGCTTGCCGCCTGCGGCGGCGGTGGCAGTGGCAATTCCTCCTCGTCGACGAGCGCGAACGGCACGGGCGCCACAACGCCTCCGCCCACTGCGGCGATTGCATTGCTGGCGCCCGCCGGTCCATCGGCCGGTGCGTTCACGCCAACGGGCAACGTGATTGCCGACTCGATCGCGTATGCGAACAGCATGCGGCTGCAACTCGGCCTCAAGGCGTTCAATCCGTCGGCCACCAATTCCTCGGGCTCGCCGATCACGGACGTGACGACGGCCGCAGCGAACCACGCGCTTTACATGTATGACAACAACTATGTCGGCCACTACGAAACGTCGGGCCTGCCGGGCTACACGGGCTACGCTCCGTCGGATCGCGTGACAGCCGCTCACTACGTGATGAGCCAATCGACGAACTCAGTCGGCGAAATCGCCGCTGGCATCGGCGGGGCGTTCACCTCGTCGACCCAAGCCGTCGACGGGCTGTTCGACGCCCCGTTCCACCGTGCGATTTTCTTGTTCGACACGACAAACGTGGGCTTCGGTCAAGGCCCGACAAACACGGACTCGGCGAAGTTCTCGACGCTGGTCGGCGACTTCACGGACTACGTGCAGAACACGCCGGACAACATCCTCGTGGCCTATCCGTATAACGGCCAGACGAACGTCAAGCCGTCGTGGGTCGCAAACGAATCGCCGAACCCGGTGGCGGCCTACAACAACGGCTCGCTCGAAGGCACCACGGTTGGCTACCCGGTGACGCTGAGCGCGGCAGGAAACGGCGCCTTCTCAAACATCGTCTTCACGATCACCGACGCGGCGGGCAATGCGGTGCCGTGCATCGAAACCGACAACACGAACAACACCGAGGCGACCCGTTTGGCAATGTGCGTGCCGAATTCGCCGCTGGCCAACAACACGGTTTACAAGGTCGCGGTGACGGGCTCGCTGACGAACACGAGCATCCCGCAGGCGACGGCGTTCTCGGTCAGTTGGTCGTTTACGACGGGCACGCCCTCGACAGCAGCCAACAAGCAAATCATCCCTGGCCGCACGACTATCCCGACCATTCTCAACTGAGGAGCGCCCCATGAAAAATTCGGTTCAACGCGCGGCGCTGGTCGCGGCGCTCAGCGCCTCAGCTTTGCTGGCGGCATGCGGTGGCTCGCCCAGCGAGTCGGACGTTCGCACGGCAATTGAAAAACAGTCCGAACAGCAACTGCGGTTAATCGGCGGGAAAGGCTCTTTCGTTGACGAGCAAATCGCGGAACAGAAAAAAGCGGTCGAGTCTTCGAAGCTCATCGGGTGCAAATCCGACGGCGGCAAAGCCTTCTTGTGCGATTTGGAAATCAATGGCGGGAGCGCGCGCGTTCGCATGCTCAAAGGCTCTGACGGCTGGCTCGCGGCCAGCGCGGGCAACTGACCAGTCCGCGCTTTTTCAACCAGCAGCCGCACCCTGACTCACATAGCAAGGCGACACGACTCGACATCCACCATGGACCTCTCAATCTTCGCGGCCTCCGCCGCCCTCGCTGTATCCGCCGCCAGCCTGCCCGCGCCTGTCGCGGCGCAGGTTCCTTCCACGCAAGCCGACGCGCCAGTTTTCACAGCTGGCGAGGCATGGACGTTTCAATACAAGAACGACCTTGAGCCTTCGAAAAACTCGACCTACACGCAGACGGTCGCGCGAGTCGAAGACGGCCGTGCGATCGTGAACGGAGGCGCGACGATTCTGGACGCCAACAGCAACATCGTAAAGTTGGGGGCCGCGAGCTACGAGCCGAGCGACGGCAAACTGCGCTTTCCGCTGCGTGTCGGAGATTCGTGGAGTTCGTCATATGCTTATCGGTCAGGGAGCTGGAAGGCCGTCGGCGAACGGCACACCACAGTCGTCGGCGTTGAACGCATCGAGACCGCCGCCGGCGCTTTCGACGCTTTTCGCGTTGAGCAAGTTGTGTCTTGGAGCGCGACTGACATCCGGCAAAGAGATGGCCGAACGCGCGAGACAGATTGGTATGCGCCATCGGTTGGCCGCATTGTCAAATTGGATTTCTCCGATCAAGAAAGCAATTTTGCGCCGACCAGCACCCATGTCGAGCTGATCAAGTTCTCAAAGCCCCAATGACACTTTAAGCCCCCTTCGCCGGCGCCGCGCAGTTTGCGGGCGTCGGCGCTTTTTCAAGGAAGCTCTCACTATGCAAGCGCAAAAGTCTAAGATTGCAAGCGTCGAAACTCAGATGCAACGCGGCAAAAACATTGGAAGCGCGTTGTTCTTTTTCATTTTTGTTCTCGTGATGTCAATTCCACTGTTGGACATTCTGGCTGGCTTCGCGATCATTCTGTATATGCCTATGCTGATCTTCGCGCGAAGCGCCCAGCGTGCCGTCGATTTCGGATGGCTTCTGCTTGGCGCCGCGCTGTGCATGTTCGGCTTCTTCTTGCCCGGGATCTTCGAGGGGCCGACGTCATCAGGTTTTTTTCATGGCTGGCTGCTCGAGGTCATTTTGAACGCGGCAGTCGGCTGGTTCATCCTGGCCCGTCGCCTTGGCCATCTGTTTGCGACGCCAAACGGCGACGCCTGAGGATCTCGGCTATCCGTCTCCCTGCGGGCGAAATGTCCGCGTTAGGCCGCACTCGCGGCCTTTTTTGCGACAGTCGCTCAGCGCAATGCTCGCCATCGGAGCGCCAACCTCCGCCATAGTTTGAGTCCCCAACTCAACCGACTGCAACTATCGTCGCTGGCTACGCTGTCTCGGGCTGCTTCGTAGCCTTCCTTCAGCCGATCTTGCCAATACTGCTCTTCGGCGCGCTCGTCCTCCTCCTTCTCCTCATCGGTGCGGTCATCGGGAGGGATGCGCGAAGCGCGACTCGCGCCGCCCAAGCCTTGTCGTGAATGGCCAGCCGCGCGCGACGACTGTTCGCCTTCGCTGGTTGGAGTTTGGCGCAATGGCTCGCCTTTCGCCTCTTCCGCTTGTCCAATGTTGTTCATGATCCTCCTCAGGCATGGTTGATAAACGTGGTTGTTGCCGCCGCTGCGCGGCGGTGTTGTGCTGCGTTCAACGCGTCTCGGCAGCTAGCCTTTCGAGTTCTTGCATGTAGCTTGTGTCGGATGGCGGCGGCATCTCGACATCGCTCGACGCTTCCGCCTCGATGTTTGCGCCGCCAAGGGCGTCCCCTCCGCGCGCAACGGCCGCGTCGCCCTGCGGACCTGCCCGGGTGGGATCGACCATGGGAGGCCCGAGCGTCCAACGGGCGGGCACATGAGCTTCGCGGGCCTTCTTCGAAACGGCGAACGGGTAGAAAAGTTCGTGCGCGTCGCCGCCAGTGAACACGAGAAGCGTCACGCCCTTGCCGTTCGTTGTAGGCCCGAGCCGCGACGCCAGCTCGTTGGGCGAATAAAGCGGAACGGTTTCACGCGAAAAAGACAGGCCGCGCGATTCGCCGCTGGCGGACGTCGACGTGGAAACGTTCATGCGCTCATGCTCGCGGGAGCCAATCGTTTTGCAGATTTTTTCAGCCGTGTCGCCAGGCGCCATTTGGCCAACGATCAGCGTTCCGCACATCGACTTCAGCGCTCGAACCGTCTGCTCGCCATGAATTTGTTCAAGCTGCGCGAAATCTTGGCAAGCGACAATGCATCGAACGCCGCGAGAACGGCCGACTGAAAACAACTGCCGAATGGGGACCTTGCCCATTTCCGGCAGCTCGTCGGCCACGATCCAGATTTTTCGATCGGGATCGTCCGCCATTTCCACGCTGCTCACGATCGCCGAAATCAGGCCTATGATCGCCGCGACGTATTTCTGGGTTAAATCCTCGTATGCCCCATGCCCTTGCAAGATGATCTGACGGCGGCTTGACCGACCTTGAATCCAGCGCCGAAAACCAATGCGGCGCTCGCGGGGCGCATCGCCCCACGCGTCGGCAAGGTCGAGGATTGGGGAGCAAAAGGCCGAAAGATTGATCAACACGCCTTGGGTCGTGACCGATGCGCGCTCGACAACGCGCACGGCTTCGGGGTGGTGCGCGCGCATGATCGCCAACAAATCAGGCTGCGGCAGACCGACAAGGTCCGCGAGCTCTCGCCAGCCCCACTTGACGCCCTTCGTCTTGCGCAGGAAGAGCAACAGGCCACAGAGCAGTTGCCGCGCGGCGTTGGCCCACATTGGGTCTGCGCTGTCGGCGACGATGGCTGCCGCGAATCGCCTCATGAGCTGCGTGTTCTTCATGTCGGCGGCGATGTCCCACACGAGGCTTCTTGCGTCCCATGGCGCCAGAATGTCCGCGCCGCCGAGCTCGGCGGTGAACTCGCCCTTGGGATCAAAAACCAACATCTGCTCTTTTGCCGCCGAGACCGAGCGCAGCAACGGCTTTATGAAGGTCGTCTTGCCGGAGCCGACGCCGCCGACAATCAGGACGTGCCGAGTCCACATGTCGCCGGGGAATGGAATGCCAGGCCCAAGATCGTGGTCGGGCCGACGACGAACCTGTTTGGCAAAGCGTTTGCGCAGCGCGCGGCTCGCGTCCTCTCCTTCGAGCCTCTGCGGACCGCGCAACCGAATGAGCCCGTCTCTGGGCGTCAGGCGCGATCGCGCCGACAAGACGGCAGGAGCCGCTGCCGCAAGCACGGCAGTGGATGCGCGGGCAACGATCGCGGCCCTATCGGCAGAATCGAGATGCTCCCAGAAGCCTGCGTAGGTTGGCCAAGCCGAGCGAAAGAGCGAAGGGACGATCAGATGAACCGCGCTTTCGGCCAAAACAGCCGCATGGTCGGAAAGAGTCCCGATTGGCGCGCCCATCAGAGGCAACGGCCGCCACACCGCAGCAATGGTCGCAATGCCAGTTGCTACGCCAAAGATAGCGCTTGACGCCAACCATCCGCGCCAGTCGACACTCTTCGTTGAAGGGCTCCTTGCCGTGTTGCGCTCTTCCATGCTCCCCGCCTCAAAAGGACTTTCCAATCCGTAAGGCCGGCCACCGCATCGATTTTTCTGACCATCTGACGAGCGGAGCACTCATGACCGTTTGTCAGCAATGCCCACTTGTGCGTGTTTTGCAGGGAATTGGTCGGCCTATTGGTATGAAGAATAAGCGGCGGACAAAGATTTGCTCCGCGTCCGCTTTATCAACAACAAGAGCAGACAAACAATGGCAAAAAAACAAACGTTACAGGTGGCGCCGCAAGCACTGGGCAACGCAACTTCAACAGAAATCTACGCAGCGTATGCGGCATTGACAGACGACGATTGGAGGGAGCTGAACAAAACGGGACGATGGCTTCTTGGTGGCACCGAGTTCAGCGAAACCTTTGATTTGATTAACGAGGCGATCGAGCGCATGGCCAGCGGGCGCCGGGCGTGGCGACTGACCGTCGCGTTCCCAATCGCTCTTGCCATGTGCATGAAGAGCATCGCGAGCCACAGTCGCCATGACATGAAGGCAAGACGCGAGCGCTACTGCTCACTAGAGGATCTGGCGGAGGCCATAGGCGAATCCAACAGCGCTTCGCCTTCGCAAGAAGAAGCGCTCGCCGCAGCGGAGCGATTTCGAGAACGAGCGATAGCAGTCGACAAAGAGCGCGCATCGATGGCCGGCGACTTGGCTTGCAAGCTGGTATTCAACGGCATCATTCACGGATTGACTGCGCAAGAAATACGGCAACGGCATACGCTCAGTCATGCTGAATATAAGGCGGCCCGGCAGCGGGCCATGCGGCGAATTGAGCGCATTTTCGGCCCTACGCCGGGCTCGCGGCCAGAGCCCGCCCGCAGTCGGCCGAAGCCTGCGGCGCAAAGTCCCATGCATCTCGAGAACGAAATCACCAGGGCCAAACACGGTTGCCAGCGTCCTCGTCGCTCATGAACCTGCGCGTCGGGTCGAGGCCATCAAAAAACCCGCCACAAGCTGGCGGGTTTTTTTCGACTCACTCGCGCTCACCTCGGAGTTCGCGCAAGACCGTTTTGACGAGCTTTGCTTTTGCGATTTCATCGATGACGCCTGGCTTGTGGGCTTCGCCATCCGGGCGGGCAGACGACGGCGCGCGCGACAAATCTTCGGCGCAATACCATCGTGCGAGGTCATCAAGTTTCACCAGAGGCGTCGAGCCCACCTTCCGGTGTGGGATCGGAAATCGGCCGGTCTTCATCGCCGCGTAAATAGTCGGCGCGGCCAAACCAAGTATGCGAGACAGCACGCCCACCCGAACGAACGCAGAATCAATTTTGTATTTTTCAGCCAAGGCGCGCGAGGCGCGCTCCAACTCTTCCGCCGGGACGATCGCGCTTGGGGTTGCAGCGGCGGTCTGGTTATTTTGCTCTTCCATTTTGAATCTCCCGGGTCGTTGGTTGGTCGATGCTCCTATTGATATAGGCCCCAAAGAAGAGGTCCAAGCCCATTAAAGCCCCCACCATTCGCTACCGCTCGTCGGGAATATTGCCCCGGCGCGCTGCAAAACGACGATAAAGCGGCGAGAAACCACAGGCAATTTTTTTCGATATGTAAGAAATTACAAAATAAAATTCTCATTTTTACTACAAAATAGGCCACAAATACCAATTTTTCGGCAATCGGTCTTCTGATTCCGGTTTCATACCTATTGCCACCGGGGGAATGAGCTCACGCAGCCCCCTTGCGCAACGAGGCTCTTTGCGAGAGAGAGTGCGGGCGGTCGCAGCGCTGCATTTCCCGCTGATCGGCCGCCTTGCAGCGTGAAGGTTTTGGACGTGCCTTTTGGCAATCTCTCCGGCCTTTATAGATGCAGGACCTCAATCCAACCGCAAGGAGACCAGCATGGCAAGCATCAACGAACGCCCTCGCAAAAACGGGGCACCCTCCACTTGGCAATGCACCGTTCGCAGGCAAGGCGCGCCGACAATCGTCAGAACCTTCGAACAAAAAGCGCACGCCGAGCGCTTCGGTGTGAAGGTCGAAGCGCTGCTGCGCAAGCAGCTAGTGGCAGTTCTGCCGAAGCCGGCAAGGACCGCGCCCTCGTTCGAGAACGAGAGCCTCGCGAAAATCATCGGCGACTTTCTTTCTTCGCCGGAAGCCGCGCGGCGTCACAAGGGCAGCGGCCCCACCGTTCTCAGAAACGTCGGGGCCGCCACGATCGGAGACATCACGCGCCGATGGATCAAAGAATACATCCGCAGGTTGCGTGAAAAACGCTCCATGCGCGGACGGCCCTTCACCTATGAAACGATCGTGCATCATTTGGCCATCGTTCGCCAAGCGATCCGGGCTCGCGCGGATCAGCTCGATCTGCCCCATCCGTCATTCCCGTTCTCAGAACGCTCGCTGCCGCGCGGTTGGCAAAACAAGAGAGACAGGCGGCTCGAGAGCAAAGAGCAAGCCGCGTTGTATTCGCGGTTGCGCCAGTTGAAAACGGACGCCAGGCCGCACTATGTCGCGCTCGTGCGTCTCGCCCTCGAAACGGGAGCGCGGCTCCAAGAGCTGGTTTTGGCCGAATGGGACGAGTTCGACTTGGAGCGTCGCGTGTGGAATATCCCCGCCGCGCACACGAAGAGCAAGTGCGAGCGATTCGTGCCGCTCTCCCGCAGGGCTCTGCGGCAATTGAAAGTCCTCAACGCGCGTCGGTCGTCGAGTTCCAAGCGAGTCCTTTGGCTTCTCAGCCAGCCGCATACCGTTTCGACGATGTTTGCGCGTTTTGCCAAGGAGGCTGGAATCCGGAATCTTCGCTTCCATGATCTTCGACACGAAGCAATTTCGCGCATGGTCCTCCACAAGCGAAAGCTGTCCACATACGAAATCATGCGAATCGTCGGGCACGGCTCTCTCGCTATGCTGAACCGATACGCAAATCTGCGCGGCGAAGAGCTCGCGGACCGGATGGACTGACCGGATCGGTTGCAAGCCAAAAACACGGGGTCGAGAAGATCCCGTGTTTGTTAGCACTACTATTGAACTTGACCAGCAACGATGCTATCGATCACGAAGATCAATTCGGCTAAAAATCAAGCCAGAAGCGCGCGTGGCGGCGACTACTTGTTTTATCTGGGCACCCCCTCAACGCGAGAGCGAAGCGACTTCGCTGAATATGTCGCAGGCAACCGAGAGCTTGGCGCCCCGCCACCGTTTTGGATCGGCGAGGCCGCGCCGTTGTTGGGGCTGCGCGGCGAGGCGCTGGCGGAGCAAGTCGAGCGGCTGGCTCGCGGCATGCATCCCCTGACCGGCGAGCCGCTTGTGACGGGAGCGGGCGAATCGCACGTCATGGGGCTCGACATGACGTTCTCGGCCCCGAAAGATTTCTCCGCCGTGTTCGCCGCCGCCGACTCGCGCACGCAAACGGAACTTGTCGATTGCCTGCATGGCGCCGCTCGGGCGGCGCTTGGCTTTGCAGCCACGGCCGTTCTCACGCGCCACGAGCATGGCGGTCGCGTCAAGCGAGTCGCCGAGGCGACGCTTGCCGCCGCATACACTCATTTCGCCAGCAGGTCGCTCGATCCGCAAATCCATTTGCATGCATTCGTGCTGAACGTGGGGAAGCGACAGGGGGTAGATGAATGGAGCGCGTTGGAGTTCCGCCCGCAATTTGAGCGCAAGCTCGCGACCGGAGCGCTTTTCCGAGCCGAGTTGGCTTGGCGGCTTCGCGGCATGGGATTCCGCATCCGGCAAGACGGGCCTTATTTCCATATTGTCGGCATATCGGAGCAGCAGCGCGACGCCCTGTCGACGCGAAGCAAGGAAATTGATCGCTATCTGAAACAGCAGGGCGTCGCGGAGGCGTCGGACTCCGCCGCGCGAGAAATCGCAGCCTTGAACACTCGCTCCTCGAAGGCGGAGCCGCCATTGCCAGAGCTTTTGAAGAGATTCAAGGCGCAAACAGCCGCCCTTGGCTTGGACGCCACCGCCGTAATGCGCATGCGCGATCTTGCCGTGGCGAAAGCATTTCCAACTAGCCCCGAAGATATTCCCGCTCACGCATCCGAAGATCGGCCAACGCAAGCAGACTCCGACGCGGCCTTCACTGTGAACCACGCCGAGCTCCTCGACGAGCTCATGCTCTCCCAATCCTGCGCGACAGAGCAAGAAGCGCTCGCGGCGATCTGCGCTCGCGCCATGGGCCAAGCGTCAGCTGCCGACTGCTTGCGCGAGCTCGACCGCTTCATGGCTTGCGATCAAATCGTGCGATTGGGGGCCACTGAGCAAATGACTGAGGTGTTCACATCCAAGGAAAGGCAAGCATTGGAATCTGCCATTGACGCCCGCGTGCGCGACGGCTCGACCAGCCGCCAGCATTCGATTGATCGGCGCTTGGTGGAAAAGGAGTTCGACGCGCTTGAAGCGGAGCTGCGCGCAAAGCTCGGCGTTCCTGTTTCATTGGCTCAGCAACGCGACGCCGCGCTGTATCTGGCTTGCGAAAGCGGACGGCACGCGTTTATCGAGGGCTGGGCCGGCACGGGGAAAACAACCCTGCTGCGGGCGGCCACTCGCGCCTATGCCGCCGCCGGCTTCGAAGTCTTGGGTTGCTGCCAATCGGCGGCAGCTTCGCAAAACCTCGGGCGCGAGACCGGCGCGCGCTCGCGCACGATCGCCAGCTTTTTGCTTGCCCTGCGCTCGGGCCGCGTGAAATTCGGCGAGCGCTCCGTGGTGTTGCTCGACGAGGCCGGAATGGTCGGCTCTCGCGAGTTTTCGCTCCTGCAAGAGGCCGCTCTGAACGCGGGCGCGAAGCTTGTCTGCGTCGGCGATCCAAAACAATTGCAGCCGATTGAAGCCGGCGGCATATTTGCCTCGCTCATGCGCGCGCATGGGAAGGCTGAGCTTTCGGACATCCAGCGCCAACGGACGGACTTCGGCCCACTGATGGACTGGCTCGACTGTCGGGCTCGGGCAGGGCTCGGAATTTCGCGCGAAAAAGCCCAGGCCCTCCGCGAAGTTCCCGAGGAGGCTCGCATGGTGGCCGCAGAGAGTTTGTGCTCCAAAGACGAAAAACTCGCCCGCGCCTTCGCCAAATGGAAGTCAAGGTTCGATCACGAATGGCTGCGCGAAGCGGTCCGCTTGTTCGCCGAGGGAGAGGCCCGCGCCGCTTTGGATCTTCTGGATTCGAAGGGCCGCTTGCGCATTGCCGTGTCGCCCGAAGAGGCTTGGGCGCGGCTCGTCGGCGAGTGGCTGTCAGACAAAACGCCTCTTGTTCAAAAGGCCATGCTCGCCGGCACGCGCGCGGAAGTCGCCGAGTTGAACCGTCTTGCGCGCGAGCGGCTTGTCGCGTCAGGCGCCGTGCGCGACGATCTGGGCCTCGACGTCGAAATCAAGCAACGCGACGGGGCGACCGAAACGAAGCGCTTCGCGCCCGGCGATCGCCTGGTTTTCCTAAAGAATGACCGCGATATTGGCGTCGCCAACGGCTCGGCTGGAACGATCGCGTCCATCGAGCGCGGCGAAGACGGGCCGCAACTTCTGGTCGAATTGGATGGTCCCAATGAGCAAGACAAGAGACAAGTCCGCGCGCCGGTTGGGTTCGCCTGCTTTGACCTCGCCTATTGCTTGACCAACCACAAGGCGCAGGGGCGGACGTTTGACGCCACCTACGCGCTGGCCAATCCGAACATGACTGACCGCGAATGGACTTACGTCGCGGCAAGCCGTTCGCGCTTTTCGACCACATTGTTCGTCGCCGCCTCAGCTTTGGGGCTGACCGACCCCGAGTCGCATCGTTCGGGAGCCGACAAGGCCGCGTCGCGCGAGGCTGTGATCGAGGCGCTCGCGGGACGCATGTCCCGCAGTCGCGCGAAGGGCACAACCCTCGACTACGCTCAGGACCTAGGCATGGACCGGCCGCCAGTTGGCGGGCGCGAGCGAGCGCATGGCCCGAGGGCGTCGGCCGCGTCGCGCCCGGCAGCGGCCGAACGCGCGGCCCGCGCGCGCGGGACTTTGCCGCCAACTCCGCACCAAACGAGCCGCGAACCCCGCAAGGGCGCATCGATTCTTTCTGGCTCGGCGTCTCGGCCGCCCCGCGCTTCGTCGTCTGCGCAGCGGAGAGCCCCGCCGCCAATTGAATGTCCCGCCATCGCCCCGCGTCCGAACGCTTCGTCGGACGTGGCAGCAGTCGAGCGCGATCACGGCTGGGAACTCGACGGCCCCCAGCGTTGAATGGCCGCGAGGAAAAAAGCAGGGAATCGGACAGGGAGAATTGAATGGCGAACGACGAGCGCTCCGGGCGCGGCTGGGATCGGGGCAAAATGACATTGCGGCTGTCGAGCGAACGGTCTGCGGCGCTCCGAGAATTGGTCTCGGACGTGCCCGACGCCACGCCGACAGACGCCATAGACATCGCGATCGAGCTGGCCAAAAGCGCCCGACGGTCAGAGCTGAGCGCCGCGCCCGCGAACCAAGAGCCTTTGGCGGCGGGTCTCGCTGAATTTTTCGGCGCTCATTTTGACGATATGGCGTCTGCCCTCGCAGACCTTCGGCAAGAGGTGGCCGAGCTCCGAGCGATTCTCACAGCCGGCCAGGAGCAAGAAGACGAGCTGTCAGCAACGCCAACGGACGAGGGAGCGCCCCTGTCGCCATTCGAAGCGGCGGCGAGCCTCGCGACTTGGCTCGCAGCGGAGGCGGCCTCGCGCGGCTTGCCCATGCCTGATTCGGCAGTCATCAGGGCGCGAGTGATCGCGACAAAGCAATCAGACTCGGGGGCGATCGCATTGATCTTGGCTGCGGAGTTGGTCGCCGTCGACAAATCCAAGGCGGAGCCGAGCGCGGGACAGGCGTCCCGCGTGGCATTGAGCGCAACGCCTATTGCGGGCGGGACGTCGGCCTTGGAGTTTGAAAGCCGCGTGTGCCTGTGGTGCCAAAACACCGACGGGCAGTGGGATATCAAGATTCACCCGTTCGACCGCGACGGGAAAGTCGGCGGGTTGATCGCAACAGCCCGCGCATGACGGGCGCTGCCGAGGTTTTTTGGGCGCCGAAAGCGGCGTCCCGCAAATGCCCCGCGCAGCGGTGCGGCCGGTGTATAAGGAAAAAATTCAAAGCATCGGTCCCGCAGATCATCGATGCTGCGGAGACCAAGCCGACTCTTGCCCGCTCCTGTATTAAGACTCGTCGCCGTTTTCTTCAGGAGGCTCGTTATAACAATCAAGCAAATCGAGAACCCTCACAGATTCGACCGCGCCATGGCGCAATAACACACGCTGAATGTCATCAGAGAACTTGCGATTCCGTAGAAATTCGTAGATTTCGGGTCGTCGCTCGGCGTTGAGTGCATATTTTCGCTTCGAATTACTGGTCTTATAAATCAACAATCCCTGCATCAGCAAAATGTTAAGAACGTTGTCAACGCGGCCACGATACTTTTCATCCAAGCCTCGTCCCTTCGGGATGTCGCTCACCCACATGTAGCCTTTGGAATTTCCAGCCCACATGCGCTCCAAGTCGAGTTTCCGAAGCATAAGGAGGGCGACAACAACGTCGAGAGCCATAAGCGGCTCTCCATCTTCGTGTTGTTGGCATACTCGACGAATTGCCTCCCGCAACTCATCAAGGGATGCGATGTCTTCAACAATCACCGGAACGCGCGCCCCCAGTCGCAACCGGATGTGCTCGACGGTTTCTCTCTGCACCGGATTGATCAGCAAAACCGGCCCAAGCGACTGAAGCACCATGGAGCAGAAGTTGCGAGCGTTGAGTGAGAAGTTGGCAGCATACTCGTGCGGACGCAGCGGCCAACCACCATGCGCATCTAGGTCTTTCGCGCAGAGTTGGACGAGCGCTCTAGGGCCGCCATCGTATTGGCTGGCCGGATGGCCAATGTAGAGAGGTTGCATCGCGCTTTCCTTGCCTTCGCACGCGATCAGCGCGCCTTGGCCTTGGAGAGCGCGGACAGCAGGAGGCTGGCCGGGATAGGAATCTCAAGAAGTTTTTCGAGAGGCAACGACGCAACAGCCAAAAGAATGACGCGCCGAGTTTCCTCTGGATCAAAGCTTGGGAGTAGATCTTGGGACTGCGTCGCTTCAACGCCTTCCTCACGCTCCACGCGTGCCACCTGGAATCCAAAATCCAGGCGCAAAGCATGTTGGGTAAGCCAATCCTTCACTACGGAAGAGACCTTGGCCGATCGAAACTTATTCCATTGCCGCGCGGCAGCCTCGTCGGCGACACGAAGAGCCTGGAAAAAAGGATGTGGATGCCAAGATTCCGCTTCCAAGGTCTGCTCGGCGTCCGGAAACCGTTGGCCTTCCGCGCCTTGGAGGAACGCGCGAGCCCATTCCCGTTGCGCTTCCATCTCGATGGGACGGATTTCGACCCACTCGTCTGCCGGAGTCGGCGCAAGATCCAAGGCTACGCGAATCGCACCGCTGCGCCGATTCATAAAGCGTCGCCCGGCCGGAGCGGCAAGAACAAACGCCTCCCAGATGGACTTGCGCAGCGGATTGAAGGTTTCTATTGCAGGCGCGTCGGACGGCGAGGCGGCTGCCAGCAAGGAGACGGCGAGCGCACCTTTGTCCGTTGAGACGATAGACAACCGCCCTTCAAGCTTCGGATCCGCAAGCAACTCATGCAACGTGCGTTTTCCAAACGCTTTCCAGTTCTCTTCTGGCACAGCTTGGCGCAGTAGATTCCCGAGCGCGGCGGCGGTGACAGTGCGGTTGCCGGGATGCGCGTTCTTTTCTACGGTCTGGACAACGATGTCCAAGTATTCTTCGAATGTCATCTTTTCGGTCCCTAAAAAGCAGAAAACCCCTTAGAAACTACTAAGGGGCTGTATCTTGAGCTGCTTTGCAGGGGCAAGAATAACTAGGGCATAAGGCAATCATCTAAATCAAGCGTGGTAGTCGCCTGCAAGCGACTCGCGATTCAGAACCTAGCGTTCCAGACTATCAGGTCCCGTCACCCGGCGAACTTGATGTTCGCCTTTCCCCCATCGGCAAAACGCAGATGCAGCGGCAGCAGGTCTTCAGTGGGGTGGATCATCCATCGTTTGGGTTGTTTTGTCAAGCGCCGTGTCGATCGAGAATCAAACTCGAGCCCGATATCCTGCGACGTTATTTTTCCTGTGGGCTCTCAACCGTTGCGTCGCCAAGATCTTGCAGGCCATGCGCAAGTTGGCCACCTCTGACACAGCATGGCGTCGTCTCTACGTTTCGCGGCAACGCACAACTCTTCGTTTACCGATATTTGTAGACAAATCAAAGGGCTATGCTACCATCCAGTCCGGGCCAACAAGGCAGTTGGCCCGGACTGGATGGCGCGACCGGATGGAGATGGGCGCGTTCAAGGTTTTTGGCCATATGCCGAAAACCAATCAATAAAAGCGACCGGGGGTTTGCCTTGACGATAGCCGTTTGCTATCTCTCGCCAGAGGGAATAGTTCTGGGCGCTGACAGCACCGCTTCGACATTCGGTCCCGGTGGCGCGCATTTCTTTAACTTCAATCAAAAAGTATTCGAATTGGGTCAAGACAGCACGCTGGGCGTGCTAACCTGGGGACTGGCGTCTCTTGGAAGCTTGAGCTATCGAACGCTTCTTGCCCGCGTCTCCGACCGGTTGGCGGCGAACCCGCCCGGGTCCGTTGAAGACGCGGCCAATGCGCTGATTGATGTTTTTTGGCCTGAATACCAAGCGTTTGGACCCGTTCAGCGGGTCCAAACTTTGCACGCAAAAGCTCCGAATGGCACTGCGGAAGCAGGAGCCGCTGTTCGGACAGCGGAAGAGGAGTCCGAATACGAAGGGCTCAAATCGAGCTTCGTTGTCGGATTTTGCGTCGCCGGATATGCCCTCCCGAACAGAATCCCCGGGGCGGTGAGCGTTATGTTCGACCCAACGGGCGCGAGGCCGGTCGGCCAAGCGATGACTGGCGAAACTTCTCAATGGTGGGGGGTTCCAAACATCATCCAGCGGCTGATTTTTGGCGCGGACGGAAATTTGAAATCGGCGCTCCTTTCCTCCGGCAAGTGGAACGGGACGCCCCAAGAGCTCGATCAGATAGTGCAGACGCAATCGTTGTCGCATGCGTCCCTTCCGATTCGAGACGCGGTTGACTACGTCTACTCGTGTATCCATTGCACGATAAAGGCAATGAAATTTTCGAGCTTTTCGCAGGTTTGCGGCGGTCCCATCGAAATCGCGGTGATCACGACCGATAGAAAATTTCGATGGGTAAGACATAAGCCGTGGGACGCGGCTATCATCGATGGAGATTCTAATGACTGACATCAAGCAAAACGGCATTCGTCCGGAGCCCACGGCAACGGTCCAGCAAACCGCCGACCACATGCGCGTCGACTTCGCGCAGACCGGGGCCTATCGCCCGCAGGATTTGAGGCTTGTGCTTGGGGACATCAAGAGTTCCGTGATTGTCTCGGCCGTTGACCCTACGGCATCAATCGGCAAACAAGGCTGAGGACGCAGCGCTGGGCCCTGCCAGAAGCAGCCCCCACGTGGCAACCTTACGTGTTTTTACGCTTTGACTTGCTGAATTTGAGACAGCACAATCGCGACGGGCCAAGAATAACGGCCATGCGCGGAGCATGAAACTCGGAATCAAGCGAACAGCATGAGGAGAGTGAGCTCATGAATACGAAGACCCCCCCTTCCCCGGCGCGACCCGCTCTCGATGAAATGAAACTGGAAAACCCTCTCGGCCTCGTGTTCGAGACGCCTAAATCAGAAAAAAACTTGCCAAGCGCCACCATGTTTGGCGCCGGCGGCGAAATAGACCATGCCCGAGCTCGACGAACAGAAGAAACCGCAGCCCCACTTTCCGCGTGGAGCATTAGTCCCATCGCAATCGCCCAAATACTGGGTTAAAGAAAAAGATCGGTATCTTCGGCAACTGTTGATCGGGGACATCGAAGCGCTCACCGGGCGTCCGTTGGTAGTTTACTTCGCCCAGCTTGACCAACAGATCAACCATACCGACCCGGACGACCTGTCGGAGATTCTCTCCGGCGTGACCGGCGGCGATGTGGATTTGTTCATCCAGACGCCAGGCGGAAACGTCGACGCCACGGAAAAACTGATTGGGATCTTGCGCCAGCGACTGAAATCGTGGCGCGTGGTGGTCCCGAGCTGGGCCAAGTCCGCCGGGACCGTCATAGCACTCTCTGGCGAGAAGATCCTGCTCGGCGTCAATTCGGAACTCGGGCCGATCGACCCTCAGTTCCAAGGCCAGAACGGCCTTAACATTCCTTGCGAGATCCTGAGCGAAGACGAAAGCCAGCCTCACCATATTCGGCAAATCGCCGGCATGGCCGTCGCCCGCATGCGCCAGCTCGCCCTTTCGATTCTCCAAAAGGGCATGATGAAAACCAAGGGGTTGGCTGAGGTTCAGGACGTGCTGGCGAAGATTTCAAGCGCCGATGGCTATAAATCGCATGGCGCGGTGATCGACTATTCGGAGGCGTTGAGCTTGGGCCTGTCTGTCGAGTTTCTCGCGCCAGACGATGAGTTGTGGAAGAAGCTGTGGCTTCTTTACTGCATGTATGACCACGACACCAAGGCCAACTCAATCGGCCGGCTGGTGGAGGGCACCAAATTCAGCATCGCGCGCCCGAAATGAGAAACCGACCTGCGGATTAAGTGTGCTCAATTGCTCGGGCAATGATCGCCTCGGCAACGCCACTCGCCCGCAGCGTTTCTGCAACCCCCCTTAAGGCTTGCTGAATGGGATCATCTTGCAGCCTTGAAGCATCCTCTCTCAATCCCCGGCTGATATAGGCGCGAATCAAAGGCTGATAACCCGATACCCCAAGGAGCGGCGCAACATGCCTGAGTTCATCTAATACGTCCTCAGGCAGGCGCATCGTGATTGTCGTCATGGGGCGATCTTCGCGCAGCCTTTCTCGAATAGTTTCAATAGCCTTCTTCTTCATAAAACCTCCTGTCTTCGGCCGATACCGGCCATGCAGAGATCAACCTGATTGTATCGTCCTCTTCCACATAGACAACCGTTAGAAGGCGCCGTCTCGTTGAATAGCCGATCGCAGCTTCACGTTTCTCCCCATTGTCGCTAGCGTCCCGTCCCCTCAAGAATCGGTCAAAAAAAACCTCGGCAGCCTCCTCAAACTCAACGCCATGGTTCGCAATGTTTTCTTTGGCTTTCACCACATTCCAAATGTAACCTTGCTCCTCGAAGCGAAAGCGAAAATCCGGATCGATGTTCATAATGTATTTACGTTGTCAATACAAGTCAAGGGGGGTGAACGCTGCCCCACATGGCCGTCAGACGCGGAAACAAGCCCCTTGGGACGAACCGTGCGGCTGGGTGCGAACAAGGGGCATCGATGGCGCTGCTTCCATGAATAACGCCCTTTGATCAGCCTCGGGCGTGGGACGTCGCGTGAGCGGCCTGCCTTCATTCAGAATGCAAACCCATCCCCCACCGGCTGCGCAAAAGCCCCTATATGCCATAGGTCTTCTCCGCATCGTTAATAGATAGCGGCAAAGCGCTCATCTCCGTTTGCGCGAGGTTTGCCATGTGGCGCTTTCAACGTCTGCCCGCGCAATGCATCGTGAGCGATCCGCACCTTGCCACGCGACCGATCGTCGGCGATTTTGCCGCACGGATTGACAGGGGCAGGAACCAATGAGAGAGCTTGTGAGCTTCTCTCTCATTCGGAGCCTTTGTGCACATTTCACTCCCTGAACTCACCCTAATTATCGCTGGCTTCTTCATTGTTGGTCTGTGGGCTGGATGGCGGCTTGTCGCATTTGGCCGGCAAACTGACACCATCCAAAACATGCAGAATAGATCGGCCTCTCGCGCTAGCGCGTCAGGAGGTGCGCAATTTTCCAACAATCACGGCGCCTCGCGTGACTGAGAAACCTGCGTCTCCCAAATATGTTGAGCTCCCATCTTTTAGTTTTGCGTGATTGGGCTCAGATGCGCCAATTGCCAGAGGAATGATATTCACAACGTCATACCCCTCGGAGTCGAGGTCGTTATAAATACTCTCAACACTTTGGCAAAAATTGTCATAGTCTGCGAGCCTCTCGGTAGGAACCTGAACCTTCTTTTTCTTTTTATTCCAGAACCAACCCTCGGTGGTCTCGCCTTCGAATTTCCCACTAGCAGTATAAAAATACCGGGCTACGAATTTTTTCGCCATTTCAAATTTTCTCGTCGCATGGATTAATCCCTTTGGTCGCTACATTGGGCGACCTTGCCTAACCCTTCACTTTCGGGAGCGCTTGCCGAACCCACGCGGCTCGCCACTCCCGTTTCGCTAGTGGCGACTGTGATACTATCAGTGAGCCGTTTATTTTTCATACGATTTCTGGCTCACCATCGCCTAAGCGATTGATCTTGCTGACGAAATCTCGGGAGCGGGTTGTCCTCCCTGATTCGCCACCAGTTGCAAGAAAAAGCCGCTGATCCGCAAGGTTCAGCGGCTTTTTTGTTTTTGGTCTTCCAAATCGCAACTTCAAGGAGGTTTCTTGATGAAGTCCCGCACCGCCAGGCTCGCCGCGGCAGCCGCATCCATCGCCCTCATCGCCGCCGCATCCGCGCTGTCGGCCCAAGCTCAGGCCCCAGCCCAAACCCCGCCCGACAGCCAGTGGCGCGCCACCCCCACCACGCTCTCCACGCTCCTGCAAGACGGCTACAAAATCGTCGCCGTCGTCGACAGCGCACGCGGCAGCGCCGGGTCGGCCGACACGATTTTCGTCCAGCGCGACCAGAGCGCGTTCAAATGCATCGACCCGCAGCAACCGGATGCGAAGACGAGACCCCCCGTCACACCGCCCGCCTGCTTCGAACTGGTACCGCCGTCCGGCGTCGCCCCGGCCTCCGAGCCGAAATAGGATCGGTGCGCGCACCTGGCGTACATGCGCTAAACCCACCCGCGCACCCACCTCACCTGCGCCCCGCCTCCAGCCTGAAAAACGCGACCGCCTCATTAAGCTGTCGCCCCTGACCCTCCAGCGACTGCGAAGCCGCCGCCGCCTCTTCGACCAGTGCGGCATTCTGCTGCGTCACGGTATCCATCTGCGCGATCGCCTGATTCACCTGCTCGATGCCGCGACTCTGCTCGCCAGTGGCCGCCGCGATCTCACCCATGATGTCGGTCACGCGCGCCACCGCGTGCGTGACTTCCGCCATCGTGCTGCCCGCTTCCTGCGCGAACGACGAGCCGTCGCGAATCTTCTCCACCGACGCGTTGATCAGATCCTTGATCTCCTTCGCCGCCACCGACGAGCGTTGCGCCAGACTGCGCACCTCGCTCGCCACCACGGCAAAGCCACGCCCTTGCTCGCCCGCGCGCGCCGCCTCGACCGCCGCATTCAGCGCGAGGATATTGGTCTGAAACGCGATCCCTTCGATGATCCCGGTGATATCCGCGATCTTCGCCGAGCTCGCGCTGATGTCGCCCATCGTGCCCACCACGCGGCTCACCACCTCGTTGCCCTTCTGCGCGATGTCCGACGCGTTGGTCGACAACGCGCTTGCCTGCTGCGCACTATTGGCGTTATGACGCACGGTCGCCGTCAATTCTTCCATGCTCGACGCGGTCTGCTGCAACGACGACGCCTGCTGCTCCGTCCGCGACGACAGATCGACATTGCCCGCGGCGATCTGACTCGAGCCGGTTGCGATACTGTCCGCGGCAAAGCGCACCTGGCCGATCAGCGTAACGAGGCTCTGCTGCATTGCGCCCATCGACGCCAGCACGCTACCCTCCGGCGCCTGCCGCGCGCCGGCCACCGGGCTCAGATCGCCGTTGGCGACCCGCTGCGTAACCTCGCTCAATGCCGCCGGCTCGGCACCCAACGCTCGCGTCAGGCCCCGCGTGATCAGCACGCCGGCAATCGCCGCCGCGCCGGTCGCGAGCAGGCAGATCGCAATCAGCAGGTTGCGCTGGCGGGTATTGCGCGCGTCGGCTTCCTGCACGCTCCGTTCGGCCTGGCTGCGGGAGTACTCGACGTAGTCGTCGGTGACTTTGATGAGTGCGGCCAGCAACGGACGGCATTCGTCGTTGATCTTGGCTGCCGCCTCGTCGCGCTTGCCGTCCGTTGCGAGCGCAACGATCCCTTGCGCGACCGGCGTGTAAGCCGCCTCGATGCGGCTCATCTCGGCGACCAGTTCGCGAGATTTACCGGACGCGTCGGCGGCGTCATCGACCATCTGCCTGAGTTTGGTGAGGCGCGTTTGCACGTCCTGCTGGGCTTGCGCCTCGGCGGCCTTTTCAAGCGCGAAGTCTTGCGGCTTCGTCACGAGCGCCATATTGCGGGCCGCAATGGCGCGGCGATCGACCGCGGTGCGCACGCGTGACGCCAGTTCGGCACGCGCGCTGATCCCGGAGACGTAATCCGCGAACCGCTGGTCGGCATCGTTGAGAGAATTGACGGCCACGCCTGACACGAGCAGGACGCTTGCCGCCAGTACCCCGAAGGCCGTCGCAAGCCGGGCTTTGACGGTGAGCTGTTTGTTGTTCATTGGTTTGGTCTTGGATGGACGGTTTGGTATGCGAAAAGAGAGACCGTCCACTCGCCCCTTCCGTCTACGGATAACCACGGTCAGTGGTCCTCCGAACATGCAGGCGGCATTATCCACGCGAATCTCACGCACGGAAAAAGTGTTGGAAATCAGATACAAAGCGGCGATTCGCGACGCTGGGTCACACGACCGTCAGCTTCCGGCGGGATAAAAAAAGGGAGTCAGCCCTCGCTGACTCCCTGAATTGCCACTTCTCGCGCTTTGCGCGCGCTGCTGCTGTTGCTGTTGCTGTTGCTACGGTTATTGCCGCCGTTGCTCCAATCCGTTGGCTTAACTCGCCACGCCCATCGCCGGATCGCTGATGCTGTCCTTGCCGGTTTCGACGCGGCCGGCAAAGCGGCGCGAGAAGCCGCCTGTCATTGTCAGCGTGAAGTCATACCAGCCGCCGGCGGCGCCGACGGACCAATACGGTTCGACCTGCATCCCCGCCGGCACCGCGTAGGTCCACGGACCGTCGCCGCGATACGCGTTCGACGTGACCGTCACGTTGGCGGCCGCGTTACCGACGTTCATGATCGTCAGATATACCGCGTTGTTATTCACGTCGTAGCACACCCGCACTTCGGGGTTCGGCCCGCTCGCGACGCTCGCCACATTGCCCTGGAACGCGCGATGAAAACCGTTCGGCCCGAGCACCCACAGGCTGTAATTGCCTTGATCGTCGGCGAGCGCGCTCCATGAATCCGACAGTTCCTTGCCGGCTTCGACGGTGTAGCGACGCGGCACGCGGTCGAGATGCAACTGGTCGTACACATGAAACACCGCGCCTACCGTGCCGGTATTGCTAAAGATCAGCCAGATCAGACCGTCCTGCGTATCGGCGTTGGCGCTCACATGCAGCAGATACGGCAACGCACGCGACGGCCGCGACATCAACGCCTGAGTCGGCATCTGCTGGCTCGCCGCCGCCGGCACCGGCACCGCGCCGAGCGCGCTCTGCTGCACGTTCTGTGCGTCGGCCTGGGCCTTGGTCGGCGCGGGCAGCGCCGCCACCGGCGCGTCGTTCGGATTGCGGAAATTGAACGCCGAGGTCAGGTCGCCGCACACCGCGCGCCGCCACGGACTGATGTTGGTTTCGGTCACCCCGAAGCGCTGTTCGAGAAAACGCAGCACCGAGGTATGGTCGAACACCTGCGAATTGACCCAGCCGCCGGTGCTCCACGGCGACACGACGAACATCGGGACGCGCGGCCCCGGCCCGAAGGTCTGGCCATCCGGCACGAGCGGCGACGAATCGCCGGGCGGGTTGGCTTTCGTGAAGTACTCGTATTGCGCATTCACCGTCGTTTTACCGGCAAAGGTGCCGTCGGCATTTTTGGTCGGCGCGTCCGGCGGCGGCATGTGATCGAAGAAGCAGTCGTTCTCGTCGTAATTGACGAACAGCACGGTCTTGCTCCACACGTCGGGGTTCGCGGTCAGCGTATCGAGCAGCAGTTGCAGGTAGTAGCCGCCCTGTCCCGGCGTCGATGCGCCCGGATGTTCGCAGTACGCCTGCGGCGACACGATCCAGCTCACCTGCGGCATCTGTCCCGCCGCGATGTCGTCTTTCAGCGACTGCAAGAAACCACCGTCGGGCATGGTGTTGCCAATGCCCTTGTAGAGCGGCGCCACCGCTTCGAGCGACTGCGTGTACGGCAGCAAGGGCGAGCCCGGCAGCGTCTCGTTGACCTTGCGATAGGTCGCGAAGCCGGCGAGCGAGTTGTCGGTGTAGTTGTCCGGCATGTTCTGGTAGACCTTCCAGCTCACGCCCGCCGCTTGCAGACGTTCGGGATACGTCGTCCACGTGAGGCCGGTCGCGGATGCGCCGAGGCCGTCCCAGCCGTCGTTGTTGACCACCGGATTGGAGCCCGCGCTCGCGCCGTTGGTCCCGGACCACAGGAAAATGCGGTTCGAGTTGGTGCCGCCGTGCAGCGAGCAGTGATAGGCGTCGCAGATCGTGAACGCATTCGCCAGCGCCACATGGAACGGCAGGTCGGACTGGTTCAGATAACCCATCGACACGTCGCCCTTGGCTTTCGGCCATTGCGTCATGCGGCCGCTGTCCCACGCCGCGTGCGCGTCGGTCCACGAATGCGGACCGCCCGCGAGCAGCGCATTGCCCTTGGTGCTGTCGAGATAGAACGGCAGCACGGTGCGCGTGCCGTCGTTCTGCTGGAACACGGTCGTGCCGCCGGGTTGCGGAATCGTGAAGCGGTCGCTAAAACCACGCACGCCCGGCAGCGTGCCAAAGTAGTGGTCGAACGAGCGGTTCTCCTGCATGAAGATCACGACGTGCTGCACGTCGTTGATGGTGCCGGTCGTGTTGTTGGCGGGAATCGCGAGCGCGCGGCGAATCGCGGGCGGAAACAGGCTCAGCGCGGCAGCGCCCGCGGCGCTGCGCAGGAAGGTACGGCGGTCCAATGAGGTCATATTGGGCGTGTTGGGCGGGTTCGGGTCGTCGTCGGAAGGGAGGCGCGCACGTGGGTCACGGCGCGCAGACGAGTTGCGTGTTCTGCAACGGCTGCACGGCGCTCGCGCCCAGCGCGGCGCAGGCGCCGGAAGCGGGCGCGGCGACGATCGGCACCGCCGCGCTCGCACCGCCCGCGCCGGCCGCCGCGTTGTTCGCGGCAGTGGCACCGCCGCTCGCGCCGCCCGAACTGCTACCGCCGTTCGAGCTGCCGTCACAGCCGGCCAGCGCGACGCAGCACAATGCGCCCAGGGCCGCGGCGGTCAGCAGGCCGCGCTGACGCGCCGGTGTCCGGCGTGTATGGACCGCGGACATCTCACAGACCGCCTGCGCGCCGCGCTTTTCGCGCAGCGGCTGCCCGTTCGGGAAAAAACGTGTCGGGTTCATCGCGAGACTCCGGTTAGTGCGTGAGCGTGGACAACGGCTGCCCCGAACCGAACACCGACTGCAGCTCGGTTTCGGTGACGACACGGGTCCACAGCGCGAGGTCGCTGAACGCCTGGACATCCGGCGGCGTGGCCGCACACTTGCCGACGGTGTACGGCGGCGTGTCGTTACAGGCGTTCATGTAGTAGTGGCCAGTGCCGTCCTCGTTCAACCCGAACACACCCAGACCCGGCAGCTTGGCGATGTTCACGCTCAAGGCCTGGCCCAGCACCTTCTGCTCGCCGAGCACCGGATCGAACACGTAGGCGTTGATCTTCTTCGCGGCGGTATCGATGGTGAGCGCGAGGTAGGTCCACTTGTTGGCACTGACGTTCAGGCTGTTGATGTCGTTACGCGTGCTGCCGTCGCCGAGATTGAAGCGGATGTTGCAGCTCGCGCTCGACCCCGGAAACAGCCCGATCGCGATACCCGCATTGCCGCCCGAGTAGTAGTTCTTGTTCGAGAAGATCGGCGTGCCGTTGCCCGTCAGATTCGCGCACGACGTATAGAACCAGAAGCCGATCGTGAATTGCGCGTGGGTCGTCACGTCGTTGGTCTGCGTCAGCTTGTAGCCGTCGAAACCGTTGGTATCGACCGTATGCGTGTCGATCTGCAGACCCTTGCCGCCGAACGGATCGGCGAACAGCGAGCCGCCGTCGGCGTCCGCGGCCCACGGGCCCATCGTGCTGGCGTTCAGACGATCGACCGGCGGCAGCGCGCCGAACGGGTAGTAGCTGCTCAGGCCGGTGGTCAACGTCGTCGCGAGCGGCGGCGGGGGCGGCGGAGGCGGCGGCGGTTGCACGTAGACGACCTGGGTGATCGTCGCGAGCGGCGCGCTGCCGGCCACGACCGTGTAGTTGAACGGATAGACGCCGGTCGCCGTCAGGCCGAGCTGGCTGTCGGTGTAGGTCGCCGTGCCGGCGGGCAGGCTGGCGATCTGCGTGCCGTTGCGCAGTACGCTGATCGCGCCGCTGGCCGGCGCGGTCCACGTCAGCACGAGGCTGGCGTTGTCGCTACCGGTCGTGCCGATCAGTTGCGACACCGGCGTCGCGCCGATCAGTTGACCGCCGTCGAGCGCATAGGTCGCGGCGGCCGGCAGCGCGCTCTGGTAAGCGAGCAGCGTCGGCGTGACGTCGGCGATGCTGGCGCGCGTATAGAGCGCGGCCATGGTCGACGGCGCAGTCGTGTTGCCGAGACGCGCATTCGGCGCCTGATTCAACGCGATGAAGCTGGTCGATTCGAGCGGCAGTGGCAAGCCGTCGGTGCCACCGGCCGCGTTCAGGCCGTGGCTGCTGGTCACCACGACCAGCCAGTTTTCATTGCTGCGCTTGGCCGTTTCGGCAACCAGCGTGCCGAGCGCGCTGTCCAGTTGCGTCAGCGTGCTCGCATAGTTCGTCGACGACAGGCCGGCGTTGAGCGCCGCGTCCTGCGCCGAGTGATATTGCGCGACCACCAGCGAATAGCCGTTGTCGATCATGCTCACGCCGTTCTGCGTGACGCAGGCGTCGACTGAGGCGCAATTCACCAGCGTGTTGAGATTGCCGGCGTTCTGATCCGGCGTCAGCAACGCGGCGAGACCGTTCGAATCGACGGCCGCGCCCATCGTGCCGAAGCCGGCCGTCTTGAGGAGCTGGAACACGGTACTGCTATGCGAGGCCTGGTTCGGCGCGTCGGAGTTGATCTGGTGACGATCGGCCCAGGTGCCCGTCAGGATGCTCGCCCAGCCGGGTGTGTCGAGGTTCGGTTGCTGCGAGAGCGTGCCGTTGACGCCGCCGCTGTAGGCGGGCGCCACGGTCAGCTTCGCGAGATTCGGCAAGGTGCCGCCGGCCATGCCCGCGCTCAACGCGTTGTAGGTCACGCCGTCCAGCTCGACCAGCAGCATTTTTTTCGCTGCGGGACCGGTGGCCGCAGGCGTGCTGGCCGGCGTGCCGGGTTGCGTGTTCGCCGCGCCGCTGCCCGAGGTGCCGCCGGAACCGCTGCCGCCCGCTTGCGACACGCCGCCGCAACCGCTCAAGCTCGCCGTAGCGCTGAACGCGCCGAGCAGCGCTAGTCCGCATGCCAATTGCACGACGGTGTGCCGTCTCATGTTCGTCCCCTCTCCGATGCCGATGTGCGCCGGACCATCCGGCGAATCGATGCAACGATAGGGACCGCGGGCGACGCGGGTATGTCGTTCTACGCAAGCTGGCCGATACCGTCATCAGCCATTTTGTGAGGGCCGCGTTCTTACGGGCGATACGTGGCGCCAGGTGTTCATTCCGGGTTCGCGAAGCGTGCTAGGCCGGGGCGTCGACGTTAGCCATGAACGACGTAATCAGCCGCGAGCCCGCACGCGCCTGCAAGTGGTACAGGTATTCCTGCAGGATCGGCGCGTCCGATTCGAGTGGAAGCTGGCGCAGATCAGGATGCGCCGGCGCTTCGCCGACGGGCATCAGCGTGCAGCCCATGTTGTGGCGGATCGCTTCGTAGATCGCTTCGCGGCTGCCGATCTCGATCAGCATCGCGGGCTCCAGACCGATGCGTTTAAGCGCGGTCTCGGTCGCCTCGCGGGTGCGCGAGCCGGGCTCGCGCAACAGCAGCGTATGCGCGGCGACGTCGGCGAGCCGCACCACTTTCTGCGCCGCCAGCGGATGCCGGCAATGCGCGACGACGACGAGCGGATCGTCGGCGATCGTACGGCGTGCGAAACGCGGATCGTCGACACGTTGCGACGACACCGCAAGATCGACGCGGAAATCGAGCAGCGCGTCGAGAATCTGTTGCGAGTTGCCGATCTCGATGTGAATCTTCACAGCCGGATACTGCCGATGAAACGCCGCAATCGCCGGCAAAATGTAGTACGGCCCCGTGGCACCGACCCGCAGATTGCCCGCCGCCAATTCGCGTTCGTTGCGCAGCGTGAAATCGATATCGCTTTCGGTTTGTTGCATCCGGTCGATCAGCGGCATCAGCGCCGCTCCCGCGTCGGTCAGATCGAAGCGGCTGCCGCGCCGATGGAAGAGCTCGACGCCGTACTGCTTTTCGAGTTGCTGGATGCGCGCGGTGATGGTCGGCTGACTGACTTCGAGGCGCTTTGCCGCAGCGGTAACGCTGCCCTGCCGGACGGTTTCGTAAAAGGCAACCAGAAGCGGTGCGAGCATGGAAGACCAAAGGGAAAACTTCCAATTTATTACCGCTACGTGGCAATTGCGTTACAAACGGCTTTTGTTTTTGTAAGAAAACTTATCGGCAACTCAGGCGCAGCCCGTAGTCTGCCGACGCATCAGCGGTCCACCAACCGGCTCAGGTTGCCGCGCACCCTTTGCAGCAGCGCGATCAACTGCCTTGCTTCGTCGTCGCTGAAACCGTCCAGCGCTTCGAGCGCCACTTCATCACCGACCTTGCGCGCCTTGCCGAGCGTGCGCTCGGCCTTCGGCGTCATGCCGACCTGGCGTTCGCGACGGTCCTGCGGATTGGCGGTCCGCTCGATCCAGCCGCCCTCTTCCATCCGGTCGAGCAAACGGCCCGCCGAGATCGGCGCGACTTCGAGCAGGTCCGCGAGGCGCGCCTGATTGATGTCGCCGTAATGCGCGAGGTAAGCCAGCACGCGGCACTGCGCACGGGTCAGATCGACGGATGACTTCGCGAGATCGTCGAAACGCTTGCCCGTCAGGCGGCCGACGTCGGAAATCAGAAAGCCGAAGCGCTCATCGAGTTGGGTTTTCATGCGCGGATTATACGAAGCCGCCGCGAATTCCGCGATTGAAGCCGCGCAATTCAGGCTCCGCATAACTCCCGATAGCGGTGCGCTTCCCAGCCGATATACTAAGCATGCTTACTATTCGGCCACGCCACTCATTCATGTCTTCCGACTCCCCGCCGGCCAGCGCCGCCGCGCCGCTCAACCGGCCGATGATCACGATCTCGATCATGCTGGCGACGCTGATTCAAACGCTCGACAGCACGATCGCCAACGTGGCGCTGCCGCATATGCAAGGTACGCTGTCCGCGTCGCAGGACGAGATCACGTGGGTCCTGACCTCGTACATTGTCGCCGCCGCGATCGCCACGCCGCTCACCGGCTGGCTGTCCGACCGGCTGAGCGTGAAGCGGCTGCTGATCGTCGCGATTGGCGGTTTCACGGTGTCGTCGGCGCTGTGCGGGTTGTCGGAAACGCTGACGCAGATCGTCGCGTCGCGTTTGTTACAGGGGGTGTTCGGCGCGTCGCTGGTGCCGCTGTCGCAATCCATCCTGCTCGACATCAATCCACGCGAGAAGCAAGGCCAGGCGATGGCGGTCTGGGGCATGGGCGTGATGGTCGGACCGATTCTCGGTCCGACGCTCGGCGGCTGGCTCACCGACAGCTACAACTGGCGCTGGGTGTTTTTCATCAACGTGCCGATCGGTGCGTTCGCGCTATTCGGCGTCGCGACCTTTCTGCCGACGCGCGCGCCGAAACCCGACGCGAAGTTCGACGCCTTCGGCTTCGCCACGCTCGGCCTCGCGATCGGCGCGTTGCAGGCCATGCTCGATCGCGGCGAGCAACTCGACTGGTTCGGCTCGCATGAGATCGTGATCGAGGCGTTGGTCGCCGCGATCGCCTTCGCGTTTTTTCTCGTGCATACGGCCACGGTCGGCAAGAAGTCGTTCTTCAAATACGAGTTGCTGAAAGACCCGAACTTCGCCACCGGCACGTTTTTCATCTTCGTGATCGGCGCGGTGATGTACGCCACGCGCGCGTTGCTGCCGCCCATGTTGCAGAACCTGATGAACTATCCGGTCGCGACCACTGGCCTCGTCACCGCACCGAGCGGCGCGGGCACGATGGTCGCCATGCTGTTCGCCGGGCGGCTATTGAAACGGATCGACGCGCGACTGCTGCTGCTCGCCGGCTTCCTGATCTCTGCTTTCGCCCTATGGCAGATGATGCATTACACGATCGTACTGTCGGAGTCGGACATCGTCTGGCCGGGGGTGATTCAGGGCTTCGGGCTCGGGCTGGTGTTCGTGCCGCTGAGCGCGCTGACCTTCTCGACGCTCACGCCCGAACTGCGCGCCGACGGCACCGCCACGTATAGCCTGATGCGCAATATCGGCAGCAGTATCGGCATTTCGATCGTGCAGACGCTGATGACGCGCAACACCCAGGTCTCGCACGCGGATCTCGCGGCCAACGTCACGCCATTCAATCCGGCGATGCAAACCATGCTGGCTAGCGGCTCGAATTACGACATGGCGGCATTGAACGTGTCGATCACGCAGCAGGCGTCGATGATCGCGTATCTGAACGACTTCAAGCTGATGTTCATGGCGACGCTGCTGGTGATTCCGCTGCTGTTGCTGATTCGGCCTTCGCGTAAGGCGCCGGATGCATCGGTCGCCCATGCGGCGATGGATTGAGCTTTGACGGCACGCCTCGGCGAGCCGACTAGTCCGAATGGACGATGTACGGCGCGCGGCGGCGACTTCAGAATGAAGCGGTCGCGAGCCACCCACGCCATCGTTATCGTCCATGAGTGCTGCCCCGAGCCCCTTCAGCCCGCTTCGCATCGGGCCTGTCACGCTGCGCAACCGCCTGATCAAATCGGCCACCAACGAAGGCATGACACCCGGCGGCGTGCCGTCGCGGATGCTCGTCCAGTTGCACGAACGCATCGCGGCAGGCGGCGCCGCGATGACGACCGTCGCCTATTGCGCGGTCAGTGCCGACGGCCGCACGTTCGTCGATCAGGCGCAGCTGAATCCCGCGACGGTCGCGCCGCTACGCGCGTTGACCGATGCGGTACATCGTCACGGCGCCGCGGCCTGCGCGCAGATCACGCACGGCGGCTGCTTCACGTTCTTGCCGGAGCTATCGACACGCCGGCCGCTTAGCGCATCGGGCGGTTTCAACAAAGTCGGCATGATGAGCGGCCGGTTTTTCAAACAGGCAATGACCGAACGCGACATGGACGCCTACGCGCAGCAATTCGCGCAGGCGGCACGGGTCGCGCGCGAAGCCGGTTTCGACGCGGTCGAGATCCATATGGGCCACGGTTATTTGCTAAGCCAGTTCCTGTCGCCGCTGTATAACCGTCGACGCGACGCATACGGCGGCTCGCCCGACGAGCGCGCCCGCCTTCCGCGCCAGGTGTTGCGCGCGGTGCTCGACGCGGTCGGCCGGCATATGGCGGTGTTGTGCAAGATCGGCGTGACCGAAGGCGTGAAAGGCGGCGGCACCGCCGACGACGCCGCCACGATCGCCCGCCTCCTCGAAGCGGACGGCGCGCACATGCTGGTGCTGAGCGGCGGCATGAATGTCGAATCGGTGTGGCAACTATTCGGCGGTCCGATGCCGGCCGAGGCGCGCGCTAACGTCTCGAACCCGATCGTGCGATGCGCGATGTCGCTGCAGAAACTGACCGAGCCGACATTCGACGGCTTCAGGGAGATGTACTTCCTCGAGCATTCGCGCAAGGTGCGCGAAGCGGTGCGCATGCCGTTGGCTTATCTCGGTGGCGTGCGTTCGCTGGCCAACGTCGAACTGGCGATGCGGGAAGGTTTCGACGCAGTTGCGATGGCGCGCGCGCTGGTGTTCGATCCGGGGTTCGTCGGGCAGTTGCAGTTGCAAGCAGTTGGATCGGCAGCGCAATCAGCAACGCAATCGGGCTGCACGTCGTGCAATCGCTGCGTGGTGATGATGTACACACCGGGCGGCACGTCATGCGCGCTACAACCGCCCAACGACGCGGCGTTGAACCGCATCGCAGCGGCTTAAACGCGCCCCTAGCCTTCGATCCGCCCTCTCGTCACACCCAGCAGACCCGCCATCGCCGCGCGCGCCGCCTTGGCATTGCGCGCGCGAATCGCCTCGAACACCGCCGTATGCTCGCCCAGCGACGCGTTGAACACGTCCGCGCGTTTCGCATTCAGCCGCAACTGCGCTTCCAACGTCCGCTCGATCAACGTGCCCAGCGGAATCAGCAATTCGTTGCTGCACGCGCTCAGCACGCTCAGGTGAAACTGCAGATCGGCCCGCACCCATTCATCGACATTGCGCGCCGCCGCCATCGCTCCATGCGCCGCTTCCAGCGTGTAGAACGTGTCTTCGGTATGCGAAGCCGCCGCCAGACCCGCGGCATACGGCTCTATCATCTCGCGCATTTCCTGCAGCTTGAGCGCGAACGCCATCGGCTCGGCGACGCGCGAATACCAGTCGAGCACATCCACATCGAGCAGATTCCACGCCTGTTTGGGCCGCACGCGTGTGCCCACCCGCGGCCGCGATTCGATCAACCCTTTCGACGTCAGCGTGCGCAACGCCTCGCGCAACACCGTGCGGCTCACGCCGAACGTCTCCATCAACTCCGCTTCGCGCGGCAGGATCGAATCGGGCGCGTAGTCGCCGCGCAGAATCGCGGTGGCCAGAAGATGGGCGACGCGCCCATGCAGATCGTGCTGAATAGCTTTCTCCCAGCGGCCTCGCGGCGCTATTGATATCGGAACTGAGGCAACCCAGGCCGGAACGAGCGCGATTATCGGGCATCTCAACCTGCAGACCAATGCTTCGGCAGCTTGCCCGCCGTGACCGCGATCCGATCACTATCTGGCGAATAGTACTATTAATAGTACTTAAACACACTTTGTTGTAGCATGTGAATCCTCGAAATGTTCGCAGGCGCCCAAGCCGCAAGGAGACACGCACCATGAAAATCACCAAGCTCGAAACCTTCATCGTCCCGCCGCGCTGGTGTTTCCTGAAGATCGAAACCGACGAGGGCATCGTCGGCTGGGGCGAGCCGGTGGTGGAAGGGCGCGCGCACACGGTCGCGGCGGCCGTGGAAGAACTGGCCGACTACCTGATCGGCAAAGACCCGCTGCTGATCGAAGACCATTGGCAGGTCATGTACCGCGCGGGCTTCTATCGCGGCGGCCCGATCACCATGAGCGCAATTGCCGGCGTCGACCAGGCGCTGTGGGACATCAAGGGCAAGCATCATGGCGTGCCGATTCATGCGCTGCTCGGCGGCCAGGTGCGCGACAAGATCAAGGTGTATTCGTGGATCGGCGGCGACCGTCCGAGCGACGTCGCGAATAATGCGCGCGCCGTGGTCGAACGCGGCTTCAAGGCGGTCAAGATGAACGGCTCGGAAGAGCTGCAGATCATCGACACCTTCGACAAGGTGCAGGGCGTGATCAACAACGTAGCGGCGGTGCGCGAGGCGGTCGGACCGAACATCGGCATCGGCGTGGATTTCCACGGCCGCGTGCACAAGCCGATGGCGAAGGTGCTGGCGAAAGAACTCGACCCGTACAAACTGCTCTTCATCGAAGAACCGGTGTTGTCGGAAAACGCCGAGGCGCTGCGCGACATCGTCAACCAGACCAACACGCCGATCGCGCTCGGCGAACGCCTGTATTCGCGCTGGGACTTCAAGCACATTCTGTCGGGCGGCTACGTCGACATCATTCAGCCGGACGCGTCGCACGCGGGCGGGATCACCGAGTGCCGCAAGATTGCGTCGATGGCCGAAGCGTACGACGTCGCGCTCGCGCTGCATTGCCCGCTCGGCCCGATCGCGCTGGCCACCTGCCTGCAGATCGACGCGGTGAGCTACAACGCGTTCATCCAGGAACAGAGCCTGGGGATTCACTACAACCAGGGCAACGACCTGCTCGACTACATCAAGAATCCGGAAGTCTTCAAGTACGAAGACGGCTTCGTGTCGATTCCGCAGGGCCCGGGTCTGGGCATCGAGGTCAACGAAGAGAAGGTGCGCGAGATGGCGAAGGTCGGCCACCGCTGGCGCAATCCGGTGTGGCGCCACGAGGACGGCAGCGTCGCCGAGTGGTAAATGCATCGATGAACGCCGCCCGAGGGCGGCGTTTTGCTTTGCGCTTTCGCTTTCACTTTCGGACCACGAAAAAAACCAACCCGAGGACACCCTCAGTGGAGACAACCCACATCCAGTCGCGAGCAACCGGCAAACGCCACCGCCTGCTCGCGATGCTGTTCATCACCGTGGTCATCACGTATCTCGACCGCAGCAATCTGTCGATCGCCGCCACTGCCATCGCTCAGGATCTGCAACTGGATCCGGCGCAAATGGGGCTGGTGTTTTCCGCGTTCGGCTGGTCGTACGCGCTGCTGCAGATTCCGGGCGGCATGCTGGTGGACCGCACGCGGCCGCGCCTGCTGCTGGCGCTCGTTATCGGCCTGTGGTCGCTCGCGACGATCCTGCAAGGCTTCGCCAGCGCGTTCGCGGTACTGCTCTCGCTGCGTGTGCTGCTCGGCGCGCTGGAGGCGCCGGCCTATCCGACGCTCAACCGGGTCGTCACGACCTGGTTTCCCGACAACGAACGGGCCCGCGCGATCGCCAGCTACACGTCGGGTCAGTACGTCGGTCTCGCGTTCCTGACGCCCGCGCTCGTGCTCACGCAGCAGCATTTCGGCTGGCAGGGCGTGTTCTTTCTGACCGGCGCGGTCGGCGTGCTGTGGGGATTGGTGTGGTACGCGTCGTATCGCGAACCGTCGGAAGCAACGGATATCAACGAAGCCGAACTCGAGACGATCCGCGCGGGCGGCGGACTCGTCGATCTGGGTCGATCCGACGAATCGAGCGGCTCGGCGAAACCGCGCCGCACCCGTTACGGCGCCGCCGACTGGCGCGCCGTGCTCGGCAACCGCAAGCTGTGGGGCGTGTATATCGGACAGATCGCGGTGACCTCGACGCTGTGGTTCTTCCTCACCTGGTTCCCCACTTACCTCGTCAAATACCGGCACATGGACTTCCTGAAAGCCGGCTTCATGGCGGCCGTGCCGTTTCTCGCCGCGTTCGTCGGCATTCTGGCTTCGGGGTTGCTATCGGACTGGATGATACGGCGCGGCGTGTCGGTCACCGTGGCGCGTAAGGCGCCGATCGTGACGGGGTTGCTGCTGTCCACGGCGATCGTCGGCGCGAACTATGTCGAGACGCCGGCCATGGTCATTCTGTTCATGGCGATCGCGTTTTTCGGCAGCGGTTTTTCGTCGATCACGTGGGTGCTGGTGTCGTCGATGGCGAAGAAGGAATTGCTCGGTCTCACCGGCGGCATGTTCAACCTGATGGGCAATCTGTCGTCGATCTGCGTGCCGGTGGTGATCGGTTTTATCGTCAGGAACAACGATTTCAAACCGGCGCTGGTGTTCATGAGCGCTGTCGGCGTGGTCGGCGCGCTGTCCTATCTGTTCCTCGTCGGGAAGATCGAACGGATTCGATGAAGCTTCGTCAATGCTTCGCTCAAACCGCTTGCCCGCGCGTTACGGTGACGTGACGCGCGGGCCGTCGCAGTAACGTAACACTCCGGACCAAACCGGCTCGAACAGGCGTTTACGGGCTCGCCCAAGGCTCCTGCCGTTTCCGCGCAAAGCCTTATCCATCAAGGCTTACCAGCAGATTGTTCGGCATCAGACATACACATGGCCCGGTCCTTGCTCAAATGCATGCAAACACCACATGCATCGGGGACCATCATGGGCGAATTCCTTCCTGACTATCTGATCCGCGAACAGGCCGCCGTCGGCGCACTGGTCATGTTCGGCGTACTGCGCATCGTCGGCGCGGCGCTCGCATTCGAACGCGGCTGGCGCATCTCGGTGATCGAGAAATGCTTCATCGGCGCGGCGGTGATCTATTGCCTGCCCCAGCTGTTCGATCTGCTGACGCACCTGTACGGCTCGCGCACCGCGGGCGCCGAACTCGAAGGCAAGGCCGCCGGCTGCGCGATCGCGTTGTTCTGCGCGCCGATCCTCGGCCACCGGCTCGGCTTCGAGTAAGCGGACTCGTTCGACGGGAGCCCACCATGCGATTGACAAGGCGACGCGCGACATCCGCGTATCGCGCGGGCGAGGTACTGAGGCTGAAGTCAGGCGGGCGTCCGATGACAGCCATCTGGAACGGCCCCGTGCTGTTCGCACCGGGCAACTGGCTGATCTGCCAGTGGTTCAGCGACGCGGGCGAGCTACAGCAGGAGATGTTTCCCGAGGAGACCCTGGAGCGGGCGAGTCATGCGCTCGCCGCCTAAAGAGCAGTAACGGATGTGCTGGCCACCGCCAGGCGACCGTGTGTCTTGCGCCGCACGCTTTTGCCGTGCGGCGCTTTTTTTATCTGCTTCGTGAGCGTTATCTGGCGGATGGGTGTTGCAGAAGTGGCGCAAGACGGACACGGTCGACGCGTGAGCCAGCGCGGCCCACGCGCACCGCTCAACCCAACGCCGCGAACGCCGGCACGCTATGCGACAGCGCGGCCGCCGCGACGAACACGCCGATCATCGCCAGCGCTTCCAGATAGAGCACGTTGACGAAGGTATGCGCGTCCATCGTCGACGCCGTGCGGCGCAGGCGCGGCAACGCCAAGAAACGGTTGAGCCCGCCGAGCACGAGCGCCATCCCGACCAGCGCGAGCTTGAGCATCAGCACATGGCCCCACGTGCTCAGTTCGATGGCTTCGAACGAACCGCCCGAGCCGCGTACCGCGTTGAAAACACCCGACAGCAGCACCAGCGCGACCGCCACTACCGACACGTTCGACACTTGCGTCGCCGTGCGGATCAGCATGCCGCGCGCGGTCGACGTGCCGAGCGCCGGCAGCACCGAGAGTCCAGCCGCCATCGCGAGTCCGCCCCACACGCCGGTCACCAGCACGTGCAGCGTCTGCATGCCGATCGCCGCCGACGCCACTCCGGCATCGGCCGCATGACCGAGCGACGCCTTGCCGGCCGCGACCGCGATTACCGCGAGCCACAGCAGCGCATTGCGCACCATGCCGGCATGAGTCGTCATGGCCGTGCCGAGCAACACCAGCGCACCCGCGAACGCCACGCTCCAGCCGTAGCCGACGTGGGTTTGCGTCAGCACGGTCGGCACCACGCCGATGGCCGCCGGCAACGCGACGCCACTCATCGACGCCGCCTGGTACAGCAGCCAGCCGAGGTCGGCGAGCACCAGCACGACGGTGGCGGTCAGCATCGAGCGTTGCGCGCGCAACCAGGCCGGACGAGCCGGCGAGATCTTGGTCTGCGCGTCTTTGGCGAGCCACGCGCCGAGCAGCGCCGAACCGACGGCAAACGCAAACGCGACGTTCATGAGCGCGGCCATGGCGACCTGCCCGATCCACAATCCGTCGAAGCTCATTGGACGATAAACGCGAAGGTGCCCTGGGTCCGATGGCCGTCCGTGGCCACCGCCGTCCAATGCACCGCGTAGCGGCCCGCGCTCAATGGCGGCAGCGGCAGATGCATGACTTTGGCGTCGTCCTTATCGACCAGCGAGGGCGCCGAGGCCGCCGGCAGCGCGGCCTTGCCGCTCGCGTCGGCCAGTTCGATCCGGCTGAACGCGGGCTCGAGCGGCTCGGTGAAATGGAGGGTCACTTCGGCGGGCGCGGCGACCGCGGCGTTCGCCGCCGGCTCGCTCGACACCAGATGCGCATGTGCGAACGCGGTCGACGCCGTGGACGCGCCAAGCAGCGCCGCGACGCCGAGCGCCAACGCACGCGACGTCGTACGGGAAAATTTGAATAGCTTCATGTAAGGCCGATAGCGGATGATCAGGAAAACGGTGGACGTCGAACCGGGTCACGTCCGGGCCGGACAGCGGCCGGCGAGCCCGGAAGTGTACGCTTCGATGGCCGATGCGCGCGTCGGTTCCACCGGGTTTGTTTTCGGCGGCGCCAAGGACGCGATCCCGGCGCCTGGCCGCAAGCGTCGGACGTCGAATCGCCGGCAGGCAACACGACACAGACGCCGCGTCAAACTGTCGCATCGCGGTGACACACGGAACCTTCTCTAATGTGCCAAATAGTCAGCATCAGCCTTCGATGATAGAATGCTGCGTCGCCGCAGCGCCGGCTGCCCTTCACACCGAGCCGCTCGAAGTTCGGTCAGGTCCCCGATATTGATGGAGTTACGCGTGTCTTCAAGACGCCTTTTCCGCCCGTTGCTCGCCCTTCTGCTGATCGGCTCCGCGGGTGTCTATAGCGCTGCGAAAGCGCAGACTCAACCGAAGGCCCCCGACACGATGGAAGCGCGCGTGCAAGGGTGCACGGCGTGTCACGGCACCCACGGCCAGGGTACGGACAACGACTACTTCCCCCGTCTCGCGGGCAAGCCGGCCGACTATCTGTACAACCAGCTCCAGAATTTCCGCGAAGGGCGCCGCAAGTACCCGCCCATGAACTACCTCGTCACGTATCTCTCCGACGACTACCTTCATCAGATCGCGACTTATTTCTCGCAACAGCGTCCGCCGTATCCGGCGCCGGCCAAGCCGACGGTGTCGCAAACCACGCTCGCGCGCGGCCAGCAGATCGTGCTGAACGGCGACACCACGAAACAGATTCCGGCTTGCGCGGCCTGCCACGGCAAGGGCTTGACCGGTATGGAACCGGCGATCCCGGGTCTGGTCGGCTTGCACGCCGATTACATCAGCGCGCAGCTCGGCGCCTGGCGCTCGGGTTCGCGTCACGCGATCGCGCCTGATTGCATGCATACCATCGCCACGCGCCTCACCGACGAAGATGTGAACGCCGTCGCTTCGTGGCTTGCCACGCAGAAGGCTCCGCAAAACCCCGTGCCGGCTCCGGCCCGCTCGATGAAGACTCCGCTTGCCTGCGGCAGCGAACCGCAATAAGGCACCGGGAGAGACACTAAATGAAACGCAAGTCTTTATTCGCCCTCTCGGCAGTCATCGTCGTAGCCGCTGCCGCGCTCGTTCCCGTCCTGTGGTCGGGCGGCGACAACCTGCACAACGGTTCCGCCATGGCCGCAACGCCCGCCGACCAGGCCGCGTTGATCAAGAAGGGCGAGTACCTCGCCCGCGCCGGCGACTGTATCGCCTGCCACACGGTGCGCGGCGGCAAGCAATTCGCCGGCGGCCTGCCCATGGCCACGCCGTTCGGCACGATGTTCACGCCGAACATCACGCCCGACGATCAATACGGTATCGGCAAGTGGACCCAGGACGACTTCTACCGCGCCATGCACACCGGCCGGTCGAAAGACGGCAGTCTGCTGTATCCGGGCTTCCCGTTCACCAGCTACACGAAGGTCACGCGCGCCGACTCGGACGCGATCTACGCGTATCTGCGTTCGGTCGCGCCGGTCAACGTGGCGAGCCGTCCGCACGAACTGAAATTCCCGTTCAACCAGCGCAACATGCTGATCGGCTGGCGCACGCTGTTCTTCCGTGAAGGCGAGTACAAGGCGGACCCGACCAAATCGGTTGAATGGAACCGCGGCGCTTACCTGATCGAAGGCCTTGGCCACTGCGGCATGTGCCACACGTCGATCAACGCCATGGGCGGCCCGGTCAGCTCGGCGGCGTTTGCCGGCGGCCTGATTCCGCTGCAGAACTGGTACGCGCCGTCGCTGACGTCGAACAAGGAAGCCGGCCTCGGCGACTGGGAAACCAAAGACATCGCCGACCTGCTGAAGACCGGCGTGTCGAGCCGCGGCGCGGTGTTCGGTCCGATGGCCGAAGTGGTTCACAACAGCCTGCAGTACATGTCGGACGCGGACATCAACGCGATGGCCACGTACCTGAAGACGATTCCGCAGAAGAGCGAAGCGCCGGAATCGCTGCAGCTCGAAACGTCGGAAAAGTTCGGCGGCGAACTGTTGAAACAAGGTCAGAAGATCTACGCTGACAACTGCGCGAAGTGTCACGCGGAAAACGGCCTCGGCATGCCGCCGTCGTTCCCGCCGCTGGCGAATAACCAGTCGATCCAGATGCCGTCGGCGGTCAACCCGATCCGTATGGTGCTGAACGGCGGTTACCCGCCGAGCACGGACGGCAACCCGCATCCGTACGGCATGCCGCCGTTCGCGCAGGCGCTGTCGAACACGGAAGTCGCCGCTGTCGTGACGTACATCCGGATGTCGTGGGGCAATCACGGCACGGCCGTGTCGCCGCAGCAAGTGTCCGATCTGCGTTCGGCGCCGCTCGACTAAGTAGCGTTCGTCACACCCTGGGCGCGGCCTGCGGACAACGCGGCCGCGCCCTTCGTTTTTTCAGGACCGGTATCATAGGGGCACTTTTAGTCCGATGAAACCGCGCAGGAGGAAAGAGTCGTGCATGTCGGTGAGCGTTTCAACAGCATTACCCACCTCGTCGGCGCCGTGCTGTCGGTGGCGGGGCTGGCAACGCTCGTCACGATGGGCGCGCTCGACGGCGACGCGTACAAGGTGGTCAGCTTCAGTGTGTACGGTGCGATGCTGATCGTGCTGTATGCTATCTCGACGCTTTACCACAGCGTGCGCAACCCGCGTGTCAAAGCGGTTCTGCAGAAATGCGACCATTCGGCGATCTACCTGCTGATCGCCGGCAGCTACACCCCGTTCACGCTAGTCACATTGCGCGGACCGTGGGGCTGGTCGTTATTCGGCGTAAGCTGGGGGCTTGCCGCTCTCGGCATCGTGCAGGAACTGACGCTCGGGCGACGCACCCGCAGCGTTTCGATGGTGCTGTATGTGTTGATGGGATGGCTCGCGCTCGTTGCCGTCCGCCCGCTGGTGCAAGCTTTACCAGCAGCGGGTACCGCCTGGCTCGTGGCCGGCGGGATCATCTATAGCGCCGGCATCTACTTCTTCATCAACGACGAGCGCATCCGGCACGGACATGGTATCTGGCACCTGTTCGTACTGGCGGGCAGTCTGTGTCAATTCGTCAGTGTCGCGCGCTACGTCGCGTGACACGCCACGGCGGCGAAATGCAACTTAAGGCCAGTCAACGTGTCTTGATAGCGCGTTGAAGCATTCGGCATGCGTGTCCCGCGTGCCGCCGATTTCTCTGCGACCGGAACTGGGCTCGGGGCCTCGAACACGCCATGCGGGTGTGTCGATGCCGCGTTCATGCCTGTTTGGGCCCCTATGTGCCGTTCGCGAAACTGCATTGCAAAGATCTTTTATGTCTTTTGATTCCCTCGGCTTGTCCGAACCGCTGGTCCGCGCTGTACACGAACTCGGCTACACCACCCCGACTCCGATTCAGACCCAGGCTATTCCGGCCGTGCTCAACGGCGGCGATCTGCTGGCCGGCGCGCAAACAGGTACCGGCAAGACCGCCGGCTTCACGCTGCCGATCCTGCAGCGTCTGAACTCCATGCCGGCCGTCACGACGGGTTCCGGCAAGCGCGCCGTGCGCGCGCTGATCCTCACGCCGACGCGTGAACTGGCCGCGCAGGTCGAAGAAAGCGTGCGCGCGTATGGCAAGTATCTGAAGCTGAAGTCGACTGTGATGTTCGGCGGCGTCGGCATCAATCCGCAGATCGGTGCGCTGCGCAGCGGCGTGGACATCGTCGTTGCGACGCCGGGCCGTCTGCTCGATCACATGCAGCAGAAGACCATCGACCTGTCGCATCTCGAGATTCTCGTGCTCGACGAAGCCGACCGCATGCTCGACATGGGTTTCATCCACGACATCAAGCGCGTGCTCGCGAAGCTGCCGCCCAAGCGTCAGAACTTGCTGTTCTCCGCGACCTTCTCGGACGAGATCAAGACGCTCGCCGACAATCTGCTCGACTCGCCGGCGCTGATCGAAGTCGCGCGACGTAACACCACGGCGGAAACGGTCGCACAAAAGATTCACCCGGTGGATCGCGACAAGAAGCGCGAGCTGCTCACGCATCTGATCAAGCAACACAACTGGTTCCAGGTGCTGGTCTTCACGCGCACCAAGCACGGCGCGAATCGTCTGGCCGAGCAATTGACCAAGGACGACATCAGCGCCCTCGCGATTCACGGCAACAAGAGCCAGTCGGCACGTACGCGCGCGCTCGCCGAGTTCAAGGACGGCACGCTGCAGGTGCTGGTAGCGACCGACATTGCCGCGCGCGGTATCGATATCGATCAACTGCCGCACGTGGTCAACTTCGATCTGCCGAACGTGCCGGAAGACTACGTGCACCGCATCGGCCGCACGGGTCGCGCGGGCGCGACGGGCGAAGCGATTTCGCTGGTCTGCGTCGACGAATTGCAATTGCTGAAGGACATCGAGAAGCTGATCAAGCGTCCGGTGCCGCAGGAAGTGATCGCCGGTTTCGAGCCGGACCCGACCGCGAAGCCGGAACCGATTCTGCGCCGCGGCCAAGGCGGCGGCGGTAATGGTGGCGGACGTTCGCCGCGTCAGGGCCAGGGCGCACCGAAGCGCGATGGCGCGGGTGCCGCGAAGCCGGCGCAACGCTCGGGTCAACGCCCGGCCGGCGGCCAGCAACAGCCGAAGCCGCAAGGCGCGAAGCCGGCCGGCAACGGCGGCCAGCCGCGCCGCGACGGCCAGCGCCAGGACGACCGTCCGCGCGCGGTTGCACATGAAGGCAGCGGCGCGCAGCATGCGCCGCGCAAGCCGCAGGGCAGCAAGCCGCAAGGTGGCAATCCGGGCGCCTTGCTGGGCGGCGCGAAGCCGCGCAACGATGCGCCGCGTGGCGGCCAGCCGTCGCGTAGTGGTCAGCGCGGGCGTTGAGCCGCGTTTAAGCGCTAAGCCGATAAGCGGTTGAGCGCTACGCGGTAAGCGCTAAGTAACATTACACGTCAAGGCGGCTGGCCCCAGCCGCCGCCTGCTTCAGGTGCTCGATCTGCCGTTCCCATCGATCGAGCACCGCCTCCCTCTCCTCTGCCAGTTCGAACGTAATGCCGCTCGTCAGACGCGCATAACGCACGCTCTGCGCCTCCGCCGTGTCGATCGAACCGATCAGATAGACCAGCCCGCTGTCGTCGCCTGCCACGCTCGCTAATGGCTTGACGCGCAACTGCACCTGATAGAACGCCTCATCGCAAACGAAGCTCAGCGCAGCGCGCCCGCTTTGCGTGATTGCGCGCGTCGCTCTTGCTAACGGCCACAACGCAATGCAGAGCGTGCGCGAATCGGGCGCATACAACTCGCCGACGCCGAGTAGCGAGGTACGGATGTGGCCATTCGTATCGACGCTCAACAGCGACGCGGTAAAGCCCGCCTTGCTCGTCAGCGACGAACCGTCGAACAACGCGCGTACGGCGTCGGGCCATTCATCGAACACGGTCTGTTCGAGCGGACGTTCGGGTGCGGGAGAATCGCTCATGGTGTGCCGGTCCGATAACGAGTCATAGTCGAAGTTCGCATCATGCCTCGAAAAGCAAATGGCCCGCGTAAGCGGGCCATTTGCTTCATCAAACGTTGACGTCGAGCAGGCGATCAGCGGAAGAAAACATAATGCGTGATCTTCGCCAGCGGGTAATGCACGCCGGGCTGAATGCGCGCCGGCAGATCGAGCGGCTTGAGCAACATCTTTACGCACATATCGGCCGACAGATTGCGCCGCACCAGCGAATTGATCCGCGCCGCGCGTTCGCGGTTGTACGCCGAGTCGTGCACGCGTTCCGGATAACGCACCGCGAACACATGCCGCAACGCGATCTCCGAGTCTTCGTTCTTCATCTCCATCACGCGGCGCATCAACGCGCCGAGCACCGCGAGACGGCCGTTACCTTCGATCTTGTTGTACTTCTTGAAGAACCGGAAAAAGTGCTTGTAGTGACGGACTTCGTCGATACGGATGTTGTCCGTAATCTCTTTGAGCACCGGTTCGTCCGAGCATTCCCCGATCGCGCGATACAGCGTGGCCGTACCGGTTTCCACCACGCAGCGCGCCACCATTTCGAGCGCGCGCGTCTTTTCGAAGTCTTCCACCGAACAGGTCAGCGAATACTCCTCCATGAACTGGCTGAATGCCTTGTCCCAGTCGAACTCCGGCCACACATAAGCGATGTAGGTTTTGAGCGCGCGGCCATGCTGCATTTCCTCCGGCTCCCACTCGTTGTTGAGCCAGGCCGACACTTCCGGATCGCCGTCAAAAAAAGTACTTAGATTGCTTGTATAAAGATCAGTGCCGCTTTCGATAAACGAAGCGGCGCACAGCAGCAGCAGCAGATCTTCATTGGCAACCGCCTTCTGCCGATCAATGCGGGTGAGGTCGATATCCTCGATCCGCCACGGCATGACGTGGTTCAGCTCTGTGTGCATCGTGTCTTGCTCCGAAAACTGTATCGACTCGTGGAGCATGCCCGCAACCGCCTGCTCTCGCCAGGGCGGTCCCGCCGTGTCGGATACAGCACTTTGAATTAGAGTTAACCCCTTGTATCTTGCATCTTAGCCGGTGTTTCGCAACTCTGCAGATAACCCAGCACAGACCATGCCGGGTGCTGACAGTTCCAATTCGCGGGTAGTCGAACGCTTCGGTCTGACAAAAACTCAGTGTGCATGAAGCAAAAAAAGCCAGCTCGACGAGCTGGCTTTTGCTTTGAAGAAGGTCCGTTCGTGCGGCGTCGAAGCGGCCCGCGATAAATTGGCCGAAGGCGCGGATCGATACGCTCAGGCAGGTTGGACGGCCTGCATCAGACGCACCCGGCGCATGCGAAATGCCACGACGACCAGCGACAACCCCGACAACACCGCCGCGATCAGCACGTAATAACTTGGCGCGAGTTTGTCGCCGGTCAAGTGAATGAACGTTTCGACGATCGTCGGCGCAAAGCCGCCGAAGATCGTCACGCCAATGCTGTAACCAATGGAAAGGCCGGTCGAACGCACCTGCGTCGGAAATATCTCGGACATCAGCGCGGGCATCGGTCCGGAGTAAGCCGCCTTGAAAATACCGGCCGTGCCTTGCAGCAGCAACAGCCAGCCGATAGTGGGATGCGACTGCAGCAAGGCGAACATCGGATAGATCAGCGCACCCATCAGCACCGACGTCGTCAGCATGATGCGAATCCGGCCGATGCGATCCGACAGCGCCCCCATGACCGGCGACAACAGAAACTGCAAGCCGCCGTTGAGCACCACGACGCCGAACGACGCCGCCGCCGGCATGTGCAACTGCTTGCCCGCGTACATCGGCATGTACAACTGCAGCACGTACACGCCTACCGTGGATTGCGCGACGATGCCCACCGCGAGCAGCAGATTGACCCACTGGTTGGCGAACGAAGCGCCCTTCGCTTCTTCGTCGTTCGCGACGGGGCGAAGGCCGGCCGCCTCGCGGGCTTCACGCGCTTTGTTCAGCGCGAGAAACTCCGGCGTTTCGTCGAGGTGCGAACGGATGTAATAACCCACCGGCCCGACCAGCAAGCCGAACACGAAAGGCAGACGCCAGCCCCAGCTATTGAGTTGCTCGGACGGCATCCACACGGTCAGCAGCGAGCCGAAGGCCGCGGCCGTGATCGCCGCGAGCCCCTGGCTCGCGAACTGCCAGCTCGCGTAATAGCCGCGCCGCGACGCGCTATGCTCGACCATGAAGGCCGTCGCGCTGCCGAACTCGCCGCCCACCGCGAATCCTTGCACGAGTCGCGCGAGCAGGATCAGCACCGGTGCCGCCAGTCCGATCGACGCATACGGCGGCATCACGGCCATCGTGAAGGTGCCGACCATCATCAGCGCGATGGCGAGCGTCAGCGCCGCCTTGCGGCCCTTGCGGTCGCCGTACATGCCGAGCACGACGGCGCCCAGCGGCCGCATCAGGAACGAGATGCCGAAGGTGGCGATGGCGAGCAGCGTCGACAGCCACTCGTCCTGCATCGGGAAAAACTGTTTGGCGATGATCGTGGCGAAGTAGCCATAGACTAGGAAGTCGAACCACTCGAGCGCATTGCCGACCGACGACGAAAACACGATCCGCCGCACCATGGCTTTGGAAAGCGGTGCGGGCGCGGCATGAGGGGAAGCTGCCGCCGAAGGCGGCGCGGGGGTATGCATGATGTCTCCTGCCTTGTCTGGATACGGTCAGAACCCGGCCGCCAACCCGTCGCGACGGCTGTCGCTCGCCGCCACGTAACCGCGCTCCGGCTCGTTGCGATCAAGCTTCCAGATGTACTGACCGGAGCCGAAATCCATGTACGGATCGTCGACCGACTTGATCGTGTGGCCCAGCTTCTGCAGCGCTTCGGCGGTGCGCGGATCGAGCGTCGATTCGATGTCGATCGTGAAGTCGCGGTTGACCTTCCAGCGCGGCGCGTCGCAGGCGGCCTGCGGCTGCTGGCCGTAGTCGAGCATCCGTACGATGGATTGCAGATGGCCTTGCGGCTGCATGTCGCCGCCCATCACGCCGAAGCTCATCACCGCTTCCTGGCGGCCGTCCACCTGCTGCGTGAGGAACGACGGAATGATCGTGTGGAACGGCCGCTTGCCGCCTTCCACCACGTTCGGCGACTTCGGATCCATCGAGAATCCACAGCCGCGGTTCTGCATTGCGATGCCGCTGTCCGGCACCACGATGCCCGAGCCGAAGCCCATGTAGTTAGATTGAATGAAGCTGACCATCATGCCGCGCTCGTCCGCCACCGACATATAGACCGTGCCGCCCGCCTTCGGCATGCCGAAGTCGAACTGCGTGGCGCGCTTGTGGTCGATCAGCTTCGCGCGCGACGTGAGATACGCGTCGTCGAGCATCTGCTCGGGCGTGACGTCCATGGAACGCGGATCGGCGACGTAACGGTAGACGTCGGCGAACGCCAGCTTCATCGCTTCGATCTGCAAGTGCTGCGACTCGACGTTGTCGACCGCCAGCGCCTTCACGTCGAATTTTTCGAGGATGCCCAGCGCGATCAACGCCGCGATGCCTTGGCCGTTCGGCGGAATCTCATGCACGGTATGGCCGCGATATTCCTTGCCGATCGGCTCGACCCAATCCGCGCGGTAGTTGCGCAGGTCGTCGAGGGTCAGCGCGGCGCCGCCTTCGCGGGCGAACGCGGCGATCTGTTCGGCGATCTCGCCTTCGTAGTACGCGCGCGGACCTTGCTCGGCAAGCTTGCGCAGCGTTTTCGCGTGGCCGGGAAAGCGCACCAGTTCGCTCACTTCCGGCGCGCGGCCGCGCGGCATGAAGGTTTGCGCGAAGCCCGGCAGATCCTTCAATTCCGGCACCGCGGCCGCCCATTTATAGGCGACGATGCTGGCCACCGCGTGGCCGCGCTCGGCGATTTCGATCGCCGGCTCCATCAGATCGGCAAACGGCAGCGTGCCGAACTTCTGATGCAGCGCTTCCCAGCCAGCGATCACGCCGGGCACCGTCACCGCGTCCCAGCCGCGCTTGGGTTGCGTCGCCAGGCCGTTTTCCTCGCCGTATTTGCGCTTGAAGTAGTCGACGTTCCACGCCGCCGGCGACACGCCCGACGCGTTCAGACCGTGCAGCTTCTTACCGTCCCACACCAGCGCGAACGCATCGCCGCCAAGGCCGCAGGACACCGGCTCGACCACCGTGATGGCGGCAGCCGCCGCGATCGCCGCGTCGACGGCATTGCCGCCTTTCCACAGCATGCGCAGCCCCGCCTGCGCGGCGAGCGGATGCGAAGTCGAAACGATGTTGCGCGCGAATACGGGCAGACGCGGCGTCGGGTAAGGGTTTTGCCAGTTGAAGCCAGTCATGTCGAACACTCTCGAAAGCGCGGTGCCGGCTCGTGACGACAGCCGGCAACCAGGGGGAATTGAATCAATTACAGCGCAAATGCGAATCACATACAGGCCGCGATGGACCTCGGATTGCAGCGCGATCTGACCCAAAAAACAAATTCATTTATCAAATGAATAAATGCGTAATCGGCCTGAATGGATCGAGTGCGAGTCGTCCGGTATCTTATGGATGTCGCACGACCTGGCAGACAAGCCCGGCGATGGTCTTACAATAGCCCCATCCCGTTCACGCTTCAGCCGCCTTTCCAGACTAGCTTGCAGCGTCGAGGGCGACCGGCGCCGACAAAAAACCCACGAACCGAGACACATGACCCGAGACCCCCGCCTGACTCTCAATGCCCGGCAACAGGAACTGCTGGAGTGGGTGCAACGCGACGGCTTCGTGACCGTGGACGACCTCGCGGCCCACTTCGACGTAACGCCGCAGACGATCCGCCGCGACGTCAACTGGCTCGCCGACATGAATCTGCTGCGCCGCTATCACGGCGGCGCCAGCCTGCCGACCAGCTCCGAAAACGTCTCCTACACCGCGCGTCAGCGCATGTTCCACGAAGAGAAACGGCGCATTGCGGCGTTAGTGGCCACTCACATTCCAGACCAGGCGTCGCTGTTCATCAACCTCGGCACGACCACCGAGGAAGTGGCTCGCGCGCTGAACCGGCACCGCGGCCTGCGCGTGATCACCAACAATCTGAACGTCGCCAGCATGATGAGCGGCTATCCGGATTGCGAGGTGCTGGTGACGGGCGGGATTGTGCGGCCTTGGGACAAGGGAATCGTGGGCGAACTGGCGATCGACTTCATTCGGCAGTTCAAGGTGGATTTCGCGATCATTGGCACGTCGGCGATCGAAACGGACGGCACGCTGCGCGATTTCGACACCCGCGAAGTGCGTGTGGCCGAAGCGATCATCGAACATGCGCGCACCGTATTTCTCGCCGCCGACAACTCCAAATTCGGCCGCCCGGCGCTGGTTCGCCAGGGGCATCTGGATCAGATCGACGCGCTCTTCACCGACGCCGCGCCGCCGGCGGAAATGGCCGAGACGCTGACGGCGGCGAATTGCCAGGTTTATATCGCCGAGTAAGCAGCGAGTTCTGTTATGCGCGGCGAGTGACTTAGCGCGGGGTCGAAAACGGCTTGGCGCCGCGTCGTGCCGAATTTTGCGAAATTCCGCTCAGGCCGCCCAGGCGTTTTCCGCCATGCTGCAGCGCACGCGAAACTTCGAGTGAAATCAAGCTTTTAGCCGAGGTCCCAAACCGCCTCGACGGCGTCGGATTGTCAAAGGGAAAATTTACTGGGGCCCCTTTGGTGTTTAACGTGCGGTTGACTACACTCCAGTTCCCCGGCGTCCGTTGCGCATTTCGCGTAGCGGCGGCTGCGTGAATCTGTCGTGTGAACCGTACTTCCCGCCTGATCCTCTAGCGGACTTGGCTGGCGCCTCGCCAGTTGCCGACAAGGCCGTCCGCGCTTGCTTGACATGGAGAGAACGATGCTAAGTCCGCATGAATTCGCCACGTTGTTGCTCGTCAAGGACGCTCCCCACCAGGTCGACATGGAGCGAGAAGAACTCGACGCCCTGCTGGAACGCCAATTGGTCCAACTCGAACGGCTCGCATCGGGCAACGAACAGTGGCGCGTGACGGAAATCGGCGACAGCGCATTGCGGGCCATCAAACGTTTTTCGTAGCGTCCGTCGCACGGCGGCCTGCCCGACTCTGAACGACTTTCTCTGAATGAAAAGCGGACGTTCATCCGAACGCCCGCTTTTGTTGTGTGCAACGTATTTACACAGTAAATTGACGCGACGGACTTCCACCCCTCGCGCATGCCCAAAACCCTCTCCGCCGACGACATCCAGCAATTCCGCGAAGCGATGCGCCGCGTCGCCGAGAACGCGTTCGCCACGCGCGGCGCGCAAGGCGTGACGATGCGCGAACTGGCGAAAGAGTTGGGCTGCAGCGCGATGACGCCGTATCGCTATTTCCGCGACAAGGACGACATTCTCGCGATGGTCCGTGCCGCCGCGTTCAATCGCTTTGCGGCCCATCTCGAAGCCGCGGCGGAAAACGCGTCGGTCGACAATCGTCTGGCGGTGAGCGACGCCTATGTCGCGTTCGCCCTCGACGAGCCGCACGCGTACCGTTTGATGTTCGACGTGAACCAGCCGGAAGGCGGCTACCCCGATCTCGCCGCTGCCGCGCTGCGTGCGCAGCAGATGCTGAGCGCGCATTTCGAACGGCTGGTCGACACGGGACTGCTGGAAGGCGATCCGCAACTGATCGGCTACGCGTACTGGGCGAGTTTGCACGGATTCACGATGCTCGCACTCGCTAATCAGTTGCCCCTGCCCGAGGCGCAGCAACCCTTCGGCCAGTCCGGCGCGACGCGGGAAGCCGTGCTCGCTCAGCTTCGGCGAATGTTATGGCGCGGCGCCCAGCCGTAGCAGCCGACGCCCCGCGCCTCAACCATTCCGCAGAGTCGGATCCACCGCCGCGCGCCAACTCAACGCCTTAGCCCGCTGATCGGTAAAGAACGCGACCCACTGATTACGCACCTGCGGATCCGTGCTTAAACCTTGGCTCGCGAAGCGCTGAGCGATCGACGCCTGAAATCCGCAAAAATCCTCTTTCGGCAGCTTGCCGTGGCGATTCGCCACATAAGCGTCGAACAGCGCGGCGTAGACGCCTTGCGCGTCCTTGCCGTAATCCACCGTCTGGGCGCTGCACATCTGCTGCAACGACACGAACGACGGCGCGCCCATCGTGCCGTTCAGGCTCGGCGTACCAACGCATCCCGCGAGCATGACGGCCGCGCCGATCATCAAAAGTCCACGCATGAATTCACCTCGAAATGGCTGTTGCCGAGAGTATCGTCCGTGGCCGCGCGTTGCGCCACCACCTCCGCCGCCGAGTTAGAGGTTCCCCTAAGACAAGCGAACTTTACTTTTTCGAATATGTTCATTAAAGTTCGCAAACGAACACTATCGGTTCGATAGTTTTTCCTAACCGCTTTCCGAAAACAGACGCAGAGGACACAGCAGGTGACGCAAGGCTCGAGATACGATTTGCTCGTCGTGGGCGGCGGGATCAACGGCGCAGGCATCGCTCGCGATGCGGCGGGCCGCGGCCTGTCGGTGTTGCTCTGCGAACAGGACGATCTGGCGGCGCATACGTCGTCGGCCAGCACCAAGCTGATTCACGGCGGCCTACGCTACCTCGAATACCGCGAGTTCGGGCTGGTGCGCAAAGCGCTGCAGGAGCGTGAAACGCTGTTGCGCGCGGCGCCCCACATCATGTGGCCGCTGCGCTTCGTGATGCCGCACATGCCCGATCTGCGCCCGGCGTGGATGATCCGCGCCGGCCTGTTCCTGTACGACCACCTCGCGAAACGCGAAATGCTGCCGGGCTCGCGCGGCATCGTGATGCGCAACCATCCTGCAGGTGCGCCGCTGGTCGATTCGATCAAACGCGGTTTCGTGTATTCGGACGGTTGGGTCAACGACGCGCGCCTCGTCGTGCTGAACGCGCTGGACGCCGAAGAGCGCGGCGCGAGGATTCTCACCCGCACGCGGCTGGTCAGCGCGGTGCGCGCCGGCGGCGAATGGCGCGCGCAACTGAAACGCGCGGACGGCACGATTCTCGACGTGCGCGCCGCCTCGATCGCGAACGCCGCGGGCCCATGGGTCGGCGAACTGCTGCACGGCGCGTTGGGCCGTGAAGCGTCGCACAGCGTGCGGCTCGTGAAAGGCAGCCACATCGTCACGCGGCGCCTGTTCGACCACGATCACGCGTACATCTTCCAGAATCCGGACAAGCGCATCATCTTCGCGATTCCGTACGAACACGATTACACGCTGATCGGCACGACCGATATCGAATACCGCGGCGACCCGTCGCAAGTAGCGATCACACCCGACGAAACGCAGTACCTGTGCGACTCGATCAACCGCTACTTCAAGCAGAAAATCTCACCGGCCGACGTGCGCTGGACCTACTCGGGCGTACGTCCGCTGCTCGAGGAAGAAGGCGCGGACAATCCGTCGGCGGTCACGCGCGACTACTCGCTCGAACTCGATTCGCCCGCCGGCGAAGCGCCGCTGCTGTCGGTGTTCGGCGGCAAGATCACCACCTTCCGCAAGCTCGCGGAAGAAGCCGTCGACAAACTCTCGCATGCGCTGCACAAAAGCGCGGCGTCGTGGACGGCCGGCGCACCGCTGCCCGGCGGCGACATTCCGAACGCGAACTTCGAGCGCTTCCTGACCGAATTCAAGCAGCAGCACGCATGGCTGCCGGCCGACCTGGCGCACCGTTTGGCCCGCGCGTACGGCACGCGCGTCAAGCACGTGATCGGCAACGCACGCTCCATGGCAGACCTCGGCCGCGCCTTCGCGCCAGGTCTCCACGAAGCCGAACTGACCTACCTGCGCGACACCGAATGGGCGCGCAGCGCTCAGGACGTGCTGTGGCGCCGTTCGAAACTCGGCCTGCACGTCGAACCGGGCACGCTCGATTCGATCACGCAAGACATCGACGCATGGTTCGCCCGCGAACCGTTCCGACAGAGCGCGTAGTCAATACGAGCGAGCAGCGCCCCCGCTGCTCGCGGCAAACCGGATTCTTTTTACCCCTCGGCTGAAGCAAGCCGGGACGCACCACCACATCTGTTGCTGTTGCAGCCCGCTTAAAACAACAAGCCGTTCCCGTCGCCGTTCAACAGTCCGGCGATTCATAAAACGCATGGAGAAGAGACAATGCAGGATCAGTACATCCTCGCCCTTGACCAAGGCACGACCAGCTCGCGTGCCATGCTGTTCGACCGGCTCGGCAATGTCGTGTCGACCGCGCAAAAAGAATTCCAGCAAATCTATCCACGTCCGGGTTGGGTCGAGCACGACCCGCAGGAAATCTGGTCGACCCAGGCCGGCGTCGCCGCCGAGGCCGTCACGCGCGCCGGCATGAACGGCACGTCGATCGCGGCGATCGGCATTACCAATCAGCGCGAAACCACCATCGTGTGGGATCGCGAAACCGGCCACCCGATCTATAACGCGATCGTCTGGCAAGACCGCCGCACCGCCGATTTCTGCGACCAGCTCAAGGAGCAAGGTCTCGAGGAAAAAGTCCGCGCGAAAACCGGTCTGCCGATCGACTCGTATTTCTCGGCGACCAAGATCCGCTGGATCCTCGACAACGTGGAAGGCGCACGCGAAAAGGCGAAGCAAGGCCGCCTCGCGTTCGGTACGGTCGACAGCTGGCTGGTGTGGAATTTCACCAAGGGCGGTCTGCACGTCACCGACGTGACCAACGCGTCGCGCACCATGCTGTTCAACATCCACACGCTGCAGTGGGACAACGAATTGCTCGAAGCGCTCGACATTCCGCGCAACATGCTGCCGGAAGTGCGTCCTTCGTCGGAAGTGTACGGCCCGACCAAGACCACCGTGTTCGCTTCGAAGATTCCGCTCGCGGGCATTGCCGGCGATCAGCACGCGGCCCTCTTCGGTCAGATGTGCACGCAGTCGGGCATGGTGAAGAACACCTACGGCACGGGCTGCTTCCTCGTGATGAACACCGGCGAAAAGCCGATCGAATCGAAGAACAATCTCGTCACCACGATTGCCTGGCAGATCGGCGACAAGATCAACTACGCGCTTGAGGGCAGCATCTTTATCGGCGGCGCGGTGGTGCAATGGTTGCGCGATGGACTCGGCATCATCAAGAACGCGGCTGAAATCGAAACGCTGGCGCGCGGCGTGCCGCACACCGACGGCGTGTATCTCGTGCCCGCCTTCGCCGGCCTCGGCGCGCCGCACTGGAACGCCCGCGCTCGCGGCACGCTGTTCGGCGTGACGCGCGGCACGAGCTCGGCGCACATTGCCCGCGCCGCGCTCGATTCGATCGCTTACCAGTCGCTCGACGTGCTGAAGGCGATGGAAGCCGACTCCGGCATTCGCATCGGCGAATTGCGCGTGGACGGCGGCGCTTGCGCGAACAATCTGCTGATGCAGTTCCAGGCCGACATTCTCGGCGTCGATGCGGTGCGCCCGAAGGTGTCGGAAACGACCGCGCTCGGCGCAGCGTATCTGGCCGGTCTCGCGGTCGGCTACTGGAAAGACGTGGACGAGCTGCAGAGCCAGTGGGCGCTCGACCGCCGCTTCACGCCCGCCCTGCCGCATGCCGAGGTCAAGGCCAACCTCGACGGCTGGCAGCGCGCGATCCGCGCCGCCAAGGCGTGGGCCGATACGCCCTGAGCATCGCGTTACCTTTTAAGTAGACCAACTTTCGACATAACGAAGCCGCTGATCCAGCGGCTTCCCTAACAACTATATTTCGGATACCCAATCATGTCTCCTTACATTGCGGAATTCATCGGCACCGCGCTTCTGGTGCTGCTCGGCAACGGCGCGGTCGCCAACGTGCTGCTCGCGCGCACCAAGGGCAAGGGTGCGGACCTGATCGTGATCGTGATGGGCTGGGCGATGGCCGTGTTTATCGCGGTCTACGTCACCGCTTCGTTCAGCGGCGCTCACCTGAATCCGGTCGTGACCGTCAGCCTCGCGCTGGCCGGCAAATTCGCGTGGGCCAAAGTGCCCGGCTACGTGGCCGCGCAGATGCTCGGTGGGATGGCGGGCGCGCTGCTCGTGTGGATCGCCTATCGTCAGCACTTCGAGAAAGAAGCCGATGCCGACGTGAAGCTCGGCGTGTTCTGCACCGCGCCGGCCATTCGCAGCGTGCCGCATAACCTGCTCACCGAAATGATCGCCACCTTCGTGCTGATTCTCGGCGTGCTGTATCTGGCGTCGCCGCAAGTCGGTCTGGGCGCGCTCGACGCGCTGCCGGTCGGCCTGCTGGTGCTCGGTATCGGCATCTCGCTCGGCGGCCCGACGGGTTACGCGATGAGCCCGGCGCGCGATCTGTCGCCGCGTCTGATGCACGCGCTGCTGCCGATTCCTGGCAAGCGCGGCAGCGACTGGAGCTATGCGTGGATTCCGGTCTGCGGTCCGCTGCTGGGCGGCGCGGCGGCTACGGCGCTGTACATGTTCCTGCACACCACGCACTAAGCTCGCGGCACAGCGGGTTCAAGGCCGGGACGAAGTGCCTCCGAGGGCCGTCCCGGCCGCAGCGGAACGCAGCGGCATCGAGCAGACGACGCCAAAGCACGTATCATGATGCTTTCAATCTGCGCGCACGAGCTTGCAACTGTCTTGCTCATGCGCGTTCTGCATTCCGTTCCCAAGCATGATCGACCACCTCATCTGTGACTGCGACGGCGTACTCGTCGACAGCGAAATCATCGCCGACCGCGTGATGCTCGCCACGCTCAACGCCACCTTCCCCGGTCTCGACTTCGAACCCGTCGTCAAAACGGCTTTTGGCCAGCAGATGTCGCGCTTTCTCGAAGGCATCGAGAAGTCCTTCGACATTACGCTGCCCGCGAATTTCCTGAACACCGTCGAACACAACGTCGAGCTCGAACTCGCGGCGTCGCTCAGTCCGATTAACGGCGTACGCGACGCTTTGCAGCGCGTCAGCTTGCCGGCGGCCGTCGTGTCGAACAGCCGCATGGCGCGCGTGCATGCGTCGGTGCGGCGCGCGGGTTTGCAGCAGGTTTTCGGCGAGCGGATTTTCAGCGCCGAGCAGGTGGCGCGGCCCAAGCCTTATCCCGATGTCTATCTGTTCGCCGCGCAAACGCTGGGCGTGGAACCGTCACGTTGTGTCGTCGTGGAGGACAGTGTCGCGGGCCTGAACGCCGCACGCGCGGCGGGGATGAAGACGATCGCGTTCGTCGGCGCGAGCCATATCCCGGACGGCTATGCGGACGCGCTGCGCAAGATGGGCATGACGCGCATCATGAAGCATATGGACGAGTTGCCCGCAATGGTGGAAGCGGGCGTGCGCGGCGAGTTCGGCGACCAGCAGTCGTAGACTGATTGCAATCGCCTGGAAAAAAGGCCGACTCTCGATGAGAGCCGGCCTTTTTGCATTTCCACGAGCGACGCACGAAATCGCGAGTCGCGCGCCGCTTTATGTCATCACGCCTCGTCAGCCACGCACTCGCGTGCCTGCGCCAGTGCCTGACGAAACTCCACCAGCTCGGCGATGGTCAGCATCGGCAGATTGTGTTGCGCGGCGAAGCGTTCCACCTCCGCGCCACGCGTCATCGTGCCGTCGGCGTTCATCAGTTCGCACAGCACGCCGGCCGGTTTCAGACCCGCGAGAACCGCCAGATCCACCGTGCCTTCGGTATGACCGCGGCGTGCCAGCACGCCGCCTGGCATGGCGCGCAACGGGAACACGTGACCCGGACGCACGATGTCCGCGGGCTTCGCGGTATCCGCGATCGCGGCGCGAATCGTCGTCACGCGGTCGAGCGCGGACACGCCCGTCGTCACACCGTCGCGCGCCTCGATCGAGACCGTGAACGCGGTGCCGTGACGGCTTTCGTTGTTGACCGCCATGGGCGGCAATTCGAGCGCGCGGATTGTCTCGTCGGGCAAACACAGGCAAACAATGCCGCTGCATTCGCGGATCAGTAGCGCCATGGTTTCGACGGAAAGACGCTCGGCCGAGACGATCAGATCGGCTTCGTTCTCGCGGTCGTGGTCGTCTTGCAGGACCACGGCACGACCATCGCGCATGGCTTGCAACGCGGCGGCGATACGCGGCGGAACGGGTTCGGTGGCGAGCAGCGGGAGATCGAGGAAAGCGTCGTCCGCGATCGTCGACGGAACAGGAAAAGTAGCAAAGGTCATGATTGAAACGCTCATCGCAAAAGTTGGGCGAAAAACGTTTCAGGGCATTGCAAACAGACAAAGACGCGCCGTTGAGCGCCGCGCAAAGCGACACTCGCACGCCGCTCAAACTGCGAGCGGTGCAACGGAAACGAACATGACTATCTGCACATCTTCTTCCATCCGGACTATGACCGTCGGCTCTGGCTTCTCACCAGATCTGCTGACCCCGCTGCGATCTTTCCGACTCGAAAAGACCACGCGATGCGGGCGCTCGCGGGCTCACCGGCTCACGCTTTCGCGCTGCCGGCATACCGCCGGTGGGGAATTTCGCCCCGCCCTGAAGACGCACTGATTGCCGGATCGACCGGCTGGCAAAGCATACAGCAGTCACGCTGGGTCTGCAGCGCAACCCCTACTGAACGGATGGAGAACGCGACTTGCGGTGGAGCGTGTCCGTTCGCGATTTTCCGTTAAACCGGTGCGGTCTCGCGGATCGGTTCATGGGCCTCACGTGCTTCATGTGCCGACTCGCGCGCGGCGGCATGCGTGGTTTCACGCAACGTCTCGTGCGACGCCGGTACGTCCCAACGCGGCGGCGTTTCCGCCTTCAACGTCACGCGAAACGCGCGCGCTTCGGTGTCGCCGGGATTGCGCAGGCTATGCGGCTGGTCGGCGTCGAACACGATCGCGTCGCCCGTGGCAAGCAATTGACGCTGGTCGTGCACGCTGACTTCGAGCGTGCCTTCGCTGACCACGAGATTGACCGTCGTGCCCGGCGCGCGGCGTGCGCCTGCTTCGGTATGCAACGGCGCGATACGCAACTCGTGAAACTCGGCGACGGTCGGCTCGGCGTCGGGATAAAGCGGTCGGGCCGAATAGCGGCCGTTGGCACTGACGACCCGCGACGAGCGCTCGGCCGGCAAGTGTTCGAAGCCATTGGTCGCGTGACGCCGCAAAAACGCGGCAACCGATACCTTCAACGCGGCCGCGACCTTGCACAGCACTTTGATCGACGGCACGCTGCGCGCCGATTCGATCTGCGCGAGCATGGCGCGCGAGACGCCGGACGCACGGGCCAATGCGTCGAGCGACAGTTGCCGCTCGGCGCGCAAACGGGCGAGGTTCACGCCGACCAGATGTTCGAGCGCATCGAAAGGTTCGGCGGCACGCGGCGACGCTGCGGTGTCAGCCGCGGGATCGCGAACCAGCGCAAGCGGGGAATGCATGATTGCCTCCAGGAGCGCCGCCGGACGGCGGGCGAGCAGTTAGTGGAAGCAAGATAGCATCGTGGTTAGCCACGCCCAACGAAGTTATCTTCACACTGTTATATGCGCTGCTCGCTTAGAAACGCTGGTGTTCTTGCGGATTCGGGCAGACAGGAAGTGCTGGTGATGGAAGAAGTATGGAAAAGCCGTTCCGATTGACGAACCAGTCAGCGTCTCGCTGCTCTGCTAACGAGGTGTCGTGCAATCCTGATACGACATCAGCGGCATGTTGCGTACGACTTCTGAATATTGGCGTACGTCGCTATCGCCAAACGCGCAGTCAATAAGCCCCGAGTATCAGCGGAATTGCCTGTGCCGGCGTCCTTCAAATCGGCCGTGAAAGACAGGCCAGCACAGTTGGCGCCAACAACTGACCATCATCAAGCCCCCTGCGCCACCGCAGCCCCCGGCGCATCTCTGCGCGCGGCAAACCAGGTCAACAGCAAAGCCGCCACGCTGACCCCAGCCGCAACCCACGGCAACGTATCCAGCGAATGCCCGTGGTTGATCACCAGGCCACCCAGCCACGCGCCGCCCGCATTGCCCACATTGAACGCGCCGATATTCAATGTCGACGCCAGATTCGGCGCCGCGGCCGCCTTCTCGACCACGCGCATCTGCAATGGCGGCACCGTCGCGAACGCCGCGATACCCCACACGAAGATCGTGATCGCCGCCGCCACCTGCGAATGGCTGGTGCGCGCGAAAATCGCCATCACCACCGCCAGCGCGACCAGAATGCCCATCAGCGACGGCATCAGCGCGCGGTCCGCGAGCTTGCCGCCGACCGTGTTGCCGATCGTCAGCCCCACGCCGAACAGCACCAGAATCAGCGTCACGCCGCGCGGCGAGAAACCGCTCACCTGCTCCAGAATCGGCGCGATATAGGTGAACACCACGAACACGCCACCGAAGCCGAGCACCGTCATCGCGAGCGCGGTCCAGACTTGCGGATCCTTCAGCACGCGCACTTCATGACCAAGACCGACCGGCCCCGAATCGTGACGATTCGGCACCAGTAGCGACACGCCCGCCAGCGACAGCACGCCGAACACGCTGACAATCCAGAACGCCGCGCGCCAGCCGAATTCCTGACCGACGAAAGTGCCGAACGGCACGCCGAGCACGTTTGCGAGCGTCAAGCCGGTGAACATCAGCGCGATCGCGCTGGCCCGCTTTTCAGCCGGTACCAGCGAGGCCGCCACCACCGCGCCGATCCCGAAGAACGAGCCGTGCGCGAACGAGGTCACGACCCGCGCAATCATCAGCACGGCGTAGCTGGACGCGATCGCGCACAGCGTATTGCCGACGATGAACACGCCCATCAGCAGTTGCAGCGCGAGCTTGCGCGGCATCTTGCTGGTGACCACCGCGAGCAGCGGCGCGCCGACGGCGACGCCGAGCGCATAGCCGCTCACCAGCAAACCCGCCGACGGAATCGATACGGACAGATCGCGCGCGACGTCGGGCAGCAAGCCCATGATGACGAATTCGGTCGTACCGATCGCGAAGGCGCTGATCGCTAGCGCGAGTAAAGGAATAGGCATTTTTATAACTCCATGAATCAGGATTGAGCGTGCTGCAACGCCGTCACGAATTCGATGACGACGCCCGGCGCGAGCGCCACGAAGAGTTGCACTTCGGCGGGTTGCGGTCCCATCGGCGGGACCTGCGCGCTTTGGTAGTCCACGCCGGTGGTATGCAGACGTCCGAGCAGCGCCTGCCACTCAGCGGCGCTCTCCAGCCGGAACGCGATGTGATCGATACGCGGCGCCGCTCTGCCGGTCGCAGCGGGCACCGTCGCGTCGATCAGATGGATGACCGGACGGCCGTCGTGCGCGTACAGCCAGTAACCACCGATCGAAAACGGCGGACGCGCACCGTCGATCAGGCCCGCCACATCGACGAAAAAACGTCGCGCGGTGTCGAGGTCGGCGGTGACGATCGTGGCGTGATCGAGTTGCATGGTGTGGGCGCCTCGGCGCAGGACGTTAGGGTTTTCGAGGATTGGATTGTCGGCGCTGAGCGCCGGTTTGATAATTGGCGTAGCATTTGAAGCATTATCAAATTATTTTTGAAAGCCACGCGATGGATAACCTCGGCGACATCCGCCTTTTCGTCGAAGCGGCGCAGCAGGGCAGCCTGTCGGCGGCGGGCCGCAAGATGGGCTTGACGCCGGCCGCCGCCAGCGCGCGCCTCGCCAAACTGGAAGCCGGCCTGAAAGCGCGGTTATTCGAGCGCACCACCCGCCAGCTCCGGCTCACCGACGAAGGCCGTCTCTACCTGAACTGCTGCCGCCAGGCGCTGCAATCGCTCGACGACGCCGAAGCCGCGCTGCAAGCGGGCCAGGGCGTGGTGCGCGGCAAGGTGCGCATTTCCGCGACATCGGATTTCGGCCGCAATCTGCTGATGCACTGGCTCGACGAGTTCAACGCGCTCTACCCGGAGGTGACGTTCGCGCTGACGCTGTCGGACTCGCTGTCGAACCTGGTGCAGGAAGACATTGATCTGGCGATTCGCTTCGGCGTGCCGCAAGACAGTTCGCTGGTGGCTCGCAAGCTGGCGCCGAACCGGCGCGTGCTGTGCGCGTCGCCGGATTACATCGCGCGCAAGGGTGAGCCGAAAGATCCGCTCGATCTGGCCCATTTCGACTGCATCGTGCTGGGCACCGCGAGCGGCCTCGCGAACGAGTGGCGCTTTACGCGCGGCGACGAGACGCAGCACTACACGGTGCCGTTCGAGACCGCCCGCGAGACCAACGACGGCGCCGTCGCCCGCGAATGGGCGCTGCGCGGCTACGGCATCGTGATCAAGTCGATGTGGGACGTGGAAGCGGATCTGCGCGCCGACGGCCTCAAAGTGCTGCTGCCGGACTGGCGCTACCCGGACGCGCCGCTGCACGCGCTTTACCACCGCAACCGCTTCATGGCGCCGCGCGTGCGCGTGCTGCTGGATTTTCTGAGCGAGCGCTTCGCGCAAGTTTCGGACGAACTGGAAAGCCTGCTGGGCCTGCCGGCGGAACGGCCGCGCGGCACGGCGGGCGCGGAAAGCCCAGCGGGTGAAGGGCTATAATATTGAGTTACGCCAGCACCTTGCCGGCATGTTCTGCCCCCACTCCACTTTTTAAAAGACGCCCCCAGGTTAACCACTGCGACCGGCGAAATTCGATGACAAAGAAAGTTTATGTAAAGACGTACGGCTGCCAGATGAACGAGTACGACTCCGACAAGATGGTCGACGTACTCGGCGCGGCGGAAGGCCTCGTCAAGACCGACACGCCCGAAGACGCGGACGTGATTCTGTTCAACACCTGTTCGGTGCGCGAAAAAGCGCAGGAGAAAGTCTTCTCCGAACTCGGCCGCGTGCGCGAGTTGAAGGAAGCGAACCCGAATCTGATCATCGGCGTGGGCGGTTGCGTGGCGAGCCAGGAAGGCGCCTCGATCGTGGCGCGCGCACCTTACGTGGACCTGGTGTTCGGTCCGCAAACGCTGCATCGTCTGCCGCAAATGATCGACAAGCGCCGTGAAAGCGGCCGCGCGCAAGTGGACATCTCGTTCCCGGAAATCGAAAAGTTCGATCACCTGCCGCCGGCGCGCGTCGACGGTCCGAGCGCATTCGTCTCGATCATGGAAGGCTGCAGCAAGTACTGCAGCTATTGCGTCGTGCCGTACACGCGTGGCGAAGAAGTGTCGCGCCCGCTCGACGACGTGCTGACCGAAATCGCCGGCCTCGCCGACCAGGGCGTGCGTGAAGTCACGCTGCTCGGCCAGAACGTGAATGCGTACCGCGCCGGCATGACGCTCGGCTCGACTGAAATCGCCGACTTCGCTCAATTGATCGAATACGTCGCCGACATTCCGGGCATCGAGCGGATTCGCTACACCACGTCGCATCCGAAGGAATTCACGCAGCGCCTGATCGATACCTACGCGAAGGTGCCGAAGCTCGTCAGTCATCTGCATCTGCCCGTGCAGCACGGCTCCGACCGCGTGCTGATGGCCATGAAGCGCGGTTACACGGTCCTCGAATACAAGTCGGTGATCCGCAAGCTGCGCGCGATCCGCCCTGACCTGTCGCTGTCCACCGACATGATCGTCGGCTTCCCCGGCGAGACCGAGGAAGACTTCGACAAGATGATGGCGCTCGTGCACGAGATGCAGTACGACACCAGCTTCTCGTTCATCTACAGCCCGCGTCCCGGCACGCCCGCCGCGAATCTGCACGACGACACGCCGCGCGAAGTCAAGCTCAAGCGCCTGCAACATCTGCAGGCTACGATCGAAGAAAACGTGCAGCGCATCAGCGATTCGATGGTCGGCAAGATCGAGCGCATTCTGGTCGAGCGCCCGGCGCGCAAGGACCCGAACGAACTCGCGGGCCGCACCGAAAACAACCGGGTGGTCAATTTCCCGGCGCCGGTCGCGTCGCACGCGCGGCTGATCGGCCAGATGGTGGACGTGAAAATCGTCCATGCGTACCCACATTCGTTGCGTGGCGAGCTGGTGCTGGTGCATGACGACGCCCCCACCACGACCCACTGAGCGACGGTAAAAAGTACTCCGCAGCGCGAACCGCGCCGCCCAATCCGCGTATCGAAACCGACAGGATCGAACCACCGCCTTGAAGACCACTCAGCAGCATCTGGAATTCACCGCACCGCGCGACGACAACGCGCGGCTCGCCAACCTCTGCGGACCGCTCGACGAAAATCTGCGGCAGATCGAGCAGGCGCTCGACGTCACGCTGCAACGCCGCGGCCACCGCATCGCGATTCGCGGGCGCGGCGCGAAACTCGCGCTCACCGCGCTCGAAAACTTTTACGACAAGGCGCGCGCGCCGCTGTCGATCGACGACATCCAGCTCGCGCTCATCGAAGTGCGCCATCCGGCGCGGCACCGGCCGAACGGCAACGGTAACGGCACGAATGGCGACGAAGCCGCCGATGCGCGTTTCCCCGGCAATCCCGACCACCCGTTCGACCAGCCCGCCGACGCCGCCGAAGACGATCTCGACGCGCTCGGCCCGAAGCTGTACACGCGCCGGGCGGACCTGCGCGGGCGCACGCCGGCGCAGCGCGAGTATCTGAAGCAGATCATCGCGCACGACGTGACCTTCGGCATCGGTCCGGCCGGCACGGGCAAGACCTACCTCGCGGTGGCCTGCGCGGTGGATGCGCTCGAACGCGATCAGGTGAAACGCATCGTGCTGACGCGGCCGGCCGTGGAAGCGGGCGAGCGTCTGGGCTTTTTGCCGGGCGATCTGGCGCAGAAGGTCGATCCGTATCTGCGTCCGCTGTACGACGCGCTGTACGACCTGCTCGGCTTCGACAAAACCGCCAAGATGTTCGAGCGGCAGATGATCGAAATCGCCCCGCTCGCGTACATGCGTGGCCGCACGCTGAACCACGCGTTCATCATCCTCGACGAGGCGCAGAACACCACGCCCGAACAGATGAAGATGTTCCTCACGCGGATCGGCTTCGGCTCGAAAGCAGTGGTGACCGGCGACACGACCCAGGTCGATTTGCCGCGCGGCCACAAGAGCGGGCTGATCGAAGCGCAGCAGGTGCTGTCGGACGTGCGCGGCATCGCGCTGACCCGCTTTACCAGCGCGGACGTGGTGCGCCATCCGCTGGTCGCGCGGATTGTGGAGGCGTACGATGCGCATTCGCAAAAAACCGCCGGCCCAGCGGATTCGCGCTGATCGCATCGATCTGCATTGTTCTTTTATGCCTCGGCAAAAACCGCAACACATCCAATCAGCATGAGCCGCGCCCCAAAACTGACGTTGAATCTGCAATTCCCCGCCGCCAAGACCTGGCCGGAACACAAGGCGCTGCTGCCGCGCGCCACGGTGGCCGGCTGGATCAAGGCGGCGTTGTTCGCGGACGGTGAGCTGACCGTGCGCTTCGTCGATGCCGAAGAAGGCCGCACGCTGAACCGCACCTATCGCGGCAAGGATTACTCGACCAACGTGCTGACCTTCGCCTACGCCGAAACGGAAGACGATCCGGTCACGGGTGACCTGATCCTGTGCTGTCCGGTGGTCGAAAAAGAAGCCGCCGAACAGGGTAAGCCGCTGCTCGCGCACTATGCGCATCTGCTGGTGCACGGCACGCTGCACGCGCAGGGCTACGATCACGAAGTCGAAGAAGAAGCCGAGGAAATGGAAGCGATCGAAACCGAGATTCTCGGCAAGCTCGGCTTTCCCGATCCTTATCGGTAATCCCAACCTGATCTCGCCGAAAGCACGCCGTGAGTCCCTCCGCCCCTGAAGCCGTGACCCGCCCACCCTGCCCGGACTACCCGCCGGCGCTCGGTGAATCGAGGCTGCTGACGGACGAGGAATTGCGCGCGTCGCTCGACTGCACGCTGCGCGACTGGGACCGCCGGAGCGATCTGTGGCTGTTCGGCTATGGCTCGCTGATCTGGAATCCCGGCCTGCCTACCGCCGAAGCCACCCGCTCCAAAGTGCACGGCTACCACCGCGGCCTGTATTTGTGGTCGCGCGTGAATCGCGGCACGCCCGAGCAACCGGGCCTCGTGCTCGCGCTCGATCGCGGCGGCTCGTGCACCGGCATCGCGTTTCGCGTTTCGGCTGACGGCGCGATGCCGCATCTGGAAGCCTTGTGGCGCCGCGAAATGGCCATGGGTTCGTACCGCCCGGCGTGGCTGCCGTGCGTCCTTGCCGACGGACGGCGCGTCGACGCGCTGGCGTTCGTGATGCGCCGCGACGTGCCGAGCTACACCGGCAAACTGCGCGACGACATCGTCAAGACCGTGTTCGGCTGCGCCCGCGGACGCTACGGCACCACGCTCGATTACGTCAGCCGCACCGTCGACGCACTGCGCGAAAGCGGCATGCCGGACCGCGCGCTCGAAGCGCTGCTGGGGCGCTGCCGCGAAGAAAGCCGCGAAGCCGGCCTCGATGCCGATCGTTAGGCCGCTGCAAGCCGGGGGGCTTAAACAACATTAGCGTCAAACGCTCCGGCGCATGCAATCTAATCCGCGCGCAACAGCGGCCATGGCGTCGGGCATGTCAGCTATCGCGCGTACTTTTTTGCTTCAAAACGCCGTTGTTCGCGTAATCAGTTAGGATTGACCCACGCGCGCCTTGACTGCGCTTCGGTCTCAACCCTGCTTCACTCTTCGCCGGCCCCGGCGGGACACGGTCCTGCCATGCGCCTGGTGTATCCTTAATGCTCTGCAACAGCGCGCCCAGACTCGCCGGGCGCACTACCATGAACGACACGTATCCCAGTCGACGCCAACTCGACAAACCGCAAGAAAAGCGCTCACTCCTCGAGCGTTTGACCGACTTCATCTCGCCCGAGCCCGACTCGCGCGCAGAACTTCTGGAAATCCTGCAGGACGCCCACGAGCGCAACCTGATCGACGCCGACTCGCTGTCGATGATCGAAGGGGTCTTCCAAGTCTCCGAACTGAGCGCTCGCGACATCATGGTGCCGCGCGCTCAAATGGACGCGATCAACATCGCGGACAGTCCCGCCGAATTCATTCCCTACGTGCTGGAAAAAGCGCACTCGCGCTATCCGGTGTTCGAGGGCAATCGCGACAACATCATCGGCGTGCTGCTGGCCAAAGACCTGCTGCGCTACTACGCCGAAGAAGAATTCGACGTGCGCGGCATGCTGCGCCCCGCCGTGTTTATCCCCGAATCGAAGCGCCTGAACGTGCTGCTGCACGACTTCCGCGTGAATCGCAATCACCTCGCGGTGGTGGTCGACGAATACGGCGGCGTGGCCGGCCTGATTACGATCGAGGACGTGCTGGAACAGATCGTCGGCGATATCGAAGACGAATATGACTTCGACGAGGAAAGCGGCAACATCATCGCGTCGCCGGACGGACGCTTCCGCGTGCGCGCGCTGACCGAGATCGAGCAGTTCAACGAAGCCTTCGGCACGGATTACCCGGACGACGAAGTCGATACGATCGGCGGACTCGTCACGCATCATTTCGGCCGTGTGCCGCATCGCGGCGAGAAGGTTCGCCTCGACGATCTGATCTTCGAGATTCTGCGCGGCGACGCCCGCCAGATCCACATGCTGCTGGTGCGCCGCGATCCGCTGGCCGGCCAGCGCGAGCGCGAAGCGCAGCACGTGCAGACCTGAGCCAGGCCCTGGCCGGCTCGCTTTTCTCGCTTCCTCAACACCTCACGCCGACCGCGCAACGATGGCCGACCCGATAACTTCCCGTTCGCGCCGCGGCGTGAGCGCTTCTGCCGCTCAAGCTGTCCGCGGTCGCGCGCTGCCCCGCTGGCATTACCTCGTCGCCGCCTTCGCCGGCGCGGCCAATACGCTTTCGTTCGCGCCGACGCCGCATGGCGGCTGGCTCGAACTCGCGATTTTCGCGTTCTTCTTCGCGTGGCTCACGCGCAGCACCGGCTGGAAAAGCGCCGCTTTGACCGGTGGCGCATTCGGCTTTGGCAACTTCGTCAGCGGTGTGTGGTGGCTATACGTCAGCATGCATTTCTACGGCGGCATGAGCGCGCCGCTCGCCGGCGCGGCGGTCGTGCTGTTTTCGTTGTATCTGGCGATCTATCCGGCATTTGCCGCTGCGTTGTGGTCGCTCTGCGCCGGTCATGCACGCAACGGCGCGGCGGACGACCGCACGCCGTTCTCGCCGACCTGGCATGGCGCGCTGGCGTTCGCGAGCGCGTGGGCGATCGGTGAGTGGCTGCGCGGCACGGTGTTCACCGGCTTTCCGTGGCTTGCGAGCGGTTATGCGCAGGTGGATGGTCCGTTTGCCGGCTTTGCGCCGGTGGCGGGCGTGTATGGCGTGGGTTGGGTGCTGGCGCTGGTGGCCGCGTTGATCGTGCAGGCGCTCATGCAGTTGGCGGCTTTGCGGCAGGCGAGCGGGACTGCTGCCGGTGTCGGCGGCAATATCGGCAATCCGGCTCAGGGTGGTCAGGCAAACGGCAAACCCAGCGGCGTCCGTGCCGCACTGCCCGGCCTCATCGCGCTGGCGCTGATCGCGGCCGGCCTGCTGCTGCCACTCGCGCAATGGACAGTCCCCGCCAACGCGCCGCTGACCGTGCGTCTTCTGCAAGGCAACGTCAAGCAGGAGATGAAGTTCGAAGAATCCGGCATGCGCGCCGCGATCGACATGTACCAGCAAATGATCACGTCGAAACCGGCCGATCTGATCGTCACGCCGGAAACGGCGATTCCGGTTTTCATCCAGCAATTGCCGGCACCGTTCGCGTCGGCGGTACGCCGTTTTTCGGATTCGACCGGCAGCGCCATCCTGTTCGGCGCACTCGGCGGCACGGTCACGCCGGAAGGCCAGTTGATCGACTACACGAACAGCCTGTTCGGCGTCACGCCCGGTTCTCGCGACGTGTACCGCTACGACAAGCACCACCTCGTGCCGTTCGGCGAGTTCGTGCCGTGGGGCTTCCGCTGGTTCGTCAATCTGATGAACATTCCGCTCGGCGATTTCTTCCGCGGCGCGCCGGTGCAGAAACCGTTCATGGTGCACAACCAGCCGGTCTCGGTCGACATCTGCTACGAAGACATTTTCGGTGAAGAGATTGCCCGCAGCATTCGCGAAAGCGAGACGCCGGCCGGCGTGCTGGTCAACTCGACCAACCTCGCCTGGTTCGGCGACACGATTGCGCTGGACCAGCATCTGCAGATCGCGCGGATGCGTTCGCTGGAAACCGGCCGGCCGATGCTGCGCGCCACCAACACCGGCATGACCGCCGCGATCGACGCGAACGGCAAGGTGCTCGGCCGCCTCAAGCCGTTCACGATCGGCTCGCTCGACGTGACGGTGCAAGGCACGTCCGGCCGCACGCCGTATGTGACGAGCGGGAATAACACGGTGCTGGCCGTGTCGTTGCTGCTATTGGCATTTGGATTTGCATTCGGGCCGGGCATTACACGACGCCGTAAAACACCATAACCGCAAGAACTAACCACCGAAACAGAAACGCGCGCTGCTGGCATGCCAGAGCGCGCGTTTTTCATTCTTGCAGTTACTGATTCGAAGCGATCCGCTGCTGAATATGCTGCGCCCGCTCCGGCGACGACGGATGCGAACTGAACATACTCGATTTACCCCCATCCAGTTGCGCGAGTTTGTTAAATGCCGTCACCAGCCCCGACGGATCCAGCTTCTTCTTTTTCTGCAAATCGAATGAATAATCGTCGGCGGCGCTTTCCTGGGTTTGCGAGAATTGCGCGTTAATCAGCTTCTCGGAGAAATCGCCGAGTTGCGAACCGGACAGCGATCCCGCGAGGCCTCCCGCCGACGTCGCCGCACCACGCACCGCCGACGTGGCATAAGCCACCTGCATCGCCTTCTTCGTGTGGCCGAGCGCTACGTGGCCCATTTCGTGGCCGACCACGCCGCGCACTTCGTTGTCGTTCATCATGTCCATCAGCCCGCTGTAGACGCGCACGCAACCATTGGCCATGGCCCATGCGTTGACGTCCTTGGTCATGTACACCTTGTAGTTGACCGGCGTGCCGTTGATGTTGTCGCCCAGTTGCGTGGCGATCTTGTTCAGGCGCTTCTGGTACTTGCTGTTCGCGGCGGCGATCTTGTTTTCGCCATCCAGCTGCGCGCACGATTTGTCGGTCAACGCGCGCACGTCGGCGTCGCTCAGCGTGGCGGCCTGGGTGGCCATCTGGCCGGACTTGATCAGCGCGGACGGATCGACGTTACCGACATTCGAGCAGGCGGCAAACATGGCAAGTGCGGAAGCGGCAATGACAAAGCGATACGGTTTCATGGTGGAAGTCTCTCTGCGAGTTATTGATCTGAGCGGCGCGCTTTCTCCCGCGACGCCGATTCGCAATGGCTGCAATTCACCGATTAATTCGCCGGATATGTTGATTGCATAAACCATTACGCCACGCGACAGACAAAAAAAATGCGCCTGACGGGCAGGCGCATTTTTACCACAAACGTAAGTTTTAATTCATTATTTTGGAAGCTTGATTGACAGCTTTTTGCAATGCTCAATCTTCGCGATCTGCAATACTCAGTTCGCCGGCACCGTGTCGATAAACGACTGACGCAGCGAGAGCTTCTGCAAATGCTTATCCAGATTCGGATACGGTTCGCGCCAGTTCAACTCGGGCATGCGGAAATCCAGATAACCCAGTGCGCATCCCACCGCGATATCCGCGAGCGTGTAGTGATTGCCCGCGCACCACGTCTTGCTGCCCAGCCCCCGCGACATTGCGATCAGCGCTTCGTCGATCTTGCGTTGTTGACGCGCGACCCATGCGTCCACGCGCAACTCCGGCGCGCGCTGCGTGCTTTCGAGGCGAATTAGCACCGCCGCATCCAGAATGCCGTCGGCGAGCGCTTCCCAGCAGCGCACTTCCACGCGTTCACGGCCGGATTGCGGAATCAGCTTGCCGACCGGCGACAGCGTATCCACGTATTCGCAGATCACCCGCGAGTCGAACACCGCTTCGCCGTCTTCCATCACGAGGCACGGCACCTTGCCGAGCGGATTGAAGGTGTGAATCGTGGTGTCGGGCGCCCAGACGTTCTCGGGCACCAGTTCGTAGTCGATCTTCTTGTCGGCCAGCACGATCCGCGCTTTACGCACATACGGGCTACCGAGCGAACCGATGAGTTTCATCATTACCATCTGCCTTTGTCTGAATCCGGCGAAAGTATAAGTGCTCGGCGGCCTTCGCGAGCGTACCAGCGTCTCTTCGCAAGCCGCATGCAGACTCGCTGTGGATGGATTGCAACAGCGGCACGGCGACGCTGCGATCCGTATCCGCGCAAAATAAGTCCGCGCATTGGGCGCTACAATCGCACGATGAACCAGCCGACCGAACCCACCCTCGCCATCGACGTCTACCGAACGCGCCGCGAGCGCGTACTCGCCGCGCTGCGCGCGACGGGCGGCGGCGTCGCCATCGTCCCCACCGCGCCGGAAGCCCTGCGCAACCGCGACGCCGATTATCCGTACCGGCACGACAGCTACTTCTACTACCTGACCGGCTTCACCGAACCGGAAGCGCTGCTGGTGCTCGACGCCAGCGCCGCGTCCGGCGAGCCGGCGTCGATCCTGTTCTGCCGCGAGAAAAACGTCGAGCGCGAAACGTGGGAAGGTTTCCGCTTCGGCCCCGACGGCGCGCGCACGGCGTTCGGTTTCGACGCGGCGTTCGCAATCGGCGACGTCGACGTGCAACTGCCGCGGCTGCTTGCCGACAAACCGTCGCTGCACTACGCGCTCGGCAGCTCGGCGCAACTGGACGAACAGGTGCGCGGCTGGCTCGACACGGTGCGCGCGCAAGGCCGCAGCGGAGTCGCGACGCCCACGACTGCAGGCGATCTGATCCCGTTGCTCGACGACATGCGGCTCGTCAAGGACGACCACGAACTCGCCGTCATGCGCCGCGCCGGGCAAATTTCGGCGCGGGCGCATCGCCGCGCGATGGCCGCGTGCCATCCGGGTATCCGCGAGTACGAACTCGAAGCCGAACTGCTCTATACGTTCCGCAAATTCGGCGCGCAGGCGCCGGCTTATACGTCGATCGTCGCGGCGGGCGCCAATGCCTGCGTGCTGCACTACCCGGCCGGCAACGCGGCAGCAAAGGACGGCGACCTGATCCTGATCGACGCGGCCTGCGAACTCGACGGCTACGCGTCCGACATCACCCGCACGTTCCCCGCCAGCGGCCGCTTCACGCCGGCGCAGCGCGAGCTGTACGACATCGTGCTGGCCGCGCAGCAGGCTGCCGTCGACGCCACCCGCGCCGGCGCCACCTTCGACGATCCGCACCAGGCAGCCGTCCGTGTGCTGTCGCAAGGCTTGCTCGACACCGGCATCATCGACCGCGCGAAGTTCGCTTCGGTCGACGACGTGATCGCCGAGCGCGCCTACGCGCCCTTCTATATGCACCGCACCGGCCACTGGATCGGCATGGACGTGCACGACGTCGGCGACTACCGCGAACGCGGCGCGCCGCGCGACGACGCGGGCGTGTTGCCGTGGCGCACCTTGCAGGCGTCGATGACGCTGACCATCGAGCCCGGCTTGTACATCCGCCCGACGGAAGGCGTGCCCGAGCGCTACTGGAACATCGGCATCCGCATCGAGGACGACGCGATCGTCACGCCGACCGGCTGCGAGCTGATCACGCGCGACGTGCCGGTCGCCGCCGACGAAATCGAGGCGCTGATGCAGGAAGCCCGCGCGGCCCACGAAACAAGGACGTAATCCGCAATGAACGATGTTTCCCCGTCGACGGTGATTCTGAAGCCCGCCTCGGCCACTCATCCGTACGATTTCGACGTGACGATCGTCGGCGCCGGACCGGTCGGGCTGGCGCTGGCCGGCTGGCTGGCGCGCCGCAGCGCGACCCAGGCGCTGAAGATCGCGCTGGTCGACGCACGCGAGCCGGAAGACTCGATCGCCGACCCGCGCGCGATCGCCGTCTCGCACGGCAGCCGGATGATTCTGGAGCCGCTGCGCTGGCCCGCCGACGCCACCGCGATCCAGCGCATTCATGTGTCGCAGCGCGGGCACTTCGGCCGCACGCTGATCGATCACACCGAGCACGGTCTGCCGGCGCTGGGGTATGTGCTGCGCTATGGGTCGATCGTGCATGGGCTGGCCGACGCGGTGCATGCGAGTTCGGTGCACTGGTTCCGCTCGACCTCGGCCGCAGCGCCGACCCAGGAGCATGACGGCGTGACGCTACCGATCGAAACGGCGGGCGTCGCGCGTTCGTTGCGTACGCGGATTCTGGTGAATGCCGAAGGCGGGTTGTTCGGCGATCAGAAAGCCCGACGGACGGGACGGGACCGTGCGGCAAGCGCGGACTCGGCTGAAAACATCGCGGAAAACTACGCCCGGCCGAGCGCCGGCAGCCTCGATTCCGACGCTGCGGATCAATCCGGCAAACGCGCCGCGAAAAACGGCTCACGCGACTACGGACAAACCGCGCTGGTCGGCACGGTAACCGTCTCCTCGCCGCAACCGCATGTGGCCTGGGAGCGCTTCACGTCGCAAGGTCCGATCGCCTTGCTGCCCATGGGCGGCGTGCGCGGCGCGGACTATGCGCTGGTCTGGTGTTGTGCGCCGGAACAAGCCGCCCGCCGCGCGCAACTCTCCGACACCGACTTCCTGCGCGAACTCGGCGCGGCGTTCGGCGACCGCATGGGCCGTTTCACGCAGATCAAAGGCCGCGCGTCGTTCCCGCTCGGCCTGAACGCGGTCGAGACACTCGTTCAGGGCCGCGTCGTCGCAATCGGCAATGCGGCGCAAACCCTGCACCCGGTGGCCGGCCAGGGGCTGAACCTCGGCCTGCGCGACGCGCATTCGCTCGCCGACGCATTGTCCGCGGAAGGCCCCACGCCGCTCGCGCTCGCCACCTTCGCGCAACGCCGCGCGCTCGACCGCCGTCTCACGATCGGCGCGACCGACACGCTCGCGCGCCTGTTCACCGTCGACTTCGCGCCGCTCGCGATCGTGCGCGGTCTCGCGCTCACCGCGCTCGAATTCGTGCCGCCGCTGAAAACCGCGCTGGCGCGTCAAATGATGTTCGGGCAACGCCGCTAGGCACGCCGTCCGCTCGCGCCGCGCGGCCTTTTGACGCGGCGCGGCGCGCACCGCATGTGAGATGCCGGTTCTATGAACCGGACCACTTTCATAGAAGATTTAATGGGTTACGACACACGCATGTCGGGTGCCGGCTATCTGTTAACGCTAAAATGGTGGTTTTCTCTCGCATTTCGCGAACGCTCCGATTGACACAAATTGCGCAATCGGGCGCGGCGCGCGTCCACGCTATGCCCACTCTCGGCTCCCACAATCTGCGTAATAACCTGTTCGTCGCGCCCATGGCGGGTGTGACCGACCGGCCGTTCCGGCAACTGTGCAAACGGCTGGGCGCGGGCTATGCGGTGTCGGAAATGGTCGCCTCGAACGCGCAGTTGTGGAAAAGCGAAAAGACCATGCGGCGCGCCAACCACACTGGCGAGGTCGAGCCGATCGCCGTGCAGATCGCCGGCGCCGATCCGGTCATGATGGCCGAAGCCGCGCGCCACAACGTCGCGAACGGCGCGCAGATCATCGACATCAACATGGGCTGTCCGGCCAAGAAGGTCTGCAACGTTGCGGCCGGCTCGGCGCTGTTGCAGAACGAGCCGCTGGTGCAGCGCATCGTCGAGGCGGTGGTCGGCGCGGTGGGCGTCGGGCCCGACGCGGTGCCCGTCACGCTGAAAATCCGCACCGGCTGGAATCGCGACAACAAGAATGCGCTGAGCGTCGCGCATCTGGCCGAAAACGCCGGCATCGCCATGCTGACCGTGCACGGTCGCACCCGCGCCGATCTCTATCACGGCGACGCCGAATACGAGACCATCGCCGCCGTCAAGGCCGCCGTGCGCATTCCGGTGGTCGCGAACGGCGACATTACGACGCCGCACAAGGCGCGCGCGGTACTCGCCGCCACTGGCGCCGACGCGATCATGATCGGCCGCGCCGCGCAGGGGCGCCCATGGCTGTTTCGGGAGATCGAGCATTTCCTGAAAACGGGCGAGTTGCTGCCGCCGCCGCGCATCGACGAAATCCAGCATGTGATGAACGAGCATCTCGAAGATCACTACGCGTTCTACGGGGAATTTACCGGCGTGCGCACTGCGCGTAAGCACATCGGCTGGTACACTCGCGGCCTTTCTGGCGCCAACGTGTTCCGGCATCGCATGAATACGCTGGACACCACGCGCGAACAACTCCTCGCCGTCAACGAGTTCTTCGACGCACAAAAGGCGATCTCCGACCGCCTTGTCTATGTCGACGAAACGCTCAACGAGAACGGCGAGCCGGACCCAACCGACCGACTAGCAGCATGAGCAAGAACAATATCGAACAATCTGTCCGCGACAGCCTGGGGATGTATTTCCAGGATCTCGACGGCTCCAATCCGCACGACGTCTACGACATGGTGATTTCGTGCGTGGAAAAACCCTTGCTCGAAGTGGTGCTCGAGCAGGCCGGCGGCAATCAGTCGCTGGCCGCCGAGTATCTCGGCATTAACCGCAATACGCTGCGCAAGAAGCTGCAACAGCACGGTTTGTTGTAGTTCGCTGTCGTTTTCTCGCGCCCTGCCACGTTTCCCTTCGGCTTTTCGTCTTCATCATGATCAAGCAAGCGCTCATCTCCGTTTCCGACAAGTCCGGCATCGTCGACTTCGCCAAGTCGCTGTCCGACCTCGGCGTCAAGCTCCTGTCGACCGGCGGCACCGCGAAACTGCTCGCGGACGCGGGTCTGCCCGTCACCGAAGTCGCCGATTACACGGGCTTCCCGGAAATGCTCGATGGGCGCGTGAAAACGCTGCATCCGAAGGTGCACGGCGGCATTCTGGCGCGCCGCGACCTCCCGGAACACATGGCCGCGCTTGAAAAGCACGACATTCCGACCATCGACCTGCTGGTCGTGAATCTGTACCCGTTCGTGCAGACCGTGTCGAAAGAAGAGTGCTCGCTGGAAGACGCGATCGAGAACATCGACATTGGCGGCCCGACCATGCTGCGTTCGGCGGCGAAGAATCACCGCGACGTGACGGTGGTGGTCGATCCGACCGACTACGCGGTCGTGCTCGACGAAATGCGTGCGAACAGCAACGCGGTGTCGTACAAGACGAATTTCCGCCTCGCCACCAAGGTATTCGCGCACACCGCGCAGTACGACGGCGCGATCACGAACTACCTGACCAGCCTGACCGACGAGTTGCAACACGCGTCGCGCAACACGTACCCGGCTACGTTCAACCTGGCGTTCGACAAGGTGCAAGACCTCCGCTACGGCGAAAACCCGCACCAGAGCGCGGCGTTCTACCGCGATCTGTCGGTGCCGGCCGGCGCGTTGGCGAACTACAGCCAGTTGCAGGGCAAGGAACTGTCCTACAACAACATCGCGGATTCCGACGCGGCGTGGGAATGCGTGAAGACGTTCGACGTGCCGGCCTGCGTGATCGTCAAGCACGCGAACCCGTGCGGCGTGGCGATCGGCGCGGATGCGCACGAAGCGTACGCGAAGGCGCTGCAGACCGATCCGACGTCGGCATTCGGCGGCATCATCGCGTTCAACCGCGAAGTGGATGAAGCGGCGGCGCAAGCAGTGGCCAAGCAGTTCGTCGAAGTGCTGATCGCGCCGTCGTTCAGCGCGGCAGCGCGTCAGGTGTTCACGGCGAAGCAGAACGTGCGTCTGCTGGAAATCGCTTTGGGCGACGGTCACAACGCATTCGATCTGAAGCGCGTGGGCGGCGGCCTGCTGGTGCAATCGCTCGATTCGAAGAACGTGCAGCCGCGCGAATTGCGTGTGGTCACGAAACGTCACCCTACGCCGAAGGAAATGGACGACCTGCTGTTCGCATGGCGCGTGGCGAAGTACGTGAAGTCGAACGCGATCGTGTTCTGCGGCAACGGCATGACGCTGGGCGTCGGCGCCGGCCAGATGAGCCGCGTGGACTCGGCGCGTATCGCCAGCATCAAGGCACAGAACGCCGGTTTGACGCTGACGGGTTCGGCGGTGGCGTCGGACGCGTTCTTCCCGTTCCGTGACGGTCTGGACGTGGTGGTGGCGGCAGGCGCGACCTGCGTGATTCAACCGGGCGGCTCGATGCGCGACGACGAAGTGGTCAGCGCGGCGGATGAGCACAACATCGCCATGGTGTTGACCGGTGTGCGTCACTTCCGGCATTGATTTTTTGGCTGGTGTGACGGGGGCGGCCCGAGGGTGAAGTCGCTCGCCGTGGATGACTAGCTCGCGTTCAGCGATGAAACGGCCCGGCGGAGTTTTCCGCCGGGCCGTTTTCTTTTGGCGCCGCCGAGGTTGCCATTGCATCGTTACCGCTGAACCGCGCACGTAGCGGTTTTTATTCCGCCGATCTCGACGCTCGCCGGCCGTCACGCGGTGCGCGTGTTGTAGTATCGCAAGCACCTGGTTTTTACGGCATGTGCGGCACCTCATGAGAATTCTCGGCATCGACCCCGGCTTGCGCGTGACCGGCTTCGGCGTGATCGATCAAAGCGGCCACACGCTCAGTTACGTCGCGAGCGGCGTCATCAAGACCGCCGACGCCGATCTGCCCTCGCGTCTGGGCACCATTTTCGAAGGCATCTCGACGCTGATCCGCCAGCACTCGCCAGATCAGTCGGCGATCGAAAAAGTGTTCGTCAACGTCAACCCGCAGTCCACGCTGCTGCTTGGCCAGGCGCGCGGCGCGGCGATCTGCGGACTGGTCGCGGGCGGCGTGCCGGTGGCCGAGTACACCGCGCTGCAATTGAAGCAGGCGGTGGTGGGCTACGGCCGCGCCACCAAGGAACAGATGCAGCAGATGGTGGTACGACTGCTGAACCTCTCCGGCGTGCCCAGCACGGACGCCGCCGACGCGCTCGGCATGGCGATCTGCCATGCGCACAGCGGCACGACGCTGAGCACGCTCGGCGGTATTGCACCGGCACTCGCGAAGAAGGGCTTGCGCGTGAGACGCGGGCGACTGGTGGGCTAGAGCCGCCGGCGTTCGCCAGCCGTGATCGGCGCCGCGCGCGCTGGTTGTGACACACGCGGTGCAGGCATCGCGCGCGCCCCGCCCGCTGCGCTACACTCGCCCTTTCTCTCGAAATCGAATCCGCCATGATCGGTCGCATTGCCGGCGTTCTGCTGGAAAAAAACCCGCCGCATCTGCTCGTCGACTGCAACGGTGTCGGCTATGAAGTCGACGTGCCGATGAGCACGTTCTACAACCTGCCCTCGACCGGCGAACGCGTCGTGCTGCTCACGCAGATGATCGTGCGCGAGGACGCGCATCTGCTGTACGGCTTCGGCACCGCCGAAGAACGCGCCACCTTCCGCGAACTGCTGAAGATTTCCGGCATCGGCGCACGCATGGCGCTCGCGGTGCTGTCCGGCATGAGCGTGCACGAACTGGCGCAGACCGTGACGATGCAGGACGCGGCTCGCCTCACGCGCGTGCCCGGCATCGGCAAGAAGACGGCCGAACGCCTGCTGCTCGAACTGAAGGGCAAGCTCGGCGCCGACCTGGGCGCAATGGCTGGCGCGGCGTCGGCATCCGACCATGCCTCCGATATCCTGAACGCGCTGCTCGCCCTGGGTTACTCCGAAAAAGAAGCGTTGGCGGCCGTCAAGAACGTGCCGGCCGGCACCGGCGTTTCCGAGGGCATCAAGCTCGCACTGAAGGCGTTGTCCAAGGGCTGACACGACGCTCCGGACGCTGACTTTGCATGCGACCGGTACAGCATCTCACAGGCCATGGGCTTAGCGCACCCTGGCCGTTCGGCCGGGTTTCGCAACGAGGCCAGCGCGGTACAATGGCCAGATGATCGAAACCGACAAACTTGCCGCCGAGCGCATCATCGCGGCCACGCCCGTCTCGCCGAACGAAGAAGCGTTCGAGCGTGCGTTGCGGCCGCGCCAGCTCGACGAGTATGTCGGGCAGGAAAAGGTGCGCGGCCAGCTGGAAATTTTCATCGAGGCGGCCAAGCGCCGCTCCGAATCGCTCGACCACGTTCTGCTGTTCGGGCCGCCGGGCCTCGGCAAAACCACGCTCGCGCACATCATCGCGCGGGAAATGGGCGTCAATCTGCGGCAAACGTCCGGACCGGTGCTCGAACGGGCCGGCGACCTCGCCGCGCTGCTCACCAATCTCGAAGCCAACGACGTTCTATTCATCGACGAAATCCACCGGCTCTCACCGGTCGTCGAAGAAATTCTGTACCCGGCGCTGGAGGATTATCAGATCGACATCATGATCGGCGAAGGGCCGGCCGCGCGTAGCGTGAAGCTGGACCTGCAGCCGTTCACGCTGGTCGGTGCGACCACCCGCGCGGGTATGCTGACCAATCCGCTACGCGACCGTTTCGGGATCGTCGCGCGGCTCGAGTTCTATAACGCTGAAGAGCTGGCTCGAATCGTCACGCGTTCGGCGTCGTTGCTCAAGGCGCAGATTCATCCGGACGGCGCGTTCGAAATCGCCAGGCGCGCACGCGGCACGCCGCGGATCGCGAACCGCCTGCTGCGTCGCGTGCGTGACTTCGCCGAGGTGAAAGCCGACGGCAACATTACCGCGCAAGTGGCCGACGCCGCGCTGAAAATGCTCGACGTCGACGCGGTCGGCTTCGATCTGATGGACCGCAAGCTGCTCGAAGCGATCCTGCACAAGTTCGACGGCGGCCCGGTTGGCGTCGACAATCTGGCGGCGGCGATCGGCGAGGAACGCGACACGATCGAAGACGTGCTCGAACCGTATCTGATTCAGCAGGGTTTCCTGCAGCGCACGCCGCGCGGCCGCGTCGCCACGATGCTCACTTATCGGCATTTCGGATTGGCCGCACCGGATTCAACGAGCGCGTTGCCGGGCATCTGGGATTCGGCTGCGACCTGAGCTGGATGGCGCGAGTGCTGTGCCGAATGTCAGATCACGCTGGCTAACGGCACTGCGGCAGGTCACACAGCAAGCGTCAACAAGACATCAACCTGTAGCCTGAGCCCTGCCGCGACCTAGCGCTTAACGACCCGGCTCCGGGACCTTCTTAAAGGTGTCGTCCGAGCTCGGTACGTCGAGATGCGACACGTCCGCCCACGACACGATCGTCGCGCGGCCGTTATCGAAATCCACCACATTCACACTCGTGTTGAGCAACGCGTAATCACGCGGCGCGTCGAGCGGCAAATTGCAGGCGAAACGGCGCACGCAATCCAGCACGCCGCCGTGCGCGACACACGCAATCCGCCCGCCGGGATGCGCCGCGACCAGCGGTTCGATCGCATGCAATACGCGGTGGTAGAGCGTGCGTTGCGACTCGCCGTCCGGCGGCGCGAAGCCGGCGTCGCGAGTTTGCCAGTGTGCGTATTCGTCGGGGAAACGCAGTGCGATCTCGTCGCTGTCATGGCCCTGGAACGCGCCGTATGAACGCTCGCGCAGACCTTCGCGCAGCTGAAGAGACAGGCCGAGCGCGTCGGCGATCGGCTGCGCGGTTTGCTGCGCGCGCTGCAGGTCGCTCGAATAGATCGCGTCGAGCCGCGCGCCCTGCTTCGCCTCGTCGGCCATGCGGCGTGCGAGACGTTGCGCCTGGGCCAGACCCGTCGTCGCCAGTGGAATGTCGATGTGACCTTGAATGCGCTTGATGCGGTTCCAATCGGTCTCGCCGTGCCGGATAAACAGAATCTGCGTGGTCATGGAATGAAAGTGGGCACCATTCGCCGGTTATGCCGAACCGCTATTGTCGCAAAAAGCGGCTGGAGGGAGAGGCGAACGCAAACGCGCCGCCATGTTGCTGCTGACAAACCGCCTGCAAATCAGGCGTTGGTCTGTAGCCAGAACGTGACCGGCCCGTCGTTGACGAGCGACACCTGCATATCGGCGCCGAACTCGCCGGTCTCGACGATCGGATGCTTGCCGCGCGCCGCGGCAACGAAGTAATCGAACAGGCGCTTGCCCTCGTCCGGTGGGGCGGCCGGCGTGAAGCTTGGGCGCAGGCCGCTGTTGGTATCCGCGGCCAGCGTGAACTGCGACACGAGCAGCAAGCCGCCCGCGCGCCCGGCGCCGTCCAGATTCTGCACGGAGAGATTCATCTTGCCGGCCGCGTCGCTAAACACGCGGTAGCCGAGCACCTTGGCGAGCAGCCGATCGGCGGCCGCCTCGGTGTCGCCGCGTTCGGCGCACACGAGCGCGAGCAGACCTGCTTCAATCGCGCCGGTCACGCGGTCGGCCACGCGCACTTCCGCGCGCCGCACGCGTTGGATCAACGCTATCATCGGCGCAACTCCGACTCTCGCTGTAGCAGCGTTCGTGTCATCGCTGAGTTATCCCTGGTCGAGCGCGATCAGGCCGTCAGCGTGACGCGTGCAAAACGGCGCTTGCCGACCTGCACGATGAACTCGCCCGCTTCGACCTTCAGCCCCTTGTCGGACACGGTCGCGCCGTCGATCTTCACACCGCCCTGCTCGATGTTGCGCAGCGCTTCGCTGGTCGACGGCACCAGGTTCGCCTGCTTGAGCAACTGCCCGATGGCGAGCGGCGCGCCCGCGAGCGTCACCGCCGGGATATCGTCCGGCACGCCGCCCTTCGCGCGATGGTTGAAGTCCTCGAGCGCCCGCTCGGCGTCCGCTTGCGAGTGGAAACGCGCAACGATCTCCTGACCGAGCATCACCTTGAAATCGCGCGGATTGCGGCCCGCTTCGATCTCTTTCCTGAAGCCTGCGATCTCGTCCATCGGACGGAACGACAGCAGTTCAAAGTAACGCCACATCAGCACGTCGGAAATGCTCATCAGCTTGCCAAACATGTCCGTCGGCTTTTCGCTGATGCCGATGTAGTTGTGCTTCGACTTCGACATCTTTTCGACGCCGTCGAGCCCCTCGAGCAACGGCATGGTCAGAATGCACTGCTGCTCCTGGCCGTACTGCTTCTGCAACTCGCGGCCCACCAGCAGGTTGAACTTCTGGTCGGTGCCGCCGAGTTCGAGGTCGGCGTTCAGCGCGACCGAGTCATAGCCTTGCATCAGCGGGTACAGGAACTCGTGGATCGAGATCGGCACGCCGCCCTGGAAGCGCTTGGTGAAATCTTCGCGTTCAAGAATGCGCGCCACCGTGTAGCGCGACGCGAGCTTGATCATGCCGTCGGCGCCAAGCGGCATCGACCATTCGCTGTTGTAGCGGATCTCCGTCTTGTCGCGGTCGAGCACCAGCGCGGCCTGCTCGAAATACGTCTTGGCGTTGGATTCGATCTGTTCGCGCGTGAGAGGCGGACGCGTGGCATTGCGGCCCGACGGATCGCCGATCAACGACGTGAAATCGCCGATCAGGAAAATCACCGTGTGGCCGAGATCCTGCAACTGGCGCATTTTGTTCAGCACGACCGTGTGGCCGATGTGGATGTCCGGCGCGGTCGGATCGAGCCCGAGCTTGATGCGCAGCGGCTTGCCGCTCGCGGCGCTTCGCGCGAGCTTTTGCGCGAATTCGTCTTCGATCAACAGTTCGTCGACACCGCGCTTGGTGACGGCGAGCGCGTGACGGACTTCGTCGGTGAGCGGAAGGACGGCAGCGGGGGTAGGCTTGGTGGACTCGGTGCTCATGCTGGAAACTTGAAGTCGCGAAAAAAAGAGATTGTCCCATAGATGCGCGCCGCCGCGCCCACTGACGCCGTCGCAAGCGTCCCGGCGGGGCGCGATTTCTACACAATTTTCGCGCGACGGCCCCGGTGGTTGGCGTCACGACGCTTTATATTCGGCCGCGCTTGGCTGGATAATCTGCTACAACCAATCGCAACGAATCTCGACAGGAGCAGCAACGTGGCGCAAGACACCGCAGACGGCGTCTACCTTGGATTGATGTCCGGCACGAGCATGGACGGCGTGGATGGCGTGGCCGTGAGATTTGCCGAAGGCAAGCCACCGGTGGTGCTCGCCGAGGCGTTCGTCGGCTTCGCGGCCGGCCTGCGCGACGCGTTGTTCGCGCTGCAGCAACCCGGCGACAACGAGATCGAACGCGAAGCGCTGGCCGCCAACGCGCTCGCCACCCGCTACACGGTGTGCTGCCACGAACTGCTGCGCGAAAGCCGCGTGTCCGCGGCAGAAGTGCGCGCGATCGGGGTGCACGGGCAGACGGTGCGGCATCGGCCGGAAAAAGGTTATACGCGGCAGATCAACAACCCGGCGCTGCTCGCGGAAATGATGCATATCGACGTGATCGCCGACTTCCGCAGTCGCGACGTCGCGGCCGGCGGCCAGGGCGCGCCGCTGGTGCCGGCGTTTCATGCCACGGTGTTCGGCGCGAAGAACGAAACGCGGGTGGTCTGCAATCTTGGCGGGATCAGCAACATCACGATTCTCAACGCAACGGGCGGGGTGCGCGGCTTCGACTGCGGGCCGGCGAACGCGCTGCTCGACGAGTGGGCGCAGCGCCATCTCGGCAAGCCCTTCGATGAAAACGGCCATTTCGCCGCTGGCGGCCAGGTGGATCGCACGCTGCTGAACGCGCTGCTGGACGAGCCGTTCTTCTCGCAGCAACCACCCAAAAGTACTGGACGCGACCTGTTCAACCCCGAATGGCTCGACGCAAAACTCCAGCCGTTCGCCTCGCTTGCCCCCGCCGACGTGCAAGCGACGCTTGTCGCACTCACTGCGGTGACCGTGGCGCGCGAAATCGAGCGGCATGCATCGGATGCCAAGGCGGTCTACGTGTGTGGCGGCGGCGCGCGCAATCCGGAGATTCTGAAGGCGTTGCAGCAGGCGTTGGAAGACAGCGGCGTCAGCGGCGTCCCAGTGATGACCACCGACGCGCTCGGCGTGCCGCCAAGCCAGGTTGAGCCGCTGGCCTTCGCGTGGCTGGCGATGCGTTGCGTGGCGAGGCTGCCGGGCAATCTGCCGGCGGTCACCGGTGCAGCTGCGGAACGCATACTGGGCGCGATCTACCCGCGCTGAAAGAAGCGTGAATCGAAGCGGCGTCTGACGTGCGCCTATGCCGGGACAACGAAAAAACGGGGCCGCAGCCCCGTTTTTTATTCGTACAACTCGCGCTCAGACAGCAGCCATCAAACCGAGAACGACGAACCGCAACCGCACGTGGTCGAAGCGTTCGGGTTCTTGATGACGAACTGCGCGCCGTTGATATCGTCCTTGTAATCGATCTCAGCGCCGACCAGATACTGGTAGCTCATCGAATCGATCAGCAACTGGACGCCGCTCTTGTTCATGACGGTGTCGTCTTCATTGACGGCTTCGTCGAACGTAAACCCGTACTGAAAGCCCGAGCAGCCGCCGCCTTGCACGAACACGCGCAATTTCAGCTCCGCATTGCCTTCTTCTTCGATCAGTTGCTTGACCTTGTCAGCCGCTGCGTCGGTAAAAACGAAGGGGGCAGGCATTTCGGTCACGGGTGTTTCGGTGACTGCGTTCATTCGGACTCTCCAAAAAGCTTCTAGCCGCTATTGTAGGGCTGATCTCAATATCGTGCTTAACCCCACAGAATCAATGGGTTCTCCCCGTGGAATCAAGCTGCGGCGCAACCACCACAATACGAAGCCATAAAAAAAGCCGCCTTCGCGAAAGCGTTGGCGGCTTTTGCAGCGCACCGGCCCGAGGGCCAGCTCGCACTCGAAACGATTAACGCTTCGAGAATTGCTTCCGGCGACGTGCCTTGTGGAAGCCGACCTTCTTACGTTCGACTTCACGAGCGTCACGCGTCACGAAGCCAGCCTTCGACAGTTCCGGCTTCAGCGTTGCGTCGTAGTCCATCAGCGCGCGGGTGATACCGTGGCGAACCGCACCGGCTTGACCCGTTTCACCGCCACCGTTCACGTTGACTTTGATATCGAACGTGACGCCGTGGTTCGTGAGTTCCAGCGGTTGACGCACGATCATCAGCGACGTTTCGCGCGAGAAGTAATCGGCGATAGGCTTGCCGTTTACAATGATCTCACCCTTGCCAGCCTTGATGAAGACGCGTGCGACGGCGCTCTTGCGGCGGCCCGTGCCGTAATTCCAGTTACCGATCATGTGGGCTCCCCTTAGATCTCGAGCGCTTTCGGCTGTTGCGCCGAATGCGGATGCGTTGCTTCGGCGTAGACCTTCAGCTTCTTGATCATCGCGTAGCCGAGCGGGCCCTTCGGCAGCATGCCCTTGACCGCTTTCTCGAGCGCACGGCCCGGGAAGCGTTCTTGCATCTTGCCGAACGTCGTTTCATAGATACCGCCCGGGTAACCCGAGTGGCGATAGTACTTCTTGTCAGTAGCCTTGTTGCCCGTGACCTTCAGCTTGCCGGCGTTGATAACGATGATGAAATCACCGGTGTCGACGTGCGGAGTGAATTCAGGCTTGTGCTTGCCGCGAAGACGGTGTGCCACTTCGCTGGCGACACGCCCGAGAACCTTATCCGTCGCGTCAATCACGTACCATTCACGCGTAACCTCATGGGCTTTTGCGGAAAACGTCTTCATGATCGATCCAAAAAAATTGCTGCGCCCAGTATGTTTTTTTCCTGCTTGTAGTGTGCGCATCGAGGCGCGTGCAGGCTCTCCCTGGTTCTTCCTCCGCGGGCGCGAATGCGGAAAAGCCTTGAATTATAATGGAATTTGCTACGGCAAGTCAAAACGTGCGAGGGTTTGCTGGAAATTTCCGTCAATTAGCGGGCCAGACCGGCATGGTTTAATGCGCTTAGTGGTGCCGGATCCGGCGCAAAACCGGGACGATCACGAAGCAGTCGGGTAGACATACGGGCGAAAAAAAACCCGAACGAGCGGTTCGGGTTTAATCCACCAAAGGAGGAGGTGGAGGAGACAGCGGAGGTTGCACAACTGCTGCAACCGATGAAGACGATTATATGAGGCACCCTTGTGCGACGCAAGAACATTTGCATTGTGAAATTCAATTTCACAGTGTGACAACTGAATTACGAAAGCGCAATTCGCACAATTTCCTTATGAATCAAGGTCCATGCTGCTCCTACACTTCGTTCCGAAGCGGCATCGGCTAGAGTAAAACCCCTAAAACGATCGGGGCATTCCCGAATCGGCATGAACATGCGGCAGCGCAACACGCAAGCCGTCATCAGGCATAAGTTCCAGCCGAAGTCGCCTCGGGCGAATCCCCAAACACCGGGCTACAATGCCGTCTCGATATTGCGCAGCGCGGTGGAGCACAGCATGGAATGCAAAGTAAGCTGGATGGGCCAAGACGGCATGGCGTTCGCGGCCGAAACAGGAAGCGGCCATCTGGTGGCCATGGATGGCGCGCCGGAAGGCGGCGGCCGCAATCTGGCACCGCGTCCGATGGAAATGGTGCTGCTCGGCACGGGCGGCTGCACGGCGTACGACGTCGTGATGATCCTGAAGAAAAGCCGCCAGGAAATTGCCGGCTGCTCGGTGACGCTGAAGGCGGAGCGCGCCAGCGAAGATCCGAAGGTTTTCACCAAGATCCATTTCCACTTCACAGTGACCGGCAAGAATCTGAACCCGGCCACCGTGGAACGCGCCATCAATCTGTCGCACGATAAATATTGCTCGGCGTCGATCATGATCGCGAAGACCGCTGAATTGACGCACTCATTCGACATCGTCGCGGGTTGAGCCCGAATTCGGTGCAGCAGTACGGCAATACGGCGGACGCGAGTACACACCGCGCACCCGCTGTCGAATCGCCGAGCGGCTAAAACCCGCACCGCAGAAAAAAATGCCGACGTCCTGACGGACGCCGGCATTTTTTGTTTGGGTGGCAAAGCAAGCCGATAAGCCGGATTCTGTGCACGCGCCGCGTCCGAAAACGCCGCGCGCGTGGCAGTCATTCCTCTAGGCGCGCCATTACTGACGCGCTCAAGCTTCCTACCCGCAGACGTGACGGGGGCACCGCCCTGCATCTCGAAGATGCTAGCCTGCCTACTTGGAATTGCTCCGGGTGGAGGTTACCGTGCCGGTCTGCCTTGCAGCAGCCGCGGTGCGCTCTTACCGCACCGTTTCACCCTTACCTGATCCCGGCTTGCGCCGGGCCATCGGCGGTTTGCTTTCTGTTGCCCTGTTCCGCGTGTCACCACGGATGGCCGTTAGCCATCACCCTGCCCTGTGGAGTCCGGACTTTCCTCGCCCTCGTTGGCCGAAGCCGCAGAGGCCGCGACTGCCTAGCCTGCTTTGCTGGGCAGGATTTTAACACCTGCGGGGCGGATGACCGGCATCGACGGTTGAAATAGCCAGATGGACAAGGCCGAACGGGCGCGCTTCCGAGGCGACGTCGCCGAACATTTTCGAGGCCCGTTACCGCGCAACGTGGCGTCACACATTTGAATCTGTTTAACGGAATCGTCGTCCGGAACGAAACACGGAAGCGTCGTCGTAGAACGCGGGCGCTTCGTTGTCTGGCCACCAGCCCGGAATGCCCAGTACCGGGAGCGGCGCGAACATGCGGCTCGTCAACGCTTCGGTGTTCAGCAGCGCGGCGCCGACCGATGCGTCCAGCCACACGTTTCGCGCAGTGGCGTGCCAGGTGAAATACTCCGGCGGCACGTCGACGATCCACGCGTGCCCCGTACAGGCCTTGAACGGCGCGATCAATTTTTCCAGCAACGCATGGCCGAAGCAGCGCACTTCGCAACGCGCACCCCATGCATCACGCCGGGCAACCAGCAACGTTTGCCAGTCAAAGCCACGCAGCGCGTCGCTCAACATCGGATCCGCGCATGCAAACAACAGCGCGTTTTCATCGAACACAGTCAGCGTATCGCGCACGCCGCCGCGGGTCGGGCCGACGCCCAACACGTCGATAGCCGCCGACTGCCGCGCGTTCAGCGCCGCCTTGATCCGCGGAAACGCAAACCACATCGATGCATTGAAGAAGTCGTGCAGATTGTGGCGCGTCGGCACGCAACCGGTCGCCGAGATGTGCGCCTCGTACGCCGCGCCGGGCGGCAAGTCGTCTTGCGCGATAAACGCGAGACGCTCGCCGCGCCCCGTGGTTTGCCCCATCAACGTGGCGTCGGCGTTCATTTCGGCGAGCAACGCCGCGTAGCTCGTCAGCGCGGCCCGCTGCCAACGCTCACCGCGTCCTGCAAACTGCGCGAACCATGGCATCGACCAGTCGATCCCGGCGAAGCCCGGGCTCTGAACCTCGCTCACCGGCATGGAGCTCAACGCAGACAAGTTCAGACCAGGCGCCAGCCGATCGACTCGCCGCCACGCAGCGGCACCACCGGCGTATCGCCGACCGGCAACTCGGCCGGCAGCGTCCACGCCTCGCGACGCAGCGTGACCTGCTCCGCACTGCGCGGCAGGCCGTAGAAGTCCGCACCGAAGAAACTCGCAAAGCCTTCGAGCTTATCCAGCGCGCCGGCGTTGTCGAACGCTTCCGTATAAAGCTCGAGCGCGTGCAGCGCCGTATAGCAACCCGCGCAGCCGCACGCGTGCTCCTTCAAGCCTTTCGGATGCGGCGCGCTATCGGTGCCGAGGAAGAAACGCGAATTGCCCGACGTCGCCGCCTCGACCAGTGCCAGGCGATGCGTTTCGCGCTTCAGCACCGGCAAGCAGTAGTAATGCGGACGAATGCCGCCCAGGAAGATCGCGTTGCGGTTGTACAGCAGATGGTGCGCGGTGATCGTGGCGCCCAGCAGTCCCGGCGCCACGCCGGCGTCACGGATATAGTCGACCGCGTCTTTCGTGGTGATGTGCTCGAACACCACCTTCAGCGCCGGAAACGCGGCGCGCAGCGGCGTCATCACCCGGTCGATGAACACTTTCTCGCGGTCGAACAGATCGATCGACGCATCCGTCACTTCGCCGTGCACCAGCAGCGGCATGCCGACTTCCTGCATGACCTCGAGCGTTTTCGCACACTTCATGATGTCGGTGACGCCCGCGTCCGAGTTCGTCGTCGCGCCCGCCGGATACAGTTTCACGCCGTGCACGAAGCCGCTTTCACGCGCGCGGCGGATTTCGTCGGGCGGCGTGTTGTCGGTGAGATACAACGTCATCAAGGGTTCGAACTTCGCGCCTTCCGGAATCGCGGCGACGATCCGCTCGCGATACGCCGCGGCCATCGCGGTGGTGGTCACCGGTGGCTTCAGATTCGGCATGATGATCGCGCGGCCGAACTGGCGCGCGGTGTCCGGCAGAACGGCGGCCATCATGGCGCCGTCGCGAACGTGCAGGTGCCAGTCGTCCGGGCGGGCGAGCGTGATGGAGTCGATGGAAGCGTTGGATGCGGTCATGGCGAGTGGGGACGAGGCTCAGCGAAAAAAGCCAATTGATGCGGTCAAACCGTTATTTGCGGCACAAACCCACGTCAATTTTGCTATTTGGCGCTTCTGGCTCGGTGATATGCTTGGAAAATCATCATTGTAACGGCTCGCCCCGTTCACAGGCTTACCCGCAACATGTGCCAACTTCTCGGAATGAACTGCGCCGCGCCGACGGACGTCACGTTCTCGTTCACCGGCTTTGCGGCCCGCGGCGGCGTCACCGATCACCATGCCGACGGCTGGGGCATCGCCTTCTTCGAAGACAAAGCGTGCCGTTTGTTCATCGACCATCAATCGTCGGCCACCTCGCCGATCGCCGAAATGGTCAAGCGCTATCCGATCAAATCGAAAAACACCATCGCGCACATTCGCAAGGCGACGCAGGGGCACATCCTGCTGGAAAACTGCCACCCGTTCATGCGCGAATTGTGGGGACGTCACTGGATCTTCGCGCATAACGGCGACCTGAAAGACTATTCGCCGGTCTTGTCGGGTGTGTATCAACCGGTCGGTACGACCGACAGCGAACTCGCTTTCTGCGCGCTGCTCGAAGGCTTGCGCAAGGCCTTTCCCGGTGCGCAACAGCCACCGCTGGACGAACTGTTCGCCGCGCTCGAAACCCTCACGCGCGAAATCACGCAATTCGGCGTGTTCAATTTCCTGATGTCGAACGGCCAGGCGCTGTTCGCGCACTGCTCGACGCATCTGCACTACATCGTGCGGCGCTGGCCGTTTTCCACGGCGCATCTGGTCGATGCGGACGTGTCGATCGACTTCGCCAAATACACGACGCCGGAAGACCGGGTCGCCGTGATCGCGACCAAGCCGCTGACCGACAACGAAGTCTGGACCGCGTTCAAGCCGGGCGATCTGATGATGTTCCAGCACGGCGAAGTGATCGGCCGCATCAACGTGCCGGTGCCGGCTTCGGTGCTCGAGAAGCTGCGGAATCCGGCGCTGGATGCATCGGCGTCGGCCACGACGATTGCCGCGACCGACGAGGCGAAAGAGCCGGCGCTGGCTGAGCTCGATCTCGAAGCCGCTGACGATACGGCCGCGTTCGAGTCCTGATCGCGCCGGTCTCGCCAGGCGTAGGCGCTGAAGTAAAAAGCAGAAACAGAAAAGCCGCTCCCGGGAGCGGCTTTTCTGTTTCCAGCGGAACAAGCCGCGCGCGACCCAACCCGCGCGGCCCGACAGCCACTCAGTGCAGAATTTTCGCCAGAAAATCCTTCGCACGATCCGACTTCGGATTCGCGAAGAAGTCTTCCTTGCGGTCGTCTTCGACGATCAAACCCTGGTCCATGAAGATCACGCGGTGCGCGACCTTCTTCGCGAAGCCCATTTCGTGCGTCACGCACATCATGGTCATGCCTTCCTGCGCGAGTTCGACCATCACGTCGAGCACTTCGTTGATCATTTCCGGGTCGAGCGCCGAGGTCGGCTCGTCGAACAGCATCGCGATCGGATCCATCGACAACGCACGCGCAATCGCCACCCGCTGCTGCTGACCACCCGACAACTGGCCCGGGAATTTGTCCGCATGCGCGCGCAAGCCCACGCGATCGAGCAACTTCAGCCCTTTCGCCGTGGCTTCGTCTTTCGACCGGCCGAGCACCTTGACCTGCGCGAGCGTCAGGTTCTGCACGATCGACAGATGCGGGAACAGTTCGAAATGCTGGAACACCATGCCGACCTTCGAACGCAGCTTCGACAGATTGGTTTTCTTGTCCGTCAGCGATTGGCCGTTGATGACGATCTCGCCCTTCTGGAACGGCTCGAGGCCGTTGACGGTCTTGATCAGCGTGGACTTGCCCGAACCCGACGGTCCGCACACCACCACCACTTCACCTTTTTTGACTTCCGTCGTGCAGTCGGTCAGCACCTGGAATTGACCGTACCACTTCGAAACATTCTTGATTGAGATCATCTTGCGACCTTTTTCTGAAGACCTTTGACGAGGCTCGACGCGATCACACAGACCACGAAGTAACATGCGCCCGCGAACAGTACCATTTCGATATTCGTACCGTCACGGTCGCCAATATTGGTGGCGGTGCGGAAGAAGTCGGCGAGGCTGATCACATAGACGAGCGACGTATCCTGAAACAGCACGATACCTTGCGTGAGCAGCAGCGGCACCATCGCGCGAAAAGCCTGCGGCAGCACCACGAGACGCATGGCCTGCGCGTAGTTCATGCCGAGCGCGAACGACGCGTTGACCTGCCCGCGCGGCACCGCCTGAATGCCGGCGCGGATGATCTCCGAGTAATAGGCCGCTTCGAACAGCGAGAACGCGACCATGGCCGACGCGAGGCGAATGTCGATATCCGGCGACAAACCGAGCACGTTCTGCAACACCTGCGGCACGATCAGGAAGAACCACAGCAACACCATCACCAACGGAATGGAACGGAAGATCGTCACATAAGCCTTCGCAAACCACACGAAAGGCTTGAACGACGACAACCGCAACATGGCGAGAATGGTGCCCCAGATGATACCGAACACGATCGCGATCAGCGTGATCTGGAAAGTGACGACCGCGCCGGTCCACAGCGTAGGCAGTGCGCCCGGAATACCGCTCCAGTCGAAATGGTGCATTACTTGCCTCCGATATAGCCAGGCAACCGGGTTCTGGCTTCGACCCAGCGCATCAGTTGCATCACGACGAGATTGATCAGCACATAGGCCAGCGTGACCGCGATAAACGACTCATACGTTTGCGACGTGTAGTCGACCAGCTGACGCGCCTGCGCGGACAGATCCAGCAGGCCGATCGTCGACGCGACCGCCGAGTTCTTGAAGATGTTCAGAAACTCGGACGTGAGCGGCGGCACGATGATGCGGTACGCGACCGGCAACAGCACGTAGCGATACGTCTGCCATTGCGTGAAACCCATGGCCAGACCCGCGGCGCGCTGGCCCTTCGGCAACGCGTTGATGCCCGAGCGCACCTGCTCGCAAACACGTGCGGCGGTGAACAGCCCCAGACACAGAATCGACGCCGAGAAGAACTGCGCGCCCGGCGGCAATTGCTTGAACCAGTTGCCGACGGAAACGGGCAGCAGCTCCGGTATCACCAGATACCAGATGAAGAACTGCACGATCAGCGGGATATTGCGGAAAACCGCAACGTAAACCGTGCCGGCACCCGACGCCCATTTGTTCGGCACCGTACGCAGCACGCCAAAGAACGAACCGACGATCAGCGCGATCACCCATGCCGACAACGACACGGTAATCGTCACCCAGAAGCCGGACAGCAACCAGCCCAGGTAGGTGGTCGGCTCGCCGGTGGAGACCGGACTCAGCAGAATGCCCCAGTTCCAGTGATATGACATGACCAAGACTCCAGCAAAAAGAAACGGAAGAAGCGCGTGGCCCCTTCCGTTCCGTTTAGCGTTTCAAAAAAACAGCTAAGGTTTAGTCGATTGCCTTGTCATTCGGGCTCTTGAAGAGCGCCTTCATGTCATCGCTTTCCGGGAAGTTCAGGTTCAGGCCCTTCGGCGGAATCGGCGATTCGAACCACTTCTTGTAGATCGCATCGGCTTCGCCCGAGGTTTCGACCTTCGCGATCGCGTCGTCCACGACCTTCTTGAATTCCGGATCGTTCTTGCGAATCATGCAGCCGTACGCTTCATGCGATTGCGGCGTGCCGACGATCACGAAGTCGGTCGGGTTGTTCGACTTGGCGCGTTCGCCCGCGAGCAACGCGTCGTCCATCATGAACGCAGCGGCACGGCCGGTGGAGAGCGTCAGGAACGACTCGCCATGGTCTTTCGCGCTGATGATGTTCATGCCCATGCTCTTGTCCTGGTTCATCTTGCGAAGCAGGCGCTCGGAGGTGGTGCCGGCGGTCGTCACGACCGTCTTGCCCTTCAGGTCGGCCCAGTCCTTGATGCCGGAGTCTTTACGCGTCATCAGACGCGTACCGATCACGAAAATCGTGTTCGAGAAGGCGGCCTGTTGCTGGCGCTCGGCATTATTGGTGGTCGAGCCGCATTCCATGTCGACGGTGCCGTTCTGCACCAGCGGAATACGGTTTTGCGACGTGACCGGCGTGAGCTTCACCTTCAGGTTCGGCATGTTCAGCTTCTGCTTGACGGCTTCCACCACCTTCAGCGCGAATTCCTGCGAGTAGCCGATGACATTCTGCTTGTCGTCGTAATACGAAAACGGAATCGACGATTCGCGGTGACCCAGCGAAATGACGCCCGTGTCCTTGATCTTTTTCAGCGTACCCGCGTCTTGCGCATGCGCGCCAACGGTAAACAGTCCGAGAGTCGCGAGCAGCAGCGCAGCTTTTTTAACCTTCATGTGGTGATCTCCTTGGCAAGAACCGGCGCCAGTTTAGCAAAGTAATTATTTTGAAAGTATGGCGATAAACCATGGTGTTGTGCCTACGCCGCTACGGTTTCGCGGCGCCGGCTGCTGCGGCGTTACGCCGCTGCCGGACATGCAAAGGCGGGCGGCATCGATACGATGCCGCCCGCCGGGTCAAACACGCCGTCTTGTGGACCGCGTTGAAGCTAAGGATTTGACGCTGAAACCGAAGCTGAAGCTGAAACGCCCAGCGGACCCGCGAGTACGCAAGCCCGCCGTTTCACGCGGAACGATCAGGGATACAGGCCGCGCAGTTCGCGCGCTTCCAGAATCCGCTTACACGCGACGATAAACGCCGCGGTCCGCACCGATACCTTCTGTTCGCTCGACACTTGCCACACGGCGGCAAACGCTTCGCGCATTACGCGTTCCAGACGCTGGTTGATCTCGTCTTCGGTCCAGAAGAAGCTCGAGAAGTCCTGCACCCATTCGAAGTACGACACGGTCACGCCGCCGGCGTTGGCCACGACGTCCGGAATCACGAGAATGCCGCGATCATGCAGGATGTCGTCCGCTGCCGTGGTGGTCGGGCCGTTGGCGCCTTCCACGACGATCTTCGTCTTGATCTTGCCGGCGTTCTTTTCGGTGATCTGGTTTTCCAGCGCGGCCGGAATCAGGATGTCCGATTCGACGTTCCAGAATTCTTCGTTCGTGACGGCGTCCGCTTCCGCGAAACCGCCCACGCCACCCGTCTTCGCCACGTGGTCGAGCAGCGCCACCGCGTCGATACCGGTCGACTTGTACAGCGAGCCGGTGTGATCCTGCACCGCCACCAGCTTCGAGCCCGCTTCCTGGAACAGACGCGCGGCGATCCCGCCGACGTTGCCGAAGCCTTGCACCGCAATGCGTGCGCCTTCGATCTCGACACCGATGCGACGTGCCGCTTCGCTAGCGACCACGAACACGCCGCGGCCGGTGGCTTCACGACGGCCCAGCGAACCGCCGAGCGTGATCGGCTTGCCGGTCACGACGCCCGTAGCCGTTTGGCCCTGGTTCATGGAGTACGTGTCCATCATCCACGCCATGATCTGCTCGTTCGTGTTCACGTCCGGCGCGGGGATGTCGGTATTCGGTCCGATGATGATGCCGATTTCGCTGGTGTAGCGGCGCGTAACGCGCTCGAGCTCACCACGCGACAACGTACGCGGGTCGACGCGGATACCGCCCTTCGCGCCGCCGTACGGCACGTTCACCGCGGCGTTCTTCACCGACATCCATGCCGACAGCGCCATCACTTCCGACAACGTCACGTCCTGGTGATAACGCACGCCACCCTTGCCCGGACCGCGCGACACGTTGTGCTGCACCCGATAGCCTTCGAAATGCGCGACCGTGCCGTTATCGAGTTCGATAGGCACGTCGACGATCAGAATGCGCTTCGGGCGCTTCAGGGTTTCGAGCCAGCGGGACAGGGAGCCGAGGTACGGCGCGACGCGGTCGACCTGGCGCAGGTAGTTGCCCCACGGGCCGAGGTCGTCTTTATTCAGGTAGGAGGGAACCGACTGCAACGTTGATGCGGATTGTGCGACTTGCTGCTGGGAAGACATGAACGCTCCGGCGTTGATCGAATAGCAGCATTGTGGAAAAACGCCGATTTGAAATCCAATGCCGTTTCCTTATCCGATTATGTTTTTTTTGCATAACCCTCAAGAAGCCGCAAATTTGCGTCGCGTGGAGGCAGGACGGCGGGAACTCAGGCGCTGCGCTGCGCCAGTTCCTCCGAAACGACATCCCATAGTTGTCGCACGAGAATCTGCCGCGCATCGTCGCTCTTCGCGGCGAGCTTGTCGCGATACAGGCGAATCTCCATGCTCAGCGTGAGCTGCCCCTCGGGCGTGCCGCGCGTCGCGCGATCGAGGCGGATCAGCTTGCCGTCGGCGACCGCGTCTTCCACCGCGCTGTGCGGCAGGAACGCGATGCCGTGGCCGGCCAGCGCCATCGCCTTGAGTCCTTCGGCCATGTCGGTTTCATACAGCCGGTCCAGATGCAGGCGCTCCGGCGCGTTGGCGAGAATCACCTCGGTCATGCGGCCCAGATATGCATTCGGCGTGTAGGACAGGTAAGGCGCAGGCGTCTCGGGCGTGCCCGGCAGCGTGTACCGCGGCCGGCCGGCGCGGCCCGGCGCGGAGAACGGGCTGATCGGCTCGTTGCCGAGCGTCAGCATGTCGTAGCGGCCCGGATCGAGCGCGACCGGATGGCTGGGATGGTGATAGCCCATCATCAGATCGCAGCCGCCTTCCACCAGCGCCAAGGCCGCGTCGTGCACGTTCAGCGCGCGCAGCCGGGTGTGGATCGGGCCCATCTGCGCTTCGATGCGCTGCAGCCAGCGCGGAAAGTATGTCAGCGAAAGCGTATGCGGCACCGCGAACTCGATGGTCGCCTGCGGCGTCGCCGTGTGGCCGCGCAGCAGCGCGCGGGCTTCGTGGAACTGCGACAGCATCGCCAGCGCCTGCTCGTTGAACACCTGACCGGCCGCCGTCAAGCGTGTCGGATAAACCGAACGGTCGATCAGTTCGGTGCCGAGCCACGCTTCGAGCGCCTGAATCCGTCGCGAGAAAGCCGGCTGCGTGACGTGGCGCAATTCGGCCGAGCGGCTGAAACTACGCGTTTCCGCGAGCGAAACGAAGTCTTCGAGCCATTTCAGTTCCATGCGGGGCCTGCTGCCGGCAAGTGGTAAGAAGTCAGCATTCTAGTGGGTGCGGCGCGTTGGGCGGCGGCACGACCCCGGACAACCCGGGCCAGGCGGCGTCCGGTGGTAAAATTCGCGGTTCCCGCAGTTTCCTCCGCGTCTTCACCCTTGCGTCACGCCCCCATCATGTCCGACACCCGCCCCGACACCCTCTTCGCGCTGAACGCGCTCTCCCCGCTCGACGGCCGTTACGCGTCGAAAACCGAAGCCCTGCGCGAGTGGCTCTCGGAAGCCGCTTTCATGCGCAATCGCGTGACGGTCGAAATCCACTGGCTGATCGCGTTGTCGCACGCCGGTTTCGCCGAAGTGCCGCGCTTTTCCGAAGCGTCCGAACAGTTCCTGCTGCAACTGGCCGAACGCTTCACCGCGCACGACGCCGCGCGCATCAAAGACATCGAGCGCGTGACGAATCACGACGTGAAAGCCGTCGAATACTGGTTGAAGGAATCGGTCAAGGGTCAGGAAGAACTGGAACGCGCGAGCGAGTTCATCCACTTCGCGTGTACGTCGGAAGACATCAACAACACGTCGCACGGCCTGATGCTGGCCGGCGCCCGTGAACACGTGATCCTGCCGGCGCTGCGCTCGGTGCATCAGCGTCTCGTCGCGCTGGCCCATGCGCACGCCGAACAGCCCATGCTGTCGCGCACGCACGGCCAGCCGGCCAGCCCCACTACGCTCGGCAAGGAAATGGCGAACGTCGCCGCGCGTCTGGCACGCGCAATCGACCGGATCGCGAAGGTCGAACTGCTCGGCAAGATGAACGGCGCGGTCGGCAACTTCAACGCGCATCTGTCCGCGTATCCGGAGTTCGACTGGGAAAGCTTCTCGCGTGAAGTGGTGGAACAACGTCTGAAGCTCACGTTCAATCCGTACACGATCCAGATCGAGCCGCACGACTACATGGCCGAGCTGTTCGACGCGGTGTCGCGCGCCAACACGATCCTGCTGGATCTGGATCGCGACGTATGGGGATATATCTCGGTCGGTTACTTCAAGCAGCGCACGAAGGCCGGTGAAATCGGTTCGTCGACCATGCCGCACAAGGTCAATCCGATCGACTTCGAGAACTCGGAAGGCAATTTGGGGCTGGCGAACGCCACGCTGCGCCATCTCGCCGACAAGCTGCCTGTGTCGCGCTGGCAGCGCGACCTGACCGACTCGACGGTGCTGCGCAATATCGGCGTCGCGTTCGGTTACTCGCTGCTCGCGTACGACTCGCTGATTCGCGGTCTCGACAAACTCGAAGTGAATGCCCAACGTCTGAACGAAGACCTCGACAATTGCTGGGAAGTGCTGGCGGAGCCGGTGCAAACGGTGATGCGCGTTTACGGCATCGAGAACCCGTACGAGCAGTTGAAGGAACTGACGCGCGGCAAGGGCATTACGCGCGAAGCGCTGCAAACCTTCGTGAGCGGCCTGGCAATTCCGCAAGACGCGAAAGATCGTTTGCTGGCAATGACGCCGGGTTCGTATATCGGCAAGGCCGTGGAGCTGGCGAAGCGGATTGCGTGAAGTCGCGCCGTCATTGATCGATCATCGCCTCGTTGTTTGAGGCATGAAAAAGACGCTCCTCGGAGCGTCTTTTTTTCAACCGTGTGTCGATGCGTCGCCGGACTAGCTTAGCGCTCTTCCACCTGCTTCAACACTTCCTCGACGATCTGTTCTGGCGTCAACTCGATGCTCACCGTGATCGCTTCATCCGGACCGGGCTCTTCCAGCGTATCAAGCTGGCTTTGCAGCAGCGACGGATCGAAGAAGTGCCCGGTACGCGTAGTCAGCCGCTCTTCCAGCACCTTGCGCGAGCCCTGCAGATAAACGAAACACACGTCTTTATCGCCGTTGCGCAGCACGTCCCGATACGAACGCTTCAACGACGAACACGTGAACACCGCCGTCTCGCCCGCCTTCTGCTTGTCCACGATCGCGGTACGGATCGTTTGCAGCCACGGCCAGCGATCTTCGTCGGTGAGTGGAATGCCGTGGTGCATCTTTTCCTTGTTGGCGGCGCTGTGAAACGCGTCGCCGTCGGTGAACGGGCATTGCAGGCGTTCCGCCAGCATTTCGCCAATTCTTGTCTTGCCGGCGCCCGACACGCCCATTGCGATCAGAATCATCAAAAACTCCTTACACGACCGCCGCGAGTGCGAAGGTCAAACCCAACCCCATCAGCGAGATGATGGTCTCGAGGAGCGACCATGTCTTGAAGGTCTGCCCCACCGTCATACCGAAGTATTCCTTGATCAGCCAGAAGCCGCCGTCGTTCACGTGCGAGAAGATCAGTGAGCCCGAGCCCGTGGCCAGCACCAGCAATTCCGGCTGAACCTGCACGCCACCCGCGGCCGCGATCGGCGCGACGATGCCGCACGCCGTGGTCATGGCGACCGTGGCCGAACCCGTCGCGAGACGAATCAGCGCGGCGACCAGCCAGCCGAACAGCAGCGGCGACATATGCACCGAGGTGGCCACATTGACGATCTCCTTGGAAATACCGCTGTCCATCAGCACCCGACCGAAACCGCCGCCCGCGCCGACGATCAGAGTAATGCCCGCGATCGGCGCAAGACAGTCGCCGCAGAACTTCTGGATCTGCTCGCGCGTGAAGCCGCGGCTCGCACCGAAGGTCCAGAAGCTGACCAGCACGGCGATCAACAGCGCGACGTCCGAATTGCCGATGAAGCGCAGCAGATCGTTAGGCAACGTTTTCGGCTCGGTGATGAGGTCGGCCCAACTGCCTATCAGCATCAGGATCACCGGCAACAAAACCGTGAACAGGGTGATGCCGAAGCTCGGCAGTTCGCGTTTCGGCGCGATGTTTTGTGCGCCGCTCTTCGCGGCGTCACTAGCGCCAGCAGCACCTGCCCCTCCGCCCGCAGCCACACCTGCTGCCGCGCCGCCAAGAAACTGCGCGGCAAGCGCGTTATCTTTCGGCAGCTTGATATAACGGCTGATCAGCAACGCGAACAGCGGACCCGCGACGATCGCCGTTGGGATGCCCACGATCAACCCATAAGCGATCGTCTTGCCGATATCCGCGTGATAGGCCTGCACCGCGAGCATCGCGGCCGGATGCGGCGGAATCAGACCATGCACGACTGAGAGACCCGCGACCATCGGCAGGCCGACCAGCAACAGCGATTTATTGGTTCGCTTCGCGACGTTGAACGCGATCGGAATCAGCAGCACGAAGCCGACTTCGAAGAACACCGGCAAGCCGACGATGATCGCGACGACCATCATCGCCCAGTGAATATGCTTCTCGCCGAACCAGTCGATCAGCGTCGTGGCAATGCGCTCGGCGCCGCCGGATTCGGCCATCATCTTGCCGAGCATGGTGCCGAGGCCCACCACGATCGCAATGTGCCCGAGCGTGTTGCCGTTACCCGTTTCGAACGATTTGACGATGGTCGCCATCGGCATGCCGGAGGCGAGCCCCAGCAGCAGCGACACGATAATGAGGACGAGGAACGGATACACCTTGTAGCGCGTGATCAGCAGGATCAGCAAGGCGATGGCGATCACGCCGAAGACCAGCAGCAGGCTGCCGTGGGTAGCTCCCATGAAGCTCCTCCTTTTGCGTTATTGATTCTGAGTGCAGGACAAGCGGCCGGCACCTCGTCTCACGGCGACCTGCGCGACGCCTGAAAACCGGGCTGACCGCGCGGACGCTGAATTTTACTGTCTGTTGCCGTAAAACGCCCGCCATTTGGACGCGCATATCGAAAAGGAGCCTCGCCGCGACAGCATGACTAGCTGTGTCGACGAGGCTCCTTTGTGTCGGCCTGAAAAACGGACAAAAGCGCGGACTAAAGCGCGTGCGGTCCCGTGACCTTAATGCGAGGGTGCGGCCAACTGGCTCGCGGCACGCGCGAGACGCGTGACTTCGTCCCAGTTCTGCGCGGCCAGCGCGGCTTTCGGCGTGAGCCACGAACCGCCCACGCAGACTACGTTCGGCAGCGACAGAAAATGCGTCGCTGTTTCAGCCGTGATGCCGCCGGTCGGGCAGAACTTCAGATTCGGGAACGGACCATGAAAAGCCTGCAGCATCGGCACGCCGCCGGCTTGCTGCGCCGGGAAGAACTTGACGATCTCATAGCCCAGTTCCAGCGCCTGGATGATGTCGCTCGGCGTCATTACGCCCGGCAGCAGCGGCAGGCCGGCGTCCTGAGCAGCCTTGTGCATGTCTTTCGTCAGGCCCGGCGAGACACCGAATTGCGCGCCCGCTTTCTTGGCTTGCGCGCAATGTTCGGGCTTCGTGATCGTGCCGACGCCGACCACGATGTCGTCGGCGAGCTGGCTCGCGCGTTCGATCGCTTCCAGGCCCGCCGCGGTGCGCAGCGTGATCTCCAGCACTTTCACGCCGCCCGCGTGCAGCGCGCGCGATACGTGTTCGCCCTGCTCGGCCGAGTCGAACGCGAGCACCGGAATCACCGGGCCGAGGCGCACGATATCGCTTACTGTTTTCGACGTCATAGTCAAACTCCTTGTTTCTGCAGCGTTTAGCTGGCTTGGGTGGTGCTTGTGTGGGTTTCGCTGTGTGCTTTGACTTGAGCGGCGTGGTGGGCCGGAACTTCGCCGACCATCGCGCCGAACACCGAGGCACCCAGCTCCGCCGGCGCGGCCGCCGCGCGGAACACACCGAACAGTTCACGGCCGAAGCCGACTTCGTTTTCCGCCTGATGCTGCGGCACGGCGCCCTGACGCGCGGCCCATTCGGCTGCGTCGATCTCCACGTCGAGCACGCCGGCATCGGCGTCGATCACCAGTATGTCGCCCGTGCGCACCTTGCCGATCGGCCCTTGCAGCAGCGCTTCCGGCGACAGATGAATCACCGCCGGCACCTTGCCCGACGCGCCCGACATGCGGCCGTCAGTAACCAGTGCGACATGGAAACCTTGATCCTGCAACACTCCGAGCAGCGGCGTCAAACGATGCAACTCAGGCATGCCGTTTGCGCGCGCGCCCTGGAAGCGCACCACCGCGATGAAATCACGCTTCAGCTCGCCTTTGTCGAAGGCCGCCTGCACCGCTTCCTGCGAATCGAACACGATCGCCGGCGCCTTGACCTTGCGATGCTGCGCCGCCACCGCCGAAATCTTGATCACGCCCCGGCCGAGCTTGCCTTGCATCAGACGCAAACCGCCGTCCGGCTGGAACGGCTCCTTGATGCCCCGCAGCACGGCCGTATCTTCGCTGGTCTGCGCGCCCGGCACCCATTCGAGCTTGCCGTCGAGCAGCTTCGGTTCTTCCGTGTAGTGCTTGAGGCCTTTGCCCGCGACGGTGTTGACGTCTTCGTGCAGCAAGCCGCCTTCCAGCAGATTGCGCACCAGGAACGCGACGCCGCCGGCGGCGTGGAAGTGATTCACGTCGGCCTTGCCGTTCGGATAGATCTTGGCGAGCAGCGGCACCGCTTGCGACAGCGTGTCGAAGTCGTCCCAGTCGATCACGATGCCCGCCGCCCGAGCGATCGCGACGAGGTGCAGCGTGTGATTGGTCGAACCGCCCGTGGCCAGCAACGCGACGATGCCGTTGACGACCGCTTTCTCGTCGACCACATGGCCGATCGGCATGTAGTTGCCACGGTCCACCGTCAGATCGAGCACACGGCGCGCGGCTTGCGCGGTCAGCGCATCGCGTAGCGGCGTGTGCGGATGCACGAAGGCCGAACTCGGCAGATGCAAACCCATTACTTCCATCAGCATCTGATTGCTGTTCGCGGTGCCGTAGAACGTGCAGGTGCCATGGCTGTGATACGCGGCGGCTTCCGCTTCGAGCAGCGCGTCGCGGCCGCACTGGCCGGTGGCGAAGAGCTGGCGCGTCTTGGCTTTGTCGTCGTTCGAAAGGCCGCTGCCCATTGGACCTGCCGGCACGAAGATGGTCGGCAGATGGCCGAATTGCAGCGCGCCGATCAGCAGGCCCGGCACGATCTTGTCGCAGATGCCGAGACACAACGCCGCGTCGAACATGTTGTGGGTGAGCGCGACCGCCGTGCTCATGGCAATCACTTCGCGCGAGAACAGCGACAACTCCATGCCCGCATTGCCTTGCGTCACACCGTCGCACATGGCCGGCACGCCGCCCGCGAATTGCGCGACGCCGCCGTTCTCACGCGCGGCCTGCTTGATGATGTCCGGGTAGTTTTTGTACGGCGCGTGGGCCGACAGCATCTCGTTGTACGAGGACACGATGCCGATGTTCGGCTCGCGAATCTGCTTGATGACTAGCTTGTCGTTGCCTTCCAGACCCGCGAAACCGTGCGCCAGATTGGCGCAGGAGAGCGCGCCGCGCGCCGGGAACTTGCCCTGCGCCTGATGGATGCGGGCGAGGTACGCCTCGCGGGTGGGCTTGCTGCGCTCGATCACACGTTGCGTGACCTTCAACAATTGCGAATGCGGGGAAACCATCGGAGCTCCTTCGTCGCTGGCCTTGAGGGACGCGTACGCGCCGTGCCAGGTAGGTATCGCAGGGGATGTCGGATCAGTCGACCCACGTCATCTTAGTAGAAAAACTACAAGATCGCAATGTGGGCTCGTGCTGCGTTGCCGCATCTTGCAAATATAAACAAGCCCATACTGGTAGCCCGTCTGCGGGGAATTGGTGAAACCTAGGGATAACACCTACGCATCGATTTGTAGTTTTTGTACCTTTTGTGGGGATCAGCTATAGTCCACGCATTCTTCAGCATAGTGCGAGTTTTCCGATGATGCTGTCCCAGGTGGAAGAGATGCGCGACCAGTTGCGGCCGTCCGAGCGCAAGCTGGCCGATTACATCATCGAGGCACCGCGCGAGGTGCTCGATCTGTCGATGACCGAAGTCGCCGCCCGCGCGGGTGTGAGTCAGCCGACTATCGCGCGGTTTTGTCACGCGCTTGGGTTTTCGGGGTTTCGCGAATTCAAGATCCGGCTGGCGCAGGGGATCGCGGCGGGCGTGCCGACCGTGTACCGCGACGTACGGCCGGATGAAGGCGCGCCGGGACTGATTGCGAAAGTGTTCGACCGGACCATCGGGACATTGATCGAGGTGCGCAATAACCTGTCGCCGGATAGCGTTCATGCCGCGGTGGAACTGCTGGCCAACGCGGCGCGTATCGAGTTCTACGGTGCGGGCGGGTCAGGAATTGCCGCGCAGGATATTCAGCACAAATTCTTCCGGCTCGGCATGCCGAGCGTCGCGTATTCCGATCCGCATACTTATTCGATGTCGGCGGCGTTGCTCGAACCTGGCGATGTCGTGGTGGCGGTGTCGAATACCGGCCGTACACGCGACATCATCGAAGCGGCGCGCTCGGCGTTGGCACGTGGCGCGAAAGTGATTGCGATTACGCATGGGAATTCGCCGCTGGCGAGGGTGGCGACGATTTCGTTGTTCTCGAACGTGGTGGAAGAAACCGATGTGTTTTCGCCGATGACATCGCGCATGTCGCATCTGGCGATCGGGGACATTCTGGCGGTGGGTGTGGCGCTGAGTCGTGGTCCCGAGCTTGTGGAGCGACTGGGACAGGCGAAGGGAGTGATTGGGCGGTTGAGGATCGACGGCGAGGGTTGACGCGCTGGAAATGAAAAGGCCTGCTCGATGGCAGGCCTTTGAGGTCAAAACGATGTGTGCTGCGGATTATTCGACACGCACGCTGGCTTCGACACGGCGGTTCTGTGCACGGCCTTCAGCCGTGGCATTCGATGCGACCGGATCGGCGCTGCCCTTGCCTTGCGTGTAGAACTGCTCGGCTTGCAGGCCGCCATCGTGCAGATATTGCGCGACGGTGGTTGCGCGCGCCTGGGAGAGCTTCAGGTTATGCGGTTCCGACGCCCTGCTGTCCGTATAACCCGTCACGACCACACGACGAACTTTGATACCCTGGTTCGCGCTGAGAAATCGGTCGAGGCTGGCCTTCGCTGCCGGGTTAAGCGTTGCGCTGTCGGTTGCGAAGTTGGCGTCGCCTTGCAGAACCAGCTGACGCTGCGGCGCGACCGGCTGGACGTCCTGCTTCACGACCGGCTGCGCGGCCGGCTGTTGCACGGCCGGCTTGCCACACATAAAGGTCAGTTCGCGCGGGTCCTTCTTCGGTACGGTAGCGTCGACACGATCGATCGATTCAAGCAGCGCCATGCCGTTTTCTTTACAGGTTTCTTCAGCAACGCGGACGCAGCTATTCGAGTTTTCCAGAAGTCCGTCGCAGCTAACGCGATAGACCGGTACCTGCTGGTTCGGGACGCTCACTGCACGCAGCGTGTAGGTAGGACCAGACTGCGTGGTGCATGCAGCAAGGAAACAGACAAACGTGCCGAGTAACGGCGCGCGGAGATACTTCATCAGATTCATGTTCATTTTTGGGAATTCAGTGAATTGAAGCGGCCCTCCCGGCGGCGCGAGCCGCCGACGAGGGCGCACTTTTATAGGTCAAGACAGACCCGGTTGACGGACGGGACTCACGCCCCGTCCGTCAAGGCACTTACCACTGGTACGAAGCACCTGCGCCGATCGTCGTGCCACCCGAACTGATACCCGCACCAATCTTCACCTTCAGGTTCTGCGTGATGCGAGCCGATGCGCCCAACGCCGTGGCTTGATAGCCCTTGTAGTTCGCCGTGCCGACACCCACTGCAATGGTCTTGCCCTGGTCAACATCCGGAATCATCGTCAACGCGGTGGCCGCCGCGACGCCGCTGTACGCGTTACGTGACAACTCAGTCATGCCCGACTGGAATTGACGCATGTTCACGGCATCGGTTCCGGCCTTGCCGTCCGCGACATTCGTGAGACGGCGTTCGTTGCCTTCCGAACCGAACGACACGGTATTGTCCTGATCCGCGACAGAACCACCGCCGATTGCCACCGAGTTCGCGCCGCTTGCTTGTGCGCCACCGCCCATCGCCATCGAGTTGTCACCCGATGCCGAAGCGGCGCCACCATCCGTGTTGATCGCGATATACGTGTTGCCGGTCGACGCCTGATTCTTGATCTGCAGATTCAGATCCGCAACCTGCTGGTTGGTGTTCCACAACTGCGAGCCGGTCACCGCGTCAGTGCTGGTTGCGGACAAATCCGCGTCTTGCAGGTTGGTCAGCTTCACCTTCGCTGCGCCAGCCGATCCACCCAGCGTGATCTTGTCGTGAGCGGCCGAGTCGTACTGCACCGCATTCGCCACCGACCCGCCAAAGTTGTTGATCGTCGCCTGCATGTTGGTGATGTCGGTCGAGTTTTGCGTCGTACGGCTATCGATGTTGCTGATCGCGTCACCCACGTTGGTCACGGTCGTGCCACCGACAACGTAAGTCGGTGCGGTGATCGTGCCATCTTCGTTGACGGTCGAGCCGCCTCCGATCGCTGCGGCCGTGCTGGCCGCGCTCGCATACAACTGCGAACCGTTGACCGCTTCGACGCTCGACGCGTTGACCGCACCGGCCGCCACGCCTGTCACGACACGGTTACCCCCAGTACCAGCCATGTTGACGCGCATACCGTTGGTGCTGCCCGCGATGAGAATGTCTTTCGACACCGCGTCTTGCGTGACGAGGCCAACGCCTGCTCCGTCAATCTGCGTCTTCAACGTCGACAGGTTGGCGTCGAGTGAATCGAGCGCACCGCCCACCGTGTTCTGCGTACCACCTTGCATGTGATACGTCGGACCGGTAACCGAACCGTCTGCGTTGATCATTGCGCCGCCGCCGAGTGCGTCGACTGCCGGCTTGAGCTGGCTCAGGTTGACGGCCGAAGCGTCCGTCGTGCCGTTTGCCACACCGATCAACTCACGCGCACCTGCGGTACCCATGAAGTCGACATGCGTGCCGTCCAGATCCTTGGCGACCGTCAGGTCGTGCGAATCCTTGTCCTGCTGCACGAGACCGATTTCACCGCTGTTGATCTGGTTAGTGATGTTGGTCACCGAGCCTTCAACGTTGGTCACGCGGCCATCGATGTTGCTGATCGACGTTGCATTGTTCGTCACACGTTGGTCCAGATTCGTGATGTCGCCGGTGTTCTTCGCGATATCCGACGCGTTCTGTTCAACCTTCTCGTTCGTGGCAAACAACTGCGAACCGTTCACTGCGTCCATACTGGTTGCCGACAGTTCGCCTGCCTTCACATTGGTAATCGACGTGCCTTCGGCGCCCTTCAGCGTCACAAGACCCTTCGAGGCATCGTCATAGGCTACTGCGTTCGGATCGGTCCCGCCGCCACCACCGGTCAATGCTGCCGCCGCGATTGCGTCGGCGACATTGTCGTAGGTTGTACCGTTGACCGCGTAGGTCGGCGCCTTTACCGAGCCATCCGCGTTCAGGCTTGAACCACCACCGAGCGCAGCCGTCACGCCCTTGAGCTGTGACACGTTGACAGCATCGGTGTCGTTCTGACCGGCGGCCATGTTCACCAGACGACGTGTGTTCGCCTGATTATGGATCGTGTACGCCACGCCCTTTGCGTCATAAGCGGTGTACGAACCCGTGCCATCGCTACCCACCGAGACGGTGTTGTCCAGATTCGCCACCGAGCCCGAGCCCAGGGCGACCGAATCAGCACCCGAAGCAAAAGACTGCGCGCCAACTGTTGTCGACTTTGCACCCTTGGCGTACGCGTTCGAACCGATCGCGATCGATGCGGCGCCTTCAACGCGCGCCACGTCCGACGGGGGGGTCGAGCCAACGCTGTCACCCATGCCGGCGACCTGCGAATAGTACGCTGCGGTCTTGTACGAGGTGTTCAGCCCCGTCGTATCGATGCCCGAGCCGCCTGCACCGGCTTTGAGCATGCCGCCCCTGAGCAAAGTTGCCTGAAGGCCGTCACTACCTGAGCCGGCCGGGATCACGTCCCACACCTGACCGACGTCGGCTGCGTCGGTAATCACGAAAGCGCCCGCACCAATGACCTCCTGATTGCCGTCCACTACTGAGCCACTGTCCAATCCGCCGGCGCTTGCACTCACCGAAGCGCCAGCGCCTGCTGCCAGGATCGCGGCAACAAGCACGCTCTTGCTCTTACTCTTCTTCCCCCGACTCCTCGCCACTTCCGATGCAGCCACATAGGTTCCGGTAGTTTCATTCCAAACGGTTTTGTACGACTTGTTCACGATTTCATCCTGTTGAAAGTGTAGTAACTGATCTGTTTTGCAAGCGACCAAGTCGGCGCTTCACGCATATCAGTCGGTCACCGAGGGAATGAAAAAGCGGTCATACGAATGAGAATTTTCGGACCACGTCACTCACCCTTCGGCTGGTGACACAAATGTATGTTTAAGCGACTCACGCTTTAATGGGACAATTCTTAAAATTCAATTATACTTAGGACAATTCCTCGTCAACCAGACAGAACAACCAATTTACCTAGGAAAGGTCCTAATATTCACAGACAAAAATCTGAAATATAAAAATTTAGGCTGATTCGTTCTATTTTAAAAATTAAGAAAATCCTGATTGCGCGACGCGAAACTGAACGACGAAACAACCGACGAGGGACTTGGTCGGCCAGCCATGATGCGGCGCCGCATATCCATAACTCGTCGCTCGTACGCGTCACACCGTGGACCGTTTGACGTGCTGATCGTCAGGTCAAAAACATACATCTCTTAGCTGATGGGCTTATCAGAAGGTGGTCGCACGCTGACTAAGCGATTTGAGACTCAAAAATCTCTGCGTGCGGCGCACGTTAGAATAAAAATAGGATCCCTCCTATTTTTAAATTTTATTCCCCCGCCACCAACGAGAATCTCTGCGCGCACCCTGACAAATACGATCCACGCTCAGACTTTCTCACATCAAAATAAGAAAATTAAGACTAATCCTGTGGATTAACCCACTGGTCGCCGACAAAATTGGACCCAAGGCCTCAAAAGCTGACCTATTAAAGTGACGACAGATAAAACGCCAACCAACCAATCAATCCCATTTTGCGCAACGAGCCTGCATCCAAATTTAAACGCCGTCATCTTCTTATCAACACCAGACGATTCTCGATCGCAGCTCCGGATCGACAACCGTATTTGAGAACGTATTCACTCTCTTCAGGAGTTTTCATGAACCGCTTTACCATCCTGGCTACCGTCGGCCTGCTGCTTTCGCCCGTTGCATCGCAGGCATCCACCGCAACATCGGACGAAGCGGCGTTAGCTGCCCTTGAACAATCCTGGGTAAATGCCTCGTCCCGCCACGATCACGCCGTACTCGACCAAATTCTGGATGACTCGTTCGTCGAGACGATGTCCAACGGAGCACGCCGTAGCAAAGCGGACGCGCTTTCCGCGCCGGGACTTCCTGCCGGTTCGAGCCAGACACTTACGGAGGTCAACGTACGGGTAATCGGCGACATTGCCGTTGTAACCGGCGTCAACCACTACCAACCGGCACCCAGCGCTAAAGCAATCTATTTCTTGTTCACCGATGTCTACGCCAGACGACCGAACGGCTGGCGCGCCGTGTCATCGCGCATGCGCAAATCAGGCAATGGAGCGTGATCATGATTCATTGCGGTTTAGTCGCCGCGTGACATTTAACGCACCTTTCTTCCATAAACAGGGAATATGAAATATTTTGCCTTCCTGACCACCCTCGGCCTATCAACTTGCGTGTTGGCCGTCGGCCTCCACACCGAGGTTCAAGTTGACGCCACACTGGTTTCGATCGAGCAGATGTGGGTCGACGCCGTCGCTCACGGCGACCGCGCCACGCTCGACCAACTACTCGACAACTCCTTCGTCGAAACCATGCCAAACGGCGCCCGTCGCAGCAAAGCCGACGTGCTGTTCGCACCGTCCTTGCCGCCTGGCGCCGCGCAGTCGCTCGGCGATCTGAGAGTACGTGTACTGGGGAATGTCGCGATGGTGTCCGGCGTCAATCACTACACGCCGGCATCGGGTTTAAAAACGATCGATTACGCGTTCACCGACCTGTATGTGCGACGTGGCGACACCTGGCGTGTCGCGTCGTCACATACGACTCTCGGGTCGGTGCATAACGTCTAACAGTGTGGAGCGTTGCGCTCCCACCCAAAGCTTAAAACGGTTTGATCACCACCAGCGCCACAGCCGCCAGCATGCCCAGCACGGGCAACTCATTGAACATCCGATACCACTTATCCGAACGACGGTTCTCGCCACGTTCAAAAGTCCGCAGCAACACACCGCAGTACGCGTGATAGATGATCAACAAGACCACCACGCCGACCTTCGCGTGAATCCAGCCCTGCCCGCGGCCAATCCCGATCACTAGCCACAGCCAGATACCACAGGCCAGCGCCGGCACCGCGATGAATGTCATGAAGCGGAACAATTTTCGCGCCATCGTCAGGAGACGCGCCGTTGCAGCCGTATCCGTTTCCATCGCCAGATTGACGAAGATGCGCGGTAAATAGAACAGGCCGGCAAACCAGGAAGCCACCAGGACAATGTGAAATGTTTTGACCCAAAGCATCGGGAGCACCTGTTGTTGTGGGGTTCGTTAGTGTGTGCGAATCGGGCGGAAGCGGCGGCAAGTGCGAGCGCGGCTGCGTTGCGCAGCCGCTTTTTCAATCAGCGCTCGCGACGAACGCTCGCCACTTATTGGCGGCCTTCGCCATGACCCAGCACGACATACTTGAGCGACGTCAGCCCTTCCAGACCCACCGGCCCACGCGCATGCAGTTTGTCGTTCGAGATACCGATTTCTGCGCCAAGGCCGAATTCGAAACCATCGGCGAAACGCGTCGACGCGTTCACCATTACGCTCGCCGAATCGACTTCGCGCAGAAAGCGCATGGCGCGGTCGTGGTCTTCGGTGACGATCGCATCGGTGTGATGCGAGCCGTATTCGTTGATGTGCTCGATCGCCGCGTCAAGACCGTCGACCACCTTGATCGCCAGGACCGGCGCAAGATACTCGGTGCGCCAGTCTTCCTCGGTGGCATCGACAAGCGGCGCCACGCCCGCAGCCGACAACACCGCTCGCGCCGCCGCATCCACGCGCAACTCGACTTCTTTCGCGCGATACAGCTTGCCCAGCGCCGGCAATACCTCAGCCGCGATATCACGCGCAACCAGCAGCGTTTCCATCGTGTTGCAGGTGCCGTAGCGGTGCGTCTTCGCGTTATCGCAAACGGTCAGCGTTTTCGTCAGATCCGCGCGATCGTCCACATACACATGGCAGATGCCGTCGAGGTGCTTGATCATCGGCACGCGGCCTTCTTCGATCAGACGCGCAATCAGGCTCTTGCCGCCACGCGGCACGATCACGTCGACGTATTCCGTCATCGTGATGAGCTTGCCGACGGCCGCGCGATCCGCCGTGGCCACCACTTGCACCGCGTCTTGCGGCAATCCGGCCGCTTCCAGGCCTTCGCCGATCAACTTCGCCAGCGCCGTATTGCACTCGAGCGCCTCGGAACCGCCGCGCAGAATCGTCGCGTTGCCCGATTTCAGGCACAGTGCGGCGGCGTCGATCGTCACGTTCGGCCGCGATTCGTAGATGATGCCGATCACGCCCAGCGGCACACGCATCTGACCCACCTGAATGCCGCTCGGCCGAAACTTCATGTTGCCGATTTCACCGATCGGATCGGCCAGTCCGGCGACCTGCCGCAAGCCTTCGACCATCGTCTTCAGCGCCTTGTCCGACAGCGTGAGACGGTCGATAAACGCCGCGTCGTGTCCTTTGTCGCGGGCCTTGGCGAGGTCGCGCGCGTTGGCTTCTTTCAGCAACACGGTATCGCGTTCAATGGCGTGAGCAACGGCCGCGAGCGCGGCATTCTTCGCCGCCGTCGACGCCCGCGCCATCGCGCGCGAAGCGTGACGGGCGCGGCGGCCGAGGTCGGTCATGTACTGGTCGATATCCATGGAGATTCTCTTGGTGCCGCGCCACGCTCAGGCGGGGCGGACTGACAGAATTAGCGAAACATCAAGCGATTGTAAGACGCGCGGCGGTGCTTTGCCTGGCGTGGCGGTTTGGGCCGCCAGCGCCGCCTCACAGCTCAAACTGGCCGGCGCGACGGCGCAGCAGTCGCTGCGCTCCGAGGCCGCAGTGGCGGCACGGCCAACGTTTTTGGCGACGCCACGGTCATCGCCAGCTCGAACAGACCATCCCACGGATCGGGCGGCGGATCGTTGCGATGGTTTCCCCGCGTCCCGCCGGACAAACCCTTCACCTGCCGATCCAGCTTGGCCGCCAAAGCAAGCGCCTTTTCCAGCGCCCCTTCCGTTACACGTGAAAGCGCCGGTCCGATCAACCGCTCGCGCGGCCCCCACACACGGTTCTCACGCACCAGCATCGCAAGCGGCTTACCCGCCTCCACGCCGCGCTTGATCCGCAGCAGCGTGCGCACTTCTTCGACGACCGCCCACAACACCAGCACCGCAGCCTCGCCTTCGCCACGCAGCCCGTCGAGCATACGTGACAGACGACCGACGTCGCCCGCGAGCATCGCCTCGTTCAGCTTGAAAACGTCGTAACGCGCGACGTTCAACACAGCGTCCTGAACCTGGTCGAAACTCAACGACCCCGCCGGATACAACAGCCCGAGCTTCTGAATTTCCTGATGCGCGGCCAGCAGATTGCCTTCCACCCGTTCAGCGATAAAGGCCAGCGCGCGCCGCCCTTCTTCGCCGGCCGCAACCCGCTGCCCCTGCGCCGCGAGCCGCTGGCCGACCCAGTTCGGCAACTGCGCGCGCTCCACCGGATCGATCTTCAACGCGACGCCGGCGTCGGCCAGCGCCGTGAACCACGCCGATTTCTGCGTTGCCGCGTCGAGACGCGGCAACGTGACCATGGTCAGCACATCGTCGTTGACCGCGGCGGCAAGCGCCTTCAACGCATCCGCGCCTTCCTTGCCGGGCTTGCCCGATGGAATCCGCAATTCGACCAGTTGACGGTCGCCGAACAGCGACATCGATTGACTCGCGCCGAGTAGCGAACTCCAGTCGAACCCACGCTCCACGGTGAACACCGAGCGGTCGGTGAAGCCAGCCGCGCGCGCCGTGGCACGAATGCGGTCGCACGCTTCCTGCGCGAGCAGATGCTCGTCGCCGTACACGACGTAGAGACCGGCGAGTCCCTTGGCGAGATGCGCTTCGAGCGCGTCAAGTCGCAGTTGCATGCGGAGCGTCCGGCAAAGTTGAACGAAGCACCACGCTCACAGCGGCGGTGGCGGCAACGGCGCGCGCGGCGACACCGCCGGCACTTCCTGACCCGGCGCCGGATGCAGCGAACGCACGATCGACAGACGGCGCGTAAGCTGGTCGATCGCGTCGTTTTCCATATCGGCGAACAGGATGTCGGACTCCGCAGCCTTGGCCTGCGAATACTGGTCGCTATAAGTCATTGCGCGGTTCAACCCGATCACGCTCGGCGGAATCAGCACCGTGCCATCTTTGCCGACCAGCGTGTAGTTCATCGAGAGATTCATCTGATACTCCTCGACCACGCCGAGCGAATTCAGCGTCAGCGTGCTGACGCTGCGGGCTTCGTTCAATTGCAGCGTCGCGTCGGAATTGGCGAGCGCGGTGACCACCACCGTATCGCTGCCGCCTTGCACCATGCGCGTGAGGCGCGCATTGGCCGCGGGCGAACCGCCGGCGATATAGAGGCGTTTGAACGCGTAGTCCTGCTGGCCGCGCAACTGGAAGCCGCAAGCGGACAACATCAGCACGCTGCAAGCCAGCGTCAATACCATTCTGCGAGTCACATTGGCTCCTGGTTCGCAGTAGATTCCGCAGCGAGAGACAGGCGCCGCCCTGCGCGGCCGCTCCTGTCCGCTGTCATGTTCTCGTCGCGCGTCAAACGACCACGTTCACGAGGCGGCCCGGCACCACGACGATCTTCTTCGGCGCCTTGCCTTCGCTGAACTTCGCGACCATCTCGTGAGCGGCCGCGAGCTGTTCGATCGCTTCACGCGTGGCGTCTTTCGCCACGGTGATCGCGCCGCGCACCTTGCCGTTCACCTGCAGCACGAGTTCGATCTCCGACTGTTCCAATGCCTGCTCGTCGACCTTCGGCCATGCCGCGTCGAGCAGCGAACCGTGGACGTCGGCGAAACCGAGTTCCTGCCACAACTGGAACGTGAGGTGCGGCACCACCGGATACAGCACGCGCAACATCACGCTGTACGTTTCGCGCAGTACGGCCGGTTGCGCGCCCTTCGCGCTGTCTAGCGCGTTGAGCATTTTCATCGCGGCCGATACCACCGTGTTGTACTGCAGACGCTGGTAGTCGAAATCAGCCTGCTTCAGCACGCTGTAAATCTCGCGGCGCAGCGTTTTGTCGACGTCGCCCAGTGTTGCGGCCTCGACCGTGCCGCCCGCACGCAACGCAGCTTCGTTCGCCTGACTAAAACTCCACACGCGACGCAGGAAACGGCTCGCGCCTTCCACGCCCGAACCGGACCACTCGAGCGACTGCTCAGGGTGGGCGGCGAACATCACGAATAGACGCGCGGTGTCCGCGCCGTGCTGGTCGATCAGCAGTTGCGGATCGACGCCGTTGTTCTTCGACTTCGACATCTTCTCGACGCCGCCGAGCACGACCGGTTGGCCGTCCGCGTTCAGGACCGCGCCGACCGGGCGGCCCTTGTCGTCGAACGAGACCGTGACGTCGGCCGGGTTGTACCAGGTCTTCTTGCCGGCCTCGCTTTCACGGTAGTACGTTTCGTTGAGCACCATGCCCTGCGTGAGCAGGTTCTTCGCCGGTTCGCCGAACTTGACGAGACCCAGGTCGCGCATCACCTTCGCCCAGAAACGCGAGTACAGCAGGTGCAGAATCGCGTGCTCGATACCGCCGATGTACTGATCCATCGGCGCCCAGTAATCGGTGCGCTCGTCGACCATGGTCTTCGCATCCGGCGACGCGTAGCGGTAGAAGTACCACGACGAATCGACGAAGGTGTCCATCGTGTCGGTTTCGCGTTTAGCCGCGCTGCCGCACGTCGGGCAGGTGCAGTTCACGAACGCTTCGGACTTGGCGAGCGGATTGCCCGTGCCGTCCGGTACGAGGTCTTCCGGCAGCACCACCGGCAGATCCTGTTCCGGCACCGGCACGTCGCCACACTTCGGGCAGTGGATGATAGGAATAGGCGTGCCCCAATAACGCTGGCGCGACACGCCCCAGTCACGCAGACGCCACGTGATCTGCTTGTCGCCGAGGCCGAGTTCCTTCAGGTCGGCGGCGATCTGGTCGACCGCCGGTTCGTAGGCGAGGCCGTCGTACTTGCCGCTGTTGATCAGCGTGCCGGTCTTCTCGCCATACCATTCCTGCCAGGCTTCGGTGGAAAACACCTTACCTTCGACGGCCACCACCTGCTTGATCGGCAGGCTGTATTTCTTCACGAATGCGAAATCGCGCTCGTCGTGCGCCGGCACGCCCATGACCGCGCCTTCGCCGTAGCTCATCAGCACGTAATTGCCGATCCACACTTCGATCTGTTCCTGCGTCAGCGGATGCGTGACGTAGAAGCCCGTGCCCATGCCCTTCTTTTCCATAGTCGCGACGTCGGCTTCAGCGACACCGCCGCGCTTGCATTCTTCGATGAAGGGCAGGAGTTCCGGCTTGTCTTTCGCGAGACGCGTGGCGAGCGGATGCTCGGCGGCAATCGCGCAGAACGTGACGCCCATGACGGTATCAGCGCGCGTGGTGAACACGCGCAGCAGCTTCTGTTCACCGTCGATCTCATACGGGAAGCCGAAGTTCACGCCGAAGCTCTTGCCGATCCAGTTCTGCTGCATGACCTTGACACGCTCGGGCCAGCCGAGGCCTTCGAGGTCGTTCAGCAGTTCGTCCGCGTATTGCGTGATGCGCATGTAGTACATCGGGATTTCGCGCTTTTCGACCAGCGCGCCCGAACGCCAGCCGCGGCCGTCGATCACCTGCTCGTTCGCGAGCACGGTCTGGTCGATCGGATCCCAGTTCACGGTGCCCGTTTTCTTGTACGCGATGCCCTTTTCGAGCATCTTCAGGAACAGCCACTGGTTCCATTTGTAGTAATCGGGGCTGCAGGTCGCGACTTCACGCGACCAGTCGATCGCGAGGCCCATGGACTGCATCTGCTTCTTCATGTAAGCGATGTTGTCGTAGGTCCACTTCGCGGGCGGCACGTTGTTGGCCATTGCCGCGTTTTCCGCCGGCATGCCGAACGCGTCCCAACCCATCGGCATCAGCACGTTGTAGCCGTTCATCCGCAGATAGCGGTACATCACGTCGTTGATCGTGTAGTTGCGCACGTGGCCCATGTGCAGCTTGCCCGACGGGTACGGCAGCATCGAGACGCAGTAGAACTTGGGTTTCTCGGTGGTTTCCGAAGTCTTGTACGCGTCGATGGCGCGCCATTGCCCTTGCGCGGCGGATTCGACGTCGGAGGGAACGTATTTTTCGTGCATGGTGTGATGGGATCGCTGGGTTCGGTGCTTTCGCACCGGCCGCTTTGGTGCTCTGCTGGATGAAATGGCGTCGATTCCCCTCTGCGGGGGAAAGGGCTGATTATACCGTTCGCGGGCGGGTACGCCGCGCGGCGTCAGGCGCGGTGATGCGTTCCCGCGCGACTGGTGCGCGCTGAATGCGCACCGTGCAGGCGCCGAGTCCGCGCCGAGTCCGCGCCGGCTACGCGACTAGTGCGCGACGCCCTGCGGCGGCAATCCGCCCGGCGGCGGCGGGTCCGTCACGAAGCCGATCCGCTCGAGCCCGGCCTGCTGCGCCGCGCCCATGACCTGCGCGATCACTTCGTAACGCGTGGAACGCTCCGCGCGTAGCTGGATTTCCGGCTGGTCCGCCTGCTTTCCCGCCTGCGCGAACTGGGCGCGCATCTGCTCCAAGGTGATGGGCTTGGCGTTCCAGTAGAGCTTGCCGGCGGCGTCGATGGAAAGCGAAATGGTTTGCGGCGTCTGGCGCGCGGGCGCCGATGCGACTTTCGGCAGATCCAGCCGGATCGCGTGCGTGAACAAGGGTGCGGTGATGATGAAAATCACCAGCAGCACCAACATCACGTCGATCAGCGGCGTCATGTTGATCTCGGCCATCGGCGCGGCCGTCTGCTTTTTTTCGAGTCCGCCGAATGCCATGTCGCCTCCTTTTGCCTGGGTGCCGCAAGACGCGCGCGGATGGTTCGGTGGGTCAGTGAGTCGAGGTCTGCTGGACGCGGGCCGGCGCTTCGCGCTGCTCGGCCGGTGCGCACACGTAGGCGTGCAGGTCGTGCGCGAAGCCGTCGAGTTCCTCGGACAATTGCCGCGCCATCCGTCCCAGCACGTTGTACGCGAGCACAGCCGGAATCGCGACCACCAGACCGAACGCAGTCATGATCAGCGCCTCGCCGACCGGACCGGCGACATTCTCGATCTGCGCCTGGCCGCTCGCCGCAATGCTGCCGAGCGCGTGATAAATACCCCACACGGTGCCGAGCAGGCCGACGAACGGCGCCGTACTGCCCACCGAAGCCAGCAGCACCTGACCAAACTCGAGCCGCCGCTGCGACGCATTGAGCGCCTGCCGCAACGCCCGCAGCACCCGTTCGCTGCGCTCGACGCGCGCCAGCAACGCCCCTGGAATATCCACCTCGGCTGCGTGTAGCGCGGCCTCGGCGAGCGGCGTGAAAACACGCTCGCGATCCACGCGCTTTAGCGCGGCGACGCCGTCGGATAGCGTGGTCGCCTGCCAGAACTGCGCAATCGCGCGGTTCGTTTGACGCTTGGCGCGCGTGAGAATCCAGCTTTTGACGATCAGAAAGCACCAGCTCGCAATCGACATGGCCAGCAGCACGTACGCGACGCCATGCGTGATCGCGTCGCTGGTTTGCAGGTAATGGATGATGCCGCTGCTGCCTGCCATCTGACCTCGCCGGGGGAAAGTGATTTCAGGGGCGCGAACAGGGGCAGCGTGTGCCCCTGCAGCCTGCTTGCGTGGCGTGCTTAACCTGCGTCGCGCAGGCCGAGCACGTCTTGCATGTCGAAAAAGCCGCTTGCGTGGCCTTCGAGGAAACGCACAGCACGAAGCGCGCCTTGCGCATACGACAGACGGCTCGCCGATTTGTGCGTGATTTCGATCCGCTCGCCGATGCCCGCGAACAGCACCGTGTGATCGCCGACAATGTCGCCGCCACGAATCGCCGAAAAACCGATGGTGGACGGATCGCGCTCGCCGGTCACGCCTTCGCGGCTGTAGACCGCGCAGTCGTCGAGATTGCGGCCGAGTGCGTGGGCAATCGTTTCGCCCATGGTCAACGCCGTGCCGGACGGCGCGTCGACCTTGTGACGGTGATGCGCCTCGATAATCTCGATGTCGTAGCCGGTCGCGAAATGCTTCGCCGCGAACTCCAGCAGCTTCAGCGTGACGTTCACGCCGACGCTCATGTTCGACGCGAACATGATGGCGACCTTCTCCGCGCCAGCGCGCAGTTGCGCCTTCTGGTCGTTGTCGAAGCCGGTCGTACCGATCACCATTTTCACGTTGTGGCGCTGCGCCGCTTCGAGATGCATCAGCGTGCCTTCGGGGCGCGTGAAGTCGATCAGGTAGTCGGACTCGGCGAACACGCGCTCGATGTCGTCGGTGAGCAGCACGCCCGTCTGTTTGCCGAGAAACGCGCCGGCGTCCTGGCCGAGTTGCGGAGAGTCCGCCCGGTCGAGCGCGCCGGACAGCGTGACGCCGGCATCGTTGAGGACGGTTTCGATGAGCATGCGGCCCATACGGCCCGATGCGCCAGCAATGGCAATTTTCATGGCTTCGAGGGTTCGGAAAAAGCAAAAACCCCGGCAAATGCGGGGGAAAGCGGCGGCGGGCAGCACGCCCGGGCGACGCGCATCACTGAAAACTGCAGAGAACCGGACCGGCACCGCACACGACGCGATGGCGCGTGCGCGGTGCCCGATCCTGTGCCCGTCTTAAGACACGGACAGCGGGATTAGCCGCCCGTTCCCGAAGTCGACGGAGAAGAGGTCAGCGGTGCGTTGTACGTCGGGCCGCCGTTGCTGCTTTGCGGACCCGTCGGGCCGACCGGATTGCTGTTGTCCGTATTCGGATTTTGCGGCGGCGGCGGACGGTGGAACTGGAACTGCGGCTGACCTGCTGCCGTCGGCCCCGTTGACGGAATGCCGCCACCGCTGGCGGTCGGCGCGCTAGGCACGGACGGCCGCAAGCCGCCGCCCGACGACACCGCGTTGGTCGCGCGATTGGCGGCTTGCGCCGCTTCCGCGTTGGCGTCCGTGGACGGCACCGCCGCAGCGGCAGCGCCGTCGGTAGCTGCCGACGAGGCCGGTGCAGCAGCGGCAGCAGCCGGCGCGCTCGCGCCGCTGGCCGGGCTGAGCAACGCCGCAGCCTTCTTCTTGCCGAGCTTGTCGCCGTCGATTTCAGCCAGCAACTCGAGGTTGGACGGCAGATCTTCGCCGCCGCTCCAGCTCGCGACGCGGTCACCCGAGAACATCACCACGAAATCGCGCTGCTGCACGACGTTGGTCGAGCCACGCTTGAAATAGAACACGTAGTCCCAGCGGTCCGCGTGGAACATGTCGGTCAACAGCGGCGTGCCGAGCAGTTGCTTCACCTGCGCGCGCGACATGCCGGCCTGCATTTGCGCTGCCGCTTCTTTCGAAACAAAGTTGCCCTGCACGACCGTGATGCGGTACGGCGTGATGCTTTGGGCAACGCGCTGTGTCAGGCTGTCGTAAGTGGAACATCCGGCAAGAACCGCGACAGTCGCAACAGCGATCAAGGTACCCCGCATGCGGCTCCCCCGGTAGATCAATTGAGATTTTGAAATCATTTCACTCACCGTGCGGGCCCGTGGACGAGCCGCGCGAGTTTCATTCCATCGAAGATGACCAGAACGGCAAAAACACATTACTATGAGAGCCCAGCATTGTACTCTAGGGATCCCTTGTCATGACCAATCCAACCGATCTCAAGAATATCGGGCTCAAGGCGACCCTTCCGCGCCTCAAAATCCTTGAGATATTCCAGCACAGCCCGGTGCGTCACCTGACCGCCGAAGATGTGTACCGCAACCTCTTGCACGAAGAACTCGATATCGGCCTGGCAACCGTGTATCGCGTGCTGACGCAGTTCGAGCAGGCTGGCCTGCTGTCGCGCAGCAACTTCGAATCGGGTAAGGCGGTGTTCGAACTGAACGAAGGGTCGCACCACGACCACCTCGTTTGCCTCGATTGCGGGCTCGTCGAGGAGTTTTTCGACTCCGAGATCGAAAGCCGTCAGCAATCCATTGCGAAGGAACGCGGTTTCAAACTGCAGGAACACGCGCTCGCGCTGTACGGTGCGTGCACCAAGGAAAATTGCCCGCATCGCAAGCATTGACGCGCCTTCGGGCGTAGCGAGCGAGAGTCGGCCGCGTCGGGGTGCGCGGTCCGGCGGGCAGGCAAAAAAAGACCCGGCCGATGCGAATCGGCCGGGTCTTTCTGCTTTTGTAGCGCGGTGAAATGCGGTCTTTCCGCAACGCGCGCGTCTAGCCTTATTCGACCAGCGCCGCGCTCGCTTCGAACGCCAGTCGCCACGGCTCGGCTAATGACAATTCATCGCAATTGGGCTGCTCGCCGCCGCGATCGACCACCACGAAATCGCTCACCCGATCGAGCGCCAGCAACGGGTGATGCCAGACGCCTTTCGCATAGTTCACGCCCTGCCACGCGTCGGTCCAGAAGGCGCGCATTCGCGACGGGTCGAATTCGCCCGCCGGCGCGACCACCACCAGATAACGGCCTGCCGTCAACGGAATGAAAGCCTGACTGCCGAGCGGATGCCGCTCCATCATCGTGATCTCCACCGGCAGCGCGCGCGGTTGCGCGCGAAACAGGTTGATCAGCGGCCGGCCGCCCTGCTCCGTCACGTCGACGTTGGCGAGGTCGTGAAAGCGCTCGGTCGTGCCGCCGTTGATCGCGAAGTGGCGTGCGCCGTCCAGTTCGATCACGTCGCCGAACGGCGCGAAGGCCGAGCGCGTCAGGCGCTCCATCTGCAATGTTTTCATCGACGGGCTCCGTTACGCGAGTTCGCCCCACAAGCGCAAGCGCGACACGCCGCCGTCCGGAAACATGTTGAAACGCACATGCGTGACCGGACCCAGCGACGCGATGCCGTCCGCGAACGTGTGGACGTGGTCCATCTGCAGCTTCTGTTCGCCGAGCAGCACCGGCCAGAACATGGCCTGCGTGATGAGCGAATCGTCGGTGCCGCCGGTCACCGTGGCCGCTTGCAGGGAGCAGCGGTCCGGGTAGTTGCCCTTGAAGTGCGCGGTGTCGACTTCGATCTTACGGATCACGCCCGGCCGCGCCAGCGCGACGATCGCCCAGTCGTTACCCGGCTCGCGGCGGCGGCGGGTTTCCCAGCCGTCGCCCATGTTCACGCCACGGCCCGGCATTAGCATTTGCGAGGCCGGGCCGAAATGCTGGTTGTTGGCCGCGACCAGATACGCGCCGTTCTCCACGGCGGCGAGATCCAGCAGCGTGCCGCTGTCGATCCGTTCCCAGTCTCGCTTCGGCTGACCATACACGCGCAAGCGTGCGAGGCCACCGTCCGGATACAGATTCACCCGCAAATGCGTGAACGCGCGCGCGTCGCTCACTTCGACGTAGTGGTGCTGGTTGCCTTGCAGCGTGGTGGCCGGCACGAGCGGTTGCCAGTCGGCGTTATCGGGCGGCACGTCGCCGTCCGCGTAGCAGGCTTCGATCGACGCGGCCGGTGGGAAGTTGCCGGTGAAGTGACTCGTGTCCAGATCGACGCCATGCACGACGCCCGGACGCGCGAGGCGAATCACGCAGTAGTCGTGACCGGTGGTGCGCTTGCGGCGGGTTTCCCAACCGTCCATCCACTTGCCGTGGTCGTCGTATTTGCCGGGGATGAACACCGCCGGTTGCGGCTCCAGCATGCGTTCCTTGGGCGCGAAGAATTCGTCGCTGGCGTGGAGCGCTTTCGCGCCCAAGCGCGGATCGGCGAGATTCATGTAGCGGCGCGTGAAAGCGGGGGCGTTGGAGTCGAGGATCGGATTGGCCATAGTCTCGGTCAGGCTACGAAAAGGTGAAGAAGTGTCGGCGGATGGTCGTCATCCGCCGAGGCTGGAGGCGCGCGGCGTCGGCGCGCGCAATGCAATTCGGATTCAGGCGGGAAATCAGAGCGCCGGTGCGTGTTCGCCCGCCGCATGCTCGTCGCCCGCATCTTCGCCGGCCGGTACGTAGCGCAGCGCCGCATCACGGTTCAGCACGCGATGCGCGCGCACCCGGTCGATATCGTTTTCCCAAACGGCGACCACCACCGTCGCCACGCAATTGCCGATCAGGTTGGTCAAGGCGCGAGCAATACCGACGAACCAGTCGACCGGCAGGATTAGCACGAGGCCGAGCACAGGGATCGCCGGAATCGCGGACAGCGTCGCGGCCAGAATCACGATCGCCGAGCCGGGAATGCCGTGTGCGCCCTTCGACGTCACCAGCGACACCAGCACCACCACGATCAGGTCATGCAACGACAGCGGCGTGTTGGTGGCCTGCGCGATAAAGATCACCGCAAGCGTGAGATAGATGGAGAAGCCGTCGAGATTGAACGAGTAGCCGGTCGGAATCACCAGGCCGACAGTCGAATCCTTCACGCCCATCCATTCGAGCTTGCGCATGATCTGCGGCAGCACGGCGTCGGACGAAGCGGTGCCGAGCACGATCGACAGTTCTTCGCGCAGATAGCGAATCAGCTTGAAGACGCTGAAACCGGCCAGCCGCATCACCACACCCAGCACCACGACCACGAACACGAAGCAGCTTGCGTAGAACACCAGCACCAGCATGCCGAGCTGCTTCAGCGATTCGACGCCGTAGGTGCCCGTCGTGAAAGCAATCGCGCCGAGCACGCCGAGCGGCGCGAGCTTGATGATGAAACCCATCACGCGGAAAAACACTTGCGACAGTTCGTCGATCAGGCTGCTGACGCGCTGTGCCTTATTACCGAGCAGCGACAGCGCCGAGCCGAACAGCACCGAAAACACCAGAATCTGCAGGATGTCGCCGGTCGCAAACGCGTTGATCGCCGTGTCGGGAATGATCTTCAGCAGAAAGCCCGCCGTGTCCTTGAGGCTCTTGGCGTTCTCGGTGTACGTGGCGAGCGACGCGGGATCGAGCGAATGCAGATTGATGTTCATGCCGACACCAGGACGCGTGGCGTACGCGAGTACCGCGCCGATCACCAGCGCGATCGTCGTCATGACCTCGAAGTAGACCACCGCCTTTAAACCGACGCGACCGACTTTGCGCAGATCGCCGGCATGCGCCATGCCGCTCACCACGACGCAGAACACGATCGGGCCGATCACCATCTTGATCAGCTTGAGAAAACCGTCGCCGAGCGGGCGCAGCGACTGGGCGAAATGCGGATACACGGCGCCGATCACGATACCGGCCACCAGCGCTATGACGACCCGGCCAAACAGCGAATTGAAAAACTTCAACACGGCTTTCTCCTGGTTGAGATGCTGATCTGTTCAGACTGGTCCGACCAGTACTGTTATGGCAGATAGTAGGAAGCCGATATACTGACGTCAAGGTTTCAACGAACAGTGTTTACCCGTTGTTTTTCCAAGCATTTCGGGTCGTATCGCGAATGCACGAAGATGGGCCGCATGAGCGTTCAGTGCGCGTAATACAATGCTGGTCTGACCACGCTTTCAAGTGAGTTACGATGAAAAACGCCCCGCACACCGTCACCGACGCCGCCATCGCGACCATTCGCGAGCGGATCGAAGCGGGCGTCTATCCGGTGGGCAGTTTGCTGCCGGCGCAGCGTCAGCTTTCCGAGGAACTGGAGATTAGTCGCGCTTCGTTGCGCGAGGCGTTGTCCACGCTCGAAGCGCTCGGTCTGCTGGTGATACGGCCCGGCAAGGGCGTCTATGTGGAAAGTGCGCAGGCCACGGCCGCGCAATCGTGGCGTTTCGCGGAGCAATCGTCGTTGCCGGATACCTACCAGATGCGCTACGCGCTGGAAGGTTTTATCGCGCGCATGGCGGCGCTCGCCGTCAGCGAGGCCGACCTCGCCTGGTTCGAGAACAACATCACGGCCATGCAAACGGCGCTCGCCTGCGACGAACTCGACGAAGCCGCCCGCCTCGACTACGACTTCCACATGCGGATCGTGAATATTGCCGGCAACGCGGCGATCGAATCGATTCTGAGCAGCAGCGCGGACATCATGAAGGAAAGCCAGCGCATGCCGTTCTACCGGCGCGAGCTGGTGTTGTCCACGTACTTCGAACATCGTGTGATTCTGGATGCGCTGAAGGCGCGCGATTCCGTCGCTGCCGGCCACGCGATCGAGACGCATATTTCGAACGCGGCGCAGCGCGCGGGTGTGTACTTTCCAACGCCGCAGGCACGGACGTAGAGATAGACGCGCCTAACGCACACGAGCGGACGCCCAAGCGCGAGCGTAAAAAAAAGCCGCTCCGGAGAGCGGCTTTTCTTTGCCTCTAACGCTCCGCACCGCCGACTCAAAACCGGCAGCGCGACGCGTCATCGACCTTACTTCGCGTTGGCCAGCGCCACAGCCGTATCCAGCATGCGGTTCGAGAAGCCCCACTCGTTGTCGTACCAGCTCGACACCTTCACCAGACGGCCCGACACCTTGGTCAGCGTTGCGTCGAACGTCGACGAAGCCGGGTTGTGGTTGAAGTCGATCGACACCAGCGGTGCCTCGTTGTAACCGAGGATGCCCTTCAGCGAGCCTTCCGACGCTTCCTTCATGATCGCGTTGACTTCTTCGACCGTCGTGTCGCGCGCGGCGATGAACGACAGATCGACCACCGACACGTTGATCGTCGGCACGCGAATCGCGTAGCCGTCGAGCTTGCCGTTCAGTTCCGGCAGCACCAGGCCAACCGCCGACGCAGCGCCGGTCTTGGTCGGGATCTGGCTATGCGTGGCCGAACGCGCGCGGCGCAGGTCTTCGTGGTACACGTCCGTCAGCACCTGGTCGTTCGTGTAAGCGTGAATCGTCGTCATCAGACCGTTCACGAGGCCGATCTTGTCGTTCAGCGGCTTGACGAGCGGCGCGAGGCAGTTCGTCGTGCACGATGCGTTCGAGATTACCGTGTCCGATGCCTTCAGCACATGGTGGTTCACGCCGTAGACGATCGTTGCGTCGACGTCTTTACCGCCCGGCGCCGAGATGATCACCTTCTTTGCGCCGCCCTTGATGTGCGCGCTCGCCTTTTCCTTGGTGGTGAAAAAGCCCGTGCATTCCAGCACGACGTCGACGTTCAGCTCGCCCCACGGCAGTTCGGCCGGGTTGCGGTTGGCCAGCACGCGGATCTTGTCGCCGTTCACAACCAGATAGTCGCCGTCCACCGACACTTCGCCCGGGAACTTGCCGTGCGCGGTGTCGTATTGCGTCAGGTGAGCGTTGGTCTTGGCATCGCCGAGATCGTTGATGGCGACGATTTCGATATCGTGCTTCTTGCCGTTTTCATAGAAGGCGCGCAGCGTGTTGCGGCCGATCCGGCCGTAGCCGTTGATTGCGACGCGAATCGTCATGGTCTATCTCCTGATGGCTGAAAAAAATTCGTCTCTATTCGTCTGCGCTTCGTAGTCTGACCGCAACGCGTGCGGCCAGACTTGCCGAAGATCAGCCGAGTGCCGCTTTAGCCGTCGCTACCACGTTCTCGACGGTGAAGCCGAAATGCTTGAACAGCACGCCAGCCGGGGCCGATTCGCCGAACGTGTCGATGCCGACCACGCCGCCTTCCAGACCCACGTACTTGCGCCAGAAATCCGTCACGCCCGCTTCGATCGCGACGCGGCGTACGCCGTTCGGCAATACGCGCTCGCGGTACTCGGCGTCCTGCTTGTCGAACACCGTGGTTGACGGCATGGACACGACGCGTGCGCCGATGCCTTCACGTGCCAGCGGCTCGACCGCGTTCAGCGCCAGTTCGACTTCCGAACCGGTGGCGATCAGGATGATCTTGCGTGCGGGGATTTCGTCGTTCCAGTCGCGCAGCACGTAGCCGCCCTTCTCGATGTTGGCGATCTGCGCGTCCGTGCGTTCCGAGAACAGCAGGTTCTGACGGCTGAAGATCAGGACCGACGGGCCATGGTGTTCGACCGCGTGGGTCCAGGCCACCGCCGTTTCGACCGTGTCGGCCGGGCGCCACACTTGCAGATGCGGAATCAGGCGCAGGCTCGCGACGTGTTCGATCGACTGGTGGGTCGGGCCGTCTTCGCCGAGACCGATCGAGTCGTGCGTGAACACGAAGATCGACGGCGCTTTCATCAGCGCGGCCACGCGCAGCGCGTTGCGGCTGTAGTCGGAGAACGTCAGGAACGTGCCGCCGAATGCCTTGAAGCCGCCATGCAGCGCGAGGCCGTTGATCGCGGCGCTCATACCGAATTCGCGCACGCCGTAGTTCACGTAATTGCCCGCGGCGCGGCCTTCCGCGTTCACGCGCACCGGCTTGGCGGCCTTCCAGTTGGTCAGGTTCGAACCGGTCAGGTCGGCGGAACCGCCCAGCAGTTCCGGCAGCACAGCCGAAAGGCCTTCGATGGCCTGTTGCGACGCCTTACGCGTAGCAATGGTTTCCTTGCGTTCGTTCGCGCCGGCGACGATCGCCTTGGCCTGTTCCGCCCAATCGGCCGGCAACTGCTTGGCCATGCGGCGAGTAAATTCGGCGGCTTCCTGCGGATACTTGGCCTGGTAGGCCGCGAACGCCTTGTTCCACTCGGATTCGATGCGCGCGCCCGCTTCCTTGGCGTCCCACGCTGCGTAGACTTCCTGCGGAATCACGAACGGTTCCCACTTCCAGCCGATCTTTTCACGCGTGGCCGCGATTTCCTTGTCGCCGAGCGGCGCGCCGTGTGAATCGTGGCTGCCGGCCTTGGTCGGCGCGCCTTCGCCGATCACGGTCTTGCAGCAGATCAGCGTCGGCTTGTCGGACAGCTTGGCCTTGGCGATGGCGGCGTCGACCGCGTCGACGTCATGGCCGACCACGTTCGGGATCACGTTCCAGCCGTACGCTTCGAAGCGCTTCGGCGTGTCGTCGTGGAACCAGTGCACCACTTCGCCGTCGATCGAGATGCCGTTGTCGTCGTAGAACGCGATCAGCTTGTTCAGCTTCAGCACGCCCGCGAGCGAACAGGCTTCGTGCGAGATGCCTTCCATCAGGCAGCCGTCGCCGACGAACACGTACGTGTGATGGTCGACGATCGTCGCGTCGGGCTTGTTGAATTCGGTGGCGAGCAGCGACTCGGCGAGCGCCATGCCGACCGCGTTCGCCAGACCCTGGCCAAGCGGGCCGGTGGTCGTTTCGACGCCCGGCGTGATGCCGTATTCCGGGTGACCCGGCGTCTTCGAATGCATCTGGCGGAAGTTCTTCAGCTCGTCGATCGGCAGATCGTAGCCGGTCAGATGCAGCAGCGAGTACAGCAGCATCGAGCCATGGCCGTTCGACAGCACGAAGCGGTCGCGGTCCGACCACTGCGGGTTCGTCGGGTTGTGACGCAGATGACGCGACCACAAGGCCACGCCGATTTCGGCCATGCCCATCGGCATGCCGGGGTGACCGGAATTCGCTTTTTGAACGGCGTCCATGGACAACGCACGGATTGCGTTGGCCATCAGGGAGGTGGGTGCGGGAGACGGGGTCGTCATGTCGAGTCCGGAGACAGAGTCAGAAAGCGGTGTGCGCTTGAGTCCCGGATGCTCGGCGGCCAGTTCGCTTCGGCGCACGGTGCGGCGCCAGGAGACGCGAAACGGGCAGAGCAAACGGACAAGGCTGAAAGCGTGACATTCTAGCAGAACGTTGCGCGGCGCCCGAGCGGAAACCCGCATGGCCCGAGGCCGCGCGTGGCCGCCGGGGCGTGCCGCGGTTTGCTCCGGTTTGCTCCGGTGCGCCGTTTACAATCGGACGACCTGAACCCACCGCGCTCCTGATGGAGCCCGTCCGCCGTGAGCGCTCCGCTGCTGTTTCACCCAAGTCCCGACGCCGTCTACGGATTTCCGCACGCGCGGCGGATCGCGTGCGTCGACTCTCCATATCAGCGTATCGAGGTGTGGGATACGCCTCAGCTCGGCCGGCTCTTCACGCTGGACGGCCGGCCGATGACGTCCGTCGGCGACGAGTTCATCTATCACGAATGCATGGTGCATCCGGCCGCGCTCACGCATCCGGCGCCGAAGGCAGCGCTGGTGCTGGGCGGCGGCGACGGCGGCGCCGCGCGGCAATTGCTGAAGCATCCCGGCATCGAACGCATTGTCGTCGCGGAGCTGGACGCCGAGGTTGTGCGCCTGACGCGCGAGCATTTGCCCGAGGTGCACGGCGGCGCTTTCGACGACCCGCGCGTCGAGTTGGTGATCGGCGACGCGGCCGACTACGTCGCGGCGGCAGCGGCGTCCGCGGCGACACGATTCGATCTGGTGATATTCGACCTGACGCCGCCGGACTCACCCGCAGCGGGCTTGTACACGCAGGATTTCTACACTCAGCTCAAACGGGCCATGTCCCCAACCGCCGCGCTCTCCGTCCATCTCGGCTCGCCGCACTTTCATGCGCAACGCGTAGCCCGCCTGCTCGACGGCTTACGCGCGGCGTTCGCGATAGTCCGCACGATGAACGCCTTCATCCCGCTGTACGGCTCGCTATGGATGATGGCCACCGCCAGCGACACGCTCGATCCCGCAGCCCTCGCCGCCCACACGCTCGCCGCGCGGTTCACCGAGCGCCGGCTCGAACTCGCCTCGCTGAGGCATTACGACCCGGCACTGCATGCGGGACTGTTCTCGGCATCGCGCTCTGTGCGCGATAAACTAAGTCAATTCTTAACGTCAACACACTGAAGCGTGGGCACAATGCACGGTTCGCCCGGGCCGCACGATCGACACGCCGATTGCGCAGTCGTCCAGCTAACCGCACGGCCTGCGTCCCGCCAACCCCTCCCGATCCGGAGAATCCCATGACCGCCTCCCGCCCAGCCGGTGTGCCCTGGTTGACCCCCTATCTGACAGTACGCGACGCAAGCGCCACAAGCGCGTTCTTCTCGGCGGCGTTTGGCTTCGAAGTACGCGACAGCGTGCAGGACGACGGCGTCGTCATGCATGTCGAGATGACCTATCAAGGCCAGTTGATCGTGATGTTCGCGCCGGAAGGCGCCTTCGGGTCCGCGGCAAAAACCCCCAAAAGCGCGGGCGCGATCGCGCCGCAATCGTTCTATGTCTATGTCGACGACGTCGACGCGGTTTACACACGGGCGCTGACCGCCGGCGCCAAATCGTTGAGCGAGCCACAGGACCAGTTCTGGGGCGACCGCTTCGCGCAGGTCGAAGATCTGGACGGCTATCGTTGGGCGCTCGCTCGCCACCTTTCCTGAACCAATGAGTATTTCTCTGATGCCTCGCTTCTTCGTCGATACAGCGCTCAAATCCGACGACATCCTGCCGCTTCCGGACGACGTCGTACGTCACATCCTCGTTCTGCGCCTGCAACCCGGCGATTCGATCGTGCTGTTCAACGGCGAAGGCGGCGAATACAGCGCCGAACTCGTCGAGGTCGAACGCCGCTCGGCGAAGGTCGTGGTGCGCGAATTCCGCGCCATCGAAGTCGAAGCGCCGTATCACCTCACGCTCGCGCAAGGCATTGCCGGCGGCGACAAGATGGACTGGTTGATCGAAAAAGCGGTCGAACTCGGCGCGTCGGGCTTCATGCCGTTGACCACCACACGCAGCGTCGTGCGCCTGTCCGGCGAGCGCGCGCAGCGGCGGCATGCGCATTGGCAAGGGATCGTGCGCGCTTCGTGCGAACAGTGCGGCCGCAATCGCCTGCCGGAAGTCACGCCGGTGCGGGAAATCGCAACCTGGCTCGGCGCGCTGCCGCGCACGCCGAAAGACGGCGAACTGCGGATTCTGCTGTCACCGCGCGCGAGCATCAGCTTGACGGCCTTGCCCGCCACGCCGCCGCTCGGCCCCGTGACCGTGCTGGTCGGCCCGGAAGGCGGGTTTTCCGCCGCCGAAGAAGCCGCCGCGACCGATCATGGCTTTACCGCGGTTGGACTCGGCCCACGCGTGTTGCGCACCGAAACGGCCGGGATCGCGGTGCTTTCCGCGCTGGCTGCGCGCTGGGGCGGGTGGTAAATCAACCGCTTCGGTCCACAAAACCACGCACCCAAAGCAAAGGCCCGCCAATCGGCGGGCCTTCTTTATCTCTCAGCCTCACGCAGCCAGCAAGCTGCGCCGCACGGCCAAACCTTAAGCGAACGAATAAAACACCCGGAACGCGACTTTGCGCTCGGCCCAGAACTCGGCCGCTTCGCGGAACACGTCCAGCAGCGTTTCGCGCCCTTCCTTGTCGAACTTCTGAGCGACCGGCAATTGTTCGAGGACGATCACGAAGCCGGGCTGCGCGCCGGCCTTGTGAACCAGGTCGGTTAAACAATCGTAGAGCGCGTCGTAATTCTTGCCGAAATGCTTCGGAAACAGGAACGATGTCGCGATCGTCTCGAGCACTTCCTGCTTGGACTGCGCGTTCGCGCAATACGCATACAGGAAATGCTGGCCGAGTTGCTCGGCCTCGTCAGCTAGATCCTGCACGCGAAACGCGCGGATCGACTGTACGATGTTCGGTCGTACGGTCTTGAAAAGACTCATGGGCTCCTCGTTCGATGAAACCACAGTGCCTGTTTCGCTCTGGTTCTCGCGGCCCTGCTCGCCGGCGCGCATCTGCATGACGCGTTGGAACAAATTGCCGTCGCCGGCCGCGAAAAGATCCGTCGCGACTCCGGAGTCGTGCGCGTAGACGTTGTCGCTCATGCCGTTCATCCCGATGTCATTCAACAATACGATTAAAACTGGTGTAGTGGTCGTCCGAGTAGTAACAATTGTCGGTTCGCTGTAGCGGACCACCGCAGACGATGCGACGCGCCCCGCGATTACGCGCGCGAGGCGTGGGAACGGTGTATTCGTGGTAATAGCCGCGCCGATGGGCCGGCAGCAACCGTTCGCGATTGCCGAATACGATGCCGTCCTTCTCATACGGGTAAGGCCCGCCGGCGGCAATCAAGTTCAATGTGTTGACCGCTTCGCGCGGCAACTGCGCCAGCGCGACGACGCCCTGCACCTGTGCGTTTGCATCGGCGGGCGCCGTGTAGTCGCGCGCTAACGCGCCAGGCACGGAACCGGATAATACGCACAGCGTTAAAGCACCGATCAGCACGCCTTTCATGCGCAGCCACTTGCGTGCCATGTATCAGGGTTCCCGCTGTTAAATCACGAGTTTGACGACCATGAAAGTCGTAAGGGTATCGCTAATAGCCTTTGGAATCAACGTTCGCCAGGCTGGCGTTCGCTATCAGTCAAGCGGAAACGCCCACCGGAGCGGCTTTGACGACTTTTGACAGAATTGTTAGCTTAGTCAGGCTAAACTTAAACTTGATTTAGCAATCGCACGCTGGTTGCGTGAAATTCAGCACGCGGCCGGTCCGGGCGTTTCGCCTTGTGACGCGCGCCCGGAGGGCTAAATTCGTTGGAAGCTGGATCGTGCGGTTTGCCATTTCAGGGTGACTATTCCCCAGTTCACCCGAGGCGTGCCCGTTGCGGGCACGCTTTTTTTTCCGCTTTTTCGTGTGGCGCCGATCCGCTGCGCCACACGAGGTTCGCTCGAACAGATTCGAGCAGGCCCGATCAGCGTGCCGCGATCACATCCGCGACCAGCAGAGCCGTCATATTGACGATCCGGCGCACCGTCGCCGAGGCCGTCAGCACGTGAACCGGCTGGGCCGCGCCCAGCAGCATCGGACCGATCGCGATGTTGTTGCCCGCGGCGGTCTTCAGCAGGTTGTACGAGATGTTGGCCGCGTCGATGTTCGGCAGCACCAGCAGGTTCGCGTCGCCTTCCAGCGTCGAGTCGGGCAGCACTTCGCGGCGCAGGTTTGCGTCGAGCGCCACGTCGCCGTGCATTTCACCGTCCACCTGGAGTTCCGGCGCACGCTCGCGCAGGATCGCCAGCGTGTCGCGCATTTTCTGCGCGGTCGGCGCATTGCTCGAACCGAAGTTCGAATGCGACAGCAGCGCGACCTTCGGCTCGATACCAAAACGGCGCACTTCCTCGGCGGCCATGATGGTGATCTCGGCCAGTTGCTCCGGCGTCGGGTCCACGTTCACGTGCGTGTCGACGATAAAGATCTGCCGATTCGGCAGCACCAGACCATTCATCGCCGCGTAGACCTTGCGGCCTTCCTTCTTGCCGATCACCTGATCGATAAAGTGCAGGTGACGGTGCGTCGTGCTGACCGTGCCGCAGATCATGCCATCCGCTTCGCCCTTCTTCACCAGCATGGCGCCGATCAGCGTGGTGCGGCGGCGCATTTCGAGCTTCGCCATCTGCTCGGTGATGCCCTTGCGGGACATCATCTTGAAGTATTCCTGCCAGAAGTCGCGATAGCGCTCGTCATGGTCGGTGTTGACGACCGTGTAATCCTGACCCGCGATCAAACGCAGACCGTAGCGCGCAATCCGCTGCTCGATCACCGCCGGACGGCCAATCAGAATCGGCTTGGCCAGCTTTTCGTCGACGATGATCTGCATGGCGCGCAGCACGCGCTCTTCTTCGCCTTCCGCGAACACGATGCGCTTCTTCTCCGGCTCGACGCCACGCGCCACCTGGAAAATCGGCTTCATGGTCGTGCCGCTGTGATACACGAACTGCTGCAGATGCTGTTCGTACGCATCCATGTCTTCGATCGGACGCTCGGCGACGCCCGAATCCATCGCGGCCTTCGCCACGGCCGGCGCGACCTTGACGATCAGGCGCGGGTCGAACGGCTTCGGAATCAGGTATTCCGGCCCGAACGACAGATCCTGAATGCCGTAAGCGGTCGCGACGATATCGCTCTGCTCCTGACGCGCCAGTTCGGCAATCGCGTTCACCGCCGCGATTTCCATTTCCCGCGTGACCGTCGTCGCGCCCGCGTCCAGCGCGCCGCGGAACAGGAACGGGAACACCAGCACGTTGTTCACCTGGTTCGGATAGTCGGTACGGCCCGTGCACAGCACCGCGTCCGGACGCACTTCGAGTGCGAGTTCCGGCAGGATTTCCGGCGTGGGATTCGCAAGCGCCAGAATCAGCGGCTTATCCGCCATCTGCTTGACCATGTCCTGCTTCAGCACGCCGCCGGCAGACAACCCCAGGAAAATGTCCGCGCCGCCAATCGCTTCGGCGAGCGTGCGGGCCTCGGTTTCACGCGCGAAGCGTTCCTTGTCCGGGTCCATCAGCTCGACGCGGCCCTTGTAGACCACGCCGGCCAGATCGGTGACGGTGATGTTTTCGAGCGGCAGGCCGATATCGACCAGCAGATCCAGACAGGCCAGCGCCGCGGCGCCCGCACCCGACGACACCAGCTTGACCGACTTGATGTCTTTGCCGACGACCTTCAAGCCATTGGTGATGGCGGCCGCCACGACGATCGCCGTGCCGTGCTGGTCGTCGTGGAACACCGGAATCTTCATGCGCTTACGGCATTCACGTTCGACGATGAAGCAGTCCGGCGCCTTGATGTCTTCCAGGTTGATCCCGCCGAAGGTCGGTTCGAGCGCGGCGATCACCTCGACCAGCTTGTGCGGATCGGACTCGTTCAACTCGATATCGAACACGTCGATGCCGGCGAACTTCTTGAACAAGACCGCCTTGCCTTCCATGACCGGCTTCGACGCGAGCGGCCCGATGTTGCCCAGCCCCAGCACCGCGGTGCCGTTCGTGACGACGCCCACCAGGTTGCTGCGCGCGGTGAAACGCGCGGCGTTCAGCGGGTTCTCGACGATTTCCTCGCACGCGAACGCGACGCCCGGCGAATACGCCAGCGCGAGATCGCGCTGGTTGATCATCTGCTTGGTCGGGGCGATCGCGATCTTCCCCGGGGTGGGGAACTCGTGGTAATCGAGGGCGGCTTCGCGGAGTTTGCTATTGACGGGAGTCGACATAAGGCGGGCTTCGAAGTGCGGATTAGAATAGATGTTCGACGGCATTGTAGCCCCAATTGCCGGCTCAATTCCTTCAAAACGGGTACAACTGCCGCGACCGAAACAGTGCGAAAGGTCGATGCAATGTGCATCGACCGGAATGTGCAGTTGGCGTGCCGTACAGCCTACTCGCTTGAGCGTTGCCGGCGCATTAGGGATTGAACCAGCGGTCACTTCGTACAATGCGCGCCGTTAGCCGACGTTCGCGGCGCGGGTTGACTCACCTACCGCTCATCCACCGCTCACTTACCGTTTATCTACCGCCGCCCATGCTCTCCGAGTTTTCGCTGATCGATCGTTTCTTCGCGCGCCGCGCCGCCGCTCAACCGTCCGACGCGCAGAGCGGCGCGCTCGGCATCGGCGACGACTGCGCACTGCTCGCGCCACGCCCCGGCGAAATGCTGGCGATCTCGACGGACATGCTGGTGGAGGGCCGCCACTTCTTCGCCGACGTCGATCCGCAAGCGCTAGGACACAAAGCGCTCGCGGTGAACCTGTCGGATCTCGCGGCAATGGGCGCGCGGCCGCAGGCCTTCACGCTGGCGTTCTCGTTGCCCAAAGCCGACGAAGCCTGGCTCGCCGCGTTCAGCTCGGGACTCTTCGCGCTGGCCGAACGCTACGATTGCGCGCTGATCGGCGGCGATACGACCGGCGGGCCGTTGAATCTGTGCATCACCGTATTCGGCAGCGTGCCGCCGCAAGCTGCGCTGCGCCGCGACGCGGCGCAAGCCGGCGACGACATCTGGATTTCCGGCGCCCTCGGCGACGCGCGCGCTGGGCTTGGCGTGCAGCGCGGCGAATGGCAAGCCGATGCCAGCGACGCTGCGACGTTTCGTCGCGCCCTCGAACGCCCGGAGCCGCGCGTCGCGCTCGGCCTCGCGCTACGTGGCGTCGCACACGCGGCGCTCGATCTGTCGGATGGGTTGGCCGGCGATCTGCTGCACATCCTCGAACGCTCCAACTTGCGGGCCACCGTCGACGTCGACGCGGTACCGCGCTCGGCCGCGCTGCAACGCCTCTCACCGGAAATCCAGCAGCGCTGCACGCTCGCCGGCGGCGACGATTACGAACTGTGCTTCACGGCACCGGTTGCCGCGCGTACGGCGGTGCAAAACGCCGCTCGCGAGGCGGGCGTGCCGGTCACCCGCATCGGTACAATAAGCGCTCTCCAAACGGCGGCCGACCGCCCGGCGATCGGCTGGCGCGACGCCGCCGGCACGCCGCTCACTCTGACGTTGCAAGGCTTCGACCACTTCCATGCAGACTGATCCGCCGCTCGGCCCCGCCGACGAACTCATCGACGGCCAGCCGCCGAAACAGCCGCAAGAACCCAGCGCGCCCAATCCGCGGCCGCGCCGCGCAACCGCGCGCTTCATGCTGTCGCATCCGCTGCACATGCTGTCGCTGGGGTTCGGCAGCGGCTTGTCGCCCTTCGCGCCGGGAACCTTCGGCACGCTGTTCGCGTGGGCGTCGTTCATTGTTCTGAGCCGCTATTTGACCGTGACCGAATGGGGTCTGCTGATCGCGTTCGGTTTTGTCGGCGGCATCGCGCTGTGCGGCTTTACCGCGAAGAAGCTCGGCATCGACGATCCGTCGCCGGTCGTGTGGGACGAGATCGTCGCGTTCTGGCTGGTGCTGCTGATGGTCACGCCCGCCACATTGACCGAGCAGTTGTGGGCGTTCATCGTGTTCCGCTTCTTCGATATGGTGAAACCGCCGCCCATCGGTTATTTCGATCGCCGTCTGAAAGGTGGCTTTGGCATCATGTTCGATGACTTGGTCGCCGCATTCTTCACGCTGCTCGTCATTGCGCTCTGGCGCATGTCGGTTTAATCCTCGCCGGCGGCCGCTCCCGCGCCGCCGGACCTCGCCCGCCGGCCTTCGTTTTCCGGATTGACGCCATGCCTACCGATTCCGTGGTTCACCAGCTCGCGATTCGCGTGAGCAACCGCCTGCGCGACGAGCGCCTGATGCTCGTCACCGCCGAATCCTGTACGGGCGGCATGGTGGCGACCGCGATCACCGATATTTCCGGCAGCAGCGGCTGGTTCGAACGCGGCTTCGTCACGTATTCGAATCAGGCGAAGAGCGAGATGATCGGCGTGCCGGCCGACATGATCGAGAAGCACGGCGCGGTCAGCGAACAGGTCGCGCGCGCCATGGCCGAGGGCGCGCTGCGCAACAGCCGCGCGCAAGTGTCGCTGTCCATCACCGGCGTCGCCGGCCCTGGCGGCGGCACGGAGACCAAGCCGGTTGGGATGGTCTCGTTCGGTTGGAGCAACCGGCTGCATACGTCGGTAGAAACGAAGATTTTCAAGGGCGATCGCGAGCAGATTCGCGTGCAGGCCGCCACGCACGCGCTGCGCGGCGTGCTGGCGTTGCTCGATGAACGCGAGCATTGATTTGATTGTCCGTTGCAGCGCAGCGTTGAGAGCCAGGGAAATCATGTCCGAAGCAATGTCCGAGTCACGCGCCGCCATGGCTAAAGACGAACTGATCCGCCGCTTCGATCTGAAGCCGCATCCCGAGGGTGGATTTTTCAGCGAGACGTACCGCTCGGCCGAGCGCGTGATGCGCGACGGTGAGCCGATGCAAACGCGCTCGGCGTCGACCGCGATCTATTACCTGTTATGCGACGGCGCGCATTCGGCGTGGCATCGGATCAAGTCCGACGAAGTCTGGCATTTCTACGCCGGCGAGCCGCTGTACGTTCGCGTGCTCGATGAAAACGGCACGTTGCGCACCCATAAGCTGGGCAATGCATTGACGCATCCGGATGCCGTGTTTCAGGCCGTGGTACCGGCGGGCTGGTGGTTCGCCGCGGAGTGCGCCGATCCGGCGACGTTCGCGCTGGTGGGCTGCACCGTCGCGCCGGGATTCGAATTCAGCGAGTTCGAACTGGCGGACGTCGATGCGTTGAAGGCGCGGCATCCGCAGCAGGCAGGCTTCATTGAAAAGCTAAGGCCGGCGGTTTAGCCGGCCCTTAACTGAGCGGTGCGCACGAACGGCGCTTCTGCGCAATGCAACGAAATGAGGCGCAACGGTCTCAGCAGAACCGCGCCGCTTTAAGACACGGCGGCACGCTCCTCACCGAAACGCGTTGATCCGATCCCGCGTTTCCATCGCGGCTTTTGCCGCGGCGTCCGCGAAATCATCACCCTTACCCGCGTAAATAATCGCGCGCGACGAGTTGATCAGCATGCCCGTGCCGTTCGCGGTGCGGCCGGCGTTGACGGTTGCCTGCACGTCGCCGCCTTGCGCGCCGATGCCCGGAATCAGCAGCGGCATATCGCCGACAATCCCACGCACCACTTCGATTTCCTTCGGGAACGTCGCGCCGACCACCAGCGCGAGTTGACCGCTCGCATTCCACTTCTCGGCCGCCAGTTGCGCGACGACCTGATACAGCGGACGGCCGCCGGTTTCCAGAAATTGCAGATCGGAACCGCCCGGGTTCGACGTGCGGCACAGCACGATCACGCCCTTGCCCTCGTGCTCCAGATACGGCTGGATCGAATCGAACCCCATGTACGGATTGACCGTCACCGCGTCGGCTTGATAACGCTCGAAGGCTTCGCGCGCGTATTGTTCAGCGGTGCTGCCGATGTCGCCGCGCTTCGCGTCCAGAATCACCGGCAGGCCCGGATGATTCGCGTGAATGTGCGCGATCAGTTGCTCGAGCTGGTCTTCCGCGCGATGCGCGGCGAAGTAGGCGATCTGCGGCTTGAATGACGACGCGTACGGCGCCGTTGCGTCGACGATCGTGCGGCAGAACTCGAAAATCGCCTCGGGACGGCCCGCGAGCGCGCCTGGGAATTTGCTCGGCTCGGGATCGAGGCCGACGCACAGCAGCGAGTTGGTGCGCTGCCAGGCGTCGTTGAGTGTCGGGATGAAATGGGACATGGAGGTCTCGCGGCGAGCAGATGAACGGAAGTGGCGCGTATTTTACCCGTCCTGCGCGAAGGGCCGCGACGCGAGGCCTGATTGGCGCGCGGTGGCGCGGTTTCGCGGCGTTGAATTCGCGCCCCGAGCCTACGGTCGCCGTGTCGCCTCGCTCGCTACCGCCGCCGACTTTTCCGCTCGCTACCGCCGCGCCTTCACCGGCGCGCTACTGCCGCCGCTTCGTCCCCCGCGCGCCCGGCATCGAACGCAACCCCGTCCGCTCGACGGTGAAGCGGAACGTCCGCGACAGCCGCTCGCCGCGCTTCAGCAAGGTCATGCCGTTTTCGCACGCGCCGCCGGCCAGGTTCATCGCGTTGATCGGATGGTCCACCGGTTCGAAGCAGAAGAAGTCTTCACCGGTGGGCGTGTACAGCACGTAGTAGTCGGTGTCGGCCGAGATATTCAGCGACAAGCGGCGCTTCGGCCACACCACGGCCGCCTGTCCGCTCCACCCGGTGAACGCATGATTGACGACGGTATCCGGCAACGGATACGCCACCCCGAATTGCCACGCGGGGGGCGCCGGAACATGGCGCACCGGCAGCCAGTCGTCGCCGGACAGCCAGAGGCCGCCTGCCGCCGCCGATAGCTCGGTATCCGCGTCGCGCACAAAAAACGGATGCACGCCGAGCCCGAACGGTAGCGCCTCGCGCCCCGCGTTTTCGATTTCGAGCGTGACGGCGAGCGTCGGGCCGTCGAGCGTATAGGTTTGCGCCGCGCGGAATGCGTACGGTTTGCCGTCGTGGCGATCGAGCGTCAGGCGTACGCTTTCGCGCGCCGACTCGGCCACCTGCCACGCTGACAGCCAACCGTCGCCGTGAATCGGCAACGGTTCGTCGGCCCGATTGCGCGGCACGTCCACGCGCCGCCCCGCCACATCGAAACGACCTCCGCCGATGCGGTTCGAATACGGCAGCAGCGGATAACAGGCCAGCTGGTTGGGTTGTGTATCGGCCGCGACATGGCGGCAGCGCCGGAAAATCGGCGTCAGCGCGCCGTCGTTGCGCCAGTCGAAACGGGTAATGCCGCCGCCGAGCGTCGGCGCGACGTCGAGGCGCAAATGCGCGTTGGCGAGCGTGATGCACGCGAGCTCGCCGCCGCTGGTTTCGCCAACCGCCACCGCCGACGTGCTCGGCCCCGGCAGCACCGGATTGGCCGCCGCGGCAAGTCGCGAGCGCCGGCTCTGGGCGGTCGGCGGGGCGGCGGAAACAAGATTCGCAACAGTCATGGCTGACTCCATCGAGAGGCTTTGGACATGGCCGTCATTGCTGACGGATGCTGTTGGGCGATTTTCTTGAACCGGTCGCCTCTGGGTCCTGCAATGCAGGCTAATAATTTGCGGGCACTGGGATCGCGGCATTTACTGCTGAATCGATTTCGTGGTCACTGCGTCATGCGTCATGCGTGATACGAGATGCCTGAGCGGTCATCGACGCTACCGCCCCGAGCCGCCGCCGTGAAAAAGCGGCTGCGTCATTCTGCGCTATGCGGACGCGCCTTGGAACACCGGTTCCGGCAAACCCGCCTTTTCCACACGCGCGACGAACACGCCGCCCGCACCCGCGTCGTTCGCCAGCGCCGCAGCGTCCAGATCGATACGCGCGCTGGTGATATATAGCGTATCGAGCTGCGCACGCCCGTCGGTCGTTCCCTGTGACGCGCCGCCCAACGCGACGCAACTGGGCTGTGCCGTCGGCACATCGACACGCTCCGTTTCCACACCATCGGGGCCGTAACGCACGACGCGCCGGCCGCCCCACTGCGCGTTCCACAATCCGCCCTCGCGATCCACGGTCGAGCCGTCGGGTTCGCCGGTGGCGTCGGTCAGCGCGGTGAACAAACGGTCGTTGGCGACGCTGCCGTCGGCGCGATAGTCGCAGGCGCGAATTTCACGCGTCGGCGAATCGCAGTAGTACATGGTCGCGCCGTCGGGACTGAACGCGATGCTGTTCGAAATAGCCGGCGCCGGCAACGGCAAACGCTCCAGCGACAGATCGTGATTCAACCGGTAGAACCCGCCCACTGCCCGCAGCGGCGAGCCTTCGTCTTTCGTGCCGAACACGAAGCGCCCCTGACGGTCACAGCGGCCGTCGTTCACGCGCGTGTTCATGCCGGGTTCGACGTCGACGATATGACGCGTCTTGCCCGTCGTCAGATCGAAGAACGCCAGATGCGTGGCCAGACCCAGCAGCAGATGCCGCGGGTCCGCGCACAGCGCGAACGTGGCGAGCCGCTCCGGCATACGCCATTGCGTCGTGTCGCCGTCGCTCGGGTCGTAGCGCCACAGACAGGCGCCTTCGATATCCACCCAATAAAAGCGGCCGGTGCCCGCGCACCACGTCGCGCCTTCGCCGAGCGTGCATTGCGTGTCGAGCAGCAGCGCGGCCGGCTGCGCGCGCGCACTCGCCGTCATGCCCAGCCTCCGTCCACGATCAGATCCTGCGCGGTGATCATTTTGCTGTCGTCGGCGGCGAGGAACAGCGCCATACGCGCGAGATCCGCCGGCTCCAGTTCCGCGTCGATGCACTGGCCTTCCTTGATCGAACGACGGCCGGCGTCGTCGAGCCACAAACGCTTCTGCTTCTCCGTCATCACCCAGCCCGGCACCAGCGTATTCACGCGGATGTTGAAGTGCCCCAGGTCGCGCGCGAGGCCGCGCGTCAAACCCTGCACCGCCGACTTCGACATCACGTAGACCGGATAGCCGCCGTTCTTCAGCATCCAGCTGATCGAGCCGAGATTGATGATGGAGCCGCTGTTGGCGGCCTTCATGTCTTCCATTACCGCTTGCGCCGCGAAAAACTGGTGACGGATATTCACCGCGATGCCCGCGTCGAAAAACTCACGCGTGACTTCGCCGATCTGGTGACGCTTGTCGTTCGCCGCGTTGTTCACCAGCACCTGGATCGGGCCGATTGCGGCTTTGACGTCGGCGATCGCTTTTTGCAGCGCATCGACGTCGGTCAGATCGCAGGGCAGGAACAGCGGCTTGTGTTTCGAATCGCCGAGTTCGTCGGCGAGCGCCTCACCGGCACTCGCGTCGATATCGAAGAACGCGACACGTGAGCCCTGCGCCGCGAAATGCTCGACGAACGATGCGCCGATGCCGGTCGCGCCGCCCGTGATCAACACCGTACGGTCGACGAGACTCGGATAGCGCGCGAACGCGGTGTCCGCGAGACGGGCGTTTGCATTGGCCGGAGACGACATCGTTCGATTCCTTTCAGAGCTAGTCAATTAATCCCGCGAGCCGCGGTTCTTCAACTGGTCGAGCAGCACCGCCGCCAGCAGGATCGCGCCACGCACGAGGTACTGATAGAACGCGTCGATGTTCATCAGGTTCATCACGTTTTCGACCGTGCCCATGATCAGCACGCCGATCACCACGCCGGAAATCGTCGCGCGTCCGCCGAGCAGCGACACGCCACCCAGCACGCACGCCGAAATCACGTTCAGCTCGAACCCTTCCGCGGCATTCGGCTGACCCGACGTAATACGCGACGCCAGAATCACACCTGCCAGCGCGGTCACCGCGCCCTGGATCAGGAAGATGTAGACGCGCGTGCGTTCCACATTGATACCCGCCAGACGCGACGCTTCGGGATTGCCGCCGATCGCCAGCGTATTACGGCCGTACACCGTCTGGTTGAGCATCACACCGAACACGATGAAGCACAGCAGCGTGACCCAGATCGGCAGCGACACGCCAAAAAAGCTCAGCCCGCCCAACGCGATGAAGGTCTCCGACGACACGCCGACCGCCTGACCGTGCGACACGATGAAGCCGAAACCGCGCACGATTTCCATCGTCGCGAGCGTGGTAATCAGCGCGTTGATGCGCAGATACGCGATCACCGCGCCGTTGACGAAACCGATCACCGCGCCCGCCGCCACCGCCGCGATGATCGCGATGAAGGTGTTGCCGGTGGCGTTGAGCACCATGGCGCACAGCACGCCGGCGAACGCGACCGTCGACCCCACCGACAGATCGAAATCGCGCGACGCGAGACAGAACATCATCGTGCAGGCCACCATGCCGATCTGCGAGATCGACAGCGCCAAACCGAGCATGTTGTCGATCGAGAAGAAATGGTCGACCGTCAGCGACATCGTGGCGAACATCACCACGAAGATCACGATCAGGCTGTATTCGGTAACGTGTTGCCACCATTTCGTCTTGTCGGTGGTCTGTGGAATCAGCGCATCGGCCGCGCCTTTGGCGGCTTGTTGCGCGAGGTTTTCTCTAGCTTGCATGTTGAAGACTCCTCCCGTTCCCCACGGGTTGCCGGACTTTCGTCCAAATAATGGTCAGGCTGCCTGCTGAGCGGCGGTCTGGGTTCCGGGTAGTGCGGTCGAGCTTTGCGGCAACGCCAGGCTCAACACGGTTTGTTCGGTTGCATCCTTGCGCGACAGTTCGCCGGAAATCCGGCCCTGGCGCATCACGACGATCCGGTCGGACACGCCGAGCACTTCGGGCAGCTCCGACGAAATCATCACGATCGCGCAGCCGCGTTCGGCCAGCTGGTAGATCACGTTATAGATTTCATGCTTCGCGCCGACGTCGATGCCGCGCGTCGGTTCGTCGAGAATCACCACCTTCAGATCCGGCTCGGCGAGCCAGCGCGACAGAATCGCCTTCTGCTGGTTGCCGCCCGACAGAAAACGGATCTTCTGGCGACGACTCGGCGTCTTGATCTTCAGCAGCTTGATGAAACGGTCCGCGGTTTCCGCCTCTTTCTTGCGATCGAGGAACATGCCCGCGCGCAAATAGTGACGGCGGCAACTGATGTTGATGTTCTCCGACACCGTCGCCATCGCGACAATGCCTTCTTCCTTGCGGTCTTCCGGACACAACACGATGCCGTGGCGGATCGCTTCGCCCGCGCTGCGCACCTTGATCGGCTTACCGTCGAGCATGATCTCGCCGGCCTTGCGGTGATCCGCGCCGTACACCAGATGCATCAGTTCGCTGCGGCCCGCGCCCACCAGACCGAAGAAGCCGACGATCTCGCCGCGCCGCACCTCGAAGCTGGCCGGTTGCGCGAGCGCATGACCTTCGATCGCTTTCGCCGCGAAGCGCACTTCGCCCAGCGGCCGTGCCGAGTAGTTATAGATGTCGCTGATTTCACGCCCCACCATCTCGCTGACGATGGTGTCGCGCGACACGCCCTCGAGCGTGGGATGCGACGCGATCTTGCGACCGTCGCGGAAAATCGTGCAGGCGTCGCACAATTCGTAGATCTCGTCCATGCGGTGCGAGATGTAGATCATGGCGCGGTTGTCGGCGCGCAGGTCGCGCACCAGCTTGAACAGCACCTCGGTCTCGCGATGCGACAGCGAGCTGGTCGGCTCGTCCAGCGCGATCACGCGCGCGTTGCGCAGCAGAGCCTTGCAGATTTCGACCATCTGCCGTTGCGCGATCGAGAGCTTGCGCAGCTTCGCGTTCGGATCGAGCGCCACGCCCATCGCTTCGAGCCGTTCCCGCACGAAGCGTTTGGCTTCGCGCTTGTTGACCCAACCGAGCGAGTTCGGCAGTTGGCCGAGCAGCAGGTTTTCCGCGACCGTCAGATCGGGCACGTATTGCAGTTCCTGGTGAATCACCGCGATCCCCGCCGCGATCGACGACGCGGCGCTGGTGAAGCGCACCTCGTTGCCGTCGATCATGACGCGGCCCGAGTCGGGCTGATATTCACCGCCGAGTATCTTCAGCAGGGTCGATTTCCCTGCACCGTTTTCGCCCATCAGGCCGTGCACCTGGCCGACGTTGACGTCGAAGGACACACCGTCGAGCGCACGCACGCCTGGAAAGACTTTGCCGATATTGTCAAAACGTAGCGTCGCTGACACTTCCGCCTCCTCTGTTGTCTCAACTACTCATGTTGCTCATCTTGCTTATTGGCTACTGCTGCTGCCGGCGCGCCCGATCTCTTGAGAAACGACGCGCCGGCAGTTCACTTCATCGCACTGCGTTTTGCCGCGATTTTGCTGAAACCTTACTTCGACGCGAGGCCCATCTTCTCGCGCACGTCGGCGACGTTGTCACGCGTGGCCAGCATGCCGGTGGTCAGCGTGAGCATCGGCGGTTCCTTGCCTTGCGTGATCCAGTCGTACATCAGCGTCGAGGTTTCCTCGCCATGGCGCTTCGGGCTGATGATGACCGTGCCGTAGAAGCCGGTCGGCGTTGCCTTCTTGAACTCGTTCAAGGCCGAGTCCGAGCCGCCAATGCCGATACCGATCATGTTGTCCGCCTTGAAGCCGCGGCTTTCCGCTGCACGCACCGCGCCGAGCACGCCTTCGTCGTTCAGCGCATAGGCCACCCAGTGCTTGTATTGCGGGTTCTTGGTCAGCGCGATGTTGGCGGCGTTGAAAGCGTTTTCCGTGTCGGTCTTCGCTTGCGGCGCCATCACGATGTTCGCCTTCGGGAAGCCGGCGGCGACCAGTGCGTCGGTCGCGCCGCTGGTGCGGTCATGCGCGGTCGGCAGTTGTTCGTAGGTCACGTCGATCGCGCCGACGTCCTTCATGTCCCAGCCGCGCTTCTTGATTTCCGCAGCCAGGCCGTCGCCGACCTGCTTGCCGATGTTGTATGCCGAGATGCCCATATGCGGCACCGAAGCGATCGGCTTGCCCGCGCCGTCGACCAGACGATCGTCGACCGTCATCATCTTCAGGCCGTCGGCTTTCGCCTTCGCGACGATGCCCGGTCCGAGCTTGACGTCGGGCGTGCAGATCACGAAGCCTTGCGCTTTCTGGGCCGACAGGTTGTCGATTGCGCTCATCACCTTCTCGCCCGACGGCGCACCGATCTTCACCAGAGTGAAGCCCTTCTCCTTGGCGGCGATTTCAGCGAACTTCCATTCGTCCTGGAACCACGGTTCTTCCGGCTGCTTCACGAGGAAGCCGATCTTCACCGGGTCCGCCGCCTGCGCCACCGGTGCGTTGAAGAGCACACCCGTCGCCGCTGCTGCCAGCGTGAGGAAAATTCTACGTTTCATGATGCGTGTCTCCTGACTAATTAATAGATAACGAGAAGGTTATTGGCCGCGTTTTCTTGTACCGGGTGTGACACACGCGGCCAGCGCGTCGTCCGGTGAACTCATTGCGCCCCAGCGCAATTTGGGTACTGCGAAACGGCTGTAAAAATCAGTCGTGGTACAGCGCTGAACGTCCGCCATCCACGGTGACGCAGGAGGCGTTGATGAACGGCGCCTCGTCCGATGCGAGAAACACCGCCGTCATCGCCACTTCTTCCGGGCGGCCGATGCGCTTCATCGGCTGCAGATCGAGCGTGGCCTGCTGCGCCGCCGCCGGATCGGCTTGTTCGTTCCACCAGTCATGCGTCAATTGCGTTTCGATGTATCCCGGCGCGATCGCGTTGACCCGCACGTTGCGCGGCGCGTATTCGATGCCGAGCGCGCGCGTCAGGCCGATCACGCCGTGCTTCGCGACCGGGTACGGAAAGCAGCCCGGAATGATCTTGAACGAATGCGTCGACGCGATATTGATGATGCTGCCCGCGCCGCGTTCCACCATGCCCGGCAGCACCGCCCGGCAACCGTTCCAGACGCCGTCGAGGTCGACCGCGAAGCAGCGGCGCCAGTCGTCGTCGGTCATGGTCAGCGGGTCGCGGAACACGTTGATGCCGGCGTTGTTCACCAGCACGTCCAGTGGCTGGCCGAAGGTCTGTTCGGCTTCGCTTACCGCGTGCTGAACCGAGGCCGATTGGGTGACGTCGGTACGCACCGCGAGCACACGCGCTTCGTGCTGGCCGCGCCGTCCCATTTGCGAACGGATGCGTTCCGCCGTCTGTTGCGCGCTGTCGAGATCCAGCTCCGCCAGCACGACCGCCGCCCCCTCGCGCGCGAAGGCGAGCGCGATCGCCGCGCCGATGCCGCGCCCGGCGCCGGTGATCAATGCAGCCTTGCCGGCGAGCCGTGTCATTTCTTTGCCCCGGCGCGGGCAATCCGCAAACCGTTGATAAACGCCTTCGCATGCGAAGCCGTCACGGCCGCGCTCTGGCCCGGCTTGTACAGCGCGGAGCCGAGGCCGAAACCGTTCGCGCCGGCGCTGAGAAACGGGCCCATGTTGTCCGGCGTGATGCCGCCGACGGGCACCAGCGGCACCTGCGCCGCGATCACCGCGCGCCAGGCTTTCACGACCTGGCAGCCGAGCTGTTCGGCGGGGAACATCTTGAGCACGTCCGCGCCGTTCTTCAGCGCGATGAAGGCTTCGTTCGGCGTCGCGACGCCCGGCGAACAGGCCATGCCTTGCGCTTTCGCGGCGATCACGACTTCCGGGTCGCTATGCGGCATGACGATCAGTTCGCCGCCCGCCGACTTCACCTCGTTGACGAAGCTCGGATGCAGCACGGTGCCCGCGCCGACGATCGCGTCGGCCGGCAACGCCTTGCGGATCGCGGCGATGCTGTCGAACGGTTGCGGCGAATTCAACGGCACTTCGATGATGCGGAAGCCCGCTTCATACAGCGCCTGACCGTGATCGGCGGCGTCGGCGGGCGTCACGCCGCGCATGATCGCGATCAGCGGACACACCTCGAAGGCCGCGATCAGACCCGCGTGCGGCATGTACGGTGCGGGCAGATTGATATGAGGTTGCATGTCGATTCCTTGTTTCGTGAGCGGCGGTGTGGCCGCCTAGCCGGCGCGGGCCGCGTGAGCGGCCGGATTGACGAGTCCCGCCTGCGAGGCGACACGCCACAGGCCGCGCTCGGTAGCGTGCTTGACCAGTTCCGCCTGGGTGCAGCCGAATTGCGCCAGCGCGAGGCGATAGCGTTCGCACAGCGCTTCATTGCCGATCAGACGCAGACTTTGTCCCGCGACCGAATTCTGTTGCTGCATCAGCACGGCTTCAAGGCCGGCCAGTTCGTGGCCGATCAGCAGGCCCGACAGATAGTCGGGTTGCTGTTCGCGCGACAGTTGTCCGGTGAGACCCAGCGTACGGCTGCTGAAGATCGTGGCGAGCACGCCTGCCTGACCCCGATCGCGCGCGATCTTCACGCCATGCAGGAAGGCGGCGGTGTCCGCGTGGTCCGGCGTCAGCATCGTGCGGCCGAGGATCGTGTGTTCGCGCAGTGCCGCGAAGACTTCGCCGGTCATGAAGGTGTGAAAACGTTCGATGCGGTTGGCTTCGACGACCGCCCATTTGGCGTGGGTGCCGGGGAGGCCGATCAGGGCGCGCTTGGACGGGGCGGTTTGGGCCGCATTCGCGTTGGCCGTGTTCGCGGCGTGTTCCGCGTTCGCTTCCTGGCCGAGCGCGCCGAAAATCTGCGTCTCTTCGCCGCGCATCACGTTGGGCAACTCGCCGCGTTGCAGCACGCCCGGCACGATATGCAGCGTGACGCCACATGCCGCCTTCACGCTGACGATGCCCGCCACCAGCGCTTCGGCGCTCGCCGGCGCTTCGACGTACGGCGCTTCCATCCAACCCTGCGCACTGCCGACCATCCCGGCCGCGATCACCGGCACGCCGGGCGCCTGCTTGAGCCACGCGCCGCAGGCGTCGTCGAAAGCCGCGTCGAAACCGCCTTGTTCGGCGGGGCGCGGCAGATTCATGATGCCGGCCGTCGATGCGTGCGTGGCCAGCACTTGACCGTCGGCGTCGAAGAGATACGCGCGCAGTGAGGTCGTGCCCCAGTCGAGCGCGATCAGCGCGGCTTGGGTGAGGTTGGCGGTACCGGTCGCGCTCCCGGCTGCGTTGGCGTTCGTGTTTGCGACGGCGCTCGCATGCGCGGCGACATCCGCCCCGCCTGCCGCCTGTGCGGCGACGGGATGGTTAGCCGGTGTGGAGGAACCCGCTGGCTTCATCGTTTGATCCTGCGGGTTGCGGGTTGCGGGGCGCGCCAGCCGAGTTCTTCCGAGATCGCGCGCGCTTCGCGCTGCACGACCGGGATCAATTCATCCATGCGTTCCAGCGACATATACGGAATCGTGCTCGCCACCGACAGCGCTGCCACCACCGCGCCCGACGCATCGCGCACGGGGGCCGCGACGCAGCGGATCGACGCCTCGTTTTCCTCGAGGTCGAAGGTATAGCCGCCGGCTGCGTAATTAGTCATGCGCTGCATGAAGGTCTGCGCGTCGGGGCGGTTATCCGGTTTGAAGCTGACGCCCGCGAGCGCGCGCCGCGACGCATCGAACAGCGACTGCCAGACGTCGGGCGTGAGGTCGAGCATCATCGCCTTGCCGATTCCCGTCGACGCCAGCGGCATACGATGACCGACGCGCGAGCGCATTTCGAGGCCACGGGTGCCGGGGATTTTGTCGATGTAGAGCACATCGTCGCCGTCGCGCACGCCGAGATGGATCGTGTCGAGCGTTTGTTCCGCGAGCGATTCGAGATGCTGGCGCGCGACCGCGGTGAGCGGCATCTGTTCGAGCGCGATGGTGCCGAGTTCGATCAGTTTCGGGCCAAGCAGATAGCCGCCTTGCACCTGACGCAGGTAGCGCGCCTGGACGAGACTGCTAACCAGCCGATGCGTGGTGCTGCGGGTCGTGCCGAGCGCGGCGCCGAAGGTGCGCAGATCACGCACGCCAGCGGCGGCGGCTTCGAGAATCGCGAGACCGCGCAGCAGCGTTTGCGTGCCGGCTTGTTGCGGGGTGATGTCCAGCAGCGTGCTCGGGAGGGCGATTTCGTCGGCCGTGGAGCGCTGGGCCGGTACTTTCGGGTTCGCGTTTGCGGTGCCGGCTGCACGCGGCGGTTTGGCCGCGATCGGCTGATGCTCGGCGGCATGCGTTCCGTGATCGGCTGGCGACGCCAGGTCGGCTTCGGACGCGCTCGCGGCGTGGGTTGGCATCGCTTTGTTCATGGCGATTCGCTTTTGGGTGGTTTTTTGCGCTTACAGCGCGGGGCCGGAGAGGTGGCCTGATTTGCCCGCTTTGCTTGCTTTGCCCGCTTTGCTTGCTTTGCCCGCTTTACCACTGGCGTGGTGGGGCTGCCTTTGCTTGGGTGGCATGGTTTGGTTTGTCTCCGGTTTTTTTTGGTGCTGTCGCTTGGGCGGGGACTTTTTTTGTCGCCGCTGTGCGTGTTGGGTTGGATTCTAGGGCGGTTTTTGGAAAGCTCCAATATGTGAGTGTTTGATTCATATAATGGGATTTTTTGCTGACGTGGGGTTGGGTTTTTTGGCTGCGAGCTTGCGGGTGTTGGCCTTTTCTTGATTTCTTAGTGGTCTATTGGCGTTGCCCCTGTGCGGGGCGGCACTCACTTTCTTTGCCGCCGCAAAGAAAGTAAGCAAAGAAAGCGGGCTCAAACCGCCAGCCCATAAGCGGGTCCCCCGCACAGCCACGGTAGTGGCTCATCTGGAATCCGTGCCCCCGCACACTCCGCACCCGTGACAAAGGACTCATTCATCCCGCCTCGCGCTGCGCGCGCGGCGGAACGGTCGTTCGGAAACACGGGGGCTTTTTCGCGTAGCGAGACGTCGCTTTCGCCTCAGCGAGATGCCGAAGATAATCTTTTTTCTAAATTCGCCATGCACCACGACTCTCGCGAATGCGAGAAAAGACAGGCGATTTTGAGCGATGCAGGCAGTGAAGAATTCGCCAGCGAGAAATGAAATCCAGATTTACGGAAAAACCACAACGGCGCGCGCAGCGCCGCCGGAAGAATGACTGCTGTGCCACTAGCGGGAAATGTGCAAGAGCACGGATTCCAGATGAGCCACTGCCGTGGCTGTGCGGGGGACCCACTTATAAGCTGGCGGTGTGAGCCCGCTTTCTTTGCTTACTTTCTTTGCGGCGGCAAAGAAAGTAAGTGCCGCCCCGCACAGGGGCAACGCCAATAGACCACTAAGAAAGCAAGAAAAGGCCAACACCCTAAAAAAAACACCCAAAACGCCGAGCAGGCAAAAAAACCCACTTAATCGGGCAACTCCGCAGCCCCCATACGACGGGCAATCACCCTCGACCTCTGAGCCAAATACCCCGACCCTCGATGCTCATCAAAATACTTAGGCTGCGGCAGCATAACCGCCAACCTGGCCGACTGCCCAGCGGTCAACTTACTCGCCGAAGTTTTATAATAATAATGAGCCGCGGCTTCAGCCCCATAGACCCCATTCCCCCACTCAACGGAGTTGAGATAAATCTCAAATATCCGCTGCTTATCCATCAAGGTCTCAAGCATCCACGTAATAATAAGCTCCTGCCCTTTCCGGATATAACTTTTCTCCCGCGACAAAAACAGATTCCGGGCCAACTGCTGAGTAATGGTAGACCCACCGCGAACAATTTTACCCTTGGCCTTATTCCGCTCCCAAGCCTGCAAAATCGCATCGGTCTCATACCCATTATTATTAACAAAATTCGCATCTTCAGAAGCAATAATCGCCCGCTTCAAATTGTGCGAAATCTGCTCATACGGCACCCACGTATGCTGCAACGCCAGATCCGGCCGATCCTGCGACAACCGCCAAGCATCCGACCGCATGAAAGCCGTCGAAGAAGGATTAACGGAATTCCACACCGCAATCTGCGCGAAATAAAACGCCTGCGTCGCGAGCCATGCAATCGCCACCACCATGCCCAGATAAAACATCCATCGCACCGGACCTGGCCGGCTTCCGCGCCGCGTCGCTGTCATCGTGCTTCCCGTCCTCGAATCGGTGAATTCGACAAAGTGAATCGGCCGCCCTAAACGGGAGACGGCGCACTCAACAACGCACGCAGTTCGGCCAGCACCGGCGCGCCGTCAGGCCGCACGCCGCGCCATACGTAAAACGATTCGGCCGCCTGCTCGACCAGCATGCCCAACCCGTCCGCGCCACGCGCACCCAACTTGCGCGCGTGCTCCATGAACACCGTGGGCTGCGCACCGTACATCATGTCGTAAGCCAACGTCCCATCGCCAAACGCCCGGTCGTCGCACTCGGGCAACGACGCCTCCAGGCTGCCCGCCGTCGCGTTGACGATCACGTCGTAAGCGCCCGCCTCGATCGCTGCCGCGCTGCCGCCGCTCAGACGGCACGCGGCGTCGCGCGCGGCCTGCGCGAATTGAGCGACCAGCGCCTCAGCCTTCGCCGCCGTACGATTGACGATGGTCAGCGTATGCGGCGCACGATCCAGCATCGGCAGTACCACGCCACGCGCAGCCCCGCCCGCGCCCAGCAACAGAATGCGTGCGCCCTTCAACGACACGCCAAGATTCACTTCGATGTCACGCACGAGGCCAAAGCCGTCTGTGTTGTCGCCGTAAACACCGTTTGCGTCGAAACGCAGGGTGTTCACCGCGCCCGCCGCCGCCGCACGCGGCGACAACGTGTCGGCGAATGCATGCGCGTCGAGCTTGAACGGCACGGTCACGTTCAAACCGCGCCCGCCCGCTTCGACAAACGCGCGCACGTGCGACTCGAACGCGTCCACCGGCGCGAGCAGGTGGCCGTATTCGACCGGCTCGCCGGTCTGCGCGGCAAAGCGTCCGTGGATAAACGGTGATTTGCTGTGCCCGACCGGATTGCCGATCACCGCGTAACGATCGAGCGAATCGGTCGCGTTCATCGTCCCGGCTCCGCGATGTGCTGATCCGCTGCGGTATTGGTGGCATTGGTGGCGTCGGTCGTGCCGGCGCCATCCGCGCTTTGCGCGTGGCTGGCGCTGTCGCCCTCGCCGCTCGCTTCGGCGCCGTCGAGCTCCGCTTCGGCCTGGGCCTCGGCTTCGCCTTCGGCGCTGTCGTCCGGCGCGTCGACGATCTCTTCTTCGCTCTCGTCGGCTTCCTCGGCTTCTTCAGCCTCGCTGCCGCTCGTCACGGCCGGCGCGTCGAGCACGTGCAGCAGACGCACGGACGCTTCGACGGTCAGTTCGTCGATCGACATCACTTCCATCTGCAGACGCGTACCGCGTGCATGCACGCCAAGACCCGGCACATGCAGCAGCAACGGAATTTCTTCCAGACGCACCAGATCGCCCTTCACCACCGACGCCACCACCTGCTTGCGGTTCTCCTGCTTCAGCCAACGCAAACACCAGAAGTACTCCATGCGACGCTGGTGATCGGCATACGCGCTATAGGTGTCGTCGAAACCTTGCACGACGGCGAACAGATCGGCGTCTTTCGGCTTGAACGGCGCGGCCAGCTTGGCGGTCACGCCGTGCTGCACGCAGGCGATCAATTGCCACTGATTCACCAGGTCGACGTAACGGCGCAGCGGCGACGTGCTCCACGCGTATTGCGTCACGCCGAGGCCCTCGTGCGGCGCGGCGTTGGTCTGCATGCGGGTGCGCTTCGGGCCGGTCGGCGCGCCGAACGCGCGCTGCGTACGATAGATGCCCGGCACACCGTGGTCGTGCAGGAACGCGCCCCACGACGAGTTGGCGAGAATCGCCAGCTCGGCGACGATCGTGTCGAGCGGCGAACCGCGCCGACGCGGCGTGATCGTGATGTGCTCGCCTTCCACATAGAAGTTGAAGTCGGTATTGCGCTGCACCTCGCGACGCAGACCGTAGCCGGCACGCGCGGCCTGGCGCTTTTCGAACAGCGCCTGCGCGAACGGCCACAACGCGGCGATGTCTTCCTTGTGCGGATACTCGCCGGTGCCGGCGGCGAGCGCCTCTTCGGTGACGAGCTCGTCGAGCGTGTTGTGGCGCAGATTGTTCTTCACGAACACGCGCTCGGCGCGCGTTTCGCTCGCGACGATTTCCTGCGTCTCGCGATTGACGATCACATACAGCGACAACGCCGGACGCAAGCCGCCTTCGGCCAGCGTGAACGCTTCAACGACGCTGTCGGGCAACATCGTGATCTTGTCGCCCGGCATATAGACCGTGGACAGGCGCGTGCGCGCGATCGCGTCGACCTCGTCGCCACGCTGAATGCCGAGCGCCGGCGCGGCGATGTGCACGCCGATCCGCAAACGGCCATCGCCGAGATGCTCGACGGAGAACGCGTCGTCGATTTCAGTCGTGGTGATGTCGTCGATCGAGAAGGCTTGCACGTCGGCTTCGGGCAAATCTTCCGGCAAGCCGCCGACCGTGACCGGCGGAAAACCCGTGCCGTGCGGGAAAAATTCCGACAGGAATTTCGCCTCGTGCAGCGCGCGCGCCGACGGAATCGCGCCGTTGTCGAGCATCAAACGCGCTTGCGAAATACCGCGCGCGGCAGCGGCGGCTTCGAGCGCCTTGTATTCGATCGTGTTCTTGTCGGGTTTGGTGAGCAGCCCCAGCGCCTTGCTGCCGGTGAAGCCTTCCGGCAGACGGCCGGCCTTCAGCTCGTCTTCGTAGCCCGCCTGCACCAGCGCCTGCTGACGCTTGCGCTCGAGGCCGGCCAGCGCCATCTTCAGTTGCTCCTGCGGCGCGCGCTGATACATGCCGCGGCCCTTGCGACGGAAGTACACCGGCGAACCGTGCAAGCGCAGCACCAATGCGGCACGCTCGATCGCCCCGAAGCCTTCGCCGAAATACTCCGCGCCCAATGCGGCGAACGGGAATTCGTCTTCAGGCGCGCACTCCCACAGGAAGTCCAGATCGATCTCCTGCGCGGCGGTGTCGGCTTGCTGCATCAGCTCGGCTGCGCTCGGTTTTTCGAACTCGATCAACACGTCTTTGGCGCGCACCTTTGCACGCCGGCCACCCGGCAACTCGACCTGAAAAGCATCGCCCTGGCGCGACAGCACGCTGCCCGCCTTGAAACTGCCCGATTCCTCGAAGAAAACGTTCACTCAATACTCTCGTTCTGACTTGCATCTGCCGGCGCGTCCGACCCGGTTCGGCGATCGGTCACTTGCGTGCGCGGCACGGCAACGTGTTCGTGGTAGTGGATCCGCGGCGCGATGCGCGCGCCGGCGGGTTGAAGCTGGGTTGAATCCTGTTGAAACTGTTTGTGCAACGCGACAGGTAGCCTTGCTGTCGCGCACCGGTTCGCCGGGCCATCCCGACTCAGGCGGCCTCGCGCGGCGCCGGCGGTTCGATATCTTCCGCGTCGCAAAAGGCCAGCACCTCATCGACGTATTGCGCAAACTCGCTGATCGCGTGGTCGCTCCCTTCGATCAGCGTAGTGCGTGCGCCCGGATAGTGCGCGAGCATTTCGCGGTAGTCGAGCACTTCGTCGCCGGTGGCGGCCATCAAATAATAGCGTTCGGGCTGCGTGATCGATGCGACGCCGAGCGCGCGCAATTCGTCCAGATGATGCGGCTCGACGACAATACTGCCGCCGCCATGCCACAACGGCTGCTCGCCGAGATAGGCGCTCAGGTCGCGCTGCGGCACCACCGCCGGGTTCAACAATACCGCCGGCCAGCCGTGTTTTTCCGCCAGATACGTGGCGAAATAGCCGCCGAGCGAACTGCCGATCACCGTCACGCGCGGCGTGCCGGCCGCGGCCACCAGCGATTCGACCAGCGCCACCGTCTCGAACGGCGACACCGGCAGCATCGGGCAGCACCATTCGTCGCTGCGACCCAGTTCCACCAGACGCGCCGCCAGCACGCGCGCCTTGAACGAATTGGGCGAAGAACGGAAACCGTGCAGATAAAGAATCACGCAGCGCCTCGCGCGGAAAGGGCGTCGAGCAGCTTCTGATGCACGCCGCCGAAGCCGCCGTTGCTCATTACCAGAATCTGGTCGCCGGGGCGCGCGGCGTGAACCACGGCTTTGACCAGCGCGTCCAGATTGTCGAAAGCCTGCGCCTTGCCGCCGAGCGGCGCGAGCGCTTCGCCGAGATTCCAGCCGAGCGCGTCGCGACCGGCGGCCGCGCCGTAGCCGAATACGAGATCGGCGTCGGCCAGGCTGGCCGGCAATTGCGCCTTCATCACGCCCAGCTTCATGGTGTTCGAGCGCGGCTCCAGCACGGCCAGAATCCGCGTGTTGTCGCGGCCGACGCGCGCGCGTAAGCCGGCCACGGTCGTATCGATCGCGGTGGGATGATGCGCGAAGTCGTCGTACACCGTCACGCCGTCGACGCTGCCGCGCACTTCCATGCGGCGCTTCACGTTGCGAAAGCTTGCCAGCGAATGCGCGGCCTGCGCCGGCGGCACGCCGACATGGCGCGCAGCGGCGATCGCGGCCAGCGCGTTCATACGGTTATGTTCGCCCTGCACCTGCCACTCGACCTCGCCGACGCGTGCGCCGTTGTGATACACGGCGAAACGTTCGTCGACCGGCACGCCTTCTTCCGCCGGCAGCGTTTCCCAGCCGCCCTGCACGCCGAAACGCTCCACTTCGCTCCAGCAACCGCGCGTCAGCACGCGCTCCAACGCGTCCTCGCGGCCGTTCGTCACGACCCGGCCAATGCCCGGCACCGTGCGGATCAGGTGATGGAACTGCGTTTCGATCGCGGCGAGATCCGGGAAGATGTCAGCGTGATCGAACTCCAGATTGTTCAGCACCGCGGTCTTGGGGCGGTAATGGACGAACTTCGAGCGCTTGTCGAAGAAGGCCGTGTCGTATTCGTCGGCCTCGATCACGAAGAAGCTCGAATCGGTCAGACGCGCCGACACGCCGAAATTCAACGGCACGCCGCCGATCAGGAAGCCCGGATTCAGGCCGGCGTCCTCCAGCAGCCAGGTCAGCATGGAACTGGTGGTGGTCTTGCCGTGCGTGCCGGCCACCGCCAGCACCCATTTGCCGCTCAGCACATGCTCGCCGAGCCACTGCGGGCCGGACACATACGGCAGGCCGCGGTCGAGAATCGCTTCCATTAGCGGATTGCCGCGCGAGACGACGTTGCCGATCACGAACAGATCCGCGTTCAGGCCGTTCAGTTGGTCCGCGTCGTAACCTTCGATCAGGCCGATGCCCTGTGCCTCGAGCTGCGTGCTCATGGGCGGATAGACGCCGGCGTCGCAGCCCGTCACGGTATGACCCGCTCCGCGCGCGAGGACCGCAAGACCGCCCATGAACGTGCCGCAGATACCGAGGATGTGGATGTGCATAAGCCTGTCGTGCCGCGCGGGCGTTTTTTGCGTGGGATGGGAGTGCAGAAGAACGGCCGGAACGATGCCGAAGCGGCCGTCTGCGAAGGACGCTATTGTAACCGACGGCTCCCGATCGCCCTACGCGGGGCCGGCCGTTCGGCCAGCATCAACGCTTGGCGCCGGGCGGCGAAAAGTCGCGTCATCAATCTCTAGTATGATTGCCGGATGGTCCGCAAATCACATTTCGATCCCCAGCGCGTGCGCGAAGAAATCGCAATCGCGGCTGCCCGGATGATCGCCGAAGACGGTCTCGACTACGCCACGGCCAAGCGCAAAGCGGCGCGGCAGGTAGTCGGCGAGAGCCGTGTTGCCGGCGAATGGCTGCCCGATAACGACCAGATCGAAGAAGAAATCCGTGAATACCAGTCGCTCTTTCAGGGCGACAGCCAGCCGCTGCTGCTGCGGCGCCTGCGCCGTGTGGCGGTCGACTGGATGGAGCGGCTCGCGCCGTTCAATCCGTATCTGACCGGCGCGGTGCTCGGCGGCACGGCCGGCGAGCACTCCGACATTCACCTGCAGGTGTTCTGCGACAACCCGAAAGAAGTCGCGATCTACTTCCTGAACGCCAACATTCAGTACGACGTCTCCGAAACGCGGCATTTCGCCGGGCGCGGTTACGTCGAGACGCTGAGCTTCCTGTGGCGCCCGGCAAACGAAGGGCGCGAGGCGGAGCCGGTCGGCATTCACGTCGCGCTTTACGAAACCGACGACCTGCGCGGCGCGGTGCGGGCCGACGCGCGCGGCCGTACGGCCCGAGCCAATCTGCAGGCGGTTCAAACGCTGCTCAATAGCAGCGAAGCTACCCCTTCTACTAATTAGACTGACAACCATGAATACGAGACGGATTCTGACAGGCGCGCTCGTCGCGATCGTTGCCGCCTGCGGCGGCGTGCTGGCCAACCACTGGTTCAGCGGCGACGGCGAAGTCGCCCACGCGGCGCAGACCGCAGCCGCGCCGAGCGCAGTCGAACAACTGTGGGCCGCGCCGGTCACCACCGTCGAAGGCAAGCCGCAGTCGCTAAGTTTGCTCAAAGGGCACCCAATCGTCGTCAACTTCTGGGCGTCGTGGTGCGGTCCGTGCGTCGAGGAAATGCCGGCGCTGTCGCAACTTCAGCGCGACTACGCGAAGAAAGGGATCCAGTTCGTCGGACTTGGCGTCGATTCGGAGAAAAACGTCCAGGCGTTCATGCAAAAGGTGAAGGTGGCCTACCCGATCTACATTACCGGCTTTGGCGGCGCCGACCTGGCGCGGGCCTTCGGCAACAACGCGGGCGGCCTGCCGTTCACCGTGGTGATCGACGCCAAAGGCAATGTCCGCTCGACAAAATTAGGCCAAATCAACCCGGAAGCGCTCCGGCGGACCCTCGACGCGCTTTAAACCTCACATTCTTTTGACGCTCGATTCCTGCCGGTACGCGCAAAAATACGCGCAAATCGCATGAATTTGAGAGAAGATGGGCGCCCGGCGCAACGGCAAATCGCCGCCCGCGCCGCTCGTTACGTGCGGGAAACTAGACAAGTTTCTCTAATCAGCGCTAAAGTGCGCCCAATTCCACGGAAAAAGAAGCGACCATGACGCGACTGCTGGTACTGCACGGACCCAACCTCAACCTTCTCGGCACCCGGGAACCCGAGGTCTACGGTCGCGTGACCTTGCCGCAGATCGATCAGGCGCTGGCGGACCGCGCAGCGGACGCAGGCGTTGAACTGGCGTCGTTCCAGAGCAACCACGAAGGCGCTCTGGTGGATCGCATCCAATCCGCCCGGACTGAAAAAACCGATTTCATACTGATCAATCCCGCCGCGTACACGCACACCAGCGTGGCCATTCGGGACGCACTGGCGGGGGTCGGCATCCCGTTCGTCGAGATTCATCTGTCGAACGTGCATCGTCGCGAACCGTTCCGGCATCACTCGTATTTCTCCGACCAGGCTGAGGGCGTGATTTGCGGCCTCGGCTGGAAGGGATATCTGTACGCGCTCGAATTCGCGCTCGACCGGTTCGCCGCCGGTTCGTCGCGCGGCTGATTCCAAACACGTCTAATTTGCGCCGGCTGCGTATGCGCCGGCACTTTACGCATTGAAAGGGGCTTCCTGATGGATCTACGTAAACTGAAAACTCTGATCGACCTCGTCTCGGAGTCCGGTATCTCCGAACTCGAAGTGACCGAGGGCGAAGGCAAGGTGCGCATCGTCAAGAACGCGCCGCCGGTTTACGTGCAACCGTCCGCCTCGTACGCGCCGCAATACGCGCAGCCGGCTCCGTTCCCGGGCGGCGAAGCGCCGGCTGCGGCCGCCGCGGGTGCCCCGGCCACGCCGGCTGCCGTCGCGCCGCAGGGCCACGTGGTGACCTCGCCGATGGTCGGCACGTTCTACCTCGCGCCGTCGCCGGGCGCCGAGCCGTTCGTTCAGGTGGGCGACACGGTCAAGGAAGGCCAGACGATCTGCATCATCGAAGCGATGAAGCTGCTCAATGAGATCGAGTCGGACAAGGCCGGCGTGGTGAAGGAAATCCTCGTCGATAACGGCCAGGCGGTCGAGTATGGCCAACCGCTGTTCGTAGTCGGCTAACGCGGCACGCTTTGCGCTTTTTGCGCCTGCCGCCCGCGCGTCCACCCTCCCGGGGCGCGCGACCGATCCTCTGAGGTAGCCTGCACCGTGACCGGCCGGGCACCCATTGATGAGTCGAAAAACCGCTATGTTTGAAAAAATTCTCATTGCCAATCGTGGCGAGATCGCGCTCCGCATCCAGCGCGCGTGCCGCGAGCTCGGCGTCAAGACCGTCGTCGTCTATTCCGAAGCCGACAAGGAAGCCAAGTACGTGAAGCTCGCCGACGAGGCGGTCTGTATCGGCCCGGCGCCTTCGAATCTGAGCTACCTGAACATGCCGGCGCTGATCAGCGCGGCTGAAGTGACGGACGCCGAAGCGATCCACCCGGGCTACGGCTTCCTGTCGGAAAACGCCGACTTCGCCGAGCGCGTCGAGCAGTCCGGCTTCACCTTCATCGGCCCGCGCCCGGAAACGATCCGGATGATGGGCGACAAGGTCACGGCCAAGCAGACCATGATCAAGACCGGCGTGCCGTGCGTGCCGGGTTCGGAAGGCGCGTTGCCGGACGATCCGAAAGAGATCGTGAAAATTGCCCGCCAGGTCGGCTATCCGGTCATCATCAAGGCCGCCGGCGGCGGCGGTGGCCGCGGCATGCGCGTGGTCCACACGGAAGCGGCGCTGGTCAACGCGGTCAACATGACGCGTGAAGAAGCCGGCCGCGCGTTCGGCAATCCGCAGGTCTACATGGAGAAATTCCTGGAGAACCCGCGGCACATCGAAATTCAGATCCTCGCCGATTCGTTCAAGAACGCGGTGTGGCTCGGCGAGCGTGACTGCTCGATGCAGCGTCGTCACCAGAAAGTGATCGAAGAAGCGCCGGCGCCGGGTATCGCGCGCCGCCTGATCGAGCGGATCGGCGATCGTTGCGCGGACGCCTGCAAGAAGATGGGCTATCTGGGCGCGGGTACGTTCGAGTTCCTGTACGAAAACGGCGAGTTCTATTTCATTGAAATGAACACGCGCGTGCAGGTCGAACACCCGGTGACCGAGCTGATCACGGGCGTCGACATCGTGCAGGAACAGATCCGCATCGCGGCCGGCGAGAAGCTCGCCTTCCGTCAACGCGATATCGTGTTCAAGGGTCATGCGATCGAATGCCGGATCAACGCGGAAGATCCGTTCAAATTCACGCCGTCGCCGGGTCGGTTGACCTCGTGGCATATGCCGGGCGGCCCTGGCATTCGCGTCGATTCGCACGCCTACAACGGCTATTTCGTCCCGCCGAACTACGATTCGATGATCGGCAAGCTGATCGCTTACGGTGCGACGCGCGAGCAGGCGATCAACCGGATGCGTATCGCGCTGTCGGAAATGGTGGTGGAAGGCATTCAGACCAACATCCCGCTGCATCGCGAGCTGATGCTGGACGCGAAGTTCGTCGAAGGCGGCACCAGCATTCACTACCTCGAAAACCGGTTGGCCGCGAAGCAGCAGGCCGCGCCGGAAGAAGCGTAAGTCATGAGCTACCGGGAATTGATCGTCGAGCTGGCACGCGAGCACGCGGAAGAATTTTCCGACGCGCTGCTCGAGTTGGGCGCGTTGTCCGTGTCGGTCGAAGATGCGGACGCCGACACGCCCGACGAGCAGCCGTTGTTCGGCGAGCCCGGTCTCACACCGGATCGCAGCGCGTGGCAGCGTTCGCGCGTGATCGCGCTGCTCGCGCCGGAACACGAACCGGCGCTGCTGCTGACCGCCGCGGCCAATGAAATCGGCCTCGCGAACGCGCCGTCGTTCACGGTGCGGGAAGTCGAAGACCAGGATTGGGTGCGGCTCACGCAGTCGCAGTTCGATCCGATCAAGATCGGCGAGCGCATCTGGGTCGTGCCGTCGTGGCACGATGCGCCGGACCCCGAAGCACTGGTGCTCGAACTGGATCCGGGCCTCGCGTTCGGCACCGGCAGCCATCCCACCACGCGTCTGTGCATGGAATGGCTCGAGCAATCGGTGCAGGCCGGGCAATCCGTGCTCGACTACGGTTGCGGCTCCGGCATTCTCGCGATCCTCGCGCAGAAGTGCGGCGCGCAACCGGTGTTCGGCATCGACATCGATCCGCAAGCGGTCGAGTCGGCGCGTCAGAACAGCGAACGCAACCGCGCGGACGTCACGTACGGTTTGCCGGACGCCTGCCCGAGCGGCGAATTCGACATCGTGGTCGCCAACATTCTGTCCAACCCGCTCAAGCTGATGGCGTCGATGCTGGCGTCGAAGGTCAAACCGGGCGGCAGGATCGCGTTGTCCGGCATTCTGGCGCGCCAGGCGGACGAAGTCGCGCAGGTCTACGCGCAGTGGATCGATATCGGCGTATGGCGCGAACACGAAGGTTGGGTATGTCTATCGGGAACGCGCCGCGAAAGCCATTAGAATAGGGCGTATTGTCCAACCAACGGCCTTGCGGCTTATCGGCTCAATATGCTCCTGGCAACGCGTTGCCCCTTCTGCGAAACCGTCTTCCGCCTGCAACCGGCGCAGCTCGCGCTGCGCCGCGGCCTCGTGCGCTGCGGGCATTGCCATGAAGTATTCGACGCCTCGAGCAGCCTGTTCGACGTCACCGAAGGCGGCGACTTCTCCACCGCCAAACCGGTCGAAGCCGCCGCCGCGATCGAGGCGCTATCCGGCGTTCGCGCCAAGGCGCCTGATTTCAGCGCTGAAGCGTGGGATCCCTGGGCGCCGACGCCAGACGCCGCGGTCGACAATCGCCTGCTGCACGACACCCACAATGTGCCGCTCTCGTCGGTTTCCACCGGCGCGGGTGTAGCGGTCACGCCGCATCACGCGCACTCGCACGAACCCGAACTTCCGCCCAGCAGTTTCAGCACGCCCGTTCCACCTGACGACGAACCGGCGCTCGCCGATGCGCCGCTCGAACCGTTCGCCTACCGAGCCGAGCCGCCGGCTGAAGACGCGCCACGCGTTTGGCACAAAACCGAGCGGGCTTCCGAACCTTCGTTGGACGAACCGGTTCTGCCTGAATCGACTAGCCTCCACGGCATCCCCGATAACGAGCCGCGTTTTCACTCCGCCAGTTTTGGCGCGGCGGCCGGCGCCACGACCGCCGAGGCTGAGGCCGAAGCCGACCACAGCAGGACGGCGCGCTCCGGCGCGTCAACCGCCTACCCGTCTACCCCAGAGGCCGACGAACCGACCGCCTTCTCCGGCGCTGCGGCCGCCGCCAGCGGCGAGCCGTTCTCCGTCAATCCGGTGAACGACGGGGTGGATCCGTTCCCGGTTGTGCGCGAAACGCGCCCGGCCGAGCCACGGCGCCTCGGCTGGATAATCGCCGGTTCGGTGGTGGCTGTGCTGCTGGTCTTGGCGCTGCTCGCGCAACTCGCCTGGTGGCAGCGCGAAACCGTGCTGGTCTACTTCCCGAGCACGCAAACGCTCTACGCGAAAGCTTGCGCGCAACTCGGCTGCCTCGTCACGCCGCCGCACGACATCGACGGCTTGCAGGTCGAACCGTCCGATCTGCGGCAGATCGACGGCCCGCACAAGCTCGAACTGAAGATGCCGCTGCGCAACCGCTTCAACGTGGCGCTGGCCTACCCCGCCATCGAACTCACGCTGCTCGACGACCAGAACAACGTCGCCGTGCGCCGCGTGCTGTGGCCGCAAGACTACGTCCCGCCCGGCACACCGATCGCGGCTGGCCTGCCGGCCCGCAGCACGCAGACGATGATCGTGCATCTCGACACCGGCAACGCGGTCGCTTCCAATTTCCGCGTACAGATTTTTTATCCGTAACGCATTCTCGCGCGCCCAGCCATGATCGGGCGCATTCACCGTCAACGTCATTACTGACGAATTTCCGGAGCACAACATGAGTCAAGTCACGCTGGGTGGCAACCCGATCGACGTAGCCGGCACGTTCCCGTCGGTGGGCCAGAACGCCCCCGCTTTCTCGCTGGTCGGCAAGGACCTGAAGTCGCTGTCGCTCGCCGATTTCGCCGGCAAGCGCAAGGTGCTGAACATTGTGCCGAGTCTCGACACGCCGACCTGCGCGACGTCGACCCGCAAGTTCAACGAAGCCGCCGCGAAGCTGACCAACACGGCCGTGATCGTCGTGTCGGGCGACCTGCCGTTCGCCGCGTCGCGTTTCTGCACGACCGAAGGCATCGAGAACGTTGTCACGGCGTCCACGTTCCGCGGCCACGAATTCGCGCAAGCCTACGGCGTCGACGTGACCAGCGGCCCGCTGACGGGCCTGACGGCACGCGCCGTGGTGGTGCTCGACGAACACGACAAGGTCGTGCACGCCGAGCTGGTCGGTGAAATCAAAGACGAGCCGAACTACGACGCAGCCCTCGCCGCGCTGAAGTAAAACCTTCGCGCACGAACCCCGGCGCCGCGCTTCATGCGCGGCGCTGTCGTATCGTCGCGCGTTTTCTTTATTGTTTTCACAGGAATCCTCGCCTTGGCTACGCTGATTTGCGGCTCGCTCGCCTACGACAACATCATGACTTTCGAAGGCCGCTTCCGGGAGCACATCCTGCCGGAGCAGGTCCATATCCTGAACGTGAGTTTCCTGGTGCCGACCATGCGCCGCGAGTTCGGCGGCTGCGCGGGCAACATGGCTTACTCGCTGCATCTGCTGGGCGGCGACGCGCGCATCATGGGCACGCTCGGCGCGGTCGACGCGCAGTTGTACATGGACCGCTTCAAGGCGCTCGGCCTGTCGACGGAAAACGTGCTGGTGGTGCCGGACACGCACTCCGCCCAGGCGATGATCACCACCGACCTCGAGAACAACCAGATCGCCGCGTTCCATCCGGGCGCGATGATGCAGTCGCATCTGAACCGCGCCGATGAAGCAAAAGGCATCACACTCGCGATCGTCGGGCCGGACGGCTTCGACGGCATGGTCCAGCATTCGGAGCACCTGGCCGCTGCGGGCGTGCCGTTTGTCTTCGATCCGGGTCAAGGTTTGCCGCTCTTCGACGGCGCGACACTGCGGCGCATGATTGAACTTGCTACTTACGTAGCTGTCAACGATTACGAAGCCAAACTGGTGAGCAACAAAACGGGTTGGTCGATCGAAGAGATCGCCGGCAAGGTCGAAGCGCTGATCGTCACGCTCGGCGAACAGGGCTCGCAGATCCATCATGCCGGCGGCATCGAAGACATTCCGCCGGTCAAGGCTCGGCAAGTGCTCGATCCGACAGGTTGCGGCGACGCGTTTCGCGGCGGCTTGCTGTATGGCATCGAGAACAAGCTCGGTTGGGCGACCACCGGTCGTCTGGCGAGTCTGATGGGCGCGCTCAAGATCGAATGCCAGGGCCCGCAAAACTACGCGCCCACGCGGGCGGAGATCAACGAACGGTTCAAGCAGGCGTTCGGATACGACCTGCCGTAATACCGAAAGCTATTGGAGTTAGGGAATGAGAACAACGAGTCGCCTGGTCGTGGCCGCCTTGATTGCCGGTTCACTGGCCATGTCGGGGTGTGCATATAACAGCAGTTCCGCCGACGTCTATACGGCGTCGCAAGCGCAGCGCGAAGAAACGGTCCGCATGGGCACGGTCGACAGCGTACGTGCCGTCAAGATCAGTTCGAACAACGGTCAGCCGAGCGGCCTCGGCGCAATCGGCGGCGGCGCGTTGGGTGCGGTGGCCGGCAGTGCGCTTGGCGGTGGACGCGGTTCGATCGTCACGGGCATCATCGGCGGTCTCGCGGGTGCGGTGGCCGGTAATGCGGTCGAGAACGGCGTCGCGGTGCATGACGGGCTCGAGATTACCGTGCGACTCGATAACGGCGACATGCGCGCCATCACGCAGAGCGCTACCGGCGAGATCTTCCGTGCCGGCGACCGCGTGCGGCTCCTGTCGAGCGGCGGCGTGACACGCGTCACGCACTAAGGTTTCCCCTCTCGCGCGGCAAGGCTCAGGCCGCCGCCGCGGCGACCTCACACGCATGCCCTCCCCTGTGCATGCGTTTTTTTTCGCCCGCGGATTTTGCTTCAGTTAGTGATGCCGGGCGAACGCAGCGCGTCGAGCACCTAAGCGCCAGGCAAAAAAAATCCCGTCGCCGGAAAACGGCAACGGGACCCTGACCGAGTAGCGCTCTCTACACAACCTTAAGCGCTACTCGATCATCGGACACATCGCGCGATGTGTCGAAGTACTTCTGAAGCTCAGCTACCGCTTACGGACGGCTGCCTGTCGGGAACGGCCATGCTGCTGCCGGGTTCAGCGCGGTCTTCACCGTCGCTGCCGGTGCTGCGCTCGTGACAGTCGTCGCTGCGGGTGCGGGTGCAGCCTTCTTGGCAACAGCCTTCTTCGCAGGAGCAGCCTTCTTCGCAGGAGCGGCAGCCTTCTTCGCCGGTGCAGCCTTCTTCGCGGGAGCGGCCTTCTTGGCAGCGGGAGCAGCCTTCTTCGCAGCAGGCGCAGCCTTCTTGGCAGCAGCCTTTTTCGCAGCAGGCGCAGCCTTCTTCGCAGCAGCCTTCTTGGCGGGCGCAGCCTTCTTCGCAGCAGCCTTCTTAGCCGGTGCAGCCTTCTTCGCTGCGGCCTTCTTAGCCGGTGCTGCCTTCTTCGCTGCAACCTTCTTCACTGCGACTTTCTTTGCCGGTGCTGCTTTCTTCGCCGGCGCTGCCTTCTTCGCTGCAACCTTCTTCACCGCGACTTTCTTTGCAGCAACCTTCTTGGCCGGAGCAGCTTTCTTCGCTGCAACCTTCTTCGCCGGTGCTGCCTTCTTCGCTGCAACCTTCTTCACCGCGACTTTCTTAACAGCGACTTTCTTCGCCGGAGCGGCCTTCTTGGCCGGCGCAGCCTTCTTGGCTACAACCTTCTTGGCTGCGGGTTTCTTAGCGGCTGCTTTCTTGATAGTTGCCATCATTTTCTCCTTCAGGTTTTCAGATGAGAGTCAGTTCAAACACCACCCTTCGTCAAAACCCGCTTCCCGCGGACGCTTCTCAGGGCGCGCGCTACGAAGCGAGCTATTCATCGGCGTACGCAGGTGCTGCGCGCTTACGCTAATGAATGCGGTAAGGCGCGCCGTGCCGAAAGGCACCGCGCGCCAGATCTGTTCGGCGTTGAAACTCAACGCCGGCAATTGCTTGATCGGGCCGCCGGCGATCACGCCAGCGGCTTTTTCCGGGGGGAAGTTTGCCCATCCCACTGAAGGGTTCGCAAAGTGCCAGTCATGTTTGTGGGCCGCGAAGGCACGCGGCGCACCGGGCAAGCTTTGCATCAGGCGGTTCTGCTCCTAACCAAAATTGCCGCGGCGAAGGCCTGCGGCATCCCCATCAATGAATGCATCTGCAGCACGAACCCGGATCACTCCCAAGTCAGCGCGCCGCCAGTCTGATATTCGATCACTCGCGTCTCGAAGAAGTTGCGTTCCTTCTTCAGGTCGATCATTTCGCTCATCCACGGGAACGGGTTTTCTTCGTTCGGGTACAGCGGATCGAGACCGATCTGCTGGCAACGGCGGTTGCAGATGAAGCGCAGATAGCTCTTGAACATCGACGCGTTGAGGCCGAGCACCCCGCGCGGCATCGTGTCTTCTGCGTAACGATATTCGAGTTCGACCGCTTGCTGGAAGATCTCGCGGATGTCCGCGCGGAACTCAGCCGTCCAGAGTTGCGGGTTTTCGAGTTTGATCTGGTTGATCAGGTCGATGCCGAAGTTGCAGTGCATCGACTCGTCGCGCAGGATGTATTGGTACTGTTCCGCCGCGCCGGTCATCTTGTTCTGACGGCCGAGCGCCAGGATTTGCGTGAAGCCGACGTAGAAGAACAGGCCTTCCATCACACAGGCGAACACGATCAGCGAGCGCAGCAGCGTCTGGTCTGTCTCGAGCGTACCGGTCTTGAAGCCCGGATCGGTCAGCACATTGATGTACGGAATCAGGAATTCGTCTTTCGCGCGGATCGAACCCACTTCGTGATACGCGTTGAAGATTTCGCCTTCGTCGAGGCCCAGCGATTCGACGATGTATTGGTAAGCGTGGGTGTGGATCGCCTCTTCGAACGCCTGGCGCAGCAGGAACTGGCGGCATTCGGGCGCCGTGATGTGGCGGTAGGTGCCCAGCACGATGTTATTGGCGGCCAGCGAATCCGCCGTCACGAAGAAGCCCAGGTTGCGCTTGACGATGCGGCGCTCGTCTTCGGTCAGACCGTTCGGGTCTTTCCACAAGGCGATGTCGCGCGACATGTTCACTTCTTGCGGCATCCAGTGGTTGGCGCAGCCCGCCAGGTATTTTTCCCAGGCCCACTTGTATTTGAACGGCACCAACTGATTGACGTCGGTCTGCCCGTTGATGATGCGCTTGTCGGCGACGTTGACTCGCGCTTCCGAAACGGCAGCCGTTCCAGCAGCGTGAGCAGCGGCGATACCGCTTTCGAAAACCTCTTGCGATGCGAAGACGTTTCGATCCGAGGGAGCATGAGGAGCGGGACGCATTCCGACTTGCGAACCGACAGCCGATCCCGCAGCGCTGCGCAACACATCTTGTTGCGCGCCGCTCGAGGGAGGTACGGCAGTGATCTCGTCATCCCAGTTAAGCATAAATGTCACCATCAATTTAGAACGGTTTGTACCATCTTTTCACGAGCGATAAAAGAGTTCGCTGATGAAAAATCCTGTTTTCGATTCGCGTTGCTACGTTCATACAACACTTTGTTCAACAGACTCTGTGAGTCGCCTCGCGTGAAGCGTGTTGAACGTGTGTCGTCGAGGTGCTTCGCGAGCTCGAAGAGCAACGTGTCGATGCGACGTTTCGCTGCTCTATCTATCTGTATTGCGGAGTGCGTTTGCAGCATCTCGCGGTTGCGTTCTGCTGCGTCGCGCTACTCTCTGCGTTGCTCGTTGCGTTGCTCGTTGCGTTGCTCGTTGCGTTGCTCGTTGCGTTGCTCGTTGCGTTGCGCTTCGCGTTGCTCCGCAGAGGTCTCGCGTTACTGCTGCGACTGTCTGTTCGTCAGTGCAAGCGAAGTGAAGTTCAATGTCGTGTCGAACGATGCATCGGGCCGGCTGCGTTGATCGGCCCATCGATCGAAGCGTTTGCTCAAGCGCGCTGTGCCGCGCGCTTCGTCGGGTGTCGCCGACTGCTGACTACTGACTGCTGATCTACCACTGAGGCCTCGCCGAGTTTCCACCGACCCGGTGCCTCGCGACTTCAGTCGCCTGCCCTCTTCGCTACTCGTCGACGAGCGGCGCGGCTTCGATTTCTTCCACCGCGCCGCTCATCGACTTCACTATTGCTTCATCGCATTCGGGTGACTACCTACAACCCGTCAGCAAGCAACGATCCCGCTATCTGCTTCGCGCTCGCCGGCAGCGCGGATTCGCGACACTTACTGGCAAGCTTCGCACTCGTCGAAACCCGCGTCGCCCGGACGCATCATGCAGACCGGACCATCCGCTTCCGGCGCTGCTTCGACGACTGCTGCCGTGGCCGCTGCAGCCTGAAAGCCGCCCGGCGTTGCGCCGCCTCCGTTCGCGCCGAAGCCACCCGCTGCGCCGCCAGCCGCGCCACCCGAACCTTCGCCGCCGCCCGAACTCACCGCGTTCAGTTGGCCGTGCGCCACCGTCGACTTCTCGACGTGCGTCGCCGCCATCGTGCGGAGGTAGTAGGTCGTCTTCAGACCGCGCACCCAGGCGAGCTTGTAGATCTCGTCGAGCTTCTTACCCGACGCGCCGCCCATGTAGATGTTCAGCGACTGCGCCTGGTCGATCCACTTCTGACGACGCGAAGCCGCTTCAACCAGCCACACCGGATCGAGTTCGAACGCGGTCGCGTAGATCGCGCGCAGGTCTGCCGGAATCCGGTCGATGCGCGACAGCGTGCCGTCGAAGTACTTCAGGTCGGCGACCATCACTTCGTCCCACAGACCGCGTGCCTTCAGGTCGCGCACCAGGTAGTCGTTGACCACCGTGAATTCGCCCGACAGATTCGACTTCACATACAGGTTCTGGAACGTCGGCTCGATGCAAGCCGACACGCCGATGATGTTCGAGATCGTCGCCGTCGGCGCGATCGCGACGCAGTTCGAGTTGCGCATGCCGTACTGGGCGACACGCGAACGCAGTTCGGTCCAGTCCATCGACTCGCTCGAGTCGACTTCCACGTACCCGCCACGCGCGTCGGCCAGCAGCTTCACCGAGTCTTGCGGCAGGATGCCGCGATCCCACAGCGAGCCGCGGTAGCTCGAGTAACGGCCACGCTCTTGCGCCAGTTCCGTCGACGCGTAGTAAGCGTAATAGCAGACCGCTTCCATCGACGTGTCGGCGAACGCCACCGCTTCCTGCGACGCGTACGGCGTGCGCAGCAGATGCAGACAGTCCTGGAAGCCCATGATGCCCAGACCGACCGGACGGTGCTTCAGGTTCGAGTTACGCGCCTTGGCAACCGCGTAGTAGTTGATGTCGATCACGTTGTCCAGCATGCGCATCGCGACGCTGATGGTGCGCTTGAGCTTGTCGTGGTCGAGCACGAGCGTGCCGTCGGCCTGTTCCTTCAGGTGGGCGACGAGGTTCACGGAGCCCAGGTTGCAGACGGCGATTTCGGCGTCGCTGGTGTTCAGCGTGATTTCCGTGCACAGGTTCGACGAGTGAACGACACCGACGTGCTGTTGCGGCGAGCGCACATTGCACGGATCCTTGAACGTGATCCACGGGTGGCCGGTTTCGAACAGCATGCCCAGCATCTTGCGCCACAGTTGCGCCGCCGGCAGCGTCTTGAACAGCTTGATCTCGCCGCGCGCGACCTTCGCTTCGTAAGCCGTGTAAGCCGTTTCGAATTCGGCGCCGAACTTGTCGTGCAGGTCCGGGCAGGTGGACGGCGAGAACAGCGTCCAGTCGCCGCCTTCCATCACGCGCTTCATGAACAGGTCGGGAATCCAGTTCGCCGTGTTCATGTCGTGCGTGCGACGACGGTCGTCGCCGGTGTTCTTACGCAGCTCGAGGAATTCCTCGATGTCCAGGTGCCACGTTTCCAGGTACGCGCACACCGCGCCCTTGCGCTTGCCGCCCTGGTTCACGGCGACCGCCGTGTCGTTGACCACCTTCAGGAACGGCACGACGCCTTGCGACTTGCCGTTGGTGCCCTTGATGTGCGAACCGAGCGCACGCACGCGCGTCCAGTCGTTGCCCAAGCCACCGGCGAACTTCGACAGCAGCGCGTTTTCCTTCAGCGCTTCGTAGATGCCGTCGAGGTCGTCGTCGACCGTGGTCAGGTAGCACGACGACAGTTGCGAGCGATGCGTGCCCGAGTTGAACAGCGTCGGCGTGGACGACATGAAGTCGAAGCTCGACAGGATGTTGTAGAACTCGATGGCGCGCGCTTCGCGGTCGATCTCGTTCAGCGACAGGCCCATCGCGACACGCATAAAGAATGCCTGCGGCATTTCGATGCGCACGCCGTCGTGATGCAGGAAGTAACGGTCATACAGCGTTTGCAGACCGAGGTAACCGAATTGCAGGTCGCGGCTGTTGTCGAGCGCGGCGCCCAGGCGCTTCAGGTCGAACTGCTGGAGCTTGTCGTCGAGCAGGCCGGCGCCGATGCCGCGCTTGATGAACTGCGGGAAGTACTCGGCGTAGCGGTTAGCCATTTCGCCTTGCGTGACTTCTTCTTCGAGGATCTCGCGGCGGATCGTGTGCAGCAGGATGCGTGCGGTGACCTGGCTGTAGGCCGGATCTTTTTCGATCATCGTGCGGGCAGCCAGGATCGCCGAGTCGTAGACCTGGGTCATCGGCACGCCGTCGTACAGATTCTTGACCGTTTCCGCGATGATGGGGTCGGCGCTCACGGCGTCGCCCAGATTCGCGCAAGCGGATTCAATGATGCCGCGCAGCGCAGCCATGTCGAGCGGACGCGTGACGCCGTTGTCGGTCACGTTCAGACCCGGCGTGTTGGCGACGATCTGGTCGTCATGGCCGCGCGCTTGGGTGCGCTTCTCGCGATACAGCACGTAAGCGCGCGCGACGTTGTGCTCGCCGCCGCGCATCAGCGCGAGTTCGACCTGATCCTGAATGTCTTCAATATGGAACGTGCCGCCGTTCGGGCGGCTGCGCACCAGCGCGCGCACCACGCTCTGCGTGAGTTGCTCGACCAGTTCGCGCACGCGCGCCGAAGCCGCACCTTGACCACCATTGACGGCCAGGAACGCCTTCGTCACGGCGATGGCGATTTTCGACGGCTCGAACGACACCACGGTGCCGTTGCGGCGGATCACCTTGTAGTCGGCGAGGGTCGCCTGCGGCGCGAGCGCCTGAGCGCCCTGTGGCTGGCCGAAGGCCTGGCCAGTCGATGAACCCTCATACCGGGTCGTCGCGTTGTCGGTGGTTTGCATGTGCAAAGCTCCTGGTCCTGGAAATGGTGCGGTGATTGCCGCGGATTAAAACGAACGCTGCGCCGCCGCGTGCGCAAGCGATGGGGTGCAGGAAAGAGGCCGGCTGAGCCGGTTGGCGGGATGCGACGGCGACGAAGCCTGATTCGAATTGAAAACGGTCTTCGTCGTATGCGTCGCGATCACTGGCTTAGCCCCTTCCCTGAATGCTTCTGGATGCCGCCGGTTGGTCTTGACCGGCCGCGCCGCAGGAATTTTTATCACTGCCCGGAATGCTTGCGGCGCCGTGCTCGGAGAGCGGGGCGCCGCCTATTTATGCACTCGGTTATCCACACAGTTATACACAGCCAACACAATATATGGTGTGAAACCGAATTTCTGGCACTAAGTATAGTGGAGATTCGAGACGGGTCAAATCGTTTTATTTGCTTTGAATGGGTTGACTTTTGGATAGCGCGACGCGGCGCACCTCGCCGGAGAACAAGGCTGCGCCTTGCTCCCGTCGCATCGCGCGAGGTCGCGCAACGAGGCGTTACGAGTTTGCGGAAAACTTGAGATAGGGGAAATACTGAGCGCCGAGCGCGGTGTCGCGCTGCAGACGTTGCCACTCGAAATGCGGGCCCGGATCGGTCTTGCGACCGGGGGCGATGTCCGAATGACCGGCAAGCGCCTCGACCGGATAGCGGGCCTTCAGCGCGCTCACGAGAGCGCCGAGCGTGCGGTATTGCGCCGCTTCGAAAGCAGTCGCGTCGCTGCCCTCCAGCTCGATCCCGATCGAGAAATCATTGCAGCGCTCGCGGCCGAAAAAATTCGACGGCCCCGCGTGCCACGCGCGCTCGTTGCACGACACGAATTGTTCGAGCGCGCCGTCGCGATGAATCACGAAATGCGCCGAAACCCGCACGCCGCGTAGGTGAGTGTCGTAGTACGGGTGAGCGTCGCAGTCGAGCGTGTTCAGGAACAACTCGGCGATCGCCGTGCCGCCGAACTCGTTCGGCGGCAGGCTGATGTTGTGAACGACGATCAGCGTCGGCACGGCGCCGTCGGGCCGCGCTTCGAAATTCGGCGAAGGGAGTTGGCTGGCGGCGGCGACCCAACCGTCGGCGTCGACGGTGAACGCGTCGCTCATCGAGCGTCGCGGCCCGACGGACGCGCGCTGTGGCGCTGCGCGTGGGCGGCGCTGCAGAAAGGCTGCCCCGCCACCACCACGGAGTCGCTCTTCGGCGCATGCACGCCGCACTCGGCGCAGCGGATCATCGGCTCGGCGAGTTGCGGGCGCGCCTGAGCTTGACCCGCCGGACGCGCAGCGCCGTTAGAACCGGCTTGCTGGCCCGACGCGCCGTTCGCACCCGCACCAGAACCGCCGGTACGCTGGGCGGTTTGCGCGTCATGACGACGCAGCGCCTTGACCAGCCATTGGCCCACGACGAACAGCAGGATCAGCAGAAATATTTGTCGCATGGAATACGCTCACACTACGGCACGGTGCAACAGCACCTCGAAGACGAAACGGCTGCCGACGTACGCCAGCAACAGCGCGACGAACGACGCCAGCACCCAGCGCAGGGCCGCGCGACCGCGCCAACCCGACACCTTGCGCGCGGTCAGCAGCGCGCCGAACATCACCCACGAAAGAATCGCGAACACGGTCTTGTGATCGAGCCGCAATGCGCGGTCGACCAGTTGCTCGCTGAACAGAATGCCCGACAGCAAGGTCAGCGTGAGCAGCACGAAACCCGCGCCGATCAGACGGAACAACAGCTTCTCCAACGTCAGCAGCGGCGGCAGCGTGTCGAGCCAGCTCGACAGCCAGCCGTTGCCGGCCGCGGCCGCATGCCGCGCCGCGACGCCACCGCGCATGGCGTGCAAACGCCGTTCGACCAGCAGCATCAGAATGGCGTGCAGCGCCGCGATCGCAAACAGACCATACGCGATGTTGGCGATCAGGAAGTGCAGCTTGAACAACGGCGCGGCCGAATAAGGCAGCACGCGCACGCCGCCGAACGCCAGCGGCATCAACGACGCGACGCAGGCGAGCGGCAACACCAGCAGACGCAACCCGTCGAGCGGAAAGAAAAAGCTCTCTATCCAATAGATGCCGGCGCCGAGCCAGAACATGGCCGACAGCGCGAACGCGAAGCCGAACACCATCGCGTTCTGCGGAAAGATGGTGGTGTGCAGCAGCACGCCGTGCGCGGCCAGTGCCACGCCGAGCAGTGCGCGGCCAGCCGAGCTCATGCCCGAGGCGGCCGGCACGCTTGCCGCGGCGGGCACCGGCGGCACGCTCTCGAGCATGGGGCGCACGGCGGCGTGCCGGTGCGAGCGCCAGCCTGCCACGGCTAAACCGCCGTAGAGGAGCGCAGTGAGGGCATACAGTACAATATCCATATTCGAAGTTTACACTAGGCCCCTACTCCGCGACGTCTTCCACTTCGCGCGCTGCCCGGGCCGCACTGTTCATCGCTCCCCATGCTCGACAATCTGACTCAACGGATGGCGCGCGTCGTCAAGACGCTGCGCGGCGAAGCCCGGCTCACCGAGGCGAACACCCAGGAAATGCTGCGCGAAGTGCGCTTGGCGCTGCTCGAGGCCGACGTGGCGCTGCCCGTCGTGCGCGAGTTCATCGCCAAGGTGAAAGAGAAGGCGCTCGGCGAAGAAGTCATCAGCAGTCTGTCGCCGGGTCAGGCACTCGTCGGCGTGGTGCAGCGCGAGCTGACCGCGATCATTGGCGGCGATTACGAAGGCAAGGCGGTCGAGCTCAACCTCGCCGTCACGCCGCCGGCCATCATCCTGATGGCGGGTCTGCAGGGCGCGGGTAAGACCACCACGGTCGGTAAGCTCGCCAAGCTGCTGCGCGAAAAGTACAAGAAGAAAGTTCTCACCGTTTCGTGCGACGTCTACCGTCCCGCTGCTATCGCGCAGTTGAAGATGGTGACCGAACAGGTCGGCGCGGACTTCTTCCCGTCGGAGCCGGATCAGAAACCGGTGGATATCGCGCGCGCCGCGGTGGACTGGGCCAAGCGTCACTACCATGACGTGCTGCTCGTCGACACGGCCGGCCGTCTCGGTATCGACGAAGCGATGATGGCGGAAATCACCGCGCTGCACACCGAACTCAAGCCGGCGGAAACGCTGTTCGTGGTCGACGCGATGCTGGGCCAGGACGCGGTCAACATCGCCAAGGCCTTTAGCGACGCGTTGCCGCTCACCGGCGTGGTGCTCACCAAGCTCGACGGCGACTCGCGCGGTGGCGCGGCGCTGTCCGTGCGTCACGTGACCGGCAAGCCGATCAAGTTCGTCGGCGTCGCCGAAAAGCTCGACGGCCTCGAAGTGTTCTACCCGGATCGCATGGCGAACCGGATTCTCGGCATGGGCGACATTCTCGCCCTCGTCGAAGAAGCGCAAAAAGGCGTGGATGTTCAGGCCGCGCAGAAACTCGCCGACAAGGTCAAGAAAGGCGGCGACTTCGACCTCAACGATTTCCGCGCGCAGCTCACGCAAATGAAGAGCATGGGCGGCCTGTCGTCGCTGATGGACAAGCTGCCCGCGCAGTTCCAGCAAGCCGCGGCCGGCGCCAACATGGGCATGGCCGAATCGCAGATGCGCCGCATGGAAGGCATCATCAATTCGATGACGCCGCTCGAGCGCGCCAAGCCGGAACTCATCAAGGCCACCCGCAAGCGGCGCATTGCCGCGGGCGCGGGTGTGCAGGTGCAGGAAGTCAACCGCATGCTGAATCAGTACGACCAGATGCGCACCATGATGAAGAAGCTCAAGGGCGGCAATCTGCAGAAGATGATGCGCGGCATGAAGGGCATGTTGCCCGGCATGCGCTAAGCTTGTTCAAGATGGCGGGCGCGTGCTTTTCGCGCGCGAACGTCGGAAAGCGCTGACTTCCGATTTGTGCGGGTTTATTCTGTACCGCGCGCCGCCGATCTCACCCACACTATGTATACAGTTATTGCCCGTCAGACGTCATGAACCGCGAAGAAGCCCTGCATATTTTTAGCCACTCCGAAGAAATCGTTTCGGCCAACGACGTCAACGCGTCGATCAGCGGCATGGCGGACGCCATCCGCAGCGAGATGAGCGAGGACTTCCCGCTCGTGCTGTCGGTCATGGGCGGCGCGGCGGTCTTCACCGGCATGCTGCTGCCGCACCTCGATTTCCCGCTCGAGTTCGACTACATCCACCTGACCCGCTACCGCAACACCACCAAGGGCGGCAACGAGATGCAATGGCGCGTGGCGCCGGCCGAGTCGGTGAAGGATCGCGTGGTGCTGGTGCTCGACGATATTCTCGACGAAGGCGAAACGATGGCCGCGATCCGCGACCGCATTCTTGCGATGGGCGCGAAGCGTTTCCTGAGCGCGGTGCTGTGCGAAAAAATCATTCCGAAAGCCAAACCGCTGCGCCCGGATTACTGTGGGTTCGAAGTGCCGGATCGCTATGTGTTCGGCTGCGGGATGGACGCGAAGGGTTACTGGCGCAACCTGCCGACCATTCGCGCGCTGACCGAAGGGGCCTGAGGGTTCCTTGCGGTAAGGCCGGCGCGCTCATGGAGCGCGGCGGATCGGGATAAAAAAAGCGACCTGTGTGGGTCGCTTTTTTGTTTGCGCTTTCTTTCTGAAAGCAACGTTGCAGGCTATCGCAGCGTCGAACCGCGCGTTAAAGCTGATGCACGAATGAGCGGATCCCACCGAGCATCATTTCGACCGAGATCGCTACCAGCACCAAACCCATCAAGCGCTCGAACGCCATCATCGCGCGCTCGCCGAGCCACGCCTGAATGCGCTCCGCCAGCATCAGCACGATCGCGCAGACGATCATCGTGACAGTCAGCGCGCCGATCCATTCGAACATCTTGCCCGGCGCCTGCGACGTCAACAACATCACCGTGGCCAACGCCGATGGCCCCGCCAGCGCCGGAATCGCGAGCGGCACGATCAGCGGCTCGCCGCCTCGCGTGTCGCCACCGAACGGTCCGTCCGGATGCGGAAACACCATTCTGAGCGCGATCAGGAATAACACGATGCCGCCGCCGATCCGCAACGACTGATCGGTCAGGCTCATCATGCGCAGAAAACCCTGCCCGACCACCATGAAGACCAGCAGGATCGCAAACGCGATTGCCACTTCACGGAGAATCACGACCGTGCGCCGCTGCGGCGACACTCCGCGCAGACAACTAATGAAGAGCGGAATGTTGCCGAGCGGATCGGTGATCAGAATCAGCAGGATGGTCGCGGACAGGAAGGTGTATTCCACGCCCGCTCCGCTTAGCTCGCCAGGGCGGCGCGAATTTTCCCGATCACCGTTTGCGCGGCGTCTTCGACCGGCAGCAGCGTCGCTTCGGCGTCGCGGCGGCCCTGGTATTCGAGCTTGCCTTCTTTCAGGCCACGGTCGCCGATCACCAGACGATGCGGCACGCCGATCAGTTCCCAGTCGGCGAACATCACGCCGGGGCGCTCGCCACGGTCGTCGAGGATCACGTCGATGCCCGCTTCGACCAGTACCGTGTAAAGCTTGTCGGCCTGCTCGCGCACGGCGTCGCTGCGGTCATAGCCCATCGGGCACAGCACGACTTCGAACGGCGCGATCGATTCCGGCCAGATGATGCCCTTGTCGTCGAAATTCTGTTCGATCGCGGCGCCCAGGATACGCGTGACGCCGATCCCGTAGCAGCCCATTTCCATCGGCTGCGGCTTGCCGTTTTCGTCGAGGCAGGTCGCGTTCATGGCTTCGGAATACTTCTTGCCGAGCTGGAACACGTGGCCCACTTCGATCCCGCGGCAGATGTCGATCACGCCTTTGCCATCCGGCGACGGATCGCCCTTCTTTACGTTACGAATATCCGCGACGACCGGCTCCGGTAGATCGCGGCCCCAGTTCACGCCGGCGATGTGGTAATCCACCTCGTTCGCACCGACCACGAAGTCGCTCATGTTCGCGACCGTGCGATCCGCGACGACCTTGGCCGGCTTCTTCGTATTGATCGGACCGAGGTAACCCGGCGGCGTGCCGAAGGTCTCGACGATCTCGGCCTCGGTTGCCATGCGGAATTCGGCCAGGCCCGGCAGCTTGCTCGCCTTGATTTCGTTCAGGTCGTGATCGCCACGCAGCATCAGCAACCAGATGGTCGGCTCGGCGCCTTCGTTTTCGGTCGCGAGGATGATCGACTTGATGGTGCGCTCGAGCGGAATGTTCAGCAGTTCGGCGACGGCCTCGCACTTCGCCTTGCCCGGCGTGGCGGTTTTCGTCAGCGCTTCGGCGGGCGCCGCGCGTTCCGCGTACAGCGGCAGCGCTTCCGCCGCTTCGACGTTCGCCGCGAACTCGGAGGTCGGGCAGTAAGCGATCGCGTCTTCGCCCGTCTCGGCGATCACGTGAAATTCGTGCGAGCCGCTGCCGCCGATCGAACCGTTGTCCGCCGCCACCGCGCGGAAATCGAGACCGAGGCGCGTGAAGATGCGCACGTACGCGTCGTACATCTTGCGATACGACTCGCGCAGACCTTCCGCGTCTTTGTCGAACGAGTACGCGTCTTTCATGATGAATTCGCGGCCGCGCATCACGCCGAAACGCGGACGGATCTCGTCGCGGAACTTCGTCTGGATCTGGTAGAAATTCACCGGCAACTGACGGTAGCTCTTGATCTGATTACGCGCGATGTCCGTGACCACTTCTTCGTGAGTCGGTCCGATCACGAAATCGGTTTGCTTGCGGTCCTTGAAGCGGAGCAGCTCGGGGCCGTACTTTTCCCAGCGGCCCGACTCCTGCCACAACTCGGCCGGCTGCACGGCCGGCATCAGCAGTTCGATCCCGCCGGCCCGGTTCATTTCTTCACGCACGATGGCTTCCACCTTGCGGATCGAACGCAGGCCGACCGGCAGGTAGTTATAAATACCGCCGGCCACGCGACGGATCATGCCGGCGCGCACCATGAGCTTGTGGCTGACGATCTCGGCGTCGGCGGGCGCTTCTTTCAGCGTGCCGATAAAGAAACGGGAAGCTTTCATTCAGATTTTCCAAAAGCGGCGGCTCCGGAAGGACCGCCCGAAAGGTGAAAACGGTAGGGAATCGACATCGACACAGACCCGGCGCTTTGTCAGCCCGGTTCGCCCGACGCCTGGCACAGCGCTGCACGCTCCCCCTTCAGCGCACTTTTGCGCGCTTCGGCATGCTTTTGCGCGCCGCCGAAGCTGCCGCGCAAAGCCTTTACACACGGGAGAAGGCACGGAAAGACTGACAGGCTACCGCAAACGCGGGGCCTTTTGCCGCGAATCGTTCCAATCTGGTGCGAATCGGTGCGTCGGGTCCGTTATCTGTTTATAATCAAAGCAATTTTAAAGGATTCGAAGGTGGTTGTATGCTGGATCGTGAAGGCTTTCGCCCGAACGTCGGCATCATCCTCTTGAACGCGCACAACGAGGTGTTTTGGGGCAAACGGCTCCGTGAACATTCCTGGCAGTTTCCGCAAGGGGGCATCAAGTACGGAGAGACCCCCGTGCAAGCGATGTATCGGGAGTTACACGAAGAAACCGGGCTGCTTCCTGAGCACGTCAAGGTGATCGGTCGCACGCGCGACTGGTTGCGTTACGAGGTGCCTGACAAGTTCATCAAGCGCGAAGTACGCGGTCATTACCGCGGCCAGAAGCAAATCTGGTTTTTGCTCCGGATGGTTGGACGCGATTGCGACATCTGCTTGCGCGCCACCGACCACCCTGAGTTCGATGCGTGGCGCTGGAACGAGTACTGGGTGCCCCTCGACTGTGTGATCGAGTTCAAGCGGGATGTGTATCAGTTGGCGCTGACGGAGCTATCCCGCTTCATGCGCCGGGCTGTGCCGCGTGCGGAAAAACCTGTCGGGCACCACGTGCCGCGCTATCCCCGGATAGCGTCGTCAATGGAAAGTCCGCCGGATTCCACGATAATGACGGTGACCTCCGTGACCACGGTGACCTCCGTCAGCATCGAAACATCGGTTCACACCACGATCGCGTCCGATTGCGGTTCGGCTTCCGGATCGGAGCCCGAGTTGGGCGCCGCGCCGGAGCAGGAGGACGAGGGCGAATCCGCTCGCGAAACCGCCGGCTCGCTATTCCGCCCGGGCGCGCGCAATTAACAACGCTGTGCGGCTGTCTTGGCCGCCTCAACCGGCGCGGCTCACTGAGCCGCGTCGGTGTTTCGAGGAAATCATATTGAAAGCACTTGCTCTCGTCGTGGCGTGCGTCGCCACCGGCGCCCTGCTGGCTGGTTGCTCGAGCGCCGGCAAACCCACCAATAAAGACGACAGCGCGTTCGTCTACCTGCTGGATCGCCAGGGTAGCTGGGTCGAAAACAAGGTGGACACGTTGCCGCCGCTGCCGCAAGACGCGAATCTGCTGCCGTTCGCCGTTTCCGGCAATACCCCGCTGCAGTTCGCCGTCGACAAGAATTCGCTCACCGTCGGCACTGACGGCGTGGTTCGCCTGACGGTCGTCGTGACAAGCCCGAGCGGTGCTCGTAACGTGATTTACGAAGGGATTCGCTGCGACACTTATGAATGGCGCCAGTACGCAGGCCTGAACGCGGATCACGACGGTTGGGACACCACCGTCGCGAACGGTTTCACGCGTATCGAAGACGGTGCGCTGAACGCCTATCAGTCGGCGCTGTATCAGGATTATCTGTGCGCGAGCAAAATGCCTACGGGCAACGCTCAGCGGATTCTCGATAATATCCGCTACAAACGGACCGCGGCCTCGATGATCCGATGAGGGGGCGTTGCGCCTGAGCGCGTTGGTCGAAGTCGTAACGCGTCATAGATGTGAAAAAAGCCGTTTCAGCACAAGCTGAAACGGCTTTTTTGTTTGCGCCAAGCGCTGGCGTCAGGTTCAGACCAGGACCAGATTGTCCCGATGAATCAACTCAGGCTCGAGCATGTAGCCCAGCACGGATTCGATCTCACCACTCGGGCGACGCTGAATCAGCTTCGTTTCCGCGCTACTGTAGTTCGTCAACCCGCGCGCCACTTCACGCCCCGCGGCGTTCAGGCAAGCAATCACCTCGCCGCGCGCAAACGCGCCCTGTACGCCGACAATGCCAATCGGCAGCAGGCTCTTGCCGCCTTCGGTCAGCTTTTCGACCGCGCCGTCGTCAATCACCACATGGCCGCGCACTTGCAGGTGGTCCGCCATCCATTGCTTGCGGGCTGCCATACGTGCCGTGCGCGCGATCAACTGCGTGCCGATCGCTTCGCCCGACGCGAGCCGTGACAGCACGTCCGCCTCGCGGCCGCTCGCGATCACGGTATCAGCGCCGCTGTGAGCCGCGCGTTTGGCGGCGAGAATCTTGGTGAGCATGCCGCCGCGCCCCAGGCTCGAACCGGCGCCGCCCGCCATCGCCTCGAGTTCCAGCGCACCGGCATCGGCCTGCTGAACCAGCGTGGCGTTCGGGTCCTTACGCGGATCCGCGGTGAACAGCCCTTGCTGATCGGTGAGAATGATGAGCGCGTCGCCTTCGATCAGATTCGCAACCAGCGCGCCGAGCGTGTCGTTGTCGCCGAACTTGATTTCGTCGGTGACGACCGTGTCGTTCTCGTTGATGATAGGCACCACGCCAAGACGCAACAGCGTCAGCAGCGTGGAGCGCGCATTCAGATAGCGCTCGCGATCGGCCAGGTCGGCGTGTGTCAGTAGAATCTGCGCGGTCTGAATTGAATGCTCGGCAAAGCGACTTTCGTAGACCTGCGCGAGCCCCATCTGACCGACGGCAGCGGCCGCCTGCAATTCGTCGATCTCGCGCGGACGTTTGGTCCAGCCGAGTCGCTGCATGCCCTCGGCAATCGCGCCGGAACTGACCAGCACGACCTCTTTGCCTTGCGCGCGCAGCGCCGCGATCTGCGCTGCCCAGCGGCCGATCGCGGCATGGTCGAGGCCGCGCCCGTCATTCGTGACGAGGCTCGAACCGACTTTCACTACCAATCGCCGCGAATCTGCGATGACGGAACGCATTGTGCGCAGCCTCCAAGTTGACGCGTGATGCAAGCCGGCACCCGCCCAGGCGCGCCGGCGCTCGTGCTTTCTTATTCTTGCGGATCGACGCTGGATTCGCCCGCGGCGGCCGGCGCTGCCGGCTTTTCGCGGAAGCGCACGTCGGCGGCGAGATCTTCGGCTTCGGCTGCACGCTGCGCGTCAGAGTGCGAGGCGATGTGGTCGAACACCGCGTAGCAAAGGTTCTCGCAGCCTTGACCGGTCAGCGCCGAGATTTCGAACACCGGGCCGTCCCAGCCGAAGCCTTCGAGGAACGCCGAAACGCGCGCTTCGCGTTCGTCTTCGGGCACCATGTCGAGCTTGTTGAGGACTAGCCAGCGCTTCTTCTCATAGAGCAGCTCGTCGTATTTGCGCAGTTCGTTGACGATCGCCTTGGCTTCCGCCACCGGGTCGACCGCTTCGTCGAACGGTGCGAGGTCGACGATATGCAGCAACAATCCGGTACGCTGCAGATGACGCAGGAACTGGTGACCGAGGCCGGCGCCTTCCGCAGCGCCTTCGATCAGGCCCGGAATGTCAGCGATCACGAAGCTGCGGCTCGGCCCCACGCGCACCACGCCAAGGTTCGGCGCGAGCGTGGTGAACGGGTAGTCGGCAATCTTCGGCCGCGCGTTCGACACCGACGAAATGAAGGTCGACTTGCCGGCATTCGGCATGCCGAGCAGACCGACGTCGGCCAGCACCTTCAGCTCGAGGCGCACCATGCGACGCTCGCCCGGCTTGCCGTCGGTCTTCTGACGCGGCGCGCGGTTCGTACTCGATTTGAAATGCAGGTTACCGAGACCGCCCGCACCGCCTTGGGCAATTTGCACGCTCTGATTGTGCTCGGTCAGATCGGCGATCAGCTCACCGGTTTCCATGTCGGAAATGGTCGTGCCGACCGGCATGCGCAGCGTGATGTCGTCGCCGCCCTTGCCGTAGCAGTCGGCGCCACGGCCATTTTCGCCGTTGCGCGCCAGGTGTTTTTTCGCGTAGCGATAGTCGATCAGCGTGTTGATGTTGCGGTCCGCGACCGCGATCACGCTGCCGCCCCGGCCGCCGTCGCCGCCATCTGGGCCGCCGAACGGAACGAATTTCTCGCGGCGCATCGACGCGCTGCCATCCCCTCCGTCGCCGGCGATGACTTCAATCCTCGCTTCGTCAATGAACTTCATGCGTAACTCCGTCCCGTGGTGTGCTGCCAGATGGTGCTGCCAGATTTAATGCTACTAGATGTATTCGATGCTGCTATTTTGCCGCGCCAGCCGTGTGCCGATCAATCGGCCGAACAGCATAGGACTGTCGACACGAGCGGCGCGTTCACGCTCATTCGTCCGGCGAAAGCGGCCGGAATAAAAAAAGCCCCGCTAACTTCGCGGGGCCTTTTACCGGTCCTGAAGCCCGTGCCTGAGTAAGCTCAGACTGCTGCCGGGACGACGTTGACCATGTGCTTCTTCGCAGCGCCTTTCGTCGAAAAATTGACGTGGCCGTCCGTCAGCGCGAACAAGGTGTGATCCTTGCCAATGCCGACGTTTTCGCCCGGGTGCATGCGCGTGCCACGTTGACGAACAATGATGCCGCCAGCGTTGATAGCCTGACCGCCATAAACCTTCACGCCGAGGCGCTTCGATTCGGAGTCGCGGCCGTTGCGGGATGATCCGCCTGCCTTTTTGTGTGCCATTTGATTTGCTCCTTAACCGTTGCGCTTACGCGTTGATCGCGTCGATGCGCAGTTCGGTATAGTTCTGGCGGTGGCCGCCATGCTTCTGGTAGTGCTTCCGGCGACGCATCTTGAAGATGGTCACTTTCTTGTGACGACCTTGCGACACGACGGTAGCCTTGACGGAAGCCCCACTGACCAGCGGCGTACCGAACTTAATCGATTCGCCTTCGCCCACTGCGAGAACCTGGTCGAGCGTGATTTCAGCGTCAATGTCTGCCGGTATCTGTTCTACTTTAAGTTTTTCGCCGACGGCAACTTTATACTGCTTGCCACCGGTTTTTATGACCGCGTACATTGAGAACCTCACTCTGTGTTCATTTTTTCCACGCACCGCGCGCGGAAACCCGTGATTATACATAGAGTTAGCTACGCGGTCAAAACTCATTGAGAGATACCGCGCAAGGCGGCCGGCGCCTCGCGGCCACGCCCCGGCGCACGGCCCCGCCGCCGCCGAACGCGCCGCACGGCAGCCCGCGACACGGAACTGCCGCGATTCGCCTTATAATTCGCGGCACTACCCAATTCAGCCATCATGTCGTCGACTGCCACCCCCTCCTCCAACGCCGCCAGCCTGCTCGCTCCGATCGCCGAAGACATGCAGCAGGTCAATCGCGTCATCAGGCACCGTCTAGCGTCGGACGTGATGCTGATCAACCAGATCTCCGAGTACATCATCAGTGCCGGCGGCAAGCGGCTGCGGCCCGCGCTGCTGTTGCTGGTGGCCGGCGCGCTGGGTGAAACCACGGGGCACCGGCACGAACTGGCGGCGGTCGTCGAGTTCATCCACACCGCCACGCTGCTGCACGACGACGTCGTGGACGAATCCGATCTGCGGCGCGGCCGCCAAACCGCCAATGCGCTGTTCGGCAATGCCGCGAGCGTGCTGGTCGGCGATTTCCTGTATTCGCGCTCGTTCCAGATGATGGTCGGCGTCGGCAAGATGCGGGTCATGGAGATTCTGTCTGAAGCGACCAACATCATCTCCGAAGGTGAAGTGCTGCAGTTGCTGAACATGCACGACGCGGACGTGGACGAAGCCCGTTACATGCAGGTGATTCGCTACAAGACGGCCAAGCTGTTCGAGGCCGCCGCCCAGTTGGGCGCCGTGCTCGCCGGCTCGGATGCGAAGACTGAGGCCGCCGCGGCCGAATTCGGCCGGCGCATCGGCACCGCGTTCCAGATCATGGACGACTGGCTCGACTACACGGGCACGGCCGAATCGATGGGCAAGAATGCCGGCGACGATCTGCGCGAGGGCAAACCGACCCTCCCGCTGATCTATCTGATCGAACGCGGCACACCCGAACAATCGGCGCTCGCCCGGGAAGCAATCGAGCAAGGCGGCACGGCCCGCTTCGACACGATTTTCGAAGCCATCACGCGTTCGGGCGCGCTGGACCACACATTGGAATGCGCGAAACAGGAAGCTCAGGCGGCCGCAGCAGCAATTTCTTCATTTCCCGATTCCATTTTCAAAGATAGCCTGCTAGAATTATGTTCTTACTCGACGGCAAGACAGTCTTGAACGAGACTGAAACACCGTAAGAGTCCAGCAGTATAAAATCGGGGTGTAGCTTAGCCTGGTAGAGCGCTACGTTCGGGACGTAGAGGCCGGAGGTTCGAATCCTCTCACCCCGACCAGAATTTAAGGCTCGTAAGTAACTGATTGAATTGGGAAACCAAGCCAGTCAAGGACTTACGAGCCTTTGTCTTTTCCGGCATCGTCAATCTACCTTGTCAATTCGCGTGTCAAAATGCGTGGATGGACGACATGACGACACTGCCTCCCGGACTGGAACCGCACCCCAAAAGCGGTATCTATCAACTCCGTATCGGCATCCCCAAGCACCTTCAACACCTATTCCCTCGCACGAGCGGCGGCAAGCTGGCGACGGATGCGTACAGAGCCAGCCTTAAGACCCGCAACCGCGCTGAAGCGATCACCATCGCACACCGGCTGATAGCCGAACACCGAGTGCGGTTTCAGGTGCTGGAGGACAGTGCGCGCCCCGCACCATTGGTCCCACTGTCAGAAGAGCTAGAGGCCTACATCGCTCAGGCTGTACAAAACCTAGTCTTGACGCTGGATGAACAAACTCGCGCCACACCTCTACTGGTTGGCGCCTACAGGAGCCCCCTCCCCAATACCGATCAGGCCACATGGGAGCAAACGGGAGATTTCCTGACCCACGAGCAGGCCGCAGCAGTCCAACGGTTTGACCAAGAACAGGTCCAAGCTTGGAAGACAGCATTAGCGCGGGGCGACTTCTCGTCCACCCGTGAATACGTAGACTTCGTTTGTGACCCTCTGTCTATTCGTGTGGAATGGGACACGACCGAGGGACGCTTAGCCCTTCAGCGCATCACGCGAACGCTGGTTAGGGCCATGGAAGCAGTAGCGCAAAGAAGCAAAGGTGAACCCGTAGATACGCCGCCTGAGCCTATCATCCCTAGGGGACCCACTCCGGACGCCGAACCTGAAAAGAAAACTCGGGAAGCACCCAAGACCCTTCGGGACATGGTGCCGTCCTGGCAGCAGTGGAACGGGTATGCCGAGATAGACAACCCCGTAAAGCGCACCGGGAAGGCGCTAGAGTTATTCGAGGAAGCGTGCGGCACAGTTCTCTTAAGCGATCTGACGCGAGCGGCCGGAGCGGCCTTCGTCAAGTTTTTGCTGGACAGCAAAGCACGGGGCTTCGGAGCCAAGACCGCTCACAATCACTACACCGCTGTAAATGCTTTAGTGAACACAGCGGTAAAGGATGGCATCCTCGACCGCAACCAGTTCACGGTTTCATTCGATAAGACCAAGGGCGCGAAGAAACGCGAAGGATGGACTGACAACGAGCTAGAGATATTGTTCGGGGCGCTTCTGTTCTCCGACCGGATGGAGCAGCTACGCCACTGGGAAAATGTAACCCCCGAAGATGGCCGAGCCGCTCTGCTGCTTCTGCACACCGGAGCCCGAATAGGCGAGATAGCACAGTTACGCCGCGAGGACTTCCAAACCCGCCACGGCATCAAAACCGTTCGAATTACCGCTGAGGCCGGCACGGTCAAGACCGACGAATCGGAGCGTATTGTCGCTTTAGCTTCTCACCTGCTGGCAGACCCATGGTTCTCCGCGTGGCATGAGAGGGTCGCGGGCGGTACTGACGGTGCGTTCCCGTCATTGAGCGGCCGAGCAACCGCACCGGGCGACACCTTGGGTAGATGGTTCCTAGAGCTTAGGCGCTCCCTCGGGCTGCCAACTGGCCGCCTTCACGGATCGCACAAGTTCCGCCATTGGATACGCGGGGCGCTGGCCGATAAGGGAATCGGCACCGAAACGTCGGACTCAATCACGGGCCATGCGGCGCAGGGTTCTAGCGGTCGCGTGGACTACACGAAGGCAGCAAGCCCCAAGACCATGCGTGAGGCACTAGATAGTCTTGAATGGCCTAGGATCTCGGCAACACCTCGGCGTTACGTTCGCGGTTGACGCGCCCATCCTTTGCTGCACCACGACATTTGGCCGAAATCGGACCCATCGCCGCCGCTCGGATCGCTCCAAAACGGTCATCCGCGATCGGAGCAGCAGTTGCCCGCGCCGGATTGCGGGATTCGAGGCTGGTGCTGGTCCGGAAAATAAATCGGATTAAGCTAAGCTACTCCCCTGTCATTCAACCTGGCCGGGAGACTACGGCGGAAACACCGGTGAAACCGCAGTACCAGCGCCGACACTCCGGTATCACGGGAAATGGATATGAATGAAACAAGTCGAGCTGACCACGGGCCGCTTACTTTTGAAGCGAGCCTTGCGAAAAGCTTTTCCCTAAGGGATGTACCGACGCTCCGGGCCGGTGTGGCGACGCTGGCACCTCCTGTCATATTTTCGAGGTTGACCAACAATCGCCCTCAGCCAGGTCGCTCACTCGCGCCAAAACCGGAAGAAGCGTTCATCTTTCAGGTACCGCTCATTGCTAACCCTGACCCGGATATTCGCTACTCCGGCAAGCCGACCGCCCGTTCAGCAGACGCTGGCAAGCCTGGCTGGTCTTGTCTGCTGGACTTGCGCGATGGCCCCACACGCCGGCTCGACACGCCGTTCGATAACATGCGACTCTACATCTCGCAGCGCACGATCGACGAATTTGTGTATCAGAAGGGCCGGCGCCGCATCCACGGGCTCGTGCAGCAGGGCTTCGGTGAGTGGGACGCCGTGCTATTTCACTTCTCGCAGACATTAATGTCGGTCCTGGAGCGGCCCTGCGAGGTAAATACGCTTTTGGTCGATGCCCTCGCCGTCGCGTTTTGCGAGCACGTGATAGCCCGATATGGTGCAAGCGTCACTTCAGAACCTGTCCAGCGGCCCAAGCTGGCTCCCTGGCAGATGCAACGCATTATCGATTTCTTCGAGGCGAACCTGAATGGCAACCCGTCCATTCTGGATCTCGCAAGCCAATGCGATCTTTCCGCGAGCTACTTTGCGGAAGCATTCAAACAGACAGCCGGGCTCTCGCCGCATCAATGGCTACTGAGGCGCAGGATTGATCGCGCGAAATCGCTACTCAGCGGCACGGACGCGAGCCTTGCCGCCATTGCAGCCGACTGTGGCTTTTTTGATCAGAGCCATTTTTCTCGGGTGTTCGTCCGCCTCGTGGGTTGCAGGCCGAAGGATTGGCGGCTACACAACCGCGCCCGCTGACGCATGCGTTGACGCGTCGCGTCCCCAGCCTGCCCGCCTTGATTCCAGGCGCCTATCCGCGTTTTGTCCATCGCGCCGTCGCTTTATCCAAGACCGGGCCGCCTCACCCAGCTACGCTGCAACTACATCGAGCTGGGGAGAAGAATCTTGGATCAGTTGCTTGAACACGCGTCGGCCGGCATTGTCGAGACGCGAATTGGCAAACGCAAAGCACCGATCGTACGTTCGTTCTTCGACGAGGGCACGTGCACGGCAAGCTATGTCGTGCACGATCCGGTCACACTTACAGCAGCTATTATTGACTCCGTGCTGGACTTCGATGCACCCGCGGGCCGCACCTCAACGCGGTCGGCACAAGCTATCGTTGCCTACGTCGAGTCGGAGGGGCTATCGATAGAATGGCTGCTTGAAACCCATGCTCATGCGGACCATCTCACCGCTGCGCCTTTTCTGCAGGCGCAGGTGGGCGGCAAGATCGCCATCGGGCGTGCCATCATAGCCGTACAGAAACTCTTCGGCGACATTTTCAACGCGGAGCCGGAATTCAAGCGAGACGGATCGCAGTTCGATCATCTTTTCGATGACGGCGAATCGTTCACGATCGGGACGCTTGAATGCACCGTGCTAAACGTTCCAGGCCACACGCCGGCGGATGTGGCTTATGTGATCGGCGACGCCGTGTTTTGCGGTGACACGCTCTTCATGCCGGACTACGGAACCGCACGAGCAGATTTTCCGGGCGGCGATGCAGGCCAGCTCTATCGCTCGATTCGGAGGCTTCTCAGCTTGCCCGACGAAGCGCGGCTCTTTCTCTGTCACGACTACAAGGCTCCGGGACGTGACACCTATGCCTGGCAAACGACGATTGGCGCAGAACGTATGGCGAATGTGCATGCTCGTGAAGGCGTGACGGAAGGCGAGTTCGTCGCCGCACGTAACGCGCGCGATGCAACATTGGCCGTTCCGAAGCTGATCCTTCCCGCCATCCAGGTGAACATGCGCGGCGGTGCACTACCGCGCGTGGAAAGCAACGGCCGGCGCTACCTCAGGATTCCGCTCGATACGATCTGATTGGTTGGACGCGCGCGCAGGAGCCGTTTGCGGTCCGATAGCGAAGCGTCCCGGTTCAATCGCTCAAAGCGAATGCGCGGAGCCTCTCTCGCCCCGTCCACTTGTTCCCATGAACGCCCCTCCAGGAAGGATTCTGATGAACCCCAAAGAGCTTGCGCCGAACCTCTCGGTCAGTCCGCAGCTGAGCATTGCCGATATCGGCGAGGCAAAGGCGCGCGGTTTTCTCTCCGTCGTCGTCAACCGTCCCGACGCCGAGGAACCGGGGCAGCCCACCATCGCCGAAATGCGTGAGGCCGCCCGCATGGTCGGGCTTGGTTTCGCAGCGATTCCCGTTTTACCTGGAAAAGCCACGGCTGACGACGCCGCGAAGTTTTCGTCCGCGCTCGAAACGTTGGATGGCCCCGTGATCGCATATTGCCGCACCGGTGTACGGGCCGCCACGCTGTGGGCGCTATCGGTCGGCGCGTCGATCGAGCCGGAAGAAATCTTGCAACGGATCACCGCCGCTGGCTACGACCTGAGCGGGCTACGCCCTCGACTTGAAGCACTTTACAGAAGCGATCAGCCAGGCGGCGAACCAGATGCTGGCAAACGCGGATAGCGTTGCGCCGCGCAATTCACTGTGTGCCCAACCCCGACTAGAAAGGAGAAGTTCGAAATGGCAACCACCAATCCCCCCCTGCCGCAATTCGTCGAGCACCGCGTCAAGCGTGACAGCGGGAGTGTCTACGTCCGCGACTTCGCCGGCACTGGTCCCGCATTCGTCGTGCTGCACGGCTTTCCGGACGACTCGCACATCTACGACCTGCTCATTCCTCGCCTCGTCTCGGCGGGTCGACGAGTGGTCGCCGTCGACTTCCTCGGCTTTGGCGGGTCCGATAAGCCGGTCGGGGCGCAATATAGTTTCCCGCAACAACTGGGAGATCTCGAAGCGGTCGTCGACGCGCTCGCCCTCGAGCAGATCATTCCTGTCGGCCACGACGCCGGTGGACCCGCAGCCATCAACTTCTCGCTGAAGCACCCCGACCGTACAAGCGCGGTCGTGGTGATGAACGCCTTCTACGGAGATGCACCAGGCCTGCGGGTGCCCGAACTGATCGAGCTTTTTTCGAACAGGGAATTGCGGACGTTGGCCATGCACTTCCTGCAAAGTCCGCAGCAGTTTGCCTGGCTGATTGATTTCCAGCGCAACCTGCTTCAGCACGGCCTGACCGACGAACAGAAAGTGAACTACTTTGAGTTCCTCGGCCCTGTCATTGACAACAACTTTCGCCAACAGCCGAGCGCAGCCATCGCGTTCGCGCAAATGACGTCGCAGTTGCATGAAGAGGTGGCGGCGAACACGGCTCGGATCGTCGATTTCAGGCGCTCTGCGGTTCCGCTTCATCTGGTCTGGGGTAATGCCGACCCTTACCTTCACCTGAGCGTCGCGCAACACATTCAGTCGCAGGCGAAGAACGCCTCACTCCACGCACTGGATGCGGGGCACTGGCCTCAGATCGACGCCGCCGACGAAGTTGCGCAAATCATGCTCGGCGTGCGCTGACCCCATCTTTGCTGTTCACTGCGAGCGACCGGCAGAGGTTCTGAGGTGCCCCGAGACGTCTTGGAGAGAATATGAAGGCTGAAGATTCAGTGGTGTTGATTACAGGGGCGTCCTCTGGTATCGGTGGCGCGACCGCACGAACGCTGGCGGGCGCTGGCTACCGCGTGTTTGGCGGCGTTCGCAGACCCGAAGCCGCTGCAACGGCACCCGGCGTTGAGTACGTCGGAATGGACGTGCAAGACGATGCATCCGTCGTGGCAGCCGTGAGCAAGGTGATTGAAAAAGCCGGGCGAATCGACATTGTGATTAACAACGCTGGCGTTTCGCTGGTTGGCCCTGTCGAAGCCACCAGCGATGCCGAGGCGAAGGCACTGTTCGATGTGAATGTATTCGGTGTGCTGCGGGTCATGAGGGCCGTTTTGCCGTCCATGCGCAGAAATCGAAGCGGCCTCGTCCTTAATATCAGTTCGGTACTGGGCTTTCTGCCTGCTCCTTACATGGGGCTGTACGCGAGCAGCAAGCACGCTTTGGAGGGTCTCTCGGAATCGCTCGATCACGAGGTGCGGGCGTTTGGCGTGCGAGTCGTGCTCGTTGAGCCAAGCTTCAGTCGAACGAATCTGGACATAAACGCAACGCGGACCCAGGCGGTGATCGAAGATTACGCCGCCGCTTGCGCCCAAAGCGTCAACGCCGTGCGGCAGCAGATCAACGACGGGGCACCGCCCGAGGAGGTGGCGGGAAAGATCCTTTCGATAGTTCGCGGCACGTATCGGCTGAGACAGCCTGCGGACGGCAGGGCGAGGGTGCTCAGCCTCTTGCGTCGCTTTGCGCCGTTCGGGCAGGTCGACAAAAGCTTGAGGCGGGCGTTCGGACTTCAGTCTTGAGCAAATCGCGGCGCTTCCATTTGCGAAGTTTCAAGTGGTGGCGTTTGCGCGACAGCCATGCTCACGAACAGTGTCGTGGGCTCCGTAGCGTCATACGCGATTGGCGCGAACAGGCCGCTAGATGCCATGACCTCGCGCGCCAGGAACGAACGGATACGACGATTCCGCGAGGCGCCGCCTCGCGGCTCGGGCGCCTTAGCGGCAAGCGTACGAAACTTTTCTCGCTGCGTTGCGTCTGGCGGGCGAGCCACAGGATACGAAGTTTCATCAATTCCTTGAATGGACGGTGCTGCCAATCCCGTCTCGACATGTGAGGGTACCTGAAATGACTGACCGGATATTATTCGTCGCAGGCGCGACTGGCGATACAGGCGGTGCTACGGCTGACGCACTCTTACGCGCAGGCGAAAAAGTGCGAACCCTGGTGCGCAAGGAGAGCGAAAAAAGCGAGCGACTCAAGTCACAAGGTGTCGAGGTCATCGTCGGTGACCTTGGCGACCTCGACGATGTAGCGGGCGCTCTGCAGGGAGTTTTTTCTGCGTACTTTGTGTTTCCCATCGAAGCAGGCGGTATTCAGGCAAGCGCCTATTTTGCGCAGGCCGCCGAAGAGGCAGGCCTGACCGCCATCGTGAACATGTCGCAAATCTCCGCGCGACGGATGGCAAAAAGTCGTGCCGCTCGCGACCACTGGATTTCGGAGCGTGTCTTCGACGGCTTCAGTACCCCAGTGACGCATATCCGTCCAACCTTTTTTGCACAATGGCTGACATATCCAGGGCAAGTTGCCAACGTCAAGAAAGATGGTGTGCTTCGGCTCCCGTTTGGCGAAGGCCGTCATGCGCCTATCGCGGCTGAAGACCAGGGACGGGTCATCGCGGCGATTCTCAGGGAGCCTGGCCCCCATGCGGGTAAGGTTTATCCGCTCTATGGACCGGTCGAAATGAATCACCACGAAATTGCTGCTGAGATGACACGCGCGCTGGGCCGCGATGTGAAATATGAGCCAATCGACCTTGAGCTTTTCAAAAAGCGTCTCGATAGCGATAGCAGGTTCAGCGATACGTTCGCGCAGCATCTTTTGTCCGTCGCTCTCGACTATCAGAACGGTGTTTTCGCGGGGACCAATGACGTCGTCGCCGATATAACCGGTGAACCGCCGATGACCGTCGAAACGTACATCCGAAAACATGCTGCAGTATTCGCCGACTAGGGTGCTAGTTATCTACGACAGCAGCCACGCCCCCGGGTGGGGAACGAAGAGCGCAGGTGACATCCACGATTGATTTCTGTGACCCGGGGCGGCTCCTTACGTCAGACCGGTGAAACGTTGCCATTCCACCCGCCGAACTGCAACAGAAGCCGCTGCGCGTGGGCCTTTTGATGAACGTGGACGTGAACTCGAAACACCTCAGCGGTGACGGGCCTGATTCGTCGGCAACGCCGACGTCAACCAACAGGACTGAGATGTGCACGAGGTACGGCGGCGATGCGGATGCTGCGATCCTCGGAATCATCGTCACCAACGAATGAGCGTCCGCCATCATGTCTACCACTACTCAACCTCAACATCCCCCGCTCAGCGGGGCGACGCTCGCGCTAGGCTCGCTGAGTGTGGGCCTGGCGGGTTTCATGACCGTGCTCGACTCGTCGATCGCCAACGTCGCGATTCCGACCATCTCAGGCAACCTGGGCGTATCGGTCGATGAAGGCACCTGGGTCATCACCGTGTTCGCGGCGGCCAACTCCGTCGCAATACCGCTGACGGGCTGGCTCACGCAGCGGCTGGGGCAGGTCCGTCTGTTCGTGGGTTCGATCCTGCTATTTACGCTCGCTTCCTGGCTGTGCGGCATCGCGCCGTCGCTGCCCATCCTGCTGGCAGCGCGCATACTCCAAGGGACCGTGGCCGGACCACTGATTCCAATGTCTCAGGCGCTTCTGCTCAGTTCGTGGCCCAAGGCGAAGTCGTCGCTGGCGCTCTCGATCTTCTCGATGATTGTGGTGACCGGACCGATCGTCGGGCCCGCGCTCGGCGGCTGGGTGACCGACAGCTATAGCTGGTCTTGGATCTTTTACCTGAACATTCCGGTCGGACTGTTCGCGGCGGCGATGGTCTGGATGCTCTACCGGCACCGCGATACACCTACGAGGACGATCCCCATTGATGTCGTCGGGCTCGCGCTGCTGATCGTCTGGGTCGCGTCGCTGCAGGTGATGCTCGACAAGGGCAAGGATCTTGACTGGTTCTCGTCGAAGACGATCGTCATTCTCACCATCGTCGCAGTGGTGGGGCTCGCGTTTTTCATTGTCTGGGAGTTGACAGAGAAGAATCCAGTGGTCGACCTGACGCTTTTCAGGCAGCGCAACTTCCTGGGTGGCACGGTTTCGATCGCTGTCGCGTACGCAATTTTCTTCGGCACGCTAGTGTTATTGCCGCAGTGGATGCAGGAGTATCTTGGCTACCGCGCGGTGGATGTGGGTCTCGCAACTGCGCCGCTCGGCATCTTCGCGGTGATCGGCGCGCCAATCATGGGCAAGATCCTGCCACGCTCGGATGCTCGCATCATCGGCACGCTCGCGTTCATCGGCTTCGCGATCGTTTACTACATGCGCAGCTTCTTCTACACAGATCTAAGCGAGGGCTACATCATACTGCCGACCCTGTTGCAAGGCGTCCCAATGGCGCTCTTCTTCGCGCCGCTCACGGTGATCATCTTGTCGGGGCAGCCGCCGGAGAAGGTGCCGGCCGCGGCCGGCCTGTCGACGTTCGCCCGCATGTTCTTCGGCGGCATCGGCACCTCGCTTGCGGGCGTGGTGTGGAACGACCGCACCATCATGCACCATGAGATCCTGACGCAGCAGTCGAGCCTGACCAACCCGCAGTTCAACCAGCAGATGGATGCCTACCATTCGCTGCTTGGACTCGGCGCCAACGCGTCCTATGCGCTGTTCGATCATATGGTGCAGACCCAGTCAGCGATGCTCGGGCTGAATGACGTGTTCTACGGCGCGGCGATCATTATGATCATCATCATTCCGCTGATCTGGATAACGAAGCCAGGCAAGGCCGGTGGTGCCAGTGACGCCGCCTCGGCGGCGCACTGAGCGGCGATCGGGCCTTAGCGGTCGCGTCGCAAAACATTGCTGTCGCTTGTTGTACCGAACAGGCGTCGTATGCGGATGATAGTCATCCTCTATATGCGGAGGCAGACGATGTCCTGATTGTTGCGAAGTTTCACGCCGTCGTCGAACGTCCGCACCTGGCCGATGGCTGTCCGATGCGGTCGGCATACGCCGCCTGAAACTCGCGAGCCTGCGATCGGCGACACGCGACCCCGAACGGCCACTCGCCACGCTTTTGGAGTGTCGAATGCTCATTAGGAAGCGGCCGTTCGCGGGCTAGATTTGGACCGCTGGTTGAGCGCTTCACCTTAGTTACAGTCGCACGGCGATCCTGCAAGGGCACGGCGTTTCAGTTTGAAGCCAGCCAGGTTGATCCCACCTTCGGCAGCGAGAAGCAAGACCACGATCCAGATCGGAATATACGTTAGCCACTGTTCCGCATAGATTCGCTCACCAAGCATCAAGGAGACCATCACCATCAGAACTGGCTCAACATACCCCAGCAATCCGAACAGTCCGAATGGAAGCAGCCGGTTCGCAACCGTATAGGCCATAAAAGCGGCAGCACTGATGATAGCGAGCAAGCAAAGCAAAACGCTCAGGTGCGGGGCGGTAGAGAAAGCATCGTGTGGCGTGCGGGAGACAAAGCAGAACGCAGCGGGCAAGGTTAGCGCGACGTCAAACCAGAGACCGCCAAGATGAGCCGTATTCAGCCTGCGCCGCAGAGCGAAATACGCAGGGAACCCGAGACAGACAAAGAGCGATGTCCAGGATACACCGCAAACTTGATAAAATTCATTAGCGACGCCGATGGCTGCGGATGCGGCCGCGAGCTTCTGCATACCGCTCAGTCTCTCTTTGTAGAAGTAGCGGCCAACAAGCAGCATCACCAATGGAAGCAGGAAGTAGCCCATGGAGACATTAAGCGCTTGGCCATTAAGGGGAGCCCACATGAACAGCCATTGCTGGCTTCCGAGAAGCGCGCTGCTCAGCACAAGGTAAAGGAATAGCTGAGGACTTTTTCTGATCCGCAAACACAACGCCTTGACCTTTCTCCATTCGCCAGTTGCAATCAAGAAAACGGTTATGCAAGGCATCATGAGAACCATCCGCCAGCCAAATATCATTTCGCCCGTAAGCGGGTGCAGCAACGTAGCGTAATAGTACAAACCCGCAAAGAGGCTTGTGGCTGTGATGGACAAACCTACACCTTTCAACACGTCGTTCTCCTATTTAAGGCTCGTCATCGCAGGGGAAAATCCCACGGTGCTCCGTGCCTGAATCGGCTTTCGATCCAGCTTTTGAAGGCAGACACCGGTGCTGCTTCATATTTGGCGGAAGGCCGGACAAAAGATATGTCTCCCGCTGAATCCAGTTCCCAATCCGGCAGTACGCGGACCAGTCGCCCTTGCGATATGTCCTGATTCATAAGCCACTCCCCCGCGCCGACAATTCCTGTTCCCGAAACGGCGGCTGCTAGCAACGTATCGCTATCGTTAGTCGTTAAACTTCCGTCGACAGGACAGGTGTATCGCTCCTCTCCACGAACCAGCTTCCATTCCGGGAATGATGTGAATCCGCTAAATCGAAGGCAATTGTGATTTATCAAATCGGCCGGTCCTACGGGGTGGCCTCGCCTTTTGACATAGGACGGTGCAGCGCCCAGAATCCGGCGATGCGTGCTTAGTTTTTTTGCTACCAGTCGGCTGTCTGCAAGCTCACCGATACGTATAGCTGCGTCGAACCCTTCGCGTATCAGATCCACAAATCGCTCATCAAACTCAGCAACCACTTTTACTGCCGGATACGTCTCCATAAACTCTGGCAGTATCGGTGCAATCCATCGACGCCCCATCGACGCAGGGAGCGCCAGTCTCAAAATACCTCGGACGTCGGCAGATTCGCTCGCTGCCTGCCGCTCTGCATCACTGATCATCGCCATCGCCATTTGAAGACGCGACGCCATATCTAGTCCAACCTGGGTCAATCGAACATGTCGCGTCGATCGCTCCATCAATCGGACGCCAAGTCGTGCTTCCATCGCGGCTATCCGCTTCGAAAGCACGGTCGGGTGGCGGTTCAAAAGCTGCCCGGCTGCAACGAAGCTGCCTTGCTTTGCCACCGCAAGGAAGGCTGCGATTTCGTCAGAGTGACGGTTATCGAAAATATTGGCGTATTCCATTGGTCCGTCCGAAAGGTTGAACAAGATCGATTGCGGTGATTTCGTGATCGACGCGTCCGACCGTCTCCCGATGACCTTTCGTTGCGTCAAATTATGGGAAAGTCGGACTCGTGCATCAAGCGGGATACGTGCAGTTAATTGCTGCACATGATGCAGCAATTCCGCAGCGAATGGCGGGGGAAGCCTGGAGACTTGCGGGGTCGCACCGCAGGGATGTCAGCTAACACTTCGAAAGCGGCCGTAGGATAACGGGCGCCAGGCGTCCCTGATTGGCCGACCTCTGCCTGTGCGACCGGCCCGACCGACCCCAATCGGTCACCCGACGCTGCGGTTGATCAATGTCCGGCTGCCAGAGCGCAACGGCCTGTCTCGCTGAACAATAGACTGGTAAGAATTGGCCGAGTCCGCCGCGCAAGTCCTTCGGGCCGGAAAGCGGTGGTGCAGTTGCCGATTTACACGCCGGTGAATACAAAAAAGGCCCGCCAACATGGCGAGCCTTTGAAGAGGCGGGGCGGTGAAAGCCGCGGAAACAAGTCCAAAGACCAGCTAGCCCTGACCCCTTAGTCGGTGCGCGATCACTGATGGCGCGAGGGAGCAAGATAGCACGAGCCGCTTTGCTTTGCACGCGGCAAGCAATTGCTACCGTTCTTTCAACTGAAGCGTGTGGGGGTCGACGCGCTCGGGATCAAACATGAGCACATTGCCTTCCGCATCGTACACGACGCCATCCCGTTGGCGATTAACAAGGCCTTCCTCGATAAGCTGTTCCACCGCCCCAAAGTATTCTGAAACAGTACATCCTAGTTTGTCGCAGATCGACTTGTGAATGCCAGGCTTCCACGGTTGATCGGGCAACAAGGCGTGAACCTTAATCGCAAAATCCTTGTCCACGCGCTGAGTTCGTTTGTCGTAGGGGACTTGCGCAGCGCTTACTAGGTTCGGGGCATTTTCGATGCGTCTCGCATTTTTAATGCCGAGTTCAGCCTCCATTTTCAGACAGAACGATGCGACGTTTTGCTTGCTCGACCACTGCGCTCGCGTCGATCCCACCGCAGCCATGCGCGACCAATTTACCAGCATCGCGTCGTCTGTGATTGCATCAGCATCGAGCTTTGCAATGTCCTGAGCAGAGAAATCAAACGTTCCGAGGTGTTTCGCGACCGATGCGAGGCAGAGTAAATATCTGTTACTTTTGAGAAATCGCTCCGCGGACCCGCCCCCCCGAGGGCGAACAGTTTCCAAAATTTGATCTGCATGCTTAAGCAATTTCACTATATTAGGCCAAACATCCAGAGGCGAACGATCTGAGAATATTGCGCTATAAGCTTCAGGCGAGCGAATATATTTCGATCGAAAACCCGCTGCAAGATGCGGCAGCTTCAGGACGAGAGCCGCGTATCCGGCCGCAATATACAGCGGCGTTACAATCTCTCCTGCAGAATGACCTTGGTTAGCATAAAAGTTTTTTCTTCTTTCGTAAAAAATTCCGCTACGGTGTAAAACCTCTTCAATATCACGCTGAATTCGATCTGTAGCATGTAATGACACCTGCTCGACATCAGTCTGATTATTTGTTGCGCGAATAATGGCATCACGGACTGAATCGTCGCGAGATACTATCACTTTCACAAGAACGGCACGATTATCATCGATGAAAGACGAACTATTAAAATGGCGGAAAATCGATTCGGTTGTCTGCAACCCGTTGACGATCTGTATCTCATCCATGTGAATTGAATTGCCTATAACGCTGGCTGCGGTCGCGAGAATTGTGACGCCGTTATTGAGCCACCAGAAATCTGGTGAAGCCGCATTATTCAAGGTCTCTCTAATGTCCTCGTTTACACGATTTAAACCCATGAAGTCGCGAACATTTGAGTCAAAAAGATAGCGCCTTAGTTTCCCTTCGTCGTCGGAAATAAAGCGAAAATAGGCACTGAGATTGGCAAGAAGAACATACGTTTCTCCCTGCGAAAACACTTCGACGTATGGCAGCTCTAGGGAGTAATTGGGCTTTTTTCGATTTAGGTCAATGAGTTCAGCAGCGCCGACGAAATTGAATGAGGCCTCACATTTCGCAAAAGAATCCGTGATTATTTTTTTGATTTGATCGGATCGAGCTCGGACCTCAGTGCCTATGTCATTTGAATCCCCGCGCGATGCATATGTAACCTCGATTCTCATTTTGTTCAAACGAGGCGCTAACCGCCTATACGCAAAGAAAAGCTTTGTTCTCTGGCTGATTAAATCGGGTGAATAGGCGCCCTTGAGGTCTTTCGATTCAATCGAAAAATCAAAAAATTCCGGAAGGGTCGCTGCCAACGCGTCAATTGTGACCTGCTTGAACGAGTCGTGATGTTTGCAAGTTATTAGGCATACCACCAATTCTGCGCCAGTTTTAGGCCACATGAATTGCTCTGCCTCCAGCAGCGGATGGCCGTTGACGAAAACGTAAAATGCATCAATGCCGCCGTCACCTCGCCCATCGATCCACCCGCTCTTTAATTCGTCTTGCGACAGATCCCAATCTTTCAATATCTCTTCAATGCAGAAATATTCAAACGCTTCATCGCGCTTTTCGGACGGTAGTTTCTGACTAACACGGTCGTCAATGATCCCGTCGATAAGCAATCTGTCGTTTTTTGCCATGGCCGAATATGTGCTGACGTTTGGGTAGCATGCATTCGCGACAGTCTACGGTATTTGCGCGCCATAGGCAGCTTTCATAACGGCAGCAACTATCCGGACAACACTCCATACATGACGCGGAACTCGGGTCTCCGCCTCTCCTTGCCGGCTGCCCAAATTGGCGAAGAGGCGCCCGGACACCGTAGCGGGCCGAGAGCGCATTTAGGCCGAAAAGGTGACGCCGTTAGGCGACTGGCGAGGGACCCTTTTTTTGAGTGAAAGTGACGCACAAACGTCGGCAACGAGTCTCGGACGAACGACCGAAACTGGCCGACCAGCGCCCGCTGACCGAGTGCGACGATCTTCTGGGGCATGCGGTTTATGCAAAAAGCATAATTCGACCCAACCCGATCAGGATATCTCCTCGAATGCAGTGTTCGAACCAGGACCAACCATCTAACGGGTCCCGATGCTCGGGGTGTGCTGCAACTGCTATAGCGAGTCCTATCGCGACATATCATCGCCGACAGGATATATCCGGCAATTCGCGGACCCTCCTTGATTCGCCGAGTGCTGTAGCCATATCCGCCACCCTTCCCAATAGCGGGCCTTGAATCTAGCCTGCTCTCGTGGGCCGTCAAGGCGCGCCAGGCTGTGTTCTCGGCTGCGCCTGCGGGCAGCTGCTGCTACGCACTTGGCGCGTGCTTTGCTGAAATACTGGCTGGAAGACGCGCAATTATCAGCCTGTAAGCCATCTAAAAATGCTTCAGAAAGCGAGTGAGAGCGAAAAATCGGAACCTCTATTAATCATGTCGCCTGCGGCGACTCATTTTTATGCCTGCGAACCCTCGCAATGTAGATGCTGTCTCTTTATGCTGTCCCCGCAGATTTCTGCCTGAACGACGCCCCGTGCGGCCTATGTGCAATGCGCATATCACATATCGCAGTGCGCATATCGCAGTGCGCATATCGCATTGCACATTAGCGCAGCGAAACCTCGATTCACGCGATATCGCATATCGCCCATAACACGTATTGATAATTGTAAAAACAAATTAATATCTCAATTTATCAGTTATCCTAATTTATAATAATGGGAATCACCCGCGGAGTAACATCGTGCTCCACCCCGACAAGATACGTTTCATGCAGCGCCTTCAGCAGGCTGCCGTTCATCAACACGTCTTCTACGCTACGGGACGGACCGATCTCTCAGGTTTCGATCGGCTGACGAAAAAATTCGCCGATGCGTACGGTACCGACCTCAGTCGCCAGACAAAGCACAAACGCCGGTTGGCCGGTGAGGCCAGCAGTTGCCTTCATGGCATACGACTGACTGCCCGAAGCGAGAATGGCCAGCGCTCTGTCGACTGGGTGTTGCTGGTCAGCGCGGGTTTTGGCCTCGTGACCCACCGCGAGCAGCTTCAGGATCTGCGCGATCCAAACTCGCGGCTGAAATCGCCTGATCAACGGCACGAACTGGTCCACGACGGTAAGACCTGGTCGTGGCGGCTGACTCATCGCAGCTACAACCAATATCTTGAGCGACTTCACCGGATCGCTTCATTGCCCCCTGATCGGCGCCGGCAGATCGAAATCAACGGCGTCTCGCGGGACGCCGACGCTGAAATCCTGCTTGACCGGCTCTACGCTGAGCCCGGTTTTCGTCTCATGCGGCGCCAGGTCGGCAAGCTTGCCGCCGAGCTTCGGCGCGACTGGAAACGGCTGAGGCCGGCCAGTGGGCCGCAACTGTCGGAACGCTCTTTCCTCGGCTACGTGCGGTTTCTGCCGAACCAGCCGGTCATCAATGGTCTCACGCAAGCCGAGCGACGGGAGGCTTTCCGGATTGCCTTTTCCGACCAGCCCGGAACAGGCGCCGTCCCCGACCACCGTTGACAGATTGTTTATACGCCGGCGTTCGACATAGCCATAGGTCATAACAACCCGATCGAGTCACCCTATGTCGACACATGATCCTTTTTCTGCCTTTCTCAACAAGGTCCTGCACGGCAACCCCAACCAGGATCTGACTGATGCCGGACTGCCTGCACTCCGTCGGCTCTTTGCCATCGCACACGAAGATGGCGGTTCGAGCTACGTCGCGGCCGAGTTCCTGCTCGGCCTCTATGACCAGAAGCGTTTCCCATTCCCGCTCGCGGATCTGCGTATGCTGGACCGTGAATGCTTCGACGATGTCCTGCGTGTCCTGCAAATGGATACACGCGCCTGCTCGCATAACGTCGCTCACTACTTTGCTCACGGCATAAAACGCTTTGAGCAACTGGCCATCGACTGGGGCTTCATCGACTCGACTGACTAACCGAAGCGGTTCTCCCCGTGGCAACGTCACGGGGAGAGAGCCAGGGCACGGAACCGCGCTGTCAGAACATCCGGTACTTTTCTAGCGGCAACCCGTGTTGTTCAACATAGGCGTTGTAGCTCTCGATGGCTTCCGCGTTTTCCTTCAGCCGTCGCTCGGCACGCCTGTCGGCCACGGCCCTGGCAAGTCCAGCCTCCGCCACTTGCGATACATCGATGCCCAGGCTTTTTGCTTCAGAGAGAAGCTTTTCAGTCAGCGGGCTATTGGTCATTTTTGGGGCTCACGCGTTATTGCGCGGCAGGCGTTCCGGCACCCAGCCGCTTCAGGCCATCCTCAAAGCCGCCGAGATAATCCGGACTGAACTCCAGCATCAACCCTTTGCGAACCGTATGCGCGACCGCGACCGGGTTGTACCCGTCGCTCGTCGACTCGTACCTCGTCAATGCACGACCAGCAAAAATCCGGATACCCCGATTCTGGCGCCAGGCCTCCTCGACCACCTTTGCGGGCACAGCGATCATCTGCGTCCATGATGCCCCGCTGCCGACATTGCTGAAGCATTCCAGATCCTTGATCGTCTCGCCATTGCTGTCGGCCACATGACCCAGCGGCACGTAGGTCCCGTCGTCCTTCACGAGCCAGAACTCGATGCCGTTGCCCGTATGGAATCCGTGATAACCGTGCTCGACCTCCGCATCACTGGGGCAGCGATCTTGCGAGTCGCCCGGAACGTGCGTCATCCAGGCATCCATAAAACCGCCGTTTGCGATCACCCCGGCGACAATCCGGTACGCCTGGGCGTGGCCAGCGGTGTTGTAGTTCGTGGAGGCCAGTTGCAGGTTCAGATCCAGCCAGCCATGGAAATCCGGATCGTTGACGAACTGCTGCTTGTACAGACGCGGTGCGACGTACGTCCTGACCATGTTGCAGCCGTTACAACCGGCATAACCCACCTTGACCGCAACCTTCGCCGCAACCTGATCCCGCGTGAGCGTGGCCGTATTGACTGCACAGCCGCAGATCGAGGTGATCAGCGCGCAGACCAGAAACAGTTTCTTCATATCGATATCGCCCTGCCGGATGACTGGATGTGAGGCTGCCGTCCCGGGCAGCCGGAAGCCTTACTGGGCGATGCCGCCACGTACCACGTTACTGCTTTCGGCGAACGTGTATTTCTTGACGATGCCCTTTTCGTCGAACAGCACCGTCAGCGTCTTCTTCTCGACGTTCGCGCCATGCGCCAGAAGGTTCAGGACAGGCACATAGTTGATGGCCTGAGGCGTGGCGTGGTCAAATTCGTAGCTCCAGATTTCCAGGCCGGCATCGGTAAATGACACCTTGTTCGCCGAGCCAAATGCCGCCTGCACATCGGCCTTGGTCGATTTGCCCTCGACGATCGAGCTGCCGACCGAAGTCTGGCTCTGATCCTTCAGCGCCTCATTGCCCGCGCTCACAGCACAACCAGCCAGCACAGCCGAAGCCGCAATCGATACGGCAACCAGAATCTTCTTCATTGTGAATCCCCGAATTGAAAAAAGTGACGCGCAGCGGCGGACAGCACCCGTCCGCAGCACGGATGAAAACAGATGGGCACGCAGAAACCTGACGCAGCGATTCAGGTCAGGCGCGTAGGCCGTGCGTCACGGCGAGGTATTTTGATTCCGGCTTTTCAATTTCTCAGGTCCCGAGGTCCAGCACTTGTTTTTCAGGTTTGCATTTCCACCGGATAGCTACGATATTCGTAGCTATCCGGGCGAGAGATTGCTACGATATTCGTAGCATGTCAACTTACGACGAGATGCCCTCCGGGAGGGTCGTCCGGACTGGGCGATGTCCGTGGAAGATGAATATCCAGTAGCACAACACGGAAGTGCGATGCAAGGGGGCTGAAATGAAACCGCTAATCCTGTCCTACCGTCGTTTTACCAAGGCGCCGTTCTGGATGCGTGCGCCGGTCGGCCTGCTTGCGCTGACGGCACTCATCCAGATCAAGGATCTGCTAGATATTGTCTGGGCCCATTTCTACATCAACCTGTTTGTCGCCGACATCATTGTGCAGACGGCGTTCGCTCCGATCGTCGTCATACTGATTGCCCCCATTCTGTCTTTCCTCGCCTCGCTGTTTCGTGGAGCGCCGTCGGGCAGAGCGCGGCGATTTGATGGCGATGACCCATTCGACCGGGGGAACGAAGTTACCTCCCATGCCCTGCGTCACGACGACTTCGAGTTCCGAAGCCTTCACGATGACGACTCACGGGATTGGTCCGGACGTCTTGGCTCGGGAGCCGACTGGCATACCGATCCCAGCTATTCATGGTTTTCGGGAAACATTTTCTACGACGATCCACATCAGTCGTGGAAGCATATGGGCTGACTGTTACCGGCAGGTTTTGCACGTATCGAAGGAGCATCTCCTATGAATACCGTCATGCGCGAATTCATCAAGGCAGCCAAGGAGGCCCCGAGGCTATTCTTCTTGCCGGTCACGGGGGCAATTGAAGCGGTTCGTCGGGAGATGGAGGACAGTCGATGTAATCGGCACCCGAACGAACCAGCCAATGCCCGCTCCCATGACGGCGCCCAGGATCGGCGCTGACCGGGAATCACCGGGCGCGGACCGCGCCCTATACCGGCCTCCACGGTCTGATACGAGCCATGGCACTGATCCTTTATATTATTGTCGTCGGCGTCCCGATCGTGATCGGCGCATTCTGGATGGCTTCGAAACAGCTCGAAGCGGAGAAGGCGAAGAAGGCACGCGGCGAGGAGCGACACGAATAAACACCGTCCTGGATCTGTTCAAACCGGGCTTCCCCTCGATCGATTCTCGTCCTGACACGGGACTATCGCCCTCCTGGCGGTTACCACTACTACGATCTTCGTAGTATCTGGAATTTCGATTAACTACGACATTCGTAGCTCTGAAAATACAGGGTTACGCAATGTCCGCAACAGGCAATACCGTCTTCGGGGGGCGGCTGAAGGAAGCCCGCCTTCGTGCAGGCCTGTCTCAAAAATCGCTGGGCATTGCCTCAGGCCTCGACCCTTTCGTCGCCAGCACCCGTATCAACCGTTACGAGCTGGGCATCCACAAGGTGGATTACCCGTTTGCCTGCCGGCTGGCTGCCGAGCTTTCGGTCCCGACTGCCTATTTCTTTACCGAAGACGATGACCTTGCCGAGTTGATCCTGCTCTACGGGCAGGCGTCAAAGCGGGCGCGGGGCCGGCTACTGGCAGCGGCGCGGGAGATGTAGGTACCCGGAACGTAGCTAGTGCCGGGCATACGTCGACGCACAAATGGCACCGGCCGCGCAAAAGAAAGCTGCCGGGTCGAACTACCCCGGCAGCGGTTGCGCCACATCATGTGACGACTTTGGCCCTATGGCCGTTGGTCTGATGTTTTTACTTCGTCGTTTCTCCGTGAAAATGGGCAGGGCGGCCAGGCCCTGCCATGATTCAGAACACACTCGTACACTTCAAGATACCGCTCCGGCCTTTCGCTCCGCCTGGACAACCGTCAGGTCTGCCCTCGCATCGCTGCTAATCAGCCAGTCTCCCTCACCCGTACCTTGCCCGGTGCCACCCGGGTTCAATCGGCCGTTGGTGATTCCCACGTTAGCCATGCACGTCGACATGACACGCCGCCGCGCTCTGCTATCGATGATTAGCCCGATGGGCCTACCCCGCCTCGCGACGGGTTTCAGGGGGGCGAGGTTCCAGAGCCCCTCCCTTACTTCATCGACGCTTCATCACGCCCTGACTAGCTGATCCACCTCCCGGCAAACCAGCCAGCGGCTTGTCACGACTTACCTGGATGCATCCTCTGCGGATGCAATAAATGGCTTGAGCTATGCATCGATCTCTTCGGCTTGCGCCAACGAGTACCAGACGATCCAGACTTCTCCTCACGTCCCTGCGCCGTTACCGACGCCTCAGAAGCCCACCACCCAGGACACCGTCCGACCCTCTCGGGCCGCCCGTTGTTGGGATTTTCACCCGTTCGCGCATGGCAGGGTTACGCCAGTCACCTGGAAACCCGTTTCCGTGTCGCCCGACTTCTCACTCCACAAACTGGATTGGGTCGAAGGGAGCGTTGCAGCCCCCAGCGCCCTGCGTAACGTGGCGAGCCCAATTACAGGCACCACGCTTCAGCGGCTAATTCCAGTTGATTGGCGATCCACTGGAACTGAAGTGTACGAACGTGTCTGGGGTTGGCAGCCCCGGCACATTCAAGAGAGTGTGTGGACTACCGACCCTTTCACAGATCGCATAGCCATCCTATCAGTAATCCTGAAAATCACTATACGCGCGCCTGTTATAGGGATATTCATCGATCGGCAAGGTAACAGGTACGCATATACCCGACCGATTCGTTTTATCAGTTCGTGTTCGCCATCTCTCTCCCGTCTGGACCAACACCAATCCCTTCATGGGTCAGGCATAACAGGAGAGTTACCTATGGAAAACATCCCTCAATCTTCAAAGCACGTTGCTTGCGACTTCTTCCTTGACGTCGAGTTGCTCTGCGTCGTACGCGACAAAGCTGTTTTCGATTTCGGCGAAGAAGTTCGTGTCGTCCAACTGGACAACAGTGAAGCGCAGGTTGGCGAATTCGGGCGTCTGGCGTTGTTCCACACACAGCATGGTGAACGGTGGCAGTTCCGCCCTTACAAATCCAATGGCTGGCGCAGGGTGCCCGATCTGGACACGCCGTCCAGCTGGGCATGGCGGTGTATGAAAACCGGCGAACTCACCATCACGGCAGTCGGTTCTGTGCCGAACCATGCACCAACCGTTCTGCCTCGTCCGGAAGCAGAGAGCGACTTTCCGTTGAACTGAAGGATGCAGGAGGGCCAATCGCCCTCCTGTATTGACTGGCCAGTTCAGACCCATCCACAGCCTGAATATTCCACTGAAATTTTTAGCTTCGCTGCCAAAAATCCATTGGGACTTTCAGTTTCTGCACTCACAAGTTCCACTGGAATTTCTCAATCCGACAAGCCAAATATTCCAACCAAATCATAGTGTTACATGACAAATCCGCTTGCGATATCACCTAGGATGGCGCTACACTGGACCCGCAAGATAGGCATCCCCATCTTCATGTGCACAGGATGCCTTCTGTTCATCGCGTGTGTTAGCACGGAGTTCCCTGTTGAGCACTGCGGGGACGGGTGCTGTGGCGGCACACTACAAGACCGCGGGCCAAATCCCATGATCTTTCAATCACGCTTGATAATCTATTGATTAGGAATACATAGTATTAAAAAGGATATCGTCATGAATGAGATCAGGAAGACCGTCATTGAGGCCCGTTGCAAGTTGATCAAGGGCCTGTCCGATCCCGAGATCGTTCAACTTGCCGCAGGCAATGCAGGCATCGCGTACTTTCCCGAGGTCGGCAAAGCGTTTTTCTCGCCCGAATGGGGAGGCGGTCGCTGGAATCATCATGTGGGTTCCGGCTGGACCGATCGGTATGGTCCGGCCGTCATCGGTGGCCGGGCAGCGGTTATTCCTGAATCCCATCGCGATCTCGATCTGGAGAGCATGCAGTTGCACGCAACCGATGATTCCGACGCGGACGAAACTGAATTTGAGAGGGAAATGGCCAATCCGGCATGGGTGGCTGAAATCGCGACGGCGTTGCGTACGGAAATGTTGAGCTCCGGCGTCACCAGGGATGAAGTCGACGCCGTGGCCGATGTCTGGATGGAGGTGCTCGACCAGCTCGAAAACTCGCAGACCTGAGATTGCCAGAGGGCTATTCCCCGGAAGGCAAACACCAGTCTGGAATTGGCCCGCCCCTGGGAATACCCCGCTGAATCTCAGCCCGATACGCTGCAGATTCAATGCGCGGGTATTCGACAACTACATTGGGATGCCATTCATCCCCGTTTCGTGAACGCAAATATGGAATCCAGCACCACCCTTCCCCTCGTAGAAATCAATCATGCAGGAACCGTGACCGTCGATATCGCTGCGCACGCCATGTGCACGGGAGGCGGTTCCATCACGGAGTTCGCTCCGGCAGAGAACCGCCCCGCCGCTACGGACAGGGTCAGCCCGCGTGGAATCGATACGCCTACCATTGCGGGCCTGTTCGACAGTTGTGGATGGAGCGCTGCTGGATGGCGCACGGCCCTGAAAAATCCTCCGCAGTGGCTGGAGCACGCACTCGTCATGCGTGGCCGCAAGGGAAAAGGCGGCGCGGCGCGGTGGGACCCGGTCAAACTTGCCACCGGCCTGCGCACCGAAAAAAAGGTTCCGCTCACCGCCATCGACAAGATCTTCCGCTCGCCGCCGCTGGCTGACTGGATGTCCGAGTGGGAAAACGCGAGGTCCTATCTCGATGCACCAGCCTGAACCGGTCTGTCCGCTGCGTTGAGCGGAGCAGCGACGTCAACCGTTGCATAGATCGACCCCATGCCGCATGCGCGAGGCCGCCCGTCCCGGACACGGAGTCGGATCTATATTTACCCGGCATGTATGTGGTTTTGATGTGAAAGATGCCTCCCATGCCGGGCAGCCGTTCGCAATCTAAATGCTGCTGGGCAATGCAGCCTTAATGCAGCGCGCACCCCGGAGAGCTTTGTCCCACAAGGCTCCAAATGAAGCGCTTACGGATCACGAGCGATTGCATTTTTTGATGCGTGCACATCGCACGACACGGCAATCCCTGCCGTGGAACGCGATGGGACAATCAAGGAAATGTCTATGTCCGCATCAAAACAGCACAAAGGTCTGCGCGTGGGCTGCACCGCCGCAAAACTCGGCATCGGCATCAGTAGCGTCTGGCATCGCGCCAAAACCGAGCCCGACTTCCCCCTTCCGATCAAAATCGGGGCCAATACGACCATCTGGATCGAGTCGGAGCTCGATGAGTACATCGAGCGGCAGATCGCCAAAACGCGCGGCACTGCCCATGCGCCGATCAGCAGCAAGACGGGGGCCTAAATGAGTTTCAGGCATCTGAGTTGGGCCCTCAAGAAGACCCTTCCCTGCCGGGAAAAAATCGTCCTGGTCGGTCTCGCTGACCACATGAACCGCAAGACTGGGCGCTGCTTCCCGTCACACGCGACGATTGCGGAAAAATGCGGTCTGAGTGAAGCGTCCGTCAAGCGCGCGCTCATTCAGCTGGAGGAGCACCGCCTCATCACGATCGTGCCGCGGTCGGTCGGCGCAGCGCGGCTGTCCAACCAGTATGACCTGCATCTGGGCAACTCGTCTTTCGATCACGCGTCGAAGGCCGGGGTCACCGAGACCCGGGTCGAGGCACAGCGCACGGACCCGGGTGGCGCAGCGCCCGGAGGGGAGATGCAAAACGGCAATCCGGTGGGCGCACAGGGAGCGACAAACCTGGAAGGAAGCCAGGAAGGCAAACAGGAAAAAACCTCGGCGTTTGATCGCTGGTGGAAAATTTGGCCCAGCACACCGCGCAAGGTCGCATGGAGCGAGTGCCAAAAACTCTGGAAAGAAAATGAGCTGGACGCGATCACCGACCAGATCACCGCGCACACGGAGGCGATGAAGAAATCGACGGCCTGGCGTGACGGCTGGGAGCCGTCCCCAAAAACTTACCTGACGGGACGGCGCTGGCTGGATGGCGTCCCTCCCGACGCAAGCGAGCTGGTCACAGAGGCCGGAGACGGTGCTCCTGGATGGTGGGACAGTGCCAGCGGCATCGAGGCGCAAGGCCGCAAGCGGGGTATCTCTAAACGCGAGGCCGAAGCCATGCCGGATTTTTTTCTGCGGGTGGCCAGGGCGTCGGGACCGGGCGAGTGGATTGTCCACGCGCTGAAGCGCGCAAGGGACGATGGCCCCACGCGCCTGCAGCACGTCATCCAGTTCTTCGGTGAGGAACTGGTGCCGGCCGGGTGGTGGCCGATGGACTGAGTGCTCCCTGTGCTGCGGCAAATCACGCGGCCGAGCTTCTGCACACCCTCGGGATGACCGAGGGTTTTTTTGTTGTTTCGAGGAACACTTACACCGTGCGTGCTCGAAAATCCCGGAGAAAACCAGCGCCTTCCGTGGTAAGCTGAGGGCCAGTTACCTTGTCAATTCGATGCGCGTTTGACGTTGACGGATTGCCCGGAAGGCCTTATTCCACGGTCGATACAGAGAGGTTCGAATCCTCTCACCCCGACCAGATTTTCCTTGATGTTGAAGGCTCAAAAAAACCGCCCAGCTAGCTTGGCGGTTTTTTGTTTTGGGTCATCGGTTTGTCAGATCGTCCGGTCGACGCCCGCCGGATACCGCCGAATCTCAATATCTAGCGCGCGACGATATGCCGTCGTGCTCTGTCGCCACGCAACTCCCCCACCAAGATCAATCCCTGCAGCCTGCTTCTGTGCCGTCCCCGCACGAAATGACGGCGCTCGCCACCGTGATAAGCAAACGTAATCAGATCAATATTTGTACCGCGTGATTATTAATCCCGGCCTCACTTCTTCATCCCATCTTAATAATAAGAATAAATGCAAGTCATTAAAAGATAGGAGAACAAGCTTGCAATATGAATAAACCCGGAATACTATTGACTCGAACTAAACGTCTGCCCGATATATTTCGGCATGCCAAACAAATCCAATTAGCAGCTTAGGCACGGAGGGCACATCCCGCCGTCGGATCGACGCGCCTGCACTGCCGCGCGGGCCTTGGCTATAAGCAAATGGAGATTAGCGGGATCAATCCTACTCCAGCACCATTAGATTTAAGATTTATTTGAGAAAATCACGTGATCACCTAGGAAATTCTTATTAACAACCACGCGAATTAAGACTCGCGCTCAATTCATCTTATCGGAAGAAAATCTGCGTTTTATTCACCCAATGCATTCCATCGATCTCGCCCCCGTCAATCCGATTAGCCCGATCAGTTTCGAGCACCCCTGTGGCGCCGATCTGGAATACGACGCCGAATTCATCGCGTTGCAGCAGGTTGCCTCCGGCCGTCGCGAACAACAATTCGGCGACACGCTGATTCCAGCCGTCGCACCGGACTGGCGGCAAGTGGCGGCACTGGCAATTGCGTTGCTCGGCAGATCGATCGACCTGCGCGTCTTCGCACTGTTAACGCTGGCCTGGACCCTGACCGACGGTCTCGAAGGCTACGCAAAGGGCATCTCACTCACGGCAGACACGCTCGATCAATTCTGGGAGCCTATTCATCCTCAGCTTCAGGTGGCCGGTGAATTCGATCCGCTTCCAAGGCTCAACGCATTGGCCGCATTCACGGATCGCGAGACGCTCGGACATGCGGCCCGCAGCGCCACGTTGCTGCACTGGCGGCTGGGTCCGCTATCCCTGCGGGACGCGGCAGCCATCCTCGAGGGAAAACCGGCGTCAGCCGCGAACCTGGGTTCACAGCTCAACGCTGACCTGCAAGCGGAATTGCGCTCGGTGCTGGACGGCGCGCACAGCGAACTTGCCGTCGTGCGGCAAGTGGTCGATGCCATTGAACGCATATCGGGGCACGTCTCGGTGAATCTGGACTACGCGTGGATGCCGGATTTGAGCTCCGTTGAACATCCACTGGGCGTGGTCCTGCGGGCGGCCGAGAAATCCGCGGGCGCGAACCTGTCGCCGGTCGACGACCGTCTTGCGTTCCAACCCTCGCCGAATGCCCGATCCGAACAGGGTGACGAAACCCACTTGCAGCAGGAGCCCGTCCGGGACGAGCAGTCCACTCAGCCGTCCAGTATTACCCGTCAGACTCAGCAACTCGACCCGGTATCGACATCCGCATCCGCACAACACCTTGCCAGCGTCCCCGAGCCATCCACCGGTCCGATCGCGCTTCGTTCACGCCACGACGCCCTGCTCGCGCTCGAAAGCGTATGCCGCTATCTGGAGCGCACAGAGCTCAGCCATCCCGCGCCTTTGCTGCTACGCCGCGCGCAACGTCTGATGCACATGAACTTCCGCGAAATCGTGCGTGACATGGCGCCTGCCGCATTGCCGCAACTCGACGCGCTCGCGGGCGAGGCCCTGCAACCCGCGCCTAACTCCGGCAACTGACCCAATCCACACGTTATAACTGGCAAAAACTAACAGGGAGCGTAAATCAACATGATCCATTCGAACGCTTTGAAAGCAAAAGCAACAGGGCAGAAATTCATCGCGCGAAATCGGGCGCCCCGCGTGCAGATCGAATACGACGTCGAGGTGTATGGCAGCGAGCACAAGGTGGAAATTCCCTTCGTGATGGGTGTCATCGCCGATCTCGCAGGCAACTCCACCCGGCCTCTGCCCAGCTTCGAAGAGCGCAAATTCATGGAAATCGACGTCGACAACTTCGACGAACGGCTCAAGTCGATCCAACCGCGCGTAGCGCTTCACGTGCCGAACGATATTGCCGGTCACGGCACGCTTGCCGCCGAACTCACCTTCGAGTGCATGGCAGATTTCTCACCCGCCAGAATCGCGCGCCAGGTACCCGCGCTCGACCAGCTACTGCAGGCGCGTGCGCAATTGTCGAACCTGCTTTCCTATATGGACGGCAAAAGCGGTGCGGAAGCGTTGCTCACCGAGGCGTTGAAAAACCCCGCGTTGCTAAAAGCGCTTGCCGACCCATCGGTCCCTGCCGAAACAAAAAAATCGACATAGCCCCCTAACGAGACGGCTAACACGGATACGCGCGACCAGCGTGCATGACATCGACTCAGGATCGTTTTCGGAGATCACCATGACCCTCGCACAGTCCATCACCCAGCAATCGGTCAGCCCGACGTTCACGGCCGAACATTTTTCAGCCGTACTGATGAGGGAATTCAATCCGCGCACCGAGCAAACGCAACAGGCCATCGACGGCGCGGTCAGAACGCTTGCGCTGCAGGCGCTGGAAAACGCCATCGTCATGTCCGACGACGCCTATCAGACGATCCAGGCTGTGATTGCTGAAATCGATCGCAAGCTGTCGCAGCAGATCAACACAATCATTCATCACCCCGATTTCCAGCAACTCGAATCGGCGTGGCGCGGATTGCACTATCTGGTCAACCACAGCGAAACGGACGAATTGCTGAAGATCCGCTGCATGCCGATCAGCAAGACGGAACTGAGCCGCATGCTGAAACGGCACAAGGGCGTCGCATGGGATCAAAGCCCGTTATTTAAAAAGGTCTACGAGGAAGAATACGGCCAGTTCGGCGGCGAACCGCTCGGCTGCCTGGTCGGTGACTACTACTTCGACCACAGCCCGCCGGACGTCGAAACGCTCGGCGAAATTGCCAGGATTGCCGCCGCCGCGCACTGCCCGTTCATCACGGGCGCCTCGCCTGCCGTCATGCAAATGGCGTCGTGGCAAGAACTGTCGAATCCCCGCGACCTCAGCAAGATTTTTCAGAACAGCGAATACGCCGCGTGGCGCCACCTGCGTGAGTCTGACGATTCACGTTATCTCGGCCTGACCATGCCGCGTTTTCTCGCGCGCCTGCCCTATGGCGCACGCGAGAATCCGGTCGACGCCTTCGACTTCGAGGAAGACACCGAGGGCGCCAATCATGAACGCTACGCGTGGATCAACTCCGCGTACGCGATGGCGACCAACGTCAATCGCTCGTTCAAATATTACGGCTGGTGTACGTCGATTCGCGGCGTCGAATCGGGCGGCACGGTGCAGGATTTGCCCACCCACACGTTTCCCACCGACGACGGCGGCGTCGACATCAAGTGTCCAACTGAAATAGCCATCAGCGACCGGCGCGAGGCGGAACTCGCCAAGAACGGCTTCATGCCGTTCGTGCATCGCAAGAACTCCAACTGCGCAACGTTTATCGGTGCGCAATCGCTGCAACGGCCCGCCGAATACCACGATGCCACCGCCGCCGACAACGCGCAACTGGCCGCGCGTCTGCCTTATCTGTTCGCGTGTTGCCGCTTTGCTCATTACCTGAAGTGCATTGTGCGCGACAAGATCGGCTCGTTCAGGGAACGCAGCGACATGGAGACGTGGTTGAACAACTGGATCATGAATTACGTCGACGGCGACCCAGTCAACTCGTCGCATGACACCAAGGCGAAAAAACCGCTGGCGGCGGCTCAAATCGTGGTTGAAGACATGGAAAACAACCCCGGCTACTACAGCGCCAAATTCTTCCTGCGCCCGCACTATCAGCTGGAAGGTCTCACCGTCTCATTGCGGCTAGTGTCGAAGCTGCCGGCGCTGAAAGACAGCGCGACATCAACGTGTCGATTCTAGACATCAGATCCTCAGCCTCGCTTCATCGAATAGGAACGAAAAAATGTCAGTAGATATGTATCTGCGGGTAGACGGCGTCACCGGCGAATCAAAAGACGCCAACCATAAAGGGTGGATCGACATCCAGTCCTATTCGTGGGGCGCGGCGCAGCCCGGCAATATGGCGACCGGAAGCGGTGGCGGCATCGGCAAGGTTAGTTTCCACGACCTGGAGGTCGAAACCTTCATGGATAAGGCCGCGCCGGCGATCCTCAAGTACTGCGCCAACGGCAGGCACTTGCCACAAGTCGAAGTCTCGGTGTGCAAAGCGGGCGGTTCGCAGATCGAATATCTGCGAATCACGTTGTCGGAGGTGCTGGTCACGTCCGTCTCGCAGGGCGCCGCGAGAACGTCCGAGGCGGTGCAGGTCACTTACGCATTCCAGGCAGCCAAGGTGAGAAAACAGTATTGGGAGCAGACCGACCAAGGCAATCGGGGCGGCGAAAGCGTACTCGCCTGGGACGTCAAGCAGAACCGCGAGGTTTGAGCCCTTCTCTTTTCCGCGAGTCGTACGGGCAAACAAACGCGACTGCCCGCATGGCTCGCCCGCGAGCGAGACTATCTGTGAACGAGCCTTCTTTTTTGCGCGAGACGCGGGATTCCGCGGCGCCGCGCCGTAGACCGTGCTTCGACGTTCAGCCCATGCTGCTGGATCGCCTGACGGCCCACCGTTCGCCCGCATCGAACGAACTGGGCGGACGCTACGCGCCGTCGCATACGGCGCTGCGCACGGCATTGCGCGAATCGATTCTGCGCGATCTTGGCTGGCTCATGAATAGTGTCCCGCTAGACGCCACCGACAATCTCAACGCCTATCCACACGTACACCGCTCGGTGATCAACTTCGGCATGAACGCGGTGGTCGGCTCGTGTACTCCGGTCAACGGTTGGACACCTATCGAAAGCGCGATTCGCGAAGCGATCACGCAGTTCGAGCCGCGTATTCTGGCCGACAGCATCGAGGTGCGATGCGTTGCCGGATCAACCGCGGTTCGACCCGGCCACACGCTACCGCTGGAGATCAGCGGAGAGTTGTGGGTCGGCGACTCGTCGCAGGCGTTTGTGTTGCGCTCACAGATCGACCTCGAAAATGGCCGAGTCACGTTGCGCTCTCCGGGTATCGCGTAATGGACGCACGCCTGCTCGACTACTACAACCGTGAACTTGCCTACCTGCGGGAGCTCGGCGCCGAGTTCGCCGAAGCGTTTCCGAACACCGCCGGCCATCTCGGCATGGACAGCACGCGCGTTCAGGATCCGTATGTCGAGCGGCTGCTGGAAGGTTTCAGCTTCTTGACGGCACGCATCCACTTGAAGATGGACGCCGAATTTCCGCGCTTTTCGCAGCGGCTGCTGGACGTCGTCTACCCGAACTACCTGGCGCCGTTGCCGTCGATGGCGATCGTCAACGTGCAGCCCAATCTGCGTGAAGGCAGCCTGCACGAGGGCTACAAGTTGCCAGCCGGGACACCGCTACGCGCGCATCTCGCTCAAGGAGAGCAGACCGCCTGCGACTTTCGCACGGCGCACGCGCTGACGCTGTGGCCGTTACGCGTGGCGGAGGTCAGGTTGCGTGGTGTGCCCACGGAGTTACCGCTGGCCCGCCTCAATGTTCAAGGCGAAGTACACGCCGCGTTGCACGTGCGGTTTGAAGTCTGCGGCGCCGACAGTGTGAGCCAATTGCCGCTCGACACGTTGACGTTTTTCCTCGGCGGCGCGGAAAACCAGGCGTTGCCCTTGTTGGAACTGGTGCTCGCGCACTGTGTCGGCGTAGTCTGCGACGACGGCGCGCAGACCGCCAACCGTTGCTCGCTGCTCGACAGTGAAGCGCTCCACCACGAAGGATTCGATGCGGCCCAGGCGCTGCTGCCCTGTGGCATGCGCTCGTTCCAGGGCTATCGGCTGCTGCACGAGTACTTCGCGTTCCCGGCGCGCTTCCTGTTTTTCAGCATCAGGCATCTGCGCGCCGCGTTGCGCAAGATCGAAGGCACGACGTTTTCGCTGACCATCCTGCTCGACAAGGCGGTGCCTGAGCTTGAGCGCTCGGTCGACACCCGCAGTCTCGCGCTGTTCTGCACGCCGGTTATCAATCTGTTTCCGAAACGCACGGATCGCATCGCGGTTTCGCTGCAGCGGCACGAACATCATCTGGTGGTGGACCGTACGAGGCCGCTCGACCACGAGATCCACACCGTCGAGAAAGTGACCGGGCATCTGCAGTCCGCCGGCGGTCACTGCGAATTCCGGCCGTTCTACGGCACGTTTTCCGGCGACGCGCCCGGCGGCCACGGTCGCTATTTCTCGGTCCGTCGCGAGCCTCGCCTCGGTAACGCCGCGCGCGGACAAGGCCACAGCAACGCGCCGGCCGCTTACAGCGGCAGCGAAGTGTTCCTGTCACTGGTCGACCAGCACGACGCGCCGTTTTCCGACGATCTGCGCCAGTTGTCGGTCGAAGCGCTCTGCACCAACCGCGACCTCGCACCGCTGATTCCGCTCGCCGGCACCAGCGATTTCAGCTTGCGGATTTCCGCCCCCGTCAGCGCCGTCAAAGTGCTGCGCGGACCCACACCGCCGCGTCCGGCGCTCGCCGATAGCGATATCACCTGGCGCCTGATCAGCCATCTCGGTCTCAACTATCTGACGCTAACCGATCTCGACAACCGGGAAGGCGCACAAGTGCTGCGCGAGTTGCTCGAACTCTATGCGGGCGCCGCGCAAGCCGACGCGATGCAGCAGATCCGGGGGCTGCGTGGCGTTCAGGTTCAACCCGTGTACCGCCAGTTGCCGCAACCGGGTCCGCTGATATTCGGCCGCGGCGTGGCCGTTTCGCTGATGCTCGACGAGTTGGCGTTTGCCGGCGCCAGTCCCTATTTGTTCGGTGCGGTGCTGGAGCAATTTTTCGCTCGTCATGTGTCGCTAAACAGCTTCAGCGAACTCGCCGTGGCAACGCTGCAGCGCGGTGAAATCAACCGATGGGCGCCGCGTGTCGGCTGCCGCCCGATCGCATGACCGGCGCCGCTCATCCGTCGCTGCCGCGCTTCTGGCAGCAGGTCGCAAACGCGCCGCACGCGTACGACCTGTACGCGCTGTTGCGCTGGCTCGACGCCCGCGCCGGCAAGCCGGCGCGGCTCGGATACGCTGCGCATCCGGCCGATGAGCCGCTGCGCATCGGCCAGCAGCCGACGCTCGTGTTCGCGCCCGCCGCGCTGGCGACCGCAACGCCGGCGAGTGAAGGCGCGCCGCCGCGCATGTCGATCTATGGCTTCGGCCTGTTCGGGCCGAACGGTCCGTTGCCGCTTCATTTGACCGAATACGCACGCGACCGAGCACGCAATCATGGCGACGCCGCGTTGACGGCATTCGCCGATCTGTTTCATCACCGGTTGGTGCTGCTGTTTTACCGCGCATGGGCCGACGCACAAGCTACCGTGAGCCTCGACCGTGGCGCGGGCGCGCGCTTCGATACCTATATCGCGAGCCTGATCCATCTGGGGTTGCCGTCGCAGACGCCGCGCGGCGGCCTGCCCGCTCACGCCTGTCACTTCATGGCTGGGCATCTGGTGCGGCAGACCCGCAACCCGGCGGGACTTCAGCAGATCCTGCAAGCGTATCTCGGCGTGCCGGTGGCGATCGTCGAATTTGTACCGCACTGGATACCGGTCGACGCGTCGCAACGCACCCGACTCCACGGCAGCGCGGCGAACCGCGGTCTCGGCAGCGGTGCGTTGCTCGGCGTCGCCGTGCGCGACGTGCAGTCGAAGTTCGAGCTCAGGCTGGGCCCGTTATCGCGCGCACGGTTTTTAGCACTCTTGCCACGCACGCCGCGCGCGCGTCAGGTGGTGCAGTGGGTGCGTCTGTACGGCGGCGTCGAATGGGCGTGGGACCTGCGGCTGGTTCTGGCCGCCGACCAGGTCCGCGGCGTCACATTAGGCGGTGATAGCCCGAACAGTTCGCCATTGGGCTGGGGCAGCTGGCTCGGCGCCCACGCAAGCACCAACACCAGCACCAGCGCCAACACCAACACCACCACCGACGATTTCGTCTACCAACCCGAACTCTACGAACAGGAAACCGCCACTGCCTAGGCCGGCCTCGAAACCGCACTCCCATCCCACACCCGTCGCTCAAGAAACTCGTCATGAACCACATCGTCACCGCCCGCACGCCGCTCGAACCCGCCATGCTCGCGTTCCGTTCGCTGACCGGCGCGGAAATGCTGTCGTCGCTGTATGAGTTTCAGGTGGAACTGGTCAGCCCTTCCGCGTCGCTCGATATGAATACGCTGCTCGGCAAGCTGCTCTCGCTCGACATCGTCACGAGCTCCGGCGCGCTGCGCCATCTCGGCGGCCAGATCGCGCGCTGCGCCTTCAGCGGCCGCGAAACCAGCACGGTGCGCAGCTACGTCTACACGATCACGCTGCGTCCGTGGCTTTGGTATCTCACGCAGAGCACCGATTGCCGGATCTTCCAGAACCTGTCGGTCGTGGAGATTCTGCGTCAGGTGTTCGGCAAATACAGTTTCCAGGTCGACGAGCGTCTGCTGACCGCGTATCGCAATTGGGACTACTGCGTGCAGTACGAGGAAAGCGATTTCGCGTTCGTCAGCCGGTTGATGGAGCAGGAAGGCATCTACTACTTTTTCCGTCATGAAGCGGACCAGCAGGTGCTGGTGCTGGCCGACGACCTCAGCGCGCACGACCCGCTGCCAGGCCATGCGACGCTGTCCTGGCTCGCCGCCGACCGCCTCGCGCTGCCCACCGAAGAAGGCGTCGACGTCTGGCATCCGGCGGTCGAACTACGCCCCGGCGCATATAGCGTCGACGACTACGACTTCCGCAAACCGCAAGCCGATCTGTCGCAAGTGCGCGCCAGGCCGTTGAGCGCCGAGCACGGCGGATACACGAAATACCAATGGCGAGGCGGCTATATCGAAGCCGAGCAGGGCGAACACTATGCACGCGTGCGCCTCGAAGCGGAACAGGCCGCGCACGCGCGCGTTCAGGCGCATACGCGTTTGCGCGCGATCGCGCCGGGTTACCTGTTCACACTGCAAAACTGTCCGCGACAAGTGGAAAACCGCGCCTGCCTGATAGTCGGCGTGAGCTATCGACTGCAGGAAGGCGGCTACGCAACCGGCAGCGGCAAAGCCCGCTACGAATTCGATTTCATCGCGCAACCCGCATCGCTGCCCTATCGCGCGCCGAGCGTGACCGCCGTGCCGAGGGCGACCGGTCCGCAAACCGCCGTGGTTGTCGGACCCGCCGGCCACGAGCTCTGGACCGATCAATACGGCCGCGTGAAATTGCAGTTTCGTTGGGACCGCTACGGCGCGCGCGACGAAAACAGTTCGTGCTGGGTACGCGTGTCGAGCGCATGGGCCGGCGCCCAGTTCGGTGGCATTCATGTGCCGCGAATCGGCCAGGAGGTCGTGGTCGATTTTCTGAACGGCGAACTCGACCGGCCGCTCGTCACGGGCCGCGTCTACAACGCCGACCAGATGCCGCCCTTCAGCCTGCCGGAAGCCGCGACCCAAAGCGGTTTCGTCACGCGCACACCCGGCGGCACGCGCGCGAACGCCAATTTGCTGAGTTTCGAAGACAAGCGCGGTGTGGAAAAGATCAGCCTGCATGCGGAGCGCGACTACGCGCTATCGGTGGAAAACGACGCGACGCACGACGTCGGCGGCGACAAAACCGAATCGGTCGCGAACAACACGTCGACCACCGTCGGCGGTAGTTCATCCGTCTCGGTCAAAGGCGATTCGACCTCGATCACGCTTGGCACATCACGCTCGTTTACAGCGCATCAGATCAGCGTGCTCGGCACCGGCCTCAGCATGACGGGCGCGAGCGCGGGCGTGACCGGCTCGGCCATGTCCGCAAACGGTTCGTGGGTCGGCGCGAACGGCTCGAGCGTCACCACGACCGGGACGTCGGTTTCCTCCACCGGCTCGTCCGTTTCCGCGACCGGCTCGTCGGTCAGCAGCACCGGTTCGAGCGTCAGTGCGACCGGCGTGTCGTACAGCACCGTGGGCCTGTCGGTCACGTTCTGACAGCGGCCATCTAACTCCATCCGCCATGAAAATCATCAAGCCCACGCCGCTCGGCATTCTGACGCGTCCCTACCGCGCGCACGGGCGCGAACACCTCGGCATCGCGATCCCGGTCATGGCGACGCTTGGCGCGACACCCCATATCGTCAGCGAATCTGAGTTGTGGAATACGGTCGGTGATGAACTGGGAGGCTATACGCTCGACGCGGCACTGCCCAAATCGCATGCCGAATTTCTGGTGTCCGCGAATGCCTACGGCAAGTATTGTGATCGAGGTCATCGCGGCGATCGCGCGAATGCTTGCCAGGTCAGCATCCGCTTCGCGGGCGCGGAGAAGCGGTTGCGTGTGTCGGGCGAGCGCAACTGGACCGGCGACACGGCCACGCCGGCCAAACCATTCGAGTCGCTACGAATCGACTGGCCGCATGCGTACGGCGGTGCCGGCTATGCGGACAATCCCGTCGGCAAGGGCTTCAGCAGCGCGATCGGCGACGACCACGACACACCGGCTCCACTGCCCAATATCGAATACGCGGCAAACACGCTCATGCAGCGTGGGCAACACGCCGCACCCGCCGCCTTTACGCCAATCGCGCCGAGTTGGCCGCAACGCAGTGCGCTCTTTGGTCAGCTAGACGAGGTCTGGCATGACCAGGATCGCCCCGGCTTTCCCCGCACGATGGACCGCCGCTATTTCAACGTCGCGCCGCTGGATCAGCAATTGCCGACACACACGGCGTTGCCGGACGGCGCGGCCTATGAAATCACGCGCCTGCATCCCGAGCGCGAAGTGCTCGCGGGCGTCCTACCCGCGTTGCGGGCTCGCAGCTTTATCCAGCGTCGTCAGGCAAACGCGCTGGTCGAGATCGCGATGCGTCTGACGACCGCATGGTTCATTCCCCATCGCGAGCGCGTGGTGATGATTTTTCACGGCGTCGTGGAAATCGAAGCGTTCGACGCCCATGACATCGCCTGTCTACTGATCGCGGCGGAGGTAAGCAGCCAAGCCCGATCGGCCGAGCACTATCAGCGTGTTTTCGAATTGCGCATGGACGGTCAGCACGGTGCGCTGCATGCGTTGCGCGATAGCGACCTTATGCCCGGATTGGCAGCCACGTCGCGCCCCTCCGACCCGGCGCGCGGCGATATTGGCACTGGCACCAACGTCCCCCCGCCTGACGATCCATCGCAAAGCGCATGGCAGCGCGCCCTGCTGAACCGCGCGCAATCACTCGCCGACGAAGCTGCGTTATCCGCGCGGCACGCAGGCATCCCATTCCCCACCGAGGCTTTCGCAACCTCGTCTAACCCGACGCACACACATCAGCTCGACGATCTGGCCGAGTTCGTGCAGCGTCAGGAACAACTGGCGAGCGAACAGCGCGCCGCACTCGACCAGACGCGGCAGCGTATCGAGCACGACCACGCCACTCACTTTCCACCCGCAGCGCCAAGACGCGGGCCACCCACGCTGCCTCACGACAACGCGCCGCCCACCCATCCCGAGGCAGCCGGAATGGCCGACATGGAACACGAGGCGACCCTCAAACTACGTGAAGCCTACCGCCATACCGCGCACTATCAGGAGGCCGCCCCGCGCCTGAACGCGAATACGGTAGCGGCAAATGCGATACGTGAACGCGTCATGGCCCTGCATGCCAACGGCGAGTCGCTAACCTGTCTCGACTTGACCGGTGCCGATCTAAGCGGCCTGTGTTTGCGCGGCGCGCTGCTGTCCGGTGCGTTGCTCGAAAACGCCGACCTGACCGGCACCGATCTCACCGACGCCACCTTGAGCGACGCCGTGCTGGTCCGTACCACGCTCAGCCGCGCCACGTTACGCGGCGCAGATCTGAGTCGCGCCAACCTCTCACTGGCGCACTGCGACAACACCGACTTCAGCCAATCAACGATCCACGGCGCGCTGTTCGAACGCACTCAATTTCACCGATGCAAGCTGCACCGCGCATCGATCGAGCGGGCCCGCTTCAGCCAGTGTCGTTTCGATTCCGTCGATTTCAGCGACGCGACGCTGAGCGATCTGGCGTTCATCGAACAGGCTTTTCAGCACGTCGACTTCACCCGCGCGCGAATCCGAAAACTCGCGTTGATCCAGTGCACGGCCGACCACGTCGGTTTTTCCGAGGCCGACATTCGAGGCTTCGCATGCATCGATACGTCGGCGGTCGGCATTCGCTTCGATCGCGCCACGTTGCGCCAGGCCTGCTTCGTGAAAGACAGCGTGCTGGATCGCGCCGACTTCTCACAGGCCACACTCAGCGAAGTGAACTTGCGTCAGGCCAGCGCCAGGGGCGCTAATTTCAGCGATGCGCAAATCGATCAGTGCGATGTCTCCGACGCCTGCCTGCACGACGCCAACCTGCAAGGCGCGCGAATCGAGAACGGCTACCTGGTGCGCACCGATTTGCGCGGCGCCAGGCTGACAGGCGCCGACCTGATCGGCGGCTATCTGCGAGGTGCCGATCTGCGCGGCGCAGACCTGCACGAAGCGAATCTGTTTCGCGCCAATCTCACTGAAGTCTTGCTGGACGACGTCTCACGGCGCGGCGAAAGCACGCAATTCAACGGCGCCTATCTGGAACAGGCCGTGTTCCACCCGTTGGCGAATCCGGCATGAGCCTCACGCGCGAACAGCTTCAACAGATGATCCACCGAGGCGAAATCATCGAACGGCAGTCATTGGGTCCACTCGACCTGACGCAATGCGATCTGTCGGGCGGCATCTTCACAAACGTCATGTTCAACGGCACGCAACTCGCCCACGCGCGGCTCAGCGAATGCGTGTTCAACGAGTGTGGCTTGACGGATGTCGATCTGACGTGCGCCGACCTGTCGAAGAGCGTCTTCCTGACAGGCAAGTTAGTGCGCTCCGACCTCTCGAACAGCACGCTCGACGACTGCCGCTTCACCGGCACGCGCGCAAGCGGCATACGCTTCACGCGAGCGCGTGCCGCGCGCCTGGCATTTCTCAAATGCGACCTGAGCGGCTGCCTGTTCGACTCGGTGCAACTCGACTTCGCCTGTTTCGACGAAACACCCATGGATCGTGCGGACTGGTCGGCCGCCGTGATTTGCCGGAGCCTTTTCTATCGACTGGATTTGCGCGACGTGCGTTTCGCGCAGAGTCGCTTCGACCGCGTTGTTTTTAGCGAATCGAATCTGACGGGACAAACGTTTCGCGGGCAGACATTCGACCGGTGCCAGTTCATTCGTGCCGAACTGGGTGGCGTGGACTTCACCTCGGCGCGGCTGCCGTACTGCAATTTTCAGGGCGCCGAACTTGGCCACGCGGTGCTGAACGATGTGGACGCGTCCTACGCCAATTTCTTCGAGGCGCGCGTAAACCACGCGCAGTGCCGCGGAGCGCGATTTCCGAACAGTATCTGGGTCGATGCTCACGCGGCAAGCGCCGACTTCAGCGGTGCGGATTTGTCCGGCGCGGTGTTTCATCGCGCTGAGGCGAGCGGCGCGCGCTTCGTGCAGACGCGACTGGAAAGGGCGGATTTTTCGTCGGCGCTGCTGCGGGGCGCGGATTTTCACGAGGCGTCGTTTGCGCGAACCCGCTTTGATGGTGCTCGCGTCCATGCTGAGCACGATCACGCTGAAGGCGCACACGTCCACGCTAACAGCGCATGCCCCCATGCCGACCGCACCTCCGTCCACCCCGACCGCGAGCGCCCACCCCTCCCCTGGCAAAACCAACCCGGCGTAGCCGCCAACGACACCGCACTGGAAGCCGCGCGTGCCTGGTCGGCACGTCGGAACGATCGCGCAGCATCGCCCTCCACCTCGGAATCTCCATGACATCAACCGTCGCCGAATTAAGAAAACCGCCGCTGGCCATGGCGGATGAAACCCGTGAAACCGCCGGCACCGTGCTCGCATTGCTGAACGACGACATGCTGCTCGTGGCCTGCTCCAGCACCCGGCTAACTTGCCGACGCGCATTCAGTTGCCTGATCGCGCCGGAGATCGGCGACCGCGTCGTGGTAAGCCACGTCGAGCCGCAGCGCCCTCATGTACTGGCGATTCTCAACCGGCCTCATGGCCGCAACGCATGCATTCGCGTCGACGGCGATCTACTGCTCGAATCCTCGGGTCATATCCATATTCGCGCCGAACAAGGCCTTCAACTGCACACAAGCGACGATCTCGGGTTGCGCGGAAAGCGCCTCGCACTCGATTCGGACGAAGCGACGTTCATCGCGCGGAAAGCATCAATCGACTGCGTCGAGCTCGAAGGTCGAGCCGGTGCGCTACGGTTGATCGGCAAAAGCCTGGAGAGCGTCTTCGAGCGTGTCGTACAGATCGCGAAGGCCAGTTTTCGTACGGTCGAGACGGTCGATCATCTGCGTTGCGCCCATCTCGACTATGCCGCATCGGAAGCCGCGCGCCTGCACGGCAAGCACACGGTGCTGACCGCCGAGCGTCTGGCGAAGCTCGACGCTCAACAAATCCATCTCGGCTAGGAGCACCTCATGGTCATGGTCAATTCAAGCGCGGCCGGCGCCAACGACGCCATCAGCGTCAACAAGACGCCACCGCTGGGCGTGCCGGTCGCTTACGACAACAACGCGCAACGGGTGCAGGCGATTCCGAACGTCAGCAATATTCTGGTCGCCTGCGCACCCGCTCACAACCTTGCGACCCTCATTCCGGTCACCACTGGCGACGCGCCGGGCTCGATGGGCGGCGTCAGTTCCGGCACCGTCTGCGCAAGCTCACGCCATATCAACGGCGCCAACACGGTGCTGCTGCACGGCCTGCCGACTACCCGAATGACCGACCCCACGCAGCAAAACGCGACCAATGCAGTGGGCACGGGCACCTCGCCCAGTCAGACGCACATTCTTAATCTGGCGGGTTGAGCCGCCCATGATTCCGATGCAATGGCGCGCGCAATTTCCGGCAACGGCGTCGCCTCTAACGCTGCTGATGCGACTGGCTCTGCTGACCCGGTTGACCCCGCTCCTCCTGACGGGCTGCACGACAACGCACCCACCCACTGACACGCCTTTTACGCTCTCTCTCGACGTCAGCCCAACCGTCAACCCAGACGGCCTCGGGCGACCCGCGCCGATTCTCGTCGGCATCTACGACCTGAAATCGACCGCTGCTTTCACCGCGAGCGGCTTCGCACCGTTGCAGGACCACGCGAAGGCGAGCCTGGGTGACGACCTTGTCGCGTTCGACCAGCTCATCCTGCGGCCGGGTGAACAGCGAACCATCGAACGGTCGATCGAACGGTCCGGCGATGCGCGGACCCGCTCGCTGGGCATCGTCGCCGGTTACAGGGAATTGAATCGGCACGTCTGGCGCGTCGCAATCGCGTTACCCGTCACTGACGAATCCAGCGTCCTGTCGTTCTGGCCATTCGAAGCTCAGCGCCGCGTCGTGCGAGTACAAGTGAAACTGGATGACAGCGGCATCGTCGTCCGAACCCTGAATCGGAACCCGTGATGAAGCCGTCCACCGAGCCGTTGAATTTACCGTTGAAAGACTCGGGCGCGTCCCGCAGCAAGGTCGTCTGGTCCGAAGGCATGTATCTGCGACCGCAGCATTTCCAGCAGTTCGAACGTTATATCGAGAGCTACGTTCAATTACGTTGTCGCGGCTTGCAGCGCGCCTTCTGGGGTTTCTCGAGCGTCGAGATCGATCATGACGCGCTCGCGTTGGGGAAAGTGTCGCTGACCATGGCGCAAGGCGTGTTTCCGGACGGCACCCCCTTTCTGCTGACCGGTCCCGACGACCTGCCCGCCCCGCTCGACATTCCCGCCGACGCAAAAGATCAGCTCGTGCTGCTCGCGTTGCCGCTTAAGCGGCCCGGCGGCGAAGACACGATTTTCGAGGAACGCGCCGATTCGCTCGCGCGCTACAGCGCCTACGTCCGCGAAATCGCCGATGGCAACGCGGTCGCCCTGGGACCAGCCAGCGTGCAGCTCGCCCACGCGCGACTGCGTCTGGTGACGGCGTCCGATCTGGGCAGCGAATGGCAGGCCATCGGCCTACTGCGCGTGGCGGAGCGGCGCAGCGACAATCATCTAGTGTTGGACAAACACTACATTCCGCCGATGCTGATCGCCGGCCAGCATCCGCTGCTCGCCGGCCATATCCGCGAGCTGCACGGTCTGCTCGAACAACGCGGCGACGCATTGGCGAACCGGCTGTCGCGGCCGGGACGCGGCGGCGTCGCGGAAGTCGCGGATTTTCTGCTGCTCGCGCTGATCAATCGCGCGCAGGCGGACACGGCGCACGAACACGAACTCGGGGAAGTGCATCCCGAGCCGCTGTTTCAGCAGTGGTTGCGGCTCGCGTTCGACCTCGCTACCTACACGAGCCAGGAACGCCGACCGACGGTTCGTCCCGCGTATCGGCACGACGATCTGCAAGGCAGCTTCTCGCCGTTGATGGTCGAGCTGCGGCGCGCCTTGTCGACGGTACTCGAACAGAACGCGGTCGCGATCGAGTTGCAGGAGCGCGCGCACCGCGTGTGGGTGGCGCGGATTCCCAGCCCCGAGTTACTGCATAGCGCCGGCTTCGTGCTCGCCGTGCACGCCGATCTGCCCGCCGAGACCGTGCGCGCGCGCTTTCCCGCACAGGTCAAGATCGGGCCGGCCGAGCGGCTCGCCGATCTGGTGAATCTGCATCTGCCCGGCATCGCGTTACGCATGCTGCCGGTCGCGCCCCGGCAGATTCCGTATCACGCGAGCCATCATTACTTCGAACTGGATACCGGTGCCGCGCTTTGGAAACAGCTGGAAAAGTCGAGTGGGCTCGCGCTGCACGTCGCGGGCGATCTGCCGGGTCTGACGATGGCATGTTGGGCGATTCGCGGGTGATGCCGCATCGATCCAGCGTCCGAAATGCGCTCGTCGTTGCGGCCGACCCGCTGCTCGACCTGCTCGCGCCGATCCGCACCAGCACGGACCTCGCGCCGCAGCAGCTGCGCGAATATCTGCTCGATCAGATCATGACAGTTCCAGACGCGCGCGCAACGTTCGGCGATTCCCGTCGAGACGATCGTCGCCGCGCGCTATTGCCTGTGCACCGCGCTCGACGAAGCGGCCGCGCTCGCGCCGTGGGGCGGCGGCGGCGCGTGGTCGACGCACAGTCTGCTGGTGGCTTTTCACAACGAGACATGGGGCGGCGAGAAGTTCTTCCAGTTGCTGGCGCGCTTATCGGTGAACGCGCACGAGCATCGCGACATGATCGAGTTGCAGTACTTCTGCCTGATGCTCGGTTTCCAGGGCCGCTACCGCGTGGTCGACAACGGCGGCGCGCAACGCGAGACGCTGATGCGCCGACTGCACAAATTGCTGCATGAAACCGGCGGCGGATACGCATTGCCGTTGTCGCCCGAGTGGCGCGCCGCCGACCGTACGTCGGTGCGGCGAGTGCGCCGCGGGCTGCCGTTGTGGGCGTGGTTGCTGTTCGTCAGCGTGAGCGGCAGCGCGAGTTTCGCCGCTTTTTTGTTGGCCACCACCGCGCATGCCGATCGAGTCTATTCGGCGATCGACACACTTCATCTGCCCGAGCTAAATACTCACGCAAGCGACGCGCCGCCGTCGAACAGGCTGCGGCAAGCGCTCAACGCGGATCTGCAAAGCGGCCTGCTCGCGCTGCGCGAAGAGGCGGACCGCAGTGTGATCGCGATGCGCGGCGACGGCCTGTTCAACTCTGGTTCGGCCTCCGCAAATCCGGCGTATCTGCCTGTGCTCGCGCATCTCGCCGGTGTGCTGAACCGGGTCGACGGCGACATCGTGATTACCGGCCATACGGACAACCAGCCGATCCGCGATCGGCGCTTCGAGTCGAACCTCGCGTTGTCGCAAGCCCGCGCCGACGCGGTCAGGCAATGGCTGCTGACGGCCGGCCTCGAAGCTGGCCGCAACGTCGCCGTGACCGGGCGCGGCGACGAAGAGCCGGTGGCCACCAACCAGACGGCCGATGGTCGCGCGCAAAACCGCCGCGTGGAGATCGTGCTGTTTCCACTTTCCGCAGATCGACAAGGTATTTCGCAGGCGACCGACAAATGATGTTCGTAACACGGGTTGTGAAGCTGATGGTGTCGCGGGCGTGGTGGCTGTGTGTGTGGCTATGCGTCGAAATTGCGCTGGTTGTCGCGCTGATCTGGAGCGTGGGGCCGCTGCTGGCGATCGGCGCGACGCGTCCGCTGGAGAGTGCGGCCGCAAGGGTGTGGCTGATTGCATTCGTGCTGTTGGCCGGGTGTGCACGGCTGGTTTGGCGGATGCGCGCAAACGTGAACGATGCGGGTGCGGGTGCGGGTGCGGGTGCGGGTGCGGGTGCGGGTGCGGGTGCAAGTATCGGCACACAGGACGGTGCCCCGGTTGTCGAATTGCGCGCCCGTTTTCTCGAAGCGCTGTACCTGCTGCGCCACGCAAACCCAACGACTGGCAAGCTCACGTCATGGCTCGATACCGTCACCGGTCAGTACGCGTATCGATTGCCATGGTATCTCGCGGTCGGCAGCCACGACTCGGGCAAGACCGCTGTACTGGTCCACGGCGGACTCGATCTGTCGACCGCCGAGCAAGCGGGGCGCGCCGCCGCCGGCCGCGTCGAACCGACCCAGCAATGCGACTGGTGGTTCAGCAACCACGCGGTGCTCGTCGATACACCGGGCCACTATCTGGAAACCGCCGACGATACCCAGCGGCGCGACGCCGAGTGGCGCACCCTGCTCGCGTTGCTTCGCAAACATCGGCCGCGCCAACCGCTCAACGGCGTGCTACTGACCGTCGCAATAGACACGCTGCTCGCGCTGAGCGAGGCCGAACGCATGGCCTACGCGACGCGTCTGCGCAAGCCGCTGCAATCCATGCGGGCGTTGCTCGACATGCAGGTCCCGATCTACTTGTGTTTCACCCGAATGGATCGCCTGAGCGGTTTCATCGAGTACTTTTCCGCGCTGAATCGCGAGGGCCGCGAGCAGGTCTGGGGCGCGACCTTCCCACTCGATGAAACCGCCACAGCGTCCAACAGCGTCATCACTCGATTCACCGACGCATTCGACAAACTCGCACAGCGTCTGACCGAAGGCTTGCGCGACGTCGTGAGCGCCGACCCCGATCTCGATAGCCGGGCGCTTGCCTATCTATTCCCGCAGCAGTTCGCGAGTCTGCGCGACGTGCTCGGCGGTTTCTGCTCGACGCTGTTCCAGACTTCGCACCTGGAAGCCAACCTGGTCGCGCGCGGCATCTACTTCACCAGCGCCTTGCAGAGCGGGCCGGCGATCGACCGGATTCTGGCGCCGGTCGGACAACACTTGGGCACGGCAATGACGTCACCCGCGTCCGCCACCCGTCGCAGCAGTCAGAGCTACTTCCTGAAGCAACTGCTGCACGAAGCCGTCTTTGCCGATGCCGGTTTCGCCGACGCGAGCCGCGCAACGCTGCGGCAACGTCTGATCGCCCATACGGCGCTTGCGGTGACGAGCGTGGTCCTGCTGCTGGCACTGCTAGTTGGCTGGACGATCAGCTATTCGAACAACCGTGCCTATCTCGACGAAGTCGGCGCGCACGTCGCCGCGTTCAATCAGCAGGCCCGCCAGCCGATCACGTTGCCGGCCGGTGCGTGGGTGCCGCTCGCGCCGATGCTCGACACGGTTCGAAACCTGCCCCGCAGTGAGCGCTTCGACATCGATGCACCGCCGGCCTTGCGCTACGGACTCGGTCTTTACTCCGGCGCAAAAATCGGCGAAGCCAGCGAGACGATCTATCGCCGCGCGCTCGACGACAAGCTGCTGCCGCAAGCGGCAGCGCGTCTCGAAGCGCTGCTGTCCAACGCCCCGCCCGACGATGCGGAATATGCGTACGACGCGCTCAAGGCCTATCTGATGCTTCACGACGCCGCTCACTACGACGGCGGCTTTGTCGCCGCATGGTTGATCCTCGACACGCAAACGTCTTTGCCTGCCGGCACCACACTCGATGAACGCGCACGCCTGGAAGCGCACCTCAAGCGGCTCTTCGAAGCGCGCGCGGTCGCGTCGCCGTTTGCGCTCGACGCGGCCCTGGTGAGCCGCGTGCGCGAACGGCTCGCGCACGATTCGTTCGCTCAGCGCGCTTACCATCAGTTGCGCCGCGAGCTGTTGCACACGCCGCGCGCCGCACCGGTCACGGTCGTCAGCGCGGGTGGCCCGCAAGCCGCGCTCGTGTTCCGGCGCATCAGCGGCAAACCGCTCAGCGACGGCATCGACAGTCTGTATACGTATCGAGGCTATTGGGACGTCTTCGACAAACGCGTCGCTGGCGCCACCGCGCAACTGCGCAGCGAAGAGCCCTGGGTGCTCGGTATCGACGCCGCGCCCACCGTCGACAACCCGCGCCTCGCGCTCGAAGTCCGGCGCGCGTACTTCAACGACTACATCGAAGTCTGGGATGCCTATCTCAACGACTTGACGCTGGTGGATAGCAAGTCGATAGCACAAAGCACGCGAATCGCACGCACGCTGTCGGCGCCGGATTCGCCGCTCAGACAATTCCTGCAAGCCGCCGCGCGTGAGACGAATCTGTCGCGAAACGCCTCCTCGACCGAGCAGCGGCCCGCGGCGGATCGCCTGCAACAACACCTCGGCGACGCCCGGCAATCGCTCGCGGCGATGTTCGGCAACGCTGCGCCCGAGGCGTCGCAAGCGGCCAGCAACGACCGCCCCGAAGCCGTGGTCGATGCGCATTTCGAACCACTGCGCCGCCTCGTCACCGCGTCCGCCGGAGACGCAGCCGGCACAGTACCGTTCGACGGCAACCTGCACGTAGTCGATGAGTTGTACGGCTATCTGACGTCGGCGAGCGCGGCGCTCAACAGCGGCAATGCGCCGCCGCCAACCGACGTCTTCGACAAACTGCAGGCCGACGCCGGGCGCATGCCGATGCCGTTGCGCAAGATGTTCGGCGACCTGTCGCAAAACGGTTCGGCGCAGATCGGCGGCGCGCTGCGCGCCAATCTCGCACAAGACGCCCAAGGCGGCATAGGCCGGCTGTGCCGGCACATGATCGCCGGGCGCTATCCGTTCGCGCGCAACGCCACCCGCGAAGTCGCGCTCGACGATTTTTCGAAACTGTTCGCGCCAGGCGGCTTGATGGACAGCTTCTTCCAGAAAAATCTGGCGTCGCAAATCGACGTCAGCGGAAACCGCTGGCGTTTCAGGCGCGACGCGACCGGTGCCGCCTCGGGCAACGCCCCGCTGGCCGACTCGTTCCAGAATGCCGACATCATCCGCACGGCATTCTTCCCCAGCAATGCCTCGACACCGGCGTTGCAGTTCGAGTTGACGCCGCTCGAACTGGATCCGGGGATCGCACAGTACACGCTGGACGTCGACGGCCAAACGATCCGCTACGCGCATGGTCCGCAACTGCCCACCACGGTGAAATGGCCGAGCCCCGGCGGTGCCGGCCAGGTCAGTCTGCAGATCAGCACGTCAGGAGGCGCCGACGGCCTGCAAACGCAGGGACCGTGGGCGCTGTACCGTCTGCTCGACAAGGCGCGCATTGCACCGGGCGCGACGCCTGAGCACTTTGTCGCCACCTTCGACTTCAACGGCCGCAAGCTGTCTTTGCGTGTCATCGCCAACAGCAGCTACAACCCGTTCAGGTTGCCGCAAATGGACGCGTTCTCGTGTCCGTCTTAAAGCTGCTCGCTTCTCAGGACGTTTATTCCATGCCTTCTTCCAGCCGTCAGTTGATATCAGAAGATCACCCGTTCGAGCCCGAAACATCGACCTCGCTGCAGTTACACGATCTGCTCGATACCCCGCTGGATCCACTCGCGTTATTCGATGCGCCGGCAACGAAGTGGTCGAACACGCGATGGAGCGACGCGAACGTTCCCGACCTCTTCGCCGACCTCGCTGCAGCGCCGCCCGGCGCTTTCGACGTATCACGTACGGACAGTGCACCCGGTCACGCCATCCGCGACCATGTGGCGGAATTCGACGGTCATCTGCGACTAAAGATCGACGCACCGATAGCGGAGACGAAGCGGTATGGCTCCGCCGCGCAGCGAACCGACTATGCCGATGCATTCGGCCGGCTATACGACGCGTCGGCCTGCGTCGTGCGCGTTGCCGTGCCGAATTACGGCGGCAAGGCTCACGCGCGGAGCGAACCGGCACACCAGGCAACGATCGACGGCGGCAGACCCACCGACGACGCCGCCGTGCTCGCCCACGCCTTTCTCGACGGCGCCGGCGTCTCCCGCGACGCCGCCGCCGAGGCCGGCTTCACCCCGGAATTCATGCACACACTAGGAACACTGGTACGCAAGCTCAAACAACCTGCTGGCCAAAATTAGCCGCTACCCACGCGATCGGGGCCGCCGCGCCGCGCAGCTATAACAACGCTTCCCCGCAGGGGGCGGCCGCCCCCGGCACCCACCCGGCCATGCCGCACAGAGCCGCAGCGGCCCCCTCTGCTATATTCTCTCCATCCTGTCCCTCTCCTTCACGACGCGTGGAACAACTTCCCCTATGGGCGCAGATCGGCGCAGTTTGTCTGCTGCTCGTCTGCTCCAGTTTCTTTTCCATTTCTGAAACGGCGATGATGGCGCTCAACCGTCATCGCCTGAAGCACCTGGCTAATCAGAACGTGCTCGGTGCAAAGACCACTCAGGGCCTGCTCGCGCGCACCGACCAGTTGTTGAGCGTGGTGTTGATCGGCAACAACCTGTTCAATACGATCATTCCGGTGCTGACCACCTCGATCGCGCTGCACACGTTCGGCCGTAACAACCTCGTGCTCTCGATCGCGACCGGCATTGTCGCGTTCCTTATCATCGTGTTCGCGGAGATCACGCCGAAGATCGTCGGCGCCACCTTTCCGGAAAAGATCGCGCTGCCCGCCAGCCTGCTGATCGCGCCGATGATGCGTGTCGCGAAGCCGCTCGTCTGGTTCGTCAATCTGTTCGCCAACGCGATCCTGCGAGTGCTGCACATCAACACCAAGGGGGCGCACGATCAGCGCCTGTCCACCGAAGAACTGCGCACCATCGTGCTCGAATCGGGCAGCTTCATGCCCACCAAGCACCGCAGCATTCTGCTGAACCTGTTCGACCTCGAAAACATTTCCGTCGACGACGTGATGATCCCGCGCCGACGCATCGAAGCGCTGGATTTCGACGCGCCGTTCGAACAGATCCTGCATCAACTCGAGACCTGCTATCACAACAAGCTGATCGTCTATCAAGGCGACATTGACCGCGTGCTCGGCGTGCTGCACGTGCGCAAGACGCTGGCCGCGCTGCACAACCAGGAACTCGAGCGCGAGACGCTGCGCGAACTGCTCGCCGAACCGTACTTCGTGCCGAGCGGCACGCCCGTGTTCCAGCAACTGCAGTTCTTCCAGGAAAGCCGCCACCGCACCGCGCTGGTGGTCAACGAGTATGGCGAACTGCAGGGCCTCGTCACGCCGGAAGACATCATCGAAGAACTGATCGGCGAATTCACCACGTCGATTCCGCGTAGCGCCAATACGCGCGGCGGCTGGAATGAGAGCGGCGAATGCATCGTGGCGGGCAGCATGCCGCTGCGCGAACTGAACCGCTGGCTGCAATTGACGCTGCCCACCGACGGCCCCAAAACGCTCAACGGCCTGATCCTCGAAATTCTCGAAGACATTCCGGACGGCGACGTCTGCGTGCAGATCGGCGACACCAAACTCGAAGTCATGCGCAGCGACGATCAGGCCATCCGCACCGTCAAGCTGTTCAAGCCGCCGGTGCGCGGTGCGGCCAAGGCCGTCAAAGCCACGCGCCTCTGAAACCGAAACAGAGCTTCGCACAGCGGCGCCGCGCGCACCATTAGCCGAATGGCCGAGTGGCAATAAGGCGATGCCCTGACCGATGATGACGCCGTCATGTTCTACAGGCGGCTCGTCACCGGTCTCTCATGCAAGCATCCAGTCATTCCGCTGCGCCCGCTTCAGGGCAGTCAACATTCACTGGCGAAACCACGGCCAAAAGCAGGCCCACAAACTTTGCTGTCGATCCCGCCGCCAGTCTCGGCGACATCGACACCGCGCCGGCCGTTCGCCTCCTTACCGAAACGCTGCAGGAAGCCACCCGCCGCAATGCGTCGGATCTGCATATCGAACCGTCGGAGCATGCGTGGCGCGTACGCTTGCGCATCGACGGCGTGCTGCATGAAACGTCACAGCCGCCCGCCCATCTGCGCGACGCGTTCATCACGCGTGTAAAAGTGCTGGCGCGCATGGACATCGCCGAGCGGCGCGTGCCGCAAGACGGCCGGCTGCGAATCGCCACGTCGCCCGGACGCACCGAAGACTATCGCGTCAACTCGCTGCCTACGCTGTTCGGCGAAAAGCTGGTGTTGCGCCGGCTCGACGCATTGCCCGCGGATCTATCGCTCGACTCGCTCGGCCTCGATCCGCGCCAGCGCGCTACCGTCGACGCCGCGATCCGTGCGCCGCACGGCCTGATGCTGGTCACCGGTCCAACCGGCAGCGGCAAGACGCTGTCGCTGTATTGCTTCCTGCAATTGCTCAACGACGCGTCACGCAATCTGTGTTCGGTCGAGGATCCGGCCGAAATCCAGCTAGCCGGCATCAACCAGGTCAGCGTGCGCGAGAAAGCAGGCCTCACCTTCGCCGTGGCGCTGCGCGCGTTTTTGCGTCAGGACCCGGACGTCATCATGGTTGGTGAAATCCGCGACGAAGAAACCGCCGACGTCGCCGTGAAGGCCGCGCAAACCGGCCACCTCGTGCTGTCGACACTGCATACGAACGACGCCCCCGCAGCGATCGCACGTCTGATCGACATTGGTGTCGAGCCCTACAACCTGGCGGCCGCGCTGCGAATGGTGACGGCGCAAAGACTGATGCGTCGACTGTGCGCGGCGTGCCGGACACCCGCGCCGCACTCGGCCGCCGCGCTCCGGGCCGTGGGCTTCGCCGACGTTCAGCTCGACGGCTGGCAGCCATACACCGCCGCTGGTTGCGCGAAGTGCCACGGCATCGGCTACCGTGGCCGGATCGGCGTGCATCAGGTGATGCCGGTGTCGGAGCCCATGCGCGAACTGATCGTGGCAGGCGCCGGCACGCACGAACTCGCGCGGCTCGCTCAGTCCGAACAAGTGACTACGCTGCGTGATGCCGCATTGGCGCGCGTGCGCGACGGCACGACGAGTCTCGCGGAAGCCCTGGCCGCCACGGAGGTCGCATGAATACCGTCGTGCCGGCGCGGCCAGCGGCAACGGAACTGCGCTTCAAATGGCGCGCCGTCAACGCGCAGGGCACGCACAAGCGCGGCGCGCTAATCGCAGCAAACGCCAGCGCCGCGCGCGCTCTGCTCAACAGGCGTGACAACCTGTTCATCATCGAACTCAAAGCGCATGGAGCGGCGCCCCGCCCCAAAACCCGTGCCGCGGATGTCACGCTGTTCACTCGCCAGCTCGGCAGTCTGCTGCGCGCCGGCTTGCCGCTCGCGCCTGCGCTCGATCTGCTGGCGCAAACCGGCGACGTTCGCCAGCAAGGCATGCCGCGTATCGTCGGCACGCTGGCACGCGACATTACGAGCGGCCTGCGATTTTCCGCGGCGCTGCAACGGCATCCGGCCCAATTCAGCGCGTTCTATTGCCAGCTCGTCGAGGTGGGCGAAGCCGCCGGCGCGTTAGCCACGGTACTGGGCCGCCTCGCCGACGACCGCGAGCGCGCCGCCGCACAGCGCGCCAAGGTGCGAGCCGCACTGACCTATCCGGGGGCGATCCTGCTGCTGGCCATGGCGATCACCAGCGCGTTGCTGGTGTGGGTCGTGCCGACTTTCAAACAGATCTTCGACGGCTTCGGCGCCAGGCTGCCCGCGCCTACCCAGTTCGTGCTGGCGCTCTCGGCGGGTGCCGCGCGCTGGAGCGTGCCGGTCGTCGTCATGTTGTTCGCCATGGGCTGGGCTGCGACGTTTCTGCTACGACGTTCCGAAGCGGCGCGCATACGCTTCGCGCGCGTGGCGCTGAGAATACCGGTCGCCGGTCCGCTGTTGAGCAGTCTGTGCGCAGCCCGCTGGAGTCGTGCGCTCGGCACGCTGCTGTCAGCCGGCACGCCGCTCGCCGACGCCTTCGACTCCTTGACGCATGCCACCGGCAACGCGTTCTTCGACCGCGCCACCGTCGACATCGCCGCGCGGCTGCGTCGCGGTGAACGGCTCGCGGCGGCCATGCGCTCGGCTCGCTGTTTTGCACCGGAGATCGTGCAGCCCATCTCGGTCGCGGAGGAATCGGGCACGCTCGACACGATGCTGATCGACGTGGCATCGCTCAGCGATCGTCAGGTAGACGAAAAGATCGCCACGCTGGCGAGCCTGTGCGAGCCGTTGGTCGTCGTCGTGCTGGGTGCGCTGGTAGGCGGCCTCGTGATCGCCATGTATCTTCCCATTATTCAACTCGGCAACGTGGTGTAGCATCGCAGCCGAATCCACTCTTTCGCCATGCAGGCTATTCCTCCACTCGTGTCAGACACCTCTTCCAGCTTGCTTGCGGGCTTGCTGCCCGGGCACTTTGCCGCCGATCTGGGCTTCGCGTTCGGCAGCTTGCCGACCGGCTTGCAGTTCGTTTTCGCGGTCGTGTTCGGTCTCGTGATCGGCAGCTTCCTCAACGTGGTCGTGCATCGTGTGCCGATCATGCTGGAGCGTGCATGGCAAGCGGAGGTGCATGAAACCACCGGCGCGCCGCTCGAGGACGACACCCTGCCTGCCCGCTACAACTTGTGGGTGCCGCGCAGCGCGTGTCCGCACTGCGGCCATGTGCTCAGCGCGTGGGAGAACCTGCCCGTGCTGAGCTATCTGCTGCTACGCGGACGCTGCTCGGCATGCAAGACGCGCGTCAGTCCGCGCTATCCATTGCTCGAAATCGTCAGCGCCGCCTGCGCGGCCGGCACGCTCGCGCTGTACGGCCCGACCGCCACGACGCTCGCCGCGTTTGGCCTGTGCGCGGCGTTGCTGGCTATGAGCGCCATCGATATCGACACGCACCTGCTGCCGGATTCGATGACGCTGCCGCTTTTGTGGGCAGGCCTGATCGTCAATTTCAACGGCATGTTCGCCAGTCTTCATGACGCGGTGCTGGGCGCGATCTTCGGCTATCTGACGCTGTGGCTCGTGCACTGGCTGTTCAAGCTGGTGCGCGGTGTCGAAGGCATGGGCTATGGCGATTTCAAACTGCTGGCCGCGCTCGGCGCATGGTTCGGTTGGGCCGCTCTGCCGCAGATCGTGTTGATCGCCGCGGTCAGCGGGGCGGTGGTCGGCCTCGCCGCCACCTGGCTTGGCCGCATGCGCTTCCAGGAACCGTTGCCGTTCGGACCGTTTCTCGCGGCGGGCGGCGCGGTTACGCTGTTCGTCGGCACACCGCTTTATCTCGCGCTGGGGGGCTGAAGCATGTTCGTCGTGGGACTGACTGGCGGTATCGGCAGTGGCAAATCGACCGTCGCGGACCTGTTCGCCGCGCACGGCGTGCCGCTCGTCGATACCGACCTGATCGCGCATCGCATCACCGCGCCGCACGGCATCGCAATGCCACAGATCGCGGCGGAGTTCGGCGCGGAGTTCGTCACGGCGGACGGCTCGCTCGACCGCGCTCGCATGCGCACGCTGGTATTCAGCGACGACAGCGCCCGCAAGCGGCTCGAAGGCATCACCCATCCGTTGATTCGCGCGGAGACCGAACGCGGGCAGCGCGAAGCACGCGGCCCTTATGTGATCGTCGTCGTGCCGCTGCTGGTCGAATCGGGTAGCTGGAAGACTCGCGTGAACCGCGTGTTGACCGTGGACTGCAGCGTCGACACGCAAATCTCGCGCGTCATGACTCGCAACGGCTTCAGCCGCGATCAGGTGCTGGCGATCATCGCCCGCCAAGCCACGCGCGAGGCGCGCCTCGCCGCCGCCGACGACGTGATCGGCAACGACGGCGCATCGCTCGACAGTCTGCGAGCGCAGGTCGACGCGCAGCATCGCGTGTATCTGTCGCTCGCCGCCGGGGCGTCGGCGCAAGTGTAAGGCCCATTGAACTTTGCGGCATCGCGCGAGCCGAACGACGCAGAAAACTGCCCAAAACACGCCAAAAAAGTTGCGCAAGCTGTCAGGAAAAGTGCGAGATTGCTAGGGTAGTCTCACGGCATTAGAATGTTCTGCATTCCCGTCACCGACCACGCCCGAGGCGAGCCCGCTTGATCCTTTACGAGTATCCCTTCAACGAGCGAATCCGGACGCTATTGCGCCTCGAAGATCTGTTCGAGCGCTTCACGTTCTTTCTGACTCAGGAAGACGCCAGGGAACATCACGTCGCGTTGACAACGTTGTTCGAAATCTCCGAGGTTGCGGGTCGCGCAGATCTGAAGTCCGATCTGATGAAGGAACTCGAACGCCAGCGTCAAACGCTCGCGCCGTTCCGCGGCAATCCCGGCATCGAACAGAATGCGCTGGAAGCGGTACTCGGCGAAATCGAACAGACCCTCGCGGGCCTCTCGCAGATGCAGGGCAAAACCGGCCAGCATCTGGCCGATAACGAGTGGCTTGCCAGCATCCGCAGCCGCGCGATCATTCCGGGCGGTACCTGCAAATTCGACCTGCCGTCTTACTACGCGTGGCAACAAATTCACCCGGATCAGCGTCGCCAGGACATCGCCAAATGGGTCACGCCGCTGCTGCCGCTGCGTGACGCGGCCACCATCGTGCTGCGGCTCGCGCGCGAATCCGGTCAGGCGTCGAAAGTCATGGCCATGCAGGGCAGCTATCAGCAAATGCTGTCGGGCCGCTCCTATCAATTGATGCAGGTCCGCGTGTCACCCGAATTGCGGGTGATCCCGGAAGCCAGCGCGAACAAGTACATGCTGTGGGTGCGTTTCACTGTGCAGGACGGCGATCTGCGTCCGCGCGCGGTAGATGTCGACGTGCCGTTCCAGCTCACACTCTGCAGTCTGTAACGTTCGCCGGGTAAGTCGAACGTCCGTTCGACTCGCGGGGGCACGCCTTTAAAGCGGCGCGAAAAGCCCCTATATTCGTTACTTGTTCCGTCTACGATTGACCGCCTGACCGTATGCCTACTTTCGTCAAATGCCCCACTTGCGGAAAGGAGGTCCTCTGGGCCCCTGAAAACCGCTTCCGCCCGTTTTGCTCGGACCGTTGCAAGCAAGTCGATCTCGGCGCGTGGGCCGCTGAGAAGTACAAGATCGGCGGCACCGACCAGGACGCTGTATCAGATGAAACGCCCGGCGGGGACGCCAGTTCGCATTGAGCGCGGCCGTCGGCCGGTCACAGTGCAACCTGGAAAAACCGGCCACTGCGAGTGACCCGTCCTGCTATAGGTTGACAGGTTTTGCCAGGGTATCCGGCTGGTAAAGATACCCCCTTAACGACGCCCGATGAACTTCATCGGGCGTTT
>NZ_PVEN01000009.1 GCF_002973525.1 Paraburkholderia sp. BL21I4N1
ACAAGTCATGCCTGATGACCATAGCGAGTCGGTACCACCCCTTCCCATCCCGAACAGGACCGTGAAACGACTCCACGCCGATGATAGTGCGGATTGCCCGTGTGAAAGTAGGTAATCGTCAGGCTCCCCTGCAGAAAACAGAAACCCCACCCCCAAAAGGTGGGGTTTCTGCGTTTACGGCAGGGGAAATGCGCAATCACCCGTCGCATGCCGCAGCAAAACTCCACGATCAAGCTTTACTCCCTCCCAAGCGTGCAGAAGAAGCGCGAAGATTCATGCGCGCCCAAGAATAACTCGCATGAATTACCTCGCGCTCAGCGCCAACCATCCAACGCAGCACCGCCTTAAACAACGCCTGCGGCGCACATCGCTAGCTCGATCACTGCTAGCTAGATTCCCCCGCATCGCTTGCGCCTGCCGGAACCGTCGCATCAATAGCCATCTGGCCGACTTCCGCCAGCAGCGCTTCATCGCGTGCAATTACTTTCGGTAGGTGTGTGCGCAGGAACTCAACCCACGTCCGCGTTTTCGCGTCGATAAACTTACGCGACGGATACAGCGCATAAACATTCATCTTCTGCAGCGTATATTCGGGCAAAACACGCACTAGCGTACCATCACGCAATCCCGAAATCGCCGCGTAAAGCGGGACCATACCGATCCCCATTCCCTCGCGAATCGCCACAATCAGCGACTCCGCGATGTTGACGTGCACCGGCCCATTCACTTCCATCATCTCGCTGCCATTCGGGCCGTCGAGCACCCAATCGTGAGGCGGAAAAGCCGGCGTGTGCAAAATCAGACATTCGTGATGCGCAAGGTCCGCAGGCTTTTGCGGTGCGCCATGCGTGCGCACGTAAGCCGGCGACGCGCACAAAATGCTAAACGTCGTTCCCAGCGGCAGCGACACGAGATCTGAATTGGGTAGCGTCGACGCGCCGATCACCGCAACGTCGGCACTGCCTTCGAACAGATCGGGCATGCGTTGCGACAAAGTCAACTCGACAGTCACCTCCGGATATTGCGCGCGATAGCGCGAAATGGCCGGCAGCACGTAGTGTTGGCCGATGCTGGCAAAACTATGCATGCGCAGCGCGCCGCTTGGCCGCTCGTGTGCGCAACTCGCTTCTTCTTCCGCAGTGCCGACATCGGCGAGGATCTGCTGACATCTTGCTAGATAACGTTCGCCGGCCGTGGTGAGGGCGAGTCGTCGCGTTGAACGGTTTAGCAGGCGGGTGCGCAGGTGAGCTTCGAGTTCCGAGACGGCGCGGGACATTGCACCGGTCGTCGAGCTGAGCGACTGCGCGGCGCCGGTAAAACTACCGGCTTCGACCACGCGCACGAACACTCGCATATTTTGTAACGTATCCATCGATCCTTCTATTTCACGGCTGAAGCCGTATTGTCCGCCTGCCGGGCAAGCGCATTGTTGTTCGTTCTGGAAGGGACGTTTCGCCGCAGTCCTCTTAATGTGCGCATTGCAGGCTCCTACAATCGGCGCCTGGCTTGCCGGTGCGAACCTGCATCATCCGGTTCACCGGCGCTTCTCTTTGTGGCAAACCCGAGCGCACCGCTTTCCGATGAAACGTCAACATGCGATCAGACCGACGGCGGGCTTCCGCCGGCAGTGGAACGTTATGTTGCACAGACTCAGTCCGGCGTTTCGCGATTGGCTGAACAGCGACGGTCTGATCGGGCTGCATCTGCTGAAAACCGTCGCGGCCGGTCTGTTGGCGCTGGGCATTGCGATGCTGCTGGATCTGCCGCAACCGCGCATTGCCATGACGACGGTGTTCGTGCTGATGCAGCCGTTCAGCGGCATGGTGCTCGCGAAGAGTTTCTACCGGATTCTCGGCACCGCGGTGGGCACGCTCGCCGCGCTCGCGCTCGGCGCGTTGTTCGTCCAGCAGCCCGAGTTGTACATGATCGGCATGATCGGCTGGGTGAGCGCGTGTATCGCGGCGGCGGTCCGGTATCGGCATTTCAGGTGGTACGGCTTCGTGCTGGCGGGTTATACCGCCGCGCTGATCGGTATTCCGAACGTCACGACGCCGCCCGATCTGTTTCTGGCGGCACTCACGCGCGCGGCGGAGGTGGCGGTCGGCATTGTGTGTTCGAGCGCGGTGAGCGCGTTGATCGTGCCACAGCGATCCAGTCTGGCGCTGCGGCGCGCGCTGCAAATCCGTTACGCAAATTTTACTTCGTTCGCTGCGGACGTGCTGAATCGCGGCATCGAGCGAGGTCAGTTCGAGCGGCGTTTCGCGGACCTCGTCGACGAAATCGTCGGCTTCGAAGCAAGCCGTACGTTCGCCACTTTCGAAGATCCGGCGATGCGTTCACGCAGTCAGCATCTCGGCCGGTTAAACGGCGAATTCATGGATGCCTGCGCGCGTCTGCATGCACTGCATCAACTGCTTAAACGTCTGCGAGCCAATGGATCGGAGTCGAACGTCGGCGCGATAAGGCCGTATTTCGACGAGCTTGCCGCGCTCCTTTCGCCGCCCGCCAGCACGCTCGCGATGGCCGATGCGACGGGCGTCGCAAGTCGCTTGCGGCTGTTTCAGGCGAGCTTGCCGCGTCGCGTGCGTGAAACAAGGCGGCCGCTGGAGGCCACGCCCACGGAGTCGCTGGCCGACTTCGATACATCGGTGGAACTGTTGTACCGCTTCGTCGATGAATGGATCCGCTATTCGGAGACTTACGCGTCGTTAGCCGTGCGGCGCAAGCCGGTGGAGACGCGGCAACGTCATGCTAGCCGCTACGTGAGCAAGACGAACGGTTTTGTCGTCGCGTTCACCTTTATCCGCTCCGCGGCGGTGATGGCGATCGTCGGCTGGTTCTGGATCGAGACCGACTGGCCGAGCGGCGGGCTTGCCGTGATCGGGGCGGCACTGGCTTGCGCGCTGACGTCCACTGCGCCGAATCCATCGAAGATGGCCATGCAAATGGCGGCCGGCGCCGTCCTGGCCACCATGACGGGTTACCTCTTCACATGCTACGTGTATCCGAATATCGACGGCTTCCCATTGCTTTGCGCGACGCTCGCGCCCGTGCTGGCGCTGGGCGCATTCATCGCGACGCGTAAGCGCGCGGTGGGGTACGGCATCGGCTTTTCGGTGTTCTTCTGCCTACTTGCCGGACCGGACAATGTCGTGACGTATGCGCCGGATTTGCTGATCAACAACGGCATCGCGTTGACCGCGTCGATGCTGGTGGCAGCGTTGGCCTTTGCGGTGATTTTGCCTGCGGATATGCCCTGGCTCGTCGAACGGATCATGGGCGATTTGCGCGCGCAAGTCGTGTCCGCGTGCAACGACGCATTGCCCGGTCTCAACCAGCGTTTTCAGTCGAGCACGCATGACCTGACCGCCCAGTTGCGCATGCTGCTGACGCGGCGTTCGAGACGTCGACGGGATGCGTTGCGCTGGATGCTCGCGACGCTCGAAGTAGGGCACGCAGTCATCGATCTGCGCAACGAAGGGGCGCGTGCTGCTTATGCCGCGGCGCTTCATCCGCGCTGGAGCGCTTCCCTCGAGCGCACTTACGACGACCTAGCTCGGCTCTTCGCGCGCCCGAATGCGCAGGCGCTCGAACGTGCGTTGGTGTCTGTTCGCGCCGCGACCTGGATCGCGCAGGATGTTCTAGGCACCGTGCATGCCGAGCGCGATAAGCGTCATGACGTGCAGCGGATTCTGAGCTGTCTGCACTTCATTCGTACGGCGTTGCTCGACAAGGACGCGCCTTTCAATGCGTGAAGATTGCGGCCGCGTGGCTCGTGCGGTCGAACGGCGTGCGTCGGCGGATAGGCTATTGCCAGTGCCCGGCGAGACAACCCCGGCGACGCGGACCCCGCACAAGCATCACCCCCATGCCTCGGCACGAGCCCATTTCGATCCTTCCTCCAGATGGAAATATCACTTCCACCTAGCCCCGTTTATCTGCGGGGACCGCAGCCATATAGTTTCATCACTGCCACGCAGTCGCCACAAGTCGCCGCCGAGCAGTAACCGTAAGTCCTGGAGAACGAAATGAACGTGTTGAAGATTGCCCTGATTGCCTGCTCTTTGTCCGCAGTTGTTGCCCATGCACAAACGGCACCGGCCGCCCCCGAACAACAGCTTGCCCAAACGGGCGCGCAGCGCGCCAATGGTGTCGCCGGGCAAGGCCGCATCGCCTTACCGGCCGCTAAAGCGAACGCCAAGTCCGAAGAGTGCGTCGGCCCAGTGAGCTTCTGCAATCTCTACTTCGGCAGCTAAACAGCGCCACGTGTAACGCATGCCGTAACTGCAAGACCCGTCGCGCGAATGATCGCGCGGCAAAGCGCCCGACCGCGAGGCCGTTGCAAGCTGACGCCGCGGTCGGTGCGACAAACCGGCTACCGAGCGGAGCGTACCGCAGATGTGCGCACCGGTAGACTGGACTGGTGACTATGGAGAGACTCAGTTTCATGTACCAAGACCGGATTCGCTGTGCCGCGTTGCGCGGAAAAATCACGTCGGCCGCCGAGGCGGCGCTGCTGATTCAGGACGGCATGCGCGTCGGCGCCAGCGGCTTCACGCGCGCGGGCGACGCGAAGGCCGTTCCCGTTGCGCTCGCCGAACGGGTGCGCCAGCAAGGCAAGCCGCTGCAGATCACATTGATGACGGGCGCATCGCTCGGTCACGACGTGGACCGCATGCTCACCGAGGCGCGCGTGCTGGCGCGCCGTTTGCCGTTCCAGGTCGACAAGACCTTGCGCGATGCGATCAATCGCGGCGAAGTGATGTTCGTCGATCAGCATCTGTCCGAAACGGTCGAAATGCTGCGGGCAAACCAACTCGGCAAACTCGACGTCGCCATTATCGAAGCCGCCGCGATCACCGAGACCGGCGGCATTGTGCCGACCACCTCGGTCGGCAATTCGGCCAGCTTCGCGATTCTCGCGGACAAGGTGATCGTCGAGATCAATCTCGCGCAGCCGCTCGCGCTCGAAGGCTTGCACGACATCTGGATTCCGGGCCGCCGGCCGCACCGCGAGCCGCTGCCGATCATGTCCGCGCGAGACCGCGTCGGTACGCCGGCGATCGAGATTCCGTTCGAAAAAATCGCGGCGATCGTGATCACCGATATGGCCGACAGTCCGTCCACCGTGCTGCCGGCCGACACGGAAACCGAGTTGATCGCCGGTCATCTGATCGAATTCTTCCAGCATGAAGTGACGCTCGGGCGCATGCCCAAAAACCTGCCGCCGTTGCAGGCCGGTATCGGCACGATTGCCAACTCGGTGCTGGCCGGTTTCGTCGATGCGCCGTTCGAGCCGTTCGAAATCTACTCGGAAGTGCTGCAGGATTCCACCTTCGATCTGATGGACGCCGGCAAGGTCACGTTTGCGTCCGGCGCGTCGATCACGTTGTCGGCCGCACGCCAGGCGCAGGTGTTCGGCGAGCTCGAACGTTATCGCGATCGCCTCGTTCTGCGTCCGCAGGAAGTCAGCAACCACCCTGAAGTGATTCGCCGGCTCGGTTTGATTGCGTTGAATACCGCGCTGGAATTCGACATTTACGGCAACGTGAATTCGACCCACGTGGGCGGCACGCACATGATGAACGGCATAGGCGGCTCGGGCGACTTCTCGCGTAATGCATCGTGCGCGATCTTCGCCACCAAATCGATGGCGAAAGGCGGCCGCATTTCCAGCGTGGTGCCGATGGTGCCGCATTGCGATCACAACGAACACGACGTGGACGTCGTCGTGACGGAACAGGGGTTGGCCGATCTGCGCGGATTGGCGCCGCGGGAACGCGCGGCCTTGATTATCGAGAACTGTACGCATCCGCTCTATCGCGATCTGCTGCGCGACTACTATCGGGACGCTTTGAAGTGGGGGGGGCAAACACCGCACCAGTTGGATCAGGCATTCGCCTGGCATATCCGGCTGCGCGATACCGGCTCGATGTTGCCGGTGGAAGAGGCGGGGCTTTGACTTTGAAAATCAGTTGGCCTGGCTAGCGCTGTAAGCCATGCCGGCGTCAGACGGCCTTCGCCGCTGACGCCGTTAAATCAGATGCGGTACTCAGGCGCCTCGTCTGACGAGCCGGATAAGAAACAGCAGAATGACCGCGCCGATCACCGCCGTGATGATCGAACCGATCCAGCCGCCGCCCAGCGAGATATGCAGCACGCCGGCGAGCCAGCCGCCGATGAACGCGCCGACGATCCCGACGATGATGTCGACGATCAGGCCGAAGCCGCCGCCCTTGACGAGCACGCCTGCCAGCCAGCCAGCGATCGCGCCGATGATGAGCCATGCAATGATGCCGTGTTCCATAATCGAGACTCCCTAGTTGAGTGTGAAAAATTCACGGTGACAGAGCTTAGTCGAAGCTTATGGGACAGTCCATATTCAGGACGCGGAATTAACATTGTCTGAATCTATTGCAAGCTAAGTGTAGACGATGCGCGCGAATATGGGGGACTTACACGCGACGCTCATTCAGGCGTGGGCTCCGCTTCCCTCGCGGTCCAACTGACGCTGGACACGCTCTTTTCCATGCTGATGCGACTGGCCATCTGCTCCAGCTTCGACTGATCCTTGGGATGCAGCTTGACGATCGCGGTAACGCGAATGCGTTGCGAATCGTCGTCGACGTCTTCGCTCGTCAGGCTTTGAAACGACAGCGGCGTGGAATACATCGAGTTGGAGACGGCGGTGCGAATGTGGATCTCGTCGGCCTCGCGGCAGACGATCGTCAGCACATACTCGCGTACCAGATCCGCGTTGGACACCGGCGTGGCGTTGATCATACGGCTGACTTCGCGCAGCACAGTGTTGGTCAGCAGCACGACCGCCGTGCCGGCCAGTGCCGGTCCGTAGTGCCCCGCGCCGCACAGCACGCCTACCGCGGCCGAGCACCATAAGGTCGCCGCGGTGTTGATCCCCTGAATGGAACCCTTGTCGCGCATGATTACGCCGCCGCCGAGAAAGCCGACGCCGGACACCACATACGCCGCGATCTGCGTGATGCCGGCGGTGCCGTTGCCGGTCAGCACGCCGAGCGTAACGAACAGGCACGCACCGCTCGCGACCAGCGTGATGGTGCGCAGGCCGGCATTGCGCTGCCGCATCTGCCGTTCGAGGCCGATCGCGACGCCGCAGGCGAAAGCGGCGAGCAGCCGCCAGACGAATTCGATTGTCATGGTTAAGAAAGGTTGAGGCGCGTGTTCGCACAGTGTGAACCCAACGCATGACAGCAGCACGCTTTCCTCGATGGAACGCGGCGGCGGACAGGCGTGACGAAGCGCGCGCAAGCGAGGCTTGCGGTGCTGTAATGCATCGGTGTCGGCATGGCGTCGAGCCACGCGGCACTTCACTGGCAGTACGAGACTATCAACGCGAGACTATCAACGCGAGGGAATCGACGACGTGCACCGTCGGCCCGAAGGCAAGACGGCGACAGAAAAAGACTGACGCGGAAATCTTGCCGATCAGGCGATCGGGCGAATCGAAGCTCGACTGGTACAACTGCTACTGTCCAAGATCGTGATTCCGGTTAATTGAACTGGCCGAATTTTAGGCAGCTCTGCAAAATTAAGTCAAGCTGCGCCGACGCGTGATGGAGAACGTTTTGTCGTGGCCCTGGGAAGAGTGAGGTGGTACATACGGAATTATCCGTGCATCAATACGGACTCCGAATGTTGACGAAGGTCGTCTCGGAAAACAGACTATTCGCTCGCTCCCAAACGCGTCGTGCTCGCGTCGCGCAACTGCTACGGCGCCACCCATCCGCACGGCGTCGCCCGTTTATCGCCGTTCATTCCAATCGAGGAAACTATGAAAGCTAAAGCTCTTGGCGTCGTTGCCGGTGCGTTGATCGCAGCCGCGCCGCTCGCTTCGTTCGCCGCCGGTCTGCCCGCGCCGTTTGAAGGCAGCAGCACGCTGCAGGCGGACGGTCTCGTGAAATCGGTCGACCAGGTGAAACATTCGGTGACCGTGCTCGACGCGCAGGGCGGCGAAGCGTCGTTCGATATCACCGACCCGGCCAGCCTCGCGCAGATCAGGCAGGGCGGCAAGGTTCACATCCGGATGGTGCGCAATGCGATGGTCAGCGTGACGCGCGGTGCGGACGGTCACGGTGCCGGTGCCGGCGCGCAGAGCGCGCAGTCGAACACGATTCATAACGTGACCGCCGAGGTCCAAACCATCGACCATGCGTCCGGCATCATGGCGCTGAAGAGCCCGAACGGCGCGGTGTTTCATATCCAGGGCCGCGAACCGGCCAAGGTCGCCAGCGTGACGCCGGGTATGCAGGTGGTGGTGTCGTTCGCGCAGCAGGTCGACGTGGCGGTGTCGCCCGCGCAGTAAGCTTCGGCTTACGGGTCAGTCCGGCTCGCCGGGAACGAGACGCAGGCGCGTGATTTCAGACGGCGCGCCGAGACGCTTCGGCGGGCCCCAATAGCCGGTGCCGCGGCTCGTATAGACCCACAGACCGTTCAGGCGGGCGAGGCCGGCCGTGAACGGCTGCTGGAATCGCACGAAGAAGTTCCACGGGAAGAACTGGCCGCCGTGCGTATGCCCTGACAGTTGCAGCGTGAAGCCCGCGGCGGCCGCGGCTTCGGCTGAACGCGGCTGGTGCGCGAGCAGCACCTTGATCACTACGTCGCCCGGTGCGCCGGCCAGTGCCGCAACCGGATCGCTGCGATGCAGCGGATCGTGATGTCCCGCCGAATAGTCGGTCACGCCGGCAATCACGGCGCGTGCGCCGTCATGATCCACGATCACATGCTCGTTGAGCAGCACGTTGAGGCCCAGGCGCCGGAACTCGTCGATCCACGCATTCGCGCCCGCATAGTATTCGTGATTGCCGGTCACGAGAAACGCGCCATGACGCGCGCTGAGACGTGACAACGGCTGGGTGTGCCGGGTCAATTGCGGCACGCTACCGTCCACGACGTCGCCGGTCACGGCAATCAGATCGGGCTTCAGCCGATTGACCGCGTCGACGATCGCATCGACATAGCGGTGCTTGATGGTCGGGCCAACATGAATGTCGCTGATCTGGACGATCGTGAAGCCGTCGAGCGCGGGCGGCAAATCGTCGATCGGTACGTCGATCGTGACTACCTTCGCGCGGCGGCGGGCGTTGAAGAGGCCAACCAGCGTCGAGAGCAAGGCGAGCAGCGGCACTGCCGCAGCCGAGCCCGTGCGCCAATGCGCGATGTTGATCGTGTTCGGCCAGATCGCATCGACGGTGAGCAGCGAGGCGAGCATCAGATCGCGGGCGAAGGTCAGCACCAGCAGCGACGAGAAGAAGCCCATCGCCAGCAGGCCGACCCACGCGAGCCGGTCACCGAGCGGCTGCCGTTTGATCGTGCGCGCCAGCATGCCGAGCGGGATCAGGAAGATCGACAGCACGAGCCACAATGCGCACAGCCAGCGGCCGGTGGTGTCGACCGGCATGTCCGGAATCAGACGTAAGCCGACGTAGATATGCAGCAGGATGCCAATGAGGATGATGCGGACAAGAAACGATGAGCGGCGCATAGGGAGCACAAAGGCGGGAAGGGGCCGGCGCGAGCGGATGACCGGCGGCGACTCGCCGGCCGCGCTAACGTCGTGCCGAACGAGTCGAATCATTCTACCGGCATGCGCATCGGCTTGCCGGCGGTGCCAAATTCGCTGCCGCATCGGTCCCACGGCGCTTTCGGGGTGCGGTCAGAGAAGTCTGTCGCATCGCAGCATTCACGGTGGTTTCCGGCGCCATCTGATTGCCGCGGCAACCTAATTAAATGGGCTTTGAATTGTGTCCGCGCGTGGACTATGCTCAAAAAGAACCGCCTCGTATCAGGGGTGACCGCGCGTGCAGACGCGGCCATGCGGCGGTTCGCGCCAGTTGGATGGGGCGCCGGAACAGGGCGAAGCGGGAGGGGCATCATGAGACTGCTCAGATCAGACAATGAGTTGCATCACGGGCACCACGCCCATCATGTCGGGCGTGAGGGCAAGCGTGTGATGCTACCGCTCGTCGTCATCTCGCTGATGGCGATCGGCTTGTATTACAGCGTTCGCGGCATCGACTTTTCCGAGCTGGGCCGCAGCGCGCTGTTCGATGTCGTGATGCTCTGCGTGGCGCTGGGTATCGCGGGCTTGTTCGGCGTCGTCGGCGCATGGGTGCGTTCGAATGGCGACGACGCCGGCGAAGGCGAAGGTTTCTGCTTCGTCGGCGCATTGATCGGCGCCGTGGTGTTCTACGTCGCGCTGTTCAGTTGAGCGCGACGCCGTTCTCCACCTCTACGTATCAGACGATCTGGGCGGCTTCGTCGAATGCGAAGCGCGGGCTGCGCGCGAACAGTTTCGACGCATCGCCATAGCCCAGATTGATCAGGAAATTCGACTTGACGGTCGTGCCGGCAAAGAACGCTTCGTCGACCTTGGCGGCGTCGAAACCGGACATCGCGCCCGTGTCCAGACCGAGTGCCCGCGCGGCGAGAATCAGGTAGCCGCCTTGCAGCGTCGAATTGCGAAAGGCTGTGTCCGCGATCGACTTGTCGTTGCCGACGAACCAGCTGCGCGCGTCCGCGTGCGGAAACAGTTTCGGCAGGTGCTCGTAAAACGCCATGTCCATTCCGACGATCACCGTGACCGGCGCGGCCATGGTTTTGTCGAGATTGCCCGCCGACAAGGCCGGGCGCAGCTTTTCCTTGGCTTCCGGCGTTTTGACGAACACGAAGCGGCCGGGGCTCGAATTGGCCGAGGTCGGGCCGAGCAACACCAGTTCGGTGAGCTGCCTGAGCACGGCATCGTCGACCGGTTTGGCCTGCCAGCCGTTATGCGTGCGCGCTTCGCGAAAGAGTTGAGCGAGTGCCTGGTCGGATAGCATCATGGTGAAAGTCCTTGAAAGGTCTAAGAAGTTAAAGGCATGAACCGATTAATCCGGATGAAGCCAGCGGATGACAGCGCAAGCCGCGCGTATCAACGGCGTCTTCGGTGCCGCCATCATAGCCAAGGTTTCTACACGCACGCGCTTTGCGTGCGCCTTCGTTCCAGCGTCAGCATTCACATACGTATTGGTATCAGGCCATCTCATGACGGATCTTTTCGCGGGTTCCGCCGACTCCCTGCCGACGCCCGACGTCGACTGGTATCCCGACTGGCTAACGCCCGCCCGCGCGGCGCAGGTTTTGACGCAGCTAATCGACGAAATCGCCTGGCGTCAGGACGTGATCGGCACGCCCGCCGGTCGCGTGCCGCTGCCGCGTTTGACGGCGTGGCAGGGCGAGCCGGACGCCGTCTATGTCTACTCGGGCATTCGCAACGTGCCGCAACCGTGGACGTCGGCCGTTGCGGAACTCAAGGCCGCGGTGGAGGCAGTCTGCGAGACGCGTTTCAACAGCGTGCTGATTAACCGCTATCGCAGCGGCACCGACAGCATGGGTTGGCACGCGGATCGCGAACCTGAACTCGGCGCGCGTCCGGTGATCGCGTCGGTGAGTTTGGGTGTGGCGCGCACATTCGATTTGCGCCACAACAAAACCGGCGTCGTGCAGTCGTTTTCGCTGAAGGGCGGCAGCCTGCTCGTGATGAAGGGCGACACGCAGGCGGACTGGCGGCATCGGGTGCCGAAGGAGCCGCGCGTGGCCGGCGAGCGGATCAATCTGACGTTTCGCTGGGTGACGCCGAGGTGAGGCGCTGCCCGCTTGAGCGGGTTCGCGGCGCTTGCCGTTAAGGCGAGGAATCGGTGGCGGCGTATCTCATCTTGGTCTGCGGCAAGGACCGCCAACCGGCTTCGAGCCGGATCCGCTCACTCATACCAAAATTGGTATCGCCAACGCGAATCATAGGATTGGACGGTTAACGCCCCACACACTACGCTACATCACGATCCACCCACCGTGAGGGCTGCAAGCACCGGGCAGGTTCGATGGATCGCCGACACTACAACGATCAGGAGACAGTCATGGCGAATACACGACGCGCCGCATGTCGTGCGTTGGGCGCGCTCGCGTTCTGCGCGGGCATCGGTACGCTAGCGCTGACCGCGCCGGGCGCTTACGCGCAAGACAAACAGATCACCCTCGGTTTCGCGCAGGTCGGCGCGGAAAGCGCATGGCGAACGGCCAATACCGAGTCGGTGAAGTCGGCGGCGGCGGACGCGAAGATCAAGCTCAAATTCTCGGACGCCCAGCAGAAGCAGGAAAACCAGATCAAGGCGATCCGCTCTTATATCGCGCAAAAGGTCGATGTGATCGCGTTCTCGCCGGTCGTCGAATCCGGCTGGGAGCCGGTGCTGCTTGAAGCGAAAGCCGCGAAGATTCCGGTGATCCTGACCGATCGCAACATCGACGTAAAAGACACCTCGCTGTACGTGACGATGATCGGCTCCGACTTCATGGAAGAAGGGCGTCGCGGTGGGCATTGGCTCGAAGATCACTATAAAAGCGAGCAAGGGCCTGTCAACATCGCCGAACTGCAGGGAACGGTCGGGTCGGCGCCGGCCAACGACCGGCATTCCGGCCTGCTGGAGGTGATCAAGAACGATCCCAAATTTAAGATCATCGCGTCGCAAAGCGGCGACTTCACCCTGGCCGGCGGCAAGCAGGTCATGGAAGCGTTTATAAAAACTTATGGAAATAAAATAAATGTAGTTTATGCGCATAACGACGATATGGCGCTCGGCGCCATCCAGGCGATGGAGGAGGCCGGCATGCATCCGGGCAAGGACATCACCGTCGTTTCGTTCGATGCCACCAAGGGCGGCTTCCAGGCGATGGCTGCCGGCAAGATGAACGTCGACGTGGAGTGCAGTCCGTTGCTGGGACCGCAGTTGATGTCGGCGGTGAAGGACGTCGTGGCCGGCAAGCCGTTGCCCAAGCGCATTCTCACGCAGGAGACGGTGTTCCCGATGAGCGTCGCTGCGCAGACGCTGCCGACGCGTAAATACTGAGGCTGATGCCGACCCGACAAAGTCCTCAGGGTTACTGAGGAACGGCGGGACATGGCAAGCGAAGTGTGGATTGAGCGAAAAGGTTTCTCCAGCGGTGCCTGGCCGCCCGGTTGCTTCGGCAGCGGGCGGTCTATTTTCCGGTGAAGGTTGCGCGGAAGGCCGCGAAGAATCCCGTATGCCGTCGCACTCCGGTGCAACCCATTGAAGCACCGCACCACCCATCAAGCGAGGTCTATGACGTCTCCCGCTTCCGAACCGACTCCGCAGGCTGCGGGCGCTGCCGCTCACGGAACGGGCGACGCAATCAGTGCGGCCAACGCCGAAGCCCGTGCGCCCATCCTCGCCACCACCGCCGTCACCAAAACCTTCCCCGGCGTCAAAGCGCTGCAGCGGGTCGATTTTCGCCTGTTTCCCGGCGAGATCCACACGTTGATGGGCCAGAACGGCGCGGGCAAATCCACCTTGATCAACGTGCTAACCGGCGTGGTCGCGCCTGACGCCGGCACGATCCGTCTCGGCGGTGAAGTCGTGGCGTTTGCGTCGCCGCAGGAAGCGGAATCGGCCGGCGTGCGCACGTTGTATCAGGAAGTGAACCTGTGCCCGAACCTCTCCGTGGCGGAGAATATTTTCGCCGGCCGGCAACCGCGACGTTTCGGCGCGATCGATTGGCCGACCATCAAGCGCCGCGCGCAGGCCGCGCTGGCGCGTCTCGACGTGTCGCTCGACGTGACCCGTTCACTCGATGCCTACCCGATCGCGGTGCAGCAGATGGTGGCGATCGCGCGGGCGTTGTCGGTCGACGCGCGCGTGCTGATTCTCGACGAACCGACCTCGAGTCTCGACGACGGCGAGGTCAGTCAGCTTTTTAAAATACTTCGACATCTTAAGCAATCAGGTATTGCGATTCTGTTTGTCACGCATTTTATCGAGCAAACGTACGCCATTTCCGACCGCATCACGGTCATGCGCAATGGCGAGCGCGAAGGCGAGTATCTCGCGCGCGATCTGCCGGCGGATCAACTGGTCGCGAAGATGGTCGGCCACGAGCGGATGAGCGCACGCTTGCGCGAGGCCGCGCATGAAGGGCATGTCGGTCACGAGGGCCACGGCGGCCACGCGGACCAACCCGTCACGCAGACCTCGCAAGCAGCACCCCAGACAACCGAAGCCGCGCAAACCACGCAACCTGCCCATCCCTTCATCGAACTCCAGGGCGTCGGCCGCCGCGGCACGCTGCAGCCGATCGACCTGAACCTGCAGCGAGGCCAGATCCTCGGACTCGCCGGCCTGCTCGGCTCCGGCCGCACGGAAACAGCGCGATTGCTGTTCGGCGCGGACCGCACCGATAGCGGCGTGATCCTCATCGAAGGCCGCGCCGCGAAGCTACGCTCGCCGCGGGACGCGGTCCGTCACGGCATTGGCTATTGCGCGGAAGACCGCAAGAAGGAGGGCATCGTCGCCGAACTGTCGATCCGCGAAAACATTCTGCTGGCGCTGCAAGCAAGGCGCGGCTGGTGGCGCAAGATCAACCGGCAACGTGCGCGCGAGCTGGCCGATCTGTGGATCGAGCGGCTCGGCATCAAGGCCGCGGACGCCGAACAACCCATCGGCTTGTTGTCCGGCGGCAACCAGCAGAAAGCGCTGCTGGCGCGCTGGCTCGCCACCGATCCCCAACTACTGATCCTCGACGAACCCACGCGTGGCATCGACGTCGCCGCCAAGTTCGACATCATGGACCGGCTGCTGGCGCTGTGCGCGAACGGCCTGAGCATTCTGTTCATTTCGTCGGAGATCAGCGAGGTGCTGCGCGTCAGTCATCGCGTGGCGGTGTTGCGCGACCGTCGCAAGATCGCCGAAGTCGCGGGCACGGCCTCGAACGAAGACAACATCTATCGACTCATCGCGGGGAGCGGCGAATGAAACTGGCGAACTGGTTCGTGCGCGACGGCGCCGAGCGTCCGTTGATCTGGCCGTGCGTCACGCTGGCGTTGCTGTGCGGCCTGAACCTGTGGGTCAATCCGCACTTTCTGTCGCTGCGGATGCTCGACGGTCACCTGTTCGGCGCGCCCATCGACGTGTTGAATCGCGCCGCGCCGCTGGTGCTGGTGGCCACCGGCATGACGCTGGTCATCGCCGCGCGCGGCATCGACATTTCGGTTGGCGCGGTGGTGGCGATCGCGGGCGCCGCGGCGGCCACGCTACTCGCGACGCAACCCGAACCGGGCGCGGCGCTGATCGCGCAGGCGCTGGTGGCGGCGCTGATGGTCGGCGTGCTGAGCGGCATGTGGAACGGCTTGCTGGTGTCATTCGTCGGCATGCAGCCGATCATCGCAACCTTGATTTTGATGGTGGCCGGCCGCGGCGTCGCGCAATTGCTGACGGCGGGGCAGATCATTCCGATCGGCGCTCCGGGCTATCTTTTCGTCGGCGGCGGATACTGGCTAGGCGTGCCGTGTTCGGTGTGGATCGCCACCGTGGCGGTGCTCGCGACCGCGGCGCTCGTGGAAGGCACCGCGCTCGGCCTGTTCATTCGCGCGATCGGCATCAATCCGGTTGCGACGCGGCTGGTCGGGCTGCGCTCCAAAGCGCTGGTTTTCGCGGTCTATGGCTTCTCGGGACTGACCGCCGCGATGGCGGGCATTCTCATCAGCTCGAATGTGCGCAGCGCCGACGGCAACAACGCCGGCCTGCTGCTCGAACTCGACGCGATTCTCGCGGTGACGCTCGGCGGCACCTCACTGCTCGGCGGCCGCTTCAGTTTCGCGGGCACCGTGCTGGGCGCGCTGATCATTCAGACGCTCACGTACACCACGTATTCGATCGGCGTTCCACCGGAGGCGACGCTGGTCGTCAAGGCGGCGGTGGTGCTTGCGGTGAGCGTGATCCAGTCGCCGGCGGCGCGCGCGCTCGCCATGTCGTTCGGCAGATCGCTGCTCGGGCAACGCGGGGTGGCGCGATGAGACGACTCCTCGACGCGTTGGCTCACCTGGTCGATCCGCGTACGCTGCCGATCGCTGTCACGATTCTGCTGTTCTGCGCGCTATTCGGCTTTGGCTCGGTGATGTACACCGGTTTCTTCTCGTGGCAGGTGCTGCTCGATCTGTTGGTCGACAACGCGTTCCTGCTGATCGTCGCGATCGGGATGACGTTCGTGATCGTGTCCGGCGGGATCGATCTGTCGGTGGGCTCCGTCGTTGCGCTTACAACCATCGTCGAAGCGGTGCTGTCCGAGCATCTGCACCTGTCCGTCTGGGTGATCGTGCCGATCGTGCTGCTGATGGGCACGGTGTTCGGCGCGGTGCAGGGCGCGCTGATTCATTTCTTCCGTTTGCAGGCGTTTATCGTCACGCTGGCGGGCATGTTCTTCGCGCGCGGGTTGTGCTTTCTCATCACCACGCAGTCCATCACCATCACCGATCCGACTTTCCGGAAGATCTCCGCGTTCCGGCTTGATATCGGCGTGGGCTCGGTCACCGCGAACGTGCTGATCGCACTGATTGCGCTACTGGCAGCGATCTATGTCGCGCATTTCACGCGGTTTGGCCGCAATGTGTATGCGGTGGGCGGCAATGCGCGCTCGGCATTGCTGATGGGTTTGCCGGTCGCGCAGACACGCATCGGCGTGTATGCGCTGAGCGGTTTCTGCTCGGCGCTCGGCGGCGCGGTGTTTACGTTCTACGTGCTCTCGGGTTATGGCCTGCAAGGGCAAGGTATGGAACTCGACGCGATTGCGGCGACGGTGATCGGCGGCACGTTGTTGACGGGCGGCGTGGGCTATGTGATCGGCTCGCTGTTCGGCGTCGGTATTCTCGGCACGATCCAGACGCTGATCACGTTCGACGGCACGCTGAGTTCGTGGTGGACCCGTATCGTGATCGGCGCGCTGCTGTGCGCGTTCTGCCTGCTGCAGCGGTTGATCGAGCGGCACGCGAAATCGGTGCGGCGGCCTGGCGGCACCGATGCGGCGGTTGTCACGGCGGGGCGCGAACGCGGACACAGCGAGGGAGCGGCGTCGTCGGACTCACAGGTGATCGGGCGAGCGCCGGGGCAGGCTTGAGTGCGCGTTGCCGTTTTTTGAAACCGTGGTGTCATGCGGCGACACGCGAGCCACGCGTTGTGAGGGGCGCGATACAGCACAGCACCCACCGCCCCTCGGATCAAGCGCTCAGCTCTCGCCCCTTGGTCTCCGGCAACGTCAGCGCGGCAAGAATCACGACGCCGTACGCCGCCGCGGCAAACACGCCGATCGCATGGCCGAGCGTCATGGTTTGCGATACGTAGCCGATAAAAAACGGAAAGGTCGCACCGACTGCCCGGCCGACGTTGTAGCAAAACCCTTGACCTGAGCCGCGAATCCGCGTGGGAAACAATTCGGTGAGAAAGGCGCCCATGCCCGAGAAAATGCCTGATGCGCAAAAACCCAGCGGAAAACCCAGCACGAGCATCGACAGATTATCGAGCGGCAGTTGCGTATAAAGCAGCGCAATCGCACACGACGCCAGCGCAAATCCGATGAACGCACGCTTACGGCCGAACCGGTCGCTGACATACGCGCCCGTCAGATAGCCGCAATACGAGCCGGCGATCACCACGCCGAGGTAGCTGCCGGTGCCGATCACGCTCAGATGCCGTTCGGTTTTCAGATAGGTTGGCAGCCAGGTGGTGACCGCATAGTAACCGCCTTGCACGCCGGTCGCGAGCACCGACGCACGCAGCGTCGTCCAGACGATTTCGCAGCGAAAGATATCGAGCAACGAGCTGCGCGTTTGCATGGCGGCCTGCGCCGCTTTTTGCTGCCGATGCACTTCCGGTTCGTCGACGAAGCGGCGAATCCAGATCACGAACGGCGCTGGCGCTATGCCGATCGCGAACAGCACGCGCCACGCGTAGTCGGCCGGCACCAGCGAGAAGACGGCCATGAACAGCAGCGTCGCGATGCCCCAGCCGATCGCCCAGCCGGCCTGCACGAGCCCCACCGCTTTGCCGCGGTCGCGCGCGCGGATCACCTCGCCGATCAGCACGGCGCCCGCCGTCCATTCGCCGCCAAAGCCGAGGCCCATCAAGCCGCGCGCCCACAGCAGCTGCGAGAAATTCTGCGCCAGCGCGCAAGCCAGCGTGAAAATCGCGAACCACAGAATCGTGATCTGCAAGGTCTTCACCCGGCCGATGCGATCCGACAGCACGCCGGCGGCCCAGCCGCCCAGCGCCGAACTCAACAGCGTGACCGTGCCGATCAGGCCCGCGTCGCCGCGTGTGATGCCCCATGTCGCGATGAGCGTCGGTATCACGAAGCTGAGGAACTGCGTGTCCATCGCGTCGAGCACGTAGCCGATCTTGCAACTCCAGAACGCGCGCTTCTCGCTCGCGGAGGTCTGCCGATACCACGCGAACGGGCCTTTCCCTGTGCCGGATGCGCCGTAGCGCTCGGCGTCTGCGGTCAACTGCGCTTCGGTTTCCATGCTTAACTCCGGTCGTCGTGGTTGGCCGCGCGTCGTGCTGGCGCGCGGCTTTGGGTTGCGGCGGTTGAGGTGCCCTCGGTGCCCTCGGTGCCCTCGGTGCCCTCGGTGCCCGAGGTCTTCGCGGTGCTCGCGCGGAATCGGGCGCGCTTACAGCACCGCGAGCGAGGTGTTTGGAATGTCGGTCACCAGCATGTGCCCCGGCTTGTGCGCGATGGCAAACGGCAAACGCGCGCTTTCGATCGCGACTTGCGGTGTGACGCCGCAAGCCCAGAACACCGGCAATTCATCGCTGCGAATCTCGACCGCGTCGCCGAAATCGGGCCGCGCCAGATCGCGAATACCGATCAGCGATGGGTCGCCGATATGAACCGGCGCGCCATGCACCGCGGGAAAACGGCTGGTGATCTGGATTGCGCGGATCGCGTCGGCGGCTTTCATCGGTCGCATCGAGACGACGCGGTTGCCGCCGAACACGCCGGCCGCCACGTTGCGTTCGCGCGTGCGATACATCGGCACGTTGACCTGTTGTTCGATGTGACGAAGCGCGATGCCTTCGCGTCGCAGCATTTCTTCGAAGGAGAACGAGCAGCCGATCGCGAACACCACCAGATCGTCACGCCACAGTTCGTCGAGACTGTGGACTTCCTCGGCGCGTTCGCCATGGCGGTACACGTAAAACGCCGGTACGTCATGACGGATATCCAGATCGGCGCCTAGCGCGGGCACGCGCCAGTCGCCTGGTTCGCCGATGCCGAGTAGCGGACACGCTTTCGGATTGAGCATGCAGAAGCGCAGGAAGTCGCCGGCGTGCTCGCTCGGCAGAATCGCGAGATTGGCTTGCGCATAGTCGCCGCAATACCCGGCGGTCGGACCGGACAGGCGCCGCGTGCGAATCTGCTGACGAAACTCGGATGGGGTGTAAGGCATGAAGGTGCTGGCTCCAGATCGATGACGTCGCCGCTGCGGCCCGATCGGATGGGCCTGCGATGGAGCCAGATTAGTAACGTCAAAAATATCCTTCCAGCGAGTTTTTATTGCGTTTAGTTAAATTAAACTTAACGCCATCGAGGTGACTCGCGGCGCGTTTGCGGCGATGATCGCGTGCCATTCGTCGCCAACTGGAGAGCGTCCGTCATGAATACCCGCTTCGTCGAAACGTTTCTGACGCTCGCCCGCCTGGGCAGTTTTCGCGCGACCGCGGCAGCGATGCACGCCACACCCGCGGCGATCTCGCTGCGTATCAAAACGCTTGAGGCCGAACTGGGCGTCGAGCTGATTGAACGCGAGGCGGCGGAGTTTCAGCTCACGGCGAACGGCGAGCGTCTACTCGCGCACGCGCGCTCCGTCGTGCAGGCCACGCGCTCGCTGCAACTGGCCGCGCAGGACGAAACGCAATTGGCTACGCGGCTGCGGCTCGGCGTGATTGAAACGGTGGTGCATAGCTGGCTGCCGGACTACATCCGGATGCTGAACGTGGAGTATCACCGTATCGCCGTGGACCTCACCGTCGATTCGAGCGCGGTGCTCGGACCACGGCTGCGAGCGGGCGAACTGGATCTGGTCATTCAGGTGGAGGAAACCGCCGAGCACGAAACGTCGATCGTGTCGGCGTTGCTGGCGAGCTACCCGGTGCGCTGGATCGCGCGTCGCGACCTGATACCGGCCGGCCGCGCGAAACATGTTCAGACGCTGTTGAGCAAACCGGTGCTGACGTTCGGTCGCGGTACGGCGCCGCAACTCGCGGTCGAAGCGATCGTGCAGACGCTCGCGAAGCGGGCGGGGGTACCGCTGGCCGAGACACAGGTAACGTGCATGCCGTCGGTCGCGGTGATCGTGAAGCTGCTGCGCGATGGCTATGGGATTGCCGCAGTGCCGGCGCTGTTCGTCGAGCCTTATCTGAGCAGCGGCGAGCTGGCGCAATTGCAGGTGCGTCCGTTGCCTCCGCCGATCAACGTGGCGATGTATTACCGCGACGATGCGGATGTCGGCGTGCTGGCGGCGTCACGAGTGGCACGCAGCGCGTGTGATCGGTACGCGAAGGCGATGGGGCGGCAGTTGATCGAGAAGCGGTGAGAGAGGGGCGCGTTACGTTGCGGTAGTGCGCGTTCGCCAACGTGCGACGGAAGATGCGAGACAAGGCATTAGACAAAGCACCAGACAAAGCACCATGCAGCGTGACAACGCCCACGCCTGACTCAATGCGCGTCCATCCGCCGCCGCGCGGTCGCCACCAATCGCTCGAATGAAAAGCTGCTTGCCGCGAGCGCGGCACTATCCGGAAAGTACTCGCGCACGATATCCGTCGATACCTGTCCGGGCGACGCTTCGATCAGCACACGGGCGCCCATTTCCTGCATGACGGTCAGCGCGTCGAACCAACGTACGGTGTGACGCATATTGGTCGCGAGATCGTCGCGGATGGCGTCCGGTGTATGCAGGGAACGCGCGCCGCGATTACCTATATAAGTGCTGCGCGGCGCGTTAAACGGCACCTGTTGTGCGTAGGCGGCCAGTTCGTCCGTGGCATGGGCGAGCAATTCGCAATGCGAGGGCACGCTCACCGCGAGGCGCGTGGCTTTGCGCGCGCCCGCCGCCAGCGCGCGTTCAATGAATCGGTCCAGTGCGTCGTTCGCACCCGCCATCACGATCTGGCGCGGCGCGTTGACGTTGCCGATATACACGCGTTGTTGCTCTTCATCCGCGTGCCGCGCGGCGAGTGTTTCCAGTTGATGCTCGGTCAATCCCGACACCGCCGCGAGACCGTAGCCCGACGGGTACGCCGTTTCCATCAATTCGGCGCGCCGTCGCACCATCTTCAACGCATCGTCGAAACGCACCGCGCCGCAACTCACCGCCGCCGCATAAGCGCCGACCGACAGCCCCGCGCTGATTGCCGGCACGAGTTGTTCAGTGGCTAACGCACGGGTGACGGCCACGCCCGCGACTGTCAAACCGATCTGCACGGCGACCGTCGAGCGCAATGCGTCCGGCGTGTCGAGCGTCAGCACGTCGGCATCGAGTACATGGGAGGCTTCATCGAGTGTGTCGCGCACCGCGCGATGCGACGGCAGACGGTGCAGGAATCCGTCGGTTTGCGCGCCCTGGCCGGGGAAGATCAGCGCTAGCATCAGGCGAGCTCGCCGCAGTGAACGACGGCCCACGGATCGGCGATCCGTTGCGGGCCGCTCGCACGACGCGCCATCACGCGAGGTTTGTCGGTTGCCCATTCGGCTAACGCGACGCCGCCAGCGGGGGTGTCGAGTTGTGCATCCACACGAATGCCGGCAGTTTTTGCGTGCGTTTGCAACTGGTTCAGCAGTGCAAGCGCGCGCTCTCGCGTGAGCGATTCCGGCGTGCGGATCAGCAGGTCCAGATCGCTTGAAGCGTTCACGGTGGGCACCTGGGTTGCCAGTTCAAACCCCGCGCTGCCCGCCGGGCCCCAGATGAAGTCGTGCAGCGGGCCCGCCATATCGTTTCGCAGCTCCGTAAAAGCGATAAACGCTGGCAGATCGCCGCGCGCTGCAAGTGGTATGGACTGCGCAAGCGCCTCCGGCGGCACCGCCGTTGCGATGTCTGCAACGCGCGCCCACGTGCCATAACGCTGCGCGCGTTCCACACCGCGCACGCCGATCGCGACAAAACCGTCGGCGGCCAGCGCTCGTCTCACCACCGCAACCGGCGCGCGTGCGAACGCCTCGCGAACCCACTGCGGTTCATCATCGGGCATTTCCAAATGATGCAGGCGCAACAGATCGTGCGGCTGCCATCGCCTATCCCACGACAGCGCGTGCTCGATGACGAATGGCGGGACCGCGCAGGTCTGCATCAGACGGCATCCCATTGTTCAGCGAGACGTCGGCGCACTTCGATCGACGCCGCGCGATTCGTCTGCGCCGCCGCCGATTCCAGCCGATGCGACAGGCCCTTGCTCCGATCGTTGCGCGCGCTACGAATCTGCTCGGTCAGTACCTGCCGCACGTGTTCGATTTGCGACGCATCCGGCGCATCCGCATCGACGCCATCGATCAATTGATCGAGCAGACCGAGCTTCGCGAACGACGCCATCGAATACGACATCGGCACGATCGTTTCGCCGAGCGCGTCGAGCTCCTCGACGGTACGGCGTGTGACGCGCGCGGCCGCTTCCTTGCCCATGGCGTGAACCATCGTGCCGGGCGCGTCGAGCGCGACGATGCGGTTGGCCTGATAGCCGTGCGCGAGAAACGCGCCGGACATGGCCGGCCCGACAATCAGCGCAACCACCGGATGCCCGGCGTCGCGAGCCGTTGCGTACGCATCGACACCGGCCGCGCAGGCGAGGTGGATGCCGAGCATTTCCTCGCGATAGCCATACGCCTGGCTTTTCACGTCGACGATCGCGACGATCGGGCGGCGCGTGCCGCTCGCCGCGTCTTGCGCGATCGCTTCGCGCACGGCGCGCGCGAGCAGCCAGCCCTGTTCGAGACCGACGACGTTGTCCGTTGCACGGGGAAAGCGGTTGGCGGGATCGGGCACGACGGTCACGAAGCGTGCGGTCTCGCCGCCGAGCGACGCGTCGCCGCTCCACACGGGCGCCGCGCTGGACGGTTCGCCGGCCAGCGCATGAAACCAGCGCGCGCCGCGGCTCAACGGGGTGAGAGTCTTATCGCTCATGCTTGCTCCTTGCGCGGATCGGTCGCGGCGTGATGGTTGAAAACTTCGCGCATGCTTTCCGGCGTGACGCTGGCGGGATCGATGTGCGCGAGCCGGTTCAGAAACAGGTCGACCTGTTCGCTGCGATGCGCGGCCGGCACGCCTTGAACGAACGCGGCTCGCACGGCGGCACGCACGGCGTCGGCATCGTCGTCGACCAGTTGGTCGGCAAGTGCGGTCGCGGCGCGTTGCTCACCGCCGATCAGTTGCCACACGCGGCGCCGATCGCTCGCATCGAGTTCGTCGATACCGGCTTCCTGTTCGATCACTTCGGGGCCGTTCATGCCGAGCCGCCCTTGCTTCGTGACGACCAGATACGAACACAGCGACGCCGCGAGCGACATGCCGCCGAAACACCCCACCATGCCCGCGATCACGCCGACCACCGGCACATGCCGGCGCAACGCGACGATCGCGGCCTGCATTTCGGCGATCACCGCGAGGCCGAGATTGGCTTCCTGAAGCCGCACGCCGCCGGTTTCGAACAGCACGACCGGACGCACGATCTTGCCGCGCTCGCAGTCGCGCAGCGCCAGTTCGAGCGCGGCGGCGATCTTGCTGCCCGACACTTCGCCGATGCTGCCGCCCTGGAATGCGGACTCGATCGCGGCGACCACGGCGGGCTCGCCGTCAATGGTGCCGCGCGCGATCACGCAGCCGTCGTCCGCCTGGCAGACCACGCCTTGCAGCGGCAGCCACGGCGATTCGATCCGGTCGAACGGACCGAGCAGTTCGCGGAAGCTGCCAGCATCCAGCAGCGCGCGTGCGCGTTCGCGCGCCGGCAGTTCGATGAAGCTGTCGCGCAAGATCGGCGCGGGCTGAAGATTCGCGACGGTGTTCATGCGGCGTCTCCTTCTTCGGCGGCTTCGACGGCTTCCGCGAGTCGTAACGCAACCACGCCGGGCGTCGCGCCGAAGTCGTTGATTTCGATTTGCGCGGCGCCGTCGTAGCGGGTGAAGAAGCGGTCGAGCACGCTTTTCCAGATGTGGCTGTAGCCGTCGACGCTAGTGCGCACGACCACATGCGCGCTCAGCGCGGCAGCGGCCGCGGGGGAATCGGCGGGCGACAGCAGCACTTCCAGATCGCCCGAGCCGACCACGCCGACATGCGCGCGGGTCGTGACGGCGCGTTGCGCCGGATAGTCGAAGGTCAGATGTTCCATGAGTCCGGGCTCCCGCCGGCGTCGTGACGCGCCAGCATGTCGAGAAAAAGGGTGGCGGCGAGCAGATCGGCTGCGCCGCCGGGGGATGCGTTAAGCGACAGCAATTCATGGTCGAGCGCGGCGAGGGCGTCGCGGCCCGCTGGCGTCGAACTGCCGCCGGCGCTTAGCACGCGTTGCGCGCCACGCTGGCCGGCGTGCAAGCCCGGCTGCCCCGCGCGATGCAGCAGGCAGGTGTCGTCGAGCGACGCCATGATCGCGAGCAGCGCGTCGACGCGCGCGGCGTTTTCGCCGACGCCTCGCGCGCGCGCCGCGAGCAAGGCGGGCAGGCCGACGTCGATCACGTGCGGAAAACCGTCCTGCGCTTCGCGGCGCGCGCCGCCCACCTGGTAGCGCTGGCGCGCGCGTTCGCCGTGACTGTCGGAGGGCGCGGCGAAGCGGTCCGGAAAGCAGGCGATTTGCGCGGCATAGGCGCAGATTTGCGAGGCTTGGGACCAGATCGGTTCATCGCCGACGGGCGTCATGGTTGCGCCCGCAACCAGCAGGCCGACGATCCAGATCGCGCCGCGATGCGCGTTGCTGCCACCGGTGGCCCGCAGCATGTCCTGCTCGCCGCTGCGGCCAATCTGCGCCAGTTCGGCGCGCAACAACGCGGATGGTTCGCCGCGGCGGCGCGCCGCGTGCGCGAGCGCGGCGAAGGTCGGTGCGAGCGAGTGCGCCGAGCGCAGCATGAGCGCGAGATCGAGATCGCGATGCGCGCCGCTGCCGCGCTGATCGACCAGCGCGGGTTTGGGTGTGAGCTGGACTTCGTCGATGAGCGCGGTGACCGCGTAGCGGGCGAGTTGCGCATCGGAAGGCAATGCGTGGACCGACATGGCGCACGCAGCGGGTGCGGAAGAGACGTCAATGCATCCGACGAACCGCGCGGCAGGCGCGAATCCCTGCTTGGCGCATTCCTGCACGGCAACCCGGGCGGACGACCGCTCGACACGTTTCAACAACGCAGCGGGCGCCATGCTTACCAGCTCCTGAAGCGTGCCGGCGGCGCGTACAGACCGCCCGACCACGTCACCAGATCGTCGATGCTGCGCGCCGCCAGCAGCGAGCGCTTCGCTTCGCCGCGACGAATGCCGAGATCTTCCGGATACGCGACGATGCCACGCCGGCGCAACTCCGCCGTTTTCTCCGGCTTCGCGCGCAGCCCGATCGGCGTGACGCCGGCCACGGCCGCAATCGCCGCGAGCCGCTCGTCGATGCCTTCGGCCTTGTGCAGATGCGCGATACCTTCCTCTGTGACCACATGGCTGACGTCGTCGCCGTAGATCATCACCGGGGCGATCGGCATGCCGCTCTTCGCGCCGACCGCGACCGCGTCGAGTTCATCGACGAAGGTCGGCTCGCCGCCTTTCTTGTACGTCTCTGCCATTTGCACGACGAGCTTCTGGCCGCGCGACACGGGGCCCTGATCTTTCAGCAGCTTGAGCCACGCTTCGCTCGAATGACGCCGGCCGCGCGGATCGTGGCCCATGTTCGGCGCGCCGCCGAAGCCGGCCAGACGGCCGCGCGTGACGGTGGATGAATTCGCGTCCGCGTCGATCTGCAAGGTCGAGCCGATAAACAGGTCGACGCCGTATTGCCCGGCCAGTTGGCACAGCACGCGGTTCGAGCGCAGGCTGCCGTCGTTGCCGGTGAAGAACACGTCGGGACGCGCTTCGATATACGCCTCCATGCCGACCTCGCTGCCGAAGCAATGGATGCTGTCGACCCAACCGGATTCGATCGCCGGGATCATGGTGGGATGCGGATTGAGCGTCCAGTTACGGCAGATCTTGCCCTTCAGACCGAGCGCGTCGCCATAGGTGGGCAGCAGCAGTTCGATCGCGGCGGTGTCGAAGCCGATGCCGTGATTCAGCGACGTCACGCCGTACGGCTCGTAGATGCCGCGTATCACCATCATCGCGGTCAATACCTGCAGGTCGCCGATATGGCGCGGATCGCGCGTGAACAAGGGCTCGACGGCGAACGGCCGGTCGGCCTGCACGACCACATCGACCCACGAACCCGGAATGTCGACACGCGGCAGCTCGTCGACGATCTCGTTGACCTGCACGATCACGATGCCATGCCGGAACGCGGCCGCCTCGGCGATGGTGGGGGTGTCTTCGGTATTCGCGCCGGTGTACAGATTGCCGTGACGGTCGGCCTTTTCCGCGCACAGCAGCGCGACATGCGGCGTCAGATCCACGAACATGCGCGCGTACAGCTCGACATAGGTGTAGATCGAGCCGATCTCGAGCTGGCCGTCCTCGAGCAGTTGCGCGACCCGCAGGCTCTGCGGTCCGGCGAACGAGAAGTCGACCTTATGCGCGATGCCGCGCTCGAACAGCGTCAGATGCTCGGGCCGCCCGATGCTCGAAATCAGCAGGTGCACGTCGTGAATCTTTTGCGGATCGACCTGCGCGAACGAACGCGACAGGAAGTCGGCCTGCTTCTGGTTGTCGCCTTCCAGCGCGACGCGGTCGCCGGGCTGAATCAGCGTTTCGAGCGCATCGACGATACGGTTAGTGGGCAGTACGCCGTCTTGCAGCCACGGCGCGATGGCCGCGAGGCGGCGGTTCTTTTCGTCGCGGCGCGTGGTCCACGAGCGTGCGGCAGGCGGCGATGCAGCGGCTGAAGCAGCAGTGATTTCGGCAGGGCGGTTCATCGGCTCAGTCAACTCCCGGTGGCAAGACGCGGGCGACGGCCGCGCGGCTTGGGTTGATTTGCGAGCGCGGCTTCGGCCTGCGCGCGTTCGGTCAGAAAACGGTGCAGCAGGTCGCCGGTGCCGAGCAGATGCGCGACGACCTGTGCCTGCGCGGCGGGAATATCGCGGCGCTGCACGGCGTCGAGCAAGGCGCTGTGCTCGTTGTCCGATTCGCCCTTGCGCGACGGTAAGTCCAGCTTCAGCCGCAGATAGCGTTCGCCGCGCCGATGCAGCGTGCCGATCATGTCCTCGAGTTGCGGACGGGCGGCGGGCGCGTACAGGCTCATATGGAACGCGACATTGCGCGCCACATACAGCGACGGGTCCGGCTCGCGTTCGGCGGCGCGGCACAGCCGCGCGGATTCGCGCAGCGTGGCGGCCGTGTGATGGGGAATCGCGAGACCAATGGCGAGGCTCTCCAGCGCCGACCGGATCTCGTAGATTTCGCGCGCTTCATCCGCCGACAAGGGCGCGACGGTCGCGCCTTTGTGCACGGCGGCTTTCGCCCAGCCTTCGGTTTCGAGCAACCGTAAGGCCTCGCGCACGGGAATTGCGCTGACTGAGAAATGCCGCGCGATCGCGTCCTGGCGCAACGGCGCGCCAGGCGCCAGGGTGCCGTCGACAATCGCGGCGCGCAGGGCCTCCGCGATCACGCGGGACGTGCTCTCACGCGGCGCCGCCGCCGGTAAAAGCGGGCTGCGCGCGGAGGCGTCCAGGGGAAAACCATCTATTGCGTCGCTCATAATATTGAATATTATATATAAAAATGCGCATTTATAGGCGGGCAAACCCGGAAAGTTTTTTCCGGTTCGCCGCGACCGTTCTTCTCAGTTGTATGAGGGCGGCACGGTTCGTTCAAGCTGCCGCGCGCTGTTGCATCGATTCCCTTTAAGGGTGCCAACCCGTACGTCAACTGCAGGGCCGGAGGAGCATGATGAATTCACTAACCGACCGCACGTCGGTCACACGGCGGCGCACGCCGCTCAATCGCTCGCAGATCGCTGGTTTTTGGGGCGCGTGGGCCGGCTGGACGCTCGACGGCATGGACTCGTTCATCTACGCGCTCGTGCTGACGCCAGCCTTGACCGAGTTGTTGCCGCGCTCCGGCTACGCGGCCACGCCGGCAAACGTCGGCCTCGCCGGCTCGATTCTGTTCGCACTGTTTCTGGTCGGCTGGGGCCTGTCGTTCATCTGGGGGCCGCTGGCCGATCGCTTCGGCCGCACCAAGGTGCTGGCCGGCACCATCTTCACGTTCGCGATCTTTACCGGCCTCGCCGCGACGTCGCACAATGTGTGGGAGTTGGGTATTTACCGCTTTATTGCGGGCGTGGGGATTGGCGGCGAGTGGGCGCTGGCCGGCACCTATGTGGCGGAATCCTGGCCGGAAGACCGTCGCAAGATGGGCGCCGGTTATCTGCAGACGGGCTATTACGCAGGCTTTTTCCTCGCCGCCGCGCTCAACTATACGGTCGGCGTGCACTACGGCTGGCGCGTGATGTTCCTGACCGGCGCGGTGCCGGTGGTGGTCGCGATTCTGGTGCTGCTGCGCGTGAAGGAAACGGACAAGTGGCAGAAGGCCGAAGCCGGCGCCGCGCGCGCCAGGCCGCTGCGCGAAATCATGGGTCCAGCCTATCGGCGTCGCACGTGGGTGGCGTGCATTCTGCTGACGATCGCGATCATCGGTTTGTGGGCCGGCGCGGTGTATGAGCCGTCCGCGGTGATTCAACTGGCGACCAAGGCCGGCATGGCGAAGAACGATGCGATCAGGACCGCTTCGCTCGCCACGGGCTTGCTGTCCATCGCGACGATTCTCGGCTGCCTGGCATTGCCGCCCATGGCCGAACGGATCGGTCGCAAGAAGACGCTGGCGGTTTATTTCGCGGGGATGGCGATCGCGATCGTCGGCAGTTTCGGCTGGGCGTTCTATCTGCCGAACGGGCTCGCGCCGTTTATCGCGTGGCTCTTCGTGCTGGGCTTTTTCGGCGGTAACTTTGCGCTGTTCAGCTTGTGGCTGCCGGAGCAGTTCGAAACCCGCGTACGGGCGACGGCGTTCGCCTTCTGCACGTCGTTCGGGCGGTTTGTCGGCGCTGGGGTCAACTTTCTGCTCGGCGCGGCAGTGCTGCATATGCATACGCTCGGCGTGCCGGTGGCGTTGACGGCGCTCGCGTTCGTGGTCGGGCTGTTTATCATTCCGTTCGCGCCGGAGACGAAGGGGGAGGTGTTGCCGCAGTGATCGCCTGACGCTTCCATTGCAACGATGAAAAAAACCGGTGCCTCTCGCGAGGCGCCGGTTTTTGCATTCCCACCCTCGACGCGCCCAGCGCGCCGACACGCTTACATCTTCCACCTCACCGATGCCGTCAACGTGCGCGGTGCGCCCGGCATGTTGTACATATCCGCATTGCCGTGCGCCGCGATGAAGTACTTGCGATCGAACAGGTTGTCCAGCGTCAACGCGACGTCGACGTTCTTGCCGTGATAACCCGCGCCGAGGTCGAAGGTCACGAACGACGGCAACGTCACCGCGTCGCTCGCCGACGTATAGCGCGCCGACTGGAATTGCGCGCCGCCCGCCGCATAGAAACCGTACTTCAGATCGCGCTTGATCCACACGCTCGCGCTGTGACGCGGCATCAGCCCCGGTGTGTTCTGGTTCAGCAGCAGACCGGCCGAACTCGCTTGCGGCGAGCCATCCACATTGCCGTTCAGGTACGCGTAGCCCGCGTAGACCGACCATTTCGGTGCGATCTCGCCTGTCATCGACAGTTCCAGCCCGCGGGTGTGCTGCGTGCCGATAGGCAGTGCGTAAGTAGGATTGGCCGGATCGGCGATCTGCTGGTTGGTCTGCTTCATATCGAACAACGCGACGCTCGCGCTCGCGCGGCCCAGGTCGAATTTCGAGCCGATCTCGAAGCTGGTGGTTTTTTGCGGCGCGAGCGCCGAACCGTTCGCGAACGCGCCGCTGCTGATCAGCGTATCGGCGAGCGGCGAGAACGACTGGCTATACGACGCGTACAACGATACCCAGTCGAGCGGCTCGTAAATCAACCCAACTCGCGGACTCCACGCGCGATCCGTACGGTCCAGATTGACGTGCGCCGACGTGTAGTCGTTGCGGGTCTGCGTCAGATAGTCGAAGCGCAGGCCGGCGAGAATCTTCCAGTGCTCGGTCAGCGAGATCAGGTCCTGCGCGTAGACGCCGGCCAGCCCCAACACCGTCGCCGCATTCGTCTTGGCCGGCACGCCCGGCGTCACGCCGGGCAGATTCACCAGTTGCGGGTTATACAGGTTGTAGGTTGCGACCTTGGTGGTCGAGTAGATCGTGTCGAACTTCTGCTGCTGCGAGAGTTCGACGCCGTACAGCAGCTCATGCTTCATGCCGAACAGCGTGGTTTTCTGCGTCAGCTCGAAGAGACCGTCCACGCCGTGATCCTGGCGGAAGCGCGTGCTTTGGTCCAACGTCACGACCGGATTCAACGCGGTCTTGATCGGCTCATACGTGACGTAGTTTTTGCGTTCGAGCGAAAAGTCGTACGCGCGCACGGCAGTGTGCAGCGACAACGAATCGTTGAAGCGGTGATCGAGCGACGCGGTCGCGCTTTTTGCGTCGACGTCGTTATACGAGGTGTTCGCCGCGTTCGCCGAGCCGTAATACGTGTTGATCGGCACGTTGACCGGGCGGCCGAGATAAGCCGGCAAGCCCTGATCGGACGTGCGGCGATCGTGCAGATAATCGGCTTCGAGATTGAGCGTCGTGTCTTTATCGATCCGGAATTGCACCGACGGCGCCACGGCCTGGCGATTCAACTGGAACTGGTCGCGAAAACTGTTCGAATTTTCGGCCGCCCCGGTGATGCGAAAACGCGCGGCGTCGTTCGCATTCCAGCCGAGGTCGAATTCGCCGCGCCGTTCGCCTTCGGTGCCGAGCGTCACGCCGACCGACTGCTCGGGATTCGCGCCCGGTTTCTTCAACACGCGATTGATCAGGCCGCCGGCCGAGCCGCGTCCATAGAGTACGGCGGCCGGTCCCTTCAACACGTCGACGCGTTCCACGTTCGACAGGTCGCGGTAGTAGAGCGCGTCGTCGCGAATGCCGTCTACGTATTGATCTGTGATGTTGTTGAAGCCGCGCAACGTGATCTGGTCGCGCTGGCCGTCGCCGACGGAAAAGCCGATGCCTGGCACGTTGCGCAACGCGTCCTGCAACGAGGTCGCGTTCTGCTCGTCGAGCAGCGCGCGCGGCACGACGTTGACGGTTTGCGGCACGTCCATCAGCGACATGTTCATTTTCGTCGCCGTGTTCGACGTGCTGCTGTCGTACGAGCGGTCGGCGGCGGCCTTGACGGCGATTGCGGGCAACGTGCTGTCGGCCGGGCTGGCGACAGGTGCGGCTTCCTGAGCCAGCAAAGGCCGGGCGCTGGCAAGCGAGGTCGCGAGCAGCAGCGCGCGGTAAGTCTTCTTTTTGACGTTCATGATGACGTTCTTCGAGTGTGGATCGGTGGAGTTATTGATTTGAGGTACGGCAAAAGCGCATGCAAAAACGCACGCGCACGGCAACGCAACACGCCGTGTGGGGTCGGTCAGTTGAAACGAAGGTGGTGAATTCCCCTGAAGCGATCGATGAGTTCGAAATTGAAACGGCCGGGGCGCCGTGCGTCAGCGCACGAAGGGTGCGGACGTGACATCGGCTGCCTCGGGATGGCATGTCGATGTGGGGTTGGGAGGTGCAACGGAAGCCGGATCAATGTCTGGCTTGTAATATCCTGAAATTATAAACGAGAACAATTCTCGACTGTGCGAAATGAATGGAAAAGCACAGGTTTTTGCAGGGTATTGTTGGGTGAAACGAAAGGTGAGAGCGATTCGCCGGCGAGGCTGCCGGATGCCCGAACCGAGGTCTCGGCCGAGCCCTCAATCCACCTGCCGCCGCGTTCGCGCGCCGGGCCGCAACAACGTCAGCAGCGGCCAGCCCAGATTGACCCCCAGACTCGCGACGACGATCAACGCCATGCCCGCGAGTTGCGGCATCGACAGCGCGCGTCCATACACGACGGCATCGACCACGATCGCGGTCAGCGGATAAACGAACAGCAGCACGGCGATGATAGGCGTGGTCAGCTTCGGCAGCGCGCCGTAGATCAGCACATACGAGAGCCCTGTATGCAGCACGCCCATGCCCACCAGCCAGAACCACTGCATCGGGCCGATATGCACGGCGGTGAGCGGAGCGATGAACGGCAGGCACACCACGCCGACCGCGCACTGCACGAGCGTCAGCAGATGCGGGCGCAACTCGCCGAGCCCCTTGGCGATCAACGTGACACTCGCATACAGCACCGACCCCGCGAGCGCTTCGCCGATTCCGATCAGATAGCTCGCATGGCCTTGCAGATTCTCCGTGGCCGCCACGCCCGACGCGAGCACGAGTCCGACGAAGGCGGTCGCGATCCAGCCGAGCCGGTCGATACCGAGTCGCTCGTTGAACAGCGCCGCGCCGATCAGCACGACCCAGAACGGCTGCACATGAAACACCACGGTCGCGACCGCAATGCTGGTGCGATGGATCGCGTCGAAGAAGCCGACCCATTGCGTGACCATCAGCACGCCGGAAATCAGCGCCAAAACCGCGGTGCGGCGCGTGAAATGCGCGCGCGTGAAATAGCCTTTCCACGCGCAATACGCGGCGAGCGACAGAAAGCCGAACAGGCAGCGAAAGAACACGAGCGTCAGCGCGCCGAGCCGCGCTTCCTCGACGAAGACACCGATCGTGCCCATCAGAAGCCCGCCGCTGGCCAGCGTGATGGCGCCTTGTTGACGTGGGGTGAGGGGCATGCGAAACGGTCTCCGTGAGTTGATGCTGAATCGATGCCGTCAAGTATTGCGCGGCTTGCATGGCACCGACAAACGAATTAAATTGAGTAATTCCATAAGGCGGATTGATAAATCATGCATCCCGAGTTCGACGTCGATTTGCTGCGGACCTTTACCGCCGTGGTGGAAACGGGCAGTTTCACGAAGGCGGCGGCGACCGTGCATCGTTCGCAGGCGGCCGTCAGCATGCAGATCAAGCGCCTCGAAACGATGCTCGGCACCACGCTGTTCGCCCGCAACACGCGCAATCTGTCGCTGACGCGGCCCGGCAATACGCTGCTCGAATACGCACGGCGTGTGCTGGCGTTGCATGAGGAGGCGTGGTCGGCGATCGTGCGGCCTGAGGTGAGCGGGCGCGTGGTGCTCGGCGCGCCGGACGACTACGTGTCGTCGCTGCTGTCGCCGGTATTGCGGCGTTTTTCGACGCTGTATCCGCATGTGGAAATCGAAATCGTCTGCGCGCAGAGCACCTCGCTCGCGCCGATGCTGGCGGACAACAAGATCGATCTCGCGTTCGTCACACGCGACCGCAAGCTGCGCGGCGAATTCGTGCGCAGCGAGCCGATGGTGTGGGTGGGGGCGTCGGTGGATACGCCGGTGCTGGCGGCGTCGCCGTTACCGGTGGGGCTGTACGAGCCCGGCTGTGTGGCGCGGCAGCATACGCTGGCCGCGCTCGACGGCGCGCGTATTCGCTATCGCGCGGCATTCAGCAGTGCGAGTCTGATGGGGCTGGTAGCGACCGTGGATGCGGGTTTGTCGGTGATCGCGCTGACGCGTTGCAGCGTGCCGTCACGTCTCGCGATTCTCGGCGAAGCACAAGGCCTGCCGAAGATCGCACCGCTCGAAATCGTGGTGGCCCGCAGCGCCAAATCGGATCGGCCGACCTGCGACTATCTGGCCGCGCAGATGGTGCAGGATTTGTCGCTGGGGCCGCAGATGCAGTCGTCGACGCAGACGCCGCCGCCGCAGTCGCGCTCGAAGGGTTCGAGCGCGGCGCAGGCTTAAGCGCGCGGGTAGGCCGTCACTTCGCCGTCCACCGACAGCCGCACGCGCTCGCCCGGCTGCGGCGACAGGTAGCCCGGCACGCGGGCGCGCACCATGGTTTGCGTGCCGGACTGCATTTGCAGCGCAACGCCGGCGTCCTGACCCTGAAACGTCACCTCGGTGACGATCGCGTCGTAAGCGCGAGTGTCGTTGACGAGGCGATCCTCTTCGCGAAACAGGCGGATCTGCTCGGGCCGTACCATCACGTCGACAGCGCCCTGGCCGATCGGCGTGGACAGCGGCAAATCGCCGAGTTCGCAACTCACCCGATCCTGCGTGACCGTACCCGGCAGCAACACCGCTTCGCCGACAAACGACGCCAGTTCGCGCGTGACCGGCCGCCGGTACAAGGTCTGCGGCGTCGCCGTCTGAATCAGCCGGCCGTTCCACAATACCGCGACCTCATGCCCCAGCGACAAAGCCTCGGATTGATCGTGCGTGACCAGCACCGCCGTGGCGCCGGTCGCGGCCAGCGCGCTCGCCACCGCCTGACGGGTTTCGAGCCGCAACGCGGCGTCGAGCGAGGAAAACGGTTCGTCGAGCATCACCAGCGTAGGCGACGGTGCAAGCGCGCGGGCCAGCGCGACGCGCTGCTGCTGACCGCCCGACAACTGCTGCGGCGCACGCGTGCCGAAGTCCGCCGGCAAGCCGACCAGTTCCAGCAACTCGGCCACCCGATGCCGCGCGCGCCGTTGCGTGCGCGGCAAGCCGAATACGATGTTGTCCGCCACAGACAGATGCGGAAACAGCGCGCCTTCCTGCGGCACATACCCAATCCGGCGCTGTTCCGACGGCACATGCAGGTTATCGCCGACCACGCTGCGGCCGTCGATTTCGACGCTGCCGCTATCCGCGCGTTCGAAGCCGCACAACAGGCGCAGCAACGTGGTCTTGCCGCTGCCCGACGGCCCCAGCAGCGCGAGCAGGGTGCCGCGCTCAACCGAGAGATCGATGCCGTGCAGCACCGAGTGGCCGTCGAACGATTTTTGCAGTCTGCGGATACGAAGTTCGCTCATGAAAATCCGATGGTTAAAGCTGGTAGAGCATGGGCATCGATCGGCACTGAATCAGCCGCGTTCGCCGAGCAGCGCCGATTTGCCGAGCAGCGCGAACAGCAGGCCCGACGCGAACAGCGAAATGCCGGTGAGCAGCGCAGCATACGGCGCGGCCGCGGCGAACGCCATGGTCGACGTGTCGGCCCAGACCTGGGTGGCGAGCGTTTGGGTGTCGAGGGGGGAGAGCAGCAGCGTCGCGTTCAGCTCGGTGACGACCGAAATAAACACCATCGACGCGGCGGCCCCGAGTCCCGGACCCGCCAGCGGCAACACCACGCGGAACAGCGTCTGCGACCAGTTCAGGCCGAGGGCGCGCGCGGTTTCTTCCAGACGCGGTTGCGCCTGCATGAAGGCGGCGCGCACGCTGACCAGCGCGACCGGCATGAACAGCATCGCATAGGCGACCACCAGCAGCGTCGCGCTTTGATAGAGCGGCTGCAGCGCATGCACCGCGAGCGAGACGATTGCCAGCGCGATCACCAGACCCGGTACGCCTTGCGCGAGAAACACGGTGCGTTCGAACAGCGTCGCGAAGCGGGTCGGGTAGCGCACCAGCAGGAACGCAAGCGGGATCACCAGCAAGGTGGTTAGCGCCGCCGCGGCGAGGCCGAAACCGACCGACGACAACGTCGCGTTGAACAGCAGTTCGGGCGACACGTCGGCCGGCGTGACAGCCGCCGCGCCCGGTTGAGTCAGCCAGTAGCCGATCATGCCGAGCGGCACGCCGAGCGTGGTAACGGTGAGCAGCGCAAAGCCGGCGACGACGATCCAGCGCCACGCGCCGAGGTCGTAGCGCAGCACCGCGCGACGGGTGCCGCGATCGACGCGTTCATAACGCGCCGCGCCGCGCACGCGAAACTCGAACGCGAGCACGATCAGGCAGATCACGATCAGCAGGCAGGCGAGCAGCGAGGCGCCGCCGCCGTCGAAACTGGTGCGGAATTCCGCGTAGATCTGCGTGGTGAAGGTGTGAAAGCGCAGCAGCGTGAAGGCGCCGAATTCGGACAGCACACCGAGCGCCACCAGCAGCATGCCGCCGAGCAACGCCGGCCGCAGTTGCGGCAGCACCACCCGCATGAAGCTGCTCCAGCGGCTGCAGCCGAGCGCGCGCGCGCTTTCTTCGAGCGCGGGGTCCATGCTACGCAGCGCGGCGGCCACCGGCAGATAAACGAGCGGGAAATACCCGCAGGTCAGCACCAGGAGCGCGCCGTTGAAGTCCTGCAAATCCTGGCTCAACGATACCCAGGCATAGCTCGAGATAAACGCGGGCATGGCGAGCGGCGCGGCCGTGAGCACGGCCCACAGGCGACGCCCAGGCAAATGCGTGCGCTCGACGAACCACGCCGCCGCCGTGCCGAGCACCGCGGACACCAGCGTGGTCGACACGGTAATCAGCACGGTGTTGACCAGCAGTTCGCCGACCAGCGGGCGGAAGATGAGATCGGCCGCTTCAGCCGCGCCGAAGCTCGCGGCACGCCAGAACGTAAACGCAATCGGCAGCAGAACCAGCAAAGCGCTGATTGCTGCTGCCGCGAACAAACCGCGCGGCGCGCGCGAACGGGCGCGCGCCGCCACGGTGGATACAGCCGGCGGACCGGCTGACAAGGCTTCGCTCATTTACAGCAGACCTGCCTGACGCAACAGTTTGCCGGCCTGGCTGTCGTCGCCGAGCTGCTCGATGGTCAGTGCCGGCGGCTTCAGTTCGGTGAACGGCTTGAGGATCGGGTCCGACGCGACACCTGCGCGCAGCGGATATTCGAACATCACGTGGCTGTTCGCCATCAGTTGCTGCGCGCGATCACTGACCAGATACGCGAGGAACTTCTGGGCGCCGTCCGCGTTGTGCGCGGACTTCAACACCGCCGCGCCCGACACGTTCACCGCTGCGCCGGCGTCGCCGTTGCCGAAGTGATAGATCGCGCTGCGAGTCTTGCCGTCGCCGATTTCAGCGTGCAGGCGAGCCCAGTAGTAGTTGTTGATCAGACCGGTCGCGACACCGCCGCGATTGACGGCGGCCACCACGCCTTCGTCGTCGTCGAAGAGTTGCGCGTTGGCTTTCAGGCCCTTGAGCCATTGCACGGTTTGCGCTTCGCCCTTCAGCGCGAGCACGGCGCTCACCAGCGGCAGGAAGTCGCCGTCGCTCGGGGCGATACCGACGCGGCCTTTCCATTCCGGCTTGGCGAGATCGAACAGCGATTGCGGCAGTTGCGACGGTTGCAGCTTCGTGGTGTTGTAGGCCAGCACGTTTTCACGCGCGGTCACGGCAACCCACGAGCCCGTCGGCGAGCTGAAGCGTGCCGGCACGGTGGCGAGCGTGGCGCTGTCCACCTTGTTCAGCAGGCCTTTCTCTTCGAGCAGCATCAGCTCGGGCGAGTTTTCCGTGAAGTACACGTCGGCCGGCGTGGCCGAGCCTTCCGCGACGATCTGCGCGGCCATCGCCGGGCCTTCGCCGTTGCGGATCTTCACCGAGATGCCCGACTGCTTTTCGAAGTCTTTGGCGAGCAGGTTAACGACCTGTTCGTGCTGCGCGTTATAGACCGTGATGGACGCAGCCTGCGCCGCCGAAGGCACCGTCGCGAAAGCCGCGAGCGTGAGCGCTGCGGCGCTGCTGATGAGGCGCACGCGGGTGCCAAACCATGATTGAGCCATGATCCTGTGTTCCGTTGGTGATGTTGTTGTTGATCTTTCGATGCGTCGCTTGCTTGTTCACCGTGCCTGCGGCCCGCTTGCGCGGATCGCCGGCACGGCATGCTACCGGGCCTCTGTTACGCCTCGAACAGCCCCGCGCCGATATACGAACCCGGCTTCGCGCCCGGCGGCACCGCGAACACCGCGCTGCCTACATGGGTCGTGAACTGGTTCATCATGTCGAACTTCGCGAGCCGGTCGTTGATCGGAATGAAGCCCTTACGCGGGTCGCTCTGGTGAGCGACGAAAATCAGCCCCGCGTCGTATTCCGTTTCCTGACGCCATGGCGGCCAGCGCTCGATGTAGAAATCCGTGCTGTCGTTGTACGAATACGAGCGGCGCAGAATCTGCGCACCGTTGTTGCTGGCCTGATTCGACAGACGCACGTGCGAGTTCTCCGGAATCACCGGATTGCCGTCCTTGTCTTCTTCCTTCAGGTCGACCGCGTCGAACTCGCTCTTTTTGCCGATCGGCGCACCGCTGTACTTGTGACGGCCGAACACCTGTTCCTGGAAGTCCACCTCGGTGTTGTCCCAGTGTTCCAGCGTGATGCGGATACGTCGCACGACGGTGTACGTGCCGCCTTCCATCCACGGCGCGTCCGCGGTGGCGCCGGCCCACACGAACTCGTTCATCAGTTGCGGTTTCGCGGTGGACGGATTGTTGGTGCCGTCCTTGAAGCCCATCAGATTGCGCGGCGTCTGACCGCGCGGACCCGACAGGAAACCGGCCTGGCCCCAACGCATGGCGGCCGTGCCGTAAGCAAGGCGCGCCAATTGGCGGACCGCATGAAACGCGACCTGCTGATCGTTCGCGCACGCCTGGATGAACAGGTCGCCGCCGGTTTTCTGTTCGATCAGTTGATCGCCGTTGAAACGCGGCAGATCGACGAGCGCGGCGGGGCGGCGCGCGGCGAGACCGTAGCGGTCCTTGCCGTCTTTCGTGAACAGACCCGGGCCGAAGCCGAACGTGATCGTCAGGCCGCACGGGCCGAGGCCGAGCACGTCGCCGGAATCGGGCGCGGCTTTCGCGTTGACCGGGCTGTAGGCGCTGCCGTCGTCTTTACCGCCCGACTTGGCGGCGGGTGCGCTCTCGACCATGCCGTCGACTTGCGCGGCTTTGGCGGTCGCGCCGGTCGGCAGCGGCGCGGCCGTATTGCCTTGCGTCAAACGCGCGGCCGCGTCGGTCCAGGCGCGCAGCAGCGCGATCACGTCGGCGCGGTTTTCGGTCGTCAGATCGAGCGCGGCGACATACGTGTGACTCTGCTGCGCCGTGACGACGCCACCTTGATGCAAACCGTAAAACGGCTCGACGGCCAGTTGCGGATCGGCGCTGTGCGCGGGTGGTTTGGCGAGCGCGGCCTGAGCGACCTGCGCCGCACCGAGACTCGCGCCGGCGGCGACCGCGGCGCCGCCCGCTTTCAGAAATCCGCGCCGTGAGGGCCGCGGGGGTTGATCGTGTGCCATGGCTACTTCACCTTCATTGCGCTGTGGGGTGTTTTGCTTACTTCGCGAGAACCAGCGTGTTCACGTCGTCTTGCACGTAGTAGAAACCGTCGCCTTCGGGCGTCAACGCAAGACCGAACAGGTCGCCGTTGCCCGGGGGCGATTGTGCCTTGTCCGTGTCGATCCAGCGAGCGTAAATCTGCTTGCCGGTGGCCGGGTCGATCTCGACGATCTGGCCGTTCAGCGCGTTGGTCACCAGCAGGTGGCCGTTAGGCGCGGTGACCATCGCGAGCGGGCGATGCAGCAGGCCGTCGGCGGTCAGTTGGCGGCCCACGCCTGCGCTGGTGTCGCGCGTCATCGGTTCGTCGATTTCCGTCACGCGGTTGCCGATCGCGTCGGACACGTACAACAGTTTCTGGTCGCCCGACAGCGCGAGGCCGGTCGGGCCGACGAGAAACACGCCCTTGTCCGCCTGCGCGCCGAAGCCGCTGCCCACCACGGTTTCCTTCTTCACGACCGGCGGCTTGTCGGCCGGCACGTCGAGGTCCAGGCGCAGCACGGTGGCCTGCTTGAACACCGGCGGATTGCCCTCCGCACCGCCCACGCCGAAGCCGGCGTTACTGACGAACAGCGTCGCGCTCGAGCCGTTGTCGACGACCGCCATGTTGCCCCACGGGTCGTTGATGTTCGGGCTCGTGATGGTCGAGGCGACCTTGCCCTGCGGATCGATCACGATCAGGCAGCCGGCGCCCTTGGTGCCGGTGGTGCCGTCGTTGCTCGGCGTGCTGCCGACGATCACGTAGCCGGACTTCAGCATGGTCATCGCCGTGGAAAGGCCGATGCCGCCGGGGCACGCCTTCAGATCGCGCGGCACCGTCGCGAACACCGTCATCTCTTTGGTGTCCGGATGGTAGTTGATGATGGTGCTGCCGGTGCCTTGCAGGTTGGTCGAGTTGTTGAAGTTGCCGACCAGCACGTCGCCCTTCTTGACGGTACCGACGCTGACCGGCGCGACCACGACCGCGTACGGGTTCTGGTCGCCGTTGCCCGGCACGGTGTTGATCAGCGTGGTGTGGTGCTTGATGGTTTCCAGGAAACCTTGCGGCTCGGCGTAGGCGCCGGCGGCCGTTGTCAGGGCAGCGGCGGCGATCAGGGCCCGCGCGGCGCGCGGCGAAAACTTGCGCGTGGGTTGGTTCATGATTGGATCTCCGTGCGGGCGCACAAAGCGTTGATTGCGGTCATGATCGAAAGCATGGGATTCGATTTGTCGGTAGCGTGTAAGTTGGGCGAGCGCGGCATCAGAACGTGATGTTGGTCCGCACGCCGATGACGAACGTGTTGCGCAGCGGCTGCGTCGGGTCGCTCGGGTTCTGGCCGGCGCCGGCGTTGAACGTATATTGTGCATCCGCCTGCAGCTGCCACCACGGATTGACCTGATACTGATAGGTGGCTTCTAGCGTGGTTTCGCTGGTACGCACGCCGTACGGGCCGCCGCTGAATGCCTGATTGTCCTGATCGAGACCGTTCACGTGGTTGCCGATCTTGATGTACGTCAGCGCGATGCCGGCGCTGTCGTTGTCGCGGCCGGCGAACGGCGCCTTCAGCACGACGCCGACGTTGGCGGCCACGCTGACCAGATTGCGGTCGCCGGGCGCGCCCATCACGCGGGCAAATACGTTCAGGCTGCGCGGTTCGTCCGGGTCCGGGCGCCAGATCATCTGGTCGGCGACCGCGTAGAAGCTGTAGTCGCCGTGATGATTCTGGGCAATGCCGGTGGAGGCCGGATTCGCAAGCGACAGACCGGTGTTGTCGAAACGCTGGTCGGCAAAGCTCTGGTTGTTGTACCAGAGGCCGAGCTTGTAGGTGCCCGGCAAACCGCCGCCGCCCATGCCGACCATTTCGCCGTCGGCCGGCTGGTTGATCGCGTACTGCAACTCGCCGATGAACAGCGTGCCGTTGTGCAGGTTGAAATTGGTGCCGCTCTTGTTGTTCGGGCTATTGCCGAGCGGGTCGCCGTCGAAGACACCGGCGAGCGCTGTCAACGAAGGCGTGATCTGGCCGCGCACGCGCACGCCGAGATCGGCCAGCGGATAAGCCGGGCCGCCCGAGGGCATGTCGTACGAAGGCAGCGCGGGCCAGCCGAACATCGTATTGACGAACAGCGCCGAGTTCGTGCTGGTGATGAATTCCTGGTCGATACTTTGCTGACCGACCTTCACGTCGATACGCTTGTTCAGGAACGATTGCTGATACCACAACTCCCACAGGCGGGTCGTGTCCTGCGCTTCGATACCGCTCGCCGTATTCAGCGTGCCGAGCTTGTTGGCGCTCAGGTTGGCGCCGTGAATCTGCAGCGCGCTCACGTTGAACAGACCGCCCGGCAGACCGAAGGCTTTCTGCGTATCCATCTGCACGGTGGCGGTCGTCAGACCGTCGTAGTCCGCGCCTTTCGAGAGACCACCGCGCACATTGGCCAGCACTTCACTGGTTTCCGTGAGCTGCAAGGTCACGCCGTATTTGCCGAGCCACGGACGCAAACCGCCAATGTCGCCGAGCAGCGTCGCGCGATTCCAGACACCCGTCCACTGATTGGTCTGGGTGGCCTGAATGTTCAGGTCGGCCTCGGGGGCTTCGGGCGTTGCGTCGGGGTTGGCTTCAGCCATGGCCACGCCGGCTGTCAGCGAAGCCCAGGCAAATGCCGTGAAGAGCGCGGCGCGCCGCAAGGAGGGCAGACGCGAACGGCTACCGACACCAGCGCGCCTGGCGGAATCGCGAAGCGGACGCGCTTGAACAGCGGGTCCGTTGAGTTGGGCGAACTTCATCGAAATCCTTGTTTGTGTTGTATCGACTGAACTGATCACCGCGGTATGACGTTGCTGTCACGACTGCGATTTGCTGCGACGGGTCGCGACGCCGGGCACAGCAGATGGCGAGATCGTACGCATGCGAAATAGGTGCGTCAACACAAATGAGAACGATTCGCATCAATATTACTGACATGTAACTTTGATCTTTACGGACTGCTACTAATGGCTATTTGAGCGTAATGAAAAGAGAATTAAAACGTAATTTAAACGTAGGGTTGTGGTCTTATCGAATGCGTTTTCAATAAACCTGCCGCGTGCGGAAGCATTGCGATTGCTGAGCCGCTATGATCTTTTTCGAAGCCGCCTGGCGGCACAAGATCGATCAGCGTCGAGCGCCTCAGACCTAACCGGGAACATGCCGATGTCACACACCGTCAATCTGGACCATTACTTCACCCGCATCGGCTACGACGGCCCGCGCGCGGCCACGCTGGAGGTGCTGCAGGCGCTGCACCGGCTGCATCCGCGCGCCATTCCGTTCGAGAACCTGAACCCGTTCACGCGCCGCGCGGTGAAGCTCGATCTCGAATCGGTCGAGCGCAAGCTCGTCACGAACCGTCGCGGCGGTTACTGCTTCGAGCAGAACGCGTTGCTCGCGAACGTGCTGATGCAACTGGGCTTCAACGTGACGCCGCTGCTCGCCCGCGTGCTGTGGGGCCGTGAATCCGACGAGGTGCCGCCGCGCACGCATATGGTTTTGCGGATCGACCTGGACAACGAGGCATGGATCGTCGACGTCGGTTTCGGCAGCGTCACGCTGACCGCGCCGTTGCGTCTTGCCGTGGGCATCGCGCAGCGTACGCCGCTGGGCACGTTCCGTCTCGCCGACGCATCGCACGATGCGCTTTACCTCGACGTGCAGGCGCGCGACGAAAGCTGGACGCGCGTCTATCGCTTCGATCTGCACGCGGTCGAGTGGGTCGACTATGAAACCTCGAACTGGTACACGTCGACGGCGCCGGAATCGATTTTTGCCACCACGCTGATCGTGTGCCGTGTCCTCGACGACTCGCGGCTCACGCTGCGCAACGACCAGTTGAACGAACGCGGCGCCGACGGCGAGGTCGTGCGCGAACGGCAACTCGCCAGCGCGGACGAACTCGCGGCCTGCCTGCGCGATCAGTTCGGCCTGAATACCGGCGACATCGATCTCGTCGACGTGTTCAATCGCGTACGCACACCGGTCCACAACGTTTAGCAACTCAGTCACCTACATGGTCAAGCGTCTCGTTCTGCAAACGGCGGTCTGGCTCGCCGCCATGGGCGTGCTGCTATTCGGCGCGGCCGGCACGCTCGAATGGCCGGCCGGATGGTGGTATCTGATCGAGACCGGCGCGCTGAGTCTGTGGATCGGACTGTGGCTCGCTCGGCACGATCCGGGGCTGCTGGCCGAGCGGCTCGCGCCGATCGTGCAGGCGCAGCAAAGCAGATGGGACCGTGTGTTCATGGTGAGCGTGTCGCTGGTGTGGTGCGCGTGGCTGGTCCTGATGGGCCTCGACGCCGTGCGCTTGCACTGGTCGCCGCCGGTGCCGTTGGCGCTCGTGAGTCTCGGGTCGCTGTGCATCGTCGTCTGTCTGGTCATGTGCCGCGCGGTGTTTCGCGCCAACAGCTATGCCGCGCCCGTCGTGAAGATCCAGGCGAGTCGTGGCCACAAGGTGATCGACAGCGGGCCGTATGCGTACGTGCGTCACCCCATGTACGCCGCCGCGTTGTTTCTGTTCGTCGGCACGCCCTTGCTGCTCGGCTCGTGGTGGGGGCTCGCCTGTGTGCCGGTCATGGTGCTCGGCATCGGCTGGCGCGCGGTGCGGGAAGAGCGTCTGCTGAACGCCGAACTCGACGGTTATCCCGACTACGCCTCCCGCGTTAAATACCGCTTCGTGCCGCTTATCTGGTAACGGTCAATCACGCCGGCTTGCCCAATGCGCGAGATCGGGCGCGGCTCGCGCGCGTCCACGCATCCCCCTCTCTGGTTCATGATGCACCAACCTGTCTAGACAAAATGCACCGCGCTGACGCGCGCATTCGATGCGTCGCGACGCTTCTGTAATCAACGTTCCGTTCTGTAGAACCCCGCCAGACGGCACTAGTAGGGGCTTACCCGATGAACGGCGGTTTTTCTTACCGAACCCCTTGCGACCGCTTTTTGACTCATGCAGACTTGTCTATACAAATTCAGCGATGGTTAGAACATCCCAGTTCGACGGTTTCCTCAATCAAAGGAGTTTCGACGTGAAAGTGAAGCACACGACGTTAGCAAAAGCATTGATGGGCGCCGTGCTCGGCGCCGCGACCATTTTCGCGGCACCGGCGCAGGCTAAAGACTGGAAGACCGTGACCATCGCGCTCGAAGGCGGTTATGCACCGTGGAACCTGACCTTGCCGGGCGGCAAGCTCGGCGGCTTCGAACCGGAGCTGGTCGCGAATCTGTGCGAGCGCATCAAGCTGCAATGCAATCTCGTGGCGCAAGACTGGGACGGCATGATTCCCGGTCTGCAAGCGGGCAAGTTCGACGTGCTGATGGACGCCATTTCGATCACGCCGGAACGTGAAAAGATCATTGCTTTCTCGCGGCCGTATGCCGCCACGCCGGCCACCTTCGCGGTGGCCGACGCGAAGGTGCTGCCCAAGGCAGCGCCGGGCGCGGGTGTGGTCAAGCTGTCGGGCGATCCGAAAGCCGACCAGCCGACTGTCGACGCACTGCGCAAGCAGCTGAAGGGTAAGACTATCGGCATTCAGTCGGGCACGGTCTACACCAAGTTCATCAACGACGGCTTCAAGGACGTCGCCACGATCCGCGTCTACAAGACCTCGCCCGAGCGCGATCTGGATCTGGCCAACGGCCGCATCGACGCGTCGTTCGACGACGTGACGTACTACGCCGCCAACATCGACAAGAAAGAAACCGCGTCGATCGTGATGGCCGGTCCGAAGATCGGCGGCCCGATCTGGGGCCCGGGCGAAGGCCTCGCGTTCCGCAAGCAGGACGCCGATCTGAAAGCGAAGTTCGACACCGCGATCGGCGCGGCGCTTGCCGACGGCACCGTCAAGAAGCTGTCCGCCAAGTGGTTCAAGACCGACGTCACGCCTTGATTCGCTGAGCAAGACGAGCGCGGCGCGTGGGACCCACGCGCCGCGCTCGTCCACGGATTCGATCCGCTGTCATGGATGAGGGGTAGGGAATGGCACTGATACAGATGCTCGGCTTCGGGCCGGATGGCTGGGGCGGCGTGATATTGCTCGCGGCCTTGATGACGGTCGCGCTGACGCTCGCCGCGCTCGCGGTCGGCGCCGTGTTCGGCGGCCTGATCGCGGCGGCCAAGCTGTCGCGGTTTCGCACGTTGCGCGTGATCGGCGACATCTACACCACGGTGTTTCGCGGCGTGCCCGAACTGCTCGTGATCTATCTGTTCTATTTCGGCGGCTCGACGTTGGTGACGACCATCGGCCAGTGGTTCGGCGCGGATGGCTTTGTCGGCGTGCCGCCGTTCGTGATCGGCGCGCTCGCGGTCGGCATGATCTCCGGCGCGTACCAGGCCGAGGTGTACCGCGCGGCGGTGCTGGCGGTGTCGCGTGGCGAACTCGAAGCCGCACGCTCGATCGGCATGCCGACGCTGACCATGGCGCGCCGCATTCTGATTCCGCAAGTGCTGCGTTTCGCGCTGCCGGGCATCGGCAATGTCTGGCAATTGAGCCTGAAGGATTCGGCGCTGATCTCCGTCACGGGGCTCGCCGAATTGCTGCGCACCAGCCAGGTGGCGGCGGGCTCCACGCATCAGTACTTCACGTTCTTCGTGGTGGGCGGCGCGCTGTACCTGGTCATGACCAGCATCTCGAACCGGGTCTTCAACCGCGCCGAGGCGCGCGTGGGCCGGTCCTTCAAGCGCAACTTCGCGCGCAACTGACAAGGACGGTCACCATGCATTTCGATTTCGACTTCCTGTTCGACACGCTCAAGCAACTGCTGGCCGCCGTGCCGACCACCCTCGGGCTGTTCTTCTGTTCGCTGATTCTGGGCGGCTTGCTGTCGCTCGTGATCGTCACGATGCGGGTGTCGCCGCACTGGCTGCCGAACCGTTTCGCGCGCGCTTATATCCTCGTGTTTCGCGGTTCGCCGCTGCTGATCCAGATGTTCCTCGTGTACTACGGGATGGGTCAGTTCGGCGTGATCCGCGAGAGTTTTTTGTGGCCGGTGCTGCGTGAGCCGTATATGTGCGCGGTGTTGTCGCTGGCCTTGTGCACGGCCGGCTATACCGCTGAAATCATTCGCGGCGGCTTGATGGCCGTGCCGGTCGGCCAGATCGAGGCGGGCTATTCGATCGGTCTGTCGGGCTTTGCGCTGCTGCGCCGCGTGATCGGGCCGATCGCGTTGCGTCAGTGCCTGCCCGCGTATTCGACGGAAGCCGTGCTGCTCGTCAAATCGACCGCGCTCGCGAGTCTCGTGACCGTGTGGGAAGTGACCGGCGTCGCGCAGCAGATCATCCAGCAGACCTATCGCACCAGCGAAGTATTCATCTGCGCCGCGCTGATCTATCTGTTCCTGAACTTCGTTATCGTGCGCCTGCTCGGCATGCTGGAGACGCGTCTGTCGCGCCATCTGCGCGCCGCGCCCACGCAAACCGCGCCGAATCGCCCGGTGTCCGCGAATACCGAAGCACGTCGCGCCGCGTCCTGAGCGGCCGGCCATTCCGAATGAATCTGGAGAACTCCATGAACGCTACGGCTCCCGTCGCACTGTCGGTCAAGAACATTCATAAGTCGTTCGGTGAGCACCACGTGCTCAAAGGCATTTCGCTCGACGCGCATCAGGGCGACGTGATCTCGATTCTCGGCGCGAGCGGTTCGGGCAAGAGCACGTTTCTGCGCTGCTTGAACCTGCTCGAAACGCCCGACGACGGCTCGGTCGCGCTGGGTGGCGAAGAGTTGAAAATGAAGCGCCGCGGCGACGGCAAGCCGCAACCGAGCGACCGCCGCCAGGTGGACCGTGTGCGCTCGCAACTCGGCATGGTGTTTCAGAACTTCAATCTCTGGTCGCATATGACGGTGCTGGAGAATCTGATCGAAGGGCCGATGCGCGTGCAAAAGCGCAGCCGCGCGGAATCGGTCGAAGAGGCTGAAGCGTTGCTCGCCAAAGTCGGTCTCGCGGAAAAACGCGGCCACTATCCGGCGCATCTGTCGGGTGGTCAGCAGCAGCGCGTGGCGATCGCGCGCGCGTTGGCGATGCATCCGAAGGTGATGCTGTTCGACGAGCCGACGTCGGCGCTCGATCCGGAACTGGTCGGCGAAGTGCTGCGCGTGATGCGCTCGCTCGCCGAAGAGGGCCGCACCATGCTGGTCGTCACGCACGAGATGGGCTTCGCGCGTCACGTGTCGAATCGGGTGATGTTCCTGCATCAAGGCCAGGTGGAAGCCGACGGCACGCCGGACGAAGTGTTCGTCGAGTGCAAGTCGGATCGCTTCCGCCAATTCGTGTCGAGTCATCAGGACCGCACCACCAATTGAGCCGCCTGGCCGGGCGGGGTCGTCCGGTTGCGTGAGCATGCCGTATTCGCCTGGCCGCGTCGCCGGGCTAACTACCACTGAGCAGAGCACTACCATGGCCGTGATCCGTTCCGATCGTCCTCTCGACTGGGCTCAGGTGGCGGCTGTCGCCGCCGGTGAACCGCTCGAACTGTCCGCCGGCGCCCGTGCGCGCATCGCGGCGGCGCGTGTGCTCGTCGAGCAGATCGTCGCGCGCGGCATTCGCGCTTATGGCGTGAATACCGGCGTGGGCGCGTTGTGCGATGTGATCGTCTCACCGGCCGAACAGCGCAGCCTGTCGCGCAACATTCTGATGAGCCACGCGGTCGGCGTCGGTGCGCCGCTCGGTGTCGCCGAGACACGCGCGATCATGGCCGCGGCCGTCAACAACTTCGCGCATGGGCACTCCGGCATTCGCCTCGAAGTCGCGGATCGGCTGGTCGCCTTGCTCAATGCCGATTGTTTGCCGGAAGTGCCGGCGTTCGGCTCGGTCGGTTATCTGAGCCATATGGCGCATATCGCGCTGGTGTGCATCGGTGAAGGGCACGTGCGCTATCGCGGCGAGCGGCTCACGGGACGCGACGCGTTGCGGCGGCTCGGGCTCGAACCGCTGGTGCTCGAAGCGAAAGAGGGCTTGAGTCTGGTCAACGGCACGCCGTGCGTCGCGGGACTGGCCGCGTTGGCGCTGGCGCGCGCGGCGCGTCTGCTCGACTGGACCGATATGGTCGCCGCGATGAGCTTCGAGAATCTGCGCGGCCAACTGGCCGCGTTCGATGAAGATTCGCTCGCGTTGCGCATTTCGCCGGGCTTGAACCAGGTCGGCGAACGGATGCGCAGCGCGCTCGCCGACAGCGGCATTCTGGCGGCGGTGGTCGGCCAGCGCACCCAGGACCCGTTGAGCATGCGGACCATTCCGCACGTGCACGGCGCCGCGCGCGACGTGCTCGCCGCAACCGCCGACGTGGTCAATCGCGAGCTTGCTTCGATTACCGACAACCCAATCGTCGCCGGCACGCCGGACGCGCCGCGCGTCTATTCGCAGGCGCATGCGGTGGGCGCTTCGATCGCGCTGGCCATGGACAGCCTCGCCACCGCGATCGCGCAAGTCGCGGCAATGGCCGAGCGGCGTCTCGACCGCCTCGTCAATCCACTGGTTAGCGGTTTGCCGGCGTTTCTCGCGCAGCCTGGCGGCTCCTGTTCCGGCTTCATGATCGCGCAGTACACGGCGGCTTCGCTGGTCGCGCAGAACCGGCGTCTGGCGTTGCCGGCGAGTCTCGACGGCGGCATCACCTCCGGCTTGCAGGAAGATCACCTGTGTCACGCCACACCGGCCGCATTGAAAGCGCTGGAAATCGTCGACAACGCCGGGCGCATCGTCGCGATCGAATTGCTGGCGGCTGCGCAAGCGTACGACCTGCAAAGCATCGACGCGCCGCGCGCGCCGCACACCGAGGCGTTGTGGCAACGCGTGCGGTGCGTCGTGCCGACCTATCGCGACGACCGCCCGCTCGCGCACGACATGAGCGTGGCATTTCGCCTGATCGCCGATCAGGCGCCGCCACCGCTGCCGAACCCGGGTAACATGGGGCCCCGGCCGGTTACGTCGGCGCAGGGCGCGGATCTGGTTGCGCCCGCAACCGTCACGAATCTGGCGGCGGGCAAGCTGCGCGCTGCCGCGAATGTCGCGCTCATGTCGATCGACGACGGGCGCGGCGCGACGCAGACGGCTTGATGGAGACAACGGCGGTGTGAGGGCTTACCCGCTTGCGCACCGGCCAAGGCGTGCCCCATGGGCACTTCCTGCGGGGCGTCCTCCACAAGGGACTTCCTACGGGGCGCGTTCCGGGGGCATTGCCTTGGGGCGCATCACCCTGTACAACCCGCGTACCCCCCACGAGGTCGCAGTGAACACAACGATAAACGCGCAACCCGCAGAGACGCAGGAACGCTGTCAGGAGACGCCGGCGAAGGCCATGCCCGCGTATGAACAGATCAAACGCTACGTGATCCGACGCATTAGCGAAGGCGACTGGAAACCGGGCGGACTGATCCCGTCCGAAACCGAACTGGTCAAGGAATTCGGCGTGGCGCGCATGACGGTCTCGCGCGCGCTGCGCGAACTGACCACCGACCGCGTGCTGACGCGCGTGCAAGGGTCGGGCACTTTCGTCGCGCCGCAGCGCTACGAGTCGACCGTACTGGAGATCCGCAACATAGCCGACGAAATCGCCGCGCGCGGTCATCGTCATTCGGCGCGCGTGCTGACGCTCGACCCGAGCGACGATCCGCAGGCGCTCGAAGCCCTCGGTCTCGCCGGCGGCCCGGCGTTTCACTCGTGCATCGTGCACAGTGAAGAAGGCGAGCCGATCCAGTACGAGGACCGCTACGTCAACCCGAAGGTGTTCCCCGACTATCTGCAACAGGACTTTACCGTCGAGACGCCGAACCACTACATGGTGCGGCTCGCGCCGATCCAGCGCGCGGAATTCCGCATCTATGCGCAGAAGCCCGACGCCTACGTGCGCCGTCATCTGATGATGGATATCGGTGAGCCGTGTTTGCAGCTATGGCGCCGTACGTGGGTGGGTGACGATGTCGCGACGTCGGTGCAGTTGTGGCACCCGGCGTCGCGTTTTCATCTGGCGGGGAACGTTTAGCGCTCTCTGGGTGCGCTGGGCGCTTGTCGCGCCCGGCGTCAGCCCTGGCGTTGCGACAGATCCGGCGAAAACCGGCAACCCAACCGGTAACGCGAACCGGGATGCACAAAGCGCGCAAAGGTCACCGCCACGCCGCTTGTCCACGTGCGGCGCATTAGCGTGAGACAAGGTTCCTCGGCGCGGATTTCCAGCAGCTCGGCCTCGGCGCGCGTCGGCAGACCCGCGTCGACCACATGCTCGACATCGTGCGCGGGCACGACGGCATACAGATACTCGGACGGCCTGACCGTGGCGAAATCCTGCTGCAAGAATTCCGGCGCGGTCGCGGGATTCACGTAGCGGTCTTCGAGCTGCACCGGCAAGCCGTTCTCGCGGTGCACGCAGATCACGTGAAACACCGACGCGCCAGGCGCGAGACCCAGCGCATTCGACACCATCACCGAGGCCGTTTCGCGTTGCGACAGCACCGTGTCGTAGCGGTATTCGTGGCCGCGTGAACGGATTTCGTCGCCGATATGGGCGATCATCAATAGCGTGGATTGCGGCTTGGTTTGCGCGACGAAGGTACCGACGCCGGAGACGCGTGTTACCAGCCCTTCGTCGGCGAGTTCGCGCAGCGCGCGATTCACCGTCATGCGCGACACGCCAAGCGTCGCGACCAGATCCAGCTCGGAGGGTAGCCGGTCGCCCGCGTGGCGCTCACCCGATTCGATGATGCGGCGAATGTGGTGCTTGACCTGTTCGTAGCGCGCGGCCGGCGCCGCGGCGGCGCGCGTGTTCATGGCGTCGGCGCGTCGTCGGGGCCGCGCGCCCAGAACGCGTTGCGGTCGAAATAGTTTTGCAGGAATTGCCGCAGGCGCGGCTGGCCCGTGTCGTGAAAGACCTCGCGCGGCGCGCCTTGCACGGCGATCCGGCCTTGATCGATGAACATGACCTTGTCGGCGACCTGCGCGGCAAAGCCCATTTCGTGCGTGACCACGGCCATTGTCATGCCGTCGCGCGCGAGTTGTTTCATGACCTGCAGCACTTCGCCGACCAGCTCCGGATCGAGCGCCGAGGTTGGTTCGTCGAACAGCATGATGTGCGGCTCCATGGCCAGCGCCCGCGCAATGGCCACCCGTTGCTGCTGACCGCCGGAGAGTTTCGCCGGGTAGGCGTCGCCCTTATGCGCAAGGCCGACCGTGTCGAGCATCGCGTTGGCGCGGCGGCGCGCTTCGTCGCGCGAGAGATGCCGCACGCGCAGCAGCGCTTCCATCACGTTGCCGAGCGCCGTCATGTGCGGCCACAGATTGAACTGCTGAAACACCATGCCGACGTTGCGCCGCACGCGATTGATCTCGCCTTGCGAGGCTCGCACGCGTTTGCCGTTGCGCTCGCTGTAGCCGAGCAATTCGCCTTCTATACGCACAGCGCCCTGATCGTAAGTTTCGAGCGCGGCGAGGCAGCGCAACAGCGTGCTCTTGCCCGAACCCGACGGGCCGATGATGCACACCACTTCGGAGCGCGCGATCTCGAGATCGACGCCGCGCAGCACCTCGACGTCGCCGAAGCGCTTGCGCAGATCGCGCACTTCGATCAGCGGCGCTTGTCCGTTTGTGGCAGCGGCGGTGGTGGACGCGGAGGAGGGCATGTCGGCGATAGCGTTCATCAGGGAGTCCGGATTGCGTTCATGCCATGAAACGTGCGATGCGGGTCTCGGCCCACATGCCCGCGCGCGAGGTCAGCTCGACCAGCGCGAGATAACACACGCACAGTGCCAGCAAGGTTTCGACGAAAGCGAAGGTGGCCGAGCCGATGCCGGTCAGTACGAAGGTGAGCTCGGGCACGGTGACGATGGACAGCACCGCCGTCTCCTTGCTTAGCACGATGATGAGATTGGTCAGTGCGGGCACGATCAGCACCAGCATTTGCGGCACCTGAATGCGCAGCACCGCTTGCCAGCGCGTGAGTCCGAGACACGACGCCGCTTCGAGATGGCCCGGCGGCACCGATTGAAATCCGGCGCGGAACGCCTCGGCGAAATACGCGCTGCCGTAGAGACCTAAACCGAGTACGCCGGCTGTCATTGGTTCGAGCGTGAGGCCGAACGACGGGCCGCCGTAGTAGAGCAGAAAGAGTTGCACGAGAAACGGCGTGCCGCGAAACAGCTCGATATAGAAGCGCAATCCGCCGCGTACCCAGCGTCCGCAAAAGAGTTGCAGCACGGCGATCAGAAAGCCGATCAGCAGGCCGAGCACGACGCCCGCGATCCATGTGCCGAGCGTCGTTGCGAAACCCGCGGCGATCGGCTGAAGGTTGTGCGTGATGACGGTCGGATCGAGCTGTTGCATGACGTGGGTCCGGAGTCGGTCAGGCGTGTTGCAGCCGGTATTCGGCGGCATGCGCGATGAGCGCGAGCGCGCCGCAGATCACGAAGTAGATCAGCCCGGCGGCCAGATACGCTTCGAGCGGCCGGTAGGTGCTGGCGGCGATGTTCTGCGCGGTGCGCGTCAACTCGGCCACGCCCACTACCGATATCAGCGAAGAAGCCTTGATTAGCAGCACCATTTCGTTGACGAGCGAAGGCAGCGTCAACCGGATGGCTTGCGGCACGAGAATGCGCCGCAGCATGTCGAACGGCGAGAGCCCGAGCATGCGCGCGGCTTCGAGATGGCCAGGCGGAATGCTGAGAAAACCGCCGCGCAGGATTTCGGCGATATACGACGCGGAGCACAGCGACACGGCGCTGATGGCGGCGACGACCGGCGAGACGTTGATGCCCGCGAACGGCAGCAGGTAATACACCAGCAGCAGTTGCACCAGCATCGGTACACCACGAAAGAAGAACACGTAGGCGCCGCCGAATAAACGGGCGGCGCGTGTCGGCGAGAGCCGCGCGGCGCACACGCCGATCGCGACGAAGAAGCCGATCAGCAGCCCCGTCAGCGAAATGCCGATGGTGGCGAGCGCCGCGTGCAACAGCAGCGGCAAGCCCTGAACGAAGACGGTCGTGCTGAACATAAGCGTCGCACTCTACAGCGATCAATAGTTCGGCATCGGCATGGTTGTCGGCGCATCCATGGCCACGCCGAACCACTTCTTCTGCAACGCCGCGAGGCGGCCGTCGTTGTGCATTTTCACGAGCGCGGCGTTGAACGCATCGGCGAGCGGCTTGCTGTCCGCGTCTTTACGCAGGCAGTAGGCGAAGTACACCTTCGCGCCGAACGGCGGCTGCACCACGGCGAACGCCTCCGGACGCTGCTTGGCCACATATGCAATGTTCGTCATGGAATTCGCGACCGCCGCGATCCGGCCGGCCGCGAGATCGGCGTAAGCCTGATTGTTGTCGACGTATTCGCGGATTTCAGGCGGCTTCGGCAGCGTCGCGACGTAGGTCTTCAACTGATCGAGCTGCGCCGAGCCTTTGCCCGCGCCGACCGTCTTGCCGGCGATATCCGACGATTGTTTGAGCGCGGTGTCGTTGGCGCGCTTGAGTAGCGCGTCGGTGGCGTCCGCGATGGGCAGCGTGTACGTGTAGCGTTCCATGCGCGCCTTGGTGACCGTCAACGGGCCGCCCACCATGTCGAACTTGCCCGCTTCCAGACCCGGCAGCACGCTCGGCCACGGCAGGTCGATAAAGCGCACCTTCACGCCCATTTCCTTGCCGACCTCGGCGAACAGATCTTTGTTGAAGCCGGCTTGCTGACCGTTCTCGAGGAAGTCGAACGGCGCGAACTGCATCTCGGTGCCGACCACCAGTTCGCCGGCTTTCTTCACTTTGGCGAGCTGATCTTCCGCGTGCGCGGTGACGCTTGCCGCGCACAAGGCCAACATCAACAGACGACACTTCCAGCCTGCAAGGATACTCATGGGATTCTCCAGTGGGCAAAGCGGTGTCGCGCGAAAAACGGCGAGCGAAAGCGGTGAGCGGTTCGGGCCCGGCGCGAGTCATGCGAGGCAGTATATACCGCGTTTTTGCCGCGAAAAAAATAAACGCGCGACTAGAGAAAAGCCCTAACGCAGCACATTGCAACGCAACTTGCGGGGGTGCTTTTGGCGGTATATACAACTGCTGATGCACGAAGCGCGCGACGCTTTTTCAGCGGTATTCTCGTCAGTAGATTGCAACGGCCTTTCAGGGAGCCACGCGATGCCAGTGACCTGCATTCCCATCATCGATCTCGCCGGCGTTCGTGCGGGCGACTCGCACGCCTTGCAGCGCGTGGCGGGTGAAATTCACGAGGCGTGCACGACGATCGGCTTCTTTTACATCGTCAATCACGGCGTGCCGCAAGCGTCGATCGATGCGGCGGAACAGGCCGCGCGCGAGTTCTTCGCGTTCCCCGTGGAGACCAAACGGCGCGCGGCGGTCAATCATCGGCATCGCGGTTTCAATGCGTTGGGCGATGCGACCATGTACCAGGCCAAACGTCCGGATTACAAGGAGTTTTTCAGCATCGGCCTCGAACTGCCGGAGGACGATCCCGACGTGCTCGCCGGCCAGGCGCTGCGTGGGCCGAACAACTGGCCGGACTTCATGCCGGCATTGCGTCCCGCGCTGTACGGCTATTACGAGTCGGTCGCGGCGTGCGGCGCCGATCTGTTGCGCGCGGTCGCGGTGAGCCTCGGCGTCGACGAACATTTCTTCGCGCCGCGTTATACCAAGCGGATGCAGCGCACGCAGATGGTCTACTATCCGCCGCAGCCTCCGCAGTCGGACGCGGATCAGTTCGGCGTCGCGCCGCATACCGACTACGGCTGCATCACGTTGCTATGGCAGGATCAGGTGGGTGGTTTGCAGGTGCGCGAAATCGCCAACGATACGTGGGTCGACGCGCCGCCGGTGGAAGGCAGTTTCGTGGTGAACGTGGGCGATCTGCTGGCGCGCTGGACCAACGACCGCTTTCGCTCCACCTTGCATCGCGTCATCAATGCGTCGGGTCGCGAGCGGTATTCGATCGCGACGTTCTATGATCCGACTTACGGCGCGAGCGTCGATCCGCGCGACCTCGGCGCGGATGAGGCCGAGGTCCGCTATCAGCCGGTTGCGGCGGGCGACTATATTCTCGGACGCATTAACGATTCGATGGGCTATCGCAAGAAACGCGCGGAAGCAGCGTCAAGCTGAAAGCGCGCAAGGAACCCCTGCATGACAGATAACGGAAAGGCTAACGACACGGCGCCGCTAACATCGATACTCGACGCCCTGCGCGCCGCGCTAGGCGACGACGCGGTTCGCGTGGGCGAGCAGATCGGCGAACGCGCGATGACCGACTGGACGCGTCACGATCCGACACGCCCGGCAGCGTTGCTGTTGCCGCGTACCACTGAAGACGTATCGCGCGCGCTGGCCATCTGCCACGCGGCGCATCAGCCGGTGGTGCCGCAGGGCGGCATGACCGGACTCGCGGGCGGGGCGATTGCGCGGGCCACGGATATCGCGTTGTCGCTGGAACGCTTGAGCGGTGTCGAAGAAATCGACGCCGCCTCGGCCACGCTGACCGTGCGCGCCGGCACCACATTGCAAACGGCTCAGGAAGCGGCGGCGCAAGCCGGTTTCGAACTCGCGCTCGATCTCGGCGCGCGCGGCTCGTGCCAGATCGGCGGCAATCTCGCGACCAACGCGGGCGGCAATCGCGTGATCCAGTCGGGCACCGCGCGCGATCAGGTGCTCGGACTCGAGGTCGTGCTCGCCAACGGCGACGTGCTGACGTCGCTCGGCAAGATGGTCAAGAACAACACCGGTTATGACCTGAAGCACTGGTTCATCGGCTCGGAAGGCACGCTGGGTGTGATCACGCGCGCGGTGTTGCGGCTGCATCCGCCGCGCGCCACGCGCCACACTGCGCTGGTCGCGCTCGACGGTTACGACGCCGCGGTGGGCCTGCTACGCCGCCTATCGACACGTTTTGGCAACGACATCGGCGCCTTCGAAATCATGTGGCCGGATTTCTACGACTTCGGCGTGAAGCTGACGGGTACGCGTTCGCCGTTCGCCGAGTCTCATCCGCTGTATGCGCTGATCGAACAGGCGAGTTTCGATGCCGGCGACGACGGCGAGCGTTTCGCCGCCGTGCTGACCGAAGCGCTCGACGCCGGCGCGCTCCGCGACGCGGTGATCGCGCAATCGGTGGCGGATGCACGCGCGTTGTGGGCGATCCGCGAATGCACGGCGGAATTTCCCGCGCGGCTCGACGCCATCAACTTCGACGTGAGCTTACCGATCGGCGGGATCGGCGCGTTCGTCGACCGTTGCCGCGCCGCGCTCGATCAGCGCTGGCCCGGCAACGAATCGTATTTCTTCGGGCATATCGGCGATTCGAATCTGCATGTGACCGTAGACGGACATTCGATTCCGGGTGTCACGCATCACTCGGTGTACGCGTTCGTCTACGAGATGCTCGGGCCGTTGCAAGGTTCGGTGTCGGCGGAACATGGCATTGGTTTGCTCAAGCGCGAGTTCTTGCCGATCTCGCGCTCGCCGGCGGAGCTGGCGGCTATGGCCGCGATCAAACACGCGCTGGACCCGCACGGGATTCTGAATCCGGGCAAGCTGTTTTGATCGGGTGAGTGGGCGGCAGGGCGAGCGGGGAGCGAGGGCGCACCGTGCGCCCTCCGCCCGCGACAGCACGTCTTGCCTCAGTGCGTCGCGACCGAATCCATTCCGGTCGATCTGACCGCTGCCTGCGCATCCGGCGAAGCAAGATACTCCAGCAGCGCTTTCGCCTCCCGCGGATGCGGCGCGCCGACAGGAATCCCCGCGGCGTAGCGCGTGACGGATTGCACCGATTCCGGAATCTTGCCGACGAAGGTGGCGCCCGCCACCGGCAGTAACTCGCTGACCTGCTGAAAACCCACTTCATAGTCGCCATTGGCGACGACCGACGCGACCGGGATCTTCGGAATCATTTTCGCCTTGGCCTTCACCTGGTCCTCGATGCCGAGCCGTTTGAAGAGTTCGCGCTCGATATAAACGCCGCTCGCGCTATCCGAATAGGCAATCGACTTTGCGTGCAGAAGCGTCGCTTTCAGCGCCTCGACCGAACCGATATCCGGCTTGGGCGCGCCGTCGCGCACGGCCATGCCGATCCGCGAATCCGCCAGTTCGACACGCGAGCCGGGTATGACTTTGCCTTGCTTGATGAGATCGTCGAGCGCGTAGCCGACCATGATGACCACGTCGGCGGATTCACCGCGAGCGAGGCGGTTGGGAATGGCTTCCGGCGCTTGGCCCATCGACGGTCCGAGGATCGTGTCGAGCGTATTGCCGGTCGATGCGGTGAAGCTGGGACCGAGCAGCTTGTAGGCGGCGGTGAAGCCGCCGGAACTCATGACCTTGAGCTCGGCCGCCTGGACGTCGGCGGCGGCCACGGTGCTGCCCAGCAGCCCGGCGGTCATCACGGCGAGAAAGAAGGGTTTCATCGGCATTGAAGTGGCAGTGTGCGGTGGTGAGGGAGTGACGGGGCGATGCATGTTGTCGCCCCGTCATCCGTACCATACCTGAACGAGCCACTGTCGTGCCGCGCTCGAACACCGTCAATGCGCGTCGAGATACCTGGCGATTACCGGATACACGTCCACTGCGGCATCCTTGCCGAAAATACAGTCGATATGTCCATAGTCAGGAATCAGATGCCGTTCGTAAGGCTGCTCGGGAAACGCACGCGTCAGCATGTCGAACGTGAGTTGCGTACTTTCGGGCAGATAAGTTTCGTTTCGCTCGCCGTGAATGAAACCGAGCGGCAGACGCATCCCCTCCAGTCCCTTCATGCCGTCCGTTCCACGCAGATAAATATCGCGGCCTTCGGCATCGACAACGTGGCCTGCCCGCACCATCGCGGCGAGATGTTTGAATACCTCCATGTCGTGAATGCCGAACAGTTCCTGCAGATTTTCATGCAGCGTCTCGTTCAGTTTCGCGTGTTCGTATAGCAGGCCGTACAGGAACGTCGCGCGATGGCAGATCGGATTGCCGCAGCCTTCGTCGTGATCGAGCGGATAGAAGCGCAGGGCTTCGTCGAGCAGGTTCTTCGGCCACGAACGATGCTGTGTGTACGCGGTGAGGTCGCGTACACCGAGATGCTGCATGATGCTCGGGATATGCAAGCCGGCCTTGATCTTCTGCAACGTGCCCGGCACCGGATGCGTCGACACCTGGGAAATCACCGCCGAGCGCACGCCTTCCAGTCCGTGCAGCAGCGACATGCTCAACGCCAGTCCGCCCATGCAGTGGCCGAGCACCTGTATCTGCCGCGCACCGGTCAGTTCGCGTATCCTGGCCACGGCCGCAGGAATGTCTTCGCGCGCGACCTTGTCGACATTGGTCGGCACCAGCACGCTCGGCAGCTCGATGCTGACGCGCAGATCGACGAGCCACACGTCATAGCCGCAAGCGCACAGATATTCGACGAGGTTGGTCGCGATCAGGTCGGTGGAAAAGATCCGGCTCGAAACACCCGAGCCGTGAATCAGCAGCAACGGGCGCGAGGTTTTATGCGCCGGATCGACATAACGGGTCAGCCGCAAGGTCGTGCCGTCGGGCGTATCGAAGTACATGATTTGCGGCGCGGGCGCGCGCAATGCCCGCTTCAGACGTGGCGCGGCCTGCGTGTCGAAGAAAGCCAGCGGCGCGGCCACGCCGCCGTATTCGGTGAACAGCACGCCCGCAAAAAACTTGCCGAACTTCAGCGTCCATTCGAGGCGCGTTTCGAGGTCGGGCGTGTTGGTGACTTCGAGTGTGCGTTGCTGTTTCAGAAAGTTTTCGGGCGTGATGATCAGCGTCGCCTTGCCGAGCACGGGTCCGGTGGTTTGCGCGTCCGCGCGAATCTCGGCATACAGCGTGTTGGTCTGCGCCCAGAGATTGATCGGCGAGGTGCGTGTGATGATTTTTTGCCCCGTCAGGCCGTACGTCTTGCCTTCGGTGGAGGCGAGGGTCATCCGGTAGTTCATGTTGCGCTCGTCCACGTCGGACTCGTTGACCACGAACAGATTGAACGTACCGTCGACGATCGTCAGCGGCTGCGCGGACAGCGCGGGGCAGGTCAGCGTGCCGGCGGTATGAGCCAGGTGCCGCGGGTTGCTCAGCAGGTCGGCGAGATCGTCGGATTCGACGGTCAGCGTGAATTCGATCGGGCTCGTAGCGGCGTCTTCCGCGACCGCCGGCGTGTACGTGCCGATCATCGTTTCCGTGAAACGCAAGCCGATCTTGGGCGCGGGCGGCGTGGCGGCGGTGCCTTTCGCCGCGTAGTCGATCTGCCGGTCGCGCGACGCGGCGAGCAGCGCGCAGTTGCGCTCGGCCAGCGCGGAGATAGTCAGCAACGGATTGACGCCGAGCGACATCGGCATGACGGCGCCGTCCATCACGTATAAGCCTTCATGCACCGCGGTACCCGCCGCGCCGCTGAAAACGCGGCCCAGGTGATCGACCACGCCGCGCTCCGCGTCCTCGCCCATGCCGCAGCCGCCGAGCGGATGCACGGTGACGGTGCGGTTGCCGACGAGGTCGGTGGAAATCGGATTGCGCAAATATTTGCCGCCGAGCGGCACCGTGGCCTGTTCGAGGGTCTGCTCGACCGTTGCAAAGATCGGCTGCTTGCCGGCGTTTTTCCACACAATGCGCGGCTGGCCCTTGTCGTCGACGTGAATCTGGCCGCTTTCGTCGTCGTGGGCCATCACGAGATAGCTTTGCGTGTGATTCAGCGCGCCACGATACGGGCCGCGCAGAAAGCTTTCGAGCACACGGGCGTCGTACGCGAGCTGTCGTTCGGCGCTCGGCGTGCCGCCCACATCCACGCCTTCGAGCGGCGCGGCGGCGCCGAGCAGGCCGACGAGCGCCGCGCCGACCGGCCCTGCGAGCGACCCTTCCTCGATCACGAAACCGTCTCTCACATTCGCGGTATCGCGGTGATCGATCAAGCCGGTGATGGTCGGCCCGACCGGCGGAATTTGTCCCGGCGCATGCGTGCCCCAGCCGACGCCGTTGATCGTGTCGTCGGTGTTGTACGCGAAGGAAAGCACGTCGCCGTTGCCGGTGAAGTGTTCGCCGAGCATGGCCGACACGCTCAGGCCCGCTTCGCGCGAGCGCAGCAGCAGCGCGGTCGAGCCGATCGTGCCCGCCGACACGATGACGAGATCGGCGCTGACGAACAGATCGGGCGCGCCGTAACTTTCGCGGCCGAGACTGACCAGTTGATAGCGCACCGTCCATTGTTGCGTGGCCGCGTCGCGCAGCACCGAATGCACCGCGGCGCCCGTGAAAATCTGCGCGCCGTGCGCGACGGCATCGGGCAGATAGTTCATATGCGTTGAATTCTTGGCGTCGTAATTGCAGCCCGAATTGCAATCGCCGCAACCCACGCAGGCCTTCTGCTCGACGCCCGCGGCGTTCACGCGATCCTCGAACGTGACGGTGACCGGCGGCCGGCTGAAGCGGTCCGCCATGCCGAGCGCCCGGGCCGATTTTTCGAGCGCCTGCAGTTTCGGCAACGTCGGATAACTGCCGGGCACCGGCGACGGCTGCAGCATCGCGCGCGCGAGCGCATAGCCGCGCGCGCGGCCCGCCGCATCGTCGCGCAGCGCCTTCGGCCAGCGCGGATCGTCCCACAAGCGCGGATCGGCTTCGAGCGCGACGTTCGCGTTGATGAGCGACGTGCCGCCCAGACCGCAACCGACCACCGCGTTGACATCGTCGTTCACGTGTACTTCGAGCAGCGCGAGCGGCGAGCCGACGTGCGCAAGCGCCGTGTTGTATTGCACCTCTTCGGCGCCCTGAAACGGTGTGCGAGGGTACTCGCCCGCCATGAATTCGCGCCCGCGTTCGAGCACGCAAACGCTGAGTCCGGCGCGCGCCATGCGGCTCGCGGCGATCGCGCCGCCGTAGCCCGAACCCACCACCACTACGTCGTAATGCGCTTTCATCGCCGTAACGGCGCTCGATAAGCGATTCATCAAGACCACCTCGTCAGGAACGGAATGCGGGGAAGGGCGGGCAGCGTGCGCGGTCAGGCGGCTGCTTGATTCATTTCGCTGTCGCTCGATTCGGCTGCGAGCAGGTTCAGTGCAAGCAGAATAGCCGAGCGGTTTTCGATCTCGATCTCGATGCCGAGTTGCTCCGTCAACCAGCGGCCGATCTTGGTATTGGAAAATTCGTCGGCGCCGGCCGTCTTTTTCATGGTGACGCCGAGTTTGACGGCGCGATAGTGATACGAGGGCACCCGATGCTGAGCCGCAACCGCCGACAGACCGCCTTTGCCTTCCGAGCACCAGCCGAGACTGCCGGCCAGCACGATCCGCTCGGGCTCGTCGAGCGCTTCGATGAACGCGCGCGCGGCGCTTCGCACGCGTTGCTCGTCAAGGCCGTATTGCAGCAGCACGCTGTCCACCGGGTCTTCCAGCGCCTGCGCGTGCAGATCGATTTCGTGCGCCATGCCTTCGTTTTCCATCGATACGTTGCGCTGATGGCCGGCGCTGCGCAGACAATCGATCAGATAACGGCGGAAATACGCGCACAATGCGTAACCATTGGACGGCGCGCTCTCGGCGCAGGCGTTGGTTTCGGTATGACCCGGCGCGAGCCGCAGCACCTTGGCGTAAATGAACTGGGCGACCAGTTCTTCCTTATCGTCGCCGAGCGCCTGCAACTCCAGCGGATGATAGGTCCGCAAAGCCCGCTTGACCAGTTCGACCATCGACACCATTTCGTCGGCCGACAACCGGGTGCGCCGGCGCCACAGATCGGGCAGGACCGCGTCGTCGAGTGTGCGGACGAACGCGTGGCTCGGAACTACGCCCATAACAACCTCCATAGGGGGTAAGGCAAGGAGCGCGGTGAGCCCTGAAATCAGGCGGAGAAGCGAAAACCGGGAAGGTGAAGCCGCGCTGGAATGTGAAGCCAGTATGGTTTCCGGCGACGGCTTCGCCTATATGGATTAAGTGGTAGCTGATGGGTAAACTGCCGGGTAAACCATCCGGCATAAAAACGCGATTCGGCATGACACGCTTGTCATTCATCTGAAGAAACGGAGACCGCACGATGCGGGCCGACCCTATCCAGCGGGCGATCGACGAAGACCTTGTGCGCGTGCTTTACGCGCAGGATCCGATCGCCTTTTTTACGCACTGGTTTTCGATCGCGGTTCTGGTGGCGGTCTACTGGCCGGCGATTCCGTCGCCGCCGCTGTTCGTCGCGTGTTTCGGGTTTTATGCGGCGGCCAATTGCGGCAGTCTCGCGTTGTGGATCTGTCATCGCCGCTATCCGCAGCTCGTGTCGCCGCGCGGCTGGATCGTGCTGCACGCGGTGCGCGGCATGCTGCTGTACAGCGCGCCGGGTCTCGCGATCTGGTTCGCGTTCCATAGTCCGCAGATGGATTTGCCGCTGCTGCATACGGTGATGCTCGTGACGCTCGCGGCCGGCGTGTTCATGTCGAACGGCTTCGATCTGCTGAACTTCTCCACCGCGATTCCGTTCCTGCTGTTTCCGTCGATCGTGCTGCATTTCGGTACGCATACGTTCGACCGCACCATTCTCGCCATCGTCCTCGCGTTCTTCTTTTGCGCGATCAACGTCTACGCGATGAGTTATCGCAAGCTGTTTCGCCAGGTCGTGCAGGCGCGCGTCGATCAGCAGTATCTGGCGGAGTCGCTCGCCGCGCAGAAGCATGTGGCCGAAGAGGCGAGTCTCGCGAAAACGCGCTTTTTCGCCGCCGCCAGCCACGATTTGCGGCAGCCCCTGCATGCGATCGGTTTGCTTGCGGCGTCGCTCAACGACACGGCGGCGACCCCCGTGCAGCACGCTAAAACCGCCGAACACATCGTCTACAACGTCGAGGCGTTGAATCAGCTGTTCAACCAGGTGCTCGATCTCGCGCGGCTCGAAAGCGGCGTGACGCAGGTGATCCGGCTGCATTTCCGGCTGGGCGAACTGTTCGAGCGGGTCGGCAGCCAGTATCGTCCGCAGGCGGCGGCCAAGGGTCTCGCGCTGCGGATCGCGCCGACCACGATGATCGTGCACGACGATCCGGTGTTGCTGGAGCGCGTGCTGAGCAATCTGCTCTCGAACGCGGTGCGCTATACCGAGGAGGGCGCGATCTGGTTAGGCTTTCGTCGCGCGGGGCGCGAGTCGGGCGGGTTTGTCGAAGTGCGCGATTCGGGCATTGGCATTCCGGCCGAGGAGCACGAGCAGGTCTTCGAGGAGTTCTATCAGGTCGCCAATCCGCAACGCGACGCGCGTCAGGGGCATGGGCTCGGCTTGCCGACGGTGAAGCGGCTGGTCGGGATGCTCGGCGGCGAACTGCGCTTGCGTTCGGCGCCGGGGCGCGGCTCCGTGTTTCGTTTTTCGGTGCATGCGGGTGAGGCGGGCGGAATCGTCGCGAGCCTGAACGAGTCGGTGGCGGGCGGTCCTTCGGCGCAAGGGCGGCGCGTGCTGTGTATCGACGACGATCCGTCGATTCTCGAAGGCCTGGCCAGTCTGCTCGCGCGCTGGGGTTGCGACGTGCGCGGCGCCCGCGACGAGGTCGACGCGCTCGCGGTGCTCGAAACGGGGTTCGTGCCGGATGCAGTGCTGTGCGACTACCAGTTGGCGAACCACCGTACCGGCGCTCAGGCGCTCACGGCCGTGCGCCAGGTGCTGGCGCGCGCGGGGCATGACAACATCGTGACCTTGCTGATTACGGGGGATATGGCGTCGGCGGAACTGGCGGCGTTGGCGCTGCAGGGGATTCCGGTGTTGCATAAGCCGGTGACGCCCGCGCGCTTGCGGCGCACGCTGGAAATGCTGTGGCAGCAGGCGGAACTGGATAAGGGGCGGGCCACCGCGGCGCTGGCGTTGCGCACGGACGGCGTGAATGGGGCGGCGGGAGCCGCCGGTCAAGCAGAGAGCTGGAGCGCAAACGGCGTGATGCGGGAAGCGCTGAAGGTGCCGCCTGGCGAAGCGAGGATGTGAAGGCCACTCACAGCGCTACAAAGTCTTTCCCGCTTCCAGCCAGCCGTTGATCACCGCGATCGCCGTGGACCGGTTATGCACGCCGAGCGCCCGGAAGATCACCGACAGATGCACCTTCACCGTGCCTTCGGCAACGCCCAGATCGCGCGCGATCATCTTGTTGGTCCAGCCGCGATGCACGAGCCGCATGATGTCCTGCTGACGCGGCGACAGGTTTTCCAGCAAATGCTGTTGATGCGGCTGCAGCGACTGGATCTGCGTGAGCGGTTCCGTGACGCCGGCCGCGCCTGACGCCGGCGCGGCAGGCTGGCTGGCCGGCGCGACAGCCGCGCCGTGCAGCGCCGTTTCAGCCGCCGCATCGGCATGCGCGGGGCTCGCCGTGGTCTCGCGCGAGCCGAGCAGGCTGAGCGCTTCCATCGGCACATAGGCACCGCCCGACAGCACCAGCTCGATCGCTTTCAGCATGACGCTGGCGGGCTGCCGCTTCGGCACGAAACCGAGTGCGCCGGCGGCCAGCACCGCGCGCATTTCGTCGGGCGATTCTTCGGCGGATAACACGACCAGGGGCAACGCCGGGTTCGCCTTCAACAGCACTTCGAGCGACGACGCGCCGCTCATGCCCGGCATATGCAGATCGACGATCGCCAGATCGTGATCGGCGTCGGGACGCGCGGCGCTCGCGAGGGTTTCCCAGCTATCGGCTTCGTCGAACTGGGCGTCGGGATCGAGCCCCCGCAGCATGCCTTTGACGCCTTGCCTGATCAGTTCATGGTCGTCGGCCACAAGAAACTTCATGATGTCTCCGCGAGTCGGGCCTGCGCGTGGTGGACTACCGCCGTGGTCGGGTTTCGTTTTACTTCTATTGTCGTGAATCGCATCATTGCCGGCTATCCCGCGATCATAAGCCCGCCGGCGGCGCGCCGCGGGTTCCGCCGCGCCGTGCCGCCAACTTTCTATTTGTACGATCGCCGGGTGCGCCCATGCAGCGCGTTTTGTATGAGGCTGGTCTCCCGCGCATCGGTTCCGGCTTGCTAGGTAGACGAGCAGGTCTCTCCAATTTTTAAGCAAAGCAGCCGGGATGCCGAAGGTTATGCGCTTCGGCTCAAACAGCGCGAACGGGGCGTTTATTTGACCGCGAATAGCGTCGCATTCATCAGAAGCTTGAACGCGAAACCGAGCAACATCGCCGAGCCCACGCCGAAGCACCACAGCGCGACGAACCATAGCCAGCCGGGCAGCTTGCGCGCGGCCGGACGGTGGGTCGTGGCAATGCCGCCGTCGTGGTGGACAGCGCTATCGGCCCGCAACCGCTTAGTGATAGTGATGTTGGTCGCCATGACTCACCTTGCCGCGAAATACCCAGTAACCCAGCGTCGTATAGCCGAGGATGATCGGCAGAATCACCGCCGCGCCGACCAGCGTGAACATCTGGCTCGAACGCGGGGCGGCCGCTTCCCACAACGTCATGCTCGACGGAATCGCATACGGCCACAGGCTCACCAGCAGCCCCACGTAGCCGAGCAGCACCAGCAGCAGCGCCAGCGCGAACGGCGTGGTGTGATGCCGGTCACGCACCGCGCGATACATGAAGAACGCGCACACCGCCACGAGGAACGGCACCGGCAGCAGACGGTAGAACAGGTGGTCGTGGAACCAGCGCTGCGCGATGGTCGGATCCTGCAGCGGCGTCCACAGACTGACCATCGCGATGAAGCCGAGCAGCACCAGCGTGAGCGGCCACACCACGCGATGCAGACGGCGTTGCAGATCGCCTTCGGTCTTCGCCACCAGCCAGCAGCAGCCGAGCAGCGCATAGGTGACCACCAGCCCGAGCCCGGTCAGCAGGCTGAACGGCGTGAGCCAGCCGAAGGCGTCGCCGGCATAGGCGCCGTCGATCACAGGGATGCCCTGCAAAAACGCGCCCAGCGCGATGCCCTGGAAAAAGGTCGCGCCCGCCGAGCCGCCGATGAACGCCAGATCCCACAGGTGCTTGGTGCGATTCGCCTTGGCGCGGATCTCGAACGAGACGCCGCGGAAGATCAGGCATACCAGCATGAAGACGAGCGGCAGATAGAGCGCGGACAGCACGGTCGAATACACCGCCGGAAACACCGCGAACAAACCGGCGCCGCCCAGCACCAGCCAGGTTTCATTGCCGTCCCACACCGGCGCGACGGTGTTCATCATCAGGTCGCGTTCTTTCTCGTCGGGGAAGAACGGGAAGACGATGCCGATCCCCAGATCGAAGCCGTCCAGTACCACGTACATGAACAGGCCCAGCGCGATGATCGCGGCCCACACTACGGTTACGTCCATTGTCTTTCTCGCTTTTGGTGTGGCAAGTGATGCGTGAAGGTCGGGCTCAGGCGGCGTCGATCATCTGATCGGCGGCGGAGAGCGGGCGGCGCGCGGTCTGGTTCGGCGTGGGATGCGGCACGCCGTTCGGCGTCTGGCCCGGCAGCGCCGGACCCGAGCGCATCAGCTTGAGCATGTAGTAGACGCCGGTGCCGAACACCAGGAAGTAGACGACCACGAAGGTCATCAGCGAAATGCCGACCTGCTGGGTGGTCAACGGCGATACGGCCTGCGACGTGCGCATCACGCCGTACACGACCCACGGTTGACGTCCGGCTTCGGTGGTGACCCAGCCGGCGAGCAGCGAAATGAAGCCGGTCGGGCCCATCGCGAGCACGAAGCGCTGGAACCACTTCGACTCGAACAGGCGTTCACGGCGACGCAGCACCCACGCGGCGATCGACATCAGGATCATCAGCGTGCCGAGGCCGGCCATGATCCGGAAGCTCCAGAACACCACCGTCGAGTTCGGCCGGTCTTGCGGCGGGAATTCCTTGAGGCCGCGAATTTCGCCGTCCCAGCTATGCGTGAGAATCAGGCTGCCCAGATGCGGAATCGACACCGCATAGCGGGTGGTTTCGGCCTGCATGTCGGGAATGCCGAACAGGTTCAGCGGCGTGCCGCCTTTTTCGGTTTCCCACAGACCTTCGATCGCCGCGATCTTGGCCGGCTGATACTTGCGCGTATTCAAGCCATGCTGATCGCCGACCACTGCCTGGATCGGTGTGAGGATCAGCAGCAGCCACAGCGCCATCGAGAACATCTTCTTGACGGCCGGATCGCGCCGTCCGCGCAACAGGTGCCACGCACCCACGGCCGCCACCACCAGCCCGGCGACGATGAATGCGGCGAGCGCCATATGCGCGAGCCGGTACGGAAACGACGGATTGAAAATGATCTTGAACCAGTCGAGCGGCACGACGCGGCCGTCGACGACTTCGAAGCCTTGCGGCGTTTGCATCCAGCTATTGGAGGCGAGAATCCAGAACGTCGAGATCAGCGTGCCGACCGCCACCATCAGCGTGGCGCCGAAGTGGGCGCGCGGACTCACGCGCTGCCAGCCGAACAGCATGATGCCGAGGAAGCCCGCTTCGAGGAAGAACGCCGTCATCACTTCGTACATCAGCAGCGGGCCGGTGACGGGGCCGGCGAAACTGGAGAAGCCCGACCAGTTGGTGCCGAACTGATAACTCATCACCACGCCGGAGACGACGCCCATACCGAAGGCGACTGCGAAGATCTTCGACCAGAACAGGCAAAGATCTTTGTAGTACGCCTTGCCGGTTTTGAGCCAGCGCCATTCGAGCACGGCGATGAAGCTGGCGAGGCCGATGCTGAGCGCCGGGAAGACGATGTGAAACGAGACGGTGAACGCAAACTGGATGCGGGCGAGATCGAATGCCGATATTGCGGAGTTCATGAGCGTGAAGGGCGTGAGGCCCGCGGAGGCGGACTACGCGCGTCGACCGTTGTCGGTGCGCACTGCTGGGCAGATGGGCGAAGCGTAGGGGATCGGCAGATTTCGTGCTGCGATGCGACATGCGTCAAAAAACCACCTTGTTTTACGGCGGCGTTCAATTTTGAGACAGCAAGTTGTTGATAAGTATCAAATTTTCATGAGTGCGTTAAGGGGCGCGTTTTGACGCACCGCCACGGAACTGCGGCAATCGACCGCGCCGCAGCACCCGACGGACCCGGCGGCGGGTTGCAGCAGGCGTGTCCAGGTGTTTCCCCGCAACCGGCTTGACTTGGATAATTCCTGAGCATAAAGTTTTATTCACGCACAGGAATTTAACACTAAGCGCTTTAGCGCTCATTCAGGAGACAAGCCTTGCTCAATCTCACGCCGGGTTCGCTCGCGGGACTTCGCGTTATCGATCTGTCACGCGTGCTGGGCGGTCCGTACTGCACGCAGATCCTCGCCGACCACGGCGCCGAGGTCATCAAGGTCGAGCCGCCGGACGGCGACGAAACGCGCACCTGGGGGCCGCCGTTCGACGGCGACACGGCGTCGTATTTCATCGGCGTGAATCGCAACAAGCTGGGCGTGGCGCTCGATCTGCGCCAGCCCGGCGAGCGCGACAAGCTGCTGCAGTTACTCGACGCCGCCGACGTGCTGGTCGAGAACTTCAAGATCGGCACGCTGGAGCGTTGGGGACTCGGTGACGACACGTTGCGCGCGCGCTTTCCGCGGCTCGTGCATTGCCGGGTGTCCGGCTTCGGCGCCGACGGTCCGCTCGGTGCGCTGCCGGGTTACGACGCGGCGGTCCAGGCGCTGACCGGTCTGATGAGCGTGAACGGCGAGGCGGGCGGCGCGCCGTTGCGCGTCGGTGTGCCGATCGTCGATCTCGTCACGGGGCTGAATGCGGCGCTCGGCATTCTGATGGCGCTACGCGAACGCGAGACGAGCGGGCAGGGGCAGTTCGTCGAATCGACCTTGTTCGACAGCGCGCTGTCGATCCTGCATCCGCATACGCCGAACTGGTTCTACTCGGGCAAGGAGCCGCAGCGTACCGGCAACGCGCATCCGAACATCACGCCGTACGACATGTTCCATACGGGCAGCGTCGACATCTTTCTGGCGGTGGGCAATAACGCGCAATTCGCGGGACTGTGTGCGGTGATCGATGCCCAGGTGCTGGTCGACGATTCGCGTTTTGCCAGCAACCGCGAGCGCAGCGCGCATCGGCGTGAATTGCGTGCGGAGTTGGAGCAGCGTTTCGCGGCGTGGGAAGGGGAGTTGCTCGCCGAGACGCTGATCCGGCGCGGCGTGCCGTGTGCGCCGGTGCTCGGACTCGGCGCGGCGCTGGAGCATCCGCACACCGCGCATCGGGCGATGCGGGTGGAGATGGGCTCGTACCGCGGCATCGCGTCGCCGGTCAAGCTGAGCCGCACGCCGGCCACTTATCGCAGTACGCCGCCCGGGTTGAACGAACACGCTGAGCAGGTGTTCGGCAAACAGTCCGCTGACGATTGACGGCGCGCCCTCACACGCGTTTTCCACTCGCGCTTATTCGGCGCCTTATCTGAAGCTATTCCCGTCGCAACCATAAAGAGCGGCCGCGTGCCGCCAAGGAGACAGCATGTGCACGAATCGCGCAGGACGGCGCTCGCCGTCGGTTTTTAACGCCTATCCGATCGCGATTGCCAGCGCGATCCGTGCGCGAGGAGCCGTGTCATGCTCGCGCTGATCGGCACCGTTGCGATCGTCGCGCTGTTCGGTCTCATCATCACGAAGCGTCTGTCGCCGCTCGTCGCGTTGATCGTCGTGCCGGTCGTGGCGGCGCTCGCGGCCGGCTTCGGGCTTTCGACCGGCAAATACATCGTGCACGGCGTGCAGAACATCGGGCCGGTGGCCGGCATGTTCGTGTTCGCGATTCTGTTCTTCGGGATACTGACCGATGCGGGCATGCTCGATCCGATCATCAACGGTGTGTTACGGGTGGTCGGCTGTCATCCCACACGGATCGTGATGGGCTCCGCGTTGCTCGCGCTGCTGATTCACCTCGACGGTTCCGGCGCCGTGACGTTTCTCGTCACGCTGCCCGCGATGCTGCCGCTTTACACGCGGCTTGGCATCGACAAGCGGATTCTGGCGTGCGTGGCCTCGATGGCGGCGGGGGTGAATTTTCTGCCATGGGTGGGTCCGATGCTGCGCGCGTCGGCCGCCCTGCATATTCCCGGCACGGTGATTTTTTATCCGATGCTGCCGGTGCAGATCGTCGGCCTGGCGTTCGTATTCGGCACCGCATACTGGCTCGGCAAACGCGAGGAAAAACGCCTTGGGCTCGACCGCGCGAGCGCCGCCGCCGTGGCGGTGACGCCGCGTGAACTGAGCGCCGAAGAACAGGGGTTGCGCCGTCCGGGCCGCTTCTGGATCAACCTCGCGCTGACGCTGTTCGTGCTGGTCACGCTGGTGTCGGGCATGGTCGATCCGATGGTGATGTTCATGCTCGGCACGGTGGCCGCGCTCATCATTAATTATCCGGATGTCAGGCAGCAGCGCGAGCGCATCGACGCGCATGCCAAGGCCGCGCTGATGATGGCCAGCGTGCTGCTCGCGGCGGGCGCGTTCACCGGCATCATGTCCGGCACCGGCATGCTCACCGCGATGGCGCAGGTGCTCGTGCAGCACGTGCCGGTCGAACACGCGCGCCATATGCCGTTCGTGCTCGGGCTCGTGTCGATGCCGCTCAGTCTGCTGTTCGATCCGGACTCGTTCTATTTCGGCATCCTGCCGGTGCTCGCCGAGAGCGGCAAGTTGCTCGGCGTGCCGCCGGTGCAGATGGCGCAGGCCGCCTTGCTCGGCCAGATGACCACCGGTTTTCCGGTCAGTCCGCTCACGCCGGCGACGTTTCTGATCGTCGGCCTGACCGGTGTCGAACTCGCCGAGCACCAGAAATTCACTATTCCCTTTCTCTTCGCCGCCACGGTCATCATGGTTTTTACCGCGGTGCTGGTCGGCGTGTTTCCGCTTTGAGCCGGTTGCTTTTAAAAGGGCTTTCCACAGGACGTTGATATGAATTTCGATCTCACCGAAGACCAGCTATCGATCCAGGCCGCGATCGAAAAGCTCTGCGAAAAATACGATGACGAGTACTGGCTCGCGCGCGATCGCGACGGCGGCTTCCCGCACGACTTTCATCGCACGCTGGCCGACGCGGGCTGGCTCGGCATCGCGATGTCGCCGGAGTACGGCGGCTCGGGCCTCGGCATGACCGAGGCGGCGCTGATGATGCGCACCATCAGCGGCTCGGGCGCGGGTTTGTCGGGGGCGTCGGCGGTGCACATGAATATCTTCGGGCTGAACCCGGTGCAGGTGTTCGGCAACGACGCGCAGAAACGGCGCTTCCTGCCGCCGCTGATCGACGGCCGCGACAAGGCCTGCTTCGCGGTCACCGAACCGGACGCCGGTCTCGACACCACGCATCTGAAAACCCAGGCCGTGCGCGACGGCGACCACTACGTGCTCACCGGCCGCAAGATCTGGATCTCGACCGCACAGGTGGCGAACAAGATGCTGATCATCGCGCGCACCACGCCGCTTGCGCTATGTGCGAAACCGACCGACGGCCTCACGCTGTTCTATACGGATCTGGATCGTGAACGCGTGGAAGTGCGCGAGATCGAGAAGATGGGCCGCAAGGCGGTCGATTCGAACATGCTGTTCATCGACAATCTGCGGGTGCCGGTGGAAGACCGTATCGGCGACGAAGGCGCGGGCTTTCGCTATCTGCTGCACGGTCTGAACCCGGAGCGGATTCTGATCGCCGCCGAAGCGATCGGCCTGGGCCAGGCCGCGTTGAAGCGCGCCACGCAATATGCGAAGGAGCGTGTGGTATTCGGCCGGCCGATCGGCCAGAACCAGGGGATCCAGCATCCGCTCGCGCAGGCATGGATGCAACTCGAAGCCGCCAATCTGATGGTGTTCAAAGCCGCCGCTTTGTACGACGCGGATCGGCCGTGCGGCGCCGAAGCCAACGCCGCCAAATACCTCGCCGCCGAAGCCGCGTTCCAGTCGTGTCAGACGGCGATCGCCACGCTCGGCGGGATGGGTTATGCGAAGGAATATCACGTCGAACGTTATCTGCGGGAGTGTATGATTCCGAGGCTCGCGCCCGTGAGCCCGCAGATGATTCTATGTTTCATCGCGGAGAAAGTACTGGGCCTGCCGAAGTCGTATTGAAGTCTCTCCCCACCGCCATGGACGTCAAACTCGTTGCCCGCACGCTGGACCTGTTCGAACTGTTTGCCGCCGAGCAAAGGCCGCTGCCGCTCACCGAGCTGGCGCGTTTGCTGAACGTGCCGATGTCGAGCTGCCTCGCGCTGGCTCGCACGCTGGTGAGTCGCGGCTATCTTTACGAAGTCAGAAAACGCGGCGGCTATTATCCGACCCGGCGTCTGCAGATGCTTGCAAGCGCAATCAACGCGGTCGACCCGATCGTCGAAATGCTGCATCCGCGGCTGGTCCAATTGCGCGACGTGAGCGGCGAGACCGCCGTGCTCGGCAAGATTCACGGCGCGGCGGTGGTGTATCTCGACGTGGTGGAATCCACCAGGGCGATCCGCTATACGCGCGCGCCCGGCGAGCTGCGGCCCTTGCATGCGAACTCGATCGGCAAGGCGATTTTCGGCGAACTGGACGCGGCGGCGCAGCAGGCGCTCGGTGCGCGACTGTCGTTCGAGCACTTCACCGCCGCGACGGTCGCCGATCTGCCCGCGCTCGTTGCGCAGGCCGCCGCGGCCAAAGCGCGAGGTTGGTGCGCCAATCTCGGCGAAAGCGCGCCGGAGTTGTCGGCGGTGGCCGTGGCGGTAACGATCGGCGGCGACTTGTACGGGCTCTCGGTGGTGGGGCCGACCGAGCGCATCCAGAAAGATCAGAACGCCCACGCCACGGAATTGATGCGCGTGAAACAGGCGATCGAAGCGCAGGACTCGGAGCAGCCGGAACCCCAGGCCTAGCCCGGTTCGTCTTCAACCGACAATAACGCCACCCGAACCGACTTTCTGCCGGTCCGCGCGGTAGTCAATGCGCCCGTTTGCCTCTACCATGCAAGCAGCCAAACGGCAGCGTTCCTCAGGGGAGCGCACGCTCCCGAATTCATGAGCGTGACGCCGTGGCGATTCCATTATCCATTCCCGTTATTCGCTTCGAATAGTCATGCCGAGGCGCTGGTGAGCTTCATCGGCGCTTCGCGAATCCGTCATAGAACTGTAGGGCGCGGGGCAGACGTTGCCGGTAAGGGCAACGTGTCCGCGTGTCGCGCGAACGGTTTGAACGAGCACGCTTCATCCCCCTGCCGGCAACGGCAGACTTCAACCCAAGGAGTCAGCAGATGAGCACGATCAGGACGAAAGACGGTACCGACATTTTCTACAAAGATTGGGGCAAGGGCCGCCCGGTCGTGTTCTCGCACGGCTGGCCGTTGACGGCGGACGCGTGGGACGCGCAGATGCTGTTTCTCGGTAGCAAAGGCTTCCGCGTGATCGCGCACGACCGTCGCGGTCATGGCCGTTCGGCGCAACCGTGGGACGGCAACGACATGGATACGTACGCCGACGACCTCGCGGCGCTGATCGAGCATCTCGACCTGCAGGACGCCACGCTCGTCGGCCATTCGACCGGCGGTGGGGAAGTGGCGCACTACATCGGCCGGCATGGCACGCAGCGGGTCGCGAAGGCCGTGCTGATCGGCGCGGTGCCGCCGCTGATGCTGAAGACGGAAGCCAATCCCATCGGCCTGCCGATCGATGTGTTCGACGGTATCCGTAAAGGCGTGATGGACGATCGCTCGCAGTTTTTCAAGGATCTGGCGGTGCCGTTCCACGGCTATAACCGGCCGAACGCGAAGGTCTCGCAGGGTGTGATCGATTCGTTCTGGCGCCAGGGCATGGCTGGCTCGATCAAAGGTTTGTACGACTGCATCAAGCAGTTCTCCGAAGTCGATTACACGGAAGACCTGAAGAAGATCGACGTGCCCACTCTGGTGCTGCATGGCGACGACGACCAGATCGTGCCGATCGACGCGGCGGGGCGGCAAACGGCGAAGATCGTGAAGAACGCCACGCTGAAGGTGTATGCAGGCGGGCAACACGGTATGTGTGTCGTCGAGGCCGATAAGGTGAATGCCGATTTGCTGGCGTTTATCGACTCGTAAATGGCGTGAAGCAGGCGCGGGGTTGCAGAACCCGCGCTCGCAATCTGGCTGGTTACGCGGGTTTTGCCGGTTCCAGCGGCCAGCCAGCAAGCGCCGCGCTGCGTAGCGAAGAGCGCACCACTAACTTGTGAAACGGCCCGATCGCGAGAATGTAGAAACGCCCGAGCGCATTGTGGCAATGAACGACGGTCGAGAGGATCAGATAGCGCGATCGCCCGTCGTCAGACTCGCGGGTTTGCTGCAGCACGGACAGCCGGAAATCCAGATGGCTGTCGTTCTCGCCGAGAATGATCTCGCGCGCGCTGCGCGTATAAATCCGGAAAAATTCGATGTGGTCGCGCGAACCCGGCGAGGTTGCCGTGCGCAACTGCCGCGTCGTCTTGAGTCCGAAGCGGCCGACGATCGCATCGCGCAAACTCGTCAACTTGCCCACCCAACCCGCCTGATGCTCGAACAGAAAGCGTGCGAGCAATTCCGGATCGTCGATGGCGTTGTCCGGCAGGCGGACCGCGTAGGCGTCGGCGAGGTCCGGCGCGTGGTACAGACCGCTGACAGCGGATTCCGCCGGCAGGGCAACGGGGAGCACAGAGCTATGGACGTTGGGCATGGTGACGTGCTGCGCTGAAAAGTAGTCGGGCGCGAAAGGGCGCGTTTGCTCCTTGCTTGAGCGCACTCAGTCTACTCGTGGTGTGTGCCGCCGGCTTGAACCGGAACGACATGCGACTGGAGCGGCCGGCTTTTTCCTACGCAAATCGTCGATTTAGTTATATGACGTCACATAAATAGATTAACTGTATGTCTTTGTTTGGCAAGCTAAAATTCTTGTTGTGATCTATGAAATAGGGGTAAATGCCTAATTGAAATCCGGTCTTCATTCGTTAATAGTACGTTATCGTACAACTGTGGCGAATGGTCGCTGGCGAAACCGCCGTGCTTCTACCGCCGCTTGTCATCCAGTCAGATCGCGCGCGGCGCAGTAAAGGAACCTTATGAAGAAGATTGCCCTGAGTGGCGCCGGTGGCCAGCTTGGCGCCGTGGTGCGCGCGGCGTTGGTCGCGCGCGGTACGCCGTTGCGCTCGGCCGCGGGCTCGAAGCCGCTCACGCCGCTGGTGGACGGCGAGGACGTGATGCACGGCGATCTGCGCGATCCGGCGATCGTCGATCGTCTGCTGGATGGCGTGGATGTGCTGATTCATTTCGCGGGCACGAGCGTGGAGCGTCCGCTGCCCGAGATCATCGACAACAATCTGCGCGCCCTGGTCGAAGTCTACGAAGGCGCGCGCCGGCAAGGCGTGCGGCGCATCGTATTCGCCAGTTCGAATCACGCGATCGGCATGTATCCGGTCACCGAGCATCTCGAACTCGACTGCGCGTTGCGCCCGGATGGGTTCTACGGTCTGAGCAAGGTGTGGGGCGAAGCGCTGGCGCGCATGTACTGGGACAAGCACGGTATCGAAAGCATTTGCGTGCGGATAGGCAGTTGCCTTGAACGGCCGACCGAGCCGCGCCATCTGAGCACCTGGTTCGGTCATCGCGATCTGCTGCATTTTCTCGACCGCTGTGTCGACGCGGAAGACGTCGGCTTCCTGACGATCTGGGGCGTGTCCGCGAACACCCGTAGCTGGTGGGACAACAGCGGCGCCGAGCGTCTGGGCTATCAGCCGACGCAGGACGCCGAAGCCTTCGCCGAGGAGATTCTCGCGCGTCCGAATCCGCTCGATGCGTTGGGTCAGCGCTTCCAGGGCGGCAGCTTCGTCGGCATCGACTATTCGCGCAAGGACGAGGGCGCCGGCACAGAGGGTTCCGGTTCGGCCGCTTCCGCAGCCCGGCCCGTTTGAGCGGTCAGAGATTCGAGGAGACGTAGTCATGAAAATCAAGGGCATCCGCTGGTGGATGGTCAGCCTGGTCGCGGCCGGACTCATCATCAATTACCTCGCGCGCAATACGCTTTCGGTTGCGGCGCCGACGTTGATGAAGGACCTCAACATCACCACCGGGCAGTACGCCAACGTGGTCGTCGCATGGCAACTTTGCTATGCGTTCATGCAGCCGGTCGCGGGCTTCGTGCTCGATACCGTCGGCACCAAGCTCGGCTTCGCGGTGTTCGCGCTGGCGTGGTCGCTGGCCTGTGCGGCGGCGGCGTGGTCGACCGGCTGGCGCAGCCTGGCGTTCTTCCGCGGCGTGCTCGGCATTGCCGAGGCGGCTGGTATTCCGGCCGGCGTCAAGGCCACCAGCGAATGGTTTCCGGCCAAGGAGCGCTCGGTCGCGATCGGCTGGTTCAATATCGGCTCGTCGATCGGCGCGCTGCTGGCGCCGCCGCTGGTGGTGTGGGCGTTGTTGCACGGCGAGTGGCAGTTGGCGTTCGTGATCGTCGGCGTGGCGGGGATCGTGTGGAGCGTGCTGTGGATGGCGCTTTACAAGCATCCGCGCCAGCAGAAACTGTTGGGCGATGCGGAACGCGACTACATTCTGAGTGGCCAGGAAGCGAAGCATAGCGACGACGTCGGTGCCGTGAAGCGCAGCCGCTTCGCGATGCTCGGCAGCCGCGACTTCTGGGCGATCGGCATTCCGCGCATTCTGTCCGAGCCGGCGTGGCAGACCTTCAACGCGTGGATTCCGCTGTACATGATGACCGAGCGTCACATGAATCTGAAGGAAGTCGCGCTGTATGCGTGGATGCCGTTCCTCGCCGCGGATATCGGCTGCGTGCTTGGCGGTTACCTCAGCCCGCTGTTCCACAAGTACGCGAAGGTTTCGCTGTTCACGTCGCGTAAGCTGGTGTTCGTGGTCGGCGCGCTGTGCATGATCGGACCGGCGTGCGTGGGGCTGGTGGCAAGTCCTTATGCGGCGGTGGCGTTGCTGTGCGTCGGCGGGTTCGCGCATCAGACCTTGTCGGGTGCGCTGTACGCGATCACGTCGGATATGTTCGGCAAGAACGAAGTCGCTACCGCGACCGGCATGGGCGGCATGGCGGGCTACCTGGGCGCCGCCGCGTTCACGGCGTTGTTCGGCGTGCTGGTCACGCGGATCGGTTATAGCCCGTTGTTCGTGGTGCTGGCGGTGTTCGATATCGTGGCCGCAGGGGTGGTGTGCCTGCTGGCGAAGAGCCCCGAAAAGGCGCCGCCCGAGCCGCATTGGGTGGCCGCGGGGGCCGTGGCGAAGTGATGGACGGGAGTCGCGCGGCGTTCAGCATGCCTGACGCAGCGCGATGAACGGGGAGGTAAAAATGGGACGCCTAGGCGTCCCATTTTTTTGCCGCAGTGCCGGACGGAATCGGTTGAGCGAGAGGCCGCCCGTTGCGCCCACATCGAAACGACACGTGGTCCGCGGCAGCCTGCACGCCGCGGACCGCGCCAGCGTCAGCCGGTCAGCGCGCCGTTATACGTCACGCCAGCGATCACCACGTTGCTCAACGTAATGGATTTCACGTTGTCGACAAAGAGCGGTCCCGGCACGGTCGCCGATGCCGGTCCCGTGCAGATCGGCGTGCCGAGGTTGCAGTTCGAGATCGTCACGCCGGTGATCGGCGGCACCGTGGGGATGGGCAACGGACCGTTGTAGTCCGCGGCCACCGGACCCTGCGCGACGATTGCCTGGAAGCACGAGCCCGACGTCGCCGTAAAGCCCGACGTCAGTGCGTAGCTCACCGCACCCGACGTGTTGGTCGCGTTCACGTTCGAGATGTTGACGTTGTTGATCGTCGCCGGATTCCAGCGGACTGCATCGCCGGAGGGGCTGTAATCGCAGTCGAATGTAATCAGGCCGCCCTGGCCCGTCGACGGATTGGCCGCGAGGCCGACCGTGCCGGTACCGGCGACCGAACCCGGGAACGCAGCACCCAGCGCACCGCCACCGTATTTGCCGGTCAGATTCACGCCGTTGGGCAGCGTGACGCCATTGATCCACACGTTGTTGATGAAGCCGCCGCGGTTCATGTTGGTCTTGAAGCGCAGCGCGATGTTCAGCGGATTGGTCGCCCAGTTCGCGTTCTGCATGGTCAGATTGCGGGCGTAGACGTTCTGCACGCCCGCGCTCATTTCGCTACCGATCGTCAGGCCGCCGTGGCCGCTTTGCATCGTGCAGTTCTGCACCACGATGTTCTGCATCGGCCCGTACTCCGTGTCGAGACACTTGCCGGATTTGATCGCGATGCAGTCGTCGCCGGTATTGAACTGGACATTCTGCACCAGCACGTAGTTGCACGCGTCGGGATCGAACCCGTCGTTGTTCGGGCCGATACTGTCCGCGAACACGCCGTCGATCAGTACGTTCGTGCAATCGGTCGGGTGATGCTGCCAGAACGGCGTGTTCTGCGTGTGATAGTTCTGCAGCAACACGTTCGTGCAGCCGATGAACTCGACCATGCACGGCCGCAGAAAATGGCCGAGACCGAAGACGCGATTCAGCACCGGCACGCCGAGCTCCGACAGAGCCGGCAAATAGTTCTGATCCTGATTCCAGCCCGACGCGGTGAGCAGCGTCATCAGTGTCGTGGTGGTGCCGTCCTGATTCGTGAACGAGACGTTGGCCTGCGGATTCGTGACCTGCGCGGCGGGCAGACTCGTCAACGCGGTGTTGCCCGCGTAGGTGGCGCCGTTGGCCGAGTAGGCGGTGGTGCCCGTGTTCGCATCGGCTTGCGAAACCGGTGCGCCGCCCGAAGCCGGTTTCACGTAACCGTATTCGCCGCTCGTGCCTTTGAAGGTCCACCAGCACGACGTCGGCGCCTTGGTGCTCAACTGCATCGGCGTCATGGACTGACCGTTGAGTACGCAGGTGTTGTCGTCGGCGGTCAGCGCGATGTTGCTCTGCTGGTACGCGTAAATCGGCGCGCCGAAGTTCAGGCAGTCGTTGGCCTGCCAGCGCGACCAGTACAGGTTGCCGTTCGCCGTCGTGTACGGGCCGTTCTTCGCGTAGTCGACCGGGTTCGGACTGAAATAGATCGTGCAACCGGAGCTCAGATGGAAATTCACGTTGCTCAGCAGCACGATCGGGCCGCCGCAATACCAGTTGCCGGCCGGCACCACGACGCGTCCGCCGCCTGCCGCATGCGCCGCCTGAATCGCGGCATTGAACGCGGCGTAGGAGTCGTAGACCGTGTCCGTCATGTCGTACGGCACCATGATCGTCGAGCCCGGGCTTTGCGGCGATGCCGCGGCTTGCGAGCCGCTCACCCAGGGAATCGCACCGCCCGGCCATGCGCTGGCCTGAATCAACGCGGACGCCTGCAGCGTGCGCGCGCCGTAGCTCGTCACCTGAAAGTCGACCGATGGGAACATCGAAGGCGTGAGGCTGGCCAGTTTGTTGATGATGACCGTGGCCTGGCCGGTCGGCCCCCAGATCGGGTCCGCCGCGGCGACCGGCGCGCTCGACGCCGGTGTCGATGAGCCTAACGAACCGCTGCCGCCGCCGCAGCCGGGCAAGGTTGCGAATAGCCCCGCGCCCGCGGAGGTTCCTGCGAATACGAGGAAGGAGCGTCGCTTGGGGGAATTGAGTTTGTCCTGATCGCCGCTGTTTTTATCGTGAATGGCCACGGATGTCTCCTTGCCCTGTGCGGGCATTTGTTAGTCATGTTTGAGGGGGTGAGGATCGTTGCTTCGGCGGAAGCGCTTTTCTGGTTATCAGTGATCCTGAATAATTGTAAGAAAACTCGGGTAGTAAAAAGCTGCGCACGCACCGATCCATCCTGTCCATTTGCATAGAGCAGGGGGAGCGGTGCTACGGTTAAACGTTCGCGGCTTAAGCGGCCGGCTGGCCGATTTCGTGATTGGCCAGAATTTCCAGCGCGCGCACCATCGCGGAGTGGTCCCACGCTTTGCCGCCGTGCGCCACGCAGGCGTTGAACAACGCCTGGCAGGTGGCGGTGTTGGGCAGCGACACGCCGAGCGCCTGCGCGGTCGACAGCGCGAGGTTCAGATCCTTCTGGTGCAGTTCGATCCGGAAGCCCGGGTCGAAAGTGCGCTTAGTCATGCGTTCGCCATGTACCTCGAGAATGCGTGACGACGCGAAGCCGCCCATCAGCGCTTCGCGCACGCGCGCCGGATCGACGCCAGCCTTCGAGGCGAGCAGCAACGCTTCGCCGACCGCTTCGATGGTCGCGGCGACGATCACCTGATTCGCCACCTTGCACACCTGGCCGGCGCCGACCGCGCCGATCAGCGTGACGTTCTTGCCCATCATGTCGAACAGCGGCTTGACGCGGTCGAAGCTCGCGTTTTCGCCGCCCACCATGATGGTCAGCGAACCGGCCTTGGCGCCGACTTCGCCGCCCGACACCGGCGCGTCCAGATAGTCCGCGCCGCGCTCGCGCACGCGGGCCGCGAACTCGCGGGTGGCCATCGGCGAAATCGAGCTCATGTCGACCACCGTTTGGCCCGCGTGCAACGCGTCGGCGAGACCTTGTTCGCCGAACAGCACGCGTTCGACGTCCGGTGTATCCGGCACCATGATGAAGATCACGTCGGCGTGCGCGGCGACCGCGGCCGGGCTGTCACACGCGAGCGCGCCGGCTTGGGCGAGGTCGTCGGGCACGCCGCTGCGCGTGAAGGCGGCGAGCGTCACGCCGTTCTTGAGAAGGTTGGCGGCCATGGGTTTGCCCATGATGCCGAGTCCGATAAAGCCTGCTTTTTGCATGGAGTGCTCCCAAGAGGTCATGGCGGCCGCGCTTATGCCTGGCCCGCCTGTTTCTGCATAAAGTGATGTTGAACCGTCTGCGCGGCGTTTTTCAGCAACCCGATGTCCGCGCAGACCGCGATCACGCGGCAGCCCATCGCGAGATAGCGTTCGGCGTCGGCCTGGGCCGGCGCGAGGATGCCACTCGCCTTGCCCGCGGCCTGCGCGCGTTCGAACACGTAGGCGATCGCCTGTTGCACGTCGGGGTGGTTCGGGTTGCCGAGGTGGCCGTAGGCGGCCGCGAGGTCGGACGGGCCGACGAACACGGCGTCGATGCCGTCGACCGCGAGAATCTCGTCGATCGCGTCGACGGCTTTGCGGCTTTCGATCTGCACGACCACGCAGACGTTGTCGTTGGCGATCTGGAAATAGTCGGGCACGGTGGCGTAGCGATTGCCGCGATGGCTCACCGATACGCCGCGAATGCCTTGCGGCGGATAACGCGTCGCGGCCACGGCGCGGGCCGCGTCGTCGGCGCTTTCGACGAAGGGCACGAGGAAGTTCGAGAAACCGCTGTCGAGCAGCCGCTTGATGAACACGCTGTCGTTAGCCGGCGGCCGCACGACCGGGGCGCTCGCGCTATCCTTGAGCGACATCAGTTGGGGGATCAGCGTCAGGACATCGTTGGGCGCGTGTTCGGCGTCCAGCAGCATCCAGTCGAAACCGATGATGCCGAGCAATTCCGTGACGGCCGGGCTCGCCAGCGACGCCCAGCAGCCGATCAGGGTGTCGCCGGCGCGAACGGCGCGGCGGAAACTGTTGGGTAGAGCCTGGTAGGGCGCGACGGCGGGCATGGATATCTCCTCGAACGGCAATGGATCGGGCAAGCTCCGGCCGACGACCCGTCCTGAGCACGGCACTCGAGCGATATCGCTTGAGTTATAGGTCGTCGTATGTCTATAGGCAGATTAGCATTGAGCCTTCAGGTTGTAACGGCCACGTATACCCGAATCCGCCGTAGCAATGGTAGTTCCGGTTGCATGTAACCCTCTCCGTGTTGTAGGATAACTTATATCTAAAGCGGTCTTTTAAGGAAAGCAAAATGTCTATTACCGGCGAAATGCTGATCGGTGGCCAAGCCGTGCGCGGCGGGGAAAAATCCCTGCATGCGTTCAATCCTGCCACGGGTGCCGACATCGCGGAGCCGGTCTTCGGCGGCGCTTCAGTGGCGGATGTCGGACGAGCCTGCGAGCTCGCGCAGCAGGCGTTCGAACCCTACCGGCATTTGCCGCTCGCGGTGCGCGCCGAGTTTCTCGACCGCATTGCCGATGGCATCACGGCGCTGGGCGACGCGCTGATCGAGCGTGCACAGCAGGAGTCAGGGTTGCCGAAGGCGCGCCTCGAGGGCGAGCGCGGCCGTACGACCGGCCAGCTCAAGCTGTTCGCGCAAGTGGTGCGCGCCGGGCAGTGGCTCGCGGCAACGCTCGATTCGCCGTTGCCGGAGCGCAAGCCGCTGCCGCGCTCCGATCTGCGGATGCAAAAGATTGCGCTCGGCCCGGTCGCGGTATTCGGTGCCAGCAATTTCCCGCTGGCGTTTTCGGTGGCCGGCGGCGATACCGCGGCAGCGCTCGCGGCGGGTTGCACGGTGGTGGTGAAGGCGCATCCGGCGCATCTGGGTACCTCGGAGATGGTCGGCCGGGTGATCCAGCGCGTCGCGCAGGAAATGGACTTGCCCGAGGGTGTGTTCTCGCTGGTCGTCGGCGCAGGTAATGCGATTGGCGAAGCGTTGGTCGCGCATCCGGCGATCAAGGCGGTGGGCTTCACCGGTTCGCGCGCGGGCGGTGTTGCGCTGATGCGTATCGCGGCGGCGCGTGTCGAGCCTATTCCGGTCTACGCCGAAATGAGCAGCATCAATCCGGTGTTTCTGCTGCCGGGCGCGCTGGCTGAGCGCGGCGAGAGCATTGCGCGCGGTTTCGTCGATTCGCTGGTGCTCGGCGCCGGGCAGTTCTGTACCAATCCGGGTCTCGCGATTGCCGTCGACAGCGACGCGCTCAAGGGCTTTATCGCCACGGCGTCCAGCGCGTTGAGCGGCAAGCCGGCGCAGACCATGCTGACGTCGGGCATTCATGCGGCTTATGAAGCCGGCGAAGGCAAGCTGGCGGCAATTCAGGGCGTGGAGGCCGTGGCGCATGGCGTCGACGCGACCGGCCCGACGCAGGCGTGCGCCGCGTTGTTCGTGACCGACGCTCAAACGTTCCTCGCCACGCCGGCGCTGGAAGACGAAGTGTTCGGACCCACCTCGACGATCGTGCGTTGCAAGGACGAGCAGGAAATGCTGGCCGTGGCCGAACATGTGGAAGGACAGCTGACGGCCACATTGCAGATGGATCGTGCGGATCTGGCGGCGGCGCAAAAGCTGGTGCCGATTCTGGAGCGCAAGGCCGGGCGGATTCTGGTCAACGGTTTCCCGACCGGTGTCGAAGTCTCGCATGCCATGGTGCATGGCGGTCCGTTCCCGGCGACTTCGGATAGCCGCGCGACGTCGGTGGGGACGACCTCGATCGAGCGCTTCCTGCGGCCGGTGTGCTACCAGGATTTCCCGGCGGAATTGCTGCCTGAAGCGCTGGCCGACGCGAATCCGCTGGACTTGTGGCGTCGCCGCGATGGGGAGATCACGCGGAGCTGAGTGGCGAATGCGAGTGATAAGCTTCTCAAGCGCTTATCACTCGACTGATTGGGTTGCGGCTAATCCTATCAATGCCCGAATCCGAGTTGAGAAGCTTTCCTCGCAGCGAACTTCGCGTGCATGGGGCGGATGACCTCCGCACCGCCCGCGCAAACAAAAAGCCCGTGATTCCGACAACGAAATCACGGGCTTTTTTCGCCTTTTCGCCACTAGCGTCAATAACGCCTCAGCTATTCGCCTCGGCGGTCTCATTCGCCCGCCGCAACCGCTCGCGGCTGTTCGACAGATGCATGCGCATGGCCGCGCGCGCGCCTTCCGCGTCGTGCCGGGAGATCGCTTCAAGAATGCTCTCGTGTTCGAGATTGACCAGCGACAGATACGCGTCCGGTTCCGCGCGCGCGATCCCCGCCGAATCGAGCCGGTTGCGCGGAATCAGCGCGCTGCCCATCTGCGTCAAGATGTCGACGAAGTAGCGGTTGCCGGTAGCGCGCGCCACCGAGATGTGGAACTGCAAATCGGCGTCAACGCTGTCCAGCCCGTTGTGACGCGTGGCCTCGATCGCGTCGAGCGCGGTGCGCATGCGCGCGAGGTCGTCGGGTTTGGCGCGTTGCGCGGCCAGTCCGGCGCATTCGGTTTCCAGGCTGATGCGCAGCTCCAGAATGGACAGCACGTCGCGTAGCGTGGTGGCGGGCACCATGTCGATGCCCAGCTTTTCGCGCTGCGGCTCCAGCACGAAGCTGCCGATGCCGTGACGCGTTTCGATGACCTTGCCCGCCTGCAAGCGGGAAATCGCCTCGCGAATCACGGTGCGGCTCACGCTCAGCGTGACCATCAACTGCGATTCGGTCGGCAGTTTGTCGCCGGGCTTCAAGGCGTTGGACGCGATCTGCTCGGTGACGTAGCTGACGACGAACTCGGCCAGATTGCGAGCGCGTCGCGGCGGTGCCGCGGATGCCAGTGGTGTAGCCATCGAAAACGCCCCTCAAATCAGATAGTTGCAGACACTTGTACGTATCATTATACCGTCGTCTGACGACTGATTATATAAACGCCAGATCATTTTCAGCCGTGCCGCCATCACCGCTGTTGGTGGCGCGCTCCTGCAAGCCTGGCGGGGCGTCGGCGCGTTTGCCGCCGCCGCCGTGGAAGTACGATAACCGCGCGGCAGACTAGCCGCGGCTCAACTCGACCCGCTGGATATCTTTCACGATCACGAGATAGCTGAACACGGTCAGCAGCGCGTTCACGCCGACGAACACCAGCGCGCCGTTGAACGAGCCGGTCTTTGCCACGAGGTAGCCGATCACGATCGGCGTGACGATGCCGGCCACGTTGCCGAACATGTTGAAGATCGCGCCCGACAAGCCGAGCGCTTCCTTCGGCGACGTATCCGCGACCACCGCCCAGCCGAGCGCGCCGATACCCTTGCCGAAGAACGCGAGCGACATCAGCGCGACGACGATCCAGTCGGTCGACACATAGTTGCAGCCGATGATGCACACCGACAGCAGCATGCCGCCCACAATCGGCACCTTGCGCGCGACGGTGAGCGAATGGCCGCGCCGGATCAGCCCATCGGACAGAATGCCGCCGAGCACGCCACCGGAGAAGCCGCAGATTGCCGGCAACGACGCGACCAGCCCCGCGTGCAGAATCGTCATGCCGCGCGCCTGCACCAGGTAGATCGGAAACCACGTCAGGAAGAAATAGGTCAGCACGTTGATGCAGTACTGCGCGAGATAGACGCCGAGCAGCATGCGATTACTGAGCAGTTGACGCACCAGGAACCAGCCGCCGGCTTGTGCGATGTCGTTGGGCCGGGCTTTCTGGTGGCCGTTCACCACGCCGCCGCCCTGTTCGATGTAGTCGAGCTCGGCGCGCGACACGCGCGGATGGTCGGCGGGATTCTTCATCACCATCAGCCACGTGAGGGCAAGCAGCAGCCCGGTCACGCCCATCACGAGATACACCATGTGCCAGCCGAACGCGTGGGTGAGCCACGCCATCAGCGGTGTGAACACGACCGCCGCGAAATATTGCGCCGAATTGAAAATGGCCGACGCCGTGCCGCGTTCCGTGGTGGGGAACCAGCTCGCCACCACCTTGGCATTGGCCGGAAACGCCGGCGATTCCGCCACGCCCATCGCGAAGCGCAGCACGAACAGGGCGGTAATGGCGGCGGCCGCGCTGCCCAGCAAGCCGATCGTGCCTTGCAGCAGCGTGAAGAGCGACCAGAAGAAAATGCTCGCCGCGTAGACGCGCCGTGCGCCGAAGCGATCCAGCAGCCAGCCGGCAGGCAATTGCGACAGCACATAGGCCCAGCTGAACGCGGAGAAGATGTAACCCATCCGGATCGCGTCGAGGCCGAACTCGCCGCGCATCGCCGAGCCGGTGATCGACAGCGTCGCGCGGTCCGCGTAGTTGAAGGTGGTGATCAGAAAGATCAGCAGCAGGATCGCGTAGCGGACCTTCGTGCGTTTCGCGGCATGGGCGGAACTCGCCATCCGGCTCATTTCCATCGTCATCTCCTGAATCGTTATGCGGGCGGCGCGCTGCCGCGCTACAAAAAACGCCCGGCGACGTTACCGTCCCGGGCGCTTCTGGCCATCGACAGTCAGCCGCGCGATTACTGCGGGCCGAGCGTCTTGATCAGCGCGTCGAGCTTCGCCATTTCTTCTTCGGTCAGGTCGGTCAACGGGGCGCGCACCGGGCCGGCGCTGTGGCCAACGAGCTTCGCGCCGGCCTTCACGATGCTGACCGCGTAGCCCGCGCGACGGTTGCGGATCGCGAGATACGGCAGGAAGAATTCGTCGATCAGCTTGCCGACGGTGGCGTGGTCGTCCGCGGCGATCGCGCGGTAGAAGTCCATCGCGGTCTTCGGAATGAAGTTGAACACCGCCGACGAATACACCGGCACGCCCAGCGCCTTATACGCCGCCGCATAGACTTCGGCGGTCGGCAGGCCGCCGAGGTACGAGAAGCGGTCGCCGAGACGGCGGCGGATCGTCACCATGTTTTCGATCTCGCCCACGCCGTCCTTGAAACCGATCAGGTTCGGGCAGCGCTCCGCCAGCCCTTCGAGCATGTCGGCGTTAAGCTTGGAATTGGCGCGGTTGTAAATGATCACGCCCATGTTCGGTACGGACTTGCAGACCTCTTCGGCGTGCGCGGCGATCCCTTCCTGGCAGGCTTCGGTCAGGTAGTGCGGCATCAGCAGAATGCCGTTCGCGCCATGGCGCTCGGCTTCTTTCGCGTAAGCGATCGCGACGCGCGTCGGGCCGCCCGCGCCGGCGAGGATCGGCACCTTGCCCTTGCAGACTTCGGCGGCGGTGCGCACCACGTTCGAATAGTCGTCGTGCGTGAGCGAGAAGAATTCACCCGTGCCGCCGGCCACGAACAGCGCCGACGCGCCGTACGGCGCGAGCCATTCGAGGCGCTCGGCATAAGTATCGGCGCGGAAATCGCCTTGTTCGTCGAAGTCGGTGACGGGGAAGGAGAGAAGGCCTTCCGAAACGATCTGCTTGAGTTCCTGCGGTGTCGTCATGATGAATATCCAGGCGGCGGTATGGGGTTGTTTGTCGAAATGGAGATTTCTTATACGTCATCGTACAACAACAAATCGTCTAACTCAACGGGGTTTTCGCGGCATAATGCACGCCATAGGGTAAATACGGAACGTCCACGCAATCTTTCATGTTGTAGGATGACGTATGAATAGCTGGCGCAGTGCGCGTGCAGCGCCATGAGGATCGATGCAATGGAACAATCTCCGCTCTACATTCGCGTTCACCCCAATGACAATGTCGCGATCGTCGTCAACGACGGCGGTCTGGGCGAGGGCGCCGTTTTCCCCGACGGCATTGCGCTGCGCGAACGCGTGCCGCAAGGCCATAAGGTCGCGCTGGCCGATCTGGCCGAAGGCGACGAGGTGATCCGCTATAACGTGGTGATCGGCTATGCGCTGAAGGCGTTGCCCAAGGGTAGCTGGATCAACGAGCACGTGATCCGCATGCCGAGCCCACCCGGACTCGAAGACCTGCCGATCGCCACCATCAAGGCACCGGAGATGCCGCCGCTCGAAGGCTTCACGTTCGAGGGCTATCGCAACGCGGACGGCTCGGTCGGCTCGCGCAACATTCTGGCGATCACGACCACCGTGCAATGCGTGGCCGACGTCGTGCAGCATGCGGTCACGCGCATCAAGGCCGAATTGCTGCCGCGCTATCCGAATATCGACGACGTGGTGAGCCTGGGCCACACCTACGGCTGCGGCGTCGCGATCGACGCGCCCGACGCGATGGTGCCGATCCGCACCGTGCGCAACATCAGTCTGAATCCGAACTTCGGCGGCGAGGTGATGATGGTCAGCCTCGGTTGCGAGAAGTTGCAGCCCGAGCGTCTGATGCCGCCCGGCACGATTCCGATCGCGGCGGCCGCGAACGTCGCGGAAATCGCCGACATCGGCGACGTCGAGGCCGACCTGAACGGCGACGTGGTGGTGCTGCAGGACGACGCGCACGTCGGCTTCCAGTCGATGATCGACTCGATCATGAGAATGGCCGAGGGGCATCTGAAGCGCCTGAACAATCGCCGTCGCGAGACGTGCCCCGCGGCCGATCTGGTGATCGGCGTGCAATGCGGCGGCAGCGACGCGTTTTCCGGGCTGACCGCGAATCCCGCGGTCGGCTTCGCGACCGACCTGCTGGTGCGGGCCGGCGCGACCGTGATGTTCTCCGAAGTCACCGAAGTGCGCGACGGCGTCGATCAGCTCACAGCGCGCGCGGCCAATGCGGACGTGGCGGCGGCAATCATCCGCGAAATGCAGTGGTATGACGATTATCTGAAGCGCGGCGGCGCCGACCGCAGCGCCAACACCACGCCCGGCAACAAGAAGGGCGGGCTGTCGAACATCGTCGAAAAGGCGATGGGCTCCATCATCAAGTCGGGTAATTCGGCGATCTCCGGCGTGTTGTCGCCGGGCGAAAAGGTCCGCCAGAAAGGGCTGATTTACGCGGCCACGCCGGCCAGCGATTTCATCTGCGGTACGCTGCAGGTGGCCGCCGGTATCAATCTGCACGTGTTCACCACGGGCCGCGGCACGCCGTACAGCCTCGCCGAAGTGCCCGTCATCAAGGTCGCCACCCGTTCCGATCTGGCGCGCCGCTGGCACGATCTGATGGACATCAACGCCGGCACGATCGCCACCGGCGCGGCCAGTATCGAAGACGTGGGCTGGGAACTGTTCCGGCTGATGCTCGACGTCGCTAGCGGACGCAAGCAAACTTGCGCGGAAAAACTCAAGCTTCACAATGCGTTGACGCTGTTCAATCCGGCGCCGGTGACCTGAGCGGCCGGGGGGGGGGGGGCTGGCTGGCTGCAGCGCAATCACACTTCTATCACGACATGACCGATTCGAATCCTGCTCACTCCGCGGCACAGAAACCCTTCCGCCGTCTGCTGCTTACTGGCGCTGCCGGCAACCTTGGCCAGCAATTGCGCGGCGCGCTCGCTGCGTGGGCCGATATCGTGCGCGTGACCGATATCGCGCCGCTCGGCGAGATAGCGGCGCACGAAGAAGCGTCGATCGTCGATCTCGCCGATGAGGCCGCGGTTCACGCGCTGCTCGACGGCGTCGACGCGGTGATTCATCTCGGCGGCATTTCCGTCGAGGCGCCGTTCGAAGATCTGATCGAGGCGAATATTCGCGGTCTCTACAACCTGTATTCGGCGGCGCAGAAGCAGGGCGTGAAGCGCATCGTTTATGCGAGCTCGAATCATGCGGTGGGTTTTCATCCGGTGACGGAGGTGGTGGATATCGACGCACCGCTGCGTCCCGATACCCTGTACGGCGTGACGAAGTGCTTCGGCGAATCGCTTTCGCGCTATTACTTCGATCGCTTCGGGCTCGAGACCGTGTGCCTGCGGATCGGTTCGTCGTTCGAGCAGCCGAAGAATCCACGCATGCTCGTGACGTTTCTGAGCTATCGCGACTTTATCGAGCTGGTGCGTTGCTCGCTGTTCACCAACCGCGTGGGTCACGCGATCGTCTACGGCGTGTCGGATAACCGCACCAAGTGGGTCGATAACACGAAGGCCGCGTTCCTCGGTTTTCGGCCGCAAGACAGCTCGGTCGAATTCGAGCATCTGTTTCCGGTCAGCGCGCCGACCGCCGATCTCGACGATCCGACCCAGCGTTTCCAGGGCGGCGCGTTCATACTTGCCGGTCCGATGGAGCCGAAGCGATGAGCGCCGCGGCGGCCCATCCGAAAGTGGAGCGTGTCGAGGCCGCGGGCCAGGCGCCCGCGATGGTCGGCGAAAGTCCGGTGTGGCGCGCGGCGGAGCAGGCGCTTTACTGGGTCGATATCCCCGCGCAAAAGATCGTACGCCTGGCGTTGGAGGCGGGTAAGCGCTCCGAATGGCGCTTGCTGGAGAAGGTCGCCTGCATCGCGTTCGATCGTCACGGCACCGTGCTGGCCGGTTGCGAAACAGGGCTGTTCGCCGTCACGCTGGGCGACACCGCAACGGCCGACGGTCAATCGCTTCAGGTCGAAGCGCATCGGCTCGCCGCACCGTCCTTCGCCTGCGACGACATGCGTTTCAACGACGGCCGGTGTGATCGCCAGGGGCGCTTCTGGTCCGGCACGATGGTGCAGGACATGTCACTGGCCAGGCCGGCCGGCGCGCTTTATCGTTTCGACGAGCGCGGCGTGCTGTCCGTGCCGGTGGTCGATGCGTTAATCACGCAAAACGGCCTGGCGTGGTCGCCGGACGGCGCGACGATGTATCTGTCGGACTCGCATCCGCTGCGCCGCCAGATCTGGGCATTCGATTACGACATCGGCACCGGCGAGCCGCGCAACCGGCGCGTGTTCGCCGATCTGCATCACTACGTGGGCCGTCCCGATGGCGCTGCGGTCGACGCCGACGGCTGCTACTGGATTTGCGCCAACGACGCGGGCCGACTGTTGCGCTTCACGCCGCAAGGCAAGCTGGATCGCGAGATCGTCGTGCCGGCCGTCAAGCCGGCCATGTGCGCGTTCGGCGGCCGCGACCTCGATACGCTGTTCGTGACCTCGATCCGGCCCGCAACGGGCGCGACCGAGCACGACGGGCACCTATTCGCCGTGCGCCCCGGCGTTACCGGCTTGCCGGAACCTGAATACGCGGGCGTCCTGTAAGCGACGCTGCAAACGTGACGCGCTGGGCGTGAATTCCTGCCCGGCGCACTTCTCTGCACACACTTCAATTCATCACTCGTCGTATGACTGTGTGGCATGCTCGCCACATTCACGCCATATTCGAGCCGCAGTCTCCTACGAGTAAACGGCGCGTCGCGAGACGCCTTCCCGCCCATGTCAGCTCGGCTGCAGCGGCCATAAGGCCTTGGCGTTGCGGCGCTTGAGTCATCTCTACCGGCGCGCTCAATTCTGCGGGTAAATACCGTCTGTACAACTCAAACTGTGTTTTATAGACTTCGTATGTCGTCGTACAACATACGAGCCCAAACAAATTCCTTTCTCGAATTTAAGGACAACAGCAGGACAAGGTGGCCGCAGCGCGGCGTGCCGAGGCAGTCGAAGTAAAAGTAAAAGATGTCGAGTTGTCTGACAGGAGTGCTGGAATCGGTGCCGGGGACAGTGCACAGACCAGCACGGCGAAGCGTCCGCTGCCCGCACGGGTGAGCGAGCGCGAAGCCGGGAGACGCAGTAAAGCCATACCGCATTCGTACTGGCCTTCCGCTAGCAGCCCTCCGCAATCGGCCAATCGATTGGATGGTCCATTTACAAGGAATGTCACGATGAACAAGAAGTTCGCCTCTTCCCGTGTTTCGATGATCGTTGCCGCGTCGGTGCTGGCCTTCAGTGCCGCGTCGGCTGAAGCGCGCGTGTTCCGTGTTTCGGACGTGCACGGCGACACCTATCCGACCAACATGGCCGTGAAATACATGGGTGACGAGATCAGCAAGGCCACCGGCGGCAAGGACACCGTGAAGGTGTTCGGCAACAGCGCGCTGGGCTCCGAAAACGACACGGTCGATCAGGTGCGCATCGGTGCGCTCGACATGGCGCGCGCCAACGGCGCCGCGTTCAACGAGATCGTTCCCGAGTCGATGATTCCGTCGCTGCCGTTCCTGTTCCGCGACATCGACCATTTCCGCAAAGTGATGTATGGCCCGGAAGGTCAGAAGATTCTCGACGCCTTCAAGGCGAAGGGCATGATCGCGCTCACGTTCTACGAGAGCGGCGCACGTTCGATCTACGCGAAGAAGGCGATTCATTCGCCGGCCGACATGAAGGGCCTGAAGGTGCGCGTGCAACCTTCCGATCTGATGGTCGACGAGATTCGCGCGATGGGCGGCACGCCGACGCCGATGCCGTTCGCCGAAGTCTATACGGGCCTGAAGACGGGTCTCGTGGACGCAGCGGAAAACAACCTGCCGTCGTACGAAGAAACCAAGCACTTCGAAGTGGCGAACGTCTATTCCGAAACCCAGCATTCCATGACGCCGGAAGTCCTGGTGTTCTCGAAGAAGGTGTGGGACACGCTGACGCCGCAAGAGCAGGACATCATCAAGAAGGCTGCGGCCGACTCGGTGCCGTACTACCAGAAGCTCTGGACCGCGCGTGAGAACGACGCGGCGAAGACGGTCACCAAGGGCGGCGCGACCATCATTCCGGCGGCGCAGATCGATCGCGCCGCGTTCGTGAAGGCGATGCAGCCGGTCTGGGCGAAATACGAAAAGACCCCGCAAATGAAGCAGATCGTCGACGAGATTCAGGCCATCAAATAAGGCTTGCGAGTCGCGCGGAGCGTGACAGCCGCCGTGGGATAAGCCTGGCAGACGAACCTGCTGGGCTTTTACTCCGTGTGCCGTGCCACGCCACACCGCGCGCAGGAAGTCGACATGAATGGCTGATTTATTAAAGACAGGTCCGCGGTAAAAGGATGGGGTCAATGAGATTCATAAAGCGCCCAAATGATTTTCTGTTTCACGCGCTGGTTATCGTGGCGTCGGTGAGTCTTGCCGTGCTCAGCCTGCTCGTGATCTATAGCGTCGTGATGCGCTACGTTTTCGACGACGCGCCCGATTTCGTCGAGCCCATCGCGCTGCTGCTGGTGATCGTCATCGCCATGTTCGGCGCCGCGTTGAAAGTGCGCGAGGGCGGCCACATCGGGCTCGATTCGCTGGTCACAAAGCTGCCGCCGAAAGGGCAGGTGATGGCGGCCGCGTTTCAACATCTTTGTCTGATCGCATTGGCCGTGGCGATTTTCTTCGGCTGTCTGCAAATGGCCGAAACCACCATGGAAGACCGGATTCCGATTCTCGGTTTGCCCGAAGGCGTGCGCTATTGCATTCCGGTCGTTGCCAGCGTTTGCATTGCCTTGTTCTCGATCGAGAACCTGCTCGCGCTTTTCGTCAAGAAACACAACTAGAGCAATCATGGAACTTGCCATTCTCGCCGTCAGTTTCCTCGTCTTTCTCGTTCTCGGGGTTCCTGTTTCGTTCGCGTTGGGACTGTCGTGCGTCCTGACTTATCTGTACGAAGGCCTGCCCGCGGCCACCGCCATGCAGGCGATGATTTCGGGTATCAACGGCTTTTCGTTTCTCGCGGTGCCGTTCTTCATTCTGTCCGGTGAGCTAATGCTGCACGGCGGCATCGCCGACCGCATCCTGCGTTTCGCGCAAGCCGCCGTCGGGCATTTCCGCGGCGGCCTCGGCATGGCCAACGTGGTCGCCTGCACGCTGTTCGGCGGGGTGTCCGGTTCACCGTCGGCGGATACGTCGGCCATGGGCGGCGTGGTCATTCCGTTGATGAAGCGTGAAGGCTACAGCGCGGCCTATGCGGTCAATGTGACGACCCATTCGTCGCTGGTGGGCGCGTTGATGCCGACCTCGACGAACATGATCATCTACGCGTTCGCGGCCCAGGGCATTACGGGCACGTTGAACGGTCACCAGATGAGCGGTGTGTCGATCGGCGATCTGCTGTTCTCCGGTCTGCTGCCGGTGCTGTGGGTGATGGGCTTCGTGCTGCTCGCCGCGTACTGGCAAGCGGTCAAGTACGGTTATCCGCGCCGTCCCGACGGTTCGACCGAACTGCAGAAATTCCCCGGCTGGTACGCGGTGGCCCGAACGTTCGTCGGCGCCGTGCCCGGTTTGATGGTGATCGCGATCATTCTGTTCTGTGTCGCCAAGGGCATTGCTACCGCGACCGAAGCCGCAGCGATCGCCGTGTTCTATTCGCTGGTGCTGACCGTCGTCGTGTATCGCTCGATGACGATGAAGAAGCTGTTCCACGCACTCTCGAAAGCGGCGAAGACGACCGGCGTGGTGCTGCTGCTGATCGGCGTGTCGAACATGCTGCGTTACCAGATGGCTTATCTGGAGATTCCGGACGCGATCGAACGCATGCTCGACGGCGCGACCAGCATGCCGTGGCTGATGCTGTTGTACATCAACCTGCTGCAGGTTTTCCTGGGCACGTTCGTCGACATGGCGGCGCATATCCTGATCACGACGCCGCTGTTCCTGCCGATGGCGATGCATGCCGGCGTGGGGCCGGTGCAGTTCGGCATCATGATTCTGCTGAACTGTTCGTTAGGCCTCGTGCATCCGCCGATCGGTTCGGTGCAGTTCATCGGCTGCGCGATCGGCAACGTGTCGATCGGCGAGACCACCAAGGTGGCCTGGCCGTACTACCTGGCCATTTTCAGCGCGATCAATATCGTCACCTATGTACCGATGTTTTCGACCTGGCTGCCGAGCCTGATCAATGGCCACCCGGTGTTCTGAGCGGATTCATATTCACACTCGGCGGCGCCCGCGCGGCGCCGTGAATCAAAAAATAATTTTCAACAGAGGAGCACAAATGAAAAAGGCACTAGCAACTTCTGCGCTTGGGTTGGTCGCCCTTGGCGCGCACGCTCAGAGCAGCGTGACGTTGTACGGGATCGTCGATACCGGGATCGGTTATCAGAGCAGTCAGACGTCGCTCGGGTCGACCTCGGGCGGTCGCTCGGCGGTCAAGATGGTCAACGGGATCTGGGCGGGTAGCCGCTTCGGTTTGAAGGGTGGTGAGGATCTGGGCGGCGGCACCAAGGCGATCTTCCAGTTGGAAGAGGGCTTCAACAGCGCCACTGGCGCGCAAGGCGTTTCCGGTCTGGCGTTCAACCGCCAGGCGTATGTGGGCGTCGCCAACACCACGTACGGTACGTTGACGGCCGGCCGCCAGTACACGTCGTATTACACGCTGCTGTCGCCGTATAGCCCGACCACGTGGCTGACCGGCGCCTACGGCGCGCACCCGGGCGATATCGATTCGCTCGACACGCTGTACCGCGCGAACAATTCGCTGGTGTACACGTCGCCGAATTTCTACGGTTTCACGGCAAGCGGTTCGTACTCGCTGGGCGGTGTGGCAGGCAGCCTGAACGCCGGTTCGACGTGGAGCGCGGCGCTGCAATACATTACCGGTCCGTTCGGTATCGCGGTGGGCTTCCAGCGTATCAACAACTCGACGCCGGGCGGCGGCGCGTGGGGTGCGGATTCCACGACGTCGAACGCGGGCGCGCAGGCGGGTGTGTCGGGCATCAACAACGGCTATCAGAAATCGGCGGCGCAGCAACGCGTGGCCGTGACCGGCGGTTACGCGTTCAGCTCGTCATGGGACGTGTCGTTCTCGTACTCGAACGTGCAGTACGTGGCGGGCATCAATTCGCCGTTCCACACCACCGCGATCTTCAACACGGGTGGCGCGGTGCTGCACTACCGTCCGGTGACGGCGCTGGATCTGGCTGCTGGCTATAGCTATACGCGCGCCACGCAGGCGAACGGCATTACGAGTTCGGCGCGTTATCAGCAGTTCAACCTGTCGCAGTACTACAGCCTCTCCAAGCGTACCGGTCTGTACGCGCTCGAGGCGTATCAGCGCGCGGGCGGCCAGACGCTGGCGACGAACGGCACCAGCATCATCAACGCAACGGCCGATATCGGCGACGGTCAGAACAGCGCACCGTCGTCGTCACGCAGCCAGTTCGCCGCGGGCGTGGGTATTATCCACAAGTTCTAAGCGGTGCTTTTAGTGGCGGCGTAGGACGTGATTGTGCGCTTTACGCCGCCGCCGCGACGCGTTTCAGACAAGCGTCGCGGCGCTGTACTCACTGCGCGTGCAATGCGCGCGGAATTCTGGACGACAGGTTAGGTGCTCACGCAACCTTCAAGCCACGCCTCAAGCCTCGGCGTCCGACCACAAACGCCCCCCCGTTGCCCAGTTTTCGCGTTTCACGTCGGTCAAAATTATGTCCACCGAATTCGGTTCGACGTTGAGCGACTCGCAGGTCGCTTTCGTGATGGCTTCGACGAACTGGCGTTTCTGTTCCACCGTGCGGCCTTCGAAGAGTTCGATATGAAACGTGGGCATGACATGACTCCGTTAAAGAATTGAGGTAACGCGGGCCGTGTGGCGCGAGTTCCGTGAGGACGTCAGTGACGATAAGCGCGATCGATTCGATCGAGCTTGCGCAGCAACGCAGGCCATTCGAGCGCGCCTTCAATAGCGCCGCCATCGTAAAGCTGTTCGGCGGTACGCGCCGCGATCGCATCGCTCGGCACCACCAGTTCCGCGCCGCATGCTTGCGCCTGCAACTGGATTTCACATGCCTTGAGCAGTGTCGCCATCAGCACGTAGGCTTCGGCCACCGTGCGACCGGCGGTCAGCGTGCCGTGATTGCGCAGCAGCATGGCGGGTTTGTCGGCGAGATGCGCGATGAGACGCTCGCCCTCGCTCGGTGAGAACGCGAGGCCTTCGTAGTCGTGATAGGCGAGTTGGCCATAAAAGCGCAGCGCGTGTTGCGATGCGGGCAGCAAACCGGCCGGTTGCGCCGACACCGCCACACCGGCCGTATTGTGCAGATGCATCACGCAGAACGCGTCCGCGCGCGCCGCGTGAACGGCGGCGTGCAGCGCGAAGCCGGTCGCATTCACCGGATGCTCGCTCTTGCCGATAATGTTGCCGTCGATATCGATCTTGACGAGGTTCGACGCGCACACTTCGTCAAAGGCGAGGCCGAACGGATTGATCAGAAAGTGGCCCGGTTCGCCGGGCACGCTGGCGGAGATATGCGTGTAGATCAGATCGTCCCAGCCGTTGAGCGCGGCGAGACGATACGCTGCGGCGAGGTCGACGCGCGTCTGTTGCTCCGCTTCGGACAGCGGTCCCGTTTCGGCGATACGGCCGGCAGGGGCATGAGTGAAAGACATGTTTGTCTCCAGTCCCATTCAATCAGGAAAGTTGCCGAGAGCGATCGATGCGTTTCATCGCGTCTCGCGCCACGGCACCGCGCGTGAAGCGATGCCGAAACCATTGCACGCTCCAGCTCGCGAGCACGAACGGTGCCGTCATGGCCGGCCAGCCGAAGTAGCTCGCCACCGCTTGCAACAGCACCGCGACGCCTACGCCGCTGAGCGTTGCCGCGGCGCCGCAATCGGCCAGCGCGATCGCAGTCAGCGCGCCGTTGAATCCTAACAGGCCCGCGTCGAGCGAACTCGCCGTGGCGCCGAGCCACACATGCGCCATGCTGGCGAGCGCGCTGCCGGTCAGCGCCCACAGCGCGTGCCTGCGTGACGCCGCAGCGATCCCGATCAGCACAAGCAGGCCCGGCAGTGCGCCCGAGGCAAAGCCGGGTTGTGCGAGCGCGCCAAGTAGGCCGTTCAGCCATTGCGTTGCCATGAACGGTTGCGTGACCGCCTGGGTTGCCACCGGTGCGCCGCTCGTCATCATCGGCAGCCAAAGCCATGTGACAATCAGAAACGGGCTGGAAAAGACGCCTAGCCCGTTCGCGCGCAGCCGGCGCGACCATGGTTCGAGAAACCACGCGGTCGCGGTCGCGGCGAGAATCGCCACGGCGGCGGCCGTCGCATTGTCGGCGATGAAATTGAACGCGGCGAGACCCGCCAGCGCGCCGTTGAAGCCGTGCAGTCCATCGCGCGTATCGGCTTCCCGATAGCCGGCCAGCATGGCGCTCACATTGGCCGCGGTCGCGCCCATCAGCGCCGCGCAGGCGAGGCGCGGGTCGGCCAGCAGCCATCCGGCGAGCAGGCACGCGCCGGTGAACGCATTCGGCTGCAGCACGATCTGGCCGAGACTGCGCAACAGGGTGCGCAGGGCGGCGGATTTTGCTTGGGTCGAGGCGGCGTGCATGGTTTCAGGCGTGGTATGAATTCGACGACGCGCGCGACACGACACTCAAGCGTCAGGTGCGGGCCAGGTCGGAATGGAGCGGAACCGCGAGCATAGGCTAGCGGCGCCGCCGCGGGCATCGCGGGGCGTTGATAGTGGCTATTTGCGACACCTTGCTCGCTGCATGGGCGTGCGCAACGCTGTGTCGGCGAACCGAAAGCTTTCGCGCCGGGATAGGAAACCCCTGAACCCGGCGAACACCCGGCGCAACCCGATGCATGCGGGCCGCGCCGTTTCAAAAGGAGGCAGGCCATGCGTGAACTACGATGGACTTCGGAAGAGGGCGAAGGAATCGAACATCTCGCGTTCGACGTCCGCGAGGACGGCTTCGCGGTGGAAAGCGTGGTGGTCGGACAGCGCTACGGCAAGGCGTATGGATTGCACTACACGGTGCGCTGCGACGTGCAATGGCGCACGACGCATGCGTGGCTGAAGATCGTCGGCGGCGCAGAGCTCGAATTGCACGGCGACGGTCAGGGCCATTGGCGCGACGGTCACGGCCTCGTGCTGAGCGCGCTCGATGGTTGCATCGACATCGACATTGCCGCCACGCCTTACACCAACACGTTGCCGATCCGGCGTCTGCAATTGGCGGAAGGCGCGCGTCAGCCGATTTCGGTGGCGTATATCTCGACGCCGGATTTGCAGGTCACGCGCGCCGAGCAGGCGTATGCGTGCATTGCGCTGAACCGTGAATATCGCTACGAAGGCCTGTTCCGCAACTTCACGGCGAATCTGACGGTCGACGAAGACGGTCTCGTGATCGACTATCCCACGCTGTTCACACGCCTGCCGCGCGAGCGCTGATCGTCGCGCCGGGCGTCTCTTCAAGACCGGCGCGGTGCTGCTCGACAAAGCGTTCGACCAGCGCGGCAATCCGCTCGGGTTCGCGCAGCACGACCCAATGGCCTGCATCGATCTCCGTGCGCTGATACGGGCCGAGCCATCTCTCCAGCCCGAGCGATAGCGCCGGCCCGACATAGCGGTCGCGCAGCGGCACGATGAACTGCACCGGCGCATGCGCATGGCGCGAGCGCGGCCGCAGCAATTTGTCGATGAAATTCGCGCGATACAGATTCAGACCGTTGAGCGCGTTGCGCGTTTGCGCGGGGTCGCGCTCAGGGCGCATGCGTTCGGTCACGCGCAGCCATAGCGGCCAGAAGCGGGCGCCGCCGGCGCGCCACACCAGCTCCGGCAGCCACGGCAGATGGAAAAAGACGATGTACCAGGACTTGAGCGTTTGCCGCAGACCGCTGCCGAACGGGCGTTTGACGGGTTGATGCGCCGCTTGATCCGCGGTCTGCTGCGTTATCTGCGCATCATCGTCCCCGCGCAATCCGAGCGACGCGTGATCGAGACACGGCCCGGAAATCGACGTATACGACGCAATGCGGCCTTTGAACGCGGGATCGGCTACCGCCTCCCAACTCTGAATCGATCCCCAGTCGTGGCCGACCAGATGAAACGGCCGCGAGCCGCAGGTTGCGTCGGCCACCGCCAGCAGGTCCGCGGCCAGACGTTCCAGCCGGTAAGCGCCGCGCGTGGCCGGCGCTTCGGAGGCGCCCGCGCCGCGCACGTCGTAACTGATAACGCGGTAGCGCGCATCCAGTTGCGCGCGCACCGGTTCCCACACAGCAGCCGAATCGGGATAACCGTGCACCAGCACGATTGGCGGCGCGTCGCGCGGCCCGCTGACGTAGACCGCGAGCCGCACGTCGCCGGCCACGACCGCCAGCGTGTCGCGTATCACGCGGCCGCCTGGGCGCCGCGCCGCGCGGCTTTGCGGGTGCTCGGGAGGCTCGCATTGGTGGCGTCGACGGCGGCGACGAGACCGTCGATCCGCGCCAGCTGCGCGCGATTGTCGTGATCCCACGGATGGAAGCCGGGCCGGAAAAAGCTCAGCCATTCGCCGGCAATCCGCGGAAACACGCCATGACGCGGACCGTACAGATATTTGACGACTCGCCACATGCCGCGAATATGGCCGCCGCGTTTGCGGTCGGCGATCAGCAGACGCAGGTGGAAGTCGAACACGATCAACCAGAACGTGAAGGTGGTGGCCAGCATGGTGCCGGTGCGCAGCAGGTACCGGCCGAGGCCGGGCTTGAGCACGGTGTTCCACACGTCGTACGAAACGGCCTTGTGCTCGGTTTCCTCCAGCGCATGCCAGGTCCACATCTGGGCATAGCCTTCCACCGAGCCGCCGATGCGCGTCGCGTCTTCCAGCAGTAGGGCCGCCAGCATCGCCGTGTAGTGTTCGAGGCAAACGGTGACCGCGAGCTGATACGAATGCGGCAACACTTTACGGCCGAAGTTGAGGATCGCCCACAGCCGCTTGTCGAGTTTGTGCGCCGGCAGTCCGGCTTCCTGCAGCAGGTCGTTGTATTCGATGTGCTCGCGCGTATGCATCGCTTCCTGGCCGATGAAGCCGAGCACCTGTTTCTTCAGCACGGGGTCGTCGATCTGGTCGCGATAGTTGCGCACGCTATCCATGAAGAAACGCTCGCCCGCCGGAAATAGCAGCGACAACGCGTTGAAGAAGTGTGTCACATGCGAGCCCTGCACGTGCCAGTCGCAGGCACGTTCCGGCGGCAGGTTGAAACGGAGGTCGCGGCGAACCGGCATCATGGCCTTTCTCCTTGTGATCCTGAACGTTCTGTCGAAGCGGTTGATGAAGTGACGCGTGTCATACGCGCCTGCCGTCGATCTGCGCGGCGCGGCGGGCGCGTTTTTCGGCGAGACGCTTCATGCGGCGCGCCTGCATCACGACCAGCGCCTGATACGCCGCCGGCAAGGTGCGCGCGAGCCAGTCGGCGGCGCGCGCATCGCGTCCTATCAGCACGCGGCGTTTGTTCTTGCGCACGCCGTCGAGAATCACGCGCGCGGCTTCGTCGGCGGTGGTGATGAAGAACTTCTCGAAGTCGTCCTTGCCTTGCTGTTCGTTTTCCAGCATGAAGCCGACCATGTTGGGCGCGATCCGGCTCGATTGCGCGATGCCCGTGTGAATGCCGCCGGGATGCACGCAGGTTGCCGACACGCCGCACTTCATCAGATCGAGTTCCTGGCGCAGCGATTCGGTGAAGCCGCGCACCGCGAATTTGGTGGCGTTGTAGCCGCTCATGCCGGGCTGCGCGAACAGGCCGAACACGCTCGACGTATTCACGATATGCCCCGCGCCCGAGGCCTTGATATACGGCAGAAACGCTTTCGTGCCATGCACCACGCCCCAGAAGTTGACGCCGACGATCCACTCGAGATCGGTGTAGTCCATGCCTTCGATCGTGCTGGACAGCGCCACGCCCGCGTTGTTGAACACGAGGTTGACGCGCCGATGCTGCGCGGCCGTTTCCGCGGCCCAGTCGACCATCGCGGCACGGTCCGCGACGTCGAGCACGCGCGTGGTGATGAGCAGCGGCGCGCCGACGATCTGCGGCGCGGCGGCTTGCGCGAGTTGCGCGGTGTCGGCGAGGCTTGCGGCGTTGCGGTCGGCGAGCGCGAGATGGCAGCCTTCGCGCGCCAGTCGAATCGCGAGCGAGCGGCCCATGCCCGAGCCTGCGCCGGTGATCGCGGCCACTCTGTCGGTGAAGTTTTTCATTGGCTTATCTCCTGTTCAACGTTGTCGTTGTTGTTGTCCGGATCAGGTTGCTTCCGCCGACGCGGCGACCGGCGCATCCAGCGGCGCTCCCAGCGGTCCATGCATCGCTTCACCCATCGGTGGCTGCGCTGGCGCATAGGCGACGTAATCGTCCATGCTGAAGGTGCTGGTGGCCTGGCGGAATTTGTACGCAAACCCCGGCCACAGCGTGGTGTTCTTGCCGGTCTTCGGATCGAGGTACCAGCTTTTGCAGCCGCCGGTCGACCAGATCGCGCGATTGAGCTTCTGCTGGATGCGCTCGTTATAGGCGCGCTCCACCTGCGGGCGCACTTCGATCGCGGCGGCGCGTTCGGCGTTCATCGTCTGCAGCGCGCGCAGGATGTACTCGACCTGCGACTCGATCATGAACACCATCGAGTTGTGGCCGAGCCCGGTGTTCGGACCCACGACCATGAAGAAGTTCGGATAGCCCGGCAACGCGGTGCCCAGATACGCATGCGCGCCATCGCGCCATGTATCGACGATATCGACGCCGCCACGCCCACGCACCACACCCGGCGGAAACGGATCGGCGACCTGGAAGCCGGTGCCGAAGATCAGACAGTCGGCCGGATGGCGCGCGCCGTCGGTCGTGATCACCGCGTCTTCCTCGATGCGGGCGATGCCGGTAGTGGTCACCGCCACGTTCTGGCGCGACAGCGCGGGGAAGTAGTCGTTGGAAATCAGCACGCGCTTGCAGCCCATCGTGTAGTTCGGCGTCAGCGTGGCGCGCAGTTGCGGGTCGGGCACCTGGCGGCGCAGATGCCGCTCGGCGACCTTCTGCGCGGTTTTCATCAGCGACGGATGAATCGCGAAACCGAGCGCCCGCGATTCGAGCATGCAGTACAGCGCCGAACGCATGATCTTCTGCGTGAACGGCACATGTTTGAAGAGCCACTGTTCGAGCGGCTTCACCGGGCGGTCGGCCTTCGGCATGATCCACGGCGGGGTGCGCTGGAACAATTCCAGATGCGCGACGCGCGGCGCGATCTGCGGCACGAACTGGATCGCGCTCGCGCCGGTGCCGATCACGGCGACACGTTTGCCGTCGAGCGGATAGCCGTGGTCCCATTGCTGCGAATGGAACGTCTTGCCGCGAAATTTTTCGATCCCCGGAATGTCGGGCAGGGCGGCGCGCGACAGGCCGCCCATCGCCGAAATCAGCACCCGCGCCGACCATTGCCGGCCGTTCGCGAACGTCAGTTGCCAGCGGTGGCGGATCTCGTCGTAAGTGGCGCTTGCCAGTTCATGGCCAAAACGCACATGACGCTGAACGCCGAAGCGCTGCGCGCATTCCTCGAGGTAACCGCGGATTTCCGGCTGGCGCGCGAACATGCGGGTCCAGTGCGGATTCGGGGCGAAGGAGAACGAATAGACGTGCGATTGGACGTCGCAAGCGCAACCGGGATAGTGGTTGTCGCGCCAGGTGCCGCCGACCGACGCGGCCTTTTCCGCGATGATGAAGTCGGTCAGGCCGGCTTGCCGCAGGCGAATCGCCATGCCGAGCCCCGCAAAGCCGGAGCCGATGATGGCGATGTCGGTATCGACCGGCGCGGATGCCTCTGCGGCGGCCTCGTGGGGCGTCATGCGTGCGTTCATCCGATCCGTCTCCTTTTTTACCGTCTTAACTGTTACATTGGTTGATGTAACAATAGAGGCGAGTAACGGATGACGCAAGAAGCCGGTTAGATGTCCGACTCTAGGAGCGGCCGCACGCTGCGATCGGTCGGGCTGTTGGCGGTGGGTCTATTTGGCCGCGAGCGTCGCCGTGGCAACGGGGTTTTGCCAGACGGCGTCCTTCACGGCGATTTTCCGAGGAATCAGGTGAGCGCCGTAAAAGGCGTCCGCGACGCCTTGCTGCGAGCGGGCGATGTCGTCGGTGACGATGGTGGTGCCGTACGGATAGCGGCGCACCCATGTTTCGACCAGTTTCGGGTCGAGGCCCACCTTTGGCGCGATCAGCGCGGCGGTTTCCACCGGATGCGCGTTGACCCACAGGCCGGCCGCGCGCAATTGCCCGAGAATCGCGCCGACGACCTCGGGATGCTGCTGGGCGAAGTCGCGAGTGGCCTCGTAGAAGTTGTAGGCAGCGTTGAGACCCGTGTAGTCCACCAGGGTGCGCGCCTTCAACGTCTGCTGTGCCGACGCATAGTAGGGATCCCAGATCGCCCACGCGTCGACGCTGCCGCTTTCGAATGCCGCGCGCGCGTCGGCGGGCGCCAGGTAAACCGGACGAACGTCGTCGTAACGCAGGCCGGCTTTTTTCAGCGCTTCGAGCAGCAGATAATTCGCGCTCGACCCTTTCTGCAGCGCGATCCGTTTGCCTTTGAGATCGGCGACATTGCGCAGCGTCGAATCGCTTCGCACCAGAATTGCTTCCGCGTGCTCGCCGGACGGCTCCGCGCCGACATAAACGAAGTTCACGCCGCCGGCTTGTGCGAACACCGGCGGCGGCGCGCCGGTATAGCCGAAGTCGACGCTGTTCGCGTTCAGCGCTTCGAGCAGTTGCGGTCCCGCTGGGAATTCGAACCACTTGATGCTGTAGCCGAGCGGTTTGAGCCGTTCGTCGAGCGAGCCTTGGGCCTTCAGGATCGCGAGCAGGCCGGACTTCTGGTAGCCGATGCGCAGGACTTGGGTGGAGTCGCTGACGTCGTGGGAGTGATTGCCGCCTGACTGCGCGGTGGCGTTGAAGGTGGTGAAGGTGGTGAATGCCGTCAGCAAAGCGGCCGCGACGTGAAGCGAAAAACGGGCGTGACGGGTCATGCGGCGAATCTCCATGGCGTGCGATTGTGATTGCGCCGGCCGGGCTTCGTCAGCGCGGTCCGTGTGCACGCGAGTCATGTGAGAGGACGTGACTTGAAGTACAGGGAGGCGCCAGCGCTGGGAAACACGTCGCGGCGACGTTCAGGGATCGTCGCATGGACGTGGCGCCCCACCAACGAAGCAATGGAGATTTGAATATGACGCGCGGGGCGGCGGCGCCGCACGTGGCGTGCGGCGTGCCGCTACTTCTTCGGCTTGTCCGGTTTCGCCGCGGCGCCGTCGGCGGGATGACCCAGCTTCTTTTCCATGATCGCCGCGACGCGGTCGCCCAGGTAATCGCCGGAGGCTTCCTCGAGTGCGCGGTTCATTTCGCTTTCCACCAGCACCATGGCGAGCGGCCGCACGCGCCAGATCGCGTCGACCAACGCGGGCACGTCGGCGGGCGGCGGCAGTGCGTCGGCGTCGTAGCGATCCAGTTGATGGACCACGAGATCCACCAGCGCCTTGGCGACCGCCTGGAAATGCGGTCGGGCGATGCCGACGGCGTCGAGCAGATCGGCGAGCGGAATGCCTTCTTTTGCCATGGTGGCGCCGGCGGCCAGCGCCGTGGGATTACCCGACACGAACGACAGGCCGTGGCGCTCCAGCAGACCGAGCTCGACCGCTTTGCCGAGCGCGCTCGGCGTGGCTTTGTCGCCGAACATTTGCAGCAGTTCGATCAGCGAGTATTTCTTCGGACGCTCACGCGACCAGCGGCCGCCGATCGCGGTTTCCAGACCGAGGATCGAGCGCAGATCGTGGCCCTCGTCGACCGCCATGATCAGGTCTTGAATGTTCGCGAGCGTGTAGCCGCGAGTCAGCAGATGATTGATCAGCTTCAGACGCGACACGTGCGTGTCGTCGTACACGCCGACCCGGCCGCGCTTTTCCGGCGGCGCGAGCAGGCCCCGGTCCTGATAGGCGCGCACGTTGCGCACGGTGGTGTCGGTGACGCGCGCGAGTTCGTCGACGGTGTATTCGTTGCGCGGCGCAGGGCTGGCCGCGACGTTGGCGTCGGCGGGCGAGGGCGGGACGGAGGGCGGCGTGTTGGGCATGGGCGGATTTTAACGCGGCCGTCGACGCGGCCGCCAGCGTGGCAGTGCGTCATGTTGCGCGACGGGACCGGGCGTCGCGTGTTTGCCGCGACGGTTATTCCAGGTAGGCTCGAATCAGTTTTTCATTGGCGTCGCTGTAGTCATAGCAGTTCGATCGTAAATCGAGCGCCGTGGCGAACATGATCGTTTCGCACCACCAGCCGTTGTATCTGATCTCGGCGTTTTCATGGGTTGCCTTTAACATGTGGCCGAATTCGTGCGCGAGGAACTGATGGCCTTTGGCGCTGGCAATGCCATAGTCGCCGCCCTGATGAGCTATTCCTCCCACCCCGGCGCTCACCCACTCGTCCGTGAAAAGGAGGAATTTGTTATTGACGCCGGCCTCGTCCTGCGGGAACTGAGCGTCCACCTGTGCCGACCAGTCAAGGAGTTTTCTGGCGGTGTCGCCCCCGGTATAGGCAAAGTCGGTGATGCCGGGAAGGTCGCGGCGAATGTCGATCTTCATGGTGCGTCCAGCGGGCAGCATGGCTTCGATGAGTCCAATCCACCAGCTCAGGTGATCGTTGAGCGCGACGTTTTTGGCGTCGTCGTGAACGAAAATGGAAAACACCCATTCGGGCGGTTTGCGAATGCCGCTCTTCGCCTTTGGCCGGTCGCCGGTAGTCGATGCCGGTGTTTTTTTGATCGCCGGGAGCACGATGTCGCCCAATGTTTCGCTCGTGGCCGGCTGCGTTAGAACGCGTACTTCAGGGTGGGTTTTTTCGCCGGCGTAGCTGATGTTGTAGGCGTCGGAGTGGGGCGCGGCGTTGACGAAAATATCCAGGCGGTCCGCGTAACGGGTAAAAATCGCCGGATAGCCGTCGACCTTGCCGCGATACAGCGAGGCTTCGCCGCTGTCCGGGTAGACCAGCTTGACCGGCATGCGCGTGTCGACATGCATGATCGCGGCGGCGCGCGTCGCATCGGCACGCGCGGTTTCGTGAACCGGCAAGTCGCCGCGTAATCCAGTCGGCAAGCCGCGCGCGACCGCTCCGTCGAAGTCCGTTATCGTCGAGGCGACGCTGTTTCCAGCCGCAGCCAGCAGACACAGCAGCAGGTAGGTCGGCAGCCAGGTTGCACGAACCGCCGCGAAGCGTGAACGAGTTGCGTCGACGCTGCGCGCCGGATGCACCGGATGCGTCGGGCGCTTCACGCGCTGACATGAAAAGAACGGATGAGGCACGGCGCGCTCCTGAATGTCGAGGTGACGTCGATTCCGCTGAACGGGACATCGACCCTCTCGCGCGCTGTTTCCCGTTGGCGCCGCGAGTCACCTTGACATTAGACGCAGCGAGCCGGCGCGCCCAGTGACAAGGCGACGCGAGCGCTTCAGGTGCGTTCTTACGCGACGTCGTCCGGTGGCGTCGAATCGCCCACGCCGAGCTTGCGCTGCATCAGCGTGGTATCGAGCCAACGGCCATGCTTGAAGCCGACCGCCTTCAACGTGCCGGTCAATTCGAAGCCCAACCGCGTGTGCAGCGACAGCGAGCCGCCGCTGCCGCCGTCGGCGATCACGGCGACCATCTGACGCCACGGGCCGGTTTCGCAGCGTGCGATCAGCGCTTCGAGCAGGATGCGTCCGAGGCCTCGGCCGCGATACGCGTCGTTCACATAGATCGAATCTTCGATCGTGTTGCGATACGCGGCGCGCGGCCGGTAAGGCGTCGCGTAGCAATAGCCGGCGACGTCGCCGTCGATCTCGGCAACCATATACGGCAGCCCATGGCCGCGCACCGACGCGAGCCGCGCGCGCAGATCGTCGACGGAAGGCGGGATTTCCTCGAACGAGGCGACGCCGGTCAGCACGTGGTGCGCGTAGATCGCCTGGATCGCGGGCAGATCGGCTTCGGTGGCGTCGCGAATCAGCGGTGCGTTCGCGGTCGCATTCAATGCGGCGGGCGTGGAGGGCGCGGGGTGGGCGGTGCTCATACGTGTTCCTGTCATGGCCGGTGGTGACGAATACGTTTCACTATGCCCGCCGCGCGCGCGGATTTGAAGCGAGTCAAAAATCGCTTTCGCGTATGGCCGCTATTCGTGGGCGATAACCGTTAGTTATGCGAGGTCGTGTCCGGCTGCTTCACGTGACCACGGTGACGCTTCGGGTGTTGGGTCTTGTGCTTTGGGTTGGCCTTGGCTTGCGCGGCGGCGCCATGGTCGTTGCCAGACGGCAGCGAGCTCTGGCCTTCGCCGAAGCGGAAGGTTTGCGAGGTTTGCGCGTACGCACCGGCGGACAGTGTCAAAGCGGCGACGAGGCAAAGCGACAGTTTCATGAATCCTCCTTCGGAACGAGCCGCAGAGGATACCCGGTTTGCAGCGGACCGTGCAGCACGCGCCAATGCGCCGTAGGCGTCAAAGATCGAACTGGTCGAATTCGCTTTGCAGTTCCCGGTTGCGCGCCACGCGCTCGTCGATCCCCGGCCCGAGCCGTTCGACGATTGCCGAGATCAGCAGATTGAACAGGCAGGTGAGCGGCGCGAGCGAATCCCAGAACTGACCGACATCGGTTTTCACCTGCAGCAGGTCGCCGTCGAATTCGCGCGCCCACGGACAATAGATATCGGTGACGAGCGCGAACGGCAAACCGCGTCGCGTGGCCGCTTCGCAATAGCGGCGCGCGACCTTCGAATAGGCGCGCGTGTCGGTGACGATCAGATACGGCGACTTGAAGTCCGAGTTCAGCGAATCGACATACGAGCCCGACATGCCGTCGGAATAGAACACGCGCGGGCGAAGATATTCGAGTTAGCTATAGAACGCGTTGCCGATACCGCGCGTGGATTGAATGCCGAGAATGTAGACGGCGTCCGCGGTGGCGATGCGATCGGCGACACGCGCGAAGGCGGGTGATTGCGCGAGTTGATAGACATGCTGGATCGCGCCGACCTCGAGTTCGAGCGAATGGGCAAGCGCCGCGTTCGGCGCCGTGGGACTGCCCGCGTGCGGCGCGGCTTCGTCGTGCTGACCGGCGCCGCGGCGGAACGCGTCGAGCCGGTCGGTGATCAGCCACGGACGCTCCTGCGCGCCGCGTAGTTCGCGTTTCAGATCGTCGAGGTTCTGATAGCCGATGCTGCGCAGGAAGCGCCCCACCGAAATGCCGCTGGTGCCGGCCTGCTGGGCGATCTGGTCGGCGGTTTCGAGGCCGAGCCGGTCGAGATTGGCCAGCATATAGCTGGCGACGCGTTTGGAGGTCGGCGTGAGTTCGGCAAAGCGGGCTTCGACGGTTTGGGTAAAAGCGGTCGGCATCGTAATCGCGGCGCAAGGCAGTGGTGGAACGGTCGTCGGGATGATGACATAGTCGACCGGCCGCCGGCGTTGTATCGCGCCGCGTTGCGCCGATCCGGCCGGTTCCCGTCAGACAGCCGGGCGCGCCGGCGCAGCCCGCGCGAAGCGCCGGGCGCCCGCCACGCAGGCCACCACCACGACGGTGACGAGGATCATGGCGAGCGGTACTTCTTCATGCAACAGCAAGCCGGCCAGCAGCAGGCCGAAGAACGGCTGCAGCAGTTGCAACTGCCCGACCCCGGCAATGCCGCCGAGCGCGAGGCCGCGATACCAGAACACGAAACCGATCAGCATGCTGAACAGCGACACGTACGCAAGCCCCCACAGCGCGGCATGACTGACGCCGTCGAACGACGCGGGGCGCGTCCACCACGCGAGCGGCAGCATGAGCGGCAACGACAGCACCAGCGCCCACGAAATCACCTGCCAGCCGCCGAGGTGGCGCGACAGCCGCGCGCCTTCGGCATAGCCCAGCCCGCAGACGATGATCGCGGCCAGCATCAGCGCATCGCCGACAGGCGACGCGTCGATGCCGTGGCGCAACGCGAACGCGACCACCGCGCTACTGCCGAGCGCGGAGAATAGCCAGAATGCCGGCTGCGGGCGTTCGCCGCCGCGCAGCACGCCGAAGATCGCGGTGGCGAGCGGCAGCAGGCCGACGAACACCACGGCATGCGCCGCGTTCACGTGGCGCAGCGCGAGCGCTGTCAGCAGCGGAAAGCCGACCACCACCCCAAGGGCGACGATTACCAGCGGAATCAGATCGCGACGTGCCGGGCGGGCCTCGCGAAACACCAGCAATAACAGGAGACCGAGCGTGCCGGCGATGGTCGCGCGGGCAACCGTCAGGAACACCGGGTCGAGACCTTGCACCGCGATACGCGTGGCCGGCAGCGAGCCGCTGAAAATCAGCACGCCGATCATGCCGCTTAGCCAGCCGTTGGTTGTCTTGTCCATCGAAAGTGTCCGTGCGAAGGCGAATGAAGCACATAGCATGCGCTTTTGCGCCGCAAAGGGTAAGCTACGGAACAGTACAATTCGTACAAACTGTACTTACCGTGGAGCAGTACAGATGGCGGAAAGCGATAGTAACCGTGCGGCCTCGGGCACGCGTGTCGGCACGGTGATGGACAGTCTGCGCGAACGCATTGCGAGCCGCTCGCTGATGCCGGGCGCGCGCGTGCCGTCGATCCGCGCGATGACGGAGACCCTCGGTGTGTCCAAGTCGACAGTGGTGGAGGCCTACGACCGGCTGGTCGCGGAAGGCGCGATCGTCGCGCGGCGCGGCTCGGGTTTTTTCGTGTCGGGTCACGCGCCGCCGCTCGCGCTCGCCGATCTCGGACCGCGTCTCGATCGGGAGGTCGATCCGCTGTGGCTCACGCGGCAGTCGCTGCAAGCGGGCTCGAAGGTGTTGAAGCCGGGTTGCGGCTGGATGCCGCCTGCGTGGTTGCCGGAAGACGGCGTGCGCCGCGCGTTGCGGGCCCTGGCGCGCGATCCGCAGGCGTCGCTGGCCGAATACGCCAGTCCGTATGGGCTGCCGGCGCTGCGTCAGCAACTGGCGTGGCGGCTCGCGCAGCATGGCGTCGACGCACCGCCCGAGCAGATCGTACTGACCGACGGCGGCACTCATGCGCTCGATCTGGTGTGCCGGTTTCTGCTCGAACCGGGCGACACCGTGCTGATCGACGACCCGTGCTACTTCAACTTTCAGGCCTTGCTGCGCGCGCATCGCGCACGGATCGTCGGCGTGCCTTATACGCCGTCCGGTCCCGATCTGGCGGCGTTCGAGCGGGCGCTGATCGAGCATCGTCCGCGACTCTACGTGACCAACTCCGCGATCCACAATCCGACCGGCGCGACGCTGGCGCCGGCCGTCGCGCACCGGTTGCTGAAGCTGGCCGGCGAACATGATCTGCTGATCGTCGAAGACGACATCTTCGCCGACTTCGAAGACGAAGCCGCGCCCCGGCTGGCCGCGTTCGACGGGCTCGCGCGGGTCGTGTCGATCGGCAGTTTTTCGAAAACGCTGTCCGCGGCGGCGCGTTCCGGCTACATCGCCGCGCGCCCCGAATGGGTGGAGTCGTTGATCGATCTGAAGCTGGCCACCTCGTTCGGCAATGGCGAGCTCAACGCAAGCGTCGTGCATCGGTTGCTGGTGGACGGAACGTACCGGCGTCATCTGGAATCGATGCGCGCGAAGTTGGCCGATGCGATGAGTGAGACGATCAGGCGGCTCGGCTATGCGGGCCTCGATATTTGGACGCGGCCGCGCGCCGGCATGTTCGTGTGGGCGCGTCTGCCCGAGGCGCTCGACGCGGCCGATATCGCGCGTCATGCGTTGGAAGCGGGGGTGGTGTTCGCGCCGGGCAATGTGTTCAGCGCGTCGCAGACGTCGGCCGGATTTCTGCGCTTCAACGTCTCGCAGTGCAATCGCCCGAAGGTTTACGAGGCGCTGCAACGTGCAATGGACGCAACGGCAGCTTCCCGGCAGCAGGCGCATGTGTGACTCGCACGCGCGCTGCCGCCGCGTTGCTTTGCGTCGCTCCGTTGAGCTCAGATCAGCCGGCTACTTGCACAGCAGAAGCAGGCGTTCCTGATCCGTGCAGGTGGCGCGCGGTTTCTGCACGGCCTGCGCCGCCGCCGCGTTCATTGCCGCGCTCTTGTTGGTGAGACACGCGCGCAAATGCTTCTCGACCGGCGAGTAGTACTTCCATCCGCGCACGAGGGTGGGCAGTTCGAGCTTCACCTGTTTCCACTTGGGATGCCCGTGCTCCTGCAGATTGTCGAAGTTCGCGCACAGCGAATCGGCAAAGCGGTTCAGATTGACGACGGTGTCGCGCAGCCCGTAGTCGTAGGTGACGAGAAACGCCTTGACGGTCAGCGTGGGCGTGTCTTCCTTGATCCAGGTCGGGTAGCTGGTGGCGCGGATCGTCGCGGGGAAATAGGTCTGTTTGGCGCGCAAGGTTTCCGGCGCGTTGGGATCGGCGCGCAGCAGGCGAAGCTGGTTCAGCAGTTCGGGATTCATGTCGTTGAACAGTTTCGCCGGCTGCCCGACCACGATGATGGCCACGTCCACTTTCTTGACGATCAGCGCGGCCAGCGCGTCTTCATTGCTCAGATGCTGGATATTCTGTTCGGGGATCGACTGGCCGAACATCAGGTGATAGAGCGTCGTGGCCGATTGCGCGGTGCCGCTGCCGAGCAGGCCGACGCTGATGGTTTTGTCCTTGATGTCGGCGAAGGTTTTCATCGGCGAATCGGCACGCACCACGACGTTAATTTCTTCGTCATAGAGCGGCATGATGAGGCGCAGCGGACGGATTGCCGTACCGGCGTCGGCATTGCCCGCGTTGGCCATGTCGATGTACGCCTGATAGACGTCGGATTGCACGAGCGCGAGCTTCACGCCGGACTCGAAGCGCATGCGCTGCACGTTCTCGGCCGAACCCTTCGACGCCATCACTTCCAGGTCGATGCCCGCCGGCTGTGCCACCCATTTCGACAGATCCTGGCCGAACTGGATATACGTGCCGCGCTCCGGACCGGTGACGATCTTGTAGTGCGTAGGTTCCGCACACACCAGAGAAGATGCGACCAGCAGCGCCAGCCCCAGCCATCCCGCCAAAAGTCTCTTCAGCATGGTCTCTCTACCTATCGGTGAGGTTCGTTCCGCTTCCCGCGTCGGCGCGCGTGAAGCACCGTTGAGCCGGTTTGCCCTGGTAGGGTCGCTGGGGCGCGCGTGTCGTGTCCGTCTGTTGCCGCTCAGAACGGCGCGATTCAGCGCTTGCGCCACGCGGCCGAGAAATCCGCCGCGTCGTTCGGTATCCCAACGATCCGCTACTGAGCCGCCGTCGCGGCGTGCGAATTCAGCGGCGCCCAGCCGGTCTCGCGAATCACGCGCTCCAGGATGATTTTCGCCGTGTCGTTGCCGGTATCGATGGTGAGCGCCTCGTTGGCATGCTGACGCGCACAGGGCCAGGACTGTTGGGCGACGCAGGTTTGCGCCGCCTGCAAGGCGGCGTCGCGGCGCGCGGTCAACGGGCGCAATTCGATCGCGAGATCCTGGGCGTCCGCGTTGCCCGGCTGCAGCGTTTGCGCGGCGCCGAGCGCGGCCTGAGCCGTGGACAGGTCGTTGGCACGGAAAGCGAGTCGCGCCGCCTGCACGGCTTGCGCGGCATCGCGGAACTGCGGTGCCGGTTTGACGGGCGCTGCGGCGAGCGGCTGCACGACCGGCGCGGTCGGAAAGATTGGATTGGCTCGGACGTTGGCGCCCGGCGCGGCGGGCGTATTCGCAGCGCTCTGTTGAGCCCGTTGGGCCTCTTGCGGTTTATAAAGAGCGATCGTGCCGGTGGTGGTTCTGGCGTCCTGCGTCGCGTCGGCGCTTTGATCGTTGCCGCCGTTCTGCGAATCGCGACTGTCGCCGAATAGTGCATAGGCGCCAGCCACCAGGCCGATGACGACAAGCACGCCGACAATCAGCAACGTGGTCCTGCGATTGGGTATCGCGGCGCGATGCTTCGACTCGGGCAAATCGGTGAGCGCCGGCGCCGGCGGATGCGTGGCCACGATCGACGGCGTGTGCATCACGGCTTCGCCGGGCAGCGATTCACCCGCATTCGCCGTGCGCGAGGCGAGATCCGGTTCGCCCGGTGCGGCGGGATCGAAACCGATTTTTTGCGCCACCTTATTCATTGCGCTCGCGCGGCTGCCGGGAATCACGGCGCGCTTGTGCGGACCGCCTTCGAGCGGATGCACCGCGCCGCAATACGGGCAATAGTCGACTTGCCGGTACAGTGCGCCGCCGCAGCGTTTGCACGGTGTCGGAAAACTGTGGCCGGTGATGGTCTGGGTGGCCATGCTGAGGACCCACCTGAGGAAAACGATGCCGTTACGGCATGCTCCGGATCGGATTGAAGCGGCCGCCAGGTCCGCGGAAATCACGATCCACATGCGCCGGAGAGTCTAGGGCTGCAAACTCGCGCTTGCGCTGCCGCTGCTCGCAATATGTGGCGTTTTAAATGGCACGTCAATCGACGTTCGTACCTATCCTGTGTGCGCTAGCGAACATTTGTAGGTACGACGAAATACCGTGCATGTTGGCAGGACGAGCGAGCGCGACGTTTTTTCATTTTAGGCGCGCGTTTGCAGCGACAAAAGCACGACGAGGTCGGCGCCTGCGGCGGCCGACCTCGTCAATAAGCGCATGCATCATGCGCTAGTGTGAAGCGCGCTGAAGATCAATGCTTGCGCAACGGATGATCCTTCAGTAACCACGTCAGCACGAAGGCAAGCACCACCACGCATGCAGCCGACAGATACACCGTGTGCAACGCACCGGCGAACGCTTGCAGATAATCTTCGCGTAATGCGGCGGGCAACTGGTGGATGGCCGCGGGCCCGAGCGCGTGCGGCAATTCGGTGTCGGGCGGCATCAATTTTTCGAGGCGCGAGGCGAGACCGTTCGAGAACACCGCGCCGAACGCGGCGACCCCGATCGAGCCGCCGATCGAGCGGAACAAGGTCGCGCCGGAAGTGGCCACGCCCATATGTTTGAACTCGACCGTGTTCTGCACGGCGAGAATCAGCACCTGCATCACCATGCCGAGTCCGCAGCCCAGAATGCCCATGTCGATATACATCACACGAATCGGCGTGTCGATCTGCAGACGGGCGAGCAGCAACATCGCGACGGCCGCGAGCAGGGTGCCCATGATCGGGAAGATGCGGTACTTGCCGATCTTGCTGATGATGCGGCCGGTCACCATCGACATCACGAACAGGCCGCCCATCATCGGCAGCATCTGCATGCCGGCTTGCGTCGGCGTGGAGCTTTTGACCACCTGCAGATAGAGCGGCAGGAACGTCACCGAACCGAACAGCGAGACGCCGATGACGAAGCCGATCAGGCTACTCAGCAAAAACGTGCGCTGTTTGAAAAGTTCGAGCGGCATGATCGGCTCGACCGCGCTGCGCTCTTCGTGAATGAAGCCCCAGATCGACACCAGCCCGATGCCCAGCGTGAACCACAATTGCGGCGACGACCACGGCAGAATCGTGCCGCCCTGGCTCGTGAACAGGATGATGCAGGTGAGCGCACCGGCGAGAAACGCGGCGCCCATGTAGTCGATGGTGTGCTTCACGTGGCGCACATGCGGCTTGAAGACCGCGCCGATCACGGCGAGCGAGATGATGCCAAGCGGCAGGTTGATGTAGAAAATCCAGCGCCACGACAGGTGCTCGACGAGAAAGCCGCCGAGCAGTGGCCCGATCACGGTGGCCAGACCGAACACGCCGCCGAATACGCCCTGAAAGCGGCCGCGCTCGGCCGGCGGAATCACGTCGCCGATCGCGGCCATCGTCACGACCAGCAGACCGCCGCCGCCGAGCCCTTGCAGCGCGCGCAGCAGGATCAGTTGCGTCATGTTCTGCGCGACGCCACATAACGCGGAGCCGGCCAGAAACACGACGATCGCCGTCTGCAGCACGATCTTGCGGCCGAACAGGTCGCCGAATTTGCCGTACAAGGGCACGACGATGGTCGAGCTGAGCAGGTAGGCGGTCACCACCCAGGACAAATTGTTGAGCCCGCCGAGTTCGCCGACGATAGTGGGCAGCGCGGTCGAGACGATCGTCTGATCGAGCGCCGCGAGCAGCATCACCAGCAGCAGGGCCGGAAACAGCAGGCGGATCGGCGGATGATCGGCCGTTCGCCCACCCGCCGGCGCTGGGCCGGACGGCAGGTCGGAAGATTGAAGGGTGGGTTGTTCCATGGGGGAGTCGTATTGAAATTAATTAACTTAACGATTAATATAGGAGACATCATAGCAGCCGTCAAATTGAATGCAATGGCAAGGATTCCGTCAGACAAGCAGGATGCAACGGGTGCGCCGCAGCTCGCGCGCCGCCCGGGCCGTCCGTCAGGCACCCCGCGCGGTCCGGAGCAGCGAAGTCGGCTGCTCGACGCCGCGCTCGCGCTGTTCGCGCGTCAGGGCATCGTGGACACCACACTCGGGGAAATTGCCCGCGAGGCGGGTTTCACGCCGGCCATGGTGCATTACTACTTCAAGACCCGCGATCAACTGCTCGACGTGCTCATCGACGAACGCTTCGCGCCGTTGCGCGCGGGTCTCGGCGTGCCGTTTCAGGAGAATCCCGACGATCCGGTTGCCGCGATCACGCAACTCGCGCGGCGGATCGTGCAAGTGGCGACCGATCACCCGTGGTTCCCGTCACTGTGGGTGCGCGAAGTGATCAGCGACGGCGGCCTGCTGCGTCAGCGCATGCAGGAGCGGTTCGGCAATACGCATCAGAAAGCTTCCCTCGCCGCGATCGCGCGCTGGCAGGAGGAGGGCCGTCTGAACGCGGGGCTGGAGCCCGCGCTCGTGTTCGTTACGTTGCTGGGCTTGACGATTCTGCCGCTGGCCGCGTCGAAGTTGTGGCGCAACGATCCTGTGCGCAGCAAGATCGGCGGCGAGGAGATCGCGCGGCATGCGGTCGCGTTGCTGGTGCAAGGGATCGGTCCGCAGAAGGCGGAGTAACACGTCGTGTGTTATTGCTCGGTGCACGTCGTCGCGGCACGCTACGTGCTACCACTCGTATGAACGTGAACGCCACGCGCGAAGGGAAGCGCGACGGGCGTTGCAGAAAAACAGGAATGGCGGAACGGACGCCGCGCCGGAAACGCCGTGCCGAGGGTGCTGGCACGCGTCGCCGTGGCGGATCGGAAGTGTCGGCATCGGTCGCCGGAAGAGCGGCGCCGAAAGCCGGTTTTTCATTGGCGTGCAATTTTGGCGCGTTACTGTGCGCGCGAGTCGGCTGGGTCGATACGTTTCAATTGTCGACCGGCCTGAAACTCGGCGTGCGAAATCGAGTCGGAACCATGAACAGCGACATCGCAGCCGCGCGAATCGGCGGCACGCAGCAGAACGATACATTGGCCACGTCGGACGGCCTAACCGGATTCTTAGAGCAACAACAGAAAATGAACGGAGCATTGAGACTCGATCAGGCCACGATCGTGCTCGTCGAAGACGACCCGGATAGCCGGGAGTCGTTGACCTTGTTACTCGAAGCGGAAGGCGCGCAGGTCTGCGCCGTTGCGGATGCGGAAGAGGGCGTGGAAGCGGCCTTGCGGCTGTTGCCCGATGCCGTGGTGTGCGACCTCGATTTGCCGGCCATGGACGGTTTCTATCTGATCCAGCGGCTACGCGACCACGAGATTCGCGGCGATCACGCGCCTTCGGTGGCGGTGGCGCTAACAGGTCACACCGACGAAGCCTACCGCTTGCGCAGCATCGGCGAGGGTTTCCAGCATTTCATGACCAAACCCGCTTTACCCGACGACCTCGTGACGTTGCTGCACGACGCGATCGACGCGCGCGCGGCGGGTTAACCGGGTTCATGACAGGGTGAGGATGGGCCGATCGACGGTTGTCGTTGCGGCGCATTGAGCCCGTGAGGCCCGTGGCGGCCGCGCTACTTGGCGGCGACCGCCGCCGCTGACCCTGCGTCGGCCTCCGCTTCCGCGGCCTGGCACGCGGAACACAATCCCTTCAATTCGATTTCGTCGCTGGCGAGGCGGTAGCCCGCGTCTTCGATCTGCGCGACGAGCGCTTGGCGCAGCTTCGGCTGATGCAGCTCGGTCACGTTACCGCACTGCTGGCAGACCACCAGAATGCCGTGCTGGCACTGCGTCAGATCGTGGCACACCGTGAAGGCATTGATCGATTCGATCCGATGCACGAGCCCGGCGGTCAGCAGGAAATCCAGCGCCCGATAAACCGTGGGCGGCGCCGAGCCCGGATGGATCTGGCGCATTTCGTCGAGCAGCGAATAGGCCTTGGTGGCGCGGCCGGAATTCAGCAGCAATTCGAGCACCTTGCGGCGAATCGGCGTGAGTTTTTCGCCGCGTTCGCGGCAGTATTCGTCGGCGAGCGTCAGCGCGGCTTCCTGCGAAACGCCGTGCGTGTGCCCCGGCTCATGGGCATGCGCAGTAGCGGCGGAGGGGGCTTTGGCGGCGAGCGCGGCGGGCTTGGCGGTCTTCATGGGTCAATTATAAAGGTCAGCGCGCCGCGCTGTGCTGGGTGCTCCCGAGGTACCCAGCGCGCTCGGGCACCGCGCGCCGGCCAACGTCGGCCGGCTCCTCGTTGTCAGTCGACGCCCCGCGGTTCAGGTCAGCGGGAAATCGATGTACTTCTTGAACCCCGTGCGCGTGGCAAGACGCGAATACCAGCGCTCCAGATTCGGCAGCGGTGGGCGCTCCACGCCGTCGAGCCCGAACCAGCGTTTCGCGTATGCGCCGATCACGATGTCGGCCAGCGTGAACTTCTCGCCTTCGAGGAAAAAGCGCGCCTGCAGATGGCTGTCCAGCATGCGCCACAGCGCGGTGACCGCCGTGAAATCGGTGGCGAGTTTGGCGTTGTCGCGCGCGTCCGCCGGTGTGCGTACGAGCGCCCAGAACACAGGACGCTCGGCGGGTTGCAGCGTGGACAGCGACCAGTCCAGCCAACGGTCCACACTCGCGCGCACTCTCGGCTCGGCCGGATACAGCAGACTCGCTTCGCCGTATTGCAGCACCAGGTAACGCAGGATCGCGTTCGATTCCCACAGCACGAAGTCGTCGTCGACCAGCGTCGGAATCTTGCCGGTCGGGTTCATCGCGAGATAGTCGGGCTCGTTGTTGCGGCCGAATTGCAGACCCGCGTCGATGCGCTCGTACGGCAGCACCAGTTCATCGCAGCACCACAACACCTTCTGGACGTTAACCGAGTTGGTGCGTCCCCAGATCGTAATCATCCGGTCAATCCTTTTCTTGGCAAGTTGGCAAAGTTGGCAAGCCGCGCCGGCTGCGCGGCGTTCAGCCGGTAACGATACACGATGCGCGCGCCTTTGCGGAGCGCGGCCGCCGGCGTTCGGCAATCCCCACGCGTTGCGTACAATGGCCGCTCCCGACTACGACGAGGCACCGGATGGCCCGCATTGTCCCCGACGACTGGAAGAGCCTCGCCGCCACCGGCGCGGCGGCCCGCGAACGCGAAACCCTCGCGTTGCTGGAAACGGCGCTGTCCGACGACTACACCGTCTATCACGGCGTGCACTGGACGCGCCTGAACCAGAACTTCTCGGTGTTCGGCGAGGCCGACTTCGTGATCGTCAGCCCGGCCGGGCGCGTGATGATCGTCGAACAGAAAACGGGCTTTCTGCGCGAGACCTCGAAAGGGCTCGTCAAGGTGCATCTGCAGACCGAGCGCAATGTGGCGATCGCGCTTGCGCACACCGTCGAGGGATTGCACCGGCGTCTGACCGCGGCGTTCGGCGCGGGCACCTATTTCGTCGAGGAACTGCTGTACTGCCCGGATCATGTCGTCAAAGACGCGTCGATTGCCGGCGTGAACCCCGCACGTATCGTCGACGCGACGCGCAAGGACCGGCTCGCGGCGGTGATCCGCGAAGCCTTGCCGGTCGACGAAGCGCGTCTCGCCTGCGCGCCGAAGATCCATCATTTTCTCGCCGACGAACTCGCGCTCTCGCCCGACACCAGCGCGCTGGTCGGCCAGGCGGGCACGCTCGTCACGCGCCTCGCGGGCGGTCTCGCCACCTGGGCGCGGCGGCTCGAATTCACACCGTTTCGCCTGCGCGTGACCGGCACGGCCGGCTCCGGCAAGACGCAACTCGCGGTGCAGGTCATGAAAGACGCGGTGGCGCGGGGTCGGCGTCCGTTGTACGTGTGTTTCAACCGGCCGCTGGCGGACCACATCGTGCGGGTCGCGCCGCCCGAGGCGAAGGTGGCGAACTATCACCAGTTGTGCGACTGGATTGCACGCGACGCCGGTCGCGAACCGGACTTCCAGGCCGGCGACGTGTTCAATCAGCTCGAAACGACGTTCGCCGGCACGCCGATCGACGCGCGCTGGCAATTCGACGTGCTGATCGTCGACGAAGGCCAGGACTTCCAGCAACCGTGGGTGGCCGCGCTCGAACGCCTGCTGCGTCCCGGCGCCGCGTGGTGGTGGCTCGAGGATCCGCTGCAGAATCTGTACATGCGCGAACCCGTAGCGCTACCCGGCTGGACCACGCTGAAGGAAACCACCAACTATCGCAGTCCGCGCGACATTCTCGACTATGTGCGCGACGTGGTCGGCGGCTCGGTGCCGGTCGCGGCGGCGCTCGCGTCGGGCAGTCCGTTCGACGGCTCCGAGATTTCGCTGTCGGTGTACGACGAAGCGAACGCCGCCGAAGGCAGCATCGACGCCACCAAGCGCGCGATCACGCAGGCGCTGTCGCTCGGCTTTCGCAAACAGGACATCGTGGTGCTGTCGTTTCGCGGTCGCGAAGGGTCGGCGATGACCGCACTGGACCAACTCGGCCCGCACCGGCTGCGCAGTTTTACCGGCAAATACGATCTGTTCGGCAACCCCGAATACCGCGAAGGCGACGTGCTGTTCGAGTCGATCTATCGCTTCAAGGGGCAGGCGGCGCCGTGCGTGATTTTCACCGAGGTCGACTTCGACACCTTCGACGAGCGGATCGCGCGCAAGCTGTTTGTCGGCGCAACCCGCGCGACGATGAAGCTGATCGTGGTCGCGTCGCAGCGGGCCGCGCGGCATCTGCGTTTGCGCGACGGCAAGGAAGCGCGAGAGAGCTAGCTCAGGCCCACGCGCGCGCACCGACCAGCATGCCGGTTTGCGTCCGCGCGTCCCACCAGATCACGCGCAGCAACGGCGCTTGTTGCGCGATCAACAAAGCCTGCGCCGGATCGCTTTCGACAAAGTGCGTGACGCCGCCGCGCAACGCGGCGGCCGCCTTGTGAGCGGCCGCGCCGGCGGGGCTTTCGTCGTGCGTGCCGGGCGTGCGCATGACCAGTTGCAGATGCCCGAACCCATGACGTGTCAACCACGCCTCGGTGCGCACGCGGTCCGGTTCCGGCCGCCCGGTGATGATCGTGCGAACGCGCCGCAGATCGAGATCCGGCAGGACCTCGAACGGCAGCAGCGCATCGCGTTCGGCAAGCGCGGCGGCCAGGTCCTCGTCGTAGCGCGCGAGCGGCACGTCGGGCAGCAGAATGCCGTCGAGGTCGATCGCGTACGTGGCGTATTCGTGATCTTCCGCCATGGCAGGCGCGGCGCCGGTTTCGACGCGCGCCCAGTCGTCGCGATACCGCTCGGTGTACGCCTGGCGTTCCCACGGAAACTGCGCGAAGTAGCCGCGCGCGTCGATCGCGTAGTCGGGTTGGGTGCGGCTCAGGTCGTCCACCGCGCCGGTTAGCGTCCTGACGTCGAGACCATGCTGTTGCAGAAACGCGATGCAGTCCGTCAGCGTGAAACCGCGTCCCGCAATGTCCTCGCATAACAGCACACTCGAACCCGCGGGCGGGATCGGCAGCGTCGAGTCCCATGCCACCGTGCGCGACTGCCGGTCATAGCGCAAAAACGCCACCGGCGTGCCGACCGCGTGCGACACCATCAACGCAAGCGGCGCACCGCCGCGCAGAATACCGATCGCGAGCGTGAAACGCTGCGCCAGCAAGGCGGGTTGCAACGACTCGATCCAGTGATCGAGCTGTTCGTACGTCAAGGGCAAAACCGGCTTGTTCATGACTCTTTGGGGGCGCTGTCAAGCGCATATGGGACGAGCGTCTGCGAGGCGGTGCGGCGTCCGGCGCTAGCGAGCGGCGGGGCCCCGTTTTTGAGACAGAGAATTTTGGCGATATTATGCATGCGGTTCAAAGATCGCGCGTCGGGGTGACGTGCGTTACCGGCGGGGCGTGTCGCGAGGGCGCCGTCACGACCGGGTAGAGGGGCGACCGGTTCTCGACCATGAACTGAACCGGCGCGGCGCCGCAGAGCACCGCCCGCAAGAAAACAGATAACGGAATAGAAAAACAGATGACCAAGGCGATCGCAACGGCGCAGGGCAGAACGGCCGTCCATGGAATCACGCAGAGCGGCGCGCGCATCGGCGCGTGCTGGGCGACCGGCCTGATGTTCGCGCTGGCCGCGGCAGGCGCGCACGCGCAACCGGCGTCGGCGCCAGCCGTGCCATCGGTGCCTTTAACGCTCGACGTGACGGGCAAGATCGGCAAGACTACCGATGCTGCGCACCGCGTGTATCACTTCACGGAAGCGCAACTGCTCGCGCTGCCGACCCACTCGATCACGACCGCCACCACGTGGACGCCGCGCTCCACCTTCACGGGACCGTTGCTGGCGGATATTCTGAAGACGGTCGGCGCAACCGGCAGCGAAGTCGAGATCCATACGCTCGACGACTACACCTACAGCGTGCCGGTGTCCGACTGCGATCGTTACGGCGTGGTCGTGGCGTACAGCATGAACGGCCGGCGGCTGAAGATCAGCGACTTCGGGCCGCTGTTTCTCATCTATCCGCGCGATGCGTTTCCCGATGAACTCACGGGCGCCTCGGGCGATTCGAAATTCGTATGGCAGATCAAGGCACTCATCGTCGAATAGTGCGCCGTCCGTGGCGCCGTGTTCTTTACGTGTTGATCTGGCTGACCGCGCTCGCGGCGCCGGCCGGCGCGATCGGCTATCTGCTGTATGCGAACCTGCTGAACCCGCGCACCACCGAGCAATTGACCGGCACGTACGACGGCTTCTATTGGGACGCCGCGCAACTGCAAATCGCCTATGCGCGTTTCGAGAATCAGTTGCTGCTGTATCAATCGGGTGTCGACGACGACTATCAGCGGCTGGTGCTGCGCTATCAGCTGCTGCAATCGAAGCTGCACGTGACGGCCGGTTCGACGCGCCGGCTGACCACGCAACTGACGCTGCTGCAACGCCAGCTCGACGAAATCCGCTCGCTCGATCAGGTGCTCGCCGATTTCCAACCGGAAGTCGAGGCGTTGCAGACGGACCGCACGCAAGCCAATCAGATCGTCGCCGAATTGCGCGAGCACTGGAACGAGGTCAACGATCTCGCGCTGAGCCGCCGCTTCGCCGACGTCGCCGATCGCGAAGCGATGAACCGCGATTTCATCGACAAACGCCGCATGCTGTTCGCGGGCGGGCTGGTGCTGCTGTTGCTGTCGGCGGCCGCGACGCTGTTGCTGGTGCTCAACGGCCGGCGCCGTACGCGTCTGATGCTTCAGCAGCACGCGGCGCTCGACGCGGAGCACCAGGCGAGCCGCGCGGCGCGCGAGGCGAGTCTCGCCAAGGACGCATTCCTCGGCATGATCAGCCACGAACTGCGCACGCCCTTGCATGCGATCGTTTCCTCGATCGAACTGCTGGGCTTCAACTATCACTCCGAGGCCGACCGCAAGGTGATCCAGCGGCTCGAAACCGCGGGACGGCACCTCGAAGCGCAGATGAAAGACCTCACCGACTACGCGCGTCTCGGCGCCGGCAAGCTCGAATTGCGGCATGAGCATTTCGAACCGCGCGAACTGCTGGCGTCGATCATCGACGAGCATGCCATGTCGGCCGAGGCGCGCGGTCTGCGGCTGGAAAGCGAAGTGAGCGGCATGAGCGGTCTGGTCGATTCCGATCCGCACCGCATTCGCCAGATCGTCAACAACCTCGTCACCAACGCGATCCGCTATACGGAGAGCGGCACCGTGCGCGTGCAATTGAAGCGGCGGCCGGCGGTGCTGATTTTCGTCGTCAGCGATACCGGGCCGGGTGTGCCGCATGCGCAGATTCCACTGATCTTTCAGGAGTTCACGCAACTGGACGGCTCGCGCACGCGCCGCTTCGAAGGGGCGGGCATGGGGCTGACCATCGTGCAGGGGCTGGTGAAACTATTCGGCGGCACCGTCGACGTGGCGAGCACGGTCGGCGAGGGCACCACCTTCACCGTGACGATTCCGGTCACGGCGGTCGACGCCGCCGAGCCGCCCGGCACGCCGCCGCACAGCGAACCGGGCGGCGCGCGCCCCTGCGTGCTGATCGTCGACGACAACCGGCTGATTCGCGAGTCGCTCAGCGAAATGGTCGCGCATATGGAGTTCGACGCGCACGCGGTCGGTAACGCCGACGCCGCGCTCGCATGGCTCGACGCCCGCCGCTGCGACGTGGTGCTGCTCGATCTGCATATGCCGGAGCGCGACGGCTACACGTTTCTGGCGGACTTCGCGGGGAGGCCCGGACCGTCGTCGGGCGTGCCGGTGATCGTGGTCAGTGCGTATGCGCCGGAGCCGGCAGCCAGGGGCGAAGCGGGAACAGGGGCGGAGGGCGAAGCCGGCGCGCAGCCGTTCTTCGAAGCGTTATTAAAGCCGGTACATTACGAAGATCTGCGCAACGCGCTGCAGCGTGCGTTGGCGTCGCGGCATGCGATTTGAAGCGGCGCTGCCGGCGCGCGAAGTGGAGGTGGGCATCAACCTGAGCACGCACCTTCAGCCGGCAGGCGGCGCGTTCGGCGCTACGGGCGGTTGAGCCGCTTGGACAGGTCAGCGACCAGAATCGCCATGCGCGCGGGCTTTTCGTAGCACGCGACGTCGTAATTGCGGATCACCTGGCTGATCTCCGACTCGCTGGCCTTGCCGGTCAGCAGTTCGCCGGTCAGCACGAAGATCGGCGCGTCCGGGTTTTCCGACGCGCGCACCGCGCGAATCGCCGCCGCCGAAGTCTGCGAGCCGAACAGCCAGTCGATCACCACGCCGTCGAACACCTGGGTTTGCAGTTGCTCGGTGAAGGCCGCGAGTCCGTAGAACGCGATCGCCGTGAAGCCGCTGCGTTCCAGATAGTCGCGCAGGTTGTCGGCGCTGGCCCGATCGTCGTCGACCACCGCAATGGCCGGTTTGTCGGTCTCGGCGCGGCGCGGATAGATCTCGATCTTGTGGACTTCGTACGCGCTTTGATAGAGCGTGCCGTCGTGCCGCGCCACGCGCCATTGACCGAGCCGCGAGTAAGCGACGAATTCCGGACGGCTGCCCGCTTCGAGCGCGGCGCCCACCCAGGCGGTGCACGCCAGTTCGATCGCACCGATGCTGAAAATGGCTTCCTGGGCGATCGCGCCGACCATGCCCGGATCGAGCGATTGCGCGCCGAACAGTTGCGCGGCCGGTTCGCCGTACACCTCGGCGACCTTCTTGATCTGCGACAAAGTCCACGGACTGTTGCCGCGCAGTTTGCGGTGCCCCTGGGAAAAACTCAGATCGAGAATCCGGCACAGCTCCGTGGTTTGCTGGCGTTTGCCGATTCCGTGACGGCTCATCAACTCGCGCACGCGCTCGGCGACTGCGATGGAGTCAGGTGAGTGTGTTTCGTTGGCCATGCTGCGTGAGAATCCCCGTCTTGAAGGGTGCGGTGGAGTGCGGCCCGACGGGTGCAAAGCGGCCGTGCACATTCAGTGTGCATGACCCCGTCCACCCGAGGGACAGCAAATGTACCGTAAAAAGTTTCGCGGTCCGTGTTTTTGTGTGGCCGCCGGAAAGTCCGTCTGCGCGTGCGTCGAAACGGATCGGTACAGCGGCCATTTTATGCAATTTGAATCAAGTTCATTTTACCGATTAAACCGTTCCGCATCCGTAGAGAAATAACTCGGATAGCTTCCTTGGCGCGGGATTGCCGTGATCCGAACGGGATCAACCGGGCAAAATTCGCGCGGTCGCGCCGGTTCGCCGGCATGGGGCACGCATGCCACTTCCGGCCAATTTATGCCAATTTTCGCCGCACGGGCAGATTTCCATACGTTTATGTCGCCGGCATTTTCTCGAGCTTGGCCGCCGAGCTTTTCAGGCCTTTGAAAATCCGCTCGGCAACCTTGGCGGGAAAGCGCTCGGGCAATTCGGCCGCGACCCGCTCGATCACCTCCGGCGTCTGTGCGATCAGGCGCTGGATCAGCGGTTCGGCGTCGGCGCCGTACGAGCATTTCAGCGCCATGGTGTTGAAGTGACGCCGCTGCACGTCGCGAAACGCGTCGTGTTTGTTGCGCGACCACATGGCCATGGCGAGCCTGGCCTTGTACCAAGACCACTGGTTCGGGCCGCTGCCTTCCACCGGCCAGATCGACATGACGTCGTAGAGCGGCGTGAGCCGGTACTGGCCGCCTGGCAGCAGGCGAATGCTGAAGTTCTTGGCGTGGCCGTCCGGCGCGGCCAGCATCCAGAACAGAATCTGGCTGGCGAGCAGCGTTTCGACATCCTGCGAAGGCGTGACCGATTGCTGCAGGATCCGCGCGAGGTCGAGCACGCCCGGGCCGCCGTCGTTTTCGTATTTGCGATGCGACGGCAAGCCGTAGACCTGGCAAAAGTCCTCCTGCGGCAGGCGCAGCAGCCACTGTCCGCTCGAATGCGGTTGCCGGTCGAAGCGTTCGACGCTCAGCACCCGCTGCTTGCCGAACGTCATGATTTCCGTGTTCGCGACCGGCAGTCCGTATGCGCGCAAAATCCGCAGACAGAGCCACTCGTTTTCCACCGAGGTGCTGAGATCGGCAAGCTTGTTGCCGACCAGTCCGAGCGGCAGCTTGAAAATATGCGTGGTGGGCGTGGCGCCATGCGGGCGCTGCCATTTGCCGTCGTGCCAGAGCAGGGCGGTTTTCTCCTGCGCGCCGGCGAGCGAAATGCGGAAGTCGTCGGTTTCGTCTGCGGCGCCGGGTGCCGGGTTGGCTACCGTGCGCGCCAGCATGGCCTCGATCTCGGCGTCCGACAACGGCGTGCCCTCGATCCGGTCGACGCCGGCGGGCGTGTCGTCTTCGGCGAGCAACTGGACGGCGCCCACGCAATCGCGGCCGATGGCTTGCAGCAGGTCGAAGGCATCTAGCGTGTCGGTTCGATAGCGCTGGGCGATGCGCTTTCTGATCGCCTCGCTGTCGGGCAACAGGTTGTCGAAATAGTTGAGGACGCGCGGGCCTCTGAGCGGCAGATTGCCAGGCAGGAACAGCAGCGACAACGACAGCGGGCGGCCGGAGGGCGAGGCGACCCACGCCGGGTCGTACTCGAACTCCATTGGGCCGCGCGTGGGCAGGCGCCAGACGCCGACCCGCTCGCCATTGGCCCACACGGACAACGCGCGTGAGTAGGTTCGGCGGCCCATGCTTACCACTCGATCAGCGGCGCCGGCTCGAACGCCGGCGGAGTTTTGTCGCTGAGCTGCAATTGCAGGCCATAGACGCCGCAGAGCGCCAGCAATTGTTCGAGCGTAAGCGCGGCCGCGTCGGTTTCCAGCGCCGAGAGGCGGCTCTGGCTGATGCCGACGCGTGCCGCCGCTTCGGCCTGCGTAAGGCCGGCTTGACGCCGGCTGGCGGCAAGCAGTAAGGCCATCTGGTCCGGTTTGGCGATGAAGTGGAGCATGGCAAATTATCTGTGAGACGAATAAATGGAATTTATGCGTCTCACGAATATTTGTCAAATATGCGTGAGACGAATATTGGCCAAATATCTGTGTAACGAATAAAAGCCAAATATCTGTCTGGCGAATAAAAGTCGCACGTGGCACTACGCCGATCCGGACGGACGGCTACCGACGGCCGGCCATGCGTCATCGTCATGATTAGGCCCGTTTTCTGCTGGGAGCGTTTCACCGACCCTTGCGATACGGATCCCACATGAAACAAACCCACACTCCGCGAATCGATGCCACCCGAATCAACGCCCTGCGGCTCCACGCTCTCTGCGCCGCCGGCCTTTTCGCCGCCGCGGCCGCCCTCGCCGGGCCGGCGAACGCCGCCAGTCGAGACGAACAGAGCAAAGCCTGTCGCGGCGATGCGATGCATTTCTGCGCCGCCGAGATTCCCAACGAAGACAAGATCACCGCCTGCATGAAGCAGCACGTCGACGAACTCAGCCCGGCCTGCCGCGCCATGTTCAAGGGCGGCAAGAAGAGCGACGCGAAAAACCCCACGCAGTGACGCAGCGGCGCTGCGGCGCCACGCCTGCGCCGCGCACCCGCGATCCGTCCCCACCGCGCGGCGGCTCATCGTAGAATCGTTCGTTCTCGATTCCTGGAGCCACCGCGTGCCCGCCCAGCCGAACCCGCCGCCACGTCAGCCGCGTTTTCGCCTGTCTCGCCGTGCTCGCACGCCCTGGCAGGCGCCGCGCGCCCGCACGCTGTTCACGCGACCCGCCGCGTCGCCGCAACGCGTATTGCTACAACGTATCTGTCTCGTCGCCGGTTTGTGCGCGCTGGCCTTCGCCGTGCTCTATCTCGACCGCGACGGCCTGCGCGACGCCAACCGCAAGGTGCTCGGCATCGTCGATCTGATGTACTTCACGATGGTCACCGTCGCGACCGTCGGCTATGGCGATATCGTGCCGGTGACCGCTCGCGCACGCCTCATCGACGCGTTTTTTATCGTGCCGATCCGCATCGTCATCTGGTTCGTGTTTCTCGGCACCGCCTATCAGTTTGTCATTCAACGCGTCATCGAGGAATTCCGTATGAAACGCCTGCAAAAACAGCTGAACGACCATGTCGTGATCTGCGGCTATGGGTTGAGCGGTTCGGTCGCGGTGCGCGAGTTGCTCGAAAGCGGTTTCGCCGCCGAATCGATCGTCGTGATCGACCCGCAGCAGGCGGCGCTCGAAGCGGCCACGGCACTAGGCGTGGCGGGGCTGCTCGGCGACCCGTCGCGCGAGGATCTATTGCAGCAGGCGCAGGTGCGGCTCGCCAAGGCGGTCATCATCGCCGTCGCGGACGACGCCATCGCGATCCTGCTCACGCTGACCGTACGCAGCATCGCGCCGCAAACGAAGATCGTCGCGCGTATCCAGGAGCAGACCTATCAGCGCCAACTGCGCCAGGCCGGCGCGGACGTGATCGTATCGTCGACCAAGATTGGCGGCCTGCTGCTGGCCGACGCGGTGGACAGCGACTACATCGTGCCGTTCATCAACGACCTGCTGTCGGCGCGCGGCCGCGTCAATCTGCTGGAGCGGGAGGCGACCACCCAGGAAGTCGGCCGCTGGAGCAACGCGCTGCCGGGCGCGGTCGTGGTCGGCCTGGTGCGTGCCGGCCGCGTGCTGTCGTTCTACGAAGACGAGCCGTGTCCGATCGAGGCCGGCGATCTGCTGATGGTGATCCAGTCGGCGCGTCATCCGGGCGAAGCGCCCGCCGCCTGCTAACCGGACGGAGCGGTCGCGCGGCACGCAGGTTTATGGCCGGGCACACTGGAGAGCTTGCTGAACCCGCTGCACCGATTGACGGTTTTCTGTTGCGCTGAATTCAGATTCAAACTTTCGCAAGGATTGGACCCCCCGCTCATGACCCGCCCGACCACGCAGATTTTCGACGCCACCGCCACCGCGCAACTGATTCCCTACGCCAGCCTCGTCGACGCCTTGAGGCGCGCGAGCCTCGACTACGCGAGCCAGCGAATCGCGAGCCCCGAACGGCTCGTCGTGCCGCTCAACGAAGGCGGCATCATGCTGTCGATGCCGGCCACCGCGCCCGATCTCGCGATTCATAAACTGGTCAACGTGTGCGCCAGCAACCGCGCGCGCGCGTTGCCCACGATCCACGGCCAGGTGATGGCGTTCGACGCCGATACCGGCGAAACACGTTTTATTCTCGACGGCCCGACGGTGACCGGACGTCGCACGGCGGCAATGTCGATGCTGGGCGTCGAGACGTTCGCCGCGAGCACGCCGCGCGAATTCCTGCTGATCGGCACCGGCACGCAGGCACTCAACCATCTGGAGGCGATCGGCCAGCTGTATCCCGACGCGCGCGTCTGGGTGAAGGGCAGCGCGCCGGCGCGTGCGGCGGCGTTTTGCGCCGCGCATGGCGAGACGACGGACGGCAAGATCCGCGAACTGCAACCGTTATCGACGGCCGACGACGCACCGATTCCCGTTTCGATCGACGTCGTGATCGCGCTGACCACCAGCAAGCAGGCGGTCTACAACGAACCTGCGCGCGCCGGCCGGCTGGTGATCGGCGTCGGCGCTTTTACGCCGGCCATGGTCGAGATCGGCGCGAGCACGCTGGCGGGCAGCGCGCTCTACGTTGACGATCCGGCCGGTGCGAAGCACGAAGCCGGCGATTTCATCCAGGCCGGCGTGGATTGGGCGACGGTGCGCGGAATCGCTTCGGAAGTGGACGAGTCGGCGTCAATGCGCGTGGAAAAACCGGTTGTTTTCAAAACGGTCGGCTGCGCGGCGTGGGATCTGGCGGCTTGCCGCGTGGCGCGCGAGGTGTTGTCCGGCGTTTAAAAACACAAAAACGCGCAGGCGAAAATTCCTGAAAACGCGAAAAAGGCCTGAAAAACAGGCCTTTAACGTTCGAGGTTGGCATATTGCGCCAAGCTGGGGCAGATGTTGCCGTGCAAACAATCTCAAAACGTTGCACCATAGGCGTTTGCCAGAAAAAAGTGCCGGTCCGCCGGCGCTCGCACTTCGCCTCAGGCTTTTTTCTGCCCCTTGACCGACGCCTCATCCCTCTCGACGCTGCGACCGCGCTATGACGACCCACCACGCTACTGCCACTCCTGACTTGCCGCTCGACATGATCATCTTCGGCGGCACCGGCGACCTGTCGTTCCGCAAGCTGCTGCCCGCGCTCTATATGGCGCATCTGCACTGCAATCTACCGCCGGAAACGCGCATCCTCACGATCGGCCGCAAGCCTTGGTCGCGCGAGGAGTACATCAACGAATTCATGGAGTTGAAGGCCAAGCCGTTCATCGAAAAGAAGGCTTTCGACGCCGCCGCCTGGGACAAATTCCTCGCGCTGTTCGAGTACGTGCGCATGGACGTCGACTCGGCCGACGACTATCAGCGACTGAAAGAAAGCTCGCGTGACGGGGTGCGCCGCGTGTTCTATCTCGCGACCTCGCCGGATCTGTTCACGAACATCTGCGACAACCTGGCGACGGCGGGGCTGATCGACGGCAATTCGCGCGTCGTGCTCGAAAAGCCGCTGGGCCACGATCTGGCGTCCGCGCAGGAAATCAACACGGCAGTCGGCAAGCATTTCAACGAAGCGCAGATTTACCGGATCGACCACTATCTCGGCAAGGAAACGGTGCAGAACCTGATGGTGCTACGCTTCGGCAATCCGATTTTCGGGCCGCTGTGGCAAGCACCGTACATCAAGAGCGTGCAGATCACGGTGGCCGAGACGGTCGGCGTCGGCACGCGCGCGGGCTTCTATGACAAGACCGGCGCGCTGCGCGACATGGTGCAGAACCACCTGCTGCAACTGCTGTGCATCGTCGCCATGGAACCGCCGGTTTCGCTCGATCCGGACGCGGTCCGCGACGAAAAACTCAAGGTGCTGCGCTCGCTGCGTCCCATGACCGTCGAAGATATCGCCCGCGACACCGTGCGCGGCCAATACACCGCGGGCGCCGTGGATGGCGAGGCGGTGAAGGGCTATCTCGAGGAAGACAACGTGCCGGCCGGCAGCCGCGCCGAAACCTTCGTCGCGTTGCGCGCGCATATCAACAACTGGCGCTGGGCTCACGTACCGTTCTTCCTGCGCACCGGCAAACGGATGCAGAAGAAGGTGTCGGAGATCGTCATCGAGTTTTCCGAGTTGCCGTTCTCGATCTTTCCGAGCGGCGGGCGCAACTATGGCAACAAACTCGTGATCCAGTTGCAGCCGGAAGAATCGATCCAGTTGCAGGTACTCGCGAAAGAGCCGGGCAGCGGCATGCACATGCTGCCGGTAAATCTGAATCTGGATTTGCAGCAGGCCTTCACGGAGCGCCGCGCGGAAGCGTATGAGCGTTTGCTGATCGACGTGATTCGCGGCCGCCTCACGCACTTCATGCGCCGCGACGAACTGGAAGCCGCGTGGGCCTGGGCCGAGCCGATTCTGGAAGGCTGGGGCAAGTCGGGCGAGAAGCCGCGCTCTTATACGGCGGGCACGTTCGGACCGTCGGCATCGACGGCGCTGATGGCGCGCGAAAATGGCGTGTGGGCGGAAGAGTCGCAGTAAGCGGTTTTGCGGTTTCACGCAGCACATGGAAAAATGGCCCGCATGGTGAATGCGGGCCATTTTTTATTGCCGGGATTTGATTGCCGGTAGCGCGGCGTGGTCGACGCTGCCTTGCCTTGCGCAACGACAACGCCTACGACGTAACGCTTAAGGCAGCGAAATCGTCAACGTAGCCGATTGCGGGCCGAGCTTGACCACTTGCGAATACGGCGCGAGCGAACGCAAGGTTTGATCGCGCAAGTACGTATTCAACCCGAGATAAGCCAGCAATCCCACCAGCGCGAATACCGCGCCGATCGACCACAGCGGCACCTCGCGCTTGAGCCGGTGCGCGACCTGGTCGGGCAGCGGCCAATGCGGCGCGAACGGCGCGCGTTTGCCTTTCATATGCGCGATTTCGTCGCCGATGCGGGCGGTCAGATACGCGAGCTTCTCGGGCCCTTCGAGCAGATACTTGCCCTGAAAACCGAGCAGCAGGCACATGTGAAACACTTCGAGCGACTGCAGACGCGGTGCGCCTTGCGCGCGGCATTCCTCCAGATAGTGGAAGAACTTCTCGCCCGCCAGCTGTTCGCCGAACAACGTGAGTTGCAGCGGCCGGCGTTCCCATTCCGTGCGGATCTTGAAGGTGGACGACAGCACCGATTCGTCGATCGCCGCGCAGAACGCAAACTTCGACGCATAGACGTCTTCCGCCGACGCGTTCAATTTCTTCGCGCCGCGCTCGAAGTCGCCGAGAAACTGCTGGATGCGCTGACTGAACTCATGCGCGTCGCCCGGCTCGCGGCCGTTCTTGAGCAGGAACAGCATGAAGAAGCCGTCGTACAGCAGATCGAGCAGCGAACGAACCTGATAGCTCGGCTCGCTGGCGGGGGCGGGCGTTGCGGCAGGCGTGCTGCCGCCAAACAGGGAAGGCGCGTAGCTCATGATGTGACGGCGATCAGTTCGAGTTGAAGATCGTTGATGCCCGACGGCGCGTAAATCATTGCCGATTGGGCCTGCAACATGCGGTCATACAGCGCGCCGCGCGATTCGCAGGAGAAGTAGCACGCGCCCGGCCGCACCGGGATAGCGGGCGGCACCTGCGGCGTGTAGACGAGCCGCACGCCCGGCATGGCCGAGAGCACCAGCTTGTCGACGTCGTCCGGCGCGCCGACCTTGAAGCGCGCGGGCACGGCTTCGACGAGTTCGGCGGTCGGCATGTCCGCCGACACGGCGATGTAGAACTGGGTCTTGTCGTCGATCTTGCCCGAGTCGAGACGGCCCGCATGGAACGACGGGCGCACTTCTTCGAGCGCGATCGCGAAGTAGCGCGTGGAGATCACGGTTTCGAGCAGATCGCGCAGGATCGTGTCGAGACGCGCGAACGACGGGCCCGGATCGTCATGCCGGTAGGCGGGCAGATCGGACAGCGCATAACCCTTCGAAAACGTCATCAACTGACCGGCGAGGCGCAGCAATTCCTGGAACAGCCGCTCCGGATGCAGCGCCGAATGCTGGTACAGATGCGCGAGCGACGCGAACGCCGCGCTCGCCGTATGCAGCAGCCAGAACGACGCGATGTCGCCGGAACGGAATTCGATGATGTTCTTGGTCGGCTCGCGGTGAAAGCCGTACAGCGCGTTGACCTTGGCCTGCAACGCGTCGATCAGCTGACGCAGCCGTTGATGCAGCACCGGCGACGCGTCGATCGCGAGGCAGGGCGGCACGAAACTGTCGTCGAATTCGAAGCCCGAGGTGGCCGTGCGGCGCACGCGCACCAGCGGCACCGACAGCAACTGGTCGCGCGGCTCGCTATGCGCAATGAGTTTGACGCTGGTCTTCAGGAAGGTGATGTCGGCTTCGGCCGCGTCGGTGAAATGGTCGGCCACCGGCGTCTGCTCGCTCACGTAACGCGACACGAAGCCCGCATTGCGGTCTTGCGAGTAGTTCGCACCGGTTTCGCGCAGCGGATGCAGCGCGAGATAAAACGTGAATTCGTTGATGCCGTCGGGCAGTGTGTCCAGCGCAATGGGCGGCGGCAGTTCGTCGGCTTGCGGCGCCGAGTAGAGCGCGCCGTCCGGAAACACCAGCGACAGTTCGCTCAGGCGCAACACGTTGCTGCCGAGCGCGTCGCGGTCGAAGCGTGCCGAACGCACGCCCCAGTTGTACGGCTGGATCGCCTGGATCGATTCGAACAGGCGCGCCTCGTGATAGGCGTCCTGACGCTGAAAATGCTGAGGCCTCAGAAACAGGCCTTCCCCCCAGAGCACTTTTGCGGAATAACTCATCTCAAACCTGTTATATGCGTTCAGCGTGTGGCGTGCCCGGACATTACCGATTCGAGCGCCGCATTGTTAATTGTCTAAAAACTGTTAAATCGTATTTGCATGGCATCTTTAACCGCAACTCACCGAAGAAAGCATATTCAGCGGCTGCGCGGGCAATCCCTGTTCCGGTGGGATCACGGTGCCATTGGTCACGGTCATTGCGCAGTTATGCAGGCCGATCATTATGCCGGATTTCTCCGACTTCGCCGGGTCGAAGGCGAATTTCCAGCGCTGCATGGCCGGGTCGCGGAATAGAGCGACGATACCGAATGCCTGCGCTTCGCGCGAGACTTTTTCGGTAACGGTGTAGCGCTGTCCGGGGATCAGCGTCACTTCACGCACGCCCAGCAAATCTCCACCGAGTGTCGTCTTTTCCTTACCCGGATCGGTAAATGCGTCAAATGGCGCCTGCTGGAATGAGGTAGGGTCTTTCAGCACGTAAAGCCGCACGACCAGCGCCAATGGCCGGTTGTCGGTCGCGGCATTCAGATTCGGCGCGGCGTATAAGGTCAGGCCGACATTGCGCGGCGGCTTCTGCGCGTCCGGCAGCTCCGGCTTGCCGAGGCCGCTGGCCTGCAACACCGCGTTGGCGGCCGCGCCCAGCGCCGGCACGGCGGCCGCACAGCCGCCCAGAAGCGCGCAGACGGCAGCGCTCGCAATCAATAACGATGCATGGCGAACAAAACGCGAATTCATATACATCGACCGGCTTGGCGCCGCCCCCCGTCAATACGTCAATAACGAAATCAATCCGGCTATTTGCAACAACGCAATTCCACGCATTGCCGCTTTATGCAAAATATGCAAACCGCATGTGTTGCCGGTTGGTGGCTTACGTGCCGCCACGTAGTGGAAATTTTTTCCGCTTTCGACAATAACGCTATTGCACCAGGAAACAATTTCTGCATGTTTCGTTTAAATGAACCGCATGCATTTTTTTTGTGCAATGCTTCTTCACACGAAAGTTGAATTATCGAAAATTGGCCTGTACTATACCCGCGCACTTGAAGCAAAGCAAAACTCCGGTTTCTCCTTGAATTAAAAAATTCGCACGTCGGTGAAAAACGATGAATGAGCGTCTGTTAGTAAAACTATCTGGGGTTGTGTTGGCATGCGGCGTGATGGCCGGTTGCGCGACACAGGGCAACAACGTGGCGACCACACCCGAGGCTTTTAATAAGCAACTCGCGGACGCCGATACGGTCGCAAAGGGCGGCGATCAGGATCGCGCCATCTCGCTATATCAGCAACTGTCCAAAACCGATCCGACGCGTGAAGAACCGTGGTCGCGCATTGCGCAGATCCAGTTCACGCAAGGCCACTACGGCCAGGCGATCGTCGCCGCGCAGGAAGCGTTGCAACGCGACCAGACCGACCGGCAGGCGAAGAGCGTGCTGGCGGTGGCCGGCCTGCGCGTCGCTACGCAATCGCTCGGCGAATTGCGTCAGGACGCCTCGCTCGCGGGCGACGCGAAGTCCGACGCCCAGGCGCTCGCCAAACAGTTGCGCGACACGCTCGGCGAAGCCACGCTGTTTCCGCCCGATCCGAGCGACAAGCCGGTGGTGAAAAAGAAGAAATACGTTCGCCACGTGCCGAAGGGCAAGCCGGCGGACGCGGCGGAAGCGAACAACAGCGCCGCGGCTCCGGCCGCCACGCCGGCGGCGCCTGCCGCTCCGGCGGCGCCGGCAGCACCCGCCAAAGCCGCGCAAAGCGGCGGCGCGTCCGACCCGTTCAGCGCGTTGCGTTGAACGTAGCCTGATCCATTCGCATCCGGGAGCCGACGATGGCGAAGAAAGAGAGCATTCAGAAACGCTTGCAAAAAGTGCGGCCGCCGCGCGTTCAATTGACCTATGAGGTCGAACGCGGCGATGCGATCGAAATCAAGGAACTACCGTTCGTCGTCGGCGTGGTTGCCGATCTGGCCGGGCAGTCGGAAGTCGAGCAGCCGAAGCTGCGCGACCGCAAGTTCGTCAACATCGACCGCGATAATTTCGACGACGTGATGAAGGCGATCGAGCCGCGCGCCGCGTTTCAGGTTGAAAACCGCCTGAGCGAAGCGGGCGGCAAGTTCGCGGTCGACCTGCGTTTCAAGTCGATGGCCGACTTCAATCCGGACGAAGTGGTCTCGCAGATCGAGCCGCTGCGCCGCCTGCTCGAGGCGCGTTCGAAGCTGGCCGATCTGCGCAACAAGCTGGCCGGCAACGACAAGCTCGAAGATCTGCTGAGCGAAGTGCTCAACAACACGCAGCAGTTGCAGACCCTCGCGAAAGACCAGGGCGACGCGGCAGACCACGACAAGCAGGGCGAATAAGTACGTACGGGGTGTGAGATGAACCAGCAAACGGCAGCAGCCCAACTCGCCACCGCACAAGGCGGCACGGAATCCACGCTACTCGACCAGATCGTCGAGAAAAGCCGCGTGGCGAAGTCCGAGTCCGAACACGCGCGGGCAAAAGATCTGATCGGCGAACTCGTGCGCGAAGTGCTCGACGGCACGGTGGTGGTGTCCGACAATCTGTCGGCCACGATCGACGCGCGCGTCGCGGAACTCGACCGCCTGATTTCCACGCAGCTGAGCGCGGTGATGCACGCGCCGCAATTTCAGCGCATGGAAAGCACGTGGCGCGGTCTCGACTACCTGTGCAAGGAAAGCAACACCGGCAACACGGTCAAGATCAAGGCGCTGCATGCGCCCAAGCGCGACCTGGTGCGCGACTTCAAGACCGCGATCGAATTCGATCAGAGCGCGCTCTTCAAGAAGGTCTACGAAGAAGAATTCGGCACCTTCGGCGGTTCGCCGTTCGGCACGATCATCGGCGACTTCGAAGTGACGCGTCAGCCGGAAGACATGTACTTCATCGAGCAGATGTCGCACGTCGCGGCGGCCGCGCATGCGCCGTTCATCGCGTCGGCGTCGCCCGAACTGATGGGCCTCGAAAGCTTCGCCGATCTCGGCAAGCCGCGCGACCTCGGCAAGGTGTTCGACACCGTCGAATACGCCAAGTGGAAGTCGTTCCGCGACGCCGAAGACTCGCGCTACGTCGGCCTGACGTTGCCGCGTTTTCTCGGCCGTTTGCCGTTCAATCCGAAAGACGGCGCCACGGCGGAAGGCTTCAATTTCGTCGAGGAAGTGGACGGCACCGATCACAGCAAATACCTGTGGTGTAACGCGGCGTGGGCTTTTGCCGCGCGTCTGACGGCGGCATTCGACGACTTCGGCTGGTGCGCGGCGATTCGCGGCGTGGAAGGCGGCGGTCTGGTCGAGGATCTGCCCACCCACACGTTCAAGACCGACGACGGTGAAGTGGCGCTGAAATGCCCGACCGAAATCGCCATTACCGATCGCCGTGAAAAAGAACTGAGCGACCTCGGTTTCATTCCGCTCGTGCACTGCAAGAACTCGGACTACGCCGCGTTCTTCGCCGCGCAATCGGTGCAGAAGCCGAAAAAGTACAGCACCGACAGCGCCAACGCGAACGCCGTGCTGTCCGCTCAGTTGCAATACATCTTCTCGGTGTCGCGCGTTGCGCACTACCTGAAGGCGATGATGCGCGACAAGATCGGCAGTTTCGCGTCGGCGCAGAACGTCGAAGTTTTCCTGAACCGCTGGATCTCGCAATACGTGCTGCTCGACGATAACGCGACCCAGGAGCAGAAGGCGCAGTTCCCGCTGCGCGAGGCATCGATTCAGGTCTCGGAGATTCCGGGCAAGCCTGGTGCGTATCGTTCGGTCGCGTTCCTGCGTCCGCACTTTCAACTGGACGAGCTGTCGATCTCTTTGCGGCTTGTCGCTGACCTGCCGAAGCCGGCAAATTCATAAACGAAAGTCCAGAAAACCCGTGCGGGCCGCACGGGTTAGCTGTTAAAACCACCTCTTTGGGGAGTCGATGAGTTATGAAGGATATCTATTTAAAATTCGGCAATCCGGCGATCAAAGGCGAGTCCGCCGATAAAGATCACGCTGGTTGGATCGAAATTGATTCGTGGAGCCACTCGATTACGCAACCGCGTTCGGCAACGGCTTCCACGGCGGGTGGTCACACGTCCGAGCGTTGCGAGCATTCGGACATGCAGTTCACGAAAGACATCGACGTGGTCAGCCCGTTGATCTATCAACACGCATCGGGCGGCACGACGTTCGACGAAGTCACGATCGACTTCATGCGTTCGGATGGTGAAGGCAACCGCATCAAGTACCTGGAAGTGAAACTCAAGTACGTGATCATTTCGAGCGCCACGCCGAGCGTGGTGGGCGAAGGCCTGCCGACCGAACAGTTCTCGCTGAAGTACGCTGCCGTGCAGTGGAAGTACACGCAGCAAAAGATCGGCGGCAACCAGGGCGGCAACGCGCAGGGCGCGTGGAGCCTGACGAAGAACGACAAGACGTACGCGGTTTGATGTCGCGGCGCGGGCGGCGTGCATGGCGTGACAACGCCGGTGCGCGTCACCCGCGCCTCGCATCGGCCGGATTCTTCGGACTCTGATGAAACGCTTCGAACCCAGCTTTCTCGACAAGCTGTTCGACGACGAACCGCATCTGCCGGCTTCCCCGGCGATGCGGCAATTGTCGTTGGAAGAATTGAAGAGCACCGTCGCACGCGACGTGGAAGCGATCCTGAATACGCGGATCGCGCTGACCGAGCACGAGCTCGCGGCGCTGCCGGAATGTCAGCAATCGGTGCTCACGTATGGGCTGAACGATTTCGCGGGCCTGAGTCTCGCGAGCCATTACGACCGCACGTTTATCTGCAAATCGATTCAACAGGCCATCGCGCGGCATGAGCCGCGCTTGCAGCAGGTGGCGGTCACGCTCGAATTGAACGAACAATCCACCAATGCGCTGAACTTTGCGATCCAGGCGCTGCTGGTGGTCCACCCGGCGGAAGAACCGGTCAGTTTCGACGCCATGTTGCAGCCGTCCACGTTGCAGTACTCGGTGACGCGCGCTCGCGCGAAGCTATAGTGGCGGCACCTGTGCGGTATGAGTGTTTAGCAGTATCTTGAGTAGCGCCTCGCCGCCGCCGTCACGCGCAACGGCGAGTTGAGACGGGGCGCGGAAGGTTCAGGTTCGGGGATAGATCGATGGAAGAATTGCTGCCGTATTACGAGCGCGAATTATCATTTCTGCGGCGCTATTCGCGCGATTTCGCCGAGCGCTATCCGAAGATCGCGGCGCGTCTGGCCATGTCCGGCGAGCACTGCGAAGACCCACACGTCGAGCGGATGATCGAGTCGTTCGCGCTGCTAGGCGCGCGCATCAACAAGAAACTCGACGACGATTACCCCGAATTCACCGAAGCGCTGCTGGAGGTGCTGTATCCGCACTACCTGCGGCCGTTTCCGTCGTGTTCGATCGCGCAGTTGGGCACCTCGGCGGCACTCAGTCATCTGACCGAGCCGGTGTTGATCGAGCGCGGCACCGAACTGAAGTCGCGCCCCATTCGCGGCGTGCAATGCCGCTTCCGCACCGCTTACGACGTCACGCTGGCGCCGATCCGCATCTCGGAGGCGAAGTACACGTCGGTGGCCATGGCGCCGAGCGCGACCGTGCTGCCGGGCAACGCCACGGCGATCGTCTCGATCACCTTCGAATCCACCGCGCCGCTCGATCTGTCCGCGTTGAAACTGAGCACGCTGCGCGCGCATCTGCACGGCGAGCAGTCGTTTATCGCGGCGCTGTCGGACTGTCTGTTCGTCAACGCGATGGCTACCCATGTCGAAGCCGACCGGCGCGGCGTGTGGACCCCCATGCGCGTGTCGCCGCTCGTGCAGGCCGGCTTCGACGAAGACGACGCGCTGATCGACTATCCGGCCAAATCGCATCCGGCCTACCGGTTGCTGACCGAATACTTCGCGTTCCCCGAGAAATTCAATTTCGCCGACTTCGATCTGGCCGCGATGACGCGCGCCAGCGGTCGTTGCCAGCGTCTGACGCTGCATGTGGTGCTCAAGGACGTGCGCAGCGATTCGCACATGGCGCGTCTGCTCGATTCGTTGTCCGCGCATCATTTCCGGCTGTTCTGTTCGCCGGTGGTGAATCTGTTCGAGCAGCACGGCGAGCCGATCCGGATCAGCCATCAGGCGATTTCGTATCCGGTGATCGCGGAGTCGCGCCGCGCCTTTGCCTACGAGGTTTATTCGATCGACTCGGTGAAACTCGTCAGGCAGCAGGCGCATGAGGAGTCGGTGATCGAATTCCGGCCGTTCTACTCGCTGCATCACGGCGAAGCGGCGCGCGCCGGTCACTACTGGTTCGCGCGGCGCAACGACTGGGTCGCGCAGAAAAGTCCCGGCTACGAGACGGAAATCTCGATCGTCGATATCGACTTCGAACCTGCCGCGCCGCAGACCGATACGTTGAGTCTCGATCTGACCTGCACGAATCGCGACTTGCCGGCGGGCCTCGCGGTGGGGCTGGAAGGCGGCGACCTGTATCTCGAAGGCGGCTCGCTGACCGGCAGCATTTCAATGCTGCGCCGGCCCACGCCGAGCGTGCGTTTCGAGCGCGGGCGCGCGTCGCATTGGCGGCTGATTTCGCATCTGGCGTTGAACCACGTGTCGCTTGCCAATAGCGGCCTGTCGGCGCTGAAGGAAATGCTGGTGCTTTACGATTTGCGGCGCACGGCGGTGTCGGCGCGGCATATCGACGGACTGGTCGGCATCGAACAACGCGCGGCCGTGCAGTGGCTGCCGGGCAAGCCGTTCGCCACCTTCGTGCGCGGTATCGAGATTCGTTTGACGATCGACGAAGAGCATTTCGTCGGCACGAGTCTCGCTTCGTTCGTGCGGGTCATCGACACGTTTTTTGGGCTGTACGTGCATCTGAACAGCTTTGTGCAACTGGTCGTCGTGTCGAAGCGCACGGGCGAGGAGATTCTGCGATGCAAACCGCGCAGCGGCGAGTCGATCCTGGCGTAGTCGAGCAACTGCTCGACGAGCCGCATCGCTTCGAATTTTTTCAGGCGGTGCGGATTCTCGAGAAGTGGTTCGCACAACAAGCGCCGACAAACAGTGGGAATTCGGGCAACCGGCGTCCCGGCGAAATCGTCGCGCAGCGCATTGCGTTTCGCAACACGCTGTCCATGTCGTTTCCGCCGAGCGAGATTCACAGCGCGCAGTCCTATGGCGACGAAGGCGCGCCGCTGAAAGACAAGGCTCAGCGTAGCGCCGCGCTCGCGGACGGTTCGCTGGAAAAGGTGGATATCACGCCGGCATTCTTCGGTTTGCTCGGCGGGCAGGGCGCGTTGCCGCTGCATTACACCGAGCAGATCGTCGAGCGCGAGTATGTCAGGCGGGACCGCGCCGCGCGCGAATTCTTCGACGTGTTTTCGAACCGCGCGACCGCGCTGTTCTACGCGGCGTGGAAGAAGTACCGCTTGCCGTTTCACTATGAACTGGATCGCGACGAACGCTATCTGCCGCTGTTGCTGGCGCTGGCCGGCGTCGCCGACGACGATACGCGCAACAGTCTGCAAAGCGGCGACGGCGCGCTGTTCGACGAAGCGATTGCCGGCTACGCGCTGGCCGCGCGGCATCGACCGGTGTCGGCGGCCTATTTGCAGCGCACGCTGTCGGAGTACTTCAAGGTGCGAGTGCGGGTCGAGCAGTTCGTCGGCAAATGGTACGACGTGCCGCCCGATCAGCTGACCGTGCTCGGCAGCGTCAACGCAACGCTCGGCGCCACCGCGCTGGCGGGCGAACGCGTCTGGCAGCGCGACATGCGGGCTCGCCTCGTGATCGGGCCGCTCGACAAGGCCGATTACGAAGCCTTCCTGCCCGGCGCCGACCGCGCCGTCGCGCTTGAGCGCATGCTGACGCTGCTGGCCGGCGTTACGCTCGAATATGAAGTCTCACTGGTGCTGCGCCGCAAGGAAGTCGGGCCGAGCCAGTTGAGCAAGGGCGCGCGTCTCGGTTGGGACGCCTTCCTCTGCACGCGGGAAGCCGACCGAGACCGGGCGGACGCCCGCTACGAATTGCACGTGATTCACTGACCATAACGATAGAACCTGGACCCGGATCGCACGACATGAGCACGTCCCTCAACACCCTGATCGCCAAACTGAATCCGACCTGCCGGCAAGCGGCTTTGCTGGCGGCGAACAACTGTCTCGCGCGCGGTCACTACGAGGTCGACCTCGAACATCTGCTGCTGGCGCTACTGGATGAAGCGGCGAGCGACGTCGCGCTTGTGCTGCGGGCGAGCAGGATCGACCCGCATGCGTTGCGCGCGGATCTCGAACGCGAATTGCAGCGGCTGAAAACCGGCAATACGCGCACGCCGGTGTTCTCGAAGCATCTGATCGATTTGCTCGAACAGGCGTGGCTGATAGCGTCGCTCGATTCGCGGATTGGCCGGATCCGCTCGGGGCATCTGTTGCTGGCGCTGCTGAGCGCGCCGGATCTCGCGCAGTTTGCCGAGCGCATGTCGCCGTTGCTGCGCGATGTGCGCGTGACCGATCTGAAGCACAAGTTCGACGAACTCACGGCGGGCTCGCGTGAAGCGGAACGTAGCAGCGCGGCCGACAGCGCAGGTGACGACGCGAGCGATAGCGCGGCGAACGAAACCGCGCCCGGCGCGCCGTCGAAAACACCCGCGCTCGATACCTACACCAGCAATCTCACGCAACGCGCGCGGGACGGCAAGATCGATCCGGTGATCGGCCGCGAAGCCGAGATCCGTCAGACCATCGACATCCTGATGCGCCGCCGCCAGAACAACCCGATCATGACGGGCGAGGCGGGCGTCGGCAAAACGGCCGTGGTGGAAGGTCTCGCGCTGCGCATCGCCGCCGACGACGTGCCCGCGCCGCTTAAAGGCGTCGCGCTGCACGTGCTCGACATGGGTCTGCTGCAAGCGGGCGCGAGCGTGAAGGGCGAGTTCGAAAACCGCCTGAAGAACGTGATCGACGAGGTCAAGAAGAGTCCGCATCCGATCATTCTGTTTATCGACGAGGCGCATACGATCATCGGCGCCGGTGGCCAGGCCGGTCAGAACGACGCGGCCAATTTGCTGAAGCCGGCTCTCGCGCGCGGCGAATTGCGCACCATCGCGGCGACCACGTGGAGCGAGTACAAGAAGTACTTCGAGAAAGATGCGGCGCTGGCGCGACGCTTCCAGGTCGTGAAGATCGAGGAACCGAACGAGACGCTGGCCGCGGCGATGCTGCGCGGCATGGCCGCGCTGATGGAAAAGCACTTCAACGTGCGCGTGCTCGACGACGCGATCACCGAAGCGGTGCGCCTGTCGCATCGCTACATTAGCGGCCGGCAACTGCCGGACAAGGCGATCAGCGTGCTCGACACGGCCTGCGCGAAGGTGGCGCTGGCGCACAGCTCGACGCCAGCCGCGATCGATGACACGAAGAAAAGCCTCGAACGGATCGACACCGAGATCGCTGCGCTGGAACGCGAAGTGGCGAGCGGTTCGGTGCATGACGAGCGGCTGGCCGAACTGCGCGAACTGCGAGAGGAAGACGTCAAGGCGCTGGCCGAAGACGAAGCCCGCTACGACAAGGAACGCGCGCTGGTCGAGGAGATCGTCGGCCTACGTGCCGAGCTCGACGCGGCCCGTGTGAGCAGCGCGAATGCCGGGCAGGCCGAACACGCGGACAAGACCGACAAAGCACGCGAAACACTCGCCGCACGCGTCGCCGAACTGCACGCGCTGCAAGGCAGCCAGCCGATGGTGCCGCTCCAGGTGGACGGCCACGTGGTCGCCGAAATCGTCGCGTCGTGGACCGGCATTCCGCTCGGCCGCATGATCAAGGACGAAATCCAGACCGTGCTGAACTTGCAGCCGCTGCTGGCCGCGCGCGTGATCGGCCAGGACCACGCGCTCGACGCGATCGCGCAGCGCGTGCGCACCGCCAGCGCGAGTCTCGAAGACCCGAACAAGCCGCGCGGCGTGTTCATGTTCGTGGGCCCGTCGGGCGTCGGCAAGACCGAAACGGCGCTGGCGCTGGCCGACGTGCTGTACGGCGGCGAGCGCAAGATGGTCACGATCAACATGAGCGAGTATCAGGAGGCGCACAGCGTCTCCGGTCTGAAGGGCTCGCCGCCGGGCTACGTGGGTTATGGCGAGGGTGGCGTGCTGACCGAAGCGGTGCGGCGCAATCCGTATTCGGTGGTGCTGCTCGACGAAGTCGAAAAAGCCCACCCCGACGTGCTCGAAATGTTCTTCCAGGTGTTCGACAAGGGCACGATGGACGACGCCGAAGGCCGCGAGATCGACTTCCGCAATACGCTCATCATTCTGACCTCGAACGTCGGCTCGCAGGCGGTCATGCAGGCCTGTCTGAACAAGAGCGCCGAGGAGCTGCCGGACGCGGACGAACTCGCGGAGACGTTGCGCCCGCAACTTTACAAGACGTTCAAGCCGGCCTTTCTCGGCCGCATGAAAGTGGTGCCGTACTACCCGATTTCCGACGACGTGCTGGCCGACATCATCGAGCTGAAACTGGAGCGGATTCGCCGCCGCATCGAAGCGAATCACAAGGCCGTATTCGAATGGGACGAGTCGCTGGTCGACGCCGTGCTCGCGCGTTGCACCGAGGTGGATTCCGGCGCGCGCAATGTCGACCATATTCTGAACGGCACGCTGTTGCCCGAGGTCGCGCAGCAGGTGCTGGAGCGCATCGCGAACGGCGCCACGATCGAACGCATTGCGGTGCGTGCGAGCGAAGCCGGCGAATTCGACTACACGGTCGTGTAACGAGCCGCGGTCACACCGCGGCGCGCCCACCCGTTAGCCACTCTGTTTAAATGCCGTACCGGACACTTATTGCATTCTGTCATGCCGACTAATCTGGACACCCTGCTGGCACCGCTCAGCGAGACCTCGCCGTGCGGCGACGATCTGCTGTTTTCCGCCGATTTCGACGCGATCCAGCACGCACGCCGTTTCGAAGATCCTTCGCTCGATCAGGGCGAGTGGGTCACGGACATCAAGGAGGCCGACTGGCCGTTCGTGGTGGAGCGCACCCGCGCGCTGCTGCAGACGCAGACCAAGGACCTGCGCCTTGCCGTCTGGCTCACGGAGGCGCTCGCGCTCGAAGAGGGCATGGGCGGTCTCACGCAGGGCTATGCGTTGCTGACCGGACTGTGCGAGCGCTATTGGGACGCCGTGCATCCGCTGCCGGAGGGCGACGACACCGAGTATCGGCTCGGCAATGTCGCGTGGCTGGTGGGGCGCACCGGCGACCTGCTGCGCGCCATGCCGCTGACCTCGTCGCAGGGTAATGCGTACAGCACGATCGATTGGGACGTGGCCACGCACGTTGCGCAAGCCGTCAAGCGCGATCCGGATCACGCGGACGAAATCGCGCGCGGCAAGCCGTCCATCGAGCAGATCGAAGCGTCGAAGCGCGCCACGCCGCCGGCGTTTTACACGGCGCTGCTGGCCGATCTGAAAGCGTTCGAGGCGGCCATGCTCGCGCTCGAACAGGAACTCGACCGCCGCGCCGCCGACGCCGCGCCGAGTTTCCGTCAGGCAAAAGACGCGTATGAGAACGTCTTCCGTCTGGCCGAACGGTTTGCGCGCGAACTGGGCGTGAACGCGGACACCCCGCAGCCCAAAGCCCCCGCGCCGACCGAGCACGAGCGCGCCGAGCCTACCTTCAAGACTTCACCGCAACGCGAGGAACCCGTGTTGACGACCACCCCGACCAGCCCGATTGCAGGAATCCAGAGCCGTGCGCAAGCCGTCGCGCAGTTGCGCGCGGTGGCGCGGTTCTTTCGCGGCACGGAGCCGCACAATCCGGCGGCTTACTTCGCCGAAAAAGCCGCCGAGGCCGCGGATATGCCGTTGCATCAATGGCTTTCAACCGTGGTGAAAGACGACGGCTCGCTCGCGCATATTCGCGAGTTGCTGGGCGTGAAGCCCGACGATCAGAAAAGCTAGGCGATCACGCGCCTCTGATCTCGCGTATGCCCTTACGCAACCGACGGCGCAGCAGCGTGCGCAACGTGACGCCGTCGGCATAGCCCACCATGTCGGCAATTCTGTCGACGCTGTTGCTGCTGGTCTTCAGCAGATGCACGGCACGCTCGATGCGCAGGTCCTGCACGTGCGAGACCGGCGTCTTGCCCAGCACGTCGCGAACGCGCCGCGCCAGCGTGCGCTTGCTGGTTGCCAGCTCGTTGGCGGCGGCATCCAGATTGAAACCCTTGTCGAGATGCGCGCGCGCCCAGCGGTCGAAACGCTCGACCAGCGGATCGGCGTGAGAAAGATGATCCGAAATGATGTACGCCGACTGCGAGGGCCGCGAGTCGACCACCAGGTAATTCGCCACCAGCGTGGCCAGTTCGGGGCTGGTCTGGCGAATCAGCCATAGCGTCATGTCGATGTGGCTGAACGCCGCGCCCGCCGTCACGAACTGTCCGGAGTTGACGAGCATATGGCTCGTGTCGAGACGCACGGACGGATAGCGTTGACGAAACAGCGGCGCCAGCCACCACGTGGTGGTGGCGTTGTGCTGCGCCAGCAAGCCGCTTTCGGCCAGCACGAACGTACCGACGCACGCCGCGGCGATGCGCACGCCCGCGTCCGCCCAGCCACGCAGTGCCACGGCGGCTTCGGCCACGTCCGCGCGCGCCAGCGCCGCCTGCAGCGACTCGGGCATCTTGTAGCCGAGCGCCGGCACGATCACCAGATCCGGCGCCGGGCAGTCCGCCAGCGGCAGCACGGGAACGCTCAGACCTTGCGCGCTTCTGACCTTGCGGCGCACGCCGGCGACCGAAACCTGAAACGGTTCGCCCGGCCATGCTTGCAATGCGGAGAGTTCATTCGCCGTGGTCAAGGCATCCAGAACGATGGCGAGTCCCGTGTCGAATACGCCTTCCAGCGCCAGCACCGTGATATTCATGGCACGATCGATACCGAAGATGTCAATCGTGCCAGCATCGCAGATGCCTTCCGCGCTGTAAAGTGGGATCGGTCGCAAGCGTTGCGATCCCATTCACTCGGAGAGACTCATCATGATCAAGTACGCACTGTTCGCGCGCTTTGAAGCGAAGCCCGGCAAGGAAGCAGACGTAGCGGCTTTTCTGGAAAAAGGGCTGGCGCTGGCGAATCAGGAAACCACCACGCCGATCTGGTTTGCGTTGAAATTGTCGGACCGCGTGTTCGGCGTGTTCGACGCGTTCCAGGACGAAGCGGGCCGCGACGCGCATCTGAGCGGGCCGATCGCCAAGGCGTTGATGGGCAGCGCCGACGAGTTGTTCGTGGCGCCGCCGGAGATCGCGAAGATCGAGGTGCTTGGGCTGAAAAATCAGGCGGTGTAATCAGGCAGCGTACACCGGCTAAAGCGGCCGGGTCGTCGTCATTCAACCTTCAGGAAGACAACATGGGTATCCGCATCGTGCAACTCGGTTCGCCTCGCGCGGCGGGCGAGGGATTGCGCATCGGGACGGTGAGGCGGCCGCCGCGTGGCGTGCCCAAGGCCGAGTTCGGCAGCCGGGATTACTACGATGTCTGGCTGCCGAATCTGTCGCCGAGCGCTGAACTGGTGGCGAAGGCCAAGTCGGCGGTCAGCGCGGCCGACTGGCGGAAGTTCGAGCGGGAATTCCGGACGGAAATGAATGACGGCGAAGCCAGCAAGGTGTTGGACTTGCTGGCGGCCTTGTCACAAAGCGCGGATTTTTCCGTCGGCTGCTACTGCGAAGACGAAAACCGCTGCCACCGGAAGATACTTCGTCAGTTGCTCGGCGAACGAGGCGCGCTGATCAAGTAAGCGCCGCCGCACTGCGCTGTCACGACCCCGCGCGGAACTCGATACGCCGGTTCCTCGCGCGGCCATCCGTCGAATCGTTTGACGCGATCGGCTGATCCGGACCGACGCCGGTGGTCGTCATCTGCTGCGGGGAGATGCCCTTGGCGACCAGATAGCCCTTCACCGCATCCGCGCGCGCCTGGCTGAGCGCGATATTCGACGTGCGATTGCCCGAGTTGTCCGTGTGGCCGATGATCGCCACGGTTCGGGTCGTCATCTTCTGCATGGCCGCCGCCATCTGATCGAGAATCAGCCGGCCTTGCGGCGTGAGCGTCGCGCTGCCGGTTTCGAATTCGATCGTGCGATTGGCCAGCGTCTGATCGAGCAGACCCTGTTCGGACGCGCTCACGCGCAGTCCGTTCCTGATCGTGTAGGTGGGGTTCAGCGCATTCGCCATGTCGCTCGCGAGCTGCTGGCGCTGCGACTCGTTATGCACTTCGCCCTTCACGTCGATCTGCGTGCCGTCGATCTTCAACTGGCCTTTACTGATCTGCTTCAACTGCGGGCCGATTAGCTTTTGCACGTTGGCTGACCAGTTGGGCGGCGTCGCGACGTCGGCCACTTCGATCTGATCGACCACGTTGGCCGCGCCATACGTGTCGCGCAATTTCGCGAGCACGGCGGCCTTGGTCGCTTCGTCGGGCACCTTGCCGCCGACCACCACCTGGCCCGGCGTGGCATTGGCGGGCGGCGGCGCGGCGGTGATCGCACCGGTGCCGGCGCCGGTCGTGCCGCTGGCGAGGCCCGCGGTGGTCACCGCGGGACCGGCGGGGCCCGATTGCGCGGACGCCGTGCCCGGCAGTACCGTGGTGTGAATCGCCATGCCGCTGTTGTCGACCGGCGTGACGCGCGCCGGGCCGTCGTTGTCGGCCTGCGCGGCGGCGCTGAGCAGCAGGCCCGCGAGCAGCGCGGCCATGCGAATGCGTGGGGTGCGTGAGGTGTCTGAAGTGCGAGGATTCAGCATCGTGTCACGCTCCCGTGAAGGCTTCGCGGAACGTGTCGATGCTGACACGCAGCGACAGTTGCGGTTGATCGAGGTAACTGACGAGCTTGCTGATGCCATGATCGTTTTGTGCGTGTTCGTCGATCCACTCGGGATCGTCGATATCGATGTTATGTGCCGCATACGACTGCGGATCGACCACGCTGTGCAGCGTTTTGGCCGACGCGCCGTTAAAGCCGATGATAAGCCGCTCGCGCTCGGCAATCGTGCCGATGAAAATGGCCAGTTCGAAATCCGCCTGGGCGACGAACGGCGCGATCAGTTCGAGCCAGAACGCGGCCACCAGACTGCGGTAGAACGGGTCGTTCGGCAGCGGCAATGTGAGCCCGCGTTCGAGATGCGACGAGCCGCTTTGCATCACCGGACGCAGCAGCGAGCCGAGCGCCAGCATCGCGCCGCGCAGACGCACCGGGTGGCCGCTCGCCAGCAGCATCTGTTCGAGACCGGAGAGCGTCTGATGCTCGACGAAGTCGTTGAAGGTGCCGTCGTGCGGATTGCCGGGACCGCCGCCGATCTCGATCGGCACCATCGTTTCGCCGAGCGCCTGCAGCGCGCCGGCCGGCTCGCTCGGGCCGAGCAGCGGCTTCATCTGCGAAGCGATGCGCGACCAGAGGCGCGCGAACGCGAGCGGGCTGTGCGCAAGGAAGGTGAGCGGCTTTTCGACTTCGAGCGCCGTGGCGGCGAGAAACGGAAAGCGCCGCGACGACTGGTCGTGGCTCGCCATCATGTGGCCGGCGATTGCCAGCTTGCTGCGCGAACCGAGGAACGCGAAGTGCATCGGCTTGGCGTTTTCGTAGACGATCTTCCAGCGCGGATCGTCGGTGAGCAGTTCCATGGCTTCCGCGATCCAGCGGTCTAGCGTGGCCAGCAACTGCGGGTTATGCGCGCTCTTCACGAAATCGCCGCGCGACGGAATCTTGCCGAAATAGGCGATTTGCGCCTGTACGGTCTGCGTCATTGCGCACTCCCTGTGTTCGAACCAGCGGCGGCGGCGGTCGCCGGCGCGTTGACGGGCGGGGCGCCCGGTCCACCCGCGGCCGTCGCATTGACCGAATTGGCCGCCGCGCTCACGTCCGCCACCGACGACGGCAGACGCAAGCCGCGCAGGCTTTGTTGTTGCGGCGCGTCGCTGCTGGCGCTCGAAGCCTGCGACGTGCTGATGATGCGCATGCTGACCGCCACCGTGACATTGCCTTGCGTCCACGTCAGGTCGAAAGTGCCGTCCGGACGACGCTTGCGTTGCGCCGAGTTGATCAGCTTCTCCAGACCGTAGCGGCCCGGTTCGTTCACCAGTTGCAGCGTGCGGCCGTCGAACGTGGTGGCGTTCAGCGTCGCGCCCGGCGAACCCGACGGATTCGGCCACACGAAGTTGGTCCACTGCGGCGGCGTATTGCGGTAACGCATCTGCTGACCGTCGATCGCGAGCGTGTATTCCGTGGTGCCGCTGCTAGGCTGCGGCAGGATCTGGAACACAGTCTGCGGTTCGGCCGAACCTTGAGCGCCTGCACCGCCACCTGCCGCACCGCCGGCAAGCGGCGCCACCCAGCGCGCGAAGCCGCTGGTGAAGTCGGGCGTCAGCGCCAGACCCATGTCACCCCACGTGCGTGCCGTCAGCGTGTCGCCACGGCGCACCGCGAGCGGCCCGAGCGTCGTGCCGACGAACTTGGCGATCGCGCCGTCCGGCCCGAACACCTGGGCGATTTCGCTGGCCCCGGCCTCGACCTTGGCGTCGCCCGCGAACGGGTACTTGGTCGCGAGCGACCCCTGGAAGGTCTGATAGACCTGCGCGTTCCACACCTTGTTGACTTCGACGCTGGCCGGCTGGATCACTACGGCGTAGGCGGCCATCAGCGGACGCACCAGCAGCGGACGCAGCGCCTTGCGTTGCGAGTCGGTGAGGCCGGTGAGCATCTGCTCGTCGACGTACTTCAGCGAATCGGCCAGTTCGGAGCCGCTGCCGTCGAGCGTCTGCTGCATCAGCTGACGCGCGCCCGGTCCCGGATCGCCCTGGTTCTTGATCACGTTGAAGCGCGTGCGGACCTTGGACAGCGTGTCCATGTAGCCCTTGAGCATCGAGCCGTTGTCGCCGGTCTGGACAATGCGGCCCAGCGCCGAGAACTCCTGGCCGATCGGGCCCATCGGTATTTCCACCGGATTGCCGTTGATGTCGATGTTGGCGTTCAACTGACCGGTCGGCGCCCGCGAGAACAGGTTCTTGAACCAGCTGGTGGCGCCCGATTGCGCGCGCTTCAGGTTGGCATTGAAGAGCGACGGGTTATCCCACGAGGTCTGGTCGTACGCGGTTTCGAGCACCTTGCGGATCGGCGAGTCCTGCGGATCGCCCAAGCGGTTCATAGCGTCCACCGCCTGGCCGAAGCTGCCGAAGTTCTGCACGGCAATGCCTTGCATGAACTTCTGCCAGTGCATGGCGTACTCGGTCTTGTACATCGCGACGAGCGCCTTCTGGATCTGCTCGGGACTGCCTTCCAGCGTCAGATCGTCGTGCGCCGAGGTGTTGAGCACCCAGTCTTTCGCCTGCAGTTCCTTGGTGGCGGCGTCGCGGATCGCGGGCTGCACGTACTGGAACCACGCTTCACGCGTGAAGGTGCCGGGGATCGCGTAGCTGCCCGCGACCAGCGCCGTGTTGTTGTCGCCGACAATGCGCGCGATCGTCATGGGCGCGAAACGGGTCGACGCACGCGCCTTGATTTCCTCGTAGACGCGCTGGCGGGCCGGCATGCCGCGCACCACGCGGCGCAGGTTTTCACGGGTCTGGTCGACCAGACCGAGGTTCTCGTCGATCATCGGCCAGTCGTCGTCGGAGACGCGCGACAGGTAGAACGTGATCATGCGTTCGGCGCTGCGGATCATCTCGTCGCGCGGCATGTTGCCGCGATTCGTTTCGAGCCAGCCGCGCCAGAAGCGGGCCACCTGATCGGTCAGGTGAGCCGTTTCCACGTGACGCTTGTCACTCAGCATCAGGTAGGTCTTGAGCGCGTTGTACGCGTCTTCCACGTTGGTCGGCGAGGCGTCGCTATACAGGCCGCCCTGGCTGTTCGCGGCCATCGCCGCATGCGCGGACACCGGCACCGCGGTGGCGTCCGGCGTGCGGTTCAGCGGCGCGAGCTGATCGGGATGCGCATTGACGTCTTTCAGGAACGACGCGAGATTCTGCGAGACCGGATCGAGCAGGATCTGGCGTACGCCGTTGTAGTACTCGGTCAGCAGACGCTGTTCGAGACGGTCGCCCTGATACAGTCCGAGCGACACCGCCAGCGGCCGGTCGCGGCGGAACTGTTCGAGCTGGTCGATGCGGTCTTCGAGCACGTCCATGGCCTGCATGCGCGACTGCAGATCGTTACGGTTCTGCTGCAGACGCACGACATTGTCGAGGTCGGCCTGCACGTTCGCGGTGAGTTGCTCGTTGTTCACGGTGGACCACGTCCAGCCGCCGAGCGCCAGCGCCAGCACGGCCACGAAGCCGAAGAAGGTCGCATAGCGCATGCGCGTCTTGGCGGGGCTCGCGAATTGCCGGACCGTTTGACGGTCGGCGAAAATCACTTTCGAGAACAGGTCGCGCAGGAAGAAGCCGTTCTTCGAGAACGCGCTATGCGGTTTGGGCAGGCTGTCGGCGCTCAGGCCGAAACGGGTGGCGATGCGGGTGGCCGCGGCGCTGTTGGTTTCGCCTTCCTGCAGGGCGCTGGTGAAGTAGAAGCCGCGGAAAATCGGCTTGTACTGGAACGGGTTGGTTTCGAACAGCGTGGCGAGGAAGGCGCGCAACGCGGGCTTGATGGTCGAGAATTCGAGCGGGAAGCTCAACTGGCCCGGCGACAGCTTGTTGCCGCGATTGATCGACATCTGCGCGACGCTGATTTCTTTCAGACCGTCATACAGTTCTTCGAAGTGCTCGTCGAACAGGCCGACCACGTCGCGCTTTTCGTCGGGCTGGTAGGGCAGGGTGGCGCCCCACACGCGGTCGTATTCGTGACGCTCGCTACCGCTGAAAAATTCGGTGAAGCCGGTAATCAGGTCGGCCTTGGTGAACATCACGTACACCGGCGCGAACACTTCGAGCTTCTCGGTCAATTCCTGCACGCGCTGGCGCAGGTTCTTCGCGAGGTTGATCGCGAATTCCGGCTTGCTGCTGGTCAGCTCGGCAATGCTCGCCGTGACGATGATGCCGTTGATCGGCGCCTTCGGCCGGAACCGCTTGAGCAGGCCCAGAAAGCCGAGCCATTCGGTGCGGTCTTCGTCATGCACGGAATAGCGGCCGGCGGTGTCGAGCAGAATGCCTTCGGTCGTGAAGAACCAGTCGCAGTTACGCGTGCCGCCAATGCCGTGAATCACCGCGTTGTTCTTGTCGGCGAACGGGAATTGCAAACCCGAGTTCAGCACCGCGCTGCTCTTGCCGGCCGCCGGGTTGCCGATCACGATGTACCACGGCAGTTCGTACAGCGCCGAGCCGCCCGACACCTGGCCGATCTTCGAGGTCTTGATGGTCTTCACCGCGTCGACGAGGCGCGTGCGCAGCACGTCGAGTTCCGCCTGGCGCGCGGGCGTGGGCGCCGGGCCGGTTTCGGTCTGCTTCTCCGCCTGCTGCTCGAGCATTTCGCCGAGCTTGCGGTTGGCGCGCCGCGCGAGCAGGCGGCGGATCACCCAGACCAGCACGATCAGCGCGAGCACCGCGCCGAACGCGATAGCCGGCCACATCAGGTCGACCTGCAGGGTTTCCGCGCCGACGAATAAAACAGCGGCGAGCGCGAGCAGGCCGATGATCGAGAGCGTGCGTGTATGGGTCAACACGTTGAGAATGCGTCGCATAAGCCGGTCAGGTCTTGTTGATGTGTGTTGTGGCGCGGGGTGTGGCGATCAGCCAGGCGCGCGTGCGGCGTTTGAAATAAAACGAAAGCATATTCAGGTGAAAGCAATTGTGGCGGGATTGTTAAATTCACCTGCGCGGGCATCGAAAAAAGCGCGTGATGCAATGCCGCTATGCAAGTGGCATTGCCGCTTTTTGCCGGAAAATTTGATTGAACGCCCCATTGTCGACCTCTTTATTACCCGCTTTACCTTAATGACCCCGCCCAAGAACGAAGCCGGGTTTGTGATATTCGACGTGCCCGAGATCCATCATTTTCCAGCGGCCACCCCACGTCAGGCCGACCTGTTCGGCGGTCTGCCCGTATAACTGATAGCCGCGCATAGCCCAGGGATCTTTTTCTGAAATGACGAGCTTGCCGTCGCGCAAAAAAGCGTTGTCCGCGGCAAGACCGTATTGGTGATAGCTCTGAAACGCTGCGGCATTGGTGACGTTGCCCCCCATTTGCGCCAGCCGGTTTTGCCGCTCCGGACTGCGATAACCTTCCAGCAAAGCCATTTCATACCCGTATTGCTCGTGCATGATTTTATACACGAGCAATAAGCGCGTTCTGAAGTCGGCATCGAGCAAATTCCAGTCACGGCTCGCGTCTTTGAGCGCGGGCCGAATCTGTTCGACTTCCTGCGTGGCGAATACCTCCGGCGGCAGCGGCGGCGGGGGCACGAGCTGTTCGCCGTTCAATAACGCGGCAATTTTCTCGTCCGGTACCCGTGCAGTGTCATCGAATTGGAATAATTGCCGGCCGCGTAAAGCCAATGCCACCAATGGCGGCGTCGCAAGAATACCTGTCGTGGTAAAAATCAGCAAGCGCCGCTTTACCAGTAACTTTTGCATATCAACTGCGGTGGATTGCGAAATTTTTGCCGAGCGCGCTAATTGGCCACGAGCACGCGTTGCACCACGCGATGCCCCGCGCATAACACGTCCATGAATGGCGAGTGCAATGCCTAATAAAGAGGCGCGTACCGGCGGCAATAGCAGCATTGCGGCGATCAGGACGGCGATGGCGAAATAGGAGAGAAGTACTACGGCAATCAAAGGCGACCCCGGAAATTGGAAACAATTGTATTTTGTAATGCTTGCTCTTAGAATCAGGCCTGCTCGGAGACGAGCCGGAACGGTATTATCACGGCGAAATAAACCAGGATTCAATGAGACAGTGAATGAGTGCGCCGGAAAGTTCGAATTCCAAAGCCCCGCCTAGCCTGTTATCCGATAAGGCTAAAGGCGCTGATGCCAATGGTTCGCGAATTCTCGCGAACCTGGAAGGCCGCGTTGCGCCGCCTACCGAAAAATCGCGCCGGTCCAGGGCGCCACTTTTGCTCGTTGCGCTGCTGGTGATCGCGGCCGGCGGTTGGGGTGCGTGGCATATGCAGCAGCGTCAGCATGACGAGACGCTGGCAGCGGCTACGTCCCCCGCGCCGGGCGATGCGGAGAAGCCCGCCGCGACCGCGGCTGTGCCTGCGTCCGCATCGGCGCAGGTCGTCGCTAAAGCGCCGGCGGCGCCGGTGCCGGCTTCGTCGCAGGCGGCCACCATCATCGCCGACGACAGCGACAGCAAAACCGCGGCGTCAGCACCCGCACCCGCCAGCGGTGCCGACCGCCTGTCGCGTGCGCTCGCCGACGGCGCGGAGCCGAGCAGCGCGCCCACGCCGGTGGCGTCGGCAACATCCGCTTCGGCGGTGCCGGTGCCCGCGGCTAAACATGGCAAGAGCGCAACCGCGCTCGCCGGCAACAGCAAGCATGAAGCGACGCACGGCAAGAAAGAAAGCGTGACCGCCAGCACGGGCAACCGCCATGCGAGCACGCCGAGCGCCGTCGCACAGTCCAAGAAGCAGCGCGCGAGCGGTACGGCGTCGAAAGACGATTCGGATGCCGATCTGTTGGCGGCGCTGGTCGCGCGTACCAAGCCGGCCGACGCCAAGCCGTCGGGCGGCACGGCAACGACCAAGGTGAGCGCCACGGCGCCCGCCAATGCGAAGCTCGCGGAGCGCGTGAAAGAATGTGGGCAGCGTGGCTTCTTCGAAGACCAGTTGTGCCGCTGGCGCGTCTGTGACGGTCATTGGGGCAAAGACCCGGCGTGCCCGGGGGCGTCGCCGCAAGCCCGTCAGCCGTAATTCGGGTCGCGCGCGTCGCGCTTGTGTCGTGACGCGCCGTTAAGCCCCAGTCGAGTTTCATCCGCCGCAACGGCGTGTATTTTCGTTGCGGCGGCATCGACCGCCATGCGCATGAAACCGCGCGCATGCGCTTCCAAAAAAAATCCAGCTACGCGCGTCACCGCGCGGGGACTTGTTCGTGCTCGCCGGCGCGGTATTGTTGTTGCCGGCTTTCGCGACTCGCCATGCTGCGATTTAAAAATCAAGAGACATCAATGAAAAGACTTCTTGTAGCAATGACGTGCGTGGCAAGCGTGACGGCCGTTCTGGCCATCTCTGCGTGCGGCGGCAACAGCCTGAATGCATCCAGCGCTGCACCGAAAGTGATTATCGACAGCGACTACAACACTCTGAGCGACGACGGCCAGCTCGGCGTCATGGCGGCGCAGTTGCAGGCGCAGGGTTCGCTGAACGTGCTGGGCATCACGGTCGTGTCCGGCAATCAATGGCTGAAGCAGGGCGTGGCCGATGCATTGAAATCGGTCGAGCGTCTCGGTGTCGAGAAACAGATCGGCGTCTATGCCGGTGCCAATTACGCGCTGTCGCACGACTTCGCGACGATTCAGGCCGAGCAGAAGCAATTTCCCGGCGGCGACGGTTATCTCGGTGCGTGGAATAATCCCGAACCGAAATCGGACAGCGACCTCGTCGCGCCGCCGGACGGCTTTGCGACGCACACCAAAGTGCAGAGCAAAAGCGCGGTGGATTTCATCGTCGATTCGGTGAAACAGAATCCGGGTGAAGTGACGATTCTGGCGATCGGTCCGCTGACCAATATTGCGCTGGCTACACGGCAGCATCCTGAGATCGTGCCGCTGATCAAGCAGATCATTTACATGGGCGGGGCGATCGACGTGCCGGGCAATACCACGCCCACGGCGGAGTTCAACTGGTGGTTCGACCCTGAAGCGGCGAAGGCCGTGTTGCATTTGCCGATCAAACAGGTGGTGATACCGCTCGACGTAACGGACACCGTGAAAATGGACAAGGCGCTGTACGACCGTGTCGCGCACGATCCGACGAAGCAGACCATCATCACGCAGTTGTTCAAGACGCTGAACGGCTATGGTTTCGACGGCAAGAACGGCTTCGAGACGGACCCGAACTACACGACGAACATCTGGGACACGCTGACGCTTGCGTATCTGATGAATCCTTCGTTTGCCACGCAAACCGTGGATGAATGGGTGGATGTGGATATGAGCTTCGGCGCCAATGACGGGAAGGCTACGGGTTATACGAGTTCGCCGCCGGCGGGTTTGCAGAAGATGACGGTGGTCAAGCGCTTCGACAATCCCGGCTTTTTCAATTTCTACGTGGATCTGTTGACGCGGCCGGTGCCGCTGACGCTGCCGAACTGATCGATTGCACGTGTTGTTGCGTGTTGTTGCGCACTGCTGCGCGCCTGCATCGAAACCGCCTCAGGCGGGATGCAGGCCGCGCAGCAGTTGTCGTACGCGGGTGAGGTCCTGATCGACGTGTTCGGCCTGCTCGAACAGCTCCGCGAGCCAGTCGACGAAGGCGCGCACGCGCGGCGACACGCGGCGGTTTTTCACATACGCGACGGCGACCGGCATCGGCACGGGTTGCCATTGCGGCAGAACTTCGCGCAACAGGCCTGAGTCGAGGTAGGGTTGCGCCGCGATCCGTGCGGGCTGGATCACGCCTAGGCCTTGCAGACCGCAGGTGAGATAGGCCTGTTCGTCGCTGACTTTGACGAAGCCTTTTATCTTGACCTGTTGTGCTTCGCCGTCCACTTCGAAATCGAAATCCACTTCGCGGCCGTTATGCGGCGACATGCAGTTGACCGCGACGTGTCCACGCAGATCGTCGAGATCGGTGGGCGTGCCGAAGCGGGCGAGGTAGGCGGGGCTCGCGCAGGTGACGTGTTCGAGCGTGCCCAGGTTGCGCGCGACGAGGTTCGAGTCGGGCAATTCGCCGAGCTGGATGCTGCAGTCGATCGCTTCCGAGATCAGGTCGACGGAGCGGTTGCTGATGCTGATGGCCAGGTCGAGATTTGGGTAACGGGTGTGGAAGTTCTCCAGTGCGGGGAGGACGATGGCGCTGGCTACCGCGGCGGGCATTTCAATGCGCAGGCGTCCCGTGAGGTTATCCGTTGCGTTGCGGATGCTGGCTTCCATGTCGTCGATGTCGGCCAGGATTTGCATGCAGCGCTCGTAGTAGGCTGCGCCTTCCGGGGTCACGCTCAGGCGCCGCGTTGTGCGGGCTAGCAGGGCTGTGCCTAGCAGGGCTTCGAGGTTCTGGACTGTGGTCGTAGCGGTCGCTCGTGGGATGTTTAAGGACTCCGCTGCGCGGGTGAAGCTGTTCGTGTCCACGATGCGGATGAATGTGCGCATTGCAGTTATTCTGTCGATCATGGTTTTTGGCTCCAGTTGGGGAAGAGGGTTTTTTTGCCCTGGTCGGTGGGGTGGGGGTTTGTATCGTGGGGTTGGCCTTTCCTTGCTTTCTTAGTGGTCTATTAGCGTTGCCCCTGTGCGGGGCGGCACCTACTTCTCTTTGCCGCGGCAAAGAGAAGTAGGCAAGAGAAAGCCGCTCACACCGCTAACTTTTAAGCGGGTCTCTCGCACAGTCCCGGCAGTGGCGCATCTGGAGTCCGTGTTCTCGCACACTCCGCTCTCGTGACAAGGCCGTCATACATCCCGCTTCGCGCGGTGCGCTCGGCGGAACGGTCTGCTTTGAACCAGGGGCTACTTTGGGCGGCGGGAGCCGTCGGCTTTGCCTCGGCGCGGTGAACCGACGCGTGTCCCGATGTTTTTTGAACTACCGTTCGGCGCGCGAAGCGCTGCCGGAAGAATGACTGCTGTGTCACGGGCGTCGAATGCGCGAGGACACGGATTCCAGATGCACCACTACCGTGGCTGCGCGGGAGACCCGCTTAAGAGTTAGCGGTGTGAGCGGCTTTCTCTTGCCTACTTCTCTTTGCCGCGGCAAAGAGAAGTAGGTGCCGCCCCGCACAGGGGCAACGCTAATAGACCACTAAGAAAGCAAGGAAAGGCCAACCCCACCAGCACCCAGGCCACCAAGCGCAGCGAAATACAGCAAAAAAACCAAAACACCCGCGCCGCAGGCAAAAAAATCCCCCGCGGCCACGAGCGCAAAAAATCCAGCCCAATTACTTCCGCAAGGAATCCAGATCAATCACAAACCGATACTTAACATCGCTCTTCAGCATCCGCTCATAAGCCTCATTAATCCCCTGCATGGGAATCACTTCAATATCCGAAGTAATGCTATGCTCGCCGCAGAAATCCAGCATCTCCTGCGTCTCGGCAATCCCCCCGATCAATGACCCAGCCAACCGGCGACGCTTGAAAATCAGATTGAACACCTGCGGCGACGGATGATCGTGCTCGGGCGCACCCACCAGCGTCATCGTCCCGTCCCGCTTCAACAGATTCAGAAACGGATTCAGATCGTGCTGCGCAGCCACCGTATTCAGAATGAAATCGAAGCTGTTGGTATGCGCTTCCATCTCCTGCGCATTCTTCGAAATCACCACCTCGTGCGCACCCAACCGCTTCGCATCTTCAATCTTCGACGGCGACGTGGTGAACAACACCACATGCGCACCCATCGCACGTGCCAGCTTCACGCCCATATGACCCAGGCCGCCCAGGCCGACAATTCCGACCTTCTTGCCAGGACCGGCGCCCCACGTGCGCAACGGCGAATACGTCGTAATGCCCGCGCACAGCAACGGTGCCACGCCCGCTGGGTCGAGATTCTCCGGCACCCGCAGCGTGAATTCCTCATCGACTACCAGTTGCGTCGAGTAACCGCCGTAAGTGATCTGGCCATCCACACGGTCGACACCGTTGTACGTGCCCACCCAGCCGTTCTCGCAATACTGCTCGAGATCTTCCTCGCAGCTCGCACACGTGCGGCACGAATCGACCAGACAACCCACGCCGACGAGATCGCCGACCTTGTACTTGGTGACGTCCGGACCCACCGCGCTGACGCGGCCGACAATCTCATGACCCGGCACCACCGGAAAAACCGTGTTCTTCCATTCATTGCGAGCCTGATGCAGGTCGGAATGGCACACGCCGCAAAACAGGACTTCCATCTGCACGTCGTGGGCACGCAGTTCGCGGCGCTGGATTTCGAACGGAGCGAGCGGCGCGGTAGCGTCGGTCGCTGCATAGGCGTAAGTCGTGCTCATGGGTAGCTCCAGCAAAGAGGGTGATGTCACAAGGCGATGCCCTCAGGCAACGCAAAGTCGCCGCGGACAGCCTTGTCTTGCGCCGGGATCACAGCGCCAGCGGTGGTCGATCGATTCGCCGAAGCAGTGAATTGACAACCGAGCCCAGCGTGGTGCGGAAAAACTCGATCCGGCAGGGTTCCCATCTTAGGAGCCGACCCTGAAGCGGGGAATACCTGAATGTCTTGAAGATTTGCCTAAAACTCCTGGTGGGGAGCGCAGTAGGCCGTTTAGTGCTAAATTTCAAGCATTATTCTCTTGAGCGTCACTATATCGTCATGTCAAGTTTCGCTGTCGATCCCACCACCGATTCCGCCGCAAGCGCGCTCGCCGACCCGCGGATGGTCGAGTTATTCGACCTGCTGGCGCCGAACCCGGGCTTTACGCGCTCCAGTCTGGAAGGCGTCAATCTGATGCGCGCCAATAGTCCGATGCCGCGCATGCCGGTCATGTATGAGCCGAGCATCGTGATTGTTTGTCAGGGTCGCAAACGCGGCTATCTCGGCGATCAGGTGTTTCAGTACGATGCGCGGCAGTATCTGGTGCTGTCGGTGCCACTGCCGTTCGAATGCGAAACCGAGGCGAGTCCGGAGACACCGTTCCTCGCGATCTCGGTGCGCGTCGATCTGACCATGGTGGCCGAGTTGCTGATGGCGCTGAACGAAACGCAAGGCGCGGCGCAGAACGAGCCACTCGGCGTCTATTCGACCTCGCTCGATCCGGCCTTGTCGAATGCGGTGCAGCGCTTGATGGAAGCGCTGGCGTCGCCGCTCGACGCGCGCATTCTCGCGCCCGGCGTGGTCCGCGAAATCTGCTATCGGGTGCTGACCGGCGAGCAGGGCGACGCGATCCGCGCGGCGCTCACGCATCAGAACCATTTCGGGCGCATTGCCAAGGCACTGCGGCGTATTCATGCCGACTACCACGCGGAGCTCGACGTGGACACGCTGGCCGCCGAGGCCGGTATGAGCCTCGCGGTGTTCCATGCGCAATTCAAAGCGGTGACCGCGACTTCGCCGATGCAATACGTGAAGACCACGCGTTTGCATCACGCGCGTTTGCTGATGGTGCAGGACGGGTTGAACGCGGGCGCGGCCGCGGCGCGTGTCGGTTATGAAAGCGCGTCGCAATTCAGCCGTGAATTCAAGCGGCTGTTCGGCCTGAGTCCGGTCGATGAAGTCAAACGCATGCGCACTGTCTACGATCCGCCCACACCGCGCGTGGTGAAGCCGGTGGCGCGTTACGTGACCGCCGTTTAGGCGCGTTCGTCACGGACGGTTGCGGGGGCCATGGCAACGGGCTGCCGCGAGCCCTTATAAACCGCTGAACCAGTTGTACCCCTGGTCTTCCCAATAGCCGCCAGGGTTCGTGTTGGTGACGAAGATCGCCGCGATGTGCTTCGGGTTCTTGAAGCCGAGTTTGGTCGGCACCCGCAGTTTCAGCGGGTAACCATATTTCGCGGGCAGCGGAGCATCGCGGAAATCGAGCGTGAGTTGCGTTTGCGGATGCAGAGCCGTTGCCATATCGAGGCTCGAATAGTAACGGTCCGCACATTTGAAGCCGACATAGCGTGCGCTCAGATCGGCGCCGATGCGTTCCAGAAACGTGCGAAACGGCACGCCGCGCCATTGGCCGATCGCGCTCCATCCTTCAATGCAAATATGGCGTGTGATCTGCGAAGCCTGCGGCAACGCGCGCAACTGATCGAGATTCCAGCTGCGCTTGTCCGTCACGAGGCCCGACACTTCGAGCTGATAGGTCGAGCCGTCCACATCCGGCGCATCGAACTCGGGATAGAACGCGTTGAACGGAAACGGGTCGGTGATCTCGCGCGCCGAGTAGGTCGGCGCGAGCCGGTTGCGGTCGAACAGCCAGCCCTGCACGCGATCGTTCCAGCGCGACATGGCCCATAGCACCTTGTCGACCGAATCGCCGTCCTGCATATTGCAGCCGGACAGCATCGCGAGTGCGCCGATCGACAGTGACGAACGCAGAAACAGACGTCGCTGCAGACGTTCGATTTGCGGCTGATGATCGCTGAGGACGATAGGCGATCGGCGCGCCTCGTCAGGACGGGATGCGCTCATGGCTGGGTTCCTTCGTGAGCGGAGGGTCTGGCGCGGCCAGTGAGCATGGGCAGCAAGGTGCGCGGTACCAGCAGCACGAGCACCAGATGCACGACGACAAAGCCGAACACGCCCGCCATGGCGACGAAATGCACACGCCGTGCAAAATCGAACCCGCCGAATAGCGCGGTCAGCCACGAGAATTGCACGGGCTTCCAGATCGACAGTCCCGACGCCACCAAAAGCACGCCGAGCGACAGCACCCATAGATAGAGCGCACGCTGCACCGCGTTGTAGCGACCGGTGTCGTGCGGTAATTTGAAGCGCAGCGCCAGGACCGCGTCGTGCACTACGTCGCGCGGATGAACCGGCAACAGCTTGCGGCGGAAATGCCCGCGTCCGATCCCATACGCCAGATACAGCAACCCGTTCGCGCATAGCAGCCACATGGCCGCGAAATGCCACGCGATCGAACCGCCGAGCCAGCCGCCGACCGTCGCCCACGCTGGAAACCTGAACGGGAAAAACGGCGAAGCGTTGTAGATGGCCCAGCCGCTCATCACCATGCAGACCATCGCAAACGCGTTGATCCAATGGGTGATGCGGACGACGAGCGGGTGAACGGGCTGACGCTGGCGTGTGTCGGGCATGGCGCGGCAATGACGGCGATGACGGGGCGAACGGGAAACGGCAGGCCGTATCGCATCAGGACACGGCCTTTCGAGCAGATGAAGCAATGCGGTCGCGCCGTATTACATCGGCGGCGTAATGCCGTTTTCACCCGCGGAGATAAAGTTGGCCGCCATCGAACCGTCGGCTTCCTTGTGGGCGAACAGCACGACCTTTGCGCCCGGCACCAGCAGCGAACGGTCGCCCGGCACTAGGTTGACAATCGGCACGTCCGGCGGGATCACGATTTTCTTTTCACCGTCCTTGTACTTCACGGTGATGGTGCGGCCATTGCTGACCACGAGCGAGCCGACGGTGCCGTTTGTCATCGAGCTGTTGCCGCCGAGATCCCACGGGCGGTGGCCTTCGCCGCTACCGCGCATGCTGGCCGGGAACACATGGACTTCGAGCGCCTTCAGCGTGCCGTCGGCCTGCGGAATCGCGGCGGTGCCGACGTAGCTGTCGGGCTTGATGTCGTTCACATTGGCGAGGGTGACGCCGCGAATCGGCGTGTCCTTGGCGAGCTTCACGTCGACGTCTTTGCCGTCGCGCGTGTGGACCTTGAGCAGGTCGCCCGCCAGCGACGTGACGGTGCCGCGCACGCCCGTAGGCGCGGCGGTCTGGGCTTGCGCGGCGGGTCCGGCGGCGAGCAGCGCGGCGGCGACGAACGCCGGGGCGACCAGCACGCGCAGTGCCTTCGCGGAAACAATCTTCATGGAACGACTCCAGGTGGGTGAACAAGGGGAGCAACGATGGGGGCAGATTAGGCGCGCGATCGGCTCAGTCGGGTGACCGGCGGATGACAAAAACGTCATGAACGGCGCGGCCCGCGCCACGTAGAATGGTTGGTACCTATCTCTGTCCGGCGTTTCCAGCGCGCGTCAGCCCCATGAGCATTCTCGTCATCGAAGACGATCCGAAAACCGGCGACTACCTGAAGAAGGGTTTGCGCGAGAGCGGCTATGCGGTCGATCTCGCCCGCACCGGCACGGACGGTCTGCACATGGCTTTGGAACAGACGTATGAACTGGTGGTGCTGGACGTGATGCTGCCCGGCATCGACGGTTGGGAAATCATGCGCGCGCTGCGGGCGCGGCGCGATCTGCCGGTGATTTTCCTGACCGCGCGCGACCACGTCAGCGATCGCATTCGCGGTCTCGAACTCGGTGCGGACGACTACCTCGTCAAACCTTTTTCGTTCACCGAACTCGTGCTGCGCATTCGCACGCTGCTGCGCCGCGGCGTGATCCGCGAGCGCGACGTGTTCGAAATCGCCGACCTCAAGCTCGACGTGCTACGCCGCAAGGTGACGCGCGAAGGCGTGGAGATTGCGCTGACCAATAAGGAATTCATGCTGTTGCATCTGCTGGTGCGGCGTCAGGGCGAAGCGCTGTCGCGCACGCAGATCGCCTCCGAGGTGTGGGATATGAATTTCGACAGCGATACGAACGTGGTCGACGTGGCCATCAAACGGCTGCGCGCCAAAGTCGATCACCCGTTCGAGAAGAAACTGATCCACACGGTGCGCAGCATCGGCTACACGTTCGGCGACGGCTCATGAGCTGGTGGGCGGAGCGTTCGCTGACCGCGCGCACCACGGTGCTGTTCGCGTCGATTGCCTGCCTCGTGATCGGCACGCTCGGCGCGTATTTCTATCATTCCGCCGAGGTGTCGCTGGAGCGCCGCGCCGACGTCGTGCTGACCGGCCGGGTCGAGCACTTCAGCCGGATCGTCCAGGATATGTATTCCGTCAGCGAGCTGAAGGAGCGCCCGCTGCTGTTCGAAACCATGCTGGGCGGAGAAGCGGACGTGCTGCTGTTTCGCCGGCCCAACGAGACGCCGTTTATCGACGTCAATCCGGCCGGCATCGCGGTGCCGCCGTTGCAGGCCGCGCCGGCGGGCCGCCTGCCGACCTTCGCCGAGATTCGCCGCACCGTGCTGGCCGACGGCGTGCCGGTGCATTGGGCGATCGCCACCGCCAAGGCGCGCGAGGACGGTGCCGAAGTCGAAGTGATCGCCGCGCATCCGATGACCCAGGAAGTGCGCATGCTCGCGGCGTATCGCAACCGTATCTTGCTGGCCACGCTGTGCGGCATGCTCGCCGCCACGCTGCTCGCCTACTGGGTGTTGCGCCGCGCGTTGCGGCCGGTGCGCGAGATCGCCACGCGCGCCGCGCAGATCAGTCCGGCGAGCCTTGCGGTGCGACTCGACAGCGAAGCCGCGCCGGTCGAGTTGCGCCAACTCACGCACGCGTTCAACGCGATGCTCGACCGTCTCGCGGACGGGTATCAGCGCCTCTCGCAATTTTCCGCCGATCTGGCGCATGAAATCCGCACGCCGGTCGGTGCGCTGATCGGCCAGACTCAGGTCACGCTCGCGAAGCCCCGCGAGCCGGATGAATATCAGCAGGTGCTCGAATCGAATCTGGAAGAACTGAACCGTCTCAGCCACATTGCCGAGAACATTCTGTTCCTGGCGCACGCGGATCACGCGGCCCTGTCGATCGATCGGGAAACGCTCGATCTGCGTGAGGAACTCGTCAGAATCGCCGACTATTTCGAAGGTCTCGCCGACGAACGCGGCATGCGCTTCACAATCGAAGCAACGGGATCGGTCTGCGCCGATCCGATGCTATGCCGGCGCGCGATCAACAATCTGGTTGTGAATGCGGTGCGATATGGGGCGCCCGATACAGTGGTGCGATTGAGCGGCACGACCGACGAAACGGGCGCGACCGTGACGGTGGAAAACGACGGTGCGCCGATTCCGGACGATCAACTGCACCGGCTGTTCGACCGTTTCTACCGGGCGGATGCGGCGCGCAGCGAGTTCACCGAATCGAGCGGACTGGGGCTCGCCATCGTCAAGGCGATCATGCATTTGCATGGCGGCGCCGCGCTGGCGGCCTGTCCCGCGCCTGGCGTGGTGCGGTTCGAACTGCGCTTTCCGCGTGACTGATTGCGATTGAGCGAACGCGCGCGTCATTCGGCACATGGCGGGTAACGTCGATACCGGGATGATTGCGCAACTGGCTATCGTTTCCCGGTCCCGATACGATGGGGTGGCCAATTTCCCTCATTCACCCACTCGCCCCACTATCCGGAGAGAACACCATGAAGCGGTTTCATATCGCCCTTGCGGTCGCCGACCTCGACGTTTCGATTGCCGATTACAGCGTGCGTCTCGGGCAGGCGCCCACCGCCGTGGTGGCCGGTCAGTATGCGATGTGGCGTACCGATCTGCTCAACTTCTCGATCAACATGACGCCGGAAAAAGCGGGCCAATTGCGCCACATCGGCTTTGAGGACGACACGGCCGAGGGCTTCACGAAGAGCGTCGATGTGAACGGACTCGAATGGGAGCACTTTTCGGCGCAGGAACAGGATCGGCGTATCGAGAGTACTTACGGCCGCGCGGATCGCGCCTGAGGCGGGGATTAGCGCGCCGGGACGAACGATCGCTTCTACGACGAAAAGAGCTGGTCGAGATAGCGGGCAACGCCGTGCTGATGATTCGGCGGCGCTTGCGGATGCTTCGGCAGATGAAGCTTCAGTTCCGGCATCGCATTGGCCATGACCACGCCATGACCGACCGAACTCAAGAGCTCCAGGTCGTTCATCGCGTCACCGAAAGCAATGGTCTGGGACAGGGAGACCTGTTGTCTCGCGAGGAACCATCTGACCGCTGTCATCTTGTTCTGATTGGGTGAAACGATGTCGATAGTCTGCGCTGAAGACCGGCTCACCGCGGCCACCTTGCCGAAGCGGTTCTGCAGGGCGGCGTAAGCGCTCTCGGTCGCAATGACGCCGCCCTGCAGAAGAATCTTGAACGCCTTGATGTTCCGTAACCCCGCTTCGCTGTGGTAACGGCATGTCAGACCGGAGTCGGCGATATAGTCGGCAAAGTAGGGGTTGGGTGTCACTGCGTGCCAGCCGGCGCGCGAGAATAACGTGACATGCAGCGGCACGCTTTGGCTGAAGTGCAGAATCCTTGCGCTCGATGCCGGCGCCAACGTGCGTTCCAGTTCGGGCGGCAACAGCGGCTCCGTTTTGATCAGCGCGCCGTTGCAGGACACGACCGTTGGTGTGAAAGCGAGTTTTTTCAGGCTGCGTCTGGCATCGGCGTCCAGCCGTCCGGTGGCGAAAATAATCTTCATCTCACGCCGATAGAGATGGTCGAGCACCTGGGCGGAATAGTTGGACATCCTGCCTTGATCGTCCAATAGCGTACCGTCGAGATCGATCACCACCGCGCGCCACGGCGGGCGCGTTGTTCGGTTGGCGCAAGAGTGTGGGTCCATTGAGATCGTCCAGTCAGGAAGGAGTCGGTCCAGTCACCATGTCGTCCAGAATCGCCACGAATTGCCCGAGAAGTCGCGTCACCGTGTCTTCCCGGAGTTCTCGCGTGTCGTAAAACAGGCGTAGCCGCAGACCGTCGGCGTGCGGAATCAAACACAGCACCGTCTGATGATTACTGCCTGAAATGGCGTTCAGCGGTTTCAGACGGAACGGCGGTGCGCTACCGAAATCGGCCTCCGGCATATTCTCGAAGACGAACAGACTGCCGAACGGCGCTTGCGGCACCCACTGCGCGTCGTAATGGTTCAGCTCATGAAAGGCGAATTGCTGCCGGTCCGACTGGGTGCCGCGAATATCGTCGAGCAGATCGAACACGCTGCGTTGGCGAACATAGATCAAGCGCAAGACGGGACTGGCGACGAACAGGCCAACCAGACGCGCGACGTCGTCGATCTGCGCCGGCCGTTCGCTCATGGTGGTGCCGATCGCAATGTCGTCCTCGTTCAGATGGTCGGCCAGCACCCGTATCCACGCCAGTTGCGTGAGCTGGTTCGCGGTATAGCCGTGCGCCTTGCCGAATTCATAAAGCGCATCGTTCAGTTGACGCGTCAACGTCGAGGTAACACAGCGCATGCGCAGCACCCGACGCGTGTCGACGTGTTGGGGCGCGTCGATCGGCAGGCGTTGATTGCGCGGCGCGTCCTTCAGATAGGACGCCCAGAATGCCTGCGCCTCGCCCGGCTCGGCATGGCGAGACAGGTAGACGGGGAAAGGCATGAAGCTGCGCCTGCAGGCCGCTGGCGGCCGGCCTTGCTGAAGGGCGGCGTAAGCGGCGACGATTTCCGTCAGGAGGATGCCGAGCGACCATCCGTCGAGCAGAATGTGATTGAAGGTGTGAATCAGAATGTGCCGCTCGTTGCGCGCGGTCGCAATGAGCAGCCGGAATAAGGGCGGCCGTTCGAAATCGAATGGCGCGTTGCGCTGTTGCAGGATCGCCTCGTTCAGCGCGTGACGCTCCGCTTCCTGATCGAGCGAGCGCCAGGCCGCGAATTGAATGGGAAGCGGCACCTCCTTGCAGATGAACACCTGTGGATTGCCCAGCTGGTTCCGGTCCGTAAAACCCGCCCGCAGCATGTCGTGCTGCGCCACCACATGAGTCCAAGCGCTCGCCATGCGCTGGGGGGCGAACGTACCTTCTACTTCCATCACGACCTGATCGATCTGAAAGTCCGGATCGACGCGATTGAAGTACATCAGCTCACGCTGTCCATCCGTCGCGCGATAGACATTGTCGAGCGCATGGCGATGCTGAAGCCGATCCAGTTCAGCTAGCTCGATCGTTGCGTGGGGGAAGTCGCTGGGCGTGAAAAGACTCCGTTGCCGCGAGGTCAGGCTCGCGCACAAATCAAGGATGCCGTGAAGCGCCTGGGTGAAATCGCCGGCCAGTTTTTCCGCAACGTCACGCGGCAGCCGGCTTTTCAGGCTCAGCTGCAGGCGATGCTCGAATACACCGCCGTTGATATCGATGAGCGGGCCGGCATCATTGTCCGGGTCGATCTGCAAGCCGCAATCCTGCGTGGCGAGTTGCCATTCTCCGCTCGATTCGCTGGAAGAGAATTGCCCCAGATAGTTGAAGCTGATAGCCGGCAGACTGTGCGTGTCGAGCGCGCTTGCGTGCGCGGCGGCAGCGGCGCCGTATCTGAAAACGCCGTAGCCGAGGCCTTTGTCCGGAATCGCCCGCAGGCATTCCTTGACGTGACGTATCGTGGCGGTCAACGTGTCCTTGACCGCGAGCTTCACGGGATACAGGCAGGTGAACCAGCCAACCGTGCGACGCACGTCCAGACGCGGGTCGATCTCCTCGCGCCCGTGGCTTTCGAGTGTGAGCCAGCTCTCCGTGTAACCGTGCCAGCGATGGAGTGCGATGGCTAGCGCGCTGAGCAGGAGGTCGTCGATGCCGGTATGAAAAGCCGGGGCTGTTTCCTTGAGCAGGCGGCCGGTCTGCCGGACGTCGAGTTCGATGGCAACGGTTTCGTATCGAGCGGTAATGCCGGGTCGCTGCCAGTAATCCACCTGACCGTCCGTTTGCGCTTGCCACCAGGCGAGTTGGGCGGGATGCCGCGCGGCATAGCGCGCGGTGGCCTCGACCCATTGCCGGTAGCTGCTGCCTTTCTGGTCCAGCGAGCCGTCCTCGCACAATGTCTTGAGATCGTCGCGAATGATGCGCCAGGAGACCGTGTCGATCACCAGGTGATGCGCGGCGATGAACAGATGTTGCGGTCCGCCGAGACTCTCGGGGCGAATCCAGGCGACGCACCACAGCGGTCCGTGAGTCAGATCGAAACCGCTTTGTAATTGAGTGAGGCGTTGCTCAAGCGCTGGCCGATCCATGGCCGCATCCAGTTCCGTCACCGGTGGCGGTGCCAGCGTGGGCTGATAGGTCTGCGCGACGATGACCCCCGCATCGAGCCTGAAGGTGGCCCGCAACATGTCGTGGCGGCCATGCAGGGCCGCGACCAGCTTCTCGACCCTCGACCGTTCCAGCGGCGGGATACTGAAGGCAAACGCCTGATTCCAGTGGTGCGGCTGTGGATAGCCGCGGGAGGCGAACCAGCGCTGTACCGGCAGCAACGCGAACGGGCCACCAAGGGCACCCTGTTCGCTGATCCGGTCTTCCTCCGGTGGCCGGTTTTGCAGCCAGGCGGCCAGCCGGGCGATCGTGCGTTGTTCAAAGACGGCGCGCACCGGGCAAGCAAGCCGGTGTTTGCGCAGTTTGGTGGTCAGCAGGATGGCGAGAATGGAGTCGCCGCCCACGCGGTAAAAATCGTCGTCGACGCTAAGGTCGGTGATGTCGAGTACGTCACACCACACGTCATGCAGGATCTGTTCAAGCGCGGAACGAGGTGCGACGTGCGGGCTTTGAGCCGCTCGGGGTTCCAGTGTGAGCAGCGCCTTTCTGTCCAGCTTGCCGTTCGCGGTCAGCGGTAGCGCATCCAATGGAATGAAGTGGGCCGGAATCATGTAATCCGGCAATTTCAGGCTGAGCCACGCGCTCAGATCGTCGGCGCTCAACGGGCTTGCCGCGACATACCAGGCGAGCAGTTCATGCCGGCGACCGCTTTGTCCTACTTTTTCGCGCACGGTCACCGCGCATTGCCGGATGCCGGCATGCATCAGCAGCCTCGCTTCGATCTCGGCCGGTTCAATGCGATAGCCGCGGATCTTGATCTGGAAATCATTGCGGCCGATGTACTCCAGTTGACCCTCCGGCCGCCACCGAACCCGATCGCCGGTCCGGTACATGCGCGGGTTCCCGTCGCGCGCAAAGGGATCGGTGACGAAACGCTCGGCGGTCAGTGCCGGCAGATTCAGGTAACCGCGCGCCACCCCTTGGCCGCCTACGTAGAGCTCGCCGATCGCGCCTCTGGGAAGCAGCCTGCGCTGTCCGTCGAGGACGTAGCACGTGCGCTGCGAGAGCGCTCGGCCAATCGGAATCGAACCTGTCGTCTCGACGCGACCGATCGGGTAGGTCGTCGTGAAGACAGTGCATTCCGTCGGTCCATACGCGTTGAGGATACTTGCCGGGCGTTGCGTCTGGCCGGCCAGTCCACGCATGATGTCCGGCGTCAGCGCTTCGCCGCCCACCAGCAGGCAACGGAAGCCGGCGAATTGTGTGGGAGACGCCAGGTACATGTGATCGAATAGGCTTCGGGTGATAAAGCCGAGGGTCACCTGCTGTTGCCGCATGAACGCTTCGAAGAGCCGTGCGTCGCTGCATAACTCGTCGGGCTGCGTGGACAGCGCCAGTTTTGCGCCGTTGAGCAGGGCGCCCCAGAGTTCCAGCGTCGCGGCGTCGAAGGCGAGGTTCGCCAATTGCGGCAACGCGTCGTGCTCGTCGATACGCAGCGTGTTGGAGTCGACGAGCAGACCGACGATACTGCCTTGCTCGATCAACACGCCTTTAGGCTTGCCGGTGGTGCCGGACGTGTAGATCACCTGGGCCAGATCGCGAGGGGCGCGATAGATGCCGGGATTGTCTTCGGCTGCGGCCATGGCGCATTGCGCGTCGAACACGACGTGGTTCACGTCGGGCGCGCAGGATTGCAGGCTGTCGAGCAGATCGGCCTGCGTGACGACGAGGCGGCTGCCTGAATCTTCCAGGATATAGCGATGCCGTTCCGCAGGCGCTTTTGCATCCATCGGCACATAGGCGGCGCCCGCTTTCGTGACCGCCAGCAGCGCGATCAGTGCGTCCAGCCCGCGCGTCATGCAGACCGCGATCCGTGTATCCGGTTGAATCGGCGACCCGGTGCACTGCTGGTACTGCCGCCCTAGATGATGGGCGAGTTGATTGGCTCGCCGGTTGAGTGTCCGATAGTCGTACTGCCGCGTTTCATCGGCCAGCGCGATGCGAGCCGGGTGGCGTTCCACCATCGACTCGAAACGTTCAGCGAGACCGTAGCCGGGTGTGGGGCCGGGCGATGGATTCCATTCGCGAAGCAATTGATCCCGTTCAGCGCGGGAGAGGATATCCGGTTCCTCCTCAGCCGGGCTCTTTGACTCGCAGAGCGCGAGCAGGACGTTGTGTAGTTGTTCCATCAGGCGATCGATATCGCCGCAGGTAAAGCAACTGGCGTCGTAGTCGAAACGCAGTGTCAGGTCGTTCTCACGCTGGGTGGCGACGATCGCCAGCGGATAGTCGAGCCGTTCACCCGTTTCGCGCGCGAGTTCATGCCATGGCTTAGGCATCGCCGCGGTGTCGACACGATGCTCGAAAACAACCAGGCTGTGGAACAGAGGTTCTCTGTGCGGAAGTTGTTGTGCCTGCAACCTGGTTGCGCCGGCAAGCGAGTGTGTATCCAGTTGTGCAAGGCGCTGCTGGATCTGCCGCAGCATCTCGCTAGTGGCGCCGCCGGGTCGCCAGATCACCAGCAGCGGCAGGATGGGCGAGTGGCTACCCCGTGCGGTGGATTGCCTGTCGTCCATGTTCCCGCACGTCATGGTTCCGGCCACGGTCTGGTTGGCGTCGCTCCAGACGTGCAGGACCTGGTGCCAGCTGAATTGCACCACCGAACGGAGCGTCACCCCGTGTATGCCGGCCTGCTTGCGCAGCGCCGTGGTGGTGGCGGCATCGAGGGTCAACGAGCGGCATTCGGGATGGTTCAGATCGCCCGACTGCCGTGGGTCAAAACGGTTCGACGCCATGAGGCCGAGGTCGAAAGGCGGGTCGTCATTTTTGCACTCCTCGATCCACGGGCTGTCGGTCGCTGCGTCGGGCGCGTGCAACGGCGATGAACCCGCTCTGCCGGTGAACGGCAAATTGCCGATCGGGGTGTCGGGTTGGAGCAGGAGTTGCCGCAGGAAAAAGCGAAAATCCGTTGCGTACCGCTGTGCCTGTCCGGTCGATGACGGCTCGCAAAGCGCACGCACGCGAAAGTCGAAGCGTGACTCGCAGTCACAGTATTCCAGCAGCAGCGACGCGGCGCCCATGTCGTCGACATAGCGCTGATTGGCCTGGATGTCACAGCCGTCGAAACGATAGAGGCTATCGCGCAGGTTCGTTTGTGCGAAGCCTGTGTCGAAGTTCGTCGCGCCGCATGCGCGTGCAATCCGATGCGTGGGCCACTCGATAAAACGCGCGCCGTCGGCCGAGCGCGCGTTATGGAAAAACTGCAGGTTCTGCCGATAGAGTTGCCGGAACGTGCGGCCCGATATCGAGGTCATGGACAACAGGGCCACGTTGACGTGCGCACCCAGCGAAAGGTCATGGCCGGCCGCAATGGAAACGGGGAAGCCGAGCGACACGTTGTCGCGGCTCGCGTCGCGCGCGAGCAAGGCCCCCCACGCGCTGATGAACAGTTGGAACGGCGTTGCATGGCGCAAGGGTTGAGCCGCGCGCCAACGCCTCAGCTCCGTTTTGTCCAGCGAGAAATTCGCTGTTTGAACGGCCAGGGCGACGCTGTCATGACGCGGCTGCTGAGGTTGCGTGTTGATCTGGGTGAACGCGGGCCGAAGTCCGCGCCAGAAATTTTCGGCTCCCGCCTCGCGTAGCGCCTCGCAGTCGCGCGTGATCTTTTCATTGGCGGCGGCGATCTCGACCGCGTCACGCGGTTTCGGGCAGGCGGTCCGGTTGTAGCGCGCGGAGATTCCGTCGACAAGCTGAACACCGGAGACGCCGTCGATAATCAGATGGTGCATCACGACAAGAAGGTCGTATTCGCCGGGTCGAACTTCGAACACGCCGATCCGGTAGAGCGGCCCGCGTTCCACGTCGAATGCCTGCTTCGCGAAGTCGGCTTGCCCGCCGGCGCCGCGAAAGCACTGAAGCTTACCGGGTTCGCTGTTTTTGACCCAATGGATCGATTCGTCATCTTCTTGCGTCAGATGGCTGTCGAACAGAATGTGATCCGCAATGAAGCGCTCGAATGCATTCGAGAGACGACTTACGTCGAGCTTGCCGCGAATGGTGTGGTCGGCCACGACGTTGTAGGCGCACGACGTGGGGTCTAGCCTGAACTCGTTCCAGAAAATCGTTGAGTAGGGCGAGCATCTGATCTTGTCCACGGAAATTCCCATTAATCTAAAAGTCGGCGGTGATGTCGTGGGAGTTGCGTCAGCGTCGGTCGACGCGTCCGATCCAGACTCGCCGTTCATCAAAAACAGGTACCTCGTTCAGGTAACCGATCAGCATGCAGAGCGGCTTTCCATTAAGAACGGAAGTGGTTCGGAAGAGCGCCGGCAGACGTGATTCATGCAGCAGAATCCGGCAGGTCTCGCTGAATTGCGAGGCGACACCGAGGCTCCAGCGAATGTGAGATTCGCTGGTGTCGGAGAGGTCGACGACATCGGCGCAGTCTTCGGAAATCCCCAGGGCGAGGTACTTGTCTTCGTGATGAAGGTAGTGAACGGCCCGATACAGGGGATGGCATTTCAGGTAATCGTTGGTCTGCCGGTTTCTTTCGCGGCCGAATTGATTGCGCCACACACGGTCCGGAATGGTGTCCGCGTCGATTTCGGTGTAGGGCGCGACCCTGTCCGGTCGGCAGAATACTTCCGCGTAACGGATGACCTGGGTTCTGCTGGTGAAATGACGAACCAGAATCTTCTGGTAGGGGGAGATCTTTTTATTGTCTGAGAAGCAGACGATCAGATCGGCATCGGTATCGATCGCATGACGGATCAGGTCGAGAGCAACCGGTCCGGTTCGGCAGCGCGGGTCGACGCCGAGGTCGCCGATCAGATTGACTCTGAACGCGCAATCGTTCAGGCGGAATCTGTAGTGTCGTGAGTACGCGATACCGAGGCATTCCGCATTTTCCTCGAAGCAAATGGCTTGAGCCTCGACATATTGACTGTCGCGCGGATCCAGAAAATTCTTCCAGTTGAAGTAGGACCGGCCGCCGAGATCGCGGCCATAGAACCGTGTGAGCAGTTCATAGTCGCTTTCCTGAATTCTCCGTCGAACGTGCATGATTGCCTCCGAAAAAATATGCCGTGAAGGCCTGGTGGGCCGTTTGCACCAGCCTTTTTTCGCTTCGGGTTGCGCGGGTCAGGCCGATCCATCGCACAGAAGCTTCAATCCGGCTCGATCCACATCGAGCGAAAATGCCGCTATGCGCTCTCCGTTTACCAGCGCCACCGGACCCATGACGCGCAGTACCAACCCGATCCGCCAATAGAGTCGCGTCATACCGACTGGGGCGACACCGATCAAGCGTTGGATTCCTAAACAGGTTGAATATTGAAAAACGACCCGTAGAAGTTGACGCATTCTCAGGTGGTCGCACGTCACGTCGTCATGAAACGTGGTGAAGCGTGACATTTCCCACGTGCGAGGATCGCCCACCAGCGGCGTGGACAGCAGACCGGGAAACACGTCCGCTAGCAGATAAGGCCGGGTAGTGGGCAGCAGGCGCGCGTAGCCGCAGATCCGCCCGGTGTCGGTGTACCCGATCACATGGGTAGTGTCGTTCCGGTCGTATTGGTCCCACTCTTCGGTAATCGGCTTTCCGCCGCACGGCAAATCCCATTTCATGCGGTCGACGAATACCGCGTGCCGGTAGCGGCCAAGCTGCCGTCTGGCGGCGGGACTCAGGTTCTCCATGGTGACGATCGCAATGTCCCGCATGGCCCGCCCTCTATAGGTAACCGTAGGCGATCGCATAAGCGGCGGCCGCGACCTTCGACGAAGCGTTGAGTTTTCTCATGCAGTTTTTCAGGTGAAAGTTCACGGTATCGGCCGAGATGTCCAGCGCATTGGAGATGCTTTTGGCGGACCCGCCGTCGGCCGTCCAGCGCAGGATTTCAATTTCACGCCGGGTGAGGTTGATTTCTGTTGTGTCCTGCCGCTGCCTGTTGGCGATGTTGCTGATGCATGTCATCGACAGATGGCTGAGCGCGGCAAGGTAGGGCCGCAGCGCTTCTGCCTCGTGGGAACCTAGGGTGGTGCAATCGCGCGCAAGGGAGAAGACGCCGCAGCGTCCCCGTGCGTCCCAGCAGGGCTGGGAGATGCCGACTCGCAGTCCCGCTGCAGTGGCGTCGTCCCACAAGTTTTTTGCGTCGATGAAAAGTTGGTCGTTCCAGACGGTGGGCGTCAGGTCCCTGACGTCGAGCCTTGCGATCGGATCGATCTCCAGATAGTGCTGGTCGAGATAGCGCGATACCCATGGCGCGGGATAGGAGCTCTTGATGACGACGTTCCTGAAATGAAACGGTGGGCGCGTGTGGTAGCCGAATGCGCAATAGGCAAACCCGAGATTGTTTGATGCACCCGACAGCACATTGATCGCGTGGTCAATCTGCTCGCAGTTCTGCAGTTTGAAGAAGAGATCGTTCCACCATTCTGAGTGGTCAGGGCACATCGCTAGCTCCGCTTTCAAATGTGTGTTAACTGACACAAGTCTCTATATTTAGTTCGGACTATTGATTGGCGTAAAAGAAGTTAAACCGACTGATGACGTCGATTCCCTTACGCGAGTGTGCATGATAAAGGCGAATCGCGATGGGTTGCCGTACACAAGGGGTGTTTCCCCACGTTTCGATGCGCGACTTAAGGGCGCGCTTGCAGTCGACGTGGTGAATGGAAAGTTGGGACATCTTCAGTGGTGGCTATGCCGGCTCTGTAATCGCACCTACCAAAAATGGGAGCTTTCTTGGGCTCAGGTTCGTGTAATTGTTTGCGCAGGCAGATTGGTCGAGATAGGTTCCAATCCGTGCGCTGCTGTTTTTGTCGTGGACGTCGAGCGCATTTCAAACAAAGGAGTCTGCAATGCTTGAATCGTTTTCTGGAAATGGCGATCTTCCTGTTTTTGATCCCGGGAAAGACTGGATCACGCTGGGCAAGGATCAATCGAGAGCTGAATTGAATCAGGCTTTCGCCTACGTGCAGCAACGGGCAATCGAAGACAATTTGTCGATGAGCTTCGAAGGCAATCAGTCGCGCCCTTATCCGGTCATGTCGGGACTGTGCGCGCTGCACCCCGAGACAGAAGAGATTCTCGCGGCACGGATCAGGACGGTATTCAACGCATTGCAGAAGATCGTCGCCACGTACCGGACCGACAGGAACCTGCAGCACTTTCTCGACATTCCGAAGCCGCTGAACCGCTGGATCAAGGAAGACGAACTACCGCCGAACAAACGGATCGATCTGTGCCGTTTCGATTTGATGGGGCGTAACCTGGCGCAATTGAAAATCATCGAATTCAACGCGAATGCGCCGGGCGGCATTGTGTACGCGGGCATGATCAACCGCTATTGGCGGCAGGCGCCGTGGTCCGCGGAGTTGATCGAGTCGTGGGGCGGCGCCCCGTCGGTTTTCGAGCGGGAAGATTGGGTCGCCGACTGGCTTTTACAGCTGGCCGAAGCGCGCGGCATGGAAGCGATCGAAAGTATCGCGCTGCTGCATCCCGCGGGCGGCAATATTCTCGAACTGCCTCATCTGAAGCGGCGGCTGGAGGCGTACGGCCTGCGTGCCGCCATGCTGAGCCCGGAGCAACTATTCGAAGATGCCGACTCCTCGTTTCGACTCGGCTACCTGAAATACGGCGTTCAGCGCGCCATTCAGGACATCGGACAATGGGACCGCTTTTGCCGCAGCGTCGTGGAAGGGCGCCTCGTGATCCCGTCGTCGCTGTCGGGACGCTGGATCGGCGACAACAAGCTCTGTATCGCCGTCATGTCGGACCCGCGCTTCGCCTATCTGTTCGACGACGCCGAACGCGCGGCGATTCACGCCCTCGTGCCGCTAAGCCGCAAGCTCGGCGACGGCGTGAGCCGCGCGGACCTGCTCAACAATAAAGACGACTTCGTCATCAAGCATCCGTACGGCACACGCGGCGCGTCGGTGCATGTCGGCCGCGATTACGATTCGGCGACGTGGACGGACCTGATCATGCAGACGTCTTCCTCGGGCTACGTCGTACAGCGCTACGTCGACTCGGAATGCGAGGTCGAGGGCGAGACGTGCTTCCGGGATCTGGTGGTGACGATCGCCAGCGGCGAAATTGCCGGCTATGGATCGCGCGTCAGCCGGGTGCGCAAAGTCAACATCGCGCAGGAGGGTCGCAAGATGGCGGTACTGAGTTCGCGACGCGCCATGCGCTGATCCAGGCCGGTGCGACTTTTTTCGCGACGCTGGCTCGCCCACCAGGGCAAGCGCTTCGACGCGCTGGGCTGCCGGGATTTCCGACGCTTCACCTATGGCAATGGCCTGTCGCTGATCGGAACATGGTTGCAACGGGTCGGCGCGGGCTGGCTCGCATGGGACGCCAGCCATTCGAGCGTCTGGCTCGGCGTCGTGGCGTTCGCCGATCTGTTTCCCACGCTACTGTTCGCGCCGCTCGCGGGTGTGATGGCGGACCGCTGCGACCGGCGCAAGGTGATGCTGGTCTGCCAGTGCGTCGCGTTGGCCGTGACTGTCCTGCAGTGTGGTCTATTGCTGGCCGGTGCCCAGTCGCTCGCAGCGCTGCTGGTGACGACGTCGATCGCGGGTACCGCGAATGCGCTGTGTCAGCCCGCGCGGATGGCCTGGATATCGAGCCTCGTGCCGCCGCCGCGGCTCGCGTCGGCGGTGGCGATCAATTCGCTGTGCTTCAATCTCGCGCGTTTCGCCGGACCTGCTGTCGCGGGCGCGGTGCTGCTCGAATTTGGCGCGGCGGCGCTGTTTGGATTGAATGCGCTCAGCTATGGGGTCTTCATTGGCGTGCTAATGCGCCTGCCAGCTGCCCCAACGCCTGCCGTCATGGCGCCTTACGCCCGGTGGTTCGGCGACGCGCTGGACGGCTTTCGGTACCTTGGATCGGTCGCGTATCTAAGGGGCGTTTTTGTCATCACGGCGGCGTCGGCCGTGTGCATTCGCGGTATTCCGGAACTGGCGCCAGCCATCAGCGAACAACTGCTGCGGCAGGGGCCGCGTGGCTTCGCGTCGCTGGTGGCCGCGGCGGGCGCGGGAGCGTTGGCGGGTGGCGTCTGGTTCAGCGGGCGCGACGGCACGCGATGTGTGGCGACCCTGATCCGGCATCACGTGCTGGCGGCGTCGCTCGTTACATTGGCATTGGCGTTGACGCGCGATTTGCGGCTCGCGCTCGCGCTCTTCTTCGCGATGGGCTTTTCGGTCGTCGTGACCGGCATCGGGACGCAGACATTGATTCACCAGTCGGTGCCGGAGCAGATGCGCGGGCGTGTGCTGGGATCGTATGGGGTGATTTATCGCGCCGGACCGGCACTGAGCGCGTTGTGGCTCGGTGCGGCCGCGCCGCTCGCCGGACTGCGCACGGCGCTTGGATTGGGCGGCTTGCTGTGCGTGGCGGTGTGTTTCGTGGCGAGCGTCCGGGTGCGTCGGGCGGCTCGCAACATGGCGCGGCCGCGCCGAGCGCGTTAGCGCGGCTGACTCACCTCACTCGCCCAGCGTCCCCGCCTCCTGCTGGTTCTGGTAATGCGCGCGTTTTTCCTCGTACATCAGCAGATCCGCGCGCTGCACGCCCGTTTCGAGCCGGTCGCCGCGCTGGCAGGTCGAGGCGCCCATCGAAAAACTCAGCGGCGAGCCCGGATAAAACTGGTTGTTCATCTCCACCAGCTGGCGGATCGCCTCTATCATCGCCGCGCCGCCACGTTCGTCGGTGTCGGGCATCAGGATCGCGAATTCGTCGCCGCCAATCCGCGCGGCGTGAAATGGCGTGTCCATCGCCTTGGCGAGCACTTCGCCGGCACGCCGCAACAGCGCGTCGCCGGCGGCGTGGCCGAGCTGGTCGTTGACGCGTTTGAGGCCGTTCAGATCGGCCATGATGATGGTCACCGGCCACGGGCCTTTACGCTCCAGGCGGTTCAGTTCATCGACATAGAACGAACGGTTGCGCAGTTTGGTCAGCACGTCGTGCTTGCCGAGGAATTCCAGGTAGGCTTCGGCCTTCTTGCGCGCGGTGATGTCGGTCAGCGCCACCAGCACCAGGTCCCAGTTTTGCTCGTGTCCCGGCAGCACGGAGAATTGCAGGTGCACATGCACCTCGCCGCCGTCGAGCGAATAGTTGAGCACCTCGCGCTGCTGGAACAGCTTGTTGTCCCACAGATCGATCAACTGCTCGCGAAAATGCGGCCGCATGTCGTCGCGGAATACGTCGGCCAGACGCGCCAGCAGCGTGGGTTTGTCTTTGGCGGCGAACATGTCGAGCGTGTGCTGGTTCACGTCGAGCACATGGATTTCCTGCATGCAACGCTCGACGAACTCGGGGTGCACGTCGGTGAACACGCGAAAATCGCTGATGCCGGCCGCCCGCGCGTCGTCGAGCAGGCGTTTGACCGCGCTGAAGTCCTCCACCCACAGCGACACCGGCGAATGCTCGAACAGCCCGCGCACGTATTGTTCGGCGAGCGTGACGCGATGCCTGGCGCCTTCCAGTTCCGTGATGTCCTCGACCGACACCAGCACGCGGTCCCAGTTCGCTTCGTGGCCGGGCAGCACGGCGCCCTTGAGCAGCACGTCGAGGCGCCGGCCGCCGAGCGTGTAGTTGACCGTATGGCTCGTGAATTGCGAGTGACCCGCCCACAACTGGCACAGCTCTTCGAGGTGGGTCTTGAGCATGTCGTCGCGGAATACGGCGGCCAGGTTGCCGGTGAGCGCGTCGAAATCGGCGGCTTCGAACTGCGTCAGCGTCTTCTGATTGACCTTGATGACGCGGATGCTGTGCGCGCAGTCGGCGACCCGGCTCGGGTCCGCGGCGAAGTAGGCGCGCAGATCCGTGACGCCTTCGGCTCGCCACGCGTCGAATAGCGCGCGCACGCCGCTGAAGTCTTCGAGCCAGAGCGAGACCGGTGCGAGTTCGAACATTTCGGAGTCGTCGCCCGCTGCCCCCCGCGGCGTTGCTTCGGGGCGGCTGATTTGCCGGGCGGCGGCGGAGGCGGGGTCGTGCGGGAGCATATCCAGCATGGGATTCTCGGGGTCGGAGTAGCCGCTATTCTAAGACGGTTAGGCGTTGGGTAAAAACAAACCCGCGCGGCGCGTCGCTTTTGCAGGGCCTGTCCGGCAAGCTAACGGCGCGCAGCGACTTCGGGCGAGGCCGCTCGCCAGCGTGTCTTCGAGTGCCTTGCTACACTGATCCGCCGTCGATTCCGTCTGCCAACCCGGTTAAAAAACGCCCCGTCATGAAGCCATCCCTGCTGGTTCTGATTCCCCTGAACGACCCGAGCCGCGCCAGTATCGACGCGGCCTTCGACGCCATTCACGCCCCCGACAGCGCTCAGCGCGCCGCCGCGATCGCCGCGCACGGCGGGATCTTTCGCGCGGTGCTGACCAACGGCACGACCGGGCTGAGCGCCGCGGAGATCGACCAGATGCCGCAACTCGAATTGCTCAGCGCGCTAGGCGCCGGCTACGAAAACCTCGCTGTCGACCACGCCCGTGCGCGCGGGATCGTGGTCGTCAATGGCGCGGGCACCAACGACCATTGCGTGGCCGACCACGCGTTCGCGTTGCTGCTCGCGGTGGTGCGCGACGTGCCGCAACTCGACCAGGCGACCCGCGTGGGCGTCTGGCGCGACACGTTGCCCATGCGTCCGAACGTCTCCGGCAAGCGCCTCGGCATAGTCGGACTCGGCAATATCGGCGCGAAGGTCGCGCGCCGGGGCGGCGGCTTCGATATGGAGGTCGCTTATCACAACCGTACGCCGCGTGCGGGCTCGCCGCTGCGTTACTTCGACAGTGTGACGGCGCTCGCGCAGTGGAGCGATTTCCTGGTGGTGGCGACGCCGGGCGGCGCGGGCACGCGTCATCTGATCGACGCGAGGGTGCTCGACGCGTTGGGTCCGCAAGGCTTCGTGGTCAACGTGTCGCGCGGCAGCGTGCTCGACACGGCGGCGCTCGCGCAAGCCCTGGCCGCGGGGACGATTGCCGGCGCCGCGCTCGACGTCTACGAAGGCGAGCCGCATCCGCCCGAGGCGCTGCTGGCGCTGCGCAACGTGGTGCTGACACCGCATGTGGGCGGCCGGTCGCCGGAGGCGTTCGCGGCTTCGGTCGACAATTTCCTGAGCAACGCCAAACGGCATTTCGCCGGTGAGCCGGTGCTGACGCCGATCTGATGCGGATTTGATGCGGATTTGATGCTGCGCCGATCGCATCACAACGGCCCCACTGAAAGCCAAACCGAAACTATCGGCGCCGCGGATAGTTTCTCTCACGAATAGCGATTTCCCTTGCGGGGCCGCGGCGCATAGGATGGTCGATATTGGATCATCAGCGCTTCGGTCAGCCGAAGCCGCGACGGAGACCCCGCATGGAACACCACGCCCGCACGCAGGACGAACGGCTCGAGGTCAAGACCACCACCTGTTACATGTGTGCGTGCCGCTGCGGGATTCGCGTGCATCTGCGCGAAGGCGAGGTGCGCTATATAGACGGTAACCCGGAGCACCCGCTCAACCAGGGCGTGATCTGCGCGAAGGGCGCCTCGGGCATCATGAAGCAGTATTCCCCCGCACGCCTGACCCAGCCGCTAATGCGTAAGCCCGACGCCGAGCGGGGCAGCGCGCAGTTCGAGCCGGTCACGTGGGACCACGCGTTCGAGGTGCTCGAAAAGCGCCTGGGTGCAATCCGCGCCACCGACCCGAAGAAATTCGCGCTCTTCACCGGCCGCGACCAGATGCAGGCGCTGACCGGCCTGTTCGCCAAGCAGTTCGGCACGCCCAACTACGCGGCGCACGGCGGCTTCTGCTCGTCCAATATGGCGGCCGGCATGATCTATACGATCGGCGGCTCATTCTGGGAATTCGGCGGCCCGGATCTGGACAGCGCGAAGCTGTTCTTCATGATCGGCACCGCCGAAGACCATCATTCGAATCCGCTCAAGATCGCCATTTCGAAGTTCAAGCGCGCGGGCGGACGCTTTATCGCGATCAATCCGATCCGCACCGGCTACGCCGCGATCGCCGACGAATGGGTGCCGATCAAGCCCGGCACCGACGGCGCGCTGTTCATGGCGTTCCTGCACGAACTGATCGCCGCCGACGCCTGGGACCACGAGTTCGTCCAGCGCTACACCAACGCGGCCGAACTCGTCGACCTCGACGAAAGCAGCGCCAACTTCGGCCTGTTCGTGCGCGATCCGCAGCGGCCGGCCGGCAATCCGCTGTTTCCGCAGAATCATCTATGGTGGGACGCCGCTGCCGCGCGCGCGGTGCCGCATCACACGCCGGGTGTGACGCCTGCACTCGACGGCCGCTACACGCTCGAAGACGGCACGCCGGTCACGCCGTCGTTCGCGTTGCTGCGCGAGCGCGTGGCCACTTGCACGCCGGAGTGGGCGGCCGGGATTACGGGAATCGCGGCGGACACGATCCGCCGCCTCGCCGGCGAAATGGTCCAGGTGAGCCGCGACCACCGCATCACGCTGCCGATCCGCTGGACCGACGCCTGGGGCGAAACCCACGAAACGGTCACCGGCAACCCGGTCGCCTTTCACGCCATGCGCGGGCTCGCGGCGCATTCGAACGGCTTCCAGTCGATCCGCGCGCTGGCCGTGCTGATGTCGCTGCTCGGCACGATCGACCGGCCCGGCGGCTTTCGTCACAAGTCGCCATTTCCGCGCGCCGTGCCTCCCTCCGCGAAACCGCCGAATAGCCCCGACGCCGTCAAGCCGAACACGCCGCTCGCCACCGGCCCGCTCGGCTGGCCGGCCGCGCCCGAAGACCTATTTATCGACGAGCAGGGCGGCCCGGTGCGGATCGACAAGGCCTTCTCGTGGGAATATCCGCTCGCCGTGCATGGCCTGATGCATAGCGTGATCACCAACGCGTGGCGCGGCGACCCGTACCCGATCGACACACTGATGATTTTCATGGCCAACATGGCGTGGAATTCGTCGATGAATACGATGAAAGTGCGCGAGATGCTGGTCGACAGGCATGCGGACGGCGAGTACAAGATTCCGTTTCTGGTGGTGTGCGACGCGTTCCAGTCGGAGATGACGGCGTTCGCCGATCTGATCTTGCCGGACACGACGTATCTGGAGCGCCACGACGCCATGTCGATGCTAGACCGGCCGATCTCCGAATTCGACGGTCCGGTGGATTCGGTACGCGTGCCGGTCGTGCCGCCCACCGGCGAGTGCAAGCCGTTCCAGGAAGTGCTGATCGAACTCGCTTCACGCCTGAAGTTTCCGGCCTTCACGAGCGCTGACGGAACGCGGCGGTTTCGCGACTATCCCAACTTCGTGGTCAATTTCACGACCGCGCCGGAGTCCGGCGTCGGCTTTCTGATCGGCTGGCGCGGCAAGGACGGCGACAAGGCGCTGGTCGGCGAGCCGAATCCGAATCAATGGGAGCAATACGCGAAAAGCAACTGCGTGTTCCATTACCGCTTGCCCGAAGACATGCAGTACATGCGCAACTGCAACGGGCCGTATCTCGACTGGGCGGTGAAGAAGGGCTTTCGCAAATTCAGCGAGCCGATCCTGATCCAGCTTTACTCCGACGTGATGCAGAAATTCCGGCTCGCCGCGCAGGGGCGCACGAGCGGCCGGCAACCGCCGGATCATCTGCGCGCGCGCGTCGAAACGTATTTCGATCCGCTGCCGTTCTGGTACGCGCCGCTGGAAAGCGCCGCGACAGACCTCGAACGTTTTCCGCTGGCCGCCGTGACGCAGCGGCCGATGGCGATGTACCACTCGTGGGATTCGCAGAACGCCTGGCTGCGGCAGATTCATGGCGAGAACTATCTGTACATGAATCCGCTGATGGCCGCCGAAAACGGCATTGCCGACGGCAGCTGGATCTACGCCGAATCACAGTGGGGCCGCGTGCGCTGCATGGCGCGCTTCAGCGAAGCGGTCGAGCCGGGCACCGTGTGGACGTGGAACGCGATCGGCAAGGCGGCGGGGGCGTGGAACCTCAGCGCGGACGCGAACGAATCGCAGCGCGGCTTCCTGCTCAATCACCTCATCACCGACGAATTGCCGGCCGGCGACCACACGGCCGCGCGCTTCTCGAATTCGGATCCGGTGACGGGGCAGGCCGCCTGGTACGACGTCAGGGTGCGGCTTTATCCGGCGGAAGCGGATGCACGTCAAACGTTGCCGCAGTTTGCGACGATGCCGGCGTTGCCGGGTTCGAACGGGGTGATCTCGCGCATCGTGCAGACGTATTTCGCGGGGCGGGGGGAGTTTGCGGCGCGCTTGCGTGGCGCGAGCGGACGTAAGTGACCGGACGCGCCGGGCGAGGAGCGCGGAGGCAGGTCCGCAAGCAGCAGGCGGCGAAAGACAGGCAGCGAAGGAGCCTTTGATGACACAGATGGCATTGGTGATCGACCTGAACGTCTGCGTGGGTTGCCACGCGTGCGTGACGAGTTGCAAGGAGTGGAACACGTCGGGCGAATCGGGCAGTCTCGCGGACCTGAATCCGTACGACTCGGACCCGTCCGGCACCTTCTTCAACCGGGTTCAGAGCTTCGAGGCGGGCAGTTTTCCGAACGCCGAGACGATCCATTTTCCGAAGTCGTGTCTACACTGCGAAGACCCGCCATGCGTGCCCGTCTGTCCGACCGGTGCGAGCTATAAGCGTAAGGAAGACGGGCTCGTGCTGGTGGACTTCGACCGCTGTATCGGCTGCAAGTACTGCGCGTGGGCATGCCCCTACGGCGCGCGCGAACTCGACGAATCGCGCAAGGAAATGACCAAGTGCACGCTGTGCGTCGATCGGATTCACGACGAGAATCTCTCCGAGCGGGATCGTCAGCCGGCTTGTGTGCTTGCGTGTCCCACCTCCGCGCGGTTGTTCGGCGATATTCACGACCCGGACTCGGTGGTGTCGAAAGCGATCGAGGAACGCGGCGGTTATCAGTTGATGCCCGAGTGGAACACGCGGCCCGCGAACCACTATTTGCCGCGTGTGCCGACCGAGGCCGCCGGCTGCGGCAGCGGCGCGTGCTCGTGCAAATCCACCGGTTCGGCGAGCGACTCGACGGATGCGACCCGTGCGCCGGCCTCGCTCGACGCACAACTCGAGCGCGGTGAACTGCATCTCGCGTCGATGGCAACGCGCATCTAGCGCATCCAGATAAGTAAGAGGACCTCGCGATGAATCCGGCTTTCTCTGTCGTCTTCCTCACCACCTTGAGCGGCGCGGCTCAAGGGCTGCTGATCGCGCTCGTCGGCGTGGAGAGCGCCGCGCAACTGGGGCTGATCGCGTCGCCCGGCGCCGCGTTCTATGTCACCGGCGCGGGCGTGTCGGTGATCCTGGGCGGGCTCGGCCTGATCGCGTCGTTTTTCCATCTGGGGCACCCTGAACGCGCATGGCGAGCCATCGCCATGTGGCGCACGTCGTGGCTGTCGCGTGAATGTTTGTGCCTGCCGGCGTTTCTCGCCTGCGTGTTTTTCTACGGCGTCGCGCACTGGCTAGGCTCGCCATGGTCGCTCGCGCTCGGCTGGCTCGGCGTGCTGGCGAGCGCCGCGCTGTTCGTCTGCACGGCGATGATTTACGCGTGCCTGCGCTTTCTGCAGGAGTGGGCCACGCCGCTTACGCTGGTCAACTTCGCGTTGCTCGGTTGCGCGTCCGGCTTCACGCTGGCGACCGCGTTGAGCGCCTGGTTCGTGCCCGCGCCGACCGGCGGCCTCGCGTTGTGTGCCTGCGTGCTGACGCTTGCCGGTTGTGCGAGCCGCTCGGCGTCGCTGGTGCGCAATGCGCGTTTGCGGCCGAAGTCGACCGTGCAGAGCGCCACCGGTATTCGCAATCCGAAACTGGTGCAGGTGTCGCGCGGGTTCACCGCCGGCGCGTTCAATCTGCGTGAGTTTTTCCACGGCAAATCGGCCGGCACGTTGCGCGGGATCAAATGGGGTTTCCTGGCGACGGCGTTCGTCGCACCGATCGTGTTGATTGCGCTGGGCGCGAGCTTGCGTTCGCTCGGCGGGTCGCTGAGTCTGCTGGCCGCCGCGTGTCTCGTGCAGTACGCGGGGCTGGTCGCGGAACGCTGGTTTTTCTTCGCCGAGGCGAAGCATCCGCAGAATCTGTATTACGCGCGGGTGGGGTGAGCAAGGTCAGCGGGCACGCAGACTCGCCGTCACGCGGCGCGTTAGTTTACTTCCCCGCGCGCGTTGGGCGGCGGCGTGGCGTGGCCACTTTTTTCGCGGCGGTAGATTCCGAAGCGCCCGCCGCGCCGGTCACGTTCGCCTTCTTGCCCGCTGCCTTACTTTTTCTCTTCGCCGCCTCGACCGGTTTCGTATTATTGGCCAGCGACACGAATACCGAATGGTCGTCGTCGAACAACTGAAGCGTGCCGACCGAAATCAACTCCGCGACCCCGTCGCCGAGGTTGGTCACGCGATGCTGCTGCTGTGCGTCGAAATGCAGCGAGTCGCCTGAAGCCAGCAGATATTCCTTCTTGCCGACCGCGTAGCTCACCTGCCCCGAGAGCACATAAACGAATTCGTCGCCGCCATGCGCGACCCATTCGGAGCGGTATCCCTCCAGCAACTGCACCTTGACCGCGTTCAGCAGGCTGCCATTGAAGGTGGTGGAGAGTCGTTCGTAGCGCTGCTGGGTGTCGTCGAGCGAATAGGACTCGCGGGCGCCCTGGTGCGAATCCGGCTGCTCCTGACGCGGTTGATCGACCAGCACCCCGAGCGGCACGTTCAGCGCCTTCGCGACATTGACGAGCGACGAAATCGAAATTCCCGTCAGATTGCGCTCGACCTGCGACATGAAGCCGATCGACAGGTTCGCTGCCGACGCCACTTCCAGAAGCGTCAATTTCGCTTCCCGGCGCAAGCGGCGAATGCGCTGGCCGATGTGCATGATGTCGGAATCCATGAAGCTCCTTCAAAGCGGCGATAGACAAAGCATGCGGACAATGTCGCGGCGTTGCCGGCGTTTCACTTTCCGAGAAATCGCACGAAGCGCAGCCGTCCGGTCGAATGCAGGCCGCATTGTAGCGCGCCGAATTCGCGGTTTCGTCCGACGATGCCAGCGGTGTGACGGATTTCAACCGCCTGGCAGACGGGGCGGCGGGGCAAGTTCACCGCACCGCCACGCCACCACGACGTGACCCCAACGCGTGACGCGGCCGCGATTCCAAGGTGCGCGCGCCTTTCCGCTTCCTTTCGCCCAATCGCAGGTTCGGTTGTGAATTTTAGTAGGAGTAAAATTTAAGCTTGACGCAATTTTTAGCTCGCGGTAATTTTGAAAAGCGGTCCCGGCCGTTGCATGCGCCTGATCGATAAACAAAACATGGGCATCCGATGATAGATCGACTGAAATACAGCTTCTCCAGCCTCGCGCCCTATGACGCCTGCGTCGCCGATACGCACGCCGGGCTCTCGCGACTCATGGAGCAGCGCGGCCTCGACGCGCTGCTGGTCCCGTCGCAGGACGAATTCCTCAGCGAGCATGTGCCGCGCCGTAACGACCCGCGTTACGCGCTGTCCGCGTTCGACGGTTCGACCGGCAACGGTGTGTTTCTGTCGGCCGCGGTTGCGCTCGAACTCGGTTCGCCGCAGTTCCTGCTGTTCGTCGACGGCCGCTACCATCTGCAGGCGGATCAGCAATGCGACCCGCAACGGGTGCAGGTACAGAAGCTGGCGTTGGGCGTGTCGATATGGAAGGCTATCGCCGACTGGCTGAGCGCGCATTCGGCGCACGTCGATGCGGTGGGCTACGACGCATTGCGGATGAGCGTCGCACAACGCGAGGGCATGCTAGAGGCGACCGCGCACGCCAATCTCACGTGGACCAGCCTGAGCGGCCGGGAGGTGGACCGTGCGATCGATTTGCCCGGCTGGAACGTGGACCGTCCGATCTTCGAGTTGCCGCAGGCGATGACCGGATCCAGCATCGCGCAAAACATCGCGACGCTGAATCAGCGGGTTCACTCGCGGTTAGCTGAAGCGCGGCCCGATGAGGCGCAGTCCACTACCTGCTTTTTGACCTGCGTGGCGGACGACATCAGCTATCTGCTGAACAGCCGCGGCTATCACCTGCCCAACGCATCGTCGCAGCTGGGTTTTCTGTTCGTGATCGGCGAGCAAGTGGTGCTGTTTTTGCCGGACGGATGCGATCAATGTCCGGTGGAGCTGCGCACGTATCCGTTGCTGCGCGTGGTTCGTCGCGATCGGGACGAACTGGCCCGGGTGCTGGGCGAGTTCGAGGTTCGGCATGTGTGCTACAGCGCCGACGCGGTCAACTGCGCGCTGCCCGACGCGGTGCGGCGTATCTGGCCGGCGGCCGCGCATACGCATTTCAGCCCGGTCGAAGCGATGCGCGTCGGCAAGACACCCGAAGTGCTGGCGCAGTTCCGCGACGCGTTCGCGCGCAGTTCGGCGGCGATCGCTGAGACCATGCGCTGGACCAAGTCGGGGGATGGACAACGCCGCTCCGAATACGACCTGGCGCGCACGATCAACGACGCTTACGGCGCGCGTGGCGCCGTCGGGCTGTCGTTCACGTCGATCGCGGCGAACGGCGCGAACAGCGCGTCGGCGCATTACTCGGCGGCGAGTCCGGACGTCGATTTGCAGGAAGGCGAGTTGGTGCTGCTGGATAGCGGCGCCTATTACGACAGCGGCTTCGCGACCGACTGCACGCGCGTCGTATTGCGCAAAACCGATCCGTCGACCCGGGCACGACCGTGGCAGAAAGAGATATACACGGTCGCGCTGAAGGCGTGCATCAAAGGTCTGGTCACGCAATTTTCCGCTGACACGACCGGCGCGGAAGTCGACGCCGCCGTACGCGCGGTCTGTCAGCAGTACGGCTACGATTTCGGGCACGGCACCGGACACGGCGTCGGCATTCACGTTCACGAAGGCGGTGTGCGTTTCGCGCCGGGGGCCGGGTATGGGCTCGTGCCAGGCGCGGTGATTTCGGTCGAGCCGGGTATCTATCTGCCGGGCAAGGGCGGCGTGCGGATCGAGAACATCGTCATCATTCATCCGAGCGCGACGCAAGCCGGCAAGATGGAGTTCGAGAATATCGTTGCGGTCGGTTACGACTGGGATCTGATCGACCTCGATCTGCTCGACGACAGCGAGCGGACTTACCTGCGTGACTATGAGCGGCTGTGTGCCGAGCGCGGCACGAGCGTGACGGCGTGTCCGTTGCTGTAGGGTCGTCTTTCAGAGGGCCTTGCGTCGCATCCGGCTCACGGATAGCCACAGCGCGGACACCAGAAAATAGATCGCGCCGACCGCCGCGTAAGCCGCCACTCTGGCGATGACCGGCGGCATGGCCGCGCGCGCCTGCACGATAAAGAATGCGCCTGCCAGCGCCGATTGCGCGCCGCTCAGTATCATGGCCCACTGCGCGCCGAAGTGTTTCCAACGGCGCGCGGCCGTGCCGAGTTGAAGCAGTCCGGACAGTATCGCCCAGTCGCCGAACACGCCCAGTACCCAGCTCATGTCGACTCTCAAGGCAACGATCACCGCGATCGTCGTCAGGATACTGATGACGACATTGATGGCCTGAATGCGGCCTTCGGCCATTCCGCCGGCGCGCGACATGTCGATGTAATTCGCCAGCGCGTCCCACGCCGGATAGACGACGAGCAGAGCGGCGACGGCCGCCGGGGAAATCTGTCCGATCGAGAAAGCCAGCCCGACCCAGACAGCGGAAAACGCTGCCCGCATGAAGTAATACCGCGTGAGCCAGTGTTCCTGGCGGGCACGTTCGGTATCGGTGCGACGATCGTTCATTGCAACTCCTGCTCGATGGCCGACGACCGTAGTCGTCGACAGGTTCTGGACGCTTCTACAGCCGACATCGCGAGACGGTCGCCCGCGCGGCGCGAGTCGGCCGCATGACTTACATCGGCGGCGCGACGCCGTCCTTTTCGACGACGACGAAGTTACCGTCGTAAGCGCCGTCTTTCCCATGGACCGCCACCACGAACACCTTTTTGCCCGCCGTCAGATCGTCGCGTGTGGCGGGAATGAGCGTGACGACCGGTGCGTTCGTCGGCACGTTGATGGTGTTGGTGCCGCCTTTGTACGACAGTTTCAGATCGCGACCGCTGGTTGCTTGCACAACGGTATCGACGTTGGCGTTCGTCATGGACGTGTTGGCGCCGAGATCCCATGCATAGTGACCTTCTCCCGTACCGCGCGCGGCTTCGGGGAACACCAGCACCTCCTTGGCAACCAGCTTGCCGTCCGGTCCGGGCATGGCCGCGGCGCCGACGTAAGAGCCGGGCTTGATGTCCGACAGCTGGACGGCCTTCACGGCGTTCAGGTGCGTCGAGTCCTTCACCTGGATCGTGACGGTGTCGCCGCTGCGGCGGTGTACCTGCAAGGTGTTGCCCGAGAAAGACTCAATCGCGCCGCGGATCCGCTCCGGCTTGTCGGTGGACGATTGAGCGAACGACGTGCCGGCGAGCGTCAGCGCCAGCGTGGAAATAGCGAGTTTCAGGCGAATCGACATGAATGCTCCGTGTGTGCAGTAGCGGTGTAAAGCTTGAGGTTGAAAAGTGGCGGGAGTGAAAGTGGGCGGCGCGGGCTCAGGAACCCCCGAACCAGTTGTAGCCCTGGTTTTCCCAATATCCGCCGGGAAATTCGTTGGTGATCGTGATCGCCACGATGTGTTTCGGGTTCTTGTAGCCCAGCTTGGTTGGCATGCGGAGCTTCATCGGGAATCCATACTTCGCGGGCAGGATGTTGCCGTCGTAGGTCAACGTAAGCTGGGTCTGCGGATGGAGTGCCGTGGGCATGTCGATGCTGGTCCAGTAGTTGTCGGCGCAATGCAGGGCGACATATTTCGCCGTCGTGTCCGCTTCGACCCGAGCGAGAAAATCGGCAAAGCGCACACCGCCCCATTTCCCGATGGCGCTCCAACCTTCAATGCAGATATGCCGGGTGACCTGGTCCCGTTGCGGCAGCGCGCGCAGTTCGGCAAGGGTCCAGCGGGACTTGCCTTTGAGCCGTCCTTTTAGTTCGAGACGATAGGTCTGAGGATCGACGTCCGGCACCTGATCGATGTCGTAGTACGCGTTGAAGGGAAACGGCCGGGTGATCATCGACTCCGGGTAGGTCGGCGCGAGTTGGCGCGGGTCGAATAACAGCGCCTGGGCATCGTCATTGAATCTGGAGACTCTGCGTAGCATCGTTTCCACCGACTTGTCGGTCTTCAGGTCGCAACCTGACAGCAGCATCAAACCGCCGAGCGTGAGGATTCGTTGACCCAGCAAACGCCGCGCGGACGACTGCAGTTCGCCTCTTGCGTCCTTGACGATGGAGGCCGCGTCGGGGCGATATTCCGGAGTGGGCGTTGAGCCGCGTTTTGGGGTGGGCATGTTCAGCGGCCTCGAATCATCGTCAGCAAGGAACGCGGCACGAGAGCGACCATCGCCACGTGCACGATCAGAAATCCGACCAGTCCGCTCATGGCGACAAAATGGACCAGGCGTGCGTTGTCGAAGCCGCCCATCAAGGCGCGCAGAAGCGGGAATTGCACGGGTTTCCATACCGTCAGCCCCGACAGAATGACGAGTGCGAGGTCGGCGATCACGGCCAGATAGGCGAGTTTCTGGACAGCGTTGTATTGGCTCGGGTTGTCGTGCGCCAGCTTGCCTCGCAGGGCGGCAAGCAGGTCCGCGGCAACGGCGCGAGCGGAGACGGGAAGCAGCTTCCTGCGCAGGCGTCCCGTCGCGATGCCCCGCGCCAGATACGCGAGAAAGTTGACGACAAGTAACCACATGATCGCGAAATGCCAGAGCAGCGCACCCCCAAGCCAATTGCCCAGCGTGATGGCGGCGGGAAATCTGAGGCTCGAAAAAATGGGCGACGCGTTGTAAATCTGCCAGCCGCTCATGCACATCGCTATCACCGAAACGGCATTGAGCCAGTGAAAAATGCGCACGTAAGCAGGATGGTTCGGGGCGGAATTCAAGGTGGTGTCACCGACAAAGACGTAAAGAAGTTCGGTATGAGGATCGCACCCGGCGCGCCTTGAGACCATCGGTCAAATGACCGACCCCGGCCTTGGGAGGCCGCGACGCAGTGTTTTTGTCGGTTGCCGGTGGTATGGGCGGGCGGCGCCCGCCCTCCGTTACCGGCCGCGATCCGGGTTGTTCAACCGCTCGATGCGCATGCGTCCCGGTGGCTCGAAATAGGTTCCGAAGCGCACGAGCCCCGACTTTCCGAGGTGACAAACCATCGTGAAGCTGACGAGTAGACCCGGGTCCGGTTTGTCGTCGATCTCGATGTCGACGCCGCTCAGCCGCGGCTCGAACCGCAGTAGTGTGGTTTCCATCTGGTTGCGCAGATCGTGTACGGACGCCGGCAGGTTGCGGTAGACATCCGTGAGATCCGGCAGCCCATAGTCGGGCACGTGCTTGAGCGCTCCGGCGCGGGTGTTCAGGATGCGGCGAATGTTGGCCTGGACACTCAGGATTTCGAGTGTCCTGTCGTCGTGACGCTCAAGCGGTTCACCGTCGATCTGGCCGAGCAGCATGTCATAAAGGGAAGGGCCGACCGGCATCGCTTCGTGTTCCTCAGGCAATTGCCGGCCCGGCTGCCGGGTGTCCGGCGACGGCGTCGTCCCGGTCGATGAAATCGATCGTCAGGTTACGCTCGGGCGAACGGGACAGGACGATTTTCGCGGGCGCGGTGCCGTTCGCCATACGTGCGAGCAGTTCGCGGGACATGGTGGGCAGGATGCGCTGGTCAAGAAACGCGTCGACGTTGCGTGCGCCGGATTCCCGTGCAAGACAGAGTTCGGCCATCGCGTCGACGAGCGCTTCCTCGCACGACAGTTCGACGTCGTGCTGCAGGCGCAGGCGATCAGCGATTTTCGCGAGCTTCAGGCGCACGATGGCGACCAGCGCTACCGTGTCGAGCGGCCGGTACACGAGCGTCTGGAAGCGGGCGAGGAGGGCCGGCTGGAAGTGCGCCACGAGCTGCGGGTGGATGGCGTCGAGCAGTCCTGCCTGCGAAGTCTCCGTGTTCAGCGCGGTGGCTTCGTCGATCTGCCTGCTGCCGAGATTTGACGTCATCACGATCACGCAGTTGCGGAAGTCGATCTCGCGCCCTTCGCCGTCGCGCATCGTGCCCCGGTCGAACACCTGATAGAAGATGTCCAGCACGTCGCGGTGAGCCTTGTCGATCTCATCGAGCAGGATAACGCTGTACGGGCGCTGGCGTACCGCCTCGGTCAGGATGCCGCCGCGACCATAACCGACATAGCCCGGGGGCGAGCCCTTGAGCTGCGAAACGGTGTGCGGTTCCTGGTACTCCGACATGTTGATCGTGGTGAGCGCTGCCTGGCCGCCAAACAGCAGATCGGCCAGCGCGAGTGCCGTCTCGGTTTTTCCCACACCGGAAGGTCCCGCGAGCAGAAAGACGCCCAGCGGCGCGTGCTCGTTCTTCAGGCCCGCCTTTGCCGTGCGCAGGCTTTCGGCCAGTGCGGTGAGCGCATCCTGCTGCGCAATCACCCGCGTCGCAAGCCGCGCTTCAAGTGCAAGCAGCCCCTGCAGTTCGTCCTCGACGAGATTGCCGACCGGCACACCGGTCCACTCGGCCACCACGCGCGCGATGGCGTGGGCATCCACGTCAGCGAAAATCAGTGGCATCTTGCCCTGGGCCTGTGCGAGCGCTTGCCGCGCCTGCGCGAAGGCCGCGGTGTCGCGCGTCGATGGCCCGGCTTCGCGCTGGGTCTCGACAGCACGCACCAGGTCGAGTTCGCCTTCGTAGCGCTGCAGCAGGGTGGCGATTGCCGACTGTGCGCTTGCCAGCGCCAGGCCCAGCGCGTCGCGGCGCGCCTGGGGCGTGGTAATACCTGCCTCGGCATCCGCCTCGAGTGTTGCCCGCTCGAGTTCGAGCGCGGCGATGGCAGCGCGGGCGCGCTGCAGTTCCGCAGGCGGCGATTCGAGCCCCATGCGTACGCGCGCGGCCGCCGTGTCGATCAGGTCAACGGCCTTGTCGGGCAGCTGGCGCGCGGGAATGTAGCGGCGGGAGAGCTTGACTGCCGCGACCAGCGCCTCATCGCGAATGTGGACGTGATGATATTTCGCGTAACGGTCCTTGAGCCCGCGCAGCATCAGGCACGCTGCCTCGTCGTCCGGCTCGTCAACCTTGATCATCTGAAATCGCCGCTCGAGCGCGGCGTCGCGCTCGAAATATTGCTTGTACTCTGACCACGTGGTCGCGGCAATCGTGCGCAGCTCACCGCGAGCGAGCGCGGGTTTGAGGAGGTTCGCGGCGTCGGCGCCGCCCGCCGCGTTGCCCGCGCCGATCAGCGTGTGCGCTTCATCGATAAAGAGCAGGACCGGTTCGGGCGCGGACCGCACCTCGTCGATCACGTTCTTCAGGCGTTGCTCGAACTCGCCTTTCACACCGGCGCCGGCCTGCAGCAGACCCAGGTCGAGCGTGAGGATGCGCACGTCGCGGATCACGGTCGGCACCGTCCCCTCGGCCACGCGCAGCGCCAGGCCTTCGACGAGTGCGGTCTTGCCGACACCCGGTTCACCGACCAGGATCGGATTGTTCTTGCGCCGGCGAGCGAGCACGTCGATGACCTGCTGGATCTCGCGTTCACGCCCGAAGACCGGATCGATCCCGCCTTCGCGCGCCTTCGCGGTGATGTCGATCGCGAAGCGGCCGAGGGCGTCGCCGTCGATGGCGCGCCGGGGCGCTTGCGATGCCTCCGCTTCCGGAACGGTCGACCCGGCGTGGTCGCCGATCGCAGTTGCCCGCTCGACGGGAGCCGCTTCCGGACTATCCGGCGGGTTCTCGCAGGTCCGTAGGCCCAGGCGGGGCAGCAGGTGCTGGATCTGGGCGCTGCGGATTGACAGCAACGGCCAGGCATTGGGCGCGCGCAGGACGTGCGGCGCCTCGACGATCGCCTGAAGCACGTTCGCGGAGCGGATAAGCGCGTCATCGGCCTGCGACGATGCGTGAAGCCAGGCATCCCGCAGGACGACGGCCAACTGCGGGGAGAGGCCGGGCCTGCCGCGCAGATTGCGCGGGGTGTGCTCAATGGCCGTGAGCAATGCATCCCAGACGGCGTCCACATTGAGCCCGTAGCGGTTCAGGATCGCCGGGATATCCCCGTCTGCCGCTTCGATGAGTTTCAGCAGCCAATGCTCGACCGTGATCTCGTCGGCGAGGCGTGTCTGGCACAGGTTCGCCGCCGCTTCGAGCGCCTTCGCGCAATGGGGGTTAAGCCGCTGGAGCAGGTGCGTGGCGTCCCACGGGGACGTCCTTCGGTCGTCGCGAAAGGTCATGGCGAAGTGCGCTCTGGTCGGGGCGCGGACAGAAACTTGAATAACTGTCCGAACCCTGGGGAAGTAAAAAGGCCCGCCTGCGCAGGCAGGTTGGCAAAGGAAGGCCGGTTATGCCGAGGGCCACCGGGAATGGTGGACCGCCCTCCAGACCACTGGCGAATCAGGAACGCTCGTTCCAGGTGTCCTTGTGCATGATGTTGCCGTCCTTGTACGACCACGTGATCGTCTCGTAGCGCAACTCGACTTCCTCGAGGTGGTTGTGCTTCTCGTAGTCGGGGTTCTTGATGTCGAGCATCTTCGGGCGCACGGCCACGACCTTGACGTTGTCGAGTTTCGTGTTGAAGTATTCCTTTTCCTTGCCGGCGTCGTCGATCTTGTACCACCTGATCTCGGCCGACTGGAGCGTCTGGCCGCTCGTCACGGCCTTGTACAGGTAGGGCGTCGAGGCGTCCGTTTCCTTGGTCAGCATGATCGACTTGTGCACACGCGTTCCGGTGAGCTTGCCGGTGTTGCTGTCGGTTGGGATATGCACACCGTGGTCGAACGCAACGATCTCGACGCTGCCCTCGCGGTCATGAACGGTGACCGAACCCTTGATGTCGGCGCCACCATCGTCCTTGAGCCACATGTAGGACGGAATTGCCATGTTCTACTCCTTTTTTGTACGACAATCGCCCGGAGCCAGCGACCGGGCTTCACATTCCCGATGCGGATGCTTCGGGGACCAAAACAGTTGCCGTTCAGCTGCGCGGCGTGTTGCCGGAAGGCGCGGCTGCAGGGCCATCAGGCACCAGCGTGATCTCCACGCGCCGGTTCTTCGCGCGGCCCGCTTCGGTGTTGTTCTCCGCGAGCGGACGCGTATCGCCGTAGCCCTGGATCGCGAACCGCGTCGCTGGAATGCCGGACGCCTCGATGAGCCAGTCCCGCACGGCATCCGCGCGCGCAGTCGAGAGCTTCAGGTTACTGTCCGGATGGCCCACGTTGTCGGTGTGGCCGGCAATGAGAATGCGCTTGTCCGGATGCGCCTTGATCATGTCGAGCGCGCCGACCATGGTGCGCGTCGAGCCGACCTTCAGCCGGGCACGGCCGCTGTCGAAGAGCGACATACTGTCGAGCGTGACGACCGCGGGAGGCGGTAGTGGCGGCACATAAGAGGCAATGGCCTCGTTGAGCGGCGTTATCAGTTGCGTGCCCCGGTACATGCCCAACGACAGGCGCAGCGGCACGCCCGAGCGCGCGTAACCGTCGAGCTCGTCACGGTCGGCCACCAGTGTCCGCAGGGCATCCTGCTTCGTCGCATCGTGCGCGGTGGGAATCATCGAGTAGCGCCCAAGATCCGCTCCGATGCGTGCAAGCAGCGTCTGGTTGTTTCCTGTCGCTCCCCAGAACGCGAAAACGGACACACAGGCGAGTATGGCGATCACGTGGGCGACGGCGGTCCATCGCGGCGACATCCAGAACCGCTGCGGCAGGGCTTCGATGAGCGGTTGCGGCAGTGGCCAGGGGTGTGCGGAGGCGGCGCTCGTCGCGCGCATGACGCGGGTCTGCATTTCCACGTCCTGCTCCCACGGGTTGCCCGGTCCGTCCGTCGGTCCGCAATCGATCCAGGCTGCCCCAGACAGAACCCAGGGCGAGGCCGGCTGCTGACGGTCCGTGAGCGCGCTGACGACGACACGGTGTGTCCAGCCGACAATGGACGCGAGCGCCGCGGCGCGCACGGCTGCCACGCGATCCCCGGCCGCGTGCTGGACCTCGCTTTCCGCCGCCCGGATGACCGATTCGAAGCGTTGTGCATCCGTGAGATGAGTGGCCGATGACACGCCGTACCACTGAGGGATGGCGTGTCCGGCGGGGCCGGTCGTGAGCCGCTGATAGACCGCGAGGTAGCCCGGTAGGCATCGCCGGCCCAGCATGCGCGCCGCGTCGGCGACATGCTGACGCACCAAGCGCAGCGCCTGCGTCAGCCTGTCGGCATCCGCATACTGGGCAGGGGCGATTGCCAGCACGATACCGTCCGGGGCGCGTCCGTCGCGCCACTGCCGGACTGCGACGGCAAGGCGGGGCAGGTCCCGCGGGCGGTCGACGCGCAACCAGAGGGCTCCGTCACCCACGTGGACGAACTGCTCCCACCCGTCGCGGTTAAACAGCGCAGGCAGGTCATCGCCTGTCACCAGCACGAGCGGCATGCGGGTGCGCAGACGTGCCGGGATCTCCGCGGTCGCGGTTCCCAGCGCGGCGAGTACTTGTGCGCCCTGTGTCCGTGCCAGGCGGAGCTGCCGGGCGCGGCGCCACACCAGCAGGGTGGCAGCGACAGCCGTGATGGCCGTCAGGATCCACGCCGCGCTGCCATTGCCATTGCCGTTGCCGTTGCCGGGAACGACGAGCCAAATCACCGCGAGCATCAGGGCGCTACCAAACAGGACCATTACGCGAAACGGATAGCCCAGTCTTTGGTGACCGTCTTCGGATGCGCGTGCCTGTGCCGCGACCTGGACTGGCAAATCGGACTTCACGGTTGCAGGACCTTCGCCGGCACGAGTTGCGCGAGCTGCGTGTCGAGCGCCACGGACCCGATACGCCAGACGATCAGCGCGACAATGCACGCCAGTCCCGCGACGGCCCACGGCGAAAGCGAGTGAACCCAGTCGGAGAGACGCCGTGCGGAACGGTCGACCACGAATGGCACATCGGCGGACGGGCGTAGTTTTTCCAGCCGGGCGTCGAGCGCGGCCATCACGTCGATGCGCTTTGCCTCGCCGCCGAGCGCATAGCGGCCGGTGAATCCCATACCGAGGATAGCCGAGTAGCATTCGAGCAGATCGGCGTTCGCCGGTGTTTCGCGCAGACGGGCCTCGATGCAGTCGAACACCCGCTCGCCCGCGTCGTGGATATCAAACCGCTCGACCTGCAGCGGCTTGAGCGCCCATGCGCTGCGGTTCTCGGCAGAGAGATGCCGCAAGGCGGTCTCGTCGAGCAGGCCGCACTGCGCGACAAGCGCTTCCTGTCGCACATCCGCCGGATAGCCTCGCCGGGTAAGTGCGTCCGAGAAGCGGTCGTTCGCCTGTCCGCAGCGTTCGCGAAATCCGGCCGCGTCGGCCACTGTGCCACCGGGCGCCAGCGTGGTGACGAGCAGTGCGGTGTCGCGCAGCAGATCGCGAATACCCTGGCCGGTGGCACGTCCCACACCCGGCTCGCCGTTCATGAAAGCGGTGTCACGATGAAAGGAACGGACGACCCTCATGAGCGCAGCACCGCGTAAAGTTCAAGCGACGCGTCGGGTATCGACGCCGGGAGATAGACCTGGCAGGCCCGCGCGGCGAGCATTCTTGCATGCGCGTTGTTCGTGGAATCCAGCGCAAAGTACTGATTGTCGAGGCGCACGGGAATCGCTGCCGGCACACGGGGCACGGCCTTGAGCGGGATGCCCGGCAAGGCCGAATTGACGATGTGTTCGACGTCGTCGGGCGCACCGATTTTGCACAGACGCGGGGCCAGTTCGACAAGCTCGAACGCCGGCACCGGCGCGTTGACCGACAGATACCAGTCCGCGTCTGCCTCGACGATGCGTTCGTCGAGGAACTGCCCTGTCGACGTGGTCGGGCTTTTGCGTGTAAGGCCAATCGACACCACCCGTGACGGGATGATCGCGTCCAGCAGGTCGCGGATCATCGACTCGAGTTTCGCCAGGACTTCATCGGCGCGCGCGTGGTCGTACGCAGGGATATCCGTGAGCTGGGCGCTGGTCGAGAACGTCATCAGCGCACTCGCGAGCTGGGCGAGCGTCAGATACAGATGTTCTGGCGGGCGAGCCGGGTGCGAAGCGAACAGTCTGAGTGGCGGCCACGCGGCCTGAATGCAGTGCAGGAGCCAGAAGAGCTGCACGTCGGCGACACCATATTCGGCGACCTGATCGATGCGCTCGCTGCGGCGCGCGCCGAGCGCGTGGCTCTTTGCCTGCAGGATGTCGGCGAGCCGGTTGATCCGTTCGAGATGGAGCGGGTGGCTGCCGAGCGTCAGGCATGGCGGCACGAACCGGTGATCGACCTGAAACTGGCCATTCGTGGTGCGAACAAGCCGCGCGATCGCACAGACCGTGTCATCGTCGTGCGGCTCGAAGTCGAACAGCAGCCGTACCGCATGGCGTTCCGTTGCGATCTCGGACTCCGTCGTGCCGTTCAGGTCCGCAACCTTCACGAATTCACGGTACGAGCGGCGCGGACGCGCCAGTGTGGCTTCGTCGAAACGGCAATTGCTGCCGCTGGCGTCTGGCAGCGCGAGTGCCGCGAACACGATGACACTTTGCCGATCGGCCGGCACGCCCTGCGTCAGATCCCTGGCCGGTGGTAGCGCGTCGGCAACGGTCGTGTCGAACGGCGTGCCGTCCGGAAATCGTCCCTTCAGTTGCGCGAGCTTCAGTCGCGCCGTTGCCAGCGCCTCCTGATCCACTTCAACAGCGAGGGTTCCCCATGGCTCGGCAAGCGCAGCAGACACAAATTGTTGCAGGGCGAAAGCGGTCCACCTGTCCTGCTGCTGGAAATGCTGCTGCGTGAGGATGAGCCCGTCGTGCCAGAGCGGTTTGTCGATCCGCATGGTGTGGTCTATGAATATTTCCGGTGAGTGAGTGCCGGATTCTAAATGTGATATTTGTCTGCTGTATATGGTATTTGCTGTTTAGTTATGAAAAACACCAAAAATTTACATTTAATTGACAATAAATTTTAGAGATATTTAGCATGACTATTTTTGTTTGTAAATCGGACTTGTCTTGAATTTATGGTATTCATCATTATTTTTAAGAATAGACCATGATGGAAGGTGCGGCGCGCAAGTTCGTAGCAGAAATTCTGCGTCTGAAGGAGGTCTGGATATGATTGGTTTTTTCTTGATTTATCCATTAATCAACAAATTTTTACATTGAAATTTATCACTCAATATCGTGAGGCTTTGACGTAATGCGAGTAAACCGTTCTAATACGCCGTGACGGGAAGTTTCAAGGAATTGAGGGTGCGTCATGGATGCAGAGATGATCGCAGTTGAATCGCGCACACGCCGGGGCATGTGTGCGGGACGTGTCGTCGTATAGCTGGTGGCGCACCCTGCAGGTAGACTGCATTTAGAACACTAAGGAATGCAAATGGACAGTTTTCAAAGAGAAATTCCAAAATCGAGAGTCTTAATCACGCTCGATCTGCATACGGGCGGGGCGCAAAAGAAGGTCGAACTGCCGCTCAAGCTGCTGGTTGCCGGCGACTTCAGTGCGGGCCGCGAGCAGGCGCCGCTGGCTGAGCGCAAGAAGGTCAATATCGACAGGAACAACTTTGATGCCGTGCTGGCGGACTACGCGCCGGATCTGAGGTTTGCCGCGGAAAACACCCTTGCGGGCGACGGCACCGAATTGCCCGTGAACCTCGCGTTCCGGTCCATGAAGGATTTCGAGCCGGAGCAGGTCGCGCGCCAGATGCCGGAGCTTCAGGCGATGCTCGCGATGCGCAACCTGTTGCGCGACCTGAAATCGAATCTGCTCGACAACGGTACTTTCCGGCGCGAGTTCGAGAAAATTCTGAAGGACAGGCGCCTGTCCGACAAGCTGCGCGGGGAACTGGCGCAACTTGCGACGGCCGCGACTCAGCCGGAAGGTCATGCCTGAGCGGCGCAGGCCAAAACAGGCCTTTACTGCTTTTCGAAACCAGGTAGCGCTAGAGACCCAGACAGGACATACGATGAACCAGAATGAAGCACGCCTGGGCGCGGCCGAAAGCGTTGTGCTTGAGCACGACAGCGTGTATGCCTCGCTGTGCAGCAGAATCAACCTCAAACCCGTCGCCGAGACACGCCCGCTCGAGGCGTTCCGCGACAGCGACATGCTTTCCGAAGCCTCGGCCGACGAGCGTATCGCACGCGGCATGAGCGCTTTTCTCGAACTCGTCGCGAAGTCGAGTCAGCCGGTCGAACGACTCGACAAGTCGCTGCTCGACTTTCATATCGGCCAGCTAGATCGCCAGATCAGCCGGCAACTCGATGCGGTGATGCATAGCCCCGAGTTCCAGGCGCTCGAAGGGCGCTGGCGCGGCCTCAAGCTGCTTGTCTCGCGCACGGACTTCCGTCGCAATGCACGCGTCGAAGTGCTCGACGTGTCGAAGGAGGCGCTGCAGCGCGACTTCGAGGACACGCCGGAACTCATCCAGAGCGGCCTGTATCGCCTCACGTACATCGAGGAATACGACACGCCGGGCGGCCAGCCGGTCAGTGCGATGATCGGCGACTTCGAATTCGGCAACACGCCGATGGATATCGCCCTGTTGCGCAACATCTCGAAGGTCGCGGCGGCGGCGCACATGCCGTTCATCGGCTCGGTGGGCGCCGCGTTTTTCGGCAAAAAGTCGATGGAAGAGGTCGCTGCCATCCAGGATATCGGCAACTACTTCGATCGCGCCGAGTACATCAAGTGGAAGAGCTTCCGCGACACGGACGACGCCCGCTATGTTGGCCTCACGATGCCGCGTGTGCTGGGCCGCCTGCCGTACGGCAAGGATACGGTGCCGGTGCGGGCCTTCAACTATGAAGAAGCGGTGAAGGGCCCGGACCATAACCGGTATCTGTGGGTCAACGCGTCGTTCGCGTTTGCCGCGAATATGACGCGTAGCTTCGTGAACAACGGCTGGTGCGTCCAGATTCGCGGCCCGCAGGCTGGCGGCAAGATCGAGGACCTGCCGCTCCACCTATATGATCTGGGTACCGGCGTTCAGCCGAAAATCCCGACCGAAGTGCTGATCCCGGAGACGCGTGAGTTCGAGTTCGCGAATCTCGGCTTCATTCCGCTTTCGTTCTACAAGAACCATGACTTCGCGTGCTTCTTCTCGGCCAACTCGACACAGAAGCCCGCGCTGTACGAGACCAGGGAAGCGACGGCCAACAGCCGCATCAACGCGCGCCTGCCGTACATCTTTCTGCTTTCGCGCATCGCGCACTACCTGAAGCTGATCCAGCGCGAGAATATCGGCACGACCAAAGACCGGCGTCTGCTCGAGCTTGAACTCAACAACTGGATCAAGGGACTCGTGACCGAGATGAAGGATCCGGGCGATGACCTGCAGGCCTCGCATCCGCTGCGTGATGCAAGGGTGACGGTGGAGGATATCGAGGACAACCCGGGCTTCTTCCGCATCAAGCTCTTCATCGTCCCGCACTTCCAGGTCGAGGGCATGGACATCGGCCTCTCGCTCGTGTCGCAGATGCCGAAGGCCAAAAATTAATCCGGGTTGGTCCGGCGTTGTTTGCCTGAGTCGCCGGGTGGCGGACGTCGCCCCGGCGCTGCCGTTTCCGGCTTTCTGATACAGCATGTCGAGGATGATTCACATGGCGATGTTTTTGCCGTCGCAGGTTCAGGCGCCCGGTCGGCGCGGCGCACGCTGGGCGGTGCGTTGATGCTCTCCGGTTTGCTCAAGGCACTGTTTCCCTCACGCGACGCGGAACAGCTCACGCGCTCGCGTCTCGCGGCGTGGAGTGCATGGCTGCAGCCGCTGGACGGCGATCACGTCGTCGGGCGCGATCCGGGCTACGAAGAGGCCTTCTTCGCGCTCAGGGATGAGGCGTCGCGGCTGTCCGGCATCGACGACGCTTTGATCCTCCAATCGTGCGAGCAGTTGCTGAAGGAGACCGGCAAGGATCTGCGGGTCGCTGGCTATTACGCGGGCGCGCGGCTGAGGCAGGACGGGCCTGCCGGCTTCGCGGACGGGCTTGAACTGGTGGCCGCACTGGTCGACCGGTTTGGGGAGGCCGTTCTTCCGGCGCGCGCCGAGGCGAAGAAGGCCGCGCTTGAACTGCTGGCCACCGCGCGCACGGTCGAACTACTCGACCGCCGCGGTGAGTTTGCTCCCGCCGATCTCGAACGTGCGCTTGCCGCACTCGACGTGGTGCTCTCGCGCACGGCGAGGTGGCCTGAAGCGGCGCGCCCGAACCTGAAGCCGCTCATTACGCGGTTCGAACATCGGGAACAACCGGCCAGTAGCACGGTGGCCACATCGAACGTGTCTTCGTCCATGGGGGCAACGCCACCAACCAGTTCCATCGCCTCGACGCGCGATCTCCTTGATCAGGCGCGCATCATGGCATCCTGGCTGCGCGATCAGGACAGCGGCTACCTGCCTTCCGCGCGGCTCGTACGCTGCATCCGGTGGGACACCCTGCACGAAGTGCCGCCGGCCGACAGCGCGTCGCACACACGTCTGGCGCCGCCGCGGGGCGAACTGCGTGTGCAGCTCAAGCGGCTTGTGCTGCAGAAACAATGGCATGAGCTGCTGGAGCGTGTGGAGGGCGCCTTCATGGAGGGTGTCAATCACCTCTGGTTTGACCTGCAGTACTTCCAGCACGTCGCACTCGATCACGTCGGCGTGCCTTATTGCGCCTGGCGCGAATTGCTGCGCGCGGACTTTGCGCTGTTCCTGGAGCGGCTGCCGGGTATCGAGCGGCTCACGTTCAACGACGGCACGCCGTTCGCTGACGACACGACGCTCGAATGGATCGCCCGGCACGCGGTGGTGCGCGATCTCGAAGCGGGCGAGGCCATCGCGCCCCTGGCTGTTTCGGCGGATGCCGAAGGCGATGGCGCGGGCGACTGGCCGGAGATCGAGGCGCAGGCCCGCGATCTGGTGAACCGCGAAGCTTCGCGATGTCGAGCCCACAGAGGTCAACGAACAGGAATTGCTCCCGGAACGCGAAATATTCGAGCAACAATTCGTACCCACCGAAACCGTCCTCCGCGCAAGGTCGCAACCGGTCCTGCCGGCCGAAACCTGCCGCCGTGATGGTCACGCTCGCGAGCGCCGCGGCGTCACCGCCGCGCACTTCCGGAACGCACCATGCGACCGACTCGGCTTCGCGTGTGAGCGCGAGATGCATCGCCAGCGCCGTCGGCAGCTCGGCATTGAGATACAGGCGCAGGCGCGAGAAGTCGAGACGCGCTCGTTCGGCCGATGGATCCACTTCAAAGCCGAGCCGGATCACCGAGCGCCCATCGCGCCGCACGGCCGGCCCGGCATGCGTGATGGACAGCGGCTGCAGCGTGACGGCCTGCGTGGTGCGATACCGGCATTCGACCGTAGTCGGCCGGTCCTCGCCCGAACCTGCCGGTGGCGCGACGGAGACGGGCGTTGCGAGCACACGAACGCCCGGGGCTACAACGGTGGTCTGCGGGAGCGCGTGCGGAATCAGCTCCACGATCGAGAGCGACGGCATTGCGCGCAGGTAATGCGGCCAGAGCAGACTTACAAGGCCTTCCGTGAGTTCGGGTCGTTCGTCGTCGAGCGCCTGCTGCAGCCGTCCCGCGAGGAACCCAAAGCCCTCCTTCAGACGCTCGACCCAGGGATCGCGATCGATGACCCGATCGGGATTGAGCGTACGCGCCCGGTCGGGATGCGCCGTCGCGAATTCCCTGCCGGACTCACGCAGATACCGCATCTGGGTGTCAAAGTGGCGCAGGAGGGGATCGTCGCTATCCATCGATATGCCTTTCATGCGAAAGCCAGCGCACGAGCCGGATCCAGCACCGTCAGTTCAGCCTGTAGTTCGGCAATACGGCGCGCGAGTGCGGGCTTGTCCGCGTCCTTACGGTGGTTCGCCGCCTTCAACACGCGAACCAGTTGCTGCCGGATTTCGAAAACCAGTGCCGGCTCCCAGCGGGTTATGGGAAGTGTTCGTGCCAGCAAATCCAGTTCGCCGAGCAGTGCGAGTGCCATGTCGGCTCGTCCCGCATGATCGGCAAGACGCGCCATCATCAGCCGCTGCAGAAAGCGGTGACGGTCCGTTCTCATTCCGGGCAGTCCCTCAAGCCAGGCGAATGCGGCCTCCAGCCCCTCCCGCCGAACTGCTCGTGCCGGACGGGCGCAAGCGATGAATAACGATCCACACACAAGCATTAAAAAATAGTGAGATGACAAATCAGATCATGGGCATCGTTATAATGCTTCGACATACTTAGTAATTTTGTTGGTGGCCTTTGTGCTCCTGCTGATCGGGTAGGAGTCGCCGTTCCTGTGTACAACCTCACCATTCAACAGTGGCCATGCGGACCATTCAGGATATCGTCAAGCTTCCAGGCGCGATCGTCACGCAGCCTTTCCACCTCGAGATTGCAACGGTCGAGTCGCCGCTGTCCGTCCTCGACTTTGAATCGACTGAGGAGATGAACAAGCCGTATCTGGTCAGGATCACGGTGACGTCAAAGAACAGGCATATTGACGGCGCGGCCTGTGTCGGCAGGCCAGCGGTCTTCACGATCGACGAGCACGCTTCGGTGCAGTCGTTGCCCGGTCTGGTCGAACCCACACAGGCGACCGCGCGCACCTTGCATGGCACAGTGACGCAGTGGACGCGGGTGAAGATCAGCCGCGACGAAGCGACTTACCGGGCGGACCTCAGGCCGAGGCTGGCGCTGCTCGAGGAAGTCCACGATTCGGGCGTGTTCCTGGATCGCTCGCTGCCCGAACTGCTCACGGATCTGATCGTCGATCGCGACCTGTTCGAATCCTACGACCTTGATCTCCAGCTCGAAGGTCTGGACGACAAGGTCGAGCAGACCGTCATGTACGAAGAGACGGTGGCGAACTGCATTGACCGTCATTGCCGTCGCAAGGGGGCGTTTTACTACTTCACGCAGGCGGACAGGCAGGATGGGCCGCAGCGTGAGACGATGGTCGTCGGCAATACGCCCCGCGCGTACAGGCGCGCGCTTGAAGTGCCGCTGCTGCCGAATTCGGGGCTTGTGAGCTGGCACGAAGCGATTCTCGAACTCGAGGTCGAGCGCAAGCTGGTGCCTCAGGTCGTGCGTGAATGGGACCGCAATCACCGGGTCCCGGACGATCCGCTGCTGGTCGAGTCGTCCGTGGCCACTGACGACCGCTCGGTGTTCGGCAGCGTGAACCGCAGCAACGAACACTTCCACTCCGTCGAGGAAGGGCAGGCGCTTGCCGATGCGCGGCGTGACGAATTGATTACGCGGCAGACGCAGATCAGGGGCAAGAGCAACGTGCTGGGCATGATGCCGGGCACGGTGGTGCATCTGACCAACGACACGATCCCCGAGGCGCCCCACGGTTTCGTGATCACGAAGCTCGTGACAAGGGGCAGCCGCAAGGATTCGGTGACCAATACGTTCGAGGCGATTCCTGCCCATCTCACGTACCGTCCTGAATACATTCCCGCGAAGCATTGGCGGTGGGTCAGCGGCACGCTGATCGGCACGATCGAATCGGGCGACGACGAGCCCTACGCGTGGCTGGACGAATACGGCCGCTACCGCGTGAAGTTCCAGTTTGCGCGACGCACCGGCAAGCGCGGCATGAACAGCATGCCGTTGCGGCTTTTGCGGACCTCGGCGTCGTACCAGGGTGGCCTGCATTCGCCGCTGCTCCCGCAGACCGAAGTCCGTATACAGGGGACCAACGCTGATATCGACAGGCTCTATATAGCCGGAGCCCTTCATGACTCTGCGCGGACAGATCTCGTGCACGGCAAGGAAGGCTGGTACAGCCGCGCTGTCTGGCGTTCGCCCCTGCTTGGCAACAAAATCCGCTTCGAGGACCTGAAGGAGCACGAGGGCATCAAGATCGGAACGGTCTTTGCGAAATCGTCGGTCTCGCTCGGTTATCTCGTCGACGGCGAGAAGAAGAAAAGAGGCGAAGGGGTTGAAATCGGGACGCAGGCGTGGGCCACCATGCACGGACCCAAAGGCGTTTTTCTTTCGGCCGATCCGTGGACGCCGAACGCTCCCCATCTGGAGATGCCTGCGGCGATCAAGGAATTGCAGACGGCTCTTCAGCGGGTTGCGGCCCTTGCCAATGCAACGGTGCAGGCAAATGCGGAACCGGCAGACAGAGCCACGCAACAATCCCTGCTGGATGTGATGAACCAACTCAAGGATGCGGGACTGCTTGCCAGTGCGCCGGCCGGCATTGCACTCGTGACACCGAAATCGATCCAGCAGGCGGCGGGCGAGAACCTGATCGTGAATGCCGGACAGCACGCCGACGTCAGCGTGCTCAAGCGCATCACGATTGTGGCCGGCGAACTCATCTCACTGTGTGCGCACAAGTTTGGGCTCAAGATATTCGCCGCGAAGGGCAAAGTGGAGATTGCGGCACAGAGCGATGCGATGAGTCTGGTTTCCTCAAAGCAGATGCAGCTTGCAAGTGCAGATGAAGACGTATTGGTGGTGGCTCGGAAAAAGATCGTCCTGGCCAGTGGCGGTGCCGCGCTGAAGATCGAAGACGGCACATTCGAATTCATCGGCCCGGGCGCTTTCAGGATCAAGGCCGGCTCATTCGTATTCCAGGGCCCCGGCAACGTCGATCCTCAGTTGCCAATACTGCCGAAAAGCAAACTCACGTCGCCGGACGACTACTCACTTTCGCGATAGGAACCATGATTATCAGCCCACCTTTTCTCCCGCAGATTCAGGTTCCTGCAAATTCAACGGCAGAAGATCCGCTGATGGATGAAATCGACAAGTGGATCGACCATGGCGGCCGGTATCCGATCGCGTTCGATCGCCGCTGGCATACCGGGCTGCACCTTCGTCCTTCGAATAGAACCGTGCCTGTGCACGCGATTGCCGATGGAGAGGTGGTCGCATATCGTGTATGTAGTGATCCACTGCCGGACAGCTTCGATAACAAGAATACAAATGGCGGGTTCGTACTTCTCAAGCATGCAACTGAGACCGGCGAGGGGCGGAGTCTCATATTTTATTCGTTGTACATGCACCTGCTGGACAACACTGGGATTACGCAGACCGGCATTCATCCGCCTGCCGCAAACCAGGTTCACGGCATGGCAGACTGGTTGCGACAGCCAACTGGTGGCCCCATGTCCGGCGGGAATAAAAAAGTACTGAGAAAGGATGTCCTTGGCTATGTGGGGCGATGCCAGGACGGTCCATGGCACTTGCATTTTGAGATTTTCACGACCGGTACAGACTTCAACAAGTACTTTGGCATGACGCAACCTGGCCAGATCGGTATCGCGACGCCGAGCGGCAACGACTGTTGGGGGCATAGCTACTACTTCGTTCCGGCGGGGCAGACGTTTTTGCCGCAACCGCCCGGCGTCGATGCGCATGGTTACCTGCACGGAATTGCTTTTCCTCGTAAACAGGGCGGCCAAAGCGCTCAATCGTTGTACGTGGAAATGTATTTCTACAAGGGAGACAAGTATACGAATGTGTGGAGCGTGGCGAGCGACGGTTCCCGTACCTTGCTCACCGTAGACAAGCCCGACTGCGAGACGAACTTCGAACTCGACATGTTCAAGCGGGCGACCGCGCTCTATGCGGGATGCGCAAGCGACGGCTACGAATTGCTCCGTTTCGGCAGGGTCATCTCGCACTCGCAAACTGCGGCATCGTCGAGCGGACAGACACCTCCTCCGGTCGCGCCCGAGCTACTGGGCAATCCGCATCCCTTATCGGCTTCAAATCCTTTAGCAACATGGCACTGTATCCAGTTTGCCACCGGTCAATACGGTTACATCGATGCAAACCGGCCGGTCATCCAAAAACTGTCCGATGCTGATTTTCCGTTCTTCAGGGGGTGGAAGAAGATTCAGGCATCGACAGATGGGCTGTTCGATCAGCATGGTCTATGGGATCTGGAGAAGCTCAAAGCACTTGTGTGTGCGTCAATCGGCGGCGTGAGTAGCCCGGGCACACTCGCGCCAGCCATCTCGCAAACGCCCCAGCAACAAGGCGCGGCGATGGAGCAGTACCTGAGTGATCCCCACAACAAGGCCGTTCAGGAGCTGCTGCAGGGATTTATCTGCGAGGCGCCGAGCGAGTGGGATCGGACGAATACCGATGACCGATACCGGCATCTCCTTGATGCGGGTGAGCACTTCGAAGGCAACCAGCGCGCGTACGAACAATTCAAATCGTTCGTCGGCGATCTCCAGTTCTGGGACAAAACGAGCTTGCGCCCTGGTGACAAAGTATGGTTCTTCCATCCGCTTGCATTTATTCGCCATTTCAGACGGTGCCCGTGGCTAACGCTAAAGGAGCAGGCTCAGTTGCTTCCGCGCCAATCCATCGCGGACGCGGGCGGGAACATACCTTGGAATATCAGCAAGAGAAGATTTTCTGAAGGCGCGAGCAGTCAGAACGGCACTTTCCCAGCAAATATTTGGGTTTCCCTGAACAAAATGTGGGTGAAGTACGGCTTTGTGAGCAGCCTTCGGCGATCTCATTTTTTGGGGCAGGTATTTAAGGAAACGGGGGCATTCAACTACGCCAGCGAATGGGGAGATGCTGAGTACTTTCGAAAGATGTACGAGGTCTATACAACCACGGAAGCTGCGTCGGACTTTGATCACAAGCGTCCGTGGTTGCAGACCATGGGATTTTTGCAAGGAAGAGACCGTCCGACATACATTGCGCAGCGACCGGGGGAAATTCGCCATAAAGCTGAGTCGAATGGAAACGTTATCTCTGGAGACGGAGCACGGTTTAGAGGGCGCGGGCTAATCCACCTCACCTGGAGAAACGGCTACCGGGACTACGGATCGTTTTGTGGGCGAGATTTTGAGAGTGATCCGAATCCGGAGTTGCTTCAGAACGACGCAAACGTTGCGGCAGATTCTGCAGGGTACTTCTGGGTGATGAAACGAATCAATCGGAAAGCGGATCATGGATCTGATAATGCGGACGTTCTCGCTTGCTTCCGCTTGGTTGGGGGCGCGGGAGGATTGGCAGCACGACAGCAATTCTTTCGGTACACCTATTTCATGCTGAACGATAGCCCGACCATGCCAGCAGATTCGCAACTTGCAGTGCAAGTGGAGGTATGAGTATGCGTCATTTAATTGTTCTGTTTTTTATTTTTATTCTTGCTCACACCGGTATCTGTAGTGCGTCCGTTCCCATGGTGAAAGAGGGTGGGGAAATCGCTCTGGCGCCAATGGCGCAAAAGGTCGTTCAGCAATGCGGATTGTCGATGCTGGTGCCGCAGTTGTTAAACATGTTCGATCAACCTCTGGGTTTCGGTTGCACAGGCTCATACAAAGATAACGATGGAGCTGGTTTGTCAATGATTTTTGAATATGACCCAAATCGAGGTTCTGGTGGTTCAAGTTTGAATTTCGAAATAGAGCGCATTGGAATTGATGAGAAAATCGCAAAACGTGGGAGTAGTCTATTCAAGATTGATGAAGGGAAATCTCTGCCTGAATTGGGGAGCGGTGCCAGTGTCGCGACATCGAACTGCGGAACGTTGCCGAGCGTCAAAGTCGCGCCTATTTCAGGAGAAAACTGGCATGGCTGGATTGCCGAAGAGTCATTCGGAAAGGCTCCGCGCAATTGTAAGTTAAGCAAGGAATATACGCGTGCCTATCGTTGTGTTCACTTGATGATCGGTAACGAAAAAATGGTTGCTCAGCTCGACGGAGTTTGTCTGCTGCGGAAAAAAGAAGACAGCCTCGTGAATGGGTTTAGCTACGATCCGTTCCTCGATATGGTGAAGTCGATCCGTTTCAACGAAGACTAATCCTTGGAAGGTGTGTGCTTTTTGACTGCCACGAAGCCAGCTAATTGAGTGAAGAAATGAGCATTTTAGGAAAGCCAAATGAGATCGCCGATTCGTAAAGATGACGTCCTGGAAAATGGCGGGCGCGTCGCCGGCGGTTCGCCGCACATGGCGTTCTTGGGGCGACCTATTGCTCGGAAAGGCGATGCAGCAGTTTGCGATCAGCATGGCGAAACTGTGATTGACGAAGGCGATGAGGCGTTCCCCGACCAGGACGGCAAGCCAGTGGCCATGCATCTGCAGCGCTGCGCATGCGGATGCCGCCTGATTTCGTCACTTCAAAACGTCCATATCGGCTGAACATGCCGGTTGATCTCTCGCCTGCGGGGCCACGCATGGCGTTGCCAACACGCAGACTACGTCTTCTGCCATGCCTGTTCGGCTGGATTCTGTTCTGTGGCGTCGGCGCGGCGCTGGTGTTGCTATTGTGGCCTCGCGCCGTGCCCGCGCATGGCGCCTGGTTCTGGATTTGTCTCCTGGGCATTCCTAACGGGGTGTTTATCGGTGCACTCATCATCGCGCGCATTGCTTATGAGGCGGATTGCCTCTACGCGGTCTTTCGCAACCGGCACCGTGCAGCATGGCTCAGCGGTCGTGTTCGTGCGGCCCAGCGTCCGCTTCAAGTACTCGGCGCTGGCTATTGTCTGCCGCTGGAAGGAAAGTCGGTCGGTGAAGTACTTGCGGCCAAAGCGTCGCTGCTCGAAGCGCGTGTGCCGCGCAGCGGTATCGGTCGTGTCCAGCACAGCCGATTCACCGGCGACGATCCGCTGTTCGGCGACTACTCCAATGAGTTCTCTTCTGCCGATCGAGTTTCAGAAGATGCGCCCGATGTTGGTTTATTCGACGGCACGTCCAGGATCATGGCCACGGTGCCGCCGGTGGTGCACGTCATCTCGCGAGCGTTGGCGCCCGTGGTGGACAGCATACGGGTGCTTTCTCAGTACGGCCCACAATACGCGCCCGTGGTGCGGGTACTGTCGAAGTCCGGGCCGGAAGACGCTCGGGTGAGTCATGTCAGGCAGGCGCTTGAACGAGTCGGCTTGCCGGGATTGGACTGTGCTGCCGTCCCGGCTACCGAAGGACTGATGCCGGTCGACGCGTGGCTGGATGCGACCGAACGGCGGCCGTTGCTGCTTGTTGCGGCCGAGTTCCACGACGCTCCGCCATCGGGAAGTACCGAAGGCGCCGTCGCCGTGTTGCTTGGCTCAGGGGCATTCGAGTTACCGGAGCCTGTCAAGGCAACCGCTTTGTTGCATCGGCCGGCGGCCGACGAAATCGAGTATCTGGATGCCGTGCTCGCCAATGCTGTGCTTTGGGGCAACACAGATCCCGCGACGGTCGGCACAGCATGGCTTAGCGGGCTGGATGGTACGTACGACACCCGGCTTCTCGCGGCTCTCCGTCGTGCCGGTATGTCAGCGCTCGTAAATGACGACGTACAAAGGCGGCCCGATCGTTTTATCGGGCATGCCGGCGCGGCAGGCGGCTGGATGTCAGTTGCTGCAGCGTTCGAGGAGGGAGGAGGAACACACGTCATCCTGCACGCACCGTCTTCCGTCTCTACCGTGCAGGCTGCGATCCTGCACGTCAACGATCAAGTCAACAATCAAGAACTGCATGACGAACGCACGCAATAACATGCAAATGCTCGGGATGGCCGAGACGGAGTCCGCTGATTCCGGAACCCTGATCGCCTGGGGTTTGATCGCTCTTGCCTTGCTGCTCGCCGGTGCGGCCTTCGCCGTCGTCTGGCTCAAGGGCGATGCGGTGGGCCTGACGACCCACGAGGCCAGACTGAACGTGACGATCTGGATACTGGTCGGACTCGTCGTCGTGCTGTTCGTCCACGCTGCCTTGATGCTGGGTGGCGCCTACCGGCTCGTCGGCCGCGTTTTCCGGCGGGACGCCGGTGCCACCGGAGAGGCTTCGAATGGCACCCAAGCTTCCAGACTCGACGCACGCTTGCAATCGCTATGTGATGAATTGCGCGTTTCCGGCGGGTGGCGCTGGCGCTACCGAACGCCGTGGCTATTGTTGAGCGGCTCCGATACGCTGATTGAGGACGTCGCGCCAGGCCTGAAGCGTGCGGGGGCAATGCCCGTAACGGGCGCGATACTGGTTCACGCTTCGCCGGATGGCATCGAGGCGCAAAAATGGCGCAGCCAGATTCGGCAGCTTCGCCGGAGACGCTCCGTCGATAGCGTCGTCCATGTGCTGCGTCAGGACAACGGTGACCGGTCACCCGACGAACTGGCGCGCGAACTCGCGGCGCTCTCCGCTGATCTGGGCTGGGCCGCGCCCGTCACTTTCCTGCATCCAATACCCGCCAAAGGCAATCGGCCGGAAAAGTTAGGGGCTATCGGCGCATTCACCGCAACGGTACGCAACCGTACGGGGCAGGGGGCAATTCTGCGCGACCAGCTTGCCATGATCGAGGGACGCACCGCAGACGAAGGCGTGCGCCTGTACGCAGCCCGGGGGCGTGCGTCGTACCTTGTCCAGATTTCCGCCTATATCGGCGAGCAGAGTGCTCGCATCGTCTCTCACGGTGAGGCGCTGATGGGCTCGCACTGGCTGCGCGCGCCGCTGGCCGGCGTGGTGTTTGCGCCTGTTTTCCCGGCACCGGCCGCCATCGCCGCACCTGTTCCGACGCAAGGCCCAGCGGGTGGGCCGATGCAACTCTCCGCAAATGCAGCTGTGTCCGGGGCAGCCGTGTACTCTCCGCAGCCTGCTTCGCTGCTTCCCACGTGGCACGCAATCGCACGCCGTCGCGGTATTGGGCGGCGCATGGGTTTTTTCTGGCCGAATGCTCTCGCCATGTTTCTGATGGCCGCGGCAATCGCATGGTGCGGGTGGCTGACGGTGTCCTTCGTCGGCAACCAGCAACTCATGCGTGAAGCGCACGCAACAGCAGATGCGGCAGTGGATGCGCACCCCCAGACCAAGGAGGCGCTGCGCACGCAGCTTGCGCTTCAGCAACTGATGGAAAAACTTGAATACCGACAGCAGCATGGCGCACCGTTGTATCTTCGCGCCGGTCTCTCACGCAACGATGCCATTCTCGCGATGCTCTGGCAGTCGTACCGGACGGCCGCGACGCACAACCTGCAGGCGCCTGTCGTGCGGACCATCACGGATCTGCTAAAGGCTGCGGGCGAGGCCCGTGCCGACGCCCTGCAGTCGCAGGACGCGCGCGGCAGCACCTATAACGCGCTCAGGACCTACCTGATGCTTGGTGACACCGCTCGGGCGGATGCGTCGTTTCTGCGCCGATCGCTCGTTGCCCTGTGGCGACGCCCGGTCGAGATGCCGCTCGGCGAGCGCGAAGACACGGGCCAGCGGCTCGCGGCGTTCTATGCCGATCACCTGAAGAACCATCCCGAGTGGCGCATTGGGCTTGACGCGGGCCTGGTCAGTGCGACACGCAACATGCTGGTCACGCAGATGGGACTCGCCTCAGCGGACGGCACGTTGTACCAGAGCATTCTCGACGACGTCAAAGGCAAATACGCGAATGCGTCGCTGGAATCGCTACTCAACGGGGCGGACGCGCATGGCCTGTTCGTCACGTCGCAGACAGTGCCGGGCGTTTATACACGGGCCGCATGGGACGGCATGATCGCGGCGGCGATCGACAAGGCAGCAAGCGAGCGGCGCATAAGCGACGACTGGGTGCTGACGGGCGCGCAGCCATCGCAGACCGTCGGTCATACGCTCGCACAGGGAACGATCCGGACTGACGCGGCGATCAGCGAGAAGCAGGCCGCCGAAGAACTGAAGCAGCGGCTGACCGCGCGCTATTTCGCGGAATACTCCGCGGCGTGGCAGGGCATGCTCAACAGCATCCAGTGGCAACCCGCATCCAGCCTGAGTGGTGCGATTGACCAGCTTACGCGCCTTGCAGACGCCCAGACCTCGCCGCTCATCGCGCTGATGAAGTCGGTGCAGTACCAAGCGCAGGCGGGCCGCCCCTCGCAGGCCCTGAGCGACACGCTGGTGCGCAAGGCTCAGAGCCTGATTGGCGAGGAGAAGGAAGGGGGCACGCCGGTCGTCAATCCGCTCGACAAGCCGTTCGGTCCGCTGCTCGGGCTGATCGGCGACGTCGGCGTGCCCGCGAACGGCGGCAACGGCACACCTGGCAACGCAGCGAACGTCGCACTGAACGGTGTGAGCCTGTCGCGCTATCTCACCGCGGTGACGACGATGCGCCTGAAACTTCAGCAGATCGCCGGCAGCACCGACGCTCAGGCCAAGGCGCGCTCCCTCGCGCAGGCGGTTTTCCAGGGCAAGCTTTCGGAACTCTCGCAGGCGCGCGACGATGCGGCGCTCACGGCGGCCAGCGTCGGAACGGCCTGGGGCGGGTTCGGTGACGCTGTTTTCGCGCAACCGCTCGAGACCGCATGGCAGACCATCCTGCAGCCTGCCGCAGCCAGCCTGAATGAGGCATGGCGCGCGAGTGTCGCCGCGCCGTTCAACGCGGCGATGAATGGCCGCTATCCGTTCTTCGACACTCAGGCCGATGCATCCCTGGCCGAACTCGGTCGCTACGTCCGACCCGACACTGGCCTGATCTCGCGCTTCATTACCACGCAGCTGGCCGGCGTGCTGAAGTTTGAGGGCGACAAATGGGTGCCGAACGAGCTGGCGCCGCAGGCACTGCAGTTCGACCCAAAGTTCCTTGCGGGCGTGCGCCAGCTCTCGACGGTGGGGGCGCAGTTCTACGCTCAGGGCGATGCCCGCGAGCGTTTCGAAATCATGGCCCTGCCGACGCCAAACGTTACGCGATCCGAACTTTCGGTCGACGGCAAGCCGATCGTCTACTTCAACCAGCAGGCGGGCTGGACGCCACTCGCGTGGCCCGGCGACGGCCTGAACGGGCACGCCGGACTGACGTGGGAGACGGTCAACGCGGGGACGAACCAGGCGTTCGATTCGACGGGTGACTGGGCATTCCTGAGACTGCTAGCCAAGGCCGATGTGAAGCAGCTCGACAGTACCCGTTATCAGCTCACGTGGAACGGAAAGAATGGCGATCCGCTGCGCTACGTACTGCGCTCGCAGGTCGGCGCAGGGCCGCTGGAACTGCTCAAGCTGCGCGGGCTCAAGATACCCGAGCGGATTTTCCTGGCAGGCAAGGGGGGAATCGTGCCCACGCTGCCTCCCTTGCCACCGGAGCTGCAGCCATGACAGAACGTCAAGAATATGGACGGTACCGCAATACGTTCGACCGGGGTGTCGGTGGCGAAGGTGTGGCTTCGACTACAGAGAACAACGCGCTCCCGCCGCTTGCAGGCGGAACGCATGACGACGATCCGTTCCTGCAGTATTTCGATGCGGAAATGCGCTACCTGCGCGAGGCCGGCAAAGAGTTCGCGCGGGCGCAGCCGCAGGTAGCGCGCAGGCTCGGTCTGTCGACGCCAGGGGCGCGCGACGAACGTGCCGAAGCAGTCAACGAGAGCTTTGCGTTCCTTGCGTCCCGTTTCCGGATGACGCTGGACGACACGCTGCCCGAGATCACGGACCCCCTGATCGACCATCTGTGGCCTCATGCGGGCCGCACGATACCCTCACTCGCCATCCTGGAGTGCGTGCCGCGCTCGGGTGAGGCGCGAATCCTCGATACGTTACCGGCCGGCCTGCAGGTGCGTTCTACACCGGTGGGTCCAGACGGCATCGTGTGTTGCTACCGCACCACCCAGCCCGTGCGCCTGCTGCCTATCGATATTCACGAGGCGGGCGCACGCGTGCGCGAGGATGGCCGCACGGTGATACGACTTGCCTTCAACCTGACGCATCGGGAGCAGCGCCTGCCAGACGATCTCTCACGCATCCGTCTTTATCTTCATGGTGATCGCCCGACCGCCTCCGCGCTCTACGCCGCATTGACCCGCCAGGTCGAATCGATTGGCGTGCGCATGCCGCTGGTGAGGGAGGGTCAATTGCAGCCGCAGGCGCACATGCGTTTTGAGGCGGCGGGTTGTGGGCCCGCAACGCGACTCTGGCCGGTAGACCATGACGCGCGAGACGCCGAACTCGAGCGCGAACAGGCGATGCTCGAATACTTTGCTTTCCCGGAGAAGTTTCACTTCGTCGACCTCCGCGGTTTCGACAGGGCGAATGTGTTGCCGGGCGAAAGACGCATCGAGTTCGAGATTCTGATCGAGGGGCGTATCGCGGGCGACGTGACCTTCGACGCGGAGAACATCCGCCTTTTCTGCACGCCTGTGATCAACCTGTTCGAGCTGGACGCACTGGCGATCCGCCCGGACAGGCATGCGCGCGACTACCCGGTGCTTGCGCCCGCGGCTGCTGGCGAGCATGTCGAGCCCTACGAAGCGTTGAGCGTGTCGGCGAGCGATCAGCGCAACGCGACGAAACACGAATACCAGTCGTTCAGGGAGTTTCGCCACCGTGGCGGAATGATGCGTTACGAGTCGCCCGACCGTTACTTCCATACGTCGATCCGGCATGGCGTAACCGGCCGCCGCGAAATGTGGGTGACGCTGGGCGGACATCTTTGGGATGAGCCGGGTAGCAGGCCGGACGCCCATGTGACGGTCAGGGTGCTGGCGAACAACGGCAGGTTGCCGCGCATGGCGCTGCGTGAATCGGCGATCAACAATCCGGCGTCGGCCTTTACCGGCGTCGAACGGGTGCGCAACCTCACCGCCCCCACCATGCCGCTGTATCCGCCGCGCAACAGCCGCTATGCGTGGCAGGTCGCATCGCATTTCGGGCCGAACGAACTGAACATGATGAACGCCGAGGTGCTGCGCGGTGCGTTTGCTCTGTACGACTGGACGCAGCAAGGGGATAACCGGCGCCGTATCGAAGCAATCCGCGAGGTATGGCTGGACGAGGAATCGGAGATTGTTGGAGCGAGTGTGAACCGCATCGTCAACGTGAACGTGGAAATCGACCCGGCCGGATTCGCCGGCCCGGGTGACGTCGCCTTGTTTGGGGATGTCCTGAACGGATTTACTGGCCGCTACGCGTGCTTCCACTACGGGGTCCGGCTGGTACTCCACGAGGGGGCGGGCGGTTCCGCCCGGCTCTTTCCGCCTTCGGTCAAGCTGGAGGGCTGGCTGTGAAAAAATCGAAGAACCGGCTGGCGCATCGGCTCCGAAAGACCGGCGCGTGTGCGATGACGGCCGCACTGGTGTCGGGTTGTGGCGCGTGGCAGGCGACAAAGAATGCGACCGTCAACGCGACGAGCGCGGTGTTCGTCGCGAAGGTCAAGCAGATGAATCTGGTGATCGAGAGCCGCGCTGCGCTCAATACGGATGGGCAAGGGCAGTCGCTACCCGTCGAACTGAGAATCTATCAGCTCAAGGACTCGAAGACGTTCGAAAAGACGGGATACACGCAGTTGCTCAACAACGACCAGACGCTGCTCAAAGCCGATTTACTGGACAGCGCGGTAAAAACACTGGCACCCGGAGCGACGATCAGGTTGTCGGCACCTATGCAGGACGACACGCAGTTTGTGGGGATCGCGGGCTTCTTCCTTGATCCGGGCAGCGCCGAATGGCAACTGTCGATTCCAAAGGCGCAGTGGAAGAGCGCCGATCCGGTCAGGCTTATCGTCACGGGTAACCGCGTCGAACTGGCGCGGTGAGTGTCCGGCCGTCATCCGCACGCACCGACCTCGCCGCACGCCGTGCAGAAGTCGCATCCATCCTTGCGAATGACCGCATTCGCGCCGCAGGTTCCGCACTTGCGGCCGAGCATGGTCTGCAGTCCGAGCACGCCGCCGGGCTGCGTCAATGTGGCGGGGTTGTCGCCATCGCCATCGCCCGGATTCGGACGGATGCCGAAATCCGCCGACAACGCCGTCTCCGCCTTCATCTGTCCACGCGGCAAACGCGCCAGCATGCGCGACGCTACCTGATTGCCCTCGGCGTCGAGAAAGCCGCGCCGGTGCAGAATCTGCTGGATCGCAAACGCGAGCGCGGCCACTTCCGAATCGTGCCAGCGCGGTGTGCGATGACCGTCGAGTCGCTGCACGTCGCCGAGCCGCACTTGTCCGCGATCCCACGACACCTTGCGCATGTCCTGCAGATTGCGTGCGACGAACCCGCCGCGCGCCGCCAGCGACAGCGAGCGCATGGTCGCCGTGATCCATTGCTGCGATTCGTCGCGCTGACCGGTCGGAATGAAGAACTCGATAGGACGCTCGATGGTGACCTCTTCGCCGCCCAGCCGCCCCGTGACTTCGATAAACGACACCGCGACATACAGCGACTTCTTGCCGGCCTGGGTCAGATATTCGACCTTTTCGATGATGGCCGGCAGTTCGCCCTTGGGCCGATGATCGATCGCGATCCGCAGTGGATCCTGGTCATTGTCGGCTAGCGAGTCGTCCGCTTGCGCCGGCGGCGGGCTCACGCTGAGCACCGCGCCGAGCGTTTCGTTCGGGCGATACGTGGCGAGGCCTTTGAGGCCGTTTTTCCAGGCGTCGAAATAGAGGCTTTCGAAGGCGTCGAACGGATAGTCGGCGGGGACGTTGACGGTCTTCGAGATCGATGTGTCCACATACGGTTGCACGGCCGCCATCATGTCGAGGTGGTCGCGCGCCGACATCTCCAGCGCGCTGACGAAGTAGTCCGGCAGCTTGCCGACATCGCCACCCAACTCGCGATACAGCCGGTACGCGTAGTCTTCGACGTCGAACGATTCGCGGCCGCCGTCGGCCATCACCTTCATGCGCGTGTAGGTCCACGAGAAGGCCGGCTCGATGCCGTTCGACGCATTGTCCGCGAACGCGAGACTCACCGTGCCGGTCGGCGCGATGGACAGCAGATGGCTGTTGCGGATGCCGTCGCGGCGAATCGCTGTCTTCAGGTCGTCGGGCAGGCGCGACGCGAACGTGCCCGCTTCCAGATAGCGGTCGGCGTCGAACAGCGGAAACGCGCCGCGCTCGCGCGCCAGTTCCACCGACGCGCGATACGCTTCGTCGCGCATCAGCCGTGCGATCCGCACCGCGAAGTCGCGACCGGCCGGCGAGTTGTAGCGCAGGCCGAGCATCACGAGCGTGTCGCCGAGACCGGTGAAGCCGACGCCGATGCGCCGCTTCGCGTGCGACTCGTCGTACTGCTGCGGCAGTGGCCACAGCGTGACGTCGAGCACATTGTCGAGAAAGCGCACTTGCGTGCGGGTGCGTTGGGCGAGGCCGTCCCAGTCGAACGAGGGCGTGCCGCCTTGCATCTGCGCGAACGGCTCGATCACGAAGCGCGTCAGGTTGAGCGGGCCGAGATTGCAGCAGCCGTACGCGGGCAGCGGTTGTTCGCCGCACGGATTGGTCGCGCGGATGGTTTCGACCGCGCGCAGGTTGTTGTCCTCGTTCATGCGCGAGATGAACACGATGCCCGGTTCCGCGACGTCGTAGGTGGAGCGCATGATGCGCTCCCAGATCGCGCGAGCCGGGCGCTCGCTGTAGATCCACAGGCCGTCGTCGCGCTGCCGCATGTCGTTGGCCGCGCGTAGCGCCGGCGACGGCTCGCCGCGATGCACGAGCTGCCAGGGCTGGTCGGCCTCGACGGCGCGCATGAAGGCGTCGGTGACGCCGACCGAGACGTTGAAGTTGTTCCAGCGGCCTTTCGAATGCTTGGCCTCGATGAATTCGAGCAGGTCGGGGTGGTCGCAGTCGAGCACCGCCATCTGCGCGCCGCGCCGTGAACCCGCGCTTTCGACGGTGCGGCACGACGCGTCGAATACGTCCATATAGCTGCACGGCCCGGACGCCGACGAACTGGTGGTGTGAACCCGTGCTCCCTTGGGGCGGATCGCCGAGAAGTTGTAGCCGACGCCGCCGCCGCGGCGCATGGTTTCGGCCGCTTGCAGCAACGCGACGTAAATGCCGGGCAGGCCTTGTTCGTCGACGCCCTGAATCGCGTCGCCGACCGGCTGCACGAAGCAGTTGATCAGCGTGGCGGCAATGCCGGTGCCGGCCGCGCTCATGATGCGGCCTGCGCCGAGCGCGCCATGCCGCAGATTGTCGACGAAGCGGGCTTCTACGGATTCACGTAGCGCTTCCGGCTCGGCCTGGGCGACACCGTGGGCGACGCGCTGGAATACGTCGTCGGCCGATTGCTCGTCGCCTTTCGCGTATTTTTCAAGCAGGACGTCGACGGAGAACTGTTGCGGTGCGACGAGCGGGGCCGGGGCGGCCGATGCGGTGCGGGTGTCCGGCGTGTCTTCTGCCATGGTATGCCCTCGGACAGCGCCGCGAGACACGTGGCGCGGTGGGTGGAAATGCGAGGGTCACGGTAACCGGGCAGCGAGGCCGGCGCGGTGACGTGGCGCAATCTCCTGCACCTTAGCTCAGCGCGCGGGGGGCCGCAATCGGAAGGGTTTTTGCATCGCGGGATGACAGGTGGCGCTTGAGATGCGCATCAGTGCGCCAGTGCGGCCACCGGTAAAACTTCAGGCTTCGGCGAATTCACCCAGCAGTTCGGCGCAAATCATCGCCGATGCATTCGCGGGCGCCGGCCGCTCGGCCGGTTTGAACACCGCATCGCCGCGACGGATCTTGCGGCGCGACACCGCGCAGGTGCCGGACGTATGCGCCGACCGGCGGCGCCAGCGCTGCTCGCCGTAATGACATTTCCCCGGTTCGACCCAGCGGATCACCAGCGTCGTATCGGAGCGTTCGAGAATCTCGATGCGCACACCATGGGTACCGTCAAGGGGGATGGACTCTAAGGTCATCATCATCGGCTCCGTATTGTGGTGTGCCGAATGTAGTCCTGCGCGGGCTAGATAGCCATTGTGTCCGAGTTGAAACACTGTTCTCGAATTAGCAACAATGAAACTTGACATTGACATTTGCCCGTCACGGCAGGGTTTTACGGGCCATATGACGGCAAATTAGAGATAAGGCGGATTTTTGCAACGCAGTGTTGTTCGTAGCGCGACGAGAGTCCCGCCCGTCAAGGCCGATGGCGCTTCCTTTAAGATGTCGTTATCGATGAGCGACCGTGGCACGCCAGTGTAGCGGTTCTGGTTTTTTCCGGTCGGCTCGCGCGCACCCTGGCCATGTCGCCTCCGGTCGCGCTTCCACGCTTTGACACAATCACAAGAGCTTCCATGAATTCACGCCCGCCCGTTACGCCGCCTGTTACGCCACCCGACACGCCCCCCGCATCGCCGACCTCGCTCGAGCGCCAGAAAAAGCAGCGCACCGCGTCGCTCGTCCTGTATATCGGATTGGTGCTGCTGGCGTTGTGGGTCGTGCGCGATTTCATCGCGGTGGCCGCGTGGGCGAGCGTGCTGGCAATCGCGCTGTGGCCGCTCCTGCGCAAGATCGAGGCCCACCGCTGGTTCAGCGGCCGCACGACCCTGATCGCCGCGCTGTTGACGCTCGCGATTGCCTTGCTGGTGGTGCTGCCGGTCGGCATCGGGATCGCGCAGGCGTTGCGCGAGGCGCACGACATGACCGACTGGTTCAAGACCGTGCAGGAAAACGGCATTGCGTTGCCGGATTTCGTTCAGCATCTGCCGTTCGGCGTGCAACAGGTTTCCACGTGGTGGCAGGCCAATCTCGCGCAGCCGCTGCGCGATTCGGCGGCGATGAAGGGCTTGCACAGCACCACCGTCATGACGCTCGGCCGCCATTTCGGCGCGCGCGCCGTGCATGCGGTGATGGTGTTCGCGTTCATGCTCGTCACGCTGTTCGTGATCTTTCAGGCGGGGCCGCGTTTGTCCGGCTCGCTGTCCACCGGCATGCGGCGTGGTTTCGGCGAAGCCGGCGCGCAGCTTTTGCAACGCATGGCGACCGCCGTGCGCGGCACGGTGTCGGGGCTGGTGGTGGTCGGACTCGGCGAAGGCGCGTTGCTGGGCGTGGCGTATGCGGTGACCGGCTTGCCGCATGTCGCGTTGCTGGCGGTGATCACCGCGATCGCCGCGATGCTGCCGTTCTGCGCGCCGCTCACGTTCGGCCTCGCGGCGTTGTGGCTGCTGTCGCAAGGGTCGGTGGCGGCGGCCATCGGGCTCGCCGTGTTCGGCTCGGTCGTGGTGTTCGTCGCCGAACATTTCGTGCGGCCGGTGCTGATCGGCAACTCGACGCGCCTGCCGTTCCTGCTGGTGCTGTTCGGTATTCTCGGCGGCGCGGAAACCTTCGGTCTGCTGGGCATTTTTATCGGCCCGGCGCTGATGACGGTGTTGATGGTGTTGTGGACCGACCTTGTGCAATAGTTGCACGCGGATTTCAGGTCGGTTTCAAGGGCGGCCGGTCGAAGGGTGAGCTAGCGGTTGCTGTTGTGGTTGCGTTTGCGCTTGAGTTTTCACGCAACCGAGCGTGTATTTCAGCGCGGCCGGCAGCAGCGCGCTCCACACATCCCACGTGTGGGCGCCGTCGATGATGCGCAGCGCCGCCGGATTTCCCACCAGCCGCAGATGCGTGTACAGCGACGACGCGTCGGCCTGGATCGCGAGATCGTCGTCGCCGGCGGCGATGAACATCGGCAGACGATAAGGCCGGCTCATATAACGGTCCCACTGCGCCGGATAGTTGAGCTCGTGCCAGATGCGCGCGTCGAATTCGCGTTCGCCGAATACGCCCACGCGCCGCGCCGCCGACGCGCGCGGCGGTTCGTTCGGGTAGATCGCGGGGCTCAGCAGCAGGGCGCCGCAAAACCGTTCCGGCTGCGTCATTGCATAGCGCAGCGCGCCGAAGCCACCCATCGACACACCGCCGATCATGCGGCCGCTGCGCTGCGTCGACACCGCGTAGCGCGATTCGATCTCGGGCAGCAGATCGTCGAAGAACGCCGTCTCCATCTTCTCCTTGCGATCGACGTACCAGTCGGTGCCGCCCTGCGGCATCACGATCGCGACCGGCGGCATGTCCTTGTGGTCGATCAGCGCGTCGGCGGCGCTTTGCAGATGGCCTTGCGTGAGCCAGTCGTTGGCGTCGCCGTTATTGCCGTGCAGGAGATAGAGCACCGGAATGCGGGCGGCGTCGTGACGGTAGCCTGTCGGCAGATAGATCGTGTACGACCAGTCGCGGCCGAGCGCGTCGGCATGGAAGCTGCGGCTGATCACGGTGCTGGCGCAAGCGGTGTCGCAAGCGACGAAGCACAGCGCAACGAGTGCGGAGGGGAGGAATGGACGCATGTGAGAGTAGGAGGCCGCCGCGCGAGTCGCGGGCGGCGTCATGCTAACAGGATCGGCGCTGCGGATTGAAGCGCGGCGAGCGCCACGAGCGCCACGGGCGGACCAAGGGCGGCCCAAGGGCGAGACCGCGAAGGCCGATACCCGGCCCGCTGCCCTGCGGCACCGCTCAAGGCCAGGTGCGAAGCCGCGTGCCGACCAGCCGCGAAGCGAGCCGCTTGAGCGGCTGTTCCGCAAGCGCGACCGTCAGCAGCGCGCCGACCGCGACGGCATCGGCGAGCAGGCCGAGCGGGTAGTTGAGGTAACCGTCGGTGGCCGCATACAGCACCGAATCCACCACGAGCGAGATCACCGCGCCGGCGATAAAGCACAGCAGTCCCTTGCGGCCGATCACGCCGACCCACGGCAGCCGTTGCGCGAGTTTCCTGGCCCAGCCCAGCTGAATCAGATTCGCGACGAGCCATGCAATCGCAAGAAAATTCACCGCGCGCAGATAGGACAGATTCTGCTTGAGACTGCCGTCGAGCGGCTCGAGCTCGACAAACAGCTTGTAGTAAGCCGCGGCCGCGACCACCGCGAACGCCAGCACGCTGACCAGCCAGCCGAGCCGGTGCGCGCTGACGCGCTGATACACCGGCTGGCAGCGGGCCAGCACGCCGAGCACGAACAGCAACTGCCACGCGAACGGGTTGAAGTCCCAATGCATGTCCGGCGCGGCGGGCAGATAGGCGGTGATCGCCGGCGCGCCGGCCCACAGCGCGACGCTGCCGGCCAGCAGCCACCACGGCTTGCTGCGTGCGAGCGGCAAGATCATCGGCACCAGTGCCGCGAAGAACGCGTACATCGGCAGCACGGAGGCGAGGTAGGGCTGGCGGCGGAACAGCAGGATGTCGCGCAGTGCGGCGAGGGGCGCGTCCATCAGATCGTCGAGGTCGGTGGTGGCGAGATTCGGCCCGTCGATGCTGAACGCCGTCAGCGTTGCGCTGACCAGCAGCATTAGCGCCGCAGTGATCAGGAACGCCCGGTAGATTTCCAGCGAACGCCGCAGGAAGCGGCCGCGCGCGATCGTCTCATTGCGCCGTTCGGCGAGCGCCGCGTAGGCCGTGGCGGTGGCGAAGCCGCCCAGGAACACGAACACTTCGGCGGCATCGCACAACGCGTAAGCGTGCAGCGTGACGCGCGACAGAATGCTGCCGCCAATATGGTCGACGACGATGATAAGCAGAACCAGTCCGCGGAAAAAGTCGAGCTCGATCAGACGGGATTGCGATGCTTGCATGATGTAACGCCAAAAGCAGTCTCGTGCGACGGCGCGCTGGTTCAGCGCCGCAAACGTCCTCACGTGACTTTGGAAATGGGGTGGCGAGTTGCTGCGGATGCACGATCCACGCGCTCGGCGTCGCCGTTTTCAACCGGGCGGCCTGAGGCAGGCTCGATTGCAGAGGGCAGTAAAAATGACCCGTGTGGCGCCGCTGAGTTCCGCTGCAGCGCCGCGAAAGCTTTCGATTATATTTCTTTCCGTGACAAAGCCCGGGCGAGCCGGACGGCGGGCCGAGTCACCAAAGACGTCGTCAATCGGGCTGTACTTCAGTCGGGGCGGCGCGCTGCCGTTTACCTGAAGGAGCGCCGCGAAAAAAGGGGCGCTTGCGCGCAGTGGAGATTTCGCAACAATTTGAGATATCGACGTGACACCCGATGGACGTCCCGCTAACGGCGTGTGAGGATTTCCTGAAGGCGCGCCGGGGCTGTTAAAAGCCCTGACAAAGCGTCAAGAACAAGGCGGCTGGATCGAGTTGTCCGATTACTCGAGTGCAGGGAGATCATCATGAACAAGCAAGTGTTCGCGCTGGCTGTCTCCGCCGCTTTGTCCGCCGCTTTTGCGCAGTCTGCCTCGGCGCAAACCAGCGTGACGCTGTATGGCGTACTCGATGAAGGCATCAACTACACCAATAATGTCGGCCGTGGCCATGTCTACGAGCTGGCGAGCGGCGACGCGCAGGGCAGCCGCTGGGGCCTGAAAGGCGCGGAGGAACTCGGCGGCGGCCTGAAAGCGATCTTCCAGCTGGAAAACGGCTTCGACGTCAGCTCCGGGCGCCTTAATCAGGGCGGCCGGATGTTCGGCCGCCAGGCTTTCGTGGGCGTCAGCTCGGATAGCTTCGGCAGCCTGACGTTCGGGCGTCAGTACGATTCCGTGGTGGACTATCTGGCGCAGACCACGGCCAACGGCAATTGGGCCGGCGAGCTGTTCTCGCACCCCTACGACAACGACAACACCGACAACTCGTTCCGTCTCGACAACTCGGTCAAGTTCACCAGCCCGTCGATTTCCGGCTTCCAGTTCGGCGGCGTCTACAGTTTCAGCAACGACACCAACTTCGCCAATAACCGCGCGTACAGTTTCGGCGGTCAATATACGTATGGCGGCTTGCTGGTCGCGGCCGCCTATCTGCAGGCCGATAATCCCGGCAATGGCGCGAACGGCGCGATCACCGCGAACGACGCCAGTTTCATCGCAGGGCGCATGCGCGTATTCGGCGGCGGTATTACGTACACGTTCGGTCCGGCAACCGCCGGCTTTGTTTATACCAACTCGAATTATCTGGATCCGACCGGCAACGGTTATCTTGGCATTACGCCGCTGGTGCCGCCGGGCATTTTGCTGAACTCGCTGAAGTACCAGAACTTCGAGTTAAACGGCAAATATCAGGTGTCGCCGATGCTGTTCGTCGGCGCGCAATATGTCTATACGATGGAAAACTACGATGCGTCGAGCGGCGGCGTTAAACCGCGCATTCACTCTTTCGGCCTGATGGCGGATTACAACCTGTCCAAACGCACGGACGTCTACATTCAGGGCGAGTATCAGCAGGTAACCGGCGACTCGACCTATACGATTCTGGACGACGCATTCACGCCCGGCACCCAGTCGCCTTCATCGACGTCGAAGCAGGTCGTGGTGCGGGCGGCGATCCGGCATAAGTTCTAGGCGAGCGCGTGAGGCTGTTGCGTAAGCCGCTCAGTTCATCACGTAATGCTGAAACAGAATCCCCACTACCACGCCGGCCGGAATGCCGAAGGTCCGGCCGCGCAACGTCGCGCTTAGATCCTCGTCGAGGACGAAGCTGCAGCGGCGCTCGCGCCACACGGTTTTATAAGCCAACGGTTTCGCGTCGACGATCACGACGGCGATCAGCACCGTCACGACGACTTGCCCGAGTGCGTGCAAGCGAGCCGTGAACGGCGAGAACTCGCCGGCATTGGCGAGCAGGACCATCACGACGGCAGCGATCAGCGTACCGAAGAAAAAACCGTTGATAAAGCGGTTTGCCGATTGAAGAGAATCCACTGCAACCTCGACGCATTCGCCAGCGCAAAAAACGTGACGAACGCAAAAATAGACGGACGGGAAGGGCGTTCGATTTAACCGACCCGTCAGCATATTTTCTTTGGCTGCCGCGACCTAGCGTCCGTTTCCCAACGCCTCGCGCGATAAATCGGAAACGAGCGGCGCGGAAATGACCGGCGCGGAAACGACCGCCGGCGCGCCCAACAGATTCAGTTTCGCGTATTGCAGCAGCATGATCGTCTTGCCGTCGACGATCTCGCCGCGCTCTATCATGGCGAGCGCGTCGTCCACCGGCAATTCCAGCACCTCGATATCTTCGCCTTCAGCCGCGATGCCGCCGCCGGCGCCGACCTTCGCCACCGCGTCGTATTCGGCGACGAAAAAATGCAGCTTTTCCGTAACCGAGCCCGGGCTCATGAAAGCCTCGAACACCTTGCGCACGTCATGCACGCGGTAGCCGGTTTCCTCTTCCACCTCCGCGCGAATCCGTTCTTCGGGCGAGGCCGCTTCCAGCAGACCGGCCGGCGCCTCGATCAGCATGCCGTGGTGACCGTTGACGAACGCGGGCAGCCGGAATTGCCGCGTCAGCACCACCGTGCGGCGGCGCGGATCGTACAGCAGCAGCGTGGCGCCGTTGCCGCGGTCGTAAGTTTCGCGGCTCTGACGCTGCCAGCTGCCGTCGGCGCGGCGATAGTCGAAGGTGGTTTTTTTCAGCACGTACCAGTCGTCCGACAGCACCTCGACGTCGACGATACGGACCCGCCCGGCGGTTTCGTTCATGGCTCGCTTCCTGTTTTCATGTTTTCCTGTTTGCATGGACAAGCACAAAGCGGTCGGCGCCGCCTGCGAATCATGGTATCGTGCAGTTTCGTGCAAAAACAAGTGATTTCGTGCAATTGTGCTGAAATGCACTTCACACCGTCGAGAACCTCATCGTGCTGACTTCGCAAAGAAAACAACGGATCCTCGAGGTCTTGAAGCGTAACGGGCAGGTGATCGCCAAGGCGCTGAGCGTCGAATTCGAGGTGTCGGAAGACACGATCCGCCGCGATCTGCGCGAGCTCGCCGCCGAAGGCCAGCTCCAGCGTGTGCATGGCGGCGCGTTGCCGGCGTCGCCGGCGGCGGTGGACTTTGCCGGGCGCGAGCGGATCGAGTCGGCGTCGAAAGCGGCGATCGGTCGCGCCGCCGCGAGCATGATCGCGCCGGGCCAGATCGCGTTCGTCGACGGCGGGACGACGGCCGTGCAACTGGCGCGTCATCTGCCGCGCGACTTGCGGGCCACGATCGTCACGCATAGCCCGAGCATCGCGGTCGAACTCGCCGAGCACGCGCAACTGGAGGTCGTGATGATCGGCGGCCGGCTGTTCCGGCATTCCATGGTCAATCTCGGCGCGGCCGCCATCGAAACGCTCAGTCATATCCGCGCCGATCTCTTTTTCATGGGCGCGACCGGCGTGCATCCGCAAGCGGGCCTGAGCACCGGCGATCGCGAAGAGGCCTACGTGAAGCGCGCGTTCGCCGACCATGCGGCCGAGACCGTGGTGTTGGCGTCGGCGGAGAAGCTGCATGCAGCGTCGGCGTACAAGATCGCGGACGTGACGGCGGCCAGCACGATCGTCGTCGAACGGAACACGGACGAGGCGCTCACTGCACCGTTCGAGGCGCTCGGGATCACGATTGTGCGAGCGTAATTCGTCGCGGCGCAAGCTACACGAGGGTGACGCGAATGCCGCGCAAGGACTGCGCAAACACCGCGCGAAGCCTCCGCTAAACCGCTATGAAGCCCACGCCATAACGGTTCCAGCGCGGCGCCACGTGATCCTATGCTGAATCCGTTATTTTCGAGATAGCGGACAAAATTTGACGCACCCTGCCACGAATCAGCGCGATAATCGCGGCCTTTGCCCTTCGCCGGGCAGACAAAAAGGCAACTCACGGTAGTTCAAAGGTCAATCAGATCGAATGCGGCGCAACCGGAACACGGGTCGCCGCAGATCGCCGGTACGCGCGGGCGCGCATGAGCGCTCGTGGTTCGAACACCTCCTTCGTGGTTCCACTGCCGTCCCGCACGCATGCGCGTGCGTGTCAGCGCGCGCGTCGTCGCGCGTGCGGCGGCGGGGGCATCGCATGGGTTCCGCCGACGGGTTGCCGCCGTGTTCACTTAAGGAGAAGTCCATGGGGAAACTCGACCTTTCGCGTCGTAGTTTTCTGAAGGCCAGCGTCGTGGCGGGTGTGTCGGTGTATCTCGCGCCGATGGGCAGCCGCGCATTCGCTGCGTTGTTCGAAGAAAAAATTCTGACGCCGATGCAGTGGGACGCGGCCAACGGTCAGGCGAAATTCCGTATCGACGGGATCGCCAAGGTGACCGGTTCGAAAGTGTTCGCCCGCGACATTCGCGCCACCGACATGCCGCACTGGCCGCAGCAGCAATCGCATGCGTTCATTCTGCGCACCACGCAAGCCGACCGCAGCTACGAAGGTTTCGACCTGTCGCTGCTCGGCGCCGATCTGCAACCCGACCGCGTCGTGACGGCGGCCGATCTAACCCGCGACGGGCTGATCTTCCCCGCCTTCTACGGCGACGACATGCTGCTGCCGCCGGGCAAGACGCCCGCGTATCTCGGCCAGGCGGTCGCGATCCTGATCTATCACGACTTCGCGCGTTTCCGCTTCGCGAAGAACACGCTGAAGTTCCAGGATCAGATCATTCGCTACGGCGCGCAAACCGGGCCGCTGGAACGCGACCCGTGGGGCACGTTCCGCTTCGTGCGAGTCGGCGGCAAAACGCCCTATGACGACGATGTCTTCTCCAGCCTGAAAGACGCGCCGGTGTTTCCGAGCATGATGCGTAAGCACCAGCCGGTGTGGCCGGACGGCGTCGAGCACGGCAAGCTCGACGAGCAGGGCATGTTCCATGCCGCGCAAATCCAGCAGGACCTCGATCACCCGTCGGCGGACTGGCTGGTAATGGAGCGCCAGTACAACACGCAGTCGATCGATACGGCCGCGCTCGAGCCCGACAACGCGAACTGCTGGTACGACGCCGCGACGCAATCGCTGCATATGGTGGTGCCGACCCAGGCGCCGTCCGAGGTGGTCGACAGCGCGGCCGGCATGGTCGCGAAGTGTGCGTTCCCGGTGAAGAACCTGTTCATTCACCCGTGCTACACGGTCGGTTACGGCTCGAAAGATCACTTCAACGTGCCGTTCTACGGCCTCGTCTGCGCAATGTACGCGGACGGCCGTCCGGTGCGTCTCGCCAACGACCGCTACGAGCAGTTCCAGACTTCGTTGAAACGCCACGCGTTCAGAATGAACTACCGCATCGCCGTCGATAAAAAGACCGGTCTGCTGCAATCGTTCAAGGCGGAGATGGAAGCGGACGGCGGCGGGCGCTGCAACTTCTCGCCTTCCGTGGCGATGGTGGGCGCGACCGCCGCGCAGTCGATCTACTATTTCCCGAGCAACGATCTGTCGGCGGTGGCGATTGCGTCGCGCGCGATCGACGCCGGCTCCGCGCGCGGCTACGGCACGCTGCAGAGCATGGCCGCGACCGAAATGATGATCGACGAAATCGCCGCGCAACTGAAGCTCGATCCGATCGATTTCCGCCTGAAGAACGCGTTGCGCTCCGGCATGAAGAACACGCAAGGCGCGGTGCCGGCCGGCGCGATTCGCGTGGACGACGTGTTGAACAAGGCCAAGGTGCATCCGCTGTGGGTGAATCGCGCGAAGCGCAAGGCCGAGTTCGAAGCCGCGCATCCGGGCAAGCGCTATGGCGTCGGTTTCGCGTGCGTGCAGAAGGACTTCGGCACCGGCGCGGAGACCTCGTTCGCGAAGGTCGAATTCAGCGCCGATGGCAAGATCGGTTTGCAGCACACGGCCGCCGAAATCGGCACCGGCATGTCGACCTCGCAGGCCGTGGCGGTCGCGAAATGGCTCGGCAAGCCGGCCACCGACGTCCACGTCGCGATCACCGACTGGCCGGATCTGCCGGTCGTCACGAGCGGCGATCCGTACATGATGTCGCAGGCCGATCAGGATAAGCTCGCGGCCAATCCGCGCTGGTCGCCGGGTTATGCGTCGCCGTCGAGCGCGACGAATTCCGCGTTCTATTTCACGCACAGCACGCGCGAAGCGGCGCGGGTCGTGTTCGCGCATGGCCTGTGGCCGGCGGCGATGGCGATCTGGAGTCAGGGCGGCGGTGGCGGTCAGGCCGCGCCGCTGGTGGTGCGGATCGAAGATGCGCGCTGGATCGACGGCAAGCTGTCGGCGGCGGGGCTCGAGGCGCTGCCGTTCGAACAGCTCGCGAAGAAAGCACACGAACTCGGTCTCGTGACCGGCGCGACCGTGCACGTGTTCAACCGCTGGCAATGGACCGAAGCGGACTTCGAGATCGACGGCGCGATCGAGCGCTTGCCGCTCGACGGCCTCGCACTGCGCTACGGCGACAACGCACGGGACGACCGCAAGAAGCTGCAAACCACGGCGAATCGTTACCGCGTGCTGGATCGACAGCGCGTGTTCATTCCGCCGGTCCAGCGCAACAACGCGGCCGTGACGTACTACAGCGCGGTCGGCACGCTGGTCGAACTGTCGGTGCATGAGGCGAGCGGCAAGGTCGACTTGCTCGCGCATCACTCGATCATGGAGTGCGGCAACCAGATCTCGCCGCAACTCGTCTCGGGCCAGTTGCAAGGCGGTCTGGCGATGGGCATCGGCCACGCGCTGCACGAGTACCTGCCGTTGTACGAAGACGGTCCGGGCAACGGCACGTGGAACTTCAACCGCTACCACTTGCCGCGCGCGACGGACGTCGCCGTCTGGACCCAGACCGGCGAAGTGCTGCCGCCGCTCACCGAGACCGACCCGCCGAAGGGCATTGCCGAAGTGGTGATGATTCCGGTGGTCGGCGCGATCGTGAATGGGATCGCGCACGCGATCGGGCATCGGTTTACCGATCTGCCGGTTACCCCGCAACGTATTCAGGAGGTGCTCGCATGACAGCCCCCAAACAAAATTCGACTCACGCCGCGAGCCAGACGGGTGCGGTGGCGGCGGCTTCCGGTGTGGTGGCTGTTGCTGGTCCGGCTTCGGCAGCGAGCGCGGCTTCTGCAGCGAGCGCGGCTTCTGCCGCTGCTCAGGCTCAGGCATCCGCGCCAGCTTCGGCTTCCGCCGCATCCGCCGGCGTTGCCGCCGGCGCGCCGGCCGCGGGTGCGGTCGAGCGTCCGTTGACGCATTTCCGCACCTTGCCGTTGTCCATCAAGGTCAACGGCGAGATCGTCGGTCCGACCGACGTGCCGGCCGGTCTGATGATGATCGACTACCTGCACGAGTATCTGCATCTGACCGGCTCGCGTCTCGGCTGCGGCCAGGGCATCTGCCACGCATGCGTGGTGATCGTCGACAAACCGGACGGCACCAGCGAAGAAGTGCGCACCTGCATCACCGGCGCGAATTTCTTCCACGGCAAAACCATTCGCACGATCGAAGGCCACGCGAAGCGCAATGAAGCGGGCGAGGTGATCGGCATGTCGCCGATCCAGCAGAAGTTTCTCGAGCACTTCAGCTTTCAGTGCGGCTACTGCACGCCGGGTTTCGTCAACGCGGCGACGGTATTGATCGAGCGTCTGCAGCGTCAGCCGGTTGCCCGCGACAAGGTCGAGGCCACCATCACCGAAGCGCTGAACGACCACATCTGTCGCTGCACGGGTTACGTGCGCTACTACGAAGCCGTCAAGGAAGTCGTGTTGACGACGCCGGGCCTCGTCAAGGAAGCCGCATGATGCGCCGCCCGATCACTCTGCGCCGCGCGCTGCTTTTGCTTGGCGCGGCGCTCGCGTTGAGCGCGTGCGGCAAGCACGACGATTCCGCCGCGATGACCGCCGCCGCCGCGTTGGGACCTCAATCCACCGCCGCCGATCCGCTCGCGCGCGGCCGCTACCTCGTGAAAGCCGCCGATTGCGCCGCCTGCCACACCACCTCGGACGGCGCGCCGTTCGCGGGCGGCGTGAAACTGGCCTCGCCGTTCGGCACCTTCTACGGCACCAACATCACGCCGGACAAAGCGCACGGCATCGGCAACTGGAGCGCCGACGATCTGTACAAGGCGCTGCACGACGGCGTGACGCCGACCAAACAGCTGTATCCGGCGATGCCGTACACGTCGTACCGTCAGTTGTCGCGCGCGGATAGCGATGCCATCTACGCGTATCTGATGGCGCAGAAACCGGCCGCCGTGCCGAACCACGAACCCGAACTGTCGTTCCCGTTCAACATGCGTTTCGGCGTGCGCTTCTGGGACTGGGTGTTCCTGAAAGACGCGTGGCCTGACGCGTCGAACCAGGCGTCGGCTCAGGGCGCTGCCGCCACCGGCTCGGCGGACTGGTATCGCGGCCGCTATCTGGCAAGCGCGCTCGGCCATTGTGCCGAGTGCCACACGCCGCGCGGCAAGTTCGGCCAGCTCGACGGCGCGAAGCCGCTGGCCGGCGCGGCGCTCGGGCGGATCGCGGCGCCCGACATCACGCCGCACGGTCTGGCGGCGCGTGGCTGGACCGCCGCCGACCTGCAGACGTTCTTCGCCACCGGCATCGCGCCGCAAGGCTCGGCGTTCGGCGAGATGTTCCCGGTCGTGCACCTGAGCAGCCAGTACATGACGCACGACGATCTGCGCGCCATGTCCACCTACCTGCTCGGCGATCAGCCGCCAGCGCCGCAACCGTTGCAGTCGCTTCAGTCAGGTTCGGCCGATGCCGCGCAGCTCGAAGCGGGACGCAACGTGTATCTCGCCGTGTGCGCCGGTTGTCACGGCATCAACGGCGAAGGCAAGCCGCACGTCGCGGTGCCGATGCACGCCAACTCGACGCTGCGGCAGAGCGATGCACACAATCTGATCGTGGCGATGCTCGACGGTCTCGGCGCGCAGGACTTCCCGGGCCTCGAACGGATGCAGGAGATGCCGGGTTTCGCCACGCAACTCAGCGACGAAGAACTCGCGCAGCTCGCGAACTATCTGCGTGCGACGTGGGGCGGACAACCTGCCGACGTCACCACGGATGCGGTAAAAGCGTTGCGATGACGTGATGGCGCGGTGAGTTCAGCCGTGCCGACCTGCTCGAACCGTGCGCGCCGTTCGCTTGCCGGCACGCTCGTCTCTCCCCGTTCCGGGTTCCCTTTGCGCCGTGAAAACGATTCAAGTTTTCACGGCGCTTTGCCGTTAAAGCAAAAGTTACCGACTCATTGCCGAGGTATTGCCGTTTCCGTTGCACGCGCAACGATGTCCGCAATACCGCGGGTAAGGTTTGTATCAGATTGTGTGGAGCGGAGCGTTTTCTGTGAGACGCACTTTACAATTCCGCTGGAATTTTAATCGGCAATCTGGCCCCTTTCGCAGAAGATCGGCTGTTTTGGGGTGAGTCCGCATGAGGTGGGCTTCCCGGGCATCGATGATCGAGCAGGGGCGGGTTGTTCGGCAGGACATGGGATGAGCGTCGCACGAGGCGGCCTCGCCGTGTCGCGAAGATAGGCCGCGCGGCGTACGAACGCGCGCATCGCACGCGACAAGGCGTGCATCCGGTCCGCCATTGAAAAAGGCAGGAGTCGGACATGGTGGAAAAGCGTTTCGACAGAACAATCAAGGCCAGTCTGGCCGGCGTGTGGGTCGCGCTGGCCGTCAGCGGTTGTGCGAACGTCGGGCAGCAGGGCGCGACGGCGGATACGGCGGCCGCTTCGGCGGTGCCGGCGGTCAATGCGTCGGCCGCGACGGCGACGAGCAGCGCGCCGTTGACGATCGATGCCAACGCGGGGGCGCCGCTGAAGAAATCGCCACCGCTGGTTTATCGCGTCAAGCGGGGCGATACGCTGGCGCGTATCGCGCAGCATCATCATTGCAGCGTCCGGCAGTTGCAGGCGTGGAACGGGTTGAAAAGCAAGTCGCGGCTGAAGTTGGGGCAGGTGTTGCATGTGGCGTCGCCGGAAACCGTGCGGGCCGTGAATGCGGCTAACGCCGCGGCGGCGGCTTCGGCCAAGGCGGCAGCGGCTTCGGCGGCAAGCGCGCCGGTGGCGCAGCAAGTGGGCGCTTCGGCGAATTCGGCTTCGTCGGCTTCAACGGCGGCTTCGGTTGCAGCGCTGGCAGCGGCGTCGGCACCTCAGGCCACCCCGGCCGCCGCCGCGCAAGCGGACTCAGCCGCACCGAGCGCCGCCGAGGCACGCGAAGTCGCGCAGCAAACCGCGCGGCACGCGAACGGCGTGGCGCTGGCATGGCCGGCGGGCGGGCGCGTTGTCGAAGGATTCCAGGCGGGCGAGACGCGCGGCATCGAAATTGGCGGCAAGCCGGGCGATCCGGTGCGCGCCGCCGCCGACGGCAAAGTGATGTATGCCGGCACGGGTTTGAACAGCTACGGCAGTCTGATCATTGTCCAGCACAACAAGGACTTTCTGACCGCCTACTCGCATAACCGCAAGCTGCTGGTTAAGACCGGCGACATCGTGCGGCAGGGGCAGCAGATCGCCGAGATGGGCGACGAAAACAACTCGCGCGTCTTCTCCGTGGGCTTTGAGTTGCGCCGCGACGGCAAGCCGATCGATCCGATGCCTTACCTGCCGCAAGGACGCGGTTAAGGCCGCGCTTTAGGGCGAACCCGCTTAGGAAAACCTCTCGTGCGTCACGAAGGCGCGGCGAATGACGCGCCTTCACGCAAACCCGCACAACCCTCGGCGGCGTTCAATCCGGCGCGTGAGGACGCGGCTTGGCTCACGTCCTCAGGCAAGCCCGCGCAGCACCGCGGCGACAATCGCCTCCGGCGCGTCTTCCTGCATCAGATGGCCGGCGTTCGGCACCGCCTGAAAGCGCGCGCCCGGAATCGCCGCAGCCAGCTGACGGCCACGCGCCAGCGGAATCCACTGATCCTCCTCGCCCCACAGAATCCGCACCGGGCAGCGCAGTTGCGCATAGCGCGCTTCGACCTCGTCGGTAAAGCGCTGATCCATCTGCGCGATCTGCCGGTAGAACGCGGTCTGTCCCGTCGGGCCGAGCCATGGCGTCACATACGGCGCGAGTTCGCGTTCCGGAATCTCACGCGCAATCGCGCCGCGTAGATAAGCCTTCACCACCGCTTCGTGGATGTAGGGCGGCAGCCCGGCAAACGCATCGCCGTGGTCACGCACGTGGCGCACGAAGGGCGAGCCCCACGGCGCGACCGCCACCGGATCGATCAACGTGAGGCTGCGGTACTCGCAGCCGTCGATCAGATGCGCGCGTAACGAAGTCGCCCCGCCGAAATCATGCGCGACCACGTCCGGCTTCTCCAACTGCCAATGCGTGAGCAACGCCGCCAGCAGCACGTTCTGTATGCCGAGCGAGACGTCTTGCGCATCGCGTTGTTCGGATTGCCCGTAACCGAGCAGATCGTAGTAGTAGACCGTGTGTTTTTGCGCGAGATGCGGCGCGATGCGATGCCACACATACGAAGAAAACGGCGTGCCGTGAATCAGCACCAGTGGCGGACCGTTACCGGTCACGTTGAAGCGCACGGTCTGATCGCGGAATGAGTAGGTTTTGGGGAGTGGCCAGTTTGACATGGCAATGAACCTCGCGAGACAGTCGGCTTAACCTGGCAGGGCGCCGTGAAGCTTGCTGACCGGGTTTTCGTGGCGGCCGGCACGTGGTTCCCGAAAAAGCTCACCTTGAGTTTGTTCAGCAAAACCAGGCAAATTCAATTCGGCGCCACCCGCGTATCGATTCAATCCGCAAGCATCGGATGCTGGCGACGCCCACTCTTACGAATCGCGCATAAATCGGCTTGAAATAAGGGCTTGTTACGTCGGCTGACTACCAGGAAGCCTGGTAATCGTTGGTAGCTATATTCAATCAGACCACGTTCAGCCGATCAAAAGCACGCTGCTCAACGGTGAGGAAATTCGGGAGCCGGCAACGCGCACCGCGTAGTCGAACTTGCCGACGCGCATCATCCGACGCCGGCCCGAAAAACCATCACACCCCACCGCTCACTTTTCCGTCACGCCGCGCAGCAACTGCGCGACCTGCCCATGGTGATGCAGAATCGCCGGATCGGCCTGCAGTAACGGCAGATAGCGCGGCAGAAAAATGTTGTTCGGCGCCTCGGGCGAGAAAAGTCCCGTGACCGCTTCGGCCGCGCCGACGCGGTCGGCGGCGTCGGCTTCCTTGTCGTCGAGGATTTCGTCGACGCTCGCGATTACCGTCGAGAGCGGCGTGAGCCAGCGAAACCCCGAGCCGTTGATGAGCACCTGCAGAAACGCCGCCGGCGTCACGGGACCGAACTCCTTTTCATACGCCGCGCGTTCGTGGTCGAGAATCGCTTTGTGCAGCGACAGCAGCGGTCGGCGAATGTCCGAGAGGAATTGAGTGCATTGCTGGTCGTTCATCGTGCTGCTCCTTCGGATAGTCAGGCCGGATCGCATCCGGCATTCGGGTGTTCGGATACTCGGGTACGCGCAATCGGTTCAAACCGGAACCATGCTAGCAAAATCGGCGGCCCATGACCGCTAAAGCATTCCAACGGGCCATGCCCGCATAGGGGTCGCTGCGCAATTATTTATCCGCGACTACAATTTGCCGATCACTTCCGGCGCGTTCGCGCCATGCATCGAATGCCTGTTTGAACTGAACGCGAGCCGCCGCGCGTATTAGTCCGGCTTATCGAATAAACGCGGCAAGGCTCACTGTTTTGGTTCGACGTCTCTGTCTAAACAGCCTCATCAACAATAAACCCCACCCGGAGCCGCTCAATGACAACCCTGAATATCAACGGCGAAACGCATACCGTCGACGCCCCGCCCGACATGCCCCTGTTGTGGGTCTTGCGTGACCTCGTCGGTTTGACCGGCACCAAGTTCGGTTGCGGCATCGCGCAATGCGGCGCTTGCACCGTGCATCTCGACGGCGTCGCGGTGCGCTCGTGCGTATTGCCGGCCGCGGCGGTCGGCGACCGCAAGATCACCACGATCGAGGCGGTCGGCAGCACGCCCGCCGGCCAGAAAGTGCAGCAGGCCTGGCGGCAACTGGACGTGGTGCAGTGCGGCTACTGTCAGTCCGGGCAGGTCATGTCGGCGGCTTCGCTGCTGACCAGCAACCCCAATCCCAGCGACGCGGATATCGACGCCGCCATGGCCGGCAACATCTGCCGCTGTGGGACGTACAACCGCATCCGCGCGGCGATCAAGCAAGCCGCGAAGGGAGCCTGACATGTCCCAGGGATTGCTCGATGCAGGTAACGGCGCACAGGCGTCTGGAACAAAGGCGGGGCGCGTGTCGCGCCGCACGTTTCTGAAATTCGGCGTGACGGTGGGCGCGGCGGCCGGCGGCGGTTTGCTGCTCGGCTTCAGTCTGCCGGCGGCCAGCCAGGATCAGAAGGCCGGCAAATCGGTGATTGGCGGCGATGGGGTCGAGACGCCGCAAAGCGGCGTGTTCGCGCCGAACGCGTTTATCCAGATCGACACGGCGGGCAAGGTCACGCTGGTGATCCCCAAGGTCGAGATGGGCCAGGGCGTCTACACATCGATTCCGATGCTGATCGCCGAAGAGCTCGAAGTGCCGCTCGACTCGGTCACGGTCGATCACGCGCCGCCCAACGAAAAGCTCTTCATGGACCCGCTGCTCGGCGGCCAGCTGACCGGCGGGTCGACGTCGATCCGCTACGCGTGGGAGCCGATGCGCCGTGCCGGCGCCGCCGCGCGCGTGGTGCTGATCCAGGCGGCCGCGCAGCAATGGCAGGTCGATCCGGCAAGCTGCCACGCGCAGGCCGGCCAGGTGATCCATGCGGCCAGCCAGCGCAGCCTCGGCTACGGTCAACTGGTGGACGCCGCGGCCAAACTGCCCGCGCCGCAAAACGTGCCGCTGAAGAATCCGAAAGACTTCAAGCTGATCGGCACGTCGGCCAGGCGTCTGGATTCGCCGGAAAAAGTCGACGGCACCGCCCTGTTCGGGCTCGACGTGCGCGTGCCCGGCATGGTCTACGCGGCGATCGCGAACTGCCCGGTGTTCGGCGGCACGCTCGCGAGCGTCGACGATACCAACGCGAAGAAGATTCCCGGCGTGCGCCAGATCGTCAGGATCGACAACGCGGTCGCGGTGATCGGCGACCACACGTGGGCCGCCAAACGCGGCGTGCAGGCGCTCGACATCAAATGGAACGAAGGCGCGGGTGCGGCGATTTCGATGCAGCAGATCGTCGGCGATCTCGCCAATGCATCGCAGCGCAACGGCGCGGTGGCACGTAAGGACGGCGACGTCGGCAACGGCTTTTCGAACGCGAAGACGCGCGTCGACGCGGTGTATCAGCAGCCGTTCCTTGCGCACGCCACCATGGAGCCGGTCAACTGCACGGTGCATGTACGCCCCGACGGCTGCGACGTCTGGCTCGGCTCGCAGGTGCCGACGCGGGTCGTGGATGCGGCGGTGGCGGTCACGGGTCTGCCGGCCGACAAGATCGTCGTGCATAACCATCTGATCGGCGGCGGTTTCGGCCGGCGGCTCGAATTCGACATGGTCACGCAGGCGGTGAAAGTGGCCAAACAGGTGTCGTCGCCAGTGAAGGTGACGTGGACGCGCGAAGAAGACATTCAGCACGACATGTACCGGCCGTACTACTACGACAAGATTTCCGCCGGGCTCGACGCGAACGGCAAGCCGATCGCGTGGCAGCACCGCATTGTCGGCTCGTCGGTGCTTGCGCGCTTCGCACCGCCCGCGTTCAAGAACGGTATCGATCCCGACGCGGTCGAAGTGGCCGCCGACCTGCCGTACGACCTGCCGAATCAACTGATCGATTACGTGCGCCAGGAACCGCACGCGGTGCCGACCGCGTTCTGGCGCGGCGTGGGTCCGACGCGCGGCACCTTCGTGGTGGAGAGTTTCATCGACGAACTCGCGGCGCAGGCCAAGGTCGATCCGGTCAAATATCGTCAGGATCTGCTGGGCAAGACGCCGCGCGCGCTGAACGTGCTGAACGTCGCGACACAGTCGGCCGGCTGGGGTAGTGCGCTGCCGAAGGGCCAGGGCCGCGGCGTGTCGGTCATGCACGCGTTCGGCAGTTTCTTCGCGATCGTCGTCGATGTGGCGGTCGAGCAGGGCGAGGTCGCGGTGAAGCGGGTGGTGTGCGCAGTCGATTGCGGCATGGTGGTGAATCCGAACACGATCGAAGCGCAGGTGCAGGGCGGCATCATCTTCGGGATCACGGCCGCGCTGTACAGCGAGATCACGATCAAGGACGGCCGCGTCGAGCAGAACAATTTCACCGACTACCGGATGCTGCGGATCGACCAGGCGCCGCCTATCGAGGTGCATATCGTGAAGAGCGGCGAGGCGCCCGGCGGCATCGGCGAACCCGGCACGGCGGCGCTCGCGCCGGCGCTCACCAACGCGATCTACGCGGCCACCGGCAAACGGCTGCGGCACCTGCCGGTCGGCAGCCAACTGCAAACCGCCTAACCGGAGCCCGATCATGAAAAACACACTGAAGGGTGTCGGTGCGGCGTTGTGCGTCGCGTTGCCGTTGTTGGCGCTGAGCCAAGGTTCGGCGCGGGCCGCCGCGCAAGCCGCCGATCCCGCGCTGGTGCAACGCGGCGCCTATCTCGCGAAGGTCGGCGACTGCGTGGCCTGTCACACGGCGCCGAAGGGCAAGCCGTTCGCGGGCGGCCTGCCGATGACCACGCCGATGGGCCAGATCTACACCACCAACATCACGCCCGATCCGAACACCGGCATCGGCGGCTATACGGAGGAAGACTTCGCGCGGGCAATGCGCGAAGGCGTCGCGAAAGACGGCCACAACCTGTATCCGGCGATGCCGTATCCGTCGTATGCGAAGGTCGACGACGACGACATGAAAGCGCTGTACGCGTATTTCATGGGCGGCGTGGCGCCGGTGCAGCAGGCGAATCGCGAAGCGGACATCAAGTGGCCGTTGAACATGCGCTGGCCGCTGAAGTTCTGGAACATGGTGTTCCTGGAGAAGGGCGCCTATCAGAACAAGCCGGGCAAGGACGTGGCGTGGAATCGCGGCGCATACCTGATTCAGGGTCTCGGCCACTGCGGTTCGTGCCACACGCCGCGCGGCATCGCGTTCCAGGAGAAAGCGCTCGACGAAAGCGGCAGCGCATTCCTGACCGGTGGCCTGCTCGACGGCTGGTTCGCGGCGAATCTGACCGGCGAGCACAACGTCGGGCTGGGGCGCTGGAACGATCAGGATCTGCAGGCGTTCCTGAAGACCGGTGCGAATCGCCATGCGTCGGCGTTCGGTTCCATGACGAGCGTGATCAACAACAGCACGCAAGGTCTGAACGATACCGACATCGCCGCGATGTCGACGTATCTGAAGTCGTTGCCGCCGGCGGGCGGCAGCGGTGCGCCGCCGTACGCGTACGATCCGCAGGCCACCAAAGTGTCGTTGAACCGTCCCGCGAACGACGCCGGCGCACGCGTCTACACCGCGTATTGCATGCACTGTCACGGCGTCGACGGACGCGGCTTCGCGCCGATGCTGGCGCCGCTCGCAGGCAATCCGAACGTGCTCGAGAAGGACCCGTCGTCGCTGATCAACGTGACACTGAACGGCACGCAAGATCTGGTGATCGGCGGCATTCCCGCGCCGTATCCGATGCCGAAGTACGCGCCGGTGCTCAACGACCAGCAGATCGCCGACGTGCTGAGTTTCGTGCGGGCCGGGTGGAACAACGGCGCGCCGGTTGTTAGCGCGGCCGAGGTGGCGAAGCTGCGCAAGTCGACGCAGGCGGCCCGCTAGTGACACGGGCTTAGCGCTGCGATAGTTGGGCTGTTAAAAAAGCGGTAACCGTGTTCGCCACACGGTTACCGCTTTTTCATTGAAGCCGCGTGAGCGGCGCCTCACCGATGCTGTCCCACCTTCTGTCGTTTCTCCAGCACCCGCGCGTACCAGGTCAATGGGAAACACATCGCGAAGTAAATCATCGCGACCATGCCGTAGATCGGAAACGGGCGGAACGCGGCGTTGGTGATCATCGAGCCGGTCTTGGTCAATTCGGTGAAGCCGATAATCGACGCGAGCGCCGTGCTTTTCACGACCTGCACGAGAAAACCGACGGTCGGCGCCACCGCGATTTTCAGGGCCTGTGGCCACACGATATAGCGCAACTGCTGGCTGAACGTCATGCCGAGACTCGCGCCCGCGGCCCACTGACCGCGCGGCACCGCTTCGACACAGCCGCGCCAGATATCGACCAGATACGCGCTCGTATAAAGCGTGAGCGTGACGGTTGCCGCGACCCACGGTGAGACGTCGACGCCGAGCAGGGGCAAACCGAAGAACGCGAGGAAGAGCTGCATCAGCAGCGGCGTGCCCTGAAACACTTCGACGTACACGATCACCACGCGCCGCAGCCAGGCGATCGGCGACACGCGCAGGGCGAGCAGCATCAGCCCGACGATACCGCCGCCGACAAACGCGATCAACGACAGCAGCACCGTCCAGCGCGCCGCCAGCAACAGGTTACGGGCAATGTCCCACAGGGTGAATTCGACCATGATCAGCGCTCCGTGGGCAGCGTGCGGGCGCCGCGCCACATCAGGCGGTCGCGCCAGTTACGCGGCGCGTTGCCGTTGCCATGATTGCTACCGCGCGCCGCCCGGCCCGCGAACAGGCCGCGCCCGAAGCGGTTGAGCAGTTGCCGCAAGACGATCGACAACACCAGATACGTGATCGTGATAATCACGTAGCTCTCGAACGAACGGAAGTTACGCGACTGGATGAAGTTGGCCGCGTAAGTGAGATCGGGCACCGAGATCTGCGACACCACCGCCGAGCCCAGCATGACGATCAGCACCTGGCTCAGCAGCGCGGGAAACACGTTGGCGATCGCCTGCGGCAGCACCACGAAGCGGAACACCTGGCGACCCTGCAGGCCGAGCGCTTGCGCCGCCTGCACCTGGCCGCGCGGAATCGAATCGATCCCGGCGCGCACGATCTCGATCGCGTAGGCGCCGAGATTGACGGTCATGGCCAGAATCGCGGCCTCTACTTCGTCGATATGAATGCCGAGGCTCGGCAAGCCGAAGAACACGAAAAACAACTGCACGATGAACGGCGTATTGCGGATCAACTCCACATAACTCGCCACGACCCAGCGCGCCCATTTCGGCCCGGCCACCGCAATGCTCGCGCCGCCGATGCCGACCAGACCGCCGAGCACGGTAGAGACGGCGGTGAGCCCGAGCGTGACGGCGGCGCCGCGCACGAGCATCCCCGCATAGAGGCCGAAGCCGCTGAAATCGAACGCATAAGTCATGGCGTGGCGCTCATCGTGAGGTCAGACTCCGCCGCGTTTCCGTGCCCCGAAGCCGTCCTCTGAAGGGATGCCTCGGGCGGGTCGCGCAAAAAGTGTTAGAGGTCGGCCGGCAGCGGCGCGCGCAGCCACTTTTGCGAAATCGCATTCATGGTGCCGTCCTTGCGGGCCTTGGCAATCACGTCGTCGACTTTTTGCTTCAGGCGCGGCTCGTTCTTGTTCAGACCGACGTGATCCGGCGAACTGAACAGCGAGAATTTCTGCTCAGGATCGTTCGCGGGATGCCGCGCGAGAATCGTCGCGCCGACGTCGTTGCCGACGACCATCAACTGTACCTGACCAGAAAGGAACGCCGATATTGCGCCGTTCGGATCGTCGAATCTTTTGATGTTGGCGGAGGGCGGGGCGATCTTGGTCACGCTCAGGTCTTCCAGCGTGCCGCGCGCGACCGAAATCGACTTACCGGCGAGGTCGGCGGCGTTCTTCACGGGCAGCGACTTCGGACCGAACACGGCGAGGTAGTACGGCGCGTACGGTTGCGAGAAGTCGATCACCTTGTCGCGCTCTGGCGTCTGTCCGACTGAAAGCAGCATGTCGGCCTTGTGGTCGGCCAGATAGGCCATGCGGTTGTCGCCCGTTACCTGCACGAGTTCGACCTTGGCGTTGAGCGCCTTGCCGATCAGATTGGCGACGTCGATGTCGTAGCCTTGCGGCTTCATGTCCGGACCGATCGAGCCGAACGGCGGGTAATCCTCGAACACGCCGATGCGCACCGTGCCCGATTTGGCGATGCTGTCGAGCGCGTCGGCCTGCGCGGCCGACGAAAACGCGCACAGCGCGCCGACGCCGGTGAAAGCCAGCGCGGCGGCGAGCGTCGCGAACACGCGGCGCGTGCTGGAGTGGGCGGATTGCGCTTGGGTCATGGTCTTTCCTCTGTCGAGTGGATCGGTATTGGAATAGGTTTTAGTGAGCGCGCGTCAATGCGCGGCGCGCGCGGCGATCAGTTTGCACGCGTGCGATGGCAATTCCGCGAGCACCGGCATGCCGAGCGTGAGCCCCGGCGTTTCGCGCGGCGTGGTCGCGGCGGTCAGCGTGAAGCCGGCGCAATCGATCGTCGCTTCGAGCGATGCGCCGACGTCGCGAATAAACGTCACCGTGCCGGCCAGCCGGTTCGGTGCGGCGCTGTCCGAAGCCGGTTTGACGCACACGTCCTCGGGGCGGATCAGCAGGCGGATGTCGCTGCCGGAGGCCGGCATGCGCGCGGTTTGCGCCACGCTGATGCGCCGGCCGCCGGGCAGATTCACGCCGCCCGCGCCGTCGTAAGTGACCGGCAGGATATTGCCGAGCCCGATGAAATCCGCCACGAACTCGCTCACCGGATCGCGATAAATATCCAGCGGTTTGCCGACTTGCGCAATCCGGCCTTTCTCCATCACGACGATTTCGTCGGCCATGGTCATGGCTTCCCGCTGGTCGTGCGTGACCATGATCGTCGTGATGCCCAGGCGCTGTTGCAGCAGACGGATTTCCATCTGCATCGCCTCGCGCAGTTTGGCGTCGAGCGCGGAGAGCGGCTCGTCGAGCAACAGCAGTTTCGGCTGGGACGCGATCGCGCGCGCAATCGCCACGCGCTGGCGCTGGCCGCCGGAGAGTTGCGTGACCGGTCGGTTCGCCATATGCGGCAACTGGATCAGTTCCAGCAATTCGGCGACGCGGCGCGTCTGCTGATCCCTGGCGGTCTTGCGTAATTTGAGCGGATAGGCGACGTTCTGCGCGACCGTCATGTGCGGAAACAGCGCGAGCGACTGGAACACCATGCCGAAGTCGCGCTGATTGGCCGGCAGACGCGTAATGTCACGGCCCGCGAAATGAATGCTGCCCGACGTCGGCGTTTCCAGGCCGGCGATCATCCGCAGCAACGTGGTCTTGCCGCAGCCGGACGGGCCGAGAAAGCACACCAGCTTGCCGTCGGGCACGCTCAGATCGACGCTGTCGACGGCCTGCGCCGCGCCGAAGCGACGGGTCACGGCTTGCAAGGTCAGATGGGTCATCGAATGCTCCAGCAAAGAGGTGTCACGGTTCGCCTGTTTCCCGTGCAGCGCAAGCGGCGCTCAAAGGGCCACGCCTTCGTCGCCGACCAGCTTTTCGAGCAGCCAGATCAGCGCGAAGTCGATCGCGACGATGAACACCGCGAAACAGAACACGGTCGGATCGAGCGACGACACCGTGCGGCTATACAGCCACACCGGCAAGGTCATCGTATCGATGCCATACAGGAAGAAGGTCACCGTGAACTCGTTGAACGAGACGATGAACGCGAACAGCATGCCGGCGAGAATGCCGGGGCGCATCAGCGGCAGGATCACGTCGACCAGCGCGCGCAATGGGCTCGCACCCATCACGCAGGCGGCTTCCTCGAACTCGGGGCCGATCGAGGCGACCGAGGCCGCGCAATTCTTCACCGTGAACGGCAGCGCCAGAATCACGTGCGCGATGATCAGGCGGAACACGCCGAGTTCGACCGGCAGCACGTTGAACACCAGCAGCAGCGACAGACCGAGCATCACGAGCGGATAGACCAGCGGCAACGCCACCAGTTGTTCGACCGCCGGCTTGCCGCGAAAACGGTAACGGCTCAGCGCGTAGGCGGCGGGCACGGAGACGAGCGTGGCGAACAGCATGGTTGAAAGCGCAACGATCAGGCTCGTGCTCAACGCGGCGCCCATGGAGAGGGAGTCGCTCGCGTCGGGCGACACGAAGCTGTGCCACGCCGCGCGATACCAGTGCAAGCCGTAGGCGTGCGGCGGGAATTCGAGCGTGTCGGCGGCGCTGAACGACATCGCGATCATCGTGAGGATCGGCAATGCGGCGAGAAACAGCACGATCGCGGCAAGCAGCGCGGCCGCCTTGCCGAGTTGGCCCGGCATGGTCGCGGCGGGCCAGCGCGGCAACAGCGGCGGACGGGGCTGAAGCGCCGCGCGGCGAACGGGCGTGCTCATGCGTGGGGCTCCTCGGCGAGACGCTGGGTACGGCGCACGAGGCGCTGCGACAGCGCCATCACCGTCAGCGTGGCGATCATCAGAACGACACCCGATGCGGACGCCGCCGGCCAGTTCAGCAAGGGCGCGACCTGATCGTGGACCAGCACCGCGAGCATCGGCACGCGCCGTCCGCCGAGCAGCAGCGGCACGGCGAAGGCGCTGGCGTTGTACGCGAATACCAGCAGCGCGCCCGACACCAGACCCGGCATCGCCAACGGCAACAACACGTGACGCAGCGTTTGCCAGCGCGTCGCGCCGAGCGTCGCCGCGGCTTCCTCATACGAGCGGGAGACCGCGCGCATCGCGCTGGAAAGCGGCAGCACGGCGAGCGGAAAGGCGGTCTGGATCAGGCCGAGCAACACGCCGTTCTCGCGATACAGCCACATCAGCGGACGCTGCACGAGCCCGCTGCCGAGCAGCGCGTGATTGAGCAAACCGGCCGGGCCGAGAATGATCAGCCAGCCATAGCCTTGCAGCAGCAGATTGACGAGCAGCGGCAGCAGCACGCCGGCCAGCAGCAAGCGGCGCGCGAGCCGCGATTGGGTGCGCGCCATGGCGAGCGCGACCGGAATGGCCAGCAGCACCGCGCAGATCATGCTTTGAAACGCGAGCTTCAACGTGAGCCACAACGACTTCAGGAAGTAACTGTCGAGCAGGTCGGCGTAGTTTTGCAGCGTGAAGCCGCGCCATTCGTTGCCCTGCGTGCCGAAGCTCATGCGCAGCACGACCAGTGCGGCCGCGCCGAGCACCGCGAGAAACAGCAGGATCGGCGCGAGTAGCAGCCATGGGCGCGCTTTTTCCAGCGCGGTGGCCGCGGGCGCGTCCGGAGCGAGAGACGCGGCGTCGGAAGCCGCCTCTCCCTGCGCCGCCGACGAAGCACGCCGCGAAAAGCGCGCGAGCATCGGCGTCATGCCGAGAAAATTTCGGTGTAACGCTTGATCCACGCCGGCTGTACGACCGCGAGCGCCTTGTCGTCATGCAACACGGCTTTCTCGGCGATCTGCTTCGGGCTCGGCACGAACGCGCGGCTCTCGGCCGGAATCACGGCTTTCGAATTGACCGGGCCGTTCAGCACGTCGGCGGCCATGCGGCCTTGCACGCCCGCGTCGAGCGAATGGTTGATGAAGGCGTGGATCACGTCGCTGTCGCCCGGATGCGATTTGGGGATCACCGTGAACATGAGTTGCGTGGCGAAGCCTTCTTTCATGCCGTACGTCACGCCCATCTTGTATTCGGGCTTGCGGATCTGATCGGGGAAAAAAGCCGGCGAGTAAATCCCGCCGATATCGAGCGAACCGGTGCGGAACAGATCGGCCACCTGGTTCGGGTTCTCGCCGAGCGTCATCACGCGGTCTTTCAGTTGCATCAGCTTCTTGAAGCCCGGCTCGATGTTCTGTTGCGAACCGCCGTTCATCTTCGCCGCGATGATCGCGAGGTCGACCGCTTCGGCCCATTCGGGCGGCGGCAGGAACAGGCGGCCGGCGTACCTGGAATCCCACAGCGCTTCGTACGAGGTCGGTGCGCTCTTGACCGTCGACGTGTTGTAGATCAAGCCGTCCGACCACAGCAGGTAGCCCACGCCGAAACCGTTCGCGCCCGTGCGGTACTGCGGCGCGACGTCCTTCAGATTGGGCAGCTTGTCGAGGTCGGGTTTCATCAGCAGACCGGCGTCGCCGAGACCCGACGCGCCCACGCCGGCCAAAGTGATGACGTCGTAAGTGGGACGATCGCCCGTGGCCTTGAGCTTGGCGACCATGCCCGAGGTGCCGTCGGCGCGATCGGCGATCACCTTGCAGCCGGTCTTCGCGGTGAAGGTCTGGGCAATGTTGCGCAGCGCGGCGGCGCCGGTGTCGTCCGACCAGGTCAGCAGGCGCAAGGTCTTGCCGCTGAAGTTCTGTTCCTGCGCGCGCAGATTGACGAACGGCATCGGCAAGGTGGAGGCCGCCAGCGCCGCGCCGATCGCCTTGATGGCCTGCCTTCTACCCCGTTTGATCTCTTGCATGGCGGTCTCCCGTGTTGAACGCCTGTTGCCTGATGAAAATCGCTGTGACCGCTGCCGTCGCACCGCCCGATTGCGCGGTGCGTTGATGCACTCTAGGTTTGCCAAAATCCCTCAACAAACGAAATATGCGCATGACGGGCATGACGGAATCTCATGAGCCGAGCGTAGCGCGGCGACTGGGACGAATTCGCCGCGCGTAGCTAGAGCACCGAGGGCGGGGCGTATGCGGGTTAACGTCCACAATTTGCGCGCGCTTGAGGCCGGCATGGAGGTATGAGGAAAGCTCGGTTCTGGTGCGATGCTTCGGCGGCGTGCCCCGGCGTGGTGCGAAACGGCGTGTGCGGCGTGCCATTTTTGGGTAGGCATGAATTCAGCGCATGCGAGCGGGACGGTTCGGCCCTCGTGCGGGGCGGGTTGATCGCGTATCCTGTGGGCTTGACAGCGAGTTGGGCGGCGCCTGTCGCGTCGCCCACACAATGAATTTTCCTGATCACGGACCTCGCCGATGCGCCGCCTTCCGCCACTCAACGCGCTGCAGATTTTCGAAACCGTCGCGCGCCATCGCAGCTTTACGCGCGCCGCCGACCACTTGTGTCTGACGCAGGGCGCGGTTAGCCGGCAGATCATCGCGCTTGAGGATTACTACAAGTTCCCGCTCTTCAAGCGTCACGCGAAAGGCCTGACGCTTACCGCCGAAGGCGAAATGCTGCTGCCGGCCGTAAAAGAGAGCTTCGCGCGTATCGAGGAGATTTCGTTACGGCTCACGCGTCAGCGCACCGATCTCGCGCTGAAAGTGCCGACCTGCGTGATGCGCTGGATGCTGCCGAAAATCATGCGTTTCCAGGCCGAGTACCCGGATCTGCATGTGCAGATCACCACGACCTGGCAGCACGACATCGATTTCCAGAGCGAACCGTTCGACGCCGCGATCATCTACGGCTCGTCGCCGGGTGCGGGGGTGCAGGCGGTGCCGTTGTTCGAGGAGCGTCTGACGCCGGTGTGCGCACCCGATCTGCTGACGGACAAACCGCTCGCGCAGGTGGCGGACCTGGCGCGCCACACGCTTTTGCATCCCACGCGCGATCACCGCGACTGGAAGATGTGGCTCGCCAAAGCCAGCGAAGGCGACGCGGTCAACGCGCCGACGATCGACGCCGAGCACGGCCCGAGCTTCGACACGCTCGATATGGCCACCAATGCGGCGCTACAAGGCTTCGGCGTGGCGATCAGCGACCTCGCGCTGATCGACGAGGACGTCAGGGCGCGACGCCTCGTGCGGCCGTTCGATACCGTGCTGAAAACCGGCTGGCGCTATTACTTCGTGTATCCGGACTCGGTGGCGCATCAGCAGAAGCTGAATCTGTTCCGCGACTGGATCGCGGCGCATTGGGAGGAGTAGTTCAGTCCAAGCGTCAGGCCGAAGCATCAAGGCGCGAACGACAGGAACAGATACGCCGCGAACAGCGACAGATGCACGGCGCCTTGCAGAATCGTGGTGCGCCCGCTGCTCAGCGTGAGCGTGCCGACCAGCAACGTGAGGATCAGCAGCACGGTTTCCTTGCCGTCGATGCCGAGCATGAGCGGCTGGCCGTTCCACAGAAATACCGCGGCGACGGTCGGAATCGTCAAGCCGATACTGGCGAGCGCCGAACCGAGCGCGAGATTCATGCTGGTCTGCAAACGATCGGCGCGCGCCGCGCGCACGGCGGCGAGCCCTTCGGGCAGCAACACCAGCGCCGCGATCACGATACCCACCACCGCCGCCGGCGCGCCCGCGTTCTGTACCGCGGTTTCGACGATCGGCGACAGGATCTTCGCCAGCAGCACGACAGCGACAAGGCACACCAGCAGCAAGCCGCCGGCCGCGAGCGCGACGCCGACGCTCGGCGGCGACGCGTGAACGTCTTCGTCCGACGCATCGGCGAGAAAGTAATCGCGATGCCGCACGGTCTGCACGAACACGAACACGCCATACAGCACCAGCGACGACACGCCGGCAAAAGCCAGTTGCGAAGGCGACAGGATCGGGCCGACGCTAGTGGTCGTGTAGTTCGGCATGACGAGCGTCAGCACCGACAGCGACGCCAGCACGGCGAGCGCGGCCGACGCGCCGCGGCTCTGAAAATCCTGCTCGCGATGCCGGATGCCGCCCACCAGCAGGCAAATGCCGACAATGCCGTTGCAGACGATCATGACCGCCGCGAACACCGTGTCGCGCGCGAGTCCGGCTTTTTCCGGGCCGGAGGTGAGCATGACCGAGACGATCAGCGCGACCTCGATCACCGTGACGGCCACCGCCAGCACGAGCGTGCCGAACGGTTCGCCGACGCGATGCGCGACCACTTCCGCGTGATGAACCGCGGTGAACACCGCGGCGCACAGCGCCACGCCGACCAGCGCGAGCAGCAGGCCGTTGCCCGGCAGCGCATAGGCAAGCCCGAGCACGATCCACGCGACGAACGGCGCGGCAATGGTCCAGCGGGGCAAAACGGTCGCGGGCGTGGTCATTCGGGCTTCCTTTTCGATGCTTGCATGGAACGGGGCGCACGGCCGCCGTCTGGATCTTGAAGCGGGCGCAAATGCTAACGCATCGTGTCAACAAACCGCTCTAACGCATTAAATTATAAAGGATAGTTTTTGCAGCTAGTGTTTGATCGTGAGGTGATTGGGCCGCGGCAGAATCTTTGCATGGACGTTTCGACGACTCATAAACGGAAACGGGCGCCAATGCGTTGTGGTAACGCATTGGCGCCCGCGTAGAGCCGGCGACGGCTCGACGACGCTTACTGGCCGACCGGACGGATCGTCAGTGCGTTCTTGACCGACGTCACGCCAGCCACGCCTTGCGCGGCCGTCGTTGCCAGGTCGACCTGTTGCTGCTCAGGCACCGTGCCGGCCAGGGTCACTGCACCGCCGCGCGCGCGCACGGTGATGTTGTTGACGCTCAGGCCCTTGGTCTTCGACAGGGCGCTGCGGACCTTGCGGCCGAGCGCGCGGTTCGCTGCCTTGGTTTGCTTGGCGGACGGCGCCGACGATGCAGCCATCGGGGCCGCAGCCGTCGCGTCGCTGCTTTGCGCATACGCATTGAGGGACGCCAGAACGATCAGCGCGCCGCCGACCATCTTGATTGCCGTGAATGCTTTCATTCAACTTTCTCCTGTTGTCATGGATACGACGATCCCCGGATGGGGATGTGACCTTCGCCTGCGGATACATCGGGATCGACACTGAATGGAACGGTGCTGCGGGTCGTGCGAAGGCTTTCAAACTGCCTGCTGATTCAGGCTAACCGTGCCACGCGCAAGGCCTCAAGGGCTGTGCCGCGGGCCGGAAACACACGATACTCCAATTAGTGCCATGGTGAATGCGACGGTGCCAGGAAATGAGGTTCTGGTACAACGAATCGGCCGATCGCAACAGGCCGATGGCGTCGTATTGCTGACTGCGGCTTATCGCGCCAGCGTGCCGGAGTCAGTGCGCCGCGCATTCAAAACAAGGTCGACCGCATGCGAAAACCGTTGCTACCCATCGTGCCATTGCTTCGTGACGAATTACCGCTCGACACGGTCGAGTTGGCGCGTTTCATGATCGGCAAATATCTCGTGCGCGATTTGCCGGAAGGGCGCATTAGCGGCCGGATCGTCGAAACCGAAGCGTATCCTCTCGGCGATTCGACGAGTCACGCGTTTATCGGCCGTCGTCCCTACAACCTGCCGATGTTTCTGGCGCCGGGCTTTGCCTATGTGCGGCTGACGTACGGCGTGTCGTACATGCTCAACATGTCGGCGGAAGCGGAAGAGATCGGCGCGGGGATTCTGTTCCGCGCGATCGAGCCGCTCGAAGGTTTGCCGCTGATCGAAGCGCGCCGCCCCGGCGTGCCGCTGCGCGACCTCGCCCGCGGGCCGGGGCGGCTGACTACCGCGCTCGGCATCGGGCCGTCGTTCAATGGCTGTGATCTATGTAGTGGCCGCGACTTGTGGATCGGTGCGATCGAGCGTGGCGAGACGCCGGTCGGCGTGACGACGCGCATTGGCTTGTCGCGTGAGATGCATCGGCCACTGAGGTTTTTCGAACCTGGCAGCGCGTTCGTCAGCGGGCCGCGAAAACTACTGTTGCCGGCGCAGACCGTTGCGCCGAAGCGGGCGAAAAAATGACCGCCTGGCAATGAGCACCGGTCAAGGCGCCCGGTTCGGAAGCGTTTCGAAACGTCAGACACAAAGTGTTACGATTCCGACAATTATTACGGTAAGAGTGAAACATCGCGTCGGCTTTTCGGGAATTCATCGCGCATTCTTGCGAAATCAACAATTATGTATCTCGCAATTAAGGGTTTTCCCGAGACGATTGGCTGTCTAGACTTGGATCACTCGCTTCTCACAACGTGTGACGGGCGAAGCCAAAAAACCAAGTCTGGAGGTAAGCCATCATGAAGTCGCTCATCAAGGCAGTCGCCATCGCAGTCGTTCTCGCCGCTCCTGTCGCAGCGTTCGCTCAAGCGAGCCAGCAACCGGTGACCCGCGCCGACGTTCGCAACCAGTTGATCCAGTTGGAACAGGCCGGCTACAACCCGGCGAACAGCAGCGACCCGACGTATCCGGCCGACATTCAGGCCGCTGAGCGTCGCGTCGACGCACAGAACCCGGCAGTCGCGCAAACCCAGGAACCGGTTGCGGATACCAGCGGTTACGGTGGCGCGGTGAGCGGTTCATCGCAAGCGGGCGGCGTGGTGCAGCCGATGTCGGGTTCGAAGTCGGTGTATTTCGGTAACTGATCGGCCCGCGTGGTCTGGAATCAAAGACGTTAAAGCGTTAAAGCCGTTGCAGGATTAGCAGGGTGTGCGCCGTCAGCGACGGCGTACACGACATCGCGAAGCGTTTCAGCTTCGACGGTGCAAAGACGTAGACGTGAATTCGCGAGCGCGACCCGACGATCGGGTCACGCGCCGCGTGAACCCAGTTCAAAGAACCTCCGCTGCCGCAAGGTAGCTTCGCCCAACCTTTTGAAGGATTGGGCTTTTTTTGCGCTCCGGTTTTAGCGGCGGCGAGTGGGTGCGCCAGCGGTTTTCCTAGGGCCGCTCGCCGTGAATATAGAACTCGAGCTGCTGAATGGTGAACCGCTGTTCGGCAATGATGTTCTTCACCAGGTCGCCGATCGACACCATGCCGATCAGGCGATCGTTCTCGATCACCGGCAAGTGCCGCATGCGGCGCTCGGTCATGAGCGCCATGCAGTCGTCGGTGGTCTGGTCGGGGCGGACGAAGCGCACCGCTTTGCTCATGATGTCGCGCACCGGCGTGGCTTTCGACGACCGGTCCATCAGCACGACCTTGCGCGCATAGTCGCGCTCCGTGACGATGCCGGCGATGCCGTCGCCGTCCGTCACGACCAGGGCGCCAATCCCTTTTTCGGCCATCAGCTTGATGGCGTCGTAGACGGAATCGTCGGCCCCGACCGTAAAGACGACGGTGTTGTCAGGTTTAGTTTTAAGCAGCTGTGCAACGCTTGTCATGGAGCGGCTCCGTTTCGCAGTGCAGCATGCCGGCGTGGCGTGCTGTCGTGAGGGACAGGCCATTCCAGTATAGGCGTGGCGCGCTATCGGGGTACCCGGGAATACCTGTGGCGCGTCAGGCGTTCTATCGGTCAGCGCGGTCCAGCACACCAAGGCGCATCCGTGCGATCCGCATGGGCTTACGATGCGCCATGCCGTTTAGCGATAAACTCCTGTCTCATATCTAATCTCCCAGTTGATCGGGTTCATGTCAGCACCACTGTCTAACGCCATGCTCACGTCTCACGATCCGTCGCCCGCAGCAGACGGCGCACTCAACAACGGCGAATGCGTCATTCTCGATGCCACCGCCACGCTCCCCACGCGCTACGGCACGTTCACCTCGTACGTGTTTCGCGTGTGCGAAAGCGGTGCGGAACATCTCGCGCTCGTGATGGGCGACGTCTCCAACCAGTCGTCCGTGTTGACGCGTCTGCATTCCGAATGCCTGACCGGCGACGTGCTCGGCTCCTACCGTTGCGATTGCGGTGAACAACTCGACCTCGCGCTGCGCTATATCGCGGCCGAAGGCTGCGGCGTGCTGCTGTATCTGCGTGGTCACGAAGGCCGCGGCATCGGTCTGTCGAACAAGATCCGCGCGTATGCGCTGCAGGAGCAGGGACGCGATACGGTCGAGGCCAATCTCGATCTCGGTCTGCCGGACGATTCGCGCGAATACGATTCGGCGGCCGGCATTCTGCGCACGTTGAAGGTCACCTCGGTGCGTCTGATGAGCAACAATCCGGAGAAGTTCGACACGCTGTCGAAGCACGGTATTCCGGTCTGCGAACGGGTGGCGCTGGCGATTCCGATGCGTGAGGAAAACGAGCGTTATATCCGCACGAAGCAGGTCAAGTTCGGCCACTACTTCGACGAGAACGAATAAGCGGTTCATGCGCGCCGGCCGCCGTTGGTGAAACACGGCGGCCGGCGTTTTTGCCTCTACGCGATCAGAACAGGCCGAAGTCGTCGTTGCTGTCGGGAATGGCGTTGAGCACATCCCGCAGCGCGTGCCAGCCCAGCCATCCCAACAGACCGACCGATAGCGCCAGCCAGCGACGCGGGTTCGTTTGTCCGTATGCGCGTTTCAGTAGCGTTCCGTATTTCGCGGACGCGCGCGACTTCATCGATGCGTGCAGCAAAGGGCAGGTATGCATGCTGTCTCTCTTGACGCGCGCTGTTTAGCGCGAAACCGTGGTGGATGCCGCCGTCACCGCTGCCGGCAACATCGCCGCCAATGCCTGCGCCAGCGTCGTCGCCCCGAAATACCGTTCGCTGACGTCCGTTTCGACGTCGATCCGCCCGGCGTTATGCGCGTCGTACAGATCGACGATCAACCGCGCGTGCTGCTCGCCGAGACCGGCCGCTTGCAGCATGGCGTGCCACTCGCCACGCGGCACTTCACGCGCGATCACATGGCTGTGCGCCAATTCACCGACCGTGCGCGCGACCTCCGACGTGCTGACGCGCCGCTCGCTTTCGATACTCACCACGCGCGGCGACACGTTCAGCGCGCGGTCGTCGAGCAGCAGTTCGGCGGCGAGCGCACCGACGTCCTGCGCGGCGACGGTCGGATACCGCTTGCTCACCGGATGATGCAGGCTCGGCAGCACACCGCGCGCGAGCATCAAAGGCAGCATGCGCGTCCAGTTGTGCATGTGCTCGGCGGAACGCAGGAAAGTCAGTTGCGCATCGACGGCTCGCAGTTGCGCTTCGAAGTAGTGAAACAGCGTCGAGATGCCCGTGCCGCTTGCGTGTTCCGCGCCGTAGTCGGATAGCGCGAGAACGCGTTGCGGCGGATTCGCCTCCAGCGCGTCGACGCTCGAATTGATCATGCGCCGCATTTCGGCCGCCGGATCGGCGTGCGCGCGCGGCACCGGACACAAGATCTGCACCGCGTACGCGCCTTCGATCGCGCGCGCCACCGACGCCGTATCGAGCAGATCGGCAAACGCGATCTCGCAGCCGATCCGCGCGAGCGGCTCGCCTTGCAGGCGATCGCGGACCACCGCGCGCACCGCATGACCCGCTTCGCGCAAAACTGTCGCCGTTACTCTGCCGACCTGGCCGGCGGCTCCAAAAATCACGAACATGTTGATCTCTCCTGGTCCCATGCAAGGGTGTGTGGATCGGTTGCATGGCGTCATCCTAGAGAGACAGCGTTTGAAAAACGCGCAGGGTGGGATCGCATTGCGCAGATTCGGATGATGGTGTGCATTGCGGCGTCGCAACACGCGAACGGGATCGCGTAGGGCCGAGCGCCGCCGCGAAAAAACCCGCACAATGCACCCACCCAGGCCACCCTCCACGAGGCACGCAATGAATGCCGTGACACCGATACCGCTAGCGCACAGCGGCTCCCGCATCGCCTTGCGTTCCAGCCATCAGTTGGGCTGGCAGGGCTTCGGTGCGGAACTGGTGAATGTGTCGGCCGGGCTGCATCGGGTGCCGGCGTTCAAACATCATCGGGTGGGCGTGCATGTCGGCGCGCCGGTGCGGGCGCGTTGCCTATGCAACGAACGCCGTTCCTCGCGCATCCAGGCACACGGCGACGCGGACGTGATTCCGGCCGGACTCGACGGGCAGTGGACCGACGAATCGCCGTGCACGATTTTCAGCGTGTGGATCGGCGAAGCGTTCGCGCGGCGTACCGTCGAGCAGTTGGCCCTGAAGTCCGCCGACGCGCAGCTTCGGCCGCAATTCCAGCTGCGCGATCCGCGTTTTCAGCATCTGGCGTGGGCATTGCGCGCCGAACTCGAAGCCGACGAAGCCTCCGATCCGCTGTATGCCGAAAGCCTTTGCACGGCGATGGTGGTGCGCCTGATCGGCGGCGCGCCCACGCTCGACGACAAGCGCCGCACGCTCGCGCCGGTCATGGCCACGCGCGTGATCGATTTCATCGAAGCGCATCTCGATCAGCGCCTCACGCTCGGCGAACTGGCCGCGTTGGCAGAGTTGAGCGTGCCGCATTTCAAAGTGCTGTTTCGCGAGACGCTCGGCATGCCGGTGCATCGGTACGTGGTGCAGCGGCGCGTCGAGCGGGCCCGCTCGCTACTGCTGCAAGGCAAGCTCGGCGCGAGTCAGATCGCATTGGAAACGGGCTTTGCGCATCAGAGTCACATGGCGCATTGGATGGTCCGTTTGCTGGGTGTCACGCCGCGCGAGCTCGTCAAGTCAAGTGCGAATTCAGGCAGCATTGTCGGCATTTCCACCGTAAATGCCCGCCGCATTGCAACAGCGCGATAAACGTTCGAATCGCACTGCAGCATGCGGGGTTTGGAGTTCGCGCTCTATTGCCGTCGATCGATTTGTATCGCTAAATACCGGGACTTTGCAACCGGAGGCCGTACATGTCGAAATCGAAGGGTTCCCGCTTTGTCGCCTGGGCAATGGCCGCTGCACTGACTCAGGCGCCGCTCGCACTGCTGCTCACATTCGCCACGCCGGCCGGCATGGCGCGCGCGGTCGCCGCGACCGCAACGGCTAACGCGAGTACCGACAATTACGCGGCCACGCGCTATCCGATCATTCTCGTGCACGGTCTTGCGGGCACCGACAAATACCTCGGCGTGCTCGACTACTGGTACGGCATTCAAGCCGATCTGCAGCAGCATGGCGCCACCGTGTACGTAGCGAATATGTCGGGCTTTCAAAGCGACGACGGTCCGAACGGACGCGGTGAACAACTGCTCGCCTACGTGAAACAGGTGCTCGCGGCCACCGGCGCGCAGAAGGTCAACCTGATCGGCCATAGCCAGGGCGGCCTGACTTCGCGCTACGTCGCGGCGGTCGCGCCCGACCTCGTCGCTTCGGTCACGACCATCGGTACGCCGCATCGCGGCTCGGAATTCGCGGACTTTGTTGAAGGCGTGTTGCAGAAGGACCCGACGGGTCTGTCCACACCGATCATCGGCGCATTCGCGAACATCTTCGGGATCCTGACGAGCAGCACCAACAATACCAATCAGAATGCGATAGCCGCGCTGCAAACGCTGACCACCGCAAACGCGGCGGCCTTCAACACGCGCTATCCGAGCGCCGGACTCGGCGCGCCCGGCTCGTGTCAAACGGGCGCGGCGACGGAAACCGTCAACGGCAACACGCATCTGCTGTACTCGTGGGCGGGTAGCGCGATTCAGCCGACGTCGGTACTCGGCATTCCCGGCGCCACCGACACCAGCGTCGCGCTGATCGACTCGGCGAACGTGCTGGACCCGTCGACGCTCGTGCTGTACGGCACCGGCACGGTGATGCTGACCCGCCAGTCGGGGCAGAACGACGGCCTTGTCTCCGTATGCAGCGCGCTCTACGGCAAAGTGCTCGGCACCCGCTACAAGTGGAACCATCTCGACGAGATCAACCAGCTGCTCGGCGTGCGCGGCGCGAATGCGGAAGACCCGGTCGCGGTGATCCGCACCCAGGCAAACCGGCTGAAGACGCAAGGCGTTTGAGCGGATGGCGCAAGACGAACGGCAGCGAGGCGGTGCGCGCAAGCAATGGGTCGCCTATGTCGCGGTCGGTGTTATATCGGCCGGCGCGGCACTGTGGGTGAATCGCGCGCCGACCGTGCCTCAGCAGACGATAGCGCAGGCAGGGCAGGCGGGCCGCGTCGCGCAGACGGCGCCTGCGTTGGGGCAAGCTGCGAACGCGTCGGCGGCGGGGGCGCTGCCGGCGTCGCTCGACGGCTCGTCGCCGCCGCGTTTGCCTACCGACGGTCACGGTCGTCTGGCGCGCACACGTGCGGTGCGCGATTTCTTCGACTACTTCCTGACGACGCAAAACGAAATTCCCGCCACGACGCTCGACGCGTTAGTGCGTCGGCAGATCGCCGCCCAACTCGACGGCACACCGGCCGCGGACGAAGCGCTCAACGTCTGGCAACGCTACAACGCCTATCTGAGCGCAGTGGGCAAGCTGCCGCAGACATCGTCGCCGTCGCCGTCACCGACCGGCGCCCGGCCGAATCTCGACGCGTTGCAACTCGAACTCGATCAGCGCGACGCGTTGGGCACGCGGCTCATGGGCGAATGGAACACGCCATTCTTCGGCGCGGAGTCGCAGCAGCAACACACGGATCTGGCACGCCTGAGAATCGCGTCGGATGCTTCATTGAGCGATGCGCAGAAAGCGGCCCGGCTCGCGGCGCTGGATGCCGCGTTGCCACCCGAAGTGCGCGCCGCGCACGAGCGCATCCGTCAGCAGCAGGCCGCTCTCGACACACTGAGTCAGGCGCAAGCGCAGGCACAGAAGCCGGGCGGCTCGCTCGACGCAATGCGAGCGCAGATCACGCAAACGCTGGGGCCCGAAGCGGCGGAACGCGCGGTGAAAATGCAGCAGGCCGACAACGCCTGGCAGGCGCGCTATGCGGACTACGCCAATCAGCGCGCGCAGATCGACAAACAGAATTTGCCGGCGCAGCAACGTGACGCGCAGGTCACGCAACTGCGTCAGCAGTTCTTCACGAATCCGGGCGAAGCGATGCGCGCGGCGTCGCTCGATCGTGGCAGCGGGTCGGGCGGTTGAGGGCGCCCACCCTCAACCCGGCGTGGCTCCTGTCAGCTGTGAATAGACATCGTGCGACAGCTGCAGCAACTGTTTACGATCGATTCCACCCGACACCGCATAACCAAAGTCGCCGTCGACCCAGTAGAACACGTTCACCGGCCCGTCCTGATACAGCTTGAACGCGGTGGTGTTCGAATTCACCTTGCGATGCGAGATGCACAGCGTCACGCGCTCGCCGTTCGGCCCGCGATACATGAACTGCGCGGTCGGACCATCGGCGCCGGGCAACAGCCGGCCGCCCGACAGATCGAAGCCGCTCTTCGACAGCACCGGCGGATGCACGTTGGTGCCGAGCCGGTTCGACAGCCATTGCACGAAGTCCTGCTCATGGTCGGCATTCATGTCGGCCGGGCGGTCGACCGCGGGCATATACACCACATGCGCGATCGCCGCCTGGCGCGCGAACATTTCGCTGCTGTCCGCGCTGACAGGACGCGTATCCGAATGGCTCGCGCCCATCGGCATGACCACGTCCTGGCCCATATGCGTGCCCACGCCGATACCGATCCCCAGCACCAGCGCCGCCGCCATGCCCGCGAACTGCGGCCAGTTGGCGGCCATGCGCCAGCGGCGCGGCGCGGGCGCCTGCAGTCGTTTCGGCACGGGTTCGTTCAGCACGCGGTCATAGCGCTCGTGGAACATGCTGTTGAGCGAGAAATAATCGCTGACGCGCGCGGCCAGTTCGGGGCTCTGTTCGAGCGCGCGCTCCACCTCGACACGCCGTTCGTCGGACAGCGTGCCGTCCACGTAGGCGTGCAGGTCTTCTTCGCCGATCGGCATAGATTGATCGTTCATCGCACCACCTGTAGTTTCGCGCCGGGCTGCGTGCCCGCCATCAACGCCCGCAGCCGCTCGCGGCCGCGCGACAGACGCGACATCACCGTGCCGAGCGGAATATTCAACGCGAGCGCCACGTCGGCATAGCTCATTTCCTCGAGGCCCACGAGCAGCACGACTTCGCGCTGTTCCATCGGCAGACGTTGCAGCGCGTAATCGAGATCGCGCATTTCCAGCGAACGCGTCTGGTCGGACGGCACCGCGAATTCGCTTTCGTGGACGCTATCGTCGTCGACCGCCACGTGAACGGCGCGTGCCGACGCCTTGCGCGCCTGATTGGCGAAAACGTTGTGCATGATCGTAAACAGCCACGCGCGCAGATCGGTGCCCGGCTGGAACATGCCGGTGCGGCCGAGCGCGCGCTCTAGCGTGTCCTGCACCAGATCGTCGGCGAGGTCGCGATTGTTGATCAGCGCCCGCGCATAGCGCCGCAAACGCGGCACATGCTCCATCAACTCGTCACGGACATCCATGGTTCATCCCAATCGTGGGGCTTGTGTGAGGCGGAAAGCCGGCGCGCGTCGAGCGTGCTGCCGGCCGTATTCCAGGGCTAACACGCCTGGACGGAGTTTATTCCGTCGCGTTGCATAAAAGTGAGAAGCGGGCGTGCTCATCGCAGGGTCATGGCGTCGGCGGCGCGCATCAGGCCGTGGGTGCGGGCGTCGCCGGCGACCACGAAACGTTGCCGCTGCGCGGTCCAGCCCAGCAGCCGCAGATCGCCGATGCGCCGCGCGGCCCACTGCGGCCGGTCCGGCGCCAGCAGCGCCAGCGTCGAGATCAGCACCACCGGCTGGTTGTCGCGGTTCAGATAGACGAATTCGCTGGCGCGCTGAAATGGCCCGAGCGACAACACCCGTTGGTCGACCAGCCGCAGGCCGATGCCCGACAGATTCGGCGCGGCCGGGTCGGCGCGGGTCGGCGACGTCGCGGCAAACGGCGTGGCGGCGGTTTCGGCCAATGCCATCACCGCGGCGTTGTCGAGCGCCGTTGCGGACACCTGCGAGGCGGCGAGCCAGCCGCTCGCGGCCGCCACCGTCAGGAAGAGCGCCGCCAGCGTGTTGAGGAGGCGGTTGGGGCGCATCGCCCCGTTCGCGCGCTCGCGTTCGCCGCGTGAGCCCTCGCGTGCGGCCTTGGTGCGCTCCGGTGCCGGTTCGTCGGTGGTTTGAAAGGCGGCCTGAATCTGTGCATTGAGCCGGCCATAAAACGCTACCCGGCGCGCCTCCGCCGGTTCCTTGCCCAGATAGTCCCGCAGAAACGCGGCGCGTTCCGGCGTCAGGGTGCCGTCGGCATAGGCCTGAATGTCGGCTTCGGACAGCGGCGAGTCGGGCGGGGCGTGGGTCGAGTTCATGGTGTCGGTGTGCGTCGAAGGTGTGCCGAAGCTCGGCTATCGAGGAGGCGAACACAGCATAAGGCGCGTTTATTCCATGGATTCCCCATGATGCGCGCGCCATTTTTATTTGGGTGTTTTTTGCATGCGGCGACGCGTGCTAACCCGCTCGCGGCGCGTTTTATTCCCACCTGAAAATTTGTTTTTTATCGAGCGTGAACGCAGGAATAAAAGCCCGCAACGCGTGGTTCTCCCTCATGCAAACCCGCACAACACTCCCAGGAGTTCATCATGAAGAAGATCGCTTTCGCCGCTTTGTCCGTTGCTATTCTCGCCACCTCGTCGGGCGCTTTCGCACAAGCCAAGACGCGCGCTCAGGTCTACCAGGAATTGATCGAGGCGCAACAGAACGGCCTGAACTACGTGACCGATACGTCGTATCCCGAAGTGAACCCCATCTTCGCGCAACAGGTCCAGCAGCATAAGCAGGCGCTGGCGGCCGAAGCCGCTCGTGCGGCCGACACCGGCGGCGTCGCGAGCAGCACCGTGGAGTCGGGCAGCGCCAATTGAACGTGCCGGCTACCGGCGCGACGATCGAACGGGCGCGCCGGAAGTCGACTGGAATAGATCGCTGAATTGCGTGTTAGCCGATCAGTGCATCTATCCAGGTAACCAGGAGGCTTCGTGCCCAAACCCCCCGTTCCCCTTTCCGGCCCAGTCTGCGTGCCGTGCCGGCTCGCCGCGATCGGCGCTGTCGTGGCGGTACTCGCCGGCGGTTTCGCGTACACCGCGGGCTGGCTGAGTCCCGCGCGTCTGACCACCTCGCGCATCATCGACACGTTCCAGGCCGCCGCCGGGCAGCCACACCCGGGCTACCGGCGCAATCATGCGAAAGGCCTGTGCGTGGAGGGCTATTTCGATAGCAATGGCGACGGCACGGTGCTGTCGAGCGCTGCTGTTTTCAAACCCGGCCGCACGCCGGTCACGGGACGCTTCGCGATTCCCGGCGGCAATCCGTCCGCGCCGGATACGAGCACGCCCGTGCGCAGCCTGGCCTTGCTGTTCCAGTTGCCCAACGGCGAACAGTGGCGCACCGGTATGAACTCGACACCCGTGTTCGCGGTGCATACGCCGGAGCAGTTTTATCAGCAGTTACTGGCCGCCAAACCCGATCCGGCGACCGGCAAACCGGACCCCGCCAAGCTCAAGGCGTTCTACGCCGCCAATCCCGAGACCCAGCCGTTTCAGGCGTGGGTAAAGGGGCATCCGCCTTCGTCGAGTCTGGCCAATGGCGCGTATTACGGCATCAATGCGTTTCTCTTCACCGACCGCGCGGGTAATACGCGTGCGGTGCGTTGGGCGATGGTGCCCGACTTGCCGTATGCGCCGATTACCGACGCGCAAAAGGCCGCCAGGAACTATCTCGCGGCCGATCTGAATCAGCGCCTCGACAGCGGACCGTTGCGCTGGCATCTGATTCTGACCGTCGCGCAACCGGGCGACCCGACCGGCGACGCCACGTTGCAATGGCCCGACGATCGTCAGCATATCGACGCCGGCACGCTGGTGCTCGAACGCACGACGTCGCAGGAAGACGGCACGTGCCGCGACGTCAATTTCGATCCGACCGTTCTGCCGTCCGGCATCAAGCCCTCCGACGATCCGCTGCTCGCCGCGCGCTCGGCGGCGTACGCGGTGTCGTATCAACGCCGCACTCGCGAAGAAGCATTGCAGCCCGCGCTGCACCGAACCCAGGCCAACGGAGACCGCTCATGACGCCGACGCGTACCCATTTCAGTCCGCTCGCGCGCCTGTTGCACTGGCTCATGGCGCCTTTGATCATCGCGATGCTGTTTATCGGCGTGGGAATGGTCGCGACCGTTTCGCGCGCCCATGGCACGCTGATCGCGATTCACAAACCGCTCGGCATTGCGTTGCTGCTGCTGGTGGTACTGCGCGCGGGCGTGCGCGTCATGCGCGGCAGCCCGCCGCTGCCTGACGACATGGCCGCATCGCAGCGCTTCGCGGCCAAGGCGTCGCACCTCGTGCTGTATGCGTTGATGGCGGCGATGCCGTTGATCGGCTGGGCGATGCTGTCGGCTGCGGGTTATCCGTTGCCGCTGCATCTACCGCCGATCGCGCCGCATAACGTCGCGTTGTTCGCGTTGCTGCGCGCGTTGCATACGTGGCTCGCGTTCGCGTTATTCGCGACCGTTTTGCTGCACCTCGCGGCGGCGCTGCTGCATGGCCTGATCCGCCGCGATGGGGTGTTTTCCAGCATGGCGCGGAGCGGACGTTAGGCCTGGACGTCAGCCCTTCACCCGTTCCGAACGCGGGTCATACGGCGCTTTCAGGTGCAGGGTTGCCGGCAGCAGATCGCCGGCAACGTCGATGGCATACGTGCCACCGCTCAGATACGCGGCGTCCGCGACGCCGTCTGGACGATTCACGTAGCCCATCGCGACTGGACAGCCGAGCGTGTGGCCGAATGCCGCCGAACTCACGAAGCCGACCGGCTCGCCATTCCGCAGAATCGCTTCGCCGCCCCACAGCATGCGATCGGCGGCGCCGTCGGCGGTCAGGACGACCATCCGACGGCGCAGCGGTTCGGCGCGCAGTTTCAACAGGGCGTCGCGGCCGCGGAACGGGATGTCCTTATCGAGCTTGCACGCGAACGACAGGCCCGCTTCGAACGGATTCGTGTCCGGCGTCAGTTCGCGGCCCCATGCGCGATACCCTTTCTCGATCCGCAGCGAGTCGATCGCGTAGTAACCGGCGTTGACGAGACCGAACGCCTGACCCGCCGCATGCAGCGTCTCGTACACGCCGAGCGCGAATTCGACCGGCACATACAACTCCCAGCCGAGTTCGCCGACGTAGGTGAGCCGCGTGGCGCGCACCGTCGCATAACCGAGATCGACCTCGCGGCTCTGACCGAAGGCAAACGCTTCGTTGCGCCAGTCCGCTTTCGACACGCTCTGCAGCAACTCGCGCGAACGCGGCCCCATCACGGCGAGCACCGCGTATTGGCCGCTCACGTCGACCAGCGTGCAGTGTTTATCGCGCGGAATCGCCTTGTCGATCATGTCGAAGTCGCGCGTGGTTTGCGCGGTACCGGTGACGAGCAGGTACTGGTCGTCGGCGAGACGCGTCAGCGTGAAATCCGACTCGTAGGTGCCGCGCTCGTTGAGCATGCCGGTGTACACGGTGGTGCCGGGCGGCACGTCGACGTCGTTTGCGACGAGGCCTTGCAACACGTCTCGCGCGTCGCGTCCCTTGACGAGAAATTTGGAGAACGACGTCATGTCGAACAGCGCCACACCCTCGCGGCACGCGCGGTGCTCGGCGCCGCTCCAAGGCAGCCAGTTCTGCTGACCGAACGCGTAATCGATCTTGGCCTCGGCGGGCGTCGGCGCGAAAAAGTTGGCGCGCTCCCAGCCCATCTTGCTGCCGAAACACGCGCCGTCGTCGCGCAACGGCCCATACAGCGGCGAACGGCGGAACGGCCGCGCGCTGTCGAGTTCGCGATTCGGCCAGGGCATCGCGTAGTGCAGGCCGAGCGTTTCCTTCACGCGATCATGCAGCCACGTGTCGTTGCCGTTGAAACGCGCGAAGCGGCGGATATCGACCGGCCACAGGTCCATGGTCGGTTCGCCTGCGACGATCCATTCGGCGAGCGCCATGCCCGCGCCACCCGCCGACGCGATCCCCATCGAGTTGAACCCGGCGCCGACGAAAAAGCGTCGCAATTCCGGTGCCTCGCCCAGCATGAAGTTGTTGTCCGGCGTGAACGATTCGGGGCCGTTGTAGAACTGCCGGACCTGCGCCGTTTCGAGTGCGGGCACGCGTTGCAGCGCGTTTTCCATCAGGATTTCGAACTGGTCCCAATCGTCGGGCAGCAGCTGGAATTCGAAGTTCTCGGGGATGCCGTTCATGCCCCACGGTTTCGCGTCCGGCTCGAAGCCGCCCATCACAAGGCCGCCCACTTCTTCCTTGAAGTAGATGAAGCCGTCCGGGTCGCGCATGACCGGCAGGTCCGGATGCACGCCGGGAATGCGCTCCGTGACGATGTAGTAATGCTCGGCCGAATGCAGCGGCACGGTGACACCGCACAGGCGGCCCACGGCTTTGGCCCACTGGCCCGCGCAATTCACGACGATGTCGGCGCCGAGCGTGCCTTCTTCGCCTTCCTTGGTGCGCCACGCGAGGCCGCTGACCTCGCGCGCGCCGTTCGCCCGGGCGCCTTGCTCCGCGCGCGCGTGGACGGCGGTCACGCGGGTGTTTTCGACGATGCGCGCGCCGCGCGTGCGGGCGCCGCGTGCCAGCGCCTGAGTCAGGTCGGTGGGATTCGCCTTGCCGTCGCCGGGCAGCCACACGGCGCCGAGCAGGTCGTCGGTGCGCATGACCGGCCACAGGTCGCCGGCTTCGCGCGGGCCGATCACGTCGCACGCCACGCCATAGGCGCGCGCGACGGCGGCGGTGCGCTTGAGTTGCGTCATCCGCTCGGCCGTGCGGGCTACCGACAACGAGCCGCACTGCTTCCAGCCGGTGGCGAGGCCGGTGTCGGCTTCGAGCTCGGCGTAGAGCGCGGTCGAGTAGCGGATCAGCTTCGTCATGCTTTCCTGCGCGCGTAACTGGCCGACGAGGCCCGCTGCGTGCCAGGTCGTGCCGCACGACAACTGACCTTGTTCGAGCAGCACGACGTCGGTCCAACCCAGCTTGGTCAGATGGTAGGCCACCGAGCAGCCGATGATCCCGCCGCCAATGATGACGACACGAGCGTGGGAAGGAATGGGTGTGGACATGTGTTGATATACGTGGTTTTAATGTTTGTAGAATGCGACAAAATTTTGCAAAAAGCAACGATTTATGTGACTTTCCCCGCACTAAAATACCGCTGCGCGTGCACCGAAAAGCGAAGCTTTTGCTATCGCTTTATAACCAAGTAGGTTAATATAAAACGGAGGCCTCGTGGAAAAAGGCACGCCTCATTGCAAGCTGTCGGTCGTGAGAAACCTGGTGCGCGAAAGGAAAGTCAGAATTACGCAGTCCGCTCTTGCAGGCGCGGCCGCGCTCAACGTCGGGCCGGCAGAACTGGTGGCGACTGTCCTGGAACTTGAAGCACGAGACTTTTATAAAAGCATGACCACCCACGCAGACCATCGCATCTGGCAAGACGTCTATCGACCGACGACGAAAGCCGGCGCGATCTATTTGAAGCTGACCGTGGTCGAGGATGTACTGGTCGTATCGTTCAAGGAGTGGTGAGCATGAAATGTCCGAACTGCGGTGCGGCCGAGCTGGTCAGGGACAGTCGCGACATGCGTTACGTCTATAAAGGCGAGGCGACGGTGTTCGACGCTGTCGTCGGCGAATACTGCCCGGCCTGCGGTGAGGCCGTGCTGAAGCTGGACGAGGCGACCCGCACCGGCCAACTGATGCTGGCGTTCAACAAACAGGTGAACGCGTCGCAAGTCGATCCGGCGTTTATCGCCGCGGTGCGCAAGAAACTGCAACTCGATCAGCGTGAGGCGGCGGAGATTTTCGGCGGCGGCGTCAATGCTTTCTCGCGCTATGAAAACGGCAAAACCAAGCCGCCGGTCGCGCTGGTGAAACTGTTGAAAGTCCTCGATCAGCATCCGGAATTGTTGGCCGAGGTTAAGGGGAATTGACGCATCGGGAGTTGAACGTGGTTTTATGTGGATATGCGTTGAAGTAAGCTGGTGAGAATTGTTGTATTTGCTAGACTCCATCGTTCACTCTCTGTCCTCACCGTCATGTTCTCCAATCAGCGCCAAGCCGAAATCCTGCGACTCGTCCGCGACGAGCGCACCTGCACGATCACCGATCTGGCCGCCCGTTTCGACGTCTCGGACGAAACCATTCGCCGCACTATCAAGCCGTTGATCGCGGAAGGCCAGTTGATCAAGGTCCACGGCGGCGTGATGCTGCCCGAGCGTCTCGACGAGCCGCCGTTCCAGCGCCGCATGGTGGCGAGCCTCGACGGCAAACGCGCGATCGGCGCGCGTATCGCCGAATTGGTACGCGACGGCGAGTCGCTGATTATCGAAGGCGGCACGACCTGTCTGCGTATCGCCGAGGCGCTGGCCGCGCGCTCGCGTCTCACGGTCGTGACCAATTCGATCGAAGTCGCCCGAGTGCTGAGCGCGCGCAACGGCAACCGCGTTTTCATCGCGGGCGGCGAATTGCGCGCCGACGACTCCGCCGCGTTCGGCGATAGCGTGCTGGCCTTTCTGCGCCAGTTTCACGTGCGCTACGCGATCGTGTCGGTGACCGCCATCGACCTGCAGGCGCGTTTCATGGACGCGCTACCCGCGGACGTGGCGTTTGCGCAGGCGGCGTTCGCCCAGGCGGAACGCCGGCTCGTCGCGGCGGATCACGCGAAGTTCGGGCATAGCGCGCTGGTGCATGCCTTCGGGCCCGACGCGGTCGATCTGCTGGTTACCGATCAGCCGCCCGCGCCGGCGCTCGGGCAAGCGTTGGCGGCGGCGGATGTGGACGTGCTCGTGGGCGCCACAGCCGATCCCGTTGCGCAAGAGTGATTGGCCGGCCGCGTTCTCCGCAGTTCGCCTGCGCGTGCCGAAGCTCGCCTGCAGTTGCGTCAACCCGCCTGCCGTTACCCCGCCGCACCGACACTTGCCTCAATGCAAAGCGCCCGCCACAGCGCAAGCCCGTCACCGCGTAAAATGGCCGGTTACCACAGGCAACCGGCAGCGACCTGCGCCGCAGCGCCACTTGCGTGGACATCAGCCGCTTTTCACGCAAACACGCACTCCGCACCCAGCCGTCCGCGCCTTTGCCAGAACAGATGAACCCCGGGATGGACCCTGATGTCGTCAGTTTTCTTTGATCGGGAACGGATTACGGAATGGCTCGGTCATCACACCGTTGCCAAAGCGCGCTCGGTCGGCGCCGTCACAAATGTGAAGTGGCACGGCGATTCCTTGAGCGGCAACGTGCAGGGCACCCGCCCGCTACCGTACAAAACCCGCGTGCGATTTCGCACCGACGGCGGCCGGCCGTGGGCGCAGAGCGATTGCAGCTGCCCGGTGGGTCGCGATTGCAAGCATGTGGCCGCGCTGCTGCTGGCCGAGCTCGACTATCACGACGAGATGGACCACATCACCAACGTGAATCTCGACGACAACGGCGAAGCCTATCCGTCGGCGGACCCGGCCGAAAAATCGACCATGGCGCCCACGCCGGCCGCCGGCGTGCGCCCCGAACTGGTCAGTTGGCTCGAGCGTTTCCGCGCGCGCGCCGAAGCCGCCGATGCCGACGCCCAGAAAGCCGCCGCCGCGCGCAGTCAAACGCTCGCCTATCTGCTGAACTGGTCCAACTTCCACATGCGCCACGAGGTCGTGCTGTACCGTGCGCGCTGCAATCCGGACGGCACGGTATTCGAAGTCGACGAACCGTGGGCCAACGTCGAAGCCGCGCTGCTCAAGCAACCCAAATTCGTCTCCGACGAAGACCTGTCGATCTTGCGCGGCTTGTGGCTCGGCCGCTCGCGCGAGGACTTCGGCCAGTTCATCCTGCGCGGCACCAGCGGCGCCGAGATGTTGCAGAAGCTGATCGCGACCGGCCGTCTGTTCTTCGAATTCAGGCCCGCGCCCGGTCGCGAAGGACCGGCGCCGCTGTCGCGCGGCGTCGACCGGCCAGGCCGGATCGAATGGGAGCCGCTCGCCGACGAACGCCTGCGGCCCGTGCTGTGCACCGAGCCGCGCGCCAGCATGGTGTTGCCGACCGAGCCGGTCTGGTACGTGGACGGCGTCGCGAACGAAGCCGGTATCGTGCAGTCCTCGCTACCGTTCCAGCAGTTGCCCGATTACCTCGCCATGCCGCCCATCTCGCTTGCCGAAGCGCCGCTGGTCGCGTCGGTATTGCGCGAGATCGCGCCGGACCTGCCATTGCCGCCTACCCACGACGCTTCCGCGATTCGCGTGATCGACGTCGATCCCGTGCCGGTCCTGACGCTGAACAGCCACACGCTGCCGTCGGCGGGTAAGGGCGCCATGCGTAAAACCGAGGCGGTCGAACTGGCCGGCGTGAGCTTCGATTACGACGGCGTCAGCATCAATGTGGACAGCAACGTCACGCTGGTGCCGATGCCCGGCGGCGACGTGATTCATATCCGCCGCCGTTACGAGGCCGAAAAGAAGCGCCTGCTCGAACTGCGTCGCACCGGTTTGCAGAAAGTGCCGACCAGCCGGGTCTACGCGTCGCGTCTGCTGCCGGACACGATGCTCGGGCTGCCCGATGCCGACGCGTGGTCCGGCTTCGTCAACGACGCCGTGCCCGATCTCGTCGCCAAAGGCTGGCGCGTCACGATGGCGCCGGCGTTCCGCTACAACGTGATCGAGATCGACGCGATCGACGGCACCGCGCATCAGGCCGGCGACGGCTGGTTCGATCTGGAGATGGGCATCCGCATCGGCGAGCGCAACGTGCGGCTCGAACCGCTGCTCGCCGACCTGTTCCGGCGCGACCGGCGCTGGCTGAGCGGCGCGCTCGAAACGATCGCCGACCACGAACCGATCGAGCTGAAGACCGAGGAAAACAAGCGTTTGCGGCTGCGCGCCGACCGCCTGAAACCGGTGGTGCGCGTGCTGGTCGATCTGTTCGACGCACTCGGCGGCACCCTGGCCGACGGTGCGCCGCTACGCGTGCCCGCCGTCGACGCCGGCCGGCTGGAAGCGTTGAACAGCACGGGCCGCTGGCAATTCCACGGCGACGACTCGGTGCGCCAACTGGCGCAGCGTCTGCAGGCGGGACCGGGATTGCGCGAGGTGCCGGTGCCGGTTGGCCTGAAAGCGGAGTTGCGCGCTTACCAGCAGCAGGGTCTCAACTGGATGCAGTTTCTGCGCGAACAGGATCTTGCCGGTGTGCTCGCCGACGACATGGGGCTGGGTAAAACCGTGCAGACGCTCGCGCATATCGTCGTGGAGAAAGAAGCCGGGCGGCTGACCCGGCCCGCGTTGATCGTCGTGCCGACCACGCTCGTGCATAACTGGCGCGAGGAAGCGCGGCGCTTCGCCCCCGATCTGAAAGTACTGGCGCTGAACGGCCCGCAACGCAAGGAGCGCTTCGAGCAGATCGGCGAACACGAACTGGTGCTGACCACTTACGCGTTGTTGTGGCGCGATCAGAAAGTGCTCGCCGAGCACGACTACCATCTGCTGATTCTCGACGAAGCGCAGTACGTGAAGAACGCCAGCACCAAGGCCGCGCAGGCGATCCGTGGGTTGCGCGCGCGGCATCGGCTGTGTTTGACGGGCACGCCGCTCGAGAATCACCTTGGCGAACTGTGGTCGCAATTCGATTTTCTGCTGCCGGGTTTTCTCGGCAGCCAGAAAGATTTCACCAAACGCTGGCGCAATCCGATCGAAAAGAACGGCGACGGCGTGCGCCGTGCGTTGCTCGCGCGGCGCATCCGGCCGTTCATGCTGCGACGTCGCAAGGACGAGGTCGCGAAAGAATTGCCGGCCAAGACCACCATCGTGTGTTCGGTGGATCTGGAGGGCGCGCAGCGCGATCTGTACGAAACCGTGCGCACGGCCATGCAGGAGAAAGTGCGCGCTGCGGTCAGCGCGCAGGGGCTTGCGCGTAGTCACATCATCGTGCTCGACGCGTTGCTGAAGCTGCGGCAGGTGTGCTGCGATCCGCGCCTCGTCAGGATGCTTAGAACGGGCGGCGAGGCAGAACAGTCGCCGGAAAAGTCGGACGAACGGCGCACTAAAGCACAGCGAGCGGACAAGGCAGACAAGGCCGACAAGGCCACGCGTGCGATGCGCTCGGCCAAGCTCGATCTCTTGCTCTCCATGCTGCCAGAACTGATCGACGAAGGGCGCCGCGTGCTGTTGTTCTCGCAGTTCACCGGCATGCTGGCGCTGATCGCCGAGGCGCTCGACGAAGCGGCGATTCCGTACGTGCTGCTGACCGGGGACACGACCGATCGCGTCACGCCCGTGCAGCGATTCCAGCAAGGCGAGGTGCCGCTGTTCCTGATCAGCCTGAAGGCGGGCGGCGTGGGGCTGAATCTGACCGCCGCCGACACCGTCATTCACTACGATCCCTGGTGGAATCCCGCCGCCGAAAATCAGGCGACTGACCGTGCGCATCGGCTGGGTCAGGACAAACCGGTGTTTGTGTACAAGCTGATCGCGGCGGGCAGCATCGAGGAAAAGATCGTGGAATTGCAGGAGCAGAAAGCGGGGCTCGCCGACAGCATTCTTTCCGAAGATGCCGCCGGCGCCGCGAAGTTTTCCGACGACGACCTCGATGCACTATTCGCGCCGATGCCGGAGATTGAAGGCGGGCGATAAGCGGTATTTTCTCCGCATGAAAAACGTCCGCTTAAGCGCCGCTGCGATTTCACGTCGAATACGAACGTTGGTACTAAAAAGACGCGTCTGTAACAATCGTCTTCGTATGTAAATTGACGTTTGCGAACGCTTAAATTCAGACGATTTTGTCACCCGGCGTAAGCCTTGATCCGACGAGGGAGCGACTTACGTCACACGTAATAGCTACCTCGTGAGTCGTTACAACGGCAGTTCTTTCATCTTGAGCGGATTTTCCGAAGCGGCTACGTTGAGGTCACTCGTGCGGCTAGACCCCCGCGAGCGTGTGGTGTGTTGAGCGGCGTCGGCTTCGTCAGGGGGTGACGCCGCATTTTTTTGCTGGATTGTCATGACGCCCCGCGATGGTCTTAACAATATTTAAACGATTTATTTTGAGACTGTTCCTATACTGACTCGCAAATTGTCAAATCGTCGCGTCTCGAATCGGCATGCGGCGTGGATATGCAAAGGCAGACGGGGCCAATCCGCTGCGAGCGAGACCACCAACGATCCGCGTCATTACCCGGATAACGACCGGTAATGACCCGCGTAAGAACCTTTCAAGGGTCGACATCGGCATCCCGGCGGAACCTGAGAGACGGCGGGATGTAATGCAAATGGCGGTTCCAATCGTTGAGCCGCCCGGATAGCGGCTTAGCCGCATCCGCCGAAAAGAACGGCCGTTTTTTCGATTATGATGAACTGGCCCCCTCGATAATCCGCGCGATACAGCCACATTGCGCGCCAATTTTGAGACGAGAGGGCGGCGAAACGGAACAGGGCGCAAGGCAAAGGACCGTAAGTCGAAGAAATGCAGCCGGAGTTGGAAAGGGAACCCGGATCGTCGGCGTTGGTGCCGGCATCCCGGTCATCTACCGGCCAGTCGGCCATCTGTTAAGTAGCACGTTGTCGCGTTGCGGGGTTTTATGAGAATTGCTGTCCTGGATGACGATTCGGCTCAGGCCGATCTGGTATGTCAAACGCTGTCGACTGCCGGCCATATCTGTCACGCATTCGGCGCGGGCCGTGAACTGGTGCGGCAGTTGCGGCGCCAGACCTTCGATCTGCTGGTGCTCGACTGGAACGTGCCCGACATGTCGGGCGAAGAGGTGCTGCGCTGGGTGCGCGAAAGCCTGTCCGAACGTCTGCCGGTGCTGTTCATGACGAGCCGCGGCCGCGAAACCGATATCACCTCGATCCTCAACACCGGCGCGGACGATTACGTCGTCAAACCGGTGTCGGCCGCCGTGCTGCTGGCGCGGGTCGGCTCGCTGCTGCGTCGCGCGTATCATCTGAAGCCGGCCGCGGTGAAGGAAGTGTTCGGCGAATTCGAGTTCGATCTGGGCGCCAAGCACGTGGTGGTGCGCGGCGTGACCGTCGCGGTGACGCAGAAGGAATTCGAACTCGCGCTGCTGCTGTTCCAGCATCTGAGCCGGCCTCTGTCGCGCGCGCATATTCTCGACGTGATCTGGAAGCAGGCGACCGACATCCCGTCGCGCACCATGGACACTCACGTCTCGATGTTGCGCAGCAAGCTGGGCCTGCGGCCCGAGCATGGCTACCGTCTGACGCCGATTTACGGGTATGGCTATCGTCTGGAGCGGATCGAATCCGCCACGCCGCCGGCCGCCGCCGTTGAACGCCCTGAAGCGGGGGAGGCGTGACGGTTTCCTCGGGGGTCGCGGGGCGCGGCACGGCGAACGCGCAGCGCCGCGGCGGCGCCGTGTGGCTGGCCGCTGGTGTGGTCGCGTTGACTTGTGCCGCGTCGATGCCGGCACAGGCGCAACTGGCGCGTGGCGCGAAAGCGCGTCCGCCGGCGGTGCCTTCGTACGTTGAGTACACGACACACGACGGCGACACGCTCTATGAAATCGCCGCTCGCTATCTGCGCGACCCGGACGATTGGGCCGTGCTGAGCCGCCTCAATCATGTGCCCGCGCCGCGTCGCATGTCCGCGGGCATCGCATTGCGTTTGCCGGTCGACAAGCTGAAACAGGATCAGGAATCCGCGCGTGTGATCGCGACGAGCGGTCCGGCCGAGCACGCCTTCGGCAAGAGCCCGTATGTGCCGCTCACGGAAGGCGCGACACTCGGCGAAGGCGACCACATCCGCACCGGCCGCAACGGTTTCGTTTCGCTGGAATTGCCGGACGGCTCGCACGTGACGGTGGCGCAGGACGCCGAGGTGGATATCGCGCGGTTGCGGCGCACCACGCTGACCGGCGCGGGCGATCGGGTTCTCGATCTGCATCACGGCGAAGTCGAAAGCCAGGTCACGCACGCGACGAAAAAAGACGACCGCTTCCAGATCCGCTCGCCGTCGGTGGTGGCGGGCGTGCGCGGCACGCGTTTCAAGGTCGCCTACGACGGCGACGCGCACACCACCGCGGTGGAAGTGCTGGACGGCGCGGTCGGCGTCGATCCAGCTACGCTCGACGGCCACACGTTGGCCGCGCCGCCGCCCGGCGTGGCGCTGCAGGCATCCGCGCAACTCGTCAAGGCGAGCTTCGGCAATATCACGCGCACGGGCGCGGCGATCGGCGATCCGGTGGCGTTGCTGGCGGCGCCGGCTCTGACGCAGCCCGCCAAGGTGCAGGACGGCAAGACCGTCGGGTTCGATCTCGTGCCGGGTAGCGCGGCGGTGGGCTACCGCGTGCAGATCGCGCGCGACGCCGATCAACTCGACCTGATTCGCGACGTGCGCGTCAGTGCGCCGCACGCGGACTTCGGCGATCTGGCCGATGGCACCTACTTCGTACGGATCGCCGCGATCGATGCGCACGGGCTCGAGGGCCTGCCCCAGGTGTATGCGTTCGAACGGCGTCAGCTCGGGCTGTCGGCGTCGGCGGGCCCGCGCGCCGGCAGCCGCGACTATGAATTCCGCTGGTTCGTCAGCCGCAGCACGGTCGAGACGCGCTTCCGTTTCGTGCTTGCCGCAAGTGCCGATCTGCGTCATCCGATCATCGACCGGACGGATCTGAAGGGCGGTCAACTGGTGGTGAGCGACCTGCCGGCCGGCGTCTACTATTGGACGATCGTCGCCGAGCAATTCGAGAATGGCCGCTTCTATGAGAAGAGCAGCGCAGTCCGCTCGTTTACGCTTGCGCGCTGAGGCTGGTAGATTCTCGGGAGCGGGCTGGCCGGCGGCCCGCTTCAACGATTCCAACCACGCCACGCCTTGTCGATCACACCCACGCGTCTGAGCCTCGATCCGCGCGCCCGCCTTGGCCGGCGCGCCGGCCGCCGTTTCCTGATCGAATGGGTGGCGATCGGCTGCCTCGGCATCGTGGTGATTCTGCTCAGTTCGCTGGGCCGGCTGAGCGCGAGCGTCGATCACCTGGTCTACGACCGCTTTCTGAGCCTGCATGCGCATCCGGTGCTGCCCGATATCGTGGTGGTCGAAATCGACAACGCGAGCGTGGCGCAACTCGGGCGCTGGCCGTGGCCGCGCAGCGTTCACGCGCGGCTGCTCGAACAGATCGCCAAGGCTAATCCCGCCGCGGTGATTTACGACGTGCTGTTCACCGAGGCCAATCCGGAAGACGCGGCACTGGCCCGCGCGATCGCGCTGAGTCCGACCTATCTGCCGGTGCTGCTGACCGCGCCGGACAGCGCGGGGCACCGCAGCGTGGTCGAGCCGGTCGCGCCGCTGGCACAGGCGGCGGCGGGGCTCGGGCATATCAATTTCGAAGTGGACAGCGACGGCATTGTGCGCAGCGTCGCGCAGTTCGAGGGCGACGACGGGTCACGCTGGCCGCAACTGATGCTGCCCGCCGCGCAGGCGTTCAAGCGTGGCACGCTGCGGTTGAACGACGTGAGGCGGGAGGGCCTGGCGGTTGAAATGGCGAGCGCAGCCGCAAGCAATGCACACCCCGACAGTACCGCCCAGAACGAAGACACCGACGACGAAGGCCGCTTCCTCATTCCCTTCGGCCCGAACGCGCAAAGCTACACCAGGTTCAGTTTCGCGAGCGTGCTCGACGGCAATGTCCCAGCGGATCGGTTGCGTGGCCGCCTCGTGCTGATCGGCGTGACCGCGTCCGGCTTGTACGACCGCTTCGCGACGCCGGTATCCGGCGAGTTGGGTCCGCTGCCCGGCGTGTACATCCACGCGAACGTGCTCGACACGCTGCTCACCGGCCGCGAGATCGAGCCGGCCGAGCCGTGGATGTTGTGCGCGGTCTCGCTCGCGCCGCTCGCGGCGTTGCTGGCCGGGTTTCTGGTGTTGTCGCCACGCCGCTCGCTGTTGCTGACCGGCGCGTTGTGTGCGCTCGCTGCAGCCGGCAGCGCCGCCTTGCTGTTCGGCGCGCGGCTCTGGATGTCGCCGGTGCCGGCCATCGTCGGCGCGGTGGTCGTATATCCGTTCTGGAACTGGCGGCGCCTCGAAATGACCATGGCCTATCTGCGCGGCGAACTGCAGCGTCTCGCGGACGAACCACATTTGCTGCCGGAAACGCCGTCGCGCAGGCGCGAGTTCGGCGGCGACGTGCTGGAGCAGCACATGGCGCTGATGGCGCAGGCCGCGCAGCGCGTGCAGGACATGAAGCGCTTCGTGTGGGACAGTCTGGACAGCATGCCGGAACCGATTCTGGTGAGCGATGTGCGCGGCGTCGTGCTGATCGCGAACCATGCCGCGAAGGCGCACTTCGCGCGGCTCAACGCGCCGGCGCCCGAAGGCCGGCCGATGCAGGCGGTGCTGGGCGGCCTGACGCTGGTCAAGACCATCGACCGCGACGCCGCCACGGACGCGGACAACAATCTGCTCGCGCACGCGCAGTGGCCCGCGCTGCTCGATCCGGAGCGCCACGAATTCGCCGGATTGATGGCGCAGGGCGTGGAAGTGCGGGACGCGAGCGGATGCGACTACCTGCTGCGCTACGCGAACTGCACGAACGAACAGGGCGAGACGACGGGGTGGATCGCGGGTCTCGTCGACGTGTCGGCGCTGCACGCGGCCGAGCGTCAACGGGAAGATGCGCTGCGACTGCTGTCGCACGACATGCGCTCGCCGCAGGCGTCGATTCTGGCGCTGGTGGAGATCGAGCGCGCCCGCGACGAACCGGTGCTCGCGCGCGGTCTGCTGGAGCGCATCGAGCGCTATGCGCAGCGGGCGCTGACGCTCGCCGACGACTTCGTGCAACTGGCGCGCGCCGAATCGCAGGTGTATGTGCTTGAGCCGGTGAGTCTGACCGAACTGCTGATCGACGCCAGCGACGAAGTCTGGCCGCAGGCGCACGCCAAACGCATCACGCTGCAAACGGACACCGGCACGGGAACGGCAGCGCAAGTCGACATCGACGCCGAGGAAGGCCACTGGATCTGCGCCGACCGTTCGCTGATGACGCGCGCGCTGGTCAACATTCTGAACAACGCGGTCAAGTACAGCCCGCCCGACACGCGGATCACGTGCAGTCTCGCGACGCATGCATCGACGTCCGTATCCGGCGGCGCGCGACGCGTGTCGTGCACGATCCGCGACGAAGGGTACGGAATTCCGATGGAACAGCAGGCGGGATTGTTCGAACGGTTCCGGCGCTTTCACGAGACGGAGCGGCCCGAAGTCGGCGGTGCGGGCCTGGGCATGGCGTTCGTGAAGACCGTCGTGACGCGCCACGGCGGCGACGTCGCGGTCGTCAGCGCGGCCGGCAAGGGCACGGCGTTTACGATCGAGTTGCCGGCGCTCGAAGACGCGCAATCCGAGGCCTCCGCGCTGCCGCGCGTCTGACACGACGATGAATACGTACTTTATCCAAGCGAGAAGATGGTGAAAGCGATCCTGATCTGTGCCGCGCTCGCCGCGGCGAGTCTTACCGGTTGCGCGGGCCTGAGCGCCGACGTGCACACCGCCCACGCCACGGAAGCGGCAACGGCGCTGCAAGGCGAGCGGACCTATGCGCTCGCGCGCATGCCGTCACAGGATGTCAGCGCGGATCATCCGCGGTTCGAAAGTCTGCTGCGCGACGCATTGGCGAAGCAGGGCTTTGCCGAGGCGCCGGACAAATCGGCGCGTTATCTGCTGTCGGTCGCGTACGACACCCGGCCGGCCGCGATCGGCGTCGATGTGAAGGAGTGCGCGCCGGGCGACTGCGGGCATCAACCGGACGCGCCGTTCGCGCTGTTCGGCGGTCCCGCCTATCGGCATGCGTTGACGCTGAGGTTGTTCGAGCGCGCCACGGGGCGGGAGGTTTACGCGGTCAGCGCGGTGAGCAGCGATCGCGACGCCGATCCGCTGCACGCCGCGCCGGCGCTCGTGAAAAGCGCACTGGCGAAGCTGCCGTTTTCGGCGCCGGCGGACTGGCGCGTGACGTTGCGCGCGGATAAAACGAGTGGCGTGCCGGATGTGGTGTCGGTGAAGCCGTTGCAGCCCTAAGGCGCTACGGCGTTGCGGCGGCATTGCAGCGGCGTCGCGAAGGCATCGCAACGCTATCGCAGCCTCATTCCTGCGCGATGACGGGACGCTCTCCCGCTTCCGGCCAGCGGTTTTCAAACACACATTCCGCGAGCGGCATGCGGCTCGCCCAGCGCTCCGTTTCAAGCATCGGTTCACTATAAAACCGGTCGACGTGGCCCAGACACAGAATCGCCACCGGCCGCGCGCCCGCCGGCATGTGCAGGAGCGTATGCACCGTGTCGACGTCGAACAGCGACACCCAGCCCATCCCCAACCCTTCCGCCCGCGCGGCCAGCCACATGTTCTGGATCGCGCACGCGACCGACGCGAGGTCCATCTCCGGCAAGGTACGGCGGCCGAAAATGTGCCGCTCGCGGCCGTCCATGAGCGCCATCACCAGCAGTTCGCCGCATTCCAGCATGCCTTCCACTTTCAGCTTCATGAACTCTTCGCGACGCTTGCCGAGCGCGTCGGCGGTGGCGAGCCGTTCGCTTTCGACGCTGGCGTGCAGCGCCGCGCGCAGCACCGGATCGGTGATGCGCGCGATGCGCCACGGCTGCATATAGCCGACGCTCGGCGCGTGATGCGCCGCGTCGAGCAGACGTTGCAGCACAGCCGGATCGACCGGATCGCGCACGAAGTGGCGCATGTCGCGGCGTTCATAAATGGCGCGGTAGACGGCGTCGCGCTCGGAATCGTTAAAAGGCGTTGCCATGGAACAGAGCGGCCGTGAAGGCCGGGTTGGAGGGCCAGTAAGCGTGCATATAGGTTGCCACGATGGCGCCGTGGCGATATAGGGCTTCGCCCGATGTCGCGCTGTTCGGCCGCGTTGCGTACTGCCACGGCGTGAGCGGCGTGGTCAGCTTCGAGTAGTGAAACGTATGGCCCGTCAGCGCGCCGTGCGTGCCGTCGAGCTGTTGCATGCCGAGCGCGGTGAAGCGCGTTTGCATCGTCGCATGACCGGGCAGCAGGCCGAGCATCGGCGTGCTCGTGCCTTGCGTATCGGTGAGCTGGTCGAGCAGGTACAGCATGCCGCCGCATTCGGCGACCACCGGTTTGCCGGCCGCCACGTGCGCGCGAATGCCTGCTGCGCTCTGTGTGTTGCTGGCCAGTGTCGGCGCGTGCAGTTCCGGATAACCGCCAGGCAGATAGAGGGAGTCGGCGTCTGGCGGGATGGCTTCGTCGGCGAGCGGCGAAAAGTAGGCGAGCCGCGCGCCGAGTGCTGCCAGCAGCGTGAGGTTGGCCGGGTAGATGAACGAGAATGCGGCGTCGCGCGCGATCGCGATGGTTTGGCCTTCCAGCAGACGCGGCAGTTCGGCCGCCGCGGGCGGGCCGAATTCGACCGGCGGCGGTAGTGCGGCCAGCGCGGTTTCGCCGAGCGTGTCGGCGGCGCGATCGAGGCGTGCGTCCAGATCGTCGATCTCGGCCGCCTGATAAAGACCGAGGTGGCGATCCGGCAACCGGATTTCGTCGCTGGCGGCAATGTGACCGCACCAGCGCAGCCCGGGCGGCAACGCTTCTTGCAGCATCTGCGCGTGCCGCGCGGAGCCGACGCGATTCGCGAGCACGCCGTAGAACGGCACCTGCGGCTGGAATTGCGCAAGACCGAAGGCGACCGCGCCGAAGGTCTGCGCCATCGCCTTCGCCGAAATTACCGCGAGCACCGGCACGCCGAACGCGGTGGCGAGATCGGCGCTGCTCGGCGTGCCGTCGAACAGGCCCATCACGCCTTCAATCAGGATCAGGTCCGCTTCGGCCGCCGCCTGCGCGAGCAACGCGCGGCACGCGGGCTCGCCGACCATCCACAGATCGAGCGACAGCACCGGCGCGCCGCTCGCGCGTGCCAGAATCATCGGATCGAGGAAGTCCGGGCCGGTCTTGAACACGCGCACGCGTCGTCCCTGGCGCCGGTGATAGCGCGCGAGGCTCGCGGTGATCGTGGTCTTGCCTTGACCCGAAGCGGGCGCGCTGATGAAGAGCGCCGGGCACGCGCACATCGCTTAAAACTCCACGCCGCGTTGCGCTTTCACGCCTTGCTCGCGGTACGGATGCTTGACGATGCGCATTTCGGTGACGAGGTCGGCGGCTTCGATCAGCGCATCCGGCGCGTGACGGCCGGTCACGACCACGTGCAGCATCCCGGCGCGCGCGTTCAGCACGCCCAGCACTTCGTCGAGCGGCAGGTATTCGTATTTGAGGACGGTGTTCAGCTCGTCGAGGATCACCATCTGGTAATCGCCGCTCTCGATCATCCGGCGCGCTTCGTCCCAGCCTTTGCGCGCGGTGGCAATGTCGGCGTCGCGATTCTGCGTGTTCCACGTGTAGCCGTCGCCCATCGTGACGAAGTCGCAGTGAGCGATTGCGCCGAGGAAGTCGCGCTCCGACGTATGCAGCGCGCCCTTGATGAACTGCACGACGCCCAGTCGCATGCCGTGCCCCAGCACGCGAACGGCCATGCCGAACGCGGCGGTGGTTTTGCCCTTGCCGGTGCCGGTGTTGACGATCAGCAGACCTTTTTCGACGGTGGCCTGGGCCTGTTTCTTTTCGTGGCCTTCGCGCCGGCGTTCTGTCATCCGTTGATGGGATTCGGGATCGGTTTTCATGGCAGGTCCTGTGGTTGGATGGCGTTGCCGGTGGCAGTGGCGATGGCCACGGTGACCCCGGCATGGATCGTCTTGCGTACGATAAGGCGGACTTGCGACGTGGCCAATTCGCCCGCCGCGGCCAGCAGCGCGCACGGTTCGCACACACCGTCCACGCCGAAATGGGTTTGTGCCGCTGCCGAGGGTGTTTCTACCGGCACCGTCGCGATCTGCTCGCGGCTGAAGAAAACCAGCGGCAAAGCATGGCGTGTGCAGAACTCGAGCAAACCGGCCTGCCGGGATTTACTGTCGATCGAAGCGACGACACGGATCTGATCGAGCCGATACGTGCCGAGCGCGGCGCGCACGGCCGCTTCGATCTGCTCGACCGAACCCTGCAAGCGGCAGCCGATGCCCACGCTCAGCCACGCGCGGCTCATCGCGGCGTGCGCGGCGCGCGCCACGTCGTCAGCGGATTGGAAGGACGAAACAGGAAGAAGCGTCTGAGGGCTGGCATCGAGGTCATGCAAATACAACGAATTCCCGTTTGACGGCCCAAGCGAACGCCTGAGCGGGCGTATGGGCGGGCCCCCAACGCGCGCATACGATAGCACACGAGGCCCCGCCCGATAAGCCTTCGCGGCCGGTGTCGCCTTGACGGCGGCGGGCCACGAGCCTACACTCGCACGCACTTTTGGTGCTCGTGTGCGCGCTCTCGCGCACGCAGTTAAACGGGAAACAGGGTGCCCGCCTGCAATGGACCGGGTCAACCTGTGCTGCCCCCGCAACGGTAAGCGAAATGTGGCGTCCGGTTCCGTTCCGGCGCCGCGGAGCCGGCTTCAATGTCCACGCGCAAGGCTGCGTCGGCATGTCACCACTGGGCGAGAAACTCCTCGCCCGGGAAGGGGAAGCGGCGCTTTCGCCAGCCCGGATACCGGCCAGAACACGCAGAGCGAACGCCGCGGGGATGCGGTGTGCGCTCATAACTTCATTCCCGTGTTTTGTTATCGACGTGGGCCGGAGCGTGCGCTCCCGGTGTCCGCATAGAACGAAGCGCGCCGGCGTAGCCGTGCAACTCCTACGGATGGACCTCACGATGCAAACTCAAATGCGCAAGATTCCCGTCACCATCGTCACGGGCTTTCTCGGCAGCGGCAAGACCACGTTGCTGCGGCACATTCTTCAGCATGCGGGCGGCAAGCGCATCGCGGTGATCGTCAACGAGTTCGGCGAACTCGGGATCGACGGCGAAATCCTCAAGGGTTGCGGCATCGGTTGCGACGAAAACGGCGTCGAAACCGAAGGCCAACTGTATGAGCTGGCGAACGGTTGCCTGTGCTGCACCGTCCAGGAAGAGTTCTTCCCGGTAATGGAAAAGCTCGTGGAACGCCGTGGCCAGATCGATCACGTGCTGATCGAGACCTCCGGCCTCGCGTTGCCCAAGCCGCTCGTGCAGGCATTCAACTGGCCGCAGATCAAGAATAGCTTTACCGTCGACGCGGTGGTCACGGTGGTGGACGGTCCGGCTACCGCAAGCGGCCAGTTCGCCGACAATCCGCTCGCCGTTGACGCGCAGCGCAAGGCCGATCCGAATCTCGATCACGAATCGCCGCTGCACGAACTGTTCGAAGACCAGTTGTCCGCGGCCGATCTGGTGATCCTGAACAAGACCGATCTGCTCGACGACACGCAGCAAGGCGCGGTCGAGGCGGTGATCCGCGAAGAGATTCCGCCGCAGGTGAAGATCGTGCGCGCCCACATGGGCCAGCTCGACCTGCATACGTTGCTCGGGCTCGAAGCGGCGTCCGAGGAAACGATTCATTTGCGCCACGACCACCACGGTTCCGCTGAAGACGCCGATCACCATCACGACGAATTCGATTCGGTGGTGGTGCAGGCGGACGCGCCGTCGCGCGAAGCGGTGATCGCCGCGCTGCAAGCGCTCGTCGAAACCAGCACGATTTACCGCGTGAAGGGTTTCGCGGCGCTGCCGGGCGCGCCGATGCGTCTGGTGATTCAAGGCGTGGGGCGCCGCTTCGACAGCTATTTCGATCGACGCTGGCAAGCCGGCGAAGGCGGCCGCAGCCGCTTCGTGCTGATCGGCGAGGACCTCGATCAGGCCGCGCTGCAACGTGCGTTCGATGCCGCGCTCGGCGTCTCGTCCGGCAACGCGGCGCACCAGGCGTAAGCGCACATGCATCTGCTGCGCACGACGCCGGGCGGGTTTGTCGACGATACGCAAGGCGTGATCCGTATCGATCAGCAGCCTGCCGAGATTGTCGTGCTCAGTTCCGCCGACACCACGCTGTCGCTGCTGGCGAGCGTGTTTCCGCGTCTGGGTGAGGGCTTTCCCAGCCTGCGGCTCGCGAACGTCACGTATCTGCGACAACCGGCTTCGGTGGACTTCTATGTCGAAGACGTGTTGCAGCATGCGCGCGTGGTGGTGGTCGATCATCTCGGCGGCGAGGCGTATTGGCCTTACGGCATCGAACAGGTGGTCGCGCTCGCCGAGCGGAAACAGCAAACGCTCGCGATGTTTTCCGGCGACCTGCAGGAAGACCCGAATCTACTGGCGCGCAGCACGGCGGACGCCGATCTGTGTCATCAGTTGTGGCGCTATCTGCGCGAAGGCGGCGCGCAAAATGCCGAGGCGTTTTTGCGCTGTATCGCGCACCGCACGTTCGGCTGGGGACGTGAGCCGGCGCCGCCGCGCGCGTTGCCCGCCGCGACGCTCTATCACCCCGGGCGCGATACGCCAAGCGTCGCCGATTGGCAGACGCGCTGGCGCGCCGGCGCGCCGGTGGCCGCGATTCTGTTCTACAAGGCGCATCTGCAGGCGGCCAATACGGCGGTGTTCGATGCGCTGATCGACGCGCTCGAATCGCAAGGACTCAATCCGCTGCCGATCGCGATTACGTCGCTCAAGGATGCGATGAGCCGCGACGTCGTGCAGTCGTTGTGCGCGCAACATCAGGTCGCGGTGGTGTTGAATACGACCGCGTTCGCCGCGTCCGCGATCGACGATCCCGAGCCGCTCGCGCTCGCCGGCGACGCCCCAGTGCTGCAGGTGATTCTGAGTGGCGGCAATCGCGAGGACTGGCTGAAGGACAACCAGGGCCTCAATTCTCGCGATATCGCGATGCATATCGCGCTGCCGGAAGTGGACGGGCGGATTATCACGCGTGCCATCAGTTTCAAGGGCCTCGCCTATCGTTGTCCGCACACCGAAGTCGACGTGGTCCGCTATCAGCCGGATCTCGAACGTGTGGGCTTTCTTGCCGAACTGAGCCGCCGCTGGTGCCGTCTCGGCACGCTCGATAACGCGGACAAGAAACTCGCGCTGATTCTCGCCAACTATCCGACGAGCGAAGGGCGGATCGGCAATGGCGTGGGACTCGACACGCCGGCTTCGGTGGTCGGCATTCTGGCAATGCTGCGCGACGAAGGTTACCGTCTCGCCGATTTACCCGCGGACGGCGGGGCGCTACTGCAGAAGCTCACCGAAGGGGTGACCAACGACCCGATGGTGCGCGATTTGCGTCCCGCCTTGCAAAGCCTCGCGCTCGACGACTATCTGACTTACTTCAACGCGTTGCCCGCCGAGGCGCGCACGGCATTGAACACGCGTTGGGGCACGCCCGAGCAGGATCCGACGTTGCGGCGCGGCCGCTTCATGATCGCGGGATGGCGCTGCGGGCAGGTGTTCGTCGGCATTCAGCCGTCGCGTTCGCGCGAGCAGGGCGACTACGCGAGCTATCACGACGCCGAACTCGTGCCGCCGCATGCGTACCTCGCGTTCTATTTCTGGCTGCGTCATCGGTTCGGGATCGACGCGGTCGTGCACGTCGGCAAGCACGGTAATCTCGAATGGCTGCCCGGTAAGAGCGTCGCGCTGAGCGAGACATGCTGGCCCGATCTGATTCTCGGGCCGATGCCGCATCTGTATCCGTTTATCGTCAACGATCCGGGCGAGGGCAGTCAGGCGAAGCGTCGCGCGCAGGCCGTGATCATCGATCATTTGATGCCGCCGCTCACGCGCGCCGAAACGTACGGGCCGTTGCAGGATCTCGAACGCCAGGTCGACGAATACTATGAAGCGCTGATGGTCGACCCGCGCCGCTCGAAGCTGTTGCGGCGCACGATTCTGGCGACCATCGTCGAACATAAGCTGCATGAAGAGCTGAGCCTCGCGGCGCCGAACGGGCAGGACGCGGAAGATACGCTGCTGACGCGTGTCGACGCGTGGCTGTGCGAGTTGAAAGAAGCGCAGATTCGCGATGGTTTGCACACGTTCGGCCAATCGCCCGCTGGTGTGCAGCGGCGCGATACGTTGCTGGCGTTGGGACGCTTTCCCGTCGGCGATGGGCAAGGCGATAAGGCCGGGTTGATCGATGCACTGGCGCGCGATCTGCGGATGGATCATCTGTTCGATCCGTTGTCGGTGGATTGGTCGGCGGCGTGGGACGGGCCGCGTCCCGAGGTGCTGAAGCGCGTGAGCGATGCGCCGTGGCGGCATGGCGGCGATACGCGCGAACGGCTGGAGTTGCTGGCGGCGGAGATGTTGCGGGGCGTGTGTGGTGATCGTGGCGAAGGCGCCGGGGCGGATGTTTTGACACCCGCCGCTGGAAGTTTGCCGCAAGCGGAGCGCGTGATCGAGCGTCTGCGCAACGATGTATTGCCTCGGCTCGACGCGTGCGGTCCGCAGGAAATGAGGCAGTTAAAGCGTGGTCTGGAAGGGCGGTTCGTGCCGGCGGGGCCGAGCGGATCGCCGTCGCGCGGACGTCCCGACGTCCTGCCCACCGGTCGCAATTTCTATTCCGTCGACACGCGCGCGATTCCGACGCAAGCCGCCTGGTCGCTCGGATTGAAGTCCGCCCAGCAACTGATCGAACGGCATTTGCAGGAGAAAGGCGACTATCCGCGCGCTATCGGCCTCTCGGTGTGGGGCACCGCGACGATGCGCACCGGTGGCGACGATATCGCCCAGGCGCTCGCGTTGCTCGGCGTGCGGCCGAAGTGGGCGCCGGGCAGTCATCGCGTGACCGACTTCGAGATCATGCCGATCGACGCGTTCGACCGGCCGCGTATCGACGTCACGCTGCGCGTGTCCGGTTTTTTCCGCGATGCGTTCGCAAACGTGATGCATCTGTTCGACGCCGCGGTGCAAGCCGTGGCCGAACTCGATGAGCCCGAGGCGTTGAACCCGATTCGCGCGCGCGTGCTGCGCGAACGCGACGCGCTGATTGCGCGCGGCATGGACGCTGCCGAAGCGCGCCGGCGCGCCGGCTGGCGCGTGTTCAGCGCGCGGCCCGGCGCGTATGGCGCGGGTCTGCAGGACATGATCGACTCGCAACACTGGCAGACCGACGCCGATCTCGCGAATGCCTATCAGGCGTGGGGTGGTTACGCGTACACGCAGAAAAGCGCGGGCGAAGAGGCGCGGCAAGCGTTCGGCGTGCGCCTCGCCGCGATGGATGTGGTGCTGCAGAATCAGGACAATCGCGAGCACGATCTGCTCGATTCGAACGATTACTACCAGTTTCAAGGGGGCATGGTCGCGGCGGTGCGGCATCTGGCCGGCGATCAGCCGAGTGTGTATCACGCCGATCACAGCAATCCGGCCGCGCCGCGCGTGCGTACGCTGCATGAGGAGATCGCGCGGGTGATTCGCTCGCGCGTGGTCAATCCGAAATGGCTCGACGGTGTGAAGCGTCACGGCTACAAGGGTGCGGCGGAAATTGCCGCGACGGTGGACTATCTGTACGGATATGACGCGACCGCACGTGTCGTTGCGGATCACCAATATGCGCTCGTCACCGATGCTTATCTGAACGATGCGGATACTCGCGAGTTCTTGCAACGGCACAATCCGCATGCGTTGCATTCGATTTGCGAGCGGCTGATCGAGGCGATCCAGCGAGGGTTGTGGCAGGCGCCTGGTGAGTATCGTGGGCAGGTTGAAGGGTACTTGCTCGAGAGTGAACAGCAGCTTGAAGGGGCGCAGAGATGAGCGAGGGGAAGCGGGGTGGGGATCGAGGCGTGGATGAGGACTTGATTCAGGGCGTGAATCAGGGCGTGATTCAAGGTGCGAACGAAGGTTTGAACCCAGGTGCGAACTCGCGGCCCGCATTTCCCTTTGCCGCGTTAGTCGCGCAAGCACCGTTGCAGCAGGCGCTTCTGCTGGCCGCGATCGATCCGGGGTTGGGCGGCGTGCTGGTCACCGGCCCGCGCGGCACGGCGAAGTCGACCGCGGCGCGCGCGCTAGCCGAATTGCTGCCGCAAGGGCAATTGGTCAACCTGCCGCTCGGCGCCAGCGAAGACCGTCTGATCGGTACGCTCGATATCGAAACCGTGCTGCGTGACGGCGCGGTGCGCTTTTCACCCGGCTTGCTCGCGAAGGCACATCGCGGCGTACTGTATGTGGATGAAGTCAATCTGCTGCCGGACTCGCTCGTCGATGCGTTGCTCGACGCGGCGGCGAGCGGCGTGAATACCATCGAACGCGACGGTGTTTCGCATAGCCACGACGCGAGCTTCGTGCTGGTCGGTACGATGAATCCGGAAGAGGGAGAGTTGCGGCCGCAACTTATCGACCGGTTCGGGTTGATGGTTGAGTTGCAAAACTGTTTTGAGCCGCAGGTGCGCCAACAGATCGTGAAGGCGCGGCTTGCGTTCGATCTCGATCCGCAGGGGTTTCGCGCGAGCCATGCGCCGCGACAGGCGCTTTACGTTGAGCGGATTCGGGCCGCCCGGGCAACGCTGCCGCAACTGCCGTTCGACGACGCGGTGCACGCGCGGGTCAGCGCGTTGTGTATCGACGCGGCCGTCGATGGTTTGCGCGCCGATCTCGTGATGCTGCGCGCGGCGCGGGCGTTGGCGGCGCTGGAACAGGCCGCGGCGGTGACGGCGGAGCATGTGGATCGTGTCGCCGAGGCGGTGCTGGTTCATCGGCGCCATCAGCGGGAGAACCCGGCGTCGAATGAGGCGCATGAGGCGGATGCTGGATGGCAGGGGCAGGGTGGAGACGAGTCTGACCGACGGCGTGAGTCTTCTTCGCCTGCGTCCGGGGCATCGTCATCGTCTTCGACCGGCGCCGGGATGTCTTCTGTCGGCGCCAATTCCAATGGTGGCGCCAGCGAAGCCGACTGGGGTTATCTACCGCCCGAGCCTGCTGGGACCACGCAAGTCAAAGGCGTCATACCGCTCAGCGTAAAAAAACGCTGAGCCATCGGAAGGGCGCAACCGCCGACTCACACGGCGGTTTTCGATGGCAAGGCGCGCGCGCGATCGCAGGGCCGTTGTCGGGTCCGCGCGATCCATGGATCGAAAAGCAGGGCAGACGCATTGCGTGGCTGCCCACACTCGCGGCAATGCGCGGGCAGACGTTGCGCGCTGAACATTTACGGTTCGTGCGTGAAGCGCCGCGCGGCGGCGTGTTGCATTGTTTCGTGCTCGATTGCTCGGCGTCGATGTTGGCCGGAGAGCGGCTCGCCCTCGCTAAAGGCATGCTGATTGCATGGTTCGACCACGCGAGCGCCGCGCGCGCCGAAGCGGCGTTGGTCTGTTTCGGCGGTTCGCGCGCGGACGTGCGTTTCGGCCCGGCGGTGCCGCGCTGGTGGAACGAGCGTTGGCTCAGGCCGGTCGGCGGTGGCGGTGGGACGCCGCTTGCAGTCGGCGTCCGCCGGGCGGCGCGGCTGCTGGAACACCGCGCGCGCCGCAAACCCGCCCAGCAGCGCTGGCTGTGGATCTTGACCGACGGCCGCACCAGCGATGAGCCGGCGCGACCGCGCGATGTGGACCAGATCGTATTGGTCGATTTCGAGCGGGGTGCGATACGACTGGGGCGGTGCGCATCGCTCGCCGATGCATGGGGCGCGCGGTATGTGGCGGCGGAAGCGTTGATTGGCTGATTGGATGGAGGGCGGGACGAGTTGATTAAGCGGGCCGCGATCAAACGGCTCCGCCCAAGCGTCTCAATTGTCTCAATTGAACACCTCGCCCGAGCACGCCGCCCAAGCGTTCCGCCCGCACGAACGGGCAACACGACCGCCGTGCCGCCCGCCGCCCTGCGGCCGCCTCAACCGTTCGTCCAATGCGACACGTCGTCCTGACGATCGAACACGAAGACTTTCATCGCCATTTGCTGCGACGTGTCGAGCTGTTCGAATTCCAGTCCATGGGTCGACGGCTCGCCCGCATTAGCGGCTTTTTGCACATTCCGGATCACCGCCGTGGTTTCGATCTCGGTGTCCATTTCCGCCGACTTCAACCGGAACGCGACCCGCAGCCGCTCACCGACCGTGCCCACGGTCCACGACGCGGCCAGTGACATGCCGAGCGCGCTGATCCCTTTCGCGAGCCCGAGGCCTTCATACGTTTCCCCCGTTTCGCCGATGCCGAAACGCACCGCGAGGTGCGTATTGACGCGAATCGACTTGCGTTCGCGCAGGCGACGGATCACGCCGGGCTTCGACAGCACCACGTAATCGAACGGCGAACGGCAGACCGCCTCGATCGTGCAGACGAAGCGAAACACCGCATGACTCGCAATCGCGACGATCTCGATGTTTTCGCCCAGCCCCAACGGCAGGATCCGACCTTGATGCAGCGGCGGCGTGACGAATAGCGCGTGATTCGGCGCAAAGCCGATGATCCGGCACGGATGCATGGGCGCGCCGCTGCCGAGTTGCGACCGCACGCCGATCAGTGCACCGATTTCCAGATGCATGTCTTTGATTGTCAACGGATTTGCGGGATCGACGTGGGGCTCGGCCTCGGCCGGCTCGTGCGTCGCTCGGCCCAGCAGATCGCCGCGGTGCGGCTGGAAGTGTGTGAATAGGAAGTTGCGCTCGTCCGTGGTCGCGAGAATGGTCCCGTTGGTAAACAGGAGCGTGCCGTCGGCGTCGACGATCGGCCATTCGAGCGGCGTGCCTACCGGCACGGCATCCATCGATAGGGCCGCCGACGGAGCGGCGGGCGGGTTTTCCTCGGAGTGTTGCTCGACTGGATTGTCCATGGTCGGCTATTTTTTTGAGTGACGGGATATCTGTGGTTGACGGACAGGTAGCGAAAAACTTTAGTTTCGGAACTTTGGAAGACGACCTTGGCGATGCTATCGTGTTGATTTGCCAAGAGATCGCAATCTGATCGGCGCGCGTGCGATGTTCCTCCCGCAGAGTCCAATTTAAATCGGATGGCTAACTAATTTCAAGGGCGAGTCGCGGCGACCTATCGGAGATCTTCCTCATCTTCTGAAAATATTGCGTGAAGGGGGTTGACGACCTGCGAGCCTATCTCCATAATTTCGTTTCTCTGCTGCAGATGCAGCGACGCAGAACGAAGCAGTGCCGGTAGTTGTGATGTTGACGACGCGGGTGCGGCTCCGGTAGTGAATGCGTAATCGATCTTTAAAAATTAACAGCCGATAAGTGTGGGCGCTTGATGCGAGACGCGAGGCGGATCTTTCGGGATCTGCCGCAAAGCGAAAGTATCAAGTC
>NZ_PVEN01000010.1 GCF_002973525.1 Paraburkholderia sp. BL21I4N1
TTTCGATCCTGCTGCCTTTGACCTCCAGAGCGTCAACGAACGCCTCTTCGAGATCAAATTCTGATCGTCAAGACGGCCGTCAAATGTCGCTTACGGTTGCGATACGTCCATTCGGTAAGCAAGCCGACCTGGTTCATCGCGAAACGCGAGGGCTCCAAGCAACACGCCTTTACCGTACATCGGAAAATAACCCGAGTGCGGTACGGAGCCCATAGTCTTTTTGCGTGGAGCCGAAGCCGTGAAGCAAGACGATCGGCTTGCCGTTCCCCGATCTATGCAACAACGAAATGTTCAGGTCCACACCTCGAACATTCAGTTCAAGCTTTGCTCTTCTTATGTCTGGCACCCATGCCTACGAATTACGGCGAGACTCACGGGCGTCCTGACGGCCCGCTCATCTGAATCTCACCGCACTCGCGGATTCCGCCAGCCGTGTAAATGCGCGAGTTCGCAGCGCTGTGATAAGAACTGAACGAGGCTACCGCAACTGCGTCACCGCAATTAGCAACACCATGCTGCCAATCGCACCGTCCAGCACACGCCAGGCCGTAGCGCGACGAAACAGCGGCGCCATTGCCCGCGCACCGTAACCCAGACCGACGAACCAGATCCCGCTCACCGCCATCGCGCCGAGCGCGAACGCGACGCGCGCGCCCTCCGGTTCACGCGCACCGGCGGTGCCGATCAGCAGAAACGTGTCGAGATACACATGCGGATTCAACCAGGTGAAGGCGAGCGTCATCAGCACGATCGGCAGCGCGCGCTGCACGGGCGCCGTGCCGCTCGCCTCGGCCTGCAGCGCGGCATGGTCGGGCCGTACCGCGCGGCGCAGCGCGTTGAAGCCAAAGCACGCCAGATACGCGAGCCCGACATACAGCATGGCGTGGACGAACACCGGAAAGCGTTCCACCAGCACCGAAGCGCCGCCGACGCCCGCGCCGATCAGAATGAAATCCGACAGCGCGCATAGCGCGACGATCTTGCCGACGTGCGAGCGCATGATGCCCTGACGCAGCACGAAGGCGTTCTGGGCGCCGATCGTCACGATTAGCGAGGCGCACAAGGCGGCGCCGTGGGAAAAGGACAGCCAGTTCATGGATCGATCCAGTAGACGGGAGAAGCGAACAGGGCTAGTCTGCGGTCTCGCGGCTCGTAAGAGAAGCTAATTTACTTAATGCGGATTAAGGAACGCTAATGCTCGACTACGCTTTGCTCGATGCGCTCGCCGCCGTGGTCCGGCACGGCTCGTTCGACCGTGCGGCCAGCGAACTGAACGTGACACCGTCCGCGGTCTCGCAGCGGGTCAAGCTGCTGGAGGAGCGGGTGGGCAGCGTGCTGGTCAAACGCGGCCAGCCGTGCGTGGCGACGACATCGGGTGCGCTGCTGTGCCGCCATACCGAACGCGTGCAATTGCTGGAGGCGGAGCTGACCGGCCGCCTGCCGGCGCTGCCCGGCGCGCTGGTCGAGCCGTGGCCCGCGCTGCGCGTGGCGGTCAACGACGATAGCGTCGGCACCTGGTTCATCGACGCGGTGGCGCCGTTCTGCGTCGAACGGGAGATGCTGCTCGATCTGGTGGTCGACGATCAGGACCACACCGCGCAGCGGATTCGCGACGGCAGCGTGCAAGGCGCGGTCACTACTCAGGCCGAGCCGGTGCAGGGCTGCCGCTCCACGCGCCTTGGGCGCATGCGCTATCTGGCGGTGTGCTCGCCAGCGTTTCAGGCGCGCCATTTTGCCGATGGCGTGACGCGCGAGAGCTTGCGGCACACGCCCTGCGTCGATTTCAATCCGAAGGATCAGTTGCAGAAGCGCTTCATGCGCCGGATCACACGCGCGGAACTCGACCCGCCGTTGCACTGGATTCCGCATGTAGCCGGTTTTTTGCGCGCGTGCGTGACGGGGCTGGGCTGGGGCATGTGCCCGGAACGGATGATCGCCACGCACCTGGCCAACGGCGAACTGGTGGAGATCGCGCCCGGCAAGCATATCGATGTGGATCTGTACTGGCAGAGCTGGCGCTTGTCGATCGGCTGGCTGGATGATTTCGGCGCGGTGCTGCGGCGGCGTGCCGCTGAGTTTCTCGACTGAAGCGCGCGGCGCCGCTGCCCGTGTCGCATCAACCCGCTGGCGGGTTGCGCTCTTCGAGCACGTAGCCCATGCCGCGCACGGTGTGGATCAGCTTCGGCTCGTAGTTATCGTCCACCTTCGCGCGCACGCGGCGGATCGCGGCGTCGACCACGTTGGTATCGCTGTCGAAATTCATGTCCCAGACCTGCGATGCGATCGTTGAGCGTGCAAGGATTTCGCCGCGCCGGCGCATGAGCAGCCACAGCAGCGAGAATTCCTTCGCGGTCAGCAGGATCTTGTCGCCCTGGCGCGTGGCTTTGCGGCGCGTCAGATCGAGCGCGAGATCCGCCACGTGGAGCGACGCGGCGTCCCGCGCCGGGTCGCGCGTGGCGCCGCGCCGGAAAATCGAGCGCACGCGCGCCAGCAATTCGGCGAAATCGAGCGGTTTGACCAGATAGTCGTCGCCGCCCATTTCGAGCCCGCGCACCTTGTCGTTCAGGTCGTCGCAGGCGGTGAGCAGCAGTACTGGCGTGGAATGCGTCAGGCGCAGGTTGCGCAGCAAGGTCCAGCCGTCCAGACCGGGCAAGACGACGTCGAGAATGATCATGTCGTAGTCTTCGGTCAGCGCGAGATGCTGGCCGGTCACGCCGTCTTGTACCCAGTCGACGACAAAGCCCGCTTCGGTCAGACCTTTCCGAAGATACGTGCCGTTTTTCGCTTCGTTGTCGACGATCAGAATTCGCATGGTCTTTCTCCTGTTGACGCCCGCTGCGCAGCGCCGTGCGAATCGGGCGGCGTGGCGGTGCAGGGCGGTTGAGGTTGAGCTCGGCGTCTTGAGCGGTGCCGGGTGCGAGCGCCTGAGGGATGGGGCTGCGGATAGCACGGCTGGCGAAGGCGGGTCGATTCAGGGCCCTTTCATGTGGTTAGGCATGGGTATGAAACGATTATAGAAACAGATTTTTTTGAGACGATTGGCTACCTGTGACAGGTGGAGAAATTTATAACGGTATCCTGAGTATGTTATCGGGTTATACCACGACAGGATCTGAATGGGCTGCCGCGTTAGGCATGATGAAGACGGCCGGAGACGGGCGGCGGTGATCGGCGCGGCGACCGGGAGGGTGGCGTGGTCCGCCCATTGAAAGCGTCGGTGTACGAGCGCTCAGGCGCCAGTTCGGCAGGCTTCGGGCGGCGCGGTGGCAGCCACGAGATTCTGCGGTGCGCAGCGCCGGGCGGCATCGACACCATACGGCTGGGTCAGCGTCGGAACGTCGCGTCGAAGGCGCGTTGCCAGTTCGAGCGATAGCACACCGTGGACGAATGTCGGCTCGTCACACGCCTGCCGCGACGGGATGGCGCTGGCCTCGCGTTGCGCCGCCGCGCCGTCGAACAGATGCGCGGGCTGGTTGAGCCAGAACGCCAGCGAACCGACAACGATCGAGACCACACCGCCGGCGAGCGACAGCGTCTCGCTCTGGCGTCGGAAGAAGCGGCGTATCGACGCAATCGAAATGGCCGCCCTGCGATTCGGAATGCGCGTCGCCCTGTCGCGCGTGGGTCGAGTACGTCGCATGAGTTACGTCCCGGAGTCAGGAATCGTCATCGTAGGAGGGCGCCGCCCATAGCAGGATGAGCGGCACATGACGATTTCGTCATGTTCGCGCGTGCCGCGGATTCTCGCGATTTGCATCGACGTTTGCTGTCGCCAGAGCCTTTGGAGAGCCACCACGTAGCCTCGGTGGCTACGCGGAAAGCTTTATGTAGCGGGCTTGTGTGGTTACATCGCCCGCGATCGAAGTAAAGGTTGGGCGGTCGATATTTTTGCCCGCGCCGATTGTCTTTACAGTGGCGTCCAGACATCTCAAAAAGTGGACGCCGCATCCTCGCGGCAAGCCATCGTGAATGACCTGGCCGTGACAGGAGTCGGAGACAATGAGCAGCAACGGCATCACCCAAGTCGAAACATTCGGTTTCGAACGCATCCCGGATCGCTCGCGTTACGCGCGGCCGATCGACCTCTTCCGCTTGCTGTTCGGCGGTTGCAATACTTTTTCGACCTCGGTGCTGGGCAGCTTTCCCGTGCTGCTCGGTCTATCGTTCAAGGCCGGCGTCTATTCGATCGTGCTCGGCGTGCTGATCGGCTCGTGCATTCTTGCGCCGATGAGTCTGTTCGGTCCGCGTAACGGCACCAGCGATCCGGTTTCGTCGGGCGCGCATTTCGGTATTCACGGCCGGATCGTCGGCTCGTTTCTCGCGCTGCTGACCTCGGTCGCGTTCTTTTCGCTGGCCGTGTGGAGTTCCGGCGACGCGCTGGTGGGCGGCGCGAATCATCTGCTCGGTCTGCCGGTCAACTGGATGACGCTGAGCTTCGCGTACGGCCTGTTCGCGGTGCTGGTGCTGACGGTGTGCATCTACGGCTTCCGCTTCATGCTGTGGGTCAACAAGATCGCCGTGTGGGCCGCGAGCCTGCTGTTCGTGGTCGGTATCGCCGCCTTCGCCGGGCCGTTCGACAGCGCGTACGCCGGCAAGGTCGCGCTCGGTTCGGCCGGGTTCTGGCCGGCCTTCGTCAGCGCCGTGCTGGTCGCGATGAGCAACCCCGTGTCGTTCGCGTCGACACTCGGCGACTGGGCCCGCTATATTCCGCAGAACACGCCGAGAAAGCGCACGATCCTCGCGGTGATGCTCGCGCAACTCGCCACCTTCGTGCCGTTCTTCTTCGGCCTCGCGACGGCGACCATCATCGCCAGCAAGGCGCCGGATTTCATTGCGTCGAATAACTACGTGGGCGGTTTGCTGGCGATCTCGCCGAACTGGTTCTTTCTGCCGGTGTGTCTGATCGCAATCATCGGCGGCATGTCCACCGGCACTACCGCGCTTTACGGCACGGGGCTCGACATGTCGAGCATGTTCCCGAAACTGTTGAACCGCGTGCGCGCCACGCTGTTGATCGGGAGCCTCGCGATCGGCTTCATCTTTCTCGGCCGCTTCGCGTTCAACCTCGTCGAAAGCGTGTCGACGTTCTCGGTGCTGATCAATACCTGTAGTTGCCCGTGGATGATGATCATGATCATCGGTTTCGTCACGCGGCGTGGTTTCTATCTGTCGGACGATTTGCAGGTGTTCAATCGCGGCGGCCGCGGCGGTCACTACTGGTTCACGCACGGCTGGAACTGGCGCGCGATGGGCGCGTGGCTTCCTAGCGCGGCGGTCGGACTGTGCTTCGTCAATCTGACGGATCAGTTTGTCGGTCCGCTCGGCCAGCTTGCGGGCGGCCTCGATATCAGCATGCCGGTTTCGCTGACGCTCGCCTGCACGTTGTATATCGCGTTGTTGCAGTGCTTTCCCGAGCCGGACGGCGTGTATGGTCCGCTCGGCCGACGCTGGTTGCGAGGCGGCTCGGTGGGCAATCGCGGCGTGCATCCGGTGGTGCCGGCGACTAAGCTGAACGTAGCAACGGCGCGGGCGGAATCGCAAACGCGCACGTCAACGCCCACGCAGCCGCGTCGCGCGGGGCGAGCGGGCGGTGAATACCGCGAACCCGAAAAGGCATTGGACACGCAGGACGCCGGTTGACACGCATTTTCCGCGCAACTGGATCGATGAAGTACCCGGCAACAAGCATTCAAGTAGAGCAGGCAAACAAGATGAGCGAGTCAGTAAAGCGCGCGTTTGATGGAGTAAAGCTGTTTCCGTTCTGGCTGGACAATCCGCGCGCACCGGCTGTCGAACGGGAATTGATCGGTCCGACTTCGGCGGATCTGGTCGTGGTGGGCGGCGGCTTCACCGGACTGTGGGCCGCGATTCAGGCGAAAGAAGCCGACCCGTCGCTCGACGTCGTGCTGGTCGAAGCTGGCAAGGTCGCATACGGCGCATCGGGCCGACCGGGCGGGATCATTTCGACGTCCGTCATGCATGGCTTGCCGAACGCCACGCGGGTTTTTCCGCAAGACCTCGACGTACTCGAAAAGCTGGGCCAGGAGAACCTCGACGGTTTCAAGGCTTCGTTGACGCGTTACGGCATTGAAGCCGACGCCGAATGGAACGGCGAGATGACGGTGGCGGTCGATCCGGGCCACCTCGATCATCTGAAGGGCGACTACGAGCTGCATGTGGCGCATGGTCACGACGTGGTGCTGCTCGACAGCGAGCGTGCCCGCGAGCAACTCGATTCGCCGCTGTTCGCCGGTGCGATGTGGTCGCGCAATCGCAGCGGCACGATTCATCCGGCGAAGCTCGCGTGGGGGCTGAAGGCCGCCGCGCTGAAGCTCGGCGTGCGCCTGCACGAACATTCGCCGATCACACGCCTCGAAGATCGCGGCGCGACGATGGTCGTGCACACGCAGGCGGGCAGCATCGACACGCCGCGCGTGCTGCTCGGCACCGGCACCGCGGATGTCGGCGTGACCGACATCAAGCGCCGCGTGATGCAGGTGCGCGATCACATCATCGCGACCGCGCCGTTGAGCGACGAGCAGATGGCGCGCATCGGCTGGAAAAACCGCCAGGGCATTTACGACACGCGCACACAACTCAACTATTTCCGCCTCACGAAAGACAACCGCATCATCTTCGGCGGCCGGGTGAGCTATCACTTCGGCGGCGATCCGAACCCTGCCGCGGATCGCGACGAAAGCACCTATTACAAACTCGCCGAAGCGTTTTATCGCACCTTCCCGCAACTCGACGACGTGCGCTTCACGCATGCGTGGGGCGGTCCGATCGATTACTGCTCGCGCGGCGCGGTGTTCGCGCGGCGCTATCACGGCGGCAAGAGCGTGTTCGTGGCCGGTTATACGGGCTTCGGCGTGGCGGGCAGTCGCTTTGGTGCGAAGATGGGCCTCGACATGCCGTGGAATCGCGAGACGGTCATCACGTCGCTCGATATTTCGCGCAAGGGGCCCTCGTATATTCCGCCGGAGCCGCTGCGCTGGATTGCCGCGAAGATCACCTTCAATGCGTTTGACGGCGCCGACGATCGCGGCGGCTGGCGGCGTCTGTGGATCAATTCGATCAAGGCGCTGGGTTTTCCGATGTAACGGTTGAACGGGGCGTTTTGTCGTTTTGTGCTTGCCGCCGGAATAAAAAAACCGCACCTTGGCGGGTGCGGTATTCGGTGAAGCGTTTCAGTGAAGCAACGCCGCGACTTAGCGGGTGAATCAGCCGCAGTACACGATGCTGTATTTCTTGGTCGCGACCGGCATGTGCCACGTGCCCGAGAAGCCCTTGTGCAGGATGAAGGCGTCGCCGGCGGCATAGTGTTCGCTGCGGCCGTCGTCGCTGGTGATCACGACTTCGCCTTCGATCAGCACGCACACTTCGTGAATCGGCAGGTCGGCCAGTTTCAGCGTGCCCGCGTCGCATTGCCAGACGCCCGCCGAGAGCATGTTGGTCGCGTCGGAATAGGCATTGAGCGCATGCGGGGCTTTGGCGCCGTCGAGAATGACGTCGGCCGGATCGTGCAGGGCCGGGTTCAGGCCGGTAGCGCCGGGGCCTTTGGCGTCGATGCGGGTGAAGGTGATGTTGCTCATGAGGCTCTCCTGGTTAACAGACTTGAAAATCGGGTTGCGAAGTTCTTGAATTCGACGATTCGATGCAGGGATCGAAGCTGAACCGGAGTCTGAGCCAAAGCAGCGTAGCGGTGAATTTCGATTTGAAGACATTCAGATTGAGCGGCGTCGATGTAAAGCGGGTGACGCCGCCCCGGGCGCGATCCACGCGTCCGGGATCTGGCCCATAACATTTCATGTAAAGGACAAGCCCATGCAACACACCAGACAGTTTTACATCGACGGTCAATGGGTCGATCCGCTCGAGCCGAGCCACGCGAACACGCTCGACGTGATCGATCCGTCCACCGCCGCGGCATTCGAGCAGATCGCGCTCGGCAGCGCGGCGGACGTCGATCGCGCGGTCGCCGCCGCGAAGCGCGCGTTTCCCGCTTACAGCGAGACCACGATCGCGCAGCGTATCGATCTGCTGCAGGCGATTCTCGACGTCTACCGCAAGCGTTACGACGACATGGTGCACGCGATCAGCCGCGAAATGGGCGCGCCGCTGCAGTACGCGAACGACGCGCAGGCATGGACCGGCGTCGCGCATCTGGAAACGATGATCCGCACGCTCGATACGTTCGAGTTCGAGTCGCTGAAGAACGGCATTCTGATCCGCAAGGAAGCGGTCGGCGTGTGCGGGCTGATTACGCCGTGGAACTGGCCGGCCTTGCAGATCACCACCAAGGTTGCGCCGGCGCTCGCGGCGGGCTGCACGATGGTGCTCAAGCCGTCGGAACTGGCGCCGCTGTCGGGCCTGATCTTCGCGGAGATTCTCGACGAGGCGGGTGTGCCGGCCGGCGTGTTCAACCTCGTGAACGGCGAAGGCCGCACGGTGGGCGAGGCGATGTCGTGTCATCCGGACATCGACATGATGTCGTTCACCGGTTCGACGCGCGCCGGCGTGCAGGTCGCGAAAGCGGCGGCGGAGTCGGTCAAGCGTGTGCATCAGGAACTGGGCGGCAAATCGGCCAACCTGATTCTCGAAGACGCCGATTTGAAGCAGGCGGTGATGCGCGGCGCGCGGGCCTGTTTCGACAACAGCGGCCAGTCGTGCGACGCGCCCACGCGCATGTTCGTGCCGCGTGCGCGTGAGGCCGAAGCGCTGACATACGCGAAAGAAGCGGCCGAAGCGCTGAAGGTCGGGCCGGCCAATGCGGAAGGCACCGATCTCGGTCCGGTCATCAGCGAAGCGCAGTTCGACAAGATCCAGCGTTTGATCGGCGTGGGCATGGAAGAGGGCGCCACGCTGGTGGCGGGTGGCGCCGGCCGTCCCGAAGGCCTGAAAGACGGCTATTTCGTGCGCCCGACGGTATTCGGCAAGGTCACGCCGGACATGACGATCGCGCGCGAAGAAATCTTCGGACCGGTGCTGTCGATCCTCGCCTACGACTCCGAAGACGAAGCGATCGCCATGGCCAACGACAGCCTCTACGGTCTTGCCGGCTATATCCAGTCCGGTTCGATCGAGCATGCGCGTGCGGTGGCCCGGCGCTTGCGTACCGGCACGATCTATCTGAACTACGCGGACTACAATCCCGATGCGCCGTTCGGCGGCTTCAAGCAATCGGGCAACGGCCGCGAGTACGGCGAGTTCGGACTGGAAGACTTTCTGGAGATCAAGGGTGTGGTGGGCTACGAAGGTTGAGCCCACAACTTGCGACTGCGTTTGCGTCGACAATCACGCTCACGCTGACGCGATTCAGGCATCGCTAAAGCAGTAACTCGATCGAATGAAACAGGCGGCGTTGCTCGGGTTCCTGCGAGCGCGCCGCTTCGTCGATCACTTCACGCAGACAGTCGAGAAAACACGTGGCCGCCGGACTCGTTGGCGCGCCACGGCGTGACGTGATGCTGACGATGGTTTCATCCACGGTTTCGCGCAGCGGCAGCGCCCACAGATTTTCTTTCGCGAGTGTCACTTCCGCGAGCGGCCACGGAAAAATGCTGAGCATGTCCGTGTGCGCGAGCAGCCCCAATACCACAGCCAGCGAGTGCGCCAGATGAATGGTGTGCGGCACCCGCATGCCGCGCTTGCGGAACAGGTTGTCCGAAATCGACTCGCGGCTGGCCGGGTCCCAGTTCAGCACCCACTCCGCGTCTTCCAGTTCGAGCAGCGTGCGGCAACCGGCTTTCGGGTGATCGCGCCGCGCCACCACGGCCGAATGCGTCGAAAACAGCGGTACGTTGTGAAACTCCGATTGCGGCGACGCGGGCGGCGGCCGGCCGATCGAAAAATCCAGGCTGCCGTCGCGCAGGCGCGGTTGCACGACCGCGAGCAACCCTTCGAAAAACTCCAGCTGCACTTCCGGCATGCGTTGCCGGAAGCGCCGCACCGTGGGCGGCAGAAACGTCAACGCGACCCATGGCGTGACGCCGATCGACAGTTTGCCGGCCGCCGCGCCGCGCAAGGCGTCGATCTCCGCTTGCGCGCGTTGCAGCTGCCCTAATACCACTCTTGCATGCACAACCAGCGTACGGCCGAACTCGGTAAACGCGACGCCGCTCGCGCTGCGGATCACCAGCGGTGCCTGCATATCCGCTTCCAGTTCGCGTACCGCCTTGGTGACGGCGGCGGGCGAAAGGCCTAACGACCGAGCCGCGGCCCGGATACTGCCGGTATCCGCAATCGCCGCTAACGTGCTGAGTTGATGCAGTTTCATCTGTCGAATTGGGGCAAGAGTGGCAACCAGAAGTTGCTGGCGCAACGATTTTACGCCTGCCGCTGGAAAATCGGCGTCGCTATGCTGGGTCACGCTTTTCATTGACGGAGACGACACATGAACACCATGGCCATTCCGGCGGGCATCGCCGAACTCGAAGACGAAATGATCGCGCTGCGCCGCCGCATTCATGCGCAGCCGGAGTTGGCGTACGAAGAGTTCGCCACCGGCGACCTCGTCGCCGAACGTCTGCAGGAATGGGGCTACACGGTGCATCGCGGGCTGGGTCAAACGGGTGTCGTAGGGCAACTGAAAGTAGGCGGCGGCACACGCAAGCTGGGTCTGCGCGCCGACATGGACGCGTTGCCGATTCAGGAAACGACCGGCTTGCCGTACGCGAGCAAGGTGCCCGGCAAGATGCACGCATGTGGCCACGACGGCCATACGGCAATGCTGCTCGCCGCGGCCAGACATCTGGCGCGGGAGAAGGATTTCGACGGTACGGTGAATGTGATTTTCCAGCCGGCCGAAGAGGGGCAGGCCGGCGCGAAAAAGATGCTGGAAGATGGCCTGTTCGAGAAGTTTCCGTGCGACGCCGTGTTCGCGATGCACAACATGCCGGGCTTCCCTACGGGCAAATTCGGCTTTCTGCCGGGCTCGTTCATGGCCTCGTCGGACACCGTCATCATCACCGTGACGGGGCGCGGCGGTCATGGCGCGGTGCCGCATAAGGCAGTCGATCCGGTGGTGGTGTGTGCGCAAATGGTGTTGGCGTTGCAGTCGATCGTGTCGCGCAACGTCGCGCCGCTCGACATGGCCATCATCACCGTCGGCGCGATTCACGCGGGCGAAGCGCCCAACGTGATTCCTGAGACCGCCGAGATGCGTCTGTCGGTGCGCGCCTTGAAACCCGAGGTGCGCGATTATTTGCAGGAACGGATCACCGCCGTGGCGAGCGGAACGGCCGCGGTATTCGGCGCCAGCGCGCAGGTGGATTACCAGCGCCGCTATCCCGTGCTCGTCAACGATGCGGAAATGACCGACCTCGCGCGGCAAGTGGCGCTCGACTGGCTCGGAGAAGACGGCCTGATCGCCGACATGCAACCGCTGACCGGCAGTGAGGATTTCGCGTTCCTGCTGGAGCGTTGCCCCGGCAGCTACCTGATTATCGGCAATGGCGATGGGGAGGGCGGCTGCATGGTGCACAACCCTGGCTACGACTTCAACGACGACTGCCTCGCGACCGGCGCCGCTTACTGGGTGAGACTCGCGCAGACGTTTCTCGTCTGAGGCGGATGTGACGGGCCGGCTCGAGCCCGCGCGTGCGCTATGACGTGTGCTTTGACTCAGCAGCAAGGACATCACGGAGACACAGATGGACTATTCCGCCACACCGCAACCCGCCGGCACCGACGCGCTTGCCCTGCAGGGCATGCCGGCCGCGCAGCCCGCCGAACGCAAGCGCCACGCGAAGGCGATTGCCGCGATCACGCTGGGCAACGGTCTCGAGTTTTTCGACTTCACGATTTACAGCTTCTTCGCGACCATTATCGGCAAGCTGTATTTCCCGGTGGAGGGGCAGCTTGCGCAATTGATGCTGGCGGTCGGGACGTTCGGCGTGGGGTTCATCATGCGTCCGGTGGGCGGCATCGTGCTTGGCGCGTACGCCGATCGTGCCGGCCGCAAGGCGGCGATGAGCCTGACGTTATGGCTGATGACGCTCGGCTCGGCAATCATTGCGTTCGCACCGACGTATGCGGCGATCGGCATTGCCGCGCCGTTGCTGGTGATTCTCGCGCGGCTGGTGCAGGGGTTTGCGTTGGGTGGTGAGATTGGCGCCTCGACGTCGCTATTGCTGGAGTATGGCAGCGATAAGACACGCGGATTTTACGGCAGCTGGCAGTTCGTGAGTCAGGGGTTGAATACGGTGTGCGGGTCGTTGCTTGGCGTTGCGTTGGCGGCCGCGTTGTCGACTGCCGCGCTGGAGAGCTGGGGCTGGCGCGTGCCGTTTGTAATCGGCATGGCGATGGGACCGATCGGGATTTATATCCGGCGCCATCTGGATGAGACGTTGCCGGGTGTCGAGGACGGTGCGGGTGTGCGGTCGGCTTCGACGGTGCCCGCTTCGCAGCCGGTGCGTGAGCTGTTTCGCGAGCATTCGCGGGTGATTACGATGGGTGTGGTGACAACCATTGGCGGGACGGCGGCGAACTACATCGTGCTGTTCTATCTGTCGACTTACGCGATCCGGATTTTGCATCTGCCGATGTCGTCGGCGTTGTGGGCCGCGTGGACCGCGGCCGTTGTCACGGTGGTCTGTTCGCCGCTTGCCGGCGCGTTGTCGGATCGGGTGGGGCGCAAGTGGGTGTTGGGTGTGTCGCGGGTCTTGCTGATTCTGGCTGTGTATCCGGCGTTTATGGTGATTAATGCTATGCCTTCCGTGGCGGTTTTGTTGTCGGTTGTCGCGGGGTTGGCTGTGCTGGTCGCGTTTACCGCCGTGCCTAATATCGTCATGCTGCCGGAGGTGTTTCCCCGCGAGATTCGGGCTACCGGGATGTCGATTGTTTATTGTCTCGGGGTTTCTATCTTTGGTGGGTTTGCGCAGTTCTTCGCTACGTGGTTGATTCAGGTTTCTGGGAGTAATCTTGCGCCGGCCTGGTATCTGATTGGGTGTGGGGTGGTTTCTTTGTTGGCGTTGCCGTTTATGCCTGAGACGGCTGGGCGGGATATTGGGTGATGGTTTTTTTTGCCTTTTTTGCGGCGTGTTTTCTGTGCTCTTTTTGGGTTGGCCTTTCCTTGATTTCTTAGTGGTCTATTAGCGTTCCCCCTGTGCGGGGGGGCACCTACTTTTCTTTGCCTGCCGCAAAGAAAAGTAGGCAAAAGAAAGCGGCTCACACCGCTAACCATGAAGCGGGTCCCCCGCGCAGCCACGGTAGTGGTGCATCTGGAATCCGTGCCCTCGCACATTCCGCTTCAGTGACAAAGGCGTCATTCATCCCGTCTCGCGCGATGCGCTCGCCGGAGGGGTCGGCGTGGACACCAGTGGCTTCGCTTTTGTGTTGTGGGAGCCGTCGGCTTCGCCTCGGCGGGGCGCCGAAATACCCCAAAATTCACCACGGGTTTGCTGAACGACCCGGGGGCGCGCGCAGCGCCGCCGGAAGAATGACTGCTGTGTCACGAACGCGGAATGTGCGAGAGCACGGATTCCAGATGCGCCACTACCGTGACTGCGCGAGGGACCCGCTTCATGGTTAGCGGTGTGAGCCGCTTTCTTTTGCCTACTTTTCTTTGCGGCAGGCAAAGAAAAGTAGGTGCCGCCCCGCACAGGGGCAACGCTAATAGACCACTAAGAAAGCAAGGAAAGGCCAACCCCAAAAGAGCACAGAAAAGAAGCCACAAAAGTCAAAAACCCGCTTTCAGCCCTAATCACCGAGCAGCCTCTCCATCGGCCACCCCACCCGAATCTTCGGCCCTGGCCGCATCCCGAGTCTCCGGCATAGCCGCCCAAACCAGCAAAACCGCCAACGCCCCCGCAGCCGCAAGCCCAAAAAAGCTAACCGCATTTCCAAAGTGATCAGCCACAAACCCCGCCGCGGTCGTACTCAACGTAGCCCCAATCCCCGCAGCCAACCCAAACAACCCGATACAAAGGTTATAGCGCCCCTTATCACCGGCAACATCCGCCGCGATCAGCGGCAACATCACACCGAAAACAGCCGCACTCAACCCGTCGAGCATCTGCACCGGCACCAGCAAATACGGGCTGCTAATCCCGGCAAACAGCAATGCCCGGATCGGCAACGCCGAAAACCCCAACAACAGAATCGGCCTGCGTCCCCACCGCTCGGCAGAGCGCCCAACCCACGGCGACATCATCGCCACGATCGCCTGCGGCACGATAATGCACGCGGCAATCACGAGCTGCACGTTATCGCCCATGCCGGCCGTCACTTCGCCCGCGGCAAGATTCAACATCGCCGCATTCGACAAATGAAACAGCACGATACAAGCCGCGAACAACAACATCCGCTTGTCACGCAACAACTCGCGCAGACTCTCGCGTCGCGCGATCTGCTGCGGCGTCGGACCGGCCTTCGGCAACTCGATCGTGTCGGTGCGCTGGATCATCGCCAAAGCGAACAATGCGGGCACGGCCAGCGCCGCCGTCAACCAGAACACCGCGCGCGGCGAATAGTATTCGCCGAATACGCCCATCAGCCCCGCGGCCACCGCGCTGCCGATCGACGCCCAACGCGCATTGCGCCCCAGCCGGTCGCCGAGATTCGCCCGCCCGACCAGCGCGAACGAAATCGCCGCCAACGCCGGCGTCAACATGCAACTGGCAAAGCCGTGGAACACTTCGGCGGCAATCACCGGCAGCACGGTCGGACTCACGGCCAACAGCACCGCGCTCAGAATGATCGCGAAGATTGCCCATGCGGCCGCGCCTTTCTTGTTGCGCAATGCGTCGACAGCGGCGCCGCCCGGCACCTGGCTCACCATCGCGCTGATCGTGCCCACGGAGAGCGCCATACCGATCTCGCCCTGGGTCCACTTGTGCGACGCCAGATACGACGCGATGAACGGCCCGAACCCCGTCTGCACATTGGCGACGAAAAAATTCATCCAGTCGAGCGCGCGAAGACTGCGCGTGGTTACCAAAGTACGGCCGTTCATCGGGCCGCCCGTGCGTTGGAACCTGCCGCGGCTGAGGCCGTCGTCGCCGGCGGCGCGGTCGCGGCGGCAGGCGTGGACGGCGGGGCCGGCGAGACGGCGCGCACCGGTTTGTCGCTCACGTACGGCGGCGTCGCGTTGATCTGCGCGTCGCTCAGATCGATCTGCGGATGCAGCTCCTTGTCTTTCGTGACGAAGTGCAGCGCCGACCAGTTCGCGGCAATCGTGCGACGTTCGGTGCTGACCATGCCGTTGACGTCGAGCACGACCGCCTGCGGCTGCGCATTGCCGTCGATCAGCACATCGATCACGCGACCCACCTTGGCGCCGTTCGCGCGTTCCACCGTGGCGTCGATCAGCGGCAATTGCACACCGGCCGGTTTGGCGGCATTGGCCGGCACGGCGGCCGCGTTGAGCGTGATCGGCGCGGTCTTCGCGCTCGGCGTGAAACGGAACGCGCTCCACGGGAAGTTCACCTTGCGGTCGCCCACCCCCAGGAAGCCCTGCAGATTCACGACCATCTCGCGCGGCTTGCCGCCCGCGTCCGCGATCAAATCGACCGCGCGGCCGACCACCTTGCCGTCGGGCTTCTGTACCTCGCTATCGAGCAGCGTGCGCGCTTCGCTGCGCTCGATCGTGCGCAGCACGATCAGCGGGGCGGGCGTCGGCGGAGGCGGCGGCGTGACGACGACGGGCGGCGGCGGCTCGACCTTGCGCGGCTTGACGACCGGCTTCGGCGGTTTTTTCGGCTGCTCGGGTTTGGCCGCCTCGGTCTCGACCGGCTCGGGTTCGGAGGCCGCTACGGGCGCGCTGGCGGGCTCGACAGGCATTACCGTGGCATCGACGATCGGCGCCTGCTGCGGGCCCCACAGCAGGCTGCAACCGGACAGCGCAAACAGCGCGAACAGAGCAAGAATCGGCAAACGCCAGGCAGGACGCGAGAAACCGCCACTCATCAAGAAGGACTCCATGGGCCAGTGCGAATGACGGCCAAAGGTCGAAAAAAGGCCGCCGCGGTTAAGACAGGAATGGGCCAGAGTGTAACCCGCGACGTCGGGCGCCCCGCTTTTGCAGGCCATCTGACAGGTACGGCATTAGCAGGGTTCATGCCGCGCGCGAAGTTTCATCTGCGGATTGCGCGCGTTTTTCATGCGCCGGACGCCGCAAAACCCGCTCACATCTTCATGACAAAGCGTAGGTGTAAACGCTTGGCTCGCCCGCCCAGTTTGCCGCTGGGTAAAAGATATAAGCGTCTCGACATGTCCGGCATGCCATTCATGCGATGGGAGACATATTTGTGTTGCCCTACATTTCGAGACAGCAAAAAACGACGACATTCCCCAATAAACCAACTCAACGAGACGAGACCCTGATGGCGCCCGCAGTGACGGCCGCTTCAGTACGCTGATAAAGGAGGCACTCATCATGATGGAACCCCACGCCCAACCGATTTCCGAAGTCGCCGTCGAATCATTCGACGGAAAGGGCTTTCTCGACCGCTATTTTGGAATCTCCGCGCGCGGCAGTTCGCAGCGCCAGGAAATCATCGCGGGCATTACGACCTTCCTCGCGATGGTCTATTCCGTCTTCGTCGTGCCGGGCATGCTCGGCCGCGCGGGTTTCGATACCAGCGCCGTATTCGTCGCGGTGTGTCTGACCACTGCGTTCGGCTCGCTGCTGATGGGCATCTGGGCGCGCCTGCCGATCGCCATCGGCTGCGCGATTTCGCTGACGGCCTTCACGGCGTTCGGCCTCGTACTCGGTAAAGGCTTGCATCCGAATGTCGCGCTCGGCGCGGTGTTCCTGATGGGCGTCGTGTTCACCGCGATCTCGGTGACGGGCGTGCGTTCGTGGATTCTGCGCAATCTGCCGACCGGCATCGCGCACGGCACGGGGATTGGTATCGGCCTGTTCCTGCTGCTGATCGCCGCGAACGACGTGGGTCTGGTCGTAAAGAATCCGGGCGCCGGTTTGCCGGTCGCGCTGGGCAATATCAGGGCCTTGCCGGCGATCATGTCGGTGGCGGGACTTGCCGCGATCTTCGGTCTGGTGCGCCGTCGCGTGCCGGGTTCGATCCTGATCGTGATCGTCGCGATCTCCGCAATTGCCTTCTTCATCGATCCGGCCATGTCGTTCCACGGCGTGTTCGCGGTGCCATCGCTGAGCGCGCCGGGCCACGCTTCGCTGATCGGCGCGATGGACATCAAGGGCGCGCTGTCGATGACGGTTCTGCCTAGCGTGCTGGCACTCGTCATGACCGCGGTGTTCGACGCGACCGGCACGATTCGCGCCGTCGCAGGGCAAGCCGGTCAACTCGACGAAAACGGCCGCATCATCAACGGCGGCCGCGCATTGACGGCCGATTCGCTGAGCTCGATTTTCTCGGGCCTGCTCGGCGGCGCACCGGCAGCGGCGTACATCGAATCGACGGTCGGCGTGGCAGCCGGCGCGAAGACCGGTATGGCGGCGGCGGTAGTCGGTTTGCTGTTCCTCGTGGTGATGTTCTTCTCGCCGCTGGCGGGTCTCGTGCCTTCGTATGCAACGGCGCCGGCGCTGATGTATGTGGGTCTGCTGATGCTGTCGAACGTCAGCAAGCTGCATATGGACGATATGGTCGACGCAATGTCGGGCCTGATGTGCGCGGTGTTCATCGTGCTGACCGCCAACATCGTGACGGGCATCATGCTCGGTTTCGCGACGCTGGTGATCGGCCGCGTGATCAGCGGCGAATATCGCAAGCTGAACGTGGGCACGGTGGCGATCGCCGTGGTGCTGGTCGGGTTCTATCTCGGCGGCTGGGCGATCTGATCGTGCGCGTGGGCCTCGTTCCACGTTTGAATTGATTTTGCAGTAGCGCAAGAGCAGGGCGGGTCTTTGCAGGCCGCTTTGCTCGACCGTGTAGTCGGTTGTTCTCCACCTTGACGCGGTACGTCGCACGGCTTTATCCGCGATGTGCCGCGTATCTTTTTTTCCGCGTTGCTGTCGTTCCCCTCGTTGCTTCCGGCCTCAATCAGGTCCGTTGAGAAAGCGCCCACCTGTCCTTGACTTCCTGACGTGCATTTCTATACTTAACCTTATGGTTAAGTTTAATGAAACCCTACTCGACCGCACGTTCGCGGCGCTCTCCGATCCCACGCGGCGTGCGTTGCTCTCGCGCCTGTCCGGGCGCGAACTGTCGATCAGCGAACTCGCCGAGCCGTTCGCGATGTCCTTGCCGGCTGTGATGAAACATCTCGATGTGCTGTCCGAAGCCGGTCTGATCACCCGCAACAAGACCGGGCGGACGGTGGCGTGCCGCCTGGTGGCCGGTCCGATGGAAGACGCCATGACGTGGCTCAGCCGTTATCAGCGTTTCTGGTCGGCATCGCTCGATGGGCTCGCCGCTTTCGTCGAACAGGAGGAAGTCCCATGCCCGCCCAATCCAGCCTCACCCTCCAGCGGCGTCTCAACGCCGCGCCCGCCAAAGTCTTCCGCGCCTGGACGGAAGCGGCGCAACTGATCAAATGGATGAACCCCGGCGATACGCCGGTGGTGCGCGCCGAACTGGATGTGCGCGTCGACGGTCGCTACTCGATCGTGTATCGCAAGGCGGACGGTCGCGAGCTCGAGGCCAACGGGCAATATCTGGAGATAGTCCCGGATCGCAAGCTCGTGTTCACCTGGCGATGGCGCCACAACGCGGAACACGAATCGCTGGTCACGGTGCTGCTGGAGTCGGACGGCGACGCCACATGGCTGACGCTCACGCACGAACGGTTCACAGACCAAGCGCAGGCCGACGATCATCGCCGTGGCTGGTCGGGTGGGCTCGATTCGCTGGAACGCTACTTCGCGTGAGTTCGTTTCGCTGTATTGGACGTGTCGGATTCAACCTGCACGGTGCAGGAAAGGAGACGTAAATGGAACCGCAGCACCGGATTGAATCGAGAGAGGAATGGCTGGCCGCGAGTCGCGCGCTACTGGTTGAAGAGAAGGCGCATATGCGCGCCAGCGACGAACTCGCGCGCAAGCGTCGCGAGTTGCCTTGGGTCAAGGTCGATAAGACCTATGGTTTCGACACGCTGCAAGGGCGCAAGACGCTGGCCGAGTTGTTCGACGGACGCAGCCAGTTGATCGTTTATCACTTCATGCTGGGCCCGGAGTGGGAAGAGGGCTGTGTTGGCTGCTCGTTCGTGTCCGATCATATGGTCGGCATCGTCACGCATCTCGAACATCACGATGTGTCGTACGTGACAGTCTCGCTGGCGCCGCTCGCGAAAATCGAGGTATTCAGGAAACGTATGGGATGGGTGTTTCCATGGGTGTCGTCGAACGGTAGCGATTTCAATTTCGACTATCACGTGTCGTTCACACCCGAAGAAGTGGCCAGCAAGAAGGCGTTCTACAACTTCACTGAGACGGATGTCGGGATCGACGAACTGCACGGCCACAGCGTGTTCTACAAGGACGAACGCGGCGACGTGTACCACACGTATTCCTGCTACGGACGCGGCGGCGAGCGGTTCATCAACACCTACGCGCATCTCGACGTCACGCCGAAAGGCCGCGAGGAAACGAGAGGCATGACCGACTGGCTCAGGCATCACGACCGCTACGACGATAAAAAGCCCAGCAGCGGTTGTGCGGCGTGCGGTACGTGACGCGGCACGCCGCGACGCAACTCGACCGGGGACGTCAGGCGCCCTGACGTCCCGCGTCATAAAACAACGCGAACAATTCCGACTGCGAGTTGACGTTGAGTTTCGTATAGATGTGCTTCTTGTGTGCGCGCACCGTCTCGAACGAGATGGCGAGTTTCTCCGCTATCGCGCGTGTCGAAAACCCGCTCAAGGTCAGCATGGCCACTTCGACTTCACGTGCGGTGAGCGCGGCGCGGCCGCCCGCCGACGCGACCTGGGCGAAGCGTGCCGCGTACGCAGGGGTGTCCGGCGGTGTGTCCGCCTGCAACGGAATTTGCGCCGCGGTGTCGGCCAGGTTCTCGCCGAAGCGCGGCTGCACCGTCGCCGCGTCGAACCTTTCATAAGGCAGGCGTTGCCGCAACAACGCGATCACCCATGGCGCGCACAGCGCGAGCACGGCCAGATCGCGCTCGCCATATCGCTGCGTCGCACCGAGTGAAAACGCGAGCGTGTGCCGGGCGTCGATCAGGTAATTGAAATGCACCTCGTCGCCGACGATGTTTTTCCTGAAGTACCGCTGGTAGTACTCGGTCATCGAGAAGTTGTCGGGCGCGACATCGGCGAGCGTGACGAAGCCCGACGCGGGTTGGTCGGTGGCGGCGATATAGAACGGATCGAGCTGATACAGCGCGGCAAGGTAGTCCTGGAACATCGCGTCGACGGCGCCGTCCGGCGTGGGCGATTCGGCGCATACGAGCGGCGCTTCGCCGGGCGTGAAGCGTAGCGCGACCCAGTTGTCGAAGGCGACGTAGCGTTCGAGCGCGCGCGTGAGGCGTGTCCAGAATTGCGCGCTATCGAGTGCTTCGATAACCGCGCCGATCTCGCGATGAAAGGCCAGATCGCGCCATTCGAGTTCCATGCGTGCTCCAATGAGGGTAACCCAGCCGGGTAATTACGAACAAAAATATGTCTGGTAATAATAGGCCCAACCTGATCGCGGACGCCGGGAAAGGGGCGCCGTGTAACGCAGAAACGCAATAGCTTGCAACAAGTGCATGGGACTGGAGTAAGCGCCAAGGCGCTAACTCCGGCCGACAGGAGACACAATGCTTCAACTCGAACTGGCGCAAATCCCCATCGTGGACGGCGCAACCGGCGTTAGCGGCGCGAACGTGCAACGCGTGCTGCACACTATCGGCCAGCGTGCCGTCGGCACCGATCTCATGGTGTTTCCGGAGACCACGCTGTCGGGCTTCCCGACACGCGACAACATCCGCACGGTAGCCGAACCGATCGACGGCCCCTCTCTCACGGCAGTGCGCCAGGCGGCCCGTGAAGCCCGCGTGGCCGTGGCCGTGGGTCTCGCCGAACGCGACGGCAGCCGTTTCTTCAACACCACGGTACTCGTCGACGAACACGGCGAAATCGCGCTGCGCTATCGCAAGACGCATCTGTGGGCGTCGGACGTCGGCGTGTTCGAACCGGGCGACCGCTATGAAGTGTGCAGCTTCAAAGGCCTGACCGTCGGCATGCTGATCTGCTACGACATCGAATTTCCCGAAACGGCGCGCGCGGTCGCGTCGCTGGGCGCGGATCTGCTGATCGTGACCAACGGCAACATGGACCCGTTCGGACCGGTGCATCGTCGCGCGATCGTTGCGCGTGCAATGGAAAACCAGATGTTCGCGGCGCTCGTCAATCGTATCGGTTCAGGCGACGACGACCTGACCTTCCCCGGCGAATCGGCACTGATCGATCCGTTCGGCGACGTGGTGAGCGACGCGGGCCAGCAGGAAACCGTGCTGCGGGCCACGCTCGACCCCACGCGCCTCGAAGGCGCGCGTGAACATTACCGCTATCTGCACGACGCGCGTATCGCCCTCGATCTCGCCACCGAAGACGGCGAAAACGGACAACGTCTACGCGTGATGCGCGCGCGTTGAGTGACACCGCAGCGCGTCGATAACAAAAAAACACCAGCGCGAACCCCGCGCATCCCGCAAGTCTGAACGACCCGGCTCGACCGGGGCGCGCCGCAAATCGCGCCCTAGCGACGCTCGCCCATTTGCAAGAGGAGACACCGTATGACTTCATCGTCCGCCGCCGAACCCGCGGCCTCGCACAGCCCGCATCTGAAACGCACGCTCGGCCTGCCGTCGGTCCTGCTGTTCGGCCTCGCCTACATGGCGCCGCTGATCGTGTACGGCACCTACGGCGTGCTGGCGAGCGCGAGCGACGACACCGCCGCGCTCGCCTATCTGATCGCACTGGTCGCGATCGCGTTCACCGCGCTCAGCTACGGCAAACTCGCACGGTTGTTCCCGGTGGCCGGTTCGGCCTATACGTACACGCGTAAAAGCTTCAACCCGCACCTCGGTTTCATGATCGGCTGGGCGACGCTGCTCGACTACTTTTTCCTGCCGATGGTGATCTGGCTGATCGGCGCCGCCTACCTGAGCGCCGCGTTTCCGCACATTCCGAGCTGGATCTGGATCGTTGCGTTTATCGTGCTGACCAGTGCGCTGAACATTCTCGGCATCGAGCTGGCGAACCGCTTCAACATCGTGCTGATGGTCGTTCAACTGGCGATCGTCGCGCTGTTCGTGGTGCTGTGCTGCCATTACGTGACGGCGGCGTCCGGTCCCGGCGGCCTGTTGTCGGCAGAGCCGTTTTTCAAGCCGCACGTGCCGTTTTCCGCGACGATGGCCGGCGCCGCGATTGCCGCATACTCGTATCTCGGCTTCGACGCGGTGTCGACGCTCACCGAGGAAACCGTTGCGCCTGAGAAGACCATGCCGCGCGCCATCGTGCTGATCGCGCTGATCGGCGGCGCGATCTTCGTGATAGCGGCCTACACGGTGCAACTCGCCCATCCGGGCGCGGTCTTCAAGGACCCGGATTCGGCGGCTTTCGAAGTGGCGCGTAAAGTGGGCGGCGACCTCTTCGTGACGGTGTTTCTGGCCGGTCTGATTCTCGCGCAGTTCGCCTCGGGTATCTCTGCGCAGGCGAGCGTGGGGCGTCTGCTATATGCCATGGGGCGCGACGAAGTGCTGCCGAAACGCATCTTCGGTTTCGTGCATCCGAAGTTCAAGACGCCGGCGCTGAACATCGCGATTGCGGGCGCGATCGGTCTCGTCGCGTTGAAACTCGACGTGGCGACCTCGACGTCGTTCATCAACTTCGGCGCGTTCCTCGCGTTCACCGCGGTCAACCTGTGCGTGATCCGCCAGTTCTTCAACGCGAAGGGCACGGCGAACGCGATGGGTATCGTCGGCGGCCTGCTGTTTCCGCTGGCCGGCGCAATCGCCGACGTGTGGCTACTGGTGAGTCTCGAGAAGACCGCGCTGGTGCTCGGCGCGGTGTGGTTCGTGGTGGGTTTGTGCTATCTCGGCTGGATCACGCGCTGGTTTCGTCAGGCGCCGCCGGAAGTCGCGGTGTGAGGCAAGGGTGGGTGCGCTTGCGTGACCGGCGTGCCCACCAGCATGGAGGCCTCAAGCCGATCGAAAAGCGAATCACGCCGCGTCGCGCGGCGTCATGCTCAAAGCGCCATGTCGAAAGCGGGCTTGAGAAACAGCTCCATGGCCATCACGGCGAGGCCCATTGCGGCCGCCGCCAGCGTCAACGTGCCGTATTCGTCGTAACGTGCATCGTAAAGACACGCCACGACGAACAGTATCGCCAGCAGGTTCGTCAGCCAGTCGAAATTCAGCGCCAAAGTCATCGATCAAATCCGGGCTCAGGGGCGACTCGCGGAATCGAATCGCACGATCAGTTGAGCGCGATTCTAGCGAGTTGAGCTTACGAATTCGCAACGGCGCCGCTTACACGGATTACGTTTTCGCGGGGGGACGTCCCGAAGAAAGTCCCGCCGAAGACATCACATCATGTCGTGCTCGATCCAGTCGATTACCGAGCTGCGCTTCGGCTGCCAGCCCAGCAGTTTGCGTGCGCGCACACCGCGCACCCGGCTGTTCGAACCGAGGCCGTACGAGGCCATTTCGTAGCCCCATTCCTTTTGCGCTTCGTCGAGCGGCCAGTCTTGCGGCTCGCCGAGTTTCATTGCGCGCGCGATTGCCGCGCTCATATCGCGGAACGACGCTTCGCCGCTTTCGACGAAATAGAACGTACCGGCCGGCGTTTTCTCGAGCGCGAGCCGATAGAGTTCGGCGACGTCGTCGATATGCACGTTCGACCAGATGTTGCCGCCGCTGCCCACATGACGCACGACACCGCTCTTTTGCGCCTGCCGCACGAGGCGCGGCAACTGCACGCTCGCGCTGCCCGGCACCGCGCCGTGACCATAGATCAGCGTATTGCACAGCACCGCCGAACGGATGTTCTGGCGCGCGGCGTCGAGCACCAGCTGGTCGATCGCGACGCGGGCCGCCTTGTCGGCGGTCGGCGTGGGCAACGCGTCCTCGTGATAGATGCGCGACTGACCCGCTTCGCCACCGGACGCATCGCCGACGATGCTCGATCCGCTGGTATGCAGCAGCACCTTACCGGAACCGGCGAGTCCTTCGATCAACGCTTTCACCGCGCCTTCATGGTCGCTGCTGGCGGCGTTGATGACGGCGTCCGCGGTTTGCGCTTCGGCGATCAGCAGCGCGCGGTCGTCGAGCGTGCCGACGACCGGCTCGATGCCGAGGCGTTGCAATGCGGCGGCATGGTCGGGATTGCGGATCAGACCGCGCACGCCGTGGCCGGCGCGCGCCAGATGCGCGGCAATCGACCCGCCGATAAAACCGCTTGCGCCCGTAATGAAGATCTTCAAGACGTTCTCCTGGTTGGAAACACGATGACAGGCAAGCAGTATCCATCGTCTTGATTCTCGCAAAAAGCGTGTTAGTCTCAAATCAATATTGACTCGAAATCAACAATGAAAACTTCCACGGATGAGCTGCTGGCGTTCGTCACCGTGATCGACAGCGGCTCGATCACCAAGGCGGCGGAGAAGCTGGAGCAGACGGTGTCCGGCGTGAGCCGCGCGCTTACGCGCCTCGAACAGAAGCTCGACACCGCGCTGGTGCGGCGCACGACTCGCCGTCTGCAATTGACCGAGGAGGGTGAGGCGTTCCTGCAACGCGCCCGGGCGATTCTCGCGGCGATGGAGGAGGCCGAGGAATCCGTCACGCGAGGCCGCGGGCGGCCTTCGGGACGCTTGCGGGTGGACGCGGCGTCGCCGTTCATGCTCCATTGCGTGGCGCCGCATATGAAGGCGTTTTCGGCGCTGTATCCGCAAGTGCGCCTGGAGTTGACCAGCAACGAACGGATCGTCGATCTGCTGGAACAGAAGGTGGATATCGCGATCCGGATCGGTGCGCTGCAGGACTCGACACTGCATGCGCGCGCGTTGGGCACCAGCAGGCTGCGGGTGCTTGCGAGCCCGGCGTATCTGGCCGAATTCGGCGAACCGAAGTCGGTGGAAGCGTTGCGCGCGCATCGATTGATCGGCTTCACGGTGCCGGAGCATCTGAACCGCTGGCCATTGCGCGAAGGGCGCAAGGCCGGCGCCGGGTCGTTCAGGATCGAACCGTCGATCACCGCGTCGAGCGGCGAAACCTTGCGGCAACTGGTGTTGTCGGGCTGGGGTGTGGCCTGTCTGGCCGACTTCATGACCGCCGCCGACGTGCGCGACGGCCGCCTCGTACCCATTCTCGGCAACGTTCTGCGCGACGAGCGGCAGCCGGTGAGCGCGGTGTACTACCAGAGCGCGTCGCTGACGGGGCGCGTGCAGTGTTTTCTGGACTTCATCGCGGCGCGCGTGAAGCTTTAGCGGCGCGTTTCGAGTCGCGCGTTCAGCCGGCTCTCCTATAACTCTTGAATCGACGTAGTGGTCTGGCCGAGCGTCAAGCCGCCGCATGGCGGCTTTTTGTCCACTTGGCGACTCACATTTTGAGCGTGTATATACAAGTTTCATGCGGTATATACCGCTGCTGCGCCAATCGGGCCGCCGCCCGACACCGCCGGCCTTCGCGGCGATATGCCGGACAGCTTGAGCCCTAATGGAAACCCCTAGGCCCGGGCGATTAAAAACAAGTTGTATATACAACACCGTCCCGCTAGACTTGTCTCAAATTGTATAGACAGGAACACACACCATGATGATTCTGAAGCCCGGCTACCTGACCCTCCCGCAACTGCGCCAGATCGCTCGCGAACACGTCGCGCTGCAACTCGATCCCGCCAGCCATGCCGCCATCGACGCCTGTGCGCAAGCCGTTGCCGATATCGCCGCGAAAGGCGAGCCGGCCTACGGCATCAACACGGGTTTCGGGCGCCTCGCCAGCACGCATATTCCGCACGACCAGCTCGAACTGCTGCAGCGCAATCTGGTGCTGTCGCATGCGGTCGGTGTGGGTGAACCGATGTCGCGTCCGGTGGTGCGTCTGCTGATCGCGCTGAAGCTGTCGAGCCTCGGCCGCGGCCACTCGGGCATTCGTCGCGAAGTGATGGAGGCGCTGATCACGCTGTATAACGCCGACGTGCTGCCGGTGATTCCGGTCAAAGGCTCGGTCGGCGCATCGGGCGATCTCGCACCGCTCGCGCATATGTCGGCGGTGCTGCTCGGCGTCGGCGACGTGTTCGCCAAGGGCGAGCGCATGGCCGCCACCGACGGTCTCGCGCTGGTCGGTCTCAAGCCGCTCACGCTGCAAGCCAAGGAAGGCCTCGCGCTGCTGAACGGCACGCAGGCATCGACCGCGCTCGCGCTGTACAACATGTTCGCGATCGAAGACCTGTACCGCACGGCGCTGGTGGCGGGTTCGTTGTCGGTGGACGCGGCGGCCGGTTCGGTCAAGCCGTTCGACGCACGCATTCACGAACTGCGCGGCCATCAAGGTCAGATCGACGCGGCCGCGGCTTACCGGTCGCTGCTCGACGGTTCGGCCATCAACGTGTCGCACGCCGATTGCGACAAGGTGCAGGATCCGTACAGCCTGCGCTGCCAGCCGCAAGTCATGGGCGCCTGTCTCGACCAGATGCGCCACGCGGCCAACGTGCTGCTGCTCGAAGCCAACGCGGTGTCCGACAATCCGCTGATTTTTCCGGACACCGGCGAAGTGCTGTCGGGCGGTAACTTCCACGCCGAGCCGGTCGCATTCGCCGCTGACAACCTCGCGCTCGCCGCCGCCGAAATCGGCGCGCTCGCCGAACGCCGCATCGCGCTGCTGATCGACGCGACGCTGTCGGGTCTGCCGCCGTTCCTGGTGCGCGACGGTGGCGTGAATTCGGGCTTCATGATCGCTCACGTGACGGCCGCTGCCTTGGCGTCGGAAAACAAGACGCTGGCGCATCCGGCGTCGGTGGATTCGCTGCCCACGTCGGCCAACCAGGAAGACCACGTGTCGATGGCGACGTTCGCCGCGCGCAAGCTCGGCGACATTGCCGAAAACACCGCGAACATCCTGTCGATCGAATTGCTTGCCGCCGCGCAAGGCGTCGATCTGCGCGCGCCGCACAAGACCAGCCCGAGCCTGCAGAAGGTGATGGACGTGGTGCGCAAGGACGTCGCGCATTACGAGCTCGATCACTACTTCGCGCCGGATATCGAGGCCGTGACGAAGCTCGTGCAGAACGGCACGATCGCGAAGCTGAGCCCGTTCTCGTTCGTCTCGGAACAGTAAGTTTTAAACACGCATCCGACTCACGCATTCAAGCCGAGCACGTTAATGAACGCACCCGCCTATCAGGGCATCAAGGACTTCATCCTCGCGCGCATTCACGCGGGCGAGTGGGCTGAAGGCGACCAGGTGCCGTCGGAAAACGAACTCGCGCGTGAGTTCAGCGTGGCGCGTATGACGGTGAACCGTGCGCTGCGCGAGTTGACCTCGGAGCAGGTGCTCACGCGGGTGCAGGGTTCGGGCACCTTCGTGGCGCGGCCCAAGTACGAATCGACGCTGGTGGCGATCCGCAGTATTTCCGACGAGATCGTCGCGCGCGGTCATCGCTATCAGGCGAAGGTGCTGCACATTGGCGCCAGCATCGCCGACGCCGCGCTCGCCGAAGAGATGCAGGTGAGCGCTGGCAGTCCGGTGTTTCATTCGCGCGTGCTGCATTTCGAAAACGACGAACCGGTGCAGCTCGAAGAACGCTGGGTCAATCCGGCAGTGGCGCCCGAATACGCGCTGCAGGACTTCACCAACACCACGCCGAACCAGTATCTCGTGCGGGTGGCGCCGCTGCAGCGCGTCGAGTACCGCATCGAGGCGCTGGCCGCCGACGCCGACACGCGCGAGCTATTGACCATGGACGAACTCGAACCGTGCCTCGTACTGCACCGGCGCACGTGGTCGCAAAGCCAGGTCGCGTCGATCGCGAATCTCTGGCATCCGGGCAGCCGCTACCGCTTCACCGGACATTTCTGATTCACCGCTTTCCCGACTCCTTTTCCGAACCTCTCCCGACCATCTTCAAGCATTCCGAGGGCCATCATGAACAACCCGAAGCACATCGACCCGCGTCTCGATCCCACCCGTACCATCCGCGCACCGCGCGGCGCGGAAAAGACCTGCAAGACCTGGATCGCGGAAGCCGCGTACCGGATGATCCAGAACAATCTGGATCCGGAAGTCGCCGAGCATCCGCATGCGCTGGTCGTATACGGCGGTATTGGCCGGGCCGCGCGCAACTGGGATTGTTTCGATCAGATCCTCGCGTCGCTCAAAGACCTCGAAGAGAACGAAACACTGCTGATCCAGTCGGGCAAGCCGGTCGGCGTGTTCCGCACGCATGCCGACGCGCCGCGCGTGCTGCTGGCGAATTCGAATCTGGTGCCGCATTGGGCGACGTGGGAACATTTCCACGAACTCGACCGTAAGGGCCTGATGATGTACGGCCAGATGACGGCGGGCAGCTGGATCTACATCGGCAGCCAGGGGATCGTGCAGGGCACCTACGAGACCTTCTTCTCGGTGGCGAACCAGCATTTCAACGGCGACCCGAAAGGCCGCTGGATTCTGACCGGCGGTCTGGGCGGCATGGGCGGCGCGCAGCCGCTCGCGGCTACGATGGCGGGCTTCTCGATGATCGCGGTGGAATGCGACGAGACGCGCATCGACTTCCGTCTGAAGACGCGCTACGTCGATAAAAAAGCGCAGACGCTCGACGAAGCGCTCGCCATGCTCGACGAAGCGAAACAGGCCGGTAAGCCGGTGTCGATCGGTCTGGTGGGCAACGCGGTCGACGTCTTCGCCGAATGCGTGGCGCGCGGCATCACGCCGGATTGCGTGACCGATCAGACCAGCGCGCACGATCCGATTCACGGCTACCTGCCGCAAGGCTGGAGCGTGGAAGACTGGCGCGAACGCATGAAGACCGCGCCGGACAGCATCGTCACGCCGGCCAAGCAGTCCATGGCCAAGCAGGTGCAGGCCATGTTGACGCTGCAGGAACGCGGCGCGGCCACGCTCGATTACGGCAACAACATCCGCCAGATGGCGCTGGAAATGGGCGTCGAGAACGCGTTCGATTTCCCGGGCTTCGTGCCGGCGTATATCCGTCCGCTGTTCTGCGAAGGCAAGGGTCCGTTCCGCTGGGTCGCGCTGTCGGGCGATCCGGAAGATATCTACAAGACCGACGCGAAGGTCAAGGAACTGATCCCCGACGATCCGCATCTGCACAACTGGCTCGACATGGCGCGCGAACGGATCGCGTTCCAGGGTCTGCCGGCGCGGATCTGCTGGGTCGGTGTGAAGGATCGTTATCGTCTGGGTCAGGCGTTCAATGAAATGGTCAGGAACGGCGAACTGAAAGCGCCGATCGTGATCGGCCGCGATCACCTCGACACCGGTTCGGTGGCGAGCCCGAATCGCGAAACCGAATCGATGAAAGACGGCTCCGACGCGGTCAGCGACTGGCCGTTGCTCAATGCGCTGTTGAACACGGCAGGCGGCGCGTCGTGGGTCTCGCTGCATCACGGCGGCGGTGTCGGCATGGGCTTCAGCCAGCACTCGGGCGTCGTGATCGTCGCGGACGGTACGGATGCCGCGAAGGAACGCCTCGGCCGCGTGCTGTTCAACGATCCGGCGACCGGCGTGATGCGTCACGCGGATGCGGGTTATGAACTCGCGCAGGAAACCGCGCGCGAAGCGGGTTTGCATCTTCCGATGCTGGGCCGTTGAACATGGCCGACGTCGGCAGCCTGACCAACGTCACGCTGATTCGCGGCGCCGACCTCGTGGCGGCGCCGTGGAAGAACGGCGGCGGCGTCACGCGCGAAGTCGCGGCAGTGCCCGAGCAGGCGGGACTCGATAGTTTCGTGTGGCGCGTGAGCATTGCCGATGTGGCGCAAGCGGGACCGTTCTCGCGTTTCGCGGGCATCGATCGCACGCTCGTGCTGTTGTCCGGCGCGGGCATGTTGCTCGATGAAATCGCCGGGCCGGAGCGTGTGGCGGCGGGCGAGGCTGCATCGGGCGGCGTCGTGAAGACGCATGCGTTGACGCAGCCGCTCGACATCGCGCGCTTTGCCGGCGAGACGCCGATCGACGCGCGCCTCGTCGACGGCGCAACGCGCGACTTCAATCTGATGGTGCGACGTGGTGCGGCACGCGGCGAAGTCGACGTTTGGCGCGGCGCGACGCAACACGTTTTATCCGCCGACGTCGTGCTGTTGTACTGCGCCGACGGCGCCGTCGCGGTGAGTCTCGGCGACTGGGCCGCGCCGCCGCTCGCCACCGGCGACACGCTGCGCATCAACGCGCCGGACGCGCTGCACTGCGCGGTTCAAGGCACAGGCGCCTTGCTTGCAATCCGCCTCCACTACGAACGATGACGACGTTTCGCGGGTCCGCGCCGCCATATCGAGGCGCCCGCCCGCGAACCACCCCGGACACGCAACGAGCTGCAACGAGCACGCGATGACGCAAACCGTCTGGCATCACCTGAATCTGTGCCCGCAGGGCGATCCCCATCACACGCTGCCCGACGCCGCGATCGCCGTCGAAGACGGCCAGATCGTCTGGCTCGGCGCGGCGTCCGAACTCCCCACGCATTACGCCGGCTGGCCGCGCGAAGATCTGCACGGCGCCTGGGTCACGCCCGGTCTTGTCGATTGCCATACGCATCTGGTGTACGGCGGTCAGCGCGCGGATGAATTCGCGCAGCGGCTTGCGGGCGTCAGCTATGAAGAAATCGCGCGGCAGGGCGGCGGTATCGTCTCGACGGTGCGCGCCACGCGTGCCGCAGACGAAGCGTCGTTATTCGCGCAGTCGGCCGCACGGCTCGAACCGCTGCTCGCCGAAGGCGTGACGACGATCGAAATCAAATCCGGCTACGGCCTCGACCTCGCCAGCGAACGCAAGATGCTGCGCGTCGCGCGTCAGTTGGGCGAACGCTATCCGGTCACGGTCTATACGACGTTTCTCGGCGCGCACGCGTTGCCGCCCGAATTCGCGGGCCGCGCCGACGCGTACATCGACGAAGTCTGCAACACGATGCTGCCCGCGCTCGCCGCTGAAGGTCTCGTCGACGCGGTCGATGTGTTCTGCGAGCGCATCGGGTTTTCGCTGGAGCAAAGCGAGCGCGTGTTCAACGCCGCGGAGCGTCACAGGCTGCCGGTGAAAATGCACGCCGAGCAGTTGTCGAACGGCGGCGGCACGGCGTTGGCCGCGCGTCATCGCGCGCTGTCCGCGGATCACCTCGAATTTCTCGATGAAGCGGGCGTGGCCGCCATGAAAGCGTCCGGCACGGTCGCCGTGTTACTGCCGGGCGCGTATTACTTCATCCGCGAGACGCAATTGCCGCCGCTGGAGTTGCTGCGGCGCTATCAGGTGCCCATCGCGATTTCGACCGACAGCAATCCGGGCACCTCGCCCACCACGTCGCTGCTGCTGATGATGAACATGGCGACCACGCTGTTCCGCATGACCGTGCCCGAAGTACTGCAAGGCGTGACCGCGCATGCGGCGCGCGCGCTGGGTAAAGCGGACACGCACGGTTCGCTGGCGGTGGGACGCGCGGCGGATTTCGCGGTGTGGTCGGTCGACTCGCTGGCCGAACTGGCTTACTGGATTGGACGTCCGTTGTGCGCGCGAGTCGTGCGCGCGGGCGAGACGGTTTTCGCGCGTGAATTGAGTTAGGGCCTGAGAAATGACACGACTAGATCAATCGCTGTTTGCCGAACACGCGTATCTGCCGGATGGTTGGCGCCGCAACGTGTTGCTGGAGTGGGAGGCAAACGGCACGCTGACGGCGGTCACGCCGGATACCGCTGCCGTACCCGCGGGCGTGCGCAAAGCCGCCGGTCCGGTACTGCCCGGCATGCCGAACCTGCATTCGCACGCATTTCAGCGCGCGATGGCGGGCCTCACCGAATATCGCGCCAACGCGACCGACAATTTCTGGAGCTGGCGCGACCTGATGTACCGCTTTGCCGCGCGCATCACACCGGAAGGCCTCGCGGCGGTCGCGCAATGGCTGTACATCGAAATGCTGAAGGCGGGCTATACGTCGGTGTGCGAGTTCCACTACGTGCACCACGCGCAAGACGGTAGCCGCTACGCGAATCAGGCTGAACTCGCGCAACGCGTGGTGGATGCCGCATCGGCGAGCGGTATCGGGATGACGATGCTGCCGGTGCTGTATCAGTACAGCGGCTTCGGCTCGCGTGCGCCGCGCGACGATCAGCAGCGCTTCATCAATACGCCGGAGAGTCTGCTCGATCTGCTCGGCACGTTGCGCGCGGCGCGTCCCGAAAGCGCCGCGTTGCGCTATGGCGTGGCGCCGCATTCGTTGCGCGCGGTGTCGGCGGATTCGTTGCGTACGCTACTAGGCGGCATCGATCGAAATGCGCCGGTTCATATTCACATCGCCGAACAAACCGCCGAGGTCGACGCGTGCGTCGAAACCGAAGGCGCGCGTCCGGTGCAATGGCTGCTGGATCGCTTTGACGTCGACAGCCGCTGGTGCCTCGTGCACGCGACGCATGTCGATGCGAACGAAACGCTGGCGCTCGCGAAAAGCGGGGCGGTCGCCGGTTTGTGCCTGACCACCGAGGCGAATCTCGGCGACGGCCTGTTCCCCGCTCAGGAATATCTCGACGCGCACGGCCGTATCGGCATCGGCTCGGATAGCCATATCGGCGTCGACTGGCGCGCGGAATTGCGTCTGCTCGAATACGGGCAGCGTTTGACGCGCCGGCAACGCAACGTGCTGGCGTCGGCGCAGGTCACGCATGTGGCGGACCGGCTGTTCGACGCCGCGCTCGATGGTGGCGCGCACGCCACGGGCCGCGCTGTCGGCGCGTTGCAGGCCGGCCGCCGCGCGGACTGGCTCGTGCTCGACGCGGATCACGCGAGCGTCGCCGAACATGCGCCGGGCGCGTGGCTGTCGGGCGTTGTATTCTGCGAGCATGGCGAGACGCCGGTGCGCGACGTCTACGCGGGCGGCGTTCAGGTGGTCGAGAACCGGCGGCATCGCGACGAAGCGGGCGCTTACGCGCGCTATCGCGTGGCGCTCGCCGATCTGCTCAAATGACCAGCCGGGTCGGGCGCTCTGTTCAGGTCGCCCGGCCGACGCAACGACGCGATTCATCAATCTCATCGATTCCGGACTGATATGACTGCATTGAACACTCCGCCGGTTGTCTCGCTGCATCGGGGCAACTTGCCTTTGTTGATTTCGATCCCGCACATGGGCACGCAAATCCCGGCCGATATCGCCGCGACGATGACACCAGTCGCGCAACGCACCGACGATTGCGACTGGCATCTGGACCGTCTGTATGCGTTCGCGAAGCGCATGGGCGCGTCGATTCTTGCGCCGACTTACGCGCGCTACGTGATCGACCTGAACCGTCCGCCCGACGGCGCGAACCTGTACCCGGGCCAGGACACCACGGGCCTGCTGCCCGTCGATACGTTCGACAAGGAGCCCTTGTACCTCGACGGTCATCTACCCACCGACGCCGAAATCGTCCGTCGTCGCGACGCGTACTGGCAGCCGTATCACGACGCACTCACGCACGAACTGGCCGCGCTGAAAGCCGAGCACGGCAAGGTGCTGCTGTGGGAAGCGCATTCGATCCGCTCGCACGTGCCGCGCTTTTTCGAAGGCCGCTTGCCGGACTTCAATTTCGGGTCGTCGGACGGCGCGAGCGCGGTGGCGGGATTGGCCGAGGAACTGGCTGCCGTGGTCGAGCGGCACGGCGGCTATACGGCGATTGCGAATGGACGCTTCAAGGGCGGCTACATCACGCGTCAGTACGGGCAGCCGTCGCAAGGCGTGCATGCCGTGCAGCTCGAGCTGTCGCAGATCACGTATATGGAAGAGCAAATGCCGTACGCGTATGACGAAACGCTTGCCACGAAGATCGAGCCCTTGCTCGAAGCACTCGTGACGACCGCGCTGGACCACGTCAAGGCGGCGTGACACCCGGCGCGACACGCTCGTCGCGCCGACGATTCAAACATTTCTTCCTTTTCCACGCGGCTCATGACGTGACGTATTGCGTCGCCGTCATGTCCGCGTCGGCTCGCACCTCGAAGGTGTAACAGCATGTGTCCGTGATTGCATGCTGCCGTTTTCGCGCAGAACGTATAGGGCGTCGCCGATGGCGCGTCGCGGCTGTGTCCGTGCTGATTCCCCGCTGTCACCGATTGCTCGGCATAAAAAAGCCCCGCTCGTGACGGGGCTTCATCGATGCACGTGCGCCGCCGGGGCGCCGGACGCCTGTTAGTGGCAACGTTTTTCCCAATGATGATGGACGCGTACCTTGTGGCAGACCGGGTGATGGTGGTCGTAAGCCTGTGCGGGAGCGATCGCGCTCAAAGCTGCGACAGCGGCGGCAACGGAGAGGACAAATTTCTTCATTACAAAATCCTTAATTCAAGTGGTGGCGCTATCGCTGCAGCACGACGCGTGCCGCAACGAGTCGTCAGCATGCCACATCGCACGCGACGGGCGTATGAACGCGCGACGAATCCTTCGGTCAATGAAGAACGGCACCGGCCGCAATCCGATGGCTGCCGCCGGTCGCAGCGCGATGACGCCGCGTAGCGTGTAATTTCGGCAACACCGCGCGCCGCGCGATGTAACGCGAACATTGCACAGCGCGCCGCGCAGCGACTACCCTTTCAAAACGATGACGCGTGCGAGCGCGGCATCCCTACATCGGGCCATAAGATGGAAGACCCAGCGATGGAAGATTCCGACGAATTGCTGCTCCCGGTCTGGCGAGCGAACCTGGTGCTCTTGACCCGCGAGGTCGGCGCGGCGACCCGTCTCGCGCGCATGATGACGTTCTCCGCCAGCTATCTGAAACTGATGTTGTCCGGACAGCGCGAATTCAGCGAGGAATTCGTACGCGGGATCGAAGCGGTGACGGGTTTGCCGAACGGCTGGATGAACGCGCCGCATGACGAGCACGACATTCCGCCCAACGCGCGCGAAGCGATCGACAACGAACAGCCGCTCGCGCGCTTTCGCGGCACCGCGCATCCGGTGCGGAAAAAGACCGTGCTGCGGCCGCCGGAACCTATTTTCGGCCAACCGGCGGCGGCCAAACGCGTCGAGGAAGAAACGCTCGACGCCGAAGCGCATCGGCGTCAGTTGCATCTACGCAAGGTCCGCGATCTGGCGATTCAGGACGTGCGGCGTTTCGAGCGGCATCTGAGTCACGCGCCGGTCGAACTGACGGCCTTGCGCGCGAAAGTGGAGGACGTGATCGCCGCCGCCGAGCTCGACGATCCGATCCAGGCGGACCTTGCGGGCAGGCTGGAGCAGATCGAGAAGCATCGCCATTTGCTGCTCCGGCATGTGGAGCGATTGCAGGCGTTGCTGGCGCAGATCGGCGAGGGCGAGTGAGGGCCGGTCGGCGTTCAGGTCGGCTTGCGGGGCGCTGTTCGGGTCACCGCTCAGGTCACCTGAGCGGGCGGCGCGCCGGGTTGATCCGCGTCGTCGCCACGTTGACGTTGAGCGGTGCATGCATGGTCAGCGCCTTCGCCGACGACACCGCGTTGTCCGCCGACGATCGCGCGCCTTCCACGATGGAGAGCGACGTCCATCTGTTCACGATCCAGAAAGACGGCTCCATCGAGGAGCACGACGACACGATCCTGCGCGCCAACACGACGAGTGGCGTCGACGACATCGCGCAACGCTATGTGTGGTTCAACAAGGACATCGAGCAGGTGCAATTGCTGGCCGCCGAAACGCTCGACCCGAACGGCGTCGCGCATCCGGTCGGACCCGAGGCGATTCGCGACGTGCAGGAACCGCGCTCGGCCGGCGCGCCGAGTTTCGAGGACGGCGTGTTGCGCACCGTGATCTTTCCCGGCGTGGAACCCGGCTCGCGCGTGCATCTGGCGTTTCGCAAGACCCGCACGAAGCCGCTGCAGGCCGGCACGTTCGCGTATCTGGTCGAGCCGACGCGCGACCCCGTCGACCTGCAGCGCCTGATCTTCGATCTGCCCGCCGACGTGCCGCTCTACGCCGACGCGCGCGGCTACACCGCATTGCCGCCGGTCACGGCCAACGGCCGCACCCGCTACGAATTCGACTACGGGCACGGACCTTATGCCCCGCTCGAAGCGGGCGCGGTGGGTTACGCGAACTGGGGCGACCGGCTGATGGTGTCGACGGTGCCGGACTTCGCGAGTTTCGCGGCGCGTTATCGCGGGCCCGCGCTCGACGCCACCATGAGAGACCCCGCGATCGTCCGGCTGGCGCAGGGACTGACGGCCGGCACCGCCGAGCCGCGCGACAAAGCTCGCATTGTGTACGACTGGATGCGTTTGAATATTCGCTACGTTGCGTTGTTTCTCGGCGAGACGGCGGCGATTCCGCACAAGGCGATCGATATCCTGCATAACCGTTACGGCGACTGCAAGGATCACGTCGCGCTGTACAGCGCGTTGCTGGCGGCGGTCGGGATTCGGAGCGAGGCGGTGCTGCTCAATCTCGGGCCGTACTACAGCTTGCCGGCCGTGCCCGGCTACGGCAGCAGCGCGATCAATCACGCGATTGTGTGGATCCCCGAGCTGGGGTTGTACGCGGACACCACAGCGGGCGGCGTGGCGTTTGGCTATCTGCCGCCGAGCGTGATGGACCGGCCGGTGCTGCTGGTCGACGAGGGGGTGCTGTCGCGCACGCCGGCCACGCAGGCGCGCGAGCGCAACGCGCGTCTGCAGATCGACGTCGACGAACAAGGCACGGCGAGCTACGCCTATCGCGTCGAGGACACGGGTTACTCGGCGGAACTCGAACGCAACACGTTCCGGCGGGCGACGCGGCAGCGCACCCAACTGATCGCCGCGAACCGGTTGTTGATGACCGGCCTGCACGGCACGGCGCAACTCGGCACGGACGACGTCGGCGCCACGCACGGACCGTTCGCCACCTCGATGCAGGGCCGCGTGGCGCACTTCGTCTGGTCGGACGGGACCACGGCGGTACCGGCGTTGACGAGTCTGTCGGGCGGCATGAGTTCGCAGGTGCAGGCGTGGCTGGCGGAGCCGGTGAGAACCCAGCCGTGGGCCTGCCTGGGCGGCGCGTTCGACGAGACGCTGGAAATGACGCTGCCACGCTTTGTCCGCGTGACGGATGTGCCGGTCGATACGTCGGTGCAGGACCGCTTTTTGACGTTCACGTCGCGCTATATTTTCGATCCATCGACGCGCGTGTTGCAGGTCCGGCGGCAACTGCGCGCCGCCTTCGATCATCAGATGTGTACCGCCGACGAATTCGCCGCCATGAAAGACGATCTCGTGCGGATCGAGCGGGACCTCGACGCCGAACTGGTGGTCAAGGCGGCCAATTCAAACGCAAACTCCAGGTAGCGGCGTTCGCATCACGGTGTCGGCACGGCGTGAAACCACGCAACGCCGACACCGCTTCCCATCGTCAAGCCAGCCGAAGCCTCAACCGCCGCTCTTCGTCACGATCGGCACCCACGCGCCGTTCTTGACCTGATACAGCGTCGACGACCCGCTCTTCAACGCGCCCGTGCTATCGAACGAAATCTTGCCGGTCACGCCGTCGAAATCGATCGCCTTCAGCACCGGACGATAAACATTCGGCGTGCTCGATTTGGCCTGTTGCATCGCCTTGATCGCGGCCCACGCGCCGTCGTAACCGAACGGTGCATAAGAGAGAATGTCCACCCCGAAGCGCTTCTTGAACTTCGCGGAGAAGTCCTTGCCGCCCGGCAACTGCGCCAGCGGCCGGCCGTATTCCCATGCCTGGGCGCCTTCCGCCGCGTCGCCCGCGAGCTTGATGAAGTCTTCGTCCATCACGCCGCCGCCGCCCACCAGTTGAGCGTTCAGGCTCAACTGCTTCATCCGCTTCGCGAAGCCGGCCGCCTGCGTGTCGAGGCCGCCGAAGAACACCAGGTCGGCATTGGTCGATTTGATCTTGGTGATCTGCGTGCTGAAGTCGACCGCTTTGTTGTCGGTGTACTCGCGCGTCACGATGGTGCCGCCGTGCGCTTTCACCGCCTTCTCGAACTCGTCGGCCTCGCCCTGGCCGAACGCGGTCCGGTCGTCGACGATCGCGATGCGTTTGGCCTTGGTCACTTCCACCGCGTAGACGCCCGCGTTGCCGGCATTCTGCGCGTCGGTGGAAATCACCATGAAGGTGTTCGCGAAGCCGCGTCCGGTGATGATCGGGTTGGTGGCGGCCGGGTCGATCACTGGAATGCCGGCCTGCTCATAAATCTGCGAGGCCGGAATCGTGGTGCCCGAATTGAAGTGGCCCACCACCGCCGAGACGCCCGCGTCCACCAGCTTCTGCGCGGCCTGCACGCCGATGCGCGGGTCGGCCTGGTCGTCCTCGGAGACGAGCTGGAATTGCGTGACCTGGTCGCCGATCTTGATCTTCTGCGCGTTGGCTTCCTCGATGGCGAGCCGCACGCCGTTTTCAAGGTCCTTGCCGTAGCCGGCGTTGGCGCCCGTCATCGGCGCGGCGAAGCCGATCTTCACCGTCTGATCGGCGGAACTGGCCAGCGGCGCGAGTGCGAACAGGGCGCCGGTGATCAATGCGAGTGGTTTCAGCGTAGTGCGAAGACTCATGGTCTCTCTCTCCTTCCATCGACAGTTTCAGGGTGTGTGAAAGCGGCAAGGCAGTAACGCTGGATCGGCGCACAAGCAGGGTGAGGCATGGCGCACATCGCAAGACTACGGATGATCGGTCGCCATAAACAATGCTGGAATACGCGCAGTAGCTGTCACACGCCGGGTAATCTGGCGCGAATATAGAAAGCCAATTTGCCGTCGTCTTGGCAGTTCGAGGCGCTTTGAATGAGCATTTCGGCACAGGGCCCGCAGCGCATACGCTGGCGGCCTGTCGGCGCGGGCGCATGGGTGCGGATTGCGGCACATGCTTAAGAGGCCGGCGCGAGCGCGCCGGCGGGATATCTAACGTTTAGTGCGGGATGCCTGGGGCTTAACCCGATGCTTCAGCCCAGCTGATTAACGCTCAGTGCTCGCCTTGCTGGCGCAGCAATTCTTCACGCAGACGCAGCAGCGGCGCCTTGGTGTCTTCATCGGCCCACGTGTCGAGGTCGTCGATCGCGCGCTGGCAGCCGTCGAGCACGAGGTCGATATCGACCGGCACGCCGTTGTTCAGCGCGAATTCGATGGTCTCGGCGAATTGCTGGCATTCGTCTTCGCCGTAGGAGATGTCGAGGTTGTCCGCGATTACTTCGGCGATGTTGCTGCGGGCGCGGTCGTCGGGCGTCACCATGTCGATGATGCCGCGCGCCACGGCCGGCGAGTAGTACAGCGCAATGTCGAGCCACTGCGCGGGATCGAAGTCGGCCTGATCGAACTGGTTCTCGAAGAACTCGATCGCTTCCTGTTCGTGGGTTTCGTCGGCGTCGACGCTGACGCACAACTGCTCAAAATATTCTTCCCGCTCGCTGCGGATATAGCCGTCCATCGATGCCTCGTCTGCTGAATGCTTGATGCCTGAAAAGTAGCGGTGGGCGAGGGCATGCCGTGATGCCTCGTTCACGCGGCAAGCATTATAGGACGTGATGGAAGGTGAGGCGCCGCGCGGCGGTTCAAGCGCTGTCCGCCACCCATGCGTCGAACCATTCGCGCGGCTGCGCGATTTCGTTCTGCGCGGCCACCAGTTCCAGCTCATAACGCCCGGCTTGCCAGGTCGCCTTGACCACCGCGTTCACCGCGGCCAGCGTGTGTTCGAACGCCGCGCGAATCGAATCGCCCAGCAGCGTGCGCGCCACGAACACCGCGCTCGTCAGATCGCCGACCCCGACCGGCTGACGCGCGAACGGGTAGAGCGGGCGCTGGCCCATCCATGCTTCGCGTTCGGTGACGACCAGCATGTTGAAGCGGTCGGCCGGACTGTTGCGGTCGAGCAGATGCTTGACCAGTATCAGCTTCGGCCCACGCGCGATCAGTTCGCGGCAAGCGGTCACTGCTTCTTCGAGCGTCTCGATCTCGCGGCCCGCGAGACGTTGCAGTTCGGTGTGATTCGGCGCCATCGCGTCGGCCATTTCCGGCATGGTGCGCACCAGAAACTCCTGAATGCCCGGTTCGACCTTGCAGCCGCTCGCCGCGCCCATCACCGGATCGCAGAAGTACCAGGCGCGCGGATTGGCGGCCTTCACGGCCTTGACGATTTCCAGCACCGACTGCGCCTGCTCCGGCGTGCCGAGATAGCCGGACAGCACCGCGTCGCAACGCGGTAGCATGCCGATCGCGCCGATGCCTTCGACCAGCTCTTCCATTTGCGCGGCCTCGATCGCGCCGCCGGTCCAATGGCCATATTGCGTGTGGTTCGAGAACTGTACGGTATTGAGCGGCCAGACGTTGACGCCGAGCCGGCGCATCGGGAATTCGGCCGCGCTGTTGCCGGCGTGCCCGAACACGACATGGGACTGGATGCTCAGAACGTTTTTCGTCATGGTGTAGCCCGCGCAAGCGCTCATGCGCGATCAATGGAAACGGGAAGATTTTCGCCGCGGTAGCGCGATCCGGTATGAGCGGGACGCCTCAAGCGGCAGGTCTGCTTCAGATAGTGCAAGAAAAATGCACGCTCTGCAGGCTCAGGCAACAATACATGAGTTTGCCGCGCGCGAGTTGATCCGGCCCTGTGGTGTTGCGTCGAACCATCAGACGGATGGGACTTGATCGCAGCACGCGCAACGGCGGCAGCCGGCGCGCCAGGCTGGCGCACCGGCCGAAGTCCGCTCAGGCGAGTCTCAGGTGAGTTCGCGATACAAGGCCAGATAGCGCTCGGCGGATGCGCCCCAGCCGAAGTCCTGGCGCATGGCGCGCCGTTGCGTGGCCTTCCATTCGGTGCGGCGGTCGTATAGCGCGAACGCGCGGCGGATCGCGCTGCCAATCCCTTTCGGCTCGAAGCGTTCGAACACGAAACCGGTGGCGAGGTCGTCGGCGAGATTTTCGAGCGATGCGTCGACCACCGTGTCCGCGAGTCCACCCACGCAATGCACGAGCGGCAGCGAGCCATAGGCCAGCGCATAGAGCTGGGTCAATCCGCAGGGCTCGAAACGCGACGGCACCGCGATCACGTCGCTGCCCGCGACGATCGTATGCGCGAGCGTTTCGTCGAAACCGAGTTCCACCGCGACCGCTTCCGGATGCGCATGCGCGGCCCGCTTCAGGCCGTTTTCGAGCGCCGGGTCGCCGGTGCCGAACACCACCAGTTGACCGCCGCGTTTGACAATTTCCGGCACCGCTTCGAGCAGAAGATCGAGGCCTTTCTGTTCGGTGAGGCGGCTCACCACGCCGAACAGCAGCGCGTCGCTTTTCTGCGCGAGGCCGAAGCGCTTTTGCAGCGCTTCCTTGCAGCTCAGCTTGCCGGCAAGGCGCGTGGCGTTGTAGTGCGAGTCGAGCAGGGTGTCGCTGGCGGGGTTCCACACGGCGTAGTCGACGCCGTTCAGAATGCCGCTCAGATCGTGCGAGCGATGCCGCAGCAGTCCGTCCAGACCGCCGCCCTGAGCCAGCGTCTGGATCTCGCGAGCGTAGGTCGGGCTGACGGTCGTGATGCGGTCGGTGTAGTAAAGCCCGGCTTTGAGGAACGACAACTGCCCGTAAAACTCGATGCCGTGCATCGTGAAGAAGTCGTCCGGCAAACCGAGTTGCGCGAACTGCTGCGCCGGAAACACGCCCTGATACGCGAGGTTATGCACGGTAAACACGCAACGCGCGAGCGGCCGGCCCGACTGACGCTCCGCCGCTTTCAGATAAGCGGGCGCGAGCCCGGCATGCCAGTCGTGTGCGTGGACGATCTGCGGTGTCCACGCCGGGTCGAGGCGCTGCGCCAGTTGCGCGGCGACCCAGCCGAGCAGCGCGAAGCGCAGCGCGTTGTCGCCATACGGCACGTGTTCGTCGTTCAGATAGGGGTTGCCGGGCCGGTCGTACAGCGTGCCGGCGCGGATCACGTAGACAATCAGGCCGTTCGAGGGCAGGGTGCCGCGTTCGAGCGTCACGTCCGGCGCGTCGAAGCGGCGGCCCAGGCGCGCGACCGGTTGCAGGTCGACGAGGCCGGCAACCACCGCCGGAAAGCCGGGCAGCAGCACCCGCACGTCGGCGCCGCGCTCGATCAGCGCGGGCGGCAGCGCGCCCGCGACGTCGGCGAGACCGCCCGTTTTGAGGAGGGGATACAGCTCGCTTGCGACGTGCAGGGCGCGTATCGTCATAGGCTTTTGTCTGGTTGCGATAGGGGAATGCGGTCAGTCGGTCCTGTTTTCCCTGGGGCAACGCAGGGGCCGCCGGCGGCGACCCCTGCGGGCTTACTTCACTGTCTGCCGCAGTGCTTCGGGCGTGACCAGCACGACGCCGTCGTCGGTACGGTAGAAGCGTTCGGCGTCGGCCGTTGGATCCTCGCCGATCACCGTGCCGTCCGGAATCGCGCAACCGCGGTCGATCACCACCTTCTGTAGCCGGCAGCTCGCGCCGACCGTTACCTGCGGCAACAAGACTGCCTCATTGATGTTACAGAATGAACTCACTTTGACATTCGACGACAACACCGAGCGCGAAATCTGCGACCCCGAAATCACGCAGCCGCCGCACACGATCAGATTGTTGCCCGTGCCTTGCAGCCCTTTCATGTCGCGCACGAACTTGGCCGGCGGCAACTGTTCCTGATACGTCCAGATCGGCCAGCTCGGGTCGTACAGGTCGAGCGTCGGGATCGTGGAGGCGAGGTCGAGGTTGGCGGCCCAGTAGGCGTCGATGGTGCCGACGTCGCGCCAGTACGGCTCGACTTTCGGGTCCGAGGTCACGCACGACATGCTGAACGGGTGCGCGATCGCGGTGCCTTGCGTGACGACGCGGGGCAGGATGTCCTTGCCGAAGTCGTGATCCGTTTCGATGCTGGAGATATTTTCTTCGAGCAGCGAGTACAGATAATCCGCGTTGAACACGTAAATGCCCATGCTGGCGAGTGCCACGTCCGGGCGGCCGGGCATGGCGGGCGGGTCGGCGGGTTTTTCGACGAAGCCGGTGACGCGGCGGTTTTCGTCCACGGCCATCACGCCGAAGGCCACTGCGTCCATGCGCGGCACCTCGATACAGCCGACCGTGCAATCCGCGCCGCTGTCCGCGTGATCGGCAATCATGCGCGTGTAGTCCATCTTGTAGATGTGGTCGCCGGCCAGCACCACCACGTACTTCGGCCGGATCGAACGGATGATGTCGAGGTTCTGGAACACGGCGTCCGCCGTGCCGCGATACCAGTGAGCGCCTTCCACGCGTTGCTGGGCCGGCCACAGGTCGATGAATTCGCCGAATTCGCCGCGCAGGAAGCTCCAGCCGCGTTGCAGATGGCGCAGCAGCGAGTGCGCCTTGTATTGCGTGACCACCGCGATGCGGCGGATGCCGGAGTTCAGACAGTTGGACAACGCGAAGTCGATGATGCGGTATTTACCGCCGAAGTGCACCGCCGGCTTGACGCGTTTATTGGTGAGCGGCCCGAGCCGCGTGCCCCGTCCGCCCGCGAGGACGATGGCGAGGGTAGTGCGTTGCAGATCATTCAGCCGTGCCGGCGTGTCCATGTCTGTCTCCTTTGTCGACCGGATCTGGCGCGGCGGCCCGGGTTGACGCTTTGGCGTTCACTCGGGTCTCGTTACGCCCGCTCCGGTCGTATGCAAGATGGTTGCTGGTTAGTATGTCCCGGATGATTGGTCGCTGGTTCTCTCCGCTGATGATTCGTGCTGCCAGGCGGCGCCGTCTTCGCGGACCCGTCTGCTAGTTCTAGCACCGATTGGCCGCGAGCGCGTAGTGTGAATTGTGCGGAGGGTCGCCAGCCGGCCCTGTTGCGCACAATCAACCCTTGCACGAGGCGGCTCCGTGCGGCACGACACATAGAGCGTGAGGTGGGGTGTCGCAATATGTGTGCCATGCGGGTGTGCGTCGCGTGTTGCCTTGCTTGCCGCCGCCCGAAGCCTGCGCGCGCGGCAGCAGCGTTTGGGTGGTGCGTCGTAGAATCGTGCGCTTCCGGCCGCGGTTCAGTGGGTGGCTTGCCCGAGGCTTCGACCGCAATGCTTCCCGTTACTTTCAGTTTGCAAAATATCCCGATGAGTTATCGCCGCCGTTCCTTGCTCGCGATGTTGGGCGTTTGTGCGTTGACGGTTGCGCCCGCCGTGTTGGCTGCTTCGACGATGTCGAGTGCTTCGAGTGCTTCGAGCGCTTTGACCGCTTCGACCGCCAGCGTCGCCGACAATGCCGGTCCCGCCTACGGTCCCGAACTTCAGGGCTTCAACTATCCCGCGCCGGTCGAGCAATTCGACTTCACGTCGCAAGGCGTGGCATTGCATATGGCGTACATGGATATCAAGCCGGCCAATCCGAACGGCCGCACAGCGGTCTTGCTGCACGGCAAGAACTTCTGCGCGGCAACGTGGGACACGACGATCCGGCGTCTGAGCGACGCCGGCTATCGCGTGATCGCGCCGGACCAGATTGGCTTCTGCAAATCGAGCAAGCCGGAGCGTTACCAGTACAGCTTCCAGCAACTCGCGCGCAATACGCATGCGCTGCTGGCCTCGCTTGGCGTCAGCGACGCGACGGTGATCGGTCATTCGACCGGCGGCATGCTGGCGATCCGCTATGCGTTGATGTATCCGCTCGAGACGCAGCAACTGGTGCTGGTGAACCCGATCGGTCTGGAGGACTGGAAGGCGAAGGGCGTGCCGTCGCTGTCGGTGGATCAATGGTACGAGCGCGAGCTGAAAACGACCGCGGACGGCATTCGCCGCTACGAGCAGTCCACTTATTACGCGGGGCATTGGCGTGCCGATTACGAGCCGTGGGTGCAGATGCTAGCGGGTATGTATCGGGGGCCGGGTAAGCAGATCGTCGCGTGGAATTCGGCCTTGCTGTACGACATGATTTACACGCAGCCGGTGGTGTACGAGCTGGGGCAGTTGAGTATGCCGACGCTGTTGCTGATCGGGCAGAAGGATACGACCGCGATCGGTAAGGATGCCGCGCCACCTGACGTGCGCGCGCAGCTGGGCCATTATCCGGAACTGGGTAAGGCAGCCGCGAAGGCGATTCCGCACGCGACGCTGGTTGAGTTCGCGGACTTGGGTCACGCGCCGCAGATGCAGGACCCGCAGGCGTTTCATAAGGCGTTGCTGGATGGGATGGCGGCGGTGCCGGGGGAATCGGTAGGCGTTCAAGCGGGTTTTCGTGGTGCGGGGGGCAGCCACGTCGTTCATCGTTGGGCGAAACTGCGGCCGGAGACGTTTGGTTCGTCATATTAAGACGCTCATGGCGGCAGGCGATGCCTTCATTAAAGGGCAACCTGAACAAACCCGGCACCGTGCCTAATTTGCGATATTTCACATTTTTTGAAAAATCACCGAGAGAATGCATTGATATTCCAAATGCATAATCGGATTGCGAAGAATCCAGTTTTTACGTTTTCTATTTCCTTTATCTGGCTGATTAATCTGAATATTTGTAGAATTGCGAAATAGTGGATAGGTCTATCAGTTTATCGAGAAGAGGTGGTATGGCCACGCGGGACATAATCGGAGCAATGACTGGCGGACTCGTCCAGAGTGATCGCCTGCTTAAGTTGGATACATCCCTTGGCGGCAGTGCCTTGTTGCCACAACGGGTTGTCGGCCATTCACGAATCGGCCGCCACTACGAATTCGCCGTCGACGCTGTTTCTACATCCGGCACCGTCGAACTCAAGACGCTGATCGCCCAGCCAGTGACACTGTGGATTCAGCAGGCCGACAGGTCCTATCTGCCTCACCATGGATATGTGCATACCGCCCGCCGTCTGGGATCGGATGGCGGGCTTACGAGCTATCAGATCGTATTTGCGTCCTGGATGCACTTCCTGCGTTTTCGTAAAGATGCACGGATCTGGCAGGACAGACCAGTCGACCAGATTCTGACTGACGTGTTCAACATGCACCTACAGGCTCAGGGGGCGTTTCGCTTCGCCCTGAGCAAGCCGTTGCCCTCGCGTTCGTTCTGCGTGCAATACGAGGACGACTGGAATTGCGTGAACAGGCTGATGGAAAGTGAGGGCCTGTTCGGCTATTTCGAGCAGGCGAGCGACGGGAAGTCACATACGCTCATTGTCACGGACAGTCTCGACGCGTTGCAACCGCTTTCACCGCAGACTGTAGAGTTCTACCGCGCCGGCACGAACAGCGAAGCCGACGCGTTGCTGCAGTGGGCAGGTACGCGAACATTGCAAAGTACCACTCTCACAACTCGCACCTTCGATTACAAAGCACCCGCTCCGCGAGGAAATCCGAAGGGTACAAACATCCCGACTCTTCCCAGTCAAGGCGACCTTCCCCAGCAAGCCGAGGTATACGAATATTCGGGTGCTTACACCTATGCCGCTCAGAACAGAGGCGAGCACCTGTCGAAAATCCGTATGGAGGAGTGGGAATCGCGGGCCAAGCGTTTCTTCGGCGCAGGTGGCGTGCGAGGCGCGGACGCAGGTCGGTGGTTCGAGTTGGACAATCATCCTGAGCATGCCGCGGATAGCGCGCAAAAGCGGCAGTTCGCCATTATCGCGGCCGCCTGGTTCATAGAAAACAATCTGCCGGTGTCCAGTCAGGCAGCGGACTTCCCTCATAGCCTGAACGAACAGTTGGCGACGATCAGGACGAACTATGCCTCGGAGGCCGGATTGAAGGTTCGGCACGCTGACGGTAGCGAAGGCTTCTTCCTCGTGGAGATTGAGGCGCAACGCAAAACCGTTGCGTATCGCAGCCCGCTCGAGCATCGCAAACCGGATATGTATCTGCAGTCGGCGATTGTCGTTGGCCCTGCAAACGAAGAAGTCTACACGGACCCCCTGAACCGTCTTAAGGTGCGCTTTCATTGGGACCGACTCAACGGCGGTGACGAGAAAGCTTCCTGCTGGGTGCGTGTCGCGATGTCCGATACGGGCGGTGGATACGGTGGCGTGCATGTTCCGAGAGTCGGCGAAGAGGTTCTGATCAGTTGGGTGGATGGGGACTGCGACAGGCCGCTCGTTACTGGGCGGATTTACAACGGGTCGACGAAACCGCCCTGGCATTCCAACGGCCTGCTCTCAGGCTACAAGTCCAAGGAATATCAGGGCAGTGGCTACAACCAGATGGTGATGGATGACTCGACGGGCCAGAACCGCGTTCATCTCTATTCGACGAGCGCCAATTCACAATTGCATCTGGGTTATCTCATCGACCAGAGCGGCAACAGCAGAGGCAGCTATCTGGGCAGTGGCTTCGACCTGAAGTCTGACGCCTTTGGTGCGGTGCGTGCGGGCCAAGGCATGTATGTCACAACCTATCCTGCTGTCGCTCAACCGCTGGATGGACAGGAATCCACCTCTCAACTCTTGAACTTGGAAAGCGTACTTGAAGCGATGTCCGAGGCCAGCATTACGCACCAGGCCGAAAGTCTCAAGGATGGCTACGACTCGCTGAAGTCATTCACGGATGCAACGCGGAACAGCGTTTCCGGGCCATTGTCAGGCGGCAACACGGCAGGTGGCGGAACGGGACGTGCGAATGCATTCAAGGAACCCGTCATGCTGTTTGGCAGCCCGTCTGGAATCGCACTGTCCACGCAAAAATCCGCTCATATCACGAGCAATGCACAGATCAACCTCCTAAGCGGACAGAGCACCCACATCGCAACCGGCAAATCGCTAGTTGCAAGCATTGCGGAAAAGCTCAGCCTGTTTGTGCAGAACGGTGGGATGAAGCTGTTTGCGGCCAAGGGCAAAGTCGAAGTGCAGGCGCACACAGACAACATCGAGATTACTGCGCAGAAGACGATGAAAGTCTTGTCTTCGACCGGGCGGATCGAAATTGCGTCGGCGGCCGGCATCCTGTTGACGAGCGGTGGCGGCTATATTCGAATCAAAGACGGCAACATCGAGATTCATACCCCCGGCTCGGTCGACATCAAGGGGGCCGAGCACACGTTTGCGGGCCCGGCGCAGATGCGCACCAACCTGGGCGCGTTCAAACAATCAAACGGCCCATACGACGAGAAGTTTGTATTCAAGGATGAACTCGGGCGTCCCATACCCAACATGACCCATCTGCTCGAAATGCGCAGCGATCAGTTGGAAAACGTCACCGATCAGGAGGGTGCGGTTTCGCGCATGTTCACCAGCAGTCCGGAGAAAATTTCCGCGTTTCTGCATTTTCCCAATATTACGAGTGGCACGGACTCGCTCAGCTAAACGCCGCCAGAGGGGATTCATGGCTAACGATTCGGTCGTCAACGACGGCGAAAATACGGTCTATCTGAAGGGCAGGCAGGTTGGCCAAGGCACTACCAACCAGATGCCGGACTCATGCGTCGATTGCACGATGAAGTGCGAGGATCTCTGGTCAGTCGCGCAAATGAAAAACATCAGCTTCGAAACGGAGAGTGGCCGATTCATCGAAGACGCGATGCGCCGCGCGAAGCGCACCGCCGGGAACTACGCGCAACTTTTCCTTGCCGACGAAGGCACGGACAAGGCTGGGCGTTTCTATTGGCCCGGCCTCGCCGCGTTTGCCGCGAAGGAGGTCGTGGCTGGGATGGATCTTGCGATGCAGTTTATGTCCATGCAGAAACCCCAAGCGGCGCTTGGTATGGCACGCGATTCGGCGCGTGTGACCTTCTATTATCTTGCAAAGGGCAACCTCTGGGTCTTTCTCGAAGTGACCACGTGGCACCTCTTCTATCGGGACCACGGCAAGGAACTGTTCGAACACTGTAAGGGCAAGCGCGACGTCGGCACATATGATCCGGCTGTCAAAAAGATTATTCAGGGCCTGCCTTGGGCGAGCGGCCCGAACAACGGATTGATCGAAGCGCTGCGCAAGAAGATCGTCGTTTTCGGCGCGGCCGACATCAAGGACGGGTCGGCGCTCGCAGAAATGAACCAATGCAAGCTGACTCCGTATCTGAACAATGGCTTTGGCTTGCTGGAGCAGTATGAAGCATCGAGCGCCAGAGGCCGGCCGCCACTTGCCCGCTCTGCGGCGTGGCAATTTCTACTACACGAACAGACGCTTCATTTGCAGAAGATGGTGTATGACCACAAGGAATTCCGCGATGCCATCGATATGAACGATTTCGGTCGGCTGCCCGTGTTGCGTTCGTTGTCGGGCGCTAAGGACCCCACCGTGTTTTTCAACGCATCGGCAGATGTCACGCCAAGCATCGAGGAATCGGAATTGAAGCCGCACGGTCTGCAAACGGATGACATCAAGGTGACAATGGACACTGGCAAGCTTTATGACACGCCCGACCGCATGGCCTACGTCACGAAGATCCTGAACAAATACCATTACCTGATGACGTCGCCGCGATATCGGCCATACATGATCGAACAGATTGGAGCAATCGGCGGGTGGAAGGATGCTTGAGCGATGGATAGCGGCGATAGCCGTATGCGCCTTGATTGCGTTGGGGTCAACCCACGTGCTGTCGGCACAAAGCGAAGCAACGAACGTTCAGCAAGGAAAACAGGCGATGCAGGCAAACCTCTCCTTCGGATTAGGCGAGAACAGCGACGAGGTCATGCGCAAGGCCGCCGTGCCGATCAGGAAATCAACGGTGTCCACGGCGTTGATGTACGACGCGAGCCGTATCGTGACCGGCGTCGAACCGGTCTTTGAGCTCAAGGATGACCGTCATGGCGTGCTCTTTCCGCAGGCGACCGACGTCGAATTCATGTCGGACTCCGAGGAAGGCGCGCGCGTGCGCAATATCGAGGTGACCTTCAAGGTTCCTGCACCGCCGCACGACATCAAGGATCAGGCGGCGCTGAGTGCATACGACGACGCGCTCTATCGCTACGTCATGGATGTCATTGCGCGTATCAACCGGGCCGGCTGGAAGCGCTTCATTGCAGCGGATTCGCCACGGCTCGGCGGACTGGACACGTACGTTTTCGACGCACCCGTAAGCGGCCAGAAATATTCACCGCCGTCAGGCATCGACTATGCGGACCCGACCTATCCGTTGACGCTGGAGCAATGGAAACGTCTTAGGGCAGGCGGCACGGTCGTCTGGAGCTGGCACGTCGACAATATGTTTATCGATCTTCAATATACAAAAGACTTCCGTGCAGACGTGCCACTGGTGGTTGGCGACCAGCTGAGCGCAACGATCAGGACCGACGAAACGTGGCTCGACGCATTTGGCAAGAATGGCGATGTCACACCCGACGCCTTGCGTGCTCGCTACCGTAGTGCTTTGCCGGAGATGCTGGCGACCCGCAGAAAGGCGGAAACGGTGGCGCGTGCGCAGGGCGCCACGATTCTCGATCATTGGAATGAGACAGTTATCTCTGGCGTACCTGTTCACCAATGACCGGCGATCCTTTACCCCAGATACCCCGATGGTAAGCCGGTTGATTTTTCACATGCCTGCGACGTCGGCAGAGGTATTTGAGGCATTTCACAATCACGACACGCGCCTGCGCTGGGACACACTGCTGAGGCAGGCAACGGTGGAAGGTGGCAATCGTTATCCGCACGTTGGCGCCTTGTCGATCAACGTCGGACGTGGATGGCGGGGCGTGTTCTGTTTGCGTACGCGTTTTATTGCCTACGATCCACCGCATCTCGCCGCAGCCACGATCGACCGACCTGCTGGCATTTTCAATGAGTGGAGTGCGTCGATCCGCCATCGCGAGCGCGACGACGGCACGTCGGATCTCATCTACACTTTTAAATTGAGCCTACGTCCGAGATGGATCCATTGGCTTTGCGCGGATCGGGTGACGACGATCTTCGAAAAAGAGACACAGCAACGTTTCGAGTCTCTCGCTGCGTTTCTCCGGAAATAGGCTGACGATCCCGATGAGCCGGAATCGGTCGCGAAATGCTCGTGGAAACGCAAATTTTCTTCGACTCGAGTGGCCGCTTTTCGAGCCAGGCAAATTGACTGTTACGCGCAACGAGTGGTCACGACCACGAACCTATCCGCTCTGGTCGTGACCAGTCGGGCGGCGCCCACTCGGCGGCATCAATATTGATGCACGCCGCCACAGACGGGCGCTCATGTTCATCTCCAACTCGCGCCCCTACTTCCCCGCACCCGCCGCATTAGCCCGCGCCGTATGCAGCTTTTTATAACTGTCGATCAGCCGATGGTGCCTGTCGAGCCCCTCCAGTTTCATACTGGTCGGCGTCAAACCATGGAAACGCACGCTGCCGTCCACCGACCCCATTACCGCATCCATCCGGGCGTCACCGAACATCCGGCGGAAGTTGACCTCGTAGTCGTCCATCTCAAGCTCGTCGTCGAGCATCACCTCCAGCACCACGTTCAACGCCTGATAAAACAATCCGCGCTCGACCGTATTGTCGTTGTACTGCAGGAAAGCCCCCACCAGTTCCTGCGCCGCCTCGAATTGCTGCAAGGCGAGATTAATCAGCAGCTTCAACTCGATAACGGTCAGTTGTCCCCAGTCCGTATTTTCGTCAAACTCGATGCCGATCAAGGTGGCGATATCGGAGTACTCATCCAGTTCGCTGTTTTCCATCCGCTCAAGCATGGCGGCGAGCGCGGCATCGTCCAGACGATGCAGGTTCAAAATATCGGAGCGGAACAACAGCGACTTGTTCGTGTTATCCCAGATCAAATCGTCTACCGGATAAACCTCGGAATAACCCGGCACCAAGATCCGGCAAGCGACGGCGCCCAACTGGTCATACACCGCCGTGTACACTTCTTTGCCCATCTCTTCGAGAATGCCGAACAGGGTTGCCGCTTCCTCAACATTCGAATTTTCACCGTGCCCAGAGAAATCCCATTCGACGAACTCGTAATTGGCTTTGGCGCTGAAAAACCGCCACGACACCACACCGCTCGAATCGATGAAGTGCTCGACAAAGTTATTGGGCTCAGTCACGGCGTTACTGACAAAGGTGGGCTGAGGTAAATCGTTCAGACCTTCAAAACTGCGCCCCTGTAGCAACTCCGTCAGACTCCGTTCCAACGCTACCTCGAAGCTCGGGTGCGCGCCGAACGACGCAAACACACCGCCTGTGCGCGGGTTCATCAAGGTGACGCACATCAGCGGGTAGACCCCGCCCAGCGACGCATCCTTCACCAGCACAGGGAAACCCTGTTCTTCCAAGCCCTTGATCCCGGCCACGATGCCAGGGTATTTCGCCAGCACTTCCTGCGGCACATCCGGCAGCGCGATTTCACCTTCCAGAATTTCACGCTTCACTGCCCGTTCGAAAATCTCGGACAGACATTGCACCTGCGCTTCGGCCAGCGTATTACCGGCACTCATGCCATTGCTGACGTACAGGTTCTCGATCAGGTTGGACGGGAAGTACACGACTTCACCGTCCGACTGCCGCACAAACGGCAGCGAACAGATACCGCGCTCCACATTGCCGGAATTGGTGTCGTACAGATGCGAGCCGCGCAATTCGCCGTCGGGATTATAAATTTCCCGGCAATATTCATCCAGAATTTCAGCCGGCAGCGCGTCCTTTCGGCCGGGCTTGAACCAGCGCTCATTCGGGTAATGGACAAACGCCGCATTGGCGATGTCTTCACCCCAAAATGCAGCACCATAGAAGTGATTGCAGTTCAGGCGTTCGATAAACTCACCCAATGCCGACGCCAACGCGCTTTCTTTGGTCGATCCCTTGCCATTGGTAAAACACATCGGCGAATGGGCATCGCGAATATGCAGCGACCACACATTCGGAACGATATTGCGCCACGAAGCAATTTCAATCTTCATGCCCAGGCCCGCCAGAATGCCGGACATATTGGCGATGGTTTGCTCCAGCGGCAGATCCTTGCCCGGAATATAGGTGCTCACGTCCGAAGCCGGCTTCAACGTCAACAAGGACTGGGCGTCGGCATCGAGGTTTTCTACCTCTTCAATGACAAACTCGGGCCCGGCTTGAACGACTTTCTTTACCGTGCAACGGTCGATAAAGCGCAAAATGCCCCGGCGGTCGGCTTCCGACATATCCGACGGCAATTCAACCTGAATCTTGAAGATCTGTTGATAACGGTTTTCCGGATCGACAATATTGTTTTGCGATAGACGGATATTTTCGGTGGAAATATTGCGATTTACGCAGTACAACTTCACGAAGTAAGCCGCGCACAAGGCCGACGAAGCCAGAAAATAATCGAACGGACCCGGTGCCGAGCCATCGCCTTTATAACGGATAGGCTGATCGGCTATGACCGTGAAGTCATCGAACTTGGCCTCAAGACGCAGCTTGTCGAGGAAGTTGACTTTAATTTCCATGGGGGAATCCTGAAATAGGGCATCAAATGACGATGCCGCTATTATCCGTCACCCGGTCCGGTTGCTGTTGCAGATCGCTAACATCGCTGGCGGCGTCTGGCGAAGCGCTGCTGCTGTCCGCCGTCAGGCGGCGACTCCGTATGAATGGTCTCGACCCGTCAACCCGGATGTGATCGCGGCTCGCCGGAGTGATCGGGCTGCAATCTAGCGATCCACCCGCCGAATCACCCGCCCCGCGTGAGCATTCACCGTCGCCCCGTCCCGGCACGCGAACTGGCCGTTCACGATCACCGCATCGATGCCGCTGCTCACTCGCGTCGGCTGCTCGAAGGTGGCGTGGTCGGCAATGCGCTGTTCGTCGAAAATAACGAGGTCGGCGCAGTGGTCCAGCGCGATCGCCCCACGGCCCTGCAGCCCGAAGCGCCGCGCGCTCAGCGCCGTCATCTTGTGGATCGCGGTTTCGAGCGTGAACAGGCGGCGCTCGCGCGTGTAGTGGCCGAGCACGCGCGGGAAGGTGCCCCACAGGCGCGGATGCGGCTGCACGTCGTGCGCCAGGCCATCCGATCCGATCATACTCATAGGGTGCGCGAGAATGCGCGACACGTCGTCCTCGCTCATCGCGAAGTAGATGGCGCCGGCCGGCGTCAACGCGGCGGCAAGCGCTTCCGGATCGACGTTGCGGGCCTTCGCGAGTGCGAACAGCGAGTGGCCCGCGGCCGTGGGGTCCGCTTTCGACCAGGTTACCAGCACTTCGTCCGACTGCTTGACGCGGGCCGGCAACAACATCGTCGACGACGCGTTGTACGGGTAGCAGTCGAAGCAGACGGACTGATGCGCGGACGCTTCGTCGAGCATCGCGAGCGTCTGGGTGGAATGGCCATGATTATTGCGGCCGATGATCTTGTGATGCGACACGACCGTATCGATAGCGAGGGCGCGGCCGATATGCAGCGCTTCGCGCAGCGCGTCGTCGATGGCATCGCTTTCGTCGCGCAAATGCATGGTCAGCACGCCGCGCGCGGCGCTCAGCGGCCGGCCGATATCGATCACCTCCTGGGCGCTCGCCGCGCGAGCGGGCGGATAGTAGAGCCCGGTCGACATGCCGATCGCGCCCGCCGCCAGCGCCTCGTCCAGATCGCGTGACATGCGGGCGATCTCGGCGTGTGTCGCGCCGCGGTCGAGGTTGGCCATGTGCCGTGCGCGCAGCGTCGTGTGGCCGACGAGGCAGGCCGCATTGAGGGCCGGCCGGGCGTCGTCGAGCGCGTCGAGATAATCGGCGAAGCGCGGGAAACGCCAGACGTCGTCGCCGAGCAGACTGAGCGGCGCGGGCGGATCGCGCATCACGAGCGGCGCGAGACTGATACCGCAGTTCCCGGTGACGACCGTCGTCACGCCTTGCGATAGCTTCGGATGCGGACCGTCGACAGTCTCCAGCAGCAGTTGGTCGTCGTGCGTATGTACGTCGATGAAGCCGGGCGCGACGATCCGCTCGCGGGCATCGAAACGTTGCGCCGCGGGCACCTCGCGCAGGTCGCCGAGCAGGGCGATGCGTCCGCCTTCCACGCCGACGTCGCAGGCCTTGCGCGGCGCGCCCGTACCGTCGACGACGGTGCCGTTTTCAATGATCAGATCCAGCATGTCGTCAGTCACCTTTGTGTTGGATGAGCGTGCGGCAGCGATGCTGCGGCCATTATGACGGCGACGAGTGCGCCATCGTCGGCAGCTTGCGCACGGCGTCGCGATTCGTGAGCTGATACGGCCGAAGATCGAGCTTGCCCGCACGGCCGTGAATCGCGTCGGTGAGCAGCGCGGCGCTGGCACCGGCCAGCGTGAAGCCGAGCGAGCCCTGGCCGGTGTTGAGCCAGAGATTCGCGAGCGGCGTGGCGCCGAGTAAGGGTTTGCTGTCGGGCGTCGCCGGACGGAAACCCGTCCAGGCGCGCACCGACGAGAAATCGCCGGCGTTCGGCATGGTGGCCTGGGCTTGCGCGGTCAGCAGTCGGATACGCGCCTGATCCTCACGCGACCCCGCCGGCGTCATATCCACCATGCCGGCGACGCGCAGATGCTGGCCGAGTCGGGCGTACACCACCTTGTGATGCAGATCGGTAACGCTGACCCGCGGCGCGACATGACGCTCGCCGACCGGCATCGTCAGGCTGTAGCCCTTGAGCGGATAGATCGGCAGCCGGATGCCGAGCGGCCTGACGAGCGCGGCGCTGTGGTTGCCGAGCGCGACCACGTACGCGTCGGCGGCAATCTCGCCTTGCGAGGTGTACGCGGCGACAATCTTGTTGCCTTCGCGCCGAAGACCAGTCACGGCGGTCCCGCCGACGAACCGCACGCCGTATTTCTCGATGGCGACGCGGGCCAGCTCGCGCGTGAACAGGTGGCAGTCGCCGGTTTCTTCGGACGCCGTGTAGATACCGCCGGCGAGCGTGTGCCGCAGCGAATCCAGCGCGGGCTCGGTATCGATGCATGACGCGGCATCGAGCGCGGTGTGCTGCGCGCCGAAGCGCGCCTGAAACTCCATCTGCCGGCGCGCGCGGTCGAAAGCATCACGATCACGGTAGACCACCAGCTTGCCGCTCGGGCGGAAGGCGAAGTCCAGTCGCTCCGTCTGCATCAGATCGTGCATGACGTCGCGGCTATACGCGCCGAGTTGCAGGAGTTCGATGGTCGTGCGCTGGTTGCGTGCCGTCGTGCAATTGAACAGGAACGCCGCACACCAGCCCCATTGCGCGAGACTCAGGCTCGGCTGGAAACGTAACGGCGCGGTCCGGCTCAGTAGCCACTGTGCGAGGTTGCCCGGCACCGACGGCCCGGCAAGCGGCGCGACGTAGCTATAGCTGAGCTGGCCGCCGTTCGCGAAGCTCGTTTCCAGACCCGGTTGCGAATGCCGTTCGACGAGCGTGACGCGCCAACCTTCACGCGCCAGATAGTAGGCGGTAGTAACACCGACGACACCACCACCGAAAACACAGACATGCATGAGAGGTTAGCCACCAGAGTAATGACGAAGAGGGCGCCGGGAATGGCGGACACGTGTTGCGCATGGCACCTCGTCAGTATGGGAAATCCCCCTGCCGGTCGCAATTGAGAAAACGATGCGCGGTATAACCCGAAGCTAACACGTGGTGGTCCGGGCTTGCGAGCGCGCGAAAGCCGACGTCGTCGAAGGCTTAACGGCAGGTTATGCCCGACAAAGAAAATGCATTAGACGGGGCAATTTGGGCGGGAAACAATCCGCCTCGTCCTCATCCCGATCCATGACATTCGATGTTTTCGGCGCCGCGATCGATTGGGACAGCATGTAACGAACAACGAACGGGAGGCGGAACGCTCTATGGACATGACGTTTTCAAGGAAGCAGAAGACGGCCGCTTTGACGAGCCTCTTCATTGCGTGGGCGGCCGGTTACGCGGATCGCATCCTGATCAGCACCGCCATCATTCCGATTCGCGCCGAATTCAACCTCGACGCGCGGCAAGCCGGCGTCGTGCTGAGCGCTTTTTACTTCAGCTATGCGATCACGCAATTAATCGGCGGCTGGCTGTCCGACAAGATCGGTTCGCGGATCGTCGTGGTGGCCTGCGTGGCCTCGTGGTCGTTTTTTACGGGCACCACGGGGATGGCCTGGTCGTTTGCGTCGCTGGTCGCGATCCGTCTGCTGTTCGGCGTGGGAGAAGGCGCGTTTTCGCCGGCAAGTTCAGTAACGATCGCCGAAGTGTTTCCGCGCAAAGAGCGGGCACGCGCCAAGTCGCTGCTGATCTCGACGACCTTCCTGGGCAACGCGGTGGGCTCCGGGCTCATCGGCTTGACGGTGGCGCGCTTCGGCTGGCGTAGTTCGTTCACGATGCTGGCGGCGATGGGGCTGGTCGTCGCGGCGATTCTTTGGGCCTCGTTGCGCGGCGGCATGAAGGGGCAGCGCGAGCGCAACGCCCATCGGCGTCGCACGTTGTGGGGGCCGTTGCTTCGCATGCCCGCGGCGTGGAAGATCGCGGCGATCTGGTTCTTTGCCAGCGTGCTGTATGTGGGCGTGACGTCGTGGATGCCGTCGTACCTGATGCATACGTATCACATCGATCTCTCGCACACCGGCATGGCCGTCGCGATTCCGAACCTGCTGGCGTTCGTCGGCACCAACGCGGTGGGTTATCTGCTCGACCGGCACGCCAGGGGACACGAGCGTGCGTTCATGATTGGGGGCGCGCTCGTGAGTGCGCTCTCCATCGCGTTGATGATCAACACAACCAGCATGACGCTATTGATGGTCTATCTCACCGTCTGTCTGCTGGCGTTCAACTTCGTCTATGCCTCGGTCTTCGCGATGCCGTTGCGCTACTTCCCGGAGCATCTGATCGGCAGCGCGACCGGTTTGATGAATTTCGGCGGCCAGATGGGCGCAACGCTCGCACCGATCGCGATGGGCGCGCTGATCAATGCGTCCGGTGGCGCGTATATCTCCGCGTTCTGGTTGCTGATCGGCTCCGCGGTCGCCGGTGTGCTGGTCGCGGCCACGTGGAAACCGCTTGAACCGCGCATGGGCGAAAGCGTGCAGCCCTCGTGAGCGAGACCGGCAACGCGCGGCACCCGTGCGGCAAACATCGCGGTGACGGGTTGCGTGAGTACTGTGTAACGTGCTCCATGACGCTTGAGCTAAACTGGCTCGAGCAGCCGTTGCAGAACATGGCGGCTTCGCGACGGCGACTTCCGGATGCCTCGCGGCGCCTGCCATGCCGAAGTCTCTCCCTGTCTCGTCCACGACCATGCGCTTGCGCCACATCGAAGTCTTTCATGCCGTCATGCAGGCCGGCTCGCTGTCAGGCGCCGCCAGCCTCCTGAACATTTCGCAACCGGCGGCGAGCAAGATGCTCGCGCAGGCCGAGCACAGTCTCGGCGTCGCGCTGTTCAAGCGACTGCCTGGCGGGCTGAAACCGACGCCCGAAGCGATGCTGCTGTTTCAGGAGACCAAGACGCTGCACGCGAGCCTGGATCGTGTCAGACATCTCGCGCGCAATCTGGCCTCGCATCCCGGCGGCATGCTGCGCATCGGTTGTATTCCGAGTCTCGGCTTGAGTCTCGTGCCGCGCGCCGTCGCGGCTTTCACGCGACTTTGCCCGGATGTCTCGATCAACATTCGGACCGAAAACCAGCAGACCCTGTCGGCCTTGCTGCTGGCGCAGGAAATCGACATCGGCATCGCGTTCGAACCGGCGGCGATGGCGGGTATCGCGATCGAAGAACTCGGCCGGGCGCGGGCCGTGCTGTTCGGTGCCGGCAGCGACTGGCCCGCGAAGGCGCCGGTCCGCCTGCGCGAGCTCGACTTGTCGAAGTGGATCAGCCTCGATTCCATGGATCCCCTCGGCTCGATCGTCAACGCGACGCTAGCCAGTTTCGACGAAGACGGCCGCGTGCCGATGATTCAGGTCAAGACCTACTATCTGGCGCGCGCGCTGGTCGAGAGCGGCATCGGCTTTACGATCATCGACGAATACACGGCGCAGTCGGCGGCCGACACGTTTGCCGTCAGGCAACTCGAACCGGCGCTCTCCGTGGGCGTGTGCATGATGACGTCGATGAGCCATGCGGGTACGCAAGGACTCAAGGTGTTCGTTCAACAACTCCAGAAGCACCTGGAAAAGATTCAGTCATCGCACGCCAGTGAACCGCGATCACTCGCCAGCCGCTAATTCATCACGTATTTCCGCGCCGATCTCGAACGAGCGCAAGCGCGCCGCGTGATCGTAGATCTGCGCGGTGAGCATCAACTCGTCCGCGCCGGTCTGCGCGATCACCGACTTCAAGCCTTCGCGCACCGCGTCGCGATCGCCAATCACCGTACACGCGAGCGAATGCGCGACGCTGTTCAACTCCATCTCCGACGCCTGCAACTGGTCGACCGGCGGCTGCAACTGCCCGGGCGTGCCGCGCCGCAAGTTGATGAATTGCTGCTGCAGCGACGTGAATAAACGCTGCGCTTCGTCATTGCTGTCGGCGGCGAACAGATTCACGCCGACCATTGCATGCGGTTTGTCGAGCGTGGCCGACGGCCGGAATTGCGCGCGATACATTTGCAGCGCGGTGAGCATGTAGTCGGGCGCGAAATGCGATGCGAACGCGAACGGCAAACCGAGCGACGCCGCCAGCTGCGCGCTGAACAGCGACGAGCCGAGCAGCCACAACGGCACATGCAGCCCCGCGCCCGGCACCGCGCGAATCCGTTGACCGGGCACCGCGTCGGCGAAATAGCGCTGCAATTCGACCACGTCGTCGGGGAACGAATCGGCGCTGTTCTGCAGATCGCGGCGCAACGCGCGGGCGGTGCTCTGATCGGTGCCGGGCGCGCGACCCAGGCCGAGGTCGATACGGTCGGGGTAAAGCGACGCCAGCGTGCCGAACTGTTCCGCGATCACGAGCGGCGCATGGTTCGGCAGCATGACGCCGCCCGAACCGACGCGGATCGTCTTCGTGCCGCCGGCCACATAGCCGATCACCACCGACGTCGCCGCGCTGGCGATCCCGGTCATGTTGTGATGTTCCGCGAGCCAGAAGCGGCGGTAGTTCCATTTTTCCGCGTGCTGCGCGAGGTCGAGCGTGTTCCTGAAGGCATCCGCGGGCGTGGCGCCTGCGATGACAGGCGAGAGGTCGAGGACCGAGAAGGGGATCATTGTCTGTTGGTTTGCGGTTTCCGGCGCTTTCGCGCGATGGGGCATTCTCGCAAAGCTTCCGGTTTTCTGCTGACGGTGCACGGATGCCCACGTTAGTGGAGGGGTGTTTGTGGTATGAGTCCAGGGAGGGGACTCGAACCCCTACCTCCGTTACATGCAAACCCGATATAGATATGGCCGATCAATATTTAACAAGCGCATGTCGCGCTGCTACCTTAAACCCCTCGAACCCACCCCTGCATTTAGCGCGTCGCGCCACCGCCCCGCCGGGCAGACACCATTCCGGGAGCCCTCCACGTGTCCATCGAATTCATCGGCATGATCCAGACCCGCAAGGTGTCTGAAACTCACGCAGCGCAAGGTCCCGTGATCGACCTCGAGTACGTCGGACAATTTGCCCGCGCGCACGAAGACGCGGGTTTCGACCGGATCCTCGTGCCGTATCAGTCGACGAGTCCCGACGCGCTGCTGACCATCTCGCACGCGGCGAGCGTGACCCGCAACGTGCACTTCATGCTCGCGCACCGGCCGGGTTTCGTAGCGCCGACGCTGGCCGCGCGCCAACTGGCGACACTCGACCACTATTCGCGCGGCCGCCTCGCCGTGCACATCATTTCGGGCGGTGACGATACCGAGCAGCGCCGCGACGGCGATTTTCTGTCGCACGACGAACGCTATGCGCGCACCGACGAGTATCTGCAGATCCTGCGTCGCATATGGACCGAGACGAAACCGTTCGATCATCAGGGCAAGTACTACCGCTTCGAACAGGGCTTTTCCGAAGTGAAGCCGCTGCAGCAACCGCATATTCCGGTGTATTTCGGCGGCGCGTCGGCGCCTGCGCTCGAAATCGCCGGCCGTCACGCGGATGTCTACGCGCTGTGGGGCGAATCGAAGGCGCAGGTTCGCGAACAGGTAACGCGTGTACGCGCCGAAGCGGCGAAGCATGGCCGCACGGTGCGTTTTTCGGTGTCGTTCCGGCCGATTCTCGCGGCCACGGAAAGCGCGGCATGGGAGCGCGCGGAGCACATTCTCGACGAAACCCGGCGGCTGCGCGCGGCCCAGGGGCTTGGGGTCGGCGGCCCGGCGCAGAGCGAAGGCGCGCGGCGTTTGCTGGCGGCCTCGGGGGACTCGGATCGCGTCGACGAGCGCCTGTGGACCGGTGTGGCGAAGGAAATCGGCGGGCGCTCGAATTCGACCGCGCTGGTCGGCACGCCGGAGCAGGTTGCCGAGACGCTCGCCGAATACTATGCGCTGGGCGTCACGACGTTCCTCGTGCGCGGTTTCGATCCGCTCGAAGACGCGATCGATTACGGCCGTGAGTTGATTCCCGCGACTCGTGAGCGCATCGCGCGTATCGAACGCGTGGCGGCCTGAACGGACGCGCAATGACCGACCTTTCTCACGCCACCGCCGCTGCCATCGGCATCGGCGGCACGCTCGAACGCCACGCGCCGCTACGCAAATTCTGGTTCGACGACATTCCGCCGCGCGACAGCATCGCGGCGGAACGCCGTCATCGGCAGGAACGCCTCGCGGTCGCGTTTCGTCTGTTTGCGCGCTACGGTTTCGATCAGGGTCTCGCCGGCCATATCACCGCGCGCGACCCGGAGTGGACCGATCACTTCTGGGTCAATCCGTTCGGCAAGCACTTCAGCCGCATTCGCGTATCCGATCTGCTGCTGGTGAATGCCGGCGGTGAGATCGTGGTCGGCGAAGGTCCGCTCAATCAGGCCGCTTTCGCGATCCACGCGGCGATTCACGAAATGCGTCCCGACGTGATCGCGGCGGCCCACACGCATTCGCTGTATGGCAAAGCATGGTCGACGCTCGGCCGTACGCTCGATCCGCTCACCCAGGACTCGTGCGCGTTCTACCAGGATCACGCGCTGTTCGACGATTTTCGCGGCGTCGTGCTCGATACGGATGAAGGCGCGCGTATCGCGGCGGCGCTCGGCGAGCGCAAGGCGGTGATTCTGAAGAATCACGGCATCCTGACCGCGGGCCCGAGCGTGGAAGCGGCGGCGTGGTGGTACATCGGACTGGACAACGCATGCCATGCGCAATTGCTGGCCGAAGCCGCCGGCACGCCGCAGGCCATCCCGCACGACGTCGCCATGCTCACGCATGAGCAGGTGGGCCGCCCCGGCGGCGCGCTGTTCGCTTTTGAGAGCCTGCTGGCAGGGTTGGTCGACGCTGAGCCCGACGTGCTGACCTGAGCGCCGGACACCAAAAGCCGAACGCCGAACGCCGAACTCAACCCCACGGAACACCCCTCCAATGATTCAGCGTTTCGATACGCCGGCTTCGCCCCGGCGTCGCCGACTGGTGGCCGCGTTGCCGGCCGTCACGTGGCTCGGCGCGAGCGGCGGCCTGATCTCGTCCGCCGCCTCGGGCGCGACGCCTGCAACAACCCGGAGCACCACCGCCAGCACCACGCAGTACCTCGACTTAAGCAAGGTGCGTCTGCGTGTCGCGACCTACAAAGGCGGCGACGCCACCTTGCTGAAAACCGCCGGCTTCGCCGATACGCCTTACACGATCGACTGGGCCGAATTTCAGTCCGGCAACGCGATGGTCGAAGCGATGAACGGCGGCTCGCTCGACATCGCCTCGGGCAGCGAAATCCCGCCGATCTTCGCGCGTCTGCAGAATGCTCAGGTCCGCGTGATCGCCGTCTACAAGGACGACGTCAACAACCAGGTCGTGCTGGTGCCGAAAGGCTCGCCGATCCGCTCGATCGCCGATCTGAAGGGCAAGCGCGTCGGCTATCTGCGCGCGACCACCACCCATTACTACCTGCTGCGGATGCTCGAGGAAGCCGGCCTGTCGTTCAACGACATTCAGGCAACCTCGCTCGCGCCGCGCGATGGCTTTGCGGCCTTCAACGCCGGTTCGCTCGACGCCTGGGCGATTTACGGCTACAACGTACCGCTCGCGATCTCGCGCTCGGGCGCACGCGTGCTGAAGAACGCGAACGGCTACCTGTCGGGCAATTACCTGTACTACGGGCATCCCACGACGCTCACCGAGCCATTGCGGCGCGCCGCGTCGGCGGACTTGCTGGTGCGGCTGCAGCGTGCCTGCACATGGTTGAGCCAGCATCAGGACACGTACGCGAAAGTGCTGTCCGCCGAACTGCGCGTGCCGGAAGAAGCGATCGTGTCGCTGTATCGCAACCAGAGTCAGCCGCGCCGCGTCGCCGGCATCACGGCGGCGGATATCGCCAGCGAACAGCAGGTGGCGGACACGTTCGCGCAGGCCGGGGTGATCGACCGCCATGTGGACGTCGCACCGCTGTGGACCGACACCTTCAACGCCGCGCTCGCTCACGGTGCGTGAGCGGCTTCCCGACACCTATCCTCGGATCATTCGATGACCCAAGCCCTGAGGCCGGACCGCCTGCGCGCGTTCGTCGGCCAAATCGCGTCGCTGGTCGACGCGGCGGCGTCCGAAGCGCATCTACTCGATGCCGGCGGCGCCGCATTGCGTGAACTGCTCGCCCATGACGACTGGTTGCCCGACGCATTCGCGCAGCCCGATCCCGAGCGCTATCAGCAGTTTTTGTTGCACGCGGACGCGCGGCAGCGTTTTTCAATCGTCAGTTTTGTGTGGGGACCGGGGCAGGCGACGCCGGTTCACGATCACACCGTCTGGGGGTTGATCGGCGTGCTGCGTGGCGCGGAAATTGCACAGGCTTATCGCATCACGCCGGATGGCGCGCTACAGGAACAGGGCGCGGCCAAACGCCTCGATCGCGGGGACGTGGATGCGGTCTCGCCGGACATCGGCGACATCCATCGCGTGAGCAATGCTTTTGGTGACCGTACGTCGATCAGCATTCACGTGTACGGTGCAAATATCGGCGCGGTGAGCCGTTCGGTCTATCCGGCCGGCGGCGGCCGCAAAGCGTTTATTTCCGGCTACTCGAACGACGTGTTACCGAATATCTGGAATGTCTCGAAGGAGTCTTCGATCTCATGAGTGTCGTTACCCATTTCCGTACCCGATCATTCGACGACGTGCGCCGCACACTGATCGATCGCGAGGAAATCGCGCTCGTCGACGTGCGCGAGGAAGATCCGCATGCGCGCAGTCATCCGTTGTTTGCCGCTAATTTGCCGTTGTCGCGACTCGAACTCGATGCGCCGGTGCGCCTGCCGCGTCGCGCGGTGCCGATCGTCGTGTTCGATTCGGGCGAAGGACTCGCGGAACGCGCGGCGCTGCGTCTCACCGAACTGGGCTACACCGACGTCGCCTTACTCGAAGGCGGCCTGCAAGGCTGGCGCGCCGCCGGCGGCGAACTGTTCCAGGACGTCAACGTACCGAGCAAGGCGTTCGGCGAACTGGTGGAGAGCGAGCGGCATACGCCGTCGCTGGGGGCGCCGCAGGTGCAGGCGCTGCTCGATCACGAAACCGACGTGGTCGTGCTCGACGCGCGCCGCTTCGACGAATACCAGACCATGAACATTCCCGGCAGCATCAGCGTGCCGGGCGCGGAACTGGTGCTGCGCGCGCGCCAGCTCGCCCCCAATCCGGCGACGCGGATCATCGTCAATTGCGCGGGGCGTACCCGCAGCATCATCGGTGCGCAGTCGCTGATCAACGCGGGCGTGCCGAATCCGGTCGCGGCGCTGCGCAACGGCACGATCGGCTGGACGCTCGCGGGCCAGGCGCTGGCGCACGGCAGCGCGCGCCGTTTCGAACCGATTGCCGACGACAAACTGCGCCTCGCCGCCGCCGATGCCGCGCGCACGGTCGCGGATCGCGCGAAAGTGGGCCGCACGTCGCGCGACGAAGCGCGCCGCTGGGCCGGCGAAGCGGTGCGCACGGTGTATCGCTTCGACGTGCGTACGCCGGAAGAATACGAAGCGGGCCACGTGCCCGGTTTTCGTAGCGCGCCGGGCGGCCAACTGGTGCAGGAAACCGACATGTTCGCGCCGGTGCGCGGCGCGCGCGTGATTCTCGCGGACAACGACGGCGTGCGCGCGAATATGACGGCGTCCTGGCTCGCGCAGATGAACGTCGAGGTGTACGTGGTGGACGGCCTGACGGCCGCGGATCTCGGCGAAAAAGGCGCGGCGCCGGCGGCACGCGATGCGCCGACGCCGCCGGATGCCGATGAAATCACGCCGGCCGGCCTGGTCACGCTGCTGCAAACGCCGGGCACGGTCGTGCTGGATTTCACGACCAGCGCGAACTACGTGAAGCGGCACATTCCTGGCGCGTGGTTCGTGATCCGCTCGCAACTCGCGGACGCGTTGCACAAATTGCCGGCTGCGCAGCGATATGTGGTGACGTGCGGCAGTAGCGCGCTTGCGCGTTTTGTCGCGCCCGAGCTGGCGGCGTCGACGGACAAGCCGGTGCAGGTGCTGAGCGGCGGGACGGCGGCGTGGATCGACGCGGGCCTGCCGCTGGAAAGCGGGGAGACGCGGCTGGCGTCGCCGCGCATCGATCGCTACCGGCGTCCGTACGAAGGCACCGATAACGCCCGGGAAGCGATGAATGCGTATCTGGAGTGGGAGTACGGTCTGGTCGCGCAACTGGCGCGCGATGGGACGCATGGGTTCCGGGTGATTTGAGCGGTGGGCGGCGGGCTGGTTTCGCGCGATCAGGCCTGAGCACAGGACGCGCGGCGTCAGGCCGCGCGTTGCCCCCGGGCGTCCTTGAACTGCCGTTCAATCGCCGCGCCGAAGCGCTCGACCGGCTGCTGCAATTTGCCGAGCACGCGAGGATGCACGAGCCAGATATCGATCAGCGGCTTGAAGTCGCTGATCGGTACGACATCGAGAGCGTCCGCGTAAGCACTGGCTTGAAGCAGCGGCAACGGGACAAGACCGAGCCCATTGCCATCCGCGACCAGTTGCAATTGCAACTCGGTGCCGAGCGTTTCCAGATTCAGCTTCAACGCCAGCCCCAAACCCGTCAGTGTGCGTTGCAGGCCGTCGCGGAAACCGCAGCCATCCGGATTCAAGACCCAACCGATCGACTGGCATGCCGCCAGCGTATGCGCGCGCTTCTTCAGCCGACCTTTTTGCGCGACCACTGCCAGTTTGACGCGGCCGAGCGAGCGCGCAGCCAGCGTGTCGTCGAAGGTCTTGTTGGCCGGCAACAGGATCGCGGCGGCGTCGAGCTCGCCTTGTTCCAAGCGTTGCAGCAACTGGCTGCCCCAGCCGGTCGACGCGCGTGCCTGCAGATCGGGGTAAGCCGTTTTCAAACCGCGCATCGCCTCGCTCAGCGCGATATCCGCGATGGTCTGCGCGACGCCCAGACGCAGTGTGCCGACCGGCGGCGTGTCGCTGGCGACGATCTCGCGCAGCACGTCGAGTTCGCGCTGGATCACGCGGCATTGTTCGTAGACCACGCGGCCCGCGGCGGTCGCTTTCAAGGGGCGCGTGTTGCGATCAAGCAGTGCGACGCCGAGGGCTTCTTCGAAATTCTGCAGACGGCGCGTGATGGCCGGTTGCGTAAGACCGAGCGCGAGCGCCGCCTGTTGCAGCGATTGACAGCGAATCACGGTGACGTAGGCGTCGATTTCGTCGATCTTCATGATGGGTTGAGCGAGAGTGATGGCGCTTGAAAACGCGCTGGATCGGTGGCGTCGATGATACCTGTGGTGTCTCGCATCGTCGCTTCGATGCCGAATAAAATTCGCATATTTGCTTAGCAGAATAATGCGTTTGTCTTATACCGAAGGGCGCTTTATCGTCGACGGCAATAGCGATAAAACCTCGACGTATAGGCATCCATGACGACTTTCCGTGGTTCTCTCGCCCCGCTCGCACTGTCGGCCATGCTGTGCGCGCTGCCTGCGCACACGGCCGATCTACCGGTGCTCAAGGTCGGCGATCAGGCTTTGCAAACGCGCGGCATTCTCGAAGCGTCCGGGCAACTGCACGACCTGCCGTACAAAATCGAATGGTTCAATTTTCCGGCGGCGCAACCGCTCGGTGAAGCGCTGAATGCGGGCGCCGTCGACGTAGGCGGTCTCGGCGACGCACCGCTGGTGTTCGCACTCGCGGCGGGCGCGCGCGTGCGAGCGGTCGCGGCGACCCGTTCGAATCCGCAGGATCTGGCGATTGTCGTGAGCGAGCATTCGCCGTTGCACGATACGGCGAGTTTGAAGGGCAAGCGGATTGCGACGACGCGCGGCTCGATCGGCCACTATCTGGCGCTCGCCGCGCTCAAGAAAGCGGGCATTGCGCCGGGCGACGTCAACTTCGTTTTCCTCGCGCCCGCCGATGCGAAAGCGGCGCTCGCGTCGGGCAGCGTCGACGCCTGGTCGGTGTGGGATCCGTACACCGCGCTCGCCGAAGCGCGCGATCACGACCGCCTGATCGCGAACGGCGTGGGCCTGTCCGAAGGACTCAGCTACCAGGTCGCGACGGAACGCGCGATCGCCGACAAGCGCGTGCAACTCGCGGACTTCCTGCGTCGTGTGGCGATCGGCCAACGCTGGGCGCTCTCGCATCCCGACGAAGTCGCGGCGATGCAGTCGCGCGTCACCGGCTTGCCGACCGACGTGCTGAAAACCGTCTATCAGCGCGGCCAGGTGCATCCGGTCGCGATCGACGACAGCGTCGTCGCCGCGCAGCAGCGCACGGCCGATACCTACGAAGCCGCCAACGTGATCCGCGCGCACGTGAATGTCCGCGCGAGTTTCGACCGCAGTTTTCCTTTGCCTTGAGTGCGGGCCTGACGGCCTGACCGCGCGGCCGCCGCCGCTTGCGAATCCTCTGCCAATTCGGTGTAAACGCGCTCTCGTCTAAATCCGCCGATCCATTTAGATTAACTGCACTTGGAAGGCTTATCGAGGGACCAGGGCGGCCATACAAGCAGCGGTCCGTCACCCCGGCGCTGGCGCAAGGCGAGAGGCCAAGGTCGCTCGCCGTCACGTTCGGAGCGGACCGCTGCGTGTCGTCCCTGGTGCGTCGTGTTGCGGCGAGGGCGCTTCGATTCCGGCGGATTGAGCGTCGTTCGGCTATCCGCTTCGATTTTCCCGGTTGACCGTATCGACCGTCGGCGACGCTTTGCACAGCGTCGCCTTTTTTGCGTGCTGCCGGTGTCGCGCGCAAACACCCTCCACCCATCCCACCATGTACCTCGCTCGCGGTTTTCTCCGCACGCGGTTATCCTGTAGTACACCCTACACAACACACCCACCGCGATGCGGACCGTTACGCCGCCGCATCGCTACAGGAAATTCGCTGTGAGCCTCAAACCGCTAATTGCCGTCATGCTGGCCGCGTGCGTCGCGTTGACCGGCTGCGACCAACAACAGAGCGACCAAGCCGTGCAAAAACTCAAGGCCTTCTTCAACGCCGTCAAACCGGACGCGCTGCTACTGAAGGACATGACGCCGGGCGTCACGACCGAAGCGCAGATCCGCGATCAGATGGGCAAGCCGGAAACGGAGCGCACTTTTACCGACGGTTCGAAGCGCTTCGAATATCCGCGTGGCCCGGAAGGCTTGAACACGTATATGGTCGATATCGATCGCGACGGTAAATTGCAGGCCATTACCCAGGTGCTGACCGCCGCCAATTTCGCGAGGATTCACGTCGGCATGAGCGAGGACGAAGTGCGCCGTCTGCTCGGCAAACCGGGCCAGGTGGCGGTCTTCCCGCTCAAGCCGGAGACGGTGTGGAGCTGGAAGTGGCGAGAGCGGGGCGTGACCGAAGAAGGTATTTTCAACGTGCATTTCGACGAGTTTCACAAGGTTTATACGACATCGCGCTCGGACGTGATTCGCGGGCGCTAGACGACAACAGACGGGGCAAAAAATGATACGTCGACGTCGATACAGCCGAATCGGGCTGGTGTTGGGGGGCGGCGCCGCGCGCGGCTGGGCGCATATCGGCGCGATTCGAGCGCTGCACGACGCAGGCATCAAGCCGGACGTGGTGTGCGGCACGTCGATCGGCGCGCTGGTCGGGGCGGTCTACGCGAACGGCGACCTCGACTGGCTCGAGGAGTGGGTCTCGCGGCTCACCTGGCAGACCGTGGTGCGCCTGCTCGATCTGCGTTTCTCGGGCGGCCTGCTCGGCGGCCGCAAAGTGATCAAGCTCTTCGCGGACAAATTCAACGGCTGCTCGATCGCGCAACTGAACATGCCGTTCGCGGCGGTCGCCACCGAACTGGATAGCGGCCGCGAGACCTGGTTGCAGGACGGCAGCGTGTCCGACGCGGTGCGCGCGTCGATTGCGATTCCGGGCATTTTCACGCCGGTCTTTCACAACGGCGTGTGGCTGGTGGATGGCGGCCTCAGCAATCCGGTGCCGGTGTCGGTGGCGCGCGGCATGCGCGCGGACTGCGTGATCGCGGTGGACCTGAACAACGACATTCTGAATGGCCGCGACTTCGGCGGCGCGGTGGTCGACACGCCCGCCATCGATCCGGACGCGCCACCGCCGGTCGCGCTGCGCCGCAACGGCAAGCCGTGGCCGCGGTGGCTCGCGCCGGCCGACACGCCCGTCACTCGCGACGTGCGCGTGCCGCCCGCACCGAGCGCGCGCGTGCCGTCCATGCTGAGTTCGATCGCGCAAAGCATCGACATCATGCAGGTGCGCATCACGCGCAGCCGGCTGGCCGGTGAGCCGGCGGATATCCTGATCCAGCCGCGGCTGGGCGGCATGGGGATCTTCGATTTCCACCGTGCGGGGCCGGCAATCGAAGAAGGGCGGGCGGCGGTCGAACACATGCTGCCGGCCATCCGCTCGCGGTTGGGGATGGACTGACGCGCTCAGGTGCGCTCGGGCGCCTTCTGGTGCGCCCAGCCGCGCCGGGCCACCCAATTCCACCCGCATCGGCCGCGCCGCGTCTATCGAAAAAGCGACCCGAAACTTGCTAAATCGCGGCGGCGCCTACCGCCCGCGCCGCGCCTTACAACAACATATCCCCTGCAAAACCAAGCGCTGCCAGCGTTCCCGCCCGGCAAACGGCGCAATGTTGCGTCGCAACACGATAGCCCTCCACCATTTGAGCAATTAATTTTCGCTTGGGAGACTCCGCGCCATGCTGAACGCGTCGGACAAGCGGCTGGACCGCGCTGCCGCCGCCGTCCAGCGCATCCTCAAACAACCTGGATGGAGACACGCGTGTTCCTATACGGCTTTGGTCCGGTGTTGCTGGCCGGCACGATCCAGACGATCGAGCTGTCCGTCCTGTCGCTGATGGCCGCCGTGCTGCTCGGCCTGGCGGGCGCGGCGGCGAAACTCTCCTTCAATCGCCCGCTGCGGGCCGTCGCGACCGGCTATACGACGCTGATCCGCTCGGTGCCCGACCTCGTGCTGATGCTGCTGCTGTTCTACAGCATCCAGATCGCGGTCAACAACCTGACCGATGCGTTGAATCTGCCGCAGTTCGATATCGATCCGTTCGTGGCCGGCGTGCTGACGCTCGGCTTCATCTACGGCGCGTACTTCACCGAGACGTTTCGTGGCGCGTTTCTCGCGGTGCCGCGCGGCCAGCTCGAAGCGGGTAGTGCGTACGGCATGAGCGGCGCGCGCGTGTTCACCCGCATCCTGTTTCCGCAGATGATGCGTTTCGCGCTGCCGGGCATCGGCAATAACTGGCAGGTGCTGGTCAAGGCGACGGCGCTGGTGTCGATCATCGGTCTCGCCGACGTGGTCAAAGCCGCACAGGACGCCGGCAAAAGCACCTTCAACATGTTCTTCTTCATCCTGATCGCCGCGGCCATCTATCTGGCGATCACCACCGCGTCGAATCTCGTGCTGATCTGGCTGGAAAAGCGCTATTCGACCGGCGTGCGCCACGCGGAGCTCTAAGACCATGATCGACATTCTCAATCAATTCTGGCGCGCATTTCTGTACTGGGACGGCCAGCGTCTGTCGGGCCTCGCGGTGACGTTGTGGCTGCTGGTGGCGTCGGTCGGGATCGGCTTTGTCGGGGCGATCCCGCTGGCGGTGGCGCGCGTGTCGAAGAAGCGCTGGCTGTCGACGCCGGTGCGTCTCTACACCTACGTGTTTCGCGGCACACCGTTGTACGTGCAACTGTTGTTGATCTATACCGGCATGTACAGCCTCGAATTCGTGCGTTCGCATGAGTTGCTGGACGCGTTTTTCCGCAGCGGTTTCAACTGCGCGATTCTGGCCTTCGCGTTGAACACCTGCGCGTACACCACCGAGATTTTCGCCGGCGCGATCCGTTCGACCTCGCATGGCGAAGTGGAAGCGGCGCGCGCCTACGGCATGAGCTGGTTCACGATGTACCGGCGCATTGTGATACCGTCCGCGCTGCGCCGGGCACTGCCGTTGTACAGTAACGAAGTGATCCTGATGCTGCACGCCACCACGGTCGCCTTCACGGCCACGGTGCCGGACATTCTGAAGGTGGCGCGCGACGCGAATTCGGCCACGTATCGCTCGTTCGACTCGTTCGGCCTCGCGGCGCTGATTTACCTCGTGGTGTCGTTCGCGCTGGTGGCCCTGTTCCGCCGCGCCGAGCGTCACTGGCTGGGTTATCTCGCGGTGCGCACGCACTGACCTGATCCGATCGTGCAACATGGGCATCGCGCGGCGCGCTTGACCGGCGCCGTCGAAGACTGATCCGTATTTTCAAAGGGAGAGCATCTTGCTCCACACGACTCAAACCGAAGCTTGCAAGCTCGCCGTACAGGACATCCACAAGCGCTACGGCGACAACGAGGTGCTCAAGGGCGTCTCGTTGAACGCGAACAAGGGCGACGTGATCAGCATTATCGGCGCGAGCGGGTCGGGCAAGAGCACCTTCCTGCGCTGCATTAACTTTCTCGAACGGCCGAACGCGGGGCAGATCGTCGTCGACGGCGAAACGGTCAAGACCAAAGCCGACCGCGCCGGCAATCTCGAAGTGGCCGATCACAAGCAGCTGCAACGCATCCGCACGAAACTCGCGATGGTGTTTCAGCACTTCAACTTGTGGGCGCACATGAACGTGATCGAGAACATCGTCGAAGCGCCGATTCACGTGCTCGGCATGTCGCGTCGCGAAGCCGAGGAGCGGGCGCGCGAATACCTCGAAAAGGTCGGTCTCGCGCCGCGTCTGGAGAAGCAGTATCCGTCGCATCTGTCGGGCGGTCAGCAGCAGCGCGTGGCGATTGCCCGGGCGCTTGCCATGAACCCGGACGTGATGCTGTTCGACGAGCCGACCTCGGCACTCGATCCCGAACTGGTCGGCGAAGTGCTGAAGGTCATGCAGAAGCTCGCCGAAGAAGGCCGCACGATGATCGTCGTCACGCACGAAATGGGTTTTGCGCGCAACGTGTCGAACCATGTGATGTTCCTGCATCAGGGCCGCACCGAAGAAGAAGGCTTGCCCGCCGAGGTGCTGACCACGCCGCGCAGCGAACGGCTCAAGCAGTTCCTGTCCGGCAGTCTGAAGTAACGCGCGGCTCGCGCCGCTTCAGTTGATGGCTCGCACGTCCAGCCCGGCCCGCACCACCCAGGTCGTCATTGTCGCCTTGCCGCCCGTGTCGATGTCGGGCGTCGGGCCGATCGTCGACGCGCTCAATCTCGCCAACGAGATCGACGGCCGCGCGTTGTACCGCGTGCAGGTGTGTTCGTGGGACGGTCGCGCGGTGCCGCTGGCGGGCGGCGCGCAGTGGCCCGCCGATACCGCGTTCGGCGACGCGGTGTCGTGCGACTGGCTGATTATCGTCAGCGAGCGGTTTCAGCAGTTCGCCGACTACCGTCTGTTTCTCGCGAGTCTGTCGCGCGTCGGACAACGCACGCCGCTCGTCACCGGCATCCATCACGGCGTGTGGTGGCTCGCCATGGCGGGGCAGTTGTCCGGCTATCGCGTGAGCGTCAACTGGGAAACCTACCAGCAGTTCTCCGAGCAGTTCGAACGCTCCATCGTCACCCAGCAGATTTTCGAAATCGACCGCGATCGCGCCACCTGCGCGGGAGGCCAGGCCACGGTCGACTTCATGCTGGCGATGATCGGCCGCGAGCACGGTCCGGAACTGGCGGAGCGGATCGCCGACACGCTCGGCGTCGGCGTGTTGCGCGCGGGCGACGAGCGGCAACGCATTCCGTTCGTGACCGCGCCGGGCGAACGGCATCCGCGTCTGAACGACGCGCTGATGTTGATGGAAGCGAATATCGAAGACCCGCTGACTACTGACGACATCGCGAATCTGGTGGGCGTGTCGCGGCGCCAGCTGGAGCGCCTGTTTCGCCAGTATCTCGGCTCGATGCCGTCCAAATACTATCTGGGCTTGCGCTTGTCAAAAGCGCGCACGCAGTTGCAGCGCACCAGTAAATCGGTGGTGCAGATCAGCCTTGCCTGCGGGTTTTCGTCGGCGGCGCACTTTTCGAATGCGTACCGCGAACGTTTCGATGTCACACCGCGCGAGGATCGTCGCAACTGGATCGACAGGCAGACCGGCGCGAGCGGCGCCGCAGCGAGCGAGCCGCGGCCGGGCGCGCTGATCGAACGGCCGGATCAGGCGGACTGAAAGCCTGGCGCCGCGCACCGAAGCTCATAGAAAGCGTCGCGTATGCGCAAGACGGTTCGCTGACGATTTCCTACACTACCTGTACTACCTCTCACCCGTAACGAGGATTTGCCATGAACGACCTGACAGTGACACGCCAGACTTTCGACGAAGTGATGGTGCCGGTGTTTTCGCCCGCCGCCTTCGTGCCGGATCGCGGTCTCGGCTCACGCGTCTGGGATACGCAAGGCCGCGACTATATCGACTTCGCCGGCGGCATTGCCGTCACCGCGCTCGGTCATGCGCATCCCGAACTGCTGAAGGTGCTGCACGAGCAGGGCGGCAAGCTGTGGCACATCGGCAACGGCTACACCAACGAACCGGTGCTGCGTCTCGCGAAACGGCTCGAAGACCTGACGTTCGCCGACCGCGCCTTCTTCGCCAACTCGGGCGCCGAGGCGAACGAAGCCGCGCTGAAGTTGGCGCGCCGCGTCGCGTTCGAGCGTCACGGCGCCGACAAGGTCGAGATCATCTCGTTTACGCAGTCGTTCCACGGCCGCACCTTCTTCACCGTGAGCGTGGGCGGTCAGCCGAAGTATTCGGAAGGTTTCGGCCCGGTGCCGCAGGGCATCGTCCATTTGCCGTACAACGATATCGAAGCGGCAAAGAAAGCCATCGGCGCGAAAACCTGCGCGGTGATCGTCGAGCCGATTCAGGGCGAAGGCGGCGTGATTCCGGCGGATCCCGCGTTCCTGAAAGCGCTGCGCGAAGCGTGCGACGCGCACGGCGCACTGCTGATTTTTGATGAGGTACAAACGGGTGTGGGCCGCAGCGGCTACTTCTACGCATACGAGGAAACCGGCGTGACGCCGGACATCCTGACCACCGCGAAGGCGCTCGGCAACGGTTTCCCGATCGGTGCGATGCTGACCACGAACGAACTGGCCGCGCATTTCAAGGTCGGCGTGCATGGCACGACGTACGGCGGCAATCCGCTGGGCGCGGCCATCGCGGAGAAGGTCGTCGAGTTGATCAGCGACCCGACGCTGCTGGAAGGCGTGCGTACGCGCAGCGACGCGCTGAAAGGCCACCTCGCCAAGCTCAACGAGCGCTTTGGTCTCTTCAAGGAAGTGCGCGGTAAGGGCCTGCTGATCGGCGCCGAACTGACCGACGCCTTCAAGGGCCGCGCGAAAGATTTCGTCACTGCGGCGGGTCAGCATGGCGTGATCATGCTGATGGCGGGGCCGGACGTGCTGCGTTTCGTGCCGTCGCTGGTCATGCCGCTCGACGACATGAACGAAGGCTTCGCGCGTCTGGCGAAGGCGATCGAAGAGATCGTCGGCGCCAAGGCCGAGGCCGCGTCGAAGTGAATTTTCGCGCAAGACCGATGACGCGCCACAAGCACGGAATCATGCGTCACATTCAACAGGAACGATGATGCTCTTCGTACGCCCCAGCCGCCTCGCCGACCTCGACGCGCTCGAACAGATGGCGCGCACCGCGCAACCGGTGCTGCATTCGCTACCGCACGACCGGGGCGCGCTCGAAGCGCGCATTGCGTTGTCGGAAGACTCGTTTCGCGCGGACGTCGATTTTCCGGGCGAGGAGTTCTATCTGTTCGTGCTCGAAGACGGGCAAAGCGGCAAGCTGATGGGCACGGCGAGCATCGTCGCCGCGGCCGGTTATTCGGACCCGTTCTACGCGTTTCGCAACGACGCGCTGATTCATGCGTCGCGCGAACTGCACGTGAATCGCAAGATTCACGCGCTGACCATGTCGCATGAACTGACCGGCAAAAGCCGGCTCGCCGGGTACTACATCGATCCGTCGCTGCGGGGCGACGCCGCCGCGCATCTGATGTCGCGCGCGCGGATGATGTACATCGCCGCGAATCGCAAGCGCTTCACGTCCGAGGTGTTCTCGCTGCTGCTGGGCGTCACCGACGAGCACGGTGTGTCGCCGTTCTGGGAAGCGGTGGGGCGCAAGTTCTTCGGTCGCGATTTCGCGGACATCGAAATCGAATCGGGCGGCCGCAGCCGCACGTTTATTGCCGAAGTGATGCCCACCTATCCGGTGTATGTGCCGTTGCTGCCGGAAGCGGCGCAACGCGTGCTCGGCGAGCCGGATTCGAAGGCGTTGCTCGCGTATGAGATTCACCAGGAAGAAGGCTTCGAGACCGACCGCTACATCGATATTTTCGACGCGGGTCCGGTGCTGACCGCGCAGGTGGATCGCAGCGTCTGCGTCACGCGCAGCGAAACGCGCGTGGTGCGTGACGCGGCCGCCACGGCGAGCGGGTCGACGTATCTGATCGCCCATAACGGCGCCGATGGCGAGTTCCGCTGCGTGCTCGGTGAGCTGGCGGCGGACAACGCAACGGGGAATGCAGGGGACAAGACCCGTGCCGCCGCATTGCCGCACGCGACGCGCGTCGCGCTCGGTGTCACGGAGGGCGACGCGGTGCGCTGCGTGCCGCTGCACGCGCCGCATCAGGATGAACAGATGGGAGACGCACAATGATCGTCGTTCGCGTTGTGCAACGAGGCGATGTGGACGCGCTGATGCGGCTCGCGCAGGAAACCGGCCCGGGTCTCACGACCTTCAAGCCGGATCGCGATGCGCTGGCGGCGCGGGTGGAGCGCGCGCGCCGCACGATGGAAGACCAGGCCGAACCGCATGAAGCCGGCTACTTCTTCGTGATGGAAGATACCGACACCGGCGACGTGGCCGGCGTGTGCGGGATCGAAACGGCGGTCGGTCTGCAACAGCCGTTCTACAACTATCGCGTGAGCACGGTGGTGCACGCGAGCCAGGATCTCGGCATCTGGACGCGGATGCGCGCGCTGAACATCTCGCACGACCTGACAGGTTACGCCGAAGTCTGCTCGCTGTTCCTGAGCCCGCGTTATCGCACGAGCGGCGTGGGCGGCTTGCTGTCGCGCTCGCGCTTCATGTTTCTCGCGCAGTTCCGCGAGCGATTTCCGCAGCGTCTATGCGCGGAATTGCGCGGGCATTTCGATGCCGAAGGCACCTCGCCGTTCTGGCGCGCGGTCGGCTCGCATTTCTATCAGATCGATTTCAACGCGGCGGACTATCTGAGTTCGCATGGCCGCAAGGCGTTTCTCGCGGAGCTGATGCCGCGCTATCCGGTGTATGTCGATTTGTTGCCGCAGGAGGCGCAGGACTGCGTCGGCCTCACGCACAACGACACGATTCCGGCGCGTCGCATGCTCGAAACGGAAGGGCTGCGTTACGAGAATCACGTCGATATTTTCGATGCCGGTCCGGTGCTCGAATGCCATATCGCCGACTTGCGCACGGTGCGCGAGAGCGTGCTGGTGCCGGTTGAGATCACCGGCGCGGCGGCAGGTGCGCCGCCGGATGGACCGAAGTCGATGGTATCGAACACGTCGCTCGGCGATTTTCGCGTCGGCGTGGTGGCGGGCGTGCCGCAGGACGGCGTGTTCCGCCTGAGCGCCGCCGAAGCCGCGGCGCTCGACGTCAAGGCAGGCGACCTCGTGCGCGTGCTGCCGCAGAAACACAAACAAGGATGATCATGAGCGAGCTTTTCATCGACGGCGAATGGGCCGCCGGCACAGGACCCGTTTTCGCGTCGCGTAACCCCGGTACGGGCGCGACGGTGTGGGAAGGCCATGGCGCGTCGGCGGACGACGTCGATCGCGCCGTGCGCGGCGCGCGCCGCGCCTTCGCCGCGTGGTCGGCGTCGAGCCTCGACGAACGTTGCGGCGTGGTGCGCCGCTTCGCTGCACTCGTGACCGAACGCAAGGAAGCGCTGGCCGAAGCGATTGGCCGCGAGACGGGCAAGCCGTTGTGGGAGGCGCGAACCGAAGCGGCGTCGATGGCCGCCAAGGTCGAGATTTCGATTCAGGCCTATCACGAACGCACCGGCGAAAAGCGTTCGGCCATGGCCGACGGCACCGCCGTGTTGCGGCACCGGCCGCATGGCGTGGTGGCGGTGTTCGGGCCGTATAACTTCCCCGGTCATTTGCCGAACGGACATATCGTGCCGGCGTTGATCGCGGGTAATGCGGTCGTGTTCAAACCGTCCGAGTTGGCGCCGGCCGTTGCTGCGCTGACCGTGCGGATCTGGCGCGACGCAGGTTTGCCGGCGGGTGTGCTGAACCTCGTGCAAGGCGAGAAAGATACGGGTATTGCGCTGGCGAATCATCGGCAGATCGACGGTCTCTTCTTTACCGGCAGTTCGGATACCGGCACGTTGCTGCACAAGCAGTTCGGCGGCCGTCCGGAGATCGTGCTGGCGCTGGAGATGGGCGGCAACAATCCGCTCGTGATCGGACCGGTGGCCGATGTCGACGCCGCCGTGCATCACACGATCCAGTCGGCGTTTCTGTCGGCGGGGCAGCGCTGCACCTGCGCACGGCGGATTTTCGTGCCGAACGACGCGTTCGGTGACCGCTTCCTCGCGCGTCTCACGGAAGTCACCGCGCGCATTACCGTGGGCGAATACAACGCCGATCCGCAGCCGTTCATGGGCGCGGTGATTTCGGCGCGCGCGGCTTCGCGACTCGTCGTCGCGCAGGAACGTTTGCTCGCGGAAGGCGCGCACGCCCTGCTTAAGATGGCGCAGCGCGATCCGAACCTCGGCTTCGTCACGCCCGCGATTCTCGACGTGACCAACGTCAAGCGTCTGCCGGACGAAGAGCACTTCGGCCCGCTCGCGCAAATCATCCGTTACGGCAGCTTCGACGAAGCGCTGGAGAAAGCCAACGACACCGAGTTCGGTCTCTCCGCCGGCCTGCTCGCCGACGACGAAGCGCTGTGGGCGCATTTTCAGCGCACCATCCGCGCTGGTATCGTCAACTGGAACCGGCCGACCAATGGGGCGTCGTCGGGTGCGCCGTTCGGCGGTCCGGGCCGCTCCGGCAACCATCGGCCGAGCGCGTATTACGCCGCCGATTACTGCGCGTTTCCGATGGCTTCCGTCGAAAGCGCGCAACTGCAAATGCCCGCGAGCGTCTCGCCGGGCCTCCAATTCTAAGGATCGACGATGCAAGCCACTGAAGCCAATTTCGACGGCCTGGTCGGCCCGACCCACAACTATGCGGGACTGTCGTTCGGCAACGTCGCGTCGCAGAACAACGAGAAGTCGGTAGCGAATCCGAAGGCGGCCGCGAAGCAGGGTCTGCGCAAGATGAAGCAACTCGCCGAGCTGGGTTTTCATCAGGGCGTGTTGCCGCCGCAGGAGCGTCCGTCAATGCGTCTGCTGCGCGAGCTCGGCTTCTCCGGCGACGACGCCACGGTGATCGCGCGCGTGGCTAAAGACGCGCCCGAGTTGCTGGCGGCGGCGAGTTCGGCGTCGGCCATGTGGACCGCGAATGCGGCGACCGTGAGCCCGTCGGCCGATACGCAAGACGGCCGCGTGCATTTCACGCCGGCCAATCTGTGCAGCAAGCTGCATCGCGCGATCGAGCATGAATCGACGCGCCGCACGTTGCGCGCGATGTTCAGCGACGCCGACCGTTTCGCGGTGCACGAGGCGCTGCCCGGCACGCCGGCGCTCGGCGACGAAGGCGCGGCGAATCACACGCGCTTCTGTTCGGAATATGGCACACGGGGGGTCGAATTCTTCGTGTATGGCCGCAGCGAGTATCGTCGCGGGCCGGAACCGAAGCGCTTCCCGGCCCGCCAGACGTTCGAGGCGAGCCGCGCGGTCGCGCATCGTCATGGCCTGGAAGAGGCGGCCACCGTGTATGCGCAGCAGAACCCCGACGTGATCGACGCGGGCGTGTTCCATAACGACGTGATCGCGGTGGGCAATCGCAACACGTTGTTCTGTCATCAACTGGCGTTCGTCGACCAGAACGCGGTGTACGACGCGTTGCGTTCGAAGCTGCTGGGTTTCAAGTCCGATTTCAATGTGATCGAAGTGCCCGACGCGCAAGTGAACGTGTCCGATGCCGTCACGTCTTATCTGTTCAACAGCCAGTTGCTGACGCGCCCCGATGGCAAGCAGGTGCTGGTGGTGCCGCAGGAATGCCGCGAGAATGCGCGCGTGGCAGCGTACCTCGACGATCTGACGTCGCACACCGGCCCGATCGACGACGTGCTGGTGTTCGATCTGCGCGAAAGCATGAAGAACGGCGGCGGCCCGGCGTGTTTGCGTCTGCGGGTCGTGCTGAACGACGCGGAGCGCGCGGCCGTGACGCCGGGCGTCTGGATCAACGACACGCTGTTCGGCCGTCTGGATGCGTGGATCGAGAAGCACTATCGCGACCGTCTCGCGCCGTCGGATCTGACCGATCCGCATCTGCTTCACGAGTCGCGTACCGCGCTCGATGAGCTGACGCAGATTCTTGGTCTGGGTTCGCTGTATGACTTCCAGCGCTGAGCGCGGTATGCCGGCCGCCATGCTCGACGATTTTCTCGCCTACACGCTGGCGGGCACGCGGCCTGCCGCGAATGAAACGCAGGGCGTGTGTGCGAGTGGCGCGCGCTGGTGGTGGCTGGATGACGGCGTGTTATTGATCGAGCCCGCGACGATAGGGCAGGGCGCGACGCGTAGTGTGCTGGTGTCGGCGGGTGTGCATGGCGATGAAACGGCGCCGATCGAGTTGCTGTCGTATCTGGTGCGCGATATCGCGCAAGGCGCTGCTGCGCTAACTTGCCGATTGCTGGTGATTCTCGGCAATGTCGATGCCATGCGCGACGCGTGTCGTTATCGCGATGACGATTTGAACCGGTTGTTTAGCGGGCGGCATCTGCAGGTGCCGCAGAGTCATGAAGCGCCGCGCGCTGCTGCGTTGGAGCAGGCGGCCGTGCGGTTTTTCGCGGGGTCGGGATTGGCGGTGGCCTCGGCGTCGACCTCTGACTCGAACGCGCCCGGCGAGCGTTGGCATATCGACATGCACACGGCGATTCGCGCATCGGCTTTCGAGCAATTCGCGTTGCTGCCGCATACCGGCAAGCCGTTCTCGCGCGCAATGTTCGAATGGCTCGGCGAAGCGCGTATCAGCGCGGTGCTGTTGCACACCACGAAGGGCAACACGTATTCGCATTTCACCGCGCAAGCGTGCGGCGCGGAAGCGTGCACGTTAGAACTGGGCAAGGTGCGGCCGTTTGGACAGAACGATCTCGCGCGTTTCTCAGGCGCGGATCAGGCGGTGCGTCATCTGCTGGCAGGCACGCATGGCAACGCGCCAGCGCCGTTGCCGCGTGTGTTCACCGTGATCGATCAGCTCACCAAGCAAAGCGATGCGTTTGAATTGCTGGTGGCGGCGGATGTCGCCAATTTCACGCCGTTCGCCAAAGACACGCTGCTCGCTCGCGACGGCGATTATCGCTACACCGTGCGTCACGACGAAGAGCGGCTCGTGTTTCCGAACGCGACGGTCAAGCCGGGTTTGCGTGCTGGACTGTTGGTGGTCGACACGACCGACGATACGTTGTCGAAGCTTGTTTGAATCAAACGCTGAAGCCCCGTCGCATCGAGCGTACAAACTCGCTTGATGCGACGGGGCTTAAGGTAAAAGCACGCGAGCAACGAGGCAACTGCAACGGTGCGATTAGCACGGATCGCACCTATTCCGCGGTGGACATCATGTTCTGTGACGCGACCAACTTCGGCGGCGGATGGCAGCCGCAGATACACAGATCGTCGCTCAGCGCCGCGTGTCTTCCATCCGGCGCCGTCATCATCTGACGAAGTCCCTCGCACTGGATTTTGCCTGTCGTGTTGCAGGCAGGGCAGGACACGCTATCGCCTTCATGGGCGACGTTCTGACCACCTAGTTGGATCGTGGTCGCGGTGGCCTGGACCGTGCCGTTAGCCGTCGTCTTGTCGCCATTCAATATCAGGTATCTTTTCACGGCAATGTTGAGCTTCGGTGTAGATGATTCTGACTGACTTCTGATGCGGAGAAACAGCGGATTCCTAGCGGCCGATCCGCCAGTTTCCCCGACACGGAATGACTAGAATTTGCGTTTTTTCAGCGTATAGGCGAACAGCGCATATTGCGTGTTGGTATCGGGATCGAAGTACCCCCCTTGAGCGGCTCCCTCATCTAACTGCTTCCAGGAATGCCCAGAATCATTGCTGATGAACGTGAGATCACGCGGAGCACCTTCGCCCGATGCATCTGTGGCATAGACCAGCAAAACGCCCTGTTTGCCGACGCTAAGGCCATCAAGCATCAACTTCTCGTCAAACGTATGCAGTTGCCGCACGTCGGGTCGCGGACCGTTTGTCCAGGTTGAAATAGCGCCGATGCGATGCCCTTTGTCCGCTGGATTGTCCCAGTTACGCGGCGGACCAAGGCGCGATAGTGCATAAAGCGAATAGCTGCCCCCTGAATCTGGTGATGATTGCAGATCGACGACTGTTTGCTGCGGCAATACAGCCTCCTGCTCGAAATCCTGCTGATCCCAGGCCAACCGATAGACGAGGCTGGATGCCTGGATTTCGCCGAGCTTGTCCACGTAGTAGGCAACGTGCAGCAAGCCGTCTGGTCCGAGGTTCACCGCGTCAAACGTTTTGCGGGGCTTGCCGACATTGGCGAGAGGGGGCACCTTGATTTCTTGCCAGGACTGCCCGCCGTCGGCCGTGCGCCATACGTGAGGCCCCCATCCGATGGCGTAGCCGCGCTGCGGATCAAGAAACAGCAACTGTCCGATGTTGTGGTCTTCTTGCCAGCTCAATTGCGCCCAGTTCTGGCCACCGTCGCCGGAGCGCCATAATTTGGTAGTTTGCGGTGTTTGGCCGTTCGCTGAGTTAGGCGCTTTGTAATCCATCCATCCGGTGCTGACATAGACTGTGCGCCAGTCCTTCGAATACCACCAGGCGGCATCCTGACCGGGTTGCTGGAACGTGCGGATCAAACCAGCATCGACGGGGCCGCGCAAGAATGTGACCGTGCGTCGATTAAGTCGCTCGGCAGAACTGTTCATCCAGGCTTCGGTTGGCTCAGCGACTTCGGGATCTTTTAACTGTTCCGTTGGCTTAAACGTGATTTCAGGGCCCGAGATTTTGAGACTAAAGGCCTGATTGTCGCGCACGACAAAATCTCCTCCGCCATAGGGTTTGTCGTTTTTGGTAAAGGTTGTGGAGATCACTACCCAGCGCGTCGTCATTTCTTTGAATCCGTAGTATGTCAATGCTGCTAACAGCAGCGCCCAGCAGCCTAGTTTCAAGCTCAATCGGCTAATTTTTGTCATGTCATTTGGCAAGTAGTCGTCCAAGAGCATGTGACACGGGGTCGTCCACATCATCCTTCGTCGCATCCCATGCATTGCCGACCATCGTTTTGCCAACCACCGTGCCACTGTCTACCGCTTGGCCCCACGTGCGAGCGTCCCCCCACTCCTGCATATTTGGTTGTCCCAAAATTTTCTTCATATCCCAAATATCAAGATCGGCAAGGCCGCCATCGAGGTAGGCCAAGGGGTGCGTTTTGAACGCAAAGGTCTTAAATGTGTTGTCGTCCAATTCAAGCTGATACTGATCGACCTTCATCGTGAACGATCCGTTGCCCGGTTTCTTACTGCTTTGCTGTATCGAGTTGCCACTCATATTTTGACTCAGCCCATCCTCCATATTTGCCTGGAGATACCATCGCGCACTCCGAAGCCATGCCTTGCCTTTGTCGCTTAAGTTAGGGTACAGCTTTGCGCCATAGTTAGAGCAGTAGTAATAGCCATAGCTCACATAGTAGCTAGGCGGTTTGTGCCCGCACCCAATATGTCGCATCATGAAGTTGCCATGCCGGGACCAGTCTGAGTCGGTGCTATTAATTTCTATCAACTTCTCCCGGCGATGCAGCAGCGTCTGGAAAGTATCACCATTTTTGTATGGATCCCAAAATTTTGCCCACGCCTTAACGGCTTCCCATGCGCTAGCTGTACTCACCTTGTTGACGGTTTCCCAATACTCGCCATGAAGCGGCTGGTAGTAGTATGGGCATTTTCCGATCACTGAATCGGCGGCTGGAGGCACCACCTTGTTGCAACAACTCAGTGCAACCTTGGGGCGGACTTTGTAGCCGCTTGGGGTCAGCATTGCCGACCCCGTTCCTAGGACATTGTCTTGCTCGTTCGCCATCAACGGCTCTCCAGAAATTTAATGACCACGTCCTTGGGCACGTGACTCTGCGTCAGTCCGGTTTCGCCCAGTTCGTTCGTCACGCCTTGTGAGATGAGCGCGCCGTCGGAGAACATTTGGAACCTCGTGTTGGCAACCGGGATATCCGTGCCGGCCCAATGCGCGATAAATGCCTGATCGTAGTTGCCTTCCGAACCGGGCATAGCGGGAATGGCAGTAGACATCTGCGTCGGTCCATTGAACCCATGCTGGCTCCCCCTGATATCAATCTTGCCCGGTGCATGAATCTCGATGTTGCCGTCCTTGATGCGAATGTATGCGCCGCCGGATGTCAGAAGGACTTCCTGCTTTGCCGCAGCCTCAATCTTTTCCGTCGCGGACAGCAGCTTCACTGTCTTCTGCGCAGTCAGTTCGATATTGTCCGAGTGCGCCTGAATTTCGACCTTACCCTTGGCCGCGAAGAGTTTCATCCCAGCATTCTGCACAAACAGGCTAAGCTTTTCCGCGACGCTCGCAATGAGCGACTTACCGGTTGCGATGTGCGTGCTCTGCCCACTAATCAGATTGACCTGTTGGTCGGCGGATACATGGGCGGACTTCTGCGTAGACAACGCAATGCCTGACGGACTACCGAACAGCATGACCGGTTCCTTGAACGCGTTCGCGTTTCCGGTTCCACCGCCCGCTGTATTTCCACCTGACGACGAACCCGCCACGCTGTTTTGCGTCGCGTCCGTGTACGACTTCAGCGAGTCGTAGCCATCCTTGAGACTTTCCGCCTGATGCGTAATGCTGGCATTCGACATCGCTTCCAGCACACTTTCCGAATTCACTAGCTGCGAGGTCGCTTGCCGTGCATCCAGTGGCTGGCTGGTCGCCGGGTAGGTTGTGACATACAAGCCTCGGCCCGCACGCACCGCACCGTAAGCGTCGGACTTCAGGTCAAAGCCACTCCCCAGATAGCTGCCTCGGTTGTTCCCGGTCTGATCAATCAGGTAGCCCAGATGCAAATGTGCGTTCGTACTCGTTGAATAAAGCTGAACACGGTTCTGACCCGTAGAGTCGTCCATCACCATCTGGTTGTAGCCGCTGCCTTGATATTCCTTTGACTTGTAGCCCGATAGCAGACCGTTGGAATGCCAGTGCGGTTTTGTCGCGCCGTTGTAAACACGGCCTGTTACGAGGGGTCTGTCGCAATCGCCGTCCACCCAGCTAATCAGGACCTCTTCGCCGACTCTCGGTACATGCACACCGCCGTACCCGCCGCCGGTATCGGACATCGCGACACGCACCCAACACGATGCTTTTTCGTCGCCGTCATTGAGTCGATCCCAATGGAAGCGAACCTTGATCCGATTCAGCGGATCGGTATAGACCTCTGCATTCGCAGGGCCGACAACAGTCGCCGACTGCAAATGCATGGCTGGCTTGTGATGTTCGAAGGGGCTGCGATACGCAACCGCCTTGCGTTGTGCTTCGATCTCAACGAAAAAGAAACCTTCGCTGCCATCCGCGTGAGTGACCTTCAGACCGGCATGGTTAGTTTTTGCAACTGCGAGTTCGCTCTTGAGACTGTGCGGGAAATCGGGAGCCTGACTGGACACCGGCAGATTGTTTTCGATGAACCAGGCGGTTTCGACAATCGCAAACTGGCGGTTTTGCTGGCTATCTGTCGCATGGCCGGGATGATCGTCCAGTTCGAACCAGCGACCCGCATCGGCACCGCGCACAGCGCCCGAGCCATAGAACCGTTTTGCCCGCGATTCCCATTCTTCCATACGGATTTTTGACAGCGCATCGCCCCTGTCCTGTTTGCCGTAGGTATAGGCGCCCGTGTATTCATACACCTCCGCCTGCGGGGGTAAGTTCCCCTGCGTGGGTAGTGTCGGGATATGGGTGCCCTTCGGATTAAAAGACGACCCGGGCGCCTTGTAATCGAAGGTGCGCGTTGTGAGCGTCGTGCTTTGAAGTGTTCGCATGCCAGACCACTGCACCAGCGCGTCGGCTTCGCTATTCGTACCCGCGCGATAGAACTCGACACTCTGCGGCGAAAGCGGCTGGAACGTGTCGAGGCTGTCCGTGAGGACGAATGTATGGGACCTACCGTCGACGGCCTGCTCGACGTATCCGAATAGCCCTTCGCTTTCCATCAATCGGTGGACGAAATTCCAGTCGTCCTCGTATTGCATGCAGAACGAACGCGAGGGCAGGGCCTGGCTCAGGGCAAAGCGAAATGCACCTTGAGCCTGCGGATGCATGTTGAAGACGTCGGTCAGGATTTCGTCGGCGGGTTTGTCCTGCCAGATTCGTGCATCTTTACGGAAGCGCAGAAAGTGCATCCACGATGCAAAGCCGATCTGATAACTCGTCAATCCACTGTCCGACCCAAGACGCCGCGCAGTATGCACATAACCGTGACGAGGCAGATAGGACCTGTCGGCCTGTTGAACCCAAAGCGTTACCGGCTGAGCGATCAGTTTCTTGAGTTCAATCGTGTCGGAGGCCGACACGACATCGGCCGTGAATTCATAGTGACGGCCAATTCGTGAATGACCGACCACTCGCTGAGGCACCAGGGTATTATTTCCCAGTGACGTATCCAGCTTAAGCAGGCGATCACTCTGCACGAGTCCGCCAGTTATTGCCCCGATTATGTCCTGCGCTCCCATACAGCCTCTTTGTGTTAGCTAAACAAGCGTCCGCGCTCGGCGCAATTTTACGAAACTCCAGACCGATGGACCAGATGTTCGGTGCCCGTAAGTGTGAAGTGATGTAAATTTCGGGCATTTAAATATGTGCTCGGCATATCCACGGATTTTGTCAAACGATCTTTCCGAACTTATTTCGGTCATCTCGCATTGACGGCATTTCCGGGCGTCAAAGGCAATGGCGATTTTTGGTGGAATGGATTAAGGCGTTTTATCCGCCTGATACCTTAAACATAAAACGGGAGGCGCTATCGCCACCCACGCCGTCTCGCTCGAATCCCTCATCACCTTGCCTGAACGCGACACGAATTTGCACGTTTGAGGTGCATCGATTTGCATACGCCAGAACAGCACGCCAGCCCCTGCCCGTCAGGCTTGGCCAACGAAGCCTGTACAATCGCGGCCTCGCGGCTTGTGCGTTGCACCACACTGGCCGCACGAGTTTGAATCGCATTTTTGGCGCGGCAATGATGCTTGCCCGGATTCGGCTCCGTCTTATTCAATACCGTAGAGGAACACCCGTAATGAAGATGAATTGGCGAAACATGGCTGCGCTCACGCTGTTCGCGACGGCAACGGCAGCGGCTGGCTCCGCATCGGCGGCGGATTTGAAGGAAGTGCGCTTCGGCGTCGAGGCGTCGTATGCGCCGTTCGAATCGAAGTCGCCGTCGGGCGAGCTGCAAGGTTTCGATATCGACGTCGGCAACGCCGTGTGCGCGAAGCTGAAGGTGAAATGCGTGTGGGTCGAGAATGCGTTCGACGGTCTGATCCCTGCGCTGCAGGCGCGTAAGTTCGACGCCATCAACTCGGACATGACGATCACCGAGCAACGCCGTCAGGCGATCGACTTCACCGATCCGATCTACACGATCCCGAATCAGATGATTGCGAAGAAGGGCAGCGGTCTGTTGCCGACGCCGGCTTCGCTAAAGGGCAAGCACGTCGGCGTGCTGCAGGGCACGATCCAGGAAACCTACGCGAAGGCGCGTTGGGCGCCGGCCGGTGTCGACGTCGTGCCGTATCAGACGCAGGACCAGATCTACGCGGATCTGTCGTCGGGTCGTCTGGACGCGTCGTTCCAGGACGCGGAAGCCGCGTCGAAGGGCTTCCTGAAGAAGCCGCAGGGCGCGGGCTTCGACTTCGCCGGTCCGGCCGTCAGCGACGAGAAGCTGCTCGGCGCGGGCGTCGGCTACGGCATTCGCAAGGGCGACAAGGCGCTGAAGGACGAGCTGAACCAGGCGCTGAAGGCACTGAAGGCGGACGGCACGATCGACCGTCTGGCCGCGAAGTACTTCGACGTGAAGGTGGTGTTGAAGTAACGCCTCAATCGAAGCAGCATGCTGCTTACGATGGACAGCAAAACGGCCGCGATAGCGGCCGTTTTGCTTATGAAGCGGCGCTGCGTCTTTGCATAACGGTGAGCGCGTCGCCTACCGGTAACTCAACGCGCATTCACTTTCGGCTGGTCGAGATAATCGAACACCACTTCGCCGAGACCGAGCGTCAGGTCGGCGACGAGATGCCGCGCCTCGACGATCTCCAGCACCGGCAATTCCGCGACCGGCGCCAGCGCATGCGGCGCCAGTTCGAGCGCGGCCGGGCCAGTCCATGCGCCTTTCAGATCGATGTCCTGCAGGTAGTAGCGCACCAGCTCGCAAATGCGCGGCGTGCCGTCCACGTGCGGAATCACCTTGAGCAGGAAGTTCGGCGTTTCCAGCCGCTTCTTCTGCTGCGCGAGGTCGAGTTGCCGATGCTTGTAGCCCATCGTGCCCGTGGCGATGCGTACCGGGCCGTAATCGAGCGTGCCGACCAGCGTGTCGGTGTGGACCGACAGCACCGGACTCGCGAGCTTCTTCGGAAAACCCCACAATTCGCGGCCGCCTGCGATCGGCGGGTGATCGTCCAGATACATGGCGAGCGTGTAGCCGCCCGCGACACCGTTATACGACACCGGAATCACCTGGCCGCTTTCCGTGTAATCGCCGAAGCCGGTCGAGTCCGGCATGCGGATGAACTCGTAATGCACCAGCGGCTCGCCGATTTCGAGCGGCTCGGGTACCACCGCGCGCAGCTTGTCCGGGTCGGTGCGGTAAGTGATGATCAGGAATTCGCGATTGATGAAACGATACGGGCCCATGGGAAATGCCGGGCTCGTGATCGGCATCGCGAAGGCATTCGACAGCACGCTTTTGACGTCCATATTTTTCCTTGGTGGTTAAAGGCAGGAGGAGCGCTGTTGCATCGCATCACAGTATCGTCGATTCCGCGCCATCCCTGTTTCAGACGCGTCTCCAATTATTTCGAGATATTGCTTCTTTGACATGTCCGGGCGATGCGCGCTGCGCTAAAATCGCCGGGCGCATCGCAGGCGCCGCGGGTCCTAGGCCTTGAACGGCGTGCGTAGAATGCGGCAAAACCAAAATACAGCAGGCGGCGCCGGGCGGCGCTGAGCGGGGGAAGACCTGAATGACCAACGTCGCAATCGAGAATCCGAGCCACACACACGCTGCGGACGATGCGCAACTGAATGCCAGCTTCGCGCGTCAGCCGATCCTGAATCGCGACGGCATGCTGTGCGGCTACGAAATCAAGGTGCTTGAGCCGGCCATGCCGGTGAGTGCGGAGTCGGCGGATACGCCGGCGGCCGCTGCACAAACCGACACTCAAACCGAGGCGAGTCCCGACACGGACGCCGACGCGCAAGCGAACCGCGCGCCCGATCCCGCGCAGTTAGTCATGCAAGCCGTGATTCGCGGCTTGATCCACGGCAATCTGCGCGGTGCGCTGACGGGGCATCCGGCTTACGTCGATGTAAGCCGCGAGATGCTGCTCGACGACGCGATCCTGCGTTTGCCTGCCGAGCGCTTCATGCTCGAATTATCGCCGTCGATGGTCGTCGACGACGCGCTGATTCTGCGCATCGTCCAACTGCATGGCCGCCGTTATCGCTTCGTGCTCGACGACGTGACCCAGCCCAACGAAACGTTCGCGAAACTGCTGCCGTACGTCGAGGTCGTCAAGATCGACATCGCGCGTGCGCCGGCCGCGTTGTTGCCGAAACTGTCGAGCGTGCTGAAGTCGGCGGGCAAGCTGTTGATCGCATCGGGTCTCGACGCGCAGGCCGACTTCGAAACCGCGCATGGTCTCGGCTTCGATCGTTTTCAGGGTTACTTCTTCGCGCGTCCGCAGACTTCGATGACGCGTCGTGTCAGCGCGCCGCGTCATGCGTTGCTGAACCTGCTGCAATTGCTGGCGGGCGAGCCGACCGTCGCGCAGCTCGAAGCCGAGCTGAAGCTGAATCCGGTGCTCGTGATGCATCTGATGAAACTGGCGAATTCGAGCGGCCTCGCGGTCGGCCACAAAGTGACCACGTTGCGCGACGCGATCAACGCGACCGGCACCGACCGCATCGCGCGTTGGACCCAGTTGCTGCTCTATGCCGACGGCCGCAAGGTCGCGCTCGAAGACGATCCGTTGCTGCAACTGGCGGCGACCCGTGCGCGCTTCATGGAGCTGGCGATCGAACGCCTGCCCGAAGCGGGTCGCGACGAAGCCGACGCGGCCTTCCTGACCGGCGTGTTTTCATTCGTCGATGCGGTGTTCGGCGGTTCGCTCGAAAGCACGCTGAACGTGCTGACGCTGTCGCGTCCGATTCAGTCCGCGATCCTGCAACGCGAAGGCGTACTGGGTCTGTTGCTGAGCGCGGTCGAGGCACTCGAGCGCGGCGCATGGGACGAGATCGCCATGCTGTGCGAGCGTCTGAAACCGTTGACGGTGGAAGAGGTCGCGCAGATGGGCCTCGCCGCGGGCGCATGGGCCGGTGTTGCGGATCGCAGCGCGGAAGGGCTGGAACGCATCGAAGATTGAGCGTCGGCCAGGTCCGGGCGCTCGATTGTCAGAAGCAGAAACAGCAAGGCCGGCATGCGTTGCATGCCGGCCTCGGCACATCTATTGAAACCCGGCGTCGGGCAAATCCAGAATCAGGAGAGTGAAGCGTGGCGATTAACGATCTCGCCAGGTCTTCACATCGTCTCCATTTCCCGCATCTGCCCCAGGCCGAAAAAACGGCCTAACTCCTTGGCCAATTCATTCAGGACGCTCATTTCCTTTTGAGAAATTCGTCGTGGCTCCTGCGTATGAGACCAGTCGCCGTAGAGTAGCGCGACTGTCTGATCGCTTTCGTCGACCACGGGTAGCAGCACGAAGGCGCGGGCGTCGTCGAATGAGCGGCGGAACCATTCCGGCAGCCGCGCGACCATTTTCGGATCGCGCGCGTTCTCGATGAAAATGCCCACCGAGTTCGCGATCGCGAGATGGAACACGTCGGGTTCGAACGCGGTGTTGAAGCTGAGCGTGGGGAGCGCCGCGTCGATTTTCGGACCCAGACCCAGGCGCGCCTTGAACGTGCCGTTGCTGTGCTTGACGAACACCACCGTGCGCGCAAAACCCAGGCCGGCCAGCACGGTTTCGGCCGCGAGCGCGAGTGCCGGGGCGAGCGGGCTGCCGTCGGGCAGGCCGCGCAGATCTTCGACGCCGACCGCGATGCGATCTTCCGGGCTGAGCGCTTCGCGCGCAATCGCGTCCGCGTTCGCGCGCAACTCGACGATCTCGGCCATCACGCCGTCGCCGCCTTCTTCGCGGGCGAGGGCGAGGCTCATTTCGAGCAGCACGTCGGGGTCGGTGTTCAGGACGCGGCTATATTCCTGCGCCAGTTCGGCGATGCGTTGCTCGCGTTCCCAGTCCGGCATGTTCTGCTGGGTGAGCACGCCGGCGACCGCCGTGGAGTAATTGGTGATGGCGCGCAGCCACTGCACCTGGCGCGGCTGTTCGGTGTCTTGCGGATCGAACTCGCCCATGCCCGAACGGATCATGTCCGGCAGGCGCCAGCGTACCGCGGCTTCCTCGCCGATTTCGTCGAAGGTTACGCCCAGCACCAGCACGCAGGCATCGGCTTCGAGCGTGCCGGCGTCGATGTGGCGACGAATCTGATCCCACTCCGCGTCGAGGTAGAACACCACCAGCAGCTTGCCGATCTGCCGCATCAGCGTGCAGACCACCGCTTCTTCACCGGCGCGCAGGTCGCCGCGCTCGGTCAGCTTGCGCGCGACGCAGCCCGACAGCAGTGTGCGGTTCAGTTCGAGTTTCGCGTCGATGCGGCGCGGCGCGCTGTGGTGGAAGTGATCGACGATCTTCAGGCCGACCACCAGATGACCGACCGCGTCCATGCCGAGCACCATCAGCGCGCGCGACACCGTGGTGATGTTGCCGCCGAACGCCATGTACATCGCCGAGTTGGCGAGTCGCAACACCTTTTGCGTCAGAGCGAAGTCCGACAGCACCACCTGCACGAGGCCGGTGAAGTCGAGGTCGTCATTGTTCATCGCCGCCATGGTGGTGCGCAGCGATTGCGACAGCATGGGGAAATCGCCGCGCTCGCTCATTCGCGTCCAGAGCCGGTCGAGCACCGCCGCCTTTACCATGTGAGTCCCGCCAAAGCCATACATGTTCCAATGAGTGCCACGCCGGCCTCGGTAGACCGGCTTGTTCCGCTGCATGATCCGCTACCTGAGCGCTCGACCTGCATTGCTACGCGGTATGCAAATGAAGCGTGCGCGCTTCGAAACGCTGCGCGAGTTCGTCGGAGGGCAACGCCTTGCAGACGAGCCACCCCTGAATATGGTCGCAGCCCATCTCGGTGAGCAGCGCGCGCTGCGCTTCCGTTTCGACGCCTTCGGCGACCAGTTCGAGGTCGAGCGTCTGCGCCAGCCCGACGACCGCGCTAACGATTGCCTGATCGTTTCGGGAGGTTAGCAGATTCTCGACGAAACTCCTGTCGATCTTGAGTTTGGCCAGGGGGAATCGTTGCAGGTAAGCCAGACTCGAATAACCGGTGCCGAAATCGTCGACCGCGAAACGGATGCCCATCGCCGTCAATTCCTCGAGCAGACCCTTGGCGTGCGCCGGGTCGTGCATCAGCAGGCTTTCGGTGATCTCGAACACGAGGCGGCGCGGGTCGATGCCGGTCAGCTCGATCGCTTCGCGCACCGAGTCCTTGAAACGCGGATCGCGGAACTGCTGCGGCGACACGTTGACGGCCACGTATTGCAGCGAGATGCCTTTCGCGTCCCACTGGATCAACTGCATGCAGGCCACCTTCAACACCCAGTTGCCGAGGAAGTTGATCAGGCCGATCGATTCCGCAAGCGGAATGAACATCGACGGAGGCACGAGGCCATGAACCGGATGCAACCAGCGGATCAGCGCCTCGACGCCGACCACGCCGTGCGTGCGGCTGCTGGTGATCGGCTGGAAGTGCAGCGAGAATTCGCCGTTGCGCACGCCGTCGTACAGATCGGCTTCGAGCTTCAGACGTTCGGCGTCGGCCGGGTTGTCGTCCGGCACGTAGAAGGCGAGCGTGTTGCCGCCGGCCGCCTTGGCCTGCAGCAAGGCATGGTCGGCCCAGCGCAGCAGATGGGTGTCGTGGCTCGCGTTGTCGTTGGCGTGGCGCACGTCCGGATACAGCGCGATACCGATGCTCGCCGACAGGTGAACCTGCTGGCCGTTGTAGACATAGGGCTGCTGGATCGCGGTCAACAGACGCCGCGCCAGCGCCTCGGCCGCGGCTGCCGCGTCGGTGCGGCTGGCGGCGGGTTTGACCAGGATCGCGAACTCGTCGCTGGCCACGCGTGCCACCGTCTCGTTGGGGCTCGTCATGTTCAGCAGACGTCGCGACGTGTCGCGCAGCATTTCGTCGCCGGCGTCGTAGCCGAGCGCGCGGTTGACGCGCTGATAGTCGTCGAGGTCGAGCAGCAGCAGGGCGGTCGGCGTGCCGTGCGCGTCCGCTTGCAGTTGTGCGTCGAGCAGCGCCGGGATCAATGCCGATTGATTGGCCAGATTGGTCAGGCGGTCCAGATGCAGCGCCTGGGTCAGGCGTTCTTCGGTTGCGCGCCAGGCGGACACGTCGAAGCCGGCGATCGCATAGCCTTCGGTACCGTTGTGGCTGCTGCGCACCACGCGAAGCTCGACGGTGATCGGGTAGGTCAGCGACTTGATCAGACCCAGCGTGGCTTTCTCGACGTTGCCGGTGGTCGCCGCGAGCGTCAGCAGCGCGTCGAGGCGCGGCACGTCGGCGGCCGCCACCAGGTCGTGCAGCGTGATGGTCTCGAGGTACTCGCGGTGATAGCCGATGAAGCGCAGGCTGGCATCGGAGACGTAGATGAAGCGCAGCTCGTCGTCGATGTGCGCCAGCAGGTCGACGGCGCCGACCACCTGTTCCAGTTGCGCAGCGCGGCTCGAGGCCAGCTGCGGTTTGACGTCCGCACGCCGGCCGAACGCACGAAGCCGGTCCATGACCGTGCGCAAGGAGCCCCGGCGGGGCGCGGTGATCCTGTTCGCTTCCATGTTTGTCGCTGGCAACCTGTATTCGTCTGCAGGCGGGGCGCTTTGCTCACCGCCGGAATCGGACGGCCGAGAGATATCAGGCCGCCCCATCAGAACGAGATAACGACCGTCGGCGGGAAATCTTTAGCCGCATCTAAAAAAAACACACGGTAAGGGAGTGGCGGTGGCGTAAGGCATCGATTCCACTAAAGTGGCATGGCCGGTTGTCCGTTAATGATTCATACCCGTTGTGCGGTACGACTGTGAGGTTGTTGCCGCGTCGTTTTTTGAATACTTGCTCCTGTGATCCATGTCTGAACGCCAATCTGTCTGGGCCATCCCCCGACTCGAGGTGCCTGACTCAACCGCCGACCACGCCGAACAGGCGTCCGCCGCGCAGTTTGTCTACCTCGGCCGCCAGCCAATCCTCGATCGCCACGGCGCGCTGAGTGCCTACGAGCTTTTGTTCCGCGCCGGCGCGCATAACTACGCCGAAGTCACCGACGACGCCCAGGCGACCGCCCAGGTGGTCGCCCGCGCGATCGGCGGCATCGGCGTGCAGGCCGCGCTGGGGCTGCATCGAGGCTTCGTCAATATCGACCGGGCGCTGCTGTTCAACGATATCGTTCATCTGATGCCGCCCGAGCGCTTCGTGCTCGAAATCCTCGAAACCGTGAAGTTCGACGCGCTACTCGCGCGCCGGCTGGGCGAGTTGCGCCGGGCCGGGTTTCAGGTGGCGCTCGATGACGTGGTCGAACTGACGGACGACGTGCTGGCCGCGCTGCCGTATGCGGATATCGTCAAGATCGACTTTTTACAGACCGAGCGGGCTGCGCTGCCAAAGCTGGCGTCGATGCTGCGGGCGCAGGGTAAGACGCTGATCGCCGAGAAGGTCGAAACGCGGGAAGACTTCGAGCTGGCGCGCGATCTGGGCTTCGATCTGTTTCAGGGGTATTTCTTCGCGCGGCCGCAGGTGCTGGCCGCGCCGCGCAACCGGTCGCCACGGCCGGGTTTGCTGCGCTTGCTGGCGCTACTGTCGCGCGACGCCGGGATCGTCGAACTCGAAGCCGAGCTGAAGCTCAATCCCAGCGTAGTCGTGCAGTTGATGCGGCTGGTCAATTCGAGCGCGTTTGGGTTGGGGCGGAATATCTCGTCGTTGCGCGAGGCGATTATCGCAACCGGGACGCGGCAGATCGCGCGCTGGGCGCAACTGCTGCTTTATGCCGATAGTGGCGATCTGCCATGGCGCGCCGATCCGCTGGTGCAACTGGCGGGGACGCGGTCGCGGTTTATGGAGCTGGCGGCGGGGCGGCTGCGGCCGTCGGATGACGATTTTGCCGATGCGGCTTTCATGACCGGGATTTTTTCGCTGGTGCATGTGGTGGTGGGAAGCACGCCCGCTGCGGTGCTGGAGAAGCTGGGGCTCGCGCCGCAGATTCGTGATGCGATCGTGTCGCGCAGTGGGCCGCTGGGGACGTTGCTGCGGCTGGCTGAGGCGGCGGGCGAGGGTGCCGAGGGGGCGCAGATTGCTGCGGCGGTCGATGCGCCGGCGGGGTTTGCGAGGTTGACCGCCGACGTGCTGGCGGAGTTGAATCTGTCGGCGGCGGCCTGGTTTGGGGCGCATATCGAAGAAGCGGCTTGAAGGGGGCGCGCAAGGGGCATGCATGGTGCTGCCAGTGGATGGGGCGGCTTCTGCCGCACCCCCGCATTCACGCGCTGCCGGATTCGTGTTACCTACTGCATCGCCGCATAGCCGCATCGCCTTACCGCGCGGGTCGTGGCTAGAGCCGGCGAGCTGATATTCGCTTTCTTTTGCATCCCTTCGATGCGATCGTGCGTACCTTGCAGGTACGTGGTCCAATAGCGTGCTGCGCCCGTAGCCGTGTTGCCGGTCTGTTGTGCTGTCCGGCAACGCGGTCATGGACTCATTGGACCCATCGCGTGCATCAACGCTCGGAGAAACCGCAAATGAAGAAGAGATTCATACCGATGGCGCTCGCCGCTGTCATATCGGCCGGCTTCGCGATCTACTCGCTGACGGCCTCGGCGACGCTCAAGCCGGGCGATACCGCGCCGGCCTTCACCGCTGAAGCTTCGTTGGGTGGCAAGACCTATACCTATTCGCTCGCCGACGAGTTGAAGAAAGGCCCGGTCGTGCTGTATTTCTATCCGGCGGCTTTTACCAAGGGTTGCACGATCGAGGCGCATGAGTTCGCTGAGGCGGTCGATGAGTACAAGAAGTACGGCGCGACCGTGATTGGTGTGTCGCATGACAACATCGATACGTTGACGAAATTTTCCGTGAGCGAATGCCGGAGTAAGTTTCCGGTCGCGGCGGATGCCGATTCGAAGGTGATCGGCGCGTATGACGCGGGGTTGCCGATGCATGCCTCGATGGCGAATCGCGTTTCTTATGTGATCGCGCCGGATGGCAAGATCATTTACGAGTACACGAGTCTCTCGCCCGAGAAGCATGTCGAGAATACGCTCAAGGCTGTGAAGGAGTGGGCGGCGGCGCATCCGCAGCAATAAGGGTGGCGGAGCCCCTTGCGGCGGGGTTTCGCCGTTTTGCGCAATGGGCTTTTGCTGTCGGGATGAGGCGTTGCTCGTGCTAGGCTCAGTTTTTTTTCGCCTTGTGAGCGTGTGATGCCGATTCTTGTTGCTCTGATTGCGCTTGGCGCGCTGGTTTATGGGGCGGTGCGGGCGTTTTATGCCTTGCAGGCGGCTTTTGGGCTGGGGGTGGCTGTCGGCGTTGCCGTGTTGGTGGCTTTGATTCTGATTGCTGCTGTTGCTTATTGGTGGCGCAGGCGTAAGGAAGTAGCCGCTAATATTCGCGACGGCGATTGGACTCATTTGCTGCAAGGTGATTGGGGCTCTGTTCGGCTTGCTGCCGGGAAACGGCTCTGTGAGGTTCGGCTCGGCGATCAGTTCGGGGCTTATATTTTTGCTGATTTGCTCGGGGCCGAGGTGCAGGCTCAAGGGGGGCAGTCTCAGGTCGCTCTTACGGTTAAAGACCCTAAGCATCAAGTCTGGCTTTTGCCCGCGAACGGTGAGCGGCAAGCCAAACAGTGGACTCGGATTTTGTTGCTTGCTGTGGAGCAGAAGCTTTGATTTTTGCCTGTGGGGTGTTTTGGTTGGGATCTTCGGATTTTGGCCTCTTCTTGTGATCATGGTGGTCTATTAGCGTTGCCCCTGTGCGGGGCGGCACCTACTTTTCTTTGCTTGCCGCAAAGCAAAGTAGGCAAAAGAAAGCGGCTCACACCGCTAGCTCATAAGCGGGGCCCCCGCACAGCCACGGTAGTGGTGCATCTGGAATCTGGGTTCTCGCACATTCGGCGTTCGTGGCACAGCAGTCATTCTTCCGGCGGCGCTGCGCGCGCCGTGGCGGTCGTTCATGCACGGCCCCTGCTAAGTGGGTTCCTTGCGCAGCGGCGGTAGTGGTGCGTCTGGAATCTGTGCTCTCGCGCACTCCGCGTTCGTGACACAGCAGTCATTCTTCCGGCGGCGCTTCGCGCGCCGTCGCGGTTGTTCACACGCTGCTCCTTCTAAGCAGGTCCCTGTCTTACTCGCACTAGCGATGCATTCGTGTCAGTGCGTCACCGCCGCACGTCGCAATGCAGTCTTCGACCGGCCTCGCTTGCTCGGAATCGCCCGGCTTGCACCGCCGCTGGCAGTGATATCCGATTCCTCTTGCGCGGCCTGCGTCAGAAGCTCCGTCGCGTGGCGGGCCGTGAGATGCATCTGAGGAACATCCTTCGCATCCAACGCGATAATGCCGTACAACTCACGGTCCACCTCGACCTCCTGACGGTAATCCTCGCCAGTTTCAATCCAGAGCCCCAACAACGTTCGCTGGCGTGATCTCTCATCAAGCGTGATCGCCGGATTCTGATAAATCGAAGTCGCCAGCGTTAATAGCTTGTCCAATTGATCTATTTGCCGCTCGATAAGACGGAACGCAGATAGCGCAAGTTTCTCGTACTGAATTGCATCAACAGACGGACGCAAAGCAGCTCGAACACTCTTCGGGGATTTACTCATGTGCGATCTCCAGTTGCTGACTCAGATCGCCCGACACTAACTTGCCAAGAGGGTGAGCGGGCACATTGACAGGGTTCACAGACCGGCGCACAGAACCAAAAACCGGCGAGCCGTCAGGCTCCCCTGCCAAGGCCCGCCCATTGGAGATAGACACCCAAAGGCAGCCGAGCACCTGCTGACGCAAGCGTGCGGTGTTCTGTGCTTAACAGGCTGTGAAACCCGTTTGTCGTGGCGTGCACGACAAGACGAGTCTAGAGCGGATGGCCTCGAGAGTGATTGCTTGTGCAGGCTAAATGGAGCGCAGTGGCCTCATTTCCGAAATTTCCCAAACTATTTGTCAGAGCTTCAAGAGGTCGCGTAATGCTAAACAGATCCGCGATTCAGTCCGCGACAAAGTTGGCGAGGAAATACGTATCGATGATGCCGTACGGATCGCGCATGCATCTAATTTTCCTACAATAAAACGGGGATCAAAATTGACCGAGGTGCGTCATGAAAATAAGGAAGGTATTAGTTTCGTGTTGCATTGGGGTTGTATTGATCGGGGCGAGTAGTGTGAGTGCAGCGGCCGATGAAAATGCGGCTCGATTGATCGGACCGGATTCGAACAAAAACGGCATTCGGGATGACATTGACGAATACATCGACAGCTCGTATCCGGATCGGCGACAGCATGCGGCGATGGTTCAGTTCGCGGCGGCGTATGGCTTGTTACTGGTCGATGGAGGAGTGGTAGCCGGCGCGAGGGAGGCGACTAAAGGCGTGGTTCGTGCGATCCAATGTGGCATTGAAGTTTTTGGAAATTTCAGCATGGTCAAACAGAAGAGGCTGCTCGCGATGATGTTAAACAACGAGGAGCGTTTCGCAGCCTATGCGAGAGCACAAAAAAACGAGGAGGGACAAGTCTTCGATCGATTCCAAGGCGAAGCATGCTTGTGAATCCGAGATCCACTCATGCGAGCCAGCGCTAGCAGCACACGAACAAACCGCGACGGCGCGCGCAGCGCCGCCGGAAGAATGACTGCTGTGCCACGAACGCGGAGTGTGCAAGGGCACAGATTCCAGATGCACCACTACCGCCGCTGCGCAAGGAACCCACTTAGTAGGGGCCGTGCATGAACGACCGCGACGGCGCGTGCAGCGCCGCCGGAAGAATGACTGCTGTGCCACGAACGCGGAGTGTGCGAGAGCCCAGATTCCAGATGCACCACTACCGTGGCTGTGCGGGGACCCCGCTTATGAGCTAGCGGTGTGAGCCGCTTTCTTTTGCCTACTTTGCTTTGCGGCAAGCAAAGAAAAGTAGGTGCCGCCCCGCACAGGGGCAACGCTAATAGACCACTAAGAATACAAGGAGAGGCCAACACCACACGCACCCAACCAAAAGCGCCGCGCAGGCAAAAAAATCAAACCGCCGCAGGCCGCTGCCGCCGAGCCTTCCTGGACTCCCACCTCACTCGAATCCGATCCATATAAAGATAAACAACCGGCGTGGTGTAAAGCGTGAGCATCTGACTGACGATCAGACCACCGACGATAGCGATGCCGAGGGGAGCCCTCAGTTCAGCCCCCTCACCTCGCCCAAAAGCCAACGGCAAAGCCCCAAGCAAAGCAGCGCAAGTCGTCATCATAATCGGCCGAAACCGCAACAAACACGCTTGATGAATCGCATCGCGGGAAGAGAGCCCTTGCCGAGAAGCCTCAATAGCAAAGTCCACCATCATGATGGCATTCTTCTTAACGATACCAATGAGAAGAATCACACCAATAAGCGCAATGATGCTGAACTCAGTCCTGAACAGCAACAAAGCCAGCAGAGCCCCAACCCCCGCCGAAGGCAAAGTCGACAGAATCGTGAGCGGATGAATATAGCTTTCATAAAGCATCCCCAGCACGATATAAACCGCCGCCAGCGCAGCAAGAATCAAAATCGGTTGATCCGACATCGACTGTTGAAACGCCTGCGCGGTGCCCTGGAAGCTGCCATGAATAGTGCCGGGCATCCCGATCTGGGCCATCGTGTCGTAAATCGCCTGAGTCGCCGTCGACAACGACACCCCCGGCGGCAAATTAAACGAAATCGTCGAAGCCACGAACTGGCTCTGGTGATTGACGGACAGCGGCGTATTCCCAGGCCCAAAGCTGGCAATCGCCGACAACGGCACCATCGTCTCCTTCGAAGTGGACACGGCCGCCCCGGAAGAAGCACTCGACTTGCCACTCGCCGCAATCGAATTAATCGCCTGATTCCGCGCCGAGTCAGCCGCAATACTCGCCACACTGGAAGCCGTCGTTCCCGCCGTACCGCCCGTCGTAGCGCTAGTAGAGCTTACCGCGGCGACCGTAGCCGTCACCGTCCCAGCCGGCGCATTAGTCGTCTGCGCCCCGCTAGCACTGCCCCCCGACGTACTGACGTAAATCTGCTTCAGCATATCCGGGCTCTGCCAATACTTCGGCGCGACCTCCATCACGACGTGATACTGATTCAGCGGGTTATAAATCGTCGACACCTGACGCTGCCCAAACGCGTCATACAAGGTGTTGTCGATCTGCGCCGGCTTGATCCCCAATCGCGAAGCCGTCGCGCGATCGATCGTCACCATCGCTTCAAGGCCGCCTTGCTGCTGGTCCGAATTCACATCGGCGAGTTCAGGGCGCGCCTGCAGCGCTTCGGTCAGCAACGGCCCCCACTTGTACAGATCCGGCGTGGAGTCGGCGAGCAACGTGAATTGATACTGCGCGTTTGACTGCCGTCCACCGACGCGAATATCCTGCACCGCCTGCAAGAACGTCCGCGCACCGGCTACATCGCCGAGCGGGGCGCGCAGTTGCTGGATCACCTCATCCGCCGACAACTTGCGCTCGCTCTTCGGCTTCAGCGTCACGAACATGAAGCCGGAGTTGGTCTGCCGTCCACCGGTAAAGCCGGCCACGCTATCCACCGCCGGATTCTTGCCGACGATCTCCATCATCTGCGCGAACTTGCCTTTCATCGCCTGGAACGACGTGCTCTGGTCGGCCTGAATGCCGCCGATCATGCGCCCCGTGTCCTGCTGCGGAAAGAAGCCCTTAGGCACGATGATGTAGAGCCAAACGTTCAGCCCGATCGTCGCGATCAGAATTGTCACGATCAAACGCGGATGCAGCAGCGCCCAGCCCAGCGTGCGCTCGTAGCCGCGCTGCATCTTCGCGAAGCCGCGTTCCAGCCACTGCGCGAAACGGCCTTCTTCCTTCTGCTCGTGCGGCTCGCGCAGCAGGCGCGAACACATCATCGGCGTGAGGGTGAGGGAGACGATCAGCGACACGCCGATCGCCAGCGACAGCGTCAGCGCGAACTCGCGGAACAGCCGCCCGACGATGCCGCCCATCAGCAGAATCGGCAGGAACACGGCGACCAGCGAGATACTGATGGATAGCACCGTAAAGCCCACCTCGCGAGCGCCGAGAAACGCGGCCTTCATGCGCGGCACGCCGTTCTCGATATGCCGCGAGATGTTCTCCAGCACAACGATCGCATCGTCGACCACGAAGCCGGTCGCGATGGTTAGCGCCATGAGCGACAGGTTGTCGATCGAGAAACCCAGCAAATACATCGCGCCGAACGTGCCGATAATCGAAATCGGCACGGCGATACTCGGAATCAGCGTCGCGCGCCAGTTGCGCAGGAACAGGAACACGACCATCGTCACCAGCGCCACCGCAATCAACAGGGTGTGCTCGGTGTCTTTCAGCGACGCGCGGATGGTGGTCGAGCGATCGCCTGCCGGCGCGATATCGACGTCGGCCGGCAGCGACGCGTGCAGTTGCGGCAGCATCGCCGTCACGCGATCGATGGTGTCGATAATGTTCGCGCCCGGCTGGCGGTACAGAATCACCAGCACCGAACGCTTGCCGTTGAAGAGGCCGAGGTTGCGCAGATCCTCGACCGAATCGACCACTTCCGCGACATCGGACAGCTTCACCGCCGAGCCGTTGCGATACGCGATGATCAGATCCTTGTACTGCGACGCCTTGCTCGCCTGATCGTTGGTGTAGATCTGCACGCGGTTCGCGCCGAACTCGATCGAACCCTTCGGGCTATTCGCATTCGCCGCGGCCAGCGCGGCGCGCACGTCTTCGAGACCAATGCCGTAGTGGGACAGCATATTCGGCTCGAGTTCGACCCGCACGGCCGGATTCGCCGAGCCGCTTACGTCAACTTCACCGACGCCATCCACCTGCGACAGCGACTGCTGCAGCACCGTGGCCGCGGAGTCGTACAACTGTCCGGCGGTCAGCGTTTTCGACGTGAGCGCCAGAATCAGAATCGGCGCATCGGCCGGATTGACCTTGTGATACGTCGGGTTGCTGCGCAAGCTCGCCGGCAAATCGGCGCGCGCGGCATTGATGGCCGCCTGCACGTCGCGCGCGGCGCCGTCGATGTCGCGATTCAAACCGAATTGCAGCGTGATACGCGTCGAGCCGACCGAACTCATCGACGTCATTTCGGTGACGTCGGCAATCGAGCCGAGATGCCGCTCGAGCGGACTGGCCACACTCGTGGCCACCGTGTCCGGGCTCGCGCCCGGCAAGCTGGCCTGCACCGAGATGGTCGGGAAATCGACCTGCGGCAACGGCGCGACCGGCAGCTTGGTGAATGCGAACACGCCGGCCAGCGCAATGCCGACCGCCAGCAGCGTGGTGGCGACCGGGCGGGAGATAAACGGACGCGACAGGTTCATCGCTCAGTTCCCTGCATCGGTGGCGGGCGGGGTCGAATTATTGGACGACCCGCCGCGGTTAAACCGTTCACGCGCGCGACGGCCGAGCGAGTCGAACGCGAGATAGATGACCGGCGTGGTGAACAGCGTCAGCAATTGGCTGACGATCAAACCGCCCGCGATCGCAATACCCAGCGGCCGACGCAGTTCCGAACCCGCGCCCGTGCCGAGCATCAGCGGCAGCGCGCCGAGCAGCGCGGCGAGCGTGGTCATCAGAATCGGCCGGAAGCGCAGCAGACACGCCTGGTAGATCGCCTCGCGCGGCGGCTTGCCTTCCTCGCGCTCGGCGTAGAGCGCGAAGTCGATCATCATGATTGCGTTCTTCTTCACGATACCGATCAGCAGCACGATGCCGATAATGCCGATGATGTCGAGATCGTGCCCGGTAATCAGCAGCGCAAGCAACGCGCCGACGCCGGCGGAGGGCAGCGTCGACAGAATCGTGATCGGGTGGATGAAGCTCTCGTACAGCACGCCGAGCACGATATACATCGTGACGATGGCCGCGAGAATCAGGAACAGTTCGTTCGACAGCGACGCCTGGAACGCCAGCGCCGCACCCTGATAACGCGTCTGGAACGACGCCGGCAAGCCGATGTCCTTCTGCGCCTGGTCGATCGCCTTGACCGCGGCGCCGAGCGACGAGCCCTGCGCGAGGTTGAACGAGACGGTCGTGGCCGGGAACTGGCTCAGGTGCGTGACCAGCAGCGGCGCGGGCTTCTCGATGAAGCGTGCGATCGACGACAGCGGGACCTGTCCACCGGACGACGTGGAAGAGGGCAGGTAGATCGAGTTCAGCGAGTCGGTGTAGTGCTGCATCGACGGCTGTGCTTCCAGGATCACGCGATACTGGTTCGACTGCGTGAAGATGGTCGAGATGATGCGCTGACCGAATGCGTCGTACAGCGCGCTGTCCACGGTGGCCGGCGTGATGCCGTAACGCGACGCCGTGGCGCGGTCGATCTCGATGTACACCGACTGGCCGTTGTCCTGCAGATCGGTCGCGACATCGGCGAGTTCAGGCGACTGCTTCAACCGGTCGACCAGCTTCGGCACCCACGTGGTGAATTCGCTGATGTTCGGATCGGTCAGCATGAACTGATACTGCGTCGGGCTGACGGTCGAGTCGATCGTCAGATCCTGCACCGGCTGCATGTACAGCGACGCCCCCGGAATGTGCTGGACATCTTTCTGCAATTGCCGGATCACGTCGCTCGCGGTGTTGCTGCGGTCGTCGCGCGGTTTCAGGTTGATCAGCATGCGGCCGCTGTTCAGCGTGATATTGCTGCCGTCCACGCCGATAAACGAGGTCAGGCTTTCCACGTCCGGGTTCTTCAGTATCTGCGCGGCGAGTTCCTGCTGACGCTCCGCCATCGACGCATACGACACCGACTGCGGCGCCTGCGTGATCGCCTGGATCACGCCGGTGTCCTGCACCGGGAAGAAGCCCTTCGGAATGAAGACATACAGCACGCCGGTCAGCACCAGCGTGAGTAACGCGACGACCATGGTGGAGCGCTGGCGCTCCAGCACCCACGTCAGCGCAACGGCGTAACGGGCGATCACCCAGTCGATCGCGCGGTGCGCCTTCGCTTCGAAGCGGTGGCTCTCGTGCGGCGGCGTGTGGCGCAGCAGTTTCGCGCACATCATCGGCACCAGCGTGAGCGAGACCACCGCCGAAATCACGATCGTCACCGCCAGTGTGATCGCGAATTCGTGGAACAGACGGCCCACCACGTCGCCCATGAACAGCAGCGGAATCAGCACGGCGATCAGCGACACCGTCAGCGAAATGATCGTGAAGCCGATCTGTTTCGAGCCCTTCAGCGCGGCTTCGAGCGGATCCTCGCCTTCTTCGACGTAACGCGCGATGTTCTCGATCATCACGATCGCGTCGTCGACCACGAAGCCGGTCGCGATGGTCAGCGCCATCAGCGACAGATTGTCCAGCGAGAAGCCGCACAGGTACATCACGGCGAGCGTGCCGATCAGCGACAGCGGCACCGACAGACTCGGAATGATGGTCGCGTAGACGTTGGCGAGGAACAGGTACATGACCAGCACCACCAGCACGACCGACATGGCCAGCTCGAACTGCACGTCGCGCACGGAGGCGCGGATCGTGGTGGTGCGGTCGGTGACGATCCGCACGTCGAGCGCGGCGGGCAGCGACTGCTGCAACTGCGGCAGGAGTGCCTTGATGCTGTCCACCACCTGGATCACGTTCGCGCCCGGCTGGCGCTGCACGTTCAGAATGATCGCGGGCGTGCCGTCGACCCACGCGCCGAGCTTGGTGTTCTCCGCGCCCTGCACGATGGTCGCGACGTCCGTCAGCATTACCGCGCGGCCGTTCTTGTAGGCGATCACGGCGCTCTTGTACGCCTCGGCGTCGGTGAGCTGGTCGTTCGCGTTGATCGTGTAATTGCGCGTCGGGCCGTCGAAGTTACCCTTCGGCGTGTTGACGTTGAGGTTCGAAATGGTGGTGCGCAGATCGTCCAGATTCAGACCGTACGCGGCGAGCGCGCGCGGGTTCGCCTGAATGCGCACGGCCGGGCGCTGGCCGCCCGACAGGCTCACCAGACCCACGCCCGCGACCTGCGAAATTTTCTGCGCGAGACGCGTGTCGGCCAGATCCTGCACGTCGGTCAGCGGCATCGTCTTCGACGTGATCGCCAGCGTGATGATCGGCGCGTCGGCCGGATTGACCTTGGCGTAGATCGGCGGCGCGGGCAGGTCCGACGGCAGCAGATTACCCGCCGCGTTGATCGCGGCCTGGACTTCCTGCTCGGCGATATCGAGCGGCAAATCGAGGCTGAATTGCAGCGTGATGATCGACGAACCGGCCGAGCTTTGCGACGACATCTGATTCAACGACGGCATCTGCCCGAACTGCCGCTCCAGCGGCGCGGTCACGGACGATGTCATCACGTCCGGGCTCGCGCCCGGATAGAAAGTTTGCACCTGGATGGTCGGATAGTCGACCTCGGGCAACGCGGAGAGCGGCAGGAAGCGCAGCGCGACGAGACCGACCAGCATGATCGCCGCCATCAGCAGCGCGGTGCCGACGGGACGCAGAATAAAGGCGCGGGATGGATTCATGCGGTAAGTGCCGTGCCTTTATTGCGAGTCTTGCGTCGCGTGTTTGCGATGATGTCCACGGGTGCCGGATGCGCCCGAGGCCGCGGCTGCGCCGCTGGCGCCACTTGCACCATGAGCACCATGAGCACCGTGTGCGCCCGACGCGCCGTGCGGCTTGTCGGCCGGGATCGTGATCTTCGCGCCTTCCTTGAGACGGTCCGAACCGTCGATCACCACGCGCTCGCCGACCTGCACGCCGGACTTGATGCTGGTGCGCTCGCCGTCCACCGGACCGACCTTGACCGGGCGCACGGTGACCGTGTTGTCCGGCTTCACGACATAGACGAACTGGCCCATCGAGCCATTCAGCACGGCGGTGGTCGGCACGATCACCGCGTCTTTGATCGTATCGACCAGCAGGCGCGTGTTGACGAACTGATTCGGGAACAGCAGGTTGTTCGGGTTCTGGAAGTTCGCGCGCAGCTTGACGGTGCCGGTGGTGGTATCGATCTGGTTATCCAGCGTTTCGAGCGAGCCGCCTTCCAGCGACGTGGTGTTGCTGCGGTCGTACGCCGTGACCGACAGCTTCGCGCCCGTCTGGGTCTGCTTGATGATCTGCGGCAGGTTGTCTTCGGAGGTGGTGAAGATCACGCTGATCGGCTGCAACTGCGTAATCACGACAAGGCCGTTGGTCAGGCTCGGCGTCACGTAGTTGCCCGGATCGACCTGGCGCAACCCGACGCGCCCCGACACCGGCGCGGTGATGCGCGCGTAGATCAGGTCGAGCTTGTACGTGTCGATATTCGCCTGGTCGGACTTGACCGTGCCTTCGTATTGCCGCACCAGCGAGGCCTGTGTATCGACCTGCTGACTCGCGATCGAATCTTGCGCCAGCAGCGTCTGATAGCGCTTCAGGTCGAGGCGGGCGGTTTGCAGCAGCGCCTGGTCGCGGGCGAGGGTGCCTTGCGCGTTTTCAAGCGAGATCTGATACGGGCGCGGGTCGATCTGGGCGAGCACGTCGCCCTTCTTGACCATCTGGCCTTCCTTGAAAAACACGTCCTGCAGGACGCCGCTCAACTGCGGCAGCACCGTGACGTTGGCCAGCGGCGTGACCGTGCCGAGCGCGGTCAGCACCACCGGCATTTCGCCTTGCGTCGCGGTGGCCACGTGAACCGGCTGCGCCAGATTAGCCATGGCAGCACCGCGGCCGCCGCGACCGCCGCCGCTCGCGCCAGTGGCGCCGGCGGCTCCGCTTGCACCGCCGCCGGGGCCGCCCCACGGATGCCAGCGCCACAGCACGACGCCGAGGATCACCAGTGCCGCGACGATCAGCGTGATGTTCCGGCCGCGATGCCGCTTGACCGCGCCGGGCGCGGAGCCAGGCAAATGCGCGGGGCCGCCGCTTGTGGACGGTTGGGAGGCCGGAGTGGCAGGGCGAGTGGTTTCCGAATGCTTTTGTTGTTCGTCCATCGGTTCGGTCTGGTGGCTGGCTTTGAGTGAGCCGCTCGCGCGGTCGAGCCGCTTCGACTACAGGCGGACCGGCACGCGGGCGTGACAGGCGGTTTCGACAGCGGGCGTGTCGTGCTTGTTCTGCGCGATGCTACCCGAGGCGCGGGACAAAGATGTTAACGCAATGCGGCGTCAATAAATGGGTAGCCGGATGTTATCGAAGGGGATAACGCTCCAACTGGAGCCGCGGCCCGCGACGGGAATGCATGATCCTACGTCTTGGGCTCTGTAACAGTCCACCCGCGTTTTTTTCGTTTGATTACGAAGGTTACAGGATGTCTTGAAGTTGTCATGCCGCCGATCGGCGAGCGCCGCGAGGGTGTCAGGCGTCGAGTCGTCGCCCGGGCGTGCCGCCGATTTCGAGCACGATATGCTCGACGCATTCGAGCAGGGCCGGCGCCGCGCGCGAAATCAGCCAGTCGCGCGGACACTGGTCGGCGGAGCCGCCGCAATTGACCGCATAGCGCTCACCGGAGGGGCCGGTGAAGCCCAGTGCGATCGCGTTCAGGCCGTTGTGCCATTCGCCGGTGGCGATCGCGTAACCGCGTTCGATGGTATCTTCCAGCGCCGCGTCGAGCCGGCTGCCGACGTGTCCCCAGTCGTCGCCTTCCGCGGCCTGGAGGCCGATCAGCAGCTTGTCCCGATCCGCCGGCGCGAGTGCCGCCAGATAGGCACGGCCGATGGCGGTGCGGCTCAGGTTCATCCGCGAGCCGATTTCGAGGCGCGACACAAGCACCGCCGAACGCGGACGGATCGCGTCGATCACCACCATGTCGAGACGGTCGCGCACGGCCAGATGCACGGACAGCGTGGTGCGTTCAGCGAGTTCGATCAGGAAAGGCCGGGCGCGCGCGCGGATGTCGAAATTGCGCAGAAAGCCATTGCTCAACTCCAGCACCGACGAAGTCAGCACAAAGCGCTCGCTGTCCGGCAGCCGGAACAGAAAACCTGCGCTGACCAGCGTGGCGGTGATCCGCGACACGGTCGGCTTGGGAATGCCGGTCAACTCGGTCAGCTCGCGATTGCTGAGCGGCGCGTCGGCCGCGGCAACTGCGCGCAATACGGTCAGACCGCGGGCCAGCGCGGTGACTTCGTCGCTCGAACCGTCTTTATCTTTCAGCGGGTCCACGTCGGGGCGGGAAGGCTTAGGTCTGTTCATGTGGTTTTTCTGGAACTTTATTTCAGTTTTTTGAACACAGCCGCGTTGGCGACCGTCCCGAAAAGCGCCGCCGATGAGCCCCAAAATGGGGCATGGACTGTATTTTTCATCAGAAGATTCATTGTATCGGAATATTTTGCCGCGACGAGGAACGCCTCTTTAGATTTTGCTTGACTTAGTCAGCATAACCATAAAAAATGGAATCTCATTTCGAAAGACGGTTTCAGGTTCTGCATTTTGAAATTCAGCAACCTAACCGTGGCCCGCGCAGTGTCTGGTCGAGTGTCTTTAAACAGTCCACCGTAACAGTCTGTGCCGCGCGTCCCTCTGGGCGCCGCCTCGTCGGGTCAAATCTTCCGAATACCGTCTCTCAGGTTCTAGCACGGCCCTCGGAATGGCTAGAACTTTTTAAGGCGTCACGGCAACGTGACGCCTTTTTTTTCGTCTGTCGGGTCGGCGTGACATTTTCCGTAAGAGAGTTATTTCAAACGCCAAGGAATAATCGCGCGCGGCTGATGTTTAGTCGATAGTGCGTGCTGATTGCGCGCGCCCGGCGGAGAACCTGATGCGTGGTAATGGACGTTCCGGCAGTCGCGCTAAATCGGATCACGGTTTCATCATCGTGGTGGTCATGTCCGTTGCGTTGCTGTTTTCGGTGGTGGCGCGTGCCGCACCTGCCGCCGAAGGTCAGCGCGCGACGCCGGTAGCCTGCCATGACGACATGGCGCCGGGCGCGAACGGAGGTGACCTGGCCGACTTCGCCTGTTTATCGGCCGCAGCGCAGGCGAATGTCATCCGTGAGCGTATCGCCGACGGCACGCTCGGCACCATGCCGGACTCGCGCCTGATCGCGCTGGTCGACGCAATGAAGCCGGAAGCGATCGTGGCCTATACGCGCCTCGCGATTGGTGCCGGCAGCTCGTACGAGTACTGGATGCGGCGTCGCGAACGCGTGAACGGAAAATGGCCGGCGCAAGCCGATCATATGGAGGTCTACTGTCAGGACAGTCCACAGCGCGTATACGTCAAATGGCTGCCGGATGGCGCGCATGCGGGGCAGGAGATCATCTACGACGCGACCCGCGACCCGACACGTTTCCTGGGGCATTTCGGCGGCGCGTGGCATTTCCTGTCGGGCAGATTCCGGGTGGACGGCACGTTCGCGAGAACCCAGTCACGCCATAGCGTGCGCGATCTCGGCTTGCAATTCGTCGTCCATACGCTCGAACACGAAGAGGGGAGTTTCGAAGCCGAAGGCCTGAGCGCAAGACCGGCTCACGTCGACATCGAGACCGCGAACGGCAGGCGATTGCTCGCGCTCACGTGGGACGCGCCAGATGGTCCGCCCGCGCATTTCGCGCCACGCGTGACGCTGACCTTCGACCTGCGCCGCCCGCAACTTCATGGCGTGATCGCGGCGGACGCGAGCGGGGCGCCGCTCGAAGAGATCGACTTCGAGCAAATCGTCCCGCATGTCTGGACGGATGAAGCCTTCGACCCGCACAACCCGAGCTACGATTTCCGTTAGGGTCTCGTGCCCGGCGGCCGAGGCCGTATCTACCGTTGCAAGACGGCGCGTTGAAGACGCTCAGAGCAACTGCAAATGCTCAACGAGAATAATGCAGCCGATGCCGATCAACACCACACCGCCCGCCATTTCCGCGCGCTTGCCGACCACATCGCCAATCACGCGGCCAAGCAGCACGCCGATCGTGACCATCGTCGCCGTGGCCAGACCGATTGCCGCCGCCGTGGAGTAAATGTTGACGTCGACGAAGGCGAGACCCGCGCCGACCGCCATGGCGTCGATACTCGTGGCGAAGCCGGTCAACGCCAGCAACCAGAACGAATGCGCGGCCGGTTTCGTCTCCTCGGCTTCGCTGGCCTTGAAGCCGTTGCGGATCATGCGGGCGCCGAGAATCGACAGTAGCGCGAACGCGATCCAGTGATCCCACGCGGAAACATAGTGCGCCGCCGCTTTGCCGATAAACCAGCCGGCCAGCGGCGTCAGCGCTTCGATTACGCCGAAGATGAGACCGGTGCGTAGCGCTTCGCGCCAGTGCGGGCGATGCAGCGTGGCGCCCTTGCCGATAGCGGCGGCGAAGGCGTCGGTGGACATGGCGAAAGCGAGGAACAGCGTGGCGACGGGATTCATGAAAGGAGGCGCTCAAGGTCGGGCGGAAACCGCGACACACCGCGCGCCCGACCGGTCGCGTGATGTGTCGATGGTCTTGCCAACCCAAGGGCTACCTGCACCACGGTCTGAGCGACCGAGAATGTTGACGCAGGCGCTTCCATGCAGATGGAAGCCGGCTACTCCCCAAAGACAGCGGCGAGCATAACACGCGTGAAAGGTTTATGTAATCGCGTTTGCATGACTTCACGCTCGCGATCCATCGGCGACGTTCACGCGCTAGGCGACGAGGTCGTCCAGCCGTTCGTCCTCGATACCCGCCGGTTCGAGATGCGCGACGACATCGGCCGCCTGGAATAATCGCTGCACCGCTTTTTCGGCGTTATCGCCGATCGTATGGCCTTCTTCGACCGTGAGCGATCCGTCGACTTCCACATGAAACTCGACGAAGAACCGGTCTCCGCCATTCCGAGTCCGCAAGTCGTGCAAGCCTTTTACACCGTCGCAACCGAGTACCGCCGCTTCGATCCGCGCGCGATCCGCTTCATCGAGTTCACGGTCGAGCAGTTGCAGCAACGCCTGCGCCGCCATGCCTCGCGCGTTCCACAGCATGTACACGGAGATCGCCAGTGCGCCGATGGCATCGGCACGCGTCCAGCCCAGAAAGCGTTCGAGCAGAAGCGCGGCCAGCACCGCGAGATTGACGGCTACGTCGGTCACATAGTGAGCGCGGTCGGCGGCGATCGCGGTGGAACCGGTGCGCCGGACCACGAGCGTTTGCATACCGACGAGTCCCGCCGCGATCACGGAGCTGCCCACGATCACCACGATGCCGAAGCCCGTCTGGTTCAACGCCTGAGGCACGAAGAGACGATGGATGGACTCCACGCCGAGCCCGAACGCGGCGCCCGCGAGCAGCAGCGCCTGGACGAAGGCGGCGACCGCTTCCGCTTTGCCGTGACCGTAGCGATGCCCGCGATCGGCCGGCCGCGCGGCATAGCGGACACCCGCAAACGTCACCGAGGACGCCACGACGTCCACCAGTCCGTCGGCCGCGGAGGTCAGCAGGGAAATGGAGTCCGTTGCCAGCCACGCCCACACCTTGACGACGACTAGCCCCAGCGCGACCGCGAGGGCGACCACGGAGGCCATGCGTCGCAGCGCTTCGTCGGACATGCGTTCGGACATCGTGTCGGCCTCTTTGGCGTGGCGGGGAATCAGAACATCGGGTGGGCGTCGGGGTAAAGCGCCGTGCGCAACGCGAGGCCACCGAGCACCACGAAGATAATCGCCGCCAGTATATGCACGGCCTTGGTCGGCAGACGGTCGGCGAACTTGTGTCCCAGATAGATCACCGGCACGTTGGCCAGCATCATGCCGAGCGTCGTGCCGGCCACCACGCCGAAAAATTCGTGAAAGCGCGCCGCCAGCGCGACGGTCACGATTTGCGTCTTATCGCCCATTTCCGCGATGAAGAACGTCAACGCGGTCGTGCCGAACACGCCCATCGAATCTTTCATGGGGACGGTGTCGGCGTCGTCGAGTTTGTCCGGGATAAGAATCCACACCGCCATGACCGCGAACGATGCAACGACCGCCCAGTTCATGATCTCCGGCCGGATGATGCTGGCAAGCCAGGCGCCTAGCGCACCCGAGCAGGCGTGATTGATCAGGGTTGCGGCAAACACGCCAAGCACGATCGGGATGGGTTTGCGATACCGCGCGGCGAGCACCAGCGACAGCAACTGGGTCTTGTCGCCGATTTCGGCGAGCCCGACCACGCTTGTGGAGACGAGGAATGATTGCATGGGGATTTTTTATAACCGGGCCGCACGGTCAATACACGATGACACGCACTCCCGCGACCCGGCTGGTGGGAGTGTGAGTCATCGGTCTTGCCAGGCGAAACGCTGCGCGCGCCATGACCGGTCTGGCGACCGGGCAAGTATGTTGACGCGAGCCCCTGAACATGAAGTCCAGGGCGGCTACTCCCCGAAGAGGGGCCGATTATAGCTGTCGGGTTGTGACCGGAGCAAGGCGTTTGGCGAGATCGCGCGGCGCGTTCGCTCGAAAGACGCCGCTCGCCGCACGCGCCGTTCGGCTCGCAGTGGGCTGGTCGGTGCGCTGATCGTGCGCGGTCGCCGTTACCGGGACAGCAGCGAGACGGTGGCGATACCGAGCATCGTCATCAGCAGCGACGCGCCGACGTGAATGACGATCTCGCCAGCCGCCCAACCGAGCCGGCCGTCCTGCAGGCGTTGCACGACTTCCGCGGAAAACGTGGAGAAGGTAGACAGTCCGCCCATCAAACCCGTGATGACGAACAGCCGCCATTCCGGCGCGATCTGCGGCGCGCGCGCGAAGCCGGCGACCGCGACGCCGATCACATAACCGGCGATCACGTTGGCAGCAAAGGTGCCGAGCGGCAGGCCGGCGAATACGCCGTTCAGACGGATGCCGAGAACCCAGCGGAATAACGAGCCGAGTGCGCCGCCAATGGCGACGGCGAGAATGGACCAATACATGGGAGGAGACCTGGCAAGACAGGAGGGTCGACAAACCGGCCTGGGCGGACGACGCGCGCTGCCGCGTCCGCAATCATCCGGGCGTAGCAGGCATCATCAGCCCGAGGGCGGTTAAGGGAGAATGCCATCTCCAGCGCGCAAGTCTAACATCGGCGGGTGCTTGTGGGGACAGGGCAACGCGCGGTGCCATGAAGGCAGCGTGGCTTATTCCGACGTCGCCGAGATCCGGTGAATCGACAGATCCGCGCCGTTGTATTCCTCTTCCTGATCGAGTCGCAGGCCTACCGTCAGGCGAATCGCGCCATACACCAGCGTGCCGCCGAGCGTCGCCACCGCGATGCCGCCCAGGGTGCCGACCAGTTGCGCGCCGAACGACACGCCGCCCATGCCGCCCAGCGCGCGCAGACCGAAGATGCCCGCCGCGAGACCTCCCCACGCGCCGCACAGACCATGCAGCGGCCACACGCCGAGCACGTCGTCGATGCGCCAGCGGTTCTGCACGCAGGTGAACATATAAACGAACAGCATGCCGGCGATACCGCCCGTCACTAGCGCACCCAGCGGGTGCATCAGATCGGAGCCGGCGCACACCGCGACCAGACCGGCCAGCGGCCCGTTATACGTGAAGCCGGGATCGTTGCGCCCCGCGAGCCACGCGGTCAGCGTGCCGCCGACCATTGCCATCAACGAATTGACGGCGACGAGGCCGCTGATTTTGTCGACGGTCTGCGCGCTCATCACGTTGAAGCCGAACCAGCCGACCGCCAGCACCCACGCACCCAGCGCGAGAAACGGAATATTCGACGGCGGATGCGCCGCGATACCGCCATCGCGATGGTAGCGACCATGGCGCGGGCCCAGCAACAGCACGGCCGGCAGGGCCACCCAGCCGCCGAACGCATGCACCACCACGGAACCGGCAAAGTCATGGAACGGCACGCTGAATACGTGCGTCAGCCAGTCCTGAATGCCGAAGCGTCCGTTCCAGGCGATCCCTTCGAAGAACGGATACACAAAGCCGACCAGCACGAAAGTCGCAAACAGTTGCGGATTGAATTTCGAGCGTTCGGCGATACCGCCCGACACGATCGCCGGAATCGCGGCAGCGAAGGTCAGCAGGAAGAAGAAGCGCACCAGTGCATAACCGTTATGCGCGGCCAATGTTTCGGCGCTACCGAAGAACTGCACGCCATAAGCAATGGTGTAGCCGATGAAGAAATACGCAATTGTCGACACCGAGAAGTCCACCAGGATCTTGACGAGTGCATTGACCTGATTCTTCTTGCGCACCGTACCGAGTTCGAGAAACGCGAACCCTGCGTGCATGGCCAGCACCATGGCGGCGCCGAGCAGAAGAAACAGGGTATCGGTGCCGGTTTTCAGACTTTCCATCGACGTGTCCCGCTTAATGGCAAAAAGCGGGCATTGAATGCAAGAAGTGGGCCAAATGAGTGCGTGATAAACACATCGACGGTGCAATGTCGCACCGGAATGGGCGGGGTGCCGCGATCCGGCGAATCATGTCATTCGGCCGGATGCACCTGGAGCTTCATATTGGGCACTATTTAAGTGCGTCTGCGTTCACGATAGGGCGCAATGGCTCAAGTTCGTGCATCACCTTTTAAAATTCTTACGTTGCATTCAATCACCCAACAATTTATGCGCATTCGTTGCGCGCGCCGACAACGCCTGGCGGCTCGCGCCTGGTTCATGGCGTGGCCGCTTTGTTTCCTGTGCAAACGCCGACATAATGTGCCGTCCCGAGCACGATCTGCCGGCTACCGACTTCTATCGCGCACGCATGAGACTTACCACCAAAGGCCTGTTGCTGATCGCAATTCCGGCCCTCTTCGAACTGGCGCTTTTGTCCGGCCTGGTCAAGGCGCAGTCGGACGCGACGCAGGCGGAGCGCTGGGCGATTCATAGCGAGGAAGTGCTGCGCCAGACCACTGCGATTCTCGATCCGGTGCTGGGCGAATCCGTGGCGCTGCGCGGCGCGGTGCTCGCCAACAACGCTCGCTTTGTCACGCCGGTCATGACGTGGATGGACGTCGACCGGCGTATCGATCAACTGGCCGACCTGGTCGCCGACAATCCGGCGCAGGTCGAGCGGGTCGTGCAGGTGCGTCAGGCGGCGCAGGCTTATCGTCAATGGTCGGACCGCGTGCAGGACATGCTGCATTCCGGGCGACGGCGCGACGTGCTCGACCGTTTCCGCGACCTCGCGCCGGCCGATGTGCTCGATCGTTTCCGGCAGCAGGTGGCCGCGTTCCAGGCTGAAGAACGACGCCTCGACGCCCTTCGCTCGAATGCCGCGGAATCCGCGCGCGAACGTCAGCAAATTCTCGTCGTCGCGGCCGTGCTCAGCTCGTTGCTGTTCGTCGCGCTGGCCGTCTGGCTATTTACGCGCGGCGTGCGCGGGCGGCTCGCCTTGCTGTCCGACAACGCCGGACGGTTGGCCGGCAATGAGCCGCTGGCACCGATCGGCCCGGGCCGCGACGAAATCGCCCGGCTCGATCTGACCTTACACGAGACCAGCCGGCGCCTGCTCGAAGCCGAGCGGATCCAGGCGCGCTTTCAGGCCGACCTCGCGCGCCGCGCCGGCGAACTCGCGCGCATCAACGAGACCTTGCGGCAACAGACTCAGGAAAACGAAATGTTCATCTACAGCGTGTCGCACGATCTGCGTGCGCCGCTGGTGAATCTGCAGGGTTTCTCGAAAGAACTGATCCGCGCGTGCGACGAACTGCGCGCGGCGGTGCGCGAGTCGTCGCTTGGCGCGGAGCCACGGCAGCGTATTGAGCGGGTGGTCGACGAGGACATCGGCGAAGCGTTGCACTATCTGCAGACGGCCGTGCTGCGCGCGTCGCACATTATCGACGCGCTGCTGCGGCTGTCGCGTGTCGGCCGGGTCGAGTACCGGCAGCAGAAGGTCGAGGTGCGCGATATCGTGCCGCGCGTGATCGATGCGATGCAAGGCTCGATCCGGGCACGGCATGCGCACGTCAGCGTGCATGAATTGCCCGCGGTGTGGGGCGATCCGACCGCACTCGAGCAGGTGTTCGCGAACCTGATCGGCAATGCGGTGAATTATCTCGACCCGGCGCGCGAAGGCCGCATCGAGATCGGTACGACGGCCGCGCCGCCGGGCGTCCATTCGCTGCGAATCTTCTACGTGCGGGACAACGGGCTGGGGATTCCGACGGTCGCGTTGCCGCGGCTATTCAACGCCTTTCAGCGCCTGCACGGCAATGCCGCGGCGGGCGAGGGCATCGGCCTCGCGCTGGTGCGCCGTGTGGTGGAGCGTCACGGCGGACGCGTGTGGGCGGAATCGAAAGAGGGGGTGGGCACGACGTTTTATCTGTCGCTGCCCGAAGCCGAGGCGAGGTCGGCGCAACTCGCTGCCGAGTCGCGCGTTGCGTCGTCAGCGCCTGCGGCTGGCGTTCAACCGGGTCGCGGATTGCGCGACCGGACGCTGGGTGTCGAAGGGCGCGATCGCCCGAATCTGATCGTGAGCGGCGGCGCGGCAAATCCTGTCGTGGATGCGAAACCGGGTGTCAGCGCGGGTTGATGCAGCAATGACTCACCCATGCGCGATGAGTCAGGCCAACGGCGGGTCGAACGAAATTGGGTGTGAGCGTCAGCACGCGGTGAAAAGTCGCCGGGGTTTAAGCATGCGGCGGCCGCGGATTGACCAGTAGCAACCGAAAGCCACCAGAACGACGACGCCCGCCAGCGCTTCGATCGGCTCGAGATGCCGGCCGCCCAGGCCTTCCAGCGTGACCAGACTGCGCTCGATAATCAGCAGCGCGCCCCACAGCGAGCAGGCGGCCTGCGCCAGCAGACGCGTGCCGGCCAGACGCCGCACGCGGTTCTCGCACGACCAGTCGGCCGGCTTGCGTGCGCAGAAAAAAATAATCGCCATCAACGTGACGGCGAGGATGACGATCCAATCGGTCAGTTCCATCGCAAGACCCTCCCAAGTCGAGCGGCGACTATAGGAAGGCCCTCCGTTGAACACTATCGGACGAGTCTCAAATTTGGGATGGATGGCGGCGAGCGCGATTTAACGCATCGGGCAAGGCACTCGCCGCCGGAGCGGCGCCGAAGTTGAACTTACGCTCGGCACCGCGCTCAGGCCGGATCAGAGTTCGATCCGGGTGCCGAGCAGCACGAGGAATTGACGCAGCCATTCCGGATGCGCGGGCCATGCGGGCGCGGTGACGAAGTTGGCGTCGGTGATCGCGGCGTCGACCGGAATGTCGGCGTAGTCGCCGCCGGCCATTTTCACTTCGGGCGCGCAGGCCGGGTAGGCCGAAATGCGCTTGCCGCGAATCACGTCGGCGGCGGCCAGCAGCTGCGCGGCATGGCAGATCGCGGCGATCGGCTTGCCCGCCTCGGCGAATTGCCGCACCAGTTCGATCACCTTCGGATTGAGTCGCAGATACTCCGGCGCGCGGCCGCCGGCGATGGCCAATGCATCGTACTGACGCGGATCGGCGTCGTCGAACGTGGCGTTGAGCGCGAACAGATGACCCGGCTTCTCGGTGTAGGTCTGGTCGCCTTCGAAATCGTGGATCGCCGTCTTGATGCGATCGCCCGCCTTCTTGTTCGGGCACACGGCGTCGACGATATGGCCGACTGCCTGCAGTGCCTGGAACGGCACCATCGTTTCGTAATCCTCGGCGAAGTCGCCGGTCAGGAACAGGATCTTCTTTGCTGCCATCGCATGCCTCCAATTGATCAACGCTACACATCGAACGCGGAAATACGCTTCGGCAGTCTACCCCAACCCGTTTGACAGAACCGCGACGGCGCCGGCAATCGACGCGAGCGGTGACGGTGCTGCGAGGTCGGCTGGTGTGGGGCGGTGTGACTCGATGCGCATCGCCGCGCGTGGCGTTGAACGTGCTATCCGACGCCGCGTGCAGGGTCGTTCGACGCTCCGCAAAGGCCGAGGTGCGACGCGACGGCGTATCATTGGCGCGTTTTCGCAAGCGGAAGCCGCTCGACGCGGCTCACACTGAACCATGATTTCATCGCTCCATTCACGTTTGCTGCGCCGTGCCGCGGTCGTCCTCGTCGTATTCGGCGGCCTGGCTGCCTGTCAGAAGAATGACGCGTCGGCGGGACAGGTCGCCGGCTCGCTCAACAATGCCGCGCAGGTTGCCAGTCAGAAGCTCGATCAGGCGGCCAGCTACGTCGGCCAGCAGGTCGACGCGACCAAAGACGCCGCACAGCAGAACCTCGACTCGGCCGCCTCCGCGCCGACCATCAAGATCGACCCCGACGCGTTGGCGTCGACCGCGCAAGCGAATCTGCAGAGCGCGGCGAGTTCGGCCAACGCGCAACTCGGCAAAGCCGCTTCGCTGACCGGGCAGGGCCTCGAAACCGCCGGGCGCAAGCTGCAGGAATGGTCGGCGCAAAGCTCGGCGTCGGCGGCGAATGCGTCTGCGTCGGGGTCGTCCTCGGGCGATTCGAGCGACGCGCAAAAGCAGATGGACAAATGATGAACCCGCTTGGCTGGATCGTCCGTTTGACAGTCGGATTAAATGTAATTACCATGGTTACACATTGTCGTCGCTGGGCAGGTTCGCTGTGAATACGAGTAGCCGGTTTGCGTTCGCGGTGCACGTGCTCGCGCTGCTGTCGTTGCAGGAGGGCGTGCCGCTCTCGTCGGAGATGATCGCGGGTAGCGTCAATACGAATCCCGCGTTGATCCGGCGGCTGTTGTCCATGCTGGCCGAGGCCGGCCTCACCACGTCGCAACTCGGCGCGGGCGGCGGCGCGCTACTCGCGCGGTCGCCGGAGCAGATCAGTCTGCTCGAGGTGTATCGCGCGGTGGACGACGCGCAATTGTTCGCATTGCACCGCGAGGAGCCGAATCCGGCGTGCATGGTCGGGCGTCATATCCAGGGTGTGCTGCGCGGCATCATCGACGAGGCGCAACTGGCCATGGAGGCGTCGCTCGGTGCACGCACGCTGGCCGACGCCACGGCCGACGTTGTGCGGGCCGAGCGGCAGCAGGAGCGCAAGCGGCGCGCGCATCACGCGAGCGGCGACATCGCAAAGAAGTAGCAGAACGGGAAGGCGCATGTGCGGTCGACAAAAGACGCACGCGCCTGACAACCAACGGGGGCTTGAGCCCCTCTTTTTTCCGCGTTATATGTAATCGACATGGTTACATATAACGCAATGATAGGAGCATCGAAATGAGCAAGCCATTGAAGATCGCGTTGTTTGGCGCCACCGGCATGATCGGTTCGCGAATCGCCGCGGAAGCGGCCCGTCGCGGGCATCAGGTGACGGCGCTGGTGCGCAACCCAGCGCGTGTGCCGGCCGGCGTGGCGAATTTGACCGCAGTACAGGCGGATCTGATCGACGCGGCGAACGTCGGCGCCGCCGTGCGCGGCCATGACGTGGTGGCGAGCGCGTATTCGCCGCCGCAAGGCGATGCCGCGGTGGTCGGCACGGCGACCCTGGCACTCGTGGACGGCGTGCGCGCAGCGGGTCTGAAGCGCCTCGTGGTGGTCGGCGGCGCGGGTTCGCTCGAAGTCGCGCCGGGCAAACAACTGGTCGATACCGAAGGCTTCCCGGACGCGTACAAAGCGGTCGCTCTCGCGCATCGCGACGCGCTGACGTACTACCGCGACGTCACCGATCTCGACTGGACGTTTTTCGCGCCGGCCGCGCTGATCGCCCCGGGCGAGCGCACGGGCACGTTCCGCACCGGCACGAACACACTGCTGGCGGATGCGGAAGGCAATAGCCGCATTTCGGCGGAAGACTATGCCGTCGCCTTCGTCGACGAGTTGGAGCAGGGCCGTTTCGTTCGTCAGATCGCGACGGTGGCGTACTGAGCTTGTCGGGCTCATGGGCTAATGGGCTCATTGGGCATGTTGAGCCTGACGGCGGACAAAACCGGCTTTCCGGCCCATGACCGGATAACGCTCGCCGCGCCCGCGAGGGCGTCGGCGCGCAAGCGTCCTAACATTCGGTTACGCATGTTCGGTCGCGCCCGATAAAACTGCGGCTACACTGGCGTCTCCCGTTTTCTTACGGATTGCCATGCAGTCATGCCCCTCGCGGCGTGAGTCCGAGGCTGCGCCGTCCAACGGCGGGCAGCTTGCGATTCACGCCGTCTTTCATTTTTCCGCGCTTCGTGACGGACCCCACACCCGCCGCGGCCATGGCGTCCGCGCGTGGTTTAACGCATGGGTGGCCGCGTTCTGCGCCGTGCTGATCCTGTGCGCCGGAATGCTGCCCGCGAACGCCTGGGCCGCCGGCGCCGTGACCAGTACGCCGGTCATTCCCGCGTTGCAGAGCCTGATCAACAGCGCGACGGCCAACCCTCCCGCCGCGGCTTCGGGCGCTTCGGCGGCGGATGCCGCGTCCGCGCCGACCGCGGCAAGCCAGGCGGAACTGACGCGCTCGCTCGACAGCGTGATCGCCACGCTCGACAACGACCGCCAGCGCACCGCGCTCGTCACCCAGCTCAAGAAGCTGCGCGCCGTCTCGCAGAACGTCGCGCCGCCCGCACCGGTTCAACCGAGTCCCGGCTTGCTCGGCGCGATCGCGTCGGGCATTGCATCGTTCGAAACCGACGTGCATCAGGGCCGCACGCCGGTGCGTTATTGGGGCGGCCGCTTCAACGCGGCCGGCAACGAGCTGTACACGATCGTCTCGGGCCAGGGCCAGGAAAGCTTCGGCCGTATTCTGTTCTCGATGATCGCAATGCTGGCCGGCTGGGGCGCCTGTGCCGGCGCGCTGGTCTATGTGCAGCATCGGCTGTACCGGCGTTTCGGCATTCTCATGGGACTCAACCCGAATCCCACCACGGGCGAGTTGCTGATCTTCGCGCTGCGCCGCGTCGGGCCGTGGATCGTCGCGTTTCTCGCCGCGCTGCTGTTCGTCCGCGCGATGCCCGACGCGCTCGGTCGCACGCTCGGCATGGTGGTTGCGTACGCGATCGTCGCGGGCGCGGTGTTTTCGGCAATCTGCCTGATTATGTTTTCGCTGTTCGGCTCGGGGCATCGGCGGGTCGCGGTGCGGCTGCTGATCGATCACGCGCGGCGCGTGCTGTTCCTGGTCGGCGTGTGCGGAGCGCTCGGCGATGCGGCCGTCAATTACGACGTCGCGCATCAGCTCGGCTCGAATCTCGCCGCGTTGATTTCGACGGCGGCCAATATGACGGCCGCGATTCTCACCGGTTATTTCGCGCTGGCGTTCCGCCGGCCGGTCGCGCACCTGATCCGCAACCGGCCCTATCAGCAGCGCACCGACCACAAGGCCGCGACCGATGCCTTCGACGTGCTCGCCGCGCTCTGGCACGTGCCGGTGCTGGTGCTGGCCACGGCGTCGGTGGTGGCCACGCTCGGCGGATCGGGGTCCAGCGAGAACGTGCTGCAGATTTCGGTGGTAACCGCGCTGCTGCTGGTGCTGGCGTTTTTCCTCTCGGCCATCGTGCTGCGCATGACGCGTCCGCGTAGCGCGCGCGCTCGTCGGCGTTCGCCGTATCTGACGCGTCTGCTGCGGTTTTGCGGCACGTTGCTGACACTCTTCATCTGGCTGTTTTTCTTTGAACTCGCGGCGCGTTTGTGGGGCGTGTCGCTCGCGGAAGTGATCGAGGAAAACGTCGCCGCGCGCGGCATCGCGCATGCGGTGACGGCGATCATCGCCACGGTGTTCATCGCGTGGTTGCTGTGGATTCTGGTGGATACGGCGATTACCGAGGCGCTCAGTCCCGGCGGTTCGCGCAACAAGGGGCGCGGTCCCAGCATGCGCGCCCGCACGATGCTGCCGCTCGTGCGCAATGTGCTGCTGGTGTCGATCATGACGGTCGCCGGCATCGTCACGGCGGCCAACCTCGGGATCAACGTCACGCCATTGCTGGCGGGCGCCGGGGTGATCGGTCTCGCGATCGGGTTCGGCGCGCAGTCGCTCGTGACCGATCTGATTACAGGGCTGTTCATCATCATCGAAGATACGATTTCGGTCGGCGACTGGATCGACGTGGACGGCGGTCACGCGGGCACCGTCGAGCATCTGTCGATCCGGACCGTGCGCTTGCGTGACGGGCAGGGGGCGATCCACGCGATTCCGTTCTCGCAGATCAAGATCGTCAAGAACCTGTCGCGCGATTTTGCGTACGCGGTGTTCGAGGTGCGTATGTCCTTCTCCACCGACGTCGATCAGATCACGCAATTGATCCGCGAGGTCGGCGCCGATCTGATGGCCGATTTCCGTTACCGTCGCGAGATGCTCGGCCCGATCGAGGTGTGGGGACTCGACCGTTTCGATCCGAACTGGATGGTCGTGAAAGGACAGATCAAGACGCGGCCGCTGCAGCAATGGAGCGTCGCGCGTGCGTTCAATCTGCGGCTCAAACGCAAGATGGACGAAGCCGGTATTGAGATTCCGGTGCCGCAGATGCGGGTCTATACGTCGTCGAAGGATAGCGAAGGGCAGCCTTTGCAGGACGACGAGATGTCTGGTTTCGTGCCACATGGACACGGGCATGGGCATGCGGAGACCGGTTCGGGTTTGGCTTCGGCTTCAGGTTCGGCGGCGCGGGGTGTGCATGCGCCGTTGGCAGTGGCACGCGACGTGTCGCACGAACCGCGTCCGGCACCGCCGCCGACCGGACAGACCGCGCCGATCCCGCCGCAGATTCCTACGGCCGGCGAAGGGGACGGGAAGAGTTGAGAGAGCTTGTCGTCGCGGCTTGGACCAACGGTCTGTGTTGCTTGCCGCCGGGGACGTATTTGACGGCCTGACGCGTTAGCGTTTTTTGCCGCAGTGAACGTGTCACGCTGGGGCGAGGTCGGGTCGGAACATACGTTTGAAGATCGATCGATCGATCAGGCCAGCGCCGTTGCCTCGGCCGTGCGGACGATGTCATTCACGTGCGTCGAAATCTGCGCGCCTGCGACGCCGTACACATGCAGCGAGATCGCCGGCGCGTCGCTGCGATTACCCAACTGATGAATCCCGCCGCGACCGCCGCGCACAAGCGACACCGCGCCATGCTTGCGCGCTTGTGTGCGCGTCGCGCTGGCGCAATGCTGTGCGCCGTTCCATTCAAATACCGTTTCGCTCAACGTACCGTCCAGCACCGCATAGCCGCACCACGTGTGATGCGCGTGGACGGGGCTTGCCTGGTTCGGCAGCCACACCAGCGCGGCGATTGCATAGCGGCCGTGCGGATCGGCGGCCAGCAGATGACGGCGGTAGTTTTCCGCCGCGCCTTCGCGTTGCGCGGAGGTCAGCAAGTCGGGATGCGCGGCGGCGTCGGCAAGCGCAATGCGCATGCTGCGCGCGAAGAAGGTGGAGGCCGACGGCTCGGGGAATGCCGAGCAGGCCTCGAAGATCGCGTCGAGCGCGTCGCACAGATGGGCGAGGGGGGCGGTACGAAGGGCTTGGCTCATGATCGTTGCGCAGCCGGGCGGCGGCTGTCTGGGCGTTATTTTCGATAGCGACATTTATACCCGTTTGCTCGGAGAAAGAGTTTCCATATAATTCCCCTCGGAGTCTCAAAAGTAGAATAATTTCCTATGGGGGTGCCATGATGGGAATGGATATCATCGACCGGAAGCTGTTGGAGCTGTTGCAGGAGGATGCGACGATGCCGATCGCCGAGTTGGCGCAGCGCGTGAATCTGTCGCAAACGCCTTGCTGGAAGCGGCTGCAGCGCCTGAAAGAGGCCGGCGTGATTCGCGCGCAGGTGGCGTTATGCGACGCGCGCAAGCTCGGGGTGGGCACGACGGTGTTCGTCGCGGTGCGCACGAATCAGCATACGGAGGAGTGGGCGCAGACCTTCACGCGCGCGGTGCAGCAGATACCGGAGGTGGTGGAGGTGTATCGGATGAGCGGGGAAACCGATTATCTGCTGCGGGTCGTGGTGTCGGATATCGATGACTATGACCGGGTTTATAAACTTCTTATTGCCGCCGTGCCGCTTTATGACGTGAGTTCCAGTTTTGCCATGGAGCAGATCAAGTATTCGACGGCGTTGCCGGTGAGGTATACGGCGTAGAGCCGATCTGGTGGGAAACGCCTTCTGGCGGATTTTTCGCACTGGACGCTTTTCTCTGTGCGGTGTCGGGTACCCCCGTATTTCTCATCGTTTTCGCGGTACCAAGGTCCGAAACGGCGCTCTTACGCTGTTCTATCTTGATCCGACCTACTGGGGGGCGGAATGCCATGGCGTGCTGTTTCCCAGGTCCGAATATACGGAAGTGGCGACCTCGTTATACATTCTAAATGTAAATAAATTGTAAGAATAATGATTGCCCGGGTATTCGGCGGCCATTTGAAGGATTTCGTATCGAAACCGTGGATATCCGATATACGGTCGGAAGTGACGCCTAGGAAGCTGTGCGCGAGGCGGCGATTATTTTCAGTTAGGACGAAGCTGCACAACCGGTCGGATTATTCGGATTATCTTGGCGGGAAGCTTACGGCGACGCCGTCTGCGCCGGCTCGCCAGCGACGTGGCTGTGCGGCACATGCCGCGGACAGTCGGCGCGGAAATTAGTTGTATCAGCCTACGCCCGGCGCCTGATTTTGCCCGGCTATTCGATTCGTCGCGCATATAAAGATGCCGGATTTCATCCGTTTGACATTTCCATGGAGTTGACGCATTTGTTCGCGGACAATTGATCTGTAGAATCGCGAGATTCGGGTTGAGAATTGAGTCGGGGGCGGTATGGATACCCAGAACATAATCGGGGCGATAAGGGGTGGTCTGTCGCAGCAGGACCGCCTTATTAAACTCGACACTCCAGCAGGCAATAATGTCTTGCTTCCACAGCGGGCGATCGGGCGCTCGCGGATCGGGCGCGATTTCACGTGGACCGTCGACGTCGTTTCTACGTCCGGCGATGTCGCGCTAAAGACGCTGATCGCCCAGCCGGTGACGCTATGGATCCAGCAATCGGACCGTTCCTATCACCCGCATCACGGTTATGTACACACGGCCCGGCGCCTTGGCGCGGACGGTGGGCTGACTTCGTACCAGCTAGGCTACGCGTCGTGGATGCATTTCCTTCGCTTTCGCCGCGACCAGAAGTACTGGCAGGACACGGCGGCCGACGAGATCATCTCGGACGTCTTCAACCAGCACCCGCAGGCGCAGGGCATGTTCCGCTTCGCACTCTCCCAGCCGCTGCCGACCCGCTCGTACTGCCGCCAGGAAGAGACCGACTGGAATTTCGTGCACCGGTTGATGGAGTCCGAAGGTTTGTACGGATTCTGGCAACAGGCTGACGACGGCAAGTCGCACACGCTGGTGATTACCGATCGCCTTGAGACGCTCGTGCCGATGTCACCGGAGCAGGTGAATTTCTATCGTGCGGGAACGGGCAGCGAAACGGATGCGCTGGTGCAGTGGTCGGGCACGCGCACGCTGCAATCGGCATTACTGTCGACACGCACCTTCGACTATAAAAATCCGTCGACGCCGTTCAATCCGAAGGCGACCAGTGTGCCCACCATAGCGAACCAGGGTTCGCTGCCGTCCCAGATGGAGGTGTATGAATACACGGGCGGCTATACCTATCTGGAGCAGACGCGCGGCGACCATCTTTCAAAGATCCGCATGGAGGAATGGGAGTCGCGGGCCAAACGCTTTCACGGTGAGGGCGGGTTGCGCGCGATCGACGCTGGCGTGCGGTTCACCATTGCCGGGCACCCGGAGCATGATCAGGATCCGGCGGGGCAGCGCGAATTCGCGGCAATCGCGGTCGAGTGGACGATCGGCAACAACCTGCCGCTGTCCGGGCACGAAGTCAACTTTCCGCACAGCCTGCAGAGCGAACTTGCACGGGCACAGGCGGCCGATTCGGGTGACACGTTCAGCGTGTCTCACGCCGACGGATCGACGGGTTTTTATCACGTCGAGGTCGAGGCGCAACGCACCGCCGTGCCTTATCGCAGTCCATTCGAACACCACAAGCCGGACGCGAAGCTGGAGACCGCAATCGTGGTCGGCCCGAACGGGGCCGAAGCGTATACCGACGAACTGAACCGGATCAAGGTGATGTTCGTCTGGGACCGGATCAATCAGGGCGATGAGCGTGCGTCATGCTGGGTGCGCGTGGTGCAGTCGGATACGGGTGATGGCTACGGCTCGGTGCACACGCCGCGGGCAGGAGAGGAGTTGCTGATCGGCTACGTCGGCAATGATATCGATCGGCCAATCGCCTTGCATCGCGTCTACAACGGCGAGGCGAAACCGCAGTGGCATTCGAACGGTTTGCTGTCAGGTTACCGGTCGAAGGAGTTCTCGGGCGACGGTTTCAACCAGATGGTGATGGACGACTCGACCTCGCAGAATCGCGTACATCTATACAGCTCCAGCACGAATGCGCAGTTACACCTAGGGTATCTGATCGACCAGAGCGGCAATACACGCGGTGGTTATCTCGGCAGCGGCTTCGACCTGAGTTCGGACGCGTACGGCGCGTTGCGTGCGGGCCGCGGACTATACGTGACGACACATCCTGTCGCCAGTCAGCCGCTCGACGCGCGTGCGGCCAGCAACCAGCTTGCCGGTTCGGCGGGCGTGCTCGACGCGGCGTCGCAGGCAAGCGAAGCCTCGCAGGCTGAAAGCCTGAAGGACGGGCAGGATGCGCTGAAGGGTTTTGTCAACGCGACGCAGCACAGTGCGTCGGGGACGACCGGTGGCGGGGCGACGGCCGGCGGCGGCACGGGCAACGCTGGTGCGTTCTCGCAACCGGTGATGCTGTTTGCCGCGCCGGCGGGCATCGCAATGTCAACGCAAAAATCCGCGCATGTTGCGGCCGACCAGCACATCAACCTGGTGAGCGGGCAGAGCGCGCACATCGCGGCGGGCAAATCGCTGGTCGCGAGTATCACGAACCGGCTGAGCCTGTTCGTGCAGAACGCGGGCATGAAGCTGTTCGCGGCGAAAGGGAAGGTGGAAGTGCAGGCGCATGCGGACAACGTCGAGTTGACCGCGCAGAAGTCTTTGCTGCTGGTCTCGGCGACGGAGCAGATAAAGGCGGCCGCGCAGCAGGAGATACTGCTAACGTCCGGGGGTGGATATATACGCATCAAGGGCGGCAACATCGAGATCCATGCGCCGGGCAAAATCGATATCAAGGGGGCACAACATTCGTTCAGCGGACCGACGCGAATGGATGTGACCAACCCCGCGTTCAAGGATATGCCGACGCGCAGGCTGATGCTGAACACCATGGCTTCCCCGTCCGCTACGAACGTTGTGCCTGCGGGGATGCCATACAAGCTGTTCGCGGATGGTGCGCTAGTGAAGCAGGGAGTGTTCGACAAGACTGGCCAGTTGCCTATCGATCATCACGTCACGACCCAGCAGTACACGCTGGAAATGGCCAACGGCGACAAGCATGAGATTCCGGTTCCGGGTGAATACCGGGACCCGGTCAATGGGGCGCTCGCGAACCAGGGGTTCCGGTTTCATGAAGCCCAGCCCGACGGCGACACGCCAGCGCCCGAGCGCGCGGTGCACCGGCAGTACTACAACGATTTTCTCAATCCTTCTCTGGACGCGTAAGTTATGGCAGCATCAAATATGACGTGTACCACACCGATCGCGCTGAATCAGACGAACACCGGCACGATTGCGATGAAGTGGTTTGTGGATAAAGCCGAATATCCCGCCACCTATGGAACCTATCAGTACCTGATAAATGGCGAGGCGGCATTTGGCGCTGTCTACGATGCCATCGCGAAGGCCACGAAAACCGTCGACATTATCTGCTGGGGTTTCCAGCCATCAATGTATTTCAAGCGCGGCAAAGAGCGCGCGTTGCGCATTGGCGAACTGCTCCGGAAATTGGACGCCACGGACAAGGTCAAGGTACGGCTATTGTGCTGGCACGATCCTCTTTATATCGCCGCATTGAGCGAAAACAACATGCCTGGTTACGACGGTACGACGGACGTCAAAGGTGTCCTTCCAGGTCGGGTTTCCGAAATGGTGTCCCAGCTCACAACGTTATATTCGGCGGACTATCAGACGAAGGAAGAGCTGGCTTTTGATAGCGCCTGGTATCGCGGCGCGAATATGAACAACGTCACGAAGTTCAGCGCGGTCAAAGCCGCCACGCCGATGGGTCTATGGACAACTTATAACGGTGCCTACAATCAGCGGTACCATAAAGAGGACGCGTTCAAGAATCTCGAGTTCGCTACCCGGACCTTTAGTGTGAGCGAGCGTTCCGAAATCTTCGGCCGGCTGAGAAGCTATGAAAAAGCGCAGGGGTACGATCCCCGTTTGATAGCGGGAAATACGCAGGGGATGGTTGCCGAGCCTACGCATCACCAGAAAATGGTGCTGATTGATTACGAAGACCCGGATCTTGCCGTTGGCTTCGTGATGGGCCATAACATGCTCGACCAGTACTGGGATACGAGCCGGCACGACTTCAAGCCCGCGGCGTCGCCCTCCGCCGGACGCAACGGACCCTCCCCGTGGCAGGACATCTCAGGGCGCCTTACCGGCCCTGTCCTCCAGTATCTGAACGATAACTTTTGCACCGCGTGGGACGACGCGACAGGCAAAGATCTGGCCAAATCCAGGTCGCATGTCGACCCTTGCAGCCTGAAAATGCGAGACGATAATGACAACACGAAGCTCATGGCGCAGGTGTTGCGCACGCAGTCGCAGAAGGGCAAGGAAGACATCGGGCGGATGTATCTGCAGGCGGTGAACAATGCGACGCAGTACATCTTTTTCCAGAACCAGTATTTCCGCTGGCAAGAGCTTGGGGACAAGATAAGGAGTGTCGCGAAAAGTCACGTCGCCGGGGGGCGGGATCCAGGCAAACACGGCCCGATCTATCTGTTCGTCATCACGAACTCGAGTACTGCCGCGGTCGGGAACGGCACAGTCGCGACATACCAGATGCTCGACTCTCTGGGCTACGGCAATTCCATGCCAGGTGTAGCCCAGCTGGAGAGGGCGCCGGACCTAGCCGCGCAGCAAAAGGCATTGGAAGCGCAACTTGCACAGCAGCAGGCAGCCGCACAGAGAATTCAGTCCACGCCTGCCAGCCCTTTCGATGGTTCAGCCATGAGCCTCGCGTCGGCCTACCAGCAGAATCAGATGGACCAACTGGAGACTCAAGAGAAGATTGGCGACATAAAGAACAAGATAGCGGCGAATGAGCACATCAGTGCGGATGCCCCGCCGACGCCGGTAGAGGGGCTAAAGATTCAGATCTGCACATTGGTTGCACCAGATTCGCCCGGAGGCAATTGGGCCGACGTGTACGTGCACGCGAAGGTAATGACCATCGATGATGCTTTCGTGACGCAAGGCTCTGCAAACATCAACACCCGGAGTATGAAGGTGGACAGTGAGTTGAATTTCTGTAGCGAGAACGGTGATGTCGCACGGAACTTACGGCTGGATTTGTTCAAATTGCACACCGCTGACCGACAAGGGAACCCTCGGGCGGATCTGGAAAATCCCACGGATGCGTTCAACGCGTGGAGTCAGATTATCGAGCGGAATAAGGCGAGAAAGTACAAAAGGGACACGCCCGTAGCTTCGTTGATCGCTTTCTTGCGAGTCGAGAATGATCGCTCTTTCAAAGATTGACCGATGAACAGATATATCCTGATGGCTTCAATTGTTTTTGTTGTCTGCGCTTGTACCAAAAAGGAAACTGCAGTGACCCAGCTACCTGACATGAGCGCTGTGCGTGCCAATCTCGCGTTCACCTGCACGCATGAGTCCGATCATCTGCCGCCACTCGACCCCAAGGCAGACAGCCTTTTCCGGTACGCTCGCTATCTGCAGAAAAGAGACGGACCCAAGGATTTTGACGATATTCTGCGGTACTACCGGATCGCAGCTGCATATGGGCACTACAAGGCTAATGAGAACGCCCAGTTGCTGATCTCGCAGGGGCTCGCTCACTCTCCTGAAGGATCGAAAGAGGTTGTAGACCTTGCCGCGAGACTGGTAGAACAGGGGATACCTGGCGGGTACTACGATATTGGTTACTACCTTGAAACAGGTTACGGCCTGAAAGAGGACGCAGAAACGTCGCTGCGCTATTTCCGTAAGGCGGCCGATCTGGGCAGCCCCGAAGCGCAGTATCGCATCGGTGAGTTGTTGGCACCGATGGATAAGGCGCCTGCGATTGCGAAGCAGATGCGCCAGTGCGCGACTGACCAGAGTTATGGGAAAGCTGCGGGCACGTTAGGTGTCGACCTACAGGATGATGGATTTTATCCGGAAGCCATTAAAACTTTCCAGAAGGGGGTGGAGGCGGGGAATAGGCTATCGGCTTCCTTTCTTGAGTCCGGTTTCAAGGGGCCTCCGAAGAGCGATGAGTTGACTTACCTCGCGCTGCCCGAAGATCCGGAGCGCGTGCGGCGCTATAGGGCAATCGGTGACTTCATCGATAGCAACGAAAGCCGTAACCCCAAGGTGCCCGACGTCGACAAGATCGTGCCGTTGCCGCCGGCGAAGCTGCCGCCGTGGGACGGCACCTTCCAGTGGCAGAAGGATCAGGACGCAGCGGTGCCGCCGTCTCAGCCTTCCGACGAACTCATTGATCAGATGGCGAAAGCCAAGAACCTCGACCCCGCGACCGGTTTGCCGCTGGCTGCCTCGTCCAGCAAGACGTCACTGGAGGATCAGCCCGCGACCGTCATATCGCGATCGCCGATCGGTACAGTCGCCACCACAGGCGAACAATGCCCGGAAGACGGCGTGTGGTGCGCAAAGCTCGGCAAAGGTCAGGCGGGCGACGGTCAGCGGCGCTTCCTGAAAGGCGACGTATTACCGTCGCTCATTGTGCATGAGCCGCGCAAAGTTGCTTTACTGGATCAGATCTTGGAGCCACGTCAGCAGATGAAAAAAGTGCAGTGGGAACTGATCGGGTATCTCGACCCAGTCTGACCTTTAGTGCGGAAGGAGTTAGCCATCAGCATGCAACGCTAGATGATCCCACGGCCCACGGAACGGTGCTGGCGCGATCGACCACGCTAGTACTCAACGATCGTGCGATCGCCCAGGAGGGTGACGACGTGTCGTGTCCCGCGTGCAATTCGATCGGCAAGATCCAGTGCGACGGCCCGCGCGTTACGATGTCAGGCCCGAACGGTCGACGAGTGGCATTGAGCGATGACCTGTGTATTTGCCAGTGCAGCCCGCCGCCGAAGCTGGTCGCGTCCCAGAATTCAATGTCAGTCGGAACTTGAATTAGATGAAGGCGGCCGATTGTGGTAATGATTTCTTGTAGAGGAAGGATTTGCCATTGAGGGGGAATGTAGAGTTACATGATCAGTCGGGATCATTGACGAGACCCACGTTTCTGTCGTTGTGCTGCCAGAAGCGGTAAGTCGGCCTTGATATGGAAATCGTCGATAATCTTCCGCAGCAAAGGTAAAGCAACTCAGGAAAAATTTCACGACATGAATTTCGCCGGTGTTATGCACATTTTCGAGGTGCTTATCGCTCTAGCCCTGATCGGTCTGGTAGCCTGCGGCTTCATGCAGAGCAAAATCGCCGCTAAACTGCAGAGAGACTATCCGGCAGAGCGCGCGCGCCTCGGGGATGACGGTAAATTCAACTACGCGCCGATTGTCTGGCTGGTGAGTGGTGACTATAGATCACTGAACGACCCACAAATTGATAACTGGGCGCGCGTAGCAAGGGCGTCACTGCTTGTCGGTGCGTTAGCCTCACTGGTGTTTTTCGTGCTGCTCGCGTACGGGCGATATCGCGCGCACTCAATGTAAGTAACCGCTTGTCGTCGAATTGACGACCGGCTCCGGGTCGAACTGGGCCGAGTTCGGCCCACAACTGCTTTTCGACGCTATGGCAGGTTACTCTTCCAAAGTGGCCGTTGATACAACACGAGGTTGCGTTACAACGTCATTTGAATTTGCTTAAACGATTCCGAACCCGCCTAAGATATCCCAGGTCACATGTTCCAGGATGCCTGCGCGAATATTGCCACGCAACGCAGCGATTATTCCCATCACGAGACCGTAACGTACGATGCTGAGAACCGCTATAGGACCCTGATATCCGTGCCCGATTCCGAACAAAATCGCTTGGGCCAGGATGGCGATCCATACTCTACCCGTGATGCTGGTAAGTTGACGTTGCAGATACCCACGAAACACAACTTCTTCGCACACGCCGGCGCTAAACGAGAGGCATATCCATAAAGCCACGGCAAGTGCGCCAACTGGCAATGTCGGCAGTAGCGGATTGCTCGGCTGCTCACCGTGTTGTAGCAGGCCGACAATGCCCAGGTTAGACACATAGTCGATGGCGAAAGCTAGAGCGGCATAGACGACGTCTTTTCCGAATTCCCTGAGCGTCAACTGACGGAACTCGAAAAACTCGAGGATAGAACGCCGGTACTTACGCATACCTTTGTAGACAAAGCGGACCCATAACCATTCCATGCCGATCATAAACACATAAAAAATGTGCAACTGATTCGGCGTAGTGGCAGCATCTGCCGATGTATGCGTAGCGTTGAGTGCACTGACCACGGTCAGGATCACGCAGATAGCGATGAAATGAAGCGTGTGCTTGTATGAAGCCAGCAGAGCGCGTGGAGTGCTTGCCTGCTTATCGGATTCCAGATCAACGCTCGCAAGATTCTTCATGCAGTCACTCGCTTTTCATCGTTAAGGGCAGATAGCTCGGGTTTCTATTTGCCATCGGTATGGCCTAACAACGATGCAAAGACCTCAAGCGCCGCAGTGGTGCGGGTTAGGTCCCCCGTGCTCAGGTATTCCAGCATCAAGCCATCAATCACGGCGACGCAGAGCGTGGCCGTAACGCGTCGCTTTGGCGACGGTGGTAGCGTGCTTTCGACAAAGTCCAACCAGGTTGAACTCGTCTCATCCATATAAGGCGCGTAGACAGTTGGGTTTTGCATGGCCAACACCTGCACTTCATATAGCAGGCGCACATAAGGGCTATTGTTTGCATGCGTTGACCAATGCCAGAACAACTTCAATCCGCCCTTCCCGCCAGCATCACGCATCAAGGCAGAGAACGACTGCTGCGCACGCAACCGCACTTCATCCATCACCTCGGTTATCAAGCCGTCCTTGGATCCAAAGTGAAAGATCAGTAGCCGTGCGCTGGTCCCGATCTGTTCGGCCAGCGGCCGCAGCGAGAGATCGGCTAAGCCATGTTCAAGGAGATACGCCAGAGCCTTGTCGCGAAGGGTTTCCTTTCTGTTCATGAAACGAACGTTACATGAAACGTTCGTTTCACTCAAGTTTTTTTGTCCCTTGTTGAATCAGGCGTCCAGGCAATGAGTGAGGAAACGTGGCGGCCACAACATGGTTTATCGCACCGTTGAAGAGCGATCAGGCGGGCCGCTCCTTATGAATCGGTAGCTCTGCGTCAGGGGCAAGCCAAGTATCTCTTGCCGGTCGAAGAGGGGCCGCTTGGCCGTTGCGCGTGATTGACTCTAAGTGGCCGAAGTTTGCCGGACGGGTGGTGGCATCCTAGGCCTGAACGGCGATGCATCAAGGTGCCGTGCAAACGAATGTTGTGGCGACGCAATTGATCCCAAAGGACTTTTCGTAGGGTTCGATCCGATCAAGTATTCGACGGCATTGCCGGTGAGGTACGTGGCGTAAAGCCGATCTGTCCGGCATCGCCTTGATCAGATCGGCAACATAGCGCACACGAAGCGGTTCAGGCGTGCGTGCGGTGTCGCGTGGATCGTCGGCGCTGCCGGCATATCCGTCGTCAATACAGCAACTGCGAACGAAGATCGCGCGCTACCGTTAGTGCCATCTTTCTCACCTCGGGGTATTGATCAGGTTGCACTAGAGGGCCGTCGATTGAGATTGTGAGATCTCGGGTGACGGTGACAATACGTCCGTTGGCCGCGTAGCTCGACGAATAGCTGCCGAAGCGCGACACAACATTTACCGGCTTGGGCAAACCGGATATCGTCACGCCGTCCGGTAGCGTAATGATCGTGGTTTCGACAATATGGCGGCTCGGAAACGGAATCGCAAAGTCGCGCTTTTCTGGCCCGAACGCTTCAAACGTCGACGCAATGTTGCTGAAGCTGTTCAATCCCTGCGGCACCCGTATTGCGCCTGGACCCGGGAATTGCGCATAGCCGGGTAACTGGAATTCCGTCGTGTAGAGGAACGGTTGGGCTAGGTCGTGCGGATCGCCGTGAACATAGTTCCCTGTGCCGTTCTGACCCGTCATAGCCAGAAATCGACTCGCGACTTCCGGCTCGACTCCGGGTTGAAACGACGCGAACAGCGCGCGGGATAGCCAGTCAAATGCGCCTGTACTGCTAATCTCACTCGTCCCCTTTGCATCGCCATCACTATTCAGCGACACATGGATCGTGATTTTTTCTCTCGCGTTATCGGCGTCGCTGAGTGGTAGGCTGACGATTTTCGCATTGCCGCTTTCGTCGTCAGCGACCAGCGCCGACTTGCCCAATTCACTGATCGGTAAGGTGCCAAACGGCGCCACACTCGCGGTTGAGTCGAGAAACAGCTTGAAATCCGGCAGATAGGTAATAGCGTGATCAAATACGGCGAGCGGTGCCGCGACGCGCGGTAACCAGTAGATGGGTCCCGCATTCACCAGCACCGGGCTGCTTCGGATTCCTTTCGCGGCAAGGAGTGCTTGCAGGATAGTCACATGATCTTTGCAATCACCGTACTCTGCTTTGAGAATCGCATCGGCGTCGTGCGGAACGACGCCGCCAAAGTCCAGGTAGATTGCAACGTAGCGAATATGCGTACTGACCCAGTTATAAAGAGCTTCCGCCTGTGCTTTCGGATCGGTGATGTTCTTTGTAATCTGGTCGGCCACTGCTCGAACCGCGGGCGTTACTGCGGCCTTCGGCTCCGCGCGCTGCCTATAAGCTGTTCCGACGGCCGCAAAGTTCGGGAATGTGGTGACGACCAAGTGTGGGCTATGGTCAATGACACCGACCGAGCCCAGTTCTGGCGCATGCGCCGGTGCATTTTCGAGTGACCACTTCCATCGTTGCGTATCGGGTTCGCTTGAAGCGAGCTGGCCGCCGCTCAAACCAATGGCGTCCATATGAAGCTTCAGACAAGCCGGGGCGCGTACCGTGACTGTCGCGGCGTGGATTTCTTGCTGATCGTCAAAATATTCGAAGAGTGAAAATTCACCGGGGAAAATCGCTTTGCGCTGGGTGGCACGCTCGCGGAGAGTGAGCGTGGATCCAATCTCCACGCTTGGAAATATCACTGTTTTGACTCTGCCGTCGTCGAACATCGGCGCGTCCGAACTCTCCTGACTCTGCTGTTCCCGAATGTTTTCCGGGGTGACGTCGATTCGTTTGCCATCCCTGGTAGTCGTATAAGCTTCCACGATCGCAAGCTCTTGTAACGACGTACTATATTTTGTGGCGATCTGGCTACTTTGCTTAACGCCCTGATCGGTGTTGATACGGAAGCTCTCCGTCTCGTCTTTTGTGTATGTTCCGTCCGCGTTGACGCTATACGCGATGTCATCGGAAAGCACTGTAATGTTAGGTTGAAACGCCCCGGCTTGTGCTTGACTGCATAGAGCAGTCACGACTAAACCGGAAAGAAGTCGATGGATTTTTATGGACATGTTTTGCGGGAGTTCTCTATGACTTGAAAAATTTGGGTTAGTAAGCGCGGATCTGAGCACGATATGAAGATAGACGTCGAAAGGATTTTTGGATTTTGATTTTTATAAAATTCCTATTGCCTGTCATTCGTCAGTCCATTGGTCGGATTATTTTGCGTTACTTGTCAATAGATGGAAAACTGGATCGCTCGCGGGAGTTTGCAATTGCGTGGTGTGCCATTTGTTTAAGATGAAATTGACAGGTAAATTAGATAATAAACTGAAGCAGAATGGGTAGAGGGAAGATCGTTATGCCGATCAGCACCGGCTATCGCGCTGACCTTCATGCGATGGTCGCCAGTCTTTCAGCTTTCTACGGTAAATTGTCGCGACCCACAGAGACGGAGCAGCAATCATCACTCCTCCGGAGCGGCCCAAGATCGACGGGTTTTCGCCTAAATAGCCGAGCGAGATCAATATTCCGCATATGCATAGACAGACACTGCCGAGAAATCCTGTCCAATCGTGTGCCACAGTCTTTGGGGATTTTTCATGATTTCGCTCGACCCAGAGATTTAGAATAAAGAAATATCAATACCTGCGGGATAAAACTGTCATTCCGGCACCATATACAGCACCGGCCGCGGTCCCGAGTGCCGCGCCTTCAGGACCAGCCGCTGAACCTAAGGTGCCACCCACAGCCATCGCGCCCCATATTGTCGATTGAACTGACGGCGCCGTGGGCGAAGCTGCTCATTAAGTTACTAAACGAGCCATTGCCACCACCGGGCCACATGCCGTGATCGTCTTTGGTGCTGTTATTCCCACCATTCCCACCTGAGATGAGCAGAATTTCTTGTTCATTGAGCGAAAGCATGAATTTTTGCCAAAGCAAGATCCAATTTTAAACTGATGATTTAACTTGAAAAATCGGGATCTCAATGCCAGAAGAAGTGTACTGAGAGGGGGTGTCGTAAGCAAGGGGGTATTTTGAGATGAGGTGATGGCAGAAAGTGCGGGGGTAGGAAAGAATTGTGAATGTTAAATTTATTGTAATTAAAATGAAAGAAAAATAGAGTTGATCATTTAAGACGGGTCGTTGATTTGACGAAATGTCAGATAAATCAATGGAGTAGGTAAATTTCAGATTTTATGCTCTTCTATTTTTTTACAAAAATGTAATGAATGTGGAGTTTTGTTTGATTTGGTGATTTTTTGTTTTGTTTTTTGATTGAGAATTTAAAGGCGACGATCTTGTCACGGAATTGACGCTAATTCGGCGTCTATTTCGATGACGTTCGGTAATAAGAAATGCGCAGCCCGCCGGGGCCGCGAGGAAGGGCAAGACGAGCAGAAACCACTGTCCTAAATGCTGGCCTGCACCAAGACAAAAAATGTGGGTCTTCCGAGAAAACCGCGCCAGCCCAGACAAACCCGCCAGCCGAGCGCTGGTCCGGGTTGACGCGCATGCCGTTAGCCAGATCGAATATTTGACAGCGTTGCCTCTGGGAGATACGGCGTGAGTCTTTTTTGATAAGGAATACTTTGCCCGCGCCGCGCCGCGCCGCGCCGCGCCGCGCCGCGCCGCGCCACGCCAGATGCCAGACAGAGGCTGCCGTAATCGACTATTAGTCGACAGCCACCGCATCCGCCATCCCGGCCTGCACCATGGCTCGCACGATCAGATAAACAGTGGGCAGGTCGTCATCATCGAGCCGCCAGTCGACCGGCTCATCGAGCTCCGCTCCCGACAAACGACTGTCGCCGAATCGTAAAAAAATTGAACGGACTGTCTCGTCGTGCCTCGCCACGAAACCGCGATTTTCGAACACGAGTTCGTCGATTGTTTGCAGCGTGCGCCAGGTCGGCGATTGCGCGCCACTCGCGTAGCGGCGCCGACCGCTGTCGAGATGACGACCGGCGGTCGTTGCCATGATCTGCTGAAGGTCTAGCGAGGCGCTTCGAAGCGCGCGTTCGAGTGCGGCAGAGCCGATTTGACCGGCATCCGTATCGAGGTCAGTGGCATTGATCATGCAGGTATCTTCCTTGGTCTCGGGTCAACTGGCAGCTTCAAAGGCGCTGCTTCAACGGCGCCTGGTTTCGCTGTGCCAGCAACTGGCGGATCTGGGCGAGATGACTGTCCCCGACCGTGCAATCTCCAACGGGTTGACTACGCTGCCGCGGCGGCGGTGGACGCACGCCGAGATAGCGGCATACGGCGGACAGATACGGCTTGCCGTTGCCGCCCAGATCTCGTGCAGCAGCAGCCACCCGGACGTCCCCGACATGCTTGCACAACCAGGCAAGCGTTTCGCGATCACCGTCGTTCAAGATGCGTATAAGGTAGGTCATGGCCTGATCCTGTATGGGCATACACCTGTAAATTTATACAGTATTCGATCAGGATGCAAGTCGAAAGTTGGATCTATTGGAGAGAAGGGGGAAACCGCTCCAGCCTTGGGATATAGGCATCCGCGGATGCCGACCGGTATCGCCCGCTTTTCCCTGGTGTCGAGCGCGTCGCTCTGGCAACATTCTTTCCCGTCAAGAACCGTTCGCGAGGAAGGACCCATGGAGGAAATGCTGGAAAGCCTGTCCGCAACAGTGGCAACGGCGAACAGTCTGGAGGCGCTGACCCGGCCTCTACTGGAAATGCTCGAGGTCGTCACGGGACTGGAGTCGACGTACCTCACGTCGATCGACGAGGAAAATGCGGTTCAGTCGATCGCGATTGCCCGCAATACGGGTGAACTCCTCATTCCGGAAGGACTGACCGTCCCTTGGTCGGACACACTGTGCAAGCGCTGCCTTGAACAGGGGCGGCGAGTCGTTTCCAATGTCAGCGAGGTTTGGCCGGATTCGCAGGCGGCAGCCGCTCTTGGCATACAGACGTATGCGAGCGCGCCGGTTTGCGACAGCAACGGCGAAGTCATCGGCACGCTGTGCGCCGCCGGCAAGAACAGCAAGGCGCTCGGGCCCCGGGCGCGCAGCGCGCTCAATCTGTTTTCGAAACTGATTGCGCAACATATCGAACGGGAACGGCTGGTCGAGGAACTACGACGTTCAAACGAGTACCTGACCAGGTTTTCGCTCACCGATTCGCTGACCGAACTACCGAACCGCAGAGCGTTGCGCGATGAACTCGGCCGGTTGCTGGCACGTGCCGCGCGCGATGGTTCCTACGTTCTCGTCGGCGTGTTCGATCTGGATGGCTTCAAACAGGTCAACGACCAGTTCGGTCATCTGTCGGGCGATCAGTTGTTGCATCAGTGCGCAGGGCGCCTCGCCGGCATGACGCGGGACACCGATATGCTCGCCCGAGTCGGCGGCGACGAGTTCGCTTTCGTCGGGCCGGGGCCTGTCGACGAGAACGAAGCCAACCGTGCCGCAGCCGCGCTCGCAGCGCGCGCCGCGGAAGTTACTGCCGGCGCCTATTCACTGCGTGATACACGATTGACGTACTCCGGGGTGAGCGCCGGCGTTGTAGCGGTGCGCTTCCTTTCCGTGGATCAGGCACTTGGGCAAGCGGACGCCGCCATGTATCTTGCGAAACGCGCGCGCCAGCAGAGGAACAACGATGTGGCGGGGACGGGGTCGGCGGCAAGGTAGGGCGCTGGGCTCATGCGGCAAGTGCTTCAGGTCGTGGCCCGCCATAAGCCGTCGTAAGCCGTCGTAAGCCCACGACAACGGCAAGACATCGCGCAGGCAGCGCCGCCTTCTGAAGCGCGCGGCCACGCATTCCGCGCCCGGCCGCTACTTTTTCCGTTTGCGGGATTCCTGCGCGCCAGCGCCTTCACGAAGCGCATTCGCAACGACGACGAAAGCGGGAGTGGGTTGCCGGCGGCTCGGATAGTAAAGATGGAAACCCGAAAACGACGGGCACCAGTCAGACAGCACCCGCACAAGCTCTCCGCGTTGAAGCTGCGATAACACGCGCTGCTCCGGCACGAAGGCAAGCCCGACGCCCGCAAGCGCGGCTTTTACGGCCATCGTTGCCGTGTTGAACACGAGTTGCCCTTCGACACGCACGTTCAGTTCACGTCCACCTTTCCTGAATTCCCAGGCATATATCCCGCCGGCCGTCGGCAGCCGGATGTTGATGCAGTTGTGCGCCGTCAGATCCTGCGGCGTCGTCGGCTTCGGGTGCCTCGCGAAATATGCCGGCGTGCCGACCACCGCTATCCGCACGTCCGGACCGATGCGAATGGCGACCATATCCTTGGCGACCTGCTCGCCAAGCCGCACACCTGCATCGAGCCGCTGTTCGACGATGTCCGTCAGTCCATTGTCGATAACGATTTCGATCGTGATGTCGGGGTAGTCGGGCAGCAGCCGCTCGATGACCGGCCACAACAGCAATTCCGCCGCATGCTCTCCGGCGGCGATGCGCACGACGCCAGCCGGCGTGTCGCGCAAAGCGCTGAGCGCGCTCAGTTCGGCTTCGATCTCGTCCAGACGAGGGCCGACCGACTGGATCAGCCGTTCGCCCGCTTGCGTCGGCGAGATATTGCGTGTGGTCCTGGTGAGAAGCCGTAGCCCGAGCCGCGCCTCCAGATTGCGCACAGTCTGACTGAGGGCCGACTGCGAAACGCCGAGCTTCGCGGCGGCTTTCGTGAAGCTGCCCTCTCGCGCGACAGCCAGGAATGCGGTGATATCGGAGAGATCGGAGCGCGCCATTGATAAGCCTGTCTTATAACTTCATGCGGATTTTAGCTCTTAATCGCAAGAAGCCGCGCTGCTACATTGAAGGTCAGGACATATCGCGAAGGGAACGCTTATGCAGATCAGGACATGCGGATCACAGCCGTCCGTGACGGGACCGGCCGAATACTTCACCGGTCGAAACGATCCGGCCCGGTGACACCGTGTGGATCGCGCCCGGCGAGAAACACCGGCACGGCGCGACGGCGACCACGGCAATGACGCATATCGCCATTGCCGAATCGCAGAACGACAGCCCTGTCGCCTGGATGGAGAAGGTGACGGACGAGCAATACCCCATTGGCGCCGCCATCTGAATAATTGAGAGGTTTAAATGATGAAGACACGTACTCTTGGAAAAAGCGGGCTTGAAGTATCTGCCCTCGGTCTTGGTTGTATGGGCCTGAGCTATGGCTATGGTCCTGCCGCTGACAGGTCCGACGCGATCAAACTAATTCGCGCCGCGTTCGAGCGTGGCGTGACCTTCTTCGATACGGCGGAAGCCTATGCCCAGGGCGCAAATGAAGCGTTGCTGGGCGAGGCCTTGGAGCCGTTCCGTGATCAGGTCGTCATTGCGACGAAGTTTGGTTTTCAGGATGGCGACGCCGGCAAGGGGCAGGACAGTCGTCCGGAGCGCATTCGCGAAGTGGCGGACGCAGCCTTGAAGCGCCTGCGGACCGATCGCATCGATCTCTTCTATCAGCATCGTGTGGACGCAAGCGTGCCGATGGACGACGTCGCGGGCACGGTCAAAGACCTGATCCAGCAGGGAAAGGTCAAACATTTCGGCCTGTCGGAAGCAGGCGCGCAGTCGATCCGCCGCGCCCATGCCGTGCAGCCCGTCGCGGCGCTCCAAAGCGAATATTCCCTTTGGTGGCGGGAGCCGGAAAAGGAAATCTTGCCTCTGCTCGAAGAACTTGGCATTGGTTTCGTGCCGTTCAGTCCGCTCGGCAAGGGTTTCCTGACCGGTGCGATCAGCGAGAGCACGAGCTTCGATAAATCGGACTTCCGTAACATTGTCCCGCGCTTTTCCGAAGAGAACCGGAAGGCCAATCAGGCTTTGGTGGACGTGCTGAAGCAGATCGGGGCCAGTCTGGACGCCACGCCGGCGCAGGTCGCGCTGGCATGGCTGCTCGCGCAAAAGCCCTGGATCACGCCAATCCCCGGCACGACGAAACTGCACCGGCTGGAAGAGAACGTAGGCGCGGCGGGCATCGAGCTAACGCCCGGCAATCTAAACACGATCGAGACTGCGTTCGCGAAAATTACCGTGCAGGGCGATCGTTATCCGGCGCACCTGCAAGAGCGTGTTGGCAAGTGAACGATAGCCCCTTCATGGAGGTTGGGTGGCTGGGCGAAGCGGCTACCGAACCCGACCCGAGCGGGTGACCACCACCAGGGGCGATGTTCTCGACACGGACGCGCGGCGAACGCCATGCGGTAACGGTGGAGGTCCAACGCCGCGACCTCGCCGCCCCACCCACTGCAAGCCTCACGCAAGCTCACTCAGCGTAGAATGCCGCCTTCCCCGACACCAACCGCGACTGTTTCGCGAACCGAGTCCGCCTTATGAACAAACCTCCGCGCAAGAAGAACCCGACCATCGGCATTGCGATCTTCATCGTGGTCGCGGTGTTGCTGGTGATTGCCACGCTGTTCTACAACGCCATCACGGAGAAGCGCGAGTTCGACAGTGAGAATGCGCCCGCGCCGACGATCTCGTCGGATGCGGCAGCCGCCGCCACCGCCGCGAAGCCAGCGAGCGGCGCAGCACAGTAATCCGCCGCTAAGCGCAGCAGGCCGCGGCGAACCCGCTGCAAACCGCACTCACTCTTCCGGCAACCGGATCACGCTCGCGTCCTTGCGAATCAGCACCGCTGCCGCCAGCATCTGCTTGCACTGATGTGCAAGCAGCTTCATGTCATGCACCGCGTCGGCCGAAACATCCGCCGACTTCTCGGTGTCCACCACCATCGCATCCAGTTCGCGGTTCAGCAGTTTGATCTGCTCGCTCTGATCGGCGGGCGGCACGGTGCCGACTTCTGCCTCGGTCAAATTGTCGCGGACCACGCTCAACGCGCGCTGCAACGGTTGGAGCGACACACCGTCCACATGCTGCTGCGCGGACGTGCGCAGCAACGGCGCTGCCGCCGTGATCTGCGACGCAAGCACATGGCTGCGCACCAGCAGACCATTCAATTCCGGCACGAACTTCTGCGCGGACTTCGGTTCGAGCATCATGCGTTGGAACGCCTGCCCGAGATTGGCAAACGCCACGTGGACGTTCTTGCGCGCCAGCCGATAGCGATAGTCGCGGTCGAGCGCGGTCGCCGCCGCCTTGGCCGCCGCCACCGGCTGACCCGACTCGATCGCCGGATCCGCCATCGCCGCTGCCGGCGCACGCGCGCCGGCCTCGGTCACCGTCGCCACCACTGCCGCGGCCGGCTTGCCGCTCCACCACCAGCTCGCCTCCAGATACTGCCGCGTCGCACCGATCATGGTGTTGACGAGCTTGCCCATCAAACGGTATTCCCAGTACGGGAACAGATGGCTCGCCGCAATCGCGATCGCGCAGCCGACCACCGTGTCGATCGCGCGTTCTCCGATAATACGCATGCTGCCCGGCGCAAGCAGATGGAACATCAGCAGCACATACGACGACGTGAACACCACGCTAGCCGTGTAATTGAACAGCAGCAGGCTGTAGCTCATCACCATCGACGCAAACATCACAACCAGCAGAATGTGCGGATCCTTCACGAAGATCATTAGCGCGATACTTACCGCGCAGCCGATCAGCGTGCCGACGATCCGCTGTCCGTTGCGCTGCTTGGTCAGCGAATAGCCGGGCTTCAGAATGATGACGGTGGTCATCACGATCCAGTACGCGTTGGTGAGCGGCAGCAAACGACCAAGCCAGAACCCGACGGCCACGGCGATCGTCACGCGCAATGCGTGCCGGAAACTCGGCGAGGCCATGGTCAGGTTCGAGAAGATCTGCCCGAACGGCACACGCCGGCTCGATACGAATCGGCTGAGCGCCTGGTCGAGGCGCAATTCGGTTTCGCCGGTGCTGGGATCGCTCGACAGACTTTTGCGCATCTTGTCGATCAGCCGCGTGGCGCTCCAGATGCGCCGGAAATTAGCCGACACCGCCGAATACGCCTCGGGATTCTTGCGCGGCAGATCGTGCTTGCGCATCAACTCGATCTCGAACTCGATTGCGCGCAATTCCGCCTTGACGTTCGAGCGCTGGCGCGGCGGATGGTTTTGCAGCACCGCGAGCCCGATCTCCTCGAGATCGGCGGCCGCTTTGCGAATCAGATCGCGGTAGAACACCAGCAGATCGGAACCGCCGAACGTATTGCGCACCATCGGGTAATCGGTGTGCGCACCGACAAACAGTTCGTGCAGGTCGACGGTATTGATGAACAGATTGAATAGCATCGCGCGGCGCGGTTCGAGCTTGCCGCTCTTCAACTTGGGCAGGTTGCGCAGCACGATGTCGCGTGCGGCCTCCTGACGGTCCACCGCGGCAATCTGTTTATCGACCAGATTGCGATAACACTCGTCGAGATCGTTGTCGAGGTCGTAGAACGCGGCGCGCGCGAGCAGATAGTCGGCACACGCAAACACGCTCTCGGCCAGCGCCTGCTGTTCGATGCGATGCATCATCCAGCGGCTCACGAAGGTCGACCAGTAGGTGTACCAGAGGCCGCCCACCAGAATCCACGACGCATTGACGAGCGCCTGCAGCGGCGTGAAATGCTCCTCCAGCGTCATGATCATCATGAACAACGTGGCGAAGCTGATCTGCGGCCAGCGGTTGCCGTACACCACGATCAGCGACAGCACGAACGTGAGCGGCACGACCGTACACCACAGCGCCACCGGATTCACGGTGGCCAGTCCGGTGGCTAGCGCCGACAGGAAACCGATCACCGTGCAGGCCAGCATCTCGTTGTGCTTGTACTTCAGCGGCCCCGGCATGTCGACCACGCACGCGCCGAGCGCGCCGGTCGCGATCGTGAAGCCGAGGTCGCGGTCGTGGAACACGATCAGACAGAGTACCGCCGGTAACGACACGCCGACCGCGATGCGCAAGCCGCCATAAAAGTACTGGCTGTAGAGGAATTTTTTTATTTCAACCGAATAGCGCATCGACTGCCTGGATTCCACTCACTGAGAAAACGCGGTTGAGGGACAGACTCAAACTGCCGTCGAGTCTAACTGATTTTGTCTGGCTTTCGACCTCGTCCGTTCGGCCAGGTTCTGCCCTGGGAGCGCGTTTGTTATGCTGTCGCTTCAATGGCCGGCGCGCTTCTCGCGCGTCGCTCGCGCCGCACGTTTTCCCCAGGATCCATGCTCCAGCTCTTCTATTCGAACCGCTATGAAACCCTTGTCGGCGCGCTGCTCGACGACCTGGCACAAGCGCCGTCCGACCCCTGGACCGCGCAGCCGGTGATCGTTCCGAGCGCGGCGGTCAGGCGCCGGCTCGAACTCGATATCGCCGCACGCCAGGGCATCTGCGCGAATGTCAATTTTGGTTATCTCGCGCAGTGGTTGTGGGCGCAGATCGGCGGCGTGATCGACGTGCCGAAGCATTCGCCGTTCGCGCCGGACCGCCTCGTGTGGCGTTGCTACCGGCTGCTGGGGGATGCGGATCGAGCGCTGCCATGGAACGCGTCGCCGCGGTTGCGCACCTATCTCGACGCGGCAGATGCGTCGATGCGCTACGAACTGGCCCGCCGCGTAGCCACGGTACTCGACCACTATCTGACCTATCGCCCCGAATGGCTGTTGCAGTGGCAGAAGGGCGGTTCGATCTTCGCCAGCGGCGCGTTGGACGACACCGGTCCGCGTCTTGCCGGTGCGAGCGACGCGGCACGCGAGGACGAGCGCTGGCAGGCCGCGCTGTGGCGCGCGGTGCTAAGCGAACTGGCCGGCCTGGCTGGCAACGCGCATACGTCCGCCGCCGCCTTGCCGCCCGCGTACCGCTTTCTGGAAGACATCGGCACGCTCGATCTCGAAGCCATTTCGAACGCGCAGTGGCCGGAAGCGGTAAGCGTGTTCGCGCTGCCCACCATGCCGCCGCTGCACGTCGCGTTGTTGCGGGCGCTCTCGCGGTGGGTGGACGTGCGTTTATACGTGATGAACCCGTGCCGCGAATTCTGGTTCGACGTGGTCAGCGCGGGCCGCGTCGAAGCGCTCGACGCGGCCGGGCAACTCGACTATCAGCAAGTCGGCCATCCGCTGCTCGCCGAATGGGGGCGTCAGACTCAGGCACAGCTGCACATGCTGCATGAACTGACCGAAAGCGCCGCATCGGGCGAGACCGGCGACTTCACCGAAAACCCCGAACCGAGCTGGCTCGCCGCCGTGCAAAACGGCATCCTCGATCTGCGCCCGGAAACGGATGCCGACGAGTTGCCCCTTGAGCGCGGCATCGAGGTGCACGTTTGTCATAGCCTGTCGCGGCAACTGGAGGTGCTGCACGACCGTCTGCTCGGCTGGTTCGACGAGTTCGACGATCTGCAGCCGTCCGACGTGCTGGTGGCGGTTTCCGACCTCGCGGCCGCCGGCCCGTTGATCGATGCGGTGTTCGGCACCACGCCCGCGGGCGACGCGCGCCGCATTCCGTACCGGATCACCGGTTTGCCGCCCTCGCAGGCCAATCCGGTCGCGCGTTTGCTGCTCGACTGGCTGGCCTTGCCCGAGCGTAGCGTCGGCGCGCCGGATCTGATCGAATGGCTGCGCGTCGACGCTATCGCCGCGCGTTACGAGATCGACGCCACGTCCCTCGAAGCCGCGCAGGAATGGCTGGCGGCAGCCGGCGCACGTCGTGGGCTCGCCCCGGTTCCGCCGAGCGGCGAACACGTGCCGATCGCCCGTCATACGTTCGCCGACGCGCTAACGCGTCTCTACCTCGGCTACGCAATGCCCGAGGGCGGCGAACCTGTCGACGCGTGGCTTCCGGTGGAAGGCGCCGGCGGCTCGAGTGCCGAACTGCTAGGCCGCCTGTCGAGTTTCGTCGACGACGTCGAGTCGTTCGCGGCGCAATGCGCGATCGAACGAACGCCCGTCGAATGGACGCAACTGCTGCTCGAAACCCTTGCACGGAGTTTCGATGGCGGCGTCGAGTTCGCCGATTCGCTGGCGGCCGTGCGCGACGCGATCGACAAGATGGGCGACGCCATGCAAGCCGGCGCGCAACACGTCCCGCTGCCCGCCGCGGTAGTGCGCGGCGCGCTCACCGAAGCGCTCGACGACCCCGCGCGCGGTGGCGTGCCTTGGGGCAGCGTGACGTTTTCGTCGCTGACCAGCTTGCGCGGTTTGCCGTACCGGATCGTCTGCCTGCTCGGCATGGACGACGGCGTGCTGCCGAGTCTCGCCCGCGCCGACGAGTTCGACCTGATGGCGGCGTTCGGCAAGGCGGGCGATCGCCAGCGCCGCGACGACGAACGTAACCTGTTCCTCGATCTGCTGCTGGCCGCGCGCGATCAGCTGTTCATCGCGTACACGGGCCGCAGCATTCGCGACAACGCGCCGTTGCCGCCCGCCGCGCTGGTTGACGAATTGCTCGACCATCTCGCGCAGGTGTCGGCGGGCGACGACGCAAGTCCGGCGGAAGTCGAGAAAGCGCGTCACGCGTTTATCGTCGACCACCCGTTGCAGGCGTTCGCGTCGGACTATTTCGTGCCGCAAAACGCGCTGTTCAGTTACGACGCCGATCGTGCGGAGCTGGCAAGCTTGCTGGCCGCGCCGCAGCATCCGGCGGCCGGGCCATTCTTCGATCAACCGTTGCCGCCGGAAGACGCGTCGGAGCCGGTAGCCTTCGACGAATTCGTGCGCTTCTGGCGCCATCCGGCGCGGGCGCTGTTGCGTGACCGCCTGGGCATCGTGTTGTCGGACGCACAAGGCGAGTTGCTCGACACCGAGCCGTTCGACCTGGACTATGCGGGGCGCGACGCGTTGGCGGAGCGTCTGCTGCCGGTGCTGCTCGACGTCGATATCGAAGACGACGTCATGTTCGAACGCGTGCGCCGCGTGGCCGCCGCCAGCCCCGAATTGCCGGGCGGCGCGACCGGCGCGGTATGGCGCGCGCGCGAACTCGGCGCGCTGCGCCAGCTTGCGGACAGCGTGCGTCGTGAGGTCGCCTCGGGCGTCGAGCGGTTGCCGTTCGTGCTCGACATTCCGTCACGCTGGCCCGATAGCGAGGACATGGCCGGCGCGCTATTCGGCGCGCATGACGCAGCGCTGCGCGCAGCGGCCCAAACGCCGCTGCAACTGCACGGCACCTTGAATCTGCTAACCGATACGGGACAGGTCATTTTTCGCTACGCCAAGCCCACCGCCCGCGACTATCTGTCCGCGTGGCTCGCGCATCTGGTCTATTGCGCCGCGCGGCCGGATGGCCCGCGCCGCACCGTCTGGCATGGCAGCGGCGAGAGCTTCGAACTCACGCCGGTTGCCGCGCCGCTCGACCAACTGGCGCCGCTCGCCGCGTTGTTCAGGGCAGGGCGCAGGCTGCCGCTGCGCTTCTTCCCGAAAAGCGCGTGGACCCAGGTCAGCGAGAGCGACTCCGCCGCCCAAGGCGTCTGGATCAACGACCGCGTGCGCGGCGAATCCGACGACGCCGCCTTGCGCATCGCGCTGCGCGGCACGCCGCTCACGCTCGACGAACCATTCGGCAGTCTCGCCTCGATCGTCTTCAAACCGCTGGTCCAGCATCTGCGGAGCGCGTCATGAGCGGCGCCGTGCACGGTTATGCGCTGGTCGCCGAAGAGCTCGACGTGTTCGGCTGTTCGCTCGACGGCGTGAACCAGATCGAGGCGTCGGCGGGCACCGGCAAGACGTGGAACATCTGCGCGTTATACGTGCGCCTGCTGCTCGAAAAGAATCTGAACGCGGATCAGATTCTCGTCGTCACGTTCACGAAGGCGGCGACCGCCGAACTGCACGAGCGAATTCGCGGTCGTCTCGCGGAGCTGCATCGGGCGATCGAATTGGACGACGACGGCGGCGATCCGTTTATCCAGCGTCTCTTTGAAACGACGCTGGCGCCTGACGGCGGCATCGATCGCGAGGCTGCGTTGAAGGTGGTGCGACGCGCGCTGCGCACCTTCGATCAGGCAGCGATTCACACCATTCACGCATTCTGTCAGCGCGCGTTGCAGGAGGCGCCGTTCGCCGCCGCCATGCCGTTCGCGTTCGAAATGGAAGCCGACGACGCCGCGTTGCGTTTCGAAATGGCCGCCGATTTCTGGCGCGAACAGGTCGAACCGATTGCGCACGCGCATCCCGCCTTCGCCGCGTGGCTGGTGGCCAAACGCGCGGGTCCCGCATCGCTCGACGAGCAACTGGCGCGGCGCCTCAAAAAGCCGTTGGCGCAATTGCGCTGGGGCACGGTGGACTCGAGCGGCGGCAGCGCCGATCCGCAAGCCGGCTTCGACGCCGCTCGCGAAGTCTGGCAGGCGGAGCGCGACGGGATCGTCCGCCTGCTTGCGGACGCGCAAGACCGGTTGAGCAAGACCACGCACAAGCCTGACCATGTGAGCGCCGCGATCGCCGCCTGGACCGATTACTTCGCGCAAGGCGACTGCCATGCGCCGCCGCCGCGAGCCGCGTTGAAGCTCACCGTGTCGGCGTTGAAGAAGGCGACCAAGGTCAAGTTCGAACCGCCCGGGCACGTGTTCTTCGAGCACGCGGAAGCGCTCGCGGCAGCGGTGATCGCGGCCGAAGCCGCACAACGCGCGCGCTGGCTCGCGCTGGTCGAGACGTGGCTCGACTACGCGCCGGCCGAACTGGTGGCGCGCAAGCGCACCCGCCGGGTGGTGTCGTTCGACGATCTGCTGTCCAACCTGTACCGCGCGCTTGAAGCGAATCCGTGGCTGGCCGACGCATTGCGCGCGCGTTATCCGGCAGCGCTGATCGACGAGTTCCAGGATACCGATCCGCTGCAATTCGCGATCTTCAGCCGCATCTTCGCGCCGGCTGGTCCGTTGTTTCTGGTCGGCGATCCGAAGCAGGCCATTTACAGTTTTCGCGCGGCGGATCTGCATACGTATCTGGCGGCGCGCGCGGCGGCGTCCGCGTGTTACACGCTGGCGGTCAACCAGCGCTCGACCGCGCCGATCGTCGAAGCGTGCAACCGTTTCTTCGAAGCCAACCCGCGCGCGTTCGTGCTGGACGGCCTCGATTATCAGCCGGTGCGGGCGGGCGAACGGCGCCGGGCGCCTTTTGTCGATCCCGACGCGAGCGGCGGCGATTTCCGTATCTGGACCTTGCCGCAAGGCGAAGCCGCGCTGACCAAGCGCGAAGCGCAAAGCGAAGCGAGCGAAGCGTGCGCCGCCGAGATCGTGCGTCTGTTGCGCGGCGCGCGCGACGGCGCGGTGACGATCGGCGACGAGCCGCTCGCGCCGGGTCATATCGCGGTGCTGGTGCAAACGCACCGGCAGGGCAGCCTGATCAAACGTGTGCTGGCGGCGTGGGGCGTCGGCAGTGTCGAACTGGCGCAGGCCTCGGTGTTCGCCACGCTCGACGCGGAGCAGATCGAACGCGTGCTGGCCGCCGTCGATACACCCGGCGATCTGCGCCGTCTACGCGCCGCGCTGGCGACCGACTGGCTTGGTCTCGACGCCACGTCGCTGTGGCGTCTCGAGCAGGTCGCCGACACCCCCACAGCCGCCGACGATCCCGCGCACGCGGCGGACGCAATGGGCTGGGTAGAACGTTTTTCGCGCTATCGCACGTTGTGGCATGAGCGCGGTTTCGCGGTGATGTGGCGCACGCTGATGCGCGAATTGCGCGTCGCACAGCGGCTGGTGGCGGGCGTGGACGGCGAGCGCCGTCTGACGAACGTCAATCATCTGGCTGAACTCGTGCAGGCGCGTGCCGCGACCCAGCCCGGGATCGCGCCCACCTTGCGCTGGCTCGCCGCGCAACGCACGCAGGGCGGTGGCGAAGACGCCCAGTTGCGGCTCGAATCGGACCGTAACCTCGTTCAGATCGTGACCGTGCACAAGTCGAAAGGGCTCGAATACGCGGTGGTGTTCTGTCCGTTCCTGAACGACGGCGCGTTGCGCGAGCCGCCGTCGTCCGGTTTGCCCGACGCACGCGAGTATCACGACGAGGACGGCGCCGCGGTGCTGCACTACGGTTGCGACGACGCAGAGGCCGAACGCGCGTCGCGCCATGCGTCGCGCGAGCAGGCGGCCGAACGCGCGCGGCTCGTGTATGTGGCGCTGACGCGCGCGGTGTACCGCTGCTATCTGGTCGCCGGCACGTATCTGTCGTCGCGCTCCACCAAAGAGTCGCGCCGCAGCGTGCTGAACTGGCTGGCCGGCGGCGGCGCGCACAGTTTCGACGACTGGCTCGCCGAGCCGCCCGACGAAGCCGTATTGGCCGCGAACTGGCAGGCGCTGGCGGGCGGCCCGGTGACGCTGCAACCCTTGCCTAGGGTGGAGCGCCGCGTGCCGCTGGAGAGCCTGCAGGACAGCGGCGTGCGGCTGCAGGCGCGCGCCAGTCGCCGGCCGTTGCGCGATCAGTGGCGCATGGCGAGTTTCAGCGGACTGATCGCGGCCGGCAGCAAGGCCGAGGACATGCCTGCGCCAACGGAAGACGTGCGTCCCGATCACGACGAAACCGCGGATGCGCTCGCACCGCCGCCCATGCTCGCGCCTGCGCCGCAAACGCCGTCTTGCGCGGACGACGACATTCTCGCGTTTCCGCGTGGCGCGGCGGCGGGCGAGTGTCTGCATCGCATGTTCGAACTCGCTGACTTTAGCGATCCGACCACCTGGCCGGATGCGATTCGTGGCGCGTTGCGCGAACGTCCGGCGCCGGCCGTGCCGGAACTCGCCGCGCGTCTGCCGGCAATGATGCATAACCTGCTGACCGACATCGTCAACACCGAACTCGTGCCGGGCATGACGCTCGCCGGCTTGAATCCGCAACGGCGGCTGAACGAACTCGAGTTTCTGTTCGCCGCGCCGTCGCTCGATTTCCCGGCGTTGCGCGAACTGCTGATCGAACACGGCTATCCGGACGTGGCACTCGAACCTGGCGTGCTGCGGGGTTTCGTCAAAGGATTTATCGACATGATCGTCGAGCACGACGGACGCTTCTGGGTCGTCGACTGGAAGTCCAACCATCTGGGCGACACCGTCGCCGACTATGCGTCGGCGCCGCTCGAAGCGGCGATGGCGAGCCACGCGTATCACCTGCAGGCGTTGCTTTATACGGTCGCCTTGCATCGCTATCTGAAGACGCGGGTGCGCGATTACGCGTACGACACGCATATCGGCGGTTACCTGTATCTGTTCGTGCGCGGGGTGCGCCCGGATTGGCGGGATGCCGACGCGGCAGCCGGCGTGCATGTGCGCCGGCCCGCGTTCGAACTGGTGGCGTTGCTCGACGCGGCCATGATCGGAGGTGGCGTATGAGCACGTTCGATCATGGCGCTTCTGCGTTGCCGGAAATCGACGACATCGGCGTGAGCTTGCCCGCGCCGGCCGATTTCAGCATGGCGCTTGCCGAGGGTTTTGCACGCCGCATCGGAATGTTGGCGCGGCGCGGCGGGGCGTCGACCGACGCGGTGAAATGGGCGGCACGGGGCGCGTTCGCCGCCAGCCGCGCAACCGATGAAGGGCACGTGTGCGTGCCGCTTGCGGTGCTGGCGCGGCGCTTCGATGCGTCGAGCACCGAGGTGCGCGCGGCGTTGTTCGCGAGCGGCATGGCCAGCGACGGGTCGCAGACCTCGGCGGCGTTGCGGCCGCTGGTGATCGATGGGCAAGGGCGTTTGTACCTCGCGCGTTACTACGATTACGAGCGGCGCCTGGCGCGCTCGCTGGTGGCGCATGCGGAGGCGGGGCATGCTGCCGGTGACGGGCTTTCCTCACAGACGCGGATCACGATCGGCGAGGGGCATTCGGCGCAAGCGCTCATCGCGGAGGGCGAGGCTAAAGCGGCGGCGACCTCTCGTGGGAGCGCCGCTACAGGCGGCGGCGCCGACCTTGCTTCCACGGCGCAGGCCAACGCCGCCGCGCTTCACCAGCGCCTGCTGCGCTACTTCGGCCCGCCCAAAGACGACGAAGTCGACTGGCAACGCGTCGCGGCCGTCATGGCGTTGTCGGGGCGCCTGACCATCGTCAGCGGCGGCCCCGGCACCGGCAAGACCACCACCGTGGTCGGCGTGCTGGCCTGTCTGCTCGACGCGCGCGTCGATCTGCGCATTGCCCTCGCGGCGCCTACCGGCAAGGCCGCGCAACGTATGCAGGAAGCCTTGCTCGCGCGCGCCGGCGACTTGCCGCCCGAACTGGCCGAACGTTTGCCGCAGACGTCGTACACGTTGCATCGTCTGCTCGGCTCCGGGCCGGGCGGACGCTTCCGGCACCATCGCGACAATCCGTTGCCGTACGACGTCGTCGTGATCGACGAGGCGTCGATGATCGACGTCGCGATGGCCGCGCATCTGCTCGACGCGGTCGCGCCGCAGACGCGGCTCGTGATGCTGGGCGACAAGGATCAACTCGCCGCCGTCGAAGCCGGCGCGGTGTTTGCCGAACTCAGCGCGCGGCCGACGTTCACGCAACCCGGCTTGCAGCGGATCGCCGACGCGTTGGGTATCGGGAAGACACGGCTTGCGCAGGCGTTGCCCAAAGTCTCGCGCGGTGTCGGCGAAGACCCGGATGCGCTTTTCGCACAGACAGACGGCGCTGCGCCGGACGATTTCGATCACCCGCCTCACGACCTCTTTTCGCCGACAGGCGAGCCCGACGCGTTCGAAGATCCGCGGGCAGGCGACCTGTTCGACGACGCGTCGTCGTCGCCCAATGCAGACAATCCGCTCGCCGATTGCGTCGTCTGGCTCGAGCGCAACTACCGCTTCGGTCTCGATTCGCCGATCGGCCGTCTGTCGGTGGCGATCCGCAACGGCTCGGCCGGCGCGGCGCTCGACGTGCTCGTCACCGATCCGGTCGATGCATGCGCCGCCGCGCTGCATGAAGACACCCAGCCGACACTTGCCGAACGCACCGTCGCGCGACTCGCCGCCGGCTTTGCACCGTATGCCGACGCACTGGCCGAAGCACTGGCCGCCGACACACCGGATCCGCTGCCGCTGTTCGACGCGCTGAACCGTTTCCGCATCTTGTGCGCTACCCGTTCCGGACCCCGTGGCGTCGATCAGGTGAATACGCTCATGGCCGCTCAGGTGCGGCGTTCGGCTGGGGTCACGCTGGCGGTGGGCGCGCAGTGGTTCGCGGGGCGTCCGGTGATGGTGACGCGCAACGACTACGCGCTGGGCCTGTTCAACGGCGACATCGGTATCGCATTGCCGGGAGCAGGCGGCGCGTTGCGAGTCTATTTCCGTACCGGCGACGGCGGTTTGCGAGCGGTGTCGCCGGCCGCGCTTCCGCCGCACGATACGGCGTTCGCGCTCACGGTCCACAAGTCGCAAGGCTCGGAGTTCGAGCACGCGGTATTGATGCTGCCGGCGGTATTGAGTCGCGTGTTGTCGCGCGAGCTGGTGTACACGGCGATTACCCGGGCGCGTGAGCGGGTCGAAGTGATCGGCTCGCGAGCCGTGCTGGCGCAAGCGATCGCGACGCCCACACAGCGCGATTCGGGGCTCGCGGCGCGGATCGCGGAGGCGTGGCGTTGATCAGCTTGCCACGCTGTCCGCCGGCACGCGGGCTTCGCTGCGCTTGCGCAGGCTCTTGCGGTACCACATGGTCCAGACCGTCAGCGCGCCGTAAATGCCGTAGCCGATGAAGGGCGAGATCACCAGGAAGCGCTCGATCGGCCACGTCAGCGCCATCCACGACCTGAGCGCCGTTTCGCCGGTCAGGCCGACGCCCCATACCAGCGTCATCAGGCGCAGCGCGCCGGAGAGGCCTGGCCGTTCCTGCATCAGCGCTTCGAAGCGCGCGGCGCCGCCTTCCATTTCACGCGCGACACTGGCGCGCGCGAGGTAAAAAATCAGCGGACGGCGCATCGGCAAAGACAGCAGAAACGCCACGCCGATCGCGCCGGATACCAGCGACTCGCGCAATAGCAGCATGCGCGGACTGCCGCCCAGCGCCATCGCGCCGATCGACAGCACGATGCCGCCCACGACGATCACGCTCAGCGCGTCGACGCGCCGGAAGCGCACCAGTTCGATCAGGCTCCAGAGGATCGGTGGCACTGCGGAGGCGATCAGCGCGCCAGTCTCGCCCAACTGCGGATGCGAATAGCGGTACACGAGCCACGGCAGCAGAAAATTGACGACCAGTTCCAGCACAAAACCCGGACGGAGTTTCATATGAATTTACGCTGTAAGCGGAAAGCGCAGTATCCGCGAACTGAGTGCGTTGAAGCAAATAGTTTTTCGCATCGGCACTCGTGTCCGATAGTCCGTAGCCCGTGACGGGCTGCGCGCCGCGTGCCTCGCTGTGTACACTGACGTCTCTTTGCCCAGACCCGCCTCATGACTTCCCGCTATCCGATCCCGCCGAACGAAATCGAGTTGACCGCCGTGCGCGCGCAAGGCGCGGGCGGGCAGAACGTCAACAAGGTGTCGAGCGCCATTCATCTGCGTTTCGACGTGCAGGCTTCGTCGTTGCCGGAGGTGTTGAAGATGCGGCTGCTTGCGCTGTCCGATCATCGCTTGACGCGCGACGGCGTGGTGATCATCAAGGCGCAGGAACACCGCACTCAGGAGATGAATCGCGCGGCGGCGTTGGCGCGGCTCGACGAGTTGATCGAGAGCGTCAGCGTGACGCGCAAGCCTCGGGTCGCGACCCGGCCCACACGCGCGTCGAATCGGCGTCGGCTGGATGGCAAGGCTAAACGCAGCGAGATCAAATCCGGCCGCGGGCGCGTGGAGGATTGACCGGCGTGGGCTGATCGACGCGATTAACGCTTGCCGCCGCGCCCACCGTGACGCCCGTCCACTGCGGTTGCGATCGGCACGAAGTCCACGCACAGCACATGCGTCTCGCCGCTGCGCTCGAACGCGATCGCCGCGGTATAGCAATCCTGACCGTCCGCCAGCGAATAATGCGGCCCCATCATCGCAACGCGTCCCGGTGCGGCGAGCGCATGCTTGAAATAGGCGCGCCGCGACCAGTTGCCGCGCGTGTCGGTATAGAGCGGCGCGAGCCGCAGCGGGGGCGGCGGCACCGAGGCGGCCGTGACCGAAGGCTGGGTCTGCTCGCCCTGGCCGTCGGTGATGAACACCCGGCGCGCTTCGCTCAGATGCCAGATCTTTTGCGCCGCCTGACGCAGATCGCCGGTGGTCTTGAAGGCGTCGACGGCGGCCAGCACGCTTTCCGCGAAGCCCTCGAAACCGAGCCGCTGGTGACCCGCATGCTCGCGTTCGTACGCGGCGAACTTGGTCCACATCGACTCGATCAGCGCCGGCACTTTGGCGCAGGCCGCCTGCACTGAGCCCTTCGGTTGACCGAGCCAGAAACCCTGCACGAAGTCGACGTCGGCCTGCATCAGAATCATCAACTCCTCGTCGGTCTCGACGCCTTCGGCCAGCACGAGTGTGCCGGACTGATGCAACATCGCGATCAGATGGCTGATCATCGAATCGTCGCCCTCGCGCTTGCCCGCGCGCGCCACCAGCGAACGGTCGAGTTTGACGATGTCGGGACGGAAGCGCCACACGCGGTCGAAGTTCGAAAAGCCTGTGCCGAAATCGTCGATCGCGATCAGGAAGTCGCGCGGTTGCGACGCGGCGAGCATGCTGGCGACGGCGGATTCGTCGTCGGCGGGTTGCTCCAGCACCTCGATCACGATGCGTTCCTGCGGCAGGCCGAAATGCGCCGACAGTTCGTCGATAAACGTGCGTTGCGGCCAGCCTGTTTCAAATACCTGCGGACGCGTATTCAGAAACAGCCAGCCGGTGCTGATGCCTTGCTCCATGAAATTCGCCACATGCAGACAGCGCGCGATGCGGTCGAGTTCGCGCGCGTCGGCGGCGGAGCGGGTGCCGGAGAACAGCACTTCAGGCGAGACCGGCAGGCCGACCGGATCGAACGCGCGCAGCAAGCCCTCATAACCCACCACGCACTGATGCGTGACCGACAGCACCGGCTGGAACACGCTGTGCAGCGTCAAGGCGCGCCACGTCGCGGTCCAGCCGGACTCGTCCCGGACCAGATGCGGCAGCAGGCCGCTCAGAGTCACTTCGCTGACGCTTGGCATAGACGCGGGCATAAAGGCGGGCACGAGAGCGGACATGGTGACATCGCGGCAAGCAGGTGACGGGGCGCGCAAACTGCTTCGGCGCGCAACGGATGCACAGCCCATTCGTCGGCAGGGCAGGACGGATACAGCCCAGGAACGCGCAGAGCGATGCCAGCCATGCCGGACTCCGGCGGAGTATTCAAACCAGTCTAGCAGTTTGCAATTCGCATGAATGTGCGGGTTATCACAGACGCGGGGACAGAACTGATGGCCGCGTCAACCGCCTGCTACAAGGTTATCCGGCGGCTTGCCGTGCCCGCATGTCACGTGCTCTGCCTGATTTCGCTTGCGCGCTCGCCGTGCATGAAAACAGGTCGGGCGGCTCGCAATCAATCGTCCGTATTAAACCGAGCGTAGCAGTGCGGGAAACGGGCACCCGCCAAAATTTAGGCCAGGACGGTGCTCAGACGTTTTGTGTGACGCAAGCGGTTTTGTCAGGCGAGACGCGAGGCGGTGAAAGCGCTCGTCTCGCGGCGCGCGGCGGCCGCCTGCACGATTGACGCCCGGCGGGTATGCTGCTGCTTCTTTTCGTCTATTGGAGGTTGGGCATGTCGGAAATCGCAGTGGTCGCAATCTCGGTCGCGAAGCCGGGCTATGAAGAGCAACTGCGTCAGGCGGCCGAAGGGATCGTCGGACCGACGCGCAACGAGCAGGGCGCGCTTCAGTACGACCTGCATCGCGACGTGCAGGAGCCGCGCCGGTTTGTGTTCGTCGAGCGTTGGGAAAGTCAGGAAGCGCTGGCGGCGCATGCCAGGTCCGCGCATATCGCGGCTTATAAGCAAGCCGTGGCGGACTGGGTCGAACACTCGGAAATCCGCGTGTTGTCGAAGATCGTGTAAGTGGTCGAATGAGTGGTCGAACGATTCGTTCGACCACTGTGCGCCACGGCGAGCGGCTGGCGGTCCGGAAAACGGGGCCGCGCGGCGCTCGCCGTTGGCGTTTACGGCGTGGCTTTAATGCGTGGCTTGCGGGACGTCGAGGATCAGGATGATGGTCCAGTCGGCGTCGCCATCATGGTGATACTGACGTTCCGCGACGATGAACGGTTGCTGCTTGCCGTCCGGGCCGAGAAACAGCACGTCGCCTTCCATCGGCAGGCATTCGACGGGCGGCAGCGCCAGAAACGCTTCCTGACCGCCGCGCGGCATCAGTTTTTCGATTTTCTTGGATGCTGCTTCGGTCCATTCGATATCTAGCTGGATGTTGCTCATGCTGTCCTCCGCACCAGGGTGCGCACGGGTTAGGGGAGTCCGGCTGGGCGCCGGACGGTGCGCGACTGTAGCACACCGTCAGCGCGGCGCCGCGGCTTCGCTGCCGGACCATTAGACAACAAAAAAGCCGAAGCCGGCGGTGCCGGCTTCGGCTTTTCACCTTCGCGGCGGGGCCGCGGGTGACGGTAGTGGTGCGCGAAAAATCCAGGCTGCGGATTCGTGCAGTGGACGCTGCGCTTACGAACTGGCGGCGTCGGCCTTGGCGGCCTTCTTGTGATGCGGAGCCATCTTGTGATGTTTCATCGGCATGGCCGGTGCGCTTTCCATCGCCTGCTGACGGTTTTGCAAATCTTGCGCACGTTGTTCGACGTCGGCGGCCTTGGCCGGATCGGTGCTCATCATGACGCCGTTGTCCTGCGCATAAGCCGCGCCCGTTACGGCACTGAGGGAAACCAGGATCGCCAGGGACACTTTCTTCATCGTTACCTCCGCAGAGTGGTTATGGACCCGAGTATTTGCCTGTCCAAACGGAAAGACAATGCATTCTAGCCAGCAATATCCGCTCCAGCAGATGGTTTTCTCACTCCGATGACAATTCGTTACATCTTGTTACGTTCCGTCAACACACGTCGCCCGGGACGATTCCGCTCGATGCGCGCAGTCGACATGCATGGCGGATACAGCAAACATTCGCATCTCTAAATAAAGCGGCGTGTTGAGCTGCTCGTATTTCAAAACCAACCCATCGCGCTATATACATAAAACTGCCCGATGCCGATCAACTCGTGCAACGCGGTCTCCGCGCTCACCAGATTGTCATAACGCGGGAGTACACCGAGTTGGGCACGGCGGGCGCTCGATATCATTGGTTGCGGCTCGAGACCGAAGCGCCGGAAGTCGAGCAGCGCGCGCGGCATGTGATACGCGGATGTGACGAGTATCAAGGCGTCGTAGCGCGACCGGCCGAGAATGGACGACACGTTGCGGGCGTTTTCGTACGTGGTGCGGCTGGTGTTTTCCAGCACGATATCCGCGCGCGGCACCTGGTCGCGCAGCAGATAGGGCAGGTAGGTATCGGCCTCGGTCGCGCTATGCCGCTGCGGATTGCCGCCGCTGACGATCACCTGGCAACTGGCCGCGCTTCGCTTGCAGGCGGCGTAGCTCTGCGCGCTGACGGTAATGCGCGCGAGGACGTCGTGCGGCGGGACGAGCACGTGGTCGTGGTCGTAGCGGGTGCCGCCGCCGAGCAGAATGATCGCGGTGCGCGGCGCGTATCTGGCGGGCTGCACGGTCTGTTCGTGCGGCTGCGCGAGATCCAGCAAAGGGGCGGTGAGCCAGCCCGCGGCGAGCAACCAGAACACGGCGATTGCGCCGACGGCGAGGGGGCGGCGGGCGCGTTTCCATAGCACGATTGCTGCAAAAAAAAGCGCTAATAAAGTGAATAGAATCAATTTAAATGGGGTAACGTATGACTTTCGGGATAAATCCATGGGCTTGCTATCGCGCCGCAGCGGTTGCATCGTCGGCTCGTGGACAGAACGCTAACATGCCGTTCAGACGGGGGTTCCGAAAACGAGGCCAGGCAGCACCTGGCGGATTCGGCCGCACCAGATGCGGCGAGATTCCAGCCAAGGGCGGGTGCTGAGCGCGTCACTGGTGGCGCGGTGACGTGTTGGGCATAGATGTGTCATAGCTGCACTTTAAGAAAGAAGTGAGATGACCACGTATTCCAACGAAGCGGTACTTGAAGCGCTGCGGCGGGCGCAATATCGCCAGGTCCCATGGGCCAGAAGGCCGGGCGTTTTCCAATATCTTCGCGCGCTGGGCCTGATGGACACCGTTCGTCAACGCACCGTCGCACCGGCTCCGGGATTTCACGCACCTGTCGATATCGCCGTCCTCACCGAGCGGGGCAGAGCTGAATTCAACCGGCTCGCGCACGACGAACGTCTGCTCAGCTGGACCGCACGGCGCATGAACGACTACGTCGTCACCCCTGCCGAAACGCGGCCTGCCGCCGCGCTCGAAGTCCGGCCCTAGCGCCGCGCGGACAGGGACGCTGACGCTTCTTTCCGGCCGCTTCGCGCGGCTGGAAGTGACGGTATTGTTGCTGCGGGTTGGCGACCGAGCTATTGCTCCCTTCCAGGCGCCCCATGTCCACCCGTTCCGCACCTCACCGAGGGTTGCCCGGTGCTTGCCGCTCGCGCCAAAAAAAAGCCCGTATCGCGAGGATACGGGCGTACCGGATTTACTACTGCCACGCTGTGCTAATGGCATTAAATCAGACTAGCGCGATGTCAGCTGGTTCCCCAGCGATTCAATTCGACCGCGCGATCGCCGCTTAACGACGCCGCGGCGCATTCTCGCGCGGCATATCCGGCCGCGCGCGCACATTACTGGCGATATCGCCACGCAAATCGCCGCGCGGCGCCGGCGGCGTGAAATCACGACCGCGCGTCTCACCCTGTTGCCAGGCTTCGAGGGTGGCCGTTCGTTCCGGCCGCCAGTTCCATCCTTCTGGGCGCTGCTGGGCAAGCGCCGGTGCGGCCATTGATGAAATCACAATGCCGCACAGAAGCAGTGACATTGGTTTCATGCTGAGCTCCCGTCAAGCCGATCGATTCAAGGCCTGTTTGCATACCCATAAGGTATGCCGGGTTGCGAAAGCACGCTGTAAGTAATAGTAAATGGATGTTTCATCCGCAACCGGGACGCGGCTTCAGGCGTCTGAAGCCGCGCGATATCAGGCTCGGTCTGGCGGGAAGGGCCGACAGAGGTGGGCGCGCCGACGGCGGTGCCCATACCGGGAACCGGCGGGCGTTGACACGGACGCGCGGCGGCCCAGATACACGCCGGGCGCCCGCAGGCGCCCGGAGGCAAAACAATTCGCGTCAGGCCATCTTGACCGGCGCGCGCCACGATTCCGGATTGGTCCAGAACGCGCCACGCAGACGGTCACGGCTCGGCGGTGCCGGCGGCTTCGCGGCGGTCGCGCCAATGCGACCGCGCAGCGAAACTTCACGACCACTCGTGTTGAGTCGCTTCACTATTTCGGCGAGCGTACCATCGGCCTGCCACTCGTCGAAACGGCGGCGGCAGGTCGGCGGCGACGGATAGCGGCCCGGCAGCTTGGACCAGCCTTCGCCCGTCGACAGCACCCACAGCACGGCATTGACCACCGCGCGTGCTTCCACGCGTGGCCGGCCGCGCCGTTCGCTGCGTGCGGGCTCCGCACAGAACAAAGCCTCGACCAGCGCCCACTCGTTGTCTCTCAAATCGTCGAACAGCATCATGTTTCACCTCAGCGAAGCTAACTCCGGTGCGCTGCCCCGCGCCGCGCACTCTCCATGCACTCGATAGGCGAGTGCCAAGGGGGGTCGGGCTTGCCACGGTCTGCTATGCAGTCAGAAGTCATGGCGCCGACCCTGTGTGCATGTAAATGCAGGAAGTGTGCCAAGTTAAGTCTGACCGCCTGAAAGCCCCGTGACAGCGGGCCAGCGCGGGCGCTAGCTAGGGGCGTATGAGAATCCAAAAAACCCATCCCGCAAATCAGGACAATCACCAATCTTGTGCAATCAGGCCCGTCCAGCGTGCGTTTGCGCCTTATTGCTGCATTGCAGCGATATGCTTGAAACTGAATAAGGAGGACGGTTTCGCCATACAATGCGCATTAAATGGCGAAATTGATGAGGTCGGTAAATGAATGTGACGCTGCGCCAACTAAGGGTTTTCATTGAGGTCGCGCGCTTGCAAAGCTTCAGCCGGGCGGGGGACGAGATCGGTCTGACGCAGTCGGCGGTTAGCCGCTGCGTGCGGGAGTTGGAGGGCGAGATCGGTTTGAAGCTGATCGATCGGACGACGCGCGAGGTGCAGTTGACGGACGTCGGCGGCAATCTGGTGTCGAGCGTGTCGAGGCTGTTGACGGATCTGGACGACGCGTTGCGCGAGATTCGCGAAATCGGCGAGCAGCGGCGTGGCCGCGTGGTGGTGGCCGCCAGCCCGACGGTGGCGTGCCGGCTGATGCCCGGCGTGGTGGCGGCTTGCGGGCGGCAGTTTCCGTACGTCACGCTGGGTTTGCGCGACGACGTGCAAAGCGACGTGGTGCGCAAGGTCAAATCGGGCGAAGTCGATTTCGGCGTCATCATCGGTCCCTTTTCCGCCGACGATCTGCTCAGCGAGTCGCTGATGACCGATTCGTTCTGTGTCGTGGCGCGCGACGATCACCCGCTGGCGCTGAAGTCGCAGGTGGCGTGGACCGATCTCGAAGGCCAGCAGCTCGTCATGCTCGATTACGCGTCCGGCAGCCGGCCTATCATCGACGCCGTGATGCAGGAGCACGGCGTAAGCGCCACGGTGGTGCAGGAGTTGGGGCATTCCGCGACCGTTTTTGGGCTGGTCGAGGCAGGTGTGGGCGTCAGCGTGCTGCCGTGGCTGGCGTTGCCGCTGCCGGCGGGGGCGTCGCTGGTGGCGCGGCCGCTGGTGCCGCGCGCCGAGCGGACGGTCGAACTGGTGCGAAGACGCGATCGCTCGCTGTCGCCGGCGGCGGAGGCGGTGTGGGGGCTGATCCGCGAACTGCCGGCACGAGCGGAGGATCTGGCGTGAGGGTGGACATTTCGTGAGGCTGATGCGTCAGCCCGCGGGGGCGTTGGGAGCCGGTTTCGCCGTCGCCAAAACAGCCCTCGCGCTAAACTGTCACCGCTGCTGAATGTCAGCCTGTGTCCTTCACCCTTTGTCTGGACGTCTCGATGAGCGAATCGGATCTGCCTGCGCCTGCCGTCCCCAATGCGCGCGACGCCGTGCGCGCACTGCGTCCTTCGCAGATCCGCGAAGTCGCCAACGCCGGTTTTGGTGTTGATGACGTGCTGCCTTTCTGGTTCGGCGAGTCCGACCGGGTCACGCCGGCTTTCATCCGCGACGCCGCCAGCGCCGCCCTGACCGCCGGCGCGACGTTCTACACGCACAACCTGGGCATCGCGCCGCTGCGCGCGGCGCTTGCGGAGTATGTCGGCGCGCTGCATGGCCCGACATCGACGGATCACATCGCGGTCACGAGCGCGGGCGTCAACGCGCTGATGCTCGCGGCGCAACTCGTGGTGGGCGCGGGCGACCGCGTCGTCGCGGTAACGCCGCTGTGGCCGAATCTGGTCGAGATTCCGAAGATTCTCGGCGCGCACGTGGACACGGTGCCGCTCGGCTACGGCGAGCACGGCTGGCAACTCGACATGGCGCAGTTGCTCGCCGCGCTGACGCCGGAAACGAGGATGCTGCTGGTCAACTCGCCGAACAATCCCACCGGCTGGGTGATGAGCCGCGACGAGCAGCGCACCGTGCTGGCGCATTGCCGGCGCCACGGCATCTGGATCGTCGCGGATGAGGTCTACGAGCGTCTGTATTACGCGAACGCGGACGCCGGCGCCGCCGCGATCGACGCGGGCTGGACGCAATCGCGCGCCGCGCCGTCGTTTCTCGACCTGGCCTCGCGCGACGAACGCGTGATCTGCGTGAATTCGTTTTCAAAGGCCTGGCTGATGACCGGCTGGCGACTTGGCTGGATTGTCGCGCCGGCCGCGTTGATGGACGACCTGGGCAAACTGGTCGAGTACAACACCTCCTGCGCACCGGCTTTCGTGCAGCAGGCCGGCATCGTGGCCGTCCAGCAGGGCGAGCGTTTCACGCAGGAACTGGTGCTCGATCTGAAGGCATCGCGCGACCACCTGGTGCGCGCGCTCTCGGATATACCGGGCGTCGACGTCAAGACGCCGCCCGGCGCGATGTACCTGTTTTTCTCGATGCCGGGCGCGACCCGCAGCCTTGAGCTCTGTAAAGCGATGGTGCGCGAAGTCGGTCTGGGCGTGGCGCCGGGCAGCGCGTTCGGGCCGCAGGGCGAAGGCTTCGTGCGCTGGTGCTACGCGTGCGATACGGCGCGGCTGGACGCGGGCGTCGAGCGTCTCAAGCGTTTCCTGGCACAACATGACGCAATGCGCTGAGTGGCTCGAACGAATGGCGGAAAAGGGCGAGGCGCGACCCGTTTGAACGGGATTGACCAAGAAAACTCTGTTTTCTGTCCAATTACTCCCGTTTTTTCTCAAAAGCATGTTCGCCAACGTCTTGCTCGAAAATGCGCCGGGGATTTCGTCTTTACGCACTGATTGTTTTTGCGTAATATGGCGCTCAGTCACGCGGTTCCTTTCGGGAATTTCGCTGCTCCGTCCGGCTGGGTTTGGCTCGATAGTCTGTTTCGCCACCCCCCGGTGCGTGCTCCCATCAATATGACCGATCAGAATCGGGCGAGCGCGTCTTCAGTTCCAAATCGTCTGTTTGATCCGGTTCTTTGACCACAGGGTCTGACCTAGCTGCATGAATACCCAAGAGGCGAAGATCGTCCTCGAGACTGCCTTGATCTGCGCGCAGGAGCCATTAAAGCTCGGCGAGTTGCGCAAGCTCTTTGCCGACGGCGTGTCGGCAGACACCGTTCGAACGTTGCTCGAAGACCTCAGGCACGACTGGTCTGGGCGCGGTGTGGAGCTGGTCGGGCTGGCGTCGGGCTGGCGGTTTCAAAGCAAGCCCGCGATGCGCTCGTACCTGGATCGTTTGCATCCTGAGAAGCCGCCGAAATATTCGCGCGCGGTGCTCGAAACGCTCGCGATCATTGCCTATCGGCAACCGGTTACGCGTGGCGACATCGAAGAGATTCGCGGCGTGACGGTGAATACGCAGGTCGTCAAGCAGCTCGAGGATCGCAACTGGATCGAAGTGATCGGCCATCGTGACGTGCCGGGGCGTCCGGCGCTGTACGCGACCACGCGGCAGTTTCTCGATGACCTCGGTTTGAGAGCGCTCGACGAATTGCCGCCGCTGGCCGATCCGTCGGCACAGTTGAACGCGGATCTGCTTGGTCAGCATGCCATCGAGTTCGCTGATATCGGAACCGCTGCGCAGGCTTCGGCCGTAGATAGCGATGCGCGAGACGCGCCGGTGGAATCCGACGCGAGCGAGCCAGGCGCACTTGCGGGTGAGTCGCGCGACGTGTTGGCCACAGGCGCGGAGCAGGATATCCCGCACGTAGCGGGCGAACCGGCGCTGCCGGACGCCGGCAGCGCCGGTCCCGCGACCACGCCCGACTCGTATCCGGCCGCCGCCAGCGTTCCGGGCGTGCAGGAACATGCCGAAACGGCAAACGTTGAATCGCAGGCCGGCGTCGCCGGGTCCGCACAGCATCACGATCCGGTCTCCCAGGCCGATCCGGCAATACCCGCGCACGACTCGGGCGTACTTCGCGATACGGAGCACGCCGCCGAGCCGATCCCGACCACGGCGGCGCACGACGATTCTGAGGATCGTCGCGATGCCGCACAGGACGCAGGCATTCTGACCGACGACGAACCCGAGTCGCGCAGCGCCTGACGTAACCGAACTTTTTTTGCCACGCCCGCAATGGGCGTGCGCGACCTGACATTTTGAGGTTGTTTTGACACATACCCACGACACCGATTCGTCCGAATCCGACCGCGCCGTGCCGTCCGCGCGGGCTGACGAAACGCGTACCAAGCAAGCGTCGGCTGCCGAGGGCGAACGCCCTGCGCAGACCGCGGAAGCAGACGGCGAAGACCGTCCGCGCCGCGGTCTGCGCCGCGGCCCGCGCAGCCTGATCGCGCGTCGCCGCGCCGGAGCCAAGACGAAGGGCGCCGAAGGCGCACCCGCGCAAGGCGCGCCGGTCGTTACCGAAGCGCCGCCGGACGGCGAAGTCGTCGCGCAAGTGCGGATGCCGCGCAAGGATGCGGGCGCGAAGGGTCAAGGGCCGCGCCGCAACGCGGGCAGCGGCGCGAAGCGTGAAGGCGGTCAGCGCGATGGCGCGCCCCGTGAAGGCCAGCGTGAGCGTCAACCGCGTGAGGGCGCTCAGCGCCAGGGGCGCCGCGGCGCCGAAGCGCCAGCTGCGGCAGCAGCGCCGGAAGCCGGTCAGGACGATCTGTTCTCGTACGTGACGTCGCCCGCTTTCGACGCGGACAACGGCACGACCGGCGGTGCGCCCGCGCCGATGCTGCGCCGTGGCAAGCCCGCCGCGCCCAAGCGCGTGCTGGCAGCCGACGACGACGCGCCCAAACTGCACAAGGTGCTGGCCGAAGCCGGCATGGGCTCGCGTCGCGACATGGAAGAGCTGATCGTCGCCGGGCGGGTGTCGGTGAACGGCGAGCCGGCCCACATCGGCCAGCGCATCATGCCGACCGACCAGGTTCGCATCAACGGCAAGCCGGTCAAGCGCAAGCTGGCCAACAAGCCGCCGCGCGTGCTGCTGTATCACAAACCGACCGGCGAAATCGTCAGCCACGCTGATCCAGAAGGCCGTCCGTCGGTGTTCGACAAATTGCCGCCGATGAAGACCGCCAAGTGGCTCGCGGTCGGCCGTCTCGACTTCAATACCGAAGGTCTGCTGATGCTGACCACGTCCGGCGACCTGGCGAACCGTTTCATGCATCCGCGTTATAGCGTCGAGCGTGAATACGCGGTGCGCGTGGTCGGCGAACTGGCCGAGGGCATGCGTCAGAAGCTGCTGCACGGCGTCGAACTGGAAGACGGTCCGGCGAATTTCTTGCGTATCCGCGACGGTGGCGGCGAAGGCACCAATCACTGGTATCACGTTGCGCTCGCCGAAGGGCGTAACCGCGAAGTGCGCCGTATGTTCGAAGCGGCCGGCCTGATGGTCAGCCGCCTGATCCGTACGCGTCACGGCCCGATTTCGTTGCCGAAGGGCTTGAAGCGCGGTCGCTGGGAAGAGCTCGAAGACAATCAGGTGCGCGCGCTGATGGCGTCGGTCGGCCTGAAGGCGCCGTCTGAAGAGCGTGGCAGCCGCAATGCGGCGCCGGAGCGCAAGCAGCCGGATCCGATGCAAACGTCGATGGGCTTTATCAGCCGTGAACCCGTGCTGATGTCGCATGGACGTCTCGATCAGCAGCAGCCGCGCGGTCAAGGCCGGCGCGGTGGTGCGGCAGGTGGCGGCTTCGGCGGCGGTGCGGGTGGGAGTTTCGGTGGCGGCTACGGCAACCGTGGCGCGGGCCGTAGCGCTGGTGGCTTCGCTGGTCCGATGGGTGGTGGCACCGCAGGCCCGCGAGGCGGCCGTGACGTCGACGGCAATCGCGCGCCGTCGGGTAATGGTAATCGTGCGGCGGGTGGCGGCAAGCGCGCCGGCGGCAATGGCGCCAATCCTGGCAATGGCGGCGGTCGCGGGCCGGGCGCCAATCGTGGCGGCAATGGCAACCGTGCGGGCGGCGGCAACACCAATCCGGGCGGTGGCGCCAATCGTAGCGGCGGCGCACCACGTGGTCGCACACGCGGGCGTTGAACGGCCCGGGTAAGACCTTGAGCGGTTATCGGCGGATAGCGTGCGGCGCAGTCGTTAGACTCTTCGAGCGGCCGTTAAGCAGCCGTCAAGGTTTCCCGGGTGACAAGTAGGTTATCTGTAATGGCCGGCCGCCAATCGTTCTTTAGCGATTGATTGCCTTGAGGCCGCCGTCAAAATCGATCGATATGTGTGGCCGGTTTCATGCAACGCATAAAACCGCGCTATAGACAAAAGTAGGGGCAGGTTTCTTTACCCCTTGCGGTCAGTCGCAGGTGGGGCGCGCCACAAGCCGCCCTGCAAAAGCCTCGCGATGCCGCCATATCCTCGAAAGATGCCCATGAAATCAAGCGGAAATGCGCTTCACACGGCGTTCTGCGGTTTGCGTTTGTCCTGAAAAATGGCTACAATCGCGGAGTCGCTGGGCGTGCGGCTTTTTATGTGCGGCTCAGGTGCGACCACCGGCAATAAGATGATGGGCGTTTAGCCCATTTTTTTTTTGCCGCTCAGTTCATCGTGGTTCGGCATCTCGGGTAGCACGAACGTGCGCCAGCTTGGCGCGCGGCCCGCATTGGTTGTTTGCAAAACAAGCGGCAGGCTCGCTGCGCGAACATCTAAGAGGGCATTGTGCAACTGACGGAACTGATTGAAACCACGGTCGTGGGACTCGGCTACGAGCTCGTCGATCTCGAGCGCACCGGGCGCGGCATGTTGTGTATCTATATCGACCAGCCGGCTGGCATCGGGATTGAAGACTGCGAGAAAGTCACGCGTCAGCTCCAGCACGTTCTGACGGTCGAAAATATCGATTATGAGCGGCTTGAAGTGTCGTCGCCGGGTCTCGATCGTCCGCTTAAGAAACTGGCGGATTTCGAACGCTTCGCAGGCAGCGAAGTGGTAATCACATTGAAAAAGCCATTGGACGGACGGAAATCGTACCGGGGCATCCTGCATGCTCCGCAAGGCGAAACGATCGGTCTGGAATTTGAAGGGAAGGAAGGCGCCGCGATGCTCGATTTCACGCTCGCGGACATGGACAAAGCACGCCTCGTTCCGAAAGTTGACTTTAGGAGCCGCAAACAATGAGTCGCGAAGTGTTGATGCTGGTGGATGCGCTGGCACGCGAGAAGAACGTCGATAAAGACGTGGTATATGCCGCGCTCGAAGCGGCTCTCGCTTCGGCCTCCAAGAAACTCTTCGAGGAAGATGCGGATATCCGCGTCCATATCGACCGTGAAAGCGGCGAGCACGAAACGTTTCGCCGCTGGAAGGTCGTGCCGGACGAAGCCGGTTTGCAGGAACCGGATCAGGAAATCCTGTTGTTCGAAGCACGCGAACAGCAACCTGAAATTCAACTCGACGAATACATCGAAGAACCGGTGCCGTCGATCGAATTCGGTCGTATCGGCGCGCAGGCCGCCAAGCAGGTGATCCTGCAGAAGGTGCGCGACGCCGAACGCGAGCAGATCCTGAACGACTTCCTCGAGCGCGGCGAGCACATCATGACCGGCTCGGTGAAGCGTCTCGACAAAGGCAACTTCATCGTCGAAACCGGCCGTGTCGAAGCGCTGCTGCGCCGCGACCAGTTGATTCCGAAGGAAAACCTGCGCGTGGGCGACCGCGTGCGGGCCTATATCGCGAAGGTCGATCGCACCGCGCGCGGTCCGCAGATCGAACTGTCGCGTACGGCGCCCGAATTCCTGATGAAGCTGTTCGAAATGGAAGTGCCGGAAATCGAACAGGGCCTGCTGGAAATCAAGGCGGCGGCCCGCGATCCTGGCGTGCGCGCCAAGATCGGCGTGGTCGCGTATGACAAACGCATCGATCCGATCGGCACGTGCGTCGGCATTCGCGGTTCGCGCGTGCAGGCTGTGCGTAACGAGCTCGGTGGCGAAAACGTCGACATCGTGCTATGGTCGGAAGATCCCGCCCAGTTCGTGATCGGCGCCCTCGCGCCGGCAGCCGTCCAGTCGATCGTCGTCGATGAAGAAAAGCATTCGATGGACGTCGTCGTAGACGAAAACGAACTGGCGGTCGCGATCGGCCGCAGCGGCCAGAACGTGCGTCTTGCCAGCGAACTCACCGGCTGGCAGATCAACATCATGACGCCGGACGAATCCGCGCAAAAGCAGAATCAGGAGCGTGGCGTACTGCGTGACCTGTTCATGGCGCGTCTCGATGTTGACGAAGAAGTGGCCGACATCCTGATCGACGAAGGCTTCACGAGCCTCGAAGAGATTGCCTACGTGCCGCTCAACGAAATGCTTGAAATCGAAGCATTCGACGAAGACACCGTTCACGAACTGCGTAACCGCTCGCGCGACGCGTTGCTGACGCAGGCTATCGCGAACGAAGAAAAGGTCGAAAATGTAGCGCTCGACCTGAAGAGCCTGGACGGCTTGGACGCCGACATGCTCGCGAAGCTGGCTGAACATCAGATCCAGACGCGCGACGAACTCGCCGAACTGGCTGTGGATGAACTGGTCGAGATGACCGGGATGGAAGAGGATGCCGCTAAGGCGTTGATCATGAAAGCACGTGAACACTGGTTCCAGTGAGAAATGACCATGGCGCACTAAATTGAACGCGGCCGTCAGGCCGCATGACCCGATGCTAACCGCAAGGAATCGGTCCTTGCATTAAGAGGAATGAATGGCGAGTAACAACGTAGCCCAATTTGCCGCGGAACTGAAAATGCCTGCAGGCGTGCTGCTTGAGCAGCTGCAGGCGGCTGGCGTCACCAAGGCGAGCGAAGCCGACGCTTTGTCCGAAACGGACAAAGCGCGTCTGCTCGACCACTTGCGCAAGTCTCACGGCTCGACTGATGCAGACAAGCGCAAGATCACGCTGACGAAACGGCATACGTCGGAGATCAAGCAGTCCGATGCGACGGGCAAAGCTCGCACCATTCAGGTCGAGGTGCGTAAGAAGCGCACTTTCGTCCGCCGCGACGAAGCCGCCGGTGAAGGCGGTGATGCATCGAATCATGTGGCCGAAGATGTCGAGGTCGAAGTTGACGATCTCGAACTGCAGCGTCGTGAAGAGGAAGCGCGTCACGAAGCCGAGTTGCTCGAAAAGCAGGCTCAGGAGTTGAAGGCGCGTCAGGAACAGCTCGAACGCGAAGAAGCCGAACGTCAGGCGCGTGAGCAGGCTGCGGAAGCTGAGCGTCGTCGTGCGGAAGAAGACGCGGCGAAGAAGCGTGCAGCGGCTGCGGCCGAGGCGGCAGCCCGCGAGAAAGCTCAGCAGCCGGCGGCGCAACCCGTAACAGCCAAGGCCGAGCCTGTCGCTGCCAAGGCCGCCGAGCCGGTGGCCGCGAAGGAAAGTGAGCAGGACGACGAACGCGCCGCGGCAGAACGCGCAGCGCAACGCGAAGCCGCGAAGAAGGCCGAAGACGCAGCGCGTCAGGCAGCCGAGAAAGCGCGCGCCGAGCAGGAAGAAATTGCCAAGCGCCGTGCCGCGGCAGAAGCCGAAGCACGTGCGATTCGCGAAATGATGAATACGCCGCGCAAGGCGCAGGTCAAGGCGCCGGAACCGGCACCGAAGCCCGCTGAGCCGGCCAAGGCCGCGGAAGCCAAAGGCACGCTGCACAAGCCGGCGCGTCCGGCGGGTGAAGCACCGGCACGTCCGGCTGCCAAGAAGCCGGCTGCTGCTGCTCCGGCTGCTACGACCACGCCGGCTGCCGGTGACAAGAAGAAGCCGGGCGGTGGTAAGGGCGGCTGGCAGGACGACGCAGCCAAGCGCCGCGGTATCAAGACGCGTGGCGACACGAGCGGCGGCGTCGATCGTGGCTGGCGCGGTGGCCCGAAGGGTCGCGGCAAGCATCAGGACCAGAACACTACGTTCCAGGCGCCGACCGAACCGATCGTGCGTGAAGTACACGTGCCGGAAACCATCACGGTCGCCGATCTGGCGCACAAGATGGCCGTGAAGGCGTCGGAAGTCATCAAGTCGATGATGAAGCTCGGCCAGATGGTCACGATCAACCAGATGCTGGACCAGGAAACGGCGATGATCATCGTCGAGGAACTGGGTCACCACGCGGTTGCGGCCAAGCTGGACGATCCGGAAGCCATGCTGGTCGAAGGCGAAGTGTCGGATGCGGAAGCATTGCCGCGTCCTCCGGTCGTCACGGTCATGGGTCACGTCGACCACGGCAAGACCTCGCTGCTCGACTACATCCGCCGCGCGAAGGTGGCAGCGGGTGAAGCGGGCGGGATTACGCAGCACATCGGCGCGTATCACGTGGAAACGCCGCGTGGCGTGATCACGTTCCTCGACACGCCGGGTCACGAGGCCTTCACGGCCATGCGTGCCCGCGGTGCGAAGGCAACCGATATCGTGATTCTGGTGGTCGCAGCCGACGACGGCGTGATGCCCCAAACGAAGGAAGCGATCGCCCACGCGAAGGCAGGCGGCGTGCCGCTCGTCGTCGCGATCAACAAGATCGACAAGCCGGATGCGAATCTGGAACGCGTGAAGCAGGAACTCGTCGCCGAAGGCGTCGTGCCGGAAGAGTACGGTGGCGAATCGCCGTTCGTGCCGGTGTCGGCCAAGACCGGCGCAGGCATCGACGATCTGCTCGAACAAGTGCTGCTGCAAGCCGAAGTGCTGGAACTGACGGCACCGGTTGAAGCGCCGGCCAAGGGCCTCGTCATCGAAGCGAAGCTCGACAAGGGTAAGGGTCCGGTGGCAACGATCCTGGTTCAGTCGGGTACGCTGAACCGCGGCGACGTGGTGCTGGCAGGTAGCGCTTACGGTCGTGTGCGAGCCATGCTCGACGAAACCGGCAAGCCGACCAAATCGGCGGGTCCGTCGATCCCGGTCGAGATTCAGGGTCTGTCGGAAGTCCCGCAAGCTGGCGAAGAAGTCATCGTCATGCCGGACGACCGCAAGGCACGTGAAGTCGCGCTGTTCCGTCAAGGCAAGTTCCGCGACGTCAAGCTGGCCAAGCAACAGGCCGCGAAGCTCGAGAACATGCTGGAGCAGATGACGGAAGGCGAAGTGGCGTACATGCCGCTCATCGTCAAGGCCGACGTGCAAGGTTCGCAGGAAGCGTTGGTGCAGTCGCTGCTCAAACTGTCGACGGACGAAGTGCGCGTACAGATCGTGCACGGCGCCGTGGGTGGCATCAGCGAGTCGGACGTCAATCTGGCCACGGCATCGAAGGCTGTCATCATCGGCTTCAACACCCGTGCGGATGCGCAGGCTCGCAAGCTGGCGGAATCCAACGGTGTCGATATTCGCTACTACAACATCATCTATGACGCAGTAGATGACGTGAAGGCCGCGATGTCGGGCATGCTGGCGCCGGAAAAGCGCGAAATCATCACCGGTACGGTCGAAGTGCGTCAGGTCTTCAAGGTACCGAAGATCGGCGCGGTGGCAGGCTGTATGGTCACGGACGGTTTCGTCAAGCGCTCGTCGTCGGTGCGCGTGCTGCGCAACAACGTCGTCATCTTCACGGGCGAACTCGACTCGCTCAAGCGCTTCAAGGACGACGTCAAGGAAGTCCGTCAGGGCTTCGAGTGCGGTATGTCGATCAAGAACTTCAACGATATCGTCGAAGGCGATCAGTTCGAAGTCTTCGAGATCACCGAAGTCGCGCGTACGCTGTAATTCACGCGGCACGGCTCAACGGGCGGAGCGGGCTTTAACGCCCGCTCCGCCCGTTGTTTTTGGGCCCGCCGTTTCGCGCAGGCGGTCTGACCCGTCGTCAATGGAATGGGGCCGCTCAAGCGTTGCTCCACGAACCATCGGCAGGCCGCAGCTGCGCGAAGCCACTTTTTTGCATCCGCCCAAGCGGATCACATCACACCATGCCTAAAAAACGTACTTCTCCCAATCGCAACGTGCAGATCGCTGATCAGATCCAGCGCGATCTGTCCGAACTGCTGCGCGAGGTCAAGGACCCGCGTATCGGTATCGTCACGATTCAAAGTGTCGAGCTGACGCCGGATTACGCGCACGCCAAGGTCTATTTCACGACGTTGACGGGCGACCCGCAACAGACGCTCGAAGCGCTCACGCACGCGGCCGGCCATCTGCACAATCAGCTGTTCAAACGTCTGCATATCCATACCGTGCCGACGTTGCACTTCCACTACGACCAGACGATCGAGCGGGCAGTCGAGATGTCGAAGCTGATCGACGAAGCCAACGCCAGTCGTGCGAAAGAAGACTGAGCGCGCCGCGAGCCGCGGCCGCGGGTGTTTTCGGCGCAATGCCGAAAACACCATCCCGCGCCGCAACCAGCGCCATTTTTCGTATCCATCGACTCCGTCTTTCTGACATGACCGCACCTCAACGTCCCCGCGTGCCGCGTCGCGTGCTCGACGGCGTGCTGTTGCTCGACAAGCCGCTCGGCCTGTCGAGCAACGACGCGCTGATTCGCGCGAAGCGCCTCTATCTGGCGAAAAAGGCGGGCCATACCGGCACGCTCGATCCGCTCGCCACCGGTTTGCTGCCGCTGTGTTTCGGCGAAGCCACCAAGTTCTCGCAGGACCTGCTCGAAGCCGACAAGACCTACGAGGCCACCATGCGCCTCGGCGTTCGCACGACCACCGGCGACGCCGAAGGCGAAGCGATCGACACGCGCGCCGTAACGTGCGACGAGGCTGCGGTTGTGGCGGCCATGAGCGGCTTTCTCGGCGAGATCACCCAGATTCCGCCGATGTATTCGGCGCTCAAGCGCGACGGCAAACCGCTATACGAATACGCGCGCGCCGGCCAGACGGTCGAGCGGGAAGGGCGTCGGGTGACGATTCTCAAACTCGATCTGCTCGCCTGCGCGCTCCCTGACGTAACGTTTCGGGTGACTTGCACCAAGGGGACGTACGTGCGCACGCTGGCCGAAGATATCGGCGAGGCGCTGGGTTGCGGTGCGCATCTGGTCGCGTTGCGGCGTACGGGCGTGGGCGCGCTGACGCTGGAGAATTCGGTGACGCTCGACGCGTTGTCCGACGCCACGGAAGCTGAGCGTGATACATGGCTGCAGCCGGTGGATGCGTTGTTGTCGACGTTTCCGTCTGTCGAGCTGAATGAAGACGCGACGCGCCGCTTCCTGCACGGTCAGCGGCTGAAGCTGTCCGAGTTGAGCATCAGCAGCGACGCGGCGAATGCGCCGCGCGTCAGAGTGTATGCAGCGGAAGGCCGTCTGCTTGGCGTCGCGAAGCCGGGTGAGGGTGTGCTGGCGCCCGAACGGCTGGTGGTCACCGCGGAGAGTTAAGCGGCGGACCTCAATAACCCGACACACGCGCCACGAACAAAAAGGCGGGACCGCTTGAGAGCGGTCCCGCCTTTTTTACATCACGACCACGTGGTCTCTAACGTGCGGTAACCAACCCGAGTCTCAATGCGCCGCCGCGGCCGCCGCACCCGCATCGCCACCCGCGCGTTCCGGGCGCGCCATCCAGATCAGCGCGATCAGCGCGACGAAAATTCCCGCCGACACAAAGAACAGATCGTTCACGCCCAGTTGCGCGGCCTGCTGCGTGGCCATCGTATTGAATAGACCATACGCCTGAGGCTGACTGAAACCGGCCGCGCCCATCTGCCGGATCGACTGATCGAAGACCGGGTTGTAGGCGCTCGCCTGCTCCGCCAGTTGCGCGTGATGCATGATCGTGCGGTGATCCCACGCCGTCTGGAAGATCGACGTGCCGATACCGCCGCACATGATCCGCACGAAATTTGACAGACCCGACGCCGCCGGAATCCGGTTGCCCGGCAAGCCCGACAGCGTGATCGACACCAGCGGGATGAAGAACCCGGCCATGCCGATCCCCTGAATCAACGTGGGCACCAGCAGCGAAAAAGTGTCGACGCCGGTCGTATAGCGAGAGCGCATCCAGAAACACAGCGCGAACACGAGGAACGACAGCGTCGCGATATAACGCGGATCGGTACGCGGCAGCACCTTGCCGGTGATCGGCGACAGCAGCACCGCGAACAGGCCGACCGGCGCCATCACGAGACCTGCTTCGGTGGCGGTGTAGCCGATATCGGTTTGCAGCCACAACGGCAGCAACACGAGGTTACCGAAGTAAAGTCCGTAGCCGATCGACAACGCGATCGTGCCGCTCGTGAAATTGCGCCGGCTGAACAGCGAAAGATCGACCACCGGATGCTCGGCCGTCAACTCCCACACGATAAAGAACGCCAGCGAGATCACCGCGGTGAGCGCCAGCACGACGACGGTCGTCGACGAGAACCAGTCGAGATCCTTACCCTTATCGAGCATGACCTGCAGCGAGCCGACCCAGAGGATCAGCAGCCCGAGACCGACGCCGTCGATCGGTGCTTTCCGGATCTCCGAATCGCGGTTGCGGAAGATCATCCACGTCGCCCCGGCGGCGATCGCGCCGACCGGAATGTTGACGTAGAAAATCCACGGCCACGAGATGTTGTCCGAGATCCAGCCGCCGAGAATCGGCCCGGCCACCGGCGCGATCAGTGTGGTCATCGCCCACATCGATAAAGCCATGGGCGCCTTGGCGCGGGGATAGCTGGCAAGCAGCAGCGTTTGCGACAGTGGAATCATCGGGCCGGCCACCGCGCCTTGCAGCACGCGCGAGGCGAGCAGGAACGGCAGTGTCGGCGCGAGGCCGCACATCCACGACGAGATCACGAACAGAATGATCGACGCCATGAAGAGACGCACCTGGCCGAACCGCTGGGTGAGCCAGCCGGTCAGCGGCACGGAGATCGCGTTGGCGACCGCGAACGACGTAATCACCCACGTGCCCTGGTCGGACGACACGCCGAGGTCGCCCGAAATGGACGGAATCGACACGTTCGCGATCGACGTGTCGAGCACGTTCATGAACACGGCGAGCGACACCGCGATCGTGCCGATCACCAGTTGCGCGCCCTCGAGCGGCGGGTGAGGGACTTGCGCCTGAGCCTGAGCCATTAAAGAAACCTTGTATGAATCGTCGCGCCGCTTACATCAGTTTCGCAGCGGGCTTGGCCGGGGCCGCCGCGGCTGCTTGAGCCGGCTTCGGCGTGCCGCCGTTCGGGCCGGCGTTTTCCGAAATGATGCGGGCGATTTCGGCGTCGGCCTGGTCACCGTACTTCTCGAACACGTTGGTCTGGTAGACCGTATTCGGCGCTTCGCCGAGCTGGCCGCCGCTCTGATCCTTGATGCTGACGTCGGCTTGCATCGACAGGCCGATGCGCAGCGGATGCTTTTCAAGTTCCTGCGGGTCGAGCGCGATCCGCACCGGCAGACGCTGCACCACCTTGATCCAGTTGCCGGTCGCGTTTTGCGCGGGCAGCAGCGAGAACGCCGAACCCGTACCGGCCGAGAAGCCGACCACCTTGCCGTGGTACACCACCGACGAACCGTACACGTCGGCCGTCAGTTCGACCGGTTGGCCGATGTGCATGTACTTCAGTTGCACTTCCTTGAAGTTCGCATCGACCCACACGCCGCCGAGCGGCACGATCGCCATCAGCGGAGTGCCCGGCGAAACGCGCTGGCCGACCTGCACCGATCGTTTCGCGACATAGCCGGTGACCGGCGCCGGCAGGTTGTTACGCGCATTGTTCAGGTACGCGTCGCGCACTTTCGCGGCGGCCGCCTGCACGTTCGGGTGATTCGCGATCGTGGTGTTGGCGGTCAACGCGCGGTTCGACGCCAATTGTTGCTGGGCGGCGTCGACGGAGGCTTGCGCGCTCTTCACGGCGTCGCGGGCGTGCGAGATTTCTTCCAGCGACACCGCGCCGGTCTGCGCGACGGCCAGACGGCGTTTCAGGTCGTCCTGAGCGCGCGACAGATCGGACTGGCGCTGAGCGACTTGCGCTTCGTACTGGTTGTCGTCGGCGAACAGGCCGCGCACCTGGCGCACCGTTTGCGCCAGATTCGCTTCGGCCTGTTCCAGCGCGACGCGTGCGTCGGCCGGATCGAGCACGACCAGCGGATCGCCGGCCTTGACGGTTTGCGTGTCGTCCGCGTTCACGGCCACCACGGTGCCGGTGACCTGCGGCGTGATCTGCACCACGTTGCCGTTCACGTAGGCGTCGTCGGTGTCTTCGTGGAAGCGCGCGACGAGGAAGTAGTAAAGACCGTAGGCGATCGCGGCGATCAGGATCACGATGACGAGCAGCGTCATCATGCGCTTGCGTTTGCCGTTGTTCGCCGGTTGGGCCGGTTGGGTGTTAGCCGCGGGCTGCTGGGGGGTGCTCATTGATGTGCTCCGGGTTCTCTTGAACGTCGTCGTTTATTCGGATGTTCTTGCGTGTTTGTGCGTGGCGTCGTGCGGTGCGTGCGCTCAGTTCGCCGCGGCGGTCGCGGCGGTGGCCGATGCCGGGGCATCGGTCGGCACCACGAGGCCGGTTTGCGTTGCGTCGAAACCGCCGCCGAGCGCCTTGATGAGGCCGATCTGCATATCGCGGCGGCGCATTTTCAGGCTGGTGACCGTCTGCTCGGCGGCGAGGCGGTTCTGGTCGGCGGTCAGCACCTGCAACTGCGGCGACAGTCCGGCCTTGTAGCGGATCACGGCCAGCTGGTACGCCTTGGTCGACGCGTCGAGCGCGCGCTGGGCGTCGCCGGACTGCTGGTCGATCGAACGGATCGACGAGACTTGCGTCGCGACGTCCGACAGCGCGCCGATCAGCGTCTGGTTGTAGTTCGCCACGTCCAGGTCGAAATCGGCGAAACGGCCCTTCAACTGCGAGCGCAGCGCGCCGGCGTCGAAGATCGGCAGATGGATCGCCGGGCCGAGTTGCATCTGACGGCTACCGGATTTGAGGAAGCGGCCCCAGCCGAACGCGTCGAAGCCGACGCCGGCCGCGAGATTCACGTCCGGGAAAAATTCGGCCTTGGCTTCCTTCACGTCGTGCATGGCGGCTTCCACTTGCCAGCGCGCGGCGACGATATCCGCACGACGCGCGACGAGGTCGGCGGGCAGGTTATCCGGCAGCGCCACCACGTTGCCGCTGGTCAGCACCGGCTGGGCGATCTGCAGACCGCGATCCGGCCCCTTGCCGAGCAGCGCGCCCAGCTGGTAACGCACCACGGTGATCTGGCCGTCGAGGTCGGTCAAATTCGACTGGCTGGTCGCGATATTGCCGTTCGCGGTCTGCCGTTCGACATTGGTGTCGAGGCCGGCGGCCACGCGGCCGTTCGTAATGCGGCCGATGTCCTGGCGGTTGGCGATTTCGCGCGCGGCGATGTCGCGGAACGCATACAGCTGCGCGAGCTGGTTGTACGAACTCGCCACCGATGCCGCGAGCGTGACGCGCGCCTGCTGCATGTCGGCCTCGGCAGCCTTTTCCTGCGACACGGCCTGGCCGAGGCGCTGGCGATTCTTGCCCCACAGGTCGAGATCCCACGACGCGCTGGCGAGCACGTTGTTCTCGCTATACCAGGTTCCACCGTACGGAGGCGGGTAGAGCGCGTTCCCCGAGAACAGTTCGCGGGTCCACGAATAGCTGCCGTTGACCTTCGGATAGAGCGCCGAGCGCGAGCTTTCGATATACGACGACGCCTTCGCGAGCCGCGCCTGGGCCTGCGCGATCGACGGGCTGCCTTCCAGCGCTTCCGCGATCAGCTTGGGCAACTGCGGGTCGCCGAACTGGTTGGCCCAATCGAGCGACGGCCACTGGCCGCCCTGGCCCGACAGACTTTGGGAGGACTCGTACTGAGCCGGCGACGAGATCTGCTTGTCGCTTTTCATACCGAAGTAGTTCGCGCACCCCGTGAGGGCGAGCGCCGTCACCGCGGCGGCGACAGCGGTCCGGCGCGAGAACGCGGACGCGGACAGGGAAAGGGATTTCATCGCTCGACTCTTTGAGTGGAATGTAATGATGGACGCTGCAAGCAATCTACTGCGATTTACTGTCGAAATTGCTTGCTGCATCACGGGTTAGTCCCGTTTGTTCACCGGAATTGACGAGCACACGGCGCAACATGCTCTTCAGAAAACCGACTTCTTCGGCCGTGAAGCCGTTCAGCAGGTCGTCCAGCACACCGTTGAAAATGGCCGGCATTTTCGCTGCGATCGCGTGGCCCTCCGGCGTCAGCGCGAGGCGCACCACGCGCCGGTCTTCGTTGCTGCGTACCCGGGTCAGCAGGCCGCGCTTCTCCAACCGATCGACCAGACGCGTGACGGCGCTTGCGTCGATGCCGTATTCGCGCGCCAGTTCGGCCGCCAGCAGGCACTTGCCGCTCGCCACCATGAACAGGATGCTGCCCTGCTGGCTGGTGATGCCCAGTTCGGCCATGCTGCGCTGCGTGATCAGATTCGACATGGTCGATTTCACGCGCGACAGCAGATAACCGACGCTTTCGCCGAGCTGATACTGGCTGAGGTCCGGCGTGGGAGTAGGAGAATGCTCCGTCATGATTCTCGTGCGAATGCAATGGTTGACTAGGCAGGAGTATAGAGGTCCGTTGGTTGACGCGGCAAGCGTTATTACAGCTTAGGCAAGGATCCATTACCGCTCAAGGCATGATGCGCGCGGTTTTGCGTAGTGTTGCGCCGATCGGCGCGGGCAGGGTGATGGGCGCCCGGTTGCGCCAAGGCCTGTCGCGCAATCAGGGAATACGAGATAGCTTCATTTCTGCGTGCTATAATGTTGGGTTCCCAAAAGTGCGCTTTGGGCTTGTCGTGGTTTCGTGGTTTATCTGGCAACCGATAAGTAACCGGCATAAGCAAGCGGCGCACTCCAACTGTCTCCAGGTTTCCTATGACCCGCGCCCTACGCAACATCGCCATCATTGCCCACGTCGACCACGGTAAGACTACGCTCGTCGACCAACTGCTCCGTCAGACCGCCACGTTCCGTGACAACCAGCAGGTCGTCGAGCGCGTGATGGACTCGAACGACATCGAAAAAGAACGTGGCATCACGATTCTGTCGAAGAACTGCGCGGTCGAATACGAAGGCACGCACATCAACATCGTCGACACGCCGGGCCACGCCGACTTCGGCGGCGAAGTGGAGCGCGTGCTGTCCATGGTCGACTCGGTGCTGTTGCTGGTGGACGCGGTCGAAGGCCCGATGCCGCAAACGCGCTTCGTGACCAAGAAAGCGCTGGCGCTCGGCCTCAAGCCGATCGTCGTGATCAATAAGGTCGACCGGCCGGGCGCGCGGATCGACTGGGTGATCAACCAGACGTTCGACCTGTTCGACAAGCTGGGCGCAACCGACGAACAACTCGACTTTCCGATCGTCTACGCGTCGGGCCTGAACGGCTACGCGGGCTTGACCGCCGACGTGCGCGAAGGCGACATGCGTCCGCTGTTCGAGGCCGTGCTGAAGCACGTGCCGGTTCGCCCGGCCGATCCGGCCGCGCCGCTGCAACTGCAGATCACGTCGCTGGACTATTCGTCGTACGTCGGCCGTATCGGCGTGGGCCGTATCACGCGTGGCACGATCAAGCCGGGCATGTCGGTCGCCGTTCGTTCGGGCCCCGACGGCGCGATCCTGAACCGCAAGATCAACCAGGTGCTGTCGTTCAAGGGTCTGGAGCGCGTGCAGGTCGAGTCGGCTGAAGCCGGCGACATCGTGCTGATCAACGGTATCGAGGAAATCGGTATCGGCGTGACCATCTGCGCACCGGAGCAACCGGAAGCGCTGCCCATGATCACCGTCGACGAACCGACGCTGACCATGAACTTCCTCGTCAATTCGTCGCCGCTGGCCGGCCGCGAAGGCAAGTTCGTCACGAGCCGTCAGATTCGTGACCGCCTGATGAAGGAACTGAACCACAACGTCGCGCTGCGCGTGAAGGAAACCGGCGACGAAACCACGTTCGAAGTGGCGGGCCGCGGTGAACTGCACCTGACCATTCTGGTGGAAAACATGCGTCGCGAAGGCTATGAGCTGGCCGTGTCGCGTCCGCGCGTGGTGATGCAGGAAATCGACGGCGTGAAGCACGAGCCGTACGAAAACCTGACGGTCGACATGGAAGACGGCCACCAGGGCGGCGTGATGGAAGAGCTGGGCCGCCGCAAGGGCGAAATGCTCGACATGGCGTCGGACGGCCGTGGCCGTACGCGTCTCGAGTACCGTATTTCGGCGCGTGGCCTGATCGGCTTCCAGTCGGAGTTCCTCACGCTCACGCGCGGCACGGGTTTGATGAGCCACACGTTCGACTCGTATCAGCCCGTCAAGGAAGGCGCGGTCGGCGAGCGTCGCAACGGCGTGCTGATTTCGCAGGACGACGGCGCGGCTGTCGCGTACGCCCTGTGGAAGCTGCAGGATCGCGGCCGTATGTTCGTGTCGCCGGGCGAGCCGCTGTACGAAGGCATGATCATCGGCATTCACAGCCGTGACAACGACCTGGTCGTGAACCCGATCAAGGGCAAGCAGCTGACCAACGTGCGTTCGTCGGGTACCGACGAAGCGGTGCGCCTCGTGCCGCCGATCCAGATGTCGCTGGAATACGCGGTCGAGTTCATCGACGACGACGAACTGGTCGAAGTCACGCCGCAATCCATCCGTCTGCGCAAGCGTTACCTGAAGGAACACGAGCGCCGCAGCGCAAGCCGTAAGGGCGCAGTGGACTAAGCAGCGCAGTGCACTGAGCACGCAGCGAACCGAGCGCAATCCCGCTTCGCTACCAGGCAAAAGCCACCCTTGGGTGGCTTTTGCCGTTTCTGCGCCCAATGCAACCTGACGCAGTCTGATGCTAGTTGGCAGTCAATTGGCCCCGTTTGCCGCAGAAGACTGTTGTCCATCCTGAAAGTTGCCCGAAAGCCCCGTCGGAAAAGGCTTGAGCGGCAATCCGTCTGCTATCTGGAGTATCGGTTCTGTGATATGCTCCCCGGGTGCAAAGTTTTAGGTCCTTCCAAGCAAGACTTGATTCGCGCAATCCGCCAAACGGTCAGGCCGTGTCGCGGAAGGTTCTGTAACCCGCTATTTCTCGAGAAACTCGAAGAAAGGTGAGCGTAAAAATGATGAAGCAATTCCAGTCGAACTCTTATCTGTTCGGCGGCAATGCTCCGTACGTAGAAGAAATGTACGAAGCGTATCTCGACAATCCGGCGTCAGTGCCCGAGAACTGGCGCAGCTATTTCGACGCGTTGCAGAATGTTCCTGCATCGGACGGCAGCAATGCCAACGACGTGGCCCATGGCCCGATCGTCGAATCGTTTGCTCAACGGGCCAAGGCTAACGCCTTCATCCCGCGCGCGGCAACCGGCGGCGAAGACCTCGCTACCTCCCGCAAGCAAGTCTATGTGCAGTCCCTCATCGGCGCATACCGCTTCCTCGGCTCGCAATGGGCCAATCTCGATCCCCTGAAGCGCCGCGAACGTCCCGCTATCCCCGAACTCGAACCCGCGTTCTACGACTTCACCGAAGCCGACCTGGACCAGGAGTTCAGCGCCACGAACCTGTATTTCGGTTTCGAGCGCGCGTCGCTGCGCGAGATCGTCAAGGCATTGCGTGACACGTACTGCGGCACGATCGGCGCCGAGTACATGTACATCAGCGATCCGGAACAGAAGCGCTGGTGGAAAGAGAAGCTCGAGTCGATCCGTTCCACGCCGAATTTCTCGAACGACAAGAAAAAGCACATCCTGAATCGTTTGACGGCTGCTGAAGGCCTCGAGCGCTTCCTGCACACCAAGTACGTCGGCCAGAAACGCTTCTCGCTCGAAGGCGGCGAAAGCTTCATCGCGTCGATGGACGAAGTCGTGCGTCACGGCGGCGCCAACGGCGTCCAGGAAATCGTCATCGGCATGGCCCACCGCGGCCGTCTGAACGTGCTGGTCAATACGCTGGGCAAGATGCCGGCGGACCTGTTCGCCGAATTCGAAGGCAAGCACGTCGACGACCTGCCGGCTGGCGACGTCAAGTACCACAAGGGTTTCTCGTCGGACGTCTCGACCGAAGGCGGCCCGGTTCACCTGTCGCTCGCGTTCAACCCGTCGCACCTCGAAATCGTCAACCCGGTGGTCGAAGGTTCGGCGAAGGCCCGTATGGACCGTCGCGGCGACGACAGCGGCCTGCAAGTGCTGCCGGTGCAGATCCACGGCGACGCGGCTTTCGCAGGCCAGGGCGTCGTGATGGAAACGCTGAACCTCGCGCAAACGCGCGGTTACGGCACGCACGGCACGCTGCACATCGTCATCAACAACCAGATCGGCTTCACGACGTCGGACCCGCGCGATTCGCGCTCCACGTTGTACTGCTCGGACGTCGTCAAGATGATCGAAGCGCCGGTGCTGCATGTGAACGGCGACGATCCCGAAGCGGTCGTGCTGGCTACGCAGCTGGCCATCGACTTCCGGATGCAGTTCCACAAAGACGTGGTCGTCGACATCGTCTGTTTCCGCAAGTTGGGTCACAACGAGCAGGACACGCCGGCGGTCACGCAGCCGCTGATGTACAAGACCATCGCCAAGCATCCGGGCACGCGCGCGCTGTACGCTGAAAAGCTGGTGCAACAAGGCGTGATCACCGCGGAAGAAGGCGACGATTTCGTCAAGGCCTACCGCAAGGCCATGGACGAAGGTCACCACACGGTCGACCCGGTCCTGTCGAACTACAAGAGCAAGTACGCGGTGGATTGGGTGCCGTTCCTGAACCGCAAGTGGACCGACGCAGCCGACACGGCCGTGCCGCTCGCGGAACTGAAGCGCCTCGCCGAACGCATCACCACGGTGCCGGAAAACTTCAAGGTTCACCCGCTGGTCGAGCGCGTTCTCAACGACCGCCGTGCAATGGGTCGTGGCGAAGCCAAGCTCGACTGGGGCATGGGCGAGCATCTGGCATTCGCGTCGCTGGTCGCGTCCGGCTATGCCGTGCGCCTGACCGGTCAGGACTCGGGCCGCGGCACGTTCACGCACCGTCACGCGGTGCTGCACGATCAGAACCGCGAACGCTGGAACGACGGCACGTACGTGCCGCTGCAGAACATCGCCGAAGGTCAGGCGAAGTTCAACGTGATCGACTCGGTGCTGTCGGAAGAAGCGGTGCTGGGCTTCGAATACGGCTACTCGACCGCTGAACCGAATACGTTCGTCGCGTGGGAAGCGCAGTTCGGCGACTTCGTGAACGGCGCGCAAGTCGTGATCGACCAGTTCATCTCGTCGGGCGAAGTGAAGTGGGGCCGCGTCTCGGGTCTCACGATGCTGCTGCCGCACGGTTACGAAGGCCAGGGTCCGGAACACTCGTCGGCACGTATCGAGCGTTTCCTGCAACTGTGCGCGGATCACAACATGCAGGTCGTTCAACCGACCACGCCGGCGCAGATTTTCCACCTGCTGCGCCGTCAGATGATCCGCCTGTTCCGCAAGCCGCTGATCGTCGCAACGCCGAAGTCGCTGCTGCGCCACAAGGAAGCCGTTTCGGATCTGTCGGAACTGGCCAAGGGCGCGTTCCAGCCGATCATCGGCGAAGTGGACGAAGCCGTCGACGCGAAGAAGGTCAAGCGCGTGGTCGCCTGCTCGGGCCGCGTGTACTACGACCTCGTCGCACATCGCCGCGAAGCGAAGCAGTATGACGTCGCCATCATCCGTATCGAACAGCTCTATCCGTTCGCGCATAAGCAGTTCGAAGCGGAAATGAAGAAGTACGACAACGCGACCGAAGTGGTCTGGGTGCAGGACGAGCCGCAGAATCAAGGCCCGTGGTTCTACATCGAGCATCACCTGAAGGAAGGCATGAAAGACGGGCAGAAGCTGGCGTACAGCGGCCGTCCGGCTTCGGCCTCGCCGGCAGTCGGCTACTACGCGAAGCACTACGAGCAGCAGAAGGCGCTGGTCGAAGGCGCGTTCGGCCGTCTCAAGAGCTCGTCGATCGCTAAATAAGCAAAAACAGACGAACCGGGAAAGCGCCGTGCGCTTTCCCGTGCCGCCCTCACTGGACTAACCAGGGTTCATCACCAGGTTCACAAACGGCAGGCATGGTTCGCAGGCGGTCGTCGTTCACCGCGCCGTCACCCGATACGTATTCAGGATATTCATAATGGCTATTGTTGAAGTCAAGGTTCCCCAGCTGTCCGAGTCGGTCTCGGAAGCCACGATGCTGCAGTGGAAGAAGAAGCCCGGCGAGGCTGTCGCGATCGACGAAATTCTCATCGAAATCGAGACCGACAAGGTCGTGCTCGAAGTGCCGGCACCCGCGGCCGGCGTGCTCGCGCAAATCATCTCGAACGACGGCGACATCGTCGCCGCCGACCAGGTGATCGCGAAGATCGACACCGAAGGCAAGGCTGGCGCCGCCGCCGTCGAAGCCGAAGTGAAGCCGGCTCCGGTCGCTGAGCCGGCACAAGCCGCTGCTCCGGCCGCGCAGGCCGCATCCGCAACGGGTGCGAACACCGCGGCTTCGCCGGCTGCCGGCAAGCTGATGGCCGAGAAGGGTCTGGCGGCGGGCGACGTCGCCGGCACGGGCCGTGACGGCCGCATCACCAAGGGCGACGTGCTGAGCGCGGGCGCCCCGGCGGCCAAGGCCGCACCGGCTCCGGCCGCTGCCGCACCGAAGGCGGCCAAGCCGTCGCTGCCGGAAGTCAAGGGCCCGGCCTCGGCCGACCAGTGGCTGAAGGACCGTCCGGAACAACGCGTGCCGATGTCGCGTCTGCGTGCGCGTATCGCCGAACGTCTGCTCGAGTCGCAGCAGACCAACGCCATCCTGACCACGTTCAACGAAGTGAACATGGCCCCGGTCATGGACCTGCGCAACAAGTACAAAGACAAGTTCGAAAAAGAACACGGCGTGAAGCTGGGTTTCATGTCGTTCTTCGTCAAGGCGGCGGTTCACGCGCTGAAGAAGTACCCGCTGGTGAACGCGTCGATCGACGGTAACGACATCGTCTATCACGGCTACTTCGACATTGGTATCGCGGTCGGTTCGCCGCGCGGCCTGGTGGTGCCGATCCTGCGCAATGCGGATCAGCTGAGCCTCGCGGAAATCGAGAAGAAGATCGCCGAATTCGGTCAGAAAGCGAAAGACGGCAAGCTGTCGATCGACGAAATGACTGGCGGTACGTTCTCGATCTCGAACGGTGGTGTGTTCGGTTCGATGCTGTCGACCCCGATCATCAACCCGCCGCAATCCGCGATTCTCGGCGTGCACGCCACCAAGGAACGCGCTGTGGTTGAAAACGGCCAGATCGTGATCCGCCCGATGAACTACCTGGCGCTGTCGTACGACCACCGCATCATCGACGGTCGCGAAGCGGTGCTGTCGCTGGTGGCCATGAAAGACGCGCTGGAAGATCCGGCGCGTCTGTTGCTCGACCTGTAAGCACCCGTCGGGTTGGGCCGGCGTCGGCTTGTCATCGCGCAAGTCGACGCCATATAAGCACTACGTCTTTCCAGCATTCCGCAGCACAGGAACGCCGCGCGCCTCGAAGCGTGGCCGCGCGCCGTTCCGCCATCAAAAGGATTGTCATGTCCAAAGAATTTGACGTCGTCGTGATCGGCGCGGGCCCCGGCGGTTATATCGCCGCCATTCGCGCAGCGCAGCTCGGCAAGACCGTCGCATGTATCGAGAAGTGGAAGAACCCGGCCGGCGCGCTGAAGCTCGGCGGCACGTGCTTGAACGTGGGTTGCATTCCGTCGAAGGCGCTGCTCGCGTCGTCGGAAGAATTTGAAAACGCATCGCATCACCTGGCTGACCACGGCATCTCCGTGGAAAACGTCCAGGTCGACATCGCGAAGATGCTGGCCCGCAAGGAAAGCATCGTCGAGAAGATGACGAAGGGTATCGAATTCCTGTTCCGCAAGAACAAGATCACCTGGCTCAAGGGTCACGGCAAGTTCACCGGCAAGGCGGACGCCGGCGTGCAGATCGAAGTGAGCGGCGAAGGCGAGACGGAAGTCGTCACGGCAAAGAACGTGATTATCGCCACGGGTTCGAAGGCGCGTCATCTGCCGGGCATTCCGGTCGACAATAAGATCGTCGCCGACAACGAAGGCGCCCTGACGTTCGACAGCGTGCCGAAGAAGCTGGCCGTGATCGGCGCCGGCGTGATCGGTCTGGAACTCGGTTCGGTGTGGCGTCGTCTCGGTGCGGACGTGACCGTGCTCGAAGCGCTGCCGGAATTCCTCGGCGCGGCCGACCAGTCGCTGGCCAAGGAAGCCGCCAAGCAGTTCAAGAAGCAGGGTCTCGACATTCACGTCGGCGTGAAGGTCGGCGAAGTGAAGGCAACGGACAAGAACGTCACGATCGCTTACACGGACAAGGACGGCAACGCGCAATCGCTCGAAGCCGACCGTCTGATCGTGTCGATCGGCCGTGTGCCGAACACGGACAACCTCGGCCTCGAAGCGATCGGCCTGAAGGCCAACGAGCGCGGCTTCATCGATGTCGACGACCACTGCGCGACGGCGGTGCCGAACGTGTACGCGATCGGCGACGTGGTGCGTGGCCCGATGCTCGCGCACAAGGCGGAAGACGAAGGCGTGCTGGTGGCCGAGATCATCGACGGTCAGAAGCCGCATATCGACTACAACTGCGTTCCGTGGGTGATCTACACCGAACCGGAAATCGCGTGGGTCGGCAAGACCGAACAGCAACTGAAGGCGGAAGGCCGCGAAGTCAAGACGGGCCAGTTCCCGTTCATGGCGAACGGCCGCGCGCTCGGCATCAACAAGGCGGATGGTTTCGTCAAGATGATCGCCGACGCGAAGACCGACGAACTGCTCGGCGTGCACATCATCTCGGCCAACGCATCGGACCTGATCGCGGAAGCCGTGGTGGCGATGGAATTCAAGGCGGCGTCGGAAGACCTCGGCCGCATTTGCCATCCGCACCCGTCGCTGTCGGAAGTCATGCGCGAAGCGGCTCTTGCCGTGGACAAGCGCGCGCTGAACATGTAATCACGCGCACGCCTGACTGAACGTAATTCGGCATCACCACGAAGGCGGGCGGGTTCATTCCCTCCCGCCTTTCTTTTTTGCAGCAACACAATGAACGTCACCGAATACTACGAAAAAGAACTGCAGACGCGGGGCTATCAATCGGACCCGGCGCAGCTCGCGGCGGTCGACCGCCTGCAGCGGTGCTATGAGGAGTGGGTCGAATACAAATCGCGCCGCTCGAATGCGTTCAAGAAGCTGATCATTCACCCGGATCTGCCGCGCGGCGTCTACATGTGGGGCGGCGTAGGGCGGGGCAAGAGCTTCCTGATGGACAGCTTCTACATGATCGTGCCGGTGCAGCGCAAAACGCGGCTGCATTTCCACGAGTTCATGCGCGAGGTGCACCGCGAACTGGAAGAGCTGAAAGGCACGGCCGATCCGCTCGACGAACTCGCGCGCCGGATTGCCAAGCGCTACCGGCTGATCTGTTTCGACGAATTCCACGTGTCGGATATCGCCGACGCGATGATTCTCTACCGTCTGCTCGACAAGCTGTTCGAGAACGGCGTGCAGTTCGTGATGACGTCCAACTACGATCCGGACACGCTGTATCCGGACGGCCTGCATCGCGACCGTATGCTGCCGGCGATCGAACTCATCAAGAGCAAGCTCGACGTGGTCAACGTGGATGCGGGCATCGACTACCGGCAACGCACGCTGGCGCAGGTCGAGGTGTATCACACGCCGCTCGGCGCTGCGTCGGATAAAGCCTTGCGCGACGCATTCGCGCGCCTCGCCGCGGTGCCCGACGAGAGCCCGATCCTGCGCATCGAAAAGCGCGAGCTGAAGGCGCTGCGTAAAGCCGACGGCGTCGTCTGGTTCGATTTCGCGACGCTCTGCGGCGGCCCGCGTTCGCAGAACGACTACCTCGAACTGGCGAGCCGCTTTCACGCGGTGGTGCTTTCCGGCGTCCCGCAGATGTCGGTGCGCATGGCGTCGGAAGCGCGCCGCTTCACTTGGCTGATCGACGTGTTCTACGACCATAAGGTCAAGCTGCTGATGTCGGCGGCGGTGCCGCCGGAAGAGCTGTATGTTGACGGTCCGATGGCGAACGAATTCACACGCACGGTCTCGCGCATCGTCGAAATGCAGTCGAAGGAGTACCTCGATACCCCGCGTCGGATCGTGGATACGTCGCTGACCTGAGCGCGCGCGTCAACTAGCCGGGCAATTCTTTTACGATAGGTCGCGCTCCGCTCACCGAACAGGCGACGAGCGCCGACGTATTTTCAAGATTCGGATTGATCTTATATTCCGGCTGCGGACGACTGGATATCTTCTGTCGAGGTTCTGACGAAGGAGAAACCCATGGATCCCTACCGCGATATCAATGACGAAGAATGGCAACGTGTTGCACCGTTGCTCCCCGAATTGCGGCCACGTGCCGAACTGCGCGGCCGGCCTCTCGCCAATACCCGTTCGGTGCTGAATGGCGTGCTGTGGGTCATGTACAGCGGCGCCACCTGGTCCGCCATGCCGCGCAAATATCCGTCGTACCAGACCTGCCATCGTCGCTTCAAGGCGTGGTATGCGTCGGGTGTGCTCAAGCGGGTGACGGAGCAACTCTTCGGCAGTGCGAGCGAAGAGCTTTGCAGTTTGATGGAAGCGCGCATGCGAACGCACCTGGGCGCGGAACAGAAGCGTGTCGACGGCGACCCCACCCGTACTGTCGCGCCGGCCGTGTACAAGCCGGCCCCCACGACACCGCTACCGGTCTCGCCCTTCGCGTTCGGGTCGCCTTTCAAGCACGCTGCATGACGATACCGATCCCACTCACTTCTTATCAACAAAACGGCCGAACGATGGCGATCGTCGGCCGTTTTTTTATGCTTCAATCGAGGCCGCGCCAAAGCGGCCTCGCGCTGCCTTACTGCTGACGCACCCACGTTTGCGAGCGGCCCAGCAGCGAGATGCCGATATAGCCGCGCACCACCAGTTTGTTGCCACCGTCTTCCAGGTGCATCTTGCACTTGTAGAGCTTGCCATTTTCCGGGTCGAGAATCTGCCCGTGATCCCAACTGTCGCCGTCTTTCTTCATGTCGTTGATGATGGTCATACCGAGAATCGGCTGATCCTTGCGTCCGTCGGTGCAGGCGGTGCAGCGGCGATCCGGCTGGTCGTTCGGTCCGAGCCCCTTGACTACCTTGCCGCTAAGCGAACCCCCGCCGTCCTGGGCGATCTGCACGAGCGCCTTGGGCTGGCCGGTGTGATCGTCGATGGTTTGCCACATGCCGACCGGGCTATCGGTTTGCGCCATGGCCGTCATGGCGCTGGCCAGCAATACGCCGGCGAGCGCGGCCTGTTTGGCGGTGCGAAGCGTGATGGCACGCGCGCGTTGTGTGAATTGCAGCATTGTCTTCCTCCTTGATTAAAGACAGCGCGATCATGGTCGCGCGGCGTTATCGGCATCTCGGGCGGCTTGCTGGTTTCTGCCGCCGTGATGCCTTGTACGGCCCCTCAGGTTCTCTGTTTCGCTTGGGTGGCGGCGCGCGGTTGCGCGTCGCCGGCCGCACATCGTCAGCGCAGAATACGTGAAACTGCGCGCGTCGTTTGATAGTGGACCCTCTAATCAGGACGCGGCACTTTCATGGCTCGGGTATCGCTCAAGCATCGATCGATCATCGCTCAAAGCGCATATCGCGCGCGGCTCAATTCAACTGATACGAAAATGTCGCGTTGATGCGCGGCGCGCGCGATGCGCTTTCCACCGGCGCATCGCCGATCGCCTTGGCCACCGACAGATCCAGGCTGTAGTACTTCGCATCGGAGATCCGGAAGCCGAACGCGATCGACGAAAGCCGCGACGGCGACGGCGTGCCCGCATGCAGATAGACGCGCGCCATATCGAACGACACGTACGGCGTAAGCGTGCGCAGATACGTAAAGCCCGGCGTGAACGGACGATTGATTTCGAACATCGCGCCCCAGCCGGAATCGCCCGACGCTTCACCCGGTTGATAGCCCTGCGCGAAACGTTGCGCGCCGAACGAAATCTGCTCCGAGGTCGGCAGCGAGACGGCGCTGTACTGGCCCGTCAATGACACCGCGGTGCCGATCTTCATCGGCCATTCGTTGCTTTGCGAGAAGCTTGCGCCGGTGCGCACGAAGGTGATCGACGCCGGGTTCGTGACCGGCGAGCCGGGCACGTTCGAGTCACCCGCTTTCGACGCGCCGAGAATATCGAACGCTTTCGCCACGTTGATACTCGCGCGCCGCACCTGGCCGGTTTGCACGTTGGTGTAATCGGCCTGCAGTTGCATGACGCGTACCTGCGAACGCAAGCCGATCTGCGCACCCGTTTCCGTATTGTTGTAACGATCCTCGTCGTGCGACGCATACACCGACGCCGTGCCGATCACGCTCTGCGTATTGCTCAACAGGATCGGATAGGCGAGCGAGCCGCCCACCTTGTCGTTGATCACCGTGCGGCCGATGTAAGAGGGCAGGCCGGGGTTGTCGACCGGATTGCCGCGATAGTGGGTCGCGTCGATCTTCGCGATCAGCCCGTTGCTGCCGATCGGCACCGCGGCGTGCGCGGCGAGATAGGTGACGTTGTCGCGACCCTTCGGCAGCAACGCCGATACGCTCAACTGTTCGCCGAGCGCGGTCAGGCCGTTTTCCGTGGCGGTCAGCAATCCCTGCACGCCGGGGTGATTGAAGTCGATCCCCATGCTGACGTCGAACGGCTTGCGGTCCACGTTCAGTTCGAGCGTGGTGGCGCCGTCGGTGTTCTGCGGCGGCGGCACGTTCGCCGCGACCTTCACGCCCGGCAGCAGGCCGAGCACGTTGATATAGCGTTCGAAGGTGGCGCGCCGCAATGGCCGGTCGGCGACGATGTGGTCGGCAATCGCGCGGATCTTGTCTTCGACCGCGCCGGGTTTGCCCGTCACCTTGACCGCCGACACGTAGCCCTCCACCACGGTCACGCGCACCACGCCGCCTTCGAAGGTCTGCGCCGGAATGAACGCGAACGAGAGCGCATAGCCGCGGTCCTGGTAGAGCTTGGTGACACCGTTGGCGACCTGGATCAGATCGCCGATCGTGGTGTCCTTGCCGACGAGCGGCGTGAAGCGCGCCGCGACTTCGTCGAACGGAATCGACTTCACGCCCTCGACCTGCACGCGCGACGGCGTCAGATGGCGGGCGAGCAGTTCCTGAAGTTGGGGCGCTTGCGGCGCGACCTGCACGGTCACGTTGGGTCCTTTGTCGGGGGCCTTGATCTGCGGCAGCGAGTCGAGCGGATTGCCGCCGACCGCACCGCCCGGGCGCGCCTGGGCTTGTGCCTCCACCTGCATGGCGCTCGCCGCGAGCGCCGCGAGCACGATGGTCCATTTGCTGCCGTACCCGAGTTTCATCGGATTTTCCTCGTATGCCGTTCTTGTGTTGCGGCGTGCCGCCTGGCCGGGCGGGTCGCGATCGCTTATCTGTGGCTCGACGCATACTGCCATGCTTGCTTGTATTACGTCACGCGCTCCGTGGAGCTTGAGCGTCGACGGCGCAAGCGCGGGGCACGCGATGAATCGGACTACTTATGCGTGTTGCTTAAACTGTTCTTTCCTATGCCCGTGTATCTGGTCTCCACGCTCCGGCGAGACGTACCTTGAGATGCGTCTCGCCGGACTACCGTTGCGCGCGGCATTCATCGATGCCGTTAGGTCGACTACTTATGGCTCGCCGGCAGCAGACCGCCGAGCAGTGTCGTCAGGCCGCCCGCGGGGCTGCTGGAGCCGCTCGTCGAACCGGCCGCCGAACTCAGCGTGCTGGTCAGTTGCCCGACCAGTCCGGTGACGGGCGCGAGCGTCTGGCCGCTGCCGCTTGCGCCGCCGGTGACGCCGCCCAGCGCGCCCGTCAGCGACGACAACGGACCCGCGCCGCTACCCGCCCCACCCAGCGCGGACGTCAACGAGCCCAGCGGCGTGCCGCCCAGCACCGACGTCAGCGAACTCAGCGGTGAGCCGCTCAATCCCGAACTCAGCGCGCCCAATGGCGTGCCGCCGAGCGCCGACGTCAGACCGGAGAGCGGCGTGCCGCCGAGCAGCGTCGACAGCGAGCCGACCGGGTTGCTGCCGAGACCGAGACTCGCCAGCGAGCTTTGCAGCGGCGCCAGCGGGCTGCTGTTCGCCGGCGGCCCATTGACCACGCCCACATTGGTGCTGCCGACCAGACTCGTGATCAGCCCCGGAATCGGCATCGCGCCATTCGGTCCGTTCGGATTGACGAGGCCGCCGGCATTCGTCACGGTATTGCCGAGCGAGCCGACCAGCGTGCCGAGGTCCGCGCCGACCGGATTCCTGGTCGCCGAGCCCACTTGCGAGCCGGCCGAGCTCAACGCGCCGCCCACTTGCGCGAGCACGCCGCCCAGCGGCGCACCGAGCCCGGTCTGCGTACCGACCGTCTGCGTGACCAGTCCGGCGGTCGTGACGATCGGTGTGATCGCGGTGCTGAGCGGCTGCGTGATCTGTTGCACCGGCCCGGAGTTGACCACGTTGCCGAGCGTCGCACCGCCCGCGTTCAGCGCGCCGGCGGTGGTGGCGAGCGCACCGGCCAATGGCGTGGTGAGCGGCGACAGCGGCGCGAGATTGCCGGTACCGAGACCGCCGACCGCGGTGCTCAGGCCTTGCACGACACCGCTCGTCGAACTGACCACGCCGCCGAGACCGCCCACCGTCGCGCCGACCGGATTGGAGCTCGTGCCGATCTGGCCGAGGCCGTTGCTGACCGCGTTGGCGGCCGCGTTGAGCGTGCCGCTGGTGCTCGACACCGCGTTGCCCAGCCCTTGCGTGACTTGCGGGCTGAGGCCGGGAATCGTCGTCGAGGCGATCGTGTTGCCGAGGTCGCTGGTGGTTTGCGCGGCGCTGGTGACGAGGCCGCTGGTGCTGGTGGTCGCGACGGTGCCGGAGCCGCTGCCGCCCGAACCCGAGCCGCCGCCGCTACCGGTGCCTGAGGTAGTCGGCGGCGCGCTGACGGTGCTGCCGCCACACGCGGCGAGTACGCTGGCGACCGCGACGGCGATCAACGGTGCGCGCAACGACGACACAGTCGCGCACGCCGCATGGAGAGTAAAAAAACGATGAGTGGACATGGTGCTCCTCTGTGTCTTTTAGGTGTGTCGTGTGTGCGTTGGTCAAGTGCGCCGTTGCAACGAGGTTCTGAGCGACGCGGCCCAGTTCAGCCGAGGTCGGGCAACCCGGTGCGGCCGGTAGGCCGCGTTCCGGATTGCCATTCCATGTAGTGCGTGTGCTGTCGGTACGGTGTGACCGCCTGCGAATCGCGCGGCGGCTTACTTCTTGCCCAGTCCGCCGAGCAGTCCGCCGACCAGCGAGGTGACCGGCGCCAGCGGGTTGCTGCCCGTTCCTTTGCCGGAGGTGGTCGACAGCGACAGGCCGGCGCCGGAGTTGGTCGTGGCGGCGGTGGTCGTCGAGGTCGGCGTGGCGGCGGCCGTGGTGGTAACGCCGCCGAGCGCGTTGGTGACACCGGACAACAGGCCGGTGACCGGTGCGAGCGGGCCGCTGCTGCCGCCGGCTGCGCCGGACAGGCCGCCCGTCACGCTCGACAGCAAGCCGGTGACGGGCGCGAGCGGGCTGGTGCCGCCGGTTGCGCCGCCGAGTGCGCCGGTCAAACCGCCGAGCGGGCTGCTACCGGCACCGCCGGTCAAGCCGCCGAGGGCGCTGGTGAGCGGAGCGAGCGGGCCGCTGCCGCTGCCGCCGGACAGGCCGCCGAGCACGCTGGTGAGCGGGGCGAGCGGGCCGCTGCCCGTGCCGCCGCCCAGGCCACCGAGCACGCTGGTCAGCGGGGCGAGCGGGTTGCCGCCGCTGCCGCCGGTGAGCAGGCCGCCCACCGAGGCGACCGTGGTGCCGGTGTCGGTCACCGTGTGGCCGAGCGCGGCCGTGATCGGGTTGCCGCCGGTCGCGGTCAACAGGGCGCCGGCCGTGCCGAGCCCGCCGCCCACTTTCGACAGCAGCGAGTTCAGCGGTGCGCCGAGTCCGGTGGTGTTGCCGACCGTTTGCGTGGTGGCCGCCACCATCGTCGTGATCGGCGTGATCGCGGTGCTGAGGGTTTGCGTGACTTGCTGGACCGGGCCGGTCGACAGCGCGTTGGTGAGCGTGCTACCGCCGTTGGTCACTGCGCCACCGAGCGTCGATACGACGCCGCCGAGCGGCGAGGTGATCGCCGACAACGGCGCGAGCGGGCCGCTGCCGAGGCTCGTCACGAGGCTGCCGGCGTCCGTCACCGCGCCGCCGACATGACCCACGACGCCGCCCAGGCTCGACACAGTCGTGCCGACCGCGTTGCCGCCGGTGCCGAGTTGGCCGAGGCCTTGCGAGACGCCGCTACCGAGCGTCGATACCGCAGCGCCGGCTTGCTGCACGATGCCGCCGGCGGCTTGCGTGGTTTGCGAGCTGACGCCCGGCAGGTTTTGCGAACCGATCACGCTGCCGATGCTCGACACCGTCTGACCCGCATCGCCGATGATGCCGCCGCCATTGCCCACCACCGTGCCGAGCGCGTTGGCGACCGGGGTCGTGCCGCTGGTGCCCGAGGTGCCGCTGGTGCCGGAGCTGCCCGACGTGCCACTCGTGCCGGACGAACCGACGGTGGTGCCCGAGGTGCCGCTGGTGCCGGAGCCGCCCGAGCCCATCGAGCCGCTGCCGCTGGTGGAAAGTGTGCCGCCGGCGGAGCCGCTGCCGTTGCTGCCGGTGCCGGAACTGAGGCTGCCGGAGCCGCCGCAGGCGGCCAGCGTCAGCATCGCGGCAATGCTTGCCGCCATCAGGGTTGCCCGTACCGTCGTGTTGGTCGTTTGAATGTTCATGTCGCCCTCGCATCGCATGTGGTTGTTGGGTGCTGCTGCGTGCCTATCTCTGCACGAGCCGTGCCATTTCATCCGCGCAATCCGAAGGATTTTTTTGCCGCGTGCCGCTGAGCCACACGCAATAAGGCTCTCCGATGTTTTGATGGAGTAGGCGCTAAATCAGAAGGACGCTATTTATAGCGATGCATTTCGCATTAACGACCTCTGCGTAACGTAACGAGCCGCGCGCGCCGTTACGGTGTACGGCGTAACGCAAGTGCAAAGCGGCGTGTGGCGCGCTTGAAACGTTCTGTTCAAACAAATAATTAGTGCAGCGAATCTAACTTATGGTTACTACTATGTGCTGCAACGCACGAACTGCCGTTAACCTGAGTGAAGCCTTAAAACGCATAGGCTATAGGGATCAGGGAAGCGGACAATTGCTTAAATAAGATTGTTCGGCTATAAAACCCGAAAGCAGTACAGATTGGCGAGGGAGGTGCGTTATCGAACAGACAGCTAACACTCACGCGTTTTATTGAAGCAGGCTGCAAGGCGAGTGTTACCGCGGCGCAACAAACCGGATCATGAATGAGAGCTCAATGGTCCGTAGCGCTAAAGAAATTGCGGTTCGAGGCAGCTGGTAAACAAACGAAATAGATGAAGTCCGAGGGTAAAAATGAAAAAGTTCACACAACGCTTCCTGAGAGATAACAAGGGCGTCACGGCTATCGAATATGGGCTGATCGCGGGGTTGATCGTGCTGGTCATCGCGGCCAGCGTCGGGACCATCGGCGGCAATCTCAAAACCGTGCTGACTGCGATTGCCGGGCAAATAACCGTCCCGGCGGCGTAAAGCAACGCTGAAAGTCCCGCGGAACAGCTGGCAATTCAGCGTCCGCTCGTTTCGCGGCCTTTTTATGCCATAGCCATTATGGTTAATGCGGATTGCCTGGCAATTCGCATGGCTTTGCTTCGCCTGTCGAGTGCGAAATGAAAGTTTTTCTCGGGATCGTGACATTTGTGGCGTGGGCCGTGGTGGTCGCAGTGTGCGACCATCGCCGGCGACGTATTCCCAATTCCGTTGTCGTGGCTGGATTCGTGGCGGCATTAGGTTGCGCGCTCGTGCAATTCGGCCCATTCGGTGTTTCCCTTACACAAGCATTAATCGGCGCGTTGATCGGGCTCGTCGCGCTATTGCCGTTTTTCGCGCTCGGCGTAATGGGCGCGGGCGACGTCAAAGTGTTCGCGGCGCTGGGAGCGTGGTGCGGTATGCATGCGTTGCTCGGCTTGTGGATGGCGGCGAGTCTTGCGGCAGGAATTCATGCGCTGTGGTTGCTGACGGCGACGCGCACCCGGCTGGCAGACCTCGGCCGCGACAGCGGCCCGACCTTCGAGTTAGCAGGCAAAGCGTCCACGCCTTTTGCGGCGTGTCTGACGGTCGCCGCAAGTGGCTGGCTCGTGCTGCAGATGCTGAGCGGAGGCCTGCGATGAACCCGCCGCGCCTTCACGCTCGCGCTCCGTTAGCGGCGGCCCGACGCGTTCGCCTGTCCCGGCCGCGGCGCGCGGCACAGCGCGGCACGATGACCGTCGAATTCGCGCTGATATTTCCGGTGTTTTTCACGGTGCTATACGCCATCGTCAGTTTCAGTCTGATCATGCTGGCCCAGCAGATCATGACACTGGCCGCCGAAGAAGGCGCACGCGCCGCCTTGAACTGGACCAGCAACACGTCGCTGCAAAGCGCGCTGACCAATCGCGGCAATAACGCGTGTAGCGCGGCGAATCAGTTGACGGCCTCGCTCGCGAAGCTGGCGGGCACTGCGATCACCTGCACGCCGACTTCCGCGCCTTGCGGGGCCGGTAACGCGATGCAATGTATCAATGTCGCGCTGACCTACAACTACGCGAGCAAGCCGCTTGTGCCGGCTTTGCCGATCATGCAGAACGTGCTGCCCAGCACGTTGAGCAGCCTCGCCACCGTTCAACTCAATCCGGAGAATATCCAGTGACGCACGCGCCGGCTCCACGCCTTTCCGTCGCTGCCCATGCGCAGGCGCTTGAATTCGAGCGCGCGCGTGGCTGTTCGCACGGCAATGCATCGTTCAACCGACGCAGTGAGTTCTCATGCCGAATCTGACCAAAATTCTCGCGGGTGTGCTGATCGTGCTCGCGCTGCTGCTGGGGATCCTGGCGTGGACGTTGTCGCGCCGGCCGCCGCCGACCACGGTCACGGCCGCGCCGCAAGCGAGCTTCGCCGTGGTCGTGGCGACCCGCGTGCTGCAGGCCGGCAAGCCGATCACGGCCGACGAACTGCGCGTGCAGTCGCTGCCGATCAATCCGAACGGCACGTTCACCGATCCCGCACAACTGACCGGCCGCGTGCCGAACGCCGATATCGGCGTGGATTCGCCGATTCTGGAGACGCAGTTGACGTCGGGGCTGGCCGAGCGCGTCGAGCCTGGCGAACGGGCTCTCGCCGTGCGGGTCGACGAAAGCAATGCGGTCGGCAACCGGCTGCGGCCCGGCAATTTCGTCGACGTGTTCTTTACGCTCAAGCGCGACGGCTCGATGGGAGGCAACGGCGAAATCGACCGTACTCAGGCGCGTCTGTTGATGTCGAAAGTGCGCGTGCTGACGTTCGGCAACGCGACCGCGAGCGGCGACAGCGCGGGCGACCCGAACGGCATGGTGCGCACGGCGGTGCTGGCGGTGCCGGTCGCCGACGTCGATCGTCTGATGCTTGCCGAAAGCGCTGGCCGTCTGATCTTCGCGTTGCGTAATGCCAAGGATCCCGAAGTCGCCGATCAGAGCGCGTTGCCGGCTTATCCGGGCGTGCTGAAGACCGCGCTGCGCGCGGGCGCGGAGCCGTTGCAGGATTCGACCCGCGCTGCGGCCGGCGTGGCGCTCGATACGTTGTCCGGCAGCAGCGGCCCGGCGGACGCGCGGCCGCCATTGCCGTCGCTGCCGTCGCATATGCCGTTGCCGGCGACGCGCGTCACGGCCAGTACGAACACGACAAAGAGCGGTATCGAAGTGATACGGGGTGGGCGCGCCGAAACGGTCGCCTGGTAAGCGGTTTAGAGAGCGGGCGGCCTGACTCGTCCATGACTACATGACAAAACGGATTGTTGTATCTGGCATGACCGCCTGCCTTGGGCTGACGCTGCTGGCGGTCTCGGTGGCGACCGATGCGGCCGGACCGGTGGTGGTACAGCGGGGCCAGTCCACGCAGGCAGCGACGCCGCTTCCAGGCGCGGCCGCGCCGACCGTCGAGCTGACAGTCGGCGCGCAGCGCTCGATTGCCGGCGGCCACGCGCTGCAGCGGGTGGCGATCGGCGATCCGGCGGTGGCCGACGTGCTCGTCATCAAGGGGGAGAAGCGCGGCGGCGTGCTGCTGGTCGGCAAGGCGGCGGGCACCACCAGTCTGATGGTGTGGGAACGCGATCGCGATGCGCCGCTGACCTATACGGTCAACGTGATCACGCCGGCGGCCGCGGCGCTGCTGGGGCCCGACACGCCGAGCCTGAAGGTGCTCGGCGGCACGGCGGTGGTGTCCGGTTCGGCGGCGACGATGGAAGCGCATCAGCGCGCCGTGGTCGCGGCGGAGGGGTCGCTCGGCAAGGACGGCTCGGTGTTCGACACGTCGACGGTGGCGAGCCGCGCGGTAGTGCAGGTCGATGTGCGGGTGGTCGAGTTCAGCCGCACGGTGCTGAAAGAGTTGGGCTTCAACTTCTTCAAGCAGAACAACGGTTTTTCGTTCGGCTCGTACGCGCCGTCGGCGTTGACCTCGGTGTCGGCAACGGCGGGGCAGCAGCCGCAGGTGACGAGTACGACGCCCATTACATCGGCGTTCAACCTGCTGTTCAACTCTGCCACCCATGGGCTGTTCGCGAACCTGAGCGTGCTGGAGAACAACAACCTCGCGCGCATTCTGGCCGAGCCTACGCTGGTGGCGCTGTCCGGACAGAGCGCGAGCTTCCTCGCCGGCGGTGAGATCCCAGTGCCGGTGCCACAGGCGCTGGGTTCGACCTCGATCGTCTATAAGCCGTACGGCGTCGGTCTGACGTTGACGCCGACCGTGCTGAGCCCGCAGCGCATCGCGCTGAAAGTCGCACCCGAAGCGAGCCAGCTCGACTTCACGAATGCCGTGACGATTAGCGGCGTATCGGTGCCCGCATTCACGACGCGGCGGGCGGACACCACCGTCGAACTCGGCGACGGCGAGAGCTTCGTGATCGGCGGGTTGATCGATCGCGAGACCGCGTCGAACGTGTCGAAGGTGCCTTTGCTCGGCGATTTGCCGGTGATCGGCACCTTCTTCAAGCAGTTGAACTACCAGCAGAACGAGAAGGAGCTGGTGATCATCGTGACGCCGCATCTGGTGTCGCCGCTGGCCAAGGGTGCGGTCTTGCCGTCGACGCCCGGCGAGCAGTCCGAACAGCGCGACGCGCCGGTGTGGCGTTCGCTGATCGGCGGCGTGGTGACGCGTGACGCCGCGCCAGGTTTCTCGAAATGAATGCGGCGCGCGCGTGGGCGCCGCGCCGGTGGATTGAAGCAGCAAGCCGCAGGGCGTGCGATCAGCGCACGTCCGCCGGCGAGCAGGACGAAGCGGCGGCCTTGCAGCCCATGCCGCATGAGGATGTTCCCCATGAACGCGAGAACGCATTCATTGACTGAACGGGCGGTCACCGACTATTTCGTGTTCGCGTCGCTTGCCGACGAACACGTGCACTGGCTTACCGATACGCTGGTAGGCGCGGGCGTGGTCGAGTCTGCCACGCTCGATCCGACCATGCTGATGCAGCGCATCGCGACGCTCAATGCGTCGCTGGTGTTCGTCGACTTTTCGGGCGGCCGCGCGGCCGCGGCGAGTGCGGCGGCGAGTGCCGTGCGCAGCGCCTATCCGGGCATGCAGATCGTCGCGCTCGGCACGCTCGCCGAACCCGAAAGCGCGCTGGCCGCGTTGCGCGCCGGGGTGCGCGATTTCATCGACATGTCCGCGCCGGCCGAAGACGCGCTGCGCATCACGCGCCAGGTGCTCGACAACCAGGTCGAGCCGGTCAGCCGTCATGGCCACGTTACCGCGCTGCTCGGCGCGCGCATCGGCATGGGCGTCAGCACGCTGGCCGCCAACCTCGCCGTGATGCTGCAACGGCGCGACGTCGCGCAGGGACGCCAGGCGGCCTTGCTGGATCTCGGGCTGCCGGCCGGCGACGGCTCGCTGCTGCTGAACACGCGCAGCGAATTCAATTTCGTCGAAGCCGTGCGCAATCTGCGCCGCTTCGATCAGACCTTCGTGTCGACCGCGCTGTCGCATCACACGAGCGGTCTTGCGCTCACCACGTTGCCACCGAACCTGGCCGACATGCGCGAGGTCTCGTACTCGTCGTCGATCGGTTTGCTGAACCGGCTGCGGGCGTTTTTCGACCAGCAGATCATCGACCTCGGCGGCTTTGCCAATAGCGAATTCATCGCGCACGTGGTGCAGGCCGCCGATGAAACCTGGCTGTTGTGCGACCAGGGCGTGGCGTCGATCGTGTCGGCCGTGGGCGTGCTCGACGCGCTGCGCGAAGAGGGCGTGGATACCGCGAACGTGCGCCTGATCGTCAACAAGTTCGACGCCGATCTCGGCCTCGCCGCCGCGCAGATCGCGCAGCGTCTGGACATTCCGTTGCTCGCCACCTTGCCGGAGCGGCGCGTCGCGCTCGGCCAGGCGGTCAATCAGGGACATCTGCTGGTCGACGTCGCCGCGCGCGATCCGTATGCGCGCGCGCTCGAACCGTTGATCGAGCGCCTCGGCGGCGCGCAACGCGCGGCCGCGCAGGCGCACGGTAAATCGGCGCTTGGCGCGCTCAAGCGTTTCATTCCAACCCCTCACAAGCGGTCATAGACGATGGCAAAAGAGATCGAATTTGCCGACGACGCGCCTTCGTTCGCGCACAGCCAGCAGTTCCAGGACATCAAGAACGCTGCGCACGAACATCTGTTGACGCGTATCGAGGAACTCGGCTCCGAGTTCGGCCGCTGGTCGCGTAACGCGATCAATCAGTTCGTGGATCTGGAGATGGACAGCTTCGTCAGGCTGCGCCGCATTCCGATCAACGAGAGCGAGGTGCGCCTGATCGCCGAGGCGCTGACGAAAGAGCTGGCGGGTTTCGGGCCGATTGAGGACCTGCTCGCCGATCCGGCCGTCGAAGATATTCTGATCAACGGCTACAACGACGTGTACGTGTCGCGGCACGGCATTCTGACGCGCATCCAGGTGCGCTTCGCCGACAACGCGCATCTGCTGCGGATCATCCGCCGCATTCTCGCGCCGATCGGGCGGCGTCTGGACGAGTCGAATCCAATGGTCGACGCGCGTCTGCCGAACGGCGGCCGGGTGAACGTGGTGATCGAGCCGCTGTCGATCGACGGCCCGATCGTGTCGATCCGCAAATTCCGCAAGGATCCGATGCGGCCAGACGATCTGCTCGGCAACGGCACTTACAACGAGGAAATCGGCGCGCTGCTCGAAGCCGCGGTGGCGGCGCGTTGCAACGTGCTGGTGTCGGGCGGTACGAGCTCGGGCAAGACCTCGCTGCTGAACGCGCTGGCGTTTCACATTCCCGAGCCGGAGCGGGTCGTGACGATCGAGGACACGGCCGAACTGTCGCTGAACCACCCGCACGTGGTGCGGCTCGAAAGCCGTCCGGGCGGTTTCGACGGCGCGGGTGTGGTGACGATCCGCGATCTGCTGCGCAATACGCTGCGGATGCGGCCGGATCGCATCATCGTCGGCGAAGTGCGGGGAGGCGAAGTACTCGAAATGCTGCAGGCGATGAACACCGGCCACGACGGTTCGATGGGCACCGTGCACGCCAGCTCGCCGCGCGAATGTCTGTACCGGCTCGAAATGCTCGCCGGCTTCGCGGGCTTTCAGGGCACCGAGTCGAGCTTGCGCCGCCAGATCGCCAACGCGGTCGACTTCATTGTGCAGATCGGCCGGCTCTCGAATGGCCGGCGCCGGATTCTGTCGATCACTGAAGTCACCGGGCTGTCGGACAACATCATCGCGACCCAGGAGCTGTATCGCTACGAGCCGGTCATGACCGCCGAGGGCGACGAGCTGGATAGCTGGGTATCGCTCGGCATTCATCCGCATTCGCCGAAGCTGGTGCGGTTCCGTCAGGCGTTGAGTGGTGGGCAGCAGCAGGGCGGCGGGTTCGGCAACGCCGGGTTTGGCGGCGGCAACCACGGCGGCTTCGGCGGGGGCTTCAATGTCTAGCGCGGTGCTGGTCGTTGCGGCGCTCGCGCTTCTGTGCGCGGCGCTGGCGTTGCTGCTGTGGCAACGCAGCGCGCAACGCAAAGGCCAGGTGAGTACCGAACGTTTTATCGATAGCCGGATGGCGGCGGCCATGCCGGGCGTCGCGGGACCGGCCGGCCTCGCTGGCGGCCCGCGTGTCGCACCCGCCCGTGTCGGGGCGCAGGTCGCGATCGCGCCACAAGCGCCGCCCGCCGACGCGGGCTGGCTGGCTTCCTGCCGCTACCTGCTGGCGCGCGCGCGCTTCATGCTGCGCCACATGCTGGAGCGTGCTGGGATCGTCGACGCCAAACGGCCGTTCGCCACCAGCGCGGCGATCGTGCTGCTGTTGTGCGGCTGGGCGGGGCTCGCCCGTGGCGTGCTCGCCGCGCTGGTGGTTTTCGCGATGTGCTGCCTGTTGATGTATTTTTTTCTGACGATGCGCGTGAACAAGCGTCGACAGTTGATCGTGCGGCAATTGCCGCTGTTTCTCGACGGCATCGTGCGTCTGATCACGCTCGGCAATAGCGTGCCGGCCGCGTTCCAGGCCGCGCTGCAAACCACCGAAACGCCGTTGCGCGAATGCCTGGACAACGTCTCGCGGATGCTGCGCACGGGCGTCGAAATCGATCGCGCGCTCTATCAGGTTTCGTTGATCTACGGCGTGCGCGAACTCGAACTGGTGGGCTCCGTGCTGCGTCTGTCCGTGAAGTACGGCGGCCGCGCCGACGTGATGCTCGACCGGATGGCGTCGTTCATGCGCGATCTCGAACAGGCCGAACGGGAACTCGTGGCGATGTCGTCGGAGACACGGCTGTCGTCCTGGGTGCTGGGGGCGTTGCCGGTGGGCATCGGCGGTTTTCTGATCGTCTCCAACCCCTCCTATTTCGCTTCGATGTGGTTCGATCCGAGCGGGCGGCAACTGGTTTATCTGGCGTTCGCGTTGCAGGTGGTCGGCGCCTGGCTGCTGTACCGCATGGCGAGCCTGAGGGATTGACGATGCAAGCCCATCAACTATTTGCACTCGCGCTGGCGCTCGCGGCGCTCGCGTTGCTGCTGGTCGCCGGTCTGGTGCTCGCGCGGGTGGCCGCGCAGCGGCGCACGGAACGTACCCTGGGTCATGCGCTCGACGAACGCGCATTGCAGGCGGCGGCGCTGACTGCCGCGGCGGCTCGCGCCACGGACGGCGCGCCCGCCGCGTCGAAGACGACAGTGCGCGCCGCGCGGCCGACGGGTCTCAAAGGTTTGTTCGAGCATCTCGTGCATGTAGGGATCCGCTGGCTCGATACGCCGTTCGGACGCCAAGTGGTGGCCGAAGAAGATCGGCGCCTGCTCGAACAGTGCGGTTTCGTCGATACGCGCACGCGCGGACTGTTCCTGGTGTCGCGCCTGCTGGGCGCGCTGGTGGCGCCCGTGGTGGCCGGTACGCTGGCGCGCGGACAGGTGGACGGCACGCGCTACGTGGTGCTGGTGGTCATCGCGATGATGGCGGGTTTCATGCTGCCGAAGATCCTGCTGAAGCGCCGCGCCGGCAAGCGCCGCCGTCGCGTGGTCGATGAGTTGCCGCTGCTGGTCGATTTGCTGCGGCTGCTGCAAGGCGTGGGTCTGTCGCTCGATCAAAGTTTGCAGGTGATGGTCAACGATTTTCGCAGCGTGTTGCCGGTGCTTTCGAACGAGCTCGAAATCGCCCAGCGCCAATTCGCCACGGGCCGCACGCGCGAGCAGTCGCTTAACCGGCTGGCCAGCAGCTACGACAACGAGGATCTGCGCGCGGTCATCCGCCTGCTGGTGCAGGTCGACCGGCACGGCGGCGCGGTGCAGGAGCCGCTCAAGCAGTTCGGCGACCGTCTGCGCGAAACGCGTCGCGCGATGCTGCGCGAACGCATCGGCCGGCTCGCGGTGAAGATGACGGGCGTCATGATCGTGACGCTGTTGCCCGCGCTGATGATTGTCACTGCGGGTCCTGGCGTGCTGGCCGTCACGCGTTCGTTTCATTCGGTGCATCAGTAAGGATTGCTCCATGGTTCAGTGTCTGCCTTTCGATCTCACCCGGCGCGTGTTGCGTTACGCGCCGGCTGTCGCCGCTTGCATGCTGCTTGGCGCTTGCACGTCGCAAGTGCTGACAGGTTACGGCGTCGGGCCGCAGGCCGAGCGGGCGGCGATGGCTCAGCAGCAAGCTAATCGCGATCCCGCGCCGGACACGCCCGGCGTGTATCTCGGCCTGATCGACAAGATGCAGGCGCAAGGGCTCTACTTCGCGTCGCTCGCGCATATCGACGCGTACGAAAAGCAGTATGGCGCGAGTCCGGACACCCATCTGCTGCGTGCCGACGCGCTGCGCATGACCGATCAGCCGGACGCGGCGGCGCAGGCATACGGTCTTCTGCTGAAGACGCCGTTGGCCGCGCGCGGCTACCGGGGGCTGGGGTTGATCGCCGGTGCGGGCGGCGATTTCGCGCGCGCCGCGCAAGCGTTGGAGCAGGCGTCGCAACTCGAGCCGACCGACGCGGTGACGCTGTCCGACCTCGGCTATGCGCGACTGCGTAACGGCGATGTGGATGGCGCGCGCGTGCCACTGATGAAAGCGGGAGAGCTCGATCAGAACAATCCGAAGATCGTTAGCAACGTGGTGCTTTATCTGCTCGCCAATGGCGAGCAGGCACAGGCGCTGGCGGTGATGAATCAGCAGAAATTGACGCCGGACGTGCGCGCTGCGATTCGCAGCGACGCGGCGAAGGTGGCGGCGGCCGGGCGGGTTCAGACGCGCGGCGCGCCAGCGCCGGCGCAGCCACGAGCCGGACAGATGGGGACCGTGGCGAGCGTGCAGGGTATCGAACCGGCGCCGCGTTTGCTGCAGCGGTTCGCGCAGTGACCGAGCGATGGCAATGCGAGCGTCGCACGAATGCCGGTCGGAAAATCAGGGGGCGGACATGACAGACAGAACACGAACATGGGGTGGGGTGGCGCGGCGGCTGGGCATGGGCGCCGCGCTGGCGGCGTCGATCGGCGGTTCCGTCGGTGCGCTTGCGCAGACGGACGACGCAGCGCAGGCCGCTCAGCCTTCGCCGACGATGCAACAACCGGTGCGCGCCAGCGAAGTGGGACATAGCACGCGCACGTGGCTCGACCTGCAGAGCAGCAACGCGCAAGCGGCGCCGGCACTGCCGATGCTCGGCGCGGAAGCTGGCCTCGCCTACCGGCGGTACATGGAATCGTTCAAGAGCAAAATTCCCGATTTGTACGGTTCGATGCTCAACAGCAGCGGCGGTGGCAGCGGCGGCAGCGGGTCGGGTGCCGCGACCGGCGGTGGCGCGAACTGATATGCGTGGCCGTCCGTCGTCCGTGACTCGCTCCGGCCGCTGCGCGCACCCGCGTGCGGTGCGCCGCGCCGGCACGCGCATGCACGGTCAACGTGGCGCGATCGCCGTACTCGCGGTGATCTGGCTGAGCGTGGCGATCGCGGCGCTCGGCGTGCTGGACGTCGGCAACGTGTATTTCGCGCGCCGGTCCTTGCAGCGCACGGCCGATCTGGCGGCGCTGGCGGCGGTGCAGATGATCAGCTCGTCAGGCGGCTGCACGGCCGCCACCACCGCCGCGCAACAGAACGCGGCGGCCAACGGCTTCAGCGTTGGCGGCACAACGACGATCGCCACCACCTGCGGACGCTGGGACACCAGCACCAATACCTACTTCGGCACGACCGGCAATCCGTTGAACGCGGTGCAAGTGCAGACGAGCCAGGTGATCCCGTATTTTTTCCTTGGACCGAGCCGCACCGTCGCGGCCACGGCGACCGCGCTGGCATCCAACATCGACGCGTTCTCGCTCAGCACCGGCATCGCCACGATCAATACCCAACAGTCGGCGTTGCTCAACGCGATTCTCGGTGGTTTGCTGAATACCAGTGTGGCGTTGACCGTGGGTAATTTCCAGAGTCTCGCGGGGGCGACAATCAAGCTGTCGGATCTGATGGTGGCGCTGGGTGCTTCGTCGATGCAGGGCCTGCTTTCGACCACCGTGAGTTATCAGCAATTGATGCTGGCGATGGTCCAGGCGCTGCAGGCGGGCGGCGATACCGTCGATGCCGCGATCCTGCAGACGCTGGCTGTCACGGTGCCGGGCGGACAGAACATCACCATCGGGGACAACGGGCAGAGCGCGCCGGGGCTGCTCGCGTTGGGCCTGTCCAACCCGAACGCCGCGGCGACCGCGACGATCGACGCGCTCGATGCGGTGATGGTCGCCGCGCAGATCGCGCAGAGCAACCCGAACGGCACGGGGCCGGTGATCAACGTGACGACGGGACTGCTCGGGGTGGCCGGCATTTCGTTGCAGATCATCAATCCGCCGGTGCTGGCGGTCGGCGAGGGCGGGACGACGACGGTCAATGGTGTGACCACGGGCCGTACGATGGCGCGCACGGCGGTGGCGAACGTGACCATCAACCTGCTACCGGCGTTGTTGCCGACGCTGACGGTGGGTGTGCCGCCGTTGGTATCTGCGTCGATCGCCACGCTGAATACGCCGCTCGTGGTGACGCTGGGCGTGGCCTCTGGTACCGCGACGTTGAACCCGGTCGACTGTGAAAGCACCAAGGCGGCCACCACCGCGACGATTCAGGTGGCGCCGAGCATTCTGAACGCCTGCATTGCGGGCGATGCGTCGTGTAGTAAACCGGTCAACGTGGCGACGGTCACGGCGACGCTCCTCGGTCTCACCGTGCAGGTCGCCAATGTCGTCCTGAACAACGTGCGCGTGCCGGTTAATCCCGGTACGACTACGCCGCTGGTCTTCAATGGCTCGTCAGGGAGCTTCGACTACAGCCAGAGTGCGAACTCCAACGCGCTCGGCAGCGATGGTTCGGTGTTGACCACGCAATTGCTCGGCAGTCTGGGCACCCTACTCAAGGTGTCGCTTTTAAACAATCTGATCGATATTTCGTCGCTCCTCACGCCGATCGTCGACGCTGTGACGAGCGCCTTGACCCCTCTGCTGCAACCTGTCTTCGCCCTGCTCGACACGGTCATTGTCCCGACGCTCTCGCTGCTCGGCATTCAGGTCGGCACGGCCACCGTCCACAACATGTCGCTGACATGCGGCGTCCCGCAACTGGTCAACTAGCCTATCCACGATGAGAACCACCACCAAAATCGAGGAACTCGATATCTACGTCTGGGAGGGCAAGGCCGATATCGTCGACCGGGTCGCGCGCTGCATGGCGAGCTTCGACGTCGAAGTGATCCGCGCCGACGATATCGCGATCTCGCCGGAACGGACCGCGATGCGGCCGTCGCTCGCGATTATCAGCGTTTCGGTGATCGACAGCGGCGCGCTGATTCTGCGCGACTGGCAGGCCGCGCACGGCATTCCGGTCGTGTGGGTCGGCGCCGCGCCGCGCGACCACGATCCGGCCAGCTATCCGTCCGAGTACTCGCACATCCTGCCGCTCGACTTCACCTGCGCCGAGCTGCGCGGCATGGTGATGAAGCTGGTCGCGCAGATTCGCGCGCACAGCGCCAAGACGCACGAATCCGACGCGATGATCGCCAACTCGGAGTGCATGCAGGCGCTGCTGCACGAGGTCGACACGTTCGCCGACTGCGACACGAGCGTGCTGGTGCATGGCGAGACCGGTGTGGGCAAGGAGCGCATCGCGCAACTGCTGCACGAAAAACACACCCGCTACGGGCAGGGCCCGTTCGTCGCGGTGAACTGCGGCGCGATTCCGGACGGGCTGTTCGAATCGCTGTTCTTCGGCCACTCGAAAGGCTCGTTCACCGGTGCGGTCGTCGCGCATAAAGGCTATTTCGAGCAGGCCGACGGCGGCACGCTGTTCCTCGATGAAATCGGCGACCTGCCGCTCTACCAGCAGGTCAAGCTGCTGCGTGTGCTCGAAGACAGCGCGGTCACGCGGATCGGGTCGGCCACGCCGGTGAAGCTCGATTTCCGGTTGGTGGCGGCCACCAACAAGGTGCTGCCGCAACTGGTCAAGGACGGCACGTTCCGCGCGGACCTTTACTACCGGCTGGCGGTGATCGAGTTGAAGATTCCGTCTTTGGAAGAGCGCGGCGCGGTCGACAAGATCGCGATCTTCAAGGCGTTCATTGCGCAGGTGGTCGGCAACGAGCGTCTGTCGGCGTTACCCGATTTGCCATACTGGCTCGCCGATGCGGTCGCCGACACTTACTTCCCCGGCAACGTGCGCGAACTGCGCAATCTCGCCGAGCGGATCGGCGTGACGGTGCGCCAGATCGGCGCGTGGGACGCGGCCCGCCTGCAGCGGTTGCTGGCACTGGCGCGCAGCACGCAGTCGGTGCCCGCCGAGAGCGCGGCCGAGGTGCTGGTGGACCGCAGCAAATGGGACATGGCGGAGCGCAACCGCGTGCTCGCCGCGCTCGACGCAAACGGTTGGCGTCGCCAGGATACGGCGCTCTATCTGGGCATTAGCCGTAAGGTTTTGTGGGAGAAGATGCGCAAGTACCAAATTTTCGACGAAGAGCCCGAAACCCGCGAAAGTGAGTAATAATGAGACGGTTGTACTAAAACAAAAACTGTTTAAGCAGGAATTACATGGACCACAAGTCGAAACTACGACAGATCACCCTGGCCGCTTTCATCGCGTTGGGGGCCGTGCAAGGCGTGTATGCGCAAGCTCTGCCGGACGGCAGTGCGAGTGCTGGCGGCGGTGCTGGCGTCGTTTCCCAGCCGGGCACGACGACCGCGTTGCCGGCCACAGCGCAAACCGGAGCGGCCCAGACCACCGCTTTGACGCCGGACGAGGCGAAGCAATCCGCCGCGGGTAATGTCGCGGAATTGCAGCAGATGATCCACGGCTCGGATCTGGCGGAATTGCGCACCACGTACAACGGCAGTTACGGCGCGAGCCTGCTGTTTTATGGCAAGGAAATGACGTACTACGTGGCGTTGTTCCAACAGAAGAATTTCTGGCGCGTCATCAAGACGCAAGACGCCACGCGGGCCGACATGATCTATAAGGATTTCGTGCGCCAGACACTGCAACTGTCGGACGTCGAAATTCGCCGCACGCAGCTCGAAGCGCAGAAGGCCTTCACGGAGCGCATGATCGCGCTGTCGCAGGACCGCGCGAATCGTCTGCAGGCCGACCTCGACGTGGCGCGTCAGCAGCAGAGCATCGTGGCGAGCCAGCAGCAGCAGAGCCGTGCGGAAGCCTCGGCGCTCGCTCAGCAGAAGGCTGCCGCGCAAGACCAGTTGCGCGCCGCGCAACGCCAGGTGCGCGATCTGCAGCGTCAACTGGAAAGCGGCTTGCCGTTGCACTGAGTGCGACGGTCTGAAGACCTGGCAGACCGGTAGGGCGGTGTGATCGCGCTGCGTGGTTTGCCGGGAAGGTGAGGCGGGTTGACTGCATCACCATTGTCTTCGAGCCGTTATCTATGCAGACATAATCAGGCGGCTTTCGGGCCGCCTGATGCATTGTGGGTCTCCCTCGGCGGCCGCGTTCTGCGGTGGCGTTATCGCTAATGCCGCTTCTTTCCCTGCGAAGAAGTTTCCTTTTCCGACGAGTGGTGCGGATCGGTCGTGTCGACGGCGATCGGATCGCTGGCGGGAAAGCTTTCGTCCAGCGCCTCGTCGAGGCGGCTGTCGTCCGACTCGACGGGCGGCTGCGCTGGCGCGGGATGCGCGGCGGGATGCTTCTTGCTGGTCATGACAGGCTCCGTTCGAAGAGAGGCGGTTCCCCAGCATAGCGCATGGCGGCCGTCGACGAGCATCGGCCCAACACCACTTCAAATCATCCGGCATCGACTCGTTTTCCGTGTGTCGTCGCCCGGCATCAACGGCAAGCAAGGGCGGCGACATTCACCGGCCGCGTGGGCCGGCGCTCACACCCTGCCGCACGACATGAACCGGCAGTGTCCCATCGGCAGGCACGCAAGCTGAACCCCGCGCAGCCTCGCGAATCACCAGGCAGCGACTGACATGAACCGGAAAAAACCCGCGAGCGGGCCACGCTTCAACGCGTTGCACGTCGTGGAAGCAGAACTGGAACACCTGGATTGGGCCACGCGACAACCGGCGCTACGCATGCTGGACGCCGGGTACTGGCGTCGCCGCGTGATGGCGGTGAAATGTGGATTCGAACTGACAGAGCAGCAGTTACTGCGCCTGGAGAAAATCTTGATGCGGCTCGGCCACCCTAAGGAGTAGCCGAGCGCCGAAGCGGCTGCTTACTCGTTGCCGCCATTGTTGCCATTACCACCGTTGCTGCCATGACCGCCGTGATTGCCGCCGCCGTGGTTGCCACCGTCGCCACCGCCCGTGCCGAACAGACGCCGGCGGCGCGTGACGACCACCGGGCCGTCTGACGTGCTGCCGCTGCGATCGGGTGCGGGCCGGTCCGACGACGGTGCGCCATACGACTCGCGCGGTTCACGCGGTTCGCGCGGCTCACGATGGTCACGTGGCTCACGCGAACCGTGCGGACCCCGCGTGGTGTGCTCGCCATGTGACGGGCGCCCCGTGCGCGGCGCCGGACGTGTGCCGGTGTCGAGCTGGATCGTCGAGATCGCGCGCTTGTAGATGCCTTGCAGGCCGACAGGCGTGCGCAGCATCACCAGGTACTGATCGAACGACTCGATGCACCCCGTCAGGCGAATGCCGTTGACGAGATAAATCTCCACGCGCTTTCGTTCTTTGCGCGCTGCGTTCATGAAGTCGTTTTGCGGATGCGATTCTGCGGAAGCCATGGACAATTCAGGTTAGAAAGACGGTTGTTCGCCGCGATTCTACCCTGTGTCAGGGCGGAACGCGTCGGCGGGCGAACTCCGTCCACTATAACGGCTTGTGCGCACATAAGCATCCGATAACGCCTGGCTGTAACGTTGCGTTACGAATCTGCCGATGAATGGCGCATTGTTCCGCCATGCCCGGCTGTTCGGGGCGTCGTTGGCGGGAAAAAGATAGCGCGCGACGAGGCCGCGAGCGGAATAAATCATCGCTCGTGTGCGTTAAGACAGGTAGGGCAGCGTCGCATGGTGCGCGAGGCCGACTGGATGCCAGGCTGACGCCGGTCGCCGGCAGTGAGGAGACTCAACATGAAATCGTCCCGCGTTCTTTCCGCCATTTTCGTGCTGCTCGCGCTTGCGCTAGGTTCGCTTGCGACGAGCGCCTGCACCTCGGCCACCGACACCGGTGCGTCGAGCAGCAGCGGTAACGGCAGCGGCGGCGGGTATTGAATGGCCCGAGTGCCACACGTGTTCCGGGTGCGCATTAACCTGGCATGTCGCGCGAGTTCTTCCGGGCGCAGCCCGTTCAAGCTGGCACGGCCCGGTCATTTCCTGGGAGCGTCGCGGACTGGATGAACTTCGAAGCGGAAGTAATCTCCTGGTTGCCGCAGTTGCGCCGCTACGCGCGCGCGCTGACGGGCGACAGCGCATGGGCCGACGACCTCGTGCAGGATACGGCGGAGCGCGCGCTCGCCCGTTGGACGGCGTTCCGCCCGAACAGCAATCTGCGCGCGTGGCTGCTCACGATTTTGCGGCATCTGTATATCGATCAACTGCGCGGCCGCCGCGAGATTACCGTCGACGACGACAGCGCGCCGTGGCGCAATCTCGAAGCGCCGCAGGGCGAGGTGGACGGTCTGGTGTTGCGCGATTTGCAGCGCGCGCTGTACTGCCTGCCGCTCGAGCAGCGAGAAGTGCTGTTGCTGGTTGGGGTGGAGGAACTGTCCTATCAGGAAGCGTCGCGTGCGCTCGGCGTGCCGGTCGGCACGGTGATGTCGCGGCTCTCGCGCGCGCGTGAGCATTTGCGCGTGTTGTTGACGGAAGGGCCGGCTCAGGAGCCGGCGCGCAAAACTCCGCCGTTGAAAGTGGTGAGAAATCCGTGATGAATAACGACGACCACGAAGCCGGCCTGCCCGACGGCCTCGATCTGCGAGCGCTGTCGTCGTTGGTCGACGATGAATTGCCCGCTGCCGAACGCGCCGCGCTCGAAGCCAAACTCGAGCAGCATCCGCAGGCCGCCGCGCGGGTGGCGGCGTGGCGCGCGCAGAAGGCTGCGCTGCGGGCGTTGTGTGGGGCGCCGATACGGGGCGAGCGCGCCGAGCGTGGCGAACGTGCCGAACCCGGCGACCGCGCCGAACGTAGCTACCGTACGGAACGTGGCGAGCTTCGCGAACATGAGGAGCGCGGCGACCGCGACCGCCGCGAACCCGGCGGCCGCTTCGGCGTTACTCCGGAGCCCGCCTTCATCGTCGTGCGTCGTGCGGCGCCGTGGTGGCAGCGTGTCGGCCTCGCGGCGTGCTGGCTGGTCGCTGGAGCAGGAATCGCGCTGGCTTTGGGGCCGCTCGCGCCGCGCCTGACGGGCGGCGCATGGGGCGGCCTGGGCGGCCAGCCGCCGAGCTTCGCCGAGCGGGCGGATGTCGCCTATGCGGTGTACACGCCGGAGCGGCGTCATCCCGTGGAAGTGGCCGCGAGCGACGAAGAACATCTGATCAACTGGCTTTCCAAACGCCTGAACCGGCCGCTGTCGGTGCCGTCGTTGCAGGAGTACGGTTACTCGCTCGTCGGTGGGCGTTTGTTGCCGGGCGAGGCGGGGCCGGCGGCGCAGTTCATGTACGAAAACGCCGGCGGCGCGCGGCTCACGCTGTACGTGACCGGCACCGCGCGCGACGAGACCGCGTTCCGCCTGTTCCGCGACGGCAACCGGCGCACCTTCTACTGGATCAGCGACGGCATGGGCTACGCGTTGTCAGGACCGATCGCGGAGGGCAAGCTGCGCTCCATTGCCGTCGATGTCTGCAGCGCGCTCGGCGGCAAACCGGAGACGTGGCAGTAATTTTGCAAGCGGGTCCGTGCGCCGCATGTTGCGTGAGCTCTCGCGGTACGACTTGAACGATATCAACGCGCGGGTCCAGCACAGGCCGCTCGCGCTGCAACACGTGGTAACAGAAATTCGCCGCGCTTCGCTCATACGACCGGAATAGCATCGCGCGACGCTTCGTTTACTCGTTGCCGGATCCTGCAAGCGCATGCCCCGATGCATGCATGCGCAACTTCATCGCGGGATTTCGGGCAAGGCAAACCGACGGGGTCTTTACGGTGTCGACGCGTCCTTCGCGTCGCAACGCCGACGCGTCGAGGCAGCGACATCATGCTCACATTTCATCGGTTCGGCACGCGGCTCGGTTCCGGCGTAGCCTGTCTGTGTCTGAGTGCGCTTTGCGCCGCACCAGCCGGCGCACAAACGGACGCGGACGCGTCGTTGGTCGATACGTCGACGTGCCGGTTCGTGGTGGGTCAGGCGGAAATCGACGGCGTCATGCAGCAGGTCAGCGGACGCGCGTGTCTGCAACCGGACGGCAGCTGGCAGATCGTTCAGGACGACGCCGGCGCGCTTGCGCCGGCCTATTACTACGATCCGTGGTACTGGGGGCCGCCGGTGGTGTTCGGGGTCGGCATGTCGGTTATTTTCGTCGACCGGTTTCATCATTTTCATCACATGGATCATGTCCGCTATGTGCGTGGATCGTATGGCGCGGGTGGGCGCGGCGGCTGGCACGGCGGGTCGTCCGTGCATGTGTGGGGCGGTGGGGCGCATATGGGTGGTGGCATGCGTCGTTAGCGCGCCGCGGTTGTCACCGGCCGGGGAGACATCTTGACCCGCAGCCTGCCGCCCGAAGTATCCGCCGCGCAGTTCGACCGCGCGCTCGCCGGTTGGCGGGCTAGCGTCGGCGAGTCGCACGTGGTGACGTCGGCGGCGGGACTCGCCGCGTATCTCGATCCGTTCGCGCCCGGCGAGCCCACGGCGTTTTCGGCAAGTGCGGCGCTGCTGCCGGCCTCCGTCGATGAAATCCGCGCCGTGCTACGGATTGCCAACGAATTCCGCATTCCGCTCTGGACGGTCTCGACCGGCCGCAATTTCGCCTACGGCGGCGCCGCGCCGCGTTTGTCCGGATCGGTCGTGCTCGACCTGCAACGGATGAGCCGCATCATCGAAGTGAACGAGACGCTCGCCTATGCGCTGGTCGAACCGGGCGTGAGTTACTTCGATCTGCACGCGTATCTGCGCGACAAGGGTTACCGGCTATGGGTCGATCCGCCCGCGGCGGGTTGGGGCAGCGTGGTCGGCAATACGCTCGAACGCGGCTTCGGCTACACCGACTACGGCGATCACGCGGCGACGCAATGCGGCATGGAGGTGGTGCTTGCCAACGGCGACGTGTTGCGCACCGGCATGGGCGGGATCGATATTGGCACTGCATGGCAGTTGTATCGGCCGGGCTATGGGCCGTCGTTCGACGCGATGTTCACGCAGTCGAATTACGGCATCGTCACCAAGCTCGGGGTCTGGCTGAAGCCCGCGCCGCCCGCGTATCTGCTCGGCGAAATCCAGTTTCAGCACGAAACGGATCTCGAGACGATCGTCGACATTTTGCGGCCATTGCGGCTCGACGACACGATCCGCAACAACGCGGTGATCGAAGGAGGTTTGCGCCGCGCGGCGGGACTCTCTTCGCGCTCCCAGTGGTACGCAGGCGCCGGCGCAATGCCCGAGCATGCGGTGACGGCCATGCTGGAGAAACTGGCTATAGGACGCTGGAATCTGCATTTCGCCCTTTACGGCACGCCGGAATTGATCGACGCGCGCTACGCGATCGTGCAGCGTGCCTTCGCGCGCGTGCCGCGGGCGAGCTTGTCGGCCACACGCTATACGGGCGATGCGCAGCCGGTTGCGGGCGGCGATCGCAACCTCGCCGGCATCCCGGCGATGAGCGCGTTTCGCATGCTCGACTGGCGCGGCGGCGCGGGCGCGCATGTAGACTTCGCGCCGGTGTGTCCGGCGAGCGGGCGCGACGCATTGCGCCAATACATGATGATAAAGACGCGCGCCGCGGAATACGGCTTCGACTACTACGGCGGTTTTACGGCGGGCGTGCGCCATCTGCATCACATTTTCGCGGCGATTTTCGATCGTGACGACGCGAACCAGCTCGAGCAGGCCGGCGCGTTATTGCGTTCTCTAATGAGCGATGCGCGCGCGGCGGGTTACGGTCAGTATCGCGCGCATCTGGCGTATATGGATTTCGCGGCCGCGCAGTATGGATTCAACGATGGCGCGTTGCTGCGGCTGTCGGAAACGATCAAGGACGCGCTCGATCCGAACGGGATTCTCGCGCCGGGCAAGCAGGGGATCTGGCCGGAGAAATGGCGGGATCGGCGGGGCTATACGTAAGCGTGCCGCGTAGGTGCGCGAATCGCGGCGACAGGATCAGGCAATGGACCGACGCACTTTCATGACGAGCGGCGCGTGGTTGTCGAGCGCGGCAGCGGGTGGGGCGTGGCCGTCGCTCGTGCATGCCGACGCGCGTCGCCATACGCTGGCGATTGTCGACACCAGCATGGCACACGGCCTCGCAGTCGCCGAATACGCTAGCCGTCTTAAGCTTCCGCTGTTCGAACCGGGCGACGACATCGGCGCGCTCTGGTACACGACACTTGCGCCGCTGCTCGATGAGCGAACTTCGTTGCTCACGCAGCCATCGTTGATCGGCCTCACGCGTGCTTCCGATTACTTCGTGCTCAAGCAACTCGCCATACGCGCAGGGTATCGGGTCGAGGCGCGCGGCGAGCGAAGCACGGCATCAATCTCGCGGTTAGCTTACGTCGCCTTCACATTCACCGCCCACCCGCAACGCTAAAACTTGTATGCCTTGTTCTTCGGATCGAAGGTCGAGTCGTCGAAGGTTTTTGGCGTGATGGTTTCGAACACGATCTTCTCGAAGAGCTTGCCGTCGTTGTTATACGACTCGACGGTGCGGAAATACGGATGCCGCAGGTCGAGCCCGAGCGTTTCCTTCTTCGCGTAGAACTGCGGCTGGCCGGTCGGCGTTTCGAAGGTGAACGCGACCACGCGGACGCCGTCGATCGTCTGGACTTCCACCTGAGTCGAGCGCGGCAAGCCGGCTTCGACATATTTCTTGCCTTCGGACAGGTACTGCGCGGCAACGTACTCGGTGCCGAGATCGCGCACCTGGTGATTCGATTGCGCGCGAGCGAGCGCGCCGTTCAGCGAGGTCCACAACGGCATCACGTTCATGATGCCGCCCAGGTGGCCGTACATTTCGTCCGTGCGTTTGGACTCGTCGTAGATAATTTCCTGGCCCGCATGCGCGCCGTCGGGCAGCCACTTCGCGTAGATTCGCAGCGGGTCGTGCGCGAGACGCACCAGCATGTGATCGGGCTTGTCGGGCCACTGGCCGTGAATGCGTTCCGAGCGCGCCATCGTGAACTCGTACGACGGGTAGCCGTTCGGGCCTTCCTTGATATAGCGCGGCAAGGTCAGCGGATCGAGCGACTGGAATAGCGCGACCAGTTGCGCGTCGTCGAGCTTTTCCAGCGCGCCGCTCTGTTGCGCGGCGCGCAGCCATTTGACCTGCTGGTCCAGCGTCAGCTTGCCGACCTGCGAAGACGGCGTGGTGGGCGCCTTGACGCTGGAGGCCGTGTCGAGCGGCGGCGGGGTGTCGTCGTTTTGCGCGAACGCGGACGGCGCGGCGAGACCGAAGGCCAATGCCGCCAACGCGCCGGCCAGCAGGGCGCGCGGCGCGGTCATGCGCCATGCGCTGCGCCGGACGAGACCCGTGGCCGCCGGGGAGCGGCGTGAGCGTGCGGACAGGCGGTGCTTCATGAATCTCTCCGAAAGGTAAGCGACGCAAAGCGCCTTGCCTGTCAGGCAGCCTTTTGCTTCGCGAGTTCCTCGTCGCGCAGCGCGCGGCGCAGAATCTTGCCGACATTGGTTTGCGGCAACTCGTCGCGGAACTCGACGAGCTTCGGCACCTTGTAGCCCGTCAGATTCTTGCGGCAATGGGCGATCACCTGTTCCGCGGTCAGCGACGGGTTGCGCTTGACGATAAACACCTTCACGCGCTCGCCCTGGGCTTCGTCGGGCACGCCGATTGCGGCCACTTCGCGCACGTCCGGATGCGCGGCGATCACGTCTTCGATTTCGTTCGGATAGACGTTGAAGCCCGACACCAGGATCATGTCCTTCTTGCGATCGATCAGGCGAATGAAGCCGCGCGAGTCCATCACGCCGATGTCGCCGGTGGCGAGCCAGCCTTCGTCGTCGATCACCTTGGCGGTTTCGTCCGGGCGATTCCAGTAGCCTTTCATCACCTGCGGGCCCTTTACACACAATTCGCCCGCTTCGCCGATGCCGGCCCAACTGCCGTCGTCTTTCCGGAAGCGCACCTGGGTGGACGGCGCGGGCAGGCCGATCGAGCCTTCGAAGTCGCGCATGTTGCTCAGGTCGACCGGATTCATCGAGACGATCGGCGAGCATTCGGTGAGCCCGTAGCCTTCGATAATCGGTTTGCCGGTGACCGCCTTGAAACGCTCGGCCACCGATTTTTGCGTGGCCATGCCGCCGGCCATGGCGAGTTTCAGGTTCGAGAAGTCGCGTTTGCAGAATTCCTCGTTGTCGAGGAACGCGTTGTAGAGCGTGTTCACGGCGGTCATGCCGGTGAATTTCTCGTGCCGGATAATCATCATCACGCGTTTCATGTCGCGCGGATTGGCGATCAGAATGTTGCGCCCGCCGAGTCCCATGAAGATCAGCGCGTTCACTGTCAGCGAGTAGATGTGATAAAGCGGCAGCGGCGTGAGCACGGTTTCGATCTCGCCGGTCAATTGCGTTTCGGACCACGCCTTCGCCTGCAGCAGATTGGCGATGATGTTCTTATGCGTGAGCATCGCGCCCTTGGCGACGCCGGTGGTGCCGCCGGTGTATTGCAGAAACGCGATGTCGTTGTGCGCGAGACGCACGGGCGTGACCGGCCGCGTGTAGCCGGTCGCGAGCGCGCCGAGCAGCGGCACCGCTTGCGGCAGGGTGTACGCGGGCACCATCTTCTTCACGTGACGCAGCATGAAGTTGAGCAGGCGTCCCTTCAGATTCAGGCCGTCGGCGAGCAGATCGCCGAGACCCGTCACGATCACGTTCTGGATCTTGGTGCCCGGCAGCGCGTCTTCGACCGTCTTCGCGAAGTTCTCGAACACGATGATGGTGGTCGCGCCGCTGTCCTTCAACTGATGCGCGAGCTCGCGCACGGTGTACAACGGATTGACGTTGACCACCACGCCGCCGGCTTTCAGCACGCCGAACAGCGACACCGGATACTGGAATGTATTCGGCAGCATGATCGCGATACGCTCGCCGGGTTTCACGCCGATACTTTGCAGATACGCGGCGAACGCCGTGGCCTTGCGGCCGAGTTCGCCGTAGGTCAGACTCGCGCCCACGCTCACATACGCGACCCGTTCGCGGAACTTCGCGATGCACTCGTCGAAGAACTGAACGATCGATTCGTATTGCCCGACATCGATGTCATGCGGCACATCGGATGGGTAGGACGCGTACCAGATGCCGTCGGTGTTCGGCGCGGCGCTCCGGGCGTTAGCGGCATTCACGGCGGCCGACGCCTGATCGGCGGACGGGAGCGGGGTTTGAGCGGGCTGGGTCATCGGTCGTCTCCAGAAGCGGTGGCTTCATCTGTTTGTGTGCTGGTCGTGTGGCCAGTCATCCGGGCGTGCGTCGAAGCAATCCAAAGCAAAGTTTGCAGCAATCTTTCGTGAAGCAACACTAGTCGGTGAGGCGAACGAGGCGCGCCGGCTCAGCGCTCTAGAATCGCCACCACGCCCTGGCCGCCCGCCGCGCAGATCGAGATCAGCCCGCGCGCGGTACCGGCCGGTGTGTCGAGTTGCGCAAGCATCTTCGCGAGACCGGCGACGATGCGACCGCCAGTCGCGGCGAACGGATGGCCGGTAGCGAGCGAGCTGCCGTTCACGTTCAGTTTGGTGCGGTCGATCGCGCCGAGCGGTCCAGGCAAGCCGAGCTGCGTGCGGCAATACTCGTCATCCTGCCACGCGGTGAGCGTGCACAACACTTGTGCCGCGAACGCTTCGTGAATTTCGTACAGGTCGAAATCCTGCAGCGTGAGACCGGCGCGCGCGAGCATGCGCGGCACCGCGTAGGCAGGCGCCATCAGCAGGCCTTCTTTCTTGTCGAAAAAGTCGACCGCGGCGGTTTCCGACCAGCTCAGATACGCGAGCACCGGCCAGCCATGTCGAGCCGCCCAGTCCTCGCTCGCGAGCAGCACGGCGGAGGCGCCGTCGGTGAGCGGCGTCGAATTGCCGGCGGTCAGCGTGCCGGCGTCGCGATCGAACACCGGCTTCAGGCTCGCGAGTTTTTCGAGCGTGAGGTCGGCGCGCAGATTGTTGTCGCGCGAGAGACCGCGATACGGCGTCATCAGATCGTTGACGAAGCCGCGTGCGTACGCTTCGTTGAGCTTGCGATGGCTGTCGTACGCGAGCACGTCTTGCGCTTCGCGCGAAATGTTCCAGCGCTTGGCCATCAGCTCGCAATGCTCGCCCATCGAGAGATTGGTGCGCGGTTCGCCATTACGTGGCAACAGCGGCTTGAAGAACATGCCGGGCCGCAGTTTGGTCAGCGCGCCGACGCGCTGGCCCGTGCTGCGGCTGCGGTTCACTTCGAGCAGGATTTTGCGCATCCGTTCGTTGACGCCGATCGGCGCGTCCGAGGTCGTATCCACACCGCCCGCTATACCCACTTCGATCTGTCCCAGCGCGATCTTGTTGGCGACGAGGATCGCCGCTTCGAGACCCGTGCCGCAGGCTTGCTGTACGTCGTAGGCGGGCGTTTCCTTCGCGAGCGTGGTGGACAGCACCGCTTCGCGCGTCAGATTGAAGTCGCGCGAATGCTTGATGACGGCGCCCGCCGCGACCTCGCCCAGCCGCTCGCCGTGCAGGTTGTAGCGATCGATCAGGCCTTGCAGCGTGAAGGTCAGCATGTCCTGATTCGACGCGGTCGCGTACGCGGTGTTCGAGCGGGCAAACGGAATCCGGTTGCCCCCGACAATGGCGACGCGGCGCACGGCTGGCTGCGGGTGAGTCATGCTCGGCTCCTTGAGGTTCTCGTTGTGATGAGGCGGCTCATAGCAGTTTCCACTGCATGCGGCCACGCAGATGCGGTTTTTCGCCGCGGATATCGCGCACTTCGATATCGCGTTCGATCAGCGAAGCCGACGCGCTCCACAACGTGGCTTCCCCGGGCAGCAGCATCGGCAATTTGAATTCGGCGCTGAGCGTGCCTTCGGCGAGCGGCTTGGGCGGTTGCAGCGCGGCGGCGGCGCGTGCCAGCGTCCACATGCCGTGGGCGATCGCGCGCGGAAAACCGAACGCTTTCGCGGACAGCGCGCTGAGGTGAATCGGGTTGTAGTCGCCGGAGACTTTCGCGTAGTCGCGGCCCAGTTGCGACGGCAACTGCCAGCGCGCGATGCGCTGCAGCGCGTCGGACCCGGCTTCGAGCGGCGCGAGCGTGCTTCCGGTCGCCGGCACGCCGCGTTTCAGATAGACGCTGTCGCCGTCCCACACCGCTTCGCCGCGCCGGTACAGACGCGTGTGCAGGACGAACGCCTGCCCCTTGTCGTGACGCAGCAACGCGCCGAATTCGACTTCCACGCGCAGCAGGTCTTTATACGCGAGCGGGCGGCGCAGGCGCACGTGATTGGCCAGATGCACGAGCCCGAGCGCCGGCCACGGAAACGCGGGATCGGTCAGCATCAGCAGATGCAACGGAAACGCCAGCAGATGCGGATAGGTGAGCGGCACACCGTGCTCGGGGATGAAGCCGCACACGCGCGCATAACGCCAGACCGTGCCCGGATCGAGCGCAACGGCGGGGCGCACGAGGCGCAGCGCGGGCAATTGCGTGGGCCGGCCGCGTTTGACGATGCCGGACAACGCGCGCGCATAGAGTTTGGCCGGCGCGGGCAGCGGCTCGACGACGACGGTTTTCGGCCGCACCGCGTCGTTCCGCGGGTCGCCGAACGCGCCGGGAGCGCCGCTGTCGTCGAACGGATCGCCTGGCTCCGCCATGCTCACGCTCCAATCAGACTTTGGCCGCACACGCGCACGATCTGGCCGCTGACCCCAGCCGAGCCCGGATGCGCGAGCCACGCAATGGTCTGCGCGACGTCGACCGGCTGGCCGCCCTGGCTCATCGAATTCATGCGGCGGCCGGCTTCGCGGATGGCGAGCGGAATCTTCGCGGTCATCTGCGTCTCGATGAAGCCGGGCGCGACCGCGTTGATCGTGATGCCGCGCGCGCGCAAATGCGGCGCCATGCTCTGCACCCGGCCGATCACGCCGGCTTTGGATGTCGCGTAATTGGTCTGGCCAAGATTGCCCGCAATACCGCTGATCGACGATACCGTGACGATCCGGCCGCCGTCGCGCAGAATGCCGGCGGCGAGCAGCGCGTCGTCGATTCGTTCCTGCGCGCTGAGGTTGATGTCGATGACGTGTTGCCACGCGGCATCGGTCATCTTCGCGATGGTTTTGTCTTTCGTGATGCCGGCGTTGTGCACGACGATGTCGACGCCCTGTTCGTCGAGCGCGGCGGCGATCTGCGCGGGCGCTTCGGGTGCGGCGATGTCGAACGCGAGGGCGGTGCCGTTCAGTTGACGCAACGTGGCCTCGAGCGCGTCGCGTGCCGACGGAATGTCGACGCCGATCACGTGCGCGCCTTCGGCCGCCAATGCGCTTGCAATCGCGGCGCCAATGCCGCGTGCCGCGCCCGTCACGACCGCGCGCCGGCCGGCGAGGGGTTGGGCCCAGTCGAAGGCGGATGAAGGCAAGGCGGGGCTGTTGGCGGTGCTGCTTTCGTTCACGCAGCCGATCCGCACCACCTGACCCGACACATACGCCGAGCGTGGCGACAGAAAAAATCGCAAGGTCGCTTCAATTCCACTTTCAGCGCCGCGCTCGACATAAACGAGGTTCGACGTGATGCCGCGCCGCGCCTCCTTGCCGAGCGAGCGCGTGAGACCTTCGAGCGCGCGCTGTGCGGTCCACTGGCGCGGATTCGCGCAGCTTTCCGGCGGCCGCCCCAGCACGACGATACGACCGCACTTGCCGAGCGAGCGCAGCGTGTCGTGAAAGAAGCCATGCAGCGGTTCGAGCTGGCTGCTGTCCTCGATGCCGCTGGCATCGAACAACAGGGCGGCGAGCCGGCCGTGCGAACCGCCATCGGCGGCTTCGAAGCGTCCGGTCATCAAACCGCGGCGATTCGCGAGCGGCACCCACAGCCCCGCGCTTTCATGTGCGACGCTGGTCACGCCGATGCTCGCCACGAGATTCGCGAGCGCTTCCAGCAGATGCGGTTCGCGGCCCGCGCCGAGCGCCACCATGCCGCCGAATTCGGGCTGGTCCGCGCGATAGCGGTGCAGCACCTCGGGCTTCGGCAAGCCGAGCGAACGCGCCAGGCGCGCGCCGAACGGCGAATTGACGAAGTTCAGGTATGAGTCGTTCATAGAGTGATTTGCTCCGCTGGCCACGTCCCGTACGCGCTTCTCCCGGCGGGCGCAACGCGGCTTGCGCCATGGGGGCATGCCGCGTTGCGCGCCGCTTCGAGGTGCACCCCTAAGGAAGCGCCCCTGGGGGACGTCAAACGTGTGTCAGTGTGCACTGAGTTCGGCGCCACGGGTGCGCCCTCCGAGGATGTTTTTTTCATACGGTTCCATCCGCGCTCAGGCCGCCAGTTCCAACGCCTTGTCGAGCGACTCCTTGCGCTTCTGCAAACTCGCGAACATATCGAAGTCGGCCGGGAAGTCGTCGACCTTTACGACGTGCGCGCCATAGCGCGCGTAGTCGTCCAGCACGCGGCGCTCCTCGGCGTCGATCAGGCCTTGACGCTGCGCCGCGTCGGTCCACGCGGCCAGTTGCGGCAGGCTTTGCGGCATCGGTTCGAGCAGGCCCTGCTTGACGGCCTCGCGCAGCTTCTGGTCGATCTGCGTGAAGCGCGGGTTCAACTGGAACACCAGCTCGCCGTAGCCGAGCGCGTCGACGTCCGGATGCGGCACGTACGAGTCCGATACCAGACGGTCGCGTGCCGCGCCGGGTGTCTGCATCAACTCCGCGATCTCGCTGCCGAGACTGTCGGACGGCTCGCGGTACGGCAGCCCGAACGGGAACGCGAGCACGCGCACGAGGCCCGCGGCGAGGCGGTTCGGATAGTTGGCGAGCACGCCGTCGAGCGCGTGTTGCGCTTTGTACAGCGAGTCCTCGACACCCCAGCGCACCAAAGGCAGGTCGTCCTGCTGACGGCCTTCGTCCTCGAAACGCTTGAGCGTTGCCGAAATCAGGTAGAGCTGCGACAGCACGTCGCCCAATCGCCCCGAGATGCGCTCACGACGCTTCAGGTCGCCGCCCAGCACGAACATGGAGACGTCGGCGAGCAGCGCGAAGGCGGTCGACAGACGGGTCGCCGCGCGGTAGTACGCGTGCAGCGGCGCGTACGCCGAGCGCGGTGCGGCGATCACCGCCCCGCCCGTGACGCCGTAGACCAGACTGCGCACCACGTTGGAGAGCGTGAAGCTGACGTGGCCGAAGAACGCGTCGTCGAAATCGCGCAAGGCTTTCGCGTGATCGGTTTCGCGGGTCGCGGCCATTTCCTTCAGCACGTACGGATGGCAGCGAATCGCACCCTGGCCGAAGATGATGAGGCAGCGCGTGAGAATGTTCGCGCCTTCCACGGTGATCGCGATCGGCACCTGCTGGTAGGCACGCGCCAGAAAGTTCGACGGCCCCATGCAGATGCCCTTGCCGGCGGCGATATCCATGCCGTCGTTGATGACCATGCGGGCGCGCTCGGTGATGTGATACTTCGCGATCGCCGAAATCACCGACGGTTTTTCGCCGAGATCGACCGCATGCGCGGATAGACGCCGCGCGGCGTCCATCACGTACAGGTTGCCGCCCATGCGGCCGAGCGCTTCCTGCACGCCCTCGAACTTGCCGACGGCGGTGCGGAACTGGCGGCGCACCGCCGCATAAGCGCCGGTGCCGCGCACGGCGATTTTCGCCATGCCCACATTCGACGACGGCAGCGAAATCGCCCGGCCCGCCGCGAGACATTCCATCAGCATGCGCCAGCCGTTGCCGACCTGCGCGCGGCCGCCGATCACCCAGTCGAGTGGAATGAAGACGTCCTTGCCCGAGTTCGGGCCGTTCTGGAACACCGCGTTCAACGGCCAGTGACGACGGCCGATATTCACGCCCGGATGGTCGGTCGGAATCAGCGCGCAGGTAATGCCGGGTTCATCGTTCGCGCCGAGCAGGTGGTCCGGATCGAGCGCGCGGAACGCGAGACCGAGCACGGTGGCGATCGGGCCGAGCGTGATGTAGCGCTTGTCCCACGTGACGCGAAAACCCAGCGTCTCGCGGCCTTCGAAAGTGCCCTTGCAGACGATGCCGACGTCGGGAATCGCCGCCGCGTCCGAACCCGCGTACGGACTCGTCAACGCGAAGCAGGGGATTTCCTCGCCGCGCGCGAGGCGCGGCAGATAGTGGTTCTTTTGCTCTTCGGTGCCGTAGTGCATCAGCAATTCGGCGGGGCCGAGCGAGTTCGGCACCATCACCGAAACGGCGGCGGCCGAGCAACGCGTGGCGAGCTTCATGATGACCTGCGAATGCGCGTAGGCGGAGAACTGTTTGCCGCCGTACTGCTTCGGAATGATCATGCCGAGAAAGCCGCGTTCCTTGATGTACTGCCAGGTTTGCGGCGACAGGTCCTGCCAGACCATGGTCGTTTCCCAGTCGTTCGCGAGATCGCAGAGCTGTTCGCATTCGACGTCGAGGAAGGATTGTTCTTCCGCAGTCAGCGTGGCGGGACCGTAGCCGAGCAGCGTGTCCCAGTGCGGGCGTCCGGAGAATAGTTCGGCGTCCCACCAGACCGTGCCGGCTTCGATCGCGTCGCGCTCGGTCGGCGACATCTCCGGCAGGATCTTGCGGAACACGTCGAGCACCGGTTTCGTGAGCCACGCGCGACGCAGCGGCCTGACCGCGAGCACGAGGGCAGGGAGGACGAACACGATTGCCAGCAACGTCGTCGCCACCGCGCCCGCCGCGCCGCTGACGTGCGCGGCCGCGACCCAGACGATCAGGAAGGCCAGCCACCAGGCGGCGCGCGCCTGAACGTAGACGAGCGCCAGGGCGGCAATGACGAGCACTAGGATGAACCACGGCATGACGTTTCCTCCTGTTTCGATGGTGCGTGCGAACGCCTCCACGGGGCGCGGACGGGCTCGCGTTCTGTTGATTCCGTTGCTTCGATTCGCGGGCGACGTTGCCGGTGTCGTGTCTCGGTTCGACACCGCAACGTCGCTTAGGTGCGGGTTTTAGACGGGCCGTTCGACTCTGGGTTTGTCATGAGCACGTTTCATTCCGGGTTGCGCGTGGACGGACCGTCGCGGTGCCGTCCACGTTGAACTGCTCGACGTAGTGCGTTGCTTTTCGCCTTGCTCCGCAGGTGGGTTGCGGTCAAGCCGTGCCGTGCAGCGCGTGCTGAAACGAACCGGCGTCCATGGCGCCGCCGCGATGTTCGCCGTCTCGCGCATCCGTTGCCTCCGATTCTGTCGATTGCACCGCGCCTTGCGCCGACGACTGCGTCGCGCCGGCCGGGCTCGCCGCCTGCGCGGCGCTTTCCAGCGGACAGTCCGCACCGCTCTCCGTCGCGTCGCCCAGTACCGCGGCGAACGCGGCCAGTTGCGTGCTGTCGGGCAGCGGCGCCTTGAGTGCGGCGACCATCAGCGACGCCAGACGCGCGATCAATTGCAGGTCGTTCATCGACTTGCCCTGCGAGAACTCGGAGATCAGGCTGTCGGTATCGGTGCCGGCCAGCACACCCGACAACGCGCCGATCGCGAAGTGCAGACGCCAGCCGAGTTCCTCGCGCGGCAGATGCGGCAACGCACGCTGGAACGCGTCGAAAAAGCGCACGGCCACCGACTCGTAATGCGCGTTCAGAAAGTCGCGAATGAACGACGACGGGTCCGTGTATGCGCGTCCCAGCAGGCGCAGAAACGCCTTGCCGCCCACGCGCGGATCGCGCGACAGACGCAGTGCCGGAATAAACATCGCGCCGAGCACGTGCTCGCAGGTCAGACGCGCGCCGAGCATCTCGTCGAAGCGGTCGAGCAGCTTGAGGCGCTCCTGATTCAGCTTGTCGAGGCGGCGCGACAGCATCGAGTGAATCAGCGATTCCTTGCTGCCGAAGTGATAGTTGACTGCCGCGAGATTCACTTCGGCTCGCGAAGTAATCTGGCGCAACGACATCGCCTCGTAGCCGCATTCGATAAACAGGGTTTCGGCGGCGTCGAGGATGCGGGACTTCGTATCGCCGGCGTGCCGGCCCGTTGTGCGAACTGCCATGTTGCGTCTCCCAGTTGCCGGGCGTCCGGCCCGCAAACAAGCGATTCAAATGTTTATTTGAAACAGCCGTTTTTTTCAGGATAAGAAGGATGAGGACTGCGATCAAGTGTCCGCTATGGACTAACTCCTCTAGAAGACCTGACGAAGGCCTGGCTTTCCCGGTTTGCGCGGTGCGTCAAAACGCGCGGAAATAAAAAAGGCCGTTCCGATAGAAATCGGAACGGCCTCGTATGGCATTGCTACTCTGTTTGGCCCGGCTTACTGCTGCATTCTGTAGGCGACGCTGGCTTCACGTCGTGGCGGATCGAGCCGCCTGTGCGCCTATTGTGCCCTAATGCGACCGCGAGCGGGCCAGCAAAATCGCTGTTTAGTTCGAACGCTTGAATCTTTAGGCCGCGACCTCTTTCGCCGACTGCGTCATGTCGATGCCGCGACGTTCGCGGCTAAACGGAATCAGCACCGCGATCACCACCGCGACGATGCCGATCACCGTGCCCATGATGAGCGCGTAGTTGTTGCCGTGCGCTTCCGCGGCGCTGGCTTGCAGCGGGCCGTTCACCGACGCGATCAGATTGCCGAGCTGATACACGAGACCGGGGAACGTGGCGCGGATTTCATCGGGCGAGATTTCGTTCAGGTGTACTGGAATCACGCCCCATGCGCCTTGTACCGAGATCTGCATCAGGAAGGCGCCGAGCGCGAGCAGAATCGGCGTGCTCGAAAACGCCCACAACGGCAGCACCGGCAACGCGATCAACGCGGCGATGAAGATGGCGCGTTTGCGGCCGATCTTCTCCGACAACGAGCCGAAGAACAGGCCACCGCAAATCGCGCCGACGTTCAACGTGATCGTGATCCACGACACCGTGTGCGCGTCGAACTGATGTTGCACGCGCAGGAAGGTCGGATACAGATCCTGCGAGCCGTGCGAGAAGAAGTTGAACGCGGTCATCAGAATGATCGCGTAGATCGACAGGCCGACGTTTTGCTTGAGCGTGGCGACCAGACCCGGACGGGCTTTCTTTTCGAGCGTCTGGAACGCGGGCGATTCCGGCACGTGCGCGCGCACATACAGCACGAGCAGCGCGGGCAGCACGCCGACGAAGAACATGCCGCGCCAGCCGATGTATTGATAGAACACGCCGAACACCACCGACGCGAGCAGGTAGCCGCTGGGGTAGCCGGCCTGCAACAGACCGGAGACGAAGCCGCGCGATTTCGGCGGCACGGTTTCCATGGTCAAGGCGCCGCCGACGCCCCATTCGCCACCCATCGCGATACCGAACAATGCGCGCAGCACGAGCAGGGTGGTCAGATTCGGCGAGAAGCCGGACAGCAATTCCAGCAGCGAGAAGCACGCGATGTTGACCATCAGCGTGGGACGGCGGCCGTATTTGTCGGCAAGCCAGCCAAAAATCAATGCGCCGACCGGACGCATCATCAAGGTCAGCATGATGCCGAAGGCGACCGCCGGGATTTTCGTATTGAACTCCGCCGCGATATCTTTCAATACGAACACCATTAGAAAGAAATCGAATGCGTCCAGTGTCCAGCCCAGATAGGCGGCGATCGTGACGTTTCTCTGTTCCCGTGTCCAGCTCATTGATTGTTCTCCTGAGTCTCTAATAACCCGCGTTTCACGACGGGCGGCTCTGCAGCCCCGCAGCCCCGTGGCATGGGCTTCGAGCGAGTGTACGCCGAGCGTTAAGCGCTTGCATGGATGAACGCACTTTTATCCGTATTAATCCCTGGAACGGAATTGATGCCGCATTGCAATGCAGGCTTTATGTTTGCTTAATGTAATTATTGTAGTAATTTTGTCTGATTTTAAGTGGGGTATTTGTAAAGCGAATTTGATGCCGGTTTGAGTTGGGAAACGCTCGATTCGACAGCGAAAGGGCGGTGCGGGGCATCGCGGGTAGAAGCCCCGCTCGCGTGATGCCGGTTTGCGGCGGGCGAGGGCGACAGGTATAACAACGGCTCGCGGCATCCGCGTCGCTTTGACCGCATCGACCGAGGAGACCGACAACTCATGACCACTCCGCATCTATGCCTGCTGATCGTTGCGCTGCTGCCGTTGCCGTGGACGATGCTCGCGAAAGGCAGCAAGCGCTACGACAACCGTGCGCCGCGGGCGTATCTCGCCGGTCTCGAGGGCTGGCGCGCACGTGCACAAGCCGCCCATCAGAACGCTTGGGAAGCGCTGGCGATGTTCACCGCCGCGATCGTCGTGGCCGGGCAGACGGGCGGGACGAACCCGTGGGTCAACGCGCTGGCGATTGCGTTTGTCGTCATCCGTGTGTTGCATGGCGTTTTTTATGTCGCGAACCTGGCGTCGCTGCGTTCGCTGGCGTGGCTTGCCGGCGTGGCGTGCGTGGTGTCGATGTTCTTTGTGTCGGCGCACTGAGCGTGCACTGAGATCGACCGGGACGTGCGTTGTTTCGGCGAGGCGGCCTGTGCCGTCACCGAAACGAGGCGGGCAAAGCAGGCCGTTTTATCTATGCGTGGAACGCATTAGTCGAGATTAAAAATCAATTGGACTCATGTTGCGTTGCGAAATAGTATGGCGAGATTCTCTCCACTTTGCTTCCGCTTACGCGCCATGTCCGTCAAATCCATCATTTCACAGCCGGTGCGCCGCGAACGGGGTTCGTTGCCGGCATTGGCCGTGGTCACGTTGCTCACCGGTCTCGGCGCCGGTCTTGGCGGCATGCTGCTCGCATTGCTGCTGCACGGCATTCAGCATCTCGCCTACGGTTACAGCATCACGCACCTGATTAGCGGCGAAAGTTTTCTGCAGGGCGTGAGTGCGGCGACGCCCGAACGTCGCGTACTCGTGCTGACGCTGTGCGGACTGGTGGCGGGGCTCGGCTGGTGGGCGCTGTACCGTTTCGGCCGCCCGCTCGTCAGCATCCGCCAAGCTGTCAAATCCGACGATCCGCAAATGCCGCTGTTGAGCACGAGCGTGCACGCCGTGCTGCAGATCGTCACGGTCGCGCTGGGTTCGCCACTCGGCCGCGAGGTGGCGCCGCGCGAAATCGGCTCGATGCTGGCCGGCTGGTTGTCGCGGCGCGCGGGATTGTCGGTCGCGCAGAGCCGCATCATGGTGGCGTGCGGCGCGGGCGCCGGTCTCGCCGCGGTCTATAACGTGCCGCTCGGCGGCGCGGTGTTCGTGCTCGAAGTGCTGCTCGGCACGTTCGGCTGGACGGCGCTGGTGCCGGCAATCGTGACGTCGGCGGTGGCCGCGCTGGTCGCGCAGGCGGGGCTGGGCAACGAGCATCAGTACCTGGTGCCGTCGCTGACGCTAAGCGCGTCGCTGGTGGTGTGGTCGGCGGTGTGCGGGCCGATTTTCGGCGCGGCGGCGTGGGGGTTCACCGAGATCACGAAGCGTTCGCGCGCGGCGGCACCGAAGGATTGGCGTCTGCCGGTGTTGTCGCTGCTGAACTTCGCGATCGTCGGCGTGCTGGCCATGCATTTTCCGCAATTGCTCGGCAACGGCAAAGGGCCGGCGGGCCTCGCGTTCGACGGTGGCTTGACGATCGGCCTTGCCGCGATGTTGCTGGTGCTGAAGGTCGTGATTACCGTCAGCAGTTTGCGCGCGGGTGCCGAGGGCGGTCTGCTGACGCCGGGGCTCGCGAATGGCGCCTTGCTCGCGATTGTGCTCGGCGGACTGTGGAGTCTGATCTGGCCGGGGGCTTCGCTGGGCGGCTTCGCGGTGGTCGGCGCGACGGCGTTTCTGGCCGCGTCGATGCAGATGCCGATTACGGCTGTCGTGCTGATGTTCGAATTTACCCGCGTGAGCCAGGACTTCCTGATCCCGGTGCTGTTCGCTGTCGGCGGCGCGTATCTGGCTTTCCAGGCATGCGCGAAGTGGTTGCCGTCGCTGCAATTGGGCTTTGGTTTCAATTGGAGCGCGGGGAGTAAAGCGCGCTGAGCTTTTTTGCCCTTGGTCTATTGCCCTTTCGTACGTCCCTATACTGTCGGCGCGAAGGTCTTGGTGCAGACAAAAAAACCCCCGTAAGACGATTAATCTTACGGGGTTTTGCACTTGATTCACGCTCGTGCGGGTACGAGGACAAGGCGGCTGTATTCGTCTCCGCTGCTCATGCAGATTCAGGTGTTGTATTGACCGGCTGAATCCACAGTCAGCCAGAGCCAGTCATCATTTTTTGACGTCATGAATTGGCGGGGAGTAGGGGCTCAGAACCACGTCAGTGCGCGGCTCTGGCAGCTTCCTTTCGTACTGACCCGTAGATTCGGTTGACTGTTTCGACGCGGAATAGTCGCTCTTCGCAAAGGGGGAGCGGGAATCCGGATCGGTCGTCGTATCTGCGTGGAGCGCCGATACCTTGTTTTGCGCGAAAGTCGTACCCGGAATTGCAATGACAGTCGCAACTATGATCTTTAAAAACATATTCATGATGTGGCATCGAGTTAGTTAAGCCGGGCATACGTAGCGCAGGATTTGGTATCGAGGTCAGTTACGGACAAACGCATCTCGAACACCGACACAAAAAGTGCATATGCACATAATGAGGTGCGGTAAGTTCCATAAGGTGATGTCTTGTCACATAGCCTTGCCCTGAAGACCGAACGCGCGCCGGAGGCTCTTGTCGACCTGGGCGGATGGCGCAAAGCGACGTAAAAAGCTAAGCAGCTTCGCGCGTCCGTCCGCTGGCTGCCTGAGATGGCGTGCCCCCTCTATGATCGAGAGGACTTTTTTCGCCACTTCACTCGGTGGTGGGGCGCTGTTCACCTGTTGCTGCACCGCATCGATGCTGCTCGCCAACGCGGCAGCATAGTCCACGATGACGGCCTGTGTTCGCGTTGCATTCGTATCAAGCTTCGTTCGCGTGAAGCTCGGCTCGACGAGCACGACACGCACGCCTAATGCGCGAACCTCATGGTCCAGCGACTCCGAGAGCCCCTCGAGCGCGTGCTTGCTGCTGGCATACAGCCCCATGAAAGGGGCCGGCAGAAAGCCAAGAACTGAACTGATGTTGACGACGATTCCGCTGCGATTGTGTCGCATGGAGGGCAGCACGGCTCGCACCACTCGCAGGACACCGAAGACATTGACGTCGAACAGGGCTTTGGCTTCGGCATCGCTGGTGGCCTCCACCGGGCCGACCAGGGAGACACCAGCATTGTTGATGAGGATATCGATGCGACCAGCTTTCGTGAGCACGAGGTTCACCGCCGACGTCACCGACTCCTCGCTCTGCACATCCATCTGGACGTACTCGATGCCAGGCGCCGCAACTGCGGTATCCGGTCTGCGCACGCCGCCGAAGACGCGATACCCCGCATCTGCCAGCGTTCGCGCGGTCGCATCCCCGATGCCGGAGGACGCGCCGGTGATCAAAACAACTTTCCTTGTCATGGAAATACTCCTGCCTTAAGTCGAGCGTCAGGAAATGGAATGAACGAGCTGCGCCATGTGAGCCTGGATACCGTCGGGATCATTCCTGAATGCCTTTGCCGTTGTTTGCGAGAGTTCACCCGGAAAGACTTCATCCAGTCCCTCAGCGAGGGCGTCCAGCGCTCCGGCAGCAACCTGCTGGGGCGTCAGTTTCGGTTCCGGCAACGCAGCGCCCATAGCCGTGTCCGTTTGTGCCGGCAAGACGGCGAGTACCTGAACGCCACGTGACTTCAGTTCGGCCCGCAGGGTGCGGGTGAGATGCAATGCCGCCGCTTTCGACGCCGAGTACGTTCCCGCGACAGGCAGCGTGATATGCGAAAGAACCGAAAGAATGTTGACGATAGCGCCGCCTGCGCGGAATGCCGGTGTGTTGCGCAACGCTTGAGAAAGTGCGAGAACGCCGAAGTAGTTCACTTCCATCTCTGCGCGCGCGCCAGAAGTATCGCTGGCAGAAAGCGCGCCGCTAAAGGCAGCCGTTCCTGCGTTGTTGATCAGCAGATTAATGTCGGGAGTGGTGCTGGCGACGCTCGCGATCTGGTCGGGACGGGCGAGATCCAGTTCCACCGCGACCAGACGATCAGATGCGGCAAGCAGGTCCTGCACGGACGTCGGGTTGCGCACGCCGAGATAGATCTTCGCCGCGCCACGATCAAGCAACGCTTTGACGAAAGCACGACCGATACCGCCGTTAGCGCCGGTCAACAGTACTACGGAACCTTCGATGTTCATGTTTATCTCCAGGTGGGATTTCAGGTCAGACGCTAGCGCCTGATTATCATTGCGACTGCAATGAATACAATGATTGCGTGTATAATTAATAAAGTCAAGCGATTTCCCCACGTGGTGTTTCGTCTGCAGGAGCGCCCTGCCTCGGGCGGCTCTCGTGATAACGGCGCTTGATGCTTAACGCGAGTGCCAATCCTCGTTTAGAGGGGCGCTTTTCCTATGCCAACAAGGCGTAAAATTGTGATTGCAATGATTAGACGTGGCTGGGCCGCCGTGGGCCATGAAGGCCACGTGCTCTGGAGAACAGAATGAAGGTCACCAAGGCTCGGGCAACCGAGAACCGTGAAGCGATCGAGAAGGCCGCAGCTGCTCTGATTCGGGAGTGCGGCTTTGATCAAATAAGTGTTGCCGAGGTCGCGGCGGCGGCGGGGCTGACACACGGCGCGCTGTATAGCCACTACCGGTCCAAAGAAGCACTGACCAAGGCGGCTACGAGCCGCGCCTTCGAAGATACGCTGAGTGAGTTTGCCGGGCTCTCCACGGCGGAGTTTGTTCACCGCTATCTGTCCGCTGCTCATCGGGACCACCCCGAAGTCGGCTGTCCCAACGCGGCACTTGTAACCGAGGTATGGCGGCAGGCTGCAGGCACGCGCGAAGCCTTTCGTGACGGCATCCAGCGCTATGTCGAGTTGATTGCTCAAACGCTGGAGACGGAGACGGGTGGCAAGCCCCAATCCAAGGCGGTAGCGGTGACCATGCTAGCCACGATGGTGGGTGCAGTCGCGCTGTCGCGGGCAATCCGGGACACTGATCATGCTTGTGCGAATGAAATCCTGAGGGACGTCAGCGCGCAACTCGCACGTTTCACAACGACGGACGAGCGCCTCCCGGACGACGACTCGCCTCACGCCCGTACTGCATGCGCCGACTCAAGTGAGCCCGGGTGACCGATAGCGCGTCGCATGGGCGGGGGCCACGGAAGTGTCGGGCAAATGAAGAGCGGTGCGAGTCGCGCATGATCCGGGCGACATCACCGGGGAAATCGATCCGGGCAGAGTCAGGCGATCATTGGGGATTTCTTCAAGCCTGGGCGGCCCGGCTTCGAGTGGGCTTCCCCGTTCATTTATCGAAACCGTGAGTGCCACCATACCTGTCTGGGTGATGTTGTCGGGCGGCTGCTTTCGATGAGAGAACGACTAAATGAGACCATCTTGGTGACTGCAGCGTGAACAGTGATGAAATGTCGAGCTGCGCCGCAGCCAGTGGCAATGCGCAGGCGACCAGAACCGGTGTGGGTATCCTGCTGGACGCCCCAGATCGCGAACCGGAGACCTCGCAAACTCTATTGGAGGACGGTTGCGTCTGAGGGGCCTTTACCAATATCCCGCGTGCGCGATCCTGCGAGACTCGTTTGTGGTGCGCAACTTATGCGCCGTCCGATGCTGCATTCTTCCCTGCGGAGCGCGCAGATGACGACTGCTGCGGTTGAAGTGAATCTGGATTCCATCCACCGCCGAGCGCCTTGAACGTCGCGATCGCCGCACGAGCCGTTTCCGTTTGCGCCTGCGCTCTTGCGTCAGAAGCCTGCAGCAGGGTCTCGTCCGCGTGGAGTACATCGATGAAGCTTGCAGCACCGCCGCGGTAAGCGGCCATCGAGGAGTCCCTCGCCTTGGACAATGACGATTCCGCGTGCGAAAGAGTGGTGGCCTGTAACTCGCGGTTCACCAACGACGAGAGCGAGCTTTCAACATCCTCGGTGGCGCGAAGTACGGCCTGGCGGTAGCCTGCGAGCGCCTGCGCGTCGGCGCCTTTTGCCTCGTTGACGTCGGCGTTGATCCGGGCGAAGTCGAACAGGCGCCAGCGTAATCCGACGAGGCCTGCCATCTGGCTGGCGCCGCCCGTGAAAAGCGTTCCGGCGCCGGCTGCGGTTGCGCTGCCAAGGAAAGCGTTCAGCGAGACCGTCGGATAGTATTCGCTCATTGCCGCGCCAATTCGGGCGTTGGACGCCGCGAGATGACGTTCAGCGGCGATCAGATCCGGGCGCCGTTGTAGCAGGTCTGCCGGCGTGCCCATATCCGCGATGGGTGGCGCTGCGGGGATGGGCGCGGACGTGAGCAGTTCTGCCCGGTGCGTCCCCGGCGGCGAGCCCAGCATGACATCAAGCGCGTTCAACGCCGCATCCAGGCCCGCATTGAGGACGGGTACCGTTGCCCGGACCTGGTCGAGAGTGCCTTGCGCCTGCTGAACCTGATAGTCGGCGGCCGCGCCCTTCGAGTAAAGGAGCTGCACGTCAGCGAGCAGTTCTTCCTGTGTCTTCACCTGCCGATTCGCGATATCCAGGCGGGTCTGAAGGCCCCGTACGGTGACGTAGATGTCCGCTGTCTGGGCTGCGACGGCCAGTCGGGTGGCGACGGCCGCCGCCCGGGTGGCTGAATAATCGGCGAGCGCGGCTTCACGCTGCCTGCGCAGACCACCAAAAATGTCTATTTCCCAACCGGCTTCCAGATTGGTTTCGTACTCGCTTCCCCAGCGCTTGTAATCTGGCGTCGCATTGAGCAACTGGCCCACCGGCGTATCGATCGACTGGTAGGCTCGGGCCGCCGAGGCTGATGCTGTCGCCGAGGGAAGCAGTGCCGCAGTAGCGGTGCCAACGCTCGCGCGCGCCTGGTCAATCCGCGCGACGGCTTGGGCGAGGTCCAGGTTCTGAGCCAGGGCTAGGGAAACGTAGCGGGTGAGGAGAGGATCATCGAAGCCCTCCCACCAGGCTGAAAGATCCGCCGGGGAAACGGCAGCGGCCTTTGCCGAAGGCCGCTGCGTCATATAGCTCTGCGCAAGTGGTGCATCCGGCCGGTGGTAGTCGGGACCGACGGTGCAGGCGGAAAGGACAGCGGCGCTGATCAGCAGAAGAATGGGGCGATACGAACGCATGATCGTCTCGGGAAGTGATGAAGTTGTGACTAATATACAATATGGTCACAGGTTGTCAATCACTCTCTGAGCGGCTAAGCTTTAGTCATGAACACGTCCCTCACATCCGCCCCCCCGTCCCGTGGCCCGTCGGAGCATGAAGTTCGCGCGCAAATCGTTGAGGCAGCGACGGAGTACTTCACCCGATACGGCTACGAAAAGACAACTGTCTCCGACCTTGCAAAGCAGATCGGTTTTTCCAAAGCCTATATCTACAAGTTTTTTGACTCGAAACAGGCCATAGGCGAGGTGATCTGTGCGAATCGCCTCGCTGCCATCATCGCGGCCGTCACCGAGGCCGTAGACGACGTTCACAGCGCAACCGAGAAATTTCGCCGTATGTTCAAGGCGTTACTCGCGTCCGGACGTGAACTCTTCTTCCAGGACCGCAAACTTTACGATATTGCCGCCGTTGCTGCGGCTTCGCCCTGGCCTTCCACTCGTGGTTATGAGGAACAGATCCGGCGGCTTCTGACCGATATTGTGGTGCTGGGCCGGGAGGCTGGCGAATTTGAGCGCAAGACGCCCTTGGATGAGGCGGTGAACGCGATCTTCCTGGTGATGAAGCCCTACTTCAATCCCCTGCTGCTTCAGCACAACCTCGATTCGGCAGATGAAGCAACGACCCAGCTTGCTAGCCTGGTGCTCAGGAGCCTTTCCCCATAATTTCATTTGTGACTATTGACTGATTTAGTCACTGGTATCAGAATGAGGCCTCCAACTAGTCGCAAGGAGTGACCTCATGTTCCGGCATCGTTCTTTCGTTTTTACACTGAGCCTGGCATCGCTTGCCCTTGCGGCATGCAGTGACCCGCATGTCCCCGACCCGCGTACCGAGGCTCCGATCGTGCGCACAAGCGCAGTCCAGCGCGCACCGGGAGAGAGTCGCTCGTTCACGGGCGTGGTGGGTGCCCGGGTTGAGAGCGATCTTGGTTTCCGGGTTCAGGGAAAAGTCATCGAGCGTCTGGTTAATGCGGGGCAGACGGTCAAGCGCGGCCAGCCTCTGATTCGCATCGATCCGATTGATCTGGGCTTGCAGGCCAGATCGCAGCAGCAACTGGTTGACGCTGCGCAGGCCAGGGCCACGCAGACGGCTGACGACGAAGTGCGGTACCGCGACCTCGTGGCAGCCGGCGCGGTTTCGGCATCGACCTATGAGCAGCTCAAGGCGGCCGCCGACTCCGCGAAAGCGCAACTCGTCGCTGCCAGGGCGCAGGCCGATCTCGCCAACAATGCCTCCGGGTATGCCGTTCTCGTGGCCGACGCCGACGGCGTGGTTATGGAGACGCTTGCAGAGCCGGGGCAGGTCGTCATTGCGGGGCAGGTCGTCGTGCGTCTCGCGCACGCGGGGCCGCGTGAGGCGGTGGTCCAGCTTCCTGAAACACTGCGCCCCGCTCCGGGCTCGATTGCGCAGGCATCGCTCTACGGCGCGAACGGGACGCGTGTGCCCGCCTCGTTGCGGCAACTCTCGGACTCGGCCGATCGCCTGACCCGTACGTACGAAGCCCGGTACGTTCTGGGCGGCGCACTTGCCGACGCCCCACTGGGTGCCACCGTGACGGTCAACCTTGCTGGCAACGGTGGGCAGCGTGACACCGCTCTGGAGGTGCCGGTGGGTGCATTGTTCGACCCGGGAACCGGCACCGGTGTCTGGACAATTGAAGGCTCTCCGGTTCACGTGTCCTGGCACAAGGTTCGGGTGGTGGCGCTCAGCAACGAGACGGCGACCGTTACCGGCGACCTTCATGAGGGCGAGCGGGTTGTAGCGCTTGGCGCCCAGCTGATTCATGACGGCGAAAAGGTTCGCCTCGCCGACGACGGCACGGCGATGGCTTCGGTCAAACGGGACGGAGAGACGCAATGAGCGGCTTCAATCTCTCGGCTCTGGCCGTTCGCGAGCGCTCGGTCACGCTCTTTCTGATCATCCTGATTTCCGTTGCCGGGATCGTCGCTTTCCTCAAGCTTGGACGCGCAGAAGATCCCCCCTTTACCGTCAAGTCGATGACGGTTATCACGGCATGGCCTGGCGCCACGGCTCAGGAAATGCAGGACCAGGTGGCGGAGCCGCTCGAAAAGCGCATGCAGGAGTTGCGATATTACGATCGTACCGAAACCTATACGCGCCCGGGGCTGGCATTCACAACGGTGACTCTGCTGGACAGCACGCCACCGGCCGACGTGCCGGAGCAGTTTTATCAGGCCCGCAAGAAGCTCTCCGATGAGCATGCCAGTCTGCCTCCCGGGGTCATAGGTCCTCTCGTTAACGATGAGTATTCCGACGTCACTTTTGCACTGTTCGCGCTGAAGGCGAAAGGGCAGCCGGAACGGCTGCTTGTGCGTGACGCCGAGGGTCTGCGTCAGCGACTTCTTCACGTGCCGGGCGTGAAGAAGGTCAACATCGTTGGCGAGCAGGCCGAACGGATCTATATCTCGTTTTCGCACGATCGGCTCGCGACGCTGGGCGTGACGCCGCAGGATATTTTCGCGGCGCTGAATGGCCAGAATGTCCTGACACCGGCAGGGTCGATCGACACGTCTGGCGCCCAGGTGTTCATTCGCATCGAGGGAGCCTTTGACAAGCTGCAGAAAATCCGCGACACGCCCATCGTTGTGCAGGGCCGAACGCTCAAGCTCTCGGACGTAGCCACCATCGAACGTGGCTATGAAGACCCTGCCACCTTCCAGATTCGCAACAACGGCGACCCCGCGTTGCTGCTTGGCGTCGTCATGCGTGACGGCTGGAACGGGCTTAACCTGGGGCAGGCGCTCGATAAGGACGTGGCTTCAATTAACGCCGGGCTGCCGCTGGGTATGAGCCTCACCAAGGTGACCGACCAGGCTGTCAATATCCATTCGGCGATTGACGAGTTCATGGTCAAATTCTTTGTTGCCCTGCTTGTCGTGATGGTGGTGAGCTTTGCCAGCATGGGTTGGCGAGTAGGAATTGTCGTCTCGGCAGCGGTGCCGCTGACGCTCGCCGGGGTGTTTGTCGTCATGGCCGCGACCGGCAAGAACTTCGACCGCATTACGCTCGGCTCGCTGATCCTTGCACTCGGTCTGCTGGTCGATGATGCGATCATTGCCATCGAGATGATGGTGGTGAAAATGGAGCAGGGGTATAGCCGTGTCCAGGCATCAGCCTACGCGTGGAGCCACACGGCCGCCCCAATGCTTTCAGGTACGCTGGTCACGGCAATCGGCTTCATGCCCAACGGCTTTGCCCGCTCGACGGCGGGGGAATATACCAGCAACATGTTCTGGATCGTGGGTATCGCGCTGATCACGTCGTGGATCGTTGCCGTCGTCTTCACTCCCTATCTGGGTGTCAAGCTCTTGCCCGACATTCCCAAAATCGAGGGCGGCCATGGGGCGATCTACAACACCCCGAACTACCGGCGCTTTCGCCAGTTCCTGATACGCGTGGTTCAACGCAAGTGGATGGTTGCAGGGATCGTAATCGTTTCATTCGTCGTTGCGGTGATGGGAATGGGCGTCGTGAAGAAGCAGTTCTTCCCCACCTCCGACCGGCCGGAAGTCCTTGTTGAGGTGCAGATGCCCTACGGTACGTCCATCGGGCAAACCTCGGCGGCAACGGCAAAGGTCGAGGCATGGCTTGCGAAGCAGCCCGAGGCAAAAATCGTGACGTCATACATCGGACAGGGGGCGCCGCGCTTCTATCTGGCAATGTCTCCGGAACTGCCGGATCCGTCGTTCGCAAAAGTGGTGATAAGCACCAGTGACGAGGAGCAGCGGGAGGCGCTCAAGTTCCGCCTGCGCAAGGCCATCGCCGAAGGTCTCGTGCCCGCGGCGCAGGTTCGCGTCACCCAGCTTGTGTTCGGTCCTTATTCACCTTATCCGGTCGCATTCCGCGTCATGGGACCGGATCCGGAGAAATTGCGCACCATCGCCGCGCAGGTCGCGGGTGTCATGAACGCCAGCCCGAAGATGCGAACGGTGAATACCGACTGGGGCCCTCTCGTGCCCACCCTGCATTTCACGCTGGATCAGGACCGGATCCAGGCGCTTGGGTTGAGCTCCAGTTCGGTCGCCCAGCAGTTGCAGTTCCTGCTGACCGGTATTCCCGTCACCCACGTTAGGGAGGACATCCGTTCGGTCGAAGTCGTTGCAAGATCGGCCGGCGACGTGCGACTGGACCCTGATCGAATCAATGCGTTCACGCTGGTGGGTGCCGGTGGTCAGCGCGTGCCCCTCTCACAGATTGGAAAGGTCGATATCCGGATGGAGGATCCGATACTTCGTCGTCGCGACCGCACGCCGACCGTCACTGTACGGGGCGACATTGCTGAAGGGCTGCAGCCGCCTGATGTCTCGACTGCGATGCTCGCGCAACTGCAGCCGATTATCGCGAAGCTGCCGGACGGTTACCGGATCGAGGAAGCCGGGGCGATTGAGGAGGCCGGCAAGGCGAATCAGGCGCTCGTGCCACTCTTTCCGATCATGATCGCACTCACCCTGCTGATCATCATTTTCCAGACGCGCTCGATTGCTTCCACCATGATGGTGTTCGCGACGAGTCCACTGGGGTTGATCGGTGTGGTTCCGACACTGCTGCTGTTCAATCAGCCGTTCGGTATCAATGCCCTGGTGGGACTCATTGCCCTCTCTGGCATATTGATGCGCAATACGCTGATCCTGATAGGCCAGATCGAACAGAATAAGCGTGAAGGAATGGCGCCTTTCCATGCGGTAGTGGAGGCGACCATCCAGCGGTCCCGGCCAGTCATCCTGACGGCGCTCGCGGCGATGCTCGCCTTCATCCCGCTGACCCATTCCGTGTTCTGGGGCACGTTGGCCTATACGCTGATTGGGGGAACCTTCGCAGGGACGATTCTGACTCTGGTGTTCCTGCCCGCGATGTATTCCATCTGGTTCAAGATCAGACCGGACACGGGTGAAGCTCAGGTCGTCCACGAGGACAGCACTAGGGCGATCGTGTAACCGTAAGCACCTTAGTTGCACCACAGCCCTTAGACTGTCATCAACGAGGGCGTGGTAAATCGGGAGGCGTCCATGCATGGACGCCTTCTCAAGCACTCAACTACAAACGAAACTGCTCGCGGTGTTGACATCGCCGCCCTGGTAGCGAGCCACTTTCGGATACGCGCAGAGCGGCCGCGTGCGTCCCGCACCCCACGCGGCGGGCACGTCGGCATTCGGTACGACGTTGCTCGCGTCGCGTGCGGCGGCGATCACGCTGTCCGGCGCTTTGCCCTGTTCGACCCACGCGATCAGCGGCGTGAGCATGTCGAACTGATCGGTGCTCGGGCCACCGCTGCAATGGTTCATCCCGGCGATCGTGTAAAGGCGCGCGAAGTTGGACGCATCGCCACCGTTGGCGGTGGCGAGCCGTTGATACCAGTCGGTCGTGTCGTTCGACGAAAACACCGGATCGCTCGTGCCGTGATAGACCATCAGTTTCGCGCCGCGCAGCTTCAGCGCGCTGAGGTTGGTCTCGTCCGGTGGGGTCATGAACGACCAGGCCGACTCGCTATACACGCCGCTGGTGGCGAAGATCTTCGGCGCGTCGGTGTCCATGCTGAAGTTCAGCGCGTATGCCGACAACTGGCTCAGCACCGAGGCGCTTTGCGGCGGCGTGGTGAACGTGAACGCCGCCGCGGCCGGGTCGAGCGTGATCGAATTCGCCTGCTTCCACGCCGACCAGCCAGGGCCCAGACCCGCGTCGTAAGGGAAGCTCGCATACAGCGCCGTGCCGGCGCTGTTGCGCGCGCCGGAAAACACGTTGCCGATCGCGGTCTTTTGCGCGCCGGTCAGACAGGTGCCGTCGCGGACGTTGTTGCTGCAGGTGGGGACGTCGCTCGCGAGGCTGAAGTTCGCCTGACATGCCTTGATATCCTGGATGAGGCCGTCGCTGACGCCGTCGAGCGCATCGCATTTGGCGAGTATCTTCGACGCGACCATCTGACGCTCTACGGCCGTGAATCCCGTCGTGATATCGGGCAGGCCGTTCGCCGTCGTCGCGGTCGCTACGCTGGCCAATTGTTGCGCGCTCCACATTTCGCCGATCGCCGCTTTCGGCAGATGGAAGCCCGGATCGCCGGCAATGATGCCGTCGTAATCGCCCGACGAACGTGCCGCCGCCACGAGCGCATGGCGGCCGCCGTTGGAGCAGCCGTCGAAGTAGCTGCGATCGGGCGCCTTGCCGTACGCGAGTTTGATTATCTGCTTGGCCATCGGCGTGAGCGCGGCGACGGTGTTGTAGCCGTAGTCAAGACGCGCCTGCGGGTCGAGGCCGAACAGCGGGTTCTGCGCGGCGCTGTGTCCCGAATCCGAACTGATCACCGCGAAGCCCATGTTGAGCGCGTCGCTGGTCGGGCCGCCGCCGCCGATCTCGCCGGTGGCCGTGACCACATTGCCGTCCAGGCCGCCATTGGCCTGGTAGAAGAAGCGTCCGTTCCAGGCGAGCGGCAGACGCATCTCGAAGCCGATCGCATAGGTGTTGCCGTCGACGCTGCTTACGCGCTGATTCATGTTGCCCTGGATCAGGCAGTGTTCGGCGATCGGCTTGCCGGCCACCGCGAGGGTGCCGGCCGCGACGTCGGTGACGGAGGTGAAGACGGTGTTGGCGAAGCTGAGCTTTGCCGCAAGCGCCGCGCAATTGCCGGCGAGCGTCGCGGGCGTGGCGGCGCTCAGTTGCGGCAACGCGCTCGCGACCGGGCTGGTATTGGCGGTGCCGACGTCGTTGGCGCCGCACGCGGCGAGGCTCAGCGCGGCAGCCGCCGCGAGCGCGATGGAGGTGCACTTCATTGCGGTTTCTCCTAGAACGAGTGACGAATGCCGACCATCGCGCCGGTCTGGCCGGTGCCCGGCGCGGGCGTCGTGCCGCCGCCACCGCCGCTGACCGAGTAGGCGGCTTTCGCGCTGTTGGCCAGATACGAGGCCTGCGCGTAGACGGCGGTGCGTTTCGACAGCAGGTAGGTGGTGCGCAGCGTGCCCATCGTGGCGCGCGTATCGTGGTCGCGATTGGTGATGTGATAGACCTCGCCGTCGACGATGAACGCGGGCGTCACGAAGTACGACGCGCCGACGAAAAACAGATTCGAGCGCACGTCGGCGAGCGCGAGCGCCGACGGTTCGACGCGGCGGTTGAGCCAGCCCGCGCCGAACTTGAATTTGCCGAGGTTTGCGTAGGCGCTCACATGGGTGCGGGCGTCCTTGCCGGTGGCGCTGGTGAGCGGCGTCGGTGCTATACCGTCGAAGAAATTCGCCGCCGCGGTGCTGCCGCCGCGCTGTTCCTCATACGACGCCGCGACACCGAACTGCGGCGCGTCGTACTTGAGCATGACGGACCATTCGCGGCATTGCGTGGGGTTGCCGGCCACCGAACCCGTGCAGGTGCCTTGGCCCGGCGAGTTGCCGGTGCCGGCGGCGTCGCGCCCGAACGAGTAGTTGGCGCCGAGTGTCACGCCCGCATAACTGCCGAGGTAGCTCACCGAGTTGTCGGCGCGGGCGTTCGGTACGTAGGCGTCGAGCGAACCTAGACCGTAGATGTCCGGGCCGATCAGGTCCGCACCCATCAGCGCGAGGTAGGTCATCGTGTACTGGCGGCCGAACGAAACCGTGCCATACGGGCTCTTGATGCCGACGAACGCCTGGCGCCCGAACAGCCGGCCGCCTTGGCCAAGCTCGCCGTTGCGCACGTTGAAGCCGCTCTCGAGCGTGAATATCGCGCTATACCCGCCGCCGAGATCTTCGTTGCCGCGCAGGCCCCAGCGCGAAGGCAGTTCGCCGGTGACGGACGGCATGCGGAACAGGCCTTTGCCCGCGGCGTTCGCGTGTGAGACGTACTCGATGCCGGTGTCGATGATGCCGTAGAGCGTCACGCTCGATTGGGCCGCTGCGGCGCCGCTGCCGGCGCACAGGGCGCCGCAAAGTAGAAGGCGTGCTGATGCTTGCATGAAGGGTGTCTCCAAACCGTCGATTGAATTTATGGGGGTGTTGTCGTCGAATTTTCTGGTGCGATGTGCCGGTCAGTGGTCGGCACGCGGACGGCGCAGTAACAGCAAGGCGGCGGCTGCCGCGATCAGCGTGACCGGAATGCTCGCGCCAATGACGGTCGACGAACTCCGGCCCATCGCCAGCAATTGACCGGCGGCGAGCGGCCCGACCACCGAGCCGATGCGCCCCACGGCCACGGCCGCGCCTACGCCGGTACCGCGCATGGCCGTCGGATAGAAAGCCGCGGACAGCGCATACAGCACGGATTGACCGCCGATCACGAACATCCCCGCGAAGAATGCGGAGGCGGCGAGCGCGGCGAAGCCTGGCGCCATGGAAAGCGCGGCAAGCGAGGCGATGATCCCGACATACATGCCGGCCACCACGACGCCCGAACGCACGCGGTCCATCAACATGCCGATGCACAGCGCGCCGATGCCGCCGCCAACGTTGAAGAAGATCTGCACATAGCCGACCTGCGCACGCGTCAAACCGCTCGCCGCCATTAACGAGGGCAACCAGTTGAGCAGGAAGTAGAGGACGATGAGCGTGCAGAAGTAGCTGATCCAGATCTGCACGGTCGAGAGACCGCGCGTGCCGCCGAACAGGATTTCGCCGACCGGCGCGGGTTTCGCGCGACCGTCGTGCGAAGCCTGCGTGAACGCCTTCGAATCCGCGAGAAACACCAGCAGCAGCGGCACCAGGATCAGCGGCCCCGCACCGCCGACGTAAAAGATGTGACGCCATTCGGTATCGCCCGCGCTCAGCACGCCGATCACCGAAGCGATCACGCCGCCGAACGGAATGCCGCAATACATCACGCTGACGGCGGTGCTGCGCGAGCGCGGCTCGACCGCTTCCGACGACAACGCGATCAGGTTCGGCAGCGCACCGCCCAGACCGATGCCGGTCAGCACGCGCACGATCACCAGCGTAGAGAAGTCGCTGACCAGCGCGGTCATGATCGAGAGCAGGCCAAACAGGCAGGCGGAAATCACCAGCACACGCTTGCGGCCGATGCGATCGGCCAGCCGTCCGCCGAACAACGCGCCGGGCAACAAGCCGAAGGTGCCGGCGCTGAATGCGAGTCCCATTTGCGCGACCGAGAGGCCGAATTCGTGCGCCATGCGCGGCGCCGCCACGCCGACCGATTGCAGGTCCAGGCCTTCCAGCAACGCGACGGCGAAGCAGAGGGCGAGCGTCACGAACGCGCCCGATTCGCGCGACGCAGCGGTGGCTGCCACGTCCTCGTTCGAGATAAGTGTTCCGGTGCGCTTCACGTAGTGATCCTTATTAAATTGTGTGGTCTTCCGGTTTCGCAGGAGGAAGGCAGGTTCCGTGTTGCCGTGCCGCGGGTCGGTCTGGCGCGAGTCCTTACAGGCGTGTCGGCGCCGCACCGGTTCGATGCCCGCGAGACTGTCCATGTGCCTGGATGCGATGAGGCGCGTCTCCACACGCTGCATCGTGGAGTGGATTTAATATCAGGTAGGCTGATAAAACAAGCGCAAATCGTTCGGTGAAAACACCTAGTAATTTGACAGCGTGGAGAATTTAACCGCGCAGATTTCGCACGAAGATTTCGAGGTGAGTTTGCACCGCGCCGGCCGTGTCGAGTTCGATGCCTTCCATCATCTGCTTCTCGATGATCTTCACGGCCTGCTCGCATTCGCGCAGCACGGCGCGTCCTTCGTCGGTCAGTTGCAGCAGCACGATACGGCCGTGGGTCGGGTCCGGTTCGCGACTGATCCAGTTGCGGGCGGCCATTGCGTTCATTACTTCATTGGCCGATTGCGGCGTGATGAAGGAGCGCTCGGCGACCTGTGCATTGGACGCCTGCCCCTTGGCTTCCAGCACGGAAAGCGCCGTGAACTGGGCGAGTGTCAAACCGAGCGGTGCGAGCGCTTCGGTCATGCGACGCCGCAGGATGCGGTCGAGGCTGCCGATCACATAGGTGAGGCGCAGGCTGGGTCGGCGGGTGCGCGGCGCGGCGGATTCGACAGGGGAGTTCTGATTTTTGCTCATGTGGGCAGGAGATCCGGTCTATCCCGCATCTTAGCGTGCCCGGCGACGGATTCCGCCGCTAGGGGTTTGCACCAAGCCATCGACATTCCACTTTACATATCAGGCAGCCTGATATTAAATGCGTTTATCAGGCCGCCGTCGCGGCCAACGTTCACGGAGAAAGCAGATGAATTACGAAGGCCGTTGGAATACCGTCAAAGTCGATGTCGTCGAAGGCATTGCATGGGTCAAGTTCAATCGTCCCGAGAAGCGCAACGCCATGAGCCCGACGCTGAACAAGGAAATGATCGAGGTGCTCGAAGCCGTGGAGCTCGACGCCGAAGCGCAGGTGCTGGTGCTGACAGGCGAAGGCGATGCGTGGACGGCCGGCATGGATCTGAAGGAGTATTTCCGCGAAGTCGACGGCGGCCCGGAAATTCTGCAGGAAAAGATTCGCCGCGATGCCTGCCGCTGGCAATGGCAACTGCTGCGCATGTATGCAAAGCCGACCATCGCGATGGTCAACGGCTGGTGTTTCGGCGGTGGCTTTTCGCCGCTGGTGGCATGCGATCTCGCGATCGCCGCCGACGAAGCGGTGTTCGGTCTGTCCGAGATCAACTGGGGCATTCCGCCGGGCAACCTGGTGAGCAAGGCGATGGCCGACACGGTCGGACACCGCCAGGCGCTTTACTACATCATGACCGGCGAGACCTTCACGGGTCAGGAAGCCGCGCAGATGGGCCTCGTGAATAAAAGCGTGCCGCGCGCCGAGCTGCTCGACGCCACGCGCACACTGGCCGGCAAGCTGCTGCAGAAGAATCCGGTGGTGTTGCGGGCGGCCAAAAACGGCTTCAAGCGTTGCCGCGAACTGACGTGGGATCAGAACGAAGACTACCTGTACGCCAAGCTGGATCAGGCGCAACTGCGCGATCCGGAAGGCGGCCGCGAGCAGGGTTTGAAGCAGTTCCTCGACGACAAGGCGATCAAGCCGGGTCTGCAGACTTACAAGCGCTGATCGGCCGCGTGCCGGGCGGCGGATCGGGTCCCAGGCGAATGCCTGCAAAAGAGACGGGTGAGGAGACGACAGACATGCAGGAAGTGACGTTATTGATTGGCGGCGAGAGCCGTGGCGCAACGGATGGCAAGACTTTCGAGCGGATCAATCCCGCGAGCGGCCGTGTTGCGTCGCGCGCGGCCGCCGCCACGGTGGCCGACGCCGACGCGGCCGTCGAAGCCGCCGCGCGCGCGTTTCCGGCATGGTCGGCGCTGGCGCCGACCGAGCGCCGCAAACGCCTGCTTGCAGCAGCCGATCTGATGGACGCCCGTACCGCGCAGTTCATCGAAACCGGCGTGGCCGAGACCGGCGCCATGCCGAACTGGTACGGCTTCAACGTGATGTTGGCCGCCAACATGCTGCGCGAAGCCGCCGCCATGACCACGCAGATCGACGGCGACGTGATCCCGTCGGACGTGCCCGGCAGTCTCGCGCTGGCGGTGCGGCAGCCGTGCGGCGTGGTGCTCGGCATGGCGCCGTGGAACGCGCCCGTCATTCTCGGCACGCGGGCGATCGCCATGCCGCTCGCGTGCGGCAACACGGTCGTGCTCAAGGCGTCGGAAGGCTGTCCGGGCGTGCACCGGCTGATCGGCAGCGTGTTGCAGGACGCGGGTCTCGGCGACGGCGTGGTGAACGTCATCACGCATGACGCCGGCGACGCTCCGGCGATCGTCGAACGGCTGATCGCGCATCCGGCGGTACGGCGGGTCAACTTCACCGGCTCGACGCGCGTGGGACGCATCGTCGCGCAACACGCGGCGCAGCATCTGAAGCCGGCCTTGCTTGAGCTTGGCGGCAAGGCGCCCGTGCTGGTGCTCGACGACGCCGATCTGGACGCGGCGGTGGCCGCCATCGCGTTCGGCGCTTTCTTCAACCAGGGGCAGATTTGCATGTCGACCGAACGCGTGATCGTCGACCGGAAGATTGCCGATGCGCTGGTCGACAAACTCGCGGCCAAAGCGCGCAGTCTGAAAGCGGGCGATCCCGCGGCGGCGGACTCGGTACTCGGCGTGCTCGAAAGCGCGGCGGCGGCGCAACGCATCGCCGCACTGGTCGATGACGCGCGGCAGCACGGCGCGACACTGCCGGTGGGTTGCACGATCGACGGCGCGATCATGCAGCCGGTGATCGTCGACGGCATCACGCCGGCGATGAAGCTGTATGCCGAAGAATCGTTCGGCCCGGTGGTCACGGTGCAGCGCGTGGACGGCGACGAGGAAGCGCTGCGGGTGGCCAACGACAGCGACTATGGTTTGTCGGCCGCGGTGTTCAGCCGTGACGTGTCGCGCGCCTGGAACGTCGCCAGACGGGTCGAGTCCGGCATCTGTCACATCAACGGACCAACCGTGCATGACGAAGCGCAGATGCCGTTCGGTGGCGTGAAGAAAAGCGGCTATGGGCGCTTCGGCAGCAAGGCGTCGATTGCCGAATTCACGGACCTGCGCTGGATCACGATTCAAACCGGGCCGCGCCACTATCCGATCTGATCGCGCACGCTTCGCGCTTGAGCAGGTGGCGCGAATACGGGTCGACCGCAGACAGCAACAGGAGACAGGCTTTGCATAGCGAGCCGACACAAACGAGCATCCCCGCTGCGCCGACGCGCTATCGGGAGACGATGATCGGCACCCCATCGTTGCGTACGCAACGGCAGGGCGAGACGTGGTATCTACGCGCGGACGAAGCGCTCGGCGCCCATCCGCAGCGGATGACCGAGCGGCTCGTGAGCGGCGCCGAGGCGCATCCGGAACGTTGGCTGGCGGCGCGCCGCGACCGCGATGGTCAATGGGTCGGCCTGAGCTATGCGAGAGCATTGCACAGCGCTCGCGCGATCGGCCAGGCACTGCTCGCACGCGATCTTTCGGCCGAACGGCCTATTGCGATTCTGTCGGGTAACGACCTCGAGCATTTGCAACTCGCGCTTGGCGCGATGTGGGCCGGGATTCCGTATGCGGCGATCTCGCCGGCTTATGCGCTCGCTTCCGGCGACTTCGGCAAGCTGCGTCATACGATCGAACTGCTAACACCGGGTCTGGTATTCGCGAGCCACTACGACACGTTTGCCCGCGCCATCGAAGCGGTCGTGCCGGCCGGCGTGGAAATCGTGTCCGCCACGCCGTCGCGCGATCCGGCCGCCACGCGTGGCGTGACTTCGCTGAGCGATTTGCTGGCCGCCACGCCGACCACCGTCGACGCTGTTCACGCGGCCGTGAGCCCCGATTCGATCGCCAAATTTCTCTTCACGTCAGGGTCGACCAAACTGCCGAAGGCGGTACCGACCACGCACCGCATGCTATGCAGCAATCAGCAGATGCTGCTCGAAACCTTCCCGGAGTTCGCGAGCGAGCCGCCCGTGCTGGTCGATTGGCTGCCCTGGAATCACACGTTTGGTGGTAGTCATAATGTAGGCATTGCCCTCTACAACGGCGGCACGCTCTATATCGACGACGGCAAACCGGTCAACGGCAAATTCGAGGAAACGCTGCGCAATCTGCGCGACGTCGCGCCGACCATCTACTTCAATGTACCGAAGGGCTGGGAGGAACTGGCGATCGCACTGGAACAGGACAGCCGGTTGCGCGAGACGTTTTTCTCGCGTGTGAAGGTGTATTTCTTCGCCGGCGCGGGGTTGTCGCAAGCGGCGTGGGACCGGCTCGAACGCGTGACCGACCAGTACTGCGGCGAGCGCATTCGCATCATGGCCGGGCTTGGCATGACGGAGACGTCGCCGTCGTGTCTGTTCACCACGGGGCCGATCATGCGCGCCGGCTATGTCGGCCTGCCGGCGCCCGGCTGCGAGGTCAAACTCGCGCCGGTCGGCGACAAGCTCGAGGCACGCTATCGCGGGCCGCACGTAATGGCCGGTTATTGGCGCCCCAACGCGGCAGAGTTGGACAACGCGTTCGACGAAGAGGGGTACTTTCGCAGCGGCGACGCGTTGCGGTTTGTCGACCCGGCGCGGCCCGAACTCGGCTTGTTGTTCGACGGCCGCATCGCGGAGGATTTCAAGCTGAGTTCAGGCACCTTCGTGAGCGTCGGGCCGATGCGGGCCAGGGTGATTTCCGCAGGCGCACCCTACGTACAGGACGTGGTGGTCGCCGGTATGAATCGCGACGACGTGGGCCTGCTGGTATTTCCGCGCCTCGACGATTGCAGGCGACTGGCGCGCTTGCCGGCGGACGCGGGCGCGCGCGACGTGGTGGCTGCACCCGCGGTGCGCGCCCACTTTGCCGCGCTGCTCGACTCGCTCAATCGCGGGGCGACCGGTGGCGCGACCACCATCGCGCGTTTGCGGCTCATGGATGTGGCGCCTTCGCTCGATCTCGGCGAGATCACCGACAAAGGCTCGATCAACCAACGCGCGGTGCTGACGCAGCGCGCCTGGTTGGTCGACGCGTTGTATGACACGGCGCAGCGTGATCCGGCCGTGATCGTCGCGAATGCTGGCGGCACGAAGTGATCCAAATGCAACGTCTTAACGAGAAACGCAGGATGAACCTCGACCAACTCGTCGCGATCGACATGCATGTCCACTGTGTTCCAGGCACTGCGGCCCTTGCCACCGTCTCGTCATCGCACCAGCAAAGTGACAGCGCCGTCCGCAACCTGCTTGACGGATAGGGCACCCAACTTCAAATCAACTTCACCTGACAATCAGCCGCGACCCGTTTACGCGATAATATGGCATTCCAAGCTTCTGCCCGACGTCGTCGCGCGGCCTGGATTTCTTTTGCCAACTATCCTCACGCTATGTCAGATCTCAAGGTTGTCCGCGAAACTAAAACTCTTCGTGAATTGACGCTGGACAAACTACGCGACGCGATCGTGCAGGGATATTTCAAGCCGGGCGCGCGTCTCGTGGAGCGCACGCTATGCGACGAGCTAGGGGTCAGCCGCACGATCGTCCGCGAGGTCCTGCGGCATCTCGAGACGGAAGGACTCGTGGACGTCATCGCGCGTCAGGGACCCGTGGTCGCTCAATTGAATCCCGCTCAGGTCAGCGAGATCTACGAACTGCGCGGGCTGCTCGAGGCGAACGCCGCGCGCGCGTGTGCCGAGCGCTCCACGCCGGAACTCGTGGCGCAGTTGCGCGCAATCCGGGAAAAGATTGAAACGGCCTTCAAGGTCGAAGATCTGTCGGCCGTGCTGGCGGACACGGAGCACTTTTACGACGCGCTGTTCGAGGGCGCCCAGCGGAGCGTCTCACTTGCCGTGGTCAAAACGCTGAACGCGCGCATCAACCGCTTGCGCGCGCTGACTATCGCGATGCCTGGGCGCAGCGGCGAATCGAACCGCGAGATGAACAAGATGCTCGACGCCATCGAACGCCGCGACGGCGACGCGGCCTATGCGGCGTCCATCGCTCATATCAAGCGCACGGCGGAATTGGCGAGCCAGGCGCTCGCGCAACGCACCGAAGGCGGCAATACGCCTTAATTAGTCGATTCCGCCCGAGCCTGGACTCGGCTTAGATCCTCCACCTCCGGCCGCCGACGCGCGGCCGTCTCGCGCGCTCATTCGTCGCGCCGGTCTGTTTCCCACTGACTTTCCCATTCCGAACGGCGCCTCCAAAGCGACGCTACTTTCGTTCACCTTTCGAATACTAAGCGCAGCCAGCGTCCCCAAATGCCGCGTCCCGAGAGCCACGCGTTCCCGGCAACGGTCATGCCAATCCGGTTCCGCCTCTATCTTATGGTATTCCATAATATTTCTACTTCAGCTTGAGCTGTAGCATGGCATACCATAATCTCGAAGTGTGAGGATCTGATGGATTTCGATCGGACGCCGACGGAGACACCGATGCGCGGCGAAATGGCTGGGACGAGCTACAGCGTGTATGCGCCGCAGTCACGGCAGCAACGCGCAAGCGTCGTGCTGATTCACGGCGTCGGCATGAGCCAGCGCGTGTGGGCGCCTCAGGTGGAGCCGCTGCTGGCGGCGGATTTCCAGGTCGTGGTCTACGACATGCTCGGCCACGGCGGCAGCGTGCTGCCGCCCGTCGAGCCCGTGCTCGGCGACTATGCCGGGCAGCTCGAAGCTCTGCTGGACGGCCTCGGCATTGCGCGGGCACACGTAGTCGGTCATTCCATGGGTGCGCTCGTCGCGCTCGAATTCGCGCTGACCCGGGCGGCGCGCACGCTGAGCGTCGCTGCGCTGAACGCGGTATACGACCGCTCGCCGGACCAGCGCGAGGCGGTGATGTCGCGCGCGGCGACCCTCGGCGACACAACCGCCAATCCGGGCGATGCCGCGGACGCGGCGCAGGCGGTCGATGCGACGCTTAGGCGCTGGTTCGGCGACCCGGTGCCGGCCCATCTAACGCAGGCGGCCCAGGCGGTGCGCCACTTGCTGCTGTCGGTCAACGCGGTCGGCTATGCGCGGACTTACCGTCTTTTTGCCTGCTCGGACGATGTCCACGTAGGTCGCCTCACAAAGCTGTCCGCGCCCGCGCTGTTCCTGACCGGCGAGTGCGATCTGAATTCGAGCGCGGAGATGTCGCGGGCCATGGCAGACGCCGTGCCGCGCGGCCGCGTCGATGTCATCGCGGACGCGCGTCATATGATGAATGTTAGCCATCCAGACGAAGTCACCACACGGTTGCTGGCATTCTTCGCCGAAGCGATGCAACAGCGCGCGGCAGACGTACCGAACATGGGAGAAGGCCATGTCTGAAGCATTCGCCGAACAGACTTTCGATTCGCTTGAATTCCGCCGCGCGCTCGGCGCGTTTGTCACCGGCGTGACGGTCGTCACGACCGTGCAGCTGGACGGCACGCCGCGCGGCTTCACGGCCAATTCGTTCGCCTCGGTTTCGCTCGATCCGCCGCTGATTCTCGTGTGCATCGCCAAGAGCGCGTCGAGTCACGAGGTCTTCTCCGCTACCGATCACTTCGCGGTGAGCGTGCTGGCCGGCGACCAGAAAGCGGTCTCGGGCGTGTTCGCGTCGAAGTCGCCCGACAAATTCGCGCAGGTTGCGTGGCGCGCGCGTGCCACCGGCGCGCCGGTAATGGACGGCGCCGCCGCCACGTTCGATTGCAAAACGCACAACATAGTGGACGCCGGAGATCACATCATCCTGATCGGCCGTGTGGTGGATTTCGTGCACTCGAACGCCTCGCCGCTGGGCTATTGCCGCGGCGCGTACGTCAACTTCCATCTCTCGCAGGACGCACTCGCCGCAACGGGCGCGCGTGCGCAGGTAGGCGCGATTCTCGAACATCGCGACGGCCTCGTGCTGCTGAAAACGAAAGACGGTTTGCAGTTGCCGACGGGCGTCAAGCTCGAACCTGAAAGCGACACAGGCAGCTTGCGCGGCGTGCTGGCAAAACTCGGACTGCCGACACATCTCGACTTCATTTTTGCCGTCTTCGAATCGGGCAGCGGCCCTGCGGCGAGCGTCCATGTCTACTACCGTGGACGCGTGACCAGCAGCCTCGCGGCAATGATGGACGACGCGATCCATATCGTGCCGCTGTCGCGGATTCCATGGGGCGAACTGCGCGACGACGCCGTGCGTTCCATGCTGCAACGCTATGTACGCGAACGCAGTGAAGACGCGTTCGGCATCTATGTCGGCGATACGGCAGCCGGCAAAGTCCAGACGCTCGCGCATGCCAACTAACGGTACAAGAACCGCTTCCAAGGAGACAACATGGCCCGCATTTCCAGTTTGACGATTTCCACGCTGATCGCGCTAGGCGCGGCGGCGTTCGTGTCGGCGCCGGCTCTTGCCGCCGATCCCATCGTTTTCACGAGCTGGGGCGGTACGACGCAGTCGTCGCAGCAGAAAGACTGGGCGCAGCCGTTCAGCCAATCCAGCGGCATCAACGTGCTGATGGACGGCCCGACCGACTACGGCAAGCTCAAGGCCATGGTGGATAGCGGCAACGTCAACTGGGACGTCGTGGACGTGGAAGGCGACTTCGCCTTTGCCGCGCAAAAAGCCGGTCTGGTCGAGCCGATCGACTACAACGTGGTCAAGAAGGACGAACTCGATCCGCGCTTCTCCAACACGCATGCCGTGGGCAGCTTCTATTACTCGTTCGTGCTCGGCTTCAACAAATCGGCCTTCAAAGGCGCGCAACCGCAGAACTGGGCGGATCTGTTCGACACGAAGAAATTCCCCGGCAAGCGCACGCTCTACAAATGGTCCGCACCGGGCGTGCTCGAAATCGCGTTGCTGGCCGACGGCGTGCAGCCGGACAAACTTTATCCGCTCGATCTCGACCGTGCCTTCAAGAAGCTCGACACGATCAAGAGCGACGTCGTGTGGTGGAGCGGTGGCGCGCAGTCGCAGCAGTTGCTTGCCTCGGGCGAGGCGCCTATCGGCATGTTCTGGAACGGCCGCCTGCATGCGCTCGAACAGACGGGCGTGTCGGTCGGCATTTCGTGGAATCAAAACCTGACGGCGGCCGACATGCTCGTGGTTCCGAAGGGTGCGAAGCATAAGGCCGAGGCGATGAAATTTCTCGCCGCCGCGACGAGTCCGCAGGCGCAGGCGAAGTTCGCGCAGGACACGGGCTACGCGCCGATCAACCTGAAGTCCGCCGCGATGATGCCGCCGGCGGTCGCGAAGACGATGCCGGACCAGTACAAGGCCTCGCAGATCAACCTCGACATGAAGTACTGGGCGGACAACCGCGACGCGATCGCGAAACGCTGGTACGCGTGGCAATCGAAATAAGCGTTAGCGAAACCGGCGTGTCTCGCGAGAGGCACGCAGCAGGCGCATCGCAGTAACCGGAAAAAGCAGGAGACACCATGCCCAACGTTCTGAGTACCGTCGCGCATCCGCCGGCGACGTCCCCGCGCCGTCATCGCGACTGGCGCAATATGCGGCTGCTCATACCGGCGCTTCTGCTGCTCGTGATTTTCTTCATGCTGCCGGTGCTTTCGCTTCTGTTGCGCAGCATTCTGGAGCCGACACTGGGGCTCCAGAACTATCAGCAACTGCTCGGCTCGTCGACTTATCTGCGCGTTTTCGGCAATACGTTTCTCGTCGCGACCGTCGTGACGGTGGTGACGGTCGCAATTGGTTTTCCGACCGCCTGGCTGCTCGCCATCGCGCCGCGCCGGCTCAGTTCGCTGCTGTTTTCCATCCTGTTGCTGTCGATGTGGACGAACCTGCTGGCGCGCACGTTCGCGTGGATGGTGCTGCTTCAGTCGACCGGTCCGATCAATCGCATGTTGATGGCGATCGGTCTGATCCACGAACCGCTCGCGCTGGTGAACAACCTGGTCGGCGTGACGATCGGCATGACGTACATCATGCTACCGTTCCTCGTCATGCCGCTGCATGCGACGCTGCGCAGCATCGATCCTTCGACACTGCGTGCCGCGGCCGTCTGCGGTGCGAGCCGCTGGCAAGCCTTCTGGCGCATTCTCGTGCCGCTCGCCATGCCGGGCATCGCCTCGGGCGCACTGATGGTGTTTGTCATGGCGCTCGGCTATTTCGTGACGCCCGCTCTGCTCGGCGGCGCGCAATACATGATGCTCGCCGAACTGGTCGCGCAACTCGTGCAGCAAATGTTGAACTGGGGTCTGGCAGGCGCCGCTGCGTTCGTGTTGCTTGCCGTGACGCTCCTTCTCTACGCGCTGCAATTGCGCTTTACGGGCGGCGCGCGTGCGGCTGCTGGAGGCCGCTGACATGTTGCTCGATTTCGACCGTTTAGGTGCGCTGCGCTGGGCGCTGCTGGCAATCGGCGCAGCCGTCGCACTGTTCCTTCTGCTGCCCATTCTATTTATCGTCGCGTTGTCGTTCGGCGATTCGCAATGGCTGATTTTTCCGGCGCCGGGCTGGACGCTGGAGTGGTATCGCCAGTTGTTCACGGATCCAGGCTGGCTCGACTCGCTGCTTACCAGCGTGAAACTCGCGGTGATCGTTACCGTGCTGTCGGTATTCATTGGCTTTCTCACGTCGCTTGCGCTCGTACGCGGCAAGTTTCGCGGACGCGATGCGATCAAAGGCTTCTTTCTCACGCCGATGGTGCTGCCCGTGGTGGTGCTGGCGGTGGCGCTCTATGCGTTCTTTCTGCGTATCGGTCTGAACGGCACCATGACCGGCTTCGTGATCGGCCATCTGATCATCGCGTTGCCGTTCTCGATCATTTCGATCAGCAATTCGTTGCAGAGCTTCGATACCGCACTGGAAGACGCCGCGTTGATCTGCGGAGCGTCGCCGCTCCAGGTGAAGCTGCGCGTGACCTTGCCGGCCATCCGGCTCGGTCTCTTTGCCGCCGCGATCTTCGCGTTCCTCGCTTCGTGGGACGAAGTGGTGGTGTCGATCTTCATGTCGAGTCCGACCTTGCAGACGTTGCCCGTGCGTATCTGGGCGACGCTGCGGCAGGACCTGACGCCCGTCGTCGCGGCAGCGTCCTCGCTGCTCGTGGCATTGACGACCGTTCTGATGCTGGCAGGCGCCGTGCTGCGCCGTGTCCGATAACCGAGGTGACCATCATGACATTCCTGCAAATCCAGCGCCTGCGCAAAACCTACGACAACGTCGTCGCCATCGACCAGGTTTCGCTCGACGTGCGCAAGGGCGAGTTCATGACCTTCCTCGGACCGTCGGGTTCGGGCAAGAGCACGACGCTCTATATCGTGGCGGGCTTTCAGGAGCCGACCGAAGGGCGCGTGCTGCTCGACGGTAAACCGCTGCTCTCGGTTGCACCCAACAAACGCAACATCGGCATGGTGTTTCAGCGCTATACGCTGTTTCCGCATCTGACGGTCGGGCAGAACATTGGTTTCCCGTTGCGCGTGCGTCACCGCCCGGAAGCCGAAATCGCGAAGAAAGTCGAACAGATGCTGGCGCTGGTGCATCTGTCGGAGTTTCGCGACCGCATGCCGGCGCAGCTTTCCGGCGGCCAGCAGCAGCGCGTGGCGATTGCGCGCGCGTTGGCGTACGACCCGCCCGTGTTGCTGATGGATGAACCGCTGTCCGCGCTCGACAAGAAACTGCGCGAGGAAATCCAGCTCGAACTGCGCCGCATCCATCAGGAGACCGGCGTGACCATTCTTTACGTGACACACGATCAGGAAGAGGCGCTGCGTCTGTCGGACCGCATTGCAGTGTTCAACAAAGGTTGCATCGAACAGTGCGGAACCGGCGAGGAACTGTATGCGAATCCCGCGTCGCGCTTCGTGGCCAACTTCATCGGCAATTCGAATTTTCTGCCGGTTCGAATCACTTCACGCGATGCCGCGCAATCGAGCGCGGTGTTTCCTAGCGGCCACGCAACCGCGGCGACCGACAACGCCGCGTTGCCGGTGGGCGGCGACGGTACGTTAATGGTCCGTCCCGAGCAGATCCGCATTCGCGCGGTCGATCAGTCGCAGAAAACAGCAGGCTTGCCGGTGACCGTGCGCGACATCACGTATCTCGGTGACGCCATGCATTACTCCGTGACCACGCCGTGGGAACAGGACATGTCGGTGCGCATGGCGGCCGGCGATCACCGCGATAGCGGGATCGTTATCGGCACGCAGGCGTGGATCGACTGGGACTCGCGCGACACGCGCCTGTTCGCACAGGCTTGAGCGGGTACGGTGATGCCCGAGCCAACCTCGTCACTGAAAGTTGAACGCCGCACGACGACGCTCAGAGAACTCGCACTCGAAAAAATGCGCAGCGCCATTCTGGATTCCCGCTTCCAGCCTGGCGACCGGCTGGTGGAGCGGGCTCTGTGTGAAGAACTGGGCGTGAGCCGCACAGTGGTGCGCGAGGTGCTGCGTCATCTGGAAACGGAAGGGCTCGTCGACACCTTGCCGAATCAGGGGCCCATTGTTGCCGTGCTCGACCCGCAGACCGCCACGGAGATCTATGAAATCCGTGGCCTGCTGGAAGGCGAAGCGGCGGCCGCCTGCGCGCGGTTGGCCGACCCGGCCAGCGTCGAGGAACTGGCGGCTTTGATCGACAGGATTGCACTTGCTTTTCACGATCAGGATCTGCGCGCGGTACGGGCCTTCACGACGGCGTTCTACGAGTGCATGTTCACGGCGGGGCACAAACACGTGGCGTGGGAAATCGTGCAGTCGTTGACCGCGCGCATCAACCGTCTGCGAGCGATGACCATTGCGTCCGACGACCGCGGCACTCAGGCGGTACAGGAAATGCGGCAGATTCTGGCCGCCATCCGCGTGGCGGACGAAGCCGCCGCGCATAGCGCCGCCGTCATGCATGTGAGGCGGGTGGCCGACATCGCGGGGACCTTGCTGGTCGAAGGACAGGAGCACCTGAGCCTGAAACGCGCGGGGTGATTCACGTCACGTACTTCACCTGCTGAAAGCATGCTTTATCCGGACTTGATATCGCGCGGACTCGATTAGTGTCGCGCCGCGCATCGTTGTTTTTGCAACCACCTTCAGGAAGAGTTATGGAATGGGCAACCCGTTTGAACGATCCGCTGCTGTTTCGACAGCAGGCGTACATCAACGGCGAATGGCAAGGCGCTACGAACACGGAAACGTTCGAGGTTCGCGATCCCGCCTCGGGCGAGATCGTCGGCACTGTTCCGCTGATGGGTGCGGGCGAAACGCGTCACGCGATCGAAGCGGCGAATGCCGCGTGGCCAGCATGGCGCAAGAAGACCGCCAGGGAGCGCGGCGCGATCCTGCGCAAATGGCACGACCTGATGATGGAAAACGCCGATGACCTCGCGCTGATTCTTTCGACGGAGCAGGGCAAGTCGCTCGCGGAAGCGCGAGGAGAAGTCGGCTACGCAGCGTCGTTCTTCGAATGGTTCGCCGAAGAAGGCAAGCGCGTCTACGGCGACACGATTCCGACACCTGCCAGCGACAAACGCATTGTCGTGGTGAAAGAGCCGGTGGGTGTGTGCGCCGCGATTACACCGTGGAATTTTCCGGCCGCGATGATTACGCGCAAGGTCGGTCCCGCGCTTGCGGCCGGTTGCACGATTGTCGTTAAACCCGCCGAAGCCACGCCGTTTTCGGCGCTTGCTCTTGCGGTACTGGCGCAGCGCGCGGGCGTGCCGCCGGGTGTATTCAACATCGTGACGGGTGACCCGAAAGCGATTGGGTCCGAGCTGACGTCGAACCCTGTCGTGCGCAAACTCTCATTCACGGGATCGACGCCGGTGGGGCGTCTGCTGATGAGCCAGTGCGCGTCCACGGTCAAGAAAGTGTCGCTCGAACTCGGCGGTAATGCGCCGTTTATCGTATTCGAAGACGCGGATATCGACGCCGCCGTGCAAGGCGCAATTGCCTCGAAATATCGCAACAGCGGTCAAACGTGTGTCTGCACGAATCGCTTCTATGTGCACGACGCGGTGTACGACCAGTTCGCCGAAAAGCTCGCGGCAGCGGTCAAACTGCTGAAGGTGGGACGCGGCACTGATCCCGATGTCACGCAAGGTCCGCTGATCAATGAGGCGGCCGTGCAAAAAGTCGAAGCGCACATTGCGGACGCACTGGCGAAGGGCGCGTCCGTTGTCACGGGCGGCAAGCGTCACGCGCTCGGCCATGGTTTTTTCGAACCGACGGTGCTGCGGGACGTCACGCCGGCGATGCAGGTTGCCAGAGACGAAACATTCGGCCCGCTCGCGCCGCTATTCCGCTTCCACGACGACGATGAGGTGATCGGTCTCGCGAACGACACCGAGTTCGGTCTCGCGTCGTATTTCTACAGTCGCGATATCGGCCGCATCTGGAAAGTCGCGGAGGCGCTGGAATACGGCATGGTCGGCGTGAACACGGGCCTGATCTCGAACGAGGTGGCGCCGTTCGGCGGCGTGAAGCAGTCCGGTATGGGGCGCGAAGGATCGCACTACGGCATCGACGATTACCTGGTTATCAAATATCTGTGCCTCGCGGTTTGATCCGTATAAGGCATTGAAAAAAGGGGACGCTCGATTATGAATACATGGTCATCCACCAACAACAAGTCGGGCGTCGCGGGGTTACACGGCGCGGCGCCCGATCCGTCCGGCGCCGGCGCCGCGGTGCAGATACCGCTGCCGGTGACGATCCGCGTCGTCGCGCTTTTTCCCGTCATGATGTCGGGCCGCTGATTGGCGGTGTGCTCGGGCAATGGGACGTGATGCTGGCGTGGAATTTTTTTGTGTTCGCGGTGGCGGGGCTGCTGGCGGCAATCGCCGTGCTGGTGGTGCCGCGCAATATTCAATCGGTGTAGCGCCAAAGTGAAGCGGGCTCGTTGCAATAACGAGCCCGCTTTGTGTCGCCTGCCGCATCACATGCCCTAGCGGCGGCGATTACTCTGAAGCAGTGACGCCTGTCGGTGCGCGTCGCGGAGAGCGCGAATCGTTGCGCGGGGCGAGCAGGTAGTATGCGAGTGCTGTCGCAACGAGGCCGACCATCCACGAAACGTCGGCACCGCCGAGCAGCGAAGCCCAGGGGCCGTGGAAGAAGCTTTCTTCCATGAACGGCACCTGAACGGCAATGCCGAACACGTACAGCGCGATAGCCGTCACGTTGAACGAGCCGTACATGCCGCCGCTGCTGCTGATGATCTCGGAGACGTGATAGTGACGTTTGTTGATCAGGTAGAAATCGACTAGATTGATCGCAATCCACGGTGCAAGCACGATACGCATTGCAAAGATCGCGTTCAGGAAGATGGCGATGAAATTGCTCGACGCCCACAACGCGGTCGCGGTGCATCCCACCAGCAGAATCGCCGAAACGATCACGCGTACATTGCGGCCCGGCACCCAGTGAGGACGGAACGTCTGCGCGGCAGTAATGAACGACAGCACCGCGCCATACAGATTCATGCCGTTATGGCCGATGATATTCACGAGGAACAGAAAAATCAGCACGTAGCCGAACATGCCGGTTTGCGTGCGGAGCGCCTCCATCGCGTCGGTTGCATGACCGGTGCTGACGGCGATCACGCCGAACACGAATGCGAAGATCGTACCGAGCGACGTGCCGAAATAGGTGAAGGCAAACGTTTTGACGAAACCTGTCGAGCTCGGCATGTAACGCGAATAGTCGGACGTGTACGGTGCGAAGCTGATCTGCCATACCGCGCAGAGGCCGAACATCGCGAACCAGCCCGACAGATCGAAATGGCCTTGCTGTAGGACCTTAGCGTTGAGACCCGGCGCCATCAGGATCATGCCGATCAGCAGCGCGCTGCCCATGAACCACGCACCCACCTTGTTGAAGCGGTGAATGAAGTGATAGCCGATCACGCCGACCAGCGTCGCGAGCACGGCGCCGAGCACCGTCGCAATGTGCACGGGAACCGGCGGAATCGCGGCGTGCAGCGTCTTGCCGGCGAGAATGATGTTCGAGACGAAGAACCCGAGATAGATCAGTGTGGTGAAGCCCACTACGAGCAGCGAACCGTAACGGCCGAACTGCGCGCGGCTTTGGATCATCTGCGGAACCCCGACGAGCGGTCCTTGCGCCGACGTCAGCGCGTGAAAGATCGCGCCGAAGAATTGTCCTGCCACGATGGCGAAAATCGCGCTGATCAGGTCGAGGTGGAACACCAGCACTGAAGTCGCGCCGGAAATCACGGCGAGTGGCGCGACATTCGTGCAGAACCACAAGGTGAACAGATCGGCAGGTTTGCCGTGCCGGTTCTCCGGGGCAACATACTCGATCGAGCTGCTTTCAATCGTCAGAACGCTCTTATCGTTCGCCGGGTTAGTCATTATGTCTCCATCGTTATGGCGATGGCTGCGCCGCGCCGTGCACGCGGAGCGTGAGGCGAGGCACGGCCTTTCAAGCTTCGAATCGGTACGGAAGGTCGGGGCGCGTTCTGCGTATCAACGCATCACGAAAGGATCGCTGATCGGTTCGTCCGAGGTGCGAAGCCAGACGGATTTGGTCGTCGTATATTCGAGCGCGGCGGCATATCCGCCTTCGCGTCCATGTCCCGACATGCCGAAGCCACCGAACGGCACGAGCGGCGACACCGCCCGATACGTGTTGATCCAGACAATGCCCGATCGAACGCGCTTCGACACGCGGTGGGCCCGCGTGAGGTTGGTCGTAAAGATGCCGGCCGCGAGACCATATGCGGTGCTGTTTGCCTTGGCGATGGCTTCCTGTTCGGTCGAGAACGTATCGACCGAAAGCACCGGGCCGAACAGTTCCGTCGTGATGCTGTCCGCGTTCGCGACGCCGCTGCAGTCCAGAATCGTGGGCGCGTAGTAGAAGCCGGTGCGATCGATAGCTTTGCCACCCGCCAGTACCTTCGCGCCCTGACGCACCGAACTCGCGACCACGGATTCGATATTGCGCAATTGCCGTTCGGTACAAAGCGGGCCGTATTCCGTCGCCATCTCGTTCGGCAGGCCGATGCGAATGCGTGACACGCGCTCCACCAGCAATGCGAGAAACTCGTCCTTGATCGATTCCTCGATCAGCAGACGCGAGCCCGCCACGCAGCTTTGCCCGCTCGCCGCAAAAATAGCGGCGACTTGCGCGTTCACCGCACTTTGAATGTCAGTGTCGGCGAATACGATGAACGGCGATTTGCCGCCCAATTCGAGCGAGACCTTGGCAAGATTGTTCGCGGTGTTCGACACGATATGCTTCGCCGTCTCGGGGCCGCCGGTGAACGCCACCTTATCCACCTTCGGGTGACTGCTGAGCACTGCGCCGCATTGCGCGCCAAAGCCGGTGACGACGTTGACGACGCCAGGCGGGAAGCCAGCTTCATGAACCACGCGTGCGAATTCCAGCAGCGGGCCGGGTGCTTCCTCGGACGCCTTCAACACGACCGTGCAGCCCGCGGCAAGCGCCGGACCGAGTTTCACCGCCGAAAGAAAGAGCTGGCTGTTCCATGGCACGATCGCGGCCACCACGCCAACCGGTTGACGGTCGAGCCAGACCTGCATGTCGGGCTTGTCGACGGGAATGTGGCTGCCTTCGATCTTGTCGGCGATACCGGCGTAATAACGGTAGTACTCCGCCACGTAAGCAATCTGGCTCGACGTCTCGCGGATGATCTTGCCGGTGTCGTTGGTTTCAATTTCAGCGAGTCGCGGCGCAGCCTTTTCGAGCAGATCGGCGAGCTTGTACAGCAGTTTGCCTCGCGCCGACGCGGTCAGTCCGGCCCACGCGGAATCGCCGAGTGCGCGGCTCGCCGCTTCCACGGCACGGTTGATTTCGTCCGTTCTCGCCTCGGGCATCTGCGCCCACACTTCGCCCGTGGCCGGGTTCACGCTGCCGAACGTCGCGGCGCCCGCTTCGAACTGCCCGTCGATATAAAGCTGAAAATGAAAACTCATGGAATCACGCCCTCACTGAAAAGCAGGCATCACGTGCTTGATCATCCGTTCGAGCGACGCCTTCTTGCGCTCGAAGCTCATACCCGTGTCGATCCAGAAGGAATACTCGTTGAATCCGAGTGCTTCGTAAGCCTTCAGGCGACCGATCACTTCTTCGGGCATGCCGATCACGTTGTTCTTACGCATGGCTTCCGGCGTATAGAACGGATGAGCGGCCATCTCTTCCTTGCTCAGCGGCTTGATCATGCCGCGGCTGACCGGCCGCTCGTTCTTGAACCACGCGCCGAAGTAGTTGTAGAAGCTGTTCACTTCGTCGGCGGCGATTTGCGCATCGTCCTCGCTACTGGCGACATATGTGTGACGCAGCAGCATGATTTGCGGACGCTTCATGTCGCTGAACTTCTCGCATGCCGCATTGAAGTGACCGACGAGTTTCTCGACTTCTTCGTCGCCGAAATGGAGCGGCGTGACCTGCACGTTGCAGCCGTTCGCCACCGCGAATTCGTGGCTGTTCGGATCGCGCGCCGCGACCCAGATAGGCGGATGCGGCTGCTGAAGCGGCAGCGGCGACGACGTCGTCGAGGGAAATTTCCAGAACTCGCCTTCGTGCGCATAATCGCCTTCCCACAGCTTCTTCACCGCCGGAATCAGTTCGCGCATGCGCTGACCCGCGCCCCATGCGTCGAGGCCCGGCTGCAGGCGCTCGTATTCGAACGAATACGCGCCGCGCGCAATGCCGAGATCCAGCCGGCCGTTCGTGATGATGTCGGTCATGGCCGCTTCGCCGGCCAGCTTGATCGGATGCCAGAACGGCGCAATGATCGTGCCCGTGCCCAGCCTGACGTTCTTCGTCTTGTTGGCGAGGTCCGCGATATTGAGGAACGGGTTCGGCGCGATCGTGAAGTCCATGCCGTGGTGCTCGCCGGTCCAGACGGCGTGCATGCCGCCACGGTCGGCGATCTGGCAAAGCTCGACCATTTCGTCGTAAAGCTGCTTCTGGCTGGTCCCGTCGGAGACGCGCTCCATGTGGACGAAAAGTGAAAAACGCATGGGGTAACCTTTCAGGAAAGAAGCGGGCGGACGGTGCCCTGGCTGTGATCGCCGTAGTACATGCCGTAGCTCTTCAACTGGCTTTCCTTGCGGTAGCGTTCGAGCATGCTGGCGACGGCGGCGTCCTCGAACTGATTCGGGCCGATCTCGTCGAGGCTCACGAATTCGCCCGCAATGGCGGCCTCATCCGGCGCGCTGCAGAGAAACGAGATGTACTGGTAATGGGTTTCGGTATTGTTGTACGCCGCGTAAATGAAACTCGCGGACGCGTCCGGTTGGTATCGGGCGAAGAGATCGGCGAGCGCCTTGTCGGCACCTTCCTTGCCGATTTCTGTCGAGGGCAGAAGCCATTTGTTGTCGGCATCGCGCGTCAGCAGCACTTTGTCGTCGCGCGCGATGATCGCGCTCACGACAACCTTCGGGCCGGCGATCACTTCCGCCGATACCTTGGCGGGCGTGAAATAGCCACCGCGGTAGTAGCCGAGGCCCGCATAGCCCGCCGAATGGAATGCCTCGACCTTCCCGACAATCAGCGCGTGGTCGCCGGCGTCGATCACCGCGTGCGTCGTGCAATCGAACCACGCGCTTACCTCGCCGATCAGCGGATTCTTGTTCGCACTTAGTTGCCAGTCCACGTCGGCAAAGCGGTCGTCGCTCGGCCGCGCGAACGTGTTGGACAGATCCTTCTGATTCTCCGCGAGAATGTTGATCGCGAAGTGTCCCTGCGTGGAAAACGTCTGGTAATTGCTCGACGTCTTCGCGATGCTCACAAGCAGCAACGCGGGGTCCAGCGAAACCGACGAGAACGAATTCGCGGTGAAGCCGAGCGGCTTGCCGTCGGCGAGCACCGTGGTCACGATCGTGACGCCAGTCATGAACGCGCCGAATGCGTCGCGCAATTCACGAGGATTGATGCTGGCGGTCTCTTGGGTCATGTCACACCTCTGAAGTCAGCGGTTCGGTGAGAGGCTCAGTTTTCAGCCACGCGAGGAGGGCGCGATTGACTTGCCCGGGAGCGGTCAGATTCACCATGTGGCGCTCGTCCTGTATCACGACAGCCTGGCCGCGGTGCGCAACGCCCGCCATCCGCTGCGTCATATCCGGCGTCGAGTTCGGATCATCCGAACCCGTGAGCACGAGGGCCGGGCAGGCAATCGTGCGCCATCCGTCGGCATACACCTCGTCACCGCGTGCGAACGCTGTGTACGCCGTGGCGTAGGCCGCGAGATCGACCGACTTCAGCCAGGACTCGACCTTTTGCGCGGCGCTGCGTTGCGCTTCTTCGGCGTTGAACCAGCGCTTGAGCGGGGTATCCACGTCGATGGTGCCTGAGCGCAGTTCGGCCGCGCGTTGCAGCACCGCGTCACGAGCTTCGACAGTGCGGCGATACACGCCGTTAAGCACGGCGACGCGCTTCACCAGATCGGGTCGCGTGACGGCCGCGCCGGCGGCGATCAGCGAACCCATGGAGTGACCCGCCAGATTGACGGGGCCGGCGTCCAGCGCCTCGATGAATTCGATGGCCCACGCCACGAACTGCTCCAGGCCGGCGTTCGCGGGAAGGGCAGAGCTTTCGCCGTGACCCGGCATATCGACCGAAATCACTCTGAATCCTGCCGAGAGCGCTTCGATCTGCGGATACCAGGCCGCCGCCTGCATGCCCACGCCGTGAATCAGCACCAGCGGTTCGCCGGTGCCCTGTTCGAGGTAGTGGGCAACGCGATTATTTGACAGATGCAGGGTTGTTGAGGTCATGTCCGAGTTCTGCCAGATCTTTATAACGGTCGCCAATGCGGTGATGCGGACGGCCGCCCGTTGCGCCGCCGATTGCGATGACCAGTTCGTCCGCTGCCGGTGCGTCGGGAATCGAGAACTGGAGCGTCAGGTAGTGCGAACGACGGCCTTCGTCGTTCTTGTCCATCATCGGGATCAGCAGCGGTGCGTTGGCTGTCCCGCGCGTGTTGTTGAACGCCAGATACGACTTCGCGCCGACCGCCGAGCGATAGATGTTGCCGAAGTGCAGCGTGTGGATCAGCGCGGACGCATGTTCCATCTCACCGCTCAGACCGACGATGGCGCTCTTGCCGAACGCTTCCACCGCTTCGCCCGAACCGGCTTCGTCGAGGATCAGTTTGGTGAGGTGCTCGCTCAACTGCGGCGCGATTTCGCGGATGGCCGGCGACAGGTCTTCCACATAGCCCCGGCCTGCCCACGGGTTCTTGATGACGGCTGCCGCGCCGATCATCTTGAGCGGCCTCGCGGCGGCTTTGTCGCCGTCCACGAAGACTGTCTCGACATGAAGGATGGATTTGCGAATCAGGCTCATGGAGAGGTTCCTAGCTTCGGTTATTGATGTGGTGTATTGTGGTATGCCATATGACGGCCTACCATGCGTGTTAACCCTCGCGCAGTTTTGGGGCAACGTCAGGGACAATCGCGCTAATTGCGGCTCAGCCATAGCTGACGGGGCTTGGCGGGCAATGCCGACTACCGGTGGAACGACTTTTTGAGGATGGAGGAGGAAAGATGGCTGCTTATTGGATTGCTCATGTCACCGTGCTCGACCCGGTGAAGTACAAGGACTACACCGACATCGCGCCGCTCGCGTTCAGGAAATTCGGGGGCGTGTTTCTGGCGCGTGGGGGCGCGTCGAAGGTACTCGAAGGGGAGCCGTTCGAGCGTCACGTGGTCATTCAGTTCAGCGACATGGAGACGGCGCTGGCTTGCTACGACTCGCCTGAATATCAGTCGGCGAAGGCGAAGCGCGAAGGGCATTGCAAGGCGCAGGTGTCGATCGTCGAAGGGTTGGAGGGGTGAGGTTCAATTACCGTTCGTGCGTGGTTGATCCGTTTGAGTAACTTCTCACCCTGTCCCGCGTTTCGCTGTATTTTCTTTTTAGATGCGCCGCGTGCCGGGGTGTCGCAGTGATGGTTCAGAGTGGGTTTCCGTCAACGCGCCACGTTAAGATCCCATCGAATTGGCATCCTAAATATTTGACATGTATTAAATGAGCAAAATTTTGACATGACGTGATTGATGTCAGAGCTTCATTCCATATCCTGTTGTCGTGTTCTGCGTAGGCTCAGTGTTGGGCATCCTGTTCAGTGCGTCGGCGACGAATACGACGCGTACGACCGGGATGACGATGCGGAGGCAGCGCGGACGACCCTCTGGAATTCAAGCGTTGGCCGCCGAGGCGCCCAAAACCGGCGCAAGCCTATCCTGCCATCTCTTGTTTTCGGTGCATTTTTTGTGGCCTGGAGTAAACGCCGTGCGCAAAAGTCTGTCACGTTGCCGCCAACATATTGCCGTGCTTTGGTCGCGAGGTTGGGCGCGTGAGAGGCGATCGTTTCGAGTACCGGTTTGACCTCTGGCGTCGCAAGCGTAGAGATAGGCTTGTTGCGGAGTGCGGGATTCAGATACTCACGGACAACAAACTCTGCCTTCCGATAGGTTTCATCTGCCCATTCCTTGCGTTTGAAGTCGAGCCAGCGCTGCGCGACGAGGTGGAAGGCGCCTTCGGCTACGCGTTTGCGGGCCGTGGACTCCGCCCGGCGATGCTCGACTGGATTGGTTCCTTCGCGTACATGATTTCGCGCGGTAGTGGCCGACCGTCGCGCGTCAACGAGCGTGATATCGGGGTAGGGGCCGAGGCTGAGGAGGTTTTCCTTGCCTGTGCTAGGTCGTCGATAGCGGAACAGCCAGGTCTTGGTGCCGTTCGGCTGGACCCTGAGGGTGAGTCTGTTTTTATCCGCGAGAAGATAGGAACGGGCGCGCGCTTTGGCGGCACGGAACGCTAGCTCTGACTTCGGTTCGACGCGTCTGGGCATGGGTGTGCCCCCGAATCTGGTATACGCAAAAATCGTCGATGTCAGTGGAGCGCAAGGGATCTGTAGAGGACAAAAAACCCCGTAAGACGATTAATCTTACGGGGTTTCTCGAACTACTTTCGGCTTAAGCCGGAACTACTTGTGGTGCCCAGGAGAGGACTCATGTTCGTCTTATAGCATATTGAGTTTAAAGGATTTTTTGTTGTTCTTCCTTCGTAGCGTACTCATTGATGTACTCATTTGCGGCGGGCTTTAAATTCGTGCCATTTTTTGCGTAAATACAACGCTGGGGTTCGACGTTACAGTGATGGTTGTGGCTCCCACGGTCCGAATGATGAATCAGGCCTTTCTCGGGGCGTTTGTTGCGCACAGCACGCCACAGAGCTTGCGCCGTGAGTCCTTGCGTCATGCGCTCACTCATGGCGTATCCAACCAACTCACAGGTGAAGACGTCCTTAATGCCGGCGACGTAGAGCCATCCCTCGTCGGTGGCACAATAGGTGATGTCTGTCACCCAGGCTTCGTTTGGCCGCGTTGGCGCGAACGTCTGGTTCAGCAGATTATCGGCGACAGGCAAGTTGTGATTCGAATTCGTCGTGGCTTTGAATTTGCGCTTCTGCTTACACCGCAGATTGAGCTCTCGGCGCCGGCGAGCGATGCGGTCGCGGCCGGCTATAAAGCCTTGTGCCTCAAGCTCAGGCTGCACGCGTCGCGTGCCATAGGTCTCGCGGCTCTGCTTGTGCACAGCCTTGATGGCGACTTTCAGGCGTTCATCAACCTGCGCACGTGGAGACAGCTTACCTTTAGTCTGACTGTGTCATAAAGAATATTCGCAGTGGCGTGGTACCTGGTACTATTGAATAATGCAAACTCCGGGCGATCGCGATGAGAGAAGATGTCGACGAATTTGATTCGTATCTTAACCATCTGACGCAGGTATTGGGTCACGCCGATCGCCATGCCGGCCTCAAGGGCTACTGTTCGGGCCTGGTATTGCCGTTGTCACGCAAGAGTGTCGAACCGATGGCCGCGCATATTGACCCACTTCACGCGAGTGCGAAGCACCAGTCACTCCACCACTTTGTGGCCAAGGCAGAATGGTCTGACCGGGCTGTCTTGCAGCGGGTGCACGAATGGGTGATGCCCGCGTTAGACGCGCACGCTGCAGAAGAAACCGGCTACTACTGGATCGTTGACGACACAGGCTTTCCAAAGAAGGGGCGTCATTCGGTCGGGGTGACACGTCAGTACTGTGGGCAACTCGGCAAACAAGACAACTGTCAGGTCGCCGTGAGCCTGTCGATTGCGACGCAACGCGGCAGCCTGCCGATCGCCTGGCAGCTGTATGTCCCCCAGGAATGGATTGACGACCGGGAACGAGCCCGTCGTGCGGGCATTCCCGACGATCTGGCCTTCGAGACCAAGCCCCAGATTGCGCTGGCCCAACTTCGGGAGGCTATAGCATCCGGCGTTGCACCGGGCATCGTGCTGGCCGATGCTGGGTACGGCGACGAAACCGCTTTCCGCGATGGCATCACTGAACTGGGTTTGTTGTACGCGGTAGGGATCCGGCCTGGCACCTCTGTGTGGGCGCGCGGTACGGCGCCACTTCCGCCCAAACCCTGGAGCGGGCGCGGCAAGCCGCCGACACTGTTGCGCCGTGCACCCGGCCACGAACCGCTCGCGGTGAAGGAACTGGCCATGCAATTGCCCGTGAACGCCTGGCAAACCGTAACCTGGCGGGAAGGCAGCAACTCAGCACTTTCCTCACGCTTTGCCGCCGTACGGGTTCGTCCCGCACATCGCGACTACTGGCGAAGTACCGTTCGCGACGAAGAATGGCTGCTCATTGAATGGCCTGACGTCGATGCGGAGCCACTCAAGTACTTTTTCACTACCGCCCCTGAGGAGGCGACACTTGAGCAGCTCGTGTTCGTAACCAAGATGCGCTGGCGCATCGAGCGCGACTACCAGGACCTGAAACAGGAGTTCGGACTCGGCCATTACGAAGGGCGAGGCTGGCGTGGCTTTCACCACCACGCCACGCTGAGTATCGCTGCATATGGGTTTCTGATGGCTCAGCGACTCAGGATGCGCTCGGATGAACGCGGTAAAAAAAACGTCGCTGAACGCACGCTGCCTTCCCTTCCCCCGGATTACATCCCCCGGGGCAGTCCAGCGCGCTCAACGTCACGTTCCTGATTCCATAACTACGTTGCGCATCCTGCTTGGACTACGGCTCATGCGGCGATGGCACTCTTCCTGGGTAGCGAAAGACCACACAACAACTTATGTGACACAGTAAGATTTCTATGGGGAGTTGGTAAGTCAACCCCTTTTCGATGAGCTTTCCAATAGGTCTTGCCTCCGTTTGATAGAGTCAGGTTATCCACCGCTGGTCAGCGTCGCGATCCTAACACTCGAACCGCTGACCAGCGGTGGATAACCTGCTGTTTGCTGAGCGTATAGAATTCAGTCTGGAATCCTTTGCATCAGGCGAGTCATTAAAACGTTCGAGGTCGGAGTTTCTGACATCCGGGCGATTGCCCCGGGCCAACTTCTATCCGTGCCGGCGCGAGGCCGGTCACCACATACCGCATGCGCAAAGCGCTGGAACCACTCCGTTACCAACGTACCCCATCTAGAACTACGGTCACCGTCAGGGCAACCCACTTACTGTCCGGGCACGCGAACCTTTTTCAATCCTGCCTGACTGTCGTCGCTCAGGTTACAGCGCCGGTGTTGCCGCCGCTTTGAGCCTTGCTCCTGCCGGAATCTCGCCATGTTCCAGATAACGCCATAGTGCGATCGCGAGACGGCGCGCAAGCGCGACAATGCCAATGCGTCGCGAGCGCTTGCCAGCTCTGCCAAAGCGCTGGTTGAACCATTTACTCATCTCGCTGACCGGCTGGAAGCGTAGCCAGCTCCAGGCGAGCTCCACCATCAGCCACCGCACCCGCTTGTTGCCCGCCTTGCTGATACCCTGCTCGACTTCACTGGTGCCGCTTGCATAGGGCGTCGGTGCCAGACCCAGACAGCCGGCGAGTTCGCGGCGATTGCGAAACTGCCGCCATCCGAGCAGCTCCTTGACCAGAGTCCATGCACTGCCTGTGCCGATGCCCGCCAGTCGTGCCAGCACTGCGATGGCCGGTTGGTCGCCGTCGCGCACCTGATGAGCCTGCATTGTCTCAAGCGACCTGATCTGCCTGGCGACAAGAGAGAGCCGCTCAAGCTCACGTTCAATTTCGGCGCGCAAACCTGGCTGCAGCTGCGCGGCGTGCGCTGCCCACCAGTCCACCCACGTGCGCCCACCAATGTGTTCCGTGCGCAAATTGTGCAGCACCAGCAGCGAGCGGATCCGGTTGCTGTGAGCGGTGCGCTCCTGCCGCAGCCTTCCGAGCTCACGGTGTACGCGGCGCTCATCTTCCTGCTCGGGGCTTGGGATGCGCGCGATCGCCCACAGCCGCCTTTCACCAGCGTAGTATCGCATGAGCATCGACAGCAACCTCTCAGCGTCAAGCCGGTCGGTCTTGGCACGCCGTGCCCGCCGGCTAACCTCGATGCTTGCAGGGTCCACCACCAAATTGGCAATGCCATGTGCGCTCGCCCAGCGGTGCAGCCAGAAACCATCACGCCCCGCCTCATAACAACTGCGCACCGGCGCGTCGTTGCACAGATGGCAGCGCGCCTTTGCTTTGGCAATCGCCTTCAGGACTGCCTCGGTATCGCCTGCGCTCACAGTACACTGGCTCGGGGCGCGAACTCCATCTCCCAGTGCAAGCCTCCAGCTTCTATCGCCTAACTCGAAGGCGACATACAGCGAGCCGATCACCTTTGAATCTTGCCCACCACGGGCCATGTCCGGTGCGTTCATTTGCGTGCTCCTACGAAGAAAACGGATGACGACTCCGTTTTACTCCACCGCCTTCGCCTTCGCTGCCCTCATAGTATCTAGCAGGCCGTTGAAGTACCCGTCGCTGATGCGTTCGGATGCATCACGTCCAGTGGTGGGTTCGCACTTTTGAAAAGCGGAACGTGTTTTCGGGCATTCGATGTTGCTCGCGCGTTCACGATATCGTGTTGCCCATTGCCTTCTCGCCCCCTCAACCCGCGAGTGTGCGCATACGCGTCAGGTTGTAGCCGACCTGAGTCAGCACGAAGAGCTGGTCTACGCGTTCCAGTCCCCGATACATCGCCTGTCGAATTCGCCCGACTGTCTTGCCCCATCCGAACACCTGCTCAATACACTTACGTTTTTGCTGGCTGACCGCGTAACCCGGCCAACGCGTCGTTCGCTCGTCAATTGCTGAACCTCCTGGGCGCCCATCGTTTTGCGCCACATGTGGCGTGACACGATTCGCTCGACAACTGCCGACGAAGCCGGCGGTGTCGTAGTTCTTGTCTGCGCCGACCGTGATGGTGCGCGGTGCAACACTCGCGGCATCGGCAAGCATCTGTTCGGCCGCGTCGCGCTCGGCGGTGCCCGTCGCCAGCGTCACCTGCGCGTTGACCACCAGGCCGTGCCGGTTATCGGTCAGCACGTGACCCATATAACAAAGCATCGCTCCGGTTCCTTTGCTCTTGCGAAACAGGCGCGCCTGCTCGTCCGTCGTCGATAGGTGCGTCTCGTTGCTGCGTTTCTGTCCGTGCCAGTTGTCATTCGGCGTGGGCGGTTCGTCAGGGGGCGTGTCAACATCGTCTGGATTTGCCTTGGGCACAAAGCTCTTGTGCCCGGCCCATGCCTGAATCAACGTGCCGTCGACGCTGAAGTGTTCCCCAGATAGATACCCGCGCTCGCGCGCGGTCTCGACTGTCTCGTTGAAGAGCAACACCAGCACGTCGTGTTCGAGCAACCGGTCGCGGTTCTTGCTGAACGTCGAGTGGTCCCACACGGTCCCGTCCATCGGCAGGCCGACGAACCACCGGAACAGCATGTTGTAGGAAATCTGTTCCACCAGCATGCGCTCGCTACGAATTGAGTACAGCACTTGCAGCAACAAAGCTCGCACCAGCTTCTCCGGCGCGATGCTCGGGCGGCCTCCTTTCGCGTCAACCTCATACATTCGCGCGAACACATTGTCCATGCGTTTTAGCGCGTCATTGAGCCATGTGCGAATCGGACGCAACGGATGCTCCTTCGGCACAAAATCGTCCAGCTTCAACACCGTGAACATTGACTCGGTAAAACCATCTGGCCCACGCATCCGTTCCATCTCGCTCTCATTGATGACATCAGTTCAACGTTTACACCTTCGTCCCGGATGACCAATACACGAGGTATTTCACCAGCCTGTTAGACCAGGCATAGAAGCCGCTGCGCGAAACCTTAAAGGCACGGCACAGGACAGCAATCGGATAATCGAGTCGCATCGTATTCATGACCGCGTATTTGGCAGCGACTCCTGCGCAAAATACGCTGCCGCTTTTTTTACGATATCTCGCTCCATCTTGGTCTCCGCCAGTTCCCTACGTAGTCTGGCTACCTCGGCTTCTAATTCGGCAACCGTACGACTGCCTGGCGCCGTCACGGCGCCATTGCCAAGCTTGGCTGCTTTGACCCACGTGGCCAAAGTCCCCATCGGAATGGCAATTCGCTTCGCCGCTTCATCCAGCGTCAGGCCCTGTGCAAGCACAAGCTTTACAGCTTCTTCACGAAGCTCTGGTGTGTATGTTCTTGGTTTCGTCATCTGTGCTCCCATTGATAAAGTTTATCAAAAAGGAGTGTCTTAAAAAATCAGGCTACCTCATTGAGGACCGGTTGGCCGAATACGACCGCGCGATCAGGGAGATCGCGCGTGAGGGCGAACGCAGCAAGCGACTCATGCTACTGCGCGGCATCGGTCCGACCACCGCAAGCGCATTGCTTGCGAGCATCGGTGCCGGACATGATTTCAGGAACGGTCGCCAGGTGGCTGCATGGCTTGGCCTGACGCCCGGCCAGCACGCAGCGGCGGCAAGGCGCGGCTGGGCAGCATCACGAAGGCAGGCGACGCCTACCTGCGCAGCCTGCTGGTGCTCGGGGCGCGCGCCGTGATCGCCAGTCTCGGCGAGAAGCAGGACCGGTTCAGCCGCTGGGTAGTCGACCCTGAACAATTCGCTTTACCAGCCGCTCAGCTCATGCTGTTGAGAGAGTGGCAACGGTACGGTTGAGCAAAGAAGCGATAAGAACGAGGGCATAAAAAAGCCGCAGCTTTCTGAGGATCATCCGCAGGTTGTGACCTGCGCCGCACAGCACCGCGTGCACCGCATCGCCCAGTGCGCCTGTGAGCCAGTTCCGATCCAGTCTTCCGTCTGTCTTCATGTGGCCGATGGCTGGTTCGATTGCGCTGCGCCGCCTGATCATCGCCCGTAGTGTGCGTGTGATGCCACGCCGCAAACCCGGGTGGTAGATCTTCACGCCGTCGACAGCGACGCCTTTGTAACCGCGATCCACGATTGCCACGTCGGGCTTCGCATCACTCAGGATCCCGGCCTGTTCCAGCGCTTCAGCCAGCGTATGCCCATCGTACGGATTGCCCGGCATCGAGCGCATGCCGACCACCAGCCCTTCCTTGTGGGTCGTCGGGATCGACACTTTCACGCCGAACTCGTAAGGGGTGCGTGCCTTGCCCTTGGCCAGACACTCGACTTCCGGCGCATGCAGCGCATAGAGCTTGTTTTTGTCCTTCGGCTTTTGCGACAGGATGCGCTTCGTGCGAGCAATTAATTCCAGCAGCGCCGCTCGGCCGCTGTCGCCCACCTGAGCGGCTTGCCGTTCCACATCGCGCATCACCCGGCCGACCCGGGAGCGCAGCGTGCGCAACGACTTTCTCATCCTCTTGAACTGTTTCGCGTGCGCGTAGCGGCCGATCTGCAATGCAAGCCGTGGAGCTTCGCGGTTGTAGTTCTGCCTGAGCTTCAGTCCGTGCCGCGCAGCTGCCTTGACCAGATGTTCACGGCACCGCTCAAGCAATCGTGAATCGGTCGGATGGGCAATCGCTTTCTGCATGACCGTGGTGTCAACGATCACGCGCTTCACGCTCGACGCCTTGATCACACCGGCGCGTTTGGCTGCCTCAATCGTTTCGGCCAGCAGTTCCTCAACGCCGGCTTCGCCCAGTCACTTCCTCCAGCGCGTCAGGCTCGACGGATCGATTGGGGGCTCAGTCTGCAAATAGGTTTCGCCGGTGAACACCTGCCAGTACGGGTTCTCCACCCATTGCCAGACCACCTCTTCGTCGGACAGGTCGAACGCGTGCTGCAGATACAGCAGCCCGGCAATCAGGCGCGGCGACGTTGCCGGTCGCCCCTTGCGCGACACGAAGCTCTCGCTCATCGATGCGTCCAGCCGCTCCCAGTTGATCAGCTCGGCCAGTCGCACCAGCGGATGCTTCAGGTTGATCTGTTCGCGCAGCGGTTGCCGGAAGAAATCTTGTTCCGTCACAGGCGTCTTCGGACCCATCTGCACCTCGTCAGGATTTGCAGGATTCACGCATCAATATGCCAGGTCTCTGCAATTCCCACAACACCATTTCGGCACCAAAGCCATGCCATATAAGGCTCACCGGATTGTTCAGGCTCGACTGGGTACGCAGCCTGGTGGAACGCCGCGGCTACTGGCGTGCGGCAGTCGCGATTGCGGCCAAGAATGCGAGAATGGCTTGGGCAATGCTAAATTACGGCGAGGATTTCAAGCACGAACCGGCCGCAGCGTGAAGTCGTCGCGCCTGACCAAACACCGACGACCAACGATAGTCATCATGAGCGGATAAACGATCACTTTGCACTGCCAGCGGTGATGTGAAGCGGGTTGGACCCCGCGCAAGGCATACCTGTCAGAGAAACGGGGATTTCTATCCCGCCCAACGAATGAGGTCCTTGCGCGCGTCTTTCATCAGGGTCCGGGCCAGCGGCCCAACATGACCGGTTGTAGAGCCGCAGTCCTTCACCTTCTCACATGCACTAGCGCGGCAT
>NZ_PVEN01000011.1 GCF_002973525.1 Paraburkholderia sp. BL21I4N1
CTTTCGCTTTGCGGCAGATCCCGAAAGATCCGCCTCGCGTCTCGCATCAAGCGCCCACACTTATCGGCTGTTAATTTTTAAAGATCGATTACGCACTCACTACCGGAGCCGCACCCGCGTCGTCAACCTCACAACTACCGGCACTGCTTCGTTCTGCGTCGCTGCATCTGCAGCAGAGAAACGAGATTATGAAGGCTCTTTTTCGTTTCGTCAACAACATTTTTTCGCTTTCGCTTAAAACCTTGTCGACGCTACGGCCGCTGGTTTCTACCGCGGCGCTCGTTCACAAACGAGGAGGCGAATCTTAGGTGAATCTTCGCCATATGACAAGGGCTCGGTGGAAATATTTTCCCGCAGCTCATTTGCGCGTGGAATTTACTACTGCGTCCATCGGCACGGCGTCCGCCATTGCTGCATAGCCAGCGTCACTGGGATGGATGTGGTCGCCACTGTCGAAATTGCGCCGCAAGCGATCCGGCTGCGCCGGATCACGCAATGCGGCGTCAAAATCCACGACACCGTCGAAAGCGTGGCTGGTCCGGATCCATTGGTTGACGGCGAGTCGGATGCTCTCCCGCTGCGCCGGCAGCGATGCCGGCGTCAATGTCGCGCCAAACACCTTCACGCCAGCGTGCCGCGCCGCGGCAATCACCCGCTGGTACCCCGCGATCAGATCGGCTGCGGTCACCGAGGTGTGCGGGAAATCGCAGTCGAGGCCGCTGCGGGCCGGCATCGAGGCGAAATTGATGTCGTTGATGCCAATCAGCAGGATAGCCGTCTTGACGCCCGGCCGCCCGAGCACATCGCGCTCGAAGCGTCTGGCGAGCGCATCCCCGTAGCAAGGCGAATCGCTCAGCAGCCGATTGCCGCTGATACCGAGATTGACGATCGCCGTCGACCGGTCGCCGCTGCCGGCCAGCCGGCGCGCCAATGCGTCCGGCCAGCGATGATTCTGGTTCAGGCTGGAGCGCATGCCGTCGGTGATCGAGTCGCCGATGGCGGCGACCGCGGCCGATGACGGCGCTGCTTCCACCGACAACCCCGTCACCCACACATACTGGGTGAACCGGCCACGAAACGCTTCGGCGGAAGCCTCGGCTGCGTGATTGCCCGGCGTGGAAACGTAATTGACCTGACTCGATACGCGATGCCACGCCACGATCCGCTGCTCCGGCCCCATAAACGCACTGATCGCGTACGGCGCACCTTCGACAACGTCGATCGTGACCGGATCGCTATCCAGTTCACCGCCAGCCGGGATGCTCACCGTAGATTTCCCGCCGAAGGTCACACGCGCGCCATCACTTGCAACGGCCGCCGCGCCGCCTGCCGAGCGGGCGATACGCAAGTCTTCGATCACGAGCGGTGTCTTGCCGTACTCGTTGCTCAGGTGGATTCGCGCGACGCGTCCCGACAGCGTCGGATACACGATCTGGCGCACCGTGCGCCCGGCGACTTCCGGTGCACGATACAAAGGTGGCAAGTCCGCACCTTGAGGAATCGGCTGCAGCGCGGTCGCCCAGGCGGCGACCCAGTGCGCGGAAGCATCGGCGGCGGAAACGGGGGAGGAAACAGCGAATTGGGCAAGCAGCGCCGCGCCGCATGCGGCAGCCAGAGTGCGAAGGGTCATTCGGATGGTCGGTTCGAGACGAAACGCCTATTGTGCCCGAACGCCCGGCCAATCGCGGCGGGCCGTGAGCGCACTGGGTGCCGGGCGTCGGGCCTCGTGCCCCAAACGCCTACTGCCTCTCCCATCCCGCGACCAACTCGCCGTCAGCGTCCCCTCGCCCGCGATATCAGCCCCGCCCTCCCCTCAAACCCCCGCCATCTTCAGCGCCACCGCCTCAGCCACCTCGATCCCATCGATAGCGGCCGAATAGATCCCGCCGGCATACCCCGCCCCCTCGCCCGCCGGATACAAGCCCTCGACGTTCATGCTCTGATAATCATCCCGTCGACGCACCCGGATCGGCGACGACGTTCTCGTCTCCACCCCCGTCAGCACGGCGTCATGCATTGCAAAGCCGGCGATCTTCTTGTCCATCTGCGGCAACGCTTCGCGAATGGCTTCGATCACATAGTCAGGCAAAGCGGTACTGAGGTCCGTGGGATGCACGCCCGGCTTGTACGACGGCACGACCGAACCCAACGACGTAGACGGCCGCCCGGCGATGAAATCGCCGACCAGTTGACCCGGCGCCATATAGTTACGGCCGCCGAGCTCGAACGCCCGCTCTTCCCACTTACGCTGGAAAGCGATGCCGGCGAGCGGCCCGCCCGGATAGTCCTCCGGCGTGATGCCGACGACAATCCCCGCGTTCGCATTGCGCTCCGCCCGCGAATACTGGCTCATACCGTTGGTCACTACGCGCCCCGGCTCTGAAGTGGCAGCCACCACCGTGCCGCCCGGGCACATGCAGAAGCTGTACACCGCGCGCCCGTTGCTGCTGTGATGCACGACCTTATAGTCGGCGGCACCCAGCTGCTTATGGCCGGCGAACTTGCCGAACCGGCTGCGATCGATCAGCCCCTGCGGATGCTCGATCCGGAACCCGAGCGAAAACGGCTTCGCTTCTATATAGACGCCACGGTCGTTCAGCATCTGGAAGGTATCGCGCGCGCTGTGCCCAACGGCCAGCACCACGTGGTCGCAACGCAGCGTCTCGCCGGTCGACAGTTTCAGCGCGCGCACCTTGCCCTGATCGATCTCGATATCGTCGACGCGAGTCTCGAACCGTACTTCGCCGCCGAGTTCGTGAATGGTGGCGCGCATCTTTTCGACCATGCTGACAAGCCGGAACGTGCCGATATGCGGCCGGCTCAGAAACAGAATGTCTTCCGGCGCGCCAGCCTTGACGAATTCGTCGAGCACCTTGCGGCCGTAATGCTTCGGGTCCTTGATCTGGCTGTATAACTTGCCGTCCGAGAAGGTGCCGGCGCCGCCCTCGCCGAACTGCACGTTCGACTCCGGATTGAGCACCGACTTGCGCCACAGCCCGAACGTGTCTTTGGTGCGCTCGCGCACGGCCTTGCCGCGCTCGAGAATAATCGGCCGGAAGCCCATTTGCGCGAGGATCAGCCCGGCGAACAGCCCGCACGGCCCCATGCCGATCACCACCGGCCGCGGCACGCTCAGTTGCGCCGGCGCCTTGGCGACGAACCGGTACGCCATGTCGGGCGTGACGCCGCAATGCGGCACGTCGGCGAGCCGCTTGAGCGCGGCGGCTTCATCCGTCACCTCGACGTCGACGATGTAGGTGAGCTTGATGTCGGCGCGTTTGCGCGCGTCGTGCGCGCGGCGAAACACGGTGTAGCGGACGAGCCCGTCAGCGCCCACACCGAGTTCCGCAAGGCGCGCGCGGACGGCGGCTTCGAGGTCGCTTTCGGGGTGATCGAGCGGGAGTTTGATTTCGCTTAGACGTAACATAAATACCGGGGGATGCAGGAAGGCCGCAAATCGCGGCCAATTCGCAATTTTATAGGTTAAGTGTCGGCACGGGGCATCGGCTCCGTCGAAACGCCATCCGTCATGGAAATCTTGCCCCCTATCAACACTGTCAGTCCGTCTCAAAAAATTTATTAACCGACCGGTCGGTTGGCTTATACTGTGCGGACACAGACAACTTCCGCAGAGAGCGTCCCCATGTACACGCAATCCCTGGATATTCCCGGCAATGTCGCCCCGCTGGATGCGGGCGCGAGTTCGCCCGAACAGGTGCAATTCGATGCGGTCATGGCCGCCGACGGCAAGATCGAGGCACAAGACTGGATGCCCGAGGCTTACCGCAAAACGCTGGTGCGGCAGATATCGCAGCACGCGCATTCGGAAATCGTCGGCATGCTGCCGGAAGGCAACTGGATCACGCGCGCGCCCAGCCTGAAGCGCAAGGCGATTCTGCTCGCCAAGGTACAGGACGAAGCCGGCCACGGTCTGTATCTCTATAGCGCGGCGGAAACGCTCGGTGTCTCCCGCGATCAGTTGATCGCGGCGCTGCACTCGGGCAAAGCCAAATATTCGAGCATCTTCAATTACCCGACGCCCACTTGGGCGGACGTCGGCGTGATCGGCTGGCTGGTGGACGGCGCCGCGATCATGAACCAGATTCCGCTTTGCCGCTGCACGTACGGTCCGTACGCCCGCGCAATGATCCGCATCTGCAAGGAGGAGTCATTCCATCAGCGCCAGGGTTTCGACGCGTTGATGTCGATGATGGCCGGCACGCAAGCGCAGCGCGAACTGGTTCAGCAGGCGGTGAACCGTTGGTGGTGGCCGGTGCTGATGATGTTCGGCCCGAGCGACAAGGACTCGATCCACAGCAATCAGTCGTCGAAATGGGGCATCAAGCGGATTTCGAACGACGATCTGCGGCAAAAATTCGTCGACGCCACCGTCGACCAGGCCAAGGTACTCGGCGTCACACTGCCGGACCCGGACCTGAAGTGGAACGAAGCGCGCGGCCAGCACGACTACGGCGACATCGACTGGGAAGAATTCTGGCGCGTCGTCAACGGCGACGGCCCGTGCAACCGTGAGCGTCTCGCCACCCGCGTCAAAGCCCACGATGACGGCGCATGGGTCCGCGAAGCCGCCCTCGCCCACGCCGAAAAACAGCGCCAACGCGCGCAACAGCACGCCGCCTGATTCGCGCGGCCCGCCAGACAAAGCATCAGGAGATCAGCAATGAACAAGGAATGGCCGATTTGGGAAGTCTTCGTGCGCAGCAAGCAGGGGCTCGACCATAAACACTGCGGCAGCCTGCACGCCGCCGACGCGCCGATGGCGCTGCGCATGGCGCGCGACGTCTACACGCGCCGCCAGGAAGGCGTGAGCATCTGGGTCGTGCCGTCTTCGGCGATCACGGCGTCTTCGCCGGCAGACAAGGCGGAGCTGTTCGAACCGGCCGGCGACAAGATTTACCGCCATCCGACGTTCTATACGCTCCCCGACGAAGTCAACCACATGTAAGCGCGGCCATGGACATCACGCCTCAACATCTCCAATACGTGCTGCGCCTCGCGGATACCGCGCTGATTCTCGGTCAGCGCAATACCGAGTGGTGCGGCCACGGCCCGATCCTCGAAGAGGACATCGCGCTGTCGAACATGAGCCTCGATCTGATCGGCCAGGCGCGTCTGTTGTACACGCACGCCGCGTCGCTCGAACAGCAACTCACCGGCAAGACCCGCACGGAAGACGACTACGCGTACTTCCGCGCCGAGCGCGAATTCGCCAACTACACGCTCGCCGAGCTGCCGCATGTCGGCCCGCTGTGCGGCACCGCGCAAGCCGAGAAGGATTACGCAGTCACGATCGTGCGCAATTTCCTGTACTCGACGCTGATGGCGCATTTGTGGACGGCGCTGACCGCGTCCCCGGACGAGCAACTGGCCGCGATCGCATCGAAGTCGATCAAGGAAACCAGCTACCACGTACATCATGCGCGCGAGTGGTTGATCCGTTTCGGCGACGGCACCGACGAATCGCACCGCCGCGCGCAAGCCGCTCTCGACTACCTGATGCCCTACACCCGCGAGTTTTTCAGCGCGGACGCCGTGGAGGAGACGATCTCGGCGGCCGGCATCGGCCCGTTGACGTCGGACCTCGCGGCCGCCTGGCTCGACGACGTGCGCGCCACGCTCGATGAAGCCACGCTAAGCCTGCCCGAAGCGGTCAAGCACATCACGACCGGCAAGCACGGCGAGCATTCCGAGCACATGGGATTCGTGCTGGCCGAAATGCAGAGCCTCGCGCGCCAGCATCCCGGCGGCACGTGGTAACGGGACATAACCCAAGCGTCTTAACCCAACGGTGAAGCGACGATGACGACCTCGACCGCCACGCACAGCGCCGACGCCACGCTCGAACACGCGTGGGCCGTGCTCGAAACGGTGCCCGATCCGGAAATCCCGGTGGTGTCGATCCGCGAACTCGGCATTCTGCGCGACGTGCGGCGTGCCGCCGACGGCACGCTCGAAGTCGTCATCACGCCGACCTATTCGGGCTGCCCCGCGATGTCGCAGATTGCCGAGGACGTCGCGCATGCGTTGGACGTCGCGGAACTGAAGCCGTACCGGATCGCCACCGTGCTCGCGCCGGCCTGGACCACCGACTGGATGACCGCCGACGCCCGCGAAAAACTGCGCGCCTACGGCATCGCGCCGCCCACCGGCAACTGCGGTTCAGCTGCGGCGCCGCAGGAAAAAGTCATGCGTTTCGTGCCGCGCGCGCTGCCCGCGCCGGCGTGTCCGCGCTGCGGCTCGGCGCATACGGAGCGTCTGGCGCAATTCGGCTCGACCGCCTGCAAAGCCCTATACCGCTGCATCGATTGCCGCGAACCCTTCGACTACTTCAAACCATACTGATATGGCCACCCCGCAATTTCATTCGCTGCGTATCCGCGAAGTACGGCCCGAAACCGCCGACGCGGTCTCGGTCGCCTTCGAAGTCCCCGTCGAACTGCGCGATCACTATCGCTTCACGCAGGGCCAGTTCGTCACGCTGAAAACGCATTTCGACGGTGAGGAAACGCGCCGCTCGTATTCGATCTGCGTCGGCGTCACCGATTACGACCGCGACGGCGAACTGCGCATCGGCATCAAGCGTGTACGGGGCGGACGTTTCTCGAACTTCGCGTTCGACACGCTTCAGCCCGGACATACGATCGACGTCATGACGCCGGACGGCCGTTTTTTCACGCATCTGAACGCGGATCAGGGCCAGCAGTACCTGGCATTTTCGGGCGGCTCGGGCATCACGCCCGTGCTGGCCATCATCAAGACGACGCTTGAAGTCGAGCCGCGCAGCACGTTCACGCTGGTGTACGGCAACCGCAGCGTCGATCAGATCATGTTCGCGGAAGAGCTCGAGGATCTGAAGAACCGCTTCATGAACCGCTTCGTGCTGTATCACGTGCTGTCCGACGATCTGCAGGACGTCGAGCTGTTCAACGGCGTGCTCGACCAGCAGAAGTGCGCGGCGTTCATCGAGAATCTGCTGCCCGCCGACGCGATCGACGAAGCCTTCATCTGCGGTCCCGCACCGATGATGGACGCCGCCGAAGCCGCCTTGAAAGCCGCCGGCGTGCCGCAGGAAAAGGTTCACGTGGAGCGCTTCGGTTCGCCGCTGCCGCAAGCGGGCGTAGCGGCGGTCGACATCACCGAAGACACACCGGCCGCCGACCTGGAGATCGTCCTCGACGGCAAACGGCGCAAGCTGCGTCTGCCGTACCAGGGCATCAGCGTGCTGGATGTCGGGTTGAAAGCCGGCCTCGCGCTGCCTTACGCGTGCAAGGGCGGCGTCTGCTGCACCTGCCGCGCCAAGGTGCTGGAAGGCGAAGTGAAGATGGACAAGAACTACACGCTCGAAGAGCAGGAAATCCGCGACGGTTTCGTGCTGACCTGCCAATGCCATCCGATCAGCGATCGCGTGGTGGTGAGCTACGACGAACGGTAAAGCGCGCACGGCACGCGGGCGAGCACGACGCCCGCAATCCTTTGAGCCGTTCCACGATCCGCTTACACTAGGGGCCGCTCACGATCGGACACCTGTTCCGGGCGTTGAGCGGCCCCTTTTTGTCCACTGCCGAAGCCACTGCCGATGAGCACGATCCACCTCACCAACGGCGACGTCGCCGCCGAGTCACTGCGCACCGCGCTGCAGCAAGCGGGGCGCGACGATCGCGTGCATGCGTTGCGCGACGATCTGGCGGTCGGCCCGCTACGCGGCATCGACGACACGCCCGACGTGCGCGCGGACTTCTGGGAACGGGTCAGCGCGGACACGAAGCGCGATTTTCTGCGCGAATTCCGCGAACAGGGTTCGGCGCTGGACGCGATTGCGCGCGGCGAAGCGAACCTGGTCGTCTGGCACGGCGACAGCGCCGCCGATCAGTTGATGCTGCGTCGCGTCTGCTATTACCTGCGCAATCATCCGCAGCGGCTGAACGAAGTGCGTCTGTCGATTCGCGACCTCACCGATCCGGGCGCATGGGCGCACAGCCGCAAGGATCATGCGACGTCCGTCGGCATGTTCGCGCCCGACGTACTGCAAGCGCGTCTCCCGGACGCGGCGCCGATTTCCGTGCTGCGTATCAGCCGACTCGCGCTCGAATGGCAGGAAGCCAAACACGCGAACGGCGAAACCCGGCGCTGGCGCGACAACACGTTCACGAGCGGCCATTTCGCCGATCTGGACGCGCTGATTCTCGAACACATCGCCGACGGCTGGCAGCCCGCCGCGCACGTCGCCGCCGAACTGATGGCCGCCGAACTGGGCTTTCTGGTCAGCGACAGCATGGTGCTGTGGCGCTTGCGCGAGTTGTCCGCGACCCGGCGCATCAGGCTGCGTGGCGATGCGAACACCTGGCGCACGCTGGAATTGTGCGCGGTGCTCACTCCCTGTCCACATTAATAAAACCAACGACCATGGCCCGCACCCGAGCCCCCGACCACGAAACCCAGCGCGAACAGATTCTCGAACTCGCTGCGGCGAAATTCGCCCAGACCAGCTATCCGAGCACGTCGATGGCGGATCTGGCCGCCGCGAGCGGCACGTCGAAAGCGCGCCTGTACCACTACTACGCGAGCAAGGAAGCGATCCTGTTCGATCTGCTCGACCGCTACACGAAGCGGCTGATGCTGATCATCGCCGAGGTGGAAGGCGCCAGCCAACGCCGCGGCCTGACGGAGCGGGAAACCTTCGCCGAACTGATTCGCGCGTTTCTGTCCGAATACGAAACTTCGCATAGCCGGCACGTGGCGCTGTTAAACGACGTGAAGTATCTGGTCGACACCCAGCGCGAGGTCGTCCTGAACCGCCAACGCGACGTGGTCGCGGCGTTTGCGCGGCAATTGGCACGCGCATACCCGGAGCGCGCCACGCGCGACAACCAGACCGCGCTGACGATGATGGTGTTCGGCATGATCAACTGGACCTTCACCTGGCTCAAGCCGGACGGCCGGATGGGCTACAGCGAATTCGCCGAGCAGGTGGTCAACATGGTGGACCACGGATTGAACTCGACACCGGCCTGATGCCGCAGAGCAACAATATTCATACGAAATAAAGACTCGGTCGTCGTGCCATTGCGACATTCCGTCACGAACGCTCGTTCATTTTATTTTTTGTTGTAAATCAATACCCTAAAATAGGGCGCAATATTTTTAGGCACTTAACTCAAAACGAAATACGGGTTTTCCCTAGTCCCAAGGTCGGCTTTCCGTTAAAATGATTTTTGCGGTGCACCACGCCGCTTGATCCAAGGAGAAACCGACCATGAACATGATTACACCCCGCGTTGCAGAGCCGATCGTTCCGCACGATCCGTTGTCGCAACCTGCCGGTCGTGCGCCTGCTCTGGTCCGTGAACTCACCGCAGTCGACCGCGAGCGGCTGCTGACCCACTTTCTCGCGCTCGGCGAAGACGACCGCCTGCTGCGCTTCGGCCAGATCGTGCCGAACCACGTGATCGAAAACTACGTCCGCGCGATCGACTTCACGCGCGACACGGTCTTCGGCGTGTTCAACAGCCAGTTGCAACTCACCGGCGTCGGCCATCTGGCGTATCTGCCGGCCGAAGGCGACAAGCGCACCGCCGAATTCGGCGTCTCGGTGCTGGAAAGCGTGCGCGGCCAGGGTATCGGCTCGAAGCTGTTCGAGCGCGCCGCCATTCGTAGCCGCAATACGCACGTCACCACGCTGTACATGCACTGTCTGTCGCGCAACTCGACCATGATGCACATCGCGAAAAAAGCCGGCATGAAGATCGAATACGCGTACGGCGAGGCCGACGCTTATCTGACGCTGACGCCGGCGGATCAATCGAGCATCATCGCCGAGATGCTGCAGGAACAGGCCGCCGTGTTCGACTACGCCATGAAGCGTCAAGCGCGTCAGGCGTCGAAACTGTTCGAGTCGTTTATGCCGACCGCCGCCGCGGCCTGAGCCGCAAACGCTTCGGCGCAATGACAGAGGGCAGCCCTACGGCTGCCCTTTTTGTTTGCCTGCGCCGTTCTCCGCGCACGGGCGACGGTACGGCGCCGTGCCGTGCTTACAACGCCGTGCTTACAAAATAGGCAGCGCCGTCGTCTCCTTGATCGTGTCGAGCGAGAAGCTCGTTTTCACGTCGATCACCGACGGATGGTGCAGCAGTTGATCCTGCATGAAGCGGGAAAAGTGCGCCATATCCGCCACCTGCACGCGCAGCAGATAGTCCATATCGCCTGTCATCGCGTGGCAGGCGACCACTTCAGGCCAGGTCTGCACGGCTGCACGAAACTGATCCGCGTGCGTGACGTCGCCACGTGGACGAGGCCCTGGCCCGCCGCGCTTCTCCAGCCGAACGTTCACGTACGCGAGCAGGTCTAGCCCGAGCCGCTGTGCATCCAGCAACGCGACATAGCCGCGGATCACGCCACACTCCTCCAGCCGGCGAATCCGCCGCAGACAAGGACTCGGCGACAGATTCACGCACTCGGCGATTTCCTGATTCGACAACCGGCCATTCTCCTGAAGGATTCCCAGAATGCGCCTGTCGATGGCGTCCATCTCAATATTGGCCATTTTCTGCCTTCTACGTCAGTTATTGCGCTAGAAAATAGCGCCAGCGTATCCACACCTGTTTTATTTCGCAAGTTTTCGCCGGGATGACGCCTTTACACTGACGTCATCCGAATCGCGCTCAAATCCCTTCCCCACTCGCACAACGCGCCGGCGCACTTCAGGAATCAGGAGACAGACCATGCAGGTTTCAACTTGGGACAATCCCGTCGGCACCGACGGCTTCGAATTCATCGAATACACCGCCCCGGATCCGGTCGCGCTCGGCAAGCTGTTCGAACAGATGGGCTTCACCGCCGTCGCGCGGCATCGCCATAAAAACGTGACGCTGTATCGCCAGGGCGAGATCAACTTTATCGTCAACGGTGAACAGGGTTCGTTCGCGCAACGCTTCACACGCCTGCACGGTCCGTCGATCTGCGCGATCGCGTTCCGTGTTCAGGACGCCGCCCAGGCCTACCAGCAGGCGCTCGAAAAAGGCGCCTGGGGTTTCGACAACAAGACCGGTCCGATGGAACTGAATATTCCGGCGATCAAGGGTATCGGCGACTCGCTGATCTATTTCGTCGACCGTTGGCGCGGCAAGAACGGCGCGGAAGCGGGCAGCATCGGCAACATCGATATTTACGACGTCGACTTCGAACCGATTCCGGGCGCGAACCCGAATCCGGTCGGTCACGGCCTCACCTACATCGACCACCTGACGCACAACGTCCATCGCGGCCGCATGCAGGAATGGGCGGAGTTCTACGAGCGCCTATTCAACTTCCGCGAAGTGCGTTACTTCGACATCGAAGGCAAGGTGACGGGCGTGAAGTCGAAGGCAATGACGTCGCCGTGCGGCAAGATCCGGATTCCGATCAACGAGGAAGGCTCGGAAACGGCCGGTCAGATTCAGGAATATCTCGACGCGTATCGCGGTGAAGGCATTCAGCACATCGCGCTCGGCAGCAATGACATCTACCGCACGGTGGATGGTCTGCGCGCCGCGAACATCTCGCTGCTCGACACGATCGACACGTACTACGAGCTGGTCAATCGCCGCGTGCCGAACCACGGCGAACCGCTCGACGAACTGCGCAAGCGCAAGATACTGATCGACGGCGCGCCGGACGACCTGCTGCTGCAGATTTTCACCGAAAACCAGATCGGCCCGATCTTCTTCGAGATCATTCAGCGCAAGGGCAACCAGGGCTTCGGCGAAGGCAACTTCAAGGCACTGTTTGAATCGATCGAGCTGGATCAGATTCGCCGCGGCGTGGTGCAGGACAAGGTCTGACAGCCAAGTTGGGCTTGATGTGAGCCAGCGCGCAAGCCGCGCGCGGCCGACAAATTAGAAAGGGCGGGGATCTTGCGATCCCCGCCCTTTTTATCTGCACCGTCGTCTTAACTCGAACAACGGCTAGTTATCCAACGACATCGACACACCGCCCAGGCGGTGCATCACGAATTCTGGTCTTCCTCGTCGTCCTTGGCGCGCGTAACGCGTTCCATGGCGATGCTCGCGGGCGCCACTTGCGTCGTACGGGTCACCGCGTTCGACAACGCCCCCGCACTGCCCGTGCTCGAGCGGACCGGCGCGCTCATGGCAAAAAAAGCAGCCGATACCATCAGGAAGGTCTGGATGTTTCTCGTGTTCATGCGTACTCCTTTTCTAACTGCCCTGCTGTCGTGAAGCTCCACCGAATGTGGAGCGTTGCGCTGACATTACTCGCAGGTGGGGTGTTAGACAGGCATTTCAACTACGGTTCCGCGAATTTGTAGCTTTTACAGCTTGTTACATGGCTGGCGTCAAAGATTGCCACGCGTCGCAATGCCCAACGCATCAAAGCGCTGAATTCCTTGCAGCGCAGCATTTTTGGCGCACTGCGGCGGGTTTTCACCAGTGCTACCATCACTTAAAACACGTCAATATGGCGACCCCGGGCACAAGCATTCAAAAGATGCCGAGGCCCAAAAAGTTTTGGTGATCCCAAACTGGTTGGAGGAGTACACATAATGAATGCCCCGCTAGACGCAGGTCAGCGAGCCTCGCTCGAAGCTGCCTTGTCTTCCGTCACGCTCGACGACAAATACACCCTCGAACGCGGCCGCGCGTATATGAGCGGCATCCAGGCGCTGGTGCGTCTGCCGATGCTGCAGCAGGAACGCGACCGCGCAGCCGGACTCAATACAGCCGGTTTCATCTCCGGCTACCGTGGATCGCCGCTCGGCGGACTCGACCAATCCCTGTGGAAAGCGAAGCAACATCTCGCCGCGCATCAGGTCGTTTTCCAGCCCGGCGTCAACGAAGACCTCGCGGCGACCGCCGTCTGGGGTTCGCAGCAGGTCAATCTGTATCCCAGCGCCAAATACGACGGCGTGTTCTCGATGTGGTACGGCAAGGGCCCCGGCGTCGACCGTTCCGGCGACGTCTTCAAGCACGGCAATTCGGCCGGCTCCGCGCAGCACGGCGGTGTGCTGGTGCTGGCCGGCGACGACCACGCCGCCAAGTCCTCCACCCTCGCGCACCAGTCCGAACATATCTTCAAGGCTTGCGGCCTGCCGGTGCTGTTCCCGTCGAACGTGCAGGAATATCTCGACTTCGGGCTGCACGGCTGGGCAATGAGCCGCTACTCGGGCCTGTGGGTCGCGATGAAGTGCGTGACCGACGTGGTCGAATCGTCGGCGTCGGTCGATATCGATCCGCACCGCACCAAAATCATCCTGCCGGAAGACTTCGCGATGCCCGAAGGCGGCCTGAATATCCGCTGGCCGGATTCGCCGCTGGTGCAGGAAGCGCGTCTGCTTGACTACAAGTGGTACGCGGCGCTCGCCTACGTGCGCGCGAACAAACTGGACCGCGTCGAAATCGATTCGCCGCATGCGCGCTTCGGCATCATGACCGGCGGCAAGGCGTATCTGGACGTGCGTCAGGCGCTGACCGACCTCGGTCTCGACGACGAAACCTGCTCGCGCATCGGCATCCGGCTTTATAAGGTCGGCTGCGTGTGGCCGCTCGAGGCGCAAGGCGCGCACGCCTTCGCGAAGGGTCTCGACGAAATTCTGGTGGTCGAGGAAAAGCGCCAGATTCTCGAATACGCGATCAAGGAAGAACTGTACAACTGGCCGGATGCCCAGCGTCCGCGGGTGTTCGGCAAGTTCGACGAGAAAGACGGCGCCGGCGGCGAATGGTCGGTGCCGATGGGCAACTGGCTGCTGCCCGCGCATTACGAACTGTCGCCCGCGATCATCGCCAAGGCGATCGCCACGCGGCTGGACAAGTTCGATCTGCCGTCGGACGTGCGCGCGCGCATCGCGTCGCGCATCGCGGTGATCGAAGCGAAGGAAAAAGCGCTGGCCCGTCCGCGCGTCGAAGCCGAACGCAAGCCGTGGTTCTGCTCGGGCTGCCCGCACAACACGTCGACCAATGTGCCGGAAGGTTCGCGCGCCATGGCCGGTATCGGCTGCCATTACATGACGGTCTGGATGGACCGCAGCACCAGCACCTTCAGCCAGATGGGCGGCGAAGGCGTGGCGTGGGTCGGTCAGTCGCCCTTCACGAACGACAAGCACGTGTTCGCCAATCTCGGCGACGGCACCTACTTCCACTCGGGGCTGCTGGCAATTCGCGCGGCGATCGCGTCGAAGGTGAACATCACCTACAAGATTCTCTATAACGACGCAGTGGCCATGACTGGCGGCCAGCCGGTAGACGGCGTACTGACCGTGCCGCAGATCACGCACCAACTCGCCGCCGAGGGCGCGACCAAGATCGTGATCGTCACCGACGAGCCGGAGAAGTATTCGGCCAACGTCGGTCTGGCGCCGGGTATCGACATTCATCATCGCGACAAGCTCGATGAAATCCAGCGTCAGTTGCGCGAAGTGTCGGGCACCACGATCCTGATCTACGACCAGACCTGCGCGACCGAAAAGCGCCGCCGCCGCAAACGCGGCACGTATCCGGATCCGGCCCGCCGCGTGGTGATCAACGACGCCGTCTGCGAAGGCTGCGGCGATTGTTCGGTGAAGTCGAACTGCCTGTCGGTCGAACCGCTCGACACCGAATTCGGTACCAAGCGCCAGATCAACCAGTCGACCTGCAACAAAGACTTCTCGTGCGTGAACGGCTTCTGCCCGAGCTTCGTTTCCGTGGAAGGCGGTCAGTTGCGCAAGCCGAAGGCCGCCTCGGGCGCCACCGGCGACACCATGCCGCCGGTGCCGGAACCCGAACTGCCGTCCACGGAACGTCCGTACGGCGTGCTGGTGACGGGCGTCGGCGGGACGGGCGTGGTCACGATCGGCGCGTTGCTCGGCATGGCCGCGCATCTGGAGAACAAGGGCGTCACGGTGCTTGACGTTACCGGCCTCGCGCAGAAGGGCGGTGCCGTCATGAGCCACGTGCAGATCGCGAAGCATCCGGCCGACATCCACGCCACTCGCATCGCGATGGGCGAAGCGAGTCTCGTGATCGGCTGCGACGCGATCGTCACGGCCAGCGACGAATGCGTGTCGCGCATGCAGGTGGGCCGCACGCGCGTCGTGCTGAACAGCGCACACACGCCGACCGCCGACCTGATCAAGAACCCGAACTGGCGCTTCCCGGGCAGCAGCACGGAAGCCGACGTGCGCGCCGGTGCGGGCGAAGACGGTGTCGATACGGTCGACGCGAATCACTTCGCGCTCGCGCTGCTCGGCGACGCGATTTACACGAACCCGTTCGTGCTCGGCTATGCATGGCAACGCGGCTGGGTGCCGTTGACGTATCAGTCGCTGATGCGCGCCATCGAACTCAACAACGTGCAGGTCGACAAGAACCGCGCGGCTTTCGAGTGGGGCCGTCGCGCCGCGCACGATCTGGCTGCCGTGCGTAAGCTCGTGCAGGCGCAAGGCAACGGCGCGAAGGCGGAAACGGCGAGCAGCAAGATCATCTCGCTGCACACGCCGAAGGCGCTCGACACGCTGATCGACAAGCGCGCCGATTACCTCGCGGCATGGCAGAACGCCGCGTATGCGGACCGTTATCGCGCGCTGGTGTCACAGGTGCGGGTGGCGGAATCCGCGCTCGATTCGATCGACAGCCAGTTGCCGTTGACCGAAGCCGTCGCGAAGAACCTGCACAAGCTGATGGCCTACAAGGACGAGTACGAAGTCGCGCGTCTTTATAGCGACCCGGCGTTCATCGAGAAGCTGAAGGCGAATTTCGAAGGTGACTGGAAGCTGCATATTCACCTCGCGCCGCCAACCTTCTCGAAGAAAGACGCGCACGGCCATCTGGTGAAGAAGAAGTACGGTCCGTGGGTGTTCAGCGCCATGCACGTGCTGGCCAAATTCAAGTTCCTGCGCGGCACCGCGTTCGACGTGTTCGGCAAGACCGAAGAGCGTCGCACCGAACGGGCGTTGATCGGCGAGTACGAAGCGCTGGTGCGTGAGCTGATCGGCGGCCTGACCACGCAGAAGCGTGAACTCGCGGTGGAGCTGGCGAATCTGCCGGACGGCATCCGTGGCTATGGTCACGTGAAGGAAAACAACCTGAAGGGCGTGCGCATCAAGTGGAACGAATTGCTGGCGCGCTGGCGTTCGCCTGCAACCGGCAAGACGCAACACGCGGCTTGAATGGCTTGATCTAGCGGGTTCCAAATAAAAAGGCGGCGGTCCTCACGGACCACCGCCTTTTCTCATTTCAACGCCTGGATTACTGCGCGTTCACCGGCTTGCGCGCGTTGGCCGACGCCACCGCCGTCATGTTGATGATCCGGCGCACGGTCGCGGCCGGCGTCAGGATATGCACCGGCTTTTCCGCGCCCAGCAGGAACGGACCGACCGTCACGCCTTCGCCGCCGATCATTTTCAGCAGGTTGTACGTGATGTTCGCCGCTTCCACGTTCGGCATGATCAGCAGGTTGGCTTCGCCGCTCAGCGTCGTGCCCGGGAACGCCGCCTTGCGCACCGCTTCCGACAACGCGGCGTCGCCGTGCATTTCACCGTCGATTTCCAGCGCCGGCGCACGTTCCGCGATCAGCTTGCGAGCCGCCGCCATGCGTTGCGACGACGACGACGGTGCGCTACCGAAGTTCGAGTTCGACAGCAACGCCACCTTTGGCGTGATACCGAACTTCTCGATTTCGCGCGCGGCCAGCATGGTCATGTCGGCGAGTTGCTCGGCGGTCGGCGTTTCGTTCACATACGTGTCGCAGATGAACAGATTGCGGCCCGGCAGCATCAGCAGATTCATGGCGGCGAAGTTCTGCACGTCTTCCGCCTTGCCCAGCACCTGCTCGATGAAGTTCAGATGCGCGTGGTACTGGCCGATCATGCCGCAGATCATGCCGTCCGCTTCGCCGAGGCGCACGAGGATCGCGCCGATCAGCGTGTTGAACTTGCGCATCGCGGCCTTTGCGACGTCCGGCGTGACGCCTTCGCGCGCGCCGACTTCGTGATAGGCCTGCCAGCATTGCTGGTAGCGCGGATCGTCTTCCGGATCGACGATCTCGAAGTCTTCGCCACACTTCAGCTTCGAGCCCATCTTCTTCAGACGCATCTCGATCACCGACGGACGGCCGACCAGAATCGGCTTGGCGATCTTTTCCAGCAGCACGAATTGCGCGGCGCGCAGCACGCGCTCGTCTTCACCTTCGGCGAACACGATGCGCGCCGGCTCCGACTTGGCGGCCTGGAACACCGGGCGCATCACCATGCCGGTGCGGTACACGGTCGTGCCGAGTTCTTCGCGGTACGCGTCCATGTCTTTGATCGGACGGGTCGCGACACCCGAGTCCATGGCCGCTTGCGCGACGGCCGGTGCGATCTTGATGATGAGGCGCGGATCGAACGGCTTCGGAATCAGGTATTCCGGACCGAAGTCGAGCGAGTGGCCTTCGTACGCCTTCGCAACTTCGTCGCCCTGGTCGGTTTCTTCGGCCAGTTCGGCGATGGCGCGCACGCACGCGAGCTTCATTTCTTCCGTGATCGTGGTTGCGCCGACATCCAGCGCGCCACGGAAGATGAACGGGAAGCACAGCACGTTGTTGACCTGGTTCGGGTAGTCCGAACGGCCGGTCGCGATAATGCAGTCCGGACGCACCTTCTTCGCTTCTTCCGGGCGGATTTCCGGTTCCGGATTGGCCAGCGCGAGAATCAGCGGCTGGGTGCCCATCTCGACGACCATTTCCGGCTTCAGCACGCCCGCGCTCGAGCAGCCGAGGAACACGTCGGCGCCGCGGATCGCGTCAGCCAGCGTGCGTGCTTCGGTGTTCGCCGCGTAGCGTTCCTTCGACGGATCCAGGTTGCCGCGACCTTCGTAGATCACGCCCTTCGAATCCGTGACGAGCACGTTCTTCTTCGACAGGCCGAGGTTCACCAGCAGATCCAGACATGCGATCGCCGCGGCGCCCGCGCCGGAGCACACCAGCTTCACTTCGTCGAGCTTCTTGCCGACTACTTTCAGGCCGTTCAGGATCGCCGCCGACGCGATGATTGCCGTGCCGTGCTGGTCGTCGTGGAAAACCGGAATCTTCATGCGCTCGCGCAGCTTCTTTTCAATGTAGAAGCATTCCGGCGCCTTGATGTCTTCGAGGTTGATGCCGCCGAGCGTGGGCTCGAGCATGGCGATCGCTTCGACCAGCTTGTCCGGATCGGACTCGGAGAGTTCGATGTCGAACACGTCGATGCCGGCGAACTTCTTGAACAGACAGCCCTTGCCTTCCATGACCGGCTTCGCGGCGAGCGGGCCGATGTTGCCGAGGCCGAGCACGGCCGTACCGTTCGTGATCACGCCGACCAGGTTGCCGCGCGAGGTGTACTTCTGCGCGTCGAGCGGGTCTTCGTAGATCGCCATACAGGCCGCGGCGACGCCCGGCGAGTACGCGAGCGACAGGTCGAGCTGGTTCGACAGCGGCTTGGTGGGCGTAACCGAGATCTTGCCGGGTTTCGGAAACTGGTGGTATGCGAGAGCGCTTTGCTTAAGTTGTTCGTCCATTTTTTGGCCTGCGAGACGTAAGTAATTGGGCCCGGCATACCGCACCGCTGACGACGCTTCCATCTATCGAATGGATGATCGACTGAGGCTGCTAACACGTGCGCCGGTTAGGCGCGGCGTCGAACCTCAGCGGAGGACAAGACGGTGCGGAGTGCTACGCGGGTCGGTTAGTGTACACCCCGAATGAGTCGGTGCACTGAGTGGTTAACGCGGCTCACCATCGGCGAAACAATGGTGCAGCGCCGCATCCGGCGGGCGTTTGACGGGGGTTATGCGCACGCCGTTCGAGCTTATTCGAGCTCGGCGCCGCGTCGTTCGGCAATCAGGAAAAGTGTCGCGAAGATGTCAAGCAGATAGATCGACGCGAGTAAAGCCAGCGCCGCGCCGAACGAATAGCGCGCGGCCAGCGCGCCCACCGCCACCGGCCCGAAACCGCCCACCGCCCGGCCGATGTTGAACAGCACGTTCTGCGCGGTGGCGCGCGCCTCGGTCGGATAGAGCTCGGAGATCAACGCGCCATACCCGCCTATCATTCCGTTGACGAACACGCCCATCGCCGCGCCGCCGATCAGCAACGCCGACGGCGTGGTGAGATGTGCATAGACGAACACCATCACGACCGCCCCGGCCTGGTAGAACAGAAATGTCGGCTTGCGGCCGAAGCGGTCGGCGGCAACACCGAACAGCCAGATGCCGGCCGCCATGCCGAGCACGGTCACCGCGGTCCACACGCCGGATCGGGTGAGCGAATAGCCGAAGGTCTTCGACAGATAGCTCGGCAGCCAGATCATCAGCCCGTAATAGCCGAAGTTCTGCACCGAACAGAGAATGACGACGCCGATGCTGGCGCGCGTGGTGCGGCCATCGGCAACCAGCAGCTTCAGCGGCAGCTTGCGCGCGGCGAACGTGCTTCGTGCGACGCGCTCGGTGAACAGCGCGGGCTCCTCGACACGGCGGCGCACGAAAAACGACACGACCGCGGGCAGCAACCCCAATGCGAACATGCCGCGCCAGCCGATCACGGGCAACAGCAGCGGGGTCAGCAACGCGGCCGCCAGCACGCCGAGCTGCCAGCCCAGACCGACATACGAAGAGACGCGCGCCCGCTGCGACGCCGGCCACGCTTCGGCCACCAGCGTCATGCCAATGCCGAACTCGCCGCCGAGCCCGATTCCCGCGATGGTCCGGTAGGCCAGCAGATCGGTATAGCCTTGCGCCAGCGCGCACAGGCCGGTGAACACGGCGAAGATCAGGATCGTCCACGTCAACATTCGCACGCGGCCGAAATAGTCGCTCAATACGCCGAAGATCAATCCGCCGGCGACGGCGCCGATCAGCGTCCACGTCACGAGCGAGCCCGCCTGCGCGGAACTCAGATGCAGGTCGGCGGCGATTACCGGCAGCATGAAGCCGAGGATCAGCAGATCGAAACCGTCCATCGCGTAACCGAGCACCGAGGCAATCAGCGCGCGCCCGGCATAGCCTTGTTTAGCCGATGCGCGGGTATCGGTGGCGGGGGTGGCGGCTGTCATCGAAAGCATTCCGTAGGTCGAGGGGCGTTGACGGGATCAGCCGCCCGGGAAATTCGCGTGAGTGTAAAGGCGGCTTCCGTCGCTCACAAGCCAGCGCAACAAGGCGCCGCTTGCGTCGCTGTCCATCACGCCGCAAGCCGGCGAAACACATGCGGCGGGTGAGCCGCGTCGAAGCCGGCCACGCCCGGCCAGCCGCGCCGTGATGACCGGCATTCGGCGCCGCGCTGCACAACGGCCTCCTCGAAAGAGCCCGTTTCGGGTAAAATGTCGGGCTACGCGCGCAGCAAAAACCGGCCTGCACTCCACGGGTCGGCAGCGTATTCGCCTATCAAGGCGCCGCCCGTCAGGGCGGACATACTCCACTTGCTGCGCCACCGGGCCCCGCGCCCGCTTCTCCCCGCTCACACCCAAGGATCCGCCCATGACAGGCTTCGATCGCCAGACGATCTCCGACACGACCGCCAAGATGCTGCTGGAAGTTCAGGCAGTGCACTTCAACGCGGAGAAACCGTACATTTTCACGTCCGGCTGGGCGAGCCCGGTTTACATCGACTGCCGCAAGCTGATCTCGTATCCGCGCGTGCGCCGTGGCCTGATGGAAATGGCTGAAAGCACCATTCTGCGCGACGTCGGCTATGAGCAGATTGACGCGGTCGCTGGTGGCGAAACCGCCGGCATCCCGTTCGCGGCCTGGCTGTCCGACCGCCTGATGGTGCCGATGCAGTACGTGCGCAAGAAGCCGAAGGGTTTCGGCCGTAACGCGCAGATCGAAGGCCTGCTGACCGAAGGTCAACGCGTGCTGCTGGTCGAAGACCTGACCACCGACAGCCGCAGCAAGATCAATTTCATCAACGCGCTGCGCACCGCCGGCGCCACGGTGAACCACTGCTTCGTGCTGTTCCACTACAACATTTTCAAGGAAAGCGTGTCGGTGCTGAAAGACATCGACGTCGATCTGCACGCGCTTGCCACGTGGTGGGACGTGCTGCGCGTCGCCAAAGAAAACAAGTACTTCGACACGAAGACGCTCGACGAAGTGGAAAAATTCCTGCACGCACCGGCTGAATGGTCGGCCGCGCACGGCGGCGCCAACGCCGCGCCGCAGTAAGTACCTCAGTTAAGCGCCACGGTCCCAGGCGGACCGGTTAAGCGGGCTCAATTGCAAAAGGGCTGCCTGTCGACACGACAGGCAGCCCTTTTTTCGTTCTACGACGGCTCTTCGTACCGACCTAAGGCGCCTTGCCGGTATCTTCCACCGAGCTCGACGACAGATTCAACAACCCATTGCTTTGCGCGTACTGGAACAATTCGGAATCACGCTCGATACCGAGTTTGCGCATGGCCGTGTTCTTCTGCGTGCTGATCGTCTTGATGCTGCGGTTGAGCTGCTCCGAGATTTCCTTGATCGTCATGCCGGACACGAAGCGGCGCACCACCTCGAGTTCGCGCCGCGACAGCATCACCTCGTCGGTCTTGCCGCCGGCGTTCATGCGCAGCGCATCGAGCGAAGCTTTGACGGACGGACTCATGTACTCGAGCTTGCGGCTAACGTGCTGCACCGCAAGACCGATGTGACTGAGATCGTCCGACTTGTTGACGACCGACGTCACGCCAAGCTCGCTCAGCCGCTTCAGCAACGCGGCGTTCTCCAGCATGGTTAGCACGACGATAGGAAGGTTAGGGAAATTGCGGCGCAAATATCCGATGAGCGGCAGCCCGTCGCCGTACTGGCCGCCCGGCATGGCGAGATCGGTGACGAGCACGTCGCAGGCCACCGTTTGCAGCACTTTGATCAATTCCGTGGATTGCCGCGCACGCGCGACGACCTGCAGACCGGGAAACTTGAGCAAAGCCTGCTCGGCGCCGAACAGAATTACCGGATGGTCGTCGGCGACCACGACCCTGACTGGATCTTGCATTGCCCTCCCCTCGACGGATAAGACTCTCTCCAGAACGTCTGACATGCTTTTCTATTGTAGGTATTGAATTGGATGAAAACGCGGTCGATGCTGACGCGGATAATTCCTCCGACTATAGCCGATATTCCATCCGCAAATTCCAGCCAACCACAACAATGATGTATCGCACAGCTAATGTTAGACATGATTCGACCTAACGGCACAAAATAGGGACAATGATGATGCGAGGACAACCGCCTCGCGCCCTGACAGGAGAACCGGCACATGCGCTCGCGTTGCCTGGTTGTTTCGCTTGCTTCGCCGTTCCGTCGTACGCCGTCCTTCCTCTGCGCCGCGCTGGGTGTCGCGCTGTTCGCGACGCATAGCCCGCTCGCGTTCTCCGAGAATGCATTTACGCTAAGCAGCACGAGCTTCCACGCGGGCGGCTCGGTGGCGGACGCCCAGGTTTTCAATCAGGACGACTGCAAAGGCGGCAATCGCTCGCCGCAACTCACATGGCGCGACGCGCCACCCGGAACGCGCAGCTTCGCCGTCACGATGTACGACGAAGACGCGCCCGGCCGCGGCTGGTGGCATTGGGCGGTGGCCGGCATTCCGGCCAGCGTGCAGAGCTTGCCGGAGAATGCGAGCTTTTCCGGCTTCCTCAGCAAACTAGGGGCGGTCGAAGCGCGCAACGATTTCGACGTCGACGGTTATGGCGGCCCATGTCCGCCGGCGGGCAAACCGCATCGGTATATCGTCACCGTGTATGCGCTGAGCACCGCGGATCTGCGCCTCGCGCAAGGCCGTCCCGCGCTGATGTTCGATCACGAGATCGGCACCGCCACGCTCGGCAGCGCGCGGATGGTGGTGAACTACGGGCGGTGACGCGAGCGGCGCCCGGACCACCGCGTTGGGCACGATAAGCCGCACGGCGGGCGGCAGCATCGCGATACCCCAGGCAAACGAACGCGCTTCAACCTCCGTTCATAAGCGGCACGAACTTCACGCTGGCCTGCGGCTTGCATCGGATTGCCGTCCGCGTGGAATTTCTGTCATCCGCGCACGCTAATGTGCCGGGGAACGCTTTGCACGATGCCTGGGCGTTGCCACATTGCCCGGTGCGCGCACCATTGCCGTGCCTCATCCCATCCTGTTTGCCTTTGCCGGAGAGTGCCATGTCGAAGATCGTCATCGTTTATCACAGCGGCTACGGCCATACGAAGAAAGTCGCCGAAGCCGTGCTGGCGGGCACCCTCGAAGCCGGCGCCGACGCGCGCTTGCTGCCGGTCGGCGAGATCGACGACGCCGGCTGGGCGGAACTGGCCACAGCCGACGCGATTATTTTCGGCGCGCCGACCTACATGGGCGGCCCGTCCGCCGACTTCAAGAAATTCGCCGATGCGAGTTCCAAACCGTGGTTCGGCCAAACATGGAAGGACAAGATCGCCGCGGGCTTCACCAACTCGGCAACCATGAACGGCGACAAGTTCTCGACCATCCAGTATTTCGTCACGCTGGCCATGCAGCACAGCATGATCTGGGCAGGCACCGGCATGATGCCGTCGAACACCAAGGCGGCCACCCGAAACGACCTGAACTACGTGGGCGGCTTCACCGGTCTGCTGACGCAGTCGCCGGCGGATGCGTCGGCGGAAGAAGCCCCGCCCGCCGGCGATCTCGAAACCGCGCGGATGTTCGGCGCGCGCATTGCCGGCGTCACGGCGCGCTGGCTGGTGGGCGCTCCGCGCTAATTCACTACGCTAACTCGCGGCGCACGGACACGCCGCACTACGGCACGGACGCCGCCGCGCCGACGCGCCACGACACGGCTGCCGCCGTCCCGCCAGCGCGCCGCTCTGCCGCGAACCAACCGGCATCGGCGTGCATCTAGGCTGTAACGGGTCACGCCGATGTCACTTTCAGCGCGCATCGTGCTTTTTTCACCCGTTTTTCCCGCCCGCGACCGTCCGGTCTTAAAATAGCGTTCCGGCGCCAAGTCGCGCCCTGTTTCCAGCAAGCCAGTGAGATCGAGATGAGCACGAAAGTTTTTGTCGACGGACAGGAAGGTACGACCGGCCTGAAGATTTTTGAATACCTGTCGCAACGCGCCGATGTGGAGATCCTGCGTATCGAAGAAGCGAAGCGCAAGGATATCGAAGAGCGCCGTCGTCTCATCAACGCGTCGGACGTCACGTTCCTGTGCCTGCCGGACGTCGCTTCGCGCGAATCCGCGTCGCTGGTCGACAACCAGCACACCGTGCTGATCGACGCGAGCACCGCGTTCCGCACCTCCGCCGATTGGGCGTACGGGTTGCCGGAACTGGCCCGTTCGCAGCGCGAACGCCTGCGCAGCGCGAAACGCATCGCCGTGCCGGGCTGCCATGCGTCGGCCTTCGTGCTGGCCATGCGTCCGCTGGTCGAAGCCGGCGTGGTGCCGGCCGATTTCGCCGCGCACGCCTATTCGATCACCGGCTACAGCGGCGGCGGCAAGAAAATGATCGCCGACTACGAAGCCGGCGGTAACGACAAACTCAAGAGCCCGCGTCCGTACGCGCTCGGTCTGACGCACAAGCATCTGCCGGAAATGGCCGCGCACACGGGTCTGAAGTCGGCGCCGGTGTTCACGCCGATCGTCGGCGATTTCTACAAGGGTCTGGCGGTCACCACGTTCTTCTCGCCGAACCAACTGGCCAAGAAGACGACGCCGCAAGACGTGCAGGCGCTGTTCGCCGAGTACTACGCGGGCGAGGCCTTCGTGCACGTCGCGCCGTTCGACGCGGCGGCGAACCTGGACGACGGCTTCTTCGACGTGCAGGCGAACAACGACACCAACCGCGTCGACCTGTTCGTGTTCGGCAACGAGGAACGCTTCGTCACCGTCGCGCGTCTGGACAACCTGGGCAAGGGCGCCTCCGGCGCGGCGATCCAGTGTATGAACCTGGCAATCGGCACCGCGGAAGAAAGCGGTCTGAAACGCTAAACGGATTCAAGGAGACGGCGGTTGTTTCGCCGTTAATCCAGCGCCCCGAAAAGCCGGTCTTCATAGACCGGCTTTTTTGTTTTAAAAAAACATGCGTTTTGAATCCCACTTATCGAGTTAATGAGTAGTAGCCCGTATTACTTAAAAAATCAAAATCGGATTACTTACCGCCGAACGGTAATTCATTCCTGAAAATGACCCGCGTCGCATAGTTTTCCGCATAGGGAAACTCCGGATTTTTTCTCGAACGGTCGTTCGAAGATGATAGGAGCATTTTGCTGAAACGCAGGCCTGGTAAGGCGCGTGCGGGGAGGCATCAAGACCCTTATACAGCTCGAATTTATTTTTTGTTTAAAAGGGCCCTCCGCGTCCACGCTGTCTGCCTCGGGCAAAAACCGCGCTGTTTGAATCGAGCTTTTTAGACGGCTCATTCAATTGACAGGCATTAAGCGCGCAGCGAAATTAGTTCGCACAATTACAGGAAGGGAGACAGCAGCATGGCGCACGCCATTACTCGAGGCCTGACAATGGCATTTGTCACGGCCCCACTGCTCATCGCATGCGGCGGCGGCAAAGCCAGCGATCCGGGCGTGGTCAACGCCCCGCAATGCTCGGGCGCGAGCTGTGGCGTGCAAGGTCCGCCGGCCTCGGGCACCTCGGCGTCGCTGTGTCCGGCGACCGCCGACATCGGCAACTCCACCTTCCTCGGTGGCGCCGGTAGTGGCGAAGTGGTTCAGTTGAACATCAACGCCACGGCCATGACGTACACGCTCAAATGGCTCGAGTCGCCGATTCCGTTGCGCACGGGCACGGTCACGCCCACGCGCGCGGGCACCCAAATCACCGGCGCGGTGATTCATCCGCCGACCGGCGCGTTGCCGACCGCCGAACAGATCCGCTGCGCGTTCATTCTCGGCGCGGGCACCGGCACCGCGTCGGACGGCTCCGCCTACACGACGCCCGACTTCGTCAACAACCCGAACCCGCCGATGATTCTGGTCGGCCAAGGCGTGGCCGGCGGCGGCATTCCCGGCGCGACAGTGCAATACGCGGGGATTTTGGGCATCGGCGCGGTGAACCAGCGGCACTTCGATTTCTATCCGTTCCTCGGTTTCGCCAGCACGACAACCGATATCACCAAGCTGCCCGGCACCTACAACGGCTTGCTGTATCACCTGTCGCCGACCGCGAACTACGAGACCGTCGCGACCAATTCCGTCGAAACCTTCGACGCCAGCGGCAACTGCACGTCGCCGAGTTCGAGCGGCTGTCTGTCGACCGGAAACGCGCTCACGCTCAATAGCAACGGCTACTTCGACAGCAGCAACCCGCCGCAGATCGTGCCGAGCGGCGGCAGTCCGGCGCCGCTACGAACCGGCAACTTCGGCACCGCGCACATGATCCTCGGTCAGGTCAACGGCGCCACGGTGCCGCTGGTGGTGCGGACCGGTTCGGTCAACACGAACACGCTGCAGATCGACGACGAATCCGGCATTGCCATGCTCGCCGCGGCCACGCCGCTCGCCTCGGGCGGTTTCGACGGCGGTTATGTCGGCGCGGATTCGAACTTCAAGTACACCGCCACGTTGATCCAGGGTGCGGTCGGCACGTTCATCAACCCGAGCACGTCGGGGGCGGAAAGCGGGTTCGGTCTCGGTTACGGCTTGCCAAGCCCGGGGCTGGTCGGCGTACAGGACACCAACGGCAAGACCGGCATGGCGATCGCATCGGGCGGCTTGTACGCGATCGTGATTCAGGGCGCGGAGAACGGTGGCATCACGTCGACCTCGGCTAACTCGGACACGCCGAGCACGCCGTACTTCGGCATCGGTGCGCAGATCAGCAAGTAAGCATCAGCAGCGCGAGCGGTACGCAACACCACTAAAGCAAAAGGTGGCCGGACTGAGAGCCGGCCACACACAACGAGAAAATTCTGGAGGCGGTATGAATTGGAGATTCCTTTCGGTGCTCGCTCTTGCAGCACCGTTGCTCGGGGCGTGCGGCGGCGGCGGGGGCGGCGACGGGCCGGTAACGGAAGTGCGTCTGTGCCCCGCTTCGCTCGACTACACCACCACGTTCACGGGCGGCGGCGGTGACGGCGAACTGGTCAAGCTGCAGCTCGACACGACCAAGATGACGTGGCAGGTCAATTACGTCGAGTCGCCGATCCCGGCGACCACCGGCACCGTCGTGCCGACGCGCGCAGGCCAGACCGCCAGCGGCACGCTGACCCAGGAAACCCTGCTACCGACCAACAAGCTCAATCAGTGCGCGTTCCGCCTGAACGGCGCGAGTCTCGACCCGACGCGTCCGGCGCGGATTTTCGTCGGCGAAGGCGTGGCGGGCGGCACGATTCCCGGCGCGGAAATCTCGTTCGGCGGCATTCTGGGCGTCGGCGCCGTGCCGGATACAACATTCCCGTATTACCCGTTCATCGGTTTTTCGTCGATTGAAACGAATCTCGCGAACGTGGCCGGCACCTACAACCAGCTCGGTTATCACCAGGTGCCGTCGCAGAACTTCCCGCCGGTCGCGGTCGATTCCAAGATCACGATCAACGCGGACGGCACGTGGACCGAGTGCGACAACTCCGGCATCAACGCCGGCAAATGTCAGCAGCCCGGCGGCAACTTCGCACCGGCCGCGGACGGCAGCGGCGCGTTCCAGACCAACAACTTCCTCGGTCAGGCGAAGCCGACGCTCGCCGCCACGCCGGAAGCACGCGGCTACATGATCGTCGGCAAGCTGCGCGGTCAACTGGTGCCGATTCTGGTGCGCACCGGCGCGGCGAACTCGTCGGTGACCGTGCCGCAAAACGGTGCGCTCGGGCCGTACGCGGACGACGAATCGGGCATCTCGATTCTGTCGCCGCAAACCTCGGTGGCGTCGGGCTCGCAGAACGGCGAGTACATCGGCGTGGATAGCCAGTTCGACTATCGGACCACCGCGCTTGAAGGGGCTCAGGCCACACTGCTCGATCCGTTTAACGCTTCGCAGGCATCGCTCGCGACGGCGCTGAATCTGGACTTTACGCAGACCGTGCCGGGCGTGGTCACGACGACGCAAGTGAACGCCAGCACCGGTACCACGCCGACCGGCAAGATGATTTTCACGGGTGGCGTGTTCGGCTACCTGGATCTGACCAACGCGGCCTCGCCGTACTTCACGATCGGCGCCTTCGTCCAGTAATGGACGTGACCCGCGCCGCCAACCCGCAACGAGGCGTTCACGCCCCGGCCGCCGCGCCCGATCAGCGCGCGGCAGCCGGTGTCCACCGACTATCCAGCGCAACGGCCGGGCCGCCAACCCGCCGCCGCTCGACGCGTGCGATAGATGCAACGAGCGCCAGAGGAGAAACAACATGAAAAAAATCTGTCTCGCGATACTGACTGCCTGCCTGTCGGTCAGTGCCTACGCCCAGCATGCGGGCGACAACGTCGCCGTGCTCGGCTGGTTTCACGTGATGCCGCAGGATTCGAGCACGCCGCTCACCACCAATGTCGCGCCGACACCGATCAACACGCCGCTGCGTCTGCCGAGCTCGTTCACGTCGTCGGGCACGGGCTTGTCGACGGGAAGCGCCGATACGGTCGGCCTGGTGTTCAGCCATTACCTCACCGATCATATCGCCGTGACGACGGTGGCCGGGGTGCCGCCGGTGTTCAAGATCTACGGTCACGGCACGATCAAGCCGCCGGGACCGGCGGGCGCGCTGGGTCAGCAGGATCTGGGCGACCCGCAGTCCAATCCGATCGTGAAGAGCGTGCGTCAGTGGAGCCCGGCGCTGCTGTTCCAGTACTACTTCAACGAACCGACGGCTAAGTTCCGGCCGTTCGTTGGGATCGGCGTGTCGTACAACTTCTTCTCGGATATTCAACTGAGCCCGAACTTCGTCACGTCGACGCAGAACAACCTCGGCGCCGTGCTGGCCGCCGGTGCCGGCAAGCCGGGCACGACGCAGGTGTCGGCGAAAGCGTCGTCGTCATGGCAGCCCGTGTTCAATGCGGGCCTGGCGTACAACATCACCGATCACTGGGGCCTGGTGGCATCGGTCACGTACATTCCGCTGAAGACGACCTCGTCTGTCATCATCAAGGCGGCGGATGGCACCGAACTCGGCGTCTCCAAGGCGGACCTGAAAGCGGACCCGATCATTTCGTTCCTGGCGGTCTCGTACAAGTTCTAAGCCAGACGGCGCTCTGGCACACGGCCAGACAGATCTGCGAATCGCAAACGACAAAGCCGGCGGCCCTGCGAAGGGGCCAGCCGGCTTTGTCGTTTCTGCAGCGCCCGGGAAATTCTGGGCAAAAAAAAGCCCGCCTAGTTTGGCGGGCTGAATCCATATCAGAGGAGACATGGAGGAGACAAGACGAACTATAGCAAATGGTTTGGTGCGGCGCAACATTGCAATTAGGGTTGACCCTCAAATTTGTGTTCGTGCGACACGGCGCGAGGGCGCGGCCAGCGCCTAGTGCCGCACCAGCGCCATCATCGCGCCGAAGCCGACGAATACGCCGCCCGTGAGTCGATTGAACATTTTCGCGACGCTGCGGCTCTTCAGCTTCGTGCCGATACGCGTGCCGAAGCCCGCGTACACCAGATACCAGCTCACCTCGATCACGGCGAACGTGGCGACCAGCACGCCGAACTGCGGCAGCTTCGGTTGCGCGGCGTCGATGAACTGCGGCAGCAAGGCGGCGGCGAACAGAATGGCTTTCGGATTGCTGCCGGCCACCAGGAAGCCGTTGCGAAAAAGCGCGACGCGCGAGCGCGCAGGCTTGGCGGCGAGCGCGTCGGCCTGGTCGGCGGCGGCTTCGTCGGCCGGCGCACGCCAGGCCTTGATGCCTAGATAGATGAGGTAGGCCGCACCGATCAGGCGCAGCGCGTTGAACATGGCCGGCCACGCGGCCAGCACCACGCCGAGCCCCGCCGCCGACACCGCCAGCATTAGCACCAGCGCCGACAGGCAACCCGCCATCGTCGCACTGGAGCGGCGCAGGCCATGCTGGGCGCCATGCGTCATGACGAGCAGCATGTTCGGACCGGGAATTGCGGATACGACGAAAACTGTGGCGACGAACAGCCACCAGGTGTGCAGAGTCATGGCAATCACGGTGCATAAGGAACGGGCAGCCATTATGCCCGTCCGCGCGAATCCGCGACGTGGCGCGCGGGAGTGCGGACTTTGGCAGACTGTGGCACGCGGGATTCAACCCTCGCACCTGCGCTTGCCTCTCGCCGTTGCCCTTAACGCCCAGCGCGCCGCGCCGCCACTTGCCCCAGCACCGCGAAATCCTTCTCGCCGTCACCGTGCGCCACCGCTTCGAGCAAACTGTCACGCACCACGCTTGCGATCGGCAGCGGCGTCGTTACCGCGTCGGCGGCGGCTAGCGCGAGACGAATATCCTTCAAGCCGAGACGTGCCTTGAACAGCGCCGGCTCGTACTGCTGCTCGGCGATCAGCTTGCCGTAGCCCGCGTAGACCGGCCCCGGGAACAGGCCGCTTGTGATGACGTCGAGGAAATCCTGCATGGCGAGACCGTGACCGGTCACCAGCGTGGCCGCTTCGCCGAGCGTCTCGACCGCCGCGCCCAGCATGAAGTTGGCCGCCAGCTTCATCACGTTCGCCTGCTGCGGCAGTGAACCGATGCGCCACGTCTTCTGGCCGATCACGTCGAAAATCGGCTGCACCCGGTCGATCGACTCCGCCGGGCCACCGGCGACGATCGTCAGCTTCGCCGCCGCCGCGACGTCCGGCCGACCCAGCACCGGCGCGGCCACGTAGTGAACCCCGCGCGACGCGTGGGCCGTTGCCAGTTCCTCGGCCAGCGCCACCGAGATCGTCGCCATATTCACGTGGATCAGGCCGCGCGGCGCGTGTTCCAGCAGCGACGCGGTGATCACTTCACGCAGCGCGGCATCGTCGGCGAGCATCGAGAACACGGCGTCGCCCGCAAACGCTTCGGCCGGTGTCGCGACGATGCGCGCCCCAGCGTCAGCGAGCGCTCGCGCCCGTTCCGGCGAGCGGTTCCACACCCGCACCTGATGCCCGGCTTTCAAAATGTTTGCAACCATCGCGGCGCCCATCTCGCCGAGACCGATAAAACCGATGTCCATCACTCGCTCCGTCTTCTAAAGAACTGGCAGTAAAGCACACTCATGCGACACCCGCAGGGCAGCACGCAACAGGAGGCGGTGCCATACTGCAGAAATGGTGACCGCGACCTTCCGCTTCTATGAGGAGCTGAACGATTTTCTCGCCCGGCCGCTGCGTCGGCGCGCGTTCAGCTACGCCTGCGCGCCCGGCGCCACCACCAAGCACATGATCGAAGTACTCGGCGTGCCGCATACCGAAGTCGAGCTGATTCTGGTGAACGGCGAGTCGGTCGGTTTCAATCATCCCCTCGCGGACGGCGACCGCATCGCCGTGTATCCCAAGTTTGAAGCGCTCGACATCCAGCCGCTCCTGCGCGTACGCGAACGGCCGCTGCGCGTGGTGCGATTTATCGCCGACGCGCATCTCGGCGGCCTCGCGCCGCTGCTGCGGCTCGCCGGCTTCGACACGCTGTACGACAACCACTACCCGGACGCCGATATCGAAGCGCTCGCCGCCGCGCAACAGCGCGTGGTGCTGACACGCGACCGCGAGTTATTGAAACGCCGCAGCATCACGCATGGCTGCTACGTTCGCACGCTAAAACCGCGCGAGCAACTGCGCGAAGTGTTTGAACGGCTCGATCTGGCCGGCAGCGCGACGCCGTTCCGTCTATGCCTGATGTGCAACGCGCCGCTGCGGCGCATTGCCAAAGAAGAAGTGGGCAGCCGTGCGCCCGACGGCGTGCTGCAACGGCATAACCAGTTTGTCACCTGCGACGTGTGCCTGCGGGTCTTCTGGGAAGGCACGCACTGGCAACGAATGCGCGCGCTGATGGACAGCATGGCCGCAGCGCCGGACCCATCCGGCTGAGTGCTGCTCGGCTTGCGTAACCCGCACTCGCCCCGTCGCTGAATCCCGCCGCTCGCTCGACGCCCGGCGCGATGCGTACAATGCGGGGTTTACTTATCTGCAGAGGCCTTCCAAATGGCGATGAAAAAAACCGACCTTGAAAAGAACAAGGCACTCAAGCTGAACAACGCAATGAAGCTCTCCACCGCCGATCGCTTCGGCAAAGCCGCCGCGGCCGACCCGAAGCTCGATCGCCGCGAACAGCGCAAGCTGGATCAGGCGCAAGGCCTTGTCGCTTTCGCGTGCAAGCTGAACGGCGAACTGGTCGAGGAGCTCAAGACGCGCGCGGCCTCGCATCCCGACGGCATGAGCGGCCTGCTCAACGAAGTCATCAAGCGCGGCCTCGCAGGCTAAGTGCCGCGAAGCCCGGCGCGCGCGGAGCGCGCCCTGAAATGAAAAAAAGGCCAGAGCATAAGCTCTGGCCTTTTTGCTGGCGATGCCATTGATCGAACCACCCTGCACTGACCGGCTAGCGACGCAATGCGGCGGCCCAACCTGGCTCGCCCAGCAAACCGGAGACAGCTTAGTTTGCCGTGCCCTTGTCGTTCGTGCCAGCGGCCGAAGCTGCTGCAGCGACCGGAGCGCGCTTGCCGTGCGTCTTCAGCTTCTTGACGTGGTGCTTCTTCGGCGCGCTTGCTGCTGCAGCCGGTGCTGCTGCGTCCGATGCCTGTGCGAAAGCTTGAACGGAAACCAGTGCGATCGAAGCTGCTGCGAGCGAGACGATAACTTTTTTCATGTGTTGTTCCCCAAACCTGGACGACTGAGTCAATGTGAATGAAATAGCTGCACGGTGAAGCAGACAGGGCTTGAGGCGCCTTCCCGCTCCCCGCGGGAGAGTATTACCCAGTGTAGGCGGTTTGTCATGCCCAAAACTCGATATGTATTTTCCGGGAGACAGCTTGCTTTCGAGACGCTTTCACTCGTTAAGCAGCCCATACCAGGGGGATTACTTAGTCCCGGTCAAACGAGGTTGCGCAACAGGCTGGCAGTCTCCTGCAAGGTCGGCAAAACCCGATGCAGCGCGGCATTCGCCGATTCCTGGCCGATCGGCATGCTGACGCTGATCGCGGCGACCACCGAACCATGCCGGTCGCGCAACGGCACCGCGACACCGCGCACGCCGAGCTCGAGTTGCTGATCGGTGACGACATAGCCATTGCGGCGAATTTCGCCGAGCACTTCGCGCAGGCGCTCGATCGTGGCATAGGTGTGCGGCGTGAACACCTTGATCGGATACGTGGCGAGCCATTGCTCGATGCTTTCCGGCGCCTGGAACGCCAGCAGGACCAGCCCCGCCGACGACAACGGCGCCGGCACCCGCGAACCGAGCACGAAGCCGACCGCCATTGCCCGGTTCACGCCGTTGCGCGCCACGTACACCACGTCGTGTTCGTCGAGGATCGCGACCAGCGCGGTTTCCTGCAGGGTCGCGGTGATGCGCTGGAGAAACGGCTGCACGGTACGCGGCAGACGCGCCGAATCCAGATACGACTGGCCGAGCCGCAGCACACGCGGCGCCAGCCAGAAAAGCTTGCCGTCGGTGTGCACGTAACCGAGTTCGCCCAGCGTCAGCAGATAGCGGCGCGCCGCCGTGCGCGACAGACCCGCGCGGCTGGCCACCATGGTCGGCGTCATGCGCGCATGTTCCTCGTCGAATGCCTCGATGATGGCCAACGCTTTCGCCGCGCCGGCAATCCAGTCTTTCTCGTCCATTGAACTTGCCTGAAAAACAACCGGCCTGCCGGTGGGTCGTGTCGTCGGCCGCTCGGTCGTTGCGCGATTATCGCGCGACTCGGTGCCGGGATCGGCGTTGAGAGGAGTGAGGGAGTCGGTCGCGGGGCGAGCGATCTCCGAGTTGATAGGCCACTGTGTCATTTGAAATCCCAACGCATTTGTTCAACGATGCCCACACCGCGCGACGTCCGCACACATTCGCTAACGTAGTCGGTGAACGGCAGGGGTTCGAATCCGATTTCGTCACGCAGACGCCGGTTGTCGAACGCATAGTCCAGCTCGGCGAAGCCCGCATATAACCGCAGTGCATGTTCAATCAGCCGGCCGCTGCCGCTGCGGTCGCGGCCCACCACTTCACGCGCGATCTTGCCGAAGTCGCGCACGCGGCACATCGAGTAGCGGCGGCCCGAGGTGCCGGTTGCTTCATCCATCGCGCTGATGATCTGGCCGACGGTCGGCGCCTCCGTGCCCGCCGACACGTGATACGTGTCGAACGCCAGCGTCGGCTTCACCGCCAGCAAAGCAATCGCGCGTGCGCAGTCGTCGGCGGAGACCACGTCGAGACGGTTCATCGCGCGCGCGGTGAAGCGTCGCGCGCCGTGCACCACGCGAAACACCCAGAAAAGACTCGCCGACGGCAGCGTGCCGAGCACCGTATGACCGACCACGATCGACGGCCTCACCACCACCAGCGGCAGGCGTGGATACGTGGTGCGCAACAACCGTTCGACTTCACGTTTGCTGCGCGTGTACGGCACGATGTGGTTCGTTTCGCCATAGCCGAACGGCGACTCCTGCACGTTCGCGCCGCATTGCGTGCCGCACGCCATCGCCGTGCTCACGTGCAGAAAACGCCGCAACATCTTGCTGCCGTTAAAGCGCGACACGAAGCGCAAGGTGTCGCGCACATTGGTATCGAGCACTTGCGGGTTAGTCGAAAACGACGCCAGCGCAGCGCAGTTGATTACGTGCGAGACCTTCGCGAGACGCGCCAGATCGACTTCCGAAAACGCGCCGCCGAGTTCGCCGACCATCACGTTGACCTCGGTGATACGGTGCGCGCGGTTGTGAGACAGACCGCAACGCACCGCCGACGCCCGCAGCCGCGCCAGCGCATCGGCCACACTCACGCCGCGCACGAGACACACCAGACGCCCGGCGAGACCGGCGTTGATCAGGGTCACCAGCAGATTGCCGCCGATAAACCCGGTCGCGCCAGTGAGCAACACACTGTCGACGCCCAGCGCCTCGCCGCGCACCGGTGAAACAAGACTGTCCTGCCACGCGCTGGACAGCGGGGTCTGCCATGCAAACATCGCAAGCTCCTTGATATGACGTCGGATCGGCGCGCCGGGGTCCGGCTCATCGGTCCACGGACGGAATCAGTAGCGGTAGCTGATCGCCGTGATCGCGAAGTAGTTGTTCTTCGACTGCACGATCGGGCTGTTCGCCGAGGCGCCCAGCAGACGCGTCACGCCGCCTTCGGTATGCACCGACCAGCGCGGCGAAAACATGTAGGTCCAGCCGAGCGACACCTTCGCGCTGTCGAAACCGCCCTTCACCGAATACGGCCGGAAACCGCTCGCGAGCGATTGCGCGTCGGTGACGCCGAAGAAGGTCTGCGTGTAGCGGCCGCTACCGGCATGCAGCGAGCCGCTGACGTTGATGATGTTGTCGGCCGTTTGCAGCACCGGCACCACCACGTCGAAGTGCCCGCTGGTGCCGTGGCTCGTGTGGGTGAGCGGCTGATCGAGCGTGACGCTGACGGTGGACGCGCCAAACACGTGTGCGCCGACGGTGAACGACATCATCACGGAGCCGGGAATCCGTCCCATGCCGCGAAGGTAATCGGAGCCCGGCAGGTCGGCGCGATTGCGGTCGGTGCGGCCGAAGTCGTAGCTGAGCGCCGCCGATGCGAACATCCCGTTGGCAAAGTCGTGCTTGTAGCCGAGCCCTTCGAGCGGGCTCAGGAAGATGCCGTTGCTGAACTCCGCGGCAATCAGCGGCGCCACGAACGGACGGTAATCGCGGCTGCCCTGATAGCGTGGTCCCACGCCGCCCGCCAGAGAAAACGTATAAAAGTTCTCGGCGTACGTCAGCGACGAGCAGGTCAGGCCAAAGAGCGGAATACACAGAGTCAGCAGGCGTTTGAGCACGGTCAGATCTTTTTATTGAGACGGAGACCGCAGTCTAGGGACGCCGCCCCGCCCCGTCTGTCCTGAAGTTGGGGGAATGTGTGCGCAATTGTGTTCAAGTGTTCGAGAGTGTTCGCGACGTATCCCGCTCAGGCGGGCGCGGATAGAATCAGCGCCTGCTAGTGGAGACCTCTATGAACGACGCCCCCCTCAAGACCAGCGTGCTGCTGATCGAGGACGACGATCGGCTCGCGCAGTTGATCGGGGAATATCTGAACGGCTACGAATTCGACGTGACGATCGTGCGGCGAGGCGATACGGCGGTGGCTGCCGTGCATGAACACAAACCGGCGCTGGTGATCCTCGATCTGATGCTGCCCAATCTGGACGGAATGGAGGTCTGCCGTCGGATTCGCAGCTTTTCGCGTGTGCCGGTGCTGATCCTGACGGCACGCGTCGACGTGTACGACCAGATCGCCGGTCTGGAAACGGGCGCCGACGACTATGTCCTCAAACCGATCGAGCCGCGCGTGCTGGTCGCGCGAGCGCGAGCCCTGCTGCGGCGCGCGCAGCCCGCGGAAAGCACGGCGTCGTGCACGCAGGGCGACACGCTCAGCTTCGGCGAACTCGTGATCTCGCCGCCCGATCGCGCGGTGAGCTGGCGCGGTCAGCCGGTCGAACTGAAAACCGCCGAATACAACCTGCTGCTGATCCTCGCGCGCGCCGCCGGCACGGTGCTGAGCCGCGACGACATTCTCAAGCAACTGCGCGGAATCGAATTCGACGGTATCGATCGCACTGTCGACGCCGGCATCTCGCGGCTGCGCCGCCGTTTCGAAGACGCGTCGCCCGAGCCGCACAAGATCAAGACGATCTGGGGACGCGGCTATCTGTTCAGCCCGTCGGCGTGGGAGGAATAAATGCTGCGCTCACTCATACGCCTTTATCTGGTGGTGCTGATCGCCGGCGCCATTGCAATCGTCTTCATCAATCAATCGTTCGGGAAGCTGTTCCATGGCCGCGTCACGACGCTGGAGCGCAACGTGAACAACGTCTACGCGTTCGTGCTCGACGATTATCTGCAGCGGCATCCAGGCGCGGAGCGCGGGGCGGCGCTGGCGGAATTGCAAAAACACGGCCGCAACGGCTTCACGTTGACGAACCTGGCCGACGTCAAGGCCGAACTGAACGAAGAACGGTGGCGCGAACTGCGCGACGGCAATCTGGTGCTCGACGACAACGCCACCAGCTATTACCTGCCGCTGCCCGACGGCATCGTCATTCATGCGCGGCGCGGCGAAGTGTCGAATCCCGACGTGGAGGCGCTCGCTTATGGCTTGTTCGCGCTCGCCATTCTGTTGTCGGTGATTCTGTGGGTGCACTACCACTGGCGCGATCTGCGTAAGCTCGAAGCGGCCGCGCGCGCATTCGGTTCCGGCAATCTGTCGACGCGCGCGCAGTTGTCGCGCAAGTCGAACATCTACGAGTTATCGCAGCAATTCAACGAAATGGCGCGGCAGATCGAAGCGTCGATCCTGCATCAGCGCGACATGATGCACGGCATCTCGCACGAGTTGAAGACGCCGCTCGCGCGGCTCGAATTCGGCCTCGCGTTGCTGCAATCGCCCGAGTCGCCGGATCGGCAGCGCGAACGTCAGATGGCGCTGCGCCAGGACGTGCGTGAGCTGGACGAACTCGTCAACGAACTACTGACCTTGAGCCGCCTGGAACAGGGTGAAGATCATCTGGTCCTGATGCGGGTTTCGGTGGATGAGCTGCTCGATAGCGTGGCCGCGAGCATGGCCGACGATGTGGCGGATCGGTCGTTGGTGTTGTCGGTGTCGGCGGCCGGGAGGATTCAGGGTGAGCAGACATATCATGTCTGCGATCCAAAACTGGTCGCTCGGGCATTGCTGAATCTGATTCGCAACAGCACGCGCTATGCACGGCAGGCCATCTCGCTGCGCGCTGAAATCGGCGCGGCGGACGCACTGATACTGACGGTCGACGACGACGGCCCCGGCATTCCGCTCGCCGATCGCGCGCGCGTATTCGAACCGTTCCATCGGCTCGACTCGAGCCGCGACCGGCATACCGGCGGCTTCGGCCTCGGCCTCGCGATCGTGCGTCGCGTGGCGCTGGTTCATGGCGGCGAGGTGCGGCTGGAATCGGCGGCGTCGGGGGGCGCGAGGTTCGTGATGACGCTGCCCGCGTTGCCATTGCCGGTTGCGGTTGCGGTTTCGGTGAAAGACGCCGCATCGTCGTAAAGGACAATGCGGGATGTCGGGCCGCATTGTCCCTCAATCAGCTTCGGCCGCCTTGCTGCTGCATCAACCCTTCGAAAGACCCGCTTTGAAAACCGACACCCGCCAACACCTCCGCGCCAATCTGCTGATGCTGGTCGCCTCAATCATCTGGGGCTCCGCGTTCGTCGCGCAACGCCTGAGTCTCGATGCGATCGGCCCGTTCCTGTTTACCGGCCTGCGTTTCCTGCTCGGCGCGCTGGTGGTGCTGTGCCTGATCGCATGCATACGACGTCCCGCGCTCGCCGAATTGACGAAGCGCGGGCCCGGCGGCTCTCGCGAACTGCTCGGCGCCGGAATGCTGCTCGGTCTCGTGGTAGCCGCGTCGATCTCGTTACAGCAGATCGGGCTGCAATACACGAAGATCGCCAACGCCGGTTTCATCAGCTCGCTCTATGTCGTGATCGTGCCGCTGCTGGGCGTTCTGTTCCGGCATCGCACGGGGGTCGGCACCTGGCTCGGCGCCACGCTCGCTGCCATCGGCATGTATTTCCTGAGTGTCGACGAGCATTTTTCGATGCTGTACGGCGACTGGTATCAACTCGGCGGAGCGCTCGTCATTTCCGTACAGATGATGCTGGTCGGACGTTTCGCGCTACGGCACGACACCTTGATGCTGGCGCTCGTACAGTTCGTGACGTGCGGGGTGGCGTGTCTCGCGGTTGGCCTCGTCGTCGAGCCGGTCAGTCTCGCGGTGATCGCACGCGCCGCGCCGACGATCCTGTACGGCGGAGCGTTGTCGGTCGGCGTCGCGTACACGATTCAGGTGGTCGCGGCAAAGCATGCGGCGCCGTCGCATGCCGCGGTGATCTTCAGTATGGAAGGGGTATTCGCCGCGCTGGCCGGCTGGCTGGTGCTCGGTGAAACGCTGTCGACGCGCGCGCTATTCGGATGCGCGCTGATGCTGGCGGGGTTGATTGTGTGTCAGGTGATGCCGGTCGCGAGGCGCGGGCGGGAGCGTTTGCCTCGCGCGTCTTCGTGATCGCCGTCAGGCCGCTCGCGGATGCGCGAACAGACTGGGCGTATCCGCCGTCGGCGGAAATACGCACCAACAGCCGTCGTCGTGACGAAAGAAGAATAGACCGCGCACGTTCGATACCGCATCGAGCGATGTCTCCACGCGCACATAGCGCCGGCCGCCCAAGCGCGTGCGGCTGAATTCGGTCACGTGAACCGATTCCGTCGACGCCGGCGCCAGCCACTTTTCAACCAGAAAACGCAGTGATCGCTCGCTCGCGGTTCTCATGATCCGCTCCGGATCGGCTTGTCCCGATGGGCGTCGCGCGTGGCTTCGGCGTTGTCGTCGGTGTCGTCGCGACTCGCGGCGTCCGCGTCGTGTTCCGCGGCGGCAAGGGCCATGGCCCGGTTGGTGGCTGCCGCCCGCAGCGTGCTGCAATGGGCGGCATGTCGAAGATCCGAAAGAAGATGAACGAGCTGTCGTGCTGTTCTGCGTTTCATTACTCACCCCCGCACTGCACCAATAACCTCAGAAACTACTTTAACTCTATGCCTGGATCGGCGTTGCCGAAATGATTTCGACGAAATAGCAACAGTCGCGCTTGCAAAAACAGACACGCAATCTTCGTACCGTCCAGCTTCAGAGTGCGCGTGCGGGGCGTGACGGTATGTACGCTGGCGAGCGCTGGGGAGGGATGAAAAGCGGCTTGCCCGGAGAATGAAAATTGGGCTGCGCATCAGAGTTATCCACAATTGCCTATGAATAACTTCGGGATAGCGCATGGAACAGCCTGTGTGCGGATTCTTGATAAGACGGTCCGACAGGCCAGCCCCATCAAAGTTATCCCCGTTTTGTAGTTTTTCTACAGAGGTGTTCCGCAGGGTTTGAAAGTTTGCATGACCTTGATGTGACAGAACATTTGAGAGTTATCCACAGAAGGGGTTAACCCTTGTTAACTATTACTACATATGTATACGAAAGAAGTAAAAGACATAGGATAAGTGCCACATCGCGATGAGATCGAAGGCTGACCAGCGCTTGATCAGCCTTCGGCGTTACGGACGTAACAGCGTCTATGCGTCAAGGCCGTTACGTTTACCTACGCACATCGATTGCGGTTAATGCGCTCAAGGCGCGGCGCTCGCTCCGCTCGCCGGTTGTACGGCGGCGGCCTTGTTGATCGCATCGAGCAGATCGGGAACCGGCGGCGGTGTTGGTGTCGGCGTGGTGACTTCGACGGGCATCGGCAACAGCCGCGTTTCGATACGGTTGCTGACCACCGGCTGCGTACGCACGACCGTCTGCAGATAATGATCGACCAGACCGAAGAAGCGATCGTAAAACTTGCCCGACGGAATGGTCTCGCTTGAAATCTTGACCATTGCGTCGCTGTTCGAGCGGATGGGCAGCGACAGCGAGCCCAGCACGCTCAACCCGACGCTCGCCGAGGTGTCGCTTTTCTTCAGCGCAAAACCGTTCTGCACGGCGTTGACGTAAACAATGCTCGTATCGCTCGCCTCTTCACCCGGCGTACAGACCACATGAAACTCGACGACGATGTGGGTATCGCCCGTCGGCTGAAAATTCTTCGTGCCGTCGACGGTATCGGTGCGCGTCATCGTCGTCAGATAGCCCTGGCTCAACAAGGCGCGACGGGCAGCTTCACAGCTGTCGGTGGTGCTCGAATTGAAATTGCGTGCGTACGGACTCGCGCCGGTTTCGAATAATTCCTGCTGGAATTTCGGCTGCGGTGTGGTGTTGCAAGCGGCAAGGGTCAGCAGACCGAGCAGTGCGGCGGCGGTGGTTCTGGAAAACGAGGTCAGCATGGTCGTTCGGAAGGGTGGCGCTGCACGAGCGCGAATGGGAAAGCATTGTAGAGCGGTTGCCTGACGTGCGTAAAAAGCACGCAGCGCACGGCCGGCGTCGGCTCGTTTGCCGCTAGAGAATCACTCGCCGAGGCGGATTGCCGTCAAGCGAGGAAGAGAAGAGAAAGAGAGAGGTCGGCGCGTGGCGCCAGGGTCGCTCAGGTCCGCGAACAACGAACGCGGCCAGGAAGAAATTTCAATTCGACGTTGCCGCCGCGCCGCTGCCGCCAATCGCGCTCGCTGCCGGCACGGTAAACGCATTGACCCAATTGTCCGGCGTCGCGCAGCGATCCGCTTCGCACATACCGCTCGGCGCGCCCGGGTGCGCCGCGGCGTCTTGTGGCGGAGCGACCGCGGCGAAGTCTTCCACGCGCAAGCTGACCTTTTGCGCATAGGCTTTCGATCCGCCATAGCTCTTCAGCGCCGCGTTCAGGTCGCCGTTCGCGGAGCGCATGTAGCCGTACAGAATCGCCGAGCCCACTTCGATGTTCGCGGTGGGTTCGGTGAGGTCTTTGACGTTACGCAGCAAGCCGCGATGCGCGCCCGGCACGACCTGCATCAGCCCGGTTGCGCCGTTGGCGCCCTTGGCTTTTTCCTTGAAGCGGGATTCGATCGAGATGATAGCCAGCAGCAAGGCCGGCGGGAGGGAGTACTTCGACGCGGCGGACTGCACCGCGTCGGAAATCTTTTGTGCTTTTTCCGTTGCGAGACCGAATTTCTGCGTTAGATACGCGGATATGCGGTCGCTGTTTTCGTCAGCCGTTGCGGTCTGCACCAGGCCGAGCGAAAGCACGATCAGACAAAGTAATCGGCTCATAACGGTTGACGGAAAGGGAAAAGGATTCGCGCATTATAGCTCTGCCCCCAAATGAGGCCGTCAAACACCGAAATTCGTCTTAAGAATCACGGGCGTTTGAGCGGCAGGCGCGATTCATTTCGACCGTTTGAGTGCCGGCACGTAGCCGTCATTGAGTGTGGCGAGGAATGCGGCGACGTCGTCGATATCGCGTTCGGACCAGACCGGGCGTTCGCCGGCCTTGCGGGTCAACGGTTCGTCCGTCGTATCGACGTTGACGCGCAATGCGGCCGGCAGATCGTTGAATTTGTCGACCTTGCCGTGCGCGTCCTTCGGATACCACTTCGCTGGATTCGTATCGCGCTGTACGTAGAAGCGAAGGGCATCTTTCAGCGTGTGGAACCGGCCGTTGTGGAAGAACACCTGGCGCGTCGCCGTGTTTCGCAGCGATACCGACTTGAAGAGTCCACAGTTGCTTTTGTCGCTCGCCTGGTCGGTGCGCAGCGGCCCGCATAAGCCCATGTCGAAGTACATCGGATCTGCATTGACACGCAACTCAGCATTACGCGGCACGCCCAGTGCCTGAAAATTGAAGTCCGTGAACAGCGGATGCGAGCCGTCGACCCCCACCTGGTCGATATGGCAGGAGGCGCAATTCCCTCCCGTCGGACTGTCGAACAGCTTTTTGCCTCTTAATTCTTGTGCCGTTAGTTGCGATTTACCGTCCAGGTAGTAGTCGAACTTGCTGGTGTACGGATGAAAACTCGGGTCTTCGAGTTCGAAGCGCTCGATCGCATACATGGCCTGCGTGAACGCTTTAGTGCGATCCGCGAAGATGTTCTGGCCGAAGACTTCCTTGAATCGAGCCGCGTAGGGCGTCTGTTCAAGCTTCGCGAGCACCGTCGCCGGATCCTTGTTGGCCATTTCGTCCGGATTGAACAGCGGGAAGCTGGCCTGATCGTGCAGATGGTTGAAGCGTCCATCCCAACCGAAGCCACCCACCGGCGCGTTGTCCGTTTCGCTGAGCCGCTCGGACAGGCTGGCCGCCTGAGCGTGACTCCAGATCGGCGTGCGGTTCAGCACGTAGCGCAGGCTCGGCACGGCCCGCGTACCTTGTGAGCGCATGTCGGGGCCACCCAACTGTGCGGCGAGGCCGTTAGGCGGTCCATAGGCGTGCGACGGGCTATGACAACTCGCGCACGACATCTTGCCCGAGGCCGATAACGACGCATCGAAGAACATCAGCTTACCGAGCGCGGCGGCGTCGCTGTAGACGGGCTTCGCAACGGCCGAAGCCGACTGCGGCGCTGACGGTGCCGGCGCGTTGCCTGCAACGGCCGTCGACACCGACGCCGCCACCGCCGCACAAGGCGGCAGCGCGACACTCATCAACCCGGCAAGCGCCGCCCATCGCGCGGCAGCGCGCACCGTGAATCGCATGACAGAAAACCGCATCGCGTCGCTTACAGGTTCGTGAAGATATCGCTGCCGAAGCCGACGAGACCCGCCTGCCCTGCATAACCGAGATAGCCCAACTGGAAGATGTCCTCGATGCTCTTGAGCATCGAATAGTGGTTGTACTGCACCGTCGACACCGTGCCCGGCTTGATGAACTTCGAGATCATGACCGCGCCGGTCTGGTCGCCGCCAAAGCTCTGCTTGGTCAGGTTGATCGTCAAGCCCTTGTAGGTCAGCGACGAAGTCTGCGGGAACGGTGCCAGATTCGGCCCGGGCTGCTGGCTGCAGCAGGTCGCGCCGGAGAAGATCAGATCCTCGCTCGACGCGGTCTGCGTCACGGTGGCGTAGCTGCTTTCGTCGAAGTTGATGATGAGCAGGCCGTCCTGCTGGAACGCCGGTGACGCCGTAATAATCGGCACCCACTTCTGCAGGAACGTGTTGGCGCTCGTCAGGCCGCCCGGTTGACCGTTCACGCACGGCGAGTCGTGACCGTCGTCGCACAGGCTCGGCGTGATCAGGTTGAAGTTGGCCGTGGTCGAGACGGATTGCAGGTCGGTCGTGAGCTTGTTCAGATTCACGACGTTCTGCCCGCAGTCCGCCGAATCGATGATCGAGTGGAAGTACATGAACGGGTTGTGGCGCGTCGCGTACTGATCGCCCAGCGGCACCGCCGCGCTCGGCGCTTCCGCCGTCTGCGTCAGATCGGTCGTGTTGAGCGTCGGGTGGCCGCAGGTGGCGGCTTCGCGCGTCGGGTCGTTGCCCATGTCGCCTTCATAGCCCTTCCACGTGAAGCCGGCTGCCCTCAACTGGTCCGGCAGCGTTTTGATACTGGCCGGATACACGCAGCCCGAACCGATCGCCTGGCCGTCCGGCGTCATGCCGGTGAGCTTGTAGTCTTCGTAGGTGACGCAGTCGTTGTCCGTGTCCGGCGTCGGCGCCTGGCCGCTTATCATCGAAATGTAGTTGTCGAGACTGACGTGGCCAGTGCCGTAGTACTGCTGCACCATCGCGCCTTGCGAGGCCAGCGTTTGCGCCAGATACGGCGCCTTGCTGTTGGCACCGAAGGTGGTCGCGTAGTTTTCGTTTTCGAGCGTAATGACGAAAACGTGCTTGATCTGCTGCTGTCCGGCCGCTTTGATCGACGACGACGACGAGCCGCACGCCGCGACGATCATCCCGATCAAGGCCGCGCAAACGACCATGAATAAAGCACGCAGGCTGCTGCGTTGTGACATGTTTTTTGCCCCTGAGTATTGCCGTTTTGGTGGGGGCAAACTCTAGGCGGCGCGCATGACTTCGGCGTGACGATTGCCGCAATTTCGTCATATAGAGGACATATAACGCGACGTATGGGCATGCCTGAAACGCACCGCCCAGCGTGATCACGAAGCGTAACGGCGATGCAGCGCCGCCACGACTTCAGCGATCTTCTCGCGCAATTCCAGCGGCGCCAGCACTTCCGCCTCGCTGCCAAAGCTCAGGAATTCCGCGCACGCCTGTCTCGTCGAACCGACGGGCAACGTCACGGTGCGCCAGCCATCCACGGGATCGGGTTCGCCGATTGTGGCGGCCGCACGCGCGAACGGCGACGTGAACGCTTCGAGCATCTGCACGCCCCACGGCGAAAGGCGCAAGGTGGCTTCGTTCGCGTACAACTCCTCGGACAAACGGCGCGTGCTGTCCTGCCAGTAGGTGGCGAGATCGAACGTGAGCGGCCGCTCGAAAGTCTCGTCCAGCAGGCTCAGTTCGAGAATGCGCGCGATCCGGTAGATGCGAACGTCCGCGTCGACGCGTCCGACCACATACCAGGCGCCGCTTTTCAGCACGACGCCGAGCGGCTCGATCCGCCGAAACTTTTCGGCCTTCCAGCTTTGATAGCGAATCTGCAGCGGGCGCTGTTCCCACACCGCCCGCGCGATCAACGGCAGATGCGCCGGCTGATCCGCGTCGGAGAACCATGCCGGCGCGTCGAGGTGAAAGCGCGAACGCATGCGCTCGGCGGTGGAGCGCAACTCGACCGGCAGCGCGGCAAGCAGCTTGGTTTGTGCCCCGGCCATCACGGCGCCCAGACCGAGCGCCTGCACCGGCCCGGGCAAACCTGACAGAAACAGCGACTCCGCTTCCTGCGACGACAGTCCGTTCAAGCGCGTGCGATAACCGTCGAGCAGGCGATAACCGCCTTCCGCGCCGCGCTCGCTATGAACCGGCACGCCCGCGGCACTCAACGCGTCGATATCGCGATAGATGGTGCGCAGCGAGACCGCGCATTCGTCGGCAAGCGACTGCGCGGTGACACGCCCGCGTGCCTGCAGCGTCATCAGAATGGAAAGAAGGCGGCTGGCTCTCATTCGTTCAAGTGTAGTCATACCTGACAGAAACTGACAGGTATGGCGGCTTAGGATGATTGCAGTCCGGCGCTGAGCATGTCCCGCCGGTTCTCACATAACGCTCATCCGGAGGCGCCTCGTCATGACCACAGACCGCACGATCACCCTGTTCCATTCGCCGCAATGCCGCTCCGTCAGCGCGCTCACGCTGCTCGAGGAACTCGGCGCGCCGTATCAACTGAAGGTGCTGAACATGAAGGCCGGCGAGCACCGCAAAGCGCCGTATCTCGCCATCAATCCGCTCGGCAAGGTGCCGGCGATTCTTCACGGCGACGCGCTGGTCACCGAGCAGGTGGCCATCTTCATCTATCTGGCGGATCTGTTCCCCGAGGCGGCCCTCGCGCCGAAGCTCGACGATCCGCGCCGCGGTCCGTACCTGCGCTGGCTCGTGTACTACGCGGCGTGCTACGAACCGGCGCTGGTCGACAAGGCGATGAAGCGCGAACCGGCGCCGCTCGCCACGTCGCCCTACGGCGATTTCGATTCGATGATAGGCACGCTGGCGGAGCAGTTGCAGGCGTCGCCGTATCTGCTGGGAGCGACGCTGTCCGCGGCCGACATTCTGTGGGGCATCGCGTTGCACTGGGGAATGATGTTCAAGCTGGTGCCGGAAACGCCGGTTCTGCTCGACTACGTCGGGCGTATTTGTTCCCGGCCGAGTTTCGTCGGGGTGAATGAGCGCGATATCGCGCTGGCGGCCGACCATGCGGCGGCGGTGAGCGGAGGATGAAGGGGCAGGCGGCGCTTGCGCATGTCGGTCGGCCGACCAGGTCCCCCGGGATTTGAGACAATGCAGGCCGCCGGTGAATGTCTTGCCGGGACAACTGGGCGCGGTTCGGCCTTCCGCGCAGACGCCGCCCCCTTGAACAAGAGATGTTTTCAGGTATGAGCAAGACCGCCTTTATTCCCAGCGTGCCCGCGAAGTCGGAAGACGAGTTCGACGTATCGGCCACGTCCAGACTGGCCGGCTACCGGCGTTTCTTCGGCGTGTTGAAAGTGGTTCGAACCACCGACGGCCGCGTGCTGTTCCCGTTCGACGGCGCGCCGGAGTTGGGCCCCTATGCGACCAAGCTCGAAGCGGTCGCGGCGGCGCAGGTTTATGGCGAACATATTGTGGCTAGTGATCTGGCGCGACCTGAGCTTTGATGCCTGTCGACGGCGAAACGACGCACAACCGCCAACGACCGTGGCAAACAAAAAGGGCGCTGAAAACGGCTTCAGCGCCCTTTGACACACAGTTCCGCTTACGCCGCGCAACGCTGCGCGACATTAGCGATCGCCGAGGTCCGTGAGAAAAACCCTCTACACAGACGCCGGCCCTACCCTCATTCCACCGTCACCGATTTCGCCAGATTCCGCGGCTTATCCACGTCGGTACCCCGTGCACACGCCGTGTGATACGCCAGCAACTGCAACGGCACCACGTGCAGGATAGGCGACAGCAACCCATAGTGCTCGGGCATCCGGATTACATGCAGGCCTTCGTCGTTGACGATCCTGGTATCCGCGTCCGCAAACACATACAACTGACCGCCCCGCGCGCGCACTTCCTGAATATTCGACTTCAGCTTTTCCAGCAGCGCGTCATTCGGCGCCACCGTCACCACCGGCATTGCCTCGGTCACGAGCGCCAACGGCCCGTGCTTCAACTCGCCGGCCGGATAGGCCTCAGCGTGAATGTACGAAATCTCCTTGAGTTTCAGCGCGCCTTCGAGCGCGATCGGGTAATGCAGGCCACGCCCGAGGAACAACGCATGTTCCTTGCGCGAGAACTCTTCCGACCACGCGATGATCTGCGGCTCCAGCGCCAGCACGCTATTCAGTGCAGCCGGCAGGTGACGCAACTGCTTCAGATATTCGGCTTCCTGCGCTTCGCTCACACGGCCGCGCAACTTCGCCAGCGTCGCGGCGAGCACGAACAGCGCGACCAGTTGCGTGGTGAATGCCTTGGTCGATGCGACACCGATCTCGCGGCCGGCATGCGTGAGGAACGACAGTTCGGTTTGACGCACCATTGCGCTCGTACCGACATTGCAGATGGCCAGCGTGTGCGTATGTCCCAGCGATTGCGCATGCTTCAGCGCCGCCAGCGTGTCCGCCGTCTCGCCTGACTGCGAGATCACCACGACCAGCGCTTTCGGATTCGGCACCGACTCGCGGTAGCGATACTCGCTGGCAATTTCCACCTGCGTTGGAATCTTCGCGATCGATTCGAGCCAGTACTTCGCCGTCAGCCCCGAGTAGTAGCTCGTGCCGCAAGCGAGAATCAGCAGACTGTCGATGTCCGCGAACACTTTGTCCGCGCCTTCGCCGAACAGCGACGCGTCGAACGAATCCGCTTGCGGAATCGTGTCGGAGATCGCGCGCGGTTGCTCGAAGATTTCTTTCTGCATGAAGTGACGGTACGGGCCGAGTTCGACCGCGCCGCCGTATGCCGCGACCTGTCGCACGTCGCGCTGCGCTTCATTGCCGTCGCGGTCGGCGATACGCACGCCTTCCAGCGACAGTTCGCACACGTCGCCTTCTTCGAGGAAGATGAAGCGTTCGGTGCTGCCCGCGAGCGCAAGTGCGTCTGACGCGAGGAAGTTCTCGCCGTTGCCGAGCCCGACCACCAGCGGCGAACCCTGACGCGCGCCGACCACGGTATGCGGCTGATCCTTGTGCAGGACCGCGATCGCATAGGCGCCGTGCAACTGCGCAACCGCTTCACGCACCGCCGCGAACAGATCGCCGCGATACAGGCTGTGAACCAGGTGAGCGATAACCTCGGTGTCGGTCTGCGAGACGAACGTGTAACCCTTGCCGCGCAACATCTCCCGCAGCGATTCGTAGTTTTCGATGATGCCGTTGTGTACCAACGCGAGCGCATCTTTCGAGAAGATCGGGTGCGCGTTGTCCGTGACCGGCGCGCCATGCGTGGCCCAGCGCGTATGCGCGATACCGGTGATGCCTTCCAGATGGTTCTCGCGAACCTGCTCGTCGAGATCGGCGACGCGCGCCACGCTGCGAGCGCGACGCGGACCGTCGGCGCCGAGCACGGCCACGCCGCACGAGTCGTAGCCGCGATACTCGAGGCGACGCAGTCCTTCGATCAGGACGGGAACGATGTTACGTTGCGCAACCGCGCCAACAATGCCACACATGGCTTATTCCTTTTCAGTGCTGGATTGCAAGGAGCGCGCCCGAAGCGCGCGTCATGTTCATCAGCTCTTCTTCTTGGTCGGGCGGACGTAGCCCGTCTTGCTGGTTTGCGTCTTGTCGTTCAACACCAGCGTCTCGGCTTCGACGTCTTTCCACACCGTGGTGCCCGCCGCGATCGTCACACCGCGCCCGACGCGCACCGGCGCGACCAGCTGCGTGTCCGACCCGACGAAAACGTCGTCTTCGATAATAGTGCGGAATTTGTTCGCGCCGTCGTAATTGCAGGTGATGGTGCCCGCGCCGATATTCACGCGCGCCCCGATGTCCGCGTCGCCGATATACGTGAGGTGGTTCGCTTTGGAGCCGCGGCCGAGCACCGCGTTCTTCACTTCGACGAAGTTGCCGACATGCGATTCATCCGCCAGCAACGCACCGGGCCGCAGCCGCGCATACGGTCCGAGCACGACGTTCGCGCCGACTTCGGCGCCTTCGATATGCGTGAAGGCGTCGACACGCGTACCGGCGCCGATCGTTGCATTGCGGATCACACAGTTCGGCCCGATGGCGACGTTGTCGGCCAGCGTGACGCGGCCTTCGAACACGCAGTTCACGTCGATCGAGACATCGCGGCCGCATTCGAGCGTGCCGCGGACGTCCAGACGCGCCGGGTCGGCCAGCGTCACGCCCGCCACCAGCAATGCTTCCGCCAGTTCGCCCTGATAGATTCGCTCGAGTTCAGCAAGCTGCTGCTTGCTGTTCACGCCTAGCGTTTCCCACTCTTCGTGCGGCTGCGTGGTCACGACTTCGAGGCCAGCCTCGATCGCCATCTCGACCGCGTCGGTGAGATAGAACTCGCCTTGCGCATTGTCGTTTTTCAAGGCCGCGAGCCAGCCGGCGAGACGCCCGGTCGGCGCCACGATGATGCCCGTGTTGATTTCGGCGATCTTGAGTTGCTCGGGCGTTGCGTCTTTCTGCTCGACGATACGCGATACCTTGCCCCGCGCATCACGCACGATGCGGCCGTAGCCGCTCGGGTCCGCGAGCGTAACGGTGAGCACACCGTAGCCGCCCTCGCCCGCCCGGTCGGTCAGCGCGCGCAACGTGCTGGCGCGCGTGAGCGGCACGTCGCCGTAAAGCACCAGCGTGGGCGCGTTCGGGTCGAGCAGCGGCAACGCCTGCTGCACCGCGTGCCCCGTGCCGAGTTGCTGTTCCTGCACGGCGAACTGAACGTCCGGCGCCGCAACCGCCTGGCGCACGGCTTCGGCGCCATGACCGATCACCACGACGAGACGCGCGGGATTCAGCGCACGTGCGGTGTCGATGACATGAGCGAGGAGTGGCCGGCCGGCCAGCGGATGGAGCACCTTGGGCAGCGCGGACCGCATGCGCTTGCCGGTGCCTGCCGCCAAAATAACGATGTTCATGGCGTCGGCGAGTAGACGAGTTTGGAGCCGCCGATTCTATCATGCAGCCCACCGCCAACGCCGTTGTGAAACACGCTATAACCGGCTGAAATGCCCGTAGTTCGGGCGTTTTCGTCAAAGATCGTCGAACTGGACGATCGAAATCGGTTTCAATGCGTTAGGCATTGCAACGTCGTTCGAGCCGGTCGAGCACGGCTCTTCGTCGAACGCAATGTCGCCTTGCGGATCGGCCTCGCCGGTGGCGCGCAAGCCCGCGAACGGGAACAGCTGGTGATCCATCAAATGCGACGGCACGACGTTCGACAATGCATTGAACATATTCTCGATGCGCCCCGGGAAACGCTTTTCCCAATCGCGGACCAGCGCCTTCATTTCCGCGCGCTTCAGGTTAGGCTGGCTGCCGCACAGGTTGCACGGAATGATCGGGAATTCGCGCAGTTCCGCGTATTTCTCGAGATCGGTTTCCTTCACATAGGCGAGCGGGCGGATCACGATGTTCTTGCCGTCGTCGGATTGCAGCTTGGGCGGCATGCCCTTCAGCTTGCCGCCGTAAAACATGTTCAGCAGCAGCGTTTGCAGAATGTCGTCGCGATGATGGCCGAGCGCGATCTTGGTCGCGCCGAGTTCACCCGCGACGCGGTACAGAATGCCGCGACGCAGCCGCGAGCACAGCGAGCAGGTGGTCTTGCCCTCCGGCACCAGCCGCTTGACGATGCTGTACGTGTCCTGGTTCTCGATGTGAAACGGAATGTCGAGTTGCTTCAGGTATTCGGGCAGCACGTGCTCCGGAAAGCCCGGCTGCTTCTGGTCGAGGTTGACCGCGACGATCTCGAAGTTGATCGGCGCGCGCTCGCGCAGCCGCATCAGCAGTTCGAGCATCGCGTAGCTGTCTTTGCCGCCCGACAGGCAGACCATCACCTTGTCGCCTTCCTCGATCATGTTGAAGTCGACGATCGCCTCGCCGACCTGGCGCGCGAGCCGCTTGAACAGCTTGTTGTTCTCGTACGCTTCTTTCTGCTCGCGGCGCGTGAGCGGCATCTTCGTCGGCGCGGCGGCCTCGGCCTGGTTCAGGATGTCGGGCGTGGCCATGCTCAATCCTCCTTGACGCGGAAGACTTCGACGCCCACCGCGTCACAGTCGGGATAGACGTCCGGCTTCTCGGTCGACACGCGCGCGGCCCGCACCAGCGGATGCTCGAGCATGGTCTTGACGAGGTCGTCGCAGAGCGTTTCCTGCAAATGAATGTGGCCTTGTTCGACGCGACGCGCGATGGTCGAGCGCATGAAGTCGTAATCGACGACCTCATTCAGCTTGTCCGCCACCGGTGTGGACAGCGCAAGCGGCACGAACAGTTCGACGTTGATCACGACGCGCTGTTCGCCGCGCTTTTCGAAATCGTGCACGCCGATGTTGATGTGCACTTCGTAATTGCGCAGAAAGAGCCGGCGGCAATCGGCGAGCCGGGGATGCGAAAGAGCGGCAAACATGTTCGTTCCAGTCGAAAAAAGCGTGCGGAGCACGCAAAGGGCGTTTCAGGCGCCCGTCAAAAACATAACGTCGCGCGGCAGGGGCACCAGGTGCTGCCCGCCGTCGACCACCAGCGTCGTTCCGGTGACGCCCGCTGCATCGGCGAGATACAGCGCGGCGGCGACAATATCCTCGGGCCGCGACGCGCGACCCAAAGGCGTAGTACGGTGAGCGGCAGCGAAACCGTCCGGCGTTTGATCGCCCGATTGCATCGTCAGGCCGGGCGCGAGCCCGACCACCCGCACTTTCGGCGCCAAAGCCTGCGCCAGCGCGACCGTGGCTGTCTGCAACGCCGCCTTCGACAGCGTGTACGACAGGTAATCCGGATTCATGTTGTACAGCTTCTGATCCAGCACGTTGATCACGACGCCGCGCTGGCTTTCGTCGCCGCGCGCGGCCTCCGGCGTGGCTTCGTAGAGCATACGCGCGAGCACCAGCGGCGCGCCGACGTTCATCGCGGTCAGCTTGAGCAACAACTCGTAGCCGACATTCAGCGCCGTATCTTCTTCGAAACGCGACGCGTTGTTGACGATGCACGCCGGCCGCCCAAGCGCCGCGATACAGGCCGGCAAAAGCCGTTCGACCTGCGCCTCGTCGCCCAATTCGGCCTGCAGCGCGATTGCCCGGCGGCCCAGCGCGACGATTTCGGCGACCACCTGGTCGGCTGCTTCGCGTGATTCGCCGTAATGTACCGCCACGTCCCAGCCCCGCGCGGCAAAGCCGAGCGCGAGCGCCCGCCCGATGCGGCGGGCGGCGCCGGTAATCAGCACGATTCGCGGCGCGTCAGGCGCGCGGGCAGCAGCGGTATCCAGAGAGGCGGTCATTTACAATGCGGGGATGAATCCGAAAGCTCACCAACCCGATAGTTTACCTGCTCCTGGCCCGAGCGCGCTCGCGCAGTCGGAAGCGCTGGTCGCGCAACTGCGCGCGGAGCTCGGCGACGCCGGCGGCTGGCTGCCGTTCGACCGTTACATGGAGCGCGCGTTATACGCGCCGGGACTCGGTTATTACAGCGGCGGCGCCCGCAAATTCGGCCTGCGCGGCGACGACGGCAGCGACTTCGTCACCGCGCCGGAATTGTCACCGCTGTTTGCCACGACACTGGCGCGACCGCTCGCCGAAGCGCTGCAGGCAAGCGGCACGCGCAACGTCATGGAATTCGGCGCCGGCACGGGCAAACTGGCCGCGGGCTTACTCAGCGCGCTCGACGCGCTGGGCGCGGAATTCGACAGTTACGCGATCGTGGATTTATCGGGCGAACTACGCGAGCGCCAACGCGAAACGATCGAAGCAGCCGCGCCCACGCTCGCCGCCAAAGTACGCTGGCTGGACATGTTGCCGGAGCATTTCGAAGGCGTGGTGATCGGCAATGAAGTGCTGGACGCAATGCCGGTGCGGCTATTCGCCTTCCATGCCGGCGCGTGGCACGAACGCGGTGTCGTTTCGCGCGACGGTGCGTTTGCGTTCGAAGACCGTGCGGTCTCAGCCGCCGACGACCTTGCGCTGCTGGCTGAAATCGACACCGACACCGCTGACACCGCCAGCGACGGCTACGTGACCGAAACGCACGAAGCCGCGCGCGCTTTCACGCGAACCATCTGCACGATGCTCGTGCGCGGCGCGGCATTTTTTATCGACTACGGTTTCCCGCGTCACGAGTACTACCACGCGCAACGCGCGCAGGGCACGCTGATGTGCCACTACCGGCATCGCGCGCACGGTGACCCATTTCTGTATCCCGGTTTGCAGGACATCACCGCGCACGTGGAATTCACCGGCATCGCCGAAGCGGGCGTCGAGACGGGCGCCGATCTGCTCGGCTTCACATCGCAAGCGCGGTTTCTGTTAAACGCCGGGATTACCGAGGCACTATCGGCAATCGATCCGTCCGACACCAAGCGCTTTTTGCCCGCGGCGAATGCGGTGCAGAAGTTGTTGTCCGAGGCGGAGATGGGCGAACTGTTCAAGGTGATCGCGTTTTCGCGCGGTCTGGACGACACGTTGCAGGCGTTTTCGAGCGGCGACCGCTCGCATACGCTCTGATTTTTTGCCTGATCCGGCTCGGGAACGCGCGATGATCCGCTGGCTGTTGACAACGTTCGTAGCGGTGGCCGTGCTGTCGGCCTGCTGGCCATGGCTGAGGAAAATCGGCATTGGACGCATGCCCGGCGACGTGACCTTGCGGCTGTTCGGCCGCGAGTATCCGTTTCCGTTCATGTCGACGCTGGTGCTCTCGATGCTGTTGTCGTTGCTCGCCAGGCTGTTGTAGCCGTGCCTTATCAACCCATCGCCGCTTCCACCGCCCGAATCCGTTCCTTGTGCACCGCTTCCTTGATTCCGGCGGGCGCATCGGCCAGCCGCTTCGCCACCGCACCGGCATCGACACCACGCGCCGCGACGAGCGCCACCCTCAGCCGCTCGGCCTGCGGATAATCGCGCGCCTCGAACCCCAGGCGCCCACGCGCATCCGATTCACACGCCTGCAACGCTTCCGCGAAGCGCGCAGGCTTGCGAATCGCGTCGCTGCGCTCGAGCAGTCTCACCAGCGCGGCCGCACCCATTTCCATCACGCGATGAATGTTGCCGTGCTCCCGCGCCACCAGAAGCGCAAGGTCGCGGCACTCGTTCGGCACGCGCAGGCGCTCGCATAACGGCTTCAGCAGATTCACGCTGCGCTCTTCATGACCGATATGCCGGGGCAACACGTCTGCCGGCGTGGTCGCCTTGCCGAGGTCGTGCGTCAACGCGGCAAAGCGAACCGGCAACGCGTAACCCTGGTGCGCGGCGTGGTCGACCACCATCATCACGTGAACGCCCGTGTCCACTTCCGGGTGATAGTCGGCGCGCTGCGGCACACCGTACAGCGCGTCGACTTCCGGCAGAATCCGCGCCAGTGCGCCGCATTCGCGCAGCACCTCGAACATGCGCGAAGGCTTCTTCTCCATCAGGCCGCGCGACACTTCCTGCCAGACGCGTTCGGCGACCAGCGCGTCCACTTCGCCGTCAGCCACCATCTTGCGCATCAGCGCCAGCGTTTCCGGCTCGACGGTGAAATCCACGAACCGGGCGGCGAACCGCGCGATCCGCAAGATCCGCACGGGGTCTTCGAGAAACGCATCGCTCACATGACGGAAGAGCCGCGCCTGCAAGTCGCCTTGGCCATTGAACGGGTCGATCACCGGACCGGTCAATTCACCGTCCGGACGCACTTCGCGCGCCATCGCGTTGATGGTCAGGTCGCGGCGCGCCAGGTCTTCCTCCAGCGTCACGTCCGGCGCATAGAAAAACTGGAAGCCGTGATAGCCCGCCGCCGTCTTGCGCTCGGTGCGCGCGAGCGCGTACTCCTCATGCGTTTGCGGATGCAGAAACACCGGAAAATCCTTGCCCACCGGACGGTAACCCTGCGCCACCATCTGCTCCGGCGTCGCGCCGACCACGACGTAATCGCGGTCCTGCACCGGCACGCCCAGCAGTTCGTCGCGAACCGCGCCGCCTACCACGTAGAGTTTCATGGGCATACGTCTTGATCGGGAAGCGCGTGGGTTTCGCGCTGCGAATCGTCGATCCACGCCTGCACGGCCGGCAATGCGGTCACTCGGCGAACGTAGGCCGAAGCCGTTTCAGACAACGCCGGCTGCCAGGTGTTGAAGCGCATCACCACCGGCGCATACATGGCGTCGGCAATGCTGAACTCGCCGAACAGGAATGGGCCGCCGTACGTATCGAGACAATCGCACCAGAGCGTGTCGATTCGCGCGATGTCGGCCAGCGCACCCGACGTCGCGTTCTTGCCGGGAAACGAGGCGCGAATGTTCATCCACATGTTCGAGCGCAGTTCACCGAAGCCCGAGTGCATCTCGGCGCTCACGCTACGCGCGTGGTTGCGCGCCGCGGCGTCGCGCGGCCACAGCGCGTGTTGCGGGAAGCGCTCGGCCAGCGTCTCGGCGATCGCCAGCGAATCCCACGTGATCTGTCCGTCGTCGCCGATCAGGCACGGCACCTTGCCGGGTCCGCGCGGCGCATGCGCCAGGATCGCGGCCGTCGTGCCGGGTTCGCGCAAATGGATCAGCACCTCTTCGAAGGGAATGCCGAAATGCTTCAGCAGCAGCCATGGACGCATCGACCATGACGAATAATTTTTGTCACCAATGAGCAGCTTCATGCTTTTTATAACGGGAGAAAAAAGTAAATTCAGCGTCCGGCGCTGGCACGGAACGTATCGAAGCGCGAACGCGTCGACGCGCCGGTCAGATAGACCGGCGCGATGGTTTCGATACTGGTCGGCTCAATACCGAGTTCAGGCGCCAACGGCCCGCTCAATACGTTGTCGACTTTCATCGAATCCAGATTGTCGCGCGAGATCACCGGCTCGCCGGGGGCCATTTCGAAGCTCAGCGCCTGCAAACGCGCGAACGCGTCCGGCAGACGAATGATGCGCGCGTGCTTGCCGATCACGTCGCCGCAATAGGCGACGAGGTCTTCGAGCGTGTAGACGGTCGGGCCGCCGAGTTCGTAGGTGCGGCCGCTGGCGGCGTCCATATCGAGCACGTTGATGATCGCTTTCGCCACGTCGTCCACATAAACCGGCTGGAATTTCGCATCCGGCATGGCGAGTGGAATCGCGGGAAACATCTTCTGCAGAAAGGCGAACTTGTTGAGGAACTGGTCCTCCTGCCCGAACACGACGGACGGACGGAAAATCGTCCACGCCAGATTGGCCGCGTGCACGGCCTTTTCGCCGTCGCCCTTGGAGCGCGTGTACATGCTCGGGCCGTTCGAATCGGCGCCCAGCGCGCTGATATGAATCAGACGATGCACACCCTTGCCCTCGCAAGCCGCGACAATTTTGGTCGGCAGTTCGACATGCATGCGCGCGAACTCCGGACCATACGGTTTGCCGCGTTTGCCGTGCAGCGTGGCCACGAGGTTGATCACGCAATCGGCGCCTTCGACGAAACGCGCGAGCTGAACCGGATCGAACACGTCGGCTTCGATCACGTCGATGGGTAATAGCGTGAGATGGCGCGCGTTGTAGCGCCGCCGGGTGGCGATGCGCACGTCTTTGCCCATTTCAACGAGCAAATTGACGAGATGACTGCCGATAAAACCGGAACCGCCAATGATCGCAACGGCTTGATGTCGCATTTTCGACTCCCTGGTGGAAGCCGCGGCAAGGGCTGGCGTGGCGCGCCGCTGCTCCGGTCGAACGCGGACCCGAGCGGCGGCGGCACGGCGCTTACGGTGCGATATAACCCAAACGCGCCTTCAGCGATTGCGGACGGCCTTCGAACAATGCCGCGTAGTAGACCGTGTTGGACAACACATTCTTGACGTAGTCGCGGGTTTCCTGGAACGGAATCGCCTCGGCGAAGATCGCGCCTTCCACCGGACGCTGCAACGATTGCCGCCAGTTGCGCGGCCGGCCCGGACCGGCGTTGTAGCCGGCGGTGGCGAGCACGGCGGACCCGTCGAACTGATTGTAGATCATGGACAGGTAGTTCGTGCCCAGCAGGATATTGGTGTTGATGTCGTTCATCTGCTCGCGCGAAATCGTGCCGAGGCCGATTTTCTTGGCGACCAGTTGCGCGGTACCCGGCATCAACTGCATCAGACCGCTCGCGCCGACTTCGGAGCGCGCGTTCATGATGAAACGCGACTCCTGACGAATCAGTCCATAAGCCCATTCCACGTCGAGCCCGTTCGACTGCGAATCGCGTTCGACGATATCGCGGAACGGCGACAGATAACGCAACGAGAAGTCGTGCTCGCTCTTCGTACGGTCCGCCGTGTTGACCGTGCGGTCGTACAACTGGATGCGGCGCGCGTATTCGGAGGCGGCGATCAGTTGCCGGTCGCTCATGTTGCGCAGCGGCCAGTTCCATTCGCGATTGCCTTCGAGCCGCAGATTCAGCGCATAGAAACGCTGAGCCAGATCGAAGCCCGGCGTGTTACCCGCCTGCTGCACTTCGGCGTCGGTCACCGCGGTTTTCGGCGGCACCGTGATCTTCTGGCCGAGCTCTTCCATGGCCAGCTGGCCATAGAAATTGAAGCCCTGCGAGATCGATTCGAATTCTTGGTTCGCGGTGGCCGTGTCGCCGGCCTGCTTCAACGCGCGCGCATGCCAGTAGATCCACGAAGGCTGATTGCGCAGCGCCGCCGGCATCTGCTCGATCGACCAGCGCACCATGGTCCAGTCGCCGGCGAGCAGCGCGGTGCGGGTGCGCCATTCATACGCGGGGTTCGACAGCGGCGCATTCACCGACAGGCGATACCAGTCCACCGCGCTCGGCATCTGCTTGGCGGCGGCCTGATAGGCAATCGTGCCCCAGCCGATCGCGCGCTCGGGCGAACTCAGCGACGGCGCCACCGACGCGAACGTGGCCGCGGCCATGGCCGGGTCGTTGCGCGCCATGCGCGTGATCGCCAACAACGCCAGCTGATGCGACTGCGCATCGGGTCCGACGCCGCGCGCCAGCAGCAACGGCGGCGTGCTGGTGGCTTGGCCGAACAGCACCGGATCGGGCGGCTGGTTGCTGAGTGCGTCGACGAGCTTGCTGCCGGTCGACGTGTAGTTCTGTTCGTAGGCAAGACGGATCTGCTGCCAGATGTCGTCGGTACTGAACTGGCGGCTCACGCCCAGCGAGGTGATCAGATCGACGCAGCCGTCGCCGTACCACTTCGGATCGACCAGCAGTGCACGCGCCGCGTCGGCGACATTTTCGCCACGCGACGCCCGCGATTCGAGCGCATAGCACTTCACCTGCGTGTCGTCGTTCAGGACGAAGCGCGCGTACTGCTGGTCGAAGTTGCGCCAGTCGTGACGCGCGCCGAGCACCGTCAGGTAGTCGTTGCGCAACCGGTCGGCGATCGCCTGGCCGTCGTACTGCTGCAGGAAGGCCAGCACGGGCGCGTCCGGCGCGTCGACGCGGGCGTGGCCGCTCGAATCGAACAACTGCGGCTTGAGCTGGAAGTACGCCAGATAAGAAGGCGCGGGATAGTTCGGGATCATGCTCGCCAGCTGGGCTGCACGGGCCGCGTCGTTATTGCGGGCGGCCTCGCGAAGCTGGACGAAAATCTGGTCGTCGTTCGAGAGCTGCGAAATGGGAATGGGCTTGACGGCGGAGGCCGTGCTGCACGCGACGAGCGCCACAGCGGCGAGCGCCAGACCGGCCGCGCGATATACTCGGTAAAGGCGTTTTGACATCGTTGTTTCTGGAGCGCGAATTGAACCCAAGCATAGCATGCAACCCCGTCGCCGAATCGAAAAAGGCGCTGCGTCGAATGCTATTGGAAGCCAGGCTACAAGCGGCTTCCGAGCCGGCTCACCAGGCCGCGCTCGGACGTCGCATGCTCGACGTGTTGAAGCGCCATGACGTGAACAGCGTGGGGTTCTACTGGCCGCTCACCGGCGAGTTCGACGCGCGCGGCGCGATCACGCTGTGGCTCGCGGCGGGCGCGCAACGCGTGGCCAGTTTGCCGGTGGTCAGGGAGCGCGGCGTGCCGCTCGAATTTCACGCATGGACGCCCGATACACCGATGAAGCTCGGCCATCACAAAATCGCCGAGCCGACTTCCGGGCAGGTGGTGATTCCGGATCTGCTGTTCGTGCCGTGCGTCGGCTTCGACGCGGAAGGCTACCGGCTGGGTTACGGCGGTGGCTATTACGACCGCACGCTGGCGGCGTGGCCGGAGGCGACACCGCCGCTCACGGTCGGCGTCGCTTATGAAGCGTGCCGCACCGACGCATTGCAACGCGAAGCTCACGACATGCCGCTCGACCTGATCGTGACCGAGGCTGGGCTTTATCCGCAGCCGGTGAAGTGAGCATTGCGCTGGCGCGGCGAGAAACGTGAGCGTCGCTCAGGCCGGCGCTCAACGAGAAAGTGATCTGTCAGGCGCTGCCCCGTCCAATCGCCCGCATGCTTAACGCACAACTATAAAGAAGCCGCCGCCCGCGCCGCCGTGTCGTACAAACCGGACGCGTTACGCATCAGTTGCGCGGCCTCGCCGATCTGCTCGTTGGTCAGCCCGCTCTCCTTCAACGTCGAAATCAGGCAGCTCTCGCGCACCTCGCGATACCGCATGCACAACTCGCGACCGGCATCGGTTGCCGAGAAGAACACTTCCTTGCCGGTCTTTTCGCTTTTTACATACCCTCTAGCTACGAGCTTTTTCAACGCGTAGGTCGCGACGTGCGTGTCCTCGATGTTCAGCACGAAGCAGATGTCCGCCAGCTTCTTGCGCCGCTCGCGATGACTGACATGGTGCAGCAGCGAGACTTCGATGGCGGTCATGTCCTTTTCACCGGCCGCCGACATGCAGCGCACCATCCATCGGTTGAATGCGTTGCCCGCCATGATCAGCGCGTATTCAAGTTCGGACAGTTCCGCGCTGCTGTCGGACACGAGATGCTCCGACGAAACGATCTTGGTGGGATGGCGCGACATGATGACGATTCTCGGCAAACAGGATGGGAAGGTGTCGGGAGTGTACGACGAGCCATCGGTCCCGGCGAGCCTGGCAAAAACGCTTATTGAGAAATTGTTGATATTTTATTGATAATGTACGCTTCAATCATCGCGAACCCGGTGCCGTTAATAGGGGCAGCAGGTCCGCCAGATGTTCGACTTCTCCGACTCGACCTGGGCCGTTAAGCCATGAGCCAACCAAGAATCTTCCCGCTCGGCGATGCCGCGCTAGTCTGCGAAGCGCCGCCGCCCGCCACGCTGGACTGCCAGCGGCGCGTGTGGGCCGCCGCCGCGGCCGCAAGCGACTGGCCGCACGTGCTGGAAGTCGTGCCGGGCATGAACAATCTGACGCTCGTGTTCGATCCGCTCGAAGCCGACCCCGACGCGCTCGCCGGCCAGTTGCAGGCGGCCTGGGACGCGGCGGCCGAAGCGCCGACAGCCGGGCGTGAGGTGGAGATTCCGGTGCAGTACGGCGGCGAGTTCGGTCCCGATCTGCAAGCGGTGGCCAATCACACGGGGTTGAGCGTGCGCGAGGTCGTCGAACGTCATTCGAATGCCGAATACGTGGTGTTCTTTCTGGGCTTTCAGCCGGGCTTCGCCTATATGGGCGGACTCGACGCCGCGCTGCACACGCCGCGCCGCGCGTCGCCGCGGCTCGAAGTGCCGGCCGGCTCGGTCGGGATCGGCGGCGAACAGACCGGTATTTATCCGGCCACGTCGCCTGGCGGCTGGCAGTTGATCGGCCGCACCGAGTTGCCGCTCTTCGATCCGGCGCGCCGGCCGCCCACGTTGTTGCAACCGGGCGACCGGGTGCGCTTCACCATCGCGGGGATACACGCATGATCGATGTGATTCGCGCGGGTCTGCTGACCACGATTCAGGACCTCGGCCGTCACGGCTACCGGCATCTCGGTGTGGCGATGGGCGGGGCGCTCGACCGGCTGTCGCTCGAAGTCGGCAACCGGCTGGTCGGCAACCGGCCCGACGCGGCCGGTCTGGAAATCACCTTCGGCCCGACCGTGCTGCGATTTTTGCGCGCCACGCGGGTGGCGATCACCGGCACCGAATTCGGCGCGACGCTCGACGGCAAGCCGGTCTATTCATGGTGGAGCCTGCCGGTCCAGGCCGGTCAGGAACTGGTGCTGAACGCGGCCAAGCGCGGCATGCGCGGCTACGTGTGCGTGGCGGGCGGCATCGACGTCTTGCCGATGCTCGGCTCGCGCAGCACCGATCTGGCCGGCCACTTCGGCGGGCTCGGCGGCCGCGCGCTGCGCGACGGCGACCGCCTGCCGGTCGGCGCCCCGCCGCAGAAAGGCCATCTCGGCTTCACACCCGAGGCGCCGGAATTCGGCGTAAAAGCGCCCTCCTGGTGCAAGTTCGTGCTGGTTCAGGAGCCGCTGCGGCGCGGGCGGCATCCGTCGGGGGTGCCGTGGGCGGTGCCGATCCGCGTGCTGCGCGGCCCCGAGTACGACAACTTCACCGAAGCCGCGCACGAATCGTTCTGGTCCGATGAATGGCTCGTCACGCCGAACAGCAATCGGATGGGTTATCGCCTCGCCGGCACCGAGCTCAAACGCACGCGGAAAACCGATTTGCTGTCGCACGCGGTGTTGCCCGGCACGATTCAGGTGCCGCCGAACGGCCAGCCGATCGTGCTGATGAGCGACGCGCAAACCACCGGCGGCTATCCGAAGATCGGCGCGGTGATCCAGGCCGATCTGTGGAAACTGGCCCAGGTGCGCCTGAACGCCGCCGTCCGCTTCATTCCGACGACGCCTTACGAGGCGCGCCACGCCTTACTGGAAGAACGCACGTATTTGCGGCAGATCGACGCCGCGATCGCGATGCATGAAGAACGCTGCGCGCGCCAGATGGCCGTCGCGGCGCTGTAAAAACGGGTGCCCCGAGTCTGGCGCTGCGAGGAATGGCCTTCGTCGCGACAAACCTGGCGCGGCCCGGCGTTGTCTTGAGAGTAGAGGAACACCATGGAAATCGATTTGAACGCCGACCTCGGCGAAGGCTGCGGGTCCGACGAAGCGCTGCTCGATCTCGTCAGTTCGGCGAATATCGCGTGCGGCTGGCACGCCGGGGGCGCCAATGCAATGCGCGATTGCGTGCGCTGGGCGGTGGAAAAAGGCGTGTCGATTGGCGCGCATCCGAGCTTTAACGATCCGGAAAACTTTGGCCGGAAAGAGATGGACCTGCCGGCCAACGACATCTACGCGGGCGTGCTGTATCAACTGGGCGCGCTGTCCGCGATTGCCCAGGCCGAGGGCGGCCGCATTGCGCACGTCAAACCGCACGGCGCGCTGTATAACCAGGCCGCGCGCGATCCGAAAATCGCCGACGCGATCGTCTCCGCTGTGCACGATTTCGATCCGTCGGTGGCGGTGTTCGCGCTCGCCAACAGCGGACTCGTCACCGCCGCGCGCAACGCGGGCCTGATCGCCGTCGAAGAAGTGTTCGCCGACCGCGGTTATCGGGCCGACGGTTCGCTGGTGCCGCGCAAGGAGCCCGGCGCGCTGCTCGACGACGAAAACCAGGTGTTGGAACGCACGCTCGCGATGGTGCGCGAACAACGCGTGCAAGCCGTGGATGGCCAATGGGTGCCGCTCAACGCGCAGACCATCTGCCTGCACGGCGACGGCCCGCACGCGCTCGCCTTCGCGCGGCGGATTCGCGGCGCGCTGGAGGATGCCGGCATTGAAGTGCACGCAGCCGGCGCGGCGCGCGTCTGATCGGCTGCGCTCCGCGTTGATTCGGGCTAAGCCGATTTAAGCGCCGATCGAGGAATCAACCGGACAGCGCGGATCAACCGTTGCACAACGACCGTTGTCATGCCCTGAACGCCCCGCTCCGAGCGGGGCGTTTGCCAGGCGCACGACGCATCGCAGTATCCGCAGTCAGTCTGCGTCAGCAGACGTAGTAGGCAGGTGTAGCGCAGATGTTGTCGTTCGAAGCAACGCGGCCATGAAGAGCCGCGGCAACAAAACGGCGCGTGAATCACGACGCGCCGGCACACGTTAGCCGTCACAAGCGGCAAGGTTGAAACCCTGTTTGGAGATCCAGATGCAGACAACCGTCAGTCTATGGCCGCTCATCGGCGTGGCCGTCATCATCGTCGGCTTTTTATTACGGTTCAATCCGATGCTGATCGTGGCCGTCGCCACGATCGTCACCGGTGTGGCCGCGCACTTCCCGCTCGAAAAAATCCTGGCCGAAATTGGCACCGGCTTCATCAAAACCCGCAACATCCCGCTGATTATCTTTTTGCCGCTCGCGGTGATCGGCCTGCTCGAACGGCACGGTCTGCGTGAGCGCGCGCAAGCGTGGATCGGCGGTATCAAAGCCGCTACGGCGGGACGTCTGCTGATCGTCTATCTGCTGATTCGCGAATTGACGGCGGCGGTCGGCTTGACCGGCCTCGGCGGTCATCCGCAGATGGTGCGGCCGCTGATCGCGCCGATGGCCGAAGGCGCAACGGAAACCCGCTTCGGCAAGATCAGCGACGCGGTGCGTTTCCGGTTGCGCGCGTTCTCCGCCGCCACCGACAACGTGGGCCTGTTCTTCGGCGAGGACATCTTCGTCGCGTTCGGCGCGATCGTGCTGATGACCACCTTCCTGAAAGAAGCCGGCATTGTCGTCGAGCCGATTCACGTCGCGGTCTGGGGCATTCCCACCGCGATCTGCGCATTCCTCATTCACGGTTTCCGCCTTTATCTGCTCGACCGCAAGCTCGAACGCGAATTGCGCGGCAATGCCACGGCCGCCGCGACGGTCGCACCGACGCAACCCGCCGCAGGAGACAAAGCATGACGCTCACGATCAACTATCTGTTCTGGCTGCTGGGCGTGGTGCTGCTGGTGATCGGCGGCATGATCGTCACGGATAAGGAACACCCGCGCCGTTTCACCGCCGGCGGCTTCTGGATTCTCTATGCGTTGATTTTTCTGATCGGCGACAAGCTGCCGCCCGCCGTGGTGGGCGTGGCCGTGATCGTGATGGCGTTGATCGCGGGCTTCGGCGGCGTCACGGCGGGCAAGGCAAAAACGCTGTCGCTCGAAGCACGCAAGGCTAGCGCCGCGCGTCTCGGCAACAAGCTGTTCATCCCCGCGCTGACCATTCCGGTGATCACCGTGACCGTCACGCTGTCGGCAAGCCATTTGATCTTCGGCGGCACGCCGCTGATCGAGAAGGCCAACGTCACGTTGATCGGCTTCGGCATTGGCTGCATGATCGCGCTCGCGATTGCCTGCGTGCTGACACGCGACACCGTCGGCCAGTCGATGAAAGAAGCGCGGCGCCTCGTCGATGCGTTGTCGTGGGCCGCAGTGCTGCCGCAGATGCTCGGCATGCTCGGCCTCGTGTTCTCGGACGCCGGCGTCGGCAAGGCCGTCGCTCACGTGACCACTGCTTACATCAGTCTCGACTACCGCTTTATCGCGGTCGCCGTGTACTGCATCGGCATGGCGCTTTTCACGATGGTGATGGGCAACGGTTTCGCCGCCTTCCCGGTGATGACGGGCGGCGTCGGCGTGCCGATCCTGGTGGGCGTGTTTCACGGCAACCCGGCGGTGATGGTTGCCATCGGCATGTTCAGCGGCTACTGCGGCACGCTCATGACGCCGATGGCCGCGAACTTCAACATGGTGCCGGCCGCGCTGCTGGAGCTGCCGGATAAGAACGCGGTGATCAAGGTGCAGATTCCGACCGCGTTGTCGCTGTTGGTCGTGAACATCCTCCTGCTGAATTTTCTGATGTTCTTGTAGGGCGGCTGCGTTTCCTGCGCTAGATAGCGATGTATCGCGGAATCTTTCCGCGATACATCGCCAAGCTGATCCGCAGCGCGTGACGAATACGCGTCCCAATTGGGACGCTTCCGACACCTGCTCAACCGAGTGGAACCTAGGATGGTGGATTTGTTTTCCCGCCACGCTTGCCGGCGCGTGCAACGCGCGCCGGCGGCACTCCCGAGCAGGTTTCCATGGATCAGTCTTCCCACGTCGACAACGCGCGTACCCACTCGCCGCCATTCCATCTCGCCGCGTTGATCGACGCCGCGCTCGCCGCACATCGAACCGGGCAGCCGCGCGCCGCCGAATCCCTGTACCGCCAGGCGCTCGCACTCGACTCCGCCAATCCACGCGTGCTGCACTACTTCGGCGTGCTGCACTATCAGCGCGGTGAACATGAAACCGCCGCGCGGTTGATGGGCGAGGCGCTCAGGCTCGATTGCAACGACGCCGCCTGCTGGAGCAACCGGGGCCTCGTGGCTGCCGCACTCGGCCATACCGACGAAGCGCTGATCTGCTACGACGAGGCGCTGCGACGCCAGCCGGATTTCGCCGATGCGCACAACAACCGCGCCGTCGCGTTGCAAGCGCAAGGCGCAGTCGGCGAAGCGATCGACCACTACCGGCAGGCGCTGGCGTCGAATCCGGCGATGGTCGACGTTCATCTGAACCTCGGCACGGCGCTGGCCAGGCTCGAACGTTTCGACGAAGCGCTGGTGTGCTATGGCAACGCGCTGTCGCTCGAACCGCAATCGGCGCAGGCGCACTTCAACGCGGGAAATGCGTACAACGCGCTTGGGCGTCACGAGGCGGCCATCGCCAGCTTCGAGCGCGCGCTGGCGCTGCGGATGGATTACGTGGAAGCGCACATCAACCTGGGCAGCCTGATCGGAAAGCGCGGCGACTATGCGGGCGCCGAATCGCACTACCGGCACGCGGTGGCGCTCAAACCGAATCCGGCACACCTGGTGTGCCTCGGCGGTTCACTTGGCGCGCAGGGCCGACTGGATGAAGAGGAAGTTTTTTATCGCCGCGCGTTGGCGCTCGATCCGGATTACGCGGACGCGCATCAGAATCTCGCGTGGCTGTTGCTCAAGCGTGGCGACTACAAGCAGGGCTGGGCCACCTTTGCGCGGCGCTGGCGGCACAGCGACTACGACGCGCTCGCGATTCCCGGCGTGGCCGAATGGCGCGGCGAGCCGCTCGCCGGGCGCCGTCTGCTGGTGGTCGGCGAACAGGGTTTCGGCGACCACTTCCAGTTCCTGCGCTTTGCGCGCGTGCTCGAACAGCTAGGCGCGACGGTCGACCTTCGCGTGCGCGAACCGTTGCTGCCGCTAGTGGCGCGCATACCTGGCGTGCATCGCGCGTTCAGCGGCGAGCCCGCTTCCCGGCCCGATTCTCACTATGACTTCTGGGTGCCGATGATGAGCGTACCGTCGTGCCTCGGCACGGAGTTATCCACCGTGCCCGCCGAGGTGCCCTATCTATTCGCCATGCCGGCAAAGATCGAGGCGTGGCGCGAGCGCATGGGCGCCGCCGGTCGGACGCCGCGCAAGGTCGGCCTGGTCTGGGCCGGCAGCCCGACGTTCGGCAACGACCGCTACCGCTCAGTCACGCTGACCGAGTTGCGCCGGCTCGGCGATCTGGACAATCTGGCGTGGTACGCGCTGCAGAAAGGCCCGGCGCACGCGCAGCTGGCCGACGCGCCGGCCGCTTTTCGCGCGCACGATTTCACCGCGGAATTGGCGAGCTTCGAAGACACGGCGGCGCTAATCATGAATCTCGATCTGGTGATCGCCGTGGACACGGGCGTTGCGCATCTAGCCGGTGCGCTGGGCAAGCCGGTGTGGTTGTTGCTGCCCGCCAATTCCGATTGGCGCTGGCTGGAGACGCGCAGCGATTCGCCGTGGTATCCCGGCATGACGCTGTTCCGGCAGACGACGCTGGGCGATTGGACGCCAGTGGTCGAGCAAGTGTCTGAAGCGTTACGCAACGGTCGCCACGCCCCCCCACACTGAGTCCGGCACACGCCCGCCCGCCACGTCTATCGACACGCCGCCCAGCCCCACGCGAAGTCAAGGCCGCCGACCCGGCTTAGGATGCCACGTCAATCAGCGATATTTCGCGCCCAGAGCGTGGCGCGAATTCAGTAGGCGTCCACGACGAAACCGTGTTGCCGCAACAATTGCAACACGCCTTCGCGGCCTCCCAGATGCAACGCGCCAATCGCCACGAACACCGGTTTGTTCGGTGCGGCAATCAGCAACATGCGCGACACGAAACGCCGGTTGCGTTCGTAGACGATGCGGTTGTCGATCGAATCGGAGACGCGCTGGTCGCGCGCGAGTTTTTCGGATTTGGCCGCCTGCCAGGCAGCGATCGCATCGGCGTCGCCGACGCGCCACAGGCGGTGCAAGGTCCGCACGTCTTCGACGTTTTCCGCGGGTGTCTGCACGAGATCCTGCGCCAGCATCTCGCGCTGCTGCGCGAGCGAGAGCCCGGTGAAGGCGCGCATCTGTTGCGGCAGGGTTTCGAGTCCGACGATCTTGCCGCGCGTGCGGATATACACGTTCTGCAATTGCGCTTCCGTGCCGTACTCGGTTTGCAATCCGGCGCTCAGCGAATCGTAGGTTTCAACCACCAGCGACGCGAGCCACGGCCGCATCTTCTTGATCGCGTCCAGCGCGGCGGGGTTGCCCCGCAGACGAAAGGCCAGTTTGCGCCACAACGGCTCAGGCAACAGACCCGGCAGACAGTCGCGCCGGCACACGCCGTACTTCGACACATCGTCTTGCGAGACCAGCAGTTCGTCGGGCGAGAGTTCGAGCGCCAAGGTAGGCGACGCCGCCAGAGCGCCGAGGATCGGCGCGCGGAACGGCTGTTTGGCAGGATAGTCGGCGGGGTCGCCGACGTGTAGCGTGCCCAGCACGTAGATCGTCGTGGTGCCGCGTGTCGCCACGTAGAACGGCATGCGAGCCGGCTGCTGACGCACCGGGCCGCTTGCCGTGGTGCCCGGCGAAGCGGGCGGCGAATTGAAACCGGGCAAACTGGCGCGGGGAGGCGCCGGCATGCTGGGCAGCGGCGCCGCCGGACGCCCCGCCTGGCCGGGCGCATTGGCGGCCGCGCCAGCTGCGTGCGCCAGACCGATCGGCACCAAATTCAGCGATATGCCCGGCGGCCAGATCGAGCCGAGGCCGAATGCCGAACAGGCCAGCGCGGCGCCGATCAGCACACGCACCCTCCAGCGCCGCGCGACAGCGGCACGGCGGCCGCCATCACGCGAGCGGCGCGTAAGACGACGCGCCGCCACCCCATCAGGCATCCACGTCCCCCACCTCCTCGGCGCGGTGACACGACACCTGGCGGCCATCCACTTCACGCAGCTTCGGTTCCTCGCTGCGGCAGCGGTCGATCACATACGGGCAGCGCAGGTGAAACGTGCAACCCGACGGCGGATTCAGCGGCGACGGCATCTCACCTTGCAGCTTGATCTTGATGGTGCGATCCGCTTCGAAGATGGACGGCGTGGCCGACATCAACGCGCGCGTGTACGGATGCCGCGGGTTCGAGAAAATCCGCTTTTTGTCGCCGAGTTCCGCCACGCCGCCGAAGTACATCACCATCACGTCGTCGGCGATATGCTCGACCACCGAGAGGTTGTGCGAGATGAACACGTAGCTGGTCTTGAACTGTTCCTGCAGATCCATGAACAGATTCAGAATCTGCGCCTGGATCGACACGTCGAGCGCCGATACGGGTTCGTCGGCAACCACGATTTGCGGGTCGAGAATCATTGCGCGGGCAATCGCCACACGTTGGCGCTGGCCGCCGGAGAACATATGCGGATAACGCTTCGCGTGTTCCGGACGCAGGCCGACGGTACGCATCATCTGCGCGATCCGTTCGGCGCGTTCGGTGGCGCTCAGTTGCGTGTTGATCGCGAGCGGTTCGCCGAGCGTCTGCTCGACGGTCTTGCGCGGATTCAGCGACGCAAAGGGATTCTGGAACACCATCTGCACGCGCCGCCGCAACGCGGCGATCTTCGCGTGATCCGCGCCCGCCACATCTTCACCGTCGATCATAAGGCGGCCCGCGCTGGGTGCTTCGATCATGGTGAGCTGGCGCGCCAGCGTCGATTTGCCACAGCCGGATTCGCCGACCACGGCCAGCGTCTTGCCGCGTTCGAGCGCGAACGACACGCCGTTCAACGCCTTCACGGTGCCCGAGGAGAACATGCCGCGCTTAACGGAGTAGTGACGCGCGAGCTGGTCGGCCACCAGCACGTGATCGCCCGCATGGTTCGACTGGCGCCGCGTTTCGGGTACTGCGTTCATCGTGCGCCTCCATGGGTGTGAACGTTGGCGTCGCCGCTCAGGTTCAGGGGTTTGATGCAGCGCACGCGCGCCACCTCGGCGTGGCCTTGCAGCGGCGCCAGTGCGGGGCGCGCCCTGGTGCAGTCGTCGACCACGTACTTGCAGCGCGGCGCGAACAGACAGCCTTTGGGCCGGTCGTCACGCCCCGGCACCATACCCGGCAACGCGGCCAGCCGCACCGCGCCGACGTTGTGCTCGGGAATCGCCGCCAACAGCGCTTCCGTGTACGGATGATGCGGCGCGGCGAAGATATCGGGCACGCGGTTCGTTTCGATCACTTCGCCAGCGTACATGACCGCGACGCGTTGCGCGACCTCGGACACCACCGCCAGGTCGTGCGAGATCAACACCAGCGCCATGCCGCGCTCTTTCTGCAGCTTGATCAGCAGTTCCATGATCTGCGCCTGGATCGTCACGTCGAGCGCGGTGGTCGGTTCGTCGGCGATCAGCAGCTTCGGGTTGCAGGCAATCGCCATCGCAATCATCACGCGCTGGTTCATGCCGCCCGACATCTGATGCGGGAACGAGCCGATGCGGCCTTTCGGGTCGGGAATGCCGACCTGATCCAGCAATTCCAATGCGCGTTTGTCCAGCGCGCTGCCGCGCAGGCCTTCGTGCAGCTTCAGCACTTCCTTGATCTGATAGCCGACCGTGTAGCTCGGATTCAGACTGGTCAGCGCGTCCTGGAACACCATTGCGATGTCTTTGCCGATGATCTTGCGGCGTTCCTTCGCCGAAGCTTTCAGCAGATCGTGGCCGTTGAAGGTGACTTCGTCGGCGGTGACTTTGCCGGGTGCGTCGATCAGGCCCATCAGCGCCATCATCGTGACGCTTTTGCCCGAGCCGGATTCGCCGACGACGCCGACGACTTCGCCCGGCGCCACGTCGAGGCTGATCCGGTCGACCGCCGGCAGTCCGTTGAAATTCACCGCCAGGTTGCGAATGGTCAATAGATTCGTCATATCACGCCATCCGTTTCAGTTTGGGGTCGAGCGCATCGCGCAGCCCGTCGCCGAGCAGGTTGATCGCCAGCACCGAGATCACGATGGACAGGCCCGGCAAGGTGACGATCCACCAGGCGTTGTCGATGTAATCGCGTGCCGACGCCAGCATCGCGCCCCACTCCGCCGCGGGCGGTTGCACGCCGAGGCCGAGAAAGCCGAGCGCGGCCGCGTCGAGAATCGCCGACGAAAAGCCCAGCGTGGCCTGCACGATCAGCGGTGCGGTGCAGTTCGGCAGCACTTGCGAGAACATCAACCGCAAGGTGCCGGCGCCCGCGACGCGCGACGCCGTCACGTATTCCTTCTGCAACTCGCCCTGCGCGGATGCGCGCGTCAACCGTACATAACCCGGCAACGCCACGATCGCGATCGCCAGCATCGTGTTGACGAGACCGGGACCGATAATCGCCACCACCGCGACCGCGAGCAGCAGCGACGGCAACGCGAGCAGCACGTCCATGATGCGCATGATCGGCGTATCGGCCCACTTCTCGAAGAACGCCGCGATCAGGCCGAGCACGATGCCCGGAATCAACGCGAGCACCACGGAAACGAAGCCGATCCAGAACGACAGCCGCGCGCCGTACATGAGGCGCGAGAGGATGTCGCGGCCCGCTTCGTCGGTGCCGAGAATGAACTTCCAGTTGCCGCCGTCGAGCCAGGCGGGCGGAATCTTCACGTTGTCGCGGTACTGCTCGATCGGGCTGTGCGGCGCGATCAACGGCGCGAAGATCGCGATGAAGATCAGCGCCAGCACGATGATGCCCGCGCCGACCGCACCGCGGTTGCGCGAGAAATTCGCCCAGAATTCACGGACGGCGAGAGCGCGGCCACTGGGCGGCGTCACGGCTTGGGGGACGGTATTTTGAATGTCAGCCATAGTGATTTACCTCGTATGGCGGATGCGTGGATTGAGCACGCCGTACAACAGGTCGACGAACAGGTTCACAACGATCACCAGCGTGGCGATCATCAGGATACCGCCCTGCACCACCGGATAATCGCGCCGGCTGATCGCGTCGATCAGCCACTTGCCGATACCCGGCCACGAGAACAGCGTTTCGGTCAGCACGGCGCCCGCGAGCAGCGTGCCGACCTGCAGACCGATCACCGTCACGACCGGAATCAGCGCATTGCGCAACGCATGCACGACGATCACGCGTGCCGGCGACAAGCCCTTCGCGCGTGCGGTGCGGATGTAATCCTCACGCAGCACTTCGAGCATCGACGAACGCGTCATACGCGCGACAACCGCCAGCGGAATCGTGCCGAGCACGATCGCCGGCAGGATCAGATGGCTCAGCGCGGATTTGAACGCGCCTTCGTCGGTGGACATCATCGCGTCGATCAGCATGAAACCCGTGACGTGCGGAATGTCGTATTCGACCGCGATGCGGCCCGACACCGGCGTCCAGCCGAGCTTCACGGAGAACAGCATGATGAGGATCAAACCCCACCAGAAGATCGGCATCGAGTAGCCGGTCAGCGCCGTGCCCATCACGCCGTGATCGACCACCGTGCCGCGCCGCAACGCCGCGAACACGCCGGCGGGCAAGCCCACGATCAGCGCGAACAGCATGGCGCAAATCGACAGTTCGATGGTGGCGGGAAAGCGCGCGAGGAATTCGCCCATCACGCTGGTGTTGGTGATGATGGAAGTGCCGAGGTCGCCATGCAGCGCGCGGCCGACGTAGTGGACGTACTGCATCGGCAGGGCTTCGTCGAGCCCGAGCCGGTGCAGCGCCGCGGCGTGCATGGCGGGATCGACGCCGCGCTCGCCCATCATCACTTCGATGGGGTCGCCCGGAATCAGGTGAATCAGCGCGAACGCAAGGATCGTGATACCGATGAAGGTCGGAATCACCATGCCGATGCGGCGCAAAACAAAGCGGAACATGGTTTTGTCCCTATGGTCTTGATGAAGAAAAAACGCAACCGGCGACGAGGGCTTGTGACCCCGGTCGCCGGACCATTTCGACCAGTTTTCTAACCGTGCGAAAAGCGTACTGCGTAACTATTACGATTCGCCTGGCGAATTACTTGACGCTGACGCCGTCGAAGCGCGCGTAGCCGAGCGGTTCGATGCGCATGTCGACCACCTTCTTGCTCACCGGTTGATACACCGTGGAGTGAGCGATCGGCGAGAACGGCAGTTGTTGCGCGAAGATCTGTTGCGCCTGCATGTAAGCCGAGGTGCGGCCAGCCTGATCCGACGTGACGCGGCCCTTCTGGATCAGATCGTCGAACGGCTTGTAGCACCACTTCGAGAAGTTGTTGCCGTTCACCGCTTCGCAGCCGAGCAACGTGCCGAGCCAGTTGTCCGGATCGCCGTTGTCGCCGGTCCAGCCGATCAGCATCGTGTCGTCTTCACCCGCGTGCGCGCGCTTGATGTACTCGCCCCACTCATACGTGACGATCTTCGCCTTCACGCCGATCTTGGCCCAGTCGGCCTGGATCATTTCCGCCATCAAGCGGGCGTTCGGGTTGTACGCGCGTTGCACCGGCATGGCCCACAGCGTGATGTCGAAGCCGTTCGGGAAGCCGGCCTTGGCGAGCAGCGCCTTGGCCTTGTCCGTATCGTAGGACGCGCTCTTCAGGTTCTTGTCGTACGACCATTGGGTCGGCGGCATCGGGTTCGTCGCGGCCTGGCCGGCGCCTTGATACACCGAGTCGATGATCGCCTTCTTGTTGATCGCCATGTCCAGCGCCTGACGCACTTCGAGCTTGTCGACCGGCTTGTGCGTGACGTTGTATGCGAGGTAGCCGAGGTTGAAGCCCGGCTGCGACGGCATGTCGAGGTTCGCTTCAGCCTTCAGCGGAGCGATGTCGGCCGGACGCGGATAGCTCATCACCTGGCATTCGTCGCGCTTGATCTTCTGCACGCGCACACCGGCGTCCGGTGTGATCGAGAAGATCAGCTTCGAGATCTTCACCGCGTTCGGCTTCCAGTAATCCGGATTGCCGTCGAAGCGGATCGTCGCGTCTTTCGTGTAGCTGCGGAAAATGAACGGACCCGTGCCGACCGGGAACTGGTTGATGTCGGCGGCTTTGCCGGCCTTCATCAACTGGTCGCCGTATTCGCTCGACAGGATCGACGCGTATTCCATTGCCAGATTCTGGATGAACGGTGCGTTGACTTCCTTCAGCGTGAACTTGACCGTGTACGGGTCGACCTTTTCGACGCCGGTGATCAGCTTGTCGAGGCCCATGTCCGTGAAGTACGGGAACTGGACCGGATAAGCCTTATGGAACGCCGAGTTCGGGTCGAGCATGCGCTGGAACGTGAACAGGACGTCGTCCGCGTTGAATTCGCGCGTCGGCTTGAAGAACGACGTGGTCTGGAATTTCACGCCGTGACGCAGATGGAATGTGTACGTCTTGCCGTCCGGGGACACTTCCCATTTTTCGGCGAGGCCCGGCTCGACCTTGGTGCCGCCGCGCTCGAATTCGACGAGGCGGTTGTAGACGGTGAACGTGTTAGCCGTGAAATCGGTGCCCGTGGTGTATTGGGCCGGATCGAAACCCGCGGGACTGCCTTCTGAGCAGTAAACCAGGGTTTTATTCGGAATCTCGGCGCGCGCGACACTGGCGCCCACCATCGATGCCGCTGCGGCGGCGACGAGCGTCGTAACACGCACGGCGCGCAACAGATTGTTTTGCTTCATGTTTCCTCCAGGATCGGGGCTGGCTATCGCCAGCGTAGCGCGATCTTACTTGAGCTTGGCTCGACGCAACAAGCGGAGGAAATTACCCGTGTTGACGATCGGAAACCTTTAGGGCATAAGGCGCGCCGCCCGTCGGCGCTGTGCGGTGGGCGAGTTGCAGAGGGTGGGATCAGCAAAAAAACGGCCCGGTCGTGCTATTTCAGGGCGACGGCAATAGATCGGAACTGCCGCAGCCAGTCGCGCTGGGGGCGACCGGCCCCGGTGGACGGGCGTCTCCGGCGGTTGGTGCGGCGCAAAAAAACCGCGCGGCTTGCAGCGCCGCGCGGTTTTTCGTCCCCATTCAGGTCAATCGAATCTTATGCGTTCAAGCGTTCGCAGATCGCTTTAGTCGCCGCAGCGCCATTCAGCGTGTAGAAATGCAAACCCGGTACTTTGGCGCCGAGCAGGCGCTCGCACAGGTCCGTCACCACATCGAGCCCGAACGCGCGAATCGACTCGCGGTCGTCGCCAAAGCTTTCCAGCCGGCGCGCGACCCAGCGCGGCACTTCCGCGCCGCACATCTCGGAGAAGCGCATGAGCTGCGAGTAGTTCGTGATCGGCATGATGCCCGGCACGATCGGCACATCCACGCCGAGTTTCTGCGCGTCGTCGACGAAACGGAAGTACGCGTCCGCATTGAAGAAATACTGCGTGATCACCGAATTGGCACCGGCCTTCACCTTGCGCACGAAATTGTCCATATCGTGACGCGGCGAGCGCGATTGCGGGTGGTATTCCGGATAGCCGGCCACCTCGATCCAGAACCAGTCGCCGAATTCGGCGCGGATAAAGCTCACCAGTTCCGACGCATAACGCAGCTCGCCGACTTCGCCCATGCCGGACGGCAAATCGCCACGCAGCGCGACGATATGGCGAATGCCATGCGCGCGGTACTCGTTGAGAATCGCGCGCAGGCTGTCTTTCGACGAGCCGATGCACGACACGTGCGGCGCCGCTTCGATGCCCTCTTTCGCGATATCGACGACGGTGTCGAGCGTGCCCTGCTGCGTCGAGCCGCCCGCACCGAACGTGACGGACACGAACTTGGGCTTGAGCGGCGCGAGCTGCGCACGCGTGGCGCGCAGCTTGTCGACGCCTTCCGCCGTTTTCGGCGGGAAGAATTCGAATGAAAGTTCGATGGGGTTCATGATTCAGTAGGTCAACCGAGACTGCGGTTGCCGAAAATAATCGCGGACAGGATCCACGAAACGATGCTGTACAGAATCGAGCCGATGAACGCCGACCAGAAACCCGACACTTCGAAGCCCTTCAGCAGCGACGCGCACAGCCAGAAGCACAGCGCATTGACCACCATAATGAAAAGCCCGAGCGTCAGAATCGTGACGGGCAACGTCAACAGGATCAGCACCGGCCGCAGGATCGTATTGATCAATCCGAGCACCACGGCGACGATCAGGGCGGTGCCGAAACTGCGGATATGGATCGACGGAACGAGGTAGGTAATGATCAGGAGCGCGAGCGCGTTGATCAGCCAGGTCAGCAGCACGGTCATGTAGAGCTCCTTTTATGCAGGATGTCCGGTAACGGGGAAACGCGCGGTGAACAAGCGCGCAACAGCGAGAAACAGCGCGAAAAAGGCGGCGATGGCGAACAAAGCGGCGCATGATGCGCCGCCCCGTCGTCAAACTGTCATGCCGTCAAACCGCCCGCGTGCTTAATAGCGGTAGTGGTTCGGCTTGAACGGGCCGTTCTTGTCGACGCCGATGTAGCCGGCCTGCTCGTCCGACAGCACGGTCAGGTTTGCGCCAATGCGCGCCAGATGCAGGCGTGCGACCTTCTCGTCCAGATGCTTCGGCAGCACGTACACCTTGTTCTCGTACTTGTTGCCCTGCGTGAACAGTTCGATCTGTGCGAGCGTCTGGTTCGTAAACGAGTTCGACATCACGAACGACGGGTGGCCCGTTGCGCAACCCAGGTTCACCAGGCGGCCTTCAGCCAGCAAAATCACGCGCTTGCCGTCCGGGAAAATGATGTGGTCGACTTGCGGCTTGATGTTGTCCCACTGGTACTGACGGGTCGACGCAATGTCGATTTCCGAATCGAAGTGACCGATGTTGCAGACAATCGCGTTGTGACGCATGGCCGCCATGTGATCGTGGCCGATCACGTGGAAGTTGCCGGTTGCCGTCACGAAGATGTCGGCCTTGTCAGCCGCGTATTCCATCGTCACGACGCGGTAACCTTCCATCGCCGCCTGCAGCGCGCAGATCGGATCGATTTCAGTCACCCACACGGTGGCGCCCAGACCGCGCAGCGATTGCGCGCAACCCTTGCCCACGTCGCCGTAACCGGCCACGACTGCGATCTTGCCCGCAATCATCACGTCGGTCGCGCGCTTGATGCCGTCGACCAGCGACTCACGGCAACCATACAGGTTGTCGAACTTCGACTTGGTGACCGAATCGTTGACGTTGAACGCCGGGAACGGCAGGCGGCCTTCCTTTTCCATCTGATACAGACGGTGCACGCCGGTGGTGGTTTCTTCCGTCACGCCCTTGATGTGCGCGAGGCGCGTGGAGTACCACGTCGGGTCCGCATCCAGATGCGAAGCGATCGACTTGTACAGCGCGATTTCTTCTTCGTTGGTCGGCTTCGAGATCACCGACCGGTCTTTCTCCGCCTTCGAACCGAGGATCAGCAGCAACGTGGCGTCGCCGCCGTCGTCGAGGATCATGTTGGCGAATTCGCCGTTCGGCCATTCGAAAATGCGGTGCGAGAACTCCCAGTATTCGTCGAGCGACTCGCCCTTGAACGCGAACACCGGCACGCCGGCCTTGGCGATCGCGGCGGCAGCGTGGTCTTGCGTCGAGAAGATGTTGCACGAGGCCCAACGCACGTCGGCGCCGAGCGCGGTCAGCGTCTCGATCAGCACGCCGGTCTGGATCGTCATGTGCAGCGAGCCGGCAACGCGCGCGCCCTTCAGCGGCTGCTGCGCCTTGTACTCTTCGCGCGTTTGCACGAGACCGGGCATTTCCGTCTCGGCGATGGTCAGTTCCTTGCGGCCCCAGTCGGCAAGCGACATGTCGGCAACAACGAAGTCTTGGGAAGCTTGGGAATCGATTACTGCGGCGTTCATCACGCCCTCCTTTCTAAGAAATTGACTAGAAATTTGACGTGAGCGCGGTTCGATGCGGCGGTGGCAAAAGCGCATGGCGCATTCGCCCCTCCGATTGAAGCCTTCGAGCCTGGCGGGCGGCCGGCGAATAGCATGATTCGCGGTACCCGTCGCAACGCTCCTCGAAGACGAACGGCGATTGTAGCAAATCGAGATGGCTTGGTGGCGAGCTTCGGTTTTTCGCACGGGCCAGTTTCGGCGAGCGGAAACCGGCGTGCGGCGCGGTGCTTTTTGTGCCTTCGGCGTGCGATTCAGGAGGCGTTGGCCGAGGTGGCTGATGGGGCCGGTATGGTTTGCGTCGCCTTCACGTTCGCGACGAAAGCCGCGCGTAATTGATCGACGCCTGCCCGCGCGCGATCGACGAAGCGCTTTGAAAAATGAAACGCATCGGCGACATCGGCGGGATCCGGCCGCTGCAAGCCCAGCGCGATGCGGAAATAGCGTTCGGCGTGAATGCCCGGGTGGTAATGCATGCGCACGCGTGGCCGGCCGTCGAGACGCCGGTTGCCGAACATCTCGCGCAGCGCCCACGAAAAAGCGCCGTCTTCCCCGCCAATGCGCTGAAACACCGGATCCATCGGAAAACCGCCGAGCGCCGCGAACGCCGCGCGCCGGATGATCAGGCTGCTCGGCACCGTATTGCTGAGCGTCGCCGAGTGCGCGGCGAAATCGGGATGCGTGGTGAGATCGGTGGGGAAACCGGCGTACTCCACGTCGAGGCGCACGGCCATGTCCGCCGGGTTCCGCGCGAGGAAATCGGCAGCCGCCGCGAGCGCGCCGGGCAGGTACTCGTCGTCGGCATCGAGAAAAGCGAGCAGATCGTGCGACGCGTGCAGCGCGCCCCAGTTGCGCGCCCGCGCGGCGCCGCCATTACAAGGCATGGACAGCAGGCTCACGCGCGGGTCGAACGATGCGCAATAAGTCACCATGTCGGCCGACGCATCCGACGAACCGTCGTCGACAACAATGATCTGCGCCGCTTCGGGCTGGTTCAGGCAGCTTTGCAGCGCGCGGGCCAGCGTCGGCGCGGCGTTGTAGCACGGAATGATGATCGAAATCGGTGTCATGGATCGAAACGGAGCCCAGCCGGCTGTCGAAAAAAGAGCCGCCGATGGTATCCCGCTTGCCGCAACGTTCATCCCGAAATCCCCGCGCGTCAACTCGGCGACCCGCGCCCGCTTTTGACGAGCGTCATACAACTTGCGTCGCCGCATAAATGGCATGACTTACAATCCTCAAGATCATTCCAATTTGGAATTCTGGAGCTTGAGATCGTGGAACTACGTGCGTTGCGGTATTTCGTCGAAGTGGTTCGTCAACAGAGCTTCACCGTCGCCGCGGAGCAGATGTTCGTCACGCAGCCCACCATCAGCAAGATGGTGAAGTCGCTGGAAGACGAAATCGGCTCGCCGTTATTGCTACGCGACGGGCGTCAGATGGTACTGACCGACGCCGGCCGGATCGTCTACCAGCGCGGTCAGGACGTGCTGGCGGCACACGCGCAATTGCAGGCCGAACTGAACGATCTCGACACGCTCGGCCGGGGCGAACTCACCATCGGCATACCGCCTATGGGCGGCTCGCTGTTCACGCCCGCCATCGCAGCGTTCCGCCAGCGCTACCCGAAAATCGAACTGAAGCTCTTCGAGCAGGGGTCGCGCGCGATCGAGGCGGCACTGATCAACGGTGAACTGGAATTAGGCGGCGTGCTGCAACCGGTCGATCCGGAAAACATCGAGGTGCTGCCGATCACGCGCCAGTTGCTGTGGCTCGTCGCGCGGACCGGCTCGCGTTGGGACGAACTGCACGAGGTGCCGCTCGCGCAACTGGCCAACGAACCGTTCGTGTTCTACGGTGAGAGTCTCGCGCTCAACGACGTGGTGCTGAGTGCTTGCCGCGCGGCTGGTTTTGCGCCGACTATCGTCGGGCGCAGCGGGCATTGGGATTTCATGGCGGCGCTGGTGCAGGCGGGCGTCGGCATTGCGTTGTTGCCGGCGCCTTATTGCCGGCGGCTCGATCCCACGCAATTCACCTGCCGCCCCGTCTCGGAGCCCGAGATTCCGTGGGAAATGGCGATCGGCTGGCGCCGCAACGGTTATCTGTCGCATGCGGCGCGCGCCTGGCTCGACGTCGCGCGCGAAGCGTTGCCGGGTCAGGCCGCCGACGACTTCATGCTGGGGCCGGGCATCGGCGTGAGCGGTATTACGGTGCCGGTGCCGACGGGCAAGTGACGCTCAACGGCCTGCGCTCTCCGATTCACGCCGCCGAAGCCGCCACCCCGCTCGCCCGCGTTGTTGTCGCGGTGTGCAATGTCTGCCCCGCCTGCGCTTCGCGCCGGCTAGCCGCGATCAACTCGGCCGCGCGCTCGCCTATCATCACCGTCGGCGCATTGGTGTTGCCGCCGATCAGCGTCGGCATCACCGACGCATCGACGATGCGCAACCCCGTCACGCCCCGCACCCGCAATTGCGGATCGACCACCGACCGCGCATCGCCGCCCATCCGGCAAGTCGCCACCGGGTGATAAATCGTGTCGGCATGCTCGGCGATGGTTTGCCGCAGCGCCTCGGCCGTCTGTCCAGGATGCGTGTACAACTCCGTGCCGCCATGTAACGCCAGCGAAGGGGCATCGAGAATGCGCCGCGCCATCTGCGCGCCTTCCATCAGCAGATCGAGATCGCGCGAATCGCTGAAGAAGCGCGGATCGATCACCGGCGCCGTGCGCGCATCGGCGCTCGCCAGCGTGACGCTGCCGCGACTATGCGGCCGCAGCACGCACACATGCAGCGAATAGCCGTGGCCCCAATGCATATGCCGGTTGTGATCGTCGACCAGCGCCGCGCAGAAATGCAGTTGCAGATCGGGGCGCGCCAGCGTCGGGCTGCTTTTCAGAAAACCACCGGCCTCGGCGACATTGCTCGACAGCATGCCGGTGCCATGGCGCATGAAAGTGGCGAACTGCGGCAGCATTCGCGCGATGCCGCGCAGCGAAAAACCCGTCGGTTCAATCGACGACACCCGCTTGTTGATCGTGAAATCGACGTGGTCGATCAGGTTCTGCCCGACCTCGGGCGCATCGTGCAGCACCGGAATGCCGAGCGACTGCAAATGCGCGGCCGGTCCGATGCCGGAACACATCAGCAGTTGCGGCGAATTGAACGCGCCGCCCGCCAGCACGACTTCGGCGCGCGCTTCGAGCGTTTCGCGGCGACCGCCCCGCACGATCTCGACGCCGCTCGCGCGCTTGCCGTCGAAATTCACCCGCATCACCGTCGCATCCGCGATCAGATGAAGATTAGGCCGCTCGCGATCGTAGATATAGGCGCGCGCCACGCTGCAACGGCGTCCGTCGCGTTGCGTCACCTGGTAGAAGCCGATTCCTTCCTGATCCGCGCCGTTGAAATCGCGATTCGGCTTGTAGCCGGCTTCGAGCGCGGCCTGCACGAAGCGCTTCGAAAACGGATTCTGATAACGCAGATCGGAGACGGTGAGCGGGCCGTCGTCACCGTGCCATGCATCCGCGCCGCGCTCGTTGCCCTCGGCGCGACGGAAATACGGCAGCACTTCCGCCCATGACCAACCGTCGCAGCCGAGTTGCGCCCATTCGTCGTAATCGAGCGGATGGCCGCGCGTGTAGATCATCGCGTTGATCGCGCTCGACCCGCCAAAGCCGCGTCCACGCGGCTGATAGCCTTGTCGCCCGTCGAGGCCGGGTTGCGGCGTGGTCAGGTAGCCGTAGTTGGTCTTGAGTTTGTTCGGCACGACGACCGCGACGCCGACCGGCATGTTGACGAACAGATTGCCGTCCGTATGCGGTCCGGCTTCGATCAGGGCGATTGTCGCGTCGGGGCAGCTGTCCGCAAGACGGCTTGCCAGCGTGCAACCGCCCGAGCCCGCACCGACGATGATGTAGTCGTATTGCATCCGCTCCTCCTGTCGACCCGCGCCGGGGCCGCATTGGGGCCGCGTTGCTCGCGGACCCTGTCTCGTGCACACTTGTCTACGTGTGTTTCAACGGCATTGTAGGGAGCGTTGGGAGGTGGCGGCAGCTTCGCGCCAGAGCGATTACTCTAAACGGAAGGCCCATCGCGCCCCTATGATGAAAGACGCGCGACGGTCCGCCGGACGGCCGCGACAGCACGCCACGACGCATTCAAACACGGCACGGCGAGCAACGTCCTCATAGCGTGCGGCACGACACGCGGCGCTCAAACAGCACCCCGCCGATCGGCACCGGCGAACCCGCGGTGAACGGAGACAGCAGATGGAACGGCATAGCTTCGGCCAGACTCACGAGGTGACGAATCAGGTCCCGCCGCTGGCGGACTACAACCTGTTCGCCAGCGACGCCGCGTTGTCCGCCGCCCTCGAACGCGACGGCGCGCAGTGGCATCGCGATGCGTTGCTACGGCACGGCGCCGCGCTCACCACGCCCGACACGCTCGCCCTCGCCGAACTGGCCAACCGCCACACCCCGGAACTGTCCACGCACGATTCGCGCGGCGAGCGTATCGACGCGCTGGAGTTTCACCCGTCGTGGCATACGCTGCTGTCGCTGCTGCGCCGTGAAGGTCTGCACGCGCTGCCGTTTTCCGATCCGCGGCGCGGCGCGATGGTCGCGCGCTGCGCCGGGTATTTTCTGCACGCACAGATCGAGTCCGGCTCGCTGTGTCCGCTGACCATGACGTTCGCGAGCATTCCGGTGCTGCAGCGCGAACCGGCGCTGTTCGACAGACTGCGCGACAAGCTCTACGCCCGCGACCATGATCCGCGCGACGTGCCGCTCTCGCATAAGGGTTCCGCGATGATCGGCATGGGCATGACCGAGAAGCAAGGCGGCTCGGACGTGCGCAGCAATCAGACGCGCGCCTATGCCACCGGCGGTAGCGGCCGCGGCGCGGCGTACCGGTTGATCGGCCACAAGTGGTTTTTTTCCGCGCCGCAATGCGACGCGCATCTCGTGCTCGCCCGCACCGACGAACACGAAGGTCTGTCGTGCTTCTATGTGCCGCGCTTCGCACCGGACGGCCGCAAGAACACCGTGCAGATCCAGCGCCTGAAAGACAAGCTCGGCAACCGGTCGAACGCGAGCAGCGAGGTCGAATTTCTCGACGCGTTCGGCATTCTGATCGGCGACGAAGGGCGCGGCGTGCCGACCATCATAGAAATGGCCAACTACACGCGCCTCGATTGCGTGATAGGCAGCGCGGCGTTGATGCGCGCGGCGCTGGTGCAGGCGATTCATCATGCGCGACACCGCAGCGCGTTCGGCCGTCAGTTGGCCGACCAGCCTTTGATGCGCAACGTGCTGGCCGATCTCGCGCTGGAGTCGGAGGCCGCCACGGTGCTGTTCATGCGGCTCGCGCGTGCGTTCGAATCGACGGCGGATGCGTCGTCCACGTCGTCGGTCGAGCGCGCGTGGCGGCGCATCGTCACGCCAGCGTCGAAATACTGGGTGTGTAAGCGCGCACTGGCATTCACTGGCGAGGCGATGGAAGTCTGGGGCGGCAACGGTTACGTCGAAACCGGTCCAATGGCGCGCTTCTATCGCGAAGCGCCCGTGAATTCGATCTGGGAAGGCTCCGGCAACGTAATGTGCCTCGACGTGCTGCGCGCCATGGAGCGCGAGCCCGACGCGGCGCAAGCGCTGTTTGCCGCGTGGCAGGCGGACGCGCACGCGCAGCCCGCCTTGCGCGCCGCGCTGGGCAAACTCGCCGCCGTGCTCAACGGGCCGGCCGGGCAGCGTGAAGCGTCGGCGCGGCGGATCGCCCAGCAGATCGTGCTGATCGCGCAGGCGGTCTTGCTGGTTCAGCATGCCCCGGCCGAAATCGCCGACGCGTTCATTGCCACCCGACTCGGCGACGGCAGCGGCGAAAGCGGCCGCGTGTACGGCACGTTGCCGGCGAGCGTCGACCACGCGGCGATCATCGAGCGGGCTTTTCCGGCCTGAGAACCGGCAAGGCGCATTCAGACACGCCTCACCGACAGCATCAAAAAACCAATAAAGCGCGATGCCAACGCGCACCGACATCATCAGGGAGTGGACACATATGAAGAACGATCTGCCGGAGGTCGCCGCGCTCGAAGCGCTACTGCGCGAGCAACGTCACGCTTATTTGCGCGCGCCGTATCCCTCATGGGAGAGCCGCGCCGCGCACCTCAAGGCGTTGCGCAAAGTCATGCTCGACAACCGCGACGCGCTCGCCGAAACGATGAACGCCGACTTCGGCAATCGGGCGAAGCAGGAAGTGCTGCTCGCCGAATTCCTGCTGGTGAAAGAGGAGATTGACGCCGCGCTGCGCCACGGCAAGCGCTGGATGAAGGCGCAACGCCGCAGCACCAACAAATGGCTGCTGCCCGCTCGCGCGAAGGTGGTGCCGCAACCGCTCGGCGTGGTCGGCATCATCGTGCCCTGGAATTATCCGGTGCTGCTCGCCGTCGGGCCGCTGATCAGCGCGCTGACCGCCGGCAACCGCGCCATCGTCAAGATGTCGGAATTGACGCCGCGCACCTCGGCGCTATTCGAACAGCTGATCGGCCAGACTTTCGCGCGCGATCACGTCGCGGTGGTGAATGGCGACGCCACGCTCGCCGCCGCGTTCAGCGCGCAGCCGTTCGATCATCTGCTGTTCACGGGTTCGACCAAGGTCGGGCACGAGGTGATGCGCGCCGCCGCCGAGCATCTAACGCCGGTCACGCTGGAACTCGGCGGCAAATCGCCGGCACTGATCGGCGCGCACGCGCGCTTCGACAACGCGGTGGACAACCTGATCGCCGGCAAGACGCTCAATGCGGGTCAAACCTGTATCGCGCCGGACTACGTGCTGGTGCCGCGCGGCAAGGAGCAGGCGTTCGTCGAACGGGCCCGTGCGCGAATGGCGAAGATGTACCCCGGTTTTGCCAGCAATCCGGATTACACGTCGATCATTTCGGCGCGCCACTTCGAACGTCTGGAACGTCTCGCGGACGAGGCCCAGGCCGCCGGCGCGCAACTGCACCCGCTCACCGACAGTTCACCCGATCCGGCGAGCCGTCGTTACCCGCTGATCGCCGTGACGAACGCGCCCGACGCGTGCGCGTTGATGCAGGAGGAGATTTTCGGGCCGCTGCTGCCGATCGTCCCGTACGACACGCTCGACGACGCGATCTCGTGGATCAACGCCCGGCCGCGTCCGCTCGCGCTGTATCTGTATGCGGACGACGCCGCCACGATCGAACGCGTGACGCATGAAACGATTGCCGGCGGCATGGCGATCAACGAGACGCTGATGCATTTGGCCTGCGAAAGCCTACCGTTCGGCGGCGTCGGCGCGAGTGGGATGGGCGCGTATCACGGTTACGAGGGCTTCGTGACGTTCTCGAAGATGAAGCCGGTGCTGACGCAGGCGCGTTTGAACGCGCGCGGATGGATCTCGCCGCCGTACGGCAAGCGGGTAAACGCGTTGCTCAAGCTGATGATGCGGTTTTGACGCAGGCGGATGACTGGGTGAGCAGGCGAGCGAGTGGCCACCATCCACCGGCCGCCTCGAATAAGCCACCCTCAACGCCCTGCCGTGCCGCCTTCTACCTCGGTAGCCACCACATCGGTGACATCGCTCGCGTCGTCGCCCCCGGCGCCTGGCGCGGATTCACTCTCCGCGCCGCTTTCCAACCGGTGCAGCCACGCGAGCATTTCCGCCACCGCCTGATAAAGCTGCGGTGGAATGCGCGAATCCAGATCCACCTGCATCAGCAGCGACACCATCTCCGGCGCTTCGTGAACATACAGGCCGGCTTCCTTGGCGCGCTGCACGATCATCTCGGCCAGCATGCCGTAGCCCTTCGCGATCACGCGCGGTGCGGGATCGCCGCCTTTGGCGTCGTAGACGAGCGCTGCCGCACTGCGGCGGTGTTTGCGGCTCATCACATCTCCCAGTCGAAATCGTCGAGCGCGGGGCTGTTCGACGCACGGCGGGCCGCCGCTTTATCCGCGGCCGCCGACGCCGACGCCGAGCGCGCATACGCCGACGCTGCCGCCTGCGCGGCCGCCGCGGCACCTGGCGGGTTGGCGCCGGTCGACGGCGCGCCGCCACCAATCTCGCGAATCGTCAAACCGTTCAATTCGATCCCCGCCGCCGCCAGCCGCTGACGGAAGCTCTCGCCCTGCATCGCCAGCCGCGCCGCGCCGACCGGGCTCGCCTGCACGCGCGCCACAAGGCGCGTACCGGTCAGCGTCAGTTCCGCGTCGACGGTGCCGAGCGTGGGCAGCGACAACGTCAGACGGGTGCGCCACGGCTGGTCGTCCTCGCTCGCCGCGCCGCCGCCGCTGCGGTCCCATTCGTCGCCGTCCTGTTCGATGGTCCAGTCGAACTTGGCGCCCGGCCACGCCTCGCCGGTCCAGCGGAATTGCCCGGTCGCGAGCATATCCAGTTGCTGGCGCACCAACGGCACGGTCGCGGGATGCACCGCCGCCGCCATCGATTGTGAGTTCTGCGACGCGCTGCCGTCGGCTGCCGGCGACGTCCCGCTATGCAGATTCGCATGCGCCGATTGGCCGTTCAGGTCCGACAACGAGCTGGCCAACACCTCGCCGGCCACGAAGCGCGCGGTTTGTGCATTCGGAATAGGTTGCTGCGCGCGGGCGGCATTCGCATCCTGCGCGCCGTTCGGCTGGCCATTGTTCGGCGCGGCGCCCATGCCCTGGCGGGTCGACGCCGTCGACGCGCTCGCCTCGCCGCCGTCGCTCGCCCAATCGAGCGGCAATTGCGCGGCGGCCACCAGCTTGTTTTGTGCCTCGTCGGCCAGGCTCGCGGGCGAACGCTGGCCCGCCAGCCATTGCGCGAGATGGGCTTCGTAGAAGAGTCCGCTGTCGCCGACCGTCTGCTGGAGCGCGGCCGCGAGCGCCGCGACAGGCACCTGCGCCGCCGCCACATTGGCGGTGGCCACGGTTCCAGCGGTATTCGGATTGGGATTGGCCGTGCCGGAAGCGGCCGGCGTATCGAACAGCGGCAAAGCGCCGACTTCCACATCGAGCGCCGGCGCGGCGGGCCAGATCGGCATCTGGCCGAGCACGGCGGGGGTGGCTTCGCCGCCGGAGCGCACGATCGCGCTCAGGGTCAACGCCACGGCGGACAGCGCGGTTTGCGCGGAAGGCTGCGGCGCGGGTGTCGCGACGGGCGCGGCGGTGGTCGGCGCGTCATCGACGCTCGCCGCACCGGTTTGCGACGCGGTCGCACTGCCGGGGGCGATATTGAGCAGGCTGTCGATCCGGTTCGCTAGCAGCGAAGCGACGGCCGTGTCGATTCCGTTCATGCCGATTCCTTGGTCACAGTGGCGGCAGCGCGCTCAAATACAGTCAATCAGGCGAAGCGGTGAAGAAACCAGCGCAGGCAGGCACACGGACGACAAGTCGGCACGCGGGCGAATTCAGCGCGCCCCGTACAGTTCCTTGAGCACGCGCGTCGGCCGGCCGGCGAACAACGCCGACAGATTGGCCATGCGCGGATTCGCCAGGTCGCGGATCGCGGCGTCGTCGGCGAGAATCTGCCGGATCAGCGCGTATTTGCGTAATCGCTCCGATTCGTCGAGCCTGACGCCGGTCTCGGCGTCCTTCAACGCGTCCACCAGATGGCGGTATTCCTCTTGCAGGTGGACCAGATCGTTCCACAGTGCCCGCCGCGCAGCCGTCAGCATGCGGCAGGAAATCGCTGCGATCGCCTCGTAGCGGGCGAAGTATTCTGCGTTCGATGTCATCTCATGCTTTCCGCGGCCGGCTGGGCCGCCATCCGCGCGATTTCCGGGGCGATCCCGATCCATGCCTCTTCGAGTGTCGCCAGCAGGCCGTCGACCTCGACCAGCATCGCCTCGCTCTGTTTTACGTTGGCTTCGAGCAGCCGGCGCGACATATAGCCATATAGCGCGTCCAACCGCTCTGCAATCTCGCCGCCCGCATCGACATTGAGCGACTGCTGCAGCCCGCTTTCGACGATCTGAATCGCCTTGCCGATCGCCTCTCCACGAGCCGGCACATTGCCCTGCTGCAAATGCATGCGCGCTTGCGCGATCGCCTGACGGGCGCCCTGATACAACATCACGATCAGACGATGCGGACTCGCGCCCATCACCCCTGTCTCGACGCCCACGCGTGCGTACGCATTGGCTCCAGAGTGTCCTGGGGAAAACATCGGCGCTCCTCCTCTCTTGCACAGCGGTTGGTCATGGCATCCCGTCCGGGCACGTTGTCGCACCCGGATTTCTGCCTGTATCTGGTTATCGGATACGCAGCGGGAAAGCTTTAGGCCGGTGTAAGGAGGATTAAGGCGCCAGATGGCGCGGCCCGCCAGGGCCACACGGCAAACGGTGGTTCGGGCGGGCGGGTAAGCCTTGCCGCCCGAACGCGCTTAAACCTGCATCTGCATGATGTCGTTGTAGGCGGACACCAGCTTGTTACGCACCTGCAAGCCGAACTGGAAGCCGATATTGGCCTTCTGTCCGTCGACCATCACGTCGTTCAGCGAGACGTTCGACGCGCCGAGTTCGAACGCTTTCGATTCGTTGGCGGCGGTCATCTGATCGCCGCTGATCTTGTCCAGCGACGCTTTCAGCGCGGACGCGAAGCCGCCCGCCGTAGCCGCACCGGACTGGTCGGCCACCGTGTTATTGCTGCCGGCCGCTTGCGCCGCCATCGACTGCATCTGTTGCAGCGCCGACGAAAGCGCGTTCACGGGCATAGTCATGTTCTCTCCAGGAATGACGACCGGCATGCCAGAACCGTACCGATCTGGGATGAAAGCATAGCAGCGGCGCATACGGGAAAGCCCCGAAACTAGGGGGGAAACCCCGCTCTATTCAAGCAATCGGGTTGAGCCGCGCTGCGGATAATTTCAATGGTGAAAGTCTCTGTCCGTACGCCCGCCGACCTCGGTGCGGTAAAGCGGCAGAACGCAAAGGCATCCCGGAGATACCCGACGCATGGATTCGTCAGCCAACTCTTTGATCAACCCCGACGCCCGCATGGGCCTCGCCGGCGCGCAGCCCGGCGCCGGTGTCCCCGGTGCAGGCCAGGCCGGCGGCGCGGACCTCGGTGGCCTGGGGGGCAACCTCGGCGGCAATTTTGGTCAGCGCCTGTCAGGCCTCGCGCAAATGCGCGGCAACCCGCGTGCCCCGCTGATTTTCGCGGTCGCGCTGCTGATCGCCGTGGTCGCGGGCCTGTTCCTGTGGTCGCGGGCGCCGGACTACAAGGTGCTCTACAGCAACCTGTCCGACCGCGACGGCGGGGCCATCATCACCGCGCTGCAGGCCGCCAACATTCCCTATAAGTTCTCCGACTCCGGTGGCGCGATTCTCGTGCCGTCGGAGCAGGTGCACGAAATGCGTCTGCGGCTCGCGTCGCAGGGCCTGCCCAAGAGCGGCTCGGTCGGCTTCGAACTGATGGACAACCAGAAGTTCGGCATCAGTCAGTTCGCCGAGCAGATCAACTACCAGCGCGCGCTGGAAGGCGAACTGGAACGCACGATCGAATCGATCTCGTCGGTGAAGTCGGCCCGCGTGCATCTGGCGATTCCGAAGCCGTCCGTGTTCGTGCGCGACAAGGAAGCACCGTCGGCTTCCGTGCTCGTCAATCTGTATCCGGGCCGCGCGCTCGACGAAGGCCAGGTGCTGGCGATCACCCATATGGTGTCGTCGGCGGTGCCGGACATGCCGGTCAAGGGCGTCACCATTCTCGACCAGGACGGCAACCTGCTGACGCAGCCGTCCGGCGGCAGCGGTCTGGACGCGTCGCAGCTCAAGTACCGCCAGCAGATCGAACGCAACACCCAGCAGCGCATCGACTCGATCCTGTCGCCGCTGTTCGGCGCCGGCAACGCGCATTCGCAGGTCAGCGCGGATATCGACTTCTCCCGAACCGAACAAACGTCGGAAAACTACGGCCCGAACGGCAACCCGCAGCAGGCGGCGATTCGCAGCCAGCAATCCAGCAGCGCCACCGAAATGTCCCAAGGCGGCGCCTCGGGCGTGCCGGGCGCGCTGTCGAACCAGCCGCCGCAACCGGCCTCGGCGCCGATCAACGCGCCGAACGGCGCGAGCGGCGTGACCACCACGCCGGTCAGCGACCGCAAGGACTCGACCACCAACTACGAACTCGACAAGACGGTGCGTCACCTCGAACAGCCGATGGGCGGCATCAAGCGTCTGTCGGTGGCGGTGGTGGTCAACTATCTGCGGGTGGTCGACGCCAAGGGCCACGTAACGATGCAGCCGGTCACCGCCGACAAGCTCGCGCAGGTCAATCAGCTGGTGAAAGACGCGATGGGCTTCGACGCCTCGCGCGGCGACTCGGTCAACGTGGTGAACAGCTCGTTCAGCACCGAAGTCGATCCGAATGCCGACCTGCCGTGGTGGCGCACGCCGGACATGATCGCGCTCGCCAAGCAGATCGCGACCTACCTCGGCATCGCCGCAGTGGCCCTGTTCCTGTACTTCGTGATGGTGAAGCCGGCCGTGCGCCGCGCCTTCCCGCCGCCGGAGCCGGTCGCGGTCGCGGCGCTGAACTCGCCTGACGAGCCGATCCTGCTGGACGGCATCCCCGCCGCCGAGCGCGCGGGCGGTGTGAGCTCCGTGGCTGAACTGGAAGGCGACGCCGAGATGATGGCGCTCGAAAACGCCAAGCACAAATATGAGCGGAACCTGGAATTCGCCCGCAGCATCGCGCGCCAGGATCCGAAGATCGTTGCAACCGTCGTGAAAAATTGGGTGACCGATGAGCGCTGAAGGCGTAATGAAGAGCGCGCTCCTGCTGATGTCGATTGGCGAGGAAGAAGCCGCGCAGGTATTCAAGTTCCTCGGGCCGCGTGAAGTCCAGAAGATCGGCGTGGCGATGGCGGCACTGAAGAGCGTGACCCGTGAGCAGGTCGACGAAGTCCTGCAGGAGTTCGTGCGCGAGGCGGAACAGCACACCGGCATGTCGCTGGATTCGAACGAGTACATCCGTTCGGTGCTGACCAAGGCGCTCGGCGACGACAAGGCCGGCGCGATCATCGACCGGATTCTGCAAGGCAGCGATACCAGCGGTATCGAAGGCCTGAAGTGGATGGACTCGGCGGCCGTCGCGGAACTGATCAAGAACGAGCACCCGCAGATCATCGCGACGATCCTCGTCCACCTGGACCGCGATCAGGCGTCGGAAATCGTCGCCTGCTTCACGGAACGGCTGCGCAACGACGTGCTGTTGCGGATCGCGACGCTCGACGGCATCCAGCCGGCCGCGCTGCGCGAACTCGACGACGTGCTGACCGGCCTGCTGTCCGGCAGCGACAACCTCAAGCGCAGCCCGATGGGCGGGATCCGCACGGCAGCCGAGATTCTCAACTTCATGTCGAGCAACCATGAAGAAGGCGTCATCGAGAACGTGCGCCAGTACGACGCGGAACTTGCGCAGAAGATCATTGATCAGATGTTTGTGTTCGAGAACCTGCTCGATCTGGAAGACCGCGCGATCCAGCTGCTGCTGAAGGAAGTCGAGTCCGAAGCGTTGATCATCTCGCTGAAGGGCGCGCCGCCCGCGCTGCGCCAGAAGTTCCTCTCGAACATGTCGCAGCGTGCTGCCGAACTGCTCGCCGAAGACCTCGATGCGCGCGGCCCGGTCCGCGTCTCCGAAGTCGAGACGCAGCAACGCCGCATCCTGCAGATCGTGCGCAACCTGGCGGAAAGCGGCCAGATCGTTCTAGGCGGCAAGGCGGAAGATGCATATGTCTGATCAGAACTCCTCGGCGAAGGAAAGCCTCTCGGCCTACCAGCGCTGGGAGATGGCCTCGTTCGATCCGGTGCCGCCGGCGCCGCCCGAACCCGAGGTCGACGACGGCGCGTTCGAAGCCGAACTCGAACGCCTGCGCGACGCCGCTCATGCACAGGGCATCGCTTCCGGTCATGTGGCCGGGCAGGCGCTCGGTTATCAGGCCGGTTACGACCAGGGTCATGCGCAGGGTTTCGAGCAAGGCCAGAGCGAAGCGCGCGAAGAAGCGGCGCGGCTCGCGGCACTGGCCGAGACCTTCAAGGTGGCGCTCGAAGGCGCTCAGGGGGCGATTTCCGAAACGCTGGTCGCGCTAGCGCTGGACATTGCGCAACAGGTGGTGCGCCAGCACGTGCAGCACGATCCGACCGCACTGATCGCCGCCGCGCGTGAGGTGCTGGCCGCCGAGCCCACGCTGATCGGCGCGCCGGCCTTGATCGTGAGTCCCGCCGATCTGCCGGTCGTCGAAGCCTATCTGATGGAAGAACTGCAAACGCGCGGCTGGACCGTGCGGACCGACCCGGCGGTGGAACGCGGCGGCTGCCGCGCGCAAGCCGCGACCGGCGAAGTGGATGCCGGCATCGACACGCGCTGGGAGCGCGTCGCCGCTGCGCTCGGCAAGGTGAGTACGTGGTGAAGCCGACGCTCGAGGATATCCGCGCCAGCGACCTGACGCCGCTTGAGCGCGAACTCGCGCTCGCGTCGTTCGGCGCCGAGGCGCTGAAGGATGGGCCGGTAACGGGCGCCGCTGATGGCGCCTCGGCCGGTTCGGCGCAGCGCGATCCGGCGCTTGCGCATCCGGCGACCGGCGCGGCGGCCAGCCGCGAATCGGCGGCGGCTGCGAAGCTAGCCGCCCATGCCGCGTCCGGATCGGCCTCGGCCGCTGCCGCCGCTCAAGCTCACGCCCCTTACGACCCCGCGCTCGACAGCAACCCGCACATGCAGGCCTGGCGCGGCCGGCTCGACGCACTGCGCGCGCGCAGCGCGATCGCCAAGCCGATGCGTGCCTGCGGAAAGTTGACGCGTGCCGCAGGACTCGTACTGGAAGCCGTGGGTCTGCGCCTGTCGGTGGGCGCCGAAGTGATGATCGAGCTGCCGCCCGGCAGTTCGCTGCCAATGGCAGAAGCCGAAGTGGTGGGTTTTTCCGGCGACAAACTGTTTCTGATGCCGACCACCGAAGTGATCGGCCTGCTCCCCGGCGCACGCGTCTATCCGCTCGAAAGCGCGCCGATCGCCGATCCGATGGCGGGCGCGAAACGCCTGCCGGTCGGCTGGGAGTTGCTCGGCCGCGTGCTGGACGCGTCCGGCCGTCCGCTCGACGGACTCGGCCCGCTTGGCGCGCACGCCGACGCGCCGCTTTCCGCGCCCGTCATCAACCCGCTGCACCGCGAGCCGATTCACAAGGTGCTCGACGTCGGCGTGCGCGCGATCAACTCGCTGCTGACCGTCGGCCGTGGCCAGCGCATGGGGTTGTTCGCCGGCTCGGGCGTCGGTAAATCGGTGCTGCTCGGCACGATGGCGCGCTACACCAGCGCCGAGGTGATCGTGATCGGCCTGATCGGCGAACGCGGCCGCGAAGTGAAGGAATTTATCGAACAGATTCTCGGCGAGGAAGGTCTGGCGCGCTCGGTGGTGATCGCCGCCCCGGCCGACGTCTCGCCGCTGCTGCGAATGCAGGCCGCCTCGTATTCGACGTCGCTGGCCGAATATTTCCGCGATCAGGGCAAGCACGTGCTGCTGCTGATGGACTCGCTGACCCGCTACGCGATGGCGCAGCGCGAGATCGCTTTGGCCGTGGGCGAACCGCCTGCCACCAAGGGCTATCCGCCTTCGGTGTTCGCCAAGCTGCCAGCGCTTGTCGAACGGACCGGCAACGGCCCGGCGGGCGGCGGATCGATTACCGCGTTCTATACCGTGCTGACCGAAGGCGACGACCAACAGGATCCGATCGCCGACTCCGCGCGAGCGATTCTGGACGGCCACATCGTGCTGTCGCGCTCGCTCGCCGAGGCCGGCCATTATCCGGCGATCGACATTGAAGCGTCGATTAGCCGGGCAATGACCGCGCTGATCGACGATAACCATCTGGAAAAGACGCGTATGTTCAAGCAGATGCTGTCGCGCTATCAGCGCAACCGCGATCTGATTAACGTCGGCGCCTATTCGAGTGGGCGCGACGCGCTGCTCGACCGGGCGATTGCGCTGTATCCGCGGATGGAAGCCTTTTTGCAGCAAGGTTTCCGCGAGTGCGCGAACTTTGAACCGAGTCTCGAGATGCTGGACGCGCTGTTTGCCCAAGGAGGCTGACGATGGCGAAACACTTTCCGATCAAGACCCTTATCGGCCTGGCTCAGGACGATGTCGACGCCGCCGCGCAACGTCTGGGCCGCGCGCAGCGCGAGCGCAACGACGTGCAGGCGCAACTCGACGCACTCGTGCAGTACCGCGACGAATATCACGCGCGTTTCACGGCGACGGCCCAGACTGGCATGCCGGCCGGCAACATGCGTAACTTCCAGGCCTTTATCGACACGCTCGACGCCGCCATCGACCAGCAGCGCAATCTACTGGTGACGGCCAACGCGCGGGTCGAGACCGCCAAGCCCGACTGGCAGCGTCAGAAGCAGAAGCTCGGCTCGTACGAAGTGCTGCAGGCACGCGGCGAAGCGGCTGAAGCGAAGACCATGGCGCGGCGCGACCAGCGCGACGCCGACGAACATGCCGCCCGAATTCTGAGGATGCGTGCCGAAGGCGTATGACGCGTCCCGGCACGCTAACCACCTCGACTGACCGAACACCCCGTTTGACGGATTGACAGGATTCCCTATGTCGCCACTTTCACAGATCGGCTCACTGCTCGGCACCGCCAGCAGCTCGTCCACGAATGCGGCAATCGCCGCCGCGGCGAATGTTCAGCCGTTCTCGCAAACGCTGCAGCAGAGCATCGACCAGCAGAGCAGCGCGGCTGCGCAGAGCGCCAAACAGCAGGCCGCGGCGCAACAGGCTGCCCAGCAAGCGGCGCAGCAGCAACAGGCCGCTCAGCAGCAGGCTGCGCAACAGCAAGCCGCGCTGGCCGCGAGACAGCAACAGGCCGTTCCGACGCCGGCTTCCCCGCCGCCGACTCCGCCCGCGTCGACGTCGACGTCGAGCGTGCATGACGCTCCGCCGCCGCCCGATCCGTCCACGAAGAGCGCGAGCGACGCCAGCAGCGGCAGCGGCAGCAATTCGACGGGGACGACGTCGTCGGCTTCGTCGTCGGGCAATGCGCAGCAGGCATCGACGGGCAACACGACAGGCACGCCGGCCAAGTCCGGCAATGCGGCGAACCAGGCCAATTCGAGCACGGCGGCCGCAGCGGCGGCGGCTCAAGCGCAAGCGCAAGCTCAGGCCAACGCGAACGCCGCGGCCACGCCGACCGTTCCGGATCCCACGACGGCCACGACCGATCTGCCGGACACGCTGGCGGGCACACTCCCTGACGGCACGACAACCGGCACGCCGGGCAAGAAAGCGGGCGCAACGGATTCGAAGGCGACGCAGGACGCGTTGCAGGCGGCTTTGGCCGCCCTCGCGAGCGGCCAGGGCGTGGTCCCGCAACAGGCATTGGCCAGCGGCGCGGCGGCTGGTGCGGCGGCGATGGCGGGCGGCACGGCTGGCGCGAACGGCGAGGTGAATGGCACGACGGACGGCAAGTCGCTGGCCACGGGGCTGTTTGGCGACGGCAAGGGATCGAGCGCCTCGAAAGCGGCGCTGACGGCGGCGACAACCGCGGACCCTGCCGCCACGACCAAGGCGGCGGCCGATACGTTGGGCGCGACCGCTGCGGGTGCTGGCGCTCAGACTGACGATTTGAGTTCGTTCAAGAGTGCGGCCGACGCCGCGACGGCGGCGCTGACTGCGACGCAGGCGGCAGGTGCGGCGAGCGCGACGACGGCGTTGCAGAGCACGGCGAACGCGGGTGCGGCGCAGGTCGCGAATGCGTTGGCGCCGCAGGTCGGCACGACGGATTGGGAAGATGCGTTGAGTCAGAAGGTGGTGTTTCTGTCGAATGCGCACACGCAGAGTGCTGAACTGACGTTGAATCCGAAGGACCTGGGTCCGTTACAGGTGGTTTTGCAGGTTGCTGACAATCACGCGCATGCGCTGTTTGTTTCGCAGCATCAGTCGGTGCGGGAGGCGGTTGAGGCTGCTTTGCCGAAGTTGCGGGAGGCGATGGAGCAGAATGGGATTGGGCTCGGCAGCGCTAGCGTGAGTGATGGGTTTGCCCGGCAGCAGAGCGGGCAGCAGTCGGGGCCGTCCGGCGGTGGGGGGGGTGGGCGCAGTGGCGCTTCTTTTGCCTCCGGCAGCGCCGATGATTCCGCTTCTAGTGTCGTTTCTGTTCCCGTTAAACGGACTGTTGGGCTTGTTGATACGTTTGCCTAGGTGGCTGCTTTTTTGGCCTTTCCTTGGTTTCTTAGTGGTCTATTAGCGTTCCCCCTGTGCGGGGGGCACCTACTTTTCTTTGCCTGCCGCAAAGAAAAGTAGGCAAAAGAAAGCGGCTCACACCGCTAACTCTTAAGCGGGTCCCCCGCGCAGTCACGGTAGTGGCTCATCTGGAATCCGTCTTCTCGCGCACTCCGCGCCAGTGACACAGCAATCATTCTTCCCGTCTCGCGCTTCGCGCTCACCGGAACGGTTCGGCCGGTAGCGTTGGTGTCTCCGCGGGGCCATCGGCTTCGCCTCGGCGGGGCGCCGTAAATACCGACGGCCAAACCCGGCCGCCGGTTTGGAAAGTGTCCCGGGGGCGCGCGTAGCGCTGCCGGAAGAATGACTGCTGTGTCACTGGCTTTGAATGTGCGGGGGCACGGATTCCAGATGCACCACTGCCGGTGGTGAGTCACGGGGGCCGCTTAATGGTTAGCGGTGTGAGCCGCTTTCTTTTGCCTACTTTTCTTTGCGGCAGGCAAAGAAAAGTAGGTGCCCCCCGCACAGGGGGAACGCTAATAGACCACCAAGAATGCAAGGAAAGGCCAAACCCAAAGCCAAACAACCCAAAGGCCCCCGCCAAGGCGCTCAACTCTAAAAACCAGAGATAGCCCTCAATAACCCTTCTTTTCGACCCATCGCGCACCGCCCAAATCAACAACAATCACCATCACCAGCACTAAAGGCAAGCAAAGCAAACCTCATGGCAACCACAACCGCAAACCAGCAAGCCGTGCCCGCTTCCCCGGGCCCCTTGAAGCGCATCATCCTGATCGTCCTCATCGCGATCATCGCCGCTGGCGCCGCCGGCGCGGGTGTGTGGTTCTTCATGTCCAAACGCGCGCCCGTCGCCGCCTCGCGAGAAGCCGCCGCGCCGACGCCGCCCGCCGTGCCGCTGTTCTTCCCGCTCGAATCGATGACCGTCAACCTGCAATCGGACGACGGCCAGCAGCACTTCCTGCGCATCGGCCTGACGCTCAAGCTCGGCGACGCCCGCACGCAACAGGAACTCACCGACCATATGCCGGAAGTGCGCAGCCACATCCTGCTCGCCCTGTCGAATAAACACCCGGACGATCTGGCACCGCTCGACGGCAAGCGCGCACTCGCCACCGAACTCAAGACGCTGATCGAACAGCCGACCGACAAGGGCGCCGCGCCGATCCACGTCGACGACGTGCTGTTCACCGAATTCGTCGTGCAGTGACGTTGCATAGCGCTGCCACCATCAACCGCCACGGTACGCACGAGGAATAAGGAATGGGCCACGAAGAGTTCATGTCCCAGGAGGAGGTCGATGCCCTCCTCAAGGGCGTAACCGGCGAAACAGATTCAGAAGCCGACACAAGCGAACGTGTGGGCGTACGCCCGTACAACATCGCGACGCAGGAACGCATCGTCCGCGGCCGGATGCCCGGCCTCGAAATCATCAACGACCGCTTCGCGCGTCTGCTGCGCGTCGGTATCTTCAACTTCATGCGGCGCTCGGCGGAAATCTCCGTCGGTCCGGTGAAGGTGCAGAAATACAGCGAATTCACCCGCAACCTGCCGATCCCGACCAACCTGAACCTGGTCCACGTGAAGCCGTTGCGCGGCACCTCGCTGTTCGTGTTCGACCCGAACCTGGTGTTCTTCGTGGTCGACAACCTGTTCGGCGGCGACGGGCGTTTCCATACCCGCGTCGAAGGCCGCGATTTCACGCAGACCGAACAGCGCATCATCAACAAGTTGCTGAACCTGGTGTTCGACAACTACACGGCGTCGTGGAAAAGCGTGCGTCCGCTGCAGTTCGAATACGTGCGCTCGGAAATGCACACGCAGTTCGCCAACGTGGCGACGCCGAACGAAATCGTCATCGTCACCCAGTTCTCGATCGAGTTCGGCACGACCGGCGGCACGCTGCACATCTGCATGCCGTATTCGATGATCGAACCGATTCGCGACGTTCTGGTGTCGCCGATTCAGGGCGAAGCACTCGAAGTCGATCGCCGCTGGGTGCGCGTGCTGTCGCAGCAGGTCCAGGCCGCGGAAGTGGAACTGACTGCGGACCTCGCCCAGGTGCCGATTACGTTCGAAAAGATTCTGAACATGCGCAAAGGCGATGTTCTGCCGATCAACATTGCCGAACACATCACCGCGAAAGTGGATGGCGTGCCGGTAATGGAATGCGGCTACGGTATTTTCAATGGTCAGTACGCGTTGCGGGTCCAGAAAATGATCAGCGCAGCCGACACGATGAAGGAAGGTGGATATGAGTGATCTGAACGCAAAGCCTGAGACCGAACTGGCCGGCACTGCGCCCCAAATGGCGGCTGACGACGTCTCGGCCGACGATGAAACGGCCATGGCGGACTGGGCCAGCGCGCTGGCCGAGCAGAACGACAACGAAGAAATCAGCCCGACCACGGCGGGCGTGTTCCAGCCGCTGTCGAAGGTCGAACCGACCACGACGCGCAACGACATCGACATGATCCTGGACATTCCCGTCCAGATGACCGTCGAACTCGGCCGCACCAAGATCGCGATCCGCAACCTGTTGCAACTGGCACAGGGTTCGGTGGTGGAACTGGACGGCATGGCCGGCGAACCGATGGACGTGCTGGTCAACGGCTGTCTGATCGCGCAGGGTGAAGTGGTGGTGGTGAACGACAAGTTCGGTATCCGTCTGACCGACATCATCACGCCGTCCGAACGTATCCGGAAGTTGAATCGATGAAACGCCTTGCCGGTCGCGCGTCGGCCTCGATCGCCCTGCTGGCCATGCCGTTCGCGGCGTTCGCGGCCGACATGAACGCGGTCAACAACGCCGCGAAGATCGCCTCCGGCGTCGGTGCCGGCACCGCCGTCCCGGCACTCGGCGTCGGCGCGGTATTGCAAACCATCTTCGCCTTGCTGGTCGTGATCGGCCTGGTGTTCGCGTGCGGCTGGCTCGCCCGCCGCTTCGGCTTGCAGCCGGCCAGTCGCGGCGGCCTCGTGAAAACGGTCGGCGGCGCTTCGCTCGGCGGCAAGGAACGCGTCGCGGTGGTCGAGATCGGCGATACGTGGCTCGTGCTCGGCACGGCGCCCGGCAATGTGCGACTCCTTCATACGATGCCGGCGGGTTCCGCCGCGCTCGATCCCGCCGGCGCCACGGCGCCGGCCGCGCCCGGCGCCAGCGCCGCATTGCCCGGCAGTTTCGGCCAGCGCTTTCGCGATGCCTTGAAAGGCGAAGTGGGCAAACGTTTCAACGGGCAAGGCAACGGGGTTCGTTAATGCAGTTCAGTCTTTCTTCGGCGCGTCACGCGCAATACGCTCGCATGCACTGCACCGCGTCGACAGTCATGGCCGCGCTCGGTCGCGTTGCGCGCCGTGTCGCGCCAGTCGCACTGCCTGCGCTGCTGCTCGCGCTGCCGACGCTGTCGTTCGCGCAAGCCGCCGGCTTGCCGGCCTTCAACACGAGCCCCGGTCCGAACGGCGGTACGACCTATTCGCTGAGCGTGCAGACGATGCTGCTGCTCACGATGCTGTCGTTCCTGCCCGCGATGGTGCTGATGATGACGAGCTTCACGCGCATCATCATCGTGTTGTCGCTGCTGCGCCAGGCGCTCGGCACGTCCACCACGCCGCCGAACCAGGTGCTGGTCGGCCTCGCGCTGTTCCTCACGCTGTTCGTCATGTCGCCGGTACTCGACAAGGCCTACAACGACGGCTACAAGCCCTTCTCCGACGGCACGATTCCGATGGAAACGGCCGTCAATCGCGGTCTCGCGCCGTTCAAGACCTTCATGCTTCGGCAGACCCGCGAAACCGATCTGGCCTTGTTCGCCCGCATCTCGCACGCGGCGCCCATGCAAGGTCCGGAAGACGTGCCGCTGTCGCTGCTGGTGCCGTCGTTCGTCACCAGCGAACTGAAGACGGGTTTCCAGATCGGCTTCACGATCTTCATTCCGTTCCTCATCATCGACATGGTGGTGGCGAGCGTGCTGATGTCGATGGGGATGATGATGGTGTCGCCCGCCACCATCTCGCTGCCGTTCAAGCTGATGCTGTTCGTGCTGGTCGACGGCTGGCAGTTGCTGCTCGGTTCGCTCGCGCAGAGCTTCGTTTAAGCGCGCTATTTAATCGGGGCTAGCGCCCTCCACGTTTTCCGGTTCTCTCGCCATGAATCAAGAATCCGTCATGACGCTCGCGCACCAGGCCATGTATGTCGGCCTGCTGCTCGCCGCACCGCTGCTGCTGGTCGCGCTGGTGGTCGGCCTGGTCGTGAGCCTGTTCCAGGCCGCCACGCAGATCAACGAAACCACCCTGTCGTTCATTCCGAAGCTGCTCGCGATTGCCGTGACCATGGTGATCGCCGGTCCGTGGATGCTGACCACCATGCTCGACTATCTGCGCCAGACGCTCACCAACATTCCGACGCTCGTCAACTGAGCGCGGCACCGGTCCTCGCTCGCCCTTTCCCGCCGTCATGTTCTCCGTCACCTACGCGCAACTGAACGGCTGGCTCACGGCCTTCCTGTGGCCGTTCGTGCGGATTCTCGCGCTGGTCGCCACCGCGCCGGTGCTCGGCAACAAAGCCCTGCCGATGCGCGTGAAGATCGGCCTCGCGGCTTTCATCACGATCATCGTTGCGCCCACGCTCGGCGCGATGCCGCAGTTCACGGTGTTTTCCGGCGCGGGCGTGTGGATCATCATCAACCAGTTTCTGATCGGCATCGCGCTCGGCGTCACCATGCAGATCGTGTTCCAGGCCATCAGTGCGACCGGCGACTTCGTCGGACTCGGCATGGGGCTCGGCTTCGCGACCTTCTTCGACGCGCAGGCGAGTAGTTCGAGCCAGGTGCTGTCGAGCTACATGAACACCATCGCGATGCTCGTGTTTCTCGTGATCGACGGCCATCTGCAAATGATCAGCGCGCTGCTCGCCACATTCCAGTCGGTGCCGGTGTCGGCGAATGTGCTCGGCGCGCCGGGCTGGCATACGCTGGCAATGTTCGGCAACACGGTGTTTTCGGCGGGCCTGCTGCTGTCGCTGCCGGTGGTCGTCGCGCTGCTCATCACCAACCTCGCGCTCGGCATTCTGAACCGTGCGGCGCCGCAAATCGGCGTGTTCCAGATCGGTTTTCCGCTGACCATGCTGATCGGCATGCTGCTCCTGCAACTGATGATCCCGAACATGATTCCGTTCTTCATGCGGCTGTTCGACATCGGGATCGATCAGATGGGACGCGTGGCGGCCGGGCTTCGATAACGAGCGGCACCCGACCGAAGCGAAACGAAACGTCGCCACAAACAGAAAGGGCGGATCCCGGTTCACACCGGGTCCGCCCTGCTTCGTTTCAGACTACCTTGACGCTTAGTTCAGGTACTGGAACAGCGAGATGTTCTGAATCTTCGCGAACGCCTGCTGTGCTGCTTGCAGCGCGTTCTGCGTCAGCGTGTACTGACCGATCGTCTTGACCATGTCGGTCTGCGTCAGATCCGCCAGGTTGCTGGCGGTCTGCAGCGTGTTGGTCTGCGTCACCGTCTGCAGCGCCTGCACTTCGTTCATGCGGCCACCCACGGTCGCCTGCGCCGTCTGCACGTTGTTCATCGTGTTTTCGAGCTGCGTCATGCTGGTGGTCAGCTGGCTCTGGAAGCTGGCCGTCTGCGCGCCGGGCGTGAGCGGCGTTTGCAACGTGGTGATCAACTGGCTCAGATTGGCGAACACGTCCATGCTGCCCTGCGTCGCCGGCGTCACCGTGAAGCTGTCGCCCGAGTTCGGCGCGCCGCTGATCGACACCGACTGGCCGCCGATCGTAATCGCCGAACCCGCCGTGAACGGCTGCGCGCCGCCCGTGGTCGTCGTACCGGTAGCCGGATTGGTCTGGCTCACGGTGTACGTGGTCGCCGACACGAAGTTGATCTTGTAGGTGTCCGCGTTGGTCGGATCGGTCGGATTGGTCAGGCTGACGCTGCTGACCACGCCGGTACCGGTGTTGCCGGCCGTCGCCGCCGGCACCGCGCTGGTGCCGATCGACGCGACGCTGCCGAAGATCGCGAGGCCGTTATCGCCGGTTTGCAGGGTACGCGAGCCGGTGATCTGCATGGCCGGCGCGCCGGTGTCGCCCGAGTAGGTCACGGCGCCGGAGGCGGTCGTCGAGTACGGCTGGGCGCCGCTTTGATAGCCGGCGAACAGGTAGTTGCCCTGCGGGTCGGTGGAATTGGCGAGCGTCATCAACTGACTGCGCAGGCTCGTCAATTGCGTGGCGAGCGCGCCGCGGTCGCTGTCGGTCAGCGAACCGTCGCCGGCGCGCAGCACCAGCGTGTGAATGGTCGTCAGCACGGTGTTGACGCTGCCGAGCGTCGAGTCTTCCTGCTGCATCGACGCAAGCGCGGTGGTCTGGTTCGTCGTGTACTGCGCAAGCGTGGTGGCCGTCGAGCTCAACTGCACGGCCTGCGCCGCGCCGAGCGGATTGTCCGACGGCGTGGACAGACTCACGCCGCTCGAAATCTCGGCGTAGATCTGCGACAACTGAGCTTGCTGGTTGCTCATTGTCTGCACGTTCATGTTGAAGTACTGCGCGCTGGAGATACGCATGTTCAACGCCTCACTGGAAGATGCCAAGCAACGTCTGGAACAGGGTCTGCGCGGTCTGAATGACCTTGCTGTTCGCCTGATAGAGCTGCTGATACTGAAGCAGGTTGGCTGCTTCCTCGTTAATGTTCACACCCGAGACCGACTGCTGCGCGGTGGTGATCTGCGTCACCAGCGCGGTTTGCGCCGTGCTCGCCGTCTGCACCTGGTTGGTCTGGTTGCCGATCTGGTTGACGTAATTCGCGTACGCGCCGCTCAGCGTGACCGTGCCGCCCGCCAACGCCTTCGCGGTGGAGAGGTTCGACAGCGCCAGTGCGTTGCGGCCGTCGCTGGTCGCGCCGGTGTTCGGACCGATCGTGAACTTGTCGCCGGCAGCGGGTGTGCCGCTGATGGTCATCGTGACCTTGTTCATCTGACCGGCGGTCGGATTGGTGATCGTCAACGTCGCGCCGTTGGCCGTCGAATACGGCACCACCGTGGTCGCGTCGGTAATCGGATAGCTGGTCGGCGGCGTGCCGGCCACGGTCACCGTCGAACCTGCCGGGAAACCGGTCAGACCCGTGCCGTTGTACGCCAGCGTGGTCGTCGCGTTCGGCATCGTGTAGCCGGCCGTCACCGACGGCGAGGTGATCGTCGCGGTGCCGGTGTTGCCGGTCGAAGCGGCCACCTGCAACGGCAGCGCGGCAGCGATCGCCGACGGATCGGTCGTCGCGGTCGCGAAGCTGTTCAATGCGCCACGGGTCGGCTCGACCGTGAACGAGTCGCCGGCGTTCATCGTGCCGGTGGTCGAGAAATTCAGACCGTTGATCGGCTGGCTCAGATTGGTTGCCGAGCCCACCACTGCGCCGCTCGAATTGTCGGTCAGCGTGTAAGTGGTGCCGTTGAAGGCCAGCGTGTAGTCGCCGGTGGTCGGCTGCGCGGGGTTCGCGAACGAGACGTTCAGCGACGCGTTGCCGGTGTTTTGCGTGTTTGCGTAGACCGTCGGACTGCCCACCGAGAACAGCGCGCCGCCCTGCGTGCCGCCGAGCGTAATACCCAGGCTGTTTTGCGCGTTGACCTGCGCGGAAAAGCTCACGGCGATCGCGCCGAGTTGCGCTTCACCCGGATCGAGCGTCTGGCTGCGGAACTGCAGCAGGCCGCCCAGCGAGCCGCCTGTGATTTTGCTGTCCGGCAGGTTTTGCGGCTTGGCGGCCGGATTCGCGCCGGCCTGCCCGAGGTACTGCACCGACAGTTCGCTGGAGTCGCCCGTCGACGGCGCGGTGCCCAGGTTATAGCTGTTGGTGGACGACACGAGCGGCTGCCCGTTGCCCATGAACACGCTATAGCTGCCGTTGCTGTTGACGACCTGCACGCCCACCAGTTGCGACAGATTCGACACGGCGAGGTCGCGTTGATCCAGCAGCTGGTTCGGCGGCTGGCCCTGCGTGCTGGCCTGAGCGATCTGGCCGTTCAACTGGGCGATCTGCTGCGTGTAACTGTTGATCTGCGAAACGGTGTTGGTGAGCTGCGTGTTGACGCTCTGGCGCAGCGAGTCGTATTGCTGACCCGCGGCATTGATCTGGTTCACGAGCGTCTGCGCGCCGCTGATCGCGGTCTGACGGGTCGACAGCGTCGATGGGCTGTTCGAGACGTTCTGCAGGCCGGTGAAGTAGCTGGTAATCGCGCTCGAAATCCCGGCGGTCGGGCTACCGATCAGATTGTTCAGCTGCGAGATCAGCGTGTTGTAGGTCGACAGCGAGCTACCCGACGCCTGCGCGTTGTTCAACTGGGTGGTCAGGTACTGGCTGTACTGACGCGTCACCGTGGTGGTCGAGACGCCCTGCGGCAGATAGCCGGAACCCGTGTACTGGCCGCCGCTTTCCGCGTAGACCGGGGTTTCGATCGTGTAGCCGGGCGTCGACGCGTTGCTGATGTTCTGGCCGGTCGTCGTGAGTCCCCACTGGGCTGCGTTCAGTCCACTGAGGCCGAGATTGATGAGATCTGACATGCGTCATCCTGAAGGGCGACATCGACCGCCTGCCGCCGCGTTGCTTGAACAGTCTGTTTAACGGCCTCGATGCGGAAAAATTGAGGCCGTTCCGATGCGTGTTCGACGTTTGTTTCAACGTTTGCGAGGCCGCGCTGCCGGGGCTTCGTGATCCATCCGCGGCAGCTCAGCGCACCAGCGAGCGGCGCTTCATTTCGAGCTGCGTGATCAGGCGTTGCAACGTGTTTTCGGCGCTGCCCGGCAGCGTCAGAAAACGGAAGCCCAACTGGTAGCGCTGCGTGCCGTTCGGTAATGCGGTGGAGCGGTGCGACACGAGTTGCAGATCGAGCGAAAGACGGCCGAGCGCGCCAAGCACCAGCTCGCAATCCACGAGGCGCGTGCCCATCGGCAATTCGGCGACGCGTTCGTCGGTCGTGCGCATGCCGACGCCGCCCAGCGACAGGTCATGCACCTCGAAGCGGAACGTACCGCCCTCCGGCAAAAGGCCGGTACACATGTAGGGATCGAGAATCGGCGCATCGACGCGGAAATATTCGCGCCGCTGCACGTAAAACAGCACCTCGGGGAAGTCGGCTTCGAACGCCGGCAGCCCTTCGTAGCGGGTCTCGCGCGGCGTCGCGGTCGCGAACTCGACGCGCACGCCGTCCGGCTGCGCGTGGAACTGGCAGCGCGGCGCGGCCAGCAGGCCCCGATTCTGTTCGGCGAGCGCGCCCCAGTCGAACGTGAAGGTGCGCCCGCGCACGTCGACGTCGAGCAGCCGCGTGACGAGCTGACCGCCCGCGTATTGCGCAGTGAGGAAATCGCCGCGATTGACGAGATTGCGTAGCTGTACGCCGATCTCCAGCGGATTGCGACGACCGAAGTCGTTGGCACTTTCGTCTAGTGGAGCGTGCGGCTGGCCGGGCGCGTCGGTCTGGCCATTCGACTGGTTCATATCCATGGGCTTGCCGGTATGCATGTTCTTGCGGGCGCGTGCCAAGGCTCCTGCCGGGGCTTTCGCGCGGTCTTCATCGAAGCCGCAGCACGCGCATTCAACCGGACAATACTGCGCTTTCCGGTATCGGGTCTAACTGATTAGCGGCATCGTCAGGCCAAAATTTAGGGGCCTGTAATGAATTATTTGCCGCAAACGTTAAAACCGCCCCGTTCACCCCATCCGTCTCGCGCGGCTGGGCCGGCTGCCCGTGGACAACCGGCCTCGTCCGTCTTGTTATGCACCTGGCCCCGTCGCGTGCATGGGATATCGCTCAGCCCATCTTCTGCATGATGGACATCAGTTTTTTCGCGTAATGCGGGTCGGTCGCATAACCGGCGCGCTGCATGCCGTTGGCGAAACCGCTCACGTCATGCGCCGAGTTGATGACCTGCGCATAACGCGGGTTGCCCTTGAGCAGGCTCGCGTAGTCGGTCATCGCTTCCTGGTACGAGTCGTACGCGCGGAATTTTTCGACGGTGCGCTGCGGCTTGCCGTTCACATACTCGGTCGTGACCGTCGAAACGGTCTTGCCGGTCCAGTCTTTGGTTGCCTTGATGCCGAACACGTTGTGGCTGGTCGAGCCGTCGGTCTTCTTGATCTCGCTCTTGCCCCAGCCCGATTCGAGCGCGGCCTGACCGATGATGAAGCGCGCCGGAATGCCGGTCGCCGCGCTGGCTGCCTGAGCGGGTGCGGCGAGTTTGTCGACGAACGCGTCGACCTTCGGCGAGCTGCCGTCGCCCTTCAACGGCGGCGTCAGCGCGCTGTTGGCCGAATAACCCTTGCCCATGGCCAGCTGGCCGTTGGCTTGCGCATTGCCGTACGCTTTCGCGAGCGCGTTCAGCGCGGCGGTCTGACCTTCGTCGCCGCCGCTGCCGCCGCCGAGCGCGTTGGCCATGCCGGCGAGACCGCCCGCGCCACCGGCGCCGCCGGTCTGAATGCCCTGATTGCGCATCAGTTGCTTGAGCATCGCATCGGCCACGCCGATACCCTTTTGCGACATCTGCTGCGACAACTGCTGATCCATCATCGACGTGAAGGTCGCGCTGTCATGCGAATCGAATGGACCATCTTGCGGTGTCGCGTCGCGCATGCTTTTCAGCATCATCTGCGTGAAGACCGCGTCGAACTGCTGCGCGGCCATCTTCATGCCCGCTTGCGGCGACGCCTTCACCTGCGCGCTCAGCTTGCTGAAACCCTGGACGTCGAGCGCGAAGCGCTGGGTCAGCTCGTTGGCCGCATTGGCCGAGTTGGCGGAATTGATCGTGTCCGAATTCATCTGCTGTCTTCCTTAGATGATTTCCAGGTCGGCGCGCAAAGCGCCCGCTGCCTTCATGGCCTGCAGGATCGACATCAGATCCGCGGGCGTCGCACCCAGTGCGTTGAGCGCCTTCACCACTTCGGCGAGGTTCGCGCCGGCGGTCACCAGTTTCAGCGCGCCGTTGTCCTGCTTCAACTGAATCTGCGACTGCTTGGCCGCGACGGTCTGGCCGTTCGAGAACGCGCCGGGCTGGCTCACCACCGGCTGCGTATTGATCACCACCGACAGATTGCCGTGCGCGACCGCGCAACTCTGCAGCGTGACCATCTGGTTCATGACGATCGAGCCGGTGCGCGCATTCAGGATCACCTTCGCGGCGGCTTGCGCCGGCTTGACGTCGATATTCTGCAATTGCGCCATGAAGGCGACCTGCTGCTCCGGATCGCTCGGCGCGCGCAGCTGGATCGTGCGGCCGTCGAGCGCCATGGCCGTGCCGCTGCCGAACGTATTGTTCACCGCCGACACGACACGCTGCGTGGTGTCGTAATCCATGTCGTTCAGATCGAGCTGCATCGTGCCCGCTTGCGAGACCGACGTCGGCACCGCACGTTCGACGATTGCGCCCCCGGCGATCCGGCCCGCGGCCAGCGTGTTGACCTGCACCTTGCTGCCGTTCGCGCTCGCGCCGGCGCCGCCGACCGCGAGGTTGCCCTGACCAAGTGCGTACACCTGGCCGTCCGCGCCCTTCAGCGGGGTAAGCAGCAGCGTGCCGCCGCGCAGGCTCTTCGCATTGCCGAGCGACGACACCGTGACGTCGATCGCTTCGCCCGGACGCGCGAACGGCGGCAGCACCGCCGTCACCATCACCGCGGCGACGTTTTTCAGCTGAATGTTCGACAGCGACGACTGCTGATTGGTCGAGCCCGCCGCCTGGTTGTTGATCGAGATACCGAGGTTCGCCAGCATGTTGGCGAGCGTCTGCGTGGTGAACGGCGTCTGCGTGGTCTGGTCGCCCGTGCCGTCGAGACCGACGACGAGGCCGTAGCCGATCAGCGGGTTGTCGCGCACGCCCTGAATCTGCACGAGGTCTTTCAGACGCTCCGCGTGCGCGGGCGTCGCGGCCGGCAGCGCCGCGCAGGCGAGCGCGACGAAGGCCAGCGCGCGGCCGAAGTGAGCGAGTCGCGCGAGGCGGCCAGGGCGGGAGAAGACGGTACGCATGATTACCACGGTGAGACGTTGAGGAAGAACCGCTGCAACCAGCCCATGTTCTCGGCCTCGTTGAGATAGCCCTTCGCGGAGTATTCGATCTTCGCGTCGGCGACCTGGGTCGAGTACACGGCGTTCAGGTTCGAGATCGTGTTCGGATTCACCACGCCGGAGAAGCGCACGAACTCATCGCCCTGGTTGATCAGCATCTGCTTTTCGCCGCTCACCGCCAGGTTGCCGTTCGGCAGCACGCCGGTCACGGTCACGGTGATCGTGCCGTTGAACGTGTTCGACGCGTTCGCGCCGCCCGTGCCCTGGAACACGTTGGAACCGGTGGCGTTGATGTTCGCCCGGCTGAACAGGCCGGGCAGGAAACCGGCGGTCGGCACGTTAAAGTTGGTGGTGCCGGAACGGTTGGCGTTCGCGCCCGAGGACTTCGTCGCATTGACGTTTTCCTGGATCACGATGGTCAGGATGTCGCCCACATTGCGCGGCCGTTGATCTTCGAACAGCGGCCGGCCCGCGTAACCCGGGTTATAGATGGAGCCTGGCGCCTGCATCTGCGGCGGCATCGGCGGCATGGCCGTCATCGGCTGCTGCGTGATGGGCTGCTTAGGCACGAGCGCACAGCCACCGAGCGCGGCGAGCAGCGTGAGCTGCACGAGCGCCTCGGCGGTACGCGAATGAACCGGGTGACGAGAAGAGTGCGACATGATGATTACCGCCTTTTAATTCCCAACCCCTTAAACCTGCATCTGGCTCAAGGTCTGCAGCATCTGGTCGGACGTGGTCACGGCCTTGCTGTTGATTTCGTAAGCGCGCTGCGTCTGGATCATGTTCACCAGTTCCTGCACCACGTTCACGTTCGATGCTTCCACGTAACCCTGATTCAGCGAGCCGGCGCCGTTCAGGCCCGGTTGCGCGATGTTCGGCGCGCCCGACGAGGCCGTTTCCGAGAACAGGTTTTCGCCCTTCGCATCCAGACCGGCCGGGTTGATGAAGGTCGCGAGCTGCATCGAGCCGAGCTGCTGGCTATTGGTCGAGCCGGCCACGGTGATCGACACCACGCCGTCGCTGCCGATGGTCAGCGAAGTCGCGTTGGTCGGGATCGTGATGGCCGGAATCACCTGATAGCCGCTCGACGTGACCAGTTGGCCTTGCGCGTTGGTCTGGAACGAGCCGTCGCGCGTGTAGGCGGTCGTGCCGTCCGGCATCTGCACCTGGAAAAAGCCGGCGCCGTTGATCGCGACGTCTTTCGAGTTACCGGTTTGCGACAGGCTGCCCTGCGTGTACAGACGCTCGGTGGCGACCTGTTGCACACCGGTGCCGAGCTGGATGCCCGACGGCAGTTCCGTTTGCTGCGTCGAATTCGCGCCCGGCTGGCGGACGGTCTGGTACAGCAGGTCTTCGAACACCGCGCGCGAGCCCTTGAAGCCGTTGGTGCTGACGTTCGCGAGGTTGTTCGAGATCACGTCCATCTGCGCCTGTTGCGCATTCATGCCGGTCGCGGCGATATAGAGTGAGCGGTTCACTATTCTTCTCCTTGATGCCGGGCGAACCCGGCACACCCTGTTAGCTAAAGCTGAGCAGCTGGTTAGCGGACTGGTCGTTCTTGTCGGCGCTTTCCAGCAGCTTGGTCTGCATCTGGAACTGGCGCGCGTTGGTGATCATCGAGACCATTGCGCTGACCGGATTCACGTTGCTGCCTTCGAGCGAAGCCGGCGCCACCGTGACGGCCGGATCGGCGTCGGCGGGGTTGCCGTCGGCGGTCCGGAACAGACCGTCGTCGCCCCGCGTCATGGTTTGCGGATCCGGATTCACCAGCTTCAGCTGATCGATCGTCACCACCGCCGTCGGCGGATCGCCCGGGGTCAGGGCCGACACCGTGCCGTCCTTGCCGATGGTGATTTCCGCACCCGGCGGCACCGATACCGGACCGCCGTTGCCGAGCACGGTCTGGTTCATCGCGTTCACCAGCTGGCCGTTTTCGTCGACGTGCAGATTGCCGGCGCGCGTATAGGCCTCGTTGCCGTCGGCGGTTTGCACCGCCAGCCAGCCCGGACCCTGAATCGCGACGTCGAGCGGGTTGCCCGTCTGCTGGATCGGGCCGGGCGTATAGTCCGCGCCCGGCGTCGACGACAGCACGAAGGTGCGCGTGGTGTTGTCGTTGACCGTGCTGCCGTCGCCGAACGACATCGGCACGGCACGGAACGTCGCGAGCTGCGCGCGAAAGCCGGTGGTCGACGCGTTCGCCAGATTGTTCGCGACGATAGCCTGCTGTTCGAGCGCTTGCGTGCTGCCCGACATCGCGGTGTAGATCAGCCGATCCATGATGGGAAGTCCCGGTCGCTTACAGGTTGATCAGGGTCTGGTCGACGGTCTGCTGGGTCTTGATCGTCTGCGCGTTCGCTTGATAGTTGCGTTGCGCGGTGATCAGGTTCACCAGTTCGCTCGTCAGATCGACGTTCGAGTTTTCCACCGCGCCGCCTTGCAGCACGCCGTGGTTGGTCGAGCCCGGCGCGGATATCTGCGCGACGCCCGACTGCGACGTTTGCTGGAACTCGTTGTTGCCCAGGTTCACGAGACCGTTCTGGTTCGAGAAGTTCGCCAGTGCGATCTGACCGAGTGCCGCCGTTTGCTGGTTCGAGTAGTTGCCGGTCAGCGTGCCGTCGGCGCCGATCGTGAAGCTCGTCAGCGTGCCGGCTGCGTAGCCGTCGGGCTGCAGCGAGTTCACGCCGTCTTTACCGCCGTACTGCGTCGTGCCGCCAATGTTCAGCGTCAGATTCTGCGGCGTCGACGAACCGTCGGTAGTCGGAATGCTGAAGTTGTAGACGTACGGGGTCGTGGTCGCGGTGAAGGTCGGCGGCGTCGCGATCGGGGTGTTGACCTGAGTCGTGCCGAGCAGCGTGCCCGACGAGTTGAAATTCGCCTGACCGACCAGGTTCGCCGTGCCGGTCGAGGTGCCCGCGTACACGTTCCACGTGCCCGCCGACGTCTTGGCGAAGTACATATTGACCGTCTGCGAGCCGCCCAGCGAGTCGTAAACCGTCGTGCTGGTCGAGTAGTTGTACGTCGTCGAGCTGTTCTGGTTGAACGCGATCGGCGTCGGCGTGATCGTCATCTTGTCGCCCGTGACCGGCGTGCCGTTCATCGTGATCGTCTGACCGTTGCCGAGCGAAACCGCCGTGCCGGCCGTGTAGGTAGCGGGCGCGGTGGTGGTGCCGAGCGTGGTGTCGGTCACCGTGTAGGTGGTCGCGCTCGTGAAGTTGACGGTGTAGCTGTCGTTGTTCGTGCCCGACGCGGTGTTCGTGATCGTCGCGCCCGGCGAGGACAGCGTACTGCCTGTTCCTAGTGTGGGTGCCACGAGCGGCGTGCCGAGCATCAGCGGATCCTGGGCGTTCAGGTTCAGGCCGGCGACGATCTTCGTGGTCGCTTGCGGCGCGATGTTCGCGGTCGGCACGCTCAACGGCACGGTTTGCGCGGTGTTGATGACACCGGCGGCGTTCGCGCCGTAGCCCATCAGCTGCAAACCTTGCGCGTTGGTGATGAAGCCGTTCTTGTCGAGCTGGAACACGCCGTTGCGCGAATACACCAGCGAGCCGTTATTCGACAGCTGGAAGAAACCGTTGCCGTTGATCGCGACGTCCAGCGCCTGGTTGGTGCTGGTAATGGTGCCTTGCGAGAACTGCTGCTGCACTTCGGAGAGCTTCGTGCCGATGCCGACCTGGTTGCCCACGGCCGTCGCCACCGAATTCGCGTACATGTCGGCGAATTGCGCCGCGCCGCTCTTGAAGCCAACCGTATTCGCGTTGGCGATGTTGTTGCCGATCACGTCGAGGTCGCTCGACGATGCCGACAAACCACTCAAACCTTGTTGGTAACCCATGACGGTCTCCGTATCTGGAAAGTCGTAACTGACTGAATCTGAATCAGAGGATGGCGGCGACGTTGGTCAGGCCGACCGTCGTGCCGTTCGACAGCACGAGGCCCGGCGTACCGGTGCTCTGCATGACGACGCTCTGCACCGTCGCGCTCGACAGCGTGGTCGCGGTTGCCTGCTGGCCGTTGATCGTGCCCACGGCGCTGATCGTGTAGGTGCCGTCGGGCAGCGTGTTGCCGGCCGTGTCGGTCGGCGTCCAGCCCACCGGCACCGTGCCGGCCGACTGCTTGCCGAGGTCGATCGTGTTGACGATCGTGCCCGCCGAGTTCTTCACGACCACCTGAAGATCGCTCACCGCGTTGGAGAGTTGCACGCCGAACGAGGTGGCCTTGCCGCTCGCGACCGTCGTCGTACTGCCCGGGGCGAGCACGGTCGAGCCGATCAGCAGCGCGGCTTGCGACTGCTGGCCCGCCGACATCTGCGTCGCGAGCGAGCTCAGCGTCGTGTTCAACTGGCTGATGCCCGACACCGTGTTGATCTGCGCCAGCTGCGAGGTCATCTGCGAGCTGTCCATCGGATTGGTCGGGTCCTGGTTCTGCAGCTGCGCGACGAGCAATTGCAGAAAGGTCTGCTGCAGGCTGCTGGCCGAGGTGCTGCTGCTGCTGGAACTCGTCGAGCTGGTCGCGCCCGTCGCGCTCGAGCTCTTGCCCGTGCCGTTCATGGTATCGAGCAGCGTCTGCGACACGTTCGTGCCGTTGCTGCCGATGGTGGTGTTGGTGGTCAAGGAGCTCTCCTCAGGTTCCGATCGTGAGCGTTTTCAGCATCAGTGTCTTGGCGGTGTTCAGGGTCTCGACGTTGGCCTGGTACGAGCGCGAGGCCGAGATCATGTTGACCATTTCCTGCACCGGGTCGACGTTGGGCAGCGTGACGTAGCCGTCCGAATTGGCGGCCGGGTTGCCGGGGTCGTACGCGGTCTTCATCGGCGTCGGGTCGTCGACCACGCCGGTGACCTGCACGCCGCCGACCTGCTGGCCGGACGCGGTGCGCGCGCCGCCCAGCGGGCTGACCGCGAACACGACCTGCTTGGCCTTATAGGGCTGGCCGTCCGGGCCGGTCGTGCTGTCCGCGTTGGCGAGGTTCGACGCCGTCACGTTGAGCCGCTGCGACTGCGCCGACATCGCGGAGCCTGCAACACCAAAAATGTTCATCAGGGATGACATGGTTTCCTGACCTCTCCCGCCGGTTTTAGCCGGCCTCAAGTGAATTCCCGTAGCGATTGTTCTTGCGTACTGCGCGCTGGCGCGGCGTCGGTTATTACGAGCCCGACTGGATCGCCGCCAGCATCGTTTTGATCTGGCCTGACAGCACCGTCATGCCCGATTCGAAATGCAATGTGTTGTCCGCGAACTGCACCCGTTCGGTGTCGATGTCGACCGTGTTGCCGTCGAGCGCGGGTTGCGTCGGAATGCGGTATTGCAGATTGCCGTAGTCGTCGGACGCACCGCCGGTCGGTGTCAACGTCGCTTTGCCCGACATGTGGCCGGGGGACGTCGACACCATCGACATGCCGCTCGTCACGCCCACGGGCTGCGTCATCGCGAGCGTCGAATTGTTCGAGGCGGCGGTGCCGATGGCGCCGTCGCTCTTCTTCAACGCGCCGGCGAGCGACGAGGCGAAGTCGACGTCGCGCGCCTTATACCCGGGGGTATCGGCGTTGGCGATATTCGACGACAGCAGCTCCTGGCGGTAAGCGCGTACATCGAGCGCCTGGCGGCCAAAGGCGAATTCGGCATCGAGTTTGTCCAGCATAAGAAATCTCCGGAGAACGTTCCCGAGGCTTCCCGCTGCAACCTCGCGTGAGGACTGCGTCGAGCGAGAAGGCCTTTTTGCATGAAGTGCATCTTATGGGCGGCACGCAAGGAGCAATCGGACGAATAACCGGGAAAGGGGGCTTCTATTCAACGTTTGCGCAATGGGGGTGCTCACTAGAATGCAAGGCGTACCGATGCATTCGATGGAGAAACACGATGGACCAGCCCACCTTCGATCCGACGCGCCGCGCCCACCGCGCGGCAGCGCATGGCGTGGGTGCGGGCGTGCCGCGCCGGGCCAGGAAACTGCCGGCCTGGTCGACGCGGCTCGTGCGCCTCGCGCTGGGTTCGGCGCTGTGTCTGCCGGCCGGCGCGCTGCTGATTGCGCCGAGCGCCTATGCGCAGGAAGCCGACGGGCCGATCGTGATTCCCGGCCCGGGCGAAAAGAATCCGGCCGCGCTCGCCGATCTCGCGCAGCAGATGCAAGCCGCGCCGGCCAAACGCGCCGGCACCGCCGCGACGCTGGCCGCGGCCACCGCGCAATCGCTGGGACGCGGACCGGTTTCCCGCACCACGGATGAATTCACCCGCGCCGCCAATGCGAGCGGCTCGATCGTGATTGCCGGCGAAGGCGAAGCGTCTGCCGCGCCGCACATGATCCACACCAACTTCAAACCCGACGCGAACGGCGTCGTGACGATTCCCGCACCGGGCGCGGCAAATGTGCCGACCGGCGTGGTCAACGTCGTGCCCGGCCAGCGCCAGGTCGTGCCGGTCGTGGTCACACCGGCCGCGCGGCAAGCCGTGAGCGTGCAGCCGGTGGCGGCCAATGCGCCGGCCAACGGCGGGTATCGCGGCGTGAATAACGGTGTCGTCAGCAGCGCCAGCGGCGTTAACGGCATTGCCAGCAATACTGCCGTCACCGACGGTTTCGACAGCCTCGCTTCACGCGGCGAACCGCCGCAACTGGACGCGAACGGCAAGCCGCTCGCAGTCCGGGCCATCGCCACGCGACCGGCGATCGCGCCACTTGCCACGTCGACCACGGCAGCCGCCACGGCCGCGAACGTTACGCGGGCATCGGTCCCGGCGCCCGCGACGATCACCCGCGTATCGGCCACGCGCTCCATCGCGCCGGCGATCGCGCAGCAGAACCTGCGCGCCGCCGCCGTCGCGCAACCGGCACCGCTGCCCGGCCAGCAAGATGCGGAGGCGATCCGCGGCGCCGCGCTCGCGTTCCTGCAGCAGCAATCCGCCGGCTTGCCGGGCAAGGTCGAGATCACCGTCGCCCAGGCGTTTCCGCGCGGCCTCGCGGCCTGCACGGCGCTCGAGCCCTTCATGCCGAGCGGTGCGCGCCTGTGGGGCCGCATGACCGTCGGCGTACGCTGCGCCGGCGAACGGCCGTGGACCATCTATCTGCAAGCGCGGATTTCGCTGAACGCCACCTACTATCTGGCAGCCCGCGCCATGTCGCCGGGCGAAGTGCTGACCGCCGCCGACCTCGTCGCGCGTGACGGCGATCTGACCGGTTTGCCGCAGGCGATCGTCACGGACCCTTCGCAGGCAATCGGCTCGGTGACGCTCACGCGCGTCGCCGGCGGCATGCCGCTGCGTCGCGACATGCTGAAAAGCACCTCGGCGGTCTCGATCGGCCAGACGGTGCGGGTCGTCGCGGCGGGCGCCGGTTTCTCGATTTCGTCCGAAGGCAGCGCAATGAACAACGCGTCGCCGGGCCAGCAGGTGCGGGTGCGCACGCCCAACGGCCAGATCATTTCCGGCATTGTGAAAGACGGCTCGACGGTGGAGATTCAGCTGTGAACGGGCATGGAGTGCGCGCCGCTCGGGATTCGCACGGGCGCCAGGCCTCGCGAAGCCGGACGCAGGCAGTGCAAGTGACATGGGTCGGGCCCGCCAAGGGGCCGGATCGTCTTGAATGGCAAGGCAAAACCTGGAGCGATTGCGCTAAAGTTTTGATCAGCGGGTGCCGTTATCAGGATCAAATCGTTCAGGAAGCCAATCGTGAAAGTCGATTCCACAACCAATTCGAATCTGCCGTCGTTGAAAGACGCCCTGTCCCGTTCGCAGCAAAGCGACGCGACGACCGCGAACAGCAACGCGCAGACCGCGAGCAGCGCCTCGCAATCCACGTCCAGCGCCACGTCGGGCGACGCCAGCGTCAGCCTGTCGGGCCTGTCGCAGCATCTGCGCAGCCTCGCGGCGTCCGGTTCGGCAGACATCGACACGGCGCATGTCGAGTCGATCAAGCAGGCCATCAAGAACGGCTCGCTGACGATCGACTCCGGCAAGATCGCCGACGGCGTGCTGAACACCGCACGCGACCTGTTGCAAAGCAAAACCTCGTCGACCGGCAACTGATCGACGCATCGAAGTACGGTGACTTGCCGGGCGACGTTCGACAAACCCGGCTCGCGAATCTAACGCGAGCCGTCGTGTTCAGCGAGTTGTTGAAATGAAAGACGCCCTGCTTGCCACCCTCGTCGAAGAATATTCGGCGGTCGAGGCGTTCGCCTCGATTCTGACGCTCGAAACCAAGGCATTGACCGCCTTGTCGCCGCTGGAATTACTGCCGCCGATCGTCGAGAAGAAAACCGAACTGATCGGGGTGCTGGCCAATCTCGAAACCACCCGCGACGCGCTGCTCGCCGACATGGGTTTGCCGTCAGGCTGGCCCGGCATGGAGCTCGCGGCCAGCACCGACACGCGCGTTGCCGACCAATGGTCGCTGCTGCAGAAAGCCGCCGAACGCGCGCGACGCTTCAACACGAGCAACGGTGAGCTGATCCGCGTGCGGATGGACTACAACCAGCGCGCGCTGGCCGCGCTTCAGGTCGAAGTGCCGCAGAAGGTCGGTTTCTACGGACCGGACGGGCGAATTCCCACCCAACCCGCAGCGTAATGACTGCCTGAACCTGCCTGCGCGGCATCGCTGCGCGCGATCGCGGCGCACGGCTGCCGCCGGCTTCATTGCATTGAACGAAGGGCTCGTCATCTGATTGACGAGCCCTTTCTGTTTTTCCGCTTCACTCCCTTCCCCACCCACGCGTTAGCCATCCGGCCAGGTGGCGCGAACGCGCGCGCCGCGTTGAAATCGTGCCTTCCCCCACTGCGGTTCTTCGCGTTCCGTCTCGCGTGTCGACGCCGATGCGCAGCGCCAGGCGGAACGTCAACCTCTAGCGGAGTTGTGTAATCGTGTGTATGATTTCAGGAGTGAATTATGAACAGCGCCGCGGTAATGAAATGGATTCAGGCAAATGACTGGCAGTTGGTCCGCATCTCGGGCAGCCACCATCATTTCCGGCATCCATTCAGGGCCGGTCTCGTGACCCTCCCTCATCCCAGGAAAGATCTGCCACCCGGCACCTTGAACAGCATCCTGAAACAGGCGGGCCTGAAATGAAAAACCTGATTTTCCCGATCGCAGTCGAATTCGGCGACGACCAGCATGCGTATGGCGTGGTGGTGCCGGACCTTCCCGGCTGCTTTGCGGCCGGCGATACGCTCGAAGAGGCTTTTGTTAACGCGAAGCTGGCGGTGGAGTCGCATCTCGACACGCTGCTCGACGAAGGGCTGCCGGTGCCGCAGCCGCTCAGGCTGAGCGAACATCAGCGCAATCCGGATTACGCGGGCTTTATCTGGGGCTTCGTCGCCACCCGGAATATTCCCGCCCTGAAGAAGGCCGTGCGTATCAACATCTCACTGCCCGAGGTGCTGGTCCAGGATATCGACGTCTACGCGCAAACGCGCGGCTTGTCGCGCTCGTCATTTCTCGCGCTGGCTGCGGAGCATGAGATGGCGGCGTGAAGCCGGCGGGGTTCAGGCTTGCTGCCGGAACCGTCGTGAGCTGAAGCGCCGGGGTAGTGCGATCGGCGCTTCAGGTTACGTGGTGACTTCAGGTGACTTCGCGTGACTTCTAATCGCTTCAGGTCGCTTCGGCATTCGCCCAGGCCATTTCGCGCAGGCGCGTGCGCAAACGCGCCACCGCCTGGCTGTGCAGCTGGCATACCCGCGACTCGCTGACTTCCATCACCGCGCCGATTTCGCGCAGGTTCATGCCGCGCTCGTAATAGAGCGACATCAGCAGCTTCTCGCGTTCCGGCAGGCGGTCGATCGCTTCCACCAGCGCCGAGCGCAGGCTGTCGTCGAGCAGCGCCGACAGCGGGTCCGAATGGTCCACGCAGTAGCGGTCGAGAAACGGCTCGTCGTCCGCCGAACGATCGAAGTCTTCGTAATAGATCAGCTGGCTGCCGTGCAAGTCCTGGAGCATCGACTGATACTCGTCGAGCGGCATTTGCAGGTGCTCGGCGATCTCGGTTTCGCTCGCCGAGCGGCCCAGGTTCTGCTCCACCTTGTGCACCGCCGTTTCGACTTCGCGCGAGGTGCGCCGCAGGCTGCGCGGCAACCAGTCGTTGCTGCGCAGTTCGTCGAGCATCGCGCCGCGAATCCGCTGGCTGGCGTAGGTCTCGAACTGCGCGCCCTGGTCTTCCTTGTAGCGGCTCGCGGCGTCCAGCAGGCCGATCATGCCGGCCTGGATCAGATCGTCGAGATCGACGCTGGCCGGCATCTTGGCAACGAGCTGCAAGCCGAGGCGACGCACCAGCGGTGCGTACTTCGTCAGAACGTCGGCTTGGGAAATCTTTCCCTGAGCGTTATACATCGTGCTCCCCTTGTCCTTGTGCCGCCTCTCAGGCGTGCTGCGCGGACGGTTGGTCGGCGTGTTGCGCCGCTGTAACTGTCGCAGGCGCCATCCATGGCGTTTGCGACGACATCGCTGGCCGCATCGGCCAGTACTGCAATTCGGCGGCGAGGTGCCGGAAGTCGCGCGCAGCCGGTGTCGATGGGAACGCATCGACGACACAACGCGACAACTCCTGGGCTCGCGCCATCCGCGCATCGGCGGTAATGCAACCGGCGTCTTCCAGCGCCACCGTCAGGTAGCGCCCGGCCACGCCGGCCAGGTTGGCGAACGCGGTATGCGCGTCACCGGGACTCTGCACGTGATTCACCAGCACACGGAACTGCGCGAGCGCATGCGCGTAGTGCAGGCGCTTCATGCAGGCGTACGCCTCGGTGATCGCTTGCGCGGCCATCCGCGTAACGATCATCACGTCGTGCGCCTGTTTGGCGAGCGGCGACAGGTGGCCTTGCGGGTCCAACTGCGCATCGATCAGCACCACATCCGCGGAACCGTGCAACACCACGCCGAGCTGCGCGGCCGAATGGCCTTCGCGGTTCGGCCGCGACGCGGCCAGCACCGAGAATCCCAGCGCATGGCGCGCGGCAGCGTCGTCGAGCGCCATCTCGCCGCGCATCACGGCGGCGAAATTACCCGCGCCGCGCAGGCCGCCGAGCATCGCGCTCACCGACAGCTCGCCGAGGCATTCGTCGATCACCAGGACATCCTTACCTTGCTGCGCGAGCGCCGCCGCGAGGTTCACCACCGTCGTCGTACAGCCTGCACCCGTCGAGCCGCCCGTCACCGCAATCACGCGCGAGCCGCTACGCGCCAGCAGGCGCCGCAGTCCTTCTGCCTGATCGGAGATGAGCTTATCCAAAGCGGACCTCGTGAAGGTCGGCGGTCGAGCGGGCGGACAACGACGACAGCAAAGCCGGGATATCGTCTTCGTGCGGCACGAACGGCGAGTTGTCGCGCGGAATGCAGAACGCGCTCTTGATCAGGAATTTCTTCGTCGCGACGTACAGGTTCTCCGGCACCTTCTGACCGGTCGACACGTAGTGGACCGGCAACTTGTAGCGGATCACCGTATCGAGCACGCCGCCCAGATTGGTGGCTTCGTCGAGCTTGGTCAGGATGCAGCCGGCGAGCGGCTGCTGGTCCGGCGAGCGCTGATAGGCCTGCACGACTTCGTTGAGCGTGTCGCCGTGGCTCGTCGCGTTGAGCAGCAGCAGGCGCTGCACCGGCTGACCGGCGCGGCACAGCATGGCGATCTGGTCGGAGACGAGCCGGTCGCGCTGGCTCATGCCGATCGTGTCGATCAGCACGATGTGCTTGTTGCGTAGTTCGGAGAGCGCGAGTTGCAGATCGGCGCCGTCTTTCACCGCATGGACCGACACGCCGAGAATCTTGCCGAAGATGCGCAGTTGTTCGTGGCCGCCGATCCGGTAGCTGTCGGTGGTCAACAGCGCGACCTTGCTGGCGCCGAAGCGCATCACGCAGCGCGCGGCCAGTTTGGCGGTGGTCGTGGTCTTGCCGACGCCGGTCGGGCCCATCAGGGCGAACACACCGCCGCGCTCCATCAGCGCGTCTTCGTCTTCCATCACCGGCAGGTTCGATTCGAGCACCGAGCGCACCCAGTCCATGCCGCCTTCCATGCTGTCGACTTCTTCGGGCAGGTTGTCGACCATCATCTGCACGAGTTGCGCGGAGAAACCGGCGGCGAACAGGTGCTTGGTGAGCGCGGCGCGCGCCGGGTTGCGGCGTTGGCGATCGCCCCACAGCAGGCCGGCGAAGTGTTCTTCCATCATGCCGCGCATCGACGACAGCTCGTTCATCACCGTGTCGTTGACGACCTGCTCCATGCGCGCCTTGATTGCTTCCGCGACGGAAGCCGGGGTGCGGTCGTCGTTCGGCGTCAGCGACGGTGCGATTTTCTGCGCGGCGCGGCGTGCGGCGAGTTGCGCGGCTTCACGCGCCCAGTCGGGGGTGTCGACAGCCGACGCGGCGCTGGCGCTGCCCGGTTGGACGGCGGCGCCGAGGCCCTTGGCCATGGCGGCGGCCGGCGTCATCGCGGCGGGACGCGCGCTGTAGGCCCCTTCCTGCTGCTGCTCAGCGGCAATGCGGCGGGCGTGATCGATCAGCCAGGGATTCGATTCGGCCATCGTGCGCGGTGAAGGCAAATCAGCGACCGGCGCGGCGGACGACGGCAGCACGCCGGCGGCTTTGAGCAGATCGGCGCGGATGTCTTCATTCAGACGCGCGGCCGCGGCGCGTGCGCTCGGCTGCTCGGCGCCAGCTGCTTGCGGCGCGGCGGCGGGCTTGCCCGGCGCGCCAGCCGACAGCGCGTTCGTCGTGCCCGGCAACGCCGCTTTCGGCGTGGCGGACGGCGCCGGTTTCGCGGCCGGCTTCGGCGCGGCAGCCGGTTCGTCGCTCAAGGCGTCGTCGAAGGCGTACGGGCCGGCGGCATTGCCGCTGTCGTTCTCGGCACCGGCTTCCGGGCTCGCGCCGAACACCGACGAGAACACGTCGGGCATGCCGCTCGCATACGGATTGCCCATCGGCAGCGCGCGCGGTGCGGCTAGCGCGGGATGTCCAGCCGTGCCACTCATCGACCCGGCCTGCGCCGCGGCGGCGTTGCCGCGCGGCACCTTGGGCGTGATGGCGGCCAGATCGCTGTCGGCCAAGGCGACGATTTCGACGCTGCCGTCGTCCATCGTGCGATTGGACAGTACGACCGCGTCCGCGCCCAACGCTTCGCGTACGAGACGCAGCGCATCACGACTGGTTGCACCGACAAATTTACGAATGTTCAAGCTGGACCCCCGATGAGGTAAACGGAACTAACGGACCGGCAACATACCGCTTCCCATTGAGATCATTATTGCGAAACCCATCGAGCGACGATCGATGGATAAAGACTGTTAAAGGGGGGTAATTCGGACGATGGAAACGTGCTGCAAGTCCCGCGCACAGCGGTTTTAAACACGCCTTTCAGGGCCGCGCGACGGGCGGTCCGCAGGCGCATCATGAGCGAGGCGGGCGGCTTACAACACGAAAAGTCAGGCGCGGAAATGAAACCGGCGCTCCAAGAGCGCCGGTGGAAAAACAGCCTGCGAGATGAACCGGCGCCGTTATCCGGTTCAATGCGGGATTCGATACTGGGTCGACGACGGCGCTCAATGCGCCCCGATCAGATTCACCACCTTGATATTGCGCGTATCGGGCACTTCCGCATAAGACAGCACCTTCAGTTGCGGCAGACTGCGACGCAGGAAGCGCGCGAGCATGGGCCGCAACGCGTGCTGTACGAGCAGGACGGGTGCGAGTCCGAGGTTCTGCTGACGCGTCATCGCCTTCTGGGTTTCGTTCAGGAGCGTATGTGCAAGACCCGGTTCGAGCCCCGGATTCGCGCCAGTGGAGAGCGCCTGCGAGAGCACGCGCTCCAGGTTCGAATCGAGGCCCATCACCTGCATGTCGCCGGTGCCAGGGAACCACTGCTGCGTAATCGCGCGACCCAGCGCGAGCCGCACGGCCGCGGTGAGATCGTGCGCGTCGGTGACCTTCGGCGCGTGTTCGGACAGCGCTTCGAGAATCGTGCGCATGTCGCGGATCGGCACCCCTTCCTCCAACAGATTCTGCAACACCTTTTGCAGCGTGGTGAGCGGCAGCGACTTCGGCACCAGATCGTCCACCAGCGACGGCGTGTCCTTCTGCATCCGCTCGAGCAGCGACTGCACTTCGCGGCGGCCGAGCAGTTCCGACGCATGCGTGACGACCAGATGATTCAGGTGCGTCGCCACCACGGTGCTCGAATCGACCACGGTGTAGCCGTACACCTGCGCCTGTTCGCGCAGATTCGTATCGATCCAGATGGCCGGCAAGCCGAACGCGGGGTCCTGCGTCGGCGTGCCCGGCAGCGCGGCGGACACCTGACCCGGATTGATGGCGAGCCATTGCCCCGGATACGCCTCGCCGACGCCCACTTCGACGCCTTTCAAGGCAATGCGGTAACCGTTCGGGCGCAGTTCGAGGTTGTCGCGAATATGAATGACCGGCGGCAGAAAACCGATTTCCTGCGCGAACTTCTTGCGGATGCTCTTGATCCGCTTGAGCAGTTCGCCGTCGGAATTCTTGTCGACCAGCGGAATCAGCCGGTAGCCGACTTCGAGACCGAGCGTGTCGATCATCGTCACGTCGTCCCAACTGGCTTCGGTGTTCTCGACCGGCGTCATCGCGGCCGGCGCGACGTCGACCAGCGCGTTGGTGTTCTTGCGCTCGTCCGCTTTCTTCTTCATCGTGCGGCCGAGCTGGATCAAGCCACCGCCGAGCACCAGAAACGCGAAGTGCGGCATGCCCGGAATCAGGCCCATCAACACGAGAATGCAGCCGGTGATCACCAGCACGCGCGGGTTCGTGAACAACTGCCCGGTAAGCTGGGTGCCGATGTCTTCGTTGGTGGCCACGCGCGACACGATCACGCCGGCCGCCGTCGAAATCACCAGCGACGGGATCTGCGCGACGAGGCCGTCACCGATCGTCAGCAGCGTGTAGGTCTTGCCCGCCGAGGCGAAGTCCATGCCATGCTGCACCATCCCGACGATCAGGCCGCCGAAGATGTTGATCACCATGATGAGCAAGCCGGCAATCGCATCGCCGCGCACGAACTTGCTCGCGCCGTCCATCGAACCGTAGAACTCGGCTTCCTGCGAGACTTCGAGACGGCGCTTGCGGGCCTGGTCTTCGTTGATCAGGCCGGCGTTCAGGTCGGCGTCGATCGCCATCTGCTTGCCGGGCATCGCGTCGAGCGTGAAGCGCGCGGACACTTCGGCGATCCGCCCCGCGCCCTTGGTGATCACCATGAAGTTGATCACCATCAGGATCACGAACACGACGATACCGACCGCGAAGTTGCCGCCCACGAGGAAGTGGCCGAACGACTCGATCACCTGGCCGGCCGCATCGGGACCGGTGTGGCCTTCCAGCAGCACGACCCGGGTCGACGCGACGTTCAGCGACAGCCGCAGCAAGGTCGAGAACAGCAGCACGCTCGGGAACGCGGCGAAGTCGAGCGGCTTCATCGTGTACATGCTGACGAGCAGCACCATCACGGACAGCGCGATGTTGAAAGTAAACAGCAGATCCAGCAGGAACGGCGGCAACGGCAGAATCATCATGCCGAGGATCATCACGATCAGCACCGGCCCGGCGAGGGCGCGCAAATTGGTGCTGCTCAAGGCATCCGGCCGTCGGGCGAGGAAACCGGCGCGAGTGTTCATGCAGAGCGTCCTGAAGCGTCGTCGTTAGCGGGGTTGACGGGGTTGAGCACGTCGGCGGCTTCCTGGTCGGCTTCGTCGTCCGCCACACCGCCCTTGTCGAGTTCCGGCGGCACGTCGAAGTCGGTCGGTGCGACCGGCACGGTGCCGCCTTCGGTATTGAATCGCCGCAGCTGATACACCCACGCGAGCACTTCGGCGACCGCGCCGTACAGCGGGCCCGGAATTTCGCGATTCAGCTCGACGTTGTGATACAGCGCCCGCGCAAGCGGCGGCGCTTCCAGCAGCGGCACGTTGTTTTCGGCAGCGATCTCGCGAATCCGCGCGGCCACCAGGTTGACGCCCTTGGCGATCACCTTCGGCGCGCGCATCTCGCCGTCCGTGTATTGCAGCGCGACCGCGAAGTGTGTCGGGTTGGTTACCACCACGTCGGCCTTCGGCACATTCGTCATCATGCGGCGGCGGGCAATCGCGCGCTGCTGCTGACGAATCCGGCCTTTCACATGCGGATCGCCTTCGCTTTCGCGGTGCTCGCGCTTCACTTCTTCCTTCGTCATGCGCAGTTTCTTGTGGAACTGCCACAGTTGATACGGCACATCCATCGCGGCGACCACGAACATGCCCGCCACCGTCATGCCGCAGCACACGGCGATCAGATGCGCGGAGTTGACCAGCGCGAGCTGCAAGGGCTGGGTTGCCAGCGCGAGAATCTCTTCGCGGCGATTCCAGATCGCCGTGCCGCCGATAATGCCCACCACCAGCGTCTTGGCGAGCGACATGCCGAGCTGGACCGGGCCATTGATCGAAAAAATCTTGCCGAGCCCTTCGATCGGATTGAGCCGGTTGAACTTGGGCTCGAGTCCCTTTGAAGACAACTGCCAGCCGCCCAGCGCCAGCGGCGAAAGCAAAGCGGCCGCGCCGGTGAAAGCCAGCACCGGCAGGAGCGTGTAAAGCCCTTCGCGACTGGCCACGCCGGCGCCGATCATCATGCGGCGGGTTTCGAACACGGTGGCGTGATTGAACGTGAAAGCCGTGCGCAGCATGCCTTGCAAGTGCTCGCCGATGCTGCTGGACATGCCCCACACGCCGAAGAACCCCGCCGCCAGCAGCGCAAACGTCGACAGCTCCCGCGAACGCACGATCTGCCCTTCCTCGCGCGCCTTCTGCAGGCGCCGGGGAGTGGCTGATTCGGTTTTTTCGAGGTCGCTGTCCTCTGCCACAAAAGCTCTCCAGTCGGCCGAGGCACGGCGCCTCTTTCCAGTGAGAGCGATTATTCCCGCTCGACGCAAGCGCTGATCGGCGGATAAGGGCGGAGAAAGGGGGGTATTTCGAGAGATGGAGCGGCGCGCGGCCGGCTGCCCAGTGTTACCCGGACAGCCGGTCAGTCACGCCGTCAGACGCGTGCTTTAGAACGCCACGAACGGCTGCTGGCCGCCGCTCGCGGTCTGATCGAGGCCGTAATACACGTAGCGGCCAAAGAAGAACGGCAGACCGAGGTCGAATGCGCTGCTACCGCTGATCTGCCCGGCGAGATCGTTGAACGCGTAACTGTTGGTGTTGCCGAACAGGATCGACGCACTCAGGATACCGATGCTGGCGGTCACTCTCGCGCTGTTCGTGCCGCCCAGCGTTACCGTGCGGGTTTGCGCCGACGACGGACAGTAAAAGCCCTGGAAGTTGCTGCCGCACAGCGAAAGCGAACTATCCGAGAAGAAGTAAGCGTTCGAGCCCGAATCCAGGAAGGCCTGCACCGTCGTGCCGTTGAACACGCTGTTGTTCAGATCGCCGTAGGCGTCGGTGGTGAAGGACTGCGCGGCGGCCAGCGTATTGTTCGACCGCGTGCCGATGCCGAACACCAGCGTGCCGGTGGCCGACGCCGTGCCGAAGTTCGACACGGCCGGCAACTGCACGATCACGCCGTTCTTGTCGACCGGGAAATTCGCCACCGGATTGGCCACCTGCTGCGCGAGCGGCACCGTGGCACGGGCACAGGACGTGCCGCCCGGGCACGCGAAGTAATTGCTGTAGTTCGCGGCCGTCACGGGGTTTGCACAGGTCGCGCCGCAATCGTTCGGTGCGGTGCCGATGCCGAGAATGCCGTTGGCGCCGAGATCGTTGACGGTGTTTTCCGCCGAGCCGCTGCAACCGCGCGCCGGCACCGTGCTGGCGGCCAGGTCGCCGATAATCTGCAGCGGAATGGCCGCCGTGGTCGTCTCGCCGCCAATCGTCACGCTCGCGGTGCGCACGGATCCCCACGTGTAGCCGTCGGCGAAGGTGGCGCACTCGGCGAGCGGGTTACCGCTCACGGTGCTGACCGGCAATGCGCCGAGCACCGACGAGCTGATCGCCGTATTGACCAGCCGCAAACCGAACGACGCGGTATCCACTTGGACGTTATTGATGGTCTGACAGTTGGACGTGGATCCCGGCGCGCAAATCGTCACGCTGACCGTCGGGATATTCACGACGCCGTTCACGCCAGCGCCCACCGTGATCGTTGCCGTGTTCGCGGCATTCGGGGTGATCGGCTGCTGGGTCGGGCTGGCCGGCAGCGTTCCGCCGTTCAGCGAGTTCGAGGAATTATTGCTGCTGCTGTTGCTGTCGCCCCCTCCACCGCCGCCGCACGCAACGAGCGTGGACACCAGCAACACGGCCGCGACGGCCTGGATCCAGCTCTTGAGCTTCACCGCCTTGATAGCACTACGCATGGTTCGCATCGTCGTCCTCGCTCTTACTGGATGTCGGAACCGCTGACGCCAGCGGGCAACGCAGGCGGTAGCCACGCCTGCCCGTTGAATGCGCCCATATGGCCGCCGGAATGCACGACGAGGCTGCTCTGATCGACCGCGACCGGCCCACGGCCACCGCCGCGCCCGGCCTTCACGGTCTTCACGCCGGCGACGTACTGCGGAAAATAACTACCGAGCATCTCGTTCAGATCGGGCATCTGCGGGCCGCGCCACGCAATGCCGAATACGGAGCCGTCGGCCGCCAGATATTCGCGCACCACCGTGCCGTTACCGAGCGTGGTCTCACGCACGGTGTACGACGCGGAAGCGGAACTGGAGGACGCGGCACCGGATGCCGAACGCATTACGCTCAACGCGGCGCTCGCGGCGGGCTGCACGGTGCGGGAGGAAACCGATGCGTCCGCGGGCGGGGTCATCGGGGCGCCGCCCAATCCCGCATAGGCAGACGGCACGACGAACAGCGAACTGGGCAAGACTAGCGCCGTAACGATCCTGGCGCGGCGTACACAACTCCACATGACGAGGCTCCTCCCGAGCTGCGCGCGGTTCGCACAGGGTGCGACCGGCTGCGTGTATGCAGATCATACGGCACCGCCGACGTGGCAAGCGGGAGGGGTTTTCCTCACCTTGCCAGCGCCCGGCGACTGTCGTCACCGGTCGGCCGTACCGCTGCTTGAGCTCGTAGTATGCCTGTGGTTTGTGTCGGTAGACAGCAAGCGCACGCGGGCGCGTGGCTTGCTATGCGGACTGGTTTGTCCAGACGATCGGGCGGCCCGGTAGGCGGGCCGCCGGTTGCGCCGCGGGCTTAGAAGCCGAGGCTTGCCAGCAGGTCGTCGACTTGCGACTGGTCCTGCATCACGTCCGTCTTGCCTTCCGGATTGATCTGCGGACCATTCAGCAGATGCTCCGGGCTGCCGGTCGGCGACACTTCGGCCGCGGCCAATGCCGCCGCGTTCGCCGCGAACTGTTCGCGCCGTTCGAGCGCGATGTTCTCGACCAGCACGCCGAGCAACTGCTGCTCGATCAGATACACGACGTCCGTGATCTTCTTGATGACCTGACCGGTCAGATCCTGGAAGTCCTGCGCGAGCATGATCTCCATGAGCTGCGAATTGGTAGCCGTGGTCGCCTCGGGCACGCCGCGCAGAAACATGCGCGTGTCGTTCATCAGCGCGCGCACTTCCTCGCGCTCGATCGGCGCCGCGTACCACTGCTCCCAACGCGCGTCGAGCACGCCGGCGTCTTTCTGCAGTTGCTCCTGGATCGGCTTGGCGACTTCGATCGACGACAGCACGCGTTCGGCGGCCTGTTCGGTCATGGTCGCGATGTACTTGAGGCGGTCGCGCGCATCCGGCACCGCTTCGGCCGCACGCTCGACATGCTTGTCGAGCCCGAGCTCGCGCATCGAATCGCGCAGCGTGCGGGTCAGTGCTCCAATGCGGGCGAGGATGCGGTCGGACGCGAAGTCGCCGCTCTCATTCACCGCTTCGGCGCCTTGCGCATTGGTCGGCAGAGTCACATCAGCTCCCGGCTTTCGCCATCTTCTCGAGAATCTTGTTCAGCTTCTCGTCGAGCGTCGCGGCCGTGAACGGCTTGACGACATAACCGCTCGCGCCAGCCTGGGCCGCCGCGATGATGTTTTCCTTCTTCGACTCGGCCGTCACCATCAGCACCGGCAGGTGCGTGAGGTTCGCGTCGGCGCGGATTTCCTTGAGCATGGCCAGACCGTCGAGGTTCGGCATGTTCCAGTCGGAAATCACGAAGTCGTAGGTACCGCCGCGCAAACGCGCGAGGCCGGCCTGACCATCTTCCGCCTCGTCGACGTTCGAATAGCCCAGCTCCTTGAGGAGGTTGCGAACGATCCGGCGCATCGTCGGAAAGTCGTCAACTACCAGAATCTTCATTCCCTTATCCATTTCATTCCCTTAGCTTGATCCATGTGCGGCGCTTGACCGTGTCAAACCAGCGCATCAAATTAACGCCTCAATCTCCCGGCCAGCATCATACCCGTTGAACGCGATCGCCCATCGACGACAGGCGCGCCATCACGCGCCGGCTCATTTCCGGGAGCGATGCGATCTCGTCCGCCGCACCGAGCGCAATCGCTTCGCGCGGCATGCCGAACACGATACAGCTCGCTTCGTCCTGCGCAAGGGTATACGCCCCTGCTTTTTTCATGTCCAGCAGTCCCGCGGCGCCGTCGCGCCCCATGCCGGTCAGGATCACCCCGACCGCGTTCTTGCCCGCATGCTGCGCGGCCGAACGGAACAGCACATCGACCGACGGCCGATGCCGGTTCACCGGCGGATCGTCCGACAGGTGCGCAATATAGTTCGCGCCGCTGCGGGCCAGCAACAGGTGAGCGTGACCCGGTGCGATATACGCATGCCCCGGGAGCACGCGTTCTCCATGCTCTGCCTCTTTAACGGTAATCCGGCACAAACCATTGAGGCGTTGCGCAAAAGATTTTGTGAAACCCGGCGGCATATGCTGCGCGATCAGCACGGCGGGCGCATCTGGCGGCAGCGGCACCAGCACTTCGCGAATCGCTTCGGTGCCGCCCGTCGAGGCGCCGACAATAATCAGCTTTTCGGTACTGAGCAGCGGATTGTTGAACAGCGGCGCGGCGCCCACCGGCGCGTGCGCGGCATGCGCCGCCGCGTGCTGGACCGGCGCGGCCTGGCGCACACGGGCGCGGGCGGCGGCGCGGATCTTGTCGGCGAGCTTTTCCGAGTAGTCGAGCATGCCGTCGCGAATCCCGACCTTCGGCTTGGTGACGAAGTCGACCGCGCCCAGTTCGAGCGCGCGCAGCGTGATTTCGTTACCGCGTTCGGTCAGCGACGACACCATCACGACCGGCATCGGTCGCAGGCGCATCAGCTTCTCGAGGAAGTCGAGGCCGTCCATGCGGGGCATTTCGACGTCGAGCGTCAGCACGTCCGGGTTGTGTTGCTTGATGAGATCGCGCGCGACCAACGGGTCGGGTGCGGTCGCCACGACCGTCATGTCCGGCTGGCCGTTGATGATTTCCGTCATCAGGCTGCGGATCAGCGCCGAATCGTCGACGCACAGTACTTTGATCTTTTGCACAGCGCTCACGCCTCCTCTGTAGTTCTGGCGTTGTTTGAGTTAATCGGGCGCGAGCTGGCGCCGAACAGTTCGATGCGCGGCTTCGCTGCGCCCGCACTGCCTGCCGCCGACCCGGCTGTACCCGCTGCTCCGCCGCCGCTCGAGCTGAACAGCTCGACCTTGGGGCGTGCCGCGCCCGTCGACGAAAACAGTTCGACCTTGGGCCGCGCCGCAGCCGGCGTCGAGAACAGCTCGACACGCTTGCGCGCGGCAGCGAGCCGCTCGGCACGGGCCTCGGCGCCCTGCCGCACGAGCGCCTGTTCGCGCTCGGCCACGCCCGCTTCCTGCTGCAGACGCAATTTCTTCACCATCACCTGACCGGTGCGCGGCATGAACGCGACCTTGCGCGGGTGCGAACCCTGCAGGTCTTCCGCGACGATCCGGATCTTCTCGAGCGCGAGGTAGCGGCGCACGAACTCCGAATTGCGGTCGCCGATGTTCATCGTCGTCATACCCGCCAGCACCGCGCCGCCGCCGAACACCTTGGCCTCGAAGCGTTCGCGCCGGCCGCCGGCCTTGATCAGTTCGTTGATCAGCACCTCCATGGCGTACGCGCCGTAGCGCATCGAATCCGACGCGGCTTGCGCAACGTCCGCGCCGTCGTCGGGCAGCATGAAGTGATTCATGCCGCCAATGCCCGCGGTGCGATCCTGAATGCACGCCGCCACGCACGAGCCGAGCACGGTGACCAGCACCATGTCTTCATGCGTCGTGTAAAACTCGTTCGGCAACAGCTTCACGCCGGGGCGCTGGAAGTGGTTGTCGTAATACAGATTGGTTGCGATCGGCAGACGGCTGCTCATACGGTCACCCCGCTCGTCGTGTGAGACGACGTCGATGTCGATGTCGATGCGCGCGCCGGCGTGCGCGTGCCGGTGGCGTCACGCGTCAGTTCGTAGACGGTCTGGCCGCGCAGCTTGAACGCCTGCGTGACGTACGTGAAGTTTTCCGAGTGGCCGGCGAACAGCAAGCCGCCCGATTTCATCAGCGGTTCGAAGCGGCCGAGCACCTGAGCCTGGGTCGGCTTGTCGAAATAGATCATCACGTTGCGGCAGAAGATCGCGTCGAACTGCGAGCGCAACTGGTAATCGCGATCGGTCAGGTTCAGTTGCTGGAAACGCACCAACGCGCGCACTTCCGGGCGCACCTTGACCATCCCGGCATGCGCGCCGGTGCCCTTCAGGAAGAAGCGCTTGAGCCGCTCGGGCGAGAGATGCTTGACCTGGTCGAACTGGTACATGCCGGCTTCGGCTTTCGCGAGCACCTGGGTGTCGATGTCCGTGGCAAGCACCGACGCCTGGCGCGCGCCGCTGTCGCCGAGCGCTTCGATCAGCGTCATCGCGATCGAGTACGGTTCTTCGCCGGTGGAGGCCGCCGAACACCAGACCGACACAGGCTGCGGACGGCGCGGCACGAACTCGGCCAGAATCGGAAAGTGATGTGCTTCGCGGAAGAACGCGGTCAGGTTGGTGGTCAGCGCATTGGTGAAGGCTTCCCACTCGGCCGGATCGTTCTCCGCTTCGAGCAGATCGAGATATTGTTTGAAGGTATCGAGACCGCGGGCCCGCAGACGGCGCGCCAGACGGCTATACGCCATGTCGCGCTTGTGATCCGACAGCGAAATGCCCGCGCTGCGATGGATCAGGTCGCGAATGCGAGCGAAATCCGCCGACGTGAATTCGAAATCCCGTCCCTGTTCACCGGATCTAACCGGCTCCGCCCGATCGGGTCGTTGCTGTGCGCGCGTTGCCATCATGAAAGTTCCTGCCTGCGATACGAGCCATCCCGTTTGCCGCCCAGAGGGTGTCCCTGGGAGGAAGGGATTGTGTTCGCGGGGTCGCGCCCGCCCGCGAGTTCTTCCAACACGCAGTCGGCCCGCGACACGCCTTGTAAGCGTGCTTCGATGATTCGCTCCTCATGGAGCGAGATGTCGAATGACTGCATGTCTTTGTGCCACTTCCTAGAACGTTTCCCAGTCCGCGTCCGAGCCCGCCGCGGTCGCGCTGGACGCGCCCGAACGTGCTGCGGAATCGGCGGACGGACGAACGGTCTTCGGCCGCAGCGCCGGTTCGACGCGCGCCGCGCCTGCTTCGTGCGCGGTGGTCGCCGGTGCTGCGAGTGATGCCGTGTTGCCTGCTGTCGCCGCGCTTGCCGCCGGTGCGGCGTGATTCGCCGCATGGCCGGCGCCGGCTTTCGGCCCGGCCTTGACCGCAGCTTTGCTCTTGCTGCCGTTGCTACTGAAATTCCCGCTGCTACGCGCCACCGCTGGCGAACGCGCCGCCGGCGCGGCGCTGCTGCGCGTCTGCCCGCCAGCCACCTTCCAGCCGGTCAACACCGCTTGCAACTGACGCGTCTGATCTTCGAGCGACGCGGCCGCGGCCGCCGCCTGTTCGACCAGCGCAGCGTTTTGCTGCGTAACTTCGTCCATCTGCACGACCGCGCGATTCACCTGCTCGATGCCGCCGGACTGCTCTTCCGACGCCGCGCTGATTTCGCCCATGATGTCGGTCACGCGCCGCACCGCCTGCACGATCTCGTCCATCGTGGTGCCTGCACGGCCGACCAACGCCGAGCCGCTTTGCACCTTGTCGACCGAGTCGCCGATCAGTTCCTTGATTTCCTTCGCGGCGCTCGCGCTGCGCTGCGCGAGGCTGCGCACTTCGCCGGCCACCACCGCGAAACCGCGGCCCTGCTCGCCGGCGCGGGCGGCTTCGACCGCCGCGTTCAGCGCGAGAATATTGGTTTGAAACGCGATGCCTTCGATCACGCCGATGATGTCGACGACCTTGTTCGAGCTGGTCGCGATGTCCTGCATCGTCGTGACGACCTGGCTCACCACGTCGCCACCGCGCGTGGCGATGTCCGACGCGTTAACGGCCAGCTGGCTCGCCTGACGCGCGTTCTCGGCGTTCTGGCGCACGGTGCCGGTCAGCTGCTCCATGCTCGACGCGGTTTCCTGCAGCGAGGACGCTTGCTGTTCGGTACGTTGCGACAGATCGGTGTTGCCCATCGCGATTTCGCGCGCGCCCGTGTCGATCGATTCGGTGCTGCTGTGCACGGCCCTCACCATCGTCGACATGCTGTCCTGCATCCGCTTGATGCCGGCGAACAGAATGCCGATTTCGTTGCGGCTGAACACATTGATCGACTCGGACAGATCGCCCGCCGCGATCCGCTCGAAACATGCGGTCGCATCTTTCAGCGGTTGCACGATCAGGCCGCGCAGCGCGAAACGGATGCCCACCACCACGACCAGCGCGAACAGCGTGAACGCGATAATCAGCGTCGTCATCAGCGAGATGTTCGACTGCGCGCCGGCCTGCAGATCCACGGCGCTCTGCTGCAACGCCTTGATGACGGCCGACGCCGCGCCGTCGTAGGCGATGAACATCGGGCTGATTTTGGTGTCGGCGATCGCGTGGTACGCGTTCATGTCGTTCGCATTCAACGCCGCGAACTCCGGATCGACGCCGTCGCGCATCACCGCCGTGCGCTTGGCGAGCACGTCGTCGAGCAGCGCCGAATCGATACCGGCCTTCGGCGCATCGAGGTACATCTGCCAGCTTTGATTGCCCTTGACCAGCAGTTCCTGCGCGCGGTCGATCGCCTTCTTCGCTTCGTCCGCATTACCCGCGGCCGACAGCGTGTTGAAACGATCGATCGCGAGACGCGAGCGCAACAGATATGCGGAAGCATCGTCCAGGGCGTGAATCGCCACCAGATCGCCACGCGCGATGCGGTCGAGCGACTGGCTCGCGCGATTCAGCGCGGTTAACCCAAGGGCGCCGACCACCACGGTCAGCGCCGCCAGAAGGATCCCCACCATCGTCAATGACGTGCGAATCGACCACCTGCTCAGCATCTCGATGCTCCCTGTCCCAATCTTTCGTTAAAGCGACTGCTGCTACCGCCGCCGTTAGGCGCCGAGTGCTTCGATCAGCGCCATTTCGCGGCTGGTCATCAGCTTCTCGATGTCCATCAGGATCAGCATGCGGCCGTCGACGGTGCCCAGTCCCGTGAGGTACTCGGTCGTCAGCGTCGCGCCGAATTCCGGCGCCGGCATGATCTGGTCGGTGGCAAGCGTCAGCACGTCCGAGACGCCGTCCACCACCATCCCGACCACGCGATGCGCGACGTTCAGGATGATGACGACCGTCTGATGGTCGTATTCGACGCGGCCCAGATGGAACTTGATGCGCATGTCGACGATCGGCACGATGATGCCGCGCAGATTGATCACGCCCTTGATGAACTCCGGCGCATTGGCGATCCGCGTCACGTTGTCGTAGCCGCGGATTTCCTGCACCTTGAGAATGTCGATGCCGTACTCTTCGGCGCCGAGCGTGAAGACGAGGAATTCCTGACCGCCGGCGTCTGCCTGCTGCGCGTCGCGGCGGCCATTCGTACCGCTCGCGTTCGCGACGCTCGAATTGATGGATTGGACTTCTGCCACGTTAGCCCCCAAACGGTTGGGATGAAATAAGTTGAGTGAGTGTTACGCCGGGTGTAAGCGACATCATGCGAGGCTCATCGCACCGTGCGCGTGGCGCGTTTCGCGATTCAGCGCCGCCACGTCCACGATCAGCGCGACGCTGCCGTCGCCGAGAATGGTCGCCGCGGAAATGCCGTGCACCTTGCGGTAATTCGTTTCCAGATTCTTCACGACCACCTGCTGCTGGCCCACCAGTTCGTCGATCAGCATCGCAAAGCGGCGCCCTTCGGTCTGCATGATGGTGACGATGCCCTGGGTCGGCTCCTGCTTCGCGTCGTCGACGGTGAACACTTCGTGCAACGCGACCAGCGGCAGGTATTCACCGCGCACGCGCACCACGCGTTCGCCATTGGCCACGGTGTAAATGTCTTCGGCTTGCGGCTGCAGCGACTCCATCACGAAGTTCAGCGGCAGAATGAAAATCTCGTTGCCGACCTTCACGGACATGCCGTCGAGAATCGCCAGCGTGAGCGGCAAGACGATTCGCGTGGTGCTGCCCTTGCCGGCGTGCGAGGTGATTTCCACGTGACCACCCATCGACTGGATGTTCCGCTTCACCACGTCCATGCCGACGCCACGGCCGGAGACGTCCGTGACCTGTTCCGCCGTCGAAAAGCCCGGCAGGAAGATCAGGTTCCAGACTTCTTCGTCGCTCATCGTCTCGCTGACCTGCATGCCCTGCTTGGCCGCCTTCGCGAGAATCTTGTCGCGGCGCAGACCCGCGCCGTCGTCGCTCACTTCAATGACGATGTTGCCGCCATGGTGAGCCGCCGACAGCACCAGCTGGCCGGTCGAATCCTTGCCCGCCGCGCGCCGCGCTTCCACGGTTTCGATGCCGTGGTCGAGACTGTTGCGCACCAGGTGAGTCAACGGATCGATAATCCGTTCAATCAGGCTCTTGTCGAGTTCGGTCGCCTGACCGAAGGTGACGAGCTCCACTTCCTTGCCGAGTTTCGCCGCCAGATCGCGCACCAGACGCGGGAAGCGGCTGAACACGTAATCCATCGGCATCATGCGGATCGACATCACCGCTTCCTGCAGATCGCGCGCATTGCGCTCGAGCTGCGCCATGCCGTTGAAGAGCCGGTCGTGCAGCGCCGGATCGAACGTGCTGGTGGTTTCCGCGAGCATGGCTTGCGTGATCACCAGTTCGCCGACCAGGTTGATCAGTTGATCGACCTTTTCGACACCGACGCGAATCGAGCTGCCTTCCGCGCCGCCCGCTGCCGCAGCCGGACGGGCCGCGGCCTTGCGGTCCTGTTCGGCAGGCGCGGCGGCGCTCGCCGCCGGCGCCGTGCTGGCCGCCGGTGCGCTGCTAGCCGCGGCGGGTTGCGCCGCCGCTGCCTCGAACAGACCGTGTGTTGCAGCGGGCGCAGCGGTGTTGGCCACCGGGGCCGACGACGCTGCCTGCACCGCTTCTACTGCCTGTGTTGCTTGCGCCGGGGCCGAATCGGCAGCGTCGGGCGTTCCAGGTTCGCCTTGCTGCGTTTCGTCCGCCGGTGCGGTGCCGCGGCCGATCGAGATCTGACTTTCGTCGATCACGAAACAGCAGACGGCGATGATATCGTCGGAGGTCACGTCGGTCTGGAGCCACAGCGTAAAGTCGCCACCGCTCTTGACCTGCCCGACGATGTTGCCCAGGTTGCCCAGCTCTTCGGCCAGCAGTTCCTGGTCCTTCTCCCCAACGCCCCGTAGCGTAATTTTCAGATGGGGACCGGCGTTATTGTCCGCGCCGGCTCCCGCGGCTTGCCCGGTCTGAGCCGGTTCGCCGTCAGCCCATTCACCCGCCGCCGCTTGCACCGCCTGTTCGACGACGTGCTCCGGCGGGGTACCGCCTTGTACCGCCTGTGTTTCAACCACTGCCGCTGCAACAGGCGCGGCTGCCGTTGCGGCTTGCGCCGGTGCTGCCGGCGCGCCACCCGCGCGGCTTTCCGCGTGCAACTGTTCGAGCTTCGCGCAGATCGCCTTGGCGATCGCGGCGTCCGGCTCGGCGCTCGCCCGGTAGTCGGCAAGCTGGCCGGACAATACGTCCTTGGTTTCGAGGAACGTATCGATCATGTCCTTGCGCAGCACGAGTTCGTTATTGCGTGCGCGGTCGAGCAGCGATTCGAGAATGTGGGTCGTTTCCGTCAGCGCGGTAAAGCCGAACGTCGCCGCGCCGCCCTTGATGGAATGCGCCGCGCGGAAAATCGCCGCGAGGTCTTCCGGGTCCGGATGCGCGATGTCCAGATTGAGCAGCAACTGCTCCATCTGCGCGAGCAGTTCGTCCGCTTCGTCGAAGAACGTCTGATAGAACTGAGTGATGTCGAGTGTCATGCCTGGGTCACCGCGAGAGTTCCTGTCTAGGCTTGGGCTACCGTGCCGCCGCGTCGAGAGCTTCTATAACTTGGTCTAAGGGTGGTGCTTACGCCTGATCCGGTTCGGCCAACGCCGCCACCAGTTCGGTCAGCATGTCCGGGTCGAGTGGCTTTTCGATCCAGCCGGTCGCGCCCGCCGCTCGCGCCGCCGCCTTGAAGGGCTCGCCCGATTCCGTCGTGAGGACGAGGATGGGTGTCGCCTGGTAGGCCGGGTTGCCGCGCAGCGCGGCGATCAGATCGAGGCCGGTCTTGCCCGGCATGTGCTGGTCGGTCAACACGAGGTCGAACGACATGGCGAGCGCGTTTTCGAGCCCTTCGTTGCCGTCCGACGCGAGCGTCACCTCATAGCCGGCCGTCGTCAGCGTCGCGGCGAGAATCTGCCGCATCGATGCCGAATCGTCGATTGCCAGGATATGCCTGATCATGAAAACCTCGCTGCACTTACGCTATGGGCCGCCGGGCGGTCCGCGCCCGTGGGCGCGTGAACCGGCCAGACGACCGCTGTCTGTTACTGGGCCGCCGGCGCCGCCGCCGGCAACTTCGGTGCAGCCGTCACCGGCTGCGCAAGCTTTTGCAGCAGCGGCTTCGAGCCGGCTGCGTCGTCCGACAAGGTGGTCGTGGTGGAGTCGTCGTGATCGAGCGCCTCTTCCGACTTCTTGTTCAACACGATGATGCTGATGCGGCGGTTTTCCGGATCCATCGGGTCCGCCTTGTTCAGGTTCTGCGTCGACGCGAGACCGAGCACGCGCATCACCTTCGCTTCGTCCATGCCGCCGGCGATCAGCTCGCGGCGCGATGCATTGGCGCGGTCCGCGGACAGTTCCCAGTTGCTGTAGCCCTTCTCGCCGCCCGCATACTGCGCGGCGTCGGTGTGCCCCTGCACGATGATGCGGTTCGGGACGTCGTTCAACGTGTGGCCGATCTCGCGCAAAATGTCGCGCATGTACGGCTCCACCTGGTCTTTCGCGGTCGCGAACATCGGCCGCTTCTGCGAGTCGACGATCTCGATGCGCAGGCCGGTCAGCGTCGAGTCGATGCGGATCTGCTGCTTGAACTGGCGCAACACCGGATTCGCTTCAATGGCGGCCATCAGCTTGACCTGCAGATCGTGCAGCCGAACCTGCTCACGGCGTTCCAGCTCGCCTTGCGACTGATTCATCGAGTCGTCGTTGCTGTGCGAAACGGTCCGCTGGGCACGGCTGTTCTGACCGTCCGTGATACGCGTAATACCTTGAGCGTCGGTCGAAATGTCGCGGCCGCCGCCCTTCAGAATGCTGGAGTCTTCCGCGCTGCGATCGCCGCCCCACAGCGTCACTTTCAACGGCTGGTTGAAGTAATCGGCGATCCCCTTCAACTGCACCGTGGAAGCCGAACTCAGCAGCCACATCAGCAGGAAGAACGCCATCATCGCGGTCATGAAGTCCGCATACGCGAGCTTCCATGCGCCGCCGTGATGGCCGGCCTTCTTCGGTGCTGCGCGCTTGACGACAATGGCGCGGTCTTTATCCTTGCTCATCGATTCGGTTCCCGGCGCCCTTTACTTGGCCTTGACGCGGCGCACGTGCTCTTCGAGCTCGGCGAACGACGGGCGCTCGGTCGAGAAGAGCACCTTGCGGCCGAATTCGACGGCGATCGCCGGGGCATAACCGTTCAGGCTGGCCAGAATCGTCACCTTGATGCACTGGAACATCTTGGTCGACTCGGTCACGCGCTGTTCGGCAACGCTCGCAAGCGGCCCGATCAGCCCGTACGAAAGCAGAATCCCGAGGAAGGTGCCGACCAGCGCCTGGGCGATCATCTCGCCAAGCACCGCGGGCGGCTTGTCGGCCGAGGCCATGGTGTGCACCACGCCCATCACCGCAGCCACGATCCCGAACGCCGGCATGGCGTCGCCCACCTTGTTCAGTGCGTGCGCGGGCGCCTCGCCTTCCTGGTGATGCGTTTCGATTTCCTCGTCCATCAGACTTTCAATCTCGAACGCATTCATGTTGCCGCCCACCATCAAGCGCAGGTAGTCGGTCAGGAATTCGATGATGTGATGGTCGGCGAGAATCTTCGGGTATTGCGTGAAGATCGGACTCTTCGACGGATCGTCGATGTCCGCCTCCAGCGTCAGCGTGCCTTCCTTGCGCGCCTTGGCCAGCAGAACGTAGAGGAGGGCCATCAGCTCCATATAGACGTCCTTGTTGTACTTCGCGCCCTTGAACAGGGTTGGAATGACGCGCAGCGTCGCCTTGATCGTCTTCATTCCGTTGCCGAGAATGAACGCGCCGACGCCCGCACCGACGATCATCAGCACTTCAACAGGCTGCAGCAGCGCGCCAAGATGGCCGCCTTCCAGCGCGTAACCGCCGAAAACGGACAACAGCGTCACGAGAGTTCCCACGAAAATCAGCACTGCCGAGCCCTCACAAAGAAGCGACGGTGACCGTCGTTAATCTGGTTTACGGCAACGGAGCAGAAAACTTTGACGGAAAAGCGGCTCGTCGCTCCGGTGTAAACCAGAGGCGGATGCGCCAGACCCGGCAAGGGCCGGCGCGGAACGGGCGGACCGAAGGGTCCGCCGGATAGGGAAGTGGCCGGCGCGCGGTGCGGCGGCGTGCCGCGGGCGGCTGCGGTGGCCGTTGCGGTGGCCGTGGCGGCCGGAGTGGCCGCGTTGGTCGCCCGCAGCCGCCCTGGCTCAGGCTTCGAGTGCGGCAAGGTTCTCGCGGGCGCGAGCGTCGGCGAATTTCTTGGCGTCGGCGAATTTCTTTGTCTTACCGGCCCGCGACGGCGGCTGGCACAGCCCGCACACAAACGCATGCTGCGGATCGTGTGCGTGCGCGACAAAATGTCCCCCGCAACGGCAGCAGGCGGTCATTTGCAGCATGCCGGAATCGAAGAAACGCACCAGCGTCCACGCACGCGTGAGGCTGAGCACCGGCTCGTCGTCGTGCAACTGGACATGCTCCAGATACAGCCGGTAGCTTTTCACGATCGACTGGATCGTCTGGCAACCGCCGTGGCCGGCCATGAAACGGTAGATGTTGTAGAACAGCGAAGAATGAAAGTTCGGCTGCCAGGTCATGAACCAGTCGGTCGAAAACGGCAACATGCCCTTGGGTGGCGACACCCCTTTCAATTCCTTATATAGCTTGATGAGCCGGTCGCGCGACAGACTGGTTTCTGCTTCCAGCAATTGCAAGCGCGCGCCCAGTTCGATCAGTTCGATGGCCAGGGTGATTTCCCTGACTTCGAGCACCACACTTTTATAGGCCATCCGCGTGCCGATCTCCCGTCCTGATCGCTTTGTTTGACGTGCGAGCTGCCATCAGCCGAGTTGCTCGACTGGCTGGCTAGCCATCAGGATCGCGGAATGCGCCTGAGCCACGGCGCTGGTCTTGCCTTTGTCCGCGAGCGCGGACAACACGGCATGGTCGTCGAAACGGAAACGGCACAACACCTGATTGGACGCCGCCAGCTTGACGGTCTGCGCCAGAGACAAACTGGCGAGCACATCGGCTAACTGGTCCGAAATCCCCATGCGAAACATGCCCATCGGCTTGTCTTCGCGCAGCAATCGCTGCGCTAGCAGGAGATACGACAGGTTGACTTCTCTGATCTCATTGAGCATTTCGCTTGTCGCGCTCATGATTCCCCCGGGGTAAATCTGGCTGGTCAGGCCGTTACGGAAACGTTTGCTCGAACGCGCGCACCCAAACCGCACGAATCGGCTCGTTTCTGGTCTTGCGCACATTGTCTCGAAAGGGGCAGCGGACGAAAATCGGACAGACACCCAGCCTGCCTGACGGATAAATCCGTCATTCGTGTAGGAATAATTCCTACAAAGAGACGTGCAGGGGGAAGTGAGCTGGCGCGATATGCGCGCAATTTGTGCTTTCCAATGCGTGTTGAATACGCGCCTGGAAAGGATGAGGAGTGAACGGTGAGTGTTTAGCCACTCTGAATCCGCACCTCTGCTGCGGTGAAAAATAATTATAAGACCATTTCACTTCTGCGCAACGCGTGCTTACGCAGGTGCGTAGTGTCGGCCCTCCAGCGGCCGGGCGCGCGGCTTGCTGGAGCGTGCGCAGCGTTTCATTTCGAATGGCGACCATCGGTTGAATGCCCACGGTGAGCGTCCAGTCGACCTGTAACGCACCATGTTTCGCGCTGTAACAACATTAAGCGTTTGAAAAATAACTCGAATTAGCTCGGCCGATCCCGATAATGAACGCTAAGGGATTACCCGATGCAGGTTCGGAGCACCCCCGGGCGGCGGCTTACCGCGCCCAACCGTCCGACAGGCATTCGCTCTTCGCTCGACTCGAGCGCCGCGTGCGAAGCCGTTCTGAATAGGAGAAACGCATGCGAATCGCACAAATTGCGCCGTTGTATGAAGCCGTCCCGCCGAAGCTCTATGGCGGCACCGAACGCGTCGTGTCGTACCTGACCGAAGCGCTGGTCGACCTCGGCCACGATGTCACGCTGTTTGCGAGCGGCGACTCGGTCACGTCCGCGAATCTCGACGCCTGCTGGCCGCGCGCACTGCGTCTCGATCCGACGATTCGCGACGCGTTGGCGCCGCACGTGCTGATGATGGAAAAGGTGCGCAAGGTTGCGCATGAGTTCGACGTGCTGCACTTCCACCTCGACTACATGCCGTTCCCGCTGTTCACGACCATGGACACGCCGTTCGTGACCACGCTGCACGGCCGCCTTGATTTGCCGGAACTGCAACCGGTGTTCGACGCGTTCTCCAATGTGCCGGTGGTGTCGATTTCCGATTCGCAGCGTCTGCCGTTGCCGCAAGCCAACTGGCTGAACACGATTTACCACGGGTTGCCGGATCAGTTGCTGACGCCGCAGGCGCACAAGAAGCCGGAATACCTGGCGTTCCTCGGCCGCATTTGCCCGGAGAAGCGCGTCGATACAGCGATCAAGATCGCTGCACAAAGCGGTTTGCCGCTGAAGATCGCCGCGAAGGTGGACAAGGTCGACCAGGAATACTTCAAACGCGAGATCGAGCCGCTGCTGTCGATGGCGCACGTGGAGTTCGTCGGCGAGATCAACGAGGCGCAGAAGCCCGAGTTCCTGTCCGGCGCCAAGGCGCTGTTGTTCCCGATCGATTGGTCCGAGCCGTTCGGCCTGGTGATGATCGAGTCGATGGCCTGCGGCACGCCGGTCATCGCATTCAACCGTGGTTCGGTGCCGGAAGTGATCGATCACGGCGTGACGGGCTACATTGTCGAGGACGTGCAAGGCGCCGTGGCCGCGCTGCAGCGTCTGGACGAGTTGTCGCGGACGGAGATTCGCGCGCAATTCGAACGCCGGTTTAGTTCGAAAACGATGGCGCAGAACTATGTGGACGGCTATTCGGCCCTGATCGAAGCGACCCGCCGGCCGATGCTGCGCCAGGTGGCAGTGGGCTGAGATCGGGTTGAATGAGGTGAATAGCGTGGGACAAGCGCGTTGAGTCCCATCGTTTAGCGGCGTTTAAGCGTGGCGCTCACCCGCTTACGCCGCTTTCAGAGACTTTCCCATTTCCCGGCCAAGCCGGCAGTCAATTCAGCATGTGAATCGTTTGCGCGGGCGGGAAGTCAGAGTTATCCCACCTCTTTTGCAGAAAAAGCCGCCTCCCCGGGCGGCTTTTTTAATGCCGGTATGGATACGCTCCCATACCGGATTCGCGTGCGGTCAATAAGTCCGATTGCCGGCTAACCTTCAGTTGGCTTTCGCCGGGCTGCAAATAGACTCACGCCGCGCCAATCAGAAAACGTTCGCGATTCTTGCCGGCAATCCACTTAGGCGGTTTGCCGCGCCCGCTCCACGTATTGCCCGATTTGGGATCCTGGTATTTAGCGGGCAACGGCGCCTTCTTGGGCGGGCGTCCTCGCCGCGCCGCGACCGCAAAGCCCAGGTCCTGCGCGCTTAGACCGTATTCAGCGATCTTTTGGCGGATGTCGGCGACGACATTGTCGATTTCAGTACGGCGCGCTTCTTCTGCTTGCGCCTGCAATTTGGCGATCTGCGCCTTGAGATCTGCGTATTGTGACATTCCGGCTCTCCCCTTTTCTAGAACTCATTCGCTCGCAGACTAACTGCAATTATAAAAATTCGCAATGGCCAATAATACCGATTTAGGAAGATATCCTCTGATAATTATTAAACTTCGATGAATTGTAAAACGCCATCTTTATCCGGCAATAATAGGTAAAGCAGACTCCTCTTTTGACAATTCTTGACACCCATTCTGGCTGCCCTTCCTTAGAATTGCGCGTCTCAAACCTCTACGCGCGGCTTGTGCCATCTGTGCCGTGTAAAGCGCCATTCTTTTTAGGATTACCGATCATGCCGTTGTCAAAACGCCTCGCCGCCGAGCTCTTCGGCACCTTCTGGCTCGTACTCGGCGGCTGCGGCAGCGCCGTCCTCGCCGCCAACTTCGCCGGCCCGGTTCATGGTCTCGGCATTGGCTTCGTGGGCGTGGCGTTCGCGTTCGGGTTGACCGTGTTGACCATGGCTTATGCGATCGGCCACATTTCCGGCTGCCATCTGAATCCGGCGGTGAGCGTCGGCTTGACGGTCGCCGGGCGCTTTCCAGCGCGTGATCTGCCGTCGTATATCGTTGCGCAGGTAATCGGTGCGGTGCTCGGCGCGTTGGTGCTGTCGCTGATCGCGTCCGGCAAACCCGGTTTCGACCTCGTGGCCAGCGGCTTCGCCAGCAACGGCTATGGCGAACGCTCGCCGGGCCACTATTCGCTCGCGGCGGCGTTTATTTGCGAAGTGGTCATGACCGGCGTCTTCCTGTTCGTCATTCTGGGCGCAACGGACAAGCGCGCGCCGGCCGGCTTCGCGCCGATCGCCATTGGCTTGTGCCTGACGCTGATTCATCTGATCTCCATTCCGGTCACCAACACGTCGGTCAATCCGGCTCGCTCCACGGGGCCGGCACTCTTCGTCGGCGGGGCGGCAATGGATCAGCTTTGGCTGTTCTGGGTGGCGCCGATCCTCGGCGCGATGATTGCAGGCGTGCTGTATCCGGTTATCGCCGAAAACCGCCGCGGCAATTCGGCGACGCTGGCAGTCGACTGATCGGCGGATGCGGTTGAGCAAGCAGATTAAGCGGGCGCCTCGGCGCCCGCTTCGCTTTGTTTCGGGTCGTTCCGTTGCCGGTTCACCCTTGCATCGCGTTCGGCATGCCGCGAAGGGCGGGCTGAAAGTCCGCTGCTAGAATCGTGCGACTTCCCAAGCTCGCACAGGTACTACCAATGAACCGTTTCCGCGGATTTCTGCATGGCATCGCACTCATTGTCGGCGGCTTGTGCGCCGACGCGCTGGCTTTACCCAATGCGCATGCGACCGACAGTCATACCGAAACGCTCGTGTTCGTGCGGCACGGCGAGAAACCCGCAGCGGGCTACGGGCAACTCAATTGCCAGGGGTTGAACCGGGCGCTGGCTTTGCCGGCGGTGATCGCGGCCAAGTTCGGCAAACCGGATGCGATCTACGCCCCCGATCCCGGCCAGCAGAAAGACGACAGCGGCCACCCTTACTACTACATCCGGCCGCTTGCCACGATCGAGCCGACGGCCATTCAATTCCAGATGCCCGTACAAACGCCGTACGGGTTTGCGCAGATCGACCAGTTGGGTGCCGCGCTCGTGAATCCCGACAATCGCGGCAAGCTGATCGTCGTTGCCTGGGAGCACAAGCTGATCGTGAAGTTGTTGCGCCAGATGCTGAGCGCGCACGGCGGCAATCCCGCCGATGTCCCGAACTGGAAGAGCGACGACTTCGACAGTATTTATATTGTTCGCCTCAACTGGCAGAACGGCGTCGCCCAGGCGACTTTCAAGCATGACCGCGAGGGCCTAGATGGCCGTTCTACCGATTGCCCGTGCGCGGCGCTGCCCGGCGCGCCATCGGCGGCTGCATCGGCGGCTGCATCGGCGGCTTCGTCGAACGCGGCGGATTAATTCGGTAATACAGATGTAAGCCACGATTACGAACACGGCGGCCAGGTTTCCGGCAAATCGTTTCTGGCAACTCATTACGCCGGCGTCGTTCTTTCTTCTGGGTGGTAGGGAAACCGTCTATAGAACAGCGAGTTGGCGGAGGCCGCCATGCTGAGCAGCGCGTCATGGACCCGGCTTCAGCGAGCTTTCAACCCTGTGAAGATGCTTGCAGTCCGTAACATCTCGTCGCAGTCACCTCGGGCCGGCATGCGTACATTGATCCTGTGCGACAAACACTCGTCGCCTCACAGGAGAACAACATGAAACGCATCGTCACTCACTTGCTCGTTGCCGCAGGACTCGCGGTCGGCGTATGCGGTGTCGCGCAAGCGCATACGAATCTGAATATCGGCCTGTCGCTCGGCGTACCGGTCTATGCGCAACCGGCTCCGGTCTATGCAGCGCCACAACCGGTCTACTACCGCGATGGCGGATGGGACCATCGCTATGATCGCGGTGACTACTACCGCCGTGACCACCGCGATGGGCGTGGTTGGGATCATAACGACCGCCGCTGGGGCCATGACGATCGCGGCGGTTACCGCGGTGGATGGCACGGGTGATCGTTCAGCACACTAACGCGCTCCAGGATGCCGCTGAGCGATCGCGAATGATTGAGCGTGCGCTGCCTGGGCTTTTCAAATAGCTTGCGTCGCAAACCGGCCCGCTTCCATGAAACTGGAACCGGGCCGGTTTCATTTCAGCTCAGGACATGAGTTCGTCGTTAAGCGAGAAAAGCTTACGCAGATGGTGCGCAACTCCCGCCTCGAAATTGTTGCCGATACGCGGCACATTCGGCAGGCGCGTGATGAGATCCGGGTTGGCGTTGTTCATCATGAACGGATGGCCCGCCGTCTCCAGCAGATCGATGTCGTTCATGTTGTCGCCGAACGCCACGCACTGCGCGGCATTCACGCCCAGGCGCCCGAGCACGATCTGTAACGCTCGCCCCTTCGATACGTTCGACGTCATCACTTCCAGACAGTCCGGCAGCGAATACGTGACGTACAACGCGTCGCCGAATTCGCGCTCAAGGTTCGTTGCGACTTGCGCGAGATCGGCGGGGTCGCCGATGTAGAGAACCTTCGCGATGTCGGCGCCGTTGTGTTTCGGCAGATCGGTCACCTCGTAGGTGAAGCCGGAATCCTGATGGAATTTCAACAGATCCGGCGCATCGCGATCGATCAACCACGCCTGGTCCGCGAACAGGTTGACGATGATGCGGCCATGCTCGCCGACGATTTCCGGCAGCACCAGGCGTTGCACGATCGCGGGCGGCAGGTCGTCGGCGTGGATCACGGTGTTGTCTGGCGCATGAATACGCGCGCCGTTCGACGTAATCAGATACGGGCTGATGCCCAGCACGTCGCGAATGCCTGCGACGTCGCAATAATGACGGCCCGTTGCGATCACGAAGTACAGCCCGTCGCTTTCCAGCTTGCGTACGGTGGCGACCGTGAACGGGTCCACCTGATGATCCGCATTGAGCAGAGTGCCGTCGAGATCCGTGGCAATGACTTTGTACATGGTGTGAGCAACCGGGCAGCGTCGAAGCGCGTATTTTACCGTTGCCTGACGAAATCGCGGCTGCGGTCCGCACCGCCGCCGGTGAAACCTGGGCTGCGCGCTTAAACGGCGCGCTCAGCCAGCACTTCAACCAGCGCACTTCAACCAGCGCGCTCAGCCGGCAATGCGCCGGGCTTCGCGCTGCGCAAGTTGCAATCCACCATGCGCGGAGTCGGCCAGCGGCTCGCGCAACCTTGCCTGACAAGCCTGCGGCACATGCTCGCGCAAAGGCGCGCCAAGGCCACCGCACAAGGCGACCGGCAAGCTCGCCGACGGATCCAGCGCGGCTATCATCTTGCCCACTTCCGCACCCGCCTCGTCAAGCAGACGCGCCGCAAACGGATGCGTGCGATACGCGATGACGATCGGCGCCAGCCTCGCATAAGCGGTCTGATTGGCCTCGCAGAGCCAGACGACCAGGCTGTCTCGGTCGTGCGCACCGGTGTGGGCAAGCAGCGCCTGCGCGAGATCGTCGCGGGGAACGCGCCCGTCGAGCGATTGCTGCGCGTGCACGATGGCGCGCAGCCCGAGCCACGCACCGCTCGCTTCGTCGCCCGACGGATAACCGAAGCCGCCGATGATGCGGCATTCGCCGTCGCCGTCGAGCACAGCCGCCACGCTGCCGGTGCCCAACGCCACGATCACGCCATGCGCGCCGCCGTGCGCGCCGAGCAACGTGGTGTAGGCGTCGCTTTCCACCGCGAGCCCCGCGACAGCGGGCGCCTGCGCGCGAAACGCGGCGAGCCATTCGCGATTGTTGACCCCGGCCAGACCACAACCCAGCACGCAACGCGACCAGTCGAGCGCGATCCCAGCGCTCGCGAATGCGTCACCGCAGCCGGCCGCGATGGATTGCCACGCGCGCTCGACGCCCAGCCCCAAACCCGACGGCCCGCTTGCCGCCTGTGCCAGTTCGCGACCCTGCGCGTCGCCGAGCACCACGCGCGTGCCGCTACCGCCACCGTCAACGCCGATCAGAAAGAGGTCTTGGCTCATCGAATTGAAAGAGTTCAGAGGGTGAATAACGCGTAGCGTGGCAGGTCCGTTTCAATCCCGCAATCGGCCGAATGGCCAGCTTGCGCGACATGCGGCTTCGGCTATGCTTGCGGGCGACATGACAACGCAGGAGCACGACGGTGACACAGCGATGCAACTGGGCGTCGAGCGAATCGCTCGCACACTATCACGACACCGAATGGGGCGTGCCCTCGCGCGACGACCAGCATCTATTCGAGATGCTGGTGCTGGAAGGCGCTCAGGCAGGCTTGTCATGGTCGACGATTCTTAACAAACGGGCCGGCTACCGCCGCGCCTTCGCCGATTTCGACATCGACAAGGTGGCCCGCTTTACGCAGAAACACGTGGAGGCGCTGGTTGCGGATGAAAGCATCGTGCGCCATCGCGGCAAGATCGAAGCGGCCATCACCAATGCACGCGCCGTGCAGCAGATCCAGAGCGAGCACGGCTCGCTGGCGAACTTCGTGTGGTCGTTCGTCGACCAGACGCCGATCCAGAACGATTGGGCGTCGTACAAGCAGGCGCCTGCCTCGACCGAAGTCTCGGACGCGCTCAGCAAGGCGCTCAAACGCTACGGCTGCAAGTTTGTCGGATCGACGATCTGTTATGCATTCATGCAGGCGGTCGGCATGGTGAACGACCACGAGACGAATTGCATGTGTCGGGTGCAATGCGCGGCGCTTGGCAAGAAGGGACGCAACCGCAAGGCGGTTTGACGCGGCCGGCGCGCCAAATCCGCGAATTGAGGGTCTTTCGCCGCGCTAGTCCGGGCTTCGTTAATCGGTGCGCGCCTGATACTGATCGTCATGCGCACTAACAACGAATAACCGCTGCGTAACGCGTGGGAGACCAACCATGAAAACGCTTAACTTCCTGACGCATCAGGATATTTTCGATCAGGCCGTCACTCATCTGCTTGGCCAGAAGCGCGCCGCGCTGCTGCCGCGCGGCGGGGGCGCCTACCGCGGTTATTGCGGCGGCTGTCCAGTCGGCAGCTTCATCAAACCGCTCGACTATATGAGCGCGATGGAGGGCATTCCCGTGCGCTACATCGGCAAATCACTCGTGCAGGTGCCCGCTTACATGGACGTCGGCGTGTCGGCGCTAAAGAAAGCGCTGCTGCGCGCGCGCCTCAACGTCTATGACCCAGCCACCATCGACCTGCTCAGTTGCCTGCAGAACGTCCACGACGTATTCGGCACCTGGGAATGGCATGAGCGATTGAGTTCGATCGCCCTGCAATTCAGCCTGTCATCTGAGCGACTGAAAAGCGCCGCTTAATCCCCGTCAACTCACCTTAAACCACCGCGCTCAACGGTCTTCGACGGCCCCAAAAGCAAAACGGCGATGTGGCTTCTTTCGAAGCTCACACCGCCGTTCGGCCGTGCTAAAAAAGCGTGCTTAGTGCAGCTTTTTCGGCAGCATCTGGCTGCGCAGGCGCTTGTGCAGGCGCTTCACAGCAGCAGCCTTCTTGCGCTTACGTGCCGTAGTCGGCTTTTCGTACGATTGGCGCTCACGCAGTTCAGCGATCAGGCCATTCTTTTCGATTGCGCGACGAAAGCGGCGAATCGCCACTTCGAACGGCTCGTTTTCCTTCAGAAGAATCGTCGTCATGTAATTCCTAACTCAATCACTTGATACGGGTTAATTTGCGTGGCGGGAAACCGCTCACGCGCCGGCCCTCCGGTCGTTTCGATTCATGGCCAGTAACAGGCAAACGCGGGCAGAACCCGGCCAAACCACGAATGAAACGAGAGGCAAAGCGGCCACGGAGGCCGGAAAAGAGAGGTGGGGAGTTCACCGCCGAACGCGGACAGACGTTAATGCAAAAGCCGCGTCTGTTGCCGTTTCGCCAACCTTTCATCAACGGAAAACATTGACGAAACAGGCAAAGATCTCAATTCACTCCCGATGATATCAGGAAACTCCCCATCCTACCAGGGGTTTAGCGATTGCGCCAGGCCATCCGCGCGTCAGGCGCTCGCCTCGTCCAGCTCGCGGATATCGGCGCCCGTGAGCATCAAATGGACGGCGGCCGCCAAGCTTTTAAGCTGTTCGACCGAAGTCGCGCTGGCAATCGGCGCCGTTACGCTGGGCCTCGCGATCAGCCAGGCGAGAGCGACGGTGGCGGGCGTGCTGCCGTGCTGGTCGGCGACGCGGTCGAGCGCGCCGAGAATCCGCAAGCCGCGTTCGTTCAGATATTTCTCGACGCGGCTGCTGCGGGCTTTGCCCGCCAGATCCGCCGACGAGCGGTATTTGCCGGACAGAAAACCACTCGCCAGGCTCCAATACACCACCACACCGAGCTGATTGGCCAGCGCCACCGGTTCGACGTCGCGTTCATACTCGGCGCGGTCATACAGGTTGTACTCCGGCTGCAGCAGTTGATATTCGGGCAGTTGGTGCTGGCGGGACACCGCCAGCGCTTCCTCGATCCGCGCGCCGCCGTAGTTTGAAGCGCCGATCACCCGAACCTTACCGGCCTCGATCAGCTTCTGGTAAGCACCGAGCGTTTCGGCGAGCGGCGCGGCAGTGTCGTCGTCGTGGGAAAAATAAATGTCGATGTAATCCGTTTGCAGGCGCCGCAGCGAATCCTCGACCGCCGCCTGAATGTTCGCCGCCGACAACCCCAACCGCTGCGGATGCTTCGAAACCTTGGTCGCCAGCACGATCCGGCTGCGCTTGCCGCTCCGCTGGAACCATTTACCGATAATGCTCTCCGACTCGCCGCCCTGGTTGCCGGGCACCCAGGCCGAGTAGACGTCGGCGGTATCGATGAAGTCGAGACCCGCGTCGACGAACGCATCCAGAATGGAAAACGAAGTCGCTTCATCGGCGGTCCAGCCGAAAACATTGCCGCCAAACATAAGCGGCGCGACCTGCAATTCGGTTCGTCCAATCCTGCGTTTCTGCATGATTTCTCCCGAGTTTGTTACAAGATAAAACGAGAATACGTCACCTTTTCAATCCCTGCAGTGCGCCCGCCAAGCAAGCCAGCAAGCGGCTTCCAGCGATGTGGCGCAGCGTCGCGGCGGCAAAACAATTGGGAAGGCATTGAACAAAGTGCCTCAAGTTTTTTTTAGGGGCGCCGTCAACCTTCACTGAGGCGGCCAGCAATGAACGAGTGCTTCCGCCGATGCCAACGTGGCGTATTGGGCTCAAGGCTTATTTAGGAGATTTTCATGCTCGGAATCAATAGCAACATCAACTCGCTGGTTGCACAGCAAAACCTCAATGGCTCGCAAAGCGCCCTCTCGCAAGCCATCACGCGTCTGTCTTCGGGCAAGCGCATCAACAGCGCGGCCGACGACGCAGCAGGTCTGGCGATCTCGACGCGTATGCAAACGCAGATCAACGGTCTGAATCAAGGCGTGTCGAACGCCAACGACGGCGTGTCGATGATTCAAACGGCATCGAGCGCACTGTCGTCGCTGACCTCCAGCCTGCAACGTATTCGCCAGCTGGCTGTGCAGGCATCGACCGGCACGCTGTCGTCGAGCGACCAGGCCGCACTGCAACAGGAAGTTTCGGCACAGATCTCGGAAGTGAACCGTATCGCGTCGCAAACGACGTACAACGGCACGAACATTCTGGACGGCTCGGCAGGTAACGTGACGTTCCAGGTCGGCGCTAACGTTGGCCAGACCATCAGCCTGAACCTGAGCCAGTCGATGTCGGCAGCGAAGATCGGTGGCGGCCTGGTGCAAACGGGTCAAACCGTCGGCACGGTGTCGGTCAGCGTCGACGCAACGGGTACGTACACGTCGGCAGCTAGCCCGGCCATCACGGCAATCAACGTGTTGTCGGACGGCAAGGGCGGCTATACCTTCACCGACCAGAACAACCAGGCAATCGCCGCAACCGTCGCAGCTGCAGTGTTCGGCGCAGGCGCAACGGCAGGTACGGGTACGCAAGGTACGGCACTGGCACTCCAGGCCGCTGCAACGACGACGGCAGGCGCAGGTTCGGCAGCTCAGGCTTCGGCAGTGGCGCAGATCAACGCGATCAACAGCCCGCCGACGGTCTCGAACCTGAACATCAGCACGGTGACGGGCGCGAACGAAGCGATGGTCTCCATCGACAACGCTCTGCAAACGGTCAACAACCTGCAAGCATCGCTGGGCGCCGCGCAAAACCGTTTCACGGCAATCGCTACGTCGCAGCAAGCTGAGTCGACCGATCTGTCGTCGGCACAATCGCAAATCACGGACGCCAACTTCGCACAAGAAACGGCGAACCTGAGCAAGGCGCAAGTGCTGCAACAAGCAGGTATCTCGGTGTTGGCGCAAGCTAACTCGAACCCGCAGCAAGTTCTGAAGCTCCTGCAATAAGAGCTGACGTAGTACTGGCTGCGCGCCGCGCTATCAAAAGACGGCGCGCAGCCGGGTTTCAAGCAACGGGAGGCACGCCTCCCGATGTGCATTTGCAACACACGATGCTGTAGCATCCCGCACTACCCAATTTCAGATTCCTAGACGCCTGGAGCCTCAGCATGTCCTCGATCTCAACCACGTCTTCTACAGCGAGCGCCAACGCTGCGCTGCAGTCGGCCGCTCAGTCGATCATCAGCGGCTCGACGGGCAATTCGTCGATGGACGTGTCGTCGCTCGTCACGGCGCTCGTGAACGCAAAGACCGCGGGACAAGCCGCGGCGCTGTCGGCGCAACAAACCACCGACAACACCAAACTCTCCGCGTACGGCGCACTGAGCGCCGCGCTGAGCGCGCTGCAATCCGGTATTGCCGGTCTGGCGAGCGGTTCGACGTTGTCCACCTTCACCGCCACCGCCACCGGCACCGGCCTGGCCGCTACGGCCGGCAAGGGCGCCGTGGCCGGCAGCTATACGGTCGCCGTGCAACAGATCGCCGGTTCGCAGGCGTTGTCGTCGGCGGCGTTCGGCGCGACCACGCAACTTGGCACCGGCACGTTGACGATCGGGCTCGGCAGCCAGTCGGTGAACGTCAGCATCGACAGCACCAACAACACGCTGTCCGGCATTGCGGCCGCGATCAACGGCGCCAGCGGCAACCCCGGCGTGACGGCGACGGTCGTGACCGGCACGGACGGCGCCCACCTTGTGCTGCGCTCGGCGAACAGCGGCGCGGCCAACGTGATCAACGTGACGACCAACGTCACGAGCGACAACGGCTTGTCGAGCCTCGGTGTGACGTCGACGGCCAGCACGACGGGCGGTCAGTCGACCATCACCTCGGCGAATACGAGCAGCGCCTGGTCGCAAAGCACCTCCGCCCAAGACGCGGAGTTCTCGATCAACGGCATCGCCGCGACCAGCGCAAGCAACTCGGTAACGAGCGCCATTTCGGGCGTCACGTTGAATCTGTCGGCGGCAGCGGTCAACACGTCGCAGACGCTGAACGTTACGCCGGATACAACGGCGGAAAGCAGCGCGATCAACACCTTCGTGAGCCTGTACAACACCGTCGTCACGACGATGGCCACGCTCACCTCGTATAACTCGTCGTCATCGTCGCAAGGCCCGCTGCTGGGCGACTCGACGCTGTTGACCATTCAGAACGCCCTGGCCTCGGTGGTGGGCGGCGCGGTCGGCTCGGGCAGCACCGGCACCACGCTGGCGTCGATCGGCATCACGCTGAAAGACGATCCGGCGGACGGCACGCTCGTGGTCGACAGCCCGACACTGACCACCGCACTGACGGCCAACCCGGCGACGGTCGCTTCGCTGTTCAACTCGACCAACGGCATCGCCGCGCAGTTGAACAACGACATCACGACGTTCACGCAGACCGGCGGCATCATCGATACCCAGAACACCGGGCTGAACACCGATCTGAAGAGCGTCGCCACGCAGCAAAGCGCGCTCGCCGACTACACGGCGCAATTGACGAGCCAGTATCAGGCGCAGTTCACGGCGCTGAACACGTTGATGGCGAGTGCCAACAGCAATTCGCAATACCTGACCGCGCTGTTCGGCGGCGCCAACAGCGCTGGTGCATTGGCCAGCGCCAACAACTCGTAATCGCCGAGCCTGACGGAGGCGCTCAACATGAACCAGACGGAATTAGTCGATCGCCTGCTGGCAATGACGCAGGAAATCGCCCAGGCGGCGTCGCTGGCAGACTGGCCGGAAGCGGCCCGCCTTACCGAAGCGCGCTCGCCGCTGCTAATGTCGCTGGTGGCCGAGCAGGAACCGGCCGCGCTGGAAAAGATTCGCCAGATCCAGGCCATGGACGCGGCGCTGCTGGTGGAAGCCGAAACGACGCAGAACGAACTGCATGTCGAGTTCGAAGCGGCCATGGGACGCGCCAAGGCAGCCGGCGAGTACCAGCGCATGGCCCGCATGTAAGCAGATTTACCGCGGAACCTGAAAGCCGCCGCTTTGTCGCGAGGCAAGCGGACACCGGCACCAGGTCCTCGCGTACAACCCGACAATAAGAACTACGCGTCGAAGTGGGACGCGCTCGTTCCCTCAGCCCGCCTAGTGCGGGCTTTTTTCTGTCATTCGGCGCCCGCGCCTGCCCGTCCATACGCTAAACAGGCGGCGTTTTTACCGTCATCTCCGCGCATCGGAAACCCCTGCCCCGTCGCACAATTTCCGTCATAGACCATTCCGCGCTGAGACCATGACTCTCCTTCACGACCAGCCGACCGCTGAACCTTTGACGCCCGAGCAACAGCTCGAGCAAGACATCGCTCTGGTTTTGCAGACCGCGCTGGCGCATCACCACAAGGGTGAGCTCGACGACGCCGAAGCGTTGTATAGCGCGATCCTCGACGCCGTACCCGGCCACGTCGATGTGCAATACAACCTCGGCGTGCTGTACGTGCAGCGCAGCCGTCCCGCCGACGCCCTGCCGCATCTGGAAGCCGCGCTCGGCGGCGCGCCGAACAACGGCCAATTCTGGGTCGCTTACATCAGCGCCTTGATCGACGCGGACCAGATTCAGGCGGCCTGGATGGCACTGGAAATGGGACAGCAAAGGGGCTTGAAAGGACCGGCCGTCGACGGACTGATTACACGCATGGCGCACGGCGGTACCCGCTACGCCACGGCTGCGGTCGCACCGGTGGTCGTCTCGCCCGAACCGGCGCCGGCGGAGGTCGTGTCGACGCACCGTGACGCGACAGACGCCGCGCCGGCGACGCTCGATACGCGCCGCCCCACCCCGCAAGAAATCACCCGTTTCAACACGCTCTTTGCCAAGGGCCACATTCCGGACGCGATCAAACTCGCCCAAGGCATGACGGAACGGTGTCCGTCGAACGGTCTTGCATGGCGCTGCCTCGGTATCGCGCTTCATCGGGCTGGCCGCTATGCCGACTCGCTGCAGCCTTTGAAAAACGCCGTCGCGTTCGGCAGCGACGATTCCGAAGTGCGTAAGGCACTCGCCGATCTGCTGCGCTTGCTGGGCAAGCATGCCGAAGCGGAAGCCGAGTGCCGGAAACTGCTCGAACTGCATCCGGATCATTCGGAAGGCCACCGTATTCTCGGCATGGTGCTCTCCGGCCTCGGCCGCGCACGCGAAGGGGTCGCCGAGTGCCGTCGCGCCACCGAACTGACGCCCGACTACGCGGAGTCCCATAGCACGCTGGGCGTCGTGCTGCTCGACATCGGCGCCACGGACGAGGCCGAGCAATGCTTTCGCCGCGCACTCGAACTCGATCCGAAAAATTCGCCGACGCGCAGCAATCTGCTCTTCACCATCGCGCACAATCCGCAAATCGCCCCCGAGCAGATCTACGTCGAACATCGCGAATTTGCCCGGATTCACGAGGCCTCGCTGCGCTTGCAGAAGGTGCGTCACACGAATAGCCGCGCGCCCGGTCGCCCACTGAAAGTGGGCATCGTTTCCGGCGACCTGTTCCGTCACGCGGTCGCGTCGTACCTGATGCCGATCATCGAGCCGCTCGCGAAAGACAAGAGCCTGTCGCTCCACGTCTATTACAACCACGTGCACGACGATGATTACACGCACTGGCTGACGACCCAGGTCGATCAATGGACCCGCACGGCCGGCATTTCGGACGAGCAATTCATCGACAAGGTGCGCGCCGACAAGATCGACATTCTGATCGACCTGAGCGGGCACACCGGCCGCAACCGACTGCAGGCGTTTGCACGCAAGCCCGCGCCGATCCAGGTCAGCTGGATCGGCTATCCGGCGACGACCGGTCTCGACGCGATGGACTACTACCTCAGCGACCGTTTCTTCACGCCGTTCGGCGAGATGGAAAAGCAGTTCTCCGAGAAGCTGGTCCATCTGGCTTCCATCGGGCCGTTCCTGCCGGACAGGAACGCGCCGCCGGTCAACATCCTGCCGGCAATGCATAACGGCTACATCACGTTCGGCAGTTTCAACCGGCTGAACAAATTGCGGCCGGACGTGATCGCCGTGTGGGCAAGGCTGCTTCGCGAGTTGCCGACGTCGCGCATGGTGCTCGGCTCGATGAACGGCGACGAAGGCGACGAGAACCTTATCAGCTGGTTCGTCAACGAAGGCATTTCGCGGGACCGTTTGACGTTCCGTCCGCGTTCGCGCGTCGAGGTCTACCTGCAGCAGCACTTTCAGGTCGACATCTGTCTCGACACGTTCCCCTACACCGGTTCGACGACGGTTCTGAACTCGCTGTGGATGGGTGTGCCCACGCTGACGATCGCCGGCAAGACAATGGCGAGCCGGGCCGCCACGGCATGGCTGTCGCATTCGGGCCTCGATGCTTTCGCGGCGGAAGACGCGGACGACTTCGTCGCCAAGGGCATCCAGCTGGCGTCCGACATTCCGGCGCTCGCGAGCATTCGCACGGGCTTGCGCGAGCGCTGCATGCAGTCGGCGCCGTTCCAGCCCGAGGTCGTCGCGCAAAGCCTCTCGCGCGCGTTTCACACGATGTGGCAGCGCTGGAGCGACGGTCTCGCTCCGGCCGCCTTCAGCACGGACGAGCCGCAAACCGTACTCGCCCGTCATCCGGACTAAAAAACAGCAACGAGGAAACTATGGGCTCTAGCGCTCCTCTTCGTGCGATCGCGTCGCTGGACGACGAACGCATCTACGTCACCCAGCCGCATCTTCCGCCGCTGGAGGAGTTCCTGCCGTACCTCGAAAAGATCTGGACGAGCAAGATCCTGACGAACGGCGGGCCGTTTCACCAGCAACTCGAAAAGGCGCTCTGCGAGTACCTCGGCGTCGAGCACCTCGCGCTCTTCACCAACGGCACGCTGGCCCTCGTTACCGCGCTGCAGGCGCTGCGTATCAACGGCGAAGTGATTACGACGCCGTATTCGTTCGCCGCGACGGCGCACTCGTTGCTGTGGAACGGCATCAAGCCGGTTTTCGTGGACGTCGATCCGGACACGCTCAATCTCGATCCGCGGAAGATCGAAGCCGCCATCACGCCGCAAACGACCGCGATCATGCCGGTGCACTGCTATGGCCATCCGTGCGATGTAAAGGCCATCCAGAAGATTGCCGACAACTACAATCTCAAGGTCATTTACGACGCCGCGCACGCGTTCGGCGTGCAGACCGAAGACGGCAGCGTGCTTAAACACGGCGATCTGTCGATCGTCAGTTTTCATGCAACCAAGGTCTTCAACACGTTCGAAGGCGGCGCGATCATCTGCCCGGATGCGAAGACGAAACAGCGCATCGACCATCTGAAGAACTTCGGTTTCGTGGATGAAGTGACGGTCGTGGCAGCCGGCATCAACGGCAAGATGAGCGAGATCAACGCCGCGTTCGGGCTGCTGCAATTGCAACACGTCGACAAGGCGCTGGCCAAACGCAAGGCGATCGACGCGCAGTACCGCGCGCTGCTGGCCGACGTGCCGGGCATTCGCTGCCTGCAGGACGCAGGCGAGAAAGTCGCGAACTACGCGTACTTTCCCGTGCAGGTCGAAGACAGTTTTCCGATCAGCCGCGACGCGCTGTATGAGCGGCTGAAGGAACACGACATCTTCGCGCGCCGCTACTTCTATCCGCTGATTTCCGAATTTCCGATGTATCGTGGGCTACCATCGGCGCATAACGCCAATCTGGCGACCGCCAGCGCTGCGTCGAAACGAATCTTGTGCCTGCCGATCTTTCCGGACTTGAGCCCGGTACAGGTTGAGCGCATTGTGAGCATCGTTGCCAGCGTCAATTGAAAGCGGTCGGCCTTCAACTGGAACGCATGCAATGCAAAACATCGTGCTCGTGGGGTCGTCCGGCCACGCGAAAGTGGTGATCGACATCGTCGAACAACAGGGACGTTACCGGATCGTCGGGCTGATCGACGCGTTTCGGCAGGTCGGCGAAACGACCCTTGGTTATGCCGTTCTGGGTGGCGAGCCCGATCTTCCGGCGCTTGTTGCAGAACATGATCTGAAGGGCGTGATCGTCGCGATCGGCGATAACAGCGTTCGCGCGCGAGTGACGGCAAAAGTGGCCGACGTCTGCGCGTCATTGCCGTTTGTCAGCGCGGTGCATCCGTCCGCCAGCATCGGCAAGGAAACGACTATCGATGGCGGCTCGGTCGTCATGGCTGGCGCGGTGATCAATCCGGCCTGCCGGATTGGACGCGGCTGCATCGTCAATACCCAGGCCTCGCTCGATCACGATAGCGTGATGGAGGATTTTTCCAGCCTCGCGCCTGGCGTGACGACCGGTGGAAACTGCCATATCGGCAACCACGCCGCCGTCAGCATCGGCGCCGTGCTGCGTCATGGCATCGCGATTGGCGAGCACAGCGTGGTGGGCGCGGGGTCACTCGTTCTCAACGCGGTGGAGGCGTTCTCGATTACATACGGCTCGCCGGCCAGGAAGGTCCGCGATCGCCAGCCCGGCGACAAATACCTCTAGCCGCTAGCTGGGTCCGCCGGTTTGAGGCGGCGTCGCCGGTAGCCGGACCGCCGCTGGCGACGGCCCGCTCCGTGCTGACCAATCAGGCGTTCGCCGCGGCCCGCAGTTCAAGCCACTCTTTTTTCACGCGCAGCAACTCGGTCAGGATTTCGATCGATTGCCCCTCGTCCGCCGTCAGGTCGGCCAGAAAATGGTTGTTATGTTGGCGGATCCACAGCCCGGGCATGTCCCACCACGCCAGTTCAACCAGCATCTCCCGGATTTTCTCGGGAAACCGGAACCGGACGAGGCGTGCCGGGGAGCCGACGTAGATACCGTACGGCTCGCTTTTGAAATTAGCCGGTACGAGCGTTCTTGCACCGATCACGCAGCCGTTCTCAACGGTCGACCCGCCGAGAAACATCGCTTCATCACCAATCCACACGTCGTTACGGATCACCGTGTCGCCGTATTGCGGCGGCGGAGAATTCCGCATGCCATCGCCGCCGTATACGCTCAACATCGACGTCGAAATGGTCCGCAAGTCGTGCTGCCCGTTCAATAGGAATTTCAGTCGCAGACCGCCGGCGACGTATTTCCCGATCACCAGCTTCTGAAACTCGCCGTCGTATTTAGCAATCGAACCGACACCGATACCCGAGCCCTTGCCGATCACGAAAGTGCCCACTGTCGCTTCCTCGTCCATCCAGTTGCGAAAGAAGTTATTCGGGATCGTCGAGATCGCTCCGTCGGAATAGCCCAGCACAATGAAGGCTTTCGACAGGGAGTGATTGGCCTGGACGCCGGTAAAGTCGTCTGATGTGGTGACGTTCATGGTGCTCCGATAGGGTCGTTAGCCTGACGTCGCCCGTCGGTCCCGAACACGCGGACGCAACGGCGACAATCGCTCAACAAGGAGCATATCGATCGGCGCGCCAAACCACTCGGTCGAACAAGGCCCGATATCGCTACCACTTCAGCGCATAACAGGCGTTCGTGAATCGATGCGGCGTGGGTCGCTTTATCTGGTCACGATCGCGTCTGTCGCAACAATAGGGGCTGCAACAATAGCCGCGCCCCATTAGACTGACGCTCCCTTCCAGTTCGCCGCACCTCTTTCGATGAGGAATTCATGATTCGCACGATGCACCGGTACTGCATTGCCCTTACCGTCGTAGTTCTTTCCGCTTGCTCCGTCACGCCGCACCATGAGGTGAGCGAACCGGCCGCCGGTGCATCGACGGCGGCGCTGGCATCGTGGAACGACACCACGGCCAAGCGCTCGATCGTCGACTTCGTTCAACTGGTCACGACGCCCGAGTCCAAGGATTTCATCCCCCGTGCGGACCGGATTGCCGTATTCGATAACGACGGCACGTTGTGGCCGGAACAACCCGCGTCGGTACAGCTGGTATTCGCGTTGCAACGCGTGAAGACGGTGGCCGGCAAGCATCCGGAATGGAAGCGTCAGGAGCCGTTCCGCTCGATTCTCAAAGGCAATCTGAAAAGCATAGCGGCGAGCGGCGATACGGGTTCGATGCGTGTGTTGGCCGCAGCGCATGCCGGCATGACCAGCGATCAATTCGCCGCACTCGTGCACGAATGGTTCGACTCCGCGAGCGACCCGCGCTTCAACCGGCTATATGCGGATCTGGCGTATCAGCCCATGCTCGAATTGCTCGCCTATCTGCGCGCCAACGGCTTTAAGACTTATCTGGTGACCGGCAGCGACGTCGAGTTCGTGCGCGACCTGGCGCAGCGCGTGTATGGCATTCCGCCGGAGCAGGTGATCGGCAGCACAGTCAAATACCGCTACACGCAGACCAACGGCGCGGTCTCGCTGACCCGGCTTGCGCAGGTCGACAACCTGGTCGACGGGTCGGCCAAACCGCTCGCGATTGATCGCGTGATCGGGCGGCGTCCGGTGATTGCGTTTGGTAATTCGGATGGCGACGTGCCGATGCTGGAGTGGACCTCGGCCGGCGATGGGCCTCGGCTGGCCGCGCTTGTGCATCACACGGATGCGGAGCGGGAGTATGCGTATGACCGCGCGTCGAAGAGCGGTAGGCTCGACAAGGGTCTGGATGAGGCCGGGACGAAAGGTTGGCTGGTGGTGGATATGAAGGCGGACTGGAAGACAGTTTTTAAGGCGGATGCGGCGGCGGGTGCGCCCGTGAACTAAGCATGAATTGACCGTGAAATGCCCGCGAATGTGACAAAGGCCGCCTTAGGGCGGCCTTTTGCGATTTTGTTTGCGTCGTTTGCGTTGGGCGGTGCGGCGCAAACTAATGTTGAATTAAAAAATAGTTAAAGCAGGCCTATTTTAACGACCGGTAAATATGACGCTATTGCGAAAACCAAATTGGGCTAATTGGAGTTGCGCTGACCGAAATGGCTAACAAAAGGATCGGCGGAGGCATCGCAGCGAAACTGACATAATTCCAAGAAGCCGTCGGCCGGGCCAATTCTTGGCGTCCGAGACGCTGAACGGATTCGAAAAGGACGTGCGAATCCCGTTCTGGGGTACTTAGTTTGGTGTGTGATTTCGCCCGTCGAGCTGACGCGCTTGGAAAAAGCCTGACACGATCGCGTCCCGTAGATGCTAAGGACGCGGATGGCGATTCGGAAAATGACCGAAGCGCTGGAATTCACTTGGTGCGCCCGGCTGGGATCGAACCAGCAACCCCTGCCTTCGGAGGGCAGTACTCTATCCATTGAGCTACGGGCGCTTCAACACAAAAGCGCGGCAACCGGAGCGGAAGCGACGCCAAAGCGAGACCGAGAGAATACCCGGTTTCGGCCCAAGCGTCCACCGGGCGGCCTCGATAGCCCCATCCGACGCGCTCGGCCCGCCCCCGCCGATGCGGGTAAACGCCTGCTGAACACCGCGCCGCGCCGCTCGCCGCCGTCGAAAGCTTGCGTCTATAATCGTCCGTGGCTGATATAGAACAAGAAGTTGCCGTCACGCTGTACCGCTCACATACCCACGGAGACGAGACAAGCATGAGCGAAGCACCACACGGAGCCCCGATCAAAACCCCAGGACAGCTCATCGCCGCGATCATCGCCAGCTTTGCTGTTCCGATCGTCATCATCGTTCTGCTGGTTGCGTACGTCGATAATTCGACACGCACCGGCGCCGGCACCGACTCCCTCTCCGAAGCCGAAGTCACCGCCCGCATCAAGCCGTTCGCCCAGGTCGACATTCGCGACGCCAACGCGCCGCGCGTCTACAAAACGGGTGAGGAAGTCTACAAAGCCGTTTGCTCCGCGTGTCACGCGTCGGGTGCGGCAGGCGCGCCGAAATTCACCAATACCGCCGACTGGGCTCCGCGCATTTCGCAAGGCTTCGACACGCTGTGGCATACGGCGCTCGCCGGTAAAGGCGCCATGCCGCCGCGCGGCGGCACCAGCCCCGACGACTACAGCGACTTCGAAATTGCCCGCGCCGTGGTCTATATGGCGAACAATTCCGGCGCGAGCTTCCCTGAACCGGCACAGCCGGCGGCAGGTGCGCCGGCGGCAGCGGCATCGGGCGCAACAGCAGCAGCGGCCCCGGCCGGCGCGTCCGACGCAGGCGCGGCCCAAGCCGCAGCGGCCATGGCTGCCATGGCGAGCGTGCCGCAAGCGGCCGCACCGGCAGCCGGTGCTCAAAGCGCGGATGCTTCGCAAGCCGGCAAGGCGTTATATACGCAGGTCTGCCAGGCCTGTCACGCGGCCGGCGTGCTGAACGCACCGAAGTTCGGCGACAAGGACGCTTGGGCGCCGCGCCTGAAAGATCCAATGGACACGGTCTACAACTACGCGCTGCATGGCAAGGGCGCGATGCCGCCAAAGGGCGGCTCGAACGCCTCGGACGCGGACGTCAAGGCCGCCGTCGATTACATGGTCAGCGCGGTGAAGTAACTCGCTCGACGGGCAGCGACCGCCCGCAGCGGTTGCTTGCTGCGGCACGAAAAATCCCTGCCTCACGGCAACGTGAGGCAGGGATTTTTGCTTATGACTCGTGGCGCGAGGCACTCGCCGGCCGGCTGAACGCGTCGACAAATGCCAACGCCGGCATGTCACGAGCCAGCGCGGCGAGATGCGCATGCAAAACAGCGGGCGTCAGCCACGGATACGGCAGCCCCGCTTGCAGCGCGTGGAGCAAAGCGCCATCGGCATCGGGCACGACGTCCATGCGCGCGATATGAATATGAAAGCCTGTAACGACCGGTGTCTCGTCGAACGTCCACCGATACACGCCGTGACCGACGCGCAATGCACCCGTCGCCGGTTCGCGCATCACCACCAGCCAGGGCAGCGCGTCGATCGCGTGGTCTTGCACGGCGAGCTCATCGCAGACGTAATAGGTCCTGCACCGCGTGTACTGGGCGCCGAAATCGGTGACAAGCGTTTTAGCGATTGCATCGGCGCCGACGGTGCGCGCCGGAAACGCGATATTCGACGTCGCAAGCGACATGGTAAGCACGGCGTCGGCAGCGAACGCCTCCGGGATGCGCTCGGCCCGCGTGTTGTCTTTCGCGTCGATGTAGGTTTCAAGCGCGCGGCGATAGGGGGCGAGCGGCAGCGAGGTCATGCGAGCGGTCTCCAGTGAACGGCAACACCCGCAGACTTTCACCGTCGACGAGCCGCGTCACTCTAGCGCGAGCGTGCCGCCAAACCGTCGAAGCACCTGTCGCTCGCGGGGTCTTGCGCACCCCGCGCATCGCGACACGACACACCGCTGCAAGGCACGGCGAAACGCCACGCCGCATCACTCAAGGCTTCTGCAACAGCGCCTTCAAACTCGCCAGCCGATCCTTCGGCGACATCGGCGCTTCTTCCGCGGTAGGCGGGGGCGCATCATCGAGCAACATCTCGGGGATGAAACGCGACGGCTCGCACACCACCGTCTCTCTCGCGCGCTTGCGCTTCTTGCACCAGTTCAGATGCAGACTGCGCTGCGCACGCGTAATCGCCACGTACATCAATCGACGTTCTTCCTCGATGCGCGCGTCGTCGATCGGCTCGTCGTCGGGGCCGCCGCGGTGCGGCATGATGCCCTCCTCGACGCCCACCAGAAACACGTGCGGATACTCCAGCCCTTTCGACGCATGCACCGTCGACAGCCGCACCGCATCGGGATCTTCCTCGCGGCCTTCGAGCATCGACATCAGCGCGACCGTCTGGATCAGGCCGAGCAGATTCTTGCCGGTGTCGCCGAGACCGTCGGCGGTGTCGTAGCCGGTCGCCTCGCTATTCGCGGCGCCTTCCGGCTCAGCCTTGGTGCCCTTGCGCTTCAGCCATTCCATGAACTCCAGCACGTTCTGCCACTTCGACTGCGCCTGACGCTCGTCGAACGCGTCGTACAGATAGGCCTCGTAGTGGATCGCGTCCATCAGTTCATCGAGCAGCGGACCCGCGGCATCTTTCTCCGCGCGATCGGTAAGGCGCTGCATGAAGTCGCAGAACACACGCATCGGTTCGATCTGGCGCGGCGACAGCCGCGCTTCGATGCCGCCCATATACACCGCCTCGAACAGCGACACCTTCGCCTGGCCCGCGAACGAGCCGAGCGCTTCGAGCGTCGTATTGCCGACGCCACGGCGCGGCGTGGTGATCGCGCGGATGAACGCGGGGTCGTCGTTCGCGTTGGCAATCAGACGCAGATACGCGCAGATGTCCTTGATCTCGGCCTTGTCGAAAAACGATTGGCCGCCCGACAGCACATAGGGAATCCGTTCCCGGCGCAGCACCTGTTCAAAGATCCGCGCCTGGAAATTGCCGCGATACAGAATCGCGTAGTCGCGGAAATTCGCGCGGCGCTCGAACTTGTGCGCGGACAGACGAAACACCACGGATTCGGCTTCGTGCTCTTCGTCGTTGCACGGCGTGACGGTGATCGTGTCGCCCATGCCGTGTTCGGACCACAGCTTCTTTTCGAACAGCTTCGGGTTGTTCGCGATCACGTTGTTCGCGGCGGTCAGAATACGCACCGTCGAACGATAGTTCTGCTCGAGCTTGATCAGATGCAGCTTCGGAAAATCCTTGCTCAGCTGGCCGAGATTTTCGAGCGTGGCGCCGCGCCAGCCGTAGATTGCCTGATCGTCGTCGCCCACTGCCGTGAAGGCCGCGCGCTTGCCGGCCAGCAGCTTGACCAGTTCGTACTGGCACGCGTTGGTGTCCTGATACTCGTCGATCAGCAGATAGCGCAGCTTGTTCTGCCAGCGGTCGCGCACCTGCTCGTTCTTCTCGAACAACTCGGCGGGCAGACGGATCAGATCGTCGAAATCGACCGCCTGATACGCGTGCAGCGTCGCCACGTAATTGCGGTAGACGATCGCGGCCTGATGCTCGTCCTCGTTCGCCGCGATCGCCATGGCCTGCTCCGGCATGATCATGCCGTTCTTCCACAGCGAAATGATCGACTGGATCTTGCGGATGAAACCCTTATCCGTCGAGCCGACCTGCTCCTGAATCATGCCGAAACAGTCGTCCGAATCCATGATCGAGAACTGCGGCTTCAGGCCGACGTGTTCCGCTTCCTGACGCAGAATCTGCACGCCAAGCGAGTGGAAGGTGCAGACCGTCAACTGGTTGACGGGCACTTTGCGGCCTTCCTTGCCGGGCGTGGTGAGCGTTTTGCCTTCGAGCAGCTTGCCCACGCGCTCGCGCATTTCCAGCGCGGCCTTGTTGGTGAACGTGACGGCGGCGATGTGGCGCGGCTCGAAGCCCTTGGCCTCGATCAGGTGCGCGATTTTCTGCGTGATCACGCGTGTCTTGCCGCTGCCGGCGCCGGCAAGCACGAGACACGGGCCGTCGAGATAACGGACCGCTTCATTTTGGGCGGGGTTCAGGCCTGCGGACATCGTGTGTGGATGGGTAATGCGGTTGAAGGCGGCGGTTGAGGACGCGGCGGCTCGGCGTTGCCGGCCGGCGGTCTGGCTGCCTCGGGGTCATGCCTCGGGATCATGCCGCACGGCACAGGCGGCTGAACCGCGCACCATGCATGCTGCGCGGTTGTTCCGGCCCGCTTGGGTTCGCGCGAGAGGAGCGATGTTAACACGGATGACCTCTCGCAACGCCCGTCGTCCGCCGCGCCGGCCCGCTCGCCGAACATGCCACAATTACGGCGTTGCGCGCCGACGCCGCGGTGGCCAGGCGGCGCGCCGTTTTGCAGGAAGACACGCATGTCCGCATCGCTGAAGATTGGATTGATGGGTTACGGTTTTGCTGGCGCCACCTTTCATGCGCCGGTGCTCGACCACTGCGGCCGCGCGAGCGTCGCGGCCATCGCGACGGGCCGGCCCGAGCAGGCGCTCGCCGACTATCCGCACGCGAAGGTGGTGGCCGATCTCGACGCACTGCTCGCGCTCGAGGAAATCGACTGCGTCGTGATCGCGACGCCCAACGACACGCACTTCGACCTTGCGCGCCGCACGCTGGAAGCCGGCAAGCACGTAGTGGTCGACAAGCCGGTCACGCTCACCGCCGCCGACGCGCACACGCTCGCCAACATCGCACTGGCTCGCGGCAAACGGTTCGTGCCGTTCCACAACCGCCGCTGGGACGGCGATTTCCTGACGGTGCGCGACCTGCTCGCCGCCGGGACCTTGGGACGCGTCACCCAATTCGAATCGCATTTCGACCGCTTCCGGCCGGAAGTAAGGCAGCGCTGGCGCGAAGAGGCGTCGCGCGGCGGCGGCCTGCTGTTCGACCTGGGGCCGCACCTGATCGATCAGGCGCTGGCATTGTTCGGCGCGCCGCAGACCGTGTCGGCCACCGTGCGCACGCATCGCGACCAAGCCAGCGCGCCGGACTACGTGCACATTCAACTCGGTTACGGCGAGTTCGAGGTGGTGCTGCACGCCAGCGCGCTCACCATGCTGCTCGCGCCGCGGTTTGCGATTCACGGCACGCGCGGCAGCTACGTGAAATACGGGCTCGACACCCAGGAAGATCAGTTGAAGGCCGGCCTGCGTCCCGGCGACGAGGGCTTCGCCGCTGGAAATACGGCGGGCGTGCTGCGTGTGCTGGAAGGTGATCAGGAAGTCGAACGCGAACTGCCGACGCTTAACGGCGATTACGCCGGCTTCTACGTTGCCCTCGCCGATTCGATCCAGAACGGCGTGAAATTCCCCGTCAGCGCCCAGGAAGCCGTCGACGTCATGACGATTATCGAACTGGCCGCGCGCAGTTCGGAGGAAGGCGTCCGCTTGCCGTTCGAGCGGATTCGTTAAGGCGTTGGCCAGCGGGTTGGCCGGCGTGCGGCGACGATCTGTGTACCTAAAACCCGTCTCATAACCGTCGCCGCGCCGCCTGAAACTGACAAGCCCGAAAGGAACATAACGTTACAAATAAGCGCCGCTGTCCGGTCAGCGTTAACGCCGTCTGATCCGTTGCTACCCGGGTAGCACCAGAAAACGACAACGACTTCCGGAGAGTCCATGCCCCGTATCATTCGCGCAGTAGCAGCATGCGCTTTGCTCAGTTCGCTCGCCGCTTGCGTGGTGGCGCCCCAACCGGCGCCGGCCCCGCGCCCCAACCCGCAGCAGATCGCGTATGAACGCCTGCATCAGGTCGATGGCCGTATCGACAACCTGAGCCGCCGCATCGACGCGCACGTCAACCAAGGCTACTATCCGCCCCCGCAAGGCGGCGCGCTGCATCATCGCCTCGACGTGATCCGTCAGGAAGCGCACGACATGGCCGCGCAACACGGCGGCGGGCTGTCCGGCGACGAACAGCGCGTGCTGAACCAGGAACTGGACAACGCGGCACACGCCATCGGCGAATAATCGCGCCAGTTCAGGCAACGCAGCGGCAAAATTGCGCGGGCATCACGTCCCGCGCTTTTTTTTGACAGGCGTAATCGCGCTGCGCCAACCCCCGCGCCGCTCGCGCGCCTTTATTTGACAAGCCCGAGGGCGTCGCGTACATTCGCCGCACGCGTCGGGAGAGCGTGCTGGCCGCTGAAAATCGCAGGCCGCACCGCCGAAGGGGCACACCCGCAAACTCTCAGGCAAAAGGACCGACCGCGTCGAAAAACCCGCCTTCAGGCAACATCGAGGCACCGGTTTTTCGCACTCTGGAGAGCGGCAGTAGCCATCTGCAAACGCAGATTCCGGCAGGCTGCCCACCGAAGGGGCGCGCGTTTCACCACGACACGTCAAAGTGTTCGCGGCAACGCAATCTCTCAGGTATCGAGGACAGAGGGGCCATGCAGCGCATCGCTCGCAGCCATCAGGCCGCGAGGCGTAGCGCCGCATGGCCTTTTTTGTTTCGCGAGACGCCCGAGGCCCCATGACCGAACTCAAACACACCCCGCTCCACGCCACCCATCGTGCGCTCAACGCCCGCATGGTCGATTTCGGCGGCTGGGACATGCCCGTCAACTACGGCTCGCAGATCGACGAACATCGCGCCGTGCGCACCGACGCCGGCATGTTCGACGTCTCGCACATGTGCGTCGTCGATTTCACCGGCGAGCGGGTGCGCGCCTTCTTCGACTACGCGCTGGCCAACAACGTCGGCAAGCTGCAAACGCCGGGCCGCGCGCTCTACTCCTGTCTGCTGAACCCGAACGGCGGCGTGATCGACGATCTGATCGTCTACTACTTCGGCGAAGATCACTTTCGCGTGGTCGTGAACGCCGGCACCGCCGACAAAGACATCGCCTGGTTCGGCCAGCTCAACGCGGAAGGCAGCTTCGGCCTGACCATCACGCCGCGCCGCGATTACGCGATCGTCGCCGTGCAAGGCCCGAACGCGCGCGACAAAGTCTGGCAAACCGTGCCGGCCGCGCGCGCCGCGACTGAAACTTTGAAGCCGTTCAACGCCGCCCGTATCGACGACACGCCGTTCGGCGAATTGACCGTCGCACGCACTGGCTACACCGGCGAAGACGGCTTCGAAATCATCGTGCCGGCGGATCACGTCGCCGCGCTGTGGGACGCGCTGCAGGCGCAAGGCGTCCGCCCGGCCGGCCTCGGCGCGCGCGACACGCTGCGCCTCGAAGCCGGTATGAACCTGTACGGCCAGGATATGGACGACAACGTCTCGCCACTCGACGCCGGTCTCGCGTGGACCGTCGACCTCACGTCGCCGCGCGCCTTCGTCGGCAAGGACAAGCTGGAAGCGAACGGCTCGCAGGCTGCGTTCGTCGGTCTGATCCTGCTGAAGGACAACGGCAAGGCCGCAGGCGTGCTGCGTGCTCACCAGAAAGTCGTCACGCCGCACGGCGAAGGCGAAATCACCAGCGGCACGTTTTCCCCGACCATGCAGGAATCGATCGCCTTTGCGCGCGTGCCGAAAGGCGTGCAGCCGGGCGACACCGTTCACGTTCAGATTCGTGACAAAAACGTTCCCGCAAGCGTGGTAAAACTGCCGTTCGTGCGCAACGGCAAAGTGCTCGCGGTTTAAGCAGGCCGGCGCGTACGCCCCCCCCCCTTTATTGAATCACTACCGAACACCGCACAGGAGCATCCGATGAGCATCCCGGCCGATCTGAAATATACCGAATCGCACGAATGGGTCCGCACCGAAGCGGACGGCACGCTGACGGTCGGCATTACCGACCACGCGCAGGAAGCGCTCGGCGATATCGTCTTCTTCGAAGTCCAGGAACTGGGCAAGAACGTCGAAGCCGGCGACACCGTCGCCGTGATCGAATCGGTGAAAGCCGCTTCCGATATCTACGCGCCGGTCTCGGGCGAAATCATCGAAGCGAACACCGCCGTCGCCGACACGCCCGATTCGGTGAACACCTCGCCGTACGAGAGCTGGCTCTTCAAGATCAAGCCGTCCGACGACGCCACGCACGATCGCCTGATCGATGCCGACGCATACGCCAAGGCCATCGGCGCCTGATTCACCCTTACGTTTAACCCGTCAGGTGCGGCGGCTTTTCAGATGCCGAAGAGACAGCCGCACCGCCAGGAACACCCATGAAGCTCGAACACCCGGATCGTCTGATGAACCGCACTCCTCTCTCGCTCGCCGCGCTCGAAGTGCATGACGCCTTCGCCGAACGGCACATCGGCCCGGATGCGGCCGACCAGCACGCCATGCTCGAAGCCCTCGGCTTCGCGTCGCGCGCCGCGCTGATCGACGCCGTCATTCCGAAGACGATCCGCCGCACCGAAACGCTGCCGCTCGGCCCCTTCGCGCAACCGAAGAGCGAAGCCGAAGCGCTCGCCGCGCTGCGTGAACTCGCGGACAAGAACCAGGTGTTCCGCTCCTACATTGGGCAGGGCTATTACAACGCGCACACCCCGACGGTGATTCTGCGCAACGTGCTGGAAAATCCGGCGTGGTACACCGCGTACACGCCGTATCAGCCGGAAATCTCGCAAGGCCGTCTCGAAGCGCTGCTGAACTTCCAGCAGATGATCGTCGACCTGACCGGCCTGGCGATCTCGAACGCCTCGCTGCTCGACGAAGCCACCGCCGCCGCCGAAGCGATGACGCTGCTGCAACGTGTGGGCAAGCCGAAGTCGAACGTGTTCTTCGTCGCCGACGACGTGCTGCCGCAAACCATCGAAGTGGTGAAGACGCGCGCCACGCCGGTCGGCATCGAAGTGAAAGTGGGCCCCGCCGCGGAAGCCGCGAACGCGAATGCGTTCGGCGTGCTGCTGCAATACCCCGGCGTGAACGGCGACGTGCGGGACTACCGCGCGCTCACCGAAGCAATCCACGCCGCAGGCGGCCATGTGGTGGTCGCCGCCGACCTGCTCGCGCTGACCGTGCTCACGCCGCCGGGCGAATGGGGCGCGGACGTGGCCGTCGGCAATACGCAGCGGTTCGGCGTGCCGGTCGGTTTCGGCGGCCCGCACGCGGCTTACCTCGCGGTGCGTGACGAATTCAAGCGTCAGATGCCGGGCCGCCTCGTCGGCGTGACCGTCGACGCGCAAGGCAATCCCGCGCTGCGTCTCGCGCTGCAAACGCGCGAACAACATATTCGCCGTGAGAAGGCGACTTCAAACGTGTGTACCGCGCAAGCACTGCTCGCGATCATGGCCAGCATGTACGCGGTGTATCACGGCCCGCACGGTCTGAAGACGATCGCGCTGCGCGTGAACCGCATTGCCGCGCTGCTCGCCGAAGGCGCGCGGCAACTCGGCTATACGCTCGCCAACGAAAACTTCTTCGACACGCTCACGTTCAACAGCGGCGCGCGCACGCAAGCGCTGCACGACGCGGCGAACGCCAGGCGCATCAACCTGCGTCGCGTGAGCGCCACGCAAGTGGGCCTGTCGATCGACGAGACCACGTCGCGTCGCGATTTGGCCGATCTGCTCGCGGTGTTTGCCGAAGCCGCCGGTTCGAAAGACGTGCCGCAAATCGACACGCTCGACGAAAAACTCGCGGCCTCCAACACGGCATCGGTGCCGGCCGCGCTCGAACGCACCAGCGCGTACCTCACGCATCACGTGTTCAACCGTCATCATTCGGAAACGGAAATGCTGCGCTATCTGCGTAGCCTCTCCGACAAGGATCTCGCGCTCGATCGCTCGATGATCCCGCTCGGCTCGTGCACGATGAAACTGAACGCGACGTCGGAAATGCTGCCGGTCACGTGGCCTGAATTCGGCCAGATCCATCCGTTCGCACCGGCTGAGCAAACCGTCGGCTACCGCGAAATGATCGATCAGCTCGAAGCAATGCTGGTCGCGGCAACGGGTTATGCGGCGGTCTCGCTGCAACCGAACGCCGGCTCGCAAGGCGAGTACGCGGGTCTGCTGATCATCCACGCGTATCACGCGTCGCGCGGCGAAGCGCATCGCAACGTTTGCCTGATTCCCGCTTCGGCGCACGGCACGAACCCGGCATCGGCGCAAATGGCCGGCATGCAGGTGGTCGTGGTGGCGTGCGACGCACAAGGCAACGTCGATATCGAGGATCTGAAGAAGAAGGCCGATCAACACGCCGACAAACTCGCGGCGATCATGATTACGTACCCGTCCACGCACGGCGTGTTCGAGCAGAATGTGCGCGAAATCTGCGAGATCGTGCATGCGCACGGCGGCCAGGTGTACGTGGACGGCGCGAACATGAACGCCATGGTCGGTCTGACCGCGCCGGGCCAGTTCGGCGGCGACGTCTCGCACCTGAACCTGCACAAGACGTTCTGTATTCCGCACGGCGGCGGCGGACCGGGCGTCGGCCCCGTCGCAGTCGGCGCGCATCTCGCGCAGTTCCTGCCGAACCAGATTTCGTCCGGCTATGAACGCGCGCCGAACGGTATCGGCGCGGTGTCGGGCGCACCGTTCGGCTCGGCCTCGATCCTGCCGATCTCGTGGATGTACATCGCGATGATGGGCGCGAAGAACCTCACCGCTGCAACGGAAACCGCCATCCTCAACGCGAACTACGTCGCGAACAAACTGGCGCCGCATTATCCGGTGCTGTATTCGGGCCCCGGCGGACTGGTCGCGCACGAATGCATTCTCGACCTGCGTCCGTTGAAGGAAACCAGCGGCATCAGCGTCGACGACGTCGCCAAGCGTTTGGCCGACTACGGCTTCCACGCGCCGACCATGAGCTTCCCGGTGCCGGGCACGCTGATGGTCGAACCGACCGAATCGGAATCGAAGGAAGAACTCGACCGTTTCATCGAGGCGATGATTGCGATCCGCGACGAAATCCGCGCGGTCGAAGACGGCCGCTCGGATCGCGAGGACAATCCGCTGAAGCACGCGCCGCACACTGCGGCCGTCGTGATCGCCGACGACTGGAAGCATGCGTATGCGCGCGAAGCCGCCGCGTATCCGCTGCCCACGTTGATCGCGAAGAAGTACTGGCCGCCAGTCGGCCGTGCGGACAACGTGTACGGCGACCGCAATCTGTTCTGCTCCTGCGTGCCGATCGCCGACTACGAGTAAGCGTGACCGTCCCTGCGCATCGCCTGCGTTTATAAGGAGGCGGTGCGCGGTTCAGTTCGCATTTCTGTCGCGAGTGGCCGCAAACGGCTAACATCACACACCGAATCAGCCTAACGAGGAGTTTCGCATGGCGCGAAAGGTGCGATCGATGCATAGCCGGACCGGTATCAGGCAAGCCCAGAGGACGTGGCAGCAGGCCTGCACGTTCGCGCTGGCGAGCGCGGCGTTGCTGCTGCCGTTGCGCGAGGCGCAGGCGGCGATGAATTTTTGCGCGGCGCCCGCGCTGCAAACCAGCGAACGCACGAATGCCGATCCCGGCGTGAAAGCGTTGGTCGGCAATGTGCAGGCGCATCTGAACGATGCGCCGCACGCGCTCGCGAAACTGCACACCGAAGGCACGCTGCCACACGAGGGCATTCACGATCAGAGCGTCGAAGCGGAGAAAGATCTCGATCTGCTGCGCGACGCCGCGCTCGCCTGGCGCGCAACCAGCGACGACCGTTATCTGAAGCTGGTCGACCGTTTGCTGTATGCGTGGGTGACCACCTATCAGCCGAGCTTCAATCCGATCGACGAAACGCATTTCGAAGGTCTGATCCTCGCGTACGACATGACCGCGAGCGCGTTGCCCGTGAAAACGCGCAATGCGTCAATGGCGTTCCTGACGAAACTCGCGAACGGTTACATCGGTCAGATCGACGCGCAGCCGCGACCGCTCAAAGGCACGTTCCGTAACAATTGGCAGAGCCACCGCATCAAGTTGATTGCAATGGCCGCGTTCACGCTCGACAACCGCAAGATGATCAACGCGGCGCAACGGTTGTTCGTCGAGCATATCGGCGACAACATCGCGCCGGACGGCTCGACGATCGACTTCAGCGAACGTGACGCGCTGCATTACGTGACCTACGACTTGCAGCCGCTCGTCACGGCCGCGCTGTCCGCGCGCCGCCACAACCGTAACTGGTTGCCGGAGAAGGGCCCGAACGGCGCGTCGCTGCAGGCCGCGCTCAACTGGCTCACGCCGTACGCGACCGGCAGCAAAACGCATGAAGAATTCGTGCATTCGAGCGTTCCGTTCGATGCAACACGTCGCGAGGCCGGCTTGCCCGGCTATTCGGGTCAATGGGACCCGAAGAACGCGACAGAACTGTTTCACCTGGCGGCGCGTCTCGATGGACGCTATACGCCGATCGCGCTACAGCTCGCACCGACGCCGCCCGCGTGGCTCGCCGTGTGTTTGCCGCTACCGGCGCGATAAACCCACACCCTTTAAGCATGGAGCAGTAAATGGCAGTCAGCGTGTTCGATCTCTTCAAAATCGGCATTGGTCCGTCCAGTTCGCATACGGTCGGGCCGATGCGCGCGGCGCTGATGTTCGCTCAAGGGCTTGAACGCGACGGACTGCTCGACAACACCGCGTCGGTGAAGGTGGATCTGTACGGTTCGCTCGGCGCCACCGGCAAGGGTCACGGCACGGATCGCGGCGTGATGCTCGGCCTGATGGGCGACGCGCCCGACACCGTCGACCCCGATACGATCGCGCAACGGCTCGAAGCCGTGCGGGTCACGCGCAAGCTCGCGCTGCTCGGCACACACGAGGTGCCGTTCGTGCTGAAGGACCAGATTTCGTTCTATCGCCAGGCGCTGCCCGAGCATCCGAACGGCCTGAAGCTGCGCGCGCTCGACGCGCAGGGCGAGACGCTGCGCGAGTCGACCTATCTGTCGGTGGGCGGCGGTTTCGTGGTGACGGCCGGCGCGCCGAACACGAAGGTGCTGAGCGCCGTCGATCAACTTCCGCACTCGTTTCGCAGCGGCAACGAGTTGCTCGCGCTGTGTGAATCGACCGGCAAGAGCATCGCTCAACTGATGTGGGAAAACGAGCGTGTCTGGCATACGGAAGAAGAAACGCGCACGGGCCTGATGAAGATCTGGGACGTGATGCAGTCGTGCGTGTCGCGTGGTTGCGGCATCAACAATCCGGATGCCGACGGCAACCTGCCGGGTCCGTTCCAGGTGAAGCGCCGCGCGCCGCAGTTGTATCGCGCGTTGTCGGGCAATCCGGAGCTCGCGCTGCGCGATCCTTTGTCGATGGTCGACTGGATCAATCTCTACGCGATCGCCGTCAACGAAGAAAATGCCGCGGGCGGCCGCGTGGTCACCGCGCCGACCAACGGCGCGGCCGGCATCATCCCGGCGGTGCTGCATTACTACGTGCGCTTCATGCCGGGTTCCAACCAGCAAGGCGTGATCGATTTTCTGCTGACGGCGGCGGCGATCGGCATTCTGTACAAACTGAATGCGTCGATTTCGGGGGCGGAAGTGGGTTGCCAAGGCGAAGTGGGTGTCGCCTGTTCGATGGCGGCGGGCGCGCTTGCCGCAGTGATGGGCGGCACGCCGAGGCAGGTCGAGAACGCTGCGGAGATCGGCATGGAGCACAACCTCGGACTCACCTGCGATCCGGTCGGCGGCATGGTGCAGATTCCGTGTATCGAGCGTAATGCAATGGGCTCGGTCAAGGCGGTCAACGCCGCGCGCATGGCGCTGCGCGGAGACGGCACGCATTACGTGTCGCTCGACTCCGTCATCAAGACGATGATGCAGACCGGCGCGGACATGAAGACCAAGTACAAGGAAACGTCGCGCGGCGGGTTGGCGGTGAATATCGTCGAATGTTGAACGCGATGTTGTACGGTGAATGACGAGGAACGCGGGCTACGGTCCGCGTTTTTTTATGGGCGCGCGGTTCTGGCGCGATGGACTCGCCATGACTGCACGGTTTGCGTTGTGCATTGTTGACGCCTCGCCGCGTGTCTGCGCCCATTGCGCCGTGACAGTGCATGCGCTGTCGGCGTAAGCTGTCGAAGCGCCGATCGGCTTCCCTCTTGCCGATGCGGCAATTTCAGATCGCACTCACGCACTGCCTGGAGGCTTCATCGCAATGTCGCTGCCGAATGCTCCCGTTTCAGGTTCCGTCGCCGCTCAAACCACTGGCGCGCGTCTCATTGTCGATGCCTTGCTCACGCATGGTGTCGAACGTGTTTTCTGTGTACCCGGCGAAAGTTTTCTCGCGGTGCTGGATTCGCTGCACGATGAGACGGAACGCATCCAGACCGTCGTGTGCCGTCACGAAGCCGCCGCCGCGAATATGGCCGAAGCAGTCGGCAAATTGACCGGCCGCCCGGGCATTGCGATCGTCACACGCGGACCGGGCGCCACGCATGCGTCCATCGGCGTGCACACCGCGTTTCAGGACTCCACGCCGATGATTTTGCTGATCGGCCAATGCGCGCGCGAGCATCTGGATCGCGAGGCGTTTCAGGAGATCGACTATCGGCGCATGTTCGGTCAAATGGCGAAGTGGGTCGCGCAGATCGACGATCCGAAGCGCATTCCCGAATATCTGAGTCATGCGTTTCACACCGCGACGTCGGGCCGGCCTGGCCCGGTGGTGTTGTCGTTGCCGGAAGATGTCTTGAGCGACGCGTGCGATGCCGTTGCCGGCGCGCCGGCATATCAGCGCGTGGCGGCGTCGCCGTCGGTCGCGCAGATCGAGACGTTGCGGCAACTGCTGGAAGGCGCGCAACGGCCCATGGTGATCGCGGGCGGCAGCGGCTGGACGCCGGCGGCCTGCGCGGATTTCCGGCGCTTCGTCGAGAACTGGCAGTTGCCGGTTGGGCTCGCCTTCCGCTTTCAGGACACGCTCGACAACGAGCATCCGAATTACGCGGGCGATGTCGGCCTCGGCATCAATCCGGCGCTCGCTCGACGTATTCGTGATGCTGATCTGCTGCTTGCGATCGGGCCACGCCTGGGCGAAGCCACGACGAACGGCTATACGTTGCTGGACCTTCCGAAGACGAAGCAAACGCTCGTTCACGTGCATCAAGGCGCGGACGAATTGGGACGTGTGTATGCCGCGGATTTGCCGATCGTCTCTGGCATGCCCGAGTTGGCGGCGATGCTTGCGGCGATGCAACCCGCCTCTAACGACGCGCTGGCCTGGCGCGGCGCGGCGGACGACGCGCATCGCGCGTATCTCGACTGGCGCAAGCCGCGCCCGATTCCGGGCAACGTGCAAATGGGCGAAGTGATCCAGCAATTGCGCGCGCATCTGCCGGACGATGCGATTCTCACGAACGGCGCGGGCAATTACGCGACGTGGCTGCATCGGCATTTTTCGTATCGGCACTATCGCTCGCAACTCGCGCCGACGAGCGGCGCGATGGGCTACGGCGTGCCGGCGGCGATCGCGGCGAAGTCGCTTTACCCGCAACGCGCGGTAGTCGCGTTAGCCGGCGACGGCTGCTTCATGATGTCGGCGCAAGAACTCGCGACGGCAATGCAGTACGACCTGCATGTGCTGTTCATCGTCGTGAACAACGGCCACTTCGGCACGATCCGGATGCATCAGGAGCGGCATTATCCTGGGCGCGTGCATGGCACGGGATTGACCAATCCGGACTTCGCGGCGTTCGCGCGGTCGTTTGGCGCGCACGGTGAAACGGTGGAACGCACGGAGGATTTTCTGCCGGCCTTGCAACGCGCGATGCAAGCGAAGCGCGCGGCAGTGATCGAGATTCGCATGCCGCAGGAGGCGAGTACGCCCGGGGCGACGTTGGAGCAGATACGCGAGCAGGGGAGGAAACTGCGCGGGGAAGCGTAGCGCCGGTTTGGCGTGCTACGCCCGAAACGGAGCCCCCAATAAAAAGCCCTGCGATTCAGAGAATCGCAGGGCTTTTCGCAATGCGCGTCACGTCAAATTACGGCACGGTACGCAAATGCCCAACGGAAAATTACTTCCCGCCCACGCTTTGCAGCGTCGTCCACTTGCCATCAACCACCTTGTACAGCGTGATGCCACCGTTCTTCAGGTCGCCCTTGCCGTCGTAAGCCAGGTTCGACGACGTCACCGCCGGCATCGAGGTCTTCGCGAGCAGCGGCAGGTACTTCGCCGGATCGGTCGAATTCGCCTTCTTCATTGCGTCGAACATGGCCATTGCGCCGTCGTAAGCGTACGGCGAGTACGTTTGCACGTCTTCGTTGAAACGCTTCTTGTACTTTGCAACGTAGTCCTTGCCGCCCGGCATCTGTTCCAGCGGCAGGCCGGCGAGCGATGCCACCGTACCGTTCGCCGCGTCACCCGCGATCTGGATGAACGTCGGCGTGTGGACCATTTCGCCGCCCATCAGCGGCGCCTTGATGCCCAGTGCCTTCATCTGCTTGACCATCGGTGCCGCTTGCGAATCCGCGCCGCCGTAATAGATCAGATCCGGCTGGACCGACTTCAGCTTGGTCAGGATCGACTTGAAGTCGACAGCCTTGTCGTTCGTGTATTCACGATCGACGATCTGGCCACCCGCAGCCTTCGCTGCCTTCTCGAACTGATCCGCCAGACCCTGGCCATAAGCCGTACGGTCGTCGACGATCACGATCTTCTTCATGCCCAGCGTCTTGACCGCGAACGTGCCGGCGACCGAACCTTGCTGCGTGTCGGACGTCATCATGCGGAACGTGGTCTTGAAGCCTTGCTGGGTGTATTCCGGCGCCGTGGCCATGGCGATTTCGGGGATGCCCGCGTTCGCGTAAATGCGCGACGCCGGAATCGTGGTACCCGAATTGAAGTGGCCCAGCATGCCCTTGATGCCGTCATCCACCAGCTTCTGCGCGACGGTCGTGCCGGTGCGCGGGTCAGCCTGGTCGTCGGCCGAATCCAGCACGAAACGAACCTGCTTGCCGCCGATCATCGGCTTGGTCGCGTTCATGTCTTCCACGGCCAGCACGATGCCGTTCTGGAAGTCCTTGCCGTAGTGCGCCTGCGCACCCGTCATCGGGCCGGCGAAACCGACCTTCACGTCTTCCGTCGATTGAGCGTTGGCCGTCCCCGCCAGCGACATTGCCGCAACCAGCGCTGCGCCTGCCAGCTGTTTCATCTTGTGTTGCATAGCTTCTCCTTGGTACCAGGTGGATGGAGCGGTTTCGGGGTCGCCGTACCGCTTCCGTTTTATTGAGCAATTGAACTGAGGTTCGCTCAACCAATCGTCATCAAATTCGCATTACCGCCGGCGGCCGCGGTATTCACGCTAACCGAGCGTTCCGTCAACAGACGCTCCAGCGCGTAGTCCTCGTCGCCGCTTTCCAGCGCGCGCGCCGCGACGCCTTGCACCGACACGATCGGCCCGGTGCGCTTCGCGACTTCCTTGACTAGCGCCAGCAATTCGTCGCTATCGCCTTCAAACAACACGGCGTCGAACGCTGTGTCGGCACTCTTCTTCACGCTCGCATGCGACTTGAGCGTTGCGGGCAGTTGCGACACCAATTGTTCACCGGCCGCACCTTCGAACAACGCGCGATTTCCCGTAGCCAGCGCCGCAGCGAACTGCACGCGCGCGCCGCTCGCCGTCGACGCCACACACAGCACCGTGCCGCGCGCGCCCAGCGTGTAGGTGTTTCGCTCGCCGGTGGGCCCCGACAATACCGCGGTCGCGCCCGCCGGCACATGCGACAGATAGCCGTCGCAACGTGCGGCCAATTGCGGCTGACGTTCGGCGATCAGCCAGTCACGCAACGCGGTCAACGCGGCGGACGGATTGTCGCTGTTTTCGCCGCCTTGCGGTACGTCGGCGATCAACGACTGCGCCAACGACTTCGGCAAACCCGCCGGACGCGTGGCCAGCAGACGCTGCAGATACAGCGCGCCGCCCGCCTTCGGACCCGTGCCCGACAAACCCTCGCCGCCGAACGGCTGTACACCCACCACCGCGCCGATCACGTTGCGGTTCACATAAATATTGCCGACATGCGCACGGCTGATCACGTGAGCGATCGTTTCGTCGATCCGCGTGTGAATGCCGAGCGTCAGGCCGTAACCCGTCGTGCGAATCTGTTCGAGCAACTTGTCCAGCTGGCTGCGGCGATAACGCACCACATGCAGCACCGGACCGAACACTTCACGCTTCAATTCGTCGATGCTGTCGAGTTCGATCAGCGTCGGCGGCACGAAGGTGCCTTGCGCGCAGCCTTCCGGCATCGGCAGTTGTTCGACCTTGCGGCCTTTCTCGCGCATCGCCGCGACGTGCGCGTCGATACCGCGTTTCGCGTCGAGGTCGATCACCGGGCCGACGTCGATCGACAAACGGTCCGGATTGCCCACCGCCAGTTCGCGCATCGCGCCGGTCAGCATTTCGAGCGTGCGGTCCGCGACATCGTCCTGCAGACAAAGAACGCGCAACGCGGAACACCGTTGACCGGCCGAATCGAACGACGACTGCAGCACGTCCGCCACCACCTGTTCGGCGAGCGCCGACGAGTCGACGATCATCGCGTTCTGGCCGCCTGTTTCGGCGATCAGCGGAATCGGCTTGCCGTCCGGATCGAGGCGGCTCGACAGCGTCTTGTTGATCAGACGCGCGACTTCGGTCGAACCGGTGAACATCACCGCGCGGGTGCGCGGATCGGCCACCAACGCGGCGCCAACCGTTTCGCCGTTACCCGGCAGCAATTGCACCGCGCCGGCCGGCACACCGGCTTCGCGCAGAATCCGTACGGCTTGCGCGGCGATCAGCGGCGTTTGTTCAGCCGGCTTGGCGAGCACGGTGTTGCCGGCAGCCAGCGCCGCGGCCACCTGGCCCATGAAAATCGCCAGCGGGAAATTCCACGGGCTGATACAGACCACCGGGCCGAGCGGGCGATGCGTGTCGTTCGAAAACTCGCTGCGAATCTGCGTCGAGTAATAGCGCAGGAAATCGATCGCTTCGCGGATTTCCGCGACCGCGTTCGCCAGCGACTTGCCGGCTTCGCGCACCACCAGACCCATCAGCGTGTGCATCTGCGCTTCGAGCAGATCGGCGGCACGAGAGAGGCAATCGGCGCGCGCATCCACCGGCGTGGCTTGCCAGATCGGTGCGGCGGCCACCGCGTGAGCCAACGCGGCGCTCACGTGCTCCGGCGTTGCTTCGACGACGGTGCCGACGAGGTCGCGCTGATCGGCGGGATTGCGCACGTCGCGCGCGGTGCCCACGGCTATCTCGTTGTCCTCGAGCATCGGCGCGGCGCGCCACGGATGATGCGCGCTCGCCAGCAACGCCGACGACAGGGACGCCAGTCGGTGTTCGTTGGACAGATCGAGGCCCATCGAATTGAGACGCTCGGCGCCGAACAGATGGCGCGGCAGCGGGATCTTCGCGTGCGGCGCGCCGAGCGGCGTGATCTTCGACGCTTCGTCGGACGGATCGGCGATCAGGTCTTTGATCGCGACGCTTTCATCGGCGATACGATTCACGAACGACGTGTTCGCCCCGTTCTCCAGCAGACGGCGCACGAGGTACGCCAGCAGTGTTTCATGCGTGCCGACCGGCGCGTACACGCGGCACGGACGGTTCAGTTTGTCGCGGCCGGTGACTTCTTCGTACAGCGGTTCGCCCATGCCGTGCAGGCACTGGAACTCGTACTGGCCGGGATAGTAGTTGTTGCCCGCGAGGTGATAGATCGCCGACAGCGTGTGCGCATTGTGCGTGGCGAATTGCGGATAGACCGCGTCCGGCGCGCCGAGCAGTTTCTTCGCGCAGGCGAGGTACGACACGTCCGTGTAGATCTTGCGCGTGTAGACCGGATAGCCTTCGAGGCCGTCCACTTGCGCACGCTTGATTTCGGTATCCCAGTACGCGCCCTTCACGAGGCGCACCATCACGCGGTGACGGCTGCGGCGCGCCAGATCGATCACGTAATCGATCACGAACGGGCAGCGCTTCTGATACGCCTGGATCACGAAACCGATGCCGTTCCAGCCCGCCAGTTCCGGATCGAAACACAGCGCTTCGAGCAGATCCAGCGAGATTTCGAGGCGATCGGCTTCTTCGGCGTCGATGTTCAGGCCGATGTCGTAGCGGCGCGCGAGGATCGCGAGCGAGCGCACGCGCGGCAGCAGTTCGCTCATCGTGCGTTCCTGCTGCGAGCGCGAGTAGCGGGCATGCAGCGCGGAAAGCTTGATCGAGATGCCTGGACCTTCGTAGATGCCACGGCCGCCGGCGGCCTTGCCGATGGCGTGGATCGCCTGTTCGTACGACGCGTAGTAGCGCAGCGCGTCGGCTTCGGTGGTCGCCGCTTCGCCGAGCATGTCGTACGAGTAGCGGAAACCGCGCGCTTCGTATTTACGGCTGTTGGCCAGCGCTTCGGAGATGTTCTCGCCGGTGACGAACTGCTCGCCCATCAGGCGCATCGCCATGTCCACGCCCTTGCGGATCAGCGGCTCGCCGCCCTTGCCGATCAAACGCGTGAGCGCCGACGAAAGACTCGTTTCGCTATTGGTCGTGACCAGCTTGCCGGTGATCATCAAGCCCCACGTCGCGGCATTGACGAACAGCGACGGCGCCTGGCCGACGTGCGATTTCCAGTCGCCCTTGCTGATCTTGTCGCGAATCAACGCGTCGCGGGTCGCGCGATCGGGAATGCGCAGCAGCGCTTCGGCGAGGCACATCAGCGCCACACCTTCCTGGCTCGACAGCGAGAATTCGTGGATCAGCCCTTCGACGCCGCCGCCCTTGCTCTTCGTGCGCAGCGTCTCGACCAGTTTGTGAGCCATGGCTTGCACGTCGCCGGCGAGGTTGGCCGGCAAACGCGCCTGCCCCAGCAGGAACGGCACGCACTCCGGCTCCGGGCGACGGTACGCCGCCGTGATCGCCGCGCGCAGCACCGACTGCGGTTGCACGTTTTGCGCAAAGTCGAGGAACGGATGCGCGGCACCGTCTTCTTCCTGCTCGACGGCGGCGCCATCGGCCAGATCGGCGGAACCCGTCACCCCGGACAACTCGGGCGGCAATTGACCGTGCTCGATCTTTTCGAGGTAAGCGAAGATCGCCTGCTTGATGAGCCAATGCGGAGTGCGTTCGAGGCGAGTGGCGGCATCTTTCAGCCGGGAACGCAGGAGGTCGTCGACCTTGACGCCAAGGGTGGTGCTAGCCATGTTTCCTTCTTCGGATACCAGACGAATGCCTGGCGAAAGACTAAAAGTTGGCGAATCGTACGCCTCCCAATAAAAAGGTGCAACCATACTCGGCATATGGTTGCACCTTCTTGAAATCCTTGCGGGACGGGGGTTTGCGCCCGATGGCGCCGCGCGTGGCGGAGCGGGTTGCGATCAGTACTTTCCCTGGCGTGATTCTTTTTGCATTTACCCTTATCAAACGGAACGGCGCGCCGTTATAGAGAACATGGCGGCAAGCGGCCTCGCGGCACGCACATAAAACGAAACGGGGTTTGGCGTATTAGAGGATCGGTGAAATGGAAAAGTGGCTGGTGGTATTGGGTATCTGGGCAATGTGTGCGACTTGCGCGGTGTTGTTCATCCGTGGCGCAACGGGCGGTGCGGACAAACGCGCGGAGGTCGAGGGACGCGCGCGCGCGTCTTCGCGGGCATCGACCGGCGATACGCGGACCGCATTGAACGATTGATTTGACTGGTGCGGGTGGTGTGACGCGGTCGTCAGATGTCGAGTGGGTCGACTTCGACACTCCAGCGCAGCACGCCTTTCAACCCGCGCAGCAGCGGCTGCCAGGCACGCAACGTCGCCTGCAACGCCGCCCTCGACGCGCTTTCGATCAGCAATTGCGCGCGATGCACGTGCATCACCTTGACGATGGTAAGCGGCACGGCGTCGTAGACGGTCACGCGCTCAGCGGCCGGAATGCCGGACAGCGCTGCGGCGGCCTGTTGCAGGAACGCGATCGCGGCCTCGAGCGTGCGCCCTTCGGCGCGCAGCAGGGCCTGATAAACGAACGGTGGTAAATGCGCGTCGCGGCGCTCGGCCAGGGTCGAATTGGCGAAACCGACGTAGTCGTGACGACCCAACGCGTGATACAGCGCATGGCGCGGATAGCGCGTCTGCACCAGCACTTCGCCTGGCAAACCGGCGCGGCCGGCGCGGCCGCTCACCTGCATCAGTTGCGCGAAGAGACGTTCGCTCGCGCGGAAGTCGTGCGAAAACAGCGCGGTGTCCGCGTTCAGCACGCCGACCAGCGAGACGCGCTGAAAATCGTGCCCCTTCGCAATCATCTGCGTGCCGACCAGAATATCGACTTCGCCGGCGTGGACGTCGGAAAACAGCGCCTGCGCGCTGCCTTTGCGGCGCGTGCTGTCGGCGTCGATGCGCAACACGCGGGCGCCGGGCACCGCGCTCGCGAGCGTTTCCTCGACGCGTTGCGTGCCGCGCCCCATCGGCTCGATGTCGACGTTGCCGCAATCCGGGCACGAGCGCGGAATGCGCGATTCCCAACCGCAGTGATGGCAGCGCAGCGCACGCTCGGGTTTGTGCAACACCACGTAAGCGCTACAGCGTGGACAACCGGCGACCCAGCCGCAGGCGTCGCAGGCGAGTTGCGGCGCGTAGCCGCGACGATTCAGGAACACGAGGCTTTGCTCGCCGCGTTCGAGCCGGGCCTTGAGCGCGGCGATCAGCGGCCCTGACAGACCTTCCACCGAGCCCCGGCCGCGCCGCCGCTCTTCTTCCAGATCGATCAGCCGGACCGTAGGCAGCACAGCGTCCGCCACCGCGCGACGCGACAACGTGAGGCGTTGGTAGCGCCCTTGGTCGGCCTGCCACCAGCTTTCCAGCGACGGCGTCGCCGAGCCCAGCACGACCGGCAAACCGAGTTGCTTGGCCCGATAGATCGCCAGATCACGCGCCGAATAGCGCAAGCCTTCTTGCTGCTTGTAGGCTGGATCGTGTTCTTCATCAACGACGATCACCGCCAGCTTCGGCAGCGACGCGAGGATCGCGAGTCGCGTGCCGAGCACGATCCGGGCGCGGCCGGTGTGCGCGGCGAACCAGTTGCGCGCGCGTTCACCTTCGGCGAGACCGCTGTGCAGCGTGACGATCGACGTCCCTTCGAGCGCGGCGAAGCGGGCGCGGAAAGCCGCCTCGAACTGCGGCGTCAGATTGATTTCGGGCACGAGGACGAGCGCCTGCGCATCCGGCCTGGTCGCGAGAATCTCGGCCAGCGCGCGCAGATAGACCTCGGTCTTGCCGCTGCCCGTCACGCCGTGCAACAGGAACGGCGCGAAACCGCTGGCGTCGCGAATGGCTTCGACGGCGGCGGCCTGTTCGTCGGTGAGTTGGGGTAGCGTGGGCGCTGGCGTCTCGGGCGAAGCCGCTGCGTCGACTATGGCGGCGGCTTCGATCACTTCCAGCGCGACCCAGCCTTGCGCTTGCCACGCTTCAAAGCTTGCGATTGCTTTGGGATGCAACGCGCGGGCGTCGGCGGCGAGCAGGAAATCGGCTTCGGTCAGTGCCTGCGCGAGCTTGCGCAATGCGCTGGCGCGCGACGGCAATGCGTCGGGTAACGCCGCGCGCCCTTCGGGCGTGAGGCTAAAACGCTCTTCGGGCGCAAACAGGCGCGACCACCGCGAGGCGTCGCGCAGAGCTTGAGGCAATGCGGGCAGCGCGACTTCACCGAGGCCGCGTTGATAGTAGTCCGCGGCAAAGGCGGCCAGCGCGAGCCATTCCGCCGACACCGGCGGACACGCCGTACACAGGGCGCTCACCGCGCGGAGCCGGTCGGCGGGCACGTCACTGTGAGCGGTTACTTCGCAGACAAGCCCCACTACGTGGCGCTTGCCGAACGGCACGCTGACCAGCATGCCAGGCTCGGCGAGTTCGGGTGTGTCGCACCGGTAGTCGAACAGGGTCGGCAGCGGATGATCCAGCGCAACGCGGACGAACACGTCGCTCACGCGGCAAGCCGAAGCGGATGTGCCGGCGCGGCACGACGCCGCATCTCCCTGCACGTCGAGCCCGCGCCGAACCCGTCGAAGTTAAAGTAAAACTTCAATTTCGGCGCTAAGTTTTGGATTCGGCTGAACAATTGCAATCGGTCCGCGTGCCTGTGGATAACTTTGTTGAGAACTTCGCTGGAAAGGGCCGCGAAGCGCGCCGCAGCGGCCTTCTGTGGGATTCCGCACAGTTTGCCGCGTACCCCTGAAACCCTTGCCAGACAAGGCTTAGATCAAATGCGCCGGCAATGTGCAAGGGCCACGGTACGACGAAAGCTTCTACCGCGCCGCAGCGTGAAGAATGTGCATAAGTCAAGTCTTGACTTTCGCAGGACCGCCATCTGACGGCCTGTGGCATGCCTATTTTCCCTTAGAGCGAGAGCCCACTTCGCCGCGTTGCAGCAAAAACGGTAACGATTACAGCATCACGCCGGTGCATGCGCGCCGCTTCGAATCGCCCGACTATGACGATGCACTTCGTCGACCAACTCGGCGACATTTTCCGGCGGCGTGAATTGCGAAATGCCGTGGCCCAGATTGAAGACGTGGCCCGGATGGTTGCCGAAGCTGTCGAGCACGGCACGCGCTTCCATGCGGATCGCCGCCGGCGGCGCGAACAGCACGGACGGGTCGATATTGCCCTGCAGGGCCACCTTGCCACCGACACGCTCGCGCGCTTTGGAAAGATTCACGGTCCAGTCGAGCCCGACCGCGTCCACGCCGATCTCGGCGATCTCGTCCAGCCACAAGCCGCCGCCCTTCGTGAACGTGATTACCGGCACTTTTTCACCGTCGTGCTCGCGCTTCAACTGGCTCACCACCTGCTGGATGTACTGCAGCGAGAAACGCTGGTAGATGCCGTCGGCCAGCGCCCCGCCCCACGTGTCGAAAATCATGACGGCTTGTGCGCCGGCTTCGATCTGCGCGTTCAGGTACGCCGCGACCGAGCGTGCATTGATCTCGAGAATGCGATGCATCAGGTCCGGACGCGCGTACAGCATTGATTTGACGGTGCGGAAGTCGGCCGACCCGCCGCCTTCGACCATGTAGCACGCGAGCGTCCACGGGCTGCCGGAAAAGCCGATCAGCGGCACGCGCTGGCGGCCTTGCGCGTCGGTCAGCGCGGTGCGGATTTCACGCACGGCGTCGGTTACATAGCGCAACGTGGCGTCGATGTCCGGCACCGCCAGACGCGCGACGTCGTCTTCGGTACGCACCGGGCGGGCGAATTTCGGCCCCTCTCCCGTGACAAACTCAAGGCCGAGGCCCATGGCGTCCGGCACCGTGAGGATGTCGGAAAACAGAATCGCGGCGTCCAGCGGATAACGTTCGAGCGGTTGCAGCGTGACTTCCGTTGCGAAGGCCGGGTTCTTCGCGAGCCCGAGGAAACTGCCCGCGCGGCCACGTGTGGCGTTGTATTCCGGCAGATAGCGGCCAGCTTGCCGCATCAGCCAGATCGGCGTGTAGTCGGTCGGCTGGCGCAGTAGCGCGCGCAGGAAAGTGTCGTTCAGGAGTTTATGGGCCACGATGCGTACGACTGAGGGCAAAGGGGTATTTTACCGGACCCGGCTCCCGGCATCGCGCTTGATGCGGGCAATAACTGTTGCGCGACCCGCCGGTGGGCGCACTCGGCGGCGGCCAATGCCCAGGCCGACCTGGCTGAACGGCTAATGTTCAAGCCAGGAGTGCAGGGCTATTATCCAACGGCCTTACCGGACAATTACACGCAAACAAGGAGACTCCATGAACAAAGCAGCACTCGCACTGCTCGGCGCGTTGGCCGGCGTTTTGATGCACACAGGCGTGGCCGTGGCGCAGACCACCACCGCTGCCGCGCCCTCCCGGCTCGACGAAATTCTCGCGCGCGGCACGCTGCGGGCCTGCACGACCGGCGACTACAAGCCGTACTCGTTCTATAAACCGGACGGCCAGTTCGAGGGCATCGACATCGATATGACGGAATCGCTCGCCAAGTCGCTCGGTGTGAAGGTGGAGTACGTCAAAACGTCGTGGTCGAATCTGATGAACGACTTCGTCGCCAAATGCGATATCGGCGTGGGCGGCGTGTCGCCAACGCTCGAACGGCAGAAGCGCGCGTTCTTCACGCAGGCATACATGGTGGACGGCAAAACGCCAATTGTTCGCTGCGACGACGTCAACAAGTATCAAACCGTCGCGCAAATCGACCAGCCGGGCACGCGCGTCATGGTCAATCCGGGCGGCACCAACGAACGGTTCGCGAAACAGTACTTCCCGCACGCGAACCTCACCGTCTATCCGGACAACGTGACGGTCTTCAAGCAAATCCTGGCCGGCAAAGCCGACGTGATGGTGACGGATGCGTCGGAAACCTTGCTGCAGCAAAAACTGAATCCGGGTCTGTGTTCGGTGCATCCTGACAAACCGTTCCAGTACGGCGAAAAAGCCTGGTTGCTGCCGCGTGGCGACGTAACGTTCCAGCAGTACGTCGACCAATGGTTGCACCTCGCGCGCGCAACCGGCGAATATCAGGCAATCTCGGATAAGTGGCTGAAGTAAAGCCGCCTGATTGAGCGAAGCGGGCTGGTCTTCTCGAAGGAAGGTCGCCCGGCTTTTTCGGTTCGCCGTTCCGCAATGCAGCACGCCACCGTTCGTTTTATCTGATTAATTTTTCGACGCGGAAAAGCCCGTGTAACACAGGCGATTTTTGGGAAAAAGGATGAGGATGCAACCATTTCATGCGGAATTGACTAAACGGATTGCGCCGCATCATGCGTCACGAATAGCATCAATCAGGCGTATGAAATTGCGGGCAAGTCATCGGTCATAATTACGTTTAAAACATTTTTATTTGGCAATATGTCCCGCAACGCCTTATCTGGCGGGCGTTACAACCTGAAACACTTTGTTACCGCGCTCGTAGGTTAATTCGCCCACAATGCCCTCAACGGTTTCAACACGGATGTGGCTGGGTGTGTGGTGTGAGCGGATACGATGCACTTGCCGGTCGGCGTATGCCGAAGCCCTGTGAAGGGGCATCCCTGCTGGGGCCGTAGTCGACGCTGGGGCGTCGTCTCAGTGGTTCCTTCTTTGGTCTCCTCGCGCTAACCCCGTAGCGTGTGGTTTTTAGCGGGCTCCAGGCCCGCTTTTTTTTCGCCCGGTCAAACGTTTGCGCGGTGCGGTATTGCGCCGGTTGGAGTCTGTTCGCAGCCCGTTATCGGCTCGGCGGCCTTGCACGGCAAACGGTTTTGACCAATCTCCCGTCCGGAAGCCGCGCCGCAAGATGACTTGCCGGCGCGGCCTTCTGTCGATTGGCCGGCTTCAAGTTAAGCCGTCTTGTTCTCCTTCAGCTTCAGTTCGCTCATCATCCGCTCGCGCATGATGAATTTTTGCACTTTGCCGGTCACCGTCATCGGTAGTTCGTCGACGAAACGAATGTACTTCGGCACCTTGTAGTGCGCGATTTGCCCCTGACAGAACTGCTGGATATCTTCCGCGGTGGCCTGCTCACCGGAACGCAATACCACCCACGCGCAAACCTCCTCGCCGTATTTCGCGTCCGGCACGCCGAACACCTGCACGCTCTGGATCTTCGGGTGACGGAACAGAAACTCCTCGATCTCGCGCGGATAAATGTTCTCGCCGCCACGAATCAACATGTCTTTCAGACGGCCGACGATGTTGCAGTAGCCGTCGGCGTCGAGTGTTGCCAGATCGCCGGTGTGCATCCAACCGTCCTCGATGCTTTCTCGCGTCTTCGCCTCGTCGCCCCAATAGCCTTGCATTACCGAATAGCCGCGCGTACAAAGTTCGCCGGTCTCGCCCACCGGGACGATCTCGCCGAGCGGATCGACGATCTTCACTTCGAGGTGCGGCTGGATACGGCCGACGGTCGTCGTTCGCTTGTCCAACGGATCCGTGGTCGAACTCTGGAACGACACCGGGCTGGTTTCCGTCATGCCGTAGGCTATGGTGACCTCGCTCAGATGCATTCTGGACACGACCTTCTTCATCGTCTCGATCGGACACGGCGAACCGGCCATGATGCCGGTACGCAAGCGCGACAAGTCGTAGGCGGCGAAATCAGGGTGGTCGAGTTCGGCGATGAACATGGTCGGCACTCCATGCAGCGCGGTGCATTTTTCTTCCGCGACGGCGGCCAGCGTCGCCGCCGGGTCGAAGCCTTCGCCCGGGAACACCATGTTGGCGCCGACCGACACGCACGCCAGCACGGCCAGCACCATGCCGAAGCAGTGGTACAGCGGCACCGGAATGCACAGGCCGTCCTGCTCGCTCAGGCGCATTGCCATCGCGATATAGCGCGCATTGTTGACGACGTTCCGGTGCGTCAGCGTGGCGCCTTTCGGGTTACCGGTCGTGCCGCTGGTGAACTGGATATTGATCGGCTCGTCCGCATGCAGCGTCGCGGCTGCCGCGTCGAGTTTGGCGAGGTCGAGCGTCGCACGCCCTTGCTCGACCACCTCTGAAAACGACAACATGCCGGGCGTCTCGGTATCGCACATGCGGATGACAATCCGCAGCCCCGGCAGACGCGCGGCATGCAGGTCGCCGGGCGCGGCGCTCGCCAGTTCGGGCGCGAGCTCCTGCAGCATCTGCAAATACATCGACGACTTGAAGCGCTCCGCCGCAATGATCGCCTTGCAATCCACCTTGTTCAGCGCGTATTCGAGTTCGGCCAGGCGATAGGCGGGATTGATATTCACCAGTACGGCACCGATCCGCGCGGTGGCGAATTGAGTCAGCAGCCATTCGACTCGGTTCGGCGACCAGATTCCGACGCGATCGCCCTTCACAATGCCCAGCGCGGCCAGGCCCGACGCGAGCACGTCGATCTCGTCGGCGAATTCCCGCCATGTCCAGCGGATGCCCTGCTCCCGGAAAACCACGGCCGGCCGGGTTGGAAAGCGCTGCGCGGTATCTCGAAGAAACTGACTCACCGTCGCATCGCTAAGCGGCACCTGCGTCGAGCCGCGCACGTATGAGATGCCGTCGCGGGGCTCGATGAGCGCGCTTTCGTCTGTTACTTGACCAGCCATGGTGAAGTCTCCGAGAGGCAATCGTTGCTCTATTGAAATGAATTTGAAGCCGATTGTGCCATTACCGCCTCGCACGGCGGCATCAAGTCTTACCCGCACCGCCGGCCCGCGGTGGTATCCGGTCATGCTCACTGGCGAATTGTCTTGCGTTGTCGACCGTGGTCATGGCGCGCGCGGTTTGAGTCCCCGGTCGCGGCGAACGCGGCGAAGATGGTGACGCGGAATCCGGCGAAGGCCAACGATCATCGTCGCTGTCCCGTTCGCTAACGGAAACCGAACGATCGCGGTGCGCTAGTCGCTCGCGACCGGGTGGCGCCCCACATCATCGCGGTTGCTTCACGCCGGCTTGTCCGGCAGCGCGATGATCGACGACGCCGTGCACTCGACGCTTCGAAGGAAATTTAAATGAGAGTAGTCAGCAACATCTGTCATCCCGCTGCAGACATGGCGCACACAGAAAGCCGACCGGCTGCGTCGGGGCCAACGCCGGCTTTGAATCAGCGCGACGCGACGAGCGGCGGCGCCCCGCACGAACCGGCACTACACCTTCCGGCCGCCTATGCGATTGAACGCCCCGTCGGCGCACTATCGCCGGTCACGCAGCAACCGAACCTCTATCGCGATGCGGGCGGCGCTCAATACATCCATCACGATTCCGCGTGGTATCCGGTGCGCCATGACGCCGACAACGGTACCTTGCGCGTCTGGCAGCCCGACAAACCCTATAAACCCCAATACCCGATCCGGCGTGATACCGACGGCAACTTCACGCTGCATAACAACGTGGGACTCAAGGGCGGCGGTCTTTTCGACGACGCACCGACCAGCTCGTCGCGTTACGGCGAGGCGGACCGCAACGCCAATCGCCAGGCGCTCGGCACCCAACTCGGCGTGATCCGAAGTGTCAGCGAGCCGGGAAGCTATGCGAACAGCGTCAATCTCGTGAACAATGGACTCTCACGATTGCGGGTCGGTCTATCCGATCAAGCCCTCGACCGGATATCCACCAATCTCCATCGCGTTCAAAACGGCAAGATGACGAATGCCGAAGCGTCGTCGTCGGAATATCGGACCTTCATGAACGACGTTCACGACTCGGCGCTTTCGCAAAGCGATCGGAACTGGTCGCGCTTCGGCGCGTATCTGAATCGTTACGCGGGCGTGCCGTATCACGCCGAGACGGATATCGCCAACATGTATTTGAATCGAAATCAGGATCAACTGACGCGCCTGAACATGCAGGCATTCGTTCAGAACGATCCTAAAGCCTGACGCGCCTCACCGATCAGCAAGCAGACGTAAAAAAGGGCTCCTATCAGGAGCCCTTTTTCATTCTTACCGTTCCGCTCAAAGTAGCGACACGCGTCGCTACCTTGGGAAAACGCTTAACCGCTTTTAGTTCTGACCGCGCAGCTTGCGCAGGCGCTGGATTGCAGCGAGCTGTGCCGTCGCGTAAGCCAGTTCCGCTTGCGCGGTGGCGTACTCGAGGTTCGAACCCGTGTTCTGCAGCGCTTCTTCCGCGCGCTTGCGTGCATCTTCGGCCTTGGCTTCGTCGAGATCCTTGCCACGAATCGCGGTGTCGGCGAGAACCGTCACAGCGCCCGGCTGGATTTCGAGGATGCCGCCGGCGACGAACACAAATTCTTCTTCGCCGTTTTCAGCTTCAATGCGCACCGCACCCGGACGAATCCGCGTGATGAGCGGCGTGTGGCCCGGCAGAATGCCGAGTTCACCTGCTTCGCCCGGCAGCGCGACGAACTTCGCCTGGCCCGAGAAGATCTGCTCTTCCGCGCTGACGACGTCTACTTTAATAGTTGCCATAAGTGTCGACTCCTGTCGACGGAAGTGGGCGCTTTAACGCTTGCTCCCGTCTCATGCAAGGCTGGGTTGAACGTAGTAAGAGGCGCCGGTTTTGCGTTCCGCTACCGTTCGGTAGCGATACGCGCGAGGCCGGCGCCCGCTTCGTTACACCCGACCTTTACTGGATCTTCTTGGCCTTTTCGAAGGCTTCGTCGATCGTGCCGACCATGTAGAACGCTTGTTCCGGCAGGTGGTCGCACTCGCCTTCAACGATCATCTTGAAGCCACGGATCGTTTCCTTCAGCGGCACGTACTTGCCCGGCGAGCCCGTGAACACTTCAGCGACGTGGAACGGCTGCGACAGGAAACGCTGGATCTTACGAGCGCGCGCAACGGCGAGCTTGTCTTCCGGCGCGAGTTCGTCCATGCCCAGAATCGCGATAATGTCGCGCAATTCCTTGTAGCGCTGCAGCGTTTGCTGCACGCCACGCGTAATCGCGTAGTGCTCTTCGCCGATCACGTTCGGGTCGATCTGACGCGAGGTCGAATCGAGCGGGTCGACCGCCGGGTAAATACCCAGCGAAGCGATGTCACGCGACAACACGACGGTTGCGTCCAAGTGGCCGAAAGTCGTAGCCGGCGACGGGTCGGTCAAGTCATCCGCAGGGACGTACACGGCCTGAACCGACGTGATCGAGCCGGTCTTGGTCGACGTAATACGCTCTTGCAGCTTACCCATTTCTTCAGCCAACGTAGGCTGATAGCCCACTGCCGACGGCATACGGCCGAGCAGTGCCGACACTTCCGTGCCTGCCAGCGTGAAACGGTAGATGTTGTCGACGAAGAACAGCACATCGAGACCTTCGTCACGGAAGTGCTCAGCCATCGTCAGACCAGTCAGCGCAACGCGCAGACGGTTGCCCGGCGGCTCGTTCATCTGGCCGTACACCAGCGCGACCTTGTCGAGAACGTTCGAGTCCTTCATTTCGTGATAGAAGTCGTTCCCTTCGCGGGTACGCTCGCCAACACCGGCGAACACGGAGTAACCACCGTGTTCCTTAGCGATGTTGTTGATCAGTTCCATCATGTTCACGGTCTTGCCCACACCGGCGCCACCGAACAGACCCACCTTGCCGCCCTTAGCGAACGGGCAGATCAGGTCGATAACCTTGATGCCGGTTTCGAGCAGTTCGGTCGACGGCGACAGTTCGTCGAACGCCGGAGCCTTCTGGTGAATACCGCGAACCACGTCCGAGTTGATCGGGCCGGCTTCGTCGATCGGGCGACCCAGCACGTCCATGATCCGGCCCAGAGTCGGCTTGCCGACCGGCACGCTGATCGGATTGCCCGTGTTCTTCACGACCGTTCCGCGACGCAGGCCGTCCGATGCACCCAGACAGATGGTACGGACAACGCCGTCGCCCAGTTGTTGCTGGACTTCGAGGGTCAGTTCCGAACCTTCGAGAATGAGCGCGTCGTAAATCTTCGGCATGTCCGAACGCGGAAATTCCACGTCGATCACCGCGCCGATGCACTGTACGATCTTGCCTTCTACCAAAGCAGTAGTACTCATCGCTTTTCCTTTAGATACTCAATTCTTCACTCGCGCAAAGGCGCAGTTTCGGTGGGCGCGCCATACCGGCGCACACGAAGCGGTGTGCTTGACCGTCACGGTCAGACAGCCGCCGCGCCACCGACGATTTCCGACAGTTCTTTCGTGATCGCGGCCTGACGGCTCTTGTTGTACACGAGCTGCAGTTCGTTGATGACCGTCTTCGCATTGTCCGAAGCGGCCTTCATCGCGACCATGCGTGCCGACTGCTCCGATGCCATGTTTTCCGCGACGGCCTGATAGACCAGCGCTTCGACATAACGCACCAGCAGTTCGTCCACCACTGCCTGCGCATCCGGCTCGTAGATGTAGTCCCACTGCGTGCTCGGCGTCGTGCCGTCTTCTTCCTTGCGCTCGAACTGTTCTGCCGACAGCGGCAGCAGTTGCTCGATCACCGGCTCCTGCTTCATCGTGTTGACGAAGCGCGTGTACGCGAGGTACACCGCCGAAACCTTGCCTTCCGAGTACAGGTCGAGCTGCACCTTCACCGCGCCGATCAGCTTTTCCAGATGCGGCGTATCGCCCAGATGCACGACGTTCGACACCACCTTGGCGCGCAAACGGTTCAGGAAACCCAGACCTTTGGTGCCGATCGCAGTGGCTTCGATCGTCTTGCCCTGGCCTTCCAGTTCCTTGAACTTCTGCAGCGACGCACGCAACACGTTGGTGTTCATGCCGCCGCACAGACCCTTGTCGGTCGTCACGAGGATGATGCCGGCCGCCTTCGCGCCTTCGTTCGACACCATGAACGGGTGACGATACTCCGGGTTCGCACGGCTCATGTGTGCAGCGATATCGCGGACCTTGTCGGCATACGGGCGAGCAGCGCGCATGCGCTCCTGAGCGCGGCGCATCTTCGATGCGGCCACCATCTCCATCGCTTTCGTGATCTTGCGCGTGTTTTGCACGCTCTTGATCTTGCCGCGAATTTCCTTCATTCCAGCCATTGCTTGCTCCTTGTCGGCCCGAGAGAGCGCTTTAGCGCTTACCCGGGTCCCATCGAAGTAGCGCGGGAGCATTCTCATGCGGCCCGCGCCGCTTCAAGGTCCGTTTATGCCTTGCGGATCACTCGCGGATCAATAAGCGCCGGACTTCTTGAAGTCTTTGAGGGCCGTGTGCAGCAGGCCTTCGTCGTCCTTCGAGAGTTCCTTGGTATCTTCGATGCGCTTGACCAGGTCAGCGTGGCTCGCCTTCAGATATTCGCGCAGGCCCTTTTCGAACGGCAGGACTTGCGAAACTTCCAGATCGTCGAGGTAACCGTTGTTCGCGGCGAACAGCGAGATAGCCAGTTCCCACACTTGCAGCGGTTGATACTGGGGCTGCTTCAGCAGTTCCGTCACGCGGCGGCCGCGCTCCAGTTGCTTGCGGGTCGCTTCGTCGAGGTCCGAGGCAAACTGCGCGAACGCAGCCAGTTCACGGTACTGCGCGAGGTCGGTACGGATACCGCCCGACAGCTTCTTCACGACCTTGGTCTGAGCCGCACCGCCAACGCGCGACACCGACACGCCGGCGTTAATTGCCGGGCGGATACCTGCGTTGAAGAGGTCGGTTTCCAGGAAGATCTGGCCGTCGGTAATCGAGATCACGTTCGTCGGAACGAATGCGGTCACGTCGCCGGCTTGCGTTTCAATGACCGGCAGTGCCGTCAGCGAACCGCTCTTGCCCTTCACTTCGCCGTTCGTGAACTTCTCGACGTACTCTTCCGAGACGCGAGCCGCACGTTCCAGCAAACGCGAGTGCAGATAGAACACGTCACCCGGGTAAGCTTCACGGCCCGGCGGGCGGCGCAGCAGCAGCGAGATCTGACGGTATGCCCAGGCTTGCTTGGTCAAATCGTCATAAACGATCAGCGCGTCTTGACCGCGGTCGCGGAAGTATTCGCCCATCGTGCAGCCGGCGTACGGTGCGAGGTATTGCATGGCGGCCGATTCCGAAGCCGAAGCGGCCACGACGATCGTGTATTCCAGCGCGCCGGTTTCTTCCAGCTTGCGAACCACGTTCATGATCGACGAAGCCTTCTGGCCGATCGCGACGTAGATACAGAAGAGGTTCTTGCCCTTCTGGTTGATGATGGCGTCAACAGCGACTGCGGTCTTGCCGCACTGGCGGTCGCCGATGATCAGCTCACGCTGGCCACGGCCAACCGGCACCATCGCGTCGATCGACTTCAGACCGGTTTGGACCGGCTCCGAAACCGACTTACGCCAGATCACGCCCGGCGCAATCTTTTCGATAGCGTCGGTCTTCTTCGCGTTGATCGGGCCTTTGCCGTCGATCGGGTTGCCGAGTGCGTCGACCACGCGGCCGAGCAGTTCCGGACCCACCGGCACTTCGAGAATACGACCCGTCGTCTTGACGATGTCGCCTTCCGAAATGTGTTCGTACTCACCCAGAATCACGGCGCCGACCGAGTCGCGCTCGAGGTTCAGTGCGAGACCGAAGGTGTTGCCCGGGAATTCGAGCATTTCGCCCTGCATCACTTCCGACAGGCCGTGAATACGCACGATACCGTCGGTCACGGAGATCACGGTGCCCTGGTTGCGAACGTCTGCGCTCGCGTCAAGGCCCTGGATCCGGCTCTTGATCAGCTCGCTGATCTCAGAGGGATTGAGTTGCATTATTCGCTCCTGATAGTCAATTCTGTTGCGTGCCAGCCGCTTCAGCGCGTTACGCGCTTCAGGCCGTCAGAGCCGTCTGCATGCTGGCAAGCCGCGCGCGGACCGAGGTATCGAGCACTTCGTCGCCAACCGTCACGCGCACACCGCCGATCAACGACGAGTCGACTTCGACCGTCGGCTTCAGCTTGCGATGGAACTTGCGTTCGAGACTTGCGACGAGGTCGTTCAACTGCGCGCCTTCGAGCGGGAATGCGCTGACGATCAGCACATCGGCCGCCCCTTCGCGGGCGTTCTTCAACTCTTCGAACTGCGTGGCGATTTCCGGCAGCAATTGCAGGCGATGGTTATCGACCAGCATTTGCACCAGATTCTTCGCTTGCGCATTGTCCTTGAGCGGCGACTTGACCGCGGCCAGCAGCAGTTCGCTGACCTGGGCGCGGCTTACTTTCGGGCTCGAGGCGATCGACAGCACTTCGGGCAGACGCGCAACCTGTGCCAGCTCCTGCACGAGCGTGGACCAGGCGGCGATGTCACCAGCTTCGGCCACGCCAAACAGCGCTTCTGCGTACGGACGGGCGATGGTTGCAAGTTCGGCCATGATCAGAGCTCGGCTTTCAGTTGATTCAGCAGGTCAGCGTGAGCTGCCTGGTCGACTTCGCGCTTCAGGATCTGTTCAGCGCCCTTCACAGCGAGTGCAGCGACTTCGCCGCGCAGCGTTTCGCGCGCCTTCACGACTTGCTGGTCCGCGTCGGCCTTCGCTTGCGCGATGATACGAGCGGCTTCAGCGTGTGCTTGAGCCTTGATTTCGTCGGCGACTGTCACAGCGCGCTTTTCTGCGTCGGCGATACGTTGCTGACCGTCGTTGCGTGCCTGAGCGAGTTCCTGGTCGACGCGCTTGTGAGCGGCTTCGAGTTCAGCCTTGCCCTTTTCAGCAGCCGACAAACCGTCAGCAATCTTCTTCGAGCGCTCGTCGAGGGCGTTGATCAACGGCGGCCACACGAACTTCATCGTGAACCACGCGAGGATCAGGAACACGACCATTTGCGCAAACAGGGTTGCGTTGAGATTCACGGTGTTTCCTTAAACGTTGCTAGTTCGGAAAGTGAAACGGCAAGGCGCTCATCGATTCTGTATTCGATCAGCGCCCAAGTGCCCGTTCCGCCCTGCGCCCTCACTAGTTATAGCTCAGGCGCAAACTTCCGAGGAACCTCAGCCTGCCAGCTTCGACAGCAGCGGGTTCGCGAACGCGAACAGCATTGCCACACCAACGCCAATCAGAAACGCCGCATCGATCAGACCAGCCAGCAGGAACATCTTGGTTTGCAGCGGGTTCATCAATTCCGGCTGACGTGCACATGCTTCGATGTACTTGCCACCCATCAGGCCGATACCGATACAGGCGCCGATTGCACCCAGGCCGATGATGATGCCGATACCGATGGCGGTCAGACCCTGGATGTTGGCGATGAAAGCTTGCATGATCACTCCTTTGTGAAAAGTCTTTTAGAACTGGTTGGAACTGGGATTTAAAAACTAAAGCTAAAACCAAAAACTATTCGCGACGCGCAGCCGCTACTAGTGGGTATCGTGAGCCTGGCCGATGTACACCAGCGTCAGCATCATGAAAATGAACGCTTGCAGCAGAACGATCAAAATGTGGAAGATCGCCCAGACCGTGCCTGCGATCACATGGCCGATAAAGCCAAGCACCGTCACGTCCGCGCCGAAACCCCACATGCTGCCGAGCAGGGCAATCAGCAGGAACAACAGTTCGCCCGCATACATGTTGCCGAACAGCCGCATGCCGAGCGAGACCGTCTTGGCGACGAACTCGATGATGTTCAATGCAAGGTTCGGGATCCACAGCAGCGGATGCGCACCGAACGGAGCGGACAGCAGTTCATGCACGAAGCCGCCGGCGCCCTTGATCTTGAAGTTGTAGTAAATCATCAGCGCGAACACACCGAGGGCGATGCCGAGCGTGCCGTTCAGGTCGGCGGTCGGCACGATACGGTGGTGCGGGATGACTTCGGACAGACCCAGCAGGCCGATCACCTTGCCCGGCAGGTCCACGGGGATAAAGTCGAGCGAATTCATCAGCGCAACCCAGACGAACACGGTCAGGGCCAACGGTGCGATGAAGGTGCGCGAGCCGTGGATCATCGACTTCGATTGATCCTCGACCATTTCGACCAGCATTTCGATTGCGCACTGGAAACGACCCGGCACGCCGGACGTTGCCTTGCGGGCAGCGAGATGCAGAATGAAGATGGTGGCCAGACCGCAAACGATCGACCAGAAAAGGGTGTCCAGATTCCACACGTGAATGTCGAAAATCGACGTCTGATGCGCGGTGGAAAAGTTCTGCAAGTGGTGCGCGATGTACTCGGACGGATCCATTGCGCGCGTGCCTTCGCTAGCTGCCATATCGTTAAAGCCACCCAAATTGTCGAAAATCGTCTTAGACCGTTCTCGCAGCAATGCTGTATTGCGGGAACACGCCGGGTGCGGATCGTGTCATATCCGCACTCCTGATGCCGGCGCTGCGCGCCAGCCTGAATTTTGTACTGCTTTTGTTCCAGCGACCTTAGCGCCAGGCTAAGGCGATCCAGTACGTCTTGAGCGCGACGAGGTAGGTCACGAGCAGCGGAACCCAGCTTACGTCGTGATACCAGAAGGCGATGACTACAAACATCGCGATCGTTGTCCCCATCTTGAGCGCTTCGCCAATCATCCAGCTCATGGCTGTTGTGGCGCCGCTCAGCGTTCTAAGTCGTGCCGCGAACAACGCGCTCGGCACCCAGCAGATCGCTCCCCCCAGGAACGCGGACAGCGCAGCATCGCCCGGAGGCTTGTAGAACAGCCACCATAAGAGCGTTGCACCCAGGGACAAAACCATTTGCGCCGCCACGACCTTGAAAGGCGTAACGCGCGATGGACGACTCACATTCGGACCAAACAGCTTTTCAGCTTCGGTCCGCGTGAGCGGAACGATATTGTTATCTTGCTGCTCGACATCCCACGCTTCGTCAGAAGGGACTCGCTGACCGGTGGACGCAACGGAAGCGATGCGTTCAGCGGATTCGTCGTGCCCATTCTTCGGCGCTTGATTCGACGTTTTGACCGCCATCGCAGTGTTCCGAAAGTCTTGTTCCAGCCCGCCAGCTTACGCTGCGCTTACGGGGTTGCCGTGCAATTAAATCCGGGCGATTGTAAGCGATAGTTGCAGGCAATTCAAGACTTTAGGCCGTTCAATAAGCTGCGTGAAACCGGCCCTCACGATACGGGAATGGCTGTCTGGCGGGGCAAAACGCGCCAAATGTAAGGCGGCTGGGGGGTGGCAAAACATGCGCCTTGAATCGCGCCAATTTGCGCTCGCGCAAACGGGCTTTTAACGCTGTAACGGCCGTCTCGAAAATGCAACAAACGCTGATTTTTGCGCGCGTGGGTGGACAGGTAGGGCGACGTTGGGTAAGCAATCGGCTTCGTGAGCTGCGTTAGCTGATAACCATGCGCGGCGATGAGGATTCCAACACGCGGTGCAACGCGATCACATGGAAGTCTCGGCAAAGACGACGCGGTCAATCCGTACACATCTGCAATCCTGATTATCCAACCCTGGATTTAGTTAGGATTCCAGCACGCTTTGACAGGCGACATAGCAATCACCGTTGCATCGCAAGTGCACGCCTGGCCCTACCCCGTCGCTGTTGATAACCCGACACGCGCCAAATAGCTTGCGTACGCGAAATCTCGCCCGATATTCGCGTTGCAAGCCACGACTTCAACTCGCCCGTCAAACAGCCGCAGCGTTACCGCGCAGCCGCACGAGAATACCTTCCAGCGCATCCAGATCGCCGAAGTCGACCAGCACCTGCCCTCGCCCGCGTCGGCCGAGTTTGATCTTCACCGTCGCCGCCAGCAAATCGGACAGCTCTTCCTCGAGCCGCCGCGTGTCGCGACCGCCATCGGGATTCGCGCGCGCCTTCACGGCCGGCGCGGCTTTGGTGGTCGTCGTGACCAATTTTTCTGTCTCACGGACCGACATGCGCTTGTTGACCACCTGATTGGCCAACGTGATCTGCGTCGCGGCGTCCACGGCCAACAGCGCGCGCGCATGGCCCATGTCCAGATCGCCGGCAAGCAGCATGGTCTGTACCGGCGACGCCAGGTTGAGCAGGCGCAGCAAATTCGACACCGCGCTGCGCGAACGACCCACCGACTCCGCCGCCTGCTCGTGCGTGAAATTGAACTCGTCGAGCAGGCGTTGGATGCCCTGCGCCTCTTCCAGCGGATTCAGGTCTTCGCGCTGGATATTCTCGATCAGCGCCATCGCCGCGGCGGCCTGATCCGGCACATCCTTGACGAGCACCGGCACTTCGCTCAGGCCCGCAAGCCGCGCCGCGCGGAAGCGTCGCTCGCCGGCGATGATTTCGTATTTGTCCGCCGAGACGGGGCGCACCAGGATCGGTTGCATCAAACCCTGAGCGCGGATACTCGCCGCCAACTCCTGCAACGCGCCTTCGTCCATGCGCGTGCGCGGCTGATACTTGCCCGCCTGCATCTTGCTAAGCGGCAGCACGTTCGGCGCGCCTTCAATGGTAACGGCCTCGGTGATGTCCGCGCTGCCACCCAGCAGTGCTTCTAGGCCGCGACCCAATCCCTTCTTTCTCGCTACTGCGTTCATCGTGCTTCCTCGATCCGCTTAGGATGCCTGGGGCGCGTCGTTCAACGCGCGCACCCGTTCAATCATTTCCGCGCCGAATTGCACGTACGCCTGCGCGCCGCGCGATGCCCGGTCGAACACCACGCCCGGCAATCCGTAGCTGGGCGCTTCGGCCAGACGCACATTGCGCGGGATCACTGCGTCGAATACCTTGTCGCCGAAATGCTCTTTCAATTGATCGGACACTTGCTGTTGCAGCGTGATGCGCGGGTCGAACATGACGCGCAACAGGCCGATCACTTTCAGATCGCGGTTCAGGTTGGCATGCACCTGCTTGATCGTGTTGACCAGATCGGACAGCCCTTCGAGCGCGAAGTACTCGCATTGCATCGGAATCACGACGCCGTGTGCGGCGCACAGGCCATTAAGCGTCAGCAGCGACAAAGCCGGCGGGCAATCGATCAGCACGAAATCGTATTCGCCTTCGACCGCGGCAAGCGCGTTCTTCAATTGCCGCTCACGGTTCTGGACGCTGACCAGCTCGACTTCAGCGCCGGCGAGTTCGCGATTCGCCGGCAGCACGTCATAGCCCACCGCCTCGGGCCGTACGCGCGCATCGGTCACGGCGACGCCATCCACCAGCACTTCGTAGACCGTATTCGCGCAGGCGGCTTTGTCGATGCCGCTACCCATCGTGGCGTTACCTTGCGGGTCCAGATCGATGAGAAGGACACGCTGTCCCTGCGCTGCCAAGCTCGCGGCCAGATTGACTGTGGTCGTCGTCTTGCCGACGCCGCCTTTCTGGTTCGCAACGCAGAAGATTTTTGCCATCGTTGGTGTGTCCCTTTTGCTGCCTGGATGAAGTAAGTAAAGCGCACTACTGGTACGGGGTGCGGCTAATTGGCTAATCGCCAGTGGCTAGTGGCCACGCCGCGAAGCCTGCGGCTGTCAGCCGGCCGCATCCACCCGAACCTTGATCAGATGCCGCTCGGCATCGAGCGACGGCACATTCAGCCGGATGATCTGTTCCACATGGGCGCCTGCGGGCAAGCGCTCGATCTCGCCGTCCGGGCGCACACCTTTCATCGCCCAGATCGCGCCCTGGTCCGCAACCAGATGACGGGCCAGTGTAACGAAATCCGAGAGCTCTGCGAATGCGCGCGAGACGATAACGTCGAACTTTGCGGGTACTTCGTCGCCCGGCTGCAAAGTCTCGACGCGGCCGGTCACCACCGACAGATTCGCCAAACCCAGTTCGGCCTTGGCCTGCGATTGAAACGCCGTCTTCTTATGAACGATGTCGTTCACAGTGACAGTCCATTCAGGCAGAACGATGGCGAGCACGATACCCGGCAACCCGCCGCCGGAGCCGACGTCGAGCACCGACGACGGACCACGCGGCGCCAGATGCGGCACGATCGAAAGCGAATCGAGAATGTGCTGGATCAGCATCTGTCGCGGATCGCGGATGGCCGTCAGGTTGTAGACGGCATTCCACTTCGACAGCAACGCAACATAGTCGAGCAGCTTGCCAAGCTGGGCGTCGCTCAAATCAAGGCCGAGTTCGCGGACGCCCTCTTCCAGCAACGGCGCCAACGCTTCCCGACCGCTTCCCTTCTGACTTGCCGTCATTGCGTCACCGGCGTGCTGTCGGTGCCGGGTTCGGTGGGTTTCGTCGAACGACGCCCCAAGCCGCGCTTCAGATGAACCATCAGCAAAGAGATCGCCGCCGGCGTAATGCCAGAAATGCGCGACGCTTGACCGATGGTTTCGGGACGGAATTGCGTCAGCTTCTGGCGCGCTTCGAACGACAGTCCTCGCACGTCCGCGTAATCCAATCCTTCCGGCAGGCGGGTGCTTTCGTGGGCTTCATTGCGCTCGATCTCGCCGGCCTGACGGTCGATATAGCCCTGATATTTGATACCAATTTCGATCTGTTCCTTGATCTGAGCGAGCAGCACCTCATCTTCCGCCAGGATTTCCGGCGCAGCGCAGGCACCTGCACGCAGGCCGCAGACGCCGTCGTACGAGACACCCGGGCGACGCAGCAGATCGGCCAGGCTGTACTCATGGTCAATTGGCTTGCCGAGCAGCGCGGTTGCGTCGTCGGCCGATAACGTCTTAGGATTCACCCACGTCGTGCGAAGGCGTTCTGTTTCACGTGAAACAGCATCGCGCTTGCGGCTAAACGCGTCCCAACGGACGTCGTCAACCACGCCAAGCTCGCGGCCCATCTCCGTCAAACGCATATCGGCATTGTCTTCACGCAGGCTCAGACGATACTCGGCGCGGCTCGTGAACATGCGATACGGCTCCGACACGCCGCGCGTGACCAGATCGTCCACCAGCACACCAAGGTAAGCCTGATCGCGACGCGGGCACCATGCTTCCTTGCCTTGAACGAACAGACCTGCGTTGATACCAGCCAACAGGCCTTGCGCCGCAGCCTCCTCATAACCAGTCGTGCCATTGATTTGACCAGCGAAGAACAGACCGTTGATTACCTTCGTTTCCAGCGATGCCTTCAATCCACGCGGATCGAAGTAGTCGTACTCAATCGCATAGCCGGGACGCAAGATGTGCGCATGCTCCAAACCGCGCATCGACCGCACCAACTCCAACTGCACGTCAAACGGCAGGCTTGTCGAAATACCGTTCGGGTAGTACTCGTTGGTCGTCAGGCCTTCCGGCTCCAAGAAAATCTGGTGCGATTCCTTCGACGCAAACCGATGAATCTTGTCCTCGATCGATGGGCAATAACGCGGCCCCACCCCCTCGATCACGCCGGTGTACATCGGCGAACGATCAAGACCGCCGCGGATGATGTCATGCGTCCGTTCATTCGTATGCGTGACCCAGCACGGCACTTGCCGCGGATGCTGCTCGACCCGACCGAGAAACGAGAACACCGGCACCGGATCCAGATCGCCCGGTTGCTCTTCGAGCTTCGAGAAATCGATCGTACGGCCGTCGATACGCGGCGGCGTCCCGGTCTTGAGGCGCCCTTGCGGCAGCTTCAATTCCTTCAGACGCGCGGACAGCGACACCGAAGCCGGATCGCCGGCGCGGCCGCCGGTGTAGTTGTTCAAACCCACGTGAATCTTGCCGTCGAGGAACGTCCCCGCCGTCAGCACGACAGCGCGCGAGCGGAACTGAATCCCCACTTGCGTCACCGCGCCGACCACGCGATCACCCTCCACCATCAGATCGTCAACCGCTTGCTGGAACAGCCACAGATTCGGCTGATTTTCCAACCGATGCCGGATTGCCTGCTTGTACAACAGACGGTCCGCCTGCGCGCGCGTCGCCCGAACGGCCGGTCCTTTCGACGAGTTGAGGATACGGAACTGGATACCGCCCTCGTCCGTCGCGGCCGCCATCGCACCGCCGAGCGCATCGACTTCCTTAACCAGATGGCCTTTGCCAATGCCGCCAATCGACGGATTGCAGCTCATCTGGCCGAGGGTTTCTATGTTGTGGGTCAGCAGGAGCGTGGTGTTACCCATGCGCGCCGAAGCCAATGCGGCTTCGGTACCGGCATGTCCGCCGCCGACGACGATTACGTCAAATTCTGTGGGAAAGAGCATCGCGGATCTCACGCCAGATCGTCGCGTGAGCCTTCAAAGGAAAATGTATGGGCGAATTATAACGGGTTCGGTTTAGGCCCGAATTTCGCCCGAATGACCAGCCCATAAAAAAAGCGGTGTGTTTCACGTGAAACACACCGCTTCAGACATCCACACCCGACTAAAGCGAAGAACTAAGCCGCCTTTTTCGCCAGGCCAAGGTACGTCTCGATCACGCGCGGATTCTGCGCCAGATCCGCCGCCGGGCCTTCCAGCGCCAATTCGCCGGTCTCAAGTACATAGCCGTAGTCGGAAATCTGCAGTGCCGCGCGGGCGTTCTGTTCGATCAGCAGTGTCGCCACGCCCGTCTGTCGCAGCGCGCTAATGATATGAAAAATCTCCTTCACGATCAGCGGTGCGAGACCTAGGCTCGGCTCATCCAGCATCAGCAGATCGGGCTTGCCCATCAGCGCCCGGCCGACCGCCAGCATTTGCCGCTCGCCGCCGGACAATGTGCCGGCCGCCTGTTGACGACGCTCCTTCAATCGCGGAAAAAGCGTGAACACCGGTTCGAGCTGATCGAGGAAGTTGCGCTCCCCTGCCCGTTTGCGACGATAGGCGCCGAGCACGAGATTGTCTTCCACCGTCATCGACGCAAACAGCTCGCGCTTCTCCGGCACCAGACACATGCCACGCGCGACCCGCTTCTCGACCGGCACCGCGCTCACGTCCTCACCCCGATAGAGAACCGTTCCTTTCGCATGGCCGGTAGTGGGCAGCGCGCCCATGATCGCGTTCAGCAACGTCGACTTGCCTGCGCCGTTCGGCCCGATCACCGACACGATCTGCCCCGGTCGCACTTTGATCGCCGCGCCGTGCAGCGCCTCGACCTTACCGTAGCGTACCGAGAGACCATTCACGTCGAGAATTGGGCCCGCTGCATTCATCGTGTTTTCCATCACTCCACCCCACCCAGATAAGCTTCAAGCACGGCCGGGTCTTGCTGGACTTCCTGCGGCAAGCCTTCCGCGATCCGCGTGCCGAACTCCATCACCACCAGACGATCGGTGAGATTCATCACGAAATCCATGTCGTGCTCAACCAGCAGCACACTCATGCCCTCGGCCTTCAGCCGGCGCAGCAGATCCGCGAGTTGCAGCTTTTCCTGATATCGCAGACCGGCAGCCGGCTCGTCCAGCAGCAGCAAGGTCGGGTCGCAGCACAACGCCCGGGCGATTTCCAGAATGCGCTGCTGTCCCAATGCCAGGCTGCCCGCCTCTTCGTACATGTACTGCTCGAGCCCGACTCGGCGAATCTGGCGCGCGGCCTCCGCCATCAGACGCGCTTCTTCGGTGCCGTTCAGGCGTGCGATGCTGCGCCAGACACCAGCCTGGCCACGCAGATGAGCGCCGATCGCGACGTTCTCCAGCACCGTCATTCCCGGCAGCAGTTTGACGTGCTGGAACGTGCGCCCAATGCCGCGTTTGACGATTTCACGTGAACTCAACGAATCGATGCGCTCGCCGCGGAACGTAATCTCGCCGCTGGTGGCTTGCAGCACGCCGGTCACGAGATTGAACGTCGTCGATTTGCCGGCGCCGTTCGGACCGATCAAGCCGATGATCTGCCCTGCCTTGACCTCGAAGCTGACGTCGTTCACCGCGACCAGACCGCCGAACTGCTTGCGTGCCTTGTTCACCGTCAACAGGTTTTCGCCTGCAGTCGGCTTGCTGCGCTGCGGCAACGGCTCCGCATGATCCGCCAGATGCGCACGCGGACCGCGCGGGAAAAAGCGCGCGACGAATGGCCAGACGCCTTGTCGAGCGTATTGCAGCAGCAGCACCATCAGAATGCCGAACACGATCACTTCGAAGTTGCCGTTCTCGCCGAGCAGTTTCGGCAGCAGGGTTTGCAGATAGTCCTGCAGCACGGTCAGGATCGCCGCGCCGAGCACCGCGCCCCAGACGTGCGACACGCCGCCGACCACCGCCATGAACAGAAACTCGATGCCGTGATTCAAACCGAACGGCGTCGGATTCACCGCGCGTTGCAGGTGGGCATATAGAAAGCCCGAGATCGACGCCAGCACGGCCGCGTAGACGAAGATCACCACGCGCATCCAAGCCGTGTTGACGCCCATCGCCTCGGCCATCATGCCGCCGCCGCGCAACGCGCGAATCGCCCGCCCCGGCCGACTATTAAGCAGGTTTTGAACAGAGATCACCGCGCCGAGCACGACGAGCCAAATCAGGTAATAGATATGGCGACCGGACTCCAGGTTGATACCGAAAACGTTCAGCACCGGAATTCCGTTGATACCGTCGTATTTGCCGAGCATTTCCAGATTGCCGAACAGGTAGAACAGCGCCAGCCCCCACGCGATCGTGCCGAGCGGCAGAAAGTGCCCCGACAGGCGCATCGTCACCAAACCCAGCATCAGCGCGATCAGCGCCGTCACCACCACGCCCGCGATCAGCGCGAGCCACGGCGAAACGCCATACGTGGTGGTCAGATAAGCGGTCGCATACGCGCCGATCCCGACGAACGCCGCCTGCCCGAAACTCGTCATGCCACCGATACCGGTCAGCAGCACGAGACCGATCGCGACGATCGAATACAGGCCGATGTAGTTGAGCAACGTCACCCAATACTCGGGCACATGAATCGGGTGCGGCAAGACCGGCAACGCGAACAGCACCACGAGGAACAACCAGAAAAACTTGTTTTGCATGATCCGTTTCATCGTGTCACTCCTCGTCCTCTTCGCTGTGCGGGCTGGCCAGACTTCGCCAGAGCAGCACCGGGATAATCAGTGTGAACACGATCACTTCCTTATAAGCACTCGCCCAGAACGACGAATACGACTCCAGCAGGCCGACCAGGATCGCGCCCGCAGCCGCCAGCGGATAGCTGACGAGTCCGCCGATAATCGCGCCCACGAAGCCCTTCAGACCCATCAGGAAGCCCGAGTCGTAGTAGATGGTGGTCAAGGGCGCAACGAGAATGCCGCACAGCGCGCCTAGCCCCGCAGCCAGCGTGAACGCGAGGCGCCCCGCCTGCGTCGTGCCGATGCCGACGAGCCGCGCGCCGAGCCGGTTCACCGAGGTCGCGCGCAAGGCCTTGCCCGAAATCGTGCGGTCAAAATACAGATACAGCCCACCGATCAACACCGCCGCAGTGACGATCACCCACAAGCTTTGTTCGGAGATCGACAGGCTGCCGAGGTTGAACGTCGCGTCGGAAAACGCCGTGGTCCGCGAGCCTTCCGCGCCGAACATCACGAGCCCGACGCCGACCATCGCGAAGTGCACTGCCACCGCCACGATCAACAACAGCAACGTGCTCGCTTCCGCGATCGGCTCATAGGCCAGCCGGTAGACGAACGGCCCCATCGGAATCACGATCAGCAGCGTCAATGCGATCTGCGCGAGCATCGGCAGTGGATGCAGGAAAAGACCCTGCGTCAGCGCGTACACCGCGATCGGGAACAGCAGGTATTTGCTGACCAGCGTCACCAGCGCGCGCGCCGCGTGCCGACGTCGCTCGGCATGGCGCACGAGACCCGCGACTTCGACGACGAAACACGCCGCGCCCATCGCCATCAGCAGCCAGCAGGTGGCCGGAAATTTTTGTGTCTGCAACGCGGCGAGCGTGAGCGCGCCGTACGAAACAAACTCCCCCTGCGGGATAAAAATCACCCGCGTCACGGAGAACACCAGCACCAGCGCAAGCGCGAGCAGCGCGTAGATCGCGCCGGTGGTGATGCCGTCCTGCGCGAGGATCGCCGCAATTGATAGATCCATACTTCCTCATCCTGAAGCGTCGAAATCGAAACCGGGAAACAGTCGTGGCGGCGCCGTAGCGGCCGGCGACCTGCAAGTCAGAAAAGGCGACCGCCGCGCCGGGACACGGCGCGGCGGTCGATGCCATTCTCATCGACCAGAATGGCAATGCGGCGTCATACGCCGCACATTGCGCGAGAGGCGCGTACCGCTTTTGTTATTAGTCGTTCTGCAGCTTCCACTTGCCGTCGACGATCTGCACGATCACGCGTGCACGCTTGTCGAGGCCGTTGTGGTCGGTCGGCGTGGTGTTCATGATGCCGTGCGAGACCGGCAATTCCTTGATGTTTTCCAGCGCCCCGCGCAGTGCCACGCGGAATGCTTCCGTGCCCGGCTGAGCGGTCTTCAGCGCGACCGGAATCGCCGCTTGCAGCATCTGGCCGGCGTCCCATGCGTGACCGCCGAAGGTCGCCACCGAACCCGCGCCGTAGGCCTTCTCGTAAGCCGTCTTATACGCTTCCGACGACTTCTTTACCGGATTCGATTCGGGCAACTGATCCGCAACGAGAATCGGGCCGGCCGGCAGGAATTCGCCTTCGCAATCCTTGCCGCACACGCGCAGGAAGTCGTTATTCGCGACGCCGTGCGTCTGATAAACCTTGCCCTTGTAGCCGCGCTCCTTGAGCGTCTTGGCCGGCAGCGCCGACGGAGTGCCCGCGCCCGCGATCAGCACTGCGTCCGGGTTCGCGCCCATGGTCTTCAGCACCTGGCCCGTCACCGACGCGTCGGTGCGGTTAAAGCGCTCGTTGGAGACGATCTTCAGATGGTGCGCGGCGGCGGCCGCCGTGAAGACGTTGTTCCAGCCGTCGCCGTACGCATCCGCGAAGCCGATGAAACCCACCGTCTTCACACCATGGCGTTCCATGTAGTCGGCAATGGCGTCGGCCATCAGGCTGTCGTTTTGCGGCGGTTTGAAGGCCCACGCGCGCTTCGCGTCCATTGGCGAAATGATCGCTGCCGACGCTGCCAGCGAGATCACCGGCGTCTTGCCTTCCGCAGCCGGGTCGAGCATGGCGAGCGAGTTCGGCGTGACGGTCGAGCCGATGATCGCGTCGACGTGGTCTTCGTCGATCAGCTTGCGCGTGTTCTGCACGGCTTTGCCGGTGTCGGATGCGTCATCCAGAACGATGTACTGCACCGTCTTGCCGCCGATCTCCTTCGGCAGCAGCGCAATCGTGTTCTTCTCCGGAATGCCGAGCGAAGCTGCCGGTCCGGTGGTAGACAGCGTCACGCCGATTTTCACCTGCGCAAACGCGGCGCCCGCGCCGCACATGAGCGCCATCGCGATCCCAGTGCGTACCCATTGCTTTGTCTTTTTCATTGCCAGTCTCCAAACGCTTTGAAGCGCGTATCTGTAATCCGGCTCGCGGGCCGGGTGTCTGAATCTAGTTATAGGGTTCGGGCATGCCAAGCATGGTTTTCCCTGCTCGACGCGAGTTGCCTTCACCGCGTTGGTGCCACTTCCCTGCTACGTGCCACGACTGCGGACTGCTGCGATTCCCAAACTGATTTTCTCGCGATCTTCGTCGCGATTTAGTGCTGCAATTTGCCGCGAGCAAAACACTAACATGTTAGTAGTATTGCGTTCTGCATCATCGACGGTCAAGCGGCTGCGGCCCAAATGCGGGTTTGTCCTGAAGCCACGACACCACACTTATTCACGCGACGTCGGGCGAATTCACGTGAAACGGCCAATAAAAAAGACGCGTCAACTGCACGCGTCTTTTTGAATGGGGCTCCGTATCGCTTCGCCTTCGCTCAGTCGCCGGACAACTGCCACTTGCCGCCGACAATCTCCACCATCACGCGGGCCCGCTGGTCGAGGCCAGCGTGGTCGTTTGCGCTCATGTTGAAGATGCCGTGCGACGCGGGCATGTCTTTCGTGCTTTCAAGCGCTGCACGCAGCGCCTCGCGGAACGCGGGCGTGCCCGGCTGCCCTTTCTTCAGCGCCAGCGGAATCGCGCGTTGCAGCAGCAAGCCGGCGTCCCACGCGTGGCCACCGAAGGTCGACACCGAGCCGACGCCGTAAGCGGTTTCATAGGCTCGCTTATAGGTCAGCGCGGTCTTCTTCGCCGGATTCGAATCAGGCAATTGATCGGCGACCAGCAACGGACCGGCGGGCAGATAGGTGCCTTCGCAATCTTTGCCGCACACGCGTAGGAAGTCGTTATTCGCGACGCCGTGCGTCTGATAGTACTTGCCCTTGTAGCCGCGTTCCTTGAAGGTTTTCTGCGGCAACGCGGCCGGCGTGCCCGCACCCGCGATCAACACCGCGTCGGGATTCTGCGACATGATCTTCAGCACCTGCCCGGTCACCGATGCGTCGCTGCGCGCGAAGCGTTCGTTCGCGACGATCTTGATCCTGGCAAGCTCGGCGGCTTTGCCGAATTCCTTGAACCAGCTCTCGCCGTAAGCGTCAGAGAAGCCGATAAACGCGACCGTCTTCACGCCGTGATTCGACATGTGCTGCGCGATCGCGGTGGCCATCAGGATGTCGTTTTGCGGCGTCTTGAAGACCCACGCGCGCTTGGCATCCATCGGCTCGACGATGCTTGCCGCGGCGGCCATGGAGATCATCGGCGTGGTGCTTTCGGCGGCGACGTCGATCATGGCGAGCGAGTTCGGTACCACGGTCGAGCCGATCAGCGCATCAACGTGGTCTTCGCTGGTCAGCTTGCGGGCGTTCTTGACCGCCTGGGTCGAGTCGGTCGCGTCGTCGAGCACGATGTAGTCGATTTTCTGGCCAGCTACCTCTTTAGGCAGCAGCGCGATCGTGTTTTTTTCCGGAATACCGAGCGACGCCGCCGGGCCTGTTGCCGATACCGTCACGCCGATTTTCACGTCCGCGAATGCAACCCCGCTCCATGCCGCGAATACCCCGGTGGCGACTAATGCCGCGCTTATCCAACGCAATGCCGACTTCATCCCGCTCCTCTGTCTACCCCGTTATTCATTTGAAGTTAAATACGCGAATGCCATTCCGCGGATTTAATCCCGACCCAGCGGTCGGTGAATAGCGAGTGTAGCGGAGCGCAGCCCAGCGCTGCAAGCGTTTTGCAGGGAAACGGCGTGCGCAAATGGAATGACTCGGGGAATAAAAAAAGGGCCGGGAAGTTGGCATCAAAATGGTGTTGCGCCATTTCGAAAGTGCAAATAAAAAGCGCTGTTGGATATCAATCCAACAGCGCTTTCGTCTGGGCACTGAGTGCCTCATTGTCTCCTCGTTCTCCACCTGCAAAATTCGTGGTGCATCAGAACTGCATGAAGATTAAACGAGCACATGGCGTACTACAACTAGCAATTACCCTAGTGGTGCACTGCCGCACTGAATTGGGGCGCCTATGCGCGGGTTTGGCCGTGTGCGTCGAACGGGTGGCGGACTTCGGCGTTCACCTCGCCACATCAACCGCCGACGGATTATATCGGATGCCGAATCAGTTGCGCAGATCAATCGGAATCACGCGCGCAACGGCTTCACGCGCGCGACGATCTCGCCGACAATCCCGCGCCGGAACGCCAGCACGCACGCGATAAAAATCAGGCCCGTCACGATGGTGACCGACTCACCCAGCGAGCGGAACCAGTCGATACCCGTCGTCGACGCAAGCGCGGTGCCGATGTCGCCGAGACGATCCTCGAGCGCCACGATCACCGCCGCGCCGAGCAGCGGCCCAAACAGCGTGCCCATGCCACCGACCAGCGTCATCAGGATCACGAGGCCGGACATGGTCCAGTACGCGTCGCTCAAGGTTTCGAAGCCCTGCACCAGTACTTTCAGCGAACCCGCGAGACCCGCGAGACCCGCCGACAGAATGAAGGCGAGCAGCTTGAAGCGATCCGTGTCGTAGCCGAGCGAGATCGCGCGCGGTTCGTTTTCCTTGATCGCCACCAGCACCTGACCGAACGGCGAATGCACGATCCGCACGATCAGCAGGAAGGCCAGCACCATCACCGCCAGGACGACGAAGTACAAGGTCACGTCGGACGAGAGATCCAGCAGGCCGAACAGCTTGCCGCGCGGCACGCCTTGCAGACCGTCCTCGCCATGCGTGAACGGCGCTTGCAGGAACACGAAGTAGACCATCTGCGCGAGCGCCAGCGTGACCATCGCGAAGTAGATGCCTTGCCGGCGAATCGCGAAGAGTCCCACCACGAAACCGAGCAAGGTTGCCGCCACCGTGCCCGCCAGCACGCCGAGTTCCGGCGAGAAGCCGAGCGTTTGCATCGCGTAGCCCGTCACGTAGCCCGCCGAGCCGAGGAACATCGCGTGGCCGAACGACAGCAGGCCGGTGTAGCCGATCAGCAGATTGAACGCTGCCGCGAACAGCGCGAAACACAGCACCTTCATCACGAACAGCGGATAGATGCCGAGCACCGGCACGGCGAGAAGCACGATCAGCAGCAGACCGTAGAGCATTTTTCTCTGCATCATTTTTCCTTGCCGAAGAGACCCGCCGGGCGCACCAGCAAGACGAGCGCCATGATCACGAAGACGACGGTCGCCGACGCTTCCGGGTAAAACACGCGCGTCAGCCCTTCGATCACGCCGAGCATCAGACCGGTGAGAATCGAGCCCATGATCGAGCCCATGCCGCCGATCACGACCACCGCGAACACGGTGATGATCATCGGCTGCCCCATCAGCGGCGAAACCTGAATGACCGGCGCGGCGAGCACACCCGCGAACGCCGCCAGCGCAACGCCGAAGCCGTAAGTGAGCGTGATCATCAGCGGCACGTTGATGCCAAACGCTTCGACCAGCTTGGGGTTCTCCGTGCCCGCGCGCAGATAGGCGCCCAGGCGCGTCTTCTCGATCACGAACCACGTCGCGAAACAGACCACGAGCGAGGCCACCACGACCCACGCGCGGTAATTCGGCAGGAACATGAAGCCGAGATTGGTAGCGCCGGAGAGTGCCGACGGCACGTCGTACGGTTGGCCGGACGAGCCGTAGATCGAATGGAACACGCCTTCCACCAGCAGCGTGAGCCCGAAGGTCAGCAACAGCCCATAAAGGTGATCGAGCTTGTAGAGCCAGCGCAGCATGGTGCGTTCGATCACGATACCGAACAGCCCCACGATCAGCGGGGAAAGCACCAGCATCACCCAGTACGGCAGGCCGAAATACGAAAAGCCCATCCACGCGAGCATTGCGCCGAGCATGAACAACGCGCCGTGCGCGAAGTTGATCACGTTGAGCAAGCCGAAGATCACCGCGAGCCCGAGACTCAGAATCGCGTAGAACGAGCCGTTCACGAGCCCCAGCAGCAGCTGGCTCAGCATCGCCGGTAGCGGAATGCCAAAGATTTCCATTGAAGCCTTAACCCCTGAAGCTATCGCCAAGGTGAGATCGGTGACGCACGATCCGGCCGGCGCGCGATCGGCGGCAATAACGCCGAACGCGCGCGGCATGTGAAACGATTGACGGTCCGCGGAGAGCCGGCGACCCGACCCGCCGCATCAGGCCCTCAGCCCGCGCTTACTTCCACAACGCGCAGCGTGTTTGCGCCTTGGTCGTGAACGCCTGCTCGCCCGGGATCGTCGCCATGATCTTGTAGTAGTCCCACGGCTCTTTGGACTCGGCCGGCGTCTTCACCTGCATCAGGTACATGTCGTGGATCATGCTGCCGTCCTGACGGATGTAGCCCTTCGCGTAGAAGTCGTCGATCTTGGTCTTGCGCAGTTGCGCCATCACCTTGTCGGTGTCGGTCGAACCGACTGCCTTCACCGCGTTCAGGTACGTCATGGTCGCGGAGTAGTCGGCCGCCTGCAGGCTCGACGGCATCTTCTTCGTCTTCTCGAAGTAACGTTGCGCCCACTTGCGCGTGTTGGCGTCCTTGTTCCAGTACCAGCTATCCGTCAGCACCAGACCTTGCGTGGTTTCCAGACCGAGGCTGTGCACGTCGTCGATGAACATCAGCAGCGCGGCCAGCTTCATTGTCTTGGTCAGGCCGAATTCCTTCGCGGCCTTGATCGAGTTGACCGTATCGCCCCCCGCATTCGCGAGGCCGAGAATCTGCGCCTTCGATGCTTGCGCCTGCAACAGGAACGACGAGAAGTCGGACGCCGACAGCGGTGCGCGCACGGCGCCGAGTACCTGGCCGCCATTCGCCTTCACCACGTCCGACGTCGCTTTTTCCAGCGCCTTGCCGAACGCGTAGTCGGCGGTCAGGAAGTACCACGTCTTGCCGCCCTGTTTCGTCACCGCCGAACCCGTGCCGTTGGCGAGCGCGGTGGTGTCGTACGCGTAGTGGATCGTGTACGGCGTGCATTGCTCGTTGGTCAGCGTATCGGCGCCCGCGCCGATGTTGATGTAGACCTTGTGCTTCTCGCCCGCGACCGTATTCATCGACAGGCCCGTTGCCGAGTTCGTGCCGCCAATCAGCATGTCGACGCCGTCGCGGTCGAACCACTCACGCGCGCGCGATGCGGCGATGTCCGCCTTGTTCTGGTGATCCGCGTAGACCAGCGTGATCGGCTTGCCGTTGACCTTGCCGCCGAAGTCCGCGATCGCCATCCGGATCGCTTCGAGTCCGCCCGGGCCATCGATATCCGCGTACAGTCCGGACAGATCGGTGATGTAGCCGATCTTCACCGCGTCGTCAGCCGCTTGCGCGCTGCCCATCGTCAGAGCGGCGCCGGCGGCGACCGCGAAGCAAAGGGTGGCGAGTCGCGCGAGTGGGTTCTTTTTCATTCCTGTCTCCTGTTTCTTCACTTGTGGTTATCAGAGGCAATCGGGCGGTTTTTTATACGCCCAGCAGATCGTGCAGCACCGGCATCTTGCTTTCGAGTTCACCCGCCCCGAAGTGCTCGACGATCGTGCCGTGCTCCATCACATAGAAGCGATCGGCAAGCGGCGCCGCAAAGCGGAAATTCTGTTCGACCATCACGACCGTATAGCCCCGCTCTTTCAGCGTGATGATCATGCGGGCCAGCGCCTGCACGATGACCGGCGCCAGCCCTTCGGATATCTCGTCGAGCAGCAACAGACTCGCGCCGGTACGCAGAATACGCGCCACCGCCAGCATCTGCTGCTCGCCGCCCGAAAGCCGCGTGCCCTGGCTCATGCGGCGTTCCTGCAGATTTGGGAACATCGAATAGATTTCGTCGAGCGACATCATGTGCGCCTTATCGCCGATGGGCGGCGGCAGCAACAGATTTTCCTCGCACGACAGGCTCGAGAAAATCCCGCGCTCTTCGGGACAGTAGCCAATACCGCAGTGCGCGATGCGATGCGTGGGCATATTGATGGTCTCGCGTCCGCCGACCCGGATCGAGCCCGTGCGCCGCCCCGTCAGACCCATGATCGCGCGCAACGTGGTGGTGCGGCCCGCACCGTTGCGACCGAGCAGCGTGACGACTTCGCCGCGATTCACTGTCAGGTCGACGCCATGCAGAATGTGCGACTCGCCATACCACGCCTGCAAACCCGCAATCTCCAGCGCGGGAACGGCGTCCGCCGTGCCGCTCACCTCGAGGCTTTCGCGCTCGGCAATCGTATTCATGCGTGGGCTCCGGCGAGCGCCGCGTCGGCACTGCCCATATAGGCTTGCATCACGAGCGGATTCTTCGACACTTCGGCGTAGCTGCCTTCGGCGAGCACTTCGCCTCGTTGCAGCACCGTGATCGTGTCGGAGATGCCGGCGATCACATTCATGTTGTGCTCGACCATCAGGATCGTGCGGCCGCTCGAGACTTTCTTGATCAGCGCCGTGACACGATCCACGTCTTCGTGGCCCATGCCTTGCGTCGGTTCGTCGAGCAACATGAGCTCCGGTTCCATGGCGAGCGTGGTGGCGATTTCCAGCGCGCGTTTGCGGCCGTATGACAGTTCCACCGTCAGGACATCGGCGAAATCGGTCAGGCCGACCTGGGTGAGCAGATCCATCGCGCGGTCGTCCAGTTGACGCAGCGTGCGTTCGCTCTTCCAGAAATGAAATGCCGTGCCAAGCTGGCGCTGCAGACCGATGCGCACATTCTGCAATGCTGTCAGATGCGGGAACACCGCGGAAATCTGGAACGAACGGATAATGCCGCGCCGCGCGATCTGCGCGGGACGTTCACCGGTAATGTCGATACCGTTGAAGACGATCTGACCCGCGGTCGGTTCGAGGAACTTGGTGAGCAAATTGAAGCAGGTGGTCTTGCCTGCCCCATTGGGGCCGATCAGCGCATGGATCGAGCCACGGCGCACGCGCAGGTTCACCCCGTTCACGGCAATGAAGCCTTTGAACTCACGGGTGAGGCCGCGCGTTTCGAGAATCGTATCGCCGAGAATCATGTTCCCTTCCATACGGAGTGAGGCGAAGCACTACGATCTTACGCGCGGAGTTTTGCGCGACTTGTTATGACGGCGGCACCCCATGCCGCTCGTTGGCGTACTGCACCAATCCGGACGGTAATCCATGGGGCGGCACGCAGCATGGCTGCCATTGTCGCGCCAATGATGCAGCGCATTCATTGGGATTTGCACTTAGTGGATGATGTCGATCTGTCGCGCGAGACGTGCCGGCGCGCCAAATAGCGGACGTGCGCAGGCCGCCCAGCCTGACCATGGCAGGCGGCGGGCACTCCATGCAATCACCGTGCCGTTGTCACACCGCCGACATCGACGCGCCCGCCATGCCTTGCACCACGCGACTACCGGCCGCACGGGCGCGGCGGTCTTCGCGAATCATCTCGCTGGCGCGCTCGGCAATCATCAATGTGGGCGAGTTGGTGTTGCCCGACGTGATGACTGGCATGACCGATGCGTCGACCACGCGCAAGCCGTCAACACCGATAACACGTAGACGGCTATCGACCACGGCGGCCGGGTCGTCGGTTGCGCCCATGCGGCAGGTGCCGACCGGATGGAAGATCGTCGTGCCGACCGCGCCGGCGGCCTGCTGCAGTTCTTCTTCGGTCTGATACTGGACCCCCGGCAAAATCTCCCGCGGTTGATAGCGGGCCAACGCGGGCGCGGCGGCGATCCGTCGCGTGAGACGTAATGCGTTGGCGGCGACGTGACGGTCGTATTCGGTGGAAAGATAGTTCGGCGCGATCAACGGCGGCGCCGATGCATCCGCGGACTCGATATGAACGCTGCCGCGGGACGTGGGCCGCAACTGACACACCGACGCCGTGAACGCGTTGAAGCGATGCAACGGTTCGCCAAACCGATCGAGCGACAGCGGCTGCACGTGATACTCGAGGTCAGGCCGCGTCAGCGAGCGATCGTGCGGATCGGACTTCGCGAACGCGCCGAGTTGCGATGGCGACATCGACATGGGTCCGCTTTGAAACAGCGCGTACTGCATGCCGATCATCAGCTTGCCCCACCAATGCGCGGACGCCGTGTTGAGCGTGCGCACACCGTCGACCCGATAAGCCATCCGCAATTGCAAATGGTCCTGCAGATTTTCGCCGACGCCGCGCAGATCGTTGACGACATCGATACCCAGGTTCTGCAGACGCGCGCCGTTGCCGATGCCGGACAGTTCGAGCAATTGCGGCGAATTCACCGCGCCCGAACTGAGGATCACTTCGCCGCGCGCCTTGGCGAGATAGTCGGTGTTATCGCCGCGATATTCGACGCCGGTGCAGCGGCGTCCTTCGAACACGACGCGCTGTGTCTGCGCGCCGGTAATGACCGTGAGATTCGGGCGTCTGAGCGCGGGACGCAAAAACGCTTTCGATGCATTCCAGCGAATGCCGCGTTTCTGATTCACGTCGAAATAGCCGACGCCGGTGTTGTCGCCACGGTTGAAATCGTCGGTCGCGGGAATGCCGGTTTGCTGCGCGGCCTGTGAAAACTCTTCGAGAATTTTCCATTTGAGGCGCTGTTTTTCGACGCGCCATGGACCACCCGCGCCATGCGATTCATTCGCGCCGGCGTAATGATCCTCGCTGCGTTTGAAGACCGGCAGCACCGCGTTCCATGACCATGACGAGTCGTTCGTGACGCGCGCCCATTCGTCGTAGTCTTCGCGCTGACCGCGCATGTAGATCATGCCGTTGATGGAGGAGCTGCCGCCCAGCACGCGTCCACGCGGATATGACAACGCGCGTCCATTCAAACCGGCTTCGGGCTGCGTTTTGTAAAGCCAATCCGTGCGCGGATTGCCGATGCAGTAGAGGTAACCGACCGGCACGTGAATCCAGTGATAGTCGTCTTTGCCGCCGGCTTCGAGCAGCAGAACCTGCACGTCCGGATCTGCGCTCAGGCGGTTAGCCAGCACGCAACCGGCCGTACCCGCGCCGACGATGATGTAGTCGAATTCACCTTCCAGACGCCGGCCTTCTGATCCGGCTTTGGTGTGAGTGTCGCTCATGGTCTAGTCTCCTAAGCTTCCCTGCCCGCAGACAGGCGATGCTTCCCTGCGCCTGCGGCGTCGGGCTGATTTTATTTTCTCGTTGCGCCGTCTCGCGTCGGCCTTCGGTGCGCGATGAGAAAACCGCAGCGAAGGCCCACACGTCACACTATTTAGCCACCGGCATCGTGAACTCGGCGCCCTTCGCGATGCTGTCGGGCCAGCGTTGCATGATGCTCTTGTAGCGCGTGTAGAAGCGCACGCCTTCTTCGCCATACGCGTGATGATCGCCGAACAGAGACTTCTTCCAGCCGCCAAAAGAATGCCAAGCCATCGGCACCGGAATCGGCACGTTGATGCCCACCATGCCGATCTGGATCTGCCTGGAGAAAGCGCGCGCGACGCCGCCGTCTGACGTGAACAATGAAACACCGTTAGCGAATTCGTTGGCGTTGATGAGCTCCACCGCCGACGCAAAATCCGGTACACGCACCACGCACAACACCGGCCCGAAAATCTCTTCGCGGTAGATCTTCATGTCGGTCGAGACATCGTCGAACAAGGTGCCACCGAGGAAGAAGCCTTTCTCGTGTCCTTCGACCTGGTGACCGCGTCCGTCGACCACGAGCTTCGCACCCGCCGCGATACCCGCGTCGATATAACCGACCACTTTGTCGCGATGCACGCCCGTCACCAGCGGTCCCATCTCCGCCGCCGACTCCATGCCGTTGAGAATCTTCAGGCTCTTCACGCGCGGCGTGAGTCGTTCGATCAGTTCATCGGCGATATGTCCCACCGCAACCGCCACCGAAATCGCCATGCAACGCTCGCCGGCCGAACCGTAGGCGGCACCGATCAGGGCGTCGACCGCCTGGTCGAGATCGGCGTCCGGCATCACCACTAGATGATTCTTCGCTCCGCCCAACGCCTGCACGCGCTTGCCGTGCTTCGTGCCTTCCGTATAGATATATTCGGCGATCGGCGTCGATCCGACGAACGACAATGCGCTCACGTCCGGATGCACGAGCAGCGCATCGACCGCAGTTTTGTCGCCGTGCACGACGTTGAAAACGCCATCCGGCAAACCGGCTTCCTTCAGCAATTCCGCGAGACGGTTCGCGCACGACGGATCGCGTTCCGACGGCTTCAGCACGAAGCTGTTGCCGCACGCAATCGCGACGGGGAACATCCAGCACGGCACCATCATCGGAAAGTTGAACGGCGTGATGCCGGCCACCACGCCCAACGGTTGACGCAGATTCCAGTTGTCGATGCCGCCGCCGATCTGATCGGTGAAATCCGTTTTCAACAGATTCGGAATGCCGCACGCGAACTCGACGATCTCGATGCCGCGCATCACCTCGCCCTTCGCGTCGGAAAACACTTTGCCGTGTTCGCGCGTGATCAGTTCCGCGAGTTCGTCGTGATGACGGTCGAGCAATTCCTTGAACTTGAACAGCACGCGCGCGCGTTTGATCGGCGCGGTTTCGCTCCATGCGGGGAAGGCGGCCTTGGCGGCGGCAACCGCCGCGTCCACTTCGGCGACGCTCGCCAGCGGCACGCGCGCGCTGACGCTGCCAAGCGCGGGATTGAAGACGTCGCCGAAACGGCCGCTCGTACCCTCGACCGGCTTGCTATTGATGAAATGGGTCAGCGCGCGCGCTTGGGTTTCACTGCGCGCAGCCGAATCCTGATCTGTCTCGCTCATGATTTTCCTCTTCCTGTGAAGTCTTCCGCCCGGCGTGCTGCGCCTGTTCAAAGGCGTCGTGCGGGCGTGTCGAAGGGCAAGCGTACGGCGCTTCGGGACACCAAATCCAATGAGTAATGCTCAATTGCGATATAAGGCGCGCTAATATCAAGATATGGATCTGACTCTGCTACGGGCCTTTGTCACTGTTGCACGCGAGGGCAACCTCACGCGCGCGGCGGTGCAACTGCACCTGACCCAACCCGCCGTCAGCCTGCAAATCAAGCATTTGCAGGAGACGCTCGGCGTGACGCTGTTCACCCGCACCTCGCACGGGCTGTCGCTCACACGCGATGGCCAGGCACTGCTGCCGCACGCCGAACGCGCACTCGGCGCGGCCAGCGACGTCCAGCGCGCGGCGCAATTGCTGCGGCACGAAGTGCGCGGGCGCTTGCGGATCGGCACGATCCTCGACCCGGCGTTTCTGCGTCTGGGCGGCTTCCTCAAGCAACTGGTGGAAACGTGGCCGCGCATCGAAACGGCGTTACGTCACGGCATGTCGGGCTGGGTGCTGGAGCAGGTGCGCGGGGGTGAGCTGGATGTCGGCTATTACATCGGTCTGCCGTCGGAAGACGAACCGCGCGACGGTGCGGCTTTTCACGCCGTCACGTTGACGCACTTCCAGTATCGCGTGCTGGCGCCGGCCGGCTGGAAAGATCGCGTGAAAGGCGCGCGTGACTGGCGTTCGCTCGCGACGCTGCCGTGGATCTGGACACCGCCCGCGTCCGCGCACAACCGGCTGTTGTCGCGCTGCTTCGACGAAGCGGGCGTGAAACCGGTGAAGGTCGCGGAGGTCGACCAGGAGCCGTCGATGCTCGATCTGGTCAAGTCGGGCGTCGGCCTTACGCTCGCACGCGACGCCACCGCGATCGCCGAAGCGCATGCGCACGCGTTGACTATCGTCGAAGGCGTGACGGTGCCGACGCAGCTCAGTTTCATCACGCTCGACGCACGCAAGGACGAGCCGGCGATTGCCGCGGCGTTGAAGTTGATCGAGCAGCAGTGGGTGACGTGATGACGTGCTTGCTGCGTAGCGTGGTGTAGAGACGCTTCGCGGCGATATGAGCGGTTCTCATGACAGTCGAGCCACCGGTTCGAGCGTCACCGCTGAACCGACCCACAGTGCGGCCTTTCGCCACCTGCGCACGCTCGAGTTCACCCTACTCGCCTTACGCATCGCCGCTCGCCGGCAAACCGCCAGGAATTGCCCGCGCTTATCTCCTCATCTGAAACCACGCCGTCACGCAGTTTTTGTTAGATTGAGGGTCCGCGCTGACGCGCCGGTCCGCATCGTTGTTCGTTTCGCCTGACTCTGTCCTTCCCGGCAGCTTCGCCCCGGCCTCGCCGGAAGCCGCCGACCACGCCACCCTTTCGACAGGAACCTGACATGGCACGCAACATTGAAATCAAAGCCCGCGCCCAGCATTTTGAGCAACTCCGTGAACGCGCGGCCAAGCTCGCGCCGGACGCGCCGCTGATCTTCCGCCAGCAGGACTTTTTCTACGACGTGCCGCGCGGCCCCCTGAAGCTGCGGCAGTTCGACGACGGCACACCGGCCGAGCTGATCTTCTATCAGCGCGACGATCGCGACGGTCCGAAGGCCTCGTACTACACCCGCAGCCCGGTGACAAACCCCGAAGCCATGCATGCGCTACTCGCCACCGCACTGACCACGCGCGGCATCGTCACGAAGGAACGCCATGTCTACCTGACCGGACGCACGCGAATCCATCTGGACCGGGTGGACGGTCTGGGCGACTTCGTCGAACTCGAAGTGCTGCTCGCGCAAGATGACGACGAAGAAGGCGGCCACGCCGAAGCTCACGCCATGTTCGAAACGCTCGGCGTGGCAGAGTCGGATCTGGTGGCGGTGGCTTACGTGGATCTGCTGAGCCCGGCGAACGAGCCGAAGCAGGCTGCCTGAAATTTAAGCAGAGAGACTTTTCCCGGCGTAGGACGCGTACCCACGCCGCGCTCTTCAAACGGCCGCCGCATCAAGCGGCGGCGCCTCCCGGCGACAGATGCCCGAGCGGCAACGGCCCATTACGCTTGAACGTGGTCAGCACGATATTCGAGCGCACGCTGTCCACGCCCGGCACGCGCATCAGCTTCTTCATCACGAACGTCGACAGATAATTCAGATCCGGCGCGACGATCCGCAGCAGATAATCGGCGTCGCCCACCACCGCGTGACATTCGAGCACTTCGGGCAGCACGTCGATCTGCTGCTGGAATTGCTCGATGATCGAATCGCCGTGGTGCTTCAACTTCAAGCTGGTAAACGCGGTCACGCCGAGACCGAGTTTCTCCGGTCGCAGCACGACACGATAACCGTCCACCACGCCGACCTGCTCCAGCCGTTGCAAGCGCCGTCCGATCTGCGACGGCGACAGCGGCACCTGCTCGGCCAGTTGCTGATGCGTGGCCCGGCCGAAGCGCTGCAGCACGTCGAGCAACGCGAGATCGAAGTGATCCAGTTCTAGCATGTTAGATATCCGCATGTAATGGCTATTTTATGCACGATTATTGCATATCAGACTGATAATACGCCATTTTTGCGCCCAATCCGCACGTGTGCCGCCCTACACTCGCATCACTGATTTTGATCGGCACACGCCGTAGAGCCCCAGCACCATGTCCACTGCGAACACTGCCAAACTGAAAGAGCAATTCGACGCCGGCCTTGCAACCCGCGCGGACTTCACCATCGATCAACCGACGGAACGCTACGGCGCGGTCGATCACGCCGTGTGGCAACAACTTTATGCCCGCCAGACGGCGCTGCTCAAAGGCCGCGTCTGCGACGCGTTTCTGGAGGGCGTGGAACGCATCGGCATGCCGACCGATCGCGTGCCGTCGTTCGATGAGATCAACGCAAAGCTCACGCCCGCCACCGGCTGGCAGATCGTCGCGGTGCCGGGTCTCGTGCCCGACCAAGTGTTCTTCGAGCATCTGGCCAACCGCCGCTTTCCTGTGACCTGGTGGATGCGCCGTCCGGACCAGCTCGATTACCTGCAGGAACCCGACTGCTTTCACGATCTGTTCGGCCACGTGCCGCTGTTGATCAACCCCGTGTTCGCCGATTACATGCACGCGTACGGCCGTGCGGCGTTAGCCGCTAGCGACGCCGGCGCGCTGCCGCTGCTGGCGCGTCTCTATTGGTACACAGTGGAGTTCGGACTGATCCGCGATGCCGCAAGTCCGAACGGCGTGAAGATCTACGGCGCGGGCATTGTCTCGAGCAAAGGCGAGACGGTCTACAGCCAGCACGACGCGGCACCGAACCGGATCGGCTTCGACCTCGAACGCGTAATGCGCACGCGCTATCGCATCGACACGTTCCAGAAAACCTACTTCGTGATCGATGACTTCGCCCAACTGTTCGGCGTTGCGCAGACTGATTTCGCGCCGCTTCTGGCGAAGCTCGTCAGCGAACCCGCGTTCGCAGCCGGTGCTGTGCTCGAGCACGATCGCGTCATCACGCGCGGTTCGCAGCAAGGCTGGGAAACCGACGGCGATATCTGATCGAACGACCGAAAGCGCTCGTCGAATGCACCGGCAACGGGCTGACGGCATCCATGGAAAAATAGCGGAGGGACCTGCTGGCCGGCAGGTCCGTTCAGACCTGAGAGGTAACCATCATGATCAACAAACTGACTTCCGAAGAACGCGCCACGAAGATCGCCCAGTTACACGACTGGCAAACCGTGGCCGGCCGCGACGCGATTCAGCGGCAGTTCAAATTCGCCGACTTCAACGAAGCATTCGGCTTCATGACGCGCGTGGCCATCAAGGCGCAGGAGATGGATCACCACCCGGAGTGGTTCAACGTCTACAACAAGGTGGAGATCACACTGTCCACGCACGACGCCAATGGACTGACCGAACGCGACATCAAACTGGCCACCTTCATTGATAGTATTACCGCGTAATACACGCGATCAAAGGCGCTTCTACGACGTTTATGCCCGGTGACTCAAACAATGGGACGCAATGAAAGGGCATTGCAGGCAATCCCTTATCGAAACCTTCAGTTCTACAGGCTATTATTAAGGCGCACGTAAGATTCCCATGCTTGCCTGGCAATCGCGTCCAAACGTTCCGGTGATAGCGTGTGCTGACGCTGTACAATCATCAGCGCATACGGCTTGGAGAGCGCGCTTGCCTCCTTGCACAGAACGAGTTCGTCGCCGCTTGAAGGTGAGCGGGCGCGCCAGAAGTTGATCGCGGCTTCCAGTTCGTGAATGCTTATTTCGGACATGACGTCGTGGTCGCTCTCCAGGTCTGTGCAGCAGGCGCCCCGGCGAACCGCTTGCCCAAACGCCTAAACCCATTGTACTTGAGCGAAATCCATGCGACTCCTTCTGATCGAAGATGACCGCCCCATCGCACGCGGCATCCAAAGTAGTCTCGAACAAGCCGGCTTCACCGTCGACATGGTCCATGACGGCATTTTCGCCGAGCAGGCCCTGACCCAAAACCGCCACGAACTGGTGATCCTCGATCTGGGCCTGCCCGGCATCGACGGCATGACGCTGCTGTCGCGTTTTCGCCAGAGCAACCGTCATACGCCGGTGATCATTCTCACCGCGCGCGACGAATTGAACGACCGTGTCCAGGGCCTGAATTCCGGCGCCGACGACTACATGCTCAAGCCGTTCGAACCGACCGAACTCGAAGCACGCATTCGCGCGGTCATGCGCCGCAGCGGTCCGCATGGCGATATGCCGCGTCCGGAAGTGTCGCTGGGCGGCGTGCGTCTGTCGGGCGTCGACCGTCGTATTTTCAACGACGACAAGCCGCTCGAACTGTCGCCGCGCGAATTCGCGGTGCTCGAAATGCTGTTGCTGCGCCACGGCCGCGTGGTCAGCAAGGCGCAACTGCAAGACCACCTCACGCACTTCGGCGGCGATCTCGGCGACACCGCGATCGAAGTCTACGTGCACCGGGTGCGCAAAAAGCTCGAGAATTGCCGTGTCGAGATTGTCACGGTGCGCGGCTTCGGTTACCTGTTGCAGGAAATCCGTCAGGCCGCATAATCGTCACGAAGGCCGCCATTGTCATGGTGGCCTGACGGCGCCGGGCTGGCGCCGCGCACTTGGTGCGCAATGCGCCGGCATCCGGCGGAATTTCACGGCGTCTGTGCCGTAGTCACTTTCCCGCGCGTTCGATCATGCCCCAGCCGGCCGCCAATAGTCTGCGCCGCACGCTGCTGCGGCGCCTCGCTGCTCCCCTTTCATTGCTCGCGCTGATGAGCGGCCTGATCGCTTACTGGCTGGCGTGGCAATACACGCAACACGTGGTCGACCGTTCGCTGGCCGACCTCGCCACTGCGATTTCCAAACAGATCCAGATTGCCGGACCGGATGCACGCGTCACGGTGCCGCCGCTCGCGCAGGCCATGTTCTCCGATCCGACCGAAAATCTCGTCTATCGGATCAGCAACGGCGACACCGAAATCGCCGGCGACCATAATCTGCCGCTGCAAGGCACCAGCGTGCGCCGCATGCACTACGCCTATGTCTTCGAGACGCAACATGAGGGCACGACCGTGCGCGTTGCACAGGTGCGCGTCGATCAGCCGAGCGGTAATCCGATCGTCGTCGAAGTCGGGCAGCCGGTGCATCACCGCTTCAGGATCGCCGCCGAGTTTCTGGTCGCGATCATGATGCCGCTGCTATTGCTGCTGCTGGCCGGTTGGGTGATCGTGTGGCGTGTGGTGAATCAGCAGCTCAATCCGCTGACGGATTTGGCCGACTCGTTGAATCGCCAGACGCACACGTCGCTCGAACCGGTCGACGAAACCTATGTGCCGGTAGAAATCCGGCCACTAACCGGCGCGCTGAATGCGCTGCTCGATCGTCTGAAAACCGCGCTCGACGGACAGCGCAAATTCATCGCCGACGCCGCGCATCAGCTGCGTACGCCGCTCACCGCCGTCAAGCTGCATGCGGAGCAAGCTGCCGTGGCACGCGACCCGCAGCAGACGCTGACGGCCGTGCGTGAACTACGCGCCGCGGCCGACCGCGCGGTGCGGTTGTCGAATCAGTTACTGTCGCTTGCGCGCGCCGAGCCGGGTGAACAGGCAGCACGCTTCGTCAATGTCGACATGGCCGCGCTCGCGTTCGACACCGGCGCGGAATGGGTGCCGCGCGCACTGACCTTCCAGGTCGACCTCGGCTTCCAGCGCCTCGACGACCCCGCCAATGCGCAACCGTTGATCGCGCGCGGCAATCCGGTGTTGTTGCACGAAGTGATCGCCAATCTGCTGGATAACGCGCTGAAGTACGTGCCGCCTTCGCGCTTCGACGGCGGACGTATCACCGTGACGGTGTCGCAAACGGTGATCGACGAATTGCGCATGGCGGAAATCATCGTCGAAGACAACGGACCGGGCGTGCCCCTCACACAGCAAGCGGATCTGTTCAAGCGCTTCTTCCGCGGCGACGGTCAGGCCGAAGCCGGTGTCGACAGCGGCGCCGGTCTCGGCCTTGCGATCGTTCACGACATCATGGTGCTGCATCACGGCAGCGTGCATTACGAAGATGCGCCCGATGGCGGCGCACGTTTCATCGTGCGTATTCCGCTCGTGCCGATCACGGTGCAGAACGATCCGGTCGCCGACGAACGGCGTCCGGTAAAAAAATCGGCGCACTCGGCGCCGATCGACATCTAAGGTAGGGACAGTTCACGCCGGCTGCCGCGCACTCACTCCAGTGAGCGAGCGCGGCAGCCGGCGTTTTCATTTCTTCTTCGCTTTCCTGGTCGCTTTCTTCTCGGACTTGCCCTCGCCCTTCTCTTTCTCCGGCGGCGCCAGCATCGTGCCGCGGCACTTGCGCGCGCCGCAACGGCATTCGTATTCCTTCTTCAACTTCCGGGTCTGACGCGCGTCGATCACGAGGCCGTAGTCGTAAAACACTTCCTCGCCTTCCGCGATATCACGCAACGCGTGCACGTACACGTGACCGTCGAGTTCCTCGGCCTCGCAATTCGGTGCGCACGAGTGGTTGATCCAGCGCGCGCTGTTGCCGTCGACCTTGCCGTCGATCACCTTGCCGCTGTCGAGCGCGAAATAGAACGTGTGATTCGGTTCGGCCGGATTGTGCGGATGCCGACGCAGCGCTTCTTTCCAGGAGATCCGCTCGCCCTTGTATTCGATTAGCCGCTCGCCGGCTTTGATCGGTTCGATGGCAAACACGCCTTTGCCGTGCACACCCGAACGGCGCACGGCGATCCTGCGTGAACTCATTGAATGAATCCTTGTGAATAACGGGGATGAGGTCCGGCAGCCGCCGGACATGCCCGCGTCTGACGCGCTGCTTTTTTCCGACGCGGATAGCAAACGCGGCGCCTTGCGAGCGCCGCGTCGACTTGCGGCGCACCTACGCCACATCCGGCATCCTACACGCTCCAGACGGCTTCCTTCAACCGTCAAAAAGACGTGATCGTGTCACACGCGTCACGCGCTTCAACGTTGTCCGAACGAAATGTCACCGAACAGCGCTTTTTGCTCGCGCGGTTGCGAACGCCAGTATTGCGGCGGCGCCTCGACCGTCGCGCCGAGTTGCGCCGCGGCGTGCCACGGCCAACGCGGGTTGTACAGCAACGCGCGGGCCAGTGCGATCAGATCGGCGTCGCCGGCTTCGATCAGTTGTTCGGCATGAAGCGGGTCGGTGATCAGGCCCACGCCGATGGTGGTCAGCCCGGTGGCCTCCTTGACCGCCTTCGCGAAGGGAATCTGATAGCCGGGTTCGAGCGGAATCTTCTGCAACGGCGAGACGCCACCGGACGACACGTCGATCCAGTCGCAGCCGCGCTTTTTCAGCTCTTGCGCGAACGCGATCGTGTCTTCCAGGGTCCAGCCGCCCTCCACCCAATCGGTTGCCGAGACGCGCACGCCGACTGGTTTGTCGGCGGGGAACGCGGCGCGCACGATGTCGAAAATTTCCAGCGGAAAACGCATGCGGTTTTCGAGCGAACCGCCGTAGTCGTCGGTACGTTGGTTAGCGATCGGCGATAGGAATTGATGCAGCAGATAACCGTGCGCCGCATGCACTTCCAGACCGTCGATGCCGAGACGCGCGGCACGCCGCGCGGAGGCTGCGAACGCTTCGCGAATCCGGTTCAGCGCGGGCGTATCGAGCGCCAGCGGCGGCTCTTCGCCGGCTTTGTGCGGCAGCGCCGACGGCGCATGCGGCAACCAGCCACCTTGCGACACCGGAATCAGTTGGCCACCTTCCCACGGTGCATGGCTCGATGCCTTGCGCCCGGCGTGCGACAACTGCATCGTCACCTTGATATGGGAATGCTTGCGGATCGCGGCCAGCACCGGCACGAGCGCGGCTTCGGTCGCGTCGTCCCACAGGCCGAGATCGCCGGGGGTAATGCGGCCGTCCGGCTCGACCGAGGTCGCCTCGATGCACAACATGCCGGCGCCCGACAACGCCATGCTGCCGAGGTGGATCATGTGCCACGCGGTGGCCTCGCCACGATCGGCGGAATACTGGCACATCGGGGACACGACGATACGATTGGGAAGCGTCACGCTACGCAGCGTGAGCGGGGAGAAAAGCGCGCTCATGGATGTCGCCCAGTAGAAACCCGAGAGCGATCGAGCATAGCACCGCGGCGGATTTACTGCAGACAGGGGCGGCTCGATCTTAGGGCTTAGGGCTTAGACCGTAGACCTCAGGGCTTAGGCTCGACCTGATCGAGCCACTCACCGAACATCCGGCAGGCGGCGGCTTCCAGTGCCGGACCGAATTGCGCGGTTTCAGCCCGCAACTGGCGTGCATCGATACCATGGCCGACAAGCTCGCCGGCATTGCCGATCAGCCAGGGTTCGAAGCGATCCGTGCGAATCTCCGGATGACATTGCAAACCGAGCACATGGTTGCCCCAACTGAACGCCTGGTTTTCGCAGGCCGGCGTGGAGGCAAGACGCGTGGCGTTGTCAGGAAGATCGAAGGTATCGCCATGCCAATGCAGCATGGAGGTCTGCGCGGCGTCCAGATGACGCACCGGCGAAGCGCGACCGGCAACGGTCAGCGTGAGCGGTGTCCAGCCGAGTTCGGTATGGCCGGCGGGATACACCCGCGCGCCGAGCGCACGGGCGATCAGCTGAGCGCCGAGGCAGATGCCAAGCGTCGGTAAACCGGCGGCAATGCGCTTTTCGATCAGCGACAGCAGCGGCACGAGCGTCGGATAAAGCGCGTCGTCGGTGGCGCTGATCGGGCCGCCAAGTACCACCATCACCGATGCGGAAACCGGATTCGGCGCCTCGATACGGCCCAAGCCGACGTCGAGATAACGGACTGGACGGCCGCGCTCGCCGAGCACCAGCTCAAGACTACCCAGATCCTCGAAGTGCACATGGCGAATGGCCAGAACTTCGCGATTCATCGGCCTGACCCACCTTCAGGTTGACTAAAGACTTGCCGCTAGCGGCGCCTAGCCGCTCGGGGTGGCTCAACCCGCCCCAAGCCGGCTTGGCAGTGTAGCGGATTGTTCCGGAAGAAACCGCCTTACTGGGCGAAGATCTTCCAGGTCTTTTTCTGGGTAGCGACGTCGGCGATTTCGTAGACCGAGCAATCCAGACGGACGTTCGTGTCCGACATGTTCATGTCGAGCAGCGAGCAGTGATGCGGCGTCTTCTTCGGATTCTTGCTGGGTTCGAAGTGCGCGCAGCTTAGGCACATGCGATGCGGCGGAATCGTGCCTTGCGCTTCCAGCTGATGGACCGTCTTGAGCAACGTGCGGTAGAACACCGACTGCTCGTCGTCACGCAGCGTGCCAACCGCCTTCGCGAGGAAGTCAGGCCATTGTGCGGCGCGCTTCGCAGCGGTCCGGCCACGTGCGGTCAGACGAACCGCGAGGGCGCGGCCGTCGTCGAGCGCGCGGCGCTTTTCGACCAGACCCTTGGTTTCGAGCGTGCTGACGGCGTCGCTCGTGGTCGCCGCGGTCAGGGCCGTTTCACGGGCGATTTCGCCGAGGCGCATCGGGCCTTTGCGTTGCATCAGCAGGACGAGAATTTCGCCTTGCGTCGGGGTGAGACCCGCGCCTTCGGCCCATTCCCAAGCCTGGCTTCGCATCGCCGTGCTCAATCGCAAGAGGCTGTGGGTCACCCGCCCGGCTGCCTGTTCTCCGTATACGCCTTCGCTCATAATCTTCGATTCGTTTATTTACAGCTTTGGTTCACGACCGGCGACTTGCTCGCCGACCGCGCCCGCGGCCTGTGGGGGTAGCCTTGCCCAACTGCGGACAAGACGGTTTCTACTATCTCAAAAATTTGCCGCTTGATCACAGCCAAGGCAGCGAAAACGACATTCTATGCGAGAGCGGCGAATCGTACAGCTAACTTATCCAAGGCAAGCTGTGGATAACCACGGGAAAACCTGGGGACGGCTTGTGTACCGATTCTTGATAAGCATCCAGGCTGTCTTTTCGCCTGCTGAAGTTGTCCTCGTATTCCGGCGTCGATGCGCTCGCGTTCCATCCAGTTATGGTTTACGCAGCGCGTTGACTTTGCAGGGAATTATTCAGTTGTCCACAGGCCTGGGCGAAGCTTGTTAACTATTACTACCTTGGTATACGTTAACTTTATAAAAACCTAAGACTCGTGCCGCTGGAAAAATAAATTACATAAAAAAACCCGCACGAGGCGGGTTTCCTTACGGTTTGACGTAAGCCGTTCCGTGCCCGACTAGGCTCGCCATTGCAGACATTGCTGACGGACAGCTTCGTGCAAGGATTTTTCTTTGTCGAACACGCCACGCAACCAGGTCGCGTCGTTCACCTGGCCTCGCGCAATGGCGCCGATCTCGGCCAGCGCATTACCCGAACCCAATGCTTCGGCATGCGGTGCAATCAGATCGAGCGTTTCGAGTATGTCTTCGGAAATCGTCTTGCGTTCGCCGGTTTGCGGATTGATGCAGGTGCCGGCCAGACCGAAGCGGCACGCTTCGAAGCGGTTGAAGGTGTAGACGAGGTAATCGTCTTCCTGCGGCGTGATCGGTTTGTCGAGCAACAGGTGCCGCGCCAGCGTCTGGATGTAGCAGGCAATCGCCGCCGCGCGATCCACCGATAGCGGCGTATCCATCACGCGTACTTCGATCGTGCCGAAACCTGGTTTCGGTCGAATGTCCCAGTAGAAATCTTTCATGCTGTTGACCACGCCCGTGTGGACCATCTTCGAGAAATATTCCTCGAAGCTGTCCCACGTCAGCACGAATGGCGCGCGGCCCGACAGCGGGAACGCGAACACGGAATTCAGGCGTGCCGAATGAAAACCGGTGTCGACGCCCTGCACGAACGGCGACGAAGCGGACAACGCGATGAAATGCGGAATGAAGCGCGACATGGAATGAAGCAGATACAGCGCGCTGTTCGGATCCGGACAGCCGATATGCACGTGCTGCCCGAACACCGTGAATTGCTTGGCCAGATAGCCGTACAGCTCGGAAAGATACTGAAAGCGCGGCGTGTCGACGATCTGCCGTTCGCTCCATTGCTGGAAAGCATGTGTGCCGCCGCCGCACAAACCAACGTTCAGATGATCCGCCGCGGACACCAGCGTGTCGCGAATCTTGCGCAAATCGGTGACGGCCTGCTCGTGCGTCGTGCAGATACCCGTCGAGAGTTCGATCATGCTTTCGGTGATTTCCGGCGTGATGTTGCCGGGAATTTTTTCGTCCTTGATGAGACGCAGCAGATCCGAGCCAGCTTTGGTCAGATCATAGTCGTGCGTGTTGACGATCTGCATCTCGAGTTCGACACCGAAGGTGAACGGTTTCGAATCGATGAAGGGTTCGAGCGACATAGCGTCCCCTGTGTCAGTCGGCTGGGAAGTTGTCGCCTGCCCAGCCGTTTTTGAATCGAATAACTCGAGTAAGTCGAATCAGACGGATGAAATATCGAGTAGCGCCGTGCGCTTACTCTTCACGCCGCTCGGCCACCAGCGCGAGACTGCGATAGACGAGCCACGGCCCGAGAATCTGCAGCACGAAAATCGAACACATCACGATCGCGCGCAGTTGCGGATCGAAATTCGGATACAGGTTGTAGGTGTCGTCGACCAGCAGATACGCGAGCGCCGACATGGGCGACAACGATAAACCGAGCGCTATGCCCTGCTTCCAGTTCAAGCCGCTCGGTTTCGCGAAGGCCAGCACGCCAACCAGTTTCGCCACCAGACGAGCAACGATCAGGCCCAATGCCGCCACGCCACCCAGCGCGATATCTTTCCATTCGAACGAAGTCAGCGTCAGCACGAACAGAATCACAGTCAGCAACCAGCCGGCAGTGCCGAAATGTTCCGGCCACAACTGCGGACGCGCTTCATGATTTTTCACGATGATGCCGGCCGCGAGCAGCGCCAGAATCGTCGACAGCTTGAACAGATGCGCGATCGCGATCGCCAGCAACACCAGGCCGAACAGCGCAACAAACGAGTGCTCGTCCTGCATGTTCAGACGGCGATAAAAAAACGTGCAGGTACGCGCCAGCAGATAGGCGAGCACAAGCGAGCCGACCAGCAGATACAGCGGTTGCAGGATGGTGGCGAAAACATTGCCGTAAGCCTCCTGATGCAGCCAGCTCGACACGAGCTTTTCGATCACCACGGCGTACATGCTGTTCAACGCGGTCAAGGTCAGCATGCGTTGCGTGACCTGGCCTTCCGCGCGCAATTCCGTTTTGAGCTGGATCACCATCGCGGGGGAAGTCGCCATCGCGATCGCGGCGAGCACCGTTGCGACGATCACCGGCACGTTCAGCAACAGCAAAACCGGCAACACCAGCGCGAACGTCAGCGTCGCTTCCGCCACGCTCGACAGGATCAGCCACGGGTTGCGGCGGATCCAGCGCAAATCGAGCCGGCTGCCGAGTTCGAACAACAGCAAGCCGAGCGCGACGTCGAGCAAAGGTCGCGCGGCACTGGCGGAATCGGCGTCGATCACGCCCGAACCGGCCGCGCCGGCGACGAGACCAATCACCGCATAGCCGGAAATGCGTGGCAGACGCCATGCGCGAAAACACAGCTCACCGCACAGACCAGCGGCAAGCAAGGCGAGACCCGCCCAAAAAATGGCGTCGGGTGCGAGAGGCCAGGCTGGGAAGAATGAAAACGCCGACTTCATCGTGATGGGTTCTCCTTGGCAGCAACGGCAGGCGACACGAACCGGCGCGAACACCGGCGAGCGGGCGGGCGCATGAAGCGCTCACAGTCGCGATCGCTTCGCGTGACCCGCGTTGCGAGTTTTTCGACGATCGGATGATCTGAATGCACCGCAGCCGCTGGGAGCCCGGCGCATTCCTGAGTGCGGCCGTAGCAACCGGCTCGGCACGGTGAAGAACGCCGGCGACTTTGAATCAGATTCTGATTGACCGGCACCGTTCCGTTGCAGCGTCTGCCGCTAGAGGCGAGGCACGACGCGGAAAAGAACGGCGATTGTGCCATAGCTTTTTCAGAGTTAACCGAAAAGGCGCGAACATGCAGGGAAAACGGTAAAAACGTACGTTATCTCCACCTCATGAGGAAAAAGCGACCGTTTTGAGATGTGCTTGGGGCGTCTGGATGTTCAGCTTGAAGCGGAGAGATGTGTTTTTCGGGAAGGTTAACCGAGATTTTTTTGGCGGCTTGGGAGGCCATTGGGCCCGGCTTTTCGATGACGACCGCTTTCCAGCTCGGCTCGGTCTTTCTGTTTACAGGTTTACCGTATGTATACGTAGTAACAGTTAACAAGCTGCCTCGGTTTCTGTGGATAACTCTTGTTTACCGAAACGAATCATCAGCTTGCCGACGGCATAACCCGATGCACAGCTTGTGCGGGAGCGGCGGGTATACAGGGGTAACTTTTGGCGATTTTCGTCGGCGGCAAAGTTACCCCGTTTACGTCCACAACGGTTCCACATGAGTTTCGCTGGTTTACCGCAAGCTTATCCACAGGTTCTGGTGGATAACTTATCCACCGGTTAACACGGCTCGACGCGCGGTTAACTCACGGTGCCTTGGCGCAAGGCTCGTAGGAGGAAGCGGGCCGGGTCGATGTCTTCGGCCAGATCCCGTTCGATCGGCCATGGCTCGCCTTCCAGCTGCGACGCGATCAGTTCCGCGCCGAGCGCCGCCCAAACCAGCCCGCGGGAACCGTAGGCGAAGGCGCTGTATAAGCCGTCCGTGCGCGGCAGGTCGAGCGGCCAGGCGCCACGCAGGCGTTGAGCGTCGCGTGCCGCGAGGGTTTCGTCGGCAAGCTGGCCGATCATCGGCATGCGGTCGCTGGTGACGCAGCGGAACGCGACGCGACCGGTCAATGTGCCCGACGGCGCGTGCCCGGCTTGAGCGGCTCGTGAGGCTTGCGACGCAGCGCCCGCGAACGCCGGCAACATCTGCGCGACACGCTCGAGGTTTTCCAGATGGCCGTCCGCGCGCAGCGACGGGTCGGGATCGTCCAGCTCGTAGGTTGCGCCGGTCAGCGTGACGCCGTCGGCGAGCGTCACCGCGTAACCTTCGCCGATAACCGGCAGCGCCAGTGGCGCGACCGTGCCGGCCGGCAGCAAGGTCAATTGGCCGCGGATGCTGCGCGTCGGCGCATGCCGTAAACCGGCGATGCGTGCGGCATCATGCGCACTGGCGACGATCACTACCGGCGCGCGCGCCACGACCTGCCCCGAGGTATCGAACACGGCCCATTGACCGCCATCCCGTTCGATTCGCGCGACGTCCACGCCAAAACGGCGTTCGAGCGAGCTGCCTGCCGCGGCGCACTGCGCGGCACAAAGCGAAGCTGGGTCGATCCAGCCGCCTTGGGGAAAGAACCAGCCGCCACGCGCGAGCGGCATACCGGCGAGTTTTTGCGCCTCTTGCGCCGACACAGGTGTCACGTACTCGGATGGATAGCCGAACGCGGCGATCGCTTCGCCGATCGAGCGGGCTTCTTCGTCGTTCGCGGCGATTTGCAACAGGCCCGGCGCGCCGCGTGACGGTCGGTGGCCGAGCCGTTCGAGCGCGGCCCAGCGCCTGAGCGTGTACAGAAAGCCCGCCCGCGTCACGCGGGAGGCCACGCTGTCGTCGCGCGAAATCATCGGATGGAACACGCCGGCGGGATTTCCCGACGCCTCTTGCGCCACCGACGCATGCCGCTCCAGCGACGTCACGCGCCAGCCGCGCGTCGCGAGCCGCTCGATCACGGCGCAGCCCGCAAGCCCCGCGCCGATCACGACCGCGTGCCGCTCGTCTATCGCGAGCGGTGCGGGCGGTTCATAACGCCGCACGCGCCAGCGCGGCGCGAAATGGCCGACCAGCATGGCCCGTTTCCAGCCGAAGCCATCCACCTTGCGATACTCGAAGCCGCATTGCGTCAACGCGCGTTTGATGTCGCCGGCGCTGCTGTAAGTGGCGAAGGTCGCGCCCTCGCCTGCCAGGCGCGCGAGAGACTTGAAAATCGCAGGGGTCCAGAGTTCGGGGTTTTTGGCCGGCGCGAAACCGTCAAGATAGAACGCGTCGGCGCGTAGTCTCAACGCCGGCAAGCTCTCGAGCGCATCGCCGAACACCAGCGTGAGCACGACGCGGCCGTCGTCGAATTCGAGACGGTGCGTGCCGGGAACTAGCATCGGCCAGGCGTCGGCGAGCGTTTCAGCCATCGCGGAGATGGTCGGGTCGGAGAGGGTCTTCGCGTAGACGCTGCGCAGATCGTCCAGAACGAACGGATGCTTCTCGGTCGACACGAAATGCAGCCGCTCGCAGCGCGCCGGATCGGCGCGCCACGCGGCCCATGTCATCAGAAAGTTGATGCCCATGCCGAAGCCGGTTTCGAGCACGGTGAAAACGCGGCGCTTTTGCCAGCGTTCCGGCAACGCATTGCCACGCAGAAAAACGTATTGGGATTGCTCAAGACCGCCGACGACGCTGTGATAAATGTCGTTGTAGAGCGGTGAATAAAGCGAACCGTTGTCGCGAAAAGCGACGACGGCGGGGATCAGCGGATCGGTCATGCGGGACGGAATTGGACGCTCGCAAGAGCGGGTCGAACGTTACCGTCCGCGCGCGCCGCTCGCCGGACGGCGAAAAGGACGCGCCGAACGTTGGCAAAAACCAACGCGAGGCCCCGCCCATACTGGGTTTCAGCCATCCGCGTGAGGCGCGGACGGCAAAAATTGCGGTTTCCTTGCGATATCGGCCCCGGAACCGCGTAAATCTTCGAAACCCTTATCCTGATTGGGTTTGCGCTGCGCTATCATAGCAAGCGCCGCGAAGGGAGCGGCAGCACGGCCGCCGGGCAGTCATCTGCCGGGTGCTCAGGTCCGGAGGGGATCCGGAGCCGCAGCTGCTCGACGGCGCGGCCCGCGCACGTATAATCGGCGCGTTCGCGCTGTTCGTGTCAACCTAAACTCAGAAAGGAACCTTAATGAACAAACAGGAACTGATCGACGCCGTCGCAGGACAGACGGGCGCCAGCAAGGCTCAAACCGGTGAAACGCTGGACACGTTGCTTGAAGTCATCAAGAAGTCTGTGTCGAAGGGCGACGCGGTCCAGTTGATCGGCTTCGGTAGCTTCGGTTCGGGCAAGCGCGCAGCACGTACGGGTCGTAATCCCAAGACCGGCGAAACTATCAAGATCCCGGCCGCCAAGACCGTCAAGTTCACGGCTGGTAAGGCGTTCAAGGACGCAGTCAACAAGCGCTAAGCAGATTACTGCCCGGCAGTTGACACCCGCCAACGGCGGGTTTTTTTTCGTCTGCTGGTTTTGCAGCGGTTGAACGGCGACGACGCGTGTCGCCATTCAACCTCCAGGTGCGGGCAATCAGGCGCGACTAGTCGTGGCGGTGGATGATTTCGCCGTGGCCGTCGTGATCGTGGTCATGCCCGTGATGGTCATGATGATCGTGATCGTGGTCATGATCGTCTTCATCGAAGTCCCATGCCGGGAACGGGTCCGTGAATTGTTGCCACGCTTGCGGCCCCGACGCGTATTCGTCGTCGGTCAGCAGGCAGGCGTCGAACTTCGCTTTCCACACAGCCGGTTCGATACCGACGCCGATCATCACCAGTTCCTGGCGACGGTCGCCAATGCTGAGATCGTCCGGATCGCCGTGCCAGTCGGCGGCAATTTCCGCGGCCAGTTCGTCGTCGCCGTCCGGCCATTCGCTACGATCCTGAGCCGCCCACCACATGCCTGCCGGACCATGCCGGCAAGCGCCGCCGGCCTGCGACAGCGAGCCGGCGATATCGTTACGCGTCGCCAGCCAGAAGAAGCCTTTGCTGCGCAGAACGCCCTTCCACTCCTGATGCAGCAGTGCCCACAGACGCTCCGGATGAAACGGCCGGCGGGCCCGGTAAATGAAATTGCCGATGCCGAATTCGTCCGCCTCGCCGTGATGTGCGTGACCGTGTTCGTGGTCGTGATTCAGTGACGCCAGCCAACCCGGCGCGCTCGACGCTTCGTCGAAATCGAAGCGCCCCGTGTTCAGCACTCGCGGGAGCGGCACTTCGCCGAAACGGCTGACCACTTGCACCGCGCGCGGATTGATGCGGGCGAGGATGCGTTGCAAACGCGTGAGCTCGTCGGCGCTGACGAGGTCGGCCTTGTTCACCACCAGTACGTCGCAGAACTCGATCTGCTCGATCAGCAACTCGACCAGCGTGCGATCGTCTTCTTCGGTCGCGGCAATGCCGCGCTCGGCGAGCGCGTCGGCGGAGCCGTAGTCGCGCAGGAAGTTGAACGCATCGACCACGGTCACCATCGTGTCGAGTCGCGCGACGTCGGAGAGCGACGCGCCGTCGTCGTCGACGAAGGTGAAAGTCTCGGCGATCGGCATGGGTTCGGCGACGCCGGTCGATTCGATCAGAATCGCGTCGAAACGCTGTTCGCCGGCTAGGCGCTTGATCTCCTTCAGCAGGTCGTCGCGCAGCGTGCAACAGATGCAGCCGTTCGACAGTTCGACCAGTTGCTCTTCGACATGCGAGAGCGCGGCGGCGTCGCGCACGAGGGTGGCGTCGATATTGACGGCGGCCAGATCGTTGACGATCACGGCGACGCGCAAACCGGCGCGATTCGCGAGGATGTGATTCAGGAGCGTGGTCTTGCCGGCGCCCAGAAAACCGGAGAGCACGGTGACGGGCAATAGCGGCTGGTTCATCGCAGTACGGGAAACAAAGAGATTGGAAGGCGTGCCGGGCGTGGTTCGCATGACCGCGCGACCGCGATAGCGGTCGCATCGCGACGGCAGCACGAAGCCGCATTGTGCATCAAAACGGACGACGGCCTCGTGGCGAGCCGGATTGGCGCGCGGCTGAAATGACGCAGAAGCTGAAGTTGAAGCGTATGACCGAACGGCCACACGAAAGATCGCCTATATAAGAATAGCGATCCAATACGGATAAGACGGACTCACGCGCCTAGCGTGCGGCCGGCATCAGATTCCACTTCCGCAGGATCGCGGCGATCTGCATCGCATACTTATCTCGCAGAGCCGGCGTTTCCGAGTGGTACGCGCCGATTGCTTGCCAGGTATTGCCGTACTTGTTCATCTGACGGCGCAGATGCCACGCCGCGATGTAGACGTTCTTGCACGGCTCCATCAGCGTGCCTTGCGAGATGCCGTATTGCGCAAGTACCGGCAGATGAATCGAATTGATCTGCATAACGCCGTAGTCGGTCGAGCCGTTGGCGTTCTTATGCTGGGCATCCGGCCGATTGTGCGACTCCTGCCAGGCAATGGCGCGCAGAATCAATGGATTGACCTTCTGATATTTCGCCGCTTCGTCGAAACAATCGGCGCGCGCCTGCCCTGCTGCGACCAGCACGGCAAGTCCGGTGACGACAGTGACGAAGGCTCGTTTCATCGGTCAAGATGCCTAATTAAAGCGCAAGGGTAAGGTTTGGTAAGGCGTTTCGTCGGCCATACTTCAGCCGCTTGCAGCCGTCGAGCCGCGCTGGCCGGGTGTTTGTCCGGCATCGGGGAAAACCCGCGTCGGCAAGCCGCAACCGCTGACCCGAACGGCTCGTATCATACCGGCAGGCAGACTCGCGTCAAGTTAGCCAACAGACATAAGCATGTGAAAACAAGGCGCTGCGTCATTCGCGCCCAATCTTGACATGAGCTTTCATTTGATTGACGGCAGCGAATGGGCTTTAGAGTATTCGCACGGCGCCGTTCGTTTTGTGACAAATCCGACATGAAAAACTGTTACTGTTCATTTTTTTCGGACATAGGGTGGCCGGCAAAGCGGACGAAGTCTGTTCGTGAGGCGGCCCGGCAGACCGATAGGGCGGCGGCCTGTTCCCATGTCCGCACGGCGTGACCGTCGGCAGTTTTGGCTGCCGGCATCGAAACCACATTCCATGAGAATAAATCGTATGGCATTGCGTCGCGTCGCAACGGCGCTGCTGGTGGCTGGCTTGATCACCGCGCAGACAGCACAGGCACAGGTGACACTGAACTTCGTGAACGCAGACATCGACCAGGTGGCCAAGGCGATTGGTGCGGCCACCGGTAAAACGATCATCGTCGACCCGCGTGTGAAGGGGCAGTTGAACCTGGTGTCGGAAAACGCAGTGCCTGAAGATCAGGCACTGAAGACCTTGCAATCCGCCTTGCGCATGCAGGGCTTCGCCCTGGTCCAGGACCATGGCGTACTGAAGGTCGTACCGGAGGCCGACGCCAAGCTGCAAGGCGTGCCGACCTACGTCGGCAATACGCCGGTCGCGCGTGGCGATCAGGTGGTCACGCAGGTGTTCGTGCTGAAGAACGAATCGGCCAACAATCTGCTGCCGGTGCTGCGTCCGCTGATCTCGCCGAATAACACCGTGGCCGCTTATCCGGCCAACAACACGATCGTCGTCACCGACTACGCCGACAACGTACGCCGCATCGCGCAGATCATCGCGGGGGTGGACACGGCGGCGGGCCAGTCGGTGTCGGTCGTGCCGCTCAAGAACGCGAACGCGATCGACATCGCGCAGCAATTGACCAAGATGCTCGACCCGGGCGCGATCGGCAGCACCGACGCCACGCTGAAGGTACAGATCACCGCCGACCCGCGCACCAACTCGCTGCTGATCCGCGCGTCGAACGGCGCGCGTCTCGCGGCGGCGAAGACGCTGGCGAAAGAGCTCGACGCGCCGACCTCGATGCCCGGCAACATCCACGTCGTGCCATTGCGCAATGCGGACGCGACCAAGCTCGCCAAGACGCTGCGCGGCATGCTCGGTAAAGGCGACACGGGCTCGTCGGCCAGTTCGAACGACGCCAACTCGTTCAACCAGAACGGCAGTGGCGGCGGTGGCGGAGGCTTCGGCAACAACTCGACGGGCAACTCCGGTACGCCGCCGTTGCCCTCGGGCGGACTCGGCGGCGGTGGCTCGCTGGGGTCGTCGTCGTTAGGCGGCGGTTCGGGTGGTGGCGGCTACGGTTCGAACGGCGGCGCCGGCTCGGCCGGCCTGCTCGGCGGCGACAAGGACAAAGGCGACGACAACCAGCCCGGCGGCATGATTCAGGCGGATGCCGCATCGAACTCGCTGATCATCACGGCGGCCGAACCGGTGTACCGCAACCTGCGAGCGGTAATCGACCAGCTCGATGCGCGTCGCGCGCAGGTCTATATCGAGGCGCTGATCGTCGAACTGAACTCGAACACGAACGCCAACCTCGGTATTCAGTGGCAGGTCGCGAACAGTTCGATCTATGCGGGCACCAACCTGACCACGGGCGGCACCGGTAACAGCATCGTCAATCTGACGGGCGCGGCCGCGTTGGCCGCGGCGACCGGCGGTGCCGGCGCCGCCGGGCTCGCCAGCGCGCTCGGAAACAGCAATACGGGGCTGCAGCAAGGGCTTAACGTGGGCTGGATTCGCAACATTTTCGGGGTGCAGGGCCTGGGCGCCCTCCTCCAGGCGTTGTCGCAAACCGCCGACGCAAACGTGTTGTCCACGCCTAACCTGATTACGCTCGACAACGAAGAAGCGAAGATCGTCGTCGGGACGAATGTGCCGATCCAGACGGGTTCCTATTCGAATCTGACGAGTTCGACCGCGAGCTCGGCGTTCAATACCTACGACCGCGTCGACGTCGGCCTGACGCTGCACGTCAAGCCGCAGATCACCGAAGGCGGCATTCTCAAGCTGCAGCTCTATACCGAAGATTCCGCGATCGTGAACGGCACGACCAATGTCACGACCAACCCGTCCGGCCCGGAATTCACCAAGCGTTCGATCCAGTCGACGGTGCTCGCCGATAACGGCGAGATCATCGTGCTGGGCGGCTTGATGCAGGACAACTACCAGGTCAGCAACAGCAAGGTGCCGCTGCTGGGCGACATTCCGTGGATCGGCCAGTTGTTCCGTTCGGAACAGAAGACGCGTAACAAGACCAACCTGATGGTGTTCCTGCGTCCGGTGATCATCAACGACAACGCCACGGCGCAGGCCGTGACGTCGAACCGTTACGACTACATCCAGGGCGTGCAGGGTGCGTACAAGCAGGACAACCGCGTGATCAAGGACAACGACGATCCGGTGATGCCGCCGATGCCGATCGGTCCGAGTCAGGGCGGTTCCGCGCTGAACCTGTTCGATCTCGACCAGATGCGTCGCCAGCAGATGACGCGTCCGCCGCTCAATTTGCCGCCGCCGGCCAACGGTGGCGCGGTGCAAACCAACCCGGTGCCGAGCAATAGCGGCGCGGTGCAGACCAACCCGGTGCCGTCGAACAACGGCGCGGTGCAAAGCAGCCCGACGCCGTCAACGGCAGCGCCTGGAGTGCAGCCGTGAGCACGCCGTCCACGCCGCCGTCAGCGTCGCGTGCTGCTGCGTCGGCTCAAGCGTCGGCGATGCCAACCGGCGCCGCCGTGGAACACGCCGAACGTAGCGCGCCCTCGCCGCTCGCCGCGCGTCTCGTGCCGTACGGCTTCGCGCGTAGCGGACAGATTCTGGTTGCGCATCAGCATCCCGACAGCCTCGAAGTCTGGATCAGCGAACGTACCAGCGAAGCCGCGCTCGCCGAAGTGACACGTAACTTCGGCGCGGTATCGGTCGTGCGTTTGTCGGCCGACGAGCTCGCGCAGGCGATCAACCAGGCGTATGCGCGCCAGGACGGCAGCGCGGCGCAAGTGGTGGGTGAAGTGGAAGGCGAAGTCGATCTGTCGCGCCTGATGCAGGACATTCCCGAGGTCGAGGATCTGCTCGAATCGGAAGACGACGCGCCTATCATCCGCATGATCAACGCGCTGCTCACGCAAGCGGCGCGCGAACAGGCGTCGGATATTCACATCGAGCCGTTCGAGACTTCGTCGGTCGTGCGTTTTCGGGTGGACGGCACGCTGCGCGACGTCGTGCGGCCGAAGAAAGCATTGCACGGCGCGCTGATCTCGCGGATCAAGATCATGGCGCAACTCGACATCGCCGAAAAGCGTCTGCCGCAAGATGGCCGGATCACGCTGCGTGTGGGCGGACGTCCGGTCGACGTGCGGGTGTCGACCTTGCCGACGGGGCACGGCGAACGCGCGGTGCTGCGTCTGCTGGAAAAAGATGCGTCGCGCCTGAACCTCGAAGCGCTCGGCATGGGGCGCGACACGCTGGTCAAATTCGACAAGCTGATCGGCAAGCCGCACGGCATCGTGCTGGTGACCGGCCCGACCGGTTCGGGTAAGACGACCACGCTGTATGCGGCGATGTCCCGGCTCGAAACGGCGACCACCAACATCATGACGGTCGAAGACCCGATCGAATACGACCTGTCCGGCATCGGCCAGACGCAGGTCAACGAACGGATCGGTATGACCTTTGCACGGGCGTTGCGCTCGATTCTGCGGCAGGATCCGGACGTCATCATGATCGGTGAAATCCGCGATCTCGAAACCGCGCAGATCGCGGTGCAGGCCTCGCTGACGGGCCACCTGGTGCTCGCGACCTTGCACACGAACGACGCGGCGTCGGCGGTCACGCGGTTGACCGACATGGGCGTGGAACCGTACCTGCTGGCGTCGTCGCTGCTCGGCGTGCTGGCGCAGCGGCTGGTGCGGCGCCTGTGTCCGGTGTGCCGCGAAGAGCGCACAGAAGAAGACGGCAGCGTGCGCTGGCATCCGGTGGGTTGCGACAAGTGCGGGCAGTCCGGTTATGCGGGACGGCGCGGCGTGTACGAACTGCTGCTGATCGACGACGATATCCGCTCGCTGGTTCACCGCAACGCCGCCGATTCGGAAATTCTCACGGCAGGCCGCGCGCAAGGTATGCGCACGCTGCGCGAGGACGCGGACCGTTGGCTCGAATCGGGGCTGACATCACTCGAAGAAGTGATCCGCGTAACGGGCGGAGCGTAAGCGCATGCCGGCATTTCGTTTCGAAGCGATCGACGCGGCGGGCAAGGCGCAAAAAGGCGTGCTCGACGCGGACAGTGCGCGCGGCGCGCGGACCAATCTGCGTTCGCAGGGACTGACGCCGCTCGTCGTCGAACCGGCGGCGTCGCGCACGCGCGGCGAACGCAATCAGCGGCTGTCGCTCGGGCGCCGATTGTCGCAGCGCGAACAGGCCATCCTGACGCGGCAACTCGCGAGTCTGCTGATTGCGGGGCTGCCGCTCGACGAAGCGCTCTCCGTGCTGACCGAGCAATCGGAGCGCGACTACATTCGCGAGCTGATGGCGTCGATTCGCGCGGAAGTGCTCGGCGGGCATTCGCTCGCCAATGCGCTGACGCAGCATCCGAAAGATTTTCCCGAGATTTATCGCGCGCTGGTCGCGGCGGGTGAACACACCGGCAAGCTTGGTCTCGTGCTGTCGCGGCTCGCCGACTACATCGAGCAACGTAACGCGCTCAAGCAGAAGATCGTACTCGCGTTCACGTATCCGACCATCGTCACGATTATCGCGTTCGGCATCGTCACGTTTCTGTTGAGCTACGTGGTGCCGCAGGTGGTGAACGTGTTCGCCAGCACCAAACAGCAACTGCCGATTCTCACCATCATGATGATGGCGTTGTCCGGTTTCGTCCGGCACTGGTGGTGGGCGATGCTGATCGGCGTGTTCGTGCTCGCGTATCTGGTGCGCTCGGTGCTCAGACAGCCCGGCCCGCGTCTCGCGTTCGACCGCTGGCTGCTGACCGCGCCGCTGCTCGGCAAACTCGTGCGCGGTTATAACACCGTGCGCTTTGCCAGCACGCTAGGCATTCTGACCGCGGCGGGCGTGCCGATTCTGCGCGCGCTGCAGGCCGCCGCCGAAACGCTCAGCAACAATGCGATGCGCGAGAACATCGACGATGCGATCGTGCGAGTGCGCGAAGGCACGTCGTTGTCGCGCGCGCTCGGTAATACGAAGACGTTTCCGCCGGTGCTGGTTCACCTGATCCGCTCGGGCGAAGCGACCGGCGACGTGACGACCATGCTCGATCGCGCGGCCGACGGCGAAGCGCGCGAACTGGAGCGTCGCACGATGTTCCTGACAAGCCTGCTGGAGCCGTTGCTGATTCTGGCGATGGGGGGCGTGGTGCTGGTGATCGTGCTGGCGGTGATGCTGCCGATCATCGAGTTGAACAACCTGGTGCAGTAAGGCTGGGAGAGCCTGGATTGCGCAGCGACGGAGACTGCGTGACCGGGCTCGCGGAAGCGCTCGGTATTTGCGGCCACCGTTGCGGCGGCCGCGCGATTCGCTGAGACATCGACTGAAACATCAGCTGAAGCGAAGCGGTGATTTGATGCGTTTCGCTTCAGCGCACGTAGATCGTGGGGCCTGCGGGGTTGGCCGGCAGAAATACTTCGGAATGCGCGCCATTGCGGTTGATGATGATGGAGCGGGCGCGGACTTCGCCGAGTGTGGCGCCTTGCATCAGCGTGCTACCGAGCGACACCGCATGCGGCGGTTCGCCGCCGACGCTGACAATGGCCGCCGCGCCTTCCGTTAAAGCGAGGATGCCGAACAGATGCACGTCTTGATTGGCGTTGCGCGTGAGCTGTCCGCCGAACAGCGTGGCGGCCTGGTCGGTCGAGACCTGCGCATGCGCGGCGGCAGCGGGCAACGGCGCACCGGACAACGTGCTGAGCGTGATGACCCAGTAGGTCACCGTCGCGCAAAACACGGCGAACAGTGCGAGCGACAGAAGGCGGATTTGGATAGCGTTCATGCGCATCATTGTACGGACTATTGTGAAAATTGCGTTGGTTGAAAGCGTCTCGGTGTTTTCTCACAACCCTTCAACTGCGTAACATTAAAATGACCGGCCGGGCGTGTTCAATGGTTGCCTGATTGCAGACACCCGGATCCCGCCCCGTCAAAAAAATTCCACCTGATAAGAGGTAGCAAGCTATGCAACTGTCGACCACTCGCCGCACTGAAATCGCGGGTTCGCGCAGCCGTCGTCAACGTGGATTCACGCTGATTGAAATCATGGTCGTGATCGCGATTCTGGGCATTCTCGCGGCATTGATCGTACCCAAGATCATGAGTCGTCCGGATGAAGCGCGGCGTGTTGCCGCGAAGCAGGACATCGGCACCGTGATGCAGGCCATGAAGCTTTACCGTCTTGACAACGGCCGTTATCCGACGCAGGAGCAAGGTCTGCGCGCGCTGATCGAAAAGCCGAGCACGGACCCGGTGCCGAACAACTGGAAGGACGGTGGTTATCTCGAACGTCTGCCGAACGATCCGTGGGGCAATGCCTATCAGTATCTGAATCCGGGCGTGCATGGCGAGATCGACGTGTTCAGCTACGGCGCGGACGGCAAGCCGGGCGGCGAAGGCAATGATGCCGACGTCGGGTCGTGGCAGTAATCGGTCGGCGTAGAGAAGATTTTCATGCGAGGTCCACTGCCGAACGGCCGCCGCCGCACCGCGGGTTTTACGCTGCTGGAAATGCTGGTGGTGCTGGTGATCGCGGGTTTGCTGGTGTCGTTGACCGCGCTGACGATCACGCGCAATCCGCGCACCGATCTGAACGAGGAAGCGCAGCGTCTCGCGCTGCTGTTCGAGTCGGCCGGCGACGAAGCGCAGGTGCGCGCGCGGCCGGTTGCATGGCAGCCGGTGGACGGCGGTTTCCGTTTCGATCTGCGTACCGAAGACGGCTGGCGTCCGCTGCGCGACGATCTGCTCGGACCGCGCCGCTGGGAAGGTGGCGTGACGGGTGTGGCGATCAACTATCCGGGTTCGGATACGCAACCGAGCCGGGTGGTGTTCGGCACCGAGGCGATCGACGTGCCGGTGCAGATCACGCTGTTTTCGGCGGCGGGGCGCGCGACGATCGTCGGCACCGGCAATGGCCGCTACGAGGTGCACTGAGATGCGTCGTTGCAGGAGCAGGATGGCTCAAGAGAAGTTCGACCGCGCGCAACGCGGTTTTACGATGATCGAGGTGCTGGTGGCGCTGGCGATCATCGCGGTGGCACTGGCGGCGTCGTTGCGCGCCGTGGGTAGTCTGGCGACCGGCGAGGCCGATTTGCACAAGCGTTTGCTGGCCGGCTGGAGCGCGGACAACACGTTGGCGCAATTGCATCTGACGCATGGCTGGCCGAATGTCGGGTCGACGAGTTTCGATTGTTCGCAGGGTAATTTGCAGTTGATCTGTACTGAGCGTGTGACGGCGACGCCGAACCCGGTGTTTCGCCGGGTGGAAGTGATGGTGACGACGCCGGGCGGTAGCGGCAATCTGGCGCAGATGGTGACGGTGGTCGCGAATGAAACCAACCGTTCGCTCTGAGCGCCGCCGCCGATCGGGCGGGCGTGGATTCACGCTGATCGAGCTGATGGTCGCGATTGCGATTCTGGCGGTGATTGCCGTGCTGTCGTGGCGCGGGCTCGACCAGATCATTCGTGGCCGGCAGACCATTACCAACGCGATGGAAGACGAGCGCGTGTTTGCGCAGTTATTCGATCAGATGCGGATCGACGTGCGTCAGGCGGCGTCGGACGACGAAGCCGGTCAGGCGGCGGTATCCGTGTCGGGTAACGTGTTGCAGGTGGTGCGGCAGATCATGTTGCCGGGCACGGCGCCGCGTTTGCAGGTGGTGCGGTATCGGATTTCCAATGGTCGGGTGATTCGGTATGCGTCGCCGCCGTTGGGGAATGCCGGAGATTTGCGGCGCGCATTGCGCGGTGGTGAAGGCGACGGGTGGAGTGCGGTGCCGTTGATGGGTGGGGTTGGCGCGATCAATGCGCGGTTGTATGTGCCTAAGGTTGGCTGGACTACCCAGATGGGCGACGTGCAGAGCGCGATTACCGAGGCGGATAACAATCTGAAGGTTCCCCAGTTGGGGAGTGCGCCGCTGCCGCGGTCGGTTACGGGGCTTGAGGTCAGTATTGGGGCGACTTCGCTGGCGCGGCCAGTGACGCGCGTTTTTCTCGTCGGAGAATGACATGAGGTTCTCTTTTTTGTCTTCGCGACGCTTTTCGGTTTTTCGTTCTTCTTCTGGACGGGTTTTTTGGTTTTGTCGGTGTTCTGGCTGTGTTGGCCTTTCCTTGTTTTCACGGTGGTCTATTGGCGTTCCCCCTGTGCGGGGGGGCACCTACTTTTCTTTGCCTGCCGCAAAGAAAAGTAGGCAAAAGAAAGCGGCTCAAACCGCTAACCATGAAGCGGGGCCCTTGCACAGCCACGGTAGTGGCTCATCTGGAATCCGTGCCCTCGCACATTTGGCGTCAGTGACAAAGCCGTCATTCGCTCCGGCGCCGCTGCGCGCGCCGACCGCCAGCTCCGAAAACCAGCGGGGTGCTTTCGCTCCACGCCAAGGCGAAGCCGACGGCCCCCCTAACCCTAACGCGCAAACAAACCCGCGGGTTTTCGGGGGCGACCGTTCCGACGAGCACGCAGTGCAAGACGGGATGAATGACGGCTTTGTCGCAAGCGCGGAGTGCGCGGTAACACGGATTCCAGATGCACCACTGCCGGTGGTGGACCACGAAACCCACTTAAGAGTTAGCGGTGTGAGCCGCTTTCTTTTGCCTACTTTTCTTTGCGGCAGGCAAAGAAAAGTAGGTGCCCCCCCGCACAGGGGGAACGCCAATAGACCACCGCGAAAACAAGGAAAGGCCAACAACAGCAACAGCACCGGCTTGACCAGAAAAAACCACCAAACCGGCGTGGCGATAATCAGCGCGCTGCTAGTCGTCGCGCTATCAGCGATTCTGGTCTCCGGCATGCTCTGGCGCCAACAAGTCCAAATCCGGCGGATCGAGAACCAGCGCCTGCTGTCCCAGGCCCAATGGGTCTCGCGAGGCGCGCTGGACTGGACGCGCTTGATCTTGCGCTCAGAAGGCGACACTTCAGCGGGCATAACGTACCTCGGGGGCCTATGGGGCGTCCCCATTGCCAAAACCCGCCTATCGGATTTCCTGGGCCAGATCGGCGAAGCCCGCGCCGCCCAAGGCGCCGAAACCTATCTATCCGGCTCGATAGAAGACGCCCAATCCAGGTTCAACCTTCGAAACCTGGTTTCAAGCCCAGCCCCAGGCGTCATGCAACTGAACGTGGAGGAAATCGCCTCCTACCAGCGGCTCCTGGTCTCACTAGGCATTAGCGGCCAACTGGCCAAAGCAACCGCCCTGCAAGTCCGCGCCAGCCTGGGCCAATCGGCGACCCGCTTCCAGACGATCACGTCGACCAACGGCACGGCACCGACCCCAACACCCCAAGGCGGTGCCACCGGCGGCACGTTCACCGACAAACCCGGCATGGAAGACAGCAACGACAACTCGGCGCAAGCGCCGCTGCAATTATCCAGCGTCGACTCGCTGCTCGACGTCCCCGGCTACACGGCGGAAAACGTCGCGCGCCTGCGCCCGTTCGTCACCGTGCTGCCGACCGTCTCGGCCGTCAACATGAACACGGCCTCCGCCGAAGTGATCGCGGCCGTCGTGCCGGGCATGAGCCTCTCGTCCGCGCAAGCATTCGTCGCGCGTCGACAGACCGTGTTTTTCCATAACGTCAGCGACGTGCAGCTCGCGCTGCAAGGCGCCGGTGCACAGCAGGTCTCGATCGACCCGAATCAGCTCGACGTCAACACCAGTTATTTCCTGATCCACGGCCGCGTGCAGCACGAACGCGCGGAAGTCGATCGCACCACCCTCGTATATCGCGATCCATTGACTCACACTACGCGTATCGTGCGAGTACAAGACCAACTATGAATAACGCCTTTCCCAGAGAGAGTGGCCTTTGAGCACGCTGATCGTCCTACTCCCGCCGCGTGATCCGGCGGTGCCATCGCAGGAATGGCAACTGCCGGAGCTGCCGTTCGTGCTGCTCGACAAGTCAGGCCGCACCCAGCGCGCCGGACGCTCGTCGCTCGCGCTGCTGCCGCGCGCGTCGTCGACGGTGCTGATGGTCGCCGCCCGCGATCTGCTGATGATGCCGACCACGCTGCCGCCGCTACGCGGTCCGAAGCTGCGTCAGGCGTTGCCGAATATCGTCGAGGATCAACTGATCCAGGATCCGCAAACCTGTCATATCGCCGTCGACCCGAAACCGCTCGCGGGCAGTAAGCAGATGCTCGCGATCATCGACCGTGGCTGGTTCCGCTTTATCTGCGAAGCTTTCTCGACCGCCGGACACCGCAGCCTGCGCGCCGTGCCGGTCACGCGCTGCCTGCCGCAAGCCGTCTCGTCCGACGTGCCCGCCGAAGTCGCCGAGCTGGTCAGCGCGGGCGAGCCCGGCGTAGGCGGCGCCCAGGTGGCCACGTCGCTGCCGGGTGTGGCGCCCGTGGTCGCGCCCGGCGTGGCCTCGGTCATGCCAATGGTGGCCACCGTGCTCGGCGCCGTGGTCCAGACCGCACCCGCGCTGCTGCTCGAAAGCGTGGTGGACAGCGGCGTGCCGCGCGTCGAACTGGCCATTGCTCGTGGCGTGCAAGGCGAAGGGCTGGCGGTGCCGGCCACCGCCGTCAACGCGACACTCGCCGCGCTCGCGGGTGCGGCACCCGTCTCGCTGTACATGCTGACCGAACTGCCGGGCAATGAGCCTAGCCTTGCCGCCAGGAGCCCGGCGCGGCTGGCCGCGCACATCCACGGCGCGAGTCCGTTGCCGTTCGAGCAACTGGCGCGGCGCGCGCTGGAATGCCGCTTCGACCTGTGCCAGTTCGAGTTCGCGTCGCAGCCGTGGCGGCTCGATCGCGCGACGTTGCGACGTCTGCGCCTGCCGCTGCTGCTCGCGGTCGGCGCGCTGGTGGTGGCGATCGTCGGCATGAACGTGCAGTGGCTGATGCTTGCGCATCAACGCGACGCGATCAACACGCAGATGACGGAGCTGCTGCTCAACACCTTCCCGAAAACGACCGTCGTGCTCGACGCGCCCGACCAGATGTCGCGCCAGTTGCAGCAACTGCGCGTGGCGGCGGGTGAGCTGTCGCCGGACGACTTCCTGTCGCTCGCCGACGGCCTCGCTCGCTCGCTGGCGCCGGTGCCGGTCAACGGCATTGCTGCGCTCGATTATCACGACCGCCGCCTCGACGTAACCTTCAAACCCGAGGTGAAGCTCGATCCGGACTTCGCCAAGCGCCTCGCGCGCAACGGCCTGACCGGCGAGATCGACAGCAACACCGGTAAGTGGACCATCAGGAACGGACAATGAAAGCTGAACTCGCTCAAACATGGGCCGGATTCTGGGACCAGCGCTCCGAGCGCGAAAAAACCATCCTGGCGTGGGGCAGCGGTGTCCTCGCGGTGGTGATCGCGTGGTCGGTGCTGTGGGCGCCGGCGCAGGAGGGCCGCGCGCATCTGAAGGAGTCGCTGCCGAGTCTGCAACGGCAACTCGCGTCGATGACCGCGCAGTCGAACGAAGCGCGTCAGCTGTCGGCGGCCGCGCAAGGCGTCGCGCCGACCGGCGCCGCGTTGAAGGACGCGCTCGCCGCATCGCTCACCGATCACGGTCTCGCCGCGACGCAGGTGCAGGTGGTCGGCAATGCCGTGCAGATCCAGATGAAGAACGCGTCGTTTCCGGCGTGGACGAACTGGGTCGACGACGCGCGCAAGCAGTTCAAGGTGCAGGTCGCCGAAGCGCATGTGACCGCGTTGAAGGACGACGGCCAGGTGGATCTGACGGCCTCGTTGCAGCCGTCCACGGCGAAATGATCGCAGCGTCGTCACAGGATTTTCTCGCATGACTTACTGGATGCGGCGCCTACGCGTCGCGCTACCCTGGTTGCTGGTCGCGGTGCTGTCGGCCGCGGTCGTAATGCTCACGTTGTTGCCAGCGGCCTGGATTACTCCGCAGTTCGCCAGACAGACCGGCGGTCACGTTAATCTCGTCAACCCGGCGGGCTCGCTGTGGCACGGTTCGGCCACGCTGATGCTGGCCGCCGGCGCCGACACGAGCGCGGCGACGCTGCTGCCCGGACGGATCGAATGGCAGACGGCGTTCTGGCCGCTCTTCACCGGTCGCGTGCGCATGACCATGCGGCACAGCGAAGCAATGCCGGTGCCGATCACGGTCGACGCCACCTTGCGCACCGCGACAGTGACGCCCGGCACGATCGCCGTGCCAGCTTCGTTGCTGAGCGGCTTGGGCGCGCCGTTCAATACGCTCGATTTGCAGGGCGACGTGCAGCTCTCGTGGTCGGACTGGCGGCGCTTCAATCACGAAGCGTTCGGTCAGATGACCATCCTGCTGACCGATGCCAGTTCGCGCGTTTCGCTGGTCAGGCCGCTGGGATCGTACCGGGTGGTGTTTCAGGCGCAGGGGGCGTCGTCGACGCTCGATCTGACCACCATCAAAGGGCCGTTGATGCTATCGGGGAACGGCACGGTGTCGGCGGTATCGACGGAGTTTCATGGCACGGCGAGCGCCGCGCCGGAAGCGCGCGATAACCTCGCGGGACTGCTGAATCTGCTGGGACGGCCGAGCGGCCCGGATACGGTGGCGCTGACGTTTGCGCATTAATTGGCATGGCGGACGGCTATACGGCTAACGGGCCGGTGGGCGCTTAGCGAACGCGCCTTGTTCTAGCCCCCTGACCCGCTGTATTTCTCGCGCCGAAAAAAGCCTGGCCGCATTTCGCGGCCAGGCTTTTTTGCTTCATTCAACGTTTGCGCTTACTTGTTCTGCGACGCCTGAATCTCCGGAGGCGTCGGCCCGCTCTGCGCAATCGGCACGGCCGACGCCGCCGGCGCCGGCGCCGCGACATCGCCCGTTTCGCGGTTCATCTGATCGATGTCCCAGCCGCCGCCCAGCGCCTTCACCAGACCGACCGACGACACCATTCGCTGTCCGGCGATGGTTTCGAGCTTCTGCTCCGCCGTGAACGCGGTGGTTTGCGCGGTCAGCACGTTGACGTAGCCGACCGTGCCCGCCTTGTACTCGTTGGTGACGATGGCGAGTGCCTGACGCGCCGAATCCACCGCTTGCCGCTGCACGGCAATTTCCTGTTCGAGGATGCGTTGTGACGCGAGATTGTCTTCGACATCCTGGAACGCGGCGAGCACCGTTTGACGGTAGGTCGCGACGTCCTGGTCGTAGGCCGCGCGCGCGGCGTCGGTCTTCGCCTGACGCAAACCGGCGTCGAACAGCGTCGCCGCGAGTTGCGGACCGACCGTCCAGAAACGTGACGGCATGGTCAGCAATTGCGAGAACACCGAATTCTCGTAGCCGCCCGTGGCCGACAGCGTCAAGGTCGGGAAGAACGCGGCGATCGCGACGCCGATCTGTTCGTTCGCCGCCGCGGCCTTGCGTTCCGCCGACGCAATGTCCGGCCGCCGTTCGAGCAGCGCCGAGGGCATCTGCGCGGGCACGGCGGGCGGCGTGGCAGTGAGTGGCGACGCCGGAATCGCGAAGGTCGAAGCCGGTTCGCCGACCAGCACGGCGATTGCATGTTCGTCTTGAGCGCGCTGCACGCCGTTGTCGATCGCGGCGGCCTGCGCCGATTGCAATTGCGTTTGCGCCTGAATCACGTCGGAGCGCGCCGCGACGCCGGCAGCGTACTGATTCTGCGTGAGCTGCAGCGAGCGCTGATAGGCCGCGACGGTATCGTCGAGCAGCTTCTGGCTGGAGTCGAGCGCGCGCAGCGAGAAGTACGTTTGCGCAAGCGTGGCCTGGGCGGATAACCGCGCGTTCGCGAGGTCGGCCGCGGCGCCTTGCTGACCGGCTTTCTGCGAATTCACCGAGCGCGCCACCGAGCCCCACAGATCCGGCTCCCAGCTCGCCTGCAATTGCACATTGAAGCTATTGTTGACGCCGGAGCGGCTCGTTGCCGTCGTCGAATTGCCGCTCGACGACGAACCGTTGCCGGAACGCGTCGCGCCCGCCGATGCACCGAGGGTCGGGAAATACGCCGCCTTCGCCTCGCCGACCAAGGCGCGCGCCTGCCGGTAAGCGGCGGCGTATTGGGCGACGGTCTGGTTCGCGACGTTCAGCTTGTCTTCGAGGGCGTTGAGTTGCGGGTCCTGATAAATCGTCCACCAGGCGCCACGATCCTGCTGATCGGCGGGTTCCGCGACTTTCCAGCCGGGTGCCGCTTCCTTATACGAAGCGGGGATTTCCGCCGCCGGCCGCTTGTAGTCGGGGCCGACCGCGCAAGCGGCCAGCAGGCTGGCGAGGGCAGCGGCTACCGCGATAGTCAGGGCGCGAGGCGCATAGGTCCGCGCGCGCGAGATTCGATCAGACTGCATGCAATGGATTCCTTCAGGACGCCGTGGCGCCGGCAACGGCGGCACCACTGGCCGGGCGAGATCATGGTCTGCCGGAATGTTAGCGTATGAGCCCGCCTGAACGCGGGAAACTGAAAGGGTAATGCGGGGAAGAGCGCAGGTGTGTTACCGAGGGTGCCGCAATGGTTACGTGCCGTTACTGGCCGCGCGTCAAACGCGCGATTCCGTCGACTTCGTTTGACGGGCCTGTTTGCCGGCGGCCGCGCGACATGGTGCTTCGCCACGCGCCAGACACGGACCGGCGGCCGCCACCACCAGATGTCCCGGCTGAAGCGCGGAGCCCGGCGCTGCGGCGGAATGCCCGGCATGAGCAACACTCGCCGAGGCGGCCGGCGCGCCAAGCAGCTTCACCGCGGCCAGCTTGCCGCCCTTACGCGCCCGCCGATGCTCGACCCATGCCAATACCGCCACGCCCACCGACCCGCCGGGCAGCACGAACAGCACCGCGAATAGCGCCAGTTTCCACCAGCGGTGCGGGCCTTGAAAGCTGTTCAGCGCGGAATCGGTCAGGGAGCGGCTCAAGCCGCCAAGCGTGTTTTTGAGGTACAGCATGAGGGAAATCCTTTTTTGCACGACGCATTTGCGGCGTGCAGACAATCGGTCAGAACATGGTCTCGGGTGGCGCGGATAGCGCGTAACTCGTTGCCTATAATAATATTGACTATGCAATTAAATTTCAAGATACTTTGCTCCGGACGAAACCGTACCGTTGTTTTTTGACGGTTTGCCCTACGCGAAATCAGATTTGACTTGTCTGCTTAGGCAGCTAAAATTCGGTCTGTTCGACGATGTCCCGAAAATACGATGACTGAAGGTCCCTACAAGGCAGACGAGATTCACCTCGAATCGAGTCTTGGCTATTTCCTGTCGAAAGCGCGGAATGTGCTGGTCGAGCGGACCGACCGTGCCGTCAAGCCGCTGGGGCTGACCGCGCAGCAGATCGGCGTGGTCCTGATGTTGTCGTCGGGGCGGGCGAATACGCCGTTCGAGTTGTCGCGCGCCATGTCTTACGACAGCGGATCGATGACGCGTTTGCTCGATCGTCTTGAAAAGAAAGGCTTTATTGTGCGCACGCGCAGCGATGCGGACCGCCGCATGGTGAAGCTGGAGTTGACGCCGCAAGGCCACGAAGCCGCGCGGCAGTTGCCGGGACTCGGCGCGCAAGTGCTGAACGAACAGTTGCACGGTTTTTCCGCCGCCGACCTGGCCACGCTGATCGACCTGCTCGCGCGTTTCATCGCGAACGGTATCGGCGAGGGCGCCAGCGCGGGCTGCGGGTTGGGCGCGCACGATGAATTGCAGCAGGCATCACCCGAAGAATCGTCGCCGGAGTGCGGCGAAGCCTAACCACGCGGCGCCTTTCGAGGGCGCCGATGTAAGAGGATATCTGTCTGGGCAGAGAGTGATCCGGCATACAAGCACACCGGTCGATGGGTGCGATAAAGCTGCCGCGACAAGCTTTCCCAGCTGAGGAGAAGAACCTATGAGCGCCACAGCTCCCGCTGCCGCCCTACCCGCCGCCGAACCCGCGCAACTCGCGGGTGGCACGCTGGCCCTGCTTACCGTCGGCCTTGCGCTTGGCACCTTCATGGAAGTGCTCGACACGTCGATTGCGAACGTCGCGGTGCCGACCATTTCGGGCAGCCTTGGCGTGGCGACCAGCCAGGGCACCTGGGTGATCTCGTCGTATTCGGTTGCTTCGGCGATCGCGGTGCCGCTGACCGGCTGGCTTGCGCGTCGCGTGGGCGAAGTGCGGCTTTTCACACTGTCGGTGCTGCTCTTCACGATTGCCTCGGCGCTCTGCGGCTTCGCGCACAACTTCGAGTCGCTGATCGCGTTCCGGCTGCTGCAAGGGCTCGTGTCCGGGCCAATGGTGCCGCTCTCGCAGACCATTCTGATGCGCTCGTATCCACCGGAGAAGCGCGGCCTCGCGCTCGGCTTATGGGCGATGACGGTGATCTGTGCGCCGATCTTCGGCCCCGTGATGGGCGGCTATATCACCGACAACTACACGTGGCCGTGGATCTTCTACATCAACGTGCCGATCGGTTTGTTCTCGGCGGTGTGCGCCTTCCTGCTGTTGCGTGGCCGCGAGACGAAGACCACCAAACAGCGCATCGACGCGGTCGGCCTCGCGTTACTGGTGATCGGCGTGTCGTGCCTGCAGATGGTGCTCGACCTCGGCAAGGACCGTGACTGGTTCAACTCCACCTTCATCGTGACACTGGCGATCATCGCGGTGGTGTCGCTCGCGTTCATGCTGGTGTGGGAGACGACGGAGAAAGAGCCGGTCGTCGATCTCTCGCTGTTCAAGGATCGCAATTTCGCACTTGGCGTGGTGATCATTTCGTTCGGCTTCATGGCCTTCTTCGGCTCGGTCGTCATTTTCCCGCTGTGGCTGCAGACGGTGATGGGCTACACCGCCGGGCTCGCCGGACTCGCCACCGCGCCCGTCGGTTTGCTCGCGCTGTTTTTGTCGCCGATGATAGGCCGGAACATGCACCGTCTGAATCTGCGCGTGGTGGCGAGTTTCGCGTTCATTGTGTTTGCGTTCGTCTCGATCTGGAACTCGACCTTCACGCTCGATGTCCCGTTCAATCACGTGATCTGGCCGCGCATTGTGCAAGGCATCGGCGTGGCGTGCTTCTTTGTGCCGATGACGACCATCACGCTCTCGAGCGTCTCGGACGAGCGGCTGGCGAGCGCGTCTGGTCTGTCGAACTTTTTCCGCACATTGTCGGGCGCGATCGGCACGGCGATCAGTACGACGTACTGGGAAAACGACATGATTCGCCATCACGCGATGCTGACCGATTCAGTCAACGTCTATTCGGACAATACGAATGCGTATACGAATGCGTTGGCCGGCATCGGTTTGTCGGGCGACAGCCTCACCGCGCAGCTGAATCAGGTAGTGACCGCGCAGGCCTACATGATGGCCACGAATGATTTCTTCCGGATTTCCTGCGCGGCGTTTCTCGCGCTGGCGGTGCTGGTCTGGTTCACCAGGCCACGCAAGGGCGCTGGGCCTTCGCTGGGTCATTGAACCCGGCCTTCGCGTTAAAACGAAGACGCGCGACGAAGCGAATTCTCCTTACGCTTACCGTCGCGCGTCTTCGGTTTCGGCGTCAGCCTTAGCCTCGGCCTCGATCTCGGCCAACGCCCTGCTTCACTGCGTCAGCGCTTCACCATTCGTCGGCGGGACCGACTGACCCTGCGAAACATCCGGATGTGCCGCCGGTTTCGCATCCTCCCCACTCTGCGGCGCACCGCTCGCGTCACCGCGCACATATTCCTTGAAATCGGCGCCCGCTTCCCATGGATTCGGCTTGCAACCCATCGCACCGTCGCAATGCGCGGCGAAGCCGATCGTCGCCGTGCCGTCGGGGTTCGCGGTGCGCGTGATCTGATACGCCAGCGCGCGTTTGCCGCCGTCGGGGCCGGCGGTTTGAATCAGGGTGTCGGTGGCGGATTCGATTTTGTACTTCGAGTGACCCGACACCCACGTTTGCGCGCGTTGCCACCAGACATCGCACTGCGCTTTGCTCGTGCAGGTCAACGGCGTTGTCGCGATCTGCATCACGTCCGGGTTGACCTGCCCTTGTGTCGAACACCCCGCCGCTGCCGCACACAACGCAGCCAACAGACTTTTTTTCATCACGTTGATTCCTCCCTCGCTGGAGTGCGTCATGCAAGTTTGGACCGTGCGGTCGATGCGGTGTTTCATCTGCGTCAGAGAATCGTCAGAGCGTGCGGAGAATTTGCCGATATCGCGTGGCATCCAATCGTTTTTGACGTAGACGTTACCTGCGCGCAAAGAAAAAGCGGCCAGTGGGCCGCTTTTCGTCGTACGGGTTGAGCACCCGTTACCTACACGCTGAAGCGGTTCAACGTGTAGGCCCGATAAGCCGCGACGAATGCATCGAACGAACCGACCTCTTCCTGTTCGAGCTTGGTTTGCTCCGCGAGCGATTGTGCGGCGAGGTCGGTGAAACCCTTCGTTTCCTCGGCATCCAGCGGACGCGAACGGAAATGCGCGGCATGCGCCTCGCTCTGCTCGAGGCCGAACGCGAGGAAGCTCTGCTGCTTGTCGCGCATGGTTTGCAGCACGCGTGCCGACGGTGTCAGCGACGCATCCGCGAGCTTCGCGCGTTGCGCCGCGACCGAGCGGGCATGGGCGTCGCCGCCGTGCAAAGCGTCGAGCGTTGCCGCGGCCGCGTCGATCTTGAGCATCAACTCATTGGCCCAGTCGAGCATGGCGACCGGCTGACCTTCGCGGGTCAGTTCGAGGCCGGGCTTGCGGCCTTCCATCGTCACGCGGCCGAAGTTCTGGTTCGCTTCCGCGTACGCGTCCGGCGGCAGCAACGCGCTGTCGTCGAGCGCGCAAACCAGCAGGTAAGCGTCGAGAAAGCGCGACGTCTCCAGCGAAATACCGGTCGGCTCGAACGGGTCGATGTCCATGCAGCGCACTTCGACGTATTGCACGCCGCGTGCGGCCAGCGCATGCAGCGGACGTTCGCCCGGATAGGTGACGCGCTTCGGACGGATCGTCGAGTAAAACTCGTTCTCGATCTGCAGCACGTTGGTGTTGATCTGCACCCACTCGCCGTCGCGTTGCGTGCCGATCGCCTCGTACGCGGGGTACGGCTGGCTCACGGCTTTCGCGAGCGCGTCGAGATAGCCCGGCAGCGTGTCGTAGTCGGCATGCAACTCGGCCTGCGCCGTGGTGTTCGAGTAGCCGAGGTCGCTCATGCGCAGGCTGGTCGCGTACGGACGGTACAGCGTGTCGGCGTCGAAGTTGTCGAGCGTGTGCTGACGATCGCGCAGGAAGCGCCGATCCAGCGCCGGCGACGCGCCGAACAGATACATCAGCAGCCAGTTGGTGCGGCGGAAATTGCGGATCAGCGCGAGGTAGCGTTCGGACTGATAGTCGACGGCGCTCGCGGTGGATTGCTGATCGGCATGCAGCACACGCCACACTTCTTCGTTCAGCGAATAGTTGTAGTGGATGCCCGCAATACACTGCATCGTGCGGCCATAACGCAGCGCGAGACCAATGCGGTACACGTACTTCAATTTCCCGATGTTCGAGTTGCCGTAACGCGCGATCGGAATACCTTCGTCGGTGTCGGGCAGCAGGCCCGGCATCGAGTTGTTCCACAGCATCTCGCCGTCGAGTTCCGCGTAGACGAAACGATGCAGCGTATCGAGCTTCTCCAGCGTCAGCGCGACGTCGTGCTCAGCCGGCGTAATCAGTTCGATCAGCGCTTCGGAATAGTCGGTGGTAAGCGATGGATGCGTGAGCGCCGAACCCAGCGCGCGCGGATGCGGCGTCAAGGCGAGCTGGCCCCCGTGCGTGACGCGCAGGCTTTCCTTTTCGATGCCGCGCAAGCCGCGCAACAGCGCGTCGCGCTGCGGGCCTGAGGTCAGCACGGACAGGCGGTGCGAGAACGCGTCGGTCGTGCGGGAAGATGTGGTGTTTGGCATTGAGGCGAGTCGGGCGTTGTCGGCCGCCATGTGCCGCTGCGCTGCTCGCTGGCAGCACGGCGCGGTCGACAACGTTCGGCGGAATTTTCAGTAGCGGGCACTTTAACATCTCGCCAGAACGGCTGCTTGAGGCCGCTTCGGCGGGCGTTTTCAGCGCCTGGACTCGCCCACTTCCCGCCCCGCTCGCGCTGTTAGCCGCCGCGTGCCGCGCCCGCCCGATCCGCAATCTCGTTCCACAGATGCATGGCCGCATACGCGCGCCAAGGCCGCCACGCGTCGGTTCGTTCGCGCTGTTGCGCGGGCCGCGCGAGCGACGGATCGCGCGCCATGATTGCCTGCATCAGCACGAGGTCCGACGCGGGCCACGCATCGGCGTCCCGCCATACGCGCATCGCGACGTATTCAACCGTCCACGGTCCGATGCCGGGTCTCGCGAGCAATGCGGCGCGCAGCGTGGTGGTGTCGACGGTCGTGCTGTCGAGCGGTACTTCACCGGTGGCGACCGCGTGCGCGAAGCCCTGCAACGCGGCTACGCGTTTACCCGGCATGCCGATCAGCGCAAGGTCCACCGCAGCCAGCGCGGCGGGCGTCGGAAAACGCCACGCGGTGTTCTCATGCGGATGCCCTTCGATTCGCTCGCCGGCACGTTGCACCAGCCGACCGATGATCGTGGTCGCCGCTTTTACACTGACTTGCTGGCCGACGATTGCGCGCACCACCAGTTCGAAACCCGACCACGCGCCGGGAACGCGCAAACCGGGCACGGCGTCGACCAACGGCGCGAGCCACGGGTCCGCGGCCAGGTTGGCGGCGATCTTTTTCGGCTCGGCGTGCAGATCGAACATCTTTGCAATCGGCGCGGCGAGTGCTTCTGCGTGACGGCTTGCCGGCCCGTCGATGCTCGCCATCAGACAGCGTTTGCGCGGATGCAGTCGCACGCTGAGCGTGCCGCTGTCGCCGGCCCAATCGATCGCGCGGCGATACGCGCCATCTTCGACGGCTTCGACGCCTGGCGTCGCGCGTCCACCGAAGAAACGCAGCAGACGCGGCCAGTCGAAGGGAGGTTTGAACGGGAGTTCGAGAGTTGCTACGTCTTCAAGCGTGCTCACGCGACGTGATCCAGTTTGGTATGTGTGGGTTTGACGCCGGCACCCGAGCTTGCGCCGTCGGCAGCGGCTTGCTGGCGCAGGCGTGCACTGGACGAAGCGTCGCCCGCATGCTGCGCTTCATTATCGAGCAAAGCCGCCTTGCGCGGCAGACCCCAGCGATAACCGGCCAACGCTCCGCCCTTCTGCACCACCCGATGACAGGGAATCGCCAGCGCGACCGGATTCGTCGCGCACGCGCTCGCCACCGCGCGCACGGCACGCGGCGAGCCGACCGCTTCGGCGATGTCCGAATAGCTGCGCGTCTCGCCGTACGGGATGCGTCGCAGCGCATCCCAAACGCGCTGCCGGAACGCCGTGGCGGCGACATCCAGCGGTAGATCGAAGTCCTGACGGCTGCCGCGCAAATACGCGTCGATCTGCGCGATGAACGGCGCGAGCCTGTCGGCGTCTTCCAGCAGATCGGCGTTGGCGAATTCGCCGCGCAGATCGTCGGCGAGCGTGGCTTCGTCGTCGCCGAAGCCGATCTTGCAGATGCCTTTGTCCGTCGCGGCGACCAGCACGAAACCGAGTGACGTCGACGCGCACGCGTAACGCACGGTGAGCCCCGCGCCCTTGCGGCGAAACGCGGACGGCGCCATGCCCAACTCGGCCGACGCGCTGTCATACATGCGCGACGGCGAGCCGAAGCCGGCGTCGAGCGTGGCGCGCGTGACGTCGGAGCCGCTTTGCAGCGCGTTGCGCAAAGCCGCGCCGCGTTGCGCTGCCTGATACTGACGCGGCGACACGCCCACCACCCGCTTGAACAGGCGCTGGAGGTGAAACGGGCTGACGTGCACGGCGACGCTCAATTGCGAGAGCGTCAGACGCTGCTGTGGGTCGGCATCCAGCGCCGCGCAGGCACGATTGACGATCGCCAGTTCGCGCGGCAGGCCGCCGGGCTGACAGCGTTTGCAATCGCGAAAGCCGGCGTCGCGCGCGGCCTCGGCCTCGGTGAAAAACACCACGTTCTCGCGACGCGGCTGGCGCGACGCGCACGACGGGCGGCAGAACACGCCGGTGGTCCTGACGGCGTAAAAGAACGCGCCGTCGGCCTGCGGCTCGCGGTGCGTGACGGCGTCCCAGCGGTCATCGTCGGAAGTCCAGCTCGTGGGGCCGGCAGCGTGCTCGATAGGATTGCGGGTCATGATGGTTCCGAATGGGCGGTGTCGATGGTCACCAATGTAGGCCGCCTGCCCAAACACTACGCCTCGGTTCTTGCTCTGTCATCGCGCTTCCCCGTCAGCGGAAACGCCCGCCGGACGGCCGTTTTGCCGAAAACTGCGACAATTTGGCCCAATATCGGGTTTTCCCTTAAAAAGTTATTGCGTCGCACCAACCCTATGTGTATATTAGTCCTTGTCTCCTCCATGTCTCCTCCTGATATGGATTCAGCCCGCTCCACATAGAGCGGGCTTTTTTTTGTCCACAGTTTCCCGATCCGGCCCTTCAGGCGGGTTTCACGCCCTCCGCTCGCGCCTACGCCCTTTCTTCTACACTGGCAATTCCTCCGTTCAGCGAACCAGCCAAGGGGCGTTCGACATGAAAATCCACATTCGCGAGATCGACCATGTCGTCATCCGCGCGACGAATGCCGAGGTAATGGCGCGCTTTTACTGCGACGTGCTCGGTTGCAGCCTCGAAAAGGAACAGCGGGATCTGGGTTTGACGCAGTTGCGCGCCGGGCATTCGCTGATCGACCTGTTGCAGGTCGGCGCGCGGCTCGATCACGCCGAAAACGGCGTGCCGGGCACGGGGAGGAATATGGATCACCTGTGTCTGCGCATCGACCCGTTCGACGCCGACGCGCTCAAGGCGCACCTCACGGGGCACGGCGTACGGCTGGGCGAACTGGGACTGCGTTACGGCGCGGACGGCTTCGGGCCGTCGCTGTATCTGTTCGACCCGGAAGGCAATATGGTCGAACTCAAAGGGCCGCCCGAAGCGACGCGTATGACGTCGCTCTGAACTTCAGACGCCGGCGTTATGCGTTGGCGGGTTCTTTCAACACCGTCCAGTCGATTTTCACCGCATCGGCGTCGGCGCTGCCGAGCCAGGCTTCGCCGTCCTGCACCGTGCATTGCAGCCGCATGGTGCGGGCGGCGAGCGAGCCGAGGGCGGTGGCGATGTCTTCGCCGAGCGACCACACCGTGACGTTGCGCAGGCGTTCCACCTTGTTACGCACGCCCTGCCACCAGATATCCGACGTGCGGCCGCCGTAGGCGATCACGATCACCTCGTTCGAGCGGCCGCTCGCCTTGGCAATGCGCCGTTCATCCGGCTGGCCGACTTCGATCCAGGTGTCGATCGCGCCGGTCAGGTCCTTCTGCCACAGGTCGGGTTCATCCACATCCGACAAACCTTTGCAGAATTCCAGGCGTTCCTGCGCGAACAGCGCGAACGCGGCGACGCGAACCATCATGCGGTCGTCGGTTTCCGAGGGATGGCGAGCGATCGTGAGTGAATGGTCGGCGTAGTAGTGCCGGTCCATGTTGGCGATCTGCAGTTCCGCCTTGTAAATCGTCGATTTAAGAGCCATGCCGTTGCTAAACCAGGCGCTCGCTCCACCGGAGCGAACAGAAAAAGAATCGTCGACGGCGCGTTGCCGTTTTCCGTGTTTGTTGTACATCGCATGGTCCTCCCGCGCCGTGAGCCGGCTTCTGATACCACGGGAGAAGCATTTATCGCGCCACGCCTGGCTCGAAAGCCGTGCCGTAGACCTCGCCGGCCGCGTCCCGTAAGGCGTCGAGCACGACGCAGGCTGCCGGAGAAAGGAGATGCGACTGGCGCGTGATGATACCGAATGTATCCATTCTGTACGGTAAATCGATCGGTATACGCTTCAGGACACCGTACTGTTGGTACTGACGCGCCACTTCTTCCGGTAAAACCGCCAACATGTCGCTTTGCAACAGTAAGCTCGAAATCGCCAGAAAATTGTTCGTATTCACGACGTTTTGCGGCGGATTCAGTCCAATGTGCGAAAACATCAGATCAAAGCGATGTCGCAACACGCTCCCCGGCGGATGCAAAACCCAGCTTGCGTTGACGATTCCCCGTAGTGTCAAACCTGTCTCATTTTCGAGAGGATGGCCGGGGCGTGCGACCACGCATAGCGGTTCGTCGGCGAGCGGCTCGTAGCTGACCTCGGTCTTGAACTGGTTCTGCCGCTCCAGAACACGGCCGATCATGATGTCCAGCTCTCCTTCCGCGAGTCGCGGCAGCATGACGTCGGAGGTTTCCACTTCGGCCCAGATCTGCAGTTGCGGGTAGCGCTCCTTCACGCGGGAGATCGCGCGCGGCACCATCGTCGCGGCGGCGGCCGCGATCACGCCGATACGCACCTGCCCCGCCAGGCCGGCGCGCAACGCGGAAATCTCGTCGTGCGCGTGGCTCAGATTCGACAGCACCATGCGCGCGTGGCGAATCATCACCTCGCCGTACAGCGTGGCGCGCATGCCGTGCGGCGTGCGGTCGAACAGGCTGACCTCCAGCATGTCCTCCAATTCCTTCAACAGACGCGACGCCGCCGGCTGGGTCATGCCGAGCATGTCGGCGGCTCGGCGGACGTTGCCCTCCTCTTCCATGGCCGCGAGCAGCTGTAATTGCCGCGTCTTCAGGCGTGCGCGTACGAACCAGTTCGAGTAGTTACGCGTCATGGCATGTCTCCCAGATTCCCGGACTTCCGGATGATTTGTATCGAACGGCCAAACGCCGTCCGCCGGCTCGTCAGGGCCGATCCAGGCTTCATGATGCCATACCGGAATTGGTATAGGGTTGGCCTAAAAAGGGATTGGAAAGTTATTGGGGCCGCTCATACCATTCGTGGACTTTCTGAGCCGTTCCGCTTCGCCTCGCTGCCCAAAAATCAAATCAACGCAGCATTACAACTTCAGGAGACAACCATGACCCGCAAGCTTCGTCGTTTGACGCTATCCGCGATAGCCGCTGCCGCGCTCGCCGCACCCTTCGCCGCCCAGTTTTCCGCGCACGCGGATCAGCCGCTCAAGGTCGGCTTTCTCGTGAAGATGCCGGAACAGGCGTGGTTCATCAACGAGCAGAAAGCGGCCACCGCGCTCGGTCAGAAGGACGGTTTCTCAGTGGTCAATATCGGCACGCCCGACGGCGAAAAAGTGCTGGCCGCGATCGACAACCTCGGCGCGCAAGGCGCGAGCGGCTTCGTGATCTGCGCGCCCGACGTGCGCCTCGGCCCGGCGATTCAGGCGCGCGCGAAGCGCTACAACATGAAGTTCGTCACCGTCGACGATCAACTGGTCGACTCCACCGGCAAGCCGCTGCCGAATGTGCCGCATCTGGGCATGTCCGCGTTCAAGATCGGCAATCAGGTCGGCCAGGCGATCAGCGACGAAATGAAACGCCGCGGCTGGAAACCCGAAGAAGTCGGCGCACTGCGCATCACGAACTACGAATTGCCGACCGCCAAGCTGCGCACCGACGGCGCGACGCAGTCGCTGCTGGCCGGCGGCTTCAAGAAAGACAACATCTTCGACGCCCCGCAGAAAACGACCGACGACGAAGGCGGTTTTAACGCGTCGTCGCCAGTGCTGGCGCAACATCCGAACATCAAAAAGTGGGTGATCTTCGCGCTCAACGAGGAAAGCGTGCTGGGCGGCGTGCGCGCGACCGAGCAACTGCATATTCCGGCGGCGGACGTGATCGGCGTCGGCATCAACGGCGCGGGCGAAGCCTTCGCCGAATTCCAGAAGAAAGAGCCGACGGGCTTCTACGGCACGATCGCCGTGAGCTCGACAATGCACGGTAAGGAAAGCACGGAGAACCTCGTCGAGTGGATCAAGGACGGCAAGCAGCCGCCCGCCGATACGCAAACCACCGGCAAGCTGATGGTGCGCGGCAACTGGCAGGACGTGCGCAAGGAACTCGGCATTTAAGCGGGTTTCGCGTTCGCACGCGGTGGGCCGTTTCGCGCCAGGACGCGAGCGCGGCCCGCCCAGCTTGTTTATCAGTTCGAGGTTTCGAGGTTTTCGATGACGGCTTCACCCAGTGAGTCTCACCTCGGCGAGACAGCGCTGCCGACGCAAGCGCCCTCGCCCGCAACGGCATTGGCCTCCTCGCGTCCTTATCTGCGACTCGACGGTATTACCGTGCGCTTTCCCGGCGTGCTCGCGCTCGATCAGGTTTCGCTCGAAGTGCGACGCGGCGAGGTGCACGGTTTGATGGGCGAAAACGGCGCCGGCAAATCGACGCTGCTCAAGGTGCTGTCCGGTGTGAATCAACCGGCTGCGGGTACGTTGTCGCTCGACGGCGTCGAGCAGCAATTCACGACGACGAAAGCGGCCATTGCGGCGGGCGTGGCCATCATCTACCAGGAACTGCATCTGGTGCCCGAGCTGACCGTCGCGGAAAACCTGATGCTCGGCGCACTGCCCAATCGTTTCGGCGTGCTCGACGAAAAGGCGCTGGTGGCGCGGGCGGTACGCGAACTCGAACGGCTCGGCGAGAAAATCGATCCGTCGCAACAGGTGAAGAATCTGTCGATCGGCCAGCGGCAAATGATCGAGATCGGCAAGGCGCTGATGCGCGACGCGCGCGTGATCGCGTTCGACGAACCGACCAGTTCGCTGTCGTCGCGCGAAACCACGCAACTGTTCCGGATCATTCGCGCATTGAAGGCCGAAGGCCGGGCGATTATCTACGTCACGCATCGCATGGACGAAGTTTACGAGCTTTGTGATCGCGTGACGGTGTTCCGCGACGGCCGTCGCATCGAGACGTTCGACGCCGGCGAAGGACTCGATCGCGATCGCCTGATCAGTTGCATGGTGGGCCGCTCGATTGCCGACGTGTACGGTTACCGCTCGCGCGAACTCGGCGACGTGCAGCTCGATGTCAAAGGCGTGATGGGACGCGGCCTGCGTGAACCGGCTTCGTTCGCCGCGCGTCGCGGTGAAATCGTCGGCTTCTTCGGCCTCGTCGGCGCGGGGCGTTCCGAGTTGATGAAGCTGATCTACGGCGCGGTCAAACCCACCGCGGGCGACATCACGCTCAAGGGAAAACCGGTGCGCTTCGGCACACCACGCGACGCCGTGCGCGCCGGTGTCGCGCTATGTCCGGAAGACCGCAAGCAGGAAGGCATCGTCTCGATCGCGTCGGTGTCGGACAACCTCAACATCAGTTGCCGTCGTCACTTCAGCCGCTTCAACGTGCTCAACCGTCGCAAGGAAGCGCAGACCGCGAAAACCTTCATCGGCAAGCTCGCGATCAAGACGCGTAATGGCGACACGCCGATCGGCACGCTGTCCGGCGGCAATCAGCAGAAGGTGATTCTGTCGCGCTGGCTCGCGGAAGAGATCGACGTGTTTCTGATGGACGAACCCACGCGCGGTATCGACGTCGGCGCGCGCAGCGAAATCTACGGCTTGCTGTATGGCCTCGCCGAAGCGGGCCGCACGGTGATCGTCGTGTCGAGCGATCTCGCCGAAGTGATCGGCGTGGCCGATCGCGTGATCGTGATGAAGGAAGGCCGCATTGTCGGCGATCTGCCGAAGGCGCAGGCCACGCCCGACGCGTTAATCAAGCTCGCGCTGCCACGCTGACGGCAAGCGGCTGTCGCGACGAAACAAAGCAAGCGCATCACGCCATTGAAACGGAACACACATTATGCAGACACCTTCAACCGACACCTCGACCTCCCCCGTCGCTTCCGCGGGTCTTAGCGCGCGTGCCGCGCGCACCTGGGATCTGATCAACAAGTCCGGCATCGTGATGGTGTTCGTGATTCTGTTCGCGGTGCTGTCATTTACGGTGCCGGATTTTCTGAGTTCGCGAAACATCCAGGGGCTGCTGCTCTCCGTCACGCTGATCGGCTCGATCTCCGTGACGATGATGTTCGTGCTTGCGCTTGGCGAAGTAGATCTGTCGGTGGCGTCGATCGTTGCATTCGCGGGCGTGGTGGCGTCCACGCTGATTACCGCGACGCACAGCGTGACGCTCGGCATTGCGGCCGGCGTGCTGGCGGGTGGCGCGGTCGGGCTGGTGAACGGTGTGCTGGTCGCGCGTTTCAAGATCAACTCGTTAATCGTCACCCTTGCCATGATGGAGGTGGTGCGCGGCCTTGCCTACATCACGTCGAACGGCGACGCGGTGATGATTTCCGAAGAGCGTTTCTTCGATCTGGGCGGCGGCGCATTCCTTGGTATTTCGTACCCGATCTGGAGCAACATCGTCGGCTTCGTGCTGTTCGGATTCCTGCTGAAGAAAACCGTGTTCGGCAAGAACGTGCTGGCGGTCGGCGGCAATAGCGAGGCGGCGTCGCTGGCGGGCTTGCCGGTCACGCGGATCAAGATCACAGTGTTCGTATTGCAAGGCCTCGTCACCGGTTTTGCGGGCGTGATGCTGGCGTCGCGCATGAGTCTGGGTGACCCGAAAACTTCGGTCGGGCTCGAACTGGGCGTGATTTCCGCGTGTGTGCTCGGCGGCGTGTCGCTAACGGGCGGCGTCGCGACGATTTCCGGTGTGCTGGTCGGCGTGCTGATCATGGGCTCGGTGCAGGACGCCATGAGCCTGATGAACGTGCCGACCTTTTATCAGTACCTGATTCGCGGCGGGATTCTGCTGCTCGCGGTGCTGTTCGATCAGTTCCGCCGCAGCAAGCGCGTGCAGTGACGCACGCCCTGCTCCCCCTCTTTGCCAACAGGAGATTTCATGGCTGATTCGAACCAGACTAAAAAGCCGCTACGCAGCCAGGCGTGGTTCGGCCTCAAGGACCGCGACGGTTTTCTGCATCGCTCGTGGATGAAGAACCAGGGCATTCCGCACGACGAGTTCGACGGGCGTCCGGTGATCGGTATCTGCAATACGTGGTCGGAGCTGACGCCATGCAACGCGCACTTTCGCGAGCTCGCGGAGTACGTGAAAAAAGGCGTACACGAAGCGGGCGGCCTGCCGCTCGAGTTTCCGGTGATGTCGCTCGGCGAGACCAATTTGCGGCCCACCGCGATGCTGTTTCGCAACCTCGCGTCGATGGACGTCGAGGAGTCGATTCGCGGCAATCCGATGGATGGCGTGATCCTGCTGGTCGGCTGCGATAAGACCACGCCCGCGCTGTTGATGGGCGCCGCGTCGTGCAATCTGCCGGCGCTGGCGGTGTCGGGTGGGCCGATGCTCAACGGTCGGTTTCGCGGCAAACATATCGGCTCGGGCACGGGCGTCTGGCAGATGTCGGAGGAAGTACGCGCCGGCTCGATGACGCAGGAAGAATTCACCGAAGCCGAGTCGTGCATGAACCGCTCGCGCGGCCATTGCATGACGATGGGCACGGCGTCGACGATGGCCTCGATGGTCGAATCGCTCGGCATGGGCTTGCCGCACAACGCGGCGATTCCCGCCGTCGACGCGCGCCGTCAGGTGCTCGCGCATCTGGCGGGCCGACGTATCGTCGACATGGTTCGGGAGGACCTGACCATGGACAAGATCCTCACGCGCCAGGCGTTCGAAAACGCGATTCGCACGAACGCGGCGATCGGCGGATCGACCAATGCGGTCGTGCATCTGATCGCGCTGGCCAAACGCATTGGCGTGACGTTGTCGCTGGAGGATTGGGAGCTGGGTTCGAACGTGCCGTGTCTGGTGAATCTGCAGCCCTCGGGTGAATATCTGATGGAGGATTTTTACTACGCGGGCGGCTTGCCGGCGGTGTTGAAGCAGATGGGCGAGCAAGGCTTGCTGCATCGCGAGGCGCTGACCGTGAACGGTAAAACGATCTGGGACAACGTGCGCAACGCGCCGAATCACGACGAAAAAGTCATCACCACGTTCGCCGAGCCGTTCAAGCCGAAGGCCGGTATCGCCGTGCTCAAGGGCAACCTCGCGCCGAATGGCGCGGTGATCAAGCCGTCCGCGGCGACTGCGGCGTTGCTCAAGCATCGCGGCCGCGCAGTGGTGTTCGAGAACATCGAGGAACTGCACGCGAAGATCGACGACGAGTCGCTCGATATCGACGAGCATTGCATCATGGTGCTCAAGGGTGCGGGCCCGAAGGGCTATCCGGGCTTCGCGGAAGTCGGCAACATGCCGCTGCCGAAAAAGGTGCTGCAGAAAGGCATCACGGACATGGTGCGGATTTCCGACGGTCGCATGAGCGGCACGGCCTACGGCGCGGTGGTGCTGCACGTGTCGCCGGAAGCGGCCGCGGGCGGTCCGCTCGCGTTCGTGCAAACCGGCGACATGATCGAGCTGGACGTCGAAGCGCGCCGTCTGCACCTCGACGTTTCCGACGACGAACTCGCCCGCCGACGCGCCGCGTGGCAGCCGCCGGAGCTACCCAAACGCGGCTACTACAAGCTCTATGTCGAACATGTGCTGCAAGCGGATCAGGGCGCGGATCTGGACTTCCTCGTCGGTTCGAGCGGCGCGCCGGTGCCGCGCGATTCGCATTGATCGACGTGACGTGCTGCCTGGCGAATTGATGGATTGAACCTGCGCTTTGCGAGAAGGCGTACTGCCGATGCCGGCCGATAGGCCGCATCGGTTTTTTTTCGTGCGCGTCCGCTTCGGCTTCGAATTAGCAGCCCGTAAAGGTCCTGCGCAAAAAATAAATCGGCCAGGCACATAATGCCCGGCCGATTTATGACTCGCAGGTCCACCGCCTCCGGCTTTTATCAGTCAGAGAATCTGATTTTATACACAGCAACTCATTCCGGCGCGAGGCCGGAATGACGGCGTTCAGCTTATTTTCAGTTTATTGTTTGATAAAGCGATCGTTTGCCCAGAGGCCTTCCGTATCGCTATTGCCGGAATTCACGAATTCCACGTCGTGGCCGACTACGCGCACCACGCGGAAGCTCGAATTTTCCGGTGTCGAAACGCATTGATATCCGGAGAAGAATTCCTGCATCTTCTGCTGTTCGCCAGCCTGGGCATGCACGTCGGCGGCGTCGAGTTTATCTTTCGACAAACAGCCGTACGCATTGGCTTTGAACTGGATGGTTTGCTGCGGCTTGATCATGACGTCTTGCGCCTGAACAGTCGCGGCAGCCAAACCCGCTATGGCGAAAACAAGGGCGATTCGCGTTTTCATATTTTCCTCCGGTGCGGGTCGGGAATACTCAGGTTAGCTATGTATTTAACTTTAACGTCCCACCCGCAACTTGCACTTTAGGAGAATGGCGAAGAACGACAAGCACATTTTGTGTGCGGTCGCAACAGTGGCGAATTGTCGCACCATGCGTTGTGGCTGCTTAAACATTGAGCAACCGCTTAAATGGTCGGAATGGCGATGGATAACTGACCGACCGGAAGAGCACGCCGCTTTAACCAGTAAAGCTTTGCGGTGCGTATTGGCGTAAACGAGCACCATCAATTAAGCGATTTACTACATTTAATGGGCGCGCTTGGTGCATTGCACACAAAGTCATTCAGCCGATCAAAGGAGAATCGCGAAATAACGGTGTACGTGCAGAAGATAAACGATGCCAGGCTGGGTCGCTGGCACGCGTGAGCGAGGTCCGGCGCTCCTCAAAAGCTTACTTTTCGCGCTGCTTCGACGCGAAAAACTCCGCCTGGAACAGGCACATGCGCAACGCGTTGTGATAGCTGCCGTTGCCGAAAAACTCCTCGATCAACTCGGCCTCGTGGCGAAAACCGCACTTCTCGTAGACGTGGATCGCCGCGGTATTCGACTTGTCGACGATCAGATAGACCTTGCGCAGATTCAGCACCGAAAACGCATAGTCGATCGCCAATTGAGTCGCGACGGTCGCATACCCGCGACCCTGTGCGTGCGGCGCGATGATGATCTGAAACTCGCCGCGTCGGTGGATATAGTCCAGTTCGATCAGTTCGACGACGCCGACGGTTTGCCCTTCGTTGTCGATCGCGACGAAGCGGCGCTCACGCAGATCGTGCACGTGCTGGTCGTAAAGTTGCGTCAGTTCGGAGAAGGTTTCATACGGCTCCTCGAACCAGTAACGCATGATTTTCGCGTTGTTGTTCACTTCGTGAACGAAGCGCAGATCGGTGCGCTCGAGCGGGCGCAAGGTGAGGTCGTTGCTGCGTTCGGTGGTCATGAGATTCCCCTTGAGAATTATTGGTCTAGGCGCGCGAGGCCGGTGACGGCGCTTCAAGCGCGCTCCAGTTAGTCATGGCGTGCAGCCGGGAGTTCGGGCAGCGTGCCGGTCCGGTGCGACAAGCGCGGCGGCGAACCGTGTCGGGGTAAGGGTTTGGCACGGGCGGGGCGTCGCGTTGTCGCAGGCGGGGCACCGCCGGTTTATGCGTGGCGCGACACCGTTCGGGCACATGGGGTGCTCTACAATGAAATCATGCTCCTGCGATCGGAGGCCACCGTGATCGAGCACTTGATTCTGGGCGTTTTTCTGGTGATTCCACTGCTTATCGTCGCGTTTCTTTTCTCCGACGAATTGTGGCAAGAACACCGGCATCTACACGATATGCGGCCCGCGCACGTTAAACCGCGGCGCATCGACTGGCGGCATCCGTTGCGCCGCTCGCGGCGTCGGCTTTAACTCGCCGTTGTTGACGGAGCGCGGATCCTTCCAGGTGCTGCACAGCACGAATCGACGGTGCCGTTTTAGAATGACGGCCCGTTGAACAGGAGGTGTTGTGCGCAAACTGATGTCTTTGATGCTGCTGGCGGCCACCGCTGCGGCCTTCGTGCCGGCGGCTGCCGAGGCGCATTCCCATTCCCGGGTGGTGTGCAAACGCGTGTGGGTACATGGCCGACTCGTGAAGCGCTGCCGCCGCGTGCCGCCGCCGCATCATTACCATCGTCATCGTCGGCCGCCGCCGCATCATGGCCCGGCGCCGTATCATCGTTGATGAATCACGAACCCGCCGCGCGCGGGTTTTTTTACGCATGACCCGTCCTGCTATAGGTTGACAGGTTTTGCCGGGGTATCCGGCTGGTAAAGATACCCCCTTAACGACGCCCGATGAACTTCATCGGGCGTTTTGTATTTGAGCGAGTGATGTGGCCGTTCGCTGTTGTAGATCTGCACCGACTGTCTGACCATGCGCACAGCCTGGGCCAGATTGGCAGGACGATGCAGCAACAGTTCCGTTTTCAGAATGCCGTTGATGCGCTCGGCCAGTGCGTTCTGGTAGCAGTCATAGCCGTCGGTCATTGAGCAGGT
>NZ_PVEN01000012.1 GCF_002973525.1 Paraburkholderia sp. BL21I4N1
TCTGTCATCAAAGTGGTCCCCACTACTCGAAGTGATGGACATCACTTTGGACACTCTCAACGTCGATGTCGATACGGCCTTCAAATGACGCTTACGACAGAGACGTCACGCCGCTCTGTGCCGTGCTGATGCCCGTCGAGGCGGAAGTCGACAGCGACGTCACATTGCTGTTGGTGGTGCTCAAGCCGGTCGACAGTGAACTCACTCCCGTCGACAACGAACTCACGCCACTTTGCGCCGTGCTGATACCCGTCGACGCCGAGGTGGAAAGGGAATTCAGACCCGTCGACAGGGACGTCACGCCGCTTTGCGCGGTGCTGATGCCAGTCGAAGTCGATGTCGACAGTGTATTCAGACCCGTCGACAACGAACTCACGCCACTTTGTGCCGTGCTGATACCCGTGGAACTGGAGGTCGAGAGCGACGCCACGTTGCTGTTGGTCGTACTCAAGCCCGTCGACAGGGAGGTCAGCCCGGTCGACGTCGAGGTTGAAAGCGATGTCACGCCGCTCTGCGCGGTGCTGATGCCGGTCGAGGTCGATGTCGACAGTGAATTCAGGCCTGTAGACAACGAAGTCACGCCGCTCTGCGCTGTACTGAGACCCGTCGACAACGAAGTCACACCACTTTGCGCAGTGCTGATGCCAGTGGAGCTAGAGGTCGAGAGCGACGTCAAGTTGCTGTTGGTCGTGCTCAAGCCGGTCGACAGTGAGCTCACGCCCGTCGACACCGAGGTGACACCACTCTGCGCGGTGCTGATGCCGCTCGACGTCGACGTCGACAACGAGGTCAACTGTCCGAAATTGACCGCATCGGTCGGATTTGTTCCAGCAGCAACATTGGTCAGCGTGACTGGCGTGGTCGAGCCTGCGCCGCCGAGCGTGACCTTCGTGTGCGACGGATCGTCGTACTGAACCGAGTTCGCAATTCCCGTCGACAACGAAGAAATGCCGGTCGAGGTGGAAGTCGACAGCGCGGTCACGTTGCTGTTGGTCGTGCTCAGCCCCGTGGAAAGCGAGGTCAGTCCAGTCGACGTCGAGGTTGAGAGCGATGCCACACTGCTTTGTGCCGTGCTAATGCCCGTCGAGGTCGAAGTCGACAGCGACGTCATATTGCTGTTGGTGGTGCTCAAGACGGTCGACAGCGAACTCACGCCTGTCGACAACGAGGTCACGCCACTTTGCGCCGTGCTGATACCCGTCGATGTCGAGGTAGAAAGGGAATTCAGACCTGTCGACAGGGACGTCACGCCGCTCTGTGCCGTGCTGATGCCCGTCGATGCCGAAGTTGAGAGCGAAGCCACGTTGCTGTTGGTCGTGCTCAGTCCCGTCGACAACGAACTCACGCCAGTCGAAAGCGAAGACATGCCCGTCGACAACGAATTCACACCGCTTTGCGCTGTGCTGATGCCGGTGGAGGTAGAGGTCGAGAGCGAGGTCACGCCGCTCTGTACCGTGCTAATGCCCGTCGAAGCGGAGGTGGACAACGAGGCCAGGCCCGTCGACGCCGAGGTCGACAGCGACGCCACGGTGCTGTTAGTCGTGCTCAGTCCCGTCGACAGCGAGCTCACGCCGCTCGAAAGCGACGACACGCCCGTCGATAACGAATTCACGCCACTTTGCGCTGTGCTGAGGCCGGTCGAGGCAGAGGTCGAGAGCGAGGTCACGCCGCTCTGTACCGTGCTAATACCCGTCGAAGCGGAGGTGGACAACGAGGACAGCCCGGTCGATGCCGAAGTCGACAGCGACGCCACGTTGCTGTTTGTCGTGCTCAGGCCCGTCGACAACGAACTCACGCCAGTCGAAAGCGAAGACACGCCCGTCGACAACGAATTCACGCCGCTTTGCGCCGTGCTGATGCCGGTGGAGGTAGAGGTCGAGAGCGAGGTCACGCCGCTCTGTACCGTGCTAATACCCGTCGAAGCGGAGGTGGACAACGAGGACAGCCCCGTCGATGTCGAAGTCGACAGCGACGCTACGTTGCTGTTGGTCGTGCTCAGGCCCGTCGACAGCGAACTCACGCCGGTCGAAATCGAAGCCACACCCGTCGACAACGAATTCACACCGCTTTGCGCCGTGCTGATGCCGGTGGAGGTAGAGGTCGAGAGCGAGGTCACGCCGCTCTGTACCGTGCTAATGCCTGTCGAAGCGGAGGTGGACAACGAGGACAGGCCCGTCGAGGCCGAAGTCGACAGCGACGCCACGTTGCTGTTGGTCGTACTCAGCCCCGTTGACAGTGAACTCACGCCGGTCGAAATCGAAGCCACGCCCGTCGACAACGAATTCACACCGCTTTGCGCCGTGCTGATGCCCGTCGACGCCGAGGTCGACAGCGATACGACATTGCTGTTCGTGGTGCTCAATCCGGTCGAAAGCGAACTCACACCCGTCGACAGCGAGGTGACACCACTCTGCGCCGTGCTGATGCCGGTCGATGTCGACGTCGACAACGAGGTCAACTGTCCGAAATTGACCGCATCGGTCGGATTTGTTCCAGCAGCAACATTGGTCAGCGTGACTGGCGTGGTCGAGCCTGCGCCGCCGAGCGTGACTTTCGTGTGCGACGGATCGTCGTACTGAACCGAGTTCGCAATTCCCGTCGACAACGAAGAGATGCCGGTCGAGGTGGAAGTCGACAGCGCGGTCACGTTGCTATTTGTCGTGCTCAGCCCCGCGGAAAGCGAGGTCAACCCTGTCGACGTCGAGGTTGAGAGCGATGCCACACTGCTTTGTGCCGTGCTAATGCCCGTCGAGGTCGAAGTCGACAGCGCGCTCACGTTGCTGTTCGTGGTGCTCAGACCCGTCGACAGCGAACTCATGCCAGTCGAAAGCGAAGACATGCCCGTCGACAACGAATTCACGCCACTTTGCGCCGTGCTGATGCCGGTGGAGGTAGAGGTCGAGAGTGAGGTCACGCCGCTCTGTACCGTGCTAATACCCGTCGACGCCGAGGTCGACAGTGACGCCACGTTGCTGTTGGTCGTGCTCAGGCCCGTCGACAGCGAACTCACGCCGGTCGAAATCGAAGCCACGCCAGTCGACAACGAATTCACGCCACTTTGCGCCGTGCTGATGCCCGTCGAGGTCGAGGTGGAAAGAGAATTCAGACCCGTCGACAGAGACGTCACGCCGCTTTGCGCGGTGCTGATGCCCGTCGAGGCCGAAGTCGACAGCGACGCCACATTGCTGTTGGTCGTGCTCAGTCCCGTCGACAACGAATTCACGCCGCTTTGCGCCGTGCTAATGCCCGTCGAAGCGGAGGTGGACAACGAGGCCATCCCCGTCGAAGTCGAGGTCGACAGCGAAGTCACGTTGCTGTTGGCCGTACTCAGCCCCGTCGACAGCGAACTCACGCCGGTCGAAATCGAAGCCACGCCCGTCGACAACGAGTTTACGCCGCTTTGCGCCGTGCTGATGCCCGTCGACGCCGAGGTCGACAGCGATGCGACGTTGCTGTTTGTGGTGTTCAATCCGGTCGAAAGCGAACTCACGCCCGTCGACAATGAGGTCACACCGCTCTGCGCGGCACTAATGCCGGTCGACGTCGATGTCGACAACGAGGTCAACTGTCCGAAATTGACCGCATCGGTCGGACTTGCTCCGGCAGCAACATTGGTCAGCGTGACTGGCGTGGTCGAGCCCGCACCGCCGAGCGTGACTTTCGTATGCGATGGGTCATCGTATTGGACTGCGTTAGCAATGCCTGTCGACAGCGAAGCGATGCCCGTGGAGGTGGAAGTCGACAGCGAACTCACGTTGCTGTTCGTCGTGCTCAGGCCCGTCGACAGTGAAGTCACGCCCGTCGACAACGAAGTCACGCCACTTTGCGCCGTGCTGATGCCCGTGGAGGTGGACGTCGACAGTGAGGTCACGTTGCTATTCGTCGTGCTCAGGCCAGTAGACAACGACGCCACACCCGTCGACAGCGACGCTACGTTGCTGTTCGTCGTGCTCAGTCCCGTAGACAGCGAACTTACGTTGGTCGAAAGTGAAGTCACACCCGTCGACAACGATGCCACGTTGCTGTTGGTTGTGCTGAGACCCGTCGACAGCGAACTCACTCCGGTCGAAAGCGAAGCCACACCCGTCGACAGCGACGTCACGCCACTTTGCGCCGTACTGATGCCCGTCGACGTCGAGGTCGACAGCGAATTCAGACCCGTCGACAGCGAACTCACGCCGGTTGAAAGTGAAGCCACGCCCGTCGACAACGAAGTCACGCCGCTCTGCGCGGTACTGATGCCTGTCGACGCCGACGTCGACAACGCCGTCACATTACTGTTGGTCGTGCTCAACCCCGTCGACAGCGAAGTCACCCCACTCTGCGCCGTGCTAATCCCCGTGGACGCCGAAGTCGACAGTGCCGTCACATTGCTGTTCGTCGTACTCAAACCCGTCGACAGCGAAGTCACCCCACTCTGCGCCGTGCTAATCCCCGTCGACGCCGACGTCGACAACGCCGTCACATTGCTGTTCGTCGTGCTCAACCCCGTCGACAGCGACGTCACCCCGCTCTGCGCCGTGCTAATCCCCGTCGACGCCGAAGTCGACAACGCCGTCACATTGCTGTTCGTCGTACTCAACCCCGTCGACAGCGACGTCACCCCACTCTGCGCCGTACTAATCCCCGTCGACGCCGAAGTCGACAACGCCGTCACATTACTATTCGTCGTACTCAAACTGGTAGACAGCGAACTAATCCCCGTCGAGGTCGACGTGGACAACGACGTCAATTGGGAGAAATTCACCGCATCGGTCGGATTCGTCCCCGCAGCCAGATTCGTGATCTTGTTTCCGCCAAGCGACGTTACCGAATTCAACGTGATGAGCGCGCTGTTCTTGGTGTTCAGCGTTATCCCGGTCGGGCCGTACAGCGTAATCGAACCCGCGGCATTGTTTCCAGTAGCCCCGATCCACTCGTAGGCGAGGTTGCCCGTTACGCCGCCGTTACCACTTGGGCTTTCCGTCAAAATGACGCCCGTGTCGCCGGCAACGCCGCCGCAGTTCCCCTCGTTCCCGGTCCAGGCACCCGTTGCAAGCGCCGTGTTGGTTCCGGAGAGATACGTGGTCGAAGAAGTGCCATTACAGTTCGCAATGCCGCCCGCCCACGCATCAATCGGCAACGCGCCCAACGCCAGCACGCCCGTTACCGTCAGCAGCCCCGAGACACCCCGCATTAGCGGCATGGCTTGCGTGCCGGTAGCCCCCTGACCAGCCGGCGCCCCACCTTCTTCCCGGCAAACGCTCCTTGAAGCTTTACCCCGCGCGTGCGTCAACTCCGACGTAGCCACCCATGCACCCAGCGCCTCGTTCCAGATGCTTCGATATGTTTTATTCATTATTAACAAACCTCACTATTAGCACTGCAATCACCGAGGCGCTTTAAATATCGATGGATCACGTTGCTTCGTAAATTCGCAATCGATCGCGCAATTGGCGTATCTGATAAATTTCTAAATTCGACTCAATAATGTGAGTGCGCGAAACACGAGAAGACTCGGATAAAAAACAGGTCCCGCGCGGAATTCGATCCCCATCCTTCCTGCGTCGATCCTGCTTCGGGAGAAAGCCGATGTGGTTCAAGAATATCGACCACCCGAACTCGGGTTGCGAACTTTTGTGAAACGTCGCGCAATCCCTGGTTCCCGACAGTGTCGACGCGTTCAGCGCTTCAATCGCACGGAATTGACCTTTCCGACACACTCACCACGAAAGATCATTCGAGTTCACAAATGTTCGCGACTACACGCCGCGAAATAAGTAAAAATGCCGATCCGAGGCGCAGACCTACCTGGCCCCCTCGCCGATGCACCGCCCGTGCTTTGATATCCCAACTCGTTAACCGGGCCAGTCAAAAGAGCACACTGTTGACCGTGGCGCCCACCCAGATGCCGCCGGCGATACCCACAACGCGCCCTTTCAGCATTGCATTCACATCTACGTCACGCATAAACAGGTTGCGTCGCGAGCGAAAGACGGTCTTCATCAGTAAGGGGCGCGGCAGAAGCAGACACGCCGAAACGGCCACTTCGATTGCCAGTCGTGAATCGAAACCTTTCCCAAGCGAAAGGTGCAGCCTCAGGTAATCCACGCCGACGGAAGCAAGCCATCCGACGAGGGCGCCGAGTAAAACGCTCGCCAAAAATCTGTCGGTCGAATACGGTGAATCCACGATATTTCCCAATTTCCGCGACTCGCTCGCGCAACCGTCGAGCCGCTCCCTATTCATCATTGAGCCGATGGTAGTCGGTGCGGAAATTCAGCTCGTCACAAAATGTGAACTAACCGAATTTCAGGGAAAACATAAGACCGGCGCCACTCGTTTAAAGCGCGAAGTTTCAATTGTTCACAACGCTCACCATTCAGTTCGATACCCTTGCCTTATCGAAGAACCGTCCATGATCGGCACAAAAATTTCTTTGTAGGTGAGATTCCCGGCTGCGAAGAAATGCACTCGGCAACAGGCGCGCATTAGCGATCTCCATGAAACACCTCACCGAAAACCTTCTCAAGTCCTACTCAATCGCCGACGCGGCACGTGGCCTCGCCAGACGAGAGTTCTTCTTCGTCTACCAGCCGAAACTGCGGCTTCAGGAGGGCCGGCTATCCGGTTTCGAATCGCTTCTGCGATGGCGGCATCCGTCACGCGGCGTGCTCACGCCGGACTCATTTATCGACGTTGTCGAAAACTCTTCGCTGACAGGACGCTTCACGGATTTCGTTGTCGCGGAAGCGGTCAGAACGCTGTCCGATTGGACCGGTCGCGGGTATGACACGCTGTCATTGGCCGTCAATCTTCCCGCCAGCGAAGTCGGCCGACCTGGATTGCCAGACAAACTGTCCAGCCTGCTGGGTCGCAGTTCGATCGATGCCTCCCGTTTGCAGATCGAACTCACGGAGGCCACCGATCCGGGTTCGATCGAAGTACTCGCCTCGGCCGTGGAATCCCTCAAGGAATCGGGCGTGAGCGTGGCAATCGACGACTTCGGCTCGGGATGCTGGTCGCTCGTCATTCTGCACCGACTCGGGGTCGACACGCTGAAGCTCGATCGCAGCTTCATGGCCGACATTCAGGAGAACGCGGATTCAAGGGTCATCGTTGAAGCGCTAGTGCAACTCGGACAGCGCCTCGGCAAGCGGGTGGTTATCGAAGGTATCGAAACGGAAGCGCAATTCGCGTGGGCCAGCACAATCGGTCACATAGACTGTCAGGGCTACTACATCTCCGCCCCGATTGCTCATGATCGAATCGCCGAGCTCGTTGCCCAGCATGGGCTTACTCACTAATGTGCAATGACCGGCCCAGGAAACACCAGCACCAGAATGAGATGAAGAAATCCCCACACGAACAGCATCGATAGAGGAATGGTCGCGATAGCAAGCAGCGTGATCCAGTGCGACCGACGCGGGGGCGTGTTGGTTTCCTCGCCCATGGGACGCGTCATTGCCTTCGCATCACGCAATCCCGCGTGAACGGTGGTTTGTGTTCGCATTGTTTTATTCGGTCGGAAAGAAGGCGTGCCAGTCAGATCTAACCCTAGCACCAACGCCCCGCCGGCCTCTTTCTCACGAGCGCATATCGGAACGCATTGCCCGAGATCATGGCAACCAGACGCATGATCCGCACGCCCTGCACGCCCGTGACAATGACCGGCCTTGATGAGATCCGCGCCTCTATCGTTGCGAGTTGCAGATGGAGTTCCGATATTGATTTCGTCAGCGATTCATTCATCACGGTCGACTCGATTCAGGCGTCAATTGAAAACGTCGAGATTTTCCGAAACGGCTCGCTGACGGCGCCCCGCTTCGTCGAGCACACGTTGTGCCTCGCGATGGATCGCCAGAACGCCAAATGATTGTTCATCGAGGCCGGCAATGCTGGCAGCCGCTTGAAACGCGCTGTAGTCCGCCGGGTGAAAGGCAAACGTCACTTGAATCTGATTCGGTGTTTTCATCGTTGGCTTCAGCCTCTTTCGACGCGCGCAGAGTGCGTGCTGGATCGTGTCGAGCCGAATTTAACCTGACGCCTGGGCGGCGTTTGCCAACAATTGTCACATGCACCGTGAACACGTTTGCGCGGATATCCAACCCGGCGTGTGGTCCGCGCAAGCGTGATTCAAGCCCCGGCCGACGCTTCCAGTTCCGCGAGCCGTTTGCGCAGCAGACGATCTTCCTGGAACCGGGCGCTCTCGTCGCGAATCACCGCAACGATCCCATTGAGTTCATTTTGCGGCGAATGCAGCAGCGCAACCGTAAAGGCGATCGACAACGCCCGCCCGTCCTTGTGTACGGCGGGAACGCGCAGCACGTCGTTGCCGTAGCGCGTCTCACCGCTCGCCATGGTCTTGTGATAACCGTCCCAATGGCGGCCGCGCAAACGTTCCGGAATGATCAGATCGAGCGACTGTCCGATCGCCTCTTCCTGGGTAAAGCCGAACATGCGTTCGGCGGCGGGGTTCCAGAATTCGATGCTGCCGCGCGCGTCGGAAATGACGATCGCGTCGCCGATTGCATTGGCCAGTTGCTGGAAGTCGATGACACTTTGCACGGCGCTTCCCCGAAGTTGAATGTAGAGACCTGAATCGAGAACATGGCGTGACGGCGGCGGGCCCGACCATTCAGGCGAGCCTGCACCGCACCACTACCCGCATTAAACCGCTTTCATTTCGCGCAGATTGAAGATGTCCTGCTTGCTATACCCAAGGCCCGCCAGAACTTCGTCCGTGTGTTCTCCCAGCAGTGGCGATGCCGTCACCTCCGGCTTCATATCCGAGAACTTGATCGGGCTGCCCACCGTCAGATACGAGCCGCGTTTCTTGTGCGGCACTTCGACAATCGTGCCGCTTGCACGCAACGACGGATCGTTCGCCAGTTCTTTCATGGTCAGCACCGGCGCACACGGAATGTCGAACTTGCGCAAGATGTCCACTGCTTCGAATTTGGTTTTGTCGGCAAGCCACGCTTCAATCGTCTTGAAGATCTCGAAGATATGCGGCTGACGCGCTTCCGCGGTCTTGTAGGCCGGATCCTCGATCCATTCGGGTTTGCCGAGCGCCTTGCAGATCGGCTCCCATGCATGGCCCTGAATCGTGAAGTAGATATACGCATTCGAGTCCGTTTCCCAACCCTTGCATTTGAGCACCCACCCCGGCTGACCGCCGCCGCCCGCGTTGCCGCCGCGCGGCACCACGTCGCCGAATTCGCCGTGCGGGTACTGCGGATATTCCTCGAGATAGCCCACCCGCTCCAGCCGCTGCTGGTCGCGCAGTTTCACCCGGCACAGGTTCAGCACGCTGTCCTGCATCGACACCGCGACCTTCTGCCCTTTGCCGGTCTTGTCGCGCCCCAGCAGCGCGGTCAGAATGCCGATCGCCAGATGCATGCCCGTGTTGCTGTCGCCGAGCGCCGCCGCGCTGATGGTCGGCGGACCGTCCCAGAAACCGGTGGTGGACGCCGCGCCGCCCGCGCATTGCGCGACGTTTTCATAGACCTTCAGGTCGTCGTAGTGATGGCCGTCGCTGAAGCCCTTCACCGAAGCCACGATCATCTTCGGATTCAGTTCGTTCAGGCGTTCCCACGAAAAGCCCATCCGATCCAATGCACCGGGACCGAAATTCTCGACTAGAACGTCCGATTCACGGATCAGTTTTTCGAGTACTTCCTTGCCTTCGGGTTTTTTCGTGTCCAGTGTCAGCGACTTCTTGTTGCTGTTGAGCATCGTGAAGTACAGCGCATCGGCGTCCGGTATGTCGCGCAACTGGTTGCGCGTCACGTCGCCGGAACCCGGCCGTTCGACTTTAATGACGTCCGCGCCGAACCAGGCGAGCAACTGCGTGCACGCAGGGCCGGCCTGAACGTGCGTGAAGTCGATAATCTTGATGCCGTCGAGAGGTTTGGTCATGTTGATATCTCCTGGTTTTCCGGATTACTTTTTCGTTGCCGCGCTTTGCGGATTCAGATTGGTGAGGCGGCCGCTTTCCGTGCCGGCCGCTTCGTCGATCACGGCGTTGATCAAGGTCGGCTTGCCCGACGAGATCGCTTCGAGCAGCGCCTTCGTGAGCTCTTCCGGCGTCGTTGCGTGGTGTCCGACACCGCCGAACGCCTCGATCATCCTGTCGTAACGCGCACCCTTAACGAACACGGTCGGCGCGACGTCCTTGCCGCCGGTCGGATTCACGTCCGTGCCGCGATACACGCCGTTGTTGTTGAAGACGATCGTGCACACCGGCAAGTCGTAACGGCAGATGGTTTCGAGTTCCATGCCGCTGAAACCGAATGCGCTGTCGCCTTCTATCGCGACGACCGGCTTGCCGCTCGTCACCGCCGCGCCGATCGCGAAGCCCATGCCGATCCCCATGATTCCCCACGTGCCCGAGTCGAAGCGTTTGCGTGGCTCATACATGTCGATGATGCTGCGCGCGTAGTCGAGCGTATTCGCGCCTTCGTTGACGACGTTGATGTCCGGCCGCGTCTTCAGCACATCGCGAATCGCCCGCAACGCGCTATGGAAATTCATCGGCGACGGATTCTTGTCGAGCGTCGCGGCCATCTTCGCGAGATTCCTGTTCTTGCGTTCGGCGATCGCGGCGGTCCATTCGGTGTTCGTCTTCATGAAGCTCGTATCGACGCCGGCACGCAGAGCCGCGACGCACGAACCGATATCGCCGATCACCGGCGCGGCAATCGCCACGTTGCTGTCGATTTCGGTCGGCGAAATATCCACCTGAATGAACTGCTTCGGCTGCGCGCCCCACGTTTTTCCCTTACCGTGCGACAGCAGCCAGTTCAAACGCGCGCCGATCAGCACGACGACGTCGGCGCTCTCCAGCACGAACGAGCGCGCCGCGGACGCCGATTGCTCGTGCGTATCGGGCAGCAGTCCCTTGGCCATCGACATCGGCAGATAGGGAATGCCGCTTTGCTCGACGAACGCGCGAATCTCCGCGTCGGCCTGCGCGTAAGCCGCCCCCTTGCCGAGCAGAATCAGCGGACGTTTGGCGCTCTTCAATACGTTGAGCGCGCGTTCGACCGATTCCGGCGCCGGCAATTGACGCGGCGCGGCGTCGACCACTTTCACCAGCGACTGCTGCGCCTTGACGACGTCGAGCGTTTGCGCGAGCAGTTTGGCCGGCAGATCCAGATACACGCCACCGGGCCGGCCCGACACCGCGGCACGAATCGCCCGTGCCACGCCAATGCCGATGTCTTCCGCGTGCAACACGCGATACGCCGCTTTCGCGTACGGTTTCGCCGCATTCAACTGGTCCATTTCCTCGTAATCGCCCTGCTGCAAATCGACGATCTCGCGCTCGCTGGAGCCGCTGATCAGAATCATCGGAAAGCAGTTGGTGGTCGCGTTGGCGAGCGCCGTCAGGCCGTTCAGAAAACCCGGCGCCGACACGGTCAGGCAAATGCCCGGCTTTTGCGTCATGAAGCCGGAAATGGCCGCCGCGTTGCCGGCATGCTGCTCGTGGCGAAAGCCGATGAAGCGCATGCCTTCAGCTTGCGCGAGCCGCGCAAGGTCGGTGATGGGAATACCGACCAGGCCAAAGATGGTGTCGATGTCGTTCAGTTTCAGCGCATCGATGACGAGATGGAATCCATCGGTCGTCTCGGTGGCCTGCTGTTTCGACGTAACGTCTGCTGCGGGCTGGTCGGCTTCTGCCATGACTTCTCTCCTTGGTGGCGGGTCGTTATGCGTTGGGGTGTGAGCGGTGCGTGGGTCGGGTCGTTCAGCGTGGTGGTTTATTCACGCGAGCCGCTGGATAAAGGGTGCAGCCGGGTTTCGTTGATCGCCGCGCCGGCCGGCGCGCCCGAGTTGTCGATCCAGCGCTTCCTCATCGGCGCGAGGACGAACTTCGCGGAGACGGCGGCGGCGATCGATATCACCGCTGCCGAGATAAACACCGTGCTCCAGCCGCCGTTCGCCGAGAGCAGCGAGGCAAGCGGCACCAGCATCGACGCGGTGCCCTTCGCGGTATAAAGCGTGCCGGCGTTTGCCGCGGCGTATTTGCTGCCGAACGTATCCGCACAGGTGGCAGGGAAGATCGAAAAGATTTCGCCCCAGCACAGGAACACGGCGGCGGCGAAGAACATGAATGCATACGGGTTGTGGCCGAACTGCATCAACCCGAGCAACGCCACGCCTTCGCCGAGAAAGATCATGAACATCGTGTTCTCACGGCCAATGCGGTCCGAAAGAAAACCGCACAGCGGACGGGTGAAACCGTTGCACAGATTGTCGATTGACAGCGTCATCGTGAGCAGCGGCAGCGTGATGCCCATCAGGCTGATCGGCAATTTCGCGAAACCATATTCCTTGGCAATCGGCCCGAGCTGCGCGGTCGCGATAATGCCGCCGGCGGCCACGAACACGAACATCAGATAGAGCACCCAGAACAGCGGCGAACGGATCATCTCGCCGGGCGTGTAGTCGATCTTGCTGGCCACCACACGTTTAGCCGCGATCGCGCCGACAGGCGGCTTGGGCCGCACCAGCATGGTGGCCAGCAGCAGAATGCAAACGCCCTGAAAAATGCCGAAGAACATGAACGTATGCTCGTAACCTGAGCGCTGGATCATGTTGGCGATCGGAATCACCGTGACGGCCGCGCCGGCGCCGAAGCCCGCCGCGGTCAAGCCGGCGGCGAGGCCGCGCTTGTCCGGAAACCATTTGAGCGCGGTGCCGACGCAGGTGCCGTACACGCAGCCCGCACCGATACCGGCAATGACGGCCGCGACGTACAACGCAGCGAGACTGCTTGCATGGGCGTCGATAATCCAGCCGAGCGCCGCGCACAGCGAGCCGCCGATCACAACGGGACGCGGGCCGAACTTATCGACGAGCCAGCCTTCGACGGGTACGAGCCAGGTTTCGGTGACGATAAAAATCGTGAACGCGGTTTGAATCGCCGCCTGACCCCAGTGGTGGGCGTTGTCCATCGGCACGACGAACAGCGTCCATGCGTATTGCAGATTCGCCACGAGTCCCATGCACACCACGCCGATCGCGAGTTGCGCCCAGCGGTGATGCCAGAACGCGGCGCGGCCGCGCTCCTGTAGATTGGAATGTTCCATGTCTGCGTCTCCTGCATATTCCGTCGCGCTCGAACGGCGCGTGGGACTTACGTGATCGAATCGCTTCGCTGCCGGTCTGAGTGCAATGAAGCGCGAATGGTCGGCCAGAGGGAACTCGTTGTACGTGCAACCAGCCGTCGCGGGCGGCGGGTGACGTAGCGTGTCTGAGTGGATGCTGCGCGTGAAGATGGATAAGTAAAAATCAAAACATTTTATGGTTTGTATTAGGCATGACTAATACACGGCGTACGGCCCCGCTCCATCAGCCGACGGGTAGCCCGGTTTGTTGCCCGCACGGTGATATCGCCTCGCTGAGGAGGCTTCGGGTAAACCAACGCATAAACGAAACGCTATGGTTTTTCGAAAAAACTTTGACTGTCGTTTATCGACGCGCCCTTCTACTCTCCGTTCATGCCACTTGCCCTGAGGAGATTGACCATGAACGCCTCGCCATTCGACGCATCCGATCTCGCACTCGATGCGGAAGTCCAGGCGCAGTTATGCGCCTACAACGCCGCGTTCGACGAACTCGGTCTGCGTTTCCGCTGGGATGTGCACACGCTCGCGTCGCTGGCCGCGATAGAGGGCGAGCGGGAGCAGATCGCGGCCTACATCGAAGCGCACCACGCGCATTTGCTGAACGCCTATAGCGCGGCGTTTTTGAGCGAGGCGATTCTGGAGAAAAAGCGTCTGCGCTATCCGGCGTGCCTGCTGATTCGCGCGGCCGGTGTCCCGTCGACCAATCGCGCGCTGCCTCAGCATGCGGCGAGCGGCCGTCGCGAGCGGCTTTCGTTTGAGATGGAGGTGCCGGCGCTGGCCGGTATCTGAACGCGGCGCAGCACGCGCCGGACGTTCCTGTGGGGCGTGGTGAAGGGCAAGTGGCCGGGACGTCTCCGGCCCTCGCCCATTTATCGCCCGAAGGCGTGGCCGTCGCGCGTCAGACCGGATTCAACGCGGCACGCCCTGCCAGCACGGCGGCGACGTTGTCCAATGCCGTGAAACCCATCTGGTCGCGCGTCTCGATCGTGGCGCTGGCCATGTGGGGTGTCAGGAACACGTTGTCGAGTGTGGCGAAGCGTGGGTCGACGTTGGGCTCGTGCTGGTACACGTCGAGACCCGCGCCGAATAGATGTCCCGATGTCAGCGCGTCATACAGCGCATCTTCGTCGACCAGGCCGCCACGCGCCGCATTGACGAAGACCGCGCCCTTGCGCAGCAAGCCGAACTCTTTTTTCGCCATCAACGGCACGCCGCCGCCCGGCACGTGCAGCGTGAGCACCTCGCATTGCGGCAGCATCTCGTCGAGGCTGGCGTAAAACGTCGCGCCATTTTCCAGTGCCGCATCCGCGCGCCGGATGTCGGTGTAGATCACGCGCATGCCGAAACTTTGCGCACGCTTCGCGACCGCCCGGCCAATGCGGCCAAATCCGACGATCCCGAGCGTCTTGCCGTTCACCCGCGTGCCCAGCATGTCGGTCATGCCGAACGACTTACCCCAGCCGTTGCGCATGATTCGTTCGTATTCCGACGCACGCCGGCAGGCCGCCAGCACCAGCAGAAAAGTGAAATCGGCGGTGCATTCGGTCAACGCGTCGGGCGCGTTCGTGACTGCGATGCCGCGCGCGCGGGCGGCGGCGACGTCCATATGATCGAAGCCCGCGCTCGCGTTCGCGATGATCTTCACCGTCGCGGGCAGCGCGGCAATATGTTCGGCCTGCAGGCCGGATTTCTTACCGATCAGGATGGCCGGCACGTCGTGGCGGTTGCAGAAGTCGACGACCGACGCCGAGTCCATATCGGACTCGGTCACGAACGCGTGGAACTCGGCCTCGGCGCGATTCGCCACGGCGGCGGGGACTTTTCGCGCAATCAGCAGACGGGTGCGGTTTGTTTGCGACATGATTTTTCCTTCGATGAAGAGATGTCGAGAGCCTACGAAACCGCCTGTTCGCACGTCAATGTTGATTCGATCAATCAACGCCTGCGCCCCCTTCGTGCCGGCGCGGCCCCTATTCCGCCGCCGGACGTCTTGCACGCCTTTCCCCGTGATACGGCGTCTCAGGAAAACCCTGGGGCGTTCCCGCCCGCCAAGCCCTTTGATGTTGATTCAATCAATCAAGCTTGCTCGACGGCCAGAGCGGATGCAACTCTGTCCTCCATGTTCAATGGAATGCTCAGGAGGAAATGACATGCCCGCATCGAAGCAATTCGCCGCCGTGACGGGGGCCGGTTCCGGCATCGGCCGCGCCGCCGCCGTGGCGCTCGCCGAAGCCGGCTTCACCGTCGCGCTGATCGGGCGCCGAGCCGAGCCGCTGCTGGAAACGAAAGAGATCATCGGCGTGGCCGGTGGCGCGGCGCAGGTCTTTCAGGCCGACGTCGGCCACGCCGCTTCGGTCGATCAGGCGTTTTCGCAGATCGCCGCGGCATTCGGGCGGCTCGACGTGCTCTTCAATAACGCGGGCCGCAACGCCGGCGCCGTTCCGCTCGAAGACTACGACACCGATTTCTGGAACGACGTCGTGGCCACCAATCTGACCGGCGTGTTTCTGTGCGCGCGAGCCGCGTATCGTTTGATGAAAGCGCAGTCGCCGCAAGGCGGCCGCATCATCAATAACGGCTCGATCTCCGCGCACGCGCCGAGGCCGCATACCATCGCCTATACGGCGACCAAGCACGCGGTGACCGGCATTACCCGATCGATTGCACTGGATGGGCGCGCGTTCAATATCGCTTGCGGCCAGATCGATATCGGCAACGCCGCCACCTCGCTCACGGAACGGATGAACAAGGGTGTTTTGCAAGCGGACGGACGCCTGGCGCCCGAAGCGAGAATGGACGTGACGCACGTGGCCAACGCGGTCGTGCACATGGCCAGTCTGCCGCTCGAAGCCAATGTACTGAACATGACCATCATGGCGAGCGCGATGCCGTTCGTCGGCCGCGGATAAAACCTCATTCAGCCAGATATAAAAAAAATCCACTGGCCACTGTTTGGAGACACCGATGAAAGTCGCAGAGGAACACAGCTTGCCGGCTGGCAATCCGGCTTACGCGGACACCACGAAACGCTCCCGAGTCCGCTACGTCGTGCTCTCGATGCTGCTCGTGGCGACCATTCTCAATTACGTGGATCGCTCGGCGCTGGGCATCGTCGCGCCGGGTCTGTCGAAAGGGCTGGCGCTCAACCGGATGCAGATGGGCGAGCTGTTCGCAGGCTTCGGCCTCGCCTATTCCATTGCGCTGGTGCCCGGCGGCGTGCTGACCGACGTTCTGGGTTCACGCCTCGCCTACGCGTTGTCGCTGGTCGGCTGGTCGTTCGCCACGCTGACGCAGGGTCTCGCGACCGGCTATCACATGTTGCTCGGCTCGCGACTCGCTATCGGCGCGCTCGAGGCGCCGGCCTTTCCGTCGAACGCGCGCGCCGTGACGTTGTGGTTTCCGGCCCGCGAGCGTGGTTTCGCGACCAGCGTCTACGTGATGGGGCAATACATCGGCACGCCGTTGTTCACCGGCCTGTTGCTGTGGATTTCCGCCGCGTACGGCTGGCGCACGGTGTTTTTCGTGACGGGCGGCTTCGGCATGCTGTTCAGTCTGATCTGGTATCGGATCTATCGCGACCCCCAGCACCATGCGAGTGTGAATGCCGCTGAACTGAACTACATCAACGAAGGTGGGGCGGCCACGCGCAAGCCGCGCGAGAAATTCGACTGGCGCCTCGCGCTAAAGCTGCTCAGCTACCGGCAGGTACTCGCCATCTGCATCGGCAAGTTCTGCAACAACACCTTGCTGGTGTTCTTCACCACCTGGTTCATGACCTATCTGATCGAAGCGCGTCACATGTCGATGATGAAGGTGGGGATTTTCCAGGCCCTGCCCTTTATCGGCGCGACGCTCGGCATTCTCGTCGCCGGTTTCCTGTCGGACTTCTTTATCCGGCGCGGCGTCTCGCTGTCCACCGCACGCAAGGCGCCGCTCATCATCGGCACGCTGCTCGGCGCGTCGATCGTGCTGGTCAATTTCGTCGAATCGAACGAGGGAGTGATCGCCATTCTGACGGTCGCGTTCTTCGCGCAAGGCGTCGGCTCGATGTCGTGGGCCGCCGTCTCCGAAATCGCACCGCGCCAGTACGTGGGTCTCACCAGCAGCATCACCAGTCTCGCGGCCAATATCGCGGCGGTCACCACGCCGCTCATGATCGGCTACATCACCCAGCACACCGGCCACTTCTACTGGGCACTCAACCTGATGGGCGCAATCTGCCTGCTCGGGACATTCTCTTACTCCGTGCTGCTGGGGAAACTTTCGCGCATCGAACTGTAATGCTGTCGACTCTCCGGAGAAACCGAATGATCGAATTCAAGTGGGACCATCTACAACTGTGCTCGGCGGACGCCGAAGCGACCGCCGCATGGTTCGCGCGCTGCCTGAACGCCGATATCGTGCGTCGTCCGGGGCGAGTGGATGTGCGGCTGGGTAGCATCAATTTTTTCATCACACCGCTGCAAGACGCGCAGAGCGGCCGGCCGCTTCAGGGCGAGAAAGCCCAGGGCATCGACCATTTCGGCGTGCTCGTGGACGACCTCGATGCCGCGTTCGACCACCTGTTGCGCTGCGACGCGGAAATCGTCGAACCGGTGAAGCAGGTTCGCGCCGGTGTCCGGGCCTGCTTCGTGCGATCGCCGGGCGACATCCTCATCGAGATTCTGGAGCGCCGGCCCGCCGAGATGACTTTTACCTGAAACAAGGCCAGAATCGACCCAGCATCGGGCGCGTTGACAGACGAGCTGCAAGCCATCTCGACCGTCCCTCGCGGCCCTTTTCTATAGCCTCATCGCGCCTGCTATCCCATGCGAAACTGGATCACGCTCACCGAAGCGGCTCGGCAACTCGGCGTGCAGGCGCAAACCGTCTACGCGTACGTCAGCCGCGGCAATATCGCGGTCATGCCGGATCCGCTCGATCCGCGCAAGAGTCTCTATCGTGGCGAAGACGTCGCCGCGCTGTGCCGCAAGAAACAGGTGGGCCGCAAGCGCGAGGCGCTCGCGGCCGGCACGATATTCGGCGCGGAGCCCTGCATTTACAGCGGCATTACGACTTTCTCGAAAGATCGCCCGTATTACCGCGGACGCGACAGCATCCGGCTGTCGGAAACGGCCACGCTCGAAGACGTCGCCGCCGTTCTCTGGAATGCGCGCGCGCCGATTGCCTTCGATACGGCCGACTTGCCGCTACACGGCGACGAACGCGGCAGGCAATGCGCGTTCACGTCGCTGGCGGCGCTCGCGGCTTGCGGTCACTCCACGGTCGGGCGCACGGACAGCGCGCTGCATGTCGAGGCCGGCCGGCTCGTGGCGCTGATCGCCCGAGCGTTCGGCGCGCGCTGCGACGCGCCCGGGCAACGCACGCATGAACAGCTCGCGCTCGGCTGGAGCCAGGACCGTGCCGGCGCCGAACTGATCCGCCGCGCGATGGTGCTCGTCGCCGATCACGAGATGACGAGTTCGGCGTTCGCCGCGCGGATTACCGCGTCCACCGGCGCCTCGTTGCCGGGCTGCCTGCTCACCGGGCTCGCCACCTTCTCCGGCCCGCTGCACGGCGACGCGTCGGAGCGCGTGCGCGCCGTGTTCGACGACGTCGAGCGACTCGGTGCGGAAAACGTGGTGGCCCATCATTTACGCTCCGCCATTCCCATTCCGGGCTTCGGACATCATCTGTATCCGGACGGCGATACGCGCGCGGCCGCCTTGCTCGACGTGCTGGATCCGCCGGCGGAAATCATGTCGTTCATCGATCGAGTCGTTGCGCTGACCGGGCTCAAACCGAATATCGACGTCGCGCTCGCGAGTCTCGCGGCGCAACTGTCGTTACCGCGCGATGCGTCGTTCGCGCTATTCGCCACGGCACGCAGCGTGGGCCTGCTCGCGCATTGCATCGAGCAACTGCGGGTGGGCAAGGTCATCCGGCCACGCGGCCGCTACACCGGCCGCGCGCTGGAAGACGCAAGCACCGACCTGCCCGAGGCCGATGCCGGCAAGCCGGACTCGCTCACACTCGACAAGAATCGCGTGTTCAAAACGGTGGGACGCTAAGCTCGCCCCACCGGGCGGGCTTCAATGCTGGTTGATGGTTTCGAGCGACAGTCCCTTCGTGGCAGGTCCGAGCAGGATCATGCAGATCGCGACCAGCATGGAGGCACCAATGAAAACCGCGACGCCCGGCACGCCGTAGCCGTGCAACAGAATGCCGATCGCCAGTCCGGCGAAGGCGGCGGAAATCCGGCTCCATGAATAGACGAAGCCGATGGCCCGGGCACGTATCCGGGTCGGAAAAAGCTCCGCCTGGTAGCCGTGATAGGCATAGGACATGATGTTCGCCGCCAGCGTGAACACCACGCCGAGTACGGTCAGAAGCCACGGCGTCGACACTTGCGAAAAGACCGCGATCACCACCGCCATCGTGATGAGTCCGCCGCAAATCTGGGTCTTGCGTTCGAGCCTGTCGGCAAACAGGGTTCCGATGAGCGGACCGAACGGATTGGCGATCGCGATAACGAACGCATAACCGAGGCTTGCCGTGACGTGAATGCCGCGATGGATCAGCAGCGTCGGCACCCAGGCGGCAAAGCCGTAGAAGCCGATCACCTGCGCCATATTGAAGATCGACAGAATGATGGTCCGGCGCCGGTAACCGGGCGCGAAGATTTCCCTGAACGCGCCGCGTCCCTCTTTCTCGGGTTCCACCGCTTGCGGCGGCGCCAGCGTGATGCCTTTCTCGAGCGCGACGCGCCGCTCGATGTCGGCGACGATCCGTTCGGCCTCGTCGAAACGGTTATGGCGCGCAAGCCAGCGCGGGCTTTCCGGAATGTTGCGCCGCAAGAACCAGACGGCGACGGCGCCGACCGAGCCGATCAGGATCACCACGCGCCAATAGTCGAGGCCGAGCGGCCGGGTGCCGTTCAACGCGTACGCCAGAAACGCGACCACCGGCACGACCGCGAACGTGATGAACTGGTTGACCGAATATGCGCGACCGCGTTCCTGGCTCGGAATCAGTTCGGAAATGTACGTGTCGATCGTCACCAGTTCGACACCAATGCCGATCCCCGCGACGAAGCGCCAGATATTGAGGGCGAACCCGGTGGTCTGGAACGCCATGATGATCGTGCAGACCATGTACCAGACCAGCGACCAGGTGAAGATCACGCGCCGCCCGAACCGGTCCGCCACGTAACCCAGGGTCAGCGCGCCGACCCAGAGGCCCGCGAAGGTGGCAAAGACAAAGGTGCCGAATCCCGCCACGGCGAGCGGCGCGAGCGCCGCGAACGGGCCGAGCGATTCAGGTTTGAAGAGCCCGGACTGCACCATTCCCGGCGCGACATAGCCGGTGAAGAACAGATCGTAGAACTCGAACACACCGCCGAGCGAGATCAGGATCACCATGACCCAGACAGTGCGCGAAGGGGGAAGCCGGTCGAGACGTGCGGCAATTTCAGCGGCCTGCTGGTTGGACATAGTCGCCTCTTGTTAGAAAGGACCGCAACGATGGCGGTAGAGCGCGGCATGTCCAGCCAGTCGACTTCGGACACGGTCTTGCCGCTCCCGGCAATCTCCCACAGCATCGCCCGGATTTGCAATCCGCATGAATACCCAGGTCCCCTCGCGACGACGGGCAACCCGCCTTGTCCGACGCGACCCGGCGCGCCACAGGCGCGAACGGATTCAGCCCGCCGCCGCGATCGATTCGAACAAGGCGAGATTCAGGTGTTTGACTTCGTTATTCGTCGGGTCCGGCTGCGACGAGAACTTGGCGATCACCGTCTCGCGCAACGGATCGACGTACAGCCACTGACCGTGAATGCCGATCGCGAAGCACGCACCGCTGGCGTTGCCAACTTGATACCACTTGTTGCGATACTTGCCGTTCGGCAGCCAGTCCGAAAAGCTGCCCTGACGCCACGCTTCGGCGCTGCCGCCGGTCAGGGTGTCGTTCATCCAGTCGGCCGCGATCAGCCGGCGTCCGTCGACCACGCCGCCGAGCCGCACCAGTTCGCCGATTCTGGCCAGATCGCGCGCGGTCATGCACAGGCCGCCGCCCGAGCGTGCGGTGCCCGCGATGTCCACCGTCACGTAGCCATCGTTCCGCAACCCCAACGGTTGCCACAGACGCGTCGACGCGAAGTCCGCATAGCGCTGGCCCGACGCACGTTCGATCACGAGGCCGAGCACGTCCGAGTTCGGCGAGCAGTAATGAAACGGACCGCCGTGCTCGCCGGGACCTTTGCGCAGCAACGCGAGCAGATCGATCACCGTCTCGGCCGGCTCGCCGTCGCGCCGTGGGTCCAGCAGACCGGCACGACGATAGCGGGCATAGATGCCGTTCGCGTTGAGGTAGTCTTCGTCGAAGTCGAGGCTCGTGCGCATATCCAGCACCTGCCTGACACGCGCGTCGCCGAACGCCGAGTGCGCGAGTTCCGGCACGTAGTGCGCGACGAGCGCGTCGGGGTCGAGAAGCCCGTCGCCGACCAGCATCCCCGCGAGCAGCCCCGCCACCGACTTGCTGGCGGAAAACAGAATATGGCGGCTTTGCAGCGTGAAATGCGGGGCGTGAAACTCGGCGACGAACTTCCCGCCTCGCATCACCGTTAGGGCGTCGGTCGAGGTTTGCCGCAGAATCGAGGCGACCGTGCGGCGTTCGCCGTCGTGCATCAATTCGTGTGCGCTGAGCGCGTCGGCGTCGAGCCGGGGTTCTTCCGCGAGACCGGGTGTGGCCGCGATACGCGCCGTCGGGATCAGTTCGTGAACGTGGCGAAAGGCCCAGACGTTATAGGGCGCTTCGCGCCAGTTGCCATGCCGCACGCTGTCGCGGCGAAAGCCGTAGTCGCTTTCGAAGCTTGAAGAAATCATCTTGACTGTCGTCTCCTGATCCAGTCTTTCGTGACAACCCGTGAAAACGCGAGTGCGTCAATGAACGTGCTGCAGGAACTCGCGAAAGCGCTCCCCCGGCGGCGTCGACAGCATCTCGGCGGGCTTGCCGTCGTGCACCAGGCGGCCCGCTTCCATGAACAGAAGGCGCGAACCCACCCGCTGGGCGAAGCCCATTTCATGCGTGACGACGACCATCGTCGTGCCCTCGCCGGCGAGCGTCTGCATGACCTTGAGGACTTCCTGACGCAATTCGGGGTCCAGCGCGGAGGTCGGCTCGTCGAACAGCATCAGCTTCGGCTGGACGGCCAGCGCTCGTGCGATCGCGACGCGTTGCTGCTGCCCGCCGGACAGCTGCGACGGATAGTGTTGCATCCGCTCGCCCAGGCCGACTTTCTGCAACAGCGCACCGGCGATCTCGCGCGCTTCCGCCTTCGATTGACCGCGCGCGCGAATCGGTCCGAACATCACGTTCTGCATTGCCGTCAGGTTCGGAAACAGATTGAACTGCTGGAACACCATGCCGGCTTCGAGCCGGATGCGTCTGATGTCGCGTGCGGAGCCGAGCACGCTGATGTCGTCCACGCGCAGATCGCCCGCGCTGATGGTTTCGAGTCCGTTGATGCAACGGAGCAGCGTCGATTTACCGGAGCCGGACGGGCCGACGATCACGGCGACCTCGCCGCGTTCGACGGCGAGATCGAGCGGCTGCAGCACGACGTGCTGGCCGAAGCGTTTCGAGACCTGTCTGAATTCGATCATGCTCATGGCAAACGCACTCTCCGTTCGAGCACTCGCAGACTCAGCGCAAGCAGGCTGATGACGAGCAGATAGATGATTGCGACGGCAGTCCAGATTTCCACCGCCCGAAAGTTCTCGGCCATGATCTCCTGGCCGCGCCGGGTCAACTCACCCACGCCGATCACGAGAAAGATCGAGGTGTCCTTGACCAGATTGACGAACTGGTTGCCCATTGCCGGCAGCGCGCGCCGGAACGCGATCGGGCTGATGACGTGCGCCAGCACCTTGTAAAACGGCAGACCCATCGCGAGTCCCGCCTCGCGCAGGCCGAGCGGCACACCGTCGAGCGCGCCGCGGATGATTTCCGCGTTATAGGCCCCCGAGTTGACGATCAGCGTGATGATGGCGGCGCTGGTCGCGCTGATGCGGATATCCATCATGATCGGCAGCGCGAAATAGACGAACATCACCTGCACCACGATCGGTGTGCCGCGAATCAAGGCCACGTAGATCTGCGCCGGAATGACGGTCAGCCGCCCGCCGTAGGTCAGCGCCACGCCCGCGAGGACACCGAGCACGACGCCGCCGCCGAGCCCGGCGAGCGCGATCAGAAGCGTGAGCCGCAGACCCTGCAGCAGGTCAGGCAGCGCGGCGACAACGGCCGCCCAGTCGAAACTCATGACGCCGCCTCGCCGAACCATTTACGGTTGAGCGCCTGGAGCCGGCCGTCGGCGCGCATGGCGGCGAGCTGAAGGTTGGCCGCGGCGACCAGCGGGCTGCCTTTCTGAAAGCCCATGCCGACGTCGAGTCCTTCGAGCGGCGGCTGTACCACCCGGACCTTGCCCTTGCCCGCGGTGTTGGCGTAATACAGCAGTTGCGGCTTGTCGTAGACGACCGCGTCGGTGCGGCCCGCTTCCAGCGCCAGCAGTGCATTGTTGATGCTGGGCAGCTGTTCGAGCGTGGCGTCCTTGACGTGGTCCTTGATGTAGGCCACCGCGACCGTACCCGTTTCGGTGCCGATGTGTTTGCCGGCCAGATCGGCGGGCGTGTGGATGCTGGTGTTGTCGACGCGGGTCAGCGCGATCAGGCCGCTCTTGTAGTACGGCGTCGAGAAGTCGATCACCTGCTGACGCTCCGGCTTGATAAAGAGCTGCGAGACGATCACATCGAGATTGTGGGTTTGCAGCGCGGGGATCAGCGCGCCGAACTCCATCGGCTGCAAACGCCATTTGCGATTCAGGCCTTTGGCGACCTCGCCCCAGACTTCGACGTCGAAGCCGGAATAGCTGTCGCCCTGCTTGAATGCGAACGGCGGAGCGCCCACGTTGGAACCGACTACCAGTTCGGCGTCGGCGGCTAGAACCGAGCGGGACAGCAGAATGGCAGGCCCGGCAGCCAGACCGAGTTGCAGCAGTTGACGGCGATTCATGGTTGTTTCTCCACGGTAGGTGAGCGTGCCCGGCGTGCTGTTTGCAGCGCGACCGGATGGTGTGTCATGCATCGGCGTCGCTATGGCCGCCGCTGCGTTTCTGCGTCATGCCACTGCTGCGCGTGCGTCAGCGCCACGGTAAGTTCGATTTCGAGCAGCCCGCAGCCCGGCAGACTGGAGACCCCTAGCGCCGATCTCGCATGCCGGCCGTGATCGCCGAAGACGTCGTGCAGCACGGTCGAGGCTTCATCCATCACCGCGCCGTGGTTCGCGAAACGGGGCACGGCGTTGACGAAGCCGCGCAGGACCAGAACGCGTTCGACCGCGCTCGACGCCGGCAGCGCGGCCACGAGCGCGCTCAGCGCGCGCAGCACGCAGGTTTGCGCCGCGTGCCGGACGACAGCGGGCGGCGTGTCGCGATCGACCGGCCCGGCGATCACGCCGTCGGCGGTACGGCTCACCTGGCCGCTCACATAGGCGATCCCGCCGTGAATCACGACGCCCTGATAAGCGCCGCGCGGCTCTGGCGCGGGCGGCAAGGTCATGCCCAGTTGCGCGAGCCGGGCTGGAATGTCGATCGTCATGACAGCGCTCCGCTGTGGTCGCCGCTGGGTTTCCCGCTGTGCGCCTCTAGACGAACCGGACCGCCAAGCCAGCAGCCGTCAGGACTGCCGGACGCCGCGCCAGCGTCGAAGCTGAAGCGCACCGAGATCTGCGACGGCCGTTGCATCGCGCGTCCCTGACGGATCGTGATGGTTCGCGTGGAGGCTTCCACCATGCCGTTGGCGAGCAGGCCGAACGACAACGCCGACGCGGCGATACCGGTGGCCGCGTCTTCCGGATAACCGGAGGCGCGCGGGAACTGCCGGGCGTCGAAGATTTGCCGGCCGGCGTCGAAGGTCGCGTAGGGATAGAGGCCGGTGGAGCCGATCCGCTCGCACAGGGCCTCGATTTTCTCGAAGCGCGGTTCGAGCGCGTCGAGACAGGCGGCACTGACCAGCGGGATCAGCGTCTTGACCCGGCTGGTGCAGGCGTTCTGGATCGGCAGCGGCGCAAGGTGCGCGTCGCTGATGCCGAGCGCGTCGAGAATTTCGGCGCGGCTGACTTGCGCCCGCGGCAAGGCTTCGATCCGGCCCACGGGTTGGGAGATTTCGACTGCGGCGCCTTCCGGCGTCGCGCCGGTGATGCGGATGCCGACCCGGCCGCTGCGGGTCTGGACCGTCAGCCGGTCGCGCTGCAGGCGCCCGTTTCGGTGCAGCAGCCAGACCGCGCCGACCGTGGCGTGCCCGCACATCGGCATTTCGTGGTTCGGCACCCAGAAGCGAAACTCGTAGTCGCAACCGGAGCCCGCCGGGGCCGGCAACACGAAACCGCTTTCGTGGCCGTAGCGTTGCGCGACCTGCTGCATGTCGCTGTCGGACATGCCCGCGGCGTCGACCACGATAGGCGCGGGGTTGCCGCCGCCGGCACCGGCGGCGAATACGCTAACGAGTTCGACTGTGTGACGTAAAGACATGGCGGCGTGCGCCCCGCTGACCGGGGGATGTGTTTCCATCCGCCCAGATTACGGGGATCGCCGCCGCGCCGCGCGGTCGAGCGGGCCCTAAGATTTGACCGAACGGGCCATGCTCGCGCGCACCTCCGAGGGCGAATGCCCGCCGATCCGCCGCATCGCACGCGAAAGCGCCGCGCCGCTTTCGAAACCGACGCGGAACGCCACCTCGCCGACGGGCAGGTCCGTTTCGGCGAGCAAGCGGCGAGCGTTCTCGTAGCGGATCTGTTGCTGGAACTCGCCGATCGAGCGCCCGGTGTTTTCGCGGAACAGGCGCGTCATGTGGCGACGCGAGACGCCGAATCGCTCTTCCAGCGTGTCGAGCGGAATGTCCTGGTCGGCATGACGGGTCAGGAAGGCTTCGAGGTCGGCCACGAGTGCCATGCCGTGCTCGCGCGGCGAGGTTCCGGGTTCCGTTTTGCCCGCGATCACCTCGCCGATGCACTGCATCAACAACGCCGACGACAGCGCCTGGCGGGTCGCCGCGCTGCCATAGGCGTCGCGGTCGTTGCGCAACGAGAGTTCCTGCAAGGTTCGGATCGCGGCGGTCCGGCGCACCAGGATCGGGTTGCGCGTGCGTCGGCGGAATTCGCCCAGCGAGCCGACCCCGACGTCGAGCTTATGCAGCGCGTCGCCGGTCACGTAGACCGCGACGTGCGTGTGCGTGCCGCACCCCGCCCGGGTTTGATGGGCGCGGCCCGGCGGCACCACCGCGAAGCGATCCTGCGACAACCAGGTGCCCGCGCGACGGTCTTCATGCCGAAGCTCGACGGCGCCGTGGCTCGGCAAGATAAACATCAGACAGTCGTGCCAGTGCCACGGCATCGCATAGGTGCCGCCACCGGTGAGCGTGGCGTGGCCGTCGTCGGCGGCGACCAGCAGGTCCTTGTTGACCGGCTGACAGAGTTGATCGAACGAGCGCAGCATGGCGGTACTCCTGGGCGATACGGAATCGGTGACACCGCTCGCCGACCGGCACGACGCCTGATTCGCCAGGCGTTGGACAAGGCGCCGGCACGGGATGAACGGCTTCCAACGCAGGATAGCAACTCAAAAACCCGCCGGGTATCGGGCCTCGCCCTGCCGCCAGCCGCCTGCCGTCACCGGCCGCCGCTCATTCCGCGTGACGAAGCTCCCGCCGCAGAATCTTGCCTACCGGCGATTTCGGCAGCGCGTCGACAAAGCGGACGATCTTCGGCACCTTATAAGCGGCCATGCCGGCACGGCAGTGGGCGATCAGCGCCTGCTCCGTGACATCGGCCTCGGGCGCCTTGACGACGAAGAGTTTGAGCGCCTCGCCGGTGCGTTCGTCCGGCACGCCGACGCAAGCGCATTCGGCGATGCCCGGGAACGCGGTCGCGACCGCTTCCACTTCGTTCGGATACACGTTGAAGCCCGACACGATCACCATGTCCTTCTTGCGGTCGACGATCCTGAGGAAACCCTCCGCGTCGAAAACGCCGATGTCGCCGGTGCGGAAATAACCCGCGTCGGTAAACGCCCTGGCATTCGCCTCCGGCTGATTCCAGTAGCCCCGCATGACTTGCGGCCCCTTGACGCAGATCTCGCCGGCTTCGCCGATGCCGACCGCCCTGTCCTGCTCGTCGAGCAGCATCACGTCGGTGGACGGCACGGGGAAGCCGACGGTGCCCGTGAACGCGGAGATGGACTGCGGATTGAACGTGAGAATGGGCGACGTCTCGGACAAGCCGTAACCCTCGCGAATGAAGCTGCCGGTGGCGCGTTCCCAGCGTGCCGAGACGACGTCGATCACCGCGGTGCCTCCGCCGGCGCCGAGCCGCAGGCGCGACCAGTCCACCTCCGTTAGTCGCGGGTGAGCGACGAGGCTCGCGTAGAGCGTGTTGACGCCGGCGAAGACGGTCGGCCGCGCCGCCTTCAGCACGTCGATGAAAGCATCGCAATCGCGTGGATTGGCCACCAGCCAGTTAGCCGCGCCGACCGAGAAGAAGGTGAGGAAATTCACCATCAGCGCAAAGATGTGATACAGCGGAATCGCGGTGACGACTACTTCCTCGCCGGGGCGCTGGACATCGGGCATGAAGGCTTTGAACTGCTCGATGTTGGCGACCAGATTGCGGTGCGACAACGCGGCGCCCTTCGAAGGACCGGTCGTGCCGCCGGTGTATTGCAGGAACAGCAGGTCGTGGCCGCCTACTTCCACCGGCTCCAGTTGCAACGTCTCGCCTTGAGCGACGGCGGCGGGGAACGTGATGGCATCGTTCAACGCTGCATCGACGGGCGGCGCTGGAATCGCGGCGCCGCCGCTCTTGCCGCAGTCACCCGGGCTGACCGTGATCACCGTCCTGATACGCGTCTTGCCGATCACCTGGGCCAGCGTGGGTGTCGAGCCGTTGTACACCACGACGACTTCGGCGCCCGCGTCGTTGAGTTGATGCTCGAGTTCGCGCGCGGTGTAGAGGGGGTTGACGTTGACCTGCACGCCGCCGATCCTGGCGATGGCAACGAACGCAAGCGGAAACGCCAGTAGATTGGGCAGCATCACGGCCACCCGATCGCCCTTCCTGACGCCGGCCACCTGCTGGAGATAAGCGGCGAACGCATGCGAGGCGCGGTCCACATCCGCGAAGCTCAGTGTCTGGCCGAATGCGTGGAACGCGGGCTTCTCGGCAAACTCACGCATCGCACCGTCCAGCAGCGCGTTCACGGACGGATAACGGTCGGCGTCGATCTCGGCGGGGATCGAGCCGTACGACTGGAGCCAGTGTCTCTTGTTCATGTCGGTTTTTTTCGCCCAAAGGCAGAGCATCGGATGGTGCGACTATGGCGCGCGCGGCGGCAACTTGCAAATGCGCTACGTGGCCAAAACCGCCGCATGACGTCACGCACGCTTCGTCATCACTGAACGCCGACACCGGTCTCGCCGATCAGACCGCCGCCCAGCGCTTTATAGAGCGCGACGGCATTGCCGAATTCGCCACGGCGCAAATCCAGCAGCGATTGCCGCGCCGCGTACAACTGCCGCTGCGAATCCAGCAGTTCCAGACGTCCTTCCACTCCGGCGCGATAGAGCAGGCCCGAGAGCTCGGTACGGCGCTCGGCACTGGCCACCACCCGGGTCTGGGCTTCGATCTGCCGGCCGAAGGTTTCACGTCCGGCCAGACCATCGGCCACTTCCCGGAACGCGGTCTGGATCGCGCGTTCGTATTCGGTCACCGCGCTGGACTTGCGCACTTCCGCGAGCCGAAGTTCGGCGCGCAGCCTGCCGCCCTGAAACAGCGGCAGCGTGACCTGCGGCGAGAAGGACCACGCGCGCTGTCCGTCGTCGAACAGGCCGCTCATGGCCGGACTGATGAACCCCAGCGTGGTGGTCAACGATAAGCGCGGAAAGAACGCGGCGCGCGCCGCGCCGATATCGGCATTGGCGGCCACCAGGTTCTGCTCGGCTTGCAGAATGTCCGGCCGCCGCAACAGCAGATCGGACGGCAGGCCCGTCGGCAATTGCGTCACGACGGGCTGTTGCGCGAGCGGTAGCGGTTCGGGCAAGTCCGTGGGCAGCGCCGTGCCGACCAGCAGTTGCAAGGCGTTGCGGGCCTGCGCCACGGCGCGCGTACGTGCCTCCAGGTCCGCCTCGGCACTGGCGACCTGACCTTCGGCCTGCGCCACGTCCACGCCGCTGCTTTGATGCGCCTCTCTCAGGCGGCGCGCCAGTTCGAGCGACTGACGCCAGTCTTCGAGCGTACGCTGCGCCAATTGCCGTTGCTCCTGCGCTAGACGCTGCGCAAAGTACGCATCGGCCACCGCGCCGACCAGAGAAATCCGCGCCGCCCGGCGCCCTTCGTCGGTCGCCAGATAGCGGGCGAAGGCGGCATCAGACAACGATTTCACGCGGCCGAACAGGTCGATCTCGAACGCACTCAGTCCGACATTGAGACCGACCTGGTTCTGCACGGACGCGGGGATCCCGGGACTGGCATCGGCATTGGCGGCCGTTCGTTGTCGCGTGAAGCTGCCGCCGGCCTCGATCGACGGCAAACGCGCGGATCGCTGAATGCCGAACTGCGCCTGAGCCGCCTCGACGTTCAGCGCGGCGAGCCGCAGATCGCGATTGTTGGTCAACGCCAGTTCGATCAGACGCTGCAGTCGCGGGTCACCGAACATGGCGCGCCAACCGAGATCGGCGGCCGGCGTGCCGGTGTCGGCACTCGCGTTGATCGCCGTGGTGTTCGCTGCGCCATTCGCAGCGTTTTTCACCGTTTCAAGCGCCGCCTGATCCGTATAAGCCGTCGGCACGGGCAAGGCCGGCTTGACAAGCGCCGGCGCCAGCGAACAGGCCGACAACGCCAGCACGACGGGAAGAATGAGCAAGCGCATGGCAGCCCCTTTTTTAACGATTGGGAGAATGGGCGATGTCATGACTTCAGCTTTTCTGTTCATGGTTCAACGGCACACTTTTCCGGCGCGCGGCGCTCCACCGCGTGAAGCGCTCCTGCAGGCCCATCACGAACACGAAGAAGACCGGGACGAAGAAAATCGCCAGCACCGTCGCGGTCACCATGCCGCCGAACACGCCCGTGCCGATCGCGTGCTGGGTCTCGGCGCTGGCGCCCGTCGCGATCATCAGCGGCACCACGCCGAGGCCGAACGCCAGCGACGTCATCAGAATCGGGCGCAGCCGCAGCCGGGCGGCTTGCACGGCGGACTCCACGAGCCCGTTGCCCTGCTCGCGCAACTGCTTGGCGAACTCGACGATCAGAATCGCATTCTTGGCGGACAAACCGATCACGGTAATCATGCCGACCTTGAAAAACACGTCGTTGGGCAAGTCCCTGAGCAACACCGCGCCGACCGCACCGAGCAGTCCCAACGGCACCACCAGCATCACCGACAGCGGAATCGCCCAGCTCTCGTAGAGGGCGGCCAGCACGAGGAACACGACCACCATCGAGAGCGCCATCAGCATCGGCGCCTGCGCGGCCGACTGCCGTTCCTGCACCGACTGCCCGGTCCATGCGATCGCGAAACCGGGCGGCAGTTGCGCGGCCAGCCGCTCCATCTCGGCCATCGCCGCGCCGCTCGACGCACCGGGCGCGGCACTGCCGGCAATCCGCACCGACGGGAAGCCCTGAAAGCGCACCAGTTGCAGCGGCGCTTCGCTCCACACGGGGCGGATCACTTCGGACAGCGGCACCATGCCGCCGGTCACATTGCGCACGTAGAGCTTGAGCACGTTGTCGATCTGCATGCGCGCGGGCGCGTCCGCCTGGATAATCACCTGCTGCATGCGTCCGGCGTTCGGGAAGTCGTTGACGTAGGTCGATCCCATCGCGGCCGACAGCGTGTCGCTGATGCTGGTGAACGACACGCCCAGCGCTTCGGCCTTCTGCCGGTCGATGTCCAGACGGATGCTGGTGCCGGCCGGCAGCCCATCGGGATAGACACCGCTCACCACCTTGCTTTGCGCCGCGAGTTCGAGCAGCTTCATCTCGGCCGCCTTGAGCCTGGCTTCGCCCTGATTGGCGCGGTCCTGCAAACGCATCGTGAAACCCGAACTGGTGCCGAGTTCGTCGATGGCGGGCGGCAACAGATTCATCACCGCGCCTTCGGTCACGCCGCTCATGACCTGCTGCGCGCGTGCCACTTCGTCGCGGCTGGTCGCGCCGTGCCGCTCGTCCCAGTCTTTCAGCACGCTGAAACTCAACGCGGCGTTCGGTCCCGAACCTGAAAAACCGTAGCCGAGAATCGACATGTTGGAGCGGATCGACGGCCGCGACGCCACGTGCTGCTCGAGCGCCTTGACGACCTTGAGCGTGCGCTCAGTCGTGGCGTCCGCGGGGAGCTGGATGGTGGTCATGAAATAGCCCTGATCTTCCTCGGGCAGAAACGACGACGGCACACTCCGGAACGCGAACACCAGCACCCCGGCAATCGCCACGAACACCAGCATTACGCGCCCAGCGCGACCGATCAGCCGGCCCACGCGCGTCTCGTACCACTGCGTCGCACGCTCGAAATGGCGGTTGAACCAGCCGAAGAAGCCGCGCTTTTCATGGTGCGCGGGATCGACCGGCTTGAGCATCGTCGCGCACAGCGCCGGGGTCAACGTCAGCGCCAGAAACGCCGAGAACAGAATGGACACCGCCATCGACAACGTGAACTGCTGATAGATCACGCCGACCGAGCCGCTCGCGAGCGCCATCGGAATGAACACCGCGGTCAGCACCAGCGTGATGCCGATGATGGCGCCGGTGATTTCCTTCATTGCCTCGACGGTGGCGTCTTTCGGCGACAGCCCCTCTTCGGCCATCAGACGTTCGACGTTTTCCACCACCACGATGGCATCGTCCACGATGATCCCGATCGCGAGCACCATGCCGAACATGGTCAGCACGTTGATTGAGAAACCGAGCGCGGCCATGATCGTGAACGTGCCGAGCAAGGCCACCGGCGCGACGATCGCGGGGATCAACGTGTAACGCACGTTCTGCAGGAACAGGTACATCACGAGGAACACCAGCACCATCGCCTCGACCAGCGTGTGGATCACCTTCTCGATCGAAATCTTGACGAACGGCGCCGTGTCGAACGGAATCGAATAGCTCATGCCCTGCGGCATGGTCTTGCTCAATTCGTCGAGCCGGGTTTTGACGGCGTCCGCGGTCTTGACCGCATTGGCGCCCGGCGCGAGCTGGACCGCGGCGAAGGTGGCGGGTTTGCCGTTCTCGCGATTCACGAAGCTGTACGACTGCGCGCCGATCTCGACTCGCGCGACATCGCCCAGCACGACTTTGGAGCCGTTGGCGTTGGCGCGCAGCACGATCGCCGCGAACTGTTCCGGGCTCGTCAACTGGCCTTGCGCGGTCAGCGGCACCATCACCTGCTGGCCCGCCAATGCCGGCGATGCGCCGACGCTGCCGGGCGCGATCTGGACGTTCTGCTGGCCGATCGCCGTGGTCAGGTCGCTCATCGACAGGCCGTAGTTGATCAGCCTGGCCGGATCGACCCAGATACGCATGGCCTCCTCGGAGCCGAACAGTTGCACGCGGCCCACGCCGTCGATGCGGCGCAGTTCCTCGATCACGTTGCGCGCCAGATAGTCGCTCAGCGCCAGTTCATCGAAGCGGCCGCTGTCGGAGCGCAGGCCGAGAATCATCAGGAAGCCGGAGGCCGCCGACTCGACCACCAGACCGTTCTGACGCACCACCGCGGGCAGGCGTGGCTCGACGGCCTTCAGCTTGTTCTGCACGTCGACCTGCGCCATCGCCGGATTGGTACCGGGTTTGAAGGTGGCGACGATCTGCGCGGAACCGGACGTGTCGGCCGACGACTCGAAGTAAAGCAGGTTCTTCGCGCCGGACAGTTCACGCTCGATCAGACTGAGCACGCCGTCGCTCATGGCTTGCGGCGTGGCGCCGGGATACGTCGCGGTGATCGTGACGGTGGGCGGCGCGACGGACGGATAGCGTTCGATCGGCAACTGCGGAATCGCGATCACGCCGAACAGGATGATGAAAAGCGCCACGACCCATGCGAAGACCGGGCGTCGAATGAAGAATTGGGACATGATTTTGCGCTCCGTGACTCAGTGTGCCGAAGCGGAAGCCGGGGCCGCCACAGCTGCAACGGATTCGCTTGCCGACCAATCGTGCGCACTGACGGCCACGCCTTCGGCCAGCCGCTCCATGCCTTCGACCACGATCTTCTGTCCCGCCTTGAGGCCACTCTGGATGCGGTAGCGCCGCTCCACCAGTTCGCCGAGTTCGACCGGCGCGAGGTGAGCGTGGCCGCTCGCATCGAGCGTCCAGATGCGCGGCTTGCCTTCGGCGCGCACCACGGCTTGCTGCGGCACCGTCAGCGCGTCGGCATAGTGCGCGCGCGGTATGCGCGCCCGCACGAACATGCCCGGCAGCAGCTGCCGCTTCGGGTTGTCCACCAGCACGCGCAGCAGCACGTCGCCAGTGCCGGGGTCGACGTTCACGCCTGAAAACAGGATGCGTCCCGTCACCCCATAGGGCTCGCCGTTGTCGCGCAGCACCGCGGCCGGCAGCCCGCCGCCGGAACCGGACTGGTGCGTGAGCACGGCGTCGCGCAGCGCTTCGAGCGACGCCGCCGGTTGGCGTACATCGACGTACACCTGATCGATCTGCTGGATGCGCGCCATCGGCGTGCTGTCGCCGCTCGCAACCAGCGCGCCTTCGGTGACCAGCGCCTGGTCGATGCGCCCCGAGATCGGCGCCTCCACCGTGGCGAATTTCAGATCGAGCTGCCGCCGCGCGAGCGTGGCCCGCGCCTGCGCCACATCGGCCGAGGCCTGGTCGCGCTGCGACACGGCGTCATCGTAGACCTGGCGGCTGATCGCATCCGCTTCGACCAGCGGCTGCAGGCGCGCCGTTTGCACTCTGGCGCGCGCGAGCGCCGCCTCGGCGCGTTGCAAGGCTGCGGCGGCCGTGTCCTGATCGGCCTTGAACGGCGCGGGATTGATCTGGAACAACGGCTGCCCCGCGCGCACCTCGGTGCCCTGCTCGAACAGGCGGCGCTGCACGATACCGCTCACCTGCGGACGAATTTCCGCGACCCGCACCGCCGCGACGCGGCCGGGCAAGTCGTCGGCGAGTGTCAGCGCGGCGGCCTTCACGGTGGTGGCGGCCACGTCGGGCGCCGGCTGCGCGCTTTCCGGTTCGGCCTGTCCGCAACCCGCCAATAGTGCGATCGATAAAGTGGCCAACAGCGCGCACGCGCTGCCGTGGCGGCCGGGTTTTTTCATTTTCATTTGAGTTTTCCATGAGACGCCGACGGCTCACCGCCAGCACCAACGCCCGCCAGTTTGAATTCGGCCCATGGGGTTTACGCTGCGGTAACATGGAGGTTCGATGGAGACGCACCGTGAACGTGAAGTAATCCCATGCCCGATTCGACCCAGCCTTCCGACACCAGTCAGCACACTCATCCGTTGGTCCTCATCGCCGAAGACGAACCCGAAATCGCCGAAATCCTCAGCGCCTATCTGACGCGCGGCGGTTTTCGCGGCGTGCATGCGGACAACGGCCGCAAGGCGCTCGAACTGCATCTGTCCTTGAAACCCGATCTCGTGCTGCTGGACGTCCAGATGCCCGAAGTCGACGGCTGGAAAGTGCTGGCCGAACTCCGTCATCGCGGCAATACGCCCGTCATCATGCTGACCGCGCTCGACCAGGACATCGACAAGCTGATGGGTCTGCGCATCGGCGCGGACGACTACGTGATCAAGCCATTCAATCCCGCGGAAGTCGTCGCGCGTATTCAGGCGGTCTTGCGCCGTTCGATGCCGGCCGCGCGCGACACGGATCAGCGGGTACTGCGCGCGGCGCCGTTCGAGATCGACCTGGACCAGCACGAGGTCACGCTGCAGGTGGGCAACCGGCGTCATCTGCTGGCGCTGACCTTGACCGAATTCAAGCTGCTGGCGCAACTGGCGCGCAGTCCCAAACGCGTGTTCAGCCGCGCGGAGCTGATGGCCACCTGTCTGCCTGAAGGCGATACGCTGGAGCGCACGGTGGACAGCCACATCAGCAAGCTGCGCAAGAAGCTGGAGGACCTCGGTGTGAAGGGTATTCCGGTCGGCGTGCGTGGCGTCGGCTACAAACTCTGGAACGTCGAATGAAGCTCGAAGGGTTGAGCCGCCAGATCGCGCTCACCATGGCGGCGATGGCCTTCGGCGTGACGCTGCTGGTCGTGGTGACGGCGTATGCGTTCTACTACCTGATGTTCAGGTACTGGCCGGACGACTACAACCAGCCGGGCTGGATCCCCACGGGTCCCGAGTGGATCTGGTTGGTCTCGACCACGGTCGCGGGCCTCGCGCTGTCGCTCGTGGTGGCCGTCAATCTGGCGCGCCGTATCCTGGTGCCGCTGAATTCCGTGGCGGACAGCATCCGCCGCGTGGCCCAGGGCGATCTCAGCGTGCGCGCCAATGCGGGCGACCGCTCGCTGCGCGAAGCCGCCCTGCTCGCCGACGACTTCAACGCGCTCGCCGATCAATTGCAACGTGTCACGGAAGAACAGGCCTTCTGGAACGCCGCGATCGCCCACGAATTGCGCACCCCGGTCACGATTCTGCGCGGACGTTTGCAAGGTCTGGCCGAAGGCGTGTTCACGCCCGACGAATCGCAGTTCCGTAGTTTGCTCACGCAGGTCGAAGGCCTGACGCGGCTAATTGAAGATCTGCGCGTAATCAGCCTCGCGGAGAGCGGCCATCTCGACCTCCAGTTGCAGGAGGCCGATCTTGCCGACGACGTGCGGGCCGTCGTCGAGGTGTTCAGAGACGCGCTGCAGGCCGCCGGTCAGCAGCCGGTGCTGGATCTGCACGAACGGCATATGCGTTGCGATCCGGTGCGAATCCGTCAGGCGCTGCTGGCGCTGCTCGAAAACGCGCGCCGGCACGCATTGCCCGGCTCGATCCGGATTCAGACGCGCCTGGAACAGGGCATGTGTCGCTTGCGCGTCGAGGACGAGGGGCCCGGCATCCCTGCCGAGCTCGCGCCTCACATGTTCGAAGCCTTCCGGCGCGCGGACAACTCGCGCTCGGGTGGCGGCAGCGGTCTGGGGTTGGCCGTGGTGGCGGCCATCGCGCACGCGCACGGCGGCGAGGCGGCCTGTCGTCCCGCCGCCGGCGGCGGCACGTGTTTCGAGTTGCGCTGGCCAGACGACGGGCGGCTCGGCTGAACGGCGCCGCAAGGCGGCTTGCGGATCGACTGCGGCGGCCGCCTTTGCTCAACCGATCACCGTCCACTTCCCGACTTTCGCGACTTCCCGTTCGTCGAAATTGAAGCCGAGCCCCGGCGTCTGATGCAGCACGATGCGGCCGTTCCGGTGGCCGAGTTGCCGGTCGATCAGCCGCCGGAAGTTCAGCACCTGATCGTCCCAGAAGTACTCGACATAGCGCGCATTCGGTGTGGCCGCAACCAACGGCGCATGCACGTCGTGAAACCAGTGCGGGCACATCACCACGCCATAGCTCGCGGCGGTCGCGGCAATGCGCCGCCATTCGCTGATGCCGCCGCATACCACCGCATCCGTTTGCAGGATCGCGGCGCCGCCCTTGTCGAGCAGTTCCTTGTGATACCAGCGGCCATAGCCGATCTCGCCGGTCGCGACCGGCACGCGCGTGAGTTTGGCGAGTCGCGCGTGATTGTCGATATCGTCCGGCGAAAACGGCTCTTCGACGAAGTACGGATCATATTGCTCGATGCGCCGCAAATGTTGCAGCGCCTGGGTCGTGTCGGTCCAGCCGTTGTTGATGTCGATCATCAGTTCGACGTCGGGGCCGATCGCTTCGCGCGCGGCACGCACGCGCGCTTCTTCGTCGCGCGGCGAAAGACGGCCGCCCTTCATCTTCACCGCCTTGAAACCCATCTCGACATAGCTCGCCATTTCCTCGCCGAGCATGCCCGCCGATTTCCCGTCGAGGTAATAGCCGCCGCTCGCATACGCCGGCACCGTATCGAGTTCCACCGCGCCGAGATACTTGTGCAGCGGCACGTTGTGACTGCGTGCGTTCAGGTCCCACAGCGCCGTGTCGAGAATGCTGAGCGCGCGCATCACCGTGCCGGCGCGGCCGTGCAGCAAGGCTTCCTGATACATCGCCTGCCACAGGCCCTCCACCGCATACGAGTCCTGGCCGATCAGTACCGGCGCGAGCAATTGCTCGACGGCCACGCGTAGCAGCTCACCGCCCGCGCTGCCCACATAACAGAAACCGATCCCTTCGACGCCGTCGGTTGAGCGCACTTTGACCAGGCCGTAGTGACGTGTCGTCACCGTGCGGGTGGCAAACGAAGTCACCCGATCCAGCGGCACACCCGCCGCGCAAACCGACACCGATTCAATCTTTGGCATTTCCACACTCCTCCATGTTGGCGGACCGAACGCGTCCGATGCGCGTTCGGTGAGTTCGAAGTGTGATAGCCGCATGACATCGAAAACAGTATGCTTTGGCTTCTTCAAAAGATAAAAATTCTATTCGATGGACTCGCGCTATCTGCAGAGCTTTGTCTATGTGGTCGAACTCGGCTCGATCGCCGAAGCCGCGCGCCGGCTCGATCTGACGCCGGCCGCGGTGGCGCAGCGGGTGAAGATGCTGGAACAGGAACTCGGCGCGAAACTGGTGCGCCGCTCCGGCCGCACGGTCGGCACGACCGAGGCCGGCGAACGGATTCTGGCGCGCGCCCGGGCGGTGCTGCACGACATTCGCGACCTCTCCGCCGATCTGAACGACGCGTCCGTGCTGGCGGGTCAGTTGCGGCTGGGCGGCACGCCGACCATGATGACGAGCCTGATTCCGGACGTGCTGGCCGCCTTGCTCGCACGGCATCCGCAGATCGATATCTATCTGGAACCCGGCAATTCGGTCGATCTGTACCGCAAGGTGGTGAGCGGCGATCTGGACGCGGCCATGCTGGTGCGGCCGCTCTTCGATCTGCCGAAAAGCTGCGACTGGCAAACCTTCCGCGAAGAGCCGCTGGTGCTGCTGACGCCCGCGTCGATGCAGGTCGGCGATCCGCACGAGGTGCTGCGGCGCGAACCGTTCGTGCGGTACGACCGCAACGTGGTCGGCGGCCAGCTCGCCGACGGCTACCTGCGCCAGCACGGCATTCAGCCGCATCAGCGCTGCGAACTCGACGGGCTCGATGCGATCGCGGTAATGGTGGATCGGGGGCTGGGTGTGTCGCTGGTGCCGGACTGGCTGATGACGCGCTTCTCCGGTCTCGCGCTCGCCCGATGGCCGCTGCCGTACGCGTTTCCGAAGCGCGTGGTGGGCCTGCTGTGGGGGCGCTCGTCGGCGCGCATGCGGCTGGTGCAGGCGTTTCTGGGGATCGCGCGGGAACTCGACGTCGCGCAAGCGACGCAACCGGTTCGACCCGGGACACAAAAATAATTAACGTTTGAAGCAAGCGGCTCACGCTTCTTCGCTGTTCATGGTCACGCAATACTGCGTCGGCGCCTGAATGCCATGCACGAATACACCGCTGCAGAAGGCATTCGAGGACGCCGCCACTCTGAACACCGAAGGAGACAAACCATGAGCACGCCCTCGTCCTGCTTACCCGGCACACGTGGCTTACGCGGCGTCCTGTCGCCGGTTCTCACGCCGTTCAACGCGGACGGCACGCCCTCGCCGGTCCGCTTCGTCAATCACTGCCGCTGGCTGCTGGAGCAGGACGTCGCACTGGCCGTATTCGGCACCAACTCGGAAGCGAACTCGCTCACCGTCGACGAAAAGCGCGCCTTGCTCGACGCCTTACTGGAAGCCGGTCTGCCGCCTGAGAGGCTGATGCCCGGCACGGGAGCCTGCGCGCTGCCCGACGCGATCGACATGACCCGTCACGCGGTGGCCGGCGGTTGCGCCGGTGTACTGATGCTGCCGCCGTTTTTCTACAAAGGCGTGAGCGACGAAGGACTGTTTCGCGGTTTTGCCGAAGTGATCGAAGCGGTTGCCGATGACCGCCTGCGTCTTTATCTGTACCACATCCCGCCGGTTTCGCAGGTCGGCCTCAGCTTTGCATTGATCGAGCGATTGCTCGTGCGTTATCCGGGCGTGGTGGCGGGCATCAAGGACAGCGGCGGCGACTGGCAACACACCGCCGCGTTGATCGAGTCGTTCCAGGGTGAACAGTTCGACGTATTCGCCGGTACCGAAACGACCCTGCTGCCCACGCTGCAACAGGGCGGCGCCGGCTGCATCACGGCGACCGGCAACGTGAACGCGGCGGCGATCGTGCGTCTCGCACGACACTGGCGCGACGCCGATGCCGCGGACCAGCAGCAGCGCCTGAACGACACGCGCGCGATTTTTCAGCGCTACCCCATCATCGCCGCGATGAAGGCCGCGATCGCCTGGCAATCGGGCGACGCGCAATGGGCCGCGATGCGCGCGCCGCTCGTCGAACTCGACGACGCGCAGCAACGCGAACTGCGGCAGGCGCTCACGCGCGATGGCTTCGCAATGGAAGGCGCGGTGAAGCTCGCAGCGGGTTTTCAGCAACAGCACCGCGAGGAGACTCACACCGCCTGACCCACGCGGCCCAGCGCCCGGCAGCACGGCTCTCGGCCCACGTACACTCTCACATCGTTCGCCCGCCACCGCACTCACAATAACCAGTACGGCGGGCCAGGAGACAAGCTTTGCTCAGTCACACGTCCTACCCTGCCGCGTTCGACGCGACCTCCGCGGACCCTCTGTTCCGCCGTGTCGCGTGGCGCTTCATGCCGCTGCTGTTCGTCGGTTATGTGGTCGCTTATCTGGACCGCGTCAACGTCGGTTTCGCGAAACTGCAGATGCTCGGCAGTCTGCATTTCAGCGAAGCGGCGTATGGCCTCGGCGCCGGTTGCTTCTTTATCGGCTACTTCCTGTTCGAGGTGCCGAGCAATCTGCTGCTGCATCGCTTCGGCGCGCGGCGCTGGATCGCCCGCATCATGGTGACCTGGGCGCTGCTTTCCATGGTCACCGCGTGGGTCCATACGCCGCTGATGTTTTACATCGTGCGCTTTCTGCTCGGTGTCGCCGAAGCCGGTTTCTTTCCCGGCATGATCCTGTATCTCACGTACTGGTTTCCGTCGCACCGGCGCGGCAAGATGACCGCACTGCTGATGGCCGGCATTCCCGTTTCCGGTTTGCTCGGCGGTCCGTTGTCCGGCTATCTGATGCATGCGTTCAACGGCGCGTGGGGACTCGAAGGATGGCAGTGGCTGTTCATCGTCGAGGCATTACCCTCCATCGTGCTGGGCGGGGTGATCTATCGCTGCCTCGACGATCGCGTGGCCGACGCCGACTGGCTCACCGAAGCGGAAAAGCGCGTGATTCAAGGCGAAATCGATGCCGACGCCGTGGTCCGCACGCACGCTTCGGTACGCGCGGTGTTCGGTTCGGCGCGGGTCTGGCTGCTGTGTCTGGTGCTGTTCGGCATCGTGATGGGCTCGTATGCGATCGGCTTCTGGCAACCGACCATCATTCGCGGCACGGGCATCGACGATCCGCTGATGATCGGTTTGCTGACCATGATTCCGTATTCGGCGGCGCTGCTTTCGATGCTCGCGGTAGGCCGCCATGCCGACCGCACGCGCGAACGCCGCTGGCATATCGTCGCGCCAGCGCTGGTGGCCGCCTCCGGTTTCAGCCTGTGCGCAGCCAACGGCGACAGTGCCGTGCTGTCGATGCTCGGGCTCACGCTTGCCGTCTCCGGCGTGGTCACCGCACTGCCGATGTTCTGGGCGCTGCCCACCGCGTTTCTCGGCGGCACCGGCGCGGCGGCCGGCATCGCGTTGATCAATTGCACCGGCAATCTGGCGGGTTTCATTAGCCCGACCGTGATCGGCTGGCTGAAGAGCTACACGCATACGCTGGCGTCGGGGCTGGTGCTGACGGCTTGCACGCTGACGCTGTCGGCGGTGCTGATTCTGGTGTTTATTCCGGCACGGCTGGTGAATCGTTGAGGCTTGCGGCGGCGGTGTTGTCCGCGCGGCCGCCGCCACCTCGACACCCTTCGACACCCTTAAGCATCGTTTAATTTTTCTATGTTTTGCTCGGGGCCCGTTTCCTCCCTTTTGCAACCATGAAAACCCTCTTCCGCGCCTCGATCGTCGCCGTTACCCTGTTTGCCGCCGCCCTTTCCACGGCCCATGCTTCGACGTCCGCGCCGGTAGCCGGCAAGGAATACACGGTTCTTTCCACGCCGCAACCGGTGGATGCGCCCGGCAAGATCGTCGTCACGGAGTTCATGTGGTACGGCTGTCCGCACTGCGCCGAGTTCGATCCGTATCTGGAAGCATGGGTCAAGAAGCAGGGCCCGGACGTGGTGTTTCAGCGGGTCCCGGTCGCTTTCCGCGACGATTTCGTGCCCCACTCGCGAATGTTCCATGCGCTCGACGCGCTGGGCCTGGCATCACGACTGACGCCGGTGGTTTTCAACGAAATCTACGTGAAGAAAGACTATTTGCTGACGCCGGATTCGCAAGCGGCCTTCCTCGCCACCCAAGGCGTCGACAAAGCCAAATACCTGCAGGCATATAACTCGTTCTCGACACAAAGCGCGTTGCAGCGCGACACACGGTTGATCAAGGACTATCAGGTCAACGCGACGCCCACGTTGGCCGTACAGGGCAAGTATTTGACTGGCCCGGCCAGCACGGAAAGTTTGCCGGGCACGATTCAGGTGCTGGATTATCTGGTGGCGTCGGTGCGGGCGAAAAAGCTGTAAGGGCTCGCCGCCGCAAAAATCCGTTACCTGAATCCGGCCGACGTTGTGACGTCGGCGTCGTCTGCCCAAACGCACGAATCAGATAACGGGTTCGTCGCCACGGCGGCACACGCCGACGCGACGCTCGACCGGATTCATCAGCGTCACAAGATCGTGCTCGGCGCGCTGCTGGTGTCGCCGCTGTGGCCCGTTCGGGTCGTCACGCGTGCCTATATGCAGGTGTTCCGCAACGCCCCGCTGCTCGTGCTGATCTATTTTTCAACCTACGTGTTCCCGTTCGAAATCGACATCGGCCATGTTTCGCTGCCCTTTCCCGACTGGATCAAGGTCACGCTCGGTCTCGCGCTGCCGAACACCGCGGCCGCGCGGCGCGAATCCGCGCCGTTGACGGCGAGCAATTTACGGTAGGCCGCATCGTCGGCACCGGCGAACGCGGCGGCAAGAAAGTCGAGAAGGCCACGCCTCACGCTTTCGATATGGCGGTTTCAGCGTTGCGACTATTCGCCAGGCGGCGCGGCGAGAGACTTCTCGAACAGATAACCCGGCGGCTCGTCCTCCCCGAAGTCATGCGCCGACAGCAGCGTATAGCCGTTGGTTTGGTAAAGCGCTATCGCCTCAGGCTGGCGCGGCCCCGTGCCAAGAAACACGCGCGTATAACCCAGCCGCGCGGCCTGCGCTTCCAGCTCGGCCAGCACACGCCGTGCAAGCCCCTGACGGCGATGCCGGCCGCTCGCCCAGATGCGTTTGAATTCGGCAGTGCCGGGATCGGCGTGGCGCATGAACGCACCGCCCGCGATCGCCTCGCCGTTGCGCAGGAGCAGCACGAACGCGCCCTCCGGCGCGGCGAACGCCTCGACCGGATAGCGCTGCATTTCATGGGCGATCTCCTGCTCGTCGATCAGGCCGGCGTAACGGCTGCCATATTCGTGCGCCAGTTCGTCGAACAGCGGACGCGCCAGCGGATCGAGAACCGACACGTACACGAGTCGATCGTCCGTGGCGACGGAGGAAAGCACCGCTGACATACCCTATCTCCTTGCCTGCGCGTAACGAACCGGCAGTTCAGCAGGTGTGGTGAGTTGCGAAACCTGCGCGTCCGCCGGCCGCCAGCCCAGTTCAGGGGCCACTCGCGTGACGACATCTTCGAGGATCTGCTGATAGTTCTCGAACGGCAGATCATACGGCAACTCGAGGCGCAATTCGCTCACCTGGCCGAGCACCGGATCGTCCAGCAGACGAGCGACGATCTCATCGGCCGACCCCACCAGGTCCGGCACGAACAGCGTGCGCCGCTCGCCCTGCGGCGTCAGTGTGCGCGCGTGGCGCGCTGCGGCGAACTCGCGATAGCGCTGCCGGGTGCGGGCGTCGGCGCCGTCGGTCGGCACGATCACGCGGCCCAGCGCGATGCGCGGCGTGCGCGTCTCACGCCAGTGCGCACGGAACAGGTCGAGCTGTTTCACTTGCGCGTCGCGATAGTCGTCTGTGCCCTCGCCTGTCGTGATGTTGCCGATCAGCAGATTGAAGCCGTGACGGCCGGCCCATTCGATGGATCGCTGCGAACCGGCGCCGTACCAGAGCCGATCCGTCAGGCCCGGTGCGAACGGGCTCACGCGCGGCCGCACGCGGCCCGCCGCCGATTCGACGAAACTGTCCTCGTCGCCGAGCCATTCGCCCGCCAGATTGCGGCGCAGACGCTCGACACGCGCGTGCGAAAAGTCGATCAACTCGGGATTGGCATCGAACAGACGCTCACCGAGCAGAATGCCGTGCGCCGGCGCGCCCGCGCTCAATCCGATATTCAGGCGGCCGTGCGACAGCACGTCGACGGTGGCCAGATCCTCGGCCAGCCGGAACGGATTCTCATAACCCATCTGGATCACCGCCGCGCCGAGTCCGATGCGTGTGGTGCGCTGGCTCGCCGCCGCGAGAAACGTCGCGGCGGACGACACCGCGCGCTCCAGATGTCGCTGACGGACCCACGCGCTGTCGTAGCCAAGCGCTTCGCCGACGCCGAACAGGTCGAGCGTGCGCTCGAAACCGGCGAGCGGTGCATCGTCGGGATAATTACCCGGTGTCAGGAAAGCAAGATGATCGATGCGAACCGCGCACATTGTGGACCTCCTTGTCGTTCTGAAAATTGCGTTGGCTTCGTACTGACAATGCATGCGTCAGTGCGACGGATAGCAGGCCACGCACCGCCCGGTTCACGTATCCGGATAGCCCGGCGGATTGGTTTCCGAGTGGTCGACGGCTTGCGCCTGCACGCCCCAGCGCGTCAGCGCCGCGCGATACTGGCCGTCGCGGATCAGCCGGTTGGTCGCCGCCGTCAGCGCCGGCGCGAGCCCGCTGTCCTTGCGCGTCGCGATCGCAACGTCGGCCGTGACGGGCCAGCCCGCGTTGACCGTGCCGACACGCTGGGTCTGCCCTTGCGTCGCGGCCTCGTAGGCCTGCTGCGCATCCGGATTGAAGATCGCGTCCACCCGTCCCGACAGCAACGCGAGCCGCCCCGACGCGGGGTCGTCGTCGTAGTACTGCAGCGTGGCCGCCTTCAGGCCTTGCGCCACGTTGCGCCGGTTCCATTCGAGCAGGATGTGCTCCTGAATCGTCCCGGAGCCGGTGACGATCCGTAACCCCGCGATATCGCGCGGCTCGCGGATCGCCCTGATGGGGCTGTCGTTGCGTACATAGAAGCCGTGCAGGCCGAGCCGGTAGGTGGTGAAGTCGAACTTCTTCTTGCGCCCCTCGGTCACGCCCACGTTCGAAATCACTGCATCGTAGCGGCCCGAGGTCAGACCGAGCGGCCAGTCGGCCCACGCGACCGGCACCAGTTGAAGCCGCAGGCCGAGCGCATCCGCGAGGAGTTGGGCATAGTCGGGATCGGCGCCCACCACGCTGTGCGCATCGGTCGCATAAGTGGCGATGGGCGGCGCGGCCGGTGCGACGGCCACGGTGAACACGCCGGGCGTGACGAAACGGTAGCTTGCGGCGGCGCGTAGCGCGTCGGGATCTTTCGGGGCACGCACGCGGCCTTTCTGCTCCGCGCTGAAGTCGAAAGACTGCGCGGCGGCTTGCGCGATCCCGCCATGCCACGCGAGCGGCATGGCGGCCAGTGCGGCCAGCTCGAGCAGGAACGTACGGCGTTGCGGGTGCGATGGATTCCGATTCAGCGTGTCGGGTTGTCGTTGTCGTCGTCGCATACGGTCACAGCACCTTCGATAAAAACTCGCGCGTGCGCGGATGAGCCGGGTCGCCCAGCACGTTCGCGGGTGGGCCGGATTCGACGATACGTCCGCCGTCCATGAACACGATCGTGTCGGCTACTTCGCGCGCAAAGCCGATTTCGTGCGTGACGATAATCAGCGTCGTGCCGGAACGCGCGAGCTGGCGGATCACGTCGAGCACCTCGTTGACGAGTTCGGGATCGAGCGCCGAAGTCGGTTCGTCGAACAGCAGCACCTTCGGTTTGAGCGCCAGCGCGCGGGCAATCGCCACGCGTTGCTGCTGACCGCCGGACAACTGGCGCGGCCACGCGTCGGCCTTATCGGCCAGTCCCACGCGCGCGAGCAGCACGCGCGCTTCGGCCTCGGCCTGCGCACGCGGCACGCCCGCCGCCAGCGGCGCTTCGATCAGGTTGCCGAGCACGTTCAGATGCGGGAACAGATTGAAGCTCTGGAACACCATCCCGACGTCGGCGCGCCGACGTCGCAGAATGTCTTTTTCCTTGAGTTCGTAGAGCGTGCGGCCATCGCGCCGATAGCCGACCAGCTCACCGTCGATATCGATAAAGCCATCGTCGACGCGTTCGAGATGGTTGATCGTGCGCAGCAGCGTCGACTTGCCCGAGCCCGATTGTCCGAGGATCACCGTGACGCTTCCCGAGGCGAACGACAGCGAAATATCGTCGAGCACCTTCAGCGGGCCGAAGCTCTTCGACAGGTTGTGAATCCCGACCCGCCCGCCGACTCGCCGCTGCGCCCAGCCGGCCGCTTCCGCTTGCGCCGCGCCGGACGTGCCGGTCGCGCCTGCCGTGCCTGTGAGGTTTGCCGCCCGCGCGCCGCGCGCCGCGAGCCAACGCCCGAACAGCGCGCTCAACGGCGACACCGCGACCTGTTCGCGCGTCGCGCCACGCGCGAAGTACCGCTCGATATGCACCTGAATCGCCGATAGCACGGTCAGGATGATCAGATACCAGACGGTGGCGACCATCAGCAGTGGAATCACCTCCAGATTGCGGTGATAGATGATCTGCACCGTGTAGAACAGATCCGGCATCGCGAGGATATAAACCACCGACGTGCCTTTCGCGAGGCCGATCACGTCGTTGAACGCGGTCGGCAGGATCGCGCGCATGGCCTGCGGCAGCACGATGCGCCGCACCTGGCGGCCGCCCGGCAAGCCGAGCGCGGCGGCCGCTTCACGCTGGCCCTGATCGACCGACAGCAGCCCGCCGCGAATCGCTTCGGCCGCGAACGCCGCGTGATTCAGCGTGAGCCCGAGCACGGCCGCGAGGAACGGGCTGATCAGATCGGTGGTCGACTCGTTCAGCAGCGCGATATGCGTGAACGGCACGCCGATCCAGATCGTCTCGTACAGATAGCCGAGATTGTTCAGCAGAAGCAGCAGCACGATCAGCGGAATCGAGCGGAATAGCCAGATGAACGCCCACGCGCAAGCGGCGAGCAACGGCGAACCCGACACCCGCGCGAGCGCCAGTGGCGTGGCCAGTGCGAAGCCGAACAGCGCACCGAGCGCCGTCAGCACCAGTGTGCGACCGAGGCCCGAGAGCACCGGTTCCGCGAAAAACCATGTCGAGAAAACGCCCCAGCCCCAACGCGGATTGCCTAGCACCGAGTTCAGGACGAGCCCGATCAGCACGATGGCCAGCACCGTGCCGGCCATCCGCGCGTGATGCCGCATGGGCACGATCCGGTAGTGCGCGTACTCGTGCCGGTCGGCGGTGTCCGGCACGTGGCCCGCGTGAGCGGAGCCGGCAAACGGCGTGGTGGTGTCGCTCATGATGCTGCCCTCCTGCGTTGCAAACCGTCGTGGCTCATGCCGTTTCTGCCGCCGCGTAGCGGCTTTCGCGGCGCGGCAGTCCCAGGTGATCGCGCAGCGTCGCGCCGGCCAATGTGCGGCTATAACGGCCGCGTGCCTCCAGCGCCGGAATCACGTAACGCACGAAATCGTCGAGCCCTTCGGCCTGCGCGGGGAAGCCGAGAATGAAACCGTCGGCCGCGCCGGCGTCGAACCAGCGGATCAGCTCGTCGGCGATCTGTTCGCCGGTGCCGATGAATTGCGACTTCGGCGTCGCCACTTCGAGGGCGACCTCACGCAGCGTCGAGCCTTTGCGCTTCGCTTCGCTTTTGATGCGGTCGGTCGTCGAACGGAAGCTGTTCGTACCGAGTTCGCCCAGTTCGGGGAACGGCGCGTCGAGCTCGTATTGGGTGAAGTCGTGGTGTTCGAAGAAGCGGCCCAGGTAGGCGAGCGCGTCGTCCACGGTCAGCAGATCGCGGATCGCGCGGTACTTCGCCTCGGCTTCGTCCTGCGTCGCGCCGACGATCGGACCGATGCCCGGGAAGATCTTCACATCGTCCGGCGCGCGGCCATGCTCGACCGCGCTGTGCCGCACCTGTTGCGCGAAGCCCCGGGTTTCCTCCAGCGACGGCGAATGCGTAAACACCGCGTCCGCATATTTACCGGCCAGCGCGATCCCCGAATCCGACGAACCCGCCTGGAAAATCACCGGCTGCCCTTGGGGCGAGCGCTGAATGTTCAACGGTCCGGCGACCTGGAAAAAACGCCCTTTGTGGTCGAGCGTGTGCAGTTTGTCCGGGTCGAAGAACCGGCCGCTGTCGCGTTCGCGCACGAATGCGTCGTCGTCCCAGCTATCCCACAGTCCTTGCACCACCTCCAGATATTCGTCGGCGATCTCGTAGCGCAGTTCGTGATCCGGATGCTCGCCGCCGTAGTTCTTCGCCGACCCTTCGAGCGGCGACGTCACGACGTTCCATCCGGCCCGCCCGCCGCTGATCAGATCGAGCGACGCGAATTGCCGCGCCACCGTGAACGGATGGCTGTACGACGTCGATAGCGTGCCGGCCAGACCGATCTTCGACGTCGCGGTCGCGAGCGCCGACAGAACCGAGATCGGCTCGAAGCGGTTCAGAAAATGCGGGATCGATTTCTCGTTGATATAGAGGCCGTCGGCCACGAACGCGAACGCCACGCCGTTGGCTTCGGCCTTCTGCGCGATACCGGTGATGAAGTCGAGGTTGACGCTGGCGTCCGCGGGACCGGCGGGATGCTTCCACGAATTCATGTGGCCGCCTGCGCCGTGCAGCATGATGCCGAAAGTGAGGTTTCGCTGGGTCATGATGGGGTCCGTCAAAGGGGAATGGGAAAAAGGCGAATGCGCTCAGACGCTGGCGGGCTGCCGCGTGCCAGCGAGCGCTTCGACCGACGCAAGCCTTAGCGCGTAATCCGCAACCGGCGTGTCGATCACGAATTCCTCGATACCGAAGCGTTCGTGCAAGGCGTCGAGTTCGCCGCGTACCTGGTCCGGCGTGCCGGTGATCACATGAGGCCGCAGTTCGTCGAGCCTGAAGTCGGTCACGCCGGTCTGCCGGGCGAATTCCGCCGCCGCTTCCGGGCTCGGCAGATTCACCGTCTGGCCGCCGGCAAGGCGCACCTTGAACACCCGCAACGCGCCGACGTGACGCTGTGCCTCGGCCTTCGACTCCGCCGCGAACGCATACACCGCGAGCAGCGGCGTGCGGCCCGTCACGCTGCGATAGGCGTCGAACGAACGCTCGATGTTGGCCTCGTCGCCATTGAAATGACCGGCGTAGCAGTACTGCCAGTCGTGCTGCGCGGCGAGCGCCGCGCTCTCGGGACTGCCGCCCAGCAGCACGCGTTGCGGCGGTTCGGGCGGCGTGGGCAGTGCCACCGCGCCGGCCAGCGGATGATCCTCGGCCACGCCCCATTTCAGGAACGCGTCGAGTTCGGCGAGCTGGTGCGCGAAGTCGGGTTTCTTCGCCTTGTCGTGAAACCATTGCAACGCGCGCGTGGTCAGCGGCAGTCCACCCGGCGCCTTGCCGACCCCGAGATCGACGCGCCCCGGCGCCAGCGAAGCGAGTACGCGAAACGACTCCGCCACCTTGAACGGGCTGTAGTGCTGAAGCATCACGCCGCCCGAGCCGACCCGAATGCGCGACGTATGCGCGAGCAGATGCGAGACGACGATTTCCGGCGCGGAACTCGCCAGGCCGGGCGCGCCGTGATGCTCGGCGATCCAGTAGCGCTTATAGCCCAACGCCTCCGCGCGCTGCGCGAGACGCACGGTGAACTTCAGCGCGTCGTGAGCCGTTTTACCCTCGGCGACGGGACTCTTGTCGAGAATCGAAAGTGAATAGGACACAGTGAGCCCTCCTGGTGTACCGCCAGGTACATGGGGATAAGTTAGGGAAGTAAGCCGAGCGAAACGCCGAACGCAGCGAACGAAACCGTTGATCCATTATCGTCATCCGCGCTCGATTCCGTTCGAGCAAATTTTGCTTTGCATATGAGCAAATCGTCAGAACAGGTAGCGGGCGCGCGCGTAATAAAAACCGCCGGTCACGCCGGTCGTCGACGCGAAAGAATCGTATTGCGCGCCTTCGAGTTGCGCGGCATAAGGCAGCTTGCTCGGATAAACGTCGAACAGATTGTTCGCCCCCACCGCGATCTGGAATTTCTTCGTCACGTCGTAGCGGACTTCGACGTCGGTGATATAGCGGGCCGCGTTCTCGAAATGAAGAAACTGCGTCGTCGAAAATGCGTTCGGCCCGACAATGTAGGTCTCCTCGCTCGACGTCGAGCCAAAGCGCGTCTCGTGCAGGCTCACGCCCCACCTGTCGAGATGCCACGTGCCGCCGACGATAATCTTGTTCTTCGGCGTCGACGTGCTCAGCCACGCGATCTGTTGCGCGTTGAGTTCCGGGGCGCCATTCGCGCCCGTGGCGATATGCGTGACCGACGTCGTGTTGATGTTCACGCCGAGATCCCAGTCCACCTGGCCGAACGCGCCGAAGCCCGTGTGATACGTGCCGCTCAGATCGAGCCCGCGCGTGCGTGTGTTCGCGCCGTTGGTGAAGTAGCTCGCCGAGACCGCCGAGGCCGGAATCGAACTCGGCACCGACAAGCCCGCGGCCTGCATCGCGGCGATCGCGGCCGCGCCCGACGCGGTGCCACCTTCGACGATGCGGTTGCGGATATCGATCTGGTACGCGTCGAGCGTCAGGTGCAGGCCCTTGACCGGCGTCAGCACGAAGCCGAGGTTGTAGTTGGTCGATTTCTCCGACTTCAGCGGCGCCGCACCGATCAGTCTCGCCGCTCCCGAGTTGGCCGCCAGCAGTCCCTCGACCGAGGCCGGCGATTCGTTGATGTTGCTGTAGTACTGCTCGGCCAGCGACGGCGCGCGGAAGCCGGTGCTGACACTGCCGCGCACGGCGAATGCCGGCGTGAAGTCGTAGCGCGTCGAGAACTTGCCGTTGGTGGTGTTGCCCACGTCGCTGTAGTGCTCGAAGCGTCCCGCCAGATCGACGGTCCATTGCGGCGTCAGATGGGTCGACAGATCGATATACGTGCCGACCACATTGCGCGAGTTGTCGCTCGCGCTGACGGGCGCGAGACCCGGCAAAGCCTGCGAACCGCCGTCGAGGTACGAAGCAGGATCGCCCGCCCCCACCGTATAGGTCTCGCGGCGCTGTTCGACGCCCCACGACATGTTCACCGGCGCCGACAGCACGGGCAACTGGAAGGCACGCGAGAAATCGAGGTTGTTCGTCAACTGCGTGTTGCTGACGGTCGCCAGGTGAAAACTCGTCGGCGTATAGCCCTGGCTTGCGAACAACCCCGTGTTCGCCGAGTTCGTCATGCCGATCACATCGTGGTCGCCGCCGTAGGTCGAACTCAGGTCCCACGACCAGCCGAACAGATTCTGGCCTTTGATGCCGGTAGTCACCGAGAAGTCGTTCTCGTTGACGGTCTCCGCCGGCACGAAACCGTTCGGATAGATCTGCGGCAGCACCGAAGGCGGACGGTAGTTCTGGTACGCCTGCGCGTTACGGTGCGCATAGGTGCCGAAACCATACAACTCGACGTCGTCGCCGAGGTAGTAGCCGGCGTTGTAGCCGACCGCTTCGCGCGTGCTGGCCGGGTCGCCTTCGATCGGATTGTAGTAGCCGTGGCCGGGCTTGAAAGAGCCGAAGTAATCGTCCGGCCCGGTGCGTACCGTGTGGTTCTGACGGTTGTAATCCGCGCTCAGATCCAGAAAACCCTTGCCGCCCAGATCCAGTCCGACCGTGGCCGTTTCGCCATTCCTGAAGCCGTCGCCCGCATAGGCCTGGCCGTTGGTGGTCTGCAACTCGCCACCGTGCGAATTTTTCTTCAGGATGATGTTGATGACGCCGGCGATCGCATCCGAGCCGTACTGCGCCGCCGCGCCGTCGCGCAGCACTTCGATGTGATCGATCAGCCCCACCGGAATCATGTCGATATCGACGCCGGTCGAGCCCTGGTTCAGGCCGCCGTCGAGCGCGATGTTCGCGGTGGTATGGCGGCGCTTGCCGTTCACCAGCACGAGCACGTGATCGGGGCTCAGGCCGTGCAGCGTCAGTGCGTCGGTGAGCAACGCGGCGTCGCCCGCGTAGGTTTCGTGCGAGATCGAAGGCGACAGCTGCACCAGCGCATCGCGCAGATTGTTCTGGCCGGTGGAGCGCAATTGCGCGCCGCTGATCACGTCCACCGGGGTCAGGCTCTGGCTGGCCTTCGTATCGGTGCGTGTGCCGGTCACGACCACGGTGTCCTGCTGGACGGTGTTCACCGGGGCGGCTTGCCGGGCCGCCGCAGCAGCAGCCGGTGATGTCGACGTGGACGTGGACGGCGTGCTGTCCGGCTGAGCGGCGGCGGCCGCATCGCTCACGTCGCCCGGCGCCGCCGCGCCTTGCGCCCATGCCGTGCCGTTGAATGCGATCGCCAGCACGGCCATCGACAGCATGGTCCTGCGAACCCCTATGACGGGCTGAGCCGCCCGATTCCTGATATGTGTCCCGCGCATCGACTGTTCCGTTTTGTATGGACGAAGGGCGCCGGCACACGGGCTGATCGCAGCCGTGCGCAAGGCAGTAACGTGGTGATGAAAGCGATGGAAAGCGGATCGTCGTCGGCAGCGATCGCCGCCCCAACCGTCCCGCTATCGGTCAGACGGCGGGTCTAGCTTTTGGGCAAGCCGGGCGGATTGGTCACGGCCTTATCCACCGCTTCGGAACCGAGGTTCCAGCGGTCGAGTACCTGGGTGTATTTGCCGCTGTGGATCAGATCGTTGAGCAGCAGCGTGAGCGGCGCGGCGAGTCCGCCACCCTTGCGCGTGGTGATCGCCAGATCCGCCGTGATCGGCCAACCGCCGCTGATCGCGCCGACTGCGCGCAAGTCCCCTTTCTGTGCCGCCTCGTACGCCAGCGCCGAATTCACACTGAGGATCAGATCGGCGCGCCCCGACTGCAAGGCGACGAAACTCACGGCGGGATCGCCGTAGTACTGGATCTGCACCGGCTTGAGCCCATGCGCGACGTTTTCCTTGTCCCATTCCAGCAGGATCTTTTCCTGGTTCGTTCCCGAATCGGTGATGATGCGCAGCCCGGCGATATCCTTCGGTTCGCGGATCGCCTTGATCGGGCTGGCCTTGTGCACGTAGAAACCCAGCACGTCGCGCCGATAGCTCGAAAAATCGAATTTCTCCTTGCGCGCTTCGGTCACGGTCACGTTCGACAGCACCGCGTCGACCTTGCCCGATTGCACCGCGAGCGGCCAGTCTTCCCACGCGAGGACCACGATTTTCAGCTTGCGGCCGAGGCCGTCGGCGACCAGTTGCGCGAGGTCCGGGTCGACGCCCACCACCGTCTTTTCATCGGTCGCGTAGGTGCTGAGCGGCGGCCACGCCACGGTCATGCCGATCACCAGTTCGTCCTTGCCGACGAACGGAAACGCGGCGGGCACGGCCTGAATGGCCGCGGCGTCGGGCGTCGTGCGAACCCGGTCGTGCCGGTCCGGGCTCAGATCGAGGGCCCCCGGGGTGGCCGCCGACGCGGCGAACGCCACACCCAACGCCCAGAGCGCGAACGCCGAGCGGATTGCCTTGCTGTGCTTCATGGCTGGTTCTGCCTTGTTGAAATGAACGAATGGATCGATGCGCTGAGGCGCGTTACGGCCGTTGCCCGAGCGGCTCGGCGCGGCGCAGATCGCTGAGCGACTCGATGCGGCCCGGCTCCAGCAAGTCCTTGCCGAACGGCAGGCGGAAATGAATTTCCGGCGCGATCGAACGATCGAACAGCGCTTCGTAGCCGGTGCTCGCGTAGAGCCCGGCCGCTTCCGGCTGCTTGAAACCTGTGGTCAGATAAACCCGCCGATAGCCCTGGCGTAATGCACGTACTTCGAGTTCCTGGACGACGCGGCGAGCGAGTCCCTGGCGGCGTTCGCTCTGGTGGGTCCAGATCCGCTTGAGTTCCGCGGTGGCCGCGTCGTAGCGTTTGAACGCACCGCCGCCGACCGTCTGCCCGTCGCGCTGGATCACGACAAAAGCCCCCTCCGGCGGCGCGAACAGTTCGGCCGGATAACGCAGCATCTCTTCGCTCACCGAGGCGGCGCTGTCCTTGCGGAACTCGCGATAACGCGTGATGTATTCGATTTGCAGCGCGGCCAGCAACGGTTGCGCGATGGGATCGAGCGGAGTGGTATCGATAATCTCGTAGGTCATGATGAATACGGGGATGGCGCTGGCGCGGGTCGATTGTCCGTTGAATCTTTGGCCTGTCCGACTTCGCATGCTGTCGAACTGAAAACAAGATAACAGGCCGGCAATGCGGAATGAACCAAACATTTAACGAATGGTTATTCCGTGAATAACGGATATTTAATTCGCGCGGCATAGCCGTTTGGCTTTACCGGCTTTAAAGCCGACGCTATAACGCGATTTTTAGAATATCGGCAACGGACTTATTTCAACGCGCTTTCATTTAATTTTACTGGCGTCGTTATTCGCGCTATAGCTGCGCGATCAAGCCATCAATACACGATTGGGCGTCGTGAGTCGCGCGTTCGGTTGCGGGTTATTGCACCAATGAAACGCGCGATCTTCCAGGCTAACGTCGGGAAACGAATGTCGTCCCGGCTTCAAACCGGTTCGGCGAGATGGAATAGACAATCGCCGCGCTCCACCGCGGCGGGCACGCGCTTGCAGACCACCTGGCCGGTTCCCGCGAAAAACGCGGTGACGGGTTCGCGCAGCGGCGTGTCGGGGAAATGGATGCGTGCCGCGGGCTGACCCGCCACGACCTGATCGCCGAGTTCGACGAGTGGCTCGTAGACGCCGCGATCGTAGGCGTACACGTAATGGCGCGAACCGGCCACCGAATAGAAGCGCGTTTGCGCCGGCGGCCCGGCCGGCACGAGCGGCCCGCTCAGCAAGCCGATAAAGCCGAGCAGATTCAGCAGCCCCTGCCGTGCGTCGCGCAACAGGTTCGTCTGCACGGTGCCGCCGCCGCCCAGTTCGGTGAGGATCGACACGGCCCCCTGTCGACGCGCCGCGCTCGCCGCATGCACCGGGTTCGGCCGATGCAGGAAGGCCCGTGGCAACCCGAATGCCGCGAGCAAGGCTTTGAGCCGCGCTTCTTCTTCGGAATCGCGCGGCTCGATGGCGAGCATATTGGCGCCGTCGTAGAGCAGCGAACTGCCGCCCGAATGCAGGTCGATCAGATACTGCGCGCGCGCGAGCAGCGTGTTCTCGATGTAGTCGGCGATCAACGCGGTCGGGCCACCTGCCGGATCGCCCGGAAAACTGCGGTTCAGGTTGCCGCCGTCGAGCGGCGACGTTCTCAGGCCTGCCGCCGCGGCGGGGAAATTCGCCATTGGCAGGAAGATCAGTTGACCGCGCACCCAGTGCGGCTCGATTTCGCGGATCAGGCTGGAAACGAGCACCTGTCCTTCGTATTCGTCGCCGTGGTTGCCGCCCATCAGCAGCACGACCGGGCCTTCGCCGTTGCGCACGGAGGCGATCGGAATCGGAATCCAGCCGTACGCGGAACGATGCACGGAGTGCGGCAGGCGCAGATAGCCGACGTGACGTCCGTCGGCATCCAGATCGATTTCGTTATGCAGCGAGCTCATCGGGTGTCCTTCAGCGAGGGGGCCTTCAGCGGGTGTCCCCGGCAGCGTGCCATATCTCTTCCGCGCGCGCTCAGTTCATATACTGTTCGTTGCCGATCAGCCCGATCTTTGTCGCGCCTTCGCGCTGTGCGGCGGCGAGCACGGCAGCCACATCGCGGTAAGGCGCCAGCCGGTTCGGCAGCAGATGAATCTCCGCCTGGGCCGGTTGCGCTGCCACCTCGGCCATGTGTTTTTCCAGCTCGGCGTTGCCCGCGAGCAGCGTGCCGTTCCAGCGGATCGTCCCGTCGAAATCGATGTCGACCTGCACCGCCGGCGGCGCCGCGGACGGCGGCGGGTTGCCGACCGGCAGGTTCATTTTCACCGCATGCATCTGGATCGGAATCGTGATGATCAGCATGATCAGCAACACCAGCATCACGTCGATCAGCGGCGTGGTGTTGATGTCGACCATCACTTCCGGCTCGCCGCTGCTGCCCGATTTCAGGTTCATTCCCACTGTCGACTCTCCGGCAAAACTACCCGCCGCGTGCGGGCGGCTGGGTGATAAAAGAGACCTTCGAAATCCCGGCCCGCTCGCAAGCCGTGACCACCCGCCCGATGAATTCGTAGCGCGTGGCCTGATCCCCGCGCACGCGTACCTCCGGCTGCGGCAGCTTCACCGACGCCGCCTCGAGGCGCGCGAGCAGCGTCGGCGCGTCGACCTGCTTCTCGTTCCAGAACAGATCGCCGTCTTTGTTGACCGCGATCTCGACGCTGTCCGGTTTGGTCTGCAACGGGCTCACCGTCTGCGTCGGCAACTGCACCGGCACCGTGTGCGTGACCACCGGAATCGTGATCAGAAAAATGATCAGCAGCACCAGCATCACGTCGACGAGCGGCGTGGTGTTGATCGCGGCGATGATTTCGTCGTCGCCGTCCTGTCCAACTTTCATGCCCATGGTAGTGCGCTCCGCGTGGGTTCGGCCGGGTTAGAGCCCGGCGTTAGCCGAGGACGGCCTGCGCCACGACGGGCGGGTTCACCTGCGCGACGGCCGCGCGCACATGGCGCTTCTGGCCCGGCAGCAGCACCGTGTGCAACTGCGCGCCGAACGCGCGCACACGCTCCATCACCGACTTGTTGCGCCGAACCAGGAAGTTGTAGCCGAGCACGGCAGGCACCGCGACCGCGAGACCGATCGCCGTCATGATCAGCGCCTCGCCGACCGGACCCGCCACCTTGTCGATCGACGCCTGCCCGGCGATGCCGATTGCGGTCAACGCGTGATAGATGCCCCACACCGTGCCGAACAGGCCGACGAACGGCGCGGTCGAACCGACCGTGCCGAGAAACGCGAGGCCGTCCTGCAAGCGGTTCGACACGTTGGTGATCGCGCGCTCGATCGACACGTCGATCCAGGTGTTGCGGTCCACCGCCTCGAGCAGGGCTTCGTCGTGATGCGCACCGGCGTCGATGCCGACCTGCGCGATGAAGCGGAACGGCGAGGCCGGATCGAGTTGCGCCACCCCCTGCGCGAGTGACGGTGCGCTCCACAACTGGTCGTCGGCGCTTTTTGCGCGGCGATTCGCTCGCACCTGCTCGAAAAACTTGGTGATCATGATGTACCAGCTGCCCATCGACATGATGACCAGCAGGATCAGCACGAACCGCGCGACGAAGTCGCCGTTCGCCCACAGCGCGCCGAGACCGTAGGGATTCGTCACTTCGGCGACGCTCGCCTGAGCCCACACGGTTTGCGGGACGACCAGAACGCCGGCAGCCGCGGCCGGAATCAGCAGGCTGGCCGCCACGGCGGCAAAAGAACGCTTATTCATGGATGCTCCAGATGAGGCGGTCATCGAAATCGGATGGGTTGAGAGCGACAGGACGGCATACCGTGGGCGACGCTCAGTTCAGGTTGAACGAGAACGGCACCTGCACGCGGACCGACTGCCCCTGCGAAATGCAGTTGAATTTCTTCACCGCGACGAAGGCCGCCCGGTCGAGAATCGGATCGGCGGACTGCTCGACCTTCTCGTCGGTTACGTGCCCCTGCGGATCGACCACGAACGAGATCGTCACGTCGCCGGTGATGTTGTTGTCCTGCGCTTCCTGCGGATACGCGATCGAACGGCGAATCTCGTCCGAGTTGGGACACACCACGCCGACCGTATGGCTAACCGGTTTGACCGGTGCCGGCGCAGGCGGCGCGACCGGCGCGGGCGGTGCCGCGACCGGCGTCGGCTCAGGCACGGCCTGATGCGTGATGGTTGGCGCGGGCGGAGTCGGCGCGACCACCACTTCGGGCGGCGGCACGAACGGCGGCGGTGGTGGCGTGACTTTGGGCGGCGCCAGTTTCACCGTCGGCACCGGTGGCGGGGGCGGCGGCTTCACCGGCATGATGATGCGGGTTTCGATCGGCTTCTGGACGATCTGAACGACCTTGTTCGCGAGGCCGTTCATCAGCGCCCAGATGAAAAATAGATGCAGCAGCAGAACCACGGCGAGGCCGGCGTAGCGCCGCAGCGGATGCTGCGCATGTCGTCCGTATTGGGGTGGACGCGCGAGCGGCGGCGTCGATGGGGAAATCAGCTCGGCTGACATACAACACTCCGTTAGCGATAGCCCGAACTACTTGCAATCGCACGGGTGCAGCCGGCGCGACGCATCGGAAAGTGGCCTACGTTACCGAGATCCTGTATTTCAGTGAACGAAGAATTCGATATTTGAATTCCCGCCACGGCCTGGCAAAGAATGGCGAGAAACTGCCTTGGCATGTCGGTGAATGCCAAGGCCCTAAGCGGTGATTGAAGGTTGGGTTAGACGACGCCGCACGCGCCACGCCATGCCGCTTTGGCACGGATAAAGACGTCAATGCATCTTGGTCGCCGGCTCGCGCATGCGGGCGCGCTCCGTGTTCCACGATTGCGCAGATCGATAGCAGAAATAGTTGGTTTGATCCCGCCGGCACGCTCACTAGACTGCGACTCATCTTGTCATAACAAGTCGAACCATGTCGAACCCGGCCGCCCAGCTTGTTTCCCCTTCGCCTCTGCCGCTCTACGCACAGATCAAGGAGACGCTACGCACCGGCATCCTTGACGGCAGCTACGCGCCGCATAGCCAGATGCCCTCCGAACACGAACTCTGCGCGATGTTCGGCGTGAGCCGCATCACCGTGCGCCAGGCGCTCGGCGATCTGCAGAAAGAAGGCCTGCTGTTCAAGCTGCACGGCAAAGGCACCTTCGTCTCCAAACCCCGGGCATTTCAGAACGTCAGTTCGCTGCAAGGCTTCGCCGAGGCGATGGCGTCGATGGGCCATGAGATCGTCAACCAGTTGCGCAGCTTTCGTGTCGTGGCGGCCAATCGCCAGGTCGCCGCGCGGCTGAAGCTCGACGAAGGCGCGCCGGTGGTCGAGATTCATCGCGTGCGTTTGCTCGATCGGGAGCCGGTGTCGCTCGAATTGACGTGGCTGCCTGAAGCGCTCGGCAAGCGTCTCGCGAATGCGGACCTGGTCACGCGCGACATCTTCCTGATCCTCGAAAACGACTGCGGCGTGCCGCTCGGTCACGCCGACATCGCGATCGACGCCATGCTCGCCGACGACGAAATCGCCGGCGCGTTACGTGTCGAGGCCGGCGGCCCGTTGTTGCGCATCGACCGTCTGACCCACGATGCCGACGGCGCGCCGATCGACTACGAACACCTCTATTTTCGCGGCGACGCGTTCCAGTACCGGCTGCGGGTCGACCGCGACAGGACGGCCGGCGCCAGCCAGCCAGACAGACAAACGCACCGTTAAACGCGCTGGCAAACGCAACGCAACAAGGACAGCACCATGACTACCCATGTACTCGAATACGACATCGTGATCGTCGGCGGCGGCACGGCGGGCCCGATGGCCGCCGTCAAGGCGAAGGAAGCGAATCCCAACCTCAAGGTGCTGCTACTGGAAAAGGCCCACGTCAAACGCAGCGGCGCGATTTCGATGGGCATGGACGGCCTGAACAACGCGGTGATTCCCGGTCACGCAACGCCCGAGCAATACACCCGCGAGATCACCATCGCCAATGACGGTATCGTCGATCAGGAAGCGGTCTACGCCTACGCGAAACACAGCTTCAAGACGATCGAGGAACTGGATCGCTGGGGCGTGAAGTTCGAGAAGGACGGCACCGGCGACTATGCGGTGAAGAAAGTGCATCACATGGGATCGTACGTGCTGCCCATGCCCGAAGGCCATGACATCAAGAAAGTGTTGTACCGGCAATTGAAGCGCGCGCGGGTGGCGATCACCAACCGTATCGTCGCCACGCGTCTGCTCAAGGACGCGCGGGGCAACGTGTGCGGCGTGCTCGGTTTCGACTGCCGCAGCGCGGATTTCTACGTGGTGCGCGCCAAGGCGGTGATCCTGTCGTGCGGCGCGGCCGGCCGTCTCGGCCTGCCCGCCTCCGGCTATCTGATGGGCACCTATGAAAACCCCACCAATGCCGGCGACGGCTATGCGATGGCCTATCACGCGGGCGCCGCGCTCGCGAACCTCGAATGCTTCCAGATCAACCCGCTCATCAAGGACTACAACGGCCCCGCGTGTGCGTACGTGACCGGCCCGCTGGGTGGGTTCACGGCGAACGGCAAGGGCGAACGCTTCATCGAATGCGATTACTGGAGCGGACAGATGATGTGGGAGTTTTACCAGGAACTGCAAAGCGGCAATGGGCCGGTGTTCCTGAAACTCGACCACCTCGCCGAGGAAACCATTCAGACCATCGAGCAGATCCTGCACACGAACGAGCGCCCGAGCCGCGGACGTTTTCATGCGGGACGCGGCACCGATTACCGGCAACAGATGGTCGAGATGCATATCTCGGAGATCGGTTTCTGCAGCGGCCACAGCGCCTCCGGCGTGTACGTGAACGCGCGCGCCGAGACGACCGTGCCGGGTCTTTACGCCGCCGGCGACATGGCCGCCGTGCCGCACAACTACATGCTTGGGGCCTTCACGTACGGCTGGTTCGCGGGACAGAACGCGGCGGCCTATGTGGCGGGCCGCGAGCATGCCGCGCTCGATCAGGAACAGATCGACGCCGAACGCGCACGTATTTACGCGCCGCTCGACCGTGACAACGGTCTCGCGCCTTCGCAGGTGGAATACAAGCTGCGCCGCATGGTCAACGATTATCTGCAACCGCCCAAGGTCACGCGCAAGATGGAAATCGGCCTGCAGCGCTTTGCGGAAATCGCCGACGACATCGCCCAGATCAAGGCCAACAATCCGCACGAGTTGATGCGCGCCGCCGAAGTCCGCGCGATTCGCGATTGCGCCGAAATGGCGGCACGCGCGTCGCTGTTTCGCACCGAGAGCCGCTGGGGGCTGTACCACCATCGGGTCGACTATCCGCGGCGCAACGACGCCGACTGGTTCTGCCACACCCATCTGCGCAAGGACGACGCGGGCCGCATGGTCAGCGAGAAACGCGCGGTCGAGCCGTATGTGGTGGCGCTCGCCGAGACCGACGTCGACTCGTATCGCAAGCTGCGCATTCCTGAAACGGAGAGCCGCCCGCTCGCCGATGCCGCTGTCTGAACGAAAGAACGCTAAAACGAATGAAAGGAAGGCCCGCGATGTCCTATACGCCCCATGAGATTTTCCAGCGCAGCAGCGCACCCGTCACGATCGATGAAAACAGATGCATCGCGGACAAGGGCTGCACGGTCTGCGTCGACGTCTGCCCGCTCGACCTGCTCGCGATCGACGTGAGCAAAGGCAAGGCCTACATGCAATTCGACGAGTGCTGGTACTGCATGCCGTGCGAGCAGGATTGCCCGACCGGCGCGGTCAAGGTCGAGATTCCTTATCTGCTTCGCTAGGCGCGACCGTTCATGACCGATTCCACCGTACTGACTCACGATCCCGACACCCTGGCGCCCGAAGCCACCGCCCTGCTGCCGCGTCTCGCCGATGCCGATCCGGTCGTGCGCCGGATCGCGCTGCTCGAACTGGCCGATCTCGAAGAACCGGAGACGCTGCCGCTAATCGCGCAGGCGTTGGCGCATGACGCGTCGGCCGAAGTCAGACTCGAAGCGGCGCGCGTACTGAGCTCGTGGGAAGAAGCGTGGATTGTCGACGTGCTCTGCCACGCCTTGCTCGACGCCGACCACGACGTGCGCATGGCCGCCGCGCAGAGTCTGTCCGCCTTGAAGGACGACGCATGCGGCGCTGTGCTGCACCGCTGGACGGATCACGCCGAACCGTTCGTGCAGGCCGCCGTGTTGCGCGGCTTACGCGAACTGCGTTACGCCGATGCATTGGAACCCGCGTTGCGAGCGCTCGAACATACGGACGATAGCGTACGCATTGAAGCCGTCGTACTGCTCGGCTGGTTGAAGGACGCACGCGCCCTGGCCCCGCTCGCCGACACCGTAACCCGCGACGTCAACGCGGAGATCCGTCGCGCGGCGGTCGGCGCGCTGGGCTTCGCGCCGGTCGCGCACCCGGCGACGCTGAGCGCGCTGCTGCAGGCGCTGCGCGATCCGATCTGGCAGGTCCGCGAGGAAACCGCGACGACGCTCGGCAAACTACACGCGAACTCCGCGCATGACGCGCTGATCGCCGCCCTTGCCGACGACTACTGGCAAGTCCGTCTGCGCGCCGTGCGTGCGCTGGGCCAAATGGGCGAACGCGCCGCCGCGTTGCCGATCGCCGCGTTGCTGTCGAATCCGATCAGCAATCTGCGCAAGGAAGCCGCGCTCGCGCTGGGCGAATTGCGCGAACCCGCGACGCTGCCCGCACTGCGCGACGCGCTGAACGACGCGGACCCCGACGTACGCAAAGCGGTGCGAATCGCGCTTCAGCAGTTCGAGGACGCCCGCTGATGAAGGTACCGGATCACGTCGAACTGAATGCCGACGCCTTGATTTTGCATTGGCCCGGCGCGCTCGCGCAGCGGATCGCTCACCGCACGTTGCGCGGCGCGTGTCCGTGCGCGGGATGTCGTCGTCTGCGTATCGCGGTCGGCAAAACCGGCGCAACCGCGTACGCGCAAGACGTGGTCGTCACCGAAATCCAGCCGATGGGTTACGGCGTGCAACTGGTCTTTAGCGACGGACACGATCGCGGCGTCTTTCCGTGGCCGTATCTTCAGGCCCTGCCGGAAATCGAAAGCACCGCCGTGCTCACAGCCTGACACTGTCGGTCGCGACCAGCGCCAGCGAAAGCGTGCCCACGAGCACAAGGCTCACCGCCCAGACCGTATCCAGATTGAACCAGCTCCGCGACACGAATTTCAGGCCGAGGTAGCGGTAAACCAGCCACGCCAGCAGACCGCCCGCCGCCATCATGGCGGCGGCATGCACGGCGGAAACCAGCAAGGCCATCTGGAGATTGGCATCGATCAGCGTTTGCGCGGCCCGATGCGCGTGGTCCATCCCGTATGAGCGGCACAATCCGAGATAAACCGGCACGAGCATCAAGCCGGCGCCGTGCGCGATGGCTACAGCGAACGACCAGAGCGCCAGCCGCGACGGCGGAATCCTTGCCAGCAGGCGCGGATGACGTTTCTGGACCAGCAGCCACACGCCGAAGCCGATCACGAGCACGCTCGCCCCAGCCTGGATCTCACGCTGCCATGCAAGCAGGACCGCCAGCATCGCGAACGGCATCATCACCGCGAGCATGGCCAGCACGTGTCCCGCCGCGAGATAAAGCAGCGCGCCGGCGAGCGCCCGCGCGCGTCGTTGCATCAGACCGCTCGATACCGCGAGCGGCCAGCCCATGGCCGGGTTGAGCCCGTGATAAAGGCCGCTCGCGAGAACCGCCAGCCACAGGCCGGTCTGCGACCAACCTGCGCCGATCAACTGCCCACCGAGGGATAACAGAACGAATCGGTAGAACAGTCACCGCCTTCCAGACGGATCTGATGCGACCGGTAGCCGTCGGGAAACCTGACCCAGAAGTCCTTGTCCAGCGTGAGGCCACCGCCCGGCTCCACATGCGCCATGACTTTTGCCGCGGGGACGCCCTCCGGATAGAACTGGTCGTCCCACGTCGAATACAGCGAGTTGGTCCAGTAGACGCGCTTGCCGTCGCGGCTGATCTCGATCATCTGCGGGCCGCCGCCGAACGTCTCGCCGTTCGCATGCGGCGTGCGCCGCACGATGCCGCCGATATGCACCGAGCCGGTCAGCTTCGGCCTGCGCGGTTCGGTCACGTCGTACTGGCGCAACTCGCCGGTCCCCCAACACGCCACGTAGAGATATTTGTCGTCGATGGAAAGATCGATGTCGGTGACGAGCGGCGGCACCGCGCCGAAGCCTTGCAGCAGCGGCGGCAGCAATTCCGCGGCGGCGGGTTCGGCCGGAATGGTCGCGGTCTTTTCAATGTGGAACTGGCCGCCTTCACGCCACCAGGTCCAGATCGAACCTTCCAGATTGGTCGTGTCGACCACCACGCCGAGGAACCCGTATTCGCGGCTGGGATCGTGCGCGGGCCGCACTTCGAGCGCCATCTGATGATTCGCGCCGAGGTCGAGCGTCTGCACGTTGCGGCGGGCGCGCAAATCCCAGAAGTGGACCCGGTGACCGTATTGATTGGAGAGCAGATCTTCGGGAACGATCCCATTCTCGAACTGCGGCGGTAACGCCCACTCGCTCGACACCATGTAGTCGCGCGGCAGATTCCACCAGAAGTCGTAATGCTTCTCCTGCATGCCACGGTCGATTTCCCAGCGGCCGAGCACTTCGAAGGTTTCGCAATCCATGATGAAAATACCGGGCGGCCCGTCGGTGCCGTCTTTGCCCGCACCGCCCAGCGTGCTGATGTAAATCCCTTCGGGTCCGCAATGCACCGTATGCGGCCGCGAGTAACCCGTCTTGCGGAAGATTTCGTCGGGTTCGATGATCTTGTGAATGCGCGCCTGCGTGGGATGCGGCTTGGTATCCACAATGTAGATGCGTGAAGAACGCAGCCCCGGAATGATCAGATAACGCCGTTCGAGAAACGCATGCCCGGTGAGCGGCGACAACGACGACGAGCACGCATTCCAGCCGAAGTGATGAAATTCGTCGCCGGTATTCGGCATGGTGACCGTATGCACCACCTGGCTATAGGTGGGCGAGCCGGGCTTTACGTCGATCACGGCGAGCGCGTCGGGTTGCGAGAAGTCGGGGCTCAGCAGCAGCGTGTACGCGTAATCTTCCGGCGGCGCCTCCATCGCGAGTTTCGGCGATGCGTGGAACGTGGGATCGGGGCGCATACCCATGACGGGAGTCTCCTTGTCTGTCTGATTCGGAAGGTTGGATGCCGGATGATCTTGACGGTGCGCGCCGCGCCATGCGCACGCGCTCCGGTTTAGATTTGTAGTTCACGGCGGCGGCGAGAGCAACCGGAAGTTTTGCCGGTTCCGGCAAGGACTGTGACGATACGTGCCACGCCACGTATCGGACACTAGCAAAACGGATAGGTCACGCCAAGGCGTGCTACGCCGTCACCATCCACGACTGATTCGCGACGAGCCGCGCATACGCACCGCGTGCGGCCAGCAGTTCGTCGTGACTGCCGGCTTCGATCACGCGGCCCGCGTCCATCACGAGAATCGTGTCGGCGTTCTGAATCGTCGACAGACGGTGCGCGATGATGATCGACGTCCGTTGCGACATCAATTCCTCCAACGCAGCGCGAATCTGCTGTTCGCTGATCGTGTCGAGATGCGAGGTGGCTTCGTCCATGATGAGGATCGGCGCATCTTTGAGAAACGCGCGCGCAATCGCCACCCGCTGACGTTGCCCGCCGGACAACTGCACGCCGCGCTCGCCCACCCGCGTGGCCAGGCCCTCCGGCAGACTGTCGACGAAATCGCTCAGCGCGGCGCGTTGCAACGCCCGGCGCACGTCGGCATCGGAAACGTCGCGGCCGGCGAGACGGATGTTGGCCTCCAGCGTGTCGTTGAACAGATACGTGTCTTGCGCAACCAGCGCGATGTGGCGGCGCAAGCCGTCCGGGTGCAGGTCACGCAGATCGACACCGCCCAACGTGATACGCCCTTGCTGCGGATCCCAGAACCGCAGTAACAGATTCGCCACCGTCGATTTGCCCGCGCCCGATGCGCCGACCAGCGCCACCGTGCTACCGGGACGCACCGCGAAGCTCACCTCGTCCAGCGCCGCTATGCCACGGCCCGGATACGCGAAGCTCACCGTATCGAAATGCACCGACGGGTTCGCCGGCACCGGCTGATCGCCGTCCACGATCGGTTCGGGTTCCGACTCCACGACATGCAGACGGCGCGTCGACGCAATCGTATCGGCCAACTGGCGCGCCACCTGACCGATCTCCGCCACCGGCATGAACGCCGCCACGGAAACCAGCACCAGCAGCGGCAGCCATTCATGCGCGAACCAGCCATGCGCGGCCAGCACTGCGCCGAGCAACGCCACGGCGAGACCGCCCAGGCCGGTCGCCACTTCCAACGCGGCGCTCTGGCGTGACAGATCGTCCTGCAAGGCCGAACGCTGCGCCTGGTAGCTAGCGAGATCGTCGAGGAAAACCGTGCGGCGACGTCCCGTGGCCTGGAATGCGATCAGTTCGGCGAGCCCCTGGATCGTCTCCGTAAGATGCGCGCCGATCTGTCCCAACGCGGCGCGCGCGCGACCGCCCAGACGGTCGATCTTGCCGCGCGCGAGGATCGGCGTTAAGCCGGCCGACGCGAGAAACGGCAGCAGCACCAGTGCGAGCGGCCAGGCCGTCCACGCGAGCAGCGCCAGCACCGCAGCGGGCACCAGCAGCGCGACGAAGGCCGGCGCGACCGTGTGCGCGTAGAAATACTCGACGGTCTCCACGTCCTGCGTGGCCAGCGCCACCAGATCGCCGGAGCGGCGGCGCAACAGATACGCCGGTGCGAGCCGTTCGAGCTTCGCGAACAACGCGATCCGCATCTCGGACAGCAGACGGTAGGCCATGGCGTGCGCCATCCACGATTCCAGCCAGTGCAGCGTCGCCGCGACCGGCGCGCTGATCAGCAACGCGATGGTCAGCGTCTCGACCGGCCGGCCCGACGCGATGCCCGCCACCACCAGCGCGCCCAACGCACCGACGCCGATAAACGCCAGCACCCGGCCGATGCCGCACAGCACCGTGAGCGTCAGTTGAGTGCGCCACGGCCGCACGAAGCGCAGCAAACTGCGTAGCGTGTCGACCCAGCCGATCTCGGCGGCGTCGGCGGCGAGCGCGCGTTCCTCGGGCCCTGTCGCGCGCGACGCGGCCCGCGCCGGCGCAGTGAGCGTGGCACGCTCGACGGGCGCGGCGACCTGCGGCCCCATCAACTGCCGATAGACGCCTGGCCGCTCGATCAACTCCGCATGTTTGCCGCTTTCGACCACGCGCCCCTGGTCCAGCACCAGAATCCGGTCGGCGCCGATCACGCTCGACAGACGGTGCGCCAGAATCAGGGTCGTGCGACCGCGCATCAGCCGGTCCAGCGCCTGCTGGATCACCGCTTCGTTCTCGGCGTCCACGGCCGACAGCGCTTCGTCGAGCACGAGGATCGGCGCGTCGCGCAACAGCGCGCGGGCAATCGCGATCCGCTGGCGCTGGCCGCCGGACAACGTCGCCCCGCGTTCGCCGATGCGGGTAGCGTAACCGTCGGGTAGCGCCTGGATGAAATCGTGGATATTGGCGGCTTGCGCGGCCGCGATCACGTCGGCTTCGGCGGCGTCATGTCGCCCGAGCCGCAGATTGTCCGCAATGGTGCCGTCGAACAGCGTGGTGTCCTGCGCGACGATCGCGATCATGCCGCGAATCTGATCGGGATCGAGCGTGCGGATATCTTGCCCGCCGATCCGGATCGTGCCGGCCTGCGCATCGTGCTGACGCAACAGCAAGCGCAGAATCGTCGACTTGCCCGCACCGCTCGGCCCGACGATGCCGACGGTTTCGCCCGCGGCGATCTCGAAGCTCAGACCGGTATGCGCGACCGCGCGGCGTCCTGGATAGCTGAAGCCGACCTGCTCGAACGTGATGCGCGGACTGAGGTCCGGCACCTGCGCGGCGCCCGTTACGGGCGCGTCGCCGCGCGCCTCCAGCAGCGTATGAATCGCGGACGCCGCCGATTGCCCGATCATTCCCTGATGCAGCACATTGCGCAGATCGCGCAACGGACGGAACACCTCCGTGCCCGCCATCAAAACGATCAGCAAGGCTTCCAGGCTCATCTCGCCATGGCTGACCCGCCATGCGCCGACGGCGATCGCCGCGGCCGCGCCGAGCCCGGTGCCAAGATCGGTGAAGAAACGCGTCAGCAGGCCGAGCGCGAGCACCCAGAAGGTGCTGCTGGAAAGCGCCCGCGCCCGCTCCGCGAGTTTCCGCGCGAACGCGCCGCTCTGGCCGAACGCCTTCAGCGTGGGCAAGCCCTGCACCGCGTCGAGGAACTCCTCGCCGAACGCCTTGAACGCGCCCGCCCGCGCGATGGCCGCCTGCTTGTCGGCGTTGTGGACCAGCATCGGCAACGCGAGCGTGGCCAACGCCGCCACCAGCAGCACGGCGGCGGTCGGCACGTCCCACCAGGCCAGCACCGCGAATATCATCAGCGGCGCGCAGGCGGCGATGATCAACTGCGGCACGTAGGCGCCGAAGAAGGTCTGCAACTGCTCGACACCGTCGATCACCGCCAGCATCACGCCGCCGGTCCGCTCCGCACCGAACCATGCCGGCCCGAGTTCGACGATCCGGTCGAACAGCCGTGCCCGCAGCACCGACTGCACGCGCCCCGCCGTGCGCTGCGCGACCACCACCCGACGATGGTCGAGCGCGGCGCGCAACAGCACGCAAACCGCGACGCCCGCTGCCGCCAGCGCGACCTGACGTACCGGCGCGCCCTGGAACGCGAGCGCCAGCATCCTGCCAAGAAACACGAAGCGCAACACGCCGAACCCCATCGCGATCAGACCGAGCCCGACTGCCGCCGCCACGCGTAGTCTCAGCCCGGCCAGCATGGCCCATAACCTGCTGTCGAAATACATGCCTGCCCCCTCCTGATTGCTTGTCGTCTTGGATGGATGCGACGTTACAGGGGCGCGCGAAGCGAGGCAAAAGATGGTTTTTCAACGGGTATTGAGTATCCTACAATACCCGGCATGACCCTCAAGTCTCCTCCGTCTCCCAAGTCGCATATCCCGCCGCTGGCCTCGCTGCGTGCTTTCGAGGCGACCGTGCGGCTCGGCGGCTTCGCCCGCGCCGCGACCGAACTGAGTGTGTCGACCAGCGCGGTCAGCCATCAGATCCGCGGCCTCGAAGACCTGCTTGGCGCCCGTCTGCTCGAGCGCAGCACCGGCCTCGGCGGCATTGGTCTCACCGAGGCGGGCGCCAGCCTGCTGCCCGCCGTGAGCCACGCGTTGTCGCTACTGGAGGAAGCCTGCTCGCAGGTCAAGGGCGTGCCGAAGAAGCTGACGGTCGCCGCCAACGGCTCGTTTTCGTCGATGTGGCTCGCACGCCGTCTCGCCGAGTTTTCGGCCCGCTATCCGCAGACGCCGTTGAGCGCGATCACGCTCGACGGCGAGCCGGACTTCGCCCGCCACGACGTCGATCTCGCCGTCGTGCATATTCACGTCGACAAGGTGCGCGCCGACGATCTCGTGCTGTTTCGCGAGGAGGTCTTCCCGGTGTGCGCGCCGGAACTGCATCCGTTCGCGTCGACTGCGGTGTGCCGCTGCCGTCTGCTGCAGGAAACCCATGAAAACGCCCCCGAATTCGAATGGCGCAACTGGAAGGCGCAGTTCGGCTTGCCCGGCGATTTCGACACCAAGATCGTTCGCTATAGCGGCTTCAGCCAGGTGCTCGGCGCGGCGATCGGCGGCGCCGGAATCGCGCTCGGACGCTTGCCGCTGATCGAAGCGGATCTGCGCAGCGGCCGTCTCGTGCGGCTTTTTCCCGACCTGTCGCGGACCGCGTCGTGGTGCTTCGTGCTGCGCACGGCACCGGAGCGCAGGCATAAGCTGCTCGAACCGCTGATCGAGTTTCTGCGTCTGGAGGCCGCGTTGCCTGGGGCGCCGGCGCGTTCGGCGGCGGTGGTGGCGGGCGTGTAAATGCTCGAGCGCGCGATTCGCCGGGACAGGTCGCGACCCGGCGGATAGTTGCAGCGGGCGCGCCCCGGCGATGGCATCATGACGACCTCGCGTCTTCATTCTTCAAAGCTTTCCGAACATGTCCAACCTGATCGTTCACGGCGGCCTGCCGCTACGCGGCGAAATCACGCCGTCCGCCAACAAGAACGCTGTTCTGCCGATTCTCTGCGCCACCCTCCTTACCGACCAGCCGGTCCGCCTGATCGGCGTGCCGGAGATCACCGACGTCAAGAAAATCCTCGACATCTTCCGCGCGCTGGGCAGCGACGTGTCGGTGGATTTCTCGACCGGCAGGCTCGATCTGCATCATCACGCCACCACCTTCGACCCGGCCACGCACAAGCTGCCCGAGGAAATGCGTTCGTCGATCATGCTGGTGCCGCCGCTGCTCGCGCGCTTCAACGTGGCGCGACTCGAAAGCGATGTGAAAGGCTGCACGCTCGGCGTGCGCGAGATCGACCCGCACGTCGAGGTGTTCGAGCGTTTCGGCGCGCGCGTCACGCGCACCGACGAATCGCTGATCGTGTGCAACGAGCGGCGCATGGCCGCTAACGATCACTGGCTCGACTACGCGTCGGTGACGACCACCGAAAACTTCGCGCTGTGCGCGGCGGCCGCCGAAGGCACCTCCACGCTCACCAACGCGGCGTCCGAGCCGCACGTGCAGGAGTTCTGCCGCTTTCTCGCAATGCTCGGCGTGAGCATCGACGGTATCGGCACCTCGCGGCTCAGCGTGACGGGCGGCAAGCGGCTCGGCGGCGGCGAGTTCCGCTTCAGCGAGGACTTCCACGAAATCGCCACGTTTCTCGCGCTGGGCGCGATCACCGGCGGCGACATCGTGGTCAGGAATTCGGCGCCCGAGCAATTCCCGCTGATCGACCGCACGTTCGCGAAGTTCGGCGTCGACGTGGTGCATCGCGATGGCTGGTCGCGCGCGCACAGCAACGGCGCGCTGCAGGTGCGCCGGCCGTTCACGCAAAACATTCTCACCAAGGTCGAAGCCGCGCCATGGCCGTACGTGCCGGTCGATCTGCTGCCGATCTTCGTCGCGCTCGGCGTGAAAGCCGAGGGCAGCGCGATGTTCTGGAACAAGGTCTACGACGGCGCAATGGGCTGGACCAGCGAACTGTCGAAATTCGGCGCGCACGTGTTCCTGTCCGATCCGCACCGGCTGATCACGTTCGGCGGCCTGACGCTGAGCCCGGCGCGGGTCGAGAGCCCGTACATCATTCGCGTGGCGATTGCGTTGCTGATGGTCGCGGCCAGCATTGAAGGACGCTCCGAGATCATGAATGCCCTGCCGATCCGCCGTGCGCATCCGCATTTCGTCGAAAATTTGCGTTCGGTCGGCGCGAACGTGGAGTGGACCAGCAGCGAATAAAACCGCTGAAAACATGCTGTTTTATGCGCGCTGGCTACCCCGCCCGGCCGCGCGCTCACCACGCTCATCTTCTGACACAATAGGCACTCATTAGCCACTTCAGCAGGCACACTCATTCCGGACCGGCGGGCCGCTTTTGCTGCTTTCCATGGCACGGCGCTCCGCCGCCCGCTCTACCACCAGCCGATAAGCGATCATTTGCAAGATGCTGTCTTCAAACTCGATTAACGTCAGAGGCGCGCTGAAATCGGCGGGTGCCGAACTCGTCCGGTCCATGCACTTGCCGTCGGGCATCGTGGTATCGGAGTGGACCGGCCGCAATACGCTCACCGAGTATCAAAGCTCGAACGAGAACGTGCTGAGCGTGTATCTGTCGGGCGGGGAAAACTGCAACCAGGTGTTGGGACGGCAGATTTTGCGGCGGGGCTTCAAGAACGCGGTCTGCCTGTTCCCGATCGGCGAAGGCCAGTCGCAATGGCAGATCACCGAGCGGCTGAATTTCCTGCACGTGTATTTCGATCCGCGCAACTTCGAGGAAAGCCTGCTGCAGTCGCTGCGCCAGCCGCCGGAAAGTTATTCGTTCCGCGAGGTGTTCCAGGAGGCGTCGCCGGTGATCAGCGCGGCGGCCGCGAGTATCGCGCTCGCCGATTGGGACGATAAATCGCTGCTGCTCGGCGTGGACGGTCTGATGAGCTGGATTCTGCTCAACACGATCCGCTCGTATGCCGCCACCGATCTGGACACGCCGGCTACGCGCGGCCGCTTCTCGGCCCATCAGACCAAACTGCTGCGCGACTTTCTCGGCGACAACCTCGGCGAACCGGTGCGGCTCGAAGATCTGGCGAGCCTGGTGAGTCTCAGCCGGTATCACTTTCTGCGTAAATTCAAAACCACCTTCGGCCACTCGCCGCATGCGTTTCTGACCCACGCGCGAATGAGCCGCGCGCACAACCTGCTCAAGAACAGTCCGCAGAAAATCACCACCATCGCGCTTGAATGCGGCTACGCGCAGCATAGTCAGTTCACTACGGCGTTCAAGAAGCATTTCGGCTATCCGCCAAGGGCGCTGCGAGGGCTTTGATTGGCCACGCATCAGGATTCGACGCGGGCGTCGCGAATCAGACCGGCGATGTCGTCCGAACGCAATTTGCGGTGCGAGAACGCCGGCACGCCCAGCTCGCTGGCGAGCAACTGCACCTGATGCTTGTAGCTGCTTTTCAGATTGTCGTGGAACGCAATCGCATCGACGCCGCCTTTGATCGAGCGGGCGCAGGCCAGCAGATCGGGCAGCCGCGCCGACGATTCATAACGATGCGCGACCAGCCAGTGATTCGGCAGCAGATGCGAGAAAGCGAGTCCTTGCGTTTCACCGTAGTCGCGCAGCAGTTGCGTGAAACCCGCTTCGAAATGCGTGCCGCCGATTCCCAGCAGCGAAATCGCGGGCTTCTCCGGCGACTCGAACGCCGTGAGCAGCGCCCGCGCGAGCACCTCGGCGGCGGCCGGATACGACCATGCGCGCGGCGTGCTGCCGATCTCCAGATCGATCACCGAGGGCTTCACGAGGCTCACCAGCTTGCCGGACGCGGCGCCGTACAGCGGGCCGGACCAGTGTGTCGCCTCCATCCACGTCGAGAATTGCCCGAGGCCGGCCTTTTGCCGCTGCGTTTCCACCGCGAGGAACAGCGCGCGCGTCACGGCCGGATCGACGGGGCTGAAGGTGCCGGTTTCGATGTCGCCGGTGGTTTGCACCGTGAAGATCGGATCGGGCGCGTTCTTGCCTTCATGCCAGTTGACGATCACGACCGCGTCGGCGCTGCCGAACGCGTCGTTGAGGATCGGCGCGTAGCGGGGATAGTCGTGGCTCAGCACGTCGTCGAGTTGCAGCAGATCGCAGCGTACGCTGCCCAGTTGCGCACGCAACACGGGGTGGTTGTCCACGCTGCCGTCGGTCGGCGCGAACGCGCCCGAGGCCAGCAGTCGCTCGAGCACATGCGACGAAACAGGATCTTTTGCCGGGTCGATGCAAAAAGCCAGCACGATGTGGTTCATGGCCGTCCTTGATAAAAATGCGCGCAAGCCGTGACGTAGCGGCTAATGAGTCCATTCAAAACAGTACAAAAAAGACCGACGACGCCGTCATCAAGCCCATGGTCCGGTAGAACGCCCGGCCGCGCATCACCCCGCGCATCACGAGTCCGAACAACGCCCAGATCGAATTGCACGGAAAGAAGATCGCGCCGAGCGTGAGCGACAGCAGAATCGCGTCGGTGTGGATGTTGCCGGTCAGGGGAAGAAACGTGGAACAGGCCGTCGCGGCGAGCAGCCAGATCTTGGGATTCAACACTTGCAGCAAGGCCGCCTGAACGAAGGTGATCGGCCGCTCGGTCGATTTCTTCTGCGCGCTCGACGAATGCGACGTGAACAGCAGATACGACAGATACAGAATGTACGCGGAACCCACCACTTTCAGCACGAGATGCAGTTGCGGATAGCGGGCCAGCACACCGCCTAGGCCTAACGCCACCACCATGAACAGCACGAACACGCCAAGCGAAATGCCGACCAGCGAAGGCAGCGTGCGCCGGAAGCCGAACTGCGCGCAGTTGGTGGTCATCATCAGGTTGTTCGGCCCCGGCGAAATGGTCAGCGGGATCGAAAACAGCGCGACCTGCGAAAGCTGGGCAATCAGTGCGCTGTTCATCGTGCCTGATTCCCTTGCCGACGCACGGCCGACGCCGCGCGGCGATGTCGGAACAGCGCGAAGCGGTGCGCGAGTTCGACCAGCGGACCGCGATCGCGCATGCGGTACGTCACGCCCGCGTTGGGTTGCGGTTCGCTGTCCCAGCGCGTGACGTCCGGGTCCATCTTGAGGCGCACGACCAGATTGTCCACGGCGCGCCTTTCGGCGCGCGAATAGAGCATTTCCGAATTGTCGCCCGGCTGGAATTGCACCGTGTGGTGCGAGACGATCGCGCCGGTATCGAGACCGGACGCCACACGGTGCAGCGTCGTGCTCAGCTTGTCGAATTCGCCGTGATGCAACGCGAAGAAGAAACAGTGATTGCCCTTGTAATGAGGCAGATGGCCACCGTGCAGGTTAAGAATCCGGTCCGGTGGAATCTGCTCCAGCACGGCCGCGCCGATCTTCTTGGTGCCCATCACGATGTACGCGTCGGCGCCCTCTTCCCGCAAGGTTTCGACGACGCAGGGATCGTTGATCCACGGCGTTTCGATCAGGCGCACGCGAGCGTCGCGGCGCAGCGCGTCCCACGTGAGCGGCGCGTCGCCTTGCGTGAAATAGCGCTGACGGTACGTGTCGTAGCCGAACAGGCTGCGCCGCCACTGGTGATAAAGCGTCCAGCCGTACGCGCGGTATTGGCCGTTACGCCACAAACGGGACGCCTGCGCATGGCCGGGTTCGACGATGAGGCGCAGCTTGCCGAAGGTCTTCAGGATTTCGGCGGCCAGATACAGATGATGTGGCCCGTCCGAGCAAAGCAAGGTGATGTTCGGCATCGAAGGAGTCGATCGGGTCGAGCGGTTCAAAGGGTTCTCCTGAAGCGGCGATCGAGTTCACGCGTCAACGCGGCGGCGCGCGCCTCGCGCGCCAGATGATATCGACGGGCGTCGCGGAGTTGCATGTCGAGGACTTTCCATGCCGCGCGCGTGTTATCCGCCGACGGTCCGCCGCCGCCGCCGAGGCGGTCGACTACGTGGCCAGAGGTCAGTTCGTCGTTCATGCTGGCGACTAGGGCGCGCGCGGCTGCGTCGGCGGCGGACACGGCCCCGGTAGTCGCAAGGGCGTGGCCCACCAGCGCATGGGCATCGCGAAACGAAGCCTCGTGCCGCTGCACCAGCAGTTCCGCCACGAGTGTCGCGCAACCGTTACCCGCTTCAAGCGCGCGACGTGCTGCGTCTGCGTCGAAACGCGCGCCGTCGATGGCATAGGTCAGTACGGTCAACATATCGACGATCTGCCCGGTCGACTCGACCAGCGTTTCGACGGCCGTGCGGCTCGCCTGATAGGAGTTGCCGGTCGGCAGATGCGACAGCGACGACACCGCCATCGTCAGGCGGGCCGCGTTGCGTTCGTGGCCCAGCCGCAGCCATTCGAGCAGGTACGGGTTGCGCTTTTGCGGCATGTTGGACGAGCCGCCATACATCGCCTCCGGCAACGCGACGAGCGCCAGCTCACGCATGGTCCACAGTTGCAGGTCGCTGGCGATCCGGTTCAGGTTGCCGCTCAGTTCGGTCAGCAGATACACGCCGCGCTGCGCGTGATTCTTGTCGCTGATCGCCCGCAGCGAATTCGACGGGCCGCTCGCGAAGCCGAGCAAGGCCGCCGTGCTGTGGGTGTCGGTGACGAACGTCGTCCCCGCGCCCGCGCAGGCGCCGAGCGGCGACACGCTCAGGCTGTCGTGCAAGGCCGATAACGCGCCGAGCGTATCGAGCAGGATCTGGCCTTGCGCGACCAGGTAGTGACCGGCGGAACCCGGCATGGCCGTCTGATACTGGCTGTAGATCGGCAGCAGCACGTCGGCGGTTTCGTTGGCGCGCCGCGCCAGCACGGCGGCCAGGTCGACCGTGCGTGAACTGACCCGCGACAGCGCTTCGCGCAACGTCAGTGACAGATGCGTGGCGTTGATGTCGTTGCGCGAACGAGCCGCCTGAATCATGCCGCCCGTTTCACGTCCGCACCGGTCGATCACGTAGTTTTCGTAATCGAAGTAATCGCCGCGACCGGAGACGTGATCGCGCAGCAGTCCCGGTTCGGCTTCCAGCGCCAGCACGGCCTGTTTCAGCGCGGCGAACTGGGTGGCGTTCAGCAGGCCTTGCTGACGCAGCATCGTCAGATGGGCCTTTTCGATCACGAGCAGCGTGTCGGTCAGCGCGCCGAAGCCGGGCCCCGTGGTGCGGTAGACGATTTCGTGAATTGTCTGCGCGTCGGGCGGCGGGTCGCGCCGGTCGTCATAGAGCACCGCCGAGCGCATGCGCAACGACAAACTTTGCCGTAGCGCCGACATCGCGCTACGGCCAACCGAAATCACATAACCCGCGCGATCGGAAAAATCGAACTTGCCCGCGTTGACGCCTTCGCTGCGAAACAGCCCCGCGTCGACGCAATCGCGCGGAAAGTCGATGCCGACGTAACGACGCCCCACCTCCGGCACCACGAACGCCACCGCGCTGTAGAGCGCGGGCGTCGGCACCACGAACTGGCTGCGGCCGGCGAGATAGCTGCGTACGTACAGCTCCGCCATCGACCAGCCGAACGAACGCTCCATTAGCGTCGGAATCATGCCGCCGGCGAGCCGCGCGTTGATTTCAATAATCGACACCGCGCCGTCGTGCACCTTCACCTCGGTATGCGCGGGGCCGAAACTGTAGCCGACCGCGTCGAGCGCGCGCCGCACCGTATCGACAATGCGCGAGCGAATCACGGTGTCGAGGTCGGCCGGAAACACGTGCGCCAGTTCCAGAAAATGCGGCGGCTTGGTGACGAACTTGCGCGTCACGCCGAGAATCTGATGACCGTCGGCGTCGCTGAAGGATTCGACCGAAAACTCCGTGCCCGGAATGAAGCGCTGGCAGATCAGGTCGTCGTCGAATTGCAGCGGAAAGTCCTGCGCACGTTCAACCAGCCGGACGCCGATGCTGCCCGTGCCTTGCCGCGGCTTGACGATCACCGGAAAGCTCAGGCGCGCCACGGCATCGGCCGAGCGGATCGTCGTGGTGTGCGGATAGGCGACGCCGCTGTCGCGCAGCACGTCCTGCAAGCGCAGCTTGTCGCGACATAACGCAATGGCCGCGGCGGAGTTGGTCGGCAAACCGAGTTCGTCGGACAGCCGCGCGGCGATGTCGATGAAGGCATCGCTCGTCGATACGACGTAGCGGATCGCGTCGATAGGTGCCGAGGCCTCGCGAAGCGCGTCGACTGAACGCGTATCGCAGAGCACGACATTCACCGCGGCCGGCAAGCGGTCCAGAAAGGCATAGCGCGCCGGGTCGCTAATGAAGAAGTACACGCTGTCATACAGACACGACACCTCCAGCAAGCGGTGCCCAAAGCCCGTGGTGTTCGATTCGACGTAAATGATCGCCATGGCTTAACGGTATTGTTGAATATCGGCGCGCTGCCAGTTCATCCACGCCCAGTCCGAGCCAGGCGCATACGCGGTGGGCTGCGCGATCTGTTGCGGCGCGAGCGTGTCGTAGGCGGCGTTGGCCGGGTCGGCGGCGTAGGTCGTGTCGACGTAGCGCGAGCCGTCGTCCGGACTCAGGAACACCACGGGCGTCTCCGCATGGCGCTCGCGGACGAAGCGCGCGACCGCGAACGCCGCGCCGGTGGTCGGCCCACGAAAATGTCCGGTGGACGCGTACAGCTTGCGCGTGAAATGTTCCGCGAAGTCCGAACCGACCCAATGCACGTCGTCGAACAGCGTTTGCTTGAGGTTCTTCGGCATCACCGTGTTGCCGAGGCCGCGCAGTTTGCGCGGTCCGTCCGGCTGGCCGAACAGAATGCTGTTGAACGTATCGACACCCACCAGCGTGCAGTCCGCGCCGGCCGCGCGCAGCGCGCCGGCGATCCCGCAACTCGAACCGCCCGACCCGACCGGCGCGACCAGCACCAGCCGTTGACCCACGGCGGCGAGCAATTCGCGGCCTAGCTCGGCATAGGCGTTCGCGTTGTCCTCGTTGTCATATTGACGGCACCAGAACGAGCCAGGTTCGTCGTCGAGAATCTCGTGCAGACGGTCGAGGCGTGCTTTCTGATAGCCCTGACTGCCCTTCTTGTCGGTGATGATTTCGACCTGGCCGCCCAGCATTTCCAGCTGACGCTTATACGACGGCTCGATGGCCGGATCGCCGATCGCGACGAAACGATGCTTCAGGCGGTTGCAGACGATCGCCATGCCGAGCGCGAAGTTGCCGCTCGAGGTTTCCACGACCGTGCCGCCCGGCTTCAGATCGCCGCGCGCGATCGCCTTCTGGATGATGAAGTTCGCGGGCACGATTTTCATCGCCTTGAACGACACCATGTGCAGCGTGTGCTCCTGGTCGGCGATTGGAAACAGTGTGGCGTCCCGCATCGCGTCCAGCGAGGATTTATATCTGAGCATCTGGATTCCTATACCGTCGTGTATTGACTCGATTCAATCTGGAGCGCGCGCAGCGACGCCTGGACGTGCGCCGTTTTCGCGTGACGCTCGGGGTCGCCGGCGTCGTAAAGCAGGCCGATGCAGGTGCCGGAATGGGTCGCCACGAGGCCGAGCGCGTCGGTTCCTGCGCGCAGTTCGCGCATCAGGCCAATGTGCGGATGCGGGTTGAAGGCTTGCGACAGGTCGCAACTGCGCGTCGCGATCGCACCGATCGTGCGCAGATCGGATGCGCGGATCGCCTCTTTCATGCCGGCCAGCATGTCGCGGTACTCGTGACGCACCGCACTGGGCATCTCGTGCTTGCGACGGTTGAACTCGACGGTGTCGCATTCGCCGCCGCGGTCGGCGGAGACGATCGCGAGGCCCGGCGTGGCGCCGAGCTGTTCGTCGAGTTTGACTTCGCGGTGATAGAACGACACGACGCCGTCGTACATCACGCCGTCGGTCGGTTCGATGAAGCGCAACACCGATTCGATGGTTTCCGGCGCGGGCGTCTGGCCGTAATGCCGGGCCGCCGCGCGGATCGCCGCGACCATGTCCGCCGATGAACTCGCCAGCCCCTTGCCGACCGGGAACGTCGATCTGAAATTCAGCAGACCACCGGGCGGCAGGTCGGCGAGGCGCAGATAATCCTCGACGGCGCGACACGCCTTGGTCTTGCGGCTGACGTCGGCGCCCACCCGGTCGGTGCGCGCGGCGCTGAATTCGATCACACTCTTCAGGTTGATCGGCAGCGTGACGAGAATATGCCGGTCGTCCGGCAATACGCCTTGCATCAACTCGCCGAACGTTCCATGGCACTGACCCGTGGATGCCTGCGGCGCGTAATCGTGATGCTGAGGCGCCTCGTCCAGCTCATCGTGCTCGAATAGAACAACCATATATCTCCTCGTAAAAGACGCGACGATTTGATAAAGCCGAGCCCGGAGCATAGCGACGGTTGGCGGGTCAGTTCTTAGGGGGAATTGCGCAGTGCTATCTGAAAATTGCTGTTTGACGGCGAGTGGGCTTCGCCTTTGCTTGATCGGCCGTTGAGCCGCTGGGAATTGATGCGCGGGACATGAATCAATGCGCGGTGAGCGCGCATTGATGGTGTTCGATTGTCAGGCTTTGCGGCGCGTGTCGTGTTGACGAATCCTGAATCGTTATGACGGTTGAATCATAAACGCGGAAACGTTTGCGTGAGAAGTGCGGGGGTGCGCGCCTATGCGTTTCATGCGTTTCATGCGTTTCATGCGTTTCATGCGTTTCATGCGTTTCATGCGTTTCATGCATTTCATGCGCGCTGTCTGCTTCGTGTCGGTGAGGATCGACCGTCGCCTGACTTGCTAGTCGCCGTCGCCCGCGACGGCCGCGCCATCGATACGATGCCGCGCCAGCGACGCCTTCACGAACCCCGACGCCTTCATCTCCTCGACGAAGCTCGAGAGATAAGCGGCCGCGTCCTCGCCTCGCGCCTTGGGCACGCCCATCGCCTGCCGGATCACCATGAAGCGTTGATCGAGTAGGCGCAATCCACCCGTGCGCGCTGCGTCTTGCTGAAGTTGTTGTTTGACGCCCGCGGCCACGTCAAGATGCTGATCCAGAAAACCTTGCACGACCGCCGGCGATGTCGGAATGCGAACCAGTGTGGCGTGCTGAAGTTCGCGCGTCAGAAACAGATCGTAAGCACTGCCCTTGCCCACCGCGACGGTTACGCCGGGTCGATCGACCTGCGCATTGCCGGTGATCGGCGATGTATCGCGCACCAGATAGAAGCCTTCAATCAGCACGTAGGGCTTCGTGAACGCGATCTCCTCGCCACGTTTTGGATCGACAGCGAAGAAGCCGATGTCCGCTTTGTCCTGATTGACGTTATCGACCGACAGACCCGCCGATTTGACCGCGACCAGTTGCAGCGGCACGCCGAGGCGTTTGGCGAATTCGGTGGCGAGATCGACGGAAACGCCGACGGGTTGACCGGTGGCCGGATCGAGACTGGCCAGCACCGGATTGCCGAGATTGATCGACGCGCGAAGCGTGCCGTGCGGGGCGAATGCGGAGGCCATGGTGGTCCTTGAGGGGGTGGGCGGGGTCGTCAGAGCTGGTGGTTGCGAGGCGCTTTGCGTTTGGCTTTGCGTTTGCGCGAATGCGGCTGTGGGCATGAACGCGAGCATGGACAACGCGAGCCCCGTGGGGAAGACCGCGCTTGTTGCCAGCACAACGGCAGCGGCCCGCGTTTTTATCGTGGGGCGATGGGGTTTCATTGTTGAAAGACTGTTCATCTTCGGCTGCCTTGGGTGAGCGAAGCAGAACGATATTATGCGGGTGGTTGCGGAAGACTTCATGCCGGGCGGCGCGAGGTGGCGGCGTGTGATGCGTTTACGGGTTATCGCCAGGCTCACGGGGGGCTTCAGGGAACGGGGGTTCGTGGGCGTCGTGGACGTTGAGCGGCTCACCCTTATGTAGCTCGGGCGTGATGGTATTGAATGGTGAAGGAGGCAGTGGTCTGAGGTGCCAGTTTTTAACCAGGGGTGGCCACAGGATTCGGTTTTTCGTACGGCGTGTGCGCGATGGGGAGCGGGAGTTGTTGATCAACCCTGACGCGACATTGTTAAATCCGGAAAGCAGACATTCAACGTGGTCGTTCTTGAGAGAACGGATACGACAAGCCACTTCTGCGGGCGGGTTGGTGGGTGTATCTACGTGCATTTGATCAATGTCTTGAGTGGGCGCTGGGGCCCCTACTGCGCCGTGGCTATTCCATTTTCACTGCTTGGTCCATTGTCTCTGTCGCTCAAGTACCGTCCGCCGCTGCCGTTATCGCAGTGGGCACGTCCTTACACCCCTCAAATATTTCCATAATCTTTCGGACATATGAAGCACTTCGCTCCCATCCTGATCGCAATCATGTGGCTGTCTTTTTCGTCGACCGCATCTGCGGCCAATTGTTCGAATAACAGTCAGATCGATCGAATAGTGTGCCTCGATAATGGTCTTCAGATGGAGGATGCGAAAGTCGCCCTTCTTATACAAAGGTTGCTGCTCGCTTACAACGATTCACAGCAACGCAGTCTGATCGTCGGACAGATGAATTGGCTGGAACTGCGGGACGAGGCGTGTCTAATCGACGGCCTGCCCTCAGAGCATCTCGCGGAATGCATCACTAACGTCTACCGAGAACGCGAGGCCGAGCTAAATGATGAATTGGTCGTCCAGCAGTCTTATGTAGTGCAGGCTTACGCGGCGGCTGCCCCTGACCTCGAGGCAATTCTGGATCGTGGAGATATTCTGGATGACGGCGGTGACGGAATGTACTACGCCATGTACTTTGATATGAATTTCCAGACCTATCGACATCCAAAAACCTGTCGCCAGTTGTACACATTGAATGCGGGCGCATGGCAGTACTCGTCGGATACGATGGGCGATAGCGCATATGGCGCCAACTATCAACTTTGTCAATTCGCACTATTGTCCGCCCAGGATCATTCTTCGAAAAAGAGAGCGCAAGACGCCGTCGACCTGGACAATGTCGAGATGTTTTCTAACGAATTCATGTGTCTCATCTATTCCTGCGACGGTAACCACTACGATCAACTCAAACGTGTGGAGACCTTTCATCGCCGCGATCAAGAGGGGGAGATACGAATTACAGACGGCAAGTTCCCTGTCTGGACTTACCCGGGATGCGAAAAGGTTCTGGTTAAAAGCGTTGATTCGTTCTGCTTCGACGACTTCAATGTGCGTTACCACACCTCTGCACAGGGAGACTACACAAACAAAGGCCGACGCGAAGTGTTAATGGATATTGCTTACTGGCCGACACAAGGAAGCATGCGAGGCCACGTGCTCGTCGTCGCTTGGTACGATCCTAGGCTGAAAGCTATCCGGCCGGAAAGAATCGCATCCTCAAGCAGACTTAGACTAATACCCCAAAGCGACTTTGACCTTCCGTTCAAGCCAGTGCCGCTGCGGGGCCACAAACGCCTAGGCGCTATTGCCGGCAATCCTCAGTGATTCGTCGGCAGCGTGGCGATCTAATCCCGCAGACATCAAATTGGCACCGATCTGGCCGCCAACTTCGAACGGCTGTTCCTGGCCGACCTGGGAGGAATGGCGACCGGCCCGGTTCGACCCGGAGCGGTCAGTTGCAGTTCTCATTAGCGGTCATTTGGTAAACGCATACTCATCCTTGACACGCCTCAAGGATCTCGTCGAACCGCTGTTCAATCTTGAGTAACGGCTATTGGACAGGTTGATCGCAGCCAAGCGTGGAGGAACCCCAACGACATCGGCAAGTGTCGCAACGCGTCCGAGGACAGCCCTATAGTAAAGCGGACCAACGCTTGCGCCGCGGGCCGTTCAAAACACGCCCGCGCCTGCGGCAGCAGCGGTGATAGTTCGCCATTAGCGGAGATTAATCCCCCGGGATGCGTGGCAGTTGGAAGCGCAGGATCAAATTCCACGCCGTAAAGAGCAGCCACTGACGGGTTTGCTGTTGCTCCCGAAGTGGTCACCGCGAGAGCAATGAGTACGCATATTTTACGCATTGGAGCCCTATGTTTGCCGTAAGGCCAGATCCCTCAACTTTCCCCGTCGTCGACGACGTATCGACGTAGATTGTCGATGATTTAGCTATGCGCGTCGATAGTCCCTTCATGGCCGGATAGCACCCGACAAATGAACACGGCTGCACATTCGAGACGTGCGGGTCATTACTCGTGGCTTCGCCAATGTTCATCGCAAGCTGCATAGCCTTGTCGGCAAAAGCCACTTATGACGATCTCGACAAGTCCCACTTCGGTCACATCATGAATCGGCTCCGTTTCAATACGCATTTGTTGAACGGATGGATCAGCTCGTCTCGCGAAGATTGCGCCCACCGATTGAGCACGAGCATGAGCCATCAGTTGCTCTCGGTCCGTTGATGCAGCACTTGGCTCTGCGTCACCATGGGCAACGATATAAATCACCGCAGAACTGAAATCATCCAGATGGCCGGCAACCTCTTCGAGTCTATGTTGTTTCGACTTCGAAAGAGTTAGTTCACCGCGATCAAAATACGCCTTGAGCTCTACTCGATACGACGCGGGTACCAACGCCGTAGCCCGCTTATCCCATCCCAAGATCATCAGCAGCATAATCAAGAACGCGGCTCTCTTCAAAACGCCCCCTGAGACTTTCGATATTAATTGAGCGTAACACGCAAGCGCATCCGGTTACATGGCTGGCCCGTCCTCAGCCGATTGCTGCCGATTTTGGCGGACGTGTCGAACGACCGCAACTGGCCGCACTGCGTCTCACCACCTAGTACGACGACCGTCTCGGGCTGCGCATCATGCAAAGGACATAACCCGATCGGGAAGAGACGTTTAGCTTTCTCGCAAACGGACCGTCGCGAACAGTAGCTCGAATCGTTCAGTCGAGGACTTGCGATAGCGAATCGTTACTCAGTTCGAGTGGACTGTTCTTTCGTATTGCGCGCTATCGGCCTGATTGTTTGTCCATCCCTCACCGGAGCCTACCCATGTTCTCATGCACCTCATCGAACCGGGAAGCGCAAGCGGATCTCTCCCGTCGAGAAAGCAAAGATTGGTAGAAACCGACGCAGGATTGATAGGCTGGCCCGCCGCATCGTTGTTGCCTAGAAACGCCTGAACCTGGAGGTCAAGCTCATCCTCACCGTCTAGCCTCTGAGGCGGTACGACTCGTCTGCCATTGATACTGACATCGAATTCCATCCCGGGAAGTGCTCTGCCGGGCCAGTGATCCAGAATTGACACGACAGCCTTTTGACCCGCCCCAAGATCACACTCGAAGGGGTGTTTAGAATATTGCTGGATGAATTTCCTCAGTTCGTATATCCCTTGCCTCGCCAGCGGTGCTGCTTGCGAGCATCCGGTGTCGCACACATTCCAGGTAATGAACGTGCTGACCTCGAGCCGGTTGATCGCACTCATACACTGAATACGAATGAAACTGTAAGGGGCATCTGCCCAAGCTCCCTGCGAGAGGAACGTCAGCCCAGCCAGTATGAAAGTCGCTCGCGAAACACTTCGCGTCTGTTTGTAGTCGGACATACCATCCCCTGATTTACCGGCTGGCCGATCACCGTCCAAAGCGCTCGGCGTGCTCTGGACCCGAAACAGATGATGGGCTGTCTGTAAGCCGATCCCGTGCTGCGACTTCGGCGGCGCGCGAGGAAGCCAATCGCATCGGAAATAATCGACCCAAGCGGAACTCATTGTTCCAAATGTTCAGCAATTGCCTCAACGCAACGTTCATGCCGATCAACGTGATCATAGCCATGCATCATCGCGCATGTCTCGACGCCCGAATAGAGGTGCTCCACGGTCGGGAGAGCAACCAGTGCAGGTTTGAACGCGTCGTAGCCGCGCACACACTGATTCTGTGGGAACCGATATGACGTAAAAGGTGCTGGAAGAGGCAGAACTGTGGCGTACGCCCACTTCAACGCTGGCAATTGCGGGGATGAGACGGGAGATTTTGGGAACGCCGATCGCGCACTAGCTCGCAGGACATCGTCAAACTGAATCAACGCAGATGTTGCTGCTTGCATGCAAAATTCGTGAGCTGTCGCAAACGGCTCAACAGACTCAGCGTTGGGACCGGGAATATATTCCATCCGTCCCACACCGATGCGTTCAATAGAGCGAGCCGGCACCACGAAGTTATACCCGGCATACGCGTTAATCATCGGGGTTGCTAATATTAAAAACGCGAGCGCCTTTCGCATGGATACCTTCGACGAAATGAACAGACACTGTCTGTCGAGTCAAGTGCTGCGGTCTACAATTAAGACATTGTCGACGATTTGTGAACCTCGGTCGAGTGTCCCTTCCTTGTCGGACACGGTCCGATCGCCACAGACCCTAGCCGACCCGGAACAGATGCACGGTGCCGCGTTAAGCCTAGGACATCTTTCAAGGTAAAGCGGTCGTTCGTATCAGCGAGGCGGCGGTTGATCGGTTGCTCGAAATCGAACCTTGCGGAAGGCGTTTCACGACGCGCCGGATCACACAGTGGTTCCTAGAGTGAATAGTGATATTCATCGCTTACAGAGCCCTTGAACTCGTCAGCATTCCGCACGTGCCGAGTGCACGTAAAACCAAGAGATTCGACGAGTCGAATCGACGCTACATTCCGCGTATCGATTTCCGCATTGAACTTAACTATGCCGTAGGCTTCGCGAAGAGCAGGCAGGAGTACGTTTAAAGCTTCCCTTGCATAGCCCAGACGTTGACTCGGCGAAAATACGAAATACGCTATGAAAGCCTCTTTTGAATTCAGGTTGACCGTCGCCTGAACATAGCCGTGCGCTTTGCCGTCAAGGCCAATTAGCGCCCAGTTCAACCAGGCCTCGGTATCATCAGAAGAACGGCGGCTTTCCAGCTTCCGATATCTGGCGGTCAAATCTTCCAGCTTTGTCGGCGGCTCTTGCGGAATGTAAAGATAGCCACCGGGGTTGGCAAGTCCGTCGAACATTACCGCTGCATGGCCTGCGGCCAGGGGCTCAAGTCTGATACGTGGTGTCAACAGAATTGAAGAATCAAAAGATGTTGCGCTCAAGAGTGCCCACTCGTTTGGTTTTGAAGGTCTGTTCACAAACTAGGTACAGCCGTTCGAACAGCAAAATAATATCGCGAACGAGTAGCTGCTGCTGGCCGATCACTGCATCACGCAATTGGCATACATCACCCGAATTTCGCAAGACATCTACCGGCAGCACGCGACCCTGAGCGGTCCTGATCCTTCCCAAAAGCGGCCTAGACATGCATGCGCATCTAGGCCGGCAAACCGGAGCCGACAGCACAGAAACCGGAGCCGCAGCGTCCTGCCAGCCCGCCTCGTCACATTGCGAGTTCATTGCAGTCCAGGGATCAAAGATCTCCGCGTTGGTACTCACTATGGAGTCGACTCGCCGTCGATGAGTCGAACAGCGTGTCGAGACGTGCACGAGCGATCATCTGGCGAAACTTTCCGTGCTGCGTAGCGTCGCCGGCATCGTGCATCGTTTCCGTCATCCAGAGACTGAATTCCTGATACTTCCAGATGTGCGGCAGAACGGTGTCGGAATAACACTCTAGCCCGATTTTGTCGTGATGGAGTACTGCGCTTGTCAACGCTTGAGCGAGGACGTCAACATCGAACAGGGCGAGATTCATACCCTTCGCACCAGTAGGCGGTACAAGGTGTGCGGCATCTCCGGCAAGGAAAAGATTCCTGTACTGCATAGGCGCGTAGACCACGGAGCGCAGGGGGACGAAGTCCTTGTCATGGACCACCGCATCCCGGATCGTGTTGTCGTTCCGTCGCAGCCGGATTTCATTCCAGAGTCGTTCATCGGGCCAGTCCTCGGGGCCATCGCTTAGCGGGCACTGGAGGTAGTACCGACTTTTACTGGGGCCGCGAGGAAGTTGCGCGACAAAACCGTGATCGCTTACGCCCATGATCGGTTGTCCGGTTACCGGGGCGTCGACCAGCGCGGCCAACCACGCATAGCCGAACTCGTAACTAAACTCACTGAGAACACCATCGGGAATAGAGGCTCGGCTTACGCCGCGATCGCCATCACACCCTACGATGTAATCACAGAGAATTTCATGCGGACCAGTCGAATCGGAATAGCTGACCCCCGGTCGACAGTCCTGTTCGTTGTGGATTGCCACGTCAGCGACCGCGAAGCGGACGTCCCCGCCACCAAGGTCAATGTGTTCCCGCAACAGGTTCCCAACCAGCATCTGCTGGGTGCAAAACCGACCTTCGCTGCCATCGTCTCCTGATGTTTCAAAGATACGGCCTATGCCGTTCACGCGGTAATCAATGGTCTGCGCGACAGGGCCGCCAAGAAGCTTATCGGCCAACCGCCACCGTTCAAACATGCGCACGCCGCGAGCCTCAACGACACCGGCGCGTTGACGTACCTCGATGTATGCGCGCTCACGCCGCTCAAGTACCACGCAATTCACCCCCGCACTCTGCAGGAAGGTCGCCAGCGTCAGACCAGCCACGCCGGCCCCAACGATGACAACCGAGGTTTCCTCGCAATTTACTTCCATGATCTTCATCCCGTCGTTTGATTTCGATGGAATCAGAATATAATTTTTTAGTTATATTCTCTAATCACATTGCCGGAGTCCATTGCGGCGTGAAGCGAAAGATAGATATCTCATTGAAAAAGCAGGCGAAACAGGGGCGCTCTATCGCAACGGTCGCCGCCATTGCCGAGGCTGCCACTTACATTTTGCGTCGTGAGGGGCCCAGCGGCTTCACTGCCAACAAGGTCTGCGAAAAAGCGGGCGTCAACATCGCGTCGTTCTATCAGTACTTTCCGAACAAGCAGGCTTTGCTCTTTTATGTAGCCCAGACGGCCTGGGAAAGGCAGCTTGCAAAGCTATCGCCGATCCTCCAGCGATCGGGTTTCGATCACCAAGGTAAGTTACGGGAATTTATTCGCGAATTTTTCAGGATCGAGGCGGCGGAAGCGGACCTGCGTCAGGCATTGAAGACGGCAGCGGTTGATCTCAAGGAGACGAAGGAGTTCCGGGATCTGATTGCGGAGGGCGCAGCACTGACGAAGGCATTCATCAAAGACGCGCTAGAAATCGCGGATGCCGAAGATCTCGACTTCAACGTCAACTTCATCGTCCTGCTGGTCACAAGCTTCGCCGAAAGAACCACGGACGAGCGAACCTCAACTGCAAAACTGATTCGTCAGGCCGATCTTCTCTGCGACATGCTCATTGCTTACTTCGGAATTCCTTCTGGTTCGCCACCTGGGATTGTTGGCGATCTGGCGTCATCTGTTGAATGATCGCAGCTGGTCGGAGACGGTTCGATCGCCACGGACCAGAGCCGACCCGCCGAAGCCCGTCGCGCTTACAGAAAGCGGGCGGGCGTCAGCCCCAATGTCGTAGATGCTGACGCGACCGGCGGCCAGCGCTTTCTTTCGAATCTGGCGCTGATCGCCGAAAGGCTAAACGCGATTGGCAAGAACACTATGACAATAGATCGTCGGCGAGAAGGGTGTGGTCCCCTACTCTTTCGCAAAATCACGCTGACGGTGTCCTTTGTTACGCCGCTGATTGTGTTATTTGCTGTGCGATATTGGGTTCGGCGTGGTTGAACGATTGAAGATCGTCATCGACCTCGGTGTCGCCCACCCGCATCGCGCGGCTAACCGCAAGCCCCGTCCTCACGATCCTCAGGCGACTTCGGAACGCGCCGCCTGCGGCGCCAATACGAGCCGATTACCGCCGAGCGACTTCGCGTTGTACAACGCCGTGTCCGCAGCCGCCAGCAGATCGCCAAGCGTGGGCGCCTCTACTCCCAACTGTGCTAGTCCGACACTAACGGTTGCTTCCATGGCCACGCCATCAATAAGGTGAGGAATCGCCTCAGCGAAACGTTTAGCGATGGTCTCACCGACGTCTTTGGCGCCAAGAGCACCCTGGTTGGGAAGCAAGGCAGCGAACTCTTCACCGCCGATGCGCGCGAGAATCGCATCCGGACCCGCCACGCGCCGGGCTATGGCGCCAAATGCCTTGAGTACCTCGTCGCCCGTCTTGTGGCCGTATCGGTCATTGATTGTCTTGAAGAGATCGAGATCGAATGCGAGGAGGGAAATCGGGCGGCGTGATGCTTCGTCGCGGATCACGCGCGTCCCCTCTTCAAAAAACCATCTGCGATTGCCCAGACGGGTCAGGTAATCGGTCTGGGAGTCTCGCAGAAGCTCGCCGTGGGTTTCCTCGCGAACGAGCCTTAGCAGAGTCATCGGAAGAACAACCGAGTACAGTACGCCTTCGTACATCGTCACGCTGCTCGCGATCGACACGACGTCCCGCCCGTACCTCGCCGCCAGTAGAGGCAGGATGCACGCTCTGGCAGCGTACAAAAGTGCATGAATGCCCGTAACCCACACCGCGATATGGCGCGAAGGTAGCGATTTCATGCCATCGGATTTCCACAGTTCGACCGAGGTCGCGCCGCTGGCCAGCGCGATCGGAATGGCGCTCGCGTAATACCACACCGAATCTTCCCAGCGCGCGCCCGCTACGGCCCATGTGAGCGCCAGCACAATGAGCATCGCTACGGACCGGCCACGGTATTCCCCGCCGCTCAAGGATGCGACGCCTTGCAGCACCAATAGGTAGCCAGTCACGATAACGAGGTTGCTCAAGGCGGAGCCCGTCGCACCGGGCAGCTCGTGACGAAACGTTACCGCCGCACATCCAATGGCAAGCGTTGCGTAGCCCGCTGCCAGAATTTTCAATTCCTTGCTGCGCCTGGGATGTGCGCGATGTTCCCAAAGCGTCATCCCGGAACTGGCTAAAAGCGTCCCGACAATGAGGAAATAAATGGTGAGAAGATCGACGTGCATCGCTGAGGGCAAGAATCCAGCGCCGGTGCGTTGCGGCGGCAATTCCAGGCAAAAGTTTCGATAGCGGAATGATAGGCGAGTTATCGTCACGGGTCGTGACGGACAGAAAAGGCCATACCGCGACGCAGTTCATTTAACGGCGGAAATGGACCAAACTTTAGAGCCGTCAAATCGGCAACGAGTCGATCAGGCTGCCATCAAACCAGCACGCCACCGCCGTCCACCGCAACGGTCTGTCCGGTGATATACCGGTTGGTCATCAGGTAAAGATAAGCGTGCGCAAGATCGTCGGCCCCTGCGACATACCCCACCGGCAAAGCCTCCCCACTCGCGGCGAAAAGCGCCTCACGGTCGGCGTCGGGCAAATTGGCCCACAGCGGCGTACGTACCAACCCCGGGCTCACCAGGTTGACGCGCACCGGCGCCAATTCCACCGCCAGCGCCCGCGCGAGGCCTTCCATGGCGCTACAGGCACCGGCAAGCGCTACCCAGCCCCGCTGCGGCCGCAGGCTGGCGACACCGCTCGTCAGCACGACGGAGCCGCCGGGACGTAGATACGGCGCTCCATGTTTTACGGCGGCAATGGCACCGAAGACACGCACATCGAACACCTGACGGACCGTGTCGAGATCCATCCCGGCGAGCGCTCCGGTTTGCAGCGAATCGCCCGCACTGTAAACCAGATGATCGAACGGCCCGATCTGTTCGAACAAGCCGCGCACGGCCGACTGTTCCTTCAAATCGACCGTGTAGCCAGTGGTCCGCTCGCCGAGCCCGTTCACGGCGTCGGCAACCCTCTCAGCGTTCGATGAAACCACGATCACAGAGGCGCCAACGGCCAACGCGGCTCGGGCCGTGGCGAGGCCTATGCCCGATGTACCGCCCAACAGGACGATACGTTGATCCCGAAGCTTCATGTCTGCAGCGGTCATGGTGGAAAGTCCTCGCAAGATGGTGTGAGTGCAGCAAGGACCCCAGTATTATTCTTTAACTAGGGTTGATAAACCCAACATTCCTTCGAGCACTTCTTAACAGGACTTGCGAATGGATCGATTCAGCAGCATGACCGTCTTCGCGCGCGTGGTCGAATACGGCAGCTTCACCGCGGCGGCCGAGGGCAGCGGCATGACGCCGACCATGGTCGGCAACCACATTCGCGAACTGGAGCGGCGCCTCAAAGGCCGCTTGCTGAACCGCACCACGCGACGTCAGAGTCTGACGGAACTCGGCAAGCGTTATCACGCGCGGTGCCTCGAAATCCTCGCGCTGGTGGACTCCGCCGAACTGGACGCACGCGAGATGCAGAGCAAACCGCGTGGCCGGCTGCGAGTGAGCTGTCCGGTTATCTATGGCACGCGTGTGCTCGTTCCGGCACTGGCCGGTTATCTCGACCGCTATCCCGAAGTGCAGGTCGAATTGTCATTGAACGACCGTTTTGTCGACCTCGCGGAAGACGGCTTCGACGCCGCCATTCGCGCGGGCGTGCTGCCGGACTCGGGCTTGATCGCACGGCCGCTGGCCTGCTCGCCGCGCATCGCCTGCGCGTCACCGAGCTATCTGGCGCGCCATGGGCATCCGCAGATACCGGCGGATCTCGCCCAGCACAACTGTCTGGCTTTTATGGTCGCGACCGGTCCCGAACGCGAGTGGTGCTTTCCACGTCCCGACGGCAAGGGCATCGAGCACATTCCGGTGCGAGGCCGCCTCGACGTCAATGGAGGCCTCGCACTTCGCGAGGCCGCGCTCGCGGGATTGGGGATCATTTTCCAACCTCAGGTGATGCTGCAAGAAGATCTGGACGCGGGCCGGCTAGTTCGTCTGTTTCCCGACTGGCCGGCGCAAACCTGGCCCATCCATCTGGTCCATCTGCCCGACGCGCACCTGCCACCGAAGCTGGTGACGTTCATCGCCTTTCTCCAGGAAACGTTGGGACAACGCAGCGAAGCTCGGCCCCGATCTTCCCGGCGCCGCGCCATGTCTTCGTAGGTGTTAGCCGATGCCGCCGTCCTAACGTGCATGATGCCGTTTTCCGAAGCCACGCCAGGGAGCCTCATGACCCATTCCGCCTCGCCCCCCTTCCCGCCCCGTCGTACGCCGCGTCGCGTTTCTCGGCCACGGCGTGATGGGTTAACCAATGGCCGGCCATCTCGCGAGATCCGGCCTCGACGTGACCGTCTGCAACCGCACCGCAGCGAAAGGGGAATCGGCAAGAGCGCGCTGGGCGGCAGCCGTTTCGACACGTCGAGTTTGATCTGGCGTTGGCGGGCGCTTAAACAGGCAGTCGAATAATCGCGCCTCTCACTTCCACCACCGCAACGGCCGGCGCAAGTGATGGCGCTCTAACCGCACCGCCGGCCCCGCGTGCAAGAACGCCGGCAGGCCGTCAAGCGGCACACCGGTTGCGCGTTCGCGCTCCTCGTCGGCCTCGACGGTCTTGCTGGTGTCGATGAACAGCGCGGCCAGCACACCCACCGCGAGCAGCCCCGCCGAGATCGTGAACGGCACGTTGTAGCTGCCGGTCTTCTCGATCAGATAGCCGAACACCACCGGCGAGATCATGCCTGCCACGCCGAAGCCAGTGTTCATCATGCCGCCGGCCGTGCCCGCGTATTTACCGGCGATATCGAGCGGCAAGGTCCACAGCACCGGGTTGGTGATTTCGAGGAAGAAGAACGACGCCGACAGAAACCACACGGCGGTCAGCGGATTCGTGGCGGACACCATCGGCACCAGAAACACCAGCGATCCGCCCATGCCGACCACCAGCACCGCGCAGCGCGCGAAGCGCAGGCGTCCGGTGATCTTGAAGAGCTTGTCCGACACCACACCGCCGAGCGTATCGCCGATCACGCCCGCCAGCAGCGGTAATGCGGTGAACAGTGCCAGTTGCTTGAGATCGAAGCCACGCGATTCGCGCAGGTACGACGGCAGCCAGGTCAGATACACCCACAACAACCAGCCGTAGCAGAAGTCGACGAAGGTCACGAGCCACATGCGCCGGATCAGTTTGCGCCACGGCGTCGCCGCGTGTTTCGCGCGATCGCAATCGCCGGCGCGGTAGCCGATTTCCGTGGTTTCCTCGGGCGTGATGCGGCGGTTCTGCTCCGGCGAGTTCGTGAACACGAACAGGTAGAGCACCGTCCACGCCAGACTGGCGATACCGAGCAGAATGAACGCGTCGCGCCAGCCGCCGGTCGCCACCACCGCGAGCACGAGCGGCGGCGTCACGGCGCCGCCCAGACGCGCGAAACTGTGCGTGATGCCTTGCGCGAAGCCGCGCTCGGCAACCGGCATCCAATAGGTGAAGGCGCGGGTCGCGGTCGGAAACGCACCGCCTTCACCGACGCCGAGCGCGAAGCGCATCAGCACCAGCATGGTCACGCTGCCCGCGAAACCGGTGGCGAGCGTCGCCACGCCCCAGATCAGCGACAGCACGGTCAGCACGAGTTTCGGCCCGAACTTGTCGGCCAGCCAGCCGCCGACGATCTGCATTGCCGCGTACGGATACGCGAAGGCCGAGAACACGAGGCCGAGCTGAACCGTGGTGAGGCCCATCTCATGACGGATCAACGGGCCGGCTACGGCAATATTCACACGATCAATGTAAGAGATGAAGTACATCAGACACATGACCGCCAGGATGATATGGCGTGTTTTGATACGCCGGATGCGCGTTTCCATGCTGTCTCCATGCAACGTAGTTGCTGTCTTTTGTGTGTCGAGAGCGGCTTTTTGTCAGCCGCCGTTCGATGCTGCCGTTTCCAACGTCACGTGGGCACCAGCTTCAGCCGCTGCACCTTGCCCGAGGGTCCACGCGGCAATTCATCGACGAAACGGAATTCCTTCGGCGTCTTGTAGCGGCCCAGTTCGCGCAGGCAGTGCTCGCGGAGTTCGGCCGGGTCGGGCGCGGCGCGTCCGTCGTTTAAACGCGGCACCACGAAGGCGACGATGTCCTGCCCGTACGCCGGATCGGGAACGCCGACTGCGGCGGCATCCAGCACGCCCGGGTGGCGCAGCAAGGCTTCGTCGATCTCGCGCGGCGCGATGTTTTCGCCGCCCTTGATAATCAATTCCTTCGCCCGGCCGTTGATGTAGAAGTAGCCGTCCGCGTCGCGATAGCCGAGGTCGCCGGTGCGCAGCCAGCCATCGGCGGTGAACGCGGCGGCGGTTTCCTCGGGGCGTTTGTAGTAGCCGCCCATCACCTGTTCGCCGCGCAGAATCAACTCGCCGCATTCGTCGGCGGCGCAGTCGCGCCCTTCACGATCGATCACGCGCGCTTCGCCCCCGGAAGGCAGACCGATGCTGCCGACCCGCCGCCGCTCCATCTCGTACGGGTTGCTGAACACCGGCGCGGCGGTTTCGGTCATGCCCATCGTTTCGATCACGCCGATGCCGAAGCGTGCCTCGAACGCGCGATGATGGTCGGCCGGCAACGCCGCCGAGGCGCTGCGGCAAAACTTCAGCGCGGCCAGATCGTAGGTGCAGGCTTCGTCGGCATTGAGCAGATAGGCGACGATGGTCGGCACCACGTTGATCCACGTGCAGGCATGCAACGCGACGTCGCGCCAGAACGTGCGCGCGGAAAAGCGCGGCGTCATGACGGCCGACCCGCCATGAAACAGCGGCGCGAGCAGCGTCACCACCAGACCGTTGATGTGATAAAGCGGCAGGGAGGCGAGCACGCGATCGTCGGCATTCAGTCGATGTTCGGCGGTGATGTTGCGTGCGTTCGCAACCAGATTGCGGTGGCTCAGCAGCACGCCTTTCGGTGTGCCGGTGGTGCCCGACGTGTACATGAGCAACGCGACGTCGCCGGGAGCGGGGTCGCTTAAAGGGTCGGCGCGTTCTTCAGTGGCGAGCTGAGGGACGCCGCGCGGGGCAAGCGGCGTTGAAGCGGAACCCGACACCGGCCTGCCCGCCCCGTGTGCCCCGCTTTCCGCCAACGCAGGCTCACACCGCATCAGCAACGGCGGCGTCGGATCGTCCGGTTCCGTTTCGATCAACGCGATCTCGCGCGTCAGCCCTTCGGCTCGCAGACCGGCGAGCGCTGTTTCGATCGTGGCGTACGTGTCGCGCGCGGCAAAAATCATCCGCGTATCGGAATGGCCGACGATATAGCGCACCTGCGACGGCTGACACAGCAGATTCAGCGGATTCGCCACCAGCCCGCTATACATCGCGGCGAGCAACAGCCGCGCGGTCTGGATGCCGTTGCCCATGAACACCGAAATCACGTCGCCCGGCCGCAACCCGGCGTCCCTGAAACGCGTCTCCAGCACGCGGCAATCGTCGCGCAATGCGCCGAACGTCAGCACGGTCGCGCGACGCTCGGGGGCCACCGTTTCATCGTCGTCGAGGGCGGCCAGCAGAAAAGGCTGGTCGGGATATTGCACGGCACGCTCGTCGATCAGTGCGCGGAGCGTGGCGGGAGGGCTCATCGGCGTGCTCATCGACCGAACCTCGCAAAGAAGTCGCCGAGCAGGTCGTCCGGGTCCGGCACGCGCTCCTCGATCGGGTACGCGACTCGCGTCGTGTTCAGGTAGTGGCGGAAACCCAGGTTGCCCGAGAAGTTGTTGCGGCCCCACGTACCGCAGCCCATCGACAGTGAAAACGGCAAGCCGTTGTCGAAGTTGCCGCCGGTAGCGAGGCAATGCGCCTGATTCACGATCACGCGCGCCACCGGCAAGCTGACGCCGAGTTGCACCGCTTGCGCGGCATCGCTCGAATGCAGGCCGATCGAATGGCCGGCGCCCATGTAGGCGTAGATGTCGCGCACAACGTCGGCGGCGGCGGCGAAATTCGCCGCGCGATAAACGGTCAGCACCGGCGCGAGTTTCTCGCCGGAGAACGGATAGTCGCTGCCGGCCCCGCTCTCCTCCACCATCAGAAACGCGGGATGTCGCTCGGCTATCTCGTCGAGACCGGCCACGCGCGCAATCACCTCGGCGGATTTCGCGGTGCAATGCTCGGAGAGCTTGCCGTTGACCCACATCGCCGCCTGCAGGCGGGTTTTCTGCGCGGCATCGAGCAGTACACCGCCACAGGCGGCCAGTTCCGCCAGCATCGGCTGATAAACGGCCGCTTCGATCACGACGCTATTTTCGGACGAGCAGCTCGTTGCGTTGTCGAAGGTCTTCGAGCGCAGAATTTTTTGCGCCGCATCACGCAGATTCGCGGACGCAGTGACGATCGAAGCGACATTGCCCGCACCCACGCCGAACGCGGGCGTGCCGCTCGCATACGCCATCCGCACATTCGCCTGCGAACCGGTGGCGACGACCAGATCGCACTGCCGCATGAGCGCGGCGGTGGCGGCCTTGCTGATCGGCGCGGGCAGCATCTGCACGAGATCGGGGTCGAGCCCCGCCTTGACGAACTGCGCATGAATGAACTCGATCAGCAACGCGCAAGAGGAATAGCCCTTCGGCGACGGCGCAACGATTACCGCATTGCCGCATTTCAACGAATTGACGATCTTGTTGACCGGCGTCGCGGCCGGATTGGTCGACGGGGTGATCGCCGCTACCACGCCCACCGCGCGAGCGATCTCGACAATCCCGCTGGCGTCGTCGCGCGCGATCACGCCAGTGGTTTTCTGGCCATGCAGATCGCGCAGCAAGCCCAGCGTCTTACGGTAGTTCTTGCGAAACTTGTCGTCGGCGTTGCCGAGGCCGGTGTCGCGCACCGACAGATCGGCGAGCCGGCGGTTGCGCTGCGGCTCCATGATCGCCCACGCGGCCGCGGCGGCCGCGGTATCGAGCGCCTCTTGCCCCGCGTTTTCGAAAACACGCTGCGCCGCGCGCGCTTTCTCCACGAGTGCGGCAACCGCACGGTCGGCTGCGCCGTCCGTGCGTTCGCCCGCGACTTCGGCTCCTGTGGCCCTGACGTTCATATCGGTGTGCTCCGGATAGCGGTTTCGATTGCAGTGCTACTAATCTAGCCACCGACGCGCGGGCCGAAGTCCCGTTTTCCGCGCTAAGCGTCGCAGCGCATTCGCGCGCATCGGAAAGTGCGGAATTCGGTACTTTCCACAGTCCCGAAAACCAACCAATCCGATGCAGAATCAGACTTATCGCCACGTAGGCAAGGGAGCGGAATGTCGACGTCGAATCAGTCGAATGCAGCGGCGGTGCGCGCGTTTCGTGTGCTCGAAACGCTGGCCGAAGCAGGCAGCCCGTTGTCGATGACGGAGCTCGTCAACGCACTCGGTCTGCCCAAGCAGACCGTGCACCGCATCCTCGTGCAATTGATGGACGCGTGGCTCGTTACACGCGGCGCGGGCGACCGTCTGTACGAGTGCTCGCCACGCGTGCGCATGCTGGCCGTGAACGTGCTGATGCACGCGGGACCGGCCGCGGCGCGGCACGTTTTGCTGGAACAGCTGGTGGCGAAGATCGGCGAGACCTGCAATCTGACCATGCTGTCCGGCAACGACGTGGTCTATGTGGACCGCGTCGAAACCGAATGGCCGCTGCGGATGCATTTGCAAGCCGGCTCGCACGTGCCGCTGCATTGTTCGGCGAGCGGCAAACTACTGCTGAGTTTTCTGCCGAAGGACCGCCGCGAACGGGTGATTGAAACGCTGCCGCTACGCGGCTATTCGGAGCGGACCATCACCGACCGCGACGCGTTGCGCAAAGAGTTGACGACTACCCGCCGGCGCCTGCTCGCCATCAACAATCAGGAGCATCTGCAGGGGCTGATCGCAATCGCCGTGCCGGTCATGCTGGACCGCAATCGCGCGTGCGCGGCGATTGCGGTCCAGGCGCCGGTGGGCCGCGTCACGCTCGACGATCTGCTGGCCTTCGTGCCCGATCTGCGTTACGCGGCGGAAGAAACTGCGAAGACGTTTCGCGCGTAACGGAGGCCTCCGCCGCTCACCGCGCGTGCACCACCGAATCGAACGCACCCGCCCGTCTGCGCTCTATCGCACGCGCCGACAATGCCGACACCAGCGCCGAGAACAGCACATACGCGCAGACCGTCCACGGCTTGCCGCCATTCAATCGCATCAGGATCGTCGCGATAATCGGCGTAAGGCCGCTCGCGAAGATACCGGAGAACTGATACACGAACGAGATGCCGGTATAGCGGACTTTGGCGTCGAACAGCTCGGCGAACAGCGCGGCCTCGGGACCATAGACCATCGCGTAGAAGATGCCGAACGGAATCACGATCGCGGTCCAGATCAGCAGCGTGTTGCCAGGCTGCATTTCGATCAGCCAGAACGACGGAAACACCGACACGCCGCAAATCAGCGAACCCCAGAAATACACCTTTGCGCGGCCGATCCGGTCGGACAGGCTGCCGAACAGCGGAATGAAGAAGCACATCACGGCGGCCGCAATCATCACGCCGAGCAGCGCATCGGTCCGGCTCATCGAGACACGCTGCGTGAGATAACCGATCGAAAACACCGCAAAGATGTTGAAGAACACACCGTCGATATACCGTGCGCCCATGCCGAGCATCACCTCGCTGCGATAACGGGTAATCATGTCGACAAACGGAATTTTGGCTTCCCGGCCGCCGCGTTTGAGCGCGATGAATTCCGGCGTTTCCATCACTTTCGAACGGATATACAGGCCGATCAACACGAGCCCCAGCGAAGCGGCGAACGCAATCCGCCAGCCCCACGCCAGAAACGCCGTCTCGGGCAGCAGACGCGACAGGCTCGCGACCATCCCCGACGCGAGACACAGGCCAATCGACAAGCCGATCTGCGGCAAGCTCGCGTAGAGGCCGCGCTTTTCAGGCGGCGCGTATTCGTACGCCATCAGCACCGCCCCGCCCCATTCGCCACCCAGACCGATGCCCTGCAACACGCGCAGCGACAACAACAGAATCGGCGCCCAGATACCGATCTGCGCATAGGTCGGCACGAACGCGACGCCGGCCGTGGAAATTCCCATGATGATGAGCGTCAGGATCAGCGCCGACTTGCGGCCGATCCTGTCGCCGAAGTGGCCGAACAGCACACCGCCCAGCGGCCGCGTGACGAAGCCGACCGCAAAGGTCGAATAGGCGAGCAGCGTGGACACCAGCGGATCGCTGGCGGGGAAATAGAGCTTGTTGAAGACGATGCCGGCGACTACGCCGTACAGGAAAAAGTCATACCATTCGACGGTCGCGCCGATCACGCTGGCGAATGCAACGCGCCGGATAGTACGGGGATCGATTGCCATAGCAGTTGCTCCTCAATGGACGGCCGAGCCGCTTAGGTTCGCCACTCGTGCTCACACGCGGCCGGACGAAAACCCCAGCTGTCTCCTCCGGGGGTGTTGTTGGCAGACCGCGAGCCGTTCTTGAAGCCACGGCCTCGCGACTGCATTGCGCGGCACGTTTCGGCCGCGTTGCTTTGCACCTGCTTTGTTGCACCTGCGTCCTGCACCTGCAAACCGCTAAGCCGCCACCTTCGCCGTGGGCGCCACCGACGCGCCGCGATCGACGCCACGCGCGTCGTCGAGAATCATGTCCGACGCTTTTTCCGCCACCATCACGATCGGCACGTTCGTATTACCCGACACCAGCGTCGGCATGATCGAACAGTCGACCACGCGCAAACCTTGCGTGCCGTACACGCGCAAACGCTCGTCGACCACCGCGAGCGGATCGCCGGCGGTCCCCATCTTCGCTGTACCAGACGGATGGAAAATTGTCTGTCCGTATTCGCGGCAGAACTCGAGCAATTCGTCGTCGGTCTGGGCGTCCGCGCCGGGGCGGACTTCACGCTTCATCAGACCGGCCATCGGCTGGGCCGCTGCGACGCGGCGCGCGAAACGCACGCCCGCTATCGTCGTGCGGCGGTCGAAGTCGGTGTCGAGATAATTCGGCTGGATCGACGGCGCTTCACGCGGATCGGCGCTGCGGATCCGCACCGCGCCGCGCGATTCGGGACGTAGTTGGCACACCGAGTACGTGCAGCCGGGAAACGCGTGAACGTCGCCGCCCGCCGAGTCCGCCGAGAGCGTCGAGAAGTGAAACTGAATGTCCGGCGTCGCCGATTCCTCGGGCAACGCGCGGCAGAACATACCGCCCTGGTTGATGCCGACGGCGAGCGGACCACTACGCAGCAGCGCCCATTGCAGGCCCATTTTTGCGCGGCCCGTCCACGATCGCAGTTGATCGTTGGTCGTGATCGGCTTGCTGACTTCATAGATCAGACGGATCTGCAGATGGTCCTGCAGATTGCCGCCGACTCCCGCCCGATTGGCCACTACCGGAATACCGAACTCACGCAGCAGCGCGGCCGGCCCCACGCCCGACAGTTGCAGCAATTGCGGCGACTGCAACGCGCCGGCCGTCAGGATCACTTCGCGATTCGCGCGCACTTCCCTCAGTTCGCCATGCTGCCGGTACTGCACGCCACAGGCCCGGGTGCCCTCGAACAGAATCTTCGAGGCCATCGCGTCCGTTTCGACGTGCAGGTTCTTGCGTTGCCGCGCGGGCTTCAAATAAGCCACCGCTGTCGAACAGCGGAAGCCGCGCCGGGTCGTCAACTGGTAGTAGCCGACGCCTTCCTGATCGCCCGTGTTGAAATCGTCGACGCTTGCCACGCCTAACGAATTGGACGCCGCGATAAACGCGTCGACCAGTTCATGCCGCTGCTTGATGGTCGACGCCCACAACGGCCCGTCGACACCGCGCGTCGGTCCGTCGCCGAGTTCGTTGTGCTCCAGCCGCCTGAAGTACGGCAGACACTCGTTCCAGCTCCAGCCGCGATTGCCGAGCCGCGCCCACTGGTCGTAATCGTCTTTCTGACCGCGTACGTAGATCAGACCATTGATCGAACTGCTGCCGCCGAGCGTGCGGCCGCGCGGCCAGTAGAGCCGGCGGTTGTGCATGTTCGGATCGGGATCGGTATAGAAGCCCCAGTTGTAGACCGGGTGAAACATCGTCTTGCCATAACCAATGGGGATATGAATCCACATGAAGCGATCGGCGGGGCCGGCTTCGAGTAAACACACCGAATAGCGGCCGCCTTCGGAAAGCCGGTTGGCGAGCACGCAGCCCGCTGAACCCGCACCGACGACCACGAAGTCGAATCGATCTGCCATGTGACGTGTCTCCATCCGAGCAACCTGAGTTGCTGGTGTTTTATAAAAACCGGTATGTTTCGTCGAAATTTATGTTCAGCCGGTTTCTTGTTCAAGAAATTCCCGCTAAGATCGGCTCATGTGAAACAGAAACATGATTTTTTGTTTCAGTTTTCGCAATGACCGCCCCCGCCACGCTTGCGGACGCCGGGCACTCCTCGATCGACAGCAAGGAAGCTTATGCAGGCACCCTGCCCGTCTCCACGCAGCGAACCCCTGGCCGAAGACTCACGGGCGTTGCGCGCATTGGCGGTGCTCGAACAACTGGCGGCGGCGGGACAGCCGTATTCGCTGTCGCAACTCTCGCTGCGCCTGCACATTCCCAAAGCCACGCTAATGCGCCTGATCGAATCGCTCGAAGCGCAGGGCTATGTCACGCATCTGCCCGACTCGCGCGGCTCGGATCGCGGCATCACGCTAGGGCCGAAAGCGGCGCAACTCGCGCTCACCACACTGGCCAACAACACCTTCGGCCGCGCCTGCCGTTCGCTGCTGCGCGCGCTGGTGGATGCGCTCGGCGAGACCTGCAACCTGACCGCGCTCGACCGCGACACGGTGCTGTATCTGGAGCGCGTGGAGACCGCCGAGCCGCTGCGCCTGCATCTGCAACCAGGCACCCGCGTGCCGCTGCATTGCACCGCCAGCGGCAAACTGTTCCTTGCACAGATGCCGCCGGTCGAACGTCGCGCGATGCTGGCGCGGCTGACGCTCGAACGCAAAACCCAGAACACGCTGACGGAGATGAACCTGCTGGAAGCGGAACTCGACCGGCTCGCGGTGCGCGGTATCGGGATCGACAATGAAGAGCTGGTGCGCGGCATGGTGGCGGTCGCGGTGCCGGTGCGCGACGCGAGCGGCACGCATCTGCTGGCGGCACTGGCGATTCACGCGCCCACCGCGCGCGCGAATCTGAACGATCTGCTGAAGTGCGTGCCGCGGCTCAAGGAAGCGGCGCTGAAGCTTGCGCCGCTGTTGTCCGCCACGAACTCCCTGGAGCACGCGAACCATGACCGCTGACGCATTGCCGACGAGCGATCCATACGAGCCGACCGACGCTGCCGCCGCCGCGCAAACCGCCCGCGCGAAGGCCGGGCCACCTGAAACGGAACGGTACAATGAGGCCGATCCATTTTCCGGAACGGCAGGCATGACCAAAGCGGATACCCCGACGCTACGCGCCTTCGCGCTGCTCGAACACCTCGTCAACACCGACGGCCCGGTGTCGCTCGCCGACATCGCGCAAGACGTCGCGCTGCCCAAGGCGTCGCTGCATCGCATGCTCGCTTCGCTTGAGGCCGGCGGCCTGGTGATCCGCGAACCGGGGCAAAAAAACGCGTATGTGATCGGACCGCGTCTTGCGCAACTCGCGTTGGGCGTGGTGAGGCATCCCGGCACGCGGCGCTTGCGTCATGCGATTCTCGCGCGGCTGGTGGCCGATCTCGGCGAGACCTGCAATCTGACCATGCTGCATGAAACCGAGGTGCTGTATCTCGACCGCATGGAAGCGCCCTGGCCGTTGCGCCTCGATCTCAAACCGGGCTCGCACGTGCCGGCGTATTGCAGCGCGAGCGGCAAGCTGCTGTTGTCCATGCTGCCGCGCGAACAACGCTCGGCGCTGGTGCGCGCGTTGAAGCTCGAACGCTTCACGCAGAACACGATTACCGATCCGGAGTTGCTCGAGGCGGAACTCGACCGCACCGCGCACAAGCGCATCGCGATCGACAACGAAGAGTTTCTGGCCGGTATCGTGTGCGTCGCGGCGCCGGTGGTGGATGAGAACGGCGCATGCATCGCGGCGATCGCGGTGCATGCGCCGGTGTCGCGGGCGCCGTTGTCGCGGGCACTAGAGTTTGTGCCGCGGCTTCAGGAAGCCGCCAGAGAGCTCGCCAACACCTTTTGACGCGGTGTGTTGCGCAAAGCGCAATGTGAGGCGCACACCGGTTCACCCTTCCGCGGGCTTCTGCTTACGCACTAACCCGGCCAGCAGACGGACGCCTTCGTCGATCTTCTCCAGCTTGATCGCCGAGAAGCCCATCCGGAAGCAATGTTTCTGCTCCAGCCCATCCATAAAGAACACGTCGCCCCGTTCGATCAGAATGCCGTGCGCTTCGGCATCCGCGACAAGACGCTCCGCGTCGAGCCACGGCGGCCCTTCCACCCAGCATGACGCGCCACCCGTCACCGGCAGATAGCGGGCCTCGGGTAGATACGCGTCGAGTGCGGCCATCAGCGCCAGCGCACGCTCACGGTACGCAAACGCCAGCCGGCGCAGCAGCGCATCGTGGTGACCGAGCGACAGAAACGTCGCGAACGCCCGCTGAATATAGGCCGCCGGGTGACGCACCATCAGCCGCCGCAGCGCGCGCAATTCCAGCACCAGTTCGCGTGGTCCGACGATATAGCCCAGCCGCAAACCCGGCGCGAACGTCTTCGACAGACTGCCGATATAGATCACACGATCGGCCGTATCCAGACTCTTTAGCGCCGGATGCGGCGTGCCCGAAAAGTTGTTCTCGCTCTCGTAGTCGTCTTCGATCAGCACGAAATCGTGCTGCTGCGCGAGTTCCAGCAGCGCGTGGCGGCGGTCGATCGGCATGGTCGCCGTGGTCGGGCACTGGTGGCTCGGCGTCACGTACACGTAGTCGCACTGCGCGAACAGCACTGCATCCTCGACGGGACGCACGCCGCCCGCGTCGACCGGCAGCGGCACCAGCCGCGCGTTGCGGTTCTCGAAGATGTTGCGCGCGTCCGGATAGCCGGGGTTTTCGAAGCCCACCGTGGTGCGTTCGCGGGCCAGCAGATCCGCGACCAGATAAAGCGCCTGCTGGCAGCCGATCGTGATGACGATCTCGTCCGGCATCGCGAACACGCCGCGTCGCGGCAGCACGCGCGTGCGGATCTGCTCGATCAGCGTGTCGTCGTCGCGGCCGATCAGATCGGGCGCCCAGTTACGGATCTCCATCACCGAGAGCGCCTTCATGCAGCATTCCCGCCAGTCGTTGGTCGGGAACAGCGTCTGGTCGAATTGTCCGTAGATGAAGGGATAGTCGTAGTTCTGCCAGTTGCCCGGCTTGACGATGTTGCGCTGCGCCGACGGCGGCCGCTGCACGCGCTGCGCCCAATCGGGCCGCGCGTGCGCATCTTCGTGCCCATTCGCCGCGACCGTCTGCGTCGGCGTGAAGCCGTGGCGCCCTTCCAGCATTGCCGGATTAACGAAATGGCCGCTGCGCTCACGCGAAATCAGATACCCCTCTTCCACCAGCTGCTGATACGCCAGCACGACCGTATTGCGCGCGACACTCAATTGATCGGCCAATTCGCGGCTCGACGGCAGCGCGGTCTGCGGCGGCAACTGGCCGTCCAGAATCGCCGCCACCAGCATTCGCCGGATCTGCCCTTGCAGGCTCATGGTCGAGTCGCCCGGACGCTGAAAACGCTGCGTCCATAGGGCTGTCGCGGTACGGCTGGACATGCTTCCTCCTCAAATGACAGGGAGCCGGGCGGATGTGGACTCAACGATCGCCGCCGTCTGGCACTAACTTGCTCCATTTTTTACTGACGATACTCGACTCACCCCGTCCAACGCGATCGGGACAAGCACCGGTCGTGGCCACACGATCTCCCTGCTCCATCGGCAAGACCTTCTGAGACCTATTATGAAACGCCATAAAAACTCGACATCAAGGCCCTGGTTCCAATGGACGGCGCGCTGCGTGCTGTCGCTGCTGTTCGCCGCCACGGCCGCCCTCGTGGCGACACCCAGCCATGCGCAGGACCAGGACAAGGAGATCACGATCGCTTATCAGCAGATCGTCGATCCGTGGGTGGTCGGCATCGCGAACGGTTCGATCGAAAAAGCCACCGGCTACAAGATCAACTGGCGGCAATTCGAGTCGGGCGCGAAAGTGGCGACCGCGCTCGCTTCCGGCGACGTCAAGGTCGGCGTGATCGGTTCGAGCCCGCTCGCCGCCGCGGTTAGCCAGGGCCTCGACCTGCAACTGTTCTGGATTCTCGACAACATCAACCAGGCCGAGGCGATGGTGGTGCGAAACGGCGCCGGCATCACGAAACCCGCCGATCTGAAGGGCAAAACGATCGGCGTGCCGTTCGTCTCCACGACCCACTATCACACCATGTTCGCGCTGCAGCACTGGGGCATCGATCCGTCCAGCGTGAAGATTCTGAACATGCAGCCGAACCAGATCGTCGCCGCCTGGGAGCGCGGCGACATCGATGCGGCCTATGTGTGGAATCCCGCGCTCGCCGAGCTGAAGAAAAGCGGCAAGGTGCTGATCACGTCGGGCGATCTGTCGAAGCTCGGCAAGCCGACTTTCGACGGCATCGCGGTTGACCGCCAATGGGGCGAAGCGCATAAGGACTTCATGGCGAAACTCGTCAAGGCCATCGCCGACGCCGACCAGCAATACCGCGCCAATCCGGCGCAATGGAACGCGACCTCGGCGCAGGCCGCGGCGATCGCGAAGATGATTGGCGGCACGCCCGCCGACGTGCCGGAATCGCTGGCACTGTATGCGTTCCCGACGCTGCAGGAGCAGGCCTCCGCGCAATGGCTCGGCGGCGGCACGGCGAGCCGCGCGGCGCTGGCGCTCAAGGATACGTCGGAGTTTCTGAAGAGCCAGAAGCAGATCGGCACCGTGCTGCCCGACTACTCGAAGTTCGTGAACCCGGCGTATGCCGAGGCCGCGGCCAAACTCAAGTGACGTCGCCTTGGGCTTCAACAGAGATCGACGCGTTTCAGGAGGCACTATGGAAAACATGACAATCAGGAACGTCAGCGTGACGTTTCCGGGGCGTCGCGCCGGCCAGACCGTGCGGGCGCTCGACGACATCAACCTGACCATTCGCCCGGGCGATTTCGTGGTGGCGCTGGGCGCATCCGGCTGCGGCAAGACCACGCTGCTGTCGCTGATGGCCGGCTTCATCGCGCCGACCCAGGGCGAGTTGCTGCTGGGCGGCGAACCGATTGCCGGTCCCGGCGCGGATCGCGGCGTGGTGTTCCAGAAGCACGCGCTGCTGCCGTGGCTCAACGTGATCGACAACGCCGAATTCGGCCTCAAGCTGCAAGGTGTGCCGCGCGCGGAGCGCCGTGAGATCGCGGTGCGCAACCTCGCGCTGGTGGGTCTGCAGGACTTCCACAAACACATGATCTATCAGCTCTCCGGCGGCATGCAGCAACGCGTGGGGATTGCCCGCGCGCTGACCTGCGACCCGGCCATGCTGCTGATGGACGAGCCGATGGCCGCACTCGACGCCCTCACCCGCGAAACCATTCAGGAGTTGCTGCTCGACGTCTGGCAGAAGACCGGCAAGATGTATTTCTTCATCACCCACAGCGTGGAGGAAGCGCTGTTTCTGGCGAGCCGCCTGGTCGTGATGTCGCCGCGGCCGGGGCGCATCACGCACACCTACGAACTGGATTTCAACCGCCGTTTTCTCGACACGCGCGACGCCCGCGCGATCAAATCGAGTCCCGATTTCATCGCGATGCGCGAGCAGGTCCTCAACATCATTTACGGCGACGAGAAGCTGCACGCCGCCGAAGCCGGGGTGGCGCATGTTTAGTTCCAAATCCGCACAAGCCGTTCTGCGGCACGAGGTTTCGCCGATGGACACCAACGCGCCGATCGAGCCGCCGCGCCGGCCAGGCCGCAAATCCCGCGTGCTGGCGAAGAAACCCGCCCGTCCCGGCGACACCTTCGGCGTGCCGGGCCAGGGCAGCAGTGTCGTGACAAGTCTGATTACCGTGGCCGCGTTTCTCGGTCTCTGGTTCGCCGCGACCAATCTGCACTGGATCAAACCGCTGTTCCTGCCGTCGCCGCAGGCCGTGTACGCGAAGTTCATCTTCGTCGCCACCGAAGGCTTCGCCAACTCGACGCTCGCGCAGCACACCGGCGTGAGCCTCTTGCGCGTGTTCGGCGCGTTCGCGCTGGCCTGCGTCACGGCGATTCCGATCGGTGTGATGATGGGCGTGTCGCGTTTCGCGCGCGGCGCTTTCGATCCGCCGATCGAGTTCTACCGGCCGCTGCCGCCGCTCGCGTATTTGCCGCTCATCATCATCTGGTTCGGCATCGGCGAGTTTTCGAAAGTGCTGCTGATCTATCTCGCCATCTTCGCTCCGCTCGCCATCGCGGCGCGCGCCGGGGTGCGCTCGGTGTCGATCGAACAGATTCACGCCGCCTATTCGATGGGCGCCTCGCGCACGCAAGTGGTGCTGTACGTGATTTTGAAGTCGGCGATGCCGGAGATTTTCACCGGCATGCGGATCGGCATCGGCGTCGGCTGGACCACGCTGGTGGCCGCCGAAATGGTCGCGTCGACCAGCGGCCTCGGCTTCATGGTGCTCAACGCCGCGGAGTTCCTGGCAAGCGACGTCGTCATCATGGGGATCATCGTGATCGGCTTCTTCGCGCTCTGCTTCGACCTGCTGATGCGCTACCTCGAACGCGTGCTGGTGCCGTGGAAAGGCCGCGTCTGACGGCATGGGCGGCAGCACTCGCGGAAGCACCGCGCCGCGTCGCCCATCGCATACTGGAACATATTGGTACAAAACGTTCCACTTATTGTATTTTCGATTGACGCCCCGAAAACGCCGCCCTACATTCTAGACACCAAGCATTTTTCGGTATTTTTTGTTCCACTTATCTTAAAGAGCCGGAGACACCCCCATGAGCGAGCAGAATCCTTCCCCGCGTGACGCCAGCGCCGACCACCGCGCAAGCGGCCCGCAAGCCATGACGCCGTCCGAAGCCTTCGTCGAAACGCTGGCGGCCAATGGTGTCACCGACATGTTCGGCATCATGGGCTCGGCGTTCATGGACGCGATGGACATCTTCGCGCCCGCCGGCATCCGTCTGATTCCCGTGGTTCACGAGCAAGGCGCCGGCCATATGGCCGACGGTTATTCGCGCGTGTCGGGCCGTCACGGCGTGGTGATCGGCCAGAATGGTCCGGGCATCAGCAACTGCGTCACGGCGATCGCGGCGGCCTACTGGGCGCATAGCCCGGTCGTGATCGTGACGCCGGAAGCAGGCACCATGGGCATTGGTCTCGGCGGCTTCCAGGAAGCCAAACAGTTGCCGATGTTCCAGGAGTTCACCAAATACCAGGGCCACGTTACCCACCCTGCGCGGATGGCGGAATTCACCGGCCGCTGCTTCGACCGCGCCATGGCGGAAATGGGCCCGACCCAGCTCAACATTCCGCGCGATTATTTCTACGGCCAGGTGAAGGTGGAGATTCCACAGCCGCAGCGGCTCGACCGTGGCGCCGGCGGCGATCAACGCCTCGACGAAGCCGCCGAGCTGCTCGCGCAGGCCAAATTCCCCGTCATCATTTCCGGCGGCGGTGTGGTGATGGCCGACGCCGTCGAAGAATGCAAGGCGCTCGCCGAGCGGCTCGGCGCGCCGGTGGTCAACAGCTATCTGCACAACGACTCGTTCCCGGCGAATCATCCGCTGTGGTGCGGTCCGCTCGGCTATCAGGGTTCCAAGGCGGCAATGAAGCTGCTGTCGCGCGCCGACGTCGTGATCGCGCTCGGCTCGCGGCTCGGGCCGTTCGGCACACTGCCGCAACACGGCATGGACTACTGGCCGGCCAACGCGAAGATCATCCAGATCGACGCCGATCACAAGATGTTGGGCCTCGTGAAGAAGATCTCGGTCGGCATCTGCGGCGATGCGAAGGCGGCCGCCGTCGCGCTGACGCAGCGTCTGGCCGATCGCGAGATTGCCTGCGACGCCACCCGCAGCGAACGCGGCGATCAGATCGCCTCGGAAAAAGCGGCGTGGGAAAAAGAGCTCGATGAGTGGACCCACGAACGCGATCCGTACAGCCTCGACATGATCGAGGAACAGAAACAGGAACGCACGCCGGGTGGCGGCACCTATTTGCATCCGCGCCAGGTGCTGCGCGAACTGGAAAAGGCCATGCCGGAAGACGTGATGGTCTCGACCGACATCGGCAACATCAACTCGGTGTCGAACAGCTACCTGCGCTTCAACAAACCGCGCAGCTTCTTCGCGGCGATGAGCTGGGGCAATTGCGGCTACGCGTTCCCGACCATCATCGGCGCCAAAGTCGCCGCGCCGCACCGCCCGGCGATTTCCTATGCCGGCGACGGTGCGTGGGGCATGAGCATGATGGAAACCATGACCTGTGTACGCCACAACATTCCGGTGACAGCGGTGGTGTTTCATAACCGTCAATGGGGTGCGGAGAAGAAGAACCAGGTGGACTTCTACAACCGCCGCTTCGTGGCCGGTGAACTGGACAACCAGAGCTTCGCGGAGATCGCGAAGGCGATGGGCGCCGAGGGAATCGTGGTGGATCGCCTCGAAGACGTGGGCCCCGCGTTGAAGCGCGCGATCGATCTGCAGATGAATCACGGCAAAACCACGATCATCGAGATCATGTGTACTCGCGAACTGGGCGACCCGTTCCGCCGCGATGCGCTGTCCAAGCCCGTGCGCATGCTCGATAAGTACAAGGACTACGTTTGAGCGCAGCAGGCATCTGAGTGTCGGCGGGCTCCGGTTTTCGTCTTGTAGATTGAGGCGGTCGGAGCCCGCCTTGCTTGTGGGTCGCCGGGTCGAATGCCGCTTGCAGTGCTCCCCGACCGGGCCTCTTCGCTGCGCGTCTTGCGGCCTCCGTCATCGGGCATTGTCATGAAAGCCATTCTCCGCATCATCGACCAGGCGCGCGCCTCGCCCATGCGCATCGTGCTGAGCGAAGCCGACGATCCGCGCGTGCTGCAGGCCGCGCAGCGCGCGAGCCGCGAAGGCGTCGCGCGTATCGTGCTGGTGGGCGATCTCGCGCGCATTCGCGAGGTGGCTGCGCGCTTCGATATCGATCTGTCCGGGATGGAGCTGGTCGACCCCGCCGGTTCGGCACACGCCCCTTCCTACGCCGCCGAACTGTTCGCGCTGCGCGGCAAGAAAGGCATGACGCTGGAACAGGCACAACAGGAAATCCTTAAGCCGCTGTGCTTCGCGAACCTGATGGTGCGTCTGGGGGATGCCGACGGTTCCGTGTCCGGCGCGGTCAACACCACCGCTGACGTGGTGCGCACCGCGATCCAGGTGATCGGCATTGCGCCATCGTTCAAACTGGTGTCGAGTTTTTTCCTGATGATGCTGTGCGAGCCGTTCCACACGCTGAAAGGCGGGCTGATTTTTTCCGACTGCGCACTCGTTGTCGAACCCGACGCCGACCAGCTCGCCGAGATCGCAATCGCCGCCGCCGACAGCGGACGCAGCCTGCTGATGGATGAACCGCGCGTGGCGATGCTGTCGTTTTCGACCAGCGGCAGCGCGCATCATGCGGCGGTCGATAAGGTGATCAACGCCACGCACCGGGTGCAGGAGCGTCGGCCGCATCTCATGATCGACGGCGACGTGCAACTCGACGCCGCGATCGTCTCCGAAATCGCGCTGCGCAAGGTCAAGCATTCGCAGGTCGAGGGGCATGCGAACGTGCTGGTGTTTCCGAGTCTCGAAGCGGGCAACATCGGCTATAAGCTGGCGGAACGGATTGGCGGGGCGAAGGCGATCGGGCCGCTGTTGCAGGGCTTGCGGAAGCCGGCTAACGATCTGTCGCGCGGATGCAGCGCGGACGATATTTACTATGTGATCGCCGTGACGGCGGTGCAGGCGCAAGCGGCGCTTGCGCCTGTCGCGGCGGCTACTACGCAGACGCCCGCCGGGTGATCGAGCCGGATCGGGCGACGTGGGCATCCTGTTAGTCGGTTTACCATGATGAGCTCACGACTTCTACCGAAGGGGAAATGACCGGATAGTGAACGGGTAACCAACACGGAGAGTTCACTATGCGTATTTTTCTGACGGGCGCGACCGGTTTTATCGGCTCGGCCCTCGTTCCCGAGCTCATCGCAGCCGGCCACCAGGTGATCGGCATGACACGTTCGGATGCGGGCGCGCAGGCGCTTGCCGATGCGGGCGCCGAAGTCCATCGCGGCACTCTGGAGGACACCCCGAGTTTGCGCGAGGGCGCCGCGAAAGCGGATGCCGTCATCCACGCGGCCTTCGATCACGACTTCTCGAACTTCGTCGCGAATTGCGAAAAGGATCAGCGCGCCATCGCCGCGCTCGGGTCCGCGCTCGCGGGCTCGGATCGTCCCCTCCTCATCACGTCAGGAACGGGAATGGGCAGCGGCGAGCACGGCGAACCGGCGAGCGAAGATGTCTTCAATCCCCACCATGCCAATCCGCGGATTGCCTCGGAACTGGCCGGCAATGCGCTGCTGGAAGCCGGTATCAATGTATCGGTCATGCGGCTGCCGCAAGTTCACAATCCCTTCAGGCAGGGACTGATTTCGCCGCTGATCGCCATTGCGCGGGAGAAAGGCGTGGTGGCCTATGTGGGGGAAGGACGCAATCGCTGGCCTGCTGGGCATCTTTCCGATGTCGTGCGCCTGTATCGGCTCGCGATCGAAAAGCGCAAGCCAGGGGCTCGTTATCATGCGGTCGGAGAAATGGGTGTCAGCAGCCGCGACATTGCCGAATCGCTCGGGCGCGGTCTGAACCTGCCGGTCGTTTCGATCTCGCAGGAAGAAGCGGCGGCACACTTCGGATGGATGGGGATGTTCGTCGGTCTGGATATGCCGGCGTCGAGTGAGCTGACGCAGGCGCGACTGGGCTGGAAGCCAACGGGTCCGACATTGATCGCCGATCTCGACGAAGCGCGTTATATGTAGCGGTGGTTGAGTGATGAAGGCGATGGGGCGGCTAGGCCGCCCGGTCCGTCGAAGCCGCAAGGCAAGTGCCGCACGAACGCACCCTGCCCGTTCGCAAACGCCCGGCGCTCACTGTCGTTTCGGCGCCGCACTCGCACAGGCAAGTCCACAATCCGTCGCCAGCGTATCGCTGCGTGGTCAACTGACCGAAAACCTCGCCGCTTTTCAGCGCGGGGGATCCCGGCCGCGAGCGCCACACACGGCGCTGCTCACGGCAACCGCAATCCCGCACTGCACCGCTTTCCACGCTCTTTAGCACGGCAGTCACCTGCCCGCCGCACCGGCATCGCCAGAGCCACGAGTCCGCGCCGCGATATTCAAGCGCGACGAGATCGCCGAAGGAGCGACCCGCGACATCGCGACTCGGCGGAAAGGGCCATTGGGGCGGTAAAGGACGGCGGATACGTTTCACTGGAGGTAAATGGGGTGCACGGGCTTGCTCTCAAGTGTAATCGCGCCCTTACTTTGGCGCGGCTCGACAAGGACCGGCGGCCCATGGCCCTTATGTGGGGTTGCTCACACTTTGTTTCAATTTGCCTCACGCGGCTGGAGGCCCCGCCCAGCAAGGCCTGGCAGCTTGAAACGGAGAACGGATACCGTTGCGCCTCAGGTGGCGGGGTGAAGATTTCAAACGCCGGACCGTTAAAGGATTCAACAGGTGAGGGACATATACCATGAAGATTGAATCCGGCAATTATCCGCTCGCGGCTCCACAGAGCGGCGCACGAAACACGACCAGCAATAACGATGCAGAGGGCGCCGTCGAGTCCGTGCAACAGGCTGGCGCTGGCGACGCGCTGCATTCGACTGTCAGTCTTTCGTCCATGGCCGCGGTGCACACGCCCGGGGATTCGGATATCGACACGGCCAAGGTCGAGTCGATCAAGGCCGCCCTGCGTGACGGCAGCTACAAGATCGATTCGGGGAAGATCGCCGACGGCATGCTGAGCCATGCGCGTGATTTGCTGCAGACGACCGCGTCCTGAGCGGAGACTGAGCAAGGGCACGCGCGGCTCAAACCGGCTTACCTTGCGGTTCGCTGTCGATCATCAGCTCCAGGAATCCAGTAACCGAATCGAACTCTCGCGAGAAGCGATGTTCCGGGAGTAGCGCCAACAACAGCTCGGCAGTCGTGCGGACCTTGCATCCGTGCGCCACATGGCCGCCCAATACCTGACCGCGCGCGTCGGCAACGGACACGTGCAGATGTGCGCCATCGGGCGAGATCGAGCCCGCCAGCGTCAATATTTCGAGGTCGCCGCGCAGTTCGGTCGGGGCCTCGGCCCCGGCGAATCGCAATTGAGCCACGCTGAGACTGCCAATCCCCTGAATCACGAAGGCTGCGTGTGACTCGCGCTGACGCAGCACGTCTTCGACGGCGGCACGCAAGTCATCGCCGGGGGAAAGGCGCAACGGATAGGCTTGCATGTTCGCTCGCAGGTTTGATGTTGCGGGACAGGTTAAGTCGGAACAAGGGCATCGGCAAGCGTGCCCTAGGGTTCCACGTCGCAAGAAACTCACGTCGGACGATCGCCGTTGCCTCTGCGAGGAGACGAACCGAGCGCCCTGCTTCTATCGGATCTTGATGACGACCTTACCCTTTGCACGTCCCGTTTCGACGTAAGCCAGCGCCTCTCGGGTCGATTCGAACGGAAAAACCCGATCGATCACGGGCCTTATTGCACCTGCCTCGATGAGCTTGGCAATCTCACCTAGCTGGTTTCCATCGGCACGCATAAAAAGGAATGAATAGCTGACGTCATGGCGTCTCGCCGCCTTCCGGATGCGATTGCTCAAAAAGTGCATCGCCGTTTTCAGGAACCAGGAGGCCTTCATCTGCCTGGCAAATTCAGGGTCGGGAGGACCGGCGATCCCAATGAGCTTTCCACCCGCCTTGAGCACGCCCAGCGATTTTTCGAGCGTATTTCCGCCCTGCGTATCCAGCACCAGGTCGTAGTCTTTCAGTACGGCGGCAAAATCGTCTTTCTTGTAATCGATGACGATATCCGCGCCAAGTTGCTTCATTAATCCGGCATTCGCCTCGCTCGCTGTCGTCGCGACGATCGCGCCCAGATGCCTGGCGAGTTGAATGGCAAAAGTGCCAACGCCGCCGGAGCCGGCATGTATCAGTACTTTTTGTCCTTTCCTCAGTTGCCCTTTTTCGACTAGCGCTTGCCAGGCGGTCAAGCCCACCAGCGGGATTGAAGCCGCTTCTTCCATGCTGAGTGTTTTGGGTTTGAGGGCGATGCCGTCGTCCTTGACCGCGATGAATTCCGCGAAGGTGCCGATCCGATCTTTGTGCGGTCGCGCATAGACTTCATCGCCCGGCTTGAATCGCCGCACGCGCGATCCGACGCGGACAACGACGCCGGCCAAATCATTGCCCAAAATCAACGGCAAACGATAGGGCAAGATGAGCTTGAACTCTCCATTCATGATCTTTGAATCGAGCGGATTCACGCCAGCGGCGTGAATCTGGATCAATACGTCATCCTCGCGTAGCTCTGGAACTGACATATCGCCAGCCCGTAAGCCATTCTTGCGTCCATATCGATCGACGACGAATGCCTTCATCATGGTTTCTTGTTCCTTGCCAGTTTCACGTTGCGTTGAGTCAATCAGTCCAGGTTGTGAGCCGCAGGTCTTTGCGAATGCCCGCGTCTACCACGGCTGCGGGCGCAAATCTGCGCAGCAATCGCAGACGGCCGGCGAGTCCGCCGGCTGTATAACGGAGTTTCGGGCGAGTCGCGAGAATGGCCTGCAGCACGGCCTCGGCCACCACCTCGGGACCGTCAGCACCCTCGACGACCTCCTTGACCCGCTTATCCATGGCCGAACGCACCTCGCGATACTCGTCGAGCGGGGCGTCGGGCGCCATGAAGTTCGCGTCGAAAGGCGTCTTGATGTAGGCGGGTTCAATGACCGATACCCGGATACCCATGGTGCGCAATTCATGGTCGAGCGACTCTGAATAGCCTGCAACCGCATGCTTGGTGGCGGAATAGAGCGCCATATAGGGCATGGGTAAGAAACCCAGCACGGAGCCGATGTTGATGATGCGGCCGCCACCTTGTCGCCGCATGTGGGGCAACACGGCGCGTGTCATACGGATAATCCCGAAGAAGTTCGTATCGAAAATCGCCCGGGCCTGGTCAAGCGAACTCTCTTCCGCGGCGGCAGGAGCAACGCCGAAGCCAGCGTTGTTCACCAGGAGGTCGATGCGCCCATCCAGCCGCAGTACTTCCTTGACGGCAGCTTCGACTGATTCTTCGCTGGTGACGTCAAGAGGCAGCATCTCGAATGTCCGCTGGCCGGCTTGTGCGCCGCGTCGGCTTGTGCCATAGACCTTGTATCCGGCCTTCGCAAGGCGGTTTGCCGTGGCTTCGCCGATGCCCGACGAGGCGCCCGTAACGAGCGCTATTCCGCTTTTCATAATGTCCTTCCCTTAGATGGTGAGCGATACCTTTGCATGGCCAGTCGAGCGTTTTGCTTCATCTGTTAATATGACGATCATCATATTTTTAGGCGGAGCAAAACCGCACCCCGTTGCGTGGATTTACTCCACGGCGGGTGCGTATTCCTTCAATGCGGCCTCGAGAAAACCGTCCGACAGTTTGGGGTCGTCGACGGCGCGTGCCAACACCATGGTGCCGACCATGGTGGCAACAATCATCAGTGCCTGTTCATGCGAACCCGCTTGCCCCCAATCGGGCAGTTGCCGCGCGACGACATCGATCATCTCCTTGATGCGGCGGGTGGCCGCGCGCCGCACGACCGGCGCCTGGCGCGGCATCTCCGAGCCAAGAGCGGAGATCGGGCAGCCCGTCTCCATGGCGTCCCGATGCTCCTTCGACAGATAAGCGCGCACCATTGACGGCAATGCGTCCCCCGGCGGCACCGATGCCGCGATTTGCTCCGACAGGGCCACGGCCTCGGAGCCGGCCCGATCGGCAGCTTCGGCAAGCAGCGCCTCGCGCGATGGAAAATGGGCGTAGAAGCCACCGTGAGTCAGGCCGGCCTCCTTCATGATGTCGGCCACGCCTGTCCCATCGTATCCACTGCGCCGAATCGCGCGCGCGGCAACCTCGACGATGCGCTCGTGCGTGATTTCCTTGCGGCTGGCGGTTTTCCGATTGATCGATGACTTTTGCATGATGGTCATCATATACTACTTGCGCACAATTTGCTGAACGGCGCCATCTCGTTGCGGATCAAGGCCTCCAGCCCGAAGCCTCCTACCGCCGCCCGCCAATCCAGCTCACCAATTCCCCAAACAACGCCATATCCGGCGCCACCGACAGATCCACCGCAAGACAGCGCCGGTAATACGGGCTGAGATCGAGCCCCACGCCAAGCCCCAACACGTCGACGTCGCGCGCCGCTTCATTGCGCGCGACCACCTGCTTGAGATGATTGTCGAGGTAATACGCGTCGTTGACCTGCGCAGTCGCGCTATCCATCGGACTCCCATCCGAAACAACGATCAGAATCCGCCGAGGCTCCGCACGTGCACGCAAACGCGTGCACGCCCAATCGACCGCTTCCCCATCCACGCCTTCACGAAACAGATCGGCCTTGAACAGCGCAGCGAGGTTCGTGCGAGCACGCCGCCAACTTGTCACGGCGTCCTTGAACACAAGATGGGCGATTTCGTTCAACCGGCCCGGATGCCGTGGCCGGCCACCAGCCAACCAGTCCAGCCTCGCTCGCCCGCCATTCCACGCGCCAGTACTGAAACCGAGGACTTCGGTCGCGATCCCAGCCTGATCGAGCGCCCGCGTCATCACATCGACGAGCACCGCGACCGCTTCGATATGCGCCCGCATCGACCCCGAACAGTCGATCAGAAAACTCACCACGCAATCGGCCACCGGCCGATAACGATCGAGCAGAAACAGCCGCCGCTCACCCGGCGAACTCACCAGTTGCGCGAGCCGGCGACCGTCCACGCGCCCCTGTTCCTCACCGAACGACCAGCCGTCGCGACGCGGCACCGCAAGCGCCGCTTTCAGCGCATACGCGAGCCGGGGCACGTTGATGCGTTGCGCGGCGATGCGCTGGTCGAGCTGGTCGCGGTATTGCGCCAGCAATTCGCTACGGATCCGTGTGGCGGGCACCAGTTCGCGGTCGTAGCGCGTGGTGTAGGCCTGATAGCGTTGGTCGGCTTCTCTCAGCACGCGGCTGTCGCCGGTGCCCGCCAGTCCCATGTCGACATGCTCGCCCGCGTCGGAATCGAACCACAGCGCGAACATCACGCGCACGGCTTCATCGTCTTCAGGCCCGTCTGCGTCCTCTTCCGTGGACTCCCCGCGCGCTTCGCGCATCATGACGCCGACGAGACGCGCCAGTTCGAGCGCATGCACCGCGAACATGCCCTGCTCCGTACGATGCCGCCGCAATGCCGCGAGCGGCACGCCCAACGTCGGCGTAATCGCGGCGCGTGTCGCTTCGATCAGGCCTTCGCTTTCCTCCAACACCGGCCAGCCCGACAGACGCGACCAGACAATCTGCGCAACCGTATAAAGCAGAATGCCGAGGTGCCCATCCGCCAATCCCGCGCGACAGAAAGCGCGTGACCACGTTTCGAAGCGATGTCGAAGATTGTGCGCAAGCCCCGGCATCGCGGCCGGCGCCAGCGCTTCGCAACGCAGTTGCTCGAACAGTTCAAACAGCAGGCGCTCGACCGGCTCCGTAGGACACAGACTCGCGTGCAACGTTGCATCGGAATGCGTGAGCCGCAATGCCGCGCCGTCGGCCGCGCCGCGCAGCGAGGCCAGATCGTCCACTCGCGGATCGGTGCGCAGATGCGGCGCGTGCAACGGCAGCGGACGCAGCCCGCGGCACAGGCGACCGGCGCGGTAATGCAATTGCGCGTCGCCGGTAAAAGCACGCGCGGCCGCCGCGCACAGATTCTGACGCTGCTCCGCGCGGCGTGCCGCCTGCCGCTCGGCGGCGCTCATCGCGCCTCCGTGGAATGGACCTCACTATCCAGTTCGCGATCGAAGCAGCGCTGAAAATACTCGGCGACGATCGCCCGCTCAGCCTCGTCGCATTTATTAACGAACGTGAGGCGAAACGCCAGCGCCGGGTCGCGAAAAATCTGGCAGTTTTCCGCCCAGTCGATCACCGTGCGCGGCGACATCAGCGTTGAAAGATCACCGGTGGCGAAACCCTTACGCGTCAGATCGGCGACGCTGATCATCGAGTCGATCAACCTTCTGCCTACCTCGTCGGCCAGCTCCGGCACGCGCGCCTGCACGATACTCGCCTCTTCCCCGCGCGGCAGGTAATTGAGTGTGGCCACAACATTCCAGCGATCCATCTGCGCGTGATTCAGCAACTGCGTGCCGTGATACAAGCCGTTCAGATTGCCGAGCCCGACCGTATTCGTCGTGGCAAACAGCCGGAAAAAAGGATGCGGATGTATCACGCGATTCTGGTCGAGCAGCGTGAATTTGCCGTCGCGCTCCAGAATGCGCTGGATCACGAACATCACGTCCGGCCGGCCCGCGTCGTATTCGTCGAAGATCAGCGCCATGGGACGCTGCAACGCCCACGGCACGATGCCCTCCTGAAACTCGGTCACCTGCAGATCGTCGCGCACGACGATCGTGTCCTTGCCGACCAGATCGAGGCGGCTGATATGGCCGTCGAGATTCACGCGCACGCACGGCCAGTTCAACCGCGCGGCGACCTGTTCGATATGGGTGGATTTGCCGGTGCCGTGCAGGCCCTGCACCATCACCCGACGCTCGCGCATGAAGCCGGCGAGAATCGCCAGCGTCACTTCGGGATTGAAGCGGTACACCTCGTCGATTTCCGGCACGTGGTCGTCGCGTTCGCTGAAGGCCGGCACCATCAAGCCTGAATCGATGCCGAACACGGTGCGCACCGAAACCATGCGGTCGGGCCGGGCTGTCGAAATATCGGTCACTGCGTTCTCCTCCTTGCGTCGCCTGCCTCACGACAATGGCCGCGCACACGGGGAAACGTGGCGCGGCCTCGTCGGTTCATCATACGCAGTTTGTTTTTCCGATACAAATCATTCCGTTTTTTATATTTTTATGTCGCTTTAGGTTTTATGGTTTCTCGTCGCGGCGAAAGTACATCTGGTACAGCGCCCGCTGCCCGATCCGCCTGAACGGCGCAAACGGATGTCCCGGCAAGGGCGACGCGAAAATCGGCAGCGTCTCCTTCACGCTTTTTCCCGCAATACGTTCGGCCAGCCGCCGCCCGGCCTGCTGCGAATACGACACGCCGTTACCGCCGTAGCCCAGCGCGTAATAGACGGTCTCGCGCGGATCCGGCTGAAACACGCGCGGCATCATGTCGTGACTGACGTCCACCCAGCCCCACCACGAATAGTCGATCGCGACGCCACGCAGCGCGGGAAACTTGCGGACCATACCCTCGACCAGCAAATCGTAATGGCGCGGATTCGGCGCGTCGGCGCCGGTGATTGCGGAACGGCTGCCGATCTGCAAGCGGTTATCCGGCAGAAAGCGATAGTAGAAGCGCAGCGTGCGCGTATCGGTGAGCACCTGGGTCGTGCGGAAATTGCACGCGGCGATTTCCTGCGCGGTGAGCGGGCGCGTGACCATCGAATTCGACAGGATCGGCATGATGCGGCTGCGCAGCGAGTCATGCAGCGTTTGCGCGGTATAAGCGCCGGTCGCGATGCCCACGGCGCGCGCGCGAACCGTGCCGCCTGGCGTGCGCAAATGATGAATCCCGTTGAGGGTCTCCCAGCCCAGCACCGGACTCGCCGGATGCACCTTCGCCCCCGCTTCGCGCGCGAGCCGCAGATAACCGAACGCGAGCTTCAGCGCGTGAATGCCGATCCCCTCGGGCTCGTGCAGCGCGCCGGCCGCTTCCGCGTCGTTGACGTACTCGCGCTGAAACGTCTGCCGGTCGATCAGCACCGACGGATAGCCGAACACGTCCTTCCAGACCTTGGCCTCGGCGGCGAGCTTCTGCATGATGCGCGGCCGGTGCGCGATCAGAAAGTGGCCACCGGGTTGCGGATCGCAATCGATCTCGGCGATCAGCGACTTGAAGTTGTCGAAGCCTTCCTGAATCTCGTCGTGCATTTTCAGCGCGACGTCTTTGCCCCAGCGCTCGATCCATTGCGAACGCGACAGCCGTCCCGACGCGTTCTGCCCTTGCCCGCCGTTGCGGCTGCTGCAGCCCCAACTGGTCTTGTTGGCTTCGAGCACCACCGCCTTGATGCCGTGCTCGCGCGCGAGACACAGCGCCGTGGCGAGCCCCGTATAACCGCCGCCGATAATCGCCACGTCCACGTCCACGTCGGCGGTGATCGGACCGTCGTCGGCGGGCGGCGTGCCGGCGGTGGCGACCCAATAGGTCGGCGCGTATTGCTTGCCCCAGCCCGGTCCGGGGGACACCAGCGGGTCGTAGGTGGGATCGTAGCGGGTATCGTCCTCGCGCTCCGTCGACAGGCGCTGCGCGACGCGTTCGATTTCACTGTGCTCCATCTGCGGCTCCTGTGAGCATCAAACGTTCTGCTTCGGACGTTCCTTGCGGAAGGCGCGCTTGACCGCGATCAGTCCGTCGCGGAACTCGAACAGATCGCAGCCTTCCGCCTCGATGCGCCAGCCTTCCGCATGGGTGCCCGTGAACACCCATTCGGACACGCCGCGCTCACCGTTCACGGTGTGGCGTCCTTGCCCCCAGTGCGCGTCGGGGAACGTCTTGAAGACCCCTTCGAACGCCGCGCGTGTCGCTTCCTTGCCGACGAAACGCGTGCCGAAGACTTCCGGGCCGCCGGCCGCGTCGAACACGCAGTCTTCGGTCATGAAGGTCATTAACGCTTGCGCGTCGTGACGATTGAAGGCGTCGGAAAACGCGGCCAATGTCTCGGCCGTGACTTGCGGTTGTGCGGTTTGTGTTTGAGCCATGAAGCTCTCCTCCTGGATGATTTTTGGACACGCGTGGATTGCCGCCACCGACCCGGCGATCCGTGCGGAAATTGTAGGCAGGGGGTTTGTCTGACGGGTAGGTCCAGTGCCGGGCTTTCGCCTGGTGCAGCACGCTACGGCGCGGCTTGCGCTCCCGTTTGCCGCGCGACGAACGCTGGGGCTTCGTCACTATGCGGCGTACACTGAATTGGACTCAACGAGTCCCGCCAACTGGCTCTATGGTTCTGTTTTTTTGTTCGGCAACACTGGTGGTCAGGCTCGCTTAATCATTCATGACTTCACGCTGCGAGGAACCAAGGTGCTCAAACTGTTTATCGGACTCGGCATTCCGTATCTGGGCGTGATCGGCCTGCTGCCATGGGTGGCAACCGTCGACCGCTTCGTGTTCGGCGTGCCGTTCATCTACGCGTGGATCTTCGCGTGGTTCATGCTCACTTCCGGCTGCCTGATGATCTGCTGGCGCGTGTTCGACAGCCGTCACGACGAGTCCCACCCGCAAAACCGCTAAAGGAGTGTCCGGATGGCTACCGCCGTATTCCTCGGTTTCATCGCTTTCTCGCTGTATCTCGCGATCCGCTCAAATCAGGGACGCGGCCCGCAAAGCATGCATGACTTCTTCGTGGCGTCGCGGCAGTTCGGCGCCTACCTGGTGTTCTTCCTGGCCGCCGGCGAGATCTACAGCATCGGCACCATGGTCGGTTTTCCCGGCGGCATCTATGCAAAAGGACCGACGTACGGCGTCTGGTTCCTCGGCTACATTCTGCTGGCGTATCCGGTGGGCTATTTCATCGGCCCGAAAATCTGGCAGGCCGGCAAGCGTTATAACGCGATCACGCTGCCCGATCTGTTCAAGGGTCATTTCCAGAGCCGCCCGCTGGAGTTGCTCGTGGCCGCGTCCGCGATCGTGTTCCTGCTGCCGTGGGGCGAATTGCAATTCACCGGACTCGTCGCCGCGTTGAACGGTCTCGGCTGGCACTTCAAACCGCTGTATCTGATCCTGTTCGCCGCGTTGCTCGCATTCACCTATATCGCGATCGCCGGCGTGCGCGCCTCGGCCTACATCGCCGTGCTGAAAGACATTCTGATGGTCGCCGCGATCGTGGTGACCGGCGTCGCGGTCGCGATGCAAACCGGCGTGACGGAGGTTTTCCATGCGGCCAGCTTGCACGTGAGCAACCGGATGAACTCGCATCAGCTCACCTTCTCGATGAGCACCATGCTGTTCCAGTCGCTCGGCTTCTACGTGATGCCGTTCGCGGTGCAGAACTTCTTCACCGCGAAGAGCGCGAACACGATCCGCCGCACGCAGGTCGCGATGCCGCTCTACATGCTGATGTACCCGTTCCTCGTGGTCGCCTCTTACTATGCGATCAGCCAGAACCTGCAACTGGCGTCGCCGAACGAAGCGTTCTTTGCCGCCGCGATCCGTCTGCTCCCAGGCTGGCTGCTGGGGCTCGTCGCCGCGGGCGCGTCGTTGTCGGGGCTGCTGGTGCTGGCCGGCATCTGTCTCGCGATCGGCCCGATCGTCACGCGTAATCTGCTGCCCGGCCTGCCCGAATCGCGTCAGAAGAAAGGCGCGAAAGTGGTGATCGTGCTGTATCTGCTGGTGTCGATCGTGATGACGCTGCTCACGCCGAATCTGATGCTGACGCTGATCAACACCACCTACTACGGCGTCACGCAGTTCTTTCCGGGCGTGATGGTCATTCTGTTCGGCCTGCGCGTGCGGCCCGCTGCGATTGCCTCCGGCATGTTGACCGGACAGGTGCTGGCGGTCATTCTCTACATGCTGCAAGTCGACCTCGGCGGCTTCAACCTGGGACTGTTGTGTCTCGGCGTGAACCTGCTGGTGCTGACGGCGGTGAACCTCACCGCGAAAGCGAGCCGTGCACATGCGTTGCCCTGACCGAACCACTTTTCCTGTCCATGACACAAGCCGATAGCCGAAGCCCGACCCAAGTGTTCGTCGCGAAGACGATCGTGACGATGAATCCGATGCAACCCCACGCCACCCACGTCGCGATTCGCGAGGGCAGGATTCTGTCGGTCGGCGATGCGGACGACGTGGCGCAATGGGGCGATGTCGAGATCGTCGACACCTTCAGGGACAAGGTGCTGATGCCCGGCTTTGTCGAAGGCCATTGTCATCTGATGGAAGGCGCGATGTGGGATGCCGTCTACGTCGGCTACTACGACCGCCGTGGCCCCGACGGCCGGCGCTGGCCCGGATTGAAAACGCTGGACGCGGTGATCGAACGTCTGCGCGAAGCGCAAGCCGGGATGCCGTCCGCCGACGCCCCGCTGCTTGCGTGGGGCTTCGATCCGATCTTCTTCGGCACGCAGCGTCTGACGGTGCGCGAGCTCGACACGGTATCGGCCGAGCGCCCTATCGTGATCCTGCATGCAAGCGTGCATCTGATGAACGTCAATTCGCCGATGCTGCAACGCGCGGGTATCGACGAGGAAACCGATATCGACGGTATCGACAAGGACAGCACCGGCCAACCCACCGGCGAATTGCAGGAGTTCGCGGCCATGTTCCCCGTGTATCGGGTGATCGGCGGCGGCTTGTCGATCGCCGCGAGCGAAAGCGTCGAGGCGATCTGGAATTTCGGCCGCGTCGCGCAACTCGCGGGTGTGACGACGGCCACCGACCTGGTCAACGACTTCTCCGAGCGCGGCAATCGCAATCTGCGCGACGTCACCGGGGCGGCGGATTTTCCGGTGCGGATCGTGCCGGCGTTCGCGCCGCAACGCAGCCCCGAAGGCGGCGCGCAACGGGTGCTCGACGCCATCAGGACCGCCACGCCGAAACTGCATTTCGGGCCGGTCAAATTCATCGTCGACGGATCGATTCAGGGCTTCACCGCGCGGCTGAAATGGCCTGGCTATCTCAACGGCAAGCCCAACGGTTTATGGCTGATTCCGCCGAGCCAGTTCGTCGAGGTGTTCACGCCGTTCCATGAAGCCGGCCTGCAACTGCATGTCCACACCAATGGCAACGAAGCGACCGAACTCGTGCTGGACGCGTTCGAGCAGCTTCTGACGCGCCATCCGCGGCGCGATCATCGGCATACGCTGCAACATTGCCAGATGGCGGATGCGAGTCAGCTTGCGCGCGCGGCGAGTCTCGGTCTGTGCATCAACTTCTTCTCGAATCATCTTTACTACTGGGGCGACGCGCACTACACGCAGACCATGGGCGCCGACCGCGCGAACCGCATGAATGCCGCGGAATCCGCGCGACGTCTGGGCATTCCGTTCGCGTTTCATTCCGACGCGCCGATCACGCCGCTCAATCCGTTGTTCACCGCATGGTGCGCGGCGCGGCGCGAGACGTCGTCGGGCCGCATTCTCGGCGCGAGCGAATGCGTGCCGGTCGCGGATGCGTTGCGCGCGATCACGTTGGGGGCCGCCTATACGCTGAAGATGGATCACCTCGTCGGCAGTATCGAAGTCGGCAAATTCGCCGACTTCGCGGTACTCGCGGAAGATCCCGCCGAGGTCGCGCTGGAACGACTCAAAGACCTCGAAGTGTGGGGCACGGTGCTCGGCGGCCGTATCTTCCAGGCGCCGGCGGGATGAGCGCGATTCCGCTCGTCGTGATCGGCGGCTATCTGGGCGCCGGCAAGACCACCCTGCTCAACCACGTGCTGGCGAACGCCGGCACGCGCCGCATCACGGTGCTCGTCAACGACTTCGGTTCGATCAATATCGACGCCGCGCTGATCCGGGAACGCACCGACGACGTCATCAACCTGGAGAACGGCTGCGTCTGCTGTTCGATCGGTGGACGGCTGGTCGATGCGCTGCTCGCCATCAGTTCGCGTGACGACCCGCCGGACCTGCTGATCATCGAGGCGAGCGGCGTGTCGGACCCGCTTCGCATCGCGCAGATCGGGTTGCTGGGTCGGGCGTTCCGGCTCGACGGCGTAGTCGTGCTGGTGGACGCCGAGCGCATCGAGGCGACGCTTGCCGATCCTTACGTCGGCGACATCGCGCAGCGGCAGATTGAAGGCGCAACCGCCCTCGTGCTGAACAAGATGGATCTACTCGACGCAACGGAGCGCGCGACGGTGATCGCGCGTGTCGAAGCGTTCGCGCATAGCCGCGTCATGCTTGAGGCGGTTCATGGCGTGGTGCCGCTCGGTTTGATCGTCGACCGCCAGGGGCTGCCTGAACGGCGTCACGATAGATCGCCGCTGTCGGCCGCCGCGCTCTCACCCACCCCCACGCTCGCGGCGCTCAGCAGTTTTTCTTTCATCACCGACGCGCGCCTGAGCCGCAGCAAGCTCAAGGAAGCGCTGCAAAGTTTCTCGGCGAAGCTGCTGCGCGCCAAGGGCTTCGTGCGCCTGGACAGCGACGGTGAGTTGCATGAATTGCATGTGGTCGGCCGTCGCGTGCTGATCACCGCATCGCCCAATCGAACGGCGGTGGAGTCGCTGATCGTGTTGATCGGCATGTTCGATCGGGACGACGAGTCGCGCGCGCGAGCGGCGCTCAGCGCGGCGGAAATCTGACAGCGGCCGGGAAAAAGCGAACGAACGATCGGACGCGCCAATACTTCACATCCGATTTTATGATTGTTGTTATGGCACGGATGTCTCTAGACTGAGCACGCGACAACGACGCCGCAGCTTGCCGGGCGCGAGGCTTGACCTCGACCCGCCACAGCCATGGCGAACGGCTCGGACAACAGGTTGGAGACATGACCATGACTAACAATACTACCCGCCGCAATGCCCTGAAAACTTTCGCCGTCGCTGCCGGTACGGCAATCGTGAGCGCCGGCGGCCAATCGCAGGCGCTTGCGGCCGGCGCCGCGTCGCTGCTGCCAGACGGCGCCGGCAATCTCACCGAGCTGACCCGGCGCCTCGCCGCCGCCCCCCGGCGCCGCGACTTCAAAACCGTGCCGATGATTCTCGACCATCCGGACCAGTGGGATCACGCGGCGCTAACCGAGGTGATCGGCTATCGCGCCGGTCCGAAACAGGCGTGGGACAACACCGACATTGCCGGCCCCTGGCTCAACCTGATGCGCAACTCGTTGAACGCGCAGATCTGGTCGTTCAGGCATCCGGACTTTCTGGCCGTATCGGCCACGCACGGGTCCGCGCATCTGGCGCTGTTCGATCAGCTCGCGTGGGACAAGTACGATCTCGCGAAGATGAGCGGCGGCAAGTTCGCATCCAATTCGTTGCTCGACAACAAGGCAGCGAGCGCCAGCGGCACGATGGATCATCAGAGCCCGGACGGCGCGTTTTCCTCGCATGAGAACTGCATTCCCGCGCTGCAGCAACGCGGTGTCGTGTTCCTCTCGTGCCACAACGCGATCTGGGAGCTGGCCGACCGGCTGAACGCCGCCAACGTGAATCCGGACAAACTGCCGCTCGACGCGCTCGCGGCCGATCTGACCAACCACGTCATTCCGGGCGCGGTCGTCACGCCGGGCGCGGTGGCTACGCTGGTCGAACTTCAGCAGGCTGGGTTTCACTACATCGCGTAGGGAAAGTTCATGCCATTGACTCCTACACTCAGACGATTCGTGCGAATGACGCTTGCGGTCTCGTTGTGTTGCGCGGCAACTTGCGCGTTGTCAGAGACCGCCGCATTGAACCCGAACCCGAACCCGAATCCGGCTTCGAATCCGGACCTCTTCCCGCCCTGGCAGCACGGTGCGAACAACGACGCCGTCAATCGAGGCATGGAATTCACGGTCCCACAGGTCGACGTGCTGGCCGATTTTCACGGCGACCTCACGGCGCCGAAGCTGGTGCTGTTCGTCGGCGGCAACTACTTCTTCGCGATGGCGCCGCTGGTCGCCCGTTTCGAGCAGGATCACCCCGAGTTTCGCGGCCGCATCTACTGGGAAACGATTCCGCCCGGCCTGCTGGTCAAGCAGATCAAGGCCGGTGGCACGATCACCGTCGGCAACATGACGTGGACCGTCAAGCCCGACGCCTACTTCGCCGGGCTCGCCAAGGTCAACGCGCTGATCGCGGACGGCACGCTTGGCGGCCCCGCCGTGCCGTACGTGACGAATCAATTGACGATCATGGTTCGGCAAGGCAACCCGCAGCACGTAAGTTCGCTCAACGATCTGGGCAAACCCGGGTTGCGTCTCGCGATGCCGAACCCGGAGTTCGAAGGCGTGACGCGGCAGATCAATGCGTCGCTGGTCAAGGCCGGTGGCGAGGCGCTCGCGACGGCCGTCTACGGCGACAAGGTGCGAGCGGGGACGACTGAGCTGACGCATATTCATCATCGGGAAACCGCGCTGTTTCTGATGCAGGGTCGCGCGGATGCCGGCGTGGTGTGGAAGTCGGAAGCGCTGTTCCAGGAGCAGATCGGGCATCCGCTGGAGCATGTGGACATTCCGCCCGCCGAGAACACGACCGCCATCTACGCCGGCGCCGTGGTGCAGGGTGCGGCGCATCCGCGGGCGGCGCGTCAGTGGCTGGCTTTTCTGCGCTCGCCCGAGGCGTTCGAGATCTTCCGGCGCTATGGTTTCGGGAAGTATGATGAAGCGGCTGCGAAGTCGAGTGCCGCGAATCCTTCAAGCGCGGAATGAAGCGCTTTCGCGGGCACGGCGTCCCCCCAGGCGAACGTTGGCCGCTTATCAGCTAGCCGCGGCGCAAGCCTGCAGAAGAATATAAAACGACAAATCGTAGGAGACGATGTGGACGATTCCCTCATCAATTTACGGCGCGCCTGCGTGACGCTGGCCGTGAGCGTGGCATCGACGTTCGCGGTCATGTCCGCGGCCGGGGCGAACGAGGCGAGTGCCGGGCAGACGATTGCCGCTCATGGCACTGCGCAAGGTGTCGCCGCGTGTATCGGCTGCCACGGCGCGAAAGGCGAAGGCAACGCGGCAGCCGGTTTTCCACGACTCGCCGGTCTCAGCGCCGCTTACCTGTCGACCCAGTTGACGGACTTCGCCGAAGGCACGCGCCCGAACCCGATCATGCAACCCATGGCGAAGCTGTTGACCGCGAGCGAGCGTTCGGCGGTGGCGAGTTACTTCGCCGGGTTGCCCTCGCCTGTCGGCGTCAAGGCGTCGGAGAGCGGTGCCGTCACGCCGACCGATGTCGGCCCGTGGATCGCCACGCGTGGACGCTGGGACCAGGCGCTGCCCGCGTGCGTGCAATGCCATGGACCGGGCGGCATCGGCGTGGCGCCGACTTTTCCGCCGTTGGCCGGGCAGCCGGCTGCTTATATCGCGAATCAATTGCATAACTGGAAGGACGGCAAGCGTCCACCCGGACCGATGGCGTTGATGCCCGTGGTCGCAAGCAAACTGTCCGACGCGGATATCACGGCGGTGGCCGACTACTATGCCGGCATGGGTGCGATCGGCGCAGGCAAGTCGGCAAATGGGAGCAAGCCATGATCGATCGGAACAGCCTGATTCGGTTGGCGCTGGTGGGTGCGTCGAGTGCGGTGTTGAATGCGGCGTTTGCTGACGCAAGTGCGCCGGCTGTTGCGTCGGTGTCTGCATCCGCTTCGTCGGTTAGCGCGGCCGCTTCACCCGCGAAAAAACCGTTCACCCCACCCGCCGAAGCCAGCCTGCCAACGGACGGCTTCGGCCAGTCCGTCAAACTCGGCGAACAGATTTTCACCCACACGACGCAGTTCGCCGGCAAGTATGTCGGCAATACGCTCAATTGCGCGAGCTGCCATCTGGATGCGGGACGCAAGGCGGATTCGAGTCCGCTGTGGGGCGCGTATCCGCTCTATCCGGCGTACCGCGCCAAGAATAATCGTGTGAACTCGTTCGCCGAACGCATGCAGGGCTGCTTTCAGTACAGCATGAACGGCAAGGCGCCGCCGCTCGGCGACCCCGTGCTGTTGGCGCTCGAAAGCTACGCGTACTGGCTCGCGAAAGGCGCGCCCGTCGGCACCCGGCTGGCGGGGCAAGGCTATCCGAAACTGCCCGCGCCCGCGCAGAAAGCGGACTACGCGCGAGGCGGCGCGATCTACGCGCAGCACTGCGCGCTGTGTCACGGCGCGGACGGCCAGGGGCAATCCAGCGGCGGCGCGACGGTCTTCCCGCCGCTGTGGGGCGCGCACTCGTTCAACTGGGGCGCAGGCATGGGCGACATTCAGAACGCCGCCGGTTTCATCAAGGCGAATATGCCGTTGGGACTCGGTGGGACGCTGACGGATCAGCAAGCGTGGGACGTGGCGACGTTCATGGATAGTCATGAGCGGCCGCAGGATCCGCGCTTCGTGGGTTCGGTGGCAGCGACGCGCGCGAAATTCCACGACACGCCGCTGTCGATGTACGGGCAGAAAGTGAATGGGCGCGTTTTGGGGGCGCCGTGAGGGGTTGCGCGGCCGTATTGTTCGAGGTTCCCTGACAGACGGGGCGCGGGAGAAAGCAGTTTTTTGCCTCGCGACCCGGCGCTCACCGAACCGGCGTGCAATCCTCCCCCAGCTTCACCCCGTGCTTACCCAACTGCAAGCGCTTGCCCGTCAGCTTCACGTGCCCCGAAAACGACTCGCTCTTCCACAGCACCTTGCAAGTCGCCGCGTCGATCGCATAGACGTTCTGTTCGCTGCCGGAATACCCGGAGACGAGCAGCTGCTTGCCGTTCGAGTACAGCGGACGTTCCACGATGCTCACGTTCGGATCCACCGAACACGCGTCGCCGTTCGCATGGGTGACGGTGACCGGCCCCAGCCACGCGGTCGGGTTATTCGTGCCGTCCCCTTGCCCGAGATCGATCGACAACTCGCCGACGCTAACCTTACCCTTGCCGGGATCGACTTCGCTGTAATGGCAGGTCTGCGCGAACGCAACCGGTGCGGCTACCACCAGAGCGGCAACGATAATCGCGACCTGCTTGACGAAATGCTTTTTCATGGCTTGATGGCGTAATACTGTACGTTCGCGAGATCCGCATGATTCCACGAAAAGTTAATCGCGGTATTCTGCCGGCCGACGCCGCCATAACGGCCCCAGTAAGCCAGCGGATAAGGTTTGGATTGGCCCGGCATGATAATCGCCACGTGGCCATGATGGGTTGCCTTCAATCCGGCGACTACCAGATAACCGAGCCCGGCATACGCAACCGCTTTATCCGCATCCGCGCCGAGTTGAAGCCACGGTGCGCGGCCCATCTGGTCGGCGATGCTATTTGCATCGCCTGTCAGCGTGACGTCGAGGTCGGCGGCGACGGCTTTCAGAAAGCCGCTGCAGTCGGCTTTCCATTGCGTCCAGTGATTCTGACAAAGGGTTTTGATATTTTGTGCGGCAGCCATTATCGTGGTCCATTAACCGTGTGACGGCGTCAGTTTTTATGGCGATGTCGGCGTTCCGTCAAAAAGCCCATCGCGCTCGCGCAGGTAAAACACCCAAAATGCAGGCGTTCGGATTATAGCGAGGCCGGGTGAAATGTGAATGGGGATTTTTAAAACGAATCAGAGCGATTCTGGCCAGGTAAATTCGGCCAGAACGGTTTTGAATGAACTGTATTTTTTACCCGGCGCCGCGCAATGCAATGCGCGGCCCGCTATGCGACTCGTTTTATCAGCTTCGATATGCGGCGGCCTGATCGCCGATCAAGCGCAAGGCAGCCTGCCAGGCGAGGTCCATCAAATCATATTCACCGGCCGCATCGAATTGCTTTGCCGTTTTCTCGCAGACCGCCGCATCCGGCACACGCAGACGCGCGTTGCCGGCCATCGCGCCGATCTGAATCCGGCATGCCTGTTCGAGGAAATAGATCAGGCTGAACGCTTCCGCCGCGCTCGGCGCGCCGACCAGCACGCCGTGATTGCGCAGCATCATGGCCTTGTGCGCGCCGAGATCCGCCACCAGCCGTTCACGCTCGGCCGTGTCGAGGGCGATACCTTCGTAGTCGTGATACGCGAGCCGTCGATAAAAACGCAGCGCGTGCTGGCTGATCGGCAACAAGCCGTCTTCCTGCGCCGACACCGCGCTGCTCGCGGCGGTATGCACATGGATCACCCAGTGCATGTCCTCGCGCGCCGCATGCACCGCCGAATGAATCACAAAGCCCGCCACGTTCACGCGATGCCGGACCGGATCCGGATCGCGTTCCACCACGCGGCCTTCGGCGTCGATCTTCACGAGGTCCGACGCGCGCATTTCGTTGAACAACACGCCGTAGCGGTTGATCAGAAAATGACCGGGCTCGCCCGGCACACGCGCGGTAATGTGCGTGTCGATCAGATCGGTCATCTTCAGATGGGCCATCAAACGGTAGAGCGCCGCAAGTTCGCAGCGTACTTCCCATTCGGATGATTGCGCTTCCATCCGGGCTTCCATCCGGGCTTCCATCGGGGCCTGCGTCTGCGCTTGCGTCACTTCATGCCTCCCTTGCTTCGATGCCGTGGCCTCCCGCACCGCCGGCGCTTCAGCTGCCGGCGTTAATCTGCGCCTTCGCGACCGCGTGCTGCTGCAAGCCCCACTTCGCGAGAATCTTCTGGTACGTGCCCTCGGCCACCAACTGGTTGAACGCCTGGGTCAGCGCGGCGTTGAGCGCCGCATTGTCTTTCGCCATGCCGATCGCCGTGTACTGCGACAGGAACGGCTGACCGATCGGCGCATACGCATTCTGCTCGATCGAGTTCTGATAAGGCAATGTCTCGCCACCTTGCACCGCCGCATCGATCCGATTCTGCCGCAGTTGCATGCGCGCGTCCGACGAGCCGTCCGTGCCCACCACCTTCACAGCCGGCTTGCCCGCCTTCACGCAATGCTCGTTGCTCCACTTCGTGGTGTCGTCCACGAACGACGTGCGACGGCTGGTGCCCACTGTCTTGCCGCACAACGCCTCCATGTTCGGGAACTCGCCCGCGCGCGCCTTCGTCGTGTAGAACTGCGGACCGGTCGTGATGTAGTCGAGGAAGTTGACCATCCCGCGACGCGCCGGCAGATCGGTCATGCCCGACAGAATCACGTCGACGCGGCGCGTGGTCAGCGCGCTCATCATCTGGTCGAAGTTGGTTTCCTGCCATTCGAGCTTGACGCCGAGTTTCGCGGCGAGCGCTTCGCCGAGATCGACGTCGAAGCCCATCAGTTTGTCGGTGGCGGGATCCTTGTATTCGAACGGCGGATAGTTCGGCACGATCGCTGCGACGAGTGTGCTCTTGCCCAACGCCGACGCACCGCTCTGCGCTTGCGACAACGGTGCGTGCCAGGCCACGAAGCCCACTACCAGCGTGAGCAGCGCACGCAAACCACGGGATGTGTTCATAAAAACTCGCTTGTAGGAAAAGATTGAAAAACGCGCCCCGGCCGGCCGTATCGTCGCGATGCGGCCGCGCTCAGGACAACACCGCCGAGATGAAGTCCTGCGTCCGTTTTTGCCGCGGCTGGCCCAGCACCTGGTCGGGCGAACCGGTTTCGACGACCTGCCCCTGATCCATGAAGACCACCCGATTGGCCACTTCACGTGCGAAACCGAGTTCGTGCGTCACCACGATCATCGTCATGCCGCTTTGCGCGAGGTCGCGCATCACCGCCAGCACCTCGCCCACCAGTTCGGGGTCCAACGCCGAGGTCGGCTCGTCGAACAGCATCAGTTGCGGATGCATGGCCAGCGCGCGGGCAATCGCCACGCGTTGTTGCTGGCCGCCCGAGAGCTCGACCGGGAAAGCGTCGCACTTGTGACCGAGACCCACGCGTTCGAGCAAGCCGCGCGCTTCCTTCTCGGCTTCCGCGCGACGACGTTTGAGCACCTGCACCGGCCCTTCGATGACGTTCTCCAGCGCCGTCTTGTGCGGAAACAGGTTGAAGCGCTGGAACACCATGCTGGTCGCCAGACGCTGCCGCGCGATCTGCCGCTCCGACAGTTCGTACAGACGGTCGCCCACCCGCCGGTAACCGGCCAGTTCGCCGTTCACCCACAGCGCGCCGTGGTTGATCTTCTCCAACTGGTTGATGCAGCGCAGGAACGTGCTCTTGCCCGAGCCCGACGGGCCGATCACGCACAGCACCTCGCCTTGGGCGACGTCGAGCGTGATGCCTTGCAGCGCCTTGAACTCGCCATAGGATTTGCGCACGTCCACCGCGCGAACGATTGAATTCATTGCGTCTCCTCGTTCCGTGTTCATTGCCGACCCGACGCGCGTCCGGCGCCGCGGGCGTAATGCCGCTCCACCCGCGACTGCATGAACGACAGCACCGTCACCACCACGAGGTACCAGATGCCCGCCACCATCAGCAGTTCGATCACCCGTGCGTTCGCGTAGTAGATGTTCTCCGCGTTGTGCAGCATCTCCGCGTACTGGATCACACTGGCGAGCGACGTCAGCTTCACCATCCCCACCAGTTCGTTGCCGATGGGCGGCACGATGACCCGCATCGCCTGCGGCAGGATCACGCGGCGCAGTGCCTGCAGGCGCGGCATGCCGATCGACTTGGCCGCTTCGTACTGACCGGTGTCCACCGACAGGAGACCTGCGCGCACCACCTCCGACGTGTACGCCCCCTGGTTGATGCCCAGTCCGAGCAAGGCCGCGAGAAACGGCGTCATCACATCGACGGTGCGGAATTCGAACAGCCCGGGAATGCCCATCGACGGGAACACCAGCGCGAGGTTGAACCACAGCAGCAATTGCAAAATCACCGGGGTGCCGCGGAACAGCCATACGTAGCCCTGCGCCACGGCCTGTAGCACGGGGTTCGGCGACAGCCGCATGATCGCGGTGACGACGCCGAGCAGCACGCCTAACGCCATTGCCAGCACCGTCATCACGATCGTGTTGACGAGCCCCGTGAGGATCGAGCGCGCGGTCAGAAAACGCGCGACGTAGCGCCATTCGATCTGCCCATGGGCGAACGCCAGCACCACGTAGCCGATCACCGCGAGAATCGCCGCCGAAGCGACATAGCGGCCCCAATAGCGGCGCCGCACGTGCTTGAACTGCGTGATATCCGCAAACCCGTCGGCAACACCGTGAGGCGCGCCACCAGCCGCACCCACGTCAGCCACGCCAGCCACACCGCTCTGCGCGGCCTGCTCCTGTGCCGCCGCGGACAACGCCGCACGATCGTCGGACATACTCACCATGATGGCCCCTTGTAATCGTCTGCCCACGCTGCCTGCCGGTCGAGCGCCGCGCGCAGACGGGCAATCTGTTCCTCGACGCGCGCCGGCGCCGTGCCGCCGAAACCGCTGCGCGCGGCCACCGCCGCCTCCAGCGTCAGATGCGCGAGCACCGACCCGTCGAGCCGCGCATCCACCTGTGCCAGCGTCGCCACCGACACCTCCGTCAATTCGATACCCTGCTCCTCGCAAGCCCGCACCAGGGCGCCGGTGATCTCGTGCGCCTCGCTGAACGGCACGCCGCGCAACGCCAGCCAGTCCGCCACTTCGGTGGCGAGCGTGAAGCCGAGCGGCGCCTGGCGGCGCATTTCATCGACATTCACCCGCATCGTGCGAATCATGCCCGCCATGGCCGGCAACACCAGTTCGAGCGTGTCGATACTGTCGAACGCGGCGTTCTTATCTTCGGCGAGATCGCGGTTGTAGGCGAGCGGCAGCGACTTCAGCGTGGCCAGCAAGCCGCCCAGGTTGCCGATCAGGCGCCCCGCCTTGCCGCGTGTCAGTTCGGCGATATCGGAATTTTTCTTCTGCGGCATGATCGAGCTGCCCGTCGCGTAGCCGTCGTCGAGCACCACCCAGCCGAACTGGCGGGAAGTCCACAGAATCACTTCCTCGGAGAGCCGCGACAGATTCACCGCCAGCATGCTCGCGACGAACACGAACTCCGCGACATGATCGCGCGACGCCACCGCGTCGATCGAATTCTCGCAGGGCGCTTCGTAGCCCAGTTCCACCGCCGACAGCTCCGGGTGCAGACAGATCGCCGAGCCGGCCAACGCCGCCGCGCCGAGCGGCGAACGCGCGCTGCGGCGATCCCAGTCGAGCAACCGGTCGACGTCGCGATAGATCGACTGCGCATGCGCCAGCAGATGATGCGCGAACACCACCGGTTGCGCCGGCTGCAGATGCGTGAAGCCGGCCGTCACGCTGCGGGTGTGCGCGCTGGCCTGCTCCGTCAAGGCCTGCTGCAGATCGATCACCGCGTGGGTCAGCGAACGCGCCTTGGCCCGCAAATACAGGCGCAGGTCGTTGGCTGCCTGGTCGTTGCGCGAGCGGCCGGCGCGCAGTTTGCCGCCGGTCGCGCCCAGACGCTGCGTGAGCTCGCGTTCGAGGAACGTGTGCACGTCTTCGTCGTCGTCGGACGGCGCGATTTCGCCGGCCAGAAACTGCGTCGTCAGCCGGTCCATTTCCGTGAGCAGTCGCTGCAGTTCGTCATCGGCGAGAATCTCCGCGCGACGCAGCTCCTGAGCGTGTGCGCGCGAGCCGGCCAGATCGTAGGGTGCGAGGCGGAAGAAACTCGGCTCGGAGCGCGACAGCGCCTTCAACGCCGCCGACGGTCCCGACTTGAAACGGCCGCCCCACAAACGCTCGATCGGTTCGGAAATGTTCATTGCTGCAAGTCCCTATGAATTGAGTTGGCCAATGTGTCGCCAGGCATGAGACGACCGCGCTGACCTCACTGTACGTATTCAGTTTTTCTTCTTGTAGCGAGAATTAAATTCGGTTCAAATGCAATTTTTCTCAGCATCTGGCCACGCCTCATGAGAAACCGTTTGCCGCCGCTCAATCCGTTGCGCGCGTTCGAGGCGGCCGCGCGCCGCGCCAGCGTGGCCGGCGCCGCGCAGGAGTTGCACGTGACCGCGAGCGCGGTCAGCCATCAGATCCGCATTCTCGAGGAAAGCCTCGGCGTCACGCTGTTCGTGCGCTCGAAAGCGCGCGTCAAACTCACGCGCGAAGGCGAGGCGCTGCTGCAGCCCGTCAAGGGCGCCTTCGACATGATCGCCAACGCGGTGGTCAAACTCGATTCGCCCGAGATGGTGGGCGACCTCGTGGTGTCCACGCCGCTGCTGTTCACGGCCCGCTGGATGGCCCGCCATATCGGCGAATTTCTCGACCACTATCCGGGCATCAACCTGAAGGTGATCCCGTCCAACGACGACCGCGAGGTCTACTCGCCGGACGTCGACGTCTGCGTGCGCTACGGCGAAGGCCGCTGGCGCGACCGGCATGTGACGATGATCGATCATCCCGCGCTGTTTCCAGTGGTCAGCCCTGCGTTGATGAACGGCCCCAACGCGATCCGCAAGGTCGAGGATCTCGTCGGCAAGGCACTGTTCTGCGAGCACTCGGGCTCGTGGATGCGCTGGCTCGCGCAGGCCTCGGCCGACAAGCTCGAAGGCCTGCGGATTCTCGAGATCGGCAACGCGCATATCGGCATCGAAGCCGCCGTGCACGGCCAGGGCGTCGCGCTCGGCGACAGTTTCTCGGTGCGCGACGATCTGGTGGACGGCACGCTGATGCGCCCCTTCAGCCTCACCGTGCCGTCCCGGCACGCGTATTACCTCGTGTCGCCGCATGAGTTGTCCGATATGCCGCTGGTGTCCGCGTTCGCCACCTGGCTGAGCGACAAGGTGGGCTGAAGCGCGCGCTTCGCGAGGGTCGGCTCGCCGTGGTTCGGCTCGCCGCGCCGCGATTACTTCGTGCCGTTCATCGTCAATTGCTGGACCGCGCTGGATTGCAGCCCCCACTTCGCGACGATCGCGCTGTACGTGCCGTTGGCGATCAGCTTGTCGAGCGCGGCCTTGACGGCATCGCGCAGTTTCGGGTTCGACTTCGCGATCGCAATACCTTCCGGCGAGGTGGCGAACGGCTCGCCGATCGGCTTGTACGTGTTCGGTTCGAGCTTCATCGCGTACGGCAGGGTTTCGCTGCCTTGCACGCCGGCCACGATGCGCCCCTGCTTCAACTGCATGCGCGCCGCCGACGTGTCTTCGGTGCCCTCCACCGTGACCGCGGCCTTGCCGACGCAATGGGCCGCGCTCCATGCCGCGGTGTCGGCGGGGAACGACGTGCTGCGGCTCGTGCCAACGGCTTTGCCGCAGAGATCGACGGGTTGATGCATCGCGCTGCCTTGCGCGCCGGACAGGATGTAGAACTGCGCGCCGGAATTCAGATAGTCGAGAAAGTCCGCCGCGTCGCGCCGGCCGGGCACGTCGCTCATGCCGCTCAGTACCATGTCCACGCGCCCGGTGGTCAGCGACGGCAGCAATTGTTCGAACGCCGACTCCTGCCAGTCCAGCTTGACGCCCAGTTGCTTCGCGATCGCGTTGCCGAGATCGATGTCGAAGCCGACCAGTTCGCCGCTCTCCGGATCCTTGTATTCCATCGGCGGATAGATCGAGTTGACGGCGACCTTGATCACCTTCGTTCTGGCAATCGCGTCAGGCAGCGCCTGGGCCTCGGCCTGCACGGCCGCGCCGAACAGCAACGCGCAGAGGCCGATCGAAAGCGAACGCGAAAGACTGCCCGGCAAATTCAGCGTGATCATGATGAACACCCCTTTAAAAATCCAGCTTGTTATCGGAACGATGTGAGCTTCGGCCGCGGTCTGTCGTCTAACGCAAAACAGGCCGCGCATCGGCGTCGCCGGTGAGCCATGTTGCAAGCGAGCGGGCGTCGGCGAGATTCTGCAGATCGAATATCGCGTCGGCAAGCGCGTTCGCCGACGCAGGATCGAGCACGAGCGCGGTGAGCGAACGGTACTTCGCCAGCAGTTGCGCATCGGACAGCGGATTCAGCGGATCGCCGAGCGGCGTGGGCACCTGGCGCGAGCGCGGCGGCTCGCCATGCAAGGTCAGCGTGACCATCGGTTCGTCCAGATCGGACATGGCCGGATCCGTCTCGAGCGTGATGCGCGCCAGCATGGCCGCCACGCGCGGATCGCCGCGCGCCGCCTCCCGATACGCGCCGATGCCGGCATGACCGTGCACCAGCACCGCGGCGAGCGCATACGGCAAGCTCATCTGCGACGAAGCGAGGTTGCGCAGATCGCGGCCACCGCACATCCGCTCGACGAAACCGCTCAACCTGACGTGCACGCTTCGCACCTGCGCCGGATCGTGGGGCCGGGCGCGGATCAGATCGAGCGTGGCGTCCACCGCCGCGTGCGCGCTGCGGCACGCCGCATGCGGCTTGATCGAGCAACGCATGATCTTCCACGTGTCGCCCAACTCGTCCAGCAACGCCGCGCGATTCTGCGTGTCGGGCGCGAACGCGTTGAAGAAGCCGCCCCACACATCCGCGAAGACCTGCGTCGGCCCGCTGATGTCGTGCTGCGCGAGCAGCGCCGCCAGCAGTCCGCTTTCCGCGGCCCGGCCGGTATGCATGCGCTTGGTTTGCGACGCGTCGTGAATGAAGCCCCACAGGCCGCCGCTAAAGCTGCCGGCATGACCGAACGACGCGCCGGTTCGCGCGGCATCGAGCCCGACGATCCGTGCACTGGCCGCGGCCGCGCCGAACACGCCGCAGGTCATGGTGGAATGCCAGCCGCGCGCGTTGTGCGGCGAGTAGCCGCCGCACGCTTCGAGCACGCGTCGGCCGACGTCGTAGCCGAGCACCATCGCGGTGAGGAACGCCCGGCCCGACACAGGTCGCGGCGAGCACGCGAGCGCGGCGAAAGCGGCCGGCAACACGACGGCGCCAGAGTGATCGCAGCCGCCCGAGTCGTCGAGTTCCAGCGCATGGGCCGCGACGCCGTTGACGAACGCCGCGTTGCGCGGGCTCATGGCGTGGCGCGTGCCCCACACCGGCGCGCTGCCTGGACCGTCCGCGGCCATGACCGCTCGCGCGCTGCGCGGCTCGGCGGCCACCGCCCCGCCGAGCGCCGCGCCGAGCGTGTCGAGCAGATGCCGCTTGGCACGCTCGATCACGGCGGGCGGCAGCGCCTCGTCCGGCACACCCGCGACGAACGCCGCCAGTTGCTCCGACAAAGACAGATCGCGCGCGCTCATCGCAGCGTCCGCGCCGTGTCGCGCGAATCGCGCGAATCGCGATGCCGCGCGAAGATCTCGACCGGATGCCCCGGTTCGTTGCCGTCGACGTTGTCCCTCCACCAGTGGGCCACTTCCGCGCCGGTCGCGAACCAGACGTCGTCGTGCGCGCGCATCTCGCCGAGCAGTTCGCGCAGCACGTCGATGCGGCCCGCCGTGCCGATCAACTCGGGATGCAAGCGCAACACGAAGCACAGCCCGAAGCGATGAAAGGCCGCGAAATCCTGCTTCCAGTTCGCCAGCACCTCGCGATAGGACGGAATGCGCGGCTGCCCGACCGGGACCGCGGGCGACAGGTTGTAGACGAAGTACGGCTCGTCTTCGAGTTCGTAGTGCAGCGGCAATTCGACCAGCGGCGCGTGGTGCGACGCCGGGTGCGATGCGCCGCTCGCGCCCGCCTGCGTATCCGGCAGATGGAAATACGGCAGATCGTCCCCGCGCCACGACGACGACCACGCGATGCCTTCGGCCCGCAAGAAATCCGCGAAACCGGGCGCCCAGTTGCCGGTGAACGAACGGAAGCCTTCGGCGCGGCGCCCGAGCACGTCCATCAGCGCCTGCTGCCCGTCATGAAACGCCGACTTCTGTTGAACGAGCGTCAGCGTGTCGAAGTTCTCGCAACGAAACCCGCTCGTGCCGATCTCGTGGTGTTGCGCGTCGATGCGGCGCAGCAGGTCGCTGTGTGTTTGCACGACCCGTCCCGGCACGAACCAGCTCGCGCGGAGGTCGAACTCGTCGAAGGCATCGAGCACGCGGTCCACGCCGCGTTTGGCGCCATAACGCCAGACCGACAGCGATTTCTCGCGACCGGCAATACGCGGCTCCTGCGTGAGGATGCCGTGTTCATCGTTGAAGTCGACCGTCACGACGACCGCGCAGCGCGCGTTGTCCGGCCAGCGAAATGACGTCATGCGCTCACCTCCCGCGCTTGCGTTGAAACGTCGTGGTCGAGCCACCATTGCGCGACGTCGCGGCAGGTGGCGAACCAGACGCTGCCCTCTACGGCGCCCTGTCCTCGCATATGGTCGAGCAGCTTCTCCAGCAACGCGATGCGGCCAGGTTTGCCCGACACCTTCGGATGAAACAGCGTGGTCAGGCAAAGCCCGTCGCGATGCGAGCCGTCGAATTCGCGACGCCAGTTGTCGAGAGTCGTGTCGTAGCTCGCGATCCGGTCGAGGCTCGCCGGAAAATCCGGGCCGCGGTGATACGCGAGCGACGCATAGTCGTCCAGTTCCCAGCGCCCGGGAATCTCCACCATCGGCTCGGCCCTGCCCGGCGCGCGCAGCAGATAGGGACGATCGTCGCCACGCATCGAGCTCGAATAGCGCACGCCCGCTTCGAGCAGCACGTCGATCGTGTCCGGGCCCCAGTCGCCCGACGGTGTACGAAAGCCGACCGGCCGCACACCCAGATAGCGCTCGAAGACCTCGGCGGAACGTGCCATCACGGCGCGCTGCGCGTCGCGATCGAGCGTCCAGAAAGCCTCGTGCCGATAGCCGTGATAGGCGATTTCGTGGCCGCCTTCGAGGATCGCCGCGCACTGCTTCGGCCAGTTTTCGACGACCCATGCCGGCACGAAAAACGTGGCGGGCACACACCGCCCGTCCAGCAGATCGAGCAGCCGTCCCAGCGCGCGCCACGGCCCATAGCTGCCGAGCGTGAAATACGACGGGTTACGCCAGATCGAACCGTCGAGCATTGCGTCGCCGGTGGGACCGTCGAGGTCGAAAGCCAGCGCGACGCAGGAACGGTGACCGTCGGGCCAGCGTGGTGCCGGTGAGCGGGCCGCCGCGTGACAGCGCAGCTCAAAAGCAGGCGATTGATTCGGGACTGACATTGCTCACCACGTTCCGTACAGGCGTGACAACGCCACGCGGACAATCCATGCGTTCATGCGAACTTGCCTCGGATGAAATTCGGCCGGACCCCGCCGATGGCTGCCCCGCCTGACTTTCACGTCCAGCGGCGGCCACCGGTGACGCGCCGCCGGGCGTCGTCGTGCGGAACCTGTGTGTGATTTAAGGCCGCCAATTTATCGACGGCAAACGGTAAAATCTCATGGTTACCATGCAAGATATGCATCAATGAAAATCGAGCGCTATCCGCCGTTCAATGTGCTGCAGACGCTGCTGGTGGTGGCGCGCTGCGGCAATTTCACGGCCGCGTCACAGCAGCTGTTTCTGAGCCAGAGTGCGGTCAGCCGCCATATCCAGCAGATCGAGGAGTATTTCGGCTGCGCGCTGTTCGTTCGCCACACGCGCATGGTCGTGCCCACGTCGGCGTGCCAGCGGCTGGTGCCGATCGTCGAGGAACTGCTGGCCACCGCGCGGCGCTCCATGCACATCACCAACACGGGCAGCCAGACCATCACGTTGCGTGTCACTCCCACGCTCGCCGCTCGCTGGCTGCTGCCGCGCCTGTCCGACTTCTATGCGCAGGTGCCCGGCACGCAGTTGAATATCGACACGGCCTGGTTCCTGCCCACGAATTTCGGTGAAGGCACGCTCGACGCGGCGATCCTGTTCGGCACCGGCAACTGGGAAGGGCTCGAATCGACCTGTCTGATGCGCGAACGGCTGACGCCCGTCTGCTCGCCGCAAATCGCAAGCGGCACGCCGCCGCTCGTCGAGCCCGAAGACCTGAAGCAGCACACGTTGCTGCATTCGAGTTTCGGCCGGCGTGGCTGGATGTTGTGGTTGCAGCAGGAAGGCAATCTGGCGGCCCATACGTATCGCGAGCAGGTCTTCGATACGCTGGACCTCGCGTTTAGCGCCGCGGTGCGCGGGCTAGGGGTCGCGTTGGGCGATCTGAATCTGGTGGGGGAAAATCTGGCCAGCGGCTCGCTCGTGACGCCGTTCAAACGGATCGTGGAAACCGGCTCCGGGTATTACCTCGTACATCCGCCGCGCAACGAATACCGGGAGAAGCTCAAGCCGCTGTTGACCTGGTTGCAGGCGAGCAGCGCGGAGTAAGCGCCGCGTGTTTGGGTTGGCACCGCAGCGCGTCGGCCGTTTCCTCGCTGCGCACTTCGCCGCGCGTCTCGCTGCGCAAATGAAAAATGCTCATCGCCGATTCGAGCGACTGCGTCTGCTGCTGAAGATCGGTCGACGCCACCGCCGACTGTTCGACCAGCGCCGCATTGCGCTGGGTCAGCCCGGCCACCTGCCCGACCGCCTCGTTGATCTGCGCGATCTGCACGCTCTGGCCGCGGCTCGCCAGCGCGATGTCGTACAGCGTGCGGGTCAATTGCGTGACCGTCTGCTCGACGGTATTCATCGTCTCGCCGGCGCGCGCCGCCGTTTGCGAGGCTGTGGTGACCGTATCCAGCGAGGTCTCGATCAAGGTTTTGATTTCCTTCGCGGCGCCGGCCGCGCGCTGCGCGAGACTGCGCACTTCCGACGCCACCACGGCGAAACCGCGTCCGTATTGCCCCGCGCGCGCCGCTTCCACGGAAGCGTTCAGCGCGATGATATTGGTCTGAAACGCAATCGCGTCGATCACCGACGTGATGTCCGCAATCTTGCGCGAATGCTCGCGCACGCGCTCCATCACGGCGACCGTCTTCTGCACTTCACCGGCCGCGACTTCGGCGCTTTCCGCCGTCTGCCGCCCGGACGTATTGGCGCGTTCGGCGCCGAGCGCATTCTGTTCCGCCGTCTCCGTGATCTCGGCGAGACTGGCGGTGGTCTGATCGATCGCGCTCGCCTGTTCGTCGGTGCGGGTGGCGAGATCGTTGTTGCCGCGCGCGAATTCGTGGGTCTTGTCGCGGATCGCATCGATCGAAATCTTGGCGTCGATCAACACGCCGACCAGTTTCGCGTTCATCTGATTCAGCATCCGGCCGAGCATGCGGGTCTGCGCGTCGCCGCGTTCGGGAAAACGTTGCTGGATGTGGCCGTTCAGAACGCTCAAGGCGCCCGCGTTGAGCGCCTGCAACGGCATCAGCAGATTGCGCGTGAGATAGACGCCGCAGGCAAGCGCGAGTCCCGTTCCCACGGCGGCCAGCAGCAAGGCTTGCCAAAGCGGCAGCACCCAGCCACTTGCGACGAGCGATTGCAGCAGGATCACGGCGATCAGCATCGCCATGGTGGCCCACACGCGCAGATTGACCGGCAGGCGCAGCAGCCGGTCCGCGACACCGGCCACGCCCGTGCGGATCACCGTTCCGCCGGACAAACGCAGCTTGTGGCCGGCGGACGAATTGAGCCGGTCATATAAACGGTCGGCCCGCGCGATCTGCTCGTCGGACGGCTTCGTGCGGACCGACATATAGCCGACCTTCTCGCCCTTCTCGAACACCGGCGTGACGTTGGCGATCACCCAGTAATACCCGCCCTGCTTGCGGCGATTCTTCACCACACCGGTCCACGGCCGATCGCCGCCGATGGTGTCCCACAGATCCCGATAGGCCTCCTCGGGCATGTCCGGGTGACGGACGATATTCTGCGGCTTGCCGATCACCTCGGCATGCGGATAGCCGCTGCTGCGCAGGAACGCTTCGTTGGCGTAGACGATGTTGCCCGACAGATCGGTGCGGGTGATGATGACGTCCAGTTCGGACAGCACGTACTCTTCATCGGTGACCGGGAGATTTTCACGCATGGGGTAGGTCGCGGGTTACGCCTGGTGTGAGGCCTGGGGTGAAGCCTGGTGTGAGGCCTGATGTGAAGCCGGTCGTGATACGTGCGGCGAAGCCGGTTCGGTTGGGGATTCCCGCTTGCCGTCGAGTCGCTCGCGCTCGCCCTCCAACGCGGCATGCGGCGCACGGCGCGTGTGATGCTCGGCTTGCGCGCAGCGGCTCAATCGATCGGCGGGGACCGGACGGCCTAGCAGATAACCTTGCGCGCGGTCGCAACCGATCTCGCGCAGAAAGCGCCACTGCGCGTCGTATTCGACGCCTTCGGCCACGACCGTGATGCCGAGCGCCCTGGCCATCGCGACGATCGCGCGCACGATCGCGCCGTCGGTGGTGCCGGGGCCGATCTGCGCCAGAAACGAGCGGTCGATCTTCAGCGTATCCACCGGCAGACTCTGCAAATAGGCGAACGCCGAGTAGCCGGTGCCGAAGTCGTCGATCGCGAGACTGATACCGCGACGCGCCAGCTCGCCCAGCAACGCGGCGGTTTCCTCGCGGCCGGTCATGGCCATACTCTCGACCAGTTCGAACTGCAAGCGCTGCGCCGGCAAGCCGGTGTCGCTCAACACACGGGCCACCTCGTGCAGAAAACCGTCATGGCGGCACTGCTTGCCGGACAGGTTGACGGCAATGCGCCCGAACTCGAAGCCCTCGTCGAGCCACGCGCGCGCCTGGCGGCACGCCTCGCGCAACACCCAGCCGCCGATCGGCACGATCAGCGCCGACTCTTCCGCGGCCGGAATGAACTGGTCGGGTCCAATCAAGCCACGCTGCGGATGCTGCCAGCGGATCAGCGCTTCCACCCCTGTCATAGCGCCGCTGCGCAGGTCGTATTCGGGCTGGTAGTGCAGACGGAATTCCTGCGCCAGCAGCGCCTGACGCAATTCGCCTTCGAGCACGATCCGCTCTTTCGCCGACGACGTCATCGTCGCCGCGAAGAACTGGAAGTTGTTCTTGCCGACCTCCTTGGCTTCGTACATGGCGCGATCCGCCTGCATCAGCAATTGCTTCGGATCGGTGCCGTCGTCGGGAAACATGCTGATGCCGATACTCGGCGTCACGAACACGCTCTGCGCGCCGACGCTGATCGGCCGGCCGATCACATCGAGCAGCGATTGCGCGATCTTGCCGACATGGCGAATATCGTCGATATCTTCGGCGACGATCGTGAATTCGTCGCCCCCTAAACGCGCCACGGTATCGGTTTCGCGCACGCCGTGTTTGAGCCGCTCCGCGATTACCTTGAGCGTTTCGTCGCCGATGCCGTGGCCGAGCGTGTCGTTGATCAGCTTGAAGCGGTCGAGATCGAGAAACATCACCGCGACCCGTTTGGCGCCGCGCTGCGCGCGCACCATTGCGTGGCCGAGCCGTTCGCTGAACAACGTGCGATTCGGCAAGCCGGTGAGCGCATCATGCGTGGCCAGGTAGCTCAGCCGCTCTTCCGCCAGCCGGCGCCCCGTAATATCCGAAAAGATCGCGGCGTAATGCGTGCAGCGGCCGGTTTCGTCGCAGATACCGGAGATCGACAGATATTCCAGGTACAGTTCGCCACTCTTCTTGCGGTTCCAGATTTCGCCTTGCCAGTGCCCGGTTTCCCGCAGGTGTTGCCACAGGTCGCGATAAAAACCCGGCGGCTGGCGTCCGGAACTCAGCAGGCTGGCGTTGCGCCCTACCACCTCTGATTTCGCGTAACCGGTCAGCCGGGTAAAAGCCGGATTGACCCGTTCGATGGTGCCATGCAGATCGGTCACCATCACGCCGTCGAGCGACGATTCGACGACCCGGTCGGCAAGGCGCAGGTTGTAGCGCGACTCGAACAACGCGTCGTCGCGCTCGCGCAGCGCGATCTGCAGTTCCTGCACGTACTCGTGTTCGATGTCGTTGAGAATATCGGCGAGACCCAGCACGCCGATCAATACGTCGTGCCGGTCGAGAATGCCGACATGACGCATGCGATGCTCGATCAGATACTGGCGCGCCGCATACAGACTCTGCGACTGGCGCAGGCAACGCAGCGGCCGGCTCGCGTGGCAACCCACCGTGCCGTTCGTCGCGCCATTCGCAACCAGCCCGACGATATCGCGCTCCGTCAGAATGCCGTGCACACCATCCGGATAGACCACTACCACCGCGCTCAGTCGTTGCATGCGCATCAAACGCATGGCTTCCTTCACACACAGCGCGTGATCGACCAGCACCGGCGTGGCGGCCTTGATCGATTCGATCGACTTCATCCGCAGGAAGTACTCGGCGCCCTGATTCATCACGAAGTCGGTCTGCGTGAGAATGCCGAGCGAGTGCCCCTGGTCGTCGACCACAAGGCAATGACGAATGCCGCTGTTTCTGAAATGCAGCGCGGCGTCGCCGAGCCGCGTGTACTGCGGCAACGACACCACCGGCCGGCTCATCACCGCTTCGACGGGGGCGGCGTGGACGTCGGTGTCGTCGGCGAGCGCCAGCGCGTCGTGCTCAGTCCAGATGCCGACCGCGTGCGGCCCATCCATCACGACGATCGCGCTGCGCCGCTGCTCCGCCATGCAACGGGCGGCATCGTGAATCGACGTGTGCGGCGAGCATTCCAGCATCGAGCCGGATACCAGCCGGCCGATTTCGATATCCAGCGTGTGATGAACCATGGCGTGACGGGATCGTAGGTCGCAATTCTGAGATGGCGCCGACAGTAACAGCGCCCACCCCGGCTCACCTTGATCCACGTCAAACGTGCCTTGCGATGCGCTTTGCCGCTAGTGCGGCGTCTCGAAGCGTGCGTTCAGCAGGCGCGTCACGGCCCATTGAAACGTGCAGCACAGCACCAGAAACACCAGCCCGACGAACAGAAAGATCTGTGCGGGATAGACCATCAAGCGGTTATTGACCTGGTTCGCGAGAAAGGTGAACTCCGGCACGCCGACGATATAGGCCAGCGACGTGTCCTTGATCAGCGACACCCATTGATTGACGAACGACGGCGTCATCACCCTTACCGCTTGCGGCAACAGCACGTAACGCAACGCCTGAGCACGCGTCATGCCGAGCGAGAGTGCCGCCTGCCACTGCCCGTCGCCGATCGCGACGATGCCAGCCTGCACCGAATGCGACAGATAGGCGCCGCCGATCAGTGCGAGCGCGCACACCACGGTTGCGAGTCCGGGCACGTCCGCATGCAGCAGCACCGGCATCAGGAAGAAGGTCCAGAAGATCAGCATCAGCACGGGAATCGCGCGGAACAGGCCCACCACGGTGAGTAGCACGAGATGCGCGATGCCGCGTGTCATCGCCAATGCGACGCCGCCGGCGAGGCCGAGCAGCGCCGACAACGACGCCGACGTCAGCGTCAACACCACGGTCAGCGCAACGCCGCCGAGCGGGCCATCGGGAAACGTGCCGAGCAGCAGATAACGCAGGATAGGCAGCCAGTCGGGCGCGTTCATGAGCCGCCTCCGCGCGTGGCGCGCCAGCCGCCTGCGGCGTGAGAACCACGCGCACCACCGGCACCGTGGGCGCCATGGCGCTGCCGCAGCAGCAACGCGATTTCGATGAGGGCGATCGTCGCAACGTAAAGCAGCGTCGCCATGCCGAATGCCTGGAATGTCTTCAGCGTTTCCGTCTCCACCTGGCGCGACGAATACGACAACTCGGCTAATCCAATTGCCATGGTCAGCGACGAGTTCTTGACGATATTCATGTATTGCCCGGCCAGCGGCGGCGTTGCGATCCGCACCGCCTGCGGCAGGATCACATAGCGGAACGCCGCGAAACGCGTCAGGCCGAGCGCGGCGGCCGCCTGATGCTGACCGTCGCGCACGCCGCGCAGACCCGCGCGGAATTCCTCGCCGATAAAGGTGGTTGCGTAGCACGTCAGACCAATCCAGCCGGCCAGAAACTCGAAGCTCGGCCAGCCGAGTGTCAGCGGCCCGAGCGTGAGCGCATGCGGTGTGTTCAGCCAGCTCATCGCGCTCTCGGGCATGAGCGCTGCCGCGCCGAAATACCAGAAGAGTAGTTGCACGATCAGTGGCGAGTTGCGGAAAATCAGCACATAAGCGGCCGCCGCGCGGCGCACGGCCGCATAAGGCGCGCTGCGGGCAAGCGACAGCCCAAAACCCAGCAGCGTCGCGCCCACGATCACACAGGCCGACAGCGCCAGCGTCATTGCGAAGCCGTGCCAGATCCACGCCGTGTAGCGCGGTTCGAGCCACGTGTTCATCGTCATCGTCGAGAAACCATTGCCGTGCAGAAACAAATCAGCCCGCCGTCAGATGCGCGGCGGGCCGGACTGTGAGCGTGCCTTGCTTCGCGCTCAGTTCAACGCTTCGGTCAGCTCTTCTGCGGATCGCCGATCTTGAACAGACGCGGCAGAGGCGCGCGGCTCTTCGGGCCGAACCACTGGTCGTAGATCTTCGAAGCGTTGCCCTTCGCTTCCAGGTCCTGCAGTGTCTCGTTGACCACGCTCAACAGACGCGGCTGGTTCTTCGGTACGCCGACGCCTTCATAGTCGTTCGAGATCGTGAACGGCGGGATCTCGTACTTGTCCTTATCCGGCACATTCGCCAGCAACGCGACCAGCTTAGGGCCGTCCTGAGTGATGGCCTGCACGTTGCCGGCGCGCAGCGCGGCGAACGCGAACGGCGTGTCGTCGTAAGCGACGATGGTCGCGGCCGGATACTGCGCGCGGACCTGCTGTTCGTTCGTGGTGCCCTTATCCGCGCCGATCCGCAGGCTCGCCAGTTGTTGCGGCGACTTCAATACGCCCTTCTTTGCGATGAACTGCGTGCCCGACGCGAAATACGGCGTGCTGAAGTCGATCTCCTTCTTGCGCTCATCCGTAATCGTGAAGTTCGCGAACACCAGATCGACCTTGTTCGACTTCAGAAACGCAATCCGGTTGGCCGGGTTGGTGGGCTGAATCTCGAGCTTCACGCCGAGCTTCGCCGCGACGGCACGCGCATAGTCGACGTCGAGACCGACAATCTGATTGCTCTTCGGATCGACGAAACCGAAAGGCGGATTGCTGTCGAAGGTCGCGACGCGCAACACGCCGGCCTTTTTGATGTCGTCGAGTTGATCGGCGTGTGCGACGCCCGCCAGCGTCAAAAGCAGTCCCGCGATAGCGGCATGGCGAGTCCAGTTCTTCATGGTGAAAGCCCCATAGTCAATCAGTTGATTTTCTTGATCGTTGCGGGCGCACCCGTCAGCGTGGCGGCCACTGTAGCAGCGCGCCGGGAGGCCACGAACCAAGCATTTGTCAGCTACTAAGTCGGGGATGTGATAACAGCCAACGAGCGCTAACCGCACGATCCGATTGAACGTCTGATTGAACAAATGAGCGCGCGCGCAGCAGATTTTCCCGCGCACGCAGGCACGCGCGGCGCGCTGAAAGCGCGCCTGCCGCGGCACTTACAGCGTTTCGGTTCGGTTTTTGTAATTGGGAAACGCCATCGTCACGGTGGTGCCTTCGCCAAGCGAGGAGTCGATTCGCAGCGAGCCGCCCGACGATTGCATGATCCGGTTGCAAAAGATCATGCCCATGCCATGGCCGCCGGCGCCCGCATACGTGGTGACCGGATCTTGCATCAAACGCGCTTTGACCTCCGGCGCGATGCCGGGACCATTATCGCGAACCCGGATTTCCGGCTCCGGGGTGGCGACGACTTCGAGCCGCAGCACCGGGGCGGCAGTCGTCTCCAGCGCGCGCAGCGCATTCGACAACAGCGAGGACAGCACCAGCGCCACGCAGTTGGGCATGGTGCGGACCACGAAATCGCCTTGCACGTCGACCTGAATCCAGTCGCGCTGCGAGGCGGCGAACGGATAGGTGTCGAGCAACGTGGCGATCAGCCGCGTTGCGGTGACTTCGCGCAGACTCACGCCCGAGGCCGCCTGCTGACCGCCGCTCTTGTGCACCGTCGCCCAGAACGACGAGATCAGCGTCAGGCAATACTGCGCGTTGTTGAGCATCGAGGTGGCCGCGTGACCGATCTCCTTCTGACGCTCCGGATCGTATTGCTCCACCACATTGTTGCCGACCGATTGCGCGAACAACGAGATCGTCGCCAGCGGGGTGTTCAGTTCGTGCGCCAGGAAGGCCAGCGTTTCGTCCATGGCCAGCAGGCGTTGCTGACGCGTTTCCCGCTCGGCGTAGCGCGCCATGGCCAGTTGCAGCACCTCGCGGACCTTCTCCGTGCGCAACGGCTTTTCGAGGATGCGGAAAATCTCGCCGGTATTGACTGTTTTCAGCAGCAGGTCTTTATCGGCGTAGGCGGTGACGAGAATCCGTACGATCTGCGGGTAGTCATGCGCGACGTGGCGCAACAGATGGTCGCCGTCGCGGCCGGGCATGCGGAAATCCGTGACCAGCACGGCGATTTCCGCGCCGTGGCGGTCGAGCACGGCCATGGCCTCGTCCGCGCTGCCGGCGACATGCACGTTGTAATCGGCGCGGATGGCGCGTGCGAAATGGTTGCGCGACAGTTCGTCGTCGTCGACGAAGAGAATGGAAAACGGCGGCTGCGGGGTGTCACTCATAGCGTTGTCTGCCGATCGCGGTGGCCAGGGTTGAATGGCGCCCGATTCACGAGTGATGAAATTGGCGTTGGGGGGAACATGTTAGCGCGTTCGCCAGAGCGCGGGAATATTCCGCCTGAGTGCTTATGCGGGTTGCGTCGCCGCGCCGCTGCACTGCGCGGCGCATTCAGGGGCGCGGCTTGCGCCAGCCGCGCGGGTTTTTCAGGCCGCCGATCCGGCCGACGTTTCGCACGTCCCTGACATCCTGAACGTTGCGCACGTCGGGCACGTCGCGTTTCTCCAAGGCGCCACGCAAGACACGCGCACCTTGCGAATCGCGCGCGCCGCGTTTGCCGCGCAGCACGCCCGAGCGCGCGAGGACCACCGCGACCCAGCAACCGGCGCAGATCAGCACGAGCATGTCGGCCGAGAAGCTCATCTCCGCCCTCCTTTCAGTTCGATGGCGCTTTGTAGGTCAAACGGGCGAGTGCGAAGCAGGCGCTTGCACGGCGCCTCGGCCGCATGAAGCGGGCGGGCGCCACGCGAGAGGATACTGCATCGACAGGCCCTGCGGCGAGGCGCACACCGGCGTGGTCCTGCTGGCTTGTGTGCCGCACACTGACATTCCTGATAGTTGTTGCCGGCGGCGGCCGAGTTTAATCTTTGGCCGACTCAACGACGCCTGACGCAACCGGGACTGCTCACCGACGCCACGACCGATGCATGACGAGCGGTAGCCCGCACGGAATCACGTCATTCACTCATCGTATCGGTGTGGCGGACTCAATCCGTCCCGGCCACGGGCGTCGCCAGATCACTCCATCCCATCACGTAGCGCACCGGCTCGAATGTCGGCGCGTCGCGCGGCCTATCCGCTTCATCGTCACCAACCCACCGCGCGCACTTACGAGGTCCGCGCCTGAGAGGAATATCCGATGCCCCTGCTCAATCGACGTCCGCCGCAGTTGCGCCGCTCCTGGCTGTTTCTGGCCGGCGCCGACCGCGAAACACTCCTCGCCGGTCCGCAGACCGGCGCCGACGTCCTCGTTCAGGAACTCGAGACCTTCACGCCGCCGGCACGCCGGCCGGAAGCGCACCGTATCGCGGGCGAAGTCCTGAAATGCTGGCGTGACGCCGGCGTGCTGACCTCCGTGCGCGTGAACCCGCTCGACAGCGGCGGCGTGGACGATCTGCGCGCCGTCATGCGCAGCCGGCCGGACATCATCATGATGTCGTTCGTGTCGACGCCCGAGCAGGTCGTCGCGCTCGACGAAGCGGTCTCGCGCTGCGAAGCGGAGTACGACATTCAACCGGGCTCGACCGAACTCGTGCCGAACATCGAATCGCCGCTCGGCGTGGTCAACACCATGGCGATTGCCCGTTGCAGCCGCCGTATTTCCGCCGTGCTGGTCGGGACCGAAGACATGGTGGCCGATCTCGGCGCCGAACGTACGCACGCTGGCCACGAACTCGATTACGTGCGCTCGCGGTTTCTGCTCGAATGCTCGGCCGTCGGCGTCACGGCGATCGACTGTCCCTACAGCTACGCGGACGTCGAAGGCGCGGAGCACGACATGCGCCGCTCGCGCGCGCTCGGCTACAAGGCCAAGGGCATCGTCAACGCGCCGCTCACGCCGATCGTCAATCGCGTGCTGACGCCGAGTGCGGACGAAGTCGCGCTCGCCCGGCGCGTGATCCAGACCTTCGACACAGCCCGCGAACAATCGAACGGCAAGCGGGTCGCCGCCGCCGTGGTGGACGGCTTTCTCGCCGAAGTCCCCGACTATCTCGCCGCGCACCGGCTGCTCGCACGCGCCACGCAATTCGGCCTCGCCTGAACGACATGGACACTCGCCTAGTTATGAACGCCTTTGAAAGCCGCCTGAAGTCGCTCAAGACCCTCGCGGGCGCTCACCAGACCTTCGATACGGACACCGTGCCGGCCACGCCGCACGCGCTGTTCGAGCAGTGGTTCGATGCCGCGGTGGAAGCCGGAGTCAGCGAACCCCAAGTCATGACGCTCTCCACGGTCGATGCGGACGGCTCACCCGACGCCCGCTCCGTCGTGCTGCTGAACATGGACACGAAAGGCTGGCATTTCGCGGCCAACGCCACGAGTCCCAAAGGCCGCCAGCTGACGCAACGGCCGGAGGCCGCCATGACGTTTTACTGGCCCGCCACGGCTCAACAGATACGCTTGCGCGGCAAGGTGCGGCGTCTGTCCGATGAAGCGTGCCGCGCGGATTTCATGGGGCGTCCGGAGCGCTCGCGCGCCAGCATTTTGATCGGCCGGCAGAGCGAAGTGCTGAACAGCCAGGACGATCTGCGGCATGCGCTGCACGAGCAACTCGCACGCGTCACGGCGCAGCCGGAACTGATGTCGCCGCACTGGGGCATGTACGCGTTGACGCCGCATCAGGTGGAATTCTGGCAGTCGGACGCCGAGCGCCGTTTCACGCGCTTGCGGTATGTGCGCGTGGGCACCGGCGCGGAAACCGGCGCGGACGTTTCGTGGGAGCGCAGCCTGCTATGGCCATGAGTCACGCTACCCCGGACGCGCCGCCCGCGTCGCCGTACACGCCGCTACTGGACCGGTTCGCCGACGCGACCCGGCTCACGCTCGCGGGACGCGACCCCGGCGCGTATCACGGCTTCGTCAATCCGCCGGTCTATCACGGCTCGACCGTATTGAGCCCGACCACGCACGACCTGTTGCACCGGACCCAGCCGTATATTTACGGCCGGCGCGGCACCCCGACCTCCGACGCGCTCGAACACGCACTGATCGAGCTCGAGGGCGGCGCCGGCGCGGTGCTGTGTCCTTCGGGGCTGTCCGCCTGCACGCTCGCACTGATGTCGTGTCTCAAGCCCGGCGATCATCTGCTGATGACGGACAGCGTCTACGGACCGGTACGACATGCCTGCGACGGCGTGCTGCGGCGCATGGGCATCGACACCACATACTACGACCCGATGCTCGGCGCGGCGCTCGAACCGTTGATCCGGCCGCGCACCCGCGCGGTCTACGTGGAATCGCCGGGCTCGTACACGTTCGAAGTCCAGGACATCGGCGCGATTGCCCGCGTAGCGCACGCGCATGGCATGAGCGTGATCGCCGACAACAGCTGGGCCACGCCGCTGCTGTTCCGGCCGCACGATCACGGCGTCGATCTGTCGATCCAGGCCGGCACCAAATATCTCGTCGGCCATTCCGACGCGATGCTCGGCACCGTGTCCGCCAACGCCGCCGCCTGGCCTGCGTTGAAGCAGTTGCACGGCGATCTCGGCCTGTGCGTCGGACCGGACGACCTGTATCTCGCGCTGCGCGGCCTGCGCACGCTGGGGCTGCGTTTGCGCCAGCATCAGGAGAACGCGTATGTCGTGGCGAGCTGGCTCAGGCAGCAACCCGAAGTGCTCGGCATCCTGTTTCCCGCGTTCGACGATTGTCCTGGTCACGCACTCTGGAAACGCGATTTCAAAGGCACGTCGGGGCTGTTTTCGGTGATCCTGCATGCCGCGCCCGACGAAGCGCTCGCCGCGTTCCTCGACAGTCTCGAACTGTTCGGTCTCGGCTATTCCTGGGGCGGTTTCGAAAGTCTGGCGGTGCCGTTCGACCTGCAATCGCAGCGCATCGCGCAGCGCTGGCCGGACGGCAGTATCGGCGTGCGCCTGCATATCGGCCTCGAAGCGCCGGCCGATCTGATCGCCGATCTCGCCGCCGGCCTGCAACGCTACGGCGCCGCCTGCCCCGCGCGGGAGGACGCCGCCACATGCTGACGATCTGGGGAAGACGCAGTTCGTTCAACGTGCAGAAAGTGCTGTGGCTCGCCGGTGAATTGGAACTTGCTCATCGGCACGTGTCGGTTGGCGGTGAATTCGGCGGCTGCGAAACGGCCGAATTCGAAGCGCTGAATCCGACCCGGCGTATTCCAGTGATCGAGCTCGACGGCGAGACCGCGTGGGAATCGCACACGATCCTCCGGTTGCTCGCCGCACAGACGCGTCAGGCGCCGTTCTGGCTCGCCGATCCGTTCGCGCGCTCACATGCCGAGCGCTGGATGGACTGGTGCCAAACCACGCTCGAACCCGATCTGATGACAGGGCTGTTCTGGGCAATGGTTCGCACACCCGAGTCCGAGCGAAACTGGCCGCTGGTACACGAGAAGAACGCGCGCTGCACCCAGCACTTCCAGATGCTCGACCGGCTCCTTTCCACGCGGCCGTTTCTGAGCGGCGACGCGTTGGGGTTGGGCGATATTCCGGTCGGCGCGACGCTTTTCCGCTATTTCTCGCTCGACCTCGAACGCCCGGCGTTGCCGCATGTCGACGCGTGGTATCGCCGGCTGCAACAACGCCCCGCCTATCGCGAACACGTGATGGTCTCGTTCGAAGCCTTACGCGGCCGTCCCGGCTGATCCCTTCAAAACGCCTATCCACCATGCTCAATTCACACGACGCACCGGGCCATGCGGCCGGCACTTCCGGCACTTCACCAGGCCGGATTCTCATCGTGCTGCATCGCGAGCAGTCGAGCCCAGGACGGGTTGGCCGTCTGCTGCTGCAACGCGGCTACGAACTCGACATTCGCCGCCCGCCGCTCGGCGACCCGTTGCCCACCACGCTGCGTGACCACGCCGGCGCGATGATATTCGGCGGCCCGATGAGCGCCAACGACAACGATGCGTGGATTCGCACCGAAACCGACTGGATCGGTGTGGCACTGCGCGAGCAGGCGCCGTTTCTCGGCATCTGCCTCGGCGCCCAGATGATGATTCGTCATCTGGGCGGCAACGTGACGACGCATCGGGACGGCCGCGCTGAAATCGGCTACTGGCCGATCAAACCGACGCCGCTCGGGCGCGCGTTGTGCCAATGGCCGGAGCGCGTGTATCAGTGGCACCGCGAAGGCTTCGACAGTGTCGCGGGGCTCGAACGGCTGGCCGCCGGCGACGCGTTTGAAAACCAGGCGGTGCGTTACGGCCCCGCCGCGTACGGCGTGCAGTTTCACCCGGAGGTCAGCTATCAGATGATGCGGCGCTGGACCGCCGCCGCCGCGCACAAACTCTCCGCGCCGGGCGCCCAGGATATTCCCACCCAGACTCGCGAAGCGCATCGGCACGATCGTGCCGGCGTCGCGTGGCTCAACAGTTTTCTGGACACCTGGCTCGCTGGACGTTCTACTGAAACGCTACTAGCTGGCGGCGAGGCCGGCGGTCATGTCGGTCACGCTGAGCAGGCCGCATTCGATCGCCTTCAGCACCGCCTCATGACGACGTGACACGTTGAACTTGCGGCGGATATTGTTGAAGTGAAAGTTGATGCAGGACTCGCTCACGTTAAGAATGTGACCGATTTCCCATGAGGTCTTGCCGAACGCGTGCCAGCGCAGACACTCGGTTTCGCGCCGGCTCAGGCGCGGCACCGCACCGGGTTTGGCATCGAAACCGAACTGGCCGATCGCCTCGCTCGTGATGTCGCGCAGCAACGACAAACGCGGCAGGCGCCGCAGGCAATGTTCATAGGTGAGCGCGTATTCGTCGTGTACCGCGCACGTCAGCATGCCCACCTCGCCCTTCAATCCATAGAGCGGCAACGTGACGCCACGATTCAGGCCAAACGCGCTCGCTTCGTCATGAAACTCGCGCTGCGCCGGCGCGACGAAAAAATCCGGGTCCCAGATCAGCGGCATACGCGATCTGAAACAATGTTTGAGCAGCGGATCGATCTGATCGAACGAGCGCTCGCGATAACGCTGCTCCCATTCCGGCTCGCAGTTGCTCCACATATGGGCCGCGCTGAAAGACACGCCCTGCGACGGCAGCACCGCGAGCACCACCTTGTCGAAGCCCATTTTCGCGGTCGCGTCGAGAATACGGTTGCGTAACGCGCACTCGTCGGTCGGCACGAGCAAATCCAAGACATCATTCTGGCCGTTCATTCGTATACTCCGGTTTTTTCTGTTCGTTCTGGTGTACTGATATAACCGTCCCGAGCATCTCGCAGCCCTGTTGCCAATCGGAACGGCGGCGTTAGTCTCCCGTTTCCGACAGCAGTTGCCTACCTATCTGCTTGGCATCGTCGAGCGTGGCGACCGCTTCGAGCGGAATGCCGAAGGCTTTCGAGATCGCCGCCGCGCCGGCCTTCGACTCTTCACGCTCACGTTCGTCGGGTTCGACCGTAATCAAGGCCTTGCACACTTGCGACAGCGCGTCGCGATTCGCCTTGAGCCACAGGCCACGCTGTTTGCGATCTTCGTGCGTTTCCTCGGGGCGTGGCGAGACGAACAGCAGCACGAAGTGCTCGCCGCTTTTCAACAGCGCATTCATGTCCTGCTCCCAGGCCACTGCGTAACCGGGCGCGATGGCGTCGTTGCGGGCGATCACCAGCGGGAATTCCGACAGATCGAACACGGCGGATGTCATCGGTTCATGGCTCAGATTCATGATTCAGGTTCCTCATGCAGGTTGAAAAAAAACTTCATCGAGCGGGTGCACCGGCATTCGACGCCCGGCGCACCCGCGCCTCATTGCTTTATCGCTTCATTGTTTTGTCTCAACGCTTCGCCCCGGCGGGCGCACCGCCAGCTGGCCTCGGCCCGAACGGCGGTTTCGCCAGCCAGACCAGCACGATCACCGCGATGTACACCCAGCCCAACGCGAACGCGACGTCGTTGAACGAGATCTGATAGGCCTGCGAGTCGATCATGCGGTCGAGCAGTTGATAGCCAGTTTGCGAATTGCCCTGCCCCAGCACGCGCAACTGTTGACGTACCGCCGGGTCGAACACGCTGATGCTCTCGGTGATCTGCGCGTGATGCTGCACCGCGCGGCGCTCCCACAGGAACGACGTGATCGACACCGCGAAGCTCGCGCCGAGCGTGCGCAGAAAAGTCGACAGGCCGGAGCCCGCGGCGATCTCGTCGGGCTTCAGATCCGACAGCAGAATGCTGTTGATCGGCATGATGAACAGCGCGAGCCCGAGGCCTTGCAGCAACTGAATCATTGCGATGTGCTCGAAGTCCACGTCGAGAAAGAACTGGGACCGTAGAAACGACGCGCAGCCCAGAATGCCGAACGCCATGCACACCAGCAGGCGCATGTTGAAGCGCGGCGCGTACTTGCCCATGAACGGCGTGAGCAGGACCGGAATGATCCCCATCGGCGCGGCCGCGACACCGGCCCAAAAAGCCGTATAGCCGAGCGTGCGTTGCAGCCATTGCGGCACGATCACGTTGACCGCAAAGAACGCCGAATACGCCAGCACCAGCGTCAACGTGCCGGCGGCGAAATTGCGATGCTTGAAGAGCCGCAGGTTGACGATCGGATTCGGCTCGGTCAACTCCCAGATCAGAAACAGCAGAATGCCGAACGCGGCCACCACCGACATCCACACGATGAAGGTCGAGTTGAACCAGTCCTCGTCGTTACCCTTGTCCAGCACGATCTGCAATGCGCCGACGCCGAGTATCAGCGCCGCGAGACCGACATAATCGACTTTCGCCTTCGCGGTGGTCTCGGGCCGCCCCTGCATCTGCGCGTACACCATCGAACACGCGAAGATACCGATCGGCACGTTAATCAGGAACGACCATTCCCACGAGTAGTTTTCGGTGATCCAGCCGCCGAGCAAGGGCCCCGCGATCGGCGCGACGACGGTCACCATCGCGATCATCGACAGCGCGAAGCCACGCCGCGCCGGGGGATAGATCGACAGCATCAGCGCCTGGGTGGTCGGAATCATCGGACCGGCCACGAGACCCTGGAAGGCGCGGAACGCCACCAGTTGCGGCAGGCTGTGCGCGAGGCCACACAGCAGCGAAGCGAACGTGAACAGCAGCGTCGCCCAGACGAACAGCTTGACCTGACCGAAGCGGCGCACCAGAAAACCGGTGAGCGGCAGCGCGATCGCGTTGCTCACCGAAAACGTGGTGATCACCCACGCGCTCTGATTCGTACTCACGCCGAGGTTACCGGCAATGGTAGGCAGCGACACGTTGGCGATGGTGCCGTCCAGCACTTGCATGAACACGGCCAGCGCAAGACCGAACGTGGTCAGCGGCACGCTGCGGGGCCGGAAATCGCTGCCGGCCACAGCCGCGGGTGCGCTCATTTCACGCTCGCCGCGGCATGAGCGACCGGCAGGTTGTCGTGGATCACCTGGTCGACCAGCGCATTCGCGAGCTGTAACTGGCGTCGATACAGATCGCTGCTGAACAGGGGTTCGCTGGGCGGCTGATGCGCCAGCATCGCGCCGTCGCGATTGTGCAGATCGACGCTGGCGTGCATCGACAGGCCAATTCGTAGCGGATGCTTTTCCAGTTGTTCCGGATCGGTGAACTCGATTCGCACCGGCAGGCGCTGCACGATCTTGATCCAGTTGCCGGTGGCATTTTGCGCGGGCAGCAACGCGAACGCGCTGCCGGTGCCGACGCCCAGCGCCTGCACCTTGCCGCTATAGCGCACGCTGCCGCCGTACAGATCCGAACGCAGTTCGACCGGCTGACCGATGCGCATCTCCGAGACCTGCTTTTCGGTGAAGTTGGCGTCCACCCAGACTTGCCGCAGCGGCACCACGGCCATTAACGGGGTGCCCGGCTGCACGCGCTGACTCAATTGCACCGTGCGTTTCGCGACGTAGCCGGTGACCGGCGTGACCAGCGTGGCGCGCGCGTTTTCCAGATAGGCGGCGCGCAAGCGCGCGGCGGCCGTTTGCACATCCGGATGCGACGCCACGGCCGTATCGTCCACCAGCGCCTTGCTGGTCTGATACTGCTGCTGCAGATTCGCCAGCGCGCTTTGTGCGCCGACAAACGCGCTTTGCGCCGACACCAGCGTGTCACGGGCATGCGCCAGCTCTTCCGCCGAAATCGCACCCGAGCGGCCGAGATCGCGGCGGCGTTCGTAGTCGGCACGGGCTTTGTCGAGCGATGTGCGGCGCGCGTCGACTTCCGCCTGCGAGCCCTCGAGACTGTCGTGCAAGCCGCGTTCGTTGCTGTACAGCCCGCGCACCTTGCGCACCGAACCGGCCAGCGCGGCCTGCGCGCCGGCCAGTTCGACTTCGGTATCGCTCGGGTCGAGCTTCACCAGCGTGTCGCCGCTGCGCACGAGGTCGCCGTCGTCGGCGCCGATCGACACCACCGTGCCCTGCACCTGCGGCGTGATCTCGACGATATTGCCTTGCACGTAGGCGTTATCCGTCGCCTCGTACCACTGACCGACCAGGAAGTGCCACACGAGCCACACGCCGATGCCGATCGCGAACACAGCGACCAGCAGGCGCAGCAGCAGCTTGCGACGCCCGGAAGCCGGCGGCGTCGGACTGCCGCCCGTGCCACCCGAGCCGCCCGGCGTGGGACCCGGCGCAGCGCCACCCGGCGTCGGCTTCGCCGGTTCGGGCGCGGCGCCCGGACGCAGCGCGGTTTGATTCGCAGGCGCGGTGGCCTGACCTACGGGTTCGAGAATTTTTTCGCTGCTCATGGCGTAGCTTGAATGTCGAGAGAAGGAGAGACGGCTGCGAACGCGGCGTCGGGTTGCTGCGGCATGAAACCGCCGCCGAGCGCCTCGACCAGTTGCAGAGACAGATCGACGTGTTGGGCGCTCAATTGCGCCATCCGTTTGCTGGCAACCAGCAACTGCTGACGCACCACCAGCGCCTCCAGATAACTGCCCACGCCGGCGCGGTAGCGCTGGTCGGCGAGCGCCCAGGCGTCGTGGGCGGCGTCGAACGCGTGCTGTTGCGCGTCGATTTGCAGTTGCATCGATTGCAGGCTGTGCAGGTTGTCGGCGACCTGATTGAGCGCGCCGATCAGTGTCTTGTTGTATTGGGCGACCGCCACGTCGTATTGCGCGTCGCGATGCTGCAGATTGCCGCGCAATGCGCCGCCGTCGAAGATCGGCAGACTGATGGCCGGCGTCACCGAGTAGGTGCGCGAGGCAGCCTGGAACAGCGACGCGCCGCCGCGCGTGGCAAGCCCCGCCATGGCACTCAGACTGATGTTGGGCAGGAACTCCGTCCGGGCGCTGGCGATGTTGCGGCTTGCCGCCTCGACCCGCCAGCGCGCCGCGACCAGATCGGCGCGGCGGCCCAACAGATTGGCCGGCAGGTCGGCCGGCACCGCGAGCGCGGGCACCGGCAACGCCGCGGGACGCTGGATCGACAGACCCGCGTCCGGCCCCTGCCCCAGCAGAATCGCGAGCGCGATCCCCGCGCTGGCGATTTCCTGGGCGGCCATGGCCTGTTGCTGGACGGCGGTGGCGACTTCGCTATCGGACTGCTTGAGTTGCGCCTGATTGTCGATGCCCTTGTGTACCCGCTGCAGCGTCAGATCGCGTGCCTCGTTGGCGCGATCCGCCTCCGCCTGCGCGACTTCCTGTTGCGCATACGCATAGTTCAGATTCGTGTAGGCGCGCGCCACGTTCACCGACAACTGAATGCGCGCGGCCTGCGCGTCGATCTCGGTCGCGCGCGCTTCCCCTAAGGCGGCTTCCCATGCGGCACGCTTGCCGCCCCACAGGTCGATGTCCCAGTTGAAGCCGAGATTGAGTCCGCGCGTGTGATAGAAGAACCCGCCGCCCTCCTGCTCGCTGTACACCGTGCCCGATTGACGCTGCGCGGTGAAGTTGCCGTTCGCGGTCAGATTCGGAAAGCGTGCGGCGTAGGCTTCGCTCACCTGCGATTGCGCGTCGCGTGCCCGTGCGTCGGCGATGGCGAGGTCGGGGTTGCCGGCGAGCGCACTTTCGATCAGCGCCGTCAATTGCGGATTCCCCAACGCGACCCACCAGTCGGTGGCCGGCCATGCGCGGTGGGCGTCGATGCCCGCGAGACTCTGCGACGCCTGCAACTGCGACGGTTCGCTCAGCTTACCGACCGGTGCGAGCCCGCTGCTGGTGACGCAACCGGCCGACGTCATCAGCAACGCCGTCGCCATCATCCATGCCGCGATGCGCAGCGCATCGCGACGGTGCCACGTCGATCCTGTCGATCCCGTCGATTTCGTTGACGTGACGCGTCGACTATCAGCCCATCCTTGCATTGAATACTCCATTTGTCGGGCGACTTGCCATGACCCGCATTGTTGGACGTTCAATAGAAAAGCTGATAACGTTGTTTAGACAAAAAATAATGAATTCCAGCCATGCCATATCGGAAGACGACTGAGAGCGAAGCGCAGCACCTCATGCACGAATCCGCGCATAAAAACGCGGATCCTAGCGAACCGGAAACCACACGCAAAACGGCAGCGCCGACAGCGCCCACCGCCCTCACCTCCGACCCGAGCGAACGCGCCGACGGGCCGCCGCTTATCGCCGTATGGGGCGAACATGAAGGCGATAGCGACTACCAACTCGGCACCCGCGAAGTCGATTGGCATAATCATTTGCGCGGCCAGGTGTTTTGCGTCGAGAGTGGACTGGCGCATGTACGCACGCAGCATGGTTCGTGGCTATTGCCGCCGCATCGCGCCGGTTGGATCCCACCAGGCGAATCGCATAAAGTCAGCATTAGCGGCGCAATGAGCGGCTGGAGTGTCGTGATTACGCCGGCGGCGAGCGCCAGCCTGCCGGAACGGCCGTGCGTGATCAGCATCAGCGAACTGATGCGGGCGTTGGTCAGGCGCGCGGTCTCGTGGGCCACGCAATGCCGGCTCGATGCCGAACAGGAACGCATGAGCTTCGTGCTGCTCGACGAGATGCGCCGTGCTCCCCATGAGCCGCTGCATCTGCCGATGCCCACCGACCGCCGACTCGTGCGCATCGCCAACGCGATCCTCGGCCAGCCCGACGACACCCGCACGCTCGACGAATGGGCCGCCTGGGCAGGTCTCTCGGCACGCACGCTGAGCCGCCTGTTTATCGCCGAGACCGGCAGCAGTTTCGCGCAGTGGCGTCAGCAGGCCTGTTTGACGCGCGCGCTCGAACGTCTGGCGCAAGGCGACAGCGTCGCCAACGTAGCCGATGCATTGGGCTACGCGACGCCTAGCAATTTCATCGCGATGTTTCGCCGCTGCTTCGGCGATTCTCCCGCGCACTATTTCGCGAAGCGCAAACCCTCCTTGTAGCCTCTGCCCGACACCGTTTTCCTACACGGTGAGGCGAAAAACCTGTCAACGCTATCAGTAGTCGCTTAGCAGCGGACTGGATATAGTTATTCCGTTGCGTCATAACGTGCGCGCGTTGCTCGAAGCGTCCCACACACTGATCAGGATGACTACCTGACGGTTTCGCCCCCACTCATGTAGAGCTTAACCATGTCCAACGCCGTGGATTCAGACGAGACGCCTATCGTCTCCGTGCAGCAACTGGCCGACTACATCGCCGCGGGATGCAAAGAGCGCGCGGCGTTTCGCATCGGCACCGAACACGAGAAATTCCTGTTCGACCGCAATACGCTCAAACCGCTTCCGTATCACGGCAACGCGGGCATCGGCGCGGTGCTGCAACGGCTGCTCGACCGGCAAGGTTCGCCCATTCTCGACGACGGTCATCTGATCGGCGTGCGCTATGACGACGGCGCGGCGATCTCGCTCGAACCCGCGGGGCAACTGGAACTGTCCGGCGCGCCGGTAGCGTCGCTACACGACACGCAGGCCGAATTGCACGCGCATCTGGACACCGTTAAAGCGATCGGCGAGCAACTCGGGTTCGAGGCGGCGCCGCTCGGTTTTCATCCGCTGATGCGCCGCGACGAGATGCCGTGGATGCCGAAGCGCCGCTACGCGATCATGCGCCGTTATATGCCGCAGGTCGGCACGCGCGGTCTCGACATGATGCTGCGCACCTGCACCGTGCAGGTCAATCTCGACTATGCGTCGGAAGCGGACATGGCGGCGAAGATGCGCGTGTCGCTTGCGCTGCAGCCGCTCGCCACCGCGCTCTTCGCCAACTCGCCGTTTCGCGAGGGCCAGCCGTCTGGTCTGATGTCGACGCGCGCCGACGTCTGGACCGATACCGATCACGACCGCTGCGGCATTCCCGCGTTGTTCATGTCGCGCAGCTTCGGTTTCGAGCGCTACGTGAACTGGTTGCTCGACGACGTGCCCATGTATTTCGTGCGGCGCAACGACCGTTATATCGACGTGGCCGGTCATACGTTCCGCGATTTTCTCGCCCGGCGCATTCCCGGTCTCGAAGACGCAACGGCGACGCTCGCCGACTTCGCCGATCACATGACGACGGCCTTTACCGAGGTACGGCTGAAGCGCTTCCTCGAAATGCGCGGCGCCGATGCCGGCACGCCCGCGATGATGGTCGCGCAGTCGGCGCTGTGGGTCGGGTTGCTGTACGACGCGGGCGCATTGTCCGATGCGCAGACCTTGACCTCCGGCATCAGTCGCGCGGAGCTGCTGGCGGTGCGCCGCGACGTGCCGCGACTCGGTCTCGACGCGCGTTTGCAGGGCCGCACGCTGCGCGAACTCGCGGGCGACGTGGTGGCAATTGCCGCCAAAGGCTTACGCGCCCGGGCGCGCCATGACGCCGCCGGCGACGATGAAACGCACTATCTCGCCCCGCTCCAGGATATTGCCGCGGGCGCGCCGAATCAGTCGGAGTCCTGGCTCGCGCGTTATCGCGAAGCGTGGGACGGCGACGTCACGCGTATTTTTGGCGAGTTGTTGCAGAACGATCGCTCGGCGGAATTTCTTGCGGTTCAGTAGCACCGGCAGTAACCAGGCATCAGGCAGGACGGCGAGACGCCAGGATCGAGCCGATACGACAATCACTTCTCATGTTGAGGCAACCATGTCAAAGCGACACTACGAAACACCGATCGACGTTAAATACCGCGACACCGATTCGATGGGCCACGTGAGCAGCCCGGTCTATTACGATTATCTGCAGCATTCGTATCTGAGCTACATGTTCGATCTGCTGGACATGCCGCGCACGGAGAAACTGCCGCACATCATGGTCAAGACGCAGTGCGAATATCTCGCGCCCGCCATGTTCGGCGACAAGCTGACGGTTCGCTCCAGCGTCGTCAAATTCGGCAGCAAGAGCTTCGAGCTCGAACATGTCATGGAACGCGAAGACAAGCAGATCATCGCGCGCGGCGCATCCACGCATGTGATGTTCGACTACACGACTAACAAGACGGCGCTCGTCCCGGATGCATTCAAGGAACGGGTGATGAGTTTTCAGGGCTCGTTGTAACAGGCGCGAGACGTAACGCGTTGAAAATGAAACGACCCGGTCGCGGTAGCGATCGGGTCGTTTCATTGGGAGACTTGGAGTCCAGTTCTGAATCACTCCGCAAACAACTGGACGTGATCCCCAACCGGCTTTGAAAAGCAGCCGTCGTCACATCACGGCACCACCACCCGGCGCCGCCGGAAACGAACCCAGCAAGACCAGCGTCCGCGCATGCCGTTTCATCTGCGCGAGCGCGTGGGCCATCTGCACGTCGTGCCGATGCCTGGGCAACTCGACGAAAAACCGGTACGCCCACAACTCGCCTCGCAGCGGTCGCGCGTCGAGCCGCGTCACCGGAATCCGATGCTCGGCCAGCGGCGCCAGCACGCGTTGCAGCGCTCCGCTGCTGTTCTCGAGTTCGACACACAACAGCGTGCGATCGTCGCCGGTAGGCGGCGGTTCGTCGCGGCCGATCACGTAGAAACGCGTGCTGTTGAAATGCTCGTCCTGGATCGCCGCTGCGACGATCCGCAAACCGTAGTGATGCGCCGCCCGCTGACTGCCGATCGCCGCGTGCCCCGGCGAATGCGCAGCCAGTTGCGCCGCCTGCGCATTGCTGGCCACCGCCTGTCTGGGGATGTCCGGCAGATGCGTATCGAGCCAGCGGCGGCACTGCGCGAGCGCCTGCTCGTGCGCCGTCACACAGGTAATGCCGTCGAGCGCGCCATGCGCCGTCATCAGCATATGCCGCACCGGCAGCACGACTTCGCCGCTCACGGTCAGCCGGTTCTTCAACAGCAGATCCAGCGTGCGCGCGACGATGCCTTCGGTCGAGTTCTCGACCGGCACGACGCCGTGACTGGCGCCACCGTGCGCGACCGCGTCGAATACGGCGTCGACGTTGGCGCAGGACATCGCGTCGTGGGTCTCGCCGAAGCACAGACGCATGGCGTCTTCGGTATAGGTGCCGCAGGGGCCGAGAAAGGCGATCGCGTTGCGCTCGATTGCGCCGCGGGCCGGCGCGAGTTCGAGCAGGCGCACGGCGCGTTGAGCCGCCTGCGGCGCCGCAAGGCCCGGCGCGATGGGCGTGATGGCCGCGATGGGCGTGTGAGACGTCGCCATCATGCCGCCGATTGCAAGGACTGCAACGAGGGCAAGCTTTCCCGCATCGGTGTCGCCGCGTGCCGCTGACGGCGCTGCCGAACCGCTTCGGCGAGCCGGCTTAGCGACGCTTCGGTCGCGTCCCAGCCGATGCACGCGTCGGTAATGCTCTGCCCGTAGGCGAGCGGCACGTCGGCCAGCACGTCCTGGCGGCCGGCCAACAGATTCGATTCGATCATCACGCCGGCAATCCGCTCGCCGCCGCCGGCGATCTGCTCGCACAACGCATCGCACACGCACAGCTGTTTGTCGTGCTGCTTGCAGCTGTTGCCGTGACTCGCGTCGATCACGACCCGCCCCGGCAGCCCGCCCGCCGCGAGCGACGCGCAGGCTTCGGCGACGCTCTGCGCGTCGTAATTGGGTTGTTTGCCGCCGCGCAGCACGAGGTGACAATCCTGATTGCCGCTCGTCGCGACCTTCGCGAACCGCCCGCTCTCCGTCACGCCCAGAAAATGATGGGGATGGCCGGCGGCGTGAATCGCGTCGATCGCGATCTTGACGTTGCCGTCCGTGCCGTTCTTGAACCCGATCGGACACGGCAGGCCCGACGCCAGCTCGCGATGAATCTGCGACTCCGTGGTGCGCGCGCCGATCGCGCCCCAGCTCACCAGATCGGCCAGATAATGCGGCGTGGTCACGTCGAGAAACTCGGTCGCGACCGGCACGCCGGCCCGCGTAATGTCGAGCATCAACTGACGGGCGAGCCGGATGCCGGCGTCGATCGCGAAGCTGCCGTCCAGATGCGGGTCGTTGATCAAACCCTTCCAGCCGATCGTAGTGCGCGGCTTTTCAAAGTACACGCGCATCACGATCTCGAGATCGTCCTGCCACAGGTGCCGTTGCTTCGATAAACGCGCGGCGTATTCGAGCGCGGCGACCGGATCGTGAATCGAACACGGTCCGACGATCACGATCAATCTGCCGCTGAGTCCTTGCAGGACCTCGGAGATCGCGCGACGCGTTTGCATGACGGTGTGCAGGCTGTCGACATCGCACGGCAAGTGTTGCCTTAGTTCCGCCGGCCCGATCACCGGCGTCGTCGCGCTCATGCCCCTTCCGATATCCCAAGTCAACATAGACAGACCCCATGAGCGTGTCACGCCCGAGAGAAACCACGCGGCCGAACCGCTCAGCCTTGCGAGGACGATGCGCTGCCGGCGAGCCGCTGCATCTGGTTGAAAATATTCTTGCGATGCATCTCTTCGGTGCCGCCGACGCTGGCGAAGCCCATCGCGTCCTTCAGCAAGGTGGCGATGCCGCCGTTGTGATAGCCGATGCTGCCGTACAGCTTGACGAGGCTCGTGGCGTTGTCGATCAGATCGCTGGCGCCGACCAGCTTGGCCACCGAGCACGCCAGCAACGCCTCGGGATGCGAGTTCAGCAAACGGCCGAGCGCACCGTACGCGGCCCAGCGGCTGCGCTCCATGCCGATCTTCATATCGACTAAACGCTTCTGGATATATTGATGCGAGTCGATCGTGCTTTTGAAGCTGGTGCGCTGCGCCGCGTAGTGCATCGCTTCGTCGACGAACGGCAGCGGCAGGTTCGCCGCCACCAGCCCGTAGTAAAGACGGCCCAGCGAGATGATGTCGATCAGGTGGCCGAGGCCACGCCCCGCCTGACCGAGTATCTGCGACGGCTCGACAGCAATGTCGTCGAACCGCAATTCGCCGGTGGGCAGATTGCGATTGCCGAGCTTGTCGTCCTGCGCGCCGATCACGAGGCCCGGCGTATCGCGATCGAGCAGCACCAGCGCGATGTTGCTGGACTCGCGGCGCTCCAGACGGCTCACCACGAGGATGAAGTCCATGATCGGCGCATGCGCGATGTTGTATTTGCTGCCGTTGAGGCGGTAGCCGTCCGGCGTCTCCGACAGCGTGGTTTCAATGCTGCGCACGTCGGTGCCGGTGGAGGGCTCGGCGATGCCGGTCGCGCTGACCTTGCCGCGCATGATGGCGGCGAGATAACGTTCCTTCTGCAACGGGCTGCCGTGCCGCACCATCGCGCGCACCATGCCGGCCTGCGCGATGACGGACAACAGCAGTTCCGGCGTGCGGATCGTCGACGACAGGCCGTCGAGCGCGGCGGTGAAGCCCCACCAGTCTTCGCCATGGCCGCCGTAGTCCCTGGGCACCACGAGGTGCCAGAGCTGCTCGTCGCGCAGGCGGGTCCACCCGGGGTAATCGAAACCTTCCGGTTGCTGGTTGCGCGCCTTAGCAAGCTGCTCGCCCACCGCGGCGAAACGCTCGCGCAGTGTCAGTTGTTCGGGGGTCCAGTCGTGAAACATCGTGCGCCGCTCCGTCGATCGGATTTAAATGGACGGCATGGCGGAGTCCGCATCGGAAACTATGCGCTCTGATACCAGGCCGGTGATAGTCGAGTGGTTACCGCGCGCCGGATAAATCGCCGCTTTGATCCGGATTTCACAGTTTCTCTATCAGTCAAAATAATCGCGAGACTATGCATTTCGCAGATTTTTCGAATTCAATACCCCGGCGATTCGCGCACGTCAAATTAACCGCGAGCGCCGCAACCGGCTCGGACTGTATTAATGGACAATCGGATATTCACACACAGCTATAGTGCACGGGACAGGTCACCCTTATTTTATGGCGAGCTTTATTCCCATTGATAGTGCTGCTTGTTGATTCGCTGGCTAGTCTACTCGAGGATCATCTCGCTGTACGCCTGAGATTTCTGATAGGGGTCGAGCTGGTATCACGAATGATATAAGGCGCACCGATTTATTCTCGGGAAACGAAGCGAAGCGAGTAAAACAACACGGACGTAGACTCGCCTTATATTTCCAAGATACCCGGCGACATTTATCGGCGTTCAGTATTCCGTTTCAGCGCGCGCCTGCGCGGCGGCAATACGCGATATTTTCAATCCGCCGGCGAGTCGGGAAACTGTTGGCGAAACTGCTGCGGCGTACTGCCGAACGCACGCTTGAACATCACGGTAAAAGTGCGTGCGTCGGCATAACCGAGGTCTTGCGCGACCTGGCTCGCCGCATGCCCAATCGACAGCCGCGACATGGCCTCGGCGAGCCGCAATTGCTCGCGCCACTGGCCGAAGCTCATGCCGGTTTCCTGACGAAACAGCCGCGCGATCGTGCGCGAACTGGCGCCGACCCGTTCGGCCCATCGTTCCAGCGTATCGCTGCTGGCCGGTTGCGCGATCAGGCTCTCGCAGATGTTGCGCAGCCGCGCATTAGCCGGCAACGGCAGACGCGCGGCCGGCGCGCCGTCTTCGGAGTCCTGCAGCAGACGCAGGATCAGCGGCACGATCAGCGCCGCGCGGCTTTCACCGGCTTCGTCGGCGCCGGCGTCGAACAGGCCGAGAATCGTGGCGCGCAACAGTTCGCCGACTGGAATCACCCGGCACTCCTGCTTCTGCGGCGCGAGCGACGCCGGTTCGATATACAGCGTGCGCATCGACACCTGGCCGACCATATGCAACTCGTGCTCGATCTGCGAGCCGATCAGCAACGCGTTGCCGGGCGTCAGCATCCACAGGCCGAGCGGCGTGATCGCCCGCACGATGCCGCTCGTCGCATAGACCAGCTGCGCGCGATGGTGGACGTGGGCGATTTCGTGCGTGCCGCCGGCGTAGTCGATCGCCTGCGCGATCACCTTTCTGGCGGCGAAAGCGTCGCCGAAAGTTTGCAGTTTGGGTTTGCTCTTGGCCGGATCAGTCACCTAGGCACCGCCTGCTGCATCGAAACAGCCAATTTTGTCCATTTTTATGCCGAAGTTGTCCTGACTGACGACAGGCTATCAGATTATAGTGGCGCCAGGCCGCGCTGCCGGCCATCCAGCCCGTTGCACCCCCACTCGTTTTGACGCGGTTTCCATAGCCGGCAAGAGCTAGAAAAATCGTCAGTTTGTTATTTATTACGAATCATTCTCACTATCATTAACGCTCTGTTTTGGGGAATCACATGAGTACCGGGGTACGCACATCGACCGCGCTGAGCAATGCGCTGCTGTTCTGTCTGCTGAGTGGAACGACGGCGGCCTACGCACAAACCGCATCGGACGATGCAAGCAACGCGGCGGCCAGTCCGTCGAGTCCGTCCAACCTGCCGACCGTCAAGGTAAGCGGCAATCGCGACAACGCGCGGGTCGGATCGGCGGACGGCTATGTGGCCGTCACCGCCGTCACGGCCACCAAAACCGACACACCGCTGATCGAAACGCCGCAATCGGTGTCGGTGGTGACGCGCGACCAGATGACCGCGCAAGCCGCCACCAGCGTGGCGGAAGCGCTGCGCTATACCGCCAGCGTGCTGCCCGAGATTCGCGGCGATTCGACGGCCGGCGCGCCCTATCTGTATAGCCGCGGCTTCGTGCTCGAACAGTTTCTCGACGGCACGCGCTTGCCGAGCGATACCAGTTACGGCTACGCGATCCCGAACTTCGACACCTACGGCCTCGAACGGATCGACGTGCTGCATGGCCCGTCTTCCGTGCTGTACGGGCAGGCGAATCCCGGCGGCGTGGCGAATCTGGTCAGCAAGCAGCCGACCACCACGCCGGTCCACGAGGTCTTCGTAACGACCGGCAGCCACAACCGGGCAGAATTCGGCTTCGATCTGGGCGGCGCACTGACCGAGGACGGCAAACTGTCGTACCGGCTGACCGGCCTCGGCCTCGATACCGACACCCAGGTGAACGACAGCAAACAGAAGCGCATCTTCATCGCGCCGGCCATTACCTGGAAACCGGACGAGAACACCACGCTGACGGTGCTCGCCAAATACCAGCGCGATCCCGATGTCGGTTACTACAACAATGTGCCCGCAATCGGCAGCGTTCTGGACAGCCCGAACGGCCGGATTTCGAGTCATCTGAACGTCGGCGATCCGAATTTCGACAGCCACGCGCGCACCCAGTATTCGATCGGCTACGACTTCGAGCATCGTTTCAATCCGACGTGGACAGTGCGGCAGAACCTGCGCTACACGGTCGTCAACGACAACCTGGCGAACGTGTTCCCCTACCCGAACGGCTATGCGGCGGGCTCGACGACCAATATCAACCGCTACTCGTTCACCAACGACGAATCGGCCAAATTCTTCACCGTCGACAACCAGGCGCAGGCGAAATTCTCGACCGGCCCGCTAGCGCACACGGTGCTGTTCGGTTTCGATTTCCAGCGCGTGCTGTTCGACCAGGCGGTCGGGACCAACTTCATCCAGCCGAGTCTGAATCTGTTCAACCCGGTCTATCTGCCGATCGCGGGCACGACCGAAACGTCGCACGACATGATCCGGATGAAGCAGTTCGGCGCCTACGCGCAGGACCAGATCGCGTACGGCAAATGGCGCTTCCTGATGGGCGTGCGTGAGGACTGGGCCAGCGCGGACGACACCAATCCGATCCAGAACTATGCGCTCGCGCAGTCTGAGCGCGCGTTCACGTGGCGCACCGGTGTGGTGTATCTGTTCGACAGCGGCATCGCGCCGTACGCGAGCTACGCGAAGTCGTTCGATCCGCAACTCGGCGCGACTTACGGCGGCGCCCAGTTGAAGCCGACCACCGCCGAACAGTTCGAAATCGGCGTGAAGTATCAGCCGCCCGGCTACAACAGCTTCGTGACCGCCGCGCTGTTCGACCTGACCGAGCGCAACGTGGCGAGCGGCGACGCCGACCATCCCGGCTACAGCGTGCAGCTCGGCCAGGTGCGCGCACGCGGGCTCGAACTCGAAGGCCATGCGAGCCTCAGCGACAATCTCGACGTCGTCGCGTCGTACACGTATCTGAACGACGTCACGACGCAGACCAATCTGACCGGCACGACGCTCAACGGCGCGAGCGTGCCGCTGCAAGGTCTGCAGGCGTACGGCGTGCCGCGTCACGTGGCGTCGGCATGGCTCGACTACACGTTGCATGCGGGCACGTTCCGCGGTCTCGGCTTCGGCGGCGGCGTGCGCTACATCGGCGCGACTTACGACCAGACCAACACGATCCACGTCGGCTCGCGCACGCTGGTCGACGCGGCGGTCCACTACGACACCGGCACGCACTGGCTGTTCTCGCTGAACGGCAAGAACCTGTTCAACCGCGTCTACGTGGCGTCGTGTCAGAGCGCCGGCACCTGTAATTACGGCGACGGCGTCGAAGTGCTGGCGACTGCCCGCTACCGCTGGTAAGCAACGAGGATGAGTGAGTTGAACGACATGACCCAGGTGCCGAACGTGGAGCGCGAGGTGGGCGGCGCGGCTGCGGTTGCCGCGAATGCCGCCGCCTCGGCTAATGCTTCGGCTTCGGCCAATGCCACGGCCACGCCGCTATACCAGCTTGACGGCGTCACATTCGAAGCCGACGGCCGGGTCCTGTTGCAACCGCTCACCCTGTCGCTGCAGGCGAACCGCATGATCGCGCTGATCGGTCACAACGGTTCGGGCAAGAGCACATTGCTCAAGTTGCTCGCGCATCAGCAACCGCCGTCGCGCGGCACGGTGCGATTCAATGGCGCCGATCTCGCGGCGTGGTCCGCGCGCGACTTCGCGCGGCAAGTGGCGTATCTGCCGCAACATCCGCCGACCGGTACCGGCATGACCGTGCGCGAGCTGGTCGCGCTCGGCCGCTATCCGTGGCACGGCCCGCTCGGGCGGCTGCGCGCGGCGGATCACGCAAAAATCGACGACGCGCTGCGTCTCACCGACACGCAGCGTTTCGAAGCGCAAGCAGTCGACCACTTGTCGGGCGGCGAACGGCAGCGTGTCTGGCTCGCGATGCTGGTCGCGCAAGGCGCGTCGTGCCTGTTGCTCGACGAACCGACCTCGGCGCTCGACATCGCGCATCAGATCGACGTGCTGCGTCTGCTGCGACGTCTGACCGACAGCCACGCGCTGACCGTGGTGATCGTGTTGCACGACATCAACCTCGCCACGCGTTTCTGCGACGAACTGATCGCGCTGTACAGCGGCCGGTTTTTGACGCGGGGTACGCCCGCGCAGGTGATGCAAAGCGACGTGCTCGAAGCGATCTATGGGATTCCGATGGACATCGTCGAGCATCCGCAGAGCGGCAGCCGGCTCGGTGTGGCGCGCTGAGATGCGGCGACGCGATTTTCTCCGTTACGTATCGGCGCTGGGGCCATTGCTCGGTGCAGGGATAGCCGATGCCGCGCGGCACGCCGCAGCGAACGGCACCGGAGCCACGCGCACGCCGCCGGCATCGTTGCCGGATGCGCAGGCCGCCGCTGCCGCACAGGGCGCGGTGAACGCCGCGGTGTCCGTCAAAACGCCGCGTCTCGTGGTGCTGGATTGGGGACTCGTCGAAACGCTGCTGGCACTCGGCGTCTTGCCGGTCGGCGTGGCCGAGACTGCCGCTTACAACGACAGCGTGGTGACGCCGCGCGTGCCCGCGCAGGTCACGGACGTCGGCTTGCGACTCGCGCCGAGCCTCGAACTGCTACAGCAGCTCACGCCCGATCTGATCCTGATCAATTCGAGCCAGGAGTCGCAACGCGCGATGCTCGAACGTATCGCGCCGGTGCGCGCGTTCGCGGTTTATACCGAGGCCGGCGCGCCCTATCGTCATTCGCAGGCGATCACGTTGGAATTGGCCCGGTTGTGCGGTCGCGCGGCCGCCGGTCAGAGGCTGGTCGACGCGACGCAACGTGCGCTCGCGAGTTGCCGCGCGCGGATCGCCGCCTATCGCGCGCGTCAGTCGACCGCCGCGCGTGCAAGGCCGCTCTATCTGATCCGTTTTTTCGATGGCCGGCACATCGGCGTGTATGGCGCGCACAGTCTGTTTCAGGACGTGATGGACGCGCTCGATGTCGCCAACGCATGGCAAGGTCCAACCGATTATTGGGGCATCGGCGTGGCCGGCCTCGAAAAACTCGCCGCCGCGCCTTCCGCCGACGTGCTGTATTTCGACCCGTTGCCGCCGGGCGTCGCGCGTACGTTGGGCACGAATCGTCTGTGGCACGCGTTGCCGGCGGTTGCGGCGGGACGGGTGGCCGCGTTGCCGCCGTTCTGGGGCTTCGGCATGCTGCCGTCGGCGGTGCGCTTCGCCGAGGCGTTGACGGCGGCGCTGACGCACGACGCAGCAACCGTTGCAGCCACCGCTGAGTTGATCCGTGGCAACGCAGCGGCCTCGTCAGACAGCGTTGCGGATACGCATGACGCCAGATCGACTGCGGCGCTCAAGCATGGCAGCGCAACGGTCGCGTCAACAAGCGGCGCGCTCGGCCGCCAGCTCCCACGGACGCACACATGAACATCGCCCGCGCCCACTTGCCGCACTTCGCGCTCCGCTCATGGCGGCCCATTCTGCTAATCGCGCTCGCGCTCGCCGCGGCCGTCGCGCTCAGCATCGCCAGTCTTACCGCGGTGCTGCCGCCGTCGCTCTGGTGGCGCGCTGTGATCTCGCCCGATCCGCACGACATCCAGCAGATCATCGCGCATGACAGCTGGCTGCCGAGACTCGTCGTCAGTTGGCTCGCAGGCGCGCTGCTCGGCCTCGCCGGCACGATCTTCCAGCAGGTGCTGCGCAACCCGCTCGCCGAACCGATGACGCTCGGCGTCTCGGCAGGCGCGCAACTCGCGTTGACCATCGCGACGCTCTGGGCGCCCGCGCTGCTCGGCGGCGCGAGCCAGTGGATCGCGTTAGGCGGCGCGCTCGGCGCCGCCGCGATCGTGTTCGGCCTGTCCTGGCGCAGCGGGCTCGCGCCGGTCACGGTCGCTGTCGCGGGGCTCGTCGTCACGCTCTATTGCGGCTCGATCGGCGTCGCGCTGCAACTGTTCTACGCGCCGTATCTGCGCAGCCTCTTCATCTGGGGCGGCGGCTCGCTGGTGCAACAGGACTGGAGCAACGTGACGATGCTCGCCACGCGGCTCGTGATCGGCGGCGTACTCGCGTATCTGCTGCTGCGACCGATGACGCTGTTCGGCCTCGACGACGCCAACGCCCGCAGCCTAGGCCTGTCGCTGCGCCGTACGCGGCTCGCGGCGCTCGCGCTCGCCGTGGTGCTGAGCGCGGCGGTCGTCAGCGCGGTCGGCGTGATCGGTTTCGTCGGCCTGGCCGCTCCCGCGCTCGCGCAGTTGCTGGGCGCGCGGCGTCTGTCGCAGCGGCTGGTGCTCGCGCCGCTATGCGGCGTGCTGATTCTGTGGCTCGCGGATCAGGCAGTGCAGCAGTTGTCCGGCGCGATGGGCGATCTGCTGCCGACCGGCGCGGCCACCGCGCTGTTCGGCGCGCCGCTGATGCTGATGCTGCTCGCGCGGATGCAGCGCGCGTCGCGGCTTCCCGCCAGCGGCGACGAGGCTGGCCGCGACCGTCTGGTGAGTCCGGCGGCGCTGCGGCGGCGCGTGCTCGGCATCGCGCTGCTGACGCTTGCTGCGTTGGCGCTGGCGCTGTTTCTCGGCCACGGTCCCGCTCAGGGTCTTCAGGGCTCGCACGGCTGGCATCTCAGCAGCCTCGACGAGTTGTCACGCGTGCTCATCTGGCGCGCGCCACGCGCATTCGCGGCGCTGGCCGCCGGCGCGATGCTCGCGGTGGCGGGCACGTTGATGCAACGCCTGACCGGCAATCCACTCGCCAGCCCCGAAGTGCTCGGCGTGAGCGCCGGCGCGGCGCTCGGCCTGGTCGCGCTGGTCGTGGTCTGCGGCGACGTGGGACACATCGCGCGGATCGTCACGACCTCGGCCGGCGCGCTCGTCGCGCTGCTGGCAATTCTCTGGTTCTCGCAGCGTTCGCGCTTCGCGCCGGATCGCGTGTTGCTAGCCGGCATTACGATCGGCGCGCTGTTTCAGGCCGTGGTCGCGGTGGCGATCTCGAGCGGCGGCGAACGCGCGACGGCGCTGCTGCAATGGCTTGCCGGCTCGACCTACACGATCGCGCCGGCCGATGCCTCGCTCGCGCTGGCACTGTGCGTCGTGCTGTGCGCGTTGACGCCGCTGTGCAACCGCTGGCTGCAGATTCTGCCGCTCGGCGAAACCTCGGCGCGCGCGCTCGGCGTCGCCACGCGCGGCGCACGCTTCGCGCTGCTGGTATTGATCGCGCTGTTGACGGCGGCGGCCACGCTGATCGTCGGGCCGCTGTCGTTCGTCGGCTTGACCGCTCCGCATTTTGCCCGCCTGCTCGGCGCGCGCCGGCCGCTGCAGCAGGTGTTGCTGGCCGCGCCGATCGGCGCGCTGACGATCGTCGTGGCCGACTGGCTCGGCCGTGCGCTGCTGATGCCGCGCGAGCTGCCGGCCGGGCTCGTCGCGACGCTGATCGGCGCGCCCTATCTGATGTGGCTGCTCGGCCGACGCCGCTAGCGTTTGCCGTTTGCCGTTTGCCGTTTGCCGTTTGCCGTTTGCCGTTTGCCGTTTGCCGTTTGCCGTTTGCCGTTTGCCGTTTGCCGTTTGCCGTTCGCCGTTTGCCGTTTGCCGTTTGCCCGTAAAACCTGAAAACTAGAATGCCTGGAAAACCCACGATGCTCGCGGAACTGTTCAGATTGCTCAAGCGACTCTGGCCGATCACCCTGCTCGCCACCACGATGGGCGCGGCGAGCGGCATCGCCACCGCCGCGCTGCTGGCGGTCACCAATCGCACGCTGCACGACGGCGCGGCGGCCTTGCCAACCTTGCTAGGGAGCTTCGCCGGTCTGTGCGTGCTGGCGCTCGCGGGCGAAGTGCTGTCCGACATCGGCAACAGCTTTGTCGGCCAGCGTGTGATCGCGATGCTGCGCAAAGATCTGTGCGGCAAGATCATGGCCGCGCCGATCGGCCAGATCGAACAGTTTCGCAGCCATCGGCTGGTGGCGGCGCTGAATCAGGACATCGACACGATCAGCGCGTTTTCCTTCATGTTTTCCAGCCTCGCGATCGCGACCGCGACGATCGTCGGCTGCCTCGCTTATCTGTTCGTGCTGTCGCCCGCGCTGCTGAGCATCGCGCTGGTCGCGATCGCGCTCGGCTCGCTGGCGCAGACGCTGGCGCGGCGCGTCGGGATTCGCCGCTTCGGCGCGGCGCGTGCGGCGGAAGATCGCCTGCAGAAGCACTACCGGTCGATCACCGACGGCGCGAAAGAACTGCGCCTGAACGGCCAGCGCCGTCGCTTCGTCTACGAGCACGAGCTGTCCGGCACGATCGACGCGATCTTCCGCTTGCGGGTGCGCGCGGCGAATGTGTTCGTCAGCGCGAACGCGTTCGGCTCGTTGCTGTTCTTCGTCGTGGTCGGATTGATGCTCGCGCTGCAGACGTGGCAGCCCGGCACCGACCGCGCGGTGATGACGGGTTTCGTGCTGGTACTGCTGTATATGAAAGGGCCGATTCAGGAGATCGTCGGCGCGCTGCCGTCGGTCGGCCGCGCGCAGGTGGCGTTTCAGCGTATCGCCGAATTGTCGGCGCGGTTTTCGACGCGGGAGCCTTCGTTGATCGGTGAGCGCGACGACTCGGCGCCCACGCGTCTCGCCGAGGTGTTCGAGACGATCACCTTGGCTGACGTTCGCTATCGCTTTGCAACATCGCGCGATGAACGCAATGACGCGGCGCAGGCTGGGGTGGAGGGTCACGCTGACGACAGCGGCAACGCCAGCGGCTTCGAACTCGGCCCGCTCAGCCTCACGATCGAGCGCGGCGAAACGCTGTTTATCGTCGGTGAAAACGGCTGCGGCAAGACCACGCTGATCAAGCTGCTGCTCGGTCTCTACCGCCCCGACGCCGGCCAACTGCAGTTAAACGGCGAACCGATCCGCGAAGACCATCTCGACGACTACCGGCAGTTATTCTCCGCGGTGTTTTCCGACTACTACCTGTTCGACACGCTGATTCCCGGCGAGGCCACGCTGACTGCCGAAGCACAACACTATCTGGCGCGCCTCGACATTGCGCACAAGGTATCGATCCGCGACGGCGCGTTCACGACCACCGACCTGTCCACCGGCCAGCGCAAACGGCTCGCCCTGGTACACGCGTATCTCGAACGCCGACCGGTGATGGTGCTCGACGAATGGGCCGCCGATCAGGACCCGACTTTCCGCCGCATCTTCTACACCGAGATCCTGCCCGACCTGAAACGCCAGGGCACCACACTGATCGTGATTTCGCACGACGACCGCTATTTCAGCGCCGCCGATCGCTATATCCGGCTCGAACAAGGCCGCATCGTCGAATGCGTTCGGCCGGTGCAGATGCTCGTCAGCGCGCCGCAGCCGACGAGCGCGCTCTGACCCGGCGCGCCGGCGCCACCGCCGCGCCTTCCGACGGCAACGGCCCCGCGCAGCTTTTCGCCAGCGCCGCGAACTGCATGGCCCGCGCATTGGCATCGCCATAACGATGCGCGATATACAGCGTCGTGGTGGTGTCGGTTTCGTCCAGTGCGCGGAACACGACGCCGGGCACCACGATGCTTTGCAAGGTGGCCGGCACCAGTGCGATACCCAGCCCCGTCGCGGTCAGCCCGATCAACGTGGAGGCCTGTTGCGCCTCCTGCACGACCTCCGGTTCGAAGCCGCGTTTCGCGCACAACGCGAGCGTCTGCTGCGAGATCGCCACGCCCGCCTGGCGCGGATAGGCGATAAACGGCTCGCCGCGTAAATCCTTCAGCTTGAGCGAGGCCACCTTCGCCAGCCGATGCCCCGCATGCATCGCCACCAGCAAGGGCTCTTCCATCAGCGGCGTGAACACCAGCTCGGCGGGCGGCGTGCTGTCGGGCAGCCGCAGCAGGCCGACGTCGAGTTCGCGCTGTTCGATCGCCTCGATCTGCCGCGACGACGACAACTCCAGCAGCGAGATATTCACCTTCGGCCGCTGCGTGCGATACGCGTGAATCAGCCGCGGAAAAAACGGCGACAGCGACGACGCGTTCGTAAACCCGACCCGCAAGCGCCCCACCTCGCCGCTGACCGTCTCCCACACGCTTTCTTTTGCATGCTCGATACGCGCGAGGATGGCCCGTGCGTCGTCCAGCAATGCGTACCCCGCCTCGGTTAGCACGACCGTGCGACGGGTGCGGTGGAACAGCCGCGCGCCCAATTCGGCCTCCAGCGACTGAATCGCGAGACTGAGCGGCGCCTGCGTGATGCCCAGCCGCTCGGCGCTGCGCCGAAAATGCAATTCCTGCGCGAGAACCACGAAAAACTCCAGATGCCGGATATTCACTGATTTACTCCGCAAATCAATAAGCTTGGTTTAGAGAATAAATCAAAACTGTTTGCCGGGCGATACTGTCTTCCACCAACAGACCCACACCACCGCCGCTACAGGCATGAGACCGGAGACAGCATGAACGGAGCAGAACAGATCGAACGCCTGCGCAAACGCCACACGGTGATCGCGCTCGGCATGCGTGCCTCGCGCACCACCGACGCTGTGCGCTGGGCCAAAGCCGCCGGCTACGACACTATCTGGATCGACATGGAACACAGCACGCTGCCGGTCGACACCGTGTCGCAACTGTGTTCGTGCGCGGTCGACCTCGGCCTGATGCCGTGGGTGCGCGTGCCGGAGCGCGACTACGGCACGATCAACCGGGTGCTCGACGGCGGCGCGCTGGGGATCATCGTGGCACGGATCGAGAGCGCCGCGCAGGCGCGCGACGCCGTGATCGCGACGCGTTTTCCGCCGCTCGGCCAGCGCTCGCAACTGGCTACACTGCCCTACGTCGGCTTTGAAAAAATCCCGGCGCGCGAACTCAATCAGCGAATCAACGCGGCGACCGCGCTGAAGGTGCTGATCGAAAGCCGCGCGGGCGTCGACGCCGCCGACGAGATCGCCGCGCTCAACGGCGTGGACATTCTGGCGCTCGGCTGCAACGACCTCTCGGCGGATATGGGCTACGCCGGCGAATCGGCGCACCCCGAGGTGGTGGCCGCCTGCCGGCGCGTCATCGAGGCGGCCCAGCGGCACGGCAAGGTGGCGATCGTGGGCGGCATGCCGGAAGGCGATGCGCTGCGTGGATTGCGCGAAGCGGGCGCAGCGCCGTTCATCTTCGCCGGCATCGACACCGATATTTTCCTGACGGCGCTGCGCGAGCGCGTCGAGCAGGCCCAGCGCCTCTGATCCAGACACCCATTGACTCTGCAGCCTATCGAACCATGGCCGACACCCCGCTGATTTCCACTCCAATGCGCGACTACGAAACCTTGTCGCGTCCGTCGTTCACGATGCCCGCGCTCGCCTGCGACGCGCACATGCACGTGTTCGGCCCCGAACACCGGTATCCGAAGGTCGAGCATCCGCATTACACGCTGCCCGACGGCAAGCTCGCGCACTACCTGCAACTCATGGACGTGCTGCAACTCGAGCGTTTCGTGATCGTGCAGCCGAGTTTCTACGGCACCGACAACCGCTGCCTGATCGACACGTTGCACGAGGCCGGATCGATCGCGCGCGGCGTCGTGATGATCGACGAAGACACGGACGCGGCCACGCTCGACGGCTTTCATGCGAGCGGCGTGCGCGCGGTGCGGCTCGATCTGTTCGCGCGCTCGGCGCTGCCGACCGTTGAGATCCAGCAGTACATCACGCGTATGGCGCGACTTTGCGCGAGCCTCGGCTGGCACGTGCAGTTCTACGCGCCGGGCTGGGTGGTGCGTAACCTGATTCCGTTTCTCGCCGACGTGCGGAGCGATTTCGTGATCGACCATATGGGGTACATGCTCGAGGAAGACGGCCTGACGCCCGCCGATTTCGAGCGCCTGCTGAGCCTGCTGAAGGACGGCAATTGCTGGCTGAAACTGAGCGCGCCATACCGGATCGCCAAACATCGCGGCTATGAAGCGGTCGCGCCGATGGCCGAGGCGATCGTCGCCGCCGCGCCGCACAAAGTGATCTGGGGTTCGGACTGGCCGCACATTCCGGACTCCACGCGCGACACCGGTGAGTTGCTGAATCTGCTCGGCGCATGGACCGACGACGCGGCGATTCGCCAGTTGATTCTGTCGGACAATCCCGCACGTCTGTTCGACTACTGAGGTACGGACCCACTCATGTCCTATCAACCCGACCCGGCATTTGCCGGTCTGTTCCGCGCGTTCACGTCGGACCCCGGCAGCATCGGCGCGCGCACCACGCAGACCATGGCCACCCTCGCCGCCGATGCGCCGCTGCTGGTCTCGACCGGCAGCGATATCGTGCTGTTTCCCGGCGCGGGACGTGCGCCGTCGATCGAGAGTTTTCGCAAGTCGACACGCGGCTTCATCGAATTGACGGCGGTGTCGCATTTGCCGCTCGCGCTGGCTTACCTCGCCCGCCTGCGCGAATTGTCGCCGCACGACGAGAGCTGGCTCGCCGACGCCGCGCGTTTGCGCGAGCACGCGCAGCAAACACGCGACGCGAATTCGCTCTCGCTGTGGCGCGATCGTGTCGCGGTCGCGAGCTTCGCGGGTCATGAGCGCAAGATCGCGAACCTGGTCGACTACACCTGCGCGGTGACGATCGAGCGACTCGATCGCGCGCAACACGACTTTGGGCTGCTCAGTTTCGAGCGCCTGAATGCCGAGTACTTCGCCGCATCACCCAGCGACGCGTTACCGGTCTCGATGAACGAAGTGATGTTCGCAACCTTCGGCCTCGCGTTCCTCGATATTGTTTACCGCATCGGCAACTGGCTGCGCGCGCAACAACTCGACTGGTCGCGTCTGATGGTGCTGGTCAGCGGGCAATCCGGCCGGCCGACGGCGGGCGCCACCTGGGCATCCAACAATATGTGCTATCTCGTGTGGCGCGCGTCGGAAAAAGTGTTGCCGCCCGAACGCATTCTGGTCGCGCCGCACGCGCCGTCGTTCTCGGTCGCGGCGCTGCCCGACGCGGCGGGTCTCGCCGAACTCGAACGCGATTACCGCGGCTTATGGCTCAACACGCAAGCCAGCATCGACGTCGCGCGGCGGCTGTTTCCGGATCAGCAGCCTTATCGTTTCGATCCGGCCTCGGCCGACACCATGCCGCCGATCACTTCGCCCGACGATCGCGACGCCACCGCCGCGCGCCTGCGCCGCATCATGGAAGACCCGGCGCAACTGTTGTCGAACTGCGTCGCCGATTATGTCGTCGACCAATTGCATGAGAACGGCAATCAGCCGCACCAGGTCGTGATTCCGGGCTTTTCAAACGTGACGTTCCCCGACACCGCGCGCGCGTAACGTTCGACGCGGTGACGAAAAAGACCGGCGCGGCAGGGCACCCGCGTCGGCCATAACAAGCATGCCCTCAATGGAAGGAGACAGTCATGAACGCTTTCGAATTGGAGCCGTCCGCCGGGCCGCCGCTCACCGGTCGCGTGCTGCGCATCACGCTGGTCTGTTTTGCCGTGTCGATGATCGACGGCTTCGACACGCTGATGCTGTCGTTCGTCGCGCCCTTGCTGGCGAAGTCGTTGCAGATCGATCACGCGTCGCTCGGGCGTGTGTTCGGTGCGGGTTTCGTCGGCACCGTGCTCGGCTCGCTGATCGTCGGGCCGCTGGCCGATCGCTTCGGACGGCGGCCAATGCTGCTGCTCGCGCTCGCCGTGACCGGCGTGTTCACGCTCGCTTGTGCGTTCGCCACGTCGGCCGAGACGTTGGCGTTGTTGCGCTTTATCGGCGGGCTCGGCATGGGCGGCGCGATTCCGCCGGTGGCCGCGATTACCGCCGAGAGCAGTTCGCCGCAACGGCGCTCGTCGCTGGTGATTCTGATGTTCATCGGTTTTCCGCTCGGCGCCGTGGTGGGCGGCGCGATTACCGCCGCGTTGATGACGCGCTTCGGTTGGCCGCTTGTGTTTGTGATGGGAGGTGCGTCGGCGCTGATCGCGCTGGTGCCGGTGTTGCTGGTGATTCCACGGCAGAGCGTGGTGCGTGCGGGACGGTCGGTAGCTTGGCAACGCGATGCGGGTGTGGGCGCTGGCGTTGCCACAGCCACAGCCGCAGCCGCAGCCGCAGTCCCGCCCGCCGGCCTCGTCGGCAAGCTATTCGGCAATCTGTTCGCCAACGGCCGGCTCGCGGCCACCCTCGCGTTATGGTTCGGCGTGCTGTCCAGCATGATCCTGTCGGGGTTCCTCGTCAGCTTCATGCCGACGATTCTCAACCTGAACGGCGTGGCCCCGGCGCGAGCGGCGCTCGGCGCGGTCGTGCTGAACATCGGCGCGATCGTCGGCGCGCTGGTAATTTCCATGCTGGTCGGCAAGCGTGGCCCCTTCGTGCCGGTAACGATCGCGTTTCTGTGCGGCGGCGTGCTGACGTGCGCGCTCGGGCAGATCATCGGCGCGGGCAACCTGGCGTTCGCCATGCTGTTCGCCGTCGGCGCGTGTCTGGTCGGCGGTCAACTAACATTTCCGGCCATCGCGAGCCGGCTCTTTCCCGCCGACGTGCGAGCGGCCGGCATCGGCTGGGCCATGGCGATCGGGCGCACGGGCTCGATCATCGGGCCGCTGGTGGGCGGCATCCTGCTCGCGCGGCATCTGCCATTCGACACGCTGTTCATGACCGCCGCGCTGCTCGCGGCCGGCGGCGCCCTGGGCATCGGCCTCGCGAATTTCTGGCGACCACGCGACGACGGCGAGCCCGCCGTCACGCAGCCGTCTTTTTCACTCACGGGTTCGGAGTTCGGTAATGGCAAGCATTGAACAGCGGACAGGCATTGAATCAGGCGGGCCGCGGCTCGTTCCCTTGCAGTCCCTGCCGACGAGCGGCGCGCGCGCCGTGGAAGTCTTCGCGAACGACGAGGGTTTATTCCTCGGCGTCCCGCAACTCGCGCGCGATGTGGCCGGCGAACCGCCGTATATGAACGGCGGCGACAGCGATATCGACGCGTTGATTTATCGCTGGCAGGACGGCCGCTTTGTCGAGCACGAGACTTTGCCGTTGCCGGGTGGCGAGGATATCGAGTACTTCGAGATCGGCGCGCGGCACTTTATGGCGACTGCGGGAATTCGCACCGGCAAAGGACCCTACTCGCTCGATTGCGAATCAATCGTGTATGAACGGATCGAGCGCAAATGGGTAGCGTTGCAACGATTCGCGACCTTCGCCGCCAAGCAGTGGCACGCGTTTTCATTCGACGGACGACATTTTCTCGCGCTCGCGCAGGGCGTGACCGTTGACGGCGTCGAGCCGAACCATCCGCGTCAGTCGCTGATCGTCGAATGGGACGGCGAACGCTTCATGCCGTTTCAGACGCTCGAAGGACTGTGGGGTTACAACTTTGCGTTCACCTCGTACGGCGGCGAACACTATCTTGCGTACGCCGATCACGTTAGCGGCTCGCCGATCTACCGCTGGAACGGCGTGCGCTTCGACACAATGCAGACGCTTGCGGAAAACGGCGGCCGCGCGTTCCGCTTCTTCGAGGCCAACGGCACGCTGTGGATGGTTCACGCGAATCTGCTCGCGCACACCACACTGTATCGCTTCGACGGGCGGAAGTTCGTCGCCACGCAAGCACTCGGCGACGCGGGCGGGCGCGAGCTGTGTCTGATCGACGGCGCAAACGGCCGGTATCTGGTGCGGGTGTGCTTCATTACCGGCACACCGAAAGCACCGGTGGTCGTGCCGCAATCGCAACTCTTCGAATGGCGCGGCGACTGCTTCGAACTCGTCGACAGCTTTGCGACGTCCGCGGCCACCGACGCCAGCAGTTTCGTCGTCGACGGTGAACGTTATCTGGTGATCAGCAATAGCCTGAGCGAAGACATCCGCTTCCGCACCGATTCGATGCTTTACCGCTTCGACGGATAGCGGGTTCATCGGCGTTATCGATGCCCGGCGGCCGCCGGGCGAATTCAAAAGGAACCACGATCCCTCCAGCCAGGGAGGGCCCCGCTTTGCCTTTAAAAAATAAAACACGGAGACATGCAATGAAAAAGTTTGCCTTGAGCCTGGGCGCGAGCGCTGTTTTAGGCCTGTGCAGTCCGATCGCGTCGGCGCAGAGTAGCGTGACGCTGTACGGCATTATCGACGCGGGCATCACCTACTTCAGCAATCTGAACGGCCACAAAACCTTCGTCGCGAACGACGGCTCGATCCAGTCGAATCGCTGGGGGCTGCGCGGCGTGGAAGACATCGGCGGCGGCACGCACGTGATCTTCGATCTCGAGAACGGCTTCAATCTGTACACGGGAACGATGGTTCAGTCGGGCGTGCTGTTCAGTCGCCAGGCGTGGCTGGGGTTCGACAATCCGACCTACGGCCGCTTCACGCTCGGCAAGCAGTACGACTTCTTCTGGGACAACCTCACGCAGTTCGCGATGGGCCAGGTGGCTGGTCAGTACTCGTGGCATCCGGGCGACTTCGATCACCTGGCGGGCACCCTGCACATCAACAATGCGATCAAGTACACATCGCCGAACTATGCGGGTCTGCAGGCGGGCGCGCTGTACGCGTTTCCGTCGCAATCCGTTTCGGCCGGAACGGGGCGCGTGATCGCGTTCGGGCTGCGTTATTCGAATGGTCCGCTGAACCTCGGCGCGGCTTATACGGACACGCACAATCTCGGTCTCAATGGCCCGAGCCAGGCCGGCACGACGTTCTTTCCGGATTTGCCGGCCACGCCGGTGCTGGCGAACAGCGTCAGTAGTATTGGCGTGGGCGGCAGTTATCGTTTTGGTACCAGCCTGACGCGGCTGTTGTTCACCGACACGCATTTCCGCATCGGCCGCGATAACGGCTCGATGCCCACGTACGAAGTGAACGAGGTACTGCAACTCACCCCGGCCACCACGTTGATGGGCGGCTACTGGTATAGCAAGCTCGGCTCGCAGAAGTGGCAGAACGGTACGCTGATACTCGATTACGCGCTGTCGAAACGCACCGATGTGTACACCAGCGCAACCTATCTGCGCGCGTCGGGGGGCGCCGCGCCAGTGTTCCTCGGCGGGGGGGCGGCGCCGGTGTTTACCAATGGGATGTATGTGGGCACCGGCAGTTCGTCGACGGCGGTTCGGGTGGGGATGCGGACGTTGTTTTGAGGTGGGTGGCGCTTGTGGTGTGGCGTGTGTCGCATGTGTGGCATGTGCGGTGCGATGGCGTGCACGCCGCTCTACACGCGCCGCACGCTGCTGCATGTCACGCCTCCCGCCCTACCAGAACGCCCGCTTGAACAGACTCAACCGATTCACCTTAAACAACCGCGCGGGCCGCTGATTACCGCCTTGAAACTCGTCGGTGGCGATCAGGATATCGGCGTCATCCGCCGCGTCGCCCGGTTGCAGATCAGCCACCTTGATCCCTAGCCGCGAGCGGAACGTGCCGCGCGACACCGTCTCGCCAAAAATCTGTTCGTAGATTGCCTGCAATTGCGTCAGCGTGAACAATTCCGGCAACAGCCAGCACGGCAACGTCGAATAGCTCGCCTTGTTGCGCACCCGCTGCACCGCCTCCTCCACCTGCTCCGCATGATCGAAGGCCAGATCCGGCAGGTCGTCCACGTCGTAGAACTGAAACACGCCCGCGCCGGCCGCGCTCAATTCCGCGTGCGGAATCAGCGCGACGTGCGACACCGCAACCGACCAGCCGCGCAGATCTCGCGCCGGACCGCCGAAGGTGCGCAACTGTTCGAGATAGCGCGGCGCGAAGCCGGTCTTCTCCAGCAGCACGCGCCTCGCCGTCGCTTCCAGTGACTCGTCTTCGCCCACATGAACATAGCCACCGGGCAACGCCAGGCTATGCTTCGCGGGCGCGCGCTCGCGCTGATGCAAGGCCACCTTCAGCAGGCCCTCGTCCAGCGTCAGCAAGACAATGTCGACGCTCACGTCCGGCGTGGTGTAGCTCTGTTTCATGGATCACTCCTGTACGTGGACCAAATAGGCGTCGCGGGTCGTTTCATCCACATAGTTGCAATTCTCAACTATGTGGCCTTATACTGGTAACAAGTTAGTCGGATATCCCGACGAAGCCAGACGGAGCATAGCAAATGATTCAGGTTTTTGCCGTATCGAGCGACCGGGGTGAAGTGCCACTGGAACTCCGCAAACTGGTCTTCCCCGGCGGCGAGGTCAACGTCAGCGTCGAGCTGGGCAAGCCCGCGCACACGCTGTGCATTCAGGCGCATCTGCCCAACGCCGAAGCGGTCATGACACTGCTCCTCGCGACCGACGCGCTGCGCCGCGGCTATCCGGGCACGCCGATCCTGTTGTCCCTGCCGTACGTGCCGTATGCCCGCCAGGACCGCGTGGCGAACCCAGGCGAAGCGCTCAGCGCGCGCGTCTTCTGCGACCTGATCAACGCGCAGCAGTATGCGCAGGTCGAAGTGCAGGACCCGCATAGCGATGTCGTGACCGCCCTGCTCGACCGCGTGACGATCGCCGATCCGCTGCCGTCGTTGCGCCGTGCGCTGGCAAGCCTGAATCCGGGCTTGAGTTCGCGCCGCGCCGCGCTGGTCGCACCGGACGCCGGCGCCCGCAAACGCGTCATGCATCTGGCGCAGGCGCTGGAACTCGACGTGGTGTTTGCCGAAAAAGTGCGCAACACGCAGACCGGCAAGATCACCGGCACCCAGGTGGTGGGCGACTTGCCCGACGCGCCGCTGCTGGTGGTCGACGATATCTGCGACGGCGGTCGCACCTTCACCGAACTCGCCGCTGCGTTGCGCACCCGTCAGGCGGAACAACGCCAGAGCCAGCCGCTGTACCTGTATGTCACGCACGGCATTTTCAGCAAGGGCCTCGCGCCGCTGCTCGAACACTACCAGACGGTTTTCACGCGCAACAACTGGACCAGCGACACGCGCTGCCAGCTGGTCTGAACTGAACCCGAATCCACACCGGACACGACTCTGAATCCGAACTCGCCAGGAGATGTTGATGAACGCCCCCGACCGCACGGAAGTCCTCGAAAAGAACCAGCTCGTCCCGTTCAATCTTGCCGATTTCTACAAGACCGGCCACCCGTCCATGTATCCGAAAGCGACCACCAAACTGGTCGCGAACTTCACGCCCCGTTCGGCGAAGTACGCGCCGGTGCTGCGCGAGCTGTTCGACGACAAGGTGGTCTGGTTCGGCCTGCAAGGCTTCATTCAGGAATTCCTGATCGACCTGTTCGGCGCCGAGTTCTTCCAGAAGTCGAAGGCGCAGGCCGTGCGCAAGTACAAGCGGCGCATGGACACGGCATTGGGACCTGATGCCGTGCCGGTCGCGAGCCTCGAGGCGCTGCACGACCTCGGCCACCTGCCGCTCGAAATCCGTTCGCTGCCGGAAGGCTCGCGGGTCGACATCAAGGTGCCGCCGGTGATTTTCATCAACACGCACCCGGATTTTCCGTGGGTGTCGACGTACTTCGAAACGGTGGTGAGCTGCGAATCTTGGAAGCCGTCCACGGTGGCCACGATTGCGTTCGAATTCCGCAAACTGCTGACCTACTTCGCGAATCTGACCGGCGCGCCGCTCGACTTCGTGAACTGGCAAGGTCACGATTTTTCGATGCGCGGCATGAGCGGCGTGCACGACGCGATGCGCTGTGGCGCGGGCCACCTGTTGTCGTTCACCGGCACGGACACGATTCCCGCGATCGATTATCTCGAAGACCACTACGACGCGAATGCGGAGCGCGAGCTCGTCGGCGGGTCGATTCCGGCGTCGGAACACAGCGTGATGGCGCTGCGCATTCTGCTCACGCAGCAACGTCTCGAACGCGATCCGGCGCAAGCCATGCTCGACCCGAAGGCGTTGCGCCGCAAGGCCGAACTGGAAGTGATCCGCGAGTTCGTCACCGAAGGCTACCCGCAAGGGATGGTCTCGCTCGTCAGCGACACGTTCGACTTCTGGAACGTGATGACGGTCATCGCGAAGGAACTGAAGGCGGATATTCTCGCCCGCCGGCCGGACGCGCTGGGCAACGCCAAGGTGGTGTTCCGCCCCGACTCCGGCGATCCGGTGAAAATCCTCACCGGCTATACGGACGACGAACTCGTGCCGGGCAACGACGGCACGCCCGCCGTCAGCGAATCGGGCCGCTACACGGTGAAGGCGAGCGGCGAGACGATCAGCGCGGCAGAGCGTACCGGCGCGGTGGAGTGTCTGTGGAACATCTATGGCGGGACCACCACGGAGCAAGGCTACAAGGTGCTGGATTCGCACGTCGGGCTGATCTACGGCGACTCGATCACGCTGACGCGCGCGCGCGACATCATGCTGCGCATGGCGGCCAAGGGATTCGCGTCGTGCAACGTGGTGCTCGGCATCGGCAGCTACGTGTATGGGATGAACTCGCGCGACACGTTCGGCTATGCGCTCAAGGCGATTTACGCCGAAGTGGATGGCGAAGCGGTCGACATCTATAAAGACCCGGCCACCGACGACGGCACCAAGAAATCGGCGAAGGGCCTGCCGCGCGTCGAGAAGGAAGGCGATCGCTTCGTGCTGTACGAACAGCAGACGGTCGAGCAGGCGGAAGGCGGTGCGCTGGTGCCGGTGTTCCGGAATGGCGAGTTGCTGGTGAAGCAGTCGCTGGCGGAGATTCGCGAGCGCTTGCAGTCGTCGTGGACGTGTCCGGAGGCGGGGTCGATTGTGTGGGGGTGAGGATGGGACAAGCCCCGGCGTGAGGGTGCGCCGGGGTTCGACATGCGCCGCCGTCAGATCACGCGCATGACGCCCCTTCCGCTCTTGTAGTATTCGAGTCTCACAAAACCGATGCGCGGCTCAAGGTATGACCAACTCGGACACGCAGCTTCCCTTTCAGGTGTCCGTCAACTTGACGGATGAGGACTTTATCGCCGCGCATGTCGTGCTTTATTCGGCAAAACGCACGCTGCACAAGCGGTTGCGTTCGATCGGGATTGCCACGGCAGTTGGCGGTTTGTTCGGCTGGTATTGGTCCGCAACGCATGTCGACATATCGATCGCAACAAGCATCGCCGCTTGCGCGATTGCGGCCGGCGCACTGGCGTTCTGCAACGACGCGTATTTCTCGCCGCTCTTCTTGCGCGGCATCGCGCGCGCCGGTCTCAAAGCACGGCTGAAACGCGGCGCAGTGCCTTTTCTCGGCCCGCAGCAGGTCACCTTCGACGCAACTGGCGTGACCGGCGAGTCGACGCTATCAAGCCTGCGTCTGAACTGGTCGAGCCTGACCTCACGCGCGGACGACGCCGAGCGCATCTATCTGTTCGCGGGCGGCTCCGCGTTCGTCGCGCTGCCGCGCCGCGATTTGCTGCCGACGCAGCTCGCGGCGATCGAACGCATGATCGCGCGTCATATGCCGGTGAGGGAGCGCGGCGTTGAACGATGAGCCGACCCGTGCTTCAAGCGTGACGCCCATCCAGCGCTTCGCGCTTGAAAAACACGAAGGCCCGTACGAATCATGGCCGCCCGCGTCGCGCCTTATCGTCGACGGGCGGACGCTGCCGCTGGCGATTCCCGGCTATACGCTGCTGTTCCAGTTCGACACGCCATCCGGCTACCTTTTCGCCACCGATTTCGATTGCCCGTTCGAAGAAGCGGCGGCGTTCGTGCTGGTCAGCAAGGGCCTGCAACGCGCGCTCGCCGTCCGTCAGATCGGCGCGCCGTATTGTTCGTTCTGGCTGGAGGACATCCAGTGGACGGACACCACGCATTTCATCGCGACGTTCGCCGACGATCCGAACCGCTGGTTCTTCACGATCCGCGAATACGGGATCACGTGGCGCGGCCTCAGGTGGCTGTGTCCGCGCCTGATGATGCGAAGGATCAAAGCATCGAGCGATGCATGAGTCGAGAGCGCGGCGCCGAATCCGCTCTCCAGACCGCGCTAGACCAAACCGCGCCGCTTCACCCGTCGCTCCCTCCCTCGCCGCAACCGCCCCTCACTTGCGCCACGACCCATGCGGCAACTCCACGTCCCGCTGCGCCGCCGCCAATCCCGCCACCATCCCAGCACGGTCGAACGGAATGCAATACACCGGTTTCGCCCGTTCAAAACGCCAACTGTCCCGCAACGCCCCGGCATCGACCGGATCGAAGCCGAACTGATCCATCAACCCACTTACGACCTGTTTCGCCGCCGCGTCATCGCCCGCGAATGGCAAAGCGCGGCGCTGCGGCGTACCAACCGGCCGACCGTCCGTGTGCAGATCCGCCGCCAGAATCGCGTTGAACGCCTTGACCACCTTCGCGCCCGGCAACACCGCGGCCAGCATCTGGCTCGTGGTGGTCGTCAAATCGTCGAGCGCCGCGATAGGGCCGTCGCGCTCGGGATAGTAGTTGCACGTGTCCACCACGATCTTGCCGTCGAGCGCGCCAACCGGCAGCGCACCGATCTGCGAAAACGGCACCGCCAGCACGACCACCTCGCCGAAACTCGCCGCCTGTTGCGCCGTGCCCAGCGCGCACCCGAGCGCGGCGGCGGTGCTCGTCAAGGTCGACGGATCGCGCGAATTGCTGATCATCACGTCGTGCCCGCCCTGCTTCGCGAGGGTCGCCATCGCGCGGCCGATAAAGCCTGCGCCGAGAATGCCTATCTTCATGTTTCATGCTCCTTCACGGGTTGAGGATCGCGCCATGGCGCGCGCCCTGTCGGTGAGAAACACTATGATTCAAAACTTCAGCATGATAAACACGCATAATCTGACGATTGTCGAAACCACAAGTAGGGAATCATGGACCGTCTGACCAGCATGGCCGTGTTCGTCAAAACCGCCGACAGCGGCTCGTTCGCCGCGGCCGCGCTTGCGTTCGGCATCTCGTCGCAGATGGCCGGCAAGCACGTCAGCACGCTGGAAGAGCGCGTCGGCGCGCGCCTGCTGAACCGGACCACACGCCGCCAGAGCCTCACCGAAATCGGCCAGATCTTCTACGAGCGCTGCAAGTCGCTGCTCGCGGATGCCGAAGCGGCCGAATCGGTCGCGCAGGAACTGTCGGCCTCGCCTCGCGGGCGCTTGCGCATTACCGCGCCGGTCACGTTCGGCGCCAACTGCCTCGCGCCGCTGATCGCCCGCTATCTGAAAGGCCATCCGCATGTGCGGGTCGATCTGACGCTGACCGACCGCTTCGTCGATCTGATCGACGAGGGCTACGAGGCCGCGATCCGGCTCGGCGCGCTGACGGATTCGTCGCTGATCGGCCGGCAATTGATGCCGTACCGGCTGCTCGTATGCGCTTCGCCCGACTATCTGGCGGAGCGCGGCGAGCCGCGAACGCCCCAGGAACTGGCCGATCATGCGTGCCTGAGCTTCGTCTACATGACCCGGCCGGTCGCGATGGAATGGCATTTCTCCGACGCGCGCGGCGACTACGTGGTGCCGGTCTCGGGCCCGTTTCACGCCAACGACGTGAAAGCGCTGCGCGCCGCCGCGCTCCACGGCGCGGGCGTGATGCTCGCCCCCGAGGTGGCCGTGCGGGACGATCTTGCTGCAGGCCGTCTGGTGCGCCTTCTGCGCGACTACGAAACGCCCGCCCGGCCGATGCATCTGGTCTTCCCGGCGAGTCGCGCGACGCCGAAACTGCGCGCCTTCATCGACCAGGTGGTCGCCGAATTCGGCCCGGACACCGTGCCGGACGGCCGACCCGAAACGACCTGACAGCGCCTGAATCCGGCTCTCCAAAGTCCGCCAAATTACGCGCGCCGAACGCTAGAATGCCCGGCTTTGCCCGCGTCGGACGCGCCGCAAGGCAAAATACGGGTTTCGCGCACGCCCGCCGCGGCCACGCAGCGTGCGCCACAGTCAGGACAGCTCGTCCTTTAACAGAGCCCCTCAGGAGCATTGATGACCGATTCGAACCCATCCTTCCTCGGCAGGATTTCACTTGCCGTCGGCACGTTTTTCAGCATTCTCGGCGACGGCGAATTCGCTGCCGGCGTACTGCGTCTGCGCCAGGGCGGCACGACCGCCGCGGCGGCTCCGGCCCCGGCTCCGGCTCCCACGCCTGCGCCTGCACCCACGCCCGCCGCCGCCCCCGCCCCCGCGCTGAAAACCGCCAGCCCCGACGCCGCGCTGCAACTGCTCGGCCTGCTGCAACGCGACGCGCGCTTCATCGATTTCGTCGAGGAAGACATCAAGAGCTATAGCGACGCCGACATCGGCGCGGCCGCGCGCCTCGTGCACGACGGTTGCCGCGCGACGCTGCGCGAGCATTTCACGATCCGTCCGGTGCGCGACGAAGCCGAAGGCAGCCGGGTCACGCTGGCCGAAGGTTTCGACGCCAGCTCGGTGCGCCTGACCGGCAACGTGGTCGGCAAGGCGCCGTTCAACGGCAGCATCAGCCACCGCGGCTGGCGCGTCGACGAGGTGCGTCTGCCGAAGCTTGCCGACAGCCACAACGCGAACGTGATCGCACCGGCCGAGGTGGAGCTATGAGCGACGCCCGCTATTCGATCGGGATCGATCTCGGCACCACGCACTGCGCGCTGTCGTACGTCGATACCCGCGCCAGCGACGGCGAAAAAACCGCGCAAGGCGTGCTGCCGGTCGCGCAACTCACCGGCCCCGGCGCGATCGACAATCTCGATCTGCTGCCCTCGTTCCTGTACCTGCCGCATCCGGACGAACTGGCGTCCGGCGACCTGTACCTGCCGTGGACCGGCCAGCGCGAATTCGCGGTGGGCGAGTTTGCCCGCACTCGCGGCGCGGCCACGCCGATCCGGCTGGTGTCGAGCGCGAAGAGCTGGTTGTGCCACCCAGGCGTGGACCGGCGCGCGGCGATTTTGCCCAACGACGCGCCGCCGGAAGTCGCGCGCGTCTCGCCCCTCGAAAGCTCGGTGCGCTATTTGACGCATCTGCGCGAAGCCTGGGACCACGCTCATCCGGAGGCGCCGTTCAGCCAGCAGGACGTCACGGTAACCATCCCGGCCTCGTTCGATCCGGCCGCGCGCGAACTGACCGCCGAAGCCGCCGAAGCGGCCGGCTTCGCCCGCATGACCCTGCTCGAAGAACCGCAGGCCGCGCTGTATAGCTGGATCCAGAAGAGCGGCGGCGAGTGGCGCAAGCAGGTCAAGGTCGGCGACATCATCCTCGTGGTCGACGTGGGCGGCGGGACGACCGACCTCTCGCTGATCGCCGTGATCGAGCGGGAAGGCAATCTCGAACTGCATCGCGTCGCGGTCGGCGAACATATTCTGCTCGGCGGCGACAACATGGACCTGGCGCTCGCGCACGTCGTCGCCCGTAAGCTCGCGGCGCAAGGCACCCAGGCCGACGCATGGCAATTGCGCGCCCTCACTTACGCATGCCGGTCGGCCAAGGAAACGCTGCTCAGCGATCCCGCCGCCGACACCGTGCCGCTCGTCGTGCCGAGCCGCGGCTCGAAGCTGATCGGCGGTTCGATCCGCACCGAACTCACGCGCGCGGAACTGACGCAAACGATCCTCGAGGGCTTTTTCCCGCAGGTGGAGAGCGCCGCACGTCCGGTCAGCCGCGCGCGCGCCGGTCTGACGCAACTCGGTCTGCCGTATGCGCAGGACGCCGGCATTACGCGTCATCTGGCGGCGTTCCTCGGCCGCCAGGTCGGCGCGCTCGCCGAACTCGAAGGCCTCGGCGAGACAGCGGCCCATGCCGCCGCGCCAGGCGCGAGCTTCCTGCATCCCACCGCGGTGCTGTTCAACGGCGGCGTGTTCAAGTCGCCGCTGCTGGTCGAACGCATCATGGGCACGCTCAACAGCTGGCTCGCGGCGGAAAGCGCGGCGCCGGCGCGACTGCTCGAAGGCGCCGATCTCGACCTCGCGGTCGCGCGCGGCGCGGCCTACTACGGCTACGTCCGGCGCGGCCAGGGCGTGCGGATTCGCGGCGGCACCGCGCGGGCGTACTACATCGCGATCGAATCGGCGATGCCCGCCGTGCCCGGTCTCGAACCGCCGATCCAGGCGTTGTGCGTGGCGCCCTTCGGCATGGAAGAAGGCACCGACGCCGAGTTGCCCGCGCAGGAGTTTGGGCTGGTGGTCGGCGAGCCGGTGCATTTCCGTTTCTTCGGGTCGTCGGTGCGTCGTCAGGATCAGGTCGGCACGCTGCTCGACTTCTGGGGCCCCGACGAATTGCAGGAACTCGAGGAGATCCAGGCCACGTTGCCGGCCGCCGGCCGCACCGCGGGTGAAGTCGTACCGGTGAAGCTGCACGCACGCGTCACCGAAGCGGGCACGCTCGAACTCGAAGCGATCCCGCGCGGCACCGAGGCGCGCTGGAAAGTCGAATTCGACGTGCGCGGCAACGCGAATGCATGAGTAAGATGAAGCGGTATAGCGTCGGTATCGATCTCGGCACCAGCAATACGGTGCTGGCCTATGCGCAGGTCGGATCGCAGTCGATCCACCTGTTCGAGGTCGAGCAACTGGTCAGCCCCGGTGAAGTGGCGGCGCGGCCTTTGCTGCCGTCGGCGCGGTATCACGCCGCCGAAGGTGAACTGGCGGCGGGCGATGTGCAACTGCCGTGGGCCGCTGCCGACGTTTCCACACCGCCGGTCGTGATCGGCCGCCTCGCGCACGTGCTCGGCGCTCAGGTGCCGGGACGGCTGGTGGCCAGCGCGAAGAGCTGGTTGTCGCATGCCTCGGTCGATCGCAGTGCGCCGATCCTGCCGTGGGGCGCCGCCGACGACGTCCGCAAGGTCTCGCCGGTCGACGCCAGCGCGAGTTATCTCGCGCACATGCGCTCGGCCTGGAATCAGCGTTTCCCGGACGCGCCGCTCGAACAGCAGGACGTGGTGCTCACGGTCCCCGCTTCGTTCGACGAAGGCGCACGCGCGTTGACCGTCGCCGCGGCGCGCCTCGCCGGGCTGCCCAAACTGAAATTACTGGAAGAGCCGCAAGCGGCCTTCTACGACTGGCTGTTTCATCATCGCGAGCGGCTCGCCGACGAGCTGGCGGACACCCGTCTCGTGCTGATCTGCGACGTGGGCGGCGGCACGACCGACCTCACGCTGATCGCCGTCGACGTGCGCAACGGCGAGCCGCAGTTGACGCGTATCGGCGTGGGCAATCATCTGATGCTCGGCGGCGACAACATGGATCTCGCGCTCGCGCATCTGGTGGAAGCGCGGTTGCCGGGCGGCAGCGAACGCGCGCGGCTGTCGGCGGCGGGTTTGTCGCAACTGGTCGAGCGTTGCCGCGCCGCGAAGGAACAGTTGCTCGGGCCGCACGCCCCCGACTCGGCGTCGATCACGCTGCTCGGCGCGGGCTCGAAGCTGATCGGCGGCGCGCGTAGTGCGCGGATCACGCGGGAGGAAGTGGAGCGGATCATCGTCGATGGTTTTTTCCCGGCGGTGGCGTCGCATGAACGGCCTGGCAGACCGCGTGGCGCGATCGTCGAGTTCGGCCTGCCCTATGCGACCGACGCGGCGGTGACGCGGCATATCGCGGCGTTTTTGAGCCGGTTCGCGGCGCAGTCGCGGCAGGCGCTGGATGGCGTCGATGCCGTGCAGACTTCGGCCGCGGCGGATACGCCCGCTCCATTGCCGATCCCCGACACGCTGCTGCTCAACGGCGGCGTATTCCGCGCCGAAGCACTCACGCGGCGTCTCGCCGACACCCTCGGCAGCTGGCGCGGCCATGCGCTCAACGTGCTGCACAACGACAACCCCGACGTCGCCGTCGCGCGCGGCGCGGTCGCCTATTCGCTGGCACGCGCGGGCGCCGCGCCGAAGATCGGCGGCGGCTCGCCGCGCAGCTACTTCCTCGTGCTCGAGGACAGCGGCGAACCCACGCAACGCGGCGTCTGCCTGCTGCCGCGCGGCACCGAGGAAGGCCATGAAATCCTGATCGCCGAGCGCACCTTCGCACTGCGCCTCGGCCATCCGGTGCGTTTCCATCTGGTGTCGTCGAGTGCGGACACGGTCTATCGCGCCGGCGAGTTGATCGATCTCGCGGACGGCGACTTCGTGCGCCTGCCGCCGATCGCCACCGTCGTTCAACCACGCGGCACCCGCACCGCGCGCGAAACCGCCGTGCGGATCGCTACCTCGCTCACCGAAGTCGGCACGCTCGACGTGCACTGCATCGAACTCGACGATCCCGCGCAACGCTGGCGGCTCGAATTCCAGTTGCGCGGCGAAACCGCCCAGGTCGACCTCTCCGCCGATCCGGCACAAGCGCGGCATCCGCGTCTCGACGAAGCGATCGAACAGATCGACCGCAGCTTCGGCACCCGCGCGCAAAAAATCGACCCGAAAGAAGTCAAGCGGTTGCGCGCGCAACTCGAACATCTGCTCGGCCCGCGCGAAGGCTGGAACAGCGCGTTGCTGCGCGAACTGTTCGGCGCGCTGTGGGAACGCGCGCGGCGCCGGCGGCGCTCGGCGGATCACGAACGACTGTGGCTGAATCTGGCCGGCTATTGCCTGCGCCCCGGCTTCGGCTATCCCCTCGACGAATGGCGCGTCGAACAACTCTGGACCTTGTTCGACGACGGCATCCAGTACATCAACGACAGCCAGGTCTGGTCCGAATGGTGGACGCTGTGGCGGCGCGCGGCGGGCGGTCTCGACGAAAGCGCGCAACTGCGCGTGCTCGACGCGATGGCGTATCTGCAGAACGCCGCGCAAGCGCGTCACAAGCTGCCGTTCGACGTCGCGAAAACCGGCATTGCCGATATGGCGCGGCTGAGCGCGTCGCTCGAACGGATTCCTGTCGAACGCAAGATCGACCTCGGCGAAGCCGTGCTGACGCGGCTCAAAAAGCCAGCTGACCATCATCAAGGCTGGTGGGCGGTCGGCCGGATCGGTGCGCGTCGACCGTTCTACGGCAGCGCGCATGGCGTCGTGCCGCCGGAGATCGCGGCGCAATGGCTGAACGCGATACTCGCGCTCGACTGGAAGAAGGTTGATCAGGCCGCATTCGCCGCCGTGCAGATCGCACGGATGACAGGCGACCGCTCCCGCGACATCGCCGACGATTTACGTCGTGCGGTCGTGCGGCGGCTGGAGGCGACGAACGCGCCGCGCGCGTGGATCACGATGGTGAGTGAGAGCGTCGAACTCGATAACGTCGACGAAGGCCGCGTATTCGGCGAGTCGTTGCCGGCGGGGTTGAAGCTGATCGGGGCGTGAGAGGCGCGCGATCTACTGATAGCTCATCGTGAACGTCGCGAGCCCTTTCACCGTGCCGCCACTCACCGGCCCCGTGCGCACGTATCGCGCGCTCAACGGGATCAGGTTCGCCCCGGCTCTCATTTTTCCCACGAACGAAACATTCAGATTGCCGCTCTCCGGATCATGCGGGCCGAACGACAAGGGTCTCGACTCCGACATGATCTGCATCCCCACGCCTTTCGCGGTCGAGCCCGCGGCAGCGCTCAGGATCGTCGACCGGTTGCCCGGGTTCGCCGCATCGTCGAGCGACAGATAGGCCCTCACGGGCGCAGCGCAATCAAGCCCGATGGAAAACGGCGTGGCGCCGCTACGCATCAGATTCGACGGCGACACGCGCGGCGGCAACGCAACCTGAATCGCCCGGGTGCCGACGCTGCATGTCCCCGCCGCGAACCGGCTGCCCGGCGTGATGTGCTGCGTTCCGCTCACCGTCTCGAAACAGCGGCCGGCGAAGGTCATGGTGAGGCTCGGGATCGTCGTCAGCGTGCCACTGCCGAGCGGGCCGGTCACCACGAGTTCAGCCATGATGTGATACTCGGCAGCATGGCTGACAGGGGGAAAGAAAACCGTGGCATACGGCGCGTTCCTGAACTGACCTTTCGCTTGCCGCTTGATGGAATAACGCACGCCCAGGCCGGGCACATTGGTCGCGAAGAGTGTGTCGGAACCGGAGGCCAGCGTCCCGTTCACCGCGACCGTTTCGGCTATCCGGCAGAGCACTTGCGGCGTGCCCAGACCGACCTCGTGCGAAACCGATTGCACGACCTGTCCCACCGCCGGATTGTTCGGCACCGGGATCGTCGGCGCAAACGCGAGACTGGACAGCGACGTGCCATGGCCCGGAAATCGGATCGAGCCAGTGAACGCGCCGGCGGTGCCCGCTTGCAGGAACGCGGCGAGAAGAACGCCGGCGCGCGCCGTGGCGAAGCGTGTTGTGCACCGGACTGTATTCGCCCATCTTCCGCCGCACCGTGCGCTGCCCGGATCAAACCAATCGAACATCTCGATGCTCCGCGTTACCGCATGGATAGCAGGCGTCCATGCTAGCCATCGCGGTGGCGAAAAACCATGAGACCGATGTTCGCATCCAGCGCCAGATAAAAAACCCGTCGTATCGTTGCCGATCGACGGGCTTCGTTTTGCAGCCGCTGCCGCTCGCCTTACACCTGCGCCATGCCGCCATCCACGAACAACTCGATCCCCGTGATGTAGCTCGCGTCGTCCGACGCCAGGAACGACACCGCCTTGGCGATCTCATCCGCTTCGCCGACGCGGCCCAGCGGCGTCGTGTCGCTGACGTGCTGCCGGTAGCCTTCGATCTGCTCGTCGCTCATCTTCAGCTCGGTTTTATATGCCGGTGTCACCACCACGCCCGGCGCGACCACGTTCACGCGAATCTCGCGCCCCTTCAGATCCGACGCCCACGTCCGCGCAAACGAACGCAAGGCGGCCTTGGTCGCGGCGTACACGCCAAAGGCCGGCACGCCCTGAATCGACGTGATCGACCCCGTCAGCACGATCGCACTGCCCGGCTTCATTAGCGGCAGCGCTTTCTGCACCGTGAACAACGTGCCTTTGACGTTGATATCGAAGTACTTGTCGAACTGCTCTTCGGTAATCGCACCGAGCGGGGAAAACTCGCCGCCGCCCGCATTCGCGAACAGGATATCGAGCCGCTGATGCGCGGCCTGCACCGTGCTGAACATACGGTCGAGATCGGCGGCCGACGCGATATCCGCGCGAATCGCCACCGCGCCGTGGCCGATCTGTTCGACCGCGGCATCGAGTTCGGCCTGACGGCGGCCGGTGATAAAGACCTTCGCCCCTTCCTGCGCGAAACGGATCGCGGCCGCGAGGCCGATCCCGCTGCTGCCGCCGGTCACGAGCGCGATCTTGCCGGCGTGTTTGCGGGCGTTGACGTTTTCAAGTCTGGACTGGTTCATGGAAAGCTCCTGGTGACATCGATTGAGTTCGTTAAGTTCGCTGAGGTCGCTTGACCCTTGACGTCAGCTTATTTGATGCGCCCATGGAGATAAATAGCTATGCTGTGGTTTCTTTATCCACCGTTGTGGATAATTAATCGGAACCCATTCATGGATCATTTGCAGGCAATCCGCATCTTCGCCCGCGTGGTGGAAACCGGCGGCTTCAGCCGCGCGGCGCAGTCGCTGCACATGCCCAACGCCACGGTCAGCAAGTGGGTCAAATCGCTCGAAGATCACCTCGGCGTGAAACTCCTCGAACGCAGCACGCGCAGCGTCAATGTCACGACCGACGGCGCCGCGTACTACGAGCGCACCCGCCACCTGCTCAGCGAACTTGACGATATCGAGGCGACGCTCGGCCGCGATCGCGCGAGTCCGCGTGGCGCGTTGCGGGTGGATAGCGGCGGCTCGACCGCGAGCGGCATTCTGATTCCGGCGCTGCCCGGGTTTTGCGCGCGTTATCCGGACATTCAGGTGCAATTGAGCGTGACGGACCGCACGGCGGATCTGATCGCCGAGAACATCGACTGCGCGATCCGCAGCACGGCAAACGACCCCGCGCTGGTCACGCAGGCAATCGGCACGCTGCGCTGGGTCACCTGCGCAAGTCCGGCGTATCTGGCCGAACATGGCACACCGTTGCATCCGCAACAGATCGTCGACGACCGTCATGCGGTGGTCAGCTATTTTTCCGCGAGCACCGGGCTGGTCCAGCCGCTGCAATTCGCCGGCGCGGGCGATACCGATGCGGATGCCGACCGCGAGCCCCTCGTGCTCGAAAACGTGCGCAGTCCGGTGATGGTGAGCGAAAGCAATGCGCACCTCGCCACTGCGCTAGCTGGCCTCGGCATTGTTCATACGCTGGATTTCATGGTGCGGCCCGCCATCGCGCGAGGCGAGCTGGTGCCGATTCTGGCGGACTACCGGCGTCCGCCGCTGGAGGTGTATCTCGCGTATCCGCCGAGCCGGCGTTACAGCACGAAACTGCGGGTGTTCGCCGACTGGGTCAAACAGGTTTATGCGGACGTGCAGGAGAGTTGAGCGCGGCGGCGGAGAAGCGCGGCGTTCAGCGCGGATCGCGTTGCCCGAGTCGCGCAAGGCGTAAAGCGTAAGCCGTTAGGCGTTAGGCGCAACGCCCTACGCCATCGTCACCAGATTCCGCCCCGCATGTTTCGACCGGTACAGCGCCTGGTCCGCGCTCGCGAAACCATCCCGATGCGCGGCCCGCGAGCTTTCGTTGATCCGCGTCATCGCGCCGCCCACGCTCACTGTCACCACGCCCAACGGCGACGCGCGATGTTCGATCGCCAGATCGACCACGCCCTGGCGCAACGTTTCCAGCGTGCCCTGCAGCGCCGACGGTTCCGCGTGCAACACCAGCAGGCCGAATTCCTCGCCGCCCATGCGCCCGGCAATGATGCCTTCGCCATCGGACGCGGCCTGCATCACCGACGCCACCTTGCGCAGGCAATGATCGCCCGCCTGATGCCCATACGTGTCGTTGTATTGCTTGAACCAGTCCACGTCGACCACCACCGAACCCATCACGTCGCCGTCGCGTGCTTCTTTCCAGCGGCGCGCAATGCTTTCCAGCAGGAAGCGACGGTTATACAACTGCGTCAGCGGATCGATCGCGGTGGCCGTGCGCATCTTCAAATCGTTTTCGATCATCGCGCGCAAGTGGTAGAACACGCCGCGCTGGCCTTCGTCGAGGCGGCCGGGCGACGGGTCCATCGCGCACAACGCGCCGACGATCTCGCCGTTCGGCGCGCGCAATGCGATCGCCGCGTAAAAGCGCACGAACGGATGACGCTGCACCAGCATGCATTCGCCGAAGCGGGCGTCGTCGTGCGCATCTTCTATAACGAACAGCTCCGCGTCGCGCACCGCGTAGTCCGCGAGCGAGCGCGCACGCGTGACGAGCGGCATCGCCATGCCGACTTCGGCGCGGTAATGCTGGTGTTCCTCGTCGAGCAGCGTGATCGCGGTAATCGCCGCGCCGGTCACGCTCTTCAGAATTTCCGCGGCATGCGTGAAGCACTCGCGCATGACCTGATCGTCATGCAACAACCACTCGATCACCGACGATTCCACCTCGGGTTCGCCCGCGACGGACGGGTCGACCGACATCCGGCTGGACAAACGGTCGTTACTGTAAGCGAGTTGCACGGCTGGGTTCCCGAATTTGATTTGCATGTGTGTCAACGGCATCGATCAACGAAACTTGAGCGCCTGTAACGGTTTGCAACGGGTTTTCGCGGGTCGACAGCGACGCCACCCGGCCGATAGGCCGGCTGCGCCAGGAAGTACAATTCACCCGCCGGACGTGCGCCGCCCTCGTCTGCTCAACAAACAGGCAGCGCACTCTTTCAACAGACCATTGCTTATCGCCGACGCGCGCCCCGGATCACGCGCATCGCAGCCGACCCGCTCCCATGACCTTGACCACCCACGCTTTGCTCATCACCGACGTCCGTCTGACGGACGGCACCCGTGTCGACGTGTCGATCGCCGACGGCCGCATCGCGGCGCTCGGCCCGGACCTGCCGCGCGAGCCCGGTGTGACGCTGGAAAACGGCGCGGGCGCGTTGCTGCTGCCCGGTTTCGTCGAAGGTCATACGCATCTGGATAAAACGCATTGGGGCTTGCCGTGGTATCGCAACGAGGTCGGCCCGAGGCTGACCGACCGGATCGAGAACGAACGACGCTTTCGCGCGCAAGGCGATCACGACGCGGGCAGGCAGTCGCTCGCGCTCGCCCGTGCGTTCGTGCAGGCGGGCACGACGCGTTTGCGCACACACGTGGATATCGATACCGACGCGGGGTTGCGTCATCTGGAAGGCGTACTCGCCACGCGTGACGCGCTGCGCGATGTGCTGGAGATGCAGATCGTCGCGTTTCCGCAGTCGGGCGTGCTTGGCCGTCCCGGAACCGGCGCGTTGCTCGGGCAGGCGCTGGAGGCCGGCGCGGACGTGCTGGGCGCGCTCGATCCCGCGCTGATCGACGGCGATCCGGTGGCGTCGCTCGACCTGACGTTCGCACTCGCGCAGCGTTATCAGAAGCCGATCGACATTCACCTGCACGAGCCCGGCGAAGTGGGCGCGTTCACGCTCGGGCTGCTACTAGAGCGAGTCGCGGCGCTCGGCATGCAAGGGCGCGTGGTGGTCAGCCATGCGTTCTGTCTCGGCGCGCTGCCGGAGCGCGAACGCGACGCGTTGCTCGCGCGCCTCGCCGATCTGCGCGTCGCGCTGTTGACCACGGCCCCCGCTTCCACGCCGGTGCCGCCGCTGAAAACCTGCCTCGAAAAAGGCGTCACGCTGTTCGGCGGCAACGACGGCATACGCGATACGTGGACGCCTTACGGCTCGCCGGACATGCTCGAACGCGCGATGCTGATCGCGATGCGCTACGGCCTGCGGCGCGACGACGAGCTGGCTATCGCGTTCGATTGCGTCAGCACGACGGCAGCGTCAGGTTGTGGCTTCAACGACTACGGGCTGCATGTCGGCGCCCGCGCCGATCTCGTGCTGGTCGACGCGGACACGCTCGCCCACGCCATCGTCGCGCGGCCGCCGCGCAAACTGGTGGTGGCGAATGGCCGGATCGTCGCGCGCCACGCCGCACACGCTTAAACGACACCGCTTTTCGCACTCACATGATCAATCTCTTTCAGGCCATGCAGGCCTTCGTCAAGGTCGCCGACGCGGGCAGCTTCGCGCAGGCCGCCGAGCAACTCAACGTCTCGACTTCCGTGGTGACACGCCACGTGTCGAGCCTCGAAAAACACCTCGGTATCCGGCTGTTCCAACGCACCACGCGCAAGGTCGTGCTGACCGAAGCCGGCGCGGATTACGCGGACGGTTGTCGCGTGGTGATGTCGGAACTGGAAGAAGTCGAATCGCGCGCGACCACCACGTCGAAGGAAGTCGCGGGCGATCTGCGCATCGTGGCGCTCGGCAGTTTCTCGCTGTTTCGGCTCACGCCGCTGTTCGCGGAATATCAGGCGAAGTTTCCGCAGGTGAATCTGCGCGTCACGCTCACCGAGAAACGGGTCGACCTGCTTGAAGGGGGCTTCGATGTGGGGATCGTCACCGAACATATGATCCGCTCGGAGTCGCTGGTAGTGCGGCGGCTGATCAATTCGCACGCGGTGCCGGTGGCGGCGGCCACGTATCTGGCCCAGGCCGGTCAGCCGAAAACGCCCGCCGATCTGGCACGGCACCGCGTGATTGCCGCCGCGCTCGACACCAGTCCGCAGACGTGGGTGTTCAGCCGTAGCGGCAACGGTGACGTTGGCGACGAAGAAAGCGTCGCGCTCGACGCCTCGTTCACCGTCAACAGCATGATCATGCAGAAGCAGGCCACCTTAGGCGCGATGGGCATTGCGCTGTTGCCGCTCGAAATGGTCGCCGACGAATTGCGCAGCGGCAGCCTCGTGCGTGTGCTCGACGACTACGCGGTGACCAACGGCGATGTGGCCGTGTCGCTCGTGTACCCCAGCCGCGAGTTCGTGCCGCGCAAGATTCGCGAGTTCATCGATCTGGCGGTGGGTTTTTTCAACTAGGCGCCCGACTCGCGACACAAACCACTCAGGGCCGCTCGCCACGCTCCATCCGCGCCTCGATGTCATAGACCACCGGCATCAGATCCGCGACGCTGTCGATCACGTAATGCGCGCCGGCCGCCCGCAGCTTCTGGATCGCCGCCTTGCGCCGCGACGCAAATTCAGCCGGCGCGAGCGCCTTGACGTCCTCTTCGGCCATGCCGAACGCGTTGCCGCTCACCGCGACGCCGACCGCCCACGTGCCGCCGTTGAGCCCTTCTTCGATGCCGACTTCGGTGTCGTCCACCTTGATCGCCTCTTTGGCGCGCCACACGCCGAGCGCCGGCAAGGTCTTGTAGATCATGTACGGCGACGGCCGGCCTTCCGGCGTATCGCCGGTACACACGATGCTGTCGGGCGAAAAGCCCTGCGCCGCCGCGCCGGGCACGATCTCGGCCATGATCTCGCGGGTGTAGCCGGTGGTCGTGCCGATGCGGATATCGTCGCCGCGCAGCGCGCTCGCCACGGCCGCCACGCCCGGAATCACCGAGCTGTAGCTCGCCGCCACCGCGATGTTCTTCGGCACGAAGACGTCGTACACGGCGTCGATATCCGCTTCGCCCGGTGCGTGACCATACTTGTCCGCCCACGCCTGCGCGACGCGCGGCAACGCCATCAGCGCCGCGATATGCGGGCGCTTGGCCATGCCCATCGGACCGCGCGCTTCGTCGATGGAAATCGACACGCCGAACTGTTCGAAGGTCTCGACGAAGGCGCCCATCGGCGCGAGAGAACCATAGTCGACCACCGTGCCGGCCCAGTCGAAAATCACCGCTTTGACGTGTTTCATTTCAGTTCGATCCTTTGGTCTTGCCAGAGTATTCCGCCGACATCCGGCGCATTCAGTCCGCGTCCGCCAACGCCTTGCGTTCTTCGAGCGCGGCGGCGGGCGGCTCGGCGCCCGGCACGCCCATTTCTCGCAGCGAGACGGCGCAAGCCCGCACCACGGCCTGCATCACGTGCTCATCCACCTGACCGATACAGCCGATGCGGAAGCTGTCCGCCACCGTCAATTTGCCCGGATAGATGATGAAACCCTGCTGCTTCATCGACTCGTAAAAGCGCTCGAAGCGGAACGACGGATGCGCCGGCGCAAAAAACGTCACGATGATCGGCGAGCGCCAACGCGCGTTCAGCAGCGGTTCGAAACCGAGCTGGCTCATGCCGGCCACCAGCACGTCGCGATTGTTCGCGTAACGCGCGAGGCGTCCAGCCTGACCGCCTTCGATCTTGTGCAGGCGCAGCGCCTCGATAAACGCGGCCACCGTGTGCGTGGGCGGCGTAAAGCGCCACTGCCCGGTGCGGTTCATCACGTCCCACTGGTCGTGGACGTCGAGCGCGAGCGAATGGCTGCGGCCTTTCGCTTCCTGCAACGCGCTTTTACGAGCGATCACGAAGCCGAACCCCGGCACGCCCTCGATACATTTATTCGCCGACGAAACGAAGGCCTCGCACGGAATCCGCCGCACGTCGAGCGGCAGCGCGCCGAACGCGCTCATCGAATCGATCAGCAGCTTGCGGCCCTGCTTCGCGGTGGCCGCCGCGATCTCTTCAATGGGATTGAGAATCCCCGAACTGGTCTCGCAATGCACCGCGACCACATGCGTAATACCCGGATCGGCGGCCAGCAGACGTTCGACTTCGGCGCCGCGCGGCGGCAAATAATCGCCCTTATCGAGGACGGTCGCGGTGCGGCCGAGATAGCCGAGCGTGGTGGCGATGCGTTTGCCGTACGCGCCGTTGGCGAGCACCAGCGCATGGCCGTCGCGCGGAATCAGGCTGCCGAGCATGGCCTCGACGCAATAGCTGCCGCTACCTTGCAGCGGCACGCAATCGTAGTCGCCTGCCGTGTCGCCCGCGATCTCCAGCAGCGCGGCGCGTAACTGCGCGGTCATGACGCGGAAGTCGCCGTCCCACGAACCCCAGTCGCGCAGCATGGCTTCCTTGGTCGAGAGCGCCGTGGTCAGCGGACCCGGCGTTAACAGATAAGGCTCGCCTTTGGCCGGCGCCGCACACGTAAAGGTCGCGGCCGGGGACACTGTGGTGCGACGGTCGATCACGCAAGGCATGGTCGGAAGCTCCGATAACGCTGTTTCGATAGCTCACACAGTAGCGAAACATGACTCATCGGTAAAATCGATATAATCGATGCAGGTATCGTAAAAACTTATCACCCAGCGAGGCACACGTGCAATACGCGCAATTGCGGGCGTTTCATGCGGTCGCGGAACATGGCGGTTTTTCGAAGGCGGCGCAGGCGCTGTCGCTCACGCAACCCGCGGTGTCGGACCACGTGCGGCGGCTGGAGCAGGATTACGGCGTCAAGCTGTTCGAGCGCGGGCCGCGCGGCGTCGACACGACGGAACTCGGTCTGCGTCTGTTCGCGGTGACGCGCCATATGCTGAGTTGCGAGCGCGACGCGCGGCAACTGCTCGAATCGGCCGGCGGGCTGGAATCCGGTTCGCTGTCGATCGTTGCGGACGCACCCGATCTGGCGGTCGCGCTGATCGGCGCGTTTCGCAAGCTGCATCCGGGAATCGTCGTGACGCTGTCGATCGCCAACGCGGCGGATTGCATGCAGCGCGTGCTGTCGAGCGCGGTGGACGCCGCCATTACCGCCGCGCCGCAGGTGCACAGCCGGTTGGAGGCGCGGGTGTTGCGTCGCGATCCGCTGGTGGCGATGGTGCCGGCGCATTATCCGGCGGCGAAGAAGCGCAAGCTGAGCTACGCGGAACTGGTGCGGCAGCCGATGATTTTCCGCGAGCCGCAATCCGTCACGCAACAGTTACTCGAAATCGAACTGGTGCGTGGATCGTTGCAGGTGGAACCGGTCATGTATGTGGACGGCCGCGAGGCGCTTGAAGAAGCGGTTGCGCAAGGCATGGGCGTGGGGGTAATCGCGCGCGCGGAATTCAAGGAATCGCGCCGCATCCGCATGGTCCCGCTGCAGGATTGCCAGGTGCAGATGATCGAATCGCTAACCCGGCTCGCCGAGCGGCCGGGATCGAATCTGCTGGATGCGTTGTTCGCGGTCGAATTGCCGGACACCGGCGCCGCATCTGGCGGGATAGAACAGAGGCGCTGAAACGTTTAGCCCTTCAACGTCTCAGCGCTGCCAGCGCTTAACGCGAGCCGCCGCTCGCAATCAGGCTTTCACCCGTCACCCAGCGCGCGTCGTTCGACGCGAGGAACGTCACCACGTCGGCGATATCGTCCGGCTGGCCGATGCGGCCCAGCGGTGTCGTGCTGAGCGCCCACGCTTCGAATTCGGAATCGGTGCCGGTAATGCCCGCGCTATGCGTGCCTTCCGTCGCGACCATGCCCGGATTCACCGAGTTCACGCGAATCTTGCGCGGACCGAGTTCGCGCGCGAGCACGCCGGTCAGGCCATCCACGGCGCCCTTCGTCGCGGTATAAACCGCGCTGCCCGCGGGCGTGATACGGCTTACCACCGAACTGACGTTGACGATGCTGCCGCCTTCGCCGATATGCTTGACGGCCGCCTTCGTGACCAGCAGCAGACCGAGCACGTTCACGTTGAAGTGCTTATGGAAATGCTCTTCGGTGATCTCTTCGATCGGCGCGAACGCGTACACGCCCGAGTTATTGACCAGAATGTCCAGACGGCCATACGTTTCGACTGCCGTCTCGACAATACTTTCCGCGTCGGCCGCTTTGGACACGTCGCCGCCCACCGCCACCGCCTTGCCGCCCGCCGCGGTGATCGACGCGACGACGTCATCGGCGCCCGCCTTGCTCGACGCGTAGTTCACCACCACCGAAGCGCCTTGCGCAGCCAGCGCTTTCGCAATCGCCGCGCCGATCCCTTTCGATGCGCCCGTAACAACTGCAACCTTACCTGTGAGCCTGCTCATGATCGTTTCCTTTGAATGGGTTTCGCGCCGGCCAGATGCCGCGAAGAGTCGCGGCACTGACGCCGATGAAGCCTGAAATGCCGTGGCGCTGTCACTGGAGACAATGTAGAAAGGTTGGGCTCGGGGATAAAGCGGCTGCGGACGAACAGATACGTCGGTTGAGCCGAACAATCGGAATTGGAATCGGAATGGGGATGGCGCGGCGTTATTCGCCGCGCCCGGAAAAATGTTATCGATCCGCTTACATTAACGCGTCGAAGCGAAGCCGCCGAAGAACGAGCGCGCGTTCGCCTCCAGCGTTTCGATGTGGTAACCGCCTTCCTGCACGATCAGCGTGGGTAGTTTCAATCCGCCGAGCTTGCGGCCCAGTTCGCCGAAACCTTCGGTCGTGACCGCCACCATCGCTTGCGGGTCGTCCTTGTAGATGTCGAAACCGAGCGCGAGCACCAGCACATCCGGCTGAAAACGCGCGAGCGCGCCCAGCGCCGTGTCGAGTTGCTCGAAGAACACCGCTTCCGGCGAGCCGTGCGGCATCGGCAGATTGATGTTGTAACCCTCGCCTTGCGCCATGCCGCGTTCGTCTTCGAAACCCGCGACCACCGGATAGAAATTGGTCGGGTCGCCATGAATCGACACGTACAGCACGTCGTCGCGGCCGTAAAAGATCTCCTGAATTCCCTGCCCGTGATGCATGTCGGTATCGAGAATCGCCACGCGTGCGTACTGCCGGCGCAGCGCCTGCGCTGCCACGGCCGCATTGTTCAGATAGCAGAAACCGCCGGCCGCCTCGGCGCGCGCGTGATGCCCCGGCGGACGGCACAGCGCATACGCTTCGCCCGCGCCGTCGAGTAGCGCGTGCGCGCCGGCCAGTGCGCTTTGTGCGGACCAGTAGGCGGATTCATACGTATGCTGGCCGACTGGGCAACTCCCGTCGGCGAGATAACGCGCGGCTTGCGCGAGCACGCCGCGCAGCGGATTGTTCTCGCGGATATACACGTTCGACATCACTTCGTCGCCCCACTCCGCGGGCATCTTTTTCCACTCGCGGTGCGCTTCTTCGAGAAAGCGCAGATAGGTCATGCCGTGCACGGCAGCGAGTGGCGCGCTGCCGAAATCGGCCGGCTCGCGCACGTCGAAGCCGAGTGTTTTCGCTGCCTCGACGAGCCGCAAGGCGCGCTCGGGGACTTCTTGCGGCGTACGCATCTGGCCGCGCGACAGGTAGCTGCGCGGATGATGCTTCAACTGCGTCGGATGAAAAAATGTCTGCATCGTTCGATTCCCTGGTTCAAGCGGGTTCACGCTTTCAGATGTCTCAGGCTCAGGCGGCCACTGGCGCGGCGACTTTCGCGCGCGCCAGCACCGCATGGAGCAACACGTTCGCGCCGGCGGTGACATCGGCGGGCAACGCGTCTTCGGCTTCGTTGTGCGAGAGACCATTCACGCACGGAATGAAGACCATCGCGGTCGGCACGTGGCGCGCCAGATGAATCGCATCGTGCCCCGCACCGCTGACAATACGCTCATACGTGTAGCCGAATTGCCGCGTGGCGTCCTCGACAAGCGCCACGCACGCCGGATCGAACGGCGTGGCGGGACTCGTCCAGCAGGTCGAGATCGACGCTTGCACACCCCGCTGCGCAGCGATGCGTTCGAAAGCCGCGCGCACGTCGCGTGCCATGGCGTCGATCCTGGTGTCGTCGGGATGACGCAGGTCGACGGTGAACGAAACCTTGCCCGCGATCGTATTGCGCGACGAATTCGGCACGTTGATCTGGCCGATCGTCACCAGCCCGTGAGGCGCGTAGCGCCCGGCGAGCGCTTCGAGTTCTAGCGCCATGGCCGAGGCCGCGAAGAACGCGTCCTTGCGGTAAGGCATCGGCGTGGTGCCCGCATGGGCGGCGACGCCGGTCACGTCGACATCGAGCCAGCGGATCGACTGCCCGCCGGTGACGACGCCAATCGGATGAGCGTGGCTTTCGAGAATCGGCCCCTGTTCGATATGCGCTTCGAAATAGGCGTCGACATCGTCTGTCGTGAGTTTTTTGGCGTCACTCCGACAGCCGCATGCGTCGAGCGCCTCGGCGAGCGTCACGCCTTGCGCGTCCTGCGTGCGCAACGCGTCGGCCAACGGCGTCGCGCCGACGAACACGGCGGAGCCCAGCATCGCGGGCGTGAAGCGCGCGCCTTCTTCGTTGGTCCACGACACGACCTCGATCGGATGCTGCGTGTGGATCCCCTGCTCATTCAGCGAGCGCACCACTTCGAGACCGGCCAGCACGCCATATACCCCGTCGAAACGGCCACCTTCCGGTTGCGTGTCCAGATGGCTGCCGATCAGGATCGGCTTCGCATCCGCCTCGGTACCTTCACGACGCGCGAACAGGTTGCCGACCTCATCGGTGCGCATCGTCATACCGGCGGCTACGCACCATTCGGCGAACAGCGCGCGGCCGCGGCGATCCTCGTCCGTCAGCGCGAGCCGGCGCACGCCGCCACGCGCGGTCGCGCCCACTTGCGCCATCTCTATCAAACTCGCCCACAGGCGTTGTCCATCGACTTTCAGCATTGCGTTTTCCTCTTCGATTCAACGTGCGGGCAGCGCTTCGGGCGCATCCGCGCGCCGGTGCCTGAGCGCGTCCAGCGCAACGATGCACGACAGTGAAATGCCCGCGAGACACGTATAAAACACCGCCAGCGGCCACCATTGCCCCACGAATCGGTGCGCGAGCCAGGTGCCCGCGAGCGGCGTCAAACCACCGGCTATCGCGCCGCACACCTGGTACGACAATGAAATCGCCGAATAGCGCACGCGCACCGGAAACACACCGCTGACAAAACCTGCAATCACCGAATAGAAGCTCGCCATGCACACGACCGCCAATGCGATGCCAATAATCATCGCGCCGCGATTGCCGCTCTGCACCAGCGTAAACATCGGATACGGCGACAGCATCGCCGCAAACGCCGCGAGCTTCAGGAAACGCGCGGCGCCGAGTTTTTCCGCGAGCAAAGCGGCGAGCGGCTGCGCCAGAAACTGGATGATGGCCACCGCGAACAGGCAATCGAGAATCAGCGATTTCGACACGCCGATGTTTTGCGTGGTGTACGAAATCATGAACGTGTTGGTGAAATACACGCCGGCAATCCCGATCGTATTCGCGCCGATACACAATGCGACGAGCGCGCCGGACGAGCGGAACACTTCGGCGATCGGCAACTCGACGGTGCGCTTCGCCGCTTTCTCGCGTGCGAATTCGGGCGACTCGTTCACGCCCATCCGGATGAAAATGCCGACCGCGAGCAGCACCGCGCTCGCCAGAAACGGCAGGCGCCAACCGTAGGCCAGAAAATCGTCGTGCGGCATGGAGGTCACGGCGCGAAACGCGATCAGCGACAGGATCAGACCGGCCGGGCTGCCCAATTGCGCGAACGACGCGAAGAACGTGCGCCGCCCTTGCGGCGCGTGCTCGCCCGCCATCAGCACCGCACCGCCCCATTCGCCGCCCACCGCGACGCCCTGCACCACCCGCAGCAACACCAGCAGCACGGGCGCGAGCATGCCGACCTTCGTATAGGACGGCAGCAGACCGACGCACACGGTCGCCACGCCCATCATCATCAGCGTGGTCATCAGCGCCTTCTTGCGGCCGATGCGGTCGCCCAGGTGGCCGAAAATCACACCGCCTAGCGGCCGCGCGAAGAAGCCGACCGCAAAGGTCGCGAACGACGCCATCGTGCTGACGAACGGATCGTGCGACGGGAAATACAACTCGCCGAATACCAGCGCGGCGGCCGTGGCATAGATATAAAAGTCGTACCACTCGATCATGGTGCCGATGAAAGCGGCGCTGGCCGCTCGCACGGGCTGGCGAGTCGGGGCGGTCGAAGGGTTCATGGCGGCTCCTCAGTTGTTACCGGATGGGTATCTGTCGAGGGCTTTTATCGCCATCCATAAAACATTAGTCAAATTTCGGTTTATTATCTTGACTATAAATTTGGCTAATACCTAACCGGCTCGCCGGGAGTCACCCATGACCCAATTGCGCGCGGACGTGACGCGTTTTCTGAACGACCGGCTCGACTGGAACCTGTTGCGCACTTTCCTCGTCATCATGCAGGAGCGCAGCGTGAGCCGTGCCGCAGCGCGTTTGCATCTCACGCAACCCGCGGTCAGCCAGGCGCTCAAGCGGCTCGAAGACACGCTCGGACGCACGCTGATCCAGCGCCGTGGCCCGCATTTCGAACCCACGCGCGCCGGTGAGGAGGTGTATCGCATCGCCAGCGATATCTACGGTCACATGTCGCGGCTCGAAACCGAACTCGACGACCGAAGCGACGACATCACCGGTTCGATTCGCCTCTTGACCGTGAGCCGGATCGACTCGGGCGTCTACGACGAATTCCTCGCGGAATTCCACAAGAGCTATCCTCGCGTGGATTTGCAGATCGAGGTGATGCGTTCGTCCGACATCATCTCGTCGCTGCTGCAAAAGACCGCGACCGCCGGGCTCGGGTTGTGCCGTACGCCGGTCGACAAACTCGAACAGCGCTGTTTTCTGCGGCAACGGTATGCGCTTTTCTGCGGCCGGCATCATCGGCTGTTCGGGCGGCATGCGCTGTCGGTCGATCAGTTGCTGGCGGAAAATTTCGTGTCGTTCACCAGCGACCAGATCGGCGACAGCCTGTCGCCGCTCACGGTGTTTCGCGATCAGCGCGGCTTTACCGGGCGCATCGTGGCCGCGTCGCCGAGCCTCGACGAAGTGCGGCGGCTGATTTTCGCGGGCTATGGTATCGGTTGCTTGCCGGAGCACATCGTGCGCGACGATCTCGCGCAACAGCGGCTGTGGCGGCTGCCGCCCGACGAAGGTCTGGTCGATGTCGATATCGATCTGTTGTGGCTGCGCGCGCGCAAGATGAATGCGGCCGAGCGAGTGTTTCTCGATGGGATGGAGCGCACGATGCAGCGCTATGCGCTGCCGGAGCGGCTCGCGCCGCGTTGAGCGAAAACTGCGCGCTGTTGCAGCGTTTTTCGGCGCTTCGGCGCTTTCCCGCTTTCCCGCTTTCCCGCTTTCCCGCTTTCCCGCTTCACCGTTTCACCGCTTCACCGCTTCACCGCTTCACCGCTTCCCGCGCAGAAACGCAATCTGCGCGGCCACGCTAGCCAGCACCGCCAGCGCGCCCAACGTATCCAGAATAATGGGCCACACGTTCACACCTCGCCTTTGCATTGACCATGGGTTATGAGTTAAACGAGCGCGCGTGCCATGAGTTGAATACCGAGCACGAGGAGGCAAATAAAGAAACATCGGCGGAAGGTCTCCGCACTGATGCGCCCACGCACCCGCTGCCCGATCCACATGCCCAGCAGCGCGGGGACCACCGCGAACAGCGACTCGCGCAGATCGTCGACGGCGAACGCGTGCTCGCGTGCCAGACCGATTGCGAGCGCGATGGTCGATACGGTGAAGGAGAGCCCAAGCGCCTGCACCATGTCTTCCTTCTTCAACGCGAGACCCTGCAAATAAGGCACCGCCGGCACCACGAACACGCCGGTGCCGCCAGTGATCACCCCCGTCACCGCGCCGATAGCCGGCGACAGCCAGCGTTCGTGCCGTGCCGGCACCGAGAACCGCCACGCCAGCAAACCGGCAGCCGCATAGAGCGACAACGCGGCGCCCAGCCCGACCACGGCCCATACCCCGCCACCGCCCGCAATGAACGACGAGGCCGCGATCGTACCGGCGACAATGCCCAGCATCATCGGCCAGAGACGTCTGAGCAGCACGCCGACGTTCGGCCCCGCGACCAGTTGCCAGACATTCGTGACGAACGACGGCAACAGCAGCATCGCGGCCGCCTGGGCGGGCAGCATCAGCGTGCCGAGCACGGCCATCGCGACGGTCGGCAGCCCCATGCCGGTCACGCCCTTGACGAAGCCGGCCAACACGAACGTCGCGGCCACCACGCCCGCACGCATCGCAAACGAAGAGATCATCGGAGAGTGTCCGGGAAGCGATGTCGGCGATTTTCGCTTGCCTCAAAACCGTCCACAATGCGTAAGATACGTACCGTGACTTAGGCTAGGACTAAGGCTGAACTTTGGCCGCCCGTCCTCGATTACCACGCTCCTCCATGCGCTTCGATCTCATCGACCTACGGCTGTTTCTCTACATCCTCGAAACCGGCAGCATTACCCACGGCGCGGCGCGCGCGAACCTGTCGCTGCCGTCGGCGAGCGCGCGGCTGCGCGGCATGGAGGACACGCTCGGCATGCCCCTGCTCGAACGCGGCCGGCGCGGTGTGGAATCCACGCCGACCGGCGACACGCTCGCGCATCACGCACGGCTCGTGCTCGGCCAGATCGAGCGAATGCAGGGCGAACTCGGCGAACATCAGGAAGGCCGCAAGGCCTGTATTCGCCTGTGGACCAACTCGGCGGCGATCACCGAATTCCTGCCGTCGCCTATCGGCCGCTTTCTGCGCGATCACCCGAACGTGCAGATCGATCTGAAGGAACGTCAAAGCAGCGAGACGGTGAAAGCGGTGCTGACCGGTGTGGCGGAGATCGGCATCATCTCCGATGCGGTCGAGCATGGCGCGTTGCAGACGCTGCCGTTCGCGGTCGACAAACTGGTGCTGATCGCGAGCCGCGACGACCCGCTCGCGCAGTTGGCCAGCACCACGCTGGCGGAGGTCGCCGGGCGGGAATTCATCGGCCTGAGCGCGGACAGTGCACTACAGGCCTATCTCGGCGAGCGCGCGCTGATGGCCGGCCGCACGCTCAGTTTCCGCGCCCACATGCGGACCTTCGACGGCGTCTGCTGCATGGTCGAGCAAGGCGCCGGCATCGGCATCGTGTCGGCCGCGGCGGCGCAGCGCTATCGCGGCACGCCCGGCATCGGCACGATCGAACTCGCCGATAGCTGGGCGACCCGCCAGTTGCTGATCTGCATGCGCGACCGGGACGCGATGCCGCGCGCGGAGAAGGCGCTGGTGGAGCATCTGGCGGGGCTTTGACGGCGCACGTTTGAGACCGCTCGTTTTGAGGCCGCTCGTTCTAGCGCATCACACGTTTCAACGCATCACGCTTCAGCGCGCACACGCTCCACGTCGGCATCCGGCAGGTTGTCGCGTTCCTTGAACAGCGTGAAGTCGAAATCGATCAGCGCGAACCGGCCCGCCACGTCATACGCCTGACCGTCCGCCCCTTCGGCCTGTTTAACGGCCGGCACGAGACCCTCGCGCGTGGCGAACGCAAAGTCGTCCCACAGATACGGGTCACCGTCGATATTGATCTGCGTGGTCAGCTTGCGAAAACCCGGCGCGGAAATAAAGAAGTGGATATGTGCCGGACGATGCCCATGCCGGCCCAACTGGTCGAGCAGCAATTGCGTCTGACCTTGCGGCGGCACGCTATACCCTACCGGCACGACGCTGCGGAAGCTGTACTTACCTTCGGCGTCGGTACGAATGGAGCGGCGCAGATTGAAGGCCGGCTGCGATTTGTCGAAGTACGAGTAATTGCCGAGATGGTTCGCGTGCCACACCTCGACCAGCGCATGAGCCAGCGGCTGGCCACCTTCGCCGAGCACGCGGCCGCGCATCACCAGCGTCTGGCCCGGATCCGTGCCATCGTCGAGCCGCGCATGGCCTTCCGACAGCGGCGCACCCGCCACATACAACGGACCTTCGATCGTGCGTGGCGTGCCGCCCTCGATACCCGCCTTCGCCTCGGCTTCATCCAGACGCAGATCGAGAAAATGCTCGAAGCCGAGACCCGCGGCTAGCAGACCCAGTTCGCCGCTCTTGCCGGCTTCGCCGAGATAGTTCAGTGCGGTCCAGAATTCGTCGGGCTGCACGTCGAGGTCTTCGATCGTATGGAACAGATCGCGCACGATCCGGTGGACGATCTGCTTCGCGCGCGGATTGCCCTCGCGGGTGGCGCTGTCGTTGATCTTTTGCAGCAGGGCGTCGATGGCTTGCGGGTTCATGGGGTATCTCCTTCGTTTGATGGTCGGGATGGCTAGCGGGTGAGCCTTCCGTGCGGACGGGTGCGGGTCGCGCCGGCCGGGGCGCTAATACGTAGCGCGCCGCAGGCGCTCGATCTTGTCCCAGTCGAGCGCGATGCCGAGACCGGGACCATCGGGCAGATGCAGCGCGAAGTTCTCGTAGCGCAGCGGTTCGGTGAGAATTTCTTCGGTGAGCAGCAAGGGGCCGAACAGTTCGGTGCCCCACTTCAGTTCGTCAAACGTGCTGAAGAGTTGTGCGGAGGCCATCGTGCCCACCGCGCCTTCGAGCATGGTGCCGCCGTAGAGGTCGAGATGCGCGGCCGATGCGATCGCGGCGACTTGCGCCGCGCCGGCCAGACCGCCCGACTGCGCGATCTTCACCGCGAAGACGTCGGCGGCTCGCGCGCTTGCGAGAGCGAAGGCATCGGCGGGACCGTGCAGCGCTTCGTCGGCCATGATCGGCACGATGGCGAGATCGGTCAGGCGTTTGAGGCCGGCGCGGTTGTGTGCCGCGATCGGCTGCTCGATCAGCGTCACGCCTGCGTCGGCGAAACGGCGCGCGGCCCAGATCGCCTCGGTTTCGCTCCATGCCTGATTCACGTCGACCCGCACTTCGCCGCGGCCTTCGAGCGCGCGCCCGATCGCGACGACATGCGCGACGTCGTCGGCCAACGCGCGCGCGCCGATCTTCAGTTTGAAAATGCGATGCCGTTTGGCCTCGTAGACGCGCGCGGCTTCGTCGATATCGCGCTGCGTGTCGCCGCTCGCGAGCGTCCATGCCACTTCGACGGCATCCCGCACGCGGCCGCCGAACAGTTCCGACAAAGGCACGCCGAGGCGCTGCGCCTGCGCGTCGAACAACGCGGTTTCGAGCGCGGATTTCGCAAAGCGGTTGCCCTGAAACAGCGTGCGCACGGTTGCCATCGCGGCGCCTGGGCGCGTGGCGTCCAGCCCCTTGAGCAGGGGCGCGAAATAGGTGTCGAGATTGATCTTGATGCTCTCGGGGCTCTCCTCACCATACGCGAGGCCGCCAATGGTCGTGCCCTCACCGACGCCGACGATCCCGTCCGCGCAACGAACGCGCACCAGCACGAGGGTCTGGCAATTCATCGTCGCGACCGAGAGGCGGTGCGGGCGAATCGTCGGCACGTCGACGAGGATCGTCTCCACGCTGTCGATCTTCACGGGTGCGGTTGTCATGCGTTGTCCTCCTGAATCGTGCAACTGAGGACACCATGGTAGAAACAAATCCGTGCAGCCGTCCAACACCGATTCCGACTACTTTCATACCTTGGCGGTATGGAAGGCGAAGCGTCTGACGAGAGAGCGTTTCAGGCCGAATGACGGGATGACGGAATGACGCCACGTTGGCGCAGCGTTTAGAACTGCGTTTGGCACCACCCGCAAGCCGGAATCACTGCGCAGTGCCGCGCATTTCCCGATACTCGCGCCGCACGATCTCCATCAGTTCCGCCACCGACGTGCTGGCCGCTTCCCGCTGATAGGTCACGCGGCCGCGCTGCATCAGCATCACGCGATCGGCGATATCGAGCGTCTGCGCGTAGTTGTGCATGATCATGACGATCGAGAGGCCGCCCTTCTCCTTCAACCGTAAAATCAGGTCGATGATCAGCCCGGCCTCGCGCGCGCCCATGGCCGCGAGCGGTTCGTCGAGCAGCAGAATCCGTGCATTGGAATTGACCGCGCGCGCCACCGCGATCGCCTGGCGCTGCCCACCGGAAAGCTGCTCGACCGGCAGATCCACCGAAGGCACGTGCACGCCGATCTCGTCGAGACATTCGGCGGCACGCGCGCGCATTGCGCGATTGTTCAACAGCCGGAACGGACCCCGGTGGATGATCTCGCGATTCAGAAACATGTTGTGATAGATGCTCAGCGAGTTCGCCAGCGCGAGGTCCTGATACACGCATTCAATCCCCAGCGAGCGCGCGTGGTCGACCGAGCGAAGCAGCGTTTCCTCGCCATGCACGAAGAGTTTGCCGCTGGTCTGCTGGTGAAAACCGGTCAGAATCTTGATCAGTGTCGACTTGCCCGCGCCGTTGTCGCCCAGCACGCCGAGTATTTCGCCCTGCCTGAGCGTCAGGCCCACGCCGTCGAGTGCCGTGACCGCGCCGAAACGCTTGACGATGTCCTCGCCGCGCAGCGCTTCGGGTGGCACTTCGGGCGGCGTCGCCATCACAAGTCTCCTTTGCGCGCGAGCCGAACCACGTGGATATTGAAAATCATCGCGGCCAGAATCGCGGCGCCGAGAATCATGTTGAACGTAAACGCATTGATGCCGATCAGCGTGAAGCCGTCGTTGAGAATTCCCAGCACGGCCGCGCCGATCAGACCGCCGATGATCGTGCCCGAGCCACCGGCCAACGGCGTGCCGCCGATCACCGCCGCGGCGACCGCGAGGAACATGATCTGGTTGCCACCCGCCTGCGGATCGATCGAGGTAATCCGGAAGCCTTCGAGAATCCCCGTGAAGCCCGCGAGCACCGCCGCGATCACGAAGTTGCCCAGTTTCAGGCGCCGAACGTGAATGCCGGCCTCGCTCGCGCCGAGCGGATTCGCGCCGCCGGCAATGGTGTGCAAGCCCCAACGGGTATGACGTAACAGCACATGCATGATGGCCGCGATCGCGACCGTCCAGATGATTTCGCTGTAGCCCCACGCGCCCATGAAGGCCGCGAAATTCGCACTGTCCGGCGGCGATACCGGCGTGCCGCGCGAGATCGTCAACGTGAAGCCGTTGACGAAAAAGAGCGTACCGAGCGTGGTGACGAACGAAGGAATGCGCAGATACACCGTCACCGCACCGTTGATCAACCCCACCAGCGACGCCGCCAGCAGACCGGCAAGCAATGCGGCCCACACCGGCAGACCGGCTTCGGCCGCGAAGTGCATGATGAACGGCGCGAACGCGAACACCATGCCGGCGGACAGATCGATCTCGCCGCCTATCATCAGCATGATTTCGCCGAACGCGATGAGCGCCACCGGCGCGATGAATTGCGACAGGTTTTCCAGGCTCGCGCCGGTCAGCAGGAAGTCATGATTCGCGGTTTCGAAATAGGCGCACAGAATCAGCGCCACCGCGAGAATGCGTATCTCGCTGGAACGCCAGATGCGCCTCGACCCGAAGCGCCGGCGTTCGCGCGAAGCCGAGGCGTCCGTCGCGGACGACGTCACCCTTTGATCCCGCCGGTATGCGGCACGATCTGCGGCTTGGTGCTCTTGCCTTCGTAACGCGTCGCGGTGCTCAGATACGGATCGACCGTGCCCTTGGTGACGAATTTCAGACCCGTGTTCACGTTCGCCGGCCCCACCAACCCGCCGGACGCGAGAAACACGAAGGCCTGTACCACGGTGTAGAAACCTTGCACGTACGGCTGCTGGTCGATCGTGAAGTCGAGAAAGCCGTCGTGGATCAGCTCGACCGTGCGCGGCAACAGATCGAAGCCGCCGCCATGCACGCCCTTGGACGGCAGATTCGACGCCTTCATCACTTCGGCCACGCCTTGCGTGCTGCCCGCGTCGACGGCGAACATACCCTTCAAGTCCTGATGTCCCAGATAGAAGGATTTGATCTTGGAGAGTTCTTCGTTGACTGTGGCGCCGGTCGCGATGGTCTGCACGTCGATCTTCTTGCCGGATTTTTTGATCGCGGCAACCGCGCCGTCGAGTCGCGGCTGAATGTTCAGTTGTCCCGGCGTGGCGATAAAGAGCGCGACCATGCCGCTATCGATCAGGCTCGCAATACGCTCGCCCATCTGATACCCGGACAGATACAGATCCTGGCCGATATACGCGAGTCGTGGATTGGAGGTGCCTTGCGGCGCATCGGCGTTATAGGCGAACACCGGAATGCCGGCGTCGAGCGCGGCCTGGATCGGTTTGTCGAAGGCTTTCGGGTCGACGATCGGCACGGCGATCGCGTCCGCCTTGCCGGCAATGGCCGCGTTGACCGCGTTCACCATTTCGGCGATATCCGCATTCGCGGAACCGGTCCATTGGTAGTCCATGCCGAGTAACGCCGTGGCGTCCTGAATGCCGTATTGCGTCGGCACGAAGAAAGGATTCGTCGTGACGTGATTGACGAAAACGATCTTCCAGCGCTTGTGATCCGGAAACGGTCCGCCTTCGGCCGCCCGCGCCGTCTGGGTCGCGGTCAATCCGCCGCCAAGCAGCGCCAGCGCCGCGCCGAGGCCCGCGCCTTGCAGCAGTCCGCGGCGTGTAGGTTGTACGTCGCCGTGGTCGTGCTTGTCGCCCTGTTCGTCCGCCATGTCAGTCTCCAGTCGTTCAGTTATGGAATAACTCGCTGTGTGCATGACGGCGCTGGCCAGGAAAGCGCCGGTGCCGGGCTCCACCACACCCACAAAATCCGTGTGCATGCGCGTGCGCCAGACAACCCCGAACAAAATGCTATATCACGAACTTTTGCCCTTTAATCGATGTATACCCTGAACTTGTTAGATGATTCAGGAGCACGTTTACCGTTAGCCGACGACCGCCTTAAACAAACGCGAACAGGCGGTTTAAGCCTGATACCATGAGCACCGCATCAGTGAAGCGGGATGCCCGGCAGACCCTGCCGCAGCAGTGTCCTCCTGACGATCGACCCGGCGTCGCCAAAGCCGGGCTTGCGTGGTCCGATAAAGATGATAAGAACGGAAAACGATCTGCTTGCGAGCTTCCGGGAGCTCGTCACGCGGAAATTCGCGTCGTCGTCGCTGCTCGTGGCGGCATGCGGCGCGGTGATCGCGATCGTGATGGTCGGGTTATGCGGAATCGTGCTTTACCAGAGCCGCCAGGACACGCTCGATCACACGCGCGACACGTTGCGCGATATCGCGCTGATCGCCGAGCGCGACATCGAGCGCAATTTCGAACTCTACGATCTGTCGCTGCAAGCCGTGGTCGACAACGTCAAGGACCCGGAGGTCATGGCGCTGTCGCCGAGAATGCGCCGCGAGGTGTTGTTCGACCGCGCGGCCAGTGCCAAATATCTGGGCTCGATCCTCGTGCTCGATGCGCACGGCACTATCCTGATCGATTCCGGCAGCGACGTGCCGCGCCAGGGCAATTTCTCCGACAGAAAATACTTCACGATTCACCGCGACAATCCGCATATCGGCACCTATGTCAGCGATCCTTACGAGTCGCGTTTGAGAGGCGGTTCGCCGAGCATCGCGCTGACCCGGCGCATTTCGAATCCGGACGGCTCGTTCGGCGGTATCGTGCTGCTCGCGGTCAACCTCGAATATTTCCACGCGCTGTTCGCGGGGCTTTCGCTCGGGCCGCACGGCTCGCTGTCGCTGATCGGCAAGGACGGCGTGATGGTGATGCGCCAGCCTTACGATCACAAGATCGTCGGTCGCGATATCCGTAACGCCAGCACCTTCCGTCATTTCATGGCCGCCAACGAAGGCAGTTTCGAGGACACCGCGTCGATCGACGGCGTTCGGCGCCTCTACTGGTTCCGCAACTTTCCCACCACGCCGCTCATCATCATGGCTGCCGCCGCGGAAGACGACATCTACGCGAACTGGCGCCGCCGAGCGCTGACGATCGGTTCGCTGATGGTCGTGTTCGGCTCGGTGTTCATTGGCTTGACCTCGCTACTCGGCATCCAGTTGCGGCGGCGCATGCGCGCGGAGTCGGAATTACGCCTGCTGGCGCGCACCGACGGTCTAACGGGGTTGAACAATCGCCGCAGTCTCGGCGAGATTCTCGACACGGAATGGCGCCGCGCCAAACGCAACCGCTGCATGGTGTCGCTGCTGTTCGTCGATATCGACCGCTTCAAGTCGTACAACGATACCTACGGCCACCAGGCCGGCGACGACGCGCTGGCCGCCGTGGCGCGCTGCATTACCGACAGCATCCGGCGGCCGGCGGATACCGCCGCGCGTTACGGCGGCGAGGAATTCATCGTCGTGCTGCCCGATACGCCGCCGGAAGGCGCAACGGAGATCGCGGAGCGGATTCGCAACGCCATTTCCGAATGCGCGATCGAGCACGCCGGCAGTGAATATGGACGCGTGACGGCGAGTATCGGCGCGGTTAGCTGCGAACCGGAGCGCGATGACGAAGTCACCGCCGTAATCAAGGCCGCCGACGAGGCGCTCTACGACGCCAAGGCAAGCGGGCGCAACAAGGTGTCGCTGTCGCGTGTGTAGCGGTTGAAATTCAGGCACGCGTGACGGCACCCGGCAGCGCGCACATCCATCACATTGTGATGGATAGGCGGCGACGGTGGGTCATGCGGCGCTCCTCTCCCTCAGGGACCGGCATGGAACTTCGTCAGTTGCGTTACTTCATCGCGGTCGCGGAAGAAATGAACATCACGCGGGCGGCGAATCGTCTGCATATGACGCAGCCGCCGCTTAGCCGCCAGATCCAGCAGATCGAGGAAAGCGTCGGGCTGCCGCTGTTCGAACGCGGCGCGCGGCCGTTGCGGCTCACGGAAGCCGGACGGATTTTCTACGCCCAAGCCAAACGCCTCGTCGACGACGCCGACGAACTCGCGCCGCTCACCCGGCGTCTCGCGCAACTGGCCGAACGCATCGTGATTGGTTTCGTGCCGTCGACGCTATACGGCGCGCTGCCCGCCGTGATCCGCGCGTTTCGCGAGGCCGCGCCGCATATCGAGTTGTCGCTGATCGAAATGTTTACGATCGAGCAGCTCGGCGCGCTCAAGGGCGGCCGGATCGACGTGGGCTTCGGCCGTCTGCGGTTCGACGACACGCAACTGGCGCGCGAGGTACTCGTCGAGGAACGGATGATCGCCGCGCTGCCGCAGGGCCATCCGCTTGCGAGGCAGAAGAAGGCGGTGACGCTCGCCGCGCTCGCGGCGGAAACCCTGATCGTCTATCCGAGCACGCCGCGGCCGAGCTACGCGGACCAGCAACTCTCCGCGCTGCACGATCACGCGCTGGAGCCGAAAGCGATTCACGAGGTGCGTGAACTGCAGACCGCTCTGGGCCTGGTGGCCGCGCAGGTGGGCGTGTGTCTCGTGCCGGAAAGCGTGGAAGGCTTGCGCGCGCATGGCGTGGTGTATCGACCGATTCCGGCGGCCAACGTGGTCTCGCCCATCATCATGAGCCGCCGCCTGCAGGACGAATCGCCGGCGACCACGCTGCTCTGTTCGCTTGCGCGCGAACTGTTCAGAAAGGGCTGAGGCGACGTTCGCGTCACAAGGTGGACCAAGCCAACGCCCTGCAGCGCCCGTCGTCTAGAAGGTGCGGATTGCCGATGACGTGTGAGCTCGCTTGCCGCCGGGAGCCGGTTCAAGCGGTTCGATTTCATCCGCGCCGAAGAAGAAGCGCTGCCCGGGCATGTGCGGCATGCGAACGTCTTTGGCCGGGCCATCGTCGAACATCACGGCGACGTGCACATGATCGTCGGCATCGCGTTCGATCGATTCGACGGTCGCGATCATGCCGCTCAGCGCGATATCGAAGATATCCGCACGGCCGCGCGGCCGCAGACGCACCTGATCGCCGACGTGGACCTCGCCGCCCGCCACCCGCACACACGCAAGCGACGGCCGCGCGTCGTACAGCGCGCCGGCGCGGTCCGGTTCGAGACGGGGGAAGTCGTCGAGCGCAACCGGCGCGGCAAGCATCGTGTCGCGGCGTTGCTCGTCGCCGATCAGCACCGGCCAGACGCCGATGTTGCGACACGCGGCCGAGCATGCGGCCAGTTCGTCCGGCGGATAGCGCGACGAGAGCCACGTGCCGCGCTCGATCGTGAGCACCGTGTGACACGCCATCAGCGCATGCAGCGACGCCGTATCGTGCGACATGCCGCGAACGTGATCGAGCCGCGTTTCGTTGACGATGCGAGCCCTCAGCCGGTAAATACTGTCGGCCACGCGCGATACGCTCAATTCGACCCGCCCTTGCAACACCGCGCCATGCACGGCGCCCAGCCGGTCCGCGAGCGGTGCCAGTTCGCCGGAAGCGTCGAACGAAAAGGCAATCTCCCGCGCGGATGCCAGCATGTCGCCGAGCAACAGCACAGGCACCGCGATATGACGTTCGAGCGCGTCCTGTCGCGGCATATCGCGCCGTCCGTCGAGATCGGGCACGGGCACCGCGCGCCACCCGGGTTCGCCCGACGCGGGCCGTGGCGCCGCGTTTTCCGCCGCCGGCGCAATCCGCTCGACGATCTGCAAGAAGGCCGGCCGCACCGCCACGCGCGTCTGCTCGCTACCGCGCAGCAGGCATTCGCTTTGCGCCACCCAGGGATCGTTGCCGGAAACCTCGGCATAGGCGCGCGGGTACACGCCGCCAAGGGGCCAGCGCTGACGGTTTTTCAACGCGCCCCGCCGCGATGACTCCGGCAGAAAGCCGTCGTACAGCACCGTCTGGACCACGCTTTCGACCGCGTTCACGATATGTCCTCCGAGGCCGCCGACCCGTATGCGAACCGACCCTGCCGGTCGGCGCGCCACAGGGATCGACTGGCACGCGGCGGCATCCGCACGCGCCTTCGCCGTGCTTCACGTGTCTTTTGATAATAGTACGTTTCGCACGCTTCGCGAGGCCCCGGACCATCGTGCGCCGCGGCATCGCGCGAACGACGCCGCAGCGCTTTACCGCGGCCGCTTACTTCACATTGAAGCCGTAGTCGCCGTGCGTGCGATGGCCGTCGTCGGCCACCGCCACCCAGTGCACCGTGTAGTGACCGGCGGCGAGCGTCGGCAACGGCACCGCGATCGCCGCAGCCTGCTGCGCGTCGACCGCGGACTTCGCCGTGTTGACCTGCTTGCCGGCCGCGTCGGTGACCGTCAGCGAACTGAAGGCCGGCTCCAGCGGGCCGTCGAAAATCACCCGCACCTGCGCGGGCGAGGCCACCGTCGCGCCCGCGCCTGGTTCCTGCTTCTGCGGAAACACATGCGCAAACGCAGCGCTTGCAAATGCGAGGCCGGCCACGAGCGTGGTCAATTTCGCGGTTTTGTATGCGCCTGGCAGTCGATCGTTTTTCATCGTGCTTCTCCTGCGTGACTGAAGTTATCGAGGTTACTGAAACAGCGGTTTGCCGATCGTGGTCGGCGCGACGTCGTCGAGGAACACGTGGGCCTGCACCAGAATGCCCACATGCGATCCGCTGGCGCGGTTGATCGGGATCTGCGCTTCCACACCGAACTGACCGTAACGGTTGATCCAGATGAAACCCGGATTGACCGTGCCGGTGGTTTGCCCCTGGCTGCGCGACAGCGGGACCTCCACCAGCGGAATCAGATTCGACAGCGGCTGCGGCAGGCCGACATCGTGTACGTGCTGCTGGAGGTACGGCAGGCTGTACTGGAACGTGAAGCCGTAGTTGAACGCGTTCGGTTGCCCCGCGCCGGTGGTGAGGGCCGGACCCGCCTCGCCGGTGATCGCGATCGGGCGCAGATACGCCAGCGCGTCGGGCAGATCGCCCATGCCCTTGCCCGCGTAGACGGTCGGCGAAATGGTCGAGAAGTTGTCGCCGATCGCGCGGCTGCCGGTGCCGCCGAGGTCCGCATCCACCCCGACCGAGGTCATGAACTCGTGGGCGTCGTTGACGTACAGCATGTACTTCAGGCCGACCCCGAAATTGTCGAAGCCGCGCGCGGTCGGATTGTTCTGCATCACGTAACTACCGTTGACGGACACCGCGAGGCGCGGCGTGATCAGCTTGTCGTACTCGACGTTGAAGGTGTTGATGCTCTGATCGCCGTTGTCGCCGGGCACGCGTTGGTGGCCGTACTGGAAGTCGGCTTCATCGCCGACGCCGGGATCGTCGACGGCCATGGTCGCCGGAAAGACACGGTCGCCGGCAATGGCATGGGCGTGAGCTGGCGACGGTGCACCGAGCAGAACGCTCGTGGCGGCCGCGATGAGCGAGGCGGCGCGCAGCGGGCGACCGCTGCGCGGTTGGCGCGTTGCGCGTGTTTTGCGCGTGGTGGGGGTCGGCATGGTTCATCCTGTTTCATGGGTCGTGACGAGGCCGGCGCGCAGCGTCGAACCGACGTGCGGCGGCCGTCGCGCTGCGTCTGGACGCATCGCGACGTGATGACTTGAATCAGGCGTTGAACGGCGGCGCGCGGGGCTGCGCGAATGTGAGCGGCTCGACGCGGCGAACGCTCTCGAAGCGGGTGGCGATGGTGTGCTGGCGAGCCCGCACGGCGACCGTGAAGAGCGTCCCGACACTCGGTACGGCCGGCATGTGAGCCAGCAGGCTGCAGTAGCCGCAGGCGTCGCCGTCGGACATCGACGTGTGCGGCGGGTGTTGGCTGGGGTCGATTGGGGCGGAGGCGTGCTGCGTGGACGACATGGCATGCATTGAAGCCATCGGCATGGACGCCATCGATGCCATCATGCAATGCTCGGGCATCCTGCCTGCCGCTGCGCCGCGCGCGGCGAGCGTATGCGAGATCGTCGGCGCGAGCGTGGCCATCAGGATCGCCAACAATCCCAGCCAACTGCCGATCTTCCGATAGAAACGACTCAAGATACGCCCGACGACACGATGACAAGCTATCGCGAATTATGCCATGGCCTCCCCCGTCGGCCGACCTCCCCAGGCGCCGTGATGCCGGATATTTGCCCCCCCCGGCAGGTTCTTCCGGCCACCCGGTCAATAGAGCAAACTGCCGACGGCAAACCCCTGACAGACAGGGGACAATGCGGTCATCCCGGCTCCCGGCACGGAGTGTTCATGAAAGCGCAGCGCCCGCCTTCCCCGTCCTTTCCCGACGATCACCCGCATGCCGAGTGGCGCGATCACACGCTCTCCTACGTGATCGTGGCCGCGCTCATCATCCTGCTGGTGACGCTGGGCGTCTGGCTGATCGATCCGGCGCCGCCGAAAACCATCACGATGAGCGCGGGTCCGCACGACAGTTCGTTCGTCGTCGCCGCCGATCAGTACCGGAAAATCCTCGCCCGCAACGGCATCAAGCTGAACGTGCTGGAGTCGGACGGCTCGGTGCAGAACCTGCGGCGTCTGCTGGACCCGAAGCAGCATGTCGACGTCGCGCTCGTGCAGGGCGGCGTCGCCGACGGCTCCGACACGTCCTCGCTGATGTCGCTCGGCAGCGTGTTCTACATTCCGGTGGTGGTGTTCTATCGCGGCTCCGGCGTGAGCGAGCTTTCACAACTGGAAGGCAAGCGGATCGCGGTGGGTCGCGAAGGTAGCGGCACACGCATGCTGGCGCTCAAACTGCTGGACGCGAACGGCATTGAACCCGGCGGCAGCACGGTGCTGGTGCCGAGCGACGGCATGCAAGCCGCCACCCAACTGGTGGCGGGCGAGGTCGACGCGGCGATTCTGAACGGCGATTCGGCCACCCGTGGGCTGATGCTGCGCCTGCTGAAAGTGCCCGGCGTCTCGGTGATGAATTTCGACGAGGCTGCCGCCTATACGCGTCTCTTCCCGTATCTGGACGAGATCGATCTGCCACCCGGCGTGCTGGATCTGAAACACCGGATTCCGCCCGAGACCGTGCATCTGATCAGCCCGACGGTGGAACTGGTGGCGCGCACCAGCCTGCATCCGGCGATCTCCGATCTGCTGATCGAAGCCGCGCAGGAAGTGCACGGCATGCCGGGGCTGTTGCAACACGCGGGAGAGTTTCCGAATCCGGTGGCGCGCGAATATCAGATCAGCGAAGACGCGCAGCGCTACTACAAGACCGGCAAGAGCTTTCTATACCGCACGCTGCCGTTCTGGCTGGCGAGTATCGGCGACCGCACGCTGGTGTTGCTGCTGCCGATGGCCGTGCTGTTGTTCCCCGCGATGCGGCTGATTCCGGCGCTGTACCGGTGGCGGGTGCGCTCGCGCATCTATCGGTATTACGGGTCGCTGATTGCGATTGAACGCGGCGCGCTCGCCGATTTGACCGATGCGGAACGACAACGTCTATTCGTTGAGCTGGATCAAATCGAGGCGTCGCTGAACCGGCTGCGTATGCCGCTTGCTTATGCGGATGCGTTTTATGTGCTGCGGGAGCACGTCGGCTTCGTGCGCGGCCGGCTGGCGGCCGCGGCGCGGGAGCACAGCCACCCCTAGGCGGGGTGGCGTGAGCTTTTTATGCAGCTGGCGTGGCCGGCGGGGTGTCGGCTGCGGGCGTCGGCTCGGCTGCGGGTGTCGGTTCGGCGGCCGGTTCCGCCGCTTCGGCAACCGGTTCGTGATGGACCGCTGTGTCTGCCGCGCCGGCTGGCGGCGCGCTGTCGGCGCTAACTTCGGCCGCAGCCGCTGCCGCCGCCTTCTGCGCCCCGCGATTCGCGCGATGCGCTTGCAGGCGCTGCGCGCCCGCCGCTTCCTGCGCGCTCACCGTGCCGGCTTCACCGCCCGTCAGATCCACCCGTGCCGCGCCTTCGACGAGACACTTCCAGTAGCGGCTGCCACGGCACCACGTCTTGATCGCGTCGCGCAATTCGGCTTCGCTCAGCGACAGCTCTTTCGAGTGGACCACGAGGTCCTCGAAAATGCCCACTTTCAGCGGCAGCTTCGGCGCCGGGTTCTTCGGGAACGCATTCGGAAAACGCTTCTGCAGACGGCCGATCGATTTCACCACCGGGTCCACCGGCTTCGCATCCGCCGGCCTGGCGTGCGCGGACGGCCGCGCGCGCGCCGGCGCCTGGGCGTTCGCCTCCGCATTGGCGTTCGGCGCAGCGTCGGGCGCGTGACGGCGCGGCGGCTGCGCAGGCTTCGCGTGATGCCGTTCGCCAGCCTGGGCAGCGGGCTTCGCGCCAGGCCTGGAACCACGCTTTGCATCCGGCTTGGCGGCAGGCGCCGCTTCGGCTCGCGCCGCGGCCAGTTGCTTCTTCAGTTCGGCAAGTTGTTCGAAACCCATAGCGCACAATCGATCGAGAAAGACGAGATTGTAGCAGCGTGTGGAAACCCGCTCGTGACAACGCTCAGCGGTTGGTACACACGGCCTGCGGACAGGTCGGTCCGGCACCCTCATCGCCGCGCCGGCGCGGCGATTTCGCCCTCGTGCGCAGGCAGGCCGGACACGGTCACGCACAGGCCCGCGCGACCCGGATTGTTGCGCAACGACAGTTCGAGCTGATGCCGCCCGGCGATCCGCGACACGATCGCGAGCCCCAGCCCGCTGCCCTCGCCCTGCGCCTCCTCGCCCCGGTAAAAGCGGTCGAACACCCGTTCCAGCTCGGCTTCGGGAATGCCCGTGCCGCTATCCACCACGTCGAGCCCCACCTGCTCGCCCGCGCGCTTCAGGATCACGTCGACGCGCCCGCCACGCGGCGTATGACGAATCGCGTTGTTGATCAGATTGGCCAGCAGCACGCTCATGCCGTGCGGCTCGGCCAGCACGGTATAGGGGTCGGTCGCCGAACGCGCGCCCTCGCATTCGAGACCGAGATCGATCTCCTTCGCCTCGGCGAGCAGCGAGCAATCGCCCACCGCCTGCTCGCCGATCCGCCGCAAGCTGACCGGCGCGCGCGACGTCACCGGCTGCGCGTCCTCGCGCGCCAGCGTCAACAGTTGCTGCACGAGGTGAATGATCCGGTTGACGCGCCCTTCGAGGCGTTCGAGCGTCTGCCCTTCGCCCTTCAGCGAGCCGTCGCGCGAGGCCGCCTGCAATTGCAGCTTGAGCGCCGCGAGCGGCGAGCGCAATTCGTGCGCGGCGTCGGCGATAAACGTGCGCTGCGCCTGCGACGCGATGTGCAGTCGATGCAGCAGATCGTTGAGCGCCTCGACCAGCGGCTTCATTTCGACCGGCACGGCGCCGTCGAGATGCAAGGGCTCCAGCGAGTCGATCGAACGGGTGGACACCGCGCGCGACAGGCCGCCGATCGGCGCCAGCCCACGCGCCACCACCAGCAGCACCAGCACGATCGTTACCGGCACCAGCACGGCGAGCGGCCACAGCGTATGCAACGCGAGGCGCAGCGCGAGATCCTCACGCACGGAAACCGGCTGCGCCACCTGGATATAGCGCTCCGGCTGCGCCACGCCGAACGTGCGCCAGTGATACTCGCCGCGCTCCACGGTGTTGAACCCCGCGGGCAGGCGCGCGAACACCGGCGCCTGCATCGAGTGATAAATCAGCGCGCCGGTGCGGTCCCAGATTTCGATGACGATACGGTCGTCGGCCAGATCGCCGAGATCGGGCGGCCGATGTTCGCCGTCGCCCGTGCCGCTCAGATTCGACGGTAAAGACAGCGCGACCGTGCGCAGTTCGTAGTCGAACAGTTCGCTGGCTTCCTCGCGCGCGGTGTGAAAAATGCCGTAGCCGGCCATGCCCGAGGCCGCCGCCATGCCGAAGATCAGCCAACCCAGCAGCCAGCGGCGAATCGACGTCATCAGCACCTCTTCAGACGGTAGCCCACGCCGCGCACCGTCACGACCTGGTCCGCGCCGATCTTGCGCCGCAAGCTGTGCACGTGAACTTCGATGGTGTTGCTGCCCACTTCCTCGCCCCAGCCGTACAGCTTCTCCTCGAGCTCGGCCTTGGTGAACACGCGCGTGGGTTCTTCGATCAGTGCCTGCAGCAGCGCGAATTCGCGCGGCACCAGCGGCAGCAGTTCGCCCGCCTTGGTGACTTCGTGCGCGGCAGGGTCGAGCGTGAGTTCGCCGTGCGCGTAGACCGGCTGCTTCTGACCGGTGCGCCGACGCAGCAAGGCGCGGATACGCGCGGCCAGTTCGTCGAGGTCGAACGGTTTGATCAGGTAGTCGTCGGCGCCGGCGTCGAGGCCGCGAATCCGCTCGTCGACCGCGTCGCGCGCGGTCAGGATGATGACGGGCGCCGCCCCGCCGCTTTTGCGGTACGCGTTGAGCACGTCGATGCCGTCTTTTTTCGGCAGGCCGAGGTCCAGCAGCACCAGGTCGTACACGCCGTTGCCCAGCGACAGTTCCGCCGCGCGGCCGTCTTCGGCCCAGTCGATCGCGTAGCCGGCGCGGCGCATCGCACCCAATACCGTTTCCGCGATCATGTCGTCGTCCTCGACCAGTAGCAAACGCATAACCTCTCCCCCCGCAACGTAGTTGCGCTCCAGTGTGCCCGGATTGTGACGCCCGCCAGCTTAACGCTTCCTTATGGGACGCTGAGGGCGGGCTTAATTTTCAGTTAAGCATGTCTTAAGCGCCGCCTCCGCAGAATCGCCTCCTGTCATGCGGCAACCGCAAGTCTTTTAGCCACGTGCGCTTGCCCCGTCTTGGTTCAGGAGCCCGATTTTGCCCGTCTTTCACGCCACCGCGGCGCCCCTGCGCGTCCTCGTGCCGCTCTGCGCCTTGTTGATCGGCGGCTGCACGTGGTATCACCGCGAGCCGCTCGCGCCGCGCGACACGTCCATGTCGGCGCGCACGCTCGAACGCATCCGGATCGATCCATCGACCATGCCGCTGCCCGAACTGGCCGCGCATCGTTTCGATCCGTCGGATGGACTCGACATCGACGAAGTCGCGATGCTCGCGGTCGCCAACAATCCCGATCTCAAGCTGGCGCGCGACGATCTCGGCATTGCCCGCGCACAAGCCTACTCGGCGGGTCTGCTGCCCGACCCGCAGCTGAGCGTGTCGAGCGATTATCCGGGCGCGGCGGGCACCACGCGCGCCTTCAACTACGGCTTGAGCATCGACGTAATGGCGATCGTGTTGCGCAGCGCGAATAAACAGTCCGCGGACGCGACCGTCGTCAAAACCGATCTCGGCCTGCTGTGGCAGGAATGGCAGATCGTCGGGGCGGCGCGGCAACTGTTCGTCAAAACGCGCTTCCAGCAGGACACGCTGCCGCTGCTGCGGCAACAACGCGATCTCGCGCGCACGCGTTACGAACGGATGGCCGACGCGCACCGCGACGGCAACCTCACCGACGACACGCTAAATGCGGCGCTCACCGCCTACAGCGACGCGCGCAAGCAATTCACCGACGCCGAACGCGCGACGGAGCAAACGCATCACGACCTCAACGCATTGCTCGGCCTCTCGCCCGATGTGCAATTGCCGCTCACCGGCGACGACAGCGTGGCCCCGCTCGCCGACCCGACGCTCGACTCGGCACTCACCGATCTCGCGCGACGCCGCCCCGATCTGATCGCGCTGCAAGCCGGCTACGAAGCGCAGGAGCAGAAATACCGCGCGGCGGTGCTCAGCCAGTTCCCGAGTCTGTCGGTGGGTTTCGTGCGGGCGCGCGACACGTCGAACATCTACACCAGCGGCTTTCAGATCAACCTGAGCCTGCCTGTATTCAACCGCAATCAGGGCAATGTCGCGATCGAAAAGGCCACCCGCCAACGGCTGCGCGACGAGTATCAGTCGCGCCTGAACCAGGCTTACGCGGAGGTCGCCCATCTGCGCGCGGACGACGCGATCCTCACGCGACAGCTGCGGCAAACCGAAGACGCGCTGCCCGGCGTCGACCTGGCCGCGCGGCACGCGGCGGCCGCCTACGCGGACCACGACCTCGCGCTCGGCGCTTATACCGATGCGCAAAGCGCCGCGCTGACCAAACACGTCGACGTCGCGACGCTGCGCGAGGCGCTCGCCGAACAACGCGTCGGTTTGCAGGCGCTGCTCGGCAGCGCGATTCCCGACGCCTTCACCTCCGATCGAACCTTCATCGACACTCATGCGAAATAGCCTTTCTCCAGCACTGCGGCGGCGTCTCGCCGTAGCCGCCTTGGCCGCCGTGGCCATTACCGTGGCGGCTTTCACACTGGCCGGCATGGCGTTTCACGCGTCGGGCGCCGCCAGTGCGGCGACGGCCACAGGCGCCTCCGACAGCGCCGGACAACCCGCCGTCGCCGTACAGACCGTGCGCGTGCAACGCGCCGTCATCGCTCAACCGGTGCGCGGTTACGGTATCGTCGCGACGTCCGCGTCCAGTCTCACCACCGTCAATCTGCCGTACGTCGCGCGCATCGTGCAGATGCGTGTGCAGACCGGTCAGCGCGTGACACGCGGCACGCCGCTGCTCGTCGTGCAGGCCGATCCCGCCACCGTGCTCGCCGCGACTCAGGCGAAAAGCGCCGTGACGCTCGCGCAAGGCGAGTTGGCGCGCACGCAGTCGCTGTTCGACAAAGGGCTTGCCACCCAGTCGCAACTGGCCGCCGCCCGCAAGGCCAATGACGACGCGCGGCAGGCGCTCGCCGCCCAGAATCAGAGCGGTGTGGCGAGCGGCAACCAGGTGGTTGCCGCGCCGCGCGACGGGGTCGTGCTGCAGGTGTCGGTGGCTCAGGGCGATCAGGTGCAGGCGGGCGCGGCGATTCTGCAACTCGCGAATGACACAGAGGTCACCAACACCCGCCCCAACGTCACGCTCGGCGTCGAACCTTCGGACGCCGCCACCATTCACATCGGCGACACGGTCACCCTGCACGGCCTGTCCGCCTCGCTCGCGAAAGCCGCCATCGCAGGCCGCGTGGTGCTGGTCGGCGCCGCCATCGACCCGCAAAGCCAGCTCGTCGACATCGGCGCGATCGTGCCGACCGGCCAGAGCGCGTTCATACCCGGGGTCCACGTCAGCGCCGACATCGCCACTCGCGGCGGCACGCACTGGATCGTGCCGCGCGCGGCCGTGCTGAAAGACGAACAAGGCGCCTATGTTTTCCAGACCACGCCGCAAAACAACGCCCGTCGCGTGGCCGTGACGATCCAGGTCGAAAACGGCGACCGTTACGGCGTGGAGGGTCAGCTCGACGCCGCGCAAGGACTCGTGGTCAGCGGCAACTACGAACTGCAGGACGGCATGGCGGTGCAAACCGGCGGAGGCGCACCGCGATGAATTTCGGTCAATGGATGCAGACGCACCGCCGCTCGCTGCTGTTCGTGATCGCGTTGCTGGCGATCGCGGGCGCACTCACGGCATTCCGTCTGCCGATTTCGCTGTTCCCGAACGTGGCGTTTCCGCGCGCGGTGGTCTCGCTCGACGCGGGCGACCGCCCCGCCGAACAGATGGCCACGCTCGTCACGATGCCGGTCGAAGAAGCGCTGCGTCGCGTACCGAATGTGCGCGACGTCGAATCGACCACCAGTCGCGGCGCGGCGGAAATCTCGCTGAACTTCGACTGGGGCACCGACATGGCGCAGGCCACGTTGCAGGCCCAATCGGCGATCAGCGAGATTCTCGCGACGCTGCCGCCCGGCACTTCGATGCAGGTGCGCCGCATGGACCCGACGGTGTTTCCGGTGCTGGCGTACAGCCTCACATCGAAGCGGCAGTCGCCGGCCGCGCTGCGCGATCTCGCGCAATTCCAGATGCGGCCGCTGCTGTCGTCGGTGGAAGGCGTGGCGCGCGTCGACGTGACCGGCGGTGCGCAGGACGAGTTCGAAGTCGCCGTCGACCCCGCCCGCCTCGCCGCGTACAAACTGTCGCTCGCGGAGGTGTCGAAAGCGATCGGCGCAAGCAACGTGCTGATGGCGAATGGCCGTATCGAGGATCACGACAAGCTGTATCTCGTGATCGCCAACACCACCATCACGCGGCTCGACGAACTGCGCAACGTTGTCGTCTCCGCGGCGGGCGCCACGCAGATCCGGCTTGGCGACATCGCCACCGTCCGTCTGGGCGTCACGCCGCAATGGGTGCGCGTCACCGCCGACGGCCAGGACGCCGTGCTGGTCAACGTCTACCAGCAGCCGGGCGCCAACAGCGTGGCGATGGCCAAGGCGATCCGCGCGAAGCTCGCGGCCTTCCAGCCGCAGATGCCGCCCGGCGTGACACTCGCCAACTGGTACGACCAGAGCGAACTGGTGATCGCCTCGGCCACCAGCGTGCGCGACGCGATCATGATCGGCGTGGTGCTGGCCGCGTTGACGCTGTTCGCTTTCCTGCGCAACGGGAAGATCACGGCAATCGCCGTGGCGCTGGTGCCGGTCGTGATGGCCGCCACGATCCTGCTGCTCGACGTGTTCGGCATGGGCTTCAACATCATGACGCTAGGCGGCATGGCGGCCGCCGTCGGCCTCGTGATCGACGACGCCATCGTGATGATCGAACACATCGTGCGGCGCATGCGCGAAGGCGGCGCGCGCGCGTTTCACGGCCGCGTGATGGCGGCCGCGCTGGAATTCACGCGGCCGCTGGCCGGCTCGTCGGCGGCGACGCTGATCATTTTCGTGCCGCTGGCGTTTCTGTCCGGCGTGACCGGGGCGTTCTTCAAGGCGCTCTCGGTGACCATGGCGAGCGCGCTGTTCATTTCGTTTCTCGTCACGTGGCTCGCGGTGCCGATTCTGTGCGACCGCTGGCTCAAACCGCAAGACGCCGACGAACATCGCGAAACCCGCTTCGCCGCATGGATGAACCGGCGCTACGCGGTGCTGGTCGAGCGCGTCACCGGCCGGCCGATGCTCGTGCTGCTCGGCTTGCTGCCGTTGATCGTGGTGGCCGCGTTCGCGTTCACGCGGGTCGGCAGCGGCTTCATGCCGAGCATGGACGAAGGCGGTTTCGTGCTCGACTATCACACCGAACCCGGCACCTCGGTCACCGAGACCGATCGGCTGATGAAGCAGATCGAGGGCATCATCCGTGCGAATCCGAATGTCGCGACGTATTCGCGCCGCACCGGCGCGGGCCTCGGCGGCGATCTCAACGAGCCGAACAAGGGCGACTTCTTCATCCGCCTCAAATCGGGCCGGCGCGAACCGATCGACACGGTCATGGAAGAGATCCGCTCGAAGATCGACACCCAGGTGCCCGGCGTGAGCATCGAACTCGCGCAGTTGATGGAAGACCTGATCGGCGATCTGACGGCCGTGCCGCAGCCAGTACAGATCAAGATCTATTCCGACGATCAGACCACGCTGGACGCCACCGCGAAAAAAGTCGCCGCGCGGATCGGCAAGATTCAAGGCGTGGTGGACGTGAACGACGGCATCAACCCGGCCGGCGACGCGCTCGAATTACACATCCGCCCGGAAGCGGCGGCGGCCGAGGGCATGGACCCGCAGTCGGTCGCGCAAGCGGTGTCCGACATGGTGGAAGGGAACGTGGCGACGCAGTTCCAGAGCGGCCCGAAAACGGTCGGCGTGCGCGTGCGGGTGGCCGGCGCGATGACGCTGACCGATACGCAACTGGCGCGCTTACAGATTCGCGCGCCGGACGGTCATCTGTTCGCGTTGAACCGCGTGGCGGAGCGGGTGACGGTGACCGGCCAGCCGGAGATCAGCCGCGACAATCTGAAGCGGATGGTGGCGGTGACCGCGCGTATCGACGGACGCGATCTGGGCTCGACGATTGCCGACGTACAGAAGGCGCTCGGCGACAAAAACCTCTTGCCCAACGGCGTGTACTACGAATTGGGCGGTTTGTACCAGCAACAGCAGATCGCGTTCAAGGGCCTGCTGAGCGTGTTCGGTGCCGCGATCGCGCTGGTGTTCGGCCTGCTGCTGTTTCTCTACGAGCGCTTGCGCGTCGCGCTCGCCGTGATGGCCATGCCGTTGCTCGCGGCCGGCGCGGTGTTCATCGGGCTTTGGGCGACCGGCATCGAACTGAACATCTCCGCGATGATGGGCATGACGATGATTATCGGCATCGTGACCGAGGTGGCGATTTTCTATGTATCGGAGTTGCAGACGCTGATGCGCGACGACGAGATGCCACTCGACGCGGCCTTGATCGCCGCCGGCCGCAATCGTCTGCGCCCCATCGCCATGACGACGATCGCCGCGATTCTGGCGCTGCTGCCGCTCGCGTTCGCGCTCGGGCAAGGGTCGGCAATGCAGCAGCCGCTGGCCATCGCCATCATCTCCGGGCTGACGGTGCAGTTGCCATTGGTGCTGCTTCTACTGCCGGTGTTGTTGAAGCTGCTGATGAAACAACAGGCCATCTAGCTAAGGGCGACGCGGCTTGCGCGGGAGCTACCCCGGCAACACATCCGCGAAACCGCCCAGCCTTGCGCCCGTAGCTCGAATCGCCGCCGCGACGCGCGGCGACAACAACGCCTGCAGTTCGTCGGCGTGCCGGTAATCCCGCATGCCGTGACTCAATGCGCGGTCGCCGGCCATGGCCGGATGGCAGTAAATCTCGCTCACGCCATCCGGCAAATCGGCGAGCGCCTGGAGCCACACCGCTTCACCCATGCGGCCACTATCGGCGATTCCCACCACGTAATCGTTGTGCACGATCCCCGCGCGATCCAGCCGCGCCCGGACCATGGCCATCCACGGCCTCAGCCAGAGCGGCGCCGTTACCTCGAACGGTAGACGCATCGCCCGCATGCCGTAGTCGCGGCCGATCTCCAGGATCAGACCGAGCACCGTCGGATGCACATGAAAATGCTTGTGCGTGTTGACGTGGTCGAGCGGCAAACCCGTGTTCGCGAATGCGTCGAACTGCGCGCGAATCTCGCGCGCGAGTTGCCTGCGCACATGCGGCAACAGGAAAAACCGCACACCGTCCCACGCCATGTTGTCGCCGAAACGGCCGTGCTCGTCGAGCAGCGCGGCGATTTCCGCACGCGGCGTAAGCGCGTCGCCGTCGGCCAGCACCAGGTGCAAGCCAACGCGCAAGTGCGGCAGCGTGCGTGCGCGCGCCACCGCATCGGCGGCGGCCGGCGCGCCGATCATCAGGCTCGCGGCGCTCAGCACGCCGTCGCGATGCGCGCGCTCGACCGCCAGATTCACGCGCGGGTGCAAACCGAAATCGTCGGCGGTCACGATCAGCGCGCGTGGCCCGCTAGCCGCCATCGGAAGTCTCCATCACGTCCATCACGCTGAGCGTGGCGCTACGCGCCGCCGCTGCTTCGAGCGGCACGCGCGCGCCGCGCCACGTCACATGCGAGCCGAACGCGGCCGCGGCCCATTGCAGCGTCAGCAACGTATCGCGCAACGGCACCAGCGGCAGATCGCGCCAGAAGGTCCGCTCATGACGTGCGGCGCGGCCATGCAGCAGCAGGCGCGCCGCCGCGCCCGCCAGCGTGCCGGCCGCGCAGGCGAACGCCGCCGTGAGGTGCGCACCGTCCGCCGGCCCCAGCGCCAGATTGACGGCCAGCCACGCGCCGGCCAGCAGCCAGGGCGAGGTGAACGTAATGGGCAATGCCGCGAAGCCGAACAGATTCACCGAACGTATGGTGCGCAACCAGCGCGTTTCGCGCTGCCACAAGGCGGCAAAGGTCGGTTCGATCACGTCCGTGGCCACCATCACGCGCGAGAGCACCGTGGGCAGTCCGAGCGCGCGGACGTGTTCGGCCAGCCAGTAGTCGTCGGCGAGGCAGTTTTTCAGGGCAGCGAAACCGCCGATGCGGTCGAGCGTCGCGCGCCGCAACGCGAGCGTCGCACCGAAACCGAAGCGGCGCGATCCGGCCGCGTGGGCGACGCGCACCGACGGCGCGAACCACTCGTTGATGAAGAGCGCGCCCAGCCGCGGCCAGAATCCGCCGACGCCCTGCGCGACGTAGAGACAGGTCACCACGCCGACCTGCGGATCCGCCAGTGGCGCTGCCACGGTGTCGAGATAATCGGCTTCGACGGCGATGTCGCTGTCGGCGATCACGATCACGTCATGACGTGCATGCTCGGCCATATTGATCAGATTGCTGACCTTGAGATTGGTGCCGTGCACGCGCGTGTCGATGGCGAGTTCGATGTCGTGCCGCGGATACGCCGTCTGCAGGCGGCGCACCACCGCGATCGCGGGATCGTCCGGCGACGACACGCCGAGCACGAGCTGGAAATGGCCGTGGCGTTGATCGCAGAACGTGCGCAGGTTTTCGTAGAGACGCGGTTCGACGCCGCACAGCGGCTTGAGCACGCTGACGCCGACATGAGTGAAGGAATAGCCGCCGGGTAGCACGCTGGACGCTGCGCGGGCGGCTGCATCGGTCGACGCATTCGCCGCGCCATGAACCGTCGCGTTGGATGCCGTGCGGCGGCGTCCGCCGAAGAACGGCATCGCCACCGCCGCGACCATCGCGTACAGCGACGCGCCGGCGCAGCCGGCCAACAGAAGCCACTGCCATGCCGTCAGCGCAGGCGCGGCCATGGCGACACCATCAGTGCCCGGCGAGCACGAACGGCCTGCCCGTCAGGCGCAAATGGAGAACGACGAGCCAGCCCTGCGGACAGTCGGCGGCGATGGAGACGCGGTGCTCGTGCGCGTCGTGCGGGGTGGCATGGTGGCTACGCAGCGCGGCTTCGAAAGCGGCCTGCGCGAAATCCCGCGTCACGATCACGCCGCTGACGATCGCGGCCAGCGCCAGCAGGCGGAACGGCGTGGAAGCGAAGAGTTGCTGCGAGACCGGCAACAACAGCAGCGCGACGCACGCGAGCAATTGCGCGCACAGAGCAGTGAACGAGGCCACGATCAGATGGGCGCGCAGCATGTCGACGGTAAGTGGCTTCATGGCGTGGTCTCGTGACCTGGCTTCCGGCTAACCTGCTAGCCTGGTGAAAAGCACGGCGCACCCGGCCTCGGTGCGCGTTGCCGGGATTGAACCCCGACCGTGCGTTTCATCGATATGCTTACGATCAAATTGCGACGACGTGGCAGAACAGCGACGACACAGCATGGTGCCGCGCGTTCATGACGGCCACACGACAGTCACCTGTCGAACGGCGATAGTATCGATCCAAGCTGAAGGAAACCTTAAGGAAAAGACGCCATGAAACACGTGGCGAACGAGGTGGTTAGACTTAAGATAAGCGGTTCGTCGGACACTTAAAAAGTCACACCGCCATGCGGTCCCTGTCGAACGGAATCACACCATCATGCGCATCCTCCTCGTAGAAGACGACGATCTGATCGGCTGCGGCATCGAGGCCGGTTTGCGGCAAGCCGGCTTCACCGTCGACTGGGCGCGCGACGGCCACAAGGCCGGTCTCGCGCTCGACACCACCGCCTATGCACTGGTCATACTCGATCTCGGCCTGCCGCGCGTCTCCGGCATGGAATTGCTGAAGCGTTGGCGCGACGCCGGCAAGGACGTGCCGGTACTGGTGCTGACCGCGAAGGGAACCGTGGTGGACCGGGTGAGCGGTCTCGAAGCCGGCGCCGACGACTACCTCGGCAAGCCCTTCGACCTGACGGAACTGATCGCCCGGTGCCGCGCATTGCTGCGACGCGCGCAGGGCCGCAGCGTCGAGCTGATCCGCTATCAGGATCTGACCGTCAATCCGAGCGCGCAAACCGTCGAGGTGGGCGCAACGCGCGTGTCGCTCACGTCGCGCGAATGGGCGATCCTGATGCAGTTGCTGACCCACCAGGGGATTCCGCAATCGCGCTCGCGGCTCGAGGAAAGTCTGTACGGCTGGCAGGAGGAAATCGAGAGCAACGCGATCGAGGTGCACGTGTCGAATCTGCGTAAAAAACTGGGCGCGAGGCTGATCCGCACCGTGCGCAATATCGGCTACGTCGTGGAGAAAGCGTGATGTCGCCGTCCATCCGCCGGCGTCTCGTTCTGCTGGTGCTGGCCAGCATCGTACTGGTGTGGGGTGTCGCGCTGATCACCAGCTACGGTCAGGCCAAGCGTGAAGTCAGCGAGTGGGAAGAAGCGCGCCTCGCGGAACTCGCGCAGATTCTCGCGCTGCTCGATCAACGCAATCTGACCACGCTCGCGAACGCGCGCATCGACGTACGCGAAGAAGAAAAAGGCGGCGAGCCCGGCGCGAACGACGCCGACGACGACGACGCCTTGCCGCGCGACGCCCTCTTCCAGGTGCGCAACGCGAATGGCGACATGCTGGCGGGCAGCCCGCAATTGCATGCGCTCAATGCATGGGATCTGCCGGTGCCGCCCGCGAGCGGCGCGGAAGACGTGACGCTGGGCGGCCAGCGGTACCACTCGTTCACGTTGCGCGAGACCACGCTCGGCCATATCGTGCGCCTGTTCGAACCGGCCAATACGCGCAGCGACCTGGTGAGCGGCGTGGCAAGCCGGATCGCGCGGCCTACGCTGATCGCGCTGCCGGTGCTGGCCGTGCTCGTGTGGTTCAGTATCGGCTTGAGTCTGGCGCCGCTCAAGGTGCTGTCGGGCGCGATCCGTTCGCGCGACGTGAACCGGCTCGAACCGGTCGACATCGGCCGGGCGCCGACCGAGGTACGGCCGCTCGTCGACGCGATCAATCTGCTGCTGTCGCGTCTGCTGCATTCGCTGGAGCGTGAACGGGCCTTTACCGCCGACGCCGCCCACGAACTGAAGACGCCGCTGGCCGCGATCAAGGTGCAGGCGCAAGTCGCGCTCGCCGAACCGGACACGGCCTTGCAGCGGCTCGCGATGGAACGCGTGGTGCAAGGCGTGGACCGCAGCGCGCGGCTCGCCGAGCAACTGTTGCTGCTGGCGCGGCTCGACGTGCACGAGAAACTGTCCACGGTGCCGCTCAAACCCGCCACGGTCGCGAAAGACGCCCTGCTCGCCAACGAACGCAATGCGCAGCAGAAACATATCCGCGTGACGCTCACCGGCGACCCGCGCGCCGAGATTCATGCGGAGCCGGTGCTGATCGGGATTCTGCTCGACAACCTGCTGGATAACGCGATCAAGTATGGGCAGTCCGGCGGCAACATCGAAGTCGCGGTGGAACACGCCGCGGACCGTGTGCAGCTGACCGTTCGCGACGACGGCCCGGGTGTCGCGCCGGGCGATCTCGACCGTCTGACGAATCGCTTCTTTCGCGCGACGGGTAATCAGGCGACAGGGAGCGGACTGGGGCTGTCGATCGTCGCGCGGATCGCCGAGCATTTCGGCGCGGATTTGCGGCTCGGCCAGGGGATCGGCGAGCGTGGCCTGTCGGTGCAGGTGTCGTTTCCCGCCTATGCGGCGGTGCGGTGAGGCGGTGTGATAAAGCGGTAGCGGTCAACCCCTAACGCCGGCTCGCTTCGCCTGCCACTTGCCGCTCGGCCAGCGTCACGCCAGACACGCGCCCCGCCTCTTCCGCCGCACGCTCGGGCGCACGCTTCGACGACTCCGCGAACTGCCAGGCAATCAGCCCCGGCACGAACATCAACAGATCGCGAATCCGCCGCGCGCCGGCCAGCGCAAGGCACAACGAAGGCTCGAGCCCGAGCGCACCGCCGATCAGAATGAAACCGCCCTCCTGCACGCCCAAACCGCCCGGCACGAAGAACGCGGCGCTGCTGATCGCCTGAATCAGCGACTCGATCACCACCGCCTCGACCAGCGTGATGCGCACGCCGAGAAAGTACAGCGCGATCCAGATTTCCAGCGACGTCAGCAGACATTGCAGCGGCTGCCAGAAAAACAGATAGCGCAGCACCACGCCGCGCCGCCGCCAGATCAGCTTGATGGTCCGATCGATCCGCGCCGACTCGCCGACCAGCGCCGCGAGCTTGCCGCTGGTCATCCGGTCGAGCACGCGGCTCATGCGTTCGAACGGACTCGCATGCTGCACCAGCGCGAATAGCACGAACAGCGGCGTCAGCACCACCACGCCCCACGCGAGTTGAGAGGCCAGCCGCAACGTATCCGAATGGGCATGCGCGAAGAGAAAACCGATGCCCACCATCGTGAACATCAACTGGCTGATGACCGTGAGCTGCATGTCGACGATGATGCTGCCGACCGCCATTGACGGCCGCACGCCCCAGCGCCGGAGCATCCGGAACGACACCACCTCGCCGCCGATCCGCGCGACCGGCAGCATGCAGTTGACCGACTCGCGCACCCACACGAGATGCAGCATGCGGCCGACGCCCGGCCGGTTCGCGCCGCGAATCAGCGAACGCCAGTCGCAGGCGTTGGCGATCATCGGCAGCACGTGCGCGAGCGCCGCCAGCACCAAACCCGCGCCGGCCGCCCGCAGCGCGCCGAGCACGGCGACCGGATTCTCCCGCCAGACGAGCCACAGCGACAGCAACAAGCCGACGAGTGCGGCCGCGCGACCGAGATGCTTCATCACGCCGCCACCTCGCGCGCGCGATACGGATGCGCCGCGCCGGCGGCGTCATGACGTTGTGGTTCGGGCGCGCCACGTTGCGTGGCCGCTCCGGACTGCCGTGGATCCGTCATTCGTGAATTATTCGTTCGTCATTCGTCGGGCTGCGCCGACAACAGGCCGTCGCCGTCCACCTTGAAACTGAAGCCGCGCCAGATCACGCGCGACGACCAGAAACTCGCGACGAAAATCGCAAATGACACGATATCCCATAACGGCAACAACCACAGATCGCGGCGCGCCTGACGCAACGCCCGATCGGACAGCAGCTTCAGCGCGAGCCTTGCGCTCATCGCCAGCAAAGCGAGTGCCCACGCCCATGGCGCAGCGCCTGAAAACACCACGGTCAGCAACGCGAACGCGAGCGGATGAATCAGCGCGGAGCCGAGATGACCGAGCGGATCGACGCTGCGAATCGTGCGGCTCCAGCGCAGTTCGTGCGCGATCAGTTGCATCGCGCTCGTTTCGACGCACGCGTGCGAAATCGTGAACGGTGGAATCACCACCTTCTCGCCGATCATGCGCACCGCCTCGCCGATCGCGTGATCTTCCGCGAGATGCCGCACGAACGGCGTGAAGCCGCCGATTTTTTCGAGTGTGTCGCGCCGCATCGCGATCGTCTGACCAAAGCATGGGCGGGCAAGGCCGAGCGCGAGACCGGTCACGACACCGGGCAGGAACTGATAGTTGGTCGCCTTCGCCGACAGCCTCGGCCAGAAGCCTGGATCGGGCGCGCCGCGATACACGCAGGTGACGAGTCCGACGCCCGGCTTCTGCAATTCGCCGATCACGTTGCGCAGATAATCCGGGCCGACGCTGACGTCGCTATCGGCGAACACCAGCACGTCGTGGCGCGCCTGCGGCAGCATATTGAGGATGTTGCTGATCTTGCGGTTCGGGCCGTAGAGGCGCGCGTCGGCCACCACGGTAATATCCGCGCCGGGATGCAGGCGCCGCAGGTCGTCGACGGTTTGCAACGCCGGGTCGGCGCTATCGTGCACGCCGAACAGGAATTGCACCGGACCCGGATAGTCCTGCTGGCAGAAGCTCGACAGATTGGCGAGCAATGCCCATTCGTTGCCGTGCAGCGGCTTGACGATCGTCACCGGCGGAAAGCTGCTCGGCGCGGACACCGCTCGCGCGAAGAAGCGCCCGATCAGCGCGCCGGCCAGCACCGTATAAGCGACGCCGAAAGCCGCCCCCGCCGCGCACGCACAGGCCAGCGTGGCGGCCAGCAGATGCAAGGCGCTCACGCCTCGTGAGCGCGCAGGAAGCGGAAAAATTCGACGCCTTCACGCAGGCGACGTTTCATCATGTCCCAACTGGTCAGCATCTCGCGCAGGATTTCCCAGATCTTCGACGGCCGGAAATAGAAGCGCTTGTAGAAGTTTTCCAGCTGATGATAGATCTCGTCGCGCGACAGATGCGGATAGCCGATCGCCGCCAGCTGCACGCCCGATTTGCTGACGAGGTTGATCACCTTGTTTTCTTCGAGCCAACCGTTGTCGACCGCCTGGTTATACAGCGTCGTGCCCGGATAGGGGGCGGCGAGCGATACCTGGATGGTATGCGGATTGATCTCCTTGGCGTACTCGATCGTCTTCTGGATCGTGTCCTGCGTCTCGCCGGGCAGACCGAGAATGAAGGTGCCGTGAATCTTGATGCCGAGCTTGCGGCAATCGTCGCTGAAGCGGCGCGCAATGTCGGTGCGCAAGCCCTTCTTGATGTTCAGCAGGATCTGGTCGTCGCCCGATTCGTAGCCCACCAGCAGCAGGCGCAGCCCGTTTTCCTTCATGATCTTCAGCGTCGCGTAGGGCACGTTCGCCTTCGCGTTGCAGGACCATGTCACGCCCAGTTTGCCGAGACCGCGCGCGATTTCCTCGACGCGCGGCTTGAAGTCGGTGAAGGTGTCGTCGTCGAACATGATCTCTTTGACTTCAGGCATGTTGTCGCGAATCCACTTCACTTCCTCCAGCACGTTCTCCGTGGAACGCGTGCGGTAGCGGTGCCCGCCCACCGTTTGCGGCCACAGGCAGAACGTGCATTTCGAGCGGCAGCCGCGGCCCGTATAGATCGACACGTACGGGTGCTTCAGATAGCCGATAAAGTAGTTGTCGATCTTCAGGTCGCGCTGGTAGATCGGCGCGACGAACGGCAGCTCGTCCATGTTCTCGAGGATCGGGCGGGCTTCGTTGTGTTCGATCGAGCCGTCGGGCGCGCGGTAGCTCAGACCCAGGATCCGGGCGAACGGTTTGCCTTCGGCGACTTCCTGGCAGGTGAAATCGAATTCCTCGCGGCAGACGAAATCGATCGCCTCGCTGGCGGTCAGCGAATTATGCGGATCGACCGCGACCTTCGCGCCGACCATGCCGACCAGCAGCGTGGGTTTGCGCTTTTTCAGGTCTTCGGCGAATAACGCGTCGGTGGGGAAAGACGGTGTGCTGGTATGGATCACCACCAGATCGTATTGCTGGGCGATGTCGAGCGTGGCGTCGACGGACAGGCCGTCGGCGGGCGCGTCGAGCACGCGGCTGTCGGGCACCAGCGCGGCGGGCTGGGCGAGCCACGTCGGATACCAGAACGAGCGGACTTCACGCTTGGCCTGATAGCGCGAACCCGCGCCACCGTCGAAACCGTCATACGACGGCGCCTGCAAAAACAGGGTTTTCATTGACGCTCCGGCAAGCCTTGATGGGTGCTTTCAGTTTTCTGTCGGAAAACCATCGGCACACTGACCCGGGGGGAAACGGGCGAATCGCGCTAATACTAAGGAGCGAAGCTGAAGGAAACCTGAAGAAAAAAATTCCGCCGCAGCGCGCGCGGCGCTGAAGTGGAGGTCCGCTCGTCGGCCTGGCTCCGACGAGTTTGTACCATCGCTTCCAGGCAAAATTTATTACAACCGGAAGGCGATTTCGCGGACGGTTTGATACCTATGCGGACGCGACCCGCAATGCATGACCGGCCGCGCACTCCCGTGCCCGGACCGGCTGCCCGCGCCTTCACACCGGCTTGATATCCGCCGCCTGCTTACCCTTCGGCCCCTGCTTGATTTCAAAGCTGACCTTCTGGTTTTCCTGCAGCGACTTGAAGCCCTCGGAACGAATTTCCGAGAAATGCGCGAACAGGTCTTCGCCGCCGTCGTCGGGGGTGATGAAGCCGAAGCCTTTCGCGTCGTTAAACCATTTCACTGTACCGGTTGGCATGTCGATTCCTTGTGCATCTGGGTTGATTTGGGCTGCATTTGCCGCCGCGGGCTCGCGCCGGTTCGTGCCACTGCCGTTTGACTTTACGCCTCTTTGCGCGACGCCGCTTCGACTGCGTTGCCGCCGTCGCGGCAGCCGTGCCGCAAGCCGCGTGCCGGGCGTCGCGGCTGGGCGTGGGGTCGATGCGATTGCCTGCAATCAGATAAGATGTTTGTCTCGGCAGTCCATCCTTGGCCGCGCTGCTTCAGCCCAATGTTTCACGATCGCGCGGCCTGTCGTTTTCCCACCTACAGGAACCCCCAGCATGGCCATCCCGAGCTATACCGACACCCAACTCCTGATCAACGGCGAGTGGTGCGACGCCGCGAGCGGCAAGACCCTCGACGTCATCAATCCCGCGACCGGCCAGCCGATCGGCAAGGTGGCCCATGCCGGCATCGCCGATCTCGACCGGGCGCTGGCCGCCGCGCAACGCGGCTTCGAAACCTGGCGCAAGGTGCCGGCCAACGAACGCGCCGCGATCATGCGCAAGGCCGCCGGGCTGGTGCGCACGCGCGCCGCCGACATCGCCCGTCTGATGACCCTGGAACAAGGCAAGCCGCTGGGTGAGGCGCGCGTCGAGGTGCTGTCCGCGGCGGACATCATCGAGTGGTTCGCGGACGAAGGCCGCCGTGTCTACGGCCGGGTCGTGCCGCCGCGCAACCTGTCGGTGCAACAACTGGTGCTGAAGGAGCCGATCGGCCCGGTCGCGGCCTTCACGCCATGGAATTTCCCGGTCAATCAGGTCGTGCGCAAGCTGAGCGCGGCGCTGGCCTGCGGTTGCTCGTTCCTCGTCAAGGCACCGGAGGAAACCCCGGCATCGCCCGCCGCGCTGCTGCAGGCATTCGTCGAAGCCGGCGTGCCGGCCGGTGTGGTCGGCCTCGTGTTCGGCGATCCGGCCGAGATTTCGAGCTACCTGATCCCGCATCCGGTGATCCGCAAGGTCACCTTCACCGGCTCGACGCCGGTCGGCAAGCAACTGGCCGCGCTGGCCGGCGCGCACATGAAACGCGCGACCATGGAACTGGGTGGTCACGCGCCGGTGATCGTGGCCGAAGACGCGGACGTGGCGCTGGCGGTCAAGGCCGCCGGTGGCGCGAAATTCCGCAACGCGGGCCAGGTGTGCATCTCGCCGACGCGCTTCCTGGTGCACAACAGCATTCGCGAGGAATTCGCCGCGGCGCTGGTCAAGCATGCTGAAAGCCTCAAGCTCGGCGACGGCCTGACGGAAGGCACCTCGATCGGGCCGCTCGCCAACGCGCGCCGCCTCACGGCCATGAGCAAGGTGCTCGACGACGCGCGCAAGACCGGCGCGACGGTGGCAACGGGCGGCGAACGGATCGGCTCGGAAGGCAACTTCTTCGCGCCGACCGTGCTGACCAACGTGTCGCTCGAAGCGGACGTGTTCAACAACGAGCCGTTCGGCCCGATCGCGGCGATTCGCGGTTTCGACAAGCTCGAGGAAGCGATTGCCGAAGCCAACCGTCTGCCGTTCGGCCTCGCGGGTTATGCGTACACGAAATCGTTCAGCAACGTGCACCTGCTGTCGCAGCAGATGGAAGTCGGCATGCTGTGGATCAACCAGCCGGCTACGCCCTGGCCGGAAATGCCGTTCGGCGGCGTGAAGGATTCCGGCTATGGCTCGGAAGGCGGTCCGGAAGCGATGGAAGCCTATCTGGTCACCAAGTCGGTCTCGGTGACGGCGGCTTAAGCGCCCGCTGTAGCCTTAAGGCGGTTCGGGAGCGTGTGCTCCCGCTGCCTGTCTTTAGTGTGCCGGGTCCGCGACGTGTTGTTCGCGGACTTTTTTATTGTGACGAACGTGAATAACGCCAACCTTTCCCGACTCATGCAACCCACGCTGACTGGCAAGACCCTCGAACTTCAGCCGCTTCAGCCGGAACACGAGCAAGGCCTGCTCGACGCCGCCGCGGATGGCCAATTGTGGAACATGACCGTCACCGTGGTGCCGGGTCCGCAGACCATGGGCGCGTTTATCGCCGCCGCGCTCGAAAGCCGGGCGGGCGGCACGGTCATGCCGTTCGTGATCGTCAAACGCGACACGGGCAAAGTTGTAGGCAGCACGCGATTCTGGAAAATCGACCGGGTCAACCGCAAGCTCGAAATCGGTCACACGTGGTTGAGTCAGTCGATACAGCGTTCGGGCGTGAACACCGAGGCGAAGTATCTGCTGCTGAGCCATGCATTCGAAACGATGCAGTGCGTGCGCGTGCAACTCACTACTGATGAATCGAATGAGAAATCGCGCGCGGCGATTCTGGGCATCGGCGCGAAACTGGAAGGGATCGTGCGTCACGAGCGCATCATGCCGGATGGACGCAAACGCAATTCGGCGCGCTTCAGCATCATCGACGATGAGTGGATCGAGGTGAAGGCGATGCTGGAGCGGAAGATGGCGCGGTGAGCGGGCAACCGCCCGCCCCACCCTCAAACATGCACGTCGCGCTGCTCATTCAACGGCGCCGGCGGCACCTTCCCCGCCTCCAGCCCCTCGCCTGACGGCGCATTGCGCGCCTGCTGCCGATGCACCCAAAGCGCCGTCAGGATCGGCACCAGAATCGCCGTCACCAGACATGCGGTTGCGACCATCGCCGTGGCCGCCGGCACCAGTGGTTTAAAGCGCGGAATCATCTCGCCGATAATCGCCGGATTCGCCACCGCGGCGCCCGCCGTCGACGACGCCGCCAGCCCCGCCGCGCCATTGCCGCCCGCGATCCAGCGATCCGCGAGAATCAGCGGAATGCCCGTCACGACGATCACCCCGAGTCCGAGCACGACGCCCGGCAGACCGCTCGTCACAATCACGTTCAGATCGATGCCGTTGCCGAGCGCGAAACCGAAGAACGGAATCAGCGGATGCACGCAGCGCCCGAAGAACTCGCGCAACTCGCTATCCAGATTGCCCAATACGAAGCCGATCAGAAACGGCAGCACCGCACCGACGAACAGCCGCGGCTCGAAGAACGCCACCCCGGTCGCGCCCAGAATGATCATGCTGACGAGCGGCCCCGATTCGACCGACATCAGCACGAACGCGCCGGCCTCCTCCTTGGTGCCGTATTGCTGCATCACCGCCGCATAGAGGCCGCCGTTGGTCATGTCCATCGACGTGGTGATCGCCAGCACCGAGAGGCCCGCGAACAGCCCCGCCTTGACGCCGTCGATCGGAATGAAGCGCGCGGCGATCAACGTCGCGATCCACGCAACCAGCATCTTGGTGACAAGCAGCGTGCCCGACTTGCGCAGCACCACGCCGGTCGCCCGCAGGTCGATCGTCGCGCCCATGCAGAAGAACCAGACCGCCAGAATCGGCACGGTGCCGCTGATCAGGCCGTTGGTAAACGACCCGAAATATTTCCCCGCGCCCGGCGCAAAGGTGTGGACACAGGCGCCGAGCAACAACGGCACCAGCATCAGGCCGCCTGGCACACGGTCGATCGCCTTCTTGAGCTTCATGCCTCCTCCATGGACTTCGCGTCCCGTTGTCGGGTGAATCACCCGGGTAAGGTCCCGTTCTCACGCCGGGTTCTCCCTTTCGGCGCAATATATCACCGAGATAGGAACGACGTTCCGATTCTGTTTGAATATTTGTTTATCGTTTACCCGAGGCTGCTCCGAAAGGCTTGTCGCTATTCGTGTCGCGTCGCAATATTTTCGGACCGATGTTCCGAAATATGATTTTTGCGCTACAGTCATGGCCAGAACGGCGTCCCGGATCCATGGAGGTCAGGCGCCTCAACCGACTGGAGAAAGCGAAACCATGGAAGTGAGACAGGCCATCAACAGCGAGTACGCGAAAACGCTGGACACCGAAGGGCTGCGCAAACAGTTCCTCGTCGACCAGGTGTTCGAGTGCGATGCGCTGAAACTCACGTATAGCCACATCGACCGGATCATCGTCGGCGGGGTGTGGCCGGTCACGCGCGCGGTCGAGGTACCAGGCTCGCTGGGCAAGGCAATCGGCGTCAACTATCTGCTCGAACGGCGCGAACTGGGCGCGATCAATATCGGCGGCGACGGCTGGGTCGATGTGGACGGTCAGCGCTACCCCGTGCGCAACGAAGAGGCGATCTATATCGGCAAGGGCGCGCAAGCGGTGGCGTTCGGCAGCGACGACGTCGCGCACCCGGCGAAGTTCTACGTGAATTGCGCGCCCGCGCACACGTCGTATCCGACCCGCACGATCACGCTCGGGCAGGCGTCGCCGCAAACGCTCGGCGACCCCGCCACGAGCAACCGTCGCACCATTTACAAGTTCATCGTGCCCGAGGTGCTGCCCACCTGCCAGTTGTCGATGGGCATGACCAAACTCGAACCGGGCAATCTGTGGAACACGATGCCGTGCCACACGCACGAGCGCCGCATGGAGGTGTATTTCTATTTCAACGTCGCGGACGACGCCGCCGTCTTCCACATGATGGGCGAGCCGCACGAAACCCGGCACCTTCTCGTGCACAACGAACAGGCGGTGATCTCGCCGAGCTGGTCGATTCATTCGGGCGTCGGCACGCGCGCCTACACGTTCATCTGGGGCATGGTCGGCGAAAACCAGGTATTCGGCGACATGGATCATCTCGCGGTCCGCGAGCTGCGCTGATGGAACGGCATCGGAATCGCGCGGCGGACCGCGCACCTTCCTTGCACACCACATAGGTTTGAACACCGTGAACACTTTCGATCTCAGCGGCCGCGTCGCCATTGTCACCGGCAGCAATACGGGGCTCGGCGCCGGCATGGCGGTCGCGCTCGCCGCCGCGGGTTGCGACATCGTCGGCGTGAGCCGCGCCGAACCCGGCGACACGGCCGCGCGCGTCGAAGCATGCGGCCGGCGTTTTGCCGACGTGCGCGCCGATCTGGCGTCGATCGCGCCGGTCGAGGACATCGTGCGCGCCGCGGTCGAGGCGTTCGGCCGGATCGACGTGCTGGTGAACAACGCGGGCATCATCCGCCGCGACGACGCGCTCGAATTCAGCGTCGACGATTGGGACGCGGTGATGGACGTCAACCTGAAAAGCCTGTTCTTTCTGTCGCAGGCGGCGGCACGCCAGTTCGTCAAGCAGCGCGGCGGCGGCAAGATCATCAACGTGGCCTCGATGCTGTCGTTTCAGGGCGGCATACGGGTCGCTTCGTACACCGCGTCGAAAAGCGGCGTGCTCGGTCTCACGCGTTTGCTCGCCAACGAATGGGCCGCGCAAGGCATCAACGTGAACGCGATCGCGCCCGGCTACATGGCGACCGCCAACACGGCGGCGCTGCGTGACGACGCGCAGCGCAACGACGAAATTCTCGGGCGCATTCCGGCAGGCCGCTGGGGCACGCCGGAAGATCTCGCCGGGCCAGTGGTGTTTCTGGCATCGTCCGCTTCCGACTATGTGCACGGGCATACACTGGCGGTGGATGGCGGGTGGCTCGCGCGTTAGGTTGTGCGTCGGGTTACGCGTCGGCCCGCGGGTTACATCGGCTTATCGCGCCAGACGCGGTATGCTCTCGGCGCCGGCGAAAATGGCCACGCGTAAGTAGTGAACGCCACCCCACGGCGCGGATGAAGAGCATCGAGCCCGGCAGCACGGTATAGCGAGGAAACACGGAAATGGCAGCAATGAGCAAACAGCGCAAAGACGACGACGTCACGCCAATGCAGGACGCGGACAACGCCGACTGCGGCGCCGGCGGCGAGCGCGGCGAATCGGCTTCGTCGGTGGGCCGCGTGTTCGCGATTCTCGGCGCGATCGGCGAGCGCGGACAGATCGGCATCAGCGAACTGTCGCAACGGCTCGGCATGTCGAAGACCACCGTGCATCGTGTGATCCAGACGCTGAAGGCGCTCGGCTACGTGACGCAAGAAGTCGAAACCGAGCGCTACCGGCTGACCATCCGTCTGTTCGAACTCGGCGCGAAAGCATTGGAAAGTGTCGATCTGGTGCGCGAGGCCGACATCGAAATGCGCCGCATCGGCGCGGTGACGCGCGAAGCGGTCCACCTCGGCGCATTCGACGAAGACGCCATCATCTACATCCACAAGATCGACGCGGACTACGGCCTGCGCATGCAGTCGCGGATCGGCCGGCGCAATCCGCTGCACAGCACGGCGATCGGCAAAGTGCTACTGGCGTGGATGGAGCCGGCCGACGCGCGCGAGGTGCTCTCGCACGTGGAGTTTCGCAAGTCGACGCAAAAAACGCTCGCCTCCGCCGACGCTGTGTTGAGCATTTTGCCGCGTGTGCGTGAACAGGGTTACGGCGAAGACAACGAGGAACAGGAAGAAGGTTTGCGCTGTCTCGCCGTGCCGGTGTTCGATCGTTTCGGGCGCGTGATCGCCGGACTGTCGGTTTCGTTTCCGACCATGCGCTGCGGCGCCGATACGAAGTCGCACTATGTCGCGCTGTTGAAGGAGTCGGGTCAGGCGATTTCGGCGCGGCTCGGCTATCGCGAAGCAGCCGCGGCCGAACGTCTCGCCGCCGAGCAGGGATAAGCGAGCAACGCGCGACCCCTGGCGCCGGTCCGGGCGGCGCTTCAACGCAACGCATGAGCCCATGAGTCGGCGGCTCACGGCAGCATGCGCTGCAAAATCCGATCCCTCAGCACGAAGCGATGAAACAGCGCGGCCGCCACGTGCAGCGCGATCAGCGCGAACAGCACCCATGCCAGAACGCCATGAATATCGCCCATTGCGTGAGCGGTGGGCGACCCCACCGGCGCGATGGCCGGATACGGCAGCAGGCCCAGCAGCCTGACCGACCAGCCGCGCGACGACGCATTGGCCCAACCCAGCAACGGCACGACCACCAGCGCGACATAGAGCAGCCCGTGAGTAATCTGCGAAACGAGGCTGAGAACCGGCAATAGCGCCGCGGGCGCGGGTCTGTGGGTGAGTCGCCAGACGATTCTCAGCACCACGGCCGAGATCAACGTCGCGCCCACGCCAAGATGCCATGCAATCAGCCCGTCCGGCCGCGTGCCCTTGTGTATATCCGGCATGGTCCAGCCGAGCGCGAACTGGGCGACGATCAGCACGACCACCAGCCAATGAAAAAACTTCGCCACGGCGTCATAGGCCACCGGGTCGCGGCGTGAACTGGCTGGGTCGGATCGGATCATGATGATTTACGTCGGTTGTGTTCGAGTTGTCGATCAATCGCAGCGGCGTCGCGTGGACGCCCGGCATGCGGCGCGCACGCGCTGGCGCATGCTACGGCGCAAAGCTTAAGAAAAGCTGATGTCACGCAGATGTTGCCTGACCTGTGCGTGGCTCGCTCATGGTGCGAGGGTCGTGAAACTCGCGGGCACCGGCTGACGGCGTTGCGCGGCGTCCTCAGTCTGCAACTGAATGTATCCGCTCCGCCAATTCGCAACGCAACACGATGCCGTATAGATAGCCGCTATTCACACGTCGGCACACGTCCGACCTTTCGCTCGCGACGGCCAGCGCGTTGCGCGACGACGCGGCTTTTTTCATCGTGCGTTCAATGGCTTGGCTGCCAACGTCGCCGCAACGCAGCGCTTGCCCGTCACTTTCGACCAGCGTCATCGCAAACGTCCCGCGCCACCATCGCACGAGGTGGCATCGACACGTCCTGTTACACACGAACACATCGGTAATGACGCCGCTCAGTAGAGTTCGGTCACACGGAACAACGGAGCAACGCCATGAAACGAATCCTCGCGCTGGTCATTCTCGCCGTCACGCTCGGCAGTGCTTTAGGCGGTTGCATCGTGGTGCCTGGTGGCGGCTACCACGATCACTACTATCACGATCATTACTAGGCGTCGATTGCGACAGACCCTTCACACTCAAACGTAAAAACCGAGAAAAAACATGAGCAATTCACGAAGCCGCTGGTGGTCGTTGGCGATCGTTGCGGGGCTGGGAATCGGCGCGTCGCCGGTGGCGTTCGCGCACGTCGATGTGGGCGTGAACATCGGCATTCCGGGCGTCGTGTATGCGCCGCAACCGGTTTATGCCGCGCCGCCTCCGCCGCCGGTTTATGCACCCGCTCCGCCGGTCGTGGTGGTAGCGCCGGGCTGGTATGGCGAACGCTATTACGACGGGCATCGTTACTGGGAACGTCGCGAATGGGAAGCGCGTCATCGCGACGAACGCGAATGGCACGACGCTCGCGGCCCGCACGGCGACTGGCACGGTCAAGACGGCCACGATGGTTACGATCATGGCCGCGACGGCGACTGGCACGGCAACAACCATTGAGACATGAACCTGGCGGCGTCGCTGACGAGGCCGGACCGCGCAACTTATCGCGCCACACCGATCAAAGGAGCGACGCTTTGTTACGCAACGAACCACGACGCGTCACCGCGCGGATCGACGACAAGGTCGTCTGCGCCGAATACAGCGAACAGACCGGGCAATTGTGCGTGCGTCAGGATGGCGCGCTGCTGCGCGAGTGGTTTCCACCGCATTCGTGGATGGCGATTGCTTCGGTGGCAGGCGCACGGCATTGGGGCACGCGCCCCACGGACGACGATCTCATCGCGCTACTGCGCAACGAGATGACATTGATGCGAACCTCGTGATCTCGACCTCGATGCCGAGTCGAACGGATTGCGGCTTGCACATTGCACGCTACGGCGAATTCATCGAAGGCTTCACCGTGGCGCGCATGCGATGCGTTTGCGCCTAGCGAGCGTTGCGGATCGGCGGCGAATAGGAACTCACCGTGGTGTCATTGGCGTAGCCGGCTTGCCACGTCCCATGGCTGCCCGAACCATAGCCGCCATTGGCGGCCTGAGCGGCATTCTGCTGAACGGCAGGCGCGGCCTGCACCGACTGCGCGTCTTGCGCCGCCGGTTGCATGGACGACTCGGCAAACGAGGCGACCGGCACGGCAAGCACGACGGCGAAAGCAACGGTTTGAATGAGCGACTTCATGAAACCACCTCCAGAATTTGTCTCCGCATTTATTTCTAAACGCGCCGTGAATCTGGCTATTACTGCAGCCACATAGACAGTCTAGGTGCGCGGTGATAGGGGATAAATCCGCTAATCCTGAATACACTGTTGCTTTGCGCACGACAATGAAAATGGCGGCGCTTCAAACCGCGTGACGCCCTGCCCACGCCTCTCTACGCCACGGCGACGCCCACATAATTTTCAGCCATCGCGGTCGCCGCCGCGCGTGAAGTCGTCACATACTCCAGTTCCGCCACTTGCAACTGCTGCTCGAACGGCGAAGCACCTTCCATGCGATGCATCATGCTCGTCATCCAGTACGAGAAATGCTCGGCGCGCCAGATGCGCTTGAGCGCCGTTTCGCTGTAAGCGTCGAGCAGATCCGTACGATTCTCCGCGTAGAACGCGTTCAACGCGCGTGTCAGGACACGCACGTCGGCGACGGCGAGGTTCATCCCCTTCGCGCCGGTGGGCGGCACGATGTGCGCCGCGTCGCCGGCGAGAAAAAGACGGCCGTGCTGCATCGTCGTGGAAACGAAGCTGCGCATGCCGACAATGTTCTTCTGAAAGATCCTGCCGTCGACGATTTGCTGGCCGTCGCGCGAATCGACGCGTGCGTGCAACTCGGCCCAGATCCGGTCGTCGGACCAGTTGTCGACGGAATCCTTCGGATCGCATTGAAAGTACATCCGCTGCACATTCGGCGAACGCGTGCTAACCAACGCGAAACCCCGCTCGTGACGCGCGTAGATCAATTCTTCCGACGACGGCACGCCTTCGCACAGAATGCCGAACCACCCGAACGGATAAACGCGCTCGAAGTCCTGCCGCAGCGCCTGCGGAATCGCCGCGCGCGACACGCCTTGCGAGCCGTCGCAACCGATCACGAAATCGCACTGCAGGTCGTGCGTTTCGCCTTCGTGGTGGTAGCGGATCGAGGGCGACTCGGTCTCGATGCCGTGAATCGACACATTCGATACGCCGAAGCGCGGCGCGCCGTCCGCGGCGACGCGCGCCGCCACCAGGTCCTTGATGACTTCGTGCTGCGCGTACACCGTGATCGAATGGCCGGTGAGTCCGGTCAGGTCGATACGCCGGCGTTTGCCTTCGAAAGCCAGCTCGAAGCCGTGATGCAACGCGCCTTCGGCATGCATGCGCGCGCCGACGCCGGCCTCGGTCAGCAGGTCCATGGTGCCCTGTTCGAGCACACCGGCGCGAATGGTGGATTCGATCTGTTCGCGTGAGCGCGATTCGAGCACGACGGAGTCGATGCCGCGCAAATGAAGCAGATGGGAAAGCAGCAGGCCCGCGGGCCCGGCGCCGATGATGCCAACTTGAGTGCGCATGAGTTGTCTCCTGTCGGCCGAAGTGAGCGCGTTAACGCTGCTCCGGTGCCATGACGTGTTGTTTAACTGGCGCTCAGTGTGGCGATCACGGCCTATATCGCGCAACGCGATATGACGGATAGGCGATATCTAGTTTTGAGATAACGGTGAGGCGTCAGCTCGTGGCGCTAGTGGATCGAAAAGCGCGCTAACGCTGTCCAGACGGAGCTTGTGGCTCATTCGCCGGATCACCGTGGTGGGTTTGCCGCGATGCGTGGGACTAAGGTAAACCCCGACGCGTTCGACTACGCGAGAAACAGTCGATAGACGGGATTCCGCGTCTCTTCCCAGTTCGGATAACCGAGCGTGGCGAGAAACTGGTCGAACGCCGCGTTCTCGCTTTCGGGCACCTGAATGCCGACCAGGATCGAACTGTAGTCCGCGCCCTGGTTGCGGTAATGGAACAGGCTGATATTCCAGTTCGGCGCCATCGACGACAAAAACTTCATCAGCGCGCCCGGCCGTTCGGGAAACTCGAAACGGAACAGACGTTCGCTATGCGCGAGCGGCGAGCGGCCGCCGACCATGTAGCGGATGTGCTGCTTCGAGAGTTCATCGAAGGTCAGGTCCACGGTCGCGAAACCGTGTGCTTCGAATGCGCC
>NZ_PVEN01000013.1 GCF_002973525.1 Paraburkholderia sp. BL21I4N1
CATCGGGTGCGCGGCGGCCGGAATCCATTCGAGCGCGGCTTTCACGTTCGCGGGCAGGCCGCGCATGCCCTTGAGCTTCGTTTTGTAAGCGGTCAGCTCGGCCTGGGTCGGCAGCTTTTCGTGGACCAGGAGATAGGCGATCTCTTCGAATTCGCACGCGCCGGCAATGTCGAGAATGTCGTAGCCACGGTAATGCAGGTCGTTGCCGGTCTTGCCGACGGTGCACAGCGCCGTATTGCCCGCCGTCACGCCCGACAGCGCGACGGATTTCTTCGGCTTGAAGCCGCTCTTGGGTTCTTCGCCGCCTTGTGCACCGGCGTTTTGCGTTGTCTCGCTCATCTCCCGCAATCTCCTTTGTGCCTGCTCGTTGCTTCAGGTTGAACCGCGTGTTCGACGTGTGCTGCGTGCTGCCTGACCTGGTCTTGCGAGCTGTTCCCGTAAAAGCGGCAGGCGCTGGCGCTGTTCGGCGCCGCGCGGCCAACGGCATGACGGGTCGTCAAGCTCATGAAGCGCGGTGCCCGTTAGCGCCCACTTCCGTGAAGAGCGGCGCGGCGTCTTGCGCGACGGCGCGACCCGTGGCGCGCGCACGGCGCAGCACCGACCAGTAGTAACGGTAGCTGGCGCGATCGTGCAGCGTGTCGTGATAGCGCGTCGGTCCCCACTGGGCGGATTGCGCGGCAAGCAGGATTTCGGTGGCCGTGGCGATTTCTTCGTCGCGCGGGGCGAACGCGGCGACGATCGCCTCGATCTGCGCCGGGTGGATGCTCCACATACGCGTGTAGCCGAATTCGTTGCGAGCGCGCGCGGCGTCGTTCGCCACCACGCTCATGTCGCGCACTTCCGTGCTGACGTTATGCGACGGCACCTTGCCGTAGGCGTGGCACGCGGCCGAAATTTCCAGCTTGGCGCGCCGAACCAGCGGATGATCGAACTGACCGGGCGAGCGCATCGCGGTATCGGGAATCGCGCCGTTGTGCGCGGAGACGAAATCCATCAGGCCGAAGCTCAGCGCTTCGACGCCTGGCAGCGCGGCCAGGTCGAATACGCGCGTGAGCGCGCCGTGCGTCTCGACCAGCAGTTGCACCGGCACGGGTTGCGCGATGCCCAGCTCGCGGCGCATCGCCTCGATGTACGCGACCATTTCGGCGGCGTCGGCGACGTGACGGATCTTGGGCAGCGTGATGTAAGCAGGCGCTCGCTTCGCGGCTCGCAGAATGAGACGGACGTCCTCGCGCCAGTGCGCGTGATCGAAGTCGTGAATCCGCACGCCGACGCGGCCGAAGCGGTCATGCTCGCTGCCCAGCAGCGACGCGACCAGCTCCGCGTGTTCCGCCTCGCGGCCCACCTGAGCGCCGTCTTCGCAGTCGAGCGTGATGTCGAACACCGGCCCGAGTTGTTGCTGCAACGCGAGCGATTTCAGCATCAGCTTTTCGCTGCCGGCGTAGTGATCGCAGGCAGGCAGCACGGCGGGCGGCACTTCGCCGTCAAACAGCACTTCGGCGGGTGTGAGGGCGCGCATCTTCGGCGTCAGGAGCGTGGGAAATGTTGAGAGAAAGCTGATTCGGACGCACTCTGCGGGCTGTGCGGCTTGTCATGCCGTGAAGCAGCGGCGCAAAACGCGTTCGAATCAGGTGCGAACCGCCGGGTCGGCAACATCGTTCGCACGTAAAAAACCGGAACCCGCCGCGGTGCTGCTACGGAGGAGTTCCGGCTCATCTGCATGGACGCTTAGCCGAGCAGGTGTTGAACGCCTTCGCGCTCTTCCAGCAATTCGTTCAGCGTGCCGTCCATCTTCTCGCGCGAGAACGCGTCGATTTCCAGGCCTTCCACACGCTTGTATTCGCCGTTTTCGCACGTAACCGGCACACCGTAGACGATGTCTTCCGGAATGCCGTACGAACCGTCCGACGGGATACCCATGGTGACCCACTTGCCGTTCGTGCCGAGCACCCAGTCACGCACGTGGTCGATCGCTGCGTTAGCCGCCGACGCTGCCGACGACAGGCCGCGCGCTTCGATAATCGCCGCGCCGCGCTTGCCGACGGTCGGGATGAACGTGTTGCGGTTCCATTCTTCGTCGTTGATCAGCTTGGTCAGGTCTTGACCTTCAGCCGTTGCAACGCGGAAGTCCGGGTACATGGTCGGCGAGTGGTTGCCCCACACGGCCAGCTTTTCGATCGACGCGACCGGCTTGCCCGACTTGGCGGCCAGTTGCGACAGCGCGCGATTGTGGTCCAGGCGCAGCATGGCGGTGAAGTTCTTCTTCGGCAGATCCGGCGCCGACTTCATGGCGATGTAGGCGTTCGTGTTGGCCGGGTTGCCGACCACCAGCACCTTCACGTCGCGGCTCGCGACTTCGTTCAGCGCCTTGCCCTGAACCGTGAAGATTTCAGCGTTAGCCGACAGCAGGTCTTTACGCTCCATGCCTTTCGAACGCGGGCGGGCGCCGACCAGCAGGGCCACGTCGGCATCTTTGAACGCGACCTTCGGGTCGTCAGTGATCACGACGCCCGACAGCAGCGGGAATGCGCAATCATCCAGTTCCATCACGACGCCTTTGACGGCGCCTTGCGCTTGCGGCAGGTCGAGCAGTTGCAGGACAACCGGTTGGTCCTTGCCGAGCAGGTCGCCATTGGCGATGCGGAACAGCAGGGAGTAAGCGATTTGACCTGCGGCGCCGGTGACGGCAACGCGCTTTGCGGGCTTAGCCATTGAGAAATCTCCAGGACGATGCGTTAGACGCTAGGGAAAACGCCATTCTATATGTGCGTTCAGCGAAGCGTTGTGAAACACGGCGGAATTCACTCTTCGCGGACGACCCCGTAATCGTGACGAGGCCGGGTGACGCGCTGCGACAAGACCGCCATGCCGGAAACCTGACTCTGTAACACCGAGCGGGGAGCGGAATAACGAGGCGCCGAGTAGCCGCTGCACGGTGCGGGCTCCTGCAAACAGCGCGTTTCGGCAAGCGTCTGACCAACGAATGGCGGGCGGATCGAAACCTGAACTGCGAGGGAACAGCATGGTGCAGAGTGGCTGCCGGTGCGTCGCGGCGGCGCCTTCAGCAGCCCCCCGAAAAACCCGCAAACCCTTGCTCGACAAGGAGTGTAGGAGTCGTCAGACACAAAGTCAACATTATCTTATGTCTTATATAAGACATATCTGTTGCGGGGAAAACCCTAGACGCGGCCTAGGCCTTTATGATGAAATGCGCGCATGAATTCGAACCCGGCGAACACAACGAATCCGAGCGGCCAGGTAGCCGCGGGCGAAGGTGTACCCGCTGCCGTTCCCGCCACGTCGCCGACTTTCAGCCCCTTGTATCAGCAGATCAAGGGCTTGATTACGCAGAGTCTGGAAAGCGGCGAATGGAAGCCGGGCGAGATCATTCCTAGTGAAGTCGAATTGGCGGCCAGATTCAAGGTTAGTCAGGGCACGGTGCGCAAAGCGATCGACGAACTTGCCGCCGACAACCTGCTGGTCCGCCGCCAGGGCAAAGGCACGTTTGTTGCAACGCACAACGAAGACCGTGCCCAGTTTCGCTTCCTCAGATTACTGGCCGATGACGGTGCGGAGCATCCGCACGTCAGCCGCCTGCTGGAGTGCCGGCGCTTGCGTGCTTCAGCGGACATCGCGCGGCAACTCGATCTCAAGCCCGCCGATCCGGTGGTGTTGATCAAGCGTCTGCTGCAGTTCGACGGCGAAGTCACCGTGCTCGACGAAATCTGGCTGCCCGGTGCGGTGTTTCGCGGCCTCACGCTTGAACGGCTGTCGGAGTATAAAGGTCCCCTCTACGCGATGTTCGAGACGGAATTCGGCACGCGCATGATCCGCGCCACGGAGAAGATCCGCGCGGTGGCGGCGGAACCCGCCGTGGCCGATCTGCTGAATGTGCCGGCGGGTTTTCCGCTGTTATCGGTCGAGCGCGTGTCCTATACATATGGTGACCGGCCGGTTGAGGTGCGCCGTGGTTGGTATGTCACAACCGGGTATTACTATCAGAACGATCTAAGCTGAACAGGCTGAAGAAAGGCGCGGTGTCCCACACCCGCGCCTGTTTGAAGGCGTCTTTATTGCGTGTGCTGTCACGGACCTGTCGTGGTTTTCGCTGCAGCGCGATATAAAAAGGCGCTAAAATTGCGGATTAGTGTGACTACATAGTAGGGGTCTAGCATGGCTGAAGCCGTAAAAAAACCGAGGCCGGAATTCCGGAACATCGGTATCGGGCAGATTTTGACGGCATACCGTCTCCCGCTAGCGGGGCGAGTGTCGATCTTGCACCGCTTGAGCGGTGGTCTGCTTTTTGTTTTTCTTCCGTTCCTGCTGTACCTCTTTGATCAGAGCCTGACGTCCGAGCTTAGCTTCGATGTCTTCAAGGGCTTCCTCTCCAACATCATCGTCAAGCTCATCACGCTCGTTCTCGCGTGGGCCTTCCTGTTCCATTTCTGCGCGGGTGTACGTCACCTGATCATGGACACGAGCCACGGCCTCACGACCAAAGAGAAGGGCAAGCAAACCTCCATCGTCGTCCTGGTCGTTTCGTCGCTGCTGACGATTGTCTTCGCGCTCAAACTCTTCGGAGCATTCTAAAAAAATGGCAAGTCATAACCGAATTGGTCCGAAGCGTCTCGTCGTCGGCGCGCATTACGGTCTGCGCGACTGGCTCGCGCAACGCATCACCGCCGCCATCATGGCGGTCTACACGGTGATCCTGCTCGCCTGGTTCTTCGGCGCACATGATTTCTCGTACGACGGCTGGGCGTCGATCTTCGCGACGCAATGGATGAAGCTCGCCACGTTTGTCACGCTGCTCTCGCTGTTCTATCACGCGTGGGTTGGTATCCGCGACATCTGGATGGACTATGTGAAGCCCGTTGGCACGCGCCTGCTGCTTCAAGCGCTGACGATCGTCTGGCTGCTCGCGTGTGCGGGCTACGCTGCGCAGATTCTCTGGAGAGTGTAAAAGAATGGCTGCAATCAAGAATTCTCTGCCGCGTCGCCGTTTCGACGTGGTTATCGTCGGCGCAGGCGGCTCGGGAATGCGCGCTTCGCTGCAACTCGCGCGCGCCGGTCTGTCGGTTTGCGTGCTGTCCAAAGTGTTCCCGACGCGTTCGCACACGGTCGCTGCTCAAGGCGGCATCGGCGCTTCGCTCGGCAACATGAGCGAAGACAATTGGCACTATCACTTCTACGACACGATCAAGGGTTCCGACTGGCTCGGCGACCAGGATGCGATCGAGTTCATGTGCCGCGAAGCACCGAACGCTGTCTACGAACTCGAACACTTCGGCATGCCGTTCGACCGTAACGCCGACGGCACGATTTACCAACGCCCGTTCGGCGGCCATACCGCGAACTACGGCGAAAAGCCGGTGCAACGCGCCTGCGCGGCTGCCGACCGTACCGGTCACGCACTGCTGCACACGCTGTACCAGAAGAACGTCGAAGCCAAGACGCAGTTCTTCGTCGAGTGGATGGCGCTGGATCTGATCCGCGACGCCGAAGGCGACGTGCTCGGCGTGACCGCGCTGGAAATGGAAACCGGCGACGTCTACATTCTCGAAGGCAAAACCACGCTGTTCGCCACGGGCGGCGCGGGCCGGATCTTCGCGGCGTCCACGAATGCGTTCATCAACACCGGTGACGGCTTGGGCATGGCTGCGCGTTCGGGCATCGCACTGCAAGACATGGAATTCTGGCAATTCCACCCGACCGGCGTGGCCGGCGCGGGCGTGCTGATTACCGAAGGCGTGCGCGGCGAAGGCGGCATTCTGCGTAACTCGAACGGCGAGCGTTTCATGGAACGCTACGCGCCCACTTTGAAGGATCTGGCGCCGCGTGACTTCGTGTCGCGTTCAATGGACCAGGAAATCAAGGAAGGCCGCGGCGTGGGTCCGAACAAGGACCACGTGCTGCTCGACCTGTCGCACATCGGCGCCGAGACGATCATGAAGCGTCTGCCGTCGATCCGCGAAATCGCCATGAAGTTCGCGAACGTCGATTGTATTAAAGAGCCGATCCCGGTCGTGCCGACCATCCACTATCAGATGGGTGGCATTCCTACGAATATTCACGGCCAGGTCGTGGGTACGTCGAAGGGCGCGGAAGATCCGGTCAACGGTTTCTACGCCGTGGGCGAATGCTCGTGCGTGTCGGTGCACGGTGCGAACCGTCTCGGCACGAACTCGCTGCTCGACCTGGTGGTGTTCGGCCGCGCGGCCGGTAACCACATCGTCAAGCATGTGAAGGAAATCAAGGAGCACAAGCCGCTGCCGGCCGACGCCGCCGACTTCGCGCTGTCGCGTCTGGCGAAGCTGGATAGCTCGTCGTCGGGCGAGTACGCGCAATCGGTCGCGAACGACATTCGCGGCACGATGCAGAAGCACGCTGGCGTGTTCCGTACGTCGGCTCTGCTGTCGGAAGGTGTGGAGCGCATTCGCGAAGTGGCTGAACGCGTCGACAACATCCATCTGAAGGACAAGTCGAAGGTGTTCAACACGGCGCGTATCGAAGCGCTGGAAGTGGCGAACCTGATCGAAGTGGCACGCGCCACGATGGTTTCCGCCGACGCACGCAAAGAAAGCCGTGGCGCGCACGCGCAGAACGACTTCGAACATCGCGACGACGAAAACTGGCTGCGTCATACGCTGTGGTTCAGCGAAGGCGATCGCCTCGACTACAAGCCGGTTCACATGCAACCGCTCACAGTCGAATCGGTTCCGCCGAAAGCGCGGACCTTCTAAGGCACAAGCTAAAGGAATTCAGAAATGGCAAAGCGTACATTTGAAATTTACCGCTACGACCCGGACAAGGACGCAGCGCCGCGCATGCAATCGTACGAGATCGAAATCGACTCGCATGAACGCATGCTGCTCGACGCGCTCGTCAAGCTGAAGGAAGTCGACGAAACGTTGTCGTTCCGCCGCTCGTGCCGTGAAGGCGTGTGCGGTTCGGACGCAATGAACATCAACGGCAAGAACGGGCTGGCCTGTTTGACGAACCTGAACGATCTGCCGCAAAAGATCGTGTTGCGCCCGCTGCCGGGTCTGCCGGTGGTGCGCGACTTGATCTGCGATTTCACGCAGTTCTTCAACCAGTACCACTCGATCAAGCCGTATCTGATTAACGACACGCCGCCGCCGGAAAAGGAGCGTCTGCAGTCGCCGGAAGAGCGCGACGAGCTCGACGGCCTGTACGAATGTATTCTGTGCGCAAGCTGCTCGACGTCGTGCCCGAGCTTCTGGTGGAATCCGGACAAGTTCGTCGGCCCGGCTGGTCTGTTGCAAGCTTATCGCTTCATCGCGGACAGCCGCGACGAAGCCACGGGTGAGCGCCTCGACAACCTGGAAGATCCGTACCGCCTGTTCCGTTGCCATACCATCATGAATTGCGTCGACGTGTGCCCGAAGGGCCTCAACCCGACCAAGGCGATTGGCAAAATCAAGGAATTGATGGTGCGTCGCGCTGTCTAGGATGATGAACCCAGAAACATCGCATCAGTCCGACCCTCTTCGCCGCGCGCGCCTTCGCTGGCGCGCGCGGCGCGGCCTGCTGGAAAACGATCTGATCTTTGAACGTTTTTTCGGCCGATATGAGCATGACCTCAGCGATGCCGACGTGGGCGCCCTTACGCGCCTGCTCGAGCTGAGCGATAACGACCTGATGGACTTGCTGCTGGCCCGCAAGGAACCGGAAGGCGACCTCGCGGACCCGGATGTGATCCGGGTGCTGGAGCTGCTGCGCAACGCTTGAGCGCCGCTAGTCCGTTGTTCCAGGCGTGCAATTATCGAAACCCTGTTTCCATACTTCGATTGAGGATGTGCTATGACCCCGTCAGATGTTAAAGCCACGCTATCGTTCAGCGACAATTCGCCGAGCGTTGAAATGCCGATTTACAAGGGCACTCTCGGCCCGGACGTGATCGACATCCGCAAACTGTACGGCCAGACCGGCAAGTTCACGTACGACCCGGGCTTCATGTCGACGGCGGCTTGCAATTCGGCGATCACCTACATCGACGGCGACAAGGGCGAGCTGCTGTATCGCGGCTACCCGATCGACAACCTCGCGGAAAACGCGGACTTCCTCGAATCCTGCTATCTGCTGCTGAAAGGCGAACTGCCGAATGCGCAGCAGAAAGAAGAGTTCGTGAACACCGTCACGAAGCACACGATGGTGCACGAGCAAATGCACTTCTTCTTCCGTGGCTTCCGTCGCGACGCACACCCGATGGCGATTCTGGTCGCCGCAGTCGGCGCGCTGTCGGCGTTCTATCACGACTCGCTCGACATCAACAATCCGCGTCACCGTGAAGTGTCGGCTATTCGCATGATCGCGAAGCTGCCGACGCTGGTCGCGATGGCGTACAAGTACAGCATCGGTCAGCCGTTTGCGTACCCGAAGAACGATCTGTCGTACAGCGCGAACTTCATGCATATGATGTTCTCGAACCCGTGCGAAGAGTACAAGGTCAACGACGTGCTGGTGCGCGCACTCGACCGCATCCTGATTCTGCATGCGGACCACGAACAGAATGCATCCACCTCGACCGTGCGTCTCGCCGGTTCGTCGGGCGCGAACCCGTTCGCGTGTATCGCGGCCGGTATCGCCTGTCTGTGGGGCCCGGCGCACGGCGGTGCGAACGAAGCCGCGCTGAACATGCTGGAAGAAATCGGCTCGGTCGACAACATTGCCGAGTTCATCAAGCAGGTGAAAGACAAGAACTCGGGCGTGAAGCTGATGGGCTTCGGCCATCGCGTGTACAAGAACTACGACCCGCGCGCCAAGCTGATGCGCGAAACCTGCCACGAAGTGCTGGAAGAACTGGGCCTGCACGACGACCCGCTGTTCAAGCTGGCCATGGCGCTGGAAAAGATCGCGCTGGAAGACGAATACTTCGTGTCGCGCAAGCTGTATCCGAACGTCGACTTCTACTCGGGTATCGTGCAGCGCGCGCTGGGCATCCCGACGTCCATGTTCACGTGTATCTTCGCGATGGCGCGTACGGTGGGCTGGATTGCGCAGTGGAACGAAATGATCGCTGATCCGGAACAGAAGATTGGCCGTCCGCGCCAATTGTTCGTCGGCGATACGCAACGCGAAGCCAAGCCGATCGCGCAACGTTGATCGACCGGTTTTAGCAGGATCGAAGCCCCGGCAATTGCCGGGGCTTTTTTATTTGTGTGCCCGGAATGACGCGTGCATTTATTTGCCTGCGGTGCAATGCCTCAGGATGGCCCCGTTATTCAACAAATCGTTGAAACCGCGCTGTTCGCGGTCCCCTTGAACAAGAATCTCCGGGACATGATGAAAATGTCATCGGCGGATCACGGGAAAGTAGACGGGACGTACGTACTATCAATTCCGGAATCGATCTCGAAGTCGGAATGAATTGGCAAGCCGGACTTCACCGATTTTTGACGCGTCGTGATCTTACGCGAGAGATTGCCTGAACCAAGGAGAGCAAGGTGACAGTAAGAGAAAAGTCCGGATTCGCAACCGCACTTAATGCGACTATATGCTTTCTTATTTTGATTATGGTTGCGCGGAATGCGAGAGCGGAAGCGCCAACCCTTAATGCGAGTATCGATTTTTCAGAATATTTCGCGAGAAAGTACGATTTATCTTATTACAACGGAAATGCGTGGGTTTTATTGAGAAATTCTGCGACCACCGTGCCTTCTAAGCCTCGTTTCTCGTTCGAACAATCTCCGCCAAACGCATCTTCGTACAAATATGTAATTTACGTGAAGGAGAGGAATAATGCGAATGCCGATTTTTATTTATTTATTTCGACGAACAAAGATCCGTGCATCGTACATATAGCAAGGTCCGGTAACCTCGCCGGCGAACTGTTAGGGGTTGTCTACAATGTGACGACGCAATATACGAACTTGTCGATTGGTCATGTTTTCAATTCCAATGTTTCGACGTCTTATTCTGTTTGTAGTCGCGATAATACGCTTGCGGTGCGGTTTTTCGATCCACTGAATAGCGGTATTCCGATTGCGGTAGGATCGTATGCCCAAACGAATGAGCGGATTTCAGAGACTTATGTTTTCTTAAATACCGAGGGTGTCCTGTATCCAAGATAGCAGCCGGAGAAAAATTTTAATTGATAGTGGCCTGATTCAATGCCAACCAAAATTCGGCATTCATTGAGGAGGGAAAAATGAGGCTGGGACAAAAGCGGAGATGCGTGGCCGCAACACTTGCGATTCTGTCAGTGATCGGTTTCACGACTTCGCCGATTGCAATCGCCGCGAGCGGACCGGTGCTTTACATAAATGCCGGTTTTACGCCAATCTTTGCACAGCGATATGGGCTATCTTATTACAAAAATGATAATAATTGGTCCTCATTGGCGTATTCAGGAGGAACAGTGCAACTGAATCCACGATTCTCGTTCGAGAAACCGATCCCAGAAAAATCAACGTACAAATACGCGATTAGTCTGGTCGACAAGAATAATTCGAATATAGACCTCTATCTTCTTATTTCCACCAGCAAGATACCCTGTATTGTCCAGAGAACAACGGCCAATCATTTTACTGATAGTACGTTAGGATTTTATTACGATGTGATTACGCAATACGTCGATCTATCGATTCAGGGAAGTTTAAATTCAAATATTTCGGTTACCTACTCTGTTTGCAGTCGTGAAAATTCGCTTTCCCTAAGATTCTTCGACCCGATCCCCGGCGGGATACCAATCGGCATAGGATCTTATGTGATGGGTGAGCCGGATGAGCGGGTTTCTGAAACTTATATTATTTTCAATACAGAAGGAATTCTGTATCCCTGATGTCTCACAGGCGACTCGAATTAGGTGAAATTTATGAGAATGTCAGGTGGCGTTAGCGCTTTGTGCGCGCTGCTATTTTGGGTGACCGGAAACGTCGCCGCCCAGCCGGCGCAAATTCCAGATCTGGTTTACCGGGCTGACACGCGCACGCCAAACGAAGTAAGGCGCGCAGGCGGATTCGTTGCTAGAGGCGTCGACGCATCGCGTCCTGGAACCATTGCCAACCTGAGTCTCTTTAATCATGCAACCGGGCATGCCGGGCCGGACAATGACTATTCAGGCTACGTTTCCACGAGCAGTGATTTTGTTCGGGCTTACCGCTGGTTGTGGGATCACGGGGGAGGGTTTCGGACCGGTTACGTCTACACGATCCGGCCGACGGCCAATTTCATCGATGTCAACGCGAGTCTCGGAAGATTTCTGGATCCTGTACTACGTGCGGAGAATGAATGGGCCGCAATGGGACGAATCCATTGGTATCAGGTTGTCGGTTGGCGGTCCGCAGCCGAACCTCCTTCCACGCCGATGACACCCAATCCTCAATACAATCCCAATCACATTGCCTTTACATTGCCGTCTCCAGGTGGCCAACCGCGGCTTGCCCATTTCCCCGTGGGGCACGAAGCCTGGAATGAAATGCCGTGGATGGGATTCACCAGTTGCGGCAGTCCGCCCACACCCGCTGCGCGGCAAGTTGCAAGATCCGTGGCAGATCAATGTATCCCATTCGAAAATGGAGCAATGGATCGCGATTACTACACGGGATATCTCGCGGCGCTAAGTTCGACGGCGTGCGGCGGTCCATGCCTGGAAGGGGAGCGCAGCGCGAACCAGGAAGCGGATTTCCAAGCGAGCGTGAATATTATTACCGATGGTACAGGACACGGATACTGTGACGGCAGTTGGGAGCAGATGCCGGAGAGCATCGCGGACATATATAAAGAATCGCTATGCGCACGCATGGATGTGGGCGACAAATTTCGCACTCGTGGAGGCTACTTGCTAAAAAGTGCCGATTCGAGTTGCATGATTATATATAGCCAGGATGTGCAGTTCACTAACGGCGAAATATGCACAATTTCAAAGCATCCGATACACATGACAAATAGCCCGATTCCCGGATGTCCCACCGGCTATCAGCTTGTGACAGCAGAAGACATTGAAAAAGATTCGAGTATCTGTTCAACGCACCTCGAGTTGCATTCCTTTGCCAGAATTGCTGGAAAAAACGTTGTCTCAGGAAGCGAGAACGTACCCTGTGTGATAACAAAAAGCACTAATCAAACTGAGACGTCGTTATGCAAGAAAATCTCTCGTGTAACGTCTGAAGTCGTGGTTTCCTCGAAATCGCCGGAAGGCTCGGCATGCTGGGGGAACTATTCACCTGTCAATGTGAGGCAAGCAATGGCACATAAAGCGGAGTTGTGCTCGATGCTGTCTCATTCGGCGGCCGGTGTTAGAGAAATCGGCCTGGCAGACGGCTGGTTCAGCGCGGCGACGTGTAATATTTGGCAGGGAACCCTTCCCCGAGAACCGGCGCTTACATTCTGCAATAACGGTATCAGCCAATGGAACAGATTTCTTTCAACCACGAGAGTGGCGAAAGGCGGAGAAAGCTGTCCCGCCGGGTTCGAATTAGTGCCTGAATGGGAACTGCAGGCGGATCCCCGCGTCTGCTGGGAAGCGTTGCCGCCCGGATCGACGGCACGTCTGGCAAACTCGGCCTCCGTGACGATGCCGGGTCCCAACGAAACTCTCCAGAGGTGTACGACAAGGGAGTCCGATCCATCAACGTTGACAATGGCAGTCTGCAAAGCGGTTCGGCCTGTTCACTAGACGATCCACCAGCAACCTGGCCTCATTGACGAGGCGTGCGCTGCGATCGACGTCCTGATCGCTCCAGCGAGGTGGGGCGCGTTTCCAGGTCAGCCGAGGTCGCATATTTTGGCGCATGCCCGTGCGCTAAAAAAATTGCCGATCAGCACCTGAGGTTTCACGTCACGCAACCAGGCTGCGAGAGAGAGAACACGGCGAATGTCCAAATTGTATCGATACCTGGTTGGATAAGATGCACATGGGCTCTCAAAGTCCTTAATCTGACAGCGAGTCCACATCTAAAAAACCGATGGAGCGATTCAAGGAGACACGCCATGCCGCTCGTTATCGACAATCTTCCCGAGGCGATTCGCGCTACGAAACGCGCTTTGCGCGCCGCGTTGCCCAACTACGTGCAAGTGTTCAACGAAGTGGAAGGTGCGATCCGTCAGCAGGTCGACGCCGTTCGCCGCGACCGCGAGCAGGGGCGCGAGGCGATTCCGGTGTTCGACTATGCGTCGATCGTTTCCGGCGACGTCGATCGGCGCACGATCGCCAGCATCAAGACCCGCGGCGCTTGCGTGGTGCGGCGCGTGTTCGACCCGCAGCAAGCGGCTGACTGGAACGACGAAATCGCCGACTACGTTGAGCGCAACGACCTCGACGGCAAGCTCGCGCACCGCGCGGAAGACCGATACTTCGGCAATCTGTCGTCCAGCAAGCCGCAGATCTACGGCGTCTACTGGTCGAAGCCGCAAACGGCCGCGCGACAGTCCGAGCAACTGACCCATACGCGGGTGTTCCTGAACCGCCTGTGGACCTCGGAAAGCGCGGAGAAGACACATTTCGACCCTGAGCGTGTGCCGGTCTACGCGGACCGGATTCGCCGACGGCCGCCGGGATCGGAATCGCTGGGTTTGTCGCCGCACGTCGACGGCGGGTCTGTCGAGCGTTGGCTCGATCCGAATTTCCAGCAGGTCTACCGGCACGTGCTGTCGGGCAACTGGCGCGCTTACGATCCATTCGACGCCGCGTTTCGCCCGGATGTGCAGGAGATTCCGTCGCCGGCGGTGTGCTCGATGTTCCGCACCTTCCAGGGCTGGACCGCGCTCACGCCGCAAGGCCCCGGCGACGGCACGCTGCAACTGATCCCGATCGCCAACGCGATGGCCTATGTGGTTCTACGCGCGTTGCAGGAAGACGTGCCCGACGACGAGCTATGCGGCGCGCAACCGGCCCGCGCGCTGTCGATCCAGCCGGCGTGGCACAGCCTGTTGCTCGAGGCGGTCACACCGATACCGCACATGCAACCCGGCGACGCCGTCTTCTGGCACAGCGACGTTGTGCATTCCGTCGAAGACACACACCGGGGCAGCGGCTACAGCAACGTGATGTACATCGCGTCCGCACCGTGGTGCGCGAAAAACGAGGCCTATCTGAAGCGCCAACTATCGAGCTTTTTGCGCGGCGACAGCCCGCCGGATTTCCCCGCCGATCACTTCGAAACCGACTTCATGGGCCGCGCTCAGGAAAGCGATCTGACGGCGCTGGGACGTGCGCAACTCGGCTTCGATCTCGAACGCTGACACGCGCCGGGCGACGGCGTTCGCTGCATGGTGGCATCCATACAGGTATTGCCACTACCACCCAACTCCCTGTTTTTTATCGGTTTTCTCCGTGGATGGGCGGCCCAAAGCGGGACGCTGCGTGGCATAATCGACCGACACAGTCAGCCCGCAGTCATTACTATCCCGCATACACCATGGCACAGACTCTCTACGACAAATTGTGGAACACGCACGTGATCCACACGGAAGAAGACGGTACGACGATTCTCTACATCGACCGTCATCTGCTGCACGAAGTGACCAGCCCGCAGGCATTCGAAGGCCTGAAGCTGGCTGAGCGTCCGGTGTGGCGCATCAGCGCGAATCTGGCGGTCTCCGACCACAACGTGCCCACCACCGACCGCAGCCACGGCATTGCCGATCCGGTTTCGAAGCTGCAGGTCGACACGCTGGATACGAACTGCGACGCTTACGGCATCACGCAGTTCAAGATGAACGACCTGCGCCAAGGCATCGTGCACATCATCGGGCCGGAGCAGGGCGCCACGCTGCCAGGCATGACGATCGTCTGCGGCGACTCGCACACGTCCACGCACGGCGCGTTCGGTGCGCTCGCGCATGGCATCGGCACGTCCGAAGTCGAACACGTGCTGGCCACGCAAACGCTCTTGCAGAAGAAGAGCAAGAACATGCTGGTGAAGGTCGAAGGCCCGCTGCCGCGCGGCTGCACCGCGAAAGACATCGTGCTGGCTATCATCGGCAAGATCGGCACCGCGGGCGGCACCGGTTACGCGATCGAATTCGGCGGTTCGACGATTCGCGCGCTGTCCATGGAAGGCCGCATGACGGTCTGCAACATGGCGATCGAAGCCGGCGCGCGCGCCGGCATGGTCGCGGTAGACAGCACCACGGTCGAGTACCTGAAGGGCCGTCCGTTCTCGCCGGAAGGCGTGGAGTGGGATCACGCGGTCGAATACTGGAAGCAGTTCAAGTCGGACGACGGCGCGCAATTCGATCGCGTGGTCGAGCTGAACGCCGCCGAGATCGTGCCGCAAGTCACCTGGGGCACGTCGCCGGAAATGGTTACGGCGGTCGACGGACGCGTGCCGGATCCGGAGCGCGAAAAAGATCCGGTCAAGCGCGACGCGATGGAACGTGCGTTGAAATACATGGCGCTCGAACCGAACGCGCCGATCGAATCGATCAAGCCGGATAAAATCTTCATTGGGTCGTGCACCAACGCGCGCATTGAAGACATTCGCGCCGCGGCTTACGTCGTCAAGAAGCTGGGCCGCCGCGTTGCGCCGAATATCCGACTGGCCATGGTCGTGCCGGGTTCGGGGCTGGTCAAGGCGCAAGCGGAACGCGAAGGCCTCGACAAGGTCTTTACCGATGCCGGTTTCGAGTGGCGTGAACCCGGTTGCTCGATGTGCCTCGCCATGAACGCCGACCGGCTGGATCCGGGCGAGCGTTGCGCGTCCACGTCGAATCGTAATTTTGAAGGTCGTCAGGGCGCCGGTGGCCGTACCCACCTGGTCAGCCCCGCGATGGCTGCGGCTGCGGCCATCGAAGGGCATTTCGTCGATATTCGCAAGCTTGGATAAACCGCATGATGAAGAACATGAATCGCACTACTCTATTGCGCCGCTTCGCGCTCGGTACGCTGGCTGGGCTATTGCTCGGTCTTGCCGGCTGCAACACGGTGCACGGATTCGGCGAGGACATGTCACACCTCGGCAATTCGATCAGCAATCACGCTGATAAATAAGCGGTTTTTGATTGTTGCCGGCATTGCGGCGAGCGGCATTCCAGCCGCCGCGCGCATTGCCCGCTTTTGAAACAGGCGCAAGCGTCATGGATAAATTCATCGTACACACCGGCGTCGTGGCGCCGCTCGATCGCGAGAACGTCGACACGGACGCGATCATTCCGAAGCAATTCCTGAAGTCGATCAAGCGCACGGGTTTCGGCCCGAACGCGTTCGACGAATGGCGTTATCTCGATCACGGCGAACCGGGCCAGGACAATTCGAAGCGTCCGCTGAATCCGGATTTCGTGCTGAACCAGGCCCGTTATCAAGGCGCCTCGGTGCTGCTGGCGCGCAAGAACTTCGGCTGCGGCAGCTCGCGCGAACATGCGCCGTGGGCACTGCAGCAATATGGCTTCCGCGCGATCATCGCGCCGAGTTTCGCCGACATTTTCTACAACAACTGCTTCAAGAACGGCGTGCTGCCGATCGTGTTGACGGAGCAGGAAGTCGATCACCTGTTCAACGAAACCTACGCGTTCAACGGTTTCGAGCTGACCGTCGACCTCGAAGCGCAAGTCGTGCGCACGGCAGATGGCGGCACCGCCTATCCGTTCGAAGTCGCCGGCTTCCGCAAGTACTGCCTGCTGAACGGGTTCGACGATATCGGCCTCACGCTGCGTCACGCGGACAAGATTCGCCAGTTCGAAGCGGAGCGCCTGACCAAGCAGCCGTGGCTGAATCACCGCATCGTCGGCTAACGAACGCGTTCCACTCTCTCAAAGAAAACCTCAAGGAATTCGCATGAAGATCGCAGTCTTGCCGGGCGACGGCATCGGTCCCGAAATCGTCAAGGAGGCCGTCAAGGTCCTGAACGTACTCGGCGAAAAGTTCGAACTCGAAGAAGCGCCGGTTGGCGGCGCGGGCTACGAAGCGAAGGGTCACCCGCTGCCCGACTCGACGCTGGCACTGGCGAAGGAAGCCGACGCGATTCTGTTCGGCGCGGTCGGCGACTGGAAGTACGACAGCCTCGAGCGCGCGCTGCGTCCGGAGCAGGCCATTCTGGGCTTGCGCAAGCATCTGCAACTGTTCGCGAACTTCCGTCCGGCGATCTGCTATCCGCAACTCACCGGCGCTTCGTCGTTGAAGGAAGAGATCGTCTCGGGCCTCGACATCCTGATCGTGCGCGAGCTAAACGGCGACATCTATTTCGGTGCGCCGCGCGGCGTGCGTTCGTCGCCGGATGGTCTGTTCGAAGGCGCGAAAGAAGGCTTCGACACCATGCGCTATTCGGAACCCGAAGTGCGCCGCATTGCGCACGTCGCGTTTCAGGCCGCGCAAAAGCGTCAGAAAAAGCTGACGAGCGTGGACAAGGCGAACGTGCTGGAAACGTCGCAGTTCTGGCGCGACGTGATGATCGACGTCTCGAAGGAGTATGCGGACGTCGAGCTGTCGCACATGTACGTCGACAACGCGGCCATGCAACTCGTGAAAGCGCCGAAGGCGTTCGACGTGGTCGTCACCGGCAACATGTTCGGCGATATTCTGTCCGACGAAGCGGCCATGCTCACGGGTTCGATCGGCATGCTGCCGTCGGCCTCGCTCGACAAGAACAACAAGGGCTTGTACGAGCCGTCGCACGGCTCCGCGCCGGACATCGCCGGCAAGGGCGTGGCCAACCCGCTCGCGACCATTCTGTCGGCCGCCATGATGTTGCGCTATTCGCTGAACAAGGCGGAGCAGGCGGATCGCATCGAAACCGCGGTGAAGAAGGTGCTCGAACAGGGCTATCGTACGGGCGACATTCTGACGCCGGGTTGCAAGCAGGTCGGCACGGTCGCGATGGGCGACGCGGTGGTCGCGGCGCTGTAAAGCGGTGCGGCTCAAGTAGAGATCAGACGCGTTGAAACGCGGCCTTTAAAACGCGAATCGGCCTTGAAACAGGCCGATTCGCGCGTAATACGGACGATCGCGGCGGACTTTAGCGTCGCCGGATTCAGGTTTTCGTGTATATTGTAGCGATGGCGCAAGTAGCTCAAATCTCCTCGATTTCGAAATTGCACGGCACAACGGCCCGTGTGGTTAAGCTCGCCATCACCACCAAAGCAGTCACCAAAACGATTACCCCGAAAACGATCACGAAACGCTGATCGTCCGTCGTGCCCGCTCATCTTCCCCGCGCGGTCACTGCGGGCAAAGATGCGGGGAAGTTTCCATTCGAAGGGTATGAAGTCATGAACGTAGGTCTCGTAGGTTGGCGCGGTATGGTCGGCAGCGTCCTGATGCAACGTATGCAACAGGAAGGCGATTTCGACTTGATCGAACCGGTGTTTTTCAGCACCAGCAACGCGGGCGGCAACGCGCCGTCGTTCGCCAAAAACGAGACCAAGCTCAAGGATGCGACAAGCATCGAAGACCTGAAGAAGTGCGAAGCTATCATCTCGTGTCAGGGTGGCGATTACACGAATGACGTATTCCCGAAGCTGCGCGCGGCCGGTTGGAACGGCTACTGGATCGACGCGGCTTCGTCGCTGCGCATGAAAGACGACGCTGTCATCATTCTCGATCCCGTCAACCTCGACGTCATCAAGAACGCGCTGGTTAAAGGCCAGAAGAATTTCATCGGCGGCAACTGCACGGTCAGCCTGATGCTGATGGCGCTGGGCGGCCTGTTCCGCGAAAACCTCGTCGACTGGATGACGGCCATGACTTATCAGGCCGCTTCTGGCGCGGGCGCGCAAAACATGCGCGAACTGCTGCAGCAGATGGGCACGCTGTACGGTGCGGCGAAAGAAGATCTGGCTGATCCGTCGTCGGCGATTCTGGATATCGACCGTCGTGTGTTGTCGGCCATGAACAGCGACCGCATGCCGACCGCCAACTTCGGCGTGCCGCTCGCCGGCTCGTTGATTCCGTGGATCGACAAGGATCTCGGCAACGGTATGTCGAAAGAAGAGTGGAAGGGCGGCGCCGAAACCAACAAGATTCTCGGCAAGCCCGCCATGGGCACGCCGGGTTCGATCCCGGTAGACGGTCTGTGCGTGCGGATCGGTGCAATGCGCTGCCACTCGCAGGCGTTGACCATCAAGCTGAACAAAGACGTGCCGCTGGACGAAGTGAACAGCATCCTCGCGTCGGGCAACGACTGGGTCAAGGTCGTGCCGAACGAACGCGAAGCGTCCATGCGCGATCTGTCCCCGGCGGTGGTCACGGGTACGCTGACGGTGCCGGTCGGCCGCGTGCGCAAGCTCGCCATGGGCGGCGAATATCTGTCGGCTTTCACGGTCGGCGATCAGCTGTTGTGGGGCGCGGCGGAACCGCTGCGTCGCATGCTTCGCATTGTGCTCGACAAGTAAAGTAAACTACGCGCTCACGACGCGTAGAAAACTCAAGAAGCGTCGCGCTTGCGCGGCGCTTTTTCATTGTGTGCTCCGATTATCTTGTCTCTTTCCAACCGCAAAAAAGGGCTGCGCGCTGACGCGCCAGGGGTCCCGATGAACCTTCGACTCTCATCCCTTCGGGCTATGTTCATTGATCAGGGCAACGGCCGCTTGCAGGCTGCTGCGGCCGTGGCAGCGGTCACGTTCGCGCTGGCTGGCGTCGGCATGAGCAACGCGCTCGCCGCGCCCAGCGTCGCCGCGAGTGCGCCGGACGCCGCATCCGTTTCGTATGCGAACGGCGGTCAATTTACCGTGAAGCCCGGACAGTCGTTGAACGACGTGGCGATTGCCGTCACGCAATCGCACGACCGGGCGACGCTCGCCCGTGCGTCCCGCGCGCTGTTCGATGCAAACCCGAACGCGTTCATGAGTCACGATCCGAGCCGCATGCGTCTCGGGGCGGTGCTGACGGTGCCGGTGCTGGATTCGTCGGGGGTGTTGGCGGCTTCTGCGGCGGCGGCTACGGGTTCGGGGGCTTCGGCGCCGGTAGCGTCTGCCTCTGCCGCGCCGGTTGGGACGATGGCTGCGAGCACCGCAACCACCGCGACAACCGCGGCCGGCGCGGCAAGCGCGGTCGCGCAGGTCAATGCCGCAGCGGCCGCGGCAGCAAGCGCGGCCAGCGCTGCAGCTCAGGCTGCGGCGCCGGTTACGCCGGCCGTGCCGGTGACCGCCAGCGCGGTCACCACCAGCGGCTCGGCGACGCCGGGTGGCGGTGCCACGACGGCAGGCGCGGTTGCGTCCTCGCCCGTCGCGGGCTCGCAGACGGCTTCGCCGGCCAGCGGCGCGCATGAGTGGTCCGGGTCGATTCAGCCGTCGGCTAGCGAGTCCGCTGCGGGTGCGTCCGCGTCTGCGGGCGGTAGCGCGGCGATCGCTGCGCAGGCAGCGTCGCAACCGCTTGCGCAGGTCTCCAGTTTGCAGCAACTGCTCGCGCTGAAAAATCGCGTGTTGATGGAATTGCAGAAGCATGGCATTGGCGGTTCTTCCGTGGCGACGCGTGCGGCTTCGACGGGCGCTGTGGCACCGGTGACGGGTGCGTCGTCGGCTGCTGCTGCGTCGGTGCACGGCGGCGCGGCGACCTCCTTGTCGAATGACGGCGGTATTTCGCAGGTCGGCTTGAGCATCGCGGCGGCGGTTGGCGCGGCGCTCGTGGTCTTGTTGGCCGCTTTGCGCATGCGTCGACGTAAGCGCGACGCGAACGCGGCGGCCGAGGTCAGCTCAGCGGATAGCGACGCTTTGACAGGGTCGCAAGCCAATGATTTGCACGACGTTGCGTCGGCGCGCGCGCGCGATCCGGTGGACGATTCCTCTGATGTTAGCGCCGATGTGTCCGTGTCGCATGCGGCTACACTGGCCGCTGCTGAACATGAGGCGGCGGAAGGTGAGGCGGCTGCGCGCGAACAGGCTGAACGCGACGCCGAGGAACGTGAGACGGAGATTCGCCAGGCGGCTGCGCGGGAAGCGGAGCGCAAGGCAGCGGAAACTGCTGCCGCGGAACGGACGACAGCAGAGCATGCTGAGTCGGAGCGCGTGGCGCAGGAACAGGCGGCGGCAGAGCGTGCGGCAGCGGAACGGACCGCAGCGGCGGAACGTGAAGCGGCAGAACGTGAAGCGGCAGAACGTGAAGCGGCAGAACGCGCGGCAGCAGAACAAATCGCCGCCGAGCGCGCAGCAGCACAACACGTCACATCAGAACGCGAGAATTTCGACAGCGCAACCACCGCCGCAAGCCTCGCCGCCGCCGCCGAACTCGGCGCTGAAGCGTTGCCAATGGCCCCGCTGATGCCGCTCGAACCGGTCGACGAAACCTTCCAGCACGAGCCCCCCGCCCACCGTCTGCAATGGGATGATGAACCTGCGCCGAGCGCGCCGACCGCGCCGCAAACGCCATCGGCCGAACACCAAAGCCCGCTGAACGTCCCACCGCCGGCCGTCGACTTCACGCAGCAACCTGTCGAGCCGCGTGACGCGCCGACGCCGTTCGGCCAGCCGTACGCCGACGCTTCGGCGCATCCGCTCCCCGACGCAACGTTGCCGCCGGTGCCGCTGACGCATCTGGACTCGGCACACGACGAAGCGACCTATCAACCGTCCTACGAACTGCACCAACCGACCCCGGCCGCAGCGTCTGGCGGCGCACCAACCTTCGCAGAGCCAACACCGTTGTCGCCGGCGCAGCACCCCCTCACCGCACCGACCGAATTCCCGCGCGACGCCGTCGACGCCTTCAGCGCGCTCGACATGCCGCTGCCGCCGCGCATCGAATCGCCGTTCGAGGGCCTGGGTGCCCCCGCGTCGCTGACCACGCAGCCGGTTGCGTCGCCGGAAACGACCGCGCGGCAAGCCGTCGCGCCGCACGATCCCGACGACGTCCCGCATATCGCTGATGAAATCACCGCCGGCACCGCAGGTCACGCGGCCGTGGCGGGCTTGGGCGCGACGGGCTTCGGCGCGGCGGGCGGGCTAGGCGCTGCAGGCTTCGGCGCGCTGAAGCTCGATTTCGACCTGGAGTTGCCGCCGAGCCCGGCCCAGCCGTTGCCGGCATTTACGCCGGCGGATCTCACGCGAATTGCGCGTAATAAGCTCGATCTGGCCGCCGAGTACATCGATCTCGGCGATCTGTCCGGCGCTCGCTCGCTCATCAACGAAGTGATCGAAGCGAACGATCCCGCCACGCGCACCGAGGCCCGCGCGTTGCTGTCGACGCTCGCGCCGTTGTCGTGAAGCGGATAGCTTTAGGGGTTCAGTACGACGGCTCGGCGTTTTGCGGCTGGCAGTCGCAACCGCACGGCAATACCGTGCAGGACGAGCTCGAACGGGCGTTGAGCGAATTCGCGCGGACGCCCGTGCATATCACCGTCGCGGGTCGAACGGATACGGGCGTGCATGGGCTCGGCCAGGTCGCGCATTTCGACACCGAACTCGACCGCGCGGAAGTGTCATGGGTGCGCGGCACGAATGCGTTCTTGCCGAAAACCATCTCCGTGCAGTGGGCCAAGCCCATGCCGGACGAGTTTCACGCACGTTTTGCCGCGTTCGAACGGACCTATCACTACGTGCTTTACGTGCATCCGGTCCGTTCGCCGATGCTGGCGGCGCGCGTCGGCTGGGTTCACACGCCGCTCGACGTCGACGCCATGCGTGCCGGCGCGGCGCACCTGATCGGCGAGCACGATTTTTCGGCCTTCCGTTCGTCACAATGTCAGGCGAAAACGCCGGTCAAGCACCTGTATCAGATCGACATCCGGCAGCAGGGCGATTTCGTCCACTTCCGCTTCCGGGCTAACGCGTTCCTGCATCACATGGTGCGTAACCTGATGGGTTGCCTGGTGTATATCGGGCGAGGCCGTCATTCGGCCGAATGGATGGCCGAGGTGCTGGCAAGCGGCGACCGCGACGTTGCCGCGCCGACCTTCATGCCGGACGGCTTGTACTTGGCGCAGGTGGGCTATCCTGAGCACTTCGCGGTGCCTGCGCCGCACACCGGCAGCGTGCCGTGGAGTACCGTATGGACCGAGCAAACGGAAACATGAAAAGCATCGACAACCTCGCGGCCGAAGCCCAAGGCGGCGTGCAGCAAACCGCCGCGCCGCATCGCACGCGCATCAAACTGTGCGGCCTGTCTAAACCGGAAGACGTGAGTCACGCGATCGACCTCGGCGCCGACGCGATCGGCCTCGTGTTCTATCCGCCGAGCCCGCGCTCGGTGAGCATCGCGCAAGCGGTCGACCTGGTGCACGACGTGCCGCCGTTCGTGTCGGTCGTGGGTCTGTTCGTCAATCCCACGCCGGACTGGATCCGCGAGGTGGTCAGCAACGTCGGCCTGACGCTACTGCAGTTCCACGGTGACGAGACCGCGGCGCAGTCCGAAACGCTCGCCGGCGTTGCGGGTTTGCCTTGGTTGCGCGCGTTGCGAGTTGCAGCCGATACTCAACCGGCTGATTTGGTAAAATCGGCTCTTAACTATTCAGCAGCCAGCGGCCTCCTGTTCGACACCCATGTCGAAGGCTATGGCGGCGGCGGGAAGGTTTTCGATTGGTCACTTATTCCAGCAGAGCTCGCGCGTCGGGCCGTTTTGAGTGGTGGGTTGAACGCGCAAAACGTCAGTGATGCGATCCATCGCGTGCGCCCGTACGCGGTCGATGTCTCGAGCGGCATCGAAGTCGCGGGCGCCCGGGGCGTGAAAGATCACGCCCGGATGGCGGCCTTCGTCCGCGCCGTGCGCGCGGCGGACGCCGAATGATTCCGGTCACGCGGTTTTCTCCTACGGAAATCGCGGGCCACACTGAGAAGAGTGATCACCATGTATAACTTGCCAGACGAAAGAGGCCATTTCGGCCAATATGGCGGCGTGTTCGTCGCTGAAACGCTGGTACACGCGCTGAACGAGCTGCGTGAAGCGTACGAAAAATTCCAGAAAGACCCCGAATTCGTCGCTGAATACGAGCGCGAGTTGAAGTATTTCGTCGGTCGTCCGTCGCCGATTTATCACGCGCAGCGTTGGAGCGAGATGCTCGGCGGCGCACAGGTTTTCCTGAAGCGTGAGGACCTGAATCACACCGGCGCGCACAAAATCAACAACGTGATCGGCCAGGCGTTGCTGGCCAAGCGCATGGGCAAACCGCGCGTGATCGCCGAAACCGGCGCCGGCCAGCACGGTGTGGCAACGGCCACCATCGCGGCGCGCTTCGGCATGGAATGCGTGGTCTACATGGGCGAGGAAGACGTGCGCCGCCAGGCTGCCAACGTCTACCGCATGAAATTGCTCGGCGCCACGGTCGTGCCGGTCGAATCGGGCTCACGCACGCTGAAAGACGCGCTGAACGAAGCCATGCGCGACTGGGTCACGAACGTCGAAGACACGTTCTACATCATCGGCACAGTCGCGGGTCCGCACCCTTACCCGATGATGGTGCGCGATTTCCAGCGCGTGATCGGCGACGAATGCAAGGTGCAGATGCCCGAATTGGTCGGCCGTCAGCCGGATGCCGTGATTGCGTGCATTGGCGGCGGTTCGAATGCGATGGGTATCTTTTACCCGTACATTGACGACACGTCGGTGCAGTTGATTGGCGTCGAAGCCGCTGGCGACGGACTCGAATCCGGTCGTCACGCGGCTTCCTTGATCGGCGGCAGCCCCGGCGTGCTGCACGGCAATCGTACTTATCTGCTGCAAGACGAAAACGGGCAGATTATCGAGACGCATTCGATCTCGGCCGGCCTCGACTATCCGGGCGTCGGTCCCGAGCATGCGTGGCTAAAAGACAGCAATCGCGCGCAATACGTCAGCATCACCGACGAAGAGGCGCTGAAAGCGTTCCACGATTGCTGTCGCATCGAAGGCATCATTCCGGCGCTGGAGTCCAGTCATGCTCTGGCCTACGCCGCGAAGCTCGCGCCGACGCTGCCGAAGGACAAAGTCCTTCTGGTCAACCTGTCGGGCCGTGGCGACAAGGACATGCATACGGTCGCCGAGCGATCGGGAATTCAGTTCTGAGCGCCGCGACGATGCGTGACGAGTTCGACGAGCCGCAGCCGGCGATTGAAACCCTTGATCCGGCCGCCAAAGTAGCGGCCGCCGCGGCGCCTGAGGCGTTGTTGCCGCAGGTGCCGGCCGGCATCCAGCTGTTGAACCGCGATTTTCTGACCGATGTGGCGAACATTCCCGACGGGTCGATCGACCTGATCGTGTGCGATCCGCCTTATGGGCTCGGCAAGGATTATGGCAACGACTCCGACATGCGGACGGGCGACGATTTTCTCGCTTGGACGCGTAGCTGGCTCGAGCTGGCTGTTCCCAAGCTCAAGCCGTCGGGTTCTCTGTATATCTTCTGCACGTGGCAGTACTCGCCGGAAATCTTCAGCTTCCTGAAGACAAAACTCACGATGATCAACGAAATCATCTGGGACCGGCGCGTACCCAGCATGGGCGGCACCGTGCGCAGATTCACTTCTGTGCACGACAACATCGGCTTTTTCGCGGTGTCGAAGGATTATTTCTTCGATCTCGATCCCGTCCGCATCCCGTACGATGAAGTTACGAAGAAGGCGCGTTCGCGTAAGTTGTTCGAAGGCAGTAAGTGGCTCGAGGTTGGCTATAATCCAAAGGATGTCTGGTCGGTGTCGCGACTGCATCGGCAACATGCCGAACGCGTCGCGCATCCCACCCAGAAGCCTCTGGAAATTGTCGAGCGAATGGTGCTGGCGAGTTGTCCGAAGGGCGGGCGCGTGCTCGACCCGTTCATGGGCAGCGGCACCACCGCAGTCGCTTGTGCCCGGCAGCAGCGCGAATTCGTCGGCTATGAGATCAATGAAAGTTACTGCGCGATAGCGCGTGAACGCGTCAGCATCGCTGCGAATCCCGTGCCCGTGAAGGCGCGGCCGGTCAAGCCCAAGGTTAAACGGCAGACCGAAACGCAGTGAGCCGCAGCGAGCCGCGATGAGCGTTATGCAGCCCGCGCCGCGTCAGCCGCGCGCAGTCGCTTAAATTCGAGAAATTTCCATGTCCCGTATCAAGAACACGTTTGCCGCGTTGTCCGCCCAAGGTAAGAAAGGCCTGATTCCTTTCATGACGGCCGGCGACCCGGACCCGGCCCGCACGGTCGAATTCATGCACGCGCTCGCTGCCGGCGGCGCGGATGTGATCGAACTCGGCGTGCCGTTTTCCGACCCGATGGCCGACGGCCCCGTGATCCAGCAATCGTCCGAGCGCGCGTTGGCGCACGGCGTGTCGCTGCGTCACGTGATCGCGGACGTTAAGCGCTTCCGCGAAACCGACGACAAGACGCCCGTCGTGTTGATGGGCTACGCCAATCCGATCGAACGCATGGGTATCGACGCGTTCGCGAAAGCCGCTCAGGAAGCTGGGGTGGATGGCGTGCTGGTGGTCGATTACCCGCCGGAAGAGTGTGCTAATTTCGCTGAAAAGATGCGATCCGCCTCGATCGATCCGATCTTTTTGCTGGCGCCCACGTCCACGGACGAGCGCATCGCGGAAGTCGGGAAAATTGCCAGCGGCTACGTCTATTATGTGTCGTTGAAAGGGGTGACCGGCTCCGCGAATCTGGACGTTTCCAGCATCGCGGGTAAAATCCCGGCCATCAAGTCGCGCGTACCCCTGCCGGTGGGCGTCGGTTTCGGCATCCGCGACGCGCAAACCGCGCGTTCGGTGGCCGAAGTGTCCGATGCCGTCGTGATCGGCAGCCGTATCGTGCAATTGCTCGAACAGGCGCCGCCGGAGACCGCGGCGGAAACGCTCACGCGTTTCATCGCCGAAGTGCGCGAGGCGCTAGATAGCGTCGCGACTGCCCGATAACAGTTATTTTTGTCGTCTGTAGCGTGAGCGGCGGGTTTATCCCGCCGTTTGCGCAACCGCCGACCCCAGAAGGATTCAATATGAGCTGGCTCGATAAGCTGCTGCCGCCGAAAATCAAACAAACCGACCCGAAAAACCGCAAGGGAATTCCGGAAGGCCTGTGGATCAAGTGTCCGTCGTGCGAAGCCGTGCTGTACCGCAACGACGTCGAGGCCAATCTGCATGTTTGCCCGAAGTGCGACCATCACATGCGCATCGGCGCGCGTGAGCGGCTCGACGGCCTGCTCGATCCGGAAGGCCGCTACGAAATCGGCCAGGAAATCGTCCCGGTCGACGCGTTGAAGTTCAAGGACAGCCGCAAGTACCCGGATCGCCTGAAAGAGGCAATGGACGACACCGACGAAACCGACGCCATGGTCGTGATGGGCGGCGCGATCCACACACTGCCGGTAGTCGTGGCTTGCTTCGAGTTCTCGTTCATGGGCGGCTCGATGGGTTCGGTGGTCGGCGAGCGTTTTGCGCGCGGCGCACAGAACGCGCTTGAACAGAAAGTGCCGTTTATCTGCTTCACCGCGTCGGGCGGCGCGCGCATGCAGGAAAGCCTGCTGTCGCTGATGCAAATGGCGAAAACCACGGCCATGCTGACCAGGCTGGCCGAAGCCAAGCTGCCGTTCATTTCCGTGCTGACCGATCCGACCATGGGTGGCGTGTCGGCGAGCTTCGCGTTCCTCGGCGACGTGGTGATCGCCGAGCCGAAGGCGCTGATCGGCTTTGCCGGCCCGCGCGTGATCGAACAGACCGTGCGTGAAAAGCTGCCGGAAGGCTTCCAGCGCGCCGAATTTCTGCTGACAAAGGGCGCGGTGGACATGATCGTCGACCGTCGCAAGCTGCGTGAGGAAATCGCTCAATTGATGGCGCTGTTGAGCCACCAGCCGGCGGATGCCGTCGCGTAAGCCGTTAAGCAAAGCAGACAGGCCGCGCGCCGCTGAGCGCAGCGCGGCGGCCGTCAAAAAAGCAGGAAAAAATAGCGCGCCGCGTGAGTGATCAAGCGGCGCGTTGTCATTTCCAGGATAATCACGGCGCACCACCGCCTAACCGATTCACTCCCGATTCATTCGATGACGACCTTCCCCACCCTCGACGCGTGGCTCACGCACCTTGAATCCGCGCATCCGGTCGGCATCGACATGGGTTTGGGCCGCATCTCGCAGGTACGCGACGCGATGCAACTGTCGTTTGCGTGCCCGATCATCACGGTCGGCGGCACGAACGGCAAGGGCTCCACCTGCGCGATCCTCGAATCGATTCTGCTGCGCGCCGGCTTCACGGTGGGCTGCCACACGTCGCCGCATCTGTTGACGTTCAACGAGCGCGCGCGCGTGAACGGCGAAATGGCGACCGACGCCGAACTACTGCCGCACTTCGAAGCTGTCGAAGCCGCGCGCCTGAGTCTCGCCGAGCCCGTTACGCTGACCTACTTCGAATTCACGACGCTGGCGATCATGAGCCTGTTCGCCTCGCGCGGGTTCGACGCGGTGATCTTCGAAGTCGGCTTGGGCGGTCGTCTCGACGCGGTCAATATTCTCGATACCGACTGCGCCATCATCACGAGCATCGACATTGATCACACGGAATATCTCGGCGATACGCGCGAGAAAATCGGCTTCGAAAAGGCCGGCATTTTCCGTCCGGGCAAGCCGGCGATTTGCGCCGACCCGGTGCCGCCGCAGTCGCTGATCGATCATGCCGAGAAGATCGGCGCGGAACTGTGGCTCTTCGGCCGCGATTTTCGCTATGAAGGGCAGGCGGGCAGCGAGCGCCAGCAATGGAGCTACGTCGGTCCGACCATGCGGCGTTCGGCGCTCGCCTATCCGGCGCTGCGCGGCGCGAACCAGTTGATCAATACATCGGCGGCGCTGGCTGGGCTTGAAGCGCTGCGTGACCGTCTGCCGGTGTCGGCGCAGGACATTCGTCTCGGCCTCGCCAACGTCGAATTGCCGGGCCGTTTCCAGGTGCTGCCCGGCAAGCCGGCCGTGGTGCTCGATGTCGGCCACAACCCGCACGCAGCCGCCGTGCTGACGCAGAACCTCGGCAACATGGGCTTTTTCCCCTACACGTACGCGGTGTTCGGTGCGATGCGCGACAAGGACATCGCCGGCGTATTGGCGCATCTGAAGGGCGAAATCGACCATTGGTGCGTGACCGATCTGCCGCTCGCGCGGGCCGCCACGGCGGAACAGCTCGAAGCGGCACTGCGCGAGCAGGGCGTGGATGAAGCCGCCGACAGCAGCGTCACGCGGCACGCCACGCCAGCCGAGGCGTACCAAGACGCGCTAAAACGGGCGTCAGAGAATGATAGAATCGTGGTTTTCGGCAGTTTCTATACGGTAGCCGGTGTGATGGCCTACCGTAAATCGCAGCAACACTGAACGGGCGCCAGGCTCGAACCAAGCGATTCATGGGAATTTTCTCGTTCGGCAAGAAAGACGACGCGCCTAGCCGGCGCGGCGCAAATACCAGTTCCACCCGGGCCGCCCGTGGCGAGCGCGTGGAGCGGCGAACCCGCCGCACGGAGCGCCCCGTCGACGCCGACGCCATGTTGCTCGACCCTACGCTGCCGGAAAAGCAGCGTGCGCGGCGCCGCCTGGTCGGTGCGATCGCGCTGGTCGTCGCGGCTGTCGTGATCCTGCCCATGGTGCTGGACTCGCATCCCAAGCCGGTCACCGACGACATCGCGATCGACATCCCCAACCGTCCCGCGCCGAAGCTCGCCAAGGCTGACGAAGACACGCAGGCCGGCGTCGCACCCGACAACCCCACGCCCGACGCGGCACTCGCCGCTTCGGGTCTTGCGCCGGCAACGGCCGCAAAGCAAGGCCAGTCGGGCAATACGCAAGCACAAAGCACGACCACGGGCACGAGCCCAGGCACCGGCGCGACGACAAGCGCCGCGGCGCCCGCAGCCAGGCCGGCTGCGAAACCGCAGGCACCGGCCGTCGCGGCCAACACCGCACCGGCCACGCCCACGGCGCCTGCCAAACCCGCCAAACCCCCCGTCACGCACAACGCCGCCGCCACACCCGCGCCGAGCGCAACCGACGACACGAACAGCACCGCCGCCAGCGCGGACGCGAATTCCGGCACGCCGGCATCGCCGCCGGGCAGCCGTTTCGCGGTGCAACTGGGCGCATTTGCCAACGACGCCAACGCGCGAACCTGGGCGTCCAAGTTGAAAGCGGCGGGTGTGCCCGCATATACCGAACATCGGAAGCAGGCTGATGGCTCCACGCTCACGCTGTTGCGGGCCGGTCCGTTTGCCGATCGTGCCGCGGCCAGTGCCGCGATTGCGAAAGTTCGCGAGGCCGGCTTGACGTCGGGCGCGAACAGCGGCACGGCACAGTAAGCGAGCGATGTTCACCGCCTTCGACTACGCTGTAATGGCGGTGATCGGTTTGTCGGCCTTGCGCGGCACATGGCGCGGGTTTTTGTCCGAGATATTCGGGTTGATCGGCTGGATCGCGGCGTTTTTCATTGCGTGCCGCTTTGTCGGTTATGTCGTGCCGTTTATCCCGTCCACGTGGCCGGGTGGCGCGTTGACCCAGTGGCTGCTGGCCTTTGCGCTGGTGGTGATCGGTGTGGTGCTGGTGGCGAGCGTGCTGAATGCCCTCCTGAGCCGCATCGTGCAGGCAACCGGCTTGAGCGGCGTGGACCGCTCGCTCGGTTTGATGTTCGGCCTCGTGCGCGGGGTCATTCTGGTGCTGATTCTGGTCGCCCTCGCTGGCTTGACCGAGCTGCCCCAACAGGAATTCTGGCGCAACGCCTTGCTGCGGCCCTATGCGGTCGAGGGCGTGCACGTAATGAAACCGCTGCTTCCCGAGACGCTTGCTGCCTACGTCCGCGTGTGACGATCAGGCGAGTATTTCAAGGGACGCGGCAGGACTCCGGCGCAAACCGGTTGCCGCGACGTACCAGCAGGTCACAGCGCGTACGCAGGCATCGGCCGCCACGACGAATTTCGTACCTTTGAAGGACATGCCATGTGCGGCATCGTAGGCGTAGTTTCCCACTCCCCGGTCAATCAGCTGATCTATGACAGCCTGCTGCTTCTGCAGCATCGCGGTCAGGACGCTGCCGGCATCGCAACCGCGAACGGTAGCAATTTCCACATGCACAAGGCCAACGGCATGGTGCGCGACGTGTTCCGCACGCGCAACATGCGCAGCCTGCCCGGCACGACCGGTATCGGTCAGGTGCGTTACCCGACGGCCGGTTCCGCGTCGAGCGAAGAAGAAGCCCAGCCGTTCTACGTGAACGCGCCGTTCGGCATCATCCTCGCGCATAACGGCAATCTGACCAACTGGCAGCAACTGAAAGACGAGATGTTCCGCGTCGATCGCCGCCACATCAATACCAATTCCGACACCGAGGTCATGCTCAACGTGCTCGCGCACGAATTGCAGCTGTCCAGCTCGGGCCTGCAACTCGATCCAGCCGCGCTGTTCAAGGCCGTGTCTGGCGTGCATCGCCGGGTGCGGGGTTCGTACGCGATCGTGTCGCTGATCGCCGGTTACGGTCTGCTGGGTTTCCGCGACCCGTTCGGCATCCGCCCGCTGTGTCTCGGCAAGCAGGAAACGCCGGAAGGCGTCGAGTGGATCCTGGCGTCGGAATCGGTGGCGATTGAAGGTATCGGCTTCGAATTCGTGCGCGATATCGCGCCGGGCGAGGCGATTTTCATCGATATCGAAGGCAATCTGCATTCGCAGCAATGCGCGACGAATCCGAGCCTGAACCCGTGCATTTTCGAACTCGTGTATCTCGCGCGTCCGGACTCGGTGCTCGACGGCGTACCGGTCTACAACGTACGTCTGCGCATGGGCGACTACCTCGCCGAGAAGATCAAGCGCGAGCTGCCCGACGTGCCGATCGACGTAGTGATGCCGATTCCCGATTCGTCCCGTCCGGCCGCGATGCAAGTCGCGAAGAAGCTGGGCGTGGAGTACCGCGAGGGCTTCTTCAAGAACCGTTACGTCGGCCGCACCTTCATCATGCCGGGTCAGGCGGTGCGCAAGAAATCCGTGCGCCAGAAGCTAAATGCCATGGGCATTGAGTTCAAGGGCAAGAACGTGCTGATCGTCGACGATTCGATCGTGCGCGGCACCACCTCGCACGAAATCGTGCAGATGGCGCGCGACGCCGGCGCGAACAAGGTGATCTTCGCTTCGGCAGCGCCGCCGGTGAAATTCCCGAATGTCTACGGCATCGACATGCCGACGCGCGGTGAGCTCGTCGCTCATGGCCGCACGGACGACGAAGTCGCGCGCATGATCGGCGCGGACCATCTCGTGTATCAGGACGTCGACGCACTGAAGCAGGCCGTGCGCGACATCAACCCGGCGCTGCGGGAATTCGAAGCGTCGTGTTTCGACGGCAACTACGTGACCGGCGACATCACTACCGAGTATCTGGACCGCATCGAAACCGCGCGTCTGGCGCCGTCCTCGCAATCGGATCGCGACGCCGCGAGCGAAGCGATCGACGGCGGCGCGCCCGCGCGTTCGCAATTGCACCTGCAGTTGTCAGTGGGCTGATGACGCGAACCTGAACCATAACGCTCATGACGTGGCACGCAGCACGCCACGCCACGAGCATGTTAGGATCATGGCTTGCGTCGATTTGATCTCAGCTTGCGGACGCGGGGTAACCCGAAACAGCTAAAGCGAAAGGTGGGAAACGCCGCAATCATCCGCCTCCGCTCCAGCTTTCCCCGCACATGAAGCCCGCTTATGCCGACGCAAAAGCGGGCTTTTTTGTTGCTGCCGTTTGGCGTTGCGCTCTTTTTTCACACGAGGCGCGCCGAACGCAGCCATGGACCATTGGAAACCAGAACCAACATGGACGACTCCCTGAACTTCGACACGCTGGCGGTCCGCTCGGGCACGGCGCGCAGCGACTTCAACGAACATTCGGAAGCGATTTTCCTGACCTCGAGCTTTGTGTTCGCGAGCGCCGCGGATGCCGCCGAGAAATTCAAGAACTCCGAAGACAACTACACCTATTCGCGTTTCACGAACCCGACGGTCACGATGTTCCAGGACCGCCTGGCCGCGCTCGAAGGCGGTGAAGCCTGTATGGCGACGGCATCGGGCATGGCCGCGATCATGTCGGTGGTGATGTGCGCGCTGCAGGCCGGCGACCACCTGGTGAGCTCGCAGGCCCTGTTCGGCTCGACGCTCGGCATGTTCTCGCAAATTTTCACGAAGTTCGGCATCACGACCACGTTCGTCGATCCGACCGATCTGGACGCGTGGAAAAACGCCGTGCGTTCCGAGACGAAGATGTTCTTCCTCGAAACGCCGTCGAATCCGCTGACGGAAGTGTCCGATATCGAAGCGATCAGCAAGATCGCCAAGGCCGCGAACGCGCTGTTCGTGGTGGACAACTGTTTCTGTAGTCCGGCGCTGCAACAGCCGTTGAAGCTCGGCGCGGACGTGGTGATGCATTCGGCCACCAAGTTCCTAGACGGTCAGGGTCGCGTGTTGGGCGGCGCGCTGGTCGGCTCGAAGCAGTTCATCATGGAAAAGGTGTTCCCGTTCGTGCGTAGCGCCGGGCCGACGCTGTCCGCGTTCAATGCGTGGGTGCTGCTCAAGGGCATGGAAACGCTGTCGCTGCGCGTCGAAAAACAGTCGGCGAATGCGCTGGAAATCGCGCGCTGGCTGGAGACGCATCCGGCCGTGAATCGCGTGTTCTATCCGGGGCTGGAATCGCATCCGCAGCACGCGCTGGCCATGCGTCAGCAGAAGGCGGGCGGCGCGATTCTGTCGTTCGAACTGAAGGGCGACACGCCGGAACAGATGCGCGCTAACGCATGGCGGGTAATCGACAGCACGAAGATCTGTTCGATCACCGGCAATCTCGGCGATACGCGCACCACGATCACGCATCCGGCGACTACCACGCATGGTCGCGTGACGCCGGAAGCGCGCGCGGCGGCGGGCATCAGCGAAGGCTTGATCCGGCTGGCGGTGGGTCTGGAAAACGCCGCGGATATTCGCGGTGATCTGGAGCGCGGTCTGGCGGGTTAAGCGAAGCGGGATTGAAAGCAGGCAAGGCAGGCCGCGAATTCAACGCGGCTCGCGCGGCAACGCTGCGCTCAGTGGCGCAGCGCGCGCCATTGGCCAGGCGCCAGCCCAAAACGCCGCGTGAAGGCGTGTGTGAAAGCGCTCTGATCGCCGAAGCCGATATCCAGCGCGATATCGGTCAACGAACGGCGCGGATCCGCGAGCAACGTGAGCGACGTGTCGAGCCGCAAGCGCTGCAAATAGCGATGCGGCGTCTCACCGAAGGCGTCGATAAAAACCTGATGAAAGCGCCGGATGCCGAAGCCGCAATGCGCGGCGAGGTCGGCAATACGCAGCGGTTCCGACAAATGCGCGCGCAACCAGCGATCGATACGCGCGAAGTCGAGACCGGCGCCAGGCGCGAGCGCACCGGCCGTGGTGCCGGAGTCGGCCACCAGCGCAGCGCCCAGGCGGGCCGCTGCATCCCAATGAAAACGACGGGCATCAAGATCGTCGCTCCGAGCGCCGCCGGTAGCGTGCGCCGCAATTCGATGCACGAGCTGCGTTAATGATGTGTCGACCGTCACGGCCCGCGCGCGGTCGAACAAGCGCTCCGGCACGGCCAGCGACGTTGCCGGCAGATCCAGCACCAACTGCCGGTTCTCGCCGACGCCCGCGTAGTCGTGCCGCGCACCTGCCGGAATGAGCCACGCGGAGCCGGCGTCGATCTGTTGCGCAACGCCATTCACCGCCATCACCATCGCGCCGTCGAGGCCGAGCACGACCTGATGAAAGTCATGCACGTCCGACGCTTCCACCGCGCCGTAACGACGCAGCGAAACGCAAGGGATGGTGGCGGTGGCGTGGTTCATCGTCAAAGCGCAGTCACCCGCAAATAGCCAGGCGACCCAAAACGCGTAAAACTTAAACGCCGAGCAATTCGACTTCGAACACGAGCGTTGCGTTCGGCGGAATCACGCCGCCCGCGCCGCGCACGCCGTAGCCGAGTTGCGGCGGAATGGTCAGTTTGCGCGTGCCGCCGACCTTCATGCCTTGCACGCCTTCGTCCCAACCCTTGATGACCATGCCGCCGCCCAGCACGAATGCGAACGGGTCGTTGCGGTCCTTGCTCGAGTCGAACTTCTGACCATCGGTCAGCCAGCCGGTGTAGTGCACGCTGACGCTCTTGCCGGCAACGGCTTCGGCGCCAGTGCCTTCCACGATGTCTTCGTACTTCAGGCCGGATTCGGTAGTGACAGTCGACATGTAACGCTCCTCAGTTCAAAAACGTAAAAACCGACATTGTAGGCGTGTTGGCGGCGCCTCGTTGAGGATTGCCGCGTGGCACGCGGATTGCATGGAAATTGGCCATCCGGCCAGGCTGGTCGCGCCGGATGCCATGCCTATAATGGGGCTTCTTTCAATCATCATGCACTGCCTGAGAGGGCTCGATCGTGACAACGTCTTCAACCGGAACCGCCGGCGCGCAGCCGGCACCTTCCGGCTCCGCCGTCTCCGAGCGTACCGCGCATCTGTGCGCCGAAACCGCGCTGTTCATGCGTGACCACGTGTTGTCGCTGGTGTCGCACGATTTGCGCGGTCCGTTGAACGCGATCCATAGCTGGGCCTACGTGCTCGAGCGCAAGCTCGACGCGAACGACCCCAACGCACAACGCGCCGTCACCGGTATTCGCAATGGCGTGGACCAGCAGGTGAAGCTGCTCGAAACGATCGTGGATGCCACGCGCGCCGAAACCAAATCGCTGGCGCTCGCGTATGCATCGTTCCCGCTGCATCCATTGCTCGACGACACGATCGAAGACGTGCGCACGGGTTTGGCTCGCTCGCGCCAGGTCGAGATCGCGCTCGACTCGCAACTCGGCACCGAGCAGCTCAACGGCGACCGCGCACGCCTTGCCGCCGCGCTGTGGCTGATGCTCGCGTTCACGGTCGAAGCCAGCGCCGAAGGCGCCAGCGTCACGCTGGCCACGCGCGCCGACACGACCGCATGGCATGCCAGCGTCACCTACCACAGCAATCTCGCCGCGTTGAGCGATCCTGCGTTGCCGCATCTGCTCGAAGCGTTTGCTCGCAAGCAGGCTGGCGAGCCGCGCGAAGCCAAACGCATTGCGTGGGTGCTGGCGCTATGTAAGCGCGTCGCGGAAGCGCACGGCGGCAGTTTCGAGCAGATCGACGCGAGCGAGAGCGAGGCGGCCCGACTTGCACTGCGCATACCGCTGAGCGCAACCGCGCCGAAGTGAGCACGCCGTCTCGGCGTATGACTGCGCGCGGTTAGCTTTTCATCGGGCTTTCACCCTCTATACTGACAACTTTTGTTGCCGGAGCCCTTCGCTTTGATCCAGGTTGTCGCCCTCATTGGCGCGTTGTTTCTCGTTGCCCTCAACGGTTTCTTTGTTGCGGCTGAATTCGGTCTGGTCAAACTGCGGGCTACGCGCGTGCAGAGCCTCGCCGCGAAACACGGCATGCGCGGCCGTTTGCTGGCCAAGGTGCATGGACGTCTCGACGCTTACCTGTCTGCCTGTCAGCTCGGTATTACGCTGGCGTCGCTCGGTCTTGGCTGGATCGGTGAGCCCGCGTTCGCGCAACTGCTCACGCCGGTCTTCACGCTGCTCGGCGTGGAGTCGGAGAAGCTGATTCACGGCGTTTCACTGTTCTTCGCGTTTTCGTGTATTTCGTTCCTGCATATCGTGGTGGGCGAACTGGCGCCGAAGTCGCTGGCCATCCGCGAGGCCGAGAAAGTGTCGCTGTGGGCGGCCACGCCGTTGTACGGCTTCTACTGGGCCATGTATCCGTTCATCTGGGTGCTTAATTCGAGCGCCAACGCGGTGCTGAAGCTGGCCGGCCTCGACGCCGACCACGGTCACGACTCGCATTACTCGACCGACGAACTCAAGCTGATCCTGCGCGGCCGCCGCGCCAACGTGGCGAGCGAGCTGGGCGCGGCGGACGCCGGCGCGTACAGCCAGGACGAATGGAACACGATCGCGCATTCGCTCGATTTTTCGCGCATGACCGTGTCGGATCTCATGCGTCCTGCTTATGAAATGGTCGGCTTGCGGCGCGACCTGCCGTTGCGCGAGAACATGCAGGTGGTGGCGCGGCATCGCTTCAGCCGCTATCCGCTGTTCGAAGATGCGGCCGGCGAACGCGTGGCCGGCATGATCCACTTGAAGGATCTGCTGCTGGCGCGTCATGCGGGCAGCACGCTCGACGATCTGTCGAAATACGCGCGGCCCGTGCAGTACGTGAAGCCGGACATGCCCGCACTGGAACTGTTTCGCCGCTTTCGCAAAGGCGCGCCGCATTTCGCGCTGGTCGGCCACAAGAACGCGAAGCCGATCGGCTTCCTGACGCTCGACAATCTGCTCGGGGCACTGGTCGGCCAGATTCACGACGAATTCCGTCAGGGCGACGCCGACTGGACACGCATGGACGACGGCACCTTGATGGGCAAGGGCAGCTTGCCGGTGGTGTCGCTGGAGCGGGCGTTGGGGATCGATATCGACGAAGGTAAGGCCGAATCGGTCGGCGGTCTCGTGATTCAGGCGCTCAACGATCTGCCCACCGAGGGCCAGCGCGTGGAATTCGACCGCTTCGACGTGGTGGTCAAGAAGATGAAAGGGCCGCGCATCGTGCTCGTGCGCGTGTACCCGAAGACCTTCGACGACGAAGGCGGTTGAAAGCCTTTTCCGCTGAATCCGGCAAAGCGTACTGCCTTATTGCTCGCGTAGAATCGTTGTCCACATCGAGGGGGCGACATGGGGTATCTGCTGGTTCTGGGCGTGGGCTTGCTCGCGGGCACGCTGAGCGGCGTGATCGGTACCGGTTCGTCCATGCTGCTAATGCCTGTGCTCGTGATGCTGTACGGTCCGCAACAGGCGGTGCCGATCATGGCGATCGCCGCGATCATGGGCAACTTCGGCAAGGTCCTCGCGTGGTGGCGCGAGATCGATTGGCGCGCTTGCGGTGCCTACTGCGTGACTGCCGTGCCGGGCGCCGCGCTCGGTGTGCGGACCCTGCTCGCACTGCCGCCTCACGCGGTTGAAATCGCGCTGGGGCTATTCTTTGTCGCGATGGTGCCCACGCGTCGCTGGCTCGCACGGCGGGCCGTCAAATTCTCTCTGTGGCACCTTTCGCTGATTGGCGGCGTGGTGGGTTTTCTCACCGGCATCGTGGTGTCGACCGGGCCGATTACCGTGCCGGTGTTCATGTCTTATGGCCTTGTCAAAGGCGCTTTTCTCGCAACGGAAGCAGCCGGCTCATTGACCGTGTATGCCGCGAAAGTCGCGGTGTTCAGCCACTTCGGCGCGTTGCCGTTGCGAGTGGTGATCGATGGTCTGATCACCGGTTCCGCGTTGATGACAGGCTCGTTTGCGGCACGCAGCATCGTGGTGCGGATGAGTCCCGCCACCTTCAAGCTGGTGGTCGACGGTTTGATGTTGTCCTCGGGGCTCTCGCTGCTGTGGGCGGCAGGGCGCTAAAACACGGCGGCGTTGAGCCGCACCGATCACCCCACCGAGACTTCGAACACGCGCCGGTAATTGCCGCCCAGAATCGCGCTCACCTCTTCCTGCGTGAACCCGGCGACCAGCAACGCGCTCGCCAGATCGGGCAACTGCTCGTAGCTGCGAAACACCGGCGGCGAGATAAAGCCGAGCATGTCGCTTCCCAGGCCGACATGCTCCACGCCGACTACATCGGCCATGCGCTTGATGCCTTCGGCCATCGCGTGGATATCCTTGAAGGACCCTGAACTCGGCCACACGCCGATCACGCCACCCGTGCCGGCGATCACGCGCGCGTGGTCCGGCGTGATGAGCCGGCTGCGCGACGAAGGATGCGTGGCCAACGCCGAATGCGACAGCACGAGAGGCTTGGTGGACGTATCGGCGGCGCGCTTGACCAGGTTGTAAGTGCCGTGCGCGACATCCACGACGATACCCAGCGCGTTGCAACGGCGCACCACCTCCGCGCCGGTATCGGTCAGCCCGCCGTGCACCGGCGGCTCGGTCTGGATATCGCCGAGCTCGTTCACGCGATAGTGCGTGAGCTGCAAATGTCGCAATTGATGCTTTACGTACGCCTCGTCGACGCGATCCACCTGGCCTTCGAGAAAATCCCCGCCCTCGGCGGAAATGATGGCGCACGGTCCGAGCGAACCCTTCCCCGCGAGCGACGCCGCGTTCGTCACTACCTGCATCCGCTCGCGCTCGATCAATTGATGCGCGCGCTGAAATTCGGTTTGACCGAGTGCATACAACTCGCCTGGCTGCGGATCGCGCCACGCTTCGAAGCGCTTGTGGTTCTCCGCGACGCGCGTGACCGTCGTATCCGTGACGATCGCCAGGCAGATCACGTTCATGCCGCCTTTGCGCATCGGCGCGGCGAGCGGCAGAAACGGTCGATGCGCACCGATCGCCGGATCGCGCGACACGATCACGCGGCCGGCGTGGCTGTGCATGTCGATGGCGAGCGTGCCGGACGGCGCTTGCCATGACGGCGCTTGCGATGAAGCCGCTTGCGAGGAAGCCGCGCTGTCGCCGCTTGCCGGCGCCGCAGGGTCGTCTTGCGCATGGGGATCGGTATAGCTCGCGAAACGGCCAGGCGCACACGCCGCGAGTCCCAGTGCCACGCCGGAAGAAAGAAACGTGCGCCGGCTGAAGGTGCGCGGCACAGCATGCGGACTCTCGAGCGCGGTCGCTTCGACCAGTCGATAGCGCCAACCCGCGGGGTCGTCGATCAGACGCAGCAGCCGGCCGCGTAACGTCACCGCATCGGCTTGCGGTGCAAGCGGCACAGCCGTATAGACTTCGATCGAAGCCGCCGGATTGCGCGGCACGCAACCCCCGCAGCAGGGTTCGTCGGCGCTGAGCAGAAAATAATCGACCGACTCGGCTTGCGGATCCAGCGGAATCATCCAACCCGTGATGTCGATGGTCGTGTCATGCAGCGTGTCGGTATTGCCATCGCGAATCGTCGGCCAGTCGAGGGTCATCGGCATTCCTGTTGGGGCGATTTATTGGCGAGCCGACGCGGTCCGGCTTTTATCGGGCGTCAGCGTACCCACCATGCTTTCAACGAGCTTCAACGCGTCCGCTTTCAGCGCGACGGGATCGTCCGCGTTGTCGAGCAACTGCGCCGCCTCGCACACCATGCTGCCGATCATGCGCGCGGCAAGGTAAGCGTGGCTCCGGGCTTTTTCATTATGACCTGCCGGACCGACCAGCGCGTCGATCAGCAGCCCATAGACGTGCGCTTCTTCTATCTCACGGCAACGCGCCGTGCCGAGCACGGCGGGCGCGGTTTCGATAACGAGTTGCCGGTAAGCAGGCTCGCAACAGACCTCCAGAAACTCGCGAATGCCCGCGCTGACGCGCTTCGCCTTAGGCGCGGCCCCGGCAGCGGCCTTCACTTTCGACGCGGCCTGTTCCTGCAACGTGCCCACCAGCGCGTCGAAGAGTTCGGCTTTATCGGCGAAGTGGTGATAGAACGCGCCGCGCGTCACGCGTGCGCTGCGCGCGATGGCCTCGATGCCGACCTGCTGATAACCCTGCGATGCGAAGAGCTCACCGGCCGCGCTGATTAGCGCCTGACGTGTGGCGTCCGCGTATTCCTCGCGGCGGGATTTGGGCGGTACACCTGCGCTCGGCATAGGACGGATTTTTATCCCTTGATTTTTCACATTCTGATTGTAGTATACATACACGTTGTATGTGAAAGTCTCGATGTATGTCGAGTTTGACTTTGCTTGCAGCGTGGAAAGACGGACGCACAACCCGTAGGTAGGCCATCCCAATCAGGAGCAGACCAAAAATGACTCAGGCACAGCAATACCTTTCACCCACTGAAGAGCAGCTTTCGAATGCGCGCAAAGCCGTGCAACGGTTTGCCGCGGAATGGCAAAACCCGGTCGCGGATAATTTAAGAAGTCTGATGCACGAGGACACGCGCAATCTGATTCCGCTCATGACGGAACCGGCCGATCGCGAAGGCGTGGTCGAGCATTTTCGCCAGGTGCTGACACAACTGCCGGACTCGAAAGTCGACGTCTTGCAGTGGGCGCCCACCGGCGACGCTGTCATGATCGAATGGCGGGCATCGGCCACCGTAGCGGGTCAGCCGCTGAGTTGGCAAGGCGTCGACCGGTTTAATCTGCGTGGTGACCGGATGTACAAAGGGCAGGTGTATTGGGACACGCGACGTGTCGCCGAGCAGGTGGCCGAAGCGGTCAAACGTGCTCAACAGAACGGCTCGGCGAGTTAAGAGCGCATCACGTTGAATGGCGGCGATGAGCCAGTCAGCCAGTAAAAAAGGCGGTTAAAGCACGCATGTTTTAACCGCCTTTTCATCCGCTTAGAGACGACACCCGATCAACTGCGCGGCACGCCATCCTCCACCAACACCGCGATCGGCATCGCGCCAAGCGCGTCACGCAGATACAGCAAGCCGTTCTCATCGACCTTCGGCGCTGCAGGGCTCAGCCAGTCGAACAACGCTCGCGACGACAGATCGGACGGCATGTCAATCGCCGTGTCCGCCCACTTCCGCGGATCGACCATCGGCAGATCGCCCGCATCGCCGTCACCGTGACCGGTGTCGATATCGAGCAAGCCCGCAGCCAACCGGCTCGCGATCACCACCGCCCACGCGTTGCCATGCCGTCGCGCGAACGCGATCACATTCGCGGCATGCGTGCCGCGCACGGTCAGCGGCAGATACTCGCTCTGACTCAGCAACTCCGGCACCTGCGCGCGCAGCGCCAGCACACGTTGCACGACCGCGAGCTTCACGCGTCCGTCGCGCCAGGCTGGCAGAAAATCCGACGGCGGTGTCTGCACGAGCCACGCTTCACGCCGAGCGAAATCCACCGGCCGGCGATTGTCCGGATCGACCAGACTGAAGTCCCACAACTCGGTGCCCTGGTACAGATCGGGAATCCCGGGCGACGCCAGCCGCAAGACCGTCTGTTGCAGACTATTGAGCGCGCCGGCGCGGCCAATCCGCGCGACGAACGTCGAGAGCGCTTGCAGGAAGCCGTCGCGCCGCTGCGGCGCGAGGATATCGAATAGGAAATCGCGGCAGCCGGCTTCATACGCTTCGTCGGGCGCGAGCCAGTTGGTTTGCAGCTTTGCTTCGCGTAGCGCCTTCAACTGCCATTGCGCGACGCGTTCGGCCAATTCCTGGACGCCCGCCGTGTCGTCCGGTTTCAACTCCGGGGGCCAGCAGCCTACCAGCGTCTGATACAGCATCGCTTCGGCGGCGGGGCCCGGCGCCCAGTCGTAGCTCGTGCCCTGGCCGACGCTGCTGATCGGCTTGCCGTCGAGTGCACGGCGATGCGGCGCGTTCAATGTCGACCATGCGCGCAACGTCGCGCTCCAGTCGTCCGCGATTTCGCTCAACACCGCGAGACGGGCGCGCACGTCTTCGCCGCGTTTGTGATCGTGCGTGGCCGTGGCGAGCAACGCGTGAGGAAAGCGCTGCGCGCGTTCCAGATTGGCGGCATGAAATTGCTCGACCGACAGCGCGAATTCACCCGGATCCGCGCCGACTTCGTTACGCGACAACAACCGGCCGTAGCGATAGCACGCCGTATCTTCGACCGCCTTCGCCGCGACCGGCGCGGTCAATTGCGAAAACAGCGTTTGCGCGGTGCGCCGCGACGAGCCGGCGTGGCTGGGCGGCACGCTGTTCTGACCTTGCTGCGGCGGCGTACCTGGACGTCCGCTCGGCGCTTCTTCCGCGCTACCGCCGAGCCATGCGTTCACGCGCTCGAGTACGACGAGGTCCGCACGCGACAGCGATTGTTTTGCGCCTTCGAGCGCCTGCTCGAAATAGACGTTGTCGGCGGCACTGCGCAAACCGTTCTGCGGATAGACGCGATACACCGGAAAATGCACGACCAGTTCGGTCAGCACGCGCCGCAGCGATGTGAACGTGAAATCACGCGTGGTCAACGAATCTCGCGCGATGCGATGCAACGCGCGCGCGGCCCGATCCAGTTCCGCCGACAGGTTCTCCGCGAGAATCTTGCGGCGCGCGATCAACGCTTCGTCCGCGAAACGCGGGCTGCGGCCGGTGAGTTCGGCCCACGTCCGCGCGAGCGGTTCTGCGCCTTTGGGATCGTGCAGCAACGCGCCCACGTCGTTCATGAAGTCGTAGCCGGTCGTGCCATCAACGGGCCAATCGTCGCGCAGCGGTTCGCCACGGCCGAGAATCTTCTCGACGACCACATACGGCGCGGTGTCGCGCAATTCCGTGAGACGCTGCCGCAGTCGCTGCGCGTATTCGCGTGGCTCGGCGAGTCCGTCGACGTGGTCGATCCGCAGTCCGTCCACCACGCCTTCCTGATAGAGACGAAAGATCAGCGCATGCACCGCGTCGAACACTTCGGGCCGCTCCACGCGCACACCGGCGAGTGTGGAGATGTCGAAGAAGCGCCGCCAGTTGACTTCGTCGGACGCGGTGCGCCACCACGCAAGTCGGAAATGCTGCCGCTCGATCAGCCGATGCAGCCGATCACGCGTCGCCGGATCGCCGGGCGCATACGCCTCCAACGCGGTATCGAGCGCCGAACTGCCTTGTTGCGCGACGAATTCGCGCAACAGTTCGCGCGCTTCGGCGGCGCGCGGGTGATCGGTGGGTTGCGTCGTCAGTCCGTTGAAGCGTTCGGCGAGCGCGTTGAGGTCGGCGCGCCCCGCGCCTTGCAGGATCGACGCGTAATCGATCGGGCACACGGGGAACACGTGCGGACCGTAGCCGATATAAAAGCGCCCGCTGTCCGCATCGAAATGCATTGCGATGCGGCCCGCCGCGAGTTCTTCTCCATACGGCGCGCCGAGCGTGGGCGCCAGCACCTTGCCGCGCAACGCCGGATCCGGCGAATGCCAGTCGACGTCGAAATGGCGCGCGTAGGCGCTGTGCCGGCCCCATTCGAGAATATCGAGCCACCACGCGTTGCTGGCGCCGCCCACGCCCATATGGTTTGGCACCATGTCGACGAGCAACCCCATGTTATGCGCGCGCAGCTTGTCGACCAGGCGTTTGAGGCCTGCCTCGCCGCCGCATTCGGCGCTGACCTGGGTGTAGTCGACGGTGTCGTAGCCGTGCATCGATCCGGGCTCGGCCGTGGTGATCGGCGACGCGTACACGTGGCTGATGCCGAGCGCGGCGAAATAGTCGACGTGCTTCGCGGCGTCGTCGAAGGTAAAGCCTCGGTGAAACTGGAGGCGAAGCGTGGAGCGCGGGACGGTCATGGCGTATCAGGCTCCGCGGAAGTGTTGGAAGAAGGAACGGCGGCGCGCACGGCACGGCGTTCGCGATCCACGGCCAGCAGGCGGTCGCAGAAGGCGTCGTCCTTGAACAGTTCGTCGATTGGCAGATTCACGCGACGGCGCCAGTTCGGGTGTTCGTCGATCGAGCCAGGCAGGTTTGGCTGCTCGACCTGGCCGAGCAGGTCTTCGAGCGGAAACGTCACCAGCGGACCCGGCGTGGCGCAGACGAACGCCAGCGCTTCGTCCACCGGGGCGTCGTCGGGCGGCGGGGCGTCCACACCTTGCGCGGCCACGCCGGCCGACTGGAACGCGCGCCACATGTCGGCGCGGTCGTGCGCGCGTTCTTCCTGCGCGAGTTGTTCCGGATCGCGCCCGTCGGCGCGCGCCATCGTCTGACCGATCCGGTTGCGCCACACAATGTCGCTGCCACGCCACCAGCCGGCCACGGTCGGCAGATCGTGCGTGGTGGTGGTACCGACCGCGTTACGGTCCCACTCGTGCGGCGGCTTGAACCCTTTGCCGCCGTGCGCGCCCTCGAACCACAACACGCGAATACCGGCGAGCCCATGTTCGTCGAGCCGCTCGCGAAAACCGGGCGGCACGGTGCCGAGATCTTCGCCGATCACGATCGAGCGGAACCGCCACGATTCGAGCGCGATCAGGCGCAACAGATCTTCGAGCGGGTAGCGCAGATACGCGCCGTTGCGCGCGCTTTCGCCTTCGGGCACGAGCCACAGTCGGCGCAGACCGAGAATGTGATCGATCCGGATGCCGCCGGCATGCGCGAACGCCGCGCGCAACATGTCGATGAACGCGGAGAAGCCCTGCGTACGCATGGCGCGCGGCGAGAAGGTGGTGAGGCCCCAAGCCTGACCCGCCTGGTTGAACAGATCCGGCGGCGCGCCGACCGACACGCCCTGCAGCATGTCGTCGCGATACGACCAGGCGTGACTGCCGGCGCTGTCGCAGCCCACCGCGAGATCGGCGATCAGGCCCACGGCCATGCCGGCATCGCGCGCCGCGTGTTGGGCGTGCGATAAACCCTTGGCGGCCAGCCATTGCAGAAACAGATGGAAATCGACTTCGTGGCGATTCGCTTCGGCGAACGCTTCGACCTCAGCGCTGCGCGGATCGCGCAACGCTTCCGGCCAGTTACGCCAATGGCCGTTGCCGCCTTCCTGCGACAGCTGTGCGGCCTGCAACGCTTCGAAACGCGCATGGTCTTCGAGCGCGCGGCCGGCACGTTCGCAGAAACCGTGGAATTCCAACGCGCGCGGCGTCTGGTGCGCGCGGTCCTGCTCGAGGAAATGCTCGTAAAGCCAGCGCAACACCTTCAGCTTCAACGCGACCGCGTTCGGCCAGTCGATCAACCGCAGGTCTTCCAACGCCGACCAGCTCTGCGCGCCGTGCGCGGCTTCGAGCGCGCTGCGTGCCGCGTCCGGGCCGAACACGGCGGCGGGGTCGATATGCGTGACGTTCAACCACAAGCGCGACGACGGCGAATACGGACTGAAGCGCTCAGGCTCCGCGCTGAACATCGCGTGAGTCGGGCTGACGGCGAGCGCGTGCGCGCCGTGCCGCGCGCTTTCGCTGGCGAGTTGCGCCAGCGCCGAATAATCGCCGATGCCGCCGTCGCCGACGCGTCGCAAGCCGTACAGTTGCGCGGCGATGCCCCACAAAGGCGGGGCGTGCGCGGCGCTGTCGTGCGCTTTGTCGCTGTCGTCGTTGGCGTTGCTGTTTAGCGTGCGCCACGCATCCGCGACTGTGTAGCAGCGTGGTGGCGCGACCGCCAGCGTCATCCGTTGCTCGTTGAGCACGAGCGTGTGATAGCCGGGTTCGTCGATCGGCGCGAGCAGCGCTTCCTCGCCCTTAGGCGCCGTAAAGCGGCCGTCGATGATCGAGCCGCTTTCGAGCTCGATCCGATAATGACTGCCCGAGCGGATCGCCGCGGCGGGCAACGCGATGCCGCGTCCTACTTCGGCGGTCATCAGCGGCGGCAGTTTGCGGCCCGACAATTCGGCGTCGAGCGCGGCGGCGCTTTGGCGGATTTGCGTCGCGTTGCCGCACGGCAAGCCCATGCGTTCGAGCAGCACGGTCAGCGTGCTTTCCGGCACATGTTGGGTCGTGTGGTGCGCGTCCTGCCACTCCACCTCGAAACCCGCGCGCACGGCGAGGGTGACGATCGTATCGTTGCGTCGAGTGCTCACGCGTGGCGCTCCTGTTGGCTTGCAATGCGGGCGTCGTGGCCGGCTGCGTAGAGGCTGACGTCGCCGGTCAGCCACGCGACGAACGCGTTCGACGGCAACACCTGAGTGTCGATCTGCTCGCGCACGCGCGGCGGCGTTTCGAAAATGATCTTGCCGGCGGGCATCTCGCCGAGCGCCACGCTTTCCTTCGATAAATTCAGCGCGATCGACAAGGTTTCGCCGTCGCAGAGTTTCCAGCGTGCCACGAGCGCGTTGGCATCGCCGCCGTTCGCTCCACTCAACACGGTGGCGCCGAGCGCCTTGCCATGTTTCAGGCGCGGCGTGATCAGCTTGGCGCGTACGGCCAGCGCGGATTTGTAGAAATGCATCCAGTCGAGCCGGTCTTTCGCTTCGTCGCCGCTGGCTGCGTCAGACGCGGGCGGCGATGAAGCCGCGAAGGTTTTCACATCGTTCGGATCGGGAATTCGCGCGCGGCGCTTTTCGTCGCTGAACGCGGAAAAACGAGCGAATTCGCGGCGGCGTCCTTCGCGTACCGCATCGGCGAGGTCGCCCGTGTAGTCGGTGAAAAACAGAAACGGTTGCGTCGAGCCGTATTCCTCGTCCATGAACAGGAGCGGGATTTGCGGCGACAGCAGCAGCAAACCGGTGGCGGCGCGCAAGGCGTCGTCCGAGGTCAGCTTGCGCAGACGCTCGCCGAGTGCGCGATTGCCGATCTGATCGTGGTTCTGCAGAAACATCACGAACGACGTAGGCGGCAAATGCCCGCTCGATTCGCCGCGCGGCTTGCCGTCGTGAATCGGCGAAGGATCGCCCTGATACGCGAAGCCTTCCGACAACACCCGCGCAAGACGGCGAATCGGCTGGTCTTCATACGCGTGGTAATAGCCTTCGGTTTCGCCGGTCAGCAAGACGTGCAGGGTGTTGTGCGCGTCGTCGTTCCATTGCGCGTCGAAATGCGCTTCGAGCAGATTCGCACTGTTGTGCTCGTTTTCCAGCACCAGATGCACATGCCGACCGTGCTGCACTTTGGCGCGAATATGGTCGGACAATTCGCGCAGCCACGCGTGGTTGTCGATGGCATGCACCGCGTCGAAACGCAGCCCGTCGATGCGATATTCGTTGAGCCAGTAGACGGCGTTGTCGGTGAAAAAGTCGCTCACTTCGCTGCGCTCGAAGTCGATAGCGGGGCCCCACGGCGTCTGCGTTCCCTCGCGAAAAAACGGGCGCGCGTATTGATGCAGATAGTTGCCGTCCGGGCCGAAGTGGTTGTAGACCACGTCGAGAAACACCATCAGGCCGAGCCCATGAGCGGCATCGACCAGCGCTTTGAGTTCGTCGGGACGGCCGTACGCGGAATCGGGGGCATACGGCAGCACGCCGTCATAGCCCCAGTTGTGCTGACCGGGGAAATCGTTCAGCGGCATCAATTCGATCGCCGTCACACCAAGCGCGGCTAGCGCCGGCAGGCGCTGCTGCACGCCCGCATAGCCACCCATCGCGCCCACATGCAGTTCGTACAGCACGGTCTCTTCCCATGGCCGTCCATGCCAGTGCGCGTGTTCCCAACGGTAGGCGCGCGGGTCGATGACTTCGCTCGGGCCGTGCACGTCTTGCGGCTGAAAGCGCGACGCCGGGTCGGGCACGGCCTGCTCACCGTCGAGCCGGAAGCGATACAGCGTGCCCGCGCCGCTCTCCACGGTCGCTTCGAACCAGCCGTTGCCGGTGGCCGTCATGGCATGCACGCCTTGCGCAGGGCCGTTTTCGACATCGACCTGAACCTGTTCGCACGACGGCGCCCAGAACCGGAAGCGCGTGCGCGGCTTGGCCCCCGCGGCGCCCAGCAACTGGGCGCCGAACGGCAGGCAATGCGCGTGATGATGCGCGTGAGGATCAATCGGACTTTGGGACATGATTCTTCACCATTCGAATGTGCTGTCGAGCCGCGTTTTACGCATGAATCGCGTCGGCGAGATCGCGCGTTACAACCCGGCCGCCTTGCATGCGGTCCATCCTGCGTCGTCGTTACCGTCTACGTGGTCGGCGACGTATCGTTACGCGGCGGATGCGCGCCCGGATCGGGCGGCAACGCCGTCAAGAGCCGCGGCCCGTGCTGTGCGCCGGCTTTCCAGCCGGCCTGCCAGTCCGCCTCGCCCACCGGCTGCGCCGCCAGCATCACGAGGCTATGCGCGCCCACTTCGACCTCCGGTGCCGCCAGCCGGTACGGCGCGCTTTCCGGCTCGGCCGTGTCTAGCAGCACGTGCCATTCCAGGTGCGGGGCGGGCGGCGTAAAGCGCAACGTGTCGTGATTCGCATTGAGCATCATCAACAATACTTCGGTTTCGCCATTCAAGCCGGGACCGGCGCGCCGCAGCGTGAACGCGCGGCCCTCCGGGTCCTGCCACGCTTCGATAGTGAGCGGATCGCCGTGTTCGTCGAACCAGCCGACGTCGAACAGACCCGGCAACACCTCGCGGTCGCCGAACAGAAAGCGCGTCTCGCGCAGCAACGGATGGTGCTTGCGCAACGCGATCACACGCGCGACGAACCCGGCCATTTGCTGCCCGTCCGGCGTTTGAGCGCGCTCCCAGTCGATCCACGAGATGTCGTTATCCTGGCAGTACGCGTTGTTGTTGCCGTTCTGGGTGCGCAGCGATTCGTCGCCGGCCAGCAGCATCGGCGTGCCGAGTGCCATGAGCAGCGTGGCGACCAGCGAACGGGCCACCCGTTTGCGGGTGGCGAGCATGATGGGATCGTCGCTGGGACCTTCCACGCCCCAGTTGCGGCTGCAATTTTCATTGTGGCCGTCGTTGTTGCCTTCGCGATTGACTTCGTTGTGCTTCTGCTCGTAAGCGGTGACGTCGGCTAACGTAAAACCGTCATGCGACGTGACGAAATTGACCGATGCCCACGGCTTGCGGAAACGCCGGTTGAACAGATCGGCCGAGCCGGTCAGTCGCGCAGCGAGATCGGGGCGCAGGCCCGCGTCGCCGCGCCAGAATCGGCGCACCGTGTCGCGGAAACGATCGTTCCATTCGGCGAAACCCGGCGGATGATTGCCGAGCTGATAGCCGCCAGGACCGATGTCCCACGGCTCGGAAATCAGCTTGCGTTGCGACAGGATCGGGTCCTGGCGCAACGCGTCGAAGAACCCTGAGCCGGGATCGAAACCATGCTGCTCACGCCCGAGCGTGACGCCGAGATCAAAACGGAAACCGTCGATATTGAACGCCGTGGACCAGTAGCGCAGCGAATCCATCACCATTTGCAGCACCCGCGGATGCGGCAGGTTCAAGGTATTGCCGCAGCCGGTGTCGTTGATATGGTGACGTTCGTCGCCGGGAATCAGGCGATAGTAGCTGGCGTTGTCGAGACCGCGCCACGACACGGTCGGGCCCATCTCGTTGCCTTCGCAGGTGTGGTTGTAGACCACGTCGAGAATCACTTCGATGCCGGCCGCGTGCAACTGGCGCACGGCAATGCGCATTTCGTCGAGCCGGTGCGTGCTCAGATACGAGGGCTCCGGCGCGAAGAACGCCGCCGTGTTGTAGCCCCAGTAGTTGCGCAGCCCGCGTTCCACCAGGAAACGGTCGTTGAGAAACGCGTGAACCGGCAACAGTTCGACCGCGGTCACGCCGAGCTTCAGCAGATGCTCGATAAACTCCGGCGACGCGAGCGCGGCGAACGTGCCGCGCTCATGCTGACGCAGATCGGCGCGCAGCATCGACGCGCCGCGCACATGCGTTTCGTAGATCACCGTCTCGCCCCACGGCACGTTGGGGCGCTTGTCGTGCGACCAGTCGAAGGCCTCGTCGATCACCACGCACTTGGGCATGGCCGGCGCCGAATCGCGCCGGTCGATGGAGAGATCCGCGCGATTCGAATGCACGCGATAGCTGAACAGCGCGTCCGACCAGCGAAACTGGCCGACCAGCTTCCGCGCATACGGATCGAGCAACAGCTTGTGCGGATTGAAGCGGTGCCCATGCTGCGGCTGATACGGGCCATGCGCGCGAAATCCATACGCAGTGCCCGGGTGCGCGTTCGGCAGGTAGCCGTGCCAGACTTCGTCGGTGCATTCGGGCAGCGTGAAGCGGCGTATTTCCTTGCGGCCGGTCGGATCGAACAGGCAAAGCTCGATTTTTTGCGCGTTCGCCGAGAACACCGCAAAGTTGACGCCGAGACCGTCCCAGCTGGCGCCGAGCGGGTAGGGCGAGCCGGGCAGAAGCCGGTCGGGCATTGCATGCGACATGATTCCCCTTCCTTTGTTCTGATTGTTGAACGCTCGCCTGGGTCTTCATGCAACGAGCGCGCGGTGTGTCACGCCGCGCGCTCGTTCTACCGCCGCTTCGTCAATCCGCGCGCAGCACGATCGTCGCGAGCGGCGGCAGCGTGAGCGAAGCCGAATGCGGCCAGCCGTGGCTCGACATGGCGTCGGTTTGAATCAGCCCGCCGTTGCCCATGTTCGAGCCGCCATACACGCCGGCATCCGTGTTCAGCACTTCGACCCAGCGGCCGCCGCGCGGCATGCCGAGCCGGTAGCCGACGCGCGGCACCGGCGTCATGTTGCAGACCACAACCACTTCGCGGCCCGCGCCGTCGGTGCGGCGATAGGCGTAGACACTGTTGCCGTTGTCGTCGCCGACCAGCCAGTCGAAGCCGCCCGGTTCGCAGTCGAGCAGATACAGCGCGGGTTCCTCGTTGTACAGACGGTTCAGATCGCGCACCAGCATCTGCACGCCATGGTGGTTCGAATCGTCGAGCAGATGCCAATGCGGCGACGTGTCGTGATTGAACTCCGCCATCTGGCCGAATTCGCCGCCCATGAACAGCAGTTTCTTGCCGGGGTGTGTCCACATGAAACCGAAATACGCGCGCAGATTGGCGAACTTCTGCCAGGTGTCGCCGGGCATCTTGCCGAGCAGCGAGCCCTTGCCGTGCACCACCTCGTCGTGCGACAGCGGCAGCACGAAGCGCTCCGAATACGCGTACACCATGCCGAAGGTCATCATGTGGTGATGGTATTGGCGGTAGACGGGGTCTTCTTCCACGTAGTGCAGCGTGTCGTGCATCCAGCCCATGTTCCATTTGAACTGGAAGCCGAGGCCGCCGTCCTCGACCCTCGCCGTAACGCCCGGCCACGCGGTCGATTCCTCGGCGATCGTGATCGCGCCCGGCACACCCGGCACATAACCGACTTCGTGATTGAGCCGCTTCAGAAACGCGATCGATTCGAGGTTCTCGCGGCCGCCGTAAATGTTCGGCACCCACTGATCGGCGGCGCGCGAATAGTCGCGATACAGCATCGAGGCGACCGCGTCCACACGCAGCCCGTCGACGTGATAGCGCTTCAGCCACGCCAGCCCCGAGGCGATCAGGAACGCGCTCACCTCGTTGCGGCCGAGGTTGTAGATCATCGTGTTCCAGTCCTGGTGATAGCCTTCGCGCGGATCGGCGTGCTCGTAGAGCGGCGTGCCGTCGAAGTCGACCAGACCGTGCGCGTCGTTCGGGAAGTGCGCGGGCACCCAGTCGAGAATCACACCGAGACCGGCTTCGTGCGCTTTGTCGACGAAACCGGCGAACTGCTCCGGCTTGCCGAAGCGTGCCGACGGCGCGAACTGGCCGAGCGGCTGATAGCCCCACGATCCGCCGAACGGATGCTCGGCAATCGGCATGAATTCGACGTGCGTGAAGCCCATGCTTTTCACGTACGGGATCAGCCGGTCGGCGAGTTCTTCCCAATTGAGGCCGCGCTGGCCTTCTTCGGCGACGCGCAGCCAAGATTCGGCGTGCACTTCGTAGATGGAGATCGGCGCGCGCGGCGTTTGCTTCGCGGCGCGGGACTGGATCCACGCGTGATCGGTCCACGGAAACTGTTCGATCTCGTCGACATGCGCAACCACCGACGCCGTGCCCGGCGGCTTCTCCGTTTGCATCGCGCACGGGTCGGCCTTCAACGGCAGCGGGTGGCCGTCGCGGGACAACAGCTCGTACTTGTAGCGCGTGCCGGCGCCGACCCGCGGCACGAACAGCTCCCACACGCCGGCCTGATGACGCAGCCGCATCGGATGACGGCGGCCGTCCCACGCGTTGAAGTCTCCCACTACCGAAACGCGCCGCGCGTTCGGCGCCCAGACGGCGAAGCGCACGCCGGGCACGCCGTCCACTTCCATGGGACGCGAGCCGAGCAGTTCGAGTACCGCGTACGGATCGCCGCCGGCGAGACGGCCGAGCGGTTCGTCGCCAAGCACGGGGCCGAACGAGTACGTGTCCTCGATTTCCTGCACGACGCCGTGCCAGTCGATCCGCAAGCGGTACGGCGCGGCCGACGTGACGCGGCCGGCGAAGAGCCCCGGCCTTAACTGTTCCAACTCGCCGAGCGTCGCGCCGTCGGCGCGCGCGATCACGGTGACGTGAGAGGCGTTCGGCAGCAGCGCGCGCACCACCGGACCCGCGTCCGTCTGATGCATGCCGAGCTGCGAGAAAGGATCGGGGTGACGCGCTTCGACGAGCGCGTCGATTTCCAGCGGTTGGAGGCCTGCGGCCGGATCATGCTCACTCATAGTCGCCCTCGGCCGGGTTAGGCGGTGTGCCGGCGCCAGGCGCCTGGTTGGGGGAATCGTGTGTCGGTGCGTCAGTATCGCCGAGCAGACGATTGGCGAGCGCGGCGAGGCCGCGCACCGGCAGACCAAGCCACGTGGGGCGGTTGGCCGCTTCGTAGCGAATTTCGTAAGCGGCCTTTTCGATCAGGAACAAATCGAGCAGCGCCTGTTCCGCTTCGGGCGCGACGAGCGGCGTTGCGGCATCCGCTGCCGCAGCGCGATACGCCGTCAGGAACGTGTCGGTAGCATGCGCGCGGAAGCGGTCGAACAGCGCCAGCTTGCGATCGGCGGTTTGTTGCGGCGCGCTTTCCATCGTGGACTGCGCGGCCGCGCTCGCATACGACAACGAGCGCATCAAACCGGCCACGTCGCGCAACGGGCTCGACTTCTGCCGACGCTCCTCAAGCGAACGCGCCGGCTCGCCTTCGAAGTCGATCAGATACGCGTCGCCCTGCGCTACCAGCACCTGACCCAAATGGAAGTCGCCGTGAATGCGGGTGCGAAGCGCGCCTGTCTCGGCGGAGACCAGTTTGCCGACGACCTCGACGAGTGCCGCACGACGGTCGATCAGGCTTTGCGCGAGCGCCTGGGTTTCCGGGTCGCTCATCTGCTCGATGCGCGGCGCGAGCAAGTCGAGCGCGGCGGCGAGCATGGTCTGCGTGCCGTCGACCCATCCCTTCACTTGTTCGGCGCTCGCCGGTTCAGGCGAGAACGCGGGGTCGTCGGTCGGCGAGGCGAGCGCGACATGCAATTCCCCAAGCCGCCTGCCGATAATGCCGGCCAACGCGCTGTAGCCTTCCATCAGATTCATTTCTTTGTCGCGGTCCGGCGTGGACTGCGCGTCGGTATCCACGGCGATCGCGAGTTCGTCGACCGAACGGCGTAGGAAGTCGAGCGACCAGTTCCACGCGTCGCCCTGATTGTCGATAAAGCCTTGCAGGATCGCCAGCGTATGCGGCACGCCTTCGGGATCGACGCGCACCACTTCACCATACAGCGGCGCGGTGTTCGCGTAGCCGAGCTGGGTCAGATAGCGGCTGATTTCCGCTTCCGGATGAATGCCGCTGACCAGGCGCCGCACCAGCTTCAGCACCACGGCGTCGGCGATGATGAGCGAACTGTTGCTCTGTTCGGCCGCGAGCCAGCGAATGTCCGGCCGTTCGCCGAGCCCGGACAGTTCGTCGAAACGCTCGGTCGGCAGGAACCTGATTTCGCTTTTCTGCACGGTCGGCACGACTGCCCGTTCGCGCAGCTTGCGCATCACGCCGTGCGCGAAGATCGGCAGCGCGAACGCATCCGTCAAATGGCCCACGTTGCGGCCGCGCCGCACGCGTGCCAACGCCAGTTGCATGAACAGCGGGGTGGTGGTTTCGCCGCCCCAGGTGATCGCGATCGGCACCACGTAGCGTTCGGTGTGGTCGCCCACGTCCGCTTCAATTTCGGTGAAGGCAAAGCCGCCGTTCGGAATCGTCGTCAATGCAGCGAGCCGCACGGCGTGCATTTTTTGATCTTTCGACGCAAACCAGCGGCGCCGGCTCAGCCACGACGGCAGCACTTCGGATTCGAGCAGGCGCACGTTTTCCGGCGTCGGACCGGCCTGGCCTTCGCGAATCACGATCGTGACGAATTCCGGCAGCGGTTCCGAATGCGCCTGCGCCCAGGTCGGACGCTGGCCGCCCGGGCACAGCATGAACCACAGGAAGCCGTACGGCGGAAACGTCAGCAGATAGGTGAGCTGGCCGATGGCCGGGAACACCGAGTCGGCGGTCATTTCGATCGGCACGGAACCGTTGAACTCGGACAGATCGAGTTCGACCGCTTGCGGCGCGCGCGACAGATTCGCCACGCACAAGATTGGCGGCTCGCCCGGCGTTTCACGCAAATACGCGAGAATCTTGCGATTCTCCGGCTTCAGAAAGCGGATCGTGCCGCGCCCGAAGGTTTGTTTCGCGCGCCGCGTGGCCAGCATGCGGCGGGTCCAGTTCAACAGCGAATGCGGGTCGCGGCTTTGCGCTTCCACGTTGACTGCGTCGAAGCCGTATAGCGAACCCATTACCGGCGGCAGCACCAGTTGCTCGGGATCGGCGCGCGAGAAACCGCCATTGCGATCCGACGACCACTGCATCGGCGTGCGCACGCCGTCGCGGTCGCCGAGGTGGATGTTGTCGCCCATGCCGAGTTCGTCGCCGTAATAGATCACGGGTGTGCCCGGCATGGACAGCAGCAGCGAATTGATCAACTCGATGCGGCGGCGGTCGCGCTCCATCAGCGGTGCGAGACGGCGGCGAATGCCGAGGTTCAGCCGCGCGCGGCGGTCGCTCGCGTAAGTGTTCCACAGATAGTCGCGCTCGGAATCCGTGACCATTTCGAGCGTCAATTCGTCGTGATTGCGCAGGAAAATCGCCCACTGGTTCGTTTCGGCGAGATCCGGCGTTTGCCGCATGATGTCCGTGATCGGGAAGCGGTCTTCGCTCGCAATCGACATGTAGATACGCGGCATCAGCGGGAAGTGGAATGCCATGTGGCACTCGTCTTCGTCGCCGAAATACTCCTTCACGTCTTCCGGCCACTGGTTCGCTTCGGCGAGCAGCATCCGGTTCGGATACTCGGCGTCGATGGTGGCGCGAATCTTCTTCAGAATGGCGTGCGTTTCCGGCAGATTCTCGTTGTTGGTGCCTTCGCGTTCGACCAGATACGGCACCGCGTCGAGACGTAACCCGTCGATCCCCATGTCGAGCCAGAAGCGCATGACCTGCAACACCTCTTTCAGCACGGCGGGATTGTCGAAGTTCAGATCCGGCTGGTGCGAGTAGAAACGGTGCCAGTAATACGCGCCGGCTACCGGATCGTGTGTCCAGTTGGACGGCTCGGAGTCGATGAAGATGATCCGCGTTTCCTGATACTTCTGATCGGTATCGGACCACACGTAGTAGTTGCGATGATTCGAACCCGGCTTCGCGCGGCGCGCGCGCTGAAACCAAGGGTGTTGATCCGACGTGTGATTGATCACCAACTCGGTAATCACGCGAATGCCGCGTGCGTGCGCTTCCTGGATGAAGCGCTTCACGTCGGAGAGCTGGCCGTAGTCCGGATGCACATTGCGGTAATCGGCAATGTCGTAGCCGTCGTCGCGCCGTGGCGACGGATAGAACGGCAGCAGCCAGATCGCGTTCACGCCGAGTTCGGCAATGTAGTCGAGCTTCGCGATCAGGCCGGGGAAATCGCCCACGCCGTCGTTATTCGCATCGAAGAACGACTTGATGTGCACTTGGTAAATGATGGCGTCTTTGTACCAGAGCGGATCGTCGCTCAACGCGGCCGGTTTGCCGCGCCGGTGCGAACGCGCTTTCGCCGCGCTGCCGGTGGCGGCGCTGCCATGAGCTTGCGATGTGGCTTGGGCTGGATCGTCACGCTTCATATCGCACCTTCCGTTTGGGTTGGATTGCCAGCGTCTGCGTGATGGGCGCTGTCGGAGTCGCTGTCGGCTTCATCGGGGCGATCGGCGGGCAGGCCGCCGAGCGGCGCGATCCGCCAGATTGAGAACGGCTGACCGGAGCCGAGCTGAACGTGCTGCCAGCGGCCGTGCCATTCGAAGCGCGCACCGGTCATCTGATCGGTGACTTCGAGCGCGCCGTGGTCGTGCAGATGCCAGTGCTGGAAAGTCTCCCACGACAACTCGACGTCCGCGCCCTGTTCGTTGAACGGATCGAGATTGATCGCGACGACGATCACGTTGTCGCGCGCCTCCGTGGCTTTCTCGAAGAACAGGATGTTGTCGTTGTGCGCGGTGAGGAACGTCAGGCCGAGGTGCGTTTGCAGCGCCGGGTTCGCACGGCGAATCCGGTTCAGCGCACTGATCTCGCCGACGATATTGCCCGGCCGGTTCCAGTCCCACGCACGCAACTGGTACTTCTCAGAGTCGAGGTATTCCTCGCTGTTAGGCAGCGCGGCGGCCTCGCACAATTCGAAACCGCTGTACACGCCCCACAAGCCGGCCAGCGTCGAGGCCAACGCCGCGCGAATCAGGAAGCCCGTGCGCCCTTGCGATTGCAAATGCCGCGGGTTGATATCGGGCGTGTTGACGAAAAAGTTCGGCCGGTAGAAATCGCGCGCGTCGGTTCGCGTGAGTTCGTTCATGTACTCGATGAAATCGCGCTTCGACTCGCGCCACGTGAAATACGTGTACGACTGCGAGAAACCGATCTTGCCGAGCCGGTTCATCATGCGCGGACGCGTGAACGCCTCGGCCAGAAAGATCGTGTCCGGAAAGCGCGCCCGGATATCGCCGATCACCCATTCCCAGAACGGCAGCGGCTTGGTGTGCGGATTATCGATGCGGAAAATATGCACGCCCGCGTCGATCCAGAACAGGAACACGTCGCGCAACGCGAGCCAGAGATCGGGCTTGGCGTCGTGCGCATAGAAGTCGGGGTTGACGATGTCCTGATACTTCTTCGGCGGATTCTCCGCGTAACGCAGCGTGCCGTCGGGACGCCATGCGAACCACGTCGGATGCTCCTTCAACCATGGATGATCCGGCGAGCACTGCACGGCAAAGTCGAGCGCGATTTCGAGGCCGTGCGCGTGCGCGGCGGCGAGCATCGCCTTGAAGTCGTCGAGCGTGCCGAGTTGCGGATGCACGGCGGTGTGGCCACCTTCCGCTCCGCCGATCGCGTACGGGCTGCCGACGTCGCCCGGTTGAGCGTTCAGCGTGTTGTTGCGGCCCTTGCGGTTCGCGACGCCGATCGGGTGAATCGGCGGAAAGTACAGCACGTCGAAGCCCATGTCGCGAATGCGCGGCAGTTTCGTCGTGACGTCGGCGAAGGTGCCGTGGCGCGATTCGTCGTCGCTCATGGAGCGCGGGAAGATCTCGTACCAGCTTGCGAAGCGCGCGGCGGTGCGGTCCGCGTCGATCTTGTAGATGACCGGGTCGCGGCTCAGGAACGGCCGGTGACGCGCGGCGGTCATGGCCTTCGCGGTGGTCGGCGCGATCAACAGCGCGAGCTTGGTGTCGGCGTCGGCCTTCGTGAAAACCTTGACGATGTGTTCGAGCGGTTCCGTGATCGCGCCTTCCACGGTTTCGACTTCGGCGAGCACCAGCGCGAACAGATGCGACGCTTCGTCGAGTTCCAGCTCGACGGTTTGGCCCGCCTTCAGCTTCTTCTGGATATGCTCGACCAGCGACGCGAAGTCGTCGCGCCAGGCGATGACCGTGAATTCGTGGCGACCCAGCCGTTCGAGCGGGATGCGCGCCTTCCAGATGTCGAGGCCGGCGGGTTGAGCGGGGGACATGGGTGCTTCGTGCCACGCGGTTTCGTCGGCGGCGCGCCAGAGCACGGCGGCGGCGATCTTGTCGTGACCTTCGGCGAAGATCGCGGCGCTGATCTCGGCGCGTTCGCCGACGCTGCGTTTGGCCGGGAACCGGCCGTTGTCGACGCAAGGTGTCACGCTTTCTATCGCGACACGCGGTGCGCTGATCGCCTCGATCACGGTTTTGTGACCGCTGCGTTTGCTGTTGGCTTTGTCGATCGGCGGCGCGAGACGGATCGGTTTCTCCGTCACCGCGCGGAACAGGCGAACCGCGCCCGGGGCGAGCGTGAACGGCGTCAACGTGACGGGCGCAATGTGGCCGGGCGCGTCGAGCGGCACGAAGCGCGTGAAGTTGCCGGGCACGCCCACTAAAAAGCGGGCCGGGTCGACGCGCACCGGCGCACCGAGTTCGGGATTGATGGCGATCAGGATCGCCTCGTTGGCGTCGCGCAGGTCGGGCTGATCGGCGCGCAGCAGCACGGCGGCGGGCGCACCCGGCCCGCTAAGCGGGCGCAGTTCACCATTGGCGTGCAGGGTGGCCGTGTTGCGTGCAACGTCGTTCACATGCGCGATGCGTTCGGAGAGGTCGAACTGCTTCGCCTGGGCCGCGAGCGCGAATTGCGCGGCATCGCCGCGCGTTTGCGACATCGGCTCGGCGATGCCGTATTCGAAGCCCATCGGCATCATCCAGCCGGTGCCGGTCGAAGCCGAGGCGAACAACGCGCGCCGGTAAGCACGTTCGACGATACCGGCGTCGTGGGCGTCGCTCAGGTCGGCGGCGAGGCGGGTGCCGTAGGGCGCTTCGGGGAACGCGATTGGTGCGCCGAGGCGCGCTAGCGCGGCGTGCTCCTCGACCATCCAGCTCGCACGGAAGTCCCACCAGCGCACCGACGTGAACACGCTGTCGAAGCCCGCGCCTTCGAGGGCGGGCAGGTCGCCGCGCGACAGACCGGGCGTCGCGGCCAGAAAGCGTACGTGCGGATACTTCGCGCGCACCGCTTCCCCGAGTTGCCGCCAGACGGCAGCGGGCACGCGATGCGGCGAATCGAAGCGGAACCCGCCCACGCCGGCCTCGGCGAGTGACAGCAGTTGCTGCGTCCACCAGAGCGTGAGCGCGGCGCTACTGCCGGCCTCGTTGAAATTGGCATACGCGACATTGTCCTCACGATGCACATGGCGCGGGTCGAGCCGCGCTTCCTCCGACTCGAACGGATGGAACCAGTCGGCATGTTCAGCGTGGAGCGCGCCATCGGCGGCCATCCGGTCGATCACCAGATCGGCCAGCAAGGTCACGCCATGCTGACGCGCCTCGGCCGTGAGCGTGCGGATCGCGTCGACAGCAGAGCCCTGCGCCTCGAATACCGGATGCAGCCTGGCGTGATTGCCGACCACTTGCCCGTGGCCGGCCTGTCCCGGCTCGAAGAGACTGCCGATCAATGCATGATCGAAGCCCAGCGCGGCCGCGTGCGCAAACTGCGCGGGCCACGCGGCGAGCGGTCCAACCAGAAGTGAATGAAAAAAGTAAATCCGTGGCGCGTACCCGTTTGGAGATTCCATCGGTCGTTTCCAGATTCGTCCTGCTGCGGTGTGGATGCAATTGGCATGCGATCACAGCGCTCATTGGGCTTCCAGAGCCGGATACCGCTACCGCGCGATTGCGTCGAGCGAAGGCGCGTACTGGTCAATGTAGTGCAAAGATCGTCACGCCGCTGGCCAGTAAGGGGGTGCTTTGACGCCACGCACGGTGACGCCGGACTGGCCGGAACTATTCGCAAGACGCAGCAATCGGTGTGCCAGTATGGTCCGGAAATGCGGATGGCGGGGGCGAGTGTGCGCCCCGCAGGAGGAGGCGGGGGACGCTGGAAGGTGGGATGTCGGCGGCCTATGGCCTGGCTGAAGCGGTGCCGCGCGTGTAAATCGGGCGGCGTCGTCCGGGTTTTACACGGAGCGTGGGGTGAGCCGTGCAGGTCGCACGGTCACCCGGAAAACCGAAGCTTTAACGCGCTTACGAACCGACTAGGCCCGCCGCGATGTTCACGCACAAGCCCAACACCGCGACGTTGAAGTAGAACGACAGGATCGACTGCGCGAGCGCCGCGCGGCGAATCGTGCGCGAACGCAACACCACGTCCGAGGTTTGCGAAGCCACTGCGATGGTGAACGAAAAGTACAGGAAGTCCCAGTAATTCGGCTGGAGCTTGTGGTCCGGAAACAGCAGCGGCGTCTCGTCGACGTCCGGGTCGTAGTAAAGCCGCGCGTAGTGCGACGTGAAGATGGTCGGGATCATGAACCATGCGCCGACCATCGTCAGGCCGGTCAGCGCGTAGTGCCATGCCGTCGAGGCGCCCGCGGTGCCCTTCGCCGAGGCCAGTTCGAGCACGATCGCGGCCAGACTGGCGACCGTCGCCACGCAAATGATGGCCAGCACCACGCCCGCGTTTTCATCGTCGCGGCGCGCGTATTCGCGCACGTCGCCTTCGTCGGCGAGCGCCATGTGTACCCAGATCAACACCAGATAGGTCCAGACGGCGGCGTCCCAGCCGGCCAGACCCAGCACCATGGGACGCGTGTGAGCGGGTAACAGGAACGCGGCAACCACGCCGACGGCCAGACCGATCAGCATGCGGGGCCGATTGCGAAGTACCTGCGGTAGAAATCGTGTGAGCATGAAGTGTAGGAGGGTGGGCATCGGTGTCGCGGATTCTACCCGCGCGCCGAGCATCATTTGTCGAATGGGTGAGTCGCAGGCTATAGTCTTTCGCAACGGCCTTGCGCGCGGCTTTCAGTTGAAAGGCGATTGGCAGGCTGGTTCTGTTGCACCGTTTGTATCGAGAAGACCGCCGGAGCGGCACGAGACCAGGTTTGGGGTAGAGCATCGAGGCAGCACGCGAAGGGCATTCATGCATCGCCGCGTTGCCCGTTGAGTATGACTCACGATCGACTCACCATCTGGAGTCCCCATGACAGATGTTCCTGAGAAAAATAATGCGCACCACGAAGTGACGCATGCAACCGGGTTGTCGTCGTCAGCTTCGTTGTCGAAATCGTTTCCAGTGTCATTTTCCGCGTCGCGCAGAGCGTGGGTACTCGGCGCTTGCGCCAGCGCCGTGGCGCTCGCCTTTGTCGGCGCCGGCCGCTCATTCTCGTGGATCGCCCCCGCCTTCGCCGACGCGCCCGCAGGCGGCGGCCTCGACGCATTCGTCGCGCTCTCGCAGCGCCTCACGGCCCACGCCAGCTTCGACCCGATTCTCAGCAAGCGCTACTACGACGCTCTCGCCAAATCCGACAGCCAGTTCACCCAGAATGTCGCCGCGCTCAACACGTGGCTGCAAGGCCATGGCGGTGTGCCGTCCGATACGGTCACGCAGGCGTTGCAGGCCGAGCAACCGGCGCTCGCGAAAACCGTCGGCGCGATCATGCGCGCGTGGTATCTGGGCCTCGTCGGCGAGATGCCGCATGTGGACGTGATCGCCTATGAAAAAGCGCTGATGTTCGAGCCCGTGAAAGACGTGTTGACCATTCCGTCGTATTGCCGCGACGTGCCGTTCTACTGGACGCAGAAACCGGTCAGCACCTGACGCAACGACGTTCCCCGGTCGATATAAAAGAGGGCAACAATGGCAAACTCAAATTCCGCCGACATCGTCGTAGTCGGTTCGGGCGTGGCGGGCGGACTGGTCGCGCATCAAATGGCGCTGGCTGGTGCATCGGTGATCCTGCTCGAAGCCGGGCCGCGCATTCCGCGCTGGCAGATCGTCGAGAACTTCCGCAACTCACCCGCGAAGTCCGACTTCGCGACGCCGTATCCGTCTACGCCGTACGCGCCGCATCCCGAGTACGCGCCGGCCAATAATTATCTGATCCAGAAGGGCGACTATCCGTACAACTCGCAATACGTGCGGCTGGTGGGCGGCACCACCTGGCATTGGGCGGCCGCCGCGTGGCGCCTGCTGCCGTCGGACTTCCAGTTGCACAAGCTGTACGGTGTGGGGCGCGACTGGCCGTATCCGTACGAAACGCTCGAACCGTGGTATTCCGCGGCGGAAGCGCAGTTGGGCGTGTCGGGTCCGGATAACTCGATCGATCTCGGCTCGCCGCGTTCGAAGCCTTATCCGATGAGCGCACTGCCGCTGTCGTACATGGATCAGCGCTTTAGCGACGTACTGAATGCGCAAGGCTTCAAGGTCGTGCCCGAGCCGGTGGCGCGCAACAGCCGTCCGTACGACGCGCGGCCCACCTGCTGCGGCAACAACAATTGCATGCCGATCTGCCCGATCGCCGCGATGTACAACGGTGTGGTGCATGCGGAAAAAGCCGAGCAGGCCGGCGCGAAACTGATTCCCGAGGCGGTGGTGTACCGCGTCGAAGCGGACAACAAAGGGCTCATCACGGCAGTCCACTACAAGGACCCGAACGGCAATAGCACACGCGTGACCGGCAAGCTGTTCGTGCTCGCCGCCAACGGCATCGAAACGCCCAAGCTGATGCTGATGTCGACCTCCGACAAATTCCCGCACGGCGTCGGCAACAGTTCCGATCAGGTGGGCCGCAACCTGATGGACCATCCGGGCACGGGCGTGACCTTCCTCGCCAATGAGCCACTGTGGCCCGGACGCGGCCCGATGGAAATGACCTCGATCGTCAACTTCCGCGACGGCGCGTTCCGCTCGGACTACGCGGCCAAGAAGCTGCATCTGTCGAACGGTGTGCCGACCATGAGCGTGACCGCCGCGCTGCTGGGCAAAGGCCTCACCGGCGCCGAGCTCGACCGGCAGATTCGCGACCGCGCGGCGCGCACGCTGAACATCAACAGCTTCCACGAGCATCTGGCCGAGCCGCAGAACCGGGTGGTGCCGTCGGCGGATCACAAGGACGCGCTCGGCATTCCGCAGCCGGAGATCTACTACTCGATCAACGACTACGTAAAGAAAAGCGCAGCCAACACACATGAGCTCTACGCGCAGATCGCCAACCTGTTCGGCGGCGCCGAGGTCTCGTTCGACGATACCTTCGCTCCCAACAACCACATCATGGGCACCACGATCATGGGCAGCGACCCGGCGGATTCGGTCGTCGATGCGGATTGCCGCACGCACGATCACTCCAATCTGTTCATCGCCAGCAGCGGCGTGATGCCCACCGCGGCTTCGGTGAATTGCACGCTGACGATCGCGGCCTTGTCGCTGAAACTGGCCGACAAGCTCAAGCGTGAAATCTGAGCCCTGAACGGAGAGTCACCATGACGAAGAACCTCTCTCGCGGGCAGCCGGCTCAGGCGCTCGTTCAGCACAAGCGGCGGCGTTTCCGGGTCGCGACGCTGGCGGCGGCGTTCTCGCTGTTCGCGCTGTACGTTGCGTGGTATGAAGCGCACGGGCCCAACGCGCGGCATAACGACGAATTGCCGATCATGCAGGCGCATGCCGACGACGCGTCGCAAGCGCCTGGCGGTGCGAGCAATAACGCGTCCAATGGCGCGACTAACGGCGCTCTCACGCCCACCGCCGCAGCCGGCAGCAGCGATCTGGTCAAGCGCGGCGAATACCTCGCGCGCGCCGGCGATTGCGTCGCCTGTCACACGGCGGACAAAGCCCGTCCGTTCGCGGGCGGGCTGCCGATCAACACGCCGTTCGGCACCATCGTGACGCCCAATATCACGCCCGATCCTGACACCGGCATCGGCCAATGGAGCGACGCCGATTTTCTGCGCGCGATGCATGAAGGCGTCGGCAAGAGCGGCGAGCGGCTGTATCCCGCGTTCCCGTATGCGGAATACACCAAGGTCACCGATCAGGACGTGGTGGCGATTCGCGCGTATCTGAACACGCTCACGCCGATCCACTACGCGCCGCCGGGCAACAGCCTGAAATTCCCCTTCAACCAGCGCTGGCTGATGGTGTTCTGGAACCTGTTCAATTTCACCGAAGGCCGGTTCGTCCCCGATCCGAAGCAAAGCGCCGAATGGAATCGCGGCGCGTATCTGGTGCAAGGCCTCGCGCATTGCGAGGAGTGTCATACGCCGCGTAATGTCACGCAGGGTCTGAAGTCGAGTTCGCGCTTCTCCGGTGCGCTGCAGACGGGCTGGCATGCGTACAACATCACGCCGGACAAGAACAGCGGCGTGGGCAACTGGAGCGACGACGAACTGGTGTCGTATCTGTCGACCGGCGCGGCGCCGGGGCGCGCCAACGCGGCCGGGCCGATGGCCGAAGTGGTGACCGACAGCACGCAGTATCTGTCGCGCGAAGACCTCGGCTCGATCGTCGCGTATTTGCGCTCGGTGCCGCCGATCAGCGGCGGCGAGGCACGTCCACGCGATCAGTGGGGCAATCCCGCCAACGACGTTACGGCATTGCGCGGCACCACGATCAACGCGGTGAACGGCGCGCAACTGTTCGTGGCCAATTGCGCGACCTGTCATAGCTGGACGGGCCAGGGCGTGGGCGCGAGCGCGCCGGGGGCGTATCCGTCGCTGATCCATAACTCGGCGGTCGGCGCGAGCGACGCCAACAATCTCGCGATGGTGATCCTGCACGGTGTCAGCCGGACGACGCAGCAGGCGGACGTGCTGATGCCCGCCTTCGGCACCGAACTCACCGACGATCAGGTCGCCGCCATCACCAACTATGTGACCAAACAGTTCGGCAATCCTCAGTCGACAGTGACCGTCGATCAGGTCGCCAAGCTGCGTACTCAGCAATAGCGACCGCACAGAGCGCGTGTTTCCGGAGAGGGTTTCCGGAAACACGTGGTTTTGGCGTCAATTCGCATCAATTTCGCCGTTCGGAGCGCCAGGATACGATGGGCAACACGCATACGCCGCGCGTCTGTCGCATTATCATGGGTTCATGGATTCCGTACTCGTCAACCCCGTTCAGCATCATTCGGCCAATGCGAGCGGCCGCGATTTCGTGGTCGGCGATCTGCATGGCTGCGTCGATGCCTTGCGCTATCTGCTGCGCACCATCGCGTTCGATCCCGCGCGCGACCGGCTGTTCTCGGTCGGCGATCTGGTGGATCGCGGCGAGCATTCCGAACAGGCGCTGGCGCTGCTCGACAAGGCGTGGTTTTTTCCGGTGCTCGGCAATCACGAGGACACGCTGTGCGGTGTCGCCGATGGGCGTATGCGGCGTCAGTGGTGGTATGGGATTGGCGGCGCGTGGGCGGCGGATTTGCCCGACGAACGCTTGCGGCACTATGCGGAGCAATTGCGCACGCTGCCGCTCGTGCGTGTGGTGGGCAGCGGCAAGGAGCGCTTCAATATTCTGCATGCCGAGTTCTTCGGCTCGGACGCTGAACTCGATGCCGGGAATTTTTCCGCCGACACGCGTCAGCAGTTGTTGTGGGGCCGCGGCCTCGCCTTGGGCAATAGCGACCCCGAGCGTCAACGCGGCCTCTCGCTGACGTATTGCGGCCATACGCCGATGCGCGACATTCAGCAGATCGGCTCCCAGGTGTTCATCGACACGGGCGCGTTCGGGCCTGGTGGCAAGCTGACGATCGTGGAGCCGCAGGCGTTGCGGCGCTGGTCAGTCTCGACCGACGATGCGCGCGCCGATGGCGCGGCGGCGTTGGCGTTGCCTTGACGCGGTTCGCGTGGCGCTTGTCGGCGCTTTTAGCCCGCCTTCTTCGTTTCCGATTCAAGCGTTGGCGTATCAACCCACCTGGTTGAGTTCGAACACCATATCCACGCTCGTGCCGTTCCAGTTGTATTCCAGATACGCGGCGTGATGGCAGTCGCGCAGCGGTGTCGTTTTGAACGCGGCGAGACATTCGCCTTGCGGGTCTCGCACCGACGGATACGCAATGCCCGGCGCTCCCGCTTCGCGCACCGCGCGGCCGAGCGCTTGCCCGGCCAGATAATCGTCCGGCGACAGCACCGCGAGATCCAGCGACGCGTCGCCGCGAATATCCACCACGTCGCCTTGCGCGGCAACCGTGTAGAGGCGCATTTGCTGACGCATGGGTGCCTGGGCAGTGGCCTCCAGAAATTTGCCCGTGTGATAACGCGTTTCGGCGATCGCGGTAGCGCGCGAGCGGGCGCAATAAAACACGCCGTAGCTGCCGTCGGAAAAGCGGCTGCCCAGCGGATTCAGATGCGTCAACGCGGCCATGATCGGTCCGTAGCCCGGGCCGAAGCGGCGTTCTTCGTACGGCACCAGATCGAGTTCGCCGACCTCGGTGCGCAGACGGTCGTTGGTCATTGCCTCGAGCGCGTACAACGCGTCGAAATCTTGCGGCGATGCCACCCGGTCGAACAGATTGACGGCTGGAAAGCGTGTGGGAATCACCCGATACGCGGGTGACCAGTCGAGCCGCGCCGTGGGCCAGCGGTCCTGCCATTGCGGTTGTGTCACGCCCAGCCGCCTCGCATTGCGTCGAGATACTGGCGCACGGCCACGAGATCGCTGATGTTGCCGGCCAGCATGCGGTCTAGCGCGCGACGGCCGCCGAATGGCGGCGCGCTGTTGGGACGCTTGATCCAGGCGTCGGCGGCGTTGGCTTGCGGCAACAGGATTTGCAGCGCCTTGTAAATACCGAGGAGCAACGACAGGCGTTCGAGCGTGTCGCGCCCGACGCGGGCCGTTTCAGGCGCCGCTTTCCATTTGAAGAAAGTGGAGCGGCCCGGTGAGCCGAGCAGCACGATCTGCTCTTCGGCGCTCAAGTCCCAGTCGCGTGCAATGTTGAAGAAAGCGCGCAAACCCGCTGCGGACATTTCTGTCAGAGAAGGAGGCGAAGCGGGCCGTCGAATCGGCGCTTCAGACTGGGAGGCACGGGCGGCGTGGGCCATGAGCGGGTAAGTCCTTTTGTGTACTTAATATACATAATAGTCTAGATATGGATTTTTGCAAGGGAATATAATCCTCGGCTCATTCGGCAATGGCAGATCAGGAGAAGCGGGAGATGTGGGTTCGAGTAGCAGCAGCGGCGCTGGCCGTGTGGTGTGTGTCGGGTGCGGCGGTGGCTGCGGGTTATGCGGAAACGTGGAATCCGCCCGAAGCGACGGGGCATGCGGTCAAACAGGCAGGGAAGACGAAGAAGGTTGGCAAGGTTAAGGGTTCGGGCGCTTCGAAGGCAGGTGTGAAGATTGGGTCGTCGAAGACGGCGTCAAAAGCCGCTTTTAGGCATGCGGCGCAGCGCGCGGCGTCTGCGTCAACGTCGGGCAACGGTGGCAAGCCGGCGCCGCATGGCGCGGTGAAGAAGGTGACGGCGAAGAGCGGTACAAAAGGAAGCGTCAAAGCGCCGGGCACCGTCAAAGCGCCGGGCACCACGGGCAAGTCCAAGCCGAAAACAGCCGTGATGGCGCAGCACGGTAAGAAGGCACATGCACAACTGGTGACGGCGAAATCAGGACGGGGCAAGGTCACGCACGCCAATCTGGTTCAAGCACACGCAACGTCTCCGCATGCGACCAAGATTGCGGCGAAACCGGCTGTGACGAAACCGGCAGTAACTCAAGCGAATGCGCCGGCCCAAACCGCAAACGTTAGCGCCAGTCCGGCGCCGATGGCCGCCACGTCCAGCAATCCGGCAACCGCCGGCAACGGTTCGCTGCCGCCGATTCTTCACTGACGTCGACTCATCGACTTCAGCCGGCGCGTTTGCGTTTAGCCTTGGTCTCCGGCGGTCCCAATGCTGTCCGGCCGAGCTCCACGATCCGCGCCGACAGCTTTTCCAGTCGTGGCGACTGCACCTTCCACGCGTGCCAGTACAACTCGACATCGGTGGGTTGTTTCGGCGCCAGGTCGACCAGCTCGCCGCGCTCCACGGCGTCGCCGAATTCCAGTTCCGGCACCATCCCATATGCCAGGCCGCGCTGGATCGCCATGTAACGCGGGGCCGGCGCGGGCACGTAGTGGCACGGATACGCCTCCGGCGGCAGGCCGAAGCGCGTCTCGAGAAAGCGCGCCTGTAACGCGTCCTTGCGTGAGGACAGAATCACCGGCGCGCGGCGCGCACTGTCGCGCGTCAAGCCATTCGGAAACCAGCGCTCGACGAACGCAGCCGACGCCACCATCCGGTAGCGCATCGCCCCGAGTCGTTCGGCGAAGCAGCCGCGCATCGGCGCAGGTTCAGTGGTGATGCAGCCGATCGCCAGACCCGACGCGAGCAATGCGTGGGTGTGATCCTGATCGTCGACGGTGAGGTCCAGCAGCACGTTTTCCTGCAGCAGAATGTCCGAGAGCGCGGGGAAAAACCATGTGGATAGCGTGTCCGCGTTGACGGCGGCGGCGACGCTCAGCAGCGCCTCGTTGGCGCCCGCCAGATCGCCGGCGAAGTCGTCTTCGAGCAGCGCGGCGCGCCGCAAATATTGCAACAGGCGCTGGCCCATCTGCGTGGCGCGACATGGTCGCGTGCGCACGATCAGTGGATTGCCGAGGCGCGTTTCGAGCGCCCGCACCCGCTGCGATACCGCCGACGATGTGAGATTCAGCCGCACGGCAGCCTGCTCGAAACTGCCGGTTTCGATGACCGCGCGCACGGCGGCGGTTTGTCGGGGGTCGAGGTCCACGAAATGCCCTTTTTATAGGAGGTGACGCCGAACGGCGCGATGGGCTGCCCCACGAACGGACGCGAAGCCGTGCGACGGCTCGGTCCAGCCGATCGGCGCCGCGATTGAATGCATGGCGCGCCTAACGATCGCTTCGGACGATCTCAAGTCAAGCCGCTTTGCGCGGCCGACCGCCTTTCTTGCCGTTTTCGCGTGCTGCCGCCGACTTCGCTTCGGACTTGACGCTGCCGCCGCTGCGGCCGATATCGCGCATCCATGCTTTCGAGCCGAATACGCCGTCGATCAAACCGTGTACCGACACCACGACGTCGAGCGCTGGAAATACGAGCGCTGAGCCGAGGCCGAAAATTTCTATCTCGCGTAGATCTGCGGGCGCTGCGTTGTGCAAACCCTCGATGAAAGCGACCGGGACGAGCAGAGAAATGCCGTTGGTCAGCGTGATGTCGAGACGTTTGGTACGTGGCTTATATTTCGCGCCGAGCGCGGCGGGACGCTTGGCGGTTGCGGCGCCACGTTCCTGAGCAAGCCGCCATTCTTCGCTGCTGTTCATGAGTGGATTCCTTTCCATGCGGAGCACAGGAACGGCACCATTTCGTTAATGCGTTTTGCCAGTCGGCGCGCTTCGCGTTCTGAATACCCTCGAGCCTCGCGGATCGACACCGGGCCCTCGGGACAATTCAAGATAAAGATAATTTCACCATCCGGACCGAGAACATGAACATGTGGCGGAGCGTGATCGTGAGGGTAAATCACCACGATCAGCCCGTCGATCCGGGCAATGATGGGCATGCTCACGATTATATACCGTAGCCGCTTGGGTTTTTACGATAACCCGTGCGAATGCGCTCAAACGCTCGCCAACCCCTGCGTCACCAGCCGCAACGTCTCCACCGAGCGCTGATCCCGCACCCGCGAGTGCAGCGTCACCCGCGACTCCGGCAGCGTCGGCAAGCCGAGTCGCTCGCCCACATCGACCAGACCGCGCGGCGCGACCCGACTCGCGAGCGGCGACGCCGCCAGCCCTGCGGCGACTGCCGCGCCGACCGCCGCGACTCCACCGCCGACGAACACCTCCTGCCACGCGATGCCCTTTTCCGCCAACGCACGCAGCGCCACTTCGCGCACGTTGCACGGCGGGCTGAGCAAGGCCAGTGCCAACGGTTCCCCGACACGCGGCAGCCATTCCGGCGTGGCCAGCCAACCGAGCGGTTCGCTGAAGAGCACCTGCGTGTCGTCGCGCGGCGGCTCGTCCAGACCATAACGGACGATCACCGCGTCGAGCCGGCGTTCGTCGAACTGCGCGAGCAGCGCGGTGGAGGTGCCCATGTGCAGTTCCACCACCAGACCCGGATCGTGCGCATTGAGCCTGGCGAGCAACCGCGGCAACTCAGGCCCCGCGACATGCTCGCTGAGCCCCAGCACCAACCGGCGGCGTTCCACGGACAGGGAGCCCAGTGCCCGTTCATGCGCGTTCAACAGATCCCGCGCCGCGCCGAGAAACGCGTTGCCGTCGCCGGAAAGACGCACCACGCGGGGCGTGCGCTCCAGCAACTGCTTACCCAGATGCGCTTCCAGCCGCTTCAGCTTGAGGCTCACCGCCGACTGCGTGGTGTCGAGCGCATCCGCCGCGCGCGTGAAGCTGCGCAGATCGGCGACCAGAACGAATGCGCGGACCGCGTCGAGATCAAGTACTTTCATTTCAATTGAATATAGATGAAATAGTCAATGATGTCTGTTTATTATGAATGAACGCGCCTAAGCTGTGTTTACCCAATCACTGCAACCAAGGAGATTCACCATGCCGCTTACACGAATCGCATTGCGCGCCGGCAAGCCCGCTGAATACCGGAAGGCGCTGACGCAGAGCATCCAGCGCTCGCTGGTGGAAACCTGCAACGTGCCGAAAGACGACATTTTCATGCTCATCAGCGAGCACGAGGCCGACAATTTTGTGTTCGACAACCAGTATCTGAACGTCGAGCGCAGCGACGATCTGGTGATCATTCAGATCACGTTCAACAACACGCGCACGATCGAGCAGAAAAAGGCGCTGTACAAGCGCATGGCGGATGAACTGGCGGAGTCGCCGGGGCTGCGACGAGAAGATGTGTTCATCAATCTCGTCGAGGTGCTGAAGGAAAACTGGTCGTTCGGCAACGGGATCGCGCAGTACGCGCTTTGAGCGACGTGGCGGGCGCGTTGTCGCTTTGTCGCGGGAAGTGTCGCGACGTGAAACGGGCGGCATGCCGATTCGGCTCGTTTTTGGAGTCGTGACCGGTCGTGCCGCCCGTTCGTCATTGGGCCAAGAAAGGCGCCGCCGCTAAGCGATCGTATCGACGACCCCACCATCCACGCGCAGCGCCGCGCCGGTGGTCGCCGAAGCCTGCGGCGAGCACACGTACACCACCATGTTCGCCACTTCCTCGGTGCTGGCCGCGCGCTGGATGATGGAACTGCTGCGGTGCGCGCGCACGAATTCCGTGGCGACCTGTTCGACGGTTTTGCCTTGCTCCCGCGCGGTGTCTTCCACCATCGAACGGAAACCGTCCGATAGCGTTGGTCCGGGCAAAACGGAGTTGACCGTCACACCACTGCCGGCCGCCTGTTTGGCGATGCCGCGCGCAATACTCAACTGCGCGGTCTTCGAAAAGCCGTAGGCGAGCATATCCGGCGGAATGTTCAGCCCCGATTCCGACGAGATGAACACCACGCGCCCCCATTGGCGCTCCATCATCCCCTTCAGATAGCGCCGCGTGAGCCGCACGCCGGACATGACGTTGATTTCGAAGTAGCGCGCCCAATCGTCGTCTGGCGTGGAGAAAATGTCGCCGGGTCCGAAGACGCCGAGGTTGTTCACCAGAATGTCCGCCTGCGGCACGGCTTTCGCCAGCGCGTCGCAACCGTCCTGACTGCCGAGGTCGCCGGCAAAGCCTTGCAACTGCGCGTGCGGCGCTGTCTTCAGAATGGCTTCGATGGCGCGGTCCACGGCGTCCTGCTTGCGTCCGTTGACGACCGTCCGCGCACCCGACGCGGCGATGCCGGTGGCGATAGCGAGGCCGATCCCCGCAGTGGAGGCGCTGACGATGGCGGTCTTGCCCGATAGATCGATGTTCACGGTTTGCTCCTTGTCGACATTGCAACGCACGAGCCGGAAGTGGCCGCGCCAGAAATAGGAAGGATGGGTGTTCAAGGGATCGAGCAGAGAGTATTCCACGGTTCCGTTCTGGAAGCCGGCTGCGTGCCAGGCCGGTGGACGGTGGCGCGCATTCACGTCGTTATAATGATTCGCTGTCCTTTTTGCTCTCCACGACCGTTCCTCGCCATGACAACCGACCACACCGATCCTTCTCACGAACCCCTCGAACTCGGCGGCTCCGTCTGGTTCCAGGCGGGCGCGCAAACGCTCGGCGGCGCGTCGCGGATCGCGCTGCTCGCGGCGATCGGCGAAACCGGCTCGATCACCAGCGCGGCGAAAGCGGTCGGCATGAGCTACAAAGGCGCCTGGGACGCCGTCGACACAATGAACAACCTCGCCGGTGAGCCGCTCGTCGTGCGCCTGACCGGCGGTAAGGGCGGTGGCGGCACCACGCTCACGCCGCGCGCCGTGAAGTTGATCGAAACGTTTCGCGCGGTCGAGCGCGAGCATCGGCGCTTTCTGGAGCGCGCTGGGGCGGCGATCGAAGGATTCGCGACGGATTGGGATCTGATCGGCCGCATCGGCGTGAAAACGAGCGCGCGCAATCAGCTTTACGGCACGGTGTCGGCGGTGACGCGCGGTAGCATCAACGACGAAGTGTCGTTGGCGCTGGCCGGCGGGCACGAAATCGTCGCCGTGGTCACGCACGAGAGTACGGAGACGCTGGGGCTGGCGGTGGGTTCGGCGGCGTTCGCGCTGATCAAGGCGTCGTGGGTCGTGTTGCTGGTTGAAGACGCCAGCGGGGCGTCGCTCAAGCTGTCGGCGCGCAACCAGTTGCGCGGCACGGTGCTGAGTGTGAAGCGCGGAGCGGTGAATGCCGAGGTGTCGCTCGGGTTGGAGGGCGGCGCTGTGATCACGGCGGTCGTGACCAACGAGAGCGTCGACACGCTGGGGCTGGTAGAAGGTTCGGTTGCGGTCGCGGCGTTCAAGGCGTCGAGCGTGATACTTGGCGTGAAGGACTGAGCGAGCTGTGCGCTGCCTTTTGCCCTGATTCAAGGCTCGCTGCGCACGTATCCCGCGAACGCCTGATGCTCGCGCACGCAGCCATCGCTGACTTGCACGACCTGATCGCCGAATGCGGCGACGTCGTCGGGATCGTGCGTGATCAACACCATCGGAATGTCGAGCCGCGTTTGCAGGTCCGATAGCTCGCGCCGCATGCGCTGACGCAGCGCGCTATCCAGTGCGGAAAACGGCTCGTCCAGCAGCAATAGTCGCGGTTGCGCGACCAGTGCGCGCGCCAGTGCGACGCGCTGCTTCTGTCCGCCGGAAAGCTGCGCCGGGTGATTCCCGGCCACGCTCTTCAATTCCAAGGCATCGAGCCAGTAATCGACCTGTGGATGCGCGAACCGAGCACGCGGATTGAGCCAGCCCTGCTGCAGCCCGAAGCCGATGTTCTGCCGCACATTGAGATGCGGAAACAGCGCGTAGTCCTGAAACAGATACGCGATCTTGCGTGCCTGCGGTCTCAGATCGATGCCCCGCGCGCTGTCGAACAGCGCGTCGCCATGCAGCGTGATCGCGCCTTCGTCGGGGCGCAGCAGGCCGGCGATCGCTTGCAACGTCAGACTCTTGCCCGCGCCGGACGGCCCGAACAAGACGACGCGCGGCGTGGTCGCCTGGAAAGCGACGTCGAGCGTAAAACGGCGCTCGGCGCTCTGGAATGTCTTGCGGATGTCGACGGCGAGCGGCATGTCAGCGGGACGTCAACAGGGTGTGCTGCGGCACGAGGCGGCCCGCCAGCAACAGGATCACGACGCACGTCACCGACGTCACGAGCACGAGGAAATTCGCGGTGCTGTCGTCGCCGGCTTGCACGGCCGAATAGACCGCGACCGACAGCGTCTGCGTGCGGCCCGGCAAGTTGCCGGCAATCATCAGCGTCGCGCCAAATTCGCCGAGCGCGCGGGCGAACGCCAGCAAGCCGCCCGCCAGAATGCCGCGCGACGCGAGCGGCAAGGTCACGCGAAAGAACACGGCGGTCTCGCTGACGCCGAGCGTGCGCGCGGCTCGCTCGAGTTGCGGATCGACGGCTTCAAACGCGGCGCGCGCCGATTTCAGCACGAGCGGAAATGCGACGACCGTCGAGGCGATCACCGCGCCTTGCCAGGTGAACACCAACTGGATATCGAAACGGTCGAGCCAACTGCCGATCACGCCGCGCCGGCCGAGCAGCACGAGCAGGTAGTAGCCGAGCACGGTGGGCGGCATGACGAGCGGCAACGTCAGCAGCGAATCGACCAGGTCGCGCGCGCCGGAGCGCCAGCGCGACAGGCCGAAGCCCGACGCGACGCCGAACACCAGATTGAGGGCGGTGGCCCAGCCCGCTACTTTGAGCGACAGCAGGAGCGGAATCCAGGCCTGTTGCATGGGTGTGCGATGCCTCGGTGATTGCGGTTGCGGTGATTAACGGTGATTAATGCGCGGGCTTGAAGCCGTACTTCGCCAGCACGGCCTGGCCGGCCGGCGACAGCACGAAGCCGATGAACGCTTGCGCGTCGGCCGCGTGACGGCTGCCTTCGACTTGCGCGATCGGATAGGTGATCGGCGTTTGCGTCGGCACGTTCAGCGCAACCTTCACCTTGTCCGGCATGACGGCGGCGTCGGTGCTGAAGACGAAGCCGGCGTCGACTTCGCCACGCGACACGTAGTCGAGGCTTTGACGTACGTTGGCGGCCAGCACGGCCTTCGCGCTGACGGCGTCCCACACGCCCGCGGCCTGCAGCGCGCCTTGCGCATAGCGGCCGATCGGCACCGAAGCCGGATCGCCATATGCGACACGTTTCACGTTCGCCGAGGCCAGATCGTTGATGGCGGCTGGCGCGAAGTGGCTGTCCGTCGGCACGATCAGCACCAGCGAATTCGCGGCGAAGTCCTTGCGCGTGGCCGGCACGATCACTTTTTCGGCGGCGGCTTTGTCCATGGCTTTCTGATCGGCGGACGCGAACACGTCGGCGGGCGCGCCCTTGGCGATTTGCTGCATCAGCACGTCGGAGGCGCCGAAGTTGAGCAGAACCTTGGTGCCCGGATGCTGCTGCTCGAACACGTCGCTGACGGCCTTAAAGGCGTTGGTCAGGCTGGCGGCGGCGGAGACCACCAGTTCATCGGCGCGCGCATTGACGCTGACGACCAGAGAGAAGGCGCTGGCGATGAACAGCGCGTGTTTCAGAAAGCGGCGGGACAGTGTCATGGAGGCGTGGGAGTCCGGCTCAAGCCGGAGCGGCAGGTTAAAACGCTATCGTAATATATGAAAGGTTATAACGGTAAGCATGACGATTATTCAACTGTGCGCATGACCCGGCGTGTAATGCGCCACCGGACCGGCATTAGACGTGCGATGAACGCGGCGGCGTGAGCGTATTGAGCGTTTGCGACAGCGGGGTGGCGGCCGGCCGGACATCGCGCACGGCCCGCCACTTGGCGCGGATGAACGGCCGCTCGTGACCGGACACCTTCAGCGCGATATGCGTGACCCAGCGTTGCGTCGGCACATGGACGCCGTGCATCAGCAGTGCAAGCACCATCAGACTTGCGGTGACGGGCAGCGCCGACAGACGGCCGGGTTCGGCGTGCCATGCCATGCGCACGAACAGCAGCGCGGCCAGCGCGCCCACCAGACAACCGGTAATGGCTTCAGAAGGCGAGTGTGCGCTTAGCACGACGCGCGACAACCCCACTGCGATGCCGGCAGCCAGGCCGAGCAACACACCGAGCAAACGGATGGCCGGCCGCGACGGCAGCAGCATGAGGAACAGCGCGACCGGATAAACCGCGGTGGACAGCATGGCATGACCGCTGACGCCGGTGAAATCCAGCTCGCGCACGCCCACGCCCCAGCCCAGGAAGGCCAGCTTGGTCACGGTCGTCACGCCGATGGCCGCGCCCAGCAGCAGCAGCCAGCCCGCTGCCATGCGCCACGAGTAGCCGACCGCCAGCCACAACGCGATGGCGAACGCGAGCGGCAGCGTCATGCCGGCGCCGCCGAGGCTGGTAATCAGATACCACAAATGAACCGGTAAATCGGGCATGGCAAGAAGCGCGACCGAGGCCGCGTGGAATCGGTTGGTAGTGAAGTTAACGCGTGAACGGCACGAATCGCCGACCGGGCGCTGCCTCGCACGTCAAAGAATAACTAACCGCCAGTATAGACGGGTGCTGCGGGCCGGTCTTGCCGCGCGCCACGCTTTCCGGCGCAGGACGTTGGCTGGCGAACAAGCCCTGACGCGGTTTGACGCGGAGTCTGCGACAAGGTTCGCCAAGCGGAAATTTCGCGGGTTGGGCGCGATCCATGCTTCCAGCATCGCACGAGGAATGGTGTTATTGTGCATTGCACAACGAAGCACTATTCCCGTTCTATCGGACGGATCCCGTCCCTTTTTGCGAGGTTATCCGCCGATGGCAAAAAGTCTATCGAAAATCTGGCTGCGCGGCCTAAAGCGATTGCTGGCGATCCAGGCCGAGCCCCTTCACAAAGCCGCCAAGCGTACCCCGGCACGGCCGACTCGCGCCGCCACCAGCAAGGCTTCGGCGAAAGTTCGCCCGCTTAAGGCCGCCGCGGTGCGCGCGCCGGCTAAACGGGAGACGCCGCGGCCCGCCGCGCGCGAATCGCGAGTACGTCCGCGCGCGTCGGCGTGGGCGAGCGGCGCCTGGACGCGCTCGTTCCATTCCGCGCCCGCTGCGCCAGGACGGCTGGTCAACCATCTGCAGTACGGTTTGTACATTCCGTCGGGGCATGCGCTTGACTCCATGCCGCTGGTGGTGATGCTGCACGGCTGCACCCAGTCAATCGATGAATTCGCCGAAGGCACGCGGATGAACGTGCTCGCCGACCGCTTCGGCTTTGCCGTGGTGTACCCCGAACAGTCGAAACATGTGCATTCGCATCGCTGCTGGCACTGGTACGACGCCAGCGAAAGCGCCGGTGGGGCGGAGGCGCGTGCCGTGGTGTCGCTGGTGGATGCGTTGGTCGCGCAGCATGGGTTCGACAGCGAGCGTGTGTATGTCGCAGGTATTTCGGCCGGAGCCGGGCTGACCGCGCTGCTGGCGATCAACTACCCGGACCATTTCGCGGCGGTGGCGCTGCATTCCGGCCCCGCTTTCGGCGAGGCCCGCTCAGGTATTACCGCCATGGACGTGATGCGACGCGGCGCGCGGGGTGAACCGGCTGAACTGGTCGACGCACTGGTCGACGTGGCGAACTATCCCGGCATGCCGGCGATCATCGTCCACGGTGACGCCGACCATGTGGTGTCGCCGGTCAATGCGGATCAGCTGGCGGAGCAGTTCCTTCGCCTGAACCGTATCGTCGACGCGAACGGCGCACGTAAATCAGGCGAAGTGCGCGAAGAACGCAAAGGCGGCGTCGTGATGCGCGATTACATTCGCGGCGGACGGCGGGTGGTGCGGCTGTGTCGCGTGCAAGGACTCGCTCATGCGTGGAGCGGCGGCGACGACGTGATCCCGTTTCATTCCGCCAAAGGCCCTGAAGCGAGCGCCATGATGTGGGAATTTTTCAAGCATCAGCGCCGCGCCGGCGCCGCTCGATCGGCGGAAAGCACTGTCGCAGCGATGTCCGCTACCGCGCGGTGACGTTGGAACAACACTTCGAAATGAGTCGTAGCGCGTTCCTAGGGTTTTCCCTATAATACGGGTTATCCCTTAGGCGTTAACGCCTAACACTCATTGTCGAGGTTGACCATGTACCTGCTTAGCCGCCTGTTCCTGTTTCTGACCAAATCGCCCGATCAACTTGCGAAAGAACGCGCTGACGCTTTCCTCGCCGAGGCCACGGATCTGTACGATCTGGAATTCCGTATGCGCAAGCTGGATCGCGAAGCGAATCCGCGTCAACCGTCGTGGATGACTCAGCACTAAGCTGCGCAAAGTTAAAGCATCGGCGGGAATTGAAATGCGCCGGTGTTCGGGTGAACCGCCCAAGCTGTTGTGAGCACGCAAACACGCCTACACAGCCGGATTCAATTGCCACAACGCGTGATTCAACGCCGCGGCGAACGCCACCCAGGCTACATAGGGCACAAGCATTCCGCCCGCCCAGCGGTCCCGTCGCCAGAACACGAATGTCAGCGCGGCGATCAGGACCAGCAGTATCGCGATATCAACCAACGCCATGTCCGGTCGATGCAGGCCGAAGAAAAGCCACATCCATGCTGCGTTGAATAGCAGTTGAACGGCCCATAAGACAATCGCGACGCTCAGCCCATCGCGCTTCCACACGCGCCACGCAGCGATTGCCATCAGCACATAAAGCACCGACCACGCCGGCGGAAACACCCAGTTCGGTGGATTGAACGCAGGCTTTTGCAGCCCTGCGTACCAGGCGTCGGGTAGAAACTGGCTCGCGACTAACGCGGCGGCCAGCGTCAACAGCAGAAATACGATCAGCGACGGCAGACGACGCATTCCGATTGCCTCCATGTCAGGCGTTTTCCGTTCAGTCTCAATGATGTAAGCGGGCACTCACTTGCCGAAACGAGCCAGCGTACGCGCTCGCGCTTCCGCATGATCGACGATCGGCGCCGGATAATCCTCGCCTAACACCACCCCAAATTCCGCGAGCCGTTCTGTACCGGCCAGCCACGGTGCATGAATCCACTTGGGCGGCAGCTTCGCCAGTTCCGGCAGATAGCGTTTGATGAAACGCCCTTCGGCATCGAATTTTTCGGACTGCGTGATCGGGTTGAAGATTCGGAAGTACGGCTGCGCATCGCATCCCGTCGACGCCGCCCACTGCCAGCCGCCGTTATTCGCCGAAAAATCGAAGTCGTTCAGCTGCTCGGCGAAATAGCGCTCGCCGAGCCGCCAGTCCACGCCCAGATCCTTCACCAGGAAACTCGCTGTGACCATCCGCAAGCGGTTGTGCATGTAGCCGGTACGGTTCAGTTGCAGCATCGCGGCATCGACCAGCGGATAACCGGTGCGGCCATCGCACCAGGCGGCGAATGCCTCGTCCGCTTCCGGACCTTGCTCCCAGCGCAGCTGGTCGTACTCTTCCTTGAACGACGCGCCGCTCGCCAGTCGCGGATGATGCGCCAGGATCATGAAGTAGAAATCCCGCCAGATCAGTTCCGATAACCACGTGGCCGACCCTTGCCCGTCGGGTTGCAGCGACATCTCGTGTGCGAGCCGCGCGAGCGTGCGAATCGAGACCGTGCCGAAACGCAGATGCATCGACAGATAGCTTGGGCCCTTGGCCGCTGGAAAGTCGCGCCGGTCGGCGTAGCTGTCGATGCGGGTGATGAAATCGTCGAGCAATTGCTGCGCGCCGCTCACGCCGGTGGGCAGCGCCAGTTCGGCCAGATTGCTCGGCGCGAAACCAAGCTGCTTGAGTGTCGGTAATTGCCGATCCAGCTTGGCCGGCGGCGCGGCCAGATGTTTTGCGTAGCTTTCCACCGGATACGGCTTCAGATCGAACGCCGTCAATTGCTTGAGCCACGCGTTTTTGTACGGTGTGAACACGGTGAACGGTTTCTTCTGGCCCGTCAGCACCTCGTCGCGTTCAAAAATCACCTGGTCTTTGAACGTCAGCAATTGGCGTCCGGCGTCTGCGAGACGTTCTTGCACCGTTTCGTCGCGCGCGATCGCCACGGGCTCGTAATCGTGATTCGTGAACACCGCCTCGACGCCGAGCTGGTCGGCAAGCTTCGGCACAAGGTCGGCCGGATCGCCGTACAGCACGATCAGACCGCCGCCCTCGGCGCGCAGCGCCTCATCCAGTTCGCCCAGCGTTGCCAGAATGAACTCGATGCGGCGGTCCTGCACGGGCGTATCCGGATGACGCGCCTGCCAGGCGTCGACGAGCGGCTGAAGAATCGTCGTGTCGAACACGAACACGCACCACACGCGCTCACAATGTTTGAGCGCGTAGTAAAGCGCGGCGTTGTCCGTGCCGCGCAGGTCGCGGCGGAACCAGACCAGACCGGTGTCGAAGGAGTCGTTCAGTCGTCGGGCGCGTGTCATCGGGTGCAAGAAGAGTTAGGTGAGGGGTTGCGCTGTGCCATCTAAACCGCGGTCGGGCGCGCCAGCTTGGAGATGGGATTGTCGTCGCACATTGCGTGCCGCGTCCACCAACGACAAAACGCCCGCCCCTATTGTGCAGGGAGCGGGCGCTGTTCGCGGCGGCGCGGTGTGCCGCGCCGCATCGCGTATTGCTTCAGCAATTCGCCGACGTCGCGGCTTACGCGACTTGCAGGCGAACCGCGACGTTGTTGCGCGTGGCGTTCGAGTACGGGCAAACCTGGTGAGCGGCGTCGACCAGTTCTTTCGCGGCGGCTGCCTCGAGACCCGGCAGCGAGACGCGCAGTTCGATGTCGAGTGCGAAACCTCCCTGGTCGTTGGGGCCGATACCGACTTCCGCAGTGACTTGCGTGTCGGCCGGCAGCGTCTGCTTGTGCTGACCGGCGACGAACTTCATCGCGCTCAGGAAACACGCCGAGTAGCCGGCTGCAAACAGTTGTTCCGGATTCGTGCCCGCGGCACCGTTGCCGCCGAGTTCGCGCGGCGCGGCCAGCTTAACGTCCAACGCGTTGTCCGCCGATACGGCGCGGCCGTCGCGGCCACCGGTGCTCGTTGCGCTGGTCTTATACAGAATGTTCATGGTGCTGCTCCTTTGTCTCGGTTGTCAGGGTTCAGGATCTGCTTGGTTGCCGCGATGTGCCCGCCTTTCCGGCGAAGCGCTTTGGAAGTGGCATGTGATTAAGATAGTACACAAATCATTAGTATGCAAATGAAATTTCACATCGAACCGATAGCCGGCCCGACGTACCAGGCGGGCTAGTGGTCCATGTAATCGTTGAGCGTAGTCCGCAAACGTGTCAAATCGTCGCGCAGACGCAGCAGGAATTCCGGCGTCTGCTGGGTCGCGCAGAAAATTTCGGCGGGCACTTCGCGCGCCTGGCGCTTCAGCGCGGTGCCGGCTTTGGTCAGGCGGATGTACACCAGCCGCTCATCGTCGACGCCGCGTACCCGCTCCAGCAGGCCTTGCGACTCAAGGCGCTTGAGCAGCGGCGTGACCGTCGCGGAATCCAGATTCAGGCGCGCGGCCATGTCCTTGACCGTGACGTCGTCGCTCTCCCACAGCGCCAGCATGGCCAGGTATTGCGGGTAGGTGAGGCCTAGCTTGTCGAGCAACGGCTTGTAGGCTTTCGTCATGGCAAGCGAAGTCGAATAGAGCGCGAAGCAAAGTTGCTCGTCGAGCGTGAAGGGCAAAGCGGGGCGCTGGGTCATGATGCATCTCGTCTGGAATAGCGCACAAATGGATTGCGCACAAACTATTGTGCCGCAAATCGACGTGGGTTGACGAGTGCTGGGGAACGACGGGGGCAAGAGGGCGGGCGCCAGAACGGTGCCCGCGTCTGAATAATCTTTGGTCAGGCTCGATCAAGCCGCCGGGGTTGTCGGCAGATCCGGCGTTTCGGGCGTTTGCACGCCGAAGCAGCCGCGATACGTCGCGTAAAACGAGCAATACAGCATGGTCGTCACGATCATCGTGGCGGGCATGAGCACGGCGAACGCGAAGTCGGCCGCGCCTAACGCCTGCATCAACGCGGACAAGCCGAGCGATACCGTGGTCGCCGCCGCGAACCACAGCGCGCCGAATACGATAAACGCGCCGCGATTGCGCCAGCAACTGACGACGCTGAAGAACATGGCCTTCATGGGCGGCACGTCATGCCAGGCGGCGAGAATCGGCGAGAACCAGAAAATCATTGCCACCGGAATGTAGAACGCAAAGGCGGCGAGGATCGCGAGCGGAATATTGCTGTTGGCGATCGCATCCTGGTCCATGGCGGCGGCGCCGAGCATGACCTTCAGCAGCATGCCGCCGTCGGCGAGCGCCGAACCGGCCAGCACCAGCGCCATGGCGACGACATACAGCACACCGAGCACCAGCAGCCGTTTGGCGACCACCGGACCGTACGAGTGAAAACCATCCACCAGAATGGTCGGGAACACCGGCTTGCCGGCGATCGTGTTACGGCACGCGGCCATGAAGCCGACCGCGACACCTGGAATGAACGCCAGCGGCAATACGCCGCCGATCACCGGAATCTGCGCGACCAGCGTCATCACCAGCAGATAGGTGAAGAACAGCGTCAGGAAAGCGAGCGGGTTCTTGCGGAACAGCCATATACCCTGCCGGAACCATACGTAGCCGGTTTTCGCGGGGACTTCGATCAGTTGCATGAGGTATGAATGCCTGGGAGTGCAACGCCGGAAAGGCGTTCGCGCAAAATGCGCTCGAAATGGCCGGGGTCGTGCGGTTTGAGCAGTTCCGCCGCGCGCGGCAAATGAAAATCATACAGGCGCGAGACCCAGAAACGGTATGCGCCGGCGCGCAGCATGTCGCCCCACCGGCGGTTTTCTTCGACGGTGAACGGTCGCACGGTCTGATAGGCGCGCAGCATGGCCTCGGTGCGCGCGTCGTTCAGCTTGCCGGTGGCGAGGTCGACGCACCAGTCGTTGACGGCGACCGCGATGTCGAACAGCCACTTGTCGCAGCCGGCGAAATAGAAGTCGAAGAAGCCGCCGAGGCGCACTTCGTGGCCCGTGTCCGGCGCGGCGTGGGCGAACATGGCGTTGTCGCGGAACAGATCGGCGTGGCAGGGGCCGCCAGGCAGCGCCGCGTAATCCGCCGAGGCGAAGAACGCTTCCTGATGCGCCAGTTCGGACACCAGCAACGCGCGCTGCTCGCCTTCCAGAAACGGCAGCACGGTCGGCACGGTTTCCTGCCACCACGGCAGGCTGCGCAGATTCGGCTGATAGCGCGGATAGTCGCGACCCGCGAGATGCATGCGCGCCATCATCTGCCCGACTTCGGCGCAGTGTTCGACGCCCGGCGAGAGTTCCGGCGCACCTTCCAGTTTGGTGACGATCGCCGCGGGCTTGCCGTTCAACGTGCCGAACAGCGTGCCGTCTTCGCGCGGCAACGGGTCCGGCACCGGCACGCGATGCGCCGCCAGGTGCTGCATGAGGTCGAGATAGAACGGTAGTTGGTCGGCCGTCAGCTTTTCGAAGATCGTGAGGACGTATTCGCCGCGCGTCGTCGTCAGAAAGAAGTTGCTGTTCTCGATGCCGGACGAGATGCCACGCAACTCGACGACGTCGCCGAGATCGTAATGGCACATCCATTCAGCTAGTTGGGATTCGGTGACAGCAGTGAAGACAGCCATGCGGGAAACGTCGGATCAGGTTGGTCGGGCTGGCTCGGTGCGGCCAGTGCGAGGTATGGCAAAAGCGATGACAAAAGCGGTGGTGAAAACAGCGACGACGGCAAAGACAGGAAACGCCAGCGAATGCGGTGTCGAACACAAGGGCCGTCAGGCGAGCTAGACATCACACACAACGCCGTGCCGCCTCAGTGAGGTCCGTTCGGCAAGCAGGCTGAAAGCCCCGGGAGACGCTGCGCAACGTGCACGCATCCGGCCCGGCGTTCGCACTGGACCGACGCGCCGCGACGCCTCACCCCATCAATAGCTCAAATGCACGGACGGCAAACGCGTGCTGGCCTGGCCGTTGTCGCGCACCTTCGGCGATGTGTCGAGCGGCGCGCTCATCTGATAGCGCGTGCCGAGGTTCGAATGCACATTGATTTCGACAGGCTTGCCTTTGTCGCGGTATTCGGTGATTTCGGTGCCGTTGCCGCTTTTTTCGTAGAAGCTCGGTGTACGCGGGACATTGATTTCGACCTTCGAACTGACCTCGGCGGCCGGACGATTGATCTTCTCCAGGTCGGGCAAGCCGGCGCGTTCATTGGCCGACTGAGGTGCACCGGGGGCCGGAGTGTCATCGACAGGCTGGGCAGCCATCGCGGCGTTGCCAAAGGCGAGGGCCAGTGCAACGGCGACGGGAAGGAGCGGCTTCATGGTGATTCTCCAATTTGGTGGCCCGATTCTAGCAAATCCAGCCAGGCCTACGGGCGCGATCGCCTTATTTTGCGCCGCTTTCGCGCGGCGCGCGCGCAATCTTGCCGGGCTTGCGGAGGCAGAGGTTGCGCGCGCTGCAAGGTCATTTGGCGATCGCGGGTTCCGTGGTAATGTCGTTGCATCAATCGAGGCGAATGAAGATGAACAACGATACCAATCTACGCGCGGTGCAGACTCCCGCCAGCAGCTTCCCAACCGAATCCTTCGACGACGCCACCGAGGCCGTCACCTACCTTTCGGCGATTTACGAAGCGAACACCTCGTTCCTGCGTGACGCTTTCGCGCGCTACCGCCGCAACGAATTATTCGAACGCCGGGTGCGCGCCTGTTATCCGTTCGTGCGCGTGCGGACCGAGGTCAACACGCACATCGACTCGCGTCGCTCGTATGGGTTCGTCGCGGGTCCGGGCATGTTCGAGACGACCGTGACGCGGCCGGATCTGTTCGGTAATTACTATCGCGAGCAACTGCGTTTGCTGGCCAAGAATCATCATGTGAAGATCGAAGTGGGCGTATCGGAGCAGCCGATTCCGATTCACTTCGCGTTCGCCGAGGGCATTCACCTCGAGGGCGATCTGGATCGCGAGCGCCTGTTCCTGATGCGCGACGTGTTCGACGTGCCCGACCTCGCGTTGCTCGACGACCGCATCGTCAACGGCACATATGAGCCGCTGCCGGGCGAGCCGCATCCGCTCGCGCTGTTCACGGCGGCGCGGGTGGATTTCTCGCTGCATCGGCTGAAGCACTATACGGCGACGTCGCCCACGCATTGCCAGAACTACGTGCTGTACACGAACTACCAGTTCTATATCGACGAGTTCGTCAAACTCGGCCGCACGATGATGGCCCATACCGACGACGAAGAACTGCGCGCGTATCGCAGCGAATACACGTCGTTCGTCGAACCCGGCGACGTGATCACGTACAACGAGAATCTCGGCGAAGAGGCGCAGGAGGGCACGCCGCCGCCGCGTTTGCCGCAAATGCCCGCGTATCACCTGAAGCGCGCGGACGGCAGCGGCATCACGATGGTCAACATCGGCGTCGGGCCGTCGAACGCGAAGACGATCACCGATCACATCGCCGTGCTGCGTCCGCATGCGTGGATCATGCTCGGCCACTGCGCGGGTCTGCGCAATACGCAGCGTCTTGGCGACTACGTGCTGGCGCACGGCTATGTGCGCGAGGATCATGTGCTCGACGATGATTTGCCGCTGTGGGTGCCGATTCCGGCGCTCGCCGAAGTGCAGGTGGCGCTGGAGCGCGCGGTCGCGCAGATCACGCAACTGGATGGCGTCGAACTCAAGCGGGTGATGCGCACCGGCACGGTGGCTAGCGTGGATAACCGGAACTGGGAGTTGCGGGATCATCGCGAGCCGGTGCAGCGGCTGTCGCAAAGCCGCGCGGTTGCGCTCGATATGGAAAGCGCAACCATCGCCGCGAACGGTTTCCGTTTCCGGGTGCCTTACGGGACCTTACTTTGCGTTTCCGATAAGCCGTTGCACGGCGAGTTGAAGTTGCCGGGCATGGCCGATCAGTTTTATCGCGCGCAGGTCGATCAGCATTTGCAGATCGGTGTGAAGGCGATGGAGCTATTGCGGATGAATGGGCTGCATCGGCTGCATAGCCGCAAGCTGCGGAGTTTTGCGGAAGTGGCGTTTCAGTAAGTTAGTCTCAGCAAGCTTCAGGCGGGTTCGGGCCTCACATCTGCCCGAACCCCGTCAACCCGATCAAACTCCCCGCCGCCAGCAGCCACAGCGGATGAATCCGCGTCTTCAACGACAGCGCAGCGGTCAACGCCGTGATGCCCCAGGCAATTGCCGTCGGATCCGACGCCTTCGCGATCAGCACCGCGCTTGCCGCGACAATCCCGGCCGTCACCGGCACCAGTCCCAACTGAGCGTAACTACGCCACGGACGGTCTTTGAACCGCTCCCATGCATGCAACGCCAGGATCGTCACGAGCGACGACGGCCCGAACTTCGCCACGGAAGTCACCAGCATCCCCGCCCAACCGGCCACGTGCCAACCCACCAGCGTGACGATCATCAGATTGGGTCCCGGCGCGGCCTGCGCGAGCGCGAACAGCGCGCTGAATTCGCTGGCCGGCATCCAGTGATGCACGTCCACCACCTGGCGCTGCATCTCTGGGAGAATCGTATTGCCGCCGCCGAACGCGAGCAGCGAAAGCTGACTGAAAATGACAGCGAGAGCAATGAGCGTGTCGTTCATCGTGCGCTCCTCGATGCGATGTAGATGCTGAGCGGCGTCAGGACCAGCATGGTCGGCAGCAGCGGTAGCCGCAGGATCGCAATCGCGATGAAGCCGAGCACGGCGATCAGCGCGGCCAACGGCTTGCCGCGCAACGGCAGCACGATCTTCACCGCCATCGCGATTAACAGACCGGCCGCGGCGGCGGCTAGTCCGGCAAACAGATGACGAACATGCGGATCGTTTTGCGTATGTTCGTACAGCACGCCAAGCCCAATCACCACCAGCGAAGGCCCCGCGATCAGTCCAAGCAGGCCGGCCAGCGCCCCCGGCACGCCGCGAAAGCGCATGCCCATGGCCACCGACAGATTGATGACGTTACCGCCAGGGAGGAATTGGCAAAGACCCAGCAGGTCGGTGAATTCTTCGCCGCTCAGCCAACGGCGTTGTTCGACCAGCGCGCGCCGCGCCAACGGCAGCGCACCGCCGAAGGAGATGAGTCCGAGGCCGAGAAAACCGCCGAAAATTTCCCGCAGGGTGGGCGTCGGCGCCAAGCCGGTCTCGGACGAGGTGAGGTCGTGATCCATATCGGTAAGCTTCCAGTGCAAGCTCAGCAGGTTAACGCCGAACCGGCTGCACGCAAAACGATTTTTCGGCTTGGCTTTGTGACTTAGAATCACAAGCATGGCCCGTAACCTTCCCCCCTTTCCGGCGCTGCGCGCCTTCGAAGCCGCGGCGCGGCATGAAAGCTTCACCGCCGCAGCGAACGAATTGCATGTGACGCACGGTGCAATCAGCCGCCAGGTTGCGGCTTTCGAAACCTGGCTCGGCGTACAGGTGTTCCACCGACGCGGCAAACGCGTGCGTCTTACCGACGACGGCCGCCGCTATCTATCCACCGTGCAGGCCGCGTTCGACAGCATCGCGCTCGCCACCGATCAACTGCGCGACACCGGCGTCGTTCAGGTGCTGCGCGTGAATGCGCTGCCCACCTTCGCGATGAAGTGGTTGCTGCCGCGCCTGCATCAGTTCCAACGCAAGGTGCCGAATGTGGAGCTGAGGCTATCCACGTCGAACGCGCCGGTGGACACCCTGGAAAGTTTCGACGTCGCCGTGCGGCGCGGTCCGGCACATTGGCCGAACTGCGTGAGCGGTCATTTTCTCGGCGAGAGTGAGATTCCCGTCTGCAGTCCGGCGCTCCTGCAGCGCTCGCCGATCAAGGTCGCCGACGATCTCGCACGACACGTGCTGCTGCATTCCGACACACGGCCGGATGCGTGGGCTAACTGGTTGTCGGCGGCTGGAGTGACGGTGAAATGCCGCAAGAAGCAGTCGTTCGACCACTTCTATCTGGCCTTGCAGGCCGCGGTGGATGGTCTCGGCGTGGCGCTCGGTCCGCTGCCGTTGCTCGCGGATGAGTTGGTCTCGGGACGGCTCGTCGTGCCGCTGGCCGGCCCGCGTATCGACGCGCGCGGCTACTGGTGGGTGGCGAGGCGGGAGGTCGCGCAGGCGCCGCTGGTGGCGCTGTTCTGCGAATGGCTGCAGGCGCAGGGCGATCAGACCGATATAGCGGAAACAGGCAGCCTGGCGGCCGCCCGTTAGCGTTCGCGAATGCATGGCGTCGCGTTGCGCGGCATCGAGCGGCATTCACCCCGCACCAAAGCGCGAAGCGAACGCCGAACAACCCAATGCTTTACAGATAGAACATCCGGTCTTCGTCCGACTTTGCCGGATGCGGCTCCGTCTCTTCACGGTCTTCATAAAACTTCAGCACGGCTTCGAGTACCTGGTCGGGATCGTCGATTACCTGCATCAGATCCATGTCGGTCGGATTGATCAGGCCCATGGGCGTAAGCGAATTCTTGAACCACGCGAGAAGGCCTTCCCAGAACTCGGCGCCGACCAGAATGATCGGCACGTGGCGCGACTTCTTGGTTTGAATCAGCGTGAGCACTTCGGCCAGTTCGTCCAGCGTGCCGAAGCCGCCCGGCATCACGATCACCGCGTCCGAGTTCTTCACGAACGTCACTTTGCGCGTGAAGAAATGACGGAAACGCAGCGAGATGTCCTGCCACTGATTGCCCGATTGCTCGTGCGGCAGTTCGATGTTCAGACCGACCGACGGCGCCTTACCGGCATGTGCGCCCTTGTTGGCCGCTTCCATGATGCCGGGGCCGCCGCCCGAGATCACCGCGAAGCCTGCGTCCGACAGCTTGCGCGCGATTTGCGTGGCGAGTTTGTAGTACGGCGAGTTCGGTTTCAGCCGCGCTGAACCGTAGATGCTGACAGCCGGGCGAATCTCCGAGAGGTACTCGGTCGCCTCGATAAACTCTGCCATAATCGTGAACATCTGCCACGATGCGCGGGCCTTCTTAGCCGTAGCGCGCTCTTGATCTGCGAGTGATCGCAGACTCGGAATCACTTTTCTCTTAGTCATAATGCCTGAAGAACGAAGCCTTGAAGGTAAGACCCTGCTATTGGTCGACGGTTCGAGTTATCTGTACCGGGCCTACCATGCGATGCCTGATCTGCGCGGACCCGAGGGCGGTCCCACGGGTGCGCTCTACGGGATGATCAACATGCTGCGGCGCATGCGCAAGGAAGTCACAGCAGAGTATAGCGCGTGCGTGTTCGACGCCAAGGGCAAAACGTTTCGCGACGACTGGTATCCGGACTACAAGGCGAATCGTCCTTCCATGCCGGACGATCTGTCGCGTCAGATCGAGCCGATTCATGTGGCGGTGCGCGCGCTCGGCTGGCCGCTGCTCATGATCGAAGGCGTCGAAGCCGACGACGTGATCGGCACGCTCAGCACCGCAGCGGAACAGCGCGGCATGAACGTGATCGTGTCGACCGGGGACAAGGATCTGGCGCAGCTCGTGTCGGATCATGTCACCCTCATCAATACGATGACGAACGAAAAGCTCGACCGTGCCGGCGTGATCGCCAAGTTCGGCGTGCCGCCGGAACGCATCATCGACTATCTCTCGCTGATCGGCGATACGGTCGACAACGTGCCGGGCGTCGAGAAGTGCGGGCCGAAAACCGCGCTCAAATGGCTCACGCAGTTCGATTCGCTCGATGGCATCGTCGCACACGCGGACGAAATCAAAGGTGCGGTAGGAGACAATCTGCGCCGTGCGCTCGATTTCCTGCCCATGGCGCGCAAACTCGTCACCGTCGACCGCCATTGCAATCTGACCGAGCACATCGTGTCGATCGAGGAAAGCCTGCAAAGCAAACCGGAGTCGCGTGAGGAATTACGCGACGTGTTCGCGCGTCACGGCTTCAAGACCTGGCTGCGCGAAGTGGAAATCGCCGAGGTCGTGGAAGGTCCGCAAGTCGACGCGGAGCCGGCGTTGTCGGTGGATCACGAGCGGCACTACGATACCGTGCAGACGTGGGAGCAATTCGACGCATGGTTCGACAAGATCAACGCGGCCGAACTGACCTCGTTCGATACCGAAACCACGTCGCTCGATCCGATGACGGCGCAGATCGTGGGCTTGTCGTTGTCGGTCGAGGCGGGGCGCGCGGCTTATGTGCCGCTCGCGCATCGCGGCCCGGACGCGCCCGTGCAATTGCCGCGCGACGAGGTGCTCGCCAGGCTCAAGCCGTGGCTCGAAAGCGTCGATCATAAGAAGGTCGGCCAGCATCTGAAGTACGACGAACAGGTACTTGCGAATTACGGCATCGAAATGCGCGGCGTCGAGCACGACACGCTGCTGCAATCGTACGTGGTCGAATCGCACCGCACGCACGACATGGACAGCCTCGCGCTGCGTCATCTCGGCATCAAGACGATCAAATACGAAGAAGTCGCGGGCAAGGGCGCGGGTCAAATCGGTTTCGACGAAGTCGCGTTGGAGCAGGCAGCGGAATACGCGGCGGAAGACGCCGATATCACGTTGCGTCTGCATCAGGCTTTGTATCCGCAAGTGGCCGCGGAGAAAGCGCTCGAGTACGTGTACCGCGATATCGAACTGCCCACCTCGCGCGTGTTGCGCAAGATGGAACGCACCGGCGTGCTGATCGACGCGGAAAAACTGCGCCTGCAGAGCACCGAAATCGCCGCGCGTCTGATTCAACTGGAAGCCGAAGCGTATGTGCTGGCCGGCGGCGAATTCAATCTCGGCTCGCCGAAGCAGATCGGCCAGATCTTCTTCGAGAAGCTTGAGTTGCCGATCGTCAAGAAGACCCCGAGCGGCGCTCCGTCCACCGACGAAGAAGTGCTGCAAAAGCTCGCCGAAGACTATCCGCTGCCGAAGATCTTGCTGGAACATCGTGGTTTGTCGAAGCTCAAATCGACCTACACCGATAAGTTGCCGCGCATGGTCAACGCAAGCACGGGTCGCGTGCATACGAATTACGCGCAGGCCGTGGCGGTCACCGGGCGTCTCGCTTCGAACGATCCGAACCTGCAGAACATTCCCGTGCGCACCGGCGAAGGCCGCCGTATTCGTGAGGCGTTCATCGCGCCGCCGGGCCACAAGCTGGTGTCGGCGGATTATTCGCAGATCGAATTGCGCATCATGGCGCACATTTCCGGCGACGAATCGTTGCTGCGCGCCTTCTCGCAAGGGGAAGACATTCACCGTGCCACCGCGGCGGAAATCTTCAGCGTCACGCCGCTCGAAGTATCGAACGACCAGCGGCGTGTGGCCAAGGTCATCAACTTCGGCCTGATCTACGGCATGAGCTCGTTCGGCCTCGCGTCGAACCTCGGCATTACGCGCGACGCCGCCAAGCTGTACATCGACCGCTATTTCGCGCGCTATCCGGGCGTGGCGCGTTATATGGACGAAACGCGGGTCAGCGCAAAGGCCAAGGGTTATGTGGAGACCGTATTCGGCCGTCGCCTGTGGCTGCCGGAAATCAACGGCGGCAACGGTCCGCGCCGTCAGGCCGCCGAGCGCGCCGCGATTAACGCGCCGATGCAGGGCACGGCCGCCGACCTGATCAAGCTCTCCATGATCGCCGTGCAGAAGTGGATCGAAGAGTCGAAGATCGGCACGCGCATGATCATGCAGGTCCACGACGAACTGATTCTCGAAGTGCCGGACGCCGAATTGTCCGACGTGCGCAAGCGCTTGCCCGAGTTGATGTGCGGCGTCGCCGACCTGAGAGTGCCGCTGGTCGCCGAGGTCGGCGCCGGCCTGAACTGGGAAGAGGCGCATTGACGCAGGTGTGACGGGAAGCGATATCGTCGTGCGCATGTCACATATGCGCATTGATAGCTTGTGACAACCCGTGATGCTCGCGGACAATCGCTGAAAGACGGCGCGTTACGACGCGCCGTGCGACGCATAACCGATCAGCAAACACGGAGAGTTCAATGCATCGATTTATCGTCGTTGGCGGGGGAGCGGGCGGGCTGGAATTAGCGACGCGTCTGGGCGATCGCTATGCGCCTCATAAGAACAAAGGCGGTGTGCGGGCGCAAGTCACGCTCGTCGACCGCAATCCCACGCACATCTGGAAACCGCTGCTGCATGAAGTGGCAGCCGGCAGCATGGACCCGTTCACGCAGGAACTCGAATATGCAGCGCAAGCGCGCTGGCATGGCTTCGAGTTTCAGCAGGGCGAACTGGCCGGTCTGGACCGTGCCAACAAGCGTCTCACGCTCAGCACCGTGCTCGACGACGACGGCGCCGAGTTGCTGCCCGAACGCGAACTCGAATATGACACGCTGATTATCGCGATTGGCAGCACCACGGCGTTCTTCGGCGTGAAAGGTGCGCCGGAGTTTTCGCTGGCGCTTGATACGGTCAGCCAGGCCGAGCGTTTCCGCAAACGTCTGATCGCAGCCTGCATGCGCGCCGAGCATCAGGTGCATGAGCCTGTGGAAGCGGTGCCGGACGTGGGTGTGCCCACCGAGCCGCGCATTCAGGTGGCGATTGTCGGCGGCGGCGCGACGGGCGTCGAACTGTCGGCGGAATTGCGCAACACCGCGCAGGTGTTGTCGGCGTACGGCTTGCATAAGCTCGATCCGCGGCATGACGTCGGCATTGTGCTGATCGAAGCGGGGCCGCGTATTTTGCCGGCCTTGCAGGAACGTGTTTCGACAGCCACCGCCGAATTGCTCACCAAACTCGGCGTGAAGCTGATGATTGGCGAGACCGTGGCCGAAGTCGCGCCCGGCATGATTCGCACCGCGAGCGGTAAAACCGTGCGCGCCGATCTGACGGTGTGGGCGGCGGGCATCAAGGCGCCGGCGATTCTGAGCCAGCTCGACAGCTTGCCGGTCAATCGTCTGGGACAACTCGTGGTGCGCCGTACGCTGCAAACCGAGATCGACGACAACGTCTTCGCGCTCGGCGATTGCGCCGCGTGTCCGTGGCCCGGCAACGAACGTAACGTGCCGCCGCGCGCGCAGGCCGCTCACCAGCAGGCGAGCTTTCTGATGAAAGCGCTCGCCGCGCGGCTCGACAACAAGCCGCTGCCGGAATTTACCTATCGCGACTTCGGCTCGCTGGTGTCGTTGGGGCATTTCAGCGCGGTCGGCAATCTGATGGGCGGGGTGATCGGCGGCAACATGCTGATCGAAGGGCTGTTCGCGCGGTTCATGTACATGTCGTTGTACCGGCTGCATATCGCCGCGTTGCACGGCTACGCGCGGATGGTGCTCGATACTTTCGCACACTGGTTGCGGCGTACCACGCTGCCGCGGGTCAAGCTGCACTAAAGGCAACGGCGGGCAAGGGCGGTTGCGAGGGCGGCGGATACTGCGGCCTTCGCGCCGCGAACGTTGCATCTGCAACGGGATGCGCGTCAGGCGTATCCTGATGACTCCCTTACGCAATCTGACGTCATCACGGAGCGCCGCATGCTGAAACCTGAGATCGACAGCCTGGTCCCGCACGTTCCCTTCAATCGACGCACCTTCATCAAAGCCGCGCTCGGCACCGGATTCGCGGCTGCCGTGCTGCCGGTGTCGGCGCAAACCATCCATACCGATAGCGACGGCCTGGAAGCCGGCGAGGTGGCCGTGCGCTCCGGCGACACGCTGGTGCCTGCTTACCGCGCGCAGCCGAAGGGCAAGACGCATCTGCCGGTTATCATCGTCGTGCATGAGATATTTGGCGTGCACGAACATATTGCCGACGTGTGCCGGCGCTTTGCAAAGCAGGGTTATCTGGCGATTGCGCCGAATCTGTACGAACGGCAGGGCGACCCCACCGTTTATACGAGCATGCAGCAGCTCAACGAGCAGCTGGTCAGCAAGGTGCCCGACGATCAGGTGCTCGGCGATCTGGATGCGACGGTCGCCTGGGCGGGCGAGCATGGCGGCGATCTGAACCGGCTCGGCGTGAACGGCTTCTGTTGGGGTGGCCGGATCGCGTGGCTGTATGCGGAGCACAATCCGCGACTGAAGGCAGGTGTGGCCTGGTATGGTCGCGTGACGGGGCAGAAAACCGCGATGAACCCGGCGAATCCTCTCGACGAAGTGGCGCAGTTGCATGCGCCGATGCTTGGCTTATACGGGCGTCAGGATCAGAGCATTCCGCAGGACACGCTCGAGCAGATGAAGCAGGCCATCGCGCAGGGGCCGCAGGCGGGGCGTGGGTCGCAGTTCGTGGTGTATGACGACGCGGGGCACGCGTTTTTCGCGGATTATCGACCGAGCTATAAGAAAGCCGATGCCGAGGATGGCTGGCGGCGGGCGTTGGTGTGGTTCAGGCAGCATGGCGTGGCGTGAGGCGCGGAACTCGACGATACGATGAAAAAAGCCGTTGCCGCTTGACCGCGGCAACGGCTTTTGTTGTCAAACCAATCGGCAGCTCGCAGCGACTTCCGCTTAAGGATTCGGTCCGGTGCCGATCGGCCGCGTCGAGTCCGCGCTCCATTCGCTCCACGAGCCCGCGTACAACGCCGCGCCATGCAGACCGGCGACTTCCATCGCCACCGCATTGACGCACGCCGTCACGCCCGAGCCGCATTGCAGTACCACGTGTTCCGGCGACGTATCGCCCAGCAGCGCGTGGAATTCCTCACGCAAGGTATGCGCGGATTTGAAGCGGCCGTCGACGGTGAAGTTGTCTTTGAAGAAGCGGTTGAGCGCACCCGGGATATGGCCGCCGACGCGATCCAGCGTCTCGTTCTCGCCGCGATAGCGATCGGCCGCGCGGGCGTCGACCACCACGCGTTCCTTCGAGGCGAGATTGCGCTCGACTGTTTGCACATCGACTGTGACGGCCAGCGGCGCGGCCGCCTTGAAGTCGCCGGTATTTTGCGCCGGCACGTCTTGCGTCAGCGGCAGACCGGCGGCCTCCCAGGCCTGCAAGCCGCCGTCGAGCAGCGCGACCGCGTCATGTCCGAGCCAGCGCAACAGCCACCACGCCCGCGCGGCGTACATGCCGCCCTGCGAGTCATACGCGACAACCTGCTGCCCTTGCTTCAGCCCGCGCGACTCCAGCGTCTCCACGAGGCGCGCGCGATCCGGCAGCGGATGACGTCCGTTGGTACCGGTCTTCGGCCCCGACAGATCGCGATCGAGGTTCAGGTAATGCGCGCCCGGCAGATGCCCGGCCAGATAGGCTTTTTCGCCCGCTTCGGTGTCGGCCAGATCGAACCGGCAATCGATGACAAACACGCTGCCCGGCGCAGCGGTGAGCCGTTCCGCGAGATTCGTCGCGGAGATCAGCGTGGTGTAGTGAGTGTGCGGCATGACGTCTCCTTCATACGGGCGATGGCGGCTCCGGTCGGCGGCATGACGCCGCGAGTGGATGGCCGAGCTATCCCGTTAGTCTAAACAAAAAAAGACGGACCGAAGTCCGTCTTTCCTTGTCTTGGAGTTGCTTATTGGCGCTGCCTGAGCTAAAGCGGATCACATCCTACTCAAACGCCGATCAGATCGTGCCGAGCTCGCGCCGCAGGAACTCGTGGAAGTGTTGCATGCCGTCTTCCATCGGGCTCTGATACGGACCGACCTGCGACTCGCCACGGTTCATCAACGCGCGGCGGCCGGCGTCCATGCGTTCGGCGATTTCGTCGTCTTCGCTGGCCGTTTCCATATAGGCGGCGCGCTCGGCCTCGACGAACTCGCGTTCGAATAGCGCGATTTCCTCAGGGTAATAGAACTCCACCACGTTGGTGGTTTTCTGCGGCCCGCGCGGAATCAACCACGACACCACCAGCACGTGCGGATACCACTCGATCATGATGCCCGGGTAGTACACCATCCAGATCGCGCCAAATTCGGGCGGGTTGCCGCCGCGGAAGCGCAGCACCTCGTCGTGCCACTTACGGTACGTCGGGCTGCCCGGCTGCTCGAGATCCTTGTGCACACCAACGGTCTGGACGCTGTACCAGTCGCCGAATTCCCACGTCAGATCGTCGCAATTGACGAAGCTGCCGAGGCCCGGATGGAACGGCGCGACGTGGTAATCCTCCAGATAGACCTCGATAAAGGTCTTCCAGTTGTAGTTGCACTCGTGCACTTCGACGTGATCGAACATGAAGCCCGAAAAATCGAAGTGTTGGCTGGGACCAAGGCGTGCAAGATCGCGCGCGACGTCACGCCCCTGCGCTTCGAACAGCAGGCCCTGCCAGTTCTGCAGCGGCGTGGCGCCCAGATTCAGACACGGGTTGTCCGCGAAATGCGGCGCGCCGAGGAGCTGACCGTTCAGGTCGTACGTCCAGCGATGCAGCGGGCAGACGATATTCTCCGTCTGGCCGCGGCCGTTGAGCATGATGGCTTGCCGGTGGCGGCATACGTTCGACAGCAGTTCGACTTGCGACTGCTGGTTACGGACGAGCACGCGCCCCTCGCTCTCGCTGGGCAAGGCAAAATAATTCCCCGCTTCGGGCACCATGAGATCGTGGCCGATGTAACGAGGACCTTTTTTGAAAAGGGTTTCGATTTCGCGCGTTAGAAGCGCTTCGTCAAAGTAAGCCGTGACTGGCAGCTGGCTGTGGACAGACCGCAACTGCAATGCATTGCTCAGATTGGACATTCCCACTCCCGTGAAGACGTGAAAGCAGTGAACAACCCAACCATCGAAGATTCGATTTAGGGAGCCGGCGATTATACCCGGTTCCCCTGGTCCGGGGCACGTAAGTAGTTCATTTGGATCAAAAATGTCGAAGAAGTTCGTGGTTTTTTGGCGCTGACCCAAGGATTCTTTTCTGCGACACTCGGGTGGCGCGTGCAGGGCAAGCGGAGGGTTAACGTAGGGGAAAGGCTCAGCGCAGGGTGGCGAGCGGATCGGAAATGTCGCTTTTGCCGTAGAATGTCCGACTTGTTTTAATTTTGCGACTATTCATGGCGAAGACCGCATCGAAAGAGGCTGCTGCCGCGCCAGCTGAAGGCGTCGACACCACGCCGCTGCCCGAGAACTACGAGGCCGCCCAGGCGGAACTGGAAGGGCTGGTGGCACGCATGGAAAGCGGCAATCTCAGCCTCGAGGAGTCGCTGACCGCCTACCGGCGCGGCGCCGCGCTCGTGGCGTTTTGTCAGCAACAGCTCGAAAAGGTCGAGCAGCAAGTGCGCGTGCTCGACGGTGAGACGCTCAAACTGCTGCCCATGAATAGCGCAGGCACAGCCGCTACTGAGAGCGGGGACGACCTATGACATTCGAACCATGGATGCGCTCGGTACTCGAGCGCGTCGAAACGGCACTGGAACACTACCTGCCGACCGAGACCACCGAGCCGGCCAAACTGCATGAAGCCATGCGCTATGCGGTCTTGGGCGGCGGCAAGCGGGTTCGCCCGTTGCTGTGCCACGCGGCCGGCGAGCTGACCGGCGCGCGCGCCGAATGCCTCGATGCGGCGGCGGCGGCGCTGGAAATGATCCACGTGTATTCGCTTGTGCACGACGACATGCCCTGCATGGACGACGACGCGCTGCGGCGCGGCAAGCCCACGGTGCACGTCCAGTACGACGAAGCCACGGCGCTGCTGGTCGGCGACGCACTGCAGTCGCAGGCGTTCGTCGCGTTGACGTCGGACGTTCTGGCGCCGGCGCAGCAGGCTTCGCTCGTGCGTGAACTGGCGTTGGCGAGCGGCTCGATCGGCATGTGCGGCGGTCAGGCGATCGACCTGGACAGCGTCGGCCATACGCTGACGCGCAGCCAGCTCGAAACCATGCACCGCATGAAAACCGGCGCGTTGCTGCGCGCCGCGGTGCGCATGGGCGCGCTGGCAGGCGAGACGCCGTCGGCGGACGCGATGCGTTCGCTGGACGCGTATTCGGCCGCTGTCGGCCTCGCGTTTCAGGTCGTCGACGATATTCTCGACGTCACGACCGACTCCGCGACGCTCGGCAAGACCGCAGGTAAAGACGCGAAGGACGGCAAGCCGACCTACGTGTCGATTATTGGGCTCGACGCCTCGCGCACGCTCGCGGCACAGCTGCGTAGCGACGCTCATGCTGCACTGGCGCCGTTTGGCGCACGCGCGCAGCGTCTTGCCGAATTGGCCGACCTGGTGGTGAACCGGGTTAGCTGAACGCGAAAGCCCGCCGCCGCGCATCTTTCCCCAGGTGCATGTATGAAGTGCGGGCGCGTAAGTTTTCCTACAATGGAACGACGATGTACGACTTGCTGAAAACCATCGACGACCCGGCGGCCTTGCGCCGCCTCGATCGCCGCCAACTGCAACCGCTTGCCGACGAGTTGCGCGCCTTTGTGCTCGACAGCGTATCGCAAACGGGCGGCCATCTTTCGTCCAACCTCGGCACGGTCGAGTTGACCATTGCGCTGCACTATGTGTTCGACACGCCGCGTGACCGGATCGTCTGGGACGTCGGCCATCAAACCTATCCGCACAAGATCCTGACCGGCCGCCGCGACCAAATGCACTCGCTGCGTCAGCTCGGCGGTATCTCGGGCTTCCCGAAGCGTGACGAGTCGGAATACGACACCTTCGGCACCGCGCACTCCAGCACGTCGATTTCGGCTGCGCTCGGCATGGCGATCGCGAGCAAGCTGCAGGGCGAAAACCGCACGGGCATCGCCGTGATCGGCGACGGCGCGATGACGGCCGGCATGGCCTTCGAGGCGCTGAACAACGCCGGCGTCGAAGACGACGTGCCGCTGCTGGTGATCCTGAACGACAACGACATGTCGATTTCGCCGCCGGTCGGCGCGCTGAATCGCCATCTGGCGCGTCTGATGTCGGGCCGCTTCTACGCCGCCGCGCGCGCCGGTGTCGAACGCGTGCTGCGCGTCGCGCCGCCCATGCTCGATCTCGCCCGCAAGCTCGAAGAGCACGCGAAGGGCATGATCGTGCCGGCCACGCTGTTCGAAGAGTTCGGCTTCAACTACATCGGCCCGATCGACGGTCACGACCTCGATTCGCTGATCCCGACGCTGCAGAACATCAAGGAACTGCGTGGTCCGCAATTCCTGCACGTCGTGACGAAGAAGGGCCAGGGCTACAAGCTGGCCGAGGCCGATCCGGTGCTGTATCACGGCCCGGGCAAATTCAATCCGGCGGAAGGCATCAAGCCGGCTACCACGCCGTCGAAGAAAACCTACACGCAGGTGTTCGGCGAATGGCTGTGCGACGCGGCCGAGCTCGATCCGCGCGTGGTGGGCATCACGCCGGCCATGCGTGAGGGCTCGGGCATGGTCGAGTTCGAGAAGCGCTTCCCGGAACGTTACTTCGACGTCGGTATCGCCGAGCAGCACGCGGTGACGTTCGCCGGCGGCCTGGCCGCGGACGGCATGAAGCCGGTGGTCGCGATTTACTCGACCTTCCTGCAACGTGCTTACGATCAGTTGATCCACGACGTCGCGCTGCAAAATCTGCCGGTGGTGTTCGCCATCGACCGTGCGGGTCTGGTCGGTGCCGACGGCGCCACGCACGCGGGTGCTTACGACCTGGCGTTCCTGCGCTGCATTCCGAACATGACGGTGATGGCCGCGTCGGACGAAAACGAATGCCGTCAGATGCTGTACACGGCGTTGCAGCAACCGAACCCGACAGCCGTCCGCTATCCGCGCGGCGCGGGCACGGGTGTCGCAACCGTCAAGCAGATGGCTGCGCTGCCGATCGGCAAGGGCGAGATCCGTCGCGAGACTTCGCAGCCTGCAGGCAAGCGGATCGCGATTCTGGCGTTCGGCACGATGGTCGCGCCGTCGCTTGCCGCGGCTGAGCAACTGGACGCTACCGTCGCGAACATGCGCTTCGTGAAGCCGCTGGACGCGGATCTGGTCCGCCAGCTCGCCGAAACGCACGACGCCATCGTCACCGTCGAAGAAGGCTGCGTGATGGGCGGCGCGGGTTCAGCCTGCGTCGAAGCGCTGCTTGAAAGCGGTGTATTGCGGTCGGTATTGCAATTGGGCCTGCCCGATCAGTTCATCGATCACGGCGATCCGGGCAAGCTGCTCGTCGCGTGCGGTCTCGACGCCGCGGGCATCGCCAAGTCGATTCGCGAACGCTTTCTGTCGAGCGGCGCGGTCGGCGGTCAGTCGTCGGTGAAGCGCGTCGCTTAAAGCGTTACATTGAGCGTCGTATCAGGCGGCGCAGTTTGCTGTCCGAGCCGCGCTGCTATCGCGGCCATAGCAATCTCCAACTTGAATCGATGGGCCTTCGGGCCCATCATCCAACGCCGGCCGGGGCCGGCGTTCGCCGTTGCGCGACCTGATCCGCACGGCCGCCGAGCGCCTCCGAACTGTCGATTCGCGACAATCCGCGGCAGCCTTCCAAGGTGACTTCCTGCGGAGCGAAAAACCTGCGCGGCCCGGCGTTTTCTGGAAAGGACAAGACAATGAATCAGATGAATCCCGCCTTTGTGATGCCCGACGTGCAAAGCACGCCCGATACGCGTCAGATCCCGATTCAGCGGGTCGGCGTGAAGGCTGTGCGGCATCCGTTGACGGTGCGCACGCAAGGCGGCGACGTCCAGCCGACGATTGGCACGTGGAATCTCGACGTGCATCTGCCCGCTGACCAGAAGGGCACGCATATGTCGCGATTCGTTGCGTTGCTTGAAGAGAACAAGGCGCCGCTCGAGTCGGCCACGTTCCGCGCAATGCTCGCCGCGATGCTGGAGAAGCTCGAGGCCGAGGCGGGCCGTATCGAAGTGTCGTTCCCGTATTTTGTCAACAAGACCGCGCCGGTGTCGGGTGTGCAAAGCCTGTTGGACTACGAAGTCACGTTGACCGGCGAGACCCGCAACGGCGCGACGCGTCTGTTCTTGAAGGTGCTGGTGCCGGTCACGAGCCTGTGCCCGTGCTCGAAGAAGATCTCGCAGTACGGCGCGCACAACCAGCGCTCGCATGTCACGATCAACGCCGAATTGGCCGGCGACGTGGCCGTCGAGGAACTGGTTCGTATCGCTGAAGAAGAAGCGTCGTGCGAACTGTGGGGCCTGCTGAAGCGCCCGGACGAGAAGTTCGTCACCGAGCGCGCCTACGAGAATCCGAAATTCGTCGAGGATCTGGTGCGCGACGTCGCGCAACGTCTGAATGCGGACGAGCGGATCGTCGCGTATGTGCTCGAAGCGGAGAACTTCGAGTCGATTCACAATCACAGTGCGTACGCTGTGATCGAGCGGGATAAGCGGGCGGTTTGATACGTTTATCAGCCCACGCTGGTCGCCAACGAAAAAGCCGCTCTACGTGAGCGGCTTTTTTACATGCGCTGAGCTTTAGCACTTCCGAGTTCAGCGTGCGAGCGACGTCAGATCCCAGCGCGGCTTCACCGTGAACGCGTAGTCTTTGCCCGACTGATCCGGCCAGCGTTGCAACCGCAACGCGCCGGCTAGCGCAATCATCGCGCCGTTGTCCGTGCACAGCGACAAATCCGGGTAATGCACATAGAAATTGCGCTTCTTCGCCGCGGCGGAAAGCGCCTCGCGCAGTTGCCGATTGGCGCCCACGCCGCCAGCCACCACCAAGCGGTTCAACTTGGTCTTTTTCAGTGCGGCCAGCGACTTCACCGCCAGCACTTCGACCGCTGCGTCCACGAAACCGCGCGCCAGATCGGCTTTTGCCTGCTCGCAGATATTCGCGCCGCCGAGTTTTTTTGCCTGCGTGAGCACGGCGGTTTTCAACCCGCTGAAGCTGAAATCCAGGTCGCCGGAATGCAGCATGGGGCGCGGCAGTACCACCGCGCCGGGCGTGCCGAATTCGGCCATGCGCGACACTTCCGGGCCGCCGGGATAACCGAGTCCGAGCAGCTTGGCGGTTTTGTCGAAGGCTTCGCCGGCCGCGTCGTCCAATGTCTCGCCGAGCGTTTCGTACTCACCGACGTCCGTCACGCGCATGAGTTGCGTGTGTCCGCCCGACACCAGCAGCGCGACAAACGGAAACGGCGGCGGCTCGTCCACCAGCAGCGGCGACAGCAAATGCCCTTCGAGATGGTGGATGCCGATAGTCGGCTTGTCCCACGCCATGGCCAGCGAATTGGCCACGCTCGCGCCGACCAGCAGCGCACCCGCGAGGCCCGGCCCTTGCGTGTAGGCGATCGCGTCGATGTCGCCGCGCACCGCGCCGGCCCGGTCCATCACTTCTTCCAGCAACGGCAGCGCCCGCCGGATGTGGTCGCGCGACGCCAGTTCCGGCACCACGCCGCCGTATTCCCGGTGCATCGCGATTTGCGAATGCAGCGCGTGCGCGAGCAGGCCGCGCTCTGTGTCGTAGAGCGCGAGACCGGTTTCGTCGCAGGAGCTTTCGATGCCGAGAACGAGCATGATGGATGGTTGGGTTTGAACGGCCACGGCCGTGCGTGACACTGCAAATACGACGCGCAGGGACCGTCAGGCACGCGGCCGAGAAAATGAAAAGCCAAGCCTGAAAGTATAGCAGTGCCGACAAGCCGCCGCAGACGCGCAGGTACAATGCGGCCCCATGGAATCCTTCGATATCGCGGTAATCGGCGCAGGCGCGGCCGGCATGATGTGCGCGGCCGTGGCCGGGCAACTCGGCCGTCGCGTGGTGCTGATCGACCACTCGCAGCGTCTCGCGGAAAAAATCCGCATTTCCGGCGGCGGCCGGTGCAACTTCACCAATCTGTATGCCGGCCCGGCCAATTACCTGTCGGCCAACCCGCATTTTTGCCGCTCGGCGCTGGCGCGCTATACGCCGCGCGACTTCATGGCGCTGCTCAAGCGGCACCATGTGACGTGGCACGAGAAGCACAAAGGGCAGCTCTTCTGTGACCAGTCGAGCGACGCCATCATCGACGTGCTGAAGGCCGAGTGCGACGCGGGCCGTGTCGCGTGGCGCACGCCGTTGTCGGTCGAGCAGGTCCGCCAGGACGCGGACGGCCGCTACGCGCTCGACACCCTGTCGGGCCCGATCACGGCGCATGCGCTGGTGATCGCGACCGGCGGTCTGTCGATCCCCAAGATCGGCGCGACGGATTTCGCTTACCGTGTCGCCAGGCAATTCGGCCACAAGCTGATCGACACGCGCCCGGCGCTGGTCCCGCTGACCTTCGCCGCGTCCGACTGGGAGCCGTTCGCGGCGCTTTCGGGCGTATCGCTGGAAGTGCAACTCGCGACGGGCAACAAGAAGACCGGCGCGGAATTCGACGAAGATCTGCTGCTGACGCATCGCGGCCTGTCCGGCCCGGGCGTGCTGCAGATTTCGAGCTACTGGCAGCCCGGCGAGCCGATCCATATCAATCTGCTGCCGGGGCACGACGCCACCTCCGCGTTGCTGGAAGCCAAAACCGGCACGAAGCGGCAGATCGCCAATCTGCTATCGGAATGGGTGCCGCAGCGTCTTGCGCACGTCTGGCTGGAAACCCACCAGATTCCCGCCGACGCGCGCGTCGCCGATCTGCCGGACAAGACCCTGCGACGTGTCGGCGAAGCCCTGTCGCGCTGGACCCTCACGCCCAACGGCACCGAAGGCTACCGCAAAGCCGAAGTGACACGCGGCGGGGTGGACACGCGCGACCTGTCGTCGGCGACGATGATGAGCGCGCGTGCGCCGGGTTTGTACTTCATCGGCGAGGCGGTCGACGTGACCGGCTGGCTCGGCGGCTACAATTTCCAATGGGCGTGGGCGTCGGGCGTGGCGGCTGGACAGGCCGCCGCAGAGTACGTTCAGGGGGCTTGACGGCGCATTAGCTTTGTGACAAAGCTCTGCTATACTCCTGAACCTTTACAAAGTTCCGTTATTGAAAAATGACGACCATCCGCGTAAAAGACAACGAGCCGTTTGAAGTTGCCATGCGCCGTTTCAAGCGCCCCATGGAGAAAACCGGCTTGTTGACGGAACTTCGCGCTCGCGAGTTTTACGAAAAGCCTACGGCTTAGCGCAAGCGCAAGAAAGCGGCTGCGGTGAAGCGTCATTCAAGCATCTGCGTAGTCAGATGCTGCCAAAAAAGTTCTACTGATTCTGGCGTTGCCGCGGTTCCCGTCGAACGGAGCGGCGACATCCAACCGGTGAGGGCGCTGCAGGCGCCATCACGGAAAACACGGCCCCTTTGGGCCAGCCGGCAGGGTCGCATACATTACGCATACCGCGCCAACCCGCTTGAGGAAGCAGTCCCAAGCGGGTATTCGTGTTGATGCAGTCGGACCTGCCGGATTTTCAAATTCCAACGCATTCAGGTGAGTGATGAGCCTCAAGGACCAGATCAACGACGACATGAAAGCCGCCATGCGGGCCCGTGAAACCGAGCGTCTCGGCACGATCCGCCTGCTGCTCGCCGCGATCAAGCAACGCGAAGTCGACGAGCGCGTCACGCTCGACGACGCCGCGATCACTGCTGTCATCGACAAAATGATCAAGCAGCGCAAAGACTCGATCAGTCAGTTCGAAGCCGCCAGCCGCACGGATCTGGCCGACAAGGAAAAGGCCGAATTGGCGATTCTGTCCGCGTATATGCCGGAGCAGATGTCCGAAGCGGAGATCGTTGCCGAAGTGCAGGCCGCAGTCGCGCAAACCGGCGCTGCGGGCCCGCAGGACATGGGCAAGGTGATGGGCGTGCTGAAGCCGAAGCTGGCCGGCCGTGCCGACATGACCGCCGTTTCGGCGCAGGTCAAGGCCGCGCTCGCGAAGTAATTTTGTCTATCGCGTCTGCGCGCACCGTCGCTCGACGGGCGGCGCGCGCGGCGTTGAGCTTTTCAGGTAGCGTCATTTACTGTGATTCCTCCGTCATTTCTGCAGGACCTGCTCAACCGCGTCGATATCGTCGACGTGGTCGGCCGGTATGTGCAGCTGAAAAAGGGCGGCGCGAACTTCATGGGGCTGTGCCCGTTTCACAACGAGAAAAGCCCCTCGTTTACGGTTAGTCCGACTAAACAGTTCTATCACTGCTTTGGCTGCGGTGCGCATGGCACGGCAATCGGGTTCCTGATGGAACACGTTGGCTCGTCGTTCCCCGAGGCCGTCAACGATCTGGCGCAATCGGTCGGCCTGACCGTGCCGAACGAGCCGTCGCCGGGGTATGGCGGGGGCGGCGGGTATGCGCCGGCGGCGTCCAAAGCGGTCACCACGGCGCTTTCCGACGTCATGCAAACTGCCTGCGACTTCTACCGCAAGCAACTGCGCAGCGCGCCGACCGCGATTCAGTATCTGAAGAAGCGCGGCTTGACCGGCGAAATCGCGGCCCGCTTCGGGCTCGGCTACGCCCCGGACGGCTGGCAGAACCTCGAACCGGCATTTCCTAACTATCGGGACGATTCGCTGGTCGAGTCGGGACTGGTGATTGTTAGCGAAAAGTCGGACGCGCAGGGTCAGAACCGCCGTTACGACCGCTTTCGCGAGCGGATCATGTTCCCGATCCGCAATGTGAAGGGGCAGGTGATCGGCTTCGGCGGCCGGGTATTGGACAGCGGCGAGCCGAAATATTTGAATTCGCCCGAAACGCCGCTATTTAACAAAGGCAGCGAGCTGTATGGGCTATTCGAGGCACGTCTGGCGATTCGCGAACAGCATTACGTGCTGGTGGTCGAAGGCTATATGGATGTGGTCGCACTGGCTCAGTTGGGGTTCCAGAACGCGGTCGCGACGCTCGGCACGGCCTGCACGCCGGTTCATGTGCAGAAACTGATGCGTCAGACCGATACGGTCATTTTCAGTTTCGACGGCGACTCGGCGGGGCGTCGCGCCGCGCGCCGCGCGCTGGACGCCTGTCTGCCGCACGCGGCCGACAATCGCACCATCCGCTTCCTGTTTCTGCCGTCCGAGCACGATCCGGACAGCTACGTGCGCGAATTTGGCACCGAGGCGTTTGCCGAGCAGGTCGAGCGCGCTATGCCGCTGTCGCAATTCATGCTCAATGAAGTGCTGACCGGCAAGGAACTGGATCAGCCGGAAGGCCGGGCCCGCGCGCTGTTCGACGCCAAGCCCTTGTTGCAGGCGCTGCCGGCCAACGCGCTGCGCGCCCAGATCATGCATATGTTCGCCGACCGGCTCGACGTGCCGTTCGACGAAGTGGCGGCCCTCTGCGAGGTCGATTCGAGAATCGCGGCGGCCGCCCGTGCTGCGCCGGCCCGCAAAGACCGGCGCAGCGTGACCGGGATCGAAGAGAAAACGCTGCGCAATCTGGTGATGTACCCGCGCACGGTGGCGGTGCTCGACGAAGACGCCGAACAGGCGCTTCTGTCGGTGACACGGCACGGCGAGCTGTTCGAAGAAGTGACGACGCACGCGCGTGCGCTGGGCGATTCGGCGGAGTTTCAGTTGCTGTCCGATCTATTGCGAAACGGCGCAAACGCCCCAACTTTCGAGGAAATCTTTCGCAAAATTCTAGACTATGATGAAAATGTCCGGGATTTGCTGCTGAAGGACCCGGAGGATGCGACCGTCATCGAGGAACGGCGCGAGCAGGAGCGGATTGTCGGCGAGGAATTGAAAGCCGCCATCCTGAAGATGCGGTACGACGCTTATTGCGATCGTCTTGAACAACTTTCGCGGCAATCCCGGCACACGCCGGAGGAGTTTGCGGAACTGTCCGAGTTGAACCGGAAGCGGGCCGACATGAAGCGCCAGCTGGGGCTCTAGGCGGGTTGCCGAGGGTCGGAGTGGTATAATAAAAGGTTTCCAGCGGTTTGTTTTTCAAAGGGTTTTCCTAGCAAAGGCCGATAGGCGAAGGGCGATGCGATGGCAAAGACTACAGGCGGAAATAAAGCGGCAGGCACAGGCTCGAAGGAGCCGACCCGAAAGAAGGTCACCGAGGCCAGGCTAGATTCTTCCGCCAGAAAAACGTCTACCGTCAGTGTTGCACCGGTTGCGGGGAAGAAATCCTTGACCAGTTCGGCTGCGCGAGCGGAGCCGGTCAAGGCAGCGAGAGTGGTATCACCACCGGTCACGAAGCGGCCGGGTGTCAGAAGCGCAAGGGAAGCGGTTGTCGCGCAGGACGATGCGGCAGTCCGCGAGGTTCCAGTATCCACGGTTCAACCGGCTGGCGTCCACCAGCCGCGAGTCGAGACTACAGCCGGTACGGCGAACTCCATGACGAAAAAGCTGAATGAAGTACCCGTCGATGACGAAGCAACCCAAAGCGAAGAAACCCCTGCCGCCGCGGCTCCGGCCAAAGTGGAAAAGGTCAAGGCTCGCGACCGTCGTGCAAAGGAAAAAGCGCTGCTGAAAGACGCGTTCGCGTCGTCACAGCCTGGCACGGTCGAGGAACTCGAGGAGCGTCGTTCCAAACTGCGCGCGCTGATCAAGCTCGGCAAGGAGCGCGGCTTCCTCACGTACGCCGAAATCAACGACCACCTGCCGGACAACTTCACCGAGACCGAGGCGATCGAAGGCATCATCAGCACGTTCAACGACATGGGCGTGGCGGTGTATGAACAGGCCCCGGACGCTGAAACGCTACTGCTGAACGACAACGCACCCGCCGCTTCGTCGGACGACGAAGTGGAAGAGGAAGCCGAAGTCGCGCTTTCCACCGTCGACTCCGAATTCGGCCGCACCACCGACCCGGTCCGCATGTACATGCGCGAAATGGGCACGGTCGAGCTGCTGACGCGCGAAGGCGAAATCGAAATCGCCAAGCGGATCGAAGACGGGTTGAAGCACATGGTGATGGCGATCTCAGCGTGCCCGACCACGATCGCCGACATCCTCGCCATGGCTGAGCGGGTCGCGAACGAGGAAATCCGGATCGACGAACTGGTCGACGGTCTGATCGACGCCAATGCGGAAGACGCGGACGGCTTCTCCGCGCAAGAGGCGGAAGCGATCGAGAGCGACGAAGAAGAAGTCGAAGAAGAGTCCGACGAAGACGAGGAAGAAGACGACGGCACGGCGCAAGCCACGGCTAACGCAGCGCAGATGGAAGCGCTCAAGCGTGCGTCGCTCGAGAAGTTTGCCCTCATCAGCGAATGGTTCGACAAGATGCGTCGCGCGTTCGAGAAAGAGGGCTACAAGTCCAAGTCGTATTTGAAGGCTCAGGAAACGATCCAGAACGAACTGATGACGATCCGCTTCACCGCGCGTACGGTCGAGCGTCTGTGCGATACGTTGCGCGCGCAAGTGGACGAAGTGCGCCAGGTCGAACGTCAGATTCTGCATACGGTGGTCGACAAGTGCGGCATGCCGCGTGCGGAGTTCATCGCGCGTTTTCCGGGCAGCGAAACGGATCTCGAATGGGCCGACCGGATTGTCGGCGAGGGTCACGCCTACAGCGCGATCCTCACGCGGAACATTCCGGCTATTCGCGAGCAGCAACAGCGTCTGCTGGACCTGCAGGCGCGGGTCGTACTGCCGCTGAAGGACCTGAAGGAAACCAACCGTCAGATGGCTGCCGGCGAACTGAAGGCGCGGCAGGCCAAGCGTGAAATGACCGAGGCGAACTTGCGTCTCGTGATCTCGATTGCGAAGAAGTACACGAACCGTGGTCTGCAGTTCCTCGACCTGATTCAGGAAGGCAATATCGGCCTGATGAAGGCGGTGGACAAGTTCGAATATCGTCGCGGCTACAAGTTCTCCACGTACGCCACGTGGTGGATTCGCCAGGCCATTACGCGTTCGATCGCCGACCAGGCGCGCACGATCCGGATTCCGGTTCACATGATCGAAACGATCAACAAGATGAACCGTATCTCGCGTCAGATTCTGCAGGAAACCGGTCTCGAGCCGGATCCGGCAACGTTGGCCGAGAAGATGGAAATGCCGGAAGACAAGATCCGCAAGATCATGAAGATCGCGAAAGAGCCGATCTCCATGGAAACGCCGATCGGTGACGACGACGATTCGCATCTGGGCGACTTCATCGAAGATACGAACACGGTGGCGCCGGCGGATGCGGCTTTGCATGCCAGCATGCGCGACGTCGTGAAAGACGTGCTCGACTCGCTGACGCCGCGCGAAGCGAAGGTGCTACGCATGCGTTTCGGTATCGAGATGAGCACCGATCACACGCTCGAAGAAGTCGGCAAACAGTTCGACGTGACGCGTGAACGGATCCGTCAGATCGAGGCGAAGGCGCTGCGCAAGCTGCGTCATCCGAGCCGTTCGGACAAGCTGAAGTCGTTCCTCGAAGGGAATTGAGCGACGCTGGTGGCGTGTAGTAATCCACATAGCGGTTTGAAGGGGCTTCCCGGTTGTTTCGCGAGAGCGAGGCGGTTGCGGAGGCCCCTTTTTCGTGTAGTATGTCGGCCAATCAATGAATCGGCCCGGCCTTCAAGACCGGGTCTTTTTCTTGGGCCGGACGCCGTGCTGGTTGCAGGCAGCGGACTCATAATCCGCCTCCGAAAGGACACCGTCGGTTCGAATCCGACCCGGCCCACCATAAACGTAAAAAGGGTTTCGAGACTTCGAAACCCTTTTTCGTTTTTGCGGCTTGAAATCAATAACGGCGTGCGGCGATAAGGCGCTTACGCCGCGTGATTAATTCGGATTGGCGTATGTCGATACGCCTTGCTATCTCCGCCAGGCCATCGTGCCGTTTCAGGGTTTCTCGTTGGCGGTCAAGCGCACAGATTGATCCGCGGCGTTCCGCTAATCTCACCCCGGTACGATCCTGAAATCCGTCCTTGCCCGCGTGGCACGTGGTTTGCTCAGTGTCGGCGTCACGACCGTACCCATAACGAGAACTATCATGCGACCCGACCACACCGTTACCGAATTCGTTCCGCCTCAATCGTTGTTGGCTTCATCCGTGGAAGACGGCGGGGAAGCCGTACCGCGCAGGCAAATTTCTGTGCTGACGCGCGCGACGTTCTGCTTTGCCTGGCTATTTGGACTCGAGCCGTTCCTGAGTGCGTCGGCGGACGAGGTGCCGCGCTCCCGGCTGGACCGCCACTGAATTCACAAGGTAAGCCTTGCCGGTAATTAGGGAAACTCCGTGTAAAAAATGGCGCTGCTTCGCCGTTAAATGAAGACGGAAGGCTGTTCGATGTTTGCCGTCCGCTTTCAGCACGGGTTTTTGTCACGCGGCGGTCGGCGCCGCAATTTACCTCCGGGCAATGCCCGTGCCGAAGGCTTTACTGTTGACGCGCGCGCTTGTCGCAGCGCTGACTGGACGTGAGCGACTAAAGCCGGATTTCATCAGACCGCCCCATGGCGGTTTTTTCTTGGGCGGCCAAATTATGGCAACGCTTGGCCCAGCGGCATCCGGGCCGCGCGAATTGACCAAGAATTGAATTCGCGGCTACTTCCGTTGTAAAGACCTGTAAAGACATTAATGACTCGCATCAGATATCGCGAGTTAACCGGCATTTAAATGCAGGGACCGTATTTTCTGAATTAAGTTCCCGTCTTTCTAAAATAAATTTACTCCCCTCTGTAATGGGCACTTTCTCATTGCCTCATTTTCGAGCAATATACCGGCGCTCGTCGCTATTGGGTCCGACCCGATTACGTCACGGGTATTAAACACTGTTGCATACGCACAACTTTTAATATTGAGAGATTGCAAATGACTTGTGGCTAGAGCAGGCGTCAGACCTTTGCGATGTTGCGATAAATGCATGAAAAACAACGACTTAATGCCCAGTGCGCTCGGATTGTTGCGGATTCTGAAAAATCCTGTTGTGTAAATTGCGGGCGTTACCACCAGGGTCGCCCCCTACACTCACGCTTCGTTTCAAGGGTGCCCGGCTGCCGAGCGGAAAACGGTTCGGCGAACACGGGCAGCAGTGGATGCAACGCATGCGCTGCTGAGGCAGGTCCCGCTCCCCGCGTAAATTTATCGAACAGGAGTCCCACGCATGAAAAAGAGTCTCATCGTTGTTGCGGTTGCCGCATCGTTCGCATCCGTCGCTCACGCACAAAGCAGCGTGACCCTGTATGGTTTGCTCGACGCAGGCCTGACGTACACCAGCAACGTCAACCACAACGCAAAGTACTCGGCAGGTAGCGGTGGCATCAACCAAAGCATGTTCGGTCTGCGTGGTTCGGAAGATCTGGGCGGCGGTCTGAAGGCAATCTTCACGTTGGAAAGCGGCTTCAACATCAACAACGGCAAGTTCGCTAACAACAACGGCATGTTCAACCGTCAGTCGTTCGTCGGTCTGTCGAGCGCGCAATTCGGTACGGTCACGCTGGGTCGTCAATATGACGCAGCACAAGACTACCTGGCACCGCTGACCGCAACGGGCAGCTGGGGCGGTACGTACTTCGCTCACCCGTTCAACAACGACAACCTGAGCACAAACGGCGGCTACTCGGTCAACAACTCGATCAAGTACTCGAGCGCTAACTACGCTGGCTTCACGTTCGGCGGCACGTACGGCTTCTCGAACCAGGCTGGTGCATTCGCAAACAACCGCGAATACAGCGTTGGTGCTGCATACCAGTGGCAAGGTCTGCACCTGGGCGCTGCTTACGCACAGCAAAACAACCCGGGCGCAGGCAACGGCGGCGCGTCTGACGGTTCGTACGTCAACGCACTGGCAGGTAACGTCGGCAGCTTCCGTCAGCGTGAATTCGGCTTTGCTGGTTCGTACGCATTCGGTCCGGCTACGCTGGGTCTGGCATGGACGCAATCGCGTTCGGACAACTTCGTCGGTGGTGCACAGTCGCTGCGCGCTAACAACTACGAAGTCAACGGCAAGTACAACCTGACGCCGGCTATGAGCCTGGGCGTTGCGTACACGTTCACCGACGGCAAGGGCTACGGCGTTGCTGCCAACGGTGGTTCGGAATCGGTTCGCTACCACCAGATCGGCGTGCAAGCTGACTACTCGCTGTCGCGTCGTACGGACGTCTACGCTCAAGCCGTGTACCAGCACGCAATGGGCGACGGCGGTGTCGCTTCGATCTACAGCGGCGACAACTCGCAACTGCCGTCGTCGTCGAAGAACCAGACGGCTGCTACGGTCGGTCTGCGTCACCGCTTCTAAGCTTCCACCGAAGCTAGTTGTTGTGGAAAAGGTGCCGTTCGCGGCACCTTTTTTTATGGGCGAAAGATATTGATGAGCGGCGCCCCATCGGGACGCCAGACGCCGCGCGCCCAGCAAAGTCCGAGCAGCCCCGAGCGGGCCCACCGCTGATTCAGACGCTTCAGAAAATCGTCCGCAGACCGAGCGCAACGCCGGTCTGACTGTTTTTGCCCGGCAACTCGACCGAGGCAGCGCCCGACACCCTGTCGAAATCGACCGTGCCGTATACCTCGGTGCGCTTCGACAGCGCGTATTCCGCCGGCGCCACGAACGTATAGCGATTGCCGCTGCCCAGCAAACCGTTACCGATCGCCGCATTCGACATGTGGTCGTAGTACGCCGCACCGGTCAGCATCAGCGCGTGGATAGCCTGCCAGGTCACGCCGGCAAACGGGCCGTTGTCGACCCGACCTGATCCCTTCAGAGTGTCGACGCCTTGCACCAGCGGCTGTTGCACCAATGCGCTGTCGACAAAACCGGTGTCGTCCTTCGAATGCAGATAGCCGATGTACACGTTCGCCGTGCTGAAGGCATAGACCGTGTCCGCGTTGCAGCGAGTTTGTTTGTGATTGCTGTTGTCGCTGCTCTGCTGCACCCCGGCCGCGACGCTCGATGGACCGGCCACGTATGACAACGTGAAGCCGATCTTATTGCCCGCGCCGAGATGACCCGGAACCTGTCCGGAGAAACCGCCCACGCCCTTCTAGCGAGCCGTGGGCGCCGACAATAAATCACCCTCCTCACCACGCCAAAAGTCCTTTGGCACAATAAATCGTTGCGTTTATTGACATTTGTCTACGTGCATCTGACAAGAATTAACTTTCGCGAATGCTTGCTTGCGTTAGTCTGAAATTCATTCACTGATCGACTTATTTTCGCGGCGACGCTAGCACGTGTGCTGCAGGCACGTTTTTACTGCATGAATACTCTCGCTTCAAATCCGCTGACCCACGCACCGGTCGTTCACGATCTCACGGACGAGCAATGGCACCGCATTGTGCCGCTGCTGCCCGAAATGAAGGAGCACGGGCCACGGCGTGGCCGTCCCAGTATCGACATTCGCCGCGTGATGAATAGCGTGATATGGGTGCTACGCACACGCGCGCCGTGGAGCGCGATGCCCGAGCGCTATGCGCCGTATCAGACGGCACATCGTTATTACCTGCGCTGGAAGAAGTCAGGTGTGCTGGCCGATATCGCGTTCACGTTGTTTGGCAGCGACGATATGCTCGAGCGGCCACTCACGCGAAGAAGCGACGTGCGGGCCGCGTAAATCGCAGCGGGCATCGTCCATTTTTGTTGAGTAATCTAAGTTTCAAAAGAAAAAACCGTCACCGGGCATCGATTCCCCGTGACGGTTTTTTCTTTGAAGCTTCTCGCGCCCGATGCGGCGCCATCCACCAACCGGCTACGCGCGCTGCTCGACCTTGAACACCGCAACGGCATGCTGCAGACGCTCGGTCTGCTCATCGAGCGAACCCGCCGCTGCCGCGGCCTGCTCGACGAGCGCGGCGTTGCGTTGCGTGACGTCGTCCATCTGACGGATCGCGAGGTTGACCTCACCGATGCCCGAGCTCTGCTCCTTGGAAGCCGCCGAAATCTCGTTGATGATGGCCGTCACGCGGCGCACCGCATCGACCACTTCGCCGATTGTGCTGCCGGCACGGCCGGCCAGCGTCGAACCTTCGCCGACTTGCGTCACCGACTGATCGATCAACACCTTGATCTCCTTGGCCGCCGTCGCGCTGCGCTGTGCGAGATTGCGCACCTCACCCGCGACCACCGCGAAGCCGCGCCCTTCCTCGCCAGCGCGGGCGGCTTCGACCGCCGCGTTCAACGCAAGAATATTGGTTTGAAACGCAATGCCTTCGATCACGCTGATGATTTCGCCGATCTTGCGCGAACTATCGGTGATGCCGGCCATTTTCTGCACCACGTCGTTGACCACCTGACCGCCGCGTGCGGCGATGCTTGAGGCGTCTGTCGCCAGTTCCGACGCAGTGGCCGCGTTGTCGGCATTCTGCGTGACGGTCTTGGTGAGTTCATCCATGCTGGCGGCGGTTTGCTGCAACGACGCGGCCTGTTCCTCGGTGCGGCTCGACAGGTCCAGGTTGCCCGCGGCGATTTCCTTCGACGCAATCGTGATCGTCTCCGCGGACGTCTTGATGCGTGCGATGGTGGCCGCCAGTTGATCGCGCATTTCGCGCAGCGAGAACAGCAGGCTCGACGTGTCGTCGCGGCGCAGGTCGATGCGGGTGGCGAGATCGCCGCGCGCTATCTGCATGGCGATCGCGGCCGCCGTGGCCGGTTCGCCGCCGATCGAGCGCGACACGTTGCGCACCACGCGCGAAGCGACAAACGAGACCAGCACGCCCAGCACCACGAGCATGCCGGCCGAACGGGCCAACGTCGCGTAGAACTGCGCCTGAATGTCGTCCATATAGGCGCCGGCGATAAAGTCCCAGCCCCAAGGCGCAAAACGCTTCACATAGCCGATCTTTTCGCTCGGCGTCGTTTCGCCGGGTTTCGGCCACCAGTAGCGCAAAAAGCCCGAACCGCCCGCCGAGCCGCCCGCTTGAGCGATGTCGTGATAGAGCGCATTGCCCTTCGCGTCGCGGAAGCCGCTCATGTCCTTACCGTTCAGCTTCGGGCTCATCGGGTGATCGATCATCACCGAATCGCTGCGCACGATCGTCACGTAGCCGGACGCGCCGTAACGCTGCGCGTTGACGCGGGCGATGGCCTGCTGTTTGGCCTGATCGACGGAGAGCTTGCCGGCGTCGGCCTGCCTGGCGTAGTCCGCGACGATCGACGCCGCCATATCGGTGACGTCAGCCAGATCGGCCTGGCGTGCGTCCATCTGGGCGTTACGTGCGTCGAACGCGTTCACAACGGTCACGATCAGGAGCGCGACCCAGCACAACAGCAACGGCACCCACAGTTTCTGCTTCAGTGTCAGACGGTTCATTATCGGTTTCGACGATGCGTTGGGCTCGGAATAGGGGCGGCTGCAATCTGCGCTGCATAGTCCGCATAACGGCTGCTGTCGCGCTTTCTTTATCCATCTGCTGAAAATTTAGGCGCGGGAAAGCAAAACGGCCGCGTTCAGGCGGCCGTTGCGAAGAGAGGGGGATGAGGCGCCGTGCGGCGCGTGGCCGCTAGATTTGCTCGCGACCAAATGCGCCCAGACGCTCGAGGTCGAGCACGTGGATCTGATTGTACGAGAGGCGCAAAATCTGCAGCTTCTCGAGGTTTTGCAGCGCCTGATTGATCCGTTGACGCGATACGCCCGCTAACAGGCCGACTTCTTCCTGCGAAATAAAGAGCGTGCGACCAGTGTCGGGATACAGATCGGGATTGAACAATTGCGCCAGCGATTGCGCGACGCGTGCATCCACATCGAGCAGCCGGCTATTCTGGATCGACGCGATGAACTCGCCCATCCGGTTGTTCAATTGCCGGATCACGAAGCCGGTGAACGGCAGGCTCGACTCCAGCAGCGCATGGAAAGTCGCCGACGGCACGAACATGACGAGCGAAGGTTGAATCGCGGCCACGTCGTACTTGCGCAGTTCGCGCTTGATCACGCTGCCTTCGCCGAACCAGCCGCCAGGCGGCACGCCCGACAGCGTGCAACTGCGCCCCGACGCGTTGTAGATGGCGAGCTTGATGAGGCCGCTATGCACGCCGATCCAGTAGTCCGACGGCTCCTGGCGGCGGGCGATCCACGCGCCGCCCTCCAGACGCTCGGCGTGAGCGCTGGCGAGGACCATCGCCTGATGCTCGGCAGCGAGTGCGCGGAACCACGCGCAGGTGGCAAACAGGCCCGGCAGGGCGTCGCGCGCGACCCGTTCGGGCCGGTGCGGGTGAGTGTCCGTGAGGACGGGGAGCGGAGCGTCGTTCATAAGTGGCTCGGGTGGCGGGCTCGGCGGAAGTTGGGCGGCATGCGTTGGGGCGAACCAGTCTGTCATTTGAATGACAGACAGTTCACCATGTCACTTGCTAGGCTAGCTTACCCACCAGAATAAGCGACGGCGCGGCCAGCGCCTCAGGAGACGAAGCGATGAAGCACATGTTCGAAGAAGGCCTGGAGCGACGTGAGGCCAATTATGTCCCGCTGACGCCGATCGATTTCATCGTGCGCGCGGCCGAAGTCTACGGTGAGCGGCTGGCGGTCGTCCACGGGGAGATTCGCCGCACCTGGCGCGAGACGTACGAGCGTGCGCGGCGTCTGGCCAGCGCGCTGCGGCAGGCCGGTATCGAGCGGGGCGACACGGTGGCCGCCTTGCTGCCCAACATTCCTCCGATGATAGAAGCGCATTTCGGCGTGCCGATGGCCGGCGCCGTGCTCAATACGCTGAATACGCGGCTCGACGTGTCGTCGCTGCTCTTCATGCTGCGTCATGGCGAGGCGAAGGCGTTGATCGTCGATACGGAATACGGCGAATTCGCGCATCGGGCGGCGCTGGAGTTTCCTGAGCTGCGGGTAATCAGCGTGGCCGACGCGATACCGGCGGACGCCGCGAAGTTCATCCGCGCGACCGACTATGAAGCGTTTCTGCAAGGTGGCGACGCCGTTTTCGCGTGGACGATGCCCGTCGACGAATGGGACGCCATCGCGCTGAACTATACGTCGGGCACGACCGGCGATCCGAAGGGCGTGGTCTATCACCATCGCGGCGCCTATCTGAATGCGCTCAGCAATATCCTCGAATGGGACATGCCCAAACACGCGGTCTATCTATGGACGCTGCCGCTTTTTCACTGCAATGGCTGGTGTTTTCCGTGGACCGTTGCCGCACGCGCCGGCGTCAATGTCTGTCTGCGCAGATTCGATGCGAAGACGGTGTTCGACCTGATTCGTCGCGAAGGCATCACGCATTATTGCGGCGCGCCGATCGTGCAGAGCGCGCTTGCCAATGCGCCGGCGGAATGGCGCGAGGGCATCGCGCATCGCGTGTCGACGATGGTGGCGGGCGCGGCCCCCGCGCCGGCCGTGATCGCGAAGATGAAGGAGATCGGTTTCGATTTGACGCACGTGTACGGGCTCACCGAAACCTATGGGCCGGCGGCCGTCTGCGCGAAACAGGACGCGTGGGACGCACTCGACGACAGCGCACGCGCCGAAATGAACGCGCGGCAAGGCGTGCGTTATCACTTGCAAGCGGCGGTGACGGTGCTCGATCCTGACACGCATGAGCTCGTATCCGCCGACGGCGAAACGCTCGGCGAGATCATGTTCCGCGGCAATATCTGCATGAAGGGCTATCTGAAGAACGAGCGCGCCACGGAGGCAAGCTTCCGTGGCGGCTGGTTCCATACCGGCGATCTCGGTGTGCGGATGCCTGACGGCTATATCCGCATTCGCGATCGCAGTAAGGACATCATCATCTCGGGCGGCGAGAACATTTCGAGTATCGAGGTCGAAGACACGCTGTATCGCCACCCTGCGGTATCGGTTGCCGCCGTGGTGGCGATGGCCGATCCGAAATGGGGGGAAGTACCGTGCGCCTTCGTCGAACTCAAAGAAGGCGCACAAGTGACCGAAGACGAGATCATCGCGCACTGCCGGCTGTTCCTTGCGGGATTCAAATTGCCGAAAGCGGTGCGCTTCGGCGAATTACCGAAGACGTCGACGGGGAAAATTCAGAAGTTCGAACTGCGCGCGCGAATCAAGGCCGAAGGCCATGAATAGCGCGCGTGACCATGGCGATTGACCGCGTTTAACCGCGCGTGTCGACCCAGTGGTGGGCCCAGCGCGCCGAGTGCTGCAAAGCCTGTTCTTCGTTCGTAAAGTAGTCGAGCGAATAGAACTGGTAGCGCCCTTCGGTGCGCGCGCTGTCGGCGCGTTCGAGCAGCAGGTTGGATGAAAACGAGCCATCGGGCAAACGGTGCGCCGAGGGTTTGACGGCATAGCCGTTGTAATGATGAATATGTTTGGTTTGCATTTTATTTCTAATAATGTGCGAGTGCGCGCCGGCCGTGCGAACGCTAATGCGAGTCACGCGGACGAGCTGATTCGAGCCATTGCGAGCCGAATTCTGACGCAGTCGGAAAGCGAAAAATGGGCGTTGAAGCCGGAGGGGAGAATGAGGTGCAACGAGGCGATTGGCGCTTAGGCAAGCTGCTGAAATGATTCGCAGCTAAAAAGCGATCGCGCCAACTGTGGGAGACGAAGCTCCGCGAGGATGTCGCTGCAACCCGGTGTCCGTTGCCGGACACCGAGCCCTTCAAACTTTACAGCGGCGTGATGTTAGCCGCTTGCAGACCCTTCGGGCCTTGCTTCGTTTCGAAGCTCACCTTTTGGTTCTCAGCCAGCGTCTTGAAGCCATTGCCGCTGATTTCCGAGAAATGCGCGAACAGGTCGTCGCCGCCCTTGTCCGGGGTGATGAAGCCAAAGCCTTTGCTGTCGTTGAACCACTTAACGGTACCGGTATCCATGAAGAATCCTTGAGTAAAAATAGTAAAAGATGTGCTCGGTTGAGGAGCGGATGAAGCGTCAAGGAGGGAGAGGACAACGAATACCGCTTGGGAGCGAGACATTGATGAACAGCAATCGAACTTCTTGAACTTCGGGTGGCACAGTAACCGTTTAGGTGCGTCAGCGTCAACCCTTATCTTGTAAATTTTTTGCTGGGCACGTCGAATCGCCGACGCGACGCGCCTGGCGATGCGGCCCTGGTTCGTCCGAAGTTTGCCGTGCCGGGCGACACGGCAAACTGCCGATCAGCGGTGAGGTTTCAGATGCCCACTTTATGGGCAGTGAGGATCAGACGCAGACCCAGCGCGGTGACGGCGCTCGCAGCGACGCGGTCGATCCACGCTTTCCATTGCAGATAGATTTCGCGCGGGCGTTTACTCGAAAAGCACAACGCGACGATCGTGTACCAGCCGGCTTCGATCGCGAAGATTGCGGGCGGCAAGGCGAAGTAGCACCACAGCGGCGGGTGCTGCGGAAGCAGGGCCGCAAAAATGCTGCCGTAATAAACGGCGGTCTTCGGATTGCTGAGTTGTGTGCTCAAACCGATCCAGAACGATTTGCGCGGATTGGTGACGGCAGCTTGCGAAGCGTCGAAGGCGAGCGGTTTAGCCGCGCCGCGCCAGATTTTCGACGCCAGGTAGATCAGATAAAGTCCACCCGCCACTTTCAAGCCCACGTAGAGCCACTCGACGGTGGCCAGCAGCGTATAGAGTCCGAGCAACGCGATGCCGCTAAAAAACACACCGCCGATCCCCATGCCGAGCGCAGTAGCAAGTCCATCGCTGCGGGAAAGTCCGATCGCATTGCGTGCCACGATAACGAAGCTTGGTCCCGGACTCATTGCGCCGAGCAGGAGCGCGGCAAGAATTGTCATGACGGCGGTTGAGGCATGCATGGTGGTGTCTCCTGAGCGTGGATGGGTCAACAGGTATGGGTGGAACTTTGGCTGATCGAACGACTCCCTTTGTTGCCGGCTATTGTAACTTTGGCGCGTGAGTCGGCGAGTTCGTCAGTGCGTGAATGGCGCGCGCGATAGCCGAAAAAGAAATGAATAGCCGACGTTGCACGCAAACCATCCGTTGCTGCAAGCAGAAGAAATTGGATGCTAGAATTCTTGCCCATACGCAGAAGCAAGCCCCGAATGGTGGGTGAGACACAGATCCCCTTCGAACCTATCGAACCGATTACTGGCGAGCCCTCTGGAATCCAGGATTTGTTGGGCATGATTTCCCGGTGCAATTCGACTCGAATAGGGAACGTCATTGCGAATTCGAATTGCGCTCAGCCGATTCGAATTCGCACATAGGCTTCGCGTCGTTTAGCGAAGCCTTTTGTTTATCCAATGCGAGCCATACTAGCCTCGACACCACTACGTTATGAAAGAGCGAGAAGGACAAATGCAGCTCGACCTCGACGGGAATGCGCGTGAGCGCCAGATCGTCTGGATTCGCCGGCGCATGGAAGACTACGGCATCACGTTGGAAGTGCTGGCCGAATCGATCGAGGCCGACGCGAATGCGGTTCGCGCGGTGCTGTACCGCGACGCTTTCGGCAATAGCTGGGACGGTTATGGCGATAAGCCGGATTGGCTCAAGCGTGCCATTCACGCTGGACAGAACATTGACCACTTTCGTTGTTAACGGCTGAAGCGGTTCGCTCGGCGATGAGTCCGCGGCGAATCGGCTGACATGTGCCTTTACCGTTGATAGGCGGCACGATCTGCCTTACCATCGCCCGGGTCGTTGCCGGCTTCGTGTCCACTCCATTTCGGGCACACACGGCACAGAACTGGAAGCTGAATGCCGTACGGTCGTCGAAGTCCCTCGTTTGAATTCCCTGCCTGTCGTTTTCCTGCATGGCTCCGCTGTTTCGCGGCCATCGGCCTGTTATGGCTGAATGTCGGCGCGTCGTTCGGTGCGGCGCATGAGTCTGCGCGGCATTCGTCCGCTCGCGTGAGCCGACAGGCTGTGCCGTCAACGAAGCACACTTCGAAAGCGAAAATCCACCCGTCCAACAAAGCGAAAAAGTCCACTGCCGGCAACGCGCGGCGTCGCGTCGCGCATAAACGCAAGCAGCTGACGGCCGCCGAGTTGCCCATGCATGCCAGTCAGCACGCGACCAAGCATCGCAAGCAGGCTGCGCGCAATGCGCGCGAGCCACGCGGCGTACGACGTCCCGCAGCGGTGACCGCACAGCGCAATGCGACGTCCACGGCAGCATCGCGCACGGCCGCGCGTGCGTCGCCTCGTTCGCCGCATCTGTTGGCGCGCTGCGGTTATACACCTCGGTCGCGCGCTTTGCTGCGCGCGAAAGCCGTTTATGTCGTGGACGAACGCACGCATACCGTGCTCACCGAAAAGCAGGCCGATCGGGTCATGCCAATCGCTTCGGTATCCAAACTGATGACGGCGGTCGTGTCGCTCGACACCAAACGCGCGTTGAATGCACCGCTCGACGTTACCGTTCAGGATCAGGATTTCGACAAGTTCACCGGCTCGCGTCTGAGCGTGGGGTCGAGATTGTCGCGTCACGACATGCTGCACATTGCGCTGATGTCGTCGGAGAACCGTGCGGCCGCCGCGCTGAGTCGCGATTACGCGGGCGGACGGCCGGGCTTCGTCGCGGCGATGAATGCGAAGGCCCGTGCGCTTGGCATGCGGCATACGTCGTTCGTGAACGGTACGGGTTTGTCGCCGCACAATGTTTCGACGGCGCGCGATTTGTCGCGACTGGTCGCGGCGGCGAGCCGTTATCCGTTGATTCGCGCCTATTCGACCGATCGCGCGCAAGTGGTTTTGCCGGGCGGCGGGCGGGCGCGTTTGAGTTATGTGAACTCGAATGCGCTGGTGCGTGGCGGCGACCGTTCGATCGTTCTTCAGAAAACCGGCTTCATCAACGAGGCAGGCCATTGTGTCGTCGTGCGAATGAGAGTGCACGGCCGGCCTGTCGATATCGTCGTGCTCGGCGCGCCAGGCTCGCGCGATCACATTGCCGACGTGGAGCGCATCAGCCGCTGGCTGCACTGTTCGCTTCGCTGAGAGCTTGCAACCGGCGGCTTGCAGCTTTCAGCCGTTCGCGCTTTTCAGCGGCCGCATCAAAGGCCGCAGGCCAAAAAAAAGCCCGCGCGGGGCGGGCTTAACTACTCGGAGTTTCGCGATCCAGTCGCTGGACGGATCATGCTCAGTGTATGTGAAAGCGATATGAAAGTATAGAAAAACGACATCAAAGGTCGAAAAACACGGTTTCCTGCTCACCTTGCATGTGGATGTCGAAACGGTACACGTTGGCGGTGTTCGGCTCGCGGCGTGCGATCAGCGTGCCGCGCCGGTCCGCTGGGACCGCTGCCAGCACGACGTCCTGCGCGTTCGCGTCGGTTTCGTCCTCGAAATAGATGCGTGTGAATGTGTGCAGCAGCATGCCGCGCATGGTCACGATCACGTTCAGATGCGGCGCTTCATCGGGACTCACGCGACCGGGTTTGACCGTCTCCACCACAAAGCGCTTGTGCGGATCCGTTCCGGTACCGACGCGCGCAAAGCCGCGAAATCCCGTCTTCAGGATTTCCTCACGCGATGCCGGAAAGTGGCCGTTCGCGTCGACTTGCGACACTTCGAGCATCGCGTCGCCGATCACCTTGCCGTCGCCGTCGAACAACTGACCGACGATCGTGATGTGCTCGCCGGCCGCTTCGCGGTCGGCCACCACGGGCGTGAACAGGCTCCTGAAATCGAAATCGTATTGCTGCGGGCACAGACCATAGGCGAAGTACGGCCCGACCGTCTGCGAAGGCGTTTGCTTGAGGGTGGTCATGGCTTAGCGCTCCATCGGCGTTTGATTGCGGCCGCGCAGCACGATGTCGAAGTCGTAGCCGAGCGCATAGGCTTCCTGCGTGGTGTCGAGCGAGAAGTTCGCGATCAGCAGGCTGCGGGCGTGTTCCGGCGTGCCCTGGAAAATCGGATCGAACGCGAGCAGCGGGTCGCCGGGAAAATACATCTGCGTCACGAGGCGCGAGCCGAAATGGTCGCCGAACAACGAAAAGTGGATATGGTTCGGACGCCATGCATTCGGGTGGTTGCCCCACGGATACGCGCCCGGTTTGATGGTCAGAAAGCGGTAACGGCCGTCGTTGTCGGTGATGCAGCGGCCCGCGCCGAGGAAGTTCGGATCGAGCGGCGCGTCGTGCTGGTCGGCCTTGTGCACATAGCGGCCGGCGGCGTTGGCTTGCCAGATCTCGACCAGCGTATTGCGTACCGGTCGGCCGCCTTCGTCTAGCACGCGGCCGGTCACGATGATGCGTTCGCCGAGCGGCTCGCCGTTTCGCACGGCATTGCGCGTCAAGTCGTGATCGAGCGAGCCGAGGTCTTCCGTGCCGTACACCGGCACCCGCTGGTCGCGCAGTTTTTCCTTCAACGGAATCAGCGGCTGTGTCGGGCCGCGTTTGACCGATGAACCATAACCGGGATGAATGTAGGCAGGGTGAGACGCGAAGTCGCGCGCGGTGAGAAAGGACTCGTCCATCGGTGTCTCCTTCGACAATTGTGGGATACGGCTTTATGAAGCGACTGTATCCAACGCGAGCGGTTATGAAAAATGACGTTTTCGCTCTTTTCGTATAACCTAACGTTATGCAACGCAGTCTCGCGGATAGCCGCGTCAAATTTCGTCATCTCCAGTGCTTTCTGGCTGTTGCGCAGTTCGGCAGCGTCCAGCGGGCCGCCGACAGCCTGTCGATCACCCAGCCCGCCGTCTCCAAGACTATCGCCGAACTCGAGGCGATTCTCGGCGTGAAGCTATTCGAGCGCGGTCGCCATGGTGCGGTGCCGACCCGCGAAGGGCAGCTCTTCATGCCGCACGCTAGCGCCTGCGTCAGCGCGTTGCGGCAGGGCGTCGACCTGTTGGCGCGCGCGGAAGGCGCGGCGGCGGCCACGCTGGAGGTCGGCGTGCTGCCGACCGTCGCGGCGGCGTTGATGCCACCCGTGCTGGAGCGGATCGCCGTGCTGTGGCCGCGCGTGATCGTGCGTCTCGCAACCGGCGCGAACCCGGAATTGCTCGAGCGGCTGAAAGCGGGCACGATCGAATTGGCGATCGGGCGCCTGGCCGATCCTGAGCGCATGGTGGGTTTGAGCTTCGAGCAGTTGTTCAGCGAACCGTTGATCGCGGTGGTGCGAGCCGGGCATCCGCTGGCGTTGGGGCCGGGCTTGCCGGCCAGTGCGCTGGAAGATTACCCGGTGGTGTTGCCGCCGTTCGGCACGCTGATCCGGCAGTCGGCGGAGAGTTTGTTGAGCGCGTGGGGCGTGCCGCCGTTGTCGGCGTTCGTTGAAGTGCTGTCGGTGTCCACTGGGCGGGCGCTGACGCTGGAGAACGGCGCGGTGTGGTTCGTGCCGCAGAGCGCGGTGGAATACGAGCTGGCGCACGGCCTGCTGGTGCGTTTGCCGTTGCCTTTTGCCGGTACCGACGAGCCGGTCGGATTGATTCGGCGGTCGGATACGCAGCCGTCGCCGGTGGGACGCGCGTTTATCGATGCGATGCGCGAGGTCGCGCGCCGGCGGATGGCGGCGATGGCGGATAAGCCGGTGGAAAAGGGCCCGCGCAAAGGCGTTCGTAAGCGCATGCCTGCAAAGAAGCCGCCGAACTATTGACGCTACCCGGCGCAAGCCGTGAACGACACACCGCGAACCAGGCATCGCAAGCAGCAACCCTGTTCAAATGTGAACCATTTAGTACAAAATGTGGGTTGCGAATGCCCCGCGACCCGGTGTACAAACACGGAGCATATGCGCGTCGCGTACCGCATTGCCGCAGCGCACCACACATCCAGCGTTAACCCGCCAGGAAAAACCGTGTGCGCAGCCAACCTCGGCAACGCCGAACACAGCCGTCGAACGACCGCACAAGGAGATTGCCATGCCCAGCGACCTGCCTACTCCGGACGCCGCGCTGCGCGCCGTGTCGGTGCCTGAGCACAATCCGCTCGGCACCGCCGGCCTCGAATTCGTGGAGTTCGCCGCGCGCGACCCGCAAGCGCTCGGCGAGACCTTCAGACAGCTTGGCTTCAAGGCTGTCGCCCGTCATATCAGCAAGGACGTCACGCTATATCGCCAGGGCGAGATGCAATTCCTGATCAACGCCGAGCCGGATTCGTTCGCCGCCCGCTACGCCGAGGAATACGGCGCGGGCATCTGCGCGATCGGCATTCGCGTGGCCGACGCGCAACGCGCATTCGACCGCGCGATCGACCTCGGCGCCTGGGCGTTCGAAGGCGAGCGGCTCGGCAAGGGAGAATTGCTGATTCCGGCCATTCAGGGCATCGGCGACTCGCACATCTATTTCATCGACCGTTGGCGCGGACGCGGTGGGCAGCGCGGCGGCCTGGGCGACATCTCGATCTTCGACATCGACTTCCGGCCTGTCGAGATCGACACGGCGCACGCGGATCTAAGTCACGCGGGCACCGGGCTCGTTGCCGTGGATCATTTGACGCAAACGGTCGGCGAGGGCCGCATGCAGGAATGGCTCGACTTCTATCGCGATCTGCTCAACTTCCGCGAGATTCACGAGTTGCACGCGAACTGGCACATCGCCGCGGAATCGCGCGTGATGGTGTCGCCGTGCGGCGCGATCCGCGTGCCTCTGTACGAAGAAGGCACGCGTCGGACCAATCTGATGCACGACTATTTGCCGGACCACCCGGGCGAAGGCGTACAGCACATCGCACTCGCTACCGACGACATCTTCGCGTGCGTCGAGCAACTGCTCGCGAACGGCGTCGAATTCGTCGAGCCGCCGCCGCGCTACTACGAGCAACTCGATACGCGTTTGCCCGGTCACGGACTCGACGTCGAGCGACTCAAGCGCACGCATGTGCTGGTGGATGGCGAAATGGGCGCCGATGGCGTGCCGTTGCTGTTTTTTCAGACCTTCGTGCGCCGCCGCGTCGGCGAGATTTTCTTCGAGATCGTCCAGCGCCAGGGACACCACGGATTCGGCGAAGGCAATCTGAGCGCGCTGGCGCAGGCCCGCGATCAGCAAGCGGGCGCTTGACGCGATTCAGCGGTTCAACGCGTCAAGGCTTCAACGCTTCAAGGCTTCAACGCTTCAAGCCCCGGCGCTCTCAATCAACCCTCGGCTCGCCCGCCAACTCCGGATTCACCGCCCCGTAATCCGCCGCCTCGTGCAGCAGCCACTCGCGGAAGCTCGCGAGCGGCTTACCGTGACTCAACTCCGTCGGATAAACGAGGTAGTACGCCGAGTCCGCAACCGCCGGCGCGGCGAGCGGCGCCACGAGTGGAATCACGAGCCCGAGCTGTTCGAGTTGCGCATCCACGAAAAAACGCGGCACTAGCGCGATGCCCAGGCCGGCCGCGGCGGCGCTGATCAGCATGGTGTGAAGCTCGTAGCGTACGCCCTGCATGGTCCGGTTGTCGTCGACGCCCAGATTCGCGAACCACGTTGCCCAACCGTCAGGCCGGGTGGTGGAATGCAGCAGCGGGTAGTCCAGCAGATCGGCGGCTTGTTCCACCGCCCGCTTCAGCAAACTCGCCGCGCACACCGGCACGACTTCTTCGCTAAACAGAAAATCCGCCGACGTGCCCGGCCATGTCGGTTTGCCATAGTGAATCGCTGCTTCGAAATGCGTGTCGGCGAACGGGAACGTGCCGGTACGCACGCCCATGTTCACGCGCACATCCGGGTACTGCGCATTGAATGCCGCGAGCCGCGGAATCAGCCATTGCGATGCGAACGTTGGCAACACCGCGAGTTCCAGATAACCGCCGCCGCTGCCATGCGCGATGATAGACAACGTATCGCGATCGAGCTGTTCCAGCGAACGCCGTACCTGCGCGCTATACACCTTACCCGCCTTGGTCAGCACCACGCGCTGTTTGACCCGTACGAACAGCCGCACGCCGAGATTGGTTTCCAGCGTATTGATCTGCCGCGACACCGCGCTTTCGGTGAGGAACAGTTCGCGCGCCGCATGCGTGAAGCTTTCGTGCCGGGCGGCGGCTTCGAAAGCGAGCAGCGCGCCCATGTTGGGGATCTTGAACTTTCGCATGTTGATTCCGAAAACGCATCAAGTGGCGATTTTATCTCGCTTTACGGCAGCGTTGCGGATTTGAATAATGTCACCTTCAATCATGCCGTATCGCGCGTTGCGCGGCCACCGGCGGTCTCCAACAGCGCGCCGGCGAGTGCGCGAAGCATCGCGTGAAGCGACGTAGAGAACGGATATGCGAAACATTAAGAATGCGAATGTCGAACAACTGCTGCAGAAACTGCTCGGCGCCGAGACCACTGCGCGGCTCTTCGCCACGCTGAATCATCCGCAGATTCTGAACGAGTGGGAAGCGGGCACGGTCACGCGCGCGGAACTGGCGCAGGCGATGAACATGGCGCTGTTCGAAGACCTGCTGGCACGTTCGCCGAACGGCCGCCAGTACACGGACGAAACGATCGCCGCCGGCGGCAGCGTGTATTTCGATCACGGCGCGCTGCGCACGGTGCGCTGGCCGCACAGCGGCGCGCTGCCGATGGGCGAAGCCGCGTTCGCGCGCATTCTGCGTCCGCTCGGCTTCAGCATCAACGGACGCTATCCGCTCGACCGCCTGGGCATGACCGGCCGCGCGTGGGCGCATGACGACGCGCCCGACGAGATCGCGCAATTCTTCGTCAGCGAATTGCATCCCGAGCGTTTTTCAGCGGACTTCCAGCAGGCCGTGACGAACGTGATCGGCGCGGCGTGCGATCCGTTGACGCCGCGCGCCGTCGGCCAGTTGTGGGAGCTCGAACGCGACGGCGTGCTGCCGCTCGATGCGGCGCACGCATTGCTGCCGGTGATCGTCGGTGCGTTCGCGCGCCAGCACGAGACCCCACGCGAAGCCGATTACGACGTATTGTTGAAGGAGTCGGCGGAAATGGCGTGGATCGCCACGGAAGGCAACGCGTTCAATCACGCCACGGATCGCGTCGCGGACGTCTTCCAGCTCTCCGACGACGAGAAGGCCAAGGGTCGTCCGATGAAGCCGGACGTGGAGCGCTCGCGTTCGGGCCGCGTGTTCCAGACCGCGTATCGCGCGGATACGGTGCGTCGTGAGTTCGTTGCGGCTGATGGCCGCATCGTGACGCGTGACGTGCCGGGTTCGTTCTACGAGTTCATCACGCGCAAGCGCACGTTCGATCAGGACACGCGCCGCTGGGAAACCGATCTGCGTTTCGACGCGGGCAACGCGCAGGGCATCTTCAAGATGACGGCGAGCCAGGCGGCATGAGCGTCGGGCAACGGCGCTCGTACGTTGAGCGGAACACGTGAGGGCGCGGCAGTGGGAACAACAACGTCATTCGATGAAGCGCAAGCGTCGACGCAGCCTGATGGCGGGCGTGGCTCGCTAAACGAGCCACGCGTCGCCACGCCGTTCAAGGGCACCGTCGCCGTTTTGCAGGCACTCGAAGCAGACCTGCGCCGCCATGTGCGCGGTGAAGTGCGCTTCGACCAGGGTTCGAAAGCGATATATGCGGCGGATGCGTCGAACTATCGTCAGGTTCCGCTCGGCGTCGTCGTACCCGCCGACGTCGACGATCTGCTGGCCACGCTCGCCGCCTGCCGCCGCAACGACGTGCCGTTTTTGCCGCGCGGCGGCGGCACATCGCAGAACGGTCAATGCGTGAACGTCGCGGTGGTGGCCGACGCGAGCCAGTACGTGAATCGCGTCGTGTCGGTCGATCCGGTCGCGCGCGTGGCGATCGTCGAACCGGGCGTGGTGTGCGACACGTTGCGCGACGCCGCCGAACAGCACGGCCTCACCTTCGCCCCCGATCCGGCCACGCATAGCCGTTGCACGCTCGGCGGGATGATCGGCAACAACTCGTGCGGCGCGCATTCGGTGATGGCCGGCAAGACGGTGGAAAACGTCGAAGCGCTGGAAATCGCGACCTTCGATGGTGCGCGTTTCTGGGTCGGCCCGACCTCCGACGCGGAACTCGAAAGCATCATCGCGACCGGCGGCCGTCAGGGCGAAATCTACGCCGCGCTCAAACAATTGCGCGACACCTACGCCGAGCAGATTCGCGCGAAATTCCCGCAGATCAAGCGGCGCGTGTCGGGCTTCAATCTCGATCAACTGTTGCCGGAAAACGGCTTCAATGTGGCGCGAGCCCTGGTCGGCACCGAGGGTACCTGCGCGGTCACGTTGCAAGCGAAAGTGCGCCTTGTGAAGAGTCCGGCGAAGCGCGTGATCGTCGTGGTTGGCTTCACCGATATCTACGTCGCGGCAGATGCCGTGCCGCATTTCATGCGCTGCGAGCCGATCGCGATCGAAGGACTCGACCGCGCGATCATTCGCGGCTTGCAGGCGCGCGGTTTGAAGAAGGACGAGATCGCACTGCTGCCGCCGGGCGACGCCTGGGTCGTGCTCGAATTCGGCGCGGACACGCAAGAGGCGGTGATGCAGCGGGCGCAAGCCGCCGCGGCCTATTTTTCGTCCGGCGAGGCGGGGCCGAACGTGTCGGCGATGCTCGTCGAAGATCGCGCGTTGCAAGCGAAGGTGTGGTCGATTCGCGAGACGGGGGCGTCGGCGGTGGCGTTGTCGATCGAGCATGGCGCGCCGGATCCGGTGGTGGGCTGGGAAGACGCGGCCGTCGATCCGATGCGGCTCGGCAACTACCTGCGCGCTTTTCAGGCGCTGGTGGACCGCTATGGCTACGAGACCAGCCTGTACGGCCATTTCGGCGACGGCTGCGTGCACGCGCGCATTACCTTCGACCTGCGCAGCGCGGCAGGCGTGTCGACGTGGCGCAAGTTTCTGCGCGAAGCGGCGGAGCTGGTGGTGGAATTCGGCGGCTCGCTGTCGGGCGAGCACGGCGACGGCCAGGCCAAGGCCGAGTTCCTGCCGATCATGTACGGCCCGGAATTGATGCGCGCCATGGAGCAATTCAAGGCGATCTGGGATCCGGCCAATCGTCTGAATCCGGGCAAGGTCGTGCATGCGTATCGTGCCGACGAGAATCTGCGGATGGGGCCCGCGTACAAGCCGGTGACCTTGCAAACGAAGCTCACGTTCGCGAGCCCGGAAGGTCACGGTTTTCAGCGCGAGATCGAGCGCTGCATCGGCATGGGCAAGTGTCGTTCGCTCGAAGGCGGCACGATGTGCCCGAGCTATCGCGCCACGCGTGAAGAGCGCTATTCGACCCGTGGCCGCGCGCATCTGTTCTGGGAAATGCTGCAAGGCGACGTGATCGCCGATGGCTGGCAAAGCCGCGAGGTGAAAGACGCGCTCGACACCTGTCTCGCGTGCAAGGGCTGCAAATCCGATTGCCCGACGCATACGGATATGGCTTCTTACAAGGCCGAATTTCTCTCGCATTACTACGAGACGAAGCGTCGGCCACGGCAGGCGTTGTTCATGGGACGCATCGGCGAATGGGCGCCATGGGCCGCGCGCTTTCCGCGTTTGACGAACTTCATGACGTCGGCGCCGGGACTGGCTTCGCTCGGCAAGTGGGTGGCGGGCGTGGCGCAGACGCGCGAATTGCCGCGCTTCGCCGGAGCGACATATCGGGAGATCGTGCGGCGTGCCTCATCCCATGCTCGTGGGGATGAAGGCAAGGTTGGCCACCCGGGAAAGAAAGTCATTCTCTGGGTCGATACCTTCAACGATCATTTCACGCCCGAAATCGCCGAAGCCGCCGCGGATGTTTTAGCGCAACTGGGCTGGCATGTCGTGCTACCGAAAAATCGCCTGTGCTGCGGACGTCCGCTATATGACTTCGGTCTGCTCGACCGCGCGCGTGAGCTGCTCACTCACATTCTCGACGACCTCGCGGACGATATCGCCGCCGGTGTGCCGTTAGTCGGTCTCGAGCCGGGTTGTTTATCCGTCTTCAAGGACGAACTGCTGAAGCAATTGCCCGATCACGCGTTGGCGAAGCAGTTGTCCGCGCAAACATTTCTGTTCTCGGATTTCGTCGCGCGTCAGCCGTTCGATTGGCCGACGCTCGACGCGGACGTGATCGTGCACGGGCATTGTCACCAGAAGGCATTGTTCGGCATGCAAGGCGACACGGCGCTGCTGAACAAACTCGGCGTGACCTGGAAACTGCTCGACACGGGATGCTGCGGCATGGCGGGATCGTTCGGTTTTAACGCCGAGCATCACGCGCTGTCGGAGAAGATTGGTGAAGACACGCTGTTTCCGGCTGTGCGGAATGCGACGGCGGCGAACGCGGAAACGATCGTACTGACCAATGGCTTTAGTTGCCGCGAGCAGATCGGACAGGGAACGGGCCGCCACGCAATGCATATCGCGCAACTGGCGCAGCGGGCGTTGGCGGCGGCGCGTGCGGACGCGGTCGCCGACGTTACGGCCGGTTGATACGCGCGGCTTGCCGCGTACGCGGCGGTTATTTCTTCGGTGAATCGGTGGTGGCGGGCACTTGCGGGATGTCGGCGCTGGTCGCCATCCACAACACTTCGGCATCTTCGTCGCTGGTCGACACCGCCGCGTGACCGGTACGGCTGTCGAAGTACAAACTGTCGCCGGCGTTCAGATGCGTCGGCGCGTACAACTCGGAATACAGGCACACGCTGCCGCTAATCACGTACAGGAATTCTTCGCCCTCGTGACGGCCCCAATCGTCGAAGGCGTCGAGCGTGTGCGCCGAAATGCGAATGCGGAACGGCAGCATTGCTTTATGCGCGAGGTCGGTGGCGAGCAATTCCATCTGATAGCCGCGATACGCGTGGCGCTGGCCTTCATTTTTGCGGGTCAACGCGCGGCGCCCACTCGCGCTGACTTTCGGCGTGGAGCCGAACAGCTCACCGATTTCGATCTTCAGACCCAGCACGATCTTCTGCAGCACGTCGAACGTGGGGGACATCAGGCCGTTTTCGACTTTGGAGAGCGTCGAGCGCGACACGCCGCACAGGCGGCTCGCGGTTTCCAGCGTCAGATCCTGGGCCTGACGGGCGGCGCGCACGCGCCGGCCGAGGTCCGTGGTGGAAGGATCGGCGGGTTTGGTGAGATGGGTATCCATGGGGTCGACAGCTTGAAAGCTCGCCTTCGTGGGCGTGTGATGTTTCCGATAATAACATTCGATGCGATCGGCCCGGTCGGTGGATGCGTGCGGCTGACGGGTCGAGCCGATTTTCCCATTGGAAACGCGATGCTTCGACATGGCGCGCGTGTCTTGCGTCATGGCGGTTAACGTCGTGAATTAAAGCGATGCCCGCGTGTATGGGGAATCGGCATTATTTGCTGAATGCATATTTGAATGTGAAAAAATTTAAAGACGAAAGATCCATTGGCACTTTGGATTTGAAATCCGTTATAGGTGCTTTTGATGCGGTCTCCCGGATAAAGCGAAGATCCTCGAAAGAATTTATTTTGTGCGGCAAGTATATGCCTATGGCATATTGATTATTTTTTGTTAAATGGCCCTGCCGACGGTTATTTTTATCCGCTATATCGATTACGATGCTGGGATTAAAAACGGCATCACTCAGATAAAAACGATCCATGTCGCAGAATCGTAAAAAACGACCAACGGGGAATCACGGGCGTCGAAAACCGCTTGGCAAGACCAAGCTCCTCCCGCATACCACCTCTTACGTGCGTGAGCAATCCCTATACTGGCATCTGGCTTTGGCGGCGTTTCAGACGGGCAAGGGTAATGGCGATCTGCTCGTCAAACTGGTCAAGGCGCTTTATCTCGCCTGGTATCTTCAGCAGGCCGGATTCGGCGACGCGGAACGCGAGCTTTATCTCGAAGCGGAACGCATTCTGGATGCCGCGGCTCACGGCGCGAACAAAGATATCTGGTCGATTGCCACCATCGACTGTCCGCCGATTATCCGGATTCTCGATTTGCACGAGCAGCAGTTGCTATCCGCGCCGGTGTTTGCGGTTGATGAAGCCGAATCGCGCGTTGTGCGTTTTGGAAAGAGCGAGAAGCGATCGCCGTGGTAAGGGCGATTGGCGTGGCATGGCGTTGGCCGCTGTTACGGGCCGTTTATTATCGGCTTCGCAACAGCTTCAGTCCGGGCAGCGCCCTTAGGCGCTGCTACGCACACACTTACGAAGCGCTCGCTTGCCGCCTCGCCTGCTCTTCGCCAAACAGCGCGATCTCTTCCGTCAACGCCCTGGCGACAAGCGGTCGAAGCGTTGTCCGCTTGTAATACGCCGCGACGGCAGGCCACTTGGCGAGATCGACGCCACCATACTGTGCCCAGTTAAGCACGGTAACCAGATAAGCGTCCGCCACCGTGAAACGATCCAGCAAAAACTCTTGCTCGCCGAGATGCTGTTCGAGCAAGTCAAGGCGCAGCGCAACCTTCTTCTGTGTGTAGGCCCGAACGTCGGAGGAGGCATGCGGGTCGAGCAGCGGCACGAACACCCCCTTGTGCAGTTCCGTGCTGATAAAACCCAACCATTCCTGCAACTTCGCTCGTTCCGCCGTGCCGACAGCCGGCGCAAGCCTGGCCGCCGGAAATGCATCGGCCACATACGGCAGGATCGCGGTGTTTTCCTTTAGCAGCCAACCCTCGTCGGTACGCAACACCGGCACCTGTCCTAGCGGGTTGATCGGATAGAAATTGGAGCCGTCGCGCAATTGCTTCGACTTCGTATCGACTTCGATAAATCGTGCCTCGGCATTCGCCTCGTAAAGCGCGATGCGGGTGGCGAGCGAACAGGCGAGTGGCGAAAAGTAAAGCTCCATGCTGACGACTCCGGTCGTTGGGATTGTTTTTGTACTATAGTGTATAAAAATCAACGCTGGCAACTAATTTTATGCATACCGGTACAAAAAATGACAAGCGGTCGCGTGGGCGGCCTCGCAGCTACGATCCCGAGCAGGCGCTGAGCGATGCGCGAGACGCGTTCTGGGACGGTGGCTATTCCGGCACCTCGCTCGACGCGCTGAGCGAGTCGACGGGGATGAATCGGCCGAGCCTGTACGGCGCGTTCGGCGATAAACACGCGCTCTATCTGAGTACGCTGGATCGATACGTCGAAAGCGGGCTTCAGGGCATGGAAGCCGCGCTCGCCGGAGATCGGCCTTTAGCCGATGCCTTGATGTCGGTATACGACGGTGCGCTGGCGATCTATTTGCCGGTTGGCGAGACGGCGCGCGGCTGTTTTCTGATCGGCACGGCGTTGGCGGAATCGAGAACGGATCAGGAGGTTCGCGACAAACTCGCGGCGGGGCTGAATACGTTCGACGCCTCGTTTGAGCGACGCCTCGAACGCGCGAAGGCGTCGGGTGAGCTTGATAGCGCGGCGAACCCCGCCGTATTGGCGAAGGTCGCCTCCGCGGTTCTGCACAGTCTGGCGCTGCGTTCGCGTGCGGGCGATTCACGCGCGTCGCTGCGCGCAACGGCAAAAGCGGGCGTCGCGTTGATCTGCGGCACGCCTGCCGAGCTGACGCGGAAGGTTGTTAGAAAGCCTCGTGGTGGTGGTGACGAGCGGGCCACTGATGCGCTTGAAGAAACCCCCGCAAAACGCAAAGCGAACCGCTAACGAACGCTTTATGCCGCGAACCATGATCCCCATGATTTATCACTGCAATTGCACCGAGTGCGACCTGTGCTGACTTCCTACTTCTGGAGTGGGGACGCTATTCGCAGTCGCTACGTGAGCGACATCGTGCTGGCCGATACGCTCGACATCCCCATGCCCCCGCCCCGTCTGCTGGCGGATTGGCAAAGGGAAATCGCGATGCACATGGTCCTCGAACCCGGTGACGTCGAAGTCATGCCGTTGGCGCGAGCGCGGGCGCGCTGGCCGGAGTACGGCCGCTGCGTGCAGGCCGTGTCCGACTGGACGCACGCGCTGGGATTGCCGGACACGCTCGCATCCAGTGATGTCGCCCTGATGGTCTGCCGAGGCGCGAGGTATCACCACGACGCCGGGCAATATGGCGGCGCGGCGTTCTGCAATCTCTTCCTGAGCGACGACCGCGGACTCGACGTGCATTTTCCGTCGGTCGGCCAACGCATTCCCCTGAAGCGAGGCACGGCGTTGATTTTCGACACAGGCCAGCCTCACGGCGTCATTCAGCGCGGCAGCAGCGGCTTTGATGCTGCCGATTTCGCCCCCGAAGAAGACTACGTGCAACTATTCCTGACATGGGAGCTGCCGATTGAAGACGCTCACGTAGCGCGAGCGCTCAAAATCGAGTTCGACGTCGCGCCTTCCTTTGCGTTGAAACTGGATGAAGAGCAAGTCCGGCTCGACGGCGAAAAAGTCGTGGTGTGCCCGGCGTCGGGACATTGGCGTCCGGCCGGCTGAGCCGCCGTAACCTCTTCTCAAAGCAAGGCGGCTACCCGCGTAACGATCTCCCTGCGTCGCGCCAGCGAATCCGCTGACCGTTCCCGCACCGACTCCACGACGGACGGCGGCGCGGTCTCCGGGCTGCCGGCGTCGAACGGCGGAGCGGGCGCGTATTCGAGCTGCAGTTGAATCGCCTGCGCTTGCTGCTCACCGACCAGCTCACTTGCCAGCGTCAGCGCGAAATCGATGCCCGCGGTCACGCCGCCGCCGGTGATCAGATTGCCGTCGCGAACCACACGATCTCGCACGGGAATCGCGCCCAATGGCGCGAGCAACTCGTGAAACGCCCAATGCGTCGTCGCCTTGCGTCCGCGCAGCAGGCCGGCCGCGCCCAGCACGAGGGCGCCGGTACAGACGGAGGTGACGAAGCGTGCCTGACCCGCTTGTCGCCGGATGAAGTCGAGGGTTTCCGGATCTTCCATCAGATCGCCGATTCCCGCACCGCCTGGCACGCAGATCACGTCGAGCGGCGGGCAGTCGTCGAACGTGGTATCCGGTACGAGCGTGAGTCCGCTGCTGGATTTCAGCGGCGCGAGGTCTTTCCAGAGCAGATGAACGGTCGTATCGGGCAGCGAGGAAAAGACGTCGTGCGGCCCGGTCAGGTCGAGCTGCTGCACGCGCGGGAATACGAGCAAGCCAATGTGAAGCGTCATTGCAGTACCTCGTTGTTTGAATAGCGTGGCCTGCTCCACGTTCGGCAGGCAATGCGGGGATGGACAGACGAACTGTACGCAAGTACTGTGTGGCGGGAATGCCATATCGCCAACATTTCCCGCCAGGTTGCCATGCATAAAGCGCTTCGATCGATCAACGTTCTCGCCTTCCCGGACGTGCAACTCCTCGACGTTTCAGGGCCATTGCAAGTGTTCGCCTCCGCGAACGAACTCGCGCGTGCGCGCGGCCTCGCTCCGTGCTACGCGCCGCGCGTGATCGCCGCTCGAGCGGGCACGGTCGTGTCTTCGGCCGGGTTGGGACTCGTGGCGCATGCGTTGCCGTCGGCTCGCACGCCGTCGGACACGTTCATCGTCGCGGGCGGAAGAGGGGTTCACGCGGCCTCGCGCGACGCCGTGCTGACTCGCTGGGTACGCCAGCACGCAGCCATCTCGCGACGGGTCGCGTCGGTGTGTACGGGCGCGTTTCTACTCGCGGCCGCCGGGCTGCTGGACGAACGCCGTGTCGTGACGCACTGGGCGCACTGCAATGAGCTTTTGCAGCAATACCCGGCGTTGCAGGTAGAACCGGATCGGATTTTCATTCGGGACGGCACGGTGTGGACCTCGGCGGGTGTGACGGCCGGTATCGATCTGGCGCTGGCGCTGGTTGAGGAAGATCTCGGCCGGTCAATGGCGCTCGACGTCGCGCGAGAACTGGTGGTCTTTCTCAAGCGGCCAGGCGGGCAGTCGCAATTCAGCGCGGCCTTGTCACTGCAACAGGACGACGATCAATTCGGCGAGCTTCACGCATGGATCGTGGAGCACCTGACTGTCGATCTTTCGGTTGCGGTGTTGGCCGACCGCGTCGGCATGAGCGAACGCAGCTTCATGCGCCACTATCGCGCGCGGACCGGCAAAACGCCGGCGCGTGCCATCGAACAGATTCGTACCGAGGCCGCGTTAGGTTTGCTCGTGGATACGTCGTTGCCGATCAAGCGCATTGCGGCGCGATGCGGATTCGGCAGTGAAGAGACTCTGCGGCGCAGTTTGATGCGGACTATCGCGGTCACGCCACAGGCGTATCGGGAACGTTTTGCGTCGAGAGATAGCGAATTGGTCGAGTCATAGCGCTATCGGGAAGCGCTCGGTCGCGCAAAAGTCCGATGCTTTACCTCCATAGCACATCGCCTCTGAATGAGCGTGCTTCAATGATTGCTCACATGGCACCTTCAGAGGCTATCAAATGTCGACGTCAATTTCAGGCACGCCCCTGCGTGCCGCGACACCGATAACGATCCTTCCCGATCGGATCGGTGCTGGTGGAAATAGTGCGAGCCGAACTAAAGATGAACGGCAAGCTCTCCCCGCTATTTATCGTCATCTATTTCAGGGAGACGAAGCTTGCTCGCCGATTCAGGCAAACCGCATGGGCTATGCGGGTCGTGATGCGGCGGCCAACGCATCGCGAGGCATTGGTGCATTGGGACAGATGGGCTGCTCCCACAACGGAAAAACCGGCGTAGCGCCTTTGCTGCGGATCGTTAAGGCTCGGTCAAACGATTTTGTGCGCGGTGCGTGCGACTTGCTGGGTACGGGCAATCTCGGCGGCAAGGAACTGCTGGGGTTGGCATCGAAAGGGTTGTCGGATGGGGCGACTGAGTTGGGCATCATGCCGGCGGTCCAAAGTCTGTCCGGCAACGTAAAGCAATTGATCTCGGATCCGAAGAATGAGCAGGCCAAATGGGACGTGGGCAATTCGGCGGCGCATCTTGCTGGCGGTCTCGCTGCCACGGCTGCGTCGTTCGTCTTTCCTCCCGCCGCGCTGGCGCCGTTGCTCCTGCCGAATTTTTCCGAAATCCATCATGCCGAGGATCTCCGGCACGAAGTGAACCGGTTGCGCGCACAGGGGCGCAATACCGAGGCCGATGCAATGCACACCATTTACCAGGAGGCCGCGCTAAATGCAACGCCGATCATCAACTGGTTCGGCTCGATCTATAAGTCGGCCATGCAACCAGCCGTCGAGACATTCGAGCTATCGCAAGGAAACACGCCGGGTGCTCCTCCAGCGGGCGGTGTACCGCACGGACTGGGCGATAACGCGGGAGAGGCTGCGAACCACTACTATGCGAGCGCTTTGTCCGAGCGGGCACAGTGTTTTGCAAACAACGCCAGGTCAAACCTGAAAGAGCTGAGTCAGAAGTCGGGCGTGGATACGGTAACGATTCTGTCGCGTGCCCCGCAGGTATTCGCGTGGCCATCGACGGGGCAGCCGATGCGGGTATTCGACAAGGCGATCGCGATCACCTATTCGAAGCGATCCGATTCGGTTTCCGCCCAGTTTCTCTCCTCGGGGAAGCACGGTCAATTCCAGGTGCCGATCATGGACGGCATGACAACAGACCACCGGATGAAGCACCTTATCGTGGTGGGCGACATGCTGGACCCGGACAAAACGAAAGTGAGGTTCGATCTGTCAATGTATCGGGACGGCAAAGTCGGCAACCTCGCCGTTGCGGACCCCAGGCATTGCGCGGTTTGAAGTCGAGCCGGTTCGACGCGGCGAAGAGGTGCGCGATGAAGCGAACCTCTTCCATCGAACCCGCTGTTGCCTATCCCTTGAACTCCACCGAAACAAAAATCTTCCTGCACGGCTCAAGCACTTCCCACGTACCCTTGAATCCGGCCGGAATCAGAAACCGGTCTCCCGCCCGCACGGTTTTACTCGTCCCATCGGCGTCACGAATGACGGACACGCCGGCGAGAATTTCACAGTACTCGCTCTCGGTGAAGTTCACGCTCCATTGTCCACATGCACCTTCCCATACGCCCGCCGCGAGTTGACTGCAAGGGCTGGTGAAGTGGGTATGAACGGTCTGTAGCGGATCGCCGGCCAGCACCGCCTCGGCCTTCGGCATGTACTCGATGCTCTCTTTCGCCGGCAGCGCGAAGTCCACGATGTTCGAAATGCTCATGATGTCCCAGTTAAAACGCGCAAAGACTGCAAGATCAAAAAAAGCGTGGCATACGCACCCACTGCATGCGCCACGCCGGAAAGACTCATCTTCGTTTGAAAGCCCACCATCCAGCTAATTCCTACTTACCGCCCGTCACTCAACTACCCGATTTCAACTGCGCCCAAAGCCGATTTTCGAGTCGCATGATCGGCGCCGGTTGCGGCCGCATCAATGTCATCTTGTTCAGCACGGCTGCGGGTGGATAGACGTTCGTATCCTGTTCGATAGCCGGGGTCACGAACTGCCGCGCGGCCCGGTTAGCGGTCGGATAAAACACTTCATTGGTGATATCCGCGCTGACCTTCGGATCTTCGATGTAGTTCATCCATTTCATTGCCGCTTCCGGATGCGGCGCATCTTTCGGAATGACCATCACGTCCATCCACAGCAGCCCCGCGTCCTTGATATTCGAGAACCGGACTTCGTAAGCGCGCTTGGCCTCCGACGCGCGACGCAGGGCGATCCCCACATCGCCCGAAAAACCGAACGCGACGCAGATATCGTTGTTCGCGAGATCGTTGATATAGCCGGACGAATTGAACTGCGTGATGTATGGACGGATTTTCTTCAGGACTTCGTACGCCGCCTGGTAGTCGCCGGGATTGGTGCTGTTGGGGTCTTTATGCATGTACTGAAGCACGGCGGGGAAAACATCCGACGCCGAGTCAAGGAAGGAGACGCCGCAACTTTTTACTTTCGACAGATTCGCCGAATCGAACAGCAGCGACCAGCTATCCACCGGCGCGTCGCCACCCAGCGCTTTCTTCACGGCTTGCACGTTATAGCCGATGCCGTCCGTGCCCCACGCCCAGGGCACGCCGTATTGATTGCCGGGGTCCGCATCGGCGATCAGTTTCATGAGTCCAGGATCGAGATTCGCAAGATTCGGCATCTTCGACTTGTCGATCTTCTGATAGACGCCGGCTTCGATCTGCCGCGCCATGTAGCTCGATGTCGGCACCACGATGTCATAACCTGAACTGCCTGCAAGCAGCTTCGCCTGCAGGGTATCGTCGCTGTCGTAACTATCGTATTTCACGTTGATGCCAGACTGCTTTTCGAAATTGGCGATCGTGTCTTTCGCGATGTAGTCCGACCAGTTATAGACGTTCAGCGACGTGTCCGCGGCACATGCGGCGTTCATCGCGGTCAAAGCGGTCAGCGAGCACAGCAGCGTGCGGGTGAGCGAAAGCAGCGTGTTATGACGGGTCTTCATTCTGCAATCTCCTTGGGTTCGATCTTCGATTTGTTGCCGACGCAACGGCGCGCATCCATCACTGTCCATTCGCCCATGCGGTCACGACGATTGCGACGACATGACCAGCAGGACGAGACGAGGCGTGACGCCACCTGCCGCAGCGCAAGCGCACAGCAAAGCGAAACGGGAGGCGTATAGGCGAACGTCGGCAGCCATTTCGCGCGAGCAAGCGAGCTTGCTCGACACGATCAGGCAGACGCATTGCAAACGCTCGGCCGCTAGCTAAACGAGCGGCCTACCGTATGCAACACAGGTTCGCGAAAAGAGAGGGGGGCTAAGGCAGAAGCGACGCGATTTCGTCGGTACGAACGGGAATAGCGGAGGGCGCTGCGATGACGTTATGCCGGCGCACTGAGCGGCGCGACAAGACGGTATCGATGGACAGGGGGCGGGATGGCGAAGCGCAGTTGCTCCCCTGATGAGCGATCGGACAGCCGGACAGGAACGTTCTTTCCCGACCAGGCTGGTATCTCACCAATGGACCACGGACTTTCACGATGGAACCCGAAGCGACGTTGAGTAGACGTTCTCGCTGACGTGAACAACCACGCGACGAGAACCACCAAACTGCCGCCTTAGGATAGCCGAGCCATTATTTTCGTCAAAGGACTTTCTGACATGGACTCGTCATGGTCGCGCGTATTCACACACTATCGCGCGATGCAAGCGCGTGACATGCGCTCGCATCGGATGAACTCGTGATGCGTTACTGACTGTTCATCGGCGCTTGCTGCATGGGCGCATTGGCGCCCGTTTGCGACGTGCCACCGGCCGGACTGCCGTAGCCGGTTGCATTCTGCGCGGCAACACGGGCTTCCGCTGCCTGGATATCGGCGGGATAGGTGGCGTCGGTGGCGACGGCCGGGTTGTAGCCGGCGTCTTCGAGTTGCTTCAACTGAGCCTTGACCTCTGCACGCGTGAGCGGCTGCTGATCGGATTGCGCGAACGCTGCCACGGGCGCAGCCAGCACGGCAACCAGTGCAACGGCTTTGATTAGCGAGTTCATGATGCTTCCCTCCAGGAATTGTTTTATCCGGCACCGCAGCAATTTACGGCGCCCACTGAAGGAGTCTAGGAAGCCCGCTGTCTTGGGGAAACTACTGGTCGGTTAATTCAGTATTGCCGCAAACAGTAAGTCGGCGCGCTGTAAGCCACGTCGTAAGACAGGACGAATCGCCTCACACGCCGTGGCGTACGTCGACCTTATAAGTCGTGACTTGCCGGTACGTGTCGCCGGCTTGCACGATGCCTCGATCCTGCTTGGCCATATTGACCTGGTTCGGAAAACCACCCGCTTCGAGACACAAGCCCGCATGCGCCTGATAGGCGATACCGCCGCGCCCCTTCTCGCCATTCAGCCAATTGCCGGTATAAAACTGTAAGCCGTGTTGATCGGTCGAGACGATCAACTGGCGTCCGCTGCCTGGATCGTACGCACAGGCCACTGGGCGTAGCGGCAATGTGCCGGCGTCCGCTGCATCGCGCAGCACGTAGCAATGATCGAATCCATGCGCCCGCGCCAGTTGCGCATGAGGCCAGTCCAGACGTGCGCCGATCGGCGCGCTTTGCCGGAAGTCGAATGCATTGCCCGCGACTTCCGCGAGCTGGCACGGAATCATCGCCGTATCGACTTCAAAAAAACGCTCGGCGTCGATCGACAACACGTGACCGCGAATATCGGTGCCAGGACGACCGGTCAGATTGAAGTACGGATGGCTGGTCAGATTGAGCGGCGTCGCGGCGTCGGTGATTGCTTCGTAGGTAAGGGTCAGCGTACCGTCGTCGTCGAGCGTATAGCGCACTTGCGTGGTGACGTTGCCTGGAAAACCCGCGTCGCCTTCGGGCGACTCCAGCCGCATGAGCAGCGCGCCGTTGTCCTCGCTCACGTCCCACAGCGCACGATGAAAACCCACCGTGCCGCCGTGCAGCAGGTTCGCGCCTTCATTGCGATCGAGCGTGTACTCGATGCCGTCGAGCGTGAAGCGCGCATCCGCAATGCGATTCGCCCAGCGGCCGATCAGGCCGCCCATGTAAGTCGTGGCAGCCACGTAGTCGGCCGGCGTGTCATGACCAAGCAGAATATCGCCGAGACGTCCTGCACGATCCGGTGCATGCCACGACACCAGCGTTGCGCCCAGGTCGCTGATGGCGACTTTCATGCCGTGCGCGTTGCGCAGCGTGAAGAGCCGGACGGGATCGCCGCCATGCAACGTGCCCCACGGCTCGGAAGAAAGTTGTGCGATGCTGATCATGTCGTCGATCTAAATAAGAGAGTGAGGGCGCGCTCAGTCGGGCATGGGCGCCGGCGTCTGTTCCGCATTCGCGCGATCCTGATACTCGCGCGGCGTGCAGCCGAGCTCCCGCCGAAATACCGCATACATGTACTGCAGCGATGTGAAGCCGCAGCGAATCGCGACCTCGGCGCTGGACGCGTCGCGTTTGGCCAGCAGTGCTTTCGCGACATCGAGTTTATGGCGCAGAATTTCCTGGTGCACCGTACATTGCCGTTCGCGCCGGAAGTATTCTTCGAGCGACGAACGCGACACGCCCACGTAATCGGCTACCTGCTCGGTGCGAATGCCCTGGCACGCGTACTGGCGGATAAAGTGCCGCGCGCGCATCACATACGGACTCGCAAGCGGTTGATGTTTGGTCGATTCGAGTACATTAATTCCAACCGGCGGTACGAGAATGCGCCGCCCCGGAAAACGCGCGCCGTGCAGCATTTGATGCAACAAATGGGCGGCGGTGCGGCCCATTTCGTCGGTGCCCTGTATGACCGACGAAAGTGGAATTCGCGTCAACGTACGCGTGAGCGGATCGTTGTCGATGCCGATAATCGCCACTTCCTCGGGCACGGCAATACCCGCGATCAGGCAGGCCTGCAGCAGGTGCCGCGCGCGCGCGTCGGTCACGGCAATGAGGCCGACCGGCTTCGGCAATTCCCGCAGCCACGCGGTGAGTTGTTCAGTCGCCTGGTTCCACGACGGCGCACTGGTGGAAAGCCCGCGATAGATCTCGCCGTCGATCTGCTCGACGCTGTGACCGTCCGCACGCCGCAGGTGCGCGAATGCCAGTTCACGCTGTTGCGCCCAGCGGTTCTCCTGCGCTTGCGGCAGGCTGTACAGCGCGAAATGTTCGAGGCCGGCGCCGATCAGATGCGTGTAGGCCAGCGAAACAAGCTTGTTGTTGTCCGTGGCGATATAGGGTAAGTCCGGAGGGTAGTGCGCCGGATCTTCGAACGACGACCCCACCGCTACCACCGGCAAAGGACAATCGCGCAGTGCTTCGCCCACGGCCGGATCGTCGAAATCCGCAATGATGCCGTCGCCGTCGAAACGCTCGATTCCCGTGAGCCGGCAGCGAAAATCTTCTTCGAGGAACAGATCCCACGCCACGCGCGTCGACAGCAGGTAATTGCCGATGCCGGTAATGATCTCCCGGTCGTAGACCTTGTTCGCGTTGAACAGCAGCGCGATCCGATGGGTCGTCTGTGGTGTTGGCGGACGGGTCATGGCGGTGGGTGGCATGCAGGTCGTGAATGGGACTCCGCACGCCTTCGTCTCCGGTTGAATACGGGTTTATACCGCATCGTTTTTAAGTGTCTGGTTATTCTAGGCCCCGAATCACGAAGCCGTGCGAATCAAACACGCGGGCGGTGAGAAACATCAAGCACGCTGCGCAATTTCGCAATTGCCGATGCCTTGTCCAGGCGTCAGCATGGCGTCACCTTGTCGACCGCTACGGCAACGCCGTGCGAGTTGCATTGCAACATAAACAGGAGACGCCGATGTCCTATTTCGAACACATTCCCGAAATCCGTTATGAGGGCCCGCAGTCGGACAACCCGCTTGCGTACCACCATTACGATAAAAGTAAAAAAGTACTCGGCAAGACCCTCGAAGAACATTTGCGTATTGCGGTGTGCTACTGGCATACCTTCGTCTGGCCGGGTACGGATATCTTCGGGCATGGGACGTTCCGGCGACCGTGGCAGCAAGCCGGCGACGCGATGGAGCGGGCGCAGCAGAAAGCGGATGCCGCCTTCGATTTCTTCTCGAAGCTTGCCACGCCGTACTACACCTTTCACGATACCGACGTCGCGCCCGAAGGCGCCAACCTGAAGGAATACAGCGAGAACTTCTCGCGTATGGCCGACTATCTGGCGCGCAAGCAGCAAGACACTGGCGTCAAATTGCTGTGGGGCACGGCCAATCTGTTTTCGCATCCGCGTTATGCGGCCGGCGCGGCGACCAGTCCCGATCCGGAAGTGTTCGCCTTTGCCGCGACGCAAGTCCGTCATGCGCTCGATGCAACGCACCGGTTGGGTGGTGAAAACTATGTGCTGTGGGGCGGCCGCGAAGGTTACGACACGCTGCTCAATACCGACCTCGTGCGTGAACGCGATCAGCTTGCGCGCTTCCTGCATATGGTGGTCGACCACAAGCATCGGCTCGGTTTCAAGGGGGCGTTGCTTATCGAGCCGAAGCCGCAGGAGCCGACCAAGCACCAATACGACTACGACGTTGCGACCGTTCACGGCTTTCTGTTGCAGTTCGGACTCGAGAAAGAGATTCGCGTGAACATCGAGGCCAATCACGCGACCCTCGCCGGGCACTCGTTTCATCACGAGATCGCGACGGCGTATGCGCTCGGTATTTTCGGCAGCGTCGACGCGAATCGCGGCGATCCGCAAAACGGCTGGGATACCGATCAATTCCCAAATAGTGTCGAAGAACTGACGTTGGCCTTTTACGAAATTCTCAAGCATGGCGGGTTCACGACCGGCGGCATGAACTTCGATTCGAAAGTGCGGCGGCAGAGCGTCGATCCGGAAGATCTGTTTTACGGCCATATCGGCGCGATCGACAACCTCGCGATCGCCGTTGAGCGAGCCGCGGTGCTGATCGAAAACGACCGTCTCGAACAATTCAAACGTCAGCGCTACGCGGGTTGGGAGGCCGAGTTCGGTCGCAAGATTCTCTCGGGCGATTACTCGTTGTCGACGTTGGCGTCGGATGCGCTGACGCGTGGATTGAATCCGCAGCACGCCAGTGGGCATCAGGAGTTGATGGAAAGTATCGTGAATCAGGCTATTTACAGCGGGCGTTGAGCGCGTCTCGCCGCAAGCGCATCAGGCAATAGCGGCATCACATAAAAATCGCGCGGCCACGTTGACCGCGCGAATCAGGAAGCTTTGGGTTGTCGCTTGTCCGGTCTTGCGGCTCGCAGCGCAAACCGTCCAATCCGGTATTCCGGCTATCAGAAGATGGAGACAGAGATGAAATTCGCAACGCGTCGTACCGTATTGAGTTCGCTCGTGTGTGGAGCGGTACTCGCCAGCCTGTCGCTTGTCGCGCCGCTCGCGCATGCAAGCAAGGATCACCCTGAAATCGGTTTCTGTATCGACGATCTGCGTGTCGAACGCTGGTCGCGCGATCGTGACTATTTCGTCGCCGCCGCGGAGAAACTCGGGGCGAAAGTGTCGGTGCAATCGGCCGATGCGAGCGAGGAGCGGCAGATCTCGCAGATCGAGAACCTGATTTCGCGCGGCGTGGATGTGATCGTGATCGTGCCGTTCAATTCGAAGACACTCGGCAATGTGGTGGCCGAAGCGAAAAAGGCGGGCATCAAGGTCGTCTCGTATGACCGCCTGATTCTCGACGCCGACGTCGACGCCTACATCTCGTTCGACAACGAAAAGGTCGGCGAATTGCAGGCGCAAGGCGTCTACAACGCGCAACCGAAAGGCAACTACTTCCTGCTCGGCGGTGCGCCGACCGACAACAACGCCAAGATGTTGCGCGAAGGCCAGCTCAAGATTCTGAAACCGGCCATGGACAAAGGTGACATCAAGATTGTCGGTCAGCAGTGGGTGCCGGAATGGAGCGCTTCAACGGCGCTGCGTATTACGGAAGACGCATTGACGGCGAACAACAACAAGATCGACGCGATCGTCGCCTCGAACGACGGCACCGCCGGCGGCGCGATCCAGGCGCTGGCCGCGCAGCACATGGCGGGCAAGGTGCCGGTGTCGGGCCAGGACGCGGACCTCGCCGCGGTGAAGCGGGTGATTGCCGGTACGCAAACCATGACGGTCTACAAGCCGTTGAAGCTGATCGCGAGCGAAGCGGCCAAGCTCTCCGTGGCGCTGGCCAAGGGCGAGAAGCCGGGCTATAACGCGCAGTACGACAACGGTAAGAAGAAGGTCGACACGGTATTGCTGCAGCCTACGTTGCTGACCAAGGGCAACGTCGACGTGGTGATCAAAGACGGCTTCTATACCCAGGCCCAGCTCGCGAGCCAATGAGCGTAACGTGTGCGCGGCCGATGTCGACACGCCCGGTGCGTGTCGCCGCCGCCGCGCGCCTTGCAGCGAGGCATAGCGAATGACTCAACCCTTGCTGACGATGCGGGGCATCGTCAAGGCATTTTCCGGCGTGAAGGCGCTCGACGGCATCGACCTGACGGTCGCGCCGGGCGAGTGCGTCGGCCTGTGCGGCGAGAACGGCGCGGGCAAATCTACGCTGATGAAGGTGCTGTCCGGCGTCTATCCCCATGGCACCTGGGACGGCGACATCACGTGGGAAGGCGAGCCGCTGAAGGCCGCCAGCGTACGCGACACCGAACGCGCCGGCATTATCATCATTCACCAGGAATTGATGCTGGTGCCGCAGCTCTCGGTGGCGGAGAACATTTTTCTCGGCAATGAAATCACGCTGCCCGGCGGGCGTATGAATTACGCGGCCATGTATCAGCGTGCCGACGAACTCATGCGTGAGCTCGGCATTAGCGGCATTAATGCCGCGCAACCGGTGATGAACTACGGCGGTGGTCACCAGCAATTGATCGAGATCGCGAAGGCGTTGAACAAGCGCGCGAAACTGTTGATTCTCGACGAACCGTCGTCGTCGCTGACCGCGTCGGAGATCCGCATTCTGCTCGACATTGTGCGTGATCTGAAACGGCGCGGCGTGGCCTGCGTGTACATCTCGCACAAGCTCGACGAAGTCGCGGCAGTGTGCGACACGATCAGCGTGATTCGCGACGGCCGGCATGTCGCAACCGAGCCGATGCGCTCGCTCACCACCGACCGCATCATCTCGCTGATGGTGGGCCGCGAGATCAAGAACCTGTTTCCGCGCGAGCCGCATCCAATCGGCGACGTGATCTTCGAAGCGCGTAATGTGACCTGCTTCGACGTTACCAATCCACGGCGTAAGCGGGTGAACGACGTGTCGTTCGCGCTGCGGCGCGGCGAGATTCTCGGCGTGGCCGGTCTGGTCGGCGCCGGGCGCACGGAATTGATGGAGGCGGTCTTCGGTGCATACGCGGGTGTGAGCGAAGCGACGGTCGTGCTGGAAGGCCGGCCGCTAAAGATTCGCGCCCCCGTGGATGCAATTCGCGCCGGCATCGGCATGGTGCCGGAAGATCGTAAGCGGCACGGCATCGTGCCGGGTTTGAGCGTCGGCCACAACATCACGCTCGCGGTATTGCAACGCTTCGCGAAAGGCGGCCGGATCGATTCGGCCGCCGAACTCGACACGATCAACACCGAGATGAAGCGGCTTTCGGTGCGCGCGGCGCATCCGATGCTGTCGATTGCGAGCTTGTCCGGTGGCAATCAGCAGAAGGCCGTGCTCACGCGCATGCTGCTAACCGACCCTAAAGTCCTGATTCTCGACGAGCCCACGCGCGGCGTCGACGTCGGCGCGAAATACGAAATCTACAAACTGATTTTTCAACTGGCGCAGCGCGGTATGTCGATCGTGATGGTGTCGTCCGAATTGCCCGAGGTGCTTGGCATCAGCGATCGCGTACTGGTGATTGGCGAGGGTGAACTACGAGGCGATTTCGTCAACGACGGCCTCACCCAGGAGGACATTCTCAGCGCCGCGATCCGTCCCGTACAGCGATCCCCGAACCCAACCGCAGCGAGTGCCGCATGACGCCCGACGTTACTACCCAACGCGCCGACGGCGCCGCGTCACGCGGTGCATTCGGCGGCCCGCAGCGCATTCAGCAACTTTTTGCACGCTACAAGATTCTTGCGTTGCTGATTGCGGTGGCCGCGATCTGGATTTTCTTCTCGTTCCTCACACACGGCGCGTTCGTCACGCCACGCAATCTGTCGAATCTACTGCGGCAAATGTCGATCACCGGCATGCTCGCATGCGGCATGGTGTTCGTAATCATCGCCGGTGAGATCGATCTGTCGGTCGGCTCGCTACTCGGTTTGCTCGGCGGCGTGGCTGCGATACTCGACGTCAACCGCCATTGGCCGATCGGCGTGACCGTGCCCGTGGTGATGCTGCTCGGCGTCGTGGTCGGCATGTTCAATGGATGGTGGTCGACCTATCGCCGCGTGCCTTCGTTCATTGTCGGTCTGGGCGGCATGCTCGCTTATCGCGGCATTCTGCTGGGCGTCACGGGTGGTTCGACGATTGCACCGGTCTCCGACGGTTTCGTGTTTCTCGGCCAAGGTTATTTGCCCCGACTCGTGGGTGACGCGCTTGCCGTCGTGCTGTTCGTGCTGCTCGCATTTCTCACACTGCGGCAGCGGCGCAATCGCGAACGCTATCAATTGCGTGTGGTACCCGTGTGGCAGGACGTCGTGAAGGTGGTCGGCGCGGGCGTGATACTGGCGGGCTTCGTCGCCACGCTCGATCGTTACGGCGGGATTCCGGTGCCGGTGCTGTTGCTACTCGCGTTGCTCGGCATCTTCACGTGGATCGCGACGCAAACCGTGTTCGGACGGCGCATTTACGCGGTTGGTTCGAACCTGGAAGCGACGCGGCTCTCGGGCGTCAACACGAATCGCGTGAAGCTGGCGATCTTCGCGCTGATGGGGCTGATGTGCGCGTTTGGCGGCATCGTCAACACGGCACGGCTCGCGGCCGGTTCGCCGTCGGCAGGCTCGATGGGTGAACTCGACGCGATTGCCGCGTGCTTTATCGGTGGTACGTCGATGCGCGGCGGTTCCGGCACCGTGTACGGCGCATTGATCGGCGCGCTGGTGATGGCGAGCCTCGATAACGGCATGTCGATGCTCGACGTCGACGCGTACTGGCAGATGATTGTGAAGGGGAGCATTCTGGTACTTGCTGTGTGGATCGACGTTGTATCCGGATCGAACCGACGATGAGGTAGCCCATCGCGACGACAGCGACACACGTGCAGCATTCGGCAACGGATTGCTGCATGTTTTATTTATTTTAAAATTACGTTAGGCATCCGTATAAATATTCAATCAGTCTCGTCCTCGTCAGCCCTTGCTTCACCAGCGAGCATGTCCCTGCAGACTTCAGCGCGTAATTCCGGCTTCATGACGTTCTCTCGTCGAGATCCTCTATTTGGCGCATATCATCATTTACATATTATTTTCATTGTGATTACAATGCGTGCAACTTATCGCTGAGATAAGTGCACTCGTCAGTGCTCTCGACCTGCCGCCTTCCCCTAGACGTGCAGGTTTTTTTTTGTCAGGTTTTCCTTCTTTGAAAGACTTTAGGCGGCGCCGGTTTTAATTGGTGCAAGCCTTAACCAATATGGAAAACCAGCACTGACGTGGTGCAAACCGGCGCCGGAGTTGTAAGGCGGCGTGTTACGTCGATCGCACAATTTTTTTACGCCGATCAAACAAATTTTGACTGAGCGATTCTGTCCTGATATGTTTGCGTCCACTAAATGAAAGAAAAAGTTCGTCTTGGTGTCAGGCAAGAGTCGTGACGTGGCTTGAAAGCGGATACGGGTAGTCTTTCACGGCTATCCATTAAGTAAGCTAAATGAAGGATTTGATTAACGGGTCGCGCCTCGCGAGCAGACGGGTGCCCGTGCTGTCGTTCGTTATCTGAGAGAAATCACCGTTATCGAATTTTTTTGTCCGTGCAAAGAAATTAGTCATGCTGAGAAAAGTGCGGGGTAAACACCGATGGCTCGAAATCGAATCTAAAGATTGCGAGTGGTTGTACAGCTAATGGAAGGCATATAGATCGACGAATAAACCGATTGGCACCAACCGACGCGCCGTCGTTATCAACGTTCTATGGATGTTGCCGCACTCAAGGCGAGCGCAGCAAGACGAATATTTAGTATCACTACGAAACAGGTGTGTGGTTCTGAATCGCCGATTCGCTAGTCGGGTGGATGGCTATTGGAGTTTCGAAGGGAAAACAGGGCGTTCGAAGCGTGGCGGTGGGGTGCCGCAAACGAAGAGGCTTGCCAGGCCTCTTCGAATAACAACTTGGCGTTTATGGCGAGAGAGAGGAACATGAAACAGAGGGATCTAGCATCGGCCATTCGGAAGATTGTCTGGGCTGAAATGGCGCTAACCGCGATGGTGGGGACGTCCGCGTTCGCACAGAGCCAGCCGTCGGCGGCAAGCGCGGCGGTCGCGTTACCCATTGTCGTTGCGCAAGCCGGCACGCCGGAGGGCGTGGCGGCAACGCCTGAGGCTGCATCGGGCGCGGCGGCCACGGCACCGGTTAAGCAGCTCAAGAAATTCGAGGTGACAGGCTCGCTTATCCGCACGTCGGACAAAGTCGGCAATACCGAAGTCCAGACCATCACGCAAAAGGACATCGCGCAAAGCGGCTATACCACGGTGTCCGACTTCTTGCGCGGTACGGCGGCGAACTCGGCCAGCAGTTGGTCGCAGTCGACCATGAACAGCGCCGCTCCCGGCGGCGCCGGTATCGCGCTGCGCGGCCTGAGCGAGAAGTACACGCTCGTCCTGGTGGACGGCCAGCGTGTCGCCAACTATGCGCAAGCGGTGAATTTCACCGACACCTTCTTCGACGTCAACAGCATCCCGCTGAATATTGTCGATCACATCGACATCGTGAAGACGGGCGCGGTGTCGATTTACGGCTCCGATGCAATCGCCGGTGTCGTCAACATCATCACCAAGAAGAACTTTCAGGGCCTGCAGCTCGATACGCAGCTGGGCAAGGCTCAGCATCCCGGCAACGGTCAGGGAAGCTTCAGTGCCCTCGGCGGCTTCGGCGACCTGAACTCGGATCGCTTCAACGTCACCGCCGCAGCGAGCTACTACCGCGACAGCGGATCGACGCTGGCCGATCGCGACATGACGTCGGGGCAGGATTTCACGCAATACGCCGGCGGTCTCGCGGCGCCGTTGGGTCCGAACCAGCAGTCGTACTGGACCACGCCCGGCGGCAATGTGGCGCTGAATCCCTGCCCGCCCGGCAGCACGGCGGCGAAGACGGGTGGTGCGGCGTGCGCCTACAACGTCGCGGCCGGTACTTCCCTAACGCCGGCCGTGACGCGTTTGAACGCGAAAGTGCGCGGCACTTTCAAGATCGACGAAGACAAGGAAGCATACGCGGGCTTCTGGGTGAGCCGCGACGAAAACGTGCAATTGCAGGGCCCGGCGGCGTTGACGGCCAATTCGAACGTGTTCACGCCGGCCACGGGTTCCGTCGCGCCGCTCTCGCGGACCGTGTCGGCGTCGAACCCGTTTAATCCGTTCGGCGTGGCGACGCCGATCAATCTGACGTTCCCCGGCAAAATTGGTGTGGCGGATACGGTGTCGACTTTCTGGATGGCGTCGACGGGCGTTAAAGGTACGTACAACTCGGCGGCGCTGGGTAGCTGGGACTGGTCCGCCGATTACGGCCATTCGCAGAGTACGGTCGACACGAGTTACTCCAACCGCCTGAACGTGGCGGGCGTGGAGAACATGCTGGCGAACGGCTCGTACAACTTCGCGAACCCGGGCTCGACGCCCAACGGCCTGAACGGCGTGTTCAGCGACGACTATCAGCAAGCCATTTCGAAGGTGGACAGCGTCACGGCCAAGACCTCGACGGCGAATCTGTTCAGCCTGCCCGCCGGCAATGTCGGCTTGGGCTTTGGTACGGAGTTCCGCCACGAGTCGTCGGTGATCAACCCGCAGACGCTTGCGTCAGCAGGCATCGTCGCGCCGGCGAACGTGCAGACAGTCGACAGCTCGCGCAACGTGGCGGCGTTGTTCTATCAGATCGACATTCCTATCATCCACAACCTGACGTTCACGCAAGCGTCCCGCTACGATCACTACAGCGACTTCGGCGGTGCTTTTTCGCCGAGCTTCGCGCTGCGTTATCAGCCGGTGCGTATGCTGACGACGTTCGCCTCGTTTAGCCGCGGTTTCCGCGCGCCGACCGGCGTCGAGAATTCGCAGGCGGTTTATCTCGGTCACCAGAACCTGGTCGATCCGAACGATCCGAGCGGCACGCCGACCAAACACTTTACGACCGAGCAGACGACGGGTAATCCGAATCTGCAGCCCGAGCACACGAAGAACTACAACATCGGCTTCCAGTTGTCGCCGGACGCGCTGACCGATATCGGCGCGGCGTTCTACAAAGTGCGCATTGACGGTGTGATCGGGACCGCGGATCCAAACGCCGTGCTTCAGCAAAACAATCCGTCGACGGTGGTACGCAATCCCGACGGCACGATCCGTTATATCGTGCAGCCGTTCGTCAACCTGGGCGCGCTCGATACCGACGGCTTCGACATGAACTTCCGCAAGGCGGTTCGGACGACCTACGGTACGTTCACGCTATCGGGCGACTGGGCTTACGTGTGGCACTTCAAGCTACACAGCCCCGGTGCCGCGCCGCAGGATTTCGCGGGTAACAATCTCGCCCTGCTGCAACCGTTCGGCGCAAGTAACCCGCGCTGGAAGGGCAACACCACGTTGACGTGGGATTTCCACAACCTGACGACGTCGTTGACGTGGCAATACACCGGTCCTTACACGAACGGCGTGTCGGCCGAGTTCGGCGACGGCGGAACCGGATCGGTGGCGTCCTATAGTCAGTTCAATCTGGTGGCGAGCTATCGCGGCTTCAAGCATTGGACGATCTACGGCGGTATCACGAATCTGTTCGACAAACGGCCGCCGTTCGACGTCGAGTGGCAAGCAACGCCGGACATTACGGGTTACGACCAGTCGCTTTACACGGACCTGGGCCGTTTCTTCCAGATTGGCGCGACGTACCGGTTCTGATGAATTGATCGCAGATTGACCAACTGGCTAATAAGCCCAGCCCGGCGCCGCTTTTGCCCACGTATGGAGGGGTGAAAGCGGCGCTGACCATTGCGCGCCTCGCGTCTCGCCTGGCGGCAACTTCGCGTTAACCCTCCGCCTCACCACGATTGACTTAAATTCCCGAATTTAAGTCCCGCAATCGCTCCCCCGTCTTACTACTATCCGAACACCTGCCACGCTAAACCCGCGCGCCCGCGCGCATTCCAACGTCGGTCACCATGCAAGCTCACCGAGCCTCGCCATGTTGAAGCGCAGAACCTTCCTGCTCGGCGGCGCCGGCGCAGTGGGCGCGCTGCTGGTCGGCTGGTCGGTGCTGCCGCCGGGTCAAAGGCTCACGACCTCCACGCCGTTACCCGCGCAAGGCACGCAAGTACCGCTGAACGGCTGGGTCAAGATCGCGGTCGACAACAGCGTGACCATCATGATGTGCAAAGCGGAAATGGGGCAGGGCGTCCATACGGGCCTGGCGATGTTGCTCGCCGAAGAGCTCGACGCGGACTGGTCGCAAGTGCGCGTGGAGGATTCGCCGATCGACGGAATCTACAATAGCGTGCAGAACATCGTCGACGATCTGCCGTTTCGTCCCGACGACGACAGCGCCGTGAAGCGCGCGACGGTCTGGATGACTCGCAAACTGGTGCGCGACGCCGGCACGATGATGACGGGCGGGTCGTCGAGCATCAACGATCTGTGGACGCCGATGCGCGAAGCCGGCGCCTCGGCGCGCGCGATGCTGATCGGCGCGGCGGCCGCGCAATGGCAAGTGCCGGCTGCCGAATGCCGTGCGGAAAGTGGCCGCGTGTTGCATCCGTCGGGACATCGGGCGAGCTTCGGCGAGTTGTCGTCGCTGGCGGCGCAGCAATCGCTGCCGCGCAACGTGGCGTTAAAAGACCCGGCCGACTTCAAGCTGATCGGCAAACCGGTCCGCCGCATCGAAGCCGCGTCGAAGATCAACGGCACGGCCCGCTTCGGCATCGACGCGCTGCCGGACGGCCTACTCTACGCGAGCGTCGTCATGTGTCCCACGCTGGGTGGGACGGTCGCGCAGTTCGACGCCGGGCCTGCGGAGAAACTGCCGGGGTTTATCAAGGCGTTCACCGTCGCGCCGTACAACGGTGGAACCGGCGGCGTCGCGGTCATTGCCGACAACCCGTTTCGCGCGATGAACGCCGTCACCGCCGTCACCGTCGATTGGAACGACGGCGCCGCAGCGCACGTGTCGAGCGCGGAGGTGCAAAACCGTCTCGCGCAAGCATTGGACGATAGCGACGGCCACGCCTACTACCGACTCGGCGATGTCGACACCGCAATGAACGGCGCCGCGCGCACGCTCAGCGCCGACTATCACGCGCCGTATCTCGCGCACGGCGCGGTCGAACCGCTCAATTGCACCGTGCAGGTTGCGGAGGGTGCGGCGACGGTGTGGGTTTCCACGCAAGTCCCCGCGCTCGCGCGTCATCACGTCGCCAAGGTGCTGAACCTCGACGCCGACAAGGTCGATGTGCAAACCCAATTGCTCGGCGGCGCATTCGGCCGGCGTCTCGAACTCGATTTCATCGCGCAGGCCGCGGTGATCGCGCGCCAGGGCGGTGGACGTCCGGTGCAGACCATCTGGTCGCGCGCGCAGGATTTCACGCACGATTTCTATCGACCCGCTTGCGTGTCGCGGCTCAGGGCCGGTCTCGATGCACACGGCAAACTGATTGCATGGGACAGCCTGTCCGCGGGTCAGGCGATCGTGCCGGAATCGCTCGCGCGCTACTACGGCGTGCCGCGAATCCCGATCGACAAAACCACCTGCGAAGGCGCATTCGATCAACCCTACGAATGGCCCGCCGCGCGTGTCGCGCACAAGATCGTCGAATTGCCGGTGCCGGTTGGTTTCTGGCGTTCGGTCGGCCATTCGCATCAGGCGTTTTTCACGGAGAGTTTCACCGACGAACTCGCTGCCGCCGCCGGCCGCGATCCGATTGCGTTTCGCGCCGAACTGCTCGCGCGGCATCCGCGCCATCTGGCGGTCTTGAAGCGGGTTGCCGCGTTATCGGAGTGGGGGCGCCCGTTGAGTCATGCCGCCGACGGCGCGCCGCGCTCGCGCGGTGTCGCGCTGCACGAGGCGTTCGGCAGCGTCGTCGCGCAGGTGGTGGAGGTGTCGATCGGGCCGGGCAAGCAGATTCGCGTGCATCGCGTGATCTGTGTGATCGATTGCGGCTTGCCGGTGAATCCGAATCTGATCCGCCAGCAAATGGAGAGCGCGATCGTGTTCGGCCTCTCGACCGCGTTGCAGGATGAAATCACGATCGTCGACGGTCAGGTGCAGCAGAAGAACTTCGTGGATTTTCCTGTGGTGCGGATGAATGATTGTCCGACGATCGAAACCGAGATCATGCCGAGTCGACTGCATCCGCAAGGCGTCGGTGAGCCGGGTGTGCCACCGGTCGCACCGGCCGTGGCGAATGCAGTGTTCGCGCTGACGGGCCAACGTCTGCGAACCTTGCCGCTGAAACTGGCGTAACGCGTAGCAAGCTCAAGTACACAAAGAGAACGGGAATCACGAGGAGACCCGCATGGGATCGCTAAATATCAATGGCCGCGCGGTAGCGGTGCAGGCCGAGCCGGACATGCCGCTGCTGTGGGTGCTGCGTGCGGAACTCGGCATGACCGGCACCAAATTCGGCTGCGGCGTGGGCATTTGCGGCGCGTGTACGGTTCATCTGGACGGCAAGGCGAGCCTGTCATGCCAGACGCTGATGTCGAGCCTGCATGCGCAGAAGATCACGACGATAGAAGGCGTGCAGGGCGCTGAAGCGCAGGCTTTGAAAGCGGCGTGGATCGATCTCGACGTGGTGCAGTGCGGTTATTGCCAGAGCGCGCAACTCATGGCGGCCTGCGCGCTACTCAAACAGAAACCCAATCCCACGGACGCCGATATCGACGCGGCCATGTCTAACATCGTATGCCGTTGCGGCACGTATCCGCGCGTGCGGGCGGCGATTCATCAGGCCGCGTCGAAACGTCGGCCGGCATAACGCCAGCGACGTTTCGACGCGTTTGCGCGCTTAATTAGCGAACATTTCCACCACGGCGACCACGGCCGTGAAAATGCCGATACATCCGCCCAGTGTGACTGCGCCTTGCATGAATTGCGACATACGTGACCCGTAGCGTGAGTGAGTGATGAAGAACATTTAACCCGAAATGAAAGCTTAAAGAAAGCTTATCAAAAATAAAACGTAAACAAATTCGGGGTTATCCCAGGGCGCGATTTGCCGCGAGTACGCCCCAGTAGGACGCTTCCTCGAATAGCGACATGCCCGACAGATCCGCGTGCGCGAACAGCACCGGTCCTTCCGCGTCGCGTAACGCGAGCAGCCCGGGACGGCTGAGGAAGCCGACATCCGGCGTCGCCATGGCGTGACCGCGTACGGTGATTTCCAGTGCGGTGGCGTGACGCCACAGGTCGCGGCCATAAGCGGGCAGCAGATCGATCGACGCTTGCGCGCGCAGTTCGTCGGGATGCGCGGCGGCGAGCCAGCGACGGGTGTCGTCGGGCGTCTTCAGATCGAGCGCCTGATAGGCCGAGAACACCGAGCGTTGCGGCGGCGACAGGCGGATCAGTTGATGCGTCGAGACCACATAACCGAGGCCTTCGCCGCGATAGACGACGTTGTCCCACGCGAGCGGCACGCCTTGCGCTTCGCGCGGCATGCCGTCCATCAGGAAGTTGGAGACAAGCCACGGCGCACGCGGCGGCAGGTCGCGCGGCGCGTCGAAACCATACGCAGACAGATGCGGTATGACGTGCTGCGCGACGAAAAGCGGCATGGCCGACACCACGCGGCGCGCTTTCAGCACGAAGGTAGTGGGCACATTATTGCTGTCGATGCGTACGCAGAGTACTTCCACGCCACCCGGTTTTTCATCGACACGCGCGGCAAAGCCCGGCACTGACCATGTGGATTTGCCCACGCGTTGCGTGATCGACGCGCTCAGTTTCGTCACCATGCCATGCAGACCGTCGGGCCAGGTCAGCACCGCGCCGTCTTCCGCATTACGCGCATGGCCGCCGCGCGACGAGAAGTAATGCAAGCCGGCCCACGCGGAGACATGTTCATAACCGGCGCCGAAATCGTCGCGACACGCGTAATTCAGATACCAGTGCAGCGACGACGCGGTATAGCCTTCGTCGAGCAGCCACTGTTTGAACGAGCGCTTGTCCAATGCGCGCCAGCGCGGTTCTTGCGACGACTGCGCGAGCGGAATGCAGAACACCTTGCGGCCGTCGCTGCCCACGGCGGTGCGCAGTGCGTCGGTGTAGGCGAAAAAGCGCTGCTGCTGCGCGATTTCCGCGTGATTCACGCCGAGCGTCGGCACCAGGCCGTCCTGCCATTGACCGTCGATCAGCAAGCGTTCGTCCGGCGCGTGCACCAGCACGCGTTCGTCGAACACCGGCCGCGCGGTGAACGGATCGGCTTCGATCACGCCGAGGTCGGCAAGCATGTCGCGCAGGTGCGTCGATTCCATCGACGGTAACGGCAGATAATGCGCTCCCTTCGGATAGCCTAGCTCGCCATAGCGGCCACCGGCCGCATTGCCGCCGAATTCGGGTCCGGCGAGCACGACAAAATCCTTGTGCCCCGCTCGCGCGAGTTGCCACGCGCACGATAAACCGGCCGCGCCCGCGCCGAGAATCGCGACGTCGGTCTCGAGCGTGCCGGACGGCGCCGGCAAACCGCGATGGTCGCGCAGCGCATGACCTTCGCGCATGCCGGGACTGTCGATCACCGGCGTCGTTTCGATCCAGCCGGTGCGGCTGAGATCGGGCAGCGCGCCCAACGCGGCCGCCCCCACCGCGCCAGCCGCGCCCGCAAAAAGAAAAGTGCGGCGGTCCATCAGCGCAGCACGTGCTTCCAGTCGTCGTCGAAAAGGCGGACGAGCGGCTGGTCGTTCATCTGATTCGGCGCCATCGGCAATGCGGGCATGTCGGCGGGAAAGTGGAACATTTCAATCGCGGTCTGCGCGTCGAGCCAGCGCATCGGCTCCGAATAGTGCGTGGGGATCGTATAGTCGCGACGCTTGCCGGCAATCACGAAACCCCAGTCGCCGAACGAGGGCACATAGCAGTGATACGGCCATGTGTTGAAGCCCGCCTCGCGCAACGTGTCGACGATTGTCCAGTACGCGTGCGGCGCGAAATACGGCGAGGTGGATTGAATCACCGCATAGCCGTTCTCGGACAGATGTCGCGACAGCATGCGATACACCGGCACCGAGTACAGCCGGCCTAAACCGAAGTTGGTCGGATCGGGAAAGTCCACCACGATCGCGTCGAAGACCTCGGCGTTGGATTCGAGCCAGCGCACGGCGTCGTCGTTGATTACGTGGACGCGTGGGTCTTTCAATGAGCCTTGATTGAGTTTGACGAGCGGCGCCGAGGTGGAAAACATCCGCGTCATGGCCGGGTCGAGATCGACCAGCGTCACCGTCTCGACGTTGCGATGCTTGAGGATTTCGCGCACGGCGAGTCCATCGCCGCCGCCGAGCACGAGCACATGCTTCGCCCACGGTAACGCTTCGAGTGTCGGATGAATCAGCGCCTCGTGATAGCGGTGTTCGTCGCGTGTCGAAAATTGCAGATTGCCGTTCAGGTAGAGACGCATGTCGTCATGCCATTGCGTGAGCACGATACGCTGATACGGCGTGGTTTCGGAGAAGATCGTCTCGTCGCCGTACAAGCCGTGCTCGGCCCAATGCGTCAGACGCTCCGATAGCGCGAAACCGGCGCCGAGCAGGCTGATGACAAGCGCGGCGCGCATCAGCTTGCCCGGCACGTTGCTGATTTCGGCGCGGAACGTGTGGGTGGTCCACAGCGCGACCAGCGCGTTGAGAATGCCGAACAGAAAGCTGGTGCGCAGCAGGCCGAGACGCGGCGCGAGCACCAGAGGAAACAGCAGCGAGACCGCGAGCGAACCGAGATAGTCGAACGTGAGCACGTCGCTCACGGTGTGGCGGAACGCCTGACGACGCTGCTGGAACGCGCGCATCACCAGCGGAATCTCCATGCCGATCAGCGCGCCGAGCACCAGCACCACCGCATAGAGCGCCGCGCGAAACGGCGTGGACAGCCACGCGAACACGCCGAACAACATTGCTGCCGACAAACCGCCGAGCAGGCCCACCAGTAATTCGATATCCACGAAGCGGTCGAGCACGTCGTCGTCGTCGACGAACCTGGCGAGCCACGAGCCCACGCCCATGGCAAACAGATAACAACCGATCACCGACGAGAACTGCAATACCGAGTCGCCGAGCAAATAGCTGGACAAGGTACTGCTGATCAGCTCATAACCCAATCCGCACGACGCCAGCACCAGTACGGACAGAATCAGCATGCGATTATGTTTAATCTTCATGCTGGGCACTCCGGTCCGATCTGGATATACTGGCGGCGATTTGCGCGCGCCGTCGCGACACACAAAATCCGGGAGATTAAATGGGTGATGCCTTTTCTTATGGGATTCATTTACTGTCGGCGTTTGTGCTGATCCTCGGATTCGCGGCAGTTTACCTCAAGGTCACACCGTTCGACGAACTGGCGTTGATCCGCGAAGGCAACGTGGCGGCGCTGCTGTCCTTTGCCGGCGCGCTGATCGGCTTCTGCCTGACGCTCGCGTCGAGCATTGCGCACAACTCCACGCTGGTGCTCGTGCTGATCTGGGCATTCGGTGCGATGATCGTGCAGGTCGCCACTTATGCCGTACTCACGCGCTTATTGCCCGGCATGAACCATGCGATTGAAACGCGTAATAACGCCATGGGCGGATTGATGGGCGCGGCTTCGCTAGTGGTGGGTATTATCAATGCCGCTTGCCTGACCTGATTTCACATTTCATACATTTTCATCTTAATGCCCGATTGGCGGGCGCCGCGCGCGAGGAGTACACGATGAGTCTCGGTTCGTTTATTCGCAAGCAGTTTGTCGACGTCCTGCAATGGACGGAAGACAGTGACGGCGTATTAGCCTGGCGTTATCCGATGGAAGACCAGGAAATCCAGTACGGCGGCCAATTGACGGTGCGCGAGTCGCAAATGGCGCTGTTCGTCAACGAAGGCCGCATTGCCGACGTATTCGGCCCTGGCCTGTACACGCTGACCACGCGCACGCTGCCGCTGCTGACCAGCCTGCGCAACTGGGACAAGCTGTTCGAATCGCCGTTCAAGTCCGACGTGTATTTCTTCAGCACGCGTTTGCAACTCGGCCGCCGCTGGGGCACGCCGCAACCCGTCACGATCCGCGACAGCGAATTCGGCCTCGTGCAGGTACGCGCTTTCGGCATCTACTCTTACCGGGTAGTCGACGTGCCGGCGTTTCATCGCGAGATCAGCGGCACGCGCGGCGTTTATACCGTCGACGACCTCGAACAGCAATTGCGCAATCTCGTCGTGACCGCCATGAGCGTGGCGTTCGGTTCGGCCGACGTCGCGTTCTTGGACATGGCCGCGAATCAGGAGGTGCTGTCGCAACGCATCGGCCAGGCGCTCGCGCCGGTGTTCGCGCGTTACGGCGTGGCGCTCGATTCGTTCACGGTGCAAAGCGTCTCGCTGCCGGACGCGCTGCAAAAGGCGCTCGACGCGCGTATCAGCGTCGGCGTGAGCGGCGACCTGAACAAGTTCGCGCAGTACCAGGCCGCGCAGTCAATTCCGCTCGCCGCGCAGAATGCCGGCGGCGTGGCCGGTGTCGGCGCGGGCCTCGCGGCCGGCGCGGCGATCGCGCAGACCATGACGGGCGCGCTCAATCAGACGCAAGCGCAGACGCCCGCACAGCCGGCAGCCGTGGCAAACGACTACGTCGAGCGCTTGCAGCAACTCAAGACCTTGCTCGACAAAGGCCTCGTCACCGAAGACGACTATGCGAAGGCGAAAGCCGAGATTCTCGCGAAGCTGACGAAATAAGCGCACTCGATGTTCAGTACCTCGTGTCCACAATGCGGCGCACCGCTCGAATTCCGCTCCGCCGCAGCCGTGATGGCCGTGTGCGGATCGTGCCGCAGCACCTTGCTCAAACACGGCGAAGCCGTTGAACGCCTCGGTGAAATGGCCTCGGTGTTCGAGGACTATTCACCGTTGCAACTCGGCGCCACCGGCCAGTATCAAACGCGCTCGTTCACGCTGCTCGGCCGGATCCAGTTGCGCTACGACGCGGGCTACTGGAGCGAGTGGTACGCCACTTTCGACGACGGCACGTTCGGCTGGCTCTCCGATGCATCGGGCCAGTACGCGGTCACCACGCAGCGAGCGCTGGAAGCTGCCGAGACCGCCATGCTGCCGCCCTTCGACTCGCTGAGCCCGGGTGTGCCCTTCGAGTTCGACGGCAAGCGCTTTCTCGCGTCGGATATCCGCACGGCGCAATGCGTGGGCGGCGAGGGCGAGTTGCCGTTTCGTGTCGGCGACGGCTGGCAGGCGCGGGTGGCGGACTTCCGCTACGAAGACCATTTCATCACGCTCGACTACGCCGACGCCGATCAGCAACACGGCAAGCCGGCGCTGTATTCGGGCGAGTCGGTGGAACTCGCCGAACTCGCGTGTCAGGGTTTGCGCGACGAAGCGGCGATTCGCGAATCGGCGGGACGCTATCGCGGCGACCTGGCGGCGTTCACGTGCCCGAGTTGCGGCGCGTCGCTCGATTGCCCGGTCGGCGTCGCGGATTATGTGATCTGCGGTTCGTGTCATGCGGGTGTGGATTGCAGCGCGCAACAGGCCACGCTGTTTTCGAAAAAACGCACGCTCGAAGCGATCGACACCGCGTTGCCGCTCGGTGCGAGCGCAACCTTCGACGGTGCGAAGTACACGGTGCTCGGCCTGATGCGTTGCCGCACGCCGGACGGCGAAGCCAGCTGGGACGAATATCTGTTGCACAACCTCGACCGCGGGTTCCTGTGGCAAGTGCATAGCGAAGGCCGCTGGGAGCGCGTGGAAGTGTTGAATCGCTGGCCGATGATCAGCCAGAGCGGCCAGGTGCTCGACGACGGCAAGACCTACCGCGAGAGCGAGCACTACGTTTCGGAAGTGACCTATGTGGCGGGTGCGTTCAACTGGCGTGTGCAGGTGGGCGACAGAACGTCGATTACAGATTTCGCCTGGCGCGACTTCAAGATGACGCGCGAAATCACCGCCGACGAAATCGTCTGGTCGCGCGCGAGGCCGCTGACCAACGGCAAGGTGGCCGAACGGTTCGGCATGCCGGAACTGGCGGCTGGCGCGGCGGTGAGCCGTCGTGCGTCCCGGCCCACTTCCAGCGCAAGCGACCTCGAACCGGCCAAGGAAGGCTTCACGACTGCCGGCTTCGGGCCGTGGCCCTGGATCGCCACGGGCGTGATGACGTTTGTCAACTTCGGCAAGCTGTTCGAATTCGATGGCTCGACGGTGCTGGTGATTATCGGCATGCTGGCCTTGTGGGCGCCCGAGTGGATCTGGCGCGCCTTCCACGACGAGTCGAGGTAAGCGTGAGACAGTTTTTATATGCGCTCTACGCGTTCGTGGTGATCGTCATGTTCAGTTGCACGTCGATGACGGGAAGCGGTGGGAGTGGTGGCGGTTATGGCGGGACGTCGGCGCGTAGCGGTTATTCGTCGTATGGGGCGCACAAGTGAGCGGGGCGCTACCGTTGTCGCAACTCGTGTCTACGACCATGGCCGCAATCACGTCTACACCGCGTGACGCATATGGCACGCATGTGCTGGCCGATCTGGGCGGAATCGCGGCCGACCTGTTACGCGACGCCCCCACGCTCGAATCGATTCTGGTGAATGCCGCCCAAGAAGCCGGCGCGCGCGTGTTGTCGGCGCATTTTCATCACTTCGGCGGCGAGCATGGCGTGACGGGTGTCGTGTTGCTTGCGGAGTCGCACATCACGATCCACACGTGGCCCGAACATCGCTTCGCCGCCCTCGATATTTTCATGTGCGGCCACGCTCGACCCGACCAGGCGGTCGAACGAATTGCCCTTGATTTGCGAGCTGAAGTGCGGAACCTGCGCACCTGCGAACGAGGCAACGTGACGCCGCCACGCTAGCGCTAACTCGCCTCAGATCAACCGCAGGGTCGAGGCTTTCAGCGTAGCCGCCGCGCGCGTCGAACATTCGAGCTTGCGGAACACGCTTTCCACATGCGTGCGTACCGTGCTCGGACTCATTTGCAGTGTTTTGGCGACCTCCTTGTTGCTCGCGCCCTGACTGATGTGGCGCAAGACTTCCGCTTCGCGCGGTGACAGCAACGCGGCACGCGCCGGCTTGATGCGCTCTGCGTCCGCCTCGTACCCGTCTTTCTCGCTGTTCAGCAGCGCATGCACGGAGTCGGCATCGAGTCGACCCGCCGCCGCTTCTTCAGTGAGTACCGCCGCCGCTTCATCCGCCGACAACGCCGCGCGCCACGGACGCGGCGAGCGCAATGCCACCCAACTCGCCGCGGCGGCCAGCACGCGCGCTTCGCGACCGAGCATGCCGCCCGTCGCGCCGCGGAAATAGCCCGAGCCGTCGAGCCGCTCATAAGCCTGCGATGCGATTTCCGATTCACGTGCGAGTGCACCGATCTGCTTACCGGCGCGCGCGGTCCAGTAGGGTACGAGGCGCACCTTCTCCCACGCGGCCGGTGAGAGCCGTCCCGGCGTATTCCAGATCATGTTCGATACCGCCATGCGGCCCATGCCGTGAATCAGTCCGGCGAGATAGGTGGCGTGACGAATGTCGTCGTCGAAGCCGAGGCGCGCGCAACAGCCTGCCGCCGCTTCGGCCACGCGGCGCGAATAGCCGGCCATCCACGGTAACTTCAGGTCGATCACGTCGGCGATGATCTCGGGCGCGGTGCCTTGTTGCATGGGCAGCGCGTCGAGTGGTTCGTCGCGGTCCGACGCGTTGTGCTCGTCGAGTTCGGCGAGCCAGTCGGCGGCTTGCGCAAACGCGACCTGGGCGAGTGCATCCGGATATTTGTGCCCCGCCTTCTGCGCGATAAATTTTTGCGCCGCCTCCAGGCCATACACGCGACTCAGAATTTCGAGGTCGCCCGCGAGCGCGACGAGAAATACGGCGTCAGGCACCCGCGCGCCGTCGAGTTTTTGCGGCAGACCGCCGCCGTCCCACGTTTCGAAAATGTGCCGCAGCGCGGATTGAGTGGCGCCCTCCAGGCCGAGCATGCGCGCAATTTCCCCCGATACTTCGCAGTGAATCTCCGCGAGCGGTGTGATTGTCGCTTCGAGCCGTCCCTGAGATTCGGTCGCGCCACCCCAGCCCGGCCGCATGGCGAGCATCGCTTCGCGACCGCCGATATCGTCGCCCAGCATCTCCGAAAATCCCGACGCGTTGGCCGTGCAACCCGACCAGCGCAACAGCGAAACCTCCTTCACGACACCGCATTGCGCGTCGTCATGGCCCGCGGCGGCCGCCAACCGCGCGGCCAGCCAACTGGTGCGCAGCGAGTGGTCGGTGGGCTGTCCCATGCTGAGATCGCCGATGAACGCCAGCGCCTTCACGGCGTCGAGCGCGCGGATTGTTGAAACGTCTGCCATAGGTGTCGACCTGTTCGTTCTGTCTTTCATTTGCCGCGTCTGGCGAAAGCACCGCAGCGGCCTTTCCGCGCCTCGGTCATTCGACCGATACAGCCGGCGGCCGGATCGGCGCATCCTTCAATCCGCCATCTAACCCACTGATTTTCTCTTCCTCACAAGGACCGATAGTATGAATACCCTGCTCAAAAAATGCCTGGCCGCCGCAGTGATGTTCGGCAGCCTCCTGTCGATCAGTGCGTTGACGCCGGCCGGCGCCGCGCCCAACGACGACCTCAAAGGCAAGAACGTCGTGCTGGTGCACGGCGCGTTCGCCGATGGTTCGAGCTGGGAGAAGGTCATTCCGCTTCTCGAAGCCAAGGGGCTGCATGTCGTCACGGTCCAGAACCCGCTGAGTTCGCTCGACGCCGACGTGGCCGCCACGCGCCGCGTAATCGACCAGCAGAACGGTCCGGTGATTCTGGTCGGCCACTCCTGGGGCGGCGCGGTCATCACGCAAGCCGGTAACGACGACAAGGTCAAATCGCTGGTCTATGTGGCCGCGTTCGCGCCGCAAAAAGACCAGTCGATCAACGACATCCTGAAGGGCAAGCCCACGCCTTCGTGGGCCTCCGCGTTGCAGAAGGACTCGGGCGGTTACCTGACGCTGTCGACCGACGCCGTCATTCACGACTTCGCGCAGGATTTGCCGGTCGCTCAGGCGCGCCTCGTGGCCGCGACGCAAGGTTCGTGGTTCGCCGGTTGCACCGACGACAAAGTGACACAGGCCGCATGGCAAAACAAGCCGTCGTGGTTCGTCGTGACCGGGAAGGATCGTATGATTCCGCCGGCATTGCAGGACGCCATGGCGCAGCAGATCGGCGCGACGGTGGTCAAGGTAGACGCAAGCCATGTGGCGATGCTGTCCAAGCCGACGGAAGTTGCGGCTGCAATCATCGAAGCGGCGCGGGCCACGAAGTGAGTCGGCTGTATGTCTGACGTGTGATGTCCGGCTCGCGTAAGTGCGCCCGTTGCCGAAAAAAAAGGTGTTGCCGGGATGTCCCGGCAACACCTTTTCTGCTTTTCAAAGCGTGCTCAGGGGGCTTTGATGGTGGTCGCGGAGTTCGCCGCCGCCGACGCCGGCATCTCCCACCCGCCGCCCAGCGCGAGGAACAGATTGACCTGATCGACCGCCACCTGGCCTTCCGCCGCAGCCACCTGAGATTTGGTCGATGTCAGCGTGCGCGTCGCGTCCAGATCCGAAATGAACGACTCACGCCCGGCGAGATACAGCCGATGCGTTTCATCCGCCGACTCGGCCGCCGACTTCAACGCGGCGCGCAACGCATCGGCGCGCGCATAGTCCGACGCGTACGTGGCAAGGCTGGTTTCCGTCTCGCGTAGCGCGGTCAGTACCACGCCATCGAACTTCGCGAGCGCCACCTGGCTGGAGGCTTCGGCTTCGCGCACGCGGCCGCGCGCGCCATTCGCGGGGAAAGTCCAGCTAATCAGCGGACCGAAGCCCCAGCGCGCGGTCGGCGACGTGCCCAGATCTTCGAGAACGCCGGTCAGGCCCGCTGACGCGCCGATGCTCACCGTCGGATACAACGCCCCGGTCGCCACGCCGATGCGCGCCGTGGAGGCTGCCAGTTGACGCTCGGCCTCGCGCACGTCGGGGCGGCGTTTGAGCAGCGCGGCGCCGTCGCCAACCGGAATCGGCTGGCGAATTTGCGGGAGCCGGTCGCATGCGATCACGGCCGGCGGCAGGTCGGACGGCGCGCGGGCGAGCAGCGCCGCAAGCCGGTACTGCGCGATTTTGCGGCGCGCCGTATAGCGCGGAATATCCGCCGCCAGTGTTTCGACCTGCGTTTGTCCGCGCGTCACGTCCGGTTGATTGCCGCGACCCGCATCGCGCAGACGGCGCGATACGTCCACGCGCTGCTTCTGCAACGCGAGCGACTGCTGTGCGATGCGAAGTTCTTCCGCCGCCGAACATTGGTCGACGTACGAGCGCACCACGTCGGCAACCACGCTGATTCGGGCGAGATCGCCTGCGGCCTGCACGGACTCGGTGTCCGCCTGCGCCGCTTCGACGCCGCGCCGCAGCTTGCCGAACAGATCGATTTCGTACGACACGCTGATGCCGATATCGCCTTCATTGACGACCGGCAGTTTCTCGGTGAGAAGATATTGCTCGGCCGATTCCTGCGCGCGTTCGAGCAACACCGAGCTTTTTCCCGAGAAGCCGCCTTGCGCCTGCGCGACGCCGAGTGCTTCACGCGAACGCGCCAGGTTGGCCGCCGCGACGCGCAGGTCGGTGTTCGATTGCAGCGCCTGATCGACCAGGCTGTTCAGTACGGGATCGTCGTACAGTTGCCACCACACGGCAGGCACGTTCTGGCGCGATGTGAGCGCGGTGTCGGCGCCCTCGATCGGCGCATTGGCGAGCGGCGCGTTGATGAGCGCCTGCTTCGGCAACGCGTAGTTGGGGCCGACGTTGATGCAGCCGTTGAGCGCCACGGCCAGCGGCAAAAGCGGTAGCAGCGGAAGAAGAGAGCGCGACAGCTTCATTGCGACGCGCCCGAGATCGCGGCGGCGGAGGCCGGCTGTGCCGCCGAGCCGGTGGGCGCCGCCGACATAGCCGAAGCCTGAGCACCGCTCACCGAAGCGCCCGAGCCGGAAGCCGCACCCGAAGCCACCGTTGCAGAAGCATCCACCGCCCCTGCCGCATGCGTATCAGGATGCTTCTTGCCAATCGGCGACAAATCGCGCACCGACACGGTCGCCGTACGCCCCGCGATCATGCGGAAATCGGCGGGTACTTCGTCGAGCGCGACACGTACGGGAATCCGCTGCGCGAGCCGCACCCAGCTAAACGCCGGATTCACGTTCGGCAGCAGATTCGAACCTTGCGTGCGGTCGCGGTCTTCAATGGCGGCGACAATGCTTTGCACGTGGCCGCGCAGCACGTTCGGCTCGCCCATCACCGTGATATCGACCGGCTGGCCGATGTCGATGCCGCGCAGCTTGGTTTCCTCGAAATAGCCGTCCACGCGGAACGAATGCATATCGACCACCGCGAGCACCGCGCGCCCCGCCGCGACGAATTCACCGGCACGCGGTGCGCGATCGTTCAGATAACCGTCGACGGGGCTCACGATCGTCGAGCGTTGCAGATTCAGTTTCGCGGTGTCGATCGCGACGTTCGCATCGGCGAGCGCGGCTTCGCCCTGTTCGACGCGCGAGCGGCTTTCCTCATACACCTCCGCCGCGACCAGGTTGCCGAGCTTGCGGTTACGCGCATCTTCGCGGCGCGCCTGGTCGAGCGTGGCGCGGCGTTGCTGCGCGGTCGCCTCGGCCTGACGCAACGCGAGTGTGTAGCGGGCCTGGTCGATCACGAACAGCACCTGGCCTTTGCTGACCTGCTGGTTGTCCACCACCTCGACCGACGAGATCAGCCCCGAGATATCCGGCGCGACCTGGATCACGTCGGCGCGCACGTGTCCGTCGCGAGTCCAGGGCGCGAACATGTAGTAGCCGACCAGTTTCCACAGCACCAGGGCGGCGGCCACGACGACGATCAGGGTCAGCAGAATTTGACCGACGGAGAACCAGGTTTTTTTCACGTTATTAGTCTGTGCGAAACGACGACGACAAGGCCCAGCACCAGCACATAGATGCCGAGATCGAAGATGGAGCGATGCCAGACGAGGCGGTAGAAGCCGACGCGCGCGAGGATGGTGCGCAAGGCCAGGTTGATCAGATAGGCGATCAACATCAGCACGAGCACGGCCGGCACGAACACGCCGAAAATATCGATTTCACCGATCATCGCGGGAAGAAGAAAAGGGTGGGGGACGGGTCACGAGATGCGCACATCAGGCAGCGGCCTCCGGTTCGGGCGGCGTGGGTGTCGTCAGCGTGGCCGGAAACAGCGAAAGACGCAAGCCGACCAGCGCATGCAGCGCGTCACGCAGGCGGCGCGCCGAGCTCTGCGAGGCCGCGCTCGGGGTGCCGGCATTGGCCAGCCCTTGGGCGATGACGCGCGCCATGGCGGCGTCGATCGACGCCATCAGACTGTCGGGCACCGGTTCGCGCTTGCGACGGTCCACGCAGTTTTCGTAATAGGCGCGCACGTCGTCGAGTACGCGATCGATCGCGGCCGGCGCTTCGCCGGCGAGCTTGCGGGTCACGCGGCGCAGATCGAGCGCGTTGAACGCAATGCGCAGATCGCGGAAGCTTTCGATCGACGGGTGGCGATGGTCGTCGGTGGCGGCCAGACGCGGGATCAACTGCATCAGGCGGTCGAGCATGCGTGCGGCGAGATTGCGCGGATCGTCGATGGGCCGTGTCGACGCCGTGAGCGCTACGTCGGCCCAGCTCGAACGCAGCAGGCGCGAGGCCGCGAGTTCGGCGCCGAACGGGCGCGTGACGCGCGTCCACAGATACGCGTACAGCAGGCCGGCCAGACCGGCGAGATTGCTGTTCATGAAGATCAGAAAATTGGCGTCGTACGCGTCCTGAATGCTGATGAACGTGGCGGTGTTCACCGCGACCAACACCGTTGCGAGGTTGAACTGCGGACGTGGAATCAGCGTGCCGACGAAAATGAACGGTGCGGCGAACATGATGACCAGCATCGGGAAATCGTGCACGTGCGGCAGCACGGCGAACAGATAGACGCCTGCCGCCACCACGCTGATCGCGGTCGCCACGAAGAAGCGGAAAACCATCGGCGCGGGTTCGTCGAGCGCGGCGAAGAAACAGCAAGCCACCGCCGCGAGCGTCACCGCGCCCGCGCCGTCGTTCCAGCCCGAGCTGATCCACAGACTGCACGCGAGAATCACGGCCGCTGCTGCCGAACCGGTCGAGAACAGCATGATGCCGCGATCGTAGAAGCGCTCGGTGCCGCCCAGCCGCCAATGGCGAAAACGCGGCCGCCACGAGCCTTCTTCGCGCGTGATGATGATGCGCAGCGAGCGGCAGTCCTGCCACACGTCGATCACCTGTTTCATGCGCCACAGTGCGTTCGAGAGCAGCGCGCCGTCCCAGTTCGCCAGTGCGGCGGGCGGCGGCTGCATGGCCGCGATGCGCACGCGCAATGCGTCGGCGGCCGGATCGGGGTGATAGCCCGCGCTGACCGCGGGCATCGGCGCGTTGAACCATTTGATGACGTCGTTCAGTAGCGTTTCGAGCCCCTCGGGCCACGTCTGCCGGCCGCAGTGGTACAGCGCGATCAGCGGATCGGCGAGCGACGACATGATCGGCAGCAGCAATTGCATGCGGCCGCGCAGTTCATGCGCGCGCGCCAGCACGTCGGGCCGTGTGTGGTCGTAGGCCAGTTGACTCAACAACAATTCCAGCCCGTTGATGATGGACGCGAGCCGCTGCCGCGCGCCCGAAATCGCGGAACCGGCAATGCGGCCGGACAGCGTTTCGGTGGCATAGAACGCGGCGTCGCGAAACCACGCGTCGGTGCGCTCGATGATGGTCGGCGCGAGCCGGCTCGGAAACAGCGCGCTGCCCACGATGCTCGCGCAGACGATACCGAGCGTGATCTCTTCGGTGCGGCTCACCGCCAGATCGAACACGCCGCCGGGATTCGTGACCGACGGCAGCGCGATGATGGGCATCGTGTAGCCGGCCAGCAGGAACACATAGCTGCGCGCCGTGCGGTCGGACACCGCGAGATATAGCAGCGTGCCGGTCCATAACGCGACGATCACGCTGAACAGATACGGCGATTCGACGAAGGGCGGCACCAGCAGCACGGCGGCCGACGCACCCAGCGCGGTGCCGAGCGCACGATAGAGCGCCTTGGAACGGGTCGCGCCGACAAACGGATTCGACACGATGTAGACCGTTGCCATCGCCCAGTAAGGTCGCGGCAGTTCGAGTGCAAGGCCGATGTAAAGCGCAATCATCGCCGCGGCGAAGGTCTTGACCGAGAACAGCCAGTCGCGAAGGGAGGGATAGGCCATGAACCGTTATGCCGGGTCGCCGGCGTCGTGCGGCGCCGCGGTGGGTGATTTGCGTTTCTGGGGTTTGCCTGCGGTCGCCTTGGCAACCTGGTTGGCTTTCGCGGTTTTGCGGGGCGTGCCGGTTTTTCGCGCGCCGGATGCCGACGGGGTGGGCACGTCGGTGATCTGATCCGCCCGCTCGCTCGCGTCGGATGTAAACGCCGCCAGCACCCGCAAGGTCGCTTCCAGATCGCTGCGCGACACACCTTTCAATGCTTGCGCGCGCAACGTAACCAGTTCCTCTTCCATTTTCGCGGTAACCGCGCGGCCTTCTTCGGTCAGCACGACGGTTTTCGCGCGGCGATCTTCGGGATCCTCGTCACGGCGCATCAGACCTGCCGCGCACAATTGATCGAGCAGCCGCACGAGCGACGGACCTTCAATTCCGACGTGATCGGCCAGCGTGACCTGGCGCACCGCTGCGCCGAGCCGGCTGGCGGTCAACAGCGGCGTGGCGCACGCCTCGGAGACGTTGAAGGCCGCGAGCACGCCATGACTCGTGCGCCGCCATTTTCTGGCAGCCACGACCAGGGTGCTGCTGACGGTGCGGCGCAATTTATCGAGGTTCGACATGGCCGGTATTGTATTTCTAAAAAATTCGTTAGCAAACTATTGAATTGCGATTTTTTTGTGACGTGGTGAGGCGGCGCAGCAGTGGGAGGCGGGCGCCGGTCGACCGCTGCTATGTAGCATCTCCGGTAAACTTATGACGTTTAATGTCGTTAACCATACTGTTAGCCGGTCAAGCGGCATCGGTCTCCCCGCCGGCGGAATCTATTGGAAGACATCGTGACTCTGGAATTTGACAACGTGTCGCTCGCGACGCTGAACACCGCCAATCGCGAGACGTTGGACGCGTTTCCATTCGGCGTGATCGGTTTTGCCGCCGACGGCCTCGTGACCGTGTACAACGCGTTCGAATCGGCGGGCGCCGGTTTGCGCGCGGCAAACGTGCTGGGCCGTCATCTATTCGACGAAGTCGCGCCGTGCATGAACAACTTCATGGTGGCGCAGCGTTTCGAAGACGAACCCACGCTCGACGCCACCTTCCCATACGTGCTGACCCTGCGCATGCGGCCCACGCCGGTGCGGTTGCGCTTGCTGCGCGGGCCGGACATTGCAACGCGGTTCGTGCTGATCGACCGCAAGGCGGCCTAGTGGACTCTCCCGACGACGAGGCACTGGAAGAGCTTCAGGCCGAGCACGAAGCGCTGCTGTCGTTCGTGTACATGTCGCCGGTCGGCATTGTGCGCAGCGATCTGGCGGGCCGCATCGATATGATGAATCCGCTCGCCTCGCAATTGCTGATGCCGCTGGTCGGTGCGCACGGCATCGAGAATATTTTTGAAAGCCTGACCTCGGTCGCGCCGGAATTGCGCAATCTGGTGGAGAGTTTCAAGCCCGTGCGCGGCGCGGTCTGCGAGCATCATCGGATTTTCGTGACGCCGGCGCATGAGCGCGCGGTGGTGTTGTCGTGTTCGATCATCAAGATCAGCGCCGATCTGCTCATGACGGTGCTCACCGACGTGTCGCGCCAGGTCGCCGCCGAACGTCGCTCGCGCCAGACCGAATCGTGGCTCGCGGCGATCTATACCAACGTGAAAGACTTTTCGTTTTTCACGCTCGACGCGCAAGGGCGCGTGGAGAGCTGGAACGCCTCCGTCGAACGTGTGACCGGGTTCAGCGAGGCGGACACGCTCGGTCATACGCTGGCGCGCTTCTATTCGCCGGGTCAATTTCCGCCGCACCGTTCTCCCGAGCACCTGGCGTTTGCGCGTGGCCAGGGCTGGCATGTCGAAGAATGCTGGTGCGAGACGCAACGCGGCGAGCGCTACTGGGGGCAAATTCTGGTGGCGGTCTCGCGTGAGGAAAACGGCGAGTTTTCCGGCTACACGGTCGTGCTGCGCGATATCACCGAACGCAAGGTCACCGCCGACAATCTCAAGCGCCTGCTCACCACGGATCACCTGACGGGCGCGTCGAGCCGCGCGCATTTCTTCGAAACGGCCGAAGCGGAAATCGCGCGCGCGAAGCGCGACGGCGACGCGTTGTCGCTGGTCATGCTGGATGCCGATCACTTCAAGCGGATCAACGACACGGCCGGGCATCTGGCCGGCGACGAAGTGCTCAAGCGCATCGTCAGCGAAGCGACGCAATTGCTGCGTCCGCAGGACCTGTTCGCCCGCTTCGGCGGCGAGGAGTTCGTGCTGATGCTGAGTGGTGCCGACGCGCAACAGGCGGCGCAGGTGGCGGAACGCTTACGCGCGGCGGTGGAGGCGGCGCGGGTCGACACGGTGGTGGGCGAGGTGCGGGTGACCGTGAGTCTCGGTTGCGTGACGCTCAGCGAATCGCGCGCCACGCTGCAAGCGTTGTTGCATGCCGCGGACCAGGCGCTTTACGAGGCTAAAAGCGCGGGGCGTAACTGCGTGCGGTGAGTTGAAGCAGGGCGGCAGCGTGCTCCAGGCGAATCACGCAGCCAGCCCGAGCCGCACCGTGCGCGCCAGATCGTCCAGTTGAAACGGCTTGCGCAAAATCGTGCAACGTTTCACCGCCAGCCCGGAAATATCCACATCCGCGTAACCGGTCGCGAGAATCACCGGCAAGTCCTCGCGCATCTTGCGCGCCTCCGCGATCACGTCGATGCCGTTCATGCCCGGCATCGCGAAGTCGACCATCAGCAGGTCCGGCTTGTCGTCCGCCAGACGATTCAATCCCGTGCGGCCGTCCGCGGCTTCGGTCACGGTGTAGCCGAGCATCCGCAGCGACTCGACCAGCATGGCGCGGACTTCACCGTCGTCTTCCACCACTAACACGCGTTTTTCGCCGACAGCATTTGCTTCGACGTCGGAAGCCGCTTCGTTTTGCGGCGCCACGCGCTCGCGCAACGGTAGCCAGATCTCCACGGTCGTCCCCGCACCTTCCTCGCTGAACAGGCGCGCGGTGCCGCCTGCCTGCCTCGCGATACCGTAGACCTGACTCAAGCCGAGGCCGGTGCCTTTGCCGATCGGCTTGGTGGTGAAGAACGGATCGAACACACGCGAGACCACGTCGGCGGGCACGCCCGAACCGGTGTCGATCACTTCGAGCACCACGTAACGGCCGTTCGCGAGGGTTTCATCGGGCGCGGTGCGTTGTTTGACGCGAATGTCGAGCTGACCGCCGCCAGGCATCGCGTCGCGCGCGTTGATCGCGAGATTGAGAATGGCCAGTTCGAGTTGATTCGCGTCGGCCTCGGTCCACATCTCCTCGCCTTCAATCTCGTTGGTGTAACGGATGCTGGAGCCGAGCGAGACCGTGATGATGTCGCGCATGCCTTGCAGCAACGCGACCACGTCCACGGCTTTTAGATCGAGATTGCTGTTGCGCGAAAAAGTCAGCAACTGGCCGGTCAGTTTCGCGCCGCGTTCGGTCGCGCGTTTGACGGTGGCCGCCATGCCGCGAATGCGTTCGTCGCTGCTGACCCGCGCGATCAGTTCCGCGTTGACCATGATGACGTTCAGCAGATTGTTGAAGTCGTGCGCAATGCCGCCGGTGAGTTGCCCGAGCGCTTCCATCTTCTGCGACTGCACGAGCACTGCCTGCACCTTGGCGCGCTCGTGGATCTCCGTCATCAGCCGGTTGTTGGCGGAGGCGAGTTCGTGCGTGCGTTCGGCGATCCGGCTTTCCAGCGAATCGTTCAACTGCACCAACGCGTTCTGTGCCTCGATCCGTTCGGCCAGATGGCGGCGCGATTCGTACTGGCGGCCCCGCGCCCGCAGCGACGACGCCACCGCGCGCCGCAGCGTTTCCGAATTCAGCGGACGTTCGAGCACCACCACGTTGCCAAGCTGCTCAAGCACTTCCAATCCGCGCGCGGACCGGTGTCCGACCCGCGACGCGGCCAGCAGGATAAAAGGGAAATCGGACCAGGCGGGTTGCTGCTTGAGCCAGTCGAATAAACGCGATGCATGGTGATCCGTCAGCGCCTCTTCGGCAATCAACGCGCTGCCCGCGCCGGCGTCCAGTGCTTCGGTCAGCGCCTCCGCGCTGCGGTAGGCGACGCAGACGCGTTGATCTTTTGCCAGTACTTCGGCAATCACATCGGCGTCGCGGCCGAACGGCGCCAGGATAAGGACGCGTTGCTCCATGACCTGACTACCTCGACGTGTCGATGACGTGGGGCGTGGCGCCGAGCAGCGCGGTGCCGCCGCGGTACGACGGCAGGCCGGACAGCACCCCCTCGAAGTCGCGCAGCGCATCGCCCACTTCCACACCGTTGGAACTGAGCCGGAATTGACGGATCGAGCGTTCGTGCGCATTGGCGCGGCTCTTCACGGCGGTCACCGCGGTCAGCACTTCGCCGTGGTGTTCGAAATAGCGGAACAGCACGACCACGTCGCTGAGGTAGCTGATGTCGATATCGCTTTGCACTTCGCCGATGATGCCGTGCTGCCCCAGCACCAGCATCGTGACGACGCCCTGCTGGTTCAGATAGCCGAGCAGCTCGTGCATTTGCAGCAGCAGATAGCGTTCGCCGGGCATGGCCTGCAAATAGGCGTTCAAGCTGTCGATGGCGACGTATTTGACGCCTTTGTTCTCCACCGAGTTGCGCACGTCGCTCGCGAACTCGCCCGGCGAGATTTCCGCCGGATCGATCTGGCGCAATGTCAGCAGGCCGCTTTCCACGTGCGGCGCGAGGTACATGCCGAGCGTCGCGCAGCGAACGATCAGCGTGGTGAGCGTTTCGTCGAACACGTAGTAGACGCAACGTTCACCCCGCTCCAACGCCGCGATCAGACACGACACCACGGTGGTGGTTTTGCCCACGCCCGAAGGGCCTATCATCAGCGCGTTGGTGCCGGGAATCAGGCCGCCGCCGAGCAGCGCGTCGAGGCCCGGCGTGCCGGTACTGAGCACGTCGGTGAGGAAGTCCGTGTGGTGCTCGGCGGCAACCAGCCGCGGATACACGCTAATGCCGCCCGTGTCGAGCGTGAAGTCGTGGTAGCCCTCGCGGAACTTGATGCCGCGCATCTTGGCGATGCGCATGCGCCGGCGGTTGCCGCCGTAGTCGTGCACGAGGTTGTCGAGTGTGACCACGCCGTGCGCGATGCTGTGCAGTTGCACGTCGCCGGGATCGGTCGCGTTGTCGTCGAGCAGCAGCACCGTGCATTCGCGGGTGGCGAAATAGCGTTTGAGCGCGAGAATTTGCCGCCGGTAGCGCAGCGGGTTCTGCGATAGCAGACGTAATTCCGAAAGGCTGTCGAGCACGATGCGCGCGGGTTTGAGTTCATCGACCTGCTGGATCACGCTGCGCACGGTCTCGCCAAGTTCGACTTCGGCCGGGTGCAGCACGGTCTGCTCGTACTGCGGATCGAGGCCTTCGTCGGAGAGCAGTTCGAGGATCGTAAACCGGCTGATGTCCCAGCCATGGCTTGCGGCGACCGAGATCAACTCGTCGCGGGTTTCGGACAGGGTGATGTACAGGCCGACCTGTCCTTCTTCGACACCCTCAAGTAAGAATTGCAACGCCAGGGTAGTTTTACCTGTACCGGGCGCGCCCTCCACGAGGTACATGCGGTGAGGCGTGAGACCGCCTCCGAGGATGTCGTCGATGCCTTCGATCCCGGAAGAAAGGCGGCCCTTCTGATTGGCGGCGAGTTGGTTTGACATGGCGTGTGGTTCGCGTCATTGAATGACCGGCAATTGCAATTGCCCGGCCGGTACGGCGAGGCTGCAATTAATGTGCCTATCCGCATGGCCAAGGGCTTGCCCCGCGCGAGTCACCATGACCTACTCGTGCGCGCGTGCCGTCACCAACTGAATGAAGCGCGTCGCCGCGCTGTTCTGCAGCGCCGCGGGGTAGGCCAGATGCAAGGGCGCACTCAGCCTGGAAGGGTTGGCGAGCGTGCAATACACGGTGCCGACCTGGTCGTAACGTTGCATCGACGCGGGCACCAGCGTCACGCCCAAACCGGCCGCGACGAGGTTGATGCCGGACACCATGCGCGGCACTTCGCGCGCGATTCGCGGCACGAAGCCGGCCTGCCGGCAAGCGGCGAGGATGTCGGCATACATGCCGGGCGCGCCTGGCCGCCGGACCAGGATGAAGTCCTCCTGTGCCAGCGCTTTCAACGACACCTGGGGACGCTTCTTGCCCGCGCCTTTGAGCAGGGGGTGCCCGGCCGGCAATACCACGACCATCGGCTCGTCGAGCAGCAGGTCGAACGCCACGCCTTCGCGCGCGTCGACCGGTTTGCGGAGAAACGCGGCCTGGATCTGACCTGCGGCCAGACGCTCGATGATTTCCGCCGCGTTGAGCTCGGCCAGTTCCACGGCCACCTCCGGACATACCGCCCGGAACGCGCGGATCGCCTCGGTCGTGAACGGATGAAACGCGGCCGAGCTGGTCAGCCCGATCGAAATCGTGCCGAGTTCGCCGCGCGCAATCCGGTTGGCTTTCTCCACCGACTGCTGAAGCTCGTGCAACAGACGTTGCGAGTCTTCCGCAAACGCCTGGCCCGCCGGTGTCAACGTCACGCCGCGCGGCATGCGAACGAACAGCTCGAAGCCGATCTCTTCTTCCAGCGCGCGAATCTGTTGCGATAGCGGCGGCTGCTGCATGGCCAGCCGTTCAGCGGCGCGCGTGAATTGGCCTTCTTCGGCGACCGCCAGAAAGTAGCGCAGATGACGCAGTTCCATGATGTTCCGTCTCCCGGGCGCGCGGTGCACGCCACCCCATGCCATATTTAATATATATGGACGATGCGTAAAACAGGTATTTTACATTTACCACGGCCAATCCTACGATCTCGTTCATCGCATCGACCGATGCCTGTGCCGCCCCGGGCGAGCAGGCGGATCACGTTGCGACATAAAACAAAATCGACCGGAGACGTCAGTGAAAAAACAATATGCGGTGGCTGCCCTGGCCATGATGGGTTGCGCGGGCGCGCAGGCGCAGGCCTCGGTTACGTTGTACGGCCTGATCGACACCAACCTCGAATTCCTCAACCATGCGGGTGCTAGTGGCGGATCGCTAGTGCGGGAGAATTCCGGCGGTCTGAGCAATTCGCGCTTCGGTTTTCGCGGCACGGAAGATCTCGGCGGCGGCAACAAGGCGTTCTTTATTCTCGAGGCCGGATTCAACGGTAACGACGGCACCAATGCGACCGCAGGCGTGCTGTTCAATCGCACTGCGGCGGTGGGTGTCGCGAACGACGCCTACGGCGCTTTGTCGGCGGGTTTGCAGTACACGGCGATGTACGACACGTTGATCAAATATGACCCGATGGTTTTCGGCCAGCAGTACACGTGGATGCCCACCACCGGCTCCGTGGACAGCTTTTCGTTCAAGGCCCGCGTGAACAATTCGGTCAAGTACGTGGGCCACTTCGGCGGTTTGACGGCCACGGGGGTGTACAGCTTCGGCGGCACGGCGGATTCGTTTCAGAGCAGTGCCGCGTACGGCGGCGCGCTCGACTACGATAGCGGCAGTTTCGCGGCGGCGCTCGCCTACGACTACCGCAACGGCGCGATCAATTCCACCGGCATGTGGACCAAATCGCGCAACTGGAGTGCGTCGGCGCGTGAACAGGTCGGCGATTTCACGGTGATGGGCGGCTACGAGCACTATCTGTACAACCCGACCAAGGGCGCGACCGTGTCGTCGGCATTATGGTTCGGCGGTCTGCGCTATCTGATTGCGCCACAGTTTCGCGTGACGGTCGCCGAGTATTACCAGAGCAACAAGGCGGCCAACGTGTCGAACTCGTTGATGAGCGTGCTGGGTGCGGACTATATTCTGTCGAAGCGAACCGATGTGTACGCAACCGTCGCCTACGCCGCATCCACGCGCTACGCCAACGACAAATACACGCAGGTCGGTTTGACGAGCGACACCGCATTCGGTCCGAATCAGACCGGCGTGACGCTCGGTATCCGCCACCGGTTTTGAGCGATCGGGCTTTTCAACGACGGATTCGACGATGCGCCGCGTTCAAGTCTCAAGACAGCGCACGGTAATCAGGAGCTAGCGGCATGACCTTTTCTCTCTCACGACGCGCCGCGACACTATGCGCTGCAGCAGGCGTGACCGTTTTGACGGCGTTCGCGCAACCGGCGTTGGCGGTTCACGCGTACAAGGCACATTTGAGGCCGGTCGCGGTGATCTCCGACACGCGGTTCACGATCGACACGCCGCAAGGGCATGCCGAATTTCCGCTGTATCTGTCGAAGGACTGGAACGTCGCGCAGCCCCAGGTGACACGGGCGGTGATCGTGATCCACGGCAAGCTGCGTAACGCCGACGTGTACTACCGCACCGCGCAGAATGCCCGCGACGCCGCGCATGCCGATCCCGACGCCACGCTGCTGATCGCGCCGCAATTCCTCGCCAACCTCGATCTACGTGTGCATGACGAACCCGCCGACATGCTGCGCTGGACCGGCGACGCCTGGATGGGCGGCGAAGCGGCACGCGCGCCGCTGCCGATCGGTTCGTACGAAGTACTGGACGCGATCGTCGCGCGACTCGCCGATCGCAAGCTGTTCCCGAATCTGCGGCACGTGGTGTTCGCCGGCCATTCGGGCGGCGGCCAGGTGGTGCAGCGCTACGCGGTCGCCGGACGCAACATTGCCGCACTGACTGGCGAAGGCATCGACGTGCGATACGTGGTGGCGAGTCCGTCCACCTACGCTTACTTCGACGCATCGAGGCCCAACGCCCAAGGTGTCGCCGCACCGTTCGACGCCGCGCAATGCCCCGACTTCAATCAATGGAAGTACGGCATGGACAACCGCCCGCCGTATCTCGACGACCGCTCCCCCGCGCAACTCGAAGCGGGCTACGCGGCGCGCCGGATCGACTATCTCGTCGGCGGCGCGGACGACGATCCCCAGCAAAGCGCGCTCGACAGATCCTGCGCGGCGGAAGCGCAAGGACCGCAGCGCGTGGCGCGCGCGATGGCGTATTACGCGTATATGCAGTCGCGTCATCCGCAGGGTTTGAATCAGCGCTTTCATATCGTGCCGGGTGTCGGTCACGACGGCGCGCGGATGCTGACGTCGGTGTGCGCGTTGTCGGCCATGTTCGGAACCGAGGGGTGCGAGCCATGAACGAGGCAGCCTTCGATCGGCGCGACGACGCGCTGTCCAGTGCCGATCCTTCGAGCGTGCTGAGCCCGGCCATGGTGCGGCGCGCGATCTTCGCGTCCGTGCTCGGCAACGGCCTCGAATGGTTCGACTTTCTGATCTACGGTTACTTCGCGAAGATCATCGCGCAAGTGTTCTTTCCCGGTGGCAGCGGCTTCGTGTCGATCATGCTGACGCTCGCCACGTTCGCCGTCGGTTTTATCGTGCGGCCGATCGGCGGCATTCTGCTCGGCGTATACGCGGACCGGGCGGGACGTCGCAAGGCGCTCTCGCTGCTGATCATTTCGATGGCCGCCAGCACGCTGCTGATGGGGCTCACGCCGAGCTATGCGCGGATCGGTATCGCGGCGCCGCTGCTCGTCGTGCTGGCGCGCTTGCTTCAAGGGCTCTCGGTGGGCGGGCAGTTCGCGACGGCATCCGCGATGCTGGTCGAGTACGCGCCGCCGCACAAGAAGATGTTCTATGGCAGCTTCAACATGTCGGCGCAGGCGTTCGCGTTGCTGCTGTCGTCCGGCGTCGGCTATCTGCTGACCACGCAGTTGACGCATGAACAACTGGTGGCGTGGGGTTGGCGTCTGCCGTTTCTGTTCGGCGCGCTGGCCGGTCCGTTCGGCTTTTATATCCGCCATCGCGTGGCGGAGTCGCCCGAGTTCGAGCGGCTGCTCGAGCATCAGGAGAAGCCGCCGCGCGTCACGATCCGACAGTTCTTCCGCGACAACGGCGATGCGGCGATCTGCGCGATGGGCGTGATTATCGTCGGGGCGGCGACGAATTATGTGTGGCACTCGTATCTGTCGGTGTATGTCGAGCGGCAATTGCATTTGCCGCTGTCTACGGCGTTGCTGGGTGCGTTCGTGTCGGGAGCGTTGAATCTGTTTCTGTTTCCGTTGTCGGGCAAGCTCGCCGATCGTTACGGCGCTTACCGCCTGTTCTATCCGATCGTGATCGCGTGGATGGTGTGCGTGTATCCGCTCTATCACTTCGTCGTGACCAATCCGACGCCTGGGCATCTGTTCATTGCGCAGATGGTCGCCACGGTGTTTCTCGCGGCAATGTCCGGCGCGCATCCGGGGATGCTCGCGACGCTTTTCCCGGTGCGTAGCCGCTCGGCGGGTGTGGCGCTGTCGTACAACATTGCGGTGACGCTGTTCGGCGGCATGGCGCCGCTGACTATTACCGGTTTGACGCGCGTCACGGGCAGCAGTCTCACGCCGGCGTTTTACCTGATTTTTGCCGGTTTCGTGTCGCTGGCGATGGTGTATTTCACGCGTGCCGGGCGAGCGCACGGCGGCGTGGCGGCGAGGCCCGCCACTCATTAGATTAACCACGAGCTTATTGCATGACCCAGCCTTTGAACACGGACGACGAACGCGCGCCGAATGAACGCCCGGTCGCGGCGGTGGCTAGCCGCCATCTGAACGTCACGACGCCGGCCGGCAGCGGCACGGTGCCGGTCTTCACGAACGGCGACTGGCTTGCGCCGACGCGCGCCGTGCGGCGCGCGGTGATTCTGATTCACGGACGTTTGCGCAACGGCGATACCTACTTCGATCTGGCGCAAAGCGCCTGCGAACTGGCCGGCGGCAGCGCAGACGATACCCTGCTGATCGTGCCGCAGTTTCTCGCCAGTGCCGACGTGGAAGCGCATGATGTGCCGCCTTCCACGTTGCATTGGGAGTGGACCGGCTGGATGGGCGGCGACAACGCCGTCGGACCGGCGCCGCTCAGTTCGTTCGATGTGCTCGACGCGATTCTGGACACGCTCGCTTCGCGCGAGCAGTTCGCGTCGCTGACCGAGGTGGTAATCGCGGGGCATTCGGGCGGTGGGCAGGTCGTGCAGCGCTACGCGGTGGTCGCGCGCGGCGATGCGCCGCTGACGGCGCGCGGTATCGCGCTGCGTTATGTGGTGGCGAATCCTTCGTCGTATGTCTATTTCGATGCAATGCGGCCGGGGGCGTCGGGGGAATTCGCGACGTTCGATGCGGCGCTGTGCCCGTCGTTTAATCGCTGGAAGTATGGGCTCGAGGCTCTGCCCGCGTATGCAATGGGTGAGGGCGGGCTGGGTGACGACGGCGATGCCGCGGCGCTTCTCGAAGCGCGGTATGCGCAGCGTGACGTCACCGTGCTGCTAGGCGGCGCGGATTGCGATCCGCGGCATCCTGCGCTCGACCGGTCTTGCGCGGCGTTGACGCAAGGGGAACATCGCTTGGGGCGTGGACTCGCTTACGCGCGGTATATGGCGTTGCGTCATCCACAGGGGCTGGCGACGCATCGCACGTTCGTGATCGACGGTGTCGGGCATGACGCCAAGGGGATTTTTGCATCGCCGCAAGGGCGCGCGGCGTTGTTCGGTGACGGAGCGTGATGCGGTTTCGAGCCGACCCGGATAGGCATGCGCCGTGCTACTCCTGATCGCGTTAGTGCTCCCACTCCTCGAAGGATCGCGCCGACATGACCAGGACCCGACTATTCTCCGCCACGCTTGCCGCTGCCTCTTTTTCGGCATGGGTTGCAGTCGTTTTGCCGTGCGGTAACGCTTATGCCGACGATGCCCCCAGCCCCTGCGCAGCGCTCAAACGCATCGTGGCGGCCGCGCCGGGCGGCCTGTCCTCGCTGACGCCTGACGACGGCAAAGGTGTCGCGCAACCCTACGGCGACGACGCCCAATGTTCCGCCGGCCACGGCAGCTATCAATGCATGTGGACGCCGCACCACGACGCGGGCTCGAATGCGGATGCGCTGCAAGCCGTCGCGGCCGACGTCGCGTCCTGTTTGCCGGAGGCGACGCATGATCAGAATTCGCCTGCACGTCAGCATTTTTATGTTGGTGCGCCGGGCAAACGTACGGAAATCACGCTTGCGCCGACGGGCTCGAACAAGTTGCGGCTCGTTGTGTCGGGCAAGTGATTGGCTCGGGTAGATGGCGCGTTTCCGTTGAGCTGACGCTCGACGGTTAGCGCGACGTGGCTGGCCACCAACTCCAGCCACGTCGCGAGTATCGAAGTTCAATCACCGAAAGCGGCGCGATCTCGATGCGTGGAAACACCGCGGGCGCAGCGCCAAGCACGGATACGATCGCGGCCCGCAGCACCGGCGCGTGCGTGACGGCGACCACGTTGTGTATCTCGTTGGTCTGGGATACGTGGTTCGTCTGTTCACTTAGCGCTTCCAACCATTCCCCTGTCCGCGTCACGAGTTGACTGAACGACTCGCCGCCGGGCGCCGTCGCGTCTGGCTCGCGGGTCCATGCGGCGAGTTTTTCCGGTGCTTCGATCATGAGATCGGCGAGGCGCCGGCCATGCCAGTTGCCGTAGTGCATGTCCGCCAAATGCGCGTCGACTATCGCCGTCAGGCCCAAGGCTTGGGCCGTTTCGCGCGCGCAGGCGGCGGGGCTGACCAGGACGGTTGCATGATCGGGGGTCGACAGAGAGGAACGCGCGGCCTGGATTTCAGCAAGGCCGCGTGGGTCGAGTGGAGCAAGTGAGTCGGCGGCGGGAAAGCGGCCTGCACGCATCGCGGCGGTCGAGGCGTGGCTAATCAGTAATAGCCGAATTTCCATACTGCTGGGTTTCCTTGCAATTGGCGCCCGGATCGAAGCCATGCATTCGCGCGCGAGCCTTGCGTTGCCGAAGGCCGGAGTTTAACGCGTAGAATAGCGGCATTGCGAATGCTCGGAAGCCGGTGAAAGCCCGGCGCGGTCGCGCCACTGTAATTGGCCTCTCTTGCCAAAAGCCAGACCTGAGCTTCGCGTACTTCCTCTGCAATCGACTATCGGGGCGCGTTACCCCAGGAGATGTCCACCATGACTGAAGCTGTTCTCAAATCCGGCAATCCGGCTGTTGCTCAGCCCACGCCGATCCCATTGCGCGAATTGATGCCGTGGATCATCTTCGGCGGTTTGCTGTTGCTGCTCGCTATTTACTTCGTTGGTGCGGAAGAAGGGGCCACCTCGCTGGTGCCCGGCATGTACGTGCATGAGTTCGTGCACGACGGCCGCCATCTGCTCGGCTTTCCCTGCCACTAACGGAGCGTAGAACATGGTCGGTAAATTGTTGGTTCGCGGCATGCTCGCAGGCATCGCCGCGGGGTTACTCACGTTCAGCTTCGCCAAAGTGGTAGGCGAGCCGCAAGTCGATCAAGCGATTTCCTTTGAAGAAAAAGCCGATGCCGCGAAGGGCGAAGCCCCTGAGCCGGAAATCGTCAGCCGCGAGACGCAGGCGGGCCTGGGTTTGTTGACCGGCGTGGTGACGTATGGCGCCGCAATCGGCGGCTTGTTTTCGCTGGTGTTCGCGTTCGCTTACGGGCGTGTCGGCGTGGTGAGCGCGCGGGCGCTGTCTGCATGGCTCGCGCTCGGCGCGTTCATTACGATTGTGATCGTGCCGAATATCAAGTACCCGGCGAATCCGCCTTCGGTTGGCGATCCTGAAACGATCGGCGCGCGGACTGGGCTGTTCTTCCTGATGATTGCGATTTCGCTGGCGGCGATGGTGTTTTCGTTGAAGGTGCGGCGTCGGTTGGCCGTGCAACTCGGCGCGTGGAATGGCTCGATCGTGGCGGGCGTGGTGTTCGTCGTGATTATTGCCGCGGTGCAGCTTTCCATGCCGGTGATCAACGAAGTGCCGGCGGCTTTCCCGGCCGTGCTGTTGTGGAAGTTCCGCGTTGCCGCGATCGGGATGCAGGTCATTATGTGGACGACGATCGGGCTGCTGTTCGGCGCGCTGGTCGAACGTAGCGCGTTTGTGCGGCCGATTGGGCGTGCGGCGGTTTAGTCCTTCCGGTTGGTGGCGTGCCGTGCGCAACGCTTGAGAAGGTAGTGCGATCAAGGAGTTGCGGCGGTTGTAGGAAGGTTATCCACAGGCTTCTGAACAAAATCTGGGGATAAGTTTTAAAAGCGAGGCGTTGGGCACGGTCGGGATGACGGTGCGCGGCGGCCTCGCTTTTTTGCGTTTGGGGCTTTTCGTTTGCCAATGTCGGCGGATTGCGGTGGGCTCTTATTGGCCGGATGACTTGCCTTTTCCTGATTTCCTACGCGCGATGTAGGCGCTGATAGATGTGCGCTGTAGTTGAGGAAAATAGAAATACAAGGATGAGAAATTTCAGAGTCTCTCGTCGCTGAGTTCCTTATAGCGTGCTTGTGCTTCATACAAGTACAACCAATAAGGATGACGATGGAACGCTATCGATTTGGCGAAGGTTCGGGGAGTATGGTTGCTCGATTGCTTATCGCTTTTTTCCTCTTGATGATCGCGTTTGGCGCTAATGCCGAAAGCGGCGACGGGGTCTGTGCCCCGCTTTATGTGAGATCAGGGGCTATACAGGGAACGTCAACCTGCTTTGCAAAAGCTTGGGGTAATACTCCAATCAATCTATCAAACCACTACTGCGTTAATGAGCCGGCCCGAATCGCAAGATGGTGTGGAATGCCGCCAGACGACAACAGCGCGGACAATAGTTGTTCTGTAGCTGACCCGGTCTACGCAAGCTCAGGTGCGACGACGGTCAGCGAGGTGGACTTTCACAGCGGCGATGACCGACCCCTCGTATTTGGCAGGACCTATCGTTCTCGCCCGGTTATGCGGGCGGATTCCGGTTTCGGATCGCTTTGGGTTCACAACTGGCAGCGTCAGTTAAATCTTGCGAACGTGAATGGTGTACCTGCGCGCGTGACGGCTTACCGGGAAGATGGTAATCCGATCGTCTTTAATAAGGTTTCACGAGGTTGGCGCGCTACGAATGGAACCCCCTTGATGCTGACCCAAGGCTCGTCATCGTGGACATTGGAAGACTTAACCAACGGTGCGCGTGAGGCCTATTCCGCCCAAGGAGTTCTGTTGTCTGTTGCCGAGCGCGATGGGCGATTGGCAACACTCACTTATAGCGATACGAATACTCCTGGCTCCATCGCACCAGCATCGGGATTGCTTGTAGCGGTTACCTATCATGCAACTGGATCGAACCCGTACAACGATTTAACCATTAGTTTGAGCTACGATGCGAAGTGGCGCGTATCGCAAGTCACAGACCCAGCAGGAAACGTTACGCGATACAGCTACGACGGAAACAACAATCTTGTATCTGTTACATGGCCTGACGGAAATGTCCGCCGGTACGCTTATGAAGACACAAGGTTCACCGGCGCGCTGACCGGCTTGATTGACGAAACAGGGACACGCATTGCGACCTGGTCATACGACTCGATGGGGCGTGCTACCGCAGCAACACATCCAAATTCACAACAGAATGTGGCGTTCGCCTATGGCGTTAACACATCGACCATTGTCAACAATCAGCGTACTACGACCGTGACCTATGCCCCGTTCGGGGGAATGTTACGCGCGACAGGAAGCGATGCAGGTTACAGCATGAGGTGGGACGCTGCCGGCAATCTGACTAGCGATGTCACGCCATATGGGAAAAACATCCAGTACACGTACGACGATAATAACCGTCCTATTCAGACAACATCGATTACCAGTTCGGGTGGCACGGCAATAACCACGGTTAGTTATTCCGACTCCGTCAGTCTGCGCCCGTACATGGTCGCCTCACCAAGGTGGTTGCGCGCATATGTCTACGACGCGAATGGCAACCCAACCGGGATCAGCGAAAGACAGACCTCCGATAGAACCGGAGTAGATGGATTCGGCGCCACACTGGCTGAGGGGCCGACGAGAACGTACGGGTTGGTGTACGACTCGTTAAATCGCCTGACTTTTGCTCAGATGTTCGATGACGGCAGGCTGACCGGTGAATGGGGAATAACGCAGGACACGACCGGAAACCTGCGATCGATCATTGAACGAAAGTCCGGCAACGTTCTCATGATCGCTCTCCGGGATTCAGCGCATCGAGTGATTCAATTCAGCAATTCCTTTTGGACCGCAAATCCCCAGTATGATGCTCGCGGTCGACTGATCGGGTTTCGGTACTTTGAAGATGCAAACCCCATCAATGGAAACATTAAACGCGCTCTTAAGGTCGATTACAGTTACGCGGCAGATGGAAAGCTAGCTTCACACACAGGCACGGTATCAACGAATCTCGGGCCCGATTTACCAATTAGTGACGATGAGCTTGACAGATGGCTTGATAATATCGAGTCGGGGGTGGTGCCCGCATCTCCTGCGCCTAATCTTTCGGGTATGTTTAAAGGGTTGCGGGCTACCTTGGAGTCCGGCTTGGTGCCGGTATGTCCGGAATGTGCGATATATGCTGGTGCTCGCTTTGCATGGCTGGTATTCCAGCTTGCCCGTGACCCAATGTGGGCCAGCAAGAATGGCATCGGACAGGCTACCGGAGCCAAGCAATGCAAACCAACCGGTGGCAATGGTGCAAATGTCGTTTTTAAACGGGATCACTATATAAAGCGGGCAGTTCGAGATGGTCTTGATCTTGACCATGCGGAAGCGCAAGTCGCAGACGAAATTAATGCAATCAGGTCAGACATGCTTCCCAACACGAATACAATCAGGCAGATTACGGTAGATGGACTTCCAGTTGAGTTCAGAGCGTATCTACAAACGGACGGACAGGTGAGTGTCGGAACTATTTTTGTGGTGCATTGATGCTTCGTCAGCTAACTGAAGGCGAAACAGCCTTTATTCGTCAAATTGCGTCCCGACTCGAACCTGCGGACGGTGAGAGGCTGTTGTCTGATCTGGCATGCGCCCGGGCGGAGTCGCAACTTGAAGACGGATCGTTGGTACATTTTTATCTTGACGGCTACGTACGGCCCGCCCATGTCGGGCAGCACACTTTCCCCTTTGAAGGGCGGTTAACCGATGCGGATGGCGCAGCGGTTTGTGTGCTGTTGTTTGCGGACCCCGGAAATCGACTGTTGGAACTTGAGTTTCTGCGTTGGGCAGACGGGTATTTGCAAGGACCAGACTGGGCAACGCTGCAGATTGTCGTCAAGCCGTCTCCGCTATAGGATCACCTGGGTATAGAAGGTGCGCGATGCCGCACCTTCTCTTGGGGGCAAGCAATACATGACCTCACCGAGCACTCACCCCACAACCCCTAGCCCGCCCCCGCACCTCGCCCACGAAACCCAATCCCGTCAACAACTTGCCCGTGTTGCCGGAGCGTTATCCACAGCCTTGCAAACATTTTCTGTGGACAACTTTCTTGCAGAACTACAACGCCAGCCATCCGTCTTTAAACGCTCCGACTTCTAAACGCCCAATTGAATATCCGCCGCGTCTGCGAGGCTGGCTGCGTCAGCCGATCGAACAACTGCGCGACGGCACCGTCGAGTTGAGCCAGCGCCGGCGCCGCATCCGGATCGACATCGAGCGCTGCAGCCGACGCTTCACGCTTTTCCAGTCCGCCCAACGCAGAACCTGCACCGCTGTACCGCGCAATCAACGAATCCAGCCGCGCCACGATCGATTCCACATGTGCTGCGCCGACTTCTGCCGCATTGAGCGCAGCACTGGCTGACACCGCATCATCGCGTCGCGACGAATCACTCAACACCCGCGCCCAATGCAGGCAGCAAAGCAGCGAACCGGTAGCCAGCTCAACATCCGGATTCCACACCACAACGCGTTGAGTCTGCAGCGGTTTCAACGCAATCCGAAGATCATGCCAACTACGATCGAGTTTGCGCATCGCCGAAGTCGCATCCGACGTCGCTTCCGCAGCCCCATCCGCAGCACCGTGACCATGGGCCCGCGAATAACCCGCCACCCGCACGACCTCCCGCAAAGCCGCAAGCACCGCCCCGCGTCTCGCTTCCACATGCCGCGTCGCCGCAAGCGGCATCATCAACATCGCGACCGCGAACGACACGAGACACCCCACCAGCACCTCTTCGATCCGCAGCTCGGCCAACGGCCCCATCGCGAAGCCCAACTCGCCATAAACCAACCCGACGAGCACGGTGATAAAAAACACCCCTGGCGCGTACGCATTCAGAATGAAGTAGGCCCAGCCGAAAACGCACACCACCATCGCCGTCACCAGCAACGCGGGCGAGCCGTGCAACGGCGCAACCAGCAGCACGCTGACCAACGCACCGGCCAGCGTCCCGACGAGCCGCTGCGCGCCGCGATAGACGGTATCGGCGCGCGATCGTGTGCCGAGGAACACCACGAACGTCGTAATCACCGCCCAGAACCATCGCTCGGGAGACAGCGAGTGGCCGATCAGCATCGCGAGAAACGCGGCGGTCGTGGCTCGCGTGGCGGGCAGCCAGCAGAACTTCGCGCGCAAATCGGCGAAACGCTGCGTCGCGGAATTGACGACGCGAACATCAACAACAACGCTATCGCCTGAAGCCAACAACGCCGCCTCACTTCCTGTGCGATCGCGCCACGCCATCTCCCTTAGCCGCCCAATCGCATGCCGTAAAGCCTCCACCCTCGCCAGCGTTACAACCGAACCCGAAGCCGGCCCCGCAGCAAACGCATGCTGCCCCGCCGCGACTTCTACTTCGACGATCCGTTCGCGGATCGTCTCGGCATCCGGCGGATTCAGCAGCGCCAGTTGCTCTTCGAGCGACAGCGCCGCTTCATTCAACGACGAAAGATTCGCCGCTCCCGGCGCATGCAGCAAACGCGTCGCACGCAACGTGACCGTATGCACGGCCAATCGGAAACTTGCCGAGACTCGCGTCGGCACCAGCACACGGCCAACCACCGTCACCATCACCGGACCGAACGCTGACAACAACAGTGACACCACGAGGTGCTGCATCGAAGGATGCAGATACAACCCCAGGTAAAAGCACACGACGCCCAGCATCGCGCAACCCAGCGCGCGCGGACCGCACGCCTGGCACAGCATGCCGACGAACATCACGACGAGAAAACCCGCATCGCCGGCGAGCGGATAGCGGCTCAATACGCTCGCCGCGGCGAAACACACGCACGAGCATAGATAGAGACAGAAGAGCGTGCCAAACCACGCGGACCGTCGCGCGTCGCGCACGAACAGCGGCGCGACCATCGCGAAGAGGATGCCGGGCGCGGCGAGGGTGATGGGTTGCTGATGAGACACGGTCCACGCGATGCTTGCCACGCCGGTCAGCAGGCAGGCAAGCGCAACGCGCAGCGCGTTATGGAGGCGGACGAGTCCCGGGTCCGCGGCTAGCAGACGGTCGGCGACGCGCGAAAACGCGGCAGCAATCATGATCGATGATATCCAGGCTAAATGGCCGCCTTCGGCTTGTGGCCGATTGCGACAGGGCGGGCACGGAGCCCGCCACCTACGTATCGCCGAACCAGGCTGTCATGCCGGGATCACCGGCCAACAGTCCCGTCCGACGACGGGCGATAACACTCGAACAGGCACACCGAAACACGCTGCAAAGGGTAGCGCGGCGCATCCGGTGGGTTCGGGTTTTCCCGGATGATACCTGGACAAAATGACGCTTGTCGAATTTTTGCGGCAGCGCAGCACCGCGTCGCGTCAGGTGGCGTCGTGGAAAATGACGCCGAGCGTATGCCGTTGGCCCGAGCGCAAGCGGCTCACGCCATGCCGCAGATTCACCCGGTACGGCCCACGTGTGCCCTGCACCGGCCGGTGATGTACCGCAAAAACCACCGCATCGCCCTTACGCAGCGGTACGACTTCCGCGCGCGACTGCATCCGCGGACGCTGCTCCGTCATCACGAATTCGCCGCCGGTAAAGTCCATGCCCGGCTCGGACAGCAGAATCGCCGCCTGGAGCGGAAAGACGTGCTCGCCGTAGAGATCCTGATGCAGGCAGTTGTAGTCGTCCGGCGCGTACTGAAGAATCAACGGCGTCGGACGCGTCTGGCCGGCAGCGTGGCAGCGCTCGATAAACGCCGCGTGCCCGGCCGGATAGCGGACGTCGATCCCCATCGCCTCGTTCCAGCGATTCGCCACCGGCGCGAGACGCGGATAAAGCTCGCCGCGCAGATCGGCGATCAGCGACGGCAACGGATACGCAAAGTACTTGTATTCACCCCGGCCGAAACCGTGCCGAGCCATCACGACACGGCTGCGATACAACTTGTCGTGCGAATAAAGTGCGCTCAGCGCATTGCATTCGTCCGCGCTGAGCAGATTGCGCAACATCGCGCAGCCGTGGCCGTTCAGTTCTTCTTCCACTCCGAACCAGTCGACCGCGTCGACGCGCTGCGCCAGCGTCTCGGCGCGATCCGATTCCAACTGCAATGTCAGATCAGACGAGCGCGCCTCTCTCACAATCGTATTCATCAGCTATCTCCATCCGCAATTTTCGAGCGGTGACGGTGACGCAGTGTAAGCACGCACCATCGGCCACACATCCCGGCTCTTGCTCTTTCATTTCCCGCCCGGCTTTGCCCGACCCGCTCGCATCGTTCATAGTAGGACCCTCGTTCAGCGCCAAAGCGGCAACACGGAGACTCATCGCATGCCCGACTCCTCACAGAAACTCGACGACTGGCTGTTCAAGGAAATCGTCGTCAAAGACGACATCACCGCGTTTCCGCTCAAGGCGATGGCTGCCACGCTCGATCGCGAGGAGAGCGGCATCGCCGTGCCGCCGCTGTGGCATTGGCTCTACTTTCTGGAAGCCGCGCCGATTTCAAAGGTCGGACCGGACGGTCACCCCGAGCGCGGCGGATTTCTGCCGCCGGTGCCGTTACAGCGTCGCATGTGGGCCGGCGGGCGTCTGACTTTTCATGCGCCGCTCAAAGTAGGGGAGCGCGCCACGCGCACGTCGACCATCGCCAATATCGAAGACAAGACGGGCCGTTCGGGCCGGCTCGTGTTCGTCACGGTGCAGCACACAATCGAAGCCGGTGGCGAACTGAAGCTGGAGGAGGAACACGACATCGTCTATCGCGACGCGCCCGAGGCGGGCGCGCGTCCGCCGCAAGCGGCGCGCGCGCCGGAAGGCGAAACATGGAGCCGCACGATCGACGCCGACGCGGTCCTGCTGTTCCGCTACTCGGCGCTGACCTTCAACGGCCACCGCATTCACTACGACTATCCGTATGTGACGGGGGCGGAAGCTTATCCCGGCCTGATCGTGCATGGGCCTTTGATTGCGACTTTGCTGGTCGATCTGGTGCGCCGCGAACTGCCGGACGCGGACTCGGCGTTGCAAAGCTTCGCTTTCAAGGCGCTGCGCCCGGCTTTCTCCGGCCAGCCCTTGACGGTATGCGGCAAGCTTGCCGCCGACGGCAAGACGGTCGAACTGTGGGCCAAAGACCACGAAGGCTACCTGCTCATGCGCGCAATGGCCGCGCTCGCCTGAGCCACACGCACATTTCCAATAAGAAACGAATGTGACGGCGCCAGTGCTTGTCCAAAGCGCAGGCGCCCCCGTCCGCGCGCTCACCGCCCGCCCAGCAAGCGGTCCGCGAATTATGCGCGTCATTCATATCTGGCAAGCCCGGCCGGGGTTTCCCACGATCCGCGCCGGGCAAATCCGCTTGCCGCCATAAAAACCCGCGTGTATAGTTTCCGAACTTACTCTTGTTTCGCATCGGAAATTAAAGGGATTCTCATGGACGCTTCCACCATCCTCGCCGACCTCGGCATTGCCCAAGCGGCGCAAGCCGGCGACATCGCGGTTCATTCGCCGATTACCGGCGAGCTCATTGGCCGCGTGGCCAGCAACACGGTGGCGGAAGTCGACACGGCCCTCGCCCAGGCGCAAGTGGCCTACACCGCCTGGCGCAACGTGCCGGCGCCGCGTCGCGGCGAACTGGTGCGTTTGCTCGGCAACCGTCTGCGCGAAAAGAAGCAGGCGCTCGGCAGCATCATCACGCTCGAAACCGGCAAGATCCTGCAAGAGGGCATGGGCGAAGTGCAGGAAATGATCGACATCTGCGATTTCGCGGTCGGTCTGTCGCGTCAGTTGTACGGCCTGACGATTGCGTCGGAGCGTCCGGGGCATCGCATGGCGGAAACGTGGCATCCCATGGGCACCTGCGTGGTGATCTCGGCGTTCAATTTCCCGGCCGCCGTGTGGTCGTGGAATGCGGCGCTCGCGCTGGTCTGCGGCAACGCGGTGATCTGGAAGCCGTCGGAAAAGACGCCGCTCACGGCACTCGCCGTCAATCAGATTCTGCTCGAAGCGCTGCAGGAATTCGGCGACGCGCCGGCCGGCCTGACAGCCTTGATCAACGGCGGCCGCGACGTCGGCGCGAAGCTGGTGGCCGATCCGCGTGCGTCGATCGTGAGCGCGACGGGCAGCACGGAGATGGGCCGCACGGTCGGCGTGGAAGTGGCCAAGCGCTTCGGCCGCTCGCTGCTCGAACTCGGCGGCAACAACGCGGGCATCGTCACGCAAACGGCGGATCACGAACTCGCCATGCGGGGCATTCTGTTCTCGGCGGTGGGCACGGCAGGGCAGCGTTGCACGTCGCTGCGCCGTCTGTTTGTGCACGACAGCGTGTACGACAAAACCATCGAACGGTTGAAGCAGCTATACAGCAAGGTGCCGCTCGGCAATCCGCTCGAAAAGGGCACGCTGATGGGGCCGCTGATCGACAAGCAGTCGTTCGCGCGCATGCAGGAAGCGTTGCAGCAGGCCACGGCTGAAGGCGGCAAGGTGTTCGGCGGCGAGCGCGTCGAGGTGAAGGGTTACGAAGGCGGCTACTACGTGCGTCCGGCGATCGTCGAGATGCCGTCGCAAACGTCGGTGGTGCTGAAGGAAACCTTCGCGCCAATTTTGTACGTGCTGCGCTACTCCGATTTCGCGGATGCGGTCGAAGCGAATAACGCGGCCGTGCATGGCTTGTCGTCGTGCGTGTTCACGACCGACCTGCGCGAAGCGGAACGTTTCCTGTCCGACGCGGGCAGCGACTGCGGCATCGCCAACGTCAATATCGGACCGAGCGGCGCGGAAATCGGCGGCGCGTTCGGCGGCGAGAAGGAAACCGGCGGCGGCCGCGAATCGGGTTCGGACTCGTGGAAGGCCTATATGCGCCGCGCGACCAACACGGTGAACTACTCGTCGGCATTGCCGCTCGCGCAGGGCATCGATTTCAATATCGACTGATTCCGATTCGTTAATACCGAGCGCAGTCGGTGAAAGCAGCGGCGCATTCGCGCGCCGCTGCCGCTTTGTTTTCGTACTACCTCTTCAGCAATCCGTTTGCGCCGCCCGGCGTTGCAGAGCGGCCACGTTACTCGTGGAGTAAGGCGTGAGTTCCAAAGTCGTCATCGTCGGCGGTGGGGTAATCGGCAGCTCGATTGCGTATTTCTTGCGACTGTCCGATCCGACAGTCAGCGTGACGGTGATCGAACGCGATCCGACTTACGCGCGCTCTTCGTCGGCATTATCCGCGGCGTCGATCCGTCAGCAATTCTCCACACCGCTTTCCATTCAGATGTCGCTGTTCGGCATCGAGTTTCTGCGCTCTATCGGCGAGCGGCTCGAGATCGACGGCGCGAAACCGTCTATTGATCTCCACGAAGGCGGTTATCTTTTTCTCGCGACGCCGGCCGGCGAGACGACGCTGCGTGAAAACCACGCGCTGCAAAAAAGTCTCGGCGCCGACATCAGTCTGCTCGACCGGATCGAATTGCAAGCGCGCTTTCCGTGGCTCAATACGGAAGACCTCGTGGCCGGTGCCTATGGCGAAAGCGGCGAGGGCTGGTTCGACGGTTACGGTCTCGTGCAGGCGCTGCGCAAAAAAGCCCAGGCGCTCGGCGCGCGCTACGTAGCCGCCGACGTCACCGCGATTCATCGTGATGGCAAACGTGTCACGCAAGTGCAAACCGCAAACGGCGAAACGTATCCGTGCGACGTGGTCGTGAACGCCGCAGGTGCATGGTCGCGGCGCGTGGCGGAGATGGTCGGTATCGACATTCCGGTGTACGCGCGCCGGCGCAGTATTTTCAACGTTACGTCGCCGCGACGACTGGAGCGGTGTCCGCTGCTGATCGATCCGAGCGGCGTGTATTTTCGGCCCGAAGGCAAATCGTTTATTTGCGGTACGTCGCCTTCGCCGGAAAACGATCCGGACGATTTGCCGCTCGACGAAGTCGATCACGCACTATTCGACGAAGTCATCTGGCCGACGCTCGCGCACCGCGTGCCGCAATTCGAAGCCCTGCGTGTGCAGAATTGCTGGTCCGGTTACTACGAATACAACGTGCTCGATCAGAACGCGATTATTGGCTATCACCCCGACGTCGATAACTGCATTTTCGCCAATGGATTCAGCGGTCACGGCTTGCAACAAGGTCCGGCCACGGGGCGCGGCATTAGCGAACTGATTTTGCATGGTCGTTATACGTCGCTCGATCTAGGTTCGCTGAGCTTCACGCGGGTGCTGGAAAACCGGCCGATTGTGGAAAAGAACGTGGTGTAACGCCATGCATCAGCGACGCAGGGTAATGCGGCGGCGAGTTGATGCAAAAACCGCAACACATGGTGCGTAGAACTCGTTTGCCGCGCATTCTGACGGCGGCCACAATCGACGCCGTTCCTTTCTCTGCGGCTGCGTCGGCAAACGAGCCGGCAAATTAGCCAGCCCACCAACGGCCCGTCACCATGTTCGCATTCACTCCCGCATTCGAAGCACCCAGCGGTTCGCCGATCCGCGAGCTGTTCAAGTATCTGGCGCAGCCCGGCATGATCTCGTTTGCCGGCGGCTATCCGGCCGCTGATCTGTTCGATCGTGAAGGGCTCGACGCCGCAGCGGCGCGCGCGTCGCAACAGCCGACGCTGTGTCTGCAATACGGCCCGACCGACGGCCTGCCGGTTCTCAAGGAAGAACTTGCCCGCTTGATGACGCGTCGCGGCACGCCGTGCGCGCCGCAAGACCTGCTCGTCACGACCGGTTCGCAGCAAGGCTTCGATCTGTTGCTGCGCGTGATGGTCGCGCCGGGCGACGTCGTGCTGGTCGAACAGCCCGCCTATCCGGCGACCTTGCAGGCGTTGAAGCTGCAAGAGGCCGATGTGGTGACGGTGCCCGTCGATCACGACGGCCTCGACGTCGCCGCACTCGCCACGCTACTCGAAGCCGGCACGCTGCGCCGCGCGCCGAAGCTGCTATACACGGTGCCGACCTTCGCCAATCCGACCGGCGCGACCTTATCGCTCGAGCGCCGCACGGCACTGCTGAAACTCGCGGCGCGCTATCGCTTCCTGATCGTCGAGGACGACCCCTATGGCGATCTGCGTTTCAGCGGCGCCGCCTTGCCTTCGCTGCTGGCCTTGAGTGCTCAGGTGCCGGGCTCACGCGACTGGGTGGTCCATTTTTCCAGCCTGTCGAAAATCGTCGCGCCGGGTTTGCGCGTGGGTTGGATGATCGCGCACGCGGAGATTTTGCGACGCTGCGTGGTGGCCAAACAAACCGTCGATCTATGCAGCTCGCCGTGGACCCAGGCCATTGCCGCGGATTATCTGGCGCAGGGCGCGCTGGAACGTCATCTGCCGCGAATCGTCGAGGCTTATGCCGGCAAATGCCGCGCACTCTGCCATGCGCTGGACACGCATCTGGCGGAACACATCGCCTTTCATCGTCCCGCCGGCGGCATGTTCGTGTGGGCGCGATTAAAGAGCGGCCAGAATGCGACGGATTATCTGCATGCCTGTATCGAACGGAACGTGATGTTCGTGCCGGGCGTCGCGTTCTATAAAGACAATATCGATCAGGCCGCGCTGCGCCTGTCATTTGCCGCGCCCGGCGTTTCCGATGTCGAAACCGGTGTGCAAAGAATGAAGCAGGCGCTCGATCGTGTTTGACAGCGGCGAACGCGGTATTCACAGATAAGCGGTAAGGTCAATACTTGAAATAACCCGGCGAGCAGCGTATGCGAAGCCGGGTTTTTTTTATGTGGGACCTAAATCTCTGCGATATAGGATGAAAACCGATTCCTTCACCGCGCATCTATGCGCCTTCGAATATCAAAATGAATTGCACGTGCCTTTCCGTCAAACTACGGAAACGTGGCAAACTGTTAAAAAGAAAGATGCACAAAGCATCACTGGTTTTCTGTAAAAAATATCGGTTATGATCGCTGCCTTCGGCGATTGATTCGGTTGGCTTAATTCGCCGGACATCCAAGTTAATACCGTCGCATCGAACCAGAAGAAATCAGATGAAGATGTCGCGCAAAAAAATTGCAATCCTGGTGGTCGGTCTTCTGGTCGTGGCCGGCGTGATCATTCAGGCGGTGTGGCGTCCATTCGGGCATCGCAAAACCACTGGGGCCGAAAATAGCGAAGTCGTTCTCGACATTCACCATCCCGACGCGGTGATCGACAGCGAAGCATTGTCACGCTTGCCGCGCGACATGCTGCGGGTGCCGTTGTTGCATGACGTGCTGACACAAGACTTCGTCGACTATTACGAATCGAATAACACGCGGCTGTCCGCCGAAGGCGCGCTGCGGCGTCTCGCGTTCGAGCATCAACTGGATTGGCGCGACGAACTGATCCGCCGCGTGTTCGACGAGCCCGCGCACGTGCTGTTGTGGCGCTCGCCCGACGGCCGCCTCGGCTACTGGATGATGTCGATGCATCGCAACGGGCTCGCCAAGCTGCTGCAAGGCTACGCGAACGTCGCCGCGAGCGACGCGCAGTTGAGCCAGGTCGCCAAGCTCTCCGGCGACGTGCCGGTCTACGCATTGAAACTGGCCTTGGGCCGCACGCTGCTGTTCGCGACCAAAGACGATCGCCTCGTGGTGATGTCCGCGCCCGGCGTGCTGCTCGATCAGAAGGGCGGCGTGCTCGGCGAGCGCGGCGACGCGGTGTCGGAGATGCTGTCGTCGGGCCGCGACGACGCGGCGAGCGCGTACCGCCTCGACGCCCCGGGCGACGCGCCGAAGGGCCACCGGCTGGTGGTGTCGGCGAATTATCTGTCGTTCGGTTATCAGGCGTTTTTCTCGGGCATCGACGCGCTGCGTTTCGATTTCTCACCGAACGGCAATGCGGCCGCGAGCTGGCAAACCTCGGCGCTGATCGAGCCGGGCAAACTGCCGCAGCAGTGGAACAGCACCGACTTGTGGCGCGCGCTGCCGGCCAATGCCGCGGCGTGTACCAGTTTGCCGGCGGACTGGAAGGAAGCGTCGGGTCTGTTGGGCAAGGTCGCGGACGGCGGCGAGGACAACGCGGCCGCGATCGGCGATCAACTTGCCGGCCCGGCGGCGGTGTGCTGGTACGCGAAGTCGACGTTGGTGGCCCCGGTGTTCGTCGCGCGTGTGAAGACGCAGGACGCGGCCAGCATCGCCGCGTTGAAGACCGCGCTCGGCAAGACCTTCGGCAACGTGATCGGCGCGTATGAAGCGAAGGCGGCCCAAGCGGCCAGCAGCGATTCGGGCTATCGCCGCCTGCCGGTCACCACGCACGACCAGGGCGCCGACGTCACCGTGTGGCAACGTCCGGTGAGCGCGAACGCGGGGACGGCGTTGACGAGCAAGGCGTCGTTCGCGGCGCAGTTGTCGGCGGAACGCTATTTCCCGGTGACGCTCGCGCTCGCGCATGGCTATCTGATCTTCTCGCCTGACAGCCGTCTCGTCGACGACACGCTCGCGGTGCTCGACAAGCGCTATCCGGCGCTCGCCGACACGCTCGCGCCGCAGCGCTTGCCGCGCACGATTCTGACGCTGACGCCTTCGTCCGCCGCGGCTTTGATCGAGCGCGAAGCCGGCGCCGCGTTGCCGGCCGATCAGGAAGCGGTGTTCCGCAATGCGTCGCGGACACATCTCGTGCCGAAGCTGCATGCGCTCGCGCATTACCCGCCGGTTTCTTTGAGCCTGCCGCAAAATCTGCCGGGTTCGACAGGCTGGGTGCCGGTCGAATGGTGGTTCGATCGAGCGAAGGGCGGCGCAGGGACGGACACGAGCGCAACGGATGCGCCGGCGGACCAGCCTGGCACCGAGGGCGATTAAGTGCGCTCAGTTCGTGCCCTTGGCGCGGCGTTGGCCAACCACGCGCCTGATTGCGCAACGTCGCGCGCCTTCGTGGCGCCCGCGGCGTGCTCGGTGCCGCGTCGCGCGTGGCTGGCGCGCGCGGCTGCCACATTCGTGCTGGCGAGCCTCGCGCCCTACGCGCACGCGCTCACCGGTACCACCGCCTCGCCCGATCCCGACGCGCTCTCGCCGCAACAATCCGCTGCATTTCGCGCGTGGTTCGTGCGGATCGTCGATCAGCAGATGCGGCGCGGCCCGACGCCACGCTGGACGCAACGCGACTGCGCGGGCCTTGTGCGCTTCGCGGTCGGCGAGACGCTTAAATCGCACGACACCCGCTGGCTGCGCGCCAACGGCATGACCAGTCTGGCGGACACCGGCAGCATGCCGCCCGAGCTGCAACTCTCCGCGTCGCAGCGCACGCTCGCGAATCGCTGGACGCAACTCGACGGTTCGACCGGCGCGTACGCGTCGGCGATCGCACTGATTCAACGCAACAGCCGTTTTGTCTCGAAGGACGTCAACCAGGCGCTGCCCGGCGATCTGTTGTTCTTCGACCAGGGCGACGACCAGCATCTGATGATATGGCTGGATCGCTACATCGCTTATCACACAGGCACCGTCACGCCGACCGATCCCGGTTTGCGCGCCGTCGCCGTTTCCGACCTGATGCAATGGAAAGATTCCCGCTGGCAGCCGCTCGACGGCAATCCGAATTTCGTTGGCGTGTTTCGTTTGGACTTTTTGACACCATGAACCGAATGAACTCCGTCATGCCATCGACTGGTTGGTTGAATCGTGCGCGCAATCGCGCGGCCGTCACGCTGGCCGCACTGCTTGCCGCCATGACCTTGGCGCTCGCACCGTCCGCTTATGCCGACGACAGCGCGTCGGCAGCCGGCGCCGCCGATAACAACATCGCCGCGAATCCAACCCTGCGTGCCGCGCCGACCAGCAACTTCAGTTCGCAGAAAGTCGACGGCCAGCCGTTCTTCCTGCTCTCGGACGCGAGCTTCGGCAGCGATCAACTGGCGCAGGTGCGCCTGGAAGCGCCCGGCCGCGAGTACAAGGACGCGCTGCAGGCATACGGCGGCGCGGACATCGTCGTGTATCGCGTCGCGAAGCCGCTGGACTTTCTGAAGGCGCAAAAGAATCTGCATCGTGTGAATGTCGCGCCGAATTATCAGGGCGAAGGGCTCGCGAATACGCTCGCGTATCTGTGGGACCGCTGGTTCACCGAAGCGCGCCGCGCATGGCAGCGGGTGTTGTCGTTCGCGACGCGCAGCAAGGCGACCGAAGCGGCACCGCAATTCAAGCTCGGCGAGCAGACCGGCAAGGCAACGCAGTTCGAGCCGAACGCGCAATTCGCGCCGCTGAAGGGCTATGACATCGTCGCGCGTTTCCGTTATCCGATCTGGGACGCGAAAGTGATCGAGTCGCCCAAGGGCGTGAATCTGGAGGGCAGTAGCAGCAACTTTATCGAAGCCAGTTCGGGCAACGTGATGATTCCGGTCGGCAAGCTGCCGCCGGGGCTGTATATCGTCGAGGCCGTGATCGGCAACTATCGCGCACATACGCTGCTGTTCGTGTCGGACACGGTGGCGGTCGTTAAAGCGGCGTCGAGCGGCATGCTGGTGTGGACCACGCGGCGCGACAACGGCAAGCCGGTCGCGAATACGGACGTGAGCTGGACCGATGGCGTGGGCGTTTTGCAAAGCGGTACGACCGGCAACGACGGCGCGCTGATGTTGCAACACGTGAGCCCCGAGCGCAGTTACGTGCTCGGCGCCGATCCGCAGGGCGGCGTGTTCGTCTCCGAGAATTTCTATTACGACAGCGAGATCTACAACACGAAGATCTACGCCGTGACCGACCGGCCGATGTACCGACCCGGCGATCCGGTACATGTGAAGTTTATCGGCCGCACGTTCCAGAACGCGACGCAATCCACCGCGCCCGCCGAAGCCGACATCAAGCTCGACGTGCTCGATCCGAACGGTGCGCCGGTCGCGACCAGCAAGGTGCATTTCGCGTCCGACACCGGCGCGGACACCGCCTTCACGCTGCCCGCCGACGCCACCGCCGGCGGCTACACGCTGCGCTTCGATTACAACGGCGACGTCTACGGCAGCGCGTTCCGTGTCGCCGAATATGTGAAGCCGCATTTCGACGTCAACCTATCGATGGACAAGGCCGACTACGCGACCGGCGAGCCATTGAAGGGCAAGATCCAGTTGCGCTATCCGGACGGCAAGCCGGTGCGCGACAGCAAGATATCGGTTACGTTGCGCGCGCAGAAGGTCACGATCGTCGACGGCGAACTGCGGTACGCGGGCCTCTTTCCGGTCAAGCTCGAACAGCAGGAGTTGACGACGGATAGCGACGGCAACGCGAGTCTCACGCTGCCGGCGGCGAAGGAACCGAGCCGCTACGCGTTGACGCTGTTCGCTCAGGACGGCGCAGCCTACAAGGTGCGCGTAACGCGCGAAGTGCTGATCGCGCGCGGCGCGACGCCGTATCGGTTGACGACCGTGAAGTCGTTCTCGCAGCCTAAGGAAGCCGTCAACTTCGACCTGCAGGCGCTCGGAGCGCTCGACCCCGCGTCGCATGCGCCGGCCAAATGGGAATGGACGCGCCTCGAATCGCAGACGCATGGCGAAGGTGCGCTGAAGGGCACCGCCGCGGGCGGCAAATTGTCGTTCCCGGTGCAGTTCGACGAACCGGGTTCGTACATGCTGTCCGTCAAAGACGACCAGGGCAATCTGCTCGCCGCCGCCAGCCATTGGGTCGCGGGCGACGGCTTGAAAGCGATTCCGGGCAGCGTCGAAATCGTGTTCGACCGCGACCGGTACAAGATCGGCGACACCGCCGAAGCGCTCATCACGTTCCCGATGCCGGTCGACGACGCGCTGCTGACGCTCGAACGCGACAACGTCGAACATCGCGCGCTGCTGTCGGCGGGCGGCGACTGGTTGCAACTGCAACGTGTCGCGCCGTCGCAATGGAAGGCGCGCATCAAGGTCGGCGCGGAGTTCGCGCCGAACATGACGTTTTCCGTGCTGTACGTCCATGCAGGCGAGTACGTGTTCCAGAACGCGGGCATTGTCGTCGCGCAGCCGCAGATCGAGCTGAACGTGAAGAGCGACAAGCCGGTGTATGGCCCGGGCGACACGGTCACGCTGAATTTCGACAGCACGTTGAGCAGCAAGCCGGAGGCGGCGAACCTGACGGTGAGCGTGGTCGATGAAATGGTCTACGTGTTGCAGCCGGAAATCGCGCCGAATATCGTCGACTTTTTCTATCACCCGCGCCGCAATAACGGGCGAACCTCGTCGAGTCTGTCGTTCATTACGTACGACCTCGCGCGTGCGCCGCTGAAGGGCGCGCCGGGCGGCCCGCAACGCGCGAACTACAACGAGCGCGGCGTGAAGGTGCTCGAACGGCCGCGTCGCGACGATCAGGACACGGCCGCGTGGGAAGGCAACCTGAAAACCGACGCGAACGGTCACGCCACGATGACCTTCAAGATGCCGGACTCGCTCGCGCGCTGGCGCATCACGGTGCGCGCGGCGGCGCCGGACGGCATGGTCGGGCAGCGCACCGCGTACGTGCGTTCGGACAAGGCGCTGTATCTGAAGTGGAGCGGGCCGTCGCATTTCCGCCTGAACGATCAGCCGACCGTCGACATGATCGCCTTCAACCAGACCGACGCGGACATGGATGCGCAGTGGCTGGTGGACGGCGGCGGTCTCTCGCTGAATCAGAAGGTCACGCTCAAACGCGGCGCGAACTATCTGCGCTTGCCGAGCGGCGCGCTGAAGGCCGGCGTGATCAACGCGAGCTTGCGCCGTGACGGGAAAGACGTGGACCGCTTGCAGACCACGATTCATCTCGACGCCAGCGGCTGGCTCGATCTGCATCAGAACACGGTCGCGCTGGACGGCTCGAACAAGCCGCTCAATTTGCCGCAAGACGCGCAGGACGTTAGCGTGCGTTTTATCGGCAGCGCGGCCAGCCAGTTCATGCGCGTCGCCGACGATCTGATCAACTATCCGTACGGATGCGCCGAACAGACGTCAAGCCGCTTGATTCCGCTAGCGCTCGCGCATGATGCGATCGGCCACGGCGATAACGCGAGTTCCACGCAAGGGCTCGAAGCGCTGCTGCGCAATCAGCGGCAGCGTCTGGCGATGCTGGCGGGTGTCGGTGGCACGTTCGGCTGGTGGGGCGATACCACCGGCGGCAGCGCGCTGATCACGGCCTACGCGTATTACGCGGACTGGCTCGCGAGCCGCAGCCTCGGCATCAGCTTGCCCGCCGACAACTGGCAGCACGCCATGGACGTGTATCGCGATGCCGGCGCGAAAGAACCGCTGTTGCACCGCGCGCTGGCGTTGTGGTTCATGCAGCAGATGGGCTTGCCGGTCGCTACGCCGGTTTCGGGCGTCGCGTCTGATTTGTTGAGCGATGCCGCGGCGAGCGCCAATGCGCCGGCTGCGGCAGACAAAGACCCGGCGTATGGCGCATCGGACTCGATCGTCTTCGCGCAAGCCGATTCGCCGCGCGGCAAGCAAATGGCGATGCTGCTGATCGCCACGATGGCGCGCGGCACGAACGCGCAACTGCCGGACGGTTTCGACACCGCCGCGAACGCCGCGCGTACCGCGTTGACGAACGATCCGGCGCCGCTAGTGCAAAGCCTGCTGGTAATGACCGGTGGCGATAGCGGTGCGGCGGTGGACACGTCGGCCTTGCTCGCGAAGAGCAGCGCCGATTACCCGACGCTCGACCGTGCGCTGACGTTGTTGTGGTTGCGCAAGGGGCTCGGCGCCGACGCGCCGGTGGGTACGCTGCCGTCGCTGCAAGGAGCGGGCTGGACACGGGCCACCACGCCGACCGGCACGCCGCTGTGGAAGTGGAGCGGCGCGAGTCTGCCGACCACGCTCGACGCTGGCGCGCCGCGAACCGACGTCAACGCGCTGGTCTCGTTCCGCAGTCACACAAGCGAGGACAGCCGTCTGAACATCACGATCGAGCGTCATTTCTACAAGCTCGAACCGCTGGACGTGAAGACCGATCCGAAGAAGGGCGAAAGCGCCGAGAGCCAGTTGGGCCGCGCGACGTTCACCGCGAAGCGCGTCAAGTCGGGCGACGCGATCGACAGCAACGCGCTGTATGTCGACGAAGTCACGCTCACGCCGCGCTCGGGCAATGCTTACCACTATGGTTTGCTGGACGTGCCGCTGCCGCCGGGTGGCGATGTCGAAGCGACTAGCTGGGGCGTGTCGATCGACGGTCTGCCGGGCGAGAAGGAAGGCGTGAGCGGTCCGCAGCCGTTTGCGCGCGCCGCGTCGTACGAGATGGGCGAACTGGCGTATCACCAGCCGGTGCCCTTGCTCGACCGTCCGGTTACGTTGCGGCAACTGGTGCGTTTCGCGTTGCCGGGTACGTTCACGTTGCCCCCCGCGCGCTACTTCCGCATGTATCAGCCGGACGCGAAGGCGTTCGAAGGCGGCAAGAGCGATCGCGTGAATACGCTGCGCATCGAGTAAGCGAGTCCATCATGCTCCGCACGCTTCGGCCTACCCGTGATCGTCTGGTGACTGCGCTGCGGGTTGCGCTCGTCGTCGGCGCGGTGACGTATGCCGCTGCGCCGGCGTCGGCCGCTGCGATGTCAGTGGCATCTCAGGTGGCGTCTCAGGCGCCGTTGCTGCGCTTCGCCTGGCTGCGCGACGGCCGGAGCCAACTCTGGCAGGCCAGCACCGACGGCCCGGCAACCGGTCTTGCGCCGCAAGCCGCGCAAGCGCTGCCGGCCACGCTGGAAACGCCGCTCGGCAGCGTGTGGAAGTTGTTCGTCTACGCGTATCTGGTCGATCGCAACATCGCCACGCCGGATTACACCTGCAACGGTGGCGATCGCGAGGAAGTGTATTGCTGCATGACGGGCGGTCATATCGACCGTGAACATGCTCTGATGCAATCGTGCGGACTGTTCTTCGAGCCGGCGCGCCTGCAACTCGATTCCGCCGACTGGCGCAAGTATTGGAGCGCCGCTCACGCACCCGCCTGGCTGCGCGATCTTCACGCAATGACGCCGGCTCGCCGCGTGCCGGTAGGCGATCTGCTCGTCGCGTTGCAAGCGGTGCCCGCCCGGCCGCGTGAGGCGGCGTCGAGCACGCTGGTGTCGGTGCTAACCAGCGGACGCGGCGAAGGCACGGTGGCGCTTTACGGCAGCGTGCTGCGCGCCAAAACATGGACCATGCCGGATCCGGCGCGGCCGGGTGCGTCGATCGGCGGGGCAGCGGGCTGGCTGGCCGACGGCACGCCGGTGTGGCTCGGCGGCCAGGGCGGTAGTCCGCGCGTGCTCGCGGCCGCCGCGCCGCGCATCGCGCCGCTGCTGACGCAAGTCGCCATTCCCGACGACGGCGCGTGCGTGCTGGTCGATTTTTTCAGCCGCTATCCGATTCGCGAAGTACTCGGCGACAGTGGCCCGGCTGCGGCGCCGGATGGGCCTTTGCGCGGCGATTTCCGCGTCGGTTTCGTCAACGGCAATTGGGTGCGGGTGACGAGCCGCGGCGAGTTGCGGCTCGATCGCGATGCGGGCGGCGCGCCGCAAATAGTCGGTCGTTTCGGTATGAACGACTACGTGGCGCGTGTGGTCGAGCGGGAAGGCGACACGAGCCAGCCGGAGGCGGCCAAGGCGCTGGCGGTGGCGGCGCGCACCTACGCCGTGCAGCACGGCAATCACGATCACGGCTGTTACCGGATCGACGACAGCAGCAGTACGCAGCGCGTCCTGCCGCGTGCACCGACCGCCGCCGCGCGCCGCGCCGCGGATCTGACCGACGCGCTGGTGCTGACCGGTGTGCCGGTGCAGTATCACCACGACAAAGCCGCACCGGGGCAGATGAGCTGGCTCGCGGCGAAGGCGTCCGCGCAAAGCGGCCAGACGTTCGACGCGATTCTCGCTCGCACCTGGCCGCAAGCGACGCTGACGTCGTTCCTGAGCCCGTTGTCCGGCGACTGCGTCGCGGTGGCCGGCGCGCAGGACTGGCTGCGACGCAACGCGCAACTGTGGGCGCGGCGTCTGGACGGCGCGGCCGGCTACGAGACGCCCGATCTGCCGGCTGTGTGCGAGGTGCGCGAAGGGCGGCCCTATGAGGATGCGCAGCGCAATCGCATCTACATCTATCGGCTACAGACCGAAGAAGATCGCATCGCGCTGACGCATGAATATATTCACCTCGCGTTTCAGCATCATCCGCGCGGCGTCGACGAAGAGTTCGTCGAACGCACCGCGCGCATGCTGATTCGTACCGACAATCCGATCCAATGAACTTCGCTTCACGTTCGCTTTCATGTTTGTGCGGCCGGCCGGTTCCGCCGAGTCGCGTTCGGATACGCGCCGCGCTGGCGCTCGCGGTTTCGTTTGCGGTTTCGTTCGCGTCGGCTTCGGCCGTGGTGCTGGCTGCCACGATGACTGAGGCGCGTGCAGCCGATACCGGTGGCGCCATCGCCGATCTCACCGGCGCTTTCGGCGGCTGGCGGCATAGCGGGCTGACGAACGAAGGCGAGCATTTCGTCGCCGCGTATCCGCGGCCGCCGGTCGATCGTGGCGCGCAGCGCTACCGCACGCTGATCGAAGGGCGCCTGAAGCACATCGACAAGCACGCGCGCAAACCGCCTACGCTGGTCGTCAACGGCAACCCGACGCCGCTCTATACCGACGACGAGGGCGCGTTCGCGCGTCCGTGGGCGTTCGGCGCGGGCTCGAACAGCATCGAGCTGATTTCCGCCGACGGCAAACAGCACCAGCGCATGCAGTTTTACGAAGCCGACCACAGCAAGCCGCAGGCGAAATTGCGCGCGATCGTCACGTGGGACGATCCGCATGCCCAGGTCGATCTGCACGTGATCACGCCCGATGGTCTGCACGCGTTCTTCGCCAACCCGACACTCGACGACGGCAGCGGCTTCGACGTCGATTCGGTGGACGGCGCGGGGCCGGGGATTTTTTCGTCGGCGGCGCCGGAACACGGCACGTGGCTGTTCTTCTTGAATTACTGGGGCAACTTCGATTCGACCGGCTATAACTTCGACGCCGCCGCGCACGATCGCGACGTGATCACGGCGACGCTGACACTGGTATTCAATGAAAATACGCCGAACGAACGGCGTGAAACGATGATCGTGCCGCTGCGCAAAATCGGCGATCTGATGCTCGTGAAAAGCGAGCGACTTTGACAGCGGGATGGGAGCGGTGAAGATGACGTCCAGAACGACGCGGTGGATGAAGGCGGCTTGTGGTGTGCTGGTCGTCGCTGGCTTGCAGGCGGCAAGCGTGGCGCGTGCGAGTGATATCGACTTTGCCGCGCCGTTGAACGGCTGGCGCAACACCAGCGGCGACACCGAGCGTTACACGCAGGACGTGCATTACCCGGCCGTGTCGGTGCAGACGCCGGAAGGCCAATCGAAGTTCGCGCTGATCGAAGGGCAGATCCGCAACACGCCCAAGAAGAAGGGCACCTCGGTCGGCACGCTGGTGGTGAACGGCACGCCGCTACCGCAGCGCGTGGAAGAGGACGGCAAGTTCTCGCGCCCTTACGCGTTTCCTTCCGGCAGCAACGGCATCGAGCTGCGTGCGCCGGACGGCACCCGTAAGCGCGTGCAGTTCTACGACGCATACAGCGGCAAGACCCAGCCGAAGCTGCGCGTGCTGCTCGCGTGGGACACCGACGGCACCGATCTGGACCTGCACATCGTATCGCCCGATGGCGTGCATACCTGGTACGGCGACCGCGTGGCGCCGAACGGCGGCTCGCTCGACGTGGATGTGACGACCGGCTATGGACCGGAGATTTACTCGTCGGCCGCGCCGTTGAAGGGCACCTATCTGGTTTATGTGAATTACTACGGCAATGGCAATAGCGGCGCGGATATCACGGTCGCGCAGATCACCATCATCACCAACGAAAATACGCCCGACGAAAAGAGCGAAACGATTCGGGTGCCGATGCGCAAACCCGGTGAGTTGACGCTTGTGAAGACGTTTGTACTGCCGTGAAGTGTGTCGTGTGATTGTCTTTAAGACTCCGCCGGTTTTACATTGCCGGGGGAGTTAACCAGGAGCGTAAGTCCGCCAGATCCGTGCGTTCGCGGGTCATCAAAACGTCAATAAATCAGAAGGGGGAAGCAGAAATGAATTCACTCGACCAGAAGCAGCCGCTATTGACCTACGACGGCAAGATTGGGGAGCTGTACGGCATTTTCATCAAAAATCTGCTGCTGCAGATCATCACCTTGGGGATTTATCGTTTTTGGGCGACCACTAATACCCGCCGGTATATCTGGTCGAGAATGCAGTTTCAAGGCGAACGGTTTGAATACACCGGAACCGGTGGTGAGCTGTTCAAAGGTTTTCTGCTGGCGATCGCGATTCTGATCGGCGCGGTTGTCGGCGCGGGCGTTCTCAGCGCGATTTTGCACGTATTGACCGGCAGTGCCTTGCTGGCCGCGTTGCCGATGATCGCCTTCTACATCCTGATCGCGGTGGTCGCGGCGGGTGCCTATTTCAGCGCGCAGCGTTACCGTCTGAGTCGCACGCAGTGGTGCGGGATTCGCGGCGGCATGACGGGTTCGTCGCTGGTCTACGGTGGCTATGCGCTGCTGTACGGTCTGCTGTGCATCGTCACGCTGTGGCAGTTGTTGCCTTGGGTGTCCATGCGACTCGCCGAGCGCCGCATTAACGCGAGCAGCTTCGGCAGTCAGCAATTCCATTTCCAGGGTCGCGCCGGCGCGCTGTATGGCGCGTTCGTCGGGACGTTCGTAGGCGTGGTCGCGCTGTTTGCCGTGCTCGTCATGATTTTCTTCAAGAGCTTCATGTTGCTGCTGCCGTTCGGTCATGCGCCGCTGAAGGCGGGCGACCCCGGCGCGGCCGCGGCGTTCGGCTCGGTGTTTCTGTTTTATGTGTTGTTCATCGTCGGCGCGCTATTGATTCAGTGCGCCTATCTGGCGCTCGTGACACGCCATGTGATGGGCAATACCACGCTCGGCTCGCAACTGCGTTTCGGCAGCACCATGACCGGGAAGCGTTTGCTCGGCATGATGCTGGGCAATCTGGCGATCGTCGTCTTTACGCTTGGGTTGGGGCTGCCTATCGTGCTGCATCGCGTGATGCGCCTGGTGGCGGATACGGTTCAGGTCTCGGGCCAACTCGACCCGCAGACACTCGGTCAAAACGATCAGGCGCCGCCGCGTACCGGCGAAGGCATGTTGAACCTGCTCGACCATGGCGGCGCGTTCTGAGCGCGGAATGATGGCGACGGGCTCCGACGCGGCGCGCTCCGTTGAGACGCGCTATTTCGATGGGCGCAGCGCGGCGGCGTATAGCGCGACGCTGCGTTGGAGCGGCACGTTTCTGTCGATCGACGGTGTCGCTGGTGAGCTGGCGGTCTGGCCGCGTGCGCGGCTGATCGTCGGCGAGCCGGATCCGGACGGCAGAGTCGCGTTGTCGTGCAAGGGTGAGTTGGGTCGCGTGTCGACCGGCATCGACGCTTTGCCGCCTCAGATTGCCGCACAGGTCACGACGCCGCGTAAGCGGCGTCGGCAGTATTTGGGCTGGGCGATGGTCGGCGTAGCGACACTGGCGGTGGCGTTTGCGCTGGTTACGACATTGCCGGCGGTCGGCGCGGCACTGATGCCGCGTAGTGCCGAAAACCAGCTCGGCGAGATGGTGGAAACGGTCGTGGTCGGCAAGCATCGGGTGTGCGTCGGCGCTGAGGGACAACGCGTGCTCGAGCAGCTCGAAGCGCGGCTGGCGCGCGCGGCGGGCATCGCGCAACCGGTGCGGCTGGTGGTGATCGACAGCAAAACGGCGAATGCGCTGACGTTGCCCGGCGGGCGCATGGTCATCATGCAGGGGCTGATTCAGCGGGTTGGCAGTGCCGATCAGCTGGCGGGCGTGATGGCGCATGAAACCGGACATATCGCGCGACGCGATCCCGTGGTCGCGCTGTTTCGCGGCGCGGGAATCGGGTTGATCAGCGCCACGCTGGGCATCAATCCTGGATTCGTGGATGTGTCGTCGCTGGCCGGGCGATTGGTCAACTTGTCGTATAGCCGCGATATGGAGCGCCTCGCCGATGCGAACGGCGTCGCCTATCTGCAAGCGAGCGGATTGCGCAGCGACGGGCTGGCAGGTTTTTTCGCGTTGACCGAAAAGCGCGAGGGCAGCGCTAGCGCGGCGATTGAGTTTCTGTCGGATCATCCGCGGACGGCTGATCGTGAGAAACGCAGCCAAGGTTCGCCGCTCGGCGAAAGTGCGTTGACGGCGCAGCAATGGGCGGCGGTTCGGGACATGTGCGCGAAACCGTGACATTGCGGGGCTCGTTGGTTTTGCGTTGTTGCGCCATTGCGAGCGCGGTCGTGCAAGTCAATGCGATCAATGCGTTACGTGAGTCATGCTCAGGTTGTCCACAGGCTTGCGAACAATTTCTGTGGACAAATGGAGCGGTGGCCGTCGTGGCTGCTTTGCTTTGCTTTGCTTTGCCTTGCCTTGCCGCGAGCCGTTCGGACTGCTTTGACCGCTTCGATCGGTTGACGTTGGCTCGGCGCGCTGACGTTGCCGGTGCTTCCCTCTTCAGAAGTTCGAGTCCGCTTCCCTGTTTTCCACGACATCTCGCGTCGCCGTCCAATACGGTTGGCGGTCGTAGTAGGCGTGCACCGTCGCACCCCATTGCATGTCCGCCATCGACGGCCAGTGATCCTTATCGAAACCCGGCGCGCTTTTGATCCGCTCGGCAGGGGCGTCGAGCACGAAGCATTTGTCGTCGGTGTCGAGCGTGAGCGTGCTCCACGGTATTGCGTGTAACGTGTCGCCCATGCCGAGAAAACCGCCGCTCGATAACACCGCGTAAGCGATTCGTCCGCCGCGTACGTCGAGCATGATGGCCGCGATTTTGCCGACGTGTTCGCCGTCGGAAGAGATGACCTTGTTGCCGTCGAGCGTCGAGGCGGCCATGACTTCCGGACCGGGACCGTCGCCGACGCCAAGGCCGACGATGGCGGCGCCTTGGGTGGTAGCGGAGGTGTTGGCGGTGCCCGCGACTGCCGGGTTTTGAGGGGTGAGCGAGGCCATGATGGCTCCCTTATGGAAACGCTTGTGTAGCGGGTGCGCAATGCACGTGCCTGTTGGGGGCGGGAGTGGTGGTGAGGTGCGACGGTGTGGCGGGTGATGATGGGCCGAGTGTTGCTGGTATGCGGCGGGATGGCGGTGGGAGGGGCGAGGTTGCAGCTGTGAGGCGGAGAGTGCTGCGGAGGTGATGCAGGAGCGGCTTGCGGCAGGGACTTGCAGAAGGGTCTTGCGAGAGGGTCTTGCAGGCGAGGCCGCTTGCCGTGCAAGGCGCACGGCAAGCGTAAAACAGACAGCTTAACGGTCGAGGAACGACTTCAGACGATCAGCGCGGCTCGGATGCATCAGCTTGCGCATTGCCTTGCTTTCGATCTGACGAATCCGCTCGCGCGTGACGTCGAACTGCTTGCCGACTTCTTCGAGGGTGTGGTCCGACTTCGTGTTGATGCCGTAGCGCATGCGCAGCACCTTCGCTTCACGCGGCGACAGCGAGTCGAGCGCGTCGTCGATGGCGGCGCGCAAGTCGGCTTGCATCGCGGCGTCGGCCGGTGACGAAGCCGCCGAATCTTCGATCATGTCGCCGAGCGTGGCATCGCCGTCGTCGCCGACCGGCGTTTCCATCGAGACCGGCTGCTTGGCGATCTTCAGAATGCCGCGGACCTTTTCTTCAGACAGTTCCATGCGTTCCGCCAGCACCGACGGATGCGCTTCCTGACCGGTCTGCTGCAGGATCTCGCGCGAAATGCGGTTGAGCTTGTTGATCGTTTCGATCATGTGCACCGGCACGCGAATCGTACGGGCCTGGTCGGCGAGCGAACGCGTCACGGCCTGGCGAACCCACCACGTTGCGTACGTGGAAAACTTCCAGCCGCGACGGTATTCGAACTTGTCCACCGCCTTCATCAGGCCGATGTTGCCTTCCTGGATCAGGTCGAGGAACAGCATGCCGCGGTTCACGTACTTCTTCGCGATCGAGATCACGAGACGCAGATTCGCCTCGATCATTTCACTCTTGGCCTTGCGCATCTTCGACTCGGCCGCAACCATCTGACGATTGATTTCTTTCAGATGCTTGAGCGGCAGCGAAACGGTGGCTTCGATTTCGATCAGTTTTTGCTGCTCGGACTGAATGGCCGGCAGATTGCGCTCCAGCGCCGCGCCGTACGACGTGGTGCCGCGCGCTGCGCGTTCCGTCCAGCCGAGATCGGCTTCATGACCGCCGAACGACTCGATGAACTTCTCGCGCGGCATGCCGCTCTTCGCGACGACGATTTGCAGTATGTTGCGTTCGATCGCGCGAACCTGTGCGACCTGGTGCTGCACGTCGCCGCACAGACGGTCGATGGTGCGTGCCGTGAAGCGGATCTTCGCGAGGTGCTGCTGGATCTCTTCGCGTGCGCGCAGATAGGCCTTCGAGCTGACGTCGCCGCGCGTGTGCGAAGCGTTCATCTGGTCGGACAGCATGCCGACCTGGGCGAAGATTTCGAGGCAGTCGCTGGTGAGTTGCTTCAAGCGTGCTTCGTCCGCTGCGGACGAATCGGCCGGGCTAACGTCGTCGCTGTCGTCTTCTTCGTCGCTTTCCGCGTCCGTGTCGACGTCGGCTGCGGCCTCGGCGCTGGGGGCTTCTTCTTCGGCGGCGACCGTCTCTTCATTCAGACCGTCGACCATTTCGTCGATGCGCAGTTCGCCGTCCGCGACCTGCTGGGCGCTCGCGAGAATGGCGGAGATCGCCAGCGGGCAAGCGGCGATCGCCTGCACCATTTCGTGCAGGCCGTCTTCGATACGCTTGGCGATGGCGATTTCGCCGGCGCGGGTCAGCAGCTCGGTTGCACCCATTTCGCGCATGTACATACGCACCGGGTCGGTCGTACGGCCGAACTCGGAGTCGACGGTCGACAGGGCGACTTCAGTTTCCTCGTCCGCCTGATCGTCCGACACCACGGCGGGCGCGTTCGAGTTAAGCAGCAGTGTTTCGGCGTCTGGAGCCTGCTCGTAGACCTGCACGCCCATGTCGTTGAACGCGCTGACGATGCTGTCGATCGCCGCCGTCTGCGCGAAGTTGTCGGGCAGGTGGTCGTTGATCTGGGCGTGGGTCAGGTAGCCTTGCTCCTTACCCAGCTGGATCAGCGCGCGCATCTGGCGCTGACGTTCTTCTGCCTGCTGCGGCGGCAGTTCGGCCGCCGCCACGGGGATCGCTTTGCCGGCGCCCTTGCCCTTGGCCGTACGGCCCGAAGGGGCTTTGGGGGTGTAGCTGGCGTTTTCGTGTTGCGAATCTTCGCGATCAAAAGGGTTCACGTATTCTCCTCTAGAGGCTTCGCTATGAGACGCAAGACGCGACCGTCAGGCGTTTCGAGCATGGCTCAACATCACCTGAGTGACTCAACGCGGTTGTTTGGCTGTTGCTCTGGGGAGCAAAAAAGATGAGCCCGCTCGAAGCGGGCCGATAGAAATGTGCGAAATTCGCGCGGCTCGCATTATAGCTGAGCTTGCGCGTTCGCGCTCATTGTGTGCACAGGAAATTGTCATGCACGGTGTCAACAGGTCCGTTCGCAGCCCGCCGGTCACACGCGGTGGGGCGTGTTGAGGTCGATACACCAAGGTATGTGCGGATTGGTCGATTACAAGCTCCTCACTATAGAGGAACCTGTTCGTCCGCACACGACGCGATCGGTTCCCTCTGCTCTATATGGAGGGAGGATGTTTCTGGCGTCGATGTGGGCATCGTCAAAAGAAAATTCACGCAAGGGGGTTGACGACACGTCAGTCGTTCTTCATAATCTCGTTTCTCTGCTGCAGATGCAGCGACGCAGAACGAAGCAGTGCCGGTAGTTGTGAGGTTGACGACGCGGGTGCGGCTCCGGTAGTGAGTGCGTAATCGATCTTTAAAAATTAACAGCCGATAAGTGTGGGCGCTTGATGCGAGACGCGAGGCGGATCTTTCGGGATCTGCCGCAAAGCGAAAG
>NZ_PVEN01000014.1 GCF_002973525.1 Paraburkholderia sp. BL21I4N1
TTGCGGTCATCGCCTTCAACGAATCGCTTCATGAGTCACCCGATCTCAGTGCGTTGATTCAGTTTAGGCGATCAATACGTTTTCACACACTCTGGGTCGACATAAGACTGCCGACTCGAAAACTCGAGTAGCCGACCCGCGGCCAGCACTCCACTTCCAAATCCAGCTATCTCCCCCCGTTTCACAGCCACCCACGGATAGACGCCCGGTTATCCGAGCATCCCTCCATCTGTTCTCGCGCGTCGGTTACTGGCGAAGTTCAGGCGAATCCTGCATCGCCGACTGCATCTTCTGAACGGCGTCGAGGGTGGCGCGTTGAGCGGCCAGCCCGAAGTTGCGCTTGAACTCACTGAACTCGGCATGACCCGAGCCGGTTACAGCCTTCTTCGTGATGAGCTTGCCGCTCGGGTCGGTCACCGTGCATTCGAGCGTCACCGTGAAGTCGGTCGGCGGCCAGGTGAGCAGGCTAGGCGAAGACGAGGTCGTCGTGATCGTCGGCGTCACGATATAGCTCAGATTCTTCGTCTGCGAGGTCGCGGCGTCGGGCACCGAGTTCAGCTTGACGACGTCCTTGAAGAGATTGCTGAGTTCGAGGTAGATCGGCAGTTCGAGGTCGTGATAAGGCTTATAAGCGACCTTGTCGCCGCCGCCGCCCGGAGAGACAACTTCCTTGTTGCGCTCTTCATCGGTAATGATGAGACCCACCGTCTTATTGATCGGCGGAGTCGTTTTCGAAGCGAGTGCGGCGTTGTCGCCGGAGATTGTGATGTCGTGTGCGCAGCCGGAAAGAAACGCGATTACGCCAGCGGCGCATGCCGCGCGCAGTACATTGCTGAGTTTCATAACAAATGTTCCTGATTAGATTACCGTGTGGAATTAGCGGATGGCGCTGATGAACGCCGGGTCCGAATACAGTGAGCCGAGCAGCTTTTGCACGACGAGCGGATATTGTTGAGTCGCCTTCGGCACGGCGATCGCTGCCGCGAATGACGAATCCCATTCGCTACGCACGGTTTTCACCTGGTCGTAGCGCACAGTGCCGTCGCGTTTGACGACGAAACGCGCCGATATCGTCCCCACACCCGTGCCGACGCCGGCATCGACATTGTTCTGAAGGAGTACGCCGCCGATCTCGACCGATGCTGACGGTGAGAGCGTGCCGGCGAGCGTGAGCTCCTGCGTAACGGCGTTCGAAAGATAATCTGCGAAGGACTTGCCAACAGGAGAGCGCATTACGTTTGCGCGTACCTGCAATGGGTAATGGTTGTCGCCGCCATCCTGATTGCGAAAGTCACCAATACGCGCTTGCACGGGGGAAGCGTCTTTGAGCGTCTGGATGTTTTCAACCGATGGGGAGTAAGGCGTCGCGACGACCGAGCATGCGGCAAGCATAGTCAGCGGAACGAGGATCGAAAGTCTTCTCGAATAGGTCATATTGTTCTGGTCGTTATGATAGTAAATGTAGGGGGTTAGAAAGCGTGGCGCGGCGCCCCCCATTGTTATATCGGCAGCGAGTCTGGAAATTTAAGTGTCGGCTGGCGATGTTATTGAGCGGCCGCTATCGAGCAGGAAATTTCGTGGGTGTGGATACAGGTGGCCGCGGCCGTGAGATGTCGGATGCTATGTCGTCCACGCCAGCATTCGTTCTTCTAAAAGGCGGCTGACACGCGTATAAAGTATCCCGCGCAGCGTTGATTGAACGAGCGGAATGGATGCCGCTGTCGCGAGAGGCGAGAGGCACTGATCGATTTGTTCGAGAAGGTGGTCGGACGTTCAAGCTCGCCGAATGTTCATCGCTATGTACCGCTGACCGCTTCCGGGCATCCTTTGCAACCGCTCGGGAAGCGTGCGATGGCGTTTGCGATTTTGAGGAGGGCTAGGGTTGCGTATGCTGATTGAATGGGATGGTAGAAGGCGAACAGCGCCGGTCGACTTCGGGCTCAGTTCGGCCACTACGAAAAATTCGAACGGAACAAATAGACCACACGATAATTCCCCGTGTCGGCCCCGGCCCACTTACAGCCACAGCTAACGAAACTGCATTTCAAAGTGCTGAACGCGCAAACGCCGAAACAAGATATTCAATGAACACGCGAACCCTCATCGGAACCCGTCGACCCGCCGGATAAACAAGGTGAATAGGCACACGCTCAGGTTGCAAATCGTGCATTAACACCTGGATCTTGCCGGATTGGATTTCTTCCTCCATGAGCCAAAACGGCGCCTGAGCAATGCCAAGGCCGCACAGCACGGCCGCGCGAATGTGCTCCGCATCGCCAGTGAGCAGCGAGCCGTGCGGCACATAAGAGACGCGCTCCTTACCCACCCTGAGCGACCACGGGTAGCGCTCCCGGCCATTCGCAAAGACGATGCAAGTGTGATTATCGAGGTCCGCAAGCCGTGTCGGAATACCGTGAGCCGCCAGATAGCCTGGGCTCGCCGCAAGCACGAAGTCTGTCTCCGACAGCTTCCGCGCGGTGAGGGACGAGTCCACCAGTCGCCCATGACGAACCGCCAGATCGACGCCGTCGCCGACGAGGTCGACATGTCGCTCCGACACCGACAATTCGATCGCGACGTCGGGATACTGTCGGAAGAACGCTGGTAGCAGCGGCGTGATGCAAAGCCGGCCATGGGCCGGCGCCGTGTTGACCCTGACCACGCCTCGTGGCGACTGCTGGCGATCGCCTACGGACGACTCGAGCGCATCGAAGTCATCCACCAGTTGCCTCGCCGAATCGTAGAAAGTTTGTCCTGCGTCCGTGATCACCACCTGGCGCGAGGTCCGCAAAACGAGCTGCGCACCCAGATGCCGTTCCAGCGCGCCGATCTGTTTGCTGACCGCAGGCTGTCCAATCCCTTCCTCGCGCCCCACGGCGGAAAAACTGCCGCATTCGACCAGGCGTACAAACAGGCGAATCGCGTTCACTCGGTCCATAGGGGCTATCCGCATCAATTCCAGAATGGAATAGATGGTATGTCCCGAGACAGCGTTTCGGCAATGAGTGAAGTTGCTTATCGTACGGGTCATGTAATCACCGACCTGAACCAGAGGAGTTGAACGATGAAAGCAATTTGTGTAACGCCTGACCGTGAGCTTGTTGTTCGTGACATCCCGACTCCGGACACGCCTGCGCCGGGTCATGTGCTGATCGACATGGACGCGTCGGCGATCAACCACGGCGACAAAACGTTCCTGAGGATACCCACGGCAGCCGGTCAAGCCTTCGCATTGGGTCAGCATGGCGTATGGGGTGCGTCGGGGGCCGGACGCGTGGTCGCGGTGGGTGAGGGCGTGCCCGTGGAATATACGGGCAAGCAGGTGGCGATATACCGATCGCTCGACAGAAGCCCGGAGAGTATCGGGCTGTGGTGCGAACGGGCACATGTACCTTATCCGGCGTGTTTGATCCTGCCGGACCGTGTCCGTGCACGCGACTATTGTGGCTCGCTCGTCAACGTCATGACGGCTTACGCCTTTCTCGAAGAAATCGCTGACGCGGGCCACAAGGGCGTCATCGTCACCGCCGGGAATTCGGCGACCGGCCACGCGCTTGCTTCGCTTGCACGCAGCAGAAATATACCGGCGATTTTTCTGGTGCGGACCACGGCTGCGCGGGACGCGCTGCTCCGTTCGGGCGTGGAGCATGTCCTCGTCACCACCGAGGGCTTCACCGACGTCCTTGGTGTGCCGTCCACCGAACTGGGGACGACGGCGGTATTCGATGGGGTCGGCGGCGACCTGCTAACAACAATCGCGCCTGGTTTGCCGATGAATTCGACGATCTATCTCTACGGTTTTTTGGGCGCTGCAGCGCCGGTTTCCATTCAGTCCGCACTGTTCATGATGAAGAACCTGAGCATGAAGCGGTTCAGCAATTTCGAAAGCCGGACGGTGAAGGAGCCGGCGAAGCTTGTTGCCGCGCTGAAAACGCTGGAAGGCTTGATCGACGATCCGATGTTCACGACCAGAATCGGCGAGGAATTCCGTCGCGATCAGATCGAACTCGCGATGACTTACGAGTCTGCGGACGGTGCGAAAGCTGTGCTCGTCACGTGAGTGGGACGCAGACCCTCCAACGGCCATTGTAGAAAACGACGAATAGCCGATGGAGGCTTCAAACCCGGTATGACGGCGGTGGTCAATCCTTGCACCCCCGCTTCATCTGCCAGGCAATGGCGCATCCACCGCATCCGGCACGCCATCGTGCGACATCAAAATCGCTAGCCAGCGAGTACTCTCAAACTGCGCTGCGATCACCATCATCAGCACGGTCAAGGGCGTTGCGAGAATGGCGCCCGGCACGCCCCACAGAAGCGTCCAGATTCCCAGCGCGAAGATCCCGATAAGCGGGTCCGTATTGGTGCTCTTGGCCTGGACTTTCGGCAGGATGAGGTTGTGTGCGATCTGGAACACCGCCAGCACGATCACGAACACACCGAGCGGCACCGCGACCGATCCGCTGTGGATCGCCGCGAATACCGCAGGCACGACGCTCGCCACGAAAGGTCCGACCACCGGCATGAAGGCCAGAAGAAACACCGTCACCGACCAGAACGCCGTATCGGGCAATTCAGCAAAGCGGAACACCCCAGCGGAAATCGCGGCAATCGCCAGGTTGATCGCCGTCTGGGAAACCAGGTACGCCTGTACCCTGCGTGTGATTTTGGACAGCACCACGCGCTGCGAGTTTGCTCGCGCTTCGTTGGTGGTTGCCTTGATTATCTTGGGATCGGCGTCGCTTCCCGGTCCCAGCAGCATGAACACAAAGAAGAACAACGTCAGGAATGCTTTCGACACGGCGTCGCCCACGCCGGCCGCGAGACCATGCTCCAGCGCTGGGAAATCCACCAATCCCAGCACGCTCGCCAGATCGAACTTGCGGCCAAATCCCACGCTAACCGATCGAATGAGACTGTCGAGTTGAGCCGGGAGCACAGGCGCCTGTTTGATGAGGTCGCTCATGCCCTGAAGGATCACGATAAAAATGCTGTAGGCGCTGAAGCCGACAATCGCCGCGGTCGCGACGAGTATCAGCCATTTAGGCGCGCGGGGCAGCAGCCGGACAACCAGCGAGACGATGCCGGCAATCAGAATCCGGAGCAACACCGCCAGAAAGAACGGAACGAGCACCGGCCGCAAAAAATAGAGGATCGCCAGACCGGCCGCTACGCCGGTAGTGGTTTGCGCGACAGAGCCCGGTGTTGTCGTCATGATTTATCTTCTCAATGGTTCCAGCCAGCAAGCGCGCACTAGAGGTCGTGCGTCTTTTCCGTCGGCGAGGATATCAGGAATGGCCTGATAGGAGGGCGCCCGGCTGACAGCGAAAGCGCCTTCCCATGCCTCACATCCGGTTGGCCGCGCTGCGGCATGAACCATTCGACGGCGGCTTTTCTATTCAGGCATGCCGGCGCAACGGCCTGAACGCCGCGCGGAGCTCTTCGGCGAAGAGTTGCGGTTGTTCCCATGCAGCGAAGTGGCCACCTTTATTGACCTCGTGGAAATAGCTGAGCTTGCGATAACTGCGTTCGGCCCAGCTTCGCGGCGCCCGATAGATTTCGCCGGGAAACACCGTCACGGCAACCGGGACCGAGATCTCGGCGGTCTGCTGCTCTGCGGCGTTGAAATTGTTGTTGTTGTTCTCCCAGTAGAGCCGCGCCGACGAGGTCGACGTATTCGTGACCCAGTAGAGCGTGATGTCGTCGAGCATCTGGTCTTTGGTGAGTGCTCGCTCGGGGTCGCCGCCGCTATCGGTCCAGGCCGCGAATTTGTCGTACATCCAGGCGGCCTGACCCGCCGGCGAATCGGCCAGACCATAGCCTTCGGTCTGCGGACGAGTAACCATCATGGCCGCATAGCCGGCGCCTTTCTTGTACAGATCGGCGAGTGACGCATACGCCGCCTTTTCTGCATCGGAGAGTCCGGCCGGCGCCGGTTCACCGTGGTTGAGCGCCTTCGCGACGTCCGGCGGCACCGTTGCGGGCATATTGACGTGAATGCCCAGCAGCCCCACGGGAGCCTGACGCCCCATCGCGTCCGCCACCACGGAACCCCAGTCGCCGCCCTGAGACACATACTGTTTGTAACCCAGACGTTTCATCAGCACGTCCCACGCCCGCGCGATGTGGTCGGGATCCCAGCCCGTGCCGGTCGGTTTGCCGGAGAAACCGTAGCCAGGCATCGCGGGGATAACGACATCGAAGGCGTCGCCCGCGCGGCCGCCATAGGCGGTAGGGTCGGTGAGCGGACCGATGGCCTTCTCGAGTTCCAGCGGCGAGCCCGGCCAACCGTGAGTGATGATCAGCGGCAGGGCATTGCGATGACGGGATTTCACGTGGATGAACTGGATGTCGACGCCGTCGATCGTGGTTACGAACATCGGCAGCGCGTTCAGCCGTGCCTCCGTTTTACGCCAGTCGTAGTCCGTGCCCCAGTACTGCACGAGCGCCTGAATTCTGGCTTCCTGCACGCCTTGAGATTGATCGGCGACCGTTTCCTTATCGGGCCACCGCGTCGCGTCGATACGGTGGCGCAGGTCGACGAGTGTTTCGTCCGGAACGTGGATATGGAAAGGCCGGATCGAGTCGTCGTCAACCGTGGTGCGAGATGTCGCGGAAGACTGATCCGCAGGCGGTGCGGCATGCGCGTAGCTGAAGACAGCGGCCAGCAAAAGGCCGAGTATGGGCGCGGCGGCACCGGTCAGCGGACTGCACCGGGTGTGCGATGGGAAAGCGATAGGCATGATGTTTTTTCTCAAAGAAAAATGAGCGGCTTTGCAGCGCCCTTTGGGAATGTGTGCGTGATCTACGGGCATGCAGTTCTGATCAGTCTTCGTTCAGATCGCCCGGCAGTTCGGCCAGCTTCAGCTTCGCGTCGCGGGTCTGGAAGCCGCGACGCATCGCGGCCTGAATCCGGCTTTACGCCTCGGGGTTTCGTACACCCTCGCCAGACAGATCGGAATCGCGACGGAAGTCCTCGACCGGCGCCAGCCTGAACAGAACAGCCTCTTTACGGTGAACGGTGAACGGTGAGCGTGTCGAAATGCATGCGTGGACCTCAAACGTTGAGTCATGTGCCGTCGGGTGAGCCGGGCTTAAAGAACAATTTATTCCCTTCCTCATTGGCCGAATAGACGATAGATTTGAGAGGTGGCCTTCCATGAGTGAAACGCTATGGATCGACTTGAAGCTATCACCATCCTGCTTGCGGCCGTCGACAACGGAAGCCTCTCCGCAGCCAGCCGCCAGTTGCGTATTCCGCTGGCAACGGTGAGCCGCCGCGTCTCGGAACTCGAAGATCACCTCAAGATGCGCCTGCTTTTGCGCGGTAATCGGAAGCTCGCGCTCACCGAGGCGGGGCGTACTTATGTCGCGTCATGCCGCCGGATCATGGACGACCTCGCGGAAGCCGAGCGCACGGCCGCCGGCGAATACCACGCGCCGCAGGGCGAGTTGACCATCAGCGTGCCGCTCGTGATGGGACGCGCGCATGCGCTCCCGGTTATCGTCGACTTTTTGCACGCGTACCCCGACATCCGCATACGGGTGCAGTTCGTGAATCGGAACGTGAGTCTGCTGGAGGAGCAGGTGGACGTGGCCATGCGCGTCGGCGAGTTACCCGACAGCAGCATGATCGGCACGCGCGTGGGCTTGATCCGGCAGGTGCTGTGCGCGAGCCCGGCCTACCTGAAAGTCAGGGGCACGCCGAACTGCCCGGCGGATCTGATGGTTCACGACTGCGTGGGCTACGAACACTTCACGGCAGGCATGAACTGGGAGTTCCGCCACGAGGCGGGTTTCGAGACTATTCCGATCCGCTGGCGCCTCGTCGTCAATTCGATCGAGGCGGCAGTGATCGCGGCAGCCGCGGGCGCGGGCATTGCCCGAGTGTTGTCGTGTCAGATCGACGAACAGGTCAAGTCGAAAACGCTCGTGACCGTGCTGAGCAAATACGAACTGCCGCCTATTCCGGTCAGTCTGATTTATCCCAGCCAGCGCCAGGTGCCGCTGAAATTGCGAGCGTTCCTGGATTTTTCGATTCCACGCCTGAGGGAGCGGCTTGGCGCGAGAGGTCAGTCTGAATGAGCGCGATGGAAATCACGCGAGATAACCGGAAACGCCGTCCCATAGCAGCTTCAATGCGGTGACGACGAGCAGTCCGTAGCAGATGCGATAGATCTGTCGCTGGTCCAGCGAGCCGTGAAGCCGCCAACCGGACATAACGCCCGCCGGAATCGCCACGAGACACACGGCCATCAATACCCAGACGTTCGCGGTCGGCTTCACGATCAGCAGCCACGGCACCGCCTTGGTCGCGTTGCCCACGGTGAAGAACATGCTCGTCGTTCCCGCGTACATTTCCTTGCTGAGACCGAGCGGCAGCAGATACATCGCGAGCGGCGGTCCGCCCGAGTGCGCCACCATGGTCGTGATTCCGGAGGCAAGGCCGGCCGTGACGGCCTTCGGCGACGAACGCGGACGGCGGCTCAATTCCGCGCCGGCAACGAACCACAGGCCGACGAACATCAGCGTGATCACCGCCATCAGAATCTCGATGGCGCGATGGTCGAGGTAGCGGAATGCCAGGTAGCCGAAGCCGATGCCGGTCACGAGTCCCGGCAGAAGCAGCGCAAGGTCCGGCTTCGACCAGGTCGACGGCTTCCAGTAGCGCAGCGCGAACAGATCCATCGCGATGAACAGCGGGGCGAGCAGGCCGCCGGCGGTGACCGGATCCATCACGCACGACAACAGCGGAATGCCGATGATCGCGAACCCGCCGCCGAACGCGCCTCGCATGAACGCGATCAGAAAGACGCCGGCGAGGGCGACCAGGATCGTGATGAACGTCAGTTGCAGGCCCATGTTGCTTCTCCGATGGCGGTTCCATGGCGTGGCGCCGCAGCCGGGGCAGTCGGCGTTGACGCTCGTCGAGCAAAACGCGGGAGGGGGCCACGAAAGCTTTTTGAGTCCCGGTACAATCGACTCGACGTGAATAGAATGAACCGACATTTATATCGGTGCAATATAAACATTGACCTCGGTGCAATCCATGTCGAAATCCGACTATCTACAACTGGCCGACGCGATCGCCGCGCAAATCGCGGACGGCACGCTCAAGCCGGGCGACCGGCTGCCGCCGCAGCGCAAGTTCGCGGACCGGCAGAAGATCGCCGTATCGACGGCGAGCCGGGTCTACACGGAGCTATTGCGCCGTGGTCTGGTGGTCGGCGAAGTAGGCCGGGGCACCTTCATCTCGGGTGAGGCGAGACGCGGCGTGGCGGCGCCGGGTGAACCGCGCGGCGTGAGGATCGACCTCGAGTTCAATTACCCCATCCTCGCCGGGCAAAGTGCCCTGATAGCCAGGAGTCTGAAAGAGTTGCAGATGCGGACTGAACTCGACGCCGCCTTGTCGCAGGCGATCAGCGTCGGGACACCGGCACTGCGAAGCGCCGCGGCCGCGTATCTGTCGCAGGATGCATGGTCGCTTGCACCCGACCAGCTCGTGTTCACCGGCAACGGACGGCAAAGCATTGCCGCGGCCATTGGCGCGGTCGTTCCCACGGGGGCGCGCTGCGGCGTGGAGGCGTTGACCTATCCGTTCATCAAGGGCATCGCCGCGCGGCTGGGTATTTCGCTGGTGCCGCTGGCAATGGATGAAGACGGGGTACGGCCTGACTCGGTGCAGAAGGCGCATCGCGAGGCCCGGCTCTCGGCGATTTACCTTCAGCCGGCCATTCAGAATCCATTGGGCATGACGATGAACGCCGGCCGCCGGGCCGATCTGCTGCGGGTCGTCGACAAGCTCGGCATTCCCGTGATCGAAGATAACGTCTACGGCTTCCTCGACGATGAGCCGCCGCTTGCCGCGCTCGCACCGGACGCCTGCATCGTCATCGACAGTCTGTCGAAACGGGTCGCGCCTGGCCTGACCTTGGGCTTCATTGCTTCGCCGCCTCGACTACGTGAAAGCGTCATAGCCTCGGTGCGCTCAGGTGGATGGACCGCATCGGGATTTGCGATGGCGGCTGGGCAGCGGATGATGCGCGACGGCACCGTTGCCGAGCTTGCGCGACTGAAGCGCCTCGACGCGAGCGCGCGTCAGACACTGGCGGCCGACCGGCTGGCGGGTTTCGATATCCGCACCAACGGAAAATGCTATCACCTGTGGTTGACGCTGCCGGCGCACTGGCGCTCCCAAGCGCTGGTTGCTGCCGCGGCCAGGCGTGACATCGGGCTGACGCCGTCTACTACCTTCGCGGTGTCGTCCGGGCATGCACCGAACGCCGTCAGACTTGCGCTGGCAGCGCCGACCATGGATCAGCTCGACGCGGGCCTGAGCACGCTGGCTGCGATGCTGAATGCAGCCGAGGACGATTTCGATTCGACGGAGTGAACGCGGCGCCGGGTTCCCGGCTGTGGCGATGCCGCGTTAACCTCCGGGAATGCCCCGCCTTGAGCCTCCACCGCGCACCGGCGTAGAATCGTCGCACATCGATTTGGGAGCCCAGCAATGCGCCTGGTTTCTCGTTGCGATTTCCTTCACTCAACCCGGTCACAGCCGGTGTTTTCTCGACCCGCCTCTCGCGCCGAGATTCGCGGTCGTTGCGGATTTGTCGCCAGATCCGCGCCATGATCCCACTCATTTCCGTAAAAAAGCTCAGCAAGAGCTTCCCCGGCGTGCGAGCGCTTCACGAGGTTCAGCTGGAACTCGTGACCGGCGAAGTCCACGCCCTGATGGGTGAAAACGGCGCTGGCAAATCGACGCTAATGAAAATCCTCGCCGGCGTGTACACGCGCGACACCGGCGAAATCCTCGTCGACGGCGAGCCGGTCGATTTCCAAAGCCCGCGCGACGCACAAGCCGTCGGCGTCGGCATCATTCATCAGGAACTCCAACTGATGAACCATCTGAGCGTCGCGCAGAACATCTTCATCGGCCGCGAGCCGCGCGGGCGCCTCGGCATTTTCCTCGACGAAGATCGGCTCAACGCACAGGCCCGCGAGATTCTCGGCCGCATGCACGTGAGCATCGACCCGCGCGCGCTGGTCGGTTCACTGACCGTGGCCAAACAGCAAATGGTCGAGATCGCCAAGGCGTTGTCGTTCGATTCGCGCGTGCTCATCATGGACGAACCGACCTCGGCACTCAACGACGCCGAGATCGCCGAGCTGTTCCGCATCATCCGCGAACTGAAGAGCCGGGGCGTGGGCATCGTCTACATTTCCCACAAAATGGACGAACTGAAGCAGATCGCCGACCGCGTGACCGTATTACGCGACGGCGAATACGTGGCCACCGTCGCGGTCGCGGACGCCAGTGTCGAGACGATCATCGGCATGATGGTCGGGCGCACCCTGACCGACGTCGAGCCGCCCAACAACGCTGCGGACAAGGGCGACATCGCGCTCGAAGTCAAACACCTGAACGCCGGCCCGCTGGTTAGAGACGTGAGCTTCACGCTACACAATGGCGAGATTCTGGGTTTCGCCGGCCTGATGGGCGCCGGTCGCACCGAGGTCGCGCGTGCGGTGTTCGGCGCCGATCCGATCGAATCCGGCGAGATCGTCGTGCGAGGGAAGAAAGCGACGATCCGTCAGCCGAGCGATGCCGTCGCGCACGGCATCGGCTACCTGTCGGAAGACCGCAAGCGCTACGGCCTCGCGACCGGCATGGACGTCGAGTCGAACATCGTCATGTCCAATCTCGGCAAATTCCTGTCGCTCAATTTTTTCCTGCGACGTGCACGGATTCGCCGCACCGCCGGTCATTTCATCAAGCTGCTCGCGATTCGCACGCCGTCCGCGACGCAGCCGGTGCGTCTGCTATCCGGCGGCAATCAGCAGAAGGTCGTGATCGCCAAATGGCTCGAACGCGACTGCGACGTGCTGTTTTTCGACGAACCCACGCGCGGCATCGACGTCGGTGCCAAAACCGAAATTTACAAGCTGTTGCGCGCGCTTGCCGCGCAAGGCAAGGCGATCGTGATGATTTCGTCGGAACTGCCGGAAATCCTGCGCATGAGCGACCGTATCGTCGTGATGTGCGAGGGTCGCATTACCGGTGAACTCTCAGCCGCCGAAGCCTCGCAGGAAAGCATCATGCATCTCGCGACGCAGCGCGACACCCTGAAAGCAGCGGCATGAACCTCGAGAGGTCTGAATGAAGTTGCCATCGGAAACGTCGGCGTTAGCGAACGACGGACACGCCTCCGGCCTGAGAGCGCGCCTCTTCGCGCCGGCCGCGCTGCAGAAGATGCTGGCGTTCGCGAGCCTGATCCTGCTGCTGGTGTTTTTCAGTTTCGCGTCGCCGGCGTTCATGCAGATCGACAATATTCTCGGCATTCTGCAGGCCACGGCCGTCAACGGCGTGCTGGCGATTGCCTGCACGTTCATCATCATTACCGGCGGCATCGATCTGTCGGTTGGCACGTTGATGACCTTCACGGCCGTCATTTGCGGCGTGTTTCTGACCTACTGGCATCTGCCGATGTGGACCGGCGTACTCGCGGCGATCGGCGCCGGCGCGCTGTGCGGGACCATTTCCGGAACCCTCATCGCCAAGATGAAAATCCCGCCGTTCATCGCGACGCTCGGCATGATGCTGCTGCTGAAAGGGCTCTCGCTGGTGGTCTCGGCCGACAAGCCGATTTACTTCACCGACACCGAAAACTTCTATCTGATTTCGCAGGATTCGCTGATCGGTTACGTGCTGCCGAACCTGCCGGTGCCGAACGGCGTGCTGATTCTGTTCTTCCTCGCGATCGTCAGTTCGCTGACGTTGAATCGCACCGCGCTTGGCCGCTACACGTTCGCGCTCGGCAGCAATGAAGAAGCGGTGCGTCTGTCGGGTGTCAACGTCGACCGCTGGAAGATTGCCATTTATGCGCTCGGCGGCGCCATTTGCGGCATTGCCGGCTTGCTGATCGCGTCGCGGCTGAATTCCGCGCAACCGGCGCTCGGCCAGGGCTATGAACTCGAAGCGATCGCCGCCGTGGTGATCGGCGGCACCTCGCTGAGCGGCGGGGCGGGCACCATTCTCGGCACGATCATCGGCGCGTTCATCATGAGCGTGCTGACCAACGGGCTGCGCATCATGTCGGTCGCTCAGGAATGGCAGATCGTCGTGACGGGGCTGATCATCATTCTCGCGGTGTATGCCGATATCCTGCGGCGCAGCAAGCGCTGACGCGCCAGAAGACGAAATCAAAAAGGGGAGCGCGAAAGGGCTTCCTCATCAATGAAGGCGGTGGTCCACCTTAGGAGGAGAGTAGCCATGTTGAATCGAAAACTATTCGGTGTCGTGGTCGGCGTGGGCGCGCTGGTCGGCGTGACGAATCTTGCCCGCGCAGAAGAACCGTATATTCCGCTGATCTCGAAGGGCTTCCAGCATCAGTTCTGGCAAGCCGTCAAATCCGGCGCGGAGCAGGCGGCGAAGGAACAGAAAGCCCGCATCACGTTCGAAGGCCCCGAAACCGAGGCCATGGTCGACAAGCAGATCGACATGCTGTCGGCGGCGCTGGCCAAGAAACCGCAGGCGCTCGGCATCGCCGCGCTCGACAGCAAGGCAGCCATTCCGCTGCTGCGCCGCGCGCAGGCCGCGAAAATACCGGTGATCGCGTTCGACTCGGGTGTCGACAGCGACATTCCGCTCACCACCTGCGCGACCGACAATCTCGCCGCGGCCGCACTCGCCGCCGACAAGATGGCGGCGGCCATCGGCGATTCGGGTGAGGTGGGTCTGGTGGTGCACGACCAGACCAGCCGCACCGGTGTGGACCGTCGCGATGGCTTCCTGAACGAGATGAAGGCGAAGCATCCGAACATCAAGATCGTCTCCGTGCAGTACGGCGGCGGCGACCACCTGAAATCCGCGGAAATCGCCAAGGCGATGATTCAGGCCAATCCCAACCTGAAGGGAATTTTCGGCTCGAATGAAGGCTCGGCGGAAGGCGCCGCGATCGGCGTCAAGGAGTCGGGCAAGAAGCTCGTGCTGATCGGCTACGACTCCGGCAAGGAGCAGAAAGACGACATCAATTCCGGCCTGATGCTGGGTGCGATCACGCAAAACCCGGTCGGCATCGGCAAGTGCGTCGTTGATTCGGCGATGAAGGCGCTGAAGGGCGAAAAGCTGCCGAAGAAGGTCGACACCGGCTTCTACTGGTACGACAAGAGCAATATGAGCGATCCGAAGATTGCCGCCGTGCTGTATGACTGAGTTGCGCCGAAGGCGCGATGGGAGAGGCCGCGCGCGTGGCGCCGGTCTCTCTCTTTCTGGTTCCGTCGGGCGGGGTGGAACAGGCGGACATCGACAGCTGTCGCTCAGGAGCGTGCGCAAGTGACTACGATCACCAACCTGTCCGTGCGGGACATCCGCTTTCCGACCTCGCGTTCGCTGGACGGCTCCGACGCGATGAACGCGGCGCCGGATTACTCCGCCACCTACGTGACGCTCGAAACCGATTCGACGCAGCCGCAAGGGCTCACGGGTCATGGCCTGACGTTCACGATCGGACGCGGTAACGAGATCTGCGTGGCGGCGGTGAAGGCGCTGGCGCCGCTGGTGGTGGGCAGGACGCTCGAAGAGATCGCGGCGAACATGGGCGCGTTCTGGCGCGCGCTGACGTCGGACAGTCAACTGCGCTGGATCGGTCCGGACAAAGGCGCGATCCATCTGGCGACCGCCGCCGTCGTCAATGCCGCCTGGGACCTGTGGGCCAAGGCGGAAGGCAAGCCGGTGTGGAAGCTGCTGGCCGACATGAGCCCGGAAGACCTCGTGCGGTGTCTCGACTTCCGTTACGTGACCGACGCGATCACGCCGCAGGAAGCCATCGCGATGCTGCATCGTCATGCGTCGACACGCGGCGAGCGCGAAGCGGAGATGCTTGCGCAAGGCTATCCGGCGTACACGACATCGGCCGGCTGGCTCGGTTACGACGACGACAAGATTCGCCGACTCGCGCGCGAAGGCGTCGCGCAGGGCTGGACGCATTTCAAGCAGAAAGTGGGCGGCAATCTCGACGAAGACATGCGCCGCGCGCGCATTCTTCGGGAAGAGATCGGCGAAAGCCGCAAGCTGATGATGGATGCGAACCAGGTCTGGGACGTCGACGAAGCGGTGGCGAACATGCGACGCCTCGCGCAATTCGACCCGTGGTGGATCGAAGAGCCGACCAGCCCCGACGACATTCTCGGCCACGCGGCGATCCGTCAGCGGCTCAAGCCGATCGGCGTGGCGACGGGCGAGCATTGCCACAATCGGGTGATGTTCAAACAGTTGCTGCAGGCGCGGGCGATCGACTTTTGTCAGGTCGACAGTTGCCGGCTGGGCGGGTTGAACGAAGTGATCGTGGTGCTGCTGATGGCGGCGAAATTCGGCGTGCCGGTGTGTCCGCATGCGGGCGGCGTTGGTTTGTGCGAGTACGTGCAGCATATTTCGCTGTTCGACTATCTCTGCGTGTCAGCGTCGCTGGAGAATCGGGTGCTCGAGTACGTGGATCATCTGCACGAGCATTTCGTGGATCCTGTCGTGATCCGCCATGGCCGTTACATGCCGCCGCAGCGTCCGGGCTACAGCATCGAAATGCACGCGGCGTCGCTCGAGCGCTATCGTTTTCCCGACGGCGCCGCCTGGACGACCTGAGCGCGCGTTGGTCCGGCGGCCAGCTCCGCCACCTCGGCGTCAAAAATGGTCCGTAGCATTCGACACGCCGATGCCACAGGCGGCCGTTACCGTCAGCGGACTGCTTCCCGTTCCACCCTGCTGTCCGATGCGAATGCGGCATCGTCGCGCCGCCGGCGGCGCGTGACCGCTTGGCGCAAACCGGCCACGCGGCGGGGCGCGACGTGCTCGCCTGTTCCGATCGTTTCTTCTGCGGGGAATCCGATGAGTGTCCGTCCGATAGGGCACGCGCCCGTCGTCTGGTCATGGCCGCGGCCGATGCGTGCGCGCGCAACGACCGGCGAATCTGCTGGCTTTACGCTCATCGAAGTGCTGATCGCGCTGGCGATCGTCGCCATTGCGCTGGGCGCGGTGCTGCGCGCGATCGGCTCACTCGCGTCGGACACCGACAGCGCCCGCGCCCGTTTGCTAGCGCTGTGGAGCGCCGACAATGCACTGGCGGCCATTCGCATTTCATCCAGTTGGCCGCCCGTGGGACGCAGCACGTTCGCCTGTCCGCAGGGCCAGTATCCGTTCGTCTGCCGTCAGGTGGTGACGGCATTCGAAAGCCCGCTGGTGCGTCAGGTGACGGTAAGCGTGTTGCCGTCCGCGTCGAGTCGCAGCGTCCTCGCCGAAGTCGTGACCGTGGTGCAGGATGAAGCGCGCCACTAGCCCGCGCGGCGCGCCGCGAGCGAAGGGCTTCACGCTGATCGAGATGCTGGTCGCGATCACACTGCTCGCCGTGATTGCGCTGCTGTCGTGGCGCGGCCTCGACGCGACGATTCGCGGCCGCGACGACATCGCCGCGAACCTCGGGCAGACGCGGCTGATCGGCCGATACTTCGCGCAGATGCAATACGACCTGCTGAACCTCGTCACCGCCGACGAGGTGTTCGGGCCGCCTTTGCGAATCCGGCCCAATGAACTCGTGCTGGTTCGGCATCTCGGCATTGGCAGCGGGCCGACCCAGGTGCAGGTGGTGCGCTATCAGTTGAAGGGCCGCGAACTGACACGCAGCGCTTCACAGCCGCTCAGCTCGCTCGCCGATCTCGACGACGCACTGCGGCACATCGATCAATTCGCGCGCATTGTTGTCAGCGACAACGCGCGCTCCATGCAACTCGCGGTGTGGATCGCACCGGACGGCTGGACCTCCAGTCAGCCTGCCGTCGAAGCGGCGTACACGCGTTTTCTGGCGCAGCACGGCATCAGCAATATCACGTCGCTCGGCATGCCGTTGCCGCGTGGCCTCAAGTTCACCGTCGCGCTGGGTAGTCCGCCGGTCGAATTCGTGCGGATGATTCCGATCGGGCAATGAGGCGTGCATTAGCACCCGACCTCGGTTCAATGCGCCGTTGCAGCTCGCATTTCGCTCAATTCGATGCGTTAGGCATAGTCGAGGAAATGTTCCGTAACTTTCGTCATACGCCTGTTATCGCCCGTCCCTAGTCTCGGTATGAAGCAGCCGCTTTCAAAGATCGTGTCACGCGATCGACGTGAGGGCGCGTAGCGCAACATGACGAGGGGAGCGAACGTGGAGGCGGGATATTCACAAGACACGCGAGCGGGCGCGCGGGGCGACGACGCGCCGGCCACGCAGCGACCCGTGGCGAATCTGTCGCGCGCCAAGGATTGGCATGCGGCCGGGCGCTTCGACGAAGCGGCACGCGAGTACGCAACGCTTCTAACCAACGACCCCGACAACCCGGAACTGCTGCATCTCTACGGCGTGCTGCACTATCAGCGCGGCGCGGTGGGCGACGCCGAGTCGTTGCTGCGCCAGTCGATTGCGTTGGTGCCCACGGCGCGCGCGCTGTCCGACCTCGGCGCGGTGCTGGCCGAATCCGGGCGGGCCGACGCCGGCCTCGCGCAGTTCGATGCCGCGTTACGGCTCGATCCGCTCGACATCCCGACGCTGGTGCGCAAGGGCAATACGCTGACGGCGCAGCGTCGCCATGCGGCGGCGCTCGATGCGTTCGACCGCGCGCTGGCGATCTCGCCGCTCGTGCTCGACGCGTTGTGTAATCGCGGCGGCGCGTTGCGCGCGTTGGGACGGCGCGAGGAAGCGGTCGATACGTACGATCGCGCGCTGGTCGTCGATCCGGCTTCGTTCGAATCGTGGTTCAACCGTGGTCTGGTGCTGCGCGAATTGCAGCGTACCGCCGAGGCGCTGCAATGCTTCGAGCGCGCGCTTGCGATCCAGCCCGGCCATGCGGCAATGCTGTCGATGCGCGGCCAGTGCCTGGTCGACCTCGGCCGCCTGAGCGAAGCGCTCGCGGCCTTTAACGAAGCCATCGCGGCCGAGCCCGGCATGATCGAGGCGCTCTATAACAGCGCGGTCGCGCTCGACCGTCTTGGGCGATCCGAGGAAGCGATTGGCCGCTGCGCGCGGGTCTTGGCGTTGGACCCGCAACATGCGCGCGCGTTGACCTGCCGCGCCAACGCGATGCTGCAATTGAAGCGCTACGACGCGGCGTTGTCGAACTACGACCTCGCGCTGGCAATCGAGCCCGACGCGGCCGACATTCACTGCAACCGCGGTACGGCATTGCGCTATCTGAAGCGCTACGCCGACGCGCTCGCGAGTTACGACGCAGCGCTCGCGCGCGACGATCGTTTCGGCGAGGCATGGACCAATCGCAGCAATGTGCTGCAGGACCTGCATCGTTACGACGAAGCGATGAGCGCGCTCGACACGGCGATGCTTATCCGGCCGGATCACGCCACCAATTTTTTCAATCGCGGCAATCTCCACTACGACACTGGACGTCACGATGCGGCGCAAGCCGCTTACGACCGCGCGATCGAACTGAAAGCCGATTACGTCGACGCTCATTTCGCGAGGGCGTCGCTGTATCTCGCGCAAGGCGACTTCGAGCGAGGCTGGGCCGGCTACGAATGGCGTCTGCGGGACGCCGAACTGGCGCGGCACTACCGCCCGTTCACGCAACCGTTGTGGCGCGGCGACGAGCCGCTCGACGGCAAGACGATCCTGATTCACGCCGAACAAGGCTTCGGCGATACGTTGCAGTTCTGCCGCTACGCGCCGCGGTTGGCGGCGCTGGGCGCGCGCGTGGTGCTCGAAGTACAGCCGGCCTTGCGCAAGCTGATGACGACGCTGCCAGGCCCCGCGCAGGTGCTCGTGCGAGGCGAGCCGCTGCCGGCCTTCGACTATCAGTGTCCGCTGCTGAGCCTGCCGTTTGCGCTGCGCACGGAACTCGCGAGCATCCCGCGTCACACGCCGTATCTGCGCGCGGACCCGGAGCGCGCGCGGCAATTCGCCGAACGGCTCGGCAACGGGCGTCGTCCGCGTATCGGGCTGGCGTGGTCCGGTAATCCGGCGCATCGCAACGATCACAACCGGTCGATCGATTTCGCGCAACTCGCGCCGCTGTTCGCGCTGGACGTCGAGTGGATCAGCCTGCAGAAGACCGTGCGCGAGCAGGACGAAGCCTTGCTCGACGACTCGCCTCTCATCCGTCTCGACGACGAACTCGACGATTTCGCGGACACCGCGGCGCTGATCGTGTCGCTCGATCTGGTGATCTCCGTCGATTCGGCGGTCGCGCATCTGGCCGGTGCGCTCGGCCAGCCGGTCTGGGTGTTGTTGTCGGACCCGGCCGAATGGCGCTGGCTGCGCGAGCGTGCGGACAGCCCGTGGTATCCCGACGCGCGGTTGTTCCGGCAAGGCACGCCGGGGCAGTGGGGCAGCGTGATCGAAGCGGTCAGGGCGGCTATCGGCCAGTCGGACGCGGAAGACTGAACTCGACTGAAAAAAACGCCGGGCGCGAGCGCGGCAACAGGGGCTGAAACGATGACATCGAATGGGGAAGGGACGACGCTCGCGATCCAGACCGATTCCGCGCGGGCGCGAGACGAGCTCCCGAAGCCCGACGCCGCGCAGCTCGACCGTCTGTTGCAACGGGCGCGCAAGGCGCACACCGAGGGCGGCCTCGACAAAGCGGAGGCCGCGTACGCCGAACTACTGATGCTCGACCCCGCGCATGCGGAAGCGCTGCATCTGCTCGGTGCGGTGCGATTCCAGCAGGGACGGTTGGAGGAAGCCGATGCGTTGATGAGCCGCTCGATCGAGCGGCGACCGGTCGCGCTCGCGCTTGCCAATCACTCGGCCGTGCTGCTGGGTCTCGGGCGGACAGAAGACGCGCTGTCGCGGCTCGACGAAGCGCTGGCGCTGAATCCCGGTCATCAACGCGCGCTGTTTCAACGCGCCGGGTTGCTTGCGCAACTGGGCCGTCACGACGATGCGCTCGCCGCGTACGACCGCCTGCTCGACATCAATCCGGGTTCCGCCGAGGTGCTGCTCAAGCGCAGCGAATCACTGCGCGTGTTGGGGCGGTCCGACGACGCGCTGGTCTGCTGCGACCGCGCGTTGTCGATAGCCGGGCGTTCCTTCGACGTGCTGCGCGAACGTGGACGCGTGTTGCGTGAGCTAGGCCGTTTCCAGCACGCGACGGATAACTACGGTCTGGCGTTGTCGCTCGTGCCGGGCAGTGCGGAAGTGCTGTTCCTGAGAGGCGTCGCGTTTCTGGATCTGCACGAACCCGGCAACGCGCTCGCCGATTTCAACGCGGCGATCGCGGCGAGCCCGAGTTTCGTGGATGCGATCTACAACAGTTCGGTCGCGCTGGAACAGCTTGGGCGGCATCAGGAAACCCTCGCGCGTTGCGACCGCGTGCTCGCCATCGAGCCGAATCATGCGAAGGCCCACGCGAACCGGGGCAATGCGGCGTGTCATCTGGGCCGCGACGGCGAGGGCGCGCAGAGCTATGCGCGCGCTCTCGACGTCGAACCCGACAGCCTCGGCGTGCTGTGCAATTACGCCAGCGCGCTGATCGGCGTCAAGCGTTACGAGGACGCGCGGCAAGCCTGCGACCGCGCGCTTGCGCTCGAACCGGACTACGTGCCCGCGTGGTTCACGCGTGGGCGTGTGTCGCTGGAAACGCACCGTTATGAGGACGCGCTCGGCGACTTCGCGCAGGTGCTGCAAGCGACGCCGCGCGATAAGCTCGCGCATTTCCACACTGGCAATGCGCTGCGTTCCTTGCGCCGTCATGAGGAAGCGAAAGCGGCCTACGCGCAGGCTATCGAGATCGATCCGGACTACGTGCTCGCGCACTGCATGCGCGCGTTTTTGTGTCTGTCGATCGGTGATTTCGAAGCCGGGTGGAGCGAATACGAATGGCGTTGGCGCGACGCGCAACTCGACGGCAGCCGCCGCGAGTTCGTGCAGCCGAGATGGACCCACGGCATGCCGCTCGCGGGCCGCACGATCCTGTTGTATGCGGAGCAGGGTCTCGGCGACACGCTGCAATTCTGCCGTTATGTGCGGCTAGTGAAGGCGCTCGGTGCGACGGTCGTGCTCGAAGTGCAGCGTGAGTTGGCCGGGCTGCTTGAGACGCTCGATGGCGTCGATGCTCTGGTCGTGCGCGGCGGCCCGTTGCCGCCGTTCGATCTGCATTGTCCGTTGCTGAGTCTGCCGCTTGAGTTCCGCACGGAGCAGGCGTCGATTCCCGCGGAAGTGCCTTATCTACGGGCCGATCCCGCGCACGTCGCGCGTTGGGCCGAGCGGCTGGGTGTGCCGCGACGGCCGCAACGGCCACGTATTGGCCTGGTGTGGTCGGGCAATCCGCTGCATCTGAACGACCGCAACCGGTCGATGCCGCTCGCCGACCTGCTGCCGTTGCTCGACGACGCGTTCGACTGGATCAGCCTGCAAAAGGTGGTGCGCGACGAAGATCAGGCCGCGCTCGCCGCGAGTGCGATCCGTCACGTGGGCGATCAGATCGAGGACTTTGCCGATACGGCCGCGCTGACCGCGCTGATGGATTATGTGGTGAGTGTCGACACGTCGGTTGCGCATCTTGCGGGCGCGTTGGGGCGGCCGCTTGCGGTCTTGCTGCCGCATACGCCGGACTTCCGCTGGATGCTCGATCGCGACGACAACCCGTGGTATCCCGGCGCTCGACTATTCCGCCAGGCTGAGGCAGGGAAATGGCAGCCGGTCGTCGAAGCCGTGAAGGCGGCGTTTCCGGCGCTCGTGAATGGAGCGGGCCGGTGAACCGGCAGCACGCGCAAGACGCCGCCTCTCCGTTCGCGCCGGTGGCGAACGGAAGCGCGGTGCAGAAGGCTATCGCGGATTCGTTGCGCAATGCGCGCGCGCTGCTTGAGAAGAACGACCTCGGCCCGGCACAGCGTCTTTATGAAGGCGTGCTGACCCTGTCGCCCGACCACGTCGAGGCGTTGCATCTGCTGGGACTCGTCTGTCTGCGTCAGGGCGATGCGGCGCGCGCGGAACCGCTGATCGCGCGCTCGATGCGCGCGGGTTTGCGGCAAGCCTGGAACTTCACGAATCACGGGGCGGCGCTGGTCGGCGTGGGCCGTTATCGGGACGCGCTGGCCGTGCTCGACGAGGCGTTGAGACTCGATCCCGCGCATCCGCCCGCTCACACGGCGCTCGGCGACGCGTTGCTGGGACTCGAACGCTACGACGAAGCGATCGCCGCCTACGACCGTTCGCTGCAACGCGCGCCCGCGCAAGCCCAGGCGTGGAGCCGTCGCGGCGCCGCGTTACGCGCGCTGGGTCGTCCTGCCGATGCATTGATCAGCCTGGAGCGCGCGTTGAAGCTCGATGCCAACGACGCCGTCACGCATGTCGAGCGCGGTCACGCGCTGCGTGAAGTCGGCCGTCATGACGAAGCGTTGCGGCAGTATCGCCTCGCGATGGTCGTCTGTGGACGCAGCCCCGCGTTGCTGCTGGCCACAGGCATCGCGTTGACGGAACTGGGGCGTGCCGCCGAGTCGCTGACAATCCTCGACGAAGGCCTGCAACTCGCGCCGGACGACACGGCGCTGCTATACGCAAGCTGCGTCGCGCTCGACATGCTGCATGCGCGCGCGGAACTGCTGCGGCGTTGCGACCGGCTCCTCGCCATCGATCGCGAGCAGTCGACCGCCTGGGTGGGACGCGGCAATGCGCTGCTCGGACTCGATCGACATCAGGAAGCAGCCGAGGCCTACAGCGAAGCGCTCAAACGCGCCCCCGACCATATCGACGCGCTGCGCAACCACGCAGCAGCACTGCGCGCACTCGGCCGCCATGACGAAGCGCTCGACGACTACGATCGCGCGCTCGCGCTGACCGGCGCGCACGCCGAGTTGCTGTACAACCGCGCCGTCACGCTGCAACAACTCTCGCGCTACGACGAGGCGATGGACAGTCACGCGAAAGCCGCCTGCGCCCCCGCCGATACCGCGCAACATCTCTATACGCGCGCGGTCGCGTTGCAGCAGATCGGCGAACACGAAGCCGCGCTGCGCGCTTACGTGCAGGCCTGCGAACGCGATCCGCATCATGGCGCGGCGCGTCGCTCCGAGGCGTACTGCCGCTTGCTGATGGGCGACATGGAAAGCGGCTGGCCGCTGCACGAAGCGCGCTGGCACGCCACCGACGTGGCGCTGCACCGGCGTCACGCCGACCGTCCGCTGTGGCTCGGTGTCGAGCCGATTGCGGGCAAGACCGTGCTGCTGCACGCGGAGCAGGGCTACGGCGACACGCTGCAATTCTGCCGCTACGCGAGCCTCGTTCATGCGAAGGGCGCGACGGTGATCCTGCAAGCGCCGCGCGAACTGGCGACGCTGCTGGCGTCGTTGAGCAACGTGAGTGGCATCGTCAGTGAAGACGACGCGATCCCTCCGTTCGATTTTCAGGTTCCGTTGATGAGCCTGCCGCTCGCTTTCCGCACGACGCTCGACACGATTCCCGCGCCGCGCGCTTATCTGCACGCCGATGCGCGGCGGCGCGATGCATGGCGTCGCCGTGTCGATGCCATCGCCCCGCCGCACAAACTGAAAATCGGCCTCGCCTGGTCCGGCAATCCTCGCCACAACAACGACGAAAACCGCTCGCTGTCGTTGGTCGAACTCGCGCCGTTGTTCGCGCTCGATGCGACTTTCGTGAGCCTGCAGCCGCACGTGCGCGAACGCGATCGCGCCGCGCTGGCGGCGAGCGACGTCGTGTGTTTCGACAATGCGCTTGCGGATTTCGCGGACACCGCGGCGCTGATCGATGCGCTCGATGGGGTGATTTCGGTGGATACGTCGGTGGCGCATCTGGCGGGTGCGGTCGGTCGGCCGGTGTGGATTCTGCTGCCGCGCGCACCCGACTGGCGCTGGTTGCTCGAACGCGACGACAGCCCGTGGTATCCGAACGCGCGGCTGTTCCGTCAGGAGCGGCCGGGCGACTGGCCGGCGGTGATCGAACGGGTGGGCAACGCGTTGCTCGAGATGATGCAGGTGGATGACGTGGCAATGCCATGGCAACGGCACGAAAGCGAACGGCATGAGCCGCGTGGGTCGCGTGAGCGACATGAGCCGCCCACAGCAGCAAAAGCTACGGACCATTTGAAGCGGCTCAAATGATGCGTAACAGCCGCAACATCGCTGCCATGCGCGACCCGTATTTTCGATGGATTCAGGCTGGTCGGCGCGGGGTCGGCGAACAGTCGAAGGATCGAAGAATCGGGAATTCGGGTAATCGACATTCGCGGCTTCACGTGGGCGCCAGAGTGGGCGCACGCGGCGGGGTCGTCAACTTCTAAGGTTTCGGGGTGGAGCATGGCAGCACGCGCGCGCGCAGTACGACAACAACACCAGTATCGTTCGCAGACTGTCCTTATCGCCGACGTGCGGCCGCTGCGCCGCGCCGTCGCGCTGATCCTGGCGGCGGGCTTCACGACTCAGGCGCATGCCGCGGGCATCGTCAATCTGGGACAGGCCACCGCGCGTAACGCGGCGAGCGGCGCGGGCGGCTACGGCGGCGCGGGCGTGCCGAATCTCGGCGTGTCGCCGCAGCAGGCGCTGCAGGCGAGTCAACCGTCGATTCGCAACCTCGGTCACGCGGCGCAGGCGATCGCGGCGCAGATTGCCGCGCAAAGCGCGGCAGCGGCGGCCGCCGCGGCGACGGCGTCGAACGTGCCGAACGGGTTGGCGCCTGGCGGCTTGCAGGTGGCGCCGGGCGTCAGCTTCGTGAACAACGGCAAAGGCGCGCTGATCAGCCAGAACACGGATTCGACCAATCCGCTGCTGTGGATCAACGCGAACGGGCCTCAGCAAACCGTCGACAGCAGCGGCCACGTCAACGTGAACGTGACGCAGACCGGCCAGAACGCGATCCTGACCTGGCAGACGATGAACGTCGGCAAGCAGACCACGCTGAACTTCGATCAGTCGGCCGGCACGCAGACGAACGGTGCGAACAATTGGGCGGTGTTCAACCGCATCGTCGATCCGAGCGGCGCGCCGAGTCAGATTCTCGGCAACATCAACGCGCAGGGTGCGGTGTATGTGATCAACCGCAACGGGATTCTGTTCGGCGCGGGGTCGCAGGTGAATGTGCATGCGTTGGTGGCGTCGTCACTCGACCTGCTGAACATGAACGACTACAACCAGACGCTTGTGAACCGCGTGCCCGTGGCGACCGGCACGCTGGCGCAGGACGCTGCGGGGATCGTCGCGAGCAATCAGCAGTTTCTGAGCTTGCCGGCCGGCACCACAGGCGGACTCGCGCCGCGCGAGGCGGGCAATTCGCAGACGGGCGGCGTGCCGGCGAGCGGTTCCGTGCCGAACGAAGTGTTGGGCCTGGGCAACCAGGTGCAGGTGACGTCGCCCAGCCAGGTGCCGGGATGGGGCGACGTGACGATCGCGCCGGGCGCGTCGATCACGACCCACACCAACGGCACGGTGAGCGACGGCGGCCTCGTGATGATCGCCGCGCCCAACGTAAACAACGCCGGCAGCATCACGGCGAGCGGCGGTCAGGTCGTGCTGGCGGCGGGCGTCGGCGTGAGTCTCCTGCCGAACTCGGGCAACCCGCAGGTGCTGCTGCCCGAGTTGAGCGGACAGATCGTCACGACGGATTCGACCGGCAAGAAGATCGACATCACACCGGTCGGCACCCTGACGAATACCGGCATCGTGCAGGCCGCGCGCGGCAACATCAATCTGCTCGGCAGCAGCGTGCAGCAGAACGGTGTCGTGGGCGTGACCACCAGCGTCAACACGCCGGGCGCCATCACGATTTCGACCGTCGATGAATACCAGTCGAACAAGCCGACGGGCAGCGCGTACCTGGGCCTCGGCCAGGCGACCACCGGCGCTGGCGTCGCCAGCGGCGCGGGCCGCGCCGGCCTGCTCAGTTTCGGGCCGGATTCGGTGACGGCGGTGCTGCCGGACACGGACGGCCAGACGGCGACCTCGACGCCGGGCACGACGTTTACGGCCGGCAAGATCGGCATGACGGCGGGCTCGGTATGGTTCCAGGGCGGCTCGCTGATCGAGGCGCCGGGTTCGAGCGTCACGGTCAACGCGCTGACCCAGGCGGTGACCGGCTACGCGACGCCGGCCGGGCAAACCGCGGTGCCCGGCCGCATCTATCTGGACGACGGCGCGACGATCGACGTCTCGGGTCTCGCGAACGTCGAATTGCCGATGTCCAGCATCCTGCTCACGATCGGCCGGATCGGCCAGAACGAACTGGCCGATTCGCCGCTGCTGCGCGACGGTTTCCTGTTCGGCCAGACTGGCGTGGTGGTGGACAGCACGCTCACCGGCACGCGTAGCGACGGCCTGCAGTGGGTCGGCAGCCCGATCCTGAATCTGTCCGGCTACGCGAACGCGATGCCGCGCACGGTCGGCCAGTTGCTGACCAACGGCGGCACGATCACGCTGTCGGGCAACGAGGTGATGACGGCGGCCGGCTCGTCGATGAACCTGAACGGCGGCTACGTGCATTACGACGGCGGCATGGTGAACACCACGCGTCTGGTGGATGCGAGCGGCGCGATCGTGCCGATCGGTCAGGCGAGTCCGTACGACACCTTCGTCGGCATTGCCGGGCAGTTCACCGAGAGCCACCCGCGCTGGGGCGTGACAAAGACCTGGTACAACCCGTTGCAGACGGGTGGGGCCTGGCAGCCCGCGTTTATCGTCGGCGGCAATGCGGGCACGCTCGACGTGTTCGCGTCGCAGTCGATGGTGCTCGACGGCGACATCAGCGCGCAGGCGTTCGGCGGCTCGAAGCAGACGCAGGGTAACGATCTGCCCAGCGGCGGCTCGTTCAATCTCGGCGTCGATCCGAAACTCCTGGGCGCCGGAGCGTTGATCGCGCTGACGCAGAACGGCAGGGATGGCGCGCCGACAGGCGAATTCAGCTTCGTGATCCTGCAGAACGCTGCGCCGAAGCTGAGCGATCTGGCGCCGGGGTTCTCGATCGATACGCCGTTGAATATGGCGGTCCTGAACGGGCTCGCGCCGACTGATCCGAACAACGTGCTGGCGACGATCGTGGTCCCGGTCGATACGCTGAATGCCGGCGGTTTCGCGAACGTCGACATCACGAGCGACAAAAACAGCGGCAAGGGTCTGCTGGTCGCCGACGGCACGAAGCTGACCTTGCAGCCGGGCGGCTCATTCAAATTCAACGGCTCGGTGGCAGGCAGCGCAACGGTCGCGGGCCAGTTGATCGCGCCCTCGGGAACGGTATCGATTTCCGGCGGCGGCAACATCACGGTCGGTCCGGATGCGTTGATCAGCGTCGCGGGCCAGTGGGTGAACAACGACGTTCAGGCCGCGCCGGGCACGACCCCCGGCAACAGCGAGTTCATCAACGGCGGCAGCATCACGCTCGCCACCACCAGCTACAGCACCACCAGCAACAATGTGATCACCGATCGAACCGGGTCGATCCTGTTGCAGCCGGGCAGTGTGCTCGACGTGTCCGGCGGCGGCGAGTTGCAGTCCAACGGCCAGTTGCTGACGAGTAACGGCATTCCGTCCGGTCAGGGCGGCAGCCTGTCGCTGCTCACGTACGTCGCGAAAGGCGGATTCGCATTCGGCGACACGACGAACGGCGCTTTCGCGCTACCCACCCTGCAGCCGACCGGCGCACGCATCGAGATGGACGGCACGATCCGCAGCGCAGGCTTCGCGGGTGGCGGCACCTTGACCTTGCAGACGCTGGGCTTTCAGATCGGCGGCGATGCAACGCAGGCGCCGGCCTGGGATCTCGTGCTGCCGCCCAGTTTCTTCGCGACCCAGGGGTTCGGCGGTTATGTGCTCAATGCGTTTTACGACGCGACCGTGGCACCCGGCACCTTGTTGCGTGTCACCCAGCAGAATCTGATGCCGGACGCAGTCGCGTTGCAGCGCACCGCCAGCGGCGCGGATCTGTCGACAGGCAGGCTGACGACATTGGGGACGCTCGATGCGTACCACCGCCAGCCGACCAGCTTCACGATGACGGGCGGCGGCTATGCCGCGTGGACCCAGCTCGATTCGAACGGGATCGCGCAGGTGCCGGTCTACCCCGGCGTGACCGGCGGCGTGAGCGTCGGGGAGGGTGCCGCGATCGTCGCGGATGCCGGCGCCAGCATCGGGCTCGGTTCGCCCGCGCAGGTGACCGTGCTGGGCTCGCTGATCGCGCCGGGCGGCTCGATCACGCTGAACGCCGACACGAGCACGGCCTTGCATACGCTGCCTGGACAGTACCAGGCCAACACGTTCACGAGCGACAGCAAATCCGTGTGGCTCGGCGCAGACGCGCTGCTCGACGTCGCCGGCGTGGCGCTGGTCAATCCGCTCGCGGCGCCCGTCAAGAACGGCCTGACCGCCATCACGCCGAATACGGGCAAGGTGCTGGCGGGCGGCAGCGTGACACTGTCCGACGATTCGGGCTACATGGTGGCGCAGGCGGGCTCGAAGATCGACGTCTCCGGCGCATCGGCGGTCTTCGACCAGTTGCAGGCCAATGGCACGTACGCGTCGCAGCCGGTCTGGAGCAACGCCGGGTCGATTACGCTGGGCGCGTCGAGCGGCCTCTTTTTCGACGCGACGCTCGTCGCTCACGGTGGCGCGGCGCAGGCGGCGGGTGGCACGCTGACGATCCAGCCCGAGCAGAATTCGTCATCCAGCGCGTTTAAGGCCGACGGCACGCAAACGACGCTGGTCGGCGCGACCGCGCTCGTCGTGCGCGAGGACGGCACCCTCGTGCCGCAGGGTTTGGCGCCGGGGCAGAGCTTCACAACGGCCATCGATCCGACGACCGGACAGGCGCTGGGGCAGCCGAACGGCGTGCTCCAGTTCGCCGCCGATCACCTGAACGATTCGGGGATCGCGAATCTGGTGCTGGGCAATACCGCGATCGTGAGGGGCACGCCGGCGGCGCTGGCGTTCGCCGGCGACGTCAACCTCACGCTGCCCGGTTCGGTCACGCTGAACGCGGGGCGTATCGCGGCGATCGGCATGGACCAGTTGACCACGTTGCTGTCCACACCCGCGATTCAACCGACACCGCAGAATCCGACGCCCATCCCCGTGCTATCGACGCTGCTGGCCACGGCGCCGCAGAACGCGCTGGGCACAACGGTCAACATCGACGCGCCCTATGTCGCGCTGATCGGCCCCACGGTCAACAGCAATTCGAACGTGTTCAAGCCGGTCGAGACGCTTTCGAACGGCACGCTGAACGTGAATGCATCGTTCATCGATCTGGAGAACCAACTTCAGCTGAACAACTTCGGCGCGGCGAACTTCACGAGCAGCGGCGACATCCGCCTCAGTTCGAGCAATGCGTTGCAGACCGGCGGCATTGGACTGATGGCCGGCGAACTCTTCACGCCCGGTAATCTGACGTTCAAGGCGGCGGATCTGTATCCGTCGACCGGCAGCACCTTCGTGCTCGCCGCTGTCGGACCCACGAACCCGGCGACGAACCAGCCCGCGCCGACCACCATCGCGTTTGAATCGAACGGTACGGCGGGCGTGCCGCTCTCGGCGGGCGGCACGCTGTTGGTGGATGCGTCAAACATCGTGCAGGGGGGCACCGTGCGCGCACCGTCGGGCACGCTGGTGTTTGGCGTCGGCGATCCCACCAGCGTCGCCACGCAGACCCAGTTCAGCACGACCACGCTCGTCGCGACCGACTCGGTCAGGTTCGCCAACGGCAGCGTGACGTCGGTGTCGAACGATGGCCGTGTGATTCCGTACGGCACGACGGTCGATGGCGCCGAGTGGCAGTTCAACCCGATGTCCGGCGCGACGGCGCCGGATCTGACGGCGCCGCCCTCGAAATTTATCGGCGTGAACGGCGGCACCGTGGCGTTGAACAAGGGCGCGACGATCGATCTGTCGGGCGGCGGCAGTCTGCAGGCGGCTGAATGGGTGCCCGGCACCGGCGGCACGCGCGACGTGCTGTCGCAATACAACGTCAGTTATGCGAGCACCGCAAGCGGTGTCGCGTTGCCGGTGAATGCGAACGCATCGAACGTCTACGCGATCCTGCCGGGCGCGCAGACACCGGTGTCCGCGTACGACCCGACCTTCGCGCAGACGCTGCAACCTTCCACCAACGCGAACGGCACGGTGAGCACCAGCACGGCGACGCTCGGCGTCGGCCAGGCCGGCACGGGCAGCGCGCTTGGGCAGTCGGTCTATCTGAGCGGCGTGCCGGGTCTCGCGCCGGGCTACTACACGCTGCTGCCGGGTAAATATGCGACTTTGCCCGGCGCCTACCGGGTCACGGTGGCAAGCGCGGGCGGCAATCTGACGCCGGGCTCCCATAATGCGCTGGCCGACGGCACGGTGCTGACCGCCGGATACTTCGGCAACGCGATCACGGGCAGCCGCAGCGCAACGCCGACACTGTTCAGCGTGCAGTCGGGACCGGTGTGGCAGCAATACTCGCAATACACGCTGACGAACGCCGACCAGTTCTTCCCGACGCTCGCCGCGGGCAAGGGCAACGTGACGCCGCCGTTGCCGGTCGACGCGGGTCAGTTGGCGCTCGCGGCAAATCACGCGCTGACCCTCGGCGCGGTGCTGAATACCGCGGCCGGACCGGGCGGCGCGCCGGCCGAGGTCGATATCGCGTCGCAGAACATCCAGATCACCGGCAACGGCGCGCCGACGCTCGCAGGTTATCTGCAGATCAGCGCGACCGATCTCGATTCGCTGAACGCGGGCAGTCTGCTGATCGGCGGCACGCGCACCGCGACGACGACCGGCATCTCGATCAACGCGCTCGCCGACAGCGTGGTGGTCTCCAACAACGCAGCGAGCGTGCTGAGCGGACCGGAGATCCTGCTGGTCACGAAGACCGACCCGAGCGGCACGGACCCGAACGCGGCAAACGGTCTGCGCGTCGACGCGGGCGGCGCGATCAGCGCGAGCGGCAGCTATCCGGCCGCGAAGGATCAGCCGATCGCGATCGCGGGCGACGGCTCGTTGCTGCGCGTATCGAACGGCGCGATGACCACGGTCACGCGCACCGGCGCGACCGGCACAGGGCTGCTTACCGTCGGCGCGAACGCGACGCTGAACGGCGGCCAGGCATTGACGCTGGATTCGTCCGGCAACCTGAAAGTGGACCCGAGCGCGACGCTGTCGGCGAAGGCGATCACGGTGGATGGTTCCGCCATTACCTTCACGAACCAGGGCGGGGCGGCGGCTGCGAACCTGCCGGGCTTCGTGCTCGACCCGGCTGGGCTTGCACAACTCGCGAACGCGCAGCAGGTGATTCTGCGCAGCGCGGGCGCGATGAATTTCATCGGCAATGTCGATGCGACGTTCGGCAACAGCATCGATTTGAGCGCGGGGACGTTCACGAGCGACGGCGGCAATGTCGTGCTCAACGGTCAGCAGGTCGCCTTCACGAACGAGGCGGGCGCGCCGTTGTCGAGCGCGGCGGCGGGCAATGGGACGCTGACGGTCAACGCGAAGGAAATCGACTTCGGCAGTGGCGACAAGATCGTCAACGGCTTCGGCTCGGTGACGATGAATGCGCAGAACGGCATCGTCGGGCAGCATACCGGCACGTTCGATTTCGGCGCGTTGCCGGTGACGCTGAATGCGCCCGTGTACCTCACCGATACGAGTTCGTCGACGACCGTGAAGACGACCGGCTTGCTGACCTTGAACGGCGCGGCGGGGACTGCATTGACGCGGACCGCGGTCGGCGGCGCGTTGACGCTCATCGGCGGCACGCTGACGGATAACGGTGCGACGATCGCCGCGCCGGCCGGCAATGTCAGTCTCGAAGCGACCAGCGGCAATCTGACCATCGGCAACGGTTCGACGGTGAGCGCGGCGGGCGTGGCGAAACAGTTCTTCGACGTCGCGGCGTTCGCGCCGGCCGGTTCGATCACGTTGACCGCCGACACAGGCACGGTCGACGTGCAGTCCGGTTCGACGCTGGATTTTTCCGCCGCGAAGGGCGGCGGCGCGGCAGGCAGTCTGACGGTGTCGGCGCAGCAGCAGGGCGTGAACCTGAACGGCACGCTGAAGGGCGGCGCGGCTAGCGGCTTCGCAGGCGGTTCGATCTCGCTCGCTACCGGCATTGGGTTCAACCTGGACGCGCTCGCGCAGACGCTGGCATCGAGCGGCGTGAACAACGCGATCTCGATCCGGACGAAGTCGGGCAACCTCACGCTGTCGGCGGCCAATACGCTGACTGCGCATCAGGTTGCTTTGACCGCGGACGGCGGAGCGGGCGGGCAGGACCCGAACAACGGCAACGTGCGGATTCTCGGCACCATCGACGCGTCCGGCGTGGCTGGTGGCCAGATCGGTTTGTACGGCCGCAGCGGAGTCGATGTCGAAGGCACGCTGAGCGCGAAAGGGTCGAGCGCGACGCAGCGCGGCGGCGCCGTCGTGATCGATACGACCGGCACGCCGGGCAGCGTGGTCACGGTGAATCCGACCTACGGCTACGAAAATATTTCGGCGGCGAATTCGGGCGTGATCAAGCTCGGCAACCAGGCGGTAATCGATGTGTCGGGCGGTACCGCGGGCGGCCTGTCGGGCGGCACGGTCGGCTTTCGCGCGCCTTTGCTCGATGACGGCGGCGTGAACGTGACGCTGCAACCCGGCGCGCAGATCAAGGGCGCGCGTAGCGTCAATCTCGAAGCGTACGCGGTGTGGAGCACGAGCGATCCGAGCACGGGCGCGAAGCATTTCGACGGCATCGTCGATCCTGCCGGCTGGTACAACAACAGCGTGGCAGGCGCGTCGCAGCCGGGCATGGTCGCGGGCACATGGACCGATCAGACAGGCAACACGCTGGCCGCGCCGACCACGCCCGCGCAATTGACGAACTATCTGACCAGCGACTTCTTTACACCGGCGCAGGCCAATACGGATCATCAGGGTTTCTATGGTTATCTGAACGGCGACGCGAATGCCGCCGTACCAGGCACGTTGATGAGCTATGTCGAGAACGGCGTGAGCGGCGTGGCGGCGCAATTCGCCGGCACCGGTATCGCGAATTTCCACGTGGTGCCGGGCATCGAGCTGGACAATCCGGGCACGGCGATCAACAACGGCAACATCTCCGTGTTGACGAACTGGAATCTCGGCGCGGGCACGTCCCCGACCAATCTCGCGTTCCGTTTTAACGGCCAGGCGCCTGTTATCACTTTTCGGGCCGACAACAACGTCAAGGTCGACGCCAGTCTGACGGACGGTTTTTTCCAGATCGCGAATCCGGTGGGTAACGGCATCACGGCGGCGATTCCGCCTGCATCGACCTTCGGTACGGTGGAAGCGGCGTGGGCGACGACCACGATTGGCGCGGGCTACATACTCGCCAACTACGAATACGCTGGGCTGACAGCTCCAGCCAACTGGACTTCGGGCGATGCCGGCGAGATTGCCCAGTATTACGGGATGTATCAGCAGTACGCGCAATACCTGTCGTCGCAGGATGCTAGCGGGCAATACATCTTTGCCGGTTCGCTGCCCTTTTCTCAAGCTGCTCCTGTCGCGCCGGGCCAACCCGTGCTCGGCGTCGCGGCGCCGACCATCGCGGATGAGCAGGCCGACCCGACTGCGTATCCCCGCTATCTTGCGCTCTACGAAACCTATCGCGTCCAACTGCTTAGATGGCAGCAGGCGAACCCCGCCATCACCGCGCACGTCGATCAGTTGCAGGCGCCGCCTGTCACGCTGGTGACGGTCATTACCCAGCCTATCGTCGTGCAGGCGGCGCCGACGGACAATTCGCCGTCGCCGGTTGCGTCGGCCGGCAATGGTTTGCCGTTACTTTCCGCAGGGCTCGTCAAAGGCCCCAGCAGTTCGTACCGGATCGTGGCGGGAGCCGACCTGTCCAGCGCCGATCCGCTGTCCGTGCAGGCTGCGCCGGCGTTTTCGACAGCCGCCGCGCCGTCGCTGGCAGGCGGCGGCAACGTGACGATGGGCGGCTACTTCGCTTACGCGAACTCCAACAATCCCAACAACCCGGACAACCTGGTGCTGCTGGCGCCGACGATGATTCGCACGGGCATGGGCTCGATCGATGTCGTCGCGGGTAACGGCGTATCGTTCTTCGATCCGGCCGTGACGCCGAAGAACAACCCGAATGTGCTGGTCGTGCCCGGCGTGATCTATACCGCCGGCGTGCCCGCCGCGGACGCGCCGCCGGTGACGGGTAACGGCGCCGTCATGAGCGGCGGCGCCGGTCATCAGGACATCCTGGTTTCGCCCACCGTGAATCCGGATTCCGCCGGGGACATCACGATTCGCGCGCAGGGCGACATCAACTCCGTCGAATACATGACGGACGCACAAGGGACGGTGACAGGCGTACGCGGCTCGAACATCAGCCAGTTCTGGTGGCAGTGGATGCAGATCACGCCGAACCTGATGCTGGTGAATGACGCGATTGTCAACCTCCTGACCCGCACGTCGATCGATTTCGGTGCGTTCGATCAGGGGGTGATGAGTGTCGGCGGAAACGTTTCGATCAACGCGGGCGGCAATATTTCCGATCTGTCGGTATCGCTGCCGACAACGTGGTATCTGAACGGCAATACGCCGGTAACGGTGGGCGGCGGCAATCTGGGCGTGCACGCGGACGGCAATATTCTGAGCGGCGATTATTTCGTTGCGAAAGGCACCGGGACGATCAGTGCGGGCGGCAGCATCGGCGCGGATCTGTCCATTCCTTCTCCGATTGCCAGTCCTGTACCTCTTCCTCTTTCAACGGTGCTTGCGGCGCAGGACGGCATCTTCAACGTGACGGCGCAGCAGGGCGTGGATATCGGTGCGGTGCTCGACCCGTCGTATTCGAGCAGCTTCTTCGCGACGGGCGGCGCAGGCAGTAACAACCTCACGAACTACCGCCAGTACGCCGATAGCCAGGGATACTCGGCGAGTTCGTCGGTGAATATCCTGTCCACCACGGGCGACATAGTCATGGGGGAATTGGGTTCGACTCTGACGGGCGCCAACGGCACGTTGCCGGCCAGCCTCAATCTCACCGCGCTCAACGGCGGTATCGGCGTGCAGTCGGGCGGATTGCTGTATCCGTCCACGGTCGGGCAGTTGAACCTGATCGCGGATCAAACGGTGACGCTTTCCGCGGGATTGTCCGACCAGTTCGGCATGAGCGACGCCGATCCGGCGCAGATGCCCTCGCCGACGCAACCGACGGCCACGCCAGCCCCTCACGCGGCCAGCCCGCTGCATGCCGACGATACGACGCCTGCACGAATCTATAGCCTGAACGGCAGCATCGTGGACGGCATGCTCGCGACGACCGGCGGCGCGGCGGGTTTCTACAATCATCTTGTCACGGTCTCGACCGACAAGCCGACGCTGATTCAGGCCGGACAGGACATCGTGAACCTCGCGTTCAACGGTCAGAACCTGCGTGGTTCCGACGTAACGCGTATCCTGGCGGGGCGCGATATCTTCGATGCTCCGATTCCGCATTTCGGTGCTGGAATCATCCCCGCGCTCGTGCTTGGCGGCCCGGGCACATTCGATGTCGAGGCTGGTCGCAATATCGGTCCGCTGACCAGCCAGCAGCAGGCATTTATCGCGTTGGGCTCCGCGTATCCCGCGGGAACGATCTTGCCGACCGGCATCGACGCGGTGGGTAATGCTAACAATCCGAACCTGCCGCATGAAAGCGCCGCTATCAACGTACTGTTCGGTATCGGACCCGGCGTCAATCTCGCGACATTCATCTCGACCTACATCGCGCCGGGCAACGCAATTCCTGGCGTATCGGGCACGACAGCGGCGCTGGTGGCATTCATGCAGCAATACGATGAAGGTCTCGGAGTCGATACCGGTCTGAAAAACGACAAGGACGCCGCGCAGAAACGTGTAGGTACGCTGTCCGCAGGCGACGCCTGGGCGCAGTTTCAGGCGCTTCCATCTTACGTACAGCAGCTTTTTGCCGAGCAGGTGTTGTTCAACGTGCTGACTCAGGTCGGCACCGACTACAACAATCCCGCCAGTCCGTATTACCAAAAGTATGCGCGCGGCTACGAGGCCATCAATACGCTGTTTACCGCCTCGTTTGGCTATACGGCGAACAATCTGGCCGGTGGCAGCAACGGCGCCAATCAGACGGCCAATACCGGCAACCTCGACATCCGGAGCACGACGATCCAGACACAGCAGGGCGGCAACATCTCGATACTGGGCCCCGGCGGGCAAGCGCTCGTCGGCAGTACGAACGCGCCGCCCGAGATCGTCGGCAGCAACGGCAAGGTGGTGGCGGGTCCCGGTACGATGGGTATCCTCACGTTCGAACAGGGTGACATCAATATCTTTACCGACCAGAGCGTGCTGCTTGCGCAAAGCCGGATTTTCACCGAGCAGGGCGGCAACCTGACGATCTGGAGTTCAAACGGCGATATCAATGCCGGCAAGGGAGCGAAGTCGTCGGCCGATACGCCGGCGCCGCAATACACGTGCGACATCAATCATTACTGCACGGTCGACGCGCGCGGCGAAGTGACCGGGGCCGGCATTGCGACCTTGCAGTCGCTGCCGGGCTCGCCGCCGGGCGATGCCAATCTGATCGCGCCGCGCGGTACGGTGGATGCAGGAGACGCCGGCATCCGCGTGTCAGGCAATCTGAACGTGGCCGCGCTGCACGTCGCGAACGCCGACAACATCCAGGTACAGGGTAGCTCGTTGGGTATTCCGGTCGGGCAGTCGGTCAACACGGGCGCGCTGAGCGCCGCCAGTTCGGCGGCGTCCGCGGCGAGTCAAATGGCGCAGGACATCGCGAAGAACAACGCGACGGGCGGCGCGGCGCGTCGCTGGACCATTTCCGTACAGGTGGAAGGTTTCGGCGACCCGACGGACGACGGCAAAAAACGCCGGCGCGAGCAGCTCGGCTACGACTCGTCCAGCGCGGTGTCGATCGTTGGGTTCGGACAGGTGGGACCGACGCAGCGGGCCGTGCTCAGCGAGCAGGAGCGCGACAGGCTGGGCAAGATCTGAACGAAGCGGGGCGCGCCCGATAGTGTGATCCGGGCGCTTCGTTCGAGTGTGTGGAATGCCTGATGTTCACCGCTCGATGTTTGACGGAAACGGCAGTATAAAAAAACCGCACTTCGTTGACCGAGGTGCGGTTTTGCATTTTGGGCACCGTCAACAATTGGCCATGGCCGGCTTTATCGGCCCGTCACTGTTCCGGAACAAGCGCTTGCATTGCCGATGTCCAGGTTCCAGCCCCTTGGGTTGCTCAGGAAATCGTTCGATATAGGGGCTTGAAAGCTTTCCGGAACCGGGTCGAAACCGTAACCACGAATCAAGGCCGCGAACGCGGGGTTCGTGTAGTGGTCGTTCAGAAAATCATGTACAGCGGTCGTAATGCCTGGATCGGTATAACACTGGCTAAGGATAATCTGGCTTGTACCCGACACAGGATAGCCCCAATGTGGATTCGAGAGCTCCATATAAGCCCTCCCCGAGGTTGGCACCCAGTTCGCCGGCTTAGCGGCGGCAAGCCTGATGACCGGCATGTTTAACAAGCCTACGGCCGTCGTCGCGTTAGGCCCTGTCGGCGCATAGTAAATCAGGTTTCTCGAATTAAGGAGGCTTGCCACTTGCAACTGGAATGAGGCCGACGCGCTCGACGGTGCGAGGAAGGTATTCGTGTACGCAGGGCTCAGGTAAGCGACTGCGGCGGTGCCGGCCCCGAGATTGGAAATTAACTGCCGCTGGACACCGCTGCTACTCGTCGCCGCGACGAAATTTGACGGCATCCCGTTCGGAAAGGAACTCGCGAGCATCATCGAGTCGACGAACGTAATACCGGCCTTCGTGTAGCTCGATGCCGGGCAAACGGCTGCGAGGTGCCGCGTCATTAACTCGGTTGTACCACTGGCTTGCGCGGGGTAGACAACCTGGATCGCGGCCGTCGGATATCGGGTCAACTTTTCTGGATCCATGACCTGATTCCAGTTGGATAAGCTGCCAGAAAAAATCCCGCACAGATCGTCATCGTTCAGAGCAATACTGTGAGCCTGACCCGGCGTCGTTTGAGGCGTCGTCGCGCTTGTTACTGCAGGTGCGTTGACCATTGCAATCGCGATCGGCGTAATGAGGTACGGAATCTGGATCAGCGGACCGCTGGTCGCGCCCAAGGCGTTTTGATATGACGTGATCTGCGCGGTGGTAAGGGCCGCGTCGCTGTTTGCGAAATAAACCGAACCCGTCAACTGCGGATTGAGGAACGATGGCTGGTTGCGGAAGAACGCCTCTTGACCTGAGCCCGAACCGACCGGGTAATAACTGAAGTTCGCTTCGCTGGTGCCAAAGAGACCGATCTCGGTAGCCGGCTGAATGGCGGTGCCGAGAAGTGGTTGCACAAGCGACGATCCGCCGCCTTGCACTAGCGGACCGGCGGCCATCGTCGTCGTTGTGCCCATACCTGAAAGCACCAGGGCCAATAGCTGATGAAGTTTTCTCTGTCGATTGCGTTTCATGCGGTCATCCGTTGAAAACGGGACAGGTTGAATGCCCGGTTTGACCAAAAAAACCGCGCCTCCGGTATCGCTCCGGAGGCGCGGTTGATGGAAATGACGCTGTGGTCAGCTAGCGGGCAAGACTTAACGACCCGTGACCGTACCCGTGCAAACGCTCGCGTTGCCGATGTCGAGGTTCCAGCTCTTCGCGTTGCTCAGGAACTCGTTCGAGATCGCCGTTTGATAGGTGGAAGGAACCGTGTCGAAACCGTTGCCGTGAACCACTGCCGCGAACGTGCTGCTCGTGAAGTGATCGTTCAGGAAGTCATGCACAGCCGTCGTGACAGCCGCGCTGGCGTAGCACTGGCTCAGGATGATCTGGCTCGTGCCCGACACCGGATAGCCCGAAGCCGGATTGGCGAGCGCCGTGTAAGTAGCGCCGGAGGTCGGCACCCAGTTGGCCGGGCTCGATGCGAGACCCTTCGTGGCCGGCGGCGCAACCGAGCCCAGCGCCGTCGTCGCGTTAGCCGACGTCGGTGCGTAGTACGTGCTGTTCTTCGCGTTCAGCAGGCTGGCCACCTGAAGCTGCGCCGAAGCCGACGAGCTCGACGGTGCGAGGAACGTGTTCGTGTAGTCAGGGCTCAGGTAAGCCACCGCTGCCGTGCCGGCTGCGAGGTACGAGGTCAGTTGGGTCTTCACGCCGCCGCTGCCCGTCGCTGCCACGAAGTTCGCGGGCACGCCGCTCGGGAAGGAGTTCGAGAACGTCAGCGAGTCGACGAACGTCACGCCGGCCTTGGTGGCGCTCGATGCCGGGCAGACGGCTGCCAGGTGGCGCGTCAGCAGTTCGCTCGTGCCGCTGCTATCCGCGCGGTACACGACCTTGATCGCGCCAGCCGGGTAGAGGGTCTTCTTTTCCGGATCCGTGACCTGGCTCCAGTCGGTGAAGTTGCCTGAGAAGATACCGCACAGATCGTCGTCGTTCAGCGCAATGCTGTGTGCCTGACCCGGCGTGGTTTGCGGCGTCGTCGTGCTCGTCACGGCCGGCGCGTTGATCACCGGGAACGTGATCGGCGTGACGATGTACGGAATTTGGATCAGCGGACCATTGGTGGTGCCCAGGCCAGCTTGATACGACGTGATCTGCGCGGTGGTCAGCGCTGCATCGCTATTGGCGAAATCGACCGTGCCCGTCAGGCCCGGCGCAAAGAACGTCGGCTGGTTGCCGAGGAATGCGTTCTGGCCTGCGCCCGAACCGACCGAGTAGTACGTGAAGGTGGCTTCGCTGGTGCCGAACAGACCGATTTCGGTGTTGGCCTGGCTGACGCTGCCGATCGTCGGCGCGACGAGCGACGAGCCGCCGCCTTGAACCAGGGGAACCGCCATTGCCGCCGATGCGCCTACGCCCGACACGACGAGAGCCAGAATTTGACAGATCTTGCGCTTGCTGGATTTCATGAGATTTCCTTGCACGAAGAAAAAGAGTGAACCTGCCGATGCAGCCGGAACGATGTCGTTGACCGCGCAGCTACTTTAGGATGAACGTCGTCTTGATCTCGTGAATTTTTCATAACGAAAGGTACGCAACATTTCGGCATCCTTCGTTTGAGCCTGATATCTCAATCTGGGAATAAAACGTCTATTCCGCCGCATTGGCGTCGCGCAAAAAAGGTAGCCCACCATTCGTCACAAAACTGCGCCGGTTCACTGTCTAGTCTCTTCCAACGCAGCAACGCAGCAACGCGTCACGCACATAGACGAAGGGGAGATCAACAACGTGTCCGCATTCCGGTACGAAGCCATCGACATGGCGGGCAAGACGCTGAAGGGCGTACTCGAGGCGGACAGCGCGCGCGCCGGGCGCACGCAGTTGCGCGGTCTGGGGCTCACGCCGCTGGTCGTCGAACTGGCCGCGTCGCGGCTGCAAGGCGAGCGCAGCCGGCGGCTCGGCGCGGGGCGCAAGCTGTCGCAACGTGAGCAGGCCATCCTCACGCGGCAACTGGCGAGTCTGCTGATCGCGGGTCTGCCGCTCAACGAAACGCTCTCGGTACTCAGCGAACAGGCCGAACGCGATTACATCCGCGAATTGATGGCATCGATTCGCGGAGAAGTGGTCGGCGGTCATTCGTTCGCGAATGCGTTGACGCAGCACCCGCGCGATTTTCCGGACATCTATCGCGCGCTGGTCGCCGCGGGCGAACACACCGGCAAGCTCGGCATCGTGCTGTCGCGTCTCGCGGACTACATCGAGCAAAGCAATGCGCTCCGGCAGAAAATCCTGCTGGCGTTTACCTATCCGGCCGTCGTCACGTTCATCGCGTTCGGCATCGTCACGTTTCTGCTGAGCTACGTGGTGCCGCAAGTGGCGAACGTGTTCACCAGCACGAAACAGGCGCTGCCGTTTCTGACGGTGGCGATGCTCGCGTTATCGGACTACGTGCGGCACTGGTGGTGGGCGACGCTCATCGCAGTCGGCGTGATCGTGTGGATCGTGCGCGGTGTGCTTGCGCGGCCAGGGCCGCGTCTTTCGTTCGACCGCTGGCTGCTCACCGCGCCGCTCGCGGGAAGGATCGTGCGCGGCTACAACACGGTGTGTTTCGCCAGCACGCTGGGCATTCTCACGGCAGCCGGCGTGCCGATTCTGCGAGCGTTGCAGGCGGCCGGCGAAACGCTCAGCAATCGCGCGATGCTCGCCAATATCCAGGACGCGATCGTGCGCGTGAGGGAAGGCACGTCGCTGTCGCGTGCGCTCGGCAATACGAAGACGTTTCCGCCGGTGCTGGTGCATCTGATCCGCTCGGGCGAAGCGACCGGCGACGTGACGACGATGCTCGACCGCGCGTCCGACGGCGAGTCGCGCGAACTCGAACGGCGCACGATGTTTCTGACCAGCCTGCTCGAACCGCTGCTGATTCTGGCGATGGGCGGTGTCGTGCTGGTGATCGTGCTGGCGGTGATGATGCCGATCATCGAGTTGAACAACATGGTGCAGTGAGCGATGCGAATGCGAACGCGCAAGCAAACGCAAACGCAGCAGCGGAACGAAGCGGGTCACGCTGCGCGACCTCTCGCTGCTAAACGACGCACGCGCCCGGCTCGTCACACGCAGCGCGGCTTCACGCTGCTCGAGATGATGGTGGTGCTGTTGATCGTCGGCCTGCTGGTCACGGTCGTCGCGTTGGCGCCCTCGCGTAACCGCCGCACCGATCTCGCCGAAGAAGCGCAGCGTCTCGCGAGCCTGCTCGAATCCGCCGGCGACGAAGCGCAAGTCCGCTCGACGCCGATGGCCTGGCAACCCATCGCCGGCGGCTACAGGTTCTATCGGCGTAGCGAAGACGGCGCGTGGAAGCCCGTCGCGGACGATCTGTTCAGCCCGCATCGCTGGTCGACCGAAGTGACCGGCGTGTCGGTCCGTTACACCGGCAGCAACGAGCCGGTATCGCGCGTCGTATTCGGCGACGAAAGCATCGGCGTGCCGGTCACGATCACGCTGTCCTCGGCGGGCGTGCGGCTTCTCGTAGTCGGCACGGGCATCGGCAACTTCGTCGTGCGACGCCCCTGAACTCGCCGGGTCCGACTCCGGGCCCGCACTCATCGAACGTCGATACAAACCGCATCCCTATGCGGATTCACCTAAGTGTCACAGTGATTCCCTACGATGCGATGTTCGCTTGCTTCGGGGCGGCTCTGGGCCGCTGCGTCGAAGTCCTGTGCAAAACATTTCCGGCATTGATAGATGACACGTTCACGGGCGCCGACCGGTGTCCTGGCGTTGACGGCATGTCTGCTGTTGCTGGCGTTCGTCATGCGTTGCGCCAAGGCCCAGGACGCGGGAGAGGCCAGCCGTCCGGTCGCACGCGCGGCGCATTTCGAACTGCCCGCCCAGCCGCTCGCGCAGGCCTTGCAGGCGTTCGCACGGACCACCGAGCTGATCGTGCTGGCGCCCGCGCCCCTGCTCGACGGTCATATGAGCGCGCCGGTCCAGGGCGATTATTCGCCGCGCGAAGCACTTGAGAGGGTGCTCGCGGGAACCGGATTGAAGGCGGAGTTCACCGGCACGGACGAGGCGATCATCGTCGCGCAGCCCGTTGCGCCCGAAGCGCCACCCGTCGCGGCGGAGGCGCCGGCGAACCCGGCACTACCGGTCGACGGCCTGGGCGACGACGCCGACGCGCAAGCGTACGCCGCGCAGTTGCAGGCGCGCATGACCCAGGTGCTGTGCGCGCTGCCCACGGCCATGCCGGGCGGCTACCGGCTGGCGGCACAGTTGCGTATCGACGATAAGGGGGCGGTGGTGGCGGTGAATATGGTCGCTTCAAGTGGTCAGGCTTCGCGTGACGCGGCCATCGTGCGCGCGCTGCGCTCGCTGAGGCTCGATTCGCCGCCGCCGGGCAGCTTGCCCGAGCCCGTCACGATTCTGCTGCGGCCCACCGGCAACGGTGTGCATCTGCATTGCCCAACGACAACTACAGACGGTCGGAACTAGGCGCTTATGCCGGACACGAGCCGCACCCAACTCAAACAGATCCTGGCCACGCGCTACGCGTACCTCGTCAGGCGGCTGGAGCGCATCACGGGATCGAAGGAAGGGGCGACCGACGCATTGCACGAAACCTGGCTGCGTCTGGACAAGGCGAACGTGTCCACCCAGGTCGCCAATGCCGACGCGTACATTCTCGGCATGGCGAGCAACGTCGCGATCGACCAGCATCGCCACGAGCGCCGTCATGCGCACGAGGACGACGTCGACGTGCTGCTCGGCGTGCCCGACGAACTGGCCGATCCCGAGCGGATCCTGACGGCGCGCCGCAAGATCGATAGCCTGAAAGACGTGCTGCGCGGCCTGACGCCCAGGCGCCGGGCCATCCTGCTGGCCGCGCGGGTGGATGGCCAGTTGAATCGCGAAATCGCCGAACGTTTCGGGATTTCCCTGAGGCTGGTAGAGAGTGAATTGAGTGCGGCAATGAAGTATTGTCTTCAGCGTATGCAGGAAGCCGGCGATCCGTACACGGATTCACGCAGCAGTGGGCCACGCAAATTTTGAACATCCCGACAATGAGGAAAGCTGAGGCCGTTACCGCGGACCACGCCCTGGAAGAAGCCCAGGCGTGGCTCGTGCGCCTGCGTTCGGGCAGCATGAGCCGGGCCGAAACGGAGTCCTTCCAGCGCTGGAGCGAGGAGCATCCGCAGACCGCGGCGCTGCTGCGCGATACGTGGAACCTGCTGCGTACGGCGGCCGCCGAACTGGCCGATGAAACCCCGGCAGCGGCCAACGATGAATGGCTGGCCGAAGCGCGTCGCGATAAAACGATGCGCACGGGCCGCCGCGCGTTCGTCGGCTTTGCGGTGGCGGCGGGGGCGTCGTGGCTCGCGTTGCGTCCGCCGCTGGAACTGTGGCCGTCGCTCACCGACCTCACCGCCGACTACCGCACCGGCACCGGTGAACAACGGAGCGTGGTGCTGTCGGATCGCGTCGTGGTCGAGATGAATACGCAGACGCGCCTCGACGTGCTGCCGGTCCAGGCCGCCGCGCGCGGGATCGATCTGCTGGCGGGCGAGGCGGAGATCGACGCGAAGGCGTCCACGGCGCTGGGCGACGCGCTGTTGCGGCAGGTGACGGTCGTCGCCGGGAAAGGGCGCATGCAGGCCGTCACGGCGCGCTTCAATGTGCGCCGCGGCGGCGGATCGGTCTGCGTCACCTGCCTGTCGGGTTCGCTCGCGCTCGATCATCCCAGCGCGCGACTCACGTTGCGCGCGAACGACCAGGTGGTCTACGACGACCGCAAGGTCGAGCCGGTTTCGCGCGTCGATCCGAGCGGCTTCGTGGCGTGGCGGCGCGGTGTGCTGGTGTTCAACGGCGTGCCGCTCGCCGAGGTCGTCGACGAAATCAATCGCTACCGTCCGGGAAAAATCATTCTCAGAAACGCGGCCCTGGGGCGCAACCGGATGCAGGCGCAGTTTCCGATTACGCGGCTCGACGATGTGATCGATCTGCTGGGGCGCCTGTACGGCGCGCGCATCACGCGCTTGCCGGGGAATCTGGTTCTGCTGAGCTGAGCGGCGCAGGAGGCGTAGGCCATCGCGACCGCTTCAAGCTTTCCTGATCTATTCATTTCTCATAGCCTGCGTTTCCACGCAGGCGAATGCGCTCGTGCGCACGGCCGACCTTTACCGACACTTAAAAAGAAAATCTGCGGGTTAGGGCGGCTCGCTTCGACCTAGTTTAAGAAGGCCGCATTTTTTGGCATCGAGCCGCGGCACTTACGAGGTCGCCGCATCGCCGTCGGCGCGCGCGCTTGCGCGGGCGGCATCCCAGCTGGCATCGAGGGGATCGGCAGCGTGGCGATAAGGCTCGAGCAGAAACGGACAACGCTCGACGAACGAGGCGGATTTTTGCAAGGCCACGATATGGTTGACCATCCATTGCAGCAGATCGCTACCCTGGCGGATCTGTTCGGCACGCCACGGCGGCATCGTCGCGAACAGCGCGGCGAAACGATCCCAGCGGGAGTCGCGATCGCTCGTGGTGGGGCGGATATAGGTGTTCAGGCAGATGTCGTTGCTGTCGTTCAACGCGCCGACGAACAGACCCGCGGCCGTCGGCACGCCGACCTGCCGCCAGTTGCCGGCGAGTGCGAGCGGACGTATCACGCGGGCCAGGACGAACGCGGCGCCGGTTTCCGTCTCGATCTCCGCGAGCGACACGACGCCGTTGCGCTGCATGCAGCGTGCGACGGCGTGCGGGCGGATCGTGCTCGACGCAAAACTGCGCAACACCAGGTCCGGCACGCTCAGTTGCAACTGGAATTCGCGCAGCCCGTGCTCGGCGCTCATGGTCGCGAAATTGACGAACAGGCCTTCGGTTGTGCCGAGCGCGCCGACGTAGGGTTCGAGTCCGAGCCGCGCGAGTTTCGGTGCGACCTGGCGTTCGAGCAGCCGCAGCAGATTGCGCCGGTTGCGCAGGCCCGTGAAGTTGTCGAGGCTGGTCGTGACGACGTCGCTAATCTCCCAGCGGCGTTCTTCGGCAAACAGGCGCGGGGATCGGTTCAGATCGTATCTGGCTCGGCCGTGCGCGACGCGCGGGTCGACAAACATGGCGGGTCCTTGTGGATGCCGTCCGGGGGACTGACGCGACGCTGCGTCAGCCGGCCCCTTTCTCGTCACATTCGATGGTCCGACGTCGGAAAAAGTTCGTCAAGCGGTTCGACAGGAGTGGCACGTGTCGATCGTGAGCGGCGACAGCCGTGAGCCTCTGGTCTCTTCCGCACGCGACGCAAACCCGAACGCTGGACGCGGTCTGTCAAAACGATAACGAGGTGGCCTTTGATACGCACAGTCATGGAACGCTTTGTCGAGCATAGCCCGATGGCGGTAATGGCGCGGCTCGTCATGCAATGGGCGCTCCACGCGGAGTCGCTGGACGATCCGCTCGGCAAGGAAGAGGCGGATGGCGACGGCGAACCGCCGCGCGAATTGCTGCTCTCCATGATCGTGCAGGCGATGACGCAGATCGCCGCGCGCCTGAACCGCTCGCGCGACGGGTTGGCCGAAGCGCCCGAAGACACCGCCGCGCAACTGACCGCATTGCACGACCGGATGAGCCGTGTGCGCCCGCAATGGGGCCGTTCCCTGGTGCGCGATAGCGCGGGGCTGTTGCTGCCGGTGGCGCCTCCGCCCTCGGAGTTGCGCTCGCAGGCGGGCGGCGATTTGCGGGTGCGCGTGCTGGACGGCGTGTCGATGTCGGCGGCCATGCGCTGCATGCCGGGACCGGCGCGCTGCGTCCACGTGATCGCCTCGGCCGACGCTCAGGCGGGCGCCATGGACGGTCCTTGCGTGCTGCCGGTCTATGACCCGGAGCGTGCGCTGATCGTCGATCTGTTGCCCTACGAACGGGGTCTCGTCCACGAGCGGGCTTTTGCTGCACAACTGGTGGAATCGGTGCGGCCGGGTGAACTGTGGATTCTCGACGGGCATTTCAATCCGGCCGCGATACTCGCCGGCTGGCCCAGCGACGGCAGCCTGTTCATCATGCAGGAACACGGTTGTGCGCCCGCGTATCGCGTACTCGGCGAGTCGAGCGAAGCGGGCTGGCTCGACGGCACGCCGGTCCGCGAGCAGGCCATCGGCCTGCCCGCGGAGTGTGGCGCGTCGCCGGTGTTCCGGCGTATCGAATGGCATCGGCACGACGCGCAAGGCGATACGCCGAGACGCGTCGCGATCCTGACGAACGTGCCCGCGACGACACGCGACGCGCTGCAAATCGTCCAGCTCGCCGCCCGCACGTGGCGCGACACGCTGCCGTTGCCGCTCGACGCCGTTCGCGAGGCCGCCGCGTTCGGCGTTATCGCGGCGCGGGCAGCGCCGCTCGCGTCGGGCATCGTCGCATTGGCGTACAACGTGTTCAGCGCGATGATCGGCGTCGTGAAAAATGCGCTCGACCTCGACGAGCGTGATAGCGAGCGCTTGCCGCAGCACATGGCGAGCGGCATAGAGGGCGCGTACGGCGGCATGATGATCGCGCTGCCGCCCGACAACTGGCGGCGTTACGACCGGCTCCCGGATGCGGCGCTGCGCGAGATCGCCCGTCATCTCGCGGTGCATGTCGACCCGCGCAGCATGCGCAGAAAGCGGCGCGATCACAAGGTGTCGGCGAAATCGCAGGCACGTCTGCTCGCGACGACGTTGGAGCATCTGTTGCGCGAAGACGCGGAACTGGCGGCGGCGGGCTTCTCCAGATTGCGCACCATCGCGATGGCGACCCGCGACTTCAGCAGCAATCCGTCGCGCGCGTTACGTCATGCGAGTGATGCCCTCGTGATGGTGACGAAATACAACCGGCCGGTCGCGTTGCTGGTGTCGATCGACGACTGGAACCGCTTGATCGGCCAGGTGCGCGAAACGAATTTCGACCGGCTGTCGATCGACTACGCGTCGCTGGTGCCGATGAGCGGCGAGACGGTGGTCAGCGATCTGCATTGAATTGACGCCGGCTGGCCGATCAGCCGATCAGCCGGTGATCCGATGGACCCAGATCACCGAGGTCCAGCTGAAATTGCCGACCCCGTAGCGAGCCACCAGCGTGTCGATGCGGCTATTGATCCGGGCGGAACGAATCCGGCAATGCACGATGAAATAGCCGCTGTTGACGCCGATCATCGACCCGTCGGGCAAGGTCGCGCTGCTTTGCGTCGGCGCCAGCACTTCGGCGATATCGCCGGTACTGACGAAGTACGCCGTGTTGCGTCGCTCAACGAGCCGGTGCGCGAGCACGCGCGTCAGCGTCGGAATCGCGGCGACCAGCACGGGCTCCGACGCGGTGTTCGCATTGATCGTGGTCAGGTCGGGCAGGATCGTGACGTACGGCGCGAGCGCCGCGCTCGTGCTCTCGTCGTAGCCGGCCGCGCGCGCCAGATCGGCCACCGTAACGAGTTGCAAAGGCCAGCCGTCGGGACCGTTGGTTTCGCGTAGCGATTTCAGCATGTACGCGGCGGTTTGCTTCGCGAGCGACGGATCGAGCGACAGTTCGCCGAGCAGCCGCCGATAGGCGAGCAGACCTTCGGCGTTGGTCTGCCAGGGCTGGCCGGGCGCGGCGCGCGACACGAGGTTCATCAGGTTGAAGCGGGCCTGCGCGTCTTCCACGCTACCCGAGATCGAGGCGCGCGCGAGCTCACCGTTGAGCGCGGCGGCGCTCGACCCCGGCGCGAGGAAACTGCCCAGTTGCATGTCGCTTACGGGCGCGGACCACGGCTGACCCACGTACGCCACGTTCGATATCACCGCCTGAGCACGCAACGTCGCGCGTGCCCATTCGACGGCGGCGCGCTCGGCCCACATCGTTTCCACCGCGAGGCGCTGGTTCCCCACGTCGCGCAAGGCGACCTGCTGGCGCCATAACACGCTCGCCGCGAGCGTGGCCGCCAGCGCGACGACGAGCAGCACCATCACGATGGCAATGCCGCGTTGCCGCGAGGCGTTCGCGTGGCGGCCTGGTTTTCGAAGGCGCATAGAGTCGGTTCCGCGCGGAGCGTAGAGAGGGTTCAGGCCAGAAAGGCGAGCCACACGTGCAGGATGCTCGCATGCAGAGATGACGATATGCCGAACGCGGCGACGAGACCTGTCATCCACAGCGCGAGCGCGGCGGGGTGCGAGCCTGGCGTGACGATGGCGAGCGGCGCGATCAGGTCGTCGATGGCATGCGTGCCCCACAACAGCAGCATCACGAGCACGCAGGTCAATGCCATGCTGCGCTGAAAATAATAGAGCGCCGCGGCGCGATGACTGCGGAACGGCGCGCGGTAATGTTGCTGATTGGTCAGCACGATGGTGACCCCGCCGGCCAGCGGCACGATCGCCATCAGTGCATTCCAGAAGAACGGCTGATCGCTGTGCGGATTGATGACCTGCAGCGCGCCGATCGCCCAGAAGGGCGGCGCGAGCAACGTCAGCGACACCCACGACAGCGTTTGCCACGCAAGCCACGGCATGCGCCAGCGCAGGCGCCGCGAACTCACGGCGTCGCTGCCGGCCTGCGGATCGCCCGGCGCCCCGCGCTGCGCCGTCTCGCCGCGCGCGCCGGTCAGTCTGGCGACAAGTCGTCGCAGAAGCATGGTGGTGATCAACATGGCTCTCCTCGTCGATGTCGTCCCTGTATTGGATAAGACGTTGCGATGCGGTCTATCCCGCAGGTTGTGTCGCGTTTCGTGGGGCATCGAGGATTCCTTCACACGAATGTTCCGCGGATGTCACAAAAAATTACGGTTCCGCGAGCGACGATGGACTGTGTTCAAACATTAATATGCATGCCGCATTTTTCACGCGCCCCCACGTGCAAGAAAAATAGTTTGCGGGATTGGCCGGTCGTTTCCGTCTAGGAGTAAGGAACGCTCGAAGGGATCTCGACGCCGGTGTCGGCCGATCACATGAAGCGACGAATCCGTACGGGTGGCGATGCCTGCGCGCGCATCCCGATGGGTCTTTATAAAAAAGCAACGCGAGAGCTTGGGATAAATAACGTGGAACGCCTCGGGGAACATCAGTCAGAAGGTGAGTCGGATCCGGTGGGCGAGCCGACGCCGCCCGCCGCCGCGACGGACGCCGACTCGCCGTTCATCAATCTGCGCGATACGGGGCGCTTTCTCGACGTGCTCGCGTCGCTGCAATGTTCTCTCGCGATCAGCCGCCGGCCCTCGGGCGTGGCGTTGCTCGGCGTGGAAAACGGCGCGCCCACGTTGTCCGCGTGTCTGCTGCCGCGTTCGATGGGCATGGCGGTGAGCGGCAACCGGCTCGCCGTGGCGACGATGCACGAGTTGATGGTGTTCGCCAATCTGCCGTCGCTCGCGCCGCTTTATCCGGTTCGTCCCGATCACTACGACGCGATCTTCGTGCCGCGCATGACGTACTACACCGGCGATCTCGATCTGCACGACATGGTGTTCGACAAGCAGATCGTGCTCGCGGTCAATACGCGCTACTCGTGCATTAGCGTGATCGACGGTTATTTCAACTTCACGCCGATATGGCAGCCGCCTTTCGTCACGGAGTTCGGTCCGGACGATCGCTGCCATCTGAACGGGATGGCCTTTCACGACGGCAAGGTGCGTTACGCGACCGCGCTCGGCCACACCAGCACGCCGTTCGGTTGGCGCGCGGGCATGGCGGGCGGCGGTATCGTGATGGAAGTGCCGTCGGGGCGGATCGTCGCGTCGGGACTGTCGATGCCGCACTCGCCGCGTCTGATCGACGGCCGCCTTTTTGTGCTGGAGGGCGGCCGGGGACAAGTCCTCGAAATCGATGTCCACAGCGGCGCGCGACGCGTCGTGGTGACCTTGCCCGGCTTCGCGCACGGTCTGGCCGAATACCGTGGCGTGATGTTCGTGGGTCTGTCGAAACTGCGCGATAAGCGCGGGCCGCAGGGCTTGCCGATCGAGAGCGGGACGGATGAACTGGTAGCCGGCGTGGCGGCGCTGGATAGCCGCAGCGGCGACGTGCTGGGGATCATGAAATTCTTCAACGGCGTGGACGAAGTGTTCGATGTCCAGGTGCTGCCCAATATTCGGCGCGCCGAGATTCTGAGTCCGCGCGAGTGGGCCGACACGCCGTCCATCGCGACGATGCAAGGCGGCTTCTGGCAGACGCGGCCACGCGAGGAAGACGAAGCGCAGGCGCGTGAAGGCTAAATCGCGAAATTTTCGACTATGCCCTGCGGGTTAGGCGCGCTCGTTTCGTCTTGATGATAGGGACGCGCGATAAAGAGCGGCTTTATTCGTTCGGGCGCCGAGGATTGATTTGATGGATTGAAGAAACATCGCGACGGAGACCAGTAGTACAAGCCGTACGATTAGGATGGCCAACTAAAAGTAACATTTCTGAAATGAAACTGTGCTAGCCGGCCCGATGAAGCAGGGCTCGCCAATGCGGCAACGAGCTGAATGAAAAAAGGGGAATGGCGCATGCCGCCAAGAGTTAACGGGATGGGGATGTCACCCGAGGGTTCGAGCGGGGAGTCCAACGGGGCATTGGCTCAACGCAGAGGCGCTACGCGGCGGCGCTGCTTGTCTGGCGCGATGAGCGTGGCGTTCGTCGGCGGCTTGGGTCTCGCGGGCGGCGTGCATGCGCAGAACGCCGCGGCGGCGACGTCCGCATCGGCCGCGCCGCAAACCTTCGACCTGAATGAGTTTATCGTGCGCGGCAATACGACCTTGCCGAGCCTCGATATCGAAAAAGCGGTCTATCCGTTCGAAGGTCCGGGCAAGACGCTGGCGGACGTCAACGCGGCGCGCGATGCGTTGCAGAAGGTCTATCAGGATCGCGGCTATCAATCGGTGGTTGTCGAGTTGCCGCAGCAGCAGGTAAAAAACGGCGTGATCGTGTTGCAGGTCGTCGAAGCGAAAGTGGGCCGGCTGCGCGTGGAAGGCGCGCAGTACACCTCGCCGCAGAACATTCGCGACGCAGTGCCGGCGCTCGCGGAAGGCAGTGTCCCCGACTTCGGCGTTGCACAGCAACAGCTTACCGATCTGAACCGTACGGCGGACCGTCAGGTGATTCCGGTGCTCAAGCCCGGCGCTCTGCCGCAAACCGTGGACGTCGATCTGAAAGTGGACGATCACAGTCCGCTGCACGGCACGCTCGACCTGAACAACGACAACAGCCCGGGCACCTCGCTGCTGCGCACCAGCGCCACGCTGAGCTATTCGAACCTGTGGCAGCTGGGCCACGTGCTCTCGGGCACCTACGTGATCGCGCCGCAGCATCCCGACGACGCGCGCGTGTACTCGTTCTCGTATCTGGCGCCGCTGAAGGATTCGCACTGGAGCCTGCTGGCCACGGTGGTTCACTCGGACAGCAACGTGGCGTCGATCGGCGGCACCAACGTGCTCGGCAAGGGCACCACCTACGGCTTCACCGCGACCTACGCGTTGCCCGCGACGGACACCTACGCGCAGTCGGTGAGCATCGAGATCGACCGCAAGCATTACGACGAGAACGTCAGCCTGGGCGGAGCGATGTCCATGTCGCCGCTGACCTACGTGCCGGTGACGTTGTCGTACACCGGCCAGCTCAGCCTGAAGAACTCGCAGACGGCGTTTTCCGCGTCGCTGACCACGAATATCCGCGGTATCGGCAGCGACGCCGGTGCGTGGGACAACAAGCGCTACAACGCGACCCCCGACTTCCTCTACGCCAAATTCGACGTCAATCACACGCAGCATTTCGCCAACGACATGCAGGCCAATGCGCACGTCACCGCGCAACTGGCCAACTCGCCGCTGGTGTCGAGCGAGCAGTTCGCGGCCGGCGGCATGAACAGCGTGCGCGGCTACATGCAGGCGGAAGACACGGCGGATAGCGGTGTGATCGGCTCGCTCGAATTGCGCAGCCCGTCGCTGACGAAATACCTCGGCGGCGCGGCCGGCAGCCGCATCAACGAATGGCGTTTTCATGCGTTCGTCGACGCGGCGCACCTGTGGTTGCTCAGCCCGCTGCCGGAGCAGACCGCGAGCTTCAACCTGCTGAGCGTCGGCGTGGGAACACGGGTGCAACTGTTCAAGTATGCGAGCGCGGATTTCGAAGCGGGCTGGCCGTTGAAAGCCGGCGTCTACACGAAGCAATACAGCCCGCGCTTTGATTTCTATGTGCGCCTCGGTTTCTGAAGGATCTTTTCTGTTCGTGCCTTGCCGCGTTGCCGGCACGGTTCATTTGGGGAGTGGATTGTGAAGCGAGCCTTGTTTCTCCTGTTACTGACGCTGCTGGGCGTGATGCCCGGCGTCGCCAACGCGTGGTGGCAAAACGACTGGTCGTACCGCAAGGCGATCACGATCGACGCCGGTCCGAAGGGAGCCAACCTGACGGAGTCGGCCGGTCGCGTGCCGCTGCTGATCCGGCTGCATTCGGGCAATTTCCAGTTCGACGGACTGGCCGACAACGGTGCGGACATCCGCTTCGTCGCGGCCGACGACAAGACGCCGTTGAACTTCGAAATCGAACAGTACGACGCGGTGCTGGGCGTCGCGCTCATCTGGGTCGATATCACGAAGATGCCGGCCGGTTCGGCCGAATCGATCTGGATGTACTACGGCAACAAGAAAGCGCCTGACGGCAGCAAACCGTCGCAGACTTTCGATCCGGACTACACGCTGGTGTATCACTTCGATAGCCCGTCCGGCGCGCCGCCGAAAGACGCGACCGCGTACGCGAACAATGCGCAAAACGCGCCGCTGCGAACCGTCGAGGACGGGATCGTCGGCAAGGGCGCGCAGTTCGACGGCAGCACCGCGCTGAATCTGCCGGCCACGCCGTCGCTGAACGTCGGCACGGGCGGCAGCTTCACGTTCAGCGTGTGGGTCAAGCCCGCGGCGCTGGCGGCCAACACGCTGCTGTACAGCCGCCGCGACGGCGCGAACGCCTTGCTGATCGGCCTTGACAACGGCGTGCCGTTCGCCGGGATCGACGGGGCCGCAGCGCCGGTTCGCACGCCCGCCGCGCCTGCGTTGACGGCCAATCAATGGACCCATCTCGCCGTCACTGCCGACGGCAAGAATCTCACTGTGTACGTGAACGGCAAGCAAGCGGCTCAGATCGCCGCGACATTGCCCGCGCTGACCAGCGCGGCATCGGTGGCCGGCGACGTCACCGGCGCGCCCGCGGGCTTCGCCAACTTCAAGGGTTCGCTCGACGAGTTGCGTCTGTCGAAGATCGCCCGCTCGCCGGAACTGATCGCACTCGACGCGCTGGCGCAAGGCTCGGAATCGAAGCTGATCAATTACGGCGCGGATGAAAAGCAGTCGGGATTCGGCTTCGGCTACTTCGGCGTGATCGTGCAGTCGGTGACGGTCGACGCGTGGGTGGTGATCGGCATTCTGCTCGCCATGGCTGTCGTCTCGTGGGTCGTGATGTGGAACAAGGGGCGCTACGTCGGCCTCGTCGACCGTGCCAACAACTACTTCGTCGAGCGCTTTCGCGAAGTGGCGGGCCGTCATCTGGTCGGCCTCGCGCATGTGAAGGAAACCAGCGAGGAGGGGCAGCGCCTGCGTCAGTCGTCGCTGTACCGGTTGTATCGCGCGGGTGTCGCCGAAATTCATAGCCGCGTCGACGACAACGGCCGCACGGTGATCACCAGCGAGTCGATCGAGGCGATCCGCGCGTCGATGGACGCCACCCTCGTGCGCGAAAACCAGCGTCTGTCGAAGTCGATGGTGCTGCTGACCATTGCCATTTCCGGCGGCCCGTTCCTCGGGCTGCTCGGCACGGTGGTCGGCGTGATGATCACCTTCGCCGCGATCGCGGCCGCCGGCGACGTCAACGTCAACGCGATCGCGCCGGGTATCGCCGCCGCGCTGCTGGCCACGGTCACGGGTCTGTTCGTCGCGATTCCCGCGCTGTTTGGCTACAACTACCTGCTGATTCGCAACAAGAACGTGACCGCGAACATGCAGGTGTTCGTCGACGAATTCGTCACGCGGCTGGCCGAGGCGCATCGCAGTCCGGACCACGCGCTGCTGGCCGACTGAACGCACACGGGAGATCACCATGCAGGTTCAGGACGACGACAAGCCGTACGACGACATCAACATCACGCCGATGCTCGATCTGGCTTACGTGCTGTTGATCATCTTCATCATCATGACGACCGCTTCGGTGCAGGGCATCAAGGTGGATCTGCCCAAGGCGAGCTCGTCGGCGAGTCTCGCCAAGCCGAAGACCAAGGCGATCACCGTGTCCGATTCGGGACAGATTTTTCTGGATGCGTACCCCGTGTCGATGGACGAACTGGAGAGCCGGCTGCGCACCGAGAAAGCGAGCAATCCGGATGTGCCGATCGTCCTCAAAGGCGATTCCGCCGTGGCGTATCAGCGGGTCATGGATGTCCTCGATCTGCTCAGGCGTCTCGATCTGTCGCAGGTCGGTCTGGTGACCGGCAAAGCGAAGCAGGGCGGCTAGGGCGACGCGATGGAAATGACCTATAACGGCGGCCCTTCCGGCAAGGGGCCGGGCCGCTTCATCAAGCCGGTCGCGCTCGTGCTGGCGCTGGTAGCGCTCGGCGTGCTGATCTGGCATTTCGCCGGCGATACGACGGGCGTGAAGCGTATCAGCGCGCCGCAGGTGACGACGGTCATTCCGTTGCCGCCACCACCGCCGCCTCCGCGGCAGAAACCGCCGCCGGAGAAAGTGAAGGAAGAGGCGAAGACGCCAGTGGATAAGCCGACCGTCGCGCCTAAACCGTCGGAGACGCCCAAGCCGTCGGACAACCAGCCGAAGCAGATGACGATGAACGCGCCGGCGCAGGCAGGCACCGACAGTTTCAACATCGGCGCGGGCGACGGCTCGGGGAACGTCGGCAGCGGCGGCAACGTTGGACGCTTCGGCAACGCGAGTTACGCGCAGTACATGGTCTACACGCTGCAGCGTGCGGTTGAGCAGGACAAGGGCGTACAGGACGTCGGCGGCGTGCGCTTCACCGGCAGCCTGAATCTGTGGATGGAGCCGTCGGGACGCATCACGAAGGTGACGATCGCGCAGAGCACCGGCGATCCGAAGATCGACGCCGCCGTCGTCGCGGCGATCGAGGCGCTCGGCAAGGTCGACGAGCCGCCGCCGCCCGCCACGGCGTATCCGGTGCTGGTGAAGCTGCAGGGGCGCAAGCCGGGATAGCGGGCGCAAAAAAGCCGCAAACGGCACGGGCAAGGACAAGGTTCAGACACGCACGCACACACGCGGCGCAAGCAAAGCAAACACGTGGCAGGTCCCCACACGGACGATGCCGGCAAAAGAACAGCGGTTACGCGGAGAGCATTGATGATTCGGAAAATGAAGCTACGGGGTCGCGGCTACGGCGGCGGAGGATCGACGGCGACCGGCTCGCGCCTAAGTGTGGCGCTCGTCACGCTGGGCCTGTCGTGCGCGACCGGCGCGCACGCGCAGTCGCTCGACACGCAGGCCGCCACGGGCACGGCGGCGCCGACCGAGAGCACGGTGATCAACCTGATCAACCTGCTCGTCAAACGCGGCGTGCTGACGCAGCAGAATGCCAACGATCTGATTCGCGAAGCGCGCGCCGAAACGGCCCAGGCAAAGGCATCGTCGGGGCGGCCGCTGGCGGCAGGCGCCGCGGGCATGGCGGTCGTCAATGCGCCGACACAGCCGGGCGACGTCGCGGTGCCGTACGTGCCGCAGGTCGTGCGCGATCAGATCCGCGATCAGGTGAAGCAGGAAGTGGTCGCGCAAGCGAAGGCGGAGAACTGGGCGCAACCCAACACGTTCCCCGACTGGGTGTCGCGCATCAAGCTGGACGGCGATCTGCGCGTGCGTGACGAATTCCATTTCTACGGCAGCCGCAACGCCAACAATGTGACGAACTTCGCGGCGATCAATCAGGGCGGCGGCTTCGATATCAACGGCAATACCAACACCACGCAATTGCCGACGCAGAACACGACGCAGAACCGCAACAATCTCGAACGCTATCGCGCGCGTCTCGGCATCACCGCGTTGCTGTCGGACGAATTCAGCGCCGGTATCCAGCTCGCGAGCGGCAACGACAACGGCCCGGTGTCCACCACCGCCACCGCGGGCGGCGGCTTCGCGAAGAAGAACATCTGGCTGAACAAGGCATTTTTCCGCTATCAGCCGAACTCGTGGCTGAACGTCGTGGCGGGGCGCTTCGACAATCCGTTCTTTACGTCGGATCTGCTGTTTTCGAACGATCTGGAAATGGACGGTCTGGCCGCAAGCTTCCGTCACGCATTACCGGTCAATCCGGATGTGACGCTGTTCGGCACTTTCGGTGTGTTCCCGATCCAGTACACGTCGGAGAATTTCCCGTCGAACAGCACCAGCAAGGTGGGGAGCGATACCAAGTGGATGTTCGGCGCGCAGGTCGGGGCCGAATGGAAGATCGACCAGCAGAACCGCCTGAAGGGCGCGCTGGCCTACTACGACTATCAGAACATGCGAGGCACGCTGTCGTCTCCTTGCGCGCTGTACCTTGGCGCCACGAATTGCAGCACCGACAACGAAGCGCCCGCATTCCTGCAGGGCGGCAACACGCTGGTGGCGTTGCGCAACATCGTGCAGAACCCGAATCTCGCACCGGGCATGACGCCTGAGCCGCAACTCTTCGGGCTCGCATATAACTACCGGCTGCTCGACATCAAGGCGCAATGGGACACGGTTCTGGCCGACCGCGTCAAGGTGAGACTGGACGGCGAGTTCGTCCGCAACCTGGCCTACAACACCAACAAGGCGTTCAGCGCGGCCTCGCTGCCGGTCAACAACTACGAGGCGACCACGGTCAATGCGAGCCAGTCCGACTATCGCAGCGGCCCGAACGGCTACCTCGCGAAAGTGACCTTCGGCGAGCCGGATCCGAGCACCAAGGGTCAGTGGAATTTCTCGGTTGCGTACAAGTATCTGCAACCGGACGCGACGCTCGACGCGTTCAACGATCCCGACTTCCATCTGGGCGGCACCAATGCGCGCGGCTACATTCTCGGCGCGGCGTATGCGGTGGCGCGCGACACGTGGCTGTCGGCACGCTATCTCAGCGCGAAAGAAGTCTACGGGCCGCCGGTATCGATCGACGTGCTGCAGATCGAGCTCAACGCGCGCTTCTGACGGGAGTCGGGATGAAAACAGTTCGTTATGGCCTGGTTGCCGCGATGCTCGGCGGCGCTGTCCTGTTCCTGAATGGCACTGCCGACGCACAGAGCATCGAAGACAAGTTGCGTACGCAATTACGTTCCACGACGCAGACACTGCGTCAGCTTCAGGACAATCAGGCGCAACTTCAGGCCGACAAGACCGCCGCCGAGCAGCAACGTGATGCGGCGCAGGCGCGATTGAAGGATGTGCAGGCGCAGCTTGCGGCCGCGTCTGGCAAATCGGGCGGCGAGGCGGCGGCCGAGCGGGCGCTGTCTGTGGAAAAGAACAGTCATGCGCGGGACGCTCAGCAGCTCGCGAAGTACAAGTCGTCTTATGAGGAGCTGCTGACGGTCTCGCGAGCACGCGACGCGCAACGTTCGCAATGGCAGAACGACGTGAAGCAGCGCGATGCGCGCCTGCAGATGTGTCAGGCGAAGAACGCCGATCTGTATCGCGTGGGGCATGAAATTCTGGATGCGTATGAGCATGTCGGTTTCGGCTCGTTCTTCGCGTCGCGTCAGCCGTTCGCACAAGGCGCGCGCGTGAAGTACGACGAGATCGAACAGCGTTACGGCGACGCGCTTTACAGCGGCAAATACGATCCAGCGGCGCGCTCGACGGCTGCAGCGGCCGCGACCTCCGCGTCTCAGGACGCGCCTGCCGCCGCGCCGTGACACAAGCCGTGCGAGAGCACGAACAAACACGGCCCGGAACGGGCCGTTGGCAAATCAATCGACGTAGGAGCATCTCCATGAGCGACAAACAGACGAAGGCCGTGGCCGAGCAAGCGCCCGGCAGTGATTTGATCGAAGCGGTGAGCATCGATCGACTGGCGGACATCTTGAAGGCGGCCGGCTATCGCGTGACCGTCGCCGAACAGAACGGCGCGGTGCAGCTGATGAGCGCGAGCCAGGGCGTCGGTTTTTCGGTGCGCTTCGGCAACCCGGTGCAGGAAGCCTCCGCCGCGACCGTCGTCCGCTATCTGGACTACACGCATAGCTGCGTCCTGCAGGTGCAAGGCGAACTGCCGAGGGAACTGGTGGCAAGCTGGAACCGCACGAAACGTTTCGCGCGTCTCGCCGATCACGGGCCGTTCCTGGCGCTGGAGATGGACGTGATCGTCGCGGGCGGTGTGACCGAGCGCTATCTGCGCTCGACGATCGAACTCTGGGACCGTCTGATTCAGGAGTTCCTGTTGCATTTGCGTAACCGCCCGGCGTTGGCCGAACAGCAGGCGGGTTCACGGGCGACATCAGCAGTCGCCGCTCCCGCTGCCACGGCAACCGATCCCGCACCCGCGGCATTCGCCGGCGAGGACGCCGATGCCGCGGTGCGCGAAAGCGGCACGCGTGAGAGAGCGCTCGCGCCATGAATGTCGTGGGCCGCGTGAAGGCGTTCGGTGCGGCGCTGCTGTCCGCACTCGGCGGCGATCTACGCGTGAAACCCGACGCGGTCGCGGTCGGCGACGCGCCGGCCGCGTGGGTGCATTACGCGGAACAGGTCGCGCGGCGGCTGCACTCGGCACTCGACGGCGCGGATAGCGCCGCCTGCCGGCTTCGTGCGTCGCTCGAACAACGCGCCGGCGCGACGGGGGACAACGAGCCGCTGGCGTTGCGACTGAAGACTTGGCTCGACGCGCGTGGGCGCATCGAGCGGATCGAATGTGCGCCGCGTTGCGCGCCGGAAATCGAAGCCGATCTTCACCTCGTCGCGGTCGGCAAGGGGATCGGCAAGGCACCGCCGCGCGGCATGATCCAACCGATCGTCGTGCGGTTGGGCGGCCATGCAGCAATGAAGCGGTCCGCCGGATCGTAAGTTAAAGGCTGCGATCCCGGCCGCCGTGCAAGGGGCATGTCCCAATGAGGAGCGTGCCGTTGATGACAGCATTCAGGTAACCGCAGGGAGTCATGGTGAAGAAATTCGTACTGGCAGGATGTCTTGTGTCGACGATGCCGCTCGCCGCGATGGCGCAAAGCGATGTGATCGCCAGCGCGCCTCAGGCGTCGGTCACGCAGGCCGATATCGAACCGCTGCTGAAGTCGCTCAATCCCGACGGACGCACGCGGCTCGCGGCGGACCCGGCTGCGATGGATCAACTCGTGCGCTCGACGCTGGCGCAGAAAGCGGTGCTCGCCGAAGCCAGGGCGAAGGGCTGGGACAAGCAGCCGCAAGTGCGTACGGCGCTGGAACAGGCGCAGCGCGACGTGGTGGTTCGCAGCTATCTTGCTTCGGTGAATGCACCGCCGGCGGACTATCCGTCCGACGCGGAAATCCAGTCGGCGTACGACCAGAATCAGTCGGCGTTTACGGCGCCGCGCGCGCTGCATCTCGCGCAAATCTATCTCGAAGCACCGGCTAATTCGGACGCGGCGACGCTCGATAAAGCGCGCAAACAGGCGGCCGAACTCGCCAGTCGCGCGCGTACTGGTGATTTTGCCGCGCTGGCCAAGGCGAATTCGCAGGACACGACCAGCGCGGCGAATGGCGGCGACATGGGTGTCGTGCCCGACACGATGCTGTTGCCCCCGATTCGCCAGGCAGCCGATGCGCTCAAACCGGGTCAGGTGTCCGCGCCGGTCCAGACGCCGACCGGTTTTCACGTCGTCAAACTGATCGACGTGAAGGCCGCGACGCTGCGTCCGCTGGCCGACGTCAAGGAGCAGATTCGCACGACGTTGCGCGCGCAACGTTTGCAGCAGAACGTGCAGGCCTATGTCACGAAGCTGGCCGGCAATACGTCGATCAACGAGGACGCGCTGAAGAAGGCACTGGCCGCGGCACAGTGATCGGCGCGGGTGCCGGGTCAGTTTTGCGTTGAAGCGCGGCGCGCGCGGATATCTCGCGCGAACTGCCGTGGCGGCGCGTGCATCGCAGGGTGTCGCCGACTGGAGAGAGCCATGAATCTGGGTCGATTGATCGTCGTGGTGTTCGTTGCATTCGCATCGATGTCGGCTGGCGTGGCTTACGCGCAAACTGCCGCGCCGCGTGCGGGTTCTTCCGGCGCGGCGGCGTCCGCGACGAAGCCGGTGTGCGTGGATGCCGAGGTGGACGGCCAGCGCGCGCTGTCGTACGACTGCTTGAGTTCGCAACTGAAACCGAAGCCGGCGGTCCAGGCCGCAGCGTCGCGGACAGCGGCGGAAGCCGCGGCCAACGCGCCGTCGAACCGGGTCGGCACGTTCAATCTGTCCACCGAACGTAACCGGTTCGGCGCGAACTGGGGCAATTCGGTGACGCCCCAGCGTCCCGCCGCGCCGGTCGCGGTGCCGCCGAAATGATGCATGAACCCCAGCGTGAATTCGGTGCGGACGAGCGGCAGGACGAGGCTTCGTCGAGCGAGACCGCCGTGCGTGAGGGCGTCGACGAGTTCGTCGCCAATAAGCGTGTCGGCGCAATGGAGCGCAAGCGTCGCGGTGCCACGAGACGATCGCACCGCGGCATCAAAGTGCGGTTGTGGGACGAGACGTAGAGATCAAACGGCTGGGAGGACACGAATGATGGCGTGGGACAAGATGGACGACGTGGTCGAAATCGACGCGAAGGTGACCGAATCGACGGCGCATCGGATTTTGCGCAGCCGGGGCGGTTGGGTCGCATGGGATGCGTTGCGCGACTGTCCCGACTGGCAGATGGGCACCATCGCGCTGGACGGCCGTTTCTCGATGGATGAACTGCGCGCGCTGATTCTGTTCGCGCGTCGATGCGGCTGACGTATGGGACTTGCGGTGAAGGTGGCGAAGGCGGTGATAGCGCGTGGCAGGGGCGTGCGCACGGGCATGGCGGTGTCGATGCTAATGTGCGCCGGCCCCGCGCTCTGGGCGGCCAACCCGGGCGCGGCGGATAACGGTGTATCAAACGGCGTATCAAACGGCCCATCAAACGGCCCATCAAACGGCCCATCAAACAGCACCTCGCTGAGCGTTCCAAATTTCGCTGCGCTCGTCAAACGCTACGGCCAGGCCGTGGTCAACATCAGCGTCACGCGCGAAGTCACGCAGATGGGCATCCAGTTGCCGCCCGGCATCGCACCGGGCAATCCGCTTGCGCCGTTTCTCGCGCGCCGCGTGATCGGCAATCGCGAGGAAGTCAGTCTCGGCTCGGGATTTATCGTGAGTCCGGACGGCGTGATTCTGACCAACCGGCACGTGGTCGGCGACGCCGCGACCGTCGACGTGAAGCTGACCGACAAGCGCCAGTTCAAGGGCACGGTGATCGGCGGCGACGCGCTGTCGGACGTCGCGGTGATCCGCATCGACGCCCGCAATCTGCCGGCCGTCGTCACCGGTAATCCGGCCCGCACGGAGGTCGGCGACTGGGTGATGGCGATCGGTTCGCCGTACGGATTCGCGAATACGGTGACGCAAGGTATCGTCAGCGCGAAGTCGCGCTCGCTGCCGGGCGAGAGCTATATCCCGTTCATTCAGACCGATGTGCCGATCAATCCGGGCAATTCGGGCGGCCCGCTGTTCGACCTGAACGGCCGCGTGATCGCGATCAATTCGATGATCTATTCGAAGACGGGCGGTTATCAGGGACTGTCGTTCGCGATTCCGATCGACGTGGCGCTCGACGTGAAGGATCAACTGCTCAAGACCGGCAAAGTCACGCGCGGACGGCTCGGGGTTGCGTTGCAGGAAGTCAGCCAGGCGCTCGCGCGTTCGTTCGGACTGGCGCAACCGGATGGCGCGCTGATCAGCATGGTCGAGCCCGGCGGCCCCGGCGCGCAGGCGGGACTGCTCGCCGGCGATGTCGTGCTCGGCGTGAATGGCGACGTGGTGGCGGATCCCGTCGATCTGCTCGACACCATCGCCAGGATGAAGCCGGGGCAGAAGGCCGATCTTCTCGTCTGGCGCGCGGGCGCCCGGACGCGTGTTGAGGTTGCGGTGGGCGCGCTCGACAGCGGTGTTGCATCGAGCGGAAACCCGAAAGGGCCGGCGCGCATCGGCTTGAGCTTGCGGCCGTTGAATGGACAGGAACAGCAGCAGTTCGGCGTCGACCGAGGCTTGCTGGTCGAACAGGCGAGCGGTCAGGCGGCGCGCATCGGGTTGAAGCCGGGCGATATCGTGCTGTCGGTCAATGGCAAGCCCGTCGCGACCATCGACGCGTTGATCGCCGAAATCGGCGCGGCGCATGGCACGGTCGCGCTGCTCGTGCAGCGCGGCGGTTCGAGACTGTACCTTCCCATGGATCCGGATTAACCGGGAATCGTCATGAAGCCTAATACCGGCGGCAAGCTGTTTCGATGGACGGGCGCGATCGCTCTCGGATGCACGCTATTCTGGAGCACGCTGGCTGTGGCGCAGTCGCTCGACGTGCCGCAACCGTGGATCGATTACGCGCAGCGCGTTGGCCGGCAGTTTCAGACATCGCTCGAAGCGAACGACGACGCGGCCAACCAGTTCCATCAGTTCCTCGAAGACCGCGTGCTGAACGCGAAAGCCGATGCGCCACCACCCGCACTCGTGGTCCGCGCGTGGATCGGCGCGGATGGGGCGGTCACGAAGGTGCAGTTCGATTCGCTCGGCGATCCGCAGGCCGATGCGACCTTGCAGCAACTGTTGACCGTGCATCCGATTTCGGGGGCGCCGCCGGTGGACATGCGTCAACCGTTGAGAGTGCGCCTGCGGCTGACGGCGAATCCCGACGCGGGGCAAGGGGCGCAAGGTGCCGGACGTTAGGGCTTGTTACGTGTCAACTTTCCGGCGATTCGCGTCGCGGTTGCGTGACGGGCGCAACCGATTCTTCCGCTAGCCGACGCGCGTCCCTGAGCGCGTTGCTGATCTCGTCCAGCAGCTTGTCGCGGCTCGCGTCGCTCTGCTGCCTCAGCGCGAACGACGGATGCCACGTCGCAATGGCCCAGGCGCCCGCCGCTTCAAACGGTGCGCCGGTGTAGTCCTTCAAGCTGACTTTTCGTTGCAGCAACGCGTTGAGCGCGGTGGCGCCGAGCGCGACGATCACGACCGGGCGCACCGTCCGCAATTCCCGCTCGAGCCAATACGCACAGGCTGCGATTTCCTGCTGCCCGGGTGTTTTGTGCAATCTGCGTTTGCCGCGTGGTTCCCACTTGAAATGTTTGACCGCGTTGGTCAGATAAAGCTGCGCGCGCAACAAACCCGCACGCGCGATCGCAATGTCGAGTAGCTGCCCCGCCGGTCCGACGAACGGCTGTCCGGCCAGATCTTCCTGATCGCCGGGCTGCTCGCCGATCAGCATGATTCGTGCGTCGCCCGGCCCTGAACCGCCGACCGCCTGCGTTGCGTGGCGCCATAGTTCGCAACGCCGGCAACCATCGAGCGATGACGGTGGAACCCGAACCGGTTGCGCGAACTCCGCTTCAACCGGAATCGATTTGCCGCCGAGCGCGCCGACGCCACCGGCTTGCGCCACGCGCTGTGCGCCACTTTTCGCTTCGCTGATCATGGCGGGTATCAGATGACCTTCCGGCAAGCCCTTCCAGAAACGCACCGGCATGTGCTGTTCGAGTGCCGCTTCGTTCAGCCGCGCCGGATTGAACGTGCTGCGGTAGTAGGCCAGCCAAAGTGCTTCGGCGTCGTCCACCGTCTTGCCGCGATGCTCGCCCGGCAACGCGCGCCGCTGTTCCAGATGCAGTTCGCTGCCGTCCCAGAACGCGGCGCCGCGAGGTGTCGCGATCATCCATGTCGAGCGGCCCATGCGTTGGGCAAAATGGTCGGCGGCCCAGCCGAGCACGTCATGGTCCGGGTCGTACCACGCGATGTACTCGGGCGAGTGCGCCGCCGCCGTCTGCTTGCGAAACCGCACGTAGGCGATCATGTCGTGCTTCGCGCGACGCACGCTTTTTGCCATGCGAGTGAGCCGTGCGCCATCCACGTCGGCCGGCGATGCGACCGTGCGGTCGCCTTGTTGCCAACGCCACAACACTTTGTACAAAAACGCCCAGCGCTGCGGATCGCGAAACAGCGCGGCGTCTCGCAACAGTGCCGCCAATTCCTTCGAGACCTGTACGCCGCGCGCGGGCGATGGCGCGATGTCAGTCACCTCAAGGCAATCGAACAACGCCTGGGTTTGCGGCGACTCGGGCGCCTGTTTGACGCGCCATTCGATCGTCTCCGGCGCGAGGCCTCGACTCAACGCGTCGAGGGACGCCGCGCGCCACGCGGCAAAGTGGTCGTCGATCAGAACGGCTTGCATGACGCCGGATCAAAGCAGCGCGAGTTGAACCGGCGGCGCGGTCAAGGCCCGGCGCAATTGCGCGGACGACGCGTCGTGCATGGCCGCTCGATAGTCGTGCGTTACGACAAACGGCTGGATCTTCCGCAGCGGACAGCGCAAGCGCACGAGGTCTTCATAGCGCACACGCCGCGAGCGCCGCAATTCGACCAGCCGTTTCGCGGTGCGTAGCCCGATGCCCGGCACGCGCGCGATCATGCGCAGCGGCGCACGGTTCAGATCGACGGGAAATTGTTCGCGATGGGCGAGCGCCCACGCGAGCTTGGGATCGATTTCGAGCGACAGATTGCCCGGCTGTTCGAACAGTTCGTCGACGCTGAAGCCATAGGCTCGCAACAGAAAATCGGCCTGATAAAGCCGATGTTCGCGCAGCAGCGGCGGTGCCTGGGCGGGCAGCGCGGAAGGGCTATCGGGAATTGGGCTGAAAGCCGAGTAATACACGCGCTTGAGCTTGTAGGCGCTGTAGAGCGTGCTGGAGGTTTGAAGAATCGTGCTGTCGTTCGTCTGATCGGCGCCGACGATCATCTGCGTGCTTTGGCCTGCGGGCGTGAAGCTGGGCGCGCCGGTTTCGCCGTGGGCTTCTTCCTGCGCGAGACGGATCGACCCCATGGCGAGCTTGATGGTGCGGACGTTCTTTTCCGGCGCGAGGCGCGCGAGGCCGGCGTCGGTCGGTAGTTCGATGTTCACGCTCAAACGGTCGGCGTAACGCCCGGCCTGGGCAATCAGTTGCGGGTCGGCGTCTGGAATCGTCTTCAGATGAATGTAGCCGCGAAACCGATGGTCCTCGCGCAACGACTGCGCGACGCGTACAAGCTGCTCCATGGTGTAGTTCGCCGACCGGATGATGCCGGAGCTGAGGAACAGCCCGTCGATGTAATTGCGCCGATAAAAATCCAGCGTAAGCGTGACGACCTGCTCGGGCGTGAAGCGTGCGCGCGGCACATTGCTCGACCGCCGGTTGACGCAGTATTGGCAGTCGTACAGACAGAAGTTGGTGAGCAGGATTTTCAGCAGCGAGACGCAGCGCCCGTCTGGCGTAAAACTATGGCAAATGCCGGCGCCGGTGCTGGCGCCCAGACCGTCCACCCCGCGAGAGCCGCGTTTGGGCGCGCCGCTGCTCGCGCACGAGGCGTCGTATTTTGCCGCGTCAGCCAATATCTCCAGCTTTTTAAGCAATTCCACGTTGCCGCCAATACTGTATGAATGTACAGTATTGTACGTAAGAGGCTCAGTTGCGCAAGCGGTTTCTGGCAGTTTCTGGCGGTCTCGAAAGCGCGAGCGGCGAGCTTGATCGGCGGCTCGCGTCCAGGCACACTCAATCAACGGAGATTTATCGTCATGCCGGCTTCACCCGGTCAGGAGCACCATGCCTGAACAATTCTGGCTGCCCGGGCTCGAGGCGCCGCCCACACCGACAGACGGTCTGTTTTTCGCTGTTTTCCCCGATACCCAGACGGCCACCGGTATCGCGAAGTTCGCGCAACAGCTTTGTGTTGCAGCGCGCGTGCGCAGCAAGCCGCTGGCGGCGGGGCGTTTGCATGTCACCTTGCAGCACCTCGGCAATTTCGCGGGCGGTCTGCCGCAGGCGCGCGTCGACGCGGCGATGCAGGCGGCGGCCGCCATTCGCATGGAGCCGTTTACCGTCGAGTTCGATTCGGTGGTCAGCTTCGCGGCGCGGCCCCGGGCGGGGCCGCTGGTGCTGGGCGGCGGCGAGGGCGTGGCCGGTTTGCATGCGCTTCACGAGGCACTCCTGGCGGCGCTGCTCGACGCGGGTGGCGGGGCGGCTGCGGTATCTCCGGCGGTGTCCTATACGCCCCACGTCACGCTGGCCTATGGCATGCCCTGGGCAGCGACACGTGCCATTGAACCCGTCAGCTGGAACGTCCGCGAGTTTGCGCTGATGCACAGTTTGCTGGGGCGTACCCGGCATGTCGCGCTCGCACGCTGGCGGCTGGCCGGCGCTGCTTGACGGTGGCTTGAGCGCCGCCGCGAACCCGGCGGCCTGACCGATACCGCCCTGCGTCTGAAATACACAGAATCTGAAGACCAGGGGATTTCGTCGGTTCGCGAGCCGAAACCGTCGCGTGCTCCCTGATAGAATGCTCGGGCCGCAACGTAGTGGATTTCAGATGAAATTGCTTGACGCGCTAGTCGAACAGCGTATTGCCGCCGCAGCCGCGCGCGGCGAGTTCGATGCTTTGCCGGGCGCAGGCGCGCCGCTGCCGCTCGGGGACGATGCACTGGTCCCGGAGGAGGTGCGCGTCGCCAACCGGATTCTGAAAAACGCGGGCTTCGTGCCGCCCGCTGTCGAACAGTTGCGCGCGTTGCGCGACCTGCAAACGGAGTTGAATGCCGTGAGCGACCCAGCTACCCGTTGCCGTCTGCAGGCGCGCATGCTGGCGCTCGACATGGCGCTCGAGTCGCTGCGCGGCGGTCCGCTGGTGCTGCCGCGGGAATACTGCCGGCGTATCGCTGAGCGTTTGTCGGAGCGCGCCGGTAATCTCAACGCGGCCGAGGCGGGTTCGCGGTGAGCGGGCCGCTTACCGTTTGCGTTGCATCATCCGCTTCGGAATCGCTCGAATTGGCGGCGGCGAATAGCGTCGCGCCGTCTGCCGAGGCCTTGGCCGTGTCGACTCCCGCCGTCTCCGAACGCGATCGCCGCTTCATGGCGCTCGCCCAGGCCGCCGCCGAACAGGCGCGCGCAGCCGGCGAAGTGCCGGTCGGCGCCGTGCTCGTGCGCGGCGACGAGGTTATCGCCACGGGTTTCAATCATCCGATCGGCGCGCACGATCCGTCGGCCCATGCCGAAATGGTCGCGTTGCGCGCCGCTGCGCTGGCCGTCGAGAACTACCGTCTGCCGGGCTGCGAGCTCTACGTCACCCTCGAACCTTGTCTGATGTGCGCGGGCGCAATCATGCATGCACGCATCGCCCGCGTCGTATTCGGCGCGCGCGATCCGAAAACCGGCGCGTGCGGCAGTGTCGTCGACGCGTTCGCGAATCCGCAATTGAATCATCACACGTCGGTGACCGGCGGCGTGCTCGAAACCGAATGCGGCGCCGCGCTCAAATCGTTCTTCGCCGATCGGCGGCGCGCCAGCCGGGAAGCGCGTGCGGCGGCGCGAGCCGAGGCCGGCGAAACCGACACGCCAGGCTCTGCCGAGCCGCTCTAAACACAACAACATCGAACGGACTTCGCTCATGACCGTCCATCGCACTATCGAACTGATCGCGCCGTCCGGCTATCCCCATGATCCGGAAGCGGTGCATCGCGCGTTGCAGCGCTTTCATGCGCAAGGGCATCGCGTCGAAGGCGTGGAGGCGACGAAGCGTCGTTATCAGCGCTTTGCCGGCACGGACGGCGAGCGCGCGGCCGATCTGAACCGGCTCGCCGACCCGGCGCGCGCGCTGCCCGACATCGTGCTGGCGGTGCGTGGCGGCTACGGCGCGGCGCGGATCCTGCACGGTCTCGACTACGAAGGGCTGCAGCGGCGGCTGACCGATCAGCCGGTGGCGCTGGTGGGGCATAGCGATTTCACCGCGATCCAGCTTGCGTTGCTGGCGCGCGCCGGCGTCAAAAGCTTCGGTGGCCCGATGATCACAAGCGATTTCGGCGCCGAGGAACTCAGCGAATTCACCATGCAGCACTTCTGGTCGGCGCTCACCAAGCCGACCATGACCGTAACCAGCGCTACGCCGCAGGCACACGCCGTCAACGTCTCGGGCATGCTGTGGGGCGGCAATCTGGCGGTGCTGACGTCGCTGATCGGCACGCCCTACATGCCGCCGGTGCAGGGTGGCATCCTGTTTCTGGAAGACGTGAACGAGCAGCCGTTCCGCGTCGAGCGGATGATTTATCAACTGCACCTGTCGGGCATTCTCGCGCAGCAGCAGGCGCTCGTGCTGGGCGACTTTTCCGGCGGCAAGGCATACGACTACGACAACGGTTACGACCTGCACGCCATGATCGAGCAGGTGCGTTCGGTGATCGGCATTCCGGTCGTTACCGGGCTGCAATTCGGGCATGTCCGCAATATGTTGACGCTGCCGGTGGGTGCGGACGCCCACCTCGTCGCGGACGTGCACGGCTTCAAACTGAACTTGTCGGGGTATCCCACGTTGGCCTGAAGGTGAGGTGGCGTGGGGCAGGGGAGCGGGCGTTGCGCCCGCTTTAATTTGGTCACTCAACGCAACTAACGGTCTTGTTTTTCGACGTCCGGGCAAACAGACAAAGCGTGAAGGTCCTCCGATTTTGTTGACAAAAACAGCCACCAATAGACAACCTTCCATCCACCTATTTAAACTGATACTGAAGCTGTTCGGGCCTTGCAGCCGTACGCGCTGTCTTGCAGCCCAGCACCCTCCTCACGATTGTCGATATTCAAGATAAAAATTGTTGACAATCGTTATGTCCATCCTATGATGACCAACATACCGAGACGCACATCATGTCCGACACAGAATCCGCGGCCGTCAACAGTTCGAAGCCTGACGCGATCGCCGAGCGCATCCGCGCCGCGATCCTCGAGCATCGGCTAGCGCCGGGCGCGAAGCTGACCGAAGCCCAGTTGTGCGAAGTATTCGGCGTGAAGCGTGGCCCGATCCGGCAAGCGCTCGCGCAGTTGGCGACCGATCATCTCGTCGATCTCGAACCCAATCGCGGGGCGTTCGTCGCGAGTCCGTCGCTGCAGGAAGTGCATGAAGTGTTCGAGATGCGCCGCATCATCGAACTGGCGGTGGTGGAAAAGATTTGCAACGGTCACGGCATGCGGCGCCTGAAGAACATCGGCAGCATGATCGGCCGTGAACGCAAAGCGTTCGAAACCCGTGATTTTCCGGCGTGGATCCGTCTGTCGGGCGAGTTTCATACCGAGTTGGCCGGCCTCACCGGCAACGCGGTGTTGTGCGATTGTCTGAACGGTCTGGTGGCGCGTTCCACGCTGATTTCGGCGTTGTACGAGTCGCTCGGACGCAGCCCGTGCTCGTTCGAAGACCACGAAGCGATTCTCGCCGCGCTCGACGCCGGCGATGCCAAAGAGGCGGCGGCCCTGATGTCGCGCCATTTGCAAAGCGTCGAGTTGAAGATGTTGGAGCGCCCCGCACGCGGCGCGGCCGATCTGCATGAAGTGTTCGGCGCGCTCGACAGCGCATCGAAAGAATCATCGAAGAGCAAGTCCGCGCCAGGCTGAGGCAGGCGGCCGGTGCGCGCCCGTTCGTGGTGCGCGCCGCACTGAATTGAACTGAACCGAATCAGGTGTTGCAAGGCGGCTCGTCGTGAGCGCTGCCGGCTTGCGCACGCGTGTCCGTCGCCGGGAGACGGAACTCGAGCAGCGACGCAGCGTCGGCCATCCACGGTGGCGGGCGAGGCGATAACCACAAGTACGTCGGTACGGAGACATCCGCGACGCGGTCAGGCCGACGGCATCCGCGTCTTCGCTCCCGAGTGAGCGTGACGCGCGCGGTTGGCATGGTCGATGCAACGTCCTTCGATTCGCTTTTCGACGGTCCCTATCCCAAGGAGGAATCATGGCTCAGTTCAGTGCGGCGCCCGGCGCTCCAGCAGTTCACGCTTACGGAGAAGACGGCGCGTCCGGCGATCCGTCGATGCCGGCCGGCTACAGCGAGCGGCTTTACAACGAAGACCTCGCGCCGTTGCGCCATCAAACCTGGGGTGCGTACAACATCTTTGCGTTCTGGATGTCGGACGTGCACAGCGTGGGCGGTTATGTGTTCGCGGGCAGTCTGTTCGCGCTCGGCCTGACGAGCTGGCAGGTGCTGATCGCGCTGCTGGTCGGCATTACGATCGTCAACCTGTTGTGCAACCTGATCGCCAAGCCGAGCCAGGCGAACGGCGTGCCGTATCCGGTGGCGTGCCGCGCGACCTTCGGCGTGCTCGGCGCGAATATTCCCGCAGTGATTCGCGGTCTGATCGCGGTCGCGTGGTACGGCATTCAGACTTACCTCGCGTCGAGTGCGCTGGTGATCGTGGTGCTGAAATTCGTCCCGCAACTCCTGCCGTATGCCGACGTGCATCATCACGGCTTCATGGGGCTGTCGACGCTCGGCTGGAGCGGTTTCATGCTGCTGTGGGTGTTGCAGGCGCTGGTGTTCTGGCATGGCATGGAGACCATCAAGAAGTTCATCGACTTCGCCGGTCCCGCCGTCTACGTGGTGATGTTCCTGCTCGCGGGCTACATGGTGTATCGCGCGGGATGGCGCAACATCGGCATCAACCTGGGCGGCGTCAAGTATCACGGCATGGCGGTGGTGCCGGTGATGATCACGGCGATCTCGCTGGTGGTCTCGTACTTCTCCGGGCCCATGCTGAATTTCGGCGACTTCTCGCGCTACGGTAAAAGTTTTCGCAGCGTGCAGCGCGGCAATTTCTGGGGACTGCCGGTCAATTTTCTGGCCTTCTCGCTGGTGACGGTGGTCACGACCGCGGCCACGCTGCCGGTGTTCGGCGAGCTGATTACGGACCCGGTCGAAACCGTGGGCCGGATCGACTACCCGACCGCGGTGATTCTCGGCGCGCTGACGTTCACGATCGCGACGATCGGTATCAACATCGTCGCGAACTTCGTCTCGCCGGCGTTCGATTTTTCGAACGTCGCGCCGCGGCTGATCAGCTGGCGCATGGGCGGCATGCTGGCGGCGGTGGCGTCGATTTTCATCACACCGTGGAATCTGTTCAACAACCCGGCGGTGATCCATTACACGCTCGACGTGCTCGGCAGTTTCATCGGACCTTTGTACGGCGTCCTGATCGTCGACTACTACCTCGTGAAGCGCCAGAAGATCGTGCTCGACGATCTGTACACCGTCGCGCCCACCGGTTCGTACTGGTATCGCAACGGCGTCAACTATCGGGCCGTGGCCGCGTTGTTGCCCGCGGCGGTGATCGCCGTGCTGTGCGTGATGGTGCCGGCGCTCGACGGTATGGCGAATTTCTCGTGGTTCATCGGCGCGGGGCTGGCGGCGCTGTTCTATCGCATGCTGGCACGCTGAGTCTTGACGCTGCAGGCAACAGGAGTCGATATGCGCATCAAACTGATCAACCCGAACACGACCCAGCGAATGACCGACGCGATGGGCCGTTGCGCGCGCGAGGTCGCCGCGCCGGGCACCGAGGTGATCGCGGTAAATCCCACCATGGGACCGCCGTCGATCGAAGGCTACTACGACGAAGCGCTCGCGACGCCGGGCTTGCTGGCCGAAGTCATGGCCGGCGAGCGTGAAGGTTGCGACGGCTACGTGATCGCCTGTTTTGGCGACCCGGGTCTGTACGCCGCGCGCGAGGTGGCGCGCGGTCCGGTGATCGGCATCGCGGAAGCGGCGATGCACGCGGCGAGCGTGCTGGCGCCGGGCTTTTCGGTCGTGACGACGCTGGCGCGCACGTGTGGAATGGCGTGGCATCTCGCCGAGCGTTACGGCATGAAGCGGTTTTGCCGCAATGTCCGGGCCACGGATGTCGCCGTGCTCGATCTCGACAAGCCAGGTTCGGCGGCGCGCCGCATTATCCTCGACGAATGCCGGCGCGCGCTTGCCGAGGACGGTTCGGACGCGATCGTGCTGGGCTGCGCCGGCATGGCCGAATTGTGCGCGGAGATCGAAGACGCGCTGGGCGCGCCAGTGATCGAAGGCGTGACGGCTGCCGTGAAGTGGACCGAGGCGCTGATCGCGCTGCGCCTGTCGACGGCCAAGCGTGGCGACTATGCGCGGCCGCTCGCCAAGCGCTACGACGGCGCGCTGGAATCCTTCAGTCCGACCGCTGCCGACCCAAATCCGCGCATGCCGCGCGGGTCGGCCGCAAGTTCTGTCGGGAATCCGCAAGAAAATGCGCAAACCGTTGATTCGCTGCGGGTAAACGCTAAAAAAACGGACCCGCACATACATTCGGTCTGACACGCACTATCTGCCCGGGTGTATGGGCGCACCCGGGCGTTTTCGCTACACTGGTCCCACTCCGCGCTGGGGCCGCGACAGGCTTTTTGGCCGCAGCTACCCGCGCTGCTTCGAGTGAGTTTCCCGCCAGTACCGCCGTGAATTGCAGCAACGACTCGCAATTAAACCTGCAGCAAAGACCCGCAGGCAAACGTTGCAGTCGCAACCGCCCGGCCGAACCGCGCCAACCCACGCTCACCCCCACGCGAATTTTACGTACCGTCACCACGCATTCTTCAAACCATGCCACTCGACCCGAACTACCCACGCGATCTGATCGGCTACGGCCGCCACCCGGTGCAGGCCAACTGGCCGGGTCAAGCGCGTGTCGCGGTGCAATTCGTTCTGAATTACGAAGAAGGCGGTGAAAACTGCGTATTGCACGGCGATCCCGGCTCGGAGCAGTTTCTGTCGGAGATCGTTGGCGCCGCGGCTTACCCGGCGCGTCACATGAGCATGGAGTCGATCTACGAATACGGCTCGCGCGCGGGCGTCTGGCGCATTCTGCGCGAGTTCGACAAGCGCGGCCTGCCGCTAACGGTGTTCGGCGTCGGCATGGCGATCGAACGGAATCCGGAGGTCGCGCGCGCGTTCGTCGAACTGGGTCATGAGATCGCCTGCCACGGTTATCGCTGGATTCACTATCAGGACATGTCGCCGGAGAAAGAGGCGGAACACATGCGCCTCGGGATGGAAGCGATCGAACGCGTGACCGGCGAGCGTCCGCTCGGCTGGTACACCGGCCGCGACAGCCCCAATACGCATCGTCTGGTCGCCGAACACGGCGGTTTCCTGTACGACTCGGATTACTACGGCGATGACCTGCCGTTCTGGATGGACGTCGAAGTCACGGGCGGCGCGAAGGTGCCGCAACTGATCCTGCCGTACACGCTCGACACCAACGACATGCGCTTCGCAAGCCCGCAAGGTTTCAACACGGCGGACCACTTCTTCACCTATCTGCGCGACGCATTCGACGTGCTGTACGAAGAGGGCGACGAAGCGCCGAAGATGCTGTCGATCGGCATGCACTGCCGTCTGCTCGGACGCCCTGGCCGGTTCCGCGCACTGCAACGTTTTCTCGATCACATCGAACAGCACGATCGCGTGTGGGTGACGCGGCGCGTCGATATTGCGCGCCACTGGCGCGAACATCACCCTTACCAACCAAACAACCGCGGGGCTGCGGCATGAAGGCGATGCAATACACTCTGGACCAACTCAACAGCACCTCGACCGACGCGTTCGTCGCAGCGCTGTCCGGTATTTTCGAGCACTCGCCGTGGGTCGCGGAACTCGCCGCGCGGCAACGGCCGTTTGCCAGCATCGACGAGTTGCATCGCAAGATGTCGTCGCTCGTCGAGACCGCGGGCGAAGAGAAGCAACTGGCGCTGATCAACGCCCACCCGGAGCTCGCCGGCAAAGCTGCGGTACGCGGCGAGCTGACCGCCGAATCCACCCGTGAGCAGAGCGGCGCGGGCCTCGCGCAGTGCACGCAGGAAGAGTTCGACAAGCTGGTCGCGCTGAATAGCGCCTATCGTGAGAAGTTCGGCTTTCCGTTCATCCTCGCGGTGCGCGGCTTCGACCGTCACGGCATCATTGCGAACTTCGAGGCGCGGGTGAATAACAGCCGCGCCGACGAATTGCGCGCGAGCCTCGATCAGATCTACCGCATCGCACGTTTCCGGCTCGACGACCTGATCGACGCGTGACGCTTCATTCACGCGTCGCGGACCCCGAATCGAAACGTTTTTTCAGCACTAACAAACATTAAGGAAGACAAAGATGGCACTCCCGATTCTCGACCCCAATGCACCGGAATTCACGCGCCGTTATGTGAATCTGGCGGACCCGCGTCTGGGCGCACAGGCGCTCGAGACTAGCGACGATTTCTTCGCACCGAAGGAACGCATGCTGAATCCGGAGCCGGCCGTTTTCATTCCGGGTAAGTACGACGACCACGGCAAGTGGATGGACGGCTGGGAAACGCGCCGCAAGCGCGCCAACGGCTACGACTGGTGCGTCGTGAAGCTGGCGCGTCCGGGCGTCATCAAGGGTCTCGACCTCGACACCAGCCACTTCACCGGCAACTTCCCGCCGGCCGCTTCGGTGGAAGCCGCGCGCGTGGTGGACGGCGTGCCGAACCAGTCCACTCAATGGACCGAAATCGTTCCGTCGACCTCGTTGCAGGGCAACAGCCACCACTATCACGAAGTCAGCGACACGAACGCGTACACGCATTTGCGCGTGAACATCTATCCGGACGGCGGTATCGCGCGTCTGCGGGTGTACGGTCAGCCGCAAGTGGATTGGGCCGGCGCGAGCCGCACCGATCAGTTCGACCTGGCTGCAATGGAAAATGGTGCATACCTGGTCGCGGCCAATAACCAGCACTTCGGCGCTGCCTCCACGATCCTGATGCCGGGCCGTGGCGTGAACATGGGCGACGGCTGGGAAACGCGTCGCCGTCGCGAGCCGGGCAACGACTGGGCGATCGTCGCGCTGGCGCAACCGGGCGTCATCAAGAAGATCGAAGTCGACACGGCGCACTTCAAGGGCAACTATCCGGATCGCTGCTCGATCCAGGCGGCGTACGTGACGGGCGGCACCGACAGCTCGCTGATCACGCAAGCCATGTTCTGGCCGGTGCTGCTGGGCGAACAGAAGCTGAAGATGGATAACCAGCATTACTTCGAAAGCGAAATCGCGGCGCTGGGTCCGGTGACGCACGTGCGCTTCAACATCATTCCGGACGGCGGTGTCTCGCGTCTGCGTCTGTGGGGCACGCTCGCATCATGAAAACGCTCGCGATCGAACCCTTGACGAAAGAAGCGTTCGCCGCGTTCGGCGACGTGATCGAACTCGAAGGCGCGAAGCAGATTCCGATCAACCTCGGTACGACGATCCGCTTTCACGATCTCGCGAACGTGGACGTCACCGACGAGAACGGCCGCACGCTTGTGAACCTGTTTCGCGGGCAACCGCGCACGCTGCCGTTCGAAGTGAAGATGCTCGAACGTCATCCGCTGGGCAGCCAGGCATTCGTGCCGCTCAACGACAAGCCGTATCTGGTCGTGGTGGCGCCGGCGGGCGAGTTGGACGAGTCGGCGATTCGCGCGTTCGTGACGAGCGGCTGGCAGGGCGTCAACTATGCGAAGGGCGTATGGCACCATCCGCTGATCGCTTTGGGCGACGTGAGCGACTTTATCGTGGTCGATCGCGGTGGAGACGGGCTTAACCTCAATGAGCAGGATCTGGCCGAATCGCTGTGGCTCACGGAAGATGCGTTGAGCGCGGTGGCGGTTTGAGTATCGCCTAATGTCGTGACAAGCTGGTCGATGTGAAAGAAAGCCCACGGTGTATGCCGTGGGCTTTTTGCATGGGCGGGGGAAAGTGCGGAGCGACGCGCCGTGACTCATTGCCGTGTTCCTGTCCCCCGGTAGGGCTCATCGAGAAGCAGCGAACGCGCAATTACATCGCGCGCGCGTTGCGCCGGCTCCGGTGCGGAAAATCCATACGATGCGGCAGTTCCTGCTGCTAGCGGCTGCTTTCATGACGTACGGGCTACAAACTCGATCGATATCCAGTTTTTGTAGCGCCTGGGGGCGCATTTTTTGTATGCGCCTCCAGCGTTTCAAAGACGCCCTTAGCCGACCAAAACAAAAAAGCGGGCTTTCCGCTCACGCGAAAAGCCCGCTTCCTGTCCAGCAATACAACAATACAACAATACAACAATACAACAATACAACTGCATATCGGGCGCAAAGCCCGGCCAAACCGGTTACTTCGCTGCGCCGCCTTCGAACCATGCGGCGATCTTCATCCGCTCGTCGTCGGTCATGTGCGTGACGTTGCCGAGCGGCATCGCCTTCAACGTCACCGCCTGCTGATAAATCCGCTGTGCGTTCTGCGAGATTTCATCCGGCGTATCCAGCAGCACGCCAGCGGGCGCGCTGCCCATCATCGTCGGATGCGCGGAGTGGCACGCCACGCAGCGTTGTTGCAGCACCGGCGCGATGTCGGCCACCTTCACCGTCGGCGCGTTCGCGGCTTGCGCTTGCGGCACGACCGGCTTCGGCATGGTCCAGAAGAGGGCGCAGAACATCAGCACGATGCCGACCAGCGGCAGATACCACAGCACCTGGCCACGGTGACGCATCACGAAGAACTGGCGAATCAGCGCACCGGCCAGCATGATGATCAGCAGCACGGCCCAGTTGTACGGATGCGTGTACGTCATCGCGTAGTGGTTCGACAGCATCGCGAACACCACCGGCAACGTGAAATACGTGTTGTGCACCGAACGCTGCTTGCCGCGCTTGCCGTAGATCGGGTTCGGCGTGTCACCCTTGAGCATCGCGTCGACCATCTTGCGCTGACCCGGAATGATCACGAAGAACACGTTCGCCGACATGATCGTCGCCAGCATCGCACCCATGATCAGGTACGCCGCGCGGCCCGCGAAGATGTGGCAGGCCAGCCATGCGGCGATCAGCACGTATACGCCGACGCAGATGCCGAGCACCTTGTCTTTATTGCCCAGAATGCGGCACAGCGAGTCGTAAACGATCCAGCCGGCGGCGAGGAAGCCGAGCGCCGACGCCACGGCGACCACCGGGCCCATGTCCATCACGTTCTTGTCGATCAGATACGTGGACGGCGAGAACAGATATAGCACGGTGAACAGACCGAAGCCCGACAGCCACGTCGTGTACGACGGCCACTTCGACCAGTGCAGATCTTCCGGCATTTCCGGCGGTGCGACGGTGTACTTCTGCATGTTGTAGAAGCCGCCGCCATGCACGTGCCACAGTTCGCCGAACACACCGCGCTTACGCTGGTTCGGATCGGTTGGCGGTTTCAGGCTGTTGTCGAGCGCGACGAAATAGAACGACTCGCCGATCCATGCAATCGCGGCGATGACGTGGAACCAGCGAATCGCCAGATTCAACCAGTCGGTGATAAATCCTTCCATGAACTCCTCCACTTCTGATTCGTTGTACGCGCAACGACGACGGGTGCCTTCGGGAACCCGGCTATCGGGTTGCTGGCGGAGATGACGTCACTGCGCAGACTGCGGGGTGAAAGACGCGATGCGCTCAGTTCGCACAGCGTCGTTTTTAATGTGTCTTCGTGTCGGATCGGATCAGGCCGGTCGAGCCGTCGGCGTTTTTCGATTGCGTTTCGCGGGTGCTTGCGGTGAGAACCGTGCAGGCATCTGCGCAATGCAATCGAGCGTGAACGTCTGGGCGCGAACTCGACCGGGTCTCCTCCGGATCTCGCGGCAGACGTGCCTTAGCTGCCCCGATACGTGCTGTACGACCACGGCGACACCAGCAGCGGCACGTGATAGTGCGCACCGGCATCGGCCACGCCGAAGCGCAGCACGACACGATCGACGAAACGCGGCTCCGGCACTTTCGTGCCGATCGACGCGAAATAGTCGCCGGCGCCGAACACGAGTTCGTATTCGCCCGCGACTAGCGCTTCGCCTTCGAGCAGCGGCTGGTCGCAACGACCGTCGTCATTGGTGGTGGTGGTTTTGAGCGCGCGGCGGGTGTCGCCTGAGAGCGCGAAGAGTTCGACCTTGATGCCCGCGCCGGGACGGCCGTTCGCGGTGTCGAGCACATGGGTAGTGAGCTTTCCCATTCGCAATTTTCCTTATGTGAATGCGAGGTTTCGGCGGCAGCCCGATCCAGATACGTTTGCGGCGGATCGAGGCTCCACGTCAGTGGCTACATACCCGTCGGCGAATTGAAGCGAGCGCCGTGGCAGCCATTGTAAAAAGGTTGTTCCGCTCAGCGCGTCCGAGATAGGAAAGATAATACCTGGCGCATGACAGACAGCCTGCTGAAAGCCACGGCGAGTCGATTCGTTCGACTGTTGCCGGTCGTTCCGATCGTACCGGGGCCAAAAAAGGCCCACTATATCGACAGCCTGAACTTGGGTATCGCTATGGCGCGAGTTGTCAGCATTATTTTGGCCGTCGAAGGTTACACCCGTGCGCTGCAACAAGCATGAGCCGAGGCGGTTCGAGCGCGGCACACGCCCTGAAAGAAGTCCCCTTGGGGGACACCCCGAAGACGGCGTAATACGCTGGGTAACCGGGCCAACGGCGTTCGACGGGACGCGACGGCACGGTAGCGTGCCGTCACATCGCGTTCGGACGACTTTGCACGGAAGCATTAAAGCGGAGAAACGAATGACGATGGAACAGACGGCTGGCAAGCCGAAGAAAACGATGCTGGTGAAGCACGCGGACGTGCTGGTCACGATGGACGGCGCCCGGCGCGAACTGCGCGACGGCGGCCTGTATATCGAGGACAACCGCATCGTCGCGGTCGGACCGACGGCGGAGTTGCCGCAAGCGGCCGACGAAGTGCTGGACATGCGTGGGCATCTGGTGATCCCGGGGCTCGTGAACACGCACCATCACATGTATCAGAGCCTGACGCGCGCGATTCCCGCCGCGCAGAACGCCGAGCTGTTCGGCTGGCTGACCAACCTCTACAAGGTGTGGGCGAACCTCACGCCGGAGATGATCGAAGTTTCGACGCTGACGGCCATGGCCGAGCTGCTGCTGTCCGGTTGCACGACGTCGAGCGACCATTTGTATATCTACCCGAACGGCAGCCGTCTCGACGACAGCATCGCCGCGGCGCGCCGGATCGGCATGCGTTTTCACGCGGCGCGCGGCAGCATGAGCGTCGGGCAGAAGGACGGCGGTCTGCCGCCCGATTCGGTGGTCGAACGTGAAGCAGACATTCTGAAGGACACGCAGCGCCTGATCGAGACGTATCACGACGAAGGGCGTTACGCGATGCTGCGCGTGGTGGTGGCGCCGTGCTCGCCGTTCTCGGTGAGCCGCGATCTGATGCGCGAATCGGCCGTCATGGCGCGTCAGTATGGCGTGTCGCTGCATACGCACCTGGCGGAGAACGTCAACGACATCGCGTATAGCCGCGAGAAGTTCGGTATGACGCCGGCGGAGTATGCGGAAGATCTCGGTTGGGTCGGCCACGACGTATGGCACGCGCACTGCGTGCAACTCGACGAGGCAGGTATCGAACTGTTCGCCCGCACCGGCACCGGCGTCGCGCATTGCCCGTGCTCGAACATGCGGCTCGCGTCGGGCATCGCGCCGATCAAGCGGATGCGTCTCGCAGGCGTGCCGGTGGGGTTGGGCGTCGATGGTTCGGCGTCGAACGACGGCGCGCAGATGATCGCGGAAGTGCGTCAGGCGTTGCTGTTGCAGCGGGTCGGCTTCGGACCGGACGCGATGACCGCGCGCGAAGCGCTGGAAATCGCCACGCTGGGCGGCGCGAAAGTGCTCAATCGCGACGACATCGGCGCGTTGGCGCCGGGCATGGCGGCGGACTTCGTGTCGTTCGATCTGAAGCAGCCGCTGTTTGCCGGTGCCTTGCATGACCCGGTCGCGGCGCTGGTGTTCTGCGCGCCTTCGCAGGTGAGCTATAGCGTGATCGGCGGCAGGGTGGTGGTGAAGGACGGGCAGTTGGCGACGCTGGAACTCGGGCCGGTCATCGAGCAGCACAACCGGCTGGCGAAGACGTTGTACGAGGCAGCGGCATAAGAGCCGAACCAGGCGAGGTTGCCGGAGGCCGCCATTGAGCGGCCGCCGATAACCCGCCAGACAACACTTTAAGGCTTGTCGATCAAGGTCCTGGTCGCTTCGGCGACCAGACTGCGCAACCAGCGCACTTCGTCGGAATAATGCACGCGCTCGTGCCACAGCTGGTAGTACTGCATCGGCGGGAAATCGAGCGGCGCGGGCACCACGGTGAGCGGCAGGAACTTGGCGTAGTAATCCGCAAACAGGCGCGTCGTCGTGAAGATCAGATCGGATTTGATCAGCACGTACGGCGCCAGATTGAAGTACGGCAGGGTCACGACCACATGACGCTTGAGCCGCTCGCGTGCGAGGTGCACGTCGATCGCGCCGCGTTGGCCCACCGAATACGGAGTCGGCGCAAGATGCGGTGCATTCAGGTACTGGTCGAGCGTCAACCCGCCGCGTTTGGCGAACGGATGCGTGTTGCTCATCAGGCAGACGATCTGATCGACGAACAGATTCGACAGGTGCAGTTGCTCCGGCGGCTCCGGCCAGTTGCCGACCACGATGTCGAGTTTGCCGTCTTCGAGTGCGAGCTCGTAGTCGAAAGCGGGCCCAAGCGAATGAAACTCGAGCGTCGCGTTCGGCGCCGCCTGACGGAAGCGCTCGACCACCGTCGGCACGAACAGCACGTTCAGGTAGTCCGGGCAGCCGATCCGGTAACAGCGGATCGAGGTTGCCGGATCGAAGTTGTGCTGCTGGAACTTGATGCGTTCGATTTCGCGCAGCGCGTTCTGCACCGGTTCGAGCAGTCGCAGACCGTATTCGGTCGGCACCATGCCGGATTTACCGCGCACCAGCAGCGGGTCGCCGGTGATGTCGCGCAAACGGCGCAGCGCCGCGCTGATCGCGGGTTGCGATTGATTCAGTTTGACGGCCGCGCGCGTCACGCTGCGCTCCATCAACAGGGTGTGCAAGACGCGTAAAAGATACGTATCGATCGCCTCGCGTTGCTGACTCATGACTTCTCCGAAATATATGTTCTGGCTGATCGTACGGGCGTGGGGGTATATGCGTTTTAATATGAACTCGAGTTCACGTCAAGGGAGGGATACCCGCAGATCGCGCAGCGGCGCGGGTTTGCGGGGAATTTTGATGGCTCGACTGAGTGAGTCGAATTAGGTATTGTCATCCGGTTAAGGTGACGGATCGTCTGCCGGCAAGGCGGCGGCCCGCGCTGTAACCGGCGGTCACTGACGTACTACGGAATCACATGAGCGACTCTTTTTATAGCGACGGCGCCGCCGCGCAGCCGGCAACCAGGCCGGAACAGGCGGCGCCCCGGTTGATGCTTCAAGGCATCACCAAACAATATCCGGCCGTGCGAGCTAACGACGACGTCACGTTGATCGTCGCGCCGGGTGAAATCCATGCCGTGCTCGGCGAAAACGGCGCCGGCAAAAGCACGCTGATGAAAATCATCTACGGCGCGGTGCGGCCTGATGCCGGCGAGATTCGCTGGGAGGGCCAGGCGGTCGAGATCGCGAGTCCCGCGGCGGCGCGCAAGCTCGGCATAGGCATGGTGTTCCAGCATTTTTCGCTGTTCGAGACGCTCACGGTCGGCGAAAACATCGCGCTCGCGTTAGACGAACCCTTCGATCTGAAGACGCTCTCCAAACGGATTCGCGAAGTCTCCGCCGACTACGGCCTCGACATCGATCCGCAGCGTCACGTGCATAGCCTGACGGTGGGCGAGCGGCAACGCGTCGAGATCGTGCGTTGTCTGCTGCAGAACCCGCGTCTGCTGATCATGGACGAACCGACTTCAGTGCTCACGCCGCAAGCGGTCCGCAAGCTGTTCACCACGCTCAGGCGTCTCGCGGCCGAAGGTTGCAGCATCCTCTATATCAGCCACAAGCTCGACGAAATCCAGGAGCTGTGCGACACCGCCACGGTGATGCGCGGCGGCCGCGTGACGGGACATGTGAAGCCGAAGGGCGAAACGCATGCGTCGCTCGCACAGTTGATGGTGGGGCATTCGCTGCCCGACTACACGCGGCGTGAACACAATCCGGGTCCGGTGCTGCTCGACGTGAAGGCGCTGTCGGTGGAGAGCGACGACCCGTTCGGCACCTCGCTCGATAACGTGTCGTTCGGTGTGCATGCCGGCGAGATCTTCGGCATCGCGGGGGTGTCGGGCAATGGTCAGGCGGAATTGTTGTCGGCGCTGTCGGGCGAAAAGCGGGGCGTGCGCGCCGACGCGGTGACGATTTGCGGTAAAGCGGCCGGACGCCTCGGGGCGGGCGGGCGGCGCGCGCTCGGTTTCGGATTCGTGCCGGAAGAGCGGCTGGGCCGCGGCGCGGTGCCGGCCATGACGCTGTCGGAAAACGCGCTGCTCACCGCGCATCGGCAGCAGATGGTGAAGTCGGGCTGGATCAACGCCGGCGCGATGCGCGCGTTCGCGAAGCGCTGCATCGACGCGTTCGACGTGCGTTGCGGCGGCGTCGAAGCGCTCGCGCAGAGTTTGTCGGGCGGCAATCTGCAAAAGTACATCATGGGTCGTGAGATTTTGCAGGCGCCCAAGGTGCTGGTGGTCGCGCAACCTACCTGGGGCGTCGACGTCGGCGCGGCGGCGTTCATTCGTCAGCAGCTGCTCGATCTGTCGGCACGCGGCGTGGCGATTCTGGTGATCTCGGAGGAACTGGAGGAGTTGTTCGATATCTGCGACCGCATCGCGGTGCTCGCGGGCGGCCGGCTCTCGCCGGTGCGCGCCACCGGCGCGACCAATGCCGAGGAAATCGGCCGCTGGATGGCGGGCCTGTTCGGCGGCCGCGAGGGCGCGGCGCCGTCGGCGGAACAGCCGGCGCATGCCTGAGCGAAAGGGCGTCGCCAACGCTCACGCCAACGAGTCCGCACCATAAAACCAGAACCTGAACGACCACCACACGCTAGCCATGATTCTTCCGTATCGACTCGAAGCTCGCACGACACCCTCGCGCACGATGCAGCTCGCCGTACCGCTGATCGCCGCGTTGCTCACGCTCGCGATCGGCTTTCTGATCTTCAGCCTCGTCGGCCGCGACCCGCTCGACGCCATGCACGCGTTTTTCATCGAGCCGCTGTCCAGCGTGAACGGCTGGTCGGAACTGCTGCTGAAGGCCTCGCCGTTGTGCCTGATCGGCCTGGGTCTCGCGATCGGCTATCGCGCCAATGTGTGGAACATCGGCGCCGAAGGGCAGATGCTGCTCGGCGGGATTGCCGCGAGCGGCGTCGCGATCTATTTCGATCAGGCGACCGGCTGGTGGATTCTGCCGACCATGATGATCGCCGGTGTGTTGGGCGGCATGGCGTGGGCGGCGATTCCCGCGCTGCTGAAAAGCCGCTTCAACACCAACGAGATTCTCGTCAGCCTGATGCTCACGTATGTCGCCACGCAACTGCTGATTTATCTGGTCAGTGGTCCCTGGCGCGATCCGCAGGGGATGAATTTTCCACTGTCGGAAATGTTCAGCGGCGACGCGCTGTATCCGACCTTCTCCGGTGATTGGCACTGGAAATGGCTGCGCGGCACGCGCCTGAATGCGTCGGTATTCGTCACGCTGGCCGCGATTCCGCTCGTGTGGCTGTTCATGCGCAAGAGCTTCGCGGGCTACCGGATGAACGTCGGCGGTCTCGCGCCGCTCGCCGCGCGCTATGCCGGTTTCTCCGACAAGAAAACCATCTGGACCTCGCTGCTGATTAGCGGCGGTCTCGCGGGTCTGGCCGGTATGGGCGAGATCGCCGGTCCGATCGGCCAGCTTCAGGCGACGTGGTCGCCAGGCTACGGCTTCACCGCGATCATCGTGGTGTTCGTCGGACGGCTGCATCCGGTCGGCATCGTGCTCGCGAGTCTGCTGATGGCCTTGCTGTATCTCGGCGGGGAGGCTGTGCAGACCTCGATGCAATTGCCGCAGGCGCTCTCCGGCGTATTCCAGGGGCTGTTGCTGTTCTGCCTGCTGGGCGCCGACCTGTTCGTGAACTACCGTGTGCGCCGCCGAACCCTGGCCGCGCAAGTTCACTGATTCGCTCACCGATTCCCGCCGGATTGCCATGGATATCAACCAAGCCAGCGCGCTCACTTCGAGCGCCGTCACCGCCGCGATTCCGCTGATGTTCGCGGGCGCGGGCGAACTCGTCGCCGAGAAGTCCGGCGTTCTCAACCTCGGTGTGGAAGGCATGATGCTGATGGGCGCCGTCAGCGGCTACGCGGTCACCGCGATCACCGGCAACCCGTGGCTCGGCGTGCTCGCCGCGATCGGCGCCGGGCTCGCCATGTCGCTGCTGTTCGCCTTCCTCACGCTCACCATGCTGGCCAATCAGGTTGCCACCGGCCTGTCGCTGACGATCTTCGGCATCGGCCTGTCGGCGTATGTCGGCAAGCCGTACACGTCGGCGGCGGTGCGCGCGACCATCGACACGTGGACCATTCCGGGTCTCTCGAAGATTCCGGTGCTCGGCCCCGCGCTGTTCAGCCTCACGCCGCTCGATTACCTCGCGTTCCTGATGTTCGCGGCGATCGGCTGGTTCCTGTACCGCACGCGCGCGGGTCTCGTGCTGCGCTCGGTCGGCGAATCGCCGCAGGTGGCGCATTCGGTCGGCTTTCCGGTGGTCGGCGTGCGCTACGGTGCGGTGGCGTTCGGCGGCGGCATGGCCGGGCTGGCGGGCGGCTATTACTCGATCGTCAATCTGCATCTGTGGCAGGAAAACCTCACCTCGGGACGCGGCTGGATCGCGCTCGCGCTGGTCGTGTTCGCGACGTGGCGCCCCGGGCGTCTGCTGATCGGCGCGCTGCTGTTCGGCGCCGTGACGGGACTGCAGTTCTACGCGCAGGCGATCGGCGTGCCGGTGCCCACGCAGTTTCTCGCGATGCTGCCGTACGTCGCGACCGTCGTCGTGCTGGTGCTGATTTCGCGTAATCCGAACACGATCCGGCTGAATGCACCCGCGTCGCTGGGTAAACCGTTTTTCTCGGCAGGCTGACCGACCAGGTTTCGACCATCCGTTTCCAGATCATTCGATAAACACGACAGGAGAAAACATGAAGAGAAGAAATCTGCTGACCGCCTTCGCGTGGGGCGCGGCCTCGCTGGCGCTCGCCGCGCCGCTCGCGCAAACCGCGCAGGCCGCCGATGCACCGGGCGTCGCGTTCGTCTACCTCGGCAATCCGGGCGATGCCGGTTGGACCTACGCGCACGACCAGGGCTCGAAGGAAGCGGAAGCGAAGTTCGGCAACAAGATCAAGATCACCCGCATCGAGAACGTGCCCGAGTCGGCCGACTCCGAGCGCGTGTTCCGCGATCTCGCGAACAAGGGCAACAAGATCATCATCGGCTCGAGCTTCGGCTATCAGGACTTCGAGCTGAAGGTCGCGAAGGATTTCCCGGACACGGTGTTCCTGCACGCGACCGGCTACAAGAAGGCGCCGAACTTCGGCACCTACGACGTGCGCATGTACCAGGGCGCGTATCTGGCGGGTGTCGCGGCGGGCTATGTGACGAAGACCAACACGCTCGGCTTCGTCGCGTCGGTGCCGATTCCGGAAGTGATCCGCAACATCAACGCGTACACGCTCGGTGCGCGCTCGGTGAATCCGAAGGTGCATACCAAGGTGATCTGGATCAACAGCTGGTTCGATCCGGGCAAGGAAAAGCAGGCGGCTGAAACGCTGATCGGTCAGGGCGCCGACGTGCTGCTGCAAAACACCGATTCGAGCGCGACGCTCGCGACCGCATCGGAAAAGCACGTGCATGCGTTCGGCTGGGATTCGGACATGAAGAAGTTCGGTCCCGACGCGCATCTCGGCTCGGTGGTCGCGCACTGGGGGGTGTACTACAACGCGGCGATCCAGCAGGTGCTGGACGGCAAGTGGAAGAACGATCCGGTGTGGTGGGGCATTCCGCAGAAGGCCGTCAATCTGGAGGATCTGAATACCGGCGTGATTTCGGCTGATGCGCAGAAGCAGGTCGCGGCTAAGCGCGACGAACTGGCGGGCGGCAAGTGGGACGTGTTCACGGGGCCGATCAAGGATCAATCGGGCGCGGTCAAGGTGCCGGCGGGGAAGACGCTGGCCGATCCGGAATTGCAACGCCTGAACTGGTATGTGGAAGGCGTGGACGGCACGCTGCCGAAGTAAGCTGCGCTTCAACGCGCTTTTAAGGCATGACGATCGACCAGGCGGCGGTCTCAGCAACCGCTGCTTTAAGGCGCTGCGTCCACCATGGACGCAGCTTTTTTTGCTTCGGATTATTCGCGGGCCTCAGGCCTGACGGCGGCTTTAGACCAGCGCACCGCGCGCGCCTCTCAATCGATGCGCAAACCCACCTTGATGGTCACCTGCCAGTAGGCGACCTTGTCGTTCTCGATCTGGCCCCGCGTTTCCGTGACTTCGAACCAGTGCAGATGACGAAGCGTCTTCGACGCTTTGGCGATCGCGGTGCTAATGGCGTCGTCGATCGATTGGGTCGATGAACCGGTCAGTTCGATCTGCTTGTAGACGTGTTCGGACATGGACTGCCTCCTTTCGCGCTTCGTTGGTGTTCAAAAAGTATAGGCAACGGGTCAGGCGCCGCATGTCGTTCGCGCGGCCCTGTTCGCGTTCGCTCGGACTCGCGTCGGCCCGCATGAGCGAGTCATAACGCACATCGCGTGCCCGATATCCGGCGGCTTCGCGCGGCCGTTATCATGTCCGCGCAACTCAATCCGACAGCCAACGAGGTTCGAACGTGGAAATTGGTTTTTGCGGTCCCGGTCTGATGGGCGCGCCGATGATCCGGCATCTGCTGCGCGCGGGGCATACCGTGCATGTCTGGAATCGCACGCGGGCCAAGGCCGAAGCGTTGATCGCGGATGGCGCGAAGGTGGTCGACACGCCACGCGAACTGGCGGCGCGCTGTGAAGCGGTGCTGTTGTGTGTCGCGGATGCGGCGGCGGTGGAGGAGACGGTGTTCGGTGCGGCCGGTCTGCTGAGCGGCGGTGATGCCAGTGCTCCGAGCCGCGTGCGCTGGATCGTCGACCACTCCAGCATTCCGCCGGCCGCGACGCGCGTATTCGCGCAGCGCGCGGCGGGTGAGGCGACTCGCGAGAGCGCGGTGGCGGCCGCGTCATCAAGCGCGGCCGGCGATGCTCCGGCGACGCCCACGTCGACTCAGGCGCCCCACGAGCGCACCAGCGCACCACGCATCGGCTGGATCGACGCCCCCGTCTCCGGCGGCGTGGCTGGCGCGAACGCCGGCACGCTGGCCATCATGGCCGGCGGCGCCGAGGCCGACGTAGAAGCCGTCAAACCGTTGCTCTGCGCGTATGCCGCCCGCGTGACCCACATGGGCGAGGTCGGCGCGGGCCAGACCACCAAGCTGTGCAATCAAACCATCGTCACGGCCACGCTTGCGGCGATCGCCGAAGCCGTGAGCCTCGCGCAACGCAGCGGCATCGACGCCGCGAAGCTGACCGAAGGCCTCGCCGGCGGCTGGGCCGACTCCGTGCTGCTGCGCATTTTCGTGCCGCGCATGACGCAAAGCGGCCTCGCGCCGATCGGCGCGTTCCGGACCTTTCAGAAAGATATCGACACGGTGGCCGCCACCGCCTACGAGACCGGCACGCCGATGCCGGTGTCGTCGACGGTTCAGCAATTGCTACGGCTGGGCGCGGCGATGGGCCTCGGCGAGGCGGATCTGTCGGCGTTCATCGACGTTTTGCAGACGCCGCGCGGCGTCCCGCGCCAGTAACGCGGCGCGCGTGCGGGTTGCATTCGCGATAACCTGCTAAAATATTGGGTTTTTCGCCGATATCACATTCAAAGGGACGCGCCGTGCTGTCTACCGCCAATATCACCATGCAATTCGGGCCAAAGCCCCTCTTCGAGAATATCTCGGTCAAATTCGGGGGAGGGAACCGCTATGGCCTGATTGGTGCGAACGGCTGCGGTAAATCGACCTTCATGAAGATTCTGGGTTCCGACCTGGAACCGAGCTCCGGCAACGTGATGCTCGAGCCCAACATTCGCCTCGGTAAATTGCGCCAGGACCAGTTCGCGTACGAAGACGTACGCGTGCTCGACGTCGTGATGATGGGCCACGCCGAAATGTGGGCCGCCATGACCGAGCGCGACGCGATCTACGCGAACCCCGATGCGACCGACGACGACTACATGCACGCGGCCGAACTCGAAGCGAAGTTCGCCGAGTACGACGGCTACACGGCTGAAGCGCGCGCGGGCGAACTGCTGCTGGGCATCGGCATCGCGATCGAGGACCACAACGGTCCGATGAGCAACGTGGCGCCGGGCTGGAAGCTGCGCGTGCTGCTCGCGCAGGCGCTGTTCTCGAAGCCTGACGTGCTGCTGCTGGACGAGCCGACTAACAACCTGGACATCAACTCGATCCGTTGGCTGGAAGACGTGCTCAACCAGTACAACTCGACGATGATTATCATCTCGCACGATCGTCACTTTCTGAATCAGGTCTGCACGCACATGGCCGACATGGACTTCGGCACGCTGAAGGTCTATCCGGGCAATTACGACGACTACATGCTGGCCAGCACGCAGGCGCGCGAGCGTCAGCAGAACGCCAACGCCAAGGCGAAGGAACGCGTTGCCGATTTGCAGGACTTCGTGCGCCGCTTCTCGGCGAACAAGTCGAAGGCGCGTCAGGCCACCAGCCGCCTGAAGATGATCGACAAGATCAAGATCGAGGAATTCAAGCCGTCGTCGCGGCAGAATCCGTTCATTCGCTTCGAGTACGAAAAGAAGCTGCATAACATCGCGGTGGTGGCGGAGAAGATCTCGAAGAAATACGAGCGCACCATTTTCAACGACTTCAGCGTCAGCGTGCAGCCGGGCGAACGTATCGCGATCATCGGCGAGAACGGCGCGGGCAAGACCACGCTGCTGCGCTCGCTGCTCGGCAAACTGTCGCTCGATCACGGCACGGTGAAGTGGGCGGAAAACGCGAACATCGGCTACATGCCGCAAGACACGTACGAAGAGTTTCCGGACGACGTCACGTTGATGGACTGGATCGACGGCTATCGTCAGGAAGGCGACGACGAGCAGATGGTGCGCGGCACGCTCGGCCGGCTGCTGTTCAATGCCGACGACATCCGCAAGTCGGTGAAGGTGCTGTCGGGCGGCGAGAAGGGCCGCATGATCTGGGGCAAGCTGATGCTGGGCCGCCACAACGTGCTGCTGATGGACGAGCCGACCAACCACATGGACATGGAATCGATCGAGTCGCTGCAGATCGCGCTGGATAAGTTCGAAGGCACGCTGATTTTCGTCTCGCACGACCGCGAGTTCGTGAGCGGGTTGGCGAACCGGATTATCGAAGTGAAGACGGATGCTACGTTGAACGACTTCGGTGGCAATTATGAAGACTTCCTGGTGAGCCAGGGCGTGCAGTAAGCCTTATCGGCGCGGCCTCGCTCCGCCAGGCAAAACCCGCTTCTTCTTCGAAGAAGCGGGTTTTTTTATGCGGCGCGCGTCACGCAATCCCGCCCAGGCCTGACCCGTATCAACAAACCCCGCCGCAATGCCACGCCGTGCCCCCACACCTTGACCTGAAACAACGCCCCCCGGCCCGCACCGTCGATGATCGCCAGTTCGACCATCCGCCATCGGGCCCGTCATGTTCACCTCCCACGCATTTCCACCGCTCAACCTTCGTGGCCGCTCGCTACTGCCGATCGTGCAGGGCGGCATGGGCGTCGGCATCTCCGCGCATCGGCTGGCCGGCAGCGTCGCGCGTGAAGGCGCGCTAGGCACCATCGCCAGTATCGACCTGCGGCATCATCATCGCGATCTGGTCGAACAGTGCCGCCAGTCGCCCGACCGCGCCACGCTCGAACAGGCCAACCTCACCGCGCTGGCCCGCGAAATCCACGCCGCCAGGGCGCTCAGCCAAGGCCTCGGCATGATCGCCGTGAACGTGATGAAAGCGGTCAGCGCGCAAGCCGACTACGTGCGCACCGCCTGCGAAAACGGCGCCGACGCAATCGTGATGGGCGCGGGCCTGCCGCTCGATCTGCCCGACATGACGCAAGGCCACGACATTGCGCTGATCCCGATTCTGTCCGACAGCCGCGGCGTCGCGCTGATCCTCAAGAAGTGGATGAAGAAGGGCCGCTTGCCCGACGCCGTGGTGATCGAACATCCGGCGCATGCGGGAGGCCATCTCGGCGTCAACAACGTGGCCGACCTGCACGATCCGCGCTTCGATTTCCACCGCATTCTCGACGAACTCGACACGGTCTTCGCGTCGCTCGGTTTGCAACGTCGTGACGTGCCGCTGATTCTCGCGGGCGGCATCAATAGCCATGAGGCCGTGCGCGAACTGCTGAACGCGGGCGCGAGCGGCGTGCAGCTCGGCACACCGTTTGCCGTCACCGAGGAAGGCGACGCGCATCCGAATTTCAAGCGCGTGCTTGCGGAAGCGACGCCCGACGACATCGTCGAATTCGTCAGCGTGACGGGACTGCCCGCGCGCGCGGTGAAAACCCCGTGGCTGATGCGTTATCTACGTCACGAGAGCAAGATCCGCGAGCGCGTCGGTGCGCTTAAACACGCCTGTCCGACCGCGCTCGAATGCCTCGGTGCATGCGGCTGGCGCGACGGAATCGAGAAGTTCGGCCACTTCTGCATCGACACGCGACTCGCGGCGGCATTGCGCGGCGACGTGGCTAACGGTCTGTTCTTTCGCGGCCGCGAAGCGTTGCCGTTCGGCACGGCGATTCGCAGCGTCCACGATCTGATCGAGCTACTGCTGACCGGCGCAACGCGACCGGCTGTCGCAGGGCGATGGGCGTTTTCGCTCGGTTGATGCGTATCAACGTGTTTTGCAGCGAGAACTTCGACAATCCCCGCACGCAAACAACATTCGGGGAAGCAGATGAAGGGCTCACACAGAAACACAATCCGGGCCGTCGCGATCGCGGCGAGCCTGCTCGGCGCAAGCGTCGTGGCCACGCAGGCGCAGGCCGCCGGCAACGACGACATGACCGGCATTCACGCAGGCGACGTGCTGGTGCGTCTGCGCGCCATCAGCATCATGCCGAACGTGGGCACGAACCAGTCGCTGAAGGCGCTCGACGTGGGCGTCAACAACGCGATCGTGCCGGAGCTGGATTTCACCTACATGATCCGCGACTACCTCGGCGTCGAACTGATTCTCGGCACCTCGCGGCATCAGTTGACGTCGAGCCTCGGCAACCTGGGCGGCGTGAATGTCTTGCCGCCTACGCTGCTTCTGCAGTACCACTTCAACCACGCGGGCAAGATCCGGCCGTATGTCGGCGCGGGTATCAACTACACGCTGTTCTATAACGACGGCCTGCATGCCGGCGCGGCACCGATTTCGGTCAGCAATCACAGCTTTGGCCCGGCGCTGCAGGCCGGCGTTGACGTGCAGGTGACGAAGACGCTGTTCGTCAATGCCGACATCAAGAAGATCTGGATGCACACGGACGCGTCGCTCGGCGGTCAGTCGCTCGGACGCTTGAATATCGATCCGGTGGTGGTGGGGCTGGGTGTCGGGATGCGCTTCTGATTCTCGCCGGGAGCTATTGCCGTGAACGATTGCCGCGAACGCGCGACGTCACGCTGACGCGGCAGCCTACAGCTTGTCGTTCCTGAACCGCATGGCGGTGCCTTCCTGCTCGATGCGCACCCATACCGCGCGTTTTTCCTCGTCGCTCAGGAACACCCAGTTGGAGACTTCCGTGGCGGTGCGGCCGCAGCCTTTGCAGACGTCGTCGAAGAGCGTGGAACAGACGCCGATGCAAGGGCTGTCGGGAAGAGCATGGAGATTCGAAGCCATCGGAAACCTTGAGCGGAAAAGCGAAGTGTCGCTATGTTAACCGATGCGCGGCTCGCGACTCGCCGAGCCAGACCGCGTGGCCGCAGTTCATGTGCGCCTGGCAGCATCCGCCGTGCCGCCGCGGCAAGGCGCGGCGGCACGCCGCTGAACCTCAGCGCGCGATGCTGTAGCCGATCCGTGCCATCCAGTGCTGGCGATTGTTGTAGTCCAGCAAATCCTCGCCGTAGCCGTTGAAATACCCCACCCACAGATAACCGCCCCATGCGCTGCCCAGCAGTTTCGCGAGCGGGTAGGTGAATTGCGAATCGATGCTGCCGTACCAGTGCTTGGTGCCTTTGCGCAGCGTGGTGGCGAGTTGCCAACCGTCCGGGCTGCCGTATTTGATCAGCAGGTCCACGTAGCCGCGGTAGTCGGCGATATCGGGGTTGTTGCTGGTGCCGAGGTAGTAGTAGAAGCGCGGCGACACCGTCAGATGGTTGGCCGTCAGATCGCCGAATTCCCACGTCGGCCGGATGAAGGGCAGGTTGATGCTGCGCGAGTCGGCGCCGGCCTTGCCGTTCGATTCATGCGCGAAGCCCGCCGCGAATCCCATGCGGCTGAACCACGCACTGCGCCAGCCGGTGTCCGGCAGGTAGTAGAACAGTTGCGGCGAATAGGTCGTGTCGCGGAACGGCCGCGAATCGGCCGACAGGTCCCAGATCGAGGTCTGCGTGTAGGCGAAGTACAGGTTGTCGGTGAAGGCCTTCGAGCGCAGATCGTCGGGGATGCGGAGCCGGTATTTGAAGCTCAGTTGCAGCCGTGCGTTGGTGTCGCCGTTGTGGCCGGCGGCAAAGTACATCGGCTCGTAGTAGGACACGTGCGACAGCACGCCGCGTCCGGTAGTAGCCAGCGAATCGCCCGGCGGCGACATCGCGTCGCCGGTCGGACCGTCCACCAGCGCGGCGGTCGCGGCGGCCTGCGCCGGCTTGCTGGCGTGGCTTTCCGAGCGCTCAGCCTGGGCGATCGCGTCCTGCCGCGGCCCGCGATTGATAGCCACGAGCGCCGGCGACGCATCGAAACCCACCGGATCGATCCGCACCTCGCCACGCGCGTATTGCGGCCACGGCGCGGCGAAGCGCACCTTGCGAAACTGGCCGGGCAGCAGATGCAGCGTGTCCGGCACGCCCGGCTCGCGCTGCAGATCGAGCGGCTGCGGCGACTGTTCGGCCGCGCTCAGCGTGACGTGCAGCGTCGGCGGGACGCTGACCGTGAGCGGTTTGGCGTCGTCGGCGGAATAGAGCAGGGTGACTTGCAGCGGCTCGTTCGCCGCGGCCACACGGGCCGGTTGCAGCATGGCGACCGTCGCGCGGGCATTGTCTGACCAGCAGGCGGCACTCGCGATCAGCAGGAACAACAGGGCGGCTTGAAAACGCATGGGCGACGGGGCTTGTCCAAGGAAAACGGCAATGTCGCGCGACGCCGGCGACACAAAAACGGCTGCCGTAGAAACCCGGCAGCCGCGTCGAAACAGAATGCATAACCGGTGCGGCGCCTCGATGCGCAGCTACACCGGTCACAACCACTAATCCGAGAATACTTACAAAATCACTGCATTGCCAGGTCGATATGACGACCTGCGACGAAACAGCGTCACCCGCCCAGCGCCAGCTGCCACAGCAACGCGACGTTGAGCACCACGATAAAGACGGCGGACAACCACGCCAACGCAAGCCGCGTGCCGCGCACGCGCCAGCCGCGCATGAGTTCCGCGTCGGACGTGTAGCGGATCAGCGGCACGACCGCTAGCGGCAACTGCAGGCTCAAGACCACCTGGCTCGCCACCAGCAACTGATTCGAGCCATGCTGGCCGAACAGACCCACCGCGACGAGCGCTGGCCCGATCGCGAGCGCGCGGGTCAGCAACGCGCGCTTCCAGCGCGGCAGGCGGATCTGCAGGAAGCCTTCCATGACCGTCTGACCCGCCAGCGTGCCGGTCACGGTGGCGCTCAACCCGCACGCCAGCAGCGCCGCCGCGAACAGAATGCTGGCCCAGTGCGTGCCGACGAGCGGCGCGATCAACCGGTGGGCATCCGCGAGATCCGTGACGTCGCGATGGCCGCTCGAATAGAACACGGCGGCCGCCACGATCAGCAACGCCGCGTTGATCACGAACGCGAAGCTCAGCGAGCCGATGGTGTCGAGATTGACCACGTGCAGCGCGGCCCTGATCTGCGCGTCGCTGCTGTCGGGGGCATGGTGCTTGACGAGCGCCGAGTGCAGATAAAGGTTATGCGGCATGACCGTCGCGCCGACGATGCCCGCCGCCAGCCACACCATGCCGGCGTTGCGCAGCAGTTCAAGGCTCGGTGCGGTGCCGGCCAGCGCGGCGTGCCAGTCGGGCCGCGCGAGCGCCAGCTCGACCACGAAGCACAGTCCGACGAAGCCGATCAGCACGGCAATCACGGCTTCGAGTTTGCGGCCGCCTTTCTGCTGTAGCGCGAGTAACGCGAACGTGCAGACCGCCGACATCAGCACACCCACCGTCAGCGAGACGCCGAGCAGCAGTTGCAACGCCACGGCGCTGCCCACCACTTCGGCGACGTCGCACGCGATGATCGCGATCTCGCTGGTCAACCAGAGTAGTAGCGTGCCGCGCGGGCTCGAACGTTCGCGGCAGATCTGCGCGAGGTCGCGGCCGGTCACCACGCCTAGACGCGACGACAGCCATTGCATCAGCATGCCGATCAGGCTGGCCAGCAGCACGATGCCGAGCAGGCGATAGCCGTAGCCCGCGCCGGCGCCCAGCGCGGTGGCCCAGTTGCCGGGATCGATATAGCCGACCGCGATCAGCGCGCCCGCGCCGACGAAAGAGAACCAGTGAGCGGGACGTACCGGCCCATCGCCGGGCAGGTGCCGGCGGCGGTTCGGACGCAATGCGGACGGATTGGTGTTCATCGGTACCCGAGGTTCAAGACTGTATGCCCGTGCAAGCCACGTGCCCGTGTGCAGGCGGCGCGCAATGCGATCCTGCCGGAGCACACGTTGCACGTCGCGCGATGCGCCGTGCTGCGACGCTTCCTGAGCTATTGTGCACCGTCGCAAGCGCCGCGGCTGACGCTGGCCGCAACGTTAGCCGGAGCGCATGGGATTCGCGCAAAACGGCCGCGCGTCGCCGTTGCCGATCCGCCCGTGGCGCAGGCCGGATTCGCTAGTTTGACAACCAGCTGACAGCGTCCGCATGGCGCTGTTTTTTTCGGGTAGACAGGCGCGAATAACCCGCTAAAATTGCGGCCAATTTTCCAGCGGTACGGCTTGCGCTGTACCGTTTGCGCGACAGCCCGGGATTTTTTTTGGAGCGCGCAATAATTAATGGTAGTTTTCGGGTTTTTCAGGGGAGCCGTGCGCGCGGTGCCGCGGCGTGAGAGATGACGGTCGGCTCAGGCCGGTCAGGATCGGAGAACGGAATGAAGAAACGGGTAGTGGGGCAGGTGGCGGCGCTGGTTTTGTGCGCAACGCCGTGGTTGACGGCCGCTGCGAAAGATACGCAGTTGAACGTGTATAACTGGTCCGATTACATCGCCAAGGACACCATTCCGAACTTCAGCAAGCAGACCGGCGTTCAGGTCAAATACGACAACTACGACAGCGACGACACGCTGCAAGCCAAGCTCCTCACCGGCAATTCCGGCTACGACATCGTCGTGCCGACCAGCAATTACGCAGGCAAGCAGATCGCCGCGGGCATCTTCGCCCCGCTCGACAAATCGAAACTGCCGAACCTCAAATATCTCGACCCGTCGCTGATGGCACTGGTGGCCGGCGCGGATCCGGGCAACAAGTACACGGTGCCCTGGGCGTACGGCACGACCGGCCTCGGCTACAACGTCACGAAGGCACAGCAGATTCTCGGCAAGAACGTGCCGCTGGATAGCTGGGACGTGCTCTTCAAGCCGGAAAACATCTCGAAGCTGAAGGCCTGCGGCGTGTCCGTGCTCGATGCGCCGGACCAGATGTTCGCCGCCGCGCTGCACTACATCGGTAAAGATCCGATGAGCACGAACCCGGCCGACTATCGCGCCGCGCTCGAGATGATGAAGAAGATCCGTCCGTACATCACGCAGTTCAATTCGTCGGGCTATATCAACGACCTGGTCGGCGGCGACGTGTGCTTCGCGTACGGCTGGTCGGGCGACGTCGTGATCGCCAAGCATCGCGCGGTCGAAGCGAAGAAGCCCTTCAAGGTCGAGTACTACATTCCAAAGGGCGGCGCGCCGGTCTGGTTCGACGTGATGGCAATTCCGAAAGACGCGAAGAACAAGGAAGCCGCGCTCGAGTGGATCAACTACATCGAGACGCCGCAGGTGCACGCCGCGATCACCAATGCCGTTTACTATCCGAGCGCCAACCTCGAAGCGCGCAAGTACGTGGACAAGGACGTGGCGAACGACCCGGCGGTGTATCCGTCGCCGGAAGTCATCAAGACCCTGTTCCTGCTGAAGCCGCTGCCGCCGGAAATCCAGCGTCTGCAAACGCGGCTGTGGACTGAATTCAAGTCCGGCCGCTAAAACGCCGTCAATGTGAACGGGTAATGCATCATCATGAAGCCCTCGGTATCCACCGGGGGCTTTGTACGTTAAACGCCGGAGTCAAGCATTGTGATGAGTAGTGATCAGTCGGGCGCAGCGGCGGGGAATGCCGCGCCGTCCCTCAGTATGAGCGCCGGGTCGGGCGACACCGCGGACCAGTTCGTGCAGATCGTCGACGTCGTCAAGAAGTTCGGCGAATCCGTGGCGGTCAAGGGGGTCAACCTGTCGGTGAAGAAGGGCGAACTGTTCGCGCTGCTCGGCAGTTCCGGTTGCGGTAAGTCGACCTTGTTGCGCATGCTCGCCGGGCTCGAAACCGTTACGTCGGGCAAGATCCTGATCGACGGCGAAGATCTCGCGCAATTGCCGCCGTACCGCCGGCCGGTCAATATGATGTTCCAGTCCTACGCGCTGTTTCCGCATATGAACGTGGAAACGAACGTCGCGTTCGGTCTGAAGCAGGAAGGCGTGCCGAAGGCCGAGATCAAGGATCGCGTGCAGAGCGCGCTCGATCTGGTGCAGATGGGCCGCTTCGCGAAGCGCAAGCCGAATCAGCTTTCAGGGGGCCAGCAACAGCGCGTGGCGCTGGCGCGCTCGCTGGTCAAACGGCCCAAGCTGCTGCTGCTCGACGAGCCGATGTCCGCGCTCGACAAGCAGATCCGTCAGCGCACGCAGATCGAACTGGTCAACATTCTCGACAAGGTCGGCGTGACCTGCATGATGGTCACGCACGATCAAGAGGAGGCCATGACCATGGCCAGCCGCCTCGCCGTGATGAGCGAAGGCGAGATCATTCAGCTCGGCACGCCGCATGAGGTCTACGAGTACCCGAACACACGCTTTTCGGCGGAGTTCATCGGCTCGACCAATCTGTTCGACGGCCATGTCGTCGAAGACGAGCCCGATCACGTGTTTATCGACACGCCGGATCTGCCGTGCCGTCTGTACGTGAATCACGGCATTACGGGTCCGCTCGGCATGCCGGTGACCATCTCGGTGCGGCCCGAACGGATCGCGCTCACGCGCAAACCGCCCGAAGGCGCGTACAACTGGGGCAAGGGCGTCGTCACGAATATCGCTTACATGGGTGGCTATTCGCTCTATCACGTCAAGCTCGAAGCCGGCAAAACGGTGATCGCGAACGTGACCAGTCTCGCGTTGACGGAGATCGACACGCCCACGTGGGGCGACGAAGTGTACGTGCGCTGGAGCGCGTCGGCCGGCGTGGTGCTGACGTCATGAAGCGCTCGCTCAGTTCCCTCGCCAACTGGCCGGTGCGGCGTTTCAATCTGACCGGCCGCACCGCCGTGGTGGCCGGGCCGTTCGTCTGGCTGCTGCTGTTTTTCCTCGTGCCGTTCCTGCTGGTCGTGAAGATCAGCTTCGCCGATCTGCAACTCGGCATTCCGCCTTATACGGAATTGAGCACGTTCGCGGACGGCGCGGTTCACATCACGCTCGACCTGTCGCATTACGCGTTTCTGCTGACCGACAGCCTGTATTTCGCGACCTATGTGAATTCGGTGGTGGTGGCCGCGATCTCGACCTTGCTGTGTTTGCTGATCGGCTATCCGATGGCGTATTACATCGCGCGGTCGAATCCGGCGAGCCGCAATCTGCTGATGATGGCCGTGATGTTGCCGTTCTGGACGTCGTTTCTGATTCGCGTGTATGCGTGGATCGGGATTCTGAAGAACAACGGTTTGCTGAATAACTTCCTGATGTCGATCGGTTTGATTCATTCGCCGATCGAGCTGTATCACACGAATACGGCCGTCTACATCGGCATGGTGTATTCGTATCTGCCGTTTCTCGTCATGCCGCTGTACGCGCATCTGGTGAAGATGGATATGACGCTGCTCGAAGCGGCCTACGATCTCGGCGCGAAGCCGTGGAAGGCGTTCTGGCAGATTACGTTGCCGTTGTCCAGAAACGGAATCATCGCGGGCTGTTTGCTGGTGTTCATTCCGGCGGTGGGGGAGTATGTGATTCCTGAACTGCTCGGCGGCGCGAACACGCTGATGATCGGGCGCGTGATGTGGAATGAGTTCTTCGACAATGCCGATTGGCCGATGGCGTCGGCCGTGACGTGTGCGATGGTGTTGTTGCTGCTGGTGCCGATGGCGTTCTTCCAGTACGCGCAGGCGAAGGCGATGGAGGAACGGCGCTGATGAAACCGAATCGGGTTTTGCAGTTTATTGCGCTAGGGATCGGGTTTTTGTTTCTGTATATCCCGATTGTCAGTCTGGTTGTCTACTCGTTCAATGAGTCGCAGCTGGTCACCGTCTGGACGCGTTTTTCCACGCGCTGGTATGCGGCCCTGTTGCAGGATGACGAGTTGATCGCGGCGGCATGGTTGTCGTTGCGGGTGGCTTTGCTGACCGCGTTTGCTTCGGTGGTGATTGGCACGTGGGCTGGGTTTGTGTTGGCCCGGATGGGGCGGTTTCGTGGGTTTACGCTCTATACCGGCATGATTAACGCGCCATTGGTCATTCCTGAAGTCATTCAGGGGATCTCGTTGCTGTTGCTGTTCATCGAGATGGCCAAGTGGCTCGGTTGGCCCGCTGGGCGTGGGATCTTCACCATCTGGATCGGGCACGTCATGCTGTGTATCTCCTATGTCGCCATCATCGTGCAGTCGCGCGTCAAGGAGTTGCATCCGTCTCTCGAGGAGGCCGCTCTCGATCTCGGGGCTACGCCGATTCGGGTGTTCTTTTTTATTACCCTGCCGTTGATTTCTCAAGCGCTCGTTTCCGGGTGGCTGCTGTCTTTTACCCTTTCTATCGACGATCTCGTGCTGTCCGCGTTCCTGTCCGGGCCTGGGTCTACTACCTTGCCTCTCGTCGTTTTCTCCCGGGTTCGGCTTGGGCTTAATCCTGAGATGAATGCGCTGGCTACGCTGTTTATCGCTGTTGTTACTGTTGGGGTTGTTGTTGCTAACTATCTCATGCAGAGGGCTGAGAGGAAGAAGGCTGTTATGGCTGTCTGAGGTTGTTGTTGTTGTTGTTGTTGTTGTTGGCCTCTCCTTGGTTTGTTAGTGGTCTATTGGCGTTCCCCCTGTGCGGGGGGCACCTACTTCTCTTTGCCGCGGCAAAGAGAAGTAGGCAAGAGAAAGCCGCTCACACCGCTAATTCTTAAGCGGGGCCCCCGCGCAGTCACGGTAGTGGCTCATCTGGAATCCGTGTTCTTGCACATTCCGCGCCGGTGACAAGGCCGTCATTCTTCCGGCGGCGCTGCGCGCGCCCTTGTGGTTTTTCCTCTCGGTGCGGCGAATTGTGGCGGTTTGGCTCGCTGTGCTCGCGTTATGTTGGAGTCAATCCGTTACGGTTTCCATGGTTGACATCGATGAGGTGGGTATGGCTGAGCGTGAGATCAGGAATCTGAATTATCTTCGCGTTTTTATCGCCGTTGTCGAACACGGCAGTTTTACCGCTGCGGCCGATCGTCTCTGTATGTCTAAATCGCTCGTCAGCGAATATCTCGGGCGCCTCGAAGCGGAAATCGATACCCAACTCGTTCTGCGTAGTACCCGCAAAATCGCCCCCACCGATGCCGGACATACCCTCTTTCTCGCCGCCCAGGAATGCGTCAGTCATCTCCATGAGGCCGTTGGGAACATTCGGCGTCTGCGCCACGAATCAACCGGGCTGCTGCGCGTCGCCGCACCCGCCGCATTCTCCTCGGTACTGCTGAGTCGTATCGTCGCGACGTTCGCTGACCTGCATCCGCGGATCGATCTGGAAATGCTCTGCAACGACCATGGCGTCGATCTGATCGGACAACGCATCGATCTCGCCTTCGAAACCGGTTGGCCCAAAAAGAAAGGCTTCCGCATGAAAATGCTCGGCGCCTTCGAACAATACCTCGTCGCTTCTCCCGACTACGCGCGCCAACACGCAGCGCCTCATCATCCCAATGATCTGCCCGGCGAGCACTGGATCTCGCATGACGGCCTTGCCAATGCCGGCTATTCGCTGTTCATCAATAACGGACAGTCCGCCCGCATCGTCACCGATGGACGCCTCAAGGTACAGAGCGTCCTGCTCGCGCTTGAACTGGTGCTGGCAGGCGCCGGCGTCGGCGTGTTTCCCGATTACCTCGTCGCCAACGACCTGCGCGAAGGGCGCCTGTGCCGCCTGCTGCCCGCCTGGACAACGCCGCCAGGGGGAATCTATGCATTTCGGACGGCCGCCCGCCATGCGTCGATCCGGGAGCGTCTGTTCCTCGATGCAGTGCGGACGTCGCTGTCGGATGGCGCGCGCGAGCGAGCAACCGCCTGAGTGTTCGCACGCCGGCGGCCGGCATGCGCCGCGCTCGCCACGAGCCGGGCGCATTCGCGTTTCGATGTCGAATCCGATCATCCGCCGGTCGGTGTCCCGCTATGCCGCGGCGCGGCTCGCGGCCACTGGCCCCCGGTGGGTCTGAACCACAGATGGATATGTCCGCTGCCGATACCGTTCTCGTACTCGCTGAACGCCTCGCCTCGCGACGCGCACGCGTGCCCGCCGAGCGCCCCGGCCATCATCAGGTAGTGGCCGAAGTTAGCCTCCGGATGGACGCGCAGGAACGCCGGCATGGATTCGATCACCCGGTCGTGCCGGCCCGCCTCGAGCCACGCGATTCGCTGCAGGTCGGCGTCGCGCGCGGCGGCTGTCACGATGTTCGACGACGCGCCGCTCATCCGTTCGCATAGTTCCGCAAGCGGCCAGAACGCGTGCGACAAGCCACCCGATGCAATCAGCAGCGCGTCGCGATCGAGACGCTCGATAGCCTCCGCGACGATCGCGCCCATCCGCAGAAAATCGGCGCTGGTGGCGGTCTGGCATACGGAAATGGTGAGCCAGCGTTTGTCTTTGCGGCCAAGATGGCGCCACGGAATCAGCGTGGCGTAGTGGATCGGCAGGCAGGGATCGTCGACGGCGTCGATCCACGAAGCGCGCTGCGCCGCCACGCCGGCGATCGCGTGCGCGAGCTCGGGGTCGCCGCGCAGATCGTAGGGCAGCTGCCGGAGCGCCGCGGGCATCTCGTCCGACGTGAAGTAGCCCGAGCGGCGTGCGTGCGCGGCGACGACCGCCTCGGTCGTGGTTCGCCAGTGACTGTCGAACACCACCACCGTGTCGTAACGTGCCACGTCGAAGATTTCGTCCCGCAGCCGGATGAGACCGGTGGCGAGCGTGAAGTCGCGGCCGCCGTTCGCGCGCATGCGCGTCGACTCGGACATCATGACGACCGGCGCATGCGAAATCAGCCCCGCGCCCACGATCTTACCCATGGCGCAATGTCCTGCCGGATGGCTGCGTGAACGGGTGATACGTCATCACGGAACCAGCAGCAATTTGCCGGTGGTGCGTCGTGCCGCAAGGTCGGCGTGAGCCCGACGCGCGTCCGCTAGCGGATAGACGCCGCCAATCCTGATCCGCAGCGCGCCGCTCGCGATCGCGTCGAACACGTCACCCGCCCGCCGTTCGAATTCGTCGCGCGTCGCACGAAAATGTTCAAGATAAGGGCGTGTCAACGTCAGTGAGCCGCCCCACAACAAACGCATCACGTCGACCGGCGGCACCGGTCCGCTCGCACCGCCGAATATCACCAGGGTGCCGCGCGTGCGCAAACTGTCGAGGCTGGCGTCGAAGGTCGCGGCGCCGACGCCGTCGTACGCCGCATGCACGCCCTTGCCGTCGCTCAGGCGGCGAACTTCGGCGGCGAGATCGTCGACGGCGCCGTGCAGGATCACCACGTCGGCGCCATGACCGCGCGCGAGCGCCGCTTTTTCCGCCGTCGACACGGTGGCGATCACCCGCACGCCGCGCCGCGTCAACCACTGAGTCAACAAGCCGCCCACGCCACCCGCCGCGGCATGGATCAGGACGATATCGCCTGCGCGAGCCGGGTAAGAGTCGTTGGCCAGGTAGTGCGCGGTCATGCCCTGAACCAGCGCCGCCGCCGCCGTGCGCAGATCGAGCGCCGCCGGCACGGCGATCGCCTTGTCCTGCGGCACGATCACGCGGCTGGCGTAACTGCCCATCACGGTGGTCCATGCGACGCGGTCTCCCGCCCTGAAGCGGTCGACGTTCGCGCCGGCCGCCAGCACGTGCCCCGCGCCTTCTTCTCCGGGTACGCCGGGCAGCGACATCGGATAGCGGCCCTCGCGCCGGTACAGGTCGATGAAATTCACGCCGGCCGCCGCCACCTCGACCAGCAATTCACCGTCGCCCGGCATGCGCTCAGGTTGCGTGACGTAGTCGAGAACGTCGGGACCGCCGGTCGCGCGGATCTGGATCGCATGCATCGCGTGGCTCCTGGTGTCGAGGTGAAAAATTCAACCCGCCGGTACGGCGTCGAGATCGACCTGATACAGCGCGAGCCAGCTGTTGAGCCGCGTGCTCGACTCCACCAGGATCCGTTCGAATTCAGCAAGGGTGCTGCTCGTGGTGCGCGCCGCGAGCCGGTTCAACGCGTCCGGGTCGATAAAGGCATGCAGCGGCGCGCGCGGGTCGTCGAGCGCCGCGTTCAGACGGGCGATGAGGCCGCGGTCGTAGGCCGGCGTCTGGATCGACGGATAAGCCGCCTTCTTGCGACGCAGTACCGATTCAGGCAGCAGGTCGTCCGCGGCGGCTCGCAGCAGCGCCTTGTCCCGGCCGTTGAAGGTTTTCATCGCCCACGGAATGTTGAAGGCGTACTCGACGAGCCGGTGATCGCAGAACGGCACCCGTCCTTCGATCGCGTTGGCCATGCCCATCCGGTCTTTCTTGTCGAGTAGCAGCGGCAGCCAGCGCGTCAGCGTCAGATAGCTCAGCTCGCGCGTGCGCCGCTGTTCCGGGCTCTCGCCGGCCAGCCGGGGCACTTCCGCGAGCGCCGAGCGGTAGAGATCCGCTTCGTATTCGTCGAGTTTCAACGCATCGATGAAACCGGCGCGGAACAGCGCGCGTGGATCGAGGCCGCGATGCGCGCCGAGTTTGAGCCACGGAAAAGTTTGCGCGCGACGCGCGACCGGATCGGTAAACCACAGGTAGCCGCCGAAAATTTCGTCGGCGGCTTCACCCGATAGCGCGACGGTCGCGTGCCGGCGTACCGCGGCGAACAGCTGATGCAGCGACACGTCGAGGTCGGCGAAGTTGAACGGCAGATCCCACGCACGCAGCACCGCTTCGCGCACCCGGGGATCGAGCAGCACGGCGTGGCTCAGCTCGATCGTACGATGATCGCTGCCAATGTGCCGCGCGACTTCGTGGGCGAACGGCGCGTCGGCCGTCGGACGAATCGGGTCGGCCTGAAAGTGTTGCGTGTGCCCGGTGAAGTCGACGCAGAACGTCGGGAGCCGGCCGCCGCCGGATGCGTTTCGCTGTCGCTGCGCGAGCGCGGCGACGGTGCTCGAATCCACGCCGCCGGACAGCAGGGCGCACAGCGGCACGTCGGCGATCGTCTGGTGCGACACGATGTCGTCGAGCAACCCGCGCAGCGTCGCGATGGTCGCCGGCAGGTCGTCGGTGTGCTCGCGCGCCTCCAGCGCCCAATAGCGCTCCTCCACGATGCGTCCGCGCCGTACCCGCAGCAGGTGGCCGGGCTTTAACTCATGCATGCCGGAGAGGGGCACCCGTCCCGGCGTGCGCAAAAACAGCAGCGCGTCGCAGAGCCCTTCGGACGAGGTGCGCGCCCGGACGTCGGGGTGGGCGAGAATCGCTTTCGGTTCGGAGCCGAAGATCACGCCGTGTGCCGTCGGATAGTAGAACAGCGGCTTCACGCCGAGACGGTCACGCACGAGCAGAAGCTCCTGCCGAACCGTATCCCACAGCGCGATCGCGTACATCCCGTTAAGGCGTTCGACGAACGGCGCGCCCCATTGCAGATACGCATGCAGCACGACTTCCGTGTCGCACCGCGTAGCGAAGCGGTGGCCGAGCGCGCCGAGTTCGGTCCGCAGCTCGCAAAAGTTGTAGGTTTCTCCGCCGTAGCAGATCACCGCGTGCGGCAGGCCGCGCGCATCGTGTGAGGGGCTGCACAGCGGTTGCGCGCCCTGTGCGGGATCGATGATCGCCAGCCGCCGGTGTCCCAGCGCCACGTGCCTGTCGAGCCACACGCCACGCCCGTCCGGACCGCGATGGGCCAGGCTGTCCGTCATTGTGTCGACGATCTCTGCCGTGCACCGCAAGTCGCGCTCGAAGTCGACCCATCCAGCGATCCCGCACATAGAAGTTTCCTCGAACTGAAACAGTCGAAACCGGCTGGCCCGCTCCGGTCAGTCGGACCGCCACGGGCCGCGCAGCCAGCCCTGCGTGCCGTAGTCGTCCATGCAGTGCTGCGCGAACGCTTCATGGTCGGCGAGCTGGCCGCGTCGCGTTGCCCAGTTCAACGCGTCGAGACGGATCTGGTCGAAGTTGCCGGCGTAGTGCGTTTCATAAACGGTATGGCGCGAGCCGAACTCGCTGCGGGTCGCGTCCCAGATCAGTTTGAACAGCTTGATCCGCTGTTCCGGCGCGAGCGCCGCGCCGCGGTAGTACGCGTCGATCAACGGCCTGACCCGGGGATCGAGCAGATCCGCCGCGCTGGAGGCCGTGACGAGCGGCGCGCCGCCGAGGGCGCCGGCCAGCAGTGCCTGCGCGCGCAGCCAGATCCGTGGCGCTTCGACCCGCAGCGCGGACGCATACTCGAGTTTCGGAATGAGCACGCCGGCCGCCGTGCGCTCCGGATCGCGCGCCATCGCGCAGACAAGGCCCTTAAGCAGATCGCGCAGCGCGATCAGTTCGCCTAGCGCCGCCTGGATCGCGCGGAACGCGTGGGTGCCGTTCGCCTGCGTGCCGAGCGACAGCAGCCCGATCAGCAATTCCAGCTTCACCGCGAGGCGGATACCGGACTGGAGGTTGTACAGATTCGCGAAGCCGGACGCGGCATAAAAACCGCTCGCGCGCTCCACGTCGCGGTAGACCAGCACGTCTTCCCACGGAATCAGCGCTTGGTCGAAGATCACCACGCTGTCGTTCTCGTCGAAGCGGCTCGCGAGCGGCGCATCGAACGGGCTGGGCGCGGCGGCTTCATAGGAGGGGCGGCACATCAGGCTCAATCCCGGGTTGTCCATGCGGGCGAAGAACACCAGCGCGAAATCCTCCGCTTTGCCGGCTTCGAGTCGCGCCGACGCGACCGGTGCGACGAACGTCGCATGGGTGAGCGCGCCTGCGGTCGCGAGCATCTTCACGCCGCTCACGACGATACCGCGAGCGGTTTCCGCGACGACGTGGACGAACACGTCGCGCATGTCGTGAATCGGCTTGCTGCGATCGAACGGCGGATCGATCAGCGCGTGGTTCAGATACAGCCCTTTGGCGGCGAAGCGCCGGTGCCAGTCGACCGCGTGCTGGCGGAACTCGCCGTAGTAGCCGGCGCCGGCTTCCAAGCCGGACATGAAGGCGGCCTTGTAGTCGGGCGTGCGGCCCATGAAGCCGTACGTCATCCGCGACCACAATTCGATCGCGTCCTGCGCTGCCAGCAGATCGTCGACGCAATAGCTGGGTTTGAAGAAGCGGTGCGTGATCTGGCCGCGCGCATCCGGCGCGGTCAGGCGTTCGCGATGCTCGCCGTGCAACGCGTCGTACAGCGACGCGATACTGCGAGCGGCGTTACGAAACGCACGGTGCGTGGTGACATCGGCGATCTTCTCGCCGCCCAGATAGACGTTGCGGCCGTCGCGCAGGCTGTCGAGATAGTCGTCGCCGGTCATCAGCGTCATGACGCCGGCGCCGGGGAGGAGGGGCTCAGACGGCTGCATCACGCGGCCGTGTCGATAGATGCGGGTTGTGCAGCGGCGGCGCGCTATGGACATGCACGCGGCGTAAATGTCGCCCGCTGCGGCTGACGAAGCGTTCGCGTCCGTGCAGCAAGGTGAAGTTGTCGGTCAACACGACGTCGCCCGTTTGCCAGCGATGCGCGTAGTGCGCGCGCGGATCGTAGAGTGCCTGCCGCAGACTCGCGAGCAGCGCCTCCCGCTCGTGTTCGCCGATGCCGTCGAACGCGTGGGCGCAGGGATTGATGAAGCTGCTGTCGCCGTCGAGCGGCGGTTCGCAAAACCGCAGCACCGGAAACGCGCGGCGTGGATGCCGGCCGACAATCGGCGCCACCACCGTGGCGCTGTAGAGCGCGACCTTGCGTTGATAGATGCCGCTGGCCCGGCGCCAGAGTGCCTGGGCCTGTGGCGTCGCGATGTGCAGCGCCTCGCGGGTGCTCGAAAACGTGGTGCGTCCGCCTTGCGTGTCGCCGGGTGCGTGGACGCAATGAAACAGCTGGTATTCCGGCACGGTTGCCAGGTACATCCCGTCCCAATGCAAAGGTACATAGCTGCTCGCGAAGATATGATCCTCGGGGTCGGCGTGCTCGACCAGTTCGAGCACCGCGCCGAACGGCCACATCATGATTTCGCCGAACGTCGCGCAAAAACGGCTCAGGCCGCCGGCGTCGTCGAAGCTGTCGAAACCGCGCAAGACGACCAGTTGATGGCGATGCACCAGCGCGCGCAACCATTCGGCCCACAGCTCGTCGACATGAAGATCCGGACGGCGCGAGGTCACGAGGATACCGAACGAACAGGCGTTGCCGGTGCTGCCGAGCAACGGTTCGAAGCTCAGCGAGCGTTGCACGAAGAGATCGATCATTGAACCTCCGGCCTGATCGGGACGAGCTCCGCACCGGTCAGCGCCGCCTGGCGGATGCTGTTTTGAGGAACGGGCGGGTAGCGGTTGGCGAGATGCGCCGGATCGATCCGATAGTGGCTCGCCTGTTGATCTTGCATCACGATGCGGCCACCCAGCCGCGCGGCGTCGCGGCGTTTCATCAGCGTGAACTGGCCGTTGCGTTCGACTGCGACGCCGTGCCACGGCGTTAGCCAGTTGTCGTGCGTCGGCATCAGGTGAATGCCGATTTTTGGGCCGGTTGCCGGTTGCGGATGAATCGACAGACGGATCGCGTCCGGGAACCGCCTGGCGAGCAGCGCGCCCCATGCCCAGCTGCGCTGAATCACCGCGAGCGCGCGGGTTTTCGAATCCTTTTGCAGGGCGGTTCGGGAGCCGCGATAGTAGGGCGTCAGGCCGTCTTCGAACAGGAAGCGGGTAATGGCGCGATAGAGTTGCGTGCCCGCTGGATCGCCGAGGAGTGTCTGTTTGATCGTCTCGATGGGATGCGCGTATTCGTCGACCAGTTGTTCGCGCATCGCATTGAAGTTGGCGGTGTGAGCGGCGTGTGGGCTGATCTGTTCGAGGTTGACCAATTCGAGGTGGTCCGCGCGACAGTCGGCGATGAGGCGTTGCAAGGCCTTCAGATAGGCGCTGACGTGGTGGTCGTCGACCCGGATCAGATCGCCGAAGACGCGACCGTCCGAGCAGATTGTCAGTTTGGCGCCTGGTGGGTGATGGTGTTGAATGCGCTGGCAGAGCGCGTTGAGGAACGAGAGCGAGAGTTTTTCCGCCATGTCGGGGAGGCGGCCTAGTACTTTCGCGGGGTTGGGGGATTTCGACGGGAAGGCGGGGAGGACGAATTCGATCGGCTGGTTGGCTTCGACGAAGGCGCGGATTTTGGGTAGCTGGACCGCGCTGATTTTCTGGTTGTCGTGGTGGATTTCCGAAGCGGTTTTCGGGGCAGGGTGTCGGCGAAGAAGCTGGATTATTTCTTCAAGGATGGCACGGGACGTGAGTCGATTCCGGTCGTGTGGCATGGAGGGCGACCTCGCTGGTTCGATCGATAGGAAGCGAGGTCGATTCTATTTTTCACCGGGCGATTGATAAACATGGATTGGTCGATATGACCGTTCGGTTTATCCGCAAAACACCTCAAACCCGATATCCCACCCGAACCCCGCCCCAATGCCTTCCCCCAACAAAAACCGGCGCGGACGCATCCTTCATCAAAACAAACTCTCCACCCCCCATATCCCGCCGATACGTCTGCAACAAAAACCGCTTGGTATGCGAAGCGGCGGCAATCCCGGTCCGATCATCGAACATCCGTCGATTCCGGCAATTCGCCATGTTCCAGACCACATCCTCCCGCTGCGCCAGGGAGAACTTCAGATTGTGCGTCGGCAAATACCCCCGCAAATCGACGGCGGCACAAAACGCCACCCGCGAATCGAGCTTGAGCAATGGCTCCTGAATAGCCGGCAACACCCGATCGGTAAACGCGGTAAACCGCGTAACGAACTGCGGAGGATTACTCCCGGCCACCGCCACATATCGCTGATCGAACAGATCCTCGATCGACACTTCACCCCGCGCGACAGCGGTCTCAAACACCTGACTCACCGCCGCAGCGGCCCGCTGCACCGCATCGATAAAAAGCGTATCCGCGGTCTCGACGCCCGTCGCGGCCGTCAACTCGATCAGCGTCTCCGATACCCCCAGCAGATTCCCCAACCGGTTCTTGGCCTGCACGAAGTTCTCGCTCGAATCCTCGACGCCGCTCGCCATTTCGAGCACCTGCGCCTCGAGTCCATCGCACTGCGTTTCGATCTCGCCGGTCAACGCGGCAATCTCACCCGCATCGTGGTTCAATTGCGCAATCGCATCGCCCGTTGCATGCACGACGTCGCCGATCTTGCGCGTGCCTTCACGCACCCGATGCGCCCGCTCGGTATTCACCGATCCCTCGCTAATCAGTTGCTCGGTCTGCTGCGTGAGTTGCGCGAGCGTCGTTTCGATCTGCCCGGTAGCTTGCGCGGTCTTCGCCGACAGGTTCTTCACCTCGGCGGCCACCACCGCGAAACTCTTGCCGGAATCGCCCGCGCGCGCCGCTTCGATCGCGGCGTTCAACGCCAGCAGATGCGTCTGACGCGCGATCAGCGAAATCTCTTCGGAGACCCGGCTCACATGCGCCAACGCGCTGCGTAACGCGCCGATCTGACTCTCGATCACCGTCACGCCTTCGACGAGTCCGTGAATGTCGGCAAGCGAGGCCTGCAAGGTCTCCTGCGACGCCTGCACACCGGTCGCGGCCTCGGCCGACACGTTGCGCATTGCGCGTGCGGCAGTCGCAATGCGATGATTGCCCGCCAGCGTCTGCGCCGCGGATTCGCGCAGCGCGCGGCAAACCTGCGCCTGATGTTGCACGCGCGCGGCGACTTCCTCGACGTGGCCCGAGACGTCGCAGATTTCAATGCCGAGTTTGCCGGCCTGCGCCGCAATATCGCCGACCACACCTTGTGAATGCACCCGTCTGCGGAATTTGAAACGCATCATTTACGTCTCCTCGATGGCGCGCGTAGCGCGCTCGGGTTGCGCTGTCATCCCTGGCGGATGCAGCGTCTCCTCGATGCGTTTACGGCAGACTTTCAATCGACTTGATACGGGCTATCCCGCAGTCGTTATGATGTGCGGTCGAACCGCCATCCGCAGCCCTGATTTCTTGCCTCCATCCATCATGATCGACTCCTTCGCGCGCGTTTCGGGCTGGCAACAGCTCTATCACCTGTGGGAGCTGATCGTGATGCTCTGCAAGTTCTTGTGGGGGCTGTTGCGGTTTCTCGGCGGCGGGTGAGGGGGCCGGGCTGAAGTTCAGACCGGCGCGCGACGGCTGTCTTCGTCAACCGGCACACCCGCGCCCGGCGTGCCGAGAAACGCGCGCAGATCCGTCATCACCCGATCGGGCGCTTCTTCCATCGGAATGTGGCCAAGCCCCGGATACATCACCGATTGAGCGCCCGGAATACGGCTCGCGAACTCGTTCGCGTGCGCGGGCGGAATCCAGCGATCCCTGGCGCCCCACAGCACCAGCGTGGGCACGTCGAGCGTTCTCAGCACCTCGGTATCGACTTCCTTGAAATCGAGCGTCGGCACCATCTTGCCGATCGCGGTGCGCGCGCCCTCGGCGTGAAAGAAGTCGACGTAGCGCCGCATCGTCACCGCGTCGATCTTGCGCGGATCGCCGTACACGTTGCGCACCGCGCTTTTGATAATGGGCTCGGGCAGCCACCACGGCGAACTCATTCGCACCAACGCGTGATTGAACAGGTCGATGTAAATCGGCAGCTTCATCGGAAAGCCGGCCGAGTCGATCAGCACCAGCCGTTCGACGGCGTCGCGGTGGCGCACCGCGTAGTCCCACGAAATCAGCCCGCCGAGCGAGTTGCCGATCAAGGTCGCGCGGGTAACGCCGAGCGCCTGCATGAACGTGTCGATGAAGCGCCGGTAGGTCGGCAGGTTCATCGTGTCGATTTCGCCGCTGCGGGAACGCAGCGGTCCGGTTACGCCGAACGGCGGCAGATCGAGGCGAATCACGCGATGCTCGCGCTTGAGTTCGTCGGCGACGCGGTTCCACGTATGCAGCGACGACGCGAAGCCGTGAATCATCACGATCGTGTCCCCGCTGCCTTCGTCGACGTAGTGCACGTCGGCACCCATGAGTTCGACGAACCGCGAGCCGCTTTGCGTGTAGCGGCGCCGCAATTCATCGCGCGGCACGCTGGTCAGGCCCAGGCGCGCGGCGAGCGAGCGCGGCGGCAACGGCGTAGTGGTGGCGGGCGAGGTGGATTCGATGCTTGCCATGATGCTTGTCTCCCTGGTTGTTCGACTCGTCGGAATGCGTCAAACCGTTACCGCCCACGGCCTTACGGCGCGAAGCGATATTCCCCCGGCCGCACGCGCCGCGTCCGCTTGCGAAAGCTGAACGTGAAACCCGGCCACAGCGCCGTCACCTTGCCGCTCCTGGTCTGATACCAGCTATGGCAGCCGCTGACCCACACCGAGTGCTGCATATCCTTCTGCAGGCGCGCGTTGAAATCGCGCTGCACGTCGGGCCGTAGATTCATCGTGCGTGCTTTGCGGCGGCGCAACTCGCGCAGACAATCGGCGATGTATTGCACCTGCGACTCGATCATGTAGATCATCGAGTTATGACCGAGCCCGGTGTTCGGGCCAACGATCATGAAGAAGTTCGGGAAGTCGGCGACGCTCACGCCGAGATAGGCTTCCGGACCGTCGCGCAGCCACATCGCGCCGAGATCCGCACCGCCGAGGCCGGTCACGTCGAACGGCGCGCCGACGTCGTTGACCTGGAAACCGGTGCCGCAGACGATGGCGTCGGCACGATGCAGCACACCGTCTTCGGTCACGATGCCGTCGGCGACGACCTCGCGAATGCCGGTCGTGATCACGTCGACATTCGGTTTGCCGAGCGCCGGGTAGTAATCGCTCGACAGCAGCACGCGCTTGCAGCCGAGCCGGTAGTTCGGCGTGAGTTTGGCGCGCAGCGCGGGGTCCGGCACGCGCCGTTCGAGATAGCTGAGGCCGAACTTCATCGGCATTTTCATCAGCTTGGGATTGACCACGAACGCAATGGCGCGCGATTCGAGCTGCCAGTAAATCGCGCTGCGCACGAACCGCTGCGTGAACGGCAGATGCCGGAACAGCCAATGCGCGCGCGGCCCGACCGGCTTGTCCGGCTTCGGCATGATCCACGGCGCGGTGCGCTGGAACAGGTCGAGCTGCGCGACGCGCGGCTGGATTCGCGGCACGAACTGGATCGCGCTCGCACCGGTGCCGATCACCGCGACGCGTTTGCCTTCGAGCGGATACGCGTGGTCCCAGCGGGCCGAATGAAACAGCTTGCCTTTGAAACTATCGAGCCCCGCGATTCGCGGCATCGCCGGACGCGACAGCGGACCGCTCGCGGCGATCACCACGTCCGCTTCGATGGTTTCACGCGCGCCGCGCGCGTCGATCTCGACGTTCCACACCTGGCGCGTTGCATCGAAGCGGGCGGCGGTTACGGGCGCGTTGCAACGCACGTAGCGATCCACGCCATATTTGCGCGCGCAATGCTTCAGATAGTCGAGAATTTCCGCCTGGCCGCCAAACGCGCGCGACCATGCCGGGTTCGGCTCGAACGAAAACGAATAGAGATGCGACGGCACGTCGCAAGCTGCGCCGGGATAGGTGTTGTCACGCCACGTACCGCCGATATCGGCGGCGGCTTCGTAAACGGTGAACGACGTAATGCCCATTTGCAGCAGACGGATCGCCATGCCGATGCCGGCAAAGCCGCTGCCTACGATGGCAATGTGCGGTGCGGCGGAGGAAGGGGAAGAGGCGGGCGTCACGGTGATCTCCGGCATGGAACGTAGTTCGGGAGTCTACATATGTCTACTCCGGTATAACGCGCAGAGTAGACAACTGTGCACTTGGCGTCAAGATCGTTTAGAGTACCGCTATTAAACGCGCACGGCGCACCGTGATTGAAAGCTCATGAACCCCGTCTCCGAAGCGTCGAACGCTGCCGACCCCGATCTCGCGACCGCGCAGGAATTGCCGGCCGGCAAGCGCAAGCTGATCGAAGCCGCGTTGCGGCTCACAGCGGGCGGGCGCAGCTTCGCAAGCCTGGGGTTGCGCGAACTGGCCCGCGAGGCAGGGCTGAATCCCAACACGTTCTACCGTCACTTCGACACGCTCGACGACCTGGCGCGCGAGGCGGTCGAGTCGGTAAGCCGGCGCCTACGGCCCATGTTGCGGCGCGAGCGCTGGCTCGCCGCGCACGCCGAGCCGCAGAGCGTGCCGCGTCGCGCGTGCGTGGCGTTCTTCGCGTTCGCGCTGGAGAACCGTGAGGCCTTTCTGAGCGCGCTGGCCGAGTATCACGGTACGTCGCCGGCGTTGCGCGAGGCGGTGCGCGCGAACCTCCACGAGGTGTCGGCGGAAATGGCCGACGACGTCGTTCAGTTGACACTGATGCCGACGCTCGAGCGCGATACCGTCGACGAAGTCTGCACGCAGATCGTGCTGCAGCTGTTTCATCTGTCGGCGGAATATATCAGCGCGGATGCGGCGCGGCGTGAGGCGCTGGTTGCGTATGCGGAGCGTTTTATTGTCCGGTTGTTTGCCGGGTCGATCTTGCTGGCGCAGCATGAAACGGGCAGGGCGCCGGTTTCGGTGCCGGTGTGAAATCCGTTAACTGAAGCTGAATCAAAACCGGCATAAAAAATGGGCTCCTTTTTGAAGGAGCCCATTTTTGTTTCAGCTTGCCGTGCGGCTACGCCGCTCAGGTATCGTTCCAGCCGCCGGAGTCGTCGTTGCTGCCCATGTCGACGCCACCGCCGCTGTTGTCGTTCCAGTCGTTCGAGCCCTGGCCGAAGTCGAGGCCTCCGCCATTGCCGCCGTCGTTGCCGCGCCGGCGCGTTTCGTCGTCGACGATCACGTCGCGCTCCACCACGCGCTCGCGGCCCGAGTTCAGCGCTTCGCCGAGCAGCACGCCGGTCAGCAGACCGCCCATGCCGCCGCCGAAACCGCCACCGCCTTGCTGCACGATAACCTGCGGCTGCTGCTGATACGGACCTTGCTGCGGATAGGGCGCTTGCGGCGGATTGCCGAAACGGTCGGCTTCCTGCGCATAAGGCGATTGTTGCGTGGCGGCTGCCGGCGCGGCGTACGGATCGGGCCGGCCGTCGGCGCGTGCGCGCAGGCTGCCGATGCGTTGTTCGAGTTCGTCGAGCTGATACGGCGGGACCGGGTTCTTGCTGTTCGACAGTGTTTCGACGAGGCCGCGCAACTGGTCTTCGGTTGCTTCGACTTCTTTCTCCAGCGCTTCGTGACCTTGCACGGTGGAGAGCTTCACGTCGAGCTTCAGCGAACGCACGGCGTTGAGCATGTCGGTAGCGCGCTTCAGCTGCACGCGGCGATCGTCGTCGGCGCGCGTGTCGTCCTGGGAACGCGCGCGACGCAGCGTCCAGCGCAACACCAGCGCGATTGCGCCGATCAGCAGAATGATGCCGATCCACATGCCCATGCCCGGACCATGCCGTTGCGGCGCAGGCGACATCGTCGCCGACTGCTGCTGCACGGCCGGCGCGTTCTGCTGCGCGAACGGGTTCGGCGCGGTGGTGTTGCCCGAGTTGCCGCCGGCGCGTTCCGCGTCTTTGCGGATGCGCGCTTCGGTCTGCGCGAAACGGGTCGGGTCGGTGAAGCGGATTTGCGGGTCGAGCGTCTTGGCCTGCTGGACCTGGGCGAGCGCGTCGGCATAGCGGCCTTCGCGATCCAGCACCTGGCTGTACAGATAGTGCGCGCGGGCATTGTTCGGATGGGCCTGCAACACTTCGCTCAAGCCGGCGTCGGCCTGCTGCCAGTTGCCTTGCGACATGGCGGATTCGATCTGCTGAACCGTCGGCACCGCGAAGGCTGCGGCCGATACGAACAGCAACGAAGCGAATGCGCCTGCGAGAAATTTTTTCATGGTCGGACCAGGCGCGTGGCGCCCGTCTCCTTCAGTCGTTTCTGGTGGCCGGCGGCCGGAGTCCCGGCGACCGGCTACCAGGCGCTCCGGCGCTTGCCTGGCGTAAGCGAGGAGCTACTGCTGACGCAATTACTGAGCCGGCGTATTGATCTGCTTCTTCAATGCTTCGAGACGATCCTCGACGGACGGGCCACGGTTCAGATCCGCGAGCTTGTCGTCGAGCGCCTTGCCGCTGGTTGCGTCGGCGGAGTTCAGGCGCGCGTCGGAACGGGCATTCGACAGCGCGACCTTGTCTTCCAGCTTCTGGAAATCCTGCGACAGGTTCTTGCCGCCGATACCACCCAGTGCCGTAGCCGCGACGTCTTTTGCCTGCGCGATCTGCTGCTTGGCTTGCAGAATGTTCGAGCGAGCGTTCAGGTCGTTACGACGGCTGCGCATGTCGTCGATCTGGCTCTTCAGTTGCGCGACCGAAGGTTCGAGCGTGGTCAGTTCCTTCGCCAGCGCGTCGCGTTCGGCTTCGGCCGTGGCTTGTGCGCCGAGGGCTTCGCGTGCGAGGGCTTCGTCGCCGGATTGCAGCGCGCGCTTCGCGCCGTCTTCGTACTTCTTCGCCTTGTCCGCGGCAACGTCGCGCTTGCTTTGCTGCGTGGCCACTTGCGCCTGAATCTCGATCAGCGAGTTCTCGGCTTTGGCGATGCTTTCGTCGAGTTCGCGCACGATCTGGCGCGAATCGCGCGACGGGTCTTGCACGGAATCGGCTGCGTCGTTAAGGAGACCTTTAAGCGTGCGCGAAATGCTGTCGAATAGCGACATGAAAACCTCCAGAGAATGGTGTCGGCGCTGAGTGATCCTGCGCGTCCAACTGCTTTTAACTACTACTTTACGCCGCTGCGCGTGAAGCTGCGCACGTTCGGACCGGAGTTCGGGGCGTGCTCGCCATTTGCAATAGCCGCGCCGTAAATTGTTCGATCGATGAATCGAATCGCCAACCATGATCGCGGTTAGAACGCGCGGCCAGTGATTCAGCCGCCCGCGGATATTACACCAAGGCTCGCTTAAATCCGCCTTAAAGGGCGCGATGACGGAATCGCGTAGTGTGCGCGTGTTGGGTGTCGTCGATGTGAAGCACCGCGGCTTGTGTGGGCTGAGTTGCGAAGCGGGAGTCTGTTCAGCTGAATGCGATTGGCGACGCGAAAGACGATGCGCAAAAAGCAGGCTAAAGCTAGGCCCAAGCTTTTACCTCGCGCGCCAGTTGCGGGTTCAATTCGTCAAGCTTGCAATGTCGAAAGCTTGCGCGTTTAAACGCGCCCAGCATGACTTTCAACGATCTGCCGGCGCGATTTGCGATACCCGTTTGCGCTAAAACGCTTCGTCAAGCGAAGCGGCCGCCTTCGGTGCTCGGATCGGTGCGGGGATCGTCGTCGTCGCGGGCACTGTCCACGCGCGGGCGCTTGAGCACGCCGCGCAGCTGCGCTTCCGTGTCGGTGAGCGGCGGCGTCGCGGCTTCGGCCGCGGCGGCTTTGGCGGCTGCCACGCGTGCTACCGCTTCAGCCGTGGCCACGGCTTCGTCGTCGATCTCGGCGGCCAGCGCGGCGGCGACCCCCGCCGGCAGCAGCGGCGCAGGCTCGGCTGCGGCGGGTTGGCGCGGCACGACGTTCGCGTTCGACGGCGTGCTCGCTGCTCCCGTTGCTCCCGTTGTGCCCGGCACGCCGGTTTCGCTGCCGCCACGCGTTTGCAAGGCCGCCGGCAGCGCCGCGCGCGCGTGGCGCGTGCCGCGCGCGACCCGCTGCAACGCGGCGTCGAGCGCATCCGGCGCGCGCGGGGCGCGCAGGCGGTCGACGATGCTGGCCGCCTTCACCTGTTCGCTGGTCGCGCCGAAGCTCAGCACCGCGCGCCGCATCAGCTCGCTGACGCTAATGCCCAGATTTTCGGCGGTGGCGGCGATCGCGCGTTTCTGCGCGGTCGTGACGAATACGACGATGCGTTCGCTGGGCTTGTTCATGATCGGCTCGCATACTTGTTGGCATGGGCGGGGCGGCTTGGCAGTGCGCCTGGTAGTACGCTCGCTGGTGCGCTTGCTGGTGCGTTCGGCAAAGCGTTCCGCGGCGCGCCGGTTCGATGCACGCGCCGAACCCATCATAAGACGAGTTGCAACGCTGCGGAACGGGCGTGACATGAAAATCCCGTGACATCAACGGCTTGTGACGATTCCGGCGAGCTTGTCCACAGGTCTTTCAACACTTTCTGTTGATAACCCAGGCCGTCCGCGCAAGGCGTGACGGCGCGGGGCAGGAGCGGCGGGCGCGCAAGGAACGCGAAGGGAATTCTTACAAAAAAACTCGCTTCGGCCTGTCTTGATTTCTTTAAAATGCGCTGTTACGTTGCGCCGGACACTGTCCCGGGCGCCGTGCGGCTGGCCGGGGGCACAGGGCCGCGCGGCGGTGTGCGTCCGAGGCCACGGTGCTCGATCACGATCCATGCACACGCCACGAGCGTGTGCAGAAAGGCGTTCAGTTATGCGCCCACTATTCCAGTCATGCCAATCATCAAACGACCGCATTCCTCCCATTCTCCGGCTGGTGAAGACCGGGACTCCTACCAACGCACGCCAGGACGTAACGCCGCTTCGCGCGAGGCCGAAGGTGACGCGCGCGGCCGCCGGTCGATCGGCCTGACCCTCGTGATCTGGTTCGCCAGCCTGCTGGGCACGCTCGCCGTGGTGGGCGCGCTGATCGTCGGCTACGCGCTGGTGGTGATGGGGCCGCAGTTGCCGTCGCTCGACGCGTTGACCGACTACCGGCCGAAAGTGCCGCTGCGGGTCTACACCGCCGACCACGTGCTGATCGGCGAATTCGGCGACGAGCGGCGCAGCATCGTGCGCTTCCAGGACATTCCCGATCAGATGAAGAAAGCGGTGCTCGCGATCGAAGACTATCGTTTCTACGAGCACGGCGGCGTCGACTTCCTGGGCATTCTGCGCGCCGGTTTTGCCGACCTCGCGCACGGCGGCGCCTCGCAGGGCGCGAGCACGATCACGATGCAGGTAGCGCGCAACTTCTTCCTGTCGAGCGAGAAGACCTACACGCGCAAGATTTACGAGATGCTGCTGGCGTACAAGATCGAGCGCGCGCTGACCAAAGACCAGATTCTCGAGCTGTACATGAACCAGATTTATCTGGGCGAGCGCGCTTACGGTTTCGCGTCGGCGGCGCGCGTGTATTTCGGCAAGGATCTGAAGGACATCACGCTGGCCGAAGCCGCGATGCTGGCCGGCCTGCCGAAAGCGCCGTCCGCGTATAACCCGGTGGTCAATCCGAAGCGCGCGAAGATCCGCCAGGAGTACATTCTGCGGCGCATGTTCGAGCTGAAATACATCAGCCAGGAGCAGTACGACCAGGCGGTGAAGGAAGAGATTCACACCAAGAATCCGGGTAACGAATACAGCGTGCACGCCGAGTACATCGCCGAAATGGTGCGGCAGATGATGTACGCGCAGTACAAGGACGAAACCTATACACGCGGGTTGAACGTCACCACCACGATCGATTCGGCGGATCAGGACGCTGCCTACCGCGCGGTGCGCAAGGGCGTGATGGACTACGAGCGCCGGCACGGCTACCGCGGGCCGGAAGGGTTCGTGCAGCTGCCCCCGCCGGGCGACGACCGCGATCAGACGATCGACGACGCGCTCACCGATCACCCCGACAACGGCGAGATCATCGCCGCCGTGGTGACCGACGCGAATCCGAAGCTGGTGAAGGCGCAACTGGTGGACGGCACGCAGGTGGCGATCAGCGGCGACGGACTGCGCTTCGTCGCGGGCGGGTTGAGCGCGCGCGCCACCGCGGCCACCAAGATCAAGCCGGGTTCGATCGTGCGCGTGATCGCCGACGACAACGGCAACTGGCAGATCACGCAGTTGCCGCAGGTGGAAGGCGCGCTGGTGTCGCTCACGCCGCAGGACGGCGCGATTCGCGCGCTGGTGGGCGGCTTCGACTTCAACAAGAACAAGTTCAACCATGTCACCCAGGCGTGGCGTCAGCCGGGTTCGAGCTTCAAGCCGTTCATCTATTCGGCGGCGCTGGACAAAGGTCTCGGACCGGCCACCATCATCAACGACGCGCCGCTGTATTTCCCGTCGAGCACGCCGGGCGGCGACGCGTGGGAGCCGAAGGACGACGACCAGCCGGACGGTCCGATGCCGATGCGTCTCGCGCTGCAGAAGTCGAAGAACCTGGTGTCGATCCGTATTCTGTCGTTCATCGGCACCAAGTACGCACAGGACTTCGTCACGCAGCGTTTCGGTTTCGACGCCGACAAGACGCCACCGTATCTGCCGATGGCGCTCGGCGCCGGCCTCGTCACGCCGTTGCAGTCGGCCGGGGCGTACTCGGTGTTCGCGAACGGCGGCTACCGGATCAATCCGTATCTGATCGCCGAGGTGACGGACGCGCGCGGCGAGCCGCTTTCCAAGGCGCAGCCGCTGACGGCCGGGCGCGACGCGCCGCGCACGCTCGAACCGCGTAACGCCTACATCATGAACAGCCTGCTGCATTCGGTGGCGACGGCCGGTACGGGTGCGGGCACCAACGTGCTGCACCGCTCGGACCTGCAGGGCAAGACGGGGACCACCAACGACGCGAAAGACGGCTGGTTCGCGGGCTATCAGCAGTCGCTGGTGGCGGTGGCGTGGATGGGTTACGACCAGCCGAAGAGCCTCGGCAGCCGCGAATTCGGCGCGCAACTCGCGTTGCCGATCTGGGTCGAGTATATGCAGCGTGCGCTGCGCGGCGTGCCGCAGGCCGAACCGGCGCAGCCCGACGGCGTGACCTCGGTCGACGGCGAGCTGTTCTATACCGACATGACACCGGGCAACGGCTTCGTCGCCAGCATCGGTCTGGATTCGGCGAATCCGACCGCGGGCGCGAGCGATGCCGTGGGTGGCGTCGGACCGGCGGGCATGACGCCGCCGGCGGTGCCGCCGCCGAACGTGTCGTCGAACGAGAAGAAGCAGATTCTCGACCTGTTCGAATCGAACAAGCCTTGATGTTCCCGAGCGGGATTTTCTTAAGGCTGCGTTAAGCGGGCGCGGTTCACTATACGGTGGGCCGCGCACGTCAAATTTGGAAAGATTGGCGAAGCGCCTGCCAGGCTTGGATTTCACGGCATTGGGCAGCGCAGCTTCCAGCAGTTTTTGTGCCCGGCATTCGCAGTATGTTTTAATCACGCCTGCGGTGCTTTCATACCGGGTCCTAACGGACTCCCGATACCTGGCTGGTGTCGGTCTCCAGCATCTCTACGTTTCGCCACGGGCGAGGCGTCCACCCCAGAAAAAAAGCGCGGCGAGAGACACGGTTTGACGCACGCGCATGCCACTTCGATCGTTGCGCGCCGTGAGGCCGTGGCGGCCGGCGTGTTCGCCATTTAGCATCCACCGGGTCCACGCCGAGTGAAAAGTCGAATCCTCATCTGTCTCATGACAGGTCTGTTGCGCGCGTTCGCATTCCTGCCGTATGGCGCCGTCGCGCGGATCGGCACCGCGATCGGCGCTTTGCTGTACCGCATTCCGAGCGCCCGCCGGCGCGTCGTTCACACCAATCTGAAGCTGTGTTTTCCGGACATGAGCGACGAAGCGCGCGAACGGCTCGCGCGGGCGCATTTCTGTCATGTGATCCGCAGTTACGTGGAGCGCGGACCGCAATGGTTCGGCAATGCGCGGGCGCTCGCGCGGCTCGTGGAAGTGGAAAGCGCGATCGATCTGTCCGACATGCAATCGCAGCCGACGATTTTCGTCGGCTTCCATTTCGTCGGGATCGAGGCGGGCTGCATGATGTATTCGACGCGGCATCCGGTGGCGTCGCTTTACACGCCGATGTCGAACCTGCTGCTCGATGCAATGGCGCGGCGTCAGCGAGGCCGTTTCGGCACGGAGATGATTCCGCGCAGCGACAGCGTGCGGCGCGCGTTGCGCGTGCTGCGCGAGGGCAAGCCGGTGATGCTGGCGGCCGATATGGATTTTGGCTTACGCGACTCGGTGTTCGTGCCGTTCTTCGGCGTGCCGGCTTGCACGCTGACGTCCGTGTCGCGGATGGCGCGGGCAGGCAATGCCCGTGTCGTGCCGTTCGTGACGGAAGTGCTGCCGGATTATCGCGGCTACAAGCTGACGATTTTCGAACCGCTAAGTAACTTTCCGTCAGACGACGTGGCCGTCGACGCGCGCAGGATCACCGAATTTCTCGAGACGCAGGTTCGGCGGATTCCCGATCAATATTATTGGGTGCATAAGCGGTTCAAGAACCGGCCGGCGGGAGAGGCGGGGGTTTATTGAGCGTTTGCGGTGAGGGGGCGGCTGCGCTGCCGCTCGGCGTGCCCGCGTCGGCAAATCGGTCTCGCACTGAATCCGTTGCGCGCTCAAGTACTTAGTTGGGATCTCCAGGCGTTATCAACAGGGCTGTCAACATTATCTGTGGATAAGTTGTGGGGCTGCGGGTTGGACGGCGTGCAGGCTATCTTGCACGTACGTTTCCAATCGTTATTCTTCAATTGATATCGTCGTACCACGTTCGCGGATGACATGTCCGTGAACTGTCTACGCGCAGCTACCTGTCGTTCTTTATGCTCAGCTATTCCGAAGCAACGACAACTCCGACGCTGGTTTTGACAAATGCGCTTACGGCAAACCGATTACGAGGCGTTGCCGTGAAGTGACTGAGCGATGCATTGATAAATGCCACGTTCTATTTCAGACTTCCGACTACGGCATTACTTTTTTCAGGTGTAAAAACGCATGTATGGCGGACAACGATTGCTGAAGGAAACGTCATGATTGAAGACAGAAGCGTTGCAGCGGAAGTTAGCGACAAATTGCTCGCGGCGAACCATTCCATCGTGGATGCGCTGAAAGTTGTTGAACAGCACTGCTCGAAGGAGGAGGCGGAGATGTTTCGTGTTGAAGCGGCAAACGTGGCCGGGCATCTGTTCGCGTTTCTTTTAAGGCCTCTTTGGCAGCTTCATCCAGACCTCGCACCCGAAGGCCTGGACATGACCGCCTCGAAGAAAAAGCCGTAGCAGCGCTGAAGGCGCATTCAACCGCGTCTTCAATCGCGACGCGATCTTGTCAGGAGGGCGGATCAACCCGCTCGCCGCGCGCAGATCTCGTCACAAATCGACCGCCGTTGCCCCCATCCGCACCGCCCCCGATAAACCCATTCGCATCAAGCACTTAACCCGTTAGCCCAGGAGTTATCAACAACCCTGTCAACACAAACTGGGGATAACTCAGCGAATGTTGGTACGGAATCCCAGGTTTAGTCAGTTGACTGCCGTCACGTTCGACGCCGGAACCACCGGCGCCGCAGGCGCATTGGCAGAGGTTGCAACGCCACCCGCCGTCTCAACCGGCGGATTTCCCATCGCCTGAAACAACGCCGCCGTATCCGTCAACCTCGCACTCGTATAGCGAATCTCATCGAGCTGCGCATTCCTGAACTGCTGTTCGCTGGAACGCGTCGTCGCGATCGGCACCGCGCCCAGACGATACCGTCCCGACGTTTCCTCGAAAATCCCCTGCGCGGAGCGCGCCGCGACGTTAGCCGAATCCAACGCCTGCGCGTCGTGTTCGAGCGCGGCGAGCGAATCGGCGACGTTCTGGAACGCGGACAGCACGGTCTGCTTGTACTGCGAGACCGTCGCGTCGTACGTATCCACCGCCGCGCGCCGCTGCGCGAACAGCGCCCCGCCGTGGAACAGCGGTTGCGACAGCGAAGCCCCCAGACTCCAGATCGCCCCCGCACCCGAAAGCGCCACCGGCCAGCTAAACCCGCCTTGTCCCATCGACGCGCTCAGCGACAGGCTCGGAAACATCTGCGCCGTCGCAACGCCGACGTCGGCCGCCGCGGCTTTCAATGCGGCGTCGGCCGCCTGAATGTCGGGCCGCGTGCGCAGCAGTTCCGAAGGCACCACCACCGGCACCTGCTGCGGCAACTGCAACTGCGCGAGCGCGAGATCGTCGGGCACGGCGTCCGGCGTGCGGCCGAGCAGCACCGCCAGCGCATGACGCGTGGTCGACCATTGCTGCCGCAAACCCGGCAAGCTCGCCGACAGACTCGCCGCGCTTTGTTGCGCGCTCAACTGATCGGCATGCGAGACCGCGCCCAACACGTAACGCCGCTGCGTGTCGCGCGCCTGATCGTCGGCGAGCGTCACGAGCCGTTCGGTCGTGTCGATCTGCGCACGCAGCGCGGCGCTCGTGATGGCTGCCGTCACGATGTTGGCGGCCAGCGCGCGGCGCGCCGCGTCCAACTGATACGCCTGCACGTTCACGCGCGACGCCAGCGCCGCGTCGGCGAGGCGCGAGGCGCCGAACAGGTCGATCGTGTAGTGCGCCTGCAGTTGCCCGACGAACACGTCGTACAGCATCGTGCTGGGACCGAACCCGGGAATCGTCAACGCGCGATTGCGGGTCGCCTGGCCACCTGCATCGATGGTCGGCAGCATCGAACTGCCGATCTGCGCACGTAACTGCTCGCGCGCGGCGGCCAGGTTTTTGTCGGTGGCGGCGAGTGTCGGACTGTTGCGCAGACCTTCGTCGACCAGTGCGTTCAACGCGTCCGATTGATACTGCTTCCACCATTCGGGCACCGGCTTCGCGCCGACCACGAAGTGCTGCGTGACGCCTTGCGCGGCCACGGTCTGGGTCGGCTGCGCGGCGGCGCCGTAGTGAGCCGGCTGCGGCATCGCAGGCGGTGCGCCATTGGGCCCGAACGAACAGGCGGCGAGCGCGCACGTCGCACTGGCCAGCGTGACGATGCGCGGATAGCGGAAGAAGGGGATCGTAGCCATGCTCATCAATTTCCCGAATGCGCCGCGCCGGACGGTGCCGGTGGCTCGCGCTCGTCGCCGCGCACCCTGAACGACGCGGCGTACAGCGCGGGCAGATAGAACAGCGTGAGGATGGTCGCGCTGGTAATGCCGCCCATCAGCGCGGTTGCCATCGGACCGAAGAAGTTCGAGCGCAACAGCGGAATCAGCGCGAGCACGGCCGCGGCGGCGGTCAGCGTGATCGGCCGGAAACGCCGCACGGTCGCGCCGACGATCGCGTCGAAACGCTGATGTCCCGCAGCAATGTCCTGCTCGATCTGATCGACCAGAATCACCGAGTTACGCATGATGATGCCGAACATCGCGATCACGCCGAGCATGGCGACGAAGCCGAACGGCTGACCGAACAGCAGCAGCGTGGCGACCACGCCGATCAGCCCGAGCGGCGCGGTCAGCACCACCATCAGCACGCGCGCGAAGCTCTGCAACTGGATCATCAGCAGCGTCAGCACGGCAATGATCATGATCGGCATCTGCGCGTTGATCGATGTCTGCCCTTTGCCGCTTTCCTCGACCGAGCCGCCGATCTCGATCCGGTAGCCGACCGGCAGCGTCGCGCGAATGGAACTCAACGCCTTGTCGACCGCATGCGTGACGTCGATGCCTTGCGCGCCCGGCGCCACGTCGGACTGCACGGTGATGGTCGGCTGGCGATCGCGTTCCCAGATCACACCGTATTCGAGATTGTTGCGCAGATGGCCGAGCGTACCGAGCGGCACCGGACCGTTCGGCGTCGGCATGGCCAGTGTGACGAGCTGCGCTGGATCGACGCGTTCCGCTTTCGGCGCGCGCAGATCGACGCTGATCAGCTTGTCGCGTTCGCGATACTGCGTGACGGTGTAGCCGGACAAGGTCATCGCGAGGAAGCTGGAAATGTCGTCGGAGCTCACGCCGAGTTCGCGCGCTTTCTTCTGATCGACTTCGAAGCGCACCGAGCGTTCGGCCGGCTCGTCCCAATCGAACTGGACGTTGCGGGTGCCACCGTCGGCGCGCAGCGTGGCCGCGACGCGCTCGGCGATCGCGCGAACGGTGGCGATGTCGTCGCCGCTCACGCGAAACTGCACCGGGTAACCGACCGGCGGCCCGTTCTCGAGACGCGACAGGCGCGTGCGGATCGCCGGGAAGTTATTGCGCAATTCCGGTTCGAGCCACTGCGCGAGCTTCTCGCGGTCTTTCACGGATTTCGCGGTGATCACGAACTGCGCGAAATTCGGCGTCTGCAATTGCTGGTCGAGCGGCAGGTAGAAGCGCGGCGCGCCGCTGCCGACGAAGTCCACCGTATGATCGATTTCAGGCCGGCCCACCAGCACTTTTTCGAGCCGTTGAGCTTCCCGCAGCGTTGCCTGGAACGAAGCGCCTTCGGGCAGCCGCACGTCGACCAGCAACTCGGGACGGTCGGAGCTCGGGAAGAACTGTTGCGGCACCAGCGTGAAGCCCGCCATGGCCACCACGAACAGCACCACGGTGATCGCCAGCACGATGAAGCGCCGCTCGATGCACCAGCTGATCCAGCCGCGCAGCCGCGTGTAGAAGCGTGTGTCGTAGATGTCGTGTTCGTGGTCGTCCGCTTCGTGCGCCTGGCGTTTGCGCTCCGGCAGCATGTGATAGCCGAGCAGCGGAATCAGCACGACCGCCGCGAGCCACGACGCGATCAACGCGATCGCCGACACTTCGAAGATGGACCGCGTGTATTCGCCTGTGCTCGACTTGGCGAGCGCGATCGGCAGGAAGCCGGACACGGTCACGAGCGTGCCGGTCAGCATCGGAAACGCCGTGCTGGTGTACGCATAGGCGGCCGAGCGCGTGCGGTTCCAGCCTTGCTCCAGCTTCACCGACATCATTTCGACGGCGATGATCGCGTCGTCGACCAGCAGCCCGAGCGCGAGCACCAGCGTGCCGAGCGACACCTTGTGCAAGCCGATATCGAACAGATACATGCACAACGCGGTGACGGCGAGCACGACCGGAATCGAGATCACCACCACCATGCCCGTGCGCACGCCGAGCGACAGCAGGCTGACCACCAGCACGATCGCGATTGCTTCGGCCACGGCTTCGAGGAAGTCGTCGACCGATTGCGCGACGGCGTGCGGCATGCTCGACACTTCGACGAGCTGCAGGCCCGTGGGCAGCGCCTGACGCAACTGGACCATCTGCTTGTCGAGCGCCTTGCCGAGCTGGATCACGTCGCCGCCCGGCTGCATCGTCACGCCGATGCCGAGCACGGCCTTGCCGCCGGAACGCATCTGCGTGACGACCGGATCGTCGTAGCCGCGTTTGATCGTGGCGATGTCGCCGAGACGGAACGAACGGTTGTTGATGCGGATCAGCGTGTCGGCGAGTGCGTTGACGTCTTTGAACTGGCCGGTGGGGCGCACGAACACGCGGTCGTCGGTGGTGGTCAGCGTGCCCGCCGCCGAGACGCTGTTCTGCGAATTGATCGCCTGGCCGAGTTGCTGCGGCGAGATGCCCAGACGCGTGAGTTGCGTGTTGGCGATCTCGATGTAGATGTGCTGATCCGGATCGCCGAAATAATCGACCTTACCGACTCCCGGCACCCGCAGCAGCACCGTACGCAACTGGTCCGCGTAGTCGTGCAGTTGCGCGGCGGAGAAGCCGTCGCCTTCGAGCGTGTAGATGTTGGTGTAGACGTCGCCGAACTCGTCGTTGAAGAACGGGCCTTGAATGCCCGGCGGCAGCGTGGCCGCGATATCGCCGACTTTCTTGCGCACCTGATACCAGGTTTCGGGCACGTCCTTGACCGGCGCCGAGTCTTTCATCGAGAAGAACATCAGCGACTCGCCGGGGCGCGAATAGCTGCGCACGAAGTCGATGGCCGGCGTTTCCTGCAATTTGCGGCCGATGCGGTCCGTCACCTGCTCCTGCACCTGGCGCGCGGTGGCGCCGGGCCAGAAGGTGCGGATCACCATCACGCGGAACGTGAAGGGCGGGTCTTCGGATTGCGCGAGCTTTGTATAGGCCAGGATGCCGAAGGCGGTGGCGAGCGCGATCAGGAAAACGACCAGCGCCTGATGGCGCAGCGCCCATGCGGACAGGTTGAAGCGTCCCTCTTCATGCGGGGTGCTCATGAAGCGAAGTCCTCGGGATGCAGCGGCGCAACCACCCGGACTTTCTCGCCGGCGGTGACGGTGTGCACGCCTTGCAGCACGACGCGCTCGCCGTCCTTGAGCCCCTGGCCGATCACGATAGTGCGCTCGTTGTAGCGCGTGACCGTGACGCGGCGCAGTTCCAGCGCGTTGTCCGCGGCGCGTACGATCCACACGGCCGGTTGCGTGCCGTCGTGGAACAACGCCGTAGCGGCAACGGTGAAGGCGCCGCCGTTCTGATTCGCGTTGCCGTTGGCCGGCGCGGCGAGCGCGATATCTGCGGTCATGCCGAGGCGCACGTCCGGGCCGGGATTGTCGAGCGTGAGTTTGGCGCGATAGGTGCGGCTGTGCGGATCGGCGGCGGGCGACAGTTCGCGCACGCGTGCGCTGAACTTGCGGCCCGGCAGCGCGGCCAGCGTGACGCTCGCGGTTTGGCCGACCGACAGCGCGGCCAGCGCGCTTTCCGGCACGTCGCAGACCACGTCGATGTCGCCGCTCCACGCGAGGTTGTAGACGGCCTGACCGGCGGACACGTTCTGGCCGGTGTCGGCCTGCTCGGCGGTAATCACGCCGGCGTGATCCGCGGCGAGCGTGGTGTACTGCAACTGATCTTTCGACAACGCGGCCTGCTGCGCGGCCTGATCGCGCTGCGCGGCCGCCGAAGCGTAAGCATTGGTGGTCTGTTCGAGCTGGGCGGGGGCGATCAGATTTTCTTTCGCCTGCGCCTGATCGCGATCGAGCTGCTGCTTCGCGTAGACAAGGCTGTGCTCCGCGGCGGCCAGTTGAGCCTGCGCGCTGGCGGCATTCTTCTGCTGATCGGCCGGGTCGAGACGGGCGACGATCTGACCGTTCTTCACGACGTCGCCGAGCCGCACCAGCCGCTCGACGATCTTGCCGCTCACCCGAAACGATAGCGGCGTCGAATAGCGCGCCTGAACTTCGCCGGGCAGCGAGGCCGCCTGTTGGGCATTGCCGTCGGCATGCACCGCCACGGCAACCACCGGACGCGGCGTGTTCTCCGCCACTTCTTTCTTCGAGCACGCCGTCAGTGCGACGACGCCGGCAAGGCTTAGCGCGAGCACGGCGCGCCGCGCGCGCCGACCATGCCGATGAGACTGCTGGCGCATCGCTGACGATGCGGGAGGACCGGGACGCTTCACAATTACTCCAACAGGAGACAGCGTACGAACACGGCAAGCCGCAGCGGCCCGCCAGCGATAACGTGTATGCCGATCCATGCAACCGGCATACGTAGTTGACTTCGAATGAATCCGTGCATTCTAATACACACCTGTATTTGAATGTGATGCTGAATTGGAAATCTTTTCAGTGCTAGACTTCCGCCCATGAAAAGGCAAAGACTCACTCGCGAGCAGAGCAAAGACCAGACGCGCCTGCGTCTGCTCGATGCCGCGCAAGCAATTTTTATGAAGAAAGGTTTTGTCGCGGCGAGCGTCGAAGACATCGCGGCGGCGGCGGGCTACACACGTGGCGCGTTCTATTCGAACTTTCGCGGCAAGAACGAGCTGTTTCTCGAACTGTTGAGGCGCGATCACGAAGCCATGCAGGGCGGGCTACAGGCAATCTTCGCGAGCGCGGCGTCGCGTGAGGAAATGGAGGCGCGCGTGCTGCGCTACTACAGCACGCTACATTGCGAGAACAAGTGTTTTCTGCTGTGGGCGGAGGCCAAGTTACTGGCGGTGCGCGACGGCCGTTTCCGGATCCGCTTCAACGCGTTCATGCACGAGAAGCTGGAACAACTGGGCGCGTATATTCGCGAATTCTCGGCGCGAGTCGGCACGCCGATGCTGATGACGCCTGAAACGCTGGCAATCGGTTTGATGGGTTTGTGCGACGGCGTGCAGTTCTTCTACACGATCGATCCGCAAAACGTGCCGACGGAGCTGGCTGAGAAGGTGCTGGCGGGATTCTTCGCGCGCGTGGTGTTCGGCCGCGACGCGTAATTAACGGCGCGCGGCGATCGGCCAGCTACGAGAGCGTGCGCCGGCGTACGGCGAGGGCGCGCAGCGTGCGAGGGCAGTCGGGCGACGTGGCCGCCGCCCGCTAATTAGTTGGTCGGGAATTGCGCACAGGCGTCGGCAACCGGCGACGAGCAGGCGAACGAATACTGCCCGCTGTAGCGCAGGGCTTCTTCGCCAACGTGTAAAACGACCTTGATATCCGGGCAGCGCTCATAAGCGATAAAGGCCGAACAGGCCGCCGCGGACCAGCAAACCAGCGAAAACGCGATTTTTTCCAGAAGCTGAAAACGATGTGTCATAGCGATTAATTTCCTTTCGGGCGCTATGTTACCAGCATATAAGGGTTTATACCTACTCAAAATCCGCAATAAAAGCTCGCAAAAGTGACGGGCGGCGCTGCGTCAACCTGACCGGATTGTCATGTTCGAGTCAGGGTTGGGACATGATCGGATCGATACAATCGGAAACGTTGGGCAAACCCGCGCGCGCCTGGTCGCCCGGGTCGACACAGGCGGCCAGAGGTGGCGCCGGCCCGGCTTTACCGAGGCAGGAGTCGTCCCATGAATCAATTGCAATCCATGCGCGTGTTCGTCAAAGTCGCCGATCTCGGCAGTTTCGTCGGCGCGGCCGGCGCGCTGGATCTGTCCACCGCGGTCGTCACGCGTCACGTGGCCGATCTGGAGGCGCGCCTGGGCACGCGGCTGCTCAATCGCACCACTCGGCGTCTGTCGCTAACCGAGTCGGGCAGCACGTATCTGGAGCGCGTGCGGCATATTCTCGACGACCTCGAAGGCGTCGAGCAGATGGTGGTGGCGCGCAATCACGAACCGGTCGGCACCTTGCGCATCGTGGCGCCGGTGGTGTTCGGGCTGCATAGTCTTGCGCCCGTGGTGCAGTCGTACGCGGCGCGCTATCCGGATGTGATGCCGGACGTCACGCTGGCGGATCGCCAGGTGGATCTGGTCGAGGAGGGTTACGACGTCGGCATCATGGTCACGCGGCATATGCGCAGCGCGAGCATCGTCACGCGGCGGCTGACCACCGGCTATATGACGGTCTGCGCGACGCCCGCCTATCTGGCGCAGCACGGCACGCCGACGCGCCCCGAGCATCTGCTCGAGCATCCCTGTCTGAGCCGGCCGTCCGAGCAGGGCGGCGACGAGCGGGTGTTCACCGGTCCGGAGGGCGAGGTCCGCGTGCGGCCCAGCAATGCGATCGCCGCGAACAACACCGAGATGCTCAGGCAGTTCGCGCTGCTGGGCATGGGCGTCGCGATTCTGCCGAGTTATCTGATCGGCCGCGATCTGGCGTCCGGGCGGCTCGTGCCGTTGCTCGGCGACTACCGGTTGCCGCAGATTGAAATCACGATTGCGTATCCGAGCCGGTTGCACTTGCCGGCTAAGGTGCGAACCTTTATCGATCATCTGGTCGAGTATTTCCAGCCGGGCCAGGCGTCGCCGCGCGACCGGTCGGCCGCGGCGTTTGCATTCGGGGTAACCGCGCTGGATCCCGCGCACGATCTGCCGGACGCGGATTTGCACGGCGAAGCGGTGCGTTCGGTGCGTACTGCCGCGCGAACGCGGAGTGCGGCGCCGGTGTCGGCTTCGTCGCCGATCTGATTGGAAAAGGGGCGTTGGTGAAGGGCATTGCGTGACGCTCGCGTGCCGGCGCCCCTTTTTTTGTCGATATTCACGCGCCGTATTTCTTCTTCAGATAGTCGATAAGGTGGAAACCCAGAATCCCGCCAGCCACGTTGACCTTCGACCAGTTCCAGAATTCCAGTTGCCCCTTGAGTTGTCGATCGCGGAAATAGCCGGCAACGTCATTGTCGAATTCGTTCTGAAGCCGTGACCTTTCCTTTATAACACCCTGCATGCTGTTGTCGCCGTTTCCGAAACGATATAGTGCGTCCTCGTAAAACGTTTTTCTGGCCTCGATATATTGAATGGTTTCGTCGTTTTTCCTGTAAGGCATGATTCTAGTGACCAGGTTTCCTTCGCCCGAGAAAGGCAACTTGAGCGATATTTTTTTCAGGGACTTGAGCGAGCGGCCGTCCAGTTTGAAGATTGGACTGTCGTCATTAAGTGCCTCGCGTTGCAGGATATACACGTCCCGTTTGAAGTCCTGACGGGCAGTCAGTTCGTTTCTATACGTGTTCGAAGTAATCTGGGGAATTGATTTGGCAGGGTCCAGAAGCGTTTCATGAAATTTCGAATTGAACAGAACCAGATCCATGGTCTGATCGTCGATGTAATTCATGAGATTGGTTTTTTGATTTTTTATCAGCGCTTGCCAGATGTTGGAAAGATTTTTGCCTTTGGTTTCTTCGGTGCCCCACACTTCCTGCCATCGTTTCATGAAGGGTGAATTTCTTTCGTTAGAAAGTGGGCCGAGGGTCGAGTTTTTATTTTCTCCAAAATAAGGTTCCTTCGTGCCCATATTGAGCCATGCCGGATTCCTGTCCATTTTCAAATGCCCGAGCTGACTATTGGCTTCGTCGATGGAGTTGAATTTTGAGTAAAACAATAATTCGCGATTGCTTGGCGGCGGTGGCAGTGGCAGATCCTGCCCTCTGGCTCGGCGCAAGGCATTCCTCCTGACGAAGGGCCGCGGAGTAGATTCGTTGTCAAAGTGTCCATCGCCTTCGAGGGGCGATGCCAATTTCGATCGACCTGGATTGGAATAACCTGACGTCGTCGCGACAGGTTGCGCATCGGCGAAGTCTGACCGCGTTCCCGCCGGCATAGAGGCGGATCCCTGATTGCCGTGTGCCGGCCGCTTTGAATAACGGGCCTGACCTGTTTGCGGACTGAGGCTCGCGTGGCCATCCGGCGACGGGACCGGTTCATTTGCTTTTTTCGGCGATCGCGGCGGCCGGGTTGGGCTCAGCGGATAACTTGGTTGCCCTTCGACTCGTTGCGGCGGATTAAAGAACGAATCGGCACCGAACCGTGCTGTCGAGTCAAACGCGCATTCAGGCATGTAAATGTGCGGCTGACTATCTGACGGCATGTCTCGTCGATCTGGCTGTAGCGTGGTAATCGCGTCGCCATGCCTGGCCGGGACGGCTTCCGAAACTAAAGGCGAGGGGTCTTGCAAACGTTGCTGCGGCTGATCCTGGTTAGTCGCGATTTTCATAGCTCCACTCCTTGGGCAGTAATGAGCCGTGCCGGCATCGGCAGGAGTGTTCAGTATTCGGGGAAATATCCTCGCCAGGTGGTACATAGGTGCGCCTGAGCGACGGCCGGCGCATCCACGTTTTTCAATGGCTAGATCCACACGTCGTTTTCGGCGGTGCGGTCGCTGGTTTCGTCGCCGGTATTTTTCACGCCGCGCGGCTCGATCAGCATCATCTTGACCTCGCGTTCGGCGGACGGCTTATGCTCGACGCCCTTGGGCACCACGAACATTTCCCCGGCTGAGACCAGCACGAAACCGTCACGCATGTCGATCCGCAACTGGCCGTCGAGCACGATAAACGTCTCGTCGGTATCGGCGTGGTCGTGCCAGATGAATTCACCTTCGATCCGTACCACCTTGAACTGGTAGTCGTTCATTTCCGCGACCACGCGCGGCTGCCAATGATCGTGAATACGGGCCAGTTTGTCGGCGAAATTGATGGGCTGGTAGCTCGCTTGGGTCGTTTGATCGTTTGACATGGAAGGTGCCTCCTGAGCACGATGGGTCAGGCCGGAGCATAGTGCTCGACCCCGCTCAGGGTCTTGCACGTTTGTGCGCGTGCAGGTGGCGCGATGCGCGAGGGGTTGGGCTTTCCTGCCGGGAGGTCCGCGAATGCCGCCTTCGTTCAGCGCCGACCCGGCGCCGAAGCGCCCAGCATCTTCAGCCACTGCGCCGGCGCCACGCCCCACGTGCGTTTGAAATGCCGGGTCATATGGCTCTGATCGGTGAAGCCGCTGGCGGCCGCCGCATCGGCGAGCGACATGCCATGAACCACCCGTTGCCGGACCCGATCGAGACGCCGCATGGTCAGATAGCGATGCGGGCTGGTGCCGAATAGCGCGCGAAAATCCCGCGACAAACTCCAGCGGTCGCGACCGGTCGCGGTGGCCAGTTCGTCGAGCGTGACCGCGTTCTCTAGCGAGGCCAGCAGATACTCGCGAGCGCGCGCCGCGGCGTGAAAATCCACCGGACGTCGCGTGCTCGCGGCGCCGGCCACGGCGTCGAGCGCGATCGCCAGGTCGTAAAGGGCATCGTCCTGTTCGAGCGGGTCGAGCGCGTTATGCATCATGCGCAGCAGGTTTGCGGTGGCGGTGAAAAGACGCAGATCGTCCGACAGTCCGCCTTTGACGAACGGCAACGGCTTGCCGCCGAGCGCCTGCTGCAGCAGCGCCGGGTCGACGTAGATCATGCGGTAGCGGAAGCCGTCGCCGGTGCCGGCCTGGCCGTCATGCGGTTCGTCGGGATGCAGCACCATCGTGCCGCCTGGCAGGCTGTTGCAGGAGCCGCCGCGATAACGAAAATTTTGCACGCCGGCCAACGTGTGGCCGATGGCATAGGTATCGTGCCGGTGCATCGCGTAGGCGTTGTGATGAAAGAACGCCTCGATCCGCTCGATGCCGTTCGCGGCATCCGACAGCGGTGAGCGATAGATCCAGTCGGTGCCGGACGGTGGACTCACGCGCCCAGTCCCGGGCCGAAACTGCCGCCGATCAGCCGCGTCACGGCGGCCACGTCGGCGTAATCCTGTTCCGGCAAACCGTCGAGCATGGACAGCACTTCGTTGCTCGCACCGGCTTCGCGCGCGGCGTCGACGAGGCCATCTTTATTCGCCGGGAAATGGACTTCGCCGAGCACGTCGGCGATTTGCAGATCAATCGATTCGCCGGGAATGGCCGATGCGGTCATGCAAACGCTCCTGCGGATTCGTTGGAAGGATGAAGCCTGCGATTCGCCTTAACGACGCAACACAATACGCAACTCTAGCAACTTCGCGCGGCGCGCGCCGATGTCAGGTCTGAAGATGCTCGTCCTGGCCGGTAAAGCTGCGCTCGAGATGTCGGGACTTCGGCAACGCAATATGTTGCCATTGTTGCGGACGGGTGCCGTCCGTGGCGGCGACGCCCGGCGCCGCGGGGGCGACCGGTGCGGCATTGGCGCGTTCGGCGAGGCTGTTCGCGTCGGTACCGTCGCGCGCGGTATGCACCGGCGCGGCGAAACACGAAGCTGACAGTGTCACCATGGTCAACAGTGTCGAGGTTTTCATCGCCCGACCTCCTAAGCTCATGCGGCGCTGTCAGTTGAGCAAGCGCTGTGCCGTCCCCGCGTCGAAAGGAAGGCGCAAGCTGCGCGCGATGTCGTCGTATGCGAATTGCGTGCATCTACCATCTTAGATGGCAAATCCTGCAACGCGCGCACATTTGCGACAAAACGGTATTGTAAATTTCAAATGATGGCAGCCAAAAGGCAGGTCTAGGATAAGCCGGAAATAGCGCGGCGGCGAACTGGCCGCAAAGGCCTGGCCGGCGGCTCTGTTGCGCTGCGGCGGAGCGCGCTGCGGCCAAGCGTGGCACGCTTGACCGGCCGCGTGGCGATGCGAACCCGCAGGCGCTGCGTGCTCTCCTAGCGCACCGCCTCGAACCGCGTCCACGGCCACGACGGCCGGTCGCGCATATACCCATTCAACCAGTTCCACTGCGGATGCCGCTTCATGAACGCCTGCGCGTCGAACGGCCGTCCGCACGGATGCCCCCAGCGGGCGGCGAACGCCATTGCGCTCGCCATGTCGCTGTCGGCCACTTTACCGTCGTTCGCGCCCCACGGATTGAACGGCCCCTGATCGTTGCCGCCGAAGCGCGCGTCGTCCAGTTCCAGGTGCCCGCAGATGGTGCGCGAGCAGGGATTGTCGGGACGGTCGAGATACACGTCGTGGTGATCGGCAATCATCGCCTTGGCCAGTTCGACGTCGATCTTGCCGTGATGCAATTCCGCGAGCTGCATGAAGCGCAACCGCCGTGCGCCGTTCTTGCGCACGTCGGTGTAATCCTCGCCTTCGCCGATGCATTCCTGATTGCGGATTTTCAGATCGGTGGCGGTGTTGTAGCCACTGTAGAACCCATCCTTCGTGCTCTCGAAGCCGGCGTAATGCAGCCCGAGTTCGTAGCGCGCGATCTCGCCGGTCTTGGTGTCGCCGAGCAGCCAGCTGTTCGCGTAGCCGCCGTTGTTGGCGAGCGCGAACAGCTCGCACCATTCGGCGATGCTGTTCGCGTATTGCGACGCGCGCCGTGAGCGATAGAACTCGGGCGCGCCCGCCGCGTGATAGCCGACGAAGTTCGAGATGGTGGTTTCGGTCACCATTAGCCCGGCGGCGGTGATCCAGAAGTCGGTGAGGCTCGATATGCAGCCCGGCAAACCTTGCATGAGAATGCGGTTGCCGCGCTCCGGCACGATGTCGAACACCACGTTGAACGCGTCGCCGGCGGCGTAGCGGTCCCACGAGTTATGCGCCATCACGATGCGGCCGTCGCGCGTGGCGCTACCGGTCGCGATGAATGCGCTGCAATGATGGCCGCGCCGGCCACGCCACGGTTTCAGGCCCAGCTCGGGCTTCTGCTGCGCCGCGTGGGCCGGCCACCAGCTTTGCAGCAGATCCATGTAGCCGTTCCACGCCAGCACTTCGGCGAACGGCAGCTTCGCGCCGTCGGCGATGCCCTGGATTTCGTCGGCGAATTCGGTGTCGAGCTGGTTGGCGAACTGCGACACGGCGGCGCCGACGAAGGTGTCGAAGTCTTCGCCGGTGTCCCACTTCGCGAGGTAGCGGGCGGTGTGGATCGCGTTGCGGATTTCGGTGGCGAGTAGCTGGCCGTGCTGTTCGCCGCGATCGTACGGTTCACCCTCGATATGCACGAAAATCCAGCCCGCCTGATCGCGGCGCACGGCATCGTGTGACGATTCGCTCATGTTCGCTCCGGTGCTCACTTCTTGCTGCAGCGATCTCCCTATTGTAGAAAGTCTGCTGGGCTTTGCACGGAGCGGAAGGGGCGCAAGGTGGGGCTGATCTGACGGCGAGCGAGCGCTCAGCGCGTCGGATTCATCCGGAAATAAGCATCGAGCAGCGACGTTTTGTAGACCACGCCCGCGAGTTTCGGATGCGCGGCGCTTTCAACCACCGGCAGCCGCTCGCCCTGAAACGCCATGAAGTGCTGCAACGCGACGCCGAGCGGCATGTCGGGCGTCAGCACGTCGAAATGCGGCTGCAGATAGTCAGCGGCGGTCTTCGCGGCGGTGTCGCGTTTCTCAAGCAGATCGGAGGTGATGTCCTTCAGCGCCACCACGCCGAGAAACGCGCCCGACTCGTTCGCCACGTACAGATACTTCACCGGATACTCGAGAAACACGCGCGTCATATCGTGCACCGTCGCGTTCGGCGGCACGACGGTTTCGGCGGGCCGGATCAGTTCGCGCATCTGCGTGGAGCGCAGCCGCGAACGCGCCTGTTCCTCCTGATTACGGTGCAGCGTGATCTCGTACATCGACGTCTTGCCGATTGCGCGCGAGACGAAATACGCGACCACGCACGACAGCATCAGCGGCAGCACCACCTGATAGCTGAGCGTCATTTCGAAGATCATCAGGATCGCCATCAGCGGCGCCTGGGTCGCGCCGGCCAGGAACGCGCCCATGCCGACCATCGCGTACGCGAACGGCGCCGAGGTGCCGTGCGGCCACAGCGCATGCATGCCCTGGCCGAACAGCGAGCCGACCACCGCGCCGACGAACAGCGTCGGCGTAAACACCCCGCCGACCGCGCCGGAACCCGCGGTCGCGGCGGTCGCGACGAGCTTGAACGCCAGCACCAGCACGAGCGCGGTCCAGGTCCACGGCGAGTGCAGAATCGAGTTGACCACGCTATAGCCGTTGCCCCATACCTCGGGCGACCAGACCGACAGAATGCCGACCACCAGACCGCCGATCGCGAGGCGCACCGGCAGCGGCAACGGCAGCTTGCGAAAGCTCGCCTTGGATACATCCAGCAGTCGCAGAAACTGCGGCGCCGCCGCGCCGCACAGCGCGCCGAGCGCGACGAACAGCAGCACTTCGAGGCCGGCCACCGGCGGAAACACCGGCATCTCGTACGGCGGCTTGTAGCCGGCGAATTCACGCATCGTGATGTTTGCGACCACGGCCGCGACCACCACCGGCCCGAAGCTTTCCATGGCGATCGAACCGAGCACGATCTCGGTGACGAAAAACGCGCCGGCAATCGGCGCGCTATACGCGGACGTGATACCGGCCGCCGCGCCGCACGCCACCAGCAGACGCAGCCGTGGCGGATCGAAATGCACCCAGCGGCCGATCAGCGACGCGGCCAGCGCCGCCAGTTGCACCATCGGCCCTTCGCGGCCGATCGAGCCGCCGCTCGAAATCGTGAACAGCGACGACACGCTGCGCCAGAAGCTCAGTTTCACCGGCACCACGCCGTCGCCGATCGCGACCGCTTCCATGTAGTCGACGTGGCTGTTCTTGTCCGCATGACGTCGCGCGATCAGCAGGAAGAAACCGGCGATCAGACCGCCGGCGGCGGGCAGCCAGATGCGCACCGTCCACGGCAGACTGCGCGCCATTTCGACGAAGCTGCCGGACTTGCCGACTGTCGCCAGTTGCAGCAGCGCGATAGCCTCACGAAAAGCGATCGTCGCGAAGGCGCCGGCGACGCCGACCACCACCGACCAGACCAGCATCGTGTGGGCGTCGGAGAGGCGGAACAGATGTTGGGCGCGGGTGCGCAGCTTCAGCAGGAATGAAAGCACGTCGGCGTGACAGGGTGTGAGGGGTTGAACGGCGGCATGCCTCGCAACGGCCGTACGCGCGCCGCGGACGGCGCGCGCGTGACGGCGGCGAGGCGGTGAAGGGCGACGCAGCTCAAGCCGCCGCCTTGTCGAGCTCGGGATAGTGCCGGAAGATGCACGCCTCGTTATGCTCGATGCGGCGCGCCGACTGCAGATACGCGGCGATGTTCGGCCGCTCGATCACCGCGTCGTGCAACGCGGCGAGCCGTGGATAGTGTTCGCCGAAGCGTTTGAGCGCGCGCGGAAACGCGTACAGCAGGCCGTCGATCAACTGGAACATCGACAGGTCGACGTAGCTGAGCGCGTCGCCGACCATCCAGGTGGCGCCGGCCGGGTTCTGCTTCAGCACGCGCTCGAAGTACGTCATGAACTTCGGAATCCGGTTGTCGATGAAGTCATGCGCGCGCACTTTCGCGGCGTCTTTCTGGTCTTCGTAATACAGCGCGCTGGCGAGCGGATGATGCGTGTCGTGCGCTTCGGTGACCATGTCGGCGATGGTCAGTTGCAGGCCGTTGGCGACGTAGCGCAGGCTTTCCACCTGCGGCGCCAGATTCAGTCGCGGCCCGAGGTAGAACAGAATGTTGGCGGTCTGCGCGATCACCAGATCGCCGTCTTTCAGAAACGGCGGCGCGTACGGCGGGTAGGGCACGTCGCGACTTTTCATGACGGCCATCATCGCGTTGGTACCGAGGCCGTCCGACGGCTCGCCGCGCGCTACTTCCACGTAGTCGGCGCCGGCTTCTTCCAGCGCCAGCCGCACGAATTCGCCGCGGCCTTGCAGACCGTCCCAATAGTAAAGTTCCAGGCTCATCGATCGATCCTCATTCCGGTTGCCCATGTGTCTCTTGAACGGGCAGGTTGCACGACGGATTGCGTGAACTGACGACGTCAGCAACCAGTATGCCGTGCGCTCGGGCCGGATGGGGCGCCTGAATGCGCAAAACCCCGCACGCGGCGGGGTGGGTTCGAAGGCGGGAGCCGTTTAGCCGAACAGGTGCTGGACGGCCCATGTAATTCCGAGTCCGCCGGCAATCAGCCAGACGTACAGAATGAAGCCGGTGGTCAGTGCGCGGGGCCCGGCCTGGCGAATTTGCGAGATCCGCGTTTCGATGCCGAGTGCCGTCATGGCCATGGTCAGCGCGAAGGTGTCGAGCATGTTCAGCGTACTGGTCGCGGCTTCCGGCAACACATGCAGCGAGTTGATCACGACGAACGCGAGGAAGCCGAGCGCGAACCAGGGGATCGCCAGCTTGCGCGGCCCATGCGACGCGGCGCCTTCATGCGACGCAGACGAGCGCGCCGAGCGGTTCACCCACACGCCGACCACCAGCAGCACCGGCACCAGCAGCATCACGCGAGTCATCTTGACGATGGTGGCGATATGCTCGGCTTCCGGGCTCACGTTGCTGGCCGCGCCGACCACCTGCGCCACTTCGTGAATCGTGCCGCCGAAGAAGAGGCCCGCGCCCACCGTGTCCAGATGCAGCCAGCCCGCCTTGAACAGCACCGGGTAGAGGAACATGGAGAGCGTGCCGAACAGCACCACGCTGCCCACCGCCATCGCGCTCTTGTGCGGCTTGGATTGCAGCGTCGATTCGAAGGCGAGCACGGCGGCCGCGCCGCAGATCGCGCTGCCGGCTGCCGTCAGCAGCGCGGTGTCGCGGTCGAGCTTCATGATTTTCATGCCGGCCCACGTGCCGATCACGAGCGTGCTGACGACGATCAGCACCGATTCCGCAAGGCCCGGCAAGCCGACCTGAGCGATTTCCTGCAGGCTCACGCGCAGGCCGAAGAAGGCGACCGCGATGCGCAGCAGTTTGCGCGCCGAGAAGTTGACGCCGGCCGACCAGCTGGCCGGCATGCCGTCGCGCAGGCCGTTGCCGTAGAGCGCGCCGGCCACGATGCCGACGATCAGCGGGCTCAGGCCCAGGCCGGCAATCGCCGGAATCGCGGCGATCCGCGTGACGGCGGCGGCGAACAGCGCGACGAACAGAATGCCGTTGAGTTGGCCGCGAGTCGATGACTCGGCGGCAGGAGTAGCGGCGGTGAGGTGAGCGGTTGACATGGTTTGCAGCCCTTTTCTATGACTGACTCAGATTCGATAGGGCTTATCCTAAATTAGATATATCGATATGAAAAATCGTGATTTAGGATGTAAAGTATAGGTTGTGCCGATACTTTGGTTCCCATGACCCCCGATCAACTTATAACGTTCGCCGCCGTCGCCGAGCATCGCAATATCAGCCGGGCGGCGGTCGCGCTGCATTTATCGCAGCCGGCCGTGTCCGGCCAGTTGCGGCAATTGCAGGACGAATTCGGCGAGCCGCTTTATCAGCGCGACGGCCGCGGCGTGCGTCTGACACCGGCCGGCGAACAGTTGGCGAGCTATGCGACGCGGCTGCGCGATACGTGGCGGCAGGCGCATGCGTACCGCGACGCGTTGCGCGGGCTGGAGCAGGGCACCTTGCGGATCGGCGCGAGCACCACGCCGGCGAGTTATCTGCTGCCGTATCTGATCGCCGAGTTTCATCGGCGCTTTCCTGAGGTCACGCTGCATGCCGCCGACGGCAACACCACGGAAATCGTCGGCGCGCTGGGTTCGGTCGATATCGCGATGATCGAGGGACCGGTTGGCGCGGATTTGCCGCCGGATACGGCGGTGCATGCGTGGCGCGAGGACGAGATCGTCGCGATCATGCCGAGTTCGCATCCGTTGGCGCGGTTGAGCGGGGAGAGTGGCGCAAGCGGTGAGGGGGCGCGCGTCGAACTGGCGGCGTTCGGCGACTATCCGCTGGTGTTGCGCGAGACCGGTTCCGGCGTGCGGCAGATCGTCGAGCGCGCGTTTGCGCGGGCGGGCGTGCCGATGCGCGTGGCGCTGGAGATTGCCGGTGTGGAAGGCGTAAAGGAAGCGGTGCGGGCTGGCATGGGCATCGGTTTCGTGTCGGCCATGTCGATGCGGCATGAAAACGGCGCGTTGCGTCTGTTCTCGCTGAGCCCGGAACCGCTGACGCGACGCTTGTCGATCCTTGTGCCGCATGCGAGTGCTCCGGCGCGGGTGGTGGAGCAGTTTCTCGCGCTGTGTCTGGCGGACGGGGCTTGAGCGATCAAGGCGCGGGCTCGCTGCGCCCATAAGCCGGCACGCCCACTCCTGGGGATTTCCACTATGGTGCATGACGCCGGCTCCGGCGCACTATTCGGGCATCGCAAGCGCCTCGGCGCTTTTTTTGAAAACGCATTTGGAACCGGTTCCAAATGCCGATTGGCAGACGGGTTTGAGTAAATTCGACATGACTGACGCAGTGGACGTGGTGATCGTCGCCAGCGCGTTCGGGCCGGATGCGGTGCGTGCGCACGGTCATCTGAAGTGGGCGGAAACGAGCCGGCAAGCCGGAGCGGCGGGTTTCGAAGTGCGTCGCGAGTTGTTCGCCGACGAAACCGACGCGGCCCCGCACAAGTTGCGCGAGTTGGGCGAGCGGATCGCGGCGCTCGGTTTGTGGTGCGTGTACTCGACGCCGGCTTCGCTGTACGCCGCCGACGGCACGCTCGACGCCGACGCGCTGCGCCTGTCGATCGAAGAAGCGTTGGCGCTCGGCGCACGCTTCGTGAAGTTGCAACTGGGCGGTTTCGCTCGCGAGGCCAACGCGGCCGTGATCGCCGATCACCTGCGTTGCGCGGCGCTGCGGCTGGTCGTCGAAAACGGTCAACTCGCCGAGGGCGGTTCGCTCGACCAGTTCGTCGGTCTGTTCGACGCGCTGGCGCGCGAGGGCCACGCGGACGTACTCGGCATGACCTTCGATATCGGCAACTGGGCCTGGCGCGACGTCGCGCCGCTCGCCGCCGCCGGGTCGCTGGCCACGCACGTCGACTACATCCATTGCAAGACGACGACGGGCGAGGGCGCACGGCGTTTTCCGGCCGCCCCGGCCGCCGACGACGCGCAGTTCGCCGCAGTGCTCGACTCTCTACCGCGGGATGTACCGCGCGGCATCGAATTTCCGTTCGAGACGAATCGTATCGACGCGGACGCGGCGCACTACGTCGCGTGGCTGTCGGCGGCGTGAGCGGTGCGCGGAACCTGAGAGAAAGCGGTAGAGAAAACCGCACGCGGCAGGCAACACACGAAGCACGCAGCACCGAACACGCAACCCGAACACGCAACCCGAACACGCAACCCGAACCACCACGCCCGCGTCGCGCCACACGCCGACGACGCAGCAAAAAAGAGCCACGCAGGAGCAAAGCATGAGCAACCCCCACGCAGGACTCGATGTCGTCACCTACGGCGAAGCCATGGCCATGTTCGTGGCCGCCGAAACCGGCGAGCTCGCGGCGGTCGGTCAGTTCATCAAACGTGTTGCCGGCGCCGATCTGAACGTGGCGATCGGCCTGTCGCGGCTCGGCTTCAAGGTGGGCTGGATGAGCCGCGTCGGCAGCGACTCGTTCGGTCAGTTCGTGCGCGACACGTTGACGAAAGAAGGCATCGACCAGCGCTGCGTGACGACCGACGAACACCACCCGACCGGCTTCCAGCTGAAGTCGAAAAACGACGACGGCAGCGACCCGGCGATCGAGTATTTCCGCAAAGGCTCGGCGGCCAGTCATCTGTCGCTGGCGGACTACGCGGCGGGTTACGTGCTGCCCGCGCGTCATCTGCACCTGACCGGCGTCGCGCCGGCGATCTCGGCAAGTTCGCGTGAGCTCGCGTTCCATCTTGCGCGCGAAATGCGGGCCGCCGGCAAGACGATTTCGTTCGACCCGAATCTGCGCCCGACCTTGTGGCCGTCACGTGCCGCGATGGTCGACGGCTTGAACGCGCTGGCCGCGCTGGCCGACTGGGTGCTGCCCGGCATCGGCGAGGGCGAGATTCTGACCGGCTACACGAAGCCGGACGACATCGCGAAGTTCTATCTCGACCAGGGCGCGCGCGGCGTCATCATCAAGCTCGGCGCGCAAGGCGCGTATTTCCGCACCGCCGACGATGCCGCCGTGATTCCCGGCCGCCCGGTCGCGAAGGTGGTGGACACGGTCGGCGCGGGCGACGGCTTCGCGGTCGGCGTGGTCAGCGCGCTGCTCGAAGGCCGCACGCTGCCGCAAGCCGTGGCGCGCGGCAACCGCATCGGCGCGCTGGCGATTCAGGTGATCGGCGATTCGGAAGGCTTGCCGACCCGCGCCGAACTGGATGCGCTCGAACTGGCCGAGGTGCCGCCGGTTGCGACCGCATTGTGAACGACGGGCGGCAGCGTCAGGCACCCAGGTACCACCCCAACAGCAAGAGCGCGCCGAACCGCGCCCCATGACCGTTCATCATTGTTTCGGGAAGCCGTCAAAGGAGACACCCATGACCTCATCGCTTGCGATTCGCCGCTGGTGGACGATCATGCCGATCGTGTTCATCACCTATAGCCTCGCTTATCTGGACCGCGCGAACTTCGGCTTCGCGTCGGCGGCCGGCATCAACCAGGATCTCGGCATCAGCAAAGGGCTGGCGTCGCTGATCGGCGCGCTGTTCTTCCTCGGCTATTTCTTTTTCCAGATTCCCGGCGCGATCTACGCCGAACGCCGCAGCGTCAAGAAGCTCGTGTTCTGGAGCCTCGTGCTGTGGGGCGGCTGCGCGGCGCTGACCGGCATGGTCAGCAATATTCCGTCGCTGATGGTGATCCGTTTCTTGCTCGGCGTGGTCGAAGCCGCGGTGATGCCGGCCATGCTGATCTTCATCAGCAACTGGTTCACCAAGGGCGAACGCTCGCGCGCCAACACCTTCCTGATTCTCGGCAATCCGGTCACCGTCCTGTGGATGTCGGTCGTGTCCGGCTATCTGGTGCATTCGTTCGGCTGGCGTCATATGTTCATCGCCGAGGGCGCGCCCGCCATTGTCTGGGCCGTGTGCTGGTGGTTCATAGTGAAGGACAAGCCGCAGCAGGTGTCGTGGCTGACCCAGCAGCAAAAGGACGAACTCGCGCAAACGCTGCGTGCCGAGCAGGCCGCGATCAAGCCGGTGCGCAACTATAGCGAGGCGTTTCGCAACCCCGCGGTGATCAAGCTGTGCGCGCAATACTTCTGCTGGAGTATCGGCGTGTACGGCTTCGTGTTGTGGCTGCCGTCTATCCTGAAGAACGGTTCGACGCTCGGCATGGTCGAAACCGGCTGGCTCTCGGCGCTGCCGTATCTGGCTGCGACCATCGCGATGCTTGCAGCTTCGTGGGCATCGGATAAACTCAACCGCCGCAAAGTGTTCGTCTGGCCGTTTCTGCTGGTCGGCGCGGTGGCGTTCGCGGCGTCGTACGCGCTCGGTTCCACGCATTTCTGGCTCTCGTATGCGCTGCTGGTGATCGCCGGCGGCGCGATGTACGCGCCGTACGGACCGTTCTTCGCGATCGTGCCGGAGCTGCTGCCGAAGAACGTCGCGGGCGGCGCGATGGCGCTGATCAACAGCATGGGCGCGCTCGGGTCGTTCGTCGGCTCGTACGTGGTCGGTTATCTGAACGGCGCCACCGGTTCGCCGTCGGCGTCGTATGCATTCATGAGCGTGGCGCTGGTCGCCGCGGTGATCCTGACGCTGATCGTCAAGCCGCAGCCGCGGGATCAGACGCCGAACGACGCGACCCCGCTCGCTACACCGTTGCAAGGAAAATAAGCTGATGAAGAAGATCGTCGCCTGGAAGCCGCTGCCCGAAGATGTGCTCGCGTATCTGCGGCAGCATGGGGAGGTCGTGCAGGTCGATGCGGCTCAGCACGACACGTTCGTCGCCGCGCTGCGAGACGCGGACGGCGGCATCGGTTCGAGCGTGAAGATCACGCCGGCCATGCTCGAAGGCGCGACGCGGCTCAAGGCGCTGTCGACCATCTCGGTGGGCTTCGACCAGTTCGACGTCGCCGATCTGACGCGTCGTGGCATCGTGCTTGCCCATACGCCCGACGTGCTGACCGAGTCCACGGCGGACACGGTGTTTTCGTTGATTCTCGCCTCGGCGCGCCGGGTGGTCGAACTCGCCGACTGGGTGAAGGCCGGCGAGTGGCGGCACAGCATCGGGCCGGCCCAGTTCGGGGTCGACGTGCAGGGCAAGACGCTCGGTATCGTCGGCCTGGGCCGGATCGGCGGCGCGGTCGCGCGGCGCGCGGCGCTGGGCTTCAACATGACGGTGCTGTACACCAACCGCAGCGCGAATCCGCAGGCCGAACAGGCTTACGGCGCGCGGCGCGTCGAGTTGGCGGAGCTGCTCGCCACGGCCGATTTCGTCTGCCTGCAAGTGCCGCTCACGGCCGAAACGAAGCATCTGATCGGCGCGGCCGAACTCAAATCGATGAAGCCGGGCGCGATTCTGATCAACGCATCGCGCGGCGCAACCGTCGACGAACCGGCGCTGATCGAGGCGCTGCAAAACGGCACGATTCGCGGCGCGGGACTCGACGTGTTCGAGACCGAACCGCTGCCGGCCGACTCGCCGCTGCTGAAGCTCGCGAACGTGGTCGCGCTGCCGCATATCGGCTCGGCGACCCACGAGACGCGTCACGCGATGGCGCGCAACGCGGCGGAAAACCTGGTCGCCGCGTTGCAAGGTACGCTCGCGAATAACATCGTCAATCGTGAGGTGTTGAGTCAGCGAGGCAACGCGTGAACGGCCTGGCGAGGCGCCGATGAGTACGACACCGCAAACCGCGCCGCGCCGCGCGACGATCACCGACGTCGCGCGGGAAGCCGGCACCGGCAAGACCAGTATTTCGCGCTATCTGAACGGCGAGATGAGCGTGTTGTCGCCGGAACTGCGCGCGCGGATCGAGGCCGCGATCGCGCGGCTCGACTATCAGCCGAATCAGATGGCGCGCGGCCTCAAGCGAGGCCGCAACCGGTTGATCGGCATGCTGCTCGCCGACTTGACGAATCCGTACACGGTCGAAGTGCTGCAAGGCGTGGAAGCGGCCTGTCACGCGCTGGGTTTGATGCCGCTGATCTGCCATGCCGCCAACGAAGTCGAAATGGAGCGCCGTTATCTGCAACTGCTGACCACGTATCGGGTTGAGGGCGTGATCGTCAACGCGCTGGGCGTGCGGGAAGCGACGTTGCGGCCGGTCGTCGGCAACGGGATTCCGGCCGTGCTGGTGGATCGGTTGGTGGATGGGCTGGTCGCCGATATGGTGGGACTGGATAATCGCGCGGCCGCTGAACTGGGTACACGGCATCTGCTCGACAGTGGCTTCGACGACATCTGGTTCGCCGTTCAACCGTTCGAACAGGTGAGCTCGCGGCAATTGCGCGAAGCGGCGTTTCGCGAGGCGATAAACGCGCGAGCGGGGCAAGCGACTCGAGGCGCGCAGGGAGGCCACGGCGGCGCGCGTGGCCACACGCTGGTGCTGAATCTCGCGGACACCGCCGAAGTCGAACGCAGCATCGTCGAGCTGGACCGCGCGATCGATGCCGCCGCCTCTCGCCGCCTCGCGCTATTCGCGGCCAACGCGCCGGTCGCACTGTGTCTCGCGCTGCACCTGAAAGCCCGCTACGGCGCCGACTGGCAAAGCCGCGTCGCGCTGCTCTCCATCGACGACCCCGACTGGGCCGAATTGACCGGCGTGACGACGATCCGCCAGCCGACCTACGAGATCGGCTATCGCGCGGTCGAGTTCCTGCACGAGCGCATCGAAGGCGTTCAGACCGCCGCGCGCGACTGTCTGCTGCCGGGTGAATTGATCGTCCGCGCGTCAACTTCGCGCTGATCTGCGATCATTCGGGCTGCGGCGCGCAGCGGGTGCGCGCCGGTCATTGCAAGGACACTCATGGTTGTAGCACCGCTTACTCTCTCCAGTCTCGCCGTCGCGACGCTGCTGGTCGCCGCCTTACCCTTCCTGATCTACCGCCGTCTGCGCCGGCCGCTCGCGCTGAAACCGCGCGATGCGATCACCGGTATCGCGATCTTCGCGTTGTTCGCCATGGTGATCGAGCGCGCCTTGAACGACTACGTGCTGCATCGGAACGAGGCGACCGCAACCTTCCTCGCCAATCCGCTGGCTTTCGTGGTGTACGGCGCGCTGGCCGCGGGCATCTGCGAGGAAGTGGGGCGCTTCATCGGTATGCGGCTGCTGCTCAAGCGGGCTGCGGCCAAAGCGTCTGCGGCGACCTCCGCCACCTCCACTACGCCGGACAGCGCGGCCGCGCGCGGCGATGACGGCACCGCGCTGACCTACGGCCTCGGCCACGGCGGCGCGGAAGCGTGGCTGGTGGGCGTGCTGGTGCAGATTCAATGGATTCTGTTCGCGGTGTTCGAAAACCGCGGCGAACTGGACAGTTACCTGGGCAACCTGCCGACCGATTCGGTGATGCGTATCCATCTGATCCTCGCCAGTCTGACGCCGCAAACGGCCGGGATTTTCGCGCTCGAACGCGTGGCCGCGCTGATCTTCCAGATTGGTTTGTCGGTGCTGATGTGGCGTGGTCTGCGTGCCGGCTGGCGCGGCATCCTGCCGCTCGCGATCCTGCTGCATGCGCTGGTGGACGTGCCCGCCGCCCTGTTTCAGGCGCAACTGGTGCCGCTCGCCGCGGTGGATGGCGTGTATGCGCTGGGTGCGTTGGTCGTCGCCGGGCTGTTGTTCAGAACGTACCGGCGGCCGGCGGTCGCGGCATAATCCGGCCGCGATGTTCTCTCGTCGGCGGCTTCCCGTGAGCGGCCGACCCTTCAGCATGACCACCGGACCCTTCCCATGGAAGCTTACCAATACGACTGCGCGAATCCCGAGTTCGAGGCATTGGCGCGTGTCATCAGCGATCTGTTTCCCGAGCAGACGCAGTTCATCCAGCGCGCGGCGGAAGACGGCACGCCGACGCTGGCTATTCACTGGGTGGCGATGCGCTTCGGCGCGGCAGCGCGCCGCATCGTGATGACGGTGGTGATTACGCCGGCCGCGTTGGCGCGTTACCTTGCGTTGCCGGCGCGGTTGCGCGGCCGCAGTTTTGCCGTGTTGCGCGCGTATGTCGAGGCGAGCATCGGCTCGCTCGAAGAACAGTATGCGAATGGCGAGGCGGTGCCGCGCGACGTCACGGTGGATCTCGGCGACGAGTTTGCTTGACGTGTCGGTGTGAGGTTCGGGGCGAGCGTTTCAGGCCTGAACACCAGGCCTGAACCCCGAACCCCAGGCCCGAAACGCAGGCCCGAACCCCTCAATCGGCCAACCGATAAACCTTCGCGAAGCGCACCGCCTGCACCACGCCGTAATCGCCCGGCGCGTATTGCATGATCCAGTCGCCGGCGGCACCGTGCAGCACGTCGCCGCCGGCCGCGGAACGCGCGAGCGAGAACGCTTCCGTCATCTGTCTGGCGAGGACGACGGCCGGTCGGTTGCGATAGGCGCCGGCTTCGCCGTGCGCGAGCGCGGCGTCGGCGGGCACGTATTTGGCGTCGAAGCGTTCGCGCGAGACGACCCAGCGGTCGCCAGTCGAGCCGGTAATCAACGCGTCGCCCGGGACGAAACGGTTCGGACCTTCGAGGCTCATCAGTTCGCCTTCGACAGCGGCGAAGTCGACGTGCACGGTTTCGTCTTTAACGACGCGACGGGCGAGCGGATCTTGACTCAGATCGAGATTGTTGAGTTCGTTCATGAAGCGGACAGAGATAGAGAGATTGACGGCGGCGCGCGGGCAGGGGATCGCGACGAGGTGTCTCTGAACCCGTTGCCGGAAGCCGCGAACTCGCATCATGCCAGATGGATCCGACGCCCGGTTTGTTTTGGTTGGGGTGGCGCGATAAGCGCGCGGCGAAGAACTCGCCGGTCGCCAGAAAGAACAGGGCGAGCGGCGCGATGTCTCGCGCCGCTCGCCCCTTACCGCCGAACTGCCGAATGACCTGACTATCGATCCGCGCGCTTACTGCGCCGCGTCGCTCGCCGGCGCCGGTGCGGCCTTGCCGGCCTTGCCCTTACCGTGATGACGCGCAGCGCCGTTCGGACCGCCCGGCTGATGGAACGTCACATCGGCCAGCTTCTTCTGCTCGGGCGAGAAGCTGCTATACAGCGGGTCGAACGCATCGACCAGCTTCTTCATGCCATCCGCATGCGCTTGCGCGATCGAAGCGTATTGCTTCATGTCGTCGATCGCGGACAGGTTGCCCGCGGCCTTGCGTTGCTGGAACAACTGGCCCATCGTTTCGCCGTTGCTGCGCATGACGTCGGCGAAAGCGTTCCATTGCGATTCCTGCGCCGAGGTGATCTTCAGTTGCGAGTGCAGGTAGGCGATCCGGTCTTCGACATTGCGCTCGTGGCCGGCTTTGCCGGCGGGGGCCGCCATGGCGCCGGCCGGTGCCGATGCCGGCGCGGGGGTTTGTGCGAACGCGCCGCTCATGGCGACTGCGGTGGCCAGCATTACCAGTGCTTTTTTCATCGAAACTCCTGATGTCTATTCGAATTGGGACAAGGCGCGTGTGGCGAGCGGCCCGCCTCGCGTCGTTACGGCTGAGTCACGACGCGTGACTCATAACGCGTGGCGGCCGGCTGCCCATTTTGCCGTCGCCGCTATTAGTATCACGATATCCCTACAATGCGCCGCTTATGCGACAAACGCTTACAACCGAAACCAACAGGAAATAGCGGGTGGATAAATTCGTCAGCATGGAAATCTTCGTCGCGGTGGTCGAGGCGGGCAGCCTGACGGCGGCGGCCGAGCGGTTTGACATTTCGTCGGCAATGGTCGGTAAACATATCCGTGCGCTCGAAACCCGGCTGGCGACGCGGCTGCTGACCCGCACCACGCGCCGGCAAAGTCTGACGGAGATCGGCCGGCAGTATTACGAGCAATGCAGACGCATTCTGGCCGACGTGAAGAATGCCGAGTCGCTCGCCGAGGCGATGGCCGCCGCGCCGCGCGGCGTGCTCAAGGTAACCGTGCCGCTGACCTATGGCGTCGAAGTGTTCGCGCCGGCCATGACCGACTACCTCACCGCATGGCCGGACGTGATCCTCGAACTCGATCTCTCGAACCGTGTGATCGATCTGGTGGAAGAGGGCTTCGACGCGTCCGTGCGGATCGGTCATCTGGCGGAGTCGAGTTTCGTCGCGCGGCCGCTGAAGCCTTACCGGATGCGCGCGTGCGCGTCGCCGGCGTATCTGGCGCGGGTCGGCACGCCACGCACGCCGGCCGATCTGGTGGACCACGAATGTCTGGGCTTTCTGCACTGGGGCCGCGAAGGATTGTGGCGGCTCGATGGCGAGACGCTTGCGGAAAACCAGTTGCGCGCCGGACGATTCCGCGCGAACAACGGACAGGCGCTGAAGGTGGCCGCGTTGCGCGGATTCGGCCTGGTGTTGCAGCCGGAGGCGCTGCTCGCGCGGGAGATCGCTAGCGGCGAGCTGGTGTCCGTGCTGGAAGATTATCTGCCCGACGGCGCACCGGTTCATCTGGTCTATCCGCGCGACCGGCGCGCCACGCCGAAGCTCACCAGTTTCATCGACTTCGTGATAGAGCGCTTCGGCGTGTGATCCGCCGCACGACTTCGCCGCCCGCCGCTCAAGACGCGCGATAATCCGCTCCACCGTTGACCTTCTTCCTTCGCCCTCGATGAGACCTCCGCGCCTCGACCAACTCGACGACCTCGACCGTAACCTCGTTGCGCTGCTGCAAGCCAACGCGCGCGAAAGCGTCGCCAATCTCGCGCGTCAGCTGGACGTGGCGCGTACCACCGTGATTGCCCGCATCGCGCGGCTCGAACGCAGCAATGTGATCGCCGGCTATAGCGTGCGGCTTGGGCAGGACGTGCTCGATTCGAGCATCGTCGCCTATGTCGGCATCATCATCGCGCCCCGGCATGGGCCGGCCGTGCAGAAGCGGCTCGGCAAGATGCCGGAGGTGCAACTGCTGTGCGCGGTGAGCGGCGAGTTCGACTACGTGGCGTGGCTGCGCGCCGATTCGCCCGACCGGCTGAACGATCTGCTCGATGAGATCGGCGGATTGGAGGGCGTGGAGCGCACCACGACGTCGATCATTCTGGCGCGCAAGATCGATCGCGGCATGGTGTGAGCGGGTGCGGCCACCATTCCCCGCAGCCCCGCCGTTTACGCCGTTTTAACAACTTTTCGACATATTGACTGATAAGTTCGTCATAACGTCGAAATTCATGGTCATATCGCAGCATTTTGCGCGTATGAACTGTTTTTGCTTCTCCCTAAACTGTTGCTCAAGGGTTCAGCCCGCCGGGCGCGGCGCCACAGCGCAGCGCACTTCCCAAGCTGGAGACAGCAGTCAGAGAATCAGGAGAAGCGCATGAAAGTAGCCATTGTTGGCGCAGGTTTGATCGGTCACACCATCGCCCACATGTTGCGTGAAACCGGCGACTACGAAGTCGTCGCGTTCGACCGCGATCAACACGCGCTCGATAAGCTCGCCGCCCAGGGGATTCCGACGCAGCGCGTCGACTCCGCCGATGCCGCCGCGCTGCGGGCGGCCGTGCAAGGCTTCGATGCGCTCGTCAACGCGTTGCCGTATTACCTCGCGGTGAACGTGGCGTCGGCGGCCAAGGGCGCGGGCGTGCATTACTTCGACCTGACCGAAGACGTGCGCGCCACTTCCGCGATCCGTGAAATCGCGGAATCCGCCGATCACGCGTTCATGCCGCAGTGCGGTCTCGCACCGGGTTTCATCGGCATTGCGGCGCACGAACTGGCGAACCGCTTCACCGAAATCCGCGACGTCAAGATGCGGGTCGGCGCGCTGCCGGAATTCCCGACCAATGCGCTGAAGTACAACCTGACGTGGAGCGTGGACGGTCTGATCAACGAGTACTGCCAGCCGTGCGAAGCGATTCGCGACAGCCGCACGCAGTGGGTGCAGCCGCTCGAAGGCCTCGAACATTTTTCGCTCGACGGCACCGAATACGAAGCCTTCAATACGTCCGGCGGCCTCGGCACGCTGTGCGAAACGCTGGCCGGCCGCGTCGAATCGCTCGACTACAAGTCGGTGCGTTATCCGGGTCACCGCAACCTGATGCAGTTCCTGCTGGAAGACCTGCGTCTGGCCACCGACCGCGACACGCTGAAGAACATCATGCGCCGCTCGGTACCGTCGACCGCGCAGGACGTGGTGCTGGTGTTCATCACCGTGAGCGGCATGCGCGACGGTCAACTGGTGCAGGAAGTCTTCACCCGCAAGATTTTCGCGAAGACGGTGTGCGGCGTGCCGATGAGCGCGATCCAGATCACCACGGCCGGCGCGATGTGCGCGGTGCTCGACCTGTTCCGCGAAAAGAAGCTGCCGCAAAGCGGTTTCGTGCGCCAGGAGCAGGTGTCGCTGCGCGACTTCCTCGCGAACCGGTTTGGGCAGCTGTATGAAGGGCAGTCGCTGGATGCGATGGCGACGGTCTAAGATCGGGTGGCGCCGCGAGACGCGGCGGGCTTCGAATCGAGGACTCTGGAAACGCTCCGTATTGACGGTTAGTCATGCGGGGCGTTTTTGTTTCCGCGCTATGTCGGGGCGATCTCGAGGGCGACGCTCGGGCGGTTTTCAAACGGCGCCTGGGTAGCGTGATGCCAACGCCGCCTACACCGGCAACGGCGGCTGCATCGTGGCGGCCGGATAAGCCTCGCCGATGAGGCGTGCAAGCAGCGCCTCATGATCCGCCGATGTCGGCGCGGTGTTGTCGAACATCAACAGATCGTCACGCGTCTCACCGTGCGGCACGAAGCGGCGCTGCCGGTATTCGTCCCAATGCGCGAGCTTGTACGCGTCGTTCGGATTGCCTCGCTCGACGATGCGCCGATGCGCGGTTTCTTCGTCCGTGTAGACCCACACGACCCTGAGCGCGACTTTGTGGCCGACTCCCAGCCAGGCGCGATCGAACAGCCGCCGCTCACGCACTTCACGCGACAGCGGGGCGACCACCAGCGCGCTCACACCGAGTTCGAGATTGTCGCGGGCGGTGTCGATCAGGCTGCGATATTCCGGGTCGCGCAGATGTTGCAGGAACAGCGGGCTGTCGCGGTCGTTCGGGTCGCCGGTCAGCATGGCCATCGCGGCCGCGCTGTAGTCGCCGTAGAGCGTGTCTTTGTCGAGCAGGCAGAAGGGCGCGCCGCTCGCTTGCGTCAGCGGGCCGAACAGTTTCTTCGCGAGCGTGGTCTTGCCCGTGCCCGCGTGGCCGCAAACGAACACCAGATAAGTCACGCAGTATTGTCCTCCGGCGCGGCCGAGGCGGCGCCGAGTTGCGGGTCACGCGCGAACTTGCCGCCGGCTTCCAGCCACATCACGTTAATGATGCCGAAGCCCAACGCCACGCCAATGCCGAGAATCCAGGTGAAGTACCACATTGCAATCTCCTTGATCGAATCTCCGCCGATACGGAGCGTGAAGCATTGCGCATACACACGATGGCGAAGACGCTGCTGACAAGCGAGGCGGGCGCGTGGCAACCGAGGGTAAATCCGTAACGCGCCGGACCTGCGCAAGCGCCCCTTTTGCAGCGATGATGAAGAAGAACGCGGCGGCATGCAAGAGGGCGGAGACAGGTTGGCGCGAGGTCGGCCCGCGGTTGGCCATCCGGCCAGGGTGGCAGAATGGCCGCGCATTGCTATCATGCCTGGCAATGGGTGAGCGGGAGCATTCAGGATGGCAAAACATCGCCCCGCACCCTCATAACAAAATCCGCCACGACAACCCGCCACCAGGGAGAACCACATGCCTCAGCGCCTGCATTGCCACCTCCGGGCCGGGTTGCTCGCGCTTGCCGCGTCGTCAGCCGCGCCCACGCTCGCGCCGTTCGTCATGTCAAGCGTCGCGCTGCTGGCCGGTTGCGCCGCCGCCCCGGCCGAGCCGGTGCCGTTCAAGGCGGTGCCGGCCGCGCGCATCGTCCAGCCCGGCTACACCGAGCGGGGCGACGGACTCGTCGCGGTCGACGTGCGGCGTGAACGTTCGCGCGACGTGATCGTGCGCTTTCGCGACGCACTGGTGTATATCGACGGCGAACAGGTCACCGACCTGATGAACGGCGAGCACGTGGTCTTCTATCTCAGCCCGGGCGTGCATCGCATCGGCGTGTCCACGCAGTTCGACCCGGTCGTCGAATTGCCCTTCACGGTGACGGCGGACACGCGCTATACGAATCGCGCGTCGATCGTCTTCAATGAAGAGCACCGCATCGCGCTGCGCCGGGTCGCCCGATAGCGGCGAGCGCCGCCGCGCGCCAGGCCGGATACGCCACGTTTAACAAATGGATACAAGACGTTCACGCCGGGCCTTTAACATGGCGGATACGTTGACCACCCATGCAGATCCCGACCCCGGGCACGCACCCTGCGCAGCTCGGCGGTCTGTTTTCGTTTTCAAGGTAATCCATCATGCTGATCAATTGCGCCGCCTATCAGGACGGCAGGAAGCTGGCCGATATCGACATCGATAGCATTAGCGACTATGTAGCGCGTCCCGAGTGTTTCGTCTGGGTCGCGCTGAAAGACCCGGAGCCCGACGAACTGGCCGTGATGAAGCACGAGTTCAACCTGCACGAACTCGCCATCGAAGATGCGCAGAACGGTCACCAGAGCCCCAAGATCGAGGAGTACGGCGAGTCGCTGTTCGCGGTCATGCACACGGTAGAAATGGACGAAGCGGGCGAACTGCTGATCGGCGAAGTCGACGTGTTCGTCGGCAAGAACTATGTGCTCTCCGTGCGTCGCGGCACGCGGGCCGGTTTTCAGAACGTGCGCGCCCGCTGCGAGCGCGAGCCGGAACTGCTCAAGGAAGGGTCGGCGTTCGTGCTGTACGCGCTGGCCGACGACATTGTCGATCGCTACTTTCCGATCATCGAGGCGATGAACCAGGAGATCGAAGCGCTCGAAGACCGCATTTTCGAGCGCAATAATTCGGCGGCGTCGCGCGAGATCATTCAGGAACTGTATTCGCTCAAACGCCGCCTCGTGATCCTGCAACACCATATCGCGCCGCTGCAGGAAGCGATCAGCAAGCTGACCGGCGGACGCATTCCGAGCATTTGCGCAGGCATGCAGGCGTACTTTCGCGACGTCTACGATCACCTCGAACGGATCGTCAAGATTATCGACGGCCGGCGTGAGCTCGTGGTGACCGCCGTGCAGGTCAACCTCGGCATGATCTCGCTGGCCGAGAGCGAGGTGACCAAGCGGCTCGGCTCGTTCGCGGCGCTGTTCGCGGTGCCGACCATGATCGCCGGCATCTACGGCATGAATTTTCAGAGCATCCCCGAACTGCACTACAAGTACGGTTATCCGCTGTGCCTGACCGTGATGTTCGCGGTCGATTGCGTGCTGTACTGGCGCTTTCGCAAGGCGGGTTGGCTGTAACCCGCGCCTCTCGTTGTCCCCGCTTGCACCCCACGCAATAAAAGTCCAGCATAAGCGACCCGCCGGCCTGCGATCTTGCAGCCGGCGGCAAAACGACTACGCGCGGACCGAGCGAGGGACTCTTGCCACACTCAGCCTGCCGGCACGCCTATCCGGCGCGCCGGTTCGATTCGAACGACTGCAACGCACCGCCGCCCACACGGCATGGCGGTGCGTTGCAACACCGTGAATCGTTGACATTACAGAAAGACTGCGCTGAGAATAGGCCTCGCAAACGTTTGCGTTTCGCTAGAAATACGGCTCCCGTTGGAGCCCGATAACCCTGGAGATCTGCATGAGCCAACGCATTCGCCGCCGCCTGTTGACGGCTGCCGTCCTCGTCACCGCTACCGCCGGCTTGCCGCTGTCGTCCGCGTACGCGCAGAGCGCGCCCGCGCACAAGCCGAAAGTCGCGCTGGTGATGAAGTCGCTCGCCAACGAGTTTTTCCTGACCATGGAAAACGGCGCGAAGGACTACCAGAAACACAACCCCTCCCAGTTCGACCTGATCACCAACGGCATCAAGGACGAGACCGATACCGCCAACCAGATCCGTATCGTCGAGCAGATGATCGTCTCGAAGGTCGACGCGATCGTGCTGGCGCCGGCTGATTCGAAAGCGTTGGTGCCGGTCGTCAAGAAGGCGGTGGACGCGGGCATCATCGTTGTGAATATCGACAACCGGCTCGACCCGGACGTGCTCAAGTCGAAAGACCTGAACGTGCCGTTCGTCGGCCCGGATAACCGCAAGGGCGCGCAGAAGGTCGGCGACTACCTCGCGAAGAAGCTGAAGGCGGGCGACGAGGTCGGCATCATCGAAGGCGTGTCGACCACTACCAACGCGCAACAGCGCACCGCGGGCTTCAAGGACGCGATGCAGACCGTCGGCGCGAAGGTCGTGTCGGTGCAATCGGGTGAATGGGAAATCGACAAGGGCAACGCGGTTGCGTCGGCCATGCTCAATGAATATCCGAACCTGAAGGCACTGCTCGCCGGTAACGACAACATGGCGATCGGCGCCGTCTCGGCGGTGCGCGCGGCCGGCAAGCAGGGCAAGGTGCTGGTGGTCGGCTACGACAACATCGGCGCGATCAAGCCGATGCTGAAGGATGGTCGCGTACTGGCCACGGCGGATCAATACGCCGCCAAGCAGGCCGTGTTCGGCATCGATACCGCGCTGAAGGCGATCAGCGAGCACAAGAAGCAATCGCAGTTGTCCGGCGTGGTGGAAACGCCGTGCGATCTGGTGACCAAGTAAGGGCGACCCGATCGGCGTGACCCCGCGAGGGGCGCACGCAGTTGAGTAATCAGGCAGTCGAGTCATCAGGCAGTCAAGCTCCCGGGCGGCATCGCCCGGGAAACAAGTCTCAGCCACGCGAAATCGCGCCGGCGCCGCTGCATGCAGTCTGCATCGCACCAACGCGTGAATTCGCGTCTATTCAATAAACGCTCAAGAAACCTGCCGGGCCGCCGTTAATTCCAGAGGTAAGCGTCATGACGGTGGCTGCGCGGCGGGAGGGAGCGCGGCCATTGGCGCCCGCGCATTTCGCGCATTGGGCCGGCATGACACGTGGCGGCCGGCGCCGGCTTCATGCGAGCGAAATCGCGTGAGGCCGGCCCGGCCGCCATGAACCAGGATTGCAATGGATTCAACCGACCACGACGCCTTGCCTGCCGTACTGTCCGTCAGCGGTATCGGCAAGACCTATGCCGAACCGGTGCTCGCCGACGTTTCGCTGTCGCTGCGCGCCGGCGAGGTATTGGCGCTGACCGGCGAGAACGGTGCGGGCAAGAGTACGCTGTCCAAAATTATCGGTGGGCTGGTCGAGCCGACCGCCGGCACCATGCGCCTCGGCGGCGAGCCTTACGCGCCGTCGAGCCGCACCGACGCCGAGAAGCTCGGCGTGCGCATGGTGATGCAGGAGTTGAATCTGTTGCCGACTTTGTCGGTGGCCGAAAACCTGTTCCTGAACCGCTTGCCGCGCGCGGGTGCGTTCAGCTTCGGCTGGATCGATCGCCGCAAGCTGCGGGACGACGCGCGCAGGGCGATGGCGCAGGTCGGGCTGGATGCGATCGACCCGGACACGCTGGTCGGCGAACTCGGCATCGGTCATCAGCAGATGGTGGAAATCGCCCGCAATCTGATCGACGACTGCCGCGTGCTGATCCTCGACGAACCGACCGCGATGCTGACCGCGCGCGAAGTCGACCTGCTGTTCGAGCAGATCGATCGTCTCAAGGCGCGCGGCGTGGCGCTGGTCTACATCTCGCACCGGCTCGAAGAGCTGGCGCGGGTCGCCGAACAGATCGCGGTGCTGCGCGACGGCCGGCTGGTGCATGTCGACGCCATGGCCAACCTCACGAGCGACCAGATCGTCACGTGGATGGTCGGTCGCGAACTCGGCGAGCGGATCGATCTGGGCGTGCGCAACATCGGCGCGCCGCTGCTGAAAGTGGACCGGCTCGCGCGCGGCAAGGTGGTGCGCGACGTGTCGTTCGAGGTACGCGCGGGCGAGATTTTCGGCATCAGCGGTCTGATCGGCGCGGGGCGCACCGAGCTGATGCGGCTGATCTACGGCGCCGATCAGAAGGACGGCGGCAGCGTCGCGCTGGCGGCGACGCCGGGCGCCGTGCCCACGGCGGTGCGGATCGACTCGCCGTCGGACGCGGTGCGCGCGGGAATCGCGCTGATCACCGAAGACCGCAAGGGCGAAGGCCTGCTGTTACCGCAACCGATCGCCGCGAATGTGTCGCTGGGCAACGTCGGCAGCGTGGCGCGGCATGGCGTGGTCGACGCGAAGCGCGAGAACGTGCTCGCACAGAAGCAGATCGACGCGATGCGGATTCGCAGCTCGGGTCCGGCGCAGATTGTCGGCGAGCTGTCGGGCGGCAACCAGCAGAAGGTGGTGATCGGCCGCTGGCTGGCGCGCGATTGCCGTGTGCTGTTATTCGACGAACCCACGCGCGGCATCGACGTCGGCGCGAAGTTCGATATTTATGGCTTGATGGGCGCGCTGGCGCGGGAAGGGCGCGCGCTCGTCGTGGTGTCGAGCGACCTGCGTGAGCTGATGCTGATCTGCGACCGGATCGGCGTGATGTCCGCGGGCAGCATGACGGGGGTGTTCGAGCGCGATAGCTGGTCGCAGGATGCGTTGCTGGCCTCGGCATTTGCCGGCTATCGCAGCCGCGAAGCGTTGCTGCACGCCCCCGATACCCACCAGGCAGGGAGTGCCTCATGAACGAACAATCGTTGCCGGACAAGCCGGACGGCGGTCAGTCAAACCAGCCCGGCACGGCGAACGTCACACCGCCGGCCGATCCGTCGGCGCCGCTCGCCAGCGGCAAACCGGCCGGTACGCGGCTGGGTTTTTCGAACTATCTGGGTCTGGCCGGTGCGCTGCTGGCCATGATCGCGCTGTTTTCCGTGCTGAGTTCGCACTTCTTCACGTACGACACGTTCAGCACGATCGCCAACCAGATTCCGGATCTGGTGGTGATGTCGGTGGGCATGACCTTCGTGTTGATCATCGCCGGGATCGATCTGTCGGTCGGCTCGGTGCTGGCGCTGGGTGCTTCGGTGGTGAGCGTGGCCGCGCTGAAGTGGGGTTGGGGGCCGTTTCCGTCGGCGTTGCTCGGCGTCGCCGCGGCCGCGCTGACCGGCACGATCACCGGCGCGGTGACGGTGGGCTGGCGGATTCCGTCGTTCATCGTCTCGCTGGGCGTGCTCGAAGCGGCGCGCGGCATGGCGTACCAGATGACGAACTCGCGCACCGCCTATATCGGCGACGCCTTCGATTTTCTGTCGAATCCGATCGCGCTCGGCATTTCGCCGGCCTTCCTGATCGCGGTGGCGGTCATGATCGTCGCGCAACTGGTGCTCACGCGCACGGTGTTCGGCCGCTATCTGGTCGGCATCGGCACCAACGAGGAAGCGGTGCGGCTCGCGGGCGTCAATCCGCGGCCCTACAAAATTATCGTGTTCGCGCTGATGGGCGCGCTCGCGGGGCTCGCCGCGCTGTTCCAGATTTCGCGTCTGGAAGCGGCCGATCCGAACGCGGGCGTCGGCGCTGAACTGCAGGTGATCGCCGCCGTGGTGATCGGCGGGACGAGTTTGATGGGCGGACGCGGCTCGGTCATCAGCACCTTTTTCGGCGTGTTGATCATTTCGGTGCTGGCGGCCGGCCTCGCGCAGATCGGCGCGAACGAGCCGACCAAGCGGATGATCACCGGTGCGGTGATCGTGGTGGCGGTGGTGCTGGATACGTACCGCAGCCGCCGCAAGCGGGCGTAAGTGCTGGTGAGTCGGGTGGGCGGCGTCCCGGCGCGAGCCGGACAGTCGATGTGTGACGAGCGGTCAGGCAGCGGTTTTCATAAGTTGGGTCGGTCTTCGATGAAGCCGTCCGGTGGGCCGCCAGGCGGCATGGACGGCGGGAACGACCGCGGGAACTACAGGCAGGAGAGCAACAGGTTATGGCGACGATCAAGGATGTAGCGGCTGTGGCGGGCGTGTCGTTCACGACGGTATCGCACGTGGTGAACAACTCGCGCCCGGTGTCGGCCGACGTGCGCGCGAAGGTCGAACACGCGATCCGTCAGCTTCACTATGTTCCGTCGGCCGTGGCCCGTTCGCTGAAGGCGCGCGCCACGGCGACGATCGGACTGGTGGTGCCGAACAGCACGAACCCGTATTTCGCGGAAATGGCCCGTGGTATCGAAGACGGTTGCTCGCGCAACGGCTACTGCCTGTTCTTCTGCAATTCCGACGACGATCCGGCCAAGCAGCGTAACTATCTGCGCGTGCTGCAGGAAAAGCGCATCGACGGGCTGATTATCGCGTCCGCCGGCGACGACGCCGTGCTCGCGCAGACGCTCGCCGACTCGCGCGAACCGCTGGTGATCGTCGACCGCAATATCGAAGGCCTGAACGCCGATCTGGTGCAGATCGACCATGAGAAGGGCGGGTATCTGGCCACGCGTCATTTGCTGGAACTGGGACACGTGCGGATCGGCTGCATTACCGGGCCGGTGCAGACGGCCGTCAGTGCGATGCGGGTGCATGGCTTCATCCGCGCGATGACGGAACGGGGCATCGAGATTCCGCCCGACGCGATCGTCGAAAGCGATTTTTCGGGCACCGGCGGCCATCGGGCGGCCGGGCAGCTGTTCGATACCGTGCGGCCGTCGGCGATTTTCGCCGGTAACGACATGATGGGCATCGGCGCGTTGCGCGCCGCGGCGGAACGCAATATCAGCGTGCCGCGCGATTGCTCCATCATCGGTTTCGACGATATCGAACTGGGACGTTTCACCTACCCGGCGCTGTCGACGGTCGGGCAGTCGGTGCGCGCGCTCGGCGACATGGCCGCGCAGACGCTGATCGAACGCATCGCCGGGACCTCGGCGGGCAATCCGCGTGCGCCGGGCCGCCGGCGGGTGGTGTCGCCACGGCTGATCGTGCGCGAATCCACCGCGACTTGGGTTGGCGCGGCGAGGCGCGATCTGGCGGCCTGAGCGCCGCGTTAGGCCCGGGAGAGCGGAGGTGTCGGCCGCTCTCCCTCGACGTTCTGAAGCCGCCGTATTGCTCCTTCGCGACACGTCATCGCGCGTGTTCCGCATGTCCCTCGTCACGACGTGACAAGCTGGCCGTCGTCAGCTTCTTGTAATTCCTTCCAATTCCTTTCAGCAGCTTTCTTCATACTAGATAAATCCTTCAAGTATGCAGTTGGAATGCCGTAAACGGGACTATTAGAGCGCCACATCAAAAAGCGCCGGACGCAGACGCCACACGCTACCCCGCGCTGCGTACGCAGCCTCTCATTTCGTCTAAGTACAGGATTAAGCATGTTGAACAAAGGCATCACGATCAAGGCGCGGATTGGCCTTACGATGGCTTTTCTCGCCGCGCTGCTGGTTGCCATTGGTGTTTTCGGTCTGATCGGCATGAGCCGTTCGAACGACGCCTACAAGGACACCTTCACTAACGCCATGCCGAGCGCCGTCGATATCGGCAACGCCGAGCTGTTCGCGGCGCGTGAACGCCTCGCGCTGGATCGCGCCGCGTTCATGATCGGCACGCCGGACGTGGCGTCGACGCTGGAGCGCGCGCGCGCCATGCGCACCACGTCCGACATGTGGTGGAAAAAGTATATGGACCTGCCGCGCGACGCGAATGAAGACCGGCTCGCGCAGGACGTGGTCGCCAAACGCGACGCATTGCATCAGCAACTGGACGCCTTTTCGGCGACCATCGCGGCCAACGACCAGGCGAAGGTGCTAGGCGGCGCCCAGCGTCTGCAAGCCTCGTACAACGAGCTCGCCAACGCCGACGACGCGCTGCGCAAGGATCAGTTCACGTCGGCGCGGGAGGGTTACGACTCCGCGCAAGGCAGCTTCGCGACGTTCCGCCTCGTCAGCATCGGTGCGCTGGTGCTCGGCCTCGTCGCCGCCGTGTTTTCCTACCTGACGCTCAGCCGCGCGATCGCCCGGCCGCTCGACGAGGCGCTCGGTCATTTCGACGCGATCGCCGGCGGCGATTTGCGTCGCCCGGTGATCGTCACGTCGCGTGACGAAATGGGGCAGTTGCTCGAAGGCATTGCGAAGATGCAGCGCAGTCTCACCGAAACGGTGCGTACGGTGCGCAGCGGCAGCGAGTCGATCGCGACCGCCACCCGCCAGATCGCGGCCGGCAATATCGACCTGTCGTCGCGCACCGAAGAGCAGGCCTCGGCGCTGCAGGAAACCGCGTCGAGCATGGAAGAGCTGACCGGCACGGTCAAACAGAACGCCGACAACGCCCGCCAGGCGAGCTCGCTCGCGGCCAATGCGTCGGAGATCGCCAACAAGGGCAGCGCGGTGGTCGGCCAGGTGGTCGGCACGATGGGCGACATCAATCAGAGCTCGGCGAAGATTGCCGACATCATCTCCATCATCGAAGGGATCGCGTTCCAGACCAACATCCTGGCCCTGAATGCAGCCGTGGAAGCGGCGCGGGCCGGTGAGGAAGGGCGTGGCTTCGCGGTCGTGGCCGGCGAAGTGCGCAGCCTCGCGCAGCGCTCGTCGGCGGCGGCGAAGGAAATCAAGGAACTGATCGACACCTCGGTCGAGCGCGTGCAGTCGGGCTCGGCGCTGGTGGACGAAGCGGGCCGCACGATGACGGAGATCATCAGCGCGGTGCAACGCGTGACCGACATCATGGGCGAGATCGCCGCGGCGTCGGAAGAGCAGAGCAGCGGCATCGACCAGGTGGCGCGCGCCGTCACGCAGATGGACGAAGTGACGCAGCAGAATGCCGCGCTGGTCGAAGAGGCGGCAGCCGCCGCGTCGTCGCTCGAAGACCAGGCCGGCAAGCTGCGCACCGCCGTCTCGGTGTTCCAGGTCGAGGAAGGCGCTTACAAGGCGCCCGTGAACGCGCCGAAGCGGATGAGTGCGCCGGTGCGCTCGACGGTGGCGCGCAAGCCCTCGCGGCCGGCGGTGGCGGCCTCGCATCCGGCGCCGCAAGCCGCTGCCCCGCAGCCCGCGCACGCGGCGCCGCAAGTGGCTACGGCCGCCAAGGCACCGGCTGCGACGCCCGCGCGCGCGCCCGCCAAAGCGATGGCGACAGTCAGCGCCGGCAGCGACCAGGATTGGGAAACCTTCTGATCCGACTCGATCCGCGCCGAGCGTCGCAACATTCGTTCCCGGCGGCGGCGCCAATTGAACCGCGGCGTTGCCGATGATGGCCACCCGTTGATCCAAAAAAAAACCGCGATTGCGCCTGCAGTCGCGGTTTTTTTCATGATGGGCGCATCAAATCCAGTCCGCTATCGCAGCCGGATCGCAGCCCGTTCGCGACCCGGTTGCAACCTATACCCTGGCGAGCGCCACGATCCGGTACATTGACGGGCGGACTCGGCCTCGCGCCGCGACGTGACGTGACGTGACAGTAAAGCCGCCGCGACCTGTCTGCCCGAACGGCGGGCGCGCCGCCGGCCCGCGCCGCGGCGTCCGGCCCTGCCTCCACCCACGCGCCGCCCTCAACCGCTTAACGAACCGCTCAACGCGCCAGCCCTAAAGGACCGACATGACGCAATACGATCTTGCGCAACGCCTCGTCGAAGCACGCCGGCAGCATCGGCCGATCGAAGCGCCCGCACCCGATAGCCTGCCGCCCGACGCGGCCACCGCGTATGCGATCCAGCAGGCTGTCATCGCGGCCCTCGGCGACTCGACCGGCGCCTGGAAGATCGGCGCGCGGGCGCCGGGCGGCCCCGGCGCGGGCGCGCCGATTCCGGCTGCGCTGGTGTTGCCGTCGCCGGCGCGCGCCGCGCATGGCGCTTTCTTCCGCGTGCTGGTGGAACTGGAGATCGCGTTCCGTTTCGCCGAAGCGATCGAACCGCGCGGTCGCGCCTATGCGCGCGACGAAGTGCTGTCGAAAGTCGGCGTCGTGCTGCCCGCTATCGAGATCGTCGACAGCCGCTTCGCGGAATGGCCGAATGTCGCACCGCTCGCGCAACTGGCCGACGCGCAGAACAACGGCGCGCTGATCACCGGTCACGCGGTGGCCTATGCCGGGCTCGCGCGCGGTTTCGATTTCGTGTCGCCTGAACTGGCACTGAGCTTCAACGGCAACTCGCTGTTGCCGGAGACCACCGGCAACCCGGCCGGCGACCCGCGCGAACTCCTGGTCTGGTTCGTCAACCACTGCGCGGCGATGGGTATCACCATCGAGCCGGAGTGGACCATCACGACCGGCTCCTACGTCGGCGGCATCAAGCTGAACGAGCCGGGGCACGTACACGGTCACATCGACGGCCTCGGGGACGTGGAGATTGAACTGACCTGAGCGTGCAGTCGGTTGCCGCGCGTTACGGCGAGGCTTCACGCTGGCTCGTCGAGAGGCGGCGTCTGTCATATTCGTCCGTCACCTTGCCCTCTTCATGACCACGCTTCAAAACGAACGGCTGCCTTCGGGCGGCCGTTTTACCTTTGTCGCATCTGTCGCGGTGGCTTTGCCGTATACACCTATGAAAGCCGTTGGCCGCGTCGCCGTCATCCAGTTATGGAGGCAGCGACGCGGGGCGAAGGCCGACCCTGCCGGCGACGCGGTTAATCCGGAACGTGCAATGGACCACACGCAAGGCATGCATGTCGCACGCGACGATAGATGGCGCGTTTGTCATGTAACACGGAAAGCGCGGAACAAAATGCGTCGCATGGTGACGAACAGCCTGACGACGTATCGTGCAATCGCGGTGCGCGCGGGAACGGCCACTCAACATGTAACAGGCAGCGCGCGTTGTAGACCGAATGCCGATGTCGCGCGTTGTGGAAAAAAGGTGAAGAGGGTTCGAGCGGTGTGTGCAAGAACAGCGCATGCTGTCCACGCTTTTAGCAACGAAGTGTGCGCATGCAGACAGGGCGTCCGATATCGCGGTGAGATCGTTCGATGTAACTGAACGAGTGGCGCAATGGCGTGTTACATGCGCAGTGAGCAGCAGTGCCAGGCGAGCTGTGTTACACAAACCGGGCACTGTGAACGTTCGGGCGCGGGTGACGAATCAGGCCGTAAAACAGGCAGCAAGTGTGCGCATCGATCGCTACGATGTGAGCGCAAGATTGTAGGTGGTGGAAAGTGTGTTTCCAAGTGAGGAATGTCGGGAGGCGAATGCGGCGCGATTTTCGCAACGTAGTTCGTGAAAAAAAATTTAAAAGGGTTTAGGATGAATTCGAGCGATGTCGTTTCCGAATAGCGCGCCGCGCACGACATCGGTCTAGACTTCGGCGAGGAGGTAGCATGGATATCTACAGCAGTTTCGCGACCCGCTTCGAGAAAACGCGAGAAGATGAGCTCTCGCTCGAGGAGTATCTCGCGCTCTGCAAAGACAATCCCGCCGCGTACGCCACGGCTGGCGAACGCATGTTGACGGCAATCGGAGAACCGGAACAGATCGACACTCGCAACGATCCGCGCATGTCGCGAATCTTCGCGAACAAGGTCATCAAGGTATACCCCGCATTCCGTGAGTTCTACGGAATGGAAGAGGTGATCGAGCAGGTGGTCGCCTACTTCCGGCACTCGGCCCAGGGGCTCGAGGAAAAGAAGCAGATCTTGTATCTGTTGGGTCCGGTCGGCGGCGGCAAATCGTCGATCGCGGAACGCCTGAAACAGCTCATGGAACGCGTGCCGTTCTATTCGATCAAGGGCTCGCCCGTCAACGAGTCGCCTCTCGGTCTGTTCGACTACGAGGAAGACGGTCCGATCCTCGAAGAACAATATGGCATTCCACGCCGCTACCTGAAAAGCATTCTGAGTCCGTGGGCGGTGAAGCGCCTGCACGAATACAACGGCGACATCCGCAAGTTCAAGGTGGTGCGCCGCTACCCGTCGATCCTTCGTCAGATCGGTATCGCCAAGACCGAGCCGGGCGACGAAAACAACCAGGACATTTCGTCGCTGGTCGGCAAGGTCGACATCCGCAAGCTCGAACAGTACGCCCAAGACGACGCGGACGCGTACAGCTACTCCGGCGGCCTGTGTCTCGCCAATCAGGGGCTGCTCGAGTTCGTCGAAATGTTCAAGGCGCCGATCAAGGTCCTGCACCCGTTGCTGACCGCCACCCAGGAAGGCAACTTCAAGGGCACGGAAGGGTTCGGTGCGATTCCGTTCGACGGCGTGATCCTCGCGCACTCGAACGAGTCGGAATGGAAGGCGTTCCGCAACAATCGCAACAACGAAGCACTGCTCGACCGGATCTTCGTCGTGAAGGTGCCGTACTGCCTGCGCTACGGTGAAGAGGTCAAGATCTACGAGAAGCTGCTGCGCAATTCGTCGCTGGCGAATGCGGTCTGCGCGCCGGGCACGTTGAAGATGATGGCGCAGATGTCGGTGCTCACGCGCCTGCAGGAGCCGGAGAATTCGAGCCTGTTCTCGAAGATGCAGGTGTATGACGGCGAGAATCTGAAGGACACCGACCCGAAGGCCAAGTCGTACCAGGAGTACCGCGATTTCGCGGGCGTGGACGAAGGCATGACCGGTGTGTCGACCCGCTTCGCGTTCAAGATCATGTCGCGCGTGTTCAACTTCGATTCGACCGAAGTCGCGGCCAATCCGGTGCATCTGATGTACGTGCTCGAACAGCAGATCGAGCGCGAGCAGTTCCCGCCGGAAACCGAACAGAAGTATCTGTCGTTCATCAAGGACGTGCTCGCGTCGCGCTATGCCGAGTTCATCGGCAAGGAGATTCAGACCGCGTACCTGGAGTCGTATTCCGAGTATGGTCAGAACATCTTCGATCGCTATGTGACGTACGCGGACTTCTGGATTCAGGATCAGGAGTTCCGCGACCACGACACCGGCGAGAGCTTCGATCGCGCGGCATTGAACGCCGAGCTGGAGAAGATCGAGAAACCCGCGGGCATCAGCAACCCGAAGGACTTCCGCAACGAGATCGTGAATTTCGTGCTGCGTGCGCGTGCTGCGAATGCGGGGAAGAATCCCGCGTGGATCAGTTACGAGAAGCTGCGCGTCGTGATCGAAAAGAAGATGTTCTCGAACACGGAAGAGCTGTTGCCGGTGATCTCGTTCAACGCCAAGGGCTCGGCGGAAGAGCAACGCAAGCACGAAGACTTCGTCAATCGCATGGTGACGAAGGGCTATACGCCGAAACAGGTGCGCTTGCTGTGTGACTGGTATCTGCGTGTGCGCAAGTCGTCATGAAATGCACCGCGTGCCGCCCGCGTGGTCCGACCGCGCGGGCACCCTGCGAGGCGCAAGCTGCATGGACATAGCGTTGCATCGTGCAGCGTGCGTCTCGCGCACCGGAAATTAGTGCGGGGTGTGGGGAAGGCGTCGGCGCTGAGCGCCAACGCCGATCGACATGCTCTGCATGGGGCGGGAGTCGGCGCTAAAGCGCCAACTCTCGCCGACAAGGGAGACCGGGCGTGCTTCATCAAATCATCGACCGCAGGTTAGCTGGCAAAAACAAGAGCATTGCGAATCGCGAGCGGTTTTTGCGTCGCGTCAAGAACTACATCCGTCGCGCCGTTTCGGAAGCGGTGCGCGACCGCAGCATCAAAGACATTCAGAACACCCAGAGCATCACGATCCCGCGCAAGGATATTGCGGAGCCGTCGTTCCGGCATGGTCCCGGCGGCAAGCGGGAGATGGTGCACCCGGGTAACGCCGACTACATTCGCGGCGACAAGATCCAGCGTCCGCAGGGCGGCGGCGGTGGGGGCGGCGGCAATCAGGCCAGCAACGAAGGCGAGGGGCAGGACGACTTCGTGTTCGAACTGAGCCGCGAAGAATTCATGCAGTATTTCTTCGACGATCTCGAACTGCCGCGACTCGTCAAAACCCACCTGATGGCCGTACCGACGTGGAAAAGCATCCGCGCGGGCTGGGCCGCGGAAGGCACGCCGAACAATATCGACGTGGTCCGTTCGCTGCGCAGCGCGCTCGGCCGCCGCATCGCGCTCGGGGCACCGCTCGTCAACCAGTTGCATGAGATGGAACGGCAACTGGAAGTCATGAAGGCCGACCCCGACGACCGTCGCGAAGAGATCAAACTGCTCGAAGAGGAAATTCATCATTTGCGCGGGCGCATCTGGCGGATTCCGTTTATCGATCCGTTCGATCTGCGCTATGTGAATCGCGTGAAGCAGCCCACGCCGTCCAGCCAGGCCGTGATGTTCTGTCTGATGGATGTGTCCGGCTCGATGGACGAGCAGCGCAAAGACCTCGCCAAGCGCTTCTTCATCCTGCTGTATCTGTTCCTCAAGCGAAACTACGAGAAGATCGAGGTGGTGTTCATTCGCCATCACACGCGCGCCGAGGAGGTCGACGAAGACACGTTCTTCCATTCGACCGAAAGCGGCGGCACGGTCGTGTCGAGCGCGCTGGAACTGATGCAGAAGGTAATGGACGAGCGCTACTCGCCGACTGAATGGAATATTTACGGCGCCCAGGCGTCGGACGGCGACAACTGGACCGACGATTCGCCCAAGTGCCGCAAGATACTGTCGGATGACATCCTGGAGAAGGTGCGCTATTTTGCGTATATTCAGGTGACACCCGAAGAGCAGAACCTGTGGCTCGAATATGCGCAGTTAGCGTTGAGCCAGCCGCACATGGCGATGAAGAAGGTCGAAACCGCGGCTGACATTTATCCGGTGTTTCGTGAGTTGTTTGAAAAGCAGGTGGCGTCGTCGTGACGTCGAAGCACCTGCACAACGAAGCGCGCGGCGATCAGCCGGTGCGCGGGAAAGGCGTGCCGCAGCAGCCATCGTCGGGGCATGCCGAGGCAGCAGCGCAGCCGCCGGGCTCCGCCGCTGCTGGAGCAGCAGTCGACACCGCTGCAGCACGGGGACACACCGGAACGCCCACTGAGGGGCAAAGGGAAGTCCGTATGAACGTAGCCGATAGACGGCCTCTGCCGTGCCCGTCCGACTGGACCTTCGAATTGATCGAAGAGTACGACTCGCATATTGCCCGTGTTGCAGAGCAATATGAACTCGACGTGTATCCGATCCAGCTCGAACTCATCAGCGCCGAACAGATGATGGACGCCTACGCGTCCGTCGGCATGCCGGTGAACTACCGTCACTGGTCGTTCGGCAAACACTTTCTCTCCACCGAAAAAAGCTACCGTCGCGGGCAGATGGGGCTGGCGTACGAGATCGTCATCAATTCGAACCCTTGCATCGCGTATCTGATGGAAGAGAACACGATGACGATGCAGGCGCTCGTCATCGCGCATGCGGCCTACGGGCACAACTCGTTCTTCAAGGGCAACTATCTGTTCAAGCTCTGGACGGATGCGCATGCCATTATCGACTACCTCGTCTACGCGAAGAATTACATTGCCGAATGCGAGGAGCGTTTTGGGCTCGATCGGGTCGAGGAGTTGCTCGACTCGTGCCACGCGTTGATGAATTACGGCGTGGACCGTTACAAGCGGCCGCAGAAGCTGTCGCTGGAGAAGGAATTCGCCGCGCGCCGCGAACGCGAGGCGTATCTGCAGTCGCAGGTCAATGAACTGTGGCGCACCTTGCCGACCCGGCATACACCGTTGCCGGAGGAAATCGAGGAGCGCTATCCGCCCGAGCCGCAGGAAAACCTGCTGTATTTCGCCGAGAAAAACGCACCGCTGCTGGAGCCGTGGGAGCGGGAAGTGATCCGCATCGTGCGCAAGGTCGGGCAGTATTTCTATCCGCAACGGCAGACCCAGGTCATGAACGAAGGCTGGGCGACGTTCTGGCATTACACGTTGCTCAACACTATGTACGCGCAGGGCAAGCTGGAAGACGGCTTCATGATGGAGTTTCTCCATTCGCACAGCAACGTGGTCTACCAGCCGCCGGTCACGAAGCAGTATTACAGCGGCATCAACCCGTACGCGCTCGGTTTTTCGATGATGAGCGACATTCGGCGGATCTGCGAAGCGCCCACCGAAGAAGACCGCCGCTGGTTTCCCGAGCTCGCGGGCAGTCCGTGGCTGCCGGCCATGCACTACGCGATGCGCAATTTCAAGGACGAGAGTTTCGTCGCGCAGTATCTGTCGCCGCATCTGATCCGGGAAATGCGCCTGTTCTCGGTGCTCGACGACGACATGCGCGATTCGCTCGAAGTCTCGGCGATTCATGACGACAGCGGCTATCAGTACGTGCGTCAGGCGTTGTCGCGGCAGTACGACATGCATCACCGGGAGCCGAATATTCAGGTGTGGGCGGTCAACACGCGCGGCGACCGGAGTTTGACGCTGCGGCACTTCATGAGCGACAACCGGCATCTGTCGGGGGATAGCGAGGAAGTGCTCAAGCACATGGCGCGGCTGTGGCAATTCGACGTTTATCTGGAGAGCGTCGACGAAAACGGCACGGTGCGTAAGCGCTACGAGTGCCGTTATGTGCCGCCGGCGGTGCGGGTGTGATGGTGTGTCACTGAGGGTTGCTGAAAACAAAGCCAGCTTTCGAGCTGGCTTTTTCGTTGAGTGGCGGCGACTTTGTCGCCGGGCATTCCCTACCTGACAAACGCCCATCTTCCCCTTGCATTTCTGTAAAATTCGCGCACGCACGCGATGAGCACCTCGCCACGCGCGTTGTGAAGGCGGCGCCACGACCGCCACTTCCGCTTACAGACAAGGAAAGACAACAGCATGACCGACCTGACCGACCAAACCGTGGCCTCGGCTCACGACACCCGTCGCCGCATCCTCGCGATCGTGGGCGCTTCATCGGGCAATCTCGTCGAGTGGTTCGACTTTTACGTGTACTCGTTCTGCGCGCTGTACTTCGCGCCGGCGTTCTTCCCGAGCGGCAACACCACCACCCAGTTGCTCAACACCGCGGGGGTGTTCGCCGCGGGCTTTCTGATGCGGCCGATCGGCGGCTGGTTCTTCGGTCGCCTCGCCGACAAGCGCGGCCGCCGCACCGCCATGATGGTGTCGGTGTTCATGATGTGCGGCGGCTCGCTGGTGATCGCCGTGCTGCCCACCTATGCGCAGATCGGCGCGCTGGCGCCGGCCTTGCTGCTGGTGGCGCGCCTGTTCCAGGGCTTGTCGGTCGGGGGCGAATACGGCACCAGCGCGACCTATATGAGTGAGGTCGCGCTAAAAGGCCGGCGCGGGTTCTTCGCGTCGTTCCAGTACGTCACGCTGATCGGCGGCCAGTTGTGCGCGCTGCTGGTGCTGGTGATCCTGCAACAAACGCTGTCCACCGACGAACTGAAGGCGTGGGGCTGGCGCGTGCCGTTCGTGATCGGCGCGCTGGCGGCGCTGGTCGCGCTGTACCTGCGTAAATCGCTCGAGGAAACCACCACCGCCGCCACGCGTCAGCGCAAGGAAGCGGGCACGCTGCGCGGCTTGTGGCTGCACAAGGGTGCCTTCATGACGGTGCTTGGCTTCACGGCCGGCGGCTCGCTGATCTTCTACACGTTCACCACGTATATGCAGAAGTACCTGGTCAACACGGCCGGCATGCACGCAAAAACCGCCAGCAATGTGATGACAGCGGCGCTGTTCGTCTACATGCTGATGCAGCCCGCGTTCGGCGCATTGTCGGACCGGATCGGCCGGCGTCGTTCCATGCTGTTCTTCGGCTTCTTCGCGACCCTCGGCACGGTGCCGTTGTTGCATGCGCTGAAAGACGTGACGAGCCCGTACGCGGCGTTCGGGCTGGTCGTGGTGGCATTGGCGATCGTCAGTTTTTATACGTCGATCAGCGGCCTCATCAAGGCCGAGATGTTCCCGCCGGAAGTGCGCGCGCTCGGCGTCGGGCTGTCGTACGCGGTGGCCAATGCGATCTTCGGCGGCTCGGCGGAATATGTGGCGCTGTGGCTGAAGTCGATCGGCAGCGAAACGGCCTTCTTCTGGTACGTCACCGCGTTGTGCGCGATCGCCGGGATTGTTTCGCTGCGTATGCGCGATCCGTCGAAAGAAGGGTTTTTGCGGCACGAGCCGTGAGCCACCTTGCCGCGAACCTGACGTAGCGCCGCGCGCTCAGGCCACCACGATATCCGTGCCCAACGCATGCAGCAGATCGCGCAGCGCCTCGGCCTGCGCCATCTTCGCGTCGCTGCGCAAATGGATCTGCAGCGCTCGTCCCGCAATGCCGTCGACGGGATGCGCGAGCCATAGCTCCACGGCGAGCCCCAAACCTTCCGGCTGGTTGACGGCGACCGGCTCGATCACACGCGGCTTGAAACAGGCACTGTCGGACATGGCGGATCACCTCGGTTGATGATGATGGTTCGGGTTCATCGTAATCAACGCGGCGTGCCATACCAAGCAACGAATACGCGTTTGCTAAGCAGAGGATGCTTAGCAGAAAACGCGCTGACCAACGGGCCGACTAGCGCCCGCCAGCCAGCCTCACACCGGTTCGGAGCGGTCCGCGACCAGTTCGGAAACGAGTTCCTTTACCGCGGCCACGGGTTCGGCGGCCACGGCGGGCGCCGCCGCCACCGCTGCGACCGCCGCCGCCGCGACAGCCCGTGGCCGCATGCTGAATCCCGCGCGCGCGAGCATCGCAAGATGGTAATAAAACCGCTTGCTCAACCCATAACGGTAGGCGAACAGATGTCCGAACAGGATCTTCAGACCCGCCCGTATCTGACGATTGCGCGCGTGCACCGACACCACGATCGGCGCGAGACGACGCAGCGCCAGCTTGCGTGACGGCTCCAGCGAGGGCGGCAAGGACAGCGCCTTGACGAACGCGTACGCGCTCACCGTCGCGGCGACCGTCGTGCCGCGCGTGCTGTGCGAGATCGACGTCGCCGTCTTGCGATACACCGACACATAGTCGTGCAGATAGAACACTTCGCGCGCCGCGAGGCACAACTCGGCGCCGAACACGAAATCGCAGCACATGCCGTGCTGTTCCGAATAACCGATGCGCTTCACCAGTTGCGCGTCCGCCATCCAGCCGTTGTTCGGGAACATCTGGATCAAACCGGTTCTGCCGGGTAACGGCTGCAGACCTTCGGCGTCGGCGGTACGACGGAAATCGATATTCAATTGCCGGCTGGCGTCGAAATCGATCGCGCCCGCATGGTCGGCTTCGTATTGATCGCCGAACGCGGCATCGAGTTGCGGATGCTGTTTCCATAGCGACACGAGTTTCTCGACGCCGTCCGTGGTGAGCAGGTCGTCGTCGTGAATCAGCAGGATCTTGTCGCCCGTCGCGCGCTCGAACAGACTCGCGACGTTACGCGCCTGGCCAAGCGGCGGCCGGTTCAGCGTATAACGCACACGCGGCTCGTCGCGATAACGCGCTTCGATCAACTGTTCGGTGCGTGTGTCGTTCGAATCGTCGCCAATCACGATGTCCAGATTGCCGTAGCTTTGCGCGAGGCAGGAATCGATGCACTGCACCACCAGCTCAGGGCGGCGGCAGGTGGGTAGGCAGATAGAGACGAGAGGAAGAGGGGAGCCTGATGAGATGGACATGATGGACGTCGCCGTTGTTATTCAGTAAGGGGCGGCAGCCGATTCGCCTGGCGCGCTCAGCGTTGCTGGCAGAAAAATAGTCCATCACGGCGAAAAAATAATCGGTAAAAATTAGGAAGAAATGTTTGGCTTATGAAAGCGCGTGTTAGGGAAAAATTCATGCGGCTTTGCCGGCAGAATGCAGCAAAGCCGCCCGCAGCTTGATGCGAAATATTTCAACTCACTGACGGTTCGCCCTCGCCGGGTTTTTTTCCGGGACGGTCGGCCGGCGACTGGTCGCGATCCTGATCGCCGCGCTCGGGGAGCTTGCTCTTCTCGTTATCGCTATGCACGGCAGGTTGCGGATGCTCGATATCGGCCGGTTTATCGTTGGCGTGCTCCTGGGTTGCACTCATGGCTCTCTCCTGGGTTGGAAAACACCCTCCATGCAGCAAGCCGCAGACCCGGCGCTTTTTGATGCCATCTACGCGCAGTGCAAACGCGGGATTTTCAATGCGAACTGATTCGGTATCCGTATGAGGTGCGGTGCATCAAACGACGTGGAAAAGCCGCCGCCACGACCGACAAAAGCCTTGACCGTCGAGGGCAGAAAGCGCACCGTGGGGAAGTTCGACCCGCCCGAGGAGCACAACATGAAACTCAACTTCCCGAATCCGAGTCGCAGCTACGACGCGAGCCATCATTGCGTCAATTTCTGGGGATACGACAACGCACGCGAGATCGCCTTCGCGGTGAACGACTCGGTGATTTCGAATCTAAGCCCCGAGGCCGGTTCCGACGAGCGGGCTGTATTGGCGGCCTTCGATCTGCATCGCGAGCAGATCCTGATGCTGGCGCGCGGCGTGTATGTCGCCGGGCCGCAAACGCGCTACACGATTTCCTGATGGATTGAGCGGGCTGGCTAGCGAGCGGTAACGCCCGGCGCGTCCGATCGGACTCGCCACGCGCCGACTCGCCATGCGCCGACCGCCGAAGCTCAACCCGCCGCTTCCCGCGTCGCACCGCCCGTTAGCGACACGACGAAGTCGAAGAACGCCCGCACCTTGGCCGGCGGATGATGCCGCGAAGGATAAAGCGCATACAGCGGATAAAGCTCATCGCCCCAATCAGGAAACAGTTCGACGAGCTTGCCACTGGATAGCAGCGGTTCCGCGCCGAGCGCCAGAATCTGCGCGACGCCCTGGCCTGCCGCGCACGCGCTGTGCATGGTGCCGACGTCGTTCACCGTCAGCGGACCTTGCGGCGTCAGCATCACCTTCTTGCGCCCGCGATGAAACTCCCAGCTGAACGGATAACCCGTTAGTGGATCGCGGAATTTGATGCAGATATGCCGCCCGGTTTCGAGGTCCGTGGGCGTGGCCGGATGCCCGTGTTTCTTCAGATACGACGGCGCGGCCACCGTCAGAATCCGCGTGTCCAGCAGTTTGCGCGCGATCAGCGACGACACCGGCGGATCGCCGAAACGGATCGCGATATCGAAGCCGTCGCCGACCATATCGCCCAGCTGGTCGCGCGTGATCAACTCGAGTTGCAGATCGGGATGCCTGTCGATAAACCCGCCTAGCCTGGCGCCGAGCACCAGCCGCGAAAAGAACGGATCCATATTCACGCGCAGTCGTCCGCGCACCGCCGTGGCGCCTTGCGCGGCCGAGGACGCCGCTTCTTCGAGGCCGCCCAGCAGCGGCACGATCTGTTCGTAGAAACGCCGGCCTTCGTCGGTCAGCGTGACCGAGCGCGTGGTGCGGTCGAACAGCCGGATTCCGAGCCGCGCTTCGAGCCGCGCGACCGAACGGCTCACTCCGGATTGCGACATGTCGAGTGCTTCGCCCGCCGCCGCAAAACTGCCGCAATCGACGATCGCCGTCAACACGCCCATGCCGTTCAGCATGCGCTCGTCAAATGGCATCTGTTATTCCTTTTCTTATGCATTAATGCACGACATGCTAACGCGAAAATCTGTTTGAATTCACACGACGGCGTGTGCAAAGGCCGCCCAGCAAGGCCGATCGATGATGTCTTGTCATGACTGGAATGACAGCGAAGCTATCGCGTCAATCGCCGGGTGGGCGTTAATCTTTGTGAACTCGCTCGAATGACGAAGGCATGCGATTCTCGTCATGCACAGGGCATATTTAACGGGAATAACGGAGAACGCGTCATGTCGAGAATATTTATTACCGGCTCCGCCGATGGGCTCGGTCAAATGGCCGCGCGACGGCTCGTCGACGCCGGACACCAGGTGGTTTTGCACGCCCGCAACGCGGCGCGCGCCGACGAAGCATTGAAAGCCGTGCCGCAAGCGGAGCGCGCGTTGGCCGGCGATCTGTCGAGTCTGGCCGACACGATCGCGCTGGCGGAGCAGGTGAACCGGCTGGGCCGGTTCGACGCAATCATCCACAACGCGGCGGTCGGTTATCAGGAGCCGCGCCGGATCGCCACGGTCGACGGCTTGCCGCACGTGTTCGCGGTCAATACGCTGGCGCCGTATGTCCTGACCGCGCTGATCGAGCGGCCACGGCGGCTTGTCTATCTCAGCTCGGGCCTGCATCGCAGCGGCGACGCGAGCCTCGACGACCTTGCCTGGGAGCGCAGGCCGTGGCAAGGCACGGCCGCGTATTCGGATTCGAAACTGCACGACACGTTGCTGGCGTTTGCGATGGCGCGCCGCTGGCCGCAGGTGTTGTCGAATGCGTTGGAGCCGGGCTGGGTCGCGACGAAAATGGGCGGCCCGGATGCGCCCGACGATCTGGCGGCCGCACCGACCACCCAGGTGTGGCTCGCCGTCAGCGATGAACCGGCGGCCACCGTCAGCGGCGCGTACTTCTATCACATGAAGCCGCGCGAAACGCATCCGGCGGCGCGTGACGTCGCGGTTCAGGAGCGCCTGATCGAAGCGTGCGCGGGATTCTCCGGCGTCCGTTTGGCGGATTGAGGGCGAATACCGCCGCTCAGCGTCCCGCGCTGTGCGGCGCCGGCGCGCGGACCTTGGGTTGCGCCGGCGCTTCGTCGAGCTGACGAAATATCCAGGCGGACACCAGCGTGATCACCCCCACGCACGCGAAGCTGAGGCGAAAGCCGAGCGCCGCCGAGCCCCATTGCGCCGAAAACAGATTCACGAGGCCGCCGCCGATCGACACGCCCAGCCCGATCGCGAGCATCTGCACCATCGAAAACAGGCTGTTGCCGCTACCCGCATCTTCATGCGAGAGGTCCTTGAGCGTGACGCTGTTCATCGCCGCGAACTGCATGGAGTTGGACGCACCGAACACCGCGAGGATGGCGATCTCGATGGCGAGCGGCGTGCCGCGCGTGATCAATGCAAACGCAACGATCGAGGAACCGACGATCAGCGTATTCACGAGCAGAAACGTGTCGTAGCCATAGCGGCGGATCAACGGCGCGATCCAGCGTTTGGCGACGGTGCCGGCGAGCGCCGCGGGCAGCATCATCAGACCGGAGTGCAGCGGCGAATAGCCGAGTTGCAATTGCAGCAGCAGGGGCACGAGAAACGGCACGGCGCTGGAGCCGATGCGGCACACAAGATTGCCGATCAGACCGACGCTGAAGTTCGGCTCGCTGAACAGCGCCAGCTTGAACAGCGGGTTACGACGGCGCCGTGCGTACGGAATATAGGCGAGGGCACTGACCACGGCGAGCACGAACAGCCCCGCGGCCCAGGCCGCCCGATGCGTGGAGAACGGCGCTTCGATCGACAGCGAAAACGCGATCATGCACAGCGACAGCAGCCCGCACCCCACGAAATCGAATGGCGGCGCCTGGGTCTCGCCATGTGCGGGCAGAAAGCGCTGCACCGCATAGAGGCCCACCGCGCCGATCGGCACGTTGATCAGAAAGATCCAGTGCCACGTCATGTCCTGCACGAACCAGCCGCCGAGCGTCGGTCCGGCGATCGGTCCCAACTGACCCGCCACCGAAATGAACGCCAGCGCCGACACGTACTGTTCGCCCGACACGCTGCGCAACACCGCTAGCCGGCCGATCGGCAGCAGCATCGAACCGCCGACGCCCTGCAGCACCCGCGCAATCACCAACTGACCGAGCGTATGCGCACTCGCGCAGCAGATCGAACCGAGCACGAAGATGAGGATCGCCACGAAATACACGCGGCGCGTACCGAAGCGGTCGGCAAGCCAGCCCGACGCGGGCGTGAGCATCGCCATGGTCAGCGTGTACGCGATGATGATCGGCTGCATGGCGAGCGGCGCGACATGCAGGCTGTTCGCGATCGACGGCAATGCGGTGTTGACGATCGTCGTGTCGAGCGACTGCATGAAAAAGCCGGCGGCGACGATCCACAGCAGCGCGGTCTGGGCGGAATCCTTGGTCATTTTTACGGGGCGGCGGGGCGGGCGGCTAGACGCCCGGACTCGGGGCAAGTCATTGGGGGAGTTCGTTCATGATATTGACATACCCGTCAATCGGGAACCCCACTAGGAATGGTGACTGTTATCGACAATGCCGATAAGCAGCGCGACAATGCGCCATGCTCAATCCCATCTGGCTCAAGACATTCGCCACAGTCGCCGCGTGCCATAGCTTCACCGAGGCAGGGCGGCGGCTCGACCTGACGCAGTCGAGCGTCAGCGAACACATCCGGCGGCTCGAAGAGAGCGTGGGCCGGCGTCTGTTCGTGCGCGACACCCATTCAATGGCCATGACCGCCGACGGCGAAGCCATGCTCGCGCACGCCAGCGTGATCTTGCAGGCGCTCGCGCGAGCCGAATCGCAGTTTCGCGCGCCACGCCTGAAAGGCCGCGTGCGGCTGGGTTCATCCGACGACGTCGCGCTCGGACCGTTGCCGAATGTGCTGGCCGCGTTTCGCGACGCGCATCCGGATGTCGAACTGGAGATCACCATCGGCATGACCGGCAAGCTTTATGAATTGCTGGAAGCCGGCGCGATCGATCTGCTGGTGGGCAAGCGCCGGCTCGGCGACCGCCGCGGCGTGCCGCTCTTCACGGGCCGGCTCGAATGGTTGGCGCGGCCAGGGACGCTGGTCGATCTGAGTCAGCCGTTGCCGCTGATTCTGGTCGCCGAGCCGAGCGTGACGCGCGCGGTCGTGCTCGATGCGCTCGCCGAAGCGGGGTTTAGCTGGCAACTGGTGTGCACGAGCAGCAGCCATTCGGGCTGTATCGCGGCGGCGCGCGGCGGGTTGGGGATCACGGTGCGGCCGCAGTATCTGGCGGCGCGTGGGCTGGCGCCGCCGCTGAATGCCGCGGCGCTGCCGGCGTTGCCATCGGTGGAATTTATCGCGTTAGCGGCCCGGCGGTTGAGTCGGCCGGCGGGCACGCTGATGCAGCTTTTGCACGACAGCGATCTGCGTGGGTCGTGGATCGGAGAGTGAGACGAGTCCGCTCAACCCGGCAACGTCGCCGCAAGCCGGTCGAACTCCACCGTCCACGCCGCACGCCACGCATTGCGCGTGGCCTCATCCACCCATGCGCCGTCGATCCCGTTCAGCATGAACTGCCGCAATTCGGCGAGGCTGAAGCCGAAGTGACTGAACATCAACTGCCACGCTTCGCTCGGATTCACCTTGTGCAGAGTCGGGTCGTCGGTGTTCGGATGGATTTTCAGGCCGAGGCCCGGCATGCGTCGCATGGGATGCTGTTCGGCCCATACGTCCGGCGCAAGCGTGCGCAGATAGTAGGAGTTGGTCGGCACGACAGTGAAGACGATGCCGCGCTCCGCGTAGCTCGCGGCCAGTTCCGGGTTGTCGACGATCGTGTAGCCGTGATCGATACGGTCGCATTGCAGTAAATCCACGGCGGTCTCGACATTGCGCCACGGCATGCCGAATTCGCCCGCGTGCGCGGTGGTTTTGAAGCCCGCGTTGCGCGCGTCGCGATACGCTTTCCAGAACAATTCGGGCGGCCGGTCGTTTTCGCGGTAATCGATGCCCAGACCAGCCACTTCGTCCGCCCGATGCGTGCGCATCCAGTCCACCAGCGCGACGGCTTCGTCCGGATCGGCTTCGCGGTCGATGCTCGGAATCAGGCGCGCGCTGATACCGAAATCGCGTGCGGCGTCGCGAATCGCGGTGACGATCGCGGCTTGCGCGTCGGCATACGGAATCTTCGACACGCGTACCGTGCCGGTCGGATTCCAGAAAAACTCGCTATGCCGCACCTGATGCGCGGCGGCATCGGCGAGATATTCGTAGGCGATACGATGCAGGTCGTCGGCTTGCGTGAGCAGGTAGTCGTCCAGCGCGCGCAGCACGCGCAGCACGCCGACCGGTTTCTCGCCGCGCGTATAGAACGAGTCGATTTCCGCGCGGCTGAGCGGCGCCTGGCTTTTCTCGGCCAGCGCGATAAAGGTCTCGTGACGTACCGCGCCCAGCAGATGGCAATGCAACTCGACCTTCGGCAGCGCGGTGAAGAACGCGTGATGCGCGTCGGTGAGCGTCATGCCGAGGCGCGATGCGGGCACGTTGCCCAAGGTCTCTTTCATGTCGGTATGGTTGTCGGTAGTGCGCAAAACTGAGTGTAGTGCGAATGCAAACGCTGGAAAACGTGCGGCGAACGGTGAAGCTTCAAGGCAGCGTCAAGGCGGTCTCAAAGCGGCTTAATGCGGTTTGACCACGGTATAGAAGTAATAGCCGAGCGGCACAGCCAGCACGTACAGCCCCCACGGCACTTCGCGGAACCGTCCGGCGAGCAGTTTGACGAGCACGTAGCAGAGCAGGCCGCCCGCAATGCCGGTGCCGAAACTGTTCGACATCAGCGTGAGCAGCACCATCGAGAGCACCGGCAGCGAGTCGGTGAAGTCGTCGAAATGCGCGTGGCGGATCGTGCTGAACATCGACAGGCCGATCAGGATCAGCGCGGGCGCGGTCGCTTCTTTCGGGATTGCCAGCGCGACCGGCACGAACAGCAGCATCAGCGCGAACATCGCGGCGGCGGCGAGCGAGGACAGACCGCTGCGGCCGCCCGCTTCGACACCCGCCGCCGATTCCACCAGCGCGGTCAGCGCCGGAATTCCGAACACCGGCCCGAGCGTCGCGGCGATCGAGTCGACCAGAAACGGGCGGTTGATATTCGGCAGGTTGGCGTTTTCGTCGAGCAGGTTGGCTTTCGCGCCGACCGCGAGCGTGGTGCCGAGCGTCGAGAAAAACTCGGCCGCGAAGAACACGAACAGATACGGAATCGAAGCCACGCTCAGCGCGCTGACCAGGTCGACCTTGAACGCGATCGGCGCGATGCTATGCGGCCACGACAAGAACGACGCGGGCAGATGCGTGACGCCGAGCGGCACGCCCGCACCGGCCGCGATCAGGATCGCCCACAGAATCGCGCCGGGCACGCGGCGGCCTTGCAGTACCACGGCCGCGCCGAGTCCGATCAGCGCGACCAGCGTGCCGGGCCGCGAGAAATCGCCGAGCGCGAGCGCGTTGGTTTTCGCGTTGGCGATGACCATGCCCGCGTTGCGGAAGCCGAGCACCGCGATGAACAAGCCGATCGACGCACCGAGTCCGAGCTTGATCTGAGCGGGAATCAACCGCATCACGAGACTGCGCGCGCCGACCACGGTCAGGATCAGGAACAGCACGCCGGACACGCATGCAATGCCGAGTCCCGTTTGCCACGCGACGTGTTCGCCCGCGAGCGTGATGCCGAGAATCACCGAGCCGCCGATGCCGGGCCCCACCAGAAACGGCAGGTTCGCATACAGCGCCATCAGCACCGTGCTCAGCACGAACACGAGAATCGTCGCGGTGGTGGCGGCGCCGCGATCCATGCCACCCGCCGCCAGCAGCGAAGGGATCACGACCAGCAGGTAAGCGGCCGCGAGAAACGACGTGATACCGGCTATGGTTTCGATGCGTACGCTGGTGTTGCGCTCGCTGAGCGCGAAACGCCGCTCGAGCCAACCGCTGCCCGCCGATGCCGCGGCAGGCGGTGCTTTGGCCATTGAAGATTCGTTATTGATCAATTGATTCGTCCTGTAATCGTGCCATTTATACTGCTGCGCATTGCGTCGATGCTTCGCTCACCATGACCGACCGTTCGTCCCTGCTGCCCGCGCTCACGCTGCGGCAAATCCAGTACTTCGTCACGCTCGCGCATGCGCGCAGCTTCACGCAGGCCGCGCAGTCGCTCGCGTTGACGCAGCCGGCGCTGACCGCGGCGATCCGGCAGATCGAATTCCTGCTCGGCGGCCCGCTGTTCGCGCGTTCCGCGCATCGGCTGACACTCACGCATGCGGGCGCCAGCGTGCTGCCGCTCGCCGAACGCCTGCTCAACCAGGCGCGCGGCACTTTCGACGACATGGCGAGCACCTTCGCCGAACGCGTGCAGACCGTGCGCATCGGGCTGATTCCATCGGCCGCGGCGCGTCTGCTGCCCGCGCTCGCTTCGTTGCGCGCGCAACAGCCGTCGCTGCGCTTCACGCTGAACGACATGCCGAACACCGCGTTGCTCGACGCGGTGCGCCAGGGCGCGGCCGACTTCGGCGTGGGCGTGCATGAGCCGGACGCGCCCGCCACCGACCGCGACGGCGACGCCGCATTGCGCTATCAGGATCTGTTCGAGGATCAGATCGTGGTGGTGGTGCGGCGCGACGATCCGCTCGCGCAACGAAAAAGCCTGGCCTGGGCGAAGCTGGTGGGGCGCGAGCTCGCGGCGTTCGTACGTGGCAGCGTCAGCGAGGCGTTGCAACGCACCGGCGGCGCGGAAGGCTTGCAGCTCAACGTCGCCTATCGCGTCGAATACACCGAGCCCCTGTACGAACTGGTGCGCAACCGCCTGGCCATTGCGGTGCTGCCGAGTCTCTACACGATGCATCTGCACGACGTCGAACTGGTCGCGCTGCGTCTCGACAAACCGCGCGTGACCCGCTCGATCGCGCTGATCTCGCTCGACGGCGACGATCGCGGCCCGCACGTGCGGGCTTGCCGCGAGTGGATCGTCGCGCATATCTGAGGGCGGATGCGGGGGCTGCATGGGGGTGCGGTTGCGCTCAAGGCAGCGTCGCGAGCCGTGCGCGCAGCGCGGCGTAAAAACCGTCCGCATCGACTTCCGTGATCCACGTCGCGTTCGGTTTGCGTCCGCTGTGGCCGCTCCAGTCCACCACGGTTTCGCCGAGCGTCCATTCGCCGACGGTCTCGATCATCACGTTGACCTCGCGTCCCTTGAACAACGACGGCTCGATCAGATAACCGGTCGCGCACGGGTCGTACATCGGCGCGGACTCAACGCCGCGGCGGCCTTTCTGATAGGCGACTTCCGCGGCCATGATGTCGGCCGCCAGGGTTCCGCAACGGTTGCCGAGCGCGCGAATCGGTGCGATGCGCGCGGGCGTGATCGGCGCTTTCACGGCGACGTCGCGCGGCAGCACGACAATCGGCACGCCGCTCGCGAACACCACCTGCGCGGCTTGCGGATCGACATAGATGTTGAATTCCGCGGCCGGCGTGATGTTGCCGCGTTCGAAGAACGCGCCGCCCATCAGCACGATGTCGCGAATGCCGTTGCGGATCTCGGGCGCCTCGATTAGCGCGCTGGCGAGGTTGGTCAGCGGGCCGAGCGCGCAGAGCGTCACGCTGTGCGGCGGCGCCGCGCGCAGCGTCTCGATCAGGAACGCCACCGCGTGTTGCGGCGCGAGCGGCGCCAGCGGTTCGTGCAAGGGCACGCCGTCGAGGCCGGTTTTGCCGTGGACGTTGGCGGCCGTGATCAGTTCGCGCGTGAGCGGCCGCGGACAGCCGGCATAGACCGGCAGCGAATGCGTGCGCCCGGCCCAATCGCGGACGATGCGCGCGTTGCGTTCGGTCAGATCGAGCGGCACGTTGCCGGCCACCGTGGTGATCGCGCGCAGGTCGAGCCGGTCGCTGGCGCCGAGCGCGAACAGGATCGCGATCGCGTCGTCCTGGCCCGGATCGCAGTCGATGATGACGCTGCGGCGAGCGTTGTCCCGCGCCATGGCCGCGCTGGATGAAACGCCGGCGGCCGGGTCCGCATTGGCGCCTTGATTTGCCGGCGCCGTTTGCGCCGTCGCGGTGGTGGTGGATGCCGCCGCGCCCGCCAGCACCGGCCACGAAGACGCACCGGCGGCCAGCCCCATCGCCGTGCGCAAAAACTTGCGGCGCGGCTGCGCCGGCGCGATCTCATGGGTCGAAGCGATCGGATCGACCGCATCAAGGAATGTCGTCATGGTCGTCTCGGGCGTCAAAACACGTGGCGCATGCCGACCGTGGTAATCATCTGCCGGATGCCGGTGGATTGCGCGTACGCAAAAATCTGCGCGTGTTGCGCGTCGCCCGCCGCCTGTTGTGCGATCACCGTCAGCGCGATGTCCGTGCGTTTGGACAGGAAGTAATCGGCCTGCAGATTGACCTGATGCCATTTGGGCCTCGTGTTGATCACATCGTATTTGCCGTCGGTGAAGGCGTACGCGGCGCCGAGAATGAACGCGGGTGTCACGTGATAGTTCACGTTCAGGTTGTAGTTCTGCAAACGCAGATGCGAACCGTCGAGATAATCGTAGCGGACATCCGTGAACAGTGCGGCGAATTGCGCGGCGCCGACCGTATAGAACCCGCCCGTGCCGAAGATGCGCTGTTTGCTCGCGAACGCGGCCGGATGCAGCGCGCTCTTCGCGAAGATCAGCAGCGACGAGGCGTAGTCGTTCGAGATCGCGCCGTCCTGATTGGTGGCGCTATACGGATTGTTGTACTGCGCGTAGACCACGCTCCATTTCAGCGGGCCGTGCTCGTAACCGGCGCCGAAGCTGTAGGCGTTGTTGTTGGCGAAACCGGTGGCGTTGCTGAAGCCGTATTCGGCGGTAGCCTTCAGGCCGCGATAGTCGGGCGTCACGTATTTCACCGCGTTCTGCACGCGAATGTCGTTATAGCCGTTGTCGTTGTCGCCGATGTTCACGCCGTTGCTCGCAATGATCACAGGACCGACGTAGTCGTGCACCGTGTCGTACTGACGGCCGAAGGTCAGCGTGCCGTAGTGCTTGCTGGCGAGTCCCACGAACGCCTGGCGGCCGAATTCGCGGCCGTTTTGCGACGCGGTGCCTGTCATTACGTTGAAGCCGTTTTCCAGCTGGAAAATCGCGCTCGTGCCGCCACCCAGGTCTTCCACGCCTTTGAGGCCCCAGCGCGGATTCTGATTGGTGCCCGACAGCGCCTGCCACGCGTTCTTGCCGCCCTGGTTCGTCGCATAGCCGACGCCCGCCGAAATCAGGCCATACAGCGTGACGCTGCTTTGCGCATGCGCCGCGCCGGAGAGTGCGCCGGCGATCGCGAGAGGGGCGAACTTGAGTAGTTTCATCGTGGTCCAGTAGCGGAAAGAGAGAGCGCCACGCGTGCGGCGCATTCGAACTGGGCTCGACTATACGAAGCCGTCGGCTATAAAAATAATGTTGTTTTCTTATGGTTCTATAAATTAAATCTATTCAAAGCGCCGCTGCGCCTGCGGGACCACGTTCGCCAGATTTTATTTTTTCTTGCCGGGAGGAGTCGTTATACTTTCCGTATATGGATACATGTTCCTCGTATGGAACAAACCGGCATCGCGTCACGGGACGCGAAAACCCGATATACAGAAACCAGAGCGCCAACCCGCCAGAGCGACGAGACCCTTCATGACCCGAAACCTGACCATCAACCTGCGGATCGCGATCACCATCGCGTTTCTCGGCGCACTGCTGATCGCGACCGGCGCGCTCGGCATTCTCGGCATGAACGAAAGCAACGAAGCGCAGCACGACGCGTACACGGTGCATTTCGCGTCGGTGGTGGCGCTCGGCAAGTCGGGCACGGCGATGTCGCGGGCGCGCTTCGGGCTCGACTGGGCGATGAGCAATCCGCACTCGCCGCAACTGAATGCGCAACTCGAACGCGCACGCATGCTGCTCGGCGATTCGGACAAGTGGTGGACCACGTTCCGCGAGCTGCCGAAAACGCCCGACTTGCAGCGCCTCACCGACGACCTCGACGCCAAACGCACCGCCGTGCGGCGCGACGGCATCGACCAGCTGATCGCGGCGATTCGCGGCGGCGACGCGAGCTGGATGGACGAAAGCCGCGCGGCGCATCTGATCGGCCTCTACACCGCGATGAACACGAGCCAGGGCGCGCTCGAGGACTATCTGAACCAGCAGGCGAGCGACGCGAGCGAGCGCTCGGCGGCGCTGTTTCATACGCTGCTGGTGGCGTGCCTCGGCAGCATTCTGGTGGGCTTGACGGTCGCGCTCATCAGTTGGCGCACGTTGCGACGCGCGATCATGGCGCCGCTGCACGACGCGCTGCGCCAGTTCGACGCGATCGCCGCCGGGGAGTTGACCACGCACGTGACGATCCGCTCGAACGACGAAATGGCGACGCTGCTGCGCGGCGTCGCGTCGATGCAGGACAAGCTCGGCGCGACCGTGACCACGGTGCGGGCCGGTTCGCATTCCATCGCGTCGTCCACCCAGCAGATCGCCGCCGGCAATCTCGATCTGTCGCAGCGCACGGAGGAACAGGCGGCGTCGCTCGAACAGACCGCGGCGGCGATGGAGCAACTCACGTCGACGGTGCAGTTGAATGCGCAGAACGCGCATCACGCCAGCGAACTGGCCTCGCGCGCGTCGATCATGGCCGCGCGCGGACGTGCTTCGGTGGGCAGCATGGTCGAGACGATGAGGGTGATTCACGCGGGTTCGTCGAAGATGACCGGCATCATCACCGCGATCGAAGGGATCGCGTTCCAGACCAATATTCTCGCGCTGAACGCGGCCGTCGAAGCGGCGCGCGCCGGCGAAGAGGGGCGCGGCTTCGCCGTGGTGGCCGGTGAAGTGCGCAGTCTCGCGCAGCGCTCCGCGGCGGCGGCGAAGGAAATCGGCGCGCTGATCGCGGAGTCGACCGCGCGCGTGGAGAGCGGCGCGGGCCTCGTCGACGAAGCGGGCGCGACGATGCAGGAGATCGAGGCGGAGATTGGCCGGGTGGCGAAGATCGTTGGCGAGATCGCGGCGGCGTCGAAAGAGCAGAGCGACGGCATCCAGCAGGTGAGCCTCGCCGTCACGCAGATGGACGAGGTCACGCAGCACAACGCCGCGCTCGTCGAGGAGAGCGCGGCGACCGCGAATTCACTCGCGGATCAGGCGCGGCAGTTGAGCGAATTGACCGCGGCGTTCAAGGTGGCGAGCGATCGAACGGCGCGGACCACGGGCATCGTGCAAACGGCCCAAGCTACGCAAACGGCGTAAAGCGGGTGGCCGGTTAGACCGTTCCCCCCGTTCGACCCACTCCCCGATTCGTCACGACATGACGCTTAAGCCGGCATCTTGCGGAACGCGATCGCAAAGCGGTTCCACGCGTTGATCGCGGACACCAGCAGCGTCAGATCGACCAGTTCTTCGTCGCTGAAGTGCGGACGCACGGCTTGCCACACCGCGTCAGGCACATGCTCGTGCGACACCAGCGTCACCGCTTCGGTCCATTCGAGCGCGGCGCGTTCGCGGTCGGTGAAGAACGGCGTTTCGCGCCATACCACCACGGTCGCGAGACGGCGTTCGGTTTCGCCGCCCTTGCGGGCGTCGGCCACGTGCATGTCGACGCAGTACGCACAGCCGTTGATTTGCGACGCGCGCAGCCGCACCAGTTCGGCCAGCGGTTTTTCGAGCGCCGATTTGCCGATGCGTTCCTCGACGCCGAGCAGGGCTTTGACGGCGGCGGGATTGGCTTTGTAGAAGTCGAGACGTTGTTCCATGATTCACTCCTGAGTCGGGTTGGACGCATACGGCGATGCGATGAGTGAAGATTAGTCGCTTGATTGGCTTAGTAAAATGACCGGTTTTGTCTGTTTTCAGGTAGCCACTTTGGCTGCCCGATAACACAGGTCGAGCACGCCCGGCGCTGCGTGCCGAGCGTCCTTACCGCGCGTAATGGCATCGTTGCCGGGTTTCGGGCGATTCGGTATGGTGGGCCATCGCCTTCCACAGAGAGACCGCATGACTTCTGCCGCAGACCCCTCCGCGCCGCTGATCCGCACCGACGTCCTGATCGTCGGCGCCGGCCCCGTGGGGCTTTTCGCCGCTTTCGAAGCGGGCGTGCTTGGCCTCACCTGCCAGATCGTCGACGGCCTCGACAAGGTCGGCGGTCAATGCATCGAGTTGTACCCGGACAAGCCGATTTACGATATCCCCGCGATTCCGTCGTGCACCGCACGCGAACTGGTCGAGCGTCTGATGGCGCAATGCAAGCCGTTCAACGTGCCGATTCATCTGGAGCAGCGCGTCGAGTCGGTCGAGCAACGCGCCGATGGACGCTGGACCGTGCGTACCGGGCGCGGCCTCGCGTTCGATGTGGCGGCGATTCTGCTGGCCGCCGGCAACGGCGCCTTCGTGCCGCAGAAGCTCGCGCTCGCCGAAGCGGTGCCGCTGGAATCGCGCCATGTGCACTACAGCGTGCCGCGCCTTGCCGAATTCGCGGACAAAAACGTGGTCGTGGCCGGCGGCGGCGATTCCGCGCTCGACTGGGTGCTGGCGCTGCGCAAGGTCGCGCGGCGCGTCACGCTGGTCCATCGGCGCAATGGGTTCAGTGCGGCCGATTCGAGCGTCGAGTTGATGCGGCGCGCGGTCGACGCGGGCGAGATGGATTTCGTCATCGGCGCGATCGCGGGGCTCACCGTCGAAGACGATGTATTGAAGTCGATCACATTGCGCGGCCTCGACGGCGAGCGGCAACTCGAGGCGGAACATCTGGTCGCGCTATACGGACTCGTCGCCGATCTCGGACCGATCGGGCAATGGGGATTGTCGATTCACGGCGGCCGCATCGACGTGGATACGTCGAACTATGAAAGCACGCGGCCGGGTATTTTCGCGGCTGGCGACATCGCCAACTATCCGAACAAACAGAAGCTGATTCTGTCCGGTTTCCACGAGGCGTCGCTGGCGCTTCGCAAGGCGTATTCGTATGCGTACCCGGAAAAAAAGCGCATGCACGTGCATTCCAGTTACGACGCGAAGCTCGCGGAAAAGCTCGGCGCGGCGGGTTGAGCGTCGCGATGGCGCCCTATCGTTCGCGGGCTTCGGCGCAGTCAGTTTGAAAAAGTGAAAGAGCCGGTAGGGAACGACACGTTCCTGCCGGCTCTTTTTTACCCGTGGGGTACGGCTTCGGGCGCCGCGTTACGTCGCTTCATTTCCCCGCGGGTTGGCTAGCGGCGGCTGCCGCGCTGGCTGCCTTGTCCTTCTTCTTCGCTTCGTGGTGACCGATCGCGCAGCCGGCGGCCGCACCGGCTACGCCGTGGTCCCCGGCCACATGGCCGGCCACGCCGCCCACCACGGCGCCCTTGGTACAGCCTTCGGCGTGCGCGGCAGTCTGAGCGAGCGCCAGCGCGGCGGTGAGTGCAACAGTGGTCAAGGCTCGTTTCAATTGATGCTCCTGGTTTTCAATGAGTGTGAATACAGCCTTAGCAATTGCGAGGCCTGAGGATGGCGTTCGTACCGCCATGCCATTGCAGCGCGACTCAGGTGAAACCACGAGCCAGGCGGCGGCCGTCTCCCGGTGTATGCTTTTGGACGATTACTCACTTCCATTTCCTTGCCGCGATGAACCACCTCGACGCCCCGCCTGCCGACGATCACGACGAACCCGCACCGGCCGGGAGCGCACGCCCATCGCCGGAGCGCGCGACCGCCGGCGTCGATTACGGCATGCTGGTCCAGGCGATCCAGGACTATGCGATTTTCCTGCTGGATGCGACCGGCCACATCGTCAGTTGGAGCACCGGCGCGCAGAAGCTGAAGGGGTACACGGAAGCGGAGATCATCGGCGAGCACTTTTCGCGCTTCTATACCGCCGAAGCGGTGGCGCGCGGCTGGCCCGCGTACGAATTGCAGCAGGCGTCGCTGACCGGCCGTTTCGAGGACGAAGGCTGGCGCGTGCGCAAGGACGGCACGATGTTCTGGTCGAACGTCGTGATCACGGCGATCCGCGGCGAGGACGGCAAGGTCACGGGCTTCGCCAAGATCACGCGCGACCTGAGCGCGCAACGCGAGTATCTGGAAGCGTTGCGGCAAAGCGAAGAGCGCTTCCGTCTGCTGGTGGACAGCGTGAAGGACTACGCGATCTTCATGCTCGATCCGGACGGCTACGTGGTTAGCTGGAATGCCGGCGCGGCGCGTATCAAGGGTTATTCGCGCGAGGACATCGTCGGCCGGCATTTCTCGACGTTCTATCCGCCGGAGGATGTCGCGGCGGGCAAGCCGGCGCGCGAGCTGGCGATCGCCCGCCAGATCGGTCACGTGGAGGACGAAGGCTGGCGCGTACGCAAGGACGGCACGACCTTCTGGGCCAACGTCAACATTACCGCCGTGTACGACGAGACGGATCGCTTGCGCGGCTTCGCCAAGGTCACGCGCGATCTGACCGAGCGGCGTCAACGCGAAGAGCTGGAGCGCTCGGGCGACCGCATGCGCAAGTTTCTCGCGACCCTCGCGCATGAATTGCGCAATCCGCTCGCGCCGGTGCGCAATGCGCTCAGTGTGATGCAACTGGAAGCCGGCGTGAGTTCCACGCTGGCGCGTTCGCGCGATCTGATCGACCGTCAGGTCACGCATCTCACACGGCTGGTCGACGATCTGCTCGACGTCGGCCGCATCATGTCGGACAAAGTCGAGTTGCGCGTGACCGACGTCGATCTGGCCGAAGTGGTGGCGCGCGGCATCGAAGCGGCGCGGCCGTTTACCGACGCGCACGAGCAGCGCGTCGTCGTGCATTTGCCGCGCGATCCGGTCGTGGTGCGCGGTGACATGACGCGTCTCGTGCAGGTGCTCCAGAACCTGCTGCATAACGCGTCGAAATTCTCGCCGGTGGGCAGTCGTGTCGACGTGCAGGGGCGCGTCGAGCATCGCATGGCGGTGCTCGAAGTGTGCGACCAGGGCTGCGGCATTCCGGTGCGTTCGCTCGACCGGATTTTCGAACTGTTCGCGCAGGAGAAGGACAGTCAGACCGCGGGCGCGGGCGGTCTGGGTATCGGCCTGACGCTGTGCAAATCGCTGGTCGAGATGCATGGCGGCAGCATTCTCGCGAGCAGCGAAGGCGTGGGATGCGGCAGCCGCTTCACGGTGAGTCTGCCGCTGGCCGCGGCGCCGTCCGCGGTGGCGGACCACGCGCCGAACACGGCGGACGGCGACGTCGCGCCGCTGCGCATTCTGCTGGTCGACGACAATCGCGATTCGGCCGACAGTCTCGCCATGCTGCTCGAACTCAAGGGCCATACGGTGCGGATCGCCTATGAAGGGCAACAGGCGCTCGACGTCGCGCCGCGTTTCGTGCCGCACCTCGCGGTGATCGATCTGGCCATGCCGAAGATGGACGGCTTCGCGACGATCGCCGGGCTGCATGCCATGCCCGAACTCGGCAACACGATGTATGCGGCCATGACCGGCTTCGGTCATGCGACCGATCGCGAACGGTCGCGCGAGGCCGGGTTCGACGTGCATCTGGTGAAACCGGTGGAACTAACGCTGTTCGACGACTTGCTGGCGCAGGTCGAGGCGCGGCGCGGTGCGCGAGGGGCGGGTTAGGCTTCGCGCAATGCGGCGCATGTCCGGCTCATCATCCAGCGTGCCTCGCTGATTAGGGACTGTGCCTCGCTCACGGCCGAGCGTCCCCGGGCTCGGGCTATTCAACCTTTCTCCTGTCCAAACCCTCTCAGGGCGGCTGTCACGCGTGCGGCACGTCGCTTGCTGTCCGTCTGCATGCACGGCGGCGCCTGATCTTCCGCCGGCACCCGATCCACCGCTTCAGGGAGGCACGATGCTCGATACGCGAGATCGTGCGGCCGGCGTCAGCGCGCGGCCGCCGCAAAGGTTTGACATGGCTCACCGAGCGCGCGAAACGACGCGCGCCCAACCCATGGCGGCGCCTGCCGCGGCGTTGGAAGATTTTTTGCGTAACACGCGTTTCGATCCTCACAACTCCGCTTCGTTGGGTGACGTGTTACGCACACTGGTCGACTACGGCTGTGATCGTGCGCCGTTCGTTCCGCTACCGGGCCATGGTCAGACGGTGGCGCGGTGGCGTGCGTTGGCCGCGGTGGCGGCATGTGATCTTGGTCTCGTCAAGCTCTTCGAAGGCCATACCGATGCGTTGGCGATCCTTGCGGAACTGGGCGGGCACGGGGTGGCGCCGGGGAGCCGCTGGGCCGTGTGGGCGGCGGAGCCGCCGGAAGCGCGGGTCGCGGCGATGCGGGTGGATGCTGTTGAACGGATCGATGGACTGGCAGGGCAGGCAGGTTTGGCGGAGCGGATCGCTCAAGACACGCCGGTGTATCTCACCGGCACGAAAGCCTGGTGTTCAGGCGCGGCCGTCGTCAGCCATGCGCTCGTGACCGCGTGGCTGGACGACGAACCCGTGCTGGTCGCCGTCGCGATGCATCATCCGACCATCGCGATCGATTCGTCGAAGTGGCAGGCCATCGGCATGCAGGCCACGGCCAGTGCCGACGTTCACTTCGCGCGGACGCCGGCCACGCTGATCGGCGCGGCGCATGCGTATGTGCGCCGGCCGGGTTTCTGGCAGGGCGGAGCGGGTATCGCCGCGTGTTGGTACGGTGCCGCCGCGCAGATCGGTCAGCGGCTGCGCGAGTCGTCGTCACCCAAGGCGGACGCACACCGTCTGGCACATCTGGGCGCGATCGATGTTGCATTGGCGTCGGCCGCCGCCGTGTTGCGCGAAACCGCTGCATGGATCGATGCCAATCCGCGCGCCGACGCGCAACGGGTGGCGCTGCGCGCACGCCTCGTCGTCGAGGCGGCGGCGACTGAAGTCATGCATCACGCGACCCGTGCGCTTGGCGCGGGTCCGTTGTGCCGCGACGCACGTTTTGCGCGCGCGCTGGCGGATTTGCCGGTGTTTCTGAGGCAGAGCCATGCGGAGCGCGATCTTGCCGCGCTAGGCGCGCTGATGACAGCCGCGCAGGGCAATGGGGGAATCGATGCGCGCGTGGAATCTGGCGCCGACGCCCACGTCGAACCTCAAGATCCCGGGACCGCGCCATGGACGCTCTAACGCCCCGCAGCGAGGACAGCGCCGCTGACATGACATCGACGTCGGCTTCCTCGTCGTCCTCACCCGCCACCTATTTCGACGACCTCTATCGTCACAGCGACGACCCCTGGCACCTACGCAAAGGCTGGTACGAAAGCCGCAAACGCTCGCTCACACTCGCGCTGTTACCGCGTCCGCGTTACCGCAACGCATTCGAACCGGGTTGCGCGAACGGCGAGTTGACCTTCGAACTGGCAAAACGCTGCGACACGTTGCTCGCCGCCGATCTTCACGAACGCGCGGTGCAACTTGCCGGCGAACGCCTGGCCGCCGCGTCGCACGTGAGAATCGAACGACGCACCGTGCCGCGCGACTGGCCGACCGAGGCCGGACCCTTCGACCTGATCGTCATCAGCGAATTCGCCTATTACCTGAACGCGGCCGAACTCGACGCGCTCGCCGGCTGCATCGCCGCGTCGCTCACGGCGGACGGCACGCTGCTCGCCTGTCACTGGCGCCGGCCGTTCACCGAGGCGCTCGAATCCGCCGACACCGCGCATGCGTTGTTCGATGCGCGTTGCGGCCTGGCGCGTCTCGCGCATCACGACGAAGCCGATCTGCTGATCGACGTCTGGTCGCGTGACGCACGTTCGGTGGCGCAACGCGAGGGGCTCTTATGATCGGCGTGATCGTTCCGGCGCATAACGAGGAGGCGTTGCTGGCGCCTTGTCTCGCGGCCTTGCTCGGCGCGTCGCGGCATGAGGAACTGGCGGGCGAAACCGTGCGCATCGTGGTCGTGCTCGATGCCTGCGACGACTTCAGCGGCGCGATCGCGCGCGCGTACGGCGTCGAGACCTTGATGCTGAAGGCGCGCAACGTCGGCATCGCGCGCGCGACGGGCGCGGATTTGCTGCTCGCCGATGGCGCCCGCTGGCTCGCTTTCACCGACGCCGACAGTCGCGTGTCGACGGGCTGGCTGGTCGCGCAACTATCGCTGGACGCGGACGCCGTGTGCGGCTCGATTGCCGTCGACGACTGGACCCCGCATCCGCTCAGCGTGCGCGAGGTGTTTCGCAAGACGTATGTGGATGCCGATGGCCATCGGCACATTCACGGCGCGAACCTGGGCGTGTCCGCCGACGCGTATCGTCGCGCGGGCGGCTTTCCGCCGCTGACCTGCAGCGAGGACGTCGCGCTGGTCGACCGGTTAATCGCGACCGGCGCACGCATTGCGTGGAGCGCCGCGCCGCGCGTCATCACCAGTGCGCGCGCGGTAGCGCGCGCGCGCGGCGGCTTCGGTGACACGCTCGCGGCGTGGGCGGCGGGATGAGATGGCGCTCGTGGCCACCTGCCTCAACCGCGGTTCAACGATGACGACAAAAGAAGGCGGCACGCCGCGAGGAGGGCGACATGACAGATGCGTTTTTCCTGCTGTTCGGCCAAGGCAGAAACCTCGACCCGCTGCAAATGAGTGTGCGTTCGATCGTCGTCTTCCTGGTCGCGCTGGCGTTGATCCGCGTGTCGGGGCGGCGCTCGTTCGGCCAGCGCTCGCCATTCGATTCGGTGGTGGTCATCCTGCTTGGCGCGACGTTGAGCCGGGCGATAGTCGGCGCGTCGCCGTTCGTCGCGACCGTGGTGTCGTCGTTTGCCATCGTCGCGTGTCACCGGCTGCTGGCCTGGGGTTGCATGCGATCGCGCACGCTGGAGCGACTGGTGGGTGGTGTCGAGCGCGAGGTGTTCAGCAACGGCCTGTTCCATCCGCACGAAATGAACGCGGGGCTGATCACGCCGACCGACGTTCAGGAAAGCGTGCGGCAGAAAACCGGCGCGCGTTCCATGGAGGACGTCGCGGCCGCGATTCTCGAACGCAACGGCGAGGTGAGCGTGATTCGCAAGGCGCCGTGAGGGCGAGCCCGTTTTTACCCACGCCCGCCGCGCGCGATTTCCTCACCCGCGCGATGCGGCATGCGCAGCGTGACCGGAATCGACGCGAACGAGCACAGCCCCACCACCAGAAACGCCGGCCAGAAATCCGACCACATCATGCTCGGATGCCCATGCAGCGCGCGCGAAATCTGCAGCACGATCCCGCCCACCGTGACGCCGAGGCCGAGCGACATCTGTTGCACGACGCTGCCGAGGCTCGTCGCGCGGCCCACGTCGCGGCTGGCGATTTCGGCGTAGGTCAGCGAATTCAGACTCGTGAATTGCAAGGCGGGAAAAAAGCCGCCGAGCAGCACCACCAGCCAGATAATCCAGGCCGGCGTGCCGGGGAAAAACAGTCCGCAAGCCGCGATCGAGATGCCGGACAACACGGCGTTGACCACCAGCACCGAACGGAAGCCGAAACGATGCAACACGTTCGACGCGATCACTCGCATGAACATGCCGCCGAATGCCGATGCGCAGGTAATCAGCCCGGATTCGAACGCGCTCATGCCGTGGCCTTCCTGCAGCATCAGCGGCAGCAGGAACGGCAACGCGCCGAGGCCGATGCGAAACAGCGAACCGCCCAGCACGCTTGCCTGAAACGTTGGCACCTTGAAAAAGCGCAGATCCAGCAACGGATGTTCGACGCGTTGCGCGTAGGCGATGTAGCCGAGTAGCAGCACCGCGCCGCACGCGCACATGCCGAACGCGTCCTGATTCGAGATCAGTTCGCCGCCCACCAGTGAAAGCCCGAGCAACAGCAGCACCGCGCCCGCCGCCGACAGCAGAAAACCGATCCAGTCGAGCGGGCCGGGATCCGGCTCGCGCGTATTGGCGATATGCCGGTTGGTCAGATAGATGCCGAGAACGCCGATCGGCACGTTGATGAAGAAAATCAGCCGCCAGTGCAGATACGTGGTGATGAAGCCGCCGAGCAGCGGGCCGGCGGCGGGACCGAGCAGGGCGGGCACGCTCAGATAGTTCATCGCGCGGATGAAGTCGGCTTTGTGCACCACGCGAAAAATAATGATGCGCCCGACCGGCACCATCATCGCGCCGCCGACGCCTTGCACGAAGCGTGCGAGCGTGAAGGTGGCCAGCGAATTCGAGGCCGCGCACAGCAGCGAGCCCACGACGAAAATGCCGATCGCCGTGCGGAAGATGGTGCGTGCGCCGAAGCGGTCGGCCAGCCAGCCACAGACGGGGATGAACACGCCGAGGCCCAGCACGTAGCTCGTCACGGCGATTTTCAGGGTGACCGGATCGCGCCCGAAGTCGCGCGCCATGGCCGGCAGCGCGGTGACGATCACGTTCGCGTCGACGCTCTCCATGAACATCGCACAAGCGACGATGAGGGGCGCGATCATGGCTTTCTGAGCGGCGGTCATGGGCAATGCTGCGGCGGACGGTCGCAGGCAAAGGCGTCATTATTGCACCTGTACGGTGCGGTTTGTTAACAGCGAGCGGCGTTGGTCGCGACCCATTTTGAGATTGACCATTGCCGCGCGGCATCGACACTAGAAGGCGCGCGACTATTATTGATATTTGTTGCGGTGCGGCACGAGAGGGTTATAATCGGGTTATTGCCTAGGTATAAACCCTATACAGGAGTCCGCCATGAACACCGCTTCCAACACCGCCGCCGCCCGTGCCACCGCCACTGCAACCCCCAGCAGCAGCTGGCTCGGCAAGCTGCGCGCTTTGGCGCTGCAGGCGCTGAACATCCATCTGCAAACCTGCGCGATCATGGCCGAGGCGCATCGCCGTCCGCAGTAAAGCCATAGCGCCGCAGTCAGGCCAGCATCACGCGTAGGTCAGCAGGACCACGGAGCGAGGCGCACGAACGCGCCCGCTCAAGCCGCGCCGGGCGCCGCGCTTTCCACCGCGTCGAGGCGCCGCGCGGCCGCGCACCGGTTGCGCATTACTCGTGGTGGGTCTGGGCCCGTACCGCCGACACCGTCGCGCGCTCTTTGGTGGCACGCGTGGATAGGGCGCTCATCAGCAGCGCCATCGACACCAGTCCGACCAGATAAATCCCCGCCATCACCCAATCCTGTTCCGCCATCATCGTTCTCCCTCAAGTGCCGTCGTTCACTCGGCGCATCCAGTGCATTGCACGCTGCCCTTAACCTCGATTACGGCACGCGACGCGCGAATCTTGATCCCGCGTATCGAGGATTAATGCGGGCGCGATCGCGCCATGCGCCGTACATGAAGATGGAATCTTTCGGCCCCTCGTGCCGATTAGCGTTTAAACTTCAGCCCCTTTCGGCCGCAGGGTGTTCGTCAGCTTTCATCGGCCCTTCGGCAAGATCGACCGGTCTGGCCGCCGCGTCCGTGTGGAGCGCGCCGGCCGGTCATGAGCGCCCCGCGTTGCGATCCGCGACCCAGGTTAAATCCCTGCGAACGGGCTGACGCTGTCAACCTTTTCAGTTCGGTGCCGTTATCCATTTGTAATCGCCAGAGTAAGGCGACGCCGCGACCGACGCTCCGTCGTCGCGACTGCTCCACGCAAGGCCCGCATTGACCATGTTCCACCGATATAACAAGACATTCGACCGGCTCGGCGCGCTGCTGATCCGTGCATCGAAGACGCTCGGCAGCCGCGGCATGCTCTCGCCCGTGCTCGCGCTCGTCATCTGCGCGCTGCTGCTGGTCGTTTTGCAACATCTGTCGCAAGCGGTCGACTATCGCTCGGTGATGCGTCAGTTGCGTCATCTGAGCGTCGGCGAGTGGAGCGCCGCGCTCGGCGCGACCGCGCTCAGCTATGTCGCGCTGGTCGGCCGCGACGCGGTCGGCTTGCGCTATCTCGGCACCGCGGTGCCGCGCGTGGCGTTGTGGGTCGGCGCCACCGCGGGTTCCGCGCTCGGCAACGCGACCGGTTTCGGCGCGTTGACGGGCGGCGCGGTGCGCGCGCGCGTCTATGGCGTGACGGGCGTCACGCCGGCGCAGATCGGCCGGATGACGGTGTTCACGAGCGTGTCGCTGGCGCTCGCGCTGGTGCTGATGACGGCGCTCGGCATGGTGGGCGCGGCCGACACGCTCGCGCCCATGCTGCATCTGACGCCGTTCACGCTGCGCTGGAGCGGCGCGGCGCTGCTGATCGCGCTCGCACTGGCGGCGGCCGCATGCCGTCGCGAAACCCGGCCGGTGCGCACGCGCTGGCCGTGGTTGTCGTTCGATATTCCGGCGCGCCGCGACCTGCTCGCGCAAATCGCGCTGGCCGTGCTCGACGTGGTGGCCGCGGGTCTCGCGCTGCGGGCGCTACTGCCGCATGCGGACGTCAGCTTCGTGAGCTTCGTCACGATTTACGCGGCGGCCATGCTGCTCGGCATGATCGGCCACACGCCCGGCGGCGTCGGCGTGTTCGAAGCGGCCATGGTGTTCGCGCTGAACGGCAGCGTGCAGACCCATCAGATGGTTGCCGCGCTGCTCGCTTATCGCGCGATTTACTTCGGCGTGCCGCTGATCGTCTCGGCCGCCTTGCTCGCGGGCTTCGAAGGCCGCGCGTTGAAAAGCCGTTTGCCGTTGCGGCATGCGGCGGGCGTGTCGAAACTCGCGCCGCTGTTTCTGAGTCTCGTCACGTTTCTGGTCGGCGGCATGCTGGTGATTTCCAGCGCGACGCCCGCGTTCTGGCAGCGCATCCTGATTCTGCGCGACGTGCTGCCGCTGTGGGTCCTCGAAAGTTCGCAGATGCTGTGCAGCGTGCTCGGCGTGCTGCTGCTGTTCGTCGCGCGCGGCTTGCTGCGGCGTCTGGACGCCGCCTGGTGGATGACGCTGCTGCTGGCCGTGCTGAGCCTCGGGTTGTCGCTGACCAAGGGTCTCGCGTTCGTCGAGGCGGGCGTGCTCGGCACGCTGATCGCGCTGTTGCTGTCCACGCGGCGGCGTTTCAATCGCCATTCGTCGCTGTTCGCCGAACGCTTTACGTCGGGCTGGCTGGTGTCGATCGCGATGGTGCTGATGCTGGCGGTGTGGGTCATGCTGTTCGCTTTCCGCGACGTGCCATATACGCGCGACCTGTGGTGGCAATTCGCCTTCGACGAACGCGCGCCGCGCGCGCTGCGCGCAACGCTGGCCGCGAGTCTGTTCGCGGCGATCTTCGCGTTCTGGCAGTTGCTGCGTCCGGCTGCGGGCCGCTTCGTCAAACCGGCGCTGGAAGATCTGCACGACGCCGCGCGCATCGTGCGCGCGCAGGAGCGCAGCGACGCCGGCCTCGCGCTGATGGGCGACAAGAGCTTTCTGTTTTCCGAATCGCGCGAAGCCTTCCTGATGTACGCGAAATACGGCCGCACGTGGGCCGCGCTGCACGATCCGGTGGGACCGCGCGAAGAGTGGGCGGGGCTGATCAGCAAGTTCGTCGCGCTCGCGCATACGCACGGCGGCCGCGCCGCGTTCTACCAGGTGCGCGCCAATGCGTTGCCGTTGTATCTCGACGCCGGCCTCACGCTGATGAAGCTCGGTGAAGAAGCACACGTGGTGCTCGACGATTTCGATCTGAAGGGCTCGCATCGCGCGCATCTTCGCTATGCGTTGAAGCGCGGCGAGCGCGACGGTTTCAGCGTCGAAGTGATCGATCAGGCCAACGTGCCGGCGTCGCTCGACACACTGCGCGAGATTTCCGACGGCTGGCTCGACAGTCGCGACGCGCGCGAGAAAAGCTTTTCGGTGGCCGCGTTCACCGACGAATACCTCGCCGCGCAATCCGTCATGCTGGTGCGTCAGAACGGCGAGCCGGCCGCCTTCGTGACCTTCATGACGACGGATATGAACACCGAGGCGACGGTCGGCGTAATGCGTCACGTGGAAAGCGCTTCGTCGTATGCGATGGAATATCTGTTCACGCAACTCGCGTTGCATCTGAAGCAGGCGGGTTTCCGCTCGCTGAGTCTAGGCATCGCGCCGCTTTCCGGCATGCAGCCGACGCCGCTCGCGTCGCGCTGGCACCGGCTTGCCGGCATCGTGTGGCGCTTCGGCGGCCGCTTCTATAACTTCCGCGGTCTGCGAGCTTTCAAGAGCAAGTTCCAGCCGCATTGGGAGCCGCGCTATCTCGCGGCGTCGGGTTCGGTGGGCGTGTTCTTCACGCTTGCGGACCTGTCATTGCTGGCAGGAGGCCGGCGTTCATGACCTTGCAATCGTTTTTCCGGCTCGCCGTTGCGGTAAGCCTCGTCACCGGCAGCACCTTCGCCCATGCGGCAACCACCACCGTGCCTGGCGGCCGTTTCGGCGACGTGACGGTGACGCAACCCACGGGTCCGCTACGCGGCTTCGTCGTGCTGTATTCGCAGGCGAGCGGCTGGAGCGCGGCGGATCAGCAGAGTGCCGAGACGCTCGCCAAGGCGGGCGCGTTGACCGTCGGCGTGGATAGCGCGCGCTATGCGGCGAATCTGGCCGCGACGAAAGAGACCTGCCACAAGCTGGTGGGCGACGCGGAATCGCTGAGCCATCAGCTCGAACGGCAATCGCAATCGGCCCGTTATTTCGCGCCGATCGTCGCCGGTACGGGGCAGGGCGCGACGCTCGCAATGCACGTGCTCGAACAGGCGCCGTCGAATACGATTGCCGGCGCCGTTTCCGTGGATGCCGAGCGCACGCTCGACGCACGCTTCCAGCCGTGCCCGCCGGACCCCACGGTGATTCGCGACAAGGTGCCGGGCTTCGTCGAAAAAGCCACCACGGGTACGGCCGATCGCGCGCGCCTCGTCGCGCTGCTTACGCCGCATCTGCAAGTGCTGCCGACCAGCGACGACGACGTCTCCGATCTGCCGCTGATCGAGTTGCCGGCGGCGCATCCGAACGGCCTGATGGCGATCGTGATTTCCGGCGACGGCGGCTGGCGCGATCTCGACAAGACCATTGCGCTCGCGTTGCAGAAGGACGGCGTGTCGGTGGTCGGCATGGACAGCCTGCGTTACTTCTGGAGCGAGAAGTCGCCCGCGCAAACCAGCCGCGATCTCGCGCGCATCATGCAAACCTATGGCGCGCGCTGGCACGCGCAACATATCGCGCTGGTCGGCTATTCGTTCGGCGCGGACGTGATGCCGTTCGCCTATAACCGCTTGCCCGAGACGCTGAAGTCGAAGGTGTCGCTGATGGCGTTGCTCGGCTTTGCGCCGGACGCCGATTTCCAGATTCGTGTGGGGGGCTGGCTCGGCATGCCGGCGAGCGACAAGGCGCTGAAGGTGCAGCCGGAGTTGGCTCACGTGCCGCCTTCGCTGATGCAATGCTTCTATGGCGAAGACGAGAAGGACACGTTGTGTCCGGTGCTGGGCAAGAACGGCGTCGAAGTGATTCGCACCTCGGGCGATCACCACTTCGGCCGCGATTACAACGCGCTCGAGCAACGCATTCTCGCCTCGTTCAGGAAGCAGAGCGGCCTGCACGATTAATCGCCGGGATGCTCGACGCAGGCCGTCGAGCGTCGTGACGACGGGTTGACAAAGCGTGCCAAGTCAACGAAGATCGCCCACATGAACTGCCTCGACATCCGTATTGCGCTGATTATTAGCATCATTCATCGAATGGTGGGTTAGCGCGCGTCGGTTTGCAGTGACATCGAAGTGACAAACTAACCCGCCCCACGAGGCGGGTTTTTTTATGTCCGCTTGCCTGCCTCCTGGTGCATTTCCCGCTGATTCGTTATTGCCGCACAGGAGCTTGCCTTGCCGTCACACGAACTCACCCAGGTCGCCGAAGCCGCAGAAAGCGTCGCGCTTCGTCACGACTACCTGAAGAAAACTTTGACCGCGCGCGTTTATGACGTGGCCCGTGAGACAGAACTCGAACACGCGCCGAGTCTGTCGGCGCGGCTTCGCAATCCGGTCTATCTGAAGCGCGAGGACAACCAGCCGGTGTTCTCGTTCAAGGTGCGCGGTGCGTACAACAAGATGGCGCACATTCCGGCCGAGGCGCTGGAGCGTGGGGTGATTACCGCGTCGGCGGGCAATCATGCGCAGGGCGTGGCGTTGTCGGCGGCGCGCATGGGGGTGAAGGCGATCATCGTGGTGCCGGTGACCACGCCGCAACTTAAAGTCGATGCCGTGCGCGCGCATGGCGGCCCGACCGTCGAAGTGGTCCAGTTCGGCGAGTCGTACAGCGACGCCTATGGTCACGCGGTGAAGCTGCAGGAAGAACGCGGCTTGACCTTCGTGCATCCGTTCGACGATCCGTATGTGATCGCCGGACAAGGCACGGTCGCGATGGAGATTCTCAGCCAGCATCAGGGACCGATCCACGCGATCTTCGTGCCGATCGGCGGCGGTGGACTCGCCGCGGGTGTCGCCGCGTATGTGAAATCGGTGCGTCCGGAGATCAAGGTGATCGGCGTGCAGACCGACGATTCGTGCGCCATGGCCGTCTCGCTGAAAGCGGGTGAGCGCGTCACGCTAAGCGAAGTGGGTCTGTTCTCGGACGGCACGGCGGTGAAGCTGGTGGGCGAAGAAACCTTCCGCCTGTGCAGCGAATATCTCGACGACGTACTGCTCGTGAACACCGACGCGCTCTGCGCCGCCATCAAGGACGTGTTCCA
>NZ_PVEN01000015.1 GCF_002973525.1 Paraburkholderia sp. BL21I4N1
AAACGCCCGATGAAGTTCATCGGGCGTCGTTAAGGGGGTATCTTTACCAGCCGGATACCCTGGCAAAACCTGTCAACCTATAGCAGGACGGGTCACCTCAAAAAACCGGCAGCGCTACTGCACCGCCACCGTTCCAAAGTTCTGCCGTCCAAACGGACTTACGTGATAGCCGCTCACATTCGTGCGCGTAATCGCCGACGCCGTCGGATATCCGAGCGGAATCCACAGCGCCTGATCGTGAATGATCTGCTGCGCCTGTTCATATGATTTCGCGCGTTTCGCCTGATCCGGCGTGGACTTGCCGTCGGCGATCAGCTTGTCCAGATCCTGATCGCAGAAGCGCGCGAAGTTGATGCCGGACTTCACCGCATTGCAGCTAAACAGCGGCGACAGGTAGTTGTCCGGGTCGCCGTTGTCGCCGGCCCAGCCCATGAACAGCGAATCATGCTGGCCTTGCTTGGCCTGCTTGATCAGCTCGCCCCATTCGATCACCTTCACCTCCGCCTTCACGCCGATCTTCGCGAAGTCGGCCTGCAGCAGTTCGGCGCCGGCCTTCGGATTCGGGTTCAACACGCTGCCGTTCGGACGCACCCAGATGGTCGTTTCGAAGCCGTTCGGATAGCCCGCGTCGGCGAGCAGCTTCTTGGCCTTCACCGGGTCGTACGGCCACGGCTTCACCGCTTTGTCGTAGCTCCACGTGTTCGGCGGATACGGGTTCACGGCCGCCGTCGCGGTGTTGTCGAACACGGTCTTCAGATACGTGGTGCGGTCGAACGCCATGTTCAGCGCGGCGCGCACCTTCTGGTTGTCGAGCGGCTTCTTCTGCGTGTTCAACGCGACGAAGGCCGTCATGAACGCGGGCGTCTGCACGATAGCGAGCGACTTGTCGGTCTTCGCGTCGGCGAGGTCCTGCGGCTTCGGCGACAGCGCGATCTGGCATTCGCCCGCCTTCACCTTCTGCGCCCGCACCGTGGCGTCCGGCGTAATCGCGTAGATCAGGCGGTCGATCTTCGGTTTCGGCCCCCAGTAGGTCGGATTCACGTCGTAACGGATCACCGCGTCTTTCGTATAGCTCTTCAACTCGAACGGACCGGTGCCGATCGGCTTCGCGTTCAGATCGACCTGCTTGCCGGCCTTGAGCAACTGGTCGGCGTATTCAGCCGAATAGATCGACGCGAAACCCATTGTCAGGATCGAGACGAAGGTCGCGTCCGGCGCGTTCAGTTCGAACTTGACGGTGTTGTCGTCGACCTTGCTGACCGACTTGATCAGCTTCGGCAAACCCATCGACTGCGCATGCGGGAAGCCGCTCGCGCCCGCCACCTTGTGCCACGGGTTGCTGTCGTCGAGCATGCGGTCGAACGTGAAGACGACGTCGTCGGCATCCAGCGCGCGGGTGGGCTTGAAGTAGTCGGTGGTCTGGAACTGCACGTTCGGGCGCAGGTGGAACGTGTAGGTGAGGCCGTCGGCGCTCACGTCCCACTTGTCGGCCAGCGACGGCACCACTTTCTTCGCGGCCTCGTCGTACGAGACCAGCGAGTTGAAGATCACGTCGGCCGACGCATTGGTCGTGACGAGCGAATTGAACTGCACGATGTCGAAACCGTCAGGGCTCGACTCGGTACAGACGGTCAGCGGTTTGGCGAGCACGAGCGCGGGCGCCGTGAACAGTACGGCGGCTGCGAGCAGTTTGAAGCGCATAGGATCTCCCATAACAAGCGCAGTCAGGCAGTGCGTCTGGTTGTGTGGTTATGTTCCGTTGACGAGGGTGGCCGGCGTGGCCGCCGTCTTTATTGTGATACGTTTCCGGCGCTGGCGCATGACGCCGATAATGCCGCCCATGCGCGGGTGAGCCTGCGCGAAAGCTTATCGAAGGGTCGTTGCGGCGACAACAACTTAATCCGCATATCCATATGGAGCGGGCGATGCGCTACGGCTTGTGGTGCGGAAGAGCGTGATACGAACGACGCCTATGAGCTGAAGCCCTTAAGCGCCATCGAAGAGGTGAAAGCGTGCTGCGCCGGTTGCATCGGCCGCACGGGGTGACGGGTCTTATTCGGTGGCGGCGCGCGGCTTGCGCGGCGCGCGTTCGAACGCGCGGTCGTAGAGCCAGCGCGGCATGACGTGCAGCAACATCGCGACGAGACGCATCTGCCATGGGAACACGGCAAACGCGGTTTGACGTTCCACCGCGTCCGCGACCTTCACCGCGAAACGGTCGGCGTCCATCAGGAACGGCATGGTGTACGGATTGTGCTCGGTCATCGGCGTGCGGATGTAGCCGGGCGCGATCGTGACCACGCCGACGCCCTGCGGCCGCATCTCGACGCGCAACGCCTCCAGGTACTTGAGCGCCGCCGACTTCGACGCGCTATACGCGCCGGAGCCCGGCAAACCACGCACGCTGGCGACGCTGGCAATCCCGACCAGCGTGCCTTTCCTCGCGGCGACCATGGCGGCGGCGAACGGCTCGAACGTGGCGACCATGCCGAAGTAATTGATGTCCATCACTTCGCGGAAGGTGCGCAAATCGCCGTGTCCGGTGACCGCGCCACGGCTGATGCCGGCATTGGCGATCACGACATCCGGCAAGCCGTATTGCGCGATGAATTGCGCGGCCGCTTCGGCGAGCGCTTCGGCGTCGCGCACGTCGACGGAATAGACGGCGACGGCATTCCTCGGATGGGACTGCTGGAACGCAGCGAGGGCGTCGCCGCGACGGGCGACCAGGCCGAGAATCGCGCCGCGCTGCGCGTATTCGGCAGCGAGGGCGAGGCCGATGCCACTCGAGGCGCCGGTAATGAAAACCTTCAGCGGTGAACTCATTCCGGCGCCTTGTCTTTACATCTTCTTGGCGCGGATTTGCGCGACCAGGTAGTCCAGCACCTGGATCGTGCCCGGCAGGCTGTTGGTCTGAGCCGGGCCGGTTTCATACTTGCCCTGAATGGCCAGCGTCGGCACGCCGTCGATCTTGTAGTCGTTCATCAGCTTCGTGTCTTTCTGCAACGCGCTTTGCGTCGAGAACGAGTTGTACGCGTCCATGTACTTCTTCGGATCGACGCCATTCTTCGCAAGGAATTTGGCCTGATCTTCCGGCGTCAACAGATAGTCTTTGTTGACGTGGATTTCGTTGAAGACCTTCGGCGTGAGCTGTTGTGCGAGGCCGAGCGCGTCGAGCGCGTGATACATCTTCGAATGCGGCACGAAGTCGTCGCGGAAGGCAACCGGCACGCGCTTGAACACGACGTCCGGGCCTTGCTTCTTCACCCATGCTTCGAGGTACGGGTTGAATTCGTTGCAGTGCGGACAGCCGTACCAGAAGAACTCGGTGACTTCGATCTTGCCGGCCGGCTCGTCGGTCGGTTGCGGCGTGGCCAGCACGGTGTAGTCCTTGCCGGACACCGGCGCGGCCGGCGCCGCTTGAGCTGTGGCGGCAACGAGGCCCAGCGAGAGGAACAGAATGCTCAGCAGTTTTTTCATGTCGTGTTGACCCAGAGTAGGCGGTAAAGCGGCGGCGCCACGCAAATGCCCGTCACCACTTTTTTTGTCGGCGTTGGGACGTTTTCAAACGTCCGTCGTGTTTGTGACACGCGCCGCACGCCGATGGTTCGGCGGCGGCGCGTTCCGGTAAATCACCGTGTATTTATGGTTGGCTTATTGCTTCGTGAAACGGATCACGGCGGTGTCGACGCCTGCGTCGGACAGACGCTGACGGCTCGAATTCATGTCCTCGAACTTCGAGAACGGTCCGATCCGCACGCGATAGTACGTCACACCGCCTGCATCGCGCTGCGTGACCTTCGATTCGAAGCCCTGGAACGCAAGGCGTGCGCGTTGCTGTTCGGCGTCGGCGGAGGTCTTGTACGCGCCCACTTGCAGGAAGTAGCCGGTGTTCGCGTCACCCGGAGCCGGTGCCGACGTTGCGCCGGAACCCGGCTTGGCGTTGTTGGCCGTGGCCGTGCTGGGCGCCGGTGCGCTCGATGCCTGCGGCTTCTTCGCCGGTGCGGTGGGTGCGACGTTGCCATTGTCCTGCGCGGGCTTCGGTGCGACTGCCGTGCCGTTCGGGTTGGCGTTCGTACCGTTAGCGGGTGGCACTTCGACGATCTGCGGCTCTTCCAGCATGCCCGACTGCGTCTGCGAGTTGGTCTGGCCCGGCGCGGTGTTCGGCGGTGCCGGCTGTGCGGCTTGCGGCACCGGCTGGCCCGGCGTCTTGCCTTGCAGCGGACGATTCGGATCGTATTGCGCCTGGCTCGCGCTGGAGTCGGACGCCGCGGGCGGCGCCACCTTCGAGACGAACGGCGTAGGCGCACGGGTGATATACAGCGCCACCACTACCGCGATCGCAAGGCCGACGATCAGGCCCAGCACGATGCCGAGAAAAGTGCCCCCGGTTTGTTTCGATTGCTTTGTTGTGCGGCGTGGTTTTGCCATCGTATGAATCACCTGCAAAAAGAATCCTGGAACGGCCGCCGATTATAACGACGGCCGCATGCATGTTACGGCGGAGGACTTACATCTTGACGGGAGCGGAGACGCCGATCGTCGCGAGACCGTTGGCCAGCACCTGACGCGTGGCCGCGAGCAGCGCGACGCGTGCGTTGCGCTCGGCCGCGTCGTCGACCAGCACGCGTTCGGCCCGGTCATTGTAGAACGAGTGGAATTCCCCGGCGAGGTCGCGCAGATAAAACGCGACCGCGTGCGGTGCGAGTTCGTCGGCGGCGTGTTGCAGCATGTCCGGGAATTCGGCGAGCTTGTTCAGCAGCGCCATGGCCCGTTCGCTCGTGAGCGGGGAAACGTCCACCGACGCGAGCGTGGTTTCGTCCGTGCTGTAGCGCGACTTGCATTCGGCGAGCACCGAGCAGATGCGCGCGTGCGCGTACTGCACGTAATGCACGGGGTTTTCGTCGTTCTGCTTCAGCGCGAGGTCGATATCGAACACGAATTCCGTATCCGCCTTGCGCGAGATCAGGAAGAAGCGCACGGCGTCGCGGCCGCGGCGAATCGTTTCTTCGTCGATCAGATCGACGGCGGTTTCCGAACCCGGCGTCGCGCCGCCCGACCATTCGATCAGATCGCGCACCGTCACGTAGCTGCCGGCGCGCTTGGAGATCTTCACCTCTTCGCCGTTGCGCATGACCGTGACCATCTTGTGCAGGATGTAGTCGGGATAGCCCTTCGGAATACCGATGCCCAATCCTTGCAAGCCGGCGCGCACCCGTGCGATGGTGCCGTGGTGGTCCGAGCCCTGCACGTTGATGACCTTGGTGAAGCCGCGTTCCCACTTGGCGACGTGATAGGCGACGTCCGGCACGAAGTACGTGTAGGTGCCGTCGGTCTTGCGCATCACGCGGTCCTTGTCGTCGCCGTCGTCGGTCGTGCGCAGCCACAGTGCGCCTTCCTGCTCGTACGTCTTGCCGGCGGCGACCAGCGCCTCGACCGTCTTTTCGACCCGGCCTTCCGTGTACAGCGACGACTCCAGGTAGTACTGGTCGAACTTCACGCCGAACGCCTGCAAATCCATGTCCTGCTCGCGGCGCAGATACGCCACCGCGAAACGGCGGATCGCTTCGAAATCCTCGACATCGCGCGCGCCGGTCACCGGCTCGCCGTCGCTCGCGGCCACCGTGGCGCCGGCCAGATAGTCTTTGGCGATTTCGGCGATGTACTCGCCGTTGTAGGCCGAAGCCGGCCAACCCGCGTCGCCGGGGGCGATGCCGCGGGCGCGCGCCTGGGTGGACAGCGCGAGCGTCTGGATCTGCACACCGGCGTCGTTGTAGTAGAACTCGCGATGCACGTCCCAGCCTTGCGAGGCCAGCACGTTCGACAACGCGTCGCCCAGCGCAGCCTGACGGCCGTGGCCGACGTGCAGCGGGCCGGTCGGGTTAGCCGACACGAACTCGATCAGCACGTGCTTGCCGGCGTCGCGCTGCGAGCGGCCGAACGCGGCCTGCTCGGCGAACACGGCGGCGATCACGGCCTGTTTCGCGGCGGCGGCCAGACGCAGGTTGATGAACCCGGGGCCCGCCACTTCAGCGGCTTCGACCAGACCTTGGGCGAGCGGCTGCGCGAGCAGCGCGTCGACGATCTGTTGGGCGAGCTGGCGCGGATTCGCGCGCAGCGGTTTGGCGAGCTGCATGGCCACGTTGCACGCGACGTCGCCATGCGCGGCGACCTTGGGGCGTTCCAGCGTGATGGTGGGCGACACGAAAGCGGCTTCGGTCGCGCCTTGCGAGGCTTCAGCGACCTGCTTCACCGTGTCGGCGAGCAGGGTTTCGAGGGTCTGTTTGTGTGCAGGCAGCATGCTTGTTGCGAGTCCAGTGAGGCAATCCGGTGATGCGGAAGAGGCGCCGGCCGTGCCCGTGCAGCGGGCGCAGACGGTTCGTCAGAAGCGTGGAAAGCGGCGCGGCGCCCGTTGCGGCAGGTCGGTCATTGCGATCGCGCGATCAGGCACGTTGCCTGCAACGCAGTCAGGCATGATGCACAGCGACTCGCGGCGAGTTGGCCGGCGCGGCAGGCACCGGCCAAGCGCAACGGCCCGGTGACCTTTCGAGCCACGTTCATCGTGCCCGGCCGTGCGCGGCCAGACGCGGCGCGCTTTTCCGTTCAGACGGATTTTAGCAGGTGCTAATATGTTCAATGAGATGCCCAGCAAGGGCCGTGGCCGCCGCATCTGATCGGCGAGTCAACGTAACGCGCGCTGGCGCCGCTTTCGAGCCGCCGGCACGCCAATCCAACATAACCAAAAAAGGGAACAGTCATGCTGATTACTTTCAAATGCCGTGCCGCGCCAGACGTGATGATGCTGGAGAATCTTGCCCAGTACCTGGTCGGCATCGTCGGCAAACGTCTGGGTGAACGCGGCGTCATTACGCACGACGAACTCGGTCCGGCCATCGGCAAACTCGAAGCCGCCATCAGCGTCGACAAGCAGGAACGCGCCGAACACGATGGCCATTTCCACGAAGGCGAAGACGGCCACGAGCATCACGAGATTCCGCCGGGTCTCGCGCAACGCGCATATCCGTTCCTCGACATGCTGCGCGCGGCACAGAAGGAAAACGCGGATATCGTCTGGGGGTTGTGAAGTCGTTGCGGCAGCGTGGCCGGCTCTTCCGTGAGCCAGACGTGCGCCGCAGCCGTTGCAGCAGTCATGGCGCGTGTCCCGCGCCGCGGTTGGCGGCGCGACTCCTTGCGACGCGCCAATGAAAAGAGCCCGCTCGAAGCGGGCTCTTTGTCATTCAAGGCCGGTGTTAGCCGGCTTTGCCGTGCAACGCTTACTGGCTGGCAGCGTCCGCCGGAGCGGCTGCCGGAGCCGACGCACCCTTCTTCACTTTCTTCTTCTTTGGTTTCTTGACGTGTTTCACCGTGGGCGGCGAATAGGAGCTCACCGCGCTCGAACCAGCCGGAGCGGCAGGCTGTGCCAGCGCCGCCGAGGCGCCCACAGCCAGTGAAACAGCAGTCAACAACAGCGTCAGCTTCTTCATACGATTCTCTCCGTCGACGATTGCAATTGGATAAGCCGACGCGTTTTGGCCGCGTCTGGCTGGGTAAATCCAATTCAGTCTACAAAGCCGAAAATTACACCGCCGCAAATATTCAGCCTTTCAGACCCGATATAGTGGGTTTCCCACCACGCCGCGCAAGGGCTTACAGCAAGGGCGCCAGAGCGCGCTCCGCATCCGTCTTCGACAACGCCATGCGGATTGCGTAATCCTCCAGTTGGTCCTGACCGATCTTGCCGACCGAGAAATACGTGCTGTCGGGATGCGCGAGATAGAAACCGGAGACGCTCGCCGCCGGCAGCATGGCGAGCGATTCGGTCACGCTCATGCCGATTTCGGTGGCTTGCAGCACGTCGAACATGTCGCGCTTGACCAGGTGGTCCGGGCAGGCCGGATAGCCGGGCGCCGGGCGGATGCCGTGATACTTCTCGGCGATCAGGTCGTCGTTCGACAGGGTTTCGGCGTTCGCATAGCCCCACAGATCGCGCCGCACGCGGGCATGCATGGCTTCGGCGAAGGCCTCGGCGAAACGGTCCGCGAGTGCCTTCAACATGATGGCGCTGTAGTCGTCGTGATCTTTCTCGAACTGCTTTTCCTTCACGTCGACGCCCAGGCCTGCGGTGACCGCGAACATGCCGATATAGTCGGCCACGCCCGATTCTTTCGGCGCGATGAAGTCGGCAAGCGACCGATTCGGCCGCATCACGCCGTCCACCACGGGGCGCACGCTCTGCTGGCGCAGGTTGCGCCAGGTGAGGGCGACTTCCGAGCGCGATTCGTCGGTGTAGATTTCGATGTCGTCGTCGTTCACCGTATTTGCCGGCAGCAGCGCGATCACGCCGTTGGCCTGCAGCCAGCGGCCCTGGATCAGACGCGAGAGCATCGACTTGCCGTCCGAGAACACGCGCCGCGCCGATTCGCCGACGATCTCGTCGTTCAGGATCGCCGGATACGGGCCGGCCAGGTCCCAGGTCTGGAAGAACGGACCCCAGTCGATATAGTTCGCAAGTTCGCTCAGATCGAAGTTCTTGAACACACGGCGGCCGATGAACTTCGGCTTGACCGGCTGGTAGCTCGCCCAGTCCACCTTGGTCTTGTTCGCGCGGGCTTCGGCGAGCGTGACCATTGGCGTGGCTTTGCGGTTGGCGTGCTGCAGGCGGATGCGGTCGTAGTCGGTCTTGAGGTCGTCGAGGTACTTCGCGGCGCCTTCATCCGACAGCAGACTCGACGCCACCGACACCGAGCGCGACGCGTCCGGCACGTACACCACCGGCCCTTCGTAGTGGGGCGCGATCTTCACCGCGGTGTGCACGCGCGAGGTGGTCGCGCCGCCGATCAGCAGCGGAATTTTCTTGATGCGGAAGTAGTCGTCGCGCTGCATTTCCGACGCGACATAAGCCATTTCCTCGAGACTCGGCGTGATCAGCCCCGAGAGTCCGATGATGTCCGCGCCCTCGACCTTCGCCTTGGCGAGAATGTCGTTGCACGAGACCATCACGCCCATGTTGACCACTTCGAAGTTATTGCACTGAAGCACCACGGACACGATGTTCTTGCCGATGTCGTGCACGTCGCCTTTCACCGTGGCGATGACGATCTTGCCTTTCGCGCGCACGTCGCCGCCGGCTTCCGCGAGCAGGCGTTTTTCTTCCTCGATGAACGGGATCAGATGCGCGACCGCCTGCTTCATCACGCGCGCGGACTTGACGACTTGCGGCAGGAACATCTTGCCCTGGCCGAACAGGTCGCCGACGATGTTCATGCCGTCCATCAGCGGGCCCTCGATCACATTGATCGGGCGACCGCCGGCGGCGGCGATCTTCGCGCGCACTTCTTCGGTATCTTCGACGATGAAGTTGGTGATGCCGAGCACCAGCGCGTGAGCGAGGCGCTTCTCGACCGGCTGGTTGCGCCATTCGAGATTTTCTTCTTTCTTCGCGGCGCCGGTCTTGAACTTGTCGGCGATTTCGAGCAGCCGGTCGGTGCCGTCGTCACGACGGTTCAGCACCACGTCTTCGACGCGTTCGCGCAACTCCGGATCGAGGTCGGCGTACACGCCGAGCTGGCCCGCGTTGACGATGCCCATGTCCATGCCGGCCTGGATCGCGTGGTAGAGGAACACGGTGTGAATCGCTTCGCGCACCGGGTCGTTGCCGCGGAACGAGAACGACACGTTCGACACGCCGCCGCTCACCTTCGCGTACGGCAGGTTTTCCTTGATCCAGCGCGTCGCGTTGATGAAGTCGACCGCGTAGTTGTTGTGCTCTTCGATACCCGTGGCGATCGCGAAGATGTTCGGATCGAAGACGATGTCTTCCGGCGGGAAGCCGACTTCGTTGACCAGAAAGTCGTACGAGCGCTTGCAGATTTGCGTCTTGCGCTCGTAGGTGTCGGCCTGGCCTTGTTCGTCGAACGCCATCACGACGGCGGCCGCGCCGTAGCGGCGGATCAGGTTCGCGTGGTGGCGGAAGGCCTCTTCGCCTTCTTTCAGCGAGATCGAGTTGACGATCGCCTTGCCTTGCACGCACTTGAGACCCGCCTCGATCACTTCCCATTTCGACGAGTCGATCATGATCGGCACGCGCGCAATGTCCGGTTCCGATGCGATCAGATTCATGAAGCGCACCATGGCCGCTTTCGAATCGAGCATCGCTTCGTCCATGTTGACGTCGATCACCTGCGCGCCGTTTTCGACCTGCTGGCGCGCGACCGCGACGGCGTCGTCGAACTGATCGTTCAGGATCATTCGCGCGAAGGCTTTCGAGCCGGTCACGTTGGTGCGCTCGCCGACGTTGATGAAGAGCGTGCCGGACGTGACGTTGAACGGCTCGAGGCCGGAAAGGCGCATGGTGTGATCGGTCATGGCGTTAGCTCAATATGTGCAGTGTTGGTGCGCGTGGCGGCAAGCGCCGGCAGCGTCACGAGCCGGTCGTACCATTGGCGGAAATGCGGGCATTGCTCGCGAATCCGGTCAAGGCCAATGCGAGCGGCGGCGCGAGGGCCGTGGCCGACCTTGCGATAGCGCGGATCTAATTGTTCAAGGCGCTTCGACGGCGCAGTTTGCGGGGAATCGTTGATCCACTCGGGATTGTCGACCGCGTTTCGCGCGGCAATGAGTGAAGCGCTCTGTCTCTGCCAGAGTGGCTCGACTTCGCAGAGCCGGGCGACATCGGAAAACAGCAGGGATTCGAATTCATGCGGTTGCACGTGCGGAATGAAGCGCTCGGGACGGCACTGCGCGAAGCCGACGATGTCTTCATGCAGCAGCGTTTCGATGCGCGTTGCGCGAGCAGCCGGCTCGCGCCCCTGGGTTTCGGCGACGCCGCGAAATGTCGTGTCGAGTCCGTACAGGTCGATCAAAGTCGTGACATAGGTATCGGCGCGTTCGCGCAGCGTGTTGCCGACGAACCGTTTGACGCGAGCAAGGTTCAACGCGCCGCCGGCTTGAGTTTTTGACGAATTGATCAGACGCGGGCTCACGTAAACGTCGCTCGCGGCCAATGCTGGAGCGAGTACGTCGCGCACGAACGTCTCCTCGGTCTGGCCTTCGCCGACGATGATTAACTCGACCATTACGCGGGTCTCCCGCCCAGTACATTCTGTTTCCACAGATCGCCGAGCGAATAGTCGTCGAGCCAGTCTTGCAGTTGCGTGGCGTCGAGCCGGTGGAAGGTCGACGCGTTGTCTTTACGATCCACGACGATGACGTCCTCTGGGTCCATGTTGTCCAGCAGTTCGACTGATTGCGTCGAGACTATCAATTGTTTTTGCTCGGATGCGCGTTTGAGCAGGTCGGCGAGCAGATTGATCGCGTACGGATGGAGGCCGAGTTCTGGCTCGTCGATCAGAATCGTGGCAGGCATCAACGTCCACGGCTGGAGCAACAGCGTGCACAGGCAGATAAAGCGAAGCGTACCGTCCGAAAGCGCATGGGCCGTGAACGGCGTGTCGGGATCGCCCCGTTCGGTCCACTCGAGCTGGATTTTCGAGAAAGGATTGGCGCGAAACACGAAATCGTCGAAAAACGGTGCCGCGAGGCGAATCGTGTCGACGATCAGGCGATAGTTGTGTGCATGCTCGGTTTTGAGCATGCAGAGGTACGCCGCCAGGTTGGCGCCATCGACTTTCAGCCGCAGTGTGTCGTTGAGCGCGTGAAGCTGTTTGACCTTGGCTTTTTCGCCGGTGTCGTGGAAATGATAGACGCGGGTGCTTTCGAGCGCGGCAGCAATGTAAGGGTAACCATGCTGCTCTGCGATCTTTTTAAGCCGTGCCTCCGGTGCACTGCCTAGACTGCCATTTGCCGCGCGGGCGTTTTCTTCGAACCTGAACTGTTCATCGGAAAGAACTAGCCGGTTATCGTTCGTCGGGACGAGTTTGAATGCATACCATTCCTGATCGCTGAATCGAAATTCCGCATGGATCTCGTCCGTCGTCTTCCGCGAAAAATGCATCAAGGCGTCGGGGCCGCCTTGCGTTTGAACGTATAGCTGAAGACGCCCTTCGTAGATCTCCGCCAGCATTCGAAACAAACCGATAAAGTTCGACTTCCCCGCACCATTGGCGCCGATCAACACGTTCAGGTTACGCAGCTCGAAGTCGCGCAACTCACGTATTGATTTGAAACCCGCAATCGTCAGTTTGGTGACGCCAGCCATCGATCGATTCCCCGTTCAGTTGGACGCTGCGATCAAGCCGTTTCGGTATCGGTTTCCCGATAGTTTGCCCATGCGCGAGGTTTCACGCCAGCCAGCGCCTGAGCGATCGCCGCAATATGCTCCGGCGTCGTCCCACAGCACCCGCCCGCGATATTCACCAGCCCCGCCTGCGCGAACTCCTTCAACAAACCGGACGTATCCGCCGGCAATTCGTCGAAGCCCGTATCGCTCATCGGATTCGGCAGGCCGGCGTTCGGATAGCACGACACATACGTGTCGCAAAGCTTCGCCAGTTCGGCGATGTACGGGCGCATCAGCGCCGCGCCCAATGCGCAGTTCAACCCAAAGGTGAGCGGCTTCGCGTGACGCAGCGAGTTCCAGAACGCCTCGACGGTTTGGCCCGACAGAATGCGGCCCGATGCGTCGGTGACCGTGCCCGAGATCATGATCGGCAAACGCTCGCCGGTGTCTTCGAACAGTTCGTCCAGCGCGAACAGCGCGGCCTTTGCGTTGAGCGTGTCGAAGATCGTCTCGACGAGGAACAGATCGCAGCCGCCGTCGAGCAACGCCTTGGCCTGCTCGTAGTAGGCCGTGCGCAGTTCGTCGAACGTCACGTTGCGCGCGCCCGGATCGTTCACGTCGGGCGAAATGCTCGCGGTCTTCGGCGTCGGTCCGATTGCGCCGGCGACGAAACGCGGCTTGTCCGGCGTCGAATATTTGTCGCACGCAGCACGCGCCAGCTTCGCCGATTCGAGATTCATCTCGATGGCCAACTCTTCCATGCCGTAGTCGGCCTGGGCGACCGTGGTCGCACCGAACGTGTTGGTCTCGATGATGTCCGCGCCCGCCGCGAGGTACTGCTCGTGAATCTCGCCGATGATGTGCGGCTGCGTGATCGACAGCAGTTCGTTGTTGCCTTTGATGTCGCGCTCGATGTCCTTGAAGCGCTCACCGCGATAACGGACTTCGTCGAGCTTGTAGCGCTGGATCATCGTGCCCATTGCGCCATCCAGGATCAGGATGCGCGACTTGAGCAGCGCGGGCAGCGCCGCACCGCGCGTATAGGCGGCTTCGGAGCGGACAGGCGTGGCGGTTTGAGCAGGCTGGTTCATGGCGGACAAGGGCTTGCGCCGGGTTTGGCGGGAAACCTGTCATTGTAGCCGCTGCCGGGCGCACACGCCGCGCGCGGGCCGGACAGGCGATCTCGCCGTCGGAAAAGAAAACGGTCCAACAAGCCAAGAGCCTGCTGGACCGCTTCATGAACTGCTGACCGCCTTGAAAGGGCCGCCGGGTGGGCCGACTGCTAAACCGGACGGCGCGGTCGAAGATAGGTCGCCAAAAATGTTAAATCGAAGCTTGCGCTTAGTGAAGAATCACCGGTTGATGCATCAGGCTGTCGAACTGCCCGAGGAATTCGTCAACCTCGTCCAGCGACGGCTCCTCTTCGATCAGCTTCTGCACGTGCTCGCGAAACCGCGCCGCCATTGCGCCATCAATGTAGATCTCCCGCTGCATGTTTTTGTCCACGATCTCGTAGCCACCCGACTTCATGGCCAGCGGACCTTCCTGCGGCGGAAACTCAACGACGCAATAGTTGGGGCTGTTGTAGATCATTTGCATGGCGACACTCCTTATTTCCGTTGGCTCCTGGCCATTCCTGCGCCATAGGTTGGAGCGTGGGGGTGGAATTCAAGGGGTGGGTCCGGATTGACGCTTGTAAAAGTTCCGAACCTACCGGTTAGACCGGCCTTTCAAGAAACGTTTCAAGCAGTGCAGCAAAACGGTGAGATTGCTCGATGGGCGCGAGATGAGCGGCATCGAGCAGTTCGAAACGCGCGCCTTCGATGGCGTCTGCAATTGCCTGCGTAGCAGCAGGCGGCGTGCCCGTGTCGTGGCGGCCCGCCACGGTCAATGTTGGGCAACGGATGGTTCCCAGCTTACTGCGTACGTCGAAATCGCGCAGGGCTTCGCACGCCATGGCGTAGCCTTCTGACAACGTATGGTTGAACACGTCGCGAATCGGCTCGACGGCTTCGGGATGCGCACGCTGAAAGTCAGGTGTCAGCCAACGGCTCATGGTCGACGACACGAGCGAACCCATACCGTCCGTGCGCGCGCTTGCGGCACGTTGGTCCCACAGCGCACGGGCTTCGGGCGGCGTGCCGCCGTTGGTGTCGGCAATCGTGAGGGTGTCGACGCGTGACGGGTGATCCAGCGCGAACTGCTGCGTAATCATGCCGCCGAGCGACATACCGACCAGATGGGTACTGGGCGCGCCGAGCGTGTCGAGCAGGGTGGCGAGATCGTGTGACAGATCGGCGATACCAAACGGCTCGCGCGACAACGCCGTCTTGCCGTGGCCGCGCAGGTCGTAGCGCAGCACGGTGTAGTCGTCGCGGAAATAGCCGGCGAGCTGGTCCCACACCGAGAGGTCGCCACCGAGCTGATGAATGAACGTCAGCCACGGGCCGCCGCCCTCATTGCTCAGTACATAGCGCGTCTCGATTCCATTGATGTTCACTTGCATGCGGGCTCCTTGAGGGATCGCAGTGGAAGGATCCATTGACGCGCGCTGCACAGCCTCGACGGGCCATCGGCCTGATGCCTCATCAATATACGCAGCATCCGCGCGAACGGTTGCAACAGTGTGTTGCGAGTGGGTGTTGTCGAAGAAGTTTCGCCGATTCTTCGAGACTTCACTCGAGACCGGTTTGTCAGGGCTTGATAACGCCGGCTGGGCTGCTGGGATCGGTAGGATTTAACGATTGGGACGGCGCGGCCTCGGGCGTTGCTGCCGATGCGTCGGCGGGCGCCGGGTGAGCGGAATTGTCAGGCGCTGCAGCGCTGCTATCGGCAGCGTTGCCAGGCGAGGCGGCTGCGGCGGTGTCTGGGTTGTCGAGATTGAGCTTGCCGCGCCACACCAGTTCGAATTGCGTGCCGTTCGGTTCCGTCTGAACGATACGCGCCGGTAGCCAGCCGAGCGACGGCGCGAGCCATACGTCGATGCGACGCAAGTCGCCGTCGTGGCGCGGCAGACGTTTGAAATGACGCGTATCGATGAAGCCTTGCGCCGTGCGGATGGTCTCGTCGCCGATCGTCTCGATGGGCCAGTTCTCGCCGCTGTCGTTGTCGACCACGAAGAACTGCCGCGTCACGCCGGGCTGATAAGCGGCCGGGTCGCCGCGCACGAGGCTGGCGAGCTGCATCACCATGCTGAAGCGGTCCTGCGCGCCGTCGGGCAGCGGCAAGCTGGCCGGCGTGCGGGTGAAGGCGATTTTTTTGTCGCTGCGATTGAAGATCGCGATATCTTCCGCGCGGCGGCCGCGCTTTTCGACGTATTGGTCCGGCGCGAGGCCGAAAGCGTCGATACGTCCGTGGCTCGAATACACGAATGTGCCGACGAAAGGCAAGGGCACCGACACCACCATTTCGTAGCTTTGCGCGTTGCTGGTCCAGTGGATCGTGCCGGGCTGATTGCGCACGCCGTTGTAGAACGTGTCGTATTGCAACTCGCCGGAGGGCGGGACCGAAAACTTCACGCCTGGCGTTGCTTGTGGGGCGCTTGCGGCAGTGGGGCCGCTGGCAGTGCCGGTAGTCCTTCCGGCGGCAGTGTTCGCGGTCGTCGTGCTGGCGGCGCTTGCGGCAACCGTGGCGCTCGCCTCGGTCGCGGAGGCAGCCAATGGCGCCTGCTTCGCCGGTTGCAACGCGGTCAGTACATGTTCGCGCGGTTTGTTCGCAGCGGGCCTTTGCGCCGGTGCCGGTGCTGGCACATGCGGTGCAACGGCGGCCGGATTGCGTTCGATACGCTCAGGTGTCAACAGCGCGACCTGCACGGGGACACGCTCGTGGTCCGCCGGATTGAGCGTCGCGCGGTTGCGCTCCACCCACTGCGCGGCGATCCAGTGCAGCACCGCCACGACCAGCAGCACCGCGATCCATCGTCCCACGCGCAGCGCGACGCGCGGTCCGCCTGGCGGCGTGCGGTCGGGGCGGTGTGTGACGGAGGACGAAGCCATCGGCGGTTAAAGAGGTGCGAGGGGGAATGTATTGGATCACGCGAACGAAACCTTGCGCGGATCAGTGAGGCCGTGAGCGAACCGATTCGACCACATCGCCGCGAGCGATGTTCCGCGATGTCGAAAACTCGCGCCAGGCCGACGCTCCAAAATGCCTCATGGAACAATGAGTGTTTGCCGTTAAGTTTGTCGATAAGCCGCGGACACAAGCTCACCCAACGCAAGCGTTCAAGCCGCTCGGAGACGCGATACATCAATCCTGCGCGTCGCGCGGCGTCGCACTATACCCCAGCTCATACGAGAGCTTTTGCGCGCAGTCGCGCAGCGCCAGATCGATCTCGCCGCCCCAGCGGATATCGAACACCCCTTCGTGACCCAATGCGATGAGGCCGAGCGCGAGGTCGCCCGTCGAGTCGAATACCGGCATGCAGAACGCGTGAATGGTAGGCAACAACATGCCTTCCACGCGTGCAGCTCGATGCTGCCGCACTTGCGCGAGGACCTGCTCGACTTCGTCGCGGGTGCGCGGTCCGCCCAGATGCGCGGCGCGCCGCGCGTCGGCCAGTTCGCGTTCGAGCATCGCGGCGGTCTTGCTGACCGGCAGATACGCGGCGAACAGCAGACCGGTGGCTGAGCTGAGTAGCGGCATGACATCGCCGAGCTTCAGCGACGCCTTGGCCGGATGGCTCGATTCCATCCAGTGGACCATGGTCGGCCCCTGATTGCCCCATACCGCGATGCCGACCGTCAAATCAAGCCGGTCGCGCAATTCGGCGAGCGCTATGCGCGCAAGCTTCACCCCGTCGACCCGCGCAAGCCGCGCGAGCCCGAGTTGCAACGCGAACCCACCCAACTCGTAGCGCCCCGACAGCGGATCTTGCGACACCACGCCCAAACGCAGAAAACTCACCAGATAGCGGTGCGCCTTCGCGGGACTCATGCCGGCGCGCTGCGCGAGGTCGCGCAACATCATCGCGCGGGGTTCGTGGGTCAGTACGTCGAGCAGGCGGAAACCGACTTCGATCGACTGGATGCCGGAGCGCAGTTTCTCTTCGCCGCTATCGCCGGTTTCGGCGCTTTCGTCGTCGATGTCGGTGGCTTCGAGCGATTCAGTCGTGCCGTGGTGGTCGGTACGGATCGCGCCTGAGCGGGCAGTTGGAGGCATGAGCGGGGCGCCGGGAGCGCGTTCAGAAGAGGTTCAGAAGCAGGAAAGCCGCGGGCACTTGGGTCGCGCCGATTCACCATCGTAGAATAGATTCCTTCTATCGTCACTAACACGGCTCACTCCCCTATGAAACTTGCCACGCTGAAGGACGGCACGCGCGACGGCCAACTGATCGTCGTGTCCCGCGACCTGCACACCGCGGCGATTGCCGATGCGATCGCGCCCACCATGCAGCGCGTGCTCGACGACTGGACCTTCTACGCACCGCAGTTGCAGGATCTGTACGACGCGCTCAATCACGGCCGCGCGCGCAACAGTTTTGCGTTCGACGCGAAAGACTGCATGGCGCCGCTGCCACGCGCGTTCCAGTGGGCCGACGGTTCGTCGTATGTGAATCATGTCGAGCTGGTGCGGCGCGCGCGCGGCGCGGAGATGCCGCCGGAGTTCTGGACCGATCCGTTGATGTATCAGGGCGGGAGCGACGACTTCATCGGCCCGAAAGACGATGTGTTGTGCGCGTCGGAAACTTATGGCATCGACTTCGAGGCGGAAGTCGCCGTGATTACCACCGACGTGCCGATGGGCGCCACGCCCGATCAGGCGCTCAGAAGCGTGCGCCTGATCACGCTCGTCAACGACGTCTCGCTGCGCAACCTGATTCCCGCGGAACTTGCGAAGGGCTTCGGCTTTTTCCAGAGCAAGCCGGCCACGTCGTTCGCGCCGGTCGCGGTCACGCCCGACGAGCTCGGTGAATATTGGCGCGAAGGCCGCCTGCACCGGCCGATGATCGTCCACTGGAACGGCAAGAAAGTCGGTCAGCCGGACGCCGGCACCGACATGGTGTTTCACTTCGGGCAGTTGATCGCGCACGCCGCGAAAACCCGCAACTTGCGCGCCGGCGCGATCGTGGGTTCGGGCACGGTCTCCAACAAGGACGCGAAGCGCGGCTATTGCTGTATCGCCGAGAAACGGTGCCTGGAAACCATCGAACACGGCGCGCCGCAAACCGGGTTCATGAACTACGGCGACACCGTGAAGATCGAGATGTTCGACGAAGCGGGCAAGTCGATTTTCGGTTCGATCGATCAGAGCATCGCGCCGTTGGATTGATGGGCGGTGTGCGTGCGAAGCAGCGCGTAGCGCACGGAGCGCGCTTGTGACGCGCGCCGCGACGGCGCGGGCCGAGCGGATTTGAACAGCACTTTCGAAAGGGTTTCGCCCGATGCCGACGCTCCGGCGCGCGGCTACACTGACTGGCGCGGCGGCACGCCCGGGGTGGCTAGTTGCCGGTTCGTCGGTCGTTCATCGGCAGCACATCAAAAACGAAAACCAATGTGAGGAGACAGCATGCCGCGATTCGTATCCTTGAAACCTGGCACCCGGCGTAGCGAAACGATTGAAATGTCGCGCGCGGGCGTGAGTCCGGCGCGTGGCGGGCGGGCGTTCCGCGCCACCGCGTTGTGCGTGGCGTTCGCTTGCGTGGGCGCATTGCCCGGCGCGGCGTTCGCGCAGGTCAAGATCGGCCTCGTGCTGTCGCTGACCGGACCGGCCGCGTCGCTCGGTATTCCCGCACGCGACACGGCCACGTTGCTGCCGAAACAGATTGGCGGTCAGACGGTCGAGTACATCGTGCTAGACGACGCGTCCGACACCACCCAGGCCGTGCAGGACACCAAGAAGCTGATCTCCGAGAATCACGTCGACGCGATTATCGGTTCGTCGATCACGCCGAATTCGCTCGCCATGATCGACGTGGTCGCCGAAGGTGAGACGCCGATGATATCGCTGGCGTCGTCGGCGAAAATCATCGAACCCGTCGATGCGAAACGCCATTGGGTCTTCAAGACGCCACAGACCGACGCGATGATGGCGTCGGCCATTACCGAGCACGCCAGCGCGCACGGCGTCAAAACCATTGCGTTCATCGGCCAGGCCGACGCGCTCGGCGAGACGTTCTACGCCGAAGTCGCCAAGTTCGCGCAGCTGCATCACATCGACATGGTGGCGAGCGAGCGCTTCAATCGCACCGATCCGAGCGTGACCGGCCAGGTCCTCAAAATTCTCGCGACGCATCCCGACGCGGTGGTAGTCGGTGCGGCTGGCACGCCCGCCGCGCTGCCGCCGAAAACGCTGCGGGAACGCGGCTACAAAGGGCTGATCTATCACAATCATGGCGTCGGTAATAACGACTTCCTGCGCGTCTGCGGTGCCGATTGCAACGGCACGTTCCTGCCGGCGAGCCCGGTGCTGGTGGCCGCGCAATTGCCGGCGGATCACCCGGCCAAACGTCTCGCGCTGGATTACATCAAGCGCTTCGAAGCGCTGCGCGGACCGAACAGCGTGTCGGCGTTCGGCTCGTACACGTGGGACGCCGGCATGCTGCTGAACAACGCCGTCCCGATCGCGTTGAAAGCGGGCGCGCCCGGCACGCCGGAATTCCGCCGCGCGCTGCGCGATGCGCTCGAAGCCACACGCGGACTGGCGGATACCAATGGCGTCGTCAACATGAGCGCGACGGATCACCTCGGGCTCGATCAGCGGGCTCGCGTGATGGTCGAGATCATGAATGGGAAGTGGGTTTATCAGCCGCGTTGAGCGGCCGCGTCGAAGAGAACAGGCCGCGCGTGGCCTCTTCCCGCGCGCGCCGACCCGATCGCCGCGAATTGTTGCAAACCTCGTTGGATACGTTTTTGAACGCGTTTTGAATGTATCTCACGCAAGTCACGGATTGCTCACCATGTCTCAGACCTCACACACCAACGACGCGTTTTACGCGCACTACCAGTCGCTTCAGTTGACGCGCCATCCCGACGGCGTGCTCGAAGTCGTGATGAGCGGCGAGGGTGCCAACAAAAGCGGCCTTGCCACCGCCAACGCGCGGATGCATTACGAACTCGCCGAAATCTGGCGCGATATCGACCGCGATCCGCAGACGCGCGTGGCGATTATTCGCGGCGAGGGCAAGGGCTTTTCGGCGGGCGGCGACTTGCAACTGGTCGAAGACATGGCGACCGATTTCGACGTGCGCGCGCGGGTCTGGCGCGAGGCGCGCGATCTCGTCTACAACGTGATCAACTGTAGCAAGCCCATCGTCTCGGCAATGCACGGTCCGGCGGTGGGTGCTGGCCTGGTGGCGGGACTGCTCGCGGATATCTCGATCGCGGCGAAGACGGCGCGGATTATCGACGGTCATACGCGGCTGGGCGTCGCCGCGGGCGATCACGCGGCGATCGTCTGGCCGCTGCTGTGCGGTATGGCGAAGGCCAAGTACTACCTGATGCTGTGCGAACCGGTGAGCGGCGAAGAGGCGGAGCGTATCGGCCTCGTCTCGCTCGCCGTCGACGAAAGCGATCTGCTGCCCAAAGCCTTCGAGGTGGCGGGCAAACTCGCCAACGGTTCGCAGACCGCGATTCGCTGGACGAAGTACGCGTTGAACAACTGGCTGCGCTCGGCGGGACCGGCGTTCGATACGTCGCTGGCGCTGGAATTCATGGGCTTTGCCGGACCGGACGTGCGCGAAGGCGTGAATTCGCTGCGTGAGCGGCGCGCGCCCGATTTCGGCGGCGCGGATCCGTGGCGCGGTGAGGCGGGATGAGCCGGGTTGCGTTGAGGCAACCCACCGTCCCCAAACGCTCCTGACGCGCCGCCCCCGCACGGTATGATCGACTCCGACGCGTGCGGGCCGGCGCGCACTCCTACTTTTATGCAGCGAGGCGACAAGCATGACCGATACACCCGATTCCACGCCGCCGTTTCCCGGCTTCCCCGGCTTTCCGCCCGCTGAAATGCTCGAACGCATGTGGGGCATGATGCGCCTGTCGCCGTTCGGCTCCGCATTCTCCGGCGCGCAACCGGCCGGCGGGGGCATGGGACCGTCGCTGTCGATGATGTCCGACATGATGGCGCCGCTGACCAACGTCGAGGAACTCGACAAGCGCATCACCGACATGCGCGCCGTCGAGCAATGGCTCAAGCTGAATCTGAGCATGCTGCAGTCCGCGATTCAGGCGCTCGAAGTGCAGCGCGCGACGCTCGCCACGCTGCGCGCGTTCGGCGCGTTCGCGCAATCGTCGATGGCGCAGCCGGCGGCATCCGCGGCGCCGAGCCCCGCGCCGGCGACCGGCTGGCCGCATCCGCGGCAGGCGGCTCCGGCCAGCGGCACGGCGGAGTCCGCCGCGGCCGAACCGTCCAGCGCCGACGATGAAGAAGCGCCGTCGACGCCGCCGTTCGACGCGTCCGCATGGTGGAACCTGCTGCAGTCGCAGTTCAATCAGATCGCCCAGTTCGCGATGACGCAGCCGGCGACCGCGACCGGCGATTCCACTCAAGGCGCATCGGCGGCAGCCGGCGGTGAAGCGGCTGCCGAAGCCACGGCCGACGCGTCGCAGACGTCACCGCAAGGCGCGGAATCCGCCGCCAGGCGACCGGCTGCAAAACGGGCTCCGTCCGCCGCGAAACGCGCGGCTAGCGCGAGCGGCACGCCGCGCACGGCGAAAAAGTCGACCTAAGGCGGGAACGACCGATGACGACGCGGACCCGCCCGTCATCGGCAAAAAGACCACACGGCTGGCGGGCGAGATGGGCCGGTTCGCCGTGTGTCATGGTTTTGACCTCGATCCTCGGCCACACTCCGCGGATCATGCGCTTTGTTGAGAGAGGTCAAGCGGACGGCGGCGCGGCGTCTGCTAACGTGGGAATTCCGTAAAGTCAGCGTGCTATCATTGTGTAAGCTTTAGTTGTTTTTTTAGTTGGTTTTGGGGCGTGCACAAAACAACCCATCATGCCGCCCTTGCTTCATTTGCCGCCGGTCAGACCGGCGCAGGGCTGGACGGTGCGGTTTCACCGCAGACTGGCTCGACCTCAGGCACAGGGTATCCCTCACCCACGGTTGGCCGCGCAGCGCGTAGCTTAGACGGGGCGTGCCCGCGCAAACGCCCGACTTCTTTGCTGCCCGGTGCATCTAGGCGGCTGATTACCGCGTAAAATTGAATGTTGGCCGACGCGCGGCGTGAACCGTTCGTCGTCAGCGAGAGTGCTACACGTAGCAGCAGACACACACAGTATGCGCAGAACAGGGGTGGGACTATGAACACCATGCTTTATCCGGAACTTTATAAATCGCTCGAATCCGTTCGATGGGACATGGAGAAAGACATTCCCTGGGACAAGTTCGATGCATCGCTATTGACCGACGAGCAGGCCGCGACGATCAAGATGAACGCGATCACCGAATGGTCGGCCTTGCCCGCCACGGAAATGTTCCTGCGTGACAACCATCACGACAGCGATTTCTCCGCATTCATGAGCGTGTGGTTCTTCGAAGAACAGAAACATTCGCTGGTGCTGATGGAGTATCTGCGCCGCTTCAAGCCCGAGCTGTGCCCGACCGAAGAAGAGCTGCACGCGGTGCGCTTCGAATTCGATCCGGCGCCGCCGCTCGAAACGCTGATGCTCCATTTCTGCGGCGAAATCCGCCTGAACCACTGGTATCGCCGTGCGGCCGAATGGCACACCGAGCCGGTGATCAAGCAGATCTATGAAACCATTTCGCGCGACGAAGCACGCCATGGCGGCGCGTATCTGCGCTACATGAAGAAAGCAATGGTGCAAACGGGCGACATCGCGCGTGCTGCGTTTGCGAAGATCGGCGTGCTGATGGCGTCGGCGCGTCGCACCGAAAAGCCGCTGCATCCCACCAACCTGCACGTGAACCAGGCGCTGTTCCCGCGCGACACGATTCAGTCGCGTCTGCCGGATCCGGAATGGCTCGAGCGCTGGCTCGACGAACAGATCCGTTTCGACGACGGCTGGGAAAAGAAGGTGGTGGAGCGGATTCTGCACAATCTGTCCATTCTGTTCGAACGCACGTTCAACACCGCGCAGGAACTGAACCGCTACCGCAAGGAAGTGGTGACGCGCCTGCAGGCGGAGCAGAAGTCGACGGAACAGCCGGCTTGATGGCGCTCAGGGCGTGATCCGCGTGAGCGGCTTCACGCCGGGTTAAAAGCCCGCGCCAGCAGAACTGGTTTTACGGTTTCAGGAACGGCCCGGCAAGCGTGAGCTTGCCGGGCCGTTTTGTTTCATGCCGTCCAACGTGTATCGTGACGGCACTTCTTTATTCTTCTTTTCGATTCCGTCATGGCTACTACTTTTGAACGCAAGATGCTGACGCGCGATGCCCTTGTGACGCTGCGCGCCACGCTCAACGCGCCGGTGGTGTTCACCAACGGCGTGTTCGATATCCTGCATCGCGGGCATGTGACTTATCTGGCCGATGCGAAGGCGCTCGGCGCGTGCCTGATCGTCGGCGTGAATAGCGACGCGTCGGTCCGCATGCTCGGCAAGGGCGACGACCGGCCGATCAACAACGAGTCGGACCGCATGGCGTTGCTGGCCGCGCTGGAAAGCGTCGATTACGTGGTGTGCTTCGGCGAGAAGACGCCGGTCGAGCTGATTTCGGCGCTGCGCCCGGACGTGCTCGTCAAGGGCGGCGACTACGACATGGATGTGTTGCCGGAGTCGGCCATTGTGCGCGGTTGGGGCGGCAAAGCGCTGGCAATTCCGTTTGAGCACGATCGCTCGACCACGGCGCTGTTGAAGAAGGTGCGCTCGCAGGGTTGAAGGCTACTGCGGCAACGCCGACGCCGCGATCGGCGCCACCGGCGCCGGGCCGCCGACCACGGCCTGATCGGCGGCCTCGGCGGCCGTAACCGGTTGCACCCTCAACCATTCCTGATGAATCTGGCGATTCAGATGATTGGGTTCGCGCCCGCCGGCGGTGGGCGTCGGGCCAAATACGCCGCGCACGGCTACGAATGCCAGCAGGTTGGCAAGAAACAAGATGGCGATCAGCCAGCGCAGCATTATTGGTTTTCCCCGTCCAGAAGGTGTTGAGCCGTCGTGATTCCGATCCGATGGCCGCCAGTCAGGCGCCGCGTGCCATCGCGCGCTCGGCGGCGATCAGCGCGAGGCCGGACAGCACGAGCGAATCGTGGCGAGTATGCGGCACTTTCAGCGCGCTCGCCACTTCGTCCACCGCGCCGCCGCTGACCACGAGGCGCACCGGCACTTGCCATTCGTCCTGCAGATCGCGCCACATCCGTTCGATCAGCCCGGCCTGCGCCAGCGTGCAGCCGGCGGATAGCGAGCGCGGCGTGTCCGTTGCGAAGAACGGACCACGGCGAGCCGCGGCGGCGCCTTCGGCCGCATCGAGCAGGCCGCGTGCGGCGTTGGCGTCGAGCGTAGGCAACTGCGCGGTGTGCTCGCCGAGCGAGCGCATCATCAGCGTCCAGCCCGGCGCGATCAGACCGCCGACAAAGCTGCCGTCCGCGCGCAACGCTTCCAGCGTGGTCGCCGTGCCGAACGTCGCGATCAGCAGATGTTCGCCGGGAAACGCCGCGTGCGCACCGATCATGCCGGCCCAACGATCGCTGCCAAGCGCGTGCGGCGTGGTGTAGCTATTGGTCACGCCGCATTGCGTGGCGCAGGCGCGGATCGTGGTGAGTGGCAGATCCGGCCAATGGGCGTCGAGCAACGCGCTGATCCGCGCCGCCACCGCCTCACCCGCGACATTCGACAGCCATGCGCCGCCCGGCGTCGGCAGGTTCGACCACGACGGCCGATCCACACCGTCATGCGCCAACGCGCCGGCCGCGATCGGCGCGCCGTCCGCTTCCACCAGCGTCCACTTGATGCGGCTATTGCCCGCGTCGATCAGCAGCGAAGGCGCACCGCTCGTCATGCGGCACCGTCGGCCAGACGCAGCGAGACGTCGCCGGTTGAAATCGTTTGGCGGCCGGTGGCCGTGTCGAGCAGCAACTGGCCGCGCTCGTCGACGCCCGCCGCCACGCCGCGCGTCAGTTCCTGGCCCTGTTCCAGCAGCACGACTTCGCGTCCCGCGTATGCATGCATCGCGTTCCAGCGTGCCTGGAACGGCGCGAAGCCGTCCGCGCCGAAGCGCTGCAACGCGGGTTCGAGCGCATTCAATTCGGCGGCCAGCGTGTCGGTGAGATTGGCGTTGGGCAACGCGCGCTGCAGCGCGGTCGGCACCGTGCCGCGCGCTTGCGGCGGCACGTCGGCGTTCAGCGCGCCGACCTTGGCGGCGAGTTCGTCCGCGCCCTTCACATTGGTGCCGATGCCGATCACCACCGCGCTCGCGTAGTCGGTGCTCCATGCGGTCTCGATCAGGATGCCGGCCAGCTTGTCGCCTTCCAGCAGCACGTCGTTTGGCCATTTCAGCGCGATCTGGCCCGGACCGGCGACCGGCAGCGAGCGCAGCCCGTCGACCAGCGCGACGCCGACCGCGAGGCTCAGGCCCGCGAGGTCTTCCAGCGGACGCGGCAGCACGCATGCCACCGAAAACAGCAGTGCATTGCCCGGCTCCGCATACCACGGACGGCCGCGCCGGCCGCGCCCGGCGGTCTGCAGATATGCGACCCTGACGAGCGGCCGCGGCAGCGCGTTGCTTTTACGCGGGAGCGCCTTGACGCGTGTCATCAGGTCGGCGTTGGTCGAGCCGGTTTCCTCGACGATTTCGATCGGCCAGTCATGCGCGTGCGGCCCGAACAGCGCGACGGCGCGTTCGCGGTCAATGCGCCAATCGGTCGCGGCGGCTTGGGGAGGAGTCTTGGAGGCGTTCATGACTCATATTGTAGCGACAGCGCACCCGATGGGGCCGCCGGCCAGGCCCATCCGCCGCGCGTTCGCTACAATGGCCCCTAATCCGATAACCAGATTCTCGCGATCCTTGAACTACGACACTCCGCCCGGCCTCGACGTCGCGGCCGGCAGCCAGGGCAAGATCGTCCGGCTCTCGGGCCAGTGGACGGCGCTCGCGCTCGCCCGCGACAAGGCTACCGGCCATGTGATCCCGCTGCTGCGCTCGTTGATCGGCGCTGAAGGCGTCCGCGAGTGGGACCTGTCGCGCATAGACCGGATGGACCACGTCGGCGGCCAGGCGCTGTGGCGCGTCTGGGGCCATAAGATGCCGCCGGACACCACGCTCACCGACACGCAGCGCGACATCTTCGAGCGCATTGCGTTGCTCGACACGGTGCGCGATACGGCCGAGCCGGTGGTCAAGCTCGACCCGTTCACGCGGCTGGGCCTGTCGATCTTCTCGTTCTTCGAACATCTGTACGGCGGCGTCGGCATGCTGGGGCGAGTCGTGCTCGATCTGTTGGCGATCCTGCGCAAACCGAAGATCACACCGTGGACCGAGATCTCCGCGAACGTCTACAACGCCGGCACCAAGGCGCTGCCGATCACCGCGCTCGTCGCATTCCTGATCGGCATCGTGCTGAGCTATCTGTCCGCGCAGCAGTTGCGGCTGTTCGGCGCGAACCAGTACATCGTCAACATTCTTGGTTTGTCGGTGATTCGCGAACTGGGGCCGGTGCTGTCGGCGATTCTGGTGGCGGGCCGTTCGGGGTCGGCGATCACCGCGCAGATCGGCGTGATGCGCGTGACCGAGGAACTCGACGCCATGCGCGTGATGGGCATTCCGCACGGTCTGCGGCTGATCCTGCCGCGGGTGGTCGCGCTCGGCCTGGCCATGCCGCTGCTCGTCATGTGGACCAATATCATCGCGCTGACCGGCGGCGCGCTGGCCGCCAAGATCGTGCTCGGCATCGACATGAGCTACTTCGCGCGCGCGTTGCCGGGCGTGGTGCCGGTGGCGAATCTGTGGATTGGTCTCGGCAAGGGCGTCGCGTTCGGCATGTTGATCGCGATCGTCGGCTGTCACTTCGGCTTCCGGATCAAGGCGAATTCGCAGAGTCTAGGCGAAGGCACGACGACCTCGGTGGTGACCTCGATCACCATCGTGATTCTCGCGGACGCGGTGTTCGCGATCCTCTTCCAGAACGTGGGGCTCGGATGATTGCGCCGCTCTCCCAGGCCGTGCGCGGCCAGCCTGTGCCGTCGATCGCCGAGCCGGTGATCGAGGTGATCGACATCACCAAGCGCTACGGTCGCAACATCGTCCATCAGCATCTGAATCTGGATGTGAAGCGCGGCGAGATCATGTCGATCGTCGGCGGCTCGGGTTCGGGCAAGACCACGCTGGTGCGGCAGATTCTCGGGCTGGAGAAGCCGTCGTCCGGCACCATCAAGCTGTTCGGCGAGGATCTCGCGACGATCTCGCCGGAAACCGCGCTGCTGATGCGCAGCCGCTCCGGCATGCTGTTCCAGCGCGGCGCGCTGTTCTCGTCGCTGTCGGTGTTCGACAACATCGCGCAACCGGTGCGCGAACTCGGCAAGGTGCCGGAAGACCTGCTGCGCGACATCGTGATGCTCAAGCTCGAGATGGTCGGGCTGCCGTGCAAGCACGCGTCGAAAATGCCGTCGGCGCTGTCGGGCGGCATGATCAAGCGGGTCGGCATTGCCCGCGCCATCGCACTCGAACCCGAACTGCTGTTTCTCGACGAACCGACCGCCGGGCTCGATCCGCAGGCGTCCGATGAATTCGTCGAACTGATTTCCGCGCTGCATCGCGCGCTCGGGCTGACGGTGGTGATGGTCACGCACGATCTCGACACGATGATCGCGCTGTCGACCCGCGTCGCCGTGCTGGCGGACCGCAAGGTGCTGGTCGCCGCGCCGGTCGAAGAGGCGGCGGGCGTCGATCATCCGTTCATCCGCGAATATTTCCTCGGCCTGCGCGGACGTCGCGCGTTGCAGGCGCTGCCGCCCGAACGCCGCGCGAAGCTGCCGCGCGCCGCGCTCGAGCCGGCGTCGTCCGAATTGCCGCTGTGAAGAACCAGGGAACCTGAGAATGGAAAACAAATCACATGCCTTCTGGGCGGGGCTCTTCACGGTAGCCTTGCTGGCGGCCATTGCCGTTGCGGCTTTTTTGTTCAACGTCGACCGCTCCGTGCGGGTGCCGTACGATCTGATCGCGCGCACCAACGTGACAGGGCTTTATACGGACGCCGCGGTGCGCTATCGCGGGCTCGACGTCGGCAAGGTGCAGTCGATCAAATTCGACCGCGACCATCCGGGGCAAATCCTGATCCGCATTCTGGTCGACACGCACGCGCCGATCACGCGTTCGACCTTCGGCAGCCTGGGTTTTCAGGGCGTGACCGGGATCGCGTTCATCCAGCTCGATGACAACGGGCGCGATCCGTCGCCGCTGCCGTCGTCGGTGAAGGATGTCGCGCAGTTGCCGATGCGTCCGGGCCTGCTCGATCAACTACAGCAACGCGGCGACGTGCTGCTGCGCAAACTCGAAAAAGTCACGGACGACGTCGACAATTTGCTGTCGCCGGAGATGGTCGCGCAGTTGCACGGCACCGCGGCCAGCATCCAGAAAGCCGCCGACGGCGTCGCCACGTTGACCCAGCAATTCGCGCCGGCGGCGGGCAAGCTGCCCGGCACGATCGACCAGCTGGATCGCACGCTGGCGTCGACCAATCAGCTGATCACCAGTCTGAGCCGCGTGGACGGCCCGTTCGAGACCAACCTGAACAAGGTCGGCACGGCGGCCCAGCAGGCCGGCGACGCGCTGACGCAGATGAACGGCTCGTTGCAGGAACTGTCGTCGCGGGTCGGTTACGACACCTTGCCGCGCGTCAATTCGCTTGCCGAGGACGTGCGCTCCGCCGCCCGCTCGGTGGACCGCGCGGCCGACTCGTTCAGCACCAATCCGAGCGGTTTGCTGTTCGGCGGCACGCCGCGCGCGGCGCCCGGTCCGGGCGAGGCCGGTTTCACGTGGCCCGCCGGGCATGCCGCCGCGCCCGCCGCCGCTAAATGAATCGATGAATTTGCAGGTTTGAAGAAAGGAAGATTGTCATGTCACGCTTGACCCACCGATTGTTGTCCTCGAGCGCCGCATTGACGGTACTGCTCGCGTTCGGCGTGCTAGCTGCGGGCTGCGCCGGCAATCCGGCCGCGCTCGCCGACATTCGCTACGACTTCGGGCCGCCGAATCCGGCGGCGTCGGCGGGCACGTCGCCGGCCGTGAAGGTGCTCGAAGTGAGCGCACCCGACATGCTCGAGTCCAACAAGCTGATCTACCGCCTCAGCTACGCCGACGCGCAACAGACCGCGTCCTACGCGAACAGCCACTGGACCATGACGCCCGCGCAACTGCTGACGCAGCGCCTGCGCGGCGCGCTCAGTTCGCGCGGCACCGTGCTGACGGGCGCCGACGGCGTGGCCGCGCCGGTGCTGAAGGTCGATCTGAGCGAGTTCGAGCAGGTCTTCGACAGCCAGTCCGAAAGTCACGCCGCCGTGACCGCGCGCGTCACGTTGACGCAAAGCGGCAAGGTGATCGGCCAGCGCACGTTTATCGCGCGCGCGCCGTCCAGTTCGGCGGACGCCGCCGGCGGCGCGCAGGCGCTCGCCGTCGCCAGCGACGACCTGGTCTCGCAGATCGGCGCGTGGCTGGGCGTGCAGGCGCTGGTCGCCGCGCAGTGATCCACATGCAGCGCGCGCAACGGAGCGCTGCGTGAGCGTAAAACCCTGGCAGCGCCGTCCGTCGGCGCTCGCCCGGCAAGCGTTGGTGCTGTATGCCGCGCTGATCGTGTACGGTTCGTGGTATCCGTTTTCCGGCTGGCGTTCGCTCGGCCTTGCTCCGTTTGCCTATCTGTTCGATCCCATGCCGCAGTACCTGACGGCGTTCGACGTCGTCACGAACGTGCTCGGCTATATGCCGTTCGGCGCGCTGGTGGTGCTGGCGGTCTATCCGCGCTGGCGCGGCACGCTGGCGGTGGCGCTGGCCTTCGTGCTGGGCGGCTTGCTGTCGGGCACGATGGAAGCCGTGCAGACCTATCTGCCGACGCGCGTCGCGTCCAATCTCGATCTGGCCGCCAATGCGCTCGGCGCGTTGCTCGGCGCGGCGATCATGTCGCCCGCCACCGGCGCGCTGCTCGATCGCGGCCTGTTGCGGCGTTTGCGGCTGCTGTGGTTCGAGCGCGATAGCGCCGCGCTCGTCTGCCTCGTCGCGGCGTGGCCGTTCGCGACCATGTATCCCGCGCCGCGTCTGTTCGGGCTCGGCAACTGGCCGCGCGCGTTGTGGCTGCGTTTCGATTCGACGACGCAGGATGCGTTGCTCGCGTGGGCGCCGTCCGGCTGGCACGTCGGCGCGTGGCCCGCGTTGCTCGCGGCGCGGTTGCCCGACGATACGTGGGAGGCGCTGATCGCCGCGCTCAACCTGTTTGCCGCACTCGCGCTGGCGTCGCTGCCGGTGCGCCGGCATGCGCCGCTGGTGCGTCTGCTATTGGTGTTTGTCTTCGCGACGTTGTGCGTGAAAGTCGGCGCGACGTTTCTGCAATCGCAGTCGGGGCTCGCGTTCAATTGGGCGACGCCGGGCGCGCTCGCGGGGCTCGTGGGTGGCGCGGCGTTGGCGTTGCTGGCGTTGCGTCTGCGGCGCGGAGCGCGAGCGGCGCTCGCCGCCGGTGCGCTGATCGTCTCGTTGGTGCTCGTCAATCTGCTGCCGGTGAATCCGTACTTCGACGTCGTGCTCGCCGACTGGCGGCAAGGGCGGTATCTGCACTTCAACGGTCTGGCGCATTGGCTGGCGTGGAGCTGGCCATATGCGGCGCTGGTGTGGCTCGCGTTTGTGGTTGAGCAGGCGTGGCTCAAGCGACGAGTGAGGCGAGTGTGACGTGAGTGTGAGGTGAGGCCGCCGCCCCCGTCAGCGTCTGCGACCGGCGGCCTCGCTCGTTATAATCGTCCGCATAAACCGGCGCGCTACCGCGCTTACAACGCCATTCCCCACTCTTACAGTTTCGTCCCCGGACATCATGGACTCCTTCTACAAGTACCACGTCTTTTTCTGTCTCAATCAGCGCGATCCCGGTGCCGAGCGTCCGAGCTGCGCGAACTGCAACGCGCAAGCCATGCAGGAGCATGCGAAAAAACGGGTGAAGCAACTCGGTCTCGCGGGCCCCGGTCAGGTGCGAATCAACAAGGCCGGTTGTCTCGAACGTTGCGAACTCGGACCGGCGCTCGTCGTGTATCCGGAAGGCATCTGGTACACGTATGTGGACGAGAGCGATATCGACGAAATCGTCGATTCGCACCTGGTGAACGGCAAGATTGTCGAGCGTCTGAAAATCGATCAATAAGCATCGTCATGAACGTACACACGAAAAAATATCTGATCGACGGCCCGGTCGGCAAGATCGAAGTCGCGCTGGATCTGCCCGACGAGATGCGCGAGAACGGCGCCGCGCCGCGCGGCATCGCGCTGGTCGCGCATCCGCATCCGCTGTTCGGCGGCACGATGGACAACAAGGTCGCGCAGACGCTCGCCCGCACGCTCGTGCAGTTGAACTACGTGACGTATCGCTCGAATTTCCGTGGCGTCGGTGAGACGCAAGGCGAGCATGACGCGGGCATCGGCGAGCGCGACGATCTGCGCGCCGTGCTGGATCACATGCGCGCCGAACCGGGGCAGGCCGATCTGCCCCTCGTGCTTGCGGGTTTTTCGTTCGGCACGTTCGTGCTTTCGCACGTGGCCGCGAAGCTGCGCGAGGAAGAACGGGCGATCGAGCGGATCGTTTTTGTCGGCACGGCGGCGAGCCGCTGGGAGGTGGCGCCCGTGCCGGAGAACACGCTGGTGATTCACGGCGAGACCGACGAAACGGTGCCCATTCAATCGGTTTACGACTGGGCGCGGCCGCAGGAATTACCGGTCATCGTGATTCCGGGGGCGGAACACTTTCTGCATCGCAAGCTGCACGTGCTCAAGCGGATCATTGTCGACGCATGGCGTTAAGCAGTGCGTCGCGCCGCGTTTTCCGGGGTACAGGTACGCGCAAACGCAAATTAATCGTCTCCGTTTGCGCAAAGTTACCAGGTTAGCGCGCGTATAATGAGCGCTCTTTTTTGGGCGCAGCGCCGCCCATCCGGCAGTTCGCGCGACGCGTAACCTGGTAGTTTCGTGGTTGTTTCCTGGTTGTTGCGCGCGCAGCGGTGTCGGATGCAGGGCGCGCTGCGCGAACCGATCGCGTAGCCGGAAGTCCAATGGGCGCCGCGCCGTTTTTGCGGCCAGACGCTCGCCGACCGGCTCTTCCAAACTATGCGCCCTGCGCGCGATGTATTTTTCTGCACGAATCGACCCTATGCGTTTCTCCACTTCCGGCCGCACGTCCTTCCCTTCAGTTGCTTCCTTCGTTCCCTCTTCGCTTAGTCGTGCCGTGACGCTCGGCGTCGTGCTGCCGGCCACGCTCGTGGCCAGCACCGCGTTCGCGCAAGTGCCGCCGCCGGCTGTGAACGCGCGTTCGTGGGTACTCGTCGACGCCACCAGCAACCAGGTGCTCGCGTCGGGCAATGCCGACGAGCGCGTGGAACCGGCGTCGCTGACCAAGCTGATGACTGCGTACCTCGTCTTCGAGGCACTGCAGGCGAAAAAGATCACGATGGACCAGACGGTGATGCCGAGCGAAGCGGTGCGCCGGGTGAAAACCGACGAATCGCGCATGTTCATCGAGGCGAACAAGCCGGTGACCGTGCACGATCTGGTGTACGGCATGATTATCCAGTCGGGTAACGACGCGGCGATCGCGCTGGCCGAACTGGTCGGCGGCAGCGAGTCGCAGTTCGTCAACATGATGAACAACGAAGCGGCAAAGCTCGGCATGAAGCACACGCATTTCGCCGACGTGAACGGCATGCCCGATCCGCAGCACTACACCACGGCGGGCGACCTCGCGGTGCTGTCGGCGCGTTTGATTCGCGACTTCCCCGACTACTACAACATCTTCTCGGTCAAGGAATTCACGTACAACAAGATCAAGCAGCCGAACCGTAATCGTCTGCTGTGGATCGACCCGACCGTCGACGGTCTGAAGACCGGCCACACGCAAGCGGCCGGCTATTGCCTGATCGCCAGCGCGAAGCGTCCGCTGCCGGGCACGACCGACGGCTCGCGCCGTCTCGTCACGGTCATGATGGGCGAAACCAAAGAGCACGACCGGGTGCAGGACAGCCTGAAGATGTTGAGCTACGGCTACACCGCGTACGACACGGTGCGTTTGTACAAGGCGAACCAGGTGGTCGGCACGCCGCGCGTCTACAAAGGTGCGCAAGACACGGTGCAGATCGGCGTGAAGGGCGATCAGTACATCACCGTGCCGAAGGGCATGGGCGACAAGGTGAAGCCGCAGATCGAGCAGAACGATCCGCTGATCGCGCCGATCGCGAACGGTCAGCAGGTCGGCACGGCCAAGCTGGTCGCCGACGGCAAGGTGCTGGCGCAATTCCCGATCGTCGCGTTGCAGGCGGTGCCGCAAGCCGGCGTGGTCGGCCGCGTGTGGGATTCGCTGATGTTGATGTTCAACAAGAAGAAGTAAGAGCCTGCCCGCAATGACCGCTGTTGACGATGTTTCGCACGACCCGATCGTTTATCTGAACGGCGAGTTGGTGCCGTTATCCGAGGCGCGCGTGCCGGTTCTCGATCGCGGCTTTATTTTCGGTGACGGCATTTACGAAGTCGCGCCGCTGTACGCAGGTAATGCGGGCCGTCGCACGCCGTTTCGTTTCGCGCAGCATCTGGCGCGGCTGGCCCGCTCGGTGGACAAGATCGGCATCGCCAACCCGTTCGACGACGCCGGCTGGCGTGCGCTGGTCGCCCGTGTGGTCGCGGCCAATGAGGCGCATGCCGGTTTGCGCGCCGATCAGGACGCGATTGCCTATATTCAGGTGACACGCGGTGTCGCGAAGCGCGGTCATGCGTTTCCGGCCGGCATTCAGCCAACCGTGTTCGTGATGGTCACGCCGCTAAACCTGCCGTCTGAAGCGCAGCGTGCGCAAGGCGTGCGTTGCGTCACAGCGGAAGATCGCCGGTGGCTGAATTGCGATATCAAGTCGGTGTCGCTGCTCGGCAATGTGCTGATGGCGCAATACGCCGCCGAGAACGACGCGTTCGAAACGATCCAGTTTCGTGACGGCATGCTGACCGAAGGGGCGTCGTCGAATGTGTGGGTAGTGAAGGGCGGCGTCCTGGCTGCGCCGCCGCGCAGTCACAAGATTCTCGAAGGGATTCGCTACGGGCTGATCGAAACGCTCGCGCAGGAAAGCGGCATCCGTTTCGAGGCCCGTGAGATTAGCGAGGCCGAATTGCGTGCCGCCGACGAGATCATCGTCAGCTCGGCCACCAAGGAAGTGCTGCCCGTCACGCAGCTCGACGGTCAGCCGATCGGCGAGGGCCGACCGGGCGCGGTCTTTGCAGCACTGTACGCGGGCTATCAGCGAGCCAAAGCCAAAGAAGCGCAACACGCGCAAGAAGCGCAGCAAGGAGTTAAGAATGAATCCCGAGAAAACATCACTGCTTGAGTTTCCCTGCGATTTCCCCATCAAGATCATGGGAAAAACGCACCCGGACTTCACCGAGACGATCGTGGAGGTGGTCCGTAAGTTCGATAACGACGTCGACACGTCGCGCCTCGAAACGCGGCCGTCGAGTGGCGGTAACTACACCGGTTTGACGGTCACGGTGCGCGCTACCAGCCAGGAGCAGCTCGACGATATCTATCGCGCGCTGACCGGGCATCCGATGGTTAAAGTGGTGCTTTGAGGTTTCGCATTATCTGAAACGTTTGATTGATTACGGCGTGACGTGCAACGCGTCCGCCGGCTGAGCGGCGTCAGTCTCGCCGCCTGGCCCCACCTCGCAGGCCTGGTCGAATAGCTGCCTGAAACGTCCCACCTCCGCGAAGACCCAGTCGCGAAACGCCTTGACCCGCGCGGTCTCGAGCATCTGCGGCGGGCAGATGAAGTAGTACTGCCACGGGCTCGGCCCATCGACATCGAATAGACGTACAAGGCGCCCGGCCGCGATTTCGTGCATGGCGAGCGAGCGGCGCGTGAGCGCGACGCCCTGACCGTCGATCGCCGCCTGCAGCAGATTCGACGAATCCTGATACAGCACCCCGCGCTTCGGCTCCGGCCAGTCGGTGAGACCGGCGGCGTCGAACCACGGGCGCCACAATTCGTCGTCGGAGCGCAGCAGCGGGACTTTGGCGAGATCGGCCGGCGTTTGCGGCAACTTGCCGCCGTTGAAGCCCGGCGCGCAGGCTGGAAAGAAAATCTCCTCCAGCAGCAGCTCCGCGTGCAACCCCGAATATTTGCCGAAACCGAAACGGATCGCCACGTCGACGTCGTCGCGCGCGAAATCCGTGAGGGCATTGGTGGACAGCAATTCGAGATCCCATTGCGGATGCGCCTCGATAAAGCTGCCGATGCGCGGCGTCACCCAGCGCGCCGCGAACGACGACAACATCGACACGACCAGGCGCCGCTCGCGGTCGCCGGCGCGGATTTCGCGGGTGGCGTCGGCGAGCGCCATCAGCGCGCCGCGCACGTGCGTGGCGTAGCGCCGACCGGTGTCGGTGAGGCGCACGCGTTTGCCGTCGCGCGCGAACAGCGAGACGCCCAGTTCGGCCTCCAGCGCGCGGATCTGATGGCTGACGGCGCCGTGCGTGACGAAAAGTTCGTCGGCGGCGCGCGAGAAGCTCTCGTGGCGGGCGGCGGCTTCGAACGCCTTGATCGCGTTCAGTGCGGGGAGTTGCCGGAGGTCCATCGCAATATTTCTCACATAGAGGTGAAAATTGATCGTTTTGCGTAAACCCTTGCTACGCCTACGATTGTAGCCATGAAACGATTTTTGGCGAGGGCATCATGCGAGAAATTTCCTCTAGTATCGGGTTTGAAATCCGTAGCGGCGAAACCATTCCCATGAAGGTAGCACGCAGCACCCGGCTGGTCGTGCACGGCGGCGCGGTCTGGGTCACGCGTAGTGACGACACGGAAGACTACTGGCTGCAACCCGGCCATACGCTCCGGCTGCGCTGTGGCGAGCGGCTGTGGCTGAGCGCCGAGGGCGGCGTGCAGGCAAAGGTGACGTTTTCCGTGCCGACGCGCTGCGATCAGCGCGCGCTGAACTGGTTCGCGCGGATCGGCGAACGGCTCGCGGCCCGTATGCGCGGTGGCTGGCGCACGGTTTGACCGACCTGGGAGCGGTCACGCGGTCGCGCCCGGCACGGTTCCTGTTTCCTTGTTCAACGGGGATTCCCAGATTTCGGTAAACTGGCGGGATTATGTGCGCCACCCCGGTTTCCCCGTCTCCCTTGCCCGCCACGGCGCCGCTTACGCTGCGCTGGCTGGGCAGCGAACCCTACGAAGCCAGTTTCGAAGCCATGCGTGCGTTCACCGACGCCCGCACGGCTGGGACTCCCGACGAAATCTGGCTAGTCGAACACCCTCCCGTCTTCACGCTCGGCCAGGCCGGCGACCCGGCACACCTGCTGGCCGCCGACAGCGGCATTCCGCTGGTCAAGGTTGATCGCGGCGGCCAGATCACTTACCACGGCCCCGGCCAGGTCGTGGCCTACCTGTTGCTTGACCTGCGACGCCGCAAGCTGATGGTGCGCGAGATGGTCACGCGAATCGAGCAGGCCGTGATCGACACCCTCGCGGCGTATAATCTTGCCGGAGAACGCAAGGCGGGCGCCCCTGGTATCTACGTGGGCGCCGGGTCAGATGCGGGACCGGACGCCGAACTGCACGCCGGTGCGAAGATCGCCGCGCTGGGTCTGAAAATCCGTAACGGCTGCAGCTATCACGGCGTGAGCCTGAACGTGAACATGGACTTGCGGCCGTTTCTGGCCATCAATCCGTGCGGCTACGCGGGGCTCGAAACAGTCGACATGGCAACGCTGGGCGTCACGGCCGACTGGAACCATGTGGCCCGCACCTTTGCAGAACGCCTCACCGCAAACCTCGACGGCAGTCCTGCGGCCGTCGCCCAACCGCAGGCCGGTGCGCTCACCGCCTGACTGGACCGAACGAATGACTGACGTTACCGCGAACCTCGCAACTTCTCCCGCTTCCGACGCCGTGCCGGCTTCAGCCGCTGCTTACGACGCGACCGCGAAGCAGAAGGCGCAAGCCAAAACCGCCCGTATTCCCATCAAGATCATCCCGATCGAAAAGCTGAAGAAGCCCGACTGGATTCGCGTCAAAGCGGCAACCGGCAATTCACGCTTTTACGAAATCAAGCAGATTCTGCGCGAACACAATCTGCACACGGTGTGTGAGGAAGCGAGCTGCCCGAACATTGGCGAGTGCTTTGGCAAGGGCACGGCCACGTTCATGATCATGGGTGACAAGTGCACGCGCCGCTGCCCGTTCTGCGACGTCGGCCACGGCCGACCGGATCCGCTCGATGTCGAGGAACCCGGCAATCTGGCGCGCACCATCGCCGCGCTGAAGCTGAAGTATGTGGTGATCACCAGCGTGGACCGTGACGACTTGCGTGACGGTGGCGCGGCTCACTTCGTGGAATGCATCCGCCAGACGCGTGAACTCTCGCCGGAAACGCGCATCGAAATTCTGACGCCGGACTTCCGCGGCCGTCTGGATCGCGCGATCGGCATTCTGAACGCGGCTCCGCCGGACGTGATGAACCACAATCTCGAAACGGTGCCGCGTTTGTACAAGGAAGCGCGCCCGGGTTCGGATTACGCGCATTCGCTGAAGCTGCTTAAGGACTTCAAGGCATTGCATCCGGACGTTGCCACCAAGTCGGGTCTGATGGTCGGCCTTGGTGAAACCGAAGAAGAAATTCTGCAGGTAATGCGCGACCTGCGCGAACACAATGTGGACATGCTGACGATCGGCCAGTACCTGCAGCCGTCGGAACACCACCTGCCGGTGCGCTCGTACGTGCATCCGGACACGTTCAAGATGTACGAGGAAGAAGCGTACAAGATGGGCTTCACGCATGCTGCGGTGGGCGCAATGGTTCGTTCGAGCTATCACGCCGATTTGCAGGCGCATGGAGCCGGCGTGGTCTGAGTATTTTGGATCGCTGTCCGTATTAAACAAAGCCCGCACTTGATGCGGGCTTTGTTTTTGGTGGATCGACCTTCGAGGCCGATTCACAAGCGCTAGCGATAGTAGCGTGCAAGCACCATGCAAACCGATGAAATCGTGGTGCCCACAATCGTGAAGGGAATCATGGCGGCGATGAAACGGTCGCGCATGGCTCGGTTTTCGATGATGTAGTCGATCAGATTGGGCATGTGGCCTCTCCGTGTGTAGAGATTTTGAAAGTATAAAGTAATGGAAATAAATTAGTTAGGTTAACGAAAAATGAGATATGCAGTATGAGGTTGTGACGAGTGCCGTCATGAGCAATGAAGCCCACATCAGCCTGCGGCTGCGTGCTTTTTCTTCACTGTCGTAGGCCGGATCTGGCATTGAATCGGCGACGCCAAACGATACGATGACGGACGACGCCACGATAAACATGCCATGCCAAAGCAGGCCGGCGAACAACATGGCTCGAGTGCCGTCTGACGATGCATGGCTTAGCGCGCCGCCGATCTCATGGCACGCGCTCGCGCACATCGAAATGACGACCCACAGAAGCTGCCCCTCCTTCACGCAGCGCATCGCGATACCTCTCGACGCGAGCCGATAGAAACGCGAGAAACCGAGCAGGGGCAGCAACGCGATCGGCGCCAGAATCGGCACGCCCACATTGAAGAACAGCCAACTCAGGCGGCCAGGAAAATCGGACATGGAAAGGTGCGGTGAAAACGATCCGACGATCTTCGCGCGGTCGCCAAGGCACGGTCAATATGCCGAACGGCCTGCTTGCGTGCGAGCATGGCAAGCCTCATCATTCGCTGGAGCTGGCTCAATGCCCGCGGCAGCAGTCGCTCGTAGCTAACCGAACGTGAAAAGCAATGCTTGAACGGCGTGATTAGCAATTGCGGATTAAATAGAACCGTCAGTGAACAAACTCCCTATAGTCGGAAGCCTCGCAGACACTATCCACACACGAGGTTTCCCGATGAAGCGCTTTCACCGTCCGCTGGCCGCGGTCGTTACGCTGTTCGCACTGTCCGCGACGTTTGTTTCCCCGGCACACGCCGACAACAAAGAAGTCGTGATCGCGTATCAGGACATGGTGGTGCCGTGGCGCTACGCGCAGGCCACTGGTGAGGTCGAGAAAGCCACGGGGTACAAGGTGACGTATCGCAAGCTCGGCAGCGGCGCCGACGTGATCCGTGCGCTCGCCTCCGGTTCGGTGCAGCTCGGCGAAGCCGGGTCGAGCCCGATCGCGGCGGGGTTGTCGCAAGGTGTCGATATTTCGCTATTCTGGATTCTGGACAATATCAACAACGCTGAAGCGCTGGTCGCGCGCGACGGCTCGAATGTGACGAGTGTCGCGGGATTGAAAGGCAAGAAAATCGGCGTGCCGTTCGTGTCGACTTCGCACTTTCATACGCTGGTTGCGTTGCAGAGCGCAGGCGTGAATCCGGCCGACGTAAAGATCGTCAACCTGCGGCCGCCCGAAGTCGCAGCGGCCTGGGCGCGCGGCGACATCGACGCGACTTACATCTGGGACCCGGTTCTGGCCAAGGTCAAACAGAACGGCAAGGTGCTGATCACGTCGGGTCAGGTCGCTCAGCAAACCGGCAAAGCAACTTTCGACGGCTTCGTTGTCGATCGCAAATTCGCGACTCAGAACGCGGAGTTTGTCGAGCGTTTCGTGAAGGTGCTGGCTGCGACCGACGCGAGCTATCGCGAACACACGTCTGCGTGGAGCGCGGTGTCGCCGCAGGTGGAGGCCGTCGCGAAAGAGTCCGGCGCCAACGCGCAAGACGTGCCGGCGAGCCTCGCGCTGTACGGCTTCCCGACGCCCGCGCAGCAGGCGTCGAATGCATGGCTGGGTGGTGGCGCGCAATCGGGCGCGGCGAAGTCGATGGCTGCGACCGCCGCGTTCCTGAAGACGCAAGGCACCATCCAGAACGTGCTCGCCGACTATTCGAGCGGCGTCGATCCGCGGTTCGTGCAGCGCGCGGCGCATTGATCGACGCAGGTTGTTTCACATCCGCAGTATGAGGTCGAGCCATGAGCGGTCTTGAAATCCGGCGATTGCACGTCGCCTATGAAGGCGCACGCGGCGCGGCCCCACACGTCGCGCTCGCGGACGTCGATCTGCATATCGGCGCCGGTGAGTTCGTCGTCGCGTTGGGCGCGTCGGGCTGCGGCAAGACGACCTTGCTCAACTGCATCGCCGGTTTCATCACGCCGACCGAGGGGGAAGTGCGCCTGAACGGCGAGGTCGTGCGCGGCCCCGGCGCGGATCGCGGCGTGGTGTTTCAGAAGTACGCGCTGATGCCGTGGCTCGACGTGCTCGACAACGTCGCGCTCGGCTTGCGGTTTCAACGCGTGCCGAAAGCGGAGCGCGAGCGCATCGCGCGCGAGATGCTGGCGCTGGTGGGGCTCGACAAGCATGCGCACTCGCGGGTCTATGCGCTCTCGGGTGGCATGCAGCAGCGCGTGGGCATTGCGCGCGCGCTGGCGAGCGACCCGCAAGTGCTGCTGATGGACGAGCCGATGGGCGCGCTCGATTCAATGACGCGCGAGTCGATGCAGGAACTCGTACTCGACGTATGGGGCCGCACGCGCAAGACGGTGTTTTTCATCACGCATAGCGTTGAGGAAGCGCTGTTTCTCGCGACCCGTCTCGTCGTCATGACGCCGGGTCCGGGACGTATCGCCGAAAGCTACGATCTACCGTTTGCGCGACGTTTTCTCGAAACGCATGATGCACGCGCGGTGAAATCGTCGCCAGACTTCATCGAATGGCGGGAGCGACTGGTGCGTCGCCTGCATGAGCGCAATCAGGAAGAGGTGGTGTCGTGACGGCTTCACGCGAAACATTGAGCACGGTGCCCGTGAACCGGAAAAACGAACCCGCCGCAGGCAAGACGCGGCCCACTCAAGGCTGGCGCTTGCCGGGCGAAGGCCCAACCGCCGCATTGAGCGCAATCTCAGTCGCGACGCTCGCGGCGCTGTGGTGGTTCGCGACACATCTGCATTGGCTGCCGCCGTTATTTCTGCCGACACCGGAAGCGGTCTGGGCGGCATTCCTCGACGCATGGCACGGACGCATCCAGGGCGGCTTGCCGCTCTCCGAGCATCTCGCCTGGAGCGCGCTGCGGGTATTCGGCGCGTTCGCGCTGGCGGCCGTCACGGCGGTGCCGGTGGGGATTCTGATGGGCGTGAGCCGGGTCGCGCGCGGGCTGCTCGATCCGCCGCTGGAGTTCTATCGGCCGTTACCGCCGCTCGCTTACCTGCCGCTCGTGGTGATCTGGTTCGGTATCGACGAAACCGCGAAGATCGTCGTGATTTATCTCGCGTGTTTCGCGCCGATCGCAATGGCTGCGCGCGCTGGCGCACGCAGCGCGACCGTCGAGCAGATTCACGCGGCGTATTCGCTGGGCGGCCGTTTTTCGCAGGTGGTGCGGCACGTGGTGCTGCCTGCGGCGTTGCCGGAGATATTGACGGGACTGCGGATTGCGATCGGCTTCGGCTGGACCACGTTGGTTGCGGCCGAAATGGTCGCGGCGACGGCGGGACTCGGTCAGATGGTGCTCAACGCGTCGAGCTTTTTGCGCACCGACGTGGTGGTGATGGGCATCGTGCTGATCGGCTTGATCGCATGGCTGTTCGATCTCGGCATGCGTGCGCTGGAACGGCGACTGGTGCCGTGGAAAGGGCGCGTATAAGAGACCACTGAAAGGCCGCGAGCGCGGCAAACGCGAACCGTACAGCGGCTGGTCAGGCCGGCGCGATCCACACAATGGTCAATCACCCCGCCGCGAAGCAGCCAGCGCCGACACCGCTCAACCAAACAGCTCGATCACCCGCCAGCCGCGATCGTTCGCGATAGTGCGCAAACGCGGATCGGGATTCGTCGCGACGGGATCGGTGACGAGTTCCAGCAACGGCACGTCGTTGATCGAATCGCTATAAAACCAGCTCTGCGGAAAGTCCTGCAGACGGTGTCCGAGCGACGCCAGCCAATGCTCGGTCCGCGTGATCTTGCCTTCGCGGAAGGTCGGCACACCGACCGCCTTACCGGTGAAGCGCGCCGCCGGATCGTCGCCTTCAGTGCCCAGATCGATTCCCAGCAGATGATCGAAACCGAGCGCCTTGCCGATCGGCTTCGTGATGAAAACGTTGGTGGCGGTGACGATGCAGCACAGGTCGCCCGCCGCGATATGGCGTTGCACGATTTCGCGCGCGGCCGGCAAGATGGCCGGCGTGATCACTTCGCGCATGAACTGCGCATGCCACGCGTCGAGTTGCTCGCGCGAGTGACGTGCCAGCGGCGCCAGCGTGTAGTTCAGATAAGCCGCCATATCGAGCGTGCCGGCCACGTACTGACGGTAGTAACCGTCGATCTCTTCGGCGTGCCGCGCCGCGCCTTCTATTCCCAAGCCAGCAATGAAGTGGGCCCACGCCTGATCGCTATCGAGCGGCAGCAGCGTATGGTCCAGGTCGAACAGCGCAAGATTGCGGCTCATCCAGAGTCCTTTTGGTTTATTAGGTCGAATCAATCGCGTGGCTGACGCGCATCAGCCGGCGCACAGCAATCCACAGTTTGCCACGAGCGTATAGTCAAACGCACAAAATTACAATAAGGCAAAAATGTGCAACACTACTGTCACATACGCTTCGCATAACGCGCCAGCGCGGCATGCGGTTCGGGTCATGGCAGCAGCAATGGGCAGCACGTTATGTTGATTCTCCTTAACCTTCTCGCCGGCGTGGCGCTCCTCGTGTGGGGTTCCCACATTGTTCGCACTGGCATCCTGCGGGTCCTCGGCGCCGATCTGCGCAGCATGCTCGGCCGCAGCACCGCCAGCCGCTGGCGGGCCTTTCTCGCGGGCGTCGGCGTCACGAGTCTGGTGCAGAGCAGCAATGCCACCGCGATGATCGTCACGTCGTTCGCGGCGCAGGGACTGCTGCCGCTCACCAGCGGTCTGGCGATCATGCTCGGCGCGGACGTCGGCACCGCGTTGATGGCGCGGATTCTCACGCTCGATCTGTCGTGGCTCTCACCGATTCTGATTCTGCTGGGCGTGCCGCTGTTCCTGTCGCGCAAGCAGAACCGGATCGGCCAAGCCGGCCGCACACTGATCGGACTCGGGTTGATCCTGCTGGCGCTGCACCTGATCGTCGAAGCCGCCCAGCCGATGATGCAAGGCGCCGGCGTGCGCGTGATGTTCGGCGCATTGACCGGCGACACCATGCTCGACGCACTGGTCGGCGCCGCGTTCGCGATGCTGTCGTACTCGAGTCTCGCGGCGGTGTTGCTGACCGCGACGCTGGCGTCGTCCGGTGTGATTTCGCTGAAGGTCGCGCTGTGTCTCGTGATCGGCGCGAACCTCGGCAGCGGCTTGCTGGCGCTGCTCGGCACCGTCGCGCAGAACGCCGCGGCGCGGCGGCTCGCATTGGGCAGCTTCGCGTTCAAGCTGGCCGGCGCGCTGCTGATCCTGCCGTTCGCGCCGCTGCTGGCGCGCGGCTTGCCGGTGTTGATCGCGAATCCGCGCGAAGCGACGGTGGGTTTTCATCTGATCTACAACGCGCTGCGGTGTTGCGCGTGTTTGTCGCTGATCGATCCCGTCGCGCGTATCTGCGTGCGCGTGTTGCCGGACCGGCCGCAGCCCAATGGCGAGTTGCGGCCGCTGCATCTGGACGCCACGGCGCTGTCCACTCCCACGCTCGCGCTCGCCCACGCGGCGCGCGAAGTGCTGCGGATCGGCGACATCGTGCGCACCATGCTCGACAACGTCGCGGACCTGATTCATCACAACAGTCTGGACAAAGCGCGCGAAACGGTTCGTATGGACGACGACGTCGACGAACTCTACGCGGCGGTCAAAACGTATCTGACGCTGATCTCACGCGAGCAGCTCGATGAAGCGGACAGCCGACGCTGGACCGACATCATTTCGTTGACGATCAACCTGGAGCATGCGGGCGACATCATCGAGCGGATCGTCAGGGATATCGAGGAAAAGAAGATCGCGCACCGTCTGTCGTTTTCGGAAGAAGGGCTGGGTGAGCTCGACGATCTGCAGGCGCGGCTCGTCAGCAACCTGCAACTGGGGCTCTCTGTGTTTCTGAATAACGACCTGCGATGCGCCGAGCGTCTGCTGGCGGAGAAGGAGCGCTTTCGCGACCTGGAGCGCGCGTATTCGTACAAGCATCTGGATCGGCTCGCCGGACAAACGCTGCGCAGCATCGAAACCAGCGCGCTGCACCTGGATCTGATCAGCGACATGAAGCGGCTCAACTCGCTGTTCTGTTCGACCGCCTATCCGGTGCTCGACGCGGCTGGCGCGCTGCACGACACGCGCTTGCGCAAGCGCGCGCTCGACACGATGCATGTGAAGGAATAGCGCATCATCACGGCAATCCGCGGCGCTGAAAACCTAAGCCAGAACAATCTCTTCCAGCTTCTTTTTCAGCGCGGCGAATTCGGCGGCTTCGGCCGCCTTTTTGTTGGTGACGAGCACATCGATCCGCTCGACCGGGCAGTAGGAAATGCGGCTGCGCTGGCCGATCTTGCTGTAGTCGGCGAGGATCACCACGCGGTCCGCGTTGGCGACCATCGCGCGCGCCACTTCGGTTTCGGCGTGGTCGTAATTGGTCGCGCCATGCCGGTGATCGACGCCGACCGGCGACAGCAGCGCGAGGTCCGCGCGGTAGCGCTGAATATCGAGCACCGTGGTGGCGCCGGTGGTGGCCATGGCGCGGTCGCTGATCGAGCCGCCTAGCAGAATCACTTCGTTGGCGGCGTCGGTTTGCTCGACGCCGCCGCGCATTTTCAGCGCGACGTCGATCGAGTTGGTGACGATGGTCAGATTGGCCAGCTTCGCGAGTTCTTCGGCGAGCGCCGCAGTCGTGGTGCCCGCGTCGATGAAGAGCGTCTGGCCGCTCGCGATCAAACCGGTGGCGGCTTTCGCGATAGCCGTCTTGGATTTGACGCGCATGTGCGCGCGCTCTGCGATGGGGGCTTCGTCAGCGGGTTTGATCGCCCCGCCATGCACACGCCGCAGCTCACCGAGTGCTTCGAGGTCGAGCAGATCGCGCCGCACTGTTTCGCGCGATACCCCCAGGTCCGCCATGATCCGTTCGGTCGACACGCGCTGCAGCGTGGACAGCAGCGCACGAATTCTCTGATGACGGTCTTCCTGCCACATGCATTTTTCCTTGAATGCCCACGCGCGTTCACGCAGCCTGGTTTTAAGAGCGATATCGTGGACACGAATGTGTGTCCAAACTATGTCAAGCTTAGTACTTTAGTCGAATTGTGTTGTATTTTTTTGGCAGCTTGCAAGTTTGTGTATTTCACCTTAGCCTTCGCAAATCGAAGCGTTACGGCTGTTTCGAACATCAAATGTTCGAAAAGGAATTGAAATGTCCGATTTCGAGCATTTTGCGACGTTTTTTGGCAATCTGATTGACCCATGCCGTCGCCATAATGAATCTTGGGATCGGCTGGCTGAACGAGTTGCCTGCGGTGTCTTGCGCGGCCGGATGCAGCACGATTCGTGATCCTGACAATGATACGGCAACGCTTCATACGATTTGCGAGGTTCTTGCGTAGACCGTTCGGCCAGCTATCGCGCCGCCTGGCTTGGCGCGATACTACGCGCGGAGCTCGCGTGTGAAGACAGCCGGAAGCTTGCCTGTGCCGTCATGGCCGTCATGGCCAGTAACGCGTCGAGAGCATATTTAACCCGCTCTATCGGGAAGGTAACGAGACGTGGCAAACGGGATTCATGAGATGGGCCGCACCTTGAGCGCTGACTGGCCGTATCCGCGGCTGGTCGCGCATCGCTGCGGCGGCACGCTGGCGCCGGAAAACACCTTGGCAGGATTCGACGCCTGCGTGCGCTACGGTTACCGCATGGTCGAATTTGACGCCAAGCTTTCCGCCGACAACCAGCTCTTTCTGATGCACGACGACGCGCTCGAGCGCACCACGAACGGCCACGGCGCCGCCGCCGATCACACGTGGACGCAATTGAGCACACTGGATGCCGGCGCCTGGTACGGCGACAGCGCGCAATTCGCCGGCACCCATCTGCCGACGCTCGCCGAGGCGGCCGGGCGCTGCGCACGCGAGGGCATCGCCGCGAACATCGAGATCAAGCCGTGTCCGGGGCGCGACGCAATCACGGGCGCGCTGGTGGCAAGCGGCGCATTGACTTTGTGGCAAGGGCAAACGGCGCCGTTGCTGTCGTCGTTTTCGTTCGAGGCGCTGGCGGCGGCGCGCGACGCGGCGCCTGCGCTGCAACGCGGCATGCTGTTCGAAGAAGTACCCGCCGACTGGCTGCAAATCGTGCGTGAACTCGACTGCGTGTCGCTGCACGCGAGCCACCGTTATCTGAGCGAGCCGCTGGTCGCCGAGATTCGTGCGGCCGGGCTGCGCGTGCTCGCTTATACGGTGAACGACCCGGCGCGTGCGCAACTGCTCGCGCAATGGGGCGTCGACATGATTTGTACAGATCGCATCGATACACTGCATCACGACATGTTCTCCACGCCGGCCTGAACATGTCGGAGGGCGCGCGCCATTGCGCATTGGCATGCGCCCTGAAGCTCGAACCAGAAATTTTCCAAACGTAGCAATTTCGGCAGAGGATGAGGAAGACCATGAACCGCACCGCGTTAGTCCGTTTAATTTCCATGTCGGCAGCGGCGGGCGTCGCCGCCGGCGCCAGCAGCATGGCTTGCGCCGCGCCGCTCGACACACTGATCGCCGCCGCCAAGCAGGAAGGCCAGCTCACCGTGATCGCGTTGCCGCACGACTGGTGTAACTACGGCCAACTGGTGGCCGGCTTCCAGAAGAAGTACGGCATCAAGATCAACGAGCTGAATCCGGATGCCGGTTCGGGCGACGAAGTCGAAGCGATCAAGGCGAACAAGGGCAACAAGGGCCCGCAAGCGCCGGACGTGATCGACGTGGGGCTGTCGTTCGGTCCGACCGCGAAGGCCGAAGGCCTGCTTCAACCGTACAAGGTCGCGACGTGGAACTCGATTCCGAAAGAGTCGAAAGACGCTGACGGCTACTGGTACGGCGATTACTACGGCGTGCTGTCGTTCGAAGTGAACGCCGACATGATCGACAAGGCGCCGACGGATTGGAGCGATCTGCTCAAGCCCGACTACAAGAACGCCGTGTCGCTCGCGGGCGATCCGCGTACCGCCAACCAGGCCATCCAGGCCGTGTTCGCGGCCGGCTTGTCGCAAAGCAAGGGCGACGCGAGCAAGGCCGGCGCAGCGGGCCTGAAGTACTTTGCCGATCTGAACAAGAACGGCAACTTCGTGCCGGTGATCGGCAAGGCCGCATCGCTTGCGCAAGGCACCACGCCGATCGTCGTGCGTTGGGACTACAACGCGCTGGCCGACCGCGACACGCTGAAGGGCAACCCGAAGGTGCAGGTGGTGATTCCGAAGACGGGCGTTGTTGCCGGTGTGTACGTTCAGGCGATCAGCGCTTACGCCCCGCATCCGAATGCCGCCAAGCTGTGGATGGAATACCTTTACTCGGACGAAGGCCAGATCGGCTGGCTGGCGGGCTACTGCCACCCGATGCGCTACAACGAACTGGTGGCCGGCAAGAAGGTGCCGCAAGCGCTGCTCGACAAGCTGCCGCCGCCGTCGTCGTACAAGAACGTGGTGTTCCCGACGCTGTCCCAACAGGACGCCTATAAAGACACCATCACGAAGCAGTGGGATCAGGCGGTCGGCGCGAACGTCAAGTAAGCGACGCAGGTCGTTGCCGCGGCGGGGCAAGCTCCGCGCCGTGGCGGCGAACTGTAACCCGAAGTATTGCAGTCGGCGTGCTGCTCGATCCGAGCGGCACGCCTGACGTTTTGCCAGACAGTCTCAAAGGTGAGCTATGAGCGCTTCATCGGATGCTGGAGCGGTGCAACCGGAATTGCTGGTTCCGCCTGCGCCCACGCCAACGCCTCGCGTCGACGGACCGGGCCGCGCGTCGCAGTTTCTTGCCTGGATCGGCGTATTGCCGTTCTTTACCTTCGCGCTGTTGTTCCTGATTCTGCCCACCGGCTTTCTGATGGTCGGTGCATTTCAGGACGCGCAAGGTCATTTCACGCTCGGCAATTTCCGTGACCTGCTGCAGCCCACCGTGCTGGACGCGTACTGGATCAGCTTCAAGGTGAGCGCCGCCTCGTCGCTCGGCGGCGCCGTGATCGGCTCGCTGCTCGCGTGGGCCGCGGTGCAGGGCAAACTACCCGGCTGGATTCGCCCTACGCTGATGACGTTTTCCGGCGTGGCGTCGAACTTTGCCGGCGTGCCGCTCGCGTTTGCGTTCATCTGCACATTGGGGCGCGTCGGGCTCGTCACCGTGCTGCTGAAAAAGTATCTCGGCTTCAATCTTTACTCGACAGGTTTCAGCATTCTGAGCTTTTCCGGCCTGACGCTGACCTATCTGTATTTCCAGATTCCGTTGATGGTACTGATCGTCACGCCCGCGCTCGACGGCCTGAAGCGCGAATGGCGCGAAGCCTGCGACTGTCTGGGCGGCACCTCGTATCAATACTGGCGTTACGTCGCGCTGCCGGTGTTGTGGCCGAGCGTGCTCGGCGCGGCGCTGTTGCTGTTCGCCAATTCGTTCGGCGCGGTCGCCACGGCTTATGCGTTGACCGGCAGCTCGCTGAACATCGTCACGATCCTGCTGTATGCGCAGATTCGCGGCGACGTGATGCACAACCAGAACCTCGGCTATGCGCTCGCGCTCGGCATGGTGCTTGTGACGGGTTTGTCGAACGGCGGCTATATCTGGCTGCGCTCGCGCGCCGAAAGGGGGCGTCGATGAAAAGCCAATCGCGCGTGGGTGCGTGGACGGCGATGATCGTCGGCTCGCTGTATTTCCTGATTCCGCTGATCGCGACTTTCGAGTTCAGCATGCGGATGAAACGCGGCGTGTACAGCTTCGAGGCTTACCACGTCGTGCTGAGCGATCCGCGTTTTCAGGCCTCGTTCGGCTATTCGATTCTCATGGCGCTGCTGACGATTGTGGTCGGCGTGTTGCTCGTCGTGCCGACGGCTTACTGGGTGCAATTGCGACTGCCGAAGCTGCGTCCGCTCGTCGAATTCATCACGCTGTTGCCGCTGGTGGTGCCCGCCATCGTGATCGTGTTCGGCTATCTGCGCATCTACAACAGCAGCTCGATTCTGCCGCTCACCGGCAACGAGCGCGCCACGGATCTGCTGCTGGTGTGCGGCTACGTGACGCTGTCTTTACCGTACATGTACCGCTCGGTCGACGCCGGCCTGCGCGCCGTCGACGTGCGCTCGCTCACCGAAGCGGCTGAATGCCTCGGCGCGAACTGGCCGACCATTCTGTTCAAGGTGATCTTTCCGAATATCCGCTCGGGCATTCTGTCCGGCGCGTTTCTCACCTTTGCCGTGGTGATCGGCGAGTTCACGTTTGCGAGCCTGCTCGACCGGCCCGCGTTCGGTCCGTACCTGCAGTTGATCGGCGCGAATCGCGCGTATGAGCCGTCGGCGCTCGCGATCATTGCGTTCGTGATCACGTGGGCGTCGATGGGATTGATTCAGGTATTCGGTTCGGCCCGCGCGTTGAGCGGCCAGAAAGTTTGACGTCAGGTCGACGTTGAGTCGACGTTAATGAGAATTTGACGCACTGAGGCGGCGAATCATGGCATTCCTTGAGATCGAAAATCTGCACAAGTCCTTCGGGGCGAACACGGCGCTGCATCACTTCGACATGAAGATCGAGCGCGGCGAGTTCATTACTTTCCTCGGGCCGTCGGGCTGCGGCAAAACCACGGTGCTGCGCATGATCGCGGGCTTTGAAACGCCGACGCGCGGCATCATCCGGCTCGATGGCAAAGACGTCACGCATCTGCGCACGCGGCAACGCAAGGTCGGCATGGTGTTCCAGTCGTATGCGCTGTTTCCGAACATGACGGTGGCGGACAACATCGGCTTTGGGCTGAAGATTAATCATCGGCCGCAGGCGGAGATCAAGCAGCGCGTGGACGAGATGCTGCAACTCATCAAGCTGCCGCATCTCGGCGAGCGCTATCCGTGGCAACTGTCGGGCGGTCAGCAGCAACGTGTCGCGCTGGCGCGCGCGCTGGCCGGCAAGCCACAGGTTCTGCTGCTCGACGAACCGCTCTCGGCGCTCGACGCGAAGATCCGCATTTCGCTGCGGCAGGACATTCGCGCGTTGCAACGCGAGTTGGGTATCACGTCGATTTTCGTCACGCACGATCAGGAAGAGGCGCTGTCCATTTCCGACCGCATCGTCGTGATGAACGAAGGGCGCGTCGAACAGATCGGCACGCCGTCGGAGATCTATAACTATCCGCGCACGCGCTTCGTGGCGTCGTTCGTGGGTACGCTCAATATTCTGGCGGGGCACGTGGTCGATCCGGCGACCGGCCGGATGGCGGTGGACGGTCAGGAGTTGACCACCACGCAGGCACTGCCGTCGGATGACGCCGGCAAGCAACGCCTGCTCGCGTTGCGGCCGGAAGCCATCGTGCTGGAGCCGGCCGCGCCGGGCCGCAACACGCTGAACGCGACCGTCGAAGAAGTGAATTTCCTCGGCGCGGTGGTGCGAATTAGAACGCGCGTGAAAGACGCGGTGATTTCGCTCGACGTGTTCAACGACCCCAATCGCGGCCTGCCTGAGCGGGGGCAACCGGTGTCGCTGGGTTTCTCGCACGAGAATCTGCTGGTGCTGGAAGAAGGCGCGGTTTAAACGCCTCGGGGTCTGGCGGCGCGTTGTCCGGGCCGGGCAACGCCGAGCAGAAGCGAGCTAGTCAGGCAAGGTCAGGCCCGTCAAACCAAAGCAAAGCGCGCAGCAAAAAAGCCTCGGGGTTTTCCCGAGGCCCGCGTCGCGATGCATTCCGGATTCCCCGACACCGCTCGTCCGGATTTCCGGAATCCCGGAAGGCGCACCTCGCCGTATCTTAAAAAAGCCATAAAAATCAACGCGCCGAGTCCGGCTTCAAGCTGGCATCGACCTTGCAATTTAGAACACGCGGCCGCAACGGTCCGACAACTAAAGCAAGGAGACAACGATGTCTGATTTCCCTTCCTGGTATTTCTGAATTCGTCGTCTTGTCGCGGCCTAATGCCGTGCACAGGCGTGACGATGATTCGTTCGCATGATGCGCGGCGTGGCGGGCCATGAGCTCACTCATATCGCAGGAAACATCGTGAAAAAACCTATCCATAAAGTGCTGTACGTGCAGGTGATCGTGGCGATCATCATCGGCATCGCGCTCGGACACTACTACCCGAATCTCGCCGTCGACATGAAGCCGCTCGGCGACGGTTTCATCAAGCTGATCAAGATGGTGATCGGGCCGATCATCTTCTGCACGGTGGTGACGGGTATCGCCGGCATGGAAGACATGAAGAAGGTCGGACGCGTGGGCGGCAAGGCGCTGCTGTACTTTGAAATCGTCTCGAGCTTCGCGCTGGTGCTCGGGCTGATCGCGACGCACGTGCTCAAACCGGGCGTCGGCTTCAACATCGACCCCGCCACGCTCGACGGCAAAGCCGTCGCGTCGTACGCCGCGAAGGCGCACGGCCAGACGACCGTGGACTTCCTGATGCACATCATTCCGGACACCCTCACGTCGGCTTTCGCGCAAGGTGAAATCCTGCAGATCCTGCTGATCGCGCTGCTGTTCGGCGCGGTGCTCGCCACGGCCGGCGAGAAGGGCAAGGTCGTGACGAACTTCATCGACGGGCTCTCGCATGTGCTGTTCGGCGTGGTGCGCATCATCACGAAGCTGGCGCCGATCGGTGCGTTTGGCGCGATGGCCTTCACGATCGGCAAGTACGGCATTGGCTCGCTGCTGCCCATGCTCAAACTGATCGGCACGTTCTATCTGACTTCGATCGTGTTCGTGGTGGTCGTGCTCGGCGTCATCGCGCGGGCGGTGGGCTTCAATATCCTGCGCTTCGTCGCGTACATCAAGGAAGAGATGCTGATCGTGCTGGGCACGAGCTCGTCGGAAGCCGCGCTGCCGCAACTGATGCTGAAGCTCGAAAAGCTCGGCTGCTCGCGCTCGGTGGTGGGCCTCGTGGTGCCGACCGGTTACTCGTTCAATCTCGACGGCACCAACATCTACATGACGATGGCCGTGCTGTTCATCGCCCAGGCGACCAATATCGACCTCACGTGGACGCAGCAGCTCACGCTGCTGGCGGTGACGATGCTGACCTCGAAGGGCGCGAGCGGTGTGACGGGCGCGGGCTTCATCACGCTGGCAGCGACGCTGGCCGTGGTGCCGACCATTCCGCTGTCGGGCATGGTGCTGATTCTCGGTATCGACCGCTTCATGAGCGAGTGCCGTGCGCTGACCAACATCGTCGGCAATGGTGTGGCGACGGTGGTGGTGTCGGCATGGGAAAAGGAACTGGACCGCAACAAGCTGAATGCCGCGTTGCGCGGCGAGGTGGCGGTCAAAGAGCCGGCCGGCGTTTAAGCTGGGCTGCGGCTCCGGTTTCGACGCTCACCGCGTTTTTCGCTTCAACCGCAACCTCCACGGCCACCCGCACATGAAACGGGTGGCCGTGCGTCCAACCCCCGCGCCGCCGGCCGACGAAACTCGCGCCGGCGGCGCTTCGCCTTATGCCACAATAAACGATCCCCTCCGATCGGATATTGCCAACGTGACGCGCCGCCTGCTGATCCTCTTCGCGCTCGTCGTCGGGCTCGTGGCGGCGTGCGGGCTCACGTACAGCATTGCGTGGCAGCGCGGCATCGACAATTTGCGGCGCAACGCGGCGGTGCGCGTGGATCGTACGGCCAACGCGCTGAAGAGCACGCTCGAACGCTACGAATCGCTGCCTTATCTGCTGGCCGAACATCCCATCGTGCAGGACGTGCTGGTCGATCCGACGGCGGCCAACGTGCGGCGCGCCAATCTCTATCTGGAAGACCTCAACCGCCACGCGCGTGCCACGGTCACCTACATCATTCCGCTCGACGGTTATTGCGTGGCCGCGAGCAACTGGCAAGGGCCGCAAAGTTTTATCGGCGCGGGCTATCAATTCCGGCCGTACTTTCTCGATGCGGTGAAGGGCGGCGTGGGCCGCTTCTTCGGCATCGGCACGATTTCGCAGGCGCCCGGCTACTACATCTCGCAGCCGGTGCGGCGTGACGGGAAGATCGTCGGCGTGGCGGTCGTCAAACTCGATCTCGAATGGTTCCAGGGGGCGGATGCGTCCGAGCCGCTCGTCGTTACGGACGACCACGGCGTGATCTTTCTCTCGTCGATGCCCGCGTGGAAATATCACACGATCCGGCCGCTCTCCGGCCAGGTTGCCGATTCGATCTACCAGGCGCGTCAATATGCGCAGCAGCCGATCGCGCCGCTGCCCGTCACGATCGAGCGCACGCTGGAAGGCAATGCGCAGATCGTGCGCATCGGCGGCGGCCGTTATGCACCGCGCTACCTTGCGTCGCGGCGGGGCATGGGCGAGCCGGACTGGCATCTGATCACCATGTCGCCCGTCGATCCGGTCGATGCCGACGCACGCAATGCGACCATCGTCACGGCTTTCGGCTACGTGTCGCTCGTGTTGTTCGCGTTTTACTGGCGCATGCGTCGCGCGCGCGTGCGCGAGGTGATGCGTAGCCGCGCGATGCTGCAAAAGGCGTATGCGGAATTGAACCGGCGCGTGGCCGAACGTACGGCGGATCTGTCCGAAGCGAACGAACAATTGCACAAGGAAGTGGCCGAACGTACGCGCGCCGAGCAGGAATTGCGCGCCGCCCACGACGAGCTGATCCAGGCGAGCAAGCTCGCCGCGCTGGGTCAGATGGCTGCCGGTATCACGCATGAATTGAATCAGCCACTCGCCGCGCTGCGCGGGTTCTCGGACAACACGCGTGTGCTGTTGGAGCGCGGCGACCAGGCGTCGGCGCGCGAGAATCTCGAAGCGATCGCCGCGCTCACCGAGCGCATGGGCAAGATCACCAATCAGTTGAAGCTGTTCGTCGGCCGCGCGCGGCCGCGCAGTGCGCGTGCGCCGATCATGCGGGCGCTGCGCAACGTCGTCGCGCTGCTGCAAAAGCGTTTGCAAGGTGTGGAAATCGAGTACGTGTTAGTCGATGCCGACGCGGATAACGACAGCGGCACGCGCTCGCCGCTCAGTCTCGCCGACGACCATCCCGAGCTGATCGCGCATTGCGACGACCTGCGGCTCGAACAGGTGTTGATCAATCTGCTCGGCAACGCGCTCGACGCCACCGCTGGTTTGAATCCGCCGCGCATCACGATCGAGATCGACGTGTCCGCAACCAGCCTCTCGTTTCTGGTCAGCGACAACGGACCCGGCATTCCCGACGACGTCCTGCCGCGTCTATTCGAGCCGTTCTTCACGACCAAGGAAATGGGCCAGGGATTGGGCCTCGGATTGGCGATCTCGTCGTCGATCGCGCGCGATTGCGGCGGCACGCTGGTGGCGCGCAACGCAGCCGACGGCGGCGCACTCTTCGTCCTGACGCTGCGCCGCGCACGCGTGCAGACGAGCCATACCCCGGACCCGTTGACTACGGGTTCATGAATCAGACGGAAAACGCCATGCTGAACGACGGGCTGCAAGTGCTATATATCGAAGACGACGAACTGGTGCGGCGCGCGAGCGTGCAGAGTTTGCAACTGGCGGGCTTCGAGGTGATCGGCCATGCGTCGGCGGAATCGGCGGCGAAGATGATTCGCGCGGATTTCTCCGGCGTGGTGGTGAGCGACATCCGTTTGCCCGGCGCGAGCGGCCTCGACCTGCTCGCGCAATGGCACGAGCGCGCGCCCGACGTGCCGGTGATTCTGGTCACCGGCCACGGCGATATCTCGATGGCCGTGCAAGCCATGCGCGACGGCGCGTACGACTTTATCGAAAAACCGTTCGCGTCGGAGCGCCTGATCGAAACCGTGCGGCGCGCATTGGAGCGCCGCAAGCTGGTGCTCGAGAACATCGCGCTGCGTCGTGAGTTGGCGGAACAGAATTCGGTGGCGCCGCGGATCATCGGCCGCAGTCCGGCCATCGAACAGGTGCGGCGGCTGATCGCCAACGTCGCGCCGACCGATGCGTCCGTGCTGATCAACGGCGACACCGGCGCGGGCAAGGAGTTGATCGCGCGCAGTCTGCACGAGTTGTCGCCACGGCGTGATCGGCCGTTTATCGCGGTGAACTGCGGCGCGTTACCTGAGCCGATGTTCGAGTCGGAAATGTTCGGCTACGAGCCGGGGGCGTTCACCGGCGCCGCGAAGCGCCGCATCGGCAAGCTCGAACACGCGTCGGGCGGCACGCTATTTCTCGACGAAATCGAAAGCATGCCGCTCGCTTTACAGGTCAAGCTGCTGCGCGTGTTGCAGGACGGCGTGCTGGAACGGCTCGGCTCGAATCAGCCGATCCGCGTGAATTGTCGGGTCGTTGCCGCCGCCAAGGGCGATATGGCCGAGCATGTCGCGGACGGTTCGTTCCGGCGCGATCTGCTGTACCGGCTGAACGTGGTGACGATCGCGCTGCCGCCGTTGGGCGAGCGGCGCGAAGACATCGTGCCGCTGTTCGAGCATTTCCTGCTGGACGCGGCAGTGCGCTACCAGCGTCCTGCGCCGATCCTCACCGACCGGCAGCGCGCCAGCCTGATGCAGCGCGACTGGCCGGGTAACGTGCGGGAACTGCGCAATGCCGCCGACCGCTTCGTGCTCGGCGTCGCCGACGATCCTGTGATGTCGTTCACCGACGACAGCGCTGGCGCACAACCGTTGAAGGAACGCGTCGAGCAATTCGAGCGAGCGGTGATCGCGGAGGCGCTGGAGCAGACCGGCGGTGCGGTCGCGGTCGCGGCCGACCGACTGCAACTGGGCAAGGCCACGCTGTACGAGAAGATCAAGCGATATGGCCTGGCGGCCAAAGGGGAAGGGGAGCGGTAGAAATGAAAACGCCGACCTCGAAGTAGGAGGCCGGCGTGTTTGAATCTGTTTCGATCTGCGGGGCGGGGTACTGCTGCGATCGCAGTAAAACTCCGCGTAAAAATTAAGCCGCGTTCAGCGCCTTTTCCAGCAGCTTGTCGAGTTCCGCGAACTGCGGTTCGCCGACATAGCGCTTCAGAATTTTGCCGTCTTTATCGACGAGGAACGTGGTCGGCGTGAGTTGCACGTTACCGAACTGTTTTGCGGCCGAGCCGTCGTCCATGGCAACCTTGAACGGCAACTGGCGGGTTTGCGAGTAGTTGGCCACGTACATCGGCGCGTCGTAGTTCATCGCGACGGCGACGAATTCGAGACCCTTGCCCTTGAAGCGGTTATAGGTCTGGACCATCTGCGGCATTTCTTTCATGCAGGTGTCGCAACTGGTCGCCCAGAAATTGACCAGATAGACCTTGCCTTTCAGGTCGGCGGTCGACACTTTCTGGCCCGACAGCAGCGTGAAAGTGGCATCCGGCACGCGCTGCTGACCGGCAAACGCGAAATAACCCGCGACGGCGATCGCCACGGCGACGATCGCAATGATCACGTAGCGAAGCGGATTCACGTGCTTGGCGGCGGTGGACGGAGTGGAGCTCATGAACGGAACCTCGAGAGTCGCGCAGAACGCGCGGGACAGTGCGCCGGTTTGGGCCTGGGGGCCCGGGACTGTTTAGCGTCGCTATTGTAGCGCCATTCCCGTGGCGGGGCAGGACGCCGGCCGGCAGCGGATAATAGGGTTTTACGTTCCTGTCAGTCCGATCTTCCGTCCCCATGTTCCGAACTGCTTTTGATGTGATGCGTCGTGCCGGTTTCTTCTTCGCTCAAATTTCGCGTCGTTCTGCCTTTTTCAGCCGGTTCGCCGTGAGTTCATGCGGCAGCCTGCAGCCGAAAGGCGCGCCCGCTGCCCGGCGTGCGCCACGCGCATGGACGCTCGTCGGGGCCGCAGCCTGCACGCTGGCGCTGGGCGCCGCACTGAGCGCCTGCTCGCCGACTTTCGACTGGCGCACCATCATGAATAACGATAACGGCTACACCGTCGACCTGCCGGCCAAGCCAGGCAACGATCAACGGGCGGTGCAGATCGGCGGCACTTCAATGCAGATGGCGATGCAAACCGCCGAGGCCGGCGACGCCGTGTTCGCCGTCGGCACGATCATGCTCCCGGACGACCACGAAGCGACCCAGCGTGCGGCATTGGATTTTCTGCGCACGGGGCTGGCCCGCAACGTGGGCGCCGCGCCGGACGCGCGGGCGGTCCAGATTCCGCTAGCCGCGGGCGGCCAGGTGCTGGGTCTGGAGATGAAGCTGAGCGGCGAAGCCGGCTCGCAGCATGAAACGCGCACCGTGTACGCGCGGCTGGTGGCGCGCGGACGTCACGTGTACCAGGCGGCCATCATCGCGTCCAAACCGCTGCAGCAGGAACAGGTCGACCAATTTTTTTCGTCGTTTCAGCTGTATTAAAACAGGTATTTTTGGCCGATTCGGCGCGCGATAGATCGCCGGGCACAGTGAAAGTTCATTCGTAGCATCGCGCGCTAATTCCCGGTTTACGTTGAAGTTTTTCCTTTACTCACGTGCCCTGTGGATAACTCTGTTGAGAACTCGTCGAAAATTGTCGCGGATGCCCATCTGGTGGGCACTCTGTCAGATTCGGCTTGTGCTGCATGATTAAAAAAACTCAATAAAATCAACACTTTTCTCGCGTGCCCGGCGACGGACCTTTCAGTTGTATCCAAATCTGTTTGGAACGCCCGTATGTGCATAAGTCAAGTCTTGACAGCATATTTTTCGCCTCATAGCGATCCGAAGGCACGGCGGTACTGAATCGCCTCGCCGACCTGCGCGACGCTCGGCATGGCCGCACCGGCCAGGTCCGCAATGGTCCGCGCGACCTTCAGAACCCGGTAATAAGCGCGCGCCGACCAGCCGAAGCGCTCGCCAGCCTCACGCAGCAGGGTTTCGCCGGTTGCGTCCGGGCGGCAGACTTCGTCCACTTCTCGCCCCGAGAGTTCGCGGTTGGTTTTGCCCTGCCGTTGCAACTGACGTTCGCGAGCCGTGGCCACTCGCTGAGCGATGGCCGCGCTGGCTTCCCCGGTCGCGCTCGAACGGGCCGCCAGTTCGGCCGACGTGAGCGCCGGAATCTCGATCTGGATATCGATTCTGTCGAGCAGCGGCCCGGACAGCTTGCGCAGGTAGCGCGCCGCGATCTCCGGCGTGCAGCGGCAGCGTCCGCCGGGGTCGCCGCGCCAGCCGCACGGACACGGGTTCATCGCGGCAATCAACTGGCAGGCCGCCGGGAAATCCGCCTGCAAGGCGGCGCGCGAAATGGTGATACGGCCGGCTTCGAGCGGCTCGCGCAGCGTCTCGAGCACATGGCGATCGAACTCAGGTAGTTCGTCGAGAAAAAGCACGCCGAGGTGCGCGAGCGTGATCTCGCCCGGCTGCGGCGGATTGCGTCCACCGACCAGCGCCGCCGCGCTCGACGAATGATGCGGCGCGCGAAACGGCCGCTGCCGCCACTGCGACGGCGTGAAACCCGTGCGGCTGGCGGACAGCAGGGCGGCTGAGCTGAGCGCTTCGTCGTCGGTCATGGGCGGCAGCAGGCTTGGCAGGCGCGCGGCGAGCATGGACTTGCCCGCGCCGGGCGGCCCGATCAGCAACACATGATGTCCGCCTGCCGCGGCGACTTCGAGTGCACGACGCGCGGCGCGTTGGCCGATCACGTCGGCCATGTCCGCAGGCGTGGCGGCCGGCGCGATATCGGTGAGGTGGGGAGCCGCAACCGGTGCGAGCCGTGCGTCCGGTTCGCCCGCGAGGTGAGCGCAGAGCGAGGGCAAGTCGGCGGCGCCGTAGACATCGACGCCGGGGACGAGTGCCGCTTCCGCTGCGCTCGCGGCCGGCAGATAGAGCTGCGGCGTGGCATGGGCCCCGTTCGGGGCGGAACCGTCCGACAAGGTCGCGCCGGCAATCCCCGCCGCCGATGCCGCCGCCGCCGCGCCGCCATTCAAAGCGCTCGCACCGCGCGCGGTCCCGCACGCCATCGCAAACGCGCCGCGCATGGGCCGCAGCGCGCCGGTCAGCGACAACTCGCCGGCAAACTCACGATGCAGCAACGACTCGGCGGGAATCTGGCCGCTCGCCGCCAGAATGCCCAGCGCGATCGGCAGATCGAAACGGCCGGATTCCTTCGGCAAATCGGCGGGCGCCAGATTGACGGTGATACGTCGCACGGGGAAATCGAAGTGGCAGTTCTGCAGCGCCGCGCGCACGCGCTCGCGGCTTTCGCGCACTTCCAGATCAGGCAGGCCGACGATCGAAGGCGCGGATATATAATTGCACCGACCCTTATACTTGGCAAAGAGGTATCGAACGTGGATGTCAATAAGCCGTTAGCTTACAGTTACGTAAGATTTAGCACCGCGCAGCAGGCACTCGGCGACAGCCTGCGCCGACAGGTCGAGATGACCGAAAAGTACTGTGAGGAACACGGCCTGACATTGGCTCGCGCGTCCGCTTATCGGGACCTCGGTGTTTCGGCGTTTCGAAAGAAAAATATTGAGACCGGCAAGCTGGCCGAATTCATCCGCGCAGTCGAGGCCGGAAAGGTTTTGCCTGGAAGCTTTCTCATCATTGAGCAGTTCGACAGGTTGACTCGTGCGGACGTCAACGTTGCTCTACGGTTGTTCTTGGACTTGGTGGATGCAGGAATTGTCGTCGTCACGTTAATCGACAAAAAGGTGTGGAACAAAGATTCCATTGCAGACGTCGCTGACCTCGTTACTGCAATCATCTATATGTCTCGTGCTAACAATGAGAGTGTTAGCAAATCTCGCCGTCTTTCGGAAGTTTGGGAACAGAAAAAAAAGCGCGCAGCCGACGGCACTGCGACGCGGATTGTGACTAGCGAAGCGCCGCGCTGGTTGCGCGCCAACGGCGACAAAACCGGATTTGACCCGGTGCCCGAATTGGTGGAGAGCGTTCGACGGGTTTTTGCGATGCGGATTGACGGCGCAGGCGCGGTAGCAATTTGCAGCCGAGCAAATCGAGAACGCTGGCCAGTACCGGGGAAAGCACCTATCAGGAAAGCCGGGGAGTCGGACCAAGATTTTGAACATCGACGGGGAGCCAGCGGAAGTTGGCACCTCTCCCTTGTAAATCGCATCCTGAAAAATCGGGCGGTATTAGGCGAATATCAACCGCGGCGCATCGACCGAGAAAATAGCGCGAACCGAATTGCAGTCGGGGAGCCTATCCGCGACTACTACCCAAGCATCATTGACGAGACAACTTTTCTGAGGGCGCAGGCGACAGCGTTGCGGCGTGGCTTGCGCCCGGGCCGACGCGACGCGCATGCGCGGAACTGGCTTTACGGGTTGGTCAGGTGTGGCGAATGCGGAAACTCGCTAGTTCGCAAGAATAAGGCTTCCGCAAAGCAACCAGGGTATGCACGCTATTACTGCGCCGCTCGCGTTCGCGGATTGACTAAGTGCGCCAGCGTCAGTTCGGCACAGCTTCAAGGATGCGTCAATCATGTGGCGTCTGTCTGGCTGCCGAACCATTGGAGAACCGACACATCGTTTGACACACTGAGAGTGCGGGCGGATGTTCTGGTGGTGGAGATTGCCAAGGCTAAAGCGAACATCGACGGATTGGCTGACCTCGCTGCGACCGTCAACGCAATCTCCGCCAAAAAAACGTTGATAGAAAGGCTGGAGAGAACGGGCGAAGCTCTCGACGCGAACGAGAATGAACTCGCTCGTGTACGCGCTCAACTCGCCGACCATGCTCATCTTAATGGCGATGAGAAATTCCTCGCAGCACTCAGTGAAATCTCGCGCGACATTGACGAACTCGCAGCTGGTCGCGATGGAATTGACGGCGGCCTACGGTTGCGTGAGGAGCTTGCACGAATTTTTCAGAAAATCGTTGTCCACCAAGCAGCTGGCTACGTTGAATTTTTCATCAATGGGCGAGACGAACCGGTCTGGCTTCCACTGGACTTTGTTAGTTTGGAGGCGCCTTCCGAACCGAGCGCTGATGAGTTGCAGGCTGCCGAGCGAGACATAGACGCACTGCGCCTTGCCTTGGACAATTGATACAGGTTTGCTTCGCGGCGGTTCCTGTTCACGACCCGGCTGCCCTTTGGTGGTTCATAGTTTGTCGGTTCGCCCACGCCCGCTCATGCACAAGCCCGCTGCCCACACTTGCCGTGTGGACAGCCGGCGCTGCGCGTCGGTTTCCGGCCTTGCACACAAGCTCCCCGTGAGGTCTCGCCTGCGGCCTGACGCGCCCGCTCAGGCGGGCTTGCCCCAAGTTCGATAAATGCCTTTAGACGAAGGACGGTAAGACGTGACGATGGATAGCAAATCCCTAGCCAAGTTTCTTGTGAGAAATGGGCATGAAGTCTCGACTGAGTCATATGTCCATCTGACTTATGACGTCGCTGAAACACTCGCGTTGCTCAAGCCACTTGCCGACGGATTGACTTCGGATGCTATGGCAGTGGCCGCTGAACGCGCATCTCGGATATGGGAAGCACTCGCTGTTGTAGGTTCTAAATCCGTTCCGTTGACGGAAACCTTATCCACGTTGAACCAGGAGCTGGCGAGCAAACCGTTAGATGCGATGGACCTCGTCACCCTATGTGTCCTCGCCCGCAATAGCGCGCAGTTTTCAGCTCGCCTCCATAGCGACCGGGCCGCAGTAACGCATGGGACAAAAGGCTCTGATAAGCGCTATGACCAAAAAAATGGCTATCGTGACCGGAGGTCTGAGTTGCTAACCCGATGGCAGTCGGGGCGGTATGCGTCAAAAGACGCCTGTGCGCGAGCCGAGTGCGAAGCTCTCAACGTAGCGTTTGCGACGGCCCGCAAATGGCTCAGGGGGGCCTAGTCTCTACCCCCTTGCGACCAGGCGCTGGGGGGTAGAGCAGTTTCTGTCAAACAAACTTTTTGATTCAATGGCTCCATGTTCCAGAGACGCCTCGGAACGCTTTTTAGGAGCTAACGATGACCAAATTGAAGTTGGTAGCCGGCACCGAGATGAAGGGTGCTGGACGGAAACCACGCCGCCTGGCGGCAGGCGGAGCTGACCAGATGACATGCCACAGCGCAACTGCGACGGAGGCATCCACTCGTAAGGCTATGGAGTCCCGACCGGCAAGACGAAACATTTCCGCGGTTATGGAAGATAGCGCACAACGCAAGAAAACGATGCGTGACCCAGACACCGTCACTATGAACGCAATAGAGATTGCATTTGCCGCGCTCGATGAGTATCCCGGCACCCAGAAGGACAAAGGGTTGCGCGCTTTACGCGACGTGCTGAGGGCCGCAATGATTCATGCGGGCAACGACGGCGCTACGCCTGAATCCACGCAAGCGTTCTACGACAAGGTGGCCGACCTCGCTTGCGATACGGCCATGAGTTGGCACTGTACGATGACCCCCGGATTGCTTGCTGCTTTCGAGGTTCGCGCCCAAAGTGGCAATCTTGCAGCGAAGCAGTTCCTGGAAAATTTGAGGAAATCCGGTTTGAGCGTCCGATAGTAGCGGACAGTTCCGCCCGTGAATCACGACTCACCAAGGCCGTTCGATTTGCGACAGGGCGTTTCTATAGAGGTTGTGCTTGCAACGGGGGCTGCCATTCCCGCCTCTCAATGCCTGTTCTCCGTACAAGACTCTCTACGAGCGCCATGTCACGGCCGAACACGAAATGCTGCGCCTGATTAACAATCGCTAGGTTGACACGCCGAACCCAGTCCGGCGTGAGAGTCCTGCTGTCTATGCGATTCCCAATTCCTGACATTGCAAGCGCAGATGCCTGCGACAGCGGAAGAAGGGTAATCACATCGGGCAATAGGATGCCCACGCCAGCGTAGATGTTTGCCTCTTGCCGCTGAGTCTGGAGCACACTGACTGGACAATCCGTTGTCACAAAGGACTGGCGGTCGGAGTCACGTCGCCATATGGTCCAGTTTAGGTTAAGGAATACATCGGCGAACCTCGGTGCGTGCCGTAGCATCGCACCCAAAGCCGCCCCCCTATCCGCAGCAGGGTCTTGTGGGTTAGGCAGCGCGTCGATTTCTTCCGGTCGCGCATTTTGAGCAAATTGAGCGCGAAATTCGCCGAGCCAAGCCGCGTAAGCTGGCGTCCGGGTGAACTGAAACGCTACGTAGGTTGCGAGCACAAGCTTGTCGTCTGCCGTCAGCTGCTCTTCGTTGTCCAACTTCAGAATCGCAGCGCTCGCTGCCGTTTCAACTTCTCCGAGTCCGATTTCAATGTCGAAGACCAGGTTTCCTTGGTCATCTTCATACGCGTAATAGTCGCGACGGTGGGCGACTTCCGTTGGACGCTGCGCACGGTAAGCGTTCCTCAATCGGTCATAGACGGCCACGACGCGTGCATCGTCAGCGCAGAACCCTTCCAGATAGAAGCGGGGTACGAAGTGATGTCTTCTGGGCCTGTTCACATGAGAACTCGTGTTGTTGGTCGTCCGCATCAATGATTCATGGTACTCGGTCGGAGCCACCGCAGGAAAAACGGTTTGCGCGCGAGCCATCGGCGAGACAGACGGCCATGTTTGACGTGCGAGTAAGCTGTAAGTACGGGGCCCGCGGTCGATTTTCCAGAATTGGGCGAAGAGTGAAATCGGAATCGCTTCAATAATTAACTGTAATTCCGGGTACTATTTTTGTTCGAAAATTTATTTCAGTGCTTTCGCATAAATTTCGTGGAAAGTAGCGGGGTCCAGCTATATACTTTATTGTCAGCAGTTGGCCGAGCACGAGCCGCCCGACTGGAATGCCGCCTCTTCCGACTGAAGAGAATCGGTTGTGACCGCTAGCGTGGACGGGTGGAACCGGTGGCGCGCTAGGGAAATCCGGATACCACGGGGAAAGGCTGAAACAATCCGGTGCGAAGGCGAAGATAGAAGCGCAGCCTGAATGTCTGTCGGAACTATCCTTTTACAGGGTGGTGGAAGGTGCCCTGGCGTGAGCCACCAGGGGGCCTTGGCTATTCCGGCTTTCCTCAATCGAGGTTATCCTCACAAGCACCTTTAAAGTGAGGATATTCTTACCTAAGGATATGCTCAATCTTAAAAAAATATGCTTACGTAAGCATATCTAGGTTATTCCAAAAATATATTCAATTGTGAAATTATTCTTTCGGAATAACCTGAGCATATCCTTAGGTAAGAATATCTTTTCCACTTCGCTGAAGCTCGCAAAGATTCGCGCCCTGACGGGCGTCGCTGACCAGGGCGGGCAGGTAGCATGGCGATTGCGCGCGTGGCAATGACTGCCCTTGTCGAGCGTGGTGCTTGATATCGCGGTGCGGCACTTGCGGCGCCTCAGCAAGGTCGTAGCTGGCGGTGTCGGATGGCAGACCGCCGGACAGACGGAAATCATCTTCATCTCGAAAAGCTATACACAGGCATATTCATTTGATGTGCGTGTGCAATGGTCCAGACCAGCCTTTTCCTTCTATTGCCGTATGCCCTTTCCGCGCTTTTGAGCATAGCCGGCTCAATGGCGTTGTACGCCAGTACACCCGCTCTGACGCAATGCCTCGACGTCGTGCTGACGGAGCACACGCTCATGTTCGGTTCCTGGCTTGCGCTGGCCGCGGCCGGAGCCGACTACACCCTTACGACTCTCTACCGGAAGTTGCGTATGAGAGAGGTCGGCGCGAAATCGGCCGCACAACTGCATCTTTCGGGGAACTGACATGCGCACGCCTCCTAGACCTCGTAAGCCTTTGCCGAGCCGTTCAGTAGAACGCATGCCCAAACAGCAGTCCGCTATCCGAGAGGCTGTAGCCCGCCTGCTGGCCGCAGTTACGCAACCAGGAGCCCGCGATGACCGCGTCGACCGTCCGCAACGTTGACCGGTTCGATACCGGGCGCGGTTCGCCGAGTTCAGGCGGAGATGGGCTACGGCTCGGCGAGCGTGTTATGGCCTTGCGCGAGCAACTGGAGGCGAGGGCCGATTCGCGTGCCGCGGCACAACTGCGTACTGACGTGCGCGAAGCACGAGACTACGTCCGGGGTTTCGAAGCCCATGACGTGTCCGAGCGAACCCAAGGTCGCTATGACCAAGTGGTGGGGCAAATGCGCGAAGCAGGACAGCGGCCTGAAGACGCCAGTTGCCGCAATTCGTTCGAGTTTCGCCGTGCAGCGCTGGTGCACGTTACGCGGACCGAACTCAAGACGGCACTTCGTGACCTCGATAAGCATCGTCGCGCCGGTGGCGTAGAAAGTGCGGCCGAGGCATACAGCCGTGTGCGTTCGGGCCTGAATACGCTCCGGCGATACCCCCCTTCAACCGGAAGCCGAGAGGCCGATATGGCCCGTCGCAGCGTCTACCAAGGGCCTTCACGCACTGACCCTGAGCGCAGTAACGGCAAGCGTTCATCCTTGGTCGGCCTGCCGGACGACTGGCGAGACACCGTCCAACGCGAGGTGCGCGACAAAGACAAGGTAGGCGTGGCGGTCATGGCGTTGACAGGATGCCGTCCGGCCGAGGTGCGCGGAGTTCGCGTGCGGCAGGATGCAGACGGCACTGTTAGCTTGACGGTGCGTGGCGCGAAGGTCGATGAGGCGCGAGGCATCGAATCCCGCACGGTCATTTTCGACCGAGACGAACTGGCCAAGGTGCAGGCGGGACGCGACCTGATGGACTGGGTCGGCAGTCGGGAACAGCGCACAGTTTCACATCCCGGAACGGTCGAGGCGTTCTGCGAGCGTGTAAGCCGTGCCGCGGACCGCGCCGGGCTGCACCAGGTCTCGGCGTACACGTATCGCCACGCTTCAGCGCGAGACCTTAAGTCGGCGGGAACGCCGCGTGGCGAAATCGCGGAACGTCTGGGGCATCGCAGCGACCGTTCGCAGTCTGTCTACGGGTAAAAACAGTGGAGCCCCTTAACCCATCTACTTTTATCGCCGACCTTCGCAGTCGTGGACTCGACAGCGAAGCCGAAGCCGCCGAGATAATGAATGCTTTGGGGCCTCTGTCTGGCCCGCAAATGATGCAGCCGACCGTGGCACCCTCGGAGCCCGAGACTCGCGTATTGAGAAGTGAAGGACACAGCACAGTAGTCTCCAGCACCGCGCCGGGCCATGGCGATGCGGCCGGTTCCCGCGACACGGACGACCACAGCACGGTTCCTGGCAGCCCTCTTTCAGCGCATGTTGATGGCGTAGGTCATGGTGCGTTAGGGGCTGGTGGTGAATCTCACGAGCACAGCGGTGAAGAAGTGCGCGCAGGTGTTTGTTGCGCTGGATTGGAGGTCACGCTGCACGCCCTTGGTCGCGACCGCGCAAGCCTCGACCCTGCCGACCCTCTGGCGGGTCTTTACTCAGACCAACTGCGCGCTGCGCTGGAGCGGGAGGCTTTCCGCGGCGCAGGTAGTGTGGCGCAGGACTCAGCAATTGCCGAGCGTGTGCTCTCGCCCACCGCGCAAGTGCTCATACAGCGGATTGCTCGCATTCACCAGGAGCCACCGCCTTTCGACCTGTCGCACGAGGCGCAAGCGTCGCGCATTGTGGCACTGAACGGCGAAGTTCCCGACTGGGCGCGTGGAAATACAGAGCTTGACCCGGCGCTGTTCAAGACGGCTGAGCAGGTGCCTGCTCGCGAGCCTAGCTTGACACCAGCTCGAGCGACCTCACCGGCTCCAGACGTTGCTCCTTCGCGTGTTCGCGACGGCGGCATGGAGCGTTAGCCGAGACGTTACGGCTCTCAGTCTCCCTCCGGACGCCTGAGGGACTGGCGCTGACGCGCCCGGCGCGCGCTCTCCGAGCGCTTTTGCGCCGCCGCCCAAGAGCCGCTAACGCGGCTCCGCCTTGTCCCATGTCACGCTATGCGCGCCACGCGACAAGGCTTGTCGCGGTGAGGAGTTTTTCCTCTTCGACTTGCTTGTGTTTGCACAGTGGCCCGCCGTTGAAAACCAGCGCGGGCGACACGGCATGCGGGTCACATGGAGCTATACGGAGGTGAAGCGCCATCCCGCGCGCCCTTGGAGTTCCAAATGCTTTCTAATATCCGCGACCACGCCGCACGATGCGCAGCGCTGCATTCCGTGACGACACCCGCCTACGCAGCCGCCGCGCTGAACTGTGCGCGTGACGATGCCTTGTCCGAGCTACGTACCGCAGCGTCGCTTGGCCTTTTTCGTCGTCTTTTGCTTCCCGGTTTGGGCAATACGCCGTGCTTCCAGCCGACCGCAAAAGCAGGCGGTTTGGACGCTCGCCAAGCCCCAAAATTCCTACGCGCGGGCATCTCGGAGTCAAGCCGATGGCGAGGCCTGCTGCGTGGAGGCGTCGTGTTTATGCATAACCCCAGTCTCGTGTGGCTGACAATCGAAGCGACTTTGCTTCTCTGTGAACAGTACGCTATCCCGAGCAAGGGGCACACCGAGCCGCTTATCGCGCGGGACAGCAGCGGGGGGTATGAGGTGTACGTCCTTGTTCCGCCAGAAGAAGCGGGCAAGTCACCGGGCGCCATCATCGGCAACGCCGCTGCACGCTGGTTGCCTTTGTTGGAAAAAGGAGCAACCCATCTGCATCTCGTGACACTGGCTGGCTGCGCGGCCGGTGCATTGCAATCGGCTCTCTCGCAGTTTGTCCCGGCGTCGCATGAGGACGCCGTCAGTGAACTGGCGCAGCTCGACGCCCGCATTGCAGCCGATGGCACAGGTGCGATGCGCGTCCAGCTTGCACACCGGCGCGCCGAGCTTGCCGCTGCCAGTGCTGTCGCGCCGATGCCAGCTTTCCCTTGGCTTAGCAACAAAGTCGTGGGGGTGCAGGTATGAGGCTCAAACACCTTTTCGCTTACCGCTCCTATTCCAGCCGGAACGGGGACATTGTCGTCGGCCGCGGACCGCGTCCGTGGTGTCGTCCGATATTCGTCCTAGTCTGGTGGGTTCAAGCCTTGATACGCGGCGAGGCATAACGTGCGGCTGCTGCCTGAACGCTCACCTCGCCAGCGCACGCTGGCGTATTCAGTCTATCAACTGCGCAGTATTGCCGAATACCAGTTGAATTCACTGCTGCCGCAGATTGCGTTTCTCGTATTTGCGGTTTGGGCCGCATTCGTCGCTGTGCCCTATCTGCCCGAAGGATTCGCACCACGGTTCGCCTGGCTGCTTTCCATTTGCGCAGCTTCGGGCGTACTGGCCGCGCTCGGAGTCAGGGCATATTGGGGGCCTTTCGGTGTCCGTCTCAGTCTCTGGCTTGAGAACAACCCGCAGTCGCAAGCATCAATCGCGACTGGCTATCGGCTACCGCTCATGCCGTCGTTTGATGAACCAGGCATTGTCCTTGGTGAGGTTCACCCCGGCCGACGATATACCGACGACGGCGAGTACGCACTGCACTATCGTACCGAAGAGGTGTACAGCCCGACTCCTGAATGGGCCGTGCTGCCCGCTAAAGGCCTGGTGACTGGCCTGCTCGTTCTAGGCAGCATCGGTAGCGGTAAAACAGCGTATGTGCTGCGGCCGGCTATTTTCCAGCTATTCCATCATCCGACCCGTCCTGGCGGTCTCGTAATGGATTCCAAGGCGGCGCTAGTGGAGCCGCTTCGCGCCGAAATGGTCGCCGCTGGCCGGGGTACTGACCTGCTCGCCGTTGGCCCCAGTCAGGCGACCAAATGGAACCCGCTTCACATGCCTCTCTCGTCTCCGGCAACCATCGCAAACGCGCTCTTGACGGCGCTTGAGAACGTCAACGGTGCGCCGTTCGGCGCAGACACGCGATGGATTCGCGCGGGCGCAGCGCACCTTGCTGAAGGTGCTATTGGGCTGTTACGCCTTCTGACCGGCTACGTCACCGCGTCCGGTGTGCGTGCCCTTTTGGGCGAGCTGCTTCATCTGACCGCCGGCAGCGACACGCCTGGAGCGGCGGCAAAGGAATATATCGACATGCTGTTTGTCGGTTCGGCTGCCCGAACCGACAAACACGAGCACTTTATCTATTACTCGAAGCTCATCATTGACAGGATAGGAGAAGACGAGAAGTTTCGAGCGATTTACGTTTCGGAACTGTTCAATCTTCTGGTGCCGTTGACGGCACCAGATGTTGCACAACTTTATAACGCACCCGAATCAGACCTCGACATGCCCGATTGGTCCGAGTGCATGAATCGTGGCTTGGTCGTAGTGCTCGACTGCAACAGTCGCAGCGTTCCCGGGCTCGCTGTCATCCTCGGAATGCTCCTGAAGCTGTCCTATGAAGATGCAATGCTCGCGCGTCTTGCCTGGGTGCGCGAAGGTCGCTGTAACGCAGAGCGCTATATGGCATTGGTAATCGACGAATATCAGGACTATGCCAGTCCGGGTGACGCCGAGTATCAGGCCTTGTGTCGCGAGTCGAAATCTATCACCGTGCTATTGACCCAAGGCTTTGCATCTATTGTGCAACGTGTCGGCGAAGACCGAGCCAAAGTGTTGCTGCAATCGCTACGCAACCGTCTCGTGTTGCACCAGACCGTTCCCGAATTCGCGGCTGATTTGCTCGGCGAGCACGACGCTATAGCCATTGATGCCAACATTTCTGAGAGCGTCATGGACGCGACCCTCGCGGCAAATGGCCGATTTGGTGGAGAGTCGACTGTGTCTCAGTCCTACTCTGTGCACGAGAAACGGGAGCACATTGTTCCACCCGAGGTCCTTTCAAATCTGCCTGTGGGCCAAGGAATTTTACAGTCACACGATGGGAGCCGTAGTGTGCCAATTCACCGGGTTTTTCTGCGTCCGTATTACGTTATGCCGGGAACCCGCCATGCTGAAATGTAGCGGAAATGATAAAAATTAAAGTGTGGATTTTCTTTCTCGGACTAATCGTTCTGGCGCTTTTCGCGACCCACTGTTACACGGTATACGTTGCGAAAATACCACTTGTCGTCTGGCGATTGGCCGCGACCATTTGGGCTTCCTGGGCGGCTTGGCACACCTTCAGGTTGTTGTTACGCTAATTTCTCGGTATATGGTTTCACACGAAACGAGTCGTCAAATGGTCATTAACTTGACGAAATGGTATTTTTGATTATAAATGCGATTTACTTGGCGTTTTCGCATTTCTCGCTATTATATTAATGAGATGTAGGGTTATTGTTGCCCGATAGATTCTTTTCGCTAACCATGGCGACTCCGTTGTTTTATTTGTGGAGTTTTAATATGAAAGGAAAGTCGGTGGTGAATGCAATCCCTCTCTTCGCACTTGGAAAAGCTAACGCAGTCGCGTCCGAATCGCCCGTGTTTGAAATCATCGAGGACTTTGAAGTGGAGTCCAAACTCTACGCGGACGGTACAACGGTCCGTGTATTGCTTCGTCGCCAGTTGAATCACACGCCCCCAAGGTACGCGAGTGGGCCGTACCGTCTCGACCTTACCGTCGGCGGTCAGCACACGCCGCACTATGGCGTATCCGAGGCAACCGCGTGTGAGGCCGCATGCCGATTTCTTTTAAAGCATGTCGAAGGCGTCATTCCCACACTCAACTAGCTGAAGACGTTGCTTGCCGGGTTACGTCCGGTGGAGGCCTTCAACGTCTCCGCGCCTTCGTTGATGGGACGCTGGCTTGCTATCCGGCCAGCTTTCTACTGGCGTGCACTGCGAAGAAGAACCCTACGGCAGAAATCAGCGACACCGCAAACACCGTCCATTCGACGGCACCATACCCCGCAAGACTCCAGATGGCTGCCGCGGCAATGGGCGCAATTCCTTTAGCAATGTTTGATGGCAAAGAGAGCATGCCGCTGACGGCACCATAACCTTCCGTCCACATCAAATCCTGCACGATAGTGCCGCGCAGAATAGTCATCATGCCGTTCGCGGCCCCATAGCAGAGCGCGAAAAGCCAGAGCAAGGACGGCGAGTTTCCAGCGCAAATGAGGATGACCGTCGAAATTGGAAACAGTGTGACGACGATGAATCCAATTCTGCTGACGTGGACGCCGCGTCCGAACACGAACCAGACCGCTCGCGCCATTACCTGAGCAGGCCCGATTAGTGCCATTGTCGTGACAAGCACGGCGTTGGTCACGTTGCGTTCGACCATTAGGGGAACAAGATGGAACGTAAGCGCCGCGAACGTCGCATAGTAAGCGGTGAAGGACACGGCGAGCGCCCAAAAGCTCGGGGTGCGCAGCGCGCGCCTTGTGGCAGCGTTATTCAGGCGCTTTACGTCCGTAGGACTGGGCTTAGAAATGTCCAGGCATCTCGAAGAACGGATTGCTACAAAGTGTATGGGAAGGCAAACAAGTAGGTTTGCAGCTGCGAGCGCGACCAGAGCAAGTCTCCATCCCCACTCGCCGACGAGGAACTGGGTCAATGGAATAAAAACCGTGCTTGCGAACCCGGCAACCAGAGTAATCAGCGTGATTTTGGCCTTGTAGGTCCGCGGATGTGCATGAGTGACAACCGCGAAAACCGGGTCGTAGAACGTTGCAGCCATCGCGGCGCCGAGGCCAATCCAGACGACGAAGAGAAGCGTCAGTGACTGCGCAGTTGACCAAAGCAGCAACATGGAGGCCGCTACGAGGGAACCGGCGACCATCACCCTACGCCCCAGCCCGTGGTCTATCCATCGCCCAACTGGATAAGCGGCTAAGCCTGAGACGAGTAGGCCGACAGACAACGCGCCGTTCGTCGCAGTGCGGCTCCAGCCCATCGTCTGTTCCATGGGCACCATCAGCAACGAGAACGAATAGTAGACGGAACCCCAGGATACGAGCTGCGCCAGCGCCAGCGCCCACGTCGGAAGTGCTGCTGATGGTTCGGACGGGTTATTCGACTTCTCCGTCGTCACTGTCTGCTGTGTCTGCATCGTGCTCATGAGTCATTGCCGCGTGGGCAAGCGCCTCCGCTACAGCCGGCGCCTTTTCCTTTCGCTCGCTGTAGCGGTCGGTCAAGTAGTCGGACCGGTCGCGCACGAGCAGCGTGAACTTGTACAGCTCCTCCATCACGTCCACGACCCGGTCGTAATAGGACGACGGCTTCATGCGCCCGTCAACCTCAAACTCTTGGTATGCCTTTGCGACCGACGACTGATTCGGGATGGTCACCATCCGCATCCATCGTCCGAGCACGCGTAGCGCGTTGACCGCATTGAACGACTGCGAGCCGCCGCAAACTTGCATTACCGCGAGCGTCCGGCCTTGGGTCGGGCGCACGCCGCCGATTTCTAATGGCAGCCAGTCAATCTGATTCTTGAACACTGCCGTCAACGTCCCGTGACGCTCGGGGCTGCACCAGACCTGGCCTTCGGACCACTCTGACAGCTTCCGAAGCTCGACAACCTTTGGATGGTCGGCCGGGACACTATCCGCGATGGGTAGGTCATGCGGGTCGAACACTTTGGTCTCAGCACCGAAGTGCCGAAGAATTCGTTCGGCCTCAAGGGTCAGCAGGCGGCTGTAAGAAGTCGGTCGGAGTGAGCCATAGAGCAGCAGGATTCGAGGTGCATGCGTTGAGACTGAACGGGGCTCCAGCTTCTCGGTGTCCGGCGTGCCGAGCAATGGCAGCATGACGTTACGAAGGTCCGACGACATCAGCGAACCCTCCTGCCTTCGGCGTTGACTACCCGTTCGCCGTCTTCCTTCGTGAACTCGCCCTGTTGAGGATTCGGCAGAATGTCGAGAACCACTTCAGATGGCCTGCACAACCGGACGCCCAGGGGCGTCACCACAAACGGCCGGTTGATGAGAACCGGGTGCGCGAGCATGATGTTAAGCAACTGGTCGTCGGTCATCGACGCGTCTGCCAGACCGAGTTCTATGTAGGGGGTACCTTTCTCACGAATGGCCTCGCGGACGGTCAATCCAGCAGATGAAATCATGCGCTTTAGCGCTTCGTGGGTTGGCGGATGTTCGAGATACTCAATCACTTCCGGTTCTATCCCGGAGTTGCGAATCATCGCGAGCGTGTTGCGTGATGTACCGCACTTGGGGTTGTGATAGATAGTGACGCTCATTTGGTTTTCCTCAGTTTGTGCGTGCTTCATACCAACGCTGCGACCGGTTGACTACACCGACGACCAGCAGCATCACGGGCACCTCAATGAGCACACCAACGACGGTCGCCAGGGCGGCGCCGGACTTGAAACCGAACAGGCTGATGGCGGTCGCGACAGCCAGCTCGAAAAAATTGCTCGCACCAATCAGACTAGATGGCCCAGCCACACAATGAGCAACGCCGAGCCGGCGATTCAGCACATACGCCAATCCGGAATTCAGGAACACTTGTATGAGGATGGGCACGGCGAGCATGGCGATAACTAGCGGCTCGTGGACGATGGCCTGTCCTTGAAATGCGAAGAGCAAAACCAGGGTGCCAAGCAATGCGCAGATTGAATACGGGCCGAGCGCCGATACGACCCGCTGAAAGTGACCCTCACCCCGGGCAAGCAATACGCGGCGCATCAGCTGCGCGATGATGACCGGAATGATGATGTACAGTCCGACCGACGTAAACAGCGTGTCCCAAGGCACAGTGATAGCGGACATACCCAGCAAGAGCGCCACGATGGGCGCGAACGCGACAATCATAATTGCGTCGTTAAGCGCGACCTGGGAGAGCGTGAAGTACGGGTCACCCTTGCAAAGCTGCGACCAGACGAAAACCATCGCGGTGCACGGCGCGGCTGCGAGCAATATCAGGCCGGCAACGTAGCTGTCGAGTTGCGCTGCCGGGAGGTATGGCGCGAAGACGTGACGTACAAAAATCCAGCCGAGCAGCGCCATTGAGAACGGCTTGACGAGCCAGTTCACAAACAGCGTAACCCCGATGCCGCGCCAGTGTCCTTTCACCTGCGCCATCGCGCCGAAGTCAATCTTGACCAGCATTGGAATAATCATGACCCAGATGAGCACACCCACAGGGATGTTGACCTGCGCCACTTCCATGCGACCGATGTTTTCGAACACCGCTGGCGCCCACTGACCAAGCAGGATGCCGCCGACAATACACAGCGCCACCCAGACGGTGAGGTAGCGTTCGAAAAAGCCAATGGCCGCAATGCTGCCAGCCGGCGTTAAGTTTTCAGCGCTGCTCACTTCCTTCCTCCGCGGGCCTGTTGCCAATAGCGCGCAACTCGTTCTGGATGGCGTTGCGGTCGAGAATGTGTAGAGGCAGATTCACAAACTGACTTACGCGGTTCAGAATTTGGCGAAACGCCTTGTCGAATACTTTACGTTTCGCTTCATCGTCACCCTCGAAAGCGGCCGGGTCTTCGAATCCCCAATGTGCGGCCATCGGCGTGCTAGGCCATATCGGGCAGACCTCGCCCGCAGCTTGGTCGCACACGGTGATGACGAAGTCCATGTGTGGTGCGCTCGGCAAGGAAAAGACATCCCAGCTTTTGCTACGCAGGCTCGCCGTGTCGTATCCGATAGATTCACAGCGTTCGATAGCCAAAGGGTTGACCTTGCCCGTTGGGTGACTGCCTGCGCTGTAGGCGGCAAAGCGGCCCTTGCCAACCACGTTGAACAACGCTTCGGCCATGATGCTGCGTGCGCTGTTGCCTGTGCACAGGATAAGAACGTTGTATTCGCGGTCGCTCACGTCCGGCTCCGAAAAGCAATGGTCGAGGTCGTTGGGGTGCAACAGGCGGCCAACGCAGTGGGTTCGGGGTCATGTCGCGACTGACCGTATGTGGGTGCAGTCTCCAACGTCCGGAAGGTTTCCCAAGCGACGCCTTGCGGGTCGATGGTCCAAGACTTGTCCGATTGTGCGTAGCAGCAAGTCGTGGCTGCCTGGTCCAGCGCAGGCAAATCCGCATTTGAGAAACGGCTGCGCATCTCCACGAGCTCTTCGTCCGTCTCGACTTGAATGCCGAGGTGGTCAACGCCTGGCTTCGCGCCCCTTTGCGAGATGGCGAAGTTAACCTTGGGGTCGCTCAGTTCCCACTTGCAGTAGTCGGATTTCTGAATCGTCGGCTCAATGCCGCCGAACATCGCGGTATAAAACCGCGCGCTCGCCGTCAGGTTTTCAACGGCGACGTGAATGTGCATGCGCTTCATGTCTTGTCTCCACAACATTGCGGCGATGTCGGCAGCGAGCAGTCGGCGCCGGCGCAGCAGTTTTCTGTAAGGAAGCCGATGAGCCCGCTCATTGCTTCGAAGTTGGCCGAGTAAAAGATAAAGCGGCCGTCCTGGCGCGCTCTAACTAGCTCAGCGTGGGATAGGTCCTTCAGATGGAACGAAAGACTGGACGGCGACAGCCCGAGCTGTTGTGCAATCTCACCGGCCGCTATGCCTTCAGGTCCGGCAACGACGAGCGAGCGGAAAATCGCTAGACGCGATTCATGAGCCAGAGCGCTTAAGGCGCGAACTACAAGGTTTGAGTCCATAGGACGCATGGTAGGCGCATCAATTCCATATTTCAAGTATTATTGAAATGATGCGCGGTCTCCAGTGCTTTTCGCATTCAACGGACTGAAACCGCGGGATGCCTTCGCAGGACAACTCCGGCAGCACGCAACTCATGGCGCGACGGCAATCGCATAGCGCAGCTCGGCCGTCGAGGAGTGCGGTGCAGTTAATTTCCCACGTCAGAAAAAGAGGGTAATCCGTTGGCGAGGTGGACCTCGACGGTTACTTCAGGCGCGCGGCCAGAGGCCGGCGCGCGACTGCGCACCACGGCAAGCGACATGTTTTCTCCCGTCGGACGGCGCGGTAGGGCGCGCGCAAGTCCCCTAAAACGCTGATGACGTCACGGCTCGCTTGCCTGTGAAGTGGGCAGCACTGCGGCAGCGCTGACGCTGCGCAGCAAGGCGTTACGGCGTTTGGGTCGCGACCGGCAGCTTCTGTTCGAGCTCGGCGACGCGGCGCTCCAGTTCTTCCAAGCGCGCGCGGGTGCGCACCAGCACTTGCGTCTGCGTATCGAATTCTTCACGCGTGACCAGATCGAGCTTCGAAAAACCCTGCGACAGCATGGCTTTGACGTTGCGTTCGACATCTTTGGCCGGCGAGTTCTTGAACAGCTCGCTCATGCGTGCCTGGAAGTCGTTAAAAACGTCGTTCGGTTGTTTCATGGTGTTCCCCTTGATGCACAAAAAATGTGCATGTTTCGTTACGTCTGTGCTTTGTTACGGCGAATGGGCGGTCTTGGTGCATTGCCCATTGCGTGCCGTTGCCGCATGAGCGCCTTTGGTGCGTGCCCGCGCGTTCAAAACCTTCGAACACTCTAGCAACGATCCAAACGCCGCGCCAGCGCGCCCGGCCCACGTTGGCCATCCGGCCAGGGCCGCTTGCGCCCCTTTGCCAGCGTGCCCGGTGCGCAGTCTGACACAACATGGCATGCGAGTTGCTGTTACTGCCCGGCGCGCACTGTCGGGAGCTTTTTACCGGCAGCGAAACGAGACCACGCGAACGGGTTACGAGTACGCAAACGGGTTACGCAACGGGTTAGCAACTAAGCGAGGGATTTCATGAAACTCATTACCGCAATCATCAAGCCGTTCAAGCTCGATGAGGCGCGCGAAGCCTTGTCGGCCATCGGCGTCTCGGGCATCACGGTGACGGAAGTCAAGGGCTTCGGCCGGCAGAAGGGCCACACGGAGCTGTATCGCGGCGCCGAATACGTGGTCGATTTCCTGCCGAAGGTGAAGATCGAGGCCGCCGTCTCGGACGACATCGTCGACCAGGCGATCGAGGCGCTCGAACGTGCCGCGCGCACCGGCAAGATCGGCGACGGCAAGATTTTCGTCACGCCGATCGAACAGGTCATCCGGATTCGCACCGGGGAGACCGGCGCGGACGCTCTGTAACACCAAAAGATAGCGACACAGATAAGCGACAAGAGGAAACGAAGATGCGCAAACTAATGATGTCCTTGCTGATGGCCGGTTCGCTGCTCGCGGGCGGTATCGGCGCCGCCCTCGCGGACGACGCTTCCGCCCCCGCAGCCGCTTCGGCCGCTGCTTCCGATACGACGGCGAGCGCGCCGGCGCCGGACGCTTCGGCGGCGCCTGCCGCCGCCGCGGCTTCGGCACCGGCCGCTGACGCGTCCGCCGCGCCGGCTGCCAGCGCCGCTGCCGCCGCACCAGCAGCATCGGACGCTGCGCCGGCTGCCCCGACCGCGCCGTTCTCGGTCGATTCGTCGAAGATCAATTCGGGCGACACCGCCTGGATGCTGACCTCCACCGCGCTCGTGCTGTTCATGACGATCCCGGGTCTGGCGCTGTTCTACGGCGGCATGGTCCGCAAGAAAAGCGTGCTCGCGATCCTGATGCAAAGTTTCGCGATCACCTGCCTGGTGTCGATCATCTGGGTTGTGATCGGCTACACGCTGGCGTTCACGCCGGGCAACTCGTTCATCGGCGGTTTCTCGCGCTTCTTCATGGCGGGCATGAACTACATCAAGGGCGACAAGGCCACGACGCTGACCGTCAGCCACCTGGCCCCGACGATTCCGGAAACGGTCTACGTGGTTTATCAGATGACGTTCGCGATCATCACCCCAGCGTTGATCACGGGCGCATTTGCCGACCGTATGAAGTTCTCGGCGATGCTGGTGTTCATGACGCTGTGGTCGATCATCGTCTACTCGCCGATCGCGCACATGGTCTGGGAACCGACCGGCTGGCTGGCTAGCGCCGGCATCCTCGACTTCGCGGGCGGCACGGTGGTGCACATCAACGCCGGTATCGCGGCGCTGGTCTGCGCGCTGGTGCTCGGCAAGCGTGTCGGTTACGGCAAGGAAGCGATGGCGCCGCACAACCTGACACTCACGCTGATTGGTGGCGCGATGCTGTGGGTGGGCTGGTTCGGCTTCAACGCAGGTTCGGCGGTGGCGGCTGACGGCCGTGCCGGTTTCGCGATGTTCGCCACGCAAGTCGCAACGGCAGCCGCCGCGCTCGCATGGATGTTCGCCGAATGGGCAACCAAGGGTAAGCCGTCGGTACTCGGTATCGTGTCGGGCGCCGTGGCGGGTCTGGTGGCGATTACGCCGGCTTCGGGCTTCGTCGGCATGACGGGTTCGCTCGTGATCGGCATTGCGGCAGGCGTGATCTGCTTCTGGTCGGCCACGTGGCTCAAGCACAAGCTCGGTTACGACGACTCGCTCGACGCGTTCGGCGTGCACTGCGTCGGCGGGATCGTGGGTGCGCTGCTGACCGGTGTGTTCGCGGTCAAGGACATCGGCGGCGCGGACGGCAGCGTGATCCTGCAAGCCAAGGGCGTGCTGACGACGCTGGTCTACAGCGGCGTGGTCAGCTACATCCTGCTGAAGGTGATCGACATGGTGATGGGCATCCGCGTGACGGAAGAAGAAGAACGCGAAGGTCTGGACGTGAGCCTGCACGGCGAACACGTCGAATAAAGTCTGGCAGTCGGCGCCGCCCGGCGGCGCCGAGCCAACAGCAACAAGCGCAGCGATTTTGGCCCGCCTTTCATGGCGGGCTTTTTTCTTGGCGCTTATCTTGGAAACAGTAGTTTTCCCCGCCTATCATCACGATAGCGAGAATGCATTCGCGTCCGCTTGCGAATGGAGAAACCGTCCCCAAATGGGCAAAGCATTTGCAATACAATCTTTTTTCTCCAGTCTGCGAGTGATCAATGGTTCCGCACCTAGTTACGGCGTTAAACGGCCCGCTGCTCGACCTCGAGCGGAAGATCCTCGACGCCACGCCTGCCATCGAACGCTGGTTCCGGCTCGAATGGCAGGAGCACACGCCGCCGTTCTACTGTTCGGTCGACCTGCGTAACGCGGGTTTCAAGCTCGCGCCGGTCGACACCAATCTGTTCCCCGGCGCATTCAACAATCTGCCGCAGGAAGTGCTGCCGCTTGCCGTGCAGGCCGCGATGGCGTCGATCGAAAAGATCTGCCCGGACGCGAAGAACCTGCTGGTGATTCCCGAGCGTCATACCCGCAACGCGTTTTATCTCGAGAACGTTGCCCGGCTGGCAGCGATCATGCGTCAGGCCGGGTTGAACGTGCGCTTCGGCACGCTCGACGACAGCATCAACGGGCCGGTCACGATCGCGCTGTCCGACGGCCAGAAGCTCGTGCTCGAACCGCTCGAACGCACGCCGCGGCGGCTGGGGTTGAAGAATTTCGATCCGTGTTCGATTCTGCTGAACAATGATCTGTCGGGCGGCATTCCGCCGATTCTGGAGAATTTGCACGAGCAGTATCTGCTGCCGCCGTTGCATGCCGGGTGGGCCGTGCGTCGCAAGTCCACGCATTTCTCCTGCTATGACGACGTCGCGAAGAAATTCGCGAAGATGGTCGACATCGATCCGTGGATGGTCAATCCGTACTTCGCGCATGTGGAAGGCGTGGACTTCCAGGAGCGCACCGGTGAGGAAGCGCTGGCGGATGCGATCGACGGCGTGCTGAAGAAGATCGCCAAGAAGTATCGCGAGTACGGCATCTCCGAAAAACCGTATGTCGTGATCAAGTCGGACGCCGGTACTTATGGCATGGGCGTGATGACGGTGCACGACGCCTCCGAGGTCGCCGCGCTCACCAAGCGCGAACGCGCCAAGATGGCCGCCACCAAGGACGGCCTCGAAGTGCATGACGTGATCGTGCAGGAAGGCGTGTACACCTTCGAACGCCTCGGCGACGAAGTCGCGGAACCGGTCGTGTACATGATCGACCGTTATGTCGTGGGCGGCTTCTATCGCGTGCACGGCAGCCGCGAGCGCGATCAGAATCTGAATGCGCCCGGCATGCACTTCGTGCCGCTCGGCTTCGAACACACGGCGCTGCCGGACGCGCACGCCAAGCCCGGCGCGGCGCCGCCGAATCGCTTCTATATGTATGGCGTGGTGGCGCGGCTCGGTTTGCTGGCCGCATCGGTCGAGCTGGAAAAGACCGATCCGGAAGCGATTCAGGTCTAGGCCATCCAGGGTGGTCGATGGCGGCGCGCGTGCCGCCATCGTCATTTTCAACGCGTAGTTTGACGCTCAATGCCAAGCCCATCAGGGCGCACCGGGACCTTCATGGACATTCTTTTCATCGCCGATCCGCTCACGCAGTTCAAGATCTACAAAGACTCGACCTACGCGATGATGGCCGAGGCGGCCCGCCGCGGCCACACGGTGTACGCCTGCGAACCGAAGCATCTGGCATGGACCGGCGGCGACGTGGAGGCGAACGTGCAGCGCTTCGCGATTGTCGGCGACGTGACCGATCTGCATCGCGACACGTGGTACGCCGCCGACGCGCCCGCAGCGCGCTCGCTCAAAAGCTTCAGCGCCGTGGTGATGCGCAAAGACCCGCCGTTCGATATGGAATACGTCACGTCGACGTGGCTGCTCGAGATGGCCGAGCGCGGCGGCGCGCGCATATTCAACAAGCCGCAGGCGATTCGCGATCATTCGGAAAAACTCGCGATCGGCGAATTCGCGCAGTTCGTCACGCCCACCCTGGTCACGCGCGACGCGGCCCGTCTGCGCGCGTTCCACGAACAGCATGGCGACGTGATCCTGAAACCGCTCGACGGCATGGGGGGCATGGGCGTGTTCCGTGTGAAGGCGGACGGCATGAACTTGGGTTCGATCATCGAAATGCTGAGCCACGACGGCGCGCGTTCGGTGATGGCGCAGAAGTTCATCCCCGAAATCAAGGAAGGCGATAAGCGCATTCTGCTGATCGGCGGCGAAGCGGTGCCGTATTCGCTGGCGCGGATTCCTCAGGGCAATGAAGTGCGCGGCAATCTGGCGGCGGGTGGTTTGGGCGTGGCGCGTCCGCTGACCGAGCATGACCGCAAGATCGCCGACACGCTCGCGCCGGTGCTGGCCGCACGCGGTTTGCTGCTGGCCGGGCTGGATGCGATCGGCGACTGGCTGACCGAGGTGAACGTTACGAGCCCGACCTGTTTCCGCGAGATCACGGATCAGACCGGTTTCGACGTTGCCGCCATGTTTATCGACGCGCTGGAGCGCGCGGCGGGCTAGCCTTGAATGCCCGCCACCGCCCCCAAACTGTGTAGTAAATCCGCATCAGGCAGAACACCGGCTTTGGCGCGAAAATGGGCCTGCTACAATGCCCGCTCTCCCGCGCCAAGCCGAATCGACGGTATCCGAGCGATGCCCGGGGCATAGGTTGCGGACTGTGATCGAGCCGTTTGTCAGCGCTGCCGGCGTCCTGTCCGGCGCGGCGCCGGGCTCGTCAGATGTTGCGTTCCGGTCCTCATGGCTCACGGCCGGTCGAGGGCGCTTGGGGCTCGGGCTTTGTCCCGGTCCACGGTTCGGGGCCGTTCTTTTGCAGTAAGGCTGATATGGCAGGCATTCTGATCATTGCGCACGCTCCGTTCGCCACCGCGTTGCGCGATTGCATTTCGCACATCTACGGTGGCTTGCCGGCACGCATCGGCGTGATCGACGTGTCGCCCGACTGCGATCCGGTTGAACGGGTGGCTTTTGCGAACGCCGAGATCGAGCGTCTCAGGGAAGAAAACGGCGCGCTCGTGCTCACCGATATGTTCGGCGCCACACCCGCGAATATCGCCGGGCGGCTCGCTTCGCTGCCGGACGTGCGCGTGCTGTGCGGCGTCAATCTGCCGATGCTGGTGCGCGCGGTCTGTTATCGCGCCACGCCGCTCGACACGTTGGTCGACAAGGCACTCTCCGGCGCCACCAAGGGCGTGCATGCAATCGGACCCGCCACGCCGGCGCCCGTCGCGCCGTGCGCGGCCTCGGGCGATTGTCTACCGGCCTTGCCGCCCGACGCGGCGCCCGGCGACTGTCTACCCGCGTTGCCGGTCGGCGCCGACCTGACCCAGAAAACGGATTCGGCCGGCCTTTAAGCAGACTGGCCGGTTTGACCCAGGCTTCAAACGCATTGCAAGCGGTTTGCAGTTTCACACTTCACCACCACACTTACCCGCGCTTCGGACCATCACATGCTGCAACAGGAAACGACTATTGTGAACAAGCTGGGGCTGCACGCGCGCGCGTCGGCCAAGTTGACCCAACTCGCGGGCAACTACCAGGCGGAAATCTGGATGAGCCGTAACGGCCGCCGTATCAATGCCAAGAGCATCATGGGCGTCATGATGCTGGCTGCGGGAATCGGCAGCACGGTGCTGATCGAAACCGAGGGCTCGGACGAAAAAGAAGCCATGGACGCATTGTTGAAACTGATTGCCGATAAATTCGGCGAAGGTCAGTAAGTTGCGCGTGCAGGTTGCAATATGCAAAAACGCCGCGGCTATCCGCGGCGTTTTTTTTAGCGCGCGACAATGTGCCGATGAAGACGCGCATGAGAGGCGCGCTTGAGGAACCTGCGAAAGCGCAACGAAGAGGCAAGCGGGTTCGATTATGGTTTGCGTAGTCCGAACGCAAGCTGGGTGAAGGCGGATTGTCGTGCCGCTTACGATTTTTCGTGCTGCGCTGCACACAGGCTCAACCTACGTGCAAACAGCGCGGAATTTATAATGACGACGAGAGTCTGAGAGCATTGCAGCGGTTTGCCGCGGCATCACACAACTAGAGGAGGTGCGCGTGTCCTTCACGCTGCATGGAATTCCCGTGTCACGCGGTATCGCCATCGGGCGGGCTTATCTGATCGCCCCGGCCGCACTCGACGTAGACCACTATCTGATCGAACCCGCCCAGATCGAGGGCGAGGTCGACCGTTTTCGCGCGGCCCAGCAACAGGTGCATCAGGAGCTCGACGCGTTGCGCGCCGATCTCGCGGCCGATGCGCCGAGCGAAATGGGCGCGTTCATCAACGTTCATTCAATGATCCTGAACGATGCGATGCTCGTGCAGGAAACCATCGATCTGATCCGCACGCGCCGCTATAACGTGGAATGGGCGCTGACCGAACAGCTCGAGCGTCTGTCGCGCCACTTCGACGATATCGAAGACGAATATTTGCGCGAACGCAAAGCCGATATCGAGCAAGTGGTCGAGCGGGTGCTGAAGGCGTTGGCGGGGGCGTCGGTGGGTTTGGGCGACGGTGTGCATGGCGCGTGCGACGAAATGATCGTGGTCGCGCATGACATCGCGCCGGCCGACATGATGCAATTCAAAACGCAAACGTTTCAAGGCTTCGTCACGGATCTCGGCGGCCGCACCTCGCATACGGCGATCGTCGCGCGTAGTCTGGGCATTCCGGCCGCGGTAGGCGTACAGCACGCGAGCGCGCTGATTCGCCAGGACGACCTGATCATCGTCGACGGCGATCACGGCATTGTGATCGTCGATCCGGCGCCGATCGTGCTCGAGGAATACTCGTACCGTCAGAGCGAAAAGGCGCTCGAGCAACGCAAGCTGCAGCGGCTGAAGTTTTCGCCGACGCAAACGCTGTGCGGCACGCGCATCGAACTGTGCGCGAATATCGAGTTGCCGGACGACGCGAAGTCGGCGGTCGATTCAGGCGCGACCGGCGTGGGCCTGTTCCGCACCGAGTTCCTGTTCATGAATCACAAGGACCGTTTGCCGGAAGAGGAAGAGCAGTTCGGCGCATACCGTCGTGCGGTCGAGTTGATGAACGGCTTGCCGGTCACGATCCGCACGATCGACGTGGGTGCCGACAAGCCGCTCGATTCGATGAGCGGTGGCGACAGTTACGAAACCGCCGCGAACCCCGCCTTGGGGCTCAGAGCGATTCGCTGGAGCCTGTCCGAGCCGCAGATGTTCCTTACGCAGTTGCGCGCCATCCTTCGAGCATCGGCATTCGGTACGGTGAAGATTCTGATTCCGATGCTCGCGCATGCTCAGGAAATCGACCAGACGCTCGACCTGATTCGCGAAGCCAAGCGTCAGCTGGACGACGCGGGCATGGCCTACGATCCGAACGTGCAGGTCGGCGCGATGATCGAGATTCCGGCCGCCGCGATTGCGTTGCCGCTGTTCCTGAAGCGGCTCGATTTCCTGTCGATCGGCACCAACGATCTGATCCAGTACACGCTGGCGATCGATCGGGCGGACAACTCGGTCGCGCATCTGTACGACCCGTTGCATCCGGCGGTGCTGCATCTGATCGCTTTCACGCTGCGCGAAGCGAAGCGGGCGGGTGTGCCGGTCTCAGTGTGCGGGGAAATGGCGGGCGATCCGGCGTTGACGCGGCTGTTGCTCGGCATGGGGCTCACCGAGTTTTCGATGCACCCGAGTCAGATTCTGGTGGTCAAGCAGGAAGTGCTGCGCTCGCATCTGAAGACGCTGGAGAAGCCGGTGGCCGATGTGCTGGCTTCGTTCGAGCCGGAGGAGGTGCAGGCGGCGCTCAAGCGGGTGACGCTGGTTTGACGTTTCGACGCTTCTAAAGAAAAACGCCGCACTGAAAAGTGCGGCGTTTTTTTGGGGGAGACTTCGCGGGGCGGTCGCGTCAAGCTGGATGCGCGTGCCCACATACCGGACAATCCGGCTGCCGTGCGATCCGCATCGTAGTCCATTCCATTCGCAACGAATCGAGCATCATCAAACGGCCCACCAGCGGTGTGCCGATGCCGCCGATCACCCTGAGCGCTTCGGCCGCCTGCATCGAACCGATAATGCCGACGGTTGGTGCGAACACGCCCATCGTCGAACACGCGACTTCCTCGAACGGCTGGTCTTCCGGGAACACGCATGCATAGCAGGGCGAGGCTTCGTCGCGAAAATCGAAAGTGCTGATCTGGCCGTCGAAGCGCAACGCCGCGCCCGACACCAGCGGCACGCCATGCTTCACGCAGGCGCGATTGATCGCGTGACGTGTCGCGAAGTTATCCGTGCAATCGAGCACGACGGTGGCGTGCGGCACTTCATGATCGAGCCAGGCGTCGTCGATGCGCTCGTCTACTGCGTTCACCACGACCTCGGGGTTGATCCGCGCGAGCGCGTCGCGCCCGGACTCCACCTTCTTGCGCCCGACCGATGCGGTCACATGCAGAATTTGCCGCTGCAGATTGGTTAGATCGACCGTATCGGCATCGACCAACGTCAGACGGCCGACGCCTGCCGCCGCAAGATACATGGCCGCCGGCGAGCCCAATCCGCCCGCACCGACGACGATCGCGTGCGCGTCGATAAAACGCTGCTGCGCCTCGATACCGATTTCGTCGACGAGGATATGGCGGGAATAGCGGAGGAGTTGATCGTCATTCATGGCGGGCCGCGAGTGAGTGTGCGCGCGGTGAAACGCAGAAGGGGTCTGCGATGCGCGGTGTATTTATTTTAATCGCGCAAAGGGGAATGCTGATGGCGTGCGGGTGATACCGGGTGTCTTGGCCGCGATGGTTTGCGGCGAAGACACCCTGAGGCGCTCGCTAAAGCTTGCTGCTTACTTGCTGGGCGCGGCAGCCGGAGCCGAGGCACCCGGAACCGGCTGGGTCGGCTTGACCGCGACCGGCGCGGACGCCGACGTTGCCGGCTTGTTCTGCGCCAGACGGCGCTCGCTCAGCGACTTCGATTCCTGCACCGGCTTGCCTTCGAGCTTGTTCAACGCCTGTTGCAGCATGAAGTCGTCGTTCGAGCCGAATTCCACCGGCTTGCGGTCGCGATCCTTCTGGCGCTGTTCCGGCGTCTTCTTGTCGTTCTGCTCTTCGAGGATACGCAGCTGTTCCATGCGATCCGTTTCACGCTGTTCCGCTTCCTTCTTCTCGTTCGGGTCTTGCGTGTTCGCAAGGTGATTCGAGTAGTCGACTTCGCGCGTGACGAGTGCGTCGTCCGGATCGCCTTCCGCGTACTGGTCGACCGCGATGTCAGGACGGATGCCCTTGTTCTGGATCGAACGGCCGCTCGGCGTGTAGTAGTACGCCGTGGTCAGACGCAGCGCGGTGTCCGCGGTCATGGGGCGCACGGTCTGCACCGAGCCCTTGCCGAAGGTGGTCTTGCCGACGATCAGCGCACGGTGCTGATCCTGCAGCGCGCCCGCGACGATTTCCGACGCCGACGCGGAGTACGCGTTGGTCAGCACCACCATTGGCACCGTCTTGAAGATCGGCGCTTCGTCTTTCAGCGGATCGCTGTCGAAAGACTGCAGACGGTAGTTGTCGTAGGTATCGCGGTAGACCTGCTTCGAGTCCGGAATCTGACCGTTGGTCGACACCACCACCGAATCCGGCGGCAGGAACGCGCCGGCCACGCCGACCGCGCTTTGCAGCAAACCGCCGCCGTTGTTACGCAGGTCGAGCACGAGGCCCTTCAAATTCGGCTGCTGACGCGCGATGTCTTGCAGACGGGCGGCCAGATCAGGCGTGGTGCGTTCCTGGAAGCTCGTGATGCGGATATACGCGTAGCCCGGTGCAAGAATCTTCATCTTCACCGACTGGACCTTGATGATGGCGCGCGTGACCGTGAGCGGGAACGTGCGGTCGTCGGTCTTGCGGAAGATGGTGAGCGTGACCTTGGTGCCGGGGTCGCCGCGCATCTGCTTGACCGCCTGGTCGAGCGTCATGCCGCGAACCGGCTTGTCGTTGATGCGCGTGATCAGGTCGCCCGGACGAATGCCGGCGCGGAACGCGGGCGTGTCTTCGATCGGCGAAATCACCTTGATCAGGCCGTCTTCCGACGAAATTTCGATGCCGAGACCCGCGAAGCGACCTTTGGTCTGCTCCTGCAGTTCTTCGTAATCGGTCTTGTCGAGATACGACGAGTGCGGGTCGAGACTCGCCACCATGCCCTTGATGGCAGCGGTGAGGAGCTTCTTGTCGTCGACCGGTTCGACGTACTCGTGCTTGATTTGCCCGAACACTTCGGCAAAGAGCCTGAGTTGGTCCAGCGGCAGCGGCGTGGCGGTGCTTGATGCGGCGCTGGCAGGTTGCTGGGCCGAGGCCGACAGTTGCAGGGTGGCAAATACACCGGTAGCAAGGCCCGCGGCAATCAGGCCGATATTTTTCAGGTTCTTTCGCATAGAGTCTGTTGCGGTCGGAAGCGCGTGGCAGCGTCGATAGAGATGGGGACGGACAAGTATAACTGCACACCCGCCCACAAAGGGCGCAGCGCAGGCAATCGTGATTCGACAGCGCGGGGCACGCCTGGTTCGTGAGATCGTACCTGCGACGCCGAAGTAATGTGCGGTAACGGCCAAAGCGCGTGCGAGGCAGCCGGAAGGCCGTTTGCAGATGGCCGGAAGATGGCCGCCGCGTGGCCTGAAAATGACCGTGCGGCAGGTCAGAGCGAAGGCCGGAACGTCGGCCTTCGCCGGCGGCGCAGATTAGCCCGCCTTGCCTTGCTTGGCGACCGCGGCTTGCGCCTTGGCGATCGCATCCTGGTCGCCCAGGTAGTAGTGCTTGATCGGCTTCAGGTTCTCGTCGAGTTCATAGACGAGCGGCACACCGTTCGGAATATTCAGCCCGACGATGTCGTCGTCGGAAATATTGTCGAGGTACTTCACCATGGCGCGGATCGAGTTGCCGTGCGCGGCGATCACCACCTTGCGGCCCGACTTGATGGCCGGCGCGATCGACTCGTTCCACAACGGCAAAACGCGTGCAACGGTGTCTTTCAGGCACTCGGTCAGCGGCAGTTGTTCACGCGGCACCTTGGCGTAACGCGGATCGTCGTATGGCGCGCGCTCGTCGGTCGGCTCCAGCGCGGGCGGCGGTGTGTCGTAGCTGCGCCGCCAGACCAGCACCTGCTCGTCGCCGAACTTCGCGGCGGTTTCGGCCTTGTTCAGACCCGACAGCGCGCCGTAGTGACGCTCGTTCAGGCGCCACGAATGCACTACCGGCAGGTACATCAGATCCATCTTGTCCTGCACGTGCCACAACGTGCGGATCGCGCGTTTGAGCACCGACGTGTAGGCGATGTCGAACGTGTAGCCCGATTCCTTCAGCAGCACGCCCGCCTGCTGCGCTTCCCGGTTGCCCTGTTCGGTGAGGTCGACGTCGACCCAGCCGGTGAAGCGGTTTTCCTTGTTCCACGTCGATTCGCCGTGGCGGATGAGAACGAGTTTGTACATGAGATTGCCGGTCGGTAGTAAGGAAGCGGTAAAAGCGTTGCGAGGGCTCGTTTGACCGAGCGTCGCCATCGCGTCAGACGGTTATTTTATAATGGCTGGATTGCCCTTTTCGATTTCTCTCTTTTTCGGCGGATTTTCCGTGAAGTTTTTCACTGATTACACAAACCTTGTACTGATCGCGATCGTCCTCATCTCTGGTGGGTTGCTGCTGTGGCCGACGATCAGCCGGCGTGGACGCGGTGGCCTGTCGGCCGCTGAAGCCACCCAACTGATCAACCGGCGCAATGCGGCGGTCATCGATCTGCGGCCGTCCGCCGAGTTTGCCAAGGGCCATCTGCCCGCGGCCCGGCAGCTTGAATTTGCCGAATTGCAGGCGAAAGTCGCGCAACTCGTCAAAAACAAGAACAACCCGGTGCTGCTGGTTTGCCAGACCGGCCAGCAGTCGAACAAGGCAGCGCGTATCGTGCAGGATGCAGGGTATGCCGAAGTCCATGTTCTCGAAGGCGGTGTCGACGCCTGGCAGAAAGCCGGTATGCCGGTCGTGAAACAAGGAGCAGCCAAGTGAACAAAGTGATCATGTACAGCACCCTGGTGTGCCCGTATTGCCAGATGGCCGAACGTCTTTTAAAGTCGCGCGGCGTCGAGCACGTTGAGAAGGTACTGATCGACAAAGACCCGGCCCGTCGTGAAGAAATGATGACCCGGACGGGTCGTCGCACGGTGCCGCAGGTGTTCATCGGCGAGACGCATGTCGGCGGGTACGATGACCTGTCCGCGCTCGACCGCGCGGGCGGTTTGATGCCGCTGCTCGAAGCAACCGCCTGAATTCGCGCGCCTGCGGGCGTGTGGAGAGGCGGGTGAAAGACAAGCCGGCGCATCCTCGCCCGATCCGGGTGGGCGGCGCGCCGCAACGATCGGGCGGTCCATGCAGGCATGGGCCGCCGTTACGCATACCTATCAGGGAATCACTTCATCATGTCCGACGAGAATAACCAGCCGTTCTTCAACATCCAGCGCATCTACCTGAAGGACATGTCGCTCGAGCAGCCGAATTCCCCGGGCATCTTCCTCGAGCAGGAAATGCCGTCGGTGGAAGTGGAAGTCGACGTGAAGGCCGAACGCCTCGCCGACACCGTGTTCGAAATCCTCGTCACGGGCACGGTCACGGCCAAGGTGTCGGACAAGGTCGCGTTCCTGATCGAAGCCAAGCAAGCCGGCATTTTCGACATCCGCAACATCCCGGCCGAGCAGATCGATCCGCTGGTCGGCATTGCCTGCCCGACGATCCTGTTCCCGTACCTGCGCTCGAACATCGCCGACGCGATCACCCGCGCCGGTTTCCCGCCGATCCACCTCGCCGAGATCAACTTCCAGGCGCTGTACGAGCAACGCCTCGCGCAGATGGGCAGCCAGGAAGGCGCGGCGCAGAACGGCGTCACGCACTAAGTGTCCGAGGCAGTGCCGGCTATGAAGGTTGCTGTCCTTGGCGCCGGCGCATGGGGCACAGCCCTCGCCGGCCATCTGGCCGTACGGCACGACACGGTGTTGTGGGCGCGCGAAGCCGCGCTCATTGCCGACCTCTCCGCCTCGCACGAAAACGCCCGCTATCTGGCGGGCGTTGCTTTGCCTGCGGCGCTTCGCTATGAAGCCGACCTGAACGCGGTGCTCGACCACGCACTGGCGGACGACGCGTTGTGCGTCGTCGCAACGCCCGTGGCGGGTCTGCGCGGTCTGTTCCAAGCCATGCGCGACGCGGGCAAAGTGCCGGCGCATGTGGTCTGGTTGTGCAAAGGTTTCGAAGCCGATTCGCAGTTGCTGCCGCACCAGGTGGTGGCGGCCGAACTGGCCGGGCATGCCAGCAATGGCGTGCTGTCCGGTCCGAGTTTCGCGCGTGAGGTCGGGCAGGGCTTGCCGGTCGCGTTGACGATCGCGAGCGGCTCGGCGGCGTGCCGCGAACGCACGGTCGCCGCGTTTCATCATGGCGCCATGCGCATCTATACCGGCGACGACGTCGTCGGCGTGGAAGTGGGCGGCGCGGTGAAGAACGTGCTGGCGATCGCCACGGGCATCGCCGACGGTCTCGGGCTCGGTCTGAACGCGCGGGCCGCGCTGATTACGCGCGGTCTGGCGGAAATGTCGCGCCTCGGCGTGATGCTCGGCGGGCGGGCGGAAACGTTCACGGGTCTCACGGGTTTAGGCGACCTGATTCTGACCGCGACTGGCGACCTGTCGCGCAATCGTACTGTCGGCGTGCAACTTGCCGCGGGCCGTACGCTCGACGACATTCTCGGCGGACTCGGCCACGTGGCCGAAGGCGTGCGTTGTGCGCAAGCCGTTCTGGCCATTGCGCGTGCGCATGCGATCGAGATGCCGATCACGCAGGCGGTCTGCGCCGTGCTGTTCGACGGCGTGGCGCCGCGCGACGCCGTCAGCGCTCTTTTGCGGCGCGATTCCAAAGCTGAATAAGCGTTGTCTTTCAGCCGTTTAGCGCGCAAAAGCGCTGAACGGCTGCCCGCCATCGCGGTCCACGTTGTTATCGACGCTTCGGACTAGCGAGGTTCCCATGCTCAATATCAATGGCTGCACACTGGAAGCGCGCCGGGTCGACATCACCACGCTCGCCGTGGACGCGATCGTCAATGCCGCGAATACTTCGCTATTAGGAGGCGGCGGCGTGGATGGCGCGATTCATCGCGCGGCCGGCCAGGATTTGCTGCGCGAATGCGAGACGCTCGACGGCTGCGCAACGGGCGAAGCGAAGCTCACCCGCGGCTATCGCTTGCCGGCCCGCTTTGTGATCCACGCGGTCGGGCCAGTCTGGCGGGGCGGCGCGCACGGCGAGGCCGAGTTGCTGGCGTCCTGCTATCGGCGCTCGCTCGAGGTTGCGCGTGAGGCGCAATGCACGAGCATCGCGTTTCCCGCAATTAGTTGCGGCATCTACCATTTTCCCGCCCACGATGCGGTGCGGATCGCGCTCGACACGGTGCTCGACACCTTGCCGCGCACGCCGCGAATGGAGCGCGTCGTGTTTGCCTGTTTCGACGACGCGATGCTCGCGTGCTACCAGGCCGAACTGACGCGCCGTCAGGCGCCGCCGTCGAAGCCAGTTTGACGCCACGCCTCGAAGACCACGATCGCGACCGTGTTCGAGAGATTCAGGCTGCGGTTGCCCGGCCGCATGGGCAGGCGCACGCGCTGTTCGTTGGCGAACTGGTCGAGCACCGCGTCGGGCAGGCCGCGCGTTTCGGCGCCGAACACAAACCAGTCGCCGGACTGGAAGGCGTGCTCGTGAAAACGGCCCGAGCCGCGCGTGGTGAACGCGAACATGCGTGCCGGGTCAGGCGTTTCTTTGGCGACGAAGGCGGCCCAGTCGGCGTGCACGTTCATTTGCGCATACTCGTGATAGTCGAGGCCGGCGCGGCGCAGTTTGGCGTCGTCGAGCGGAAAGCCGAGCGGCTCGATCAGATGCAGCCGCGCGCCGGTGTTGGCGCACAGGCGGATCACGTTGCCGGTGTTCGGCGGGATTTCGGGTTCGACGAGAACGACATTGAACATGATGGGATGAGATCGGTGGAGACTAGTTTTTCGGGGTGCGCAGCGCGACGAAATTCGTGACCCGCCGCGCGCCGGCTGCCTTGAGCGTGCGCCCCAGCGCTTCGAGCGTGGCGCCGGTCGTCATCACGTCGTCGACGATTCCGACGTGCAGACCGTCGACGCTTGCCCTGACCTTGAACGCGCGGCCCACGTTCTGGCGGCGTGCGTCGAGGTCGAGCCGCGATTGCGGCGCGGTATGGATCACTCGCCGCAGCAAGGTGGCGTCGCTGCGAAGCTTCAACGCGCGGGCCAGCGGCCTCGCGATCTGCCACGCCTGGTTATAGCCGCGCTCGGCGAGACGTTGCCGAGCCAGCGGTACGGGTGCGATCACGTCAGGCACCTCCGACGCCCCGTCCCACGAGTCTCGTGCCAGACGCGCGAGGCGCTGTGCGAACTCGCGCGCCAGCATCAGCCGGGCACGGAATTTCAGGCCGACCGCAAGCGTGTCGAGTGGGGCGCGGTAGTCGGCGAGGGCGAACGTCGCGTCGAACGGCGGCGGCTCGCTGAGACAATCCGCACACCGGTATTGCGTGTGGCCTGCCCAGCGCGTCGACGCGAGCGGCGCCGCGCAGGTGGTGCAGCGCACGCTGCTCTCGTTCCAGTACGCTTCGTCGCAACAGGCGCACAGCGTGTTATGCGACAAATTGCCGCATAGCGCACACAGGTTCGGCAACGCGGCCTGCATCACGTGTGGCCACGCCGAATGCAGACCACGCACGAAACGCGCGAACCGGCCGCCGGATGACAAAGAAAATGGTTGGAGTGCCACGATTGGAGGGCCTGCGGAGGCCGTCCCCGCTGAATGGAAGGAAACGAACGAGTATACTTCCTGCTCTACGCCAGCACGACACCCATGTCCCCAACTCCCGCTCAATCAGGCCGTCCGGCCTACGATTCACGGCGTCTCCGGCGCATCTTCGACCGTCGCGCGTTGACCTTCGACGACGTCGCGTTCCTGCCGCGCGAGATCGCGCAGCGCATGCGTGAGCGACTCGATTACATCAAGGTCACGCCGGCCAGCGTGCTCGACGCCGGTTGCGGCGCGGGCGAAGACCTCCCCGCGTTGCGCGAGCGCTTCCCCGAAGCCCCCGTATTCGGCACCGATCTGTCGCACGGCATGCTGACCCGCGCGTTACACCATGACTCGGGCGACACGAGCTGGCGGCGCTTCCTGCCGGCCTCGCTCGGCAAGGCGCTCGGCGCCCGCGGTCCGCGCTTCGCGCAGGCCGACTTTTCGGCGCTACCGTTCGCGGCCGGCGCCTTCGAATTCATCTGGTCCAACCTGGCGCTGCATTGGCACTCGCGGCCCGATCTCGTGTTTCCCGAGTGGCAGCGCGTGCTCAAGGTCAACGGCCTGCTGATGTTCAGCACGCTCGGTCCCGATACGCTCAAGGAATTGCGCGGCGCATACGCCGAGGTCGAAGCCGCGCACGGCATCGCCTCGCGCAAGCATGTGATCGACTTCGTCGATATGCATGATCTGGGCGATATGCTGGTGGAGAGCGGCTTCGAAATTCCCGTGATGGATCAGGAAGTGCTCACCATTACCTACAAGTCGCCGGAGTCGCTGCTCGCGGACGTGCGTCGCTGGGGCGCCTATCCGTTCGAGCGCGCGTTCGAGCGTGAAGTGTCCGCGGGCGGCTCCGCGCGTCGGCTGCACAAGGCTTTGCTGGCGGCGCTCGAAGCGGGCCGGCGCGCCGACGGCACTCTCGCGCTGACCTTCGAGGTGATCTACGGACACGCATGGAAAGCCGTGCCGCGCACCACCGCCGAAGGTCACGGGATCGTGCGAATCGAGGACATCGGACGAGGTTCGTCGAGGAATCGTTGAAGCGGTAAAGACGACATCTGTTATGTCTGAAATTTCCACTTCAAAAGACGCGCAAAAGCTGCGTCAAAACGGCGCGGAGGCTTGTCGCACCGGGCTTTTGGGCCATTTGGCCCTTGCTTGTGGATGCTATGGATCGCGCCTATAATGCGTCAGTTTGTCGCCCGGAGTCCCCACATTTGGGGCGGCAGGCCGGAGGCAAAGTACTGCATGATGAGGAGACTCGGTTGTGATCGGGCGGCGGGTTCAAAGGTCCGCGCCACATGACCGAAAGCGGCGATTCGCAGGAGGCAGCGATGGAAGCATCAGATCTGCTGGCGGATTCAGAACCAGTCCTCAAAGACTGGACCATGAAACGCAACTGTTCGATATCGCCGCGGCAGTTCGTCGGTTTCTACGTGTCGCTTGCGTTGTTCTCGTTGGCAATTGCTTTCATGCTGGTTCTAGTCGGCGCCTGGCTGGTGTTGCCGTTCACCGGTATCGAATTGCTGGCGGTGGGTATCGCGTTTGCCATATACGCGCGTCATGCTGTGGATTACGAGCGCATCCGGTTGTTTCCGAACCGGCTCGTGATCGAGCAGGTCAGCGCGGAGAAGCTTACGCAGTTCGAATTCAATCCGCGCTGGGTGCGGATCGAGCCGGGCGCAACGCCGCGTGACCAGATCAAACTGGTCTCGCGTGGCCAGACGATCATGATCGGGCAACATCTCGCGCAGTATCGGCGCGCGCAGTTCGCAGGTGAATTGCGTATGTGGCTCACGCGTTGTTAGACGCGTTGAGACGCGCGGCGTTCAAGGGGAGCGCGAGGCAGCCTGTCGGTGGGGTCGAGGGTTTGAATGGAAAATTTGGGTAAGGAAGCTATGAAAACAATCAAGCGAGCCCTCATGGGCGTGCTGGCGATGAGCGGACTGCTTTTCGCCGGTGCCGCCCTGGCAGTGGGCGATGTTCCGGGCGGCCCTGCCGTCAACGAGATCAATCTCCAGCCGCCTGCGACCAAAATCGCTGAGGAGCTTTTCAGCCTCCACATGTTCATGCTGGTTCTGTGCCTTGTCATCTTCGTCGGCGTGTTCGGCGTGATGTTCTATTCGATCTTTGCGCATCGCAAATCGAAAGGGCACAAGGCTTCGAACTTCCACGAAAGCACCACCGTCGAAATCATCTGGACGATCGTGCCGTTCGTCATCGTCGTGCTGATGGCCCTGCCGGCCACCAAGACCGTCGTCGCGATGAAAGACACCACGAACGCCGACCTTACCGTCAAGGTCACCGGCTATCAGTGGAAATGGGGCTACGACTACGTGAAGGGCCCGGGCGAAGGCATCAACTTCCTGTCCACGCTGGCCACGCCGCGTGCGGAAACCGACGGCCGCCAGCCGATTTCCACCACCTACCTGCAGGAAGTCGACAATCCGCTGGTTGTCCCGGTCGACAAGAAAATCCGCATCATCACCACCGCGAACGACGTGGTCCACTCCTGGTACGTGCCGGCTTTCGGCGTGAAGCAGGACGCGATTCCGGGGTTCGTGCGCGACACGTGGTTCAAGGCTGACAAGACCGGCACGTTCCGCGGCTTCTGTACCGAACTGTGCGGCAAGGAACACGCGTTCATGCCGGTGGTGGTCGAAGTGCTGTCCGCCGACGACTACGCGAAGTGGGTCGAAACGCAGAAAGCGAAAATGGCCGCGAGCCAGGACGACCCGAACAAGACCTACACGATGGCCGAGCTGATGGAACGCGGCGGCAAGGTGTACACGGCGAATTGCGCGGTCTGCCACCAGCCGAACGGCAAGGGCGCGGGCGCATTCCCGGCGCTCGACGGCAGCAAGATCGCCAACGGCCCGATCGCCGAGCACGTCAGCCTGGTACTGAAGGGCAAGAACGCCATGCCTTCGTGGGCGCCGACGCTGAACGACGTCGAAATCGCTTCGGTGATCACGTACGAACGTAACTCGTGGGGCAACCACACCGGCGACATTCTCCAGCCGAAGCAGATTCTGGACGCCCGTAACGGCAAGCTGCCGGAAGGTGGCAACCATCTGGCCGACGCGGGTGGGGCGGGTGGGGCGGGTGCGGCGGCAAGCGGCGCGGAAGCGGCTTCGGGCGCGGCGGCAGCGTCAGGCGCCTCGGGCGCGGACGCGGCTGCGGCCGGCTCGGACAGCGCGGCGGGCACGCAAGCGGCGCTGCCGGCCAGCATCTACTTCGACACCGGCAAGAGCACGCTGCCGGCCGACGCGAAAGCGGCGGTCGACGCGGCCGCGGCCTACGCGAAGACGCATCCGGACGCGAAATTCACGCTGTCGGGCTTCACCGACGCAACCGGCTCCGCCGACGTCAACGCGAAGCTCGCGAAGACGCGCGCCGAAGCCGTGCGCGACGCACTGAAAGCAGCCGGCATTGCCGAAGACCATATTATTTTAAAGAAGCCGGAAACGATCACGGGCGGCAGCGACGCGAAAGAAGCCCGGCGTGTTCAGATCAGCCCGGCCGCCTGACGTGTTCATGGTCAGCACCGCAGTATTCGCATTAGGAGATTGTCATGTCTAGCATCGGACACGATGTAACCGCGGGCCACGAGCACGTACACGGCGACCACGCCCACGAAACGCCGCATGGCTGGCGTCGTTGGCTGTTCGCAACCAATCACAAGGACATCGGTACGCTGTACCTGATCTTCTCGTTCACCATGTTCCTCTCCGGGGGCGTGATGGCGCTGATGATACGTGCCGAACTGTTTGAACCGGGCCTGCAGATCATGCGCCCCGAGTTCTTCAATCAGCTGACCACCATGCACGGCCTGATCATGGTGTTCGGCGCGATCATGCCGGCCTTCGTCGGCTTCGCGAACTGGATGATTCCGCTGCAGATCGGCGCGTCGGACATGGCGTTCGCGCGCATGAATAACTTCAGCTTCTGGCTGCTGCCGGTGGCCGCCGTGCTGCTGGTCGGTTCGTTCTTCGCACCGGGCGGCGCGACCGCCGCGGGCTGGACGCTGTATGCACCGCTCTCCACGCAAATGGGCCCCGGCATGGACTTCGCGATTTTCGCGGTCCACCTGATGGGTGCTTCGTCGATCATGGGCGGGATCAACATCGTCGTGACGATCCTGAACATGCGCGCACCCGGCCTCACGCTGATGAAGATGCCGATGTTCGTCTGGACGTGGTTGATCACCGCGTACCTGCTGATCGCCGTGATGCCGGTTCTGGCCGGCGCGATCACCATGGTGCTGTTCGATCGCCACTTCGGCACGTCGTTCTTCAACGCGGCGGGCGGCGGCGACCCGGTCATGTACCAGCACATCTTCTGGTTCTTCGGGCACCCCGAGGTGTACATCATGATCTTGCCGGCGTTCGGGATCGTGTCGCAGGTGATCCCGGCGTTCTCGCGCAAGCCGTTGTTCGGCTATAGCTCGATGGTGTATGCAACGTCGTCGATCGCGATTCTGTCGTTCATGGTCTGGGCGCACCACATGTTCGCCACCGGCATGCCGGTGACGGGCCAGTTGTTCTTCATGTACGCGACGATGCTGATCGCCGTGCCGACCGGCGTGAAGGTGTTCAATTGGGTCGCGACGATGTGGCGCGGTTCGTTGAGCTTCGAAACGCCCATGCTGTTCGCGGTCGGCTTCCTGATCGTGTTCACGTTCGGCGGTCTGTCGGGTCTGATGCTGGCCATGGCGCCGCTCGACATCCAGTATCACGGGACTTATTTCGTGGTGGCGCACTTCCACTATGTGCTAGTGGCGGGGTCGCTCTTCGCGCTGTTCTCAGGGTGGTACTACTGGGCGCCGAAGTGGACCGGTTGGATGTACAACGAAACGCGCGGCAAGATCCACTTCTGGGCGTCGATGTTCTTCTTCAACCTCGCGTTCCTGCCGATGCACTTCGTCGGCCTGGCTGGCATGCCGCGTCGTTACGCCGACTACCCGGCCCAGTTCACCGACTGGAACCAGGTCATCTCGATCGGCGCGTTCGGCTTCGGTCTGGCGCAGGTCTACTTCCTGTTCGCGGTTGCACTGCCGGCCTACCGTGGTGGCGGTGAACTCGAAAAGGCGAGCGACAAGCCGTGGGACGGCGCAACGGGCCTCGAATGGACCGTGCCGAGCCCGGCTCCGTTCCACACGTTCGAACACCCGCCGACAGTCGAGTAATCGGCAGTGGGGGAGGCAACCGGTTCCGGCTGCGGCGCGAGTTGCCGCCAGCGGAATCGGGGCAGCGGCTCAGGCAGCTGCCACCCGGCGGTCACAAAAGTATTCAGAAAATCGAGCATGACGCGCAATCCACAGGAAAGACGGTCGCCGGAGCAGATTCGCGCGGGCAACAGGCGGATAGGTTGGGTGATGTTCGTCATCGCGGCGGTCTTTTTCGCGAGCGTCATCATCAAGCAGCGGTTCTTCACCTGACACAGCCGTTGCCGTCTGTTCGCAGGTTTGTTGAGGATTGAGATGTCGACGCAACCGCCGGCTCAGGCCGATCGCTCTTTTAACCGTTCGATGCTGATCAAGCTGTTCGTCGTCGCGTTGATGATGTTCGGTTTCGGTTTCGCGCTGGTACCCATGTACCGCGCGATCTGCCAGATCACCGGCATCAACAACCTCGTGCGGCGTGATGCCACGGCGCGCGAGGCGAAGAACACGCAGGTCGACATGAGCCGCACGATTTCGATCGAGTTCGATGCGAACGCGCGCGGTCCGCTGGGTTTTAAGCCGGAGCAACGCAGTCTCGACGTCCATCCGGGCGAAGTGACCACCGTGATGTACGAGGTCAGCAACGAACAGGCGCGCACGATTCAGGCGCAAGCCATTCCGAGCTACGCACCGAAGCAGGCGACCGAGTACTTCAAGAAGATCGAATGTTTTTGCTTTACGCAGCAGACGTTGACGGCGAATCAGACGAAACGGATGCCGGTGGTGTTCGTGGTCGATCCGAAGTTGCCGAAAGACGTGAAGACGATCACGTTGTCGTACACGTTTTTTGAATTGAACACGCCGACCGCGGCGACGGCCGGAAGCGCAACATCCACGGCCGACACGGCTAACACGGCGGCAACCACCGCCAATCCCGCCTGACGGGTTACCCCCCGCCCAGGCGAAGGAAACCGGGACAAGATGAGCGATAACGGCAGCGCCCCGCGCAAGAGTAGTTTTGGTCAGTCGATGCGTGCCGTGTTCTGGTCGTTTTTCGGTGTGCGCAAGCGTCGCGATCTGGAAGCCGATGCTACGCAGTTGAATCCGCTGCATGTGATCGCGGCGGCGCTGATCTGCGCGGCTATTTTCATCGGCGTGCTGATTCTGGTCGTGCGCGCGGTGGTGGGCTGAGGCGATCGGACGCAGCGGTAGTAAAGGGCGCAGCGGGGCCCACGAATTAGAGTGAAGCGGTGCGGTATCGACGCGCCGCCGAAGATACAGCCGGAGATTCCGGAACAACTGGACTGAAGTGGAGAATCAAGAATGAGCGGTCAAAACGAGAGCCCGTACTATTTCGTACCGCATCCGTCGCGGCATCCGATCAGCGCCGCTGCCGGGTTGCTGGTCATGCTCGGATCGCTTGCGGCCTGGATCAACGACCATGACTGGGCGCCGATCGGCGTGGTGGTCGGCCTGTTGTGGCTGCTCTTTACGCTGTGGCACTGGTTCGGCGACGCGATCGCGGAATCGGAAGGCGGCATGTACGGCAAGAATGTCGACAAGTCGTACCGCTGGAGCATGAGCTGGTTCATCTTCTCCGAAGTGATGTTCTTTGGTGCGTTCTTCGGCGCGTTGTTCTATGCGCGTGAAATTGCGCTGCATCAACTGGGCAGCCTCGACTACAAGCTAATCTGGCCGGACTTTTCGGCGGTGTGGCCGAACAACGGTCCGGCAGCGCTGGTCTCGACCTTCAAGTCGATGCAGCCGTGGCCGGTGCCGACCATCAATACCGCGCTGCTGCTGTCGTCGGGCGCGACGTTGACGGTTTCTCACCACGCGCTGCGTGAAGATCATCGCAAGAAGGCCATCATCTGGCTGGCGGCTACGCTGGTGCTCGGCGTCTGCTTCCTGTTCCTGCAAGCCTTCGAGTACTTCCACGCGTACAACGAACTGAATCTGACGCTGTCGTCGGGCGTGTATGGTTCGACCTTCTTCCTGCTGACGGGCTTTCACGGTTTCCACGTGTTCCTCGGCGGCACGATGCTGGCGGTGGTGCTGGTGCGGTTGATTCGCGGCCACTTCACGGCGGAGCATCACTTTGCGTTCGAAGGCGCGGCGTGGTACTGGCACTTCGTGGACGTTGTGTGGCTCGGGCTGTACGTCGTCGTGTACTGGCTGTAAGCAGGCGGTCTGGCAGTCTGGCCTGCGCCGACCGGGAACCCGGAATGTGTGCAGGCCGTTCGCGTGACGTTCTTCAGGACGTGGCGCACGAGCAGTATGCAAGCACGTAAGGAGCGCCGCCCTCGACCCTGTCAGGGCGGCGTTTTGTTTGGCGGCGTGGGAAGCTTGATAACGTCCCGCCGGGCTCAGCGCCCGTAGGGAATACCGGTCGACTGAATCCAGCCCATCCAGTGAGCGAACAGGATGAACAGGAACAACGAGATCGACAGGCCCACCCGCGTGGCGAGCGACCAGACCATCCGCTTGGTTTTGCCCTTGTCATGCATCATGAAATACAGCGCCGACACCATGCTGGCGATGATAAGGACGAAGGCGATGGGAACGAGAATGTGCATGGAACCAACTGAAACCCGAAAGCGCAGAGGCGAGACATTTATTATCGCACCGCGCGCCGGCGTTTGCCGTAGCGTCCGGGCGGCGCCGCGCGCGGTGACAAAGCGGGGCGGCCGATGAAGTTCCGCCTGATTCCCGCGCTGCTGATTCTGCTGGTGATCGTGGTAACGGTGCGGCTCGGCTTCTGGCAGCGCGATCGCGCGCACCAGAAGGAAGCGCTCGAGGCGCACATCTCGCAGTTCGAGAACGCGCCTGCGCAGACGCTGAACAGTGCGCCGCTTGCATTGAAGGACATCGAATTTCATCGGGTGAAAGCGCGCGGCAGTTTCGTCGCGGACAAGGTCGTCTACCTCGATAATCGTCCGTATAACGATCAGCCGGGCTTTTACGTCGTGATGCCTTTTAAACTGGCCGACGGCGGCGGCTACGTGCTGGTCAATCGCGGCTGGTTGCCGCGCAACATGAACAATCGCGAAACCATCGCGCCGTACAGTACGCCGCAGGGCGAGATCGAGATCGAAGGCATTGCGCGGGCCGACGCCACGCGCGCATTCGAGCTGGGGCAGGGCGGCTCGGCCGAGCATCAGTTGATCCGTCAGAATCTCGACACGGCCGCGTATGCCGCTGAAACCGGCTTGCCGCTGCAACCGTTCGTGATCCAGCAACTAAGCGACGACGGCGACAAGCTGGTGCGCGATTGGCCCGCGCCGGACAATGGCGTCGAGCGCAACTACGGCTATATGTTCCAGTGGTGGGGCATGGCCGCCGCCGCGCTGGTGTTCGGTCTGTATGCCGCGCGCCGGGCGGGCAAAAAAGCGCCGGTGTCCGGCGTATAACGCAAGCACAGCACATGCGGTTTCGCGCCAGCTCGCCAGGGCACGACGCGACCGCGCAATCATTGAAGTGAGGTCCCGTAGTGTCGACGCAATCTCCCCGTACGCCGCAAGCCGGCAAACCCGCCACGCCGAAAGCGATGCCAGGCCAACCCAACGGCAAGGGCTCATGGAAGCGTGGCCGATGGGTCTTGCTGCTGCTGGCGCTGATCTGCGCGGCGCCGATCGCCGTGTCGTACTTCACCTATTACGTGATCAAGCCGGCCGGCGGCAAAACGAACTACGGCACGCTGGTCGAGCCGCAGCGCCCGATCCCCGAATCGCTGGTGGTCACCGGTGAAGACGGCAAGCCGCTCAAGCTGGCCACGCTGCGCGGCAAGTGGCTGATGATTTCGGTCGACAACAGCGCGTGCGACAAAAACTGCGTCACGAAGCTCTACTTCATGCGACAAATCCGCACAGCCCAGGGCCCGGAACGCGAGCGCGTCGTGCAAGTGTGGCTGCGCACCGATGCAGGCAATGTCGGTGACGTGATACAAAAGGCGTATCCCGACACCGACATGCTGATCGCCGATCCGGCTCAGGTGTCTGCCTGGCTGCCGAGCGACACCGGCACCCAGGTCACCGACCACATTTATCTGGTCGATCCGAACGGCAATCTGATGATGCGTTTCCCGAAAGATCCGAACCCGAGCAAGATCAAGGGCGACGTGACCAAGCTGCTCAAATGGTCGACCATCGGCTGATGTCGCAACCAGGGTAAGAGAGATGTTCGTACTGCAATTGGCCCTGATCGGCTTGTGTATCGCGTTGTTGCCGCTGTCCTACGTGTGGGTCAAGGCCGACGACAACAAATTCCGCAAGCTGGTCTGGCTCACCACTTTCCTGACGCTCGATCTGGTGATGTTCGGTGGCTTCACGCGCCTTACCGATTCCGGCCTCGGCTGTCCCGACTGGCCGGGGTGCTACGGCACGTCGTCGCCGTTTATCGCGCATGCGGCGATCAGCGCGGCGCATCGGTTGATGCCCACCGGGCCGGTCAGCCTGACGAAGGCCTGGATCGAGATGATCCACCGTTACTTCGCCATGGCGATCGGCGTGCTTATCATCGCGCAGACCATCATTGCGTGGACCGCGCGCATCAAGCGCCGTCCGCTGCATGTGTCGCCGTGGTGGCCGACTTCTCTACTGCTGCTGATCCTCGTGCAGGGCGCGTTCGGCGCATGGACCGTGACGATGAAGCTGCAACCGATCATCGTGACCACGCACCTGCTGCTCGGTCTCGCGTTGCTCGGCACGCTCGGCTGGCTGGCGGCGCGGCAAACGCCGCTGCCCGCCTACGAGCCCGAAGCCGCGCGCTGGCGCGTCGCGGCGCTCGCCGGCCTCGTGTTGCTTGTGGCGCAGATCGCGTTGGGCGGCTGGGTCAGCACGAACTACGCGGTGCTCGCCTGTACCGACTTCCCGACCTGCAACGGCCAATGGGTCCCGCCGATGGACTTCGCGCACGGCTTCCACTTGTGGCGCGCGCTCGGCATGACCGGTGACGGCGAAATGATCACGCAGGACGCGTTGGTGGCGATCCACTGGACGCATCGCACGTTTGCGATCGTGCTGGTCGCGTATCTGGTCTGGTTCGCGCTGAAATTGCGCCGTTTCGAGTCGCTGCGACGGCCGGCGAATGGCGTGCTGCTGGTGGTGTTGATTCAGTTCATCACGGGTTTGTCGAACATCGTTCTGCAGTGGCCGTTGCCCATTGCAGTGGCGCATAACGGGGGGGCCGCGATCCTGCTGCTTCTGCTCGTTATGTTAAACTTTCGGATCGCTTATAGCCGTCCCGGCCGCGCCGCGCTTCCCGCGCGCGATGCCGCGCCAGCGTGACTCCACATGGACAGCACAACACTCTCCCAAACGCCCGGTGGCCGGGTCTCCCAGTATCTCGCCCTGACGAAGCCGCGCGTCACGCAACTCGCCGTGTTCTGCGCCGTCATCGGTATGTTTCTGTCAACGCCCGGCATGGTGCCGTGGACCAAGCTGATCGGCGGCACCGTCGGCATCTGGCTGCTGGCCGGCGCGGCGTTCGCGATCAACTGCCTCGTCGAACAGAAAATCGACGCGAAGATGCGACGCACGTCGTGGCGTCCGTCGGCCCGCGGCGAAATCACCACCACGCAAATTCTGTCGTTCTCCGCCGTGCTCGGCGGTCTCGGCATGTGGACGCTCTACACGTTCGCCAATCCGCTGACCATGTGGCTCACGCTGGCCACGTTCGTCGGCTATGCGGTGATCTATACGCTGTTGCTCAAGCCGGCCACGCCGCAGAACATCGTGATCGGCGGCGCCTCGGGCGCCATGCCGCCGGCGCTCGGTTGGGCTGCGGTCACGGGTCACGTGCCGGGCGACGCGTGGATTCTGGTGCTGATCATTTTCGTGTGGACGCCGCCGCATTTCTGGGCGCTAGCGCTGTATCGCCGCAAAGACTACGAAAACGCCGGCCTGCCGATGCTGCCGAACACGCACGGTGAGCAGTACACGCGCCTGCATATTCTGCTGTACTCGGTAATCCTGTTCGCGGTCACGATGATGCCGTTCATCTCCGGCATGAGCGGCGTGGTGTATCTCGCGGCCGCCGTGCTGCTCGGCGCCCTGTTCCTTGCGTACGCCTGGAAGATCTACCGCGAGTACTCGGACGATCTCGCGCGCAAGATGTTCCGTTATTCGATCGTCTATCTGTCGCTGCTGTTCGCCGCGCTGCTGATCGACCACTATGCGCGCGTCCTGATCGGCGCGTAACACTACATCATGTTCAAGAACCGCTTCGCACGCAGCGCGCGTGCCGCTGTGATGGCTTGCGCGCTCGGCGCCGCGTTGATCGCCGCAGGCTGTGGCAAACAGCCGCCGGCGTTCACGAATCTCGACATCACCGGTAATACGCAATTCGGCAGCAACTTTTCGTTGCCCGACACGTCCGGCCAGGTTCGCACCATGGCGGACTACAAGGGCAAAGTGGTGGTGCTGTTCTTCGGCTACACGCATTGCCCGGACGTTTGCCCGACCACCATGGCCGAGCTTTCGCAGGCGCTGCAGCAACTCGGACCGGACGCCGCGAAGCGCGTGCAGGTGCTGTTCGTCACCGTCGATCCCGATCGCGATACGCCGGCGTTGCTGGCGCAATATGTGCCGGCGTTCAACCCGACGTTCGTCGGCTTGCGTCCGGCGGATCAGGCGCAACTCACCAAGATCACGAAAGACTTCCGCGTCTACTACGCGAAAGTGCCGGGCAAGACGCCGGACAGCTACACGATGGATCACACGGCCGCGAGCTATGTGTTCGATACGGACGGCAAGCTGCGTCTGTTCGCGCGCGACGGCCAGGGCGCAACGCCTTGGGTACACGATATCAAGCTGCTGCTCGATTAATGCCGCGATGGAAGCGGGCGCATGCCTGAAGCATGTGCCCGGTTTCGACTCGGCTCCATGATTGAATTCGCGTCACGTCATCAGACTTCAGCGCCTCGATTCCCGCAGCCTCGACCCGGCTCGCTTCATTCCTTCCGCCAGACCGCTCAAGTCGGCATCGGCAAATTCAAACCCGGCGCCAGCCGCGTCGCCTTGAACTCCGTCACCTCGTAGCGTGCGATCTGCTGCACCGCGAACGGGTCGCTGGAAAGAATCGCATCCAGTTTTTCACGCTCGACGCCCACCGCCAGAATGATGCCGCCGTCGCGTGGCACCTTCGGCCCGGCCGCGACGAACACGCCTGCTTCGAACTGCGTTGTCAGAAATGCGCGATGCGCGTCGAGCACGTCGTCGACGCGTTCGAGCGATGCGATATAGCTCAGGTTGATGACGTACATGATGGTTCTCTTTTCTGCCAGCCGTCGATTATCGGTCAGCGGACGACTTATTGCGCGCGATCAACTCGGCCGCGTGCGACACCGTGAAGCAATCGGTTTCCTTACAACATGCCTCAAGTTGGCTGCCTGCCATGCCGTTATCAATGAAGCAATCGTTTGCGGGCAGTCACGGTGATGAACCACGCGCCCGCATTCGCAAGCTGAAGCAAGCTGAAAACGGATCACACGAGAGAGACCATAACAATGAGCAGGATGAGTTTGAATCGCAAACTGTGGCTGTCGCTCGCACTTGTCTGGCTGGGTTTGCTCGGCGTCGGGCTATGGAGCGCGGTCGAAACGCGTAGCACGATGCTGGCCGAGCGCAAGGCGGGCATGGTGAATCTCGTCGACGCGGCGCAAGGCGTCGTGAACGGCTATTACACGCTGTCGCAGGGCGGCAAGATGAGCGAGGCCGACGCGCAGCGCGAAGCGCTCGCCCGTCTCGCGACCATGCGCTACGGCGACTCCGGCTATCTGTTCGTGATGGATTCGAAGCCGGTCGTGCTGATGCACCCGACGCTGCCGCAAATGACCGGCAAACCCGTCGGCGATTTCAAGGACCCGGACGGCAAGCTGCTGTACGTCGCGATCGTCGACGCGGCCAAGGCAAGCGGCCGCGGCTTCGCCGAATATCGCGGACGTCTGCCGCACAGCGAAACGGCGGTGCCGAAGATCAGCTACGTGGTGCGTTTCGCGCCGTGGGACTGGAACATCACGAGCGGCGTGTTCATCAAGGATATCGACACCGTCTACTACGAGACCCTGGCGTTGCACCTGGCCGTCGTGCTGGTGATCGGCGCGATCATCACGCTCGCCATGCTGCTGATTATCCGCAACGTACGTGCGAGCCTCGGCGGCGAGCCGGATCAGGCGGCGCGGATCGCGGCGAGTATCGCGCAAGGCGATCTGACGCAGGTCGTCGACGTGCGTCCGCAAGACACGACCAGCATGATGGCGGCGATGCACGGCATGCAGGACCGCTTGCAACGGACCATCGGCGAGATTCGTCGTTCGTCGGAGTCGATCGCCTCGGCGACGCAGCAGATTGCCGCCGGCAATAACGATCTGTCGCAGCGCACCGAGCAGCAGGCGGCGTCGTTGCAGGAAACGGCGGCGAGCATGGAAGAGCTGACCGCGACGGTCAAGCAGAACGCCGACAACGCGCGGCAGGCGAGCGGGCTCGCGCACAACGCGTCCGAAATCGCGACCCGCGGCAACGACGTGGTAAGCCGCGTAATCGGCACGATGGGCGAGATCAACGACAGCTCGCGGCAGATCGCGGACATCATCGGCGTGATCGAGGGGATTGCGTTTCAGACCAACATTCTCGCGTTGAATGCGGCGGTGGAAGCCGCGCGCGCCGGCGAACAGGGGCGTGGTTTCGCGGTCGTCGCGGGCGAAGTGCGCAGCCTCGCGCAGCGCTCCGGCACGGCGGCCAAGGAGATCAAGCAGTTGATCGGCGCGTCGGTGGAGCGCGTGCATAACGGCTCGACGCTGGTGCAGCAGGCCGGCACGACGATGGGCGAGATTCTGCAGGCCGTGCAGCGCGTGACCGACATCATGGGCGAAATCGCGGCGGCGTCCGAGGAGCAGAGCACGGGCATCGCGCAGGTCGGCCGTGCTGTCACGCAGATGGATGAAGTCACGCAGCAGAACGCGGCGCTGGTCGAGCAGGCTGCGGCGGCCGCCGCTTCGTTGCAGGATCAGGCGGGGCGGTTGCGCGATACGGTGAGCGCGTTTCGGGTGAATGGCGGGGCAGCGGTGGCGGGCACGACATCGGCTGCGACGCGACCGGCGGCGGTCACCTCGCGCGACGTTAAACCGGCAGCGGCGCAAAGCGCTTCGAAGCGGATCAGTAACGCAAAGGCTTCGACGCGGACTCACGCGTCGGCAGCGGCATCGGTGCAAGTGGAACCGATGCTGTCGGCATCGGCCTCCAGCGTATTGAATGCGACAGCAGCAAGCGCGAAGCCTGCAGCGAACGCCCGGCCAACACCAGCGCCGATGCGCGTCTCCGCCGAACCGGCAAAGACCGCCTCGTCCGACGAAGACTGGACCACGTTCTAATGTAGCCCAACGCTGCCGCTGCCGATGCATACCTATATGCCATCGTGATATTTCCCATCTCGCCGGGCGTATGAGACCATTTACGGTCCAGTTGGCGCCGCACTGCCAAAAGCAGCACGCGCGCCAACTTTCACCCGAATCTGACACCGATCAGAGCGTCGATCAGCCCACCTGATCGACTGGAACCAGCGAGAATCAAATGCAGCGCAGAAACATCCTCAAAGCCCTCTCCGCAGTGATCGCCGGCGCGGCGATCGTGACCAGCGCCGGCGCCCATGCCGACGACAAAGTCATCAAGGTCGGCACCATCGGCGGCCCGGACGCGCAAATCTGGGAAGTGGTCACCAAAGTCGCGAAGCGCGAAGGCCTCAACGTGAAGGTCGTCGAATTCAACGACTACGTGCAGCCGAACGCCGCACTCGACGCGGGCGACCTGGACGCGAACAGCTTCCAGCATCAGCCGTACCTCGATAGCCAGGTGAAGCAACGCGGCTACAAGATCGTCAACGCCGGTCTCACGTACATCTCGCCGCTCGGCATCTATTCGAAGAAGCTGAAGTCGGTGAAGGATCTGCCGCAAGGCGCGAAGGTCGCGGTGCCGAACGACCCGTCGAACGAAAATCGCGCGCTGCTGTTGCTGCAAGCGCAAGGCGTGATCAAGCTGAAGGCCGGCGCGGGTACCAACGGCAATAACGCCACGCCGCTCGACGTCGCCGAGAATTCGAAGAAGATCAAGCTCATCGAACTCGACGCCGCGCAATTGCCGCGTTCGCTGTCGGACGTCGACGCCGCCGCGATCAACACGAACTTCGCGCTGGCCGCCGGCCTGCAGCCGACCAAAGACGCGATCGCGCTCGAGGACATCCACAGCCCGTACGCGAACCTGATCGCCGTGCGTGCGCAGGACAAGGACAAGCCGTGGGTGAAGAAGCTGGTCGCTGCGTATCAGTCGGAAGACGTGCGCCAGTTCATCAAGACGCAGTTCAAGGGTTCGGTGGTGCCGTCGTTCTAAGCGGCTGACTCACCATGGCGGGTGCGCGCTGACACGGCGCCGCCCGCCAACTCGCTTCTACAAGCCCAACTCCCATCGCTCGATCGTCAGATCCTTGCCGAAGCGGCGCTCCGGCGCTGTGCCGGCGAGCGTAAAACCGGCGCGCTCACACAGGCGCCGTGGCTCGGCAAGCGAAAGCGCCGTGGTCAGCGTGAGCTTCGTGTAGCCCGCGCGCCGCGCGAAACGCACGCATTCGCCGATCAACTGCGTGCCGATGCCGAGCCGCTGCAAATCCGGCTCGACCCACAAAAGCCGCACGCCCGCCACCGTCGTCGACACCCCGACGATGCACACCGAACCGACCACCACGCCTTCCTGATCGGCGACCCAGCACATCTCGCGCAGCGGATCGCCGCGTTGCGTGTAATCCGCGACGACTCGCGCCAGCAGTCCCTCGAACGATCGATCCCAGCCGTATTGCGCCGCAAACCACTGTGCCTGCCGATGCACGAGCCAGCCGCATTCGCCGGGCCGTGGCTGCCGCAGCAGCACGAGTTCGTGCGATGGCTGGGCGCGCAACAGCCGTTCGATCAGCTTCATCGCACCGATCAACTGTTCCTGCGAGAGTGGCGTGAGACCTGCGAGCAGCGCCGATACTTCTTCGATCGCGGCGGTGTCGAGCGGCGCGTAGGCCGCGTGGCCGTTGTCGGTGAGGGCGATTAGCGACTGTCGCGCATCCGTATCCGACGGGCGCCGCGTAATCAGATTGCGTCGTTCGAAGCTGGTCAGCAGGCGGCTCAGATAGCCGCTATCGAGACCGAGCGCACGCCCGAGCACCGAGGCCGTTTGCGCACGTCCGCGCGAGAGTTCGTGCAGCACGCGCACTTCCGTCAGCGAAAACGCGCTCTTTGCCAGATGCTCATGCAGCGCGCCAATGTGCTGGGTGTAGAAGCGGTTGAAATGGCGGACGGCCTGAGCGCGCCGCAGCGCCTCGGAATCGGTCAAATGCTGCTCCCCGGGGAATTTTTATGGCCTCGTATCCAGCACTATATTGGAACCTCACCCATTAAAAAAGCCGCGCCGACGCCGAGGTAGACGAACTGGTATCACACAGGTATCCACCGTGGTTTTCATCAGACCAGTTGCGGTCCGATGTGGGCTCCACCGGTACGCTTTCAGAAGGCTGAATACGGGTAAGTCCTGGGCGCCGGGACACCCCGTCCGGCACCTTGTCAAACCTCGCAAACGCTTGCTGTATAAGGCTCTCCAGTGGTTCGGACCAGACTGATACCAGTTGATTGACTGGTATTATGTTGGTTATATAATGGGCTCTCATTTTTCGTCGGCCGACTCCCCCACAACGGCCCCCGGAGCCCCATGGAAACTCGCTGGTCCGCATTGATGCCTGACGCTCGCAACGTCACGCCGCTCTATTTGCAGCTCGCGCGCAATCTGGCGACGGCGATCCATTGTGGCGTCTGGTCGGCGGGTGAAGCGCTGCCGTCGGAGCGCACGTTGTCGGACGCGATCGGCGTGTCGCGCATCACCGCGCGCAAGGCGATCGAACTGCTGGTCGAGCAAGGCTTGATCCGGCGTGCTCGCGGCGCGGGTAGCTTCATCACGCCGCGGGTCGAAGATCCGCTGTCGCGTCTCACCGGTTTCACCAAGAAGATGCAGCAACGTGGTTTCCGGCCGGATTCGGTGTGGCTCGAGCGCGATATCCGCGCCGCCAATCGGGACGAGCTGGTGCATCTGGGTCTGTCGCCCGGCGCGGCGGTGGCGAGCTTGCGGCGCCTGCGGCGTGCGGACGGCATCGTGATGGCGGTCGAGCATTCCGCGCTGCCGGCGTCGATCGTGCCCGACCCGCAAGCAATCGGCGTGTCGCTCTACGCGCACCTAGAACAACGCGGCCAGGCCGTGGTACGCGCGTTGCAGCACTTCCGTGCGGTCAACGCGTCGAGCGAGATCGCTTCGCTGATGGATATCGAACCGCGCTCGGCGCTGCTGGTCATTACCCGTATCGGCTATAGCGCGGACCAGCGCGCCATCGAACTGACCGACACCTATTGCCGCGACGATTACTACGACTTCGTCGCCGAGTTGCGAACCTGACTGGCTGATTTGCCGGCGGGCCGCGAGGCTCACCGGGCGACGCGGCGACACTACGCGCGATTCAGCCACACCCCGTATTACGCCTGACCAGAGAGACTCATGCTGACCGGAAACATACTCACCACCGATGGGTGGATTCACGGCACGCTCGAATACGAAAACGGCCGCATCACGGCACTGACCGGCGCCCGCGTCGATCCGTCGACCAACGACGCGCCGTACATCCTGCCCGGCTTCATCGATCTGCACGTGCATGGCGGCGGCGGTTCCGACGTGATGGAAGCCGGCGACGCGATCGAAGTGATTGCCCGTACGCATGCGCGCTACGGCACCACCAGCCTGCTCGCCACCACCATGACGGCGCCGCGCGACGAACTGATGAACGTGGTCGCCGGTCTCGGCAACAACGCGAAAGTCCGTACGCCGGGCGGCGCGCGCGTGCTCGGCGTGCATCTGGAAGGGCCGTACATCAACCCCGGCAAACTCGGCGCGCAACCGGACGCGGCGGTTTCCGCGGTGATGGAAGAAGTGCTGAAGTATCTGTCGATCGCGCCGATTCGCGTGGTGACGCTCGCGCCGGAAATTGCCGGCCACATGGAAATCATCTCCGCGATGGCGGCGCGCGGCGTGCGCGTGCAGCTCGGCCATTCGCTGGGCACCTACGACGACGCCGTCGCTGCGCTCAAGCACGGCGCCTGCGGCTTCACGCATCTGTTCAACGCGATGTCGCCGCTGCATCACCGCAATCCTGGCCTGGTCGGCGCCGCGCTCGCGCACGCCGAATTCGCCGAAATCATTCCCGATTTGCTGCACGTGCATCCGGGCGCGATCCGCGCCGCGCTGCGCGCGATTCCGCGTCTGTATGTGGTGACGGACAGCACCTCGGCCACCGGCATGCCCGACGGCGAATACCGCCTCGGCAGCCAGCACGTCACCAAGTGCCTCGGCGGCGTACGCCTTGCCGACGGCACGCTCGCCGGCAGCACGCTGACCATGGATCAGGCGCTGCGCAATCTCGTCTCGATCGGCTTGCCGATCGCCGATGTATCAAACCGTTTGTCGCGCTACGCCGCCGACTATCTCGGCATCGAAGACCGCGGCCGCATCGCGCGCGGCGCGTGGGCCGATGTGGTCGTGTTCGATCGTGAACTGGCGTTGACCGCGACTTACGTCGAAGGAGAAGCAATTGTCGAATATGCTTAAAGAGGCGTTGGCGTCCGCTGAAACGGTTGCCGCGCAACTCACGGATACCTCGCGCGTCGAGGCCTTGGCCACGAAGCTCGCGCAGCAGCCGCGTCACGTCGCGCTCACCGTCGCGCGCGGCAGTTCGGACCATGCGGCGAGCTACTTCGCCAGCCTGACCATGAGCCGCCTCGGCGTGCCGGTCGCGTCGCTGCCCATGTCGGTCGCGACGCTTCAGCAAGCGCCGCTGCAAGTGCGGGATCAGCTCGCGCTGGCTTTCTCGCAATCGGGCAAGAGCCCGGATCTGGTCGGCACGATGCAAGCGCTCCGCGCAGCCGGCGCGCTGACGGTAGCCGCCGTGAACGCACCCAGCTCGCCGTTGGCCGACGCGTGCGAATGGCATCTGCCGCTCGTCGCCGGTCCGGAGTTGAGTGTCGCGGCCACCAAGAGCTACATCGCGATGCTGTCGATCTCCGCGCAACTCGTCGCGCATTGGCAAAAAGACGCCGACCTGCTCGCCGCATTGAACACGCTGCCCGAGGCGCTGCAAACGGCGGGCAAGCTCGACTGGACTCAAGCCGTCGACGAATTGCGCGGCGTCGAACGCATGATCGTGATCGGCCGTGGTCTGGGTCTCGCGATCGCGCAGGAAGCCGCACTCAAGCTGAAGGAAACCTCCGGCATTCAGGCCGAAGCGTTTTCGAGCGCGGAAGTGCGTCATGGTCCGATGGAGCTGATCGACCGCGACTATCCGCTGCTGGTGTTCGCGCCGCGCGGACCCGAGCAAACGGGCCTGCTGCAACTCGCTCGCGACATGCGCGCGCGCGGCGCCAACGTGCTGCTCGCGGCGCCCGCCGACGTGGCGGAAGCCACGCTGCCGCTCGCGACCACCGCTCATGCGGCGCTCGATCCGATCGCCGCGATCCTGTCCTTTTACGTGATGGCCGCCGGCCTTGCCGCCGCGCGCGGGCGCAATCCCGATGCGCCGCGCCATCTCAACAAAGTCACCGAAACTCACTGACGAGAAATCAGATGCGACGTGTCGAGGAGTCCCGCTTGATGAGCCCCACTGCAGGCCATATTGTTTTGCTCGCGCCAATGACCGGTCCGGTCGTGCCGCTCGCGAAGGTGCCCGACCCTGTGTTTTCGGGCGGCATGTTCGGCGACGGCATTGGCGTCGATCCGCTCGAGGGGCGACTCGTCGCGCCGTGCGACGGCACCGTCACGCATCTCGCACGCACGGGCCATGCGGTCACGCTGGCCACCGCCGACGGCGCGGAGATCCTGCTGCATATCGGTATCGACACGGTCGAACTGAACGGCAAGGGCTTTGCGCCGATGGTCGCGCAAGGCGCCCACGTGCGTGCCGGCGACATCCTGATCGAGTTCGATCAGGACCAGGTCGCGCTTAACGCACCGAGCCTGGTGTCGGTGATCGCGATTGCCAATTCGGACGCGTTCGAAATCGTCGAGCGCGTGGAAGGCGGCATGCTGAAGGCCGGTGAAACGCCGCTGCTGGTGCTGCGTGCCCGCGACGGCGCCGTCGCCGAAGCGTCGCGCCAGGCGAGTGCCACGAATGTGACGGAAGAAGCGCGCCAGCAGGTCACGCTGGTTCACGCGGGTGGTTTGCATGCGCGTCCGGCGGCGCGTGCCCGTGAAGCGGCGCGCGGTTTCGACGCGCGGGTCGAAGTGCGTTACGAAGGGCGCAAGGCGGCGATCGAAAGCGTGGTCGGTTTGCTCGGTCTGGGTGCGGGCGAAGGCGCGACCGTCGAATTGCTCGGCGTCGGCCCGCAAGCCAAAGCCGCGATCGACGCGATCGCCCACGAATTGACGCGCGAAGCGCACGGCGAAGCCGAAGAAAAGCCCGCACGTCAAAGCTCGCCCGCGCCGCAGGCGGTCGTGCGTCCGGCGGGTGAGGCGCTCGCGCCGAATACGCTCGCGGGCGTGTGCGCCGCGCCGGGCGTCGCGGTCGGCAAGCTGGTGCGTTGGGACGACGCGGACATCGATCCGCCGGAGAAGGCGAACGGCACGTCGGCGGCGGAAAGCCGTCTGCTCGACAAGGCGATCGCCACCGTCGACGCGGACCTCGGTACGACCGTGCGCGATGCGTCGCAACGCGGCGCGGTGGGTGAAGCGGGCATTTTCGCGGTGCATCGCGTGTTGCTCGAAGATCCGACGCTGCTCGACGCGGCGCGCGATCTGATCAGCCTCGGCAAGAGCGCGGGTTTTGCGTGGCGCGACGCGATCCGCGCGCAGATCGCGATTCTGTCGAATATCGAAGACGCGTTGCTCGCCGAACGTGCCGCCGATCTGCGCGACATCGAAAAGCGCGTGCTGCGCGCACTGGGTTATACGAACGCAGCGGCACGTGTGCTGCCGGAAGAAGCCGTGCTCGCGGCCGAAGAATTCACGCCGTCGGATCTGTCGACGCTGGATCGCTCGCGCGTTACTGCGCTGGTCATGGCGCGCGGCGGTGCGACCTCGCACGCGGCGATTCTCGCGCGGCAGGCCGGGATTCCCGCGCTGGTTGCCGTGGGCGATGCCTTGCACGCGATTCCCGAAGGCACGCAAGTCGTGGTGAACGCCACCACCGGCCGGCTTGAATTCGCGCCGACCGAACTCGACGTGGAACGCGCGCGCACGGAACGCAGCCGCCTCGCTAACGTGCGCGAAGCGAACCGCCGCACGTCGCAGCAAGCCGCCGTGACCGCCGACGGCCGCGCGATCGAAGTGGCCGCGAACATCGCCACGCTGGACGACGCCAAAATCGCCGTCGACAACGGCGCCGATTCCGTCGGCCTGTTGCGCACCGAACTGCTGTTCATTCACCGCGCCGCGGCGCCGACCACGGACGAACACCGTCAAAGCTATCAGTCGATCGTCGACGCCTTGAGCGGGCGCACCGCGATCATTCGCACGCTCGACGTCGGCGCCGACAAGGAAGTCGATTACCTGACGTTGCCGCCCGAACCGAATCCGGCGCTCGGCCTGCGCGGCATTCGTCTCGCGCAAGTACGCCCGGATCTGCTCGACGACCAGTTGCGCGGTCTGCTGGCCGTGCAGCCGCTTGGCGCCGTGCGCATTCTGCTGCCGATGGTGACCGACGCGGGTGAACTGATCCGCATCCGCAAACGCATCGACGAATTTGCCCGCGAGTTGGGCCGCACCGAGCCGATCGAAGTCGGCGTGATGATCGAAGTGCCGTCGGCGGCCTTGCTGGCCGATCAGCTGTCGCAATACGCGGACTTCCTGTCTATCGGCACCAACGATCTGACGCAGTACACGCTCGCCATGGACCGCTGTCAGGCCGACCTCGCCGCACAAGCCGACGGCTTGCATCCGGCCGTGTTGCGCCTGATTGCGGCCACCGTGCAAGGCGCGGCAAAGCACGGCAAATGGGTCGGCGTGTGCGGTGCGCTCGCCGGCGATCCGGTGGCGATGCCGCTGCTCGTCGGCCTCGGCGTGACCGAACTGTCGGTCGATCCGGTGTCGGTGCCGGGCATCAAAGCGCGCGTGCGCAATCTCGATTATCAGTTGTGTCGCCAGCGCGCCCAGGATGCCTTGGCGCTCGAATCGGCACAGGCGGTAAGAGCAGTGAGCCGCGAAACCTGGCCGCTGGACTGAGCACCACACAGTCCGCAGCCGGCTTCGCACAACGAAGACGTGAAGCTAGAAAATTCAACGACAACAGTCGACCACGAGACTAAGGATTGGAGGTAATCGATGGATGGGAATCCGTTTCTGAAGATTCAGCGCCTGGGACGCGCGCTGATGCTGCCGATTGCGGTGCTGCCGGTTGCCGGCCTGCTGCTGCGCCTCGGCCAACCCGATGTGTTCAACATCAAGATGATCGCCGACGCCGGCGGCGCGATTTTCGACAACCTGCCGCTGCTGTTCGCGATCGGCGTGGCGGTCGGGTTCGCGAAAGACAACAACGGCGTGGCGGGTCTCGCGGGCGCGATCGGTTATCTGATCGAAATGGCGGTGATGAAGGACATCAACGACAAGCTCAACATGGGCGTGTTGTCGGGGATCATCGCGGGGATTGTCGCGGGCTTGTTGTACAACAAGTACAAGGACATCAAGCTGCCCGATTACCTCGCGTTCTTCGGAGGGAAACGCTTCGTGCCGATTGTCACGGGGGTGGTCTGCCTCGTGCTCGGCATCGTGTTCGGGTACGTGTGGCAACCCGTGCAAGCTGTGATCGATACGGCCGGTCATTGGCTGACCACGGCGGGTGCGCTCGGCGCGTTCGTGTTCGGCGTGCTGAACCGTCTGCTGCTCGTCACGGGTCTGCATCACATTCTCAACTCGCTGACGTGGTTTGTGTTCGGCACGTTCACGCCGCCGGGCGGCGTTGCGGTGACGGGCGATCTGCATCGCTTCTTCGCGGGCGACCCGACGGCCGGAACGTTCATGACGGGCTTCTTCCCGGTCATGATGTTCGGTCTGCCGGCCGCGTGTCTGGCCATGTTCCATGAAGCGCCGAAGGAACGCCGTGCGATGGTTGGCGGCCTGCTGTTCTCGATGGCGCTCACCTCGTTCCTGACGGGCGTGACCGAGCCGATCGAATTCAGCTTCATGTTCCTCGCGCCGGTGCTGTATGTGATTCACGCGCTGTTGACCGGCTTGTCGCTCGCGATCTGCTCGGCGCTCGGCATTCACCTCGGCTTCACGTTCTCGGCTGGCGCGATCGACTATGTGCTGAACTATGGCCTGTCGACGAAGGGCTGGATGGCGATTCCGATCGGCATCGTGTATTCGGTCGTGTATTACGGGCTGTTCCGCTTCTTCATCCGCAAGTTCAACATGGCGACGCCAGGTCGCGAACCCGCTGCTGCTGACGAACAGGTCGGATCGTTCGAGGCCGGTGGTTTCGTTTCGCCGGTGGCGGGCGCTGCGGTGCCGCGTGCGCAGCGGTATATCGCTGCGTTGGGCGGTGCGGCGAATCTGTCGGTGGTGGATGCTTGCACGACGCGTCTGCGGTTGTCGGTGGTCGATTCGAACAAGGTCTCGGAAAACGATCTGAAGACGATCGGCGCGCGTGGCGTGTTGAAGCGCGGTTCGGGCAATGTGCAGGTGATCATCGGGCCGGAAGCGGACATCATCGCGGATGAAATTCGTACGGTAATCGCGCAGGGTGGTGGCGAGACGGTGAAGGCGGCGAGTGTTGCGCCTGCTGCTGCCGTTGCGCCGGTGGCTGCTGCGGCAACTGCAGGTGGGCAAGGTGGTCCGCTCGATCCGGATCCGCTGCGCTGGCTTGCCGTGTTCGGCGGCGCGGGCAACGTGGTGTCGCTGGATGCGGTTGCGGCGACGCGTTTGCGCGTGGTCGTGCGCGATCCGTCGGCGGTGGATCGTCAGCGGCTCGCTACGCTCGATACGGCGTGGATCTCGGCGGATACGTTCCATATCGTCGTCGGCGATTCGGCACAACGCTATGCGGCGGTGCTGGCGACGCGTATGTCGGCGAATGGCGGCAATGCTTCGCCTTTGCCCGCGTGATGGGGTGATCGTGTGACGGCGTCGTAACGGAGTGGGGCGGTTTCCGCCGTCTCCATTCAAGCGGCACGGCACGCAGCAACAAAAAAGCGGCACCTTGATTTTCTTCAAGGTGCCGCTTTCGCGTTAATCGACCGGCTTCATTGCCGCCGGCGCGCGTCGCTTCAGCGCGTTCTAGCTTTAGCTTCCACCGGCTTGCGCGACTCCAGCCACATCACATTGATGATGCCGAACGCCAACGCCACGCCGATCCCAAGCAGCCAACTGAAATACCACATCACAAACTCCTGTTAAAACGTACTGCCGGTCAATACATCGAATGCTGGTTTTCTTCGAGCGCGGCGGCAGTCACCTTGCCGCGCATCACGCGATACACCCAGCTGGTGTAAATCAGAATCAGCGGCAGGAAGATGACGACCGCCACCAGCATGATCTGCAGCGTCATGCGGCTCGACGTCGAATCCCACACGGTCAAGCTGCTGCGGCCGTCGAGCGACGAGGGCATGATGAACGGGAACATCGAAAAGCCCGCCGTCAGAATCACGCCGATAATCATCAACGCGGTCGACAGAAACGCGCTCTTCTCGAACCGCGAGCGTGCCAGCAACAAAGCCAGCACACCGCCCACCAGACCCGCCACCGGCGCGGCCACCATCCACGGATAATTCGCGTAGTTGGTGAGCCACAGCCCAGGCGCGCCGATCACGTTCTTCATCAGCGGATTGGCGACGGAATCGAGCGGCGGCGCGTCGATCACCTGATAGCCGCCGATCACCGTCGCGATCAGCACACCGGCGATCAGGAATAGCACCACGCCCACCAGCGAAGCAATCCGCAGCGCGAGCGAGGCCCGCTCGGCCACCACGCCGTCCGACTTCATCTTCACGAAGGCCGCGCCATGCGCCGCCAGCATCGACACGCTCACCAGCCCGCACAACACCGCGAACGGATTGAGCAGCGCGAAGAAGCCGCCGTGATAGGTGACGCGCAGGTCGGTATCGAACGCGAACGGCACGCCTTGCAGCAGGTTGCCGAACGCGACGCCGATCACCAGCGAAGGCACGAAGCCGCCGACGAACAGCGCCCAGTCCCAAGCGCTGCGCCAGCGCGGGTCTTCACGTTTGCTGCGGTAGTCGAAGCCGACCGGCCGGAAGAACAGCGAGAACAGCACCAGCAACATGGCGAAGTAGAAGCCCGAGAACGAGGCCGCGTACACCAGCGGCCAAGCCGCGAACATCGCGCCGCCGGCCGTGATGAACCACACCTGGTTGCCTTCCCACGTGGCACCGACCGTGTTCACGACAATGCGCCGCTCGGCATCGGTCTTTGCGATGAACGGCAGCAGAATCGCCGCGCCCATGTCGAAGCCGTCGGTGAGCGCGAAGCCGATCAGCAGCACGCCGATCAGCACCCACCAGATCAGTTTGAGGGTTGCGTAATCCATGATGATCTTTTCCCTTGATGCTCAGTGGCGGCGCATCAGGCGGCCGTGTTGGTCGGCAGCGGCTGATTCAGCGGCGGTTGCTGTTCGTGGTGGTAGCGGCCCGTATGCAGCGACGACGGTCCCAGGCGCGCGTACTTGAACATCAGCATGATTTCGATGATGAACAGAACCGTGTAGAACACCACGAAGCCGCCGATGCTCAGATACAGATCCGTCGGCGTCAGGCTCGACGCGGAGAGGCTGGTCGGCAGGATGCCGGCAATCGTCCACGGTTGACGGCCCACTTCAGCCACGATCCAGCCGAACTCGGCTGCGAGCCACGGCAACGGAATCGCCCACACCGCCCAGCGCAGGAACCAGCGGCGCTTTTCCAGCAGCAGCGAGCGTTGCGCGCAGAACCAGAACGCCGTCACGAAGGTCGCGAGGAACAGGATGCCGAGGCCCACCATCAGGCGGAACGAGAAGAACACGGGAGCGACCGGCGGAATCGTCTTCTTCGCCGCCTGGACGATCTGGTCCGGCGTGGCGTCGGTGACGTTCGCGGTGAACTGCTTGAGCATCAGGCCGTAGCCGAGGTCTTTCTTGTGCGCGTCGAAGGCGGCTTTGGCTTCGTCGGTAGCGTCGCCCTGTTTGAGCTTTTGCAGCGCGGCGTAGGCCAGCATGCCGTTCCTGATACGCACTTCGTTTTGCGCCATCAGGTCTTTCAGGCCGACCACGGGTTCATCGACCGAGCGGGTGGCGATCAGGCCGAGCGCGTAGGGAATCCGGATCGCGTAGTCCGTGCGCTCTTCCTTCTGATTCGGAATGCCGATGATCGTGAACGGCGCGGGCGCCGGCGCGGTTTCCCATTCGGATTCGATCGCGGCCAGTTTCACCTGCTGAACTTCACCCGTGCGGTAGCCGGACTCGTCGCCGAGCACGATCACGCACAGCGTCGACGCCAGACCGAAGCCGGCGGCAATCGCGAACGAACGCAGCGCGAATTCGGTGTCGCGGCGCTTGAGTAGATACCACGACGACACGCCGAGCACGAACATCGACGCGGTCACATAACCGGCCGACACGGTGTGCACGAACTTCACCTGCGCGACCGGGTTGAACAGCACGGAGAAGATGCTGTCGAGTTCCATCCGCATGGTCTGGTAGTTGAAGGTGGCGCCGACCGGATTGTTCATCCAGCCGTTGGCGACCAGAATCCACAGCGCGGACAGATTCGAGCCGAGCGCGACGAGGAACGTGACCATTACGTGCTGCACTTTCGAGAGCCGCTTCCAGCCGAAGAAGAACAGACCGACGAAGGTCGATTCCAAAAAGAACGCCATCAAGCCTTCAACGGCGAGCGGCACGCCGAAAATATCGCCGACGTAGTGCGAGTAGTACGACCAGTTGGTGCCGAACTGGAATTCCAGCGTGAGCCCGGTGGTCACGCCCATCGCGAAATTGATCCCGAAAAGCTTGCCCCAGAACTGGGTCATATCCTTGTAGATCTGCTTGCCGGTCATCACGTAGACGGATTCCATGATGACGAGCAGCCACGACAGGCCAAGCGTGAGCGGCACGAACAGAAAGTGATAAAGCGCCGTGATGGCGAACTGGAGGCGCGATAGTTCTACGACTTCGCTAACGGGCATGTGGATCACCTTGGGACGGATGGGAGGCCGGCACGGACAACAGCGCCTGCGCGACTTGTTCAGGCGGCAGCGACATATGCTCCGCCTGCGGATGATTGAAGAATGCGTATTTGAGCGCCATCAGCAGAGCGAATTTGATGGCGAGGACGATGGCGATGTCCCGCGCCAACGTCGGACCGCGCACCCAGCGGTCGAACCGTTTGCGCAGGTTCGAGCGGGGGCGGTGGTTGCGTTTGAGGGCTATGGTCATGATCGGTCGAAGGCGACTTCTCGCCGGTGAGTCCGGCTGGATCCAGGCCACGTGAGCGGTCTGGCGAGTGCATCCCGATTCTAGGAGCAGAACCCTGTGCGCATCATTTCAGCGCTGCGGCATTGGGTCGCGAAGCTCGCCCCGTTCGAACAGTATTGCTATCTGGTTTGTGATACGTCAAGAAAACGTATGCCGACTGGGCCAGGCCACGTATGGGCTGGGGCGCGGCGAACATCTTGCCGCGCGGACGAAAAAAAGCCCCGCCGTCTTGCGAGGGCGGGGCTTTACGGCCAGTTGGCGTTGGCCTGGCGGTGCGCTTCGTGGCGAAGGTTTCAGGCCTTACGCATATTCGGTCAGCGCGCCGCGCATCTTCTTCATGGCGCTGGCTTCGATCTGGCGAATCCGTTCCGCCGACACGCCGAACTCGTCGGCGAGTTCGTGCAGTGTCGAGCCGCCCGAACCGTCGTCTTCCACCTTCAGCCAGCGTGCCTCGATAATGCGGCGGCTGCGGGCGTCCAGCGCGTCCAGCGCGCTCGCGATACCGTCGCTTTGCAGCTTGTCGCGTTGGCGCGAAGCCAGCACGGCGGTCGGTTCGCTATGCGAGTCGGCCAGATAGGCGATCGGCGCGTACGCTTCTTCGCCGTCTTCGACCTGACCTTCGAGCGCGATATCGCCGCCCGACAAACGCGTTTCCATTTCGGAGACTTCTTCGCGCTTCACGTTCAGTTCTTTGGCCAGATCGTCGATCTGGTCCGGCGTGAACGCGCCCAGCCCCTGCTTGTGGCTACGCAGGTTGAAGAACAGCTTGCGTTGCGCCTTGGTGGTGGCGACCTTCACCATCCGCCAGTTGCGCAGAATGTATTCGTGGATCTCAGCCTTGATCCAGTGCATGGCGTACGACACGAGGCGCACGTTCTGCTCCGGGTCGAAGCGCTTCACGGCCTTCATCAGGCCGATATTGCCTTCCTGGATCAGGTCGGCGTGCGGCAGGCCGTAACCGAGGTAATTGCGCGCGATCGACACGACCAACCGCAAGTGCGACAGCACCATACGGCGCGCGGACTCGAGGTTGTCCTGCTCGCGAAATTCGGTGGCGAACTGGCGTTCTTCCGCCGGCGTCAGCATCGGAATCCGATTAACGGCCTGGATGTAGGCGTCGATATTGCCCAGTTGACCAGGCAGCAGCGAGGAATGCGAGAGCGCCAGTGCACCTGCCGAAGCGGCCTTAGCCGCCGACGGGCTCAGAGTACTCGGAAGGGTCATTGCATGGCTCACGTGGAAAACTCCTTTGGAATCAGACAAAAGCGTATTCAGGTAAACGACTCCAGCGTTGGATGTTAGCACTCTGATTTCCCGAGTGCTAATACTTAGAGGCCGTAGGGACATCCAAGTTCCGCAAATTCCTATTGAAATTTGGATTTCAATAGCCATGATACGCTTCCCGCGCAGCCATTGCTTGAGTCGTACAACTTACCTAACAATTTGCCTTCAGTCTTATAAGTGACCGATTTTTGCAGATTTTGAAGTGACTAATTGCGAAAACTTAGGTTTCTTCATACGATCCATCGATCCGACTTTCTCTTTAGAATAAGGGGACTGTTACAGATTCTTTAACGTTCGGCGGAGCTCGGGTGTTAGATGAACAATAAAAACGATGGATTGCGTGGTCTGGCGCTAAAAGCCGCATGTGCGGCCTTGTTGATGGGCGCTTCGGCGGCGGCTTCGGCCGACCAGTTCGGCATACAGGTCGCCGGCGGTGTCGGCGACCGGCACGTCAAGAAACTCGATCTCGGTTTCGTCTGGGATCCGAATCTGACCTGGTGGCAAATCGGCGACTGGCATTTCTCGCTGATCGGCGAAGCGCACGTGGCCTGGTGGCATACCAACGAAGGCAATGTGCACGACAACATCGGCGAAGTCGGTGTGACGCCGATCATCCGCTTCATCAAGGGGAGCGGGTCGCTGCGTCCGTACGCCGAACTAGGCGCGGGCATCCGGCTGCTGACGAGTCCACGGCTGTCCGAGAAGTTCACGCTCGGCACCGCTTTCCAGTTCGCCGACATGGCGGGCGTGGGGCTGCAGTTCGGCAGCCACCAGCAGTACCAGGCGGGCTACCGTTTCCAGCATGTTTCCAACGGTGGTATCAAAGAGCCGAATCCTGGTATAAATTTCCACCAGCTATATCTGCAATATAACTTCTGACGACCGTGGCCACGTCGGCTCACCGGTGCGAGGGGCTGAGCGATGGTGGCAAAGATGATCGAAGCGATTCGCGGGCTCGAGCGAGAGCGCTTTCGTGCAATGGTCGACGGTGACGGGCCGTCGCTCGACGCGCTGCTCGCAGACAACGTCAGCTATGTCCATACGAACGGCAAGCGGGAAACGAAGCGGCAGTTCATCGACGGGATTACCGCCGGGCGGCGGCGTTACCGGCAGATCGAGGTGCAGTCACAAGAGGTGCTGCCGGTGGGGCGCGAGACTTGCGTCGTGACCGGCCGAGCGTTGATCGAAATGGAGGCGAATAACGGCGCGCTGCTGTTTCCGATCGCCTACACGGCCATTCATACGCAAGAAGAGGGTCAATGGCGGTTGATCGCGTGGCAGGCGACCCGTTGTGCGATCGAGTGAGCCTTGCCGGTGACGCTATCGCTTCGCCGGTCTTCTTTCACCCGCATCGCCGCCACGCCCGCGTACGGATGCCGCTGATGCACCGGAAGCTGGTTGCAGCGCTCCACGACACGCCGCACCGCGGCGATATCCGAGAAATCCAGACCTGAGTCCACGCCTTGCGCGTCGAGATTCATCGCGAGGGTGACGAGATCCAGATTGCCGGTACGCTCGCCATTGCCGAACAGACATCCTTCGACGCGGTCCGCGCCCGCCATCAGCGCCAGTTCCGCCGCGGCCACGGCCGTGCCGCGATCGTTATGCGGATGCACCGACAGCACGATGCTGTCGCGATAGCCGAGATTGCGGTGCATCCATTCGATCTGATCGGCGAACACGTTCGGCGTCGCCGCCTCCACGCTCGCGGGCAGATTGACGATCATCTTGCGATCGCGCGTGGGCCGCCACGTTTGCGCGACGGCGTCGCACACCTCGCGGGAGAACGGCAGTTCCGCCGTGTTGAAGGTTTCGGGCGAGTACTGGAAGGTCCACTGCGTGTCCGGCCGCGCCTGCGCGTGCTCCTTGATGATGCGCGTGCCTTCCACGGCCAGCGCCTTGATCTCGGCCTTCGACTGGTTGAAGACGATGCGCCGGAACGACGGACAGATCGCGTTGTACAAATGGACGATGGCGCGCGGCGCGCCCGCGAGCGCGTCGAAGGTCCGCGCGATCAGTTCGGCGCGCGACGGCACGAACGCTTCGATGGTCACGTCGTCGGGAATGCGCTTTTCTTCGATCAGCTTGCGCACGAAATCGAAGTCGGTTTGCGAGGCCGACGGAAAGCCGACCTCGATCTCCTTGAAGCCGATCGCCACCAGCATCTCGAAGAATTCGAGCTTCTGCGTGGCGTTCATCGGTTCGATCAGTGCCTGGTTGCCGTCGCGCAGATCGGTGCTCATCCAGACCGGCGCGTGGTCGATCGTGCGGCTTGGCCATTTGCGGCCGGTCAGCCGAACAGTGGGGAAGGGACGGTATTTTTCAGCGGGATTGCGCAACATGTGGGGCCTCGTTCGTTGTGTCGTGTGCGAAAGGGTGTGGCGTCGAGCGGTTGGCGGACTGCCACGGGTGCACGGTCCGCCAGCCGGTGGCTAGCGGCACCAACGAACGTGCGCGAACGAACAGCGTCATGGCGACGACGAAAACGGACGTGGATGATGCCCATGCAACGCGCATATGACCCTCGCGCTTCGTCCGAACGGTAAACGGACGAATGCAAACGACTACAGGTTGTGAAGAACTCAGGTTTGGGGTGACGCGGGAACTGCGGGAACTGCCGGAGGACTGTGCCTGGCGCAACCCAGTGGGTGGCCAACGCGCAGCGCTACGTCTGACTTACGCTAGACGTAGCGATAGGGGCCGCGCTAGGCGGCCGAAGCTAATTCGGAGGGGGTTCGGAAGGGAACGCATCGGGCTAATTTAAGACAGCGCGCGGCAGTGTGTCAACTCTCGGCGTTTGCGTCTCGTCGGGCAAGCACCGCTTCGCGGGCCGCGCCGCCGAGCGCAGCGCCCATCAAACCGGCATTCTCGCGACGTCGACGATCAGCTCGACTTGCCGCTCGATCGCGCTCGGCACGGGCGCCTCGCCACGCAACACGGCGGCGATCCATGCCGCGGTGGTTGGTGCGTCTTTGGCCTCGGGCAAGTCGACCTCGGGCGCATCCGGCGACGAGCGCTCGTGCGGCACGCGCGTTTCGCAGACGCCGTCGTGCAGCCAGTCCACCTGCACTTGACGACGCGTGTCGGCCACCGCTTCGCCTTCGGTGCCGCGCGCCAGCAGCGCCCCGCCCTCGGCCGCATCGGGATGCGTGTTGAACAGTTGCGTGAGACTGTCCCGGTACGGCGGATGCGTGTAATTCACGAGGCGCAGCCCGGCCGGCGCGAACGGCTGCAGGATTTTCACCAGCGTGTGCGTCGAGTTACGCACGCCCATGCGCCGCCGCAGCGCGAGCAGGCGCGCGAGTTTCGGGGCGAGCACCTCGATCGGCGCGAACGCGAGACGCCGCTCGGCGAGACCGTCTTCGATATCGGCGTGTGCGCGCGCGTGAGGAATCTGCAGATGCGTGAAGATTTCCGCGCTGGTCACGCGGCCCGGATCTTCGGTGACGCCGTGCACCAGCACCGGCACGCCTTCACGCGCCAGCAATAGCGCGAGCAGCGGCACCAGGTTGGGTTGCTTGCGCGCGCCGTTGTAGCTGGGGATCGATACCGGCCGGAACTCACCGTGCGGCAGATGAACCGGCTCGAACGACGCATGTGCGCCGGCCAGCATGGCGGCGAGTTCATCGGCGGTTTCGCCCTTCACGCGGTAAGCGAGCAGCACCGCGCCGAGTTCGAGTTCGGCCACGCGGCCGTCCAGCATCGCGCTGTAGAGCGAGCGCGTGTCGTCGGCGGTCAGCGCGCGGGCGCCGTTCGGGCCACGGCCGATTTCCTTGATGAATCGGGCGCAAGGGAAGGGGGTAGCGGTGTCGGCGGAGTCGGTCATCGGGCGCGGGGACGGGGCGGCGCGCCGCCTCAAGCGGTTTGCCACGGTATTCAAAGGACTTCGTTCGGTGTGAGTATCGCATCTATGGCGCTTCGGCGAGACCGCGCGCCGGATTCGCCGCCGCCGCGCGTGCTTGCCCGACTGCCGCGCGTAGCGCTTTTCCGCGCGTTACACTCGATGCTTTAGCGTCGCTGCGGCCGTACACCGCAGCGGTACATATCAAGCAACGGAGAACGGGATGAGTTACGTATTTGCACCCGCACCGCAGGTCGCGGTGCCGGTCGTGGGATCCAGCGAGCAATTCGCGGTGCGTCGCATCTACTGTGTGGGCCGCAATTACGAGGCCCATGCGCGCGAGATGGGACACGATCCCGACCGCGAACCGCCGTTCTTCTTCACCAAGCCGGCCGATGCCGTGCTGTACGTCGCACCCGGCACGACCGGCGAGTTTCCGTACCCGCCGCTGTCAAAAAACGTCCACTTCGAAATGGAACTGGTGGCGGCGATCGGCCAGGGCGGCAAGAACATTCCGGCTGACAGCGCGCTCGATCACGTCTACGGCTATGCGCTCGGTCTCGACATGACGCGCCGCGATCTGCAAGCCGAGGCGAAAAAGCTGGGCCGTCCGTGGGATACCGCGAAGGGCTTCGACCACTCGGCGCCGTTGGGCCCGATTCATCCGGTGACGACGGTGGGCCATGTCGGCAAGGGCGCGATCTGGTTGTCGGTGAACGGCGAGGAAAAGCAAAGCTCGGACGTGTCGCAACTGATCTGGTCGGTGGCCGAGACGATTGCGTATCTGTCGACGCTGTTCGAACTGCAAACCGGCGACCTGATTTTTACCGGCACGCCGGAAGGTGTCGGCGCGGTGGTGCAGGGCGACCTGATGAAGGGCGGCGTGGACGGACTCGGCGAGTTCAGCGTGCGCGTGGTCTGAGGGCACGCCGGAGGAGACAGACAATATGAAGCTCTACAGCTACTTTCGCAGCTCGGCGTCGTACCGCGTGCGCATTGCACTGAACGTGAAGAACCTGCCATACGACTATGTGCCGGTGCACCTGGTCCGCGATGGCGGCGAGCAGTTGAAGCCCGATTATCGCAAGGTGAACCTGGACGGTATCGTGCCGACCTTTGTCGACGGCAACGAGGTGATGCCGCAGTCGCTCGCGATCATCGAGTATCTGGAGGAAACGCACCCGGAGCCGCCGCTGTTGCCCGGCACGCCGGCCGAGCGCGCGTACATACGCTCGGTGGCGTTGCAGGTGGCGTGCGAGATTCATCCGCTGAACAATTTGCGCGTGCTGAAGTATCTGAAGCACACGCTTTGCGTCGACGACGATGCGAAAGACGCGTGGTACAAGCATTGGATCGAAGCGGGCTTCGCGACGCTGGAAACGCATCTGGCCGGCGATCCGCGCACCGGCAAGCTGTGTTTCGGCGACACGCCGACGCTCGCGGACGCCTGTCTGATCCCGCAAGTGTTCAACGCGCAGCGCTTCAAGGTCGACACCGCGAAGTTTCCGACGATTCAACGCATCTACGATCGCGCGATGCAACTCGACGCGTTTGCCCGCGCGGCACCTGGCGCGCAACCGGACGCAGAGTGAGGTGATGGGTTGAAGGCAAAAAGGGCACTCCGCGGAGTGCCCTTTTTGCTTGTTGCCGGTGCTGCACGTTGCAGCGGGAATAGAACCCGCGCCGTCGTTCAACCGCCCAGCAATGCGTCCGAGAACTCTTCGGCGCTGAACGGCTGCAAATCCTCGACCTTTTCGCCGACGCCGATGAAATACACCGGAATCGGCCGTTGCCGTGCGATCGCGGCGAGAATGCCGCCTTTCGCCGTGCCGTCGAGCTTGGTGACGATCAGGCCGGTGAGGCCGAGCGCGTCGTCGAAGGCCTTCACTTGTGCGAGCGCGTTCTGGCCGGTGTTCGCGTCGATCACCAGCAGCACTTCGTGCGGTGCGCCGTCTTGCGCCTTGCCGATCACGCGCTTCACCTTGCGCAGCTCTTCCATTAGATGCAACTGGGTCGGCAGACGGCCGGCCGTGTCCGCCATCATGACGTCGATCTTGCGCGCTCGCGCGGCGCCGACCGCGTCGAAGATCACTGCCGCCGGGTCGCCGCTTTCCTGCGACACGACCGTGACATTGTTGCGCTGGCCCCAGATCGCCAACTGTTCGCGCGCGGCCGCGCGGAAGGTGTCGCCGGCGGCCAGCAGCACCGACTGGTCGAAACTCTGCAGATGCTTGGCGAGCTTGCCGATACTCGTGGTTTTGCCCGCGCCGTTCACGCCGGCGATCATCATGACGAGCGGCTGTGCTCGGCCGAGCATCAGCGACTTTTCGAGCGGCTTGAGCAGGTCGATCAGCAATGTGCGCAATGCCGCTTTGACCTGCTGCGGATCGGTGAGGCGCTCGGCGCGCACTTTTTCACGCAGCGATTCGAGCAGGAATTCGGTGGCGCCGACGCCCGCGTCGGACATCAGCAACGCGGTTTCGAGTTCTTCGTAGAGGTCGTCGTCGATCTTCGCGTTGACGAAAATGCCGGTCAGGCTGGAGCTCGTTTTCGAGAGGCCGGTTTTCAGGCGCGTCAGCCACGAGCGCTTGGCGCTCGCGTCCTGCGCCGGGGGCGGGACGATTTCGACGGTTTCCGGCGTTTCCGCGGCTTCGTATTCTTCCTCAAGCGTGGCTTCTTCCGGCTCCGGCTCGATTGGGGCGGCCACAGGCGCAGGGGCGGACGCGGCCGGAGCCACCGCCGGACGCGGCGCCGACGGCGCGACAGGCGCGGCCGGCGTGTCTACCGCGCGCTCGGGCGCCTGGTCTTCGGGCGCAATTTGCGACGCTTCTGGCGCGTTATCGGACTCTTTCGAACCCTTGAATCGTTTGAAAAAGCTGAACATGATCTGGCGTGGTGAGAGCGCGCGCCGATGCGCGCAGCCGGCACAAGACCGGTGGGAGCGGCAGGCAGCGTTGCGATGCGGGATGCAAGGCGCTGGAAGCCGCACATTTTATCAGGCGCGCCGCCGCCCGTCGTATCGGCCGAACGGCCAGGCTGGACGCGGAGCGCCCCTGTGGTAACGTTGGCGCTCCGGCCCTCTCGCATCGGCGTGGCGGGCGCCCCCATCAAGTCAATGAAACCGCATGCCCCGTTCTTCGTCTTCACGCGCTCACGGCGCTTCGTCCAAAGGCGGCAAGCCGCACGCCATCCGTATCATTGGCGGCGACTGGAAGCGCACCCCCTTGCCCGTGCTCGACCTCGACGGCCTGCGCCCCACGCCCGACCGCGTGCGCGAAACGCTCTTCAACTGGCTCGGCCAGGATCTGGAGGGTCAGCGCTGCCTCGATCTGTTCGCCGGCAGCGGCGCGCTGGGCTTCGAGGCGGCTTCGCGTGGCGCCGCGCGGGTTCTGATGGTGGAGCGCAATACGCGCGCCGCCGCCCAGTTGCGCGCGAATCAGGAACGCCTCGCGGCGCGCACGATCGAAATCGCCGAAGCGGACGGCCTGCGGCTTGCCGCAAGCCTTGCGCCCGGCTCGTTCGACGTGGTGTTTCTCGATCCTCCGTTCGACGCCGGTCTGCTCGACAAGGCGCTCACGCTTGCCGTGCCGTTGATCAGCGCTGAAGGTTTTCTATACGTGGAAGCGGGCGAAGCCCTCGAACTCGAGGGCAACGAGTTGTTAGCCGGCTGGGAAATCGTGCGGCAAGGGAAAGCGGGCGCTGTCCACTTTCATTTGCTGCAGCGCGAAAATAAGGAATAATGCGCGTTCCATAACAAGCGCCGGGCGGTTTGCCGTTACGCGCGCGGTCGGTGCCGAAGGCGTCGGATGGACGCTTTGACGTGCCCCTTTGTCTGAAGAGAGGAGAAGTCTCATGGTAGTCGCCGTGTACCCGGGCACTTTCGACCCGCTGACTCGCGGTCACGAAGACCTCGTGCGGCGCGCGTCGAGCATTTTCGACACGCTGGTGGTGGGCGTTGCCGACAGCCGCAACAAGAAGCCATTCTTCACGCTGGAGGAGCGCCTCGATATCGCTCACGAAGTGCTTGGGCACTACCCGAACGTTCAGGTGATGAGCTTCAAGGGCCTGCTGAAGGACTTCGTGCGCAGCAATAACGCACGGGTGATCGTGCGTGGGCTGCGCGCCGTCTCGGACTTCGAATACGAGTTTCAGATGGCTGGCATGAACCGCTATCTGCTGCCCGACGTCGAAACCATGTTCATGACGCCGTCCGATCAGTATCAGTTCATCTCCGGCACCATCGTGCGTGAAATCGCGCAATTGGGCGGCGATGTCAGCAAATTCGTGTTCCCGTCGGTCGAAAAATGGCTGAAAGAGAAGGTCGCCGCGCTGGATACCAGCGGCGAGGCCTCGGCGGGACAACCGTAACCGGCGTAAACTGTCGGTTTGACGGATCAAAGCCGGCTGCGGCCGGCGCGAAGTGAGAGAAGTATGGCCTTGATGATTACCGACGAGTGCATCAATTGCGACGTGTGCGAGCCCGAGTGCCCGAACGACGCGATTTCGATGGGCCCGGAAATCTATGTGATCGACCCGAAGAAATGCACCGAGTGTGTCGGTCATTTCGACGAGCCGCAGTGTATTCAGGTGTGTCCGGTGGAGTGCATTCCGCGCGATCCCGAGCATCTGGAAACGCCGGATGGGTTGATGGCGAAGTACCACGCGCTGGTGGCGGCGAAAGAGGCGTGAGCGCCTTGAGTTGACGCGGTGCGCGGATGGATGAGCGGCGAGGCTTGGGCCTCGCCGTTTGCTTTTGCGGTGATGCTTGCGCTATGCGATTTCGTTTTGCGGGACGAGTTGCGAGTCATGCATGATGTGCGGCGTGCTGCGCGTGACGTGTTACGGCCAGAGCATTGATCCGCGCGCGTCCTGTTTTGCGCGCGCCGTTACCCGATGTAAGCGCCGAAGATATCGCGCAGCGCGCTCAACAGAATCTCGCATTCGGCGTCGGTGCCCACCGAGATCCGCAGATGCTGGTCGATTCGCGGCGCCTTGAAATGGCGCACGAAAATCTCCCTTTCCCTGAGCCGCAACACAAGCGTGGCGGCGTCGTAACCCTCGTGGCGCGCGAATAGCAGATTCGCCGCCGACGGCACTACCTCGAAACCCAGCGCCGTCAGTCCCGCGGCCAGCCGCTCGCGACTCGCGATCACCTTGGCGCAATGGTCGCGAAACCACGCGTCGTCTTCGTAGGCCGCAGTGGCGGCGACTTGTGCCAACCGGTCGAGCGGATAGGAGTTGAAGCTGTCCTTCACGCGGTTAAGCGCGTCGATCAGCGTCGGATGACCGAACGCAAAGCCGACGCGCATGCCGGCAAGCGATCGCGACTTCGACACGGTCTGAACGACGAGCAGATTCGGATAACGGTCGAGCAGCGCGATCGCCGACTCCGCGCCGAAATCCACGTAGGCCTCGTCGATCACCACGACGGAATCCGCATTTCGCGCAACCAGGCGTTCGATATCGGCGAGCGGCAACGGACGGCCTGTCGGTGCGTTCGGATTCGGCAGCAGGACGCCGCCGTTCGGCATCGCGTAATGGTCGACGTGAATGGCAAAGCTGTCGTCGAGCGGAATGGTTTGGTAGTCGACGTCGAACAGCCGCGCGTAGGTCGGATAAAAGCTGTACGTGATATCCGGGAACAGCAGGGGTTTGTCGTGCTTCAACAGCGCCTGGAACGCGAGCGCGAGCACTTCGTCCGAGCCGTTACCCACGAAGATCTGGTCGGCGCGAATGCCGTGATACGCGGCCACCGTTTCGCGCAGCTTGAGCGCCGTCGGATCCGGATAACGCCGCAGAGACTCGCCGGCCTCGCCCAGTTCCCGGCGGATCGCCTCGACCACGCGCGGCGATGGTGGATAGGGATTCTCGTTGGTATTCAGCTTTACCGGATGCGCGGCCACGGGCTGTTCGCCCGGCACATACGGCGTCAGGCGGTGAACGACGTCACTCCAATAGTGGCTCAAGCGATTCTCCTATCGAGGGCGATGCGGCGTGAAACCCCGCGGCGAGCGGGGCGAGACGATTCGGCTATGGCAGGCCAGCTCAAAGATCGATCACGGATTCCGATGCAACTGCGTCATCGCCCGTTCCAGCTCGCCCTTGATGATCTGCGGCATGACAGCGAGCGCGCGTTCGACCGAGGCATCGATGACGTCCTGCTCCTCACGCCGCGGCGGCTTCAGCACGTAATTGGCGACATCCGGCTTGGCGCCGGCACGCGCGCTTTCGGGAATCAGGTCACGCGGATGCCCGATGCCGATCCGCAGCCGCCAATACTGCTGCGAGGACAAATGTGCGGTGATGTCTTTCAGACCGTTATGGCCGCCGCTGCCGCCGCCCAGCTTCAGCTTGACGCTGCCGGGCGGCATGTCGAGTTCGTCGTGCGCGACCAGAATCTCGTCGGGCAGAATTTTGAAGAACTGCGCCACCGCTACAACCGATTGACCCGAGCGGTTCATATACGTCTGCGGTTCCAGCAAATGCACTTCCTCACCGTGCAGTCGCGCCTTCGCATAGAAACCGTGGAAGCGCCGCTCGTCGCGCAGCGTCGTGCCTGCTTCGCGCGCCAATTGATCGACCAGCCAGAAGCCGGCGTTGTGGCGCGTCGCGGTGTATTCGGCGCCCGGATTGCCGAGCCCGACGATCAGCTTGATCATGATTGCGTAGGTCCGTCTGGCCCGGTGGCTGAACGCCGCCGTGCCGAAAAAAAGCGAAAAAAAACCCGCCGGGGCGAACCTCGGCGGGTCACGTCGACCGTTTCATTGAAACGGATCGAGAGGATTACTTGTTCTTTGCCTGAGGTGCCCTTAAGCAGCCGGCGTTTCGCCTTCAGCAGCAGCGGCAGCGTCGCCTTCAGCGATTGCGCCCGCCGGGATCGTTGCAGCAGCGACCACCGGGTTTTCTGCTTCGACGTGAGCAACCAGCGACACACCTGCCGGCAGCTTGATGTCTTTAGCGTGAACGGAGTGACCTGCTTCGATCGTTGCCAGATCAACTTCGAGGAATTCCGGCAGTGCCGACGGCAGGCACTCGATTTCCAGTTCATTGACGACGTGCGAGATCACCGCGCTCGACAGCTTGACTGCCGGGTTCGATTCCTGGTTCATGAAGTGCAGCGGCACTTTGGTGTGCAGCTTCTTCTTCGCGTCGACGCGTTGGAAGTCCACGTGCAGCACGAGCTGACGGAACGGGTGGTATTGCACGTCGCGCAGCAGAACCTGTTGCGACTTGCCGGCCACTTCCAATTCGAGGATCGACGAGTGGAAAACTTCTTTCTTCAGCGCGTGCCACAGTGCGTTGTGGTCCAGTTCGACCAATTGCGTTTCAGCACCAGCGCCATATACGATACCCGGGGTCTTACCCGCGATACGCAGGCGGCGGCTCGCACCCGTACCTTGCAAAGAACGCTCGAAAGCGACTACTTTCATGTTGAATCTCCAATGCACTGCCCGCGACCAGGCAGTAAAAACAGGGCCTCCAAGCCGTTATGGCTGAGGCCCCAGAGCTGCGGCACAAACCTTCGTTCGTTCATGCCGATTGTGCAAAAGCGCCGCGGGCCGCCTGACGCGGCGCGCGGCGCCTTCGCAAATACTTAACTTTCAGCGAACAGTGACATGACCGAGTCGCCGCGGCGAATCCGCGAGAACGTTTCGGCCAGCAAACCGGCGCTGGTCAGCGAACGGATCTTTGCGCACGAGCGGGCTTCTTCGCCGAGCGGGATCGTGTCCGTGACAACGAGTTCGTCGAGTGCGGAAGCGGCGATACGCTCGCCCGCACCGCCCGACAGAACCGGGTGGGTAGCGTAAGCGAACACCTGCTTCGCACCGCGCTCCTTCAACACCTGAGCTGCCTTGCAGAGCGTGCCGGCGGTGTCGACCATGTCGTCCATGATCACGCAGGTACGGCCTTCGACTTCACCGATGATGTTCATCACTTCGGCGATATTCGCTTTCGGGCGACGTTTGTCGATGATAGCGAGATCGCAATTCAGTTGCTTTGCCAACGCCCGGGCACGCACCACGCCGCCGACGTCTGGCGAAACGACCAGCAGGTTCTCGTAGTTCTGCTTGCGCAGATCGCCGAGCAGCACGGGCGTAGCGTAGATATTGTCGACCGGGATGTCGAAGAAACCTTGAATCTGGTCAGCGTGCAGATCCATCGTGATGATCCGCTCGACGCCGGCGATTTCCAGCATGTTCGCCACGATTTTCGCCGAGATGGCGACGCGCGCCGAACGCGGGCGACGATCTTGACGGGCATAACCGAAGTAGGGGATAGCTGCGGTGATCCGGCCTGCGGATGCGCGCTTGAGCGCATCGACCATGATCATCAGTTCCATCAGATTGTCGTTCGCCGGTGCGCATGTGGACTGCAGGACGAATACATCCTTGCCACGCACGTTTTCCTGAATCTCGACCTGGATTTCACCGTCCGAGAAACGGCTAACCATTGCTTTGCCGAGGGGAATACCGAGGATTTTGACGACTTCCTGTGCAAGCGCGGGATTTGCGTTGCCAGTAAAAACCATCAGGCCGTCATGGCTGCTCATCGTGCACCTACTTCAGGCTGGGGGCGAGGGAAATGCGAGAATTTTTGGCAGGGGAGGAAGGAGTCGAACCTTCGAATGCCGGAATCAAAATCCGGTGCCTTAACCAACTTGGCGACTCCCCTACACTAACTTTGAGCCTCACCGAACGTGGAGTTTCGTTCGACGACGCAAAACTATGACGCGAAAGTAAAGAGTGGATGTTGCTCTAGACTGGCGGCCACTGCGCTGTTCCATTCGCTGGGCAAAGTGGCTTGCACCGCCTCTGCCTCAACTCTACTACGGAACGCTGCAAAGACACTTGCACCTGATCCAGACATCCGCGCTGGCGCGACGTTTTCAAACCATCGCAGCACTTGCGCTACTTCCGCGTACTTCCCTACGACAACCTGCTGCATGTCATTCCGGCCAAAACTTTCCGGCCATTCAGTGTTGCAGCTAAGTTCTGCAGGAAAGTCCGTAATTATGAGAGGTTTCGAATCTCTTGTCAACGCTTTTTCGGAAAAAATCGCTGCAGTGGGAACCTGAACTCTCGGCGTCACTACTAGGAAATGGCGCGGCGGCAATTGTACAACGTCTAATGCTTCTCCGACACCCTCTGCAAACGCATTTTTTCCAAAAACAAAGAAAGGCACGTCCGCGCCGAGTTTCAGCGCCAGTTTCTGCAGTTCCAGGCGCGGCAGATCGAGCTTCCACAGACGATTCAGCGCAAGCAGCGTGGTCGCTGCGTCGGAGCTGCCGCCGCCGAGGCCCGCGCCCATCGGCAGGCGTTTTTCGATTTCGATGTCGACACCTTCGCCCGAGCCGGTATGCGCCTTTAATAGCGTCGCGGCGCGCACCGTGAGGTCGTGTTCCGCCGGTACGTCGGCGATTTCGGTGCTGCGCGTGATTAGCCCGTCGTCGCGGCGCTTGAAGTGCAGCGTGTCGCCCCAGTCGAGCAACTGGAAAACCGTTTGCAGCGTGTGATAGCCATCCGGCCGACGGCCCGTGATGTGCAGGAAGAGGTTGAGTTTCGCGGGCGCGAGGCAATCGCGCAGCGAATCGATGGTTTCAATCATGAGTCATTCGAGGCTACGTGCGCCATGGTGGCGCTAAAAAGCAAGGCCGCGCGACGACATGGGTCGACGCGCGGCGCGAGTCGACGCGTTACTGATCCAGCACGAGCTTGATGTCGAGCGGCGGTTCCGAACGGCTGAGGTTCAGGCGCTTGACGCCAGTGGCTGGGGCATCGGCATACGCGAGGTAGTCGATCGTCCAGCCGTCTTGTGTAATCTGCTTCAGACGCGACGGCTGGTCCGGATCCTTCTCGGTCCTGGCACGCGAAGTCGGCGCAGGCGACGGCTGCAGCCAGTAACGCAAACCTTCGACCGGCAGCGCGAAGCCGAGCGCGTTCTGCATCAACGTGGAGACGTTATCCGCGGTGAGCGGCTGTTTGTTCGGCAGTTCGAGCGTGGCCGAGGCCGGCGACGACGTCACCACCGCCAGCGTCTGGCCAAGCGGATTGCGTAACTGCAGAGTCACGGTGTCACCCGTTTCCTGCCAGACGAAGTTGCCGTACGCATTGCGCTGCTGGCCGTTCTGATCGTTGTACTGGATCGCGAACCGGCCTTGATATGCGCGGCTGGTCTGCGCGGTCACCGAGGTCGCGGCATTCGACGTGGACGGCCCTTTGGGCGTAACCGACGCACAGCCGGTCAACGCGACAGCCGTCGCCGCTGCGAATCCGAGCACCGCGCCACGCGGCGCCCGGGTAAAGGAAAGCAAACGGGAAAGACGCATCAAAGATCGTTCACCTGAAGACGTTGGAGCGTTTTGACCAGCGTGTCGTTGTCCGGTTCGAGCTTGCGGGCATCGCGGAAGGCCGCGCGTGCCTGGTCCTGCGCGCCGGTTTTCCACAACACTTCGCCGAGATGCGCGCCGATTTCGGCGTTCGGCTGGATGTCGTACGCCTTGCGCAGCAGCTTGATCGCGTCCGACGTATCGCCCATGCGATATTTGACCCAGCCGACGCTGTCCATGATGAACGCGTCGTTAGGCGCCAGCGACGAAGCCTTCTCGACGAGCTTGTCCGCTTCCGCGAGACGTTGGCCACGATCGGCCAATGAATATCCGAGTGCGTTGTACGCCTGGGGATTGTCCGGCTGCGTCTGGATCAGCTTGCGCAGCTGCGCTTCCATGACATCGTAATGGCCGGTTTTTTCGGCGGCCATGGCGTAGTCGTAGGTCAGATCGGGATCGTCGGGGAAATTCGCCGTGGCTTGCTGCAGGCGCGATTCCGCTTCCGGGTAGCGCTTCGCGTCGAACAGGATCGCCGCGTCGGTGCGAGCGATCAGTGCCTGGTCACGCGGATCCTGCGCCGGCAAAGTGGCCAGCAGCTTGCGCGCGTCGTCGGTCTTGCCTTGCTTGGCGAGCAACTGGGCGCGCGTGATCTGCGCCGGAATGTATTGCTGGCTTTGCGGCGAAATCTTGTTCAACCAGTCGCCCGCGGCGGCCTCGTTTTTCTGCTCGAGCGACAACTGCGCCAGATAGATATACGCTTGCCCCGGATCGGCGCCCGGCGTTTTCTCGGCCTGCTGCGCGTATTGCGTCAGATACGTTTGGGCCTCGGTGAAATTCTTCTGCTGAATCTTGATCAACGCGAGCGCCATGAGCGGCGTGAGATCTTTCGCGTCGTTCTTGTGCATGGTCTCGAACTGCCTCTGCGCGTCGTCCAGACGGTCGCTCGCAAGGTACATCTGCGCGAGCGCGAGACGCGCGTCATGCGATTTCGGATTTTGCTGCACGTACTTTTCGAGCGACGCAATGCCTTCCTTGCGCTCTTCCGGGCCCATTTGCGACAGCATCAACGCGGCCGGCAGGTAATCCGGCTTGAGCGTGAGCGCCTGTTCGAGCGACTTGCGCGCGCCCGGCGCGTCGTCAGCCTGAATCTGCTGACGTGCGATAGCCAGTTGCGCTTCCGGCCGGTCCATGTCGTTCTTCAACAGATCCTGCAGCACGTGCAGGCCACCAACGCGATTCGGTCCGCGCGAGAGCAGCAACTGCAACGCCAGGATCGCGCTGCCGCGATTTTCGGCCGTCACCTTGGTGAGTTCCCGGGCGAGAATCGGCTCGGCGTCGTCAGGCTTGCCGGACAACACGAGCAACGACGCGTCGAGTTGCGCGGCGCGTTCCGAACTCGGCGCATACTGCTGCCACAACTGTGCGGCGGCCAATGCGTCCGACGGGCTTTGCGCGGCCAACGCGATTTCGGTAGCGCGCTGCGCCATGCGCGGATCGTGCGTGTCGCGCGCGAGCGCGAGATAGGTCTGGTAAGCGGGCGCCGGCTGGTCGCGTTGCAACGCGACTTCGGCGGCGAGCACCTGGAATACGATCTGACTTGTCAGCGGTACGTTCGGCAACGACTTTTGGTCTTCCGCCGACGCGGGCCCAAGCGGGTCCGGCAGGGTGACCGACGTGTCGTCCGAGTCCGGGGATGGGTCCTGCGCGTGCGCGGGCACGGCGGCCAGCGCCCAGACCGCGAGCGCGGCGGCACCGAGCATCCGGCGGGCGGACACGGCGTGCGGCACGCGGGATGCGCTAGCCGGGCGCTTCGAAAACAGCTTCACGAAGGACAAGTTCATGGAAATCCGTTCAATGTTTCGGACGATTGTAACGCGCTCGCTACAATACGCGCACAACCACTCACGCAAGTTGCAGACCAGTTAGACATGCCAGAGTTGCCAGAAGTTGAGGTTACCCGACGGGGAATCGAACCGTATGTGTCCGGCCGCAAGGTTGAGCGCGTCGACATCCGCACGCCCGCGCTGCGCTGGCCGATTCCGGCCGAGCTTGCTAAAACCTTGCGCGGCCATGTAGTCCGTAAGGTCGAGCGGCGCGGCAAGTATCTGCTGTTCGAAATCGACTCGGGCTGGTTCATTGTGCATCTTGGCATGACTGGCACGCTGCGCGTGCTGCGTCACGTGCCGCATCCGCCCGCTGCGGCAAAACACGATCACGTGGACTGGATTTTCGACGAATTCATTCTGCGCTATCGCGATCCCCGGCGCTTCGGCGCGGTGCTCTGGCATTCGCGTGAAGCCGGCGACGTGCTCGCGCATCCGCTGCTCGCCGGACTCGGCGTGGAGCCGTTTTCGCCGGCATTCTCCGGGGCGCTGATGCATCGTCTCACGCGCGGCCGCAAGGTGTCGGTGAAGCAGGCACTGCTGGCCGGGGAGATCGTGGTCGGTGTGGGCAATATCTACGCGTCGGAAAGTCTGTTTCGCGCCGGCATCCGGCCGACCACGGCGGCGGGCCGTGTTTCGCTGGTGCGCTACGACCTGCTCGCCGACGCCGTGCGCGTGACGCTCGCCGCCGCGATCGAGAAGGGCGGCAGCACGCTGCGCGATTTCGTCGGCAGCAATGGTGAAAGCGGGTATTTCCAGCTCGACTATTTCGTCTATGATCGCGCGGGGCTGCCGTGCCGCGTGTGTGGAACGCCGATCAAACAGATCGTGCAGGGGCAGCGCTCCACGTATTTCTGTCCCACCTGTCAGCGTTAATTCCTCAATGCCTTCTCGTCTAACACCGCGTGCGAGTTCATCCGCTGCGCCCCAAGCTGCTTTCCCGGTCATGTCTGATTTTTCCGCGCGGCTGATCGCGTGGCAACGTCAGCACGGGCGTCACGATCTACCGTGGCAGAACACGCGCGATCCGTATCGCATCTGGCTGTCGGAAATCATGTTGCAGCAGACCCAGGTGTCGACGGTGATTCCGTACTACGCGAAGTTTCTCGCGCGGTGTCCCGATGTCGCCGCGCTCGCCGCCGCGCCGGTCGACGACGTCATGGCGCTGTGGGCCGGCCTCGGTTACTACACGCGTGCGCGCAATCTGCATCGTTGCGCGCAAACCGTCGTCGAGCGGCATGGCGGCGAGTTTCCGGCGTCGGTCGAAGAACTGGCGGAGTTGCCGGGCATTGGCCGTTCGACGGCGGCGGCGATCGCGTCGTTCGCGTTCGGCGCGCGTGCGACGATTCTCGACGGCAATGTGAAGCGCGTGCTGGCGCGGGTGTTCGGCGTCGAAGGTTTTACCGGCGAAAAGAAAGTCGAAAACGCGATGTGGACGCTGGCGGAATCGCTGCTGCCGCTCAACGCGTCGGACGACGAAGTCAGCGCCTACACGCAAGGTCTGATGGATCTCGGCGCGACGCTGTGCGTGCGCGGCAAGCCGGATTGCTTGCGCTGCCCGTATGCCGTGGACTGCGTGGCCAACGTGACGGGACGTCAGCGAGAACTGCCCACGGCGCGTCCGAAGAAAACCGTGCCGACGCGTCGCACCTGGATGCTGGTGCTGCGCGACGGCAACGCGGTGATGCTGGAGAAGCGGCCGCCGTCGGGCATCTGGGGCGGCTTGTGGAGCTTGCCCGAAGCGGCCGACGAAGCGGCGCTCGCCGAGCGTGCGCGCGCGTTCGGCGGCGACGGCGCGGTCTCGCCGCTGGCGCCGCTCACGCATGTGTTCACGCACTTCAAGCTGGATATCGAGCCGCGCCTCGCCGAGTTGGATCGCACGGCCGGCGTACCGGCCGCGCTTGGCGACGCCGACACCGCGTGGGTCGCGCTGAGCGATCTGGATTCGTTCGGTGTGCCGGCGCCGGTGCGCAAGCTGCTGGACGGCTTGCAGGGTTCGTTGATCTGATCAAACGTCCACGCAGGCGGTGGTGTTAGCGCCTGGTTCGCAGCGTATTCAAAGCAGTTGATGCTGCTGCATGTAGTGATGAACCACATCGATCCGTGCGCCGGCGTCCTGCAACTCCATCAATTTCTGACGCGCACGCAACGCGATCGGCAGCACTTCAGCGAGCCGGTTCGACACCCAGGAAGGATCTTCGAGCCTGAACGGCTCGGCGAACGGCAGGCTGTCGGCGTCCCGTTCGCGGATCGTCGCGATGATGCGTTCGAGCACTTCCGCACACGCGCCGAATTTGGCCAGCAGTTCATTGCCTTCCAGCGGCATGTCTTCGCCGAGCGGTTCGGCCATGCCGACCAGCAAGCCATTGTGTTCCACCCGATGCGACAGCAGCCGGAAGCGCCGCGTGCCGCGTGCGCGGATCAGCAGCATGCCGAAGGCTTCGACGTCGCACTCTTCGATTTCCGCCAGACAGCCGATTGCTTCGGGTACCGAAGGCTCCTGCTCACGCGCGACCTCGGCGCCGCTTTTCAGCAGACACACGCCGAACGGCGTTTTCTCGCGCAGACAGTCGCGCGCCATGTCGAGATAGCGCGCTTCGAAGATCTTCAACGGCAGCAGGCCGTCGGGAAACAGCACCGTATGCAGCGGAAACAGCGGCACATCGGCAAGCACAGTAGAAGTAGAAGACATGGCGCAACGCTTCGAGTTAAGGCCGCGCGATGCGGCCGATTAAGCCACTAACTTCGATGATGCGCTGGCGTCGACCGGCGCATCGCGGTGCCGCACAATGACATTCGCCGAGGCTGCGAGACGCGCGGCAAGCGTCTCCGCGATAAACACCGAACGGTGCTGGCCACCCGTGCAACCAATCGCGACGGTTAGATAACTACGATTGTCGTCGCGGAAATGCGGGAGCCATTTGGCAAGAAACTTCTCGATGTCATCGATCATTTCATGCACGACCGGTAACGCATCGAGAAAATCCATCACCGGTTTGTCGAGGCCCGTTAGAGGCCGCAATTCGTGATCGTAATACGGGTTCGGCAGCGTGCGTACGTCGAAGACGAAATCGGCGTCGAGCGGCACGCCGCGCTTGAAGCCGAACGACTCGAACATCAGCACGAGCCCGGCATCTTCCTGCTCGATGAAACGCTTGACCCACGCGCGCAACACGTTCGCGCGCAGATTGCTGGTATCGATCTGATGGCCAAATTCCGCCAGACCCGAGACGAATTCGCGTTCACGTTCGATCGCTTCCGCGAGCGAGGTGAGCAGGCCGACGTCCGCGTCGTGCGCGGTGGAACCGGACAGCGGATGGCGGCGGCGTGTTTCGGAAAAGCGCTGGATCAGCGACTGCGTGCTGGCGTTCAGGAAGAGGACGCGCACGTCGTGAGCGCGCGACAGGTCGCGGATCATGGCGGGCATGTCGTCGAGCGAGGCGCTCGACCGCGCGTCGATCGCGACCGCGAGGCGGTCGTGCCCGCCTTCGGCGAGGTACGACGCCAGTTGCGGCAGGAAACGCGGCGGCAAATTGTCGACGCAGTAATAGCCCGCGTCTTCAAGCGCGTTCAAGGCGACTGACTTGCCGGAGCCGGATATACCGGTGATCAGGATTATGCGCATGGAATCGTCAAAACCGTACATTTCATCATAGCATCTGGTCCCCATGCTCGTACCCTGCGGCCTGCCGTAGGCAGCGGGTGCGGCATGGTGTCGCGGACTCAGATCAGTTTGCCGGGAAACTGGCTGTCGGGGTCCTGCATCGCGAGGCGCTGCCGGTCCATGAAGTCGCGCAGCGTGTCGATGCCGCGCAGTTGCAGGATCGTGTTGCGCACCGCGGCCTCGACCAGCACCGCGAGATTTCGGCCGGCCGCCACCTGAATCGTGACCTTGCTGATCGGCAGGCCGAGGACGTCGACGGTTTGGCTTTCCAGCGGCAGGCGCTGGAATTCGCCGTCAGGACGGCGCACCAGTTGCACGATCAGCTTCAGCTTCATTTTTCGCCGCACGGCGGTTTCACCGAAAATCGTCTTGATGTCGAGCAGGCCGAGGCCGCGTACTTCGAGCAGGTTTTGCAGCAGCGGCGGGCAGCGTCCCTCGACGAAGTCCGGACCGAGGCGCACGAAATCCACGGCGTCGTCGGCAACGAGGCCATGGCCGCGGCTGATCAACTCCAATCCGAGTTCGCTCTTGCCGAGGCCCGAGTCGCCGGTGAGCAGCACGCCCATACCGAGAATGTCGAGAAACACGCCGTGCAGCGTGGCGCGGGGCGCGAGAATGCGCGACATGTACAAACGCAGGCTGTCGATCACCGCGGCGGCGGACATCGGCGTGGTGAACAGCGGCGTGGACGAGCGCGTGCAGCGCAGCACCAGTTCCGGCGGCGCGGCAACGCCACCCGCCACCACCAGGAAAGGTGGCTCCAACGCGATCAGCTCGGCCATGTGGCGCGAGCGGTCTTCGTCGGTTTGGCGCTTGTAGTAGTCGATTTCGGCGTCGCCGAGCACCTGGATCCGGTTCGGGTGGATCAGGTTCAAGTGGCCGACAAGGTCGGCGCTCGACGTGGCATTGGCGACCGATTCCGAAGAAAAGCCGCGCTCCCAGCCTTCATGCCCCGTCAGCCAGCTCAGTTTCAGCATGGCGGCGTTGTCGTCGAAAATGCTCTGGGCGTTGATGCTGGACGTATCCATGAGTCAGTGACTCCAGTGTGGACCGCTAGCCCGGCAACCGGGCGGCCGCATAAACGCGGTCCGCTCGCGTTGCGAGACCTTACCCGCGCGCGGATGGCCACCGCGCATGCGGATCAGCGGCGTGCGGATAACCGCCGCTACATCAAGGTTGCCACTGAGTGAGCAGGCGATGCAATGATTCGCGGTCTTCTTCCGTGTGCAGGCGCTCGCGGGCTTCGCGATCGGACAGCAACTGGGCGATTTCCGAAAGAATTTCGAGGTGCTGCTGGGTGGCCTGTTCGGGCACGAGCAGGAAGATCAGCAGCGAAACCGGCTGACCGTCGGGCGATTCGAAGGGGATGGGATCGGCCAGGCGGACGAACGCGGCGAGCGGCTGCTTCAAGCCTTTGATCCGGCCATGCGGAATCGCGACGCCTTCGCCGAGCCCCGTCGATCCGAGGCGCTCACGCGCAAACAGATTGTCAGTGACCGTGCTACGGGCTATGCCGTTCTGGTTCTCGAAGATCAGGCCCGCTTGCTCGAATACACGTTTCTTGCTGGTGACCGATAGTCCGACGACGACGTTCTCGAGGGGAAGAAATTTGGCTAAACGATTCATGTTGACAGGCGAAAACGTGGCCTGGTTTCTCCTCGCTGGGGCGTTTGATTGGCGTTCCATTCGTTCGATGCTCGCGGCGACGTGCGTTGGAGTCCGAAAGCACAAGACTCCTGCCGACTTCCGTTAGCGCTGGCTTGACCCCGATGGTAACCGGAACATTATAGAACAGGGTGGCAACAGATGGTGCGGCGCGCCATCGATGCGCGACGGGTTTTTGAAGGATCGTTCGACGCCACACGATTCTCGCGGAAAAAGCGCTCGCGCAACGAAAAACCGCCCGGTCTCGGGCGGTTTGGCTAGGTTAGGGAATATGAAGCGGCGCTTCTAATTTGCCCTATTGCGGCGGCACGTCAATTTGCGGCGCCGGCTGATACTTGATCGCCTCGTGCGCATGGCCTTGCAGACGATCCTTGTGGCGTATCACCTGTCGGTCAAGCTTGTCGATCATCAGATCGATCGCAGCGTAGAGGTCGCTGTCACAGCTCTCGACAAAGATGTCCTTGCCTTTCAGATGCAGGTTGATTTCAACCTTTTGACGCTTTTCCTTTTCCTTATGGTTGTCGACCGAGAGGACCACACTGCCGTCGATTACCTGATCGAAATGTCTTAGCACCCTATCCAGTTTGGTGATCACGTATTCGCGCAACGCAGGCGTTACTTCGAGGTGGTGTCCACTGATCTGCAGATTCATAGTGCTTCTCCAAGCTAATGGCCGCTTGTTCCGCACGATGACGTAGGTCCGGTCGATCTGTCGGCTTGCCTGAGTCGCCCCCCGGTGACTGACTTCTGGCAGGTCGCATCGGCCGGCCTGTCCGCCAACTGCGGAGCGGCCGGTAAATGCCCGCCACGGAAGGCGACGGGCTACAGAGACTTGCGCAGGTTGACTGCCGGAATCTTTAGTGCTTCGCGATACTTCGCCACGGTGCGGCGCGCGACCACGAAGCCCTGTTCCGCCAGCAGTTCGGCTATGCGGCTGTCTGAAAGAGGAGATTTCGGGTTTTCCGCTCCTATCAGTTGCTTGATGAGCGCACGGATCGCCGTTGAAGACGCCGCGCCGCCCGTGTCGGTCGAAACGTGTGATCCGAAGAAGTACTTAAATTCAAGCGTCCCGAATGGGGTCAGCATGTATTTACCGGTTGTCACACGCGAGACAGTTGACTCGTGTAGGCCTAGCGTATCAGCTATTTCCCGCAAGACCAAGGGGCGCATAGCAATTTCGCCGTGGACAAAAAAGCTCTTCTGACGTTCCACAATAGCTTGCGCGACCCGCAGGATGGTCTCGAAACGCTGCTGGATATTTTTGATCAGCCAGCGTGCTTCCTGCAGTTGCTGGCGCAACGAACCGCTACCCGGATCGCCCCGGTTATTGCGCAGAATATTGGCGTACAGATGGTTGATGCGCAGCTTTGGCACGACTTCCGGATTCAGTTCGGCCTGCCAACCCTGCGCCGTTTTGCGCACCATGATGTCGGGCACCACGTAGTCCGCTTCGGCTTTGCCGTAGGCGGCGCCCGGGAACGGCTCGAGCGAGCGGATCAGCACGTGCGCGTCGCGCAGGTCGTCGTCGTTCGCCTTCAGGTGTTTGCGCAGACGCGTGAAGTCGCGCGCCGCTAGCAGTTCCAGATGGTGGGCCACGATGTCGAGCGCGAGCGTGCGCGTAGGCGACGTGTCGAGGCGCAGCAATTGCAGCTTCAGACATTCCGACGCGGAGCGCGCGCCCACGCCCGCCGGGTCGAAGCTATGCAGCAGCGCGAGCGCGGCATTCAGTTCGTCGGTGTCGACTTCGAGCTCGTCGGGCAGATCGGCCAGCACTTCGTCGAGCGTGGCGGCGAGGTAGCCGTCGTCGTCGAGCGATTCGATCAGAAACGTGATCAGCGCGCGGTCGCGTTGACTCGCCTGGGTCACGCGCAATTGCGCCATCAGATGGTCGCGCAGCGAAGTGCTGGATTCGTGAATTTGCAGCGGCGGTAAATCGTCGTCGTCCGACGCATTGCCGGAGCGGCCGTAGTCGTCGAGGTTCCATTGCGACGCGTCGCCGTTGCTGTCGCCCGAGAGGCCGTTGTATTCGTCCACGCCCTGCGGCTCGCCGTTTTCGGCGCGCTCGCTGCTACTGGACGATGACGACGTATTGCCGCCCATCTGGTCGGGCGGCGCCGACGAATTGGGCGCTTGCGTGATCAGCGAGCCGTCCGCCGCCACGCGCAACGGGCTCGCGATCCAGTCGTCCTCGTTTTCGAGGAGCGGATTCTGCGAGATCGCCATTGCGACTTCCTGCTGCAGTTCGAGCGTAGACAGCTGAAGCAGCCGGATGGACTGCTGCAGTTGTGGCGTCAGCGCAAGATGCTGCGATAGGCGGAGTTGGAGGCTGGCTTTCATGGCAAGTTGAGTTTCATTGTAGAGAGTTTGCCACGACCGCGATACATTGCGACATTCGCAATTACGCGTGCGCCCGTTTTCGGCGGCGCCGGGCGCGAATGGCCCGGGTCAGGATGCTGATGTGCGGTTGCCGCAAAGGGACCGGCGTATGCGCGTTGGCATAGCCGGGATGTCCCTTGTGGGCTTACATGCGGAAGTGCTCGCCCAGATAGACGCGCCGCACGCTTTCGTTTTCGATGATGTCGCTCGGCGCACCGGCGGCCAGCACGCTGCCGTCGCTGATGATATACGCGTGATCGCAGATGCCGAGCGTTTCGCGCACGTTGTGATCGGTGATCAGCACGCCGATATTGCGCTGCTTCAGAAATTTAACGATCTTCTGGATTTCCAGCACCGCGATCGGGTCGACACCCGCGAATGGTTCGTCGAGCAGAATAAAGCTCGGATTGGTGGCCAGCGCGCGTGCGATTTCAACCCGGCGACGTTCGCCACCCGACAGCGACAGCGCCGGATTCTGGCGCAAATGCGCGATCTGCAATTCGTCGAGCAACGCTTCCGTACGGCTCGTGATGGTGTCTTTGCTGAGCCGCTTGCCGTTGTCTTCATGCTGCAATTCCAGCACGGCACGAATGTTTTCTTCGACGGTGAGCTTGCGGAATACCGAAGCTTCCTGCGGCAGATACGACAAGCCTAGCGAAGCACGTTTATGGATGGGCAGCAGGCTGATCGACTTGCCGTCCAGATCGATTTCACCGGCGTCGAGCGGCACGAGGCCGACGATCATATAAAACGAGGTCGTCTTGCCGGCACCGTTCGGGCCGAGCAAGCCGACCACTTCGCCGCTTTTCACGTCGAGCGACACGTCTTTGACGACCGTGCGCGAACCATAGCGCTTCTTCAGATTGCGTACGACCAGCGAACTGCTGGTACCGGCCGGCTTGCGATTGGGGAGAGACGCGGAGGTGCTCACTGATTCGGCGCTCCCTGGATCGAGTTGGACGGCGTGAGCGTGGCCGATGCACCGTTCAGCGGCGCGGCGCCGCCATTGCGCGGCGACAGCATGGCGCGCACGCGGCCGCTCGGATTACCCGGACCGGCAACATCCTTGCCCGCCTTCGCGGTGTAGAAGTCGTTCTGGCCGTCATAGGTAATCACGCTGCCGTGCACCTGGTCCATCACAGTGGCGAGGCCCTGCAGACGCTTCACCGTTGCATTCGTGGTGAGCGTGGTCAGGTCCTGCTTGCCGTCGTAGTCGATGCGGATCGCCGTGCCTTCGATGTACTCGTCGAGGCCTTCACGCTTCTGGCGGAAATACGACAGATTGCCACCGCTCGACGTGCCCGTGGCGTACTGATAGCCCTGCGGGTCTTGCGTCACTTCGACGCGATCGGCCTTGATCACGATCGTGCCTTTGGTGGCGACCACGTGGCCGGTGAAGATGTTGACCTGCTTGAGGTCGTCGTAAGTCATGTTGTCCGCTTCGATGTTCAGCGGCTTGTCCTTGTCGGCGCGGTCCGCGTGCGCAAGCGGCGCGAAGCCGGCGAGCGGCAACGCGACGAGCAGCGCAGCGAGTCCGGCACGCCACGCGGACAAAGCGCGCGAGCGGCCGGTATCAAAACGGGGGAACGATTCGTTCATGCAGTCACGCCTGGAATAGATTACCCGGGTTGCTTGGGCGAGCTGCCACCGGCTTCGGACGGCGCGATCGCGCCTTTCACGTTGCCGAACAGCTGCATCACCCGGGTGACGTTGTTGTAATTCATGCCGCTGGCAGTCATCACCGACATGCCGCGCTGAAGTTTAACCGGCTTTTCAGTCTCGATCACATCGTCGTTGACCAGCACCTTAAAATGCTCCGAATCCGCCTGCATCTGCGGATCGCCGTAGCCAGGCGCCCGCAGAATGCGCGCATTGCCGTACAGGTCGACGATCGAGGCGTCACCGTTCACCTTGCCGGTGTCGCCGGTCGCGGTGACGATCGGCTTGCCGGGCTGGAAGGCACGCATGGCCGGCTTGACGAGGTCGCTCAGTTCGTCGTCTTCGTAGTGAATCAGCGATTGAGCGGTCAGGCGGTATTGCGTCGAGCCCGACTGATCGAGTTCGGACACCGAGAAGTTGTCCGCGAAGTAGTCGGGTGTGTGCTCCTTGGGGCGCACCAGGTTTTCGTTCTGTCGCGGCAAGGTGGCTTGCAGCAGCCACCAGGTGATACCGGCGAGCGCGGCCATGGCCACGAGAGGGATCAGCGAAGTCAGGCGAAACTGGTTCATCCGACGAGGCCTCGCTGTTCGCCGCTACAGGCTGCCGCGAGCAGCGCTTCATATTTGTGCTGGGCGCGCAGCAGCGTGTCGACGACTTCACGGGCCGCGCCGTGGCCGCCGCGTGCTTCGCTCACCCAATGCGCGCGTGCGATCACTTCGGGATGCGAGTTGGCGGGCGCCGCGGCGAAGCCGACCTTCAGCATGACCGCGAGATCGACCCAGTCGTCGCCCATGTAGCCGCATTCTTCCGCCGTCAGGCCGGTTTGCTGGAGCAGATCCGCGAAGGCCGCCGGTTTGTCCTGCACGCCTTGATAAACATGCGTGACGTTCATTTCTTTCGCCCGCACCGCCACGATGCCCGACTTGCGCCCGGTGATGATCGCCGTGTCGATACCGGCCTGGCGCAGCAGCTTCATGCCGTGGCCGTCCATCGAGTGGAAGCCTTTCATCGTGTCGCCTTCCGCCGTGAACAGCAGGCCGCCGTCGGTCAGTACACCATCGACGTCGAAAATCATCAGCTTCACGCGGCTTGCGCGTTCGGTAGCGGTCACAGGGGCGATGGCCATCAGATCACCTTCTTCGAAAACAGGTCGTGCATGTTGAGTGCGCCGATCAGCTTGCCTGCTTCGTCGACGACCAGCATCTGATTGATGCGGTGGCGCTCCATCAGTTCCACGGCTTCCACCGCGAGGTGATCGGGGCCGATGGTGCGCGGACCGGCAGTCATGACCGAGGCGATCGACAGGCCGCGGAAATCGCCGTCGCGTTCGAGCACGCGGCGCAAGTCGCCGTCGGTGAAGATACCGGCAACACGGTCGTCGCGATCGACGATCGCGGTCATGCCCATGCGTTTGGCGGTCAACTGGAACAGCGCGTCGCGTACGGTGGCCTCGGGCGTGACTTTCGGCACCTGGTCGCCCGTGCGCATCACGTCGCGGACATAAGTGAGCAGGCGCCGGCCGAGTGCGCCGCCCGGATGCGAGCGCGCGAAGTCGTCGCGGCCGAAACCGCGTGCGTCGAGCACCACGACCGCGAGCGCGTCGCCGAGCGCGAGCGCGGCGGTGGTGCTGGCCGTGGGCGCAAGATTCATCGGACAGGCTTCTTTCGCCACCGCGGAATTCAGGTGCACGTCGGCCAGTTGTGCGAGACTCGACGACGGACGTCCCGTCATCGCGATCAGCTTCGCGCCCAGCCGCTTGATGAGCGGCAGGATCGCCACGAGTTCTTCGGTTTCGCCGGAATTGGACAGCGCGATGAAGACGTCGTCGGCCGTGACCATGCCGAGGTCGCCGTGACTGGCTTCCGCGGGATGCACGAAGAACGCCGGCGTGCCGGTGCTGGCGAGCGTGGCCGCGAGCTTGCGCGCCACGTGGCCGGATTTGCCGATGCCGGAAACGACCACGCGGCCACGGCAGCCCAGGATGAAATCGACCGCCCCGACGAAGCCATCGTCGAGTTGATCGCGAAGCGCGCGCACGGCGTCCGCTTCGATGTCGAGCACGTCACGAGCGAGCGTGAGTGCCCGGTCGCCATTGATTTTCGCTATCATTCGCGGAGTATAGCAAAGGCGCTTGTTCGCCGCGCCGGGCCTGCTGTGCCAAGCCGCTGCCTTTATTGCTGTTTTTTACGGCCCCTCAACCTTGTCGCACGGCGTTTTGCGTGCGCGGTTCCGCTGACGAACGAGGACGCTTTACCGATGCGTTTTTGCCGATGATTTCCCCCCTCGAAATGACGCTGTTCCTGCTGCTGGCATCGGTGGCGGGCGTGGTGATCTTTCGCTTCCTGAATCTTCCGCCGATGCTCGGCTATTTGTCGGTGGGGATCGTCGTCGGGCCGCATGCGTTCGGTTTGATCCCTGACTCGGCCGGTGCGCAGAACCTCGCCGAATTCGGCGTGGTGTTCCTGATGTTTTCGATCGGGCTGGAGTTTTCGCTTGCCAAGCTGCGCTCCATGCGCCGGCTCGTGTTCGGTCTCGGCCTGTTGCAGGTGATCGGCACGATCGCGGTGGCGGTCACGCTCGGCTTCGTGCTGGAGCGCTGGGTGCATATCACGTGGCAGGCGAGCGTGGCACTGGGCGGCGCGCTGGCCATGTCGTCGACGGCGATCGTCAGCAAGATGCTGGCGGAGCGGCTCGAAATCGAAACCGAGCATGGCCGCAATATCTTCGGCGTGCTGCTGTTCCAGGATCTGGCGGTCGTGCCGCTGTTAATCGTGATCGCGGCGCTCGGCGGCGATTCGAAAGACCTGGTGAGCGCGCTCGGCCTCGCGTCGATCAAGATCGTCGTGGCTCTCGCGCTGCTGCTGATCGTCGGGCAGCGCTTCATGACGCGCTGGTTCAATGTGGTCGCGCGGCGTCGATCGCAGGAACTGTTCATTCTCAATCTGCTGCTGGTCACGCTCGGCTCGGCGTTCATCACGGACAAATTCGGTTTGTCGCTCGCGCTCGGCGCGTTTATCGCCGGCATGTTGATCGCCGAGACGCCGTACCGGCATCAGGTGGAAGAGGACATCAAGCCGTTTCGCGACGTGCTGCTGGGGCTCTTCTTCGTCACCACCGGCATGTTGCTGAATCCGCGCGTGATCTGGGAGCATCCGTTTATCGTGCTCGGCTTCCTGATCGGGCCGATCGTGCTGAAGGCGGTGATGGTGACGGGGCTGTCGCGCCTCTTCGGCGCGTCGCCGGGCGTCGCGATGCGCACCGGGATTGGCCTCGCGCAAGCCGGCGAGTTCGGCTTCGTGCTGCTGAATCTGATTCTCGACAAGCATCTCGTCGACGCCACGTTGCTGCAGGCGATTCTCGCGGCGATGCTGCTGTCCATGCTCGCCGCGCCGTTCCTGATCCAGAACGCCGACCGGATCGTGCTGCGTTTGTCGTCCACGGAATGGATGATGCAGTCGTTGCAAATGACGCGCATCGCCACGCAGAGCCTGAAGCAGAGCGGTCACGTCATCATCTGCGGATACGGCCGGGCCGGGCAGAATCTGGCGCGCATGCTCGAACACGAAGGGCTCTCGTACGTGGCGCTCGATCTCGACCCCGATCGCGTGGCGGCGGCCGCGGCGGCCGGCGAATCGGTCGTGTTCGGCGACGCCGGGCGGCGCGAGTCGCTGCTCGCCGCCGGTATCCATCGCGCGGCCGCGATTGCGATTACCTACGCGAATACACCGTCCGCCTTGCGCGTGCTGCACAACATTCACGAACTTGAGCCGACGCTGCCGGTGATCGTGCGTACCGTCGACGACGCCGATCTGGAAAAGCTGCTGGCCGCCGGCGCGACCGAGGTGATTCCGGAAATCGTCGAAGGCAGTCTGATGCTGGCGTCGCACACGCTGGTGGTGATGGGCGTGCCGATGCGGCGTGTGGTGCGGCGGGTCGAGGAAATGCGCGACGAACGCTATGCGCTGCTGCGCGGTTATTTCCACGGCGCCGACGACGTGGAAGACGACGACGGCCACGAACAGGTGCGGCTACAATCGGTCCCGGTCGACGAAAATGCCGACGCCGTGGGCCGCACGCTCGCCGAACTGGGCCTGTTCGAACTGGGCGTCGAAGTGACGGCGATTCGCCGGCACGGCATTCGCGGCGTCGAGCCGGACCCGTCCACCAAGCTGCGCGCGAGCGACATCGTGGTGTTGCGCGGGTTGCCCGAGCAGTTGGCGAGCGCCGAGGAACGATTGTCGAAGCACCGCCGCGCGGGCGCCGCGGCGGCGTAGGCGCAGCGTGAGGCGGGAACGCCGACGCCACGCCTGTGCCACGATCCCACCCGGGCCTGCCCGATTTCGCTTTTCATCGGACCTGACGAGGTCCATCCGGAGACACCATGTCCAACGCGCTCCCGAGCGCGCCGCTCGATGCGGCCGACTACATCAAAAGCCACATTCGCACGGTGCCCGACTGGCCGCAACCGGGTGTGCAGTTCCGCGACATCACGCCGCTGCTGCAGGAGCGCAAGTCGCTGCGCGTGTTGATCGATCTGTTCGTGCAGCGCTATATCGACGCGAAGCTCGACTACATTGCCGGGCTCGATGCGCGCGGCTTCATCATCGGGCCGATTCTCGCGTATGAGCTGAACCTCGGCTTCATTCCGATCCGCAAGGCCGGCAAGCTGCCGTACAAGCGGGTCGCGCAATCGTACGAACTCGAGTACGGCAGCGCGACCGTCGAGATTCACGAGGATGCCTGCAAGCCGGGCGACCGCGTCGTGATCGTCGACGATCTAATTGCCACGGGCGGCACGATGCTGGCCGGCAAGATGCTGCTCGAGCGGCTCGGCGCGGTCGTCGTGGAAGGCGCGGCGATCGTCGATCTGCCTGAACTCGGTGGCTCGAAGCTGCTGCGCGACGGTGGCCTGCCGCTTTATACGGTGACCGGATTCGACGGTCATTGAGCGGTTTTAACAAATCTGCCGCGAAGCGTGCCTCGCCTCGTGCGTTGAACCAGTTTCTTTCCTGAACACCATCACGAAGGTCAGAACGATGCCGAACTTCCTGCTGTTTCTCGCCACGTCGATCGCGATCACCATGGCGCCCGGCCCGGACAATCTGCAAGTCCTCGCGCGCGGCATTTCCCAAGGCCGCGCGGCGGGTCTCGTCGCCGCACTCGGTTTCGCGGCCGGCATTACGTTTCACACCACGCTGGCCGCGCTCGGCGTCGCTGCGCTGCTGCGTTCGTCGCCGGTTGCGTTCGAGGTCATCAAGCTGGCCGGCGCCGCGTATCTGGTCTGGATCGGCATCAAGGCGCTGCGCAGCCAGGGCCTCGCGACCGCGCACGAACGCGCGCCGCAGCCGTTGTCGACCGTGTTTCGCCAAAGCGTGCTCGGCAATCTGCTGAACCCGAAGGTGACGTTGTTCTTTGTCGTGTTTCTGCCGCAATTCGTGAAGCCGAACGGCACGCAAAGCGTCACGCTGCAAATGCTCGAACTCGGCGTGCTGTTCATGTTGCAGACCGTGGTGGTGTTCTCGCTGTTCGGCGTGTGCGCGGGAATGATAGGCGGCTGGTTGAAGCGCCGGCCGCGTGTGGGCGTGTGGCTCGATCGGCTGGCGGGCGCCACGTTCATTGCGATTGGAATTCGTGTCGCGCTGCGCGATTGAACCCAGTTAGTTTGGAGTTTTGCATGACTTTGCCTGCCCTCATCGCCGCGCGCCGCTTCGATCCGCGCGCGCATCTGCCGTTCTGGATCGACGCCGAACAGGTCGGCTGGATTCGTTCGAGCGATGTGTCCTTGCTCACGCGCTGGCCCGATGTGTTCGAGATCGACAGCAAGCGCGTGACGCTCACGGCCACGTTCAATACCGTCGATCTGCGCAGCGCGGCGCTCGCTTCCGTGATCGGCGCGCTCGCTGCCGAAGGCCGCATTCCTGGCTGGCGCAACGAAACCTACGCGATCCGCAATGCGTTCGACGCGCCGCCGCTCGCGTATATCGAACGCGCGGCATCGCGCTTCTTCGGCACGCAGACGTACGCGGTGCATCTGAACGGCGTCGTAGAATATGCGGATGGCGGTGCGCCGCAGTTGTGGATCGCGCGCCGCAGCGACACCAAGGCGACCGATCCGGGCATGCTCGACAATGTCGTCGCGGGCGGGATCGGCTGGGGCTTCGGCGTCGAGGCGACGATCGTCAAGGAATGCTGGGAGGAAGCCGGCATTCCCGAGGAAATCGCCGCGCGCGCCACGGCAGGTCGCACCGCGCATGTGCTGCAATCGTTGCCGGAAGGCACGCAGGCCGAACAGATTTTCATCTATGACCTTGCGCTGCCTGCCGATTTCACGCCGCGCAATCAGGACGGCGAAGTGGGCGAGCACCGCCTCGCACGCATCGACGAAGTCGCGCGCTGGATCGAAGAAGACGCCATGACGGTCGACGCGAGTCTGGCTACGCTGGACTGCTTGCTGCGCCGCCGCTGGATCGACGAAGAAGCGTGCGCCGGTATCGAAGTCCTGTTCACGCCGCCGGTGCTTGCATAAGATAGATGCTCGCGCCGCGTGGCGCGGCCCATGCACGCTGCGCCGGACATCCTCTCGGGGACGCTGCATCGAGCCGCATACACTGAATAAATCACGCATTGAAGAAGGGAGTCATCCAGGTCATGTCGACCGATCACAGCTTTATTCTCAAACTGTCGTGCGCCGACCGGCCCGGCATCGTCCATGCGGTGTCGGGCTTTCTGTTCGAGCGCGGCAGCAATATCCTCGACTCCGCGCAGTTCGGCGACAGCCGCACTGGCGAGTTCTTCATGCGCGTGCATTTTCAGCAGGTGGGCGGCGATCCGGGTCTGGAGGCGCTGCGCGCGTCGTTCGTGACGCTGGCCGAACAGTTCGGTATGCGTTGGGAGTTGCATGACGCGTCGGTGAAGCCGCGCGTGGTCATCATGGTGTCGAAGATCGGCCATTGCCTGAACGATCTGCTGTTCCGCTATCGCACCGGCCAACTGGGTATCGAGATTGCGGCCATCATCTCGAACCACAAGGAGTTTTATCAACTCGCCGCGAGCTACGACGTGCCGTTCCATCACTTCCCGCTGATGGGCGCCACGCCCGACGCGAAGGCCGCACAGGAAGCACGCGTGCTCGAGGTGATCAACGAGCATCAGGCCGACCTGGTGGTGCTCGCGCGCTACATGCAGATTCTGTCGCCGACAATGTGCGAAGCGCTGGCCGGCCGCGCGATCAACATTCACCACTCGTTCCTGCCGAGCTTCAAGGGTGCGAAGCCGTATTACCAGGCGTTCGACCGCGGCGTGAAACTGATCGGCGCGACCGCCCATTACGTGACAACGGATCTCGACGAAGGTCCTATCATCGAGCAGGAAGTGGAGCGCGTGGACCACAGCATGACGCCCGAGCAACTCACGGCGATCGGCCGCGACGTCGAATGCGTGACGCTCGCACGTGCGGTGAAGTGGCACGTGGAGCACCGCGTCGTGTTGAACGGCAGCAAGACGGTGGTGTTTCGCTAGACGCAGTTGAGATGTTGGCTGTGGGCGAGATGGCGGTTAAGCGCCGCTTTCGTCTGCAACACTGCCTTCAACTCAGGTAACAAAAATGCGCCGGATGATTCCGGCGCATTTTTTTGAGCAGGCTAGGCTGCGGAGCGGCCCGAGTCCCGCGAGACGTCCGCGTTCCGTGTGTTTCGTGCGTTTTGTGACGAACGGCGGCGCGCATTCAGCTTCTTCAGCCAGATCAGCAATCCGGTCGCGCTCAGCACGGCGACCGCAATACCGAGCGCACTGATCAGAATCCGTCCGCCCAGGCCGAGAATGCGTCCGGAATGCAGCGGGAATTGCACCTGCGTGAAGATATCCCCGGCCGTGCCCTTGCCCGGAATCAGCTTGCCGAGCGGCTTGCCGGTGGCGGCGTCCCAATACATCCACGGGTTGCCGAAGCCGATATCGCCGTGGTCGTTGCCGGGCGTGTAAAAGCCCACGCCGTAGGCGTGCAGGAATTCCGCGTAGTAGATGCCGCCCGGCGGCGCCTTCAGGTTCTGCGCTTTGCCGGCCTGTTCGGCCAGTTGCACGATGTGCGCGCGGCTCAACACGGGGTCGCCGGGTTGCGGCTGGCGCAGGATTTCCGGGTTATCGATCGGATTCGGCGTGAGCTTCGAGAACATCGACACCACCGGCCGTACGACCGGTCCGGAGAGATTCATCGATATCGAGGTCACCGCGACTATCGCCAGCAATCCCCAGATCCAGACGCCGCCGGAGCGGTGCAGATCGAAGGTGAGCGCGTAGCCGCCGCGCTTCAGGCGAAACGCGAACGACTTGCGCCACGCCTTTAAACTCGGAAACGACAGCCACAGCGCGATCACACTATCGAACAGCCAGACGATGCCGACGATGCCCATCAACCACGTGCCGGTATCGATGCTGCCCATGAACGGCAGTTGCAGCGTGTAGTGAAATTTGTAGATGAACGGGATCAGGTTGATCCGCGCGAGCGAGACGACGCCCCATTCGCGGCGGCCCTGGATTTCGCCGGTGGCGGGGTCGACAGCGATTTGGGTGAAGTCGAGTGGGTAGGGCTGTCTGGTCGCGGGATCGATGCGCGGCAGCACCATCATCTGCAACGTGTGGCCGGGCTCGGCGACGAGCGGCAGATAGGTGACCTGCAGACGCGGGTCCGCGGCTTCCACGCGGCGCGCCAGTTCAAGCCCCGACAGCGCTGGCGCATGGGTACGTGCGTTGAAGAACGATGGATTCAGCGCGGCATCGAGTTCATGGTCCCACGCGATGATCGCCCCCGTGAGGCCGGCCATGAATAGAAACAACGCGGTGGCGACGCCGAACCAGCGATGCAGACGAACGAACTGGCGCCTCATGGGCAAGCCGGCGGGACGAGGGGAAACGGCGGGCGGACTATCACGGCGAAGACGGGTGTAAATAGGAATTGTTCGCATCTTACGGGAAACTTGCAGCGGGCGGCAAGTTTCCCGTCGATGCGTCGGGCAATAAAAAAGCGGCACCGAAGAAGTGCCGCTATCTGTTGCATCCACCGCCTTGCGTGGCGGCCCAGCCGCCACGCGAACCCGCCTCAAACCAGCCGCAGATAAATCAGTTCCCGCTTGATATAAGCGTAGAAAATCGGCGCGGCGACCACGCCGGGAATGCCGAACGCGGCTTCCATCACCAGCATCGCGATCAGCAGTTCCCACGCGCGCGCCTCGATCTGGCCGCCGACAATGCGCGCGTTCAGGAAGTACTCGAGTTTGTGAATCAGGATCAGGAACACGAGCGACATGACCGCCGCCGGGAAACTCACCGACAGCGCCACCGCGACGATGATGGTGTTCGAGATCAGATTGCCGATCACCGGCAGCAAGCCGACGATAAACGTGACCAGCACCAGCGTTTTCGACAGCGGCAGCGTGTCGTGGAAGATCGGCAGGATCACCAGCAGGAAGATGCCGGTGAACACCGCGTTGATCGCGGAGATCTTCACCTGCGCGAACACGATGCGGCGAAACGCGTCGGCAAAACGCGTGACGCGCGTGACGAACGCGGTGGACAGCGGTAGCCGGTTCATATGCTTCTGTGCGCCGACCGCGATGATCGCGCCGATGATCATGCCGATCAGAATATGCGTAAACGCGCGCGCCGCCGTTTTGCCGCTTTGCGACAGCATGTTGGCATGCGTTGTCATCAGCTCGGTGGCGCGGGTCTTCATCTGCTCGGTGTCGACCGGCAGATAGTTGGCGATGAACTGCGGAATCCGGCCACGTGCCTCGTCGACGAGTTGCATGGCCTGGTCGAGCAGGTTCTGCACGCTCGGTACGTCGTTCTCGAAATGCGCGATGATGCCGAGCGTGAGCCCGGTCAACGCGCCCACGATCACCACCGACAAAAACACCACCGCGAGCCAGCGAGCCCGCTTGCTCGACATATGGCGCTCGATGCGCGGCGCAATGGTATGCACGAGCTGGAACACCAGCAGCCCGGCGAGCAACGCGCCGAGCAGCCTCAGTTCGATCACCGCCCACATGCCGAACAGCATCAGCGCATAACTGCCGATTTCGACCGCCGACAGTTTCGGCAGGCTCATGTCGCTAGTCAGCCTGACCGGGCGTGGGCGTAGGTCCTGCACTTGCCCGTCGTCGCGCGCCTGATTCCGCTTGGCCATGGCTTATTCCGTCTCCAACCCGTGAGGTGCAGCGTTACTTTTTGCTGGCAGCCCGCTTCAGCAAGGGCGCCAGATACTTTCCGGTAAAACTTGCCTTCGACTTCGCCACTTGCTCCGGCGTGCCTTGGGCAATGATCTGACCGCCACCCGCACCGCCTTCCGGACCGAGGTCGATGACCCAGTCGGCAGTCTTTATTACATCGAGATTATGCTCGATGATCACGACAGTATTACCTTGGTCGCTTAACCGATGGATCACTTCCAGCAGCAGGGCGATATCGTGAAAGTGCAGGCCGGTGGTCGGCTCGTCGAGAATGTATAGAGTGCGACCCGTGTCGCGCTTGCTCAGTTCCAACGATAGTTTGACCCGCTGCGCCTCGCCGCCCGACAGCGTGGTGGCCGACTGACCCAGGCGGATATAGCCCAGACCCACGTCCAGCAAGGTTTTCAGCTTGCGCGCGACGACCGGCACCGGCTTGAAGAACTCGTAGGCGTTCTCCACCGTCATGTCGAGCACTTCGCTGATGTTCTTGCCTTTGTATTGAACGTCCAGCGTTTCGCGGTTGTAGCGCTTGCCGTGGCAGACGTCGCAAGGCACGTACACGTCCGGCAAAAAGTGCATCTCGACCTTCAGCACGCCGTCGCCCTGGCAGGATTCGCAGCGGCCGCCCTTGACGTTGAACGAGAAACGGCCCGGATCGTAGCCGCGTTCTTTTGCCGCGGGCACGCCCGCGAACAGTTCGCGGATGGGCGTGAAGAGGCCTGTGTAAGTGGCGGGATTCGAGCGCGGCGTGCGGCCGATCGGCGACTGGTCGACGTTGATGACCTTGTCGAAATGCTCGAGGCCTTCGATCGACTCATACGGCGCCGGCTCCGTGGACGAACCATACAGGTGATGCGAGACCGCGTGGTACAGCGTGTCGTTGATCAGCGTCGACTTGCCCGAGCCGGACACGCCGGTCACGCAGGTGAGCAGGCCGACCGGCAGATCCAGCGTCACATGCTTCAGGTTGTTGCCGTACGCCTCGACGATGCGCAGACGCCGTTCGTCCGGCTGCTTGCGCTCGTCCGGATACTCGATGTTGCGCGTGCCGGACATGTACTGGCCGGTCATCGACGCCGGGTTCGCCTGCACCTGTTTCGGCGTGCCTTCGGCGATCACCATGCCACCGTGTTCGCCGGCGCCCGGTCCCATGTCGACCACGTAATCGGCCATGCGGATCATGTCTTCGTCATGCTCGACGACGATCACCGAATTGCCCAGGTCGCGCAGATGCTTGAGCGTGGCGATCAGCCGGTCGTTGTCGCGCTGATGCAGGCCGATGGACGGCTCGTCCAGCACATACATCACGCCGGTCAGGCCCGAGCCGATCTGCGACGCGAGCCGAATGCGCTGCGCCTCGCCGCCCGACAGCGTTTCCGCGCTGCGTTCGAGCGACAGGTAATCGAGCCCGACATTGTTCAGGAACATGAGCCGCGCGACGATTTCCTTGACCACCTTGTCGGCGATTTCGCGCTTCGAGCCTTCCAGACGCAGCGTCTGGAAATAGCCGAGCGCGTCGCGCAACGGCCAGCCGCTGATTTCGAAGATGCCGCGTGCGTCGCTGTCCGCGCCGATCCGCACGAAGCGCGCTTCGCGGCGCAGGCGCGTGCCGGCGCAAGCGGGGCAGGGCTGGTTGTTCTGATATTTCGCGAGCTCTTCGCGCACCGCGACCGAATCGGTCTCGCGGTAACGCCGCTCCAGGTTCGGGATGATCCCTTCGAATACGTGCTCGCGCACCGACGTGCGGCCGCGTTCGTTGATGTACGAGAACGGAATTTCCTGCTTGCCCGAACCGAACAGCAGGATCTTGCGGACCTTCTCCGGCAGATCTTCGACCGCCATGTCGATGTCGAACTCGTAGAACGCCGCGAGACTCTGCAGCATCTGGAAGTAGAACTGGTTGCGCCGGTCCCAGCCCTTCACCGCGCCGGCCGCGAGCGACAGCGACGGATGCGCGACCACCCGCTTCGGATCGAAGAAGGTGATCTGGCCGAGGCCGTCGCATTCCGGGCACGCGCCCATCGGGTTATTGAACGAGAACAGCCGCGGCTCCAGTTCCTGCAGCGAATACGAGCAGATCGGGCAGGCGAACTTCGAACTGAACAGCTTCTCTTTGTCGGTGTCCATTTCGAGCGCGATCGCGCGGCCGTCGGCGAGGCGCAGCGCCGTTTCGAACGATTCGGCGAGACGCTGCTTCATGTCCGGGCGCACCTTCAGACGGTCGACCACGACGTCGATGGTGTGCTTGTCGTTCTTTTTCAGCTTCGGCAGCGCGTCGACTTCATAGATCTTCGCGACGCCTTCATTTGCGGTGCCGCCGCCCGAGCGCACGCGGAAACGGATAAAGCCCTGCGCCTGCATTTCCTCGAACAGTTCGACGTGTTCGCCCTTGCGGTCGGCCACGACCGGCGCGAGGATCATCAGCTTCGTTTCTTCGGGCAACGCGAGCGCCGCGTCGACCATTTGCGAGACGCTTTGCGCCTCCAGCGGGATTTCGTGATCCGGGCAATACGGCGTGCCGACCCGGGCGAACAATAGCCGCAGATAGTCGTGAATTTCGGTGACGGTGCCGACCGTGGAGCGCGGATTGTGCGAGGTCGCTTTCTGCTCGATCGAGATTGCCGGCGAGAGGCCTTCAATCAGATCGACGTCCGGTTTTTCCATCAATTGCAGGAACTGGCGCGCATAGGCCGAAAGACTTTCGACGTAGCGCCGCTGTCCTTCCGCATAGAGCGTGTCGAACGCCAGCGACGATTTGCCCGAGCCCGAAAGGCCCGTAATGACGACGAGCTTGTGACGTGGAAGATCGAGGTTGACGTTCTTCAGGTTGTGGGTGCGAGCCCCACGAATACGGATTTGTTCCACGGATTTATTCCATGAACTGGCGGAAAGAGGAAGGGGCTAAACCTGCTACTATAACGACTTTTCAAGACCGCCGTTACGGCTTCCTGACAGGCTGAAGAAGCACTGAGGCAAGCTGTAAGGCAGCGGTTCAGCGCCGCGGGGAAGAGGTCTAACTGGGGCCGTTCCTCGTGAGTACAAGGCACCGCGAGGCGTCAGTGGGAATGCTGCAAGGCCGTCGGCTCGAACGCCGCGCCGCATGCGTCCCGCCGTCCCACGGTAAGCCGCCCGCTGGTGGCCGCCCTTCGGCGGTGTGCCCGCCCCGCTCATTCAAAGAACGTTCCCGATGTCCAATCCGTCCGCAACATCCTCACGCATGAGCGCGCCTGAACTGCGCGCGACCGTGTCGCTGGCCGCCATCTTCGCGCTGCGCATGCTCGGTCTGTTCATGATCATGCCGGTGTTCTCGATCTACGCGAAAACCATCCCGGGCGGCGACAACGTGCTGCTGGTGGGCATCGCGCTGGGCGCGTACGGCGTCACGCAGTCCATGCTCTACATCTTTTACGGCTGGGTCTCCGACAAGATCGGCCGCAAGCCGGTGATCGCGATCGGCCTGCTGATCTTCGCGATCGGCAGCTTCGTCGCGGCGGGCGCGCACGACATGACGTGGATCATCGTCGGCCGGGTGATTCAGGGGATGGGCGCGGTGTCGTCGGCGGTGATCGCGTTTATCGCCGATCTCACGTCCGAAGAGCATCGCACCAAGGCGATGGCGATGGTCGGCGCCAGCATCGGCGTGTCGTTCGCGGTGGCGATTATCGGTGCGCCGATCGTGTTCCAGTGGGTCGGCATGAGCGGTTTGTTCACGCTGGTCGGTATCTTCTCGATTCTGGCGATCGGCCTTGTGCTGTGGGTCGTGCCCGACGCGCCGAAGCCGGTGCATGTGCGTGCGCCGTTCGCCGAAGTGCTGCACAACGTCGAACTGCTGCGCCTCAACTTCGGCGTGCTCGTGCTGCATGCCACGCAAACCGCGCTGTTCCTCGTCGTGCCGCGTATTCTCGAAGCCGGCGGCTTGCCGGTCGCGTCGCACTGGAAGGTTTATTTGCCGGTCATGGGTCTGTCGTTCGTGATGATGGTGCCGGCCATCATCGCCGCCGAAAAGCGCGGAAAAATGAAAATCGTGCTGCTGTCGGCGATCGGTCTTATCCTGATCGGACAGTTGTTATTGGGCGTCGCTCCGCATACGATTCTGAGTGTGGCAGCGATCCTTTTTGTGTACTTTCTCGGCTTCAATATCCTTGAGGCGTCACAGCCTTCGCTGGTGTCGAAACTGGCGCCGGGCACCCGCAAGGGCGCGGCGGCCGGCGTCTACAACACCACGCAGTCGATCGGCCTCGCGCTGGGCGGGGTGGTCGGCGGCTGGCTGCTCAAGGTAGATGGGGCGAGCGCCGTATTCTTTACCTGCTCGGGGCTGGTGTTGTGCTGGCTTATAATCGCCGCCAATATGAAGCAGCCGCCGCGCAAGGCGTAGCTGAGCACCCAGAACTCACCCGGCGGCGGGCAGAGGCGCGGTTCTGGTCTCGGGCCTGTCGGCCATGAGACGCGAACCGTGTCGTACCGCGCCGCCCGCAACGGAATCAACAGGAGAAACTCATGGCATCCGTGAACAAGGTCATTCTCGTCGGCAATCTCGGAGCCGATCCGGAAGTCCGCTATCTTCCGAGCGGCGACGCAGTGGCGAACATCCGCCTTGCAACGACGGATCGGTATAAGGACAAGGCGTCCGGCGAAATGAAGGAAGCGACCGAATGGCACCGCGTGTCGTTCTTCGGCCGCCTTGCGGAAATCGTGTCCGAATATCTGAAGAAGGGCTCGTCGGTGTACCTGGAAGGGCGCATCCGGACCCGTAAATGGCAAGCGCAAGACGGCACCGACCGCTATTCGACGGAAATCGTCGCCGAGCAGATGCAAATGTTGGGCGGTCGCGGTGGCTCGATGGGCGGCGGCGATGAAGGCGGTGGTGGTTATAGCCGCGGTGAGCCGTCGGAACGTAGCGGTGGCGGTGGTGGTGGTGGCCGCGCGGTGTCGGGTGGCGGTGCTTCGCGTGGCGGCAGCGGCGGTGGCGGTGGTGCCAGCCGCCCGAGCGCGCCGGCTGGCGGCGGCTTTGATGAGATGGACGACGATATTCCGTTCTAAACAAAGCCGGTTCACCGGCTGCTAAATACAGGCCGGATAAGCCTTGCGTAATCGATCGGTTATGTGAGGTTTATCCGGCTTTCTTCTTTTGTGCCCTTGGCAACGCCACAGTGCGTTGGGGCTGGTGATCTCACTTCATCACGCCCGTGCCGCTTGTCTTCGCCGTGCGTAGCGACCCCTCCTCGCGCACGGCGGTAACTCCCCCCTTCCGCACCTCCTCAACAGCGGCGCATTCCGCGCCCTCCCTGATGCATTTCGCGACGCATGGCGTCAACCGGTCGCAAGTGGCTGGAGACAAACCGTCGATACGCCGACTATCCGTCTGTCGCACGAATTGATGTGAGGCGCAGGCCGATAAGGAAGTCGCGAAAAAGAGGCGTACCCCTCCCGCGATAGCCCGAAGCCATCCAGCTATTTTCAATTAATAAAGGAATCTTAATCATGTCCAAGATGCTCGTAGGTATCGCTCTCGCCGTCGCCACCCTCGGCGCACCGGTTCTCAGCTTCGCTCAATCGAATGCCCCGCTCACCCGTGCCGAAGTCCGGGCCGATCTGGTTCGCGTCGAACAGGCAGGCTACAGCCCGAACCGTGGCAACGATCTCGACTACCCGGCCGATATTCAGGCAGCCGAAGCAAAGATCGCATCGCAAGGCGACCGGCAACTGGCCATGCAGGCTGTTGGTGGAGTTGCACAGAACGGCAGCACGGCTTCGGGATCGATGTCTCACACGTCGATGTCGATGCACTCGAATTGCGTCGGCCCGGTCAGCTACTGCAACGTGTTCTTCGGTAGCTAAGTGGCGTGGCATGCCGATCCTGCGCTCCCGTGTCATGCGCAGGGTCGCCGGCACGATGCACAGAAGAAGGTGGCTTGATAGACCAGCGCGTCGCAGCCATTCCGCGTGGTGACGAATCAAGTCAGCTTTTTTTCAAATCCAATTCATATCAATGTTTTTCAATGGAGTTTCCCGTGAAGATTTTGCTTTTCGCCGCCTCGGTTCTGTCGTTGTCCGCTTGCCTGTTCGCTTCCTCGGCTGCCATGGCGCAAGATGCCAAACCGGCCGCCGTGCCGATCAAAAACATCGTCCTCGTGCATGGCGCGTGGGTGGATGGTTCGGGCTGGAAGCCGGTCTATGACATTCTCACCAAAGACGGTTACCACGTCACGATGGTGCAGGAGCCACTGACCTCGCTCGACGACGACGTCGCCGCGACCAAACGCGTCATCGACCTGCAGGACGGTCCGACCATTCTCGTGGCGCACAGCTACGGCGGTTCGATCATCACCGAAGCCGGCGTCGATCCGAAAGTGAGCGGCCTGGTGTACGTCGCGGCCCATGCGCCGGCGGTCGGCGAAGACGAATCGGATCTGGGCAAGCACTACCCGAGCTACACGTCGAAGCAGCCGGGCGCCATCAAGAAGACGGACGACGGCTACACGTACCTGAATCCGGCCGACTTCCCGAAAGATTTCGCCGCCGACCTGCCGCTCAAGCAAGCCCAGTTCGAAGCGCAGTCGCAGATCCTGACGGCCGCCAAGGTCTTCTCGCAGCCGATGAGCGTCGCCGCATGGACCACCAAGCCGAGCTGGGGCATCGTCGCGGCCGACGACAAAATCATCAACCCGGATCTCGAGCGTTTCTATTACCAGCGTGCGCATAGCCACACCACGGTGCTGGCGGGCGCGAGCCACTCGGTCTACGAATCGCGTCCGAAGGAAGTGGCCGCGGTGATCGAAGACGCGGCGCAGCACGCCCAGCCGTGATACACCGAGCGGGCAGCCGGAAAAGGAGAGGTCATCTCGAGTGACGCCTTCATCCCGCTGCCCGTGACCGGCCGCGAGATGTAGCCCGCTCGCCTTAAATCTCCACCGACACCCCTCGCTTCAAACACCGCAGCGCGAAGATGGACCGGCTGTTCTGAAACCCGGGCAAGCGGTACAGCTTGCGCCGCAAAAACGCCTCATAGCCTTCCGTGCCCGCCACCGCGACCTTGATCAGATAGTCGTACTCGCCGGACACCAGAAACGCTTCGACCACTTCCGGCAGATCGATGAGCGCGTCGCCGAAACGTTCCAGCGTGCGCTCGTCGTGCTTGTCGAGCGTCACTTCGATAATCACGGTGTCCGGCATGCCGAGCGCCTTCTGATTCAGCAAGGCCGCATAGCCTTCGATCACGCCCGCTTCTTCGAGCGCGCGCACGCGGTTCCAGCATGGCGTCGCCGACAGGCCGACCCGTTCGGCGAGTTTGGCGTTGGACAGGCGCCCGTCCTGGCGCAGTTCGCGCAGGATGCGTTGGTCGATGGCGTCGAGTGGCATGAAGATCCTGGTGGTTGGCGCGTTGCAGCATTTGCCGCTAGACGAACTGTCTGCAAAATAAACAAAATATAGGCAATCATTCTGCCACGCCCGCCAAATCGCCAGCTAAACAAAACGAAACCCTCAATTTGTCCGCCTAAACTCTTGCGACCGAGGCGCGTCTCCCGCGCCGCGTGTTGACTCCGTATGCGGCCGCGATCCGGTCGGCATACGGCATCGCGTGCAGCCACCGCTGCGCGCCCCGTTCAAATTACCTGCCCACAAGGAAGGACCCAGATGGACCGACTGACGACCACTGCCGCCGGCACGCTTTTCGGCATTCACGGCGAACCCGCGCACGAACGCATCGTGCTCGCGACCGACGCACCCACCGGCCTGCAAGCCGTGATCGCCGTGTACAGCACCGCGCGCGGCCCCGCGTTCGGCGGTTGCCGCTACTGGCAGTACGCGTCGGACCACGAGGCCTATAACGACGCGCTGCGCCTGTCGCAAGGTATGGCGTTCAAGAACGCGCTGGCCGATCTGCCGTTCGGCGGCGGTAAGGCCGTGATTCTGCGCAAGCCCGACGCGCTCGACCGCACCGCGATGTTCAAGGCCTTCGGCCGTCTGGTGCAATCGCTCGACGGCATCTACCTGACCGCCGAAGACGTCGGCACCACCGCCGACGACATGCGCGCGGTCCAAAGCGAAACCCGCTATGTGAGCGGTATTCCGCGTTCAGGCGACGTGTACGGCGGCAATCCATCGCCGCGCACCGCGTACGGCGTGTTCATCGGCCTGCAGGCGGCGGTCGATTCGGCGCTGGGCCGCAAATCGCTCGACGGCGTTTCGGTCGCGGTGCAAGGGCTCGGCTCGGTGGGCTGGGATCTGTGCGAGCGTCTGCATGAGGCGGGCGCGCGGTTGATCGTGTCGGACATCGACGCCGCCAGGACCGCGCGCGCCGCACAGTTGTTTGGCGCACGCGTGGTGGAGATCGCACAGATCGCCGGCGTGGAAGCGGATGTATTCGCACCGTGCGCGCTCGGTGGCTCGATCACCGCCGAGGTTGCCGAGCATTGCCGCTTCAAAGTGATCGCGGGCGGCGCGAACAACCAGTTGATGTCGCTGGCCGAAGGCGACATGCTGCATCAGCGCGGCATTTTCTACGCACCGGATTTTCTCGTGAACGCGGGCGGCATTATCAGTTGCGTGCGCGAATATCTGGGCTCAGCGGAAGAAGCGTCGGTACTGGCCGAAGTCGCGCAGATCGGTCCGCGGGTGTTTGAACTCGCTGGCCGTGTCAGCGCGACGGGCGTTGCGCCGGCGCGCGCGGCGGTGGCGTGGGCGCGCGAGAAGATGGTCGCGGCCTGAGGCTGCGTCGAAGTTAGCGTTAAATGAAGTAACGCGGCCTTCGTTCAGCCAGCCGGCGAGAACGCAAGGCCGCCGCTTAGCCACCCGGCTACGCCGCTCCACCGCTTCTTCGCCACTTCTCCGCCACGTCTTCGCCGCTTCTTCGCCGCTTCTCCGCGCTCCACTAGCAGAATCTCCGCCGTTCACTGGCTTAGATGTCCGAGCGCATCGCGCATCGGCTGACTCGATACGACGATCGGCCCGGTGAACGGCGTGTCCAGATCGACGATCACATATACCGCCGACGCGATCGACACCGCCCCCAGACAGATCGTGACGAGCGCCAGCGCATTGCGCGGCGCGATCAGGCCGAAGCTCAGAAAGATCACGCCGAGCCAAAACGTCAGTGTGGTGAAAAACGGCTGCGAAATCGAACTGTGCGCTTCTTCGATGATTTTCCAGCGCGCGTCGACGACCCGCCGGTATTGCGACAAACCATCTTCGAGCGCGCGCTGTTGCAGCGGATCGTGCGCGCGTAGTTGCCGCAATTCCCGTCCCACCGCGGTCAGCATGTCGCCGAGTCGCACGTTCTCCAGTTTTTGCGAATTGTCCTGTGTGCCGACGTCCTTCGGATAGTCGCCGCCAGGCGCCGGCTCGCCGGGCCAGGTCGACGCGATGGCCGCCGCCGTGTACTGGCGCAACAGATCCCGCGCCCGGCCGGTGTCGGCGCCGTACTCGCGCAGGGTCGTGTCGAATTCGATCAGATCGGCCGCATAGGTGCGCAGATCGTTCGACGTGGTATCGAAACTCGCCTTCGCGGACGCCGTCATCAGACCAAGCACCAGCGCGGCGAACGTCACCAGCATGCCGATCACCAGTTGGATCAGTTGCACGGTTTCGTGCGCTTTGTGTTCCTCGGGCAGTAGCGGACGCACCCATACGCCGATACCGGTCGCGCCGAGCAATAAAAGAAAGACCAGCAAAGCCGAGCCTATTTCAGACATGGTCATGCTCCGAAGACATGCGCCTCGTCACTGTCCTTTAACTCCGCCGTGGCGGCTAGCCGGGTAGTCCCGCAAACGCCTTGCGCGAATAGCGCTCCGTTGCCGCTCGTAGATTGAACCATCGCAAGCGCTTGCGCTATTCACCATAAAGTTTTTTGTAAACCGGCCGTTGTCCCTCTGTGTGGCATTCGCTTAAATTTGAATAAATGGTTGCGGACCTGGCCGGACGGGCTTGGGCGCAGCACGCGTGGCCGAGGCGATTTACTGAACATTCGGTCAGGCAGCCCAATGGAGACTAGCCCGATGCTGAAAAATCTGTCGATTCGTACCAGCCTTACCCTGATGATCCTGTTTTTCGGCGCGCTGCTGCTGGCGGGCGCCGCCGCCGGTCTGCTGTCGCTGCGTTCGAGCAACGCGTCATTGCAGCAGATGTACACCGTGGACACGCCCGCCGTCGCCGATCTCGAAGGCAGCGCCGGGCAACTGCTACGTCTGCGTCTGGCGTTGGCGACTTACGCGTCGCTCAACGACCTTAACGACCAGGACGGCGCGAACGCCGTGCTCAAGCGTTTCGATCAGTACCAGAAAGCATCCAACGATCGTCTTGCCCACTATGTGAGCCGCGCCAGCACGGATGCCGACGAACAGCGCCTGATCAAAGACATGATGGACAAGCGCGACACTTTCCTGCGCGACGGCGTCGAGCCGGCGCTCGCCGCGCTCAAGTCGGGCGACAAGACCGCGTTCCAGCAATTGCAGGCGCACAAGCTGCCGTCGCTCTATAGCGCCTTCGAGAAGTCGATGCTCACGCTCGAACAACTGCAACTCGATCACGGCGCGCAGCGCTATCAGGACGCGCAGGACCTGTTCTACGCGATCAGTATCGCGGTGGCGGTCGGCATGGTGTTGTCGCTGCTGGGTTCGCTGATTGGCCGCGCGGTGCTGGTGCGCGCGATCGTCAGCCCGGTCGACGCCACCATCGCGCAGTTTCAGCGCATCGCCGACGGCGACCTGACGAGCCGGATCGACGTCAGCAGCAACAACGAAATGGGCCGCCTCGCGGCCGCGCTGCGCAAGATGCAGGACTCGCTGATCGCGACCGTGAACACGGTGCGTCAGGGCACGGAATCGATCGACACCGGCGTGAGCGAGATTGCCTCGGGCAATACCGACCTGTCGCAGCGCACGGAGGAACAGGCGGCGTCGCTGGAAGAAACGGCGGCGAGCATCGAGGAACTGACGTCGACCGTCAAGCAGACGGCGGACAACGCGAAGCAGGCGAGTTCGCTCGCGCAGGGCGCGTCGAGCCTGGCCGCGCAGGGTGGCGATCTGACCGAGCAGGTGGTGGGCACGATGCACGGCATCGTCGACGACTCACGGCGGATCGCCGACATTGTCGGCGTGATCGAAGGGATCGCTTTCCAGACCAATATTCTGGCGCTGAACGCGGCAGTCGAAGCAGCGCGTGCGGGTGAGCAGGGCCGCGGTTTCGCGGTGGTGGCGAGCGAAGTGCGCTCGCTGGCGCAGCGCAGCGCGGCGGCGGCCAAGGAGATCAAGGGTTTGATCGATGCGTCGACGGCGCGCGTGCAGGCCGGCTCGCAACTGGTGGAACGCTCGGGTTCGACAATGACCGAAATCGTCAACGCGATTTCCCGCGTGAGTTCGATCATGAGCGAGATCGCCTCCGCCGCGCTGGAACAGAGCACCGGGATCGATCAGGTCAACCTCGCGGTCGCGCAGATGGACGAGGTGACCCAGCAGAACGCGGCGCTGGTCGAGCAGGCTGCGGCGGCGGCGAGTTCGCTGGAAGATCAGGCGCGGCGCTTGACGTCGGCGGTGGCGGTGTTTCAGACGGGCAGCGGCCCGGCGTCGTCGCGGTCGGCTTCTGCCGTGCGGCGTGGCGCATCGGCCGCTGCGGGCGCCGCCGACAAGCACGCGCTCGCAACGGCTTGATGCCTGCTTACGGCATCGTGGCGTAATACTTCGCCACGCTGTCGATCTCAGTGGGCGTCATCTGCCGCGCGACATTGCGCATCTGTTCATTGATGTCGTTGTGCCGCGTGCCGGCAGCAAAGGCATGCAATTGCGCCGCGAGATAAACGGAAGACTGTCCCCCCAGCCACGGCGCGGCGCCTTTGCGATCCAGTTGCCCATGGCAGGCCGCGCACGGTGCGATATTGCGCTGCGGATCGCCCTGCATGGCCAGCCTCACCGCGTTAGCGTCCGGTCCCGCACCGGACGGCGGACTCTCCGCCGCGGGCCCTCTGGACAGCGACGCATAGTAGACGGCCAGATCGTGCAGATCCTGGTCGCTGCGCGTGGCGATAATCGCCTGCATCACCGCGTTCTGACGCACGCCGCTCTGAAAATCGCGCAACTCCTTGTAGACCACATCGGCGTACTGTCCGGCCAGCGCCGGCGCAGTCACCGGCGGCGTGCCTTGCACGCCGTGGCACATCGAGCAATTCTGCGTCGCGATAGTCGCGCCCCGGCCGATCGACGTCGCGTCCGCGTTCGCCCGCCGCAACGGTGGCAACACCACCACGTCGCTCGGTGCCGGGCCGGTGAGATTCGCGCCGCCGTACCAGCTGGACGGCGCGCCCGCGGCGCTGCAGATCGTGGCCCACAGGCTGCGGTCGCCGAATGCATTGTTCGCCGATGGCAGCCAGATAAAGCCGATCAGGATGCCCACGACCGCAATCGCGATGGTGCCGCCCACGCTCAGCGTGAACCACGGGTTGCGCAAGCTGAAGACGCGTTCCTGATTCATCGCTGCGCTCCGACGATGACGGCCGGCACCGACGTCTGCGACAATCTGAGCAACTGTACGATCGGCACGCTGTAATTGACGACTGTCAGGCCGATCATCAACGCCACCCACAAGCCGAAGCTGTTGAGCGCGGCCGGCACGCGTTCAACCGGCTGCACCGCGCTCGCGAAGCGGAACGTCTGCTGTTCCACGACGGGGCCGAATTGCGACTTCGCGAGAATGTAGATGAACATCACGCCCGACACCACCAGGATCAAGCCGCCCACCGCCGACATCCCAACCCAGAACGCCTGCTGTTGCATGCCCGGTGCGTTGTAGTCGTAATAGGCCATGCGGCGCGGCGCGCCGAGCAGGCCGACGTAATGCCACGGCAACGTCACCACCATCATGCCGACGAACCACAGCCACAGTTGCGTGCGCACCAGTTTCGCCGACGCGATCGCGCGGCCGGTGAGTTGCGGCCACAGCTCGTACGCAATCGCGAAGTACATGATGACGATCGCGCCGCCGAAGATCAGATGGAAGTGCCCGGTGACCCACTGCGTGTTATGGATCGTCGAATTCAACTGGTAGCTCATGTTGATGAGCCCGCCTGCGCCGCCCAGCCCCAGCATCACGAACGAAAACGCGATCACCAGCATCATCGGGTTCTGCCACGGCAACACGGTGAGCCAGCCGAACGCGCCTTTGCCGCCGCGCAAGCGTCCGGCGATCTCCACCGACGCGCAAATCGTGAACACCGTCAGCAATGTCGGCACGGACACCATGCCGGTGAATACCGCGTGCAGGAACTTGAATCCGGAGCCGACCTGCGGATCGGCGAACAGATGGTGAATGCCGATCGGCATCGCGAACACGAGGAACAGGATGAACGACACGCGCGCCATCGAATCGCTGTAGAGCCGTCCGCCGATCGCGCGCGGCACCAGCGTGTAGTACGCGATATACGCCGGAATCAGCCAGAAGTAGACGATCGCGTGCAGTGTCCACGAGAACAGGATGCGCGACAGGCCGGCGTCGATCGTATTGGTGAGACCGAACGCGACCGGCAGGATCTGGAACAGGATTTCGAGCGCCGCGCCGATCGCGGTCCACGCCCACAGATACGCGCCGGCCACGTTGGCGAACATGGCGAGCGGGATCGGCTTGCCGGGGTTCGCGCGTTTCCAGATGCGCAGATTGACGTGCATCAGCGCGACCCAGATCCACGAGCCGACCACGACCAGCACCACGCCGAGATAGTAGAAGGGACTGCCGATCATCGGCGGATAGAAGGTGTACAGCACCGAAGCCTGGCCGAGCGCGACCGGCACCACGGCCATCACCGCGCCGACCGCCAGCATGATGAGCGCGGCCCATGCCCACTTGAGGCCGGCGAGGCGCTGCCCGAGTGCGAGTTCGACGATCGCATAGCCGAAGCCCATCGAAACCAGCGTGGGCATCACGTAGGCCATCACCGTTCCGTGCGCGGTCACCGAGCGATAGTAGAGTTCCGGGTCGCCGACCCACGGCATGAACGGACTGCGCGCCAGCATCTGCCACGCGCCGAGAAACAGCGCGATCAGAAACGCAATGAAGGCAAGCCAGAAATGGGCGAGAACGAGTCGCTTAGCGTGAAACACAGCTCAGCCTCCGGGATTGTCGGGCTTGCGCGAAGAAGGTGGCCTTGTCGACCACTTTGACGTGCGCCCACATGGTTTGATGGCCGAAGCCGCAGAATTCGTGACACGGCATGGTGTGATCGCCTGGGGTGTCGAAACGTGTGTTCATCGTCGAGACGTAGCCGGGCACGACCATCGTGTTGATATTGGTGTCGGTCACGAGCAGGCCGTGCACGACGTCCGCGCTGGTGGTGCGGATCGTGATCGGCGTGTCGGCGGGCACCAGCAGACATTGCGGCGTGAACGAGTACTGTTGCGCGATAAAGCGCACCACCACCGAACCGTCCGGTTCGACCGCGCTGCCGAGGTTGTCCTCGACGAATTCGCCCGAGAGTTGCAGGCGCGACGGGTCGATCGTTTCGACCCGCGACGGCGGCATCATCGCCCAATGCAGCCCCGAATAGACGATGACGGCGAGCATCAGCACGATCAGCGCGACCGCGAAAATCGCCCAGCGCCGTTCGGCACGCAGGGCGACGGCGTGACCGCCGCCGGATGAATGATTGGTATCGGTCGACATGATCAATGCAGAACGCCACGCGGCAGAAAGACGAAAAAGTAAAAGCCGAACCAGATCGCCATGACGATCAGCGTGGCGACCCCGGCTACCGCGATCGCGCCGTGCGGGCCGGCCGCGACGACGCGTTCCACTTCGTCATCCGTCGGCGGGGCGCCGCTGCGGGTATCGTTCGCTTCCATCAAAAGATTCTCCAGTGCGGCGGTTCAGTGCAGCGGCGCCTTGCGCAACTCGTTGACTTCGCGGGACGTCACCGGCTGGCCGTGATTGCCCCACGCGGTGCGGATGTAGGTGACGACGGCGGCGGCGTCGGTGTCGTCCAGTTCCTGGCCGAACGGCGGCATGCCGTACGGTTCGGGATTGCGCAGGGTGCCCGGCGGGAAACCGCCGTTCAGCACGATCCGGATCGGGTTGACCGCCGAGTCCATTTCGATCGACTGGTTGCCGGCCAGCGGCGGGTAATGCTGCAACTGGCCTTCGCCCTTGGCGCCGTGGCACAGCGCGCATTTGTCCGCGTAGATCTTCGCGCCCAGCTCGAACACGTTGCTGCTGGTCGACGCGGACGGTCCCGTTTTTCGGCCGCTCTTGTCGGGCAAGGTTTTCAGATACACGGCCATCGCCTTGACGTCGTCTTCGGTCATGTATTGCAGGCTGTGATAGGTGACTTCGGCCATCGGGCCGTACACGGCGCCGCGATCGGAAATGCCCGCCTGCAACAGATCGACGATGTCCTTGATACTCCAGTCGCCGAGACCGCCGTCCTTGTCGGAGGTCAGCGACGGCGCGTACCAGTTCTGCACCGGAATCAGGCCGCCCGCGAACTGCTCGCTTTGCGACGAGCCGCCGAGCATGTTGATCTTGGAGTGGCACATCGTGCAGTGCCCGAGCCCTTCGACCAGATACGCGCCGCGATTCCATTCGACCGATTTGGTCGGATCGGCCTGGTACTCGCCTTCGCGGAAATACAGCGTGCGCCAGCCGTACAACAATTTGCGCTGATTGAACGGAAAGCGCAGCGTGTGCGGATGATTCGCCTCGCGCACCGGCGCGACGGTCTTCAGATACGCGAAGATCGCATTCGAGTCGTCGCGCGTGACCTTGGTGTATTGGGCGATCGGCATGGCCGGGTAGATCAGCGTGCCGTCCGGCGTGCGGCCGGTGCGCATCATCTTGAAGAACGCTTCCTGGCTCCAGGTGCCGATGCCGTACTGCGGGTCCGGCGTGATGTTCGGCGAGTACAGCGTGCCGAACGGCGTTTCCATCGCGAGACCGCCGGCGAACAGTTTGCCGCGCGGCGCCGTGTGGCACGCCACGCAGTCGCCGGCGCGCGCCAGGTATTCGCCGCGTTTGACGAGGTCGGTCTGCGCGGCGGTTGGGTCGGTTGCGGCGGCCGCGGTCTGCGTGGTGGTCGCGGGGGCGAGTGGCGTGGTGCTGGCGGCGCGTGCTTCGGCGATCAGGAGCGTCTGCGGCACGTTGAGCAGTACGGCGCCGCTGGCGAGGATCAAGCCGGCGATCAGCGTGAGAGATAAACGCGCGCGAAGTGTCGGCTTCATTGCGGTTGGCTCCCACAGGCGAGCGGCAGCCGCGCGGTCGTGGCCGGCGCGGGCCGTGGATCGGCTGGACGCGGCTGACGTGCGAGCCAGCTGGATACCGCGGTGATGTCCTTGTCGCTCAGCTTGACGGCGATCGAGTGCATGCAGTCCGGGGCAAGCGCGTGACGCGTACCCGAGCGCCACGTCCCCATCTGTCCGGCGATATAGCTTGCGTGCAGACCGAGCAGGCCCGGAATGCCCGGTTGGGTGCCGGTCATGCTCGCGCCATGACAGGCAATGCAGGCGGGAATCTTGCGCGTGGGGTCGCCGTGCGTGACGAGCCGCTGACCGGCGGCGAGCACTGCCGGCGAGACGGCGCTGTGATCGGCGTCGGGATAGGGCGGTTGCAGATCGGCGAAGTACTGGCTGATTTTGCGCAGATAGTCGTCCGGTAAAAACGCGAGCAGGTAGCCCATTGGCGGATAGGTCCGCCCGCCGTCGCGGAACGCGGTCAATTGATTGAACAGATAGTCGGCCGGCTTGCCGGCAATGCGTGGGAAGTAGTCGTTGTTCAGCCCCTGGCCTTGCACGCCATGACAGGAGGTGCAAGCGCGCACGCGTTCGTCCATGGCTGAAGGCAAGACGCCGGATGCGTCAGTCGCGGCGAGCGCCGCGCCGCTCCACATGACGTAAAACACGAACAGGACGGAAGATCCGAAAGTTCTGCGATGCACGCCAGGCCTCGTTGGGGAAACGTTCTTTTTTCTGAATAGTTTTCTCGCGCATTCGCCTCTGCATTTGCTTATGGAGCGAATGGGCGACGCGTGACAGCTCTGCCGGTTTTTATAACGACGGCATCAATGGCGAATCGTAACGGACTTATTCCGGACGCCAATACGTCGATTCGCTACGACGAAGCAATTGCTTGACTTAACTCAATGAGTCGCGGGAATGTGCCGCGGGGTCACGGTTTTCGGGCTGCCAGACATAATGCTGAAACATTCCGCAGCGGACAGCGGGTTGCGGGATTCGAACCAGTGCATCGACGGTGGGAAAAACGCTTTCGACTGGGTACCAGATCATCATAGGCGGCGAGTAGCGCGCTTTCAATATTTCTATTGAAGGCGCGCTACTCGCCGTGTCATGCGCTTCAGTTGAATAGCCGCATCAATGCCGTGCGCGCGTTACTAACGTGTTCGCTTTCGCCGAGCCGCCCCGGCAACAGATGAAACTCGACGGCGGGCAAGGTCGGCAGATTCACGCCGGGCGGGCAGGGCACCACACCGCCGCCCGTCGACGATTCGTTTAGGCAGGAAATGCCGAGCCCAGCCTTCAGCGCCAACTGCAAGCCGGCCACACCGGACGCCGAGTGCGACACCAGATAGGGCACCTTGTGTTCGTCGAGCAGTTTGACGACGAAGCGCTGCAACTGGCAGCTCGACGGCAATAGCACCAGCGGATAAGGCGTGGCCGGTCGCGGACCGGCATCGGCGGCGCAGACCCACAGCAGTTTTTCGCGCCGCACCACGGTGCTCGGCACGGCGGTGCGGCGGCCGGCGGCGCGCGCCGTGTCCGTGACGAGTCGCAACGACACGCCGATGTCGAACGACGCATCGTCACCGGCATTGCTGTCGATCACCGCGCTCGGCTGCACGTTCACATGCAGTTTCAGACGCGGATGCTGCTCCGAAAAGGTCTTGAGAATGCGCGCGATGTCGTGAGGGCGGTAATAGTCCGTGATCGCTATGCGCAGTTCGCCGTCGAGCGAGCGGCCTTGCAGGTCTTCGAACGCCGCTTCGCTCATCGCGATGATGCGGCGCGCGTGCTCCAGCAGGCGGCTGCCGGCCGGCGTGGCGCTCACGCCCTGCTTGCTGCGCACAAAGAGCGGCAGGCCGGCGCGCTCCTCGAGTTTCTTCAACTGCTCGCTCACCGAAGACTGCGACAGGAACACGCGCCCGGCGCCGGCCGAGACGCTGCCCGATTCCGCGACGGCGACGAAGGTCCGCAACTGCGTCAGGTCGAATCCACGTTGGCTCATGATTCGTTTTATCCGATGGAAGTCATCTGAATTTCCGGCTTTTCCGATGGAATGCCCAGCCGTAGGATACCTCCAGATTCCTAATTTGCGGAGGCTGTGATGAAAAACGGAACCGTTGTAGCGGCGCCTGGCTCGGGCGCACGGACGGCAAATCATCGATGGAAAGTGCTGGGCGTCGGCTTCGCCGCGAACGCGAGTTTTTCGGCGGCATTTTCGGGGATTCCGACGACCGCGGTTTTTCTGCGCTCCGACTATCACCTCGGCAACGGCGGTCTAGGCCTGGTGCTCGGCATGCTCGGTCTCGGGATCGCCGTTAGCGAGTTGCCGTGGGGCCTGCTGACCGATCGCTGGGGCGACCGGCGCGTGTTGCTGCTCGGCCTGCTGGCGACCGCCGCGGCGCTGGCCGGCATGGCGCTGTTCGTGGCGCCGTCGGGTGTGCATGTGCCGAGCGTGACGATGCTTGCGCTCGGCTTGCTGCTGGTCGGTTTGCTGGGCGGCAGTGTCAACGGTTCGAGTGGGCGCGCGGTGATGGCGTGGTTCCGCGAAGGCGAGCGCGGCCTTGCCATGAGCATTCGCCAGACCGCGGTGCCCGCGGGCGGCGGCCTCGGCGCGCTGGTGCTGCCGGTGCTGGCGTCGCACTTTGGTTTCGCTAGCGCCTATGCCGTGCTGGCGCTGGCCTGCGCGATCACGGCCGGATTCACCTGGCATTGGCTGCACGAACCGTCGCACGTCGACGCGGACGGCGCGAGTCCAGTACAAAGCGCGACAGGTGCGGCGCCCGCGAAGGGCTCGCCGTTGCGCAACGTCGGCATCTGGCGCGTGGCGCTCGGCGCGGCGGCCCTGTGTGTGCCGCAACTCGCCGTCGTCACGTTCGGGACGGTGTTCCTCCACGACTTCAGCCGCGCCGGCGTGCTGGCGATCAGCGTGACGATGGCCGCGGTGCAAACCGGCGCGGCCATCGCGCGGGTCTGGAGCGGCGGCTGGACCGACCGGCGCGGCAATCGCCGGGCGTACATGCGCGCCTGCAGTCTGCTCACGGCGGTGCTGTTCGCCTCGCTCGCTCTGCTGACGGGGCTCGGTCTGCATCACGCGATGCTCTCCAGCGTGTTTGCAGTGATGATCGTGCTGGGCGGGGTGAGCGCCTCGGCGTGGCACGGCGTCGCGTTCACGGAGCTGGCGACGCAGGCCGGGACGAGCCGCGCGGGCACGGCGTTGGCGATCGGCAATACCTGCGTCTTTCTTACGCTGTTCCTGACGCCGCTCGCCATTCCGCTCTTACTGTCGATGGGTTCGTGGCCGATGGTCTGGGCCGTGGCGAGTGTCTGCGCGTTGATCGCGTGGCCGGTTTTTCCCCGTGCGGCGCGTAGCGGCAAGCTAAACGCGGCGCCTGCTTGCGACCCGACCTGAAGCGAGCGCGGCGGTCGTCACGCCGACCCTTCAATAGCGTGCCGCGAAGCGCTTCAAATTGAACGAAGCGATTCAGTGGGACATTGGCAATAAAAAATGCCGCAAATATCCATTTCGGGTATTTGCGGCATTTTGCCTTTTGGATAGGCCTGCATTGAACTATTAGCTTTTTTCAGGATTCGGAACGCTCCGATTTTCGCGGCGTGTTAGCGGTGATTTTATGGCCGCCTTGGCGTACTTATAGGCGTCGCCGGGTTGCTGTTAAAGCATGCGCAGAGTACGTCGGTTTATTCCTGCGCATTAGCCAATTATCCCTACAACAAACGCGAGAAATCCTGGTGAACCTTAGAATCATTCTGGCGGACGATCATCCATTCGTTCTGCTTGGCATTCGGGCCGCGCTGGAAATGCGAGCCGGCGTCACCATTGCCGGTGAGGCGGCGACGCCGACGTCGCTAGTCGAGCTGTTGCAGAACACACCGTGCGACGTGCTCGTCACCGATCTCTCGATGCAGGAACCGCGCGGTGGCGCCGAGGACGGACTCAGCCTGATCCGACGCATTCGCCGTGATTGGCCTCAAGTGCGCGTTGTCGTGATCACGACGCTGATGAACACCGCGATCTTGCGCGCGATCGTCGCGGACGGCACGGTCAGCACGCTCGGCAAAACCGAACCGATGGACGAACTCTGGCGGGCCATCGAAGCAAGCGCGGGCGGCGGCGTTTACGTCGGGCGTTCCATCGTCGACGCGCTCGCGCATCCGCAGGACAGCGAGCCTCAGCGGCTACTCGCGCCGCGTCTGTCATGGCGGCAAGCGGAGGTCGTCACGCGTTTTGCCAGCGGACAATCGATTGCCGACATCGCGGCCGCCCTCGGTTGCCATCGTCGCACCGTGAGCCGGCAAAAGCGCGAAGCGATGGCCAAGCTCGGCGTGACCAACGATCCGGGCCTCTTCTCTTACCTGCGCGCGCACGGAATTATTAATTTTGAATCGCATATCTAAGCAATTGAGTGAAGAAACTCGCCTTGATTGGGGGTGTTTCGGAGCGATCTTATGGTTATCTTCGGGAGAACGTTTAATGATTGAGGCAGGGTCGGTTGCGCCGACCACAACGGCGAGCAGTCAAGATAGAAAGGGAAATTAATCGATGAACGACGTCGCTGAAACAGCCACACCGGTTAGAACCATCATTGCGGACGACCATCCGCTGGTTTTACTGGCGATCGAAAATCTGATCGGTGGCTATCCGAATATGCAAGTCGTCGGTCGCGCGGCCGACGCCACCGAGCTTTTCATGGAAGTCGAGCGTAATCCCTGCGACCTCGTGCTGATGGACCTGTATATGCCGGGCGGTTTCGACGGCAACGGGCTCGAGGTCGTGAGGCAGTTCAAGCTGCGCTATCCCGGTGTGCGGCTCGTCGTGCTCACCATGGAAACCGAGGCGAACGCGCTGCAAAAGGTAATTTCGCTGGGTGTCGACGGGCTGGTCAGCAAGCGCGACCGGATCGATCTGATTCACGTGGCGGTGGTCACCGCGCTCGCGCGCGAGTGCTACGTCGGGCCCGCCGTGCGCGCGCTGATCGCCGACGCCACGGTGACGCAGCGGCTCGATTTCGTTCGCACCATGTTGTCGCGCCGCGAACTCGAGGTGTTCACGCAATACGCTTCCGGACTCGGCGTCACCGAGATCGCCGCGCGCCTCGGCCGCAGTGTCAAGACGATCAGCGCGCAAAAATGCACTGCCATGCGCAAGCTGGCCTTGCAGAGCGACGCGGAATTGTTCCGCTTCGCCGTTGAGCATGGCGTCGTGGCGGAGGAACGTGCGCAGAGCCGGTAACGTGCCGGCGAGGTGTCGCGCCGCGATCGGTGCGACTGTCCGAAGAGGCATTGGCATGACCTGGGGAAGCGCAACGCGCGCAGGGCGAGCCAGTCGAAAACACAACAAGAAATGACAAGAAAAATCCGTGTCATCGTGGCTGACGATCACGACTGTGTTCGCGTCGGCGTCAGGCGGCTGTTGTCGGCCGCGTCACATATCGAAATCGTCGGCGAAGCCGCCGACACCTATGGCCTGGCCGAGCTCATCGACACCTGCGCATGCGACGTCGTCGTGTCGGACATCAGCATGCCCGGCATCGACGGCGGCAGCAACGCGGTTTCGTTTCTGCGTCGGCTGCTGCGAGGCCGGCCTCATCCCTGCATCGTCGTGCTGACGATGATTTGCCATGCGCACATGTTGTCCGGTTTGTTGCATATCGGTGTGGGTGCAATCGTCGATAAGCGCGACGTGGCCGCTGCACTGATCGACGCAATCGAAGCCGGCATGGCCGGCCGCGTCTATCTGTCGGAGCAGGCGCGCACCGCGATGGAAGCGGCGGATACGCCGGTGCAGTTGCGCGCCGGCATTTTGAGCGCACGCGAGTGGGAGGTTTTTCAGCTGTATGTGCAGGGCCTCGCCGTCCACGAAATCGCGGTTCGTTTGCAGCGTAGCGGCAAGACCATCAGTACGCAGAAACGCAGCGCGATGCGCAAGCTGGGTCTTGAGACCGAGGCTGATCTGATCGACTACGCAAGACAGATCGGATTGACCTGAGGACCAGTCGGGATGCCGAGACCATTTCTCTGAATGTCATTGAGGCGCACGAATTTAGGACTCTGCTGATTGGTTTGGTGACGCTGCCATTCCATAGTTCTGAGTTCCCTTCGGCTTTGTTTTCATTCGCATGATGGGCGTATTTATTTCGTCATGCTGAATGGAGACGCCTTGGAGAACTCAGGCTGACGCCCTACCGCAATCGTGTACTGCCGTCTGCCTTGTCCAGAAAAATTGGGGGCGGCATGGTCGGGTTAGGGAAAAGGTTATTCGTAGAGGGCGTCGGAACGGCGTGGCTGGTGTTCGTCGGCTGCGGCAGCGTCGTATTGAGCACCGGTGCAGTTCAGCAAGGGTATGGCGTGCTCGAAGTGTCGTCGGCATTTGGGCTCGCGCTCGCTACAGCCGGCTATCTGTTCGGCGGCATATCCGGCGCGCATTTCAATCCGGCTGTCACCGTGGGCTTTACGGCCGCGCAGCGTTTTCCGGTCAGGGACCTCGTGCCCTACATCGCTGCACAGCTCGTCGGGGCGACTGTCGCCGCGGCGCTGCTTGTTTATGTCGCGAGCGGCCGCCCCGGTTTCGCGTTGGGCGCGAGTGAGTTCGCCGCGAACGGCTTTGGCGAACATTCCCCTGCCGACTATCCATTGCATTCGGCGTTGGTCGTCGAGTTCGTGCTCTCGTTCGCCTTTGTCATGACGTGCCTGATGGTCGCGGTTCGCCACCGCATCGCGTCGATCGCGCCGCTGGTTGTCGGCGGGTGCCTCATGCTCGTTTATCTGGTGTCGATTCCTGTCACCAACGGGTCGGTCAATCCCGCCCGCTCCACCGCCCAGGCGTTGTTTGTCGGCGATTGGGCGCTGGATCAGCTATGGTTGTTCTGGGCTGCGCCCATGTCGGGCGGCGTCGTGGCCGGCATCCTGTTTTCATTGCTGCACCGTCAATCAGATCAGGCGGCTGATACGCTCGCCGGTCAACAGAGCGAATCCGCGTGAGGGGGAACCGCGCGCCGTGGGTGGCGTGGTCCGTCTGTGTTCGGCAAGGCATGGCGTTGATGGGTAGATTCCGGCGCCTGTGGTTGGCCCTGCTAGTCTTTTCTTTCTGCGGCGCCGTGTACGCTGTGGCGGTCGCTCAGCCTTCCAGCGAGGCATCCCGCCCTCGGGCCGCAAGCGTCATTCCCGCCAGATTGACCGTTGGTGTGCTCGCCAGCAACTGGCAGCCGTTCGAGGCACTGGAAGGCGGCCGGCTCACCGGCATGAGCGTGGACTATTTGCGGGCGCTGGTTGGACCGGACGTCGCGATCGAAGCCAAGGCCTTTCCCGACATGCCGCAATTGCTTGCCGCCGCATGCGCGGGCCAGGTCGATCTGTTGATGAGCCTTGCGCGCACGCCTGAACGTGAACGCTGCCTGAGATTTACCGTGCCGTATTTTCGCTCTTCCATATCGGCTGTGGTTCGGCGGGACGGTGAGGGCTACGCGACGGCTTCGCAACTTGGCACGGCGCGCATTGCGATCGAGAAAGGTTTTGCACTGGAGCGTTCAGTGCGCGAGCGCTTTCCGCGTGCTGAGATCAAGGCGTTTGCAACCACCCACGCCGCGCTTGCCGCCGTCGTTCGCGGCGACGCGGACGCTTACCTTGGTTTCACCCCGGCCGTGCAATATGCACTGGCTACCGACGAGTTCCATGGCCTCAGCGTCGCGTTCGAGGAGGGCAGCAAGACCGCGGACCTGCGATTTGGCGTCCCGCGCAACAAGACTGCGCTACGTGATCAGCTCGACCGGGCGCTTGCATCGCTAGACCCGGCCGACGACACAGCGTTGCGCGTGCGCTGGTTATCCGGCAACTTTGACGCCGGGCCTGTGCCCGGTACGCCTCGGCTGGTACTCACCGCACAGGAGCAGGCGTGGCTTCGCTCATTGCCGCCTTTGCCGGTGGGTTTTGATAGCGCCTGGCCACCCTTCAGCTATGTCGACGACGCCGGCCATCCGGCCGGCGTCGCCGCAGACCATCTGGCCTATTTGAGTCGCACGCTCGGCGTGGTGTTCAGCCGCGCTTCCACTGCGGATTGGCCGGCCACCATCGCTGCTTTTCAACGCGGCGAACTGGCCATGCTGGCCACCGCTTCCAGTAATGATCCGCGCCTCAAAAACGCGCAGCATACGCGCGCGTACGAGAGCTATCCGCTGGTCATTGTCGGGCGCGAAGACGAGCCGGCCGCGCGCGCACTCAGCGACTTCGCGTCGCGCCGCATTGTCGTTTCGTCGCATGTCGCCGGCTCTGTTCCGCACGCGCTCGACCACATTGCGCCGGACCACATCGCAATTGCACCCAGTCTCGAAGACGCGCTGGCCATGGTCGCAGCGGGCGAGGCGGACGTCCTGGTCGGCAACGTGGCCGCCGTCGACGTCGTGCTGAAGCGGCGCTATGCCGGCGTGCTCAAAATTCTCGGCACGGTGGGTGAATCCGACGCGCTCAATTTCGCCGTGCGTGCGGACCTGAGCCCGCTTGCCGGGCTGATCGATCGCGCGCTGCTGGCCATGCCGGCGGGGGAAAAGCAGCGCATCAGGCAGAAGTGGGTCACCGGCAGCGCCACGGGTGCGGGCATGTGGAGTGTGACCGCGCTGCGTCTGCTGCCGTTGCTGATCGGTATCGGCATTGTTCTGCTCGTCACGCTGCGAGCCTGTCTGTTGCTGCAGCGGGAGGTCAGGCTGCGCAAAAAGACCGAATGCGATCTTGCGTTGCAGCTGAGCTTCCAGGAAACCATGATGAAGATGGTGCCCTATCCGCTGGTTGCGAAGGACCTCGACGGTCGGTATATCGCCGTCAATCAGGCCTATGAGGAAGCCTGCGGCATGCGCCGCGAAGCGGTGGTCGGACGCACCACGAAAGACGTGCGGAGCTGGGGCGAAGCGAACAGCCACATTCTCGACGAGATGACCCGCGAGATGCTTAAGGGCGGCGAAACGGCGCAGGCGGAGCTGCAGTTCGTGCGCAGCAACGGCGACGTGCGGCATGGGCTGTTCTGGACCAGCACCTGCCGCGGTAGCGACGGCAAAGCCGTTTGCGTGCTCGGCACCATGGTCGATATCACGGATATCCGACGCGCCGAAATGCTCGCTCGCGAAACCGAGCGCCGTCTCTTCGACGTGACGCGCTCGTTGCCGGCCGTGGTGTTTCAGCTGCGCCGTACGGCGGCCGGTGTGTACTCGTTTCCGTATATCGGCGGCGACACGCGGCTGCTGCTGGGCGGTAGCGCCGTGATCAAGCGCGATCAGGTCGACTTCGAGCGCGTTTGCGAGCAGGACCGGCCGCTCGTAATCGCCGAACTGGAGCAGTCGGCGCGTTGCGAAACGCCGGTGCATATGGAGTTTCGCTTCGAAAGCGAAGGCGATCTCAAGTGGGTGCGCGCCGAACTGGTCCCGCGTCGGGAGGGGGCCGGCAGCGTCGTGTGGAGCGGGTACTGGGTGGATGCCAGCGCGGAGCACGCGCGCGCCGACGAACTGGCGCGGGCACGCGACGTCGCCGAAGCGGCCTCGCGCGCCAAAGACGACTTTTTCGCCATGATGAGTCACGAAATCCGCACGCCGATGAACGGCGTGCTCGGTCTCGTCGAAGTGCTGGAACGCACGCCGCTCAACGCGGATCAAGGCGAAATGCTGAGCATGATTCACGAGTCGGCCGGCGCGCTGCTGCAGATTCTCGACGATCTGCTCGACTACTCGAAAATCGAAGCGGGTCGGCTGACTATCGAAGCCGAGCCTATCGACATACGTGAGCTGGTCGACAACGCCGTCGGTCTGCTGGCGGGACGTGCACACGAAAAAGGCTTGAAGGTGCGCGTGGATATCGCCGCGGAAGTCGCCGCGACTCTGCGGGGCGACAGCGTGCGCTTCCGGCAGATTCTGTTCAACCTGCTCGGCAATGCGATCAAGTTCACGCCGTCCGGTGAGGTCGACGTGGGGGTGTCGGTTGTCGCGCAAACCGGTGGCGTCCAAACGCTCGAGGTGACGGTCGAGGACACCGGCATCGGCATTGCCCCCGAGGTGCAGGCGCGGCTCTTCGAGCCTTTCGTGCAAGCCGAATCTTCTACCACGCGCCGCTTTGGCGGCACGGGCCTCGGTTTGACGATCTGCCGCAAGCTGATCGATCTGATGGACGGCTCGCTCGCGCTACACAGCGAGCCCGGCCGTGGCACGCGGATGACCGTGCGGCTCAGCTTGCCCGTCGAGGCCCAGCGTTATTCGGTCGGCGCGTTGCGCGGTAAGCGCGGTGTCGTCGCTACCCACGACGCGCGCGTCGGTCAGGCCTTGATGCATTTCGGCGAGGCGCTGGGACTCGAACTGCGTCGCTTTTCTCCGGATGCCACCGAGTTGCGCGACCGCGCAGCACTGGCCGATGTGGATCTGCTGTTCGCCAGCGAGGACGTGACGTTTCCCGAAGACGTCATACCGCGTTCCCGCATCGTCAGCTTGACCGAGAAGCCGAAGCCAACCGGTTATCGCATCATCGACAACAACGTGCGCGTCAGCATCAATCCCATTTCGTGGCGCGGGCTGGGCGCCGCGTGTGCGGCGGCGGTAACCGGTTTGCCGTCGGTGGCGCCGCGTCTCGCCGGCATGCCGCGTACGCCCGAGGGTGGCGCGGCGATTCCGGATCGCGAGCGCGCCATCGCCAGTGGCCGGCTGATCCTGGTCGCCGAAGACCATCCGGTCAATCAGGAGTTGATTCGCCATCAGCTGGCTCTGCTCGGTTTCGCCTGCGACGTCGCGAACGATGGCGCGGAGGCGCTCGCCGCGCTTGAGCAGACTACCTACGGCTGTCTGATCACCGATTGCCATATGCCGAACCTGTCCGGCTATGAACTCACGCGGCGCGTTCGCGAGCGGGAGGCGGGTGGTACACATCGATTGCCGATTCTGGGTATCACGGCGAACACCGCGCCCGAAGACCTGAATCTGTGCCGCGAAGCCGGGATGGACGACAGTCTGGTCAAGCCGACCCGGCTCGCCACGCTGCGCGATTATCTGAACCGCTGGTTCGGCACCGACAGCGCGAGGCAGGCCGCCCCTGCGGAGGCCGTCGGCACGCCGGCTACCGCCGGAGCCATTACGGCACGCACCGCCGAGCCGTTCGTGCCAGTCGATCTGAGTTATATGACGCAACTGTGGGGGAGCGAATCGACCGTCAAGGCATTGCTCGACTCGTTCGTTTCCTCGGTGCGCGAAGACATGGCGACGTTGTCGCCGCTGCTCGAACGTGTCGAAACCGAGCGGGTGCGCGAATGGCTGCACCGGGTGGCGGGGGCGGCGAGCGTGCTGCAATACCCGCCTTTGCTGAATGCGCTCGAAGCGTATCGTCGCGTGATCGGTGTTGAATCACCTGAGCAAGTGCGTCTCGATGGGCTCGCGCTGATCGACAAATGCAATGCCATGCTCGACGGTATCGAGCAGCAGGCGGCGTTGCTCGCTTGAGATTTGCCATGGGGCGCGGCGGCGCCCGCACGGTCGGCCAATGCAATTGCGCGTGTGAATCCGGCAGCCCGGCAAAGAGCAAAAAAAACGGACGAAAAAAAACGCGGCCGAAGCCGCGTTAAAGATTTGGAGACATCCCTCGATGAAGGAGTCACTTCTCGCAACCGGAAGCATAGCTGGGATGGCGCAATTCATTCACTACAAAAAGCGCAATTAACTGTTTGAAGAAATCGAAGAAAGCGTTGGTAGCTGTCCTGTCGGCGGCGGGTTCGATGAATGAATCGGCGCAATCGACGCACCAATGGCGGCCATGGGTCGCGCAATCCGACACGTCGGGACGCATATCAGGCAGGCCCCAACTCGACATCGGTTTCACCAACACGTGACATGCAGCGATAGCTACGCACAACTACGAAGTCGGCGCCACGCGCCAGATTGAAGCGAGCAGCGCGAGTCGGATGGCGGCACCGACCATGCGCAACGAAAAGCGCTTAACCGCGAGCGCACGCTGTCCAACGCAAACGCCTGCAGGGAAATTGCACTAGTATGTGGTGGCTCCGTACGCAGCCGAAACGTCGGTGCGGCGGTGCATCAAGTCCGGAGAAGACCATGATTACGCTGCGAAAATTGAATCTGGCTGTGGTGTTGTGGGCGTTGGCGTCAGGCGTTGCCTTTGCCGATACGGTGGCGCTGAAGGCGGATCTTGAACCTTCGAGCGAAGTGCCGCCGCGCGTGAGTCACGGACACGGCATGCTAAACGCCACGTTCGACACGTCGACTAAATCTCTGCAGTGGACCGTCACCTACGAAGGCCTGAGCGGCCCGGCTACGGCCGCGCATTTCCACGGTCCCGCTCCGGTCGGGCAGAACGCCAAGGTGCAGGTGCCGATCGACAAGGACGCGCTCGCGAGCCCGATCAAAGGTTCGGCGGCGCTGAGCGAACAACAGGTGACGGATCTGATGGCGGGGCAGTGGTACTTCAATGTACATACCGCGCAAAACCCGACGGGCGAAATTCGCGGGCAGGTTTTACCGGCGAATTAAATTAGTCGGAAAGGCTTGAACGGAGGGTGGATCGCGCGGTTTTGGGATTAGAAGCCGCCGTCCACCGGCGCCGCATCGAACGCACGTACCATGGCGGGACACTAAAGAAGGAGTGTGTCCCCAATGAGCTGGCAAAGTGCACTCGCAACATGGTATCTGCGCAGGCAATTTCGTCCGGAAACCCTCAAGCCGGGCATCAATGTCGAGAGAGCGCGTGCGCTGACCGCGAAGCGGGCCTGGCCGCCACGCGTGCCGCGCGGCTGGCATCTGCGTGAGTTGTACGGCGCGGACGACGCGCCCTTGCGCGGCGAATGGCTCGAGCCGGCCGGCGAGTCGCACACAGCGCACGTCAGCCCCATCGTGCTGTTTTGCCATGGCGGCGGTTACTACTTCTGTTCTCCGAAAACGCATCGGTCGATTGTGTTCGGCCTCGCGACGCGCGCCAAGGCGGCGGTGTTTTCGCTGGACTATCGTCTCGCCCCGGAACATCGTTTTCCCGCCGCACTCGACGACGCCACCGCGGCCTATCGTCGATTGCTCGCCGACGGCATCGCGCCCGAGTCGATCGTGATTGCCGGCGATTCAGCCGGCGGCGGCCTCGCGCTGGCCACGCTGGTGGCGTTACGCGACGCCGGTGATCCGATGCCGGCAGGCGGCCTGCTGTTCTCGCCGTGGACCGATCTGGCCGCGACCGGCGCCAGTATTCACAGCAACGACGGCCTCGACCCCATGTTCAGCGGCCGCGCGATCGCGCCGGCCGGCCAACTCTATCTCGGCGAGACGCCGGCCACGCACCCGCATGCCTCGCCGGTCTATGCCGACCTGCACGGCTTGCCGCCGCTTTTCATGATGGCGGGCAGCACCGAGGTGCTGCTCGACGATTCGCGGCGCGTGGCCGACAACGCGCGCGCGGCAGGTGTCGACTGTGAATTCGAGGTGTGGAGCAAGATGCCGCACGTCTGGCCGATCTTCGCGCCGTTCATTCCCGAGGCCAATCGCGCGCTCGACCGCTCGGCCGCTTTCGTGCGGCGCGTGACGAGTCGCGGCTCTGGCGCGAATCAGCCGTCGAGCGCGATGTCGATGGTTTGATACGCGGCTTCGACGGTTGCCTGACCGTATTGCCGCTCGAGTCGCCGCACGGTGAAGTGACCGTGCGCGACCTGCTGGAAATGGTCGATGAACACCGTATTGACCATTGCGCCGAGCACCGCGCCGATCGCGGGAATCGACTTCGCGGCGATCTGTTCGCTGACCTGCACCGAAAAGCGCGCGGCGATCGTGTTGAGCAGGCGCAGCAAGGCCGCCGAGCCGTGCGCGGTAAATCCCTTGGTGGCGATTTCCGACGACGCCTTCGACACCGCCTGCGCCAGCGCGCCACGCATGATGAAGTAGCCGAAGTCGGCATCGTCATCGGCGGTGGATGTGCCGCCCATGCCGAGCACCGTCAGACACTGCAACTGCGTGTCGATCGAACTCAGATCCTCGCCCTCGCTGCGCGCGATGTCGCAGATCGAGCGAAACATCAGCGTGGTCGTGACCGGCAACTCGACCGGTAACGCGAACAGCCCGAACGCACCGCCGGCCGCGCCGGTAGTCGCCACCGCGAACTTGTGCAGCAGGTTGCTCGGCCGGTCGGGCACGATCAACGGGGCCGCGTCCCGGCGCCCGAGCGTGCGCAACGCGATCGACAGGCATTTGCGCAACGCCAGCTCGGTTGCGTCGGTGACCTTTTCGTTGGCGAACGCCGGCATGCGCGACATCAGTTTTTCGAGCGGCGAGCCGACGATGCTGGCCAGTTTCATCGCCAGCGCGGGGCTTTCCAGTTCGTGTTTGGCGCGCCGCAGCGCGCTCAGGTCTTCATCCGATAGGGCTTGTGCGGCGAGCGAACTCGGCTCCATGTGCCTCCCTGGCGTCATGTTGAATGCATTCTTCAGTCGATTGCCGCTACGGTAAACCGTCGCGACACGTCCCGTTTAGAGCGCCGGCTCGTGGTATGATTCCCAATCATTTGACGAGTCAACAGTTGCTCTATCAAAAATGGCTGTCCATACTGCGGCCCACCACTCGAGTGGGCAAGTTTTACCGTTCCGTGAATCGCTTCTGGCGATGCTCGGCATCTCCTTCGTCACCATGCTCGTGGCGCTCGACCAGACCGTGGTCGGCACCGCGTTGCCCACCATCGTTTCGGAACTCAAGGGGTTCGAGCTCTATGCGTGGGTCGCCACATCGTATCTGCTGACCTCGGTGATTACCGTGCCGATCTTCGGGCGGCTCGGCGATTACTACGGGCGCAAGCCGTTCGTGATCGCGTCGATCGTGGTGTTCACGGGCGCGTCCGTGCTGTGCGGCGTCGCGAACAGCATGATGTTCCTCGTGCTCGCGCGCGGGCTACAGGGCATTGGCGGTGGCATGCTGGTCGGCACCGCTTTCGCGTGCATTCCCGATCTGTTTCCCGATTCCGTGGTGCGTTTGCGCTGGCAGGTGCTGATGAGTTCTGCATTTGGTATCGCCAACGCAGTGGGGCCGTCGCTCGGCGGCTTCCTCACGCAGTATTACGGCTGGCGTTCGGTCTTTTATGTGAATCTGCCGGTCGGCCTGTTGTCGCTGTTTTTCGTCTGGCGCTTCCTGCCGCATCTCCGGCACGTCGAGCATAAAGGTAAGATGCGGCTCGATTGGCCCGGCGCCGTGTTGATCGCGGTGGCGCTCGGCTCGCTGCAATTGTTCGTCGAATTACTGCCGAAGCATGGCGTCACGTTGAGCGCCCTGGCGCTGCTCGCGTTGAGCGTCGCCTCGGCTTACGCGCTGTGGCAGTGGGAAAAGCGCTGCCCGACGGCGATCCTGCCCGTCGACATGTTCCGCAACCGCAGTCTGGCCGCGCTCTTCACGCTCGCCGTGCTGGGTGGTTTTTCGATGTTCTCGCTGCTGTTCTACGCGCCGTTGCTATTCCAGGGCGGCTTCGGCATGTCGCCGAAAGAGGCGGGGCTCGTCATCACGCCGCTGGTGGTGTTCATCACGATCGGCAGTATCGCGAATGGGCGCATTGTGTCGCGTGTGCGCAATCCGAATCTGATGCTGTACATCGGCTTTGCGCTTCTCGCGCTCGCGTGTCTCGGCGTGGTCGTCGCGACGCGCGCCATGCCGCAATGGCTGCTGATGACGTTCATGGTGATCGGCGGCCTCGGTCTCGGTTTCGTGATGCCGAACCTGACGATCTTCGCGCAGCAGACGGCCGGCCGCGAGCACCTCGGTATCGCCACCGCGCTGCTGCAGTCGCTGCGCATGATCGGTGGCATGCTCGGCACGGCGCTCACCGGTACGCTGGTCAGCCATATGTACGCGAGCGGCGTGCGCAGCGCGCTGGAAAACGATCACGCCTCGCAATGGTTCAGCGATCTCGGCGATCCGCAGATCCTGATCAATCGCGACGCGCAAACCACCTTGCTCGGCCAGTTGGCGCATGCGGGCCACAACGGCGCCATGCTGCTGGAAAGCGCGCGCGAGGCGCTGGTCGCGGCGATTCATCTGGGGCTCGCGATGGCCGCCATCATCGCCGTGGTGTCGGTGTGGCAAAGCCGCCGTGTGCCGCCGGTCAAGCTTCAGCGCAAGCTCGAGCCAGTGATTCACGCGGATTGATTTTTTAGACTTACCGGTTTACTGAAGATATGGAAGAACAGGATCACGTCGCCGTCATGCAGCAATTCGGCCGCACCTATCGGGCGTTCATGTCGGCGTTCGAGGCGCAGGTGGGTCATCCGCTGCCGCGCTGGCGCATTCTGCTCGCGCTGCACGATCAGGCGGGCGAGTCGTCGCAGAAGCGGCTGGTGGAGCGCTTGCGCGTGGATCCGGGCGCGCTGACGCGGCAGTTGAAGGCGCTCGAAGCGTTGGGCTGGATTGCGCGCAGCATGGACGCGCGCGATAATCGTGTGACCAACGTGCGTCTGACCGAAGCAGGGCAGGCCGCGACGGAGGCCAGTTTGCCGCGTCGCAAGGCGTTCGTGCACGACACGATGGCGGCGCTGCCGGACGACGTACTGGGCGCGCTGTCGGGCGCGTTGAAGATGCTCGAGGCGAGGATCGGAGAAGTGGTGGCAGCGGGTAACGATAACGCCGCTGACACCAGCGCTATGCAAGCAGCAGAAAAAGCAGAAGCGGCGAACAGCGCGGCGTCGCGCTAAGACGCCGCCGGCGCGCTTCAGATCTCTCGCAAAGCGCGCCGTTCAGAACACGATCAGAAGAACGTCTCGATCACTTCAGTCACGCGATACGCCGGATCGACCACCAGCACTTGACGCCACTTGTCGAACGTCAGGCACGGATGCGAAATGTCGAACGCGATCATGTCGCCCACTTTCAGATCGGCGCCGGCCGGAATCCGCAGATAAGCGTGCTGATCCATCAAACCGAAAATCTCCCAGCCTTCGCTCGCCGCGACATCGCGCGGGGCTTCATTGCCCGGACGATAGTGGCGCGACGGCTCCGGCATGCCCGCGTCGAACGCGGAGTCGCGCTTGCCGAGCCCGATGATCGCGCGATCCGGCTCGGGAATCGACTGCACGTACGCCCACAATTGCAACGCGGGTAGCAAGCCTTCGCCCATTTTCTTCGCGACCGGATTACGCGCGAAGATATCGGTCTGCGCCTTGCGATAAACGCCGACGTCATGCGTCAGGTAACAGCCGGGGCGCAACACGATCTCGACCTTGCCGTCTTCCGACGCTTTCACGAATTCTTCCGCGACCACGTCGTACCACGCTGATCCCGCACCCGACAACACCGCCGGTGTGCGCGCAAAGCGGCCTTCGTCGACCAGCGCGCGCGTGACCGCGACCGCGCTTTGCAGGAACTCGCGCACTTCGTGTTCTTCCTTCAGCACGCCCTCGTACAACTCGACACCGGCCAGCTTCAGCACGTCCGGATAACGGGCGATCGCTTCGAGCACCGCGTTGCGCTGCGCTGCGTCGCGCACGCCAGTGCGGCCGCCCGGCACGCCGAGTTCGAGCAGCACCTGCAACTGCTTATGCACCGACGTGAAGAACTCGCCCAATTGCTCGACCCCCTCGACTGAATCGACGAGGCAGAAGAATTCGAAATCCGGATCGCTCAGCAACTCGGCGACCATCATCATGTTGCGGCGGCCCACCAGTTGATTGGCCATCAGAATGCGCGACACGCCGCCGTGATAAGCCGCGCGCACCTGATGTGCCGTGGCGAGCGTGATGCCCCACGCGCCGGTGTCGAGCTGGCGGCGAAACAGTTGCGGCGCCATGGTCGTCTTGCCGTGCGGCGCGAGCTTGACACCGTATTCCGCGACGAACGCCTGCATCCATTTCAGGTTGTGTTCCACGCGATCCGCGTACAGCACGGCAGCCGGCAGGCTGACGTCTTCGTTCAACAGATTCCACTCGAGGCGGGCGGTGTCCGTCAGTTGGATGCTGGCGCCCGGAACCATGCCCAAGCCCTTGCTATAAGGATCAATCGTCGCGCCCTGATAGTTTGTAACTTTCATGTCTCCCTGCTCCATCGTCCAGTTAAATTGAATCAAAGTTGACTTTAGCATGTTACCGAAAGTACGATGATCGAAGAAATGTTATTTAGTACCACGGTTCGCGTTACAACCCGACGAAGGCTTTTTGTCAGCCTTCGAGCGTCATCCCACAGTCTGCAATGAACTCAACCGCCGAGCCGTTGACCTTCGATATCGTCGCGCGCATCGCCGAATGCGCGCCGGAACTGCGTTCGGCCGAGCGTAAGGTTGCCGCGCTGATTCTCGACGATCTGACGGGCGCGTCGCGCGCCAGTATCGGTGCGCTCGCGCAGCAGGCCGAGGTGAGCGTCGCGACCGTCACGCGCTTTGCCAAGGCGGTGGGTTGCCGCGATGTGCGGGAACTGAAGCTGCGGCTCGCGCAGGCGGCCGCGGTCGGCCAGCGCTTTCTGCAGCCTGGCGGCGCGGGCGACGCGCCCGAGCCGATCGCTACCCGCATTTTCGACGAATTGCAGAACGCGCTGGCGCATAACCATCAATTGTTGCGGCAGGCGCCGTTCAGCGATGCGGCCGCCGCGTTGCGCGCCGCACGGATGATCTACGTGTTCGGCATGGGTGGCGGCTCGACCGCGCTCGCCGACGAAATGCGCTTTCGTCTCGTGCGACTCGGCCGACCGGTCGCGACCTATCAGGACGGCTTGCTGCAGCGCATGGTCGCGAGCACGGTGTCGCGCGAGTGCGTGGTGATTGCGCTGTCCACCACCGGGCGCGTGCCGGAAATGGTCGAGAACTGCAAGATCGCGCGCAGCTACGGCGCGAGCGTGATCGCGTTGACCGCGCCGGCCTCGCCGCTCGCCCGGCTCGCCGACTGGGTGATTCCAATCGTCGCGTTCGAAACCGATTTCATTTACAAGCCGTCTTCATCGCGCTACGCGATGATGATGGCGCTCGATGTGCTCGTCACCGAACTCGCCGTCAGTCAGGGCGACGAGAGCCGCGAATTGCTGCGCCGCATGAAGCACGCGCTCGACGCGCACCGCGGCGGCGGCGATCGACAACCGTTAGGAGACTGATCCATGCATTCGCATCCCGAAGCCGCCGACACGCTGATCGTCGGCGCGCAACTGTATGACGGCACCGGCGCGCCGCCGGTAGAGCGCGATGTCGCGGTCCGCGACGGGCGCATCGTCGCAATCGGCAATCTGTCGAACTGGCTGGCCGAGGACGTGGTCGAGGCGAACGGGCGTGCGTTGGCGCCGGGTTTCATCGACGTCCATACGCACGACGACACGCACGTGATCCGCTCGCCGCAAATGCTGCCGAAGATCACGCAAGGGGTCACGACGGTGATTGTCGGCAATTGCGGGATCAGCGCGTCGCCGGTGGCGTTGAAGGGCGATCCGCCGGATCCGATGAATCTGCTCGGCGAGCGCGACGCGTTTCAGTATCCGACCTTCGCCGCCTATGTCGACGCCGTGAACGCGGCGCGTCCGGCAGTGAATGTCGGTGCGCTGATCGGGCACACGGCATTGCGCAGCAATCAGATGGACCGGCTCGATCGCGCGGCGACGGCTGGGGAAATCGACGGCATGCGCGCGCAACTCGAGGAGGCATTGGCGCATGGCGCGCTGGGTCTGAGTTCAGGGCTCGCGTATGGCTCGGCGTTCGCCGCGCCGACTGAAGAGGTGATGGCGTTGGCCGAACCGCTCGCCGCCGCTGGCGCGCTCTACACGACGCACATGCGCACCGAGTTCGACGCGATCCTGGACGCAATGGACGAAGCGTATCGGGTGGGCCGTCATGCGCATGTGCCGGTGGTGATTTCGCATTTGAAGTGCGCGGGACCGTCGAACTGGGGGCGCAGCGAGGAAGTGCTGAAGTCGCTCGAAGGCGCGCGGCGTTTGCAGCCGATCGGGTGCGATTGTTATCCGTACAACCGTAGTTCGTCGACGCTGGATCTGAAGCAGGTGACGGGCGACATCGACATCACGATTACGTGGTCGGAGCCGCATCCGGAGATGGCGGGCAAGCTCGTCAAGGAGATCGCGGCGGAGTGGGGCGTGACGCAGCAGGAAGCGGGCAAGCGCTTGCAGCCGGCGGGCGCGGTGTATCACAACATGTCCGAGGACGACGTGCGGCGCATTCTCTCGCATCCCGCGACGATGGTCGGCTCGGACGGATTGCCGAATGATCCGCTGCCGCATCCGCGCTTGTGGGGGGCGTTTCCGCGCGTGCTCGGGCATTACGCGCGCGACGCCGGTTTATTGCCGCTTGAAGAGGCGGTGCGCAAGATGACCGGTTTGTCGGCGCGCCGGTTTGGGTTGGCGCAGCGGGGCGAGGTGCATATCGGCTATCACGCGGATCTGGTGCTGTTCGACCCCGCGAAGGTGCGTGACGCGGCGACGTTTGAAAAGCCGCAGCAGGCGGCCGATGGGATCGACGCGGTGTGGGTGAATGGTGTGCTGACGTATCGCGATGGCGAAGTGACCGGGGAGCGCGCGGGTCATTTCGTGGCGCGCGGCGCGGCGTCGAAGGGCGATGCGCAGGGTGCGTTTTGAGCGGGTTGTTTTCTGATTGATGTGGCAGGCAGTGGTGTTTGCGCTGCGTGCCCGACTTTTAAGGAGTGTGACGATGAAGCGTTATGGCGTTGAAGGCGGGAAAGGAACGGGTGGTCAGCATATGCCGTTTGCTCGTGCCGTTGAAGCGGATGGCTGGTTGTTCGTTTCCGGACAGACGCCGATGGAAAATGGCGAGGTGATCAATGGCGGGATTGTTGAGCAATCGCACAAGGCGATTCAGAACGTGTTCGCGATTTTGAAGGAAGCAGGGTATGGAGCGGAGGATGTGGTCCGCTGCGGCGTGTGGCTGGATGATCCGCGAGATTTTGCTTCGTTTAATAAGGTTTTCCGCGAGTACTTTGGCGAAAATCCGCCTGCGCGGGCTTGTGTGGTTTCTTCGATGGTGATTGATTGCCGGGTCGAGGTTGATTGCGTGGCGTATAAGAAGCCCGCGGCCTGATTGGGTTTGGTTTGTTGGCCTTTCGTTGAATTGCGACTGATCTCAAGAAAAGGCCTACAACCCCAAAACCCAGTAATTTTACTGGCGAGCCAACCGCATATTATCCGGCATAGGCAAATTATAGTTAGTGCGAAACGGGTTGATATCCAATCCGCCGCGCCGCGTATAACGCGCATAAACAGCCAGCTTAACCGGCTTACAGGCTTTCAACACATCGATAAAAATCCGCTCGACACACTGCTCATGAAACCCGGTGTGATTCCGATAGGAAATGATGTACCGCAACAACCCCGCATGATCGATCTGCGGCCCGACATAATGAATCTGCACGGTGCCCCAATCCGGCTGCCCGGTCACCGGACAATTCGACTTCAGCAGATTGGAAAACACCGTCTCCTCAACCGGCGCCTCGTCGAGCGCCGCACTCAGCAATGAAGCATCCGGCTGATAAATATCAGTATCCAGATCCAGCCGATCCAGCGACAACCCCTCAAACTCTTCCATCTGCAACTTGCCGAACTCATACGGCGCAGTCAGATGCACGGACACAGTCGCCCCGCACGAAGCCGACACGTCCCGCTTGATCGTGTCGCGCACCACCTCCATCGACTCGAACGCGGTCTGCGCAAACGAGCCGAGATACAGCTTGAATGACTTCGACTCGACGATATTCGGCGAATCCGCCGGCACGAAGAACGTGGCCACCGCGATCTGCGGCTTGCCGCGTGCATTCAGCCACGACAACTCATACGCGTTCCAGATGTCCGTGCCGAAAAACGGCAACTGCGCGCCAATGCCGATCGCCTCGCGCGCATTCTTGCGCGCAATCGGAAACAGCAACGAAGCGTCGTACTGTTCGGTGTAGGTGGAAGCCTTGCCCAGCGGTGATTGTTCGGGTGTCATGATGCGTTCACGATGCCACTCAGCACGTGCCCCGTCGCCGTCACGACGCGGGCCGATTCGCAATGGCCAATTTGGTCGTCGAAGAAAAAGTCCGGCTCGAATTCGCGCAAAAATGCGCTCTTGTCGAGGCCGCCGAGAAACATCGCTTCGTCGATTTCGATGTTCCACGCCATTAATGTGCGGATCGCGCGCTCGTGCGCGGGCGCCGAGCGCGCTGTCACCAATGCCGTACGAATATGCATCGGCGCAGCTTCATCCGCGAGTTTTTGCAGCCGATGCAGTGCTTCGAGCAACGGCTTCAACGGACCGTCCGCCAGCGGCAGATCCTTGTTGTGAATCTCATGACCGAGAAAGGCCTTCAGCCCGTCTTTCTGGAACACGCGCTCGGCTTCGTCGGAAAACAGCACCGCGTCGCCGTCGAAGGCAATGCGGATTTCGTCCGGATACTTGCTCGCCATTTTCGCCGATTCGGGCAACACGCGCGCGGCAGGGAATCCGGCGGCCAGCGCGTCACGCACGTCGTCCTGATTCGCGGACAGAAACAGCGACGCGTTCAACGGCTTCAGATAACCGAACGGCGCGCGCCCGCGCGTGAAAACGCCGCGCTCGATCGCGAGGCCATGTTCGCGACACGAGTGAAACGCGCGCAATCCGCTGATCGGATCGCTGCGCGACAAGATCACCACTTCCACGCGATGCCCGCCGGCATTCAACGCCAGCAGCTTGCGAATCAGCGGAAAGGCCACGCCGGGTTTGGCGGGCACGGTCAGCCGGTCGCGCTGCAGCGCTTCATACTGCGGGAGATTGCCGTCCTCGTACACGCGGTTCTCTTCCTCGAAGTCGAACAGCGCGCGCGACGAGATTGCCACCACCAGTTTGTCGACAAGCGTAAGAGCCATCTGCGTGTTTCAGTCCTAAAAGGTCAGGCGAGGAATAAGCGGTACACCGGGTTCTGCGTCTCTTCCCAGTTCGGATACCCGAGCGTGGCGAGAAACTGGTCGAACGCCGCGTTCTCGCTTTCGGGCACCTGAATACCGACCAGGATCGAGCTGTAGTCCGCGCCCTGGTTGCGGTAATGGAACAGGCTGATATTCCAGTTCGGTGCCATCGACGATAAAAACTTCATCAGCGCGCCCGGCCGTTCGGGAAACTCGAAACGGAACAGACGTTCGCTGTGCGCGAGTGGCGAGCGGCCGCCGACCATGTAGCGGATGTGCTGCTTCGAGAGTTCATCGAAGGTCAGGTCCACGGTCGCGAAACCGTGTGCTTCGAATGCGCC
>NZ_PVEN01000016.1 GCF_002973525.1 Paraburkholderia sp. BL21I4N1
GTGATTGCCCGCACGGCCGGCTGGAGCGCGCACATCATCGAGCAGCGGATCGACAACAAGATCATCCGCCCGAGCGCGAATTACACCGGACCGGAGAATTTGAAGTACCTGCCGCTAAATAGGAGAAAATAGCGGCCGCTGTGCGTTTTTAAGGCGCGTGCAGTTCCACCGACGCGGTCGCCTGGACCGGCAGCCCGCGCACTGTTCAACTGAATGAAATTAGATAGAAAGGTTTTCTCCATGAAAAAGCTGATGATCGCCGCCGTGATTGGCGCACTGTCCACGACGATGCTGACCGTCGCGACGGACGCCGCCGCGCAAACGACGACCACGACCACCACCACGACCGCCAAGAAAGCGGTGGCAAAGCGCCCGCAACCGAAGCGCCTGATCAAGCGCAAGGTCAATCCGGCCAAGGAAGCGAAGGTCGATCCGGTACCGGACGGCGCGGAAAAGTGGTCGTGCAACGAAGGTCTGGCTTTCGAACTGAAGGGCGACATGAAGCGTGATCAGATCGTCACGGTTCACTGGGCGAACAAGAACTACAACCTGCCGCGCGAAGCGACCACCACGGGCGCGGACCGTTTCCACGACGCCGCATCGGGTATGGATCTGGTCGTGATCCCGACGAAGGCCATGCTGTTCTCGGATAAGGACAGCTCGCGTCTGGCCGACGAATGCAAGACGGCAGCCATGATCCAGGGTGCACCGGCGCCGACGCAATCGAACGCGATCAACAACTCGAACTAAACAAAGTCGTCAGGAACGCTCCCCGATGTCCGCTCCGATTTCCAACGTACGACCCGACCCAGACCAGGTACTGGTCGATATCGTCGATTACGTTCTGGACTATCCGATCGACAGCGCGCTCGCGCTGGAAACCGCGCGTCACTGTCTGATCGACACGCTCGGCTGCGGACTCGAGGCGCTCACCTACCCGGCCTGCACCAAGCTGATGGGACCGATCGTGCCGGGCACGATCGTCCCCAACGGCGCCAAGGTGCCGGGCACGTCGTTCCAGCTGGATCCGGTTCAGGCCGCCTTCAACATCGGCGCCATGATCCGCTGGCTGGACTTCAACGACACCTGGCTGGCCGCCGAATGGGGGCATCCGTCGGATAACCTCGGCGGCATTCTGGCAACGGCCGACTGGCTGTCGCGCAGCGCCATTGCAGCGGGCAAGCCGCCGCTGGCAATGAAAGACGTGTTGATCGCCATGATCAAGGCGCACGAAATTCAAGGCTGTATCGCGCTCGAAAACTCCTTCAACAAGGTCGGGCTCGATCATGTCCTACTGGTCAAGCTGGCGTCCACGGCGGTGGTCGGGCAACTGCTCGGCCTCTCGCGCGACGAGCTGATCAATGCAGTGTCGCTGGCGCTGGTCGATGGACAGGCGCTGCGCACTTACCGCCATGCGCCGAATACGGGTTCGCGCAAATCGTGGGCCGCCGGCGACGCGACCTCGCGCGCGGTACGCCTCGCGCTGATCGCGAGGACCGGCGAGATGGGCTATCCGTCGGTGCTGACGGCGCCGACGTGGGGCTTTTACGACGTCCTGTTCAAAGGCAACGCGTTCAAGTTTCAGCGACCGTACGCTTCGTACGTGATGGAAAACGTGCTCTTCAAGATTTCTTTTCCGGCAGAATTCCATGCGCAGACTGCGGTGGAAGCGGCGATGACGTTGCATGCGCAACTGGTGGCGCACGGCAAACGCATCGAAGACATCAGCCGGATCACGATTCGCACGCATGAAGCCGCGTTGCGCATCATCGACAAGAAGGGCCCACTGAATAACCCGGCCGACCGCGATCATTGCATTCAGTACATGATCGCCGTGCCGCTGATCCACGGTCGCCTGACGGCCGCGGACTATGAAGATTCGATCGCGCAGGACGCGCGAATCGATGTGCTGCGCGCCAAGATGGCTTGTGTCGAAGACGCGCAGTTCACGAAGGATTACCACGATCCGGAGAAGCGTTCGATCGCCAATGCACTGACGATCGAATTCAACGACGGGTCGTCATTCGACGAAGTCGTGGTCGAATACCCGATCGGTCACAAGCGTCGTCGCGAAGACGGGATTCCGTTGCTGGTCGAGAAGTTCAAGACCAACCTCGCGCGCCGCTTTCCGGTCAGGCAACAACTGGCGATTCTCGACGTGTCGCTGGATCAGGCACGGCTCGAAGCCATGCCGGTCAATGAGTACGTCGATCTGTACGTCATCTAGTCAAGTTAATAAGTACTGTAGTTCCGCGATCAAACCAAGGAAAACACCATGGCCCACAACCTCCACAAAACGCTCAAGGAATTCGACAGCGGTTCCGGCAAAGGCAAGTTCTACTCCCTGCCGCAACTCGGCAAGGCACTGAACATCAAGATCGACCGCCTGCCGGTTTCGATCCGTATCGTGCTGGAATCGGTGCTGCGTAACTACGACGGCAAGAAGATCGCCGAAGAACACATCACGCAACTGGCCAACTGGAAGCCGACCGCATCGCGCGTCGACGAAATCCCGTTCGTCGTGTCGCGCGTGGTGCTGCAAGACTTTACCGGCGTGCCGCTGCTCGCCGACATCGCTGCCATGCGCGGTGTCGCCAAGCACATGGGCAAGGATCCGAAGTCGATCGAGCCGCTGGTCCCGGTCGATCTGGTCGTCGATCACTCGGTGCAGATCGATCACTTCCGCGAAAAGAACGCGCTCGATCTGAACATGAAACTGGAATTCCAGCGCAATAACGAGCGCTACCAGTTCATGAAGTGGGGCATGCAGGCATTCGACACGTTCAAGGTCGTGCCGCCGGGCGTCGGTATCGTTCACCAGGTGAACCTGGAATACCTCGCACGCGGCGTGCACAAGAAGGCTGAAGGCACGGATACGGTGTACTACCCGGATTCGCTGGTCGGTACCGACAGCCACACCACCATGATCAACGGTATTGGCGTGGTGGGCTGGGGCGTGGGCGGTATCGAAGCCGAAGCCGGCATGCTCGGCCAGCCGGTGTACTTCCTGACGCCGGACGTGGTTGGCGTCGAACTGAAGGGCAAGCTGCGCGAAGGTCTGACGGCGACCGATCTGGTCCTGACCGTGACCGAACTGCTGCGTAAAGAAAAGGTGGTCGGCAAGTTCGTCGAGTTCTTCGGCGAAGGCACGAAGTCGCTGTCGCTGCCGGATCGGGCAACGATCGGCAACATGGCGCCGGAATACGGCGCAACCATGGGCTTCTTCCCGGTCGACGAAAAAACCATCGACTACTTCAAGGGCACGGGCCGCACGGACGCGGAAATCTCCGCCTTCGAAAACTACTTCAAGGCACAAGGCCTGTTCGGTATTCCGAAGGCTGGCCAGATCGACTACACGAAGGTCGTCACGCTGGATCTCGGCACGGTGACGCCGTCGCTGGCAGGTCCGAAGCGCCCGCAAGACCGTATCGAAATCGGTCACGTGAAGTCGACCTTCAGCGACCTGTTCTCGAAGCCGGTGGCGGAAAACGGCTTTGCGAAGAAAGAAGCCGATCTGGACGCGCAATACACCACGACCAACGGCGTCGACGTGAAGAACGGCGACATCCTGATCGCCGCGATCACGTCGTGCACGAACACGTCGAACCCGAGCGTGCTGCTGGCCGCTGGCTTGCTGGCGAAGAAGGCGGTCGAAGCGGGTCTGACGGTCGCGCCGCACATCAAGACGTCGCTCGCACCGGGCTCGCGTATCGTCACCGAGTACCTGACGAAGACCGACCTGCTGAAGTACCTCGACAAGCTGGGCTTCACGCTGGCCGCTTACGGTTGCACGACCTGTATCGGTAACGCGGGCGACCTGACGCCGGAACTGAACGAAGCGATCACGAAGAACGACATCGTCGCGGCTGCGGTGCTGTCGGGCAACCGTAACTTCGAAGCGCGGATTCACCCGAACATCCGTGCCAACTTCCTGGCCTCGCCGCCGCTGGTCGTCGCTTATGCGATCGCCGGCAACATCACGCGCGACCTGATGACGGAACCGGTCGGCAAGGGCAAGGGCGGCAAGGACATCTACCTGGGCGACATCTGGCCGACCAGCGAAGAAGTCAACGACCTGCTCAAGTTCGCACTCGACGCCGACGCGTTCCGCAAGAACTACTCGTCGCTGACCAAGAAGGGGGACCTGTGGAGCAAGATCGAAGGAGAAGAAGGTCAAGTCTACGACTGGCCGAAGTCGACCTACATCGCTGAGCCGCCGTTCTTCGGCAAGGACTTCTCGATGACGCCGGCCGACAGCATCGCCGCGGTCAAGGACGCGCGCGCACTGGGCATCTTCGGTGACTCGGTCACGACCGACCACATCAGCCCGGCTGGCTCGATCAAGGAAGACTCGCCGGCAGGCAAGTGGCTGAAGGCAAACGGCGTGCAGAAGGCCGACTTCAACAGCTACGGCTCGCGCCGCGGCAACCACGACGTGATGATGCGCGGCACGTTCGCGAACGTCCGGATCAAGAACCTGATGATCCCGGCGAAGGCAGACGGCACGCGTGTGGAAGGCGGCCTGACGATTCATCAGCCGAGCGGCGAACAGGAATCGATCTACGACGCAGCCATGAAGTACATCGACGCCGGCACGCCGACCATCGTGTTCGCGGGCGAAGAGTACGGCACGGGCTCGTCGCGTGACTGGGCGGCCAAGGGTACACAACTGCTGGGCGTGAAGGCTGTGGTCGCACGCAGCTTCGAGCGGATTCACCGTTCGAACCTGGTCGGCATGGGCGTTCTGCCGCTGCAGTTCAAGGGCTCGGATAGCGTGCAATCGCTCGGCATTACCGGCGAAGAAACGTACGACATCGAAGGCCTGGGTTCGGACTTCAAGCCGCAACAGGAAGTGACGCTGGTGATTCGCGGCAAGGACGGCAAGGAAAAGCGCGTCCAGGTACTGCTGCGTATCGACACGCCGATCGAAGTCGACTACTACAAGCACGGCGGGATTCTGCCGTTCGTGCTGCGTTCGCTGCTGGCGGCTTAAGCAGACCGTTTAGGCTGCTGTTTAGCTGTGTAGTGGCAACGCAAACAGCCATGCTGTTTTGCAGGGGCTGCGTTCTGTGGAAGAGCGCAGCCGACTTTAGAAGCCCGACCGTTGGTCGGGCTTTTTTTATGCGCGGATTTTATGCGCGGTTTCTTTCGGCACGCCGTTACGGCTGGGCGCCCTCGGCGTGGAAGGCGCCGGGGTTATCGGTGATCCGGCGCTGCGTCATGCGGGCATTCCAGTCGCTCCCGGTCTCGCCGGGTGCAAGTCCCGTGGCGCGCAACGTGACATTCGCGCGCCGCTGTCGCGCCGCCCAGTCGAGTAGTGCAGCACGCTCGGCGGTGTCGCGGATGGACGAGGCCTGCTCGGTCCATTCGGCCTGACGCGATACGGCCGGTCTGGTAGCCGAAGGAACCGCGCGGGTCACAGCAACGCGCGCGTCCACTTGCGCGCGGGTCAGGCGCGCCATGGCCACACGCCGGGCGGGTTGGGCAGATTGGGCACGGAGTTTCGTTTCGAGACCGAGGCGAGAAACGTGCGTGACCGGGTGCGCCCCGACGGAGGGCGACATTCGTGCTGGCTCAGCTTTGAGCGCGATTTTCGGCGCCTTGCCGACGGCAGGTGACGCGTTGCTCGCTCGATGCCGGTCTGCATCAGGCGTGGTAGTCACTGACGCGCCTGACGTTTGCGGACGCGCCGTGAGCACGTCTGCCGAACGAGCTTCGGCACGCGCTTTCGGCGAAGCCACGCCTGGGCCGCCTTGCGATGGCACGACGGAGCGTGTTGCCGCGCTGGCCGCTACAGTCGCTGACTTGTTGGCGTCGCGCGTTGCACAGGTCGACAGCAGCCAAGCCAGTGCAATGCCGCAACTCAGAAAAATCGTCGCTCCTACTACATGGTCCGAGCGGGACGAGCGCGGTCGCACCTTGCCCATTTCAAGGTAACGTCGCGCTTCGGCCAACTGCGCATCGAAACGTCCCGAATGATCGCGCTGCGGCGGCAACTTGTAGGAAAAGACAAACTTCGGCTCCGGCGCGGCGGGGTTGCGATGTGTTGCAGGCAATCGGGGGTGAGCCGCGTCCCGAATGGCTTGTTGCGCCTTATCAGGTACCGCTGATGCCGGTTCTTGGTGTAGGGTTGTCCGTACACCGAAAGGCGCCGGCAATCCGCTGAGTAGTTGCGCATTCGGCAACGCCAGATCGCCTTGAATCAAGGCCCAAGGTCGGTTCATCGCGGGGTGCTCCGATGGGCGACGGCCATTGTGTCGAGTTGCATGACCAACGTCCTCACGCGGGTTGTCAGCACGTCGATGGAACTGGCGTTATACGCCGGAGGCGCGGCACTCGTGTGCCGCAACGCTTCCATCAAACTACACGCGCCGACAAGGCCCACCGCCCCGCTCAACCGGTGCAGCACGCTGCGCAAACGATCTGAGTCGCCGTCGCGACGCAGCGCACTGAGGTGCGCGAGGTCTTCATTCATTGCACGGCGCCAGCCCGCCAGAAACGCCTGGAGATCGATACCCTCTTCAGACAGCGCATGAAGATAACGTGCTTCGAAGGGTTCAAAAGACGTGTTCCCCGAGAGGTCCTCCCCGACCGCCGCGTTGAAATAACCTGGCGTTTGCGGATCGGCGTGAGCCAACCCCGACTGCTCGCTCCATGACTCGACGGTGAACGGCGCGGTCAAGCTCGCACGGTGGCCCGGCGTGGCTAGTTGGCGAGGAGTACGCAGTTGACGGGTAGCGTTGTTTGCCTGCTGGGCAGTACGCCGCTGCGCGAGCCGGAATAGACCGGCCCCAGCGAGGGCGGCGACAATCAGCGCCGCGAGCATCAATATCCACGATCGCTGACTTGCCACGTCATGGACGCCATACCGTATCGTATCGATCTGCACGGCGTTCGCCGTGTTGTCGCCCAACGGTAGCGCGTTCGCGCGCATCGACAGCATCCACAGCAAGGCAAATGCGCAGAGACACCCCAATACCGACGCGAGACGGATCGAAGCCAACCCAACAGGGCAAGCATGACCCGCTGAAACATGGCGAACCAGCCACCGCGTACGACCATGCACGCTCGCAAAAGAATGCGACGGGCTCATCTTATTCATAGCAGCGAAACTCAATCGATCAGTCTGTGCAACGAAGCGAACTCAACGAGTGCCGCCAAAGATGAGAGCCCGAGTTTTTCCTGAATGCGGCTCTTGTACGTGCTGACGGTTTTGTCGCTCATGAATAACGCGTCGCCGATCGCCTTATTCGACAGCCCTTTTGCGAGCATTTGAAGAATCACCAGTTCCTTGTCCGACAGCAGACCGATCCGGTCTTCCTCGCCACCCATGAAGACGGCAGGCGCAATGCCGGAGCCGTTGGCATTCACCGGGAAAACCGAGTAGCCCGCCAATACCGCCTCCACGCCGCGCAGTATTTCCTTCATTTCCTGCGACTTGCCGACGAAGCCGTGAACACCGGAACGCATCGCGCGCGGCGCGAAAATAGCCGGATCGTGTCCAGACAAAACCAGCACACGAATCGCCGGATGCGCAAGCTTCAGACGCGGAATCACATCGAGCCCGCTGATGCGCGGAATGTCGAGGTCTAATATGGCAAGTTTCGGTGTGTATTGCCGCGCAAGCTCGACAGCGGTTTGTCCATTGTCGGCTTCGATGACTTCTTCGATACCGAGTAATTGCATAAGCTGCATTTTGATGACCATTCGGAATGCCGGATGATCGTCGATAACCAGAATCGTTGACATGATTGATTTTCCTTTTTGAGAATCCTTTGCCGCACGTATCGTTGACATCACAGGATCTGACGATGCATTGATTCGTGCGGCGCTTTCGCTTGTTCCGAGCATGGAAGACAGAGGATCAGTGAGTGCTACCGCCCCGAAACACGCGAGTGGCGGCTATCGCGTCGCGAGTAAAACATCCCGCGCTTCAGGTTGGCGACCCTGTTTCGCACAGAGATATGCTCGACAGAAGAGTGCGCTAGGACGCCGCGCCCACCAGCGCTATCTCGACACGACGGTTTGGCGCGAGACACTGCACCAACGCGTCCCGCTTGCTCTGATGGCATTCAACCCGCTGATTGGCACTGCCTCGACCACGCGCGGTAATCGGCAATGTCACGCCATGCGCACGCAGATATCGTTCGACGGTTTGAGCACGTTGCGTGGACAACCACGCGTTGTGAGCGGCGGCGCCAAGACGGTCTGCATAGCCGGTGACCTGCAATCCGCGGACGGCCGGAGCGCTTCCAAGTGCGCTCACCACACCATCGAGTTGACGCTGACCATCCGGCGTTATCGAGGCTTCGTTGAAACGGAACAGCGAATCCGTCCGCAGCGTGATGGTTTGCGGCGCTTTTGACGATGAAGCCGATGCGGGTGCAGATACCAACGTGGCCTGCTTGCATCGCACCGCCGTTTCCGCCGATTTACGCAGGTTGTCTTCGACTTCAGGCAAGCGCTTCTCAGCATGGGCGAAACTGCGTATCCATGCGTCATGCCCTGCCTGCATCAGTTCGACCTCGGCGCAGGCGAGCGGCGGCTGGGCTTGCGGACATTGAGCAAGCGCTGGATCTGCCTTGATCGCGTTAACAATTGCCCACAAATCAGGGCGTACCGTGGACACGGTGCGCAACGCTGGATTCGCGGCGGATAACGGTGTGCCGTGCTCAACGCCGATCGTGATCGTTGCGGCCTGGCCGATCGCCTCTTCGACGAAACCCCATTGGTCGTGCGTTTCTCGCGCCTGCTGAGCGGCGTCCAGCCAGCATTGCGCCTTCGCATGAAAGTAGCCGTTGCTGTTACCGGGCACCCGATCGAGGCGCTCCCGCAACGACACCATCGCGGTGCGACTGTTCGCGATCGGCGCGTAGGCGTTGATCCATTGCGAGTTGGCCGCACCCGCAGGTTCGTCCTGCGTGGCGCCAATGCCCGTTCTCAACACTGACGTGTCTTCGATACCCAGTCGCTCACGCGCAGCATGGTCCGCGCAGCCCGTTAAGGCCAGCGCGCAGACAAGCATTGTTAGCTGGAATTTCATTGACTGTCTGCGTCGAGCGCATCTTCCTGAAGAGGGCTCAGAGTATGAACAGACGCAGACACACGGGGAATGGGAACAATCTTAGAAACGGTTCGGAACTTTGCAGAATGTAAGGAACCTTAAATATCTCATGCGGCGATGTCGCTCATGCGCCTCATGCTTTGACCGCACGTGCGGCATTGCGGCCTCGCAACCATTCGAGCGCCAACAGAAGACCCGTCGAAAACACGATCAGAATCGTTGCCAGCGCTGCAATGGTTGGGCTGATGTTCTCGCGAATGCCGGTGAACATCTGGCGCGGCAACGTGGTCTGATCCGCGCCGGCAAGGAATAGTGTGACGACGACTTCATCGAACGATGTCGCGAACGCGAACAACGCACCCGAGATCACGCCCGGCGCGATCACCGGCAACGTAACGCGAAAAAACGTCTTCACCGGATTCGCACCCAGCGACAAACTGGCGCGCACCAGGTTGTAATTGAATCCCTGCAACGTGGCCGCAACCGTCGTGACGACAAAGGGCACGCCGAGCGACGCGTGCGCAAGAATCAGCCCGATATAGGTGTTGGCCAACCCGAGCGGCGCAAAGAACAGGTACATGCCGACGCCGACCACTACCACGGGCACGATCATCGGCGAGATCAGTATGGCCATCAGCAGCCCTTTGCCGCGGAAATTCGCTTTGGTCAGGCCGATCGCCGCCAGGGTGCCGAGTACCGTCGCGACCACCGTCGCCGACGGCGCCACGATGAAACTGTTTTTGGCGGCCGTGCGCCATTCATCGGATGCCAGCAGGTTCTGATACCAGCGCAGCGACCAGCCCGGGATCGGATACACCAGAAATGTGCTCGACGAAAACGACAACGGCACGATGGCCAATACCGGCAGGATGAGATATAGCAGCGTCAGCACGGCCAACGCGCGCAGCGCGAAATACCACACGCGTTCCACCATCGACGTATGCGGCGCGAACAAAGGCTTGGCAAGTTTCATCGCAATAGACTCCGTTCAGCCAAGGCTCAATGACGAACGCGTGAAGCGTCCATAAATCACGTACAGCACGAGCGTTGCGGCGAGCAGCAGACCGCCGAGCGCGCACGCCATGCCCCAGTTGATCGTCACGTTGGTGAAGTACGCGACGTAGTAGCTGACCATCTGATCGCCCGGTCCCCCGAGCAAAGCCGGCGTGATGTAATAGCCGATCGCGAGAATGAACACCAGCAAGGCGCCCGCGCCGATGCCCGGATACGTCTGCGGCACATAGACGCGCCAGAACGCGGCGAACGGATGGCTGCCGAGCGACACTGCCGCGCGCTGATACGTGGGCGGGATCGATTTCATCACGCTGTACAGCGGCAGGATCATGAACGGCAGCAGAATGTGCGTCATCGAAATGTAGACGCCGGTGCGGTTGAACAGCAGCGCGAGCGGATCGTGAATCAGGCCGGTTGCGATCAGCGCTTTATTCACTAGCCCCTCGCTTTGCAGAATCACGATCCATGCCGCCACGCGTACGAGAATCGAGGTCCAGAATGGAATCAGCACGAGAATCATCACCAGATTCGCGCGCCGCTCGGACAGCGTCGAAATCCAGTACGCGAGCGGATAACCGAGCAGCAGCGCGAATAACGTGACGGCCGCGCCGATCACGAAGGTGCGGCTGAACACGGCGAGGTAGATTTGCTGATCGGGATCGGTCGGGATGATATGACCGAACGCGTCCTGTTTATGGTCTAGCGAAGCGAGCAGGTAGAACGCCGAATACGCGCCCGAGTTCTTTGCAATGGCTTGCCAATACGTGACGTCGTTCCAACGTTCGTCCAGTTCGACGAATTTCGCGTGGACCTGAGCAGGCGTCAGTTGCAGCGGCTTGTTGTTGTCGTCGACAAACGGCATGGCACGCGCGGACTTGGCGACCAGCGAACGATAACCGGGAATCTCCACGTTGAGGCGGCGTGCGAGCGCGCCCATGCCGTCGCCGTCCGCGACGGCGGTGAGATCGGTAGCCAGTGCCGCATAGGCAGCGTCCGGCGGCGGCGTTTTGCGGTCCCACGCGCTCAGCGCATGCAGCGTATGCGGCAGCGCGCCGACCACTTCCGGATTTTGTGCCGCGCGCGTCAACAACGCGCCAATCGGCACGACAAAAATCAGCAGCAGGAAAATGGCGAGCGGCGCGATCAACAGCAGGGCCATGGCCCGCTTTTTCGATTCCGCGGCCTTCAGTTCACGCTTGAGTCGGCCACTTGCTTCAGGCGTCGAATCGGCGGCGATCGTCATCGTAGTCACACCTGTCTCCGTCTAGCCGTTCGCGCACCTCTAGCCGATTTGCGCGAACGTTTCATTGCATCGATACGGCGCGGCCCTGCATCCATCGAGCCGCGCCTTCTCATATCCAACTGGTTTTTACTTCGAAGCCCACGACGAGAACCGCTGCTCCAGTTCATCGCCATGATCGGTCCAGAACGCGAGGTTCTGCAGCACGGCGTTCTTGCCGTTGGCCGGCGAGTTCGGCAGATTGGCGAGCGTCTTCGCGTCGAGCGCCTTGATGGCCGTCACATTCACCGGACCATAGGCGATGTTATGCGCGTAGTCCTGCTGCGGCTTCGACGAGATCGAATAAGCAATGTACTTCTCGGCCAGCGCTTTGTTCGGCGTGCCCTTCGGAATCGCCCAATAGTCGAGGTCGTAGATGCTGCCGTTCCAGACCACCTTGAGGTTCTTGCCTTCGCGCTGCGCGGCGTCGATCCGGCCGTTGTACGCGGTGGACATCACCACGTCGCCCGCCACGAGGAATTGCGGCGGCTGCGCGCCTGCTTCCCACCATTGAATATTCGGCTTCAACTCGTCGAGCTTCTTGAATGCACGGTCCTGGCCTTCCTTCGTGGCGAGCACCTTGTAGACGTCTTTCGGCGGCACGCCGTCGGCCATCAGCGCGAATTCGAGGTTGTAGCGCGCGCCCTTGCGCATTGCGCGTTTGCCCGGGAATTTCTTCACGTCCCAGAAGTCGGCCCAGCCGGTCGGCGCGGTTTTCAGCTTGTCGGCGTTATACGCGAGCGCCGTGGACCACACGAAAAAGCCGACGCCGCACGTTTGCGGCGCTTCGGGAATCAGATCCGACTTCTTGCCGAGCTTCGACCAGTCGAGCTTCTCGTACAGGCCTTCATCGCAGCCACGGCCGATGTCGCCCGATTCGACTTCCACCACGTCCCAATTCACATGCTTGGCTTCGACCATGGCCTTCACTTTGGCCTGCTCGCCGTTGTATTCGACGGCGGTCACTTTGTTGCTGGTCTGCGTTTCGAACGGCTGGTTGAACGCCGCCTTCTGCGCGTCGCCATTCGCGCCGCCAAAGTTGACGACCGTCAGTTCGGCGGCATTGACTTGCGCGGCGCCCAGCGCGAGCGCGACAGCACCGACAGCGATGGCGCAGCGCGATTTCACGATCTTGCTCATGGTGTGTTGCTCTCCTTGGGTGATGTGCTTCAAATCTGTGTACGACGCGGTTTTGTTATGTGCTGCTGGGAAGACCTACGCACGTAGGGCGCATTGCACGCCCGGCGTGTTCACTACATTCAATACGCTCAACGTCTTTAAGCTTCGGCAAAAACCCGCAGGTGCTCCGGTGCGAACTCCAGTGCGACCGGTGCGCCAGGTGCAAAGGTATCGAGCGCCGCCGTGCCGAGCGGCACCTTCACGAAACATTCGTCCTGCTGCGGCAAACCGCAGCGCATCCGCACGTGGTCGCCGAAATAGATCAGCCCGCGCGCTTCGCCGCTTAGCGCGTTGGCGCCGGCGCGCCACTCACCGTTCGGCGTGCCATTGGCCAGCTTCATGCGCTCGGGCCGGATACACGCGACCGCCGACGCACCCGCTCGCGCGCCGCCGATATTGCGGCCGGTGAGACGCGTACCGTCGCTCAGATGAAACTCGCAGAACTCGCCGTCGACATTCGCGATCGTGCCGCGCAACTTGTTGCTGTCGCCGATAAAGTTGGCGACGAACTCGTTGCACGGCGATTCGTACAGACGATCCACGGTATCGAGTTGCTGCACGATGCCTTTATCGAACACGGCGACGCGATCGGACATGGTCAGCGCTTCACCTTGATCGTGCGTGACGTACACGAAGGTGACGCCGAGCTTCTCGTGCAATGACTTGAGCTCGTACTGCATGTGTTCGCGCAACTGTTTGTCCAGCGCGCCGAGCGGTTCGTCCATCAGCACGAGCTTCGGTTCGAACACCAGGGCACGGGCGAGCGCGATACGCTGCTGCTGGCCGCCCGACAACTGCGCCGGATAGCGCTTCGCGAAGCTCTCCATGCGCACCATTTTCAGCGCGTTATTTGTGCGTTCCGCACGCTCCTGCGCCGAAACCTTGCGCACGGTCAACGGATACGCGACGTTCTGCTCGACGGTGAGGTGCGGAAACAGCGCGTAGTTCTGAAACACCATGCCGATGTTGCGCTTATGCGGCGGCACCGTATTGAGCAACGTGCCGTCGAGCCAGATCTCGCCGCCGGTGGGAAATTCGAAACCCGCCAGCATCATCAGGCAAGTGGTTTTGCCTGAACCCGACGGTCCGAGCAGCGTCAGGAATTCGCCCTGATAGATGTCCAGATCGAGCTGTTTGACGACCAGCGTTTCGCCGTCGTAGGTCTTGCGCACGCCGCGAAAGCTGACGATCACGTCATCGGTTTTCATCGCTCCAGTCTCCTCTGCGATCCAGCTGGCTCCCCCTGCAAAACAGCGGGATTGTGTCAATTGCGTGGCTCACTATAGACCGTTACGGTTCTACAATATGGAACCATTTCATTATTCCGGATAGAACCACTTGGACACCGTGATCTTGTCGGATTGGCTCGCCGCGAGGCTCGACCGCACGGCCGCCGAACCGGTCTACAGACAGACGTTGCGGCTGATGCAGCAGGCCATTCTGACCGGCCAGCTGCCGCCCGGCACCAAGCTGCCGAGTTCACGCACGCTCGCCGAAGACCTCGGCATTGCGCGCAATACGGTGCTGCACGTCTACGATCAGTTGACCGCCGAAGGCTACGTGATTTCAACCACCGGCAGCGGCACCTATGTCGCGGACACGAGACCGGACACGGCCGCGATGAACACGCGCAAACAGCCCCTGGTAGCGAGTGTCGACACGCCGACGCGTCCCGCCGCAGACTCGCTGCCACCACCGCCGTCGCCGAAACGCGATCTCGGCGACCTGTCGGCGCGTGGGCGCCGGCTGATCGACAAAGCGGGCGTATCCGCCAAGCAATGGGGTGCATTCATGCCGGGCGTGCCCGACGTCGCCGAATTTCCGGCGCGTACGTGGAGCCGCCTGCAGGCCAGGTTGTGGAAAGAGGCCAATCCCGATCTGCTCACTTACGCGCCGGGCGGCGGATATCGACCCTTGCGGCGTGCGCTGTCGGACTATCTGCGCGTGGCGCGCTCGGTGAACTGCACGCCCGATCAGATCATCATCACCACGGGTATTCACCAGTCGATCGATCTGGCGGTGCGTTTATTGACCGACGTCGGCGATCGCGCGTGGGTCGAGGAGCCCTGCTATTGGGGCGCGCGCAGTGTGCTGCAGTCGTCGGGGATCACGCTGGTGCCGGTGCCCGTGGACGCTGAAGGTCTGAATCCGCGTGAACAAGATTTGCAACAGCCGCCGCGTCTCGCGCTCGTCACGCCATCGCATCAATATCCGCTCGGTATGGTGATGAGCCTCGCGCGGCGCCGCACGCTGCTCGAATACGCGCGTCAGCACAACGTCTGGATTATCGAAGACGACTACGACAGTGAATTCCGCTACGGCAGCCGTCCGCTCGCATCGCTGCAAGGACTCGACGAAGCCGGCCAGGTGATCTACGTGGGCAGCCTCGGGAAGATGCTGTTTCCGGGCTTGCGGATTGGCTACATGATCGCGCCGGAGCATCTCGTGGAGACCTTCCGGACCGGCGTCGCGGAGTTGTATCGCGAGGGACAGTTGATGCAGCAGGCGGTGATGACGGACTTCATCATGGACGGCCATCTCACGTCGCACGTTCGGCGCATGCGCGCGTTGTACGGCGAGCGCAGGCAGATTCTGATCGACGCGATCACGGCGCGCTTCGGCAACGAACTGCCGGTCATGGGCGACGAAGCCGGTTTGCATCTGGTGCTCGGTTTGCCGGATCACGCGAACGATCGCGCGGTGACTGCCGCCGCTTTCGATGCCGGCGTGATCGTGCGTCCGCTCGCCAGCTACTACAGCAGCGATACGCCCGCGCGGCGCGGTTTGCTGCTGGGCTATGCGTGCGTGCCGAACGAGAAGATCGGCCCCGCGTTCGACACGCTCGCGCGGGTGATCGAGCAGACCGCGCTGAAGAAGCCGACGCGCGCCGCCTGAATCTGCGGCGGCACGCGTTGCGTGACTTCGAGTGCCATGGCGCGCTCGGGGCAGCGCGCAGCGCTCGCCGCGATCACGTTACTTCAAGCCGAAATCGACCCGCGTGGTCGCGCCCTTGTCCTTGATACCGTCGGCATTCAGCTTCGGCGCAACGATAAACACACGGCTGCTGTCGATCTTGCCGTCCAGATACTGCTGCACGCTCTGCGCCCGCTGCTGCGCGAGCTGACGCAGGCTGGCGTCGTCGATCGGTGCGTTGGCGGCGATCGCGCTCTTCATTTCATCGTCCGGCAAGCTCTTGGTCAGACCGACGAAATTGCGCGGCTTCTTGAAGTCGGCGGACTTGTAGGCCTTGGTCAAATACTTGTCGTAATCCTTCGGATCGACCGTGACCGTCGACAGATCGACGCTCTCGCCGTTGCCCACCACGTCCTTGATCTTCTGCTGCTTGACCAGACGGTCCACATATTGCGTGCGCAACGCGGGTTCGTCGACAGCGGGGTCGACGCGGCCGATCAGGTCCATCTTCACCGACGTCTTGTCGGCCAGCGCCTTGACGATCGTGTCGAGCTTCTTGTTGTCCGCGTCAGTGAGTTTCGCGGAGCCCGGCTCGAATTCGACATAGCCCAATTCCTCGCCACCACCGCCGAACGCGTTGGCGATCAGCGAGAACGGTGCAGTCACCGCCTTCTGCAGCAGGTTAAGCACCGCGTGCCAGATTAGCCCACCAACGCTGAACTCAGGATTCGACAACGACCCCGAGACCGGCAGATTCACGTCGATTTCACCGCGCGAATTCTTCAGCAGCGAGATCGCGAGACGCACCGGTAGTTTGGTTGCCGTATCGTTCTGCACGTGGTCGCCGAACGTGAGTTGATCGATGAACAGGTGATTGTTCGCGTTCAGCTGATCGTTATCGAGCTTGTAGTGCAGATCGACGTTCAGCTTGCCCTTGGTGATCGGATAGCCTGCATATTTCGCGGAATACGGCGTGAGGTTGGTCAGCTCGATATCGTGCGCGCTCGCCGTCAGATCGAGCGCCGGTTTCGCGATCAGCGGATTGACCGTGCCGCGAATCGATAGCGGACCGTTGGCCGCCAGTTTCGCGGCGACATCGACCGGCGCGGCGGTCGTGGACTGCGTGCCGAACGCGCCGATCGTGCCCGTAATGCCGACCAGATTCGCCGTGAAATTCGGCTTGATGAAGTTGTCCGTGTAGGTCACGCGGCCTTGCTGCAAGACCAGTTGACCGAAGTGCAACTTGACCGGGCTTTGCGGCGGCGTAGCGGCTGTCACGGCGGCGGGCGCGGCGGGGGTAGCCGACGAAGCCGGTGCGGATGCGGACGCAGCCTCCACCGCCGGCGCTTGCGGCGTCAGCGGCACCGGCTCGGCGCCGCTCTTGTCGCGCGTCAGTGACTGGGGCGCGCCGCTTTCATGCGCGACCACGTCCTTGAGGTTGAGCTTGCCTTGTGCGTCGAGCAGCACGCGTCCGTAGAACTTCGTGAAGGTGACTTTGCCCGCATCAACCTCCGTGCCGCGCTCGTCGTAGTCGGCTTTGAGGTTGGTCAGCGCGAGCGAGCCCCAGCCCGCGAACGGGTCGGAAGTCGCCTTGTCGAGCATCCGCACGTCGACCAGCGCCATGTCGCCGTGATAGTTGGCCTTCAGCGACTTCGCCTGGCTCAGCGCAAGTTCGCCGTTCGCGTTGAGCAACGCGCTCGCGATCACCGCGTTGAGCTTGCTGCCAAAGTACGGCTCGAAAGCCGCCGCGTCGAGCCGGTTCGCGTTCACCTTGACCGCGACCTTGAGCGGCGTGGCCGTGACGTCGCCCTTCACGCCGAGCGTGCCTTTCTTGTTCAACGTGGCCTGCAGATCGATCGGCAGCGGACGGCTGAGGTCGTCGCTAATCTGCTGCACTTTCAGTTGCAACGGCGTGATGCTCAGGCGCACCGGTTGTGGCGTGGTGTTGTCGGTGAAATTGGCGGTCGCGTCTTTCAGGTTCAATTCGCCGATCTTGTAGTGCCACACGGGCCCTTGCGCCTGCGCCTTCTTGACCGCGTGAATCGCCGTGCGCTGCTGCTCGGCTTCATGCGGACCGGCCAGCGACGTGAGATTGATGCTGCCGTCTTTCAGGCGTTGCGCGTCGACCGAAAGACCGGTCGTATCGACGCTCGTGATGTCCGCCGTGCGTGCCGCCACGTCCACCTGCTTGATCGCCACGTGCGCCTGCGCGAGCGCGACGAGCGGCTGCCTGCTGCCGCGCGCCGCCAGCTTTAGCGATTGCAGATCGAGCTGCGTGTCGTCGACCATCACGGCGACCGGCGCTTTCGACCAGTTCGCGCCGAGATTCACGGTGGCGGACAGCGCGCCGTCGGTCACTTGCGCGGCGGTTGCGGTGTCGATATACGGCTGCAGCAGCGGCAGCTTCAGCGACTTCAGATCGAGCTTCGCGCTCGCGGTCTTCGCGACGAGGCCGAACGCACCCGCCACACCAAGCGAACCGGCGCCGTCCTTGAAATCGGTATTCAGCGTGTAATGCGCCGGTGCGGTGGCGAGCGTCGAGAAATCGGTCAGCGTCACAGCCAGTTTTTGCAGACCGAGATCGACGGGGCGCGAGGCGGCTTCGTCGTGAACGTTCACGGTGCCGTCATTCAGCGCGAGGCGTTTGATCGCCAGATCCAGCGGCGGCGCAACCGTTTCCGTTGCAGCGGCGCCGGATGCGATAGCCGGTGCGCTGGCCGTCGTGGCCGACGAGGCGGCAGCCGAGGCTGAGGCCGACGATGCCGAGGCTGTCGCCGGAGCAGACGCCGACGGCGCAGGCGCGAACATGTGCTCGACACTCAACACACCGTCTTTGTCGCGCGCCAGCTCGGCGCTCGGCGCGTCGATGCGGATCTCATCGAAGTGATAGAGGCTCTTCAACGGCTCCAGCGTCGCGGCCGCCACGTGCACCGCATGGGCCGCGAAGAACGGCGCCTTGCCCTGATCCCGCACGTCCACGTCGATCATATCGACGGTGCCGGCCACACGCAGCGACGGCGCGTCGTTGGAGATCACGAAGTTGAGTTTGAGGTCGGTGGACAGCTTGCCGGACTGCACGATCACCGGCAGTTTGGTCGGCACATACGACATGAGCTTGGGCACGTCGAGCCCGTCGAAGCGCAGCGACACTTCCGATTCGCGTGACGTGGCGAACGGCTTGGTCTTGCCGTCGATCGCCAGCGGACTGCCGTCGATCCGCGCGCGCAGCAACGGCTCGACGAAGATGTCGGTTTTCGACGGCAACGTGGCGATAAACGGAATCCCGAGCTTCCATTGATCGATCACATGGGTCACACCGAGCAGCTTATCGTCGAACGTGATCTGGCCGTTTTCGAGGCGAATATTCGACACGGAGAACAGCGTCGGCTTGCTATCGGGGCTGGTCGGCTGTTTCGAGAATTTGTCGATCAGGTCGGTGAAATTGAAACGCTGCGCGTCGTAACGAACAATATGAAAACGCGGCGAATCGAGCTGCACTTCGTCGACGATCGGCGCCGCGCGAAACAGCGAACTCCACGACGCCTGCACGATAAGCCGCGAAATATCGACGAAATCGCCCGCGCCGTCTTTATCGCCGATATGCACGCGGTCGGCTTCGAGTCGAAGCGTATAGGGATTGAGCGCAATCCTGCCAATGGTGGCTGGACGGTCGAGCTGTTTGCCGAGCTGTTGCTCGGCAATATGGCGAATCAGCGGCGGTGCCGCGAAGAAGCCGAGCAGACCGAACACTACGATGAAAATGAGCAGGCCGATCAGGACACGCCGGGTCCGGCGCGACTGCGCGACATCGCGCACGGTCTGCATGGAGGATGCTAATGATGCTTTGTTGAGGCTTGCCATGCTCGGTCTTGGGTAGTGCGGCGGCAAGCCCGCCGCGAAAACGAAAATCCCGCAAGCGGCAGTATAAGTCGTGAATCTGGTGGGGGATAGAAATGTAAGCCGGGGCTTACACAATCGCTGACGCGATTAAAAGTTTATGCCCGCCGTTTTACAACGGCGGGCATAAGTTAATCGATGCATCAAACACGCGCTGCTGTCACATCAGCGACGCATTTCACTGACGCACGACCGCCGGCGGTTGCCAGCTTCCGTCGGTGGCTTGCGGCTTCGGTGCATACAAACGCAGCACCAGTTGCAGATCGGCGCGCGGCGCCGGCAACCAGTTGCCGCTCTTGCCACGTACCGACGAGACCGTCACGTCGAGCGAACCGTCGCGATTGCGACGTGCGCCGTTGCGATCGCCGACCGCCAGACGCGCCGGCGCGCTTTCACCCAACGCACCGTCTTTCGTATAGGCCGTGATCGACCAGAAACCGCGCACCGGCGGCAACTGGTTCGGCGCAAAGTGAATCACATAGCGATTGGCGCCGTTCAGCGCACGACCGTCGCTGTCTTGCGTGACGACCGCTCGGACTTCGTCGTCTTTCGTGCCGATACCCGGTTGCATCGACGCAGCGTAAGCACGCAACGCGTAGTCGGGACCGTAATTGCCGACGCCGTCGCCGAACCAGTTCCAGCCGTTGCCGTTCAGCAGATTGGACGGCGCCGTGACGACCCGTTCATGACCTTCGGTGAGGCCGGCGGCAATCGCATCGGCCGCCTTCGGCAGCTTGACTGGCTCGCCCGGCGTCACGCCGAGGTCGGCGAGGAATTTCAGCGCATGCGGATCGGCCGGGGTCGGCGGATTGTCGGGCAAGGCTTGCGCGAGTCGCGTGAAAAAACCGTTGGCGTCGAGCGCGGCGACTTGCGCGGCCGGCGTGCCGGATGCGCTCACGGCCGCGTCGGCGGCATTGCTGCGCGGCGGCGTAATCGTCGCCGTGCGCGTGTCGCCGGCGTAGACGCTAAGCGGCGCAACGCGAATGGCGCGCTGCAACTTGCGGACCGCCGTCAGGTCGCGCGTGCCGTTCGACTGGATACGCACGCTCACCCACGCGTTACGGGTCGGCACGTCGACGCGCTTCACACCCTTGGGCAGGTCGCCCTGCCAGCCGGGGCCGACAAAGGCAATCGTTTGCGATTTAATGCCGGCCGCGCGAGCAGTGAATTGTGCACTGGTCGACCAGACGACGTTGGTCCACATGTCCAGCACGCGGGCATCGACGTAACGGCCGTGCGAATCGGGTAGCGAAACGATCACCGGCTCGCTGCCGACGTCCAGCCAGCCGGTCGAGTCGAGCGTGTCGAGGCTCGGCTGCGGCGGGTTGGATGCACCGACCGGCGGCAACGCCTGCGCGTGGCGCAGCGTATTGAGCGGCGCCTGGCCCGGATCGGTGCCGACCGCCGCGTCGCGCGCGACGCCCATCAGCACCAGCGGGTAGCCGAATACGTACGAGTCGGCGACTTCGTCCTTGATCCAGCCCGTGGGTTTCTGAGTCGCAACAGGAGGCGACGCGCAACCGGCCAGAAACGCGAGGCCTGCGAACGATGCGCAGGTCCAATGAAGCGAAAACAGTTCTCGGCGATTTTTTATCATTCGTTCAGGTGGCGGAACGTGCGGTCCTAAGGGAAACGTCGGCGCGCAGCGAGATCTGCTTTGGCGGGGTCTCCCCAAACCCCGCGCAGCCAGTCCGCCGTGCGCGATGCCGACAACACCGGGTTGTATCGTATCCTTGCTCACCAGGCAAGCGCAAAGGTATGAATAGCGCGTTGTCATGCACACGCCATAAGCGATTGCGTCGGAGCGGCGGCGCTCCAAGCGGCGACGTTCGGCCGCACCGTGCAATACGTCCTTGACCTTCCCGTCATGGGAAGGTCGATACTGGGTTCATTACGCGGCCCATGCCGCCATGAGCCTTGCCTACCATGACCGAACTCGACAACCCGCAGCGTCCCACGGACACCACCGCCGTTCCGGCCCGAACCGCCGAACTCGAGATTGGCGGAATGACTTGCGCGTCCTGCGCCACGCGTGTCGAGAAGGCGCTGGCGAAAGTGCCGGGCGTCACACGCGCCTCGGTGAACCTCGCCACGGAAAAAGCCCGTATCGAGAGCGACGCCTCCGTCGAACCCGACACGCTCGCTAATGCCGTGCGCAAAGCGGGCTACGAAGCGACGCTGGTGCCGTCCGAGGAGACCGCGCCCGCGGCTTCTTCCGCGTCGGCCGCGTTGGCCATTCAGCCGCCGCAAGCCACGGAGCTGGCGATCGGCGGCATGACCTGCGCGTCCTGCGCGATGCGGGTCGAGAAAGCCCTCGCAAAGGTGGCGGGCGTGACGAGCGCGTCAGTGAATCTGGCCACCGAAACGGCGACCGTCAGTTTGAGCAGCGCTGAGTCCGCCCCCGCCACGGAGGCACTGATCGCCGCCGTCAAGAAAGCCGGCTATGAAGCGACCTTGATCGCGCCGCCGGATGCGCCGGCTTTTGCAGTCGAGGCAGACCAGGCATTCCGCCTGGATCACGGCGATCACGCGGTACCGGCCGCCTCCATCGTCCCCGCCGACCGCAAACGCGACCAAAGCCGCCGCGAGCTGGCCGCCGTCCTCGCCTCCGCCGTGCTGACCCTGCCGCTCGTCGTGCCGATGGTCGCCGAATGGTTCGGCGTGCAAGCCATGCTGTCGCCGTGGTTGCAGCTCGCGCTGGCGTCGCTCGTGCAATTCGTGTTCGGCGCGCGCTTCTATCGCGCCGCTTTCCGAGCCGTGCGCGCCGGCGCGGGCAACATGGACTTGCTGGTGGCGCTCGGCACGTCGGCGGCGTATGGCATCAGCGTCTACGAACTGGCGACGCATCCCGGCGACATGATGCATCTGTATTTCGAAGCGTCGGCGGTCGTGATTACGCTGGTTCGCTTCGGCAAGTGGCTCGAAGCGCGTGCCAAACGCCAGACCACGGACGCGATCCGCGCGCTCAACGCGTTGCGTCCGGACCGCGCGCGCATTCGCGTCGGCGCCGACGAGCGCGAGGTGCCGCTCGCGCAAGTGCGAGTCGGCACGGTCGTGATCGTGCGTCCCGGCGAACGCGTGCCGGTGGACGGCGCGGTGCTCGAAGGCCGCACGCACATCGACGAATCGCTGATTACGGGCGAAAGCCTGCCGGTGCCGAAACAGGCCGCCGACAAGGTCACCGCCGGTTCCATCAACGGCGAGGGCGCGATTGCCGTGACGACCACCGCGATCGGTGCGGAAACCACGCTCGCGCGAATCATCCGCCTCGTGGAAAGCGCGCAGGCCGAGAAAGCGCCGATCCAGCGACTGGTGGACCGGGTCAGCGAAATCTTCGTGCCGGCGATTCTGGCGATTGCCGCGCTCACGCTGGTGGGTTGGCTGATCGCGGGCGCGGGCGGCGAAACCGCCATCCTGAATGCAGTAGCCGTGCTGGTGATCGCCTGCCCGTGCGCGCTCGGACTGGCCACGCCGGCCGCCATCATGGCCGGCACGGGCGTCGCCGCGCGGCACGGCGTGCTGATCAAGGACGCGGAAGCGCTGGAAACCGCGCATCGCGTAACGATCGTCGCGTTCGACAAGACCGGTACGCTGACGCTCGGCCAACCATCGGTCACGGCGTTCGAGCCGATCGGCGAAATCAGCCGTGACGAAGCGTTGGCGCTGGCTGCAGTGGTGCAGCGGCATAGCGATCACCCGCTGGCACGGGCGGTGATCAAGGCGTATGAGGCGGTGTCGGCAAACCAGCCCAATGCGCCAATGACGGCGAGCGCCGCGCGTGCCGTCGCAGGTCGCGGCGTCGAGGCGGATGTCGACGGCCGCACCTTGGCGCTGGGCAGCACGCGCTGGCTCAACGAACTCAACATTGCGTTACCGCCGGCATTGACCGAACGCGCCCATCAACTCGAAGCCGCGGGCAACACGGTCTCCTGGCTGATGCGGCGCGACGAGCAAGCGCCCACCGCGCTCGCCCTGATCGCTTTCGGAGACACCGTCAAACCGACGGCGCGCGCGGCGATCGAACGGCTGGCCGCGATGGGCATCAAAAGCGTGCTCGTCACGGGCGACAACCGCGGCAGCGCCGCCAGCGTCGCCCAAGCGCTGGGCATCGACGAATTCCACGCCGAAGTGCTGCCCGACGACAAAGCCCGCGTGATCCGCGACCTGAAAATCCGTAGCGCCGGCATCGTCGCGATGGCGGGCGACGGCATCAACGACGCGCCCGCGCTGGCCGCCGCCGACATCGGCATCGCGATGGCAACCGGCACCGACGTCGCCATGCACGCGGCCGGCATCACGCTGATGCGCGGCGATCCCGCGCTGGTGGCCGACGCGATCGACATTTCACGCAGAACCTGGCGCAAGATCCAGCAGAACCTGTTCTGGGCGTTCGTCTACAACCTGATCGGGGTTCCGCTCGCCGCCTTCGGCTTGCTGAACCCGATGCTGGCGGGCGCGGCGATGGCCTTTTCGAGCGTCAGCGTCGTCACCAATGCGCTATTGCTGCGCACGTGGCGCGGTGCGCGGCAGCCCGCAGTACGCTGACGGCACAACGCGCCGGCCGCCGCTGAACACCCCACCGATTACGTCAAGCTTTCAAAAACCCTAAAGAAAGCGGACGACACTGCCGTTAACCCTGACATCAACGCGCGGGCCCCGCTTAAGCGGGGCCCGCGCTTTCGCTTGTCCTCCTCACTGCGTAATCGTCAATGGAATTCCTCTCTCTGCGCCGCGCCAGCGTCGGCGCCCGGCTTGCCGTTCTCTCGTGCGTACTGGTGGCGCTGATATTCGCCGCCTTCACCTGGGCGCTCACCCGCACGGCCGGCAAACAGGTCAGCGATCAGGTGCTCGACCGTATCGCCGATCGGGACCGCTCGATCGCCGCGATGATCACGCTGTTCGACAAGGCGCTGTCCGCCGAAGTCGACCGCTCGATGTCGCTGTTCGCGAGCTTCCTGCCACCCGGCTATACGCTCGACGACACCCAGAAAGTCGACATTGGCGGCGTCGCGACGCCGACCATCAAAGCCGGCGACAAGGTCCTCAACATGGACTTCACGATTCCCGACCAGTTTCTGGAACGCAGCGGCGCGGTTGCCACGGTGTTCGCGCGCAGTGGCGACGACTTCGTGCGCGTGACGACCTCGCTGAAGAAACAGGACGGTTCGCGCGCCATCGGCACCTTGCTCGATCGCAAAGCGCCGGCGTATGCGCTGATCCTCGCGAACAAGTCCTATACGGGACTGGCCGCGCTGTTCGGCAAACGTTTGATCACGCAATACCGGCCGATCACCGACGCCAGCGGCCGCGTGATCGGCGCGCTGTTCGTCGGCGTGAACGTGGACAAACAGATCCAGTCGGTCGAAGACGACATCCGCAATCTGAAGATCGGCGACAGCGGTTACTACTTCGTGCTGAACGCGTCGAAGGGTGCGGATCGCGGCAAGCTGATCGTGCATCCGGCCGCGGCCGGCCAGAGCGCGGACAACGCGAACGCGCCGTATCAGCAGATGCTCGACATGAAGGAAGGCCAGCTCGAGTACCGCTCGGCCGACGCCACGCTCGGCGAGCGCGACGCGCGCGACAAGTTCGTCTCGTTCGTCACGGTGCCGGAATGGCAATGGCTGGTCGGCGGCGTCGCGCCGCGCGACGAAGTCATGGCCGACGTCACCACGACACGCAACACGTTCCTGGTGCTGGGCTTCGTGCTGGTCGGCGCGTTCGCGGTGGTATTCCTGGTCGCGGTGCGGCGCATGGTGAGCCGTCCGCTCGCGGAAGCGGCCAAAGCGTCCGAGCGCTTCGCCTCAGGCGATCTGAGCGTGCGCGTGGGCCGGGGCGGCAACGCCCGCGCCGATGAAATCGGCCGCCTGATGCAATCGATCGACGGCATCGGCGAAGGGCTCGCGCGCATCGTTTCGCAAGTGCGCAACGCGTCGGCGGGGATGTCGCAGGGCACGGAGAAGATCGCTACCGGCAGCGGCAATATCGCCGCGCGGATCGCCACCCAGGCGAGCAGCCTCGAAGAAACGGCGGCCAGCATGGAGCAGATCACGTCGACCGTGCAGCAGAACGCCGACCACGCCGCGCAAGCCAATACGCTCGTCACGCGCGCGGCCGAAGCGGCGCTCGAAGGCGGCCGCGCCGTGGAACGCGTGGTGTCGACCATGGGCGAGATCAGCCGCTCGTCGCAGAAAATCGCCGAAATCACCACGGTGATCGAAGGCATCGCGTTCCAGACCAACATCCTCGCGTTGAACGCCGCCGTGGAAGCCGCGCGAGCGGGCGAACACGGCAAGGGCTTCGCGGTGGTGGCCTCGGAAGTGCGCGCGCTGGCGCAACGCAGCGCGGCGTCGGTGAAGGAAATCGAGAGTTTGATCGCGACATCGGCGGCGACCGTGCGCGGCGGTTTCCAGATCGCCGAAGAAGCCAGCTCGACGATGCAAGGCATCGTGCAGCAAGTCGGCCAGGTGCGCGCGATCATGGGCGAAATCAGCGTCGCGTCGCGCGAGCAATCGGGCGGCATCGAGCAGGTCAATCTCGCCGTGACGCAAATCGGCGAGGCGACCCAGCAGAATGCGACGATCGTCGGCGAAGCGGAACTCGCGGCGGCCGAGCTGCGCGATCAGGCCGCGCGCCTGGCGCAGGTGGTCAGTGTGTTCAAGCTGGAAAGCGGGCGGGATTGAGCGCGAGCTTTAACGGAAGCGGTCGTTAAAACTCGACGTCCAGTTCGTCGATCTCCTCTACTTCCTGCTGCGCGTCGGCAATCCACGCCTGCATTTCGGGCAGCGCCATGATCCGCTGCCCGTATTCGACGATCTCCGGATCGAGCTTGACGTCGTAGGTCACGAAACGCGTCACCACGGGCGCGTACATCGCGTCCGCCGCGCTGCGCTCGCCGAACAGGAACGGGCCGCCGTACTGTTTCAGGCAGTCGCTCCAGATCGCCACGATCCGGTCGATATCCGATTGCGCGCGCGCCCACACCTTGAAGCCCGGAAAATGCGCTTTCAGGTTCATCGGCAGCGCCGAGCGCAGCGAACCGAAACCCGAATGCATCTCGCCGCAAATCGAACGGCAATGCGCTCGCGCGCGAATGTCTTTCGACAGCAGCGCCGCTTCGGGTCTCAACTCGTTCAAATACTCCGCGATGGCCAGCGTGTCCCACACCTTGATGCCGTCGTGAACGAGGCACGGGACCAGAATCGACGGCGACAGCAGCAGTAATTCGGCGCGCGCTGCGGGGTCGTCGATCGGCATCACGATCTCGTCGAACGGCAGGCCGCTGAAGCGCGCCAACAGCCAGCCGCGCAACGACCACGACGAATAGTTCTTGCTGCTGATGGTGAGCGTGGTATTCGCCATACGATTCTCCTCCAGATGACGCGTTCGGCCGTCGCCCGACGCGCTGTATGCACGTTGCCGTGCGCGCACGCACCAAAGCGTGGCAATTTCGGCCCGTCGCCATGAACAGCGCAAATGCTATGCCAATGTGCAGCGCCGGTTGCGCGTGTGCACCTGCATGATTGGCACATGACTTGCCTCTACGAGAACTCCATCCTCTTCGGCACTCGTGCGAAGGTTATGAACCTGTTCGCATACTCCACATACCAGGCCCTTAGCGACATGATGCTGCCGATGCGGCATAGCGCGGCCCTGATGATTCACTCGCTCGACGCATGGCCCGCGTTTAGTGAAACGCCGCACGGACGTTCGATGCGGGCGGGCTGCGAGTTGTTGACGCTGGCCGGGCTCACGTCGGTGCGGCCGCCATTCGGCATCGACAGTGTGGTGACGGAAGGCAAGCAGGTGGCGATCGTCGAAGAGGTCGCCGCGCACACGCCGTTCTGTTCGCTGCTGCATTTCCGCAAGGACACCGCGCTCTCGACGCCGCAACCGCGCGTGCTGGTGATCGCGCCGATGTCGGGCCACTTCGCGACGCTGTTGCGCGGCACGGTGCGCACCATGCTGGCCGAACACGACGTCTATATCACCGACTGGCACAACCCACGCGATGTGCCGCTGAGCGAAGGCCGCTTCGGCTTCGACGAATACGTTCGGCACGTGATCGACTTTACGGCGATGATCGGCCCCGGCGCGCATCTGCTGGCGGTGTGCCAGCCGACCGTCGCCGCGCTGTCGGCGGTCGCGCTGATGGCCGCCGACGATCATCCCGCGCAGCCGGCCAGCATGACGCTGATGGCCGGTCCGCTCGATACGCGCATCAACCCGACGCGCGTCAACGAGTTGGCCAGAAGCAAACCGCTCGAGTGGTTCGAGAAGAACCTGATCAGCGCGGTGCCGTTCGGTTTCGCGGGCGCGCAGCGGCGGGTGTATCCGGGCTTCGTGCAGTTGACCGCGTTCATGTCCATGAACCTCGGCCGTCATCTCGACTCGTTCGAGACGATGTACTACGAGCGCGCGAAAGGCGATCCGGCGAAGGCCGACACGATTCATACCTTTTACGAAGAGTATTTCGCAACGATGGACCTCACCGCCGATTTCTATCTCGAGACGGTCGATACGGTTTTTCAGCGGCACGCGTTGCCGTTGCACGAGCTTGAGGTGGCGGGACGTCTTGTCGAGCCGTCGAAGATTCGCCGCACCGCGTTGTTGACCGTGGAAGGGGAAAAGGACGATATCTGCGCGGTCGGGCAAACGCTCGCCGCGCAAGATATGTGCGACAAGTTACGACCGTATCTGAAGACGCATCATGTGCAGACGGGCGTGGGGCATTACGGTGTGTTCAACGGTCATCGCTGGGAGCGGCAGATTTATCCGCGTGTGCGGGCCGTGATCTACGACAACGAGCCGCGTGCGGTACTGGTGAGTTCGAAGGCGCGCACGATTCAACCGGTGCCGGCGGCCACCGCCGCCGAGGTGACGGCTGCGGCGCCGGTCGCGTCGGCGGTGGTGGATGTGTCGGTGGCTGCCACGCGCGTGAGCGGCGGCGGCTCGGCTTAACCTGACACCGTGGCACCGCTTAAGCCGCGACGCTCTTCCACGGTGTGACGGCTGGCACCTCGCATGGACCGTCGACCTCGATCGATTTGAAATCCGCCGGCGACACGATCTCGATGTACTCCATGTCCGCCGAGTAGTCGAACAGATAGTGGACGATGCCCGGCGCCTGATGCACGCAATCGCCGGCGGCGACGAGCGTCTCTTTGTCGCCGTACATGAAACGCGCCCAGCCCTTCAGCATGATCACAATATGGAAATCGGCCTCATGACGGTGCCAGCCGGTGCCTTGCTCTGGTGCGTGATTCGCCTTGACGAGTTGCGCGAGGACCTTGCCACCGGTCGCCTGCGCAATGCCTAAATCGCGGTAGAGAAAAAAGTTGCGCAGGCCCTGGTCCTCGTAGGACGTGTCTTGCGGACGGATGTGGCTGAACTGCGTGGCGAATTCGGTGGACATGATCGCGCTCCTGGAGAGTGAGCCGGCAGTTGAAAACGACGCGTTGGAGCGTCGGTTGCAAGCATCAAGCGGGCCAGTTTGCGCGGACGGGTTTTGCTTCAGGTGGGGCGATGGAGCGAGCGCCGCGCTTTTCTTTTCCATTCGCGGCGCGGACTGCGTGAAACGCTTGGGCGGTTTATGCGGTCGGGCGGAACATCTGAAACATGTCGCCGATCTCCGCGTAGTCGGCGCGATAGCCCGCGCGCATGATCGGCTGTGCGGCGTGCGTGTCGAACAGGCCGTCTTTCAGATAAGCCTCGTTGATGTGGACACCGACCACTTGGCCGAGCGACAGATAGTTGTCCATCGGCGTGCCGTCGAGCGTGTGCAAACGGATCACTTGCAGTAGCTTGCATTCGAGCGCGGCCGGCGATTCGGCGACGTGCGGCACGCTCACGTTGCGGCCCGGCGCGGCGGTGAGGCCGGCGAGTTCGAATTCGTCGATATGCGGCGCGACCGGAGCCGACGAGCGATTCACCTGCTCGGCAAGTGGTTTGGTCGCGAGGTTCCAGACAAATTCGCCGGTGGCTTCGATGTTGGCGATGCTGTCTTTACGGCCTTCGCTGCAGAAACCGATGATAGGCGGGAAGCTCGCGAACGCGCCGAAGAAGCTGTACGGGGCGAGGTTCAGTGTGCCTTCGGTGTCGCGTGAAGCGATCCAGCCGATCAGACGCGGCGCGACGATGGCTTTGAACGGGTCGTGCGGGAGGCCGTGGCCGGTGGCGGGGTTGTAGAAGTAGTGGGACATGGGTTGGGCTGGAGGTTTTGCGGGGGCGCGGAGGGGTATTTATACCGCAGAGTCTTTGAGGCTGCTATGAGCGGCGCGGGAGAGCAGCCCTGCTGGCACCTTGTATTTAACAGTCTATGGACTGTTAAATAAAAATACAGCCCATAGACTGTTTATATGCATAACAGCCTTTAAGCTGTATTTGTGTGATACAGTTTAAAGACTGTATGAGATCGAAGATAATCCCATGGATTACGCTATCAAAACGCCAAGTCAGCTCCGGCCCATCTTGCAGGGTTTTCGCAAGTCCGCGGGACTCACTCAAGCGGCGGTCGCGGACCTGTTAGGCATCACCCAGCAAAGCTACGCGCAACTGGAGGCCAATCCTGCCGCGGCCAGCGTTGAACGCATTTTTAAGGTCATGCGCCTGCTCAATGTAGATCTGCGATTGAGTCAAACGTTAGCCGCAACGAGCGGCGAATCTGCGTCGGTTGCCACGCCGAAACGTCAACGGTCCGCCCCTGCGGTCAAGAAGGTCCGGCCAGTTACGGGTAAAAAGAACAAGGAAAACTGGTAATCATGGCGCGCCGCGCTCAGACGCAACGACTCGACATCTGGATGAACGGTATCCCCGTCGGCTATTGGGAAAGAGCGCGTGACGGGGAGCGTTTGAGTTATTTCGACACGTGGCTCAGCGATGAACAAGGGCGCCCGCTGTCCTTGTCGATGCCATTCACACCCGGCAATCAGCCCTATCGGGGCAACCTGGTGAGCGCGTTCTTCGACAATCTGCTCCCCGATAGCGACGCCATTCGGCGGCGGTTAGCTCAGCGACACCGTACAGGCAGCACGAATGCGTTCGATCTGCTGGTCGCGCTTGGCCGCGATTGCGTCGGCGCAATCCAGTTACTTCCCGCGGACGAAAGCCCCACCGATCTCTACAACATTTCCGGCGCGCCGCTCTCCGAACCGGAGATCGCACAGCTTTTGCGCAACGCAACCGCTGCAGCCCCACTCGGCCAATACGATGATGGTGCGGATCTGCGCTTATCGATTGCCGGGGCGCAGGAGAAAACCGCATTGCTGCGCCGTGACGGGGAATGGATCTACCCGACAGGCAGCACGCCGACCACGCATATCTTCAAGCTGCCGCTCGGGCTGGTTGGGAATATGCAAGCGGACATGCGCACATCGATTGAGAACGAGTGGTTGTGCGCCAGAATCGTCGCGGCTTATGGACTGCCTGTGGCGAATTGCGAGGTGGCGACATTCGAAGATCAGAAAGCACTCGTTGTCGAACGCTTTGATCGCAGGCTATCGAGCGACGCTCGCTGGATCGTTCGTCTTCCGCAGGAGGACATGTGCCAGGCTACCGGGCGACCGTCGCATCTGAAGTATCAGGCCGATGGCGGCCCTGGCATCGCCGAGATCATGGACGTATTGCTCGGTTCAGAGAATGCGGATCAGGATCGGCTGCAATTCTTCAAGACTCAACTGGTGTTCTGGCTACTCGCGGCGACCGACGGGCACGCGAAGAACTTCAGCATTTTTCATTTGCCGGGCGGGCAGTATCGGTCCACGCCGCTCTACGACGTTCTTTCCGCGCATCCGATCATCGGTTCGGGAAGGAATCAGATTGCCCGTCAGAAGGCCAAAATGGCAATGGCGGTTCGTGGCAGCACAAATCACTATCTGATCGACCGGATTCAACAGCGGCATTGGATTGAACAGGCTCGGCAAGTTGGGTTAGGGAGCGTAGCTGCGCAGGAGATCATCGAGGAAGTGGTTGATGCGACTGATGGGGTGATCAGTGCGGTGAAGGCGCAAGTGCCCCCCGACTTTCCGGGAGGACTGGCGGAATCGATTCTGAAGGGGATTGGAAAACAGCGGGACAGGTTGCGGGCTGCAGGGGCTCGGTAGTTGCGAAGCTTGTTCCACCATCGAATGTCAGCCTTGCAATCGGACCGCGGAACGAAACGCCATACCGGGCTTCCACCGCAGGCCAATTTCCATTGAGGTCCGTTACATCGTCCGCGGCGGCTACGACGCCCAACCGTTGGCCACTTACCGAGGCACTATCCGCGGCTAATCAACCGCTTGCGCCCAGCCTTAACGTGCGCCAAATGCGCCTCGTCCCACTCGTAAAATCCCGCGCCGCTGCGCACACCGACTCGCCCGGCGTCGACCTGTTGCCGTAGCAGATCCAGCACGTCTTCGTCTTTGGCGAGTTCCGGCATCAAATGCGTGGAGATATCCAGGAAGGTGTCGAGTCCACCCATATCCGCGCCCTCCAGCGGCCCCACGATGCCCCAACGCCGCCCGAGCGACGCCTTCATCACGCGATCGACCACCTCCGCCGTGGCCGCGCCTGAACGGACGATATTCAACGCCTCGCGCAACACCGCGAACTGCAAGCGATTGCCGACAAAGCCCGGAATCGCCTTCGCCAGCACCACGGGCTCCATGCCGATCGCGCTCATCAGCGCAGCGGTCTGTTGCGTCACATCCGGCGCGGTCGCGGTGCCCGGCACGACTTCGACCAACGGAATCATGTGCGGCGGATTCCAGAAATGCGCGATCAGAAAACGCTCTTTCGCCCGCAATGGCGCGACCAGCTGATCCGGCGGAAAGCCGCTGGTGTTGCTCGCGAGAATCGCGTCGACGGCCAGCAAAGGAGTCAGGGCCGCGAATAGCCGATGCTTCAGTTCGAGCACCTCGGGAATAGCCTCGATCACGAATTGCGCCGACGCCATTGCATCGAGCTGCGCATGCGTCTCGATGCGCGCGAGCGCCGCCTGTTTCGCGGCCAGGTCGATGCGCCCAGCGTCGATCAGTTCGTCGAGCACCGCTTCCGCTTTGGGCGCCACGCTCGCGAGACGCGCCGGGTCGACGTCGTGAACGATTGTCCTGTGCCCATGCAACGCACTTTGCGTCGCAATGCCGACGCCCATCAAGCCCGTGCCGACCACGCCTATTACTGCCTTCTTCACGCCATTCTCCACGCCGCTCTCCCGCTACCGTCGATGAAAGCGTTGAAGCATAGCGCAGCGCGTCCGCTCGCCGGTCCGAATGCAACAAAGCCGGTCTTCCGCGAGGAAGGACCGGCTTTGTCGATTTCACGCCACGTCATGCGGCGCTGTCATGCGCCCGTTGAGAGCGCATTGCGCATTAATAACGCGGGGGCGGCGGACGACGATCGTCGTGGTGATGCGGATCGAAGTCGTGCGGATGATGACGCATCCAGTCGTCGTGCGCCCAGTAACGATGGCCGTCGTAGTAACGATCGCCGTGCCAGCCGATGTTAATCGACACGCCCACCGGCATCATGTGCGGCTGACCGTAGACCACCGGGCCCGGACCGCCCTCGACCACCACCCGCTCCTGCGCGAAAGCGCTACCTGCTGCCAGCAACGCGCCGCCGGCCAGCAGAGTCGCAATGATCGAACGCGATGTCTTGTTAAAGGTTTTCATAGTGACCTCCCATCAAAGTTTGGTATCAAGCCAGCGTCCGTGTGCGGTCAACCGCGACCTGAGGTTTCAGGCTCCAACCAGACGCCGTACGCTTGAGACCAACTTTAGCGGCGCAAACCGCATGAAGACGTGAGGACTTGTAAGCGCACATTTCAATGATAGGGACCGATGGCAAGGTCGCGTTTTCGCGTTCCACTCCAACCTGCAATGCCATGCGCGGCGAATCGCTCGAGTGATACGTCAGCAGACTGTCAGCCCCCGTTACATTCATTTCGGCGCGGAAATATTCGGTGATACAGGCAAGCCGGTGCGGCGACGCCCAAAAAACAAAAGCCACAGTACGCGTTTTTGCGAACAGTGGCTTCAAAGATACGACGCACCCGAAGTGCGCGCCCGCGCGCGGTAGTCCACGCTCAGGCTGGTACGACCTGATTTTCTTAGTCGCTCAGCTTGACGCCGAACAACGTGGACTGTGCACGGCGCACGCGGTCCGCTTCGCGGCTACGCGCTTCGTACGAATAGTCCGAATCCAGCGGCAGATGGGGCGACGCAAAGAGGTCGCTGACCTTTTGGAACAAAGCAAAAATGAAGCTCATGGCGACTCCCGGTTGGTGACTGCATTGACTAGGGTTTTCCCTTAAGACTGATTATAGGGTTTTCCCTAGGCAAAATCTAGTGCGATGCAGCAATTTCTCGGGTGTGGCTCATTGCCACAGGCTTGATGCTCATGATGCGTCGCATCATGACAACGGCCCTTATTTTGAGATTCGAGGTGGGAGAGCCGAGCGTGAAACCCTTCGGGCCGTTGAGACCGCCCGCGCCGCAGCCAATGAAGCGTCGGCGCGGTGCTCAGTGCTCAGTGCGCGTTGGAGGCTTTAGGTTTGTGCGCGTGCTGCGCGCGTGCGGCACGCTTGGAGTGCGCTGGCGTAGCGACAGCTTGCTGAGGCGTGGCGGCAGCGGTCGCGGCAGCGGCACTGGCCTTCGCCGCAGCGGCGTCGGCCATTGCCATGTGCGTGTCGAGCAGGCTGGTCATGGCCGCCTGCTGGTTCTGCATCAACTCTTCGATGCGATGCTGTTGGGCCGTGGTTTCGCGCGTCAGACGCATCAGCAGCAAAGTCTGCGTGATGCCGATGGCCACGGTCACCAGCAAGGCGCCCACCACGATCGGCAGCAGCCATTTCATGCGACGCGAGTGGTCACTTGCCGCGCGGCGCTGATCGGCGATCACGCCGTATAGCGCATCGACGGTATCCGCGAAGGCAGTCGCCCGTGCGCGATCGAGTTCGGGCGCGGCACGCAGCGCGGCGGCGGCAGCTTCGGCGCGACGCGCTTCCCGCCAGGGCTCGGCGAACGCGCCGTTGGCCGGCGCGGACCCAGCGGTGGACAGCGAGGGGTTCACGCCCCGTTTCGGCCCGGCAGGCGCTGCGGCCGATGGCGGTGTGGCTCGCTCGCTTGACTCGTCCGGTTCGTTCCGTTCGTTCGGCTCGTTTGTGCCGATGGTCGCGGCGGCATTCGTGTCGGTGGTGTTGCCAGTGGTCGCGGAGGCAGTTGCGCCAATGTCCGTGCCAGCAGCGGCGCCCATCTTCGCATCCGCCGCGACGCTTTCGCTCGCCCGCATGGTCGCACCAGAAGCCGCGCCCGCAGGCGCATCGCCAACCGCACCGACGGCACCCACAGCGCGAGTGTTCGCATCGGCAGCCACCCCCGACGCACGCTCCATGTCCCGCGAGGCCGTCGTCGCCTTGGCAAAAGTCGCGGCGAACCGTGGCGGGGCCTTCCCACCGCCGGAGGTCGATGCCGTCGCCGAATCATCGGTCGACGTCGCATCCATCGCAGCCGTTGCGCCCGTCGCACTCGCCTGGCGCAGCGCGGTCACGCTGCGTGCCACCGTCGCCGCCGCCATCGCGGGCGTCAGCGGCGTCGCCGCATCCCGCGTCGATGTCGCCAGCTTCTCATTCGCGGCAGTCTGTTCCTTCGGCGTCTCATCCCCGAATGCCAGTTCAGCCGCCGGTGACCCCGCCGCGTCCCAAGGCTCGATATCCAACCCGCTCAAAACCGCGTTGACGGGCGTCGGCTCGTCGACCTTCGCGGCGCGTGGCGCACGACGCGCCGACCGCGCATCGAGTAGCGCGCCGTCGCCGGCATCGATCACGCCGACCGCTGCCAATACCACGTCGGGTAACTCGAAACCATGCAGCGTGCCTTGCCGGATGTCGATATTCATCGCTTCCAGCGTCGCGCGGGTGGGATCGTCGGGGAACAGGTCGAGCGTGCTGTCGTCGCGGGCGGCGTCGCTTAGTTGCGCGAGCCGTTGTGCCGAACGCGCGGCGCGCGCCAGCTTGTTTTCAGTTTCGGTCGAGACGGTGGCCTGGCGTCGCTTCTTCGAAGCGGCGCGCGAAGGCCGGGACTGCGTGGATGCTACGGAATCTGCCATAGAGAAAAAAGCGGTCGTCGCCGGAAAGCGGGCGCCGAGCACCGCTCGTCAATGCCGTTGGAATTTTTGAGACCGCATTGTCGCATGGCCGCCCGCCCCTGCCGAAGCCATTCACGGACGATTTTCGGCATTTTAAGACGACGCCTCGTCCTGCCGGAACTGCTTGACGCCGTGCAATTGACGCAAGCGCGCGCAGATCGCTTCGTATTCCACATTCGACACGCGATGCAGCGTGATCATCACCTCGTCGCACTCGGGCGCGTCGTCGCTTTGCTGCATCACGAACTGCTTGACGCGCGGGCTCGCGGCGCCCAGTTCGTCGTGCAGCGAATGAAACGTCATGGTGCCGCGCTCGACGATCATCGTCACTTGGCGCCGTTGTTTGACCGTGATGAAACGCCGCTCGAGCGGCTTGATGCCCGCGAGGATAATCAGAATGATGATGGTCGCCGCGATCGACGCCGTGTACAGCCCGCCGCCGACCGCCAACCCGATGGCCGCGACCGACCACAGGCTCGCCGCCGTGGTCAACCCGCGCACGATCTCGCCGCGCAGCAGAATCGAGCCCGCGCCGAGAAAGCCGATGCCCGACACCACCTGCGCCGCCATCCGCGACGGATCGAGCACGACGTGATCGCCGGTGAGCACTTCAGCAAACCCATAGGCCGATACGATCATGATGAGCGTCGAGCCGACGCAGACCAGCATATGCGTGCGCAGCCCGGCGGCCCATGAAAGCCGTTCACGCTCAAAGCCAATCACGCTGCCAAGCGCTGCAGCGAGCACCAGACGCAAGATGAGATCGAGATTCCCCAACATGGTTTTTCCTCCTTATCGGCAATAACTGGAGCGGTTTCCGCTCCTTGGTCGCAGTGCCAAACGCGACCCGTTTGCTTTATCCTAGGCCGCACGCCGCGGCGGCCGCCGTTGTGCGGAACGTAGCGGAGCGCGTCGCTTGTCTGAATGTGGCCGGAGTCCGCAGACGCATCGACATACCGTGTTTGACCAACTGAACGACTATGCAGAGCATGAACCCTTCCGCCGCTTCGACGATCGTCCTCGCCACCGCGCTACGCGATCACTTCACGAGCGTGGTGCTGCCCATGTGGCGCGGAGCGGGTTTCAACACCGCGCTGAAGCTGCCGTACGAAGCGGTCAGCGCCGAGCATCACCAGCCCATGCCCGCCGAGCGCTACCGGGCAATGGCGTGCGCGCGACAGTTGTTCGTGTTCTCGCAAGCCGGCGACGCGGACCATGCGCAGGTGCTGTTCGACTCGCTGATGCACACCTTTCGGGACACGCGCCACGGCGGATGGTTCTACAGCGTCGATGCGCAAGGCGCGCCGCTCGACACGACCAAAGACCTGTACACGCACGCGTTCGTCGTGTTCGCCTGCGCGGAATTCGGCCGACGTTCGGGCAATCGTGACGCGCTGGAAGCCGTGCATGGCACGTCGGCGCTGATCCAGTCGAACTTCGCCGCCGAGGGCGATCTGTTCAACGCCGCGCTCACCGCCGACTTCGGCAGCGTGACCGGCACGCCGATCCAGAATCCGCTGATGCACCTGACCGAAGCCTGGCTGGCCGCCCGCGAAGCAACCCGCGACAACGCGTTCGACGCCGCGTTGCGACGCCTCGCCGGCGCGATCGCGCGGCACTTCGTACACAAGCCCACGGGCTGCGTCGCCGAATTGCCGATCGGCGCGGCCGACAACCGTCTCGAACCCGGGCACCAGTTCGAATGGTTCTGGCTGGTCAAGCAGGCGGGAGGGTTGTTCGAAGGCTCGGGTCTTGCCAAAGCGCTGCCGCGCGCGTTCGCGTTTGCGCGGCAAAACGGCGTGGACGAGGAAACCGGCGGCGTGTGCGCCTCGCTCGACGAAGCCGGCGGCATCAAGGACGCCACGCAGCGGATCTGGGCTCAAACGGAATATTTGCGTGCGCTCGCGAGTCACGATGACGCGGCAATGCGCGCCGCGCTGCCGCGGCAAATCACGCTGTTCCAGCAACGCTTTCTGCGTCCGCAAGGCTGGTTCGAGTGCAAAACGGCCGCCGGTGACGTGGCGCGCGCCGACATGCCGTCGACCACGCCCTACCACCTCGCCACCGCCTACGCCGCTTTGCCGGCCTGAACGGCGGCTAACGTCTTGCCGGGCATCGGCACACGAGCCGACCGGCCGGTCGATCAATACTCTTCGCGTTGCCAGGGACCCCAGCCACTGTCGGCTGATTTAAAACGCATATAAGTTGCGCTGTGTCCGGTAGGGGTATCCGACGTATCGCCGAGCGACTTTTTATCGGTCGTGTGGAGGGCGAAAGCCTGGCGGTCTTCGGCATCCACCGTGATGCGGCCGATCGGGTCCGGGGTGTCTTCTTGAGGGGATTTCGACTCCAATATCGCCAGATAGGGGGTCAAACGACTCCAGAACGACGTAAGTTCTTCCTGCAAATAATGTGTCAATGTTTTTCCTGGAAGAGTAATACAAACAGTTTACCCTACCGGGCGGAGCCCTCTTAAAAATGCGCTTCAGGCCTCAAAAGGGCCCGAGCGGGGGAATACCCGAATACTGGTTGATTGGCGTCCATCATAAAGACGTGATACAACTCGTACTTCGCGCTCGATCTCACGTTGAGAAATAGCGGTCGCGAATGCAACACACAACATTTATTGGATCAAAAATGGCAACAGGTACTGTGAAGTGGTTTAACGATGCAAAGGGCTTTGGCTTCATCACGCCGGACGACGGCGGCGAAGACCTGTTTGCGCACTTTTCGGAAGTTCAAGGCAGCGGCTTCAAGTCCCTGCAGGAAAACCAGAAAGTGACGTTCGAAGTCAAGCAAGGCCCGAAGGGCAAGCAGGCTGCAAACATCCAGCCGGCCTAAGTACCTTCAGGTACTTTGAGGCACCCTTAGGCGCTTGCGTCTGATGCAAAATGGCCCGCTTCGGCGGGCCATTTTCTTTTGTCTGATGCTTTATTTTTAAGCGCTGCCGAGCGCCGCGACGCTTAAATCGCGCGCATGCCAGACAACGCCATTTCCCCCATTTGCCCGCGCATTTCATCGAAATGTTGCGTGCGCAACACAGTTTCCGAAATTTCGAAGACGGAAACGGCCTGCTTCAATTGTTGCGTCTGCTGATGCAGCGAAGCTGCCGCCGCCGCAGCCTGTTCGACCAGCGCCGCGTTCTGCTGCGTCATCTCATCCATCTGCACGACCGCCTGGTTGACCTGCTCGATCCCCGTGCTCTGCTCGAGCGACGACGCGCTGATCTCCGCCATCATCTGCGTGACGCGCGAAATCGATGCGGATACGTTGCTCATCGCCTCGCCGGCATGCTCGACTAGCGTCGAACCGCCCTGAATCTCGGCGACCGATTCGCTGATCAGCGTCTTGATTTCCTTCGCCGACTGCGCGCTGCGCTGCGCGAGGCCACGCACCTCGCCGGCTACCACGGCGAAGCCGCGGCCCTGCTCGCCGGCGCGCGCCGCTTCCACGGCCGCATTCAGCGCCAGAATGTTGGTCTGGAACGCAATGCCGTCGATCACCGAAATGATTTCCGCGATCTTGTCCGAGCTCTGCGCAATGCCGCGCATCTTGTCGACCACCTGGTTGACCACTTCACTGCCGCGCGAGGTCGCCTCCAGCGCGGTTTCGGCCAGCGCGTTGGCTTCGCGTGCGTGATCGGCGTTCTGGCGTACGGTGGCGGTCAGCTCTTCCATGCTCGACGCGGTTTCTTCCAGCGAGGCAGCCTGGTTTTCAGTGCGCGCCGACAGATCGGCGTTGCCGGTCGCAATTTCGTCGGCGCCGAGGTGAATCGAATCGGCGGATTCACGCACGGTTTGCACCGTGCGCGCGACGCTCGCCTGCATCTTGGCGAGGCCCGAAAACAGGCGGCCGATTTCGTTGGTGCCGCGCGACGCGATCGGCTGGTCAAGTCGACCCTGCGCGATACGGTCGAAGTGGCGCCCCGCTTCTTCCAGCGGCGCCACGACGCCGCGACGCAGCGCCGCGTAGACGGCGGCGGTACCCACCACCAGCAGCACCAGAATCGCGATGCTCACGCCGCGGAACATGGCCATGCGCGTATCGATCGAATCGAGCGACGCACGGCTGGCGGCTTTACCGAATTGCACGAAGTTGTGCGACTCGACGAGGTAAGCATCCTGGAACGACTGGGTCGGCTGGTCGAGGAACGCCTGAATATTATTGCCATCGAGGAACTGCGCGAGTTCCGTGAGCGCGTCGTGGAGCTTTTTATACCGCTCGGCGAGCGCGGCGGCGCGCGCACTGTTCTCGTCGCTGGTCTTTTCCGCGCCCATGAAGGCGGCGAAGGATTGATCGGCGGCGGTGAGCTGTTCGCGGGCGTGCTGCACGATGTCGGCCGGTTCGCCGCCGCCGCGCACCATCCGCGTACCGGCGCGCGACAGGTTGATTCGCGCATCCATCAGACGCTGGGTCGTTTCATTGACCGCGTCGACCTGCTTCAACGCGATATTCGACAGATCGCCGACGTCGTCGTGAGTACGCGTGAGCGACCAGAACCCCAATCCCACTGTAACCAGCTGAAAAACGCAGAACGCGGCCAGAACACACAACAGGCCGGATGCGACCTTGATCTTGCTGAACATCGTGGACACCTGAAAGCAAAGAATGACGGGAGCTACGTCAGGGTTAACGGCAACGCCGAAGTTTGCTTGAGATCAATGTCGGCAAAGATCGCCTTACCACCCCTTTTCATCGTCCAACTTCGCAATTCAGGTCATTTTCCGCAACAATGCTCCGCCTATCTTTCCGATTCACCTTGACGTGACGCGTAAGCGCTTCCTAGAGTGGGTAGGGACTGCACAGCGCACTCCCGTGCGGACCTCACTGCGGGCCTTGCCCCAAGGAATCACGATGACCGACCTCCTCGACCGGGCGCGCGGCGCGCTGCATGCCCAGCCGTTCAGCATGCTGCTTGGCGCCGAGTTGATGCACACCGCCACGAACGAACTGACGCTGTGTCTGCCTATCCGCGACGAACTGCGGCAACAGCACGGCTTCGTGCATGGCGGTGTCATCAGCTACCTTGCCGATAACGCGCTGACGTTTGCCGGCGCGCTGTCGCTGGGGCCGAGGGTGGTCACGGGAGAATTCAAGATCAACTATCTGCGTCCGGTGATGAACGGCACGCTGATTGCACGGGCCAAGGTGGTGTTCGCGGGACGCACCCAGGCAACCTGTCAATGCAACATCTACGTGATGGACGGCGATCGCGAGAAGCTGGTCGCCGTGGCGCAGGGCACGATCAACCGCATCGGCGATTCGGGCGAGCACGAGCCGACGGCATAGGAAACCGTTCTTCCGCACCGATATCGCAATCAATGACAAAGGCCGTTCCGGCTTGACGCCGGAACGGCCTTTCTACTTTCTGGTCACGCTTCTATTCGTGCTGGCAGCGCCAACCCGAAACCTGCGCGACTTACTCCGCCGCGTAAGTCTTCTGCGTCTGCTCGCCGAGACCTTCGATACCCAGGTGAATCGTCTGTCCCGGCTTCAGGTAAACCGGATTCGGCTTTACACCCATGCCGACGCCCGGCGGCGTGCCGGTCGAGATCACGTCACCCGGTTGCAGGCTCATGCACTGCGACACGTACGACACCAGTTTGGCGACGCCGAACACCATCGTCTTCGTGCTGCCGTTCTGATAACGGTGCCCGTCCACCTCGAGCCACAGGCTCAGATTCTGCGGATCGGCCACTTCGTCGCGTGTAACGACCCACGGACCGATCGGGCCGAACGTGTCGAAGCCTTTACCCTTATCCCACGTGCCGCCGCGTTCGATCTGCCATTCGCGTTCCGACACGTCGTTGATGACGCAATAACCGGCGACGTAGTCGAGCGCGTCGGCTTCGTCGACGTATTTCGCCGCCTTGCCGATCACCACGCCCAGCTCGACTTCCCAATCGGTCTTCTTCGAACCGCGCGGAATTTCCACGTCGTCGTTCGGACCGCTGATCGCGCTCGTCCACTTGTTGAAGATGACCGGCTCGGCCGGCACCGGCAGATTCGATTCCGCCGCGTGATCCGCGTAATTCAGTCCGATGCAGATGAACTTGCCGATCTTGCCGACGCACGGTCCCATGCGCGGATTGCCTTCCACGACCGGCAGCGAAGCCGGATCGAGCGCGCGCAGTTTCGCGAGACCTTGGTCGGTCAGCGCCGCACCGTCGATATCGGCGATCACGCCGGACAGATCGCGAATCTTGCCTTGCGCGTCGAGCAGGCCCGGCTTTTCCTGGCCTTTCGGCCCATAACGAAGCAGTTTCATCGTTGCACTTTCCTATCGTTCAAGGGTGTTCGGTTCGTCAATCCGTGCGTGTCGGTGTGTGTCCGTTTGCGTCAGTTCGACCAGCCGCCGTCGATCACGTGCGCGTGGCCCGTGGTGAACGACGATTCGTCGGACGCGAGATACAGCGCCAACGCGGCGATTTCTTCCGGCTTGCCGATGCGGCCCATCGGCTGACGCGCGACGAAGGCGGCTTGCACGGCGTCCAGCGTCGCGCCCTGCGCCTGAGCCTGCGCGACGATTCGCTGTTCGAGCGACGGCGAAGCGACCGTTCCCGGGCAAATCGCGTTACAGCGTACACCACGCGTGATGAAGTCCGCCGCGACCGACTTGGTCAAACCGATCACCGCCGCCTTCGACGCGCTGTACGCAAAGCGGTTCGGCACGCCCTTCACGCTCGACGCCGCCGACGACATATTGATGATAGACCCGCCGCCTTTCTCCAGCATGGCCGGCAGGAACGCGCGGATCATCCGGTACATGGCTTTCGCGTTGAGGTCGAAGGCGAAGTCCCAATCCTCTTCGCTGCATTCGAGAATATTGCCCGCATGCACGAAGCCCGCGCAGTTGAACAGCACGTCGATCGGGCCGAGTTCGGCGGCCAGCGCCGTGATCGCCGCGCCGTCGAGCACGTCGAGCCGACGCGCTTCGACCGGCTTACCGGCGAGCCCGTCGATGCGGATATCCGTCGCGATCACGCGTGCGCCTTCGCGTGCGAACAGTTCGGCGGTAGCGAGGCCAATGCCTTGTCCCGCCGCGGTAATCAGGGCCGTCTTGCCAGCCAGTCTTTGTGTCATCTACGACTCCAGTTGAATGGGCTTGTCTCGTGTTTGCTTCGTCAGTTCATAAGCGGTAAAACGCCGTGGCATTGCCGCCGAACACCGCTTCGCGTTCGTCGTCGCTCAACGACGCGAGCAAGGTGGTCGCCACCGAATGCCACAGCAAATAATCGCCGTTCAGATCGAGCACCGGCCAGTCGCTGCCCCACATCAGGCGCGTCGGACCGAACGACTTCAGCAGATGCTCGACGTAGGGCCGCAACGTATCTTCGGTCCACCCAAGCGACGCCTCGGTGACGAGGCCCGACAGCTTGCATTGCACGTTCGGCAAGGCCGCCAGCCGGGTGATCGCGTCGCTCCAGGCTGCGTAGCCCGCGCGGCCGTAGCGTATCGGCGGCTTCGCGCCATGATCGACCACGATGCGCAGCGCGGGAAAACGCGTCGCGAAGGTCTCGAAATGCTCGACATGGCGGGCGTAAATCAACGCGTCGAAAGTCAGGTCGTGCGCGATCAGGGCTTCGATCGCCGGCGCGAGATCGGGGTTCGCGATCCACGTATCGTCCGGTAAATCCTGCAGCATCGGCCGCACGCCTTTGAACTTCGACTCGTGCGCGAGCGCGTCGATCAGCGCGGGCGCGGTGGGCAACAGCAACGGCACCCAGCCGACCACCCCGGCAATGGACGGCTCATGGCGCGCCACGTCCAGCAGATAACGCGTTTCGTCGAGGGTCGGTGCCGCCTGCACCACCACGGTCCGTTCGATGCCCGCGCGTTCGCGCAACGGTTTGAGATCCGCCGGTCCGAACGGCCGGTACAACAGCTTCAGTTCCGGCGTCAGCCACTCGTAGTCACCGCGAGCGGGGTCCCAATAGTGCTGGTGGGCATCGATAGCCATCGTCAGATTAGTCCTCGGGCGCGGGCGCGCGGCTGTCGAGCAAGCCTTCGCCGCGCAACGCGGACCACAACGCGGCGGGGATCGGCTGCTCGAACGACGCGACGTTCTCGCGCAATTCGTCGGCACTGCGCGCGCCGGTCAACACGGTGGCGACCGCCGGGTGCGCATACGGAAACTGCAAGGCAGCAGCAGCAAGCGGCACGCCATGGGCTCGGCACACTGCTTCCAGCCGCGCGACGCGCTCGATCACTTCGCGCGGCGCTGTGCCGTAGTTGAATTTCAGATCGCCCTCGACGCCGCGCGCCAGAATGCCCGAGTTGAACGCGCCGCCTAACAGGATGCTGACGCCGCGCGTTTCACAGGCGGGCAACAGGTCGTCGAGTGTGGTCTGCTCAAGAAGCGTATAACGGCCCGCGAGCAGCGCGCAATCGATATCGAACTCGGCCATCGCATCAAGTATTACCGCGCCTTCGTTGACACCGAGCCCGACGGCTTTGATCGCACCCGACGAGCGCAGTGTGTCCAGCGCACGGAAGCCGCCGCCTTCAGTCAATTGCCGCCAGTAGTAGGGATGCTTGTCGCCATGCGTCATGCGGCCAATGTCATGCACCAGCAGCATGTCGATCTCGACAATGCCGAGGCGTTGCTGACTATCTTCGAACGACCGCAGAATGCCGTCGTGCGTGTAGTCGTAGATCGCTTCGAAGGGCAGTGGGTTTTGCCAGCCTTCCTTGTCGTCGAACGGCGTGGTGCGCGGCACAAAGCGGCGCCCCACCTTGGTGGACAACACGTATTCGCTGCGTGGATAGCGACGCAACACGTCGCCCAGACGATGCTCGGCCTTCGTGTTGCCATAGTGCGGCGCGGTGTCGAAATAGCGCACACCGGCGTCCCACGCGGCGGCAATGGTTGCGTGGGCTTCTTCGTCGGACAGGTCGCGGTAAAGGCCGCCGAGCGGCGCCGTGCCGAGTCCCAAGCCACTCACTTGCAGCGCACCGCGACCGATGCGGCGCCGCTGCCCGATCTTCGAACCGATCGTTGCCGTCATGGAGCGCGTCTCCTGTTTTTTACGTTTTAACATGCGCGGGCGAGATTTGCCCGCTGCTTGGCTGGCCTGCGAGAGGTGACCACGTTGCAGGGCGGGTTGGCGGTCGTTCAGTGCGATTCGATCGCGACGACCCGATGTGCCAGCGCAGCGCCCGACGGCAGACACGCAGGCCCAACCGGCTCGAACGTCTTGTAAGTCAGGATGAACTCCTGATGTCCCAGCATCTCCGATTTCGACGCCGTGCCGCGCGACACCGCGACCGTTTGCTCGAACACTTCGCGGCCCACTTCGTCGAGCGTGCCGCGGCCTTCGAGTATCCGGCCCGCGTCGACGTCCATGTCGCCCGCGAGATTGCGATACGTCGCGGGATTCGCGCACACCTTGATCACCGGCGAGATCGGCGAGCCGACCACCGAGCCGCGTCCGGTGGTGAACAGAATCACATGCGCGCCGCAAGCGATCAGCTCGCCGATTTCCGCGTTGTCGCTAATGTTGGGAAAGCCGAAGCGCGGCTCGCCGTCCGGCACCACGTCGAGCAGATAGAGGCCGCCGGTCGGCGGAATGTCGCCGGGTTTGATAATGCCGACAATCGGCGACGCTCCGCTTTTCGCGTATGCGCCCAACGATTTTTCTTCTTGCGTGGTGAGCCCGCCGTCCGCATTGCCGACCGCGAAACTGCCGTGGCCGAGTATCGAGTAATAGCGCGCCGCCTTCGCGACGCAGGCGACGATTTCTTCGCCGAGTTCCGGCCGCGCCGCGCGCGTTTTCATATGAAACTCGCAGCCCACCAGTTCGCCGGTTTCTTCGAAGATACAGGTTGCGCCCGCATCGATCAGATGATCGAAAGCGCGGCCGACCGCCGGGTTCGCCGTGATACCGCTGGTGCCGTCCGAGCCGCCGCAAATCGTGCCGATCACCAGTTCGCTCAGCGCCATCGGCACTTTCGGTTGCGCGGCGAGTTGCTCGCGCACGCCGCGAATCCAGTCGACGCCATATTGAATCGTGCTGCGCGTGCCGCCCTTCTCCTGGATCGTCAGCACTTCGACCGGACGGCCGCTCGCGCGCACCGCGTCGACCAGATAATGCTTGTTCATGCTCTCGCAACCGAGCGACACGAACAGCACGGCGCCCACGTTGGGATGCGTGGTCAACCGTTCGAGCATGGTCTCGGCATAGCTGTTCGGATAGCAGCCGGGAAAGCCGATCAGATGAACCGGCGGTTCGTGTTCGGCGGAAGGATCGTCGAACGCGTCGAGCGGCGCGCGGAACTGCGTGACGATTTCACGCGCCACGTGATGCGCGCATTCAACCAGATACGCCACCGCCACCACATTGCGGATGCCCTTTCGGCCGTCATTGCGCGGATAGCCTTGCAGCATCGGCGGCGCGCCGGCGGGTGCTACGGAAATGTCAGTCATGATCGTTCCAGCGCGGCGCAAGGCCACGTCGTTGTGCCCGTTTCAGTGATGGACGAACTCGTGGCCCGCGTCGTGGGTATAGGTCGGCAGGTAGTCGCTTTCGAGGTTGTGCGTATGCAGATGCGCGCCACGCGCCACCGCTTCCGTCACATGACCGATCACCGCGCCGTAGCGCAGCACCTTGTCGTCTTTCGCGAGAGGATGACGCGCGACCTTGTGACCGAGTTCGATGGTTTTGGCGAGCGTCACGCGTTCGCCTTCTATTTCAACCGGCGTGCCCGCGTCGAGACGCGCCGCCGCGATCAGGCAGTTGTCAGCGGGACTAAGCAGGATCAAACGAGGATCGGTTTGCACGGACTGGCGGGTCGTCAAATGAGTTCTCCGGATAACGTGCGCATCAGTTCTGACCTTCGCCGCTGGCGATCCGCGCCACCATCAGCGAGCCCAGAATGATCGCGCCGTAAATGGCCTGAATCCAGAACGACGGCACCTGCGCGAGCGTCAGCAGGTTCTGCACGACGCCGAGCAGCAACACACCGGTGAGCGCGCCGAACATCGTGCCCTTGCCGCCGTCGAGTGAAATACCGCCGATCACCGCCGCCGCGAACACCGTGAAGATCATGCCGTTGCCCTGGTTCGCGTTGATCGCGCCGACGTAGCCGGTCACGATCAAGCCGCCGACCGAGGCCAGCATACTGCCGAGCACGAATACGCCCCACGTGATGCGCTCGACGCGAATTCCCGCCGCGCGCGCCGCCTCCGGATTGCCGCCGATCGCGTACAGCGCGCGGCCCAGGCGGTGATAGCGCAATACGAACGCAGCGATCGCGAAGGCCACCGCCGCGAGCCACACAGACAACGGCAGTCCGAACACGATGGTGGTGGCGAGCGAGAAGAACGCCGGCGGCATATCGAACAGCGTGCCGCCCTTGGTCGCGCCGACCAGCATGCCGCGCAGCACGATCAGCATGGCCAGCGTGACGATGAACGCGTTCAGCCGCAAGCGCACGACCAGGAAGCCGTTGATCAAACCGATCACTGCGCCCACCGCCACGATGGCGAGCAGGCCGACCGCCGCCGGCCATTGCGTACCGAAGCCGGCGGACGCGGCCGGCATGACCAGCATCGCGCCGACGGCGGGCGCGATGCCCACGGTCGACTCGAGCGACAGATCGAACTTGCCGGTCAACACGATCAACGATTCCGCGAGCACCACCAGCGCGAGCGCCGCCGACGCCCCCAGCACGCTGATCAGATTCGCCTTCGTCAGAAAACTGGGGCTGACGAACGCGCCGATCACCAGCAGCAACGCGAGCGCAGGCAGCAAGGCCAGTTCACGCAACCGCGCGAGTTCGGAACGCGCGCGTTTGCCGCGTGTCGCGGCGGCCACAGCCTGCGTCGACCCCGAGGCCGACGCTGTGCTGAATGCGGGACTGGGCACACTATTCTTCATGGAGACTGACTCCTTCAACGGAAGCGATCAGGTCGTGGTCCTGCCAACCCGCGGGGAATTCGGCCGCGACATGGCCACGGAACATGACCAGCACACGGTCACAGGTGCGCAGATCGTCGAGTTCGCCGGACACGACCAGCACGGCCTTGCCCTCTTCGCGCACGCGATCCACGACGGAGAGCAACGCTTCTTTCGATTTGACGTCGACGCCAGCGGTGGGGTCGATCAGCACGAGCACGTTCGGGTTCGTGGCGAGCGCGCGCGCCATCACCACTTTTTGCTGATTACCGCCCGATAGCCCGGACACGACATGCTCCGGACCTTGCGCGACGATGCCGAGCGCGTCGATCATTTTCTGGCCGAACGCGTTCTTCTTCGCGGGCGGTGCAATGCCGAATTTGCCGAGTAGACGCGCGATCGTCATCGACGCGTTTTCCGCGACCGATTGCGTCAGCACCAGGCCTTCGTGATGGCGATCCTTCGGCACGCAGCCGATGCCGTGCGCGAGCGCGGCGGGCACATCGCCGGGCGGCAGGATCGCACCGTCCACGCTGATCGTGCCGCGTTTGGCCGCGCGCAAACCGGCAATCGCTTCGGCTACGCTCGTGCGGCCGCTGCTTGTGGCACCGGTCAGACCAACCACTTCGCCGCGCTTCACGGTGAACGACACGTTGTCGTAATCGGAGCCGGCCAGGTCTTTGACTCGCAACGCGATCGCCGTATTGGCGGGCAACGCGTCGCGCGCCGCCGCATCGGCGACGGCCAGGCCGCCGCGTTCACCCGTCATCGCTTCGATCAACTGTTCGCGCGGCAACGCGGACACCGGCGCGCTGACAATATGCCGCGCGTCGCGCAGCACCGTCACGGCCTGACAAATCTCGTACACCTCTTGCAGATGGTGAGAGATGAACAGGAAGGTCACGCCTTCGCGCTGCAACTCACTGATACGCCGGAACAGACGCTTGATTTCGTCGCCGTCGAGCTGCGCGGTCGGTTCGTCGAGAATGATGAAACGCGCGCCGTACGACAGCGCGCGTGCGATTTCCACCAACTGCCGCGCTTCCACGCTTAGATCGCCGGCGCGTGCTTCTTCGCGCACGTCGATCTTCCAGTGGTCGAGCAACTCGCGCGCGTCGCGGCGCATCGCACGCCAGTCGATCACGCCGCCGCGCGACGGCTGACGATTGATGAACAGATTCTCCGCCACGCTCAGATCGCGAATGATCGTCGAATGCTGATAGACGCACGCGACGCGTTCACGCCACGCGTCGCGATCCGCGATTGACGGCGCAACCGCGCCGCCGAAGCGTACCTCGCCGGTATCGGGCTTGCGCAGGCCGGTGAGAATCGACACCAAGGTCGATTTCCCCGCCCCGTTACGCCCGACGAGTGCATGCGACTCGCCAGGCATCACGCGGATGCTCACGTCGTTCAGCGCGGCGGTCGAACCGTAGCGTTTGGTGACGCCAAACGCTTCGACCACCGGCACGGAAGGCGTCGGCTCGCTCAGGTGACCGTTCATTTGACGGTATTGCCCCACAAGGCTTTGTCGTCGACGTTCGCCTTCGTCACGAGCGGCGCGGGCAGTTGGTCTTCGAGAATTCCCGGCGCCAGCTGGATGATGTTGCTACCGTGATCGGTCGGGCCCGGCTTGAAGGTTTGCCCCGCCAACGCAGCCTTGATATAGAACAGGCCGTATTTCGCGTACGAATCGGCAGGCTGCGACACAGTCGCGTCGATATCGCCGCGGCGGATTGCATCGAACTCCTGCGGGATGCCGTCATTGCTGACGATCACGACGTGCTTCGGATCGCCCACCGGAAACAGCATCTGCTTGCGGCGCAGCGTTTGCAGCGTCGGCGACAGATAGACGCCGCCCGCTTGCATGTAGATCCCCTTCACGTCGGGATTCGCGGTCAGCAGACTGTCGAGTGCAGTGGCCGCGACGTCGCCCTTCCATGCCGCCGGAATTTCCAGCACCGTCAGGCCCGGATAGCCCTTCATGCACGAGCGGAATGCTTCCGACCGGTCGCGTCCGTTCACCGACGCCAGATCGCCCATGATCTGCACGACCTTGCCCGACTTCACGTGGTCGCCGATGTATTTGCACGCCTTCTCGCCATACGCGCGATTGTCGGCGCGCACCACCATCGCGACTTTGCCTTGCGTCGGCGCGACGTCCACGGCCACCACGGGGACGTTTTTCGCCGCTGCGGCGTCGAGCGCGCGGCTGATCGCCGCCGAGTCCAGCGGGCCGACCACGATGCCCTTCGCACCGAGGTTCAGCAGGTTGTTCATGTCGGTGATCTGTTGCGCGGGATCGCCGTTCGAATTGACCGGCGCGAGGATATCGAGGCCCGAATCCTTCGCGTATTTGGGCAGATAGTTGTTGTACGACTGCCAGAACGGCGACGTGAGCAGCGGCAGATCGAGGCCGATCTTGCCGGTGTCGGCCTGGGCGGTACCGGCAGCGCCGAGACTGGCGATGCAAGCCGCGGCGGCCATGGTGAAGAGCGAACGGCGGACCGCGTGCGGCCTTTTGGCGAACGACATGGTTGTCTCCTTTGGCGGGCGGGAGTCGCGCTTTGGCACTGACTCCGGCCCCATGCAAGGCACTGCGTTGTGGGAACGGCGTGGACCGGACCTTGACGGCCGGCACTTCGTCCTGCGCTTTCTTATCGTGTATTGGCGTGCGTCTATTCACCAATGAACGTATTATTCATATACGGACTTTTCGAAGTCAAGGAAAGTGCACTGCAGCATGCCCCCGTGTTTTCCCTGGAGATCGTCCGCTCGCTAGAGATTCGCCCCGCACTTACACTCACGCGCCAGATAATGAGAAAAAGCCACGGAACCTCGCTCACCATGGACGCAGACGACAAAGACGACGCCGACCGTTACCGCGCCCCCGCGCTCGACAAGGGCCTCGACATTCTGGAACTGCTCGCTGAGCAGAAAGACGGACTGACACGCGCCGAAATCACCAAGTCGCTAGGCCGCAATGCCAGCGAGATGTACCGGATGCTCGAACGCCTGGTGGCGCGCCAGTACGTGGTGCGCTCGGCCGCCGGCGACCGCTACTCGCTGAGCCTGAAGCTGTATGCGCTCGCGCACCGCCATCCCCCGATGAACCGTCTGATCGCGGAAGCCCTGCCGTTGATGCAGCGCTTCGCCGATGCTGCCGAACAATCGTGTCACCTCGTGGTGTACGACCGCGGCAACCTGCTGGTGATCGCTCAAGTGGATGGCCCCGGCACCTGGGGCATCTCGGTGCGGCTCGGCTCGCGGGTCGGCTTGATCGACACCGGTTCGGGTCGCGTGATGCTCGCGTTTCAGAGCGTCGAGCAGCGTCAGCAGATGCTGGCCGAACACACCCGGGTGAAGGGCGAGGTCACGATCGATCGCGACGCGCTCGAACAGGCCTGCGAGCGGATTCGCACGGCCGGCTTTTCGCAGAAGGACAGCCAGCAGACGTTCGGCGTGACCGACGTCACGTTTCCAATCCAGGGACCCGCCGGCCAGGCGATCGCGGTGCTCACCTGCCCGTATTTGCGGCGCATCGACGAATATGTCGCGCCGACGCTCGAAGCCGCGACCACCCTGCTACGCGAGACGGTGCAGGCGTTGTCGATGTTTCGCGAGGACGTCGGCTAACACGGCGTCCGCAGAGAGTGTCGTCGAGCCGTGGTTAAGCGAAAATCAGTCGCTCGCGCACATGGTTTAGAATGGCGACCCTCTCAAATTTAAGCCGCATGGGTTCGCTCATGCGCGCGCATCGATAAGCAATGGCGAAACTTCTGACCGATTCCGAATTCCAGCGTTTTTCCGAACTCCAGCAGAAGCAGTCGAGCTTCACGATCACGCCCGAAGAAGCCGACGAATTGCGCGACATCGTCGCGCATGCGCAGAAGCGCCGCGACGACCGCGCTGCGGCGATGCAAAGCATCGAGACGTTCATTCAGCAATTCGACATCAGCCCGGACGAGCTGTTTTCGGCCGAGCAGATCGGCGACGCCGCGCGCATGTTCGGCCTGATTCCGGCCGCCAAAAAGGAACGCGTGCTGCCGCCGCAATTCACGTTCAACGGCAAGCCGTACCAGTGGACCGCCCGTGCGCTGCCGGACGATATTCGCGTACCCTTGTTCGATGCGTTCAAGGCCGGTGAATCGGTGAAGTCCTTCATCGCGACGCCGAAGGATGCGATCCGTTGCGCGGCGACGATCGCGCGCCTGGAGCGCGAAACCGGCGCCGTGTATGCGGACGCATGGCTGGAAGAGTTGTCGGTAACGCGTACGCAGGTCGATGAGGCCGTCGCCAAGCTGCCGGTTTAAGCAGGTTGAGTAGTGAATCGAGCGTCGAGTGAGGCTGTGCGAGTCTCACTCGACGCTATTTTTTTGCGCTGACGCTGGCTACGAGGTGGCGTCGGCCGCGTCGTCTAGCGCCATGCGAAAGCCGACCACGCCCGGGTCTTCCGTCCGCGTGACCGTGAAGCCGCAAGCCTTGGCGAGAGCAATCATCGGACCGTTTTCGCGCAACGCCTCGCCGACCAGCCAATGGATACCGCGCGCCCGCGCATATTTGATGATACGGTCCATCAGCAATTGACCGAGCCGCCGGCCTTTCTGATCCGAGCGCACCGCCACCGCGAATTCGGCCGTTTCGTTGTCGGGATCGGCCACGGCGCGCACGACGCCGAGCGTGCGCGTGAAACCTTCGTCGTTGACGATCGTCGCGATCAGCGCCATCTCGCGGTCGTAGTCGATCTGCGTCATGCGTGCAAGTTGCGAGTGGTCGAAGCTTCCCACCGCGCCGAAAAACCGCAGGCGCAAATCTTCCGGCGTCATCGCTTCGACGAAGTCATGGTGCGCGGCCTCGTCTTCGGGACGGATCGGCCGCACCGTCACCTGCAAACCTTGCCAGTCGAGCGTCTCTTCGAAGCGGCGCGGATACGGCACGATCGCGAGCCGGCTGCGCGTGGTGGCAATCCTCAGCGTGGGGTTGACGACAACCACGTGTTCCTTGAAAACCCGTAGCGTCAATGCCAGGCCCACGATTTCCTTGACGTCGCACACCGCCTGCGAGAGCGCCGTCAACGCGGCCAGTGCCGGCTCGGGCGACACCAGCCGCGCGTAGCGCGAACGCGTGACGATATCGCGCGCCAGCATCGGATTCAGCGGCGGCAGGCCGTAGACGCGCAGCGCTTCGGATACGCCGTCCACCGACGGCGCGACAAAGCGGAACACCGGGCCGAAGTTGTCGTCGTCGTGGAGTTCCACGGCGATATCGACAACCGGCCGCGTGGACGGTGCGGCGTCGCTTTCCGCGAAATCGGGTTGCGTCTCGACCCGCAACCCGAACCGCCGGAGAAACGTCATCGCCGCGGCGCCAGTGAGTTGGTGCTCGCCGGCCGTCAGCGCCTCGCGCGCTTGCGCCTGCGCGGCGTCGATCGACGCCGGAATCTGCGCCGGCAAACCTTCTGGCGTCTGCATCAGCAGTTCGCGTCCCATCCGGTAATCGATCAGGCGAGCGAAAGCGCGAGCGAGCCGCTGCGGCGTCGTATGAACCGGAATGCCTTGCGCGTGCAATGCGTCGCGCGTGGCGGCATCCACGCCGCCGAAGAAGCACGCCAGCAAGCCTCGGTACGCGAACCGCTGGTTCTCGATCAACGCCTGCGCGACTTCGCCGACCGGTGCGCCATGCGTCGATGCGTGCACCACGAACGCCGTGCCGGTGCTGCGATGGTCCGCGAGCAGCTTGAGCGCGGTGCCGAAGTGCTCCGGCCGGGCGTCGTCGCCCAGTTGCAGCGGGTTGCCGCCCACCGCGTGCGGCAGAACCTCGCGCAACGCGTCCGACGCCTCGTCGGGCCACGGCGCGAGCGTGTCGCCGGCCGCCGCGAAGGCGTCGCAGGCGAGCGTGGCGAGGCCTCGGTCGCTGGTAATCAGCGTCGCCGTCGCGCCGGCCGCGACGCGGCCCACGCCGAGCGTTTCGATTTCGTCGAGCAGATCGTCGAGCGCGTCGACGCGCACCATGCCGGCACGGCGGAACGCGGCCGTATAGAGGGCGTCGGCGGGATCGGCGCGCCCTGAACGCAGCGCCAGCACCGGCTTGTTGCGCGCCGCCGCGCGCGCCGCCGACATGAATTTGCGCGCCGCGCGCACGCTGTCGAGTTCGAGCAGAATGGCGCGCGTGCCGGGATCGCTCGCCAGATAATCGAGGACGTCGCCCGCGTCAACATCCGCCTCGCCGCCCAGCGCGACCGCGTGCGAAAAACCGAGCCCGCGCGCATGCGCCCAGCCGAGCACCGCATTGGTCAGCGCGTTCGACTGCGACACCCACGCGACGCCGCCCGCCTTGACCGTGCACGACGGCGCGCCGAGATGCGCGCGCAGCGCCGGCGACACCACGCCGAGACTGCCTGGTCCGACGATCCGCAGCAGATGCGGCCGCGCCGCCGAAAGCGCATGACGCAACGCGAGCCGGTCGTCATCGCTGCGCGCCTCGCCGACGATAATCGCCGCCCGCGTGCCTAGTCCGCCGAGTTTGTGGATGATGCCAGGCCACGTGGCCGGCGGCGTGCAGATCAGCGCGACGCTCGGCGCTTGCGGCAGATCGCCGACGTCGCCGATCACCTTGTGGCCGCCCAGGCTGGTGTGATTCGGATTGACCGGCCACAGCTGACCGTCGAAGCCGCCTTCCAGTACGCGCGCCCACACCATCGCACCGGTGCTGCCTGGCCGCTCGGACGCGCCGATCACGGCGACGGATTTGGGTCGGAATAAGGCGTCGAGGTTGCGGACGGTCACGGGCGCTCCGTAGAGTGGGAAGGCGCGGCGGCTTGATCGCCGGACGCGCGTCTTCGTCAGGATAGGCGAAGTCGGGCGCTTGCGCGGCGCTGCGCGAGCGCTCGCATGACAAGTTGCGGATTCCGCTTGATGTTCATCTTCATGCGGTGGAATTTTTTCCGGCTCTCCAAGCACAATATCCAGCGTCAATGCGACAATCTCAAGCGATGCCAACCGGCATGCCTGAATAAAGACGCGAGCCGATCACGGCTCGCGCGGCGCGTGGGAGACAACGCGCGGTCCGTACGCAGTACGGCCATCCATTCCGCAGTGCGGCTCGCACCCTGACCCGCCCGCACCGCATGACTAAAGAAATAGAAGGTGATGTATGCGACGCTTGCCCTCGTTGATCGCGTTGCGCTTCTTCGAAGAAACGGCCCGTCATATGAGCTTCAATCGCGCGGCGACGGCGCTGTGCGTGACGCAAGGCGCGGTGAGCCGGCAGATCAAACTGCTCGAGGAATCGCTGGGCGCGAAGCTGTTCGAGCGCGATCACAAGGGCATTCGGTTGACGCCGGCCGGGTTGCAGTTCCTGCCGTGCCTGTCCGAGGCGTTCGACACCATCGAGCGCGGCTTCCGCCAAATTACCGCAGCAAAAGGGCAGCGCCGCCTCGTGGTCGCCGTGCCACCCACCTTTGCGACGCAATGGTTTTCTCCGCGGCTCGGGTCGCTCGCGGTGGAACTGCCTGACGTCGAGCTGTCGATCCGCACCGAACCGACCAGCGACTGTCATTGCAACATCCGCTTCGGCCGCCATGCGCTGGCCGACGCCCATTCCGAATTGCTGATGATCGAGCGTCACGTGCTGGTCGGCGCGCCGCGCCTGCTTGGACAGCCGCTCGATCAGTTGCTCGGACAGATGCCCGCGCTGCATGTGCTGCATAACGACGCCCGGCTGGATCTCTGGCCGAACTGGCTGGCCAAAGCCGGGTTGCCCGCGCACTACGCCGAAAACGGTATCGAGTTCTCGACGCTCGAACAGGCGATTCGCGCCGCGCGCAAAGGCGCGGGTTTGGCGATCGTCGACCGGAACATGATCGTCGACGAACTCGCGGATGGAAGTCTTGCGCAGTTTTCCGATATCGAAGTGACGGGGCCGTTTGGGTATTGGTTGGATGTGGCGCAGCGCCATGCGGAGCTTGAGCATGTGCAGGCGTTTGCGGGGTGGATGCGGGAAGAGGGATTGAAGGTAGGGTAAGGGCTGGAACGGTCCGCGATATCCCCGTCACATGTCTCAAAAACCTAAGAATGTTCCGATTTAATTTGAGACACCGGTGGATCAAAATTCTGGATAGCCACGGCAGCATTGTGGTAAGGCCGGGAGGGCACCAAGGACGAAAGCTGTCGAGCGTTTCAGTCATGACGTGAGGCAGACGGGCAAGTCTTCTCGCACAACAGCCCCGATCCGCAGGAACCGACGATGCGCCACCCCATCAACACCACGCGAGCCGCCGTGCGCGTGATTTTGCTTGTCGTTTTTACGTTGTGCTGGACCGCCAACGCGCGCGCGGACTGCCCCACTACCGGCCTGCCGAAAACGTTCACCTATGGGACGTTGGCCATATCCAATTCGCTCGTGGCCGGCGATACGATTCCCGGCACCGTTCAGAGCTTCACGCTATCAGGGCAATGCACCAATTCCGCAACATTCGATATACCGGTCGTTGTTTGCGCATCGGGCCAAACCCCTGTGTCTGGAATGCCCGGAGTATTCACAACGGGGCTGCCCGGTGTCGGTATGCGCATGCGCAACGGTCAAGGCGTCGCGCTTAATCAATCGGGGGCTTGCGGTGCCGATTCGTCGTTGGGCAGTACCAGTTCGAACGGAAGCTTCAATGTCTCGGGCACGCTTGAACTGGTGAAGACCGGCACCGTGACTGGCGGCACAATCGCTTCGGCCCAGTTCGTCAGCGGCGTCCTGAATACGGGTATCCAACTCAACAACGGCTCGAACAGACTGACGGTCACGACGGGTGCCATTCGCCCCGTCACCTGTTCTGTCACGGCCGATACGGCCGCTCAAACCGTCGCGCTACGTCCGGTTAGCGCGTCCGCCTTTCCATCGGCGGGTTCCACGGCCGCGAATACGCCGTTTTCCATCGGCCTGACTTGCCAGACGGGTGTTTCGGTGGCTGTCACGTTTTCGTCCACGTCCTCGTCAGGCATGCCGAACGTCATAGCGTCGAACGGTACGGCAACGGGCATAGGCGTGCAGTTACTCAATGCCTCACGTTCGGCAATTGCGCTAGATAGCCCACTTCAGTTGACTTCCGGTACCACAGGCAATACATCGTTCCAGTTTTTCGCGCAGTACTACCGTTTGGGTGCCGCATCCGTGACGCCGGGCACCGTCAATGCCACGGCTATATTCACGATGACCTATCAATAGTCGCGTTACCCAAAAAAGCAAAAAGGCCACGTCGAGAATGACGGGGCCTTTTTTGCTTTGCGGTGAGGCGCTGGGAAGAGCCGAAACCGGGCACTAGCGCTAGTGGATTTACATCGTCTTCTTGAACGGCGCGCCCGAATGCTCGCGCAATTCGTTGAACACGATCTTCGGCCACGCCTTCTGCGCTACTTCAATTTCCGACACGTGCGACGCCAGATACGTCGGCGCATCCGACGCGTCGAGCGCGATCCGCGCCGCGTAGGAATCGGTGAAGCGGCGCAATTCGGCGGCGTCGTCGCAGGTCACCCAACGTGACATGCGGTAACGTGCCGGCGCCATCCGCACATCGACCTTGTATTCGGTCGACAACCGGTGCGACACCACTTCGAACTGCAGTTGTCCAACCGCGCCGAGAATCATCAAGCCGCCGACTTCCGGACGGAACACCTGAATCGCGCCTTCCTCGCCGAGCTGCTTGAGCGCCTCGCCGAGTTGCTTGGCGCGCATCGGGTCGACCACTTCCACCGTCTGGAAAATTTCCGGCGCGAAGAACGGCAGACCAACGAATTGCAGCATTTCGCCTTCGGTCAACGTATCGCCGAGACTCAGCGTGCCGTGATTCGGAATACCGATGATGTCGCCCGGATACGCCTCGCTCACCGTCTCACGACGTTGCGACAGGAACGTCACCACGTTATTGGCGCGGAACGTCTTGTTGGTGCGCGTCACCTTCACGGCCATGCCACGCTCGAAGTGCCCCGAACACACACGGATAAACGCCACGCGGTCGCGGTGCGCCAGATCCATGTTCGCCTGAACCTTGAACACGACGCCAGTGAATTTCGGCTCGTCCGGCAGCACCGGACGCTGCACGGTCATGCGCATGGACGGCGGCGGCGCCAGATCGACCAGCGCGTCGAGAATTTCCTTCACGCCGAAGTTGTTGATCGCCGAGCCGAACAGCACCGGCGATTGCTGACCGGCAAGAAATTGCTCGCGATCGAAGTCGGGCGACGCACCGGTGATCAGATCGATTTCTTCTTTCGACTTCACCCAGCTATGGCCAAAGCGGCGTTCGCCTTCTTCGTTGCTCAGCGCCTGCAGCGTTTCGACCTCGCCACCCGCCTTATCCTGACCGGCGCGGAACAACCGCACCTGATCGCGCTGGATGTCGTAGACACCCTGAAATTCCTTGCCCATGCCGATCGGCCAGGTGAACGGCACGGCCGCCACACCCAGATGCTGCTCGATTTCATCGAGCAGTTCGAGCGGCTCGCGCACTTCGCGGTCGAGCTTGTTGATGAAGGTGACGATCGGCGTCTTGCGGCTGCGGCAGACTTCGAGCAGCTTCAGCGTTTGCGCTTCGACACCGTTCGCGCCGTCGATCACCATCACGGCAGCGTCGACCGCGGTCAACACGCGATACGTATCTTCGGAGAAGTCTTCGTGGCCCGGTGTGTCGAGCAGGTTGATGACGGCGTCGCCGTACTCGAACTGCATCACCGAACTAGCCACCGAAATGCCCCGCTGCTTTTCGATTTCCATCCAGTCGGACGTCGCGTAGCGGTTGCTCTTGCGGCCCTTCACGGTGCCGGCGATCTGAATCGCGCCCGAGAACAGCAGCAGTTTTTCGGTGAGCGTGGTTTTACCCGCGTCCGGGTGGGAAATGACCGCGAACGTGCGGCGGCGTTTGAGTTCGGAGACTGACATCGGGTCTGGCGGTCACGGATAGGGGTTCGGGCGGTTGCCGGCGGCTTGTGGCTACCGGCGTGCCACGCCTTGCGCGGCGGCGTCGAGCTGCGGGAGTTGGGCCGGAACCCGCGTCACAGTGGCAACCCGAGCGCGTCGGAAACAGGTCACGAACGAGCGTTCGACAATCCGGGAATCGCCAGCGCAGAACAGCGCAGGGAACGAATGATACACGTCATGGGGGCGGAAGGCGGGAAAGGAGGTGCCGGCCGAAGGACACGGCGCCTGCCAGTCGGCGTAAATCGTAGCGGGCCGATCCGTTTAACCGCCGGCAAGACAATGCGCTTGCACCGATGTATAGGCCGTGGCCGCCTTCTCCGTCTTCTTCGGCAACACATAGTCGATACGGCATTCTTCCGACACTGCGGCGCCCCATTTCACAAACAGCGCACCCTGATCTTCGAGGCCACGCGCAAAAATCCGGCTGTCCTGCGCCACGACGCCCACGGTGCGCCCGTTGCCATCCACCACATCGGCGCCGAACGGCAGCGCCTTGCCGCCCAATTGCGGCGCGCGAATCAGCGCGGCACGACCGCTCACGGTTTTGTACTTCAGCATGACAACCGACCCGAGGCGCGGTACTGCCTGTTCCGAGGTCGATTCGAACTCGACATCGGTCGACGTGCCCTTCGGGTCGATATCGACTGTATTCATGCCATACGGCGTGAGGTACGGCACCACCGCGTAACCACGCCGATCGAGCTTGACGCCCGGCGCGCTGGTCACCTTCGCGCCCGCCGCACCCGGCGCCTCGACGATACCGAAGGTGTCGCCCACGGTCTGCGACAGCGTGACGCCGCCCGGATGCACGACGACCGAGCCGCTGATACCCGCCGACACCTGGCTCGACTGGGAACCGGAACTCGCGGACGCCGTCATCTGCGCATACGGCGCGCGATACGTGCCGCTCACGCCGGCAATGGCGGAACTGCCGCCGTTACCGCTGCCATACGTGCCGTAAGCGTTATACGCGTACTGGTTGGCATCGCCGAGCGAACCGCTGACGTTGGCCTGCAGGTTCGTGCTGCCTGCCTGGTTCGACAGATTGGTCGACAGTAAAGGCGCATGCTGGCCGTGGCCAAGCGGAATGGTGGTGCTGACCATGAACTGATTCGACATCGAACCGTTGGCGCTGCGTGTGCGTCCAGCAGTCACGCTGTAGGTTCCGTATTGGTAGCTGTTGGTATAGCCAGCCTGATAGAACGTGTCGCTGCCGTCGTGATTCCAGTATTGCTGAGCCGACGCGCTCAGAAACACCGAGCCGTAGTTCTTGAAGTTCTGGTTCACGGAGAGCTGGAGACGGTTGCGCTGCCGATAAACCGAATTGATATCGCCGCCGTGCAGGGCGAGGTCGCGCACGGACGCGGCATCCGACAGATTCATGAAGCCCGCTGTCGAGTAGCGGTAAGCCGCCACGGAAATGTTCGTGTGGGTCGGATCGATGAACTTGCTGTAGCCGATGCGCAGGCTGGCGCCGCGCTGGGCACTCTGGTTCGGCACGTGGGTCTGCGCGGCGGTCACGTCGGCTGAAAATGCGCCGAACTTCGTGTTGAGCGCCGCGCCGATATCGGCCGCCACATAACCGTTTGCCGCGACGCCGCCGCCATAGGCCGTCACCGAGTTCGTGAGGCCGCGTTGCAGGGTGAACTGCGCAAAGTTCGGCTTTGTGTCGAGGGTTGCGTTGCGCAACTGGCCGGCCGTCACCGAGAAACGCGTCGTACCCGGCCGCAGAGACTGCGCGACCGCGGCATACGGTACGGTGAAACGCTTGGTGCGACCGTCGGCCTCGGTCACCGTCACGTCGAGGTTGCCGCCATAGCCGGTCGCGTACAGGTCATTGATTTCGAACGGGCCAGGCGACACGCTCGTTTCATAGATCACCTGACCGTTCTGCCGGATCGACACGCGCGCATTCGTTTCCGCCGTGCCGCGCACGACCGGCGCAAAGCCGCGCAGCGATTCGGGCAACATGCGGTCGTCGGTGGCGATCTGCGCGCCGCGGAACTGCACGCTGTCGAATACATCGCCGGTCGTGTAGCCATCGCCCAGCGTCACCTGCGATTTCAGCGCGGCCACGTCATGTTGCACATAGGTCGCGATGTCGTCGAAACGCGTGGCCTGGCCACTTTGCTGTGACACGGACGATTGATGACGCACATGCCACGCGCCGATGTTCACGCCGGCATTCAGACCAAGGTAGCTCTGCGTCGAATCCATGCCCGGGCCGGCAGTGCGGTACGCATTCGCGTTGTAGCTGACGAAGCCCGCGTTGACGCCGGTTTGCCACATGTCGGGCGGCACATAGCCACGTGCGGCATTACGCAGGTATTTCTGCGGCACGCCCAGCGTCAACTTCTGCTCCGAAAAATCAAAGTCGATCGACGACTCCGGCACCAGAGCAGCGAGATCGACGCATTCGGCGGCAGCGGCGCCGCTCCGGTTCGCGTCGACCTTGGCAAAATCGACACCCAGCGTTTCCAGCATCTGACGGCTCAAGCAAGCGCGAGCGCTTTGTCCATCGCGTGCCGCGACAAAGCGCAGATCCTGACGCGCCACCCGAATGTCGTTGACCCAGACGTCGACCGAATACACGCCCGCCGACACCGTATTGCCGCGTGCGAATCGCGTGAGGTCCACGCCTTGAGTCGCATCGGTGTGCAGAAACGTCGTATCGAACTGGACGGCGGCGTCCGCATTATGGGCTTCAGCTGCACTCACGCTCGCCGACTGGACGCCGCCCAACACCGCAAAAACCGACAAGACGACGGCAGCGACGGGGCTAAGGCCGAACGGACCTGCGAACGCGCTAGCGCGAACTTGCGACCGTTGATCCGCTGAGAGTTTCATGATCTGACCGACTTCCCATGCCCGCAACCGACGTGCGTTATCCCTGTGCGTTGCGGATGCAACGCACGCCATGTTTGAAAAAAGTTGAATTCGGACGGAGGCGGCCGTCCAGCCGGCAAACTGCCGCGGTCTACTGGCCGAGCGACGCGTCGCCGTCGAGCGCGCCGCCGTAGTCGTTGATGGCGGTGTAGTGAACCTTGGCGCCGGCGCCCACGGCATTCATCTTTGCGATCGGCAAAACCACCGATGCACGCGGTGCAACCATGCCGCCCTGTTCGTTCTTGAAGACATGCCCGTTGCTTTCCACGTCGACTTCGCTGAACGACACGTAGTAAGGCGTCGGATTCGTGACGCTGACCGCTTGCCCTTTACCATCCGGCGACGTCGCGATCTTCCAGGTCAACTGCGCCGGTGCGTCCTCGGGCTTGCCCGGCAATCTGGCCGGACGCACGAAAACCTTGATACGCGTGCGATACGCCATTTGCAGCGAGTTGACATCCGGCGCGCTGTCGGCCTTCGGTGGAATGTCGAGAACGTTGAGCCAATAGATCGATTCGCGATCCTGCGGCACCGCTTCGCCGCTATACATCACGCGCAGCGTCTGCGCTTTCTTCGGATCCATCCGGAAGATCGGCGGCGTGATCACGAACGGCACCTTGATTTCGCCAGGTTTTGCATCCGCATTGCCGTCGTCCATCCATACCTGAACCAGCGACGGGCCGCGGCTGTCGTTGTCCAGTTTGACCGTGACTTCGCGTTGCTCGAGCGGATACACCACGCGCGTACCACCGATCGTCACGCTGGCCTGTGCGCCGCCCGCCAGCAGAGCGCAGACAAAACCGATTCCCGTCGTCATTTTTCCGAGCAACTTCATCACAGCACCTTTGACAATAATCTTGAAAATAGCCGTTAAAAAAAGGCGCTCGCGTCGACGAACGCCTTCGTTCTTCGCTTACTGATACTGCATCGTGTATTGAACCGACGTACTGACGGTGCCGGCGGTTGCCTTACCCGCCGAGTAGTACTGCGCGAAATACTTCAGGCTCGCGCCACCGCTGGTGATCATCGTCGCATTCGCCGAGATGTCGTTGTTCGCATTCGTGGTGATGTTGATCGGTTGCATCTGCGCGTTCAGCAAACGCACTTGCACTTTCGTCGCCGTTCCGGAGTTGTTGAGGTAACCGTTGTTCTGGTCGACGGTAGGGCCGTTTTCGAAACGGGCGATCGCCTTGGTGGCGGCGCCCGAGCAGCCGCTCAGGGTCAGCGCGAGGTCGCTCGGGCTCGACGTACCGCCGACATTACCCGCCGTCGACAGCGAACCTGCCGACACCGACGGCAACGTGATCGACTTGTCGGCCGAGGTGCCCGTTGCCGCGCCGTTGATCGAGCACGTGGTATCCGACACCGTGCCGGTAATGGTGATCGTGCCATCCGCGGCGTGCGCGCTGAGCGATGCGAGACCCATCATGCCGCTGGCTGCGATCGCGATAGCGGGAAGAATTGCTTTCATGGTTGCTGCTCCGGTAAGTTGAAAAGTGGCCTGTCTTTCAGGCGCAAAGAAATATTAAGATTTCGTATCTCTTAAATATCTAGGACGATTCTTATTAATTGAGATAGGAAGGGAGGTGGAGTTTGAGGCGTTTCTGGAGGCACGTTTTTCGAACAAGGAGAAAATCAGACTTCTCCTAAAAATCCAAAAAAGAGCGCGCGAATTGAATGTTCGAGCCGCAATTCGAGCCACAAATAGAAAACCCGCCGCATCGTTGCCGATGCGGCGGGTTTTTTATGCGTTGCAGCGCGTTGGTGTTAGGCGCCGCTGGCTTCGTTGAGCGTAAGGTGCTTCGTCTCAGGCGCCCACGCTATCGACACCACCATGCCGATCAGCAGCACCGCCGCGAGCACGGTCATCGTCGCGTGAAACCCCAAGTGCGCGATGCCTAACGGCAACAAAAACGTGCCGACCGCCGAACCCAGCCGGCTGCAGGCAATCGCGAGGCCGACACCGCAGGCGCGCACCTCGGTGGGGAAGCATTCCGGCGGAAATACGCCGACGAGATTCGAGAACGCCGACATCGTCAGCGTGAAGATCGCGAATGCGACGATCATGCCCATCGCCGCCGACTCCGGCAGCACGCTCAACGCGATCAGCGACAAACACGTCACCGCGAACGACCCGATCAGGAACACCCGGCGCGGCAGTTTGATCGTCAGCCAGATACCGATCAACGCACCGAGCACGAGAAAACCATTCAGCAGAAAATCCGCGCTCGAGTCGTTGTTCAAATGGATCGCTTTCAGGATGGTTGGCAGGAACGTATAGATCGCGAAATAAGGAATGACGAGGCACACAAAGAACGCGCAATTGAAAAACGTCCGGCGAATCAGGTCTTTTCTGAACAGACGCGCGAAGCCGCCGGCCGTCTGACCGTGTTCGTCGTGGCCGCCGTCGAGTGTGACGTGCGCGCCGAAATGTTTGAGCAGGACTGCGCGGGCTTCCGCGACGCGCCCTTTGCCATGCAACCAGCGCGGCGATTCCGGCGTGCCCATGCGCAGCACCAGCACGATCAGCGCGGGAACCCCCGCGGAGGCAAGCAGCCACCGCCAGGCATCGGGCGATGCGTCGGCGTAATGCATGCCGAGCACGTTCGCCACCACATAGCCGATCGTCCACACCACGCTGAACGAGCCGAGCAACGTGCCACGGTGCTTGCGCGGCGAGAATTCCGCGAGAATCGCATGCCCCACCGCGAAATCGCCGCCCATGCCGAAGCCGATCAGCACACGCAGCAAACACAATTCAGCCGGCGAGCGCACATAGAACTGCGCAAACGCGGCCGCGGTGATGATAAGAAAACTCAACAGAAAATTTTCTGGCGTCCCAGCCGATCCGACAACCAGCCGAACACCAGGCTGCCGAGGAAAATCCCCATCAGCGCGGAACTGCCGATCATGCCCATCCAGAACGCGTCGAGCGGCATCTGGCGATTCATCGCGGCAAGCGCGTAGCCGATCGTGCCGAGCGCGAATCCTTCCGTGAAATGCGCGCCGAACGTCAGGCCGGCGATCTTGATGTGAAAGGCGTTCAGCGGAACGTCGTCGAGCGAAACGGGGCCGCGCGCAGGGGCCGCAGCAGCCGGCAAGGTAGGGGCAAGGCCGAGGGTGGCCGTCTGGATATCCTGATTGCTCACGCTGTCTCCTTCGTGTTTATGAATGACCGGGCGTGGTCGGCATGAGGCCGCACGCCCGGTTGTGCCTGGTTGCGCCGCGTGTGTTCCGCGGCATATCTCCGGCACGCGCGTGGCGAGACGCGCAGGTTTGCCGATCAGCGCCCGAGGCCGCCCATCATCATGTATTTCAGCTCGGTGTATTCGTCGAGCCCGTACTTGGAGCCTTCGCGGCCGAGGCCCGATTGTTTGACGCCACCGAACGGCGCGACTTCCGTCGACAGAATCCCCTCGTTGATGCCGACCATGCCGCTTTCCAGCGCTTCGCCCACGCGCCACGCCCGCGCCAGGTCGCGCGTATAGAAATACGCCGACAGGCCGAACGGTGTGTCGTTGGCCGCGTGGATGGCTTCTTCTTCAGTCTTGAAGCGGAAGCACGCCGCGACCGGACCGAACGTTTCTTCGGCGGCAATCAGCATCGCGCTGGAGGCATCGGCGAGAACGGTCGGCTCGTAGAACGTGCCGCCGAGCGCATGCGGTTTGCCGCCGGTCAGAATCTTCGCGCCCTTTTGCAACGCATCGGCGACGTGCGTTTCGACCTTCTTCAGCGCCGCCTGATTGATCAGCGGACCTTGTTCAACCTCGCCTTGCAACGCGTTCCCGACGCGCATCTTGCGCACCGCGTTCGTCAGCGCTTGCAGGAACGCATCGTAAATACCGTCCTGCACGTAGAAGCGATTCACGCACACACAGGTCTGCCCGGTGTTACGGAATTTCGACGCCATCGCGCCTTGCACGGCGGCGTCGAGATCGGCGTCGTCGAATACGATGAACGGCGCGTTGCCGCCGAGTTCGAGCGACAGCTTCTTCAGCGTGTCCGCCGACTGTTTCGCGAGCAGTTTGCCGACGCGCGTCGAGCCGGTGAACGAGAGTTTGCGCACCACGTCGGATTCGGTGAGTACGCCGCCGATCGCCACCGCGTCGCCGGACACCACGTTGAACACGCCCGGCGGAATGCCGGCCCTCTGCGCCAGCACCGCGAGCGCCAACGCGGACAACGGCGTTTCCTCCGACGGCTTGAGCACCATCGTGCAACCGGCCGCGAGCGCGGGACCGGCTTTGCGCGTAATCATCGCCAGCGGGAAATTCCACGGCGTGATGGCCGCGACCACGCCTACCGGTTCGCGCGTCACGATGATCTTCGCGTTCGGATTGGGACTCGGGATCACGTCTCCATACGCGCGCTTCGCTTCTTCCGCGAACCACTCGAAGAAGCTGGCGGCGTAGCCGACTTCGCCGCGCGCTTCGGCGAGCGGTTTGCCTTGCTCGAGCGTCAGCAGTTCGGCGAGCGCTTCGCGGTTTTCAAGCATCAACTCGCCCCAGCGTTTGACGCGTGCGCCGCGCTCTTTGGCGGTCAATGCACGCCACGCGGGAAATGCACGTTCGGCCGCGGCGATCGCCTGCGCGGTTTCTTGCGCGCCGCCTTTCGCGACCTCGGCGACGACCTCGCCGGTCGCGGGATTCAGCACGGCATACGTGCTGGCGCTTTCGACCCACTCGCCGCCAATGTAATGCGCCGTGCGCAGAAATTCGTTCATGCCGCTTTCTCCAGATTCTCGACGAACGTGCCCTGCGCGAGCCGAGGCTCACGAGCAATGCGCCGTCCCGCGGTGTAATCGTTGATCAGATCGCACGGCGTGTAATTGCGTTCGAGTTCGAACAGCTCATCCGCCGAAAGCGTGGTGCCGAGCGCGGCCACGGCGCTGTCGAACTGCGCCGGCGTATCCGCGCCGACCAGCATGCTCGCGACGCCGTGGTGATTCAGCACCCACGCCTGAGCGATCTGCGCGGCCGACACGCCACGCCGTGCGGCCACCCGCGCCACCGACGCGGCGATCTCGCGCGAAGCCTCGTCGCCATACATTTGCGCGGTAAAGAAGTCGGTCTGATTGCGCGTCGAGTTCGGATCGCAGGTCAGCAGGCCGCGCGCCAGCGGACTGAATACGGATACGCCGACGCCCTGATCCTGGCAATACGGAATCATTTCGCGCTCTTCCTCGCGATACGCCAGATTCAACTGCAATTGCATGTTGATCGGCTTGTGCCAGCCGTCGCGCTCGCAGACCTGCATGATCTTCGCGAACTGCCACGTGTACATGGTCGACACGCCGATATAGCGGGCCTTGCCGGCGCGTACGATATCGTTCATCGCGCTCATGCTTTCTTCGACCGGCGTGTTGACGTCGAAGAAATGCAGCATGTAGAGATCGACGTAATCCATGCCCAGGCGTGTCAGTGAGCCGTCGATACCGTCCATGATGTGCTTGCGCGAATGGCCGCCGGCGTTCTGATACGCGCCCATGTCATAGCCGACCTTGGTGGTCACGACGATTTCCTCGCGACGCGCAATGCGCTTCAGAATGCGGCCCACCACTTCTTCGCCGACGCCGGTCGAATAGAAATCCGCGAGGTCGATGAAGTTCACGCCCGCTTCGAGCGCGTGACGAACGATCGGCTCGCTTTGCGCTTCGTCGAAGATCCAAGGCTTCCATTGCGGCGTACCCATGTTCATCGTGCCGAGGCACAAACGCGATACCTTGAGGCCGGAATGGCCGAGGCGAATGTATTCCATGATGTTTGTCTCCTGTCGTACGAGGCTGCGCTACGTGGCGCGTCACACGATCAACGTTGTTTGGGCGTATAGAACGGATTCGACACTTCGCGCGCGGCGGCGAATACTTCATCGCGATGCGGCAGGCCTTTCATCGCGGCAAGAATGGCGTTCTTGCACGCGCGGTAGTTGTTCTCGAAGACGGCGTCGAGATCGTCCGTACCCGGATTGACCCAGTTCGCCGACACCACCACCCAATCGTTTTCCGCTTCGGGCGGCAGCGTGCCGTTTTCCAGCGACTCGGCGACCGCCTTCGCGATGCCCGCTTGCGAAGCGCCCCATGTCGCGTTGCCGTGGAAATCGCTGCCGATCTGCGCCTTGTTCACATACAGCGTCAAAGGCTTGGTCGGCACGCCCGGACGCGCGATCACGACGAACGGCGCGTGACCCGCTGAAGGCGTCGCCAGGGCCGTGGCGAAGGCCTGTCCTGCCGGACCGTTGCGCGGGCCGACCAGCACGTTGATGTGAGCGAGGTTGACGCCCGGGCCTTCGAATCCTTCGCCGATAAAGAGTTGTTTGTCCGTCGATACGCTCATGGTCATTCCGTTGGGGGTAAAGGGATGAGCGATTGTGCTGTTCGGCCACCCCGCCCCTGTAACGATGAGTTTTGATGCGGGGTATGAGGCGAACTCAACTCCGGGTTTGTGCGGAGCGCGCCGAAGGGCGGCGGCCCGAGGCGAACGTAAAGGTGAGGGTTTTCGGGACCGGCGACGGTGAAGCCCGAATCACGCGGAAAGGTGATTGCGCGAGACGACGCTCACGCACGGATAACGCGAAGCGGAAAAGAGAGACGATACGCGATTAAAAGCGGCGGAAACCGATGCTTCGGATCGCCTGGTAAAGCCCGTCAGCCAAGGCCGGCGCGGGTTTAGGAGGAATGGGCGGCAAGCTCGCGACAACGACGACAAGCACGCCCGAAGGTGCGTCAGTGGACAAAACCAGGCTTACCGAAACCACGCGGCCCGGCATGCGCCACGCAAAAAACGCGGGGTGTCCGCCACTCGGGCCGAGGTCAAAGGTGAGAGTTTTCGGGACCTGCCCAGTGGTGCGGAGAAGACCGCGTGCAACATCACCTCAGACCGCGCGACGCGCTGTCCCGGCACGCGCCACGCAACGCCAGCCGTCAGCTTTCGATCAGAAAGCGCTCGCGATTCTTGCCCGCCAACCAGCCGGGCGAGCGGCCGCGACCGCTCCAGGTCTCGCCGGTTTTCGGGTTGCGATACTTGGCGACCGACGCCGTTTTACGCCCCGGCACACGCTTGCTCGAAAAACCGAGCTCTTCGGCCGTCAGATCGTAGTCGACGATCTGCTGCTTGATGTCGGCGATTGCCTGCGCAATTTCCTTCTCGCGGGCCACGGCGACTTCCTTGTGGAGTTTTTCGAGCTGGGCAGTCAACTGCTTGTACGTGGCCATGGCGGATGCTCCGATTGGGTGGACGAACTGCAGGACGCCCCCTGAGGAAGTCCCCTCGGGGACACTATCAGATGAATAAAGTGCCGGATAGGGAGGCCCGCTCAGGGAGGCCCGCCTTTGCGGGCTTTCCAGGCGGGCCGCTTAGCGAGCGCAGCCGGCGTATTCAATCGTCAATTGCATCGTACACGCGGCGTTCGAAGTCGAGTGCCATTGGGAACGGTTCGATCCCGCGCCGCTGAATCAGCATCAGGCCGATCAGGTCTTCCACCGGATCGGCAAACCAGCTTGTGCCGTACGCGCCCGGCCAACCGAACGAGCCGAGCGAGCGATAGCCGAGCGGCAATTGCTGCGCCGGATCGTCGACGATCGACAAGCCCAGCCCGAACCCCTGCCCGGCCCACAGCACATGGCCGAACGCGGGCACGCGGCGCTGGTCGCGCGTGAGAAAGTTAGAGCGCATCAGATCGACCGAGCGATGCGACAGCAAGCGCGTCGCGCCGACTCGTCCGCGGCCGAGCAACAGTTGCGCGAACTGCAGATAGTCCGCGGCCGTCGACACGAGACCGCCGCCGCCGCTCTGGAACCGTCCGGGATTTGCCCAACGGCTCGCCGACGGGTGATCTTCGACCACCCGCTGCCGTGTGCCCGGTTCGACGCCATAGGCGGTCGCCAGCCGGGCAAGCTGCGAGTCGGGCACCCAGAACGCGGTATCGCGCATGCCGAGCGGCTCGAAAATCCGCGTGCGGAAGAACTCGCCGAGCGACATGCCGCTCACACGCTCGACCAGCACGCCGAGGACGTCGGTCGCGATGCCGTAGTGCCAGCGCGAACCCGGCTGGAACATCAACGGCAACGACGCGATGCGGGTGAGCCACGCGCCGGTGTCGCCGTGCGCTTCGAAGCCGTTGAACGCGGCCGCGTAAGCTTCCGCCAACGGCCCGGTCGCCGTGAAGTGATAGGCGAAGCCCGCGCGATGCGTCAACAGATCGAGCACGGTGAGCGGCGCCTTGGCCGGATCGGTTTCGTCGAGCGGGCCGGTGGGGTCGCGCAATACGCGCGGCGTGCCGAGTTCGGGCAGCCATAGCGAGATCGGTGTATCCAGCGCGAGGCGGTCTTCTTCGATCAACATCAGAATCGCCGCGCTCGTGACCGGCTTGGTCATCGACGCGATGCGAAATAGCGTGTCGCGTTCCATTGGCAATTGCGCGGTTTCATCGCGCCAGCCCAATGGTTCGAAATAACCGATTTCACCACGCCGCCAAACCATCGACACCACACCAGCTACTTCGCCACGCTCCACGTAGCCTTGCATGGCATTCGTCAGCGCCGTCAGTCGCGTCGCTGAAAGTCCTGCTGGTTGCATGTTTATCCTGAATCAGTGGAGGACTCATTCGCCCATTTATGTTTCACCCGCCCGTGCGTCGTCCGGTCGTCGACGATCCGCACTGGAAAACCCGTGCAATCGTAACGCCTGATACGACGCAAGTCGGGTCAAAGATAACGTACACTCTGATTCGGAAATAATGACCGTTACCGTTTTTTTCAGAAAACGTTACCCGATCTGGGGTGACACACTGTTCGCCCACCAGGGTGACGCGTCACACTTTTTGCCGTTGCTCGAGCGCCAACAGAACCGCGTTGAGTCGTTTGACACGGCTGGCCTGGGCGGGCATCCGCACCGCGCCGGACACCGAATCGACGCGGCCGCGCCAGTAGGACAGCGGAATGCGGTCTTCAGCGGAAATGTGTGAGATGACGTGCTCAAGATGCTCAATATCTTTTTCGAGTTGGTGATGATCCATTGCTTTTCCCCGGAATACTGATTGAACTCATTTCGAAGCAATCAACAAAGCATAAAGCGTGCCGCAACGAAGTACCACCGTAAACCCTTACGGAAAATTATTCTTCGTTTATTCTCTGGTCCATTTATAAAATCGGCAAAAGCTGCGTGATGTGTGATATAGCCAGCCTCCGGAAAAGCATACTGCCGTGAAACTTCGCGTTCCGTTAGGTGCCGCACCGAATCCGAATAGAGACGATAAAAATGAACGCCCTGCAATTGGCATGATTAATGGCGTGATTGGAAATAATCAGAAAAAACGGCGCAATGGTATTTCGTATGAGAATTGCCTGAAGAAACGATTACCTGGCGCGGATATGACATGACCGACCACATCACACTTATTGCGGAGACGGTGATTCCCCAGCCGCTTGAGTGTGCCGGGGCAAAGTGAAAGCTGTGAGACAGGGCGCTTCGCCTTCGTTGAACAATGGAAAGCGAAGCGTCAGCATGACGCTGGCAAAGCGTTACTTAGGGCGGCAGGCGTAGATCAGACTGAGCGTGCCGTTCTCGTTGGACTGACGCACCACGTCGAACGCGCCGCCGCAGCTTGCGTTGGCTTGTTGCGTGCAGGAGTCGGAACCGACCGGACATTGAACCAGCGTGGTGACGCGGCCGTCCGGCAAGAACAGCGGCGCGCTGCTGCTGCAACCGGTCAACGCCGCGAAGGCGCCAACCGCCGCGATAACGCTGGCCCGGCGCGCCAAGAAGGAGAGACTGCGTTTCATTTGAAACCCCGATCACGTCTTGTTTTTCGATCACGCGATTGTGCCACGCGACTATTACGCTGCGTCACTCGATATGAGCGGGTTTCGCTACGCGTCGATACCGTAGGCCGCAATCTTTTTGTAGAGCGTGGCACGGCCCATGCCGATTTGCACGGCGGTGTCGATCACGCGGCCGCCGTTGGCGCGCAATGCATCGCTCAGGAAACGCTTTTCGAACGCGGCCATTGCGTCGCTCCATGACGCGGGCTCGGCGGCGGTGGCGGGCGTCCCGGATGACGCATGCGTCGTTGGAGCCGTGCCGATGGCCACGCCTGCGCTTGTGCCCGTACCACCGGCACCGTGCGTCATGCCAAGCAACGGCGCAAGCGCCCGCGCATCGATCCGCTCGCTGTCGGACAGCATCACGGCCCGCTCCAGCGTGTTGCGCAACTCGCGCACATTGCCCGGCCATCCATGGGAACACAGCAGGCGCAAGGCATCGTCTTGCAATTCGAAGTGATTGCCGCCGCGTGCTTGCGTCGACAGATCCTCCAGCATCGCGTAGGCCAGCGCTTCGATGTCGGACGCGCGTTCGCGCAATGGCGGCGCCTGGATCGTCAGCACATTCAGCCGGTAGAACAGATCGGCGCGAAAGCGCCCCGCCGCGACCAACGCGGGCAAATCCGCCGATGTCGCGGCGATGATGCGCACGTCGGCGCGAGCGATCCGGTTCGAGCCGAGCGGCTCGAACTCCTTGTCCTGCAACACGCGAAGCAGCTTGCCTTGCAGGGGCAACGGCATATCGCCGATTTCGTCGAGAAACAGCGTGCCGCCGTTCGCCAGCTCGAATTTGCCGACCCGCCCCTTGCGGTCCGCGCCGGTGTACGCGCCCGGCGCGGCGCCGAAGAACTCGACCTCGAGCAAGGTATCGGGAATCGCCGCGACGTTGACGGTGACGAGCGGCTGGTTCGCACGCGCCGAGCCGCCGTGGATGGCATGCGCGAGCAACTCCTTTCCCGTGCCGGTTTCACCGAGCAACAGCACCGGCGACTCCAGCTGCGCCGCGCGCCGCGCCTGGCGTTTCACTTCGAGACTGGCGGCACTCGTGCCGACGAAACTGCCGAACGTATATTTAGCGCGCCGCGCCTGCGCCAGCGACTGACGCGTCGCGATTAATTCCTGCTGCACGCGCGAGTAGTGAGAAAAGAGCGGCGTCAGCGCCTTCAGCTCGTCGAACAGCGCAAAACCCACCGCGCCGACCGTGTTGCCGGCGTCGTCCTTGAGCGGCAAACGCGTGACCACGAGCGGCTCGCGGTCCGTTTCCAGAATATCGAGGAGAATCGGTTTGCCGGTCTTCACGACCTCGCGCATCAGGCTGTTGGGAATCACCGCTTCGCAATCGCGGCCTATTGCCTGTTGCGGGTCCGAGAAACCAAACCGCGCCGCGTAGCGCTTGTTGATCCAGACAACGCGCGCTTCGGCGTCGACAATGAACGTGCCTTCGCTGAAATTTTCAAAGGTGCGGAATAGCGAGTCCATTGCGCGGCGAAGTACGTCGCCGTACGTGGCGGGCAGGCCTGCCCAGTCGTTCATCATGTTGTCGCTGTCTCCGGCTATCGTTCTACTTATGCTTTTCTCATTCTGGAGACAAGCTTATCTCATGGAAGAGATCGCCAGCAAGCCTACCCGATAAGGGTTTAACCTCGGTTTGGCGTATCTTCTGCTGAATTGCGTCCCGTTTTGGAGACGTTTGGGTACAATCGGCCGCATCACGTTTCGACCTTCGGCCTGCGAAATCAATGGCCTAGCCGTTATGCCGCAGATGGCACGGAACCTGCGTTTGCGGGCGGCCGTGCCGTCGCGTCGTCGGGACGGCGACCACGTAGAACAACCAAGCTTTGGAGACTCAATGTCCTTTGTCATCGTCCTCGCCGCCCTGGCGTTTCTGATGTTTGCCGCGTATCGCGGCTACAGCGTCATATTGTTTGCGCCGATCGCCGCGCTCGGCGCCGTGCTGCTGACCGATCCGTCCGCTGTCGCGCCGGTCTTCACCGGCATCTTCATGGAGAAGATGGTCGGCTTCGTGAAGCTCTACTTTCCGGTGTTTCTGCTCGGCGCCGTGTTCGGCAAGGTGATCGAACTGTCCGGATTCTCGGAGTCGATCGTGGCCGCGGCCATTCGCTATATCGGCCGCTCGCGCGCCAATGCGGTGATCGTCGCGGTGTGCGCGCTGCTCACCTACGGCGGCGTGTCGCTGTTCGTGGTGGTGTTCGCGGTCTATCCGTTCGCCGCCGAGTTGTACCGTCAAAGCAATATTCCGAAGCGCCTGATGCCCGGCGCCATCGCGCTCGGCGCGTTCTCGTTCACGATGGATTCGCTGCCCGGTACGCCGCAGATCCAGAACATCATTCCGACCACGTTCTTCAAGACGACGTCGTGGGCCGCGCCCGCGCTCGGCGTGATCGGTTCGCTGTTCATCATCGTGGTCGGCCTGACGTATCTGGAATGGCGCCGCCGCGCGGCCATGGCCTCTGGCGAAGGCTACGGCACGAATCTCGTCAACGAACCGGAACGCGTCGAATCGAAACAGCTGCCGCATCCGCTGCTGGCCGTGGCACCGCTGGTGCTGGTGGGCGTTGCCAACTTTCTCCTGACCCGCTGGATTCCGAACTGGTACGGCGCGACATACACGGTGGCGCCGGACATTCTGCCGGGCATCCATGCGCCGGTCACCACGACAATCAAGAGCGTGGTCGCGATCTGGGCCGTGGAAGGCGCATTGCTGCTCGGTATCGTGATGGTCGTGGTCACGGCGTTCGGCCGCGTGCGCGAGCGTTTCGCGGTCGGCACCAAGGCGGCGGTGGCGGGCGCGTTGCTGGCTTCGTTGAATACCGCGTCGGAATATGGCTTTGGTGGCGTGATCGCCGCGTTGCCGGGTTTTCTGGTGGTGAGCAACGCGCTGAAGAGCATTCCTAATCCGCTCGTCAATGCCGCCGTCTCGGTGAGCTCGCTGGCGGGTATCACGGGTTCGGCGTCGGGCGGCATGAGCATCGCGCTGGCCGCCATGTCGGACACGTTCATCAAAGGCGCGGAGGCCGCGCATATTCCGATGGAAGTGCTCCACCGGGTCGTCGCCATGGCGAGCGGCGGCATGGACACGCTGCCGCACAACGGCGCGGTGATTACCTTGCTGGCGGTGACGGGTTTGACGCACCGTCAGTCGTATCGCGACATTTTCGCGGTGACGGTAATCAAGACCATGGCGGTGTTCTTCGTGATCGGGGTGTATTACGCGACTGGGTTGGTTTAAGCGAGAACGCTTTTCTGTCGTGTCGTGGGCAGCGGCGGCCGAGCTGGCTTGAGCGGCGCATAACGTTTTGTTCGGTTAGCGTAGCGTTTCGACAACCGCCGCCGCCCCGCCCATGACCTCCGCCCCCACCTTCTGGATGATCCCGACCGCGCCCACGCCGGTCGGCCCCTTCTCGCACGCGACCGAAGCCGACGGCTGGGTCTTCGTGACCGGCCAGATGCCGACCTCGCCCACCGACGACAACGCGCCTTTACCCGAGGGCGTCGTCGCGCAAACGCAGCGCGTCATGGACAACCTGACGCTGGTTTTGCAAGGCGCCGGCCTCGGACTGCAACACGTCGTCGCTGCGCGCATCTTTCTGACCGAGTTCAAGCGCGACTATGCGTCGATGAACGCCGTCTACCGCGCCTACTTTCCCGCCACCGCGCTACCGGCCCGAACCTGCATCGGCGTCACCGCGCTTGCGCGCGATGCGCTGGTCGAGATCGATTTCATCGCCAGACGGCCGGGGCCGGGCTAGCCGCCGATTCAATGCATGGACTGTCCATCCAGGCCGAAGTGATCGATCAACGCGTCGTGCAACGAGATGGCGCGCTCGTCCATTTCGACCGTCCACCGTTCGCTGCCGCGGCATAGCTGCTGTAACTCGCGGCATTGCTGCGCGAAGGCCTCCTCCTGCACGATCAGGAGCGCGCCGCCCGCGCTATGCGCCCAAGCGCCCAGCGCCTCCCGATCCTCTCCGTCGACAATCGCCATCAGCCTCGGCAGTTCGCTCTGCAGATGCGTTCTGAGCATGGCGTTGTAGCGCGCTTTATCGTCCGCGCTGAGGGTAGACCCCGGCGCAGCGTTCTCGCTAGTCGCCACCGCCTGCTCTTCGGCGCCATGCAAACGCGCTGACGCGACCTCGAGCAACGCCGCCTCCAGTTCGCCCAGCAACGCCGGTTTGGCGACATGTCCGGTGAAGCCGCGCTCGCGCCACGCGGCGGCGTCCTGCGTGTCCGTCACCGCGCTGAACGCCAGCACCGGCAGATCCGGATGCGACTGGCGCACGCGCGCCAGCAACTCGTACCCGTCCATCACGGGCATGTGAATGTCGCTCAGCAGCACGTCGAAATGCGCCTGCTGAACGGCCGCCAGCGCTTGCCGCCCGTCTCCGGCAATGGTCGGCAAACAGCCCAGCGCCGTGAGTTGCTCGACGATCAGGCTTTGAATCAACGGATTGTCTTCAGCGACAAGCACGCTCAGCCCCTGCAACGCGGCAGGAACTTCGTGAGGCGACGCGACAGCGGGATCGACGGGCGGCGTCGCAACAGCGTTGCGCCCTGTCGCGCCGCCCGTCGCGAGATCGAGCGCGGACAGCACCGCCTTGCGGCTGAACTCGCTGACTTCGAAAATGCCGTCGCCGCGCAAAGCCGGCCAATGCGGGCCGCTGTACGTGATCCACACCGTCCCGATGTCCTGCGCCTTGCGCAATTCAGCGACCGCATCGAGAGCGTATTCGCCGGTCACGACCAGCACATCCGGACGATTCACGCGCAGCCATGCTTGCGCGCCGCGCATCGACATTTCGGTGTGCACGCTCCAGCCTTTCCGTTGCAGAGCGGTTTCAAGCAATTGTCCCGACTCGCGCTCCTGACACAGCACCAGCGCATGGCCACGGCGCGGCGCCTCGACGGCCGCCGTGCGCGACTCTTCCGGCGGCAGCGCGAGCGGAATCGCGACACGGAATGCGCTCCCGACACCCAGCACGCTTTCCACCGAAATATGCCCACCCATCAATTCGCACAGCCGCGCGCAGATCGACAAGCCGAGGCCCGTGCCGCCATAGCGGCTCGACGTGCTCGCCTCGCCCTGCACGAACGGATTGAAAATGCGCGCCACCAGCGCCTGATCCATGCCGATCCCCGAATCGCAGACGCGGCAGATGAGAATCGGGTTGCCCTGCGGGTCGTCGTTGATCTCCGCGCTCAACGCGATCTTGCCGCACGACGTGAACTTGAACGCGTTGCTCAGCAGGTTGTTCACGATCTGCGCGATGCGCGTGCGATCGCCGCGCAGCGGCTGGTCGAGCGTTGGCGACAGATGCGAGTAGAAGCGGATCGGCCGGTCCGCCTTCATCGGCGCATACGAAAGCGCGATGTTTTCCAGATCGTCCACCGGACGGAACACCTCGACGGCGAGCCGCATCTCGCCGGCATCGATCTTCGAAAAATCGAGAATGTCGTTGACGATGCCGCGCAGCGCATTAGCCGCCACGCCGAGCGTCGCGAGTCGCTGGGTATGGGCGTCGAGTCCCGGCGTCCGCGCAAAGAGTTCGAGATTGCCGAGCAGCGCATTCAACGGAGTGCGGATTTCGTGGCTCATCGACGCGAAGAAATTCGAGCGCGCCCGCATCATGTTTTCCGAAGTTTGCTGCGCGCGCCGCAATTGCTGTTCGAGTTCATGTTGCGCGGTGACATCGAGAATCGCGCAGAACAGCACGTCCTGATCGTCGTAGCGGGCCGGCGCGTAAGTGACCTGGAGGAACCGGCCGGGCGCGGCGGTGTGATCGTCGGGGGGCGCGGCGGGCGGCGGCGTTTGCCCCGACTGCGCAGTCTGCGCAGTCTGCGCGGGCAAGGCCGGCACGACGAACGCGGCAATCTTCGCAAACGCGTTGGCGGACGGTTTATCCGGCGCCTGCGCGTGAAACTCGTCGACGATATGCGACGGCAAGCGCTCGCTGCCCGACTCGATATGCAGCAGTTCTTTAGCCAACGCATTCGCGGTCAAAATCGAATGATCGCTTTGCCGGACGATGCACAAACCAATTGGCGTTGCGCTAACCAGAATGTGATTGATCGTCTCGCTTTCCAATGCGCGCGACGTCTCGGCAAAGCTGACGCGCAACAGCCGCAAGCCCCAGAAACGGGCGGTCAGCACGATAGTCAGCAAGATCAGCAGCGTGAGTACGGCGAGCACCGCCAATTGCCAGCCCAGCGCCGACGCCAGCCCGCTCCAGGTCACATAGCCGACCAGCGCGCCGAAGCCGGGCGTCAGCGGCTCGTAGAAAACGACGCCGTCGCGGGCATAGCGGTTGGTGTCGGGCGGCGTGTGCGCCACGACATCCTTCACCATGGCCACCCGCCGCGCGTCGAGCGGCGGCGACGACACGATCAGGCGGTGATCCGCCATCATCAGCAGCATCGCGCCTTCGCGGTCGGGCCACTTCAGACGCGCCGGCAGCGTCTCGACCGGGATGCTGATCGCGATCAGCGTGACAGGCTTGCCGTCCGCGTCGTAGTACGCACTGACCGCCGAAATCACCTGCATGCCCTGCAGCGGGTCGCGATACGGGCCCAGCCAGACCCGCTCGCCCTTGCCCGGTAGCCGCTTGCCGGTTTGCGTCTGCAGTTCGTGCAGAAGGGTCGCGCGCAACGTACCCACGGCCGCCGCTTGCAATGGCGGTGCAGCAGGCGGGCCGCTCGCGCCCGCCTGAACGACCGAAGGCAAAATCGCGGCGTAGTCTTCGTTCAGCCCGAGCAACACCGCGCGTTGACGGAGTTCGAAGGCCTGCTGCGTGACCAGCGTCGATTGCGCGGCTTCGTACAGCCGCCAGAGTTTCGTGCTCAGCTCGTCGCCCCACGCGGTCCGCGCTGCCTCGCCGATCAACACGTCGAAGCCGGCGCCGATCCGCTCGACGTCGCCACGCGCAACACCCTTCTGGCGAATCGAGTCATCGACCGCATCGGGGACGCGCAATACGTTGGGGGTGGTCTGGTAGAAGTCGAGCGTGAACTCGGTGCGCCGCAGAAACGATTCCTCGCGATGCAGCACCAGCGAAAACTCCGCCGCATTCTGCGCGGCGTAAGTATGCAGGTAGTCCAGTTGCTTGCTCGCCCCGATCACCGCCAGGGCGAACGAAAAGACGACCACGATCAGCATCAGCAAGGCGATCGTCGCCAGATACACCCGCTGTTGACGCTTCGCGCTTTGCTCGAGCGAAGCAAACGCGTGCGCCAGTGACTCCTGAGTACGATCGAGGATCTTCTGCATCGACTCGCGCAGGTTACGTGAATCAAGCCGACGGGCCGCCACGGCAGCGAGGCGGACAAGGGATTCTGCAAGCCATATACGGCCGAAGTGTAGCGCTTTTGAAGCAGGCCGCCACATTCCTCCAACGGTACGTCGACGGCTACGCGAAACGCATGAACAACCCTGCGATAACGGCTGCGGGCGGCATAAACCTGAGTGGTTTACTGGGAAACCCTCAAGAGAAAGCGTTAAATTGCCGTTAAACCTTGCAATCACGTAAGCACCGCAACCCGTCTGCGGATAGCACGAGCAAGGAACGCCATGCGCAACAATCAGCCTGTTACCGGGCACGAGTACGAATTCCCTTCGTCGCAAATGCTGGTTTCCGCGACCGATCTGACCGGCCGCATCCAGTACTGCAATCCGGCTTTTATCGCCGTCTCGGGTTTCACACGCGAAGAACTGATCGGCCAGCCGCATAACCTGATCCGCCATCCGGACATGCCGCGCGAGGCGTTCGCCGATTTGTGGACGACCATCCGCGACGGCCGTCCCTGGACCGCGCTCGTCAAGAACCGCCGCAAGAATGGCGACCATTACTGGGTCCATGCCAACGTCACGCCGGTGGTCGAGAAAGGCACGATCGTCGGCTATCTGAGCGTGCGTGTGAAACCGGCACGCGAAGCCGTGCGCGACGCCGAAGCGCTCTACGCTCGCATGAGCGCGGGCGAGTCGCGCGGCCTGACGCTGCGCCGCGGCGTGGTGGTACGCACCGGCGTACTCGGCCGGATTCAGGCGCTGATGCGCCTGCCGGTCGCGACGCGCGCGGCGATCGGCTATGCGCTGACGCCGCTCGCACTGCTGGCGACCGGGTTCGCGGCGTGGCAGGGTGTGCCACCCACGCCGTTCTGGATTGCGTTCGGCGTCACCGCCGCGCTCAGCATGGTGTTGTGGCAAGTGCTGACACACCAGCTCGCCACGCCGATTCGCGACATGTCCGGCTTCGCGACGCGTCTCGCCGCGGGCGATCTGACCGCCGATCTGGAGATCGCCCGTCACGACGACCTCGGCGACGTGCTGCAGGCCTTGAATCAACTAAAGGCGAATCTCGCGGCGATCGTCTTCGACGTGCGCGCGCAAATCACCGGCATGCTCGACAACGCGCGCGAAATTTCCAGCGGCAATGTCGATCTCGCGCGTCGCACGGAATTGCAGGCGGCCTCGCTCGAAGAAACCGCGGCCACCATGGAAGAACTGACCACCACCGTCCAGGCCAACGCCGACGCCAGCGTGCGCGCGCTCGATCTCGCCAAGGACGCCCAGGCGGCCGCCGCGGTCGGCGGCCAGATCGCGGGCCAGGTCGAGCAGACCATGGCCGGCATCACGGCGGCATCGCGGCGGATCGCGGACATCACCGGCGTGATCGACGGTATCGCGTTCCAGACCAACATCCTCGCGCTGAATGCCGCCGTCGAAGCGGCGCGCGCCGGCGAATCGGGCCGCTCGTTCGCGGTCGTCGCGGGCGAAGTGCGGATGCTGGCGCAGCGCTGCGCGGCGTCGTCGAAGGAAATCAAGTCGGTGGTCGAAGCGAGCGCCAGCGAAGTCGCCGTGGGCACCGAGCTCGTTGCCCGCACCACGTCGCAGATGCGGGTGATCGACGAGGCGGTGAGCCGCGTGTCGTCGATCATCGTCGAAGTCGCCAATGCGAGCAGTGAACAGGCGGAAGGGATTCGCCAGGTCAATCAGGCGGTTTCGCATCTGGACGGCGCGACCCAGCAGAACGCCGCGCTCGTCGAGCAGGCGGCGGCCACCGCACAACGTCTCGCGGAACAGGCCGACGTGCTGGACGAGGCCGTGCGGCTGTTCACCGTCGCCGAGGCCACGCCCGCGCAACGTGCCGCGACGCCTCGGCATCAGGCACGCACGCCGAACGCCGCGATCGCTTCGACGCCTGAACCGAAGCGCCATGCCGCGCCGGAAGAAGCGACATTGTTCTGATAGATCGGCGTTACTCCCACCTCGACAGCCCACTATTGAAAGGGCACGATGTGTTCGTCAGCGCCCAACTAGTTGCAAGGGCCGGCTGACCCGAGTAACAACGGCGTTTAGCAGCCCGTCCATTTATGGACGGGCTATTTTTTTGGCGGTGCGCCCGGATCGGTCGAGTCGCGCAACCTGATGAACGGTGAGGAAATACGGGAGCCGCCCGTATAACCGGCGCGCACGTCACCCGCGTGACAGCGACGGAGAACGATTGCACCGCCAAGGGGCACGAAAAATGCAGCCGTCGTCATGAAGAGTCGCGTTAAACTGGTTGCGCAAGCTGCGCGTGGCGACACGCGCAGCCCGGCGAGCCGCACCAGCCAACGCGCGCGGCGGTGCCCGGGTAAGCGGGCAGCTGGACGGGCAAAACGACGAGGCGTGAAATGGCGTGACAGACGGCGCGCTATCCTGCTCGTACAATGGTTCGATCAACACAACGGAACAAGGACAACTTCGATGCGCACTACCGGGTCCTCCGGGTCAATGGCCCTGCTCACCGAATACGACGACGCAACGGCGCGCGAACTCCGCACGCTGCGCCTCGAATCGACAGAAGACGGCAAAGGCATTCTTCTGGTCGAAGTCGACGAGCGCAAGCCGGGCATACATCGCGAAGTGCGCTACGAAATCACGCCGGCCGAACTGATTGCCGCGATTCGCGCGCACGGCGCCGAACTGCCGGGCGAACAGCACAATCATCGTCAATGAAGTTAAAAGCACGCGGCAGCGGCGTATCAACGCCCTGCCGCGTGTTGTTTGCCGCCTGTCGCCACGGCAAGTCGGCCAAGCTTTCCGCTAATGTGATTCAAGCGTGACTGCTCGCCTGCTTTAATCGGGCATTATTTCCATATCTGTCTGAATCGCGCGAGGGCGCGATACCCGGTTCACGCCAGTCCTAGCGCCTCGACCATTCGCGCTTTCAGTCTTTCGGCACACCCCAGTTCCGCTTTCAACTACGAATTCAAGGACGTCGTTTCCTAACGTTTGCACGTCTTGAAAATACGTCCATAATCCCTTCATTCTCCTGTGCTTTCCCTACCTGCGCCGCTCCCGAAAGGGCTGCGGATGTAAGCCGATGCTACATGATCTCGTCGAGCAATATGGCCCCGCGCTCGTCTTCGTCAACGTGCTGGCCGCCTCGATCGGGCTGCCGGTGCCGGCGATGCCGTCGCTGGTTCTGTTCGGAGCCATGGCGGCCATGCACCCGGGTTCGGTGGGAACGCAATTGGCGCCCGTTCTGATTCTGTCGATCTTCGCCACCCTGATCGGCGACAGCGTCTGGTATCTCGCCGGGCGTATGTACGGCGGCAACACGCTGAAAACGATCTGCCGCCTGTCGCTGTCGCGTGATACCTGCGTGAAAAAGACCGAGCGCTTTTTCGGCCGCTGGGGCGTGCGCGTGCTGGCGGTGGCCAAATTCGTGCCGGGCCTGTCGATCGTGTCGATTCCAATGGCCGGCGCAATGGGCACACGCTACCGCACGTTTCTCACCTACGACAGCATCGGCGCCGCGCTGTGGTCGGGCACGGGCCTTATCATCGGCGCGTTGTTCGCGAAGCAGATCGACATGCTGTTCGCCATGGCCGGGCGCCTCGGCCGCACGGCCGCGCTGGTGGTCGTCGCGCTGCTGTTGCTGTACGCGGCTTACCGGTGGATTCGCCGTCGCCAGTTGATTTCCAAACTTGCGTCCGCACGTATAGAGGTCGATGAGCTGGCCAAGCTCGTCGCGGCGGGCAAAACACCGGTCATGTTCGATATCCGTTCGAACGAGAAGCGCAAGCTCGATCCGTTCGTGATTCCGGGTTCGCAATTCGCGGATGAACGGCAACTCGACGAAATCGTCGCCACGTATCCGCGTGATCAGAAGCTGGTGATTTACTGTTCCTGCCCGAATGAGATTTCGGCTGCATGGATGGCCAAACAATTGAACGAGGCTGGCTTTTCCGACGTGCTGCCGTTGCGCGGCGGCATGGAAGCCTGGCGCGACTCGGGTAAGCCGGTCGAGGCACTGCCCGACACGCCGCCGCCCGAGATGACGGTCGACGACATCGCGCCGAAGGCCGTGTAGCGCAGCAGCGCATCCGTCCTGGCGCCGTGGGCGCGCCGCGCCGCTCGCCTCCGTTCGATCTATCAATGAACACCGAAGGAGCGGTTCAATGCTTTCGACTCAAGACGTTTCGACTCAAGAAGCTGAAGGACAGCCGCAGGCGATCGTCGCCGACGCGCCGTTTTCGAATCTGGCAACGCGCATGCACCAGATGTTTCCCTCGCTGACCGGCGCGGAAATCGAACGGCTGCGCCGCTTCGGCGAGATCGGCAATTGGGAAACCGGTGAGCTGCTGTTTGAAACCGGCCGCACCGGTCCGGGCATGTTCGTGGTGCTGGAAGGGCGCGTGAAGGTGTATCAGCGCGACGGCATTGGCCGCGAAGTGGTGATCGCCGATCACGGCGCCGGGCATTTTCTGGCGGAAGTCGGTCAATTGTCGGGCCGGCCCGCGCTGGTCAACGGCATGGCGTTGAGCGCGGTGCAAGCGCTGCTGATTCCACCAGACCAGTTGCGCGCGCTGATCGTTGCCGAGGCCGAACTGGGCGAGCGCATCATGCGCGCGCTGATTTTGCGGCGCGTGTCGCTGATCGAAAAGGGCGCCGGCGGGCCGATTCTGATCGGCAACAGCAGCGACGCGCGGCTCGTCATGCTGCAGGGTTTCCTGTCGCGTAACGGCCATCCTCATTCCGTCATCGACGAACGCGATGAAGACGCGCTGCGTCTGATCGAGCAATTCGCCGCGCAGAAAGAAGACATGCCGCTGGTGATCTGTCCGGACGGTTCGGTGCTGCGTCATCCGAGCATGCCGGAACTGGCCACTTGCCTCGGCTTGCTGCCCGATCTCGACGACTCGCATGTGTATGACGTCGCGATCGTCGGCGCTGGGCCCGCGGGTCTCGCAACCGCGGTGTATGCGGCCTCAGAAGGTCTCTCGGTGATCGTGCTCGACAGCCGGGCGCCGGGCGGTCAGGCCGGCGCGAGCTCGCGGATCGAAAACTACCTGGGTTTTCCGACCGGCATTTCCGGTCAGGCGCTGGCAGGGCGCGCTTTCGTGCAGGCGCAGAAATTCGGTGCGCACGTCGCGATTCCGGTCAACGTGAAGGCGCTCCATTGCGCGGAATCACCATATCGGCTGGAGCTCAAGTGCGGCGGCCATATCACGTCGCGCACCATCGTGATTGCGAGCGGCGCGGTGTATCGGCGGCCGGCGCTGGAAGGACTCGATCGTTTCGACGGGCGCGGCGTGTACTACTGGGCGTCGCCGGTCGAAGCCAAGTTGTGCAAACGCCAGGAAATCGTGCTGGTGGGCGGTGGTAATTCGGCCGGCCAGGCGATCGTCTATCTGGCAACGCACGCGGCCAAGGTTCACGTGCTGATCCGGCGCAGCGGCTTTGAGGCGACCATGTCGCGCTATCTGATCGACCGTATTCGCTCGCTGCCGAATGTGTTCGTGCATCCGCATTCGGAAATCGGGCAGCTCGAGGCGGACGACAGCGGCCTCGCACGCGTCGGCCTGAAAAAGCCTTTGCCCGACGGGACCGATCACTTCGACACGCGGCATCTGTTCCTCTTCACCGGCGCGGATCCCAATACCGACTGGCTGCGCACCTGCGGCGTGGAACTCGACGAGAAGGGCTTCGTGCTGACCGGCACCAACATTGACGGAGCGTCCGTCTGCGATCTCGCCACCACGGTCGAAGGCGTGTATGCGATCGGCGATGCCCGCGCCGGATCGACGAAACGGGTCGCGGCGGCCGTGGGTGAAGGCGCGGCGGTGGTCGCGCAGATTCATCAACTGTTGGCCGCCTCGGCGGAGGAAGCAGTCGCGTTGGGCGCTTGAGGCGCCCGCGTGAAGACTCTGCCGCTCTCCGCCGCCCGTACGCTGCATCTGACCGCACAAGGCCTGCTGACCCCACCGCGCCGCAAGGCCATCAAGGCCGACGTGCTCGACACGATTCGCCGCATGGCGCAATTGCAGATCGACACGATTCATGTGGTCGCGCGCAGCCCTTATCTCGTGTTGTTCAGCCGGCTCGGCACGTATCCGCAGCAATGGCTCGACGAACATCTCGCGGAAGGCAAGCTGTTCGAATACTGGGCGCACGAGGCCTGCTTCGTACCGACCGAAGATTACGGCCTGCTGCGCCATCGCATGCTCGACCCGAGCGGGATGGGCTGGAAATACGCCGCCGAGTGGCACAAGAAGCATCGCAAGGCGATCGACGCGCTGCTCACGCATATCCGCGTGACAGGTCCGGTGCGTTCGGCGGACTTCGCGCGCGAAGCCGGCAAGGGCAACGGCTGGTGGGACTGGAAGCCGGAAAAACGCCATCTCGAGGTGCTATTCGCGATCGGGCAGTTGATGGTGGCCGAGCGGCGCAATTTTCACCGCGTCTACGATCTGACCGAACGCGTGCTGCCCGATTGGGACGACGCACGCGACCTGCAACCCGTCCACACGGTCACCGATCAGGTGTTGCGCCGCAGTTGTCGCGCGCTAGGCATCGCGCGCGCCGATTGGGTCGCCGATTACTACCGCCTGCCGCGTCGCCCGTATCGCGACGAACTGCACGCGCTCGCCGATCAGGGCGAGTTGATTCCGGTGCAAGTGGAAGGCTGGAAGCAGGACACGTTCGTTCACAGCGACTATGCGGCGATGCTCGACGACGCGGCAAACGGCAAGCTCGCGTCGACCGTGACGACCGTGCTGTCGCCATTCGATCCCGTCGTGTGGGACCGTAAGCGCGCCGCCGCGCTATTCGATTTCGACTACGCGATCGAATGCTATACGCCGGCGGAAAAACGCAAATACGGCTATTTCGTGTTGCCGCTGCTGAGCCGTGGCCGCCTGGTCGGCCGCGTGGATGCCAAAGCGCACCGCACTCAAGGCGTGTTCGAACTTAAATCGCTGCACATCGAACCCGGCGTACGTCTGAGCGCCCGCCTTGCCGGCGATCTGCGCCGTGCGTTGCAACGTTGCGCGGAGTGGCATGGCACGCCGCAATTGGCGTTCACGGAGGCGCCGCCGGAATGGCTCGCTGCGTTGGACGTCGGCGATAGCGTGGAAGCGTGACAGAGCAACAAACGCTCGCCTTCAATGCAGCGCGGCCCATGCCAGCGACAACGAAAACGCGCCCAATACGATCGACGCGGCACGCTGCATCCTCACTGGATCGAGCCACGTGAGCTTGCCGCTGCCGAGCGCGGCGCCGAACGCGATCCATGCGAGCGCAATCGGCACCAACAGACACGCGAACATCAGCATCGCGAAGAAGTAAGCCGGCACCTGTGCGAAAGCGACCGCCGGAAAGATTGTGCCGGCGAACAATAGGCCTTTCGGGTTGAGCAGTGTCGCGACGAACAGCGTGCGCGTGCCGATAGTCCGTTGCGCGGAGTCGGGCAGGGTGACGGCAGCGCGCCACATGTCGACGGCGAGGTACGCCATGTACAGGCCAGCCGTCACACGCAGCAACGAAGGCAGCCAGGGCCACGCATGCTCGGCTTGCGCGAGAAAATGTCCCCACACGGAAATCGACACGAGATAGCCGGCGAGTTCGGCGGCGATCAAGGGCGACGAGCGTCGCAGGCCCTGACGCAAACCCGCGGCTGCGAGCAGCGTATTGGTGGGGCCCGGCGTAATCAGCACAACCACAATGCCGACGGCCAGCAACGCCATGGCGGATTCGGAGATCATAAAAAAAGACGCAATGTTGAAAACAGTGCGCCTTTTTATCACGGACCGATGAATCGCCGAAATGCGGCGACGCGTTTCAGCGATCCAGCCTGGCGCGCAATTCGCGCGCGGTTTCCAGCAGCCCTTCGTAACCCGAACGCGCGTGTTCCGGCAGATCGGGATCGCCGACAAACGCGCCGAGCGTTTCGATCAGGCTATACAGAATGCCCTTTGCTGCGCCCGATGCAATGCTGCCGGAAGAGACCTGCTGATCCACGTGACTGAGCGCTGCGTCGAGGTGTTCCAGGTCGGGGCGGTCGCCCATGGGCGGCTTTGGCGAAACGTCTTGCGTCATGATGAAACTTCGCTCCTGTTGACGGGTGACTGTTGATGTCTCGGTAAACAAGCCATCCTTGCACCTTGTTATATACCGATCGTGCGTTCGCGTCTATTCGTGATGGGGACAAAACCGACCTAGCTCATTTACCGGCCGGCGTGATGCGATACGCACATCGCCGCGCGCCGGCGAGCACATGCTCCTCGCGTGCAATCGCGCCCTCTTCGCCGACGATCTCAGCGAAGAGCTGCAACTCCGCGCGACAGAAGCCCTGGCAAGTCCGCGCCGCCGCGCAGATCGGGCAGTGGTTTTCGAGCAGCAGCCAGTCGCGTCCGTCTTTCTGCAACTCGGCCATGTAGCCTTCGACGCTGCGTATTTCCACCAGCTTCGTGAGCCGCGCCTTGAGTCCTTTCATGGGCTTCAACGCCGCCAGATAATTCGCGCGCGTTTCGACCGAACGCTGATCGATCAGCTTGTCGAGCCCCGCTTCGCCGAACAACTGGCGAATCGAACCGAGCAATTGCACGGTCAATTGCGGATGCGTATCCGGAAAGCGCGCGTGGCCCGCCTCGGTCAGCGCCCAGCTTTGGCTCGGCCGGCCTGGCCCGGCCTGCGACGCCTGACGCCCTTCGATCAGGCCGCCGCCCAGCAGCTTCTGAATCTGCTGGCGCGCGGCCTCGACGGTAATGCCGAGCTCACTCGCAAGCGACGCGGTCGACAACGCCCCCTGCGTCTTCAACAGCGTCAGGATGCGATCCACCGGCACCGAGCTCGTCACCGTGGCCACTGTGCCAGGCGAATTATCCAAGCTTTCATTTGCATATATCATCGGGCCACATTATTATCCAAGTCAATACTTGCATAATAAGTCAACCACGAACGGCTGTCCACGATATGAAAAATCCGCAATCGAACGCGCCGGCATGGAGCGATCTGCTCACCGGCAGTAATGGCTGGCGAGCCTTGGGACTCGCAGGCGGCGTCGCGCTGCACGCCACCAACGTACACGTCGCGACGACAATTCTGCCGTCGGTCGTGCACGACATCGGCGGTCTCGAACTGTATGCGTGGAACACCACGCTGTTCGTCGTCGCGTCGATCCTGGGGTCAGTGCTGTCGATGCGTCTGCTTGCCGTGCTCGGCGCACGTTCCGCGTATTTCAGCGCGCTGGCCGTCTTCACGTTGGGCACCGTGGTCTGCGCGAGCGCGCCGTCCATGCCGTGGATGCTCGCCGGCCGCACGCTGCAGGGTCTCGGCGGTGGGGTTCTGCTCGCGCTCAGCTATGCGCTGATTCGCGTCGTATTCGAAGAGCGTCTTTGGCCGCGCGCGATGGGCCTGGTGTCAGGCATGTGGGGCGTCGCCACATTGTGCGGGCCGGCCCTCGGCGGCGTCTTCGCGCAACTCGGCGATTGGCGTCTCGCGTTCTGGGTGCTGTTGCCGGCCGTCCTGTTGCTTGCCGTCATCGTGCATCGCGAGGTGGACGGTAAGCGTGTTTCAGGCGCAGGCGCAGCCGCCGCGCCGATTCCTTTGCTCAAGGCCACGTTGCTCGGCGCCTCCGTGCTGGTGATTTCGCTCGCCGCATTGACCGAGCAGATGGTGTGGAATGCGCTCGGTGTGATCGCGGGTCTCGGCTTTGTGTGGCTGCTCGCGAGACTCGAACGCCGCGACGACACCACGCGTTTGCTGCCAAGCGGTTCGTACTCGATTCGTACGCGTATCGGCAGCATCTATGCGTGCATGAGCCTGCTCGGCATCGGCGTGACCTGCGAAATCTTCGTGCCGTATTTCCTGCAGACGATTCACGGCCGTTCGCCGCTCGCGGCCGGCTATCTGACGGCGTTGATGGCGGCGGGCTGGTCGGTCGGCTCGATGTTCAGCGCCGGACGTTCCCCAGCGGTCGCGCTGCGCATGAGCCGCGCGGGGCCGCTCGTCGAGGCGCTGGGACTCGGCGCACTCGCCTGGCTGATGCCGATGCCCGATCTGTTCGACAGCCCCGGCGGAACCGTGGCGCTGTGCGCGGCGCTGACGAGCGTCGGTCTCGGCGTCGGCATCGGCTGGCCGCATCTGCTGACACGTGTGTTCACCGCCGCGCGGGCTGGCGAGGAAAACCTCGCGTCGCTGTCCATCACCACCATTCAACTCTTCGCGATGGCGGTCGGCTCGGCGCTCGCGGGCCTCGTCGCGAACGGCGCGGGGCTCACGACTTTGGCCGCGCTGCCTGGTGCTCAGCACACCGCCGTGTGGCTGTTCGCCATTTTTGCCGTCGCGCCGCTGCTCGCGGTCGGTTTGACGCGTCAGCGTCCCGGGTCGCGTTTAACCGGAGAAGCATCGTGATAGATCGCGTGCAAGCCATGCGCATTTTCGTGCGCATCGTCGATACGAGCAGCTTTACGCGCGCCACGGCGACCACCATCGTGCCAGCGCTGGCGTCGCTGCTCGGCGTGCAATTGTTGGTGCGCACGATCCGCAAGGTCACACTGACTGCCGAAGCCGCCGCGTACTAAGAACGCTGCGCGCAGATTCTCGCGCCGATCAAAGAGGTCGAGTTCGGTTTACTCAACCGGCCGGAAAATCTGTGCGGCCGTTTGCGCGTGGCGATGCCGGGCGTGCGTCATCGCGCGCTGGATCCGACGTGGATCACGTGGGCGATAAATCCAAAATCGAGCGAACGACCCGCCTCCCGGCTTTAACCCTGCCCCCCCGTCACCGCATGCCCCGCCGCCGCAGCGGCTTCCGCCGCGGCCACCGCTGGCGACACGATCGCCGGTTGCCCCGTCTGCCGACGCGAACGCCCCGAGCTCAGATAATCCGCGATCGAATCCTGCGTGACTTCGCCGACATAACGGCCATCCGCATCCAGCACCGGCATCCACGACGAATTGAACTGGTACATTTTCGACAGCACGATGCGCAGATGCTCGTCCGCTTGGACCGTCGCCTTGAACGCCGTCAGATGGTCGCCGCACACGCCCTGCCCCGCGCGCGCTGCACGGCGCGTCACATAACCAAGCGCCTGCTGCTGATCGTCGACGATGGTCAGATAGCGGTTGTCGCTGTCGTCCATCATCTGGAACGCGCTTGCAATCGGCAACTCGGCACGCGCGGTTTCCGGTTGCGTCGCGGCGTCGCCGGCCTTCACCAGCAACAGACGCTTCAACGTGCTGTCCTGCCCCACGAACGCGCCGACGAACTCGTCGTGCGGATGCGCCAGCAACGTATCCGGATGATCGTATTGCACCAGTTGACCGCGACGGAACACGGCGACACGATCGCCAAGCTTGATCGCTTCGTCGATGTCGTGGCTCACCATGATCACAGTCTTGTTCAATTGACGCTGCATCTGGAAAAACTCGTTCTGGATCGACTCGCGATTGATCGGGTCGACCGCGCCGAACGGCTCGTCCATCAGCAGCACCGGCGGATCGGCGGCCAACGCGCGAATCACACCGATACGCTGCTGCTGTCCGCCCGACAGTTCACGCGGATAGCGCTTCAGATACTGTTTCGGATCGAGCGCCACCATCGACATCAACTCAGTAGCGCGTTCGCGACAACGCTTCTTGTCCCAGCCGAGCAGACGCGGCACGACGGTGATGTTTTCTTCGATCGTCATGTTCGGAAACAGCCCGATCTGCTGAATCACATAGCCAATGTGCCGGCGCAATTCGACTTCGTTCAAACCCGACGTGTCCTCGCCGTTAATCAGCACGCGGCCCGACGTCGGCGCGATCAGACGATTGATCATCTTGAGCGTAGTGGTCTTGCCGCAGCCCGACGGGCCGAGAAAGACGCAGATTTCGCCTTCGCCCACCGTGAGGCTGACCGAGTCGACGGCCTTGACCTGCTGGCCGTCTTTCTGTGTAAACGTCTTCGTCAGTTTATCGAGTTCGATCATGTCTTTTGCACTCCCTTCGGTGTCAGCAAGCGTTGCAGCGCCTGCAGCAGCAAGTCGGCGACGATCGCGAGCAAGCTCACGAGCACCGCGCCCACCAACAGTTTCATCATGTTGCTTTGGCCGATCGCCCGGATGATCAGCGTGCCGAGGCCGCCTGCGCCGATCACCGCGGCGATCGTCATCACGCCGATGTTCATCACCACGGCCGTGCGTACGCCGCCGAGAATCACCGGCACCGCGAGCGGCAAATCGACGAGCCGCAACCGCTGCCAAACGGTCATACCGATACCGATGCCCGCTTCTTTAATCCCGGCGTCGACGTTGCGTAGCGCGAGGTAGGTGTTGCGCATGATGGGCAGCAGCGAATAGAGGAAGACGGCGGTGATCGCCGGCACCGCGCCGATGCCTTGGCCGAAGCGCGAGAACAGCGGAATCATCAAGCCGAACAACGCGATCGACGGCAAGGTCAGCACCACGGTGGCGACACTCAGCAGCGGTGCGGCAAGCCACTCATGCCAATTGATCAGGATGCCGAGCGGCACGCCGACCACAATCGCGCAGCCCACGGCAATGCCGACGAGCCACACATGTTGCGCGGTGAGTTGCAGCAATTCTGGCCAGTTGGCCGACAGGTAGTCGAATACAGTCATTTCAAAAGGTCTCCGCTCAGGGCAGCTTGTGCGTGCGCAGGAATTCCGCCGCAACTTCACGCACCGGCTTGCCGTCGATGTCGACCTGCTTGTTCATTTCCAGCATGGTGTCGTTGTTCAGTGCGTCGGAGAGCGCGTTGAGCTGCGTCGCGAGTTGCGGGTTCTGGTCGAGCGTCGTCTTGCGCACCACCGGCGTCGCGTTGTACGCGGGGAAGTAGTGGCGGTCGTCTTCGAGCGGCACGATGTTGAAGCCCTTCACGCGGCCATCCGTCGTGTAGATCAGACCGATCGACACCTGGTTGTTATGCAACGCGGTGTAGACGAGACCCGGATCCATCTGGCGGGTTTCCGCGCGGCTGAAATGCATGCCGTACGCGGCCTCGAGCGGCTTCAAACCGTCAGGACGATTGGCGAATTCGGCGTCCATCGCGAACACGTGCTTCTTATTCGGCTCGGCGGCGAGCTTCGCGGCGAGTTGCGAGATCGTGCGAATACCGGTTTGCCGCGCCACCTGCTGCGGCAAGCCGAGCGCGTACGTGTTATTCAGCGGCGAGCAGTCGAGCCACACGAGGCCGCGTTTGGCGTCGAGCGCTTTCACACGTTCATACATGGTTTTCGGATCGAGCTTCTCGGTGATCTTGTTGTAGACGATCGCCGCCGTGCCGGTGTATTCCCACGTGACGTCGACCTGGCCGTTCTCCTGCGCGCTGCGCAGCAATGTGCTGCCGAGGCCGGTGCGCGCGTCAATCGTGTAGCCCTTCGAGCGCAAGTACTGCGAGGTGATCTCGGTAAGAACGTATTGCTCAGTGAAATTTTTTCCACCGAGAACGAGGGTGGCTGCACTGGCGTGCAGGCTTGCGAACAGCATGGCGCCGACGGCGATCAGTCGACTGGTTCGCGCTGTGCCGCGTTTAGGTCTAAACAAAGCGATCATGCCGTCACCCCACGCCGTGCGAGCAGATAACGGCTGCTGGCCGAAACGATGCCGTCCAGCACCAGCGCGAGAATCGCAGTAGCCGCGGCGCCGAGTAGAAGCTGCTGCTGATTGTTCAGATAAATGCCGGGGAAAATCAGCGTGCCGAGGCTGTCCGCGCCGATCAGATACGCGAGCGGTGCACTGCCGACATTGATCGCAAGCGCGGTCCGCACACCGCCGATGATGATCGGCATCGCGTTCGGCAACTCCACGCGCAGCAGCGATTGCCAGCCGGTCATGCCAAGGCCGCGCGCGGCTTCGCGCAGCGCGGGGGAAACGTTTTTCATGCCTTCGTAGGCGTTGCGGGTGATCGGCAGCAACGAGGCAAGAAATAGCGCGACGAGCGCGGGAATATCGCCGATGCCGAAGATGCCCAGTGCGATCGCCAGCACGGCTAGCGACGGGACCGTGTTGCCGATGTTGAAGATCTGCATGAAGCGTTCGGCATGGCGCGCGAAAGCGGGACGGCTCAGGAGTATTCCGGATGGAATGCCGACCAGTAGCGCCAGCGCCATCGAGTAGCCGACTAGCAGTAAGTGCCGTTTCGTGTAGTAGACGAGATCGGGGGCGTACTGGTGGAGTGCGTTGGGGTCTATTGCGCGGCATAACAACGCGATGACTATGCCGATGGCTACAAGACTGCCAATCAGTCTGGCAGGACGTTTATTCATGAAGATGCGCCTCCTTGTTCGAGCAGCGTGCGGGAATGGCCATGCTGCACAGGCGTCGCTCGTTATCGACGCTGCGAATGGAAGTTCGGGACGCGGTTTGAGGCCGCGAGGTGAACCGAGGGGGCCAGAGGTTTGGAGTTTTTCCTCTGGCGCGAGGGCGGGTTTTTTCGCCTTCGGTGGCTGTTGCCAGTTAGCTGGGTAGCAATACTGGTGCCAGATCCTTCGATCAGGATTTGGGAGCTGCGTTGGGGCAGCTTTTTCCTGGTGGGGTTCAAGCCCTGTTGAGTGCCGGATTTTTCACCGGCGATTGGGTGCACGTGATCTTCTGCCAGTACGCAGGCTATCACATCTAACTTGGCTTAAGTTGCTGCTATTTCGCGGTTAGGGTGGGGGCATTATAGGCGTGATGGGGTGGTGCGTCTACCCATGCGGTTAATCCATAGGCTCTTTGCGCCCCCTTGGCCTCGCCTTGTTTGCTTTGTGGTCTGCTAGCGTTGCCCCTGTGCGGGGCGGCACTCACTTTCTTTGCCGCCGCAAAGAAAGTAAGCAAAGAAAGCGGGCTCACACCGCCAGCTCATAAGCGGGTCCCCCGCACAGTCCCGGTAGTGGTGCATCTGGAATCCGTGCTCTCGCACACTCCGCGTTGGTGACACAGCAGTCATTCTTCCAGCAGCGCTTCGCGCGCTGCCGCGTTTTTTTTCGAACCGTCGTCGTTATTTTTTTGTCGTAGCTTGCTTTGCCTCTCTCCGAGCATCGTGTTTGTCGCTTACTCGTCGCTCTCCCGCAAAAGCTCACCAGTCAGAAACCCCGTCGCTCTGCTCGCTCCCGTAAAGTCTCACCTACCTCTTTCATCTTCCCTCGAACTGCGGTGCGCGTCTCTCCGAAAACGCCACGAGCCCCTCGCTGAAATCCACACTCTCACACGCTCGTCGACGCAACGCCGCTATCTGCTCCATCGCCTGAACCGGCATCGGCTGCATGTCTTCCAGAATTCGTAGTTGCTCCTTCACCGCCTGGATCGCTAACGGCGCTTTGGCCGCTATGCCGCGCGCTATTTCGAGGGCCGTCGCCTCCAGTTTTTCGCTGTCCACCAACCGGTTGATCACGCCATAACGCTCCGCTCGCAAAGCGTCAAGCGGCTGTGCGGTGAAGAACATTTCCTTCAATACGTGGATCGGTACGTTGTTGAAAAAACGCAGCAAGCCGCTCGTCGTGTACGGCAGTCCAATGTTCGCCGGCGTCATCGCGAAACGGGCGCTCCCGTCCGCAATCACCATGTCGCAACTCATCGCCAAATCCACCGCGCCGCCCCACACCGAACCCGATACCAACGCGATCACCACGCCCGGGTAAGCTCGCACGCGACGCAACACCGTCTCCAGTGGCTTGCCATACGCAATCGGATCGCGGTCGCGCGCCAATTCGCCCAGGTCGTGACCCGCGCTCCAAACGTCCTGGCCAACGTCAGCGCCTAATATCACCACCGGCACTCGTTGCTCCACCAGGTCGACAAGCCGTGCGTCCAGCTCCTCCAACAACCCCGCGCTGAGCGCGTTTCTTCGTGTCGGATTGCTGAACGTCACGCGGGCGATCCGCTCGTCCACCCTGTCCGTCGTTACCGAAAATTCTCCCGTTTCCGTCGTGCTCATTGCGTCACCCCCGCAGCACGTTCCAATGCCCTCTGCTGCGAATAATAGTCGCCCGTTTGATGCACGGTTTTGGCAGCCAACAGTGCGTCGATCGCGGCTGTGTCGAAACCGGCTTCGCGCAATACGTCGACGGTGTGCTCACCTAGCGCAGGTGGTGCGTGGCGGCTCGTGTGCTTCGCCATCTCGCCCGCCTCGGTGGAACTCGTTACCGGCGTCACCACCTGGCGCAACGCGCCGAGCGTCGGATGCTCGAGCGTTTCAACCAGCCCGCAATGCCGGACCTGCGGGTCGGCGAATACTTCGTCCAATGTGTTGATCGGGCCGGCCGGCAAACCCGCGGCAATGAATAGCTCCGTCCACTCGCGTTTGCCCCGCGTTTTCAGGCGCGCTTCCAGCAACGACTTCAATTCGTCGCGATGTGCGACGCGCGCCTCGTTTGTTGCGAATCGCACGTCGTCCGGCAGCGCAGGCAAGTCGAGCAGTTGGCACAGGCGCAACCACATGTCGGAAGTGATCGGCGCAAGGTTCAGCGGGCCATCGGCGGTTTCGAATACGCCATAGGGCGCGATCACCGAATGCGCATTGCCCGTGCGGCGCGGAATGTCGCCGAGGCTCAGATAACGCTGGCCATGTACGCTCAGCAGTCCCACCAGACTCGCCAGCAGCGACGTGCCGACGTGTTGCCCACGCCCGGTTCGTTCGCGCTCCAGTAGCGCGGACAGAATCGCCATAGCGAGCCACATGCCGGAGCTCAAATCGCCAATTGCAGTGCCGGTGCGCGTCGGGTCGCCATCGGCGAAACCCGTTAGGCTCATCAGGCCGGAATAGCCCTGCGCGATCTGGTCGAAACCGGGCCAGCCGCTCATCGGGCCATCCGCGCCGAACGCGTTGATGCTGCCCATCACGAGGCGCGGATTGCGCGCGCTCAGCACGTCGTAACCGAGCCCCATGCTGTCGATGGTGCCAGGCTTGAAGTTCTCGATCACCACGTCGGCGCCGTCGATCAACCGATGAATCGCGGCCAGCCCTTCCGGCTGCCGAAAATCGATGCACACGCCGCGCTTGTTGCGGTTGCAGGACAGATAGTAGGTGCTCACGCCACGATCGAATGGCCCCCACGTGCGGCTCATGTCGCCGCTCGGGCCGGGCTCGACCTTGATGACGTCCGCGCCGAGATCGGCCAGCACCATCGAACAGAACGGCCCCGACAACGCGCGGCTCAATTCGACGACCTTGATTCCTTGTAAGGCTTGCATCCAGTTCTCCCGCTAATCGACGATGACAGTTAAACGAGCACGCTATTCCGGCAGCGTCTGATGACGCGTTTCAACCGCGAACGGCAGGATCAGCAAGCCGATCACGAAGGCCGCCGCGGTCCAAGCGATCGGTAAACCGAGCGAGCCTTGCCAGTGAATCGCGGCGGCCAGCAAAAAGTTGACGCCCGCGCCGAGCAGGCGACCCGCCGACGCGTTGAACGCGAACGCCGTCGCACGAATCCGCGTCGGGTATTGCTCGGGCAGCCACAGCGAGAAGATCGCGAAATTGCCGCCGAAAAACCCGAGGAACAGCAGCGAGCCCATGAACAGGTTGAGACCGTTCGGCAGGTAGAAAACCCAGCCGAACGCGAACACGATCGACACCGCCATGCCGGCGAAATACGCGCCAAGCGCGAGCCGTCGTCCGACCCGTTCGGCGAGCCACGGTGCGGCAAGACAGCCGAGGATCGTCCCCACCGCCAGCACCGCCGCGCCGATCGAAGCAAGATGCACCGCGCCGATCCGATCGATGCCGGCACGCGTCGCGAGCGTCACGACGGCGCTGGCCTCGTAGACCGACCCCGCCCAGAGCCCGATGATCGCGACGCCCACCAGACTCGCGCTGGTCAGCGTACGGCGCAGATACGCCGGCGCGAAAATCTCCAGCAACGGACGGCGAACCGGCGTCGACGGCGCGCTCGTCTGACCGACACCATGCGCGGCCTTGCGCCACTGCCCCGGCTCCTTGACCCGGAGCACCGTGAAAATAGCGAGCAACGCGGGGGCGAGACCGCATAGAAACATCGCGCGCCAGCCGTATGTCGCGCCGACCGTGTAGTTCAGCAACGCGGCGAGAAAGAAGCCCACGTAGTAACCGGTCTGCAGATAGCCCGCGCCCATCTTGCGGCGGTCCTCCGGCCAGCTCTCGGCAACATAGGTGCCGGCCAACGCCCATTCGCCGCCCACGCCGATGCCGGCAATCAGCCGGAACGCGGCCAATTCCCAGACGTTGTGCGCGAACGCCGCGGCGCCGGTAAATACCGAGTAAATGAGGATGCTCGCAGCCAGTGTCTTGACGCGCCCGAAGCGGTCGGCGAGTGGCCCCCAGATGAACGAGAGCCCCCAACCGATCAGAAACAACGCGAACAGAATCGAGCCGTACATACCGAGGTTGCCCGGCGTCGCGGCAATGCCCGAGGCAGGCAGCAATTCGGTCAGCGCCGGAATCAGCACCAGCGCGTAGATGACGGAATCGACACCGTCCAGCACCCATCCCGAGTAAACGGCCCAGAAACCGCCGATCTGCTCGCGGCTTAGGGGCGTGCGCCGAGGCTTGAGCGCCGACGTCGATGCAGCGATCGCTTTGGACATGCTTGTCTCCGTTTGAAGCGGCATCGCGCCAGGTGGACCGACACGCTTCGGTTTTTTGTGGTTCGAGTATAAGAATGCCTCCGATAATCGAAAAATATGATATTTCTCTTATTCGATCGGATTTTCTTATGGCACAAGGGAGCGAGCGACGCACATGGATCTGCGACAGCTGAGGTATTTCGTCAAGGTGGTGGAATGCGGCAACGTCACGCGTGCCGGCGAGGCGCTGCATATTGCACAGCCGGCGATCAGCCAGCAGATGCGTAACCTCGAAGCGGATCTCGGCATGCAACTGCTCGAACGCAGCGTGCAGGGCGTCGCACCGACCGCCGCGGGGCAAACGCTCTATCGCCACGCGATCGAGTTGCTGCGGCAAGCCGACAGCACCCGCGAACTGCTGCGTCAGGACGCCGAGCTACCGCAGGGCAAGGTATCGGTGGCGATGCCGTCGAGCACGGCGCGCATGGTCGCGATTCCGCTCGCACGAACGATCCGCGACCGCTATCCCGGCATCGCGCTGGAATTGATCGAAGCGCCGAGTGCGGACCTCGCCAACCTGATCGGCGGCGGGCGTGTGGAATTGGCGGTGGTGGTCGATGCGGTCGAAACACGCGGCGTCGCGTCGCACAAGCTGCTCAGCGAAGCGCTGTATCTGATCGCGTGGCCGGAATTTCGGATGCCGGACGAACCGGTACCGATCGCCGAACTGGCGCGCATGCCGCTGATCCTGCCGAGCGCGCCGAATACGATACGCAGCCGCGTGGAGTGGGCGTTGCGCGAGGCCGGCCAGCCGTGCGAGATTCTGTTCGAGGCCAGCTCGACCGCGCTGCTGTTCGCGGCGGTGATGGCCAGGCTCGGCGTCACGATCCTGCCGTGGACCGCGGCGCACGTCGAACTCGACGAACACAAGCTGAAGCTCGCCAAGGTCGATCACCGGCTGTTTTCGCGCGATCTGTCGCTGTGCTGGCACGACACGGCGTTATTGAGCAACGCCGTGCAGAAGGTCAAGGCGACGATCCTCGAACTGTTCGACATGCTGGGAAAACGGCCGGAGTGGGCGGCGGCGGCGTAACGCGCCGCCTCCCGGGAAACACTACGCCAGCTAGCGCAGGTCGTTCAGGAAGGGCGCGTCCGTCGCATGAAGACGCGCCGCGTCAGATCGAACGCCACCAGGTTGCCGGCCACCACCAGCAGCAGTCCGACCACGGCAAGCACTGACCATTGGTAGCCCTCGAATACCGTCGACACCGCCAGCGCCACGATCGGAAACAACACCGTACAGTAGGCCGCGCGTTCGGGGCCCATGCGACCGACCAGCATCAGATACGCCGTAAAGCCGATCACGGAGCCGAAGATCGCCAGATACGCGAGCGCGCCGAGATAGCGCACGGACGGGTCGACAGCGAACGACAAGCCGCCCAGCGCGCTGCCCACGGTCAACACACCGGCGCCGATCATCATCGCCCAGCTATTGGTGGCGAACGGATGCAGACCCATCGATTGCATACGGCTCGACAACAGATTGCCGGCCGAAAAACACAGCGTGCCGAGAAACGCGATGCCGAGTCCCAGCCATGCGGTGTGATCGCCGAGGTGCCCCGCCATCTGCTGAACGAACAGACACACAATACCCACGAGCCCCAGCATCGCCCCCGCGATCGCCGTGGGTTGCAGCGGCCGGCCCATGAACAGACGGCCATTGATCGAGTTCAACAGCGGCGCGGTGGAAAACACCACGGCCACGAGCCCGCTCGGCACGACCTGTTCGGCGTAGTAGAAGCACAGGAAGTTGACGCAGAACAGCGCCAGTCCTTGCGCGACGAGGAACCGCCACGCGGCGCGCGGCGGCCAGATCGGCCGGCGCATGATGCGCAGCAGCGCGAACAGCACCAGCGCGGCGATCCAGAACCGCCACGCGATGGAAACCGGCGGCGGCACCGACCCCAGTTGCCATTTGATGGCGATCCAAGTGGTGCCCCAGATCAAAACGGTAACGGCATAAAGCGCCAGATTCATGGTCAGGCCTGCAGCAGCGATTTCGGAAGCCCGACTATGCTCCCGCGCGGCGCGCCGCACTTGTCCAGGATTGCGCACTTTTTAGTGGAGGCCGGCAGCGGTGCAAGCATCCCCGTATACTGGCGCCTAGCCCGCTTTTAAAAGTATTCCGCCTGTTCCGTGATCGCCAGACCGCCCGCCGCCGAGTTGAATCCCATCGAAACACCGTTTGGCCTCCAATCGGTGTGTCACACGCTGGGCAGCTCCAACGCCAATCTGGATCGGTTCGCATGGCTCGGCGACCGGCTCGCCGTCGCCATCTGGACGCGCGAAACGAAAGAGGCCGAGACCGTCTACGACCGGCCCGGCCATCACACGTTGTCCTGCTATCTGGACGGCGGCTACCGCACCGAACGTCAGAAAATGCCGGGCCATTACGGCGCGCCGTCGCGGCTCTGCACCCTGCCCGGCGATCACGAATCGCGTTGGTGGGTGCGTGGCCACATGCATTTCATGCATTTGTATTTCCTGCCGGAACACTTCACGCAGCGCGCCGTGCAGGAGCTCGATCGCGAGCCGCGCGAACTGACGCTCGCCGATCGCACCTATTTCGAAGACGCGCGTATCGCCAGCCTGTGTCAGTCACTCGCCAATGAAGACTGGCAAGACCCCGACGGCCTGCTGCGCACCAACGAAACCGCGCATCAGGTGCTGAGTCTGCTGCTGCGTGCGCAAGGCGTGCGTCGCACCGACACCGCCCTTAAAGGCGGCTTGTCGGTGGCGACTCGCCGGCGTTTGCGCGATTACATCGAAAGTCATCTTGCGCAGACGCTCACACTCGGCGAACTCGCCGGCGTCGCGGCGCTTTCCGAATTCCATCTCGCGCGAATGTTCCGGACGTCGTTCGGTTTGCCGCCCGCCGCGTGGATCGCGCAACAGCGGCTCGAACGCGCACGCACGTTGTTGCGCACCACCGCGCTGCCGCTCGCGCAAGTCGCCAAAGAATGCGGCTACGCGAACGCCAGCCATTTCAGCCATCGCTTTCGCGAGAGCGTCGGCGTGGCGCCGTCCGCGTATCGGCACGCTGTGGTCGCCTGAAACGCGAAGCGGCTTACCTGCTCGATCTAGCGTTAGCTTCTGCGTTATTTCAACGCCATCGCCAGCACACGCGCCACGTGGATCGCGTCGACGCCGGCGCCGTCGTGGATCTGATGGCGGCAACTCGTGCCGTCCGCCACCATCACCGTATTGGCGTCGATCTTGCGCACCGCCGGCAGCAACGACAATTCCGCCATGGCCTGAGAAGTCGCGTAGTGCTCGACTTCATAGCCGAAGCTGCCCGCCATTCCGCAGCACGACGATTCCACCGTCGACACCTTCAGCTCGGGAATCCACTTCAGCACGGTTTGCACCGGCGTGAACGCGTCGAAGGCCTTCTGATGGCAGTGGCCATGCACCAGCGCCTGCGACGTGGTCAACGGCTTCAACGCGAGTTGCAAACGTCCGGCCTTTTCCTCGCGCACCAGAAACTCCTCGAATAGAAACGCCTGCTTCGACAACCGCTGCGCCTCTTCGCCAAAGCCATACTGCAGAAACTCGTCGCGCAACGACAGCAAACACGACGGCTCCAGACCGACAATCGGCACGCCCCGCTCCACGAACGGCTTGAACAGATCGAGCATGCGCCGAGCTTCCTGCTTCGCCAGATCGACCAGACCCGCCGCGAGGAAGGTCCGGCCGCAGCACACCGGCCGTTCGCCCTGACGCAGATTGAAATGCACCGTGTAACCGGCCGCTTCCAGCACTTGCTGCGCGGCGCGCGCGTTGTCCGGCTCCATGTTGTTGTTGAACGTATCGACGAACAACAACACTTCTTTCAGCGCGCCGCCTGCGGGCGGTTTGGCCGCCACCGCGTGCGACAAAAACGACTTCCTGAAGCGCGGCAAACTCCGCTCAGGCGCAAACCCGACCGCACGCTTGAACCACGCCGACAGCACCGGCACGTTGACGGCCAAGGCCATCAACCCCGGCATGCGGCTCGCCGCGCCGGCATAGTGCGGCATGAAGGCGACCAGCTTGTCGCGCAGTCTGAGTCCGTGCCGTTTGACACGCGCCGCCCGCGCTTCGATCTTGAACTTCGCCATATCGACGCCCGTCGGGCAATCGCGCTTGCAGCCCTTGCACGACACGCAGAGATCGAGCGTGTCCTTGACGTCGTCGCTGGCCAGACCCGCTTCGCCGAGCTGGCCCGAAATCGCGAGACGCAAGGTGTTCGCGCGTCCGCGGGTCACATGCTGTTCGTCTTTCGTCACGCGATAACTCGGGCACATGGTGCCCGCGTCGAACTTGCGGCAATGACCGTTGTTGTTGCACATCTCCACGGCTTTCGCGAGACCGCCGGACAGATCGTTGCCGGTTCCCGGCGAGGTCTCCTGTCCCGTGAGCGGATCGCGTTCGACATTCCACGCCGACCAGTCGAGCGCGGTGTCGATCCGCTGTTCCTGGTAGCCGGGCGCAAAGCGAAAATTGCTCGTGTCGTCCATCTTCGGCGGACGCACGATCTTGTCGGGATTGAAACGGTTATCCGGATCGAACAGCGTCTTGATCTCGCTGAACGCCTCGTTCAGACGCGGTCCGTATTGCCACGCCACCCATTCGCCGCGGCACAGACCGTCGCCGTGTTCGCCCGAATAGGCGCCCTTGTATTCGCGCACCAGTGCGGCGGCCTCTTCGGCGATTGCGCGCATTTTCGCCGCACCGTCGCGCCGCATATCGAGAATCGGCCTCACGTGCAGCGTGCCGACGCTCGCATGCGCGTACCAGGTGCCTTCCGTGCCGTAACGATGAAACACTTCCGTCAGCCGGCTCGTGTACTCGGCCAGATGCTCGAGCGGCACCGCGCAATCTTCGATGAACGACACCGGCTTGCCGTCGCCCTTCATGCTCATCATGATGTTCAGCCCGGCTTTGCGGACCTCCCACAGTGCTTTCTGCTCGTTCGCGTCCGGCATCTCCACGACCGAATCGGGCAAGCCCAGATCGGCCATCAGTTCCGTGAGCTGCTTGAGCGACGCACGTTGCGCGTCGCGGTCCTCGCCCGCGAACTCCACCAGCAGAATCGCCTGCGGCTCGCCGACCAGCGCCTTGCCGATCACCGGCCGGAACGCGGGGTTGCTCATCGCCAGATCGATCATGGTGCGATCCACCAGTTCCACCGCCACCGGCTTCAGCTTGACGATGTGCTGGGTCAGGTCCATGGCCTGCCAGAACGTCGGGAAATTCACCACGCCGAGCATCTTGTGCGCGGGCAGCGGCACGAGCTTGAGCGTCAATTGCCGGCTGAACGCGAGCGTGCCCTCCGAGCCGACCAGCAGATGCGCGAGGTTCGCGAAACCGTCGTCGGTATAGGCACGCGGATTCTGGCAATCGAACAGATCGATGTTGTAGCCCGCCACGCGGCGCAATACCTTCGGCACCTGTGCGACGATTTCGTCGCGCTCGCGCTGGGCGATCCGCATGACGCCTTCAAGAATCTGTTGCAAGCGCGCGCCTTGCGGTGCGTCGCGCAATGACGCGAAATGCGCTTCGCTGCCGTCGGCGAGAATCGCGTCGATCGACTCGACGTTGTGCACCATGTTGCCGTATTCGATCGAACGCGAGCCGCACGAGTTATTGCCGGCCATGCCGCCGATCGTGCATTGCGCCGCCGTCGAGACATCGACGGGAAACCACAGACCGTGCGGCTTGAGCCACGCGTTCAGATGGTCCAGCACGACGCCCGGTTCGACGGTGACCGTGCGCGCGTCGGCATCGAAATCGACAATGTTGTTGAGCCATTTGGTCGTGTCGATCACGAGCGCTTCGCCGACGGTCTGGCCGCATTGGCTCGTCCCCGCGCCGCGCGCGAGCAGCGGCACTTTCTCGCTGCGGGCAATTTCCAGCGCGATGCGCAGATCGTCCTGATCGCGCGGCACGACCACGCCGATCGGCGTGATCTGATAGATCGACGCATCGGTTGCGTAACGGCCGCGGCTCGCCGGATCGAACAGCACGTCGCCGCGCAACGACTTGCGCAGGTGCTGCGCGAGCGGTGTCGTCAGGCGTGCGGCGGAGGGCACCAGATGAATCGGCTTGACGAGCAAAGCGGAGGTGGGGTTCGTCATATCGTCTGCCTTTGGAAAACGGGCTAGCTAGTACAGTGTCAGGCTGACCGGCGCGAGGCCTTCAATGCGTCCGCTCGCGGTGCCCGCGCTCTGCGGAAAAAACAGGCCGGTGTAGGAGCCGGCGGTCACGACCATATCCGGCGTCACGGCAATGCCACGCGACGTCGCGTGATTGACGAGCCACGTCAGCAGACGCCGCGGATCGCCGGCAGGGTTGGCGGGCGTCGTCCGAACCACGTCGTGACCGTCGAAACTAAACCGCAGTGACGGCGCCACGAACGGAAAGTCCTCGCGATACGGCGTGAACTCGCCGACGATCAACGCGCCGTGGTTCTGCAAGTCCGCGAGTTGCGCGAACTTGTCGACGTCGGGCCATGCCGCGTGGCGGCTCGACACGATTTCGATGGTCGCACCGATCGAGCCGATGCCCGCGCGCACTTCCGCTTCGCTATACGGCGTGGTCGAAGCGTCGAAGCGACGACCGAAGCGAAACGCCACTTCCAGTTCGAGTCCCAACGGCGTGAAATCGGCACGCGCCAACCGCGCGCCGTCGGAGTACATATCGACGGCGGGCAGCGGCGCGCCCTGGATCGGACCGCTATCCGACTTCGCGCCGATCTTCCAGCCGCCGAGCCGCGCGCCGCTTGCGTCCAGCATCGCGTGCTGGATCGCGTAGGCCGCGTCGGCGTCGGCGTCGGCGGGGAGGTGCTCGGGCGACAGCGTGTCGAGCGTGGTGTGATTCCGGCGTGCGTCGGCGAGACGCTGGCTGAGTGATGTCGTCATATCGTGCTGAAAGCGAGGAGAGAAAACGGCGTCGCGAGTCGCGTAATTACACGCCGAGGCGAGTGGGCACCTGCCCCTTGTCCGCCGGATTGACGGCGAATTTGCTCTCGGGCTGCATGCGGAACGCGAGCACCACGCCGATCGCCATCAACAGCATGCTGCCGACGAACGGCAACTCCCAGCTGCCGAAGTAGTCGATCAGGAAACCGCCCGCCACCGGCGAAATAATCGCGGCCAGTGCCGAGCCGGTATTCATCATGCCGCTCGCAGTGCCGGAAAATTCCGGCGCGATGTCCATCGGGATCGCCCACATCGGACCGATCGTCATTTCGGCGAAGAAGAAGCCGGACGCGAGACAGGCCATCGACAGATACAGGTCGTGCGTGAACATCAGCGGGATCAGCGAGAGCAGGCAGAAGAACATGCAGACCGACACCATCCAGCTACGGGCGCGCTTCAGACTGCCGGTGCGCTTGAAAATCCAGTCGGTCACGATGCCGCCGAGCGTGTCGCCGAGCACACCGGCGAAAAACACCACCGAAGCGAAGATCGCCGACTTCGACAGTTGCAGGTGATAGCTATGCAGGAAGTACTGCGGGATCCAGCTCAGGAACAGCCACAACGTCCAGCCGTAGCAGAAGTACACGATCGTGACTGGCCACATGCGGCGGAACAGTTTGCCCCATGGCACGCTGGCGGCTTTCGGCTTCGGCGCGGGCAGAATCTCGAGCTCTTCGGTCGTGATACGCGGATGATCTTTCGGATGCTCGGTGAACGTGAAGGCCCACACCGCGACCCACAACAGGCTGAATACACCGCAGATATAGAACGATTCGCGCCAGCCCCATGTCGCCATGACGAGCACGATCAGGCCCGGCGCCACCGCATTGCCGATCCGCGACGCCGCATGCGTGATGCCCTGCGCGAAGCCGCGTTTCTCTTTCGCGACCCAACGCGCCATGGCGGACGTCGCGGCGGGAAAGGTTGCGCCCTCACCGAAACCGAGCAGCACGCGCGCGGCCAGCAGCGAGACCAGACCACCTGCGAAACCGGTCAGCAAGGTCGCCACGCCCCACACAGCGCCGCAAAACAGCAGCGTGCGTTTCGCACCGAAACGATCGCTGACCCAGCCGCCGATGATTTGAAAGATCAGATACGGATACGCGAAGGCCGAGAACACGAGGCCGACTTCCGTATGCGACAGGTTGAATTCCTTGCCGAAACCCGCAGCCGCCGTGCTGACGTTGACGCGGTCGAGGTAGGTGATGAAGTACATGATGCATAGCATCACTAGAACGATACTGGTCGCACTGGTCACACGAAACCGCTTCATCGTCTCTCTCCATTGCATGTGTCGACGGCACGCCTGAAATGGCGCGCTGCGTCGTTGCCCGTCAGCGGTAGCGGCTGAGGCGGGGTCATTGCATGTTGTTCGGGCCGCGTCTGAGCACGGCTCATTGAGGGAAGTGCTCCCCGCCTTCCCTGGCAGCGAACGGCTGCCTGCTGCTGGTGATCGGTTGCCTGTTGCTTGCGGCTGCTTTACCTGCTGCTTTTTATCGACTGTTTGTTACACGCTGCAGGTTGCTTGCCGTTCGTGGCGCGACTGTCGACGTGGGTGCCGGGCAGCCGCGCCATGCTGGCTTAGGCTGCCGCCTTCAAACCCGACGCCTTCGTCGGCTGGCTCAACCACTCCATGGCGGCAGGCAGGCCGCTTTCCTTGAGCGGCACACCCGCGATCCGCAGACCCATCTCGCAGCCGGCCAACGTGGCCAGCAACATCAGGTCGTTGCAGTCGCCCAGATGTCCGATGCGGAACATGCGGCCTTTCATCTTGCCGAGACCCGTGCCGAGCGACATGTCGAAACGTTCGTAGATGACTTTGCGCACCGCGTCGGCGTCGATACCGTCGGGCATCATTACGCCGGTCAGCACCGGGCTATACACCGACGGATCGGCGCACTGAATTTCCAGACCCCACGCACGCACCGCGCGACGGGTCGCTTCGGCGAGACGCTCGTGGCGCGCGAACACGTTGTCGAGCCCTTCGCCGAGAATCATGTCGAGCGCTTCGGAAAGCCCGTAAAGCAGGTTCGTATTCGGCGTGTACGGCCAGTAGCCCGTCTTGTTCATCTCGACGATGTCGGCCCAATCCCAGAAGCTGCGCGGCAGCTTCGCCTCTTTGCTGGCGGCGATCGCTTTCGGCGAGATCGCGTTGAAGCTGATACCCGGCGGCAGCATCAAACCCTTTTGCGAACCGGATACGGTGACGTCGACGCCCCATTCATCGTGACGGTAATCGGCGCACGCGAGGCCCGAGATCGTGTCGACCAGCAGCAGCGCCGGGTGGCCCGCGGCATCGATCGCGCGGCGTACCGCGGCGATATCCGACGTGACGCCCGTCGACGTTTCGTTGTGCACCACGCACACCGCCTTGATCGTGTGATGGGTGTCTGCGCGCAGACGCTCTTCGATCATCTGCGGCTGAACCCCGCGCCGCCAGCCTTCGATGCCCGGCAACCCGAGAAACTCCGGCTTCAGGCCGAGGCTTTCAGCCATCTTTTTCCACAAGGTTGCGAAGTGGCCGGTTTCGAACATCAGCACGTGGTCGCCGGGGCTCAACGTGTTGGACAGCGCCGCTTCCCAGGCGCCCGTGCCCGAAGCCGGGTAAATCACCACGGGCTGCTGCGTCTTGAAGATCTTCTTGATGCCGTCGAGCACCTGCAGACCCAGTTCGCCGAATTCGGGGCCGCGGTGATCGATGGTCGGGTAGCTCATCGCCCGGAGGATGCGATCGGGCACCGGGCTCGGACCCGGAATCTGCAGAAAGTGACGGCCAGCGGGGTGAAAGTCTAATTTGAGCATTGGGCTCCTCCGATTGAATTTTGCATGCAAAAAACTATATCAGACGAAGTACGATGCTCCCAAGATGAAAATCGCCTGTCGGCACCGGTGTTTACCCCCGCTCTTAACTAATCGGTGCGCTTCCGATAAAATCCGACGTAACACGATGTGAGGGCTTTTGTATGCAAAATTCGGATTTCGATGCGGGTGTGGGCGCTTCCCCGCTGATGCCGAAGGTCGAGCGGCAGCGTTTGCACGACACGGTGGTGGAGCACATTCGCCGGTTTATCGTCGAAGGGGTGCTGGAGCCGGGCAAGAAACTGAATGAGCGCGAGTTGTGCGAGACGCTCGGAATTTCGCGCACGCCGTTGCGTGAGGCGTTGAAGGTACTGGCGGCGGAAGGCCTGATCGAGATCGAGCCGAATCGGGGTGCGTCGGTATCGAAGATGTCCGAGGCGGAGTTGCGCGAGACCTTCGAACTGATGAGCGGTCTCGAAGCGTTTTCTGGCGAGCTGGCGGCGGAGCGCATGACGGCGGCGGAGTTGGCCGAGATCAAGGCGCTGCATTACGCGATGCTCGCGTGCCGCACGCAGAACGATCTGGCCGGCTATTACAGCCGCAATCAGGCGATTCACGACAAGATCAATGAGGCGGCCAGAAATTCAGCGCTGCGACAGACTTATGTCGCGGTGAATCGTCGGTTGCAGGCGCTCCGGTTCCGGTCGAATTTTCAGATCCCGAAGTGGGATAGCGCGATTCATGACCATGACGAAATGCTGAAGGCGCTTGAGGCGCGCGACGGCAAGAAGCTCAGCGCGATTCTTCGGCAGCACTTGCTGGATAAGCGCGATGCGGTGTTGCAAGTGCAGTCGCGGGAAGACGTGTCGGCTTCAACGTTTAAGGCTTAGGGCGGTGAAGCGGTGTTGGGGCCGGCGTCGGTGTGCGTGCGCCGGCGTTGCCATGGAAAACTTGTCCACGTAAATTGTTCGCAAGCCTGTGGACAACGTTCGGACATCAAAGCCAAGTGCTTGACTCTGCAGAGATATCGCCCGACGGCTCATGCATAAGCATCACGCGCGATTACAGGCTCGACGATGCTCAAATAGGCACCCGTCGGGTACCTTGTACAAGACTCCGAACATCATCTTCTAGTTGTCCACAGAATTTGTTGGCAAGGCTGTGGACAACACCCTTGAAACAGCGCCAAGCCATTGACGCAAATACGCTTGTGCAAATCGATGCGTCGGTCAGCCCTTGGTGATCTGCTTGGGCCTCCCCAGGTTCGTCTCGATGCCTTGGCTGAATCCACCCCGATGACCACTTGGCGCATCCGCTCGATGCGCACGTTTGTCTTCTGAAGCGGTTTAGCGCCCTTCCTTTGTACCTTTCCGCTTGATTTTTTCTTGGACAGCGCCATTGCCCCTCGTCGTCGGCTAGCGATCTTTTTTTCGAGGTACAAACTCCAATTCAGGCGGTGCGATATCTGGATGCGCTTCATAGAGCGGTTCGAGACCCAGCACGTAAACCTGGTCTAGCAGTCGCCCCATTGCCCTACGAAATTCATTGAATTCACCGACTGAACAGCGATCCTGCACCAGGATAATCGCATCATTGATCGCACCGCTGACTTTGAGAATTCTGTCGCTCAGTTCCGCCGCTACTTCACGATTATTAATCATGGCGCCTCCCTAGCATCCGTTGTCTTCAATGCACTTGTTCTTGCAACGGAAGAAGGGAATTCCGGTTCCGCCGGGGGTCGGAAGCTTTGTTTCCGTACAGTAGTCGATGCACTTCTGATATACACGCGCACACCTTTTTGACAAGGTGCACTTCACAAATCCCGGATCTGAATCTCCATTGCTCTGAAACACCTGAGCATACAACACCGCACGTTTTGATTGCCCGCTCTGTTCCGGCATCAGCACAGGAAACGGCACCTGCTCCTGCGCCGCGATCTGTAACTCGGGCACGTCGCCTTGCATCGGCTGCCCTGTCTGCGTCAATGTAAGCCCGCGATAGAAGAGCTTCCACGCCAGTTTCGCTTTCGTGAAAACGTAGCACTCAGCGCATACCGGCGAGACCGTCGCTGTCGCGCTCGCCTTCACCGACCTCAGCGAGCCCAGACGATTCACGGTTGGTCCAACAGGGTCGACACCGTTCTCGTAGTTGCCGATCCACTGGTCGATTTCCTCGCTTGATATCGGCTCGGCCGTACCGCCATTTCTGGCGACGTTGCCCGTACGCGATGCAACGCGACCGTCCGGCGTGTAACTGTAGTCCACCGTCAGGAAACGTTTCAAGCCAGCCGTCAGTACGGTCGCGTCTTCGCTGTAAGTGAAACGGGTTATCCGGCCGCGCTTGTCGTAAGTGAAACGTGCCTCTCGACTGTTGCCGGTGACCCGCGTCACGCGATTCGAAGTGTCACGGTCGAATCCGCCGAGAAGCCAATGTGAAACCAATTCCTGAGCGATCTGCAGGTTGCCGGTTTCATCGGTCCTGTACAGCCAGTCTTCGGTTTTGACTCCGTTCACATAGGCCGTCGCCTGCTTCAGGCGATTGTCGGCGTCATAGACGGCGCCAACGGTGAGCTTGATCCCCGTTGCGGTTGCATCAAAACCGTTCGCGCCGGTCGAGTCGGATGTGTCGTACTCACTGTATCCCGTGACGTTACCGTTCACGTCGTACACAAATGCGCGCATTTTTCCAGGCGTTGCGACTAGCGACGGATGTAGCGTCGTGGTGTCCGCATATCGCACCGACGTAACCACCGCGCCACTTGCGCTGCTAACCGCTGCTCGCACGGGTCGACCGGTCGTGTCATAAGTGTAGGCGGCGGTTCCGTCCGGCGCCGCCTTTTGCAGGAGGTTGCCATGCGCATCCAGCGTGCGGTTTTCGCTGCCCTCGGCAGTGCTACCACCGGTGAGCCGCAACATGCCAGCGATCGACGCAAACCTGATCGTGCCGGACATGTCTGCCCCGGTGATCGTCGTTGAACCATTTCCATACCCAAACTGGACGTTCCGCGTGACATCGGGATGCGTCACCGAAACAGCACGCCCCATCGCGTCATACACCCATGTCGCGATGCGCACGCCGGTTTCGTCAATGACGCCTGTCAGCGCATTCCTGAATCGCGGATCGTCGTACACGTAGCGACGTATGTAGCCATCAGGCCACGTAGCGGTGACCAGGTTGCCATTCGCGTCGTACCCGTACTGCGTGAGGCCACCGGATGGATCGGTCATGCGATAGAGACGACCCTGCGTATCGTACTCGAGCCGGATCGCCAGCAATGCATACCGGGTTGCAGCGCCCGCGGCTCGTTGCTCAATCGCGGTGAGCCGCCCCGCTCCGTCATAAGTGAGCGTCCGTGTGAAGCCGGTATGCGTCGTCTCGGACAGCAGGACGCCTTGAGCCGAATAAAACTCCGTGGTGTCAGTGGTCAGATCCTTCAGTGCCCATCCCGCTCCGGCCTGAGCTAGCGCCAGCCCGCTGAATGCCCCGGTGCTCCACTGACCGCCGATTAACTGAAACGTAAGGGGTTGACCATTTGCCCGGTAGGCGACGATCTTCGATGCGCTTCCGGTCGCGCCAGCGACGTTCAACTGCCGTTGCCAGTTGTTCAGCCATACCGGCCCCATGGCAGTCGCCGATTTTAAAAACGGGGACGACAGGTAGCTGCGCGTAAACGTCAGGGGTACCGCATCGCCACTGCGAAAGTCGTTTTCTACCAGACTCACCTTGCCATTAGCTGGATAGACTGGATCGGCGACCGGGCATGACTCATCCGGCTCGGCCGGCGCGGCACACCACTGATCGATCAGGGCAAGGTCGTTGATACACGCATAGTTGCCCATCCCGCCTGGCGTATTGCCCACCACATCGAGACGGCACGTCTTCGATCCCGGCGTTGCACCGGACTGAGCGTACAGCGTGAGACAGTCGACGGCATTCGCGCCGAAGGTCACCGTTAGCAACAGGAATGCGGCAAGCAGGCGCACTACTATGCCGACCGGCCACTCAGTAATGCCGTAGTTTTTCACCGTCGCTCCTATCAGTCATACCTGTTCGAAGAACAAGCACGCTAAAAGGAGCGGTGAGGCGCGAGGCGGCGAAAAATCTTAAACTTCTGCCGTTATTTCATCGACGACAGTGCACTTCCCACGACGCCTAGATCGGACTTAGGAAATCACTCATCGGCGTGTCATCCCCTGACGAGATGCTCATCCGTTTCGTCGTACAGACACATCTTGTCGACAGCTTCTACCCCCAACCTTATCCCCACATTTTGTCCATAAGCCTGTGGACAACCTGAGCACATCCCACCCAAGTCATTGAAGCGGCAAACCAATCGCCCTCCGGTTCACCCACAGGCACCGGCACAAGCACACGTCGCCCCTGTGATAAAAAGTAACTCCCCCCGCCATCCACCGAGGCCGCGCATGTCCTCCGTCATGGGCTTCAAACTCGTCCTGCTGTCGCTCGTCGCGATCATCGGACTCGAACTGCTCGCCAAACGACTGCGTCTGCCGCCCGCCGCCGCGCTGCTGGTCGGCGGCGCCGCGATGGCCTTCGTGCCCGGGCTGCCGACCTTCAATCTCGATCCCGAGCTGATCCTGATCGTGTTCCTGCCACCGCTTCTTATGGATGGCGCGTACTTCTCGGTATGGGACGAATTCAAACGTAATCTCGGCGGCATCCTGCTGCTTGCGATCGGCGCGGTCGCCTTCACTACGCTCGTGGTTGGGTTGGTGGTGCACTGGGTCGTGCCCGCGTTGCCCTGGGGTGCCTGCTTCGCGTTGGGCGCGGTCGTCTCACCACCCGACGCCGTCGCCGCGAAAGCCGTGCTCGAACGCGTCGCGCTGCCGCGCCGCCTGATGGTGCTGCTCGAAGGCGAAAGCCTCCTCAACGACGCCGCCGGCATCGTGCTATTCCGCTTCGCCGTGACCGCCGCATTGACCGGCGCGTTCAGCGCGCAACACGCGGCGGGACGCTTCGTTGTGCTGGCGCTTGGCGGCGTAGCCGTCGGTGTGGCGATCGGCTTTGTCGTCGTCAGACTGCTGCGCTTTCTCGACGACAGCTACCTCATCATCACCGCGTCGATACTCTCTCCGTGGATCAGCTACATCGCCGGCGACATGCTGGGCGTGTCCGGTGTCATCGCAACCGTGAGCTGCGGCATGATGCTCGGCTGGTATCAGCACGAGGTCTTTTCGGCCGCCGTCCGGATGCGCGGCACCGCCTTCTGGCAGGTCGTGATCTTTCTGATGGAAGCGCTGGTGTTCATTCTGATCGGCCTGTCGCTGCGCGGCGTGATCGCGCGGCTGGGCGGCGTCGGCGACACGCTCGCCGCGCTGGCGCCGGCGGTCGGCGCGGTGCTGGCGGCGGTCGTGCTGTCGCGTTTCGCGTGGGTCTTCGCGACGGAATGGTTGAAAGTGCTGATCTGCAAGCTGGTAAGGCGCGAAGGCGGCACACCCGATTGGCGCTCGGCCACCGTCACCAGTTGGGCGGGCATGCGTGGCGTGGTCACGCTGGCTATCGCGCTGTCGTTGCCTGAGGCCATGCCCGGCCGCGATCTGATTCTGGTCGCGTCGTTCGCGGTCATACTCGTGACCGTGCTAGGTCAAGGCACGACGATCGGTCCACTAATCCACTGGATCAATCCGGATCACGCGGACGAGCAAAACGCCCGGCATCTCACCGAACCGCAAGCGTGGGCCAGGCTCGAAGCCGCACAACTCGCCGCAGTCGTACCGCTCGCGCATGGGCCGGATGGCAGCGTGATTCATCCACGGCTGCTGGAGCAGTACACCTATCGCGCGAGCATGACCGAGGCATATCAAAGCGAAGCTGCCTATCCATCGGACGTTCGCGCCTCGCACTACGACGTGGTATTGGCCGCGGTCGCCGCAGCGCGCGTCGAATTGCTACGTCTGCACCGAACAGGTTTGATTCACGACGAACTCCTGACCGTGCTCGAACACGATCTGGATCTGCAGGAAATCGCCGCGACCCACGGCAAAGGATGACGGATGCGCGCGCCATTTTCACCACGCGCGCATCCGAAGGCACTTCGTCGACGTTCAGTGACCCTTGAAGATGTCGAGCAGTTGGCTTTGCATCTGCATCATGTCGTGGGTGTGCTTCATCTCCATCTGAGCCACGTTGTCCTGATACTCCATTTCCATCTGCATCATTTTTTGCTGAATGCCGATGGCTTGCGTGCGCTGCTCAGGCGTCAGCTTGTCCATCATCATGCTGTAGTTCGGCGGCATCAGGTACATGCCGGCGTGCCCGATTCCCTGCGCCTGCGCGGAACCCGCGGCAAACGCGAGCGGCAACAGGCAGCACATCATGGCGGCGCGAATCGATTTCATGTCATCTCCAGTTTCAGGCTGGTGGCCGCGCTTCGATAGCGGGCCACGCAGCGACGTTTAAACGCCTGGACGTAGCGGGCAGCGGTCGATCCACTGCCCATGCCGTACCCGGCAAGGCAACATCCGGGGCTGGCCGCCATGTACGATCGTCCGGATGTTTCGTGGACTTAGTCGCCGCCGCTAACTGGAAATGACGTAACTCGCAAAAAATGTTTCGAAGGATGCTTCAACTACGCGACGCCGCTCATCTCGCCGCGTCCCTCTGCCGCAACGACTCGGGCAAGCCGTACAACACGATCAACGCGCAAACCAGGCTCATCGCGCCGATCACGTAGAGCGCCGGTGTCGTGCTGCCGGTCAGATCCCGCACTCGCCCCACCATGATCGGACTCACGATCCCGCCCAGTTGTCCGAGCGTATTGATCAGCGCGATGCCGCCGGCCGCGCCGGCGCCGGTGACGAGCTTGGGCGGCAGCGCCCAGAACGCCGGGATCGACGCCACCACGCCCGCGCCCATCACCGCCAACGCGACGACCAGTAGGGCGGTCTGCTTATCGAAGTAGCCCGCCGCGAAAAAACCGATCGCCGACATGACCAGCAAGCCGCTAACAAACTTGCGCCGCTCGCCGCTCGTGTCGGACAGACGCCCGACGACCACCATGCAGATGGCGCCGCACACATAGGGCACCGCCGTCAGCAAGCCGATCACAGTGGGGTTGTGTGTCCCCGCCACACGAATCAGATGCGGCGCCCAGAAATTCAATCCGTACGACGCCACCTGAATCAGGAAATAGACCAGGCCCAGCGTCAGAAAACCCGGCGTTTTGATCGCACCGAGAAACGAATGCCCGGTCTCCGGATGACGGCTTTGCTGCGCGATCTGCGTCGTCAGAAAAAACTTCTCCGTCGACGATAACCAGTCGGCGTCCTCGATCCGATCCTTCAGCCCCTTCAGCACGAGCACGCCCAACACGATGCACGGCAGCCCGCCGAGCAAAAACAGCCAATGCCAGCCCGGCATCCCCAGCACACCGTTCATATGCCCGATCACCAGACCCGCGAGCGGCGCGCCGACCAGACCCGAGAACGCGGACGCCAGAAACAGCATCGACGTAATCCGTCCGCGATGACTCGGCGGAAACCACAGCGTCAGGTAATACAGCACACCCGGCGCAAAACCCGCTTCCATCGCGCCGATCACAAACCGCAGTCCATAGAACTGCCATTCGTTATTGACGAACACCATCGCGGCCGTCGCCAGACCCCACGAAATCATGATCCGCGCGATCCAGCGCCGTGCGCCGACTTTGTACAGAAACAGATTGCTCGGCACTTCGAACAGCACGTAGCCGATCACGAACAGACTCGCGCCGAGACCGTAGGCGGTATCGGACAAGCCAAGATCGCTTTGCAACTGGAACTTCGCGAAACTGATATTGATGCGGTCGAAGAACGCGAACAGATAGCAGATCATGATCAGCGGCATCAGCCGCCAGGCCACTTTGCGGATGATCGCCGCGACATCGTCCGAGTTGTGCTCACGGTTGCCGGCAGCCACTGCGCCCAGGTCGCTCATGCTTGTCTCCAAAGCCGGATTCGGCGAGGCCGTCCGGTCGTGTAATCGGTTAGGGATGAGTCAGATGTGTAGAACGTAGTCCGGCACGGGATGCAGGTCGCGATTGCGGCCGGCCTTCGCCAGTTGTCCCGGCATGTCGTGGCCGAGCAAAGCAGGCAGTCCGCGCGACAAGCTCAGCAGCTTCTCCAGATCGATCCCGGTGGGAATGCCCATTTCGTCGCACAGGTTCACCAGGTCTTCCGTGCAGATATTGCCGGACGCACCCGGCGCGAACGGGCAGCCGCCCAGGCCGCCCAACGCGGCGTCGAAGCGGCGCGCACCGGCTTCGTACGCCGCCAGCACATTGGCGAGGCCGAGACCGCGTGTGTTGTGAAAGTGCAGCGTGAGCGCGGCGACCGGCAAACGCGCCAGTACGCGCGCGACGATCCGCGCCACCTGACGTGGATTCGCCATGCCGGTCGTATCCGCCAGCGTGATGCCCTCGATACCCATCTCGCGATACGCGTCGACGATCGCGATCACGCGGTCTTCGTCGATCTTGCCTTCGAACGGACAACCGAACGCCGTCGCCACGGACGCATTCAGCAGCACCCCCGAGCCCTTCACGTGCCGCACGATGTCGGCAAACGCCGCGAGCGACGACTCGCAACTCATCCGCATATTGGCGCGGTTGTGCGTCTGACTCGCCGACATCACCAGATTCAGCTCATCCGCGCGTGAAGCCAGCGCGCGTTCGGCGCCCTTCAGATTCGGCACCAGCGCGACATAGATCACGCCCGGCCGCCGCATGATCTGCTGGAACACGGCCTCACCGTCGCGCAACGCCGGAATCGCTTTCGGCGACACGAACGAGCCCGCCTCGATGCGCGTGAAACCCGCGGTGGAAAGCGCGTCGATCAGCGCGATTTTGTCGGCGGTCTCGACCCAGGTGGGCTCGATCTGCAGGCCGTCGCGCGGCGCCACTTCCTGCACGATCAGTTTGTCGAATGGGATGGCACTCATTGCACGACTCCTTCACCGCGCAACCGCGCGATATCTTCGTTGCTGAATCCGAGTTGATTCAGGACACTGCCGGTGTGCTCACCGAGCGCCGGTCCTTGCCAGCGCACTTCGCCCGGCGTGTCCGACAGCTTCGGCACGATCCCCGGCATCTTTACCGTGGCGCCACCGGGTAGTTGCGCCTGCAACAACATGTCGCGCGCCTGGTAGTGCGGATCGGCAACGATGTCGGCCACCGAATAGATGCGGCCCGCCGGCACTTCGGCGCGTTCGAGCGCGGCCAGCACTTCGTCGGTGGCATGGCACGAGGTCCACTCGGTGATGGCCTGATCGAGCATCGCGCTGTGTTTCGCGCGGCCGTCGTTATGCGCCAGGGCGGGATCGTCGGCGAGATCGGCGCGGCCGATCAGTTGCATCAAGCGCTTGAAAATCGGATCGCTGTTTCCGGCGATCACCACATAGCCTTCGTCTTCGGTGCGATAGGTGTTCGACGGCGCGATGCCCGGCAACGCGCCGCCGCTGCGCTCGCGTACGTGTCCCAGCAAATCGTATTCGGGCACGAGGCTTTCCATCAGATTGAACACGCTCTCGACCAGCGACACGTCCACCACCTGGCCTTCGCCCTGCCCCGTTTTCACGCGCAGCAGCGACATCAACGCGCCGATCACGCCGTGCAGCGAAGCGAGCGAATCGCCGAGACTCACGCCGACGCGCGCCGGCGCGCCGTCCACCTCGCCGGTCGTGTAGCGAATGCCGCCCATCGCTTCGCCGATCGCGCCGAAGCCCGGCCGGTCACGATACGGACCGGACTGGCCGTAGCCGGAAATGCGGACCATCGTCAGTTTTGGGTTGATTGCGTGCAGCACGTCCCAGCCGAGGCCGAGCTTTTCGAGCGCGCCGGGGCGGAGGTTTTCGATCACGACGTCGGCGTCGGCAGCGAGTCGTTTGACGATCTCGACACCGTCCGCCGATTTCAGATTCACGCAGATAGATTTTTTGTTGCGCGACTGCAGATACCACCAGAGCGAGGTGCCCTCGTGCAGCTTGCGCCATTTGCGAAGTGGGTCGCCGGTGTCGGGCGCTTCGATCTTGATGACGTCGGCGCCGAATTCGGCCATGAGGCGCGCGGCGAACGGCGCGGCGATAAGGGTTCCGATCTCGACGACGCGGATACCCTGAAGCGGTCCACCCATATTGCTGTCTCCCAAGCGGGTTTCGTGTTGGGAGACAGCTTAGAAGCGGCGCGACGGCGTCGTCCAACCGCAATTCGCCAACGACCGTTCGCGAACGGCGAACGCTCGGTGTCAGATCACGTCAGGCGGCGGCCGGCGGGGTGTCGGGGGAGACTTGGGCCGGCCGGCCCTCGGCGGCTTCGACCGAACGCAGATGGTCGAACAGCAGGCGACTCACCGGCGACAGCGCCTCGACATCCCGCACCACCAGGATCAGGCTGCGTTCGGACCAATCGTCTTCGAGCGGCGCGCCGATCAGACCCAACGGGCGGCCCATCAGTTGATACACCTTGAGCGGCAGAACGCCCACGCCCATGCCCGCCTGCACCATGCGGCAAACCGCGTCGAAGCCCGGCACGTGGATGCGCAGTCGCAGCGCCTTGCCCGCCTGACGCGCGGCCAAATGGGTGCGAGCATTGATCGAACTCGCGGCGTGCAGGCCGACGTGATCGCCGTCCAGCGTTTCGGCAAAAGCCACGCTGGTACGTCCCGCCAGCGGATGATCGTCGCGCATCACGAGAATCAGCGAATCGTGCCGATAGTGCGCGACGTGCAGATCGCGCGTATCGGCCTCGCCGGAACAGATGCCGAGATCCGCCAGGCTGTCGTCGATCGCTTCGACCACGCCGCCGCTCGGCCGCTCTTCCAGGTCGAGTTTGACGCGCTCGTGCTGCAACTGGAACGCACGCAAATCCTCAGGCAAAAATTCGACGATCGCCGACAGGTTGGCCATCATCCGCACATAGCCGCGCACGCCGCTTGCATGACCGGCCAGTTCGATGCCGATATTCTCGATGTCGCGCATCACGCGACGCGCGTGGTGCAGCAGCGTTTCACCCGCCGGCGTAAGCGTCATGCCGCGCGCGTTGCGTTGAAACAGCGTGGCGCCGATCGTCTGTTCGAGTTCGAGCAGACGCTTGCTGGCGGCGGAGACGGCGATCGCTTCCCGCTCGGCGGCACGTGTGAGCGTGCCTTCCTCGTAGACGGCGAGGAAGAGATGAAGCGTGGTGAGGTCGAGCCTTCGCAGAAGGTTTTTGATGGCCATGGCGGGGCGCCGCGTGGTTGTGCGATCCGGCTATTCTGACGCCAGATGCGGAAACGGGTGTGGTCGCTGTTGGATTGGAACACGCGCCATGCGGATGCACGTGCGCGTGCATGCCTGCGCGTGACCTCGGGGCATCAGTCGAATTACACTCTGCCACACGCAATGTGCCCAACCCATCGCGCCAACCGCCGCGGCTAGCGGATGCCGTCCATCGTCAAAGGAAGTCTTTCGATGTCTACCGTCGCGATCGCGATCTTTCCCGGCGTCCAGGCGCTCGACGTCGCCGGCCCCGTCGACGTGTTTTCCGAAGCCAATCGCTTCATTGCACCGGCCGCCCGCTACGAGGTCAAGCTGATCAGTGCCGAGGCAGCGCCGCTGCGCGCGTCCAATGGCATGACGCTCGTTGCCGATACAACCTTCGGCGAGGCGCGCCGCCCGTTCGATCTGGCGTTGATCGCCGGCGGCCCGGCGCTGCCGGACAGCGAGGCGCTAGACGACCGCTTGCTGGAATGGCTGACGACAGTCGCCGCGCGATGCGACCGTTACGGCTCGATCTGCACCGGCGCATTCGCGCTCGGCCATGCCGGCTTGCTTGACGAATGCAACGTCACCACGCACTGGCAGCACGCCGCGCAACTGGCGGCGCAATTTCCGAAAGCGCGCGTCGACTTCGACCGTATCTATCTGCGCGACGGACCGCTCGTCACCTCGGCGGGCGTGACGGCCGGCATCGATCTGTCGCTCGCACTAGTGGCCGAAGACCACGGTCCGCACACGGCACTGGCCGTCGCCAAACGACTGGTGGTGTTCGCACAGCGCCAGGGCGGCCAGTCGCAATTCAGTCCGTATCTCACCGCCCCAGCCGACGAAACCTCGCCCGTCGCCAAGGTGCAAGCGCACGTCATGGAGCGGATTCGCGAGAGCTTCACGGTCAAGCAACTGGCGGACGTCGCGGGCATGAGCGCACGCAACTTCGCACGCGTGTTCGTGCAGGAGACGCAGGTCACGCCGCACGAATTCGTCGAACGCGCGCGTGTGGATGCGGCGCGCAAACTGCTCGAAAGCAGCGGCGCGGCGCTCAAGACGATCGCCTACGACTGCGGTTTCGGCACGGCGGACCGCATGCGGATCGTCTTCACCAAACGAATCGGCGCGACGCCGATGCAGTATCGCGAGCGCTTCCGCTCCAGTTGAGCGTTGAGCGTGCCGGTCGAGCCTGGCGCCGATGCAGCGCCGGCCGACGCGTATGAAACCCGCGTGAGAAAATAGCCGCCTCCCCAAGCCACCGATCTCAAGGAACGACATGACTCCCTCTTCTCCGATTCGCGCGATCGTCACCGGCCACACGCGCGGTCTGGGCGCCGCGCTCGCCGAGCAACTGCTCGCGCGCAACGTCGCGGTGCTGGGCCTGTCCCGCTCGCGTCACGCTACACTCAAGGCCCGCTTTCCCACGCAGCTCGAAGAAATCGAATTGACGTTGGACGACCCCGCGCGCGTCGCGCAATGGATCGCGACCGACGCGCTGCATGCTTTCCTGAAAGGCGCGCAAACGGTGCTGCTGATCAACAACGCGGGCATGGTGCAGCCCATCGGACCGATCGAAGGCCAGGACCCGACGGCGATTGCCAGCGCGGTGAGCCTGAACGTCGCGACCCCGCTGATGCTGGCGAGCGCACTCGCGGCAGCCAGCAACGACGCCGCCGACCGGCGCATCGTCCATATTTCGAGCGGCGCGGCGCGCAATGCGTATCCTGGCTGGAGCATCTACTGCGCAACCAAGGCCGCGCTCGATCACCACGCGCGCGCCGTCGCGCTCGACGCGAATCGCGCGCTGCGGATCTGCAGCCTCGCGCCGGGCGTGATCGATACGAATATGCAGGCAGAGATTCGCGGCAGCGGCACCGAGCAGTTCCCGCTGCGCGAAAAGTTCGAAGACCTCAAGCGCAACGGCCAGCTTGCGACGCCGGAACAGTGCGCAACCCAGTTGCTCGATTACGCACTGGGCGACAGCTTCGGCGACACGCCGGTCGCCGACATTCGCGAGATCGCGAAGGCGGTCTGACGCGCGCCGTCGGAGCTCCCGAAAACACTCACCTTTGAGCGGATTCTGGCGCGGCCAGACACCCGCTTCACACGCCGGGCGCGACCATCGCGCCGCGCTCGGCCGCACCGATCTCACCGTGCGGCACGAACACATAGCCGCGCCCCCACACCGTTTGCACGTAACGCGGTTCGGAAGGATCCATCTCGATCAACCGACGCAACCGCCAGATCGACACATCGAGACTGCGCCCTTGATGCACCACGCTGCTGCCGCGTAGTTGCTCGTTGAGTTGCACGCGCGTGAGCACAGTCATCGCGTGATTGACGAAGATCTTCAGCAACGCGAACTCGGAACTGCGCAGCGCGAAGCGCTCGTTATCGCGATGCAACTCGCGCGCGGAGAAGTTCAGCTCGCAGCGACCGAAGCGATAAGGCGGCCGCGTTTCCGGCGCGCCCGGCGCAAGCGCGCCGCGCCGTCGCAGCAGCACACGGATACGCGCGAGCAGTTCGGCCGGATCGGCGGGCTTGCTCATGAAATCGTCAGCGCCCAGTTCAAGGCCAATCACCCGATCGATCGCCTTGCTGCCCTCCGACAGCAGAATCACCGGCACGTCATTACCGCTCAGGCGCAGGTCGCGCAACACCGCCAACCCGTCGCCATGCGGCGCGGAGATGTCGAGCACCAGCAACGCCGGCCGCTCCATCTCGACCACGTGCTTGAGACCGATAACCGGGGGACGCGCGGACACCCCGCAGCCTTGCCCGCGCAACGATGCGCCCACCACGGCCGTCAAGCCGGCATCGGCGCCAACGAAAAGAATATGCTGACTCATCCAACTGATTCCAGGAGACGATCGTTTTTCAGAGACAGGGTTCGGCTTGCAGGTATAGCGAAGCCGCAGACTTTGTCGTCCGCGTCGCCATCTTCCCTGTATGCGGCTCATCTCAAAACGCGGAACAGCCCCCAAGGTTGGCAATTTCTTCCCAACTCTTTCAATCTGGAACGTGGTATGGGATTGCGCGCGTGCCGCGCGCCGATGTACAAGACATGCTCCCGAAAAACCTCACCTTTGATTCGGAGCGGCTGGGGCCAAGCGCAAGGTGGGGTTTACGTAGCTCCCGAAAACCCTCACCTTTCGAGCGTGGGGGCAGGGCGCAAAGGCATGCTGGGCGTGGCGCGAGGGGGCGGAAAGAGGCCACTCCCGCAAACCCTCACCTTTATAGGCGCTGGGGTAATTTGCATACCCAGGTAAGAAACCGCGACGGCAGCGGATGTTTGGCCGCCAGATGCTTCAGCGTGAACCACGGCCCATACCGTTTTCGCTCACGCCTCACTCATGGGTTGTTTGAGCAGAACGCGGACGATCTGCGAAATGTCCTCGTCGCCAAGTCCTTGCTCCACCGCTTCCTGCAATAGCTTGCGCACTTCGCCGACCGCTCGCAGCGGCGCATGCGATTCGCGCGCCAATTCGGCGACCGCGTCGAGATCCTTCAGCATGGTCCTGATCGTGCCCGACGGATTCGACGGTGGCGTGAGCATCCGCGGCAACAGGGTTTGCAGCGGCACCGAATCGGCCCAGCCGCCTTGCAATGCGGCGGCCATCGACGCCGCGTCGATACCCGTGCGTTGCGCGAGTACGCACGCTTCGGCAATACCCGCGATAGTCGTCGCGACGATCGCCTGATTGGCGAGTTTGGTCGCCTGTCCGGCACCGCTCGCACCCATGCGCGTCACACGCGAGGCATACGCGCGCAGCAACGGCTCGACGGCGGCGATCTCCATCGCGTCGCCGCCGCATAGGATGGCGAGCGTGCCCGCCGCGGCGCCTGCCGTGCCGCCCGACACCGGCGCATCGATCCACGCGCCGCCGGTCAACTCATGCCATCGCTGCGCAAACTGCCGTGACTGTTTGGGTGCGATGGTCGAGTGATCGATCAGAAAGCGTGGCGCGCGAGCCGCCCGCGCGAGTCCTTCGGCGCCGAACACGACCTCTTCGACGGCGCGCGCATCGCCGAGGCACAGCATCACCACGTCGCTGCGCGCGGCCAACAGCATGGGTGAGTCATCGACTACCGCGCCATGCGCCTCAAGGTGCGCCAACTTCGCCGCCGAGCGGTTCCACACGCGCAACGCATGGCCGGCCGCGAGCAGTCGCCAGGCCATCGGTTCGCCCATCTTGCCGATTCCGCAGAAGCCGACGCGCGGCGCTTCAGGCAAACCGTCATGGCTCATGCCTCCTCCTCGCCGATCGACGCCTCATACGGCCACTCGACCGCGCCCGAATGCGTCACCGCGCCGAGATTCGCCGGCCGCACCAGCGCTTCGTATTTCTCCAGCACGCCGCCCAGATGTCCGCGCGTGAAGGGCATCGCCTCCGCGCTGCGACGGGCGAGTTCCGCTTCGCTCAGCTCGACGTCGAGCGTGCCTTTGTGCGCGTCGATATGAATCCGGTCACCGTCTTTCAGCAAACGAATCGGGCCGCCGGCGGCTGCCTCCGGCCCGACGTAGCCGATGCACATGCCCCGCGTCGCACCGGAAAAGCGGCCGTCGGTCAACAACGCGACTTTCTCGCCCATGCCCTGCCCGTAGATCGCCGCCGTCACGCTGAGCATCTCGCGCATGCCGGGACCGCCCTTCGGCCCTTCGTTGCGGATCACCAGCACGTCGCCTTCCCGATAGGTGCGCTTCGAGACGACCGACATGCATGCTTCTTCGGTTTCGAACACGCGCGCGGTGCCGCTGAAGACCAGTGATTTCAATCCTGCGGTTTTCAGACAGGCGCCGTCCGGTGCGAGGTTACCGCGCAGGACAACCAGCCCCGCGTTCTCGCTCAACGGCTCGTTGTGCGCACGCACGACGCGGCCATCCGGACCCGCGAAAGCCTTCAACGCGACGTCGAGCGTTTCGCCGGTTTGCGTCAGCGTATCGCCGTGCAGATAGCCGCCGGCAAGCAACGCGTTCAAGACGGCCGGCACGCCGCCGACGTGGTACAGATCGAGCGCGAGATAGCGGCCGCCCGGCTGCAGATCGCCGATCAACGGTGTGCGCGCGAGCACCTCGGAAACGTCGTCGAGCGTAAAGCGGATCCCTGCTTCATGCGCGATCGCCGGAATATGCAGCGCGGCATTGGTCGAACCACCGGTCGCCGCGACCGCGGCGCATGCATTCTCCAGGCTCTTGCGCGTGACCAGATCGCGCGGCAGCGGACCGCCGTGCTTCAGCGTGTTCATCACCGTTTCGCCGGCGCGGCGCGCAATCGCAATGCGCTCGCTATACACGGCCGGCACCATCGCCGAACCGAGCGGCGCGAGACCGAGCGTTTCGGCCACCATCGCCATGGTGTTCGCGGTGAACTGGCCCGGGCACGAACCCGCGCCCGGCGTGCAGCGTTTTTCGATGCCGCGCAGCGTGTCGAGCGATAGGTCACCGCGTTGCGCCGCGCCCACGGCTTCGATCGCGGTCAGAATCGTGGCCTGTGTGCCGTCCGGCGCGATGCCCGGCAACATCGTGCCGCCGAACAGAAACACGCCTGGCACGTTGACCCGCACCATGCCCATCAGAATGCCGGGCAACGTCTTGTCGCAACCGGCCACGCCGACGAACGCGTCATAGCAATGCGCGCGCACGAACACCTCGACGCTATCTGCAATGATCTCGCGCGACACAAGGCTAAAGCGCATGCCGGAATGATTCATGGACGTGCCATCCGACACCGAAATCGCCGATCCGCGAATCGGCACGCCGCCGCCTGCTGCCACGCCGAGTCGAACGTTGTCGGAGACCGCGGCGAGCGACATCGAGCACGGTGTGTTTTCGCCGAACGTATCGACGATCGCGACGAACGGTTTCTCGATCGCGGCATCGTCCATGCCGGTCGCGCGCAGAAACGCGCGATGCGGCGTGCGCGTGACGCCTTCGGTCACGGTACGCGAGCGGTGTTTGTGGAGATTGCTCATGGTGGGTCCTGTGCGTGTGTTGGGCGGTACGGAGCTGTGCGGTTCGGTGCGTTGCGGTGGGCCTAGGCCGCCGTCGCTTCAACCGGTTTCAACCGGTTTCAACCGGCTTCAGCCGTTCAACAGCAAGCCGTTCTCCGCAGCGATCACCTGGCCGGTCATCGCCGGTGCATGCGCAACGATGAACCATGCGAGGTCCGCGATCTCGCCGGGCTGCGACACGCGCTTGAGCGGCGCGACCTCGGTCATGCTGTCGACGATCTTCGCGTAGGCCGCTTCACCGAGCACGCGGCGCGGCAAGCCGTCGTCCACCATGCCTGGGGCCAGCGCATTCACGCGAATATGGGGCGCCAGATTTCGGGCCAACGAGAGCGTCAGCGCGTTGACGGCGCCCTTCGACGCCGCGTAGGCGATGGACGACCCCGTGCCGTTCAGCGAGGCCAGCGACGAGATATTGATCACCGACGTGCTGTGCGACGAAGTCGACGATTCGCGCAGCACGGGCACCGCGGCACGCGTCATCTGAAACATGCCGATCAGGTTCACCCGATACACGCGCTCGAACTCCATGTCGTCGACGGCAGCGAGATCGCCGTGCGGGATAAAACGCGTCGTCCCCGCGCAGTTGATCAACGCGTCGACGCGCCGCCACTGCTTCGCCACCGTACCGATGGCCTTCACACAGTCGGCGTCGGAACCCACGTCGGCGTCGAAGATCAGCGTCTCGGCGCCGAGCCGTCGGCATTGCGCTTCGACGGCCAAGGCGGCGTCGCGCGTGCTGTCGTCGAAATTACCCAGCGCCACCGCCCAGCCGGCGCCCGCGAAGCGCAACGCGGTCGCCGCGCCGATACCGGTCGCCGCACCGGTGACCATACAAACCTGCTGCGTCATCCTGCTCCCCTCATGCTGACTTGCGCGCGGCCGGCATGGCCAGCACGATCACCGCCGCCAGCACCAGCGCGCAGGCGAGCACGATCATGCCGGGCAGCAAGGTGCCGGTCGCGTCTTTCAGAAATCCAATGACATACGGGCTCACGAAGCCCGCCAGATTGCCGGTGCAGTTGATCACCGCGATCGCCGCTGCCGCGCCCACGCCGCCCATTAGCGCAGTGGGGATGCCCCAGAACACCGGCGCGATCGAATTGATGCCGATGGCCGCGACCACAAGCGCCACCATGGAAAGCCACACGTGCTGGCCGAGCAGTACCGACGCCAGCATGCCGGCCGCCCCGAGCACCGCGCACACCGCGACGTGGAAACGCCGCTCGTCGTGTTTATCGGCGTGGCGTGCAATCAGGATCATCGCGACCGCGCTGATCAGCGACGGCACCGCCGACAGCAAGCCGATATTCGCCACGCTGACGACACCGCTCGCGCGGATCATCGTCGGCAGCCAAAAGACGAGGCCGTAGTTGCCCATCGCAATGCAGAAGTACAACAGGCCGAGCAGCCACACTTTCGGGTTGGTGAACGCGCCGCGCACCGTTTGATGCGCACGGGTCTGCGCATCGGCATCGAGATCGCGCGCGAGCAGCGCTTTCTCGTCTTTCGACAGCCAGCTTACCGACTCGATACGGTCGTGCAGTACGAAGAACGCCACAATGCCGACCACGAGCGAGGCAATCCCTTCGATCAGGAACAACCACTTCCAGCCGGCCAATCCGTGCACGCCCGCCAGTTGCTGCATGATCCAGCCCGACACCGGACCGCCGATCGCACCCGATACCGGAATCGCCGCCATGAAGAGCGCAATGATCTGCGAGCGCCGGCTCGACGGGAACCAGGTGGACAGGTACAGCACGATGCCCGGAAAGAAGCCGGCTTCGGCCACGCCAAGCAAAAAGCGCAGCACGTAGAACGACGTGACGCCGCTCGCGAACATGGTCAGACACGACACGATCGACCACGTCACCATGATTCGCGCGATCCAGACCCGCGCGCCGACGCGATGCAGGATCAGGTTGCTCGGCACCTCGAAGATGAAATAGCCGAGAAAGAAAATGCCCGCGCCCGCGCCATACACCGTTTCGCTCAACGAGAGATCGGTGAGCATCTGCAATTTGGCGAAGCTCACGTTCACGCGATCGATATACGCGACGATGAACGCGAGAAACAGAAACGGCACGATGCGCCACGCGAGCTTGCGATAGAGCGCCGCGCGTTCCGCGGATTCGACGGGTTCGCCGGTTCCGCCGGTTTCTGCTGGCGAGGCGGGCCGTGCGACGCCGCCGTAGAGGGGGGTGCTCATGCTTGTCTCCTTCCGCGCGCTTGGTGGCGCGCTGTGGTCGCGGCTTGCGGTGCATGAGGCGACTCCGGTTATACCCTGAGTCATGCGGCCGGTGCGTAGCTGCTATGCTCGACCCGCCCGCTTCACGCCCAACCGTCCTGCCGATAGTGAAGCGTAGCCGCGTTACACAGCGCGCTGCAAATCACCGTTTCGGCGTGGGTCATTACCGTTTAGTTATGTTTATGAGGCAATCCGGGTGGCAACCCCTGAAAACGACGCAATCGACCGCTTCTTCCGCAGCGGTCTGAAACTGCCGCATTTGCGAATACTGGTGAGTCTTGCCGAGCTTGGCCAGGTCACCCGCGTGGCGGCGGCGTTTCACGTGACGCAGCCGGCCATCTCCAAGCAGATCGGTGAAATCGAGGAAGCGTTGGGCGTGCCCGTCGCGAAGCGAGTGGGCAATGCGGTCGAGCTGACTGGCATCGGCAACGTGATGGCCGCGCGCGGCCGCGAGATTCTGCGGCATATCGAACTGGCACGCCGCGACGTCAGCGCGTTGACCACCGGCACGGCCGGTCACGTTCGCTTCGGCGCGGTCACGACGATTCCGCAGCCGTTGATCGCGCACGCGGTCGAACTGTTCATGCGACGTGCGCCGACCGCGACGCTGTCGTTCGTCGAAACGACGCTCGACAAGCTGGTCAGGATGCTCGACGAAGGCGAGCTCGATCTTGCGTTAGGACGCAATCGCATCGCCGACAATCAGGACGTGCTGAGCCAGCAGACGCTGCATCGCGAGCCGTTCGTGTTCGTGGTGGGCGCGAGTCATCCGCTCGGCAAGGTCGATCTGCCGGTGAGCTGGAACGATCTGCGCTCAGTGCGTTGGATCACGCCGTTGCGCGGCTCGCCCGCCTTTGCGACGCTCGTCGAAGCGCTCGCCGCGCAGGGCATCGCACTCGATCGCGGTGCGCTCGAATCCAGTTCGTTGACGTTGAATCTGTCGCTGCTAATTCGCGGGGACTTCGTGTCGATCCTGCCGCTCTCGGTCGCGCGGCATCACGTGAGCCGTGGACGCATGCGCGTGCTGCCGCTCGCGCCGCTCGAACCGCTGGGTGAAGTGGTGCTGGTGTGGCGCGCGGATACGTCGGCGCCGGCAGCGGATCTGTTCAGCGACTGCTTGCGGGAATCGTCGTCGGAATTGCTGGAGGGTGAGGCGGAATGACGTGACGAACTCACGGATGGCGTGAAACCCGTCAGCTCCCGAATATCCTCACCTTTGGACCTGATGAGGACATTCGCGAGCCCAGCCGCCATGGCGACGGCCGGTGCGTTTATGCAAACAATCAGAACTTGTGACGGATGCCGACCACGGCCAGCTCCTGGCTGCTGGTGCCCGAGTTGACACCGAAACTGCCAATCGACGCCTGCGCGCTCACCACCTTGCCGCTCGCGTTCAACGTGTTGCCGCTCGCCTTCTGGTAGCCCGCCAGCGCATACAGATCGGTGCGCTTGGACAGCGCGTAGTCCGCGCCGAGGTTGACCTGGTTGTAATGCGCCGAGCTCGGTCCCGTCAGCGACGTGTAGTTGTAGCCGACACCCGTGCGCAACGCCGGTGTGATCTGGTAGTTGAAGAACACCGAGCCGTTGTTGAACTTCGCCGTGCTGTGATACGCGGAGAAGGCGTCGGTGGCGTACTGCGTGTTCGAATACGCGAGACCGACCGTTGCCGCGCCGATCACATACTGTCCACCCACCCGCACGATCTGAATCGACTTCGCGCTCGCAAAGCCCGAGTTGATCACCGTGTTGAACAGCGTGTCGGAGCTGCTGGTCCACGTCCGCACGTTGCCTGTCGTCGTATTGCCGCCGTTGGCGTAGAAGTAACCGGCGCCCAGCGACAACGGACCATTCGCATAGGCCGCGCCGAAGCTGTAGGTCTGACCGTTGCCGCTCGCGCCCGCCACGCCGCCCACGCCATACAGCGCCTCGACCTGGAAGCCGGCGAACAGGGGGCTCACGTACTTGATCGAGTTGCTGACGCGCAAGCTGTTGTCGTAGTTGTCCAGGTCGCCCGGCGAGGCGAAGGTGCCGCCGAAGTAGTTGTCTTCAGTGAGGCCTTGAACCAGATCGACGATCGGATCGTATTGGCGACCCAACGTGACCGTACCCAAGGTGCTGCTCGACAGACCGACCACCGACTTGCGCCCGAATTCGCGGCTGCCCTGGCCCAGCGTGCCCGTACCGAGGTTGTAGCCGTTCTCGATCTGGAACACCGCGGCGAGACCGCCGCCCAGATCCTCCGTGCCCTTGAGGCCCCAGCGGCTGCCGGAGACGTTGCCGCTACTGAATTTCACTAGCGACGACTGATTCTGGCCGTTCGCGCCTTGTGCGTTGTGGACGTAAGCGATACCGGCATCGGCGATGCCGTACAGCGTGACGCTGCTTTGTGCCTGAGCGCCGGCAGCCAAAAGGAGACCGGCGGGCAATGCGAGGAGAGTAAGACGCTTCATGGTTCGTGTGTTCCCGTATCGATGTTGTATTTGTTTAAAACTGGCGAAACGATACGAGACGAGCCGGCGTCGGCAAACCAACTAAATCTTCGAAGAATATGAAAACGACAGTGGCGTGACCTGACGTGACATCAAGCCGGCACGGCGGACTGTTCGGAGAGCGCGTATTTCGACGTGGCAAGCACGTCGGCGGGCACGGCGACGTGTGCGCGACGCAACAACGCGCCGCTGCGGAACATCAGCAGATCGCCTGGCTGGCAGGCGGTCCACACTTCGTCGGTCAACGGCGTGGTGGCGATCACCGCGGTGCGATCGGCCGGCGTGCCGCGCTCGGCGAAATCCACGCTCAGATCGCCGTCGACCAGCCGTGCGCTCGAAAACGGCCAATGACGAATCACGTACGAGAGCCGCGTCGAGCAGTAGGCGAATTGCGCTTGGCCGTTCGACAACACGAAGTTGAAAATGCCGAAGGTGTTCAGCGTGCGGGTCGCCTGTTCGATGACGTTGAACAGGGCATCGATGTCGTCGTTCGCGTCCGTGTTCGCGGCGAAATACGCGTGGAGGCGGTTCATGATGAAGCAGAACGCGGCTTCGCTATCGGTCGTGCCGACCGGCGCATACGGACCGAATTCCGCTTCGCCGAGCGGCCGCAAGTCGCCGTTATGCGCGAACACCCATTGCTGGCCGCGCAATTCGCGCATGAACGGATGGCAGTTCTCGACGCGCGCGCCACCTTGCGTCGCCTTGCGAATATGCGCGACGACATTGCGTGACTTGATCGGATAGCTTTTCAGGAAGGCCGCAACCGGCGACTGATACGCCGGCTTTTCGTCGACGAACACGCGGCACGCGCGATCTTCGTAGAACGCCACGCCCCAGCCGTCGACATGATGGTCGGTGAGCCCGCCGCGTGCGGCGAAACCCGTCAGCGAAAAACTGACGTCGGTGGGTTCGGCGCAGCTCAGGGCGAGCAGTTGGCACATGTCGGGCCTCGCCTTAAGCGGCCTGCGCCAGCAGACGCATGGGCATCAGCACGGGCAAGGGCAAGGACACGAGCACACGCTCACGCACGAACAAGGCGACCGCGTCCGCCGTTAAGGCGCCAGCACTGCCTGAAGGTATCGCGGCCATCACTCGTCATCCCGGGTCGTTCATAGTCATTGGGAGACTAGCGTGTTTCAACCGCCACCGTTATAGCGAATCGTGCTTTGCAAATCACGGGCGAGCGGCTCCCGAAAAGCCTCACCTTTGGCCAAACTCACCGCCGTGGCCAAGCATTGACCGCCGCCCTTACCGCCTTCAGCTCGCCAGCTTGCGGAACGTTTCCAGCACCGCGTCGCCCTTGAACGGCTTGACGATCCAACCCTTGACGCCAGCCGCCTTGCCGCGCTCCTTCATGGCCGGACTGCTTTCCGTCGTCAGCATGATCACGTTGACGGACGTATTCGCAAGCTCGCCGCGAATCTTTTCGACCATCGTCAGGCCGTCCATGTTCGGCATGTTGACGTCGCTGATCACCAGCTTGATGCCGGGGCTGGCCTTCAACTTGGCGAGGCCGTCCTTGCCGTCCACGGCCGTATCGACGTCCAGGCCGTTCTTTTTCAGAAAGCCGGCCACTTCGTCGCGCACCGTGCTCGAGTCATCCACCACCAGAATTTTCGACATGATTTTTTCCTATGACAACAATCAGAACAGATCCAGTTCGCCCGCTTCGACCATGGCGCCGACGTCGTCCGCGACTTCCTTGAAGTCTTCCGGCGACCAGCTCAGGCTGAACACAAAACGTTGATGCAGCTTGACCGAGCGGCCCGATTGCGGGTCCTTCAGCCAGTACATGAAGCACAGTTGCGGATTGCCGCTGCCGAACGAGATATACCGGTGCTTGTGATTCACCAGCAGCGGCACCTGCACCTGGCTGCGCTGCCAGGCGTCCGCGTCGCCGACATAGCGGTTCTTGAACGAACCCCAGATCAGGTTCGTCACCTCACCGAGCACGCCGTTCAGATCGCGGAAGTCCGCTTCGCCGTCCGGCGCCTGGTCGACCATCCGGTAGCGATCGAGCAGGTCGAGGATCGGCGCCTCTTCGGCCTGCATCATCATGTAGCCGCGACACCACGCGCTCTCCAGCGGAATCAGGCTGAACACTTCGCCGAAGATGATGCGGTCGCGCACGATATACGGCGTGTCGCACGTAATGACGAGGTCCTTGAACACGTCGCCGAGAATCGCCTGGGTCATGTCGGCGATACCGCGCACCAGCGCGTTCGGATAGTCCAGACTGAAAATGTATTCGTCGATCACCTGGCGCAACGGCGCCATGTCGTGCCCGACATAGACGGCGCAGACCACGCGGCGCAGGCTCTCGGGCAGGCTGTCGACGCTCGCGTCGCTATCGCGCCGCATGATGATCGGCAGTTCGGGACGCACGGCGTTGATCCGGATCGCGATCTCGGCACTGGCTTCGAGCGAACCGCCGTAGCTCTCGGAGAACAGTACCGCGCCCAGATCGATATTCGAGCGCAGCACGGACTGCAGCCGGCTCTTGCCGACTTTCACGCCGACCAGATTGTTCTCGTCGCAAAACCGCTTCAGCGCTTCTTTGTGCAGCTGCGAGTCGTCCAGCACCAGCACCTTGCTGACCGGCTTGTTCATGTTCATGTCGCGTTCCTGCTCACTACGGCGAATCGCCGGGTCGTTAAAACAATTCCAGCTCGCCGCTGGTTTCTTCAATAGCGCTGGTGTCGGCAACGAAGTCGATCGGCGCATGCGCGCAGACGCACACGGTCGCGGCAAGGCGCACGTCGCCATTGAGCGTGATCGCATACGACGACAGCAAACCCGGCTTCAATTCATGCAGATGCGGCAGGCAACGCGCGTTCAGCACATACGGCGTCGACATGCCGAGGTCGGGAAAATGATTCAGCAATTCCTGATTCATCGCCCCGCAGCAGAGATTGCAGATTTCCAGAAAGACTTCCTTGAACGAACGCTCGTCGGCCTCTTTCAGGTAATACTGGCGCGCGCTGTCGTTCTCGTCGAAATGGAGGATCAGCAACAGCCGGTACACGATCGACGAAATGGTCAGCACGACCACTTGTGTGTCTTTCGTCGTGCCGGCGCTGGCGTCGTCGATCGGCATGATCTCGAACAGGTCGCCCGAATCCAGCGGCAAGCGCGCCTGCGCCGCCTTGCGGAAAATGCGTTCGAAGCTATCTTTGGCGTGGGCCGAAATCACGCCGGCACCTGATGCAGCTTCGCGTAAAACTGATTGGCGAGCGATTCGACGCTCGCCAGCGACGCCGATATCATCTTGCCGCCCGCCTGAATATCCTGGAACGTGGACGTTGTGGTCAGGTCGTTGCGATGCAGACTGTCGCGATAGCTCTTCGACAACTCTTCGGAGCGCGCAGCGAGGGAACGCACTTCGCTGGCCACCACCGCAAAGCCGCGACCCGCTGGACCCGCGCGCGCCGCTTCGATCGACGCGTTCAGCGACACGATCACCACATGCCGCACGATCGACGACAGCTCCTGGTTCTTCGCGTGCATGTCGTGGTTCTGCGTCATCAGCGAAATCATCTGCTCGTGCCAGCGCTCGAACGTGGCGCCCAGTCCTTTCAGACGTGCGGCTTCGGCGGCGATCCGCTGGGCCTGCTGGGTCCACTGATCCTTGTCGCCGGTCAGGGCGTCGAGCGTGGCGCGCAGTTCATCGGCGCTGGCCGATTGTTGTCGCAACTCGTCGCGCAACTGGTCGGTCAAGGCGAGCAGTTCCTGCTCGGCCTGCTCGCGTTGACGCAGCACGTCGCCGTGGTCGACCTTCTCGGCCATCAGCGTATTGACCCGGGCTTCCGCTTCGGCACGCAAACGTGCCACCAGCTTCGCGCTATGCAGCTTGTGGAGGGCAAACGCCAGCAGCGCGGTGATCGCGCTGCCGGCTGCTGCTGCCGCTAAACCATACTGTTGAATCACAACCGTTCCTTGCGAAGTCCATCGCGACGCGCGTCAACCTGCGCTCAGTCCGCCATCGCGTCGAGTTGCAGCTCGCCGGTTTCACCGCGCGCGTTCACGCCGAGCGTATCTACCGCGAAGCTGTCCGGCAGGCAGACGATCGTCTGGAACTGACGGAATGCCGCGCCCTTGCGATCGTCGGTGAAACGCAGTTCGATGCTGCCGTGCTCGCGCTTGAGGAAAGCACGCACCGCGTCCATGCCCACACCACGGCCCGAGACTTCCGTGACCGTTTCGGCGGTCGAGAAGCCCGGCCGGAAAATGAAGTCGGCAATCGCTTCGTCGCTGAGCGTTTCGTCGCCGTTGATCCAGCCGCGTTCCGCCGCGATGCCACGAATCCGTTCGAGCGCGAGGCCACGGCCGTCGTCGCTCAGCGTGATCTGCAGTGCGCCGCTGTCCACGCCCACTTCGATATCGATCGTGCCGGCCGCCGTCTTGCCGTGCGCGCCGCGCACTTCGGCGGTTTCAATGCCGTGATCCATCGAATTGCGCAGCAGATGCATGAACACGTCGTTCAGCGTGCCGCCCGCCTGGCCGCGCAGACGGTAGCCGTTGTCGTCGATCCGCACGTCCGGCGCCGGCTTGCCCAATTCGCTCGCGAGCGACGGCAGCGAATCCAGCACGCCCGACAGCGCGTCCGCCACGCTCTCGCTGCCCAGCGCCCGCAGCGTGCGGCGCATCGCATCGCGCATGGATTGCAGCTCGTGCAGTTCGCCCGCGTTGGTTTGGTCGAGCATGCTCAGCGTGCGTTGAATGTCGTCTTTCTCGACCATCACGAAACGGCCGGCGTTGCCCGCTTCGTTGGCCTGCCCCTTACCCTTGCGGCCGAGGCTATGTTCGTTGATCTTCGCGTAGCTTTCGATCGCTTCACGCACGCGCGTCAATTCTTGCATCAGGTGATCCTGATCCCACGGGCGGTCCGCATCCGGCTGACGGAGTTCGTGATAGCTCTGTTCGGTTTCGTGGACGACGTTGGTCAGATGCTGCAGGTTGTACGTGCGCGCATTGCCCTTGATGGTGTGCATGTTGCGGAACAGCTCGGCAATCGCCGCGTGATCCGCTTCCGAGTGCTTGCGGATAATGCGTTCGTTCTCGCTGATAAACCCGGCCGAGCTTTCGATAAAGTGGTGGAACTTCTCTTCGCTGACCGCGAGAATCTCGCCGATCATGTCGAGACGGCGACGCTGTTCGCTGGCTTCCGCCGCGAGCTTGCGCAATTCGGTCACGTCGCGCACGCACAGCATCAAGCGCACGATCACGTCGTTTTCGTCGGTAATCGCCGACCAGCTCAGGTCGAGGATTTTCGTGCGACCGTCGGGCATGCGCTTCGAAATCTCGCCGATCAGCAGATGCTGATTGAACACGAAGTTCATGCAGTCTTCGCCAAGACACGCGTGGGCAGCGGCGTCGACTTGCGAGAGCGCGTCCGAACCGAGATCCGTGTCGCCGAACACGAGGTCCATCAGGCCGCGGCCGGCAATGTCCTTCGTTTCGAAGATGTCTTCCAGATAGGCCGAATACTCCGAGTGGATCACCGCACCGTCGACCACGGTCAGAATCCCTTGCTGCATGTTCTGCAGCATCGCCTGAATGTCGGCGGTTTTCTGCTTCAGTTGGGCCGAGCTTTCCTGAATCTTCTCGATCATGCCGTTGAACGCGACGATCGAATGGCCGATCTCGTCCAGCCGGCCCACCGGCACGCGGCGCGTAAAGTCCTGGCTCGACGCGATCTCGCTCATCATGGCCTGCATGCGGCTCAGCGGGCGCGTGATCTGGCGGTACAAGAGCGAGCCGATCGAGGTCAGCAGAATGATCGCGATGCCGGTGACGATCGCAATCGCCGTCGTGGTGGTCGACAGCGTGGCGTTCAAGGCCGTGATCGCGTCGTCTTTCTGGCGATTCTTCTCGACGCGCAAGGTCTCGACGATGCCTTCGAGTTCGTCGCGGTATTGCGCGACGTTGGCGAACAGATAAGCCTGCGCAAGTTCGTTCTTGCCGTCGGCCTTCATCTTGGCCGTTTCGGTGATCGCGGAGAAATAGTTTTCGAGGCTGTCGTTGGCCTGCGAAACGAGACCTTGCTGCGCGTGGCTCGCGGCGTCTTTCGCCTGCAAGGCGAGCGCCTGTTGCAGCGAGGCTTTCTTCTTCTTCAGCTCGTCCTGCGCCTGCGTCACCATGTTGGCGTCGGGCGCGTAGACCAGTGTCATCGTGGCCAGTTGCACGTCCTTGACCTGCGAGACGAGGTCGGCGGAAGCGAGCGCGCTGGGCACCACGCCTTCCGTCACCTTGCGTACTTCGGCCGCGCTGCCGCGCGTTTGATACACGGCGTAACCGCCGATCGCCGACAAGGCGACGAACATCAAAACAACCAATAGCGTGATGCGATGACGGATAGTCATTTGAACCCCCCGGGGTCTGGCCTTCGCGTCAACCCTCGATCGGAGCAGCGCGTTTTGTGCGAAATATGGACTGACTTGCAGCGCTGCGGAGTATTGCCGAGCTTTGTTACTAAGCGATGACTACACTGTTGTTACGATTCGCATTAAGAATTGCTAAAAAAATAGCTAAAGTTTTTGAATTGAGAGCCGTTAATTTATCTCGACTGATTTTTGCTGGTGGCATTGCGCCAACAGGCTAAGACGGCGTAAAGAAGCTCGGACGCTCAGTCGCGGTCGTCAGCGAGTCCGCGACAGATGCTTCGACGCTTCTCGCACGGTGAGCGGCGACATGACGGCTCCCGACACCGACAGAAAATCGCTCACCGCTTGCGGCGCGTGCCACGCGTAATCCCGCAACGCCCAGCCGATCGCTTTGCGGATGAAGAAATCGCTTTCGGCGGCGAGCGACTGCGCATAGCCGAACAGACGCGTTTCGTCGGTGTGATCGCGCCAGCCGAGCTGATGGATCATTGCCACACGTCGCACCCACAGCGATTCATGCTGAAGCGCCTCGTCCATGGTGCTCTGTGCTTGCGGTGTGTGCGTTCGCGCCGCCTTCAGCACATCGCCGACCACACCTGCAAGCGGGTCGACGCAATCCCACCAGCAGGCGCGCTGCACGATCTCCAGCAGATGCGCGATGTCTGCCACCGTGAGCGTCTTCCACTTGCGCGCCAGTAGATCGGTCGCGACGTATTGGTATTCGCGTGCCAGCATCGCCCACACGGTTTGCGCGCACGCCAATAAGTGCTCGGCGTTCTCTACCTCCAGTCGCTTGAATACGGGCAGCACCGCTTGTCGACGCAGTGGCGTCGGCACACCGATAAAATCGAATTGATCGCGCATGTAGGCGCGCATTGCGGGCGCTCGCTGCGCGTCGGCGTGCGGTGCGAGCGCGGCTTCAATCTCTTTGGCGAAGGTCTTGGGTGTCATCGGGGAAAGCGCTCCACGTGAATTTTTTTGACCGCGTTCAGCACCGCAACATAATCGCAGGCGTTTCCTTTTCGACCCACTCGAGTTCTCGGAATTGCCGACAAAGGGGCAGGCTAAACGCTCCCGAATTCCCTCACCTTTGAATTTAAAGTGCGCGGACAGGTAGCGATATTCTCACCTCGGCAGCTCCCGTATCTCCTCACCTTTCGCGTTTGGGTCATTCCGGGTAACGACTGCCTTCCCAGGCAGCGATGCAGAGAGCCCCTGGAAATCCTCACCATATCGAAGGTGCGAGCTCCAAGCGACGTTGACTCACCTCCTGGAATCGCTCACCTTTGAAGGCGACCTCCTGGAACGTCTCACCGTTCGTCGTGGTGAACTCATTCACTCGAAAGCGCTCACCGCTTGCCGTGACGGTTTCATCTCCTGGAACGTCTTACTGCTGGTCGCGGTGACGTCATTCCCCTGGAAATCCTCACCGCTTATCGAAGCAACGCCATCTCCTGGAAATCCTCACGATTACTCGTGATGACGTGATCTCCTGGAATTCCTCACCATCCTGGAAACGCTCACCTGTTAACAACAAGGAACCGCGTCACACACTCAGAACTTCACCTTCACCTGAAACCCGATCGTAAACGGCAGGTGATCCGACGGAATCGGTGGAATCACGATGAAGTTCGCGCCCACGCGTTTGTACTCGACCATGACGATCGGTGCGAGCACCGGCCCGATCGTATGATCGCGGCCCAAGCCCCAGTTGCCGTAGTTATAGCCCGAGATGATCCCGCCCATTGCCGCGAGTCGCACGATGCCCCAGTGCGCGAACTCCGGCGCCCAGACCCCGCCGCCATAGTAGGAAGGCCGGCGCAGCGAGTTGCGAAAGCCGCCGGCCGTCAGTGCCCACTGATTGTTCAGCCAGCATTCCACACCCAGGCCTGGGTTGAATTGCTCGAAGTGCGTGCCTGGATCGGGATCGATGTGATACGAACCGAGCATTGCGTCGACCCACACGCCACCGTCGCACCAGCTTCCCGCGTGTGCCGCGGAGGCTGCGGCCAGGCTCGCGACGAGTGCAACCGCGGTATGCCGAATGGTCTTCCTGATCTGCCGAAAATACATGTCTTCTCCGCCACCGGTCGAGCGCCGGCGTCATCTATGTTCTGGATAGTCGTGCTTGCCGCCCGTCGCGCACTGTACCTCAACCCGCATGGGCGATGTGGAGGACACGCTCGGACGCGCGGGCACAAGTCGTGCCCCCGCAACCTGGAAGCAGAACAATAACGGAGAACCGATGGCAGAGCCGTGAAGACGCAGCGGCTTTCTCGAAGAAGCGCTTAAAGACCGAGGTCGGACAAACTCGGATGATCGTCCGGACGGCGTCCGAGCGGCCAGTGATACAGACGGTCGGCTTCGCGGATCGGCATGTCGTTGATGCTCGCGTGACGGTGCGCCATCAAGCCATGCTCGTCGAACTCCCAATTCTCATTGCCGTAGGAGCGGAACCAGTTGTTCGAATCGTCGTGCCATTCATAGGCAAAGCGGACGGCGATACGGTTATCGGTGAACGCCCAGAGTTCCTTGATCAGGCGGTAGTCGAGTTCCTTCGCCCATTTGCGACGCAACAGGCCGACGATCTCCGCACGCCCCTTCGTGAACTCGGCACGATTGCGCCACACGCTGTCGGCGGTATACGCGAGCGACACGCGTTCCGGGTCGCGGGTATTCCAGCCGTCTTCAGCGGCGCGTACTTTCTGGATTGCGGTTTCGCGCGTGAACGGGGGCAGCGGCGGCCGGGTTTCGGTCGGGTCAGCCATGATTTTTCCTCAGTCAGTCAGGTTGCGGTGCGCCGGGATGGCGGTCGTTTGCTGGGTTTACTCGCTTTGTTCTTGCTAGAAGACTCGCTGGTCGCGCAGCCTGTGGACGCGTCGGCCTCACTGGCGGACTCCGCCTCTAGTACGGTACGCGCCACGGTTTGGGCGTCGAGTGCCGCATTGGACTCACCGCTCACCAGTGCCACGGCAATCGCACCATCGAGCAGTACCAGCCACTGACGCGACAGCCGCGCGGCGCGACGTTCCTCCATGCCCGACTCCGCAGCGAACTCATCACACTGCGTTCGCACGAAATCGAGCAAGCGTTCCTTATGTTTGCGCGCGACGATCCTGATCGGATCGTCCGCCGAGGCAATTTCGCCGGCCGCGTTCAGGAACGCACAGCCGTGGAAATCCGCCGACTCAAACCATTCGCGCAACACGTCGAACATGCCAAGCAGACGTTTTCGAGCCGTCTTGCCGCGTTGCTGCGTGCCCGCGATAAACCAGTTCATCCAACGTTCGTCACGCCGCTCGAGTGCGGCCGCCACCAGCGCGTCTTTCGATTCGAAGTGGGTGTAGAAGCTTTTACGTGCAGTGCCGGACTGCTTGACGATAGCGTCCACGCCGGTGGCGTGAATGCCGCCGGCGTAAATCAACGCCTCGGCCGCTTCGAGCAGCCGGTCGCGCGCGCTGCCGGGCGCCGCCGGTTCTGTTTGAGTGTCGTTAGCCATGCGCGAAGAGTAGAACGATCATTCTCCTTCGTCAAGCCTTGATGTGTTTTTGCGGATGAGGAACGTGACCTGCTATCTTGGTCGTGATCGGTCAACCGGAATGAACGTCATGAATCGTCAACTGTCCGCGCGCATCTTTGCGCGCGCGTTAATGCCAGGCTTGCTCGGCGCAATGCTGCTAGGCGCGGCGGCCTGCACGCCGATTCAGGTGCTCACGCATTCGGTCAGCCAGAACGAGGCCCGCGTGCCGGCCGGCCGCTACGAGGTCGACCCGAACCATACCAGCGTGACTTTCGACATCGACCACTTCAAGTACACGCGCTTTCAGATCCGCTTCGATCGCAAGAAAGGGCAACTCGACTGGAACGAAGGCGGCCTGGACAAGAGCGCGACGTCGATCACGATCGACGCCGCAAGCATCGATACGAACGTACCGCTGCTCGACAAAATGGTGAAAAGCGCCAGCCTGCTCGACGTGGAACGCTATCCGGAGATTCGCTTCGTGAGCACGCGCTTTGAGCGAACCGGCGAATCGCGCGGCACCTTGACGGGCGATCTGACGATTCACGGCGTGACGCAACCGGTCACGCTCGACGTGACGTTCAACGGCTTTGCTCCCGATCCGCTGACCAAACAGGACACGCTGGGTTTTTCGGCGGAAGGGCATTTCAGCCGCGCGAAATTTGGTTTGGCGACCTGGTATCCGGCCGTCGGCGACGATATTCATGTGCGCATTCAGGCGGAGTTCGTGAAAACGCCCGCAGGCGGGTGAGCGCGCTGCGGGCGTTTTAGTGTTGCGTTGCTGTTGCGCTAATTCAAGCGGCTGTCCAATCGAGAATCACCTTGCCGCTTTCGCCTGAAAGCATCGTGGCAAACGCTTCCTGATAGTCGTCGACCTTGAAATGGTGCGTCAGGATCGGCGACAGATCCAACCCGCTCTGCAGCATCGCGACCATCTTGTACCAGGTCTCGAACATCTCGCGGCCATAAATGCCCTTGATTTCGAGGCCTTTGAAGATCACCTGCGTCCAGTCGATCGCGGTCTGCGCGGGCGGAATACCGAGCAACGCGATCTTCCCGCCATGGTTCATGGCTTCGAGCATGGTGGTGAAAGCGCTCGGCACGCCGGACATTTCGAGGCCGACGTCGAAACCTTCGGTCATGTGCAGATCGGCCATCACGTCGCGCAGCGATTCGCGCGAGACGTTCACGGCGCGCGTCGCGCCCATCTTGCGTGCGAGTTCGAGCCGGTAATCGTTGACGTCGGTAATCACCACATTGCGCGCGCCGACGTGTTTCGCGATCGCTACCGCCATGATGCCGATCGGTCCCGCACCGGTAATCAACACGTCTTCGCCGACCAGATTGAACGACAGCGCCGTGTGCGTGGCATTGCCGAACGGATCGAAAATCGCGGCGAGGTCGTCAGAAATCTCCGGCGGAATCTTGAACGCGTTGAAGGCCGGAATCACCAGATATTCGGCGAACGCGCCTTCACGATTCACGCCGACGCCCACCGTATTCCGGCACAGATGCCGGCGACCGGCGCGGCAGTTGCGACAGAAACCGCACGTGATATGCCCTTCGCCCGACACGCGATCGCCGATCGCAAAACCGCGCACTTCCTGGCCCATCTCGACGATTTCGCCGACGTATTCGTGACCGACATGCATCGGCACCGGAATCGTTTTTTGCGCCCAGTCGTCCCACTTCCAGATGTGAATGTCGGTGCCGCAAATCGCGGTGCGGGTGATGCGTATCATCACGTCGTTGTGGCCGACTTCGGGTTTCGCGACGTCCGTGAGCGTGAGGCCCGGTGCGCGTTCAAGTTTTGCCAATGCTTTCATGTGCCCCTCGAAATCAAATCACGCCAAGTTCACGGCCGACGCGCGCGAATGCATCCACGGCGCGATCGATCTGCTCCGTGGTGTGCGCCGCGCTCATTTGCGTGCGAATGCGGGCGCGCCCCTTTGGCACCACCGGGAACGAAAAGCCGATCACGTAGACGCATTCCTTCAACAAGGCATCGGCCATCTTCGACGCGAGTTGCGCGTCGCCAAGCATGACCGGGATGATGGGATGTTCGCCGGGCACGAGCGTGAAACCGAGCGCGCTCATCTTGCCGCGAAAGTGCGCGCCGTTTTCGCGCACGCGTGCGCGCAGTTGCGCGCCTTCGTCGCTCGCGAGTAGTTCGAGCACTTTCAGCGACGCGGCAGCAATGCTCGGCGTCAACGTGTTCGAGAACAGATAGGGACGCGAACGCTGACGCAGCAACTCGATGATTTCCTTGCGTGCCGCGACGTAGCCGCCCGACGCACCGCCCAGTGCTTTACCCAACGTACCCGTGATGATGTCGACGCGCGACAGCACCCCGCAATGTTCCGGCGTGCCGCGGCCATGTTCGCCGACAAAACCCACCGCGTGCGAATCGTCGACCATGACCAGCGCGCCATAACGGTCGGCGAGATCGCAGATGCCGGCGAGGTCGGCGATGATGCCGTCCATCGAGAACACGCCGTCGGTCGCGATCAGTTTGAAGCGCGCGCCGGCGGCGTCGGCTTCTTTCAGCCGTGCTTCGAGATCGGCGAGGTCATTGTTCTTGTAGCGAAAGCGCTTTGCCTTGGAAAGCCGCACGCCGTCGATAATGCTTGCGTGGTTCAGTTCGTCGCTAATGATCGCGTCGTTGTCGTCGAGCAGGGTTTCGAACAGACCGCCGTTTGCGTCGAAACAGCTGGAGTAGAGAATGCAGTCGTCGGTTTGCAGGAAGGTGGCGAGCGCCGACTCGAGTTCCTTGTGCACGCTCTGCGTGCCGCAAATGAAGCGCACCGACGCCATGCCGAAGCCGTCGTGATCCAGACCTTGCTTGGCGGCTTCGATCAGACGCGCGTCGTCCGCCAGCCCCAGATAGTTGTTCGCGCAGAAATTCAACACGTCCGCACCGTTGGCCAGACGAATGTCGGCCGACTGCGGGCTGGCGATCACGCGTTCGCTCTTGTAAAAACCGTCGGCGCGGATCTGCTCCAGCGTGCCGCGCAGATGGGCAAGGTATTGGTCACGCATGAACCAGACTCCTGAAAGGGGTAAGAGCGCCCGTGTCAGCGTGTTCGGCATGTGCGACCACGAGGCGGCCTGTTATAGTCGGCTGTCAGTTTTTAGCGGATATTTTCGTTTTTCCGAACTAAAATCCGATATATCGAACAACTCTAAACGATGGGTCAGGAAATGGCAAGTTCGGGTATTCGCCGCGCAGCGGCCGCTGCGGCGCCGGTTGCAGGCGCGAGCGCGGGTCCGGTGGCCGCGATTGCGGCGCCTCCGCGTGTCGGCGAACACATTCAGCGTTTACGCGCCGAACGGCGCATGACGCTCGACGATCTGTCGCGCGCGGCCGGCGTGTCAAAGTCGATGCTATCCGAGATTGAACGCGACAAGGCGAATCCGACTATCGCGGTTGCCTGGCGTCTGACCAATGCGCTCGGCGTCAGTCTCGACTCGCTGTTCGCCCCGCAAAAAGCACCGGAGGCGATCGCCGTCTCCGGTCCGCACGACATTCCTACGTTGAGCGGCCACGAAGCCAAGTATCAGTTGCGTGTCTGGGGGCCGATTGAGCTGGCCGGCAAGTTCGAGTGGTATGAGTTGACGTTGCAAGCGGGTGGGGCGCTGGTGTCGAATGCGCACGAACCCGGCACGCGCGAACACCTGACCGTGCTGCATGGATCGATTGAAATCGAGGCCGCCGGTACGACGAAACGGCTCAAGACCGCGGACACCGCGCGTTATGTCGCCGACGAACCGCACGCGATTCGCAACGCGGGTAAGGGCGAGGCAAAAGCCCTGCTGGTGGTGATTCACGGCTGAAGCTTCGGCTCGCCGTTAGTCGGATGAGGTTGCGCCAAACACTGTATGTTTGTACAGTATTGGATATCGACTGGAGCCGACAATGAACGACCTGACAACCGAGCATGCCGACCACGCTCTGGCCGCGCTGCGCTATCAAACCGCGGCGCGCGATCTAGAACGCATCGTGCGCAATATCGCCGCGCGCTACATCGTCCAGGAGGTGCCGCTCACATGGCGGCTGCTGCATGCCATCGAGGCAGAGGCGCTGGCCGACCTCGGGTTTGCCAGCCGGCACGACGCGATCATGCTCGGGCTGTTTCAGCGTCCGTCCGATCTCCCTTATCCCGAAACAGACGAAGGCGTGGACTTCGGTACCTCGACCGCCTTGCCCGCGGTGTTCGCATTCGCCGTCTGCGCCTACGAGGAAGCGGCTCGGCGCGCCGCGCAACCTGTTGCGCAAGATACGCCGCAGAAACGCGCGCGAGCTTGGGGCGACTGACGCGGGGCTGATTTTTCGCGGGTTGCCACCTACAATGTGTGCAACTAACGGAAAGATACCTGATGTCACCTCCCCATCTGTCCGACCCGGTTCCACGGCCCGCGCCATCAACCGATTTATTCGACCAGCAACGCGAAGACTGGCGTCGCGATCCCCAAATCGCATTCGACGCTTGGCTCGCCAATCAACACTTCCGGCGCTCGTCCGCTGAAGTTTACCAGGCGCAATGGGGACTCTTTCTCGACTGGCTGGCCGCACGTCAGAAGAGTCTCGTTACGGTGGATACGCACGCCATCGCTGAATTCGTCGGCGGTCTTGAGATTCGTAAACCGCAGCGTGTCCGCTATTTACGCTTGATCGAGCGCGTGCTGGATCATGTGCGCGAAATCGAATCCGCATCGACCAATCCCGCGCGCTTCATTGCTCAGGATGGCGAAGCGGCCTGGCGAAACGCACGCGACAACGAACCCACCGGTTTCCTCAACCATGCCGAACGCACCGCCCTGATTGCGCATCTGTTTTCGCCGTTGCCGGATCTGTCCGCAGCGCAGCGTTGGCGAGAACGGCGCGATCGCGCGCTGATTGCCGTGTTTCTTGGCGGTGGACTGAAGACTGGCGAAGCGGGTGCACTTTCGGTTAGTTGCGTGAATGTCGGATCACCCTGGGTCACGATCGAGTCCGCCAACCCGATGCTGATGCGGCGCACCCGGCTTGCGCCCTTCGCCACCGCCTTACTCGACGCATGGCTCGCCGAGCGGCGTCTGTCGGAATTGGCCGGCAATCTGGTTTTTCCCGCGTCGCCTTCCGGGCGGCCGATGCACAAGGCCACCATGCTGCGTTCGGTCGATGCGTTGATCGACGCAGCGGGCATTGCCGCGTCGCGCGCGTCGCGAGCCAGTCCGCAAACCTTGCGGAACACTTTTGCTGCGGATCTGTTTGAAAGCGGGGTGGAGGCCGAACTGGTCGGCCAGTGGCTCGGCTTCGTGCAAGCCGTGTCGGCAAACCGTTTGTATCGCGCATGGCAAACGTGGGCGGATCAGCAGGATTTAATCGCCGTCGACGAACCAGATCCGGCGGCGCAGTCCTTGCCTGAACCTAGGCGTGACGGGCGTTTAACGAGGAGAAGGGGAGGAAACGAGCCCTGAAAATCCTCACCTCTCGCGTCCCGAATTTCCTCACCTTTAGCCGTTTATCCGTTATGACAGGACGCCGACACCTCACGCAGAGGCGGCGATCGGGTCATTCGACAAAAACTGGCTAACCGCCACCAGCCTTGATTCGCTGAGCCCGGAGGAATGATCGCATTCAGGACATTGCAGTTCGAAGCGGTGATCGACCTGGGACAACTCCGGCTCACCTTCCTCGCATTTTGGGCATCGTAAGGGCAGTGCGACGTGACCGTCCGCTGCAGTACCGATCGTTCGCAACTCTTCGCCGCTGAGGCGCCCGGCTTCGACCAGCGAACAAAGCAGACCGGCGATTGTGGTGTCGAGGCCTTGCTGACCGCGCAGCACGGCGACTTCTTTTGTCAGCGCATCGACGTCGTCTGATTGCTCACGCAGTTGCGCATCGAGCCGATCGCCGCGCGCCTTGGCCGCGGCGATTTGCTGAATAAACTCGAATTCCTTGCGACTGGCGTCGCGTACGCCCGCCTGATAGGTCGCTGCCATGGTGCGAAGAGAATCCAGTTCGACCAGCATCGGCTTCACACGCCGCTCGGCTTCGGCGATAGCGTCTTTGATCTGTTGCGCATAGTGCTCGGTGCTTTGCCGTAATTCGACGTGCAAAGCGTCGATCCGGTCGCGAAGCATCGCATTGGTTGTAAATTCGTTGTCGAGCCGCTGACGAAGCGCCTCGCTTTCTTGTTCGAGCCGTCGAACCGTTGCTTGCAGGCCTTCTTGGTGAGCATTGCCGTGCGTAGTCGCACTGGATAACAAGGTTTCGAGTTCGCGAACCTTGTCCCATGCCGCTTCGGCGCGCAATTCGCTGCGCTTGATGGCGTCCTCTGAGGCATCCACGCGAATGTCGGCATCTCTAGCACGCTGGTCTGCATCGGCGATCTGCATACGGATTTCGGCGCGTTCGTCGTCTAGTGCCGTTCTGGCGTGAGCGACCGCTTCTTCAAAAAGAGCGCCTAGCAATTCGCCGGCGCGATCTTCCAACGCTTTCGGAATCGCACCGGCGCCCACTTTCACACGCGACACGTTTCGGATGCGTTCCCAGAAGTGGTCGATGTCTTTTGGGATATCGCTTGCGCTGCCGGTTTGCGTCAGGTCGCGAACCCCCGCCATGGACGGACGGATACCCAGATCAAAAAACAATCGCTTGCACGCGTGGAGCGAGAGCTCTTGCCGGCGAGCGCCGCTGGCTCGCATGGAGTCGAGTTCGTCGCGAATGGTTTGCCGTACCTGATCCAGATTCATGGTGACCTCGATGTTGCTCGAATTGCATGAATCATAACAATTTACGTAATGTTTGCTACGTATTTATGGCTGCGGAGCTGACTTTGCCAAATCGGTGTGGTTTACCGCTTGTCGTACATCGCAGAAATGCGATGCAGCCGTTTTTTCCGTGAAACAAAACGAAGAAGAGCCGACAAGTCTTTGTAAAAAAAGAGGTTTTGCGGTTTTCTCAGCGATCGCGCACTGTTTCACGACCGTGTGATGACGGCGGGGTAGTTGGGAGGCGTTGTCCGAAGGACGCACGGGGTGGAGATTCTAGAGAGTAATAAAAGTAAACACCTTTGAACCCATGTTAAAAACGTTAACGCCACGGCAAACCTATACCTGGCAAGGGTTTCAGAGCACGAAGGTGAAGCTTTGCGGGAGAGGTGGTGAGGTCTTGCGGGAGGGTTCAGTGATGGAGTTCGGGGGCCTTGGTGAGCAGGTCCGGGACAGAACGTGAGCGGGTTCGGGAGACAGCCCAAAAGCTGGGTTTGCTCAAAGGTGAGGTTTTGCGGGACCTGTTCGTCTCGCATCGCCCGGCAGTGCTCGATCGAGGCCTCAAAGGCCGGCCGGCCTGAAGGTGAGCGCTTTCAGGACCTTCTTGCAGGCGGCTTTTTGTCGGTATTCAGGCGGCGTTAACCCCTTTGGTGAGTCAAGACGGGAGAAAACGCGAACCGAAGGTGAGATTTTACGGGGCCGAGGTGCCATTTTTGCCAAATTTTTGTGCATTGCGGGCCTAAGGTGAGGGTTTGCGGGAGCCTGACTGTCCGTGCGGCTGTTTTCTGGCGGCGAGTTCGGCCGGGTGATCGGTGCCGCGTCCGGCAAAGGTGAGGTAATTCGGGAGGCGCGAATCGGGGCAATCGGCAAGACGTCAAACTGCCTGAATTTGCCAAAGGTGAGGTTTTTCGGGAGTCCATTGAGGTGTTTTGGATCGCTAAGGTGAGGAAATACAGGATCAAAACGACTCGAATGGCTCGGAAATGCCCTACCCACGTAGATGGAGCGGGCTGGGTATTTCGTCTGCTGAATTTCTAGGGTGAGGCTTTTCGGGACCCTTGTGGTTGGGATTTAGAGTGGGTGGTTCCGGCGAGAAAGCCGGTTAAGGTGAGAATTTACGGGAATTGATGAGAAGTAGCTTGATGAGGATGATTGATTAACATGTTGAATTTATTGATTAATTTTAGGTTGGTTTGTAAAGGTGAGGTTTTTCGGGAGGGTTTTTTTGATGAGACTTTCGCTGCCCTGAGGGCTCAACGGTGAGGGTTTTCAGGAGAGTTTTCTCGTGATTCTTACGCTCCGCTTCGCTGAAGGCCGTGTCGTTCCGAGGGTTGTGACGTGGTTAAGGTGAGATTTTTCGGGGGCGTTCGTTGGTTCGGCGCCGGCGTATGAGCAAGGGATGGCTCGGATAGCCGCTTTCGACGACCGTTGCGCAGCGGCATCTTCTGCCGCGGGCTGACAGCAACGCAGCGCTGGTTCACGGTGGTACCGTCTCCGGCCCGATTTGAGCGTGTTGAGCGCTCCCGGCGAGCGGCCTGCCGGGAGCTGTTGGCGGCAGCGGATGTGAGGCCCCTGACACACGTGGTTAATGCTTGCGGCCTGCCCTCCCCCGCTTGAGCTGATGGTCTCTGTCGAGGTGGGTGCTCTCGCGAGGTGGATCGGTGTCTTTGTGCACCTGGTTCTGTTCACCGTGCAAGCGGTCAAAATTCCGAAAATTTTTTAAGGTGAGGAGATTCGGGATCAGGTCGCCACTGTTCGCGCTGATGTTGGAAAAGGTCTGAATTTGCCGGGACCGCGACCTGCAAGGACAGCCTCAACCTGGCGCCAGACGGCTGAGGTGAGGATTTTCGGGAGACGCTCGAGGTGAGTCGTGCGTCGTAAACTCACTTCACCCGGAACGGTGAGACGCACGCTATAGACGCGTATCACCACAGTCGGTATGCTCTCGCCAAATCCCTCCTCGACCAGACGCATGGCCACGAAGCGCGCGAAGAAGACCGATGTAGTCAGCCCGAGCTCGGCCGAGTTGCGTAAAGCCGTCGAGGCGATCGCGATTCAGCCCAAAAGCGGCAAAATCACCCTCCTTACCCGCAAGCTGTTCAACGTACTGCTCGCTGTCGCTCAGCAGGCGGACGAGTCAGGCGACACGTATCGGGCGTTGCTGTCCGACATCGTCGCCAATTCGGCATTCGATTCCAACGATACGGCACTCGTCAAAGAACATCTGCGGCGCATGGTGTCGGTGCAGGTCGAATGGAGTACCGGCACGTCTAGCCAGAAGCCGGGGCGCAAGTGGGGGATCTCCACGCTGATCGCCGACGCGGAAATTCTTGAAGATCCAACCACGCGTCGCGTCTGGGTTGAGTTTTCCTTCGCGCCGAAGATCAAGAAGAAGCTGCTCGATCCAGTGCAGTATGCGCGGCTGAGTTTGCAGTTTCAGAGCCAGTTGCGCAGTAGCGCGGGCTTGGCGCTCTATGAGATTTGCGTGCGCTATCTGACCAACCCGAGTCATCTGACCATGCGCGAGACCTGGGAATGGTGGCGCCCTATCCTGTCCGGTACGCCGGACACGGAAGCGGGTGACGAAGCGAAGCGCGAGTACAAGTACTTCAAGCGCGATTATTTGCGCCCGGCGATTGCCGAGGTCAACGCCGTCACGAACATCTTCGTCGAATTGATCGAACACCGTGAAGGACGGCGCGTTGCCGAAATCCAGTTTCGTGTGACCGAGCGCAAGCAACCCATGCTCGCGCTCGACGAACATCCGAACGTGTTCGACAGCACCTTGGTCGACCGGATGGTGAAGATCGGAATTCCGCTGAAAGAAGCGCAGACGCTATATGCCGACAGCGAGGAAAACCGGATTCGCGCTGCGCTGCAAATGACGGAGCAACGCATGCGCAGCACGTCGTTGCCGGCTGTGCGCAGTGCGCCGGCGCTGTTCAAGGACGCGTTGAAGAAAGGCTATGCGCCGCCGGTCGAAGCGCTGCCCTCCGGTTCCGGCGGCAAGGCGGCGGTGGCGGCACCGGCCGACGATCTCAAGGCCCGTCTGCTCGGCGAATATTCGGCGCATCGTCGCAAGGAAGCGTACGAGTTGTACAACGAGCAAGGCGAGTCGGAGCGGGATATCGCGCGGCAGTCGTTTGAAGAAGATGAATTGCCGGGTCTGGGCACTCACATGCGCGACGACTGGCGTCGCCGCGGGCTGGATTCGAAGATTGTCGAGACGGCATTCTTCGATTGGCTGGCTCGCAAGACCTGGGGTGAGCCTACCGATGGCGACCTGCTTGCTTTCACGCTGAGCCAATCGCGCGCGGCGTAATCATTTAGCGGGACGGCGGCCTGAACGGATTGCCGCCTGCCGACCAGAGTTGGCGCCTTAGCGCTTACTCTGGTCCCCTTCCCCGCTGTGACTTCCTGATTCGTTACTTCAACATTTTCTCGATCTGCCGAAGGATGTCGTCACGCTTTTCACGCGTGAGCCCTTTCAGGCGCAGTTCGATTCGATCGTCCCCATACGATTTGAGATCGCCGACCGAGACGCCTTCGAGTTTGATTTCGAGGCGCTGTGCGTAGCGCTGCCGGCCAGCCGGCTTGGTGCTTTCCTGCGCACTTGCTCGGCCTTTGACGATATCCGCAACTTGTCGCGTGCTGAGATCGTCAGAGAGGATTTTGTTGATCAGACGCAGCGTCGCATCGGCGCCTCGGGCCGTGTGGTAACGGCCGACCTGATACGCCATGTTCGAGCCGAAGCGGTCCGTGCGCGCGACCATCTCGTGCATGACGGCCTCCGGCAACTTGGCGATCGACAGGGCAACCGCGACGGTCGATTCGTCCAGACCGAGATGCTCGGCAAGCTCCTTCTGGCTTTGAAAATGGCGGTCGTCGAGAAAGCGTTTCCAGACGATGGCGTTGTCGAACACCGTTTGGGAATCGCGTTGGACGTTGAGGTCATAGCCCAGCTTGTAGCTCTCGATACCGATCGGCAGATCGATGACGATCGCCTTCACCGATTCCTTGTTTGCTTCCTTTAGCGCGCGTACACGCCGGCCGCCATCGCTGACGAAGTAGGTGCCGGGATTGTCGTAATCGGGAATGACGTGAATCGCCTGCTGCTGTCCCTGCTTCGCCAGATTCACGGCGAGCTCGGCAATCGACGCCTTCAGATAGAAGTGCCGCGGATTGAACGGGCTCGGTTTGATCGTCTTGAGCGCGAGGTCGATCACCTGGCCCGGCCGATAAGCATGTTCGAGCCGCCACGCGCGATAGGCTGCGGATTCATCGACGGAGTCGATCATGTCGACTTCGGCGACACCTTGCGGCATGACGGATGACATTGGACGGCTCGGCACTTCATTGCCCTTCGGGCCGTTCTTGACCAGACCGTCGATGGCATTCAGACGATCTAGCGCGGTTCGCTTCTCGCTGCTGGTCGTGTCAGGACGTGCTTGAAAGCCTTTGGCGAATTGGGAGGGTTTCATTCAGGGTCCTTTATGCGCATAAATTTCACGGGAGCAGGGCGGCGATCTCGTTGGCGCACGCTCTTACTTCGATGGCGGCGAGTTTGGCGCCGCGATCGTTCATCTGAAGGACTGTCTGTCCCAACGCCATGGCCTGCTTGTAGGCTTCGCGCGTCGGGATTTGGGTCTTCAGTAGCGGGAATCCGAGTTCTTCCAGCGCGCGCTTCAGTTCGCGCGTGAGCATCCGTTTCTCTTCGGTCTTGTTAAGCAGGAAGACGGCGCGCAGGTCCTCGTTCATGACTTGAGCCTGCTGAACGAGTTTCACCAAGCCGATGCTCGACCAGTAGTCCGCCGGTGACGACGAGGTGGGAATCACCGCAACACTCGCTGCCAGCAGCACGACGCCGGACACTTTCTCTGTGATGGAGGGCGGGCAGTCGACCACGATGATGTCGTAGTCAGACACGAACTTCTTGATCTCGCGATGGATCTGGCTGCCAGCTTCAGACAGGTTGACGACCGGGAAGGGTATGCCGGTGTCGCCGTCCGATGATGCGCTGGCCCAGTGGATGAGGGTGTTTTGACCGTCTGCGTCTACGACGAGGACGCGTTTGCCTTTCTCATGAAACGCAGCGCCGAGGTGCATCGCGATTGTGCTCTTCCCGACCCCACCCTTCTGCTGAGTTACCGCGATGATTTCTGCTGCCAATCTTCACCTCCTCTTTTTAGACGCAAATGGATTTTACCTGGATGAATTTGTAATTCAATCGTTTTTGGTAAAACAAGAGACGCGTTAGCCATTCGGGATAGGTTTATGCGCATAAAGCGGCATTGGGGGCTTGAGGATGAATCGTAGAGCTGTGGTCCGGCGGCAAGACGGCTGTGATTAGTTACGCCGAACGGGGGCTATGGGAGTCAATTGGGCCGCGAATACGTGTGATTGAGTAGGTGTCGAGGGTGCCAACTTTCATCGAGGGGCAGGCGCCCACATGGATGAGCGAAGCTGGGAGCTCGATCGAACATTGAGCCGAGTCGTGGTGGTGCGCGACCGAAGATTTTGCCGAAGAAGACCGCGCGAGAAGATGCATGCCACGCGCTTTATGCGCATAAAGTCCCCTGCGGGTTGATGCAGTTGGCAACCGGCGTACAGAGGGTTCACCATCGCAAGCGGCGACCACCCGACTAAGCAGCGAGGAGGTACATGAGACGCGGGCACGTTGAGGTCCAAAGAACCCCGCCCCTCTTTGAACGCTTTATGCGCATAAACCGAGAGCAGCGTTGCCTGAGCCACGCAACGACGCGTGCCTTATCTACATCCCCACGCCCTCTTTGCGAGCACCCGCGTGCGAGGAACACAGCAGCCCGCGCCTACCTCTGCAGATCGACGCCGCGACGTGCACACCACCCGCCCGGACACTCAAATAGAAACACCGCCACACGCGGCCGCCCTAGGCCCTACCTGCGCACCATTACGAATCCAACCCGCTAAAATCCACCACAAAAAGCGCCATGTCACCAAACTATCAACCGCAACAAACCACCCAACCATGATCACCATCTATCACAACCCCCGCTGCTCCAAATCGCGCGCCGCGTGTGAGTTGCTGACCAGCACTTACAACGTTGCAAACGAACCAACGAAAATTGTCGAGTACCTAAAACAGCCGCTCACCGTCGCGCAACTCAAACAGCTGAACGCCCAGCTACGCTGCCCGGTCCGCGAGATGATTCGAGACACGGAAGTCGAATACAAAGAACTCCAACTCTCCGACGCCAAGCTCACCGACGACGAGTTATACGAAGTCATAGCCACGCATCCCATCTTGCTGCAGCGACCGATCGTCGTGCGGAATGGTCGCGCGGTGATTGGCCGTCCGCCAGAAAATGTCGCGGCACTCTTCGCGTGACCGGCCGCGAAAGCGCATCACTGAACCTGCGGATCTGTCACGCCAGCAGGACGCATCGCTAAAACGGCGTGTCCCGGCCTCAGCCTCAACCTCAGCCCTTCACGGCCCCCACTCACCAATCTGTCGCTCTCGCTGCGGCGAGCCGTCGCGCCCCGCTACAATCCGTCATCCGCGGGCGGCCGTGGATGCGTCAATCGATTAAAAGGGACACCGTGCATCTGACGACAACACTCGCGCCGTGGTCATCCCACGACACCCAACTGATTGTGTCGTGCCTGCTTGGGCTCGCACTCATCATCGTTTTTATCAGCGTGCTAAAGCTCGCGCCGTTCCTGTCGATTCTGGTCGGCACGTTCGCCGCGGGTTTCGCCGCGGGCTTGCCGCTCGAGGCCGTCGCCAGTGCGTTCAGCAAAGGCGCCGGGGCGTTGCTCGGCGACGTCGGCATCATCATCGCGCTGGGCGCCATGCTCGGGGCGCTGATGGCCGAATCGGGCGCGGCCGACCGGCTCGTCTCGACCATCCTCAAACATTCGACGCCGCGCACGCTGCCATGGATGATGGCGCTCGTCGCGCTCATCATCGGCTTGCCGCTGTTCTTCGAAGTCGGCCTCGTGATGATGGTGCCCATCATCTTCGTGATGGCGCGCCGCTCGCAACAACCTATCCTGCGTATCGCGATTCCTGCGCTGGCCGGCATGACCACGCTGCACGCATTGCTGCCGCCGCACCCGGGTCCGTTGATCGCGGTGAGCGCGCTGCATGCCGATCTCGGTCTGACGCTCGGCCTCGGCCTGATTGTCGCGATTCCGGCCGTGATTCTCGCGGGCCCGCTCTACGGTATCTGGCTGTCGAAGCGGATGCATGTTGTCGAGCCCGAGGAAATGGGCAAGCTCTTCACCGCGCAACAAGACACCGCCGAGCCGCCGGGATTCGCAATCTCGCTGATCACGATCCTGTTGCCCGTCGTGCTGATGTTGGGCCGCACGGTCGCGAAACTGCTGCTTCACCCCGAGACGTTCCTGTTCGACGCGCTGAATTTCCTGGGCGAGCCGTTGATCGCGCTCGGCCTCACCGTGCTGTTCGCGGTGGTCGCGTTGGGCTGGTCGCGTGGCATGGCGCGCGACCGCGTCGGCGGCATTCTGCGCAAAAGCTTGCCGCCGATCGCCGCGCTGTTGCTGACCATCGGCGCCGGCGGCGGCCTCAAGCAGGCGCTCGTCGTTGCTGGCATCAGCACGACGATCGGCAAGATCGCGGTCGGCGCGCACATGCCGCTGATTTTGCTGGCCTGGCTCATCGCAGTGGCGCTGCGTCAGGCGACAGGTTCGGCCACGGTCGCCACCACGACGACCGCGGGGATCGTGGCGCCGGTCGTCGCGGGTCTTAGCGCGACGCACAATTCGCTGATGGCGCTCGCTATCGGCGCAGGCTCGGTGTTCTTCTGCCACGTGAACGACGCCGGCTTCTGGATGGTGCGCGAGTATTTCGGCTTGCAATTGAAGCAGACAGTGCTCGTCTGGTCGGTCTTGCAAACGATCGTCTCCGTGGTCGGCCTTGCGCTCACGCTCGTGCTGTGGGGTGTGCTGACGTGACGACACAATAGGCGTCGCGCGATTGGCGGGAATTGCGGCCGGGCTGTCGATTTCTGCGTGAGAAGGCCGCTTACACTGCGTGGCGAAGCGAGGTGCACGCCACCTCGCTCCCCTTTCGACGCGGAGCCACCATGCTTGAACTAAGACCTTCCTGTGAAGGATGCGGCAAGTCACTGCCGCCGAACGCGACCGACGCGATGATATGCACTTACGAATGCACGTTTTGCGAGGTCTGCGCGCTCAGCACGCTGCGTAACGTATGTCCGAATTGCGGCGGCAATTTCCAGCATCGGCCGATACGTACGCGGGCGCAGCTCCAGAAACATCCCGCGCGTATCGAACCGTGTCCCATCTCGATCGACGAGGCGGCGCACGCTAACTATTTCGAGCGTTATCGAAACACACCGCCCACTGAGCGATAAAGGGTGAACGCGCGGCTACAGCACGACGCCGCGCGTCAGTCGTCCCCGCTCGTGGCGCCCGGCGTTGCAATCCCGCTCATCGAACGCGCGGCCAAGCGCAGCAAACGGATCTGTTTGCGGTAGTTGCGGCAGCCGCTGCAGGTCGGCAGATGCAGCCGGATCGCGACCCATTCGCCGGTCGTCAACCGGCGATCCAGCGCGTCCGACAGCAAACGCGTGATGTTTTTACACTTCCCCATTCGCATCCTCGCTGGATAGGCCTTTTTCGCTCAGGCAAGTGCGCAGGCGCAAGCGCGCGCGGTAAATCAGCACACTGCAATGATTGGCGGTCATGTTCAGTTCGGTGCAAATTGCCTCGGTCTCGAGATCGAGAAATTCACGCATCATGAACACGCGTCCGATCTGTTCCGGCAGGTGTTCCAGGCACATTTCGAACAACGTCCAGAACTGTTGCTGACGCAGCGCGGTTTCCGGCGTCGGCCATGGACGCGGTTTGGTTTCGCGCGACCAGTGGCCGTTGTCCTTGAACAGTTCGCGATCGAGCAATGCTTCGCCGTCGAGTTCGGATTCCAGCGCCGACAGGTTGATGGTTCGTTGCCGGGCGCGCAGCGTATCGATGAGCTTGTGCCGCAGGATGCCGAACACCCAGGTCTTGTGCTCCGACTGCGCCGCGAAGCGATCGGCTTGCGTCCACGCCGCCGCGAGTGCTTCCTGGACGGCATCTTCGGCGGCTGCGGCATCGCGCAGTTGCAAACGGGCGAAGCGCACCAGGTCGCGTCGCAGTTGCGTCAGATAAACGGGATCGTCGAGCGCCGGCCCGCTTACTTGCGCCATGGCATGCTCCGTCGCCTGGCTCGCGGCTGCCGCGTGCTTTCTCTTGCGTGCTTGTGGTTCATAGAGGGGGATGTTCTGCGCAACGTGGGGAGACGAGCGCCATTGTGCTCTAAGCCCCAGCGCAATCGAATCGGTATTGAACATATGCCCCGCCGACGCACGATAAACAGATGACCTTAGTCGGGCCACGGCAGGGGGTTATGACAAGAAAAAGATTGTTGCGAAAATTGAAATCAATCTCGTGTGCAAGCGCTGCGGTCCGTTACCTCGCAGCCTAGAACCTGCCTTGCACCATAGCAATCGACCCACCACGCATGCCAATTCGAATTGTTTCATTTTTCGAAAAGATGTCTTTGCGACTTTGATATTTTTACGCGGACACTGAATCGCTATCCTCCAGTCCATCGATCGCCCTGATCGCGAACTAAACGCTGAAGAGGAGTAGCACCATGAAACGCATTCTGTCCGCCCTGATTGCTTCCGTCGCCCTGTTTGCGGCCGCGTCCGGCGCCGCGCACGCAGCCGCACCAGCGCAATGCAACGGCCCGGCCTCGTACTGCAACGTGTTTTTCGGTAACTAAGCCGAACGGCGAACGGGCTTCCCGCCGATCGATTCGTTTGTTCGGCGCTGGTAGTTAGCAGGAAAGCTCTTCGACGCAAAAGGACGCTCTTATCGGCGTCCTTTTTTCGTTTCGGCGGCAGATGATCCGGGTGTCGGCCCATGCCACTGCTGCGATTTGCCTCAAATCGTCCTAGGCCGAAAGCATGCTTGATTGACAAGGCAAAAGTACCAGTTATCCACAAGGTTATTCAGTGAATCTGTGGATAACTTTTTGCGACAATAAAGTTATCCACCGGGTGGTCGTACCTCACCGTCGACCGCCCGACCGGCGACACGTCGCCGACAGTCGCCGCCGCGTCTGCCGTGGCTCCCCGTGCGGCTTTTGCCTATGATGAACATGCGTTATCCCCTTGCGCGTCCGCGCATCACATTCGAGGAAACGAACCATGGCTTATCACATCGCAGTCGTCGTCGGTAGCTTGCGTCGCGAGTCGTTCAACCGCCACCTCGCGCAAGCCGTGATTTCGCTTGCGCCGTCAGACTTCACGTTCGAGTTCATCGACATCGGCTCGTTGCCGCTCTACAGCCAGGACTACGATGCCGATTACCCCGAAGCCGGTAAGCAACTGAAGCAGCGTATCGAAGCGGCCGACGGCCTGCTGTTCGTCACCCCCGAATACAACCGCTCGATCCCGGGCGTGTTGAAGAATGCGCTCGACTGGGGTTCGCGTCCGTGGGGCACGAACTCGTGGGGCAACAAACCCGGCGCGGTGATCGGCACATCGGTCGGCGCGACTGGCGCGGCGTTGGCGCAGCAGCATCTGCGTAACGTGCTGGCGTATCTGGATGTCGCCACGTTGGGCCAGCCCGAAGTGTTTATCAAACACGACCTGACGGTGATCAACGAAAAAGGCGAGATCGTGAGCGACGGCACGCGCAAGTTCTTGCAGACGTTCGTTGACCGATATGTCGCGTGGGTTAAGCGTCAGACGGCGTGACAGACTGACGACGGCTCACTAGTTCTTCGCGGTCGCACGATAGGCCTCGCGGCAGGACAGCGAGGCCGCGAGGCGAGATTGCATCGCGCGAATGCGCAGCAGCGATACGGCGCGGCGGCGGCATCCGCCATGAATTCACGACCCGCCGCCGCACAACCTTACACGTGATGGTGCCCCGTCACCCGTTCCCAGCCGTGACGTACGGCGAGCTTGAAGCGTTCCCATGCGCTATCCGGCGCGGTCGTTTCCCACTGGCGCCGTACTTCCGGTTCGACGTCATCCCAAGGCAAGTCGCGATAGCGCGAATCCTGACCGATTTCCGCGCCGTAGCGATACGCCGGCACATAGTCCTCGTAACGCGAATTTTCCGCCGCGTATTGCTCGTCGTAGTGCGAGCGGAAGTCTTCTTCGTACTCCAGGTATTCGTTCGGAATCTGGGCGCCTAGCCCCGAGGTCGGCGGCACGCTTTCGGGCACCACTTCCGACGGCTGCATGATCGCGCCGGATCCGCCGATCGAACCGGCGGCGATCGCGCTGCGCCCCGCATCGCCGACCAGCGGATCCGTCACCGGTTCGTTGACCGGATCCAGCACGGGCCGCTCGTTGAGCGGCGGCGGCACGAACGGCTCGGCGTCGATGTTGCCCGGCGGCATGGGATAGATCGTGTCGGCCATGGTCTCGCTCGGACTGGGCACCTCGGATGCCGGTGCGCCAGTCCCCACTACCCCCGAAGCGGCCACGCTCGACGAACGCGGCGTCCCGGATCTGACCGTTCCAATGCCAAGCTCGTCGAGCACCGAATGCTCGCGTCCCGGCGCTGCGTCTTCATTCCAGTCCGGCACCCGTTCGCCGATGTCGACCGCGCCGAGCCGCGTCAAAGTTTCGCGCGCCAGATCCGCATGCGCTTCGCTTGCAGCGTTGACGCACACCAGCACCGCGCCGCGCCGTACGGCTTCGGCATAACGCGCCGTGTCGGGCGCGCGTGAGCCTGTAGCGAACAGGCTCGACAGAAAGCGCTCGATATTCGCCAGCACGCCCGTGCTGGCGACTTCGTCGGTGGCCGAGCCGACGGACGGTTCAGGACTGGCCTGCAACTCGATCGTTTCGCGTGCAAAGCCGGTCTGGACAAGCGTGTCGCGGGCGCCTTCCGCTTGAGAATAAGTGTCGAATAAACCAATCACGGTGTGTTGCATGGCTGTCTCCCGACGTATTGAATGAATCGACGGCGACGCAGTACGCGCGCCCTCCATCCGTCAGATTCAGCAACGATCGTGCCGGGGTCGACAACAACGATTCGCCCGCGCCCCTGGACTCGCTGTCAACCCGCTGCCGCTCGCGGCAATCCCCTCAATCCGCGGATTGCGCCGCCGGATCCGTCCCCGTCTGTGTCAAATCGTGCTGGATCGCTCGGAGCAATTGCTCCAACAGGCCGATATCGAACGGTTTGGAAAGCACCCGCACGTCCACGTGCCGCGCGCGGTCGAGCTCTTCCGCGTAGCCGGTCACCAGTATCACCGGCAATTGCGTGTCGAAGGCCAGCACCGCCTCGGCCAGATCGATACCGTTCATCTTCCCCGGCATGTGGATGTCCGACAGCACCAGATCGAACGGCAGCGGCTCGCCGGTGCGGGCGCGCCGCGCATGAGCGTCGTCGAACAGGCGCAGCGCGGTATCGGCATTGAACACGCAGGTGATCTGGTGGCCCATCATCTGCAGCAGCGCTTCAGTGCCGGCGGCCACTTCCTCGTTGTCCTCGACCAGCAGAATGCGCAGGCCTTGCGGCGCGCCGCTCTCGTCGGCGCTCGTTTCAACCGGGGCGTCGGCGGCGGGTTCGTCGGTGGCGCGCGGTAGATACAGGCGCACCGACGTGCCCGCGCCGACCGCGCTGTCGATCGCGGCCAGTCCGCCGGAGCGTTCGCAGAACGCAAACACCTGCGGCAGCCCGAGGCCTGTGCCCATGCCCTGCGACTTGGTCGTGTAGAGCGGTTCGAAGGCCCGCGCGAGCACGTCGGGCGCCATGCCGACGCCGGTATCTTCCAGTGCCAGTTGCACGAATTCGCCGCTCAGCGGAAAGCCGTCGTCGCGACGAAAACAAATATTCGCGGCCCGCACGGTGAAACGGCCGCCGTTCGGCATCGCATCGCGCGCGTTGACGGCGACGTTGATCAGCGCGAGTTCGAGCTCGGCGACGTCGACGTGCATCGGCCAGACCTCCACGCCGATGTCGATCACCAGCGACACCTTCGCGCCGAGCGACGCGCGCAGCAGCTCGCGGCACGCCGGCAGCCAGCGCTCAAGCGACAACGTTTCATTGCGCAACGGCTGTTTGCGCGCCACCCCGAGCAATTGCCGCGTCAGCGACTGGCCGCTTTTGAGCGCGCGTTCCATGGCCGACAATTCGCGATCGAGGCCCGGTGTGCCACGTCGTCGCGCGATCTGCACGTTGGACGACAGGATCATCAGCAGATTGTTGAAATCATGCGCGACGCTACCGACCAGCGTGCCGAGCGCCTCCATCTTGCGCGACTGGCGATACGCGGATTCGATCGAGCGGCGCATCGACGCTTCGGCCTGCCAGCGCTCCCACGCTTCCTCTTCGGCGCCGAGCCGGCGCAGCGACAGCCAGATCACGCACCACAACGCGATGGACGGCGTGAAGATCGACAGAATCAGCACGCTCAGATGCCGATACCACGCGGCCCAGATCGCCGAGGTGCGGTAGCCGCACGACACATACACCGGATACGAGCCGACCCGCCGGAACGCGACGATCATGTCGTCGCCGTCGAGGTCGGAGCGCATGGTCACGACACCCGCCCGCCGGCCCTGCGCCAACGCTTCGGCGAACGGCGAGTGCGGCGCCACCGCCGCCGGCTCGCGCGGATTTTGCAGGTTGCGGGGATAGCGCGCGAGGATCGCGCCGTCCGTGCGTACCAGGCTCATCGTGATTGGCGTGATGTCGTTGCCGCCGAGCAGTTCGCGATAGAACGCGTCGAAATAGCTGGGCCGCAACGCGACCGAGACCACGCCGGCAAACGCGCCGTCGGCGTCGCGCCGCGGGATGCCGGTGTTGAACACCTGCTCGCCGGCCACATGCCCTGTCATCACTTTCGACACGTGATCGAGATCCTTGCCGCCGCGAATGCCCACGAAATCGTCGCGCTCGCCGATCGAAATAGCCGGCGCCGGATAGAAACGGCTGGTGGCCAGCAGACTGCCTTCGCGGCCAAAGATCGACACCGCCGCCACCTGCGGATAACCGCCGCCCATGGTGCGCAGCTTGTCGTGAATGGAAGCTTCGCGGGCGCGAATGCCGTCGTCGTCGAGACCTTCGGTCAGATCGACGACGCGCGCGTCGAGCGTCTCGTTCATGTCGAAGACTTTCAGCGCGTGTTCGTCGGCCACCCGCACGGTGCGCAGCGTCAGGTCGGTGGCGTCGGCGACGCGCGTGCGCCAATCGCTCAACGCCATGATCGCGACGTAGACGCTCGGCAGCACGATCGCGGCGATCAGCAGCGCGATCAGCGTCATGCGCCGCACGTGGAAATTCTGTTCCGGCACGGCTGGAAACATCGCCTCATTCTGGCGGCTGGCCGCAAAGTGGTTCGCGGGTGGCGGGTCGAAGCGGTCGGGTGTCATGGTGTTAATGCTAGCTTCGCGCGGAACGAAAAGGGTTCGTTGAAGACGTCATACGAGAAGCATAGACACACCGCCACGGTAGAAGTTACCTTGGTGAAGTCGCTGTGCGCGGTCCATCGCGTTATTCGTCTGCTTTTTGAAACAGCGACGAATCGGCAAGCGCAAACGTACACAAAAGCATAAATATCAAAGATAGCTTTCTATATCTATCAAAATATTTTCAGAAATAGTACTTATGGGGAAAATCTCTTTAATGAACGTGGAATTGGCGAGTTGCCTTTCCGCTGATTTACTTCGAGAATCGACGCCACGATAAAAAATGCGTCCGCCATGTTCGGAAGCATCTGCCGCGAGGGCTGCCAGACCGTGCGTACCACGCACGCCGAAGGCGTTCGCGGAAACACGCGCGCGGCAAGGGACCAGCCCGATCCACGAGGCCGCGCAGATTCATCTACGGGGTAGGCTTCGAACATGCCGGTCATAGCCGTCGTTCACCGTGCGAGCACGCATTCATGCCCGCCTACGGGTTCCGCCATACGCACCGCGCCGCGCGTGCTCCCCGCTCGCTCGTCAGCCGCTTTCCCCTACGCTTCAGCGCATTTGGCGGTTGGTCGACAGACCACGCGCTAAAGAATTCGCCTGTAAACGCCGTTAACGCGCAAGAGCTTATTTCGCTTTCCGACCCGCCCATGCCTTTGCCTATTGTGATCGCCGACGATTCGCTGCTTGCCCGCAAGGTGCTCACCAAGGCATTGCCGCCGGACTGGGATGTCGATGTGTCCTACGCTACGAACGGGCGCGAAGCGCTCGGTCTGTATCGCGAAGGCAAAGCGTCGGTGATGTTCCTCGATCTGACGATGCCGGACATGACCGGCTACCAGGTGCTCGAAGCTTTGCAGCATGAGGATCTCAACACCTTCGTGATCGTCGTCTCCGCCGATGTCCAGCCGATGGCCCAGTCGCGCGTGCGCGCGCTCGGTGCCGCCGCCTTCATCGCCAAGCCCGTGACGCCCCAGGCGGTACTTCCCATCCTCAAGGAGTACGGGTTGTATGTCTGAGCCAGTCCTCACCGAAGATCAGCGCGACGCGCTGCAAGAGGTCGCCAATCTGGCGATGGGCCAAGCCGCGACGCGTCTGGCGCGGCTGCTCGATGCGTTCATCGAATTGTCGGTGCCGCGCGTGAGGGTGGTGGCGGTGAGCGAGGCAGCGCAGGCGCTGCGCGAGATGACCGGCATCGAAGACAAGGTCAGCGCGGTGCGTCAGGGCTTCCGCTCCGATATCAAGGGCGAGGCGCTGGTGATCTGCCGCAGCGATAGCGTCGATCAACTGTGTTCGCTCGTCAGCGATCCGTACTCGCGCTCGGCCTACGAGGCGGTCAGCCAGCGCGAGCTGGTGTTCGACGTCGCCAACGTGCTGACGGGCGCGTGCGTGTCGTGCATTCTCGACCAACTCGGCCGCACGCCGGTGTTCTCGGCGCCCGGCCTGCTCGGCGAAGCGATGACGCTCGACGAAGTATTCCAGCCCGGCGTGCTGCAATGGGGCGTCGCCCTGCTGGTCGAAGTCAATTTCGCGCTGGAAGACCAGAGCTTCCGCGCCCATCTGGTGATGTTGATGGCGGAAGAGTCGATCCGTCACATGAACGGAGCGCTCGACGAGCTGTTGTCCAGTCTATGAATGTGCCTGTGGAGTCGTTGAGCGATCTGGTTGTCGAACGTGTCGGTTTCGGCATCTTCGTGCTCGATCGCGATATGAACGTCCTCATGTGGAACCGCTTCATGCAGGACCACAGTGGTTTGACGGCCGAGCAGGTGGTCGGCCAGTCGCTGTACACGCATTTCCCCGAACTGCCGCGCGTCTGGCTGTCGCGCAAGATCGAAAGCGTGTTTCAACTCGGCAGTTTCGCGTTCAGTTCGTGGGAGCAGCGTCCCTATCTGTTCAAGTTCGATCACGACCGGCCGATCACCGGCGGCGTCGATTTCATGCAGCAGGACTGCACGTTCATGCCGCTAATGCGCGATCGTGAAGTGGTGGCCGTGTGCGTGACGATCTCGGACGTCACGCACGTCAGCATCGTGCAGCGTGAACGCGAGGACGCGGTCGCCAAGCTGCAGGAGTACGCGGACCGCGACGGTCTGACGGGCATCGCCAATCGCCGTTATTTCGAAGCGCGTCTGCGCGACGAATTCACGCGCTGGCAGCGCTACGGCGGCGACATGTCCGTGCTGCTGTTCGATCTCGATCACTTCAAGAAAATCAACGACCAGTTCGGCCATGGCGTCGGCGATACGGTGCTGCGCGTGATGGCGCAGCGGGTGGCCGGCGTGGTTCGCGCGCAGGATACCTTCGGGCGCTTCGGCGGCGAGGAATTCGCGTTGCTGCTGCCTTGCACACCGCTCGAAGACGCCATGCGCGTCGCGGAAAAGATCCGCTGCACGATCGCCGACACGCCGGTCGAAGTGCAGGGCGTGGGCGTGCCGGTGACGGCGAGCGTCGGCGGCGCGGCGGCACGCACCGGCGTGCCGGCGTACGACGTGCTGATCAACGAAGCCGATGCCGCGCTGTATAGCGCGAAACGGCAAGGGCGCAACCGCTCGATCGCGTTTAACTAAGCGGCGCGGCGCGGTTTTTTGCCCGTGCGACTTAGCGTGTGGAAGTGTGCGCCGCACAAATCCACGGCATAAATTACCGTCGAACCGGTTCATCTTCCGGCCCCTTATTCCCCGCGAAACTGCGGCATCTCACAAACGTTGATATACTTTTCGCCGTTTCCGGCCTCCCTGCCGGATGTTTCGCGCGTGTCCGCGCGCGCGGGCCGCTCGCCTCGCGGGTGAGTATCAAACTTCTTGAACGCCTTTCAGCGGGCGCCTCCAGCGGAGATCGTCTTGGCTGTTTCCAATCTTGTCGTGGACGAACCAGAAATCGACGCCGCTGCCGCTACGTCCGGCAGCTCGTTTTATCTCGCCATGCGCATCCTGCCGGCTGCGCAGCGCGATGCGATGTATCAGGTCTACGCCTTTTGCCGCGCTGTCGACGATATCGCCGACAGCGACATGCCGCGCGTTGAACGCGCCGCCGCGCTCGAGCGCTGGCGAGCGGATATCGACGCGTGCTATGCCGGCGCGCCGCGCGCTTCGTTGCGCGCGTTGACGCGGCACATTCATACGTTTCATCTGCAACGCGAAGATTTTCACGCAATGATCGACGGCATGGCCATGGACGCCGCCGCCGACATCTGCGCACCCGACGAAGCCACGCTCGACCTCTACTGCGACCGCGTCGCCAGTGCGGCGGGCCGGCTATCGGTGAGGATATTCGGGATGCAGGACGAACCCGGCCGTTTGCTCGCGCACCATCTGGGCCGCGCGCTGCAATTGACCAACATCCTGCGCGATATCGACGAAGATGCCGGCATCAACCGCTGCTACCTGCCGCACGAATTGCTCGCGCGCGAAGGCATCGCGGTAACGAGCCCGACGCAGATCGCCGACGATCCGTCGCTGCCGCGCGTCTGCGCCACGCTGGCCGAGCGCGCCAAGGAACACTTCGCCGCGTCCGACGCGATCATGGACCGCGAATCGCGGGTTCACGTGAAGGCGCCGCGCATCATGTCGGGCGTTTACCGCCTGCTGCTCGACCGTACGCTCGACCGCGGCTTCGACATTCCGCGCACGAAGGTCAGCAAGCCGAAGCTGCGCATGCTGTGGATCGTCGCGCGTTACGCGCTCTTCTGAGTTGATGCCGAAGCTCGTCCACGTGGTCGGCGCGGGCCTTGCCGGCCTGGCCGCCGCGGTGCAACTGCAGCGGCGCGGCGCGCAAGTCGTGCTGCACGACGCGGCGGGCCACGCAGGCGGACGTTGCCGTTCGTATTACGACGCCAAGCTGGGCGCGACACTCGACATCGGCAATCACATCGTGCTGTCGGGTCACGCCGCGACGCTGAACTACACGCGAGCGATCGGCGCCGCCGACGAACTGGCCGGCCCGGCGCAGCCCGACTATCCGTTCGTCGATCTGGCCACGCTGGCACGCTGGACCGTGCGTATGTCACCGGGCCATTTGCCCTGGTGGATCTTCGACCCGAACACGCGCGTGCCGAACACCGGGCCGGGCGATTATCTGTCGCTCGTGCCGTTGCTGTTCGCCAAGCCCGGGCGCAGCGTCGCGCAGACCATGCGCGCCAATGGCCCGCTGTGGGACCGTTTGCTGCGGCCGCTGTTTCATGCGCTGCTGCAAGTCGAGCCGCGTGAGGCATCGGCGGAATTGACGGCTGCCATGGTGCGGGAGACTGTGCTGGCCGGCGGCCTCGCGTGGCGTCCGCTAATGCCGCGCAATGGCCTCGGCAGCGCTTTCGTCGACCCGGCGTTGCGGCTGCTGCAACATGGCGGCACGGTGATCCGACTCGAGTCGAGTCTGAAGGAAATCGGGTTCGCCGCGGACAAACCCCGCGTGCAGACGTTGACCTTCGCGCAGGAACAGATTGCCGTCGACGCCAATCACGCGGTGATTCTCGCTGTGCCGCCCGAGATCGCGCAGACGCTGGTGCCCGGCATGCGCGCGCCGACGCGCTTCGCGGCGGCGGCGAGCGTTCATTTCGCCGTCGAGCCGCCGTTCGGCTTGCCGCCGCTCACCGGTCTGCTCAACGGGACTGCCGAATGGCTGTTCGCGTCCGACGGACGCCTCGCCGTGACCGTCGGCAATGCTGAAGGCCTGCTCGACATGCCGCACGAAGCACTTGCCGCGACCGTCTGGACCGAAGTCGCCCAGGCGGCCGGTCTGCCCGCCACGCCGATGCCGGCCTGGCAGGTCGTGATGAACCCACGCGCGACCTTTGCCGCGCTGCCGGATCAGGAAACCCTGCGCCCCGGCACGCGCACTCGCTGGAACAACTTGATGCTCGCGGGCGACTGGACGGCCACCGGCCTGCCCGCGACGATTGAAGGCGCGATCCGTTCCGGCCAGAAGGCCGCGGATACGTTGCTGAATGAACCGATGGAACGCCGATGAACGACTTATCTCAAGCTCAGCCGCTGGACGCCGTCCTGCCCGAAATCGCCGATGCCGCCTCCGCCGCGCCTGCAACGCCCGACGTGCCGGTGACGGCGACGACGGCCGCGCCAGTGTCCGACGCATCGCTCGACGCCGCGATCACGCGCGCGACCGATGCGATCCTCGCCGCGCAGAAACCGGACGGCCACTGGGTCTACGAACTTGAAGCCGACGCGACGATTCCCGCCGAATATGTGCTGCTAGTCCACTATCTTGGCGAAACGCCGAACCTGGAACTGGAGCAGAAGATCGGCCGCTATCTGCGCCGCATCCAGATGGCGGAGGGCGGCTGGCCGCTGTTCACCGACGGCGCGCTCGACATCAGTGCCAGCGTGAAGGCCTACTTCGCGCTGAAGATGATCGGCGATCCGGTCGACGCCGAGCACATGGTCCGCGCCCGTGAGGCGATTCTGGCCCATGGCGGCGCGGAAACGGTGAACGTCTTCACGCGGATTCTGCTCGCGCTGTTCGGCGTGGTCTCGTGGCGCGCGGTGCCGATGATGCCGGTCGAAATCACGCTGCTGCCCGAGTGGTTCCCGTTTCATCTTTCGAAGGTGTCGTACTGGGCGCGGACCGTGATCGTGCCGCTGCTGGTGCTCAACGCGAAGCGGCCGGTGGCGCGCAATCCGCGTCGTGTGCGGATCGACGAGCTGTTCCGTGGAGCGCCGGTCAACGTCGGTCCGCGCGATCGCGCGCCGCATCAGCACCTCGGCTGGTTCCGTTTTTTCAGCGGTGTGGACGTGCTGCTGCGCGCGGTCGACGGACTGTTCCCGAAGGCGACGCGCGAACGCGCGGTGCGCGCGGCGGTGGCGTTCGTCGACGAACGGCTGAACGGCGAAGACGGCCTCGGCGCGATTTTCCCGGCCATGGCCAATTCGGTGATGATGTACGACGTGCTCGGCTATCCGGCGGATCATCCGAATCGCGCGATTGCACGTCAGTCGATCGAGAAGCTGCTTGTCATCAAGGATGACGAAGCATATTGCCAACCGTGTCTGTCGCCGGTGTGGGACACCTCGCTGGTTGCGCACGCGCTGCTCGAAACCGGCGAGGTGTATGCCGAACAGGCCGCCGAACGCGGGCTCGCGTGGCTGCGTCCGCTGCAGATTCTCGACGTGCGCGGCGACTGGATCTCGCGTCGGCCGAACGTGCGTCCTGGCGGGTGGGCGTTCCAGTACAACAACGCGCACTATCCGGACGTCGACGATACGGCGGTGGTCGCGATGGCGATGCATCGCTCGGCGGCGCTTACGCAATCCGACGTGGATCGCGAAGCCATTGCGCGCGCGCGCGAATGGGTGGTCGGCATGCAGAGCAGCGACGGCGGTTGGGGCGCGTTCGAGCCGGAAAACACCCAGTACTACCTGAACAACATCCCGTTCTCCGATCACGGTGCCTTGCTCGATCCGCCGACCGCGGACGTGTCGGGCCGCTGTCTGTCGATGCTCGCGCAACTCGGCGAATTGCCGAAGGACAGCGAACCGGCGCAGCGCGCGTTCGCGTACATGCTGAAGGAACAGGAATCGGACGGTAGCTGGTACGGCCGTTGGGGCCTGAATTACATCTACGGCACGTGGACCGCATTGTGTTCGCTGAACGCAGCCGGCTTCCCGCACGACGACCCGCGCATGAAACGCGCCGCGCAGTGGCTTCTGTCGATCCAGAACGAGGACGGCGGCTGGGGCGAGGGCGGCGAGAGCTATAAGCTCGACTATCGCGGTTACGAACGTGCGCCGAGCACGGCTTCGCAAACCGCGTGGGCGCTGATGGGCCTGATGGCCGTCGGCGAGGTCAATCACGAAGCCGTGGCGCGCGGCGTCGCGTATCTGCAGCGCGAACAGCGCGAGCACGGCTTGTGGGACGAAACGCGCTTCAGCGCGACCGGCTTCCCGCGCGTGTTTTATCTGCGTTACCACGGCTATCGCAAGTTCTTCCCGCTGTGGGCGCTGGCGCGCTTCCGCCATCTGAAACGCAACGGGCTCACGCGCGTCGCGGTCGGGATGTAACGAATGCCGCTTTCGACAACGCCGTCCGGCGCGGCCGGCCGCGCCAGTTTGCCGGTGATCGTGGTGACGGGCATGGCGTTCGAGGCGCGCATCGCGCGCGGCGAGGGCGTGGAAGTGGTCTACGCGGCGCGCGCCGATCTGCTGCAGCGCGCGCTGAGCGCGGCGGTGGCGCGCGGTTGCGCCGGCATTATGAGTTTCGGCACGGCGGGTGGGTTGGCGCCGGATCTGGAACCGGGCTCGATCATCGTCGCGGATGCCGTGGAAGGGCCGTTAGGGCGTCTCCAGACCGATCGGGCATGGGCAGAGAGGTTGGAGGCCGCGCTAACGGCTGGGCCGCTCAAGGCGCGTCTACGACGCGGTCTCGTGGCCGCTGTGACCGCCCCGCTGGTGAGCGCCGACGACAAGAGCGTGCTGCATCGCTCGACCGGCGCATTGGCGGTGGATATGGAGTCGCATATTGCCGGTGCGACGGCTGCCGCGCAGGGTGTGCCGTTCGCGGTATGCCGCGCGATCGTCGATCCGGCCTGGCGGACGTTGCCGTCCGCCGCGACCGCGGGTTTGCGCGACGACGGTAGCACTGCGCTCGGGCCGATTCTGCGGGAATTGCTGCGCCAGCCTTCGCAACTTGCCGCGCTGATTCAGGTGGCGGTGGATGCGCGGGCGGCGCGAGGTGCGTTGGTTCAGGCGCGGCGCGCGATGACCGAGGCAGGGGCTTTGCGGATGGGTGCGGCGGTCTGAGTCGGCGGTTTCATCCGCTGGGCCTGCCGTCGATTGAATTTCCCTAAGAATTCAGTAGATATTGAATAACTAGGGGAAACCCTTATATTTGGTACAATGTCAGTGTTAACCCTAGGTCGAGGCGCGAGGCTTCACTAGGTGCCTCGAACACGGAGTACCAAATGAATTTCCATACCAGAAAGTGGGTCAAGCCCGAAGATCTCAACCCCAACGGCACGCTGTTCGGCGGCAGCCTGCTGCGCTGGATCGACGAAGAAGCAGCCATCTACGCAATCTGCCAGTTGGACAACCAACGGGTGGTGACCAAGTTCATGTCCGAGATCAATTTCGTCAGCTCCGCGCGGCAGGGCGACATCATCGAACTCGGCATGACCGCCACGCACTTTGGCCGCACATCGCTGACGCTGCGCTGTGAAGTGCGCAACAAGATCACGCGCAAGAGCATCTTGACGGTCGAAAAGATGGTGTTCGTCAATCTGGACGAGAACGGCGAACCGGCGCCCCACGGACGTACGCAGATCCGTTATGCGGAAGAGGCGTTCGCGAGATATCGCGAAAGTTCGCGACCGGTGGCGTTGCCGCAAGGGGCGGCCGTCGGTGAAGAAGAAATGGCTGCGGCAAGAGCCGAGGTGGATAGCCTGCATTAAGTAAGGCTGTAGGCGCGACCGATGGTGCAGTGTGGCTTGCGCGGTATTGCATGTCGAAGCCGTGATCCCTGTTTTGCCAGTTCAGCAGAGCCCCGCTACATGCGGGGCTTTTCTTTAGCTGCGCGGTACGCTAGCGGTTAGCGCTTTCTTCGCGTCGTTCTTAGAACGTATATATAGGCGGCGATGATCAGTATAGCGATTCCGTCAATAACTCCGAGTGTGGGTAGGGGGTTGGTCCATTTATCCGTATTGGTCGTCCTTGAGTAATATGGAGGACCACCGCCATACGCCTCGTGCAAATTAAGAACGTTGAACGCGATCACCAGTCCCACCATGACCAGTAAGAGAGCGATAAAAATAATGGCGACAGTTCTGTTGCGAGTCATATTAATATTTGACGTTCAGCGGCATATAACAATCTGGAGACGATGAAGTAATAGCCTTTAAGTCACGCAGTAAATCTTCCATCCGACCATGCAGATTAATGCAACCAGCGCTGCCCGCGTGCGTGCCGCCATGGATAAAAAAGCCTCCGCGATTATAGGTCTGGGTGCCAGGAAAAACGTGAATAGTGATCCGATTTCACGTTGCCGACCGGCAGAGTAGTCGAATAAAGCGTCTATCTTAACCCGTAAATATAATGTCGTTATGCGAATGCGGTATCCCGATAATACCCCGGACGCGATTTAATGGAAAAACTAAGAGGGTGTCAATGTGGTATCGGAGATCGCTTCGAATCTCCAAAAAGCAATAAAAAGCGGCTTCCTTATAAACTCAGGAAGCCGCTTTAGAATCTACTACAGCGAACTACATCGTCTTTCATTCCCTATTGCGTGCTCGGCACCGCCGCGGGCTGCTTACCCACTTCCGGCACAGGTTTCGGCATCGGCGCTACCGCACCCGAAGCCGCCGCCGGCGCAGCCGGCATAGCACCCGCCGCACCGCTCGCCGGCGAATCGCCCGGGTCCGAGTAGTTCGGCACACCCGCAGGCGCACCAGTAGCCGCTCCTGAGGCCGCATTCGGCGCCTCGGCAGCATCGCCCGGATCGGCATAATTCGGCAACCCGCCCGACGTGCCCTTGGGCGCAGCCGACGTACCCGAATCACCCTGATCGTCGTAGTTCGGCAACGGCGCCGCGTTGTCGCTCGTACCGCGCAAACGAGCTTTGCGCTGCTGCGTATAGGCATCCCGCACGAACGAGTACTTATCCAGTGCCGCCTGCTGCAACAAATCGGTCGCGCCCAGCAAGTCGGAACGCACGCTCACGAACTGCAGGATGTACAGCGGATTACGCAGCGCCGGTTCCATGTAGTTCAACGGGTTGAACTTCACATCGACCACCAGCCCCATGCTGTCCCGCACCGTACTCGGACCGAACAGCGGCAGAACCAGATACGGACCCGACGGCACGCCCCAATGTCCGAGCGTCAACCCGAAGTCCTGATGATGCTTCGGCAGCCCGGCCGGCGTTGCCCAATCCAGCAAGCCGCCCAACCCGAATGTCGAGTTGAACGCGAATCGCACGAGATCTTCGGTCGCATCCGTGATCTTCAATTGCAGCAGCGCGTTCGCCGCGTTGCTGAGGTCGCCCAGATTCGAGAAGAAATTGCTGACGGCCGTGCGCAACGGCTGCGGCGTCACTTTCTGATAGCCCTGCGCGATCGGCCGCGCGACGTACGTGTCCAGCCCGTCGTTGAATTTGAACACCACCCGGTTCACCGGCTCGAACGGGTCGCCGGGCTTGCGGTCAGGACCGGTCGCGCAGCCAGAGATCAGACCGGTGGCGGCCAGCGCCAACACGGTGTTACGCAGCTTCATGCTTAGATTCCTTTGTGCTTCGAGCGACGTGGACGCGGCTTGCCCATCAGCACGGGCTGGAACACGACCGCGCCGATCAGCGTACAGAACAACGACAGTGCCAGCAGACGTCCCATGCTCGACGTCCCCGGATGATGCGACAGCCAAAGACTGCCGAACGCTGTCGCCGTAGTCGCCGCGCTGAACAGCACGGCGTGCGTCAGGCTCGACTGCAACAGGCCGGTCTGGCCGTTGCGCCATGCCATCACGAAGTAAATCTTGAATGCTACGCCGACGCCGAGCATCAGCGGCAGCGCAATGATATTCGCGAAGTTCAGCGGCATGCCGAACACCACGCACAACTCCAGCGTCACGAGCGCAGAAACCAGCAGCGGCACCAGCGTACGAAGCATGTCGCCGACCCGCCGCAGCGCGATCCACAGCAGGATCGCGATCGACAGGAGCGCCCAGCAGGCGGCCTGCAGGAACGCCCTGATGATCGTGTCGGCCGAATGCAGGATGGAAATCGGACCGCCGATCGCGTCGGGCTCCGCCTTCTTCACCGCATGGACGAAGCTGGCGAGCACGGTGTCGTCGTTCGGATCGGCGCCGGGCTTGATCTTCGGCGCGATGTCGACGAGCGCGCGGCCGTCTTTCGAAACCCAGCTGCTGGAGATTTCCTTCGGCAGATTCTCGCGGGTGATTTGAGTCGGCTGCAACAGATCCGCCAACTGCTTCAGCGCGATGCGCAACGGCTCCGACATCGCGGTTTCGGCGCGATCGCGCGTGGCGGCGTCGGCGGCGGCGAGCTTTTGCAGCGTTGCGGACAGATGCTGGGCTTCGGCCGCGCCGGGGCCCGGATGATCTTCGGCGGCGAGCGAGAGCTGGTTCGACGCGCGTTTTAGCGTGGCCACGCGCACCGCGTCAGTGGCGGCCGGCGCGGGTTGCTGTTGCAGTGCGGGCAGCAGTTGCTGCGCGGCGCTGGCGACCAGCATCATTTTTTGCTGCTGCTCGGTGGGAACGAACGTATCGAGCGTCGTGACGCGACCCACTTCAGGCAACGTGCGTAGATGCGCGGCCTTCTGGTCCGCGTCGGCGAGCGATGCCGCCAGCACGTGCACGTTGTTGACCGCGGCTTCCGGCGAATCCTTCAGCGACAGCAGCGTTGCCATCGATTCCGTATGCGGATCCTTCAGATGCAGCGGGTTGAAATCGAAGCGCAGATGCGTGAGCAGCGGCGAAGCGCCGATCACGACGATCAGCGTACCGATCAGCACCGGCTTGCGATGATGATCGAGAAAATCGTCGACGGGAGCGAGCTGCTTGAAACCCGGCGACGCGGCTTCGCCCGGCGGATTGAAAAGCTTCAACAGCGCCGGCAGCAGCGTCATGTTGGTGAAATACGCGACGAACATGCCGACGCCGGCGATCTCACCCAACTCCGAGACGCCGCGATAGGCGGTCGGCAGGAACGAGAAAAAGCTCAATGCAACCGCCACGGCCGCGAGCGTCAGCGGCACGCCGATGCTGTGCGCCGTGTGCATGAGCGCGGCGGAAAGACGGTTGTCGCGATTGCGCTCCTCGCGATATTTGACGCCAAACTGCACGCCGAAATCGACCCCCAGCCCGACGAACAACACCATGAACGCGACCGAAATCATGTTCAGCGCGCCCACCAGCATCAGACCGAGCGCCGCGGTGATCGCAAGCCCGACGAACAGCGTGATGAACACGGCGGCGATCATGCGGCCCGAACGCAGCGCGAGCCACAGAATGATCAGCACGACGATAAAGGTGCCGATGCCGTTCAGCGCCGCGCCGTCCTTGACGGAGGCGAACTCTTCGTCCGCAAGCGGCTGTTCGCCGGTCAGGCGGACCGTGGCGCCATAACGCGCCTCGAGGTGCAGCGCCACGGCGGTCGCGCGGATCGATTTCGACGCGCTCGCGCCCGGCTCCAGCGCGTCGTAGTTCACGACCGGCTGCACGACGACGAACGCGCGCGCCGGATTGGTGGCGACGCCCTTGTCGACCAGCGCACGCCACGAGAACGCGGCCGGCTGTCCGGCCAGCACGCGATCGAGCGTGGTCGCGCTGGTCGACAGCAAATGGCTCATATCGGCGAGCTTCACCTGACCCAGCTGCAGCGGCAGCAACAGGCTCGTGGTGAGCGTGCCGGCGAGGCCGGTCAGGCTCGGATCGTGCGCCAACGCATTGACCAGCGGGCGCGACTGAACGAGTTGCGAGGTGGTGGACAGGACTTCGTCGGTAGACGGAAACAGCAGGCCGTTGTGATCGAAGAACGGACCGCCGGCCGGCTGCGAAACCTGCACAAACTCCTTCGGATCGGCTTTCAGCGCGGCGGTCAGCGCGTCGGCGGCGGCGTCGGCGAATTCCGGCGCGCGCGCCTCGACCACCACCAGCACGGTATCGCCGCGATCCGGGAAGGCCTGGTCCATCGCGTGTTCGAGCGACGACCATTGCTTGTCCGTGTCGATCAGACGGCTGATATCCGTGTTGATCTTGAAGTTATGGGCAACGTAGATGCCGCTCAGCACGGCGAGCGCGAGCGACACGGCGACGATCCGTAGCGGATACCGCACCGAGTAGGCGACGAGACGGACAATAGATGACTTCAGCATGTAGGCGAAACTGGCCTTATCACGGGACGTTGTTTTTGACGAAAGTGCACAAGTATACAGAGCCCGAGGGATCCGGGCCGTATTCGGTAGCAAGTACGGCGCCCGGTGCGGCGCAACGGGGTGGGAACGCAATATCGGTATACTGGTCTATCCTGCTTTCGCCGCGGCTGACAAGGCGGTCGGCACTTACTTCTTTCAGGTTTTGACGAGCGTATGAAACGTTATCTGTCTGCTTTTCTGGCTGCGGCCCTGGTTTCCACGGCAGCTTTTGCGCAAAGCGCGCCTGATGCGGTGGTAAAAGGTGCCGTCGAAGGCACCGTCGCTGCCATGAAGGCCGACCCGCAAGCGCGCGGCGGCGACATGGGCAAAATCACGCAGCTCGTGGAAACGCGCTTCCTGCCGGCCACGGATTTCCAGCGCACCACGCGGATCGCCGTGGGCAAGGCCTGGTCGACCGCCACGCCCGAGCAGCAGAAACAGCTCTATGACCAGTTCACGCTGCTGCTGGTTCGCACTTATGCGGCATCGCTGTCGCAATTGCGCGATCAGGACGTGAAGTTCAAGTTCTTGCCGGTCGACGCATCGGCGGGCGCTAAAGACATCGTCGTGCAGTCGCACGTAATCAGCAACGGCGGCGACGACGCGATCGACTACCGTCTGACCAAGGGCCCGTCCGGCTGGAAGGTCTACGACATCAACATGATGGGCGCCTGGCTGATCCAGGTTTATCAGACGCAGTTTGCGGATCAGATCTCGAAGGGTGGTATCGATGGCCTGATCAAATTCCTGACCGCGCATAACGCGCGTAGCGCAGGCTAAGCCGACTACGTTTAAACGTAGCGCCCTCAGCGGGGCGCGGCCAAAGAAAAAGCGCGGCCCCAAGGGCGCCGCGCTTTTTTTACATCTTTCTCCGACATCACAGTCGGTTAGGAGCGCCGCAAAGCTGCTCCATGCACCGCTTAGTGTGCTGCCGTTGCTGCCCGCACGTTCTTGCCCGTGCCGGCAACCTTGATCTCTTCCAGCTTGATCTCGACGTGGCGCGAGAAGACGTATTCAGCCGGACGCTGCTTGTCCAACGGAATGTCTTTGGTGAATGCTCCGGTGGTCTTCGGACCGCGCAGGCTAACCTTCAATGCCTTCAGCGGATGCGCGACCGTATCCATCACCGCCGTTGCCTCGAAGCCGCAGTGGACCATACAGTCGGCGCACTTTTCGTAGTTGCCCGTGCCGTAGTTGTCCCAGTTCGTGGTGTCCATCAATTCCTTGAAGGTCTTCACGTAGCCTTCGCCCACCAGGTAGCACGGCTTTTGCCAGCCAAACACGGTACGCGCCGGGTTGCCCCACGGCGTGCATTCGTACGTCTGGTTACCGGCGAGGAAGTCCAGGAACATGGCCGACTGGCTGAACGACCAGTTCTTGCCGTTGTTGCCGCGCTTGAAAATTTCGCGGAACAGATGCTTGGTCTTATCGCGGTTCAGGAAGTGCTGCTGATCCGGCGCGCGTTCATAGGCATAACCCGGCGAGACGGTGATGCCGTCCACGCCCATCGGGCCGAGCGTATCGAAGAACGCGGCGACGCGCTCCGGCACAGCGTCGTTGAACAGCGTGCAGTTGATGTTCACGCGGAAACCACGGCGCTTCGCTTCCTTGATCGCGGCGACGGCCTTGTCGTACACGCCTTCCTGCGACACCGAATGATCGTGCGCCTGTTGGTCGCCGTCGAGGTGAACCGACCAGACGAAGTACGGATTCGGCTCGTAGTCGTCCATTTTCTTTTCCATCAGCAGCGCGTTCGTGCACAAGTACACGAACTTCTTACGCGCGATGATGCCCTTCACGATCTGCGGCATTTCTTTGTGCAGCAGCGGTTCGCCGCCTGCAATCGAGACTACCGGCGCGCCGCATTCGTCGACGGCGCCGAGACATTCTTCCAGCGACAGACGCTGATTCAGGATCGGATCCGGATAGTCGATCTTGCCGCAGCCATTGCAGGCAAGATTGCAGCGGAACAGTGGCTCCAGCATCAACGCGAGCGGGTAGCGTTTGTTGCGCGAAAGGTGCTGACGCATGATGTATGCGCCGACCCGGACTTTCTGTAGCAGCGGAATAGACAAGACGTCCTCCTTAAACTTCGCGTGCGGCGAGTGGTTGCATCAGTTTCGATGGCAACTTGAATTCGACTTTCTCTTCACGGCCCGACATCGTCGTGACATCGACGGGCCCCAATGCGCTCAGCGCATCGATTACGTTTCTGACCATTTCTTCCGGCGCCGAAGCGCCAGCCGTGATGCCGACCGTCTGCACATTCGCAAACCACTCCGGCTTCACTTCCGAACCGTCGGCGACGAGATAGCTCGCCACACCGCTTTCGCTGCCGATCTCGCGCAGCCGGTTCGAGTTCGAACTATTGGTTGCGCCCACCACTAGCAGCACCTCGACCTCTTTGCTCAATTCGCGCACCGCCGCCTGGCGGTTTTGCGTTGCATAGCAGATGTCGCGTGTGTCCGGTCCGACAATGTTGGTAAAGCGGCGCAGCAAGGCGTCGATAATGCCACGCGTGTCGTCCACCGACAGCGTGGTCTGCGTGACGTAAGCGAGCGGCGTGTCGAGCGGCAGGTCCAGATGCGCGACCTCGGCTTCGCTCTGCACCAGCATCACCTTACCCGGGATCTGACCGATCGTGCCTTCCACTTCCGGATGCCCGGCGTGGCCGATCAGGATCAGCGTACGGCCGGCGCCGACATACTGGCGGCCTTGCACGTGCACTTTGGTGACCAGCGGGCAGGTTGCGTCGAGCACGTCGAGACCGCGCGCTTCGGCGTCTCGTTCCACGGTTTGCGCGACACCGTGCGCGCTGAAAATCGCAACGGCGCCTTGCGGCACTTCATCGAGTTCTTCGACGAAGCGCGCGCCCTTCTGGCGCAGATTGTCGACCACATGACGGTTGTGGACAATCTCGTGACGTACGTACACGGGGGCCCCGTGTTGCTGTAACGCGCGATCGACAATCTCGATTGCACGTACAACACCCGCACAAAAGCCGCGGGGTTGAGCAAGGATGACTCGCATAAGTTGGCGAACTCCGACTGACGCGGGTTTCGAAGAAGTCGGTAAGTTTGACTTTATCGCCGCGACCATCTAATTAGTTGACGTCTTGAGCCCCGGCGACCGCCGGTACAGCAAAACCAAACGCGCATTCTAACGCTATCAGCCCGGCTTTGCTTTGGCGGGCCCGCCCGGTGTTGGGCAGGCGCTGCATTACCGGCTTGGGTTCGGCGCCATTGCAGGAGCATGCGGCAATGATTACACGCTGCGCCGGATTGGCGGAACCCTTAAACTACGTGGTCCTGCGGCGCGCTCGAGCGCCCGCATTACAGAATGGTTTCGAGGCTCGCTGGATGGAAGTCGATCACTCCGAAAATTTTCCTGTCGCGAGCGTGTTGCTGCCCAAGGCGCTGCGCGCGCCCATCGGCATTATCTATCAAGTTGTCCGCACAGCAGCCGATATCGCCGACGAAGGCGACTGGAGCGCCGCCGAGCGGCACGCCCGCCTCGCCGACTTCCGCGCCGGTCTCGACGCGATCGCGGAGCGGCGTGCGGCGCCGGTACATCCGCTGTTGTTCGGCAAGCTCGCGGGCGTGGTGGCGCAGTATAAACTGCCGCTCGCGCCGTTTTACGATCTGTTGCGGGCGTGCGCGCAGGAGATCGATGCGCGTCGTTATGCGGATCGGGCCGCGCTGCTCGACTATTGCCGCCATTCGGCGAATCCGGTTGGGCATCTGATGCTGCATCTGGTGGGCGCGGCCACGCCGGAGAATCTCGCCGACGCCGACGCGATCTGCACCGCGTCGCAACTTATCAGTTTCTGGCTCGACGTCGCCGCTGACTGGAAACAGGATCGGCTGTATCTACCGCTCGCGGATCTGAAACGCTTTGGCGTGAGCGAGGCGCAGATCGCCAACGGCCTCGCCGACGACGCCTGGCGCGCGCTGATGGCGCACGAGGTGTCGTTTGTGCGGACCACGCTGGTGCGCGGCGCGCCGCTCGCGTTGCGGATTCCGGGGCGGCTCGGGTTCGAGTTGTGCGGCGCCGTGCACGGCGGCCTGCGTTTTCTCGAGCGAATCGAGCGCGCGGGCTACGACGTGTTTCGCGAGCGATTGGAACTCAATGCGTTTGACTGGTGCGTCGTCGCGGCGCGCACCGTGGTGATGTGGCTATCGCGGCGCGTCGGTGTGGCGGCGCGTTCAATCGAGGGTAATGCTTAATGGCGGTGGTTCTGTTTCTTCTTTCGTGTCTCTCCCTGTTGATCTGGTGCGTGCTGCTGTTCGCTCGCGGCGGTTTCTGGCGCGCGCGGCCTGCCGCGCCGCTGGCGCTCGCGCCACGAGAAACCTGGCCGGCGGTGGCCGCCGTGGTGCCGGCGCGCAACGAGGTCGAGGTGATCGCCGAGGCCGTCACGAGTCTGCTCCAGCAGGACTATCCCGGCGACTTCCACGTGATCGTGGTCGATGATCACAGCACCGACGGCACCGCCGACGCCGCGCGCGCCGCTGCATTGCAGTTGCAATGCCCCGACCGTTTGACGGTGCTAAGCGCGAAGCCGCTGCCGCCGGGTTGGTCCGGCAAGGTGTGGGCGCAGTCGCAAGGTATCGAGGCGGTCCGCACGCTCGGCTTGCCGGCTGACTTTCTGCTGCTGACCGACGCGGACATCGGCCATCCCGCGGATGCGCTTGCGCAACTCGTCGTGCGGGCCGACGCGGAACAGCGCGATCTGGTCTCGCTGATGGTGCGTCTGCGCTGCGATTCGTTCTGGGAAAAGGCGCTGATTCCGGCGTTCGTTTTCTTCTTCGCCAAGCTGTACCCGTTCGCGTGGGTCAACAACCCGCGCAATCGCACGGCGGCGGCCGCTGGCGGTTGCATGCTGGTGCGCCGCAGCGCGCTCGAGGAAGCAGGCGGTATCGAGTCAATCCGCGCCGAACTGATCGACGATTGCAGCCTGGCCGCGCGCATTAAGCATCGCGGCACCGGGCGTCATCCGATCCGGCTGGATGTGGCGGCGCGCAGCGTCTCGCTGCGTCCTTACGACAGCTGGCGTGACATCTGGAACATGATCGCGCGTACCGCTTTCACGCAGCTGCATTATTCGCCGGTGCTGCTCGCGGGCACGTTGCTGGGCATGACGATCATCTATCTGATGCCGCCGGTCGCGGCGTTGGTGCTGGGACCGATGGGCTGGCCCGCGTGGCTCGCGTGGGCGGCCATGTGCTGCGCGTATGCGCCGATGCTCAGCTATTACCGGCGTTCACCCTTGTGGGCGCCGTTTCTGCCTTTGATCGCGTTGTTCTACGTCGGCGCGACGTTTGCGTCGGCGGTGCGTTACTGGCGCGGCAAGGGCGGTCAGTGGAAGGCGCGCGTTCAGGCGCCGGTGCGGGAACGCTGATCCGTGTCTGCCCGGGCTAAGCCGGGTGAGCGAAAAATGGCGCCTATGAAGGCGCCATTTTTTATTTGCTCTGCGTGAGCATCATGTAGAGCTGAATCACCATGTCGGGTGAGAACGTGAACGGCACCCAGCCGTGCCCCGTATGGCGCATGACCAGCAAACGGTCGCCGTTCGACTGCTTCTGCACCGCCATGACCGGGTTCTTGGTCGATACGAAGCGCCAGCCCGGTGGGATGCCCGGCGGCGGCTCCGGCGTCATCGACGCGCGCGCGTTCGACAATTCCTCGATCAGTTTGCCGATCTGGTCCGGACGCAAGGCGACAGTCTGCCCGCCGATCGTCATCGTGATCTCATTCTGGCCGGGGCGATTGATTTCGAGCGTGGGTTGAACCGGTTCGGCCGGTTCTTCGGCCACCGCCGCCGACGCTTGGTCGATCACGGCGGTTTCACCTGCGACGTCGTCAGCGTGCGATTCGGGCGCGACGTGATCCGCCGACGCTTGCGGCGCGGCGGTCTCTGCGGGTGTCTCGGGAGTAGTGTCGGCCGGCGGGGCCACGACAGCCTGAATGAGCTGATCGACGCCCATTTCCAGCGCGCCGAGCTGTTCGTGAAGATTCATGCGAGGTTTCTCTGGTAAGACCTACGATTTTACCTGCTGCGCGTAGGCTTTTACCTGTCGCTAACACAGTGACGTTGTAACAAAATGCTGGCCGCCGCGCCGGTTTGCCGGCCGCGGGCCGCTTTGGGTCAAGCCGGCTTCAGCGCTTCGAGCCCGGCTTCAGATAGCCCGCTTGCCGGAACCAGTCGAGCGCATCGCTCAAGCCTTCGCGGTAGGGCCGCGCGCGATAACCGAGCTCGCACTCCGCTTTCGCCGACGTGAAGTACATCTTGTTCTTCGACATCTTCAGACCGTCGACGGTGACGAACGGTTCACGCTTCGTGAACTTCGCGACCGCTTCGGCGCCCATCGCGAGCGGAATCAGCGGCCAGCGCGGCAGGCTCAGCGTCGGCGCCTTGCGGCCGGTCAGCGCCGCGATATCCGCGAGCATCTGCTGCAACGGCAGGTTTTCGCCGCCGAGAATGTAGCGCTCGCCGATCTTGCCGCGTTCCAGCGCCAGAAAATGGCCGGCAGCCACGTCGTCCACATGCACGAGGTTCAGACCCGTGTCGACAAACGCGGGAATCTTGCCGAGCGCCGCTTCGACGATGATGCGACCGGTCGGCGTCGGCTTGACGTCGCGCGGACCGATCGGCGTGGACGGATTGACGATCACCGCCGGCAGGCCGTCTTCGGCGATCATGCGTTCCACCGCGCGCTCGGCCAGCACCTTGCTGCGCTTGTACACGCCGATCGCCTGATCGGCTTTGAGCGGCGAGGTTTCGTCGGCGGACTGGCCCGAGCTGGTCACCTTCAGCGTCGCCACGCTGCTCGTGTAGACGATGCGTTCGACGCCTTCCTTCAGCGCCGCGCGCATGGTCGCCTCGGTGCCTTCGAGATTCGAGCGCTCGATTTCGCTCGGGTCCGGTGCCCACAGCCGGTAATCCGCCGCCACGTGCAGCAGATAGCGCACGCCGCGCAGGGCCTTACGCATGGACGCTTCGTCGCGCATATCGCCGACGACGATTTCCGCGTCCAATGCCTCGACGTTTTGACGCGGACTGGTGGCGCGCACCAGCACACGCACCTTGAAACCCTTCTGTTGCGCGATGCGTGCCACCGACGAGCCGACGAAGCCGGAAGCGCCGGTCACGAGCACGAGATCGCGATTCTGTTCGCTCATTCTGTTTCCATTCCCTGCATGACAGTCGACGGATTGTACGTGCCGCGCGCGCCGAGTGTCGCGCTGGCTGCGCCGGGCCGGCGATCGGAGCACGCACATTGCCGAGCAAGCGCGCCGCGACGCGGCTAGAATGCCGGCTTGAAAGTTGAGTTGCATGGGAGAACACGGCATGGCCCCGGATCTGGATCAGCGGATCGAAACGTATTACGTGCGCGTGCGCGGCACCGTGCAAGGCGTCGGCTTTCGCCACGCGACCGTGCGGCAGGCTCACGCGCTCGGTATCAAAGGATGGGTGGCGAATCTCGACGACGGCTCGGTCGAGGCCATGTTGCAGGGCTCGGCCAATCAGGTCGACCGGATGCTGTCGTGGCTGCGGCACGGGCCGCCGGCGGCGCGCGTCACCGAGGTGACCGGCGAAGAACGCGCGACCGAAAAGCGTTACGAGCGTTTCGAGCAGCACTGAGCAAGTCGACGCCGCGCTGAATGAAAAAAGGCGGCCCGCCATCACACCGATGGCGGGCCGCCTTTTTTATTGCGCGTGACCCGTCCTGAAATAAGTTGACACCTGATCCTGCGGGAAGAAGGAGAGTCAAATTGGAAACGGGTTCGAAGCGAACGCAGCGTGATTACACG
>NZ_PVEN01000017.1 GCF_002973525.1 Paraburkholderia sp. BL21I4N1
ACAAGTCATGCCTGATGACCATAGCGAGTCGGTACCACCCCTTCCCATCCCGAACAGGACCGTGAAACGACTCCACGCCGATGATAGTGCGGATTGCCCGTGTGAAAGTAGGTAATCGTCAGGCTCCCCTGCAGAAAACAGAAACCCCACCCCAGAAGGTGGGGTTTCTGCGTTTACGGCAGGGGAAAATCTCACTATAAGTGAGAGCCATGAGTTTGGAACAGTCAAGCGAGCCTTGACAGCAAGCGGTTGTTCCCTCATAATCATCAGTTCTCTGCGGAGGGGTGCCCGAGTGGCTAAAGGGGGCAGACTGTAAATCTGTTGGCTTACGCCTACGTTGGTTCGAATCCAACCTCCTCCACCAGAATGCAAGCTGTAGTAGTAGTTGTTGGGAATCCATGAGTTCTTGCGGGTGTAGCTCAATGGTAGAGCAGAAGCCTTCCAAGCTTACGACGAGGGTTCGATTCCCTTCACCCGCTCCAGCAACATAGAAGTAGCGCCCATGTGGCTCAGTGGTAGAGCACTCCCTTGGTAAGGGAGAGGTCGGCAGTTCGATCCTGCCCATGGGCACCAGTAGTACTCGGTGATTGTTTGCGCGCGGCGCAACGTACGGATAAATCCTCTTAGGAGTCGGAAATGGCCAAGGGTAAGTTTGAGCGGACCAAGCCGCACGTGAACGTCGGCACGATCGGTCACGTTGACCACGGCAAGACCACGCTGACGGCAGCGATCACGACGGTTCTGACGCAGAAGTTTGGCGGCGAAGCGAAGGCGTACGACCAGATCGACGCGGCGCCGGAAGAAAAGGCACGTGGCATCACGATCAACACGGCACACGTCGAGTACGAAACGGCTAACCGCCACTACGCACACGTCGACTGCCCGGGCCACGCTGACTATGTGAAGAACATGATCACGGGCGCAGCGCAGATGGACGGCGCGATCCTGGTGTGCTCGGCTGCAGACGGCCCGATGCCGCAAACGCGTGAGCACATCCTGCTGGCGCGTCAGGTTGGCGTTCCGTACATCATCGTGTTCCTGAACAAGTGCGACATGGTGGACGACGCTGAGTTGCTGGAACTGGTCGAGATGGAAGTTCGCGAACTCCTGTCGAAGTACGACTTCCCGGGCGACGACACACCGATCATCAAGGGTTCGGCCAAACTGGCGCTGGAAGGCGACAAGGGCGAGCTCGGCGAAGTGGCGATCATGAACCTGGCCGATGCGCTGGACACGTACATCCCGACGCCGGAGCGTGCAGTTGATGGCGCGTTCCTGATGCCGGTGGAAGACGTGTTCTCGATCTCGGGTCGTGGCACGGTGGTGACGGGTCGCGTTGAGCGCGGCATCGTGAAGGTCGGCGAAGAAATCGAAATCGTCGGTATCAAGCCGACGGTGAAGACGACCTGCACGGGCGTGGAAATGTTCCGCAAGCTGCTGGACCAGGGTCAGGCAGGCGACAACGTTGGTATCCTGTTGCGCGGCACGAAGCGTGAAGACGTGGAGCGTGGCCAGGTTCTGGCGAAGCCGGGTTCGATCAACCCGCACACGCACTTCACGGCGGAAGTGTATGTGCTGAGCAAGGACGAAGGTGGCCGTCACACGCCGTTCTTCAACAACTATCGTCCGCAGTTCTACTTCCGTACGACGGACGTGACGGGCTCGATCGAGTTGCCGAAGGACAAGGAAATGGTCATGCCGGGCGACAACGTGTCGATCACGGTGAAGCTGATCAACCCGATCGCGATGGAAGAAGGTCTGCGTTTCGCAATTCGCGAAGGCGGCCGTACGGTCGGCGCTGGTGTGGTTGCTAAGATTCTCGAGTAACGCCAGATAGTTCTCGTTGATCTGTAGTTTGGGGGTTGGCGGTGTCGTCAACCCCAAAATGGTTTAGGGGCATAGCTCAACTGGCAGAGCGTCGGTCTCCAAAACCGAAGGTTGGGGGTTCGATTCCCTCTGCCCCTGCCAAAATCTCGCGTCTCATTTGGCGCTTCGTTAAGGTGTTATGGCGAATCCTTCAGTCGAAACTGTAAATACATCCAGCGACAAGCTGATGCTCGTCGCGGGCGTATTGTTGGTCTTGGCCGGGTTCGTGGGGTTCTTCTGGCTCAACGGCCAGGAATGGTACATCCGCGGAGCCGCCTTGGCTGTTGGTGCGATCGCGGGTGTTGCAGTCGGTCTTCTCTCCGCGCCTGGCAAGGGTTTCATCGCTTTCGCCAAAGATTCGTACAAGGAAGTCCGTAAAGTTGTGTGGCCGACTCGCAAAGAGGCTACCCAGACAACGCTTGTGGTATTCGGCTTCGTGTTCGTCATGGCTATCTTTCTTTGGGTGAGTGATAAATCCATTGAATGGGCGATTTTCTCGGTGATTCTGGGTTGGAAATGATATGAGTGATACTCCGGCATCCCCGAGCGGCAAGCGTTGGTATGTGGTGCACGCCTACTCCGGAATGGAGAAGAGCGTGCAACGTGCGCTTCAAGAGCGCATCGAGCGCGCTGGCATGCAAGACCAGTTTGGTCAAATTCTCGTGCCAACCGAAGAAGTTGTCGAAGTGAAGGGCGGTCACAAATCGGTGACCGAACGTCGTTTTTTTCCGGGCTATGTGCTCGTTGAGATGGAAATGACAGACGAAACGTGGCACCTCGTGAAAAACACGGCAAAGGTCACGGGCTTCGTTGGCGGTGCGCGCAATCGGCCAAGTCCGATTTCTCCCCGAGAAGTTGAAAAAATCATGTCGCAGATGCAGGAGGGTGTGGAAAAGCCGCGCCCGAAGACCCTGTTCGAAGTAGGCGAGATGGTGCGGGTGAAGGAAGGTCCGTTCACGGATTTCAACGGCAGCGTCGAAGAAGTGAATTACGAAAAGTCGCGCGTCCGTGTTTCCGTTACAATCTTCGGCCGCGCAACGCCGGTCGAGCTGGAATTCGGCCAAGTCGAAAAGTTGTGATCCAGATTTCTACGGGGTGCGCCAGACGGCGCGCCCCGTATTTCGCGCTTACGGTCCGCGTAATGACCGTTGAGGAGCGCAAGTAGTCAATTTTTAGACGAACGCGCGCTACTACTCACTGAACGCTTGCATGCATCAAAGCAGCGTTCCAACGAGGTTTTCAACATGGCAAAGAAAATCATCGGCTTTATCAAGCTGCAGATTCCTGCAGGTAAAGCCAACCCGTCGCCGCCGGTCGGTCCGGCACTGGGCCAACGCGGCCTGAACATCATGGAGTTCTGCAAGGCGTTTAACGCGCAGACTCAAGCGATGGAACCGGGTCTGCCGATTCCGGTCGTGATTACCGCGTTCGCGGACAAGAGCTTCACGTTTGTTCTGAAGACGCCGCCGGCTACGGTTTTGATCAAGAAAGCAGCGAAGATCGACAAGGGTTCGAGCAAGCCGCATACCGACAAGGTTGGCAAGATCACCCGTGCTCAAGCGGAAGACATCGCCAAGACCAAGATGCCTGATCTGACGGCAGCTGATCTGGACGCAGCGGTTCGTACGATCGCTGGTAGCGCCCGCTCGATGGGCATCACCGTGGAGGGCGTGTAAATGGCTAAGCTTTCGAAGCGTCTGCAAGCATTTGCAGCCAAGGTTGATCGTCAAAAGTTGTACGCAATCGACGAAGCTCTGTCGCTCGTGAAGGAATGCGCAAGCGCGAAGTTCGATGAGTCGATCGACGTCGCAGTGCAGCTCGGCATCGACGCGAAAAAATCGGATCAGGTGGTTCGTGGCTCGGTCGTGCTGCCGGCAGGTACCGGTAAGTCGGTTCGCGTCGCTGTGTTCGCTCAGGGCGAAAAGGCCGAACAGGCACGCGCAGCTGGTGCGGAAATCGTTGGTATGGAAGATCTGGCTGAACAGGTTAAGGCCGGCAAACTGGACTTCGACATCGTGATCGCTTCGCCGGACACGATGCGCGTTGTCGGTACGCTCGGTCAGATTCTTGGCCCGCGCGGCCTGATGCCGAATCCGAAGGTCGGTACGGTTACGCCTGACGTCGCAACCGCAGTGAAGAACGCCAAAGCTGGTCAGGTGCAATTCCGTGTTGACAAGGCCGGTATCATCCACGCAACCATCGGCCGCGCTTCGTTCGAACCGACGGCTCTGCGCAGCAACCTGAATGCTCTCGTCGACGCGCTGCAAAAGGCGAAGCCGGCAACGAGCAAGGGTGTCTACCTGCGCAAGGTCGCGCTGTCGAGCACGATGGGCGTTGGTGTTCGCGTCGATCAGGCATCGATCGCAGCACAGTAAGAAATTTCACCGCCTCGACAAAAATCGAGGTGGTTTTATGGGCTTTGGGCGGTTGCGAAATGGCAGTCTGCATTGAGCAACCGGTTGTCAAAGACCGTTGGCGGGCACGCATCACGTAGGCGAGTCCTTAATGCAAAGCCAACGCAGATGGCGAACCCGAAAAGGTTTTGTAGTGATGAAGCTGGTTGATATCCGCGGCAAAGCGGGTGTCAGGCGGTCGAAATACTCCTGACTGGTCGGACGCCGTTATTGAACGCGGTACACAAGGCGCACGCTGCGTGTATCGAATCTGGAGGTTAACCGTGCCACTTAACAAAGAAAGCAAGCAGGCCGTCGTCGCTGAGGTTGCCGCGCAAGTCGCGAAAGCTCAGACCGTGGTTCTGGCTGAGTATCGTGGAATCGCGGTTGGCGATCTGACCAAGCTGCGCGCGAAAGCGCGTGAGCAACAGGTTTACCTTCGCGTGTTGAAGAACACGTTGGCGCGTCGCGCTGTCGAAGGTACCCCGTTTGCTTCGCTGGCAGAGCAGATGACTGGTCCCCTGATCTACGGCATCTCGGAAGATGCAATTGCAGCTGCTAAGGTCGTCAACGACTTCGGCAAAACCAATGACAAGTTGATCATCAAGGCTGGTTCCTACGAAGGCAAGGTGATGGACAAGGCTGGCGTGCAAGCGCTGGCAAACATCCCGAGCCGCGAAGAACTGCTCTCCAAGCTGTTGTACGTTATGCAAGCACCTGTTTCTGGCTTTGCGCGCGCTTTGGCCGCGCTGGCAGAAAAGAAACAAGGCGAAGAAACCGCTGCGTAACGCACTTCAGTCGAGCGTGATTGATCGCTGGCTGTATCCGAATTCAATTTAGGAGTATTTCAAATGGCAATCGCAAAAGAAGACATCCTCGAGGCAGTAAGCTCGATGTCGGTTCTGGAACTGAACGAGCTGGTTAAGGCGTTCGAAGAAAAGTTTGGCGTGTCGGCAGCTGCTGTTGCAGTGGCAGGCCCGGCAGGCGCAGCTGCGGCTGTTGCTGAAGAGCAAACCGAATTCACGGTCAACCTGACGGAAGTCGGCGCGAACAAGGTTTCGGTCATTAAGGCTGTTCGTGAACTGACGGGTCTCGGCCTGAAGGAAGCGAAGGACCTGGTCGACGGCGCACCGAAGCCTGTTAAGGAATCGGTACCGAAGGCTGCTGCTGAAGAAGCCAAGAAGAAGTTGGAAGAAGCCGGCGCGAAGGCTGAAATCAAGTAAGTTTCAGCGCGTTGTGCGAAGGCTGGCGGTTTTCCACCGCCGGCCTTTTTGTGCTTTGTGGGGGGCGCGTTTTTGCATGGCAATTTCGGCAAGAACGTGATTCCCAGAAGTCAAAGAAAATCGCCTATCGGCAACATTGACCGGCGTTTCTCTTTGTCTTCTGAAGCGACTGCAGAAGGCAAGTTTGGTCGGGTAGCGGGCAACATAGGCATCCGCTGCCGTCAGCCAGCGGTTGGTAGCGGCCAACCACCAAGCTTCTAGGCTCGTTCAAGCCATCGGACGGCCATCGGGTCTCAGTCGGTGAACACTCGGGTTGTCTCATCAAGGTATCCTGCCTCGACAACAATGCCCGCCGTGATTCGGAGATCGTATGCAATATTCCTTCACCGAGAAGAAGCGCATTCGCAAGAGTTTTGCGAAGCGCCCCATCGTTCACCAAGTACCTTTCCTGCTGGCTACCCAGCTTGAATCATTCAGCACGTTTCTGCAAGCAGACACGTCATCCACGCAACGCAAGCCGGAAGGCCTGCAAGCTGCGTTTACTTCCGTTTTTCCGATTGTTTCGCACAACGGATTCGCTCGTCTGGAGTTCGTCAGCTACATGCTGTCGCCGCCGGCATTCAACATCAAAGAATGTCAGCAGCGCGGTTTGACGTACTGTTCGGCACTGCGCGCGAAAGTGCGCCTGGTGCTGCTCGACAAGGAATCGCCGAGCAAGCCGGTCGTCAAGGAAGTGAAGGAGCAGGAAGTCTACATGGGCGAAATTCCGCTCATGACGCCGACTGGTTCGTTCGTCATCAACGGTACGGAGCGTGTGATTGTTTCGCAGCTCCACCGTTCGCCGGGCGTGTTCTTTGAACACGACAAGGGCAAGACGCACAGCTCGGGCAAGCTCCTGTTTTCGGCACGGATCATTCCTTACCGCGGTTCGTGGCTCGATTTCGAGTTCGACCCGAAGGACGTGCTGTACTTCCGCGTCGACCGTCGTCGCAAGATGCCGGTCACGATTTTGCTGAAGGCAATCGGCCTGACGCCGGAACAGATCCTCGCAAACTTCTTCGTCTTCGACAATTTCACGCTGATGCCGGAAGGCGCGCAGATGGAATTCGTGCCCGAGCGTCTGCGTGGCGAAGTCGCGCGTTTCGACATCACGGACCGTGATGGCAACGTGATCGTCCAGAAGGACAAGCGGATCAACGCGAAGCACATTCGCGATCTGGACAACGCAAAGACCAAGTTCATCTCGGTGCCGGAAGATTACCTGCTCGGCCGCGTGCTTGCGAAGAACGTTGTCGACGGCGACACCGGTGAAGTCATCGCGAACGCGAACGACGAAATCACTGAAACCGTCCTCGAAAAGCTCCGCGAATCGAAGATCAAAGACATCCAGACGCTCTACACGAACGATCTGGATCAAGGTCCGTACATCTCGTCGACGCTGCGTATCGACGAAACCGCCGACAAGATGGCGGCACGTATCGCGATCTACCGCATGATGCGTCCGGGCGAACCGCCGACCGAAGAAGCAGTCGAGGCGCTGTTCAACCGTCTGTTCTATAGCGAAGACGCTTACGACCTGTCCAAGGTGGGTCGTATGAAGTTCAACCGTCGCGTGGGTCGCGACGAGATCATCGGGCCGATGACGCTGCAAGACGACGACATCCTCGCCACGATCAAGATCCTGGTCGAGTTGCGTAACGGCAAGGGCGAAGTGGACGATATCGACCACTTGGGCAATCGTCGTGTGCGTTGCGTCGGTGAACTGGCGGAAAACCAGTTCCGCGCGGGTCTCGTGCGTGTCGAACGTGCTGTGAAGGAACGCCTCGGCCAAGCCGAAAGCGAAAACCTGATGCCGCACGACCTGATCAACTCGAAGCCGATTTCGTCGGCGATTCGCGAGTTCTTCGGTTCGTCGCAGCTGTCGCAGTTCATGGACCAAACGAATCCGCTGTCGGAAATCACCCACAAGCGCCGTGTTTCGGCACTTGGCCCGGGCGGTTTGACGCGTGAGCGCGCTGGCTTTGAAGTCCGCGACGTGCACCCGACTCACTACGGTCGCGTGTGCCCGATTGAAACGCCTGAAGGTCCGAACATCGGCCTGATCAACTCGCTCGCTCTGTACGCGCACCTGAACGAATACGGCTTCCTCGAAACGCCGTATCGCAAGGTCGTGGACAGCAAGGTGACGGATCAGATCGACTATCTGTCGGCGATCGAAGAAGGCCGTTATGTGATCGCTCAGGCGAACGCGGCAGTGGCTGCCGACGGTTCCCTGACCGACGAACTGGTGTCGTCGCGTGAAGCGGGCGAAACGCTGATGGTCACGCCGGACCGCATCCAGTACATGGACGTGGCGCCGTCGCAGATCGTGTCGGTGGCAGCATCGCTGATCCCGTTCCTGGAGCACGATGACGCGAACCGCGCATTGATGGGTTCGAACATGCAGCGTCAGGCTGTGCCGTGTCTGCGTCCCGAAAAGGCCGTGGTCGGTACGGGTATCGAACGCACGGTGGCCGTTGACTCGGGCACGACGGTTCAGGCATTCCGCGGTGGTGTGGTCGATTACGTCGACGCAGGCCGTATGGTGATTCGCGTGAACGACGATGAAGCCGTTGCCGGCGACGTCGGTGTGGACATCTACAACCTGATCAAGTACACGCGTTCGAACCAGAACACGAATATCAACCAGCGCCCGATCGTGAAGGTCGGCGACATCGTGTCGCGTGGCGACGTGCTGGCTGACGGCGCATCGACCGACCTCGGCGAACTGGCTCTCGGTCAGAACATGCTGGTCGCGTTCATGCCGTGGAACGGCTACAACTTCGAAGATTCGATCTTGATCTCGGAAAAGGTGGTTGCTGACGACCGCTATACCTCGATCCACATCGAAGAACTGAACGTCGTGGCTCGCGACACGAAGCTCGGACCGGAAGAAATCACGCGCGACATCTCGAACCTGGCTGAAGTGCAACTCGGCCGTCTGGATGAGTCGGGCATCGTCTACATCGGCGCTGAAGTCGAAGCAGGCGACGTGCTGGTCGGTAAGGTCACGCCGAAGGGCGAAACCCAGCTGACGCCGGAAGAAAAGCTGCTGCGCGCGATCTTCGGTGAAAAGGCTTCGGACGTGAAGGATACGTCGCTGCGCGTGCCGTCGGGCATGAGCGGCACGGTCATCGACGTGCAAGTGTTTACGCGTGAAGGCATTCAGCGCGACAAACGTGCGCAACAGATCATCGACGATGAACTGAAGCGTTATCGCCTCGACCTGAACGACCAGTTGCGCATCGTGGAAGGCGACGCGTTCCAGCGTCTCGCACGTATGCTCGACGGCAAGGTCGCGAACGGCGGTCCGAAGAAGCTGGCGAAGGGCACGAAGATCGAACAGGCTTACCTGCAAGATCTGGATCACTACCACTGGTTCGACATTCGCCTCGCGGACGAAGAAGCAGCGGCTCAGCTCGAAGCCATCAAGGACTCGATCGAACAGAAGCGTCATCAGTTCGATCTGGCGTTCGAAGAAAAGCGCAAGAAGCTCACGCAAGGCGACGAACTGCCGCCGGGCGTGCTGAAGATGGTCAAGGTGTATCTGGCGGTCAAGCGTCGTCTGCAGCCTGGCGACAAGATGGCTGGTCGTCACGGTAACAAGGGTGTCGTGTCAAAGATCGTGCCGATCGAAGACATGCCGTACATGGCCGACGGCCGTCCGGCTGACGTCGTTCTGAACCCGCTCGGCGTGCCGTCGCGGATGAACGTGGGTCAGGTTCTCGAAGTGCATCTGGGTTGGGCCGCGAAGGGTCTGGGCTGGCGTATCGGCGAAATGCTGCAACGTCAGGCGAAGATCGCTGAACTGCGCGAATTCCTGATCAAGATCTACAACGAGTCGGGCCGCGCCGAAGAGCTGGACAGTTTCACCGACGACGAAATCGTCGAGCTGGCAAAGAACCTGCGCGAAGGCGTGCCGTTCGCAACGCCGGTGTTCGACGGCGCGACGGAAGAAGAAATGTCGCGCGCGCTGGATCTGGCATTCCCGGACGACATCGCGAAGAACCTCGGCATGACGCCGTCGAAGAATCAGGTTCGTCTGTACGACGGCCGCACGGGCGAGATGTTTGAACGTACGGTGACGGTCGGCTACATGCATTACCTGAAACTGCACCACTTGGTCGACGACAAGATGCACGCGCGTTCCACGGGCCCGTACTCGCTCGTGACGCAGCAGCCGTTGGGCGGTAAGGCGCAGTTCGGTGGCCAGCGTTTCGGTGAAATGGAAGTGTGGGCGCTCGAAGCGTACGGCGCATCGTACGTGCTGCAAGAAATGCTGACGGTGAAGTCGGATGACGTGACAGGCCGGACCAAGGTGTATGAGAACCTGGTCAAGGGCGATCACGTGATCGATGCAGGCATGCCGGAATCCTTCAACGTGTTGGTGAAGGAAATCCGCTCGCTGGGTATCGACATCGACCTCGACCGCAACTAATCGGACTACGGAGAGAAGGCAATGAAAGCTCTGCTCGATCTATTCAAGCAAGTCCAACAACCCGAAGTTTTTGACGCGATCAAGATCGGTCTGGCATCGCCGGACAAGATCCGTTCGTGGTCGTTCGGCGAAGTGAAGAAGCCGGAAACCATCAACTACCGGACGTTCAAGCCGGAACGCGATGGTCTGTTCTGCGCAAAGATCTTCGGGCCGATCAAAGACTACGAATGCCTTTGCGGCAAGTACAAGCGCCTGAAGCACCGTGGCGTGATCTGCGAGAAGTGCGGCGTCGAAGTGACGCTGGCGAAGGTGCGTCGTGAACGGATGGGCCACATCGAGTTGGCCTCGCCGGTCGCGCACATCTGGTTCCTGAAGTCGCTGCCGTCGCGTCTGGGCATGGTGCTCGACATGACGCTGCGCGACATCGAACGCGTGCTGTACTTCGAAGCATACGTGGTGATCGATCCGGGCATGACGCCGCTGAAAGCGCGGCAGATCATGACCGAAGAGGATTACTACAACAAGGTCGAAGAATACGGTGACGAATTCCGTGCCGAGATGGGCGCGGAAGGCGTTCGCGAGCTGCTGCGCGCGATCAACATCGACGAACAGGTCGAGATGCTGCGCACCGAACTCAAGAACACGGGTTCGGAAGCGAAGATCAAGAAGTACGCGAAGCGCCTGAAGGTGCTCGAGGCTTTCCAGCGTTCGGGCATCAAGCCTGACTGGATGGTGCTCGAAGTGCTGCCGGTGCTGCCGCCGGAACTGCGTCCGCTGGTGCCGCTGGACGGCGGTCGTTTCGCGACGTCGGACCTGAACGACCTGTATCGCCGCGTGATCAACCGTAACAACCGGTTGAAGCGTCTGCTCGAACTCAAGGCGCCTGAAATCATCGTCCGCAACGAAAAGCGGATGTTGCAGGAAGCCGTCGATTCGCTGCTCGACAACGGTCGTCGCGGTAAGGCCATGACGGGTGCGAACAAGCGTCCGCTGAAATCGCTCGCTGACATGATCAAGGGTAAGGGCGGTCGTTTCCGTCAGAACTTGCTCGGTAAGCGCGTTGACTATTCGGGCCGTTCGGTGATCGTGGTCGGTCCGACGCTCAAGCTGCATCAGTGCGGTCTGCCGAAGCTGATGGCGCTCGAACTGTTCAAGCCGTTCATCTTCAACAAGCTCGAAGTGATGGGTGTTGCTACCACCATCAAGGCTGCGAAGAAAGAAGTCGAGAACCAGACGCCGGTGGTGTGGGACATCCTCGAAGAGGTGATCCGCGAACATCCGGTGATGCTGAACCGTGCGCCTACTCTTCACCGTCTTGGCATTCAGGCTTTCGAGCCGGTGCTGATCGAAGGTAAGGCAATTCAGCTGCACCCGCTCGTTTGCGCGGCGTTCAACGCCGACTTCGACGGTGACCAGATGGCTGTTCACGTGCCGCTGTCGCTGGAAGCGCAGATGGAAGCGCGCACGCTGATGCTGGCGTCGAACAACGTCCTGTTCCCGGCCAACGGCGATCCGTCGATCGTGCCGTCGCAGGATATCGTGCTCGGTCTGTACTACGCGACTCGCGAAGCTGTGAACGCCAAGGGCGAAGGCCTGACGTTCACGGGCGTTTCGGAAGCGCTGCGTGCTTACGAGAACAAGGAAGTCGAGCTGGCTTCGCGCGTCAACGTTCGGATCACGGAAATGGTCCACAACGAAGACAAGTCGGAAGGCGCGCCGGCGTTCGTGCCGAAGATCACGTTGTACGCAACTACGGTCGGCCGTTCGATTCTGTCGGAAATTCTGCCGCCGGGTCTGCCGTTCTCGGTGCTGAACAAGCCGCTGAAGAAGAAGGAAATCTCGCGCCTCATCAACACCGCATTCCGCAAGTGTGGTCTGCGCGAAACGGTGATTTTCGCCGATCAGTTGATGCAGTCGGGTTTCCGTCTGGCAACGCGCGCCGGTATCTCGATCTGCGTCGACGACATGCTCGTACCGCCGCAGAAGGAAACCATCGTCGGCGACGCCGCGAAGAAGGTGAAAGAGTACGACCGCCAGTACATGTCGGGTCTCGTCACGTCGCAAGAGCGCTACAACAACGTGGTCGACATCTGGTCGGCAACGTCGGAAGCGGTCGGTAAGGCGATGATGGAACAGCTGTCGACAGAACCGGTGGTGGACCGCGACGGCAACGAAACGCGTCAGGAATCGTTCAACTCGATTTACATGATGGCGGACTCGGGTGCTCGTGGTTCCGCGGTTCAGATTCGTCAGCTGGCCGGTATGCGTGGCCTGATGGCGAAGCCGGACGGCTCGATCATCGAAACGCCGATTACGGCGAACTTCCGTGAAGGCCTGAACGTGTTGCAGTACTTCATCTCGACCCACGGTGCACGTAAGGGTCTGGCTGATACGGCACTGAAGACGGCAAACTCGGGTTACCTGACGCGTCGTCTGGTTGACGTGACGCAGGATCTGGTGGTGGTCGAGGACGATTGCGGTACGTCCAACGGCGTTGCCATGAAGGCGTTGGTCGAAGGCGGTGAAGTCGTTGAAGCGCTGCGTGACCGTATCTTGGGTCGCGTGACGGTGGCTGACGTCGTCAATCCGGAAACGCAGGAAACGCTGTACGAAACGGGCACTCTGCTCGACGAAGACTCGGTCGAGGAAATCGAACGCCTCGGCATCGACGAAGTGCGCGTGCGTACGCCGCTGACTTGCGAAACGCGTTACGGCCTGTGCGCAGCCTGCTACGGTCGCGATTTGGGCCGCGGCTCGTCGGTCAACGTCGGTGAAGCAGTCGGCGTGATCGCTGCTCAGTCGATCGGTGAACCGGGCACGCAGCTCACGATGCGTACGTTCCACATCGGTGGTGCGGCGTCGCGTGCGGCAGTGGCCTCGTCGGTTGAAGCGAAGTCGAACGGTACGGTGCGTTTCACGGCAACGATGCGTTACGTCACCAACGCGAAGGGCGAGCAGATCGTCATCTCGCGTTCGGGCGAAGCGATGATCACCGACGACCATGGTCGCGAGCGTGAACGTCACAAGGTGCCGTATGGCGCGACGCTGTTGCAGCTGGACGGCGCGCAGATCAAGGCCGGCACGCAACTGGCGCAGTGGGATCCGCTGACGCGTCCGATCATCACCGAGTGGGGCGGTACGGTGAAGTTCGAAAACGTCGAGGAAGGCGTGACGGTTGCGAAGCAGATCGACGATGTGACGGGTCTGTCCACGCTGGTCGTGATCGACGTGAAGCGTCGTGGCTCGCAAGCAGCGAAGACGGTGCGTCCGCAGGTCAAGCTGCTCGACGCGAACGGCGAGGAAGTCAAGATCCCGAACACCGAGCACTCTGTGCAGATCGGCTTCCAGGTCGGCGCTCTGATCACCGTGAAGGACGGTCAGCAAGTGCAGGTCGGTGAAGTGCTCGCACGGATCCCGGTTGAATCGCAGAAAACTCGTGACATTACCGGTGGTCTGCCGCGTGTGGCCGAACTGTTCGAAGCGCGCTCGCCGAAGGACGCCGGTATTCTGGCGGAAGTCACGGGCACGACGTCGTTCGGTAAGGACACGAAGGGCAAGCAGCGTCTCGTTATCACGGACCTCGAGGGCAACCAGCACGAGTTCCTGATCGCGAAGGAAAAGCAGGTTCTGGTGCACGATGGTCAAGTCGTCAACAAGGGCGAAATGATTGTCGACGGGCCGGCTGATCCGCACGACATTCTGCGTTTGCAAGGCGTCGAAGCGCTGGCGCGCTACATCGTGGACGAAGTGCAGGACGTGTATCGTCTGCAGGGCGTGAAGATCAATGACAAGCACATTGAAGTGATCGTCCGTCAGATGCTGCGCCGCGTGCAGATCGTCGATAACGGTGACACGCGCTTCATCATGGGCGAACAAGTCGAGCGTTCGGATATGCTCGACGAGAACGACCGGATGGCTGCGGAAGACAAGATCCCGGCAACGTACGAGAACGTCTTGCTCGGTATTACGAAGGCGTCGCTGTCCACCGATTCGTTCATCTCGGCGGCATCGTTCCAGGAAACGACCCGCGTGCTGACCGAAGCGGCGATCATGGGCAAGCGCGACGACCTGCGTGGTCTGAAGGAAAACGTGATCGTCGGCCGTCTGATTCCGGCCGGTACGGGTCTCGCGTTCCACAAGGCACGCAAGAGCAAGGAACTGTCCGACCGCGAGCGTTTCGATCAGATCGCAGCGGAAGAGTCGTTCGAGTTCGGTACGCCGGAAACCCCGGCCGCCGAACAGCAGCACTCCGGCGAATAAGTGCAGGCGGCGAGAGCCGCTTTTGCTGAACGCTGACAAAACCGCCCGGTTTCGACCGGGCGGTTTTTTTTCGCCCTTCATCTAGCGCGTCGATCGTGATGGTCGTAACCGGCACCAAATACATGCATGGCGAGGAACGGGCGATTCGCATCCACGTGTCTTCCGATTTCCTAAGCCGAACGGCTAACGTGTGCAAACGTTTCGGGCGGCGCGCCGACGGGTTGGTAAAATCCGTCCACCGGCATCGCGCTGTTCAACCTCTATCTCATGTCCCGTCCGCTCCAGATCCTCAACGAAGTCTTCGGCTATCCCGCGTTCAGAGGGCAGCAGGGCGAAATTGTCGAGCATGTCTCGGCCGGCGGCGACTGTCTGGTGCTAATGCCCACTGGCGGCGGCAAATCGTTGTGTTATCAGATTCCCTCTCTGGTCCGGCGTGAAGGCGGCTTCGGCGCGGGCATTGTCGTTTCTCCGCTGATCGCGCTGATGCAGGACCAGGTCGCCGCACTCACTGAAGTAGGTGTTCGCGCGGCCTATCTGAATTCGACGCTGTCGAGCGCCGAGGCCATGGCGACCGAGCGCGCGTTGCGGGAAGGCGAGATCGACCTGCTTTACGTCGCGCCGGAGCGATTGATGACGCCGCGTTTCCAGGAGCTGCTGGAGCGCACGCGTATCGGCCTGTTCGCGATCGACGAAGCGCATTGCGTGTCGCAATGGGGGCATGATTTCCGGCCTGAATATATTCAGCTATCGGTACTGCACGAACGTTTCCCGGATGTGCCGCGCATCGCCCTCACAGCTACCGCGGACGACATTACTCGCGACGAGATCATCCATCGTCTGGCGCTGGATGATGCGCGCATTTTTGTGTCGAGCTTCGTCCGGCCGAACATTCGCTACCGCATTGTCGAAAAGGACAACGCACGTACGCAGTTGCTCGACTTCATCCGCGCCGAGCACTCGAAGCCGGACGGCACCACCGACGCCGGCGTGGTCTATTGCTTGTCGCGTCGCAAGGTCGAAGAAACGGCGGAATGGCTCAAAGAGAAGGGCATGCGCGCGCTGCCCTATCACGCCGGCATGGAGTTCGAGATTCGCCAGAAGCATCAGGAGATGTTTCAGCGCGAAGAAGGCATCGTGATGTGCGCGACGATTGCGTTCGGCATGGGCATCGACAAGCCGGACGTGCGCTTCGTCGCGCATCTCGACTTACCGAAGAGCGTCGAGGGCTATTACCAGGAAACTGGGCGCGCAGGCCGTGACGGCATGCCGGCGAACGCGTGGATGGCCTACGGTCTCGGCGACGTCGTGCAGCAGCGCAAGATGATCGACGAGTCCGACGCGGACGACGCCCACAAGCGGGTGCAAACCGGCAAGCTGGACGCGTTGCTCGGGCTGTGTGAAGCCGCGACCTGCCGCCGGGTGCGTTTGCTGGCGTATTTCGGCGAGACGAGCAAGCCTTGCGGCAACTGCGACAACTGCATCGAGCCACCGGACACGTGGGACGCCACGCGCGAGGCGCAAATGGCGCTGTCCTGCGTATTTCGCGCGCAACGGGCGAGCGGATTTCATTTTGGCGCCGGGCATCTGATCGACATCCTGCGCGGCAACCGCAGCGAAAAAATCATGCAGCGCGGCCACGAGAAGCTGACCACGTTTGGAATCGGCGCGGCGTTGGGCGAGCCGGAGTGGCGTGCGGTGTTCCGCCAACTGGTCGCATTCGGCTATCTGACTGTGGACCATGAAGGTTTCGGCTCGCTGGTCCTGACCGAGGCCAGCAAGCCGGTGCTCAAAGGTGAACAGAACGTCACCATGCGCCGTTACGTGAAACCGACGCGTAGCCGTCAGTCGTCCGCCCGTACCAGTGAGCGCGCTGACCCGACGATCGGCATGGGGCCGCGCGAACGCGCCCGCTGGGAGCGTCTGCGTGCGTGGCGTACCGAAACGGCGAAGAGCGACGGCGTGCCCGCCTACGTGATTTTCCACGATGCGACGCTCGCGGAGATCGCCCGTAACGGCCCCGATTCCATTGAGGATCTACGTGGCATTCCGGGTATGGGCGTGCGCAAACTCGACCGTTTCGGCGACGAATTGCTGGAAGTCGTCGCGGCGGACTAAGGTTTGACTGCCGTCCCCGGCGTCCGGCAGGGGTGCGAAACATCGCAACCTGTTGACTCCCTTAGTATTTTCGGAATATTATGCTAGGTTCCGGTTCTTGGGATGCCTGCGCGCGGAGTTAATTCGTGCGCTGACGACCGGGTCCGGAAGTTCGATGCGCAATCGTTTCTGCTTTGCCCGGAAACAGATGCGTCGATTTTGTTCAATTTCAGGAATAAACAATGCCAACCATCAATCAACTGGTTCGCAAAGGCCGCGCGTCGGAAACGACGAAGAGCAAGAGCCCGGCTTTGCAGGACTGCCCCCAGCGTCGCGGCGTGTGCACCCGTGTGTACACCACGACGCCTAAGAAGCCTAACTCGGCACTGCGTAAGGTTGCCAAGGTTCGTCTGACGAACGGCTTCGAAGTTATTTCGTACATCGGTGGTGAAGGCCACAACCTGCAGGAACACTCGGTCGTGCTGATTCGCGGCGGCCGTGTCAAGGACTTGCCGGGTGTGCGTTACCACATGGTTCGCGGCTCGCTGGATACCCAGGGCGTCAAGGATCGTAAGCAAGCTCGCTCGAAGTACGGTGCGAAGCGTGCCAAGGCTGGCAAGTAATTAGCCGGTCGGTAGTTTAAGGTCGCCTGCAAGGGCGGTATTAGCGGTGGTGCCGGAATCGCCGGTGCTGTCGAGTAAGTGGTCACCCGACCGGGCTGGTAAGTCGTAAGAGATGAATCGGGTTAGTTGGTGGCCGCGGGGCTCAAAAGCTCCAACTGAAAAGTTAAAGGAAGAAACATGCCGCGTCGTCGCGAAGTCCCCAAGCGGGAAGTGTTGCCGGATCCGAAATTCGGTAACGTTGATGTAGCTAAGTTCATGAACGTGCTGATGCTCTCCGGCAAGAAGTCGGTTGCTGAGCGCATTGTGTACGGCGCTTTCGAACAGATCCAGACCAAGGGTGGCAAGGACCCGCTGGAAGTGTTCACGGTAGCGCTCAACAACGTCAAGCCGGTGGTCGAAGTGAAGAGCCGCCGCGTTGGTGGTGCGAACTATCAGGTTCCGGTCGAAGTGCGCCCGTCGCGTCGTATGGCATTGGCGATGCGTTGGCTGCGTGAAGCCGCGAAGAAGCGCAGCGAGAAGTCGATGGCCCTGCGTCTCGCAGGTGAACTCTCCGAAGCGGCCGAAGGCCGTGGCGGCGCGATGAAGAAGCGCGACGAAGTTCACCGGATGGCAGAAGCCAACAAGGCGTTCTCGCACTTCCGTTTCTAAGCTTCCCGGCTTCGGGTTAGCAGAAAAAGCGGAAAGAAATTCCGGGCGGGTGCGCTTACAAAGCGCCTCGCCCGTTTGTGTTACAGCGCGATGGGTATTTTCTCGCATCGCGTCATCCCAATAGAGGATCAAAGTGGCTCGCAAGACACCTATCGAGCGCTACCGTAACATCGGTATTAGCGCTCACATCGACGCCGGCAAAACGACGACGACCGAGCGCATCCTGTTCTATACCGGCGTGAACCACAAGATTGGTGAAGTTCACGACGGCGCTGCGACCATGGACTGGATGGAGCAGGAGCAGGAACGCGGCATCACGATCACGTCCGCTGCTACCACGGCGTTCTGGAAAGGCATGGCCGGCGACCGCGCTGAGCACCGTATCAACATCATCGACACCCCGGGTCACGTCGACTTCACGATTGAAGTTGAGCGTTCGATGCGCGTGCTCGATGGCGCGTGCATGGTGTACTGCGCTGTGGGCGGCGTGCAGCCCCAGTCGGAAACCGTGTGGCGTCAGGCTAACAAGTACAAGGTTCCCCGTCTCGCGTTCATCAACAAGATGGACCGTACCGGCGCGAACTTCTTCAAGGTCTACGATCAGCTCAAGCTGCGTCTGAAGGCGAACCCGGTTCCGGTCGTGGTGCCTATCGGCGCGGAAGAAAACTTCACGGGCGTCGTCGATCTGCTGAAGATGAAGGCGATCATTTGGGACGAAGCGTCCCAAGGCACGAAGTTCTCGTACGAAGAAATCCCGGCAGAACTCGTCGACACGTGCAACGAATGGCGCGAGAAGATGATCGAAGCTGCCGCGGAGTCGAGCGAAGAGCTGATGAACAAGTACCTCGAAGAAGGCGAATTGACGGAAGCTGAAGTCGTCAAGGGCCTGCGCGACCGTACGATCGCTTGCGAAATCCAGCCGATGCTGTGCGGTACTGCGTTCAAGAACAAGGGCGTGCAGCGGATGCTTGACGCTGTGCTCGACTTCCTGCCGTCGCCGATCGACATTCCGCCGGTTACGGGTGAACTCGAAAACGGTGAAAAGGCTGAACGTCGCGCAGCTGACGACGAGAAATTCTCGTCCCTCGCATTCAAGATCATGACCGACCCGTTTGTCGGCCAACTGATCTTCTTCCGTGTCTATTCGGGCACGACGAAGTCGGGCGACACGCTCCTGAACGCGACCAAAGACAAGAAGGAACGTCTCGGTCGTATTCTGCTGATGCACGCAAATCAGCGCGAAGAAATCAAGGAAGTGCACGCGGGCGACATCGCTGCTGCAGTCGGCCTGAAAGATGCAACGACGGGCGACACGCTGTGCGACCCGCTGCATCCGATCGTGCTCGAGCGCATGATTTTCCCGGAGCCGGTTATTTCGCAGGCTGTTGAGCCGAAGACGAAGCCCGACCAGGAAAAGATGGGTCTGGCGTTGAACCGTCTGGCTCAGGAAGATCCGTCGTTCCGCGTTCAAACGGACGAAGAATCGGGTCAAACCATTATTTCGGGTATGGGCGAGCTCCACCTGGAAATTCTGGTCGACCGGATGAAGCGCGAGTTTGGCGTCGAAGCAACGGTTGGCAAGCCGCAAGTGGCTTACCGCGAAACGATCCGCGGCAAGGCGGAAGACGTCGACGGCAAGTTCGTCAAGCAGTCGGGTGGTCGCGGCCAGTACGGTCACGCGGTCATCACGCTCGAGCCGAACGAACAAGGCAAGGGCTACGAGTTCCTGGACGAAATCAAGGGCGGCGTGATTCCGCGTGAATACATCCCGGCAGTCGACAAGGGTATCCAGGAAACGCTGAAGGCTGGCGTGCTGGCAGGCTTCCCGGTCGTTGACGTGAAGGTTCACCTGACGTTCGGTTCGTACCACGACGTTGACTCGAACGAAAATGCGTTCCGCATGGCCGGTTCGATGGCGTTCAAGGAAGCGATGCGCAAGGCTCAACCGGTCATCCTCGAACCGATGATGGCTGTTGAAGTCGAAACGCCGGAAGATTACATGGGCAACGTGATGGGCGACCTGTCGGGCCGTCGCGGTATTGTTCAGGGCATGGAAGACATGATTGGCGGCGGCAAGATCGTTCGTGCCGAAGTCCCGCTGTCGGAAATGTTCGGCTACTCGACATCGCTGCGTTCGCTGAGCCAAGGTCGTGCAACGTACACGATGGAGTTCAAGCATTACGCTGAAGCACCGCGCAATGTGTCGGAAGCGATCATCAACGCCAAGTCGAAATAATCGCGCGGCAAAGTCATTCAACGATTAACTTTTTGAAAGAAGAGAAACATGGCTAAAGGTAAATTCGAACGGACCAAGCCGCACGTGAACGTCGGCACGATCGGTCACGTTGACCACGGCAAGACCACGCTGACGGCAGCGATCACGACGGTTCTGACGCAGAAGTTTGGCGGCGAAGCGAAGGCGTACGACCAGATCGACGCGGCGCCGGAAGAAAAGGCACGTGGCATCACGATCAACACGGCACACGTCGAGTACGAAACGGCTAACCGCCACTACGCACACGTCGACTGCCCGGGCCACGCTGACTATGTGAAGAACATGATCACGGGCGCAGCGCAGATGGACGGCGCGATCCTGGTGTGCTCGGCTGCAGACGGCCCGATGCCGCAAACGCGTGAGCACATCCTGCTGGCGCGTCAGGTTGGCGTTCCGTACATCATCGTGTTCCTGAACAAGTGCGACATGGTGGACGACGCTGAGTTGCTGGAACTGGTCGAGATGGAAGTTCGCGAACTCCTGTCGAAGTACGACTTCCCGGGCGACGACACACCGATCATCAAGGGTTCGGCCAAACTGGCGCTGGAAGGCGACAAGGGCGAGCTCGGCGAAGTGGCGATCATGAACCTGGCCGATGCGCTGGACACGTACATCCCGACGCCGGAGCGTGCAGTTGATGGCGCGTTCCTGATGCCGGTGGAAGACGTGTTCTCGATCTCGGGTCGTGGCACGGTGGTGACGGGTCGCGTTGAGCGCGGCATCGTGAAGGTCGGCGAAGAAATCGAAATCGTCGGTATCAAGCCGACGGTGAAGACGACCTGCACGGGCGTGGAAATGTTCCGCAAGCTGCTGGACCAGGGTCAGGCAGGCGACAACGTTGGTATCCTGTTGCGCGGCACGAAGCGTGAAGACGTGGAGCGTGGCCAGGTTCTGGCGAAGCCGGGTTCGATCAACCCGCACACGCACTTCACGGCGGAAGTGTATGTGCTGAGCAAGGACGAAGGTGGCCGTCACACGCCGTTCTTCAACAACTATCGTCCGCAGTTCTACTTCCGTACGACGGACGTGACGGGCTCGATCGAGTTGCCGAAGGACAAGGAAATGGTCATGCCGGGCGACAACGTGTCGATCACGGTGAAGCTGATCAACCCGATCGCGATGGAAGAAGGTCTGCGTTTCGCAATTCGCGAAGGCGGCCGTACGGTCGGCGCTGGTGTGGTTGCTAAGATTCTCGAGTAAAATCGCGGGTTGAACTTGCAGTAAGTGGTGCCCGGAGCCGGGCGCCGGCCCACGGCGGGCGCCCGGCTCTACGTTCTTTTACTATCTGGCGGCGCAATACCGCCTCGCTCTTTCCAAGGAATTGTCATGCAGAACCAGAAAATCCGCATTCGCCTGAAGGCTTTCGACTATCGTCTGATCGATCAATCGGCAGCGGAAATTGTCGACACGGCAAAGCGGACCGGTGCAATCGTTCGCGGCCCGGTGCCCCTGCCGACCCGCATCCAACGTTTCGACATCCTGCGCTCGCCGCACGTCAACAAGACGTCGCGCGATCAGCTCGAAATCCGTACGCACCAACGTCTGATGGACATCGTCGATCCGACGGATAAGACTGTCGACGCACTGATGAAGCTGGATCTGCCGGCTGGTGTGGACGTTGAAATCAAGCTGCAATAAGGCTTCCAGCGGTTGCCCAGTCCGCAGGGTAACGCTAAGTCATTGATTGCTTGCGGAAAACGAAAGGTCTCGCTATAATAGTGGGCTTTTCGCGCATTTGCGCAAAAAAGTCGGTGTGCTGCAGCATGAATTCATGCCCGAAACGGCACCGGCATTTTGTAAATTAGCCCCGACCAATCGCAGTCGGGAATGGAGAAAACGATGAGCCTTGGACTCGTAGGTCGCAAGGTTGGCATGACCCGTATCTTCACGGCAGAAGGGGATTCGATTCCCGTTACCGTGCTGGACGTGTCCGACAACCGCGTGACGCAGATCAAGACTGTTGAAACCGACGGCTACACGGCCGTGCAGGTTGCATTCGGTACGCGCCGTGCATCGCGCGTGACGAAGCCGTTGGCCGGTCATCTCGCCAAAGCCGGTGTTCAAGCCGGTGAAATCCTCAAAGAATTCCAGATCGATGCCGCTAAGGCTGCCGAGTTGTCGAGCGGCACCGTGGTTGGCCCCGAGCTGTTCGAAGTAGGCCAGAAGGTCGACGTGCAAGGCGTGTCGATCGGTAAGGGCTACGCCGGTACCATCAAGCGTTACAACTTCGCATCCGGCCGTGCATCGCACGGTAACTCGCGCTCGCACAACGTGCCGGGTTCGATCGGTATGGCGCAAGATCCGGGTCGTGTTTTCCCGGGTAAGCGCATGACCGGTCACATGGGTGACGACACGGTGACGGTGCAAAACCTCGAGATCGCTCGTATCGACGCTGACCGCAAGCTGTTGCTGGTCAAGGGCGCCGTTCCGGGTGCGAAGGGTGGCAAGGTATTCGTTACGCCGGCCGTGAAGACGCGTGCTGTGAAAGGAGCGAAATAATGGAACTTAAGCTCCTGAATGCCAATGGTCAGGAAGGTGCGGGCGTTAGCGCGTCGGACGTTGTGTTCGGTCGCGATTACAACGAAGCGCTGATTCACCAGGTCGTGGTTGCGTACCAGGCGAATGCCCGTAGCGGCAACCGCGCGCAGAAGGATCGTGAGCAAGTCAAGCACACGACCAAAAAGCCGTGGCGCCAAAAGGGTACGGGCCGTGCTCGTGCCGGTATGTCGTCGAGCCCGTTGTGGCGCGGCGGTGGCCGTATCTTCCCGAATTCGCCGGAAGAAAACTTTTCGCACAAGGTTAATAAGAAGATGCATCGCGCAGGTCTCTGCTCGATCTTCTCGCAGCTGGCCCGCGAAGGCCGCATCTCGGTGGTCGACGAGCTGACGCTCGAAGCGCCGAAGACGAAGCTGCTGGCCGAAAAATTCAAGGCGATGGGTCTCGATTCCGTGCTGGTGATTACCGACACGGTTGACGAAAACCTGTACCTCGCGTCGCGCAACCTCGCCCATGTGGCGGTTGTCGAGCCGCGTTACGCCGACCCGCTGTCGCTGATCTACTTCAAGAAGATCCTGATCACGAAGGCTGCGGTCGCCCAGATCGAGGAGTTGCTGTCATGAGCGAGATTCGCAAAAACGATCATCGTTTGATGCAGGTCCTGCTCGCGCCGGTGATCTCCGAAAAGGCGACGCTGGTGGCCGACAAGAACGAGCAAGTAGTGTTCGAAGTCGCGCCCGATGCCACGAAGCAGGAAGTGAAGGCTGCAGTCGAGCTGCTGTTCAAGGTGGAAGTCAATTCCGTCAACGTGCTGGTCTCGAAGGGCAAAGCGAAGCGCTTTGGTCGTTTCATGGGTAAGCGCAAAGACGTGAAGAAGGCATATGTCTGCCTGAAGCCCGGCCAGGAAATCAACTTTGAAGCGGAGGCCAAGTAATCATGGCAATCGTTAAAGTTAAGCCGACTTCGCCGGGTCGCCGCGCGATGGTCAAGGTGGTCAATAAGGATCTGCATAAGGGCAAGCCGTTCGCACCGCTGCTCGACGCGCAATCCTCGACCGCCGGCCGTAATAACAACGGCCACATTACCACGCGTCACAAAGGCGGCGGTCACAAGCATCACTATCGCGTTGTCGATTTCCGTCGCAATAAGGACGGCATCGCGGCGAAGGTTGAGCGCCTCGAGTACGATCCGAACCGTAGCGCGAACATTGCGCTGGTTCTGTACGCAGACGGCGAACGACGTTACATCATTGCTCCGAAGGGTCTCACTGTCGGCCAGCAACTGATGTCGGGTTCCGAGGCTCCGATCCGCGCTGGTAATACGCTGCCGATCCGCAACATTCCGGTCGGTACGACGATCCACTGCATCGAAATGCTGCCAGGCAAGGGTGCGCAAATGGCGCGTTCGGCTGGCACATCCGCGATGTTGCTGGCTCGTGAAGGAATCTACGCACAGGTCCGCCTGCGCTCTGGTGAAATCCGCCGCGTTCACGTTGAATGCCGCGCGACGATTGGTGAAGTTGGCAACGAAGAGCACAGCCTCCGTCAAATCGGTAAGGCTGGCGCGAACCGCTGGCGCGGTATCCGCCCGACGGTGCGCGGCGTTGCAATGAACCCGGTTGATCACCCGCACGGCGGTGGTGAAGGCAAGACGGCTGCAGGTCGCGATCCGGTGAGCCCGTGGGGCACGCCTGCTAAGGGTTATCGCACCCGCAGCAACAAGCGCACGACGAGCATGATCGTCCAGCGCCGTCACAAGCGTTAAGGAGTAGGCAATGGCACGTTCTGTAAAAAAAGGTCCGTTCTGCGACGCCCATTTGCTGAAGAAAGTTGAGGCGGCAGCAGCTTCGCGGGATAAGAAGCCGATCAAAACCTGGTCGCGTCGCTCGACGATCCTCCCGGATTTCATCGGTCTGACGATCGCCGTCCACAACGGCCGTCAGCACGTTCCGGTGTATGTCTCGGAAAACATGGTCGGCCACAAGCTTGGCGAGTTCGCACTGACCCGTACGTTTAAGGGTCATGCAGCCGACAAGAAGGCTAAGAAATAAGGGGCTCATGATGGAAGTGAAAGCAATTCATCGCGGTGCCCGCATCTCGGCGCAGAAAACGCGCCTTGTGGCTGACCAGATCCGCGGTTTGCCGGTCGACAAGGCGCTGAACGTTCTGACGTTCTCGCCGAAGAAGGCTGCGGGAATCGTGAAAAAGGTTGTGCTGTCGGCGATCGCGAATGCGGAGCATAACGAAGGCGCTGATATCGACGAGCTCAAGGTAACGAGCATCATGGTCGACAAGGCTGCCTCGCTGAAGCGTTTTACTGCGCGCGCTAAAGGCCGCGGTAACCGCATCGAGAAGCAATCCTGTCACATCACTGTGACGGTCGGGAATTAAGGGGTCATACGATGGGACAGAAAATTCATCCGACTGGCTTCCGTTTGGCCGTCAGCCGCAATTGGGCGTCGCGTTGGTACGCGAACAACAACAATTTCGCGGCGATGTTGCAGGAAGACATCGGTGTTCGTGAATACCTGAAGAAGAAGCTGAAGAATGCTTCGGTTGGTCGCGTCGTTATCGAGCGTCCGGCGAAAAACGCGCGCATCACGATTTATAGCTCGCGTCCGGGTGTCGTCATCGGTAAGAAGGGCGAGGATATCGAGTTGTTGAAGTCGGAACTGCAACGTCGCATGGGCGTTCCGGTCCACGTCAACATCGAAGAAATCCGCAAGCCGGAAACCGATGCGCAACTGATCGCGGATTCGATCACGCAGCAGCTCGAGCGCCGGATTATGTTTCGCCGCGCAATGAAGCGTGCTATGCAAAACGCAATGCGTCTGGGTGCTCAAGGCATCAAGATCATGAGCGCAGGCCGCCTGAACGGTATCGAAATCGCTCGTACGGAATGGTATCGCGAAGGTCGCGTGCCGCTTCATACACTGCGTGCTGATATCGACTACGCAACTTCGGAAGCGAAGACGACGTACGGCATCATCGGTGTGAAGGTGTGGGTCTATAAGGGCGATACGCTCGGCCGCAATGACGCACCGGTGGTTGAAGAAGTCGCCGAAGAAAAGCGTCCGCGCCGCAATGCACGTCCGGGTGGCGATCGCCGTCCGCGTCGCGATGGTGAAGGTGCTGGTCCGGCAGGTGCACGCCGTGGCGCTCCTCGTCGTGCTGGCGGTGACGGTAAGACTGGAGAATAACGATGCTGCAACCGAAACGCAGAAAGTATCGCAAAGAACAGAAGGGTCGTAACACCGGCGTCGCCACCCGCGGTAACGCAGTGTCGTTCGGTGAGTTCGGCCTGAAGGCTATCGGTCGTGGTCGTTTGACTGCACGCCAGATTGAAGCGGCGCGTCGTGCAATGACGCGTCACATCAAGCGTGGTGGCCGTATCTGGATCCGCATTTTCCCGGACAAGCCGATCTCGCATAAGCCGGCTGAAGTACGGATGGGTAACGGTAAGGGTAACCCTGAGTACTACGTCGCAGAGATTCAACCGGGCAAGATGCTGTACGAAATGGACGGCGTAACCGAAGAGCTGGCACGCGAAGCGTTCCGTCTGGCTGCAGCTAAGCTGCCGCTTAAGACGACGTTTATCGTGCGTCAGCTCGGCGCCTAAGGAGCAAATGATGAAGGCTTCCGAACTTCACCAGAAAGATCAGGCCGCGCTCAACAAGGAGCTGTCGGACCTGTTGAAGGCGCAATTCGGCCTGCGCATGCAACTCGCGACCCAGCAGCTCACGAACACGAGCCAGCTGAAGAAGGTTCGTCGCGACATCGCACGTGTGCGGACCGTCCTGACTGAGAAGGCGAACCAGAAATGAACGATAGCGTAAAAACCTCGCTCAAGCGGACGCTGGTCGGCAAGGTCGTCAGCAACAAGATGGACAAGACGGTCACCGTGCTGGTTGAGCACCGCGTGAAGCACCCGATCTACGGCAAGTACGTCGTGCGTTCGAAGAAGTACCACGCGCACGACGATGCGAACACGTACAACGAGGGCGACCTCGTTGAAATCCAGGAAACGCGTCCGATTTCGAAGACGAAAGCTTGGGTTGTGGCTCGCTTGGTCGAGGCTGCTCGCGTCATCTGACGCCGCAAAGTTGTAGAAGTAATTGAAATCGCAGTAGGTTTCGCTTGCAAGACCGAGATTATGTGATATGATCTCGGTCTTCCCTCTTTTATGGGAGCCCCGTCGCGGGCGAAGTTGGTGGGGGAAGCGGTTCGGGCGCCAGTCTGTTCCGTAGGATTCACCGGATTGCGATGGCGGGTTTCGTTTGCCGTCGCTGCTGTTCATACCCAAGCAGCCGATTGGCTGACGGGACCAAGACTGACCGGGTACGCCATGGTGGTGTGGCCGGATTAAGTTGGGAAAGATAAACCATGATCCAGACCGAAACTCGGCTTGAAGTGGCCGACAACACGGGTGCGCGTGAAGTCATGTGCATCAAGGTGCTCGGCGGCTCGAAGCGTCGTTATGCCAGCATTGGCGACATCATCAAGGTGACCGTCAAAGAAGCAACGCCGCGCGGGCGCGTGAAGAAAGGCGAGATTTACAACGCCGTGGTGGTTCGTACCGCCAAGGGTGTGCGTCGTCAGGACGGCTCGCTGATCAAGTTTGATGGCAACGCCGCCGTGTTGTTGAATGCCAAGCTCGAACCTATTGGCACCCGTATTTTCGGGCCTGTCACGCGCGAGTTGCGTAGCGAACGATTCATGAAGATCGTTTCGCTGGCACCTGAAGTGCTGTAAGGAGTCGCGATGAACAAGATTCGCAAGGGTGACGAAGTTATCGTCATCACCGGCAAAGATAAAGGCAAGCGCGGCGTCGTGCTGTCCGTTGGCGAAAGCAAAGTGATTGTCGAGGGCATCAATCTCGTCAAGAAACACGTCAAGCCGAACCCGATGAAGGGTACGACGGGCGGTGTGGAAGCCAAGACGATGCCGCTGCAAATTTCGAACGTCGCATTGGTCGACGCGAATGGCAAGGCGTCGCGTGTAGGCATCAAGGTCGAAGGAGACAAGAAAGTCCGTTTCCTTAAAACGACCGGTGCCGAGCTGAGCGCCTGACGCTGCGGAGTAAAAAAATGGCTCGTTTGCAAGAGTTTTACAAAGAAAAGGTTGTACCCGGCCTCATCGAGAAGTTCGGTTACAAGTCCGTGATGGAAGTGCCGCGTATTACCAAGATCACCCTCAACATGGGTCTTGGCGAAGCGGTCGCTGACAAGAAGATCATCGAAAACGCCGTTGGCGACCTGACGAAGATCGCAGGCCAGAAGCCGGTGATCACGAAGGCACGCAAGGCAATCGCTGGCTTCAAGATCCGTCAAGGCTATCCGATCGGTGCAATGGTGACGTTGCGCGGTCAGGCGATGTACGAATTTCTGGATCGTTTCGTGACGGTTGCGCTCCCCCGTGTGCGCGACTTCCGTGGCGTCTCGGGTCGTGCGTTCGATGGTCGCGGCAACTACAACATCGGTGTGAAAGAGCAGATCATTTTCCCCGAAATCGACTACGACAAGATCGACGCGCTGCGTGGGCTGAACATCAGCATCACGACAACTGCGAAGACCGACGACGAAGCAAAGGCTCTGCTCGCCAGCTTCAAGTTCCCGTTCAGAAACTGAGGTTACCGTGGCTAAACTGGCACTGATCGAACGTGAAAAGAAGCGTGCTCGCCTCGCTGCTAAGTACGCTCCCAAGCGTGCAGAACTGAAGGCGATCATTGGCGATATGAGCAAGTCGGACGAAGAGCATTACGCAGCACGTCTTGAACTGCAGCAACTGCCGCGCAACTCTAACCCGACCCGTAAGCGCAATCGTTGCGCAATTACCGGTCGTCCGCGCGGTACGTTCCGTAAATTCGGGCTGGCGCGTAACAAGATTCGCGAAATCGCGTTCCGCGGCGAGATCCCTGGCCTGACCAAGGCGAGCTGGTAATAGGAGAAACGTAAATGAGCATGAGTGATCCTATCGCCGATATGCTGACTCGCATCCGCAATGCGCAGATGGTTGAGAAAGTCTCGGTGACTATGCCCTCGTCGAAAGTCAAGGTTGCGATTGCGCAAGTCCTTAAGGACGAAGGCTATATCGATGATTTCGCAGTGAAGTCCGAAGGTGCGAAATCTGAATTGAACATCGTGTTGAAGTACTACGCTGGCCGTCCGGTGATCGAGCGCATTGAGCGCGTTTCGAAGCCTGGCCTGCGTGTGTATCGCGGCCGTAACGACATCCCCGTGGTCATGAATGGCCTCGGCGTGGCAATCGTGTCGACGCCGAAGGGCGTGATGACGGACCGTAAGGCGCGTGCAACGGGCGTTGGCGGCGAAGTCATCTGCTACGTCGCTTAAGGCCGAAAGGAGAGAAACATGTCTCGAGTAGGTAAAAGCCCGATCGCGCTGCAAGGCGCAGAAGTGGCCCTGAGCGACGAACGCATTACCGTCAAGGGTCCGCTGGGTACGATTTCGCAGGCTGCTAACAGCCTTGTGAAGGTGGTGAACGACAACGGCACGCTTAAATTCGAGCCGACTGACGAAAGCCGCGAAGCGAATGCGATGTCGGGCACGATGCGCGCACTGGTTGCGAACATGGTGAACGGCGTGACGAAGGGTTTCGAGCGCAAGCTGACGCTGGTTGGCGTCGGCTACCGCGCACAGGCGCAAGGCGACAAGCTGAACCTGTCGCTGGGTTTCTCGCACCCTGTGGTGCACCAGATGCCGGAAGGCGTCAAGGCTGAAACCCCGACGCAAACCGAAATCGTGATCAAGGGGATCAATAAGCAACAAGTTGGCCAAGTCGCTGCAGAAGTGCGCGGCTATCGCCCACCGGAGCCCTACAAGGGCAAAGGTGTGCGTTACGCCAACGAGGTTGTGATCCTCAAAGAAACGAAGAAGAAGTAAGGGTGCGCAATCATGGATAAGACTCAATCTCGCCTGCGCCGCGCTCGTCAGACGCGTATCAAGATCGCTGAGCTGCAGGTCGCGCGTCTCGCCGTGCATCGCACGAACACGCACATTTATGCGCAAGTGTTCTCGCCGTGCGGCACCAAGGTGCTCGCTAGCGCGTCGACGCTCGAAGCCGAAGTGCGTGCGCAACTCGCTGATCAGACGGGCAAAGGCGGCAACGTCGCTGCTGCGACTCTGATTGGTAAGCGCATCGCAGAAAAGGCTAAGGCTGCCGGCATCGAATCCGTCGCCTTCGACCGTTCGGGTTTCCGTTACCACGGCCGCGTGAAAGCGCTGGCCGATGCGGCGCGCGAAGCCGGACTCAAGTTCTAAGGGAAGAATTCGTCATGGCAAAGATGCAAGCGAAAGTTCAGGCTGACGAACGCGACGACGGCCTTCGTGAAAAAATGATTTCGGTCAACCGCGTGACCAAGGTCGTGAAGGGTGGCCGGATTCTCGGCTTCGCCGCTCTGACCGTGGTTGGCGACGGTGATGGCCGCGTCGGTATGGGCAAGGGCAAGGCGAAGGAAGTGCCGGTCGCTGTTCAGAAGGCGATGGAACAGGCTCGCCGCAACATGTTCAAGGTGCCGTTGAAGAACGGTACCCTGCAACACGAAGTGCACGGTAAGCATGGCGCATCGATGGTCCTCCTGGCTCCGGCCAAGGATGGTACCGGTGTGATCGCTGGCGGTCCGATGCGCGCAGTGTTCGACGTGATGGGCGTGCAGAACGTTGTGGCCAAGAGCCACGGTTCGACGAACCCGTATAACCTCGTTCGCGCAACGCTCGACGGTCTGCGCAAGCAGTCGACGCCGGGCGATATCGCGGCGAAGCGCGGCAAGTCCGTCGAAGATATTCTGGGCTAAGGTGGACACCATGTCTGATAAAACTGTCAAGGTCCAGCTCGTCAAGAGCCTGATCGGCACCCGTGAAACGCACCGTGCAACGGTGCGTGGCTTGGGCCTGCGCCGACTCAACTCGGTTAGCGAGTTGCAGGACACGCCGGCTGTGCGCGGCATGATCAACAAGGTTTCGTACCTCGTTAAGGTCATCAGCTAAGCGGCTGACCAGGACTCAAGGAGTTGATAATGGAATTGAATAACCTGAAGCCGGCTGAAGGCGCGAAGCACGCAAAGCGTCGCGTTGGTCGCGGCATCGGCTCTGGCCTCGGCAAGACCGCTGGCCGTGGTCATAAAGGTCAGAAGTCGCGTTCGGGCGGCTTTCACAAGGTTGGCTTCGAAGGCGGTCAAATGCCGCTGCAACGTCGCCTGCCGAAGCGCGGCTTTACCTCGCTGACGAAGGAGTTCGTCGGTGAAGTGCGCCTCTCTGATCTGGAGAAGCTGCCGGTCGACGAAATCGATCTGTTGGCTCTGAAGCAAGCTGGTCTGATTGGCGAGATGATCACGAGCGCCAAGATCATCAAAACCGGCGAGCTGAAGCGCAAGGTCGTTGTGAAGGGTCTGGGTGCGACGAAGGGTGCGCGCGCTGCTATCGAAGCAGCCGGCGGCTCGTTCGCCGAGTAACGCGCAAGTCGATTTTGCCGTCACTAGCATTAGCATCGGAGAAGTTACTTGGCTAACAGCCCGATTCTCGCAAAACCCGGTCGCGGCGCGGCGAAGTTTGGCGATCTGCGTCGGCGAGCAGTGTTTTTGCTGCTGGCGTTGATCGTCTACCGTATCGGCGCGCACATTCCGGTGCCGGGTATTGATCCGGACCAGCTGGCAAAGTTGTTCCAAAGCCAGTCGGGCGGCATCCTTGGCATGTTCAACATGTTTTCGGGTGGCGCACTTTCGCGGTTCACGATTTTTGCGCTGGGGATCATGCCGTACATTTCGGCGTCGATCATCATGCAGTTGTTGGCGATTGTGTCGCCGCAGCTGGAAGCGCTGAAAAAGGAAGGGCAGGCGGGGCAGCGGAAGATCACGCAGTACACGCGTATCTTTACGGTTCTGCTGGCGACGTTCCAGGCGTTCGGCATTGCCGTGGCGCTGGAAAATCAGCCGGGCCTGGTGATCGATCCGGGGATGGTGTTTCGTTTGACGACGGTCGTGACATTGGTGACCGGCACGATGTTCCTGATGTGGCTGGGTGAGCAGATCACGGAGCGCGGGCTTGGCAACGGTATCTCGATCATCATTTTCGGCGGTATTGCGGCGGGTTTCCCGAACGCAATCGGTGGTCTATTCGAACTGGTGCGAACCGGCTCGATGAGCATCATCTCGGCGATTATCGTGGTCGCGCTGATTGCTGCAGTAACGTATCTGGTGGTGTTCATTGAACGCGGCCAGCGCAAGATTCTTGTGAACTACGCCAAGCGGCAAGTCGGCAACAAGATATACGGCGGACAGTCTTCGCATCTACCGCTGAAGTTGAACATGTCGGGCGTGATTCCGCCGATCTTTGCATCGTCGATCATTCTCTTCCCGGCAACCATCCTGAACTGGTTTAGTTCGGGGTCGCGTACCAGCTGGTTCGCAGACACGTTGCACAATGTGGCCGAAGCTCTTAAGCCCGGTCAACCCGTGTACGTGTTGTTGTACGCGTTGGCGATCGTCTTCTTCTGTTTCTTTTACACCGCACTGGTGTTCAACAGCAGAGAAACGGCCGACAACCTGAAAAAGAGTGGCGCTTTCGTCCCAGGCATCCGCCCGGGCGATCAAACAGCGCGATACATTGACCGCATCCTCACACGTCTGACGCTGGCTGGTGCGATCTACATCGTGTTTGTTTGCCTGCTGCCCGAGTTTTTGGTACTGCGCTGGAACGTGCCGTTTTATTTTGGTGGAACGTCGCTGCTGATCATTGTCGTCGTCACAATGGATTTCATGGCGCAGGTGCAGTCGTACGTTATGTCGCAACAGTATGAATCGCTGCTGAAGAAAGCTAATTTCAAAGGCGGCGGCGTCCCGATGCGTTGAAAGGACTTATGGCCAAAGACGATGTTATCCAGATGCAGGGTGAAGTCATCGAAAACCTGCCTAACGCTACCTTCAGGGTGAAGCTGGAAAACGGCCATGTCGTATTGGGACACATATCCGGCAAGATGCGGATGCACTACATCCGAATCTTGCCGGGCGACAAGGTGACGGTTGAATTGACGCCTTACGATCTGTCGCGTGCGCGGATCGTGTTCCGGGCGAAGTGATTTGAAAAAAGGGTAATATCATGAAAGTGATGGCATCGGTTAAGCGCATTTGCCGCAATTGCAAGATCATCAAGCGCAAAGGCGTTGTGCGCGTGATTTGCAGCTCTGATCCGCGCCACAAACAGCGTCAAGGCTGAACGCCGCGCTTTTTGCTAGCGCTTTTTGTTTGAGGAAAAACAATGGCTCGTATCGCAGGGGTTAACATCCCGAATCACCAGCATACCGAAATCGGCCTGACGGCTATTTATGGTGTCGGCCGCACGCGCTCGCGCGACATTTGCGTCGCTGCTGGTGTGGCATTTTCGAAGAAGGTCAAAGACCTGAACGACGCAGACCTCGAAAAGCTGCGTGAAGAAGTCGGCAAGTTCATCGTAGAAGGCGATCTGCGCCGTGAAACGACGATGAACATCAAGCGCCTGATGGATCTCGGCTGCTACCGTGGCGTGCGGCATCGTAAGGGCTTGCCCCTGCGCGGCCAACGTACGCGTACGAATGCCCGTACGCGCAAGGGTCCGCGTCGTGCAGCGCAATCGCTGAAGAAGTAAGCGGAACTGACAGTTACAGGAAAACGTAATGGCTAAGGCTTCGAACAACTCCGCGGCGCAACGCGTTCGCAAGAAGGTCAAGAAGAACGTCGCCGAGGGCGTGGTTCACGTTCACGCGTCGTTCAACAACACCATCATCACGATCACCGATCGTCAAGGCAATGCACTTGCTTGGGCAACGTCGGGTGGTCAAGGCTTCAAGGGTTCGCGTAAATCGACCCCGTTTGCAGCTCAGGTGGCAGCCGAATCGGCAGGCCGCGTGGCGATGGAATACGGCGTGAAGAACCTCGAAGTGCGGATCAAGGGCCCTGGTCCTGGTCGTGAGTCGGCGGTGCGCGCGTTGCATGGTCTTGGTATCAAGATCACCGCGATTTCCGACGTGACTCCTGTCCCGCACAACGGCTGCCGTCCGCCGAAGCGTCGTCGTATTTAAGACGCCGATTTTACGAGCGCCTGTTGCCGCCCTGCGCGGCGGCAGGCCGCTTGTGCTATTGAATTGACTAAGCCCACCGTTCGACCCAAAGGGTTCGGACTAGCGTAGGTGCAAGCACCTGCGTGATTAATCATAGAAGGAATCAACGTGGCACGTTATATCGGCCCTAAGGCCAAGCTGTCCCGCCGTGAAGGCACTGACCTCTTCCTGAAGAGCGCCCGTCGTTCGCTCGCTGACAAGTGCAAGCTTGACAGCAAGCCTGGCCAACACGGCCGCACCTCGGGTGCACGCACGTCCGACTACGGCACGCAGTTGCGCGAAAAGCAAAAAGTGAAGCGCATTTACGGCGTTCTCGAGCGTCAATTCCGTCGTTACTTCGCCGAAGCCGACCGCTTGAAAGGCAACACGGGTGAAAACCTGCTGCAGTTGCTCGAGTCGCGTCTGGACAACGTCGTGTATCGCATGGGCTTCGGCTCGACGCGCGCTGAAGCGCGTCAGCTGGTTAGCCACAAGGCGATCACGGTGAACGGCGTCGTGTCGAATATCCCGTCGATGCAAGTGAAGGCAGGCGACATCGTTGCCGTGCGCGAACAGAAGAAGAAGCAAGCGCGTATTCTCGAAGCGCTTTCGCTGGCTGAGCAAGGCGGTCTGCCGAGCTGGGTCGCTGTGGATTCGAAGAAGTTCGAAGGCACGTTTAAGTCGAAGCCGGAGCGTAGCGACATCGCCGGCGATATCAACGAAAGCCTGATCGTCGAATTGTATTCGCGGTAATCGGATTAACGGCCGGGGCACCTCGATTGCGTTGCGCAAGGAGATGTCTCGGCTGTTTATTTTCAGGTTGTTACCGGTCAGCCTTATCGGTGTAACGAGCCGAGGGTATTGAAAAGGAAAACCTATGCAAACCAGTTTGTTGAAGCCCAAGATCATCGCAGTTGAATCGCTTGGCGAGAGCCATGCGAAAGTGGTCATGGAACCGTTTGAACGCGGTTACGGCCACACCTTGGGTAACGCGCTTCGGCGCGTGCTGTTGTCGTCGATGATCGGCTACGCGCCGACCGAAGTGACGATCGCAGGCGTCGTACATGAGTATTCGACGCTCGACGGTGTGCAAGAGGATGTGGTCAACCTGTTGTTGAACCTGAAGGGCGTAGTCTTCAAGCTGCATAACCGTGACGAAGTGACGGTTACGCTGCGCAAGGAAGGCGAAGGCGTTGTTACCGCTGGCGACATCGAACTCGCGCACGACTGCGAAGTGATCAACCCGGATCACGTGATTGCGCATCTGTCGAAGGGCGGTAAGCTCGACGTTCAGATCAAGGTCGAAAAGGGCCGCGGCTATGTGCCCGGCAATGTACGTCGTTATGGCGAAGAGTCGGCCAAGATCATCGGCCGTATCGTGCTGGACGCGTCGTTCTCGCCGGTTCGCCGCGTGAGCTACGCCGTTGAAAGCGCTCGCGTCGAACAGCGCACTGACCTCGACAAGCTCGTGATGAACATCGAAACGAACGGTGTGATTTCGCCGGAAGAAGCGATCCGTCAATCAGCTCGCATTCTGGTCGATCAACTGTCGGTGTTCGCTGCTCTGGAAGGTACCGAGGCAACGGCGGAAGCGCCGTCGCGTGCGCCGCAGATCGATCCGATCCTGCTGCGTCCGGTCGATGATCTCGAGCTGACGGTTCGTTCCGCGAACTGCCTGAAGGCCGAGAACATTTACTACATCGGCGATCTGATCCAGCGCACGGAAAACGAACTGCTCAAGACCCCGAATCTGGGTCGCAAGTCGTTGAACGAAATCAAGGAAGTACTGGCGTCGCGTGGTTTGACGCTTGGCATGAAGCTCGAAAACTGGCCGCCGGCAGGTCTGGACAAGTAAGTCGAGAGTCATACCGGGACAGAACCCGCTGCGGCACTGGCAAAGACGCGGATTTTCCTTTAAAATCCGCGTCTTGTCTTTTTTCACTACCGGCCCGTGCACTCACACCTTCTGGTGAATCGAGTGCGATAGAAGAGCTGGACCAAAACTCTGAATCGAAGGAATTAACATGCGTCACCGTCATGGTTTGCGGAAACTGAACCGCACGAGCAGCCACCGTCTGGCAATGCTCCGTAATATGTCCAACTCGCTGATCGCGCACGAAGTCATCAAGACCACGCTGCCGAAAGCAAAAGAACTCCGTAAAGTTGTCGAGCCGCTGATCACGCTCGGCAAGAAGCCGTCGCTGGCAAATCGTCGTTTGGCGTTCAACCGCCTGCGCGATCGTGACTCGGTTACGAAGCTGTTCGAAGTTCTGGGCCCGCGTTACGCTACCCGTCCGGGCGGCTACCTGCGCGTGCTGAAGTTCGGCTTCCGCAATGGCGACAATGCGCCGATGGCACTGGTCGAACTGCTCGACCGTCCGGAAGTTGAAGAAGTTGAAGTGCAAGAAGCTGAGTAAGCTTTTAGCAACCAAGAAAAGCCAGGCACCTAGCCTGGCTTTTTTGTTTTCGGGAGCCGAAAGCGTGGTCGACAGATATCCGCCGCGACAAAACGCCCAAGGCCGCCTGATCGCCGTGGTCTCGTCTGCGAGAGCATGGGGCTAGGTGATACGATAACGGCACCTGAATCGTGCGTCGCCGGAGCCTGTTGTGAGCCAGTGTGTGACCTTGATTCTGACCACGGTTCCGGATGCGGCCGTCGCTCAGAAACTTGCTACGGATGCGTTGGCCGCACGGCTATGCGCCTGCGTCACGCAGTTAGGCGCGGTGCAGTCCAGTTACCACTGGCAGGGCACGATCGAGTCTGCGCAAGAGATCCAGTTGCTGTTCAAGACCAGCGTCGCACGTGCATTGGAACTTGAACAATACATTCACACGCATCATCCCTACGACACGCCGGAAATCCTCTCGTGGCAAGCGACGGCGTCGGCCGCCTATAGCCAGTGGATCACCGCTGAAACCCAACGTCCCCTCCATGTTTAACGGTCTTGACCGACGTGCGCGCGTGGCGCTGCGCACCCTATTCCTGCTGCTCGCCAGCCTCGTACTCGCGCAGTTCGGCACGCTCGCGCGCGCCGCGGACGATTTTCTGGATCCTGCGCTTGCGTTCAAATTCAGCGCGACGGAGAAACCAAGCGAAGTCGATGTCACCTACAAGATTGCGGACGGCTACTACATGTACCGCGAGCGTTTCGCCTTCGCGACCCGCAACGGCACGACCACAATCGGTGAGCCGCAACTGCCGGCTGGTCACGTCAAGTTCGATCAGACCTTCAACAAGAATGTCGAAACGTATCGTAATGAGCTGACGATCCGTATCCCGATCAAGCAGGCGACCGGCCCTTTTGATCTGGCCGTGACGTCACAAGGCTGTGCCGATGCCGGCATTTGCTATCCGCCGATGGAGCGCGTCTACCACGTCAGCGGCGATGCCTTGCAGCCGGCCGTGAGCACAGCGACTCCTGCCGCCGCCCCGCAATCCCCGGCAGCCAGCGGCACGCCTTGGTATGAGCGCGCCACAAACGCCGACTATGCGCAGTCGCTGCTTCAAGGCGGTGGGTTCTTCGCCATCATCGGGCTCTATTTCGTTGCCGGCGCTGTGCTCAGCTTGCTGCCGTGCTCGTATCCGATGATTCCGATTCTGTCGGCCATCATCATCGGCGAGGGCGCGCGGGTGACACGTGCCCGCGGCTTCGCTTTGTCGTTGGCGTATGTGATCGGTATGGCGCTGGTCTACACCGCGCTGGGCGTTGCCGCCGCGATGGTCGGCCAGAGTCTCGGCGCATGGCTGCAGAATCCGTGGGTGCTCGGTGCGTTCGGCGTTCTGCTGACCATTTTTGCGCTGACGCTGATCGCGGGCTTCGACATCGCGTTGCCGCAGCGTTGGCAGGACGGTGTGTCGCGCGCCTCCACGGGGCGTGCCGGCGGCAAGTTCGCTGCGGTCGCGGTCATGGGCGCGTTGTCGGCATTGGTGGTCGGTGCCTGTATGACGGCGCCGCTGTTTGCCGTGCTGGCGTTTATCGCACATACCGGCGACGCCGTGCTCGGCGGCGCTGCGCTGTTTTCGATGGGGCTCGGCCTCGGCGTGCCGCTGCTGATCCTCGGGCTGGGCGCCGGCACGCTGTTACCACGAGCCGGCGCGTGGATGGACGGCGTCAAGGTCTTCTTCGGCGTGGTGCTGCTCGCGGCAGCGTTGTGGATCGTCTGGCCGGTGCTGGGTGCGACCGCGACCATGCTATTGAGCGCGCTCTGGCTGCTGATCGCGGCGGCGTCGCTCGGCTTGTTCTCGGCACCGGGCGTCGAGTCGTCAGTGTGGCGTCGGTTGAGCCGGGGTGTCGGTGCGGCGCTTGCCATCTGGGCTGCGGTGCTGCTGGTCGGTCTTGCAGCCGGATCGTCCGATCCGCTGCGGCCGCTTGCCGTGCTGGCTGCGCGCGGGCAGGAGGCGTCTGTCGCCAATGTGTCCAATAAGCCCGGTACGGCGCAGCAGGACGATCTGACGTTCGCGCCGGTCCGTTCATCGACGGAGCTCGACCAAGCCGTTAAAACGGCCGCTCAACCCGCCATGCTCGATTTCTATGCGGATTGGTGCGTCAGCTGCAAAGAGATGGAAAAATTCACGTTCAGCGATCCACGCGTCCAGGCGAAATTGAAACAGATGAATCTGCTGCGCGCCGACGTTACCGCGAACAATTCGGACGATCAGATGCTGCTCAAGCGTTTCAGCCTGTTTGGGCCGCCCGGCATTATTTTCTTCGATCAGGGCGGGAAGGAAGTGCTGCGGGTGGTTGGCTACGAGTCCGCGGATAAGTTCTTGCGCAGTCTGGACCGGGTGAGCGCGCCGGGGGCCTGAGTGAGACTGGCCGGGTTTGATGAGTGCACGTCGGAACAAGAAGGCAACTGCGTCACCTTAAAAAGGACGAACCGGTGCGACCCACGAAGACGAGCAACGCAACGCGTCACAATCGCATCGAAAGCTCACCCAAGGCCGCGAGGACGCTAATCGCCGCCCTTCTGCTGGCGCAAGCGCTGTTCACGTCTTGTGCGTGGGCCGCAAGCGAATCAACCGATCCGTCCGCCAACGCAACCACGTCGGCGTCCACGTCAGAAGTAATCCAGCGCGCTGGCAAGTATTACCTCTACCGGAACGGCACGCCGCTCAACGCCACCGGCTACGACGATCTGGAAATCGAAACACACGACAATTTCCCCGATCTCGCCGAAGGCCGGCTCGACTCGCAATATGGATTGCTGGACGCGAAAACCGGCAAAGTCGTGCTGCCATTCGCGTATCAAAGCGTCAAAATCGACACGCTCGACTCCATCGGCCTGATTCAGGTGCGCAAAGACGATCTGGTCAGCTTCGTCCAAGGCGATGGCCGTCCGGCAAAGTCTCCGAGCTATGACGCGATAGGTGATGTCGACGAATCCGGGCAGGTCCTCGCCGAACGCGACGGCAAGCTGTTCATACTCACGTTCAGCAATGGCCAGTTGCGAGGCGAGGACGCCGCACCGCGCTATCGGCCGAGCATCGTCTTACCGCCCGGACTACGCGAGCGCGCCACTCATCCAAATGGTCCGTTGAACGGCACCTACGTGGCGTCGCCCTATCCAGATCTGAAAACGGCATGGGACGCGTGGCGCAAAGGGCAATTGCTCGAACCCGCGCAGCCGGCGGTAGTAGTGAAGGGCGATATTGCCTACGTGTCGTTCGGTATCCTGGCGGGACCGCAGTTGCCGGCCATGCCCAATACGTTGCGGGCTTGCCAGAGCCAGCAGGGTCTCGTGCTGCGTGATACGTCGCAGGCGCGGGGATGCGCGTCGACAGCCAGGCCGCTGTTCCGCTTCCAGCGCGAGGCGGACGGTTCGCTGCGATGTACCGATTGCGACAGCGGCATGCCCGACAAATGGCTGCGTCTGCCGGCGGCCACGCAATCGCTGGTTGGCATCGGTATCGGCATTGCCAAGCCGGTGAACGACACGGGCGCGTTGGTGCGCGCGGTGATTCCCGGCGCACCGGCGCAACTCGCTGGCGTGAAACCTGGCGATCGCATCACGAGCATCGACGGTCAGTCCACGGCGGCGATGTCGCTCGAGCAGATCACCGCGTTGATTCGAGGTCAACCGGCCACTACGGTGAAGCTGGGGATCGAGCGAGAGACCAAACTGCTGGAGTTGAGTGTCGAGCGCAAGGCAATGGTGGTCGAGGCTGACTAATCGGCGTTGGGCTGGGCGGAGAAGCCTGCCGAACCGCCAACGGCAAGCGCCTCGTCACAGCGGCATGATGCGCGCAAACATGCTTTTGCTTCGCGCAACACGGCACCCACGGCACCCAGCTCTCGCTCCGCGAGAGCCTCATAAAAGAACGGAGGCGCGACTTCAGGGTCGTGCCTCCGTTCTTTTCTCAGCCTTACCTCACGCCAAAAAACGCGGCCGCATCAATTCACTTCTGCGAGCGCAGAATCCTGGCGGCATCCAGCGCGAAGTACGTCAGCACGCCGTCCGCGCCGGCGCGCTTGAACGCCAGCAGCGATTCCATCATCGCCTTGTCGTGATCAAGCCAGCCGTTCTGCGCCGCCGCCTTCAGCATCGCGTACTCGCCGCTCACCTGATACACGTACGTCGGAAACTGGAACTCGTCTTTCACGCGACGCACGATATCCAGATAAGGCATACCCGGCTTGACCATCACCATGTCCGCGCCTTCGTTGATGTCGGCTTGCACTTCGCGCAGCGCTTCATTCGAATTGGCCGGGTCCATCTGGTAAGTCATCTTGTTGCTCTTGCCCAGGTTCGTGGCGGAGCCGACGGCATCGCGGAACGGGCCATAAAACGCCGACGCGAACTTGGCCGCATAAGCCATGATCCGCGTATGGACATGGTCTTCGCTCTCGAGCATTTCGCGGATAGCACCGATGCGCCCGTCCATCATGTCCGACGGCGCGACGATATCCACGCCCGCTTCAGCCTGAACACGCGCCTGTTCGACGAGAATCTCGACGGTTTCGTCGTTGATGACGTAACCGTTTTCGTCGAGCACGCCGTCCTGGCCGTGGCTCGTGTACGGGTCGAGCGCCACGTCGGTCAGCACACCCAGCTCGGGGAACTGCTTCTTCAGTTCGCGAACCGCGCGCGGAATCAAGCCGGCAGGATTGATCGCTTCGCGGCCGTCAGGCGTTTTCAACGAGGGTTCGATCGCCGGAAACAGCGACAGCACGGGCACGCCCAGCTCGACACATTGCGCGGCGACGCCCATCAGCAGATCGACCGACACGCGCTCGACGCCCGGCATCGACGGCACGGCTTGCCGTACGTTGGTGCCTTCGACGACAAACACGGGGTAGATCAGGTCGTTGGTGGTGAGGATGTTTTCCCGCATCAGGCGACGCGAGAAATCGTCACGGCGCATGCGGCGCGGACGGTAGTGCGGATAAAAGCTCATATCGACTCGAAGATCGTGGATGTGTGGAGTGGGCAAGTAACGCCTGCCTCCGCCCCGGAAACTTTTCGAGACAATGGTATATCATACCGATCGAGCAAGGCGCCATGCGCTGACCTCCCCGCTTCTCCTCCCTGAGCGGGTGCCTGTCGTTTTTTCGATTAGGCTGTTTGACCCGCCGTTAAAGCGGCGGGTTTTTTTATGGGCGGCCGGAAATGCCGTCTGGTTTTGATCCGGCACCCGCAAGGTTTATTGCGCGGCGTCCGCTTCGCCCGCCGCATTGGGGATCAGCCAGCTTTCAACCAGCTCGTGCGCTTCGTCGATCCCAACGCGTTTGAGTGCCGAGAACAATTGCGCGGTCAACTCGCCCCGATAGCCAGCGGTGCGGTATTCAGCGAGACCTTTCTGCGTAGCGCGCAATGCGTTCACGCTTTCCTGGCGCGTCAATTTGTCGCATTTGGTCAGCAGCGTGTGGATCGGCTTGCCGGTCGGCGCGAACCACTCGATCATGCGCCGGTCCAGATCCGTCAACGGTCGGCGCGAGTCCATCATCAGGATCATGCCGCGCAATTGCGAGCGCGATTGCAGATAGGTGGATAGCAGCGCTTCCCAGTGCGCCTTGGCGGCGCCCGGCACTTCCGCATAGCCGTAACCCGGCAGGTCGACCAGATACGCGGTCGGCTCCTCTTCCTTGCCCACCGAGAAATAATTGATGTGCTGCGTGCGGCCCGGCGTCTTACTGGCGAAAGCGAGACGCTTCTGGTTGCACAGAATATTGATGGCCGTGGACTTACCCGCGTTCGAGCGTCCCGCAAAGCAGATCTCGGGTTGCGCGGTAGCCGGCAGATCACGCAAGTGATTGACGGTCGTGAAAAAGCGGGATTGGTGGAGCAGGAAGGACATGATCAGGCCGGTATTCGAGACGCCGGGGAACCCGGAGTGGGGACGGGTCAAGCCCGACTGGCGTCTTAGCGATTAGCGAGTTATTGTACAATACGATGGTTTACTGAAAACCTGAGGGGGCCAGCCCGCGTGCCTTGGCGGCTCTTCACGGGTCTGTCGGTCGCTGTCGTAGTTTGCAAAATCTTCAAGAAAACGCTGGGCTGTCCCAGGTTTTCCGCCCCGAAGAAAGTCCCTCAGGGACTCTCTAAAAATCCCACAAGACGAGACAGGGTGTGCGAATGAATCGACTGAGCAAGACTCTGATGGTGCTTCATGTAGCGGCAGGTCTTTCAGGTTTGGCAATTCAGGCACGAGCAGCAGATCCGGCAAAACCGGACATCAATCGGGGGCAGGCAATCGCGGTACAGGTGTGCGCGTCATGCCATGGTGCAGACGGCAACAGCGCCGGCGGTGCGTATCCAAAGCTGGCGGGCCAGCATCCCGAATATCTCGTCAAGCAGCTCAAGGACTTCAAGACCCAGCCCGGCGCGAAGCAGCCCGCACGCAACAATGCGATCATGGCGGGCATGGCGGCCGCTCTGTCCGATCAGGACATGGTCAACGTCGCTGCCTATTTTTCGACGCAGACGCCGAAGCCCGGCTACGCGCACAACAAAGACACCGTGCCGCTCGGTCAGAAGATTTATCGCGGCGGGATCGCGGACAAGGGTGTGCCGGCGTGTGCGAGCTGCCACGGCCCGACCGGTCAGGGGATTCCATCGCAGTATCCGCGTCTGTCGGGGCAATGGGCTGAGTACACCGTGACGGAGCTGCTGGCGTTCACGCAAGGTCCAGGCGCACGCAACAACAACGAGCCGATGCATGCCATTGCCACACGGTTGTCGGATAGTGAGATAAAGGCAGTCGCCGATTACATCGCGGGCCTGCATTAAAGGGTTCGCACGCAAAGCAACCGGCCCGCCGAGGCCGGTGCAAAACAAGAAAAGGGTGGGGGCGTCGTGCCTACGACAGCCCTTCACCCTTTTTTGCTGTTCAGTCGGAGTATGAATGAGCGTCACCACGTCGGGTTTGCAGTCGAAGTCGGGCAATCGCATTGCGCGCAATGTCATCGAAGTTTTGAGCTCGATGCGCTTCGCCATTTCGTTGCTCGTGATTCTGTCGATCGCCAGCATCATCGGCACCGTTCTCACGCAGGACGATCCGTATCCCAACTACGTCAATCAGTTCGGCCCGTTCTGGGCGGACATCTTCCGCTCGTTGAGCTTGTACACGGTGTACAGCTCGTGGTGGTTCATGCTGATTCTCGGTTTCTTGATGGTGTCGGTGTCGCTGTGCGTGATCCGCAATGCGCCGAAAATGCTCGCCGACGCGAAGAGCTGGAAGGACAAGGTTCGCGAAGGCAGCCTGCGCGCGTTCCATCACAAGGGCGAGTTCGCGGTGAACGGCACGCGCGCGCAGACGTCGATGGTGCTCGCCACGCTCTCGGCCAGGCTCGGCTACAAATTCGTCACGCGTGAGTCGGAAGGCGCCACGCTGATCGCCGCGAAGCGCGGGGCGTTGACCAAGTTCGGTTATATCTCGGCGCACATCGCGATCGTCGTGATCTGCCTGGGCGGTCTGCTCGACAGCAATCTGCCGATCAAGCTGCAAATGTGGCTGTTCGACAAGTCGCCGATCCGCGCCAACACGGTGATCAACGACATTCCGCCGGAACATCGCCTGTCGCAGTCCAACCCGACCTTCCGCGGCTATGCGTGGGTGCCGGAAGGGCAGCACGTGTCCACGGCGATCCTGAACCAGCCGGACGGCTCGCTCATTCAGGACCTGCCGTTCTCGATCGAGTTGAACAAGTTCATCGTCGACTATTACTCGACGGGCATGCCGAAGCTGTTTGCGAGCGACATCGTCGTGGTCGACCACAAGACCGGCGCGCGCGTGCCGGCGCGCGTCGAAGTGAACAAGCCGTTCACCTACGACGGTGTCTCGATCTATCAGTCGAGCTTCCAGGACGGCGGCTCGCAGATGCAGATGACGGCCTACCCGATGAGCGGCGCGAGCGCGAAGACCGCGCCGTTCGGCGGCACGATCGGCGGCAATGCGTCGTTGAGCACGGCAACGCCGCTTGCCGACGGTCAGACGGTCGAGTTCACCGATTTCCGAGCGATCAACGTCGAAAACGTGTCGAACGGCAGTGGCCAGAACGACGCACGTGGCGTGGCCGCGCATCGTACGCTGAAGGAAGCCTTCGACGAACGGCTCGGCTCCGGCGCCAAATCGTCGAAGCCGCTCGATCTGCACAATGTCGGCCCGTCGGTGCAGTACAAGGTGCGCGACAAAGACGGTCAGGCGCGCGAGTACAACAACTACATGCTGCCGGTGGACGTCGCCGGCGAGCGGATGTTCCTTGCCGGTATGCGCGTGAATCCGGACGATCCGTTCCGCTATTTGCGGATTCCCGCCGACAGCGGCGGCACGGTCAAGGAATGGATGAACCTGCGTGCCACGCTGGAAGATCCGGCCATGCGCGCCGCGGCCGCGCACAGCTTCGCGCTGCGCTCGGTGCCGGGTTCGAACACGGAACTGCAGCAGCACCTCGAAGAAAGCGCGCTGCGCGTGCTGACCCTCTTTGCCGGCGCGGACAACAGCATCAAGCTGCCGAACGGCCAACCGGTCGGCGGCTTCCAGGCGATCGCCGGCTTTATCGACCATTCCGTGCCGAAGAGCGAGCAGGAAAAAGCCGCCGGTCTGCTGCTGCGCATGCTGGAAGGCTCCACCTGGGATCTGTGGCAACTGTCCCGTCAGCAACTCGGCGAGCCCGCGGCGACGGCCAACGCGGACGCGAGCCGATTCATCCAGAGCTCGATCAACGCGATATCCGACAGCTTTCTGTATGGTTCGCCGGTCTATTTACAGCTCGACTCATTCAAGCAGGTGCAAGCTTCGGTATTTCAGTTGACGCGCGCGCCGGGCAAAAAAGTCGTGTATCTTGGCAGCCTGCTTCTCGTGTTGGGCATCTTTTCGATGTTCTACGTCCGCGAACGGCGCCTGTGGTTCTGGCTCAAAGACACCGATCACGGCACGAACATCGTGATGGCCATGTCGAGCGCACGTAAAACGCTCGACTTCGAGAAAGAGTTCGTCCAAACGCGCGACGCTGTCGGCGCCGCACTGGGCGCCAAACTCACTGAAGCATCCGGCGGCTCCGACAAGCCCGGCCACCCCGGCGCGCCGTCCGCAAGCTCACAAGATTCGACCCGGTAAGATCATGGACTTGACTCAGGTTTCCTCCTCCTCCTCGCCCGCGCGCCCGAAAAAGGCGAACGCGGAAGAGTCGTTCAATGCGCTGAATGTCGCGCAATACGACGAACGGCCGTTCCTGAAACGGCTCGGCGTCGTCGATTGGCTGTTCGCCGTCGCGATGGTCGCGGGCGCCGGGTTTGCGCTGTCGCGCTATCACCCGTTCATGAATTACTACGACAAGCTGGTGCTCGTGTGCGCGGTGCCGGTCTTCATGGTGCTCGGCTGGCGCTGGAAACCGGTGCGTTTGCTGATGGTGGGGATCACGGCGCTGTCGTTGCTGGCCATTCAGATTTACCACGGCGACCTGAGCCGCGCGGATAACGCGTTCTTCCTCAAGTATTTCCTGTCGAGCCAGTCCGCGATTCTTTGGATGAGCGCGCTGTTCGTGTTCGCCACCGTGTTCTACTGGATCGGCCTGCTGTCGCGCTCGCCGACCGGCGCCGCAATCGGCTCGAAGATGACGTGGGCCGCGGTGCTGATGGGCTTCGTCGGTCTGATGGTGCGCTGGTACGAGTCGTACCTGATCGGCGCGGACGTCGGCCATATTCCTATTTCGAACCTGTACGAAGTGTTCGTGCTGTTCAGCCTGATCACCGCGCTGTTCTACCTCTACTACGAGCAGCACTACAGCACCCGCGCGCTCGGCGCGTTCGTGCTGCTGGTGATCAGCGCGGCCGTCGGCTTCCTGATGTGGTACTCGGTCGCGCGCGACGCGCAGCAGATCCAGCCGCTGGTGCCGGCGTTGCAAAGCTGGTGGATGAAGATCCACGTGCCGGCGAACTTCATCGGTTACGGCAGCTTCGCGCTGTCGGCCATGGTGGGGGTCGCGTATCTGTCGAAAGAGCGCGGCGTGCTGGCCGATCGTCTGCCGCCGCTCGAAGTGCTCGACGACCTGATGTATAAGTCGATCGCTGTCGGATTCGCGTTCTTCACGATCGCGACGATTCTCGGCGCGCTGTGGGCCGCGGAAGCGTGGGGCGGTTACTGGAGCTGGGACCCGAAGGAAACGTGGGCGCTGATCGTCTGGCTGAACTACGCGGCATGGCTGCATATGCGTCTGATGAAGGGGCTGCGCGGTGCGGTCGCGGCATGGTGGGCGCTGACCGGCTTGCTGGTCACGACCTTCGCGTTCCTCGGCGTCAATATGTTCCTGTCGGGCTTGCATAGCTACGGCAAGCTGTAAGATCTGCCGCTTCGAGCCGACTAAAAACCGCCGCGTGCTTCGCACCGGCGGTTTTTTTATGGCTGGCGGAATATTTGCTGCATCCAGGGTGTTCGTCCTGAGAGTACCTACGGTGTGGCAGGACAGATACCCGAACGAACAGGCGATTTCGCCATCTGACCGGACAACCCGGACAGACACGCGACCGGCAAGGAGCTGCACGATGTGGATCAAGCGAAGCGACAGAATTCAACTCAGCGGCGACGATATCGCGCGCAGCGAAATCACGCCGCGGCGCGTCTTCGAGAACCGGCGGCGCGTGTTGCAGGCGGCCGGCGCGATGGCGCTCGGCGGTCTGATCGGCGCAAACGGCGAGGCGTTGGCGGCGTACACGTCGCCGGATCCGAAGGCGCAGAAACTGGCGGCGAAGACCAACGCCAAATTCGTCGCACTCGACAAGATCACACCGTTCAAAGACATCACCACGTACAACAACTTCTACGAGTTCGGCACCGATAAAGCCGATCCCGCGCAGAACGCGGGGACGTTGCGGCCGCATCCGTGGAAGGTGAGCGTCGAGGGCGAGATCAAGAATCCGAAGGTGTACGACATCGACGAACTGCTGAAGCTCGCGCCGCTCGAAGAGCGTGTCTACCGGCTGCGCTGCGTCGAAGGGTGGTCGATGGTGATTCCGTGGATCGGCGTGCCGCTCGCCGAGTTGATCAAGCGCGTGCAGCCGACCGGCAACGCCAAGTATGTGCAGTTCATTACGCTGGCCGATCCGTCGCAAATGCCGGGACTGTCGACGCCAGTGCTCGACTGGCCGTACTCCGAAGGTCTGCGCATGGACGAGGCGATGAATCCGCTCACCTTGCTGACCATGGGGCTTTACGGCCAGATCCTGCCCAATCAGAACGGCGCGCCAGTGCGCATCGTGGTGCCATGGAAATACGGTTTCAAGAGCGCGAAGTCGCTGGTGAAAATCCGCTTTCTCGACAAACAGCCGAAGACCAGCTGGAACACGTATGCGACGAACGAATACGGCTTCTATTCGAACGTAAATCCGAATGTCGATCACCCGCGCTGGAGTCAGGCGACGGAGCGGCGTATCGGTGAAGACGGGTTCTTCACACCCAAGCGCAAGACGTTGATGTTCAATGGCTACGGCGATCAGGTCGCGTCGCTGTATCAGGGCATGGACCTGAAGAAGAACTTTTGAGCGAACGACTTCGACGATATGGCTTCCGATACGCAACCGGCTACACAAGCCGAACCGCGTAAGGCGGCGCGTGCGCCTGCTGCCGCGTCGGCACAGGCAAGACGCCCCACGGGCGGCGCGCGCTGGATCGTACCGGCGAAGATCGTGGTGTTTATCGCCGCATGGTATCCACTCGCGCGCATCGTGCTGTTCGGCGTGACGGATCGGCTCGGCGCCAATCCTATCGAGTTCATCACGCGCTCCACGGGCTTGTGGACGCTCGTGTTCCTCTGCGTCACGCTGGCGGTGACGCCGTTGCGCAGGCTGACCGGCGTGGCCGCGTTCGTGCGTTTTCGCCGCATGCTCGGGCTCTACGCGTTCTTCTACGCGACGCTGCATTTCACGACCTACCTCTGGTTCGACAAGTGGTTCGACGTCGCCGCGATTCTGAAGGACATCGGCAAGCGGCCGTTCATCACCGTGGGCTTCGCGGCGTTCGTGTTGCTGATCGTGCTGGCCGTGACGTCGCCGCGCGCGATGGTGCGCAAGCTCGGGCGACGCTGGCAGATGCTGCATCGTTCGATCTATGCGATCGGCGCGCTCGCGATCCTGCATTTCTGGTGGATGAAGGCGGGCAAACACGATCTGGTGCTGCCGAAGATCTACGGCGCGATCATGGTGGCCCTGCTGGGCTGGCGGTTGATCGTGTGGATGCGCGAACGGAGAGTGACGGCGCGGTAAGCGGCGAGCTTCATCTCCTTCCGCGCGCCGGACCTGCCAAAAGAAAAAGGGCGATGCCGTTTCGCGGCATTGCCCTTTTTCTTTGCAACGTCAGGTCGTTGACGTTTACGCCGGCAAGATCGTTTCGCCCGCAAACAACTGCTTGACCTCTTCGCGTGCACGAACCAGATGCACCTGTGTACCATCAACCATCACCTCGGCCGCACGCGGACGGGTGTTGTAGTTGGAGCTCATCACGAAACCGTACGCGCCGACCGAGCGGATCGCCAGCAGGTCGCCGGGTTCGACCGCGAGCAGGCGCTCGCGACCCAGCCAGTCGCCGCTTTCGCACACCGGACCCACCACGTCGTACACATGAGCCGGCACGTCGTGCTTCAGCACGGGGTCGATTGCGTGATACGCCTCGTACATGGCGGGCCGCGCGAGATCGGTCATCGCCGCGTCGACGATGGCGAAGTTCTTTTCCGCGCCCGGCTTCAGAAACTCGACGCGCGTAAGCAGCACGCCCGCATTGCCGACCAGCGAACGGCCCGGCTCGAAATACACTTCGCGATGGCCGTGGCCACGCGCTTCGATACGATCCAGCACCGTGCGCACGAACTCGCCGATTTCCGGCGGCGTTTCGTCGTCGTAGGTAATGCCGAGACCGCCGCCCACGTCGATGTGGCGAATCTTTACGCCGTCCTGCTCGATCTGCTCGACCAGCTCCAGCACTTTGCCGACCGCGTCCAGATAGGGCGCGACTTCGGTGATCTGCGAACCGATATGGCAGTCGATGCCGACCACCTCGAGGTTCGCCATGGCGGCGGCGGCTTGATAGGTGGCGCGCGCGTCCTCGAAAGCGACACCGAACTTGTTCGACTTCAGTCCGGTGGAAATATACGGATGCGTTTTTGCGTCGACGTCGGGATTCACGCGCAGCGAAACCGGCGCCTTCTTGCCCATGGCCGCAGCCACCGCATTCAGACGGTCGAGTTCGGGAATCGATTCGACGTTGAAGCATTTGACGCCGGCCGCGAGCGCGTCGCGCATTTCGTCCGCATGCTTGCCGACGCCGGAAAACACGGTGTTTTCCGCTTTGCCGCCGGCGGCCAGCACACGCGCCAGTTCGCCGCCCGACACGATGTCGAAGCCCGCGCCGAGACGCGCGAACACATTCAGCACCGCGAGATTGCTATTGGCCTTAACGGCCACATGCACGGTTGCGCGACGGTCTGCGCAAGCGCCTGCGTACGCGTTCCACGCGGCAGTCAGCGCGGCGCGCGAATAGACGTACAGCGGCGTGCCAAACTGCTCGGCGAGGGAGACGGCGGACACGCCTTCGGCGTGCAGCACGCCGTCGACGTAGTCAAATGCGGATCGAGTCATGCGGAAGTCTTATTGAACGGGTGTGGCGGCGGAGGCAGGCAGCGGTGCAGCCGTAGCGGAGGCAGCGGAAGCGGGCGGCGTGGCGAGTTCGGTTTCCGGCGCCAGCGAGAGCGGCGAGCCCGAGGTGTCCGGCACTTCACCCATGGGGCTCGGCGTGCCCGGATTCACTGCGGGGTTGGTCGCGGCCGGCGGTGTTTGCGTACGATCGGCCGGCTTGGCCGGGAGCGGCGGTACGGCCGGCAGATAGAGCGAACCGCGTTGTCCGCAGCCGGCCAGTGCACAACCTGCGAGAATGGCTAAACCCGCTACAATCGCGCGGCCGGGCGCCGCCGCGCGCATCCGAGATACGACTCGCATGACTGTCCCTGAATAAATAATCGATGGAGTTTAGCATGTCCGATAGTGATTACCTGACCCGCGCGGAAGCCGCGCTAGCCGCCATCGAACGCGCGGTTGACGACATCGCCGCCGACATCGAACTCGAGCGCAGCGGCAACGTGCTGACCCTCGAATTCGAGAATCGCACGAAGATTATCGTCAACCTGCAACCGCCCATGAGCGAGATCTGGATCGCCGCGAAAGCGGGCGGTTTTCATTTCCGTTTTGTCGATGGCGAGTGGCGCGATACCCGCAACGGCACGGAGTTTTTCTCCGCGCTGTCGGAGTACGCGACGCAACAGGCTGGCGAGCCGGTTCACTTCGAAGCATAAGCGCGGCAGCCATCTAATTGCGTAAACGAAAACCGCCGCGTATCGAACGCGGCGGTTTTTGTATTTCTGGTGGGCTAAAAAACCACCAGCCAGGAAGAGCCAGGAAGAACGGCCTCAGTGTCCGCGGAACAGATTCATGATGTCCTGCTTCTCCTGCTCGCCGACCTGCTCCGGCGCAACCGCCGACGCACCGCTCGCGTCGGCGTCGAGCGCCGCCTGACTGATGCCCACCGTCGAAACGAAACCGTTGCCCGGCGTGAAGTCGTCGAAATACAGTTCCGAGCCGATTTCGGTGATGCCTTCCGGCATCGGCATCTTGTACTCCGGCACGCCCTTGAGCGCGCGGCTCATGTACTCGATCCACACCGGCAGCGCCAGGCCGCCGCCGGTTTCCCGGTCGCCGAGACTGCGCGGATTGTCGTAGCCGATCCACGCGATCGCCGTGAGCGTGTGCTGATAACCGGCGAACCACGCGTCGCGCGAATCGTTGGTCGTGCCCGTCTTGCCGCCAATGTCGGTGCGTTTCAACACGTTGGTCTTCGCGCCGGTGCCGCGTTGCGCGACGCTCAGCAGCAGGCTGTTCATCACGTACGCGTTGCGCGGTTCGATTGCGTGCGGCGCGCTTTGCGCGGCCACCAGCGGTTGCGCGTGCGCCACCACGATGCCGCGCTGATCGGTGACTTCGGCGATCAGATAAGGATTGACGCGATAACCGCCGTTGGCGAATACCGAGAACGCGCCCGCCATTTGCAGCGGTGTGACGAGACCCGCGCCGAGCGCCATGGGCAGATAGGCGGGGTGACGATCCGCGTCGAAGCCGAAGCGCGTGATGTACTGCTGCGCGTACTTCGTGCCGATCTGGTTCAGGATCCGGATCGACACGAGGTTCTTCGACTTCTGCAGCGCGGTGCGCATGGTCATCGGGCCGTCGAAACCGCCGCCGTAGTTCTTCGGCTCCCACGCCTGGCCGCCGGTCTCCGCGGCGCTGAAAAAGAGCGGCGCGTCGTTGATGACGGTGGCCGGTCCGAGCCCCTTTTCGAGCGACGCCGAAAAAATGAATGGCTTGAAGCTCGAACCCGGCTGGCGCCATGCCTGGGTCACGTGGTTGAACTTGTTCTTGTTGAAGTCGAAGCCGCCGACCAGCGCGCGAATCGCGCCGTCTTGCGGGATCACCGAAACGAACGCGCCTTCCACCTGCGGCAATTGCGTGATCGACCAGTTGCCGTCGTCGTTCTTGATCAGGCGAATGATGGCACCGGGCCGCACCCGCTGATTCGGCTGCGCGCGCGGGCCGAGCGCGGCTTGCGCGAAGCGCAGGCCGTCGCCCTGAATGGTCGCGACATTGCCGTCGATGAACGTGGCCTGCACCTGTTTCGGATTCGCCGAGGTCACGACCGCGGCGATGATTTCGCCGTTGTCCGGATGTTCGAGTAGCGCGTCGTCGATAGCCTGTTCGCGGTCGTCCGCGTCGGACGGCAAGTCGATGAATGCCTCCGGGCCGCGATAACCGTGTCGCCGTTCGTAGTCCATCAGCCCTTTGCGAAGCGCGCGGTAGGCGACGTCCTGATCGGCCGAGTCGATCGTGGTCACCACGTTCAGGCCACGCGTGTACGCCTCTTCGCGGTACTGCGCGTACATCATCTGGCGCACCATTTCCGCGACGTATTCGGCGTGCACGCTGAATTCCTTGCCCGCGCCCTTGACCACGAGCGGCTGCTTGCTCGCCTCGTCGTACTGCTCCTGGGTGATGTAGTGCAGCTCGACCATGCGCTGCAGGATGTACTGCTGACGCACCTTCGCGCGCTTTGGATTGACCACCGGGTTATACGCGGACGGCGCTTTCGGCAGACCGGCGAGCATGGCCGACTCGGCCAGTGTCAGATCCTTCAGGTCCTTGCCGAAATACACGCGCGCCGCGCTCGCGAAACCGTAGGCGCGCTGCCCGAGATAGATCTGATTCATGTACACCTCGAGAATCTGATCTTTGGTCAGCTTCGACTCGATCTTGTACGCGAGCAGCATCTCGTAGATCTTGCGCGTGTAGGTCTTCTCGCTCGACAGGAAGAAGTTGCGCGCCACCTGCATGGTGATCGTGCTGGCGCCCTGTGTGGCATGGCCATTGGTCAGCGCGACGATACCGGCGCGCGCGATACCGGTGAGGTCGACGCCGCCGTGATCGTAGAAGCGCGCGTCTTCAATGGCGAGCACCGCTTTTTTCAGGCTATCGGGCACGTCCTGGATATGGACGATGTCACGCCGTTCTTCGCCGAATTCGCCGATCAATACGTGGTCCGCCGTGTAGATGCGCAGCGGCACCTTGGGCCGATAGTCGGTCAATGCGTCGAGCGACGGCAGGTTCGGCGTGGCCACGACCAGCGCATAGCCGAGCACCAGCAGCACGCACAGAATGCCTGCGACGATCAGACCGACAAAGCCGATGACGAGCTTCAGCCACAACGGGCGTTTGCGCTTCTGCGGCGCGGGCGGCGGGGACGTAGGAGACGTGGATTGCATAGTGGCACCAAAAAACAGTCCCGCGATTATAGCCGCCTCGCTTTTCAGCTTTCGGCCGGCTTACGGATGTTGCCCGACAAGCCGGCGCGCCACGCGGGATTGACTTCACTGTAGACGCTTTGATGCCGTGTGGGGCGTGCGCCACGCAACGTTAGCCATTCGGCTGAGTGTCGCTCGACGCTGCGCTTGCGCACAATTCTTCCTCGCTACTCGCGTTCGAATGGTTCGCCGCGCGAGTTTGAGGGAGGGCATATGTCGTTAAAAAATTCCTGGTTTGAGGCCTTGCAGGCAGGCTCGTTGCGTTTCGCGGCGGGGATCGATGTGGGTTCGCAAAGCGTGCGTCTGGTCGTGATCAGTCATCGCGCGTTGCCGGCTTCGGCGCTGCGTATCGAATACGTGTCGACCGTGCCGCTCGCGCCGGGCGCGATGGCGGGCACCGAGATCGCCGACCGGCATGCGGTGGCGCGCGCGTTGCGCGAAGCGTTTGCCGGTTTGCCGCGCGCGTGTGCCGTGCAGGCGCTGCGTTGCGCGATGGCGGTGCCGGCATCGGCCACGCTCATGACCACGGTGCCGCTCGCGCGGCTTGCCGCGCAAAGCGGCGGCGCGGGTGACGGCGGCCATGAACTGATTGAACTGGAGCCGGCGGTGATGAACGAGGTCGAGCGGATCGCGGGGCTCGAGTGGCATGCGCTGGCGGTCGACTGGTACGTCGACGACAGGCCCGGCACGAGCCGCTCGGTGACGATTGCCGCGACCGCGCGCCAGCATCTCGAGGCGCGTATGGAATGCGCGGCGGCCGCCGGCATTTCGCTGACCGCCGTCGACGGCGAGCCCCATGCGGCCCTGCGCGCCATGCGCTATGCGGCGAGTTGCGAACTCGATCCGCACGAGCCGTACGTTGCGCTGTGGATCGGTACGGACGGCGTGTACGGATGGCGTTTCGCCGAAGACTGTCTGGTCCATGAGATGCGTTATCCGGCGCCCGAACACACGGATCTCGCCGACGCGTTGCGCGATCTGGGTCATGACGCAGTGATCCGTTGCGCGTTCCTGAGCGGCGAAGTCGATCTGCTCGATGGGGTGGGCTTTTCGATGGTGGATATCGCCGATGTGTTGAGCTGCCCGGTACTGCCCTTCGACCTGGCGATGCTCGGCGGCCTCGAGCGGCCGCAGACCGATGCGTTGTTGCACGAGCCGGAAGGCGCAGTAGCGTTCGGGCTGGCGTTGCGCGGGGTGTTCGAATGATGGGCGGTCTGTTGCTGGGAGCGGGTTCGCATCCGCCGGTGTTTTCGTCATCGCCTTCATCTTCGTCTTCGCCTTCTCGCGGTGTGCGTTTCGTGCGGTCGTGGCTCGGGGGTTTCAATCTGCTGCCTTATCGGCAGCGCAATGCCCGGCTTGCGCGTCGGCGTCGGCTGCTTGAATGGACGGCCGCAGCGTTCACCGGTTGCGCGGCGGTGCTGCCGGTGAACGGGTGGCAAACGTTCGAGCGCATGCAGTTCGATGCGCGGCGCGCGTCGATCGATCAAGCGTTCACGCGTCTGAGCGCGCCGCTCGCGGAGCACGCGACCCTGCTGCGCGCGCGGGACGAGCAGAGCAAGAACGCCGCCCGCGCAAGGCGTTTGTCCGACCCGCTTACGCATTTGCGCGATCTGATCGATGCGCTGAGTTCCGGGCCGGGTGAGGGCGTGGTGTTGAAGCAGATGCGTCAGCGTGAACACGAGACGCAAATGCTGGCGACGTCGCATGGACATGCGGCGTCGGCGGCGTGGCTCAAACGTTTGAGCGGCATTCGCGGCGTGAAAGGCGCGGAGGTGAGCGACCTGCATAGCTCGGCGACGCGGGCCGCGGGGCGCGCGGTTGCTGGCGCCGGCGCTGTTGTTGGCGTGTCCGGCCCGGTCGAGTTCGGCGCGCATTTGCGTTGGGACGACGTGGTGTTGAAGACGGCTGGCAAGGGGGGCTCCGCGCCATCACTTGCTCTCAAGTCCGAACTATCGAGAGGTGTGAAATGAGCACGACATTCGTTGAGTTTGGCGGCGCGGCTAGTGCGCGGTCTTTCTTCTCGCATTGGATAAAGCGTGCGCGCGTGCCGTTCGATGCGTGGAGCAGACGTCGCCGTTGGGTGGTTGCCTTGCTGATTGCCGCGATAGTGTTCGCTCTCGGCACGCATGGCTGGATCGTCGCGGATTTTTCTGGCGTGGACGCGAGCCGGTCGGCGTTGGCGGCGAGCGCGCAACGCCTCGCCGATGCGCGGCATTCGTTCGCGCAGTTGCCCACATTGCGGCGGGAGGTTGCGGCACTGGGCGCGGTGCGTCCGGGCGTGTCGTGGACGTCGGCGGACGACGTGCGCGTCGTTTCCGAACTGGCCGCGCGGAACGACGTCACGCTATTGAGCCTCGAGCCCGGCGCCGCCAGCGGCGTCGGCGCTGAGAGCATGCGCCCGCTGCAGTTCACCGCGCGCACCGATTTCGTCCACCTGATGGCGTTTCTGCGTGGGCTCTCGGATTTGCCGGTGCTGACCGTTCCCGTCGACGTGACGGTCAAGCGCGATGCCAGTTCGCTGGTGGTGAACGCGACGCTGAATATATTTAGCGCGCTGCGGCCGGCGCCGTTGAATGCGGCGGCGGACACGTTCGTCGACGCCAGCCTCGATTCGGACGACGACGAAGACCTCGTGTTCTTCGATCCGTTCTCGCCGCCGCAGATGTTCGCCGCAGGTGGTGTGTCCGATGGTTCGCCATTACGTCTGGTCGGGCTGCTGCGCGATCGCACGCGTGGTTTGGCGTTGCTCGATACGGCAGAGGGCGCGGCTACCGTCGCGGCTGGGCAACTGATCGGTGCCGAGCGCGTCACGAGGCTCGACGCGCTTGGGATTACGCTCGCCAGAGGTGATGAGACGCGCACGCTTTCGTTGATGGAGGCTTCATGATGAGTTCGGCGAAATTGGCGCGGATCGCGCGATCGTGTTGGGGTTGGGGCGCGTCGCCGGGAGCGTGCCTGTTGCGTGGGGCTCGCTTGGCTCGTGTATTTCGCGTGGCTTGCGTGTCTCGCTCACCGAACGCGTGGTGTTTGCGGCACGCGCGTCGTGTGTGTCTCGGGCTGGTCGTCGGTTCGGTGTTGAGCGTCGGTATCGCACGGGCTTCGACGCCGCCGTTGCCGCCGCTACCGGACCACATGTTGCGGGACGATGCGGTCGCGTTGCCACGTGAGATTGCCGTCGAAGTGCCGAACCCGTTTCGTGACGATTCGGCGGAGACGACGGATGTGTCGAAGGCGTCTGCGTCCAGTGCGGCTGGCGCATCCGCTGCCAGCGCCGAGATCACGGCCGACGGCTCCTCTCCGCCCACGCAAATCTCAACCCCGACCCGTGACGTCGCGGCCACCTCCGCACTCGAAGGCCCACCCACACCGCTACCGCCGCTCCCGCGCCTCGGCAGCGCACCAAAAACCGCCGCCGACGCCAATCTCGCAGCCGACGACAAAGCGATCTCGCTGAACTTCCAGCGTGCCGAACTCGGCGCCGTGCTCAACGCGTTCGCGCAGTTCACCGGCCTGAACATCGTCGCGAGCGAACGAGTGCGTGGCGCCGTCTCGTTGCGGCTCGACAAGGTGCCGTGGCGCACGGCGTTCGACACCTTGCTCGACGTCAACGGCCTCGCAATGGAGCGCCACGGCAACGTGATCTGGGTCGCGCCGCAGGCCGATCTGGCTGCGCGCGAACGGCAGCGCTTCGAAGCGCATGCCCGCAGCGCCGATCTCGAACCACTCGCCAGCCGTACGTTCCAGTTGCACTACGCGCGCGCCGAAGACGTCCGCCGCCTGCTGACCGGTTCCGGCAATCAGCGCGTGCTGTCCAAACGCGGCGCCGCCACCGCCGATCCGCGCACCAACCTGCTGTTCGTGACTGACCTCGAGGCTCGCCTCGCGCAGATCGCGGCGCTGCTCGGTTCCGTCGACCGGCCCACCCGCCAGGTGTTGATCGAAGCGCGGATCGTCGAGGGCGAACATGGGTTCTCGCGGAATCTCGGCGTGCGGCTCTCGATGGCGGCCACTAGCGAAGACGGTTCGGCGCGCGGCCTGACCGGCGGCAAGGACGGCGCGGTTTATGATCTGTCGGCGCGGCCCATTGCCGGTTTCGACGCCGCGACCGCCGGCCTGACGTTGTTCGCGGCCGCCGCGACGCGGCTACTGAATATCGAGCTGAGCGCGCTGGAGGCTGAGGGTCGTGGGGAAATCGTCTCCAGTCCGCGGGTCGTCACGGCCGACCGGATGAAGGCAGTGGTCGAGCAGGGCACCGAGTTGCCTTACCAGGCGAAGGTGGGGCAGGGCGTATCTGGCGTGCAGTTCCGTCGCGCCACGCTCAAACTCGAGGTCGAACCGCAAATCATGCCTGACGGCCGGGTCGTGCTGGACCTCGACGTCGCCAAAGACAGCGTCGGCGAACAGACCGACGCCGGTCCCGCGATCAACACCAAACACGTGCAAACGCGGGTCGAAGTCGAGGATGGTGGTACGGTGTCGATCGGCGGAATTTACGCCACCGACGACCGGGACGATGTGACTCGGGTTCCGCTCCTGGGCAAAATACCCTTTTTGGGGGCGCTTTTTCGCCATCGGGCACATCGCGACCAGCGCAGCGAACTGGCGGTTTTCATCACGCCGCGCGTCGTTCAGATAAATTAGGGGCATGGCGCCGCTGCTCTCCAGCGGCGGCGCGCAGGCTCGACAAGGCAGCCGCTTTGCCAGTAAGCTGCGGCACGAACACCACCGGACTAGCCAGAGGACACCGTTGCAAGCGCGGGACGCACACGCCAATGTATTTTTTGTAGGGCTCATGGGGGCAGGAAAAACCACCGTGGGCCGGGCCATTGCGCGCCGTCTCGATCGCCCGTTCTTCGATTCCGACCATGAAATCGAAGCGCGCACGGGCGCGCGCATTCCGGTGATCTTCGAACTGGAGGGCGAAGCGGGCTTTCGCGAGCGGGAGGCGAGCGTGATTTCCGAGCTCACCGGGCGCGAAAATATCGTCTTAGCCACCGGTGGCGGCGCGGTGCTGCGGCCGGAAAACCGCGAATCGCTGCAAAATCGCGGCGTGGTGATTTACCTGCGAGCCAACCCGCACGACCTTTGGCTGCGCACCCGGCGCGACAAGAATCGCCCGCTTCTGCAAACCGAAGACCCCAAAGCGCGTCTCGAAGCGCTCTACGAAGTGCGCGATCCGTTATATCGGGAATGCGCGCATTTCGTCATCGAAACTGGCCGGCCTTCGGTCAACGGCCTCGTCAACATGGTTCTGATGCAGCTCGAGATGGTCGGTGTCGCCAAACATCCTGCGTCATAATGGACCGTATGATTACCGTTAATGTCGAACTGGGCGAGCGCGCCTACCCCATCCATATCGGTGCCGATCTGATCGGCCAGACCGCATTGTTCGCGCCGCATATTGCCGGCAGTTCGGTGACGATCGTCACGAACACCACCGTCGAGCCGCTTTACGGCGACAAGCTTCGCACCGCGCTCGCGCCGCTCGGCAAACAGGTTTCCACGGTCGTTTTGCCGGACGGCGAAGCCTATAAAAACCTCGAAACGCTGAACTTGATTTTCGACGCGCTGCTCGGCTCGCGCGCCGATCGCAAGACCACGCTGATCGCTTTGGGCGGCGGTGTGATCGGCGATATGACGGGCTTTGCCGCGGCTTGCTATATGCGTGGCGTGCCGTTCATTCAGGTGCCGACTACGTTGTTGTCGCAGGTGGATTCGTCGGTGGGCGGCAAGACCGGCATCAATCATCCGCTTGGCAAGAACATGATCGGCGCGTTCTACCAGCCGCAAGCCGTGATCGCCGACATCGGCGCATTGCGCACGCTGCCGGCACGCGAACTGGCGGCGGGCGTCGCCGAAGTGATCAAGACCGGCGCGATTGCCGACGCGGGTTTCTTCAGCTGGATCGAAGCCAACGTCGAGGCGCTGAACGCCTGCGAACCCGCGGCGCTGATCGAGGCGGTCAAGCGCTCGTGCGAGATCAAGGCTTCGGTGGTGGCGCAGGACGAGCGTGAAGGCGGATTGCGCGCGATCCTTAATTTCGGTCACACCTTCGGCCACGCGATCGAAGCCGGGCTCGGCTACGGCGAATGGCTGCACGGCGAGGCGGTGGGCTGCGGGATGGTGATGGCGGCAGATCTGTCCGTCCGCATGGGCTATCTCGACGAAACCGCGCGCAAACGCCTGGTCGACGTGATCGTCGCCGCGCATTTGCCGACCCGGGCGCCCGCGCTTGGCGAATCTCGCTACGTCGAACTCATGCAGGTCGATAAGAAGGCGGAAGCCGGCACGATCAAATTCATTCTGCTGAAGCGTTTCGGTGAGACGCTGATCACCCAGGCGCCGGACGACGAGGTGCAGGCCACGTTGGCCGCCGCGATCTAAAGGCGGCGACTGGCCGGGCAAAGCATCACGCACCCGCGTCACGAGGCGCCGCTTATGTTTCGGAGAACCCGGTGGCAGACAGGCGCAGCGACGATGTAAAGCACGACCCGGCAAGCACGGCGGCGTTCGGCGTGCTCACCCAGGAAGCACTCGAAGCGCACCTTGCGCCTTACGCGGCGCATTCGTCGCAGTCGCGCGGTCGCCGTTATCCGGAAGCCGCGCCCAGCGCCCGCACCGAATTTCAGCGCGACCGCGACCGTATCGTCCACTCCACGGCGTTCCGCCGGCTCGAATACAAAACGCAGGTCTTCGTGAATCACGAGGGCGACCTGTTTCGCACGCGTCTGACGCATAGCCTCGAAGTGGCGCAGATCGCGCGGTCGGTCGCGCGCAGTCTGCGGGTCAACGAAGACCTCGTCGAGGCGATTTCGCTGGCTCACGATCTCGGCCACACGCCGTTTGGTCATGCCGGTCAGGACGCGCTGAACGAATGCATGCGCGAGCACGGCGGCTTCGAACACAATCTGCAAAGTCTCGCGGTGGTCGACGATCTGGAGGAGCACTACGGCGCGTTCGACGGCCTGAACCTCTGCTTCGAAACGCGCGAGGGGATTCTCAAGCACTGTTCGCGGGACAACGCCCGGCGGCTCGGCGCGTTGGGCGAGCGCTTTCTCGAAGGCCGTCAGCCATCCATTGAAGCGCAAATCGCCAACGTCGCCGATGAGATCGCTTACAACAACCACGATGTCGACGACGGCTTGCGTTCCGGCCTGCTCACGGTCGAGCAACTCGCCGAAGTGGCGTTATGGCAGACGCACTACGAGGCGGCACGCCGCGATTTTCCGCAGATCGAAGGACGCAGGCTGATTCATGAAACGGTGCGGCGCATCATCAACACGCTGATCGTCGATCTGATCGATACGACCAAGACGAATCTGGCCCGTTACGCGCCGACGTCGCTCGACGCGGTGCGTGCCGCGCCCGTGCTGGTCGCGCACAGCGAAGCGATCGCCGCGCAGGCTGCGGTGCTCAAGCGTTTTCTGTTCAAGAACCTGTACCGCCATTACCGCGTGATGCGGATGGCCAACAAGGCGCGGCGCGTCGTGATCGGCTTGTTCAACGCGTTCACGGAAGATCCGCGACTGTTGCCACCGGGTTATCTGTCGGCGGACGGGGCGCAACAAGCCCGGCTGATCGCGCATTACATCGCGGGGATGACGGATCGGTATGCGTTGAAGGAATATCAGCGGCTGTTCGTGATCGAAGACAACTGATCGCGGCAGGGCGCGGCGCCGGCTTGCACCGGCGCCGCAATCGGCCTACCGCAAACCACGGCAAACTACCGCGGTCGTGCCACCGCGTGCTTGCGTGTTACCGCAAGCGCGACGCGAACAGCGCCCCGGCTATCAGCGCGACGCCGCCCACTATCGCAATCGTCTGCCACGGGTTTTCATGCACGTAGTCGTCGGCATCAGCCATCGCGACCTCAGCGCGCTCGCGCACGGCTTCGCGCGTGTCGTTCAAACGTGCGCGCGCGGCTTCCAGCTGTTTGCGCAGTTTGCCGCGCAGTGCCACGGCGTCGGCCTGGGTGCCATCGGCCAAAGTCGATTCGAGTTCGGACATCAGCGTGCGTAGTTCGCCCGCGATATCTTCGGCCGCGTGGCGGCCGTGGCGTGCAATACGTTTTGCACGGCGGCTCGTGCTGGTCCAGGATTCGCCGAGGGCGTCTCGCGTATTCGGAAGTGCTGTCATGGTCGCTCCGTCGATGAGGTGAAAGGTCCCACGCCTCGTCACATAAACGCGCAACGCGTCACGACGCGGGAAACACCCTGCGGACGCAACTTTGGTGCCAAACCGCACGCGCGCGGCCCGATTACTGTGCAGCCTCGTTCATACCGCCGGACGACTGCCTCGTCGACGGCTATTCGTCAGCAGATATTGCACGAGCCGGCGCGATTGCGGGTCAAATTTACAAACGCTCGCACCGGCCCGGAAAGAGCGCGCACGCGGCCAACGTGCGGCCGAGAAGCACACGCGAAATGGAAAACGCCGTCATTGGATTGATGACGGCGTTGTCCAAGCCACGAAAATTCGACTACCCTAACTAAACGCGTCCCTATTTTCGCGAAGCGTTAGAAACGGTAACCGATGTTGACGTAGGAAACGATCGGGTTCAGCTTGATCTTGGTTTGCGACGTGGCCGTCAGCGTGCCGACCGGCGTGTTGGCGGCGGTGGTCAGCTTGGCGGTCGTGCTGAGCGGCAGATACGAGATCGAGACGCCGGCGAACCAGTGCTGATTGAACGCGTAAGTGAAACCGGCATTAAACACTGGCTCCCACGAACTATCCGTACTGACGCTGGTCGGACCATGCAGAACATTGGCTTCAAACGCACCGTTGGTGATCTTCTGGTCGGTGAACCAGATGCGACTCACGCCAACGCCGAGATATGGGCGGAACGTGGCGGTCGGCGCGTTGAAGTAGTACTTGAATAGCAGAGTCGGGCTCCACTGCTTCGCCTGGCCCAGCTTGCCGAATTGTTCGAGGCTGCCCGTGCCGTTCAGGTCGAAAGAAGGCGGGACGCCGATCACGAATTCGGTTGCGATGTGATCAGTGACGAAGTAGCCGGCGGTGAAGCCGAGGGTATCGGCGGAACCCAGCGATGCACCGGTGTTGGGTTCGGTAATGTTGGTGGGGCTGCCGCCAAGACTTGTGATTCTCAACGGGTCGCTGCTCGATTGAGGCGCAAGATGGAACCAGCCTGTTGTGACGAAAAAGCTGCCGGCCGATTGCGCATGCGCTGCCGTTGACATACAGGCTAGCGCCGCGAGCCCCGTTACGGCCTGTTTTAATTTCATATGTGCTCCTCCAGAAAAGGCCCGCTCATTATGACTACAACGTTTGAAACAAACCATACGCGGCGGTTAGAGCTTTCTCCCTAAGCACCGCGTGGTTTCTGGCTCAGCCGCGCCGCGCCGAACCGTAGGGCGCATGCGGCTTTTCGGACCTTCGGGTATGTACCAACGCGACTATCGGATACTCCAGCATGGCACGGCTTGCACGTCTCTATGTCCCTGACCAGCCGCAGCACGTCATCCTCCGCGGACTCGATCAGCAGCCCGCGTTCGTCGACGACCAGGACTACGAGCTTTTCATCGACTGTTTGAAAGCGGCTTCGCGCGACCATCACCTATCGATTCACGCTTATGCGTTGATGCCGGGCGCGGTGCAACTACTCGTCACGCCGACCGAGGAGTCGAGCCTGCCGAAGGCGATGCAGGCGGTGGGGCGCCGCTACGTGGCGCACTTCAACCGGCGTTACGCCCGTCGCGGCACGTTGTGGGAAGGACGTTACCGCGCCACGGTGATCGAAGGCGAGCGTTACTTTCTGCTGGCGAGCCGTGTCGTCGAAATGTGCCCGGTACGCGCGCAACTGGTGAGCGCGCCGGAAGATTACCGCTGGTCGAGCTACCGTCATCACATCGGCCTGACGCTCGACAGCCTGATTACCGACCACCCGCTGTACTGGTCACTCGGCAATACGCCGTTCGAACGGCAACGCGCGTATCGCGATCTGTGCGAGCAGCCGCTCGACGAACGCGAGGCCAGTCAGCTTCAACAAGCCACGCTGAAAGGCTGGGTACTGGGCAGCGATACCTACCGCGAATGGGCGGCGCGGGCCGCCAACCGGCGTGTGTCGCCGCTGCCGCGCGGGCGGCCGCGCAAGGTGCGCGAGACACCTCAGCAGCAATAAAAGCGTTTCGCGGCAAAGGGTTGTATCGAAACGGCATCTTCGCATGCCGTTTTCTTTTGCACTATTTTGATGTGGCACCAATAAAAATACACCGCAATGCACCAACTTGATAATTGGGGATCGACCATCACGTTTTATTTGCTATTCCTTTGATTCGTCGCGTATATTCCGAATTCCGGCGCTTTTTGATACGCGTAGCATTTCAGCGTGTCCCGCTCAAAGCGCCGTCGCGGTTGCGGTTGCGAGCCGCGGCAATAGAAAAATGGTTTAACGGCCTGTCCGGCCCCCTACAGACGGTGTCCCCATGAACGACCACCAGCAACCGACTCATCCGGTTCCCGCCGCGCAAGGTCTGTACGACCCGCAAAACGAACACGACGCCTGCGGCGTCGGCTTCGTCGCTCATATCAAGGGCAAGAAAAGCCACGAGATCATCGAGCAAGGCCTGAAGATTCTCGAAAACCTCGACCACCGGGGCGCCGTCGGCGCCGATCCGCTGATGGGCGACGGCGCGGGCATCCTGATCCAGATCCCGGACGGCTTCTATCGCGAGGAAATGGCCAAACAGGGCGTGGTGCTGCCGCCGAGCGGCGAGTACGGCGTCGGCATGGTCTTTCTGCCGAAAGAACACGCGTCGCGCCTGGCGTGCGAACAGGAGCTGGAACGCACGGTGAAGGCCGAAGGCCAGGTCGTGCTGGGCTGGCGCGACGTGCCGGTCGACCACACCATGCCGATTTCGCCGACCGTCAAGGCGAGCGAGCCGTTGATCCGCCAGATCTTCATCGGCCGCGGCAAGGACATCATGGTGACCGACGCGCTGGAGCGGAAGCTGTACGTGATCCGCAAAACCGCGAGCCACCGCATCCAGGCGCTCAAGCTGAAGCACGGCAAGGAATATTTCGTGCCGTCGTGCTCGGCGCGCACGATCGTCTACAAGGGTCTGCTGCTGGCCGGCCAGGTCGGCGTGTATTACCGCGATCTGCAGGACGAGCGCACCGTCTCGGCGCTGGCGCTGGTGCACCAACGTTTTTCGACCAACACGTTCCCGGCCTGGGAACTCGCCCACCCGTACCGGATGATTGCCCACAACGGCGAAATCAACACGGTGAAGGGCAACGTCAACTGGCTGAACGCCCGCACCGGCGCGATCGCGTCGCACGTGCTCGGCGACGATCTGCCGAAGCTGTGGCCGCTGATCTACCCGGGCCAATCGGACACCGCGTCGTTCGACAACTGTCTCGAACTGCTGGTGATGGCCGGCTACCCGCTCGTCCACGCAATGATGATGATGATCCCGGAAGCATGGGAACAGCACACGCTGATGGACGACAACCGCCGCGCATTCTACGAATATCACGCCGCGATGATGGAGCCGTGGGACGGCCCCGCCGCGATCGCCTTCACCGACGGCCGTCAGATCGGCGCGACGCTCGACCGTAACGGTCTGCGTCCGGCGCGCTACATCGTGACGGACGACGACCTCGTCATCATGGCGTCGGAAGCGGGCACGCTGCTGATCCCCGAGTCGAAGATCGTCAAGAAGTGGCGTTTGCAGCCGGGCAAGATGTTCCTGATCGACATGGAGCACGGCCGCATCATCGACGACAAGGAGCTGAAGGACAACCTCGCGAACGCCAAGCCGTACAAGAGCTGGATCGACGCGGTGCGGATCAAGCTCGACGAAATCGAGCCGAAGGCCGAAGACGTCGCGACGGAACGCCGCGAAGCCGCTGCGCTGCTGGATCGCCAGCAGGCGTTCGGCTACACCCAGGAAGACCTCAAGTTCCTGATGGCGCCGATGGCGCAAGCCGGCGAGGAAGCGGTCGGCTCGATGGGCAACGACTCGCCGCTGGCGGTCATGTCCAACAAGAACAAGACGCTCTATCACTACTTCAAGCAGCTGTTCGCGCAGGTCACGAACCCGCCGATCGACCCGATCCGCGAAAACATGGTGATGTCGCTGGTGTCGTTCGTCGGTCCGAAGCCGAACCTGCTGGACACGAACAACATCAACCCGCCGATGCGTCTCGAAGTGTCGCAGCCGGTGCTCGACTTCAAGGACATCGCGAAGATCCGCGAAATCGATCAGTACACGGGCGGCAAATTCAGTTCGTACGAACTGAACATCTGCTATCCGGTGGCGTGGGGCAAGGAAGGCATCGAGGCGCGCCTCGCTTCGCTTTGTGCGGAAGCCGTCGACGCGGTCAAATCCGGCTACAACATGCTGATCGTGTCGGACCGCAAGACCGACCGCGACAACGTCGCGATTCCGGCGCTGCTGGCCACCGCCGCGATCCACACGCACCTCGTGCAGCACGGTCTGCGCACGAGCGCGGGTCTGGTCGTCGAAACCGGCTCGGCGCGTGAAACGCACCACTTCGCGCTGCTCGCGGGCTACGGCGCGGAAGCCGTTCACCCGTACCTCGCAATGGAAACGCTGGGCCAGTTGGCCGCTGGCCTGAAGGGCGACCTGTCGCCGGAAAAGGCGGTCTACAACTTCACCAAGGCAGTCGGCAAGGGCCTGATGAAGGTCATGTCCAAGATGGGCATTTCGACCTACATGTCGTACACCGGTGCGCAGATTTTCGAAGCGGTCGGCCTGGCTGAAGATCTGGTGCAGAAGTACTTCAAGGGCACCTCGTCGAAGGTGGGCGGTATCGGTCTGTTCGATGTCGCGGAAGAAGCGATCCGTCTGCATCGCGACGCGTTCGGCGACAACCCGATCCTCGCGAACATGCTCGACGCCGGCGGCGAATACGCGTACCGCGTGCGCGGCGAAGAACATATGTGGACGCCGGATGCGATCGCCAAGCTGCAACACTCGGCGCGCAGCAACTCGTATCAGACGTACAAGGAATACGCGCATCTGATCAACGATCAGACCAAGCGTCACATGACGTTCCGCGGCCTGTTCGAATTCAAGTTCGACCCGACCAAGGCGATCCCGCTCGACGAAGTCGAATCGGCGAAGGACATCGTCAAGCGTTTCGCGACGGGCGCGATGTCGCTGGGCTCGATCAGCACGGAAGCGCACGCCACGCTGGCGGTCGCGATGAACCGCATTGGCGGCAAGTCGAACACCGGCGAAGGCGGCGAAGATTCGAACCGCTATCGCAACGAACTGCGCGGCATTCCGATCAAGAACGGCGACACGATGAAGTCCGTGATCGGCGAAGAAGTGATCGTCGACATTCCGTTGAAGGACGGCGATTCGCTGCGCTCGCGGATCAAGCAGGTGGCGTCGGGCCGTTTCGGCGTGACGGCGGAGTATCTGTCGTCGGCCGATCAGATCCAGATCAAGATGGCGCAAGGCGCGAAACCGGGCGAAGGCGGTCAGTTGCCGGGCCACAAGGTGTCGGAATACATCGGCAAGCTGCGTTACTCGGTGCCGGGCGTCGGCCTGATTTCGCCGCCGCCGCACCATGACATCTACTCGATCGAAGATTTGGCGCAACTGATCCACGATCTGAAGAACGCGAATTCGGCGGCCAGCATCTCGGTGAAGCTGGTGTCGGAGTCGGGCGTCGGTACGGTCGCCGCAGGCGTCGCGAAGGCCAAGGCGGATCACGTCGTGATCGCCGGCACCGACGGCGGCACGGGCGCTTCGCCGCTGTCGTCGCTCAAGCACGCGGGCACGCCGTGGGAACTCGGTCTCGCCGAAACGCAGCAGACCCTGGTGCTGAACCAGCTGCGCGGCCGTATTCGCGTGCAGGCCGACGGTCAGATGAAGACCGGCCGCGACGTGGTGATCGGCGCGCTGCTCGGCGCTGATGAATTCGGCTTCGCGACGGCGCCGCTCGTCGTCGAAGGCTGCATCATGATGCGCAAGTGTCACCTGAACACCTGCCCGGTCGGCGTCGCGACGCAAGATCCGGTGCTGCGTGCGAAGTTCCAGGGCCAGCCGGAACACGTCGTCAACTTCTTCTTCTTCGTTGCGGAAGAAGCGCGTGAAATCATGGCGCAACTGGGCATCCGCAAGTTCGACGACCTGATCGGTCACGCCGAACTGCTCGACATGAAGAAGGGCATCGAGCACTGGAAGGCGAAGGGTCTCGACTTCTCGCGCGTGTTCTATCAGCCGCAAGTGTCGGCGGATGTCGCGCGTAAGCACGTCGACGTGCAGGATCACGGCCTCGACAAGGCGCTCGACCACGTGTTGATCGAAAAGGCGAAAGCGGCGATCGAAAAGGGCGAGCACGTCTCGTTCATCCAGCCGGTGCGCAACGTGAACCGTACGGTCGGCGCCATGCTGTCCGGCACGATCGCGAAGAAGTACGGCCACGACGGCCTGCCCGACGACGCGATTCACATCCAGTTGAAGGGCACGGCGGGCCAGAGCTTCGGCGCGTTCCTCGCGAAGGGCGTGACGCTGGATCTGGTCGGCGACGGCAACGACTACGTCGGCAAGGGTTTGTCGGGCGGGCGCATCATCATTCGTCCGACCAACGATTTCCGTGGCAAGTCGGAAGAAAACATCATTTGCGGCAACACGGTGATGTATGGCGCGATCGAAGGCGAAGCGTTCTTCCGCGGCGTGGCCGGCGAGCGCTTCTGCGTGCGTAACTCGGGCGCGACGGCGGTTGTCGAAGGCACGGGCGACCACGGTTGCGAATACATGACGGGCGGCACGGTGGTCGTGCTCGGTGAAACGGGCCGTAACTTCGCGGCCGGCATGTCGGGCGGCATTTCGTATGTGTTCGATCCGGACAACTCGTTCGCGGGCAAGTGCAACAAGTCGATGGTCGCGCTCGAACCGGTCTTGCAACAGGCCGAACAGGAACGCACGGTCGACAAGGGTCTGTGGCACACCGGCGCGACCGACGAAGCGCTGCTGAAGGGATTGATCGAGCGTCACTTCCAGTTCACGGGCTCGCCGCGTGCGAAAGCGCTGCTCGAAAACTGGGACGCGTCGCGCCGTCAATTCGTGAAGGTGTTCCCGACCGAATACAAGCGCGCGCTGGGCGAAATGGCCGCGAAGAAGGCGAACAAGGAAGTGCTCGCCGCTTAACCCGCCACATCGCCGCACTGCCGCTTCGCTGGCAAGTTGCCAGCGGGACGTCACCCTTAAGCCGTACCCGCCGCGCGCGGTCACCGTTGAACGGTGCTCCGCGGCGGGTCCAGATCACCCCTAGATACAGATAGAGAAGAGAACCACATGGGCAAGGCAACCGGTTTTCTCGAGTTCGAACGTCGCCACGAGACGTACGAAGCTCCGCTCACGCGTGTGAAGCACTACAAGGAATTCGTCGCCGCACTGAGCGACGACGAAGCGAAGATTCAAGGCGCGCGTTGCATGGACTGCGGCATTCCGTTCTGCAACAACGGCTGCCCGGTGAACAACATCATCCCGGACTTCAACGACCTGGTGTTCCATCAGGACTGGAAGAACGCGATCGAAGTGCTGCACTCGACGAACAACTTCCCCGAGTTCACGGGCCGCATCTGCCCGGCACCTTGCGAAGCGGCGTGCACGCTCGGCATCAACAACGACCCGGTCGGCATCAAGTCGATCGAACACGCGATCATCGACAAGGCTTGGGCCGAAGGGTGGGTTGCACCGCTGCCGCCGAAGCACAAGACCGGCAAGAAGGTCGCCGTGGTCGGTTCCGGCCCCGCGGGTCTCGCCGTCGCGCAGCAACTCGCGCGCGCGGGGCACGATGTGACGGTGTTCGAAAAGAACGACCGGATCGGCGGTTTGCTGCGTTACGGCATTCCCGACTTCAAGCTGGAGAAGTGGCTGATCGATCGCCGCATGCGTCAGATGGAAGCGGAAGGCGTGACGTTCCGCGCCAACGTGTTCATCGGCCGCGCGGATTCGCTGCCGGATCACATCGGCAACACGGCCAAGGAAACCGTCACGCCGGCCGAGTTGAAGGAACAGTTCGACGCGGTGGTGATTGCCGGCGGTTCGGAAACGCCGCGCGATCTGCCGGTGCCGGGCCGCGAACTGGAAGGCATCCATTACGCGATGGAATTCCTGCCGCAACAGAACAAGGTCAATGCCGGCGACAAGGTCGCGAACCAGTTGCTCGCGAAGGCCAAGCATGTGGTCGTGATCGGTGGCGGCGATACGGGCTCGGACTGCGTGGGCACGTCGAATCGTCATGGTGCGAAAAGCGTCACGCAATTCGAACTGCTGCCGCAGCCGCCGGAAGAAGAGAACAAGCCGCTGGTGTGGCCGTACTGGCCGATCAAGCTGCGCACGTCGTCGTCGCATGACGAAGGCTGCGAGCGCGATTGGGCGGTTGCGACCAAGCGCCTCGAAGGCAAGAACGGCAAGGTCGAGAAGCTGATCGCGGCGCGCGTCGAATGGAAGGACGGCAAGATGCAGGAAGTGCCGAACTCGGAATTCGAAATGAAGGCCGATCTGGTGTTGCTCGCCATGGGCTTCACGCAGCCGCTCTCGCCGGTGCTCGAAGCGTTCGGCGTCGACAAGGACGCGCGCGGCAACGTGCGCGCCGCGACCGAAGGCGACAAGGCGTATTACACGTCGGTGGACAAGGTGTTCACGGCGGGCGATATGCGTCGCGGCCAGTCGCTGGTGGTGTGGGCGATCCGCGAAGGCCGTCAGTGCGCGCGTTCGGTGGACGCGTTCCTGATGGGGCATTCGGAACTGCCGCGTTAAACGTCTCCGGCTGGTTTCGCTGCCGCGTCGCATTGCACTGCGGCGCGGTAGAAACGGGCTACTCATTGCAGGAAGAGGTGGAGACGACAAGGCTGGATTGTCGAGCCGTGAAAAAACAAAGCCGGGCACCTGTGAGGGTGACCCGGCTTTTTAGTTTTTGCCGACCGTGCGTTGTTATCCGCGATACCGCGCCAACGTCAGCCCATCGAGATCGATCTCCGGCTCTCGCTGCGCAATCAGATCCGCGACCACACGCCCCGACCCCATCGACATCGCCCAGCCCGTTGAGCCGTGTCCAAGGTTCAGCCAGAGATTGTCCACGCCGCATGCGCCGAGTAGCGGCGCGCCGTCGGGTGTCATCGGCCGGCGGCCGACCCAGAAGTGCGCGGAGGTCGGATTCGCCGCGTGCGGGAACCAGTCCTTGAGCACTTTCATCAGCGTCTGTAACGCCTGCTCACGTAATGTGGCGTGGCGGTTGCCGAGTTCCGCCGTGCCGGCCACGCGCAGGTTATTGCCGAAGCGCGTGATCGCCGTTTTCAGCGATTCGTCCATCAGCGCGGCGCGGGGCGCCTTTTCTTCGTCGGTGATGGGCAAGGTCGCCGAATAGCCTTTCACCGGATAAAGCGGCACCTTCACACCAAGCGGCGCGAGCAAGGCCGCACTGTCCACGCCCAACGCCACGACCACCGCATCGGCCGGCACGATCTCGCTGCCGCGCTCGCTTTCCACACGCACGCCGCGCACCGTACCGCCTTGCACGTCGAGCGACTGGATGGTCGTGTCGAAGCGAAACCGCACGCCATTGCGCTCGCACACCGCGCGCAATTCGCGGGTGAAACGGGCGCAGTCGCCCGCTTCGTCGTCCGGCAGATAGAGACCCGAAAGCGGTGCCTCGCGCGCCCAGCGCAAACCTGGTTCGATCTCGACGCATTGCGCCGCGCTCACCTGCCGATGCGCAATGCCCGCGTCGCGCAACACCGTCAGCGCCGGCTGCGCGAGCTCGACGTCGTACTCGCTGCGGAATAACTGCAGATAGCCCTGACTACGCCCGTAATCGAACGGATGCCCCCGGCGGAATTCGTGCAGACAGTCGCGGCTGTAATAAGCGATCCGCTGCATCCGCTGCTTGTTGACGCGAAAGCGTTCGAGATCGCATTCCCGCAGCCAGCGCGCGATCCAGCGCCATTGCGCCGGGTCGAACGTCGGCCGGAAGATTAGCGGCGAGGCCGGCTTGAACAGATAGTGGAGGATCTTGGTCGGCATGCCGGGCGCGGCCCACGGCGTCACATAACCCGGCGCGATCACGCCGGCATTGCCGAAACTGGTGGACAGCGCGACATCCGGTTCGCGCTCGATCAGCGTGACGTCGCAGCCCTGCTGACGCAGGTAAAAAGCCGTGGCCACGCCGATCACGCCGCCGCCCAGAACAATCGTTTTCATGAATGTGTGCTGCGAGATCAGGCGGCGGGGCTAGCCGCGCCGAGTACTTTGCCCTTGGTTTCCGGCAGACAGAGCGCGGCGACGATCACCAGCAGATAACCGGAACCGGCCACGATGCCCATTGCCTTCACCAGCGTCATGGTTTGCGACAGTGTACCGACGAGTATCGGAAAGAACGAGCCGAGCCCGCGCCCCAGGTTGTAGCAGAAGCCTTGCCCCGATCCGCGTATCGCATTCGGATAAAGCTCCGACAGATACGCCCCCACGCCCGCGAAAATCCCCTGCACGACAATGCCGAGCGGAAAGCCGAGCGCGAGCATGATGCCGTCGGTGATCGGCAGCATCGTGTAGACCATGCCGAGCACGAACGAGCCGATCGCGAACAGCACGAACGATGCGCGCCGGCCGATCTTGTCGCAAAGAATCGCGCCGAAGATATATCCGGTGAACGAACCGACGATCAGAACGATCAGATAACCACTGGTGTTGAACACGGAAAGATGGCGCACGGTTTTCAGATAGGTCGGCAGCCACGTGGTGATCGCGTAATAGCCGCCGAGCATGCCGGTGCACAACACGCTGCCGAGCAACGTGGTCTTGAGGTGCGACGCGGAGAAGATCTGCAGGAAGTGCGATGTATCGAAGCCGTTGTCGCGCGCGCGGCGCGTTTCCAGATAGATCTCCGGGTCGCTCACATTGCGGCGAATGTAGATGATCCACGCCGCGGGCAGCAGGCCGATCCAGAAGCAGGCGCGCCACGCAACCTGCTCGGGCAGCAGCGCGAAGAATGCCCAGTAGATGATCGCCGCGGCCGCCCAGCCGAACGACCAACTGCTTTGCACGGTGCCGACGGCTTTGGCGCGATGCTGTGGCGAGCGGATGGTCTCGGCCATCATGATCGTCACGACCGACCACTCACCGCCGAAGCCAATGCCTTGCAGCGTGCGCGTGGTGAGCAGTTGCCAGAACGAATGCGTGAAGCCCGACAGGAAAGTGAACAGCGCGAAGGTGGCGATGGTCCACTGGAGCACGCGGATGCGGCCGTAGCGGTCGGCGAGGATGCCGGCCAGCCAGCCGCCTATCGCCGACGAGATCAACGAACTGGTGGCGATCATGCCCGCTTCGCTTTTTGTCATGCCCCATGTCGCGATCAAGGTCGGAATGAGGAACGAGTAGATCATGAAGTCGAAGGCATCGACTGCGTAGCCGCCGAAACCGGCGTAAAGCGTGCGGCGCTCGCGCTGGGTCAGTTCGGTGAACCATTGGAGAGAAGGCATGTTTTGTTATGGTCTCCAGGTCTTTTGGCCTGCGGGCGGCTGGAAAAAGGGGTGTTCGTATTCTACGGGGATGAGGCGTCCCGGGGCCAGTTGTGCTCAAAAATGGCATTTCGGCGTAATAGGCGATAAGAGACGCAAGATTGGGGAAATCGCTTCAGGTAGCGACTCGCGGCGCATGCGCCGCGCTCGACCCGCCGCAAGCACGCCGGAGCCAACCTCTCGTTTCCTTACCAACTACTACTCTGTAACGCAAAAGTTATTCTCCGCCGGTAAACTGCGTCGGCAGCGCCTATGCTGCGACCCACCCTCTCACGTCCGCGCCAGCCACGCCTAATGCCCGCCACCGCAAAAACCTGCTCGCCACTGCGCCGCTTCGCGAGCACGACCTTGTCGCGAGCGAATGGGGCTGGCCCGAGGACGGTATCCGATGCGGATTGCGCGTCGCGCCGTACCTTTCTCAAGGGCTCGGCCAGCGTGCTGCTGATGTCCGGCTTGAGCGCTTCGCTGCTGTCCGCTTGCGGCGGCGGCAATCTCGACGCCGATCAGCCGCCCACGCCGCACCTTGCATCGGTCGACAACTTCCGCGACCTTGCGGGCGCTGCCGCGGGCTATCCGACCGTCGACGGCAAACAGATGCGCCGTGGCGCGTTCTATCGCGCGAATGTGCTGACGCTCAGCAGCGCCGACGCCGCCACGATCGACAAGCTCGGTATCGCCACGGTCTACGACCTGCGCACGCCGGGCGAGATTGCGCGCACCGCCGACATTCTGCCGGGCGGCGCGATCGTGCAGACCTTCAACGTGCTCGGCACGGAAGACTTCCTCGCTCCCGCTTTCGATTCCGCCGGCGCCGCGACCGCGTTCATGGAAGCGCAGGCGCGTGCGTATGTCACCGGTCCGGCTCAGCGCGCCAGTTTCGGCGCACTGCTGACGCATCTGGCCGATGGCGCCGGCGCGCAGCTGTTTCATTCGAGCGCGGGTAAGGATCGCACCGGCTGGGTCGCGGCGCTGCTGCAGAGCATCGCCAATGTGCCGCTCGACGTCATCACGCAGGACTATCTGCTGAGCAGCGTGTATCTGGCGCCGTCGATCCAGACGCAGATCGAGACGCTGCGTGCGCAAGATGGCGACGCTATTGCCACGGTCGAAACGCCGTTTCTGAATGTTCAGGAGAGTTATCTGCAGGCGGGCTTCGATCAGGTGCAGGCGAACTACGGCACGATGACGAACTATCTGACGCAAGGCTTGGGGCTCGCTCAGTCGACGATCGACCTGCTGCACAGCCGGCTCATAACTTGAACGTTGAGCAGTGAGCAGTGAACAGTGAACTGCGGGACGAGACACGCACTACGCGACAGGCAAAAAAAAGTCCGCCCCGATAAGCGGGCGGACGGAGAAAGGGCGGCATCGAGGTTGCCGGTGCTGACTATAAGGCCGCTACCCATGCAGCAGGCCTTCCAGTAAGGGCGCGTAAGCGCACACGCCCGCCTCACGCCAACGCCGCGATCACGGGCAATTCGATCCGTACTTCCAACCCGCCTTGCGCGTGATTGCGCACGTGGCAACGTCCGCCGCGATCGTGCGCGAGCCGCGCCACGATCGCCAGACCCAGGCCGCAGTGACCTTCGCCGCCCCGCGCCGCGTCGAGACGCACAAAGGGTTTCATCGCGGCGGCGATGCGGTCGTCCGGAATGCCGGGTCCGTGGTCGCGTACGCTGATAACCCAATGTCCGTCGCTGCGCGCGGTAGCGATATCCACCGGCGGCGAGCCGTGTTCGAGCGCGTTATCCACGAGATTCGTGACCAGCCGGTCGAGCAACGTACGCGGTAATTTGAACGCCGGGCCCGCGCGCAGATCGAGCGTGAACAACGGCGTTTCGGTGCTGTCGCCCGCGAAAAACTGTTCCTGCAAAAAGTCTTCGACTCCGACCGGCGGCCCGGCGTCGGCGGACTGCCCGGCGAATTCGAGGAACTGCTGGACGATGTTGGTCAGCGAGTCTACGTCGCGGATCAGGCCCGCGCGTTCGCTTTCCGCGACTAGCACGCTGGCGCGCAATTTAAGGCGCGTGAGCGGCGCTTTCAAATCATGCGCGACGCCGGCCAGCATCACGGCCTGGTCGTCGCCGGCTTCGTTCAGACGCCGCATCATGTCGTTGAACGAGCCGATCAGATCGCGCAGTTCGCGCGGGCCTTGCACGGTCACGGGCTCCGGCCGGCCGCCCGAACCGAATTCGCGAGCGGCGCCGGCCACCCGCGACAACGGCCGCTGCATCTGCCACACCGCGAGCAGCGAGAGGATCAGCGCACCCGCCAGCATCGAGACGGCTTCGATCAGAAAGCGCGGGCGCGGCGGCACGTCGACCGGCACCACCACCCAGTTCGATTTGCCGGGGAACAGCACCCATAGTTGCGGCGGCCGCACGTCGTCCACGGCGATCCGTGTGCCGGGCGGCAAGTTTTCGCGCAACTGCCGGCTCAAATCGATCAGCGGATGCCGCGTCGGCTCGCCCAGATGGACGCTGGCCGGCATGTTCCAGGTCGGCACGAGATGCACGCGCATGGCGGGCGCGAGCGCGGCGCCCTTCATCGGCTCGCCGTTGACGGCCTGTAGCACCAGCAGAATGCCGCGCGCGAAACCGTCGATTTCATGGCGCGGCGGCTGCATGACGATCAGCACGAACCAGCCGGCCTGAATCGCGAACAACACCGCCGTCGAGAGCAACGCCATCCTGCCGAACAGCGTGTTCAGCGGGTTTCTCATGCGGAGGAGGCGGCCTCGTCGGCGAAGGGCGTGCCGTCGGCGTCGGGTACGAAAACGTAGCCTTTGCCGCGCACCGTTTGCACGTAGCAGGGATTGGACGGATCTTCCTCGATCACGCGGCGCAGACGCCAGATCGGCACGTCTAGACTGCGGTCGCGGAAGGCCAGATTATCGCGATGCACGAGATCGTGAATCAGCACGCGCGACAGCACCTTGTACGGATTGTTGACGAAGATTTTCAGCAGCGCGAACTCACTGTCGCGCAGCGCCAGCTTGGCGTCGTCGCGCGACAGCGAACGGGTTGCGAAGTCGAGTTCGAACGGCCCGAACCGGTAAGGCTTGCGGGCTTCCGGCGCGCTGGTGGTGGACGGCCCACGGCGGCGCAGCACGGTGTGGATGCGCGCGAGCAGTTCGCGTGGATCGAACGGCTTGGTCAGGTAGTCGTCCGCGCCGAGCGAGAGCCCGACGATGCGGTCGGCCACCGTGCCGCGCGCGGTCACGAAGATCACCGGAATGTCGTCGCCGGCGGCGCGCAACGCGGTGAGCGCGCGCAGGCCGTCGGTGTTCGGCATCATGATGTCGAGCACCACGACGGAAGGCCGCTCGCGTTCGAGCCGCCGCTGAAGATGCGTGCCGTCATGCAGCACCGACGCGTCGAAGCCGTTCGATTGCAGAAACTTGCATAGCAGATCGCGTACGACCGGATCGTCGTCGACGATAAGGACCTGTGGATTCATGGCGAAATTCTAGACTGGCCCGCACAACGCGCGGCCGACTGTTTTCTTACCAATGCTTACGCTCGCCGGCAAAGTCGGTGCTGGTCGACGCGTAAGGCCCGCTGCGGAAGGCTCATGGCGTATTTCACGCATGCCCTATCAGGCAAAGCGCGGCACGCCGCTCAGGCCCGTTCAATTCGCTAAGCATCGCCAAAAATTCCTCCGAGGAAAGAATTTGCGTGTAATTGAAACCGCTCGCAACGGCTCGGAAGAACCGCTGGAAAGCACGCTTTTCTTCGTGCATCGCCGACGTGTGCGCAGCGCGATGATTCGTCGTGCAGTACGTTGCGCCGCAAGCCGGAAACAGCCTAACGCCTTGGGCCCACGGCAAGCGGCGTGAAATCGAAACCCAGCGCCACGCGAGGCTCATCATGACCGTTCATAGCAACTTCAGCTCAACCCGCTTTTCTTCGATGGCGCCGACACCGCCAGCGCCGAAACCCGCGGCTCAAACCAACCCCGGCACGGCGTTGCCCACTCAGGAGGCCGCTGCCGAAGCGTTGCCTTCGCTGCCCGCCGGACTCGTTGGGCATAACGTCAACACGACCGCCTGACGCACCGAGGCCCGTGTGTCGACCCCGAGAATCATTGACCGTTTCATTCGTGTCGTTGCGTGGTTGACGCTCGGCGCGGCGCTGCTGCCGTTCGGCGGCTGCGCCGTCGCCGCGCTGCCGTGCCGGCTGACTTCAGCCACGCTGAAAATCGTCCCGGTTGTCGGCCATGCCGCGGCCGCCCCGTTCGACATGTGTTCCTCCGCGATCGACTGAATCATGACACTCAAACGGATTGCCTGTGCGTTGGCGCTATTCGGTGGTTTGTTTTCGCTGGCGGCTTATGCGCAACCAGTCGCGCGTGACGCGAATCCGAATGCTTCAGCAACCGCGCCCGCGCAGAAGGACGCCGCCGCCGAGGCACGCCGGCGCTCGTCGACGCAGGACGCGCCGTTTGCGTTTCGTGGCGTCACGCTCGGCATGACGCTCGACGAATTCCGCGCGGGGTCGACCGTGCGGGCGACGCCGGTCGGCAGCGTGCCGGTTTGCGAGACGGATGTGCAGGCGGGCGCGCTCGGGATGCGTTTGAAGTCGCACGAGAGCTTGACGGTGGCGTGCCGCTGGGCGCATCGCGGCAATGACGGCTGGGCGGTGTCGCAAGCGGTGGTGGACGGCGCGCCGGCGCTGGAGCATGTGCTGCGCTTTGCGCGCGTCGACGGACAAAGCGCGCTGCGTCTGTACGAGATTTCTTTTGTGATCGACGAGATCACCGCCGAAGACTTGCGCGACGCGCTCGCCGACCGCTACGGACCGCCGCGCTTCGCGACGCGGAACGTGTCGGCCTCGGGCGCGATGCCGACCTATGTCTGGGACAACGCGGTGAGTTCGATCACCTTGTGCTTTCTGCCGGGCACGCACAACGGCACGCTCACCTATCTGCTGAAGGGTTCGGATGCGTGGGTCAAGTCGGTCGTACGGCAATGGCAGGCGAGCGGCGCCGAGGCGGGTTGATGCGCGACGTCGACAAGCGGCGCGCTCGCGCCATGACTCGCGGTCCACGCGAATTCTTCTTCGGAGCCTGCATGACTACGCTACCTCTCACGTTCGCGCTGGGCGCGGCGTTCTGTCTCGCGGCCTGTTCGGGCGGCCGGCAGCCTTCCATCGTCGATACGCCGATGGCGCCGCCGCTCGCCTCCGCGCCGCTCAACGTGAACACGCAAGGCGCGATCTATCAGGCCGGCACGCCTTTGCTGCTGTACGAAACCCCGCGTGCGCAGCATATCGGCGATGTGCTGACGATTCGTCTGTCGGAGTCGTACAGCGGCAACAATAGTTCGACGGCGGCGGCGAGCCGTTCGAGCAGCATCACCGCCGCCGCCGCCGATCAGTCGACCAACGCCGCCGCGCGACTCGCGAGATTGTTCAACATCGGCTCGGCGAGCACGGACTACAAAGGGCAGGGCAGTCTCACCGACGTGAGCGGCATGACCGGCACGCTGGCGGTCACCGTGATCGGTACGATGTCGACCGGCAACCTGGTCGTGTCGGGCGAGAAGATGATCGCGATGAGCGGCAACAGCGATCGTTTGCGCTTGTCGGGGATCGTTAATCCCAAAGACATCGAAGCGGGCAATTATGTCGCGTCGAGCAAGGTCGCCAATGCGCGGATCGAACAGGCGGGCGCGGGGATGGTGTCCGACGCCACGACGATGGGCTGGTTGCAGCGCATGTTCTTGAGCGTGCTGACGTTTTGAGCGTGTGATGGGTGAGGGGTTCAGGCCAGCGTGCCCTCTCTTCACTACGCCAACGGCGCCGCGCTCCGTTCCGCCGCGCCGATTTCCCCGTCCGGCACGAACACATACCCGCGTCCCCACACCGTCTGCACGTAGCGCGGCTCCGACGGATCCACTTCGATCAGCCGCCGCAAGCGCCAGATCGACACATCCAGACTGCGATTGCGATGCGCCTCGCTATTGCCGTGCAGTTTCTCCAGCAACTGCGCGCGCGTCAGCACCGTCATCGAATGTGTGACGAACACTTTGAGCATCGCGAATTCGCTCGAACGCAGCGTGATGCGCTCGCCGTCGCGACGCAATTCGCGCGCCGGGAAATTCACTTCGAAACGCCCGAACCGATACGGCGCGCGCTGTTCCGGCGCGCTCGGCGCAATCGCGCCGCGGCGGCGCAGCACCGTGCGAATCCGGGCGACCAGTTCGCTCGGTTCGAAGGGCTTGCCGAGATAGTCGTCGGCGCCGAGTTCGAGGCCGATCACGCGGTCGATCGGATCGGCGCGCGCGGTCAGCAGGATCACCGGAATATCGTCGCCGGCCACGCGCAACGCGCGCAGCGCACTGATGCCGTCGAGTTCCGGCATCATGATGTCGAGCACGATTAGCGCGGGACGCTCGTCCTGCAATTTGCGCTGCAGCGCCAGGCCGTGTTCGAGCGTGGCGACTTTGAAGCCGCGCCCTTGCAGATAATCGCTGACGAGTTCACGTACGACGGGGTCGTCGTCGACGACCAGAATGGATTGGTTCATTCAGGCCATCTTAGTGATCGATACGCACCGCGCAAAGCGCGCAACGCTTTCGAATCCTTTCCCGTGTAAGAGACGGCAAGCAAAGCGGTGCGGCTAATTTGCCTGCGAAGTCTGAATGGTCTGCATCGATTGGCGCGCGAAGTCGCTCTGATCGACCACCATCCGTTCGATCAGACCATTGAGCTTGGTCGACGCCGACGAAAAACGGTCGGTGTTGAGGCCGCCGGTCTGATAGCGCGCGGTGACGAGAATGCGGCCGTGCTGGATCAGCGTCAGGTCGATGATGGACAGGTACTGGATCGATTCGTCGCTGAACGAACGGCGGCCGTAATCGATCGCCGCGTTGTAGACGAGCCGCGCCTCGCAACCGGCGGGCGAGGTGCCCGGATTGTAGACGTCCGAACGAATGCCGCGCCGGTCGAGCGCGAGTTGCAGCGCCGGCACGAAATCGCCGACCGACACGGTCTGATTCACTTCGATGCACACGTTGTGTACGTCAGCCGGCCGGCCGTTGACGAAGGTCGGCGACGAGTAATTCGCCGCGATCGCGTAGCCGGCCTGAATCACCGAGCCGGTGGCGTCAGCGGCCTGAATCAGCGTCCACGCGCAGCCGTTCAGGCCGACCGCCAGCATCGCGCCGACGGCCAGCCGCGCGCACGAACGCCGCGTGACGAGCCACGCGCTGCGTGTGGCCCGTGAAGCTCGCGTGAAAGTGACGGCGTGCATGCTCAGCATGAAGGTCATGAGACGGTGCCAGGTGGCGGTCAATGGAAGCGGCCATGCAGCGCGAAGCGCGGCGAATCGTGGCGGCGGGCGTGGCGCGCGGGCGGGTTCAGACTCAGAGGCAGGTTCACGCTTAGCGCGTGATGCGCAGACGCAATTCGTTTTGCCCTTGCACGCTTGCCGTGACGCTGACGCGTCGCGCGGCAGCGGTGGTCACGATGAAATGCTGACGCGTCGGCGTATTGAGGTCATGCACGACGTTCGGGAAACAGGCCGCGATATCGGCGCCGAATTCCTCGAGCGGGTCGGTGACCACACCGTCGGCTTGCCAGTGCGCGCGCCAGTGGCAGTCGTAAGCGTGTTTGCTGGCACGGCAGTCGTCCGCATCGGATAAGCCCGGCAGCCGCGCGGCCGGTTGTGCCTGCAACTGTTTGAAATCGCGGGTGTCGACGATGTGTTTGAGCGCGGGGCACACGTCGGCGGGTTCGTCGGCGTGGATGGTTTGCGCGGCGTGCGCGGCACTCGTCAGCAGCAGCGCTGCGCCGACAGCCAGCGCGAGGCGGCGGGTCAAGGAATAGGAGCGGCGATCGAATGACATGAGCGAAGAGTCCAATAGCGTTGAATGTCGTGGCATGCCGCACGAGGTTTGGCACGCCTGGCTATCGTCGCTGGAGGAGCATGGGTTCAAAGCGCGGAACAGCTTGCCGGCTTCGCAAATGCTTTCGAACTCTTCGCGGGTCTTTCTGGATGTTGCGGCAGTGGGCGTTTTTCAGCCCAACGTGAGGCCGCCGTCGACGTGAATCACCTGGCCGGTGATATGCCGTGCTTCGTCGGAGAGCAGGAACGCGATCAGCGCGGCGATATCGGCCGGCTCGGCGACGTGGCCGAGCGGGGTCGCTTCTGCCGCGTGTTGCCACACCGATGCATTAACGGCACTCGGCCCATGATCTTTACGGGTATAACCCGGCGCCACGCAATTGACGGTCACGCCATGCGGCGCGAGTTCGGCCGCCGCCGTTTTCGCTAACGACTCGAGCGCCGCTTTCGCGGCCGCCGTCGCGGCGAACGGCGTATCCGCGCGATAGCGGTGCGCGACGAACGAACTGAGCGCGACCACGCGCCCCCGTTTCGACGTTTCCAGCGCGGGCGACGCGCGTTTGACGAGCGCGGCGAACGCTGCCGGCATGGCGGCCCACGCTGCGCTGAACGTATCGGGATCGAGTGCGTGCAGCGTTTGCCGCTGCGCGTGCCCCGCATTGGCGACCAGTTGATCGAGCGCGCCGAAGCTCGCCAGGGTTTGATGGACCACATGGTCCGCCGCGCCGCGCTCGGCCAGATCGGCGCACAGCATCGCGCATTGCGCGCCAGTCGCACTGCAATCGGCGGCCACTTGCGCGAGGCGTTGGCGCGACGCCTCGTCGGCGCCGCGTGCGTGCAGCATCAGGGCGGTACGTGGCGCGGCGATGCGCCGGGCCAGTGCCGCGCCGATACCGGAGCCCGCGCCGGTGATCAGCACGACGCGATCGAAGCCGGCGGGACTCGGCACGCTCATGCCGCGACCGCTTCGCCGGAACGTTCGACGTCGAGCGTTTCGTCGTGGTACGCCGCCAGCGATTCGCGATGCGCGACGCTGACGATCGCCGCCTTCGGCAGGCGCTCGGTGAACAGGCGGTATAGCCGCGCTTCGTTTTCGGCGTCGAGCGCGCTGGTCGCTTCGTCGAGGAACAGATAGTCCGGCTTGTGCAGCAGCACGCGCGCGGCGGCGAGGCGCTGCTGTTCGCCCGGCGACAGAATGCGGGTCCAGTGCCCCGATTCCGCCAGTCGGTCGGCGTACTCCGACAGATGGCAGGTGACGAGCGCTTCGCGGCATTCGTCGTCGGTATAGGTGTCGGCGGAGGACGGATAGGTGAGCGCCGCCTTCAGCGTGCCGATCGGCATATAGCTGACCTGCGGGATGAACATCATGCGGGCGTTCACCGGCGCGTCGATCGAGCCGTCGCCGAACGGCCACAGGCCGGCCAGCGCGCGCATCAGCGTGCTCTTGCCCGAGCCGGACGGACCGCGCACGAGCCAGCGCGAGCCCGGCTGGATCGCGATATCGCGAATGCGCGACAGCGGATTGCCGTTCGGCAGCGCGAGCTTGAGGCCTTCGGTGGAGAGCTTGTCGGCGTCGACGAAATGCAGGTTGATGCCGCCGTGCTCGGTGGCCGGCGAGACCGATTCCTTCAGGTGCGGCGAATGCAGGATGCGCTTGAATTCACGCAACCGGTTCACGGTGGCGCGCCATTCGACGAGGCTGCCGTAACTGTTGATGAACCACGAAAACGAATCGCTGACGGTGCCGAACGCGCTGGAAATCTGCATCAGCACGCCGAACGTGAAAGCGCCTGCGAAGTAGCGCGGCGCGGCGACCACCAGCGGAAAGATGATGGCGATCTGACCGTAGAAGCTCAGCACGAAGGTGAGCCGCTTGGTGTACTTCATCACCTGCCACCAGTTGTCGCGGATGCGCCCAAACAGCGAGTGCGTGCTCGTCTTTTCCGTTTCCATGCCGTTGTAGAAGGCAATCTGCTCGGCGTTTTCACGCAGACGGATCAGGCCGAAACGGAAGTCCGCCTCGACTTTCTGCGCCTGGTAGTTGATCGGCACGAGCGGATGGCCGACCTTCTGGATGATCAGCGAGCCGACCACCGCGTAGAGCGCGGCGGCCCACACCATGTAACCGGGAATCTGCACCGGCATGCCGCCGAGCGAGACGGTCAGTGCGCCGCCGATCGTCCATAGGATCGTGATGAACGACACCAGCGTGACGATCGTTGAGAGCAGGTCGAGCGTTAGCGACAGCGTGCTGGTGGCGAACGACTGCAGGTCGTCGCTGATCCGCTGGTCGGGGTTGTCGGCGAGGCGGTCGCGTTCGATCCGGTAGAAGGCGCTGTCGTGCATCCACTCGTTCAGATAGCGGGTGGTTAGCCACTGGCGCCAACGGAAGCCGAGCATCTGGCGCAGATACCGCCCATACACCGCGAGGATGATGAAGGCGAACGCGAGCACCGAGAACACCATCAGCAGGTGCGGGAAATCGTGCACGTTCTTGGTTTGCAGCGCGTTGTAGAAGTCGGCGCTCCAGCGGTTCAGGCGCACGTTGATCCACACGACCAGCAGGTTCATCACGATGATGGCGATGAGCAGGCCCCAGGCCGTTTTTCGTTCTTCGGAAACCCAGTAGGGTTTGATCAGGCTCCAGGCGGAGATCTTTTCGTCCGGCGGTAGCGCGGGGCTGGCTGAGGTATTCGGTGTCATGAGCATCCTGATGAAGTGCTGGCCTGCATGCCCGGGCGTCGTGCTCGACGAACGCTCGTCCGGGCGAGCGTCCGATTCTGGCGCGTAGCCCTTAAGCGAAAATTAATTTGCGCCAGAAGGCTTCGCTGCCATGCTCCGACGGCACGGGCGGCGGTTCTTGGGATTCGCGCCGGCCGCGCCGCGCCGTCGCGGCATGGGCTCGTTGCATTGTGCCAGAGCACTGAGTCAGGCCGCATCGGCGACATAAAAGAAGGTGCCGGATCAAACGCCGCGCGAACACGTCAGGCGCTGGTTTGCGGGCCGCGCGGCTTTTATGGTCTAATGACCTTCGACGAAACAGGGGTGCTTTGCCCACAGGCGCGCATGATTTTCATGCCGTAGCGGCAAGGCTGAGAGAGACCCTTTGCACCCGATCCGGGTAATACCGGCGCGGGAAGTTTCCGGAAGCAGCCAGTCTTCCATTCCCCGCCGGGGTGGCGCGCGTCATCAGAACGCGCGTCGTGCCCGGCCGGCCTCACCCGCCGGTTTCGTCCTGGGTACGTGCGTTTTTTGGCCGTACGGAAAGGACTCGATGACCGCCTATTCTTCAGTTATGTGTTTTGCTCTTCGTCACGCCGCTGCCGGCGCGCTGTGCTTTAGCCTGTTTAGCCTGGTCGGACGTCGTGAAGCGGAGTGTGCGCAATGAGCCGTTCCGCGCAACCCGATTTCGCTGTTCTCGGTGGAGGCCTGTGCGGCCGGCTGGTCGCGTGGCGTCTGGCGGGCCAGGGGCATCGCGTGGCGCTCTATGAGCGTGGCGACGCCGCCGGTTCGCAAGCGGCCGCGTGGGTCGCCGCCGCGATGCTGGCGCCGCTCGCCGAAGCCGCCAGCGCCGAATTGCTGATCACCCGTCTCGGCGCGAGTTCGCTCGATACGTGGCCGCAAGTGCTGGCCGAGTTGCCCGAGCCGGTGTTCTTTCAGCGCAATGGCACGCTGGTGGTCTGGCATCATGCCGACCGCACCGAAGCGCCACTGTTCGAACGCCGGGTGCGCTCGAATGCGCCGGCCGACTTGCTGGACGGCGGCTTTGTCACCCTGGCCGGCGCGCAGCTCGGTGCCGCCGAGCCTGCATTGGCCGGGCGCTTCAATCAGGGCTGGCTGCTGCCGCGCGAAGGTCAACTGGATAACCGTCAGGTCCTGGCCGCATTGGCTGCGGGCCTCAGCGAGCGTGGTGTCGAGACGCACTGGAACACGCCGGTCGACGACCTTTCGCTGCCGCCCGCGCGCGTTACGATCGACTGCCGCGGCCTCGGCGCGAAGCCGGTGCTGCCTACGTTGCGCGGGATTCGCGGCGAAGTCGCGCGGGTGCACGCGCCCGGTATCAAACTGACGCGTCCGGTGCGCTTGCTGCATCCGCGTTATCCACTGTATATCGCGCCGAAGCAGGACGATCTCTACGTGATCGGCGCGACCGAAGTCGAAGGTGAGGACATGTCGCCGGTCAGCGTGCGCTCGGCGCTCGAACTGCTGAGCGCGGCGTTTTCCGTGCATCCCGGCTTCGGCGAGGCTCGTATCCTCGAATTGAATTCGCAGTGCCGCCCGACGTTGCCGGACCACCGTCCGGCTTTGCTGTGGGATGGCGCGCAGACACTGCGCGTGAACGGCCTGTACCGGCACGGCTACATGATCGTGCCCGAAGTCGCCGACGAAGCCGTCCGCTTCGCCGCGGCACTGCTCGACGGCCGTGTCGGCGACGCCGATGCGTTCGCCGACTGGCAACGCGACGCGCGCTGGAGCGAACTATTCCAGCTGGATTCCACGCGGGAGCCGGCATGAGCGTTGCGCGTTTCATCTGGCCCGACGGGCTTTGAGACGCTTTAACGCGGCACGCTTTGCCGCTTTCGCCATCGATTGAACCGTATTCGAACACCATGAACATTCATATCAATCAGAAGCCGTTGTCGTTGCCCGAGGGCGCGACGGTCGCCGATGCGCTCGTCGCGTTCGGCGCGCGGCCGCCGTTCGCGGTCGCGCTGAACGGCGATTTCGTGGCCCGCACCCAGCATGCGGCCCGCGCGCTGCAGCCGGGCGACAAGCTGGACGTCGTGCAACCCGTGGCCGGCGGTTAAGGCCGCCGCTTACCACAGCGTAAAGCTACGTATCGCCACGACCTGCCGGAGACAAAGACAATGCCCAACACTTCCCCCCAAACCGCCGACGCGCTCACGCTCTACGGCGAGACCTTCGCCAGCCGCGTACTGCTCGGCACCTCGCGCTATCCGTCGCTGCAATCGCTGTCCGATTCGATCGACGCCGCGCGCCCCGGCATGGTGACCGTCGCGCTGCGCCGGCAGATGAACGAAGGCGGCGCCGAAGCCGGCTTCTTCGATCTGCTCAAGCGCCACGGCGTGCCGCTGCTGCCGAACACGGCCGGCTGCTTGACCGTCGGCGAGGCGGTCACGACCGCGCACATGGCGCGCGAAATTTTCGAAACCGACTGGATCAAGCTCGAACTGATCGGTGACGACTACACGCTGCAGCCCGACCCGATCGGGCTGATCGAAGCGGCCGCGCAACTCGTCAAGGACGGTTTCAAGGTGCTGCCGTACTGCACCGAAGATCTGGTGATCGGCCGCCGTCTGCTCGACGCCGGCTGTGAAGCGCTAATGCCGTGGGGCGCGCCGATCGGCACCGGCAAGGGCGTGATCAATCCGTACGGCTTGCGGGTGTTGCGCGAGCGGCTGCCGGACGTGCCGCTGATCGTCGACGCGGGCCTCGGCGTGCCGTCGCACGCGGCGCAAGTGATGGAGTGGGGCTTCGACGGCGTGCTGCTGAACACGGCCGTGTCGCAAGCCACGCATCCCGACGCGATGGCGCGGGCCTTCGCGCTGGGCGTCGAAGCGGGCCGCCACGCTTTTCTGGCGGGGCCGATGGCCGAGCGCGAAAGCGCGCACGCGAGCACGCCGGTGGTTGGCATGCCGTTCTGGCATCAGGACGGAGGCGGCGCATGACGCAGACCTTGGCCTTGACGGGCCGCGACCTGTTCTGGCCGCCCGCCGACGAACTCACCGAAGCCGCCGAGCGGATTCGCGCCCGTCTCGGCGACTGGCCGCCAACCCACGCGCCGTGGCGCATCTGCCTGACCGCGCCGGACGAGCCGAACGGCGGCGATCTGATCGTGATCGCCGACGCCCAGCAGCACGGCGAGCAGGTAGCGCGCTGGCAGGTGCGGGGCGCGGGTGTGATCGAGGCCGCGCGGAACCGCGCGGTGCTGCATCTCGGCGGCGAAACCTACCGTTTGGAAGGTCATCTGGCGGAAGACTGGATCGCCGCGCTGGCCGCGTTTCTGGATTGCGGTTTCGATCCGCACGACGCGCTGGTGCTGGCGCTCGCCTGGCGTGACGGCGACGAAACCCGCGCCGACGACGCTTTTCCGTCCGATCTCAGCCATTTCCCGCGCCTCGCCGGCTTGCCGGACGCGCCGGAGCCGGCCTTTCCGCCGTGCCCGACGCGGCTCGGTCTGTATCCCGTGCTGCCGACCGGAGAATGGGTCGAGCGCGTCGCCGGTTTGGGCGTGAAGACGATCCAGTTGCGCCACAAGTCGGCCGAACCTGCCGACGAACTGAAACGCGAGATCGCGCTGAGCGTGGCGGCCGGGCGTCGGCACGACGCCCAGGTGTTCATCAACGATCACTGGCAAGCCGCGCTCGACGCGGGCGCGTACGGTGTCCACCTCGGCCAGGAAGACGTGCATACCGCCGATCTGGCGGCGCTCGCCGCAGGGGGCATTCGCGTCGGCCTGTCAACACACGGTTTCTACGAGATTCTGAGGGCGCTGCATTTCCGCCCCAGCTACATCGCGGTGGGCGCGGTGTTCGCGACCACCACCAAAGCCATAGCGACCGCGCCGCAGGGACTCAAACGTCTGGTACGTTACGTGCGCCTGCTCGACGGCGTCGTGCCGCTGGTGGCGATCGGCGGCATCGACCTGCAGGTGCTGCCGGACGTGCTGGCAACCGGCGTGGGCGGCGCGGCCGTGGTGCGCGCGGTCACGGAGGCGTCCGATGTCGGCGCCGCCGTTTCTGCACTGCAACACGCGTTTACGCAATAATCGTCACGCTTGGTAAAGGGACAGGGCACCTCACGGCAACTTTTGCATGATGGCCCTATAATTCGGCCTTCCGTGTAAAAGGACTGTCAGTTTCGTGTCTTCCTCCCCCGAGACCTTACTCGAGCTGCGCGACGTCGACTTCGGTTATGGCGACCGGCTCGTTCTGTCGAACCTGAATCTGCGCTTCAAGCGCGGCCAGGTGGTGGCCGTCATGGGCGGCTCGGGTTGCGGCAAGACCACGGTGCTGCGTCTGATCGGCGGTCTGGTGCGCGCGCAGCGCGGCCAGATCCTGTTCCAGGACCAGGACGTTGGCCAGCAAACGCGCGACGGCCTGTACGCGCTGCGCCGCAAGATGGGCATGCTGTTCCAGTTCGGCGCGCTGTTCACCGACATGTCCGTGTTCGAAAACGTGGCCTTCGCGCTGCGCGAGCACACCGATCTCCCCGAAGACCTGCTGCGCGACCTCGTGCTGATGAAGCTCAACGCGGTCGGTCTGCGCGGCGCGCGCGACCTGCTGCCGTCGGAGATTTCGGGCGGCATGGCGCGGCGAGTGGCGCTGGCGCGCGCCATCGCGCTCGACCCCGAACTGATGATGTACGACGAGCCATTCGCCGGTCTCGATCCGATTTCTCTCGGCATCACCGCGAACCTGATTCGCGCGCTGAACCAGGCGCTGGGCGCGACTTCGATCCTCGTCACGCACGACGTGCCGGAGTCGTTCGCGATTGCCGATTACGTGTATTTCCTCGCCAACGGCGGCGTGCACGCCGAAGGCACGCCCGCCGAATTGCGCGCGTCCACCGATCCGACGGTGCGCCAGTTCATCGACGGCGCGCCGGACGGCCCGTTCAAATTCCACTACCCCAGCAAGACGCCGCTCGCGGCGGACTTCGGCATCGGCGGAGGTCAGTCATGATCAGTGCGATCGGCCGCTCGGTGATCGGCGGGCTCGGCACGGCCGGCTATGCCACGCGTTTCTTTATCCGGCTGGTGCTCGAATTATTCCCGTTGCTGCGCCGTCCGCGTCTTGTCACGAAGCAGATCCACTTCGTAGGTAATTATTCGCTGGTGATTATTGCCGTGTCGGGGCTGTTCGTCGGCTTCGTGCTCGGCTTGCAGGGGTATTACACGCTCAACCGCTACGGCTCCGAGCAGGCGCTTGGGCTGCTGGTGGCGCTGTCGCTGGTGCGCGAACTCGGGCCGGTGGTCACGGCTCTGCTGTTCGCCGGCCGCGCGGGCACGTCGCTGACGGCTGAAATCGGCCTGATGAAGGCGGGCGAGCAACTTACCGCCATGGAAATGATGGCCGTCGACCCGGTCAAGGTCGTGGTGGCGCCGCGCCTGTGGGCCGGCATCATCGCCATGCCGGTGCTCGCGGCGATCTTCAGCGCGGTCGGTATTCTGGGCGGGTATGTGGTGGGAGTGTTGCTGATCGGCGTCGATTCCGGCGCGTTCTGGTCGCAAATGCAAGGCGGCGTCGATGTCTGGCGCGACGTCGGCGCGGGGGTCGTCAAGAGCGTGGTGTTCGGCCTCGCAGTGACCTTCGTCGCGCTGTATCAGGGCTACGAAGCCAAGGCGACGCCGGAAGGCGTATCGCGCGCCACCACCAAAACGGTCGTGTATGCGTCGCTGGCGGTACTCGGCCTCGACTTTCTGCTGACTGCACTGATGTTCAGCTAAGACTGCGTTCGCGCGTTTCCGGCCGGCGCCGCGTCCTGGGGCGCGCGCGGCGGGCAGCGTTGACGGCGTGGCGGATTCACTTTGGGATGACGATGAAAAAGACTGCTCTCGACTTCTGGGTCGGCCTGTTCGTGGTGTTGGGGTTCGTGGCGTTGCTGTTTCTCGCGCTGAAGGCCGGCAACATGAGCTCGTTGTCGTTTCAGGCAACGTACCCGGTCAAGCTCAAGTTCGACAATATCGGTGGACTGAAAGCGCGCGCGCCCGTCAAGAGCGCGGGCGTGACGGTCGGCCGGGTCGCGTCGATCGGCTTCGACAGCAATGCGTACCAGGCTGTCGTCACGATCGATATCGACAAGCAATACCCGTTTCCGAAAGATACGTCGGCGAAGATTCTGACCTCGGGTCTGCTCGGCGAGCAGTACATCGGGCTCGAACCGGGCGGCGACAGCGAAATGCTCAAGGCGGGCGACACGATCTCGATGACGCAATCGGCCATCGTGCTCGAGAACCTCATCGGACAGTTTCTGTATAGCAAGGCCGCGGATTCGGGCGCGTCGAAGCCTGGCGCGTCGCCGGCCGCACCGGCGCCCGCGCCGACGGCGCCGGCCGCGAGCCTGCCGGCGTCCGGCACCGCCGGCCAATAAGGAGAATAAGAAATGCAGACCTCACATACCGGGGGCGCGCGCGCCTTCCAGATAGGCAAGCTGGCGGTCGCGGCCATGCTGCTCGCGGGCTGCACTACGGTGCAAACGCCGACCAAGGGCGATCCGCTCGAAGGCTTCAACCGCACCATCTTTACCGTCAACGACAAGCTCGACCAGTACGCGTTGAAGCCGGTCGCCAAGGGCTACGTGTTCATCACGCCGCAGCCGGTGCGCGACAGCGTGACGAACTTCTTCTCGAACATCGGCGACGTCTACATCGCGGCAAACAATCTGCTGCAGTTGAAGATCACCGACGGTGTCGAAGACATCATGCGGATCGTCATCAACACGGTGTTCGGCGTAGGCGGACTGTTCGACGTGGCGACGCTCGCGAAGCTGCCCAAGCACGACAACGACCTCGGCCTGACGCTCGGCCACTACGGCGTGCCGGCGGGTCCGTACCTCGTGCTGCCGTTGTTCGGACCGAGCACGGTGCGCGACGCGGTCGGTTCGATCGGCAATTACTACGTGAACCCGCTCAGCTACATTCATCCGGATGGCTTGAGCTGGGCGCTGTACGGCATCAACGTGATCAATACGCGTGCGAATCTGCTGAACGCGAGCGATGTGCTGGAAGGCGCCGCGCTCGACAAGTATTCGTTCGTGCGTAACGCGTATCTGCAACGTCGCGAGTACCTGCTGTCGGACGGCAAGCAGTCGGCGTCGCTGCCGAACTACGGCGACGAAGCACCGCTGCCCAAGTACGACGACGTCGACGGCGGCGCGGCTGCCGCCCCGGCGGGCACGCAGGGTGCTGCTGCGAAAGCGGCGCCGCCGCAAGCGGCTTCGGCGGCAGGCGCGGCGGCGGGCACGACTACCGGCACGAACAACGCCGCTGCACCTGAAGCCGCCTCGGGCACGTCCGGAACGCCGCCGCTGGACCTCAACGGCGGTCCTGAAACGACGCAGATTCCGGCCGGTCAATTGGTCCCGCCGTCGCGTTTCAATTTCCCGTCATTCAAATTGCGCTGATCGTGCGGCCGTAACAGTTCGACACGACTCTCGCAGTTTGCGCGTGGATTGCCGCTGAACTCGCGTGTTAATGTCGGCTCAAACGGTTGCACTATTTATAAGGCAAGGCTCGATATGAAAAAATTCCTCCTCATTCCGTTGTTCGCTGCGTTGTTCTCGTTCGCCAGCGCCGGTGCATCGGCACAAACCGTGGACACCAATTCGCCAGACGGCATGATCAAGACGATCACGCAGCAAGTGATCGACGCGGTACGCGCCGACAAGTCGATCCAGCAGGGCGACATCTCGCACATCACCAAGCTGGTCAACGAAAAGATCCTGCCGTACACCGATTTCCATCGCACCACGCAACTGGCCATGGGCCGTAACTGGCGTACGGCTACACCTGATCAGCAGGCGCAGATCGTCGAGCAGTTCAAGATGCTGCTGATCCGCACGTACTCGGGCGCGCTCGCGCAAGTGCGCGACCAGCAGATTCAGTACAAGCCGTTCCGCATGAGCCCGGACGACACCGACACCGTGGTGCGCTCGGTCGTGATGAACAACGGCTCGCCGATCGAACTCGACTACCGTCTGTACAAGACGCCGCAAGGCTGGCGCGTGTATGACATCAACGTGCTCGGCGCATGGCTGATCCAGGCGTATCAGCAGCAGTTCAACGAGCAGATCCAGCAGAAGGGCGTGGACGGGCTGATTCAGTTCCTCACGCAGCGCAACCAGCAACTCGCCGCGGGCAAGCAGTCGTGAGCGAAGTGCTGAGCCCTGTCGCCAACCGCTTCGACTGCGGTGCGACCCTGACCCACGCGAGCGCGAAGGCCGCGCTCGCGGCGGGTTTGCAGCGCATTGCCGCGGGTGCGACCGGTGTGGATTGCGCGGCACTCGCGCAGTTCGACTCGTCCGCGCTGGCGGTTCTGCTCGCGTGGGAACGTGCGGCGCAAGCGCGTGGCACGTCGTTCGAGATCGTCAATCTGCCGGCTGGTCTCGCCAGTCTCGCGCAAGCCTACGGCGTCGATACCCTTATTTCGTCACGACATTGACGCTCCTCTAGCGTCACGGCCAATCCCCCTGGCCGTCATGGGGCTGCTAATTTTTGCCCTATAATCAACCGTTTTTTGGGCAGATCCGGTGATCTTTGCCGGCCCCAATTCCGTCCCCCCAGTACTTTGCGCCCCCATTCAGGCGCCGCGACGCACGCGGCCCACAGTCATGTCAGCCATAGAAATTCGTAACGTCAAGAAGCGCTACAAGGACTTGCAGGCGCTCAAGGGCGTCAGCCTCACGGTGGAAGAAGGCGAGTTCTTCGGACTGCTTGGTCCGAACGGCGCGGGCAAGACGACGCTGATCAGCATACTCGCCGGTCTCGCGCGTGCCGATGAAGGCAGCATCGCGGTGCGCGGCCATGACGTCGTTAGCGATTTCCGCGACGCGCGCCGTGCGCTCGGCGTGGTGCCGCAGGAACTCGTGTTCGATCCGTTCTTCACGGTCCGCGAATCGTTGCGGATTCAGTCCGGCTATTACGGGCTGCGCAATAACGACGCGTGGATCGACGAGATCATGGCCAATCTCGATCTCACCGAGAAAGCCGACGTCAACATGCGCGCGCTGTCGGGCGGCATGAAGCGTCGCGTGCTGGTCGCGCAGGCGCTGGTACACCGGCCGCCGGTGATCGTGCTCGACGAGCCGACCGCGGGCGTCGACGTCGAATTGCGCCAGACGCTGTGGAAATTCATCTCGCGCCTGAATCGCGAAGGTCACACCATCGTGCTGACCACGCACTACCTCGAAGAAGCCGAATCGCTGTGCGACCGCATCGCAATGCTGCGGCGCGGCGAGGTGGTCGCGCTGGAGCGCACCAGCGCGCTGCTGCAGCGCTTCGCGGGCATGCAACTGTTCCTGCGTTTCGCGCAAGGCGTGCTGCCGGCCGAGTTACGGCCGCTCGACGTGGAAAGCGGCGCGGGCAACGGCAATGGCCGTCAGCACCTGCTGCGCCTCGCGAGCTATGACGACGTCGAGCGGATTCTCGCGCAGTGCCGCGCGGCGGGCTGCACGTTCGAAGAAATCGAGGTCCGCAAAGCCGACCTCGAAGATGTGTTCGTTCAGGTAATGAACGGTCCGGAAGTCATCGAGGGGCTGGCATGAGTGGTTTCCGCACGCTGTTTTACAAAGAGCTTCTGCGGTTCTGGAAGGTGTCGTTTCAGACCGTGCTAGCCCCGGTCATTACCGCGCTGCTGTATCTGACCATCTTCGGCCACGCGTTGCGCGGTCACGTCGAAGTCTATCCGGGTGTCGAATACACGAGTTTTCTGATTCCGGGTCTCGTGATGATGAGCGTGTTGCAAAATGCGTTCGCGAACAGTTCGTCGTCGCTGATCCAGTCGAAGATCACCGGTAACCTGGTGTTCGTGCTGCTGCCGCCGCTGTCGCACTACGAAATGTTCGGCGCCTATGTGCTGGCGGCCGTGGCGCGCGGGCTCGCGGTCGGCTTCGGCGTGTTCATCGTGACGATCTGGTTCGTGCCGGTCAGCTTCAGCGCGCCGTTCTACATCATCGGCTTCGCGATTTTCGGCGCGGCGATTCTCGGCACGCTCGGCCTGATCGCCGGCATCTGGGCCGAGAAATTCGACCAGCTGGCGGCGTTCCAGAACTTCCTGATCATGCCGCTCACGTTCCTGTCGGGCGTGTTTTATTCGACGCATACGCTGCCGCCGGTGTGGCGCGAAGTGTCGCGGCTGAATCCCTTTTTCTACATGATCGACGGCTTTCGCTACGGTTTCTTCGGGATGTCGGATATCAATCCGCTCGAAAGCCTGGCGATCGTTGCCGGTTTCTTTGTGGTGCTGGCCGCGATTGCGATGCGCATGCTCGCTTCCGGCTACAAACTGCGCCACTGACAGGAGCTTCTCTCATGTTGCCGACTCCCGAACAGGTCAAGCAATACATCGCGGCTGGGCTCACTTGCCAGCATCTCGAAGTCGAAGGCGACGGCCAGCATTTCTTTGCGACCATCGTTTCGCCGAGCTTCGAAGGCAAGCGTCTGATCCAGCGCCATCAACTCGTGTATGCGGCGCTCGGCGACCGCATGCGCGAAGAAATCCACGCGCTCAGCATGAAGACGCTGACGCCCGCCGAATGGCAGACCGCGTAATCTGGAAATTTAGTGCGAATTACTCAAGAAGGGCGCGACGCCGGCAGCGGCGCGTCGAACACAGTCAAGGCAGCCCCGGCCAAAGGTCTGGGCAATCAGGAAGTGACAGGCATGGATAAACTCGTCATTGAAGGCGGCTACCCACTGTCGGGTGAAGTCGTCGTCTCGGGTGCGAAGAACGCGGCGTTGCCGATTCTGTGCGCGGCGCTGTTGACCGCCGAGCCGGTGCATCTGGAGAACGTGCCCGACCTGCAGGACGTGAGCACCATGCTCAAGCTGCTCGGCCAGATGGGCGTGCGCGTCGAGAGCAGCGAAGGGCGGGTGACGTTGGACGCGTCGCAGATCGACAACCCCGTCGCGCCCTACGAAATGGTCAAGACCATGCGTGCGTCGATTCTCGTGCTCGGTCCGCTGGTGGCGCGTTTCGGCCACGCCCGCGTGTCGCTGCCCGGCGGCTGCGCCATCGGCGCGCGTCCGGTGGATCAGCACATCAAGGGTCTGCAGGCCATGGGCGCCGAGATCGCGATCGAGCACGGCTTCATCGAGGCGCGCGCCACGCGCCTGAAGGGGGCGCGTATCGTCACCGACATGATTACCGTGACCGGTACCGAGAATCTGCTGATGGCGGCGGTGCTCGCCGACGGCGAAACGGTGATCGAAAACGCGGCGCGCGAGCCGGAAGTGGTCGATCTCACGAACCTGCTGGTCGCGATGGGCGCGAAGATCGAAGGGATCGGCACCGACCGCCTCGTGGTCCAGGGCGTCGAGAAGCTGCACGGCGCGAGTCACACGGTGATTCCGGACCGTATCGAAGCCGGCACGTTCCTGTGCGCGGTGGCGGCCGCCGGTGGCGACGTCACGTTGCGCAAGGTGCGTCCGCTGATTCTGGAGGCGGTGACCGAAAAACTGCGCGAAGCAGGCGTCACGATCGAAGAAGGCGACGACTGGATGCGCGTGCGCATGGACAAGCGCCCGAGCGCGGTCACGTTCCGCACCTCCGAATACCCGGCTTTCCCGACCGACATGCAAGCGCAGTTCATGGCGCTGAATACGATCGCGGACGGCACCTCGCAGGTCGTCGAGACGATCTTCGAGAACCGCTTCATGCACGTGCAGGAACTGAATCGCCTCGGCGCCAGCATCACGATCGACGGTAATAGCGCGCTCGTGACCGGTGTCGACAAGCTGTCCGGCGCGAAGGTGATGGCCACCGACCTGCGCGCGTCCGCGAGTCTCGTGATCGCCGCGCTGCGCGCCGAAGGTGAGACGCTGATCGATCGCATCTATCACCTCGACCGCGGTTATGACCGGATGGAAACCAAACTCACCGCCATCGGCGCGAAGGTGCGCCGTATTTCCGGGAGCGAGGCATGAGCTCGATGCCGCAAACGTCGTCATCGCCGGCGGTGAGCGCACCGCTCACGCTGGCTTTGTCGAAAGGGCGTATCTTCGAAGAGACGCTGCCGCTGCTCGCGGCAGCCGGCATCGAAGTGGCCGAAGATCCGGAAACGTCGCGCAAGCTGATTCTGCCGACCACCGACGCCAACGTGCGCGTGATCATCGTACGCGCCACCGACGTGCCGACCTACGTGGAATACGGCGCGGCCGACTTCGGCGTGGCGGGCAAAGACGTGCTGCTCGAACACGGCGGCAGCGGGCTGTATCAACCGGTCGACCTGGATATTGCGCGCTGCCGCATGTCGGTCGCGGTGGCGGCGGGTTTCGATTATGCGAACGCGGTGCGTCAGGGCGCACGCTTGCGCGTGGCGACCAAGTATGTGGAAACGGCTCGTGAGCATTTTGCCGCCAAGGGCGTGCACGTCGACCTGATCAAGCTTTACGGTTCGATGGAGTTGGCGCCGCTGGTGGGGCTTGCCGATGCGATCGTCGATTTGGTGAGCTCGGGCAATACCTTGCGCGCCAACAATCTTGTCGAGGTGGAGGAGATCATGCAGATTTCGTCGCGCCTCGTGGTGAACCAGGCCGCGCTGAAGTTGAAGCGCGCAGCGTTGCGGCCGATTCTCGACGCGTTCGAACGCGCGTCGAAAGCCGGCTGAGCAGCGACCCGCTTGTGCCCGATAGTGCCAGTCTGACCACGCCCTAAAGCGCGCCTTACCGAAACGGATACCGTATGTCTATCAAGATTCGCAAACTCGATTCCACCGCATCCGACTTCCAGAAGTCGTTGCACGCGGTGCTCGCGTTCGAGGCGAGCGAAGACGAAGCAATCGAGCGCTCGGTCGCGCAGATTCTGAACGACGTGAAGGCGCGCGGCGACGCGGCGGTGCTCGAGTACACGCAGCGCTTCGACCGGCTCGAGGCGAAGAGCGTCGACGCGCTCGAATTGCCGATGTCCGAACTCGAAGCCGCGCTCGAAAGTCTTGAGCCTAAGCGCCGCGCGGCGCTCGAAGCGGCCGCGGCGCGTGTGCGCGGCTACCACGAGAAGCAGAAGATCGAATGCGGCAGCCATAGCTGGCAGTACACGGAAGCCGACGGCACGGTGCTCGGCCAGAAGGTCACGCCGCTCGACCGCGCGGGGATTTATGTGCCGGGCGGCAAGGCGGCGTATCCGTCGTCGGTGCTGATGAACGCGATTCCGGCGCGGGTGGCCGGCGTGCGCGAAATCGTCATGGTCGTGCCCACGCCGGACGGCGTGAAGAATCCGCTGGTGCTGGCCGCCGCGTTGCTGGGCGGCGTGGATCGCGTGTTCACGATCGGCGGCGCGCAGGCCGTGGGCGCTTTGGCCTACGGTACGGAAACGGTGCCCGCGGTCGACAAGATCTGCGGTCCCGGCAACGCGTACGTCGCGTCGGCGAAGCGCCGCGTGTTCGGCACGGTCGGCATCGACATGATCGCCGGGCCGTCGGAAATTCTCGTGCTATGCGACGGCACCACCGACCCGCGCTGGGTCGCCATGGACCTGTTCTCGCAAGCTGAGCACGACGAACTCGCGCAATCCATTTTGCTGTGCCCGGACGACGCGTTCATCAACCGCGTGCACGACGCGATCAACGAACTGCTGCCCACCATGCCGCGCCGCGACGTGATCAAAGCGTCGCTCGAAGGACGCGGCGCGCTGATTAAAGTGCGCGACATGGCCGAAGCCTGCGCGATCGCCAACGACATCGCGCCGGAGCACCTCGAAATTTCGGCGTTGGAGCCGCATCAGTGGGGCCAACTGATCCGCCATGCCGGCGCGATCTTCCTCGGCCGTTATACGAGCGAAAGTCTCGGCGACTACTGCGCGGGCCCGAATCATGTGCTGCCTACGTCGCGCACCGCACGGTTCTCGTCGCCGCTGGGCGTCTATGATTTCTTCAAGCGTTCGAGCGTGATCGAGGTCAGCGCGGAAGGTGCGCAGACGCTCGGCGAGATTGCCGCCGAACTCGCTTACGGCGAAGGCCTGCAGGCGCATGCTCGCAGCGCCGAATACCGGATGCGGCAAAACAACGACCGCGGCTGAGTCAGGCCGAGCAGGGCAGCGCGCGGAGAACCGGCCGCGCACTGCGAGAGGCAGCGGGCGTTGCATCGGGCGGATGCCCGCGAACCTCGGCGACAGATTTCATCGGTTTTCCCGTTCAATAAAATGACCCAGACCGGCCTGAGGCAGCCCGCGTGCCGCCGACGCCAGGCCGGAGACCTTCTCGCGACCGGTCCACAGTCCACAGACCTATGACGACACCTCAAGACATCATCCGCCGCGACGTGCTTGCCATGACGAGCTATCCGGTTTCGGACGCCACGGGCTTTCTTAAGCTCGACGCGATGGAAAACCCGTTTCCGCTGCCGCCGGCCCTGGCCGCGCAGTTGGGCGAGCATCTGGCGGCTGTCGCGCTGAACCGTTATCCGGCGCCGCGTCCCGAAGCGCTGATCGACAAGATCAAACGCGTGATGGGCGTGCCGGCCGGTTGCGACGTGCTGCTCGGCAATGGTTCGGACGAGATCATCGCGATGGTGTCGATCGCGTGCGCGCAGCCGGGCGCCAAGGTGCTCGCGCCGATGCCGGGTTTCGTGATGTATCAGATGTCGGCGAAGCTGGCGAATCTGGAGTTCGTCGGCGTGCCGCTGAACGCGGATTTCACGCTCGACACCGAAGCGATGCTCGCGGCGATCGCCGAGCATCAGCCGGCGATCGTCTATCTGGCATACCCGAACAACCCGACCGGCACGATGTTCGACGATGCCGACATGGAGCGCATCATCGCCGCGGCGAACCGGAGCCTCGTGGTGATCGACGAGGCGTACCAGCCGTTCGCGCAGCAAAGCTGGCTGCCGCGCGCCGGTGAGTACGACAACGTCGTCGTGATGCGCACGGTGTCCAAGCTCGGTCTGGCCGGCATCCGCCTCGGCTATCTGGTCGGCAAGCCGGCATGGCTGACCGAATTCGACAAAGTGCGGCCGCCGTACAACACCAACGTGCTCACGCAGGCCGCCGCCGATTTCCTGCTCGACCATATCGACGTGCTCGACGCGCAAGCGGCGCTGCTGCGCGAGGAACGCACGAAACTCGCGCAGGCCGTAGCGGCACTGCCGGGCGCCGAAGTGTTCCCGAGTGCCGGCAACTTCCTGCTGGTGCGGGTGCCCGACGCATCGGTTGTGTTCGAAACGCTGCTGACAGCGCGGGTTTTGATCAAAAACGTGAGTAAAATGCATCCATTGCTGGCGAATTGCGTGCGTTTGACCGTCGGTTCGGCGGAAGAAAATGCGCAACTGGTCGCCGCACTGAAACTCGTGCTGCACTGAACGGCGCGCCGAGCGGCCGCCTCCCCTCCCACCTACCCATCGCTTTCTAGCTCGATTCGAGGAATTACCATGCGCCTTGCGGAAGTCGTTCGCAACACCAGCGAAACGCAGATCCGTGTGAAGATCAATCTGGACGGCACCGGTCAGCAAAAGCTGGCCACCGGTGTGCCGTTTCTGGACCACATGCTCGACCAGATCGCACGGCATGGATTGTTCGACCTCGACATCGAAGCGCATGGCGACCTGCATATCGACGACCACCACACGGTCGAAGACGTCGGCATCACGCTCGGCCAGGCCGTCGCCAAGGCAATCGGCGATCGCAAGGGCATCGTTCGCTACGGTCACTCTTACGTGCCGCTGGACGAAGCGCTGTCGCGCGTCGTGATCGATTTTTCCGGCCGTCCCGGCCTCGAATTCCATGTGCCGTTCACGCGCGCGCGAATCGGCACGTTCGACGTCGATCTGTCGATCGAGTTTTTCCGCGGCTTCGTGAATCATGCGGGCGTCACGCTGCATATCGACAATCTGCGCGGCTTGAACGCCCATCATCAGATGGAAACGGTGTTCAAGGCGTTCGGACGTGCATTGCGCATGGCCACCGAAATGGACGCGCGCGCGGCGGGGCAGATTCCGTCGACCAAGGGCAGCCTTTAAGCACTTTCGAGCCTCCGTTAGCCGGCTTTTTTACCAGGACCGGGAGTCGCGCCGTGTGGCGCTTGCGTCCCGTGTGCAATGGACATTCTGAAGTCGTTTATCTCGCTGCTCGCGTTGATCAATCCGGTCGGCGCCATCCCGTTCTTTCTGAGCCTGACGATGCATCAGAGCGACGTCGAGCGGCGTAGAACCATCCGCATCGCGGCGATTTCGGTGTTCTGCGTGATTGCGGTGACCACGCTGCTCGGACAGCAGATCATCAGCTTCTTCGGCATTTCGGTCGGCTCGCTCGAAGTGGGCGGCGGCATCATCATGCTGCTGATGGCGATCAACATGCTGAATGCGCAGATCGGCAATAGCCGGTCGACGCCGGAAGAGCGCCACGAAGCCGAGCAGAAGGACAACATCGCGGTCGTGCCGTTGGCGATTCCGCTGTTGACCGGGCCGGGCGCGATCAGCACCACGATCATTTACGCGGCCGGTTCGGCGCACTGGTACGACCGGCTCAGCCTCATCGCGATCGGCGCGGTATTGGCGACGATCTGCTTTTTTTCGCTGCGTTTGGCCGAACCGATTGCCCGCTGGGTAGGTCGCACGGGTATCAATATCGGCACGCGGCTCATGGGTTTGATGTTATCGGCGCTGGCGGTGGAATTCATCGTCGATGGATTGAAGGCATTGCTGCCTAACTTGAAATGAAAACTTCGATAGCGATTGTGGATTACGGCATGGGCAACCTGCGTTCGGTGGCCCAGGCATTGCGCAAAGCGGCGCCGGAAGCGGACGTGGCGATCGTCGACCAGCCGGACGCGATCCGCGCGGCCGACCGTGTCGTGCTGCCCGGTCAGGGCGCGATGCCCGACTGCATGCGCAGCCTCGGCGAATCCGGCCTGCAGGAAGCGGTGCTCGAAGCGTCGCGCAGCAAGCCGCTGATGGGTGTGTGCATCGGCGAGCAGATGCTGTTCGACTGGAGCGCCGAGGGCGATACGCCGGGTCTCGGGCTGCTGCCGGGCAAGGTGCTGCGCTTCGACCTCGAAGGCCAACTGCAGGACGACGGCTCGCGCTTCAAGGTGCCGCAAATGGGCTGGAATCGCGTGCGCCAGGCGCAGCCGCATCCGCTGTGGGACGGTGTGGCCGACAACGCCTTTTTCTACTTCGTGCATAGCTACTATGTTGTGCCCGACAATGCCGCCCATACATCGGGCGAAACGGTGTACGGTGTGCCCTTTACCTCGGCGGTGGCGCGGGATAACATCTTCGCGACCCAATTCCACCCGGAAAAGAGCGCCGAAGCGGGGTTGCGTGTGTATCGCAACTTCGTGCACTGGAACCCGTGAGCGCCTTTCTTCATCCTGTTGCCGTGTGCCGGTCCGCCACAAGCGGAGCGTGCGCCGCGCGCCACGACCGTAACACCCAGACCCTGCTGCCCGACGGCGCTCGGCTGGAGCGTCGAAAGAGTTGTACTAAACTAGCGAAACGGCGTTTCAGCGGGCCGGCTCATCAGCCGCTGCCGCCGACCATCAACCCCTTCCCAGACAACACCCGATTGCTATGCTGCTGATTCCCGCCATCGACCTGAAAGATGGTCACTGTGTACGCCTCAAACAGGGCGATATGGACCAGGCGACAATTTTTTCCGAGGAACCGGCGGCAATGGCCCGACATTGGGTCGACCGCGGCGCCCGGCGTCTGCACCTCGTCGACCTGAATGGCGCGTTCGCCGGCAAGCCGAAGAATGAAGACGCGATCCGCGCGATCATCGAGGAAGTGGGCGGCGCGATTCCCGTGCAGCTGGGCGGCGGCATTCGCGACCTGAACACGATCGAGCGCTATCTCGACGACGGCTTGTCGTACGTGATCATCGGCACCGCGGCGGTGAAAAATCCGGGCTTTCTGCAGGACGCCTGCACGGCGTTCGGCGGCCATATCATCGTCGGCCTCGACGCGAAAGACGGCAAGGTCGCGACCGACGGCTGGAGCAAGCTGACCGGCCACGAAGTCGCCGATCTGGCGCGCAAGTTTGAGGATTACGGCTGCGAATCGATCATCTATACCGACATCGGCCGCGACGGGATGCTGCAAGGCATCAACATCGAAGCCACGGTGCGCCTTGCGCGCGCGGTGAAGATTCCGGTGATCGCGAGCGGCGGTTTGTCGAACCTCGCGGACATCGAGTCGCTGTGCGAAGTCGAGGACGAAGGCATTGAAGGCGTGATCTGCGGCCGGGCGATCTACTCGGGCGATCTCGACTTCACGGCCGCGCAGACGCTCGCGGACCGGCTGCGCGAATCGGACGACGCTTAAGGCGCGTTTTAAGGCGCGTTTTAAGGCGCGTTTTAAGGCGCGTTTGGGACGTCGGGCACGGTGCTCTGTTTCACGCTTCTTCGGGCGCGAGTTTCGGGTACGTGCCACCTCGGTCAGGCGTTGCCGGCAACGGATCGCCGGCGTCCGACGCCGTTGTGACGGCGCCGCGCACAGCGTGCGCGCGCATGCCGTCCGCATACAACACACCGGCGGGCGCGGCTCGCCGCAACCGGCCGCGCCGGCCCCGCGCCGCTCGCCCACGCGAGCGGCCTCATCAGCGGTATTGGCAGAATTGCACGATCATGGCTCTAGCTAAACGCATCATTCCCTGTCTCGACGTCACGGCTGGCCGCGTGGTCAAGGGCGTCAACTTCGTCGAACTGCGCGATGCCGGCGATCCGGTCGAAATCGCCCGCCGCTATGACGATCAGGGTGCCGACGAACTCACCTTCCTCGACATCACCGCGACCTCCGATCAGCGCGATCTGATCCTGCCTATCATCGAAGCAGTCGCCTCCCAGGTGTTCATTCCGCTGACGGTCGGCGGCGGCGTGCGCGCCGTCGAAGACGTGCGGCGCCTGCTGAACGCGGGCGCGGACAAGATCAGCATGAACTCGTCGGCGGTGGCGAATCCGCAGCTCGTCAAGGACGCCACGGATAAATACGGCTCGCAATGCATCGTCGTCGCGATCGACGCGAAGCGCGTGTCCGCCGACGGCGAAACGCCGCGCTGGGAAGTCTTCACGCATGGCGGGCGCAAGGCCACGGGCCTCGAAGCGGTCGAATGGGCGCGCAAGATGGCCGAACTCGGCGCCGGCGAAATCCTGCTGACCAGCATGGACCGCGACGGCACCAAGAGCGGTTTCGATCTCGCGCTTACGCGCGCGGTGTCGGACGCGGTGCCGATTCCCGTGATCGCCTCGGGCGGCGTGGGCAATCTGCAGCATCTGGCCGACGGCATCAAAAACGGGCACGCGGATGCGGTGCTGGCCGCCAGCATCTTCCACTATGGCGAGCACACGGTCGGCGAGGCCAAGCGCTTCATGGCCGAGCAAGGCATTTCGGTGAGGTTGTAACGTGGTGAATCCAACGGGCGTGACCTGGCTCGACAAGGTCAAGTGGGACGCGAACGGCCTCGTGCCGGTGATCGCGCAGGAAGCGTCGACGAACGACGTGTTGATGTTCGCGTGGATGAACCGCGAAGCGCTGGCGAAAACCATCGAAACGAATCGCGCGGTGTATTTCTCGCGCTCGCGTCAGCGACTGTGGTTCAAGGGCGAAGAGTCCGGTCACGTGCAGCACGTGCATGAAGTGCGGCTCGATTGCGACGAAGACGTCGTGCTGCTGAAGGTGGAGCAGGTGTCGGGCATTGCCTGCCACACCGGCCGTCACTCGTGCTTTTTCCAGAAATTCGAAGGCTCGGTGGACGATGGCGACTGGCTTGCCGTCGATCCCGTGCTGAAAGACCCCGAACACATCTACAAATGACGCAATCCACGCCCACCTCGGAATCCGCCTCGTCCACCACCGACACGCTGATGCGCCTCGCGGCCATCATCGACAGCCGCAAGGGCGGCGATCCGGACGTTTCGTACGTGTCACGCCTGTTCCACAAGGGCGATGACGCGATCCTCAAGAAGATCGGCGAAGAAGCCACCGAAGTCGTGCTGGCCGCCAAAGACACGCGCCACGGTGGCGCGCCGAAGGCGCTGGTCGGCGAAGTCGCGGATCTGTGGTTTCACTGCCTCGTGATGCTGTCGCACTTCGAACTGAGCCCGGCGGATGTACTCGCCGAACTCGAACGCCGCGAAGGGCTGTCGGGCATCGAGGAAAAGGCGCTGCGCAAAAGCCGCGAGCGCGAGCAGAACGGCGACTGAACGTCGCGCGTCGTCCTGCCTTGAATTGGCGGGTGACGGGGCGCATATGGCAGTGGCAGTGAGTACATCGATCGCATCCACGGGAGGACGCCAGCATGGAACAGTCGCACGAAAGCTACCCGCCGCCGGTCTATCGCAACGCCATCGAACCGGAACGCGAACGCAGTCTGCGCACGCTCACGCACATTCTGTACGCGCTCTACGCGGTGCATTGGCTCACGGGCGGCGTGTCGATCCTGGTCGCGATCATCATCAATTACATCAAGCGGCCCGACGTGGCGGGCACGCCGTACGAAGCTCACTTCGAGTGGCAGATCCGTTCGTTCTGGGCGGCGTTGGTGGGTTATGCGATCGGCGGCGTGCTGCTGTTCGTATTGATCGGCATTCCGATCCTCTGGGCCGTCAGCATCTGGATGTTGTACCGTATTATTAAGGGCTGGCTGTATCTGTACGATAACAAGCCATTCGCGAATCCGCGTAGCTGGGTTTGAGCGCCGTCCGATCATGGGTCGGACCTGAGTTCAACCTTCCGCCGCGTTGCGCTTCGCGCTCTAGCCCCACTGCGTCAGGAATACGATGAGTCACGACCCGAACTGCCTTTTCTGCAAGATCGCCGCCGGCGAAATTCCGTCGACCAAAGTCCACGAAGACGACGAGTTCCTGGCCTTCCGCGACATCCGTCCGGCGGCCGAAACGCACGTGCTGGTGATTCCGCGCAAGCACCTGCCGACCCTGTCGAATTGCACCGAAAACGATGCACCGCTGCTTGGTAGAATGCTTGTCTTGGTGGCGCGTCTGGCCGACCAGTTGGGCGTGGCGTACACCGGTGGCGAGACGGGATTTCGCACGGTGATCAACACCGGGCCGGGCGGCGGGCAAGAGGTCTATCACCTGCATGCGCACATTCTTGCGGGGCCGCGTCCGTGGCAACGCATGGGCTGATGGCGCGGCTGCGGGTTTTTACGGCATTGTAATAACGCCGACGCGGTCGGCTGGTCACAATGCCGTTCGCTGGTTGCGGCGGTGTTGCGGCGGCGCCGCCAGTTGCATCGGAACAGCTCGCGGTAACGTATAGATGGAGCGGCAGCGCTTCGAGTCACGCCGCAAGGCGCAAGAGTTTTGCCGCTCATTGGGCGGCGTCGGGGTTAAGGAGAGTAGTCATGGGTTCGTTTAGCATTTGGCATTGGCTCATCGTGTTGCTGATCGTGGCGCTCGTGTTCGGCACGAAGAAGTTGCGCAATATCGGCACCGATCTGGGTGGCGCGGTGAAGGGCTTCAAGGAAGGCATGAAAGAAGCCGAAACGCCCGCAGGCGAAGCGCAGCAGCGTGAACTGCCGCGCAACGGCGCCGTGGATGTGGAAGCGAAGGAAAAAGCGCCGCGTTCCGGCGATTACCGCTAAGCCGCGGCTTACCCGCGTTACTGACGGACATTCCACTTCATGCTGGACCTCGGTCTAACCAAGATGGCGCTGATCGGCGTCGTCGCGCTGGTCGTACTCGGGCCTGAGCGCCTGCCACGCGTCGCCCGTACGGCCGGCGCGTTGTTCGGCCGCGCGCAGCGGTATATCAACGACGTGAAGGCCGAAGTCACTCGCGAAATCGAGCTCGACGAACTGCGTCGTATGAAAACCGAGTTTGAAGCGGCGGCGAGCAATGTCGAAACGTCCGTTCAGGACAATCTGCGCAAGCACGAAACCGAACTGAACGACGCGTGGAACAGCGGCACGTCGGTGTCGCCGAGCATTGCCGGCGGCGCGCTCGAAGACGTCGGCACCACGTCGTGGCCCAGCAGTACGCCGCCCGCCGGCCCGAAGCGCAAGAACTGGCGCGTCAAGCAGGGTGCCATGCCCACCTGGTACAAGCGCGCCACCCTGCGCCGCACGCGCGTGCAGTCGGGCGCAGCGCGCGTCGCGCGTCATACGCCGGCCACCATGCGTCGTCCGACGCGGTTCTTCTGATGATCAGAACGACAATCTCTAACCGAGGGCCGGCGTGAGCGACCCCCAGCAAACCCAGGACGAAGGCACTGAAGAGACCTTCATTTCCCACCTCGTTGAATTGCGCGATCGCATCATTCGCGCTGGCCTCGCCGTCATCGTGGTGTTCGTCGGGCTCGTGTATTGGGCGCCGGATATTTTCCGGCTGCTGGCGCGCCCGTTGATGCAGAACTTGCCGAAGGACGGCAAGATGATTGTCACCGACGTGACCGGCTCGTTCTTCGTGCCGATGAAGGTGACCATGCTGGTCGCGTTCGTGATCGCGCTGCCTATCGTGCTGTACCAGATCTGGGCATTCGTCGCGCCGGGTCTTTATCAGCACGAGAAGAAACTGGTCGGCCCGCTGGTGGGCAGCAGCTACACGCTGTTCCTGTGCGGCATGGCGTTCGCGTACTTTGTGGTGTTCCCGACCATCTTCCGCGTGATGGCGCACTACAATGCGCCGCTCGGTGCGGAGATGACGACCGACATCGACAATTACCTGAGCTTCGTGCTGACCATGTTCATCGCGTTCGGGGTGACGTTCGAAGTGCCGATCATCGTGGTGCTGCTGGTCCGCATGAATGTGCTGACCATCAAGAAGCTCAGGGAGATTCGCCCCTATGTAATCGTCGGCGCGTTCATCATTTCCGCCGTGGTGACGCCGCCGGACGTGTTTTCGCAACTGATCCTCGCAATTCCGCTGATCGTGCTGTACGAGGCGGGCATCATCGCGGCGCGGCTGATTGTCGGCAAGCAGCCTGTAGTGACCGACGAGGCAAGTTCGCCGGATTGATGTTGATTTCCCCGCTCGCTCGCGAGGGTCGCCAAGCTGAGCGGTGGGGCAACAAGGCCAAAGCAGGCCAAGGCAAACAAAAAAGGGCAGTCCGTTGCGGACTGCCCTTTTTTGTTTTTGCTGCGGTGTTTCGTTCAACCGCCGTCGTCATCCTGCTGATCGCCGCCGCCGTTGTCGTTATCTTCAGCCGGCTGCTTGGGCGGCGCGGGGCGCTTGCCGATGGTCACATCCAGATCCATTTCGCGGCTCTTGCGCACAAGGTGCACCTTGGCGGCCGTGCCCGGTTTGATCTGCGCGATGACGTTTAACAGACGCGTGGTGTCGGTAATCTCCTGACCGTTCACGCTCACCAGGATGTCGCCCGGCTTGATACCCGCGCGGTCGGCCGGACCGTTCTTCAACACGCCGGCGACGATCGCACCCGACTTCTGCTCGAGCCCGAACGACTCGGCGATCTCCGGCGTCACGTCCTGCGGCTCGACGCCGATCCAGCCGCGCGTGACCGACCCGGTCGTGATGATGCTCTCCAGCACGCTGCGCGCCGTCGATACCGGAATCGCGAAGCCGATGCCCAGCGAGCCGCCCGAGCGCGAATAGATCGCCGTGTTGATGCCGAGCAGATTGCCATTCACGTCGACCAGCGCGCCACCCGAGTTGCCGGGATTGATCGCCGCGTCGGTCTGAATGAAGTTCTCGAACGTATTGATGCCGAGGTGGCTGCGGCCGAGCGCGCTGACAATGCCCATGGTCACGGTCTGGCCGACACCGAACGGATTGCCGATAGCCAGCACCACGTCGCCCACGCGCGTTTGATCCATACGGCCGAGCGTGATGGTGGGCAGGTTGGTCATATTGACCTTCAGCACGGCCAGATCCGTTTCCGGATCGACGCCGATCACCTTCGCATTCGTGGTGCGACCATCGGCCAGCGCGATTTCGATCTGATCGGCGCCGTCCACGACGTGCTGGTTCGTTAGAATGTAACCTTCCGAACTCACTATCACACCCGAGCCCAGGTTCGATGCGGGCTCCTGCTGCTGCTTACGGTTGTTCTTGTCGCCGAAGAAGTAGCGGAACAGCGGATCTTTCGCGCGCGGGTCGGGTGGCAGTGAGCCATCCTTGCTGGAGAACACGTTGACGACCGCAGGCATCGCCTTCTGGGCGGCGTCTGCGTAAGACGCCTGAGCGGGGCCGCTGCCGATGCCAGGCGCCACTTCCCGGAGGGCGACGATCGGTTCGGCGAGTTGCTTGCCGAATTGCCCTTGACGCTGGAGCCACTGCGGTTTGAGCGTCGCAATGATGAACATCAGCGCCAACAGCACAGTCACCGCTTGGGCAAAGAACAGCCAAAAGCGTCTAAGCATCTGAAGACTTGAGGTTTATATGGATCGGATCGAACTTGAATTGTACTTGAACAATCTCCTTGAAACCGCGCGCTTCAAGGACTACTGCCCCAATGGATTGCAGGTCGAAGGGCGACGTCGAATAAATAAGCTCGCGACCGGCGTGACCGCGTCGGTGGCCTTCCTGGAGGCCGCGCTCGACTGGGGCGCGGACGCCGTACTGGTCCATCACGGCTACTTCTGGCGCAACGAAGCGCCGCAGATCACGGGCCGCAAACACGCGCGCCTGAAGCTGCTGATCGCCAACGACCTGAACCTGTTCGCCTACCATCTGCCGCTCGACGACCACCCGCTGTTCGGCAACAACGCGCAGATCGGCGAGAAGATGGGCTGGATCAGCGACGCGCGCTTCGGCGACAACGACCTCGGCTGGCTCGCCACCTTTCCGATGCCAATCACGCTTTCGCACCTCACCGCCGAAATCGAGCAGACGCTCGGCCGCACGCCGCTCGTGTTCGGCGACCCGGATCGCGAGTTGCGTCGCGTGGGCTGGTGCACGGGTGCCGCGCAAGGCATGTTCGAGGCCGCCATCAACGCGGGCGCCGACGTCTATCTGACCGGCGAAGTCTCGGAGTCGGTCATGCACACATCGGCGGAAAGCGGTGTGGCGTTCCTCGCGGCCGGCCATCACGCGACCGAGCGCTTCGGCGTGCAGGCCGTGGGCAAGCATCTGTCCGAGCAATTCGATATCGAGCACGTGTTTATCGATATCCCTAATCCGGTTTGAATCGTCCGTTAGGAAAACATCCAGGCAAAGGCAATGCAAAAGCGGCGAAATGCCGCAGCCAGCGTATTAGCAAAGAAAAAGGTACGAATAACGCATAAGACGCTTAAAAGAAGGCGCGAAAAAGTTTGTGATTTGTACGGAGAAACCCTGATCTATCAAGGACTTCGCACGGTTTTTGGCAATCGGCCCTTGTAAATGGCGACTCCATTCGCGCAAACTAGCGGCGGTAGAAGCGACGTGAAGGAAAAATCCAACTCAGAAGTGGGGCGTGTGATGCGAGACAAGGAAGATGAACGCGTCGACGGCGGCCGCCGTACCTGGCTGATTGCGACGACCGTAGCAGGTGGCATAGGAGGCGTTGCCACTGTCGTACCCTTTGTTAGTTCGTTTGCACCATCTGAAAAGGCCAAGGCAGCAGGTGCCCCGGTCGAAGTCGATATTAGTGATCTCAAGCCGGGCGACATGAAGACCGTTGCCTGGCGCGGTAAGCCGGTGTGGATCATCAACCGCACCGACAGAATGCTCGCCGATGTCCAGAAAGCCGATAACGAAGTAGCGGATCCCCACACCAAGAATCCTTTTTCGATGCCGTTGCCGGAGTACTGCAACAACGAATTCCGTTCACGCACCGATCACAAGAACCTTTTTGTCGCCGTCGCCGTGTGCACCCATCTGGGCTGCACGCCGACACCGCGCTTCCAGGAGGGCGCGCAGCCCAATCTGCCGGACGACTGGCCGGGCGGCTTCCTATGCCCTTGCCACGGTTCGACCTACGACATGGCCGGCCGCGTCTTCAAGAACAAACCTGCGCCGCAGAACCTCGACATCCCGCCCTACATGTTCACCACGGCCACCAGCCTCGTGATCGGCAAGGACGAGAAAGGAGAAGCGTAATGGCGATCGAACACGAAGTAGAGACGACCGGGCTGGTCGGCTGGATCGACCGCCGCTTTCCGCTGACCTCCACCTGGAAAAAGCACGTTTCCGAGTACTACGCGCCGAAGAACTTCAACTTCTGGTACTTCTTCGGTTCGCTCGCGCTGCTGGTGCTGGTCAATCAGATCGTCACGGGCATCTTCCTCACCATGAACTACAAGCCCGACGCGACGCTCGCGTTCTCGTCGGTCGAGTACATCATGCGCGAGGTGCCGTGGGGCTGGCTGATCCGCTATATGCACTCCACGGGCGCGTCGATGTTTTTCGTCGTCGTGTATCTGCATATGTTTCGCGGGCTGATGTACGGCTCGTACCGCAAGCCGCGTGAACTGGTGTGGGTGTTCGGCTGCGCGATCTTTCTGTGCCTGATGGCCGAGGCGTTCTTCGGCTACCTGTTGCCGTGGGGGCAGATGTCGTTCTGGGGCGCCCAGGTGATCGTGAACCTGTTCTCGGCGATTCCGTTCATCGGGCCGGATCTGTCGCTGTGGATTCGCGGCGACTATGTGGTCTCGGACGTCACGCTGAACCGCTTCTTCGCGTTTCACGTGATCGCGATTCCTCTGGTGCTGATCGGACTGGTGGTCGCCCATCTGGTGGCGCTGCACGAAGTGGGCTCGAACAACCCGGATGGTATCGAGATCAAGGCGAAAAAAGATCCGGACGGCATTCCGCTCGACGGCATTCCGTTCCATCCGTACTACTCAGTGCACGATTTCATGGGCGTGTCGGTGTTCCTGACGATTTTCGCCGCGATCATTTTCTTCGCGCCGGAAATGGGCGGGTACTTCCTGGAAGCGAATAACTTCATTCCGGCCAATCCGCTGCAAACGCCGCAGGAAATCGCGCCGGTGTGGTATTTCACCGCGTTCTATGCGATGTTGCGCGCCACGACCGACCCGTTCAAGATCGTCCTGATGATTGTGATCGCGTTGCTCGGCCTGCTCGCGCTGGTGCGGGCGCGCGGCAAGTGGAAGCTCGGGTTGCCGGTGCTCGCGGTGCTGGTGATTCTGGCCATGGCCTTCACCGAATCGAAGTTCTGGGGCGTGGTGGTGATGGGCGGCGCGGTGATTTCGCTGTTCTTCCTGCCGTGGCTCGATCGTTCGCCGGTGAAGTCGATCCGTTACCGGCCGTTTTTTCACAAGGTGTTCTACGGGATCTTCGTGGTGGCTTTCCTGACGCTCGGTTTCCTCGGTACGAAACCGCCGTCGCCGGCTTCCACGCTGATCGCGCAGGTTTGCGCGCTGATCTATTTCGCGTTTTTCCTCGGTATGCCGTTCTGGACGCGGCTTGGCACGTTCAAGCAGCCACCCGAACGGGTGCGGTTCAAGCCTCACTAATCGCAAGCCAGGAGAACACGAAATGAAAAAACTGCTTACGACGTGCGCGCTGATCGGCGCGACACTGCTTGCGGTGCTGGGTACTCCGGCGCACGCGGACGAGAATTTCCCTCTCGACCGCGCGCCCGATAACGCGGAGAATTTCGCTTCTTTGCAGCACGGCGCGCAATTGTTTGTAAACTACTGCCTGAATTGCCATAGCGCGAACCTGATGCGCTACAACCGGCTGACCGACCTCGGCATCACGCCGGCGGAAATTCAGTCGAACCTGCTGTTCACTACCGACAAGGTCGGCAACACCATGACCGTGGCGATGCGCCCGGACGACGCAAAAGCGTGGTTCGGCGCGGCACCGCCGGATTTGTCGGTAGAAGCGCGGGCGCGCGGCAAAGACTGGCTGTACACGTATCTGCGCAGTTTTTATCGCGACGATACGCGGCCGACCGGCTGGAACAATCTGGTGTATGAAAACGTGAGCATGCCGCATGTGCTGTGGCAGCTTCAGGGGCAACGTACCGCGAAATTCGGGGACGAAACCGACGAAAAAACGGGCGAGACGGTACACAAATTTGTCGGCTACCAGCAGGTCACTCCGGGGACGATGTCGCCGGTAGATTATGATTCTGCTGTGGCCGACCTCGTGTCGTACCTGTCATGGATGTCCGAACCGACGCAGAAAACCCGCAAACAGCTTGGCGTGTGGGTACTGATGTTCCTCGGCATCCTGAGCTTTTTCGCCTGGCGACTGAACGCCGCGTACTGGAAACATATCAAATAATCACGCCGTCACGCGGCGTGGGGCCGGCGCCAGGAAAAACCTGCTGAACGGTTTTTCCGCGCGCTGGCCTTTCAGCTTTTTGAGGAAACGTAAACATGATGGTTCTGTATTCCGGCACAACTAGCCCGTTCTGCCAGCGCTGCCGGCTGGTGTTGTTCGAAAAGGGCATGGACTTCGAAATCCGCGACGTCGACCTGTTTAACAAGCCGGAAGACATCGCCGTGATGAATCCGTATGGTCAAGTGCCGATTCTCGTCGAACGGGACCTGATTCTGTACGAATCGAACATCATCAACGAGTATATCGACGAGCGCTTCCCGCACCCGCAACTGATGCCGGCCGATCCGGTTCAGCGCGCGCGCGCCCGTCTGTTCCTGCTGAACTTCGAAAAGGAACTGTTCGTTCACGTCGGCACGCTCGAAAACGAAAAGGGCAAGGCCGCCGAGAAGAATCACGAGAAGGCTCGCCTCGCGATCCGCGATCGTCTGACGCAGCTCGCACCGATCTTCCTGAAGAACAAGTACATGCTCGGCGAAGAGTTCTCGATGCTCGACGTCGCGATCGCGCCGCTGCTGTGGCGTCTGGATCACTACGGTATCGAACTGTCGAAGAACGCAGCACCGCTGATGAAGTACGCCGAGCGCATTTTCAGCCGCCCGGCTTATATCGAAGCGCTGACGCCGTCGGAAAAGGTGATGCGTCGTTGAGTTTGGCTTTAGGGTGCGGGCGTCGCGCGGTAGGCGTGGCGCGGCCTCGCATCCGGTAAGAGGACTGTTGATGCAAGAGATTTCCACCAAGCCTTATCTGCTGCGCGCGTTGTACGAGTGGTGCACGGATAACGGCTATACGCCGCACATCGCGGTCCGGGTCGACAACCAGACGCGGGTGCCGCGTCAGTTTGTGCGCGACAACGAAATCGTGTTGAACATCAGCTTCGAGGCAACCAGCCAGTTGCAGATGGGCAACGAGTGGATCGAGTTCAGCGCGCGCTTCTCCGGCAAGTCGCACAAGATCGAAGTGCCGATCGCCAATATTCTCGCGATCTACGCGCGCGAAAACGGCCAAGGCATGGCGTTCCCGGTCGAGTCGGCCGGCGGTGAGGCCCAGGATTCGGGTGCGGACGCGGAACTGGCGGACGAAACCGAAGCGCCGGCCGCACCGCGCGCGGTCGAGACGTCGGCCGCCGACGCGGCCGCCAAAGCCGAGACCGCAACGGACGGCCCGCAGCCGGACGACGATGGTTCAAAAGGTGGCGGAAGGGCTCGCCTCAAGATCGTAAAATGAAGTAGAATCACGGCCTCATGCCGGCTTAGCTCATCAGGTAGAGCGCTTGACTTGTAATCATGAGGTGGCGGGTTCGAGTCCTGCAGCCGGCACCAGAAGTACAAAACGGGGTTTCTGTTCATTCAGAAACCCCGTTTTTTTATTGGCGTTTTCGCAAACCGCGCGTGGCGCGATGAATTGTGCGGCAAGACCATTGGCGGCTTATCCCAGTCAGGATAATCCCGCGAAAATATAGTTCGCTGAACTTGGGGGCGCGTAAACGAAACGAGTGGCGGACACGCAATGCATGTCCGCCACTCGAGGGCAATTCAAAGGCTTGATTTTTAATTGGCGTTTTGGAGGCCGTGGTGCGGCGTCTCAGTGCGCGATCTCTCAGGTCCTAGTGGGTACGGCCTTTCCCACAGGTTGAGAACGACTATACCTGGGCGATACGGATCTGTCTATTGTTTGGCGGGAAAGCCCTGGTTGCCCCGAACACCTGAGATAGACAGGTGGCCGCACTTGTATAATCAATACGCATAATTTATTACCAAGGTCGCCGTGTCAGATAAGCGTCAACAGATTCTCGATACCGCAACGCTGCTGTTTAGCAAGCATGGTTATCACGCAGTGGGCGTGGATTGGATCATCGCCGAATCCGGGGTGGCGAAAATGACCATGTACCGGCATTTCCCGTCCAAGACCGACCTGGTGATCGCCGTATTGCGGCAGCGTCAGGAACTGTGCGCAGTGTCGCTCAAAGCGTTTGTCGAGGAGGCAGACGCGCCGCTGGTCCGTCTCGAACGAGTATTCGACTGGCATCAGGACTGGTTCACCAGCGAGACCTTCACGGGCTGCATGTTCACGCATGCAGCCGCCGAATTCGCCGACAAAGGCAGCAGCATCCACGAAATTAGCGTCGAACAGAAAGCAGGTCTCACGCAATTCATCGAGCAACTGCTGACAGATCTCGTGTCGTCCTCGCAGGCCAAAATCCTCGCGCCAGTCATGGTCATGCTGCTCGACGGCGCCACTTTGGCGGTGCAGATTTCCAGTCGAAAAGGCGCTGCGGGCGAAGCCTGGAATGCCGCGCGCGCTTTGCTGGCTGTGCATTCCGAGGCGACGGTCTGATTTCATGACGGGTGAGATAGACCGGCTGCCCGGCGTAGCGGTGAGGCGCGGAACGGTCGAAAATCACCATATCTCATTCACCTTGTCGATTGTGGACTTTTTTGTCTATTTTCGGCTTACGGCAACGACGGCAAGCCTGAACATCGACGAATAGCGCACCGCTTACCCGGACGACAGAGGTACTATTCGGGCGTCAGTCAGTCGGCATCACTATCCAGTACTCCGGCGGGCAACGCCCCCGACGACGCGAGTTTTCTCCGCGTCCCTCCCGCAACACCGATCCCACCTCATCATGACCAGCCCCGCATTCATTACCTGGCCCGAAGCCGATGGCCCTCGCACCGCGCGTTGGCGCTCCGAAGCGGCCGTGCCGCCGCCCAAACGCGTGGTCGTCGCCGACGATCGCACCACCGCCGACTCGGCTTACCGCCTCGCGTGCGAAGGCACGGCGCTGCTCTGGAACGGCGACTTCCAGAATGCCCGCCAATTGCTGCAGGCCGTCACCCGACGGCTGGAGCGCAAACCGCGCAAACAAGGTGAAACGCCGATCGACGCATTCAACCTGCATCGGCAGTCGCAGTCGCAACGCGCGCGCACGCTCGGCATGATCCTGATTCCGCTCGACGCCGCGTACGCCATTCCGCTGCGCCGCGCGCCCGAAGTGCTACAGGCGTGCGTCGAAACCTACGGGCCGGCGAACGATGAGGCATCGGTCGTATCGCTGCGCGAATTGCTCGGTCTGATCGGCGCGCACGAGTGGCGCAAGAAGGGCGTCGAGATTCCCGCGCTCGGCGAGCGGATTCATCCGCATTACGGCGTGTTCTCGCCGGTGCGTGGCGAATATGTGGATCTTGTCGCACGCACGCCGCTGCCGTCGCTGAACAAGGCGTTCGATATCGGCACCGGCACTGGCGTGTTGGCCGCGTTGCTCGCCAGACGTGGCGTGAAGAAAATCGTCGCGACCGATCAGGATCCGCGCGCGCTCGACTGCGCGCGCGAGAATCTCACGCGTCTCGGTTATGACCAGCAGGTCGAGGTCGTGAAGGCCGATCTGTTTCCGGAGGGACGCGCGCCGCTGGTCGTCTGTAATCCGCCGTGGGTGCCGGCGCGGCCCGCGTCGCCGATCGAATATGCCGTCTACGATCCGGATAGCCGTATGCTGCTCGGTTTCCTGAATGGCCTGGCCGCGCATCTGTCGCCGGGCGGCGAGGGCTGGCTGATCCTGTCGGACTTCGCCGAGCATCTCGGGCTGCGTTCGCGTGAATGGCTGCTCGACGCGATCGACAAGGCAGGGTTGACGGTGGTAGGACGTGAGGATATTCGTCCGCGGCATCCGAAATCGACCGATGAGACCGACGCGCTTCACGCAGCGCGTGTGGCCGAGTTGACTTCGCTGTGGCGGTTGAAGGCGCGTTAAGCTGAGCGCCAGGTGATGGGCTGGAGCGCCGCGCGTTGGTTAGTCCGACACGCGGCGTTTTCTTTCGAGCGTCACGCAGCCGGCGGTTGCGATGCGCCTGAGGCATCCGTCGTACCCGCCGCATTCAACCCGGCACCCGCCGCAAGATACGCGAGCGCGCCGCGCCCCGCTACCAGCCCGCTAGCAAAGCACGCCGTCAACAGATAACCGCCGGTCGGCGCTTCCCAATCGAGCATCTCGCCCGCGCAAAACGCGCCCGGCAATGGCTTGAGCATCAGATGCGCGTCGAGCGCTTCGAACGGAATGCCGCCTGCCGTACTGATCGCTTCGGCGATCGGTCGCGCGCGGGTGAGCCGCACGGGCAGCGCCTTGATCGCATGCGCCAGCCGGTTCGAATCCGCGAAGGTCTCCTTCGACAGCATCTCGTGCAGCAGCGCGAGTTTGACCCCGCCGATCCCGATTCGCCCTTGCAGATGGCTCGACATCGAACGCGAGCCGCGCGGCCGCGTGACTTCCGCGATGACTCGCTCCAAAGGCAAGCCCGGCGCCAGATCTAGCGCGATCGTCACGTCGCCGTCAGCCAGAATCCGCTCGCGAATCGCCGCCGACAACGCGTAAATCAGGCTCCCTTCAAGGCCCGTTTCGGTCAGAAGTATTTCACCTTGTCGATTGTGGACATTTTTGTCTATATCGGTGAGGGAAATGGCGATCGACTTGACCGGTCGTCCCGCGAAACGCTCGCGCAGATACGGGCTCCAATCGGCGTCGAAGCCGCAGTTCGCGGCGCGCAGCGGCGCCACCGGCACGTTGCGGGCGCTCATCAGCGACACCCAGGCGGCGTCGGATCCGAGACGCGGCCAGCTTGCGCCGCCGAGCGCGAAGACGACCGCATCGTAGGTTACGCGTTGCTCGCCGTCGGGTGTCGTGAACCGTAGCATCTGCGTGCTGGATTGACTCGCAGCGGCAGTTGCAACACCGTCTTCGCTATCCCAACCGACCCACTTGTGGCGCATGTGAAAACGCACCCCGGTCTCTCTCAGCCGATGCAGCCACGCACGCAGCATCGGCGCGGCTTTCATGTCGGTGGGGAAGACGCGTCCTGAACTGCCGACAAACGTCTCGACGCCCAGCCCTTTCAGCCAGGCCCGCAGCGCGTCGGGACCGAACGCATCCAGCAGCGGCGCGATCTGCTGACGGCGCGAGCCATAGCGGCCGAGAAACGGCTCGAGCGCCTCGGAATGCGTGATGTTCATGCCGCCTTTGCCCGCCATCAGGAATTTGCGGCCGACGGACGGCATCGCGTCGTAGACGTCGACTTGCACGCCATGGCTGGCGAGCGCCTCGGCGGCCATCAAGCCGGCGGGGCCGCCGCCGATCACGGCGACGCGGGCGGAATCAAGGGAAGAGGGCATGCGGTCCTGCGGATGAGCGGAGAGGCGGTGCGGAGCCCGGCGGCGAAAGACGAGGCGAACCAAGCAGCGCGAAGGTCGCTATTTTCACACCGTGGGCAGTGTTGGGCAAACACACGGACAAGCGGGCGGGCCGAAAAAAGCTGGCTTCAGGCGCATCCGGATCAGCTCGATTGGCGCTCGCCGCTTTGCTGTTCGACCGCGCGACCTATACTTTTCAAACACCATCCATTGGGCGCCGTTCGCGTCGTTCCTCGTCAAACAAGGCCTCCCACTTGCCGCCTAGCGCCGCGCTCGCCGCCGCGTATGGCCAGTGACATGGTTAGCGCATGCGACCGCACAGACGGATAGGTGAACGTATGCACCAAGGAGACTGCCATGACCCGCAAATATATCGACTGCCGGGAGTTCCCGAGCGAAATGAATTGCACCGTTGCCCTGTCCGCCGACTCAGAGAGCGAATTGCTCGACGCCGCCGTGCAGCACGCGGTCACTGTCCATCAACACACGGATTCGCCGGAGTTGCGTGCGCAACTGAAGACGCTGTTTCATGAAGGCACGCCACCGGTCGAGGCGCCGCGCGCTTGAATGCCGGCGTCCGGACCGACCCGCACGAGCGGTGCATTGCCGCCCGCTCGCTCGGATCGCCGTATTTTTATTTTCTAGCCGGGATAAGCCTCGTCCACCTTCAATCCCGCCAGCTTGAAAATGACCCTTAGCGTCTGCGGTTTGATATCGCGGCGCGACGCGAGCGTCGTCATCACGAAGTCGAGCACTTTCGCGTACTTGAGCATCGTCAGGCAGGTTTCCATGTCGACGCTGCCGTCGCGCATGACTTCGGCCAGGCGCAGCATTTCCGTGGAGATGTCGCGGGCCATCTCCAGTTCGAGCTGCTGTTTTTCGGACCAGGCCGGGGTGGCGATCAGCTTCGCCAGCATTTCCTGAAACTTCTGTTCGACGTTTCCGTTGGGTACCGTATCCATTGCTGCCTCTTCTATTATCCGAGCACGCGTCCAGTCGAGATCACGGCGCGCTGCTGGTTACGTAACGTTCGGCCCGTGTTCCGGGACCGTCCTCCCCACATGCATTCGGTTTGCGTGATCGAAGCCACGTCCGGCAGCTCGTTGTTATCGGCGATACGGCCTGCCTGCTTGGTCGAAACGCCATGACAGCCGGTTTTTGCGTCACCCTGGAAACGTCCTGCGTGGTCTTAAACGAGCAGGAACCGTTCCAGCTTTTTGCCTTTTCTTGCATGATTTGCGCCACCCTTCGGTGAGTCGGCGGCACTTTGGGTAAACTGGCAGCAACTTTTCCCTTTTTCCGTCGCCTGTCGCACGTTCGCCGTGCAATCGATGGCGGTTCCCCGTAAGCGGTCCCCCAAGATGTCCAGCAAAACCCACGAAATCCGTCCGAATCAGTCCATCGAGCTGCTGAAGGAGCTCCATATCCTTACGCGCGACGGCAAGATGAATCAGGACAGCCGGCGCAAGCTCAAGCAGGTCTACCACCTGTTTCAGTTCATCGAGCCATTGCTGAAGGAGCGCAAGGACGATCAGGGCGCCGTGACGCTGGTCGACCACGGCGCGGGCAAGTCATACCTAGGTTTTATTCTGTACGACCTTTTCTTCAAGGAGTTTCAGGATGCCGCGGGTGGGGCTTCGCACATATACGGTATCGAAGCGCGCGAGGACCTGGTCGCCAAATCCGAGGAACTGGCCGTCCGGCTGGGCTTCACGGGTATGTCGTTCCTGAACCTCTCGGTTGCGGAGTCGATCACGTCCGATCGCTTGCCCGAGCGTATCGACATCGTGACGGCGCTGCATGCCTGCAACACCGCCACCGACGACGCGATCCGCTTCGCGCTGCGCAAGCAGGCGAAGAACATCGTGGTCGTGCCGTGCTGTCAGGCCGAAGTGGCAGGGGTGTTGAAGCAGAACAAGGGTAAGTCGCTGGGGAACGCGCTGACGGAAATCTGGCGGCATCCGCTGCATACGCGCGAGTTCGGCAGCCAGATCACGAATGTGCTGCGCTGTTTGCAGCTCGAGGCGCACGGCTATCAGGTCAGCGTGACCGAACTGGTCGGCTGGGAGCATTCAATGAAAAACGAACTCATCGTCGCCCAGTACAAAGATCTGCCGAGACGGCGTCCGGCCGAGCGGCTCAACGAGGTGATGGAAACGCTGGGGATCGAGGAACTGAAAGAGCGGTTTTTTGTGTCCACCTGATTTCGTCGTGGTCTGCCGCTGAACCGTTGCGTCGATTAATGCTTCAGGAGCGCGTTCCAACCGGCCAGGCCGATTCTCCGGAGCGTTTCCTGGTTGCGCTCGTAAATGGCTTCCGCGTCGGGAAAAGCCTGGACCGCCCGCTCGATGCTGTCTTCACGCAACAGGTGAAAGATCGGATACGGTGCCCGGTTCGTATAGTTCTCGATCTCGTCGGGTTCGCTGCCTTCGAACTGATAAAAAGGATGAAAGCTGGCGATCTGAATCACGCCTTCCAGACGAAGCTGCTTGATCATCCGTTCGGCGAAAAACAGGCCGTCGTTGTAGTCGAGAAAGTCGCCGAGCGCATTGGGAACGATCAGCAGCGTGGTATCCACCGCGTTCGGATCGGCGGCGACCAGGGTTTGAAGCTCGGTTTCCAGATCGGCCAGGACCGCTTCCATGTGCGTCGCATCGCTGACGGCATAGCGAATCTGGCCTTTCACGTGCACCGCCTTCGCAAACGGACAGAGATTCAGTCCGATCACCGCTTCGGTGAGCCAATGGCGGGTCGCGGCGATGACGGCGTCGTGGGATTCGGCGGGCAACGGCATAACAAATAAAGCGAGACGAAAGCGCCATTCTAACGGGACCGACCGGCACGAATGCCGATCCACCTCAGCCCGCGGCCGCCGCGCCGCAAGCCGCTGCGATCAACAGCGCCGCCGCCTTCGGCGCGGCCAGAATCGGCCCGCATCCCGGCCCATAAGTCTGGCTGGCCGCGTACACGCCTTCAATCATCAACCCAAGCGCGTTGGCGAGCGCCACCGGATCGTCAGCGCCGGCTTCGGTCGCGAGGCCGGTCAACCGTGCCATCAGCCGCGCCTTGTTGTCATACACGAACTGCCGCGCCTGATGCGCGACGTCCGGAAACTCTACCGATATATTGACGAACGGACAGCCGCGATAGTCGTCGCTCGAAGCGCGCACCGCGAGGTCGTCGAAATATTGCTGCAACTGCCTGGCGGGCTCGCCCGGATGTTTGGCGAAACTCTTCTCCACGTAGCCGAAGAACTGCTCGTCTCTGCGGTCCAGATAAGCCATCACGAGATCATCTTTCGACGAAAACTGGCGATACAAGCTCATCTTGTTGACGCCCGCCCGCTCGACCACCGCGTCCACGCCGACCGTGCGCACGCCTTCGCGATAGAACAGTTCGTCCGCGGCGCGCAGCAGATGCTGCTGCGCCTGCGGCCCCGCCGTCTGCGCACTGCGCGCGCGCCGCGCGCCGGTCGCCTTGGGTGATTCGCTATCGGACATGGACTGCCACCTCGATGTAATTGACGTCTTGACATGTTACCGAGCAGTAACTAAGATCGCAACTCATTGTGACAGATCTGTCACAAGTTCTTTACCGAAGTCGTAACAATGCGAGCGATGCGGCCCGTCCGGCCGGCATCGATTGGAGAACCGATGAACTGGGCAGCGAGACTGATTGGCGGGCGTTTCCACTACGGCTGGTTGACGGTCGCGGTGGTGTTTCTGGTGTTGCTGGCGGCGGCCGGCACGCGCGCCACGCCGAGCGTGATGATGGTGCCGCTCGAGCATCAATTCGGCTGGAGCCGCGCGACCATCTCGCTCGCGATCTCGGTGAACATTGCGCTGTTCGGGCTGATGGGCCCGTTCGCGGCGGCCGCGATGCAGCGTTTTGGCGTGCGTCCCACGCTGCTGGCCGCGCTCGGCACGATGGCGGCGGGCGTGGCGCTGTCGTCGCTGATGACGCATCCGTGGCAGATGGTGCTGATCTGGGGCGTGATGGTCGGCGGCTCGACGGGCGTGGCGGCGTTGTCGTTGTCGGCGACGGTGGTGACACGCTGGTTCACCACGCGCCGCGGCCTCGTGATGGGCATTCTCACGGCCAGTTCGGCCACCGGCCAACTGGTGTTCCTGCCGATGCTGGCCGCTATCGCCGAGCATCACGGTTGGCGTAACGTCGTGTGGGTCGTGGCAATCGCAGTGGCGATCGTGATTCCGCTGGTCGCGTTTCTGCTGCCCGAACGTCCGGCCGACATGAAGCTGCGCCCGTATGGCGAAGCGCATGACGCGCCGATCGCCGCCACCGGCAGCAAACAGAATCCGCTCGCCATCGCGTTCGGCACGCTTGCCATGGCGAGCAAGCGGCGCGACTTCTGGCTGCTGTTCTTCAGCTTTTTCATCTGCGGGGCGAGCACCAACGGCTATGTCGGCACGCACCTGATCGCCATGTGCGGCGACTACGGCATGACGGAAGTGCAGGGCGCGTCGCTGCTCGCCGCGATGGGCATCTTCGATCTGTTCGGCACGACCTTGTCGGGCTGGCTGTCGGACCGCTTCAATAGCCGGGTGCTGCTGTTCTGGTATTACGGTCTGCGCGGGTTGTCGCTGATCTATCTGCCGCACGCATTTGGTATCGACTTCTTCGGCTTGCCGCTGTTCGCCGTGTTCTACGGGCTCGACTGGATCGCGACCGTGCCGCCGACCGTGCGTCTCGCCACGGACGTCTTCGGCAAGGAATCGGCCCCGGTTGTGTTCGGCTGGGTCGTGGCCGGCCATCAGCTCGGTGCGGCGTTCGCGGCGCTCGGCGCGGGCATGCTGCGCGCGAGCCTCGGGACTTACACGGTGGCGTCGATGATTTCGGGCGGACTGTGCCTCGTGGCCGCGTTGATCGTGCTGCGTATCAACCGGCCCGCCAAAGTGCCGGAACCGCAAGTGGTGTGAGGTTTGAGCGGTGCGGTAAGCCGGCAGGCAGCGAATCGCGCGCGGCCATGTCCATCGGCATTCACGCTGCAACGGCCCTGCGGGGCCGTTTTCGCATTGCAGCCAGCGTGAAAACTAACTGCATACAGGTTGGAGCACGTGCGCCGAAGCCCGGTTATGCTATGTGGCCCCGGGCAGTCGCCCGTCGATCATGAATTTCGACCGAGAGAAGCGCATGACCAACAAACCCGCCCCTACCGAAGTTGCCATCCACGAGCTGATTGCAGGCCGCTGGAGCCCGCGCGCGTATTCGAGCGAGCCGGTGAGCCGCGAGCATCTGCACGCCGTGCTGGAGGCGGCTCGCTGGGCCCCTTCGTCGTATAACGCGCAACCGTGGCGTTTTCTCGTCTTCGATCGCAGTGTCGACGAAGTCTCGTTCAAGAAGGCTTTCGCTACGCTGGTGCCGTTCAATCAGGGCTGGAATGCGCCGGCGCCGGTGCTGATCGCGGTGACGACGCACACGTTGACCAGCAAGGGCGAAGTGAACCGCTGCGCGCCGTACGACGCGGGCGCGGCGGCCATGGCGCTCGTGTTGCAGGCCCATGCGCTCGGCCTCGCCGCGCATCAGATGAGCGGCTTCGATCCGAACGCGTTCCGCACGGCTTTCGAATTGCCGAGCGACGTCGACGTGATCTCGATCATTTCGCTCGGTCATTACGGCGAAGTCGACAAGCTCGACCCGGTCCTGCGCGAACGCGAGAAGTCGGTACGTCAGCGCTTGCCGTTGGCGGATATCGCCTATGGCGGCGCGTGGAAGAAGGCGTTCTGAGCGGCAGCACGCCTGGGTATCGCGGCTTCCGTAGAAGTTAAAAGTTAGAGGTTAGAAGCAGTCATAAACGCGCGGCGCCGACCGCGCGTTTTTTATTCCGTACCGTGCCGATCGTCCTGCCCGTCAACTACGCTCGAAAGCGGCGCGGCGACGCTCTCCAGCGACTTGCGCTCGGCGTCCACGCCCCAGAACGCCGCAATCACCGCAGCCGCAAGCATCAGCCCCGAGCCGACCAGATAGCCCGCGAACACCTCGCCGCGCTGATGCGTATCGATCAGGCGGCCGAAGAACGCCGGCCCCGCGATGCCGCCCAGCGCCGTGCCGAAGGCGTAAAACACGGCGATGGCCAACGCCCGGATCTCCAGCGGAAACGATTCGCTGACCGTCAGATAGGCCGAACTCGCCGCCGCCGACGCGAAGAAGAAAATCACCATCCACGCGATCGTCTGCGTGACGACGGTGAGCAGGTGCTGCTCGAACAGATAGCCGCTGATCGTCAGCAGGATCGCGGACAGGCCGTAGGTCGCGGCAATCATCTTGCGTCGTCCGATCACGTCAAACAGCCGGCCGAGCAGCAGCGGCCCGAGGAAGTTGCCTAGCGCGAAGGGCAGCAGATACCAGCCGATGTGGTCGCCCGGCACCTGATAGAAATCGGTCAGCACCAGCGCGTAGGTAAAGAAGATCGCGTTGTAGAAGAAGGCCTGCGCGGTCATCAACGAGAGGCCGACCAGCGCGCGCCGTCGGTGGACGTTGAAGAGGGTATGGAATACCTCGCGCAGCGGCGTGTGATCCCGCGCACGGAGCTTCAGACGCGTCAACTCGTGGTCGGCAAGCTCGTGCCCTTCGCGGCGAAAGCGTGTCTCGATGCCTTCGACGATCGAGCGCGCGTCGCGCTCGTCGCCGTGCGTCAGCAGCCAGCGCGGACTTTCGGGCACCCAGATGCGCATCGGCAAGATAGCCAGCGCCAGCACCGCGCCGATAAAGAAGCACGCGCGCCAACCCCAGTCGGCCGGCAGCAGATGCGGATCGAGCAGCACCAGCGAACCGGCCGCGCCGAGCCCCGCGCCTACCCAGAACGTGCCGTTGATGCCGAGATCGGTCCAGCCGCGCACGCGGGCCGGCGTGAATTCCTGGATCGTCGAATTGATCGCCGTGTATTCGCCGCCAATCCCGGCGCCGGTGAGAAAACGAAACAGCAGAAAACTGGCCAGATTCCACGACAGCGCAGTCGCGGCCGTGGCCGCCAGATACAGCGCCAACGTGATGAAAAACAACTTGCGCCGGCCGAGCCGGTCGGTCAGCCAGCCGAAGCCCAGCGCGCCGAGCACTGCGCCGGCGATATAGGCGCTGCCGGCCAGTCCCACGTCGGCGTTGGAAAAGTGCAACGACGGACTCGACTTCAACGCGCTCGCCACCGCGCCCGCCAGCGTGACCTCCAATCCGTCGAGCAGCCACGTCACGCCTAGCGCGACGACGATCAGCGAGTGAAAACGTCCCCACGGCAAGCGGTCGAGCCGCGATGGCAAATCCGTCTCGACGACGGCGGCGGTTTTTTCGTGGACAGCGGCGGTAGGCGGCGCGCTCATTGCTCGAAGTCTCCTCAAGTCCGAAAATTGGCGGCGTATCCTGTCGAATTCAGCAATATTCATTCCGTCGGGCGGCCCTTACGTGTGAATGCGAGCGGCCCACAAGCGTCAGTTGATGCTGGTTGGGCTTTCGTGTTACAAAGCCGCTCCCCTTTCTGTCCGCGCCAGCCGTGAGCGGCGATTCCTGCCATGAACTATTGCGCGATTGACTTCGGTACTTCCAACTCGGCCGTGGCCGTTCCCGACGGCGGCGTGCTCAGGCTCGCGCCGGTCGAGGGCGCCTATACGACGCTGCCCACCTCGGTGTTTTTCAACACCGACGAGAACACCCGCGAGTTCGGGCGGGCGGCGCTGGCCGCGTACATTGACGGTTTCGACGGCCGGCTGATGCGCTCGATGAAAAGCATTCTCGGCTCGCCGCTCGCCGAGAATTCGACCGATCTCGGCGACGGCTCCGCGATCAAGTACACGGACGTCATCGCGATTTTCGTCGACCATCTGAAGCGCTCGGCCGAAAAGACCACCGGCGCGCCGATCAGCCGCGCCGTGTTGGGCCGGCCGGTGTTTTTCGTCGACGACGATCCCCGTGCCGATCAGATGGCGCAGCAGCAGCTCGAAGCGGCCGCTCGGTCGGTCGGGTTGCGGGAGATCCACTTCCAGTATGAGCCGATCGCAGCCGCGTTCGACTACGAGTCGCATCTGACGGAAGAGGGGCTCGTGCTGGTGGCCGACATTGGCGGCGGTACGTCGGACTTTTCGCTGGTACGCGTCGGCCCGCAGCGCATGACCCGCGTGGAGCGCAAAGACGACGTGCTGGCGCATCACGGTGTGCACGTCGCGGGCACGGACTTCGACCGCCGCGTCGAACTGGTCACGATCCTGCGCGAGCTCGGCTATCAGGCGCTCGATCCGGAAGGCCGCGAGATCCCGAACCGGGTCTATTTCGATCTGGCGACCTGGCACCTGATCAACACCGTCTACGCGCCTAAACGCGTCAGCGAACTTTCGCTGATGCGGCACCTGTTCACCGAGGTCAAGCACCACGACCGTTTGATGCGCGTGGTGGAACAGCGCTTCGGCCACGCGCTGGCGGCGCACGCGGAAGAAGCGAAGATCGGCGTGGCGGCGGGCGGCGAGACCGTGATCGATCTGGATGAAGTGGAAGACGACCTGCGCCTCGCGTTCGACGAAGCGCAGTTGATCAAAGCGGGCCAGGACGAAACGCAGCGTATCGTGCAGGCGGCGCGCGACACGGTGCAGGCAGCCGGCGTTGCCACGCGCGATGTCAGCGCGATTTACTTCACCGGCGGTTCGACGGGTTTGGCGTTTCTATCGGGCGCATTGGCGGCGGCATTTCCCGACGCCAAACCGGTATTCGGCGATCGTCTCGCCAGTGTCGCGACAGGTCTCGGTATTCACGCGCGACGTCTCTTCGGATAACCGGATTAATCAATCGCATACCGCGAAGATAATCACCGCGAGTCGTTGCAATAGATATAAAAAAACCCCGCCGAGGCGGGGTTTTTTTGCATCCGGAAGGAAGCGTTTAGCTTAAGCCGGCTTGATGTTAGCCGCTTGCTTGCCCTTCGGGCCCGTCTTCACTTCAAACGTAACCTTTTGGTTTTCTTGCAGCGTCTTGAAGCCTTCCGTGCGGATTTCCGAGAAATGCGCGAACAGATCTTCGCCACCGCCGTCCGGCGTGATGAAGCCAAAGCCCTTTGCGTCATTGAACCACTTGACGGTACCGGTTTCCATATTACTTGTTCCTAAAGATGGTAAATAAGGCCGAAGCCCAGAAAGTGCATGAAAATCAAGGAAGGGGGTAATGGGACCAACCGGAGTACCGTTGATGGGCGAACTACGAAAGACCAATTCACTCGCCGCTTGAAATCCTGCCCCGACTTTATACGGCCATTTTGAGAGAAGGTCAACACTCTCCTGGCAACTTTCCACAAATTCGGGCAACGGGCGTAAAAGTTGCTTACAAAGCTTGCTGTTCGTCTTATTTTTTTGCCAGGGAGAACCCTTGGTTTGGCTGCAGCGCGAGGGTGCAACCGTTAAACTACGCGCCGCGCGTCGGTTGCACCTGATTAGAATGGACCGTCGCCGCTTCGAGATGCCTGTCACCCGTCCCGCTCCAAGCGACGTCACGTGGTGCCGGTATGGCTCGGATGCAAATTTGCATAGGTCCGGAGTCGGTGCTAAATCACCCACTCCGGCCGACACAGGAGAAGACGTGAAAAGTTCTATACAACGGAACATCGGGCCGGTAGCGCTGCTGCTGACTGGCTTGGGTTCGATCATCGGATCGGGCTGGCTGTTCGGCGCGTGGAAGGCTGCAAAAATTGCCGGCCCGGCTGCCATTTGTGCATGGGTGATCGGCGCGGTCGTGATTCTCGCGATTGCGTTGACCTACGCCGAACTCGGCGCGATGTTCCCGGAGTCCGGCGGCATGGTGCGCTACGCGCGCTACTCGCATGGCGCGCTGGTCGGTTTCATCAGCGCGTGGGCCAACTGGATCGCCATTGTCTCGGTGATTCCAATCGAGGCTGAAGCCTCCATTCAATATATGAGTACCTGGCCGTATCCATGGGCGCATGCGCTATTCGTGGATGGGTCACTAACTCATAACGGGTTATTCCTGTCCGCGGCGCTCGTGATCATTTACTTCATGCTGAATTACTGGGGCGTGAAACTGTTCGCGCGTGCCAATTCGGCGATCACGATCTTCAAGTTCCTGATTCCCGGTGCGACGATTCTCGGTTTGATGTTCACGGGCTTCCATCGTGAAAACTTCGGCGAAGCAAGCAGCTTTGCGCCGTATGGCTGGTCGGCGGTACTAACCGCCGTGTCGACGAGCGGTATCGTGTTCGCGTTCAACGGTTTCCAGAGCCCGATCAATCTCGCGGGTGAAGCGCGCAATCCTACCAAGAGCGTGCCGTTCGCGGTGATCGGTTCGATCCTGCTCGCGCTGGTGATCTACGTGCTGCTGCAGGTCGCGTACATCGGCGCGGTGAATCCGGCCGACGTGATGAAGGGCTGGAGCCACTTCAACTTCGCTTCGCCGTTCGCGGAACTGGCGATCGCGCTGAACCTGAACTGGCTGGCGATCCTCCTGTATGTCGACGCGTTTGTCAGCCCGAGCGGCACCGGCACGACTTACATGGCGACCACCAGCCGCATGATCTACGCGATGGAACGCAACAACACGATGCCGAAGATGTTCGGCAACGTCCACCCGTTCTACGGCGTGCCGCGTCAGGCGATGTGGTTCAACCTGCTGGTCTCGTTCATCTTCATGTTCTTCTTCCGCGGCTGGAGCTCGCTGGCGGCGGTGATTTCGGTGGCGACCGTGATCTCGTACCTGACTGGCCCGATCAGCCTGATGGCGCTGCGCCGTGCGGCGACGGATCTGGAGCGTCCGCTGCATATCGTCGGCATGAAGGTGATCGCACCCTTCGCGTTCGTTTGCGCGTCGCTGATCCTGTATTGGGCAAAGTGGCCGCTGACCGGCGAAATCATTCTGCTGATGGTCGTCGCGCTGCCGGTCTACTTCTACTTCCAGGCGAAGTCGGGCTTCGGCGGCTGGGGCCGTGACCTGAAGGCGGCATGGTGGCTGGTGGCTTACCTGCCGGTGATGGCGATCCTGTCGCTGATCGGCAGCAAGGAGTTCGGCGGTCGCGGCGTCTTGCCGTACGGCTGGGACATGCTGGTCGTTATCGCGTTTTCGCTAGTGTTCTATTACTGGGGCGTGCACAGCGGCTATCGTTCGGAATACTTGGACGAGCGCGATGAGCACGACGAAGTGCTCGAAGGCATGGGCGCGCATTAAGCCGTTGCGTTTAGCCTGAGCGCTGTTTGCCGGACGGTGGTGGGTTAGGTCCGGTACAGTACGATGCGTAAAAAAGCCCGCCTGAGGTGACTCAGGCGGGCTTTTGTTTTGGCGCGATGGCTTGGCGCGGCGGGCTGGCGCAGGGCTATGTTGCGCCGCTGTCGTGCCCGCGATCGGATCAGGCGTTGCCGAACACGTAATTCGTCATCGCAAGCGAACGCTGGTAGGTTCCGAGCGATTGAATCGCCAGCGAGTAGTCGTCGTCGGCCGCGCCCAGCGCCGCGAAGACGGGCAGCAGATGCTCGTCGGTCGGATGCATCAGCACCGCGTGCGGCGCCTGGCGGCGATAGTCGAGCAGCGCGTCGATATCGTGCGCGGCCAGTTTGTCCTCGAACCAGTCGGTGAATTCGGCGACGCGCGGATCGGCATCTTCCGGGCGCGCGGAGAAATCCGCCGCGCGCAGGTTGTGCGTAATCTGGCCGGAGCCGATCACCATCACGCCGTCGTCCTTCAGCGAGCGCAGCGCGCGGCCGACACGGAAGTGATGCGCCGCGTCCTGATGCGGCTGGATCGACAACTGCGCGACGGGCACGTCGGCGTCGGGGAACATCAGTAGCATTGGCACCCAGGCGCCGTGATCGAGCCCGTGCGGCTGGACGTCGGTCAGCACGCCCTGTTCGCCCAGCAGCGCGGCGGCGCGTCGCGCCACCTCGGGCGCGCCCGGCGCCGGGTACTGGATTTCGTACAACTGACGCGGAAAGCCGTAGAAATCGTGGATGGTTTCCGGCGCGGTGGACGTGCTCGCCACCGGCTGTGCCGTGCCCCAGTGGGCAGACAGCATCAGCACGGCTTGCGGACGCGGCAGCTGCGCGCTCAGTACGCCGAACTCGGCAGACGGCAGCGACGGGTCGATCGGCAGCGTGGGCGCGCCGTGGGACAGGAAAAGCGAAGGCAAGCGGTTCATGTCAGCAACGCAGCCTGGAGGGCAGGGCGTGAAAGTTGGGTTGCTATCAATATAGGTTCGCACCGCGGTTTGATAAACGGGCGAAAATGGAATTGATTGTGTCGCTGACGTTGTTAATGGCGGGCGTTTGACGTCAGTCCTGCGCGTCCCGCAACCCATGCCACACGGGTGACATAGCGGGACCGAGCGCAAACAGATCCAGCACGCGCGACACCGTGTGATCGACCATTTCGTCAATAGACGCGGGCTGGTTGTAGAACGCCGGCAGCGGCGGGAAGATCACGCCGCCCATCTCCGTGACCGCGGTCATGTTGCGCAGATGCGCGAGATTGAACGGCGTTTCGCGCACCAGCAGCACGAGCCGGCGGCGTTCCTTCAGGGTGACGTCGGCGGCGCGGGTGATCAGGTTGTCGGAGAAACCGTGCGCGACGCTCGCGAGCGTCTTCATCGAGCACGGCGCGACGACCATGCCGTCGGTCGCGAACGAGCCGGACGCGATACTCGCGCCGACGTCGCGCACCGAATGGACGACATCCGCGAGCGGATGCACGTCTTCTTTGCTCAGCTGGAGTTCGTGCTGGATATTGAGCCAACCCGCGCTCGAAATCAGCAGATGGCTCTCGACGCCGCCCAGCCGGCGCAACGTCTCGAGCAACCGGATGCCGTAAATGGCGCCGGTTGCGCCGGTGATCGCGACGATCAGCCGGCGGGGCGCCGCAGCGCGTGTTTCCATGGCTCGCGGCGCCTTAGATGAACGCGTGAGGTTCGTGAGCGAACGGTCGAACCGGGGCCGCTCAGGCCGCGGCGAACAGTTGCTGCAGTTCGCCTGATTCGTACATTTCCATCATGATGTCCGAGCCGCCGACGAATTCGCCCTTCACGTAGAGCTGCGGAATGGTCGGCCAGTTCGAGAACTGCTTGATGCCCTGGCGGACTTCGTCGTCTTCGAGCACGTTGACGGTTTTGATTTCCGCGACGCCACACGCCTTCAGGATCTGGATGGCGCGGCCGGAAAAACCGCACATCGGGAACTGGGCGGTGCCCTTCATGAAGAGGACGACGCCGTTTTCGTCGACGATTTGCTTGATGCGTTGTTGCGTATCCATGACTGACCTTGCGGTTCCGTGATGTGTAGGGAATAGGCTGAAATGATAGCGGATTTCGGTATAGCCGGCCGAGCACCGCTTCGACCTTTGGAGGACTTCGGTGTGAATGGTGTTTAGAGGGCGGGTCCGATGCCGGCTTCAGCCCGGCAACTGCCCGCCGCTGATTCGTTCGATGCCTGCCAGATCCCGCTCTGAGCGCACCTGCCTGAATCCTTGCGCCGTCAGCAGCGCGCGGACAGCTTCGGCTTGATCGTAGCCGTGCTCTATCCACAGAACGCCGTTGGCGGCAAGGTACGCGGGCGCGCCGGCGACGATCGCGCGGATCGCGCTGAGGCCGTCGGCTTCGTCGGTGAGTGCGCCGCGCGGCTCGAAGCGCAGATCGCCTTCCGCCAGATGCGGATCGCCGCTCGCGATATACGGTGGATTGCTGACGATCACGTCGAAGCGCAGGGCCGCCTCGAGCGCCGAGTACCAGTCGCTTTGGCTCAAAACCATGGCGCCGCCGGGGCGCTTTGCGTCCAGCAGACGCGTGGCGTTGCGCGTAGCGACAGCCAGCGCTTCAGCGGAACGATCGATCGCGTGGACTTGCGCGTCCGGCCGCGTCGATGCGATCGAGACCGCAATGGCGCCGGTGCCGGTGCCGAGATCGAGCACGCGCGGCCGCGACAGACCTTCCATGGCCGCCAACGCGGTCTCCACCAGCAATTCGGTTTCAGGCCGCGGAATCAGCACGTCCGGCGTGACTTCGAAATCGCGGCCGAAAAATTCCCGTGTGCCGACCAGTTGCGCGACCGGCTCACCGGCCGCCCGCCGCGCTTCCAATACGCGATAACGTTCGACCGCAGCGCGCTCGAGCGTTTCATCGCTGCGCGTAATCAACTGCGTAGGCCGCCAGCCGAGCACGTGCGTGAGCAGAATCCGCGCTTCGAGCGGCGGCAGCGGCGACGCGCGCAATAGGGCGGCGGGCGTGACAGGCGTGGCGTTCATCGTTAGCGCTTTAGTCCGAATCGCCCAGCGAAGCCAGCAACTCGGCCTGATGTTCGCTGACGAGCGCCGCGATCAACTCGTCGAGATCGCCGTCCATGAGCGCGTCGAGGCGATACAGCGTCAGGTTGATCCGGTGATCGGTCATGCGCCCTTGCGGGAAGTTATACGTGCGAATCCGCTCCGAGCGGTCGCCCGAGCCGATCAGGCTCTTGCGCGTAGCAGCTTCTTTCGCGTGCTGCTCTTGCGACTGCTTGTCCTTGATGCGCGCGGCCAGCACCTTCAGCGCGCGGTCCTTGTTCTTGTGCTGCGAACGGTCGTCCTGACATTCGACGACGATGCCGGTCGGCAAATGCGTGACGCGCACGGCCGAATCGGTCTTGTTGATGTGCTGCCCGCCCGCGCCCGACGCGCGGAACGTGTCGATCCGCAGGTCGGCCGGATTGATTTCGACTTCGCCGATTTCGTCCGCTTCCGGCATGACCGCGACCGTGCACGCCGACGTGTGAATGCGCCCTTGCGTTTCGGTGGCCGGCACGCGTTGCACGCGGTGGCCACCCGACTCGAATTTGAGCTTCGAATACGCGGCTTCGCCGGCGATCCGCACGATCACTTCCTTGTAACCGCCCAGATCCGATTCGCTTGCCGACATCATCTCGACCTGCCAGCGATTGCGTTCGGCGTAGCGTAGGTACATACGCAGCAGATCGCCCGCGAACAGCGCGGATTCGTCGCCGCCGGTGCCCGCGCGGATTTCGACGTAGATATTGCGGTCGTCGTTTGGATCCTTCGGCAGCAGCATTTTTTGCAGCTCCGCGCCGAGTTTCTCCATCCGCTCGCGTGCCGCGCGAATTTCTTCTTCGGCGAAGTCGCGCATCGATGCGTCCGTCAGCAGTTCCTGCGCGGTCTCCGCGTCGTTCATGGCCTGGCGCCACAGCGCGTAATGCTCGACCACGGGCCCCAGTTCCGCGTGCTCGCGCGTGAGCTTGCGGTATTGATCGAGATTCGAGGTGATGTCCTCGCGGCTCAACAGGTCGTTCAGTTCGGCCAGCCGGGTAGTGAGCTGGTCGAGCTTGCGTTGCATGCTCGTTTTCATCGGACGGGGTTCGGAGCGGACTCCGGAAAGGACGGCGCTAGGGAAATGGGCTGATGCCCTGGTCAGAAGCACGTCGCGGGCCACCGTGGGTGGCGCGGACCGCGTGGCGGAGGCTGCGCCGCTAACGCTCCGTGGAACCGGAGTGTTTGTAGAAACCGCTCATCAGTTCGATGAGCGTGTCACGGTTTTCACTGCTCGCGCGATTGAGCGCGTGCGTGGGTCCGTGGATCAGCTTGTTGGTGAGCGCTTGCGACAGCGCTTCGAGCACTGCGGCCGGATCGTCGCCGCGCGCGAGCATTTTCTGCGCACGTTCGACTTCGGCACGCCGCAACACGTCGGCTTGCGTATGCATATGGCGGATCACCGGCACGATGCTGCGCGCGTCGAGCCACTGCATGAAGTTCTGCACGCGCGTTTCGATGATGGCTTCGGCTTGCGCGACCGCGGCCTGACGCGATGCATTGCCTTCGCGGACAATCGCGCCGAGATCGTCGACGGTGTACAGGAAGACGTCTTCGAGCTTGCCGACTTCAGGTTCGATGTCGCGCGGTACCGCCAGATCGACCATGAAAATCGGCCGGTGACGACGCGCTTTCACAGCCCGCTCGACCGCGCCCAGACCAATGATCGGCAACGTGGACGCCGTGCACGACACGATAATGTCGAACTCGTGCATGCGCGTGGGCAATTCCGACAACGGAATGGCACGGCCGTTAAAGCGCTCGGCGAGCCGCGTGCCGCGTTCGGCCGTACGGTTCGCGACCACCAGTTCGCGCGGCTGCTGCGCGGCAAAGTGCGTCGCACAAAGCTCGATCATTTCGCCCGCGCCGATGAACAGCACGCGCTGGTTCGAGACCTTGTCGAAAATACGTTGCGCGAGCCGCACGGCGGCTGCGGCCATTGAAACCGACTGCGCACCGATTTCGGTGGTGCTGCGTACTTCCTTCGCGACGGCGAAGGTGCGCTGGAACAACTGATTCAGATAGGTGCCGAGCGCGCCGGCTTCGGACGCGGTGCGCACCGCGTCCTTCATTTGTCCGACGATTTGCGTCTCGCCCAGCACCATCGAATCGAGGCCCGACGCGACGCGGAACGCGTGGCGCACGGCTTCCGACTGCGGCAGCGCGTAGACGTGCGGCGCGAGTTCGTCGATAGGCAGATTGTGGTATTTCGACAGCCACTGGATCGCGGCTTCGCGCGCGGCCTGGTCGTCGGTGACGCAATACAGCTCGGTGCGATTACAGGTGGACAGAATCGCCGCTTCCGGCGCCGTGCGGGCCGTGCGGCCGAGCCAGGCGCTCTTGAAGGTGTCCAGTGCAGGCTTGATCTGTTCGAGCGGAAACGCCACGCGTTCGCGCAAGGCGACAGGCGCAGTGTGGTGATTGATTCCGATCGTTAGAAGCTGCATTTGGGGGAGCTATGGTTTAGCCCAATATTATAGCGTTTCCAAGATTCTTACATTGGACGCGTGTCAACCCACTTCTGCAACGGCCTCTACAGTCGTCTCCAGCGGGATCGCGTCGAGTTGATAGCCGTAGCCGTAAAGCGGAGTCAGACAGTAGCCGAGTTCCGGGCGCAACTGCAATTTAGTGCGCACGCGCGACGCGTGTGTGTCGACCGTCCGCGACTTCAGGTCACGGCGGCGCGACCAGACGCTTTCGAGAATATGCGCCCGCGACACGGGGCGAGACAGATTGTTGAACAGCAGCAGCGCAAAGCGGAATTCTTTCGGCGTCAGCGTGACCGTTAGATTACGAAATGTGACGGCTAGCGCGGCTGTGTCGAACGCATAACCGCCGATCACGTCGCGCCGACGGTTATGCGGCCGCCGCAGTCCGGCGCGACGCAGCAAAGCGTCGACCCGCGCGAGCATTTCGGGGCCACGAACCGGCTTGCTGAGGCAGTCGTCGGCGCCGGCGTGCAGCGCCGCGACGATCTGGCTTTCGCGCGGCGCGGACATCAGCACGATCACCGGCAAGCCGGGCAGGACAGAGCGGGCGCGTGGAATCACGTCTTCGGCGGAGTGGTCGCCGGCCCAGCTTTCGGTCATGAGGAGATCGAAAAAGTCGTCTGCTGCGTGCTGCAGGAACGGCGCGCTCGCGGTGAAGTGATAGCAGACGTGGCCGCCGGCAAAAATCAGCCGGCCAACCAGTTTGGCATGCGGCAGGTCAGGTTCAATCAGGGCGATTCGCATGGCGCGCTTTCAGCGTGGCAATGTCCGGAACCAGGCATATCCGTAAGGCCCGCAGCTTGCCTTACATCACACCGACCCCTAAACTCAACCGCTATGCGGAAAGCGCCGTGCTGAACTTCTATAGTTAATGAGACAAAAATGCTAGCTGTCCTGGCCCCTTGCGCCCATGAGACAAATCTGAAAGTGCGCGGGGTCGGCTGCTAATGGGGTGGCCCGGTGTCGTCATATTGGGCTTGGCGATCGGCCTGGCGGGCTGGTGGCTGCATCCGTCGCGCCGCTCGAGCCGCGCCCGTTGGTGGATGGCACTGCTGGCCGGGGTAGTCGGCGCGTCTGTCGCGCTCATGGCCGGCAATGTGACCGGTCTCTTTCATGATGGCGACACGCTCGAATGGCCGGTTTGCACCGCCGTTGCGTTGATCGCCGTTGCCGTGACGGTCGGCTCGCTTTCCCGTCGATGAATATTTGCAGGTGACTCTGATGAACGCCCGACTTCCCGAAACATCCTCTATTCCTGAACGGCTCGCCACTTTGCGTGACGCCATGGCGCGCGAAGGCGTGGCCGCTTATCTCGTGCCGTCCGCGGATCCGCATCTTTCCGAATATCTACCGGGGCGCTGGCAAGGCCGGCAATGGCTATCGGGTTTCACCGGCTCGGCGGGCACGCTGGTCGTCACGGCGGATTTTGCCGGTGTCTGGACCGATAGCCGCTATTGGGAACAGGCCAATGCGCAACTGTCCGGCACGACCGTTCACTTGATGAAGATGACCGGCGGCCAGCAGACCGCGCCGCATTTCGAATGGCTCGCGCAGAACGTCGCGAGCGGCGGCACGGTGGGCGTGGATGGCGCGGTGCTCGGCGTGGCCGCGGCGCGCTCGCTCACCTTGGCGCTCGGCGCGCGTGGCGTGAAGCTGCGCACCGACGTCGATCTGTTCGACACGATCTGGCCGCAGCGTCCGTCGCTGCCGGCTGCCGCCGTGTTCGAACATGCCGCGCCGCATGCGGGCGTCGCGCGTGCTGACAAGCTTGCGCAGATTCGCCGTGCGATGGCGGAGAAGGGCGCGCAATGGCACTTCATTTCCACGCTCGACGACCTCGCATGGCTGCTGAATCTGCGTGGCGCCGACGTCAGCTATAACCCGGTGTTTGTCGCGCATGCGCTGATCGGTGAGAACCGCGCGTCGCTGTTCGTGTCGGACGGCAAGGTGCCGCAAGCGTTGGCCGACGCGTTGGCGTGCGACGGCATCAGCGTCGAGCCCTACGCGAAGGCGGCCGATGCGCTGGCAGCGCTTCCAGCCAGCAGTGCGTTGCTGATCGACCCGCGTCGGATCACTTACGGTTCGCTGCAATCGGTGCCGTCCACGGTCAAGGTGATCGAGGCGGTCAACCCGTCCACGTTCTTCAAGTCACGCAAGACGGAAGCTGAAGCCGAGCACGTGCGCGAGACCATGGAGCAGGACGGTGCGGCCCTCGCGGAATTTTTCGCGTGGTTGGAACGCGCGCTGGAGCGTGGCGAAACCCTCACCGAAATGACTATCGACGAACGTCTAACGGCTGCGCGCGCACTCCGTCCGGGGTTCGTGTCGCTGAGCTTTGCGACGATCGCGGGCTTCAACGGGAACGGCGCGATGCCGCACTATCGAGCGACCGAGGCTTCGCATGCGGTGATCGAAGGCAACGGGTTATTGTTGATCGATTCGGGTGCGCAGTATCTGAGCGGCACGACGGACATTACCCGCGTCGTGCCGGTCGGCACGCTCAGCGAGGCGCAACGGCGCGATTTCACGATCGTGCTGAAGGGCACCATGGCGTTGTCGCGCGCGCAATTCCCGCGTGGCATCCGTTCGCCGATGCTCGACGCGATCGCCCGTGCGCCGATCTGGGAAGCCGGCGCCGATTACGGCCACGGCACCGGTCATGGTGTGGGCTACTTCCTGAACGTGCATGAAGGCCCGCAAGTGATTTCGCACTACGCGCCGGCCGAGCCGTGGACCGCCATGGAAGAGGGAATGATCACCTCGGTCGAGCCGGGTATTTACCGGCCGGGAAAATGGGGCGTGCGGATCGAAAACCTCGTGCTGAACGTGCCCGCGGAAAAAACGGAGTTCGGCGATTTCCTCAAGTTCGAGACTTTGACGCTGTGTCCGATCGACACGCGCTGCCTCGACCTGTCGCTGCTGCGCGACGACGAACGCGCGTGGCTCAACGCGTATCACGAGACGGTGCGCACGCGTCTGTCGCCACATGTTTCCGGTGACGCCAAGGCGTGGCTCGACTTGCGCACGCAGCCGGTTTAAGCGCCGCAACCCATCTAAGCGCCGCAGCGAATCGGCGTTCGAACGGAGAAAGAGTGCATGGCGATCAAGGCAGTGGTGTTCGATTTCGGCGGCGTGTTGATCGACTGGAGCCCCGAGTATCTGTATCGCAAGCTGATTCCGGACGAGACCGAGCGGCGCTGGTTTTTGACGCATGTGTGTTCGATGGATTGGGTGATCCGGCAAGACGGCGGCCAGCCGATCGCCGAAGCAACAGACGAACTCATCGCGAAGTTTCCCGACCACGAAGCGCTGATCCGCGCGTTCTACGAACGCTGGCATGAGATGGTGGCCGGCGTGCTGGAACAGGGCGTGGCGCTGATGGAAAAGCTCGAAGCCGCCGAGGTGCCGCTGTTCGGGTTGACCAACTGGTCGGCGGAGACGTTTCCGTACGCGTGGGAGCATTACCCGGTGCTGCGGCGGTTTCGCGACGTCGTCGTGTCGGGGCGCGTGGGGCTGGCAAAGCCCGATCCGGCTATCTTCGCAGCCATGCTCGAGCGGATCTATGCGCAGATGCCGGGCATTGAGCCCGGCGAGCTGGTTTTCATCGACGATAACCTGAAGAACGCCGATGCCGCGACGGCGCTCGGCTGGCATGGTGTGCATCACACCAGCGTCGAGCAAACGGAAGCGGAATTGCGCGAGTTGGGTTTGCCGGTTTGAGTGGGGTGGCTGTTTAAGCGAAGCGGGCGGGGCGGTTTCCGGGCAAGCCTACGCAAACCCAGCCAACCCGAGCCAAGCTAAGCCGTTTCGCCTCCGCTCTAAACTGCGAACCGCTACTGCCCCAGCAAATTCTTCAACGCATTCCCCAAGCCCTTCACGGTTTCCCCAGCACCTTTCGCCACGCCCTCGACGCTCACTCCCAGCGTTTTCGCAAAGTCCGCGCCGATCCGCTTGACGATGCCTTCCCGCACCGAGAACTTCGGATCGCGCAAATTTCCGTCCAGGACGAAATGCAGGGTGATGTCGCCGTTGTGCGCTTTGAGCGCGGCAATGGCCGCTTTGGTGGGAATCGACATGAAGGTGTCGAGTGGATCGCCGCTGTCGGCGAGTTGCAGGTTGTGGACCGTCACGGTGCCGGGCGCATGCAACTGATAGTTGCGCACGGTCGAGTCGACCGTCAGATCGACCGTGCCGCCCGTGACTTGTGCTTTCGCGCCGGCCTTTTTCAGCAGGTACGGATCGAGCATCGTGACATCGACGCCGCGTAGCGTGCTGGTGGTTTGCGAATCCTTGCTGGCGATCTTGATCCAGCCGTAAAACGACACGGTACCCGTATGCGCCGGCCCTTTGATCGAGCCGGTGAGGTTCACGTTGGTCGGCTCGCTGAGCGCGGGCAGATGCAAGTGGTCGACGGTAGCGTTGGCGTTGCTGACCGTCACTTTGAAGGCCGGCGGGCCGACCGTCATGTCGTAGAAGTGGAAGTTGCCCTGTTCGAAGCTGATGTGATCGATCAGCTTGTCGCGCGGTGTCGCGAGCGCTGCCGCACCGCTGGCCTGATCGTCCGCCTGATTCACCGATTGCCGCAGATTCGGCAACAGACCGATCGTGCCGTCTTTCGCGCGCAACACGGCCATGTCGAAACCGCGCACCACCACGCTGCGCAAGTGCATGCGCCGTGCGATCAGATCGCGAATGTCGGGTGTGAGCGTGATTTCGTCCGCTCGGAGCGGGTCGCCGGCGGGCCAGCCGGGCGGCGCCTTGAGCACGACGTTGGTGAGATGAACCGAGGTGAGGCCGACGTCGATACTGTCGGCGCTACCCAAAGGGCCGAGCGCCGCGATCACTCGCGCCTTCACTTCGCGCTGCGCGAATTGCAACGCGCCGATCGCGACGACGATCAGCACCAGCAGCACACCGCCTACGGCAACGATCCAGCGCTTGCCCTTCGACATCGCCATGCTAATTGCCTCCTCGTCACCGCGTGTGACGCGGCGTGGCTATGGCCGGCTTTTGAGCGCCGTGGCCTCGCGCTGATCGTGGCACGCAATGCGTGTGCCTTGCGGCCTCGTGCCGAACAAAACAACAAGCTCAACGGGCGGCCCGTCTGTTCGCCGAGCCGCCCGCCAACCCAACGCCTTATCGTGCGATCGGCTTGTAACGCAGACGCTTCGGTCGAGCGGCTTCTTCGCCGAGACGCGCGCGTTTGTCCGCTTCGTATTCCTGGTAGTTGCCGTCGAAGAACGTGATTTGCGAATCGCCTTCGAACGCGAGGATATGTGTCGCGATCCGGTCGAGGAACCAGCGATCGTGCGAAATCACCAGCACCGAACCCGCGAATTCGAGCAACGCGTCTTCCAGCGCGCGCAGCGTTTCGACGTCCAGGTCGTTCGACGGTTCGTCCAGCAGCAGCACGTTGCCACCCGCGATCAGCGTCTTGGCCAGATGCAGACGACCGCGCTCACCGCCCGACAGGTTGCCGACCAGCTTCTGCTGGTCGCCGCCCTTGAAGTTAAAGCGGCCGATATACGCGCGCGACGGCGTTTCGTACTTGCCCACCGTCAGCACGTCCGCGCCACCGGCGATTTCGTCGAACACGGTCTTCGAGCCGTCCAGCGCGTCGCGGCTCTGGTCCACGTACGCCAGCTTGACGGTCGGGCCTTGCACGATCTCGCCCGAATCCGGTTGTTCGCGGCCGGTCAGCATGCGGAACAGCGTCGACTTACCGGCGCCGTTCGGACCGATGATGCCGACAATCGCGCCCGCCGGAATCTTGAAGCTGACGTTGTCGAGCAGCAGACGGTCGCCGTACGACTTGCTGACGTTCTTGAACTCGATCACTTCATTGCCGAGGCGATCGCCGACCGGGATGAAGATTTCCGAGGTTTCGTTGCGCTTCTGGTAGTCCTGGCTGTTCAGTTCCTCGAAGCGGGCGATACGCGCCTTCGACTTCGCCTGACGGCCCTTCGGGTTCTGACGGACCCACTCCAGCTCCTTCTTGATCGCCTTCTGACGCGCCGATTCGGACGACTCTTCCTGCTTCAGGCGCTCTTCCTTCTGGTCGAGCCAGCTGCTGTAGTTGCCCTTCCACGGAATGCCGTGACCGCGGTCGAGTTCGAGAATCCACTCGGCGGCGTTGTCGAGGAAGTAGCGGTCGTGAGTCACGGCGACGACGGTACCCGGAAAACGCGTCAGGAACTGCTCGAGCCAGTCGACTGATTCGGCGTCAAGGTGGTTGGTCGGCTCATCCAGCAGCAGCATGTCCGGCTTTTCGAGCAGCAGCTTGCACAACGCGACGCGGCGCTTTTCACCGCCCGACAGATGCTCGATTTTGGCGTCCCACGCCGGCAGACGCAGCGCGTCGGCGGCGATTTCGATCTGCTGCTCGGCGTTGCCGTCGGACGTGGCGAGGATCGCTTCGTACTTGGCTTGCTCGGCGGCGAGCGCGTCGAAGTCGGCGTCTTCTTCCGCGTAGGCCGCGTAGATTTCGTCGAGCTTCTTCTGCGCGTTGAACACGTCGCCGAGGCCTTCCTCGACGGCTTCACGCACCGTCTTGTTCGGGTCCAGTTGCGGTTCCTGCGGCAGGTAGCCGATGTTCAGGTTCGGCATGGGCGTGGCTTCGCCCTCGATGTCCTTATCGACACCCGCCATGATGCGGATCAGTGTCGACTTGCCCGAGCCGTTCAGGCCGAGCAGGCCGATCTTCGCGCCGGGGAAAAACGACAGCGAGATGTCCTTCAGGATTTGACGCTTGGGCGGCACGATCTTGCCGACCCGGTTCATGGTGAAGACGTATTGGGCCATTTGTTCGCAATTGACGTTGACGACGCCGGCCGCGTAGGGGCGGGCGGTCGTGGGGTGGATGGGTAATCGGTATTGATGGCCGGGCAGAGCGCCCGGCGCCGGCCGGCGCGGCATCGAACGCGATGTCAACGCGCGACGCCCCGCGCACGGGCGGGTTCTTCAGGTGGCATTGTACTTCGGCGGATGGGCGGGACGGCAGGGGCTGTCCGTTCGGCCAGGGTCGCTTCGGGCGCTCAGAGCCAGTCGGCCACACCGCCGTGCCGCGAACAGGTGCCGCTGCGGTGGCGGCTGAAACTGTAGGTGCCGTCGCGGCAGCGTGCGCTCGCCCCTTCGGGCGCCTTGCCGGACAGCGAGTGGGCTGGCGCGTGGACGGTGTTGCCGTCGCGATTCGTGTAGGTGTTGTGATTGCTGAGGTTCGCTTCGTCGGGCGTCGTGCCGGGCGGCACATAGGCGAACGCGGACGACATGCTGAGCAGCAGCAACGCGGCGACCGCCGCGCCACGACGAAGGTTTCGATTGAAGGCGATGCCTTGCATGGTCTCTCAAGTCGTTGTTATGTCGGCCGCGCCTGAATGCGCGACCGTGCTCGCGGCAAGCCGAAGCTCAGTTCGCGCGCCGTCCCGTTGCCGGATCGAAGAAGTGCAGATGCTGCGCGGGCAGCGCCACTTGCAGCGCTTCGCCCGCGGCGGGCCGATGCGCATGCGGCAAGCGCACGGTGACATCGTGCTTGCCCCAGCGACCGTGCGCGAGATTGTCCGCGCCGAGCAGTTCGCAGGAGTCGACCGTGAGCGTGGCGTGCGCGGCATTCGCGGCGCCCGGCGTCATGTGCTCCGGCCGGATGCCTAGCGTCCACTCGCGGCCGGCCGCGACTTCCCGGCCGATCGACGGCACGTCCGTCAGCGGCAGTTTCGGGCCGTTGCCGGCCACTTCGAACGCCAAACCGTCGTCCGAGACCCGCCCGTCCAGCAGGTTCATGCCCGGCGAACCGATAAAGCTCGCGACGAACACCGTGGCTGGCCGCTCGTAGACTTCGGTCGGCGCGCCGATCTGCTCGGCGTGGCCCTTGTTCATCACGATCACGCGTTGCGCCAGCGTCATCGCTTCGATCTGATCGTGCGTCACGTACAGGCTGGTCGTGGCGAGGCGTGCATGCAGCCGCTGGATTTCGAGCCGCATCTGCACGCGCAAACGCGCGTCGAGGTTCGATAGCGGTTCGTCGAACAGAAACACCGCGGGTTCGCGCACGATCGCGCGGCCCATCGCCACCCGTTGCCGCTGACCGCCCGACAGCTCGCGCGGTTTGCGTTGCAGCAAGGGTTCGAGTTCGAGAATCTGCGCGGCCGCCTGCACGCGCTTCGTAATCTGCGCCCGCTCGACACCCGCGATCTTCAACGCGTAGCCCATGTTTTCGGCCACGCTCATATGCGGGTACAACGCGTAGTTCTGGAACACCATCGCGATGTTGCGGTCCTTCGGCTCCAGTTCGTTGACGACCTTGCCGGCAATCGAAATGCTGCCGTCGGAGATGCGTTCCAGTCCCGCGACCATCCGCAGCAACGTGGATTTGCCGCAGCCGGACGGGCCGACCATCACGACGAATTCGCCGTCGGCGACGTCGACGTCGATGCCGTGCAGCACGAACTGTTTGCCGTCGTAGGTTTTTTTAACGCCTTGCAGAGTCAGTGCAGCCATGCCGTTTTAACCTTTCGTTGCTTGCCGCGTAGCGCGCGGAGTTATTCCGGTGTTGTCGATTGTCATGCCGTGAGCCGTGCGGCTCACTTTTCCGTATCCACGAGCCCGCGCACGAACCAGCGCTGCATGGTCAGCACGACCGCGAGCGGCGGCAGGATCGCGAGCAGCGTGGCTGTCATCACGAGATGCCATTCGGTCGCGGTGTCGCCGGACGCGATCATGCTCTTGATGCCGACCACCGCCGTGGTCAGCGATTGCTGGCTCGAGATCAGGATCGGCCACAGATACTGATTCCAGCCGTAAATGAAAGTGATGACGAAGAGCGCCGCCATGTTCGTCTTCGACAGCGGCAGGACCACGTCCCAGAAGAAGCGCATCGCGCCGGCGCCGTCGATGCGCGCCGCTTCCATCAACTCGTCCGGCAGCGTCATGAAGAACTGGCGGAACAGGAAGGTCGCGGTGGCCGACGCGATCAGCGGCAGCGTCAAACCGCTGTACGTGTTGCCCAGATGCATCGACGTGACGACCTGCACGGTCGGGAAGATCCGCACTTCGACCGGCAGCATCAGCGTGATGAAGATCAGCCAGAACGCGAGATTGCGAAACGGAAAGCGGAAGAACACGATCGCGTAGGCGGATATCATCGACACGGAAATCTTGCCGATCGCAATTGCCAGCGCCATCACGAGGCTGTTCAGCAGCATGCGGCCGAACGGCGCGGCCGCGTTGCCGCTGCCGTGCGACCAGACGGTCGCGATGTTCTCGAACAGATGCGTGCTCGGCACCAGAGAAAGCGGCACGCTGAACACTTCGTGCTCGCTCATGGTCGCCGCGCAGAACGCGACGTACACCGGAAACACCACCAGCACGACGCCCAGAAGCAGCACCGCATGGCAGAAGAGGTCGAAACCGCGGCGGTTCTCGATCATGAGTATTGAACCTTGCGTTCGATAAAGCGGAATTGCACGACCGTCAGCGCGACGACGATCATCATCAGAATCACCGACTGCGCGCCCGAACTGCCGATGTCGAGTCCCTGGAAGCCTTCGGCGAAGATCTTGTAGATCAGCGTACGGGTGGCTTGCGCGGGGCCGCCGCCGGTGGCCGCGTCGATCACCGGGAAGGTGTCGAAGAACGCGTAGGTGATGTTGATCACCAGCAGGAAGAAGCTGGTCGGCGACAGCAGCGGCAGCGCAATGCCGAAGAAACGCCGCACCGGACCTGCGCCGTCGATCGCAGCCGCTTCGATCAGCGAACGCGGAATCGCCTGCAAGCCGGCGTAGAAGAACAGGAAGTTGTAGCTGACCTGCTGCCAGACGGAAGCCAGCACGACCAGAAACATGGCCTGGCCCGCGTTCAGCGCGTGATTCCAGACCATGCCGTATTTCGCGAGCGCGTAAGTGACGAGGCCGATGCTCGGATTGAACAGGAACGACCACAGCACGGCGGCGATCGCGGGCGCGACCGCATACGGCCAGATCAGCAGCGTTCGGTAGATCTTCGCGCCGCGCACCACGCGGTCCGCGCAGACTGCCAGCAGCAGCGAGATCACCAGCCCCGACACGGTGACGAGCGCGCAAAAAATCAGCGTCGTATAGAACGACGACAGATAGAGCGGATCGGCGAACAGTTGCTTGAAGTTCGCGAGCCCGACGAATTCGCTCGACGTGCCGAACGCGTCCTGACTCTGCGTGGATTGCCACAGCGCCTCGCCGGCTGGCCACAGGAAGAACAGCAGTGTGATCGCGAGTTGCGGCGCGACGAGCAGATAGGGCAGCAGGCTGGTGCCGAAGCTGGAGCGCTTTTCCATCGAATCTTCCCAAGTTTCCGCAGTGACGGCAGGTTCCGGCGCGGACGCACCGGAACCTGGCTCGCGTGGCTACTTAGCGCGCACGAGCCTGTTGCTACTTAATTGCCGGCTTTCTCGAAGCGGCGCAGCAGTTCATCGCCACGCGACACGGACGAGTCGAGCGCCTGTTGCGGCGTCTTCTTGTCGGCCCAGACCTGCTCGAGTTCTTCGTCGATCACGGTGCGGATCTGCGGCATGTTGCCCAGACGCAGGCCCTTCGTGTACGGCAGCGGCGGCTTGTTGAGCATCTGCTTGATCGCGGTGTCGCTGCCCGGGTTTTTCTCGTAGAAACCTTGCTGCTGCGTCAACTGATACGCGGCCGTGGTGACCGGCAGGTAGCCGGTATCCTGGTGCCACTTCGCGGCAACCGGCGCCGACGACAGATACGCGAGGAACTTCGCCACGCCCTTGTACGTTGCCGCATCCTTGCCCGACAACACCCACAGACTCGCTCCGCCGATGATCGCGTTCTGCGGCGCGCCCTTCACGCTCGCGTCGTAGGGCATCATGCCGGTGCCGAAATTGAACTTCGCGTACTTCTTGATGGTGGCGAGCGATCCCGACGAATTCGTGATGATCCCGCAGTCGCCGCTATAGAACTTCGACACCGGTTCGTCCTTGCGGCCGACATAGGTGAAGGTGCCTTCCTTCTGCATGTTCTGCAGGAACTGGATGTGCGCGACCTGCAGCGGCTTGTTGAATTCGAGCTGGGCGTCCGCGCCGTCGAAGCCGTTGTTCTTCGACGCGAACGGCGCGCCATGCCACGCGCTGTAGTTCTCGAGCTGAATCCAGCTCTGCCAGCCCGACGAGTAACCACACGCCATGCCCGACGCTTTCAGCTTCTGCGCGTCGGTTTGCAGTTCGGCCCAGGTTTTCGGCGGCTGGTTCGGATCAAGGCCCGCTTTCTTGAAGGCGTCCTTGTTGTAGTACAGCACCGGCGTCGAGCTGTTGAACGGCATCGAGATCAGCTCGCCGGTCCTGGCGTCGCTGTAATAGCTGGCGATGGTCGGTACGAAGGCCTTCACGTCGAGCGGCACGCCGGCCTGCTTGAATACGTCCGAGACCGGGATCACGGCCTTTTTGGCCTGCATCATCGTGGCGGTACCGACTTCGTAGACCTGCAGGATCGCGGGCGCATTGCCGGCGCGATACGCGGCGATGCCGGCGGCGAGCGTCTGGTCGTAGGAGCCTTTGAAGACCGGCACGATCTTGTAGTCGCTTTGCGACGCGTTGAAGGCGTTGGCGATATCGTTCAGACGTTCGCCCAACGCGGCTTCCATGCCGTGCCAGAACTGGATTTCGGTCGCGGCCTGGGCCGCCTGGCTGACGCCGACGCTCAACACGGCGGCTACGGAAAGCGTACGGAACAGCGGCTTCAAACTCATCGATGTGTCTCCTGTCGACCCGAGTCGGCGCTTTAGCGCTTACTCGGGTCCCATGCAAGATCCTTGCGGATCGGAACGGGTACGGTTGCGAATCGCGCGATTCTAGTTGTATTCGATGACAGCCCGGCGTCGGTGCCCGGGCGGCGTGGCGCGCGCCTGACGGGCGCCGACTGCGGCAATTTAACATCGGCTGTCACGAAACGGAAACATGGGCGTCTGAACGTCGTTTTGCGTGCGGTCAACGCACAGTCACGGGCGCTGGACGGGGCCGCCGCTGCGTTGGCATGATGGCTGGCGAAATGGGAGCGTGTTTTGCGCAACGGCAGGCACGCCTGCGTCATGCGATTTTTTTAATCAGGATTCCAGATGCTTGATTTAGTGCGGCGAGTGGTGGGCGGTTCGATCCTGGCTCTCGTCCTGGCGGGCTGTTCGCTGGCGTCGGGTAATGCCGGCGACGGCACGCAGTTCACGGCGTTGCCTCTCGTCATCGCCCACCGCGGCGGCACCGGCGACGCGCCGGAAAATACGCTGGAGGCGATCCGACTGTCGGTCGAGCATCGTGCCGACGTGATGTGGCTGTCGGTGCAATTGAGCAAAGATGGCGTGCCGGTTCTATATCGGCCGGCGGATCTGTCGGCGTTAACCGACGCGAAAGGACCGGTGTCGGACTACACCGCGGCTGAACTCTCGCGGGTGAATGCCGGTTGGAGCTTCCGTCTGGGCGACGCCTATCCGTATCGCGATCGTCCAGCCGGCATTCCCACGCTGCGCGCGGCATTGCGCGCCGTGCCGCCAGCCATGCCGGTGATCCTCGATATGAAGGCGCTGCCCGCGGACATGCAGACGCAAGCGGTGGCGCGTGTGCTCGATGACGAACAGGCGTGGTCGCGAGTGTCGATCTACTCGACCGAAGCAGACTATCAACAGACGTTCGCGGCGTATCCGCAGGCCAAACTGTTCGAATCGCGCGACGCCACACGTGGGCGACTCGTGCGCGTGTTGCTGAACCAAGGCTGCGTGGATGCGCCGGCCGAACATGCAATGAGCGCGTTCGAATTGCATCGGGCGTTGACAGTGGTGGAGAAGTTCACGCTGGGAGAAGGGCAGTCGGAGGTGCAGGCCACGTTGTGGACGCCGGCAACCGTCGCGTGTTTCCGGCAGAAACCCGACGTGCGCATCGTCGCAATAGCGGTGAACGACGCGGATGATTATCGGACGGCCGCGTGCCTCGGGATCGACGCGGTGCTGGCGGATTCGCCTTCAAGGATGGTGCCGCTCAAGGAAGGGGCTGTGCTGCCGCTGCGGTGTGAACAGGCTGCCGCGGCGGGCGGGCAGTAAGGCATCAGGTATTTGGGCGCGTGGTCAGAGCTCCGAATACTTCGTCGCCGTCCCTTTGGACTTCTCCACCGGGTAACGCGCTTCGTTCAACGCCACTTTTTCCATGGCGGCGTCGACCAGATCGAAGCCCGCCGTGTGGGCGACCAGCATCAGGTAAATGAGCACGTCCGCGCATTCATGCTCCAGATGCTTTTTGCGCTTCGGGTCGAGCAGCAACGCATCCACCTCGGAATCGGTTTTCCACTGAATCGTCTCCAGCAGCTCGCCGGCCTCGATGCTGGTCGACACGATCAGGTTGCGTAGCGTGTGGAACTGTTTCCAGTCGCGGGCCTCGCGGAACGCAAGCACCCGTTCGAGCAGATCGCTGCTGGTCATGGTTTGACTCTCCGTTGCTGAAAAAGAAAAAGCCCGCTATTCACGGGCTTTGACGAGCTTTAGCGGGGGCAGTGAGATCGCAATAGATCTGCGAGGCTTGCCGAACCTTAAACGTTGAAGAGGAAGTTCATCACGTCGCCGTCATGCACGACGTATTCCTTCCCTTCCGCGCGCATCTTGCCGGCTTCTTTCGCGCCTTGCTCACCCTTGAAGGCGATGAAGTCATTGAACGCGATGGTCTGCGCCCGGATGAAGCCGCGCTCGAAGTCAGTATGGATCGCGCCCGCTGCCTGTGGTGCGGTGTCGCCGATATGGATCGTCCAGGCGCGCACTTCCTTCACGCCGGCCGTGAAGTACGTCTGCAGACCCAGCAGCTTGAACGCCGCGCGAATCACGCGGTTAAGGCCCGGTTCTTCCATGCCCATGTCGGCGAGGAACACCGTCATGTCGGCTTCGTCGAGGTCGGCGATTTCCGCTTCGATCGCCGCGCACACTGCCACGACCGGCGCGTTTTCCGCTGCCGCGAACTTCGTGACCGCGTCCAGATGCGGGTTGTTCTCGAAACCGTCGTCTTTTACGTTCGCCACGTACATGGTCGGCTTCGCGGTGATCAGGCAGAACGGCTTGAGCGTCGCTTTTTCTTCGTCCGACAGATCGAGCGCGCGCACCGGCTTGGCCTGATCGAGTTGCGCGCGGACCTTTTCGAGCACCGCGGCGTTCTTGATCGCTTCCTTGTCGTTACCCGACTTGGCCGCTTTGGAATAGCGCGACAGGGCTTTTTCGACGGTGGCGAGGTCGGCAAGCGCCAGTTCGGTGTTGATCACTTCGATGTCCGACAGCGGGTCGACCTTGTTCGCGACGTGAATCACGTTGTCGTCTTCGAAGCAGCGCACCACGTGCGTGATCGCGTCGGTTTCGCGGATGTTCGCGAGGAACTGGTTGCCAAGGCCTTCGCCCTTGCTCGCGCCGGCCACCAGGCCGGCGATGTCGACGAACTCCACCACCGCCGGCAGGATGCGCTCCGGCTTGACGATTTCAGCGAGCGCCTTCAGACGCGCGTCCGGCACTTCGACGATGCCGACGTTCGGCTCGATCGTGCAGAACGGATAATTTTCGGCGGCGATGCCCGCCTTGGTCAGCGCGTTGAACAGGGTGGACTTGCCGACGTTAGGCAGGCCGACGATGCCGCATTTGAGGCTCATGGAAATCCTTCAGTGATTCAGTAGGTTGCGTGATGCGCTCGACGCTGTGTGCAGGAGTCGAAAAGCCTTCGCGTTTGGCGTGGCGGCGGACCGCAGCGGAGCGGGACAAGACACCGGGTCGGGCAGGGCCTCGACGGTCCCGGGCGAGTCTCGTCACGGAAAGCGCAATTGTAACCCGTCCGGATCGGCTTCCTAAGAAGCGCGCGGCAAACCTAAAGCTGCCAGGAAATGTGCGGAAACGAGCGCCTACCCGTAGAAACGCCACAGGGCTCATTCGTCGGAACATTGTAAGATGACTGTCCGGGGCCGCTAGAGCCCTTTCCGAGAAAGCATGATGAAAATAACAACATATCTGAGATGGGGCGCGGGCATCGCGCTCGCGGCGGGCGTCGTCGTCTGGTTACTGCCTAATTACGACGAGGCGCAGGCCGCCACCGACCGTCAGACGGTCAACTGCATGACGAACGCACTCACGCTCGACGATAAGCGCCGCATTGCCGAATTCGCCGATACGAACGACTTCGACTCGCTGTGGCGCGTCTATGACCGCGTGTACCCGGATTGCATGGTGCGGGGCGACCAGCGCGACCGTAAGCGCGAGTTGGTGTCGAGCGCCTGGCGGGTGTTGTCGTCCGACCGCGACTTCATGCTGCTGCGCGAATCGCATGCGGCACATGCCGCGCAAGGGCACTAGCGGACCAATCCGCGAAGACCTTGTTCCGGGCCAATATGCCGCGCGTCTCGATCCGTCCCCCGCAACCCCCGCGGCTATAATGCGCGCATGAACGCACACCACCAGACCTTTGATGTCGCCGTGATCGGCGGCGGGCTCGTCGGCAAGACCGCGGCGTTGGCGCTGACGCAAGGCGGGCTGCGCGTGGCGCTGCTCGCGCAGCCCTGCGCGGCCTTGCCGGCCGGCGCTGTATTCGACTCGCGCGTCTACGCGTTGTCGTCGAGTTCGCAGGCGCTGCTGGAGCGCTTGCGGGTCTGGCAGGCGCTCGATCTGGGCCGCCTCGGGCCGGTCTACGACATGCGCGTTTATGGCGATGCGCACGCCGAACTGCATTTCTCCGCCTTCCAGGCGTCGGTGCCGCAACTGGCGTGGATCGTCGAGTCGTCGGTGATCGAGCGCGCGTTAGATGCGGCGCTGCGCTTCCAGCCGAATCTCACATGGATCGACACGCGCGCGCAGGCGCTGGACTTTAGCGTCGACAGCGCCAGCGTCGGCCTCGCCAACGGCAATGTGCTCGAAGCCGATCTGGTGGTCGGTGCGGACGGCGCGCATTCATGGGTACGCGCGCAGATCAACTCGAAGATGACGCGCCGCGACTACAAACAGACCGGCGTTGTCGCGAACTTCAAGGCCGAAAAGCCACACGGCGAAACGGCCTACCAATGGTTCAAGGACGGCGAGATCGTCGCGCTGCTGCCCATGCCCGACGGCCATGTGTCGCTCGTCTGGTCGGCACGCACCGAACACGCGGAAAAGCTGGTCGCGCTCGACCCGGCGCAACTCGCCGCCGAAGTAGAACGCGTGACCGGTGGCCAGTTCGGCGCGCTCGAATGCGTGACGCCCGCGCAGGGTTTCCCGCTCGCGCTGCAAACGGTCGACCGGCTGGTCGCGCCGCGCGTCGCGCTGGTCGGCGACGCCGCGCATCTGATTCATCCGCTGGCGGGCCAGGGGATGAACCTCGGCTTGCGCGACGTTGCGGCGCTCGCCGATACCGTCGCCGGCAAGGAATCGTTCCGCGATCTCGGCGACATGGTGCTATTGCGCCGTTACGAACGCGCCCGTCGCGAAGACATTCGCGCGTTGATGATGGCCACCGACGGCCTGCAAAAGCTCTTTTCCGCACCCGGCCCGTTCGCCAAGGTGCTGCGCAATACCGGCATGGCGTTCGTCGGCGCGCAGCCGTTTATCAAACGGTGGCTGGTGTCGGCCGCGCTGGGCTAAAGCGTGCCGCCCGGCCCGCCTCGGCTGGCGAGACGGGTATCATGAACGGATGGGCGCCGTTCCGGTCAGACCGGGACCACCGCAAAACGCGCATCAAGCGCGAATGAACCAGGAATTCAGCATGAAAAAGACCTTCCGCGTGGCGGCCGCCGCGCTTGCCATCGCCGCGATCACGCTCGGCTGCTCGGCGCAGGCCGATCAAACCACCGACAAACTCAAGGCCACGCTGCAAACGCGTCTGGCCGACGTGACGATCAAGAGCGTGACGAAGTCGCCGATCGCCGGCATTTACGAAATCAACCTTGGCACGCAGATCGTCTATAGCGATGCGAACGGCGATTACCTGCTGCTCGGCGACATGGTCGACGCGAAGACCCGCAAGAATCTGACCGAAGCGCGTCTGTCGGAAACCAACCGCATCGATTTCGCGAGCCTGCCGTTCGCGAACGCGGTGAAGGTCGTGAAGGGCAATGGGTCGCGCAAGATCGCCGTGTTCTCGGATCCGAACTGCCCGTACTGCAAGCAACTCGAAACCACGCTCAAGTCGATCGATAACGTGACCGTGTACACGTTCCTGTACCCGGTGCTGTCGCCGGATTCGACCGCCAAGTCCAAGTCGATCTGGTGCTCGACGGATCGCGCCAAGGCCTGGGAATCGTGGATGCAGGACCATCAGGCGCCGACCGCCGCCGGCACCTGCGACACCGCCGCGATCGACAAGAACCTCGCGCTCGGTCACGCCATGAACGTGGACGGTACGCCGACCGTGTTCCTCGCAGACGGCCGCCGTCTGCCCGGCGCAGTGCCGGCGGACCGGCTCGACAAGGAAATGTCCGCGGTGCATTGAGCCGCACGCAGCTTGAACAGACAAAGAAGCAAGGAGGCGCGCAGTGCGCCTCCTTTCACATTCAGTCCCCCACATCCCCGCCTCACACTCTCCTAATCGCCGCCGATGAAGCCGATCCGCTACACCATCGTTCCCAAGCAACCCGCCGCCCATCTGTTCGAAGTCACCGTGACCGTCGCCGATCCCGATCCGGCCGGCCAGCGTTTCATGCTGCCGGTGTGGATTCCGGGTAGCTACATGGTGCGCGAGTTCGCGCGCAACATCGTCACGCTGCGCGCCGTCAACGAAGCCGGTCGCAAGGTGCGCGTCGAGAAGACCGACAAGCACACCTGGCAGGCGGCGCCGATCAAAGGCGCGCTGACGCTGCGCTACGAGGTGTATGCATGGGATCTGTCGGTGCGGGCCGCGCATCTGGACGACACGACGGGTTTCTTCAACGGCACCAGCGTGTTTTTGGCGCCGCTCGGTCATGAAGAAGCGCAATGCGTGGTCGATATCCAGAAACCGGACGGTGCCGCGTATCGCAACTGGCGCGTCGCGACCGCGTTGCCGGAGGCGCGCGGCACCAAGCGTTACAGCTTCGGCGAATATCGCGCGCAGAACTACGATGAGCTGATCGATCACCCCGTGACGCTGGGTGAATTCGCGCTGGCCACGTTCGAGGCGCATGGCGTGCCCCACGACGTCGTGATTGCCGGGCGCGTGATCGGGCTGGACATGGCGCGGTTGTCCGCCGACCTGAAACGTATCTGCGAAGCGCAAATCGCGTTGTTCGAGCCGAAGTCGAAGAAAGCGCCGATGGACCGCTACGTGTTCATGACCCAGGCCGTCACCGATGGTTATGGCGGACTGGAACATCGCGCTTCGACCGCGCTGATCTGCAATCGTGGCGATTTGCCGGTGCAAGGACGCGACGCGCTCAGCGAAGGCTACCGGACCTACCTCGGCCTGTGCAGTCACGAGTATTTCCACACCTGGAACGTGAAGCGCATCAAGCCGGCGGTGTTCGCGCCGTACGACCTGAAAGAAGAGAACTACACGTCGCTGCTGTGGCTGTTTGAGGGCTTTACGTCGTACTACGACGATCTGATCCTCGTGCGCAGCGGCCTGATTTCGCCGGACGACTATTTCGGCCTGCTCGGCAAGGTGGTGGGCGGTGTGCTGCGCGGCAGCGGGCGCTTGAAGCAGACCGTCGCCGAAAGCTCGTTCGACGCGTGGGTCAAGTACTACCGCCAGGATGAGAACGCGCCGAACGCGATCGTCAGCTATTACACCAAGGGCTCGCTGGTCGCGCTCGCATTCGATCTGACGATCCGCGCGCAGACCAATAACCGCAAATCGCTCGACGACGTGATGCGTCTGCTGTGGCAACGCTTCGGCCGCGACTTTTATCGCGGCAAGCCGGTCGGCGTCGAAGAAAGCGAGGTCGAAGCGCTGTTCGTGGAAGCGACCGGCACGCAACTCGGCGAGCTGTTCGCCGAGGCTGTCCACGGCACGCGCGATTTACCGCTCGACACGCTGCTCGCGTCGTTCGGCGTCACGCTCGCGCCTGAACTCGACAAGAACGCTCGGCCGTCGCTCGGCGCGCGCTTGCGCGGCGGCGCGGATTGCACGCTGGCGGCGGTGCATGAAGGCAGCGCCGCGCAGAAAGCGGGGCTCTCGGCCGGCGACGTGCTGATCGCGCTCGACGGCCTGCGCGTGACCGGCTCGAATCTTGACGGCCTGCTGTCGCGCTATCAGCCGGGCGCGAAAGTCGAGGTCCACGCCTTCCGCCGCGACGAACTGCGCACCACGCAAGTCAAGCTGGACGGGCCGGAGCCGGCACGCTACAAGCTTGCGGTCAGCGACAAAGGGACCACCACGCGCAAGGCCCGCGAGCGCTGGCTCGCAAGCTGATCGTAATAGTCTCAGCTATTAATCAACGCCCGAGGGCGGCGGATTGTTCTATCAGTGCAACAATCCGTCGCTGCCGGATGGCTTTTTCTCGGGGTGGTAAAAAAACACAATGACTCCACTCGCGCAAAACTGCGCGCCCCTACTGGAGTCACCGACATGACCACGATCCTGCAAATCAACTCGGCAGCCCGTTCGCAAGGCGCGAACTCGACGCTTCTCGTCAACGAACTGACCGCCAAGCTGCAACAATCGAATCCGGGCGCGCAAGTCGTCGTCCGCAATCTGCAAGCTGAGCCGCTGCCGCACCTGGACGACGCCGTTCTCGGCGCGTTCTTCACGCCGGCAGACCAACGCACCGCCGAGCAAGCTGAAATCGCCGCCCGCAGCGAAGCGCTGATCGCCGAACTGCAAGCCGCCGACATCGTCGTGATCGGCGCACCGATGTACAACTTCGGTATCTCGTCGCAACTCAAGACGTACTTCGACTTCATCGCACGCGCCGGCATCACGTTCCAGTACACGGCGAACGGTCCGGAAGGCCTCGTGAAGGGCAAGAAGGTTCACGTCGTGTCGGCACGCGGCGGCAAGTATCTGGGCACGCCGAACGACAGCCAAACGCCGTATCTGAAGGCTTTCCTGGGTTTCCTCGGCATGACCGACGTGAACTTCATCTACGCCGAAGGCCTGAACATGGGTCCGGACGCAGCGACCGCCGCGCTGGCTTCGGCGCGCGAAGCGATTGCTGCCGTGTAAGAGGGTTGAGTCGCACTGCCTCGATGCGGTGCGCCGCGCGTTGCAGTACGGGACGCGATGAAAAAACGCCACGGAGTCGAAGCCGTGGCGTTTTTGTTTTTCCGTTCGATGCGCCGATGCGCTTGTTGCCTCTATGCCAGCATCTGCGCTTCGTCCGGTAAGCGCCAGTCGATCGTCGCACGGCTGTGCCGCGCGAGATACTCGTTCGCCTTCGCAAAATGCCCACAGCCGAGAAAGCCACGATGAGCCGACAGCGGCGACGGATGTGGCGCTTCCAGCACATAGTGCGATTTGCCGCCGAGCAGCGCGCGCTTGGCTTGCGCGTGCGCACCCCACAGCATGAACACGAGGCCGTCATGACGCATGGCGAGTTCGTGGATCAGCGTGTCCGTGCACTTTTCCCAGCCACGTTTCGCGTGACTCGCCGCGGCGTCGCGCTCGACGGTCAACACCGTGTTCAGCAGCAACACGCCTTGCCTCGCCCACGTGTCGAGACAACCGTGACGCGGCGTTTCGTGGCCAAGGCTCGCGGCAATTTCCTTGAAGATGTTGCGCAGCGATGGCGGAATGCGGACGTTCGGCGCCACCGAAAACGCCAATCCGTGCGCTTGCGGCGTGCCACGGTCTTCGCCGTGATACGGGTCCTGACCGAGGATCACGACTTTCACTTCGTCGGGACTCGTCAGGCGCAGCGCGCGGAATACGTCGGCGGGATAAACGGTTTTGCCTGCCGCGCGTTCACCGTCGACGAAACGGCACAGCGGTGCGTAAGCATCGCTCTCGATGAACGGCTCGAGATGCGCGCGCCAGGCCGGGGGCAGGGCGGCGAATTGGGCCTCGAGGGTTGGCGGTGCGGCGGTAGCGGAAGATGAATGGGTGTCGGCGCCGGCTTGCGCGGGCGCGGCGTCGCTGAAAAGCGAAGCCTGTGACGAATCGGGACGGGGACGGGAAGCGGAGGTCATGGCGGGGAAGTGTCGCAGCAAACGAGGCGTTGCTCAATCCTCTCGCAACTGATATCCGCGTTGGGCCTTGCTCACGTTATCCGGCGTCAACCCGGCGATTGCTTTACCGAGCTCGGCCGCCAGCACATTCAAGGCGGCCTCGCGACCCGACTTCAGTTCGAGTTCGACCTCGGAGATCGGCGCGCGACGCGTTTCGCCGTTCACGTCGGCGATCACGTCGCCTTGATCGATCGCGGCTTCGACCGTCGCGCCGTCCAGCTCGATATGCCACAGCGTGCGCGTGAAGTCCGTGCGAAATAGCTGAACCAGTTCAGACGCCGCCTGACGCACCGCCTCAGCCGCAGCCGGCTCATCACACTCGCGCAGCAACGTGTCGATTTCCAGCTTTTCGCCCGCTACCGGCATTTCCCACTCGTGCCGGCTGTGCAAACCGTCCTTCGCTTCGCCCACCGTCTTGAAGGTTTGCAGCCAGCCGTCCGGCGTGTGACGCAGACGTAGCGCGCTTTTCGACTTCGCCAACGTCAATGCTGGCGTATCGAAGTAAATATTCGCCAGCTTGACGTCGCGTCCCTCGGTGCCCGTGCGCGCGACGAACCACTGCGTCGCCGCGTGCACCTGGTCAGCCGGCAGCGCCAGCTTGATTTCGCGTTCCATGCCCATGATCTGCTTTGCTCCGTGTACAGCCGTGCCGCGTGTCGACTTTGGCGCTCAGAAAAACATCCGCGCAAGTTCCACACCCGGCTCGTCCGCGCGCATGAACGCCTCGCCGACGAGGAACGTGTGCACGTCCATCGCGCGCAGCCGCTCGACGTCGGCACGCGACAGAATGCCCGACTCCGTGACGACGATCCGGTCGTCCGGAATCGCTTCGAGCATGCCGATGGTCGTCTCGATCGACGTTTCGAACGTGCGCAGATTGCGATTGTTGACGCCGATCAGCGGCGTTTTCAGCGTGAGCGCTTCCATCAGCTCCTTACTGTCGTGCACTTCGACCAGCACGGCCAGATTCAGCGAATGCGCGAGCGCTTCGAGGTCTTGCATCTGCGACGTTTCGAGCGCGGCGGCGATCAGCAGGATCGCGTCGGCGCCCATCGCGCGGGCTTCGACGATCTGATACGGATCGACGATGAAATCCTTGCGCAACACGGGCAGTTTGCAGGCCGCGCGCGCTTCTTCGAGATACGCGACGCTGCCCTTGAAGAATTGCACGTCGGTCAGCACCGACAGGCACGCCGCGCCGTGCTGTTCATACGATCGCGCGATCTCGGCGGGCACGAAGTGTTCGCGCAGCACGCCTTTCGACGGGCTCGCCTTCTTCACTTCGGCGATCACCGCGGCGAGACCCGCCGTGTGCTTCGCGCGCAATGCGCCGACGAAATCGCGGATATCGCGCGACGCCGCTTCGAGGCGCAGTTCTTCGAGCGACGCGCTTTGCTGCGCCGCACGGACTTCTTCGCGTTTGATCGCGATGATTTGGTCGAGAATGTCGCTCATCAGTGTCTCGCTACGTGATTAATGCTTGAATTGCTGGGTGAAGCGGACCAGGTCGTCGACCTTCGCACGCGCTTTGCCGCTCGCGATCGCTTCGCGTGCCAGCTGAATGCCGTCCGCAATCGATGCCGCCACGTTCGCCGCATACAGCGCCGTGCCCGCGTTCAGCGTGACGATTTCGCGTGCGACGCCCGGCGTGTTGTCGAGCGCTTCGAGCAGCATCGCTTTCGATTCGCTCGCGTCCGCCACTTTCAGCGTGCGGTTCGACACCATCTGCAGGCCGAAGTCTTCCGGATGAATTTCGTACTCGTGGATCTGGCCGTCGCGCAACTCGCCGACCTGCGTCGCCGCGCCGAGCGACACTTCGTCCATGCCGTCCATGCCGTACACCACCAGCACGTGCTTCGCGCCGAGGCGCTGCATGACGCGCACCTGAATCCCAACCAGGTCGCCGTGGAACACGCCCATCAGCTGATTCGGCGCGCCTGCCGGATTGGTCAGCGGGCCGAGAATGTTGAACAGCGTGCGTACGCCGAGTTCACGGCGCACCGGCGCGATGTTCTTCATGGCCGGATGATGGTTCGGCGCGAACATGAAGCCCATGCCGGTTTCCGCGATCGACGCCGCCACCTGTTCCGGCTGCAGATCGATATTCACGCCGAGCGCTTCGAGCACGTCCGCGCTGCCCGACTTGCTCGACACGCCGCGTCCGCCGTGCTTCGCGACTTTCGCGCCGGCCGCGGCCGTGACGAACATGGTCGCCGTGGAAATATTGAAGGTTTGCGAACCGTCGCCGCCGGTCCCGACGATATCGACGAAGTTCGAGTTGTCCGGCAAATCGACATGCCGGGCAAATTCACGCATCACCGTGGCGGCCGCGGTGATTTCGCCGATGGTCTCTTTTTTTACGCGCAAGCCGGTAATGATCGCCGCCGACATCACGGGCGACAGTTCGCCGCGCATGATGAGGCGCATCAGATGCAGCATTTCGTCGTGGAAAATCTCGCGGTGCTCGATGGTCCGTTGCAGCGCTTCCTGGGGCGTAATCGACATGATTTCGTCTCTCTTCATCAGGCGCGTTGAGCGGACGCGAGTTTCGACTGCTTCACGAAGTTTTCGAGTAGCGCGTGGCCGTGTTCGGACAGGATCGATTCCGGATGGAATTGCACGCCTTCCACCGCCAGTTCCTTGTGACGCACGCCCATGATCTCGCCGTCTTCGGTCCATGCCGACACTTCGAGGCAATCGGGCAGCGATTCGCGTTCGATCGCGAGCGAGTGGTAGCGGGTCACCACGAAGTGCTTCGGCAGGTCGGCGAACACGCCTTTGCAATCGGTTTCGATCGTGCTGACCTTGCCGTGCATGATGGTCTGCGCGCGCACCACGCGGCCGCCGAACGCTTCGCCAATCGCCTGATGGCCGAGGCACACGCCGAGAATCGGCGTCTTGCCGGCGAATTCGCGCAGCACGTCGAGCGTGATGCCGGCGTGTTGCGGATTGCTCGGGCCGGGCGACAGGCAGATGCGCTCGGGGTTGAGCTTCGCGATTTCGTCCAGCGTGATTTCGTCGTTGCGGTAGGTGCGTACGTCTTCGCCGAGTTCGCCGAAGTACTGCACCAGGTTGTAGGTGAACGAATCGTAGTTGTCGATCATGAGCAGCATGGTGTGTCTCCGGTCAGAAGTCGCTATCGAGGCCGTCTTGAACCTGCTCGGCGGCGCGCAACACGGCGCGTGCCTTGTTCTCGGTCTCTTGCCATTCGGACTCGGGCACCGAATCCGCGACGACACCCGCTGCCGCCTGCACATACAGATTGCCGTTCGCGATCACGCCGGTGCGGATCGTGATGGCGAGATCCATTTCGCCAGTGAACGACAGGTAACCGACCGCACCGCCGTACAGCCCGCGTTTGACGGGCTCCAGTTCGTCGATCAGTTCCATGGCGCGCACCTTCGGCGCCCCCGACAGCGTGCCGGCCGGGAAAGTGGCGCGCAATACGTCGAAATTGGTGGTGCCGGGCTTCAGCTTGCCTTCCACCGAGCTCACGATGTGCTGCACGTGCGAGTACTTCTCGATCACCATCTTGTCGGTCACGACCACCGAGCCGATCTGCGCGATGCGGCCCACGTCGTTACGCGCGAGGTCGATCAGCATGACGTGCTCGGCGACTTCCTTCGGGTCGTTCAGCAATTCGGTGGCGAGTTCGGCGTCGCGTTCCGGCGTGTTGCCGCGCGGACGCGTGCCGGCGAGCGGCCGGATCGTGACGATACGGTCTTCGCCGCGCTTTTCCTGGCGCACCAGAATTTCGGGCGACGCCCCCACCACGTGGAAGTCGCCGAAGTTGTAGTAATACATATACGGCGACGGATTCAGCGAGCGCAGCGCGCGATACAACGAGAGCGGATTGTCGCGGAACGGCTTGGTCAGGCGTTGGCCGACCTGTACTTGCATCAGTTCGCCGGCGGCGATGTATTCCTTCGCCTTGCGCACGGCGGTGAGGTAATCGTCTTTGGCGAATTCGCGGTAGGTCTCGGTGCGCACGCTGGCCGACGTGACCGGCGGCTGAACGGTCGTGCGCAAACGCTGACGCAATTCACGCAGACGCTGCTTGGCCTTGGTGTAAGCCTCGGGCTGCGTCGGATCGGCGTAGACCACCAGATAGAGTTTGCCCGCGAGGTTGTCGATCACCGCGACTTCTTCGGTCAGCAGCAACTGGATATCGGGCAGATTCAGGTCGTCCGGCGGCGCGGTGTGCGCGAGCTTTTTCTCGATGTAACGCACGGCGTCGTAACCGAAATAACCAGCCAGACCGCCCGCGAAACGCGGTAGCCCAGGGCGTTGCGCCACTTTGAAACGCGCCTGGAATTGCTGGATGAACTCGAGCGGATCGCCTTCGTGCGTTTCGACGACCTTGCCGTCGCGCACGATTTCGGAGATACCGTTCCGAGTACGTAGCAGCGTCCGCGCCGGCAAGCCGATGAACGAATAGCGGCCGAAGCGTTCGCCACCCACCACCGATTCGAGCAGGAACGAGTTCGCGCCGTTGCGCTCGCTCTGCGCGAGCTTCAGATACAGCGAGAGCGGCGTTTCGAGGTCTGCGAGCGCTTCGGCGATCAGCGGAATGCGATTGAAACCCTCGTTGGCGAGGGACTGGAATTCGAGTTCGGTCATGTTCCGATCCTGTACGGTGATCCGGCGGCAGCATGCGTCGGACAAAGCGGGGCGTTGCGCGGCCGGTCAGGGCGTTCGTTCGACAGTTTCGACACGATGATGATACCGACCGGCGCGAGTTTCCCATCGACGCGTGCAAGCAGTGTCGGCGCAAGACGGTACTTTGTGGGTACACGCAGGCCGAATCAACCGATGCAGCGAAACCAAACAATGGAAAAAACGCGTGAGCGCAGCGAAGCAAAAAACGGTTGCCGAAGACGAGCTTCAGCGTACCTCAGGCGAGGTTAGCGCGACCAGCGACGCCAGGGCCAAGCTCCCCGGTCGATGCTAATCAGACTCCGTTTTTTGTTCAGAAACATGAGAATGGTGGACTTTTCAGGTCGTTGATTGGTGCGCTGCGATCGCCTTGGCGGCGTCGAGCAGCGAGGCAACTATACCATCGGATTTTATTTCTTGTATAGCGCGACCATGGTTGTAGCCGTAGGGTACGGTCAACGTTGCCATGCCCGCCGCACGGCCGGCCAGCGCGTCGTTTTCCGAATCGCCGATCGCCACCGTGGCTTGCGGCTCGACGCCTAACTGTGCCGCGGCGGTCAGCATGGGCAGCGGGTCGGGCTTCTTTTTCGCGAGGCTGTCGCCGCCTAGCACGACGCTGAAATATTGGGCGAGCCCGTATTGCTGCAACAGCTCGACTGCGAACCGGTGCGGCTTGTTGGTCACGCAGGCGAGTTTGATGCCGGCCTCGCGCATGGCGCTCAGGCCGGCTTCCACGTCGGGATAGAGCCGCGTGTGCATGCCGTTGATCTTTGCGTACTCTTCCTGATAGATCGCGAGCGCTTCGTCGAAACGGTCTTGCGCATGCTCCGTTTCGTAACGCTGCGCCAGCACGCTGCGGATCAGATGCTCCGAACCCTTGCCGACATAACCGACCACTTCCTCACGCGAGGTTTCCGTCGCGTCGAGTTGCGCGAGCATGCCGTTCAGACCGGCGGTGAAATCGTCGGCGGTATCGACCATCGTGCCGTCGAGGTCGATGATCGCGGCCCGCAGGCGCGGACCGGTGAATGTCGGCGTTGGGAAAGGGACGTGAAGCGGTGCGGTCATAGGTCGTGCCGGTTTCAGTGCTGGATATTGGCGAGCGCCGCGCGCATCTTTTCGATCACGACCTTGTGATCCGGCTGGCCAAAGATTGCCGAGCCGGCTACGAACGTGTCCGCGCCGGCCGCTGCGATTTCGGCGATGTTGTCGACCTTCACGCCGCCATCCACTTCCAGATGAATCTCGCGGCCGGTGCGCTCCTTGTACGCGTTGATACGCGCGCGCGCTTCGCGCAGCTTGTTGAGCGCTTCCGGAATGAACGACTGACCGCCGAAGCCCGGATTCACCGACATGATCAGCACGAGGTCGACTTTGTCCATGACGTGATCGAGGTAATTCAGCGACGTAGCCGGATTGAACACCAGGCCGGCCTTGCAGCCGTGGTCGCGAATCAGCGACAGCGTGCGGTCGATATGGTCCGAGCCTTCAGGATGAAAGCTGATCAGATTCGCGCCGGCCTTGGCGAAATCCGGCACGATCCGGTCGACCGGACGCACCATCAGATGCACGTCGATCGGCACGTCCACGTGCGGGCGGATCGCCTCGCACACGAGCGGCCCGATGGTCAGGTTCGGCACGTAATGGTTGTCCATCACGTCGAAGTGAATCCAGTCGGCGCCGGCGGCGACGACGTTGCGCACTTCCTCTCCCAGACGGGCGAAGTCGGCGGACAGAATGCTGGGGGCAATGCGGAATTGCGTCATGGCGGGGAAGGATGCAAGCGGGAAAGCATCATTTTACCGTTTTGTGCGGTTGGGAACCGGCTCGCGGACGGCGCGCGTCACTTTCGCGATGCACGCCGTGAAGATGACAAAACGTCTGAGCGGCCCTTGGCCAGAGGGATTTGTCCGGTTGCGGGCCTGACGCGCATCAAGCAGAATGCCAATCCATGAGCACCGCATCACCGGTGCGCCCGCAAACCATTGGCATGCGGGCTTTCCCGCGATTTTTCACAGCCCGTTTCACCAGATCGGAATCAGGATGAGCCAGTACGAATTCAGCGTCTCGGCGCAGGTGCAATTTCTGCCCGAAGAGTCGGACCCGGAGCGCCGCCAGTATGCGTTCGCATACACGCTGACCATCCGCAATACTGGCCAGGTGCCGGCGCAATTAATTGCGCGGCATTGGGTGATTACCGACAGCGACAATAGCGAGCAGGAAGTGAAAGGGCTGGGCGTGGTCGGCCATCAGCCGCTGCTCAAACCAGGCGAGCACTTCGAATATACGAGTTGGGCGGTGATCGGCACGCCGGTCGGCACCATGCGCGGCGAATATTTTTGTGTGGCGGAAGACGGCGAGCGTTTCGAAGCGCCGGTACCGGAATTCATCCTGCGCATGCCGCGTACTTTGCATTGAACCGAGGCCGCTGACGGCGGTCTCTTAAACACTCCGACGCGCTCGGGCTTTTACTACGCAGCAGGTTTTTTACGCAGCAGGTCTACTGCGGGTTTTGTGGGTTTTGCTGTTTATGCTGTTCGGTCGAGTGGGCGCGTGTGATTTTCTTCTTGCCGGACGACGTCCACACCACGATAAAAACCAGCAGGAAAAGCGCGAGGAGCGACTCCAGCGCGAAGATGAGCATTGGGTATTCGTCGAACAGATCAGACATGGCGGTTTCCATCAAGAACGAACATTGTATGCGGTTTGTCCGCACGGCCGGAGCATGGCTCGGCGCGCTTTCGGTTGCGGTGATGCTGGCGTCCTGCGGAGGCGGCGGCGCGGTCCGGCCTTCGGTGTCACCGCCCACCGGTGCCGCGATCATACCCGGACAGATTGCCGCGACTCGGCTCACGGCGGTTGCGTGGCAACAGGTACCGGGTTGGCAGGACGACTCGCTGATCGGCGCGACTGCCGCGCTGCGGCAAAATTGCGTGAGACTGGCGCGTCAGCCGAATTGGGCGCGCGCATGTGCCGCGGCCTCACAAATCGACGATCTCGACGTCACCGGCGCGCGGGCCTTTTTCGAGGCCTATTTCACGCCGTTCCAGCTAGCGAATAACGACGGCACGCTCGACGGCCTCGTCACCGGTTACTACGAGCCTTTGCTGCGTGGTTCGCGCACGCGTCACGGCGTGTATCAGACCGCGTTGTATCGCTGGCCGTCCGGCTATCGCGCGGGCGCGCCGCTGCCGGTGCGCGCGCAGCTCGAACGCGCGGGCGTGCTTAACGGCAATGAACTGGTCTGGGTCGACGATCCGATCGAAGCGTTCTTCCTGCAGGTTCAAGGCTCCGGCCGGATCGTGATGGAAGACGGCAGCGTGATGCGACTCGGTTTTGGCGGCACGAACAATCAGCCGTACAAGTCGATTGGACGCTGGTTGCTGGATCGTAACGAACTCACGCCGGCGCAGGCAACCATGCAAGGTATCAAGGCGTGGGCGCGCGCGAATCCGACCCGCGTCGATGCGCTGCTGGATACGAACCCGCGCTTTGTGTTCTTCCGCGAAATGCCTTCCGGCGAAGGTGTGCCGGGCGGCGGGGCGGATGGTCCGATCGGCGCACTCGGTGTGCCTTTGACGCCGGAGCGTTCGATCGCGGTCGACCCGTCCTCGATTCCGCTGGGCACGCCGGTTTTTTTGCAGACCACACGCCCGCTGACCAACTCGCCGATGAATCGCCTCGTCTTCGCACAAGACACCGGCTCCGCGATCAAGGGCGGGGTACGCGCGGATTACTTCTGGGGTCTCGGCGATGACGCCGGCGACCTGGCCGGGAAGATGAAGCAGGGTGGCCGGATGTGGTTGTTGTTGCCGAATTCGTGAGGGTGAGGCTGGGGCTTGAGGGCTTCGGCTGTCGGTGATTTCGGCCTTTGGCGATCTTCGGCTTTCGGCAGGCTTGGGTTGCGGGTGAAGCGGCGGATTTCGTTTTGAAAACCGCCGTCTTCAACAGCCGCTTTCGCTGCTTTAGCCGCTTTTCATCAGATGCAGTCCTTCCTCAACGCATCAAAGCCCGGACTTGCGCTTGTCCACCACGCGCCGCGCTTTGCCCACCGAACGTTCAATCCCGTTCACCGCCAGCACATTCACTACGGCACTCACGCCGATCAATGCCTTGATGTCGTAAGTCAATGCCTGCTTTGCCGTGGTCAACGCGGCAGTATCCGGCGCCGTCTCGGGGCAAGGTTCGACGTTCAGCGTCAACACGTCGAGCGGCCCTTCCTTGGTCAGCACGATCTGATAGTGCGGCGCGAGCGCATGCTGCTTGAGCAGAAGCTCTTCGATTTGCGTCGGGAAAACGTTCACGCCGCGCACAATCATCATGTCGTCCGAACGACCCGTGATCTTCTCCATGCGGCGCATGGTGCGAGCTGTGCCTGGCAGGAGTCGAGTCAAATCGCGTGTCCGATAGCGGACGATAGGCAGCGCTTCCTTGGTCAACGACGTGAACACCAGTTCGCCGAGTTCACCGTCGGGCAGCACTTCGCCGGTTTCGGGATCGATGATCTCGGGGTAGAAATAATCTTCCCAGATGGTCGGGCCGTCTTTCGTTTCCACACATTCCGATGCCACGCCCGGCCCCATCACTTCGGACAGGCCGTAAATGTCGACCGCGTCGATGCCCATGCGTTTTTCAATGGCCTGACGCATGTCGTTGGTCCACGGTTCCGCGCCGAAGATGCCGAGGCGCAGCGAGCAGGCGGCCGGGTCGATGCCTTGACGCTCGAGTTCATCCGCGATCGAGAGCATGTAGCTCGGCGTCACCATGATGATGTCCGGCCGGAAATCCTGAATCAGCTGGACCTGTTTTTCGGTCTGACCGCCGCCGAACGGAATCACGGTGAGCCCCGCGCGTTCCGCACCGTAGTGAGCGCCGAGGCCGCCGGTAAAGAGACCGTAGCCATAGCTCACATGAACCTTGTCGCCGCGCCGCGCGCCGGCCGCACGGATGGAACGCGCGACAAGGTTCGCCCACGTGTCGATGTCGCGTGCGGTGTAGCCCACCACGGTCGGCTTGCCGGTCGTACCGGACGACGCGTGAATCCGCGAGATCTGTTCCTGCGGCACGGCGAACATGCCGAAGGGATAGCTGTCGCGCAGATCCTTCTTGGTCGTGAAGGGAAAGCGCGCCAGATCCGCGAGGGTTTTCACTTCGCTGGGATGCACACCGGCTTCGTCGAACTTGCGACGATAGACCGGTGAATTTTCATAGGCGTGGTTCAACGACCATTTGAGCCGTTCAAGTTGAAGCGCGGCTAGTTCGTCGCGGCTGGCGGTCTCGATGGGATCGAGCGGAAGGGCGGTGGTCATCGAATGTCTCCTTGCTGCCTCAATGCCTGGGTCTATGTACGGTGCGCTTGCGCGCAAAACTGGGGCGGGCTGATGTTGATGAATCTCGTGTTCGCTAGTTCTTCGACTAGTCGCCACTTTGTGCTGCGGAATTTGCCGCCTGATTACTACGGTTACCACGACGACCGCCACGCTTTCGCGAGCGGTTCATCGCGACGTTTCCGTGCGTCCTTCGTTCAATCCCCTGCGGGAATCAGGTTGCCTTTAATCTGCGCCGATTTGCCGCGAAACATCGCAACGGTTTCTTCGGCGCGATTCGTGACACGAATGTCGTAAATGCCGGTGCGTCCGCTCAGTGTCTGTTCGACCGCTTCCGCCGTCAGCACGTCGCCGCCATGCACCGGACGCAGGAATTCGATCGAGCAACCAGCTGCCACCGTGTTGATGTTGTACGTATTGCAGGCGAACGCGAACGTGGAATCGGCAAGCGTGAAAATCAGGCCGCCGTGACAAATCTGGTGACCATTCAGAAAGTCTTCGCGCACAGCCATACGCAAACGTGCGTAGCCGGGGCGGACTTCCAGTATGTCGAGGCCGAGCGCCTTGCTGCACGCGTCGTTTTCGTACATCGCGGCTGCGGTCGCGCGGGCGAGTTCGTCTGGCGTCATCTGGCTGGGTTGGCCGGGTTGGCTGGTGTGGCTGGTCTGTGCGGGCATCTCAGCGGCCCTCGAAACGTGGCGCACGCTTGTCGACGAAAGCCTGGACGCCTTCCGCGTAATCGTGGGAAGCGCCGAGCTCACGCTGCAGATCACGTTCGAGGTCGAGTTGCTGATCCAGGGTTTGCGTCGCACCTGCACGCATGGCGTGTTTGATCGCCGCGATCGCGCGCGTGGGTTGCTGCGCGAGTTGGCTCGCCAGTTTGGCAACGGTGCCGGCGAGTTCTGCGTCGTCGACCACTTGCCAGATCAATCCCCAGCTCTCGGCTTTTTCGGCGCCGAGTTTGTCGCCGGTAATGGCGAGTCCCATCGCGCGCGCCATACCGATGCGTTGCGGCAGGAACCAGGTGCCGCCTGAATCAGGCACGAGGCCGATCTTCACGAACGCCTGGATGAAGCTCGCGGAGCGGGCTGCGAGCACGAGATCGCAGGCCAGTGCGAGGTTGGCGCCGGCGCCTGCGGCCGTGCCGTTCACTGCGGCGATCACGGGCATGGGCAGCGCTTGCAGGCGACGAATCAGCGGATTGAAATACGTGTCGATCAACTCGCCCAGATCGGTCATTGCGCCTGGCGTGAAGTCGAGATCGGCAAGATCCTGACCGGCACAGAAGCCGCGGCCCGCACCGGTGAGCACGAGCGCGCGAGCCGTGGACGCTTCCACCTGGTCGAGCGCGGCGCTCAATTCCTGATGCATTGCGCGCGTAAAGCTGTTCAGCTTGTCCGGGCGGTTCAGCGTAATGGTCGCTACACGGCTTGATGCATCTATATCCAGGCGAATCGCTTCATACGACATTGGGTGTCTCCTCAAAGTCTCTTAGATCGATGGACGCTTTGACGTTTGTGCGCTTGTATCAGAGCCGCTCGATGACCAGCGCGATGCCTTGGCCTACCCCGATGCACATCGTGCAAAGCGCGAAGCGGCCGTTGATCCGTTCCAACTGATACAGCGCAGTCGTGATCAGACGCGCGCCCGATGCACCGAGTGGATGGCCGAGCGCAATGGCGCCGCCGTTCGGATTGACACGTGGGTCGTCGTCACGCAATCCGAGCGTGCGCAGCACGGCCAGGCCTTGCGACGCAAAAGCTTCGTTCAACTCGATCACGTCGAATTGTTCGAGCGTCATGCCGAGTTGCTTCAACAGTTTCTGGGCGGCGGGCGCCGGGCCGATGCCCATGATGCGCGGCTCGACCCCCGCCGTTGCCATACCCACCACGCGAGCACGGCGATGCAGGCCGTACTGATCGGCAGCCTGTTGATTCGCCAGCAGCAGTGCACAGGCGCCGTCGTTCACACCGGACGCGTTGCCGGCCGTCACGCTGCCGTCGGGACGAACCACGCCTTTGAGCTTGCCCAGACTTTCGAGCGAGGTCGCCCGCGGATGCTCGTCGAGCATGACGCGCACCGGGTCGCCTTTCTTCACCGGAATGTCGACGCCGACGATTTCCTGGGCCAACGTACCGTCTTCCTGCGCACGAGCCGCCTTCTGCTGGCTCGCCAGTGCAAACAGATCCTGGTCCGCGCGGCTGATACTGAATTCGACCGCGACGTTTTCCGCCGTTTCCGGCATCGAGTCGACGCCGTATTGGCGTTTCATCAGCGGGTTGATGAAGCGCCAGCCAATGGTCGTGTCGTAAATGTCGGCTTGCCGCGCGAAGGCGCTAGCTGCCTTGCCCATAACGAATGGCGCCCGCGTCATGCTTTCCACGCCGCCGGCAATCATCAAACGCGCTTCACCCGCCTTGATGGCGCGTGCGGCGGTGCCGACCGCGTCCATGCCCGAGCCGCACAAACGGTTGATGGTCGCGCCGGGTGCGTCGGTCGGCAAACCTGCCAGTAGCGCGGACATGCGCGCGACGTTGCGGTTGTCTTCGCCGGCCTGATTGGCGCAACCGTAGATCACGTCGTCGAGCGCGCGCCAGTCGACGCCAGGATTGCGCTCGATCAGTGCCTTGATCGGCACCGCGCCGAGGTCGTCGGCTCGAACGTCCTTGAGGGCGCCGCCGTAGCGGCCGATCGGGGTGCGAATCGCGTCGCAAATGAAGGCGTCGTTCATATGAGCTCCTACGGGGGGGCGGACCGGCGCGAAATGCCGATCCGATGTCTCATGTTAGTTGGGAGGGCACGGCTAGGTCCATTCGGCCGAAAGGCATAGGACGAAAGCCGTGCTTTTGTCTTATGACTTTCAGCTAGCTACCGCCGGCGCCGCTTTCGGTTCAACATGAACGCGGCTTTGAATGACGCGGAAGCGGTTTGCCACGAAGGCCGCATCCGCCAGCGCTGCGTTGGCCGCCGGGTTGGCGCCCGTGCCGTGGAAGTCGGAAAACGCTGCCGACTGGTTGACGAATACGCCGCCGGTCAGATTGATCGACAGCGCCACGCCACCACGAACGGATGCCTCGTGCGCGTCGTCGAGCACGGCTTCGTCGGTGCTGTAGACCGATAGCGTCAGGGCGCCGTGCTCGGCGGCGATCGAGCCGGCGAGATCGAGCGACTGGGCAGTCGAGTCCGTCGCGATCACGAACGAGATCGGGCCGAACCATTCCTTGGTGAATTGGGCGTAGTCGGTTGTGGCATCCAGCTGCAGCACGAGCGGCGTGCGCACGCGGGCGGCGGCAAAGGCCGGGTGTTCGAGCGACTGGCTCTCGGCCAATACGCGGCCGAGCTTGGCTGCTTCGCCAATACGCTGGGTCACGCCATCGTTCTGGATTGCGCCGAGCAGTTCGACGGCGCGGGCCGGATCGGCAACCAGTTTTTGTACCGCGCCGGCAATGGCTTGCGCGACTTCGTCGAAACCGAGCGTACCGTCAGCGGTGCGAATGCCGCCGCGCGGCACGTAAATGTTTTGCGGTGCCGTGCACATCTGACCCGAGTACAGCGCGAGCGAAAAGGCGATGTTGCGGGCAACGGCTTTGATGTCGTCCACCGAGTCGATCACGATCTGGTTGACGCCGGCCTTCTCGGTGTAGACCTGTGCCTGATGCGCATTGCGCTCGAGCCAGGTGCCATTTTGCGTACTACCTGTGAAGTCGATCAGCTTGATCTCCGGGCGCAGTGCGAGGTCTTGGACGAGTGCGCCGTCGTTCGGCTCGGTGGCGAGCAGCGTGACGACGTTCGGGTCGAAACCGGCTTCACGCAAAACGTCGCGGGCAATTCGTACGGTCAGCGCCAGCGGCAGAATTGCGCCTGGGTGCGGTTTGACGATGACTGTGTTGCCGGTGGCCAGATCGGCGAAGAGGCCCGGGTAACCGTTCCACGTGGGGAACGTGCAGCAGCCGAGTACCAGGCCGATGCCGCGCGGCGCGACGGTATAGCGCTTGTGCATGGCGAGCGGCGGATTCTTGCCTTGCGGCTTTTCCCAGTGGGCGTCGGCCGGAATGCGGCGCAGTTGGTCCCATGCGTACACCACCGCTTCGAGCGCGCGGTCTTGTGCGTGGGGGCCACCCGCCTGGAAGGCCATCATGAACGCCTGACCGGTCGTGTGCATCACGCTGTAGCCGATTTCGAAGCTGGCGCGATTCACTCGTGCAAGGATTTCGAGGCACACGCCGATCCATGCTTGCGGACCCGCTGCGCGCCATTCACGTTGCGCGACTGCGGCCGCGGCGATCAGTGCTTCTGGATCGGCTTTCGGGTAGCGCACACCGAGCGGAAAGCCGAACGGCGAGACTTCGGTGCCGACGGTGTCTCCCGTCGACGGTTGGTCGAGTTCGAAGGTCGCATCGAGGTGTGCTTTGAATGCGGCTTCACCGTCCGCGTTGGCTGTTTCCCCGTACACTTTCGGACTGGGCATCTCGACGAACGGGCTCCAGTAGCCGCGCGTTTCGACCGCGGTGAGTGCCTTTTGCAGCGTGTCTTCGTGCTTGGTGAATAGCGGATGTGTCATGGCAGAGGGGCGTGACTGTACGTTGGGGAAAAGCCTGTCGAATAATTGACCGACCGGTTGGTTGGTCAATGTTAGCATTATTAAGATGGCTGCGCGAAGCGTTTTCGCGTGTGATTAATCATTAGGAGGCGGCATGGCTTACGAGAACATTCTGGTTGAGACACGAGGACGAGTCGGTTTGGTCACGCTGAATCGTCCGAAGGCGTTGAACGCCTTGAACGACGCGTTGATGGACGAGCTGGGCGCCGCGCTGCGCGAGTTCGATGCCGACGACGCGATCGGCGCGATCGTGATTACGGGCAGCGAGAAGGCGTTCGCTGCGGGCGCGGACATCGGCATGATGGCCACCTATTCTTATATGGATGTTTATAAGGGCGACTACATCACCCGCAATTGGGAGACAGTTCGGTCGATCCGTAAGCCGATCATTGCCGCTGTGGCGGGCTTTGCGCTCGGCGGCGGCTGCGAATTGGCGATGATGTGCGACATCATTTTCGCCGCCGATACCGCGAAGTTCGGTCAGCCGGAAATCAAGCTCGGCGTCATGCCGGGCGCCGGTGGTACGCAGCGGCTGCCTCGCGCCGTCTCCAAGGCGAAAGCAATGGACCTTTGTTTGACCGCACGTTTTATGGACGCTGCCGAAGCCGAGCGCGCTGGACTGGTTTCGCGTGTGATTCCTGCCGCCTCGCTGATCGACGAGGCGATTGCGGCTGCCGCCACCATTGCCGAATTCCCGCTGCCCGCTGTGATGATGGTGAAAGAGTCCGTCAACCGTGCTTACGAAACCACGCTCGCAGAGGGGGTTCATTTCGAGCGCCGCCTGTTCCACTCGCTGTTCGCCACGGAAGATCAGAAAGAGGGGATGGCTGCGTTCGTGGAGAAGCGCAAACCGGTTTTCAAGCACCGTTAATACTATTGTCAAAATAACGCTTGCAAGGCCCTGCGCGGGTCGCTAGAATCTCGCTCTTTCGTGCTTCGGACACCGGGGCACGGGAGGCGGGAGAGCCAGCAATGGCAAGGGTTTCAGCGAAGTGAACGGGTTCGGAAAGTTAGAAAAACCTGTTGACGACGCAGCGAAAGTTCTCCATAATCTCGTTTCTCTGCTGCAGATGCAGCGACGCAAAACGAAGCAGTGCCGGTAGTTGTGATGTTGGCGACGCGGGTGCGGCTCCGGTAGTGAGTGCGTAATCGATCTTTAAAAATTAACAGCCGATAAGTGTGGGCGCTTGATGCGAGACGCGAGGCGGATCTTTCGGGATCTGCCGCAAAGCGAAAG
>NZ_PVEN01000018.1 GCF_002973525.1 Paraburkholderia sp. BL21I4N1
GCGTGTAATCACGCTGCGTTCGCTTCGAACCCGTTTCCAATTTGACTCTCCTTCTTCCCGCAGGATCAGGTGTCAACTTATTTCAGGACGGGTCAAGGCGCATGAAAAAGCCCGGTTGCGTATGAAACGCACCGGGCTTTTTTTATCGACTCACCAACGCCTTGAGTTTAGATCGGCGAAAACCGAATCACCCCATCCGCACCCTGCTCACGCTTCAACTCCCCCGCGAGCCACAGCAGATGCAAATGCGCGAGCGCCTCGCCCATTGCAAACGTCATCTGATGGATATCGAGTTGGCGCTTGAACATGAGCGGCACGATATCCGCGGCGCTCTGCGGTTTCTCCGCGCAAGCCTCGCGCACTTCGGCGAGGCGCGCGTCGTGATGCTCGCGCAACTGCCGGATACGCGTGCGCACGCCGCGAAACGGCTTGCCGTGCGACGGCAACACCAGGGTGTCTTCCGGCATCGTCTCATAACGACCGAGCGATTCCAGATACAACGCGAGCGGCGTGCCCTCCGGTTCGATATCGAACACCGACACATTGGTCGAAATTCGCGGCAACACCATGTCGCCGGAAATCAGCACGCCGGTTGCTTCGCAATACAGCGCGCAGTGTTCCGGCGAATGACCGAAACCCGTCACCACCTGCCACGTCTTGCCGCCGATCTTTACGCCATCCGCTTCACGCAGGCGACGGTACTGCCCCGGAATCGCCGGCACCAGACTCGCGTAGTAGCTCTTGCGATTGCGCAGTTTGTCGAGCGACTCTTCATCCGTCACGCCGTGCCGCGCGAAGTGTCGCGCCGCACCCTCGCCGCCTGCGTTCGAGCCGTCGCCGGCCGCCATCACGCGTGCCTGCATGTATTCGCCGAGGGTCATCCACAGCCGCACGTCCCAGCGCTGTTTGTCGCCGCCCGTGCAAATCCAGTGCGCGAGACCGATGTGATCGGGATGGCAATGCGTAACGATCACGCGCAACACCGGCAGACCGTCCAGCACCGTGTCGAACACGGTCTCCCAGTTCGCCTTGATCGTGTCCGACGTAATGCCGCAGTCCACCACCGTCCAGCCTTGCTGACCGTCAATCTCGTCGCGCAGCAGCCAGAGGTTGATGTGGTCCAGCGCGAACGGCAGGGGCATGCGTAGCCAGAAGACGCCCGGCGCGACTTCCAGCGCGTGGCCTGCGTCCGGCAAGGTGTCGTTGAACGGGTAGTCGAGTTGATGTTCGAGTGCATTCATTGTGGGTGTCTTCCTTCGTCGGCCGTCCGGCATGGCGAGGTGTGCGATGCCGGGCGGCGTGGTTGCGGCACGCTCGTGCCGTGGTACGCCGTGTTTGCTGCCGGTTACTGCCGGGTTTCTACCAGGTTCCTGCGGGTGTTGCGTTCAACTCAAGTTGACGATAACGTAAACGTCGATTCTATCGTCCAATCCGATTTTCTGCCCGGCCACGAGATGCCCCGATGAACACGCAATTCACGATCACCGAGCTCGCACGGGAATTCGACGTCACGCCGCGCGCCATCCGCTTCTACGAAGACCAGGGTTTACTCTCGCCGAGCCGTGAAGGATCGAGCGGTCTGCGGCGCGTGTACTCGGCCCGCGACCGCACGCGACTGAAGCTCACGCTGCGCGGCAAGCGGCTCGGCTTCACGCTGTCGGAGATTCGCGATCTGCTCGACGTGTACGAATCGCCGACCGACACCGTGTCGCAATTGCATGCGTTCCTCGCCACGGTAGCGCGGCATCGCGACGTGCTCGAACGTCAGCTGGAAGATCTGAATGCGACGCTCGAAGACCTCGCGCAATACGAAGCTCAGGCGCGTGTGCTGCTGGAAAACGGCACGCGCGAAACCAGGCGCGCGTGAACGGCGCGACGCATTGCGAGTCCGCCCGGACGATACAATTCCGGGTGTCTTCACGACATGAGGCGAGTGCACGGTCCACATGAATCACTTCCCCAAACTGCTGTCGTCGCAAATCGGCTTTGACGTCGCGCAGACCATGCTCGAAGGATTCGACCGGCACTACCGGATCTTTCGCGACGCCGCGATCCACGCCAAGACCTTGTTCGAAAACGCCGACTGGCATGGCCTGCAAAAGCTCGCTCGCGAACGCATTACCTCGTACGACGAACGCGTGGAGGAATGCGTTGAACTGCTTGAAGACGAATACGACGCCGAGAATATCGACAACGAAGTGTGGCAGCAGATCAAGCTGCACTACATCGGCCTGCTGACCACGCACCGTCAGCCCGAGTGCGCGGAAACGTTCTTCAATTCCGTGTGCTGCAAGATCCTGCACCGCTCGTACTTCAACAACGACTTCATCTTCGTGCGCCCGGCGATTTCGACCGAGTACATCGAGAACGACGAACCGGCCGCGAAACCGACGTATCGCGCGTATTACCCCGGCAAAGACGGCCTCGCCGCCACGCTTGAACGCATCGTCACGAATTTCCAGCTGGCGCCGCCGTTCGAAGATCTGAAGCGCGACGTGAGCTGCGTGATGCAGACCATCCACGACGCCTTCGGCGTGTTCGACGAAGCGCCCAACTTCCAGATTCACGTGCTGTCGTCGCTGTTTTACCGGAACAAGTCGGCGTATATCGTTGGACGGATCATCAACGGCGATCTGCTGCTGCCGTTCGCGGTGCCCTTGCGCCATGTGAAGCACGGCGTGCTCGCGCTCGATACCGTGCTGCTCAAGCGCGACCAGTTACTGATCATCTTCGGCTTTTCGCATTCGTACTTTCTGGTCGATATGGAAGTGCCGTCCGCCTATGTGGAGTTTCTCGGCACCATCATGCCGGGCAAGCCGAAGGCGGAAATCTACACGTCGGTGGGTCTGCAAAAACAGGGCAAGAATCTGTTCTATCGAGATCTGCTGCATCACCTGTCGCATTCGAGCGATCAGTTCATCATCGCGCCCGGTATCAAGGGGCTCGTCATGCTGGTGTTCACGCTGCCGTCGTTTCCATACGTGTTCAAGCTGATCAAGGATCACTTCCCGCCGCCGAAGGAAACCACGCGCGCGCAGATCAAGGAAAAGTATCAACTCGTCAAACGGCACGACCGTTTGGGCCGCATGGCCGACACGCTCGAATATTCGAGTGTCGCGCTGCCGCGTTCGCGGCTCGATGAAGCGCTCGTGCGCGAACTCGAAAAGGAAGTGCCGTCGCTGATCGAGTACGACGGCGACAATCTCGTGATTCGCCACATGTATATCGAGCGCCGCATGGTGCCGCTCAACCTGTTCCTGCAGAACGGCACGGACCAGGACGTCGACCACGGCATCAAGGAATACGGCAATGCGATCAAGGAACTGATGCAGGCCAACATCTTTCCCGGCGACATGCTGTACAAGAACTTCGGCGTGACGCGTCACGGCCGGGTCGTGTTTTACGACTACGACGAAATCGAATATCTGACCGACTGCAACGTGCGCGCGGTGCCGGCGCCACGTAACGAAGAAGACGAAATGTCGGGCGAGCCCTGGTACTCGGTCGGCCCGCACGACATTTTCCCGGAGACATATGGCACGTTCCTGCTCGGCGACCCACGCGTGCGCCGCTCCTTCATGCAGCATCACGCGGACTTCTTCGGTCCCGCGCTGTGGCAACGGCACAAGGATCATCTACTGAAAGGCGAACTGCCCGACTTTTTCCCGTACGACGACAGCGTGCGCTTTAGCGTGCGCTATCCGGAACGCTTCGCCGATGCGGCTTCGTCCGCGCCGGGTGCGCCGGGTGCGCCGGGTGCAGCGGATGCTCCAACCGACGAACCCAGCGTGCGCGCAGCGTGAAACCCACGCGCTAAACCTCTCGTCCGAATCTTATGCAACGACACCGGCCGGTCCATCGGTCGAGCAAACGTCCAGACACACCATGAACACGAAAGCCAATCCGTCCCCCCACCCGCTCGCGCATCTGTTCGACAACAACGACGCGTGGGTTACTCGCAAGCTGTCCGAAGACCCCGAGTATTTCTCGCGTCTCGCGCATCAGCAAACGCCCGAGTACCTGTGGATCGGCTGCTCCGATTCACGCGTGCCGGCGAATCAGATCATCGGTCTGCCGCCGGGTGAAGTGTTCGTGCACAGAAACATCGCCAACGTGGTGGTGCATACCGATCTGAACTGTCTGTCGGTGATCCAGTTCGCCGTCGACCTGCTGAAGGTCAAGCACATCATGGTGGTCGGCCATTACGGCTGCTCGGGTGTCGGCGCGGCGCTGCACGGCCGGCGCGTGGGTCTCGCGGACAACTGGCTGCATCACGTGCAGGACGTGCGCACCAAGCATGCAACGCTGCTCGAAAACTGGCCGCTCGGCGAAGCACGGCACCGTCGTCTGGTCGAACTGAACACGGTCGAACAGGTGATGAACGTGTGCCGCACCACCATCGTCAACGACGCGTGGGCGCGTGGTCAGGAACTCACCGTGCACGGCTGGGTGTATGGCGTGCACGACGGCAAGGTGCGCAACCTCGGCATGGCGATCAGCGACGCGGCCGCGCTCGACGCGACCTACAAGGACTGCATCGCGGCCGTCGCGGCCGGCGGTGCGTACAAGGAAGACAACGACGCGGCCCGGCTCGGCGACGTGCCGGCGATCGTCGAAGGTGTGATCAAGGAGCTTAAACATGAGTGAGGCAAGCATGAACCCGACGCAGAACGATCCGATCGTCATCGTAGGCGTAGCCCGCACGCCGATGGCGGCTTTCCAGGGCGACTTCGCGTCGCTGACAGCACCGCAACTCGGCTCGATCGCGATCGAAGCCGCGGTGCAGCGCGCGGGCCTCAAGCCCGAGCAGATCGACGAAGTGGTGATGGGCTGCGTGTTGCCCGCCGGCCTCGGCCAGGCGCCGGCACGGCAAGCCGCGTTGGGCGCCCACTTGCCGTTGAGCACCGGCAGCACGACCGTCAACAAGATGTGCGGCTCCGGGATGCGCGCGGCGATGTTCGCGCACGACATGCTGGCTGCGGGTTCCGTCGACGTGATCGTGGCGGGCGGCATGGAAAGCATGACGAACGCGCCGTATCTGTTGCCCAAGGCTCGCGGCGGCATGCGCATGGGTCACGGCCAGGTGATCGATCACATGTTCTACGACGGCCTCGAGGACGCTTACGAAAAAGGCCGTCTGATGGGCACCTTCGCCGAGGAATGCGCGGGGTCGTACGACTTCACGCGCGAAGCGCAAGACGCGTTCGCGATCGAGTCGCTCAACCGGGCGAAGCGCGCGAACGAAGACGGTTCGTTCGACTGGGAAATCGCGCCGGTAAAGCTGGAAAGCCGCAAAGGCGAAGTGACTGTCGACCACGACGAGCAGCCGTTCAAAGCGAACCTCGACAAGATCCCCACGCTCAAGCCCGCGTTCAGCAAAACCGGTACGGTGACGGCGGCGAATTCGTCGTCGATTTCCGACGGCGCCGCCGCGCTCGTGATGATGCGCGAGTCGACCGCGAAGCGCCTCGGCGTCGAACCGATCGCGCGCGTGGTCGGCCACTCGACCTTCGCGCAGGAGCCGGCGAAGTTCACTACCGCCCCGGTCGGCGCGATTCGCAAGCTGTTCGAGAAGAACGGCTGGCGCGCGGAAGAAGTCGATCTGTTCGAAGTCAACGAAGCGTTCGCCGTGGTGACGATGGCCGCGATGAAGGAACACCATCTGCCGCATGAGAAGGTCAACGTGAACGGCGGCGCCTGCGCGCTGGGGCATCCGATCGGCGCGTCGGGCGCGCGGATTCTCGTCACGCTGATCGGCGCGTTGAAGAAGCGCGGCTTGAAGCGGGGTGTCGCGACGCTGTGTATCGGCGGCGGCGAAGCGACCGCGATGGGCGTTGAGCTGGTTTAATGCGAGGCTTGCCGCACTCGCTGCGGCAATCATTGCGGCATTCGAGGAATCGAGGTGAGACGATGAAGTCAGTGTTGATTGTCGGTGCGTCGCGCGGCATCGGCCAGGAGTTTGTCCGGCAGTACAAAAAGAGCGGCTGGCGCGTGCTCGCCACCGCACGCGACGGCGCGGCGCTCGACGCGTTGAAGGCGCTCGGCGCCGAAACTTTTGCCGTCGACATCACCTCGGAAGAAGACATCGCCGAACTCGGCTCGCAGCTCGACGGAGAACGACTCGATGCGGCGATCGTGGTGTCGGGCGTGTACGGCCCGAACACTGAAGGCATTGAAGCGATCAGCGCCGAAGACTTCGACCATGTGATGCACACCAACGTACGCGGTCCGATGCAATTGATGCCGCTCCTGCTGCCGCTCGTCGAAGACGCCGGCGGCGTGTTCGCGGTGATCTCCAGCAAGATGGGCAGCATCGGCGACGCGAGCGGCACCGCCGGCTGGCTGTATCGCGCGAGCAAGGCGGCCTTGAACGACGCGTTGAAACTCGCCTCGCTCGACGCGCGTCGCGCGACCTGCGTCTCGTTGCATCCGGGCTGGGTGCGCACCGACATGGGTGGCGCCCAGGCCGCGATCGACCCGGCGCGCAGCGTCACCGGCATGCGCGAAGTGCTCGCGCAGGCCGCCGCCCTGCACGACGACTTCAACGGCCGTTTCTATCAATACGACGGCACGCCGCTCGACTGGTGAGGAAACAGAGCCATGGTGCTGCGAATCAGGTTGAAAGTCTGATGAATAAAACATTGTTGCCGACGCAACGACCTGCCGACTGCCCATGCGGCGGCGCCGCTCCCGATCACCGCGGCGGCGCCAGGGCGCCCCGCTTTGAGCAATGCTGTGGCCGCTATATCGACGCTGGCGAAGCAGCGCCGCGCGCGCTCGAACTGATGCGTTCGCGCTATAGCGCGTATGTTGTGGGCGCAACGGATTATCTGCGCGCCAGCTGGGCGCCGCAGACCTGTCCCGCCGACCTCGACGTCGACCCGGCCGCGCCCGACGCACCCCGCTGGCTCGGACTACAGATCAAGGCTTTCGCCGAGACCGGCGACGGCCATGCCACCGTCGAATTCATCGCACGATACAAGGTGGGTGGGCGTGCGCACCGGCTGCACGAACTGAGCCGCTTTATCCGCGGCGAGGACGGCCGTTGGCGCTATGTCGACGGCGACGTCAGCGAATAGTCCGTAACCTTTCAGCGCCTTACGCGGCGCAGCGGCGTGCATGTCACCGTGTTCACATAAGGCCCTGTATAAGGGCCTTTTTTTCGTGTTGGCTCAGCACGACACCACGCGCGACGACTCGACTTGCTTCGCACACCCGGACACCCGCGAGGCCTGCGTTTCGCGGCCGTTGGCAGGACGATCGGCGAGCGGCAATTTTTTCGTCGCGGGTTCTCCTTGATTGCACAAAACAAAATTGTCGTGCCAGGATGAGGTCGTAGCTTCATGACGTCACGTTGCGAGAGAGGGCCAACCCACTCCGCAAAATGCGCAGGGCGCTCTGCCGGGCACCAGATAGAGTGGGTTCGGCGGCAGTTCCGGCGGTAAGCGTGGCGCTCATCATCGGCGCGTGGGGTCGCGTCGGCCGTTTGGGTTCATCCCGTGCGATCTCGATTAGCGTGCGTGCGCCTGGCGCATTACGTACGCGAGTGTGTTTTTGTGTGCCGAAACTCGCTGAAAGTCAACTGTCAGCGACGGATTCGACAGACCAACACCACGGTGTTCAGGGCAGGATTTTGAGGCAGGTGCGTCAATGGTGTTCAGCAAGATTCTGACGAAGTGTGCGGTGATGTGTGCAACGGCCACGTGCGCGGTTGCACTCGCGCATGCCGACCCGCTCTCCGACACCCAGGCTGGGCCTTTGACCCGCGCGCATGTGCCGCGCATTGCCCTCGACGACGATGTCTATCTGCCCACTGCGGGCCTGAACGAACAGATCATTCGCGTACCGGTCGACGCTGCCGGCTCGGTCACGCTCGAAACGACGATTTACAAACCGGACGGCGCAGGTCCGTTTCCGATGATCGTCTTCAACCACGGCAAGATTCCCGGCGATCCGCGTACGCAGGAGCGCAGCGACCCGCTGCCGTTCGCGCGCGAATTCGTGCGCCGCGGCTACGTGGTGGTCGCGCCGAATCGCCAGGGCTTCGGCCATTCGGATGGCGTTTATCAGCAGGACGGTTGCGATGTCGAGCGCAACGGCGTCGGCCAGGCTGGCGACGTAGCGGCGACGATCGATTTCATGTCGAAGCAGCCGTATGTGGACGCCTCGCATATCGTGGTGGCGGGCACGTCGCACGGTGGCCTGGCGACGATGGCTTACGGCCCTGAGGCCGCGCCGGGCGTGCGGGCGTTGATCAATTTCTCGGGCGGTTTGCGGCAGGATGCGTGCAAGGACTGGCAGGGCAATCTGACGCGTGCGTTCGGCGTGTACGGTGAGAAGACCAAGGTGCCGTCGCTGTGGATGTACGGCGATAACGATTCGGTGTGGAATGCGCCGCTGGTGGCGGGCATGTATGCCGCGTATGGCGCGCATGGTGCGAGCGCGAAGATGGTGGACTTCGGCAACTACAAGAACGACGCGCATCGGCTGGTTGGCGATCGTGACGGCGTGCATGTGTGGTGGCCTGCGGTCGAGGCGTTTCTTGCGCAGGTTGGGATGCCGACGGGCGTGCAGTATCGGGTCGAGGATCCTTCCGCGCCTAAGGCGAGTGGGTTTGCTGCTGTCGACGCGGTCGATTCCGTGCCCTTTGTCGATGAAGCCGGGCGGAATGGGTATCGGAATTTCTTGCATCAGTATCCGAGTCGGGCTTTTGCTGTTTCGGATTCTGGGGCTTGGTCATGGGCTGAAGGCGGGGATGATCCTAATTCGGTTGCGGTGGCGAATTGTCAGAAGCAGAGCGTTGCGCCTTGTCGCCTGTATGCGGTGGATAACGCCGTTGTTTGGGGGGATCGGTCTTCGCAGACGGCTAGTGGTGAAGGTGCTGGGGCTTCTTCTGGCGCTGACGCGCGGCGGGCTATTGCTAGTCGTGAATGAGGGCGCTGCTTGCGCGGCGCTTGTTTTGGTTGGCTGGCCTCGCTTGTTGGCCTTTCCTTGAATTCGCGGTGGTCTATTGGCGTTGCCCCTGTGCGGGGCGGCACTTACTTCTCTTTGCCGCGGCAAAGAGAAGTAAGCAAGAGAAAGCCGCTCACACCGCCAACTCTTAAGCGGGTCCCCCGCGCAGCCACGGTAGTGGCTCATCTGGAATCCGTGCTCTCGCACATTCCACCCTCGTGACACAGCAGTCATTCCTCCGGTGGCGCTCCGCGCCCCGCCCGGTCGTTCGTCAAACCACCCACAATTTTTAGTCCCTACGGTCTTTCAGTGCCCCGCCTCTTTGCGTGCGCGGCGACTCGAAATTGCGGCCAGTCTTCGCGCGCGCAACTCGCGAGCCCCACCGTGCCAGCGGTGTATGAACGACCGCCGCGGCGCGCGCAGCGCTGCCGGAGGAATGACTGCCTTGTCACCGGCGCGGAGTGTGCGAGGGCACGGATTCCAGATGCACCACTACCGTTGGCGGACCACGAAACCCGCTTATGAGCTGGCGGTGTGAGCGGCTTTCTCTTGCTTACTTCTCTTTGCCGCGGCAAAGAGAAGTAAGTGCCGCCCCGCACAGGGGCAACGCCAATAGACCACCGCGACCTCAAGGAAAGGCCCAAAAAACCCGCTTAACAAGCAAATCCCCACCCACAAGGCCCAACTACTTTGCCGTCGCCAACTCCGCCGAACAGCGACCTTTTCAAACCAACGCAACCGACCAGCCCAAAACGTCGCCAAACCCCAGCGCCACAGGCAAAACCACCCACCCAGCCCCTAGTGCGCAGCACGAAAGAAACCGCTAATCTCAACCCCGCGCATCAGCCCCAAACCCTAACGCGCAGCGCAAAACCAGCAGCAAACCAGCATCCGGAGCACCGCATTGAACAAGCCAGCAGAACCCACCACGACCCCTGACGACTGGGTCGCCCGCAGCCTACGCGCCGTCTGGCATCCCTGCACCCAGATGAAGCACCACGAGCGCCTGCCGCTCGTCCCCGTCTCACGGGGTCAAGGTGCGTGGCTCTACGACCGCGCCAACCATCGTTATCTGGATGCGATCAGCTCCTGGTGGGTCAACCTGTTCGGCCACGCGAATCCCCGCATCAACGCGGCGCTCAAAGACCAGCTCGACACGCTCGAACACGCCATGCTCGCCGGCTGCACGCACGAACCGGCCATTGAACTCGCGGAACGCCTCAGCGCCCTCACCGACAATACGCTCGGTCACGCGTTCTTCGCGTCGGACGGCGCATCCGCCGTCGAAATCGCGCTAAAGATGAGCTTCCATTCGTGGCGCAATCGCGGCTTCGCCGATAAGCAGGAATTCGTCTGCGTCGCCAACAGCTATCACGGCGAAACCATCGGTGCGCTCGGCGTCACCGACGTCGCGCTCTTCAAGGACGCCTACGATCCGCTGATCCGTCACGCCCACGTCGTGGCATCGCCCGACGCGCGTCTGGCGCAACCGGGCGAAACCGCTGCCGACGTCGCACATCGCGCGCTCGAACACGTACGCTCGCTATTCGACGCGCGCGCCACGAAAATCGCCGCGCTGATCGTCGAGCCGCTCGTGCAATGCGCGGCCGGCATGGCCATGCACGACGCGTCGTATCTCGCGGGACTGCGCGCCCTGTGCGACCAGTACGGCGTGCATCTGATCGCCGATGAAATCGCCGTCGGTTGCGGTCGCACCGGCACGTTCTTCGCGTGCGAACAGGCCGGCATGTGGCCGGACTTTCTGTGTCTGTCGAAAGGTATCAGCGGCGGCTATCTGCCGCTCTCCATCGTGCTGTCCCGCGATGAAATCTACGCGGCCTTCTATCACGACGACACCGCGCGCGGCTTCCTGCACTCGCACTCGTACACCGGCAATCCGCTCGCGTGCCGTGCGGCGCTCGCCACGCTCGACCTGTTCGTCAGCGACAACGTGCTCGCCGCCAACGCGCAAAAATCCGCGACGCTCAAAGCCGCGCTCGCGCCGCTCGCCGAGCACAGCCACGTCCGCAATCTGCGCCAGTGCGGCACGATCTTCGCGTTCGACGCCGTGATCGACGACGCGCAGCAAGCTCGCACTTTCTCGCGCCGTTTCTTCGACAACGCGTTGCAGCGCGAACTCCTGCTGCGCCCGATCTCGACCACGGTGTATCTGATGCCCCCCTACATCCTCGACGACGAAGAACTCGCGCTGCTTGCATCGCGCACGCGCGAAACCTTCGAAGCCACGCTCACGGAGGCCCGTTAATGCATCTGCTCGACACACTCACGGCAGGCCTGAAAGACATCGACGAGCGCGGGCTGCGCCGCCGCCGCCGCATCGCGGACACGGCATGCGCGGCGCACATGACCGTCGACGGCCGCGCGATCATCGGCTTCGCCAGCAATGACTATCTCGGCCTCGCCGCGCATCCGCGGTTGATCGCGGCCATCGCCGAAGGCGCACAGCGCTACGGCGCGGGCAGCGGCGGCTCGCATCTGCTGGGCGGCCACTCGCGCGCGCATGCGCAACTCGAAGACGACCTGGCGGAATTCGTCGGCGGCTTCGTCGACAATGCGCGCGCGCTCTACTTCAGCACCGGCTATATGGCCAACCTCGCGACGCTCACCGCGCTCGCGGGCCGCGGCACGACGCTGTTCTCGGATGAGTTGAATCACGCGTCGCTAATCGACGGTGCACGGCTCTCGCGCGCCGACGTGCAGATCTATCCGCACTGCGACATGGATGCGTTGGGCGCCTTGCTCGAAGCGTCGAACGCGGAGGTCAAGGTGATCGTGTCGGACACCGTCTTCAGCATGGACGGCGACGTCGCGCCGCTGACGCGCCTGCTCGCGCTCGCGGAACAGCACGGCGCGTGGCTGATCGTCGACGACGCGCACGGTTTCGGCGTGCTCGGTCCGCAAGGCCGCGGCGCGGTCGCGCAAGCGGCGCTGCGCTCGCCGAATCTGATTTCGATCGGCACACTCGGCAAGGCCGCAGGCGTCTCGGGCGCGTTCGTCGTCGCGCATGAGACCGTGATCGAATGGCTCGTGCAGCGCGCGCGTCCGTACATCTTCACCACGGCGTCGGTACCGGCGGCGGCGCATGCGGTGTCGGCGAGCCTGCGCATTATCGGCGGCGAAGAAGGCGACGCGCGACGCGCGCATCTCCAGCAACTGATCAACCGCACGCGCGCGATGCTGAAAGCCACGCCGTGGCTGCCCGTCGATTCGCACACGGCCGTGCAGCCACTCATTATTGGCGAGAACGACGCGACGCTCGATATCGCGGCCACGCTCGACCGCGCCGGTCTATGGGTGCCGGCGATCCGTCCGCCGACCGTGCCGGTCGGCACGTCGCGGCTGCGCATTTCGCTGTCGGCGGCCCATTCGCTGGCGGATCTCGACCGGCTCGACGCTGGCTTGCAACAGCTCGGAGCGAAAGCGGCATGAGTAGCCTGAATCACAAACCGCTGTCGCTGTTCGTCACCGGTACCGATACGGAAATCGGCAAAACCTTCGTTTCGTCGGCCCTGTTGCGCGGTTTCGTGCGCGCGGGTTTGCAAGCCGCCGCGATGAAGCCGATCGCCGCCGGCGCGTTCGAAGTGAACGGCGTGCTGCACAACGAAGACGCGGATCAACTCGACGCCGCGTCGAGCGTGCTGCTGCCACCCGACATGCGCACGCCGTACCTGCTGAAGGAACCGGCCGCGCCGCACATCGCGGCCGCCTTGGAGAACGTCACGTTCGATCTCGGTCACATCGTCGCGTGTCACGCGCAGGCGTTGCAGCGCGCGGAGATCGTCGTGGTGGAAGGCGTCGGCGGATTTCGTGTGCCGCTGACCGCCACCGAAGACACCGCCGACCTCGCCGTCGCGCTGAAGCTGCCGGTGGTGCTGGTGGTCGGCATGCGTCTGGGCTGCATCAGCCATGCGCTCCTCACCGCTGAGGCGATCGCGGCGCGCGGACTCACGCTCGCGGGCTGGGTCGCGAATCGCGTCGATCCCAACATGACGTTCCCCGACGAAAACATCGCCTCGATCCGCGAGCAGCTGGCTCGCGCGTACGACGCCCCATTGCTCGGCATCGTGCCGCATCTGAGCCCGGCTTCGCCCGAACTTGCGGCGGACCAGCTCGACATCGACCGACTCTTGCAGACGCTGCGTCACACGCAGCGCTGATCCCCACACACATCTATCCACAAGGATTGACGATATGACGCAACTGAACATCGCTTCGACGCCAGCCGACACGGTCGCCGCCCAAAATAACGCCGCCGAAGGCGCCAAACAACTGGCGCGCTGGCGAGTCGCCGACATCGTCGCGCTGTACGAACTGCCGTTCAACGACCTGATGTTCCGCGCGCAGCAAACGCATCGCGAGCATTTCGACGCGAACACCGTGCAACTCTCCACGCTGCTGTCGATCAAGACCGGCGGCTGCGAAGAAGATTGCGCGTACTGTCCGCAGTCGGTGCATCACGACACGGGTCTGCAAGCCGACAAGCTGATGCCGGTCGACGAAGTACTCGCCGCCGCCAAGCTCGCCAAGGAAAACGGCGCGACACGCTTCTGCATGGGCGCCGCGTGGCGTAATCCGAAAGACCGTCACCTCGAACCGATCAAGGACATGATCCGCGGCGTGAAGGCGATGGGCCTCGAAACCTGCGTGACGCTCGGCATGCTCGAAACGCACCAGGCACAGGCGCTGCGCGATGCGGGCCTCGACTACTACAACCACAACCTCGATACGTCGCCGGAATTCTACGGTCAGATCATTTCGACGCGCACGTATCAGGACCGTCTCGACACGCTCGAACGCGTGCGCGATGCGGGCATCAACGTGTGTTGCGGCGGGATCGTGGGGCTGGGCGAATCGCGTCGTGAACGCGCCGGGCTGATCACCCAACTGGCGAACATGGAGCCGTATCCGGAATCGGTGCCTATCAACAATCTGGTGCAAGTTGAAGGCACGCCGCTGACGGGCACCGAACCGATCGACCCGTTCGAATTCGTGCGTACGATTGCGGTGGCGCGTATCACGATGCCGAAAGCAATGGTGCGTTTGTCGGCGGGCCGCGAACAGATGGATGAAGCGTTGCAGGCGCTGTGTTTCCTCGCTGGCGCGAACTCGATTTTCTACGGCGATCAATTGCTGACCACGAGCAATCCGCAAGCCGAAGCCGACCGCAAGCTGCTGGCACGTCTGGGCATTAGCGCCGAGGCCTCGCAGCAGATGCCGGTGGATCAAAGCGGCTGCGAACAGGGTTGCGACAGGCATGCCGCGCCGAATTGAGCGGTGATGAATCGAAAACTGCGTTGATGCAGTTGAAGCGCGCGATAAACCGCGCGCAATAAAAAAGGGCGCCTCGATTTACATCGAGGCGCCCTTTGCGTTTCTAGTATCGCTGCTTACTTCTTGTCGACGATGATCTGATCGAACGTCCCGCCATCGGCGAAATGGGTTTGCTGCGCTTTCTGCCAGCTGCTGAACATCTCTTCGACGGTGAAGAAATTCGATTTTCTACCGGGGGCGCTTGCGCATCATCGCGGATTTGTGGCATTTTCACCGCGACACATCACAAACGCGGAAACTTCATGCCGGTTTTTCTCGCACACAACCAACCCTGCTTCGCCCCTCTCTCTCCATTCAGTCACCCTTTGGGACGAGCGAGGAGGATCAAGTGATGACCAGTCCTCGTGCATGGTCGTTCTTAACGATTGAAGGAACACGGCAATATGGTGGCAACGCAGGCTACGACGACAATCCGGCCGAGGTTTACCGATATGACAGTAACGTCGCCAACTATCGACAAGTTGCAATTAAAGACGTCGTCATTCTGAGATCAAGGACCAACATTCTTGGCATAGCGCAGATTGAAAGCATTGTGCCTGGAAATGGGAAAAAGGCGAGGTTGCGCTGCCCGACGTGTCGGATCTCAAACATCAAGGAGCGCGCCACGATGGCGCCGCGCTGGGCATGCAAGAACCGCCATCTGTTCGATGTTCCACTTCAAGAATCGGTTGAAGTAAAAACATTCGAGGCGCATTACGGCAAAACATTTCGCCAAGCACCTGCAATGCTCACCCTGCAACAAATCAACGACGCAGTAGTCCGTCCGAGTGACCAGATGTCGATCAAGGAACTTGATCTGGCCAAGCTCGAGGCAATACTAATTAGCGAGGCGGGATGCCGACAGCTGGTCGAAAATTTTGCGGGTGCTATCAGTTTGGACACGTCTGCGCACTTGACGGCAGAAGCGACAATGCCTAACTCGATCATTGAAGCAAGACGACGCGTGTTGCGTGAGGTCAATTTGAGACGCGGGCAACCTCAGTTCCGACAGCGACTTATCCAACGCTACGGCAGCGCTTGTCAGATTAGTCGCTGCGATTACCCGTATCTTGTTGAGGCAGCGCACATTGCGCCTTATGCGTTGAGTAACGAGAACGGAGCACACAACGGCTTGCTGCTACGCAGCGATTTGCACATTCTGTTTGACCTCGGCATGTTGGCAATCCATCCTGTGGAAATGACGATCTCACTGCACACGGATTTGATGAAAATGGAGTACGCAGCCTTTCAAGGTCAACGCCTTTTCCTGAACGGAACAACAGGCCCTGATCGCACCGCGCTCGAAGCTCGCTGGGAATTCTCCAAACGCCTGGATGCGATCGCCGCAACGAACTCCAAATGATATTGCTACGAGACTGGTCGAATGAAAAATAGGAGCACGGAGCTCTGAAGCGTGGCAACGAAGATACCTGTGGCACCAACACTTTGAAAAAAAGGGCGCCTCGATGTAAATCGAGGCGCCCTTTGCGTTTCTAGTATCGCTGCTTACTTCTTGTCGACGATGATCTGATCGAACGTCCCGCCATCGGCGAAATGGGTTTGCTGCGCTTTCTGCCAGCTGCCGAACATCTCTTCGACGGTGAAGGTTTTGATCGGCTTGAACTCGGCTGCGTGCTTCGCCAGCACGTCCTTGTCACGGGGACGCAGATGATGCTCCGCGATGATTTCCTGCGCGGCCGGCGACCACAGATAGTCGAGATACGCCTGCGCTTCCTTGCGCGTGCCGCGCTTGTCGACCACCTTGTCGACGATCGCAACCGGCGGCGCCGCCAGCAGACTCACCGACGGATACACCGCCTCGAAATTGCCCGCACCCACGCCGCTATCGATCAGCGACACTTCGTTTTCGAAGGTCACCAGCACGTCGCCGATGCCGCGTTGCGTGAACGTGGTCGTCGCGCCACGGCCGCCCGTATCGAGCACCGGCACGTTTTTGAAGATCGCCTTTTCGAAGTCGAGCGCCTGCGCATCCGTGCCGCCGTGCTGCTTGCGATAACCCCATGCGGCGAGATACGAATAGCGTCCGTTGCCCGAGGTCTTCGGATTGGCGATCACCACCTGCACGCCCGGCTTCGCGAGATCGTCCCAGTCCTTGATGTGCTTCGGGTTGCCCTTACGCACAAGGAACACCATCGTGGTGGTGTACGGCGCGCTGTCGTTCGGCAGACGCGCACGCCAGTTGGCCGGTACGAGTTGGCCCTTCTCGGCGAGCAGGTCGATATCGTTCGGCTGGTTCATCGTCACGACGTCGGCCTGCAAGCCTTGCAGCACCGACAGCGCCTGCGCGCTCGACGCGCCATGCGACTGGCGCACCGACACCGTCTCGCCGCTCTTCTGCTTATACGCCGCGATGAAGCCGGCGTTGATGTCCTTGTACAACTCGCGCGTCACGTCGTACGACACGTTCAGCAGCGACGTGTCGGCGTGCGCCGTCGAGATGCCGCCCATCGCGAGCGTGATTGCCGTCATGCCGGCTGCGAGCCAGCGCGATGTCCCCGTATTGCCTGCCATCTTGTCCCCGCCTATCGATGATAAAAACCTGTAGCCGCACGAGCGCGCGGCGTGAAGCGGGATTCTAACGGATTGCTTACTGCCTCGTCCGGGCCGAAGCCGGACATAACGCAACGGCGCAAAGCGCCATCGCCGTGCTCAAACGAACGCGTGCTGCGCGGCCTCGAACGTCTCCTCGCGAAAGCGCAGCGGCGCCGCGCAGTGCACCAGCGTGTCGACGAAATACTTGGCGCGCGGCCAAGGACCGAAGCCGGCCGCGGTGTTGATGTGCCCGACGTCGCCGAGATTGACGAACGCGCTGCCGAAACGCTGCGCGAGTTCGCGCGCACCGGTGAGCGGCATCCATGGATCGGTTTCGCTGCCGATCAGAATGGAGGGCACGCCGAGCCGGCGCGCGTCGAACGGGCCCGCGAAGGCGAATTTCTCCGGACTGGCGGGTGCGACGAACAGCACGCCGACCACGTCGTTCGCATACGACGCCTGCTGCAACGCGTGCGCGGCCGCGAGGCAACCGAAGCTGTGCGCGGCCAGCACGAACGGCCCGCGCTCGCGCGCCAGCAGGTCGCGCAGCGATTGCGCCCAGCGCGCGACGTCCGGGGCTTCCCAGTCCGCCTGCTCGACGCGCAACGAACGCGCGAACTGCCGCTCCAGCCAGCTTTGCCAGTGCGCGCCCTCGCTGCCGTGCAGGCCGGGGACGGTCACGAGCCGCGGCGGCCACGTCGATTTGATGCATGGAAGCATGTCTGTCCCTCGCAGCGGGAATCTGGAAAGGCATTGTCCCGCCCGGTTCGGCGTGGGTGAACCAAGTTTTTGTGCTTTGGTTATGGGGCAAATGCAGGGGCAAATGCAGTGGCAAATGCGGGGACGAATACGGGGGCGAATGCGGCCAAACCCGTACGCCCGTACGCAAACGCGCGCGGTTCACGTCGAAAAAGTAGAATGAAGCTTATCCATAAAAAGGAGGAGGCCCCCATGCCGCAAGCGTCGACCAATGCACCGCGCGCAGTGCCGCCGTGCGACCGGGCCTTCTTCGTCAATCGATCCGACTACGCAGGGACCTGCCCGACCGTATGAAAGTCCTTTTCTACATGACGCATCCCGACGCCGCCGAATGGCTGCACGACTTCGCCCGCGCGCTGCCCGAAGCGGAACTGCGCGAATGGCAGCCGGGCGATACCGCGCCGGCCGATTTCGCGGTCGTGTGGCGGCCGCCGCGCGAGATGCTGGCCGGCCGCGACGATCTGCGCGCGATTTTGAATCTCGGCGCGGGCGTCGACGCGATCCTCGGGCTTGAACACGCGCACCCCGGCACGCTGCCGCGCAATGCGCAATTGATCCGGCTCGAGGATTCCGGCATGGCGCTGCAAATGGCCGAGTATGTGACGCACACGGTACTGCGCTATCTGCGTCGTTTCGACGAGTATCAAACGCTGCAAGGCGAACGCCGCTGGCACGTGCTCGAACCGCATCCGCGTGACACGTTCACAGTCGGCGTGCTGGGACTCGGCGTGCTCGGCTCGCACGTCGCGAAGGCGCTCGCGAGCTTCGGGTTACCCGTGCGTGGTTACAGCCGCGGTGCGCGGCAGATCGACGGCATCACGACCTTCGCCGGCGATACCCAGTTCGACGCGTTTCTCGATGGCGTCAAGGTGCTGGTGAATCTGCTGCCCCACACGCCCGACACTAGCGACGTGCTGAACACCCGCACGTTCTCGAAGCTCGCGCGCGGCGCGTATCTGATCAACGTGGCGCGCGGCGGCCATCTGGTCGAACAGGATCTGCTGGACGCGCTGGCTAGCGGGCAACTGACGGCCGCGACACTCGACGTGTTCCGCGAGGAACCGCTGCCGGCCGATCATCTGTTCTGGCGCGAGCCGCGTATCACGATCACGCCGCACGTGTCCGCGCTGACGTTGCGCTCGGAAAGCGTCGAACAGGTCGCGTGCAAGATTAAAGCGCTGATGCGTGGCGATACGGTCGGCGGGGTGGTGAATCTTGAGCGCGGATATTGAATCCATTCGCAGGAGCGCCGCTTCGCGCGGCTCGCAACTCAATCGCATGAAACCCGAGTAAGCGCTAAGCCGCTAGCTCGGGTCGAAAGGAGACAATCATGGCCTTACCCCAGCAAGTCAAAATCGTCGAAGTCGGTCCGCGTGACGGACTGCAGAACGAAAAGGAATTCGTTCCCACCGCAACCAAGATCGAGCTGATCAACCGGTTGTCGGCGGCAGGTTTCCGCAATGTCGAAGCGGCCTCGTTCGTGTCGCCCAAATGGGTGCCGCAAATGGCCGACGGCGCCGACGTGATGGCCGGCATCGCGCGCCATCCGGGCACGATCTACTCGGTGCTCACGCCGAACCTGCGCGGCTTCGAAGGCGCGCTTGCGGCACACGCGGACGAAATCGTGATCTTCGGCGCGGCCAGCGAAGCGTTCTCGCAGAAGAACATCAATTGCAGCATCGCAGAAAGCATCGACCGCTTCGCGCCGGTCGCGCAGGCGGCCAGGGAACACGGCCTGCGGATTCGCGGCAGCGTGTCGTGCGCGCTCGGCTGCCCCTATCAGGGCGAGGTGCCGGTGGCGTCGGTGGTCGATGTGGTCGAACGCTTCGCGGCGCTCGGCTGCGACGAGATCGATATCGCCGACACGATCGGCGTCGGCACGCCCAAGCGCACGCGCGAAGTATTCGAAGCCGTGACCCGCGTGTTTCCGCGCGAACGTCTGTCGGGCCACTTCCACGACACCTATGGCCAGGCGCTCGCGAATATCTACGCCGCGCTGCAGGAAGGTATCGAGATCTATCACGCGTCGGTGGCGGGGCTGGGCGGTTGTCCGTATGCGAAGGGCGCGACCGGCAACGTCGCGACCGAAGACGTGCTGTACCTGATGAACGGCCTCGGCATCGAGACCGGTATCGACCTCGCGCAAGTCGTGGCGATCGGCGATTTCATCTCGACGTCGATCGGCAAGCCGAACGTGTCGCGCGCCGGTAAAGCGCTGCTCGCCAAGGCGCGCAACGAAGCGGGCAATTGCGTCTGATTCCAGCCGGTACTATTCGTCACTCACCTTTGCTCATCTATCAGGACCCGAAACGATGACGGACCACGCTTCCCTCGACTCCGACGATCTCGCCGCGTTGCCGGAATCCGCGCGACGCGTTGCGCTGCTGCTGCGCGAACGCGGCCACGCGGGCCGGATCGTGATGCTGCCGGAAACCGGCAAGACTTCCGCCGAAGCCGCTGCGGGACTTGGCTGCTCGGTCGCGCAGATCGCCAAGTCGATCCTGTTTCGCCGTCGTAAAGACGATGCGCCGGTGCTGGTGGTCGCCAGTGGCGCGAATCGCGTCGACGAGCAGAAAGTCGCCGCGCAAGTCGGCGAGATCGGCCGCGCGGATGCGAAGTTCGTCCGCGAACAGACCGGCTATGCGATCGGCGGCGTCTGCCCGATCGGCCACGCGGTCAAGCCGGTGACGCTGATCGACGCCGATCTGCTCGAACTCGACAGCCTGTGGGCGGCGGCGGGGCATCCGCATGCGGTGTTCAATCTGACCGCGCAGGAGTTGGTCGCGCTGACGGGCGCGCCGGTGGTCGACGTGGCGCTGCGCGAGACCGCGTGACGCGATGACGGCCGGCGACGATATCGAAGACGAGGACGGCAGCGTGATGTCGCCGTGCATCAGCATTTGCCGTATGGACGAGTCGACCGGCTGGTGCGAAGGCTGCCTGCGCACCATCGACGAAATCGCCGGCTGGTCGCTGTTCGACGACGACGCGAAACGCGCGGTCTGGCGCGCCATCGAAGTCCGGCACGCGGAGTTCATGGCGAAACACGCGAAGGAGCGGCGATGAAGCCCGCGCCGCGTATCGTCACGATCGGCGAGACGTTCAGCGCCACGCTCGAACTGTCGGCGCAATCGGTGAAATCGTTCGCCGCGCTCGTCAACGATTTCAACCCGCTGCATCACGACGACGCGTATGCCGCGCAGAGCCGCTTCGGCGGCTTGATCGCGTCCGGCACGCAACCGACCGCGCATTTCATGGCCTTGCTGGCGACGCATTTTTCGAGCTATGCGCAGCCGCTCGGTCTTGAGTTCGATATCAAGTTGAAGAAGGCCGTCCACGCGACCGACACGCTCACGATCACCTGGCAGGTGCGCGACGCCTACTGGAAAGCGAGCCTGAATGGCGATCTGACGCATCTCGACGGAACGGTCGTGAATCAGCGTGGCGACCTCATGTTGATCGGCACGTCGACCATTCTCGTGATGCCGAAGCCCGAAGCGAACGAATCAACCCGTGCGGCCACATCATGATCACGCTGCCGGAATCGATACGGGTTTTCGAACGCGGCTGGTTGTCGTCGAATAACGTGCTGCTCGTTGATGACGCGTGCGCCGCGCTTGTCGATACCGGCTATGCGAGCCACGCACTGCAAACGGTCGCGCTGGTGCGGCAGGCACTTGGCACCCGGCCGCTCGATCTGATCGTCAACACGCACCTGCATTCGGATCACTGCGGCGGCAATGCGCAGTTGCAGGCAACCTGGCCGTGCCGCACCGTCATTCCCGCTTCCGAAGCCGATGTCGTGCGCGACTGGGACGAAAGCCGTCTGACGTTTCGCGCCACCGGCCAGACCTGCGAGCGTTTCGATTTCACAGGTACGGTTACGGCCGGCGCGCGGTTGCGCCTCGGCGCGCTGGATTGGGAGGTGCTGGGCGCGCCCGGTCACGATCCGCATTCGCTGATGCTGTATTGCGCGGACGTACGCGTTCTGATCAGCGCGGACGCGTTGTGGGAGAACGGCTTCGGCGTGATTTTTCCGGAACTGGAAGGTGAAAGCGGATTCGCCGAAGAACAGGCGGTGCTCGAAGCGATTGCGAAACTCGACGTGCGTGTCGTGATTCCGGGGCATGGTGCGCCGTTCATGAATGTCGAACAGGCGCTTGAACGCGCGTTCTCGCGTGTCGCGTGGTTGCGTGCCGATCCCACACGCAACGCGAAGAATGCGCTGAAGGTGTTGATTGTGTTCAAGCTGCTTGAAGTCCGCGTGATGAGCTTTGACGCGCTGGTGCGGATGGTGGATGACGCTGAGGTGATGCGCGCGGCGGCGGCGATGCTCGCGCCGCGTGGTGGATGGACTGCGTTGCTGAAGGGAATCGTCGCGGAACTCGCGGCGAAACATGGCCCGCTGGAGGTGGAGGGCGAACGCATCCTGGCGAGGGATTCGAAACCGGTGGCACAAAAAGAAAGCCGCTCGACCTGAGGCAGGCGAGCGGCGGAAATTCTGTCGGACGTGATCAGCGTCTGATGCCATGATACGCGTGGCGGATTTTTGACCGCATTGGTGATTTCCCTACAGAAGGTTGACGGGTCGTTTTAAACCCGCATACGCAACGGTTACGAGGCCTCGTAGTCTGGGGCTTTAGTATGTATTAAGCCGCCGATTTGAATAACCGAGCTTTTTTTGGTTAATCTGGAATCCGTAGTATTGGCACAAAAGCTAACGCTACTGCTCAACCGCCTCAAAGAAGGAAAGCATCTCGGCAACTAGCTCTTCAGAGGCTTCCTCGGGAATATAGTGCCCGCAAGAAAGCGCCCTGCCGCTAACATCCCGCGCTACGTGCCGCCATTCCGCAAGCGCATCGAAGCACTTCTCAATAACACCCTTGTCCCCCCAAAGCACGCGCAACGGACACCCGATCTTATGCCCGCGCTCGACATCGGCGCGATCATGTTCAAGATCGACACTCGCCGACGCCCGATAATCCTCGCACATAGCATGCACCGCCCCAGGCTGCGCCAACGCCGACCGGTAAGCATCGAGCGAAGCAGGATCAAACGCCGCCAGCCCCGCATGACGGCTCCCCATCACCGCATCGACATAAGCAGCCGGATCGGCACCAATCAGCGTCTCGGGCAAAGGCTCCGGCTGAATCAGAAAAAACCAGTGGAAATAAAGCGTCGCAAACGTGCGATCAGTCGCCTCGTACATGGCGAGCGTCGGCGCAATATCGAGCAGCATCAATCGCTCGACCGCATCGGCATGATCCAGCGCCATCCGATGCGCGACCCGCGCGCCGCGATCATGCGCGCATACCAGAAAACGTTCGAAACCGAAATGCCGCATCACGGCGACCTGATCGGCCGCCATCGTGCGTTTGGAATACGGTATGTGAGCGGCGTCGCTCGACGGCTTACCCGATGCGCCGTAGCCACGCAGATCGGTGGCAATCACGGTGAAGTGCTCAGCCAGTTGCTCGGCGCAACGCGCCCAGATCAGATGCGACTGCGGATGGCCGTGCAGCAATAGAAGAGGCGGCCCCGCTCCACCCTTCACTCCGAAAATATCGACATCGCCCACGGCGACGCGAAAGGGCGTGAAATTCTCGAAGGCCATAGCGTCTCTCTTGTCATTACGAGTCAACGCATTGTAGGAGCCCAATGTGTCCACGCGAGGTGGGGTAGCCCACGCAAACGTAGAACCTGAACTCTCCTTCCAACTGTTCTAAACAGCCGTGCATTACTCGAGCGACAGGCATCGCCTATAATCGAACGATCGTTCTTTAATTATCGGGCGACACGTGTCGTCTCGCGCATGTGTGGCGAGCCAGCGGTAAATCGCGCCGCGCCGCTTCGGCGCAATGCCCGCCATGTGCCGCTAAACTCATACACGCCGGGCGCGCGAACGCCGTACCGGTCCGATCAAAACTGGAGACTCGCATCATGGCATTGCCCGCCGTTCTGCAAAAACTCGCACTGCCCGTCGTTGCCTCGCCGATGTTTATCGTCAGCTATCCCGAACTCGTGTTGGCCCAATGTAAGGCGGGTATCGTCGGTTCGTTTCCCGCGCTGAATGCGCGCCCGGCTGAATTGCTCGACGAATGGCTCACGCAGATTCAGACGCAACTCGCCGAGCACAAGGCCGCCAATCCGGATGCGGTTATCGGGCCGATCGCCGTCAACCAGATCGTTCACCAATCGAATACGCGACTCGAACACGATGTGCGCGTGTGCGTCGACCACAAGATTCCGATCTTCATCACGAGCCTGCGTGCACCGTCGCGTGAAATCGTCGACGCGGTGCATAGCTACGGCGGCATCGTGCTGCATGACGTCATCAATCTGCGTCACGCGCAGAAGGCGCTCGAAGCGGGCGTCGACGGTCTGATCCTGGTGGCCTCCGGCGCCGGCGGCCATGCGGGCACGACCTCGCCGTTCGCGCTGGTCGGCGAAGTGCGGCGCATGTTCGACGGCCCGATCATTCTGTCGGGCTCAATCGCGAACGGCGGCTCGATCCTCGCCGCTCAGGCCATGGGCGCGGACCTCGCGTACATGGGCACGCGCTTCATCGCGACCAAAGAAGCGCACGCGGTCGAGGGCTACAAGCAGGCCATCGTCAACTCCACCGCGTCGGACATCATCTACACGAACCTGTTCACCGGCGTGCATGGCAACTACATCCGCGAAAGTATCGTCAACGCAGGGCTCGACCCGGACGCGCTGCCGGAGTCGGACAAGACCGCGATGAACTTCGCCAGCGACAAGGCGAAGGCGTGGAAAGACATCTGGGGCGCAGGCCAGGGCGTCGGCCTGATGGACGACGTGCCGAGCGTCGGCGAACTGGTGCAGCGCCTGTCGAAGGAATACGACGACGCGAAGGCGCGGCTGGGCATCGCGCGCTAGTCGTTTCGTCTGCCGCCGGGCGTCACCGCGAATCAGCGCACTGCCATCGCCTTGATCTGCTCCAGCGATGGCCACAACGATTCATTCGCGAAGCGCTCGGCCAGAAAGTCGACGAACGAGCGCACCTTCGCCGACAGATGCCGCCGGCTCGCGTAGACCACGTGGATCGGCAGTTCGCGCGGCGGCACTTCATCCACCAGCAGCGGCACCAGCCGGCCCGTGGCCAGATCGTCGCCGATCACCTCGGTGCCGAGCATCGCGATGCCCGCCCCTTGCAGCACGATCACGCGCTGTGCCTCCAGATGGTTGACGATCAGATTGCCCGACAGGCGCACGCGCGGCGACGCGTCGCCGGATGCGGTGGCGAGTTCGAGCGTCGAGACGCCCGCGTATTGCAGGTAGTTGTGACGCGCCAGATCGGCGACCGTCTTCGGCGTGCCGTGGCGCCTGAGATACGCCGGCGACGCGCACAGCACGAGGTGCGCGGTCGCAATCTGCCGCGCGATCAGCGACGACGATTTCAACCCGCTCGGTGAGGCCCGGATCGCGACATCGAAACCTTCGTCGATCAGCTCGACCACACGGTCGGACAAGGTGATGTCGACGGTGACCTGCGGATAGTGCGCGGCGTAGTCGGCCACCGCGGCCATCACATGACTCAAGCCGAACGCCGAGAGCGACGACACCCGCAAGCGCCCTTGCGGCACGACACTCGCCGCGCCGACCACCTGCTCGGCTTCTTCCAGTTCGGTGAGCACCTGGCTCAGGCGCTCGTAGTATTCGCGGCCTGCCTCGGTGGGCGCGACGCGCCGCGTCGTGCGGTTCAGCAGACGCGCGCCAAGCTGCTGCTCGAGGTGCATCACATGCTTGCTCGCCATCGCCGCCGACATTTCCATCCGTTCCGCCGCGCCGACAAAACTGCCGACCTCCACCACATGGCGGAACACTTTCATGCTGACGAGGGTATCCATCGCAATCGCTCGCTTGAGGAATCAATCGACGTCATTTTGCCGGGTTTATAAAAAACTGGTGAGCAAAGCGGTGGCCGGCAGCTAATAAGCCTCGCCGGAAAATAAAAAAGCCCGCTTTCCGAAGAAAGCGGGCTTTGCCCATGCCACCGGTCTGCAACGTCGCGCGGCAGCCTGTGCGGCTTAGGCGCGCCGCGCGCCGTACGGATCGTGTGGGTCGCGCCGTAACGCTTGTTAGAACTTCGCGCGCAGACCGACGCCGTACGTGTTGCCGCTCGACTGGTTCGTGATGTGGTCGTACAGGTACGCGGCGTACACGTCCGTGCGCTTGGACAGCGGATAGTCGTAGCCGATCGCCGCCGTCTGACGGGTCTGGTTGAAACCGCCGCCGTCGCGCGAATAAGCGTAGGACGCCATCACCGTGCCCGGACCGACCGGTACCGACGCGCCGCCCTGCCCCGTGTTGACATGCCAGCTCGTGATCTGCTGATTGTTGTACGTGTACATGTACTGCGCGTAGAACTTCACGAACTTCAGGTCGTACGACGCACCCACTTGCGCTACGCTCTGGCTCTTCAGGCCAGGAACGCCAGACGAATCGAAGCTGCCGAGGTCGCTCGGCACGTTGTTGAAGTTCACGTACTGGTAGACCGCTGTCGCTGCGAACGGGCCGTGGAAATACAGCACCTGGCCGCTCCACTTCTTCGCGCCGTTCTCGGTCGTGTTGCCGAGCGCGTACATGGCCGTCGCGCTCAGGCCGTTGAAGTTCGGCGACGAATACGACACCGCGTTGCTCCAGCCGGAATCGCCCGTCACGCCTTGATCCGTGTTGTAGGTCGGGAACGTGCCGAGGCCGAGGTACGTGTGGTACACCATCGGCGAGAACACGTACGAGTCGATGAACGGGTTGAACAGAATCGTCGAAATGAACAACGGCGTCGTCAGACGGCCAGCCGTAACCGTGCCGTACGGCGATTCGATACCGACATACGCATTACGCGAGAACATCGTGTCGCCGGTGAAGCGGCCGTACTGGCCGTTCTGCGCGAGGAAGAAGCCTTCAATCGTGAAGATCGCCTTGTAGCCGTTGCCCAGATCCTCGGCGCCCTTCAAACCCCAGTACGACGTCGACATACCGCCGCCGGACACCACGGCAGCGCTCTTATTGGCCGAAAACTTCTGCGAGCCGACCCATTCGTCGACCTGACCGTAAAGCTGCACGCTCGATTGCGCAAAGGCAGCCGATGCGCTGGCCAGCAGAGCGGCGCACGCAGTGGCCTTGAGGGTGGTCTTCAGCGCACTGCTGATGCTTGTATTCATGGGTTCTCCTGTCTTTGTCAAAAGGGTGTGGCTGTGCGAAAGGGGGAGCTCGCGCGAACCATTTGTTGTTGTCCGTTCGATCGTCGAGCCAATCTGGGCGGGACCATCTTTGCGGACCATTTTTATGGACAAAAATATCGCTGGTTATTGCCGGTATATCGGTCTGGTTAGTTTTGTCGAATATCGGTCTGATAACGCTGCGCCGATTAACCCCCGGGCGCTGTCGTCACCGATTTTGCTGCGCCGCGCAAAACACCGCGAACGCCACGTCCGAAGCGGTGATAACGCATGAAATGACATGCGGATGACGCAGCGCCGCAGAAACGATGGAATTTGACGACAACAGGAGGATCACCGCCGAGTGTTTTCAAAAAAGTGTGGCGTCGAAACGTCACATTGACGGTAGCGTAATGGAGGGGGTAGTACGCGGAGATAAAGCAGGCGGCTTGAAAGGCAGGAGAAACGATCAGACCCAATGCAATAGCGCATTAGCTGACACGCACTGAAGGGAGTTGAAGAGCGTTGAACCGCGTGGGCGCGGCCGTGCGTTGCATCGCGCTGACTAGTCGCATCCGACTACGCGGCTAGTACGGCTAGTTGCGGTAGGGCGAGCCTTCCGGCTGACGCGGATCTTCGCCTTGGCGCGGCATGCCGCGTCCCGAACCGCGCTCTTCGTTATAGCGAGCGACGTCGGCGCGAATCGAACCCGCGCGAACCGGCGCATTGGCCGGCGGCCGAGGTACCCCACGCGATTCGGCGCTGACCGGAGTAATAGCGCCGGCGTATTGCATGCCGCCGCGGCCTTGGCCCGGATAACCGGCGGGACCGGCGACACGACGCATGCCCGGGTTATAGACGCCAAAGCCGTTATTGCCGCCATTGCCGCCCACGAAGTTCGCGGCGCCACGTGGCGGCAGGCTCGCGTTGCGGTCGATCGTGAGACTACGGCCGGGAGCCGGTCTCGCGGCCGGCGCACTGTCATAGCGGCTACCGCGCGTTTCACCGCGCATGCCGTGGTTCGCGGCGACATGTGAATACCCGCCGCCGCCGAAGTGCGGCACGCCCGGCGCTTTCGCATAGGCGAACGAGCACAGCGCGGCGATAACCGCGCCCAACGCCCAGTGCTTCGTTCTCGACAACCCGTCCACCTGATGACTCACATGCCCGAAGACTTGCCTGGAGCCCACCGTTCGAGCTGCGATGGACTGGTTTAGGGACTGACGCGAGCGGTATGTTTCAATCGCAGCGCGGCGCATCCCGACGGCCTTTGAACCGTAATTTATGGGTGGCGGCAGAGGGTGTCGAGCCAAAAAGTGTTAGGCCTCCGCCGCGGATGTAACACCTTGTTACTGCGACGTTTTTCTACGACAGAACCCTTGCGCCGCGGCCTTGAAACCGCTTGCTCATAAGGCTTTGCCGAAGGCCCGCAACGGCCTTGCATATGATGAATTCGAGCCGCTTTTTTCGCCCTCATTGTCAAAACCGCATGGACCAAACCGAGTGCGTCGCCAATACTGAAATCGTGATGACTCACGTCGACCCAACGCTCGCCGCTCCGTCGCGTTGATGCGTCAATCTCATTAATCGATTCGGCAAATGAATTTGCATTTTTAATCGATATAAAATAACAATAGCCTTTTGCCACAGCCGGAGGCGGGCACTCGCGCGCGCCTCCCGCGCATCGCCCGCATCCGCATCACCGAATTGAGATTCCGCCATGGCTCGCCCGAAACTGCTTCCCGACAACTTCACCTTATGCCTCGTCGGCACGGTGATTCTTGCCAGCTTGCTGCCGGTTCACGGGCAAGCCGCCGTCGGCTTCAACTGGCTGACGAACGTGGCGGTCGGCCTGCTGTTCTTCCTGCACGGCGCGAAGCTGTCACGCGAAGCGATTGTTGCGGGTGCGACGCATTGGCGGCTTCACCTGGTCGTGCTGATCAGTACCTTCGTGCTGTTTCCGCTGCTCGGCCTCGCGCTGAAGCCGCTGCTTTCGCCACTTGTCACGCCTGCGCTCTATGCGGGGGTCCTCTTCCTCTGCACGCTGCCTTCTACCGTTCAGTCGTCGATCGCGTTCACCTCTATTGCCAAGGGCAATGTGCCGGCTGCTGTGTGTAGCGCGTCGGCCTCGAGCCTCCTCGGCATCTTCATCACGCCCGCGCTCGTCAGTGTCGTGGTCACCAATCAGGCGGCCGGCGGCAGTTCGCCGTGGCACACGGTGGGCAATATCGTGCTGCAACTGCTGGTGCCGTTCGTAGCCGGACAGCTGCTGCGCCCGCTGATCGGCAAATGGATCGAGCGCCATCGCGGCGTGCTGAAGTTCGTCGACCAGGGTTCGATCCTGCTGGTGGTGTACGGCGCGTTCAGCGAAGCGGTGAACGAAGGCCTGTGGCATCAGATTCCGCTGTCCGCGCTCGGCGGCCTGCTGCTGATCAACGTGGTGCTGCTCGCGCTGGCGCTGGCCGTGACGATCTTCGCCAGCAAGCGGCTCGGCTTCAATCGCGCCGATCAGATCACCATCATCTTCTGCGGGTCGAAGAAAAGCCTCGCCGCCGGCGTGCCGATGGCCAAAGTGATCTTCTCCTCGCACGCCGTGGGCGCCGTGGTGTTGCCGCTGATGCTGTTCCACCAGATCCAGCTGATGGTGTGCGCCGCCCTCGCGCAGCGCTGGGGCGCTCGCGACACCAGTGGCGAAACCCGCGCCGCCGCCGCGCGCGAAGGATCCGCCGCCGCCATGGCCCGGCGGTAAATACGCGCGCAATGCAAACAGGACATTCATAAGCGCCCTCCCTGAGCGTGATTCGAAGAAAGCCGCCTCGTGCGGCTTTTTTGTTATTTCACGCGCAAACGCCGTCGCTGTCGCCTCAGCCGGACGGCATAAGCCGAGTCTTGGCCGGGCCTAAAACCCATCCCGTCCCGGCATCCAGGACATGCACCACACCAGTGCATCGTGTCACCAAAAATTCACTTAACTCTGCGCTAGCCGCGCCGATAAGCCGAACGTCGCTCGCTACGCCTACTGCCATGCAACCTCGCTCGCCCTCCCGATCCGCCACGCCGCGCATCGAGGAGTTGATCGCCCGGCGTGATCTGTTCGCGGTATTTCAACCGATCATCGATTTCGAAGACGGCGCGATCCTCGGCTACGAAGGTTTGATTCGCGGTCCGGCGGGCACGCCGCTCGAAACGCCCTTCGCCCTGTTCTCGCAAGCGCTCGCCGAAGGCTGCGCGATCGCGCTGGAACAGGCCGCCGCGCGCACTTGCATCGAAGCCTTCGCGAAGCTCGACTACGACGGCAAGCTGTTCCTCAATTTCAGCGCGGGCGCGATGCGTCAACTCGCCGAAGCGCGCGACGACACGCTCGCGCTGCTGCGGCACCGCGGCGTCGATCCGCAGCGGCTCGTGATCGAGCTGACCGAACAGAGTTCGATTCCCGATGTAGGCGGCTTCCTGCCGGTGATCTCGACGCTGCGCGCGGCCGGCGCGCAATTCGCGCTCGACGACTACGGCACCGCCAACGCGAGCATGAATCTGTGGGTGCGTCTGCAACCGGACGTCGTGAAGATCGATCGCTTCTTCATCCACGACATTGCGAGCGATCCGCTCAAGTTCGAAGCCGTGCGCGCCATGCAGCATTTCGCCAACGCGAGCGGCGCGCAGCTGGTGGCCGAAGGCATCGAGAACGAGGCGGATCTGATCGTCGTGCGCGACATGGGAATCGGCTGCGGGCAGGGCTATTTCTTCGGCCGCCCGCATGCGCACCCGGCACGCAAGCTGAATGACGACGCACGCGCCGCCTTGAGCGCCAATCACATCGCCGTGTTCCCCGAGACCACGCGCGCGGTGAGCAGCGCGTCGCCGTCGGGCGGCATGGCGTCGGCGAAAATGCTAGTGCATGCGCCGGCGTTGCCGCGTCACGCCACCAACAACGACGTGCTCGACCTGTTCAACCGCCTGCCCGATCTGCACGCGGTCGCGGTGGTCGAGAACGACCAGCCGGTCGCCCTCATCAACCGGCGCAGCTTCATGGATCGTTACGCGTTGCCGTATCACCGCGAGCTGTTCGGCAAGCGCCCTTGCCTGCAATTCGCCAACGCGTCGCCGGTGATTATCGAAAAATCGATGACAGTCGAGCAGATGGCCAAGCTCCTCGCGAGCGACGACCAGCGCTATCTCGCCGACGGCTTCGTCATCACCGAAAACGGCCAGTACGCCGGCCTCGGCACCGGCGAGAAACTGGTCCGCGCGGTGACCGAAGTGCGTATCGAAGCGGCGCGCTACGCGAACCCGCTGACCTTCCTGCCGGGCAACATTCCGATCAGCTCGCACATTGCCCGCCTGCTGGGCAACGACGCGGCTTTTCACGCGTGCTACGTCGATCTGAACCACTTCAAGCCGTTCAACGACCAGTACGGTTACTGGCAAGGCGACGAAGTGCTGAAATTCGCCGCGGCCGTGCTCGCCGAGGTGTGCGACCCGACCCGCGATTTTCTTGGGCACGTGGGCGGCGACGATTTCATGATCCTGTTCCAGAGCGACGACTGGCAAGACCGCGTGCTGCGCGCGATCCACGTCTTCAACGAAGGCGCGCAGCGTTTCTACGCGCCGGCCGACCGGCTCGTGGGCGGCATTTACGGCGAAGACCGGCGCGGCAATCCGAGCTTCTTCGCCTTCGTGACGATGGCAATTGGCTGCGTGCGCGTCGAACCGGCGAACGGACCGTCGTTGTACAACAGCGAGGAAATCGCGTCGGTCGCGGCGGTGGCCAAGCGACGCGCGAAGCAACAGACGAGCGGCTTCGTGCTGATCGACGCCGACGAAAGCGTCGCCTTGCTACGCGGCCAGGCGGAGGCGGCTCACGCGCATATCGACTGAAGGCTCTGCCGGCGGCGCACGAACTCAATCGCCACCCAACGCGACCAAAGCGCCCTTTCACGCCATTGTTTAGCTTGTTTTACTAAACAGCATATTTCGAGCCAACCTCAACACCCAGGGGTATCTCCGGGTGTCGCGCGAGTGTTTTTCCGGCGGTCGAAGGCACGTTTTACTATACAATCGCCGGACTCAAACACCGTGCGGTCGCCTACTCGCGGCCGCTTTATTCGATGGCCACAACCATCCGCGACGTCGCCCGCGCGGCCAGCGTGTCGATCGGCACCGTCTCGCGCGCCTTGAAGAACCAGCCGGGGTTATCCGAGGCAACCCGCGAACGCGTGGTCGAAGCGGCGCGGCAGCTCGGTTATGACGCCGCGCAACTGCGGCCGCGCATCCGCCGACTCACCTTTCTGTTGCACCGTCAGCACAACAACTTCGCCGTCAGCCCGTTTTTTTCGCACGTGCTGCACGGGGTGGAAGATGCCTGTCGCGAACGCGGCATCGTGCCGTCGGTGCTGACCGCCGGCCCCACCGAAGACGTGATCCAGCAACTGCGCCTGCACGCGCCCGACGCGGTCGCGATTGCCGGTTTCGTCGAGCTCGAAACGCTCACCACGCTGGTCGCGATGCAGCGTCCGCTCGTGCTGATCGATCTGTGGGCGCCGGGCTTGCGCTCGGTGAATCTCGACAACGCCGCCGGCGCCACCCTCGCCATGCGGCATCTGTTCGAGCAGCAGCGCAAGCGCGTCGCGTTTATCGGCGGCTCGCTCGCGCACTTCAGCATCGCGCAGCGCGCGCTCGGCTACCGGCGCGCGTTTTTCGAAGCGGGCCTGCTGTTCGATCCGTCGCTGGAAGTCACGATCGACGCCGGCCTCGACCCCGACAGCGGCGCCGCGCGCGCCATGCATCAGTTGCTCGACGCGCCGGGCCCGCACCCCGACGCCGTATTTGCGTACAACGACGCCGCCGCGCTCGCGGCGCTGCGCGCGTGCCTTGCGCGCGGTCTGCGCGTACCCGAGGACGTCGCCATCATCGGCTTCGACGACATTCCCGCCGCCGCCCACGCCACGCCGCCGCTGTCGACCATTTCGGTCGACAAGGAAGCGCTCGGCCGGCGCGGCGTCGAATTGCTGCTCGAAGACGCCCCCGCCGAACTCGAAGTCCGTTTGCCCGTCCATCTCATTGCCCGAGCCAGTACTTTGGTGAAAACGCCATGACGCAATCCGATTCGCTTCACCCCGCCAACGGCGTCGCCGCGCCGCCTGTCGACGATTTCCGCAGCCGCGAGTTTCTGCTCTCGCACGTAGAGGACACGCTGCGTTTTTACGCACCGAACGTATTCGATCCGAGCGGCGGCTTCTTCCATTTTTTCCGCGACGACGGGTCGATCTACGACAGGACCACGCGGCATCTGGTGAGCAGTTGCCGCTACGTGTTCAACTACGCGATGGCGTATCGCCAGTTCGGCGACCCGCAGCATCTCGAGTACGCGCGCCACGGTCTACGCTTTCTGCGTGAGGCGCATTGGGACGCCCAGCACGAAGGCTACGACTGGGAACTCGAATGGCGCGACGGCCACAAGCGCACGCTCGACGCCACGCGCCACTGCTACGGCCTCGCCTTCGTGCTGCTCGCGTATTCGCACGCGGCGATGGCCGGCATCGAAGAGGCGAAGCCGATGATCGGCGCGACCTTCGAATTGATGGAACACCGCTTCTGGGACGCCGCGGCCGGCCTCTACGCCGACGAAGCCTCGCCCGAATGGCGCGTCAGTTCGTACCGCGGCCAGAACGCCAACATGCACACCACCGAGGCGCTGCTCGCCGCGCACGAAGCGACCGGCCATCTGGTCTATCTGGATCGCGCCGAGCGGGTGGCGTCGAACATCACGCTGCGTCAGGCCAAGCTCTCGCAGGGGCTGGTGTGGGAGCACTTTCACGCGGACTGGTCGGTCGACTGGCACTACAACGAGGAAGACAGTTCGAACATCTTCCGTCCGTGGGGCTTCCAGCCGGGGCATCAAACCGAGTGGGCCAAGCTGCTGCTGATTCTCGAGCGCTTCCGTCCGCTGCCGTGGCTGCTGCCGCGCGCGGTCGAATTGTTCGACGCCGCCATGACGCACGCGTGGGACGAAGACCACGGCGGCCTCTACTACGGCTTCGGCCCGGACGGCACCGTGTGCGATCACGACAAATATTTCTGGGTCCAGGCCGAGACCTTCGCGACCGCCGCGCTGCTCGGCAAGCGCACCGGCAACGAACGTTTCTGGGACTGGTACGACGAGATCTGGCGCTATAGCTGGGCGCATTTCGTCGATCACAAGTACGGTGCGTGGTATCGCATCCTCACCTGCGACAACCGCAAATACAGCGACGAAAAGAGTCCGGCCGGCAAGACCGACTACCACACGATGGGCGCGTGCTACGAAGTGCTGACGCACGCGTTGTCCGATGGCACGGCCGCCGCCGCATCCGAATCCGCGGAGCACACGAAATGAGCCAACCCAACGCAAGCCCCGAATTCCCGCAGTTCGTTTCGGCCGGCGACATCCTCACCGATCTCGTGCGCACCGGCACTTCGCAATGGCTGTCGCGTCCCGGCGGCGCGGGCTGGAACGTGGCGCGCTGTGTCGCGCGGCTCGGTTTGCCGACCGCGTGCGCCGGTTCGCTCGGCGTCGACAATTTCTCCGACGAGCTGTGGAACGCGAGTGTCGCGGCCGGTCTCGACATGCGCTTCATGCAGCGCGTGACGCGGCCGCCGCTGCTGGCGATCGTGCATCAGACCCATCCGCCGGCGTACTTTTTCATGGGCGAAAACGGCGCCGATCTGGCCTTCGATCCGGCGCACTTGCCGGCCGGCTGGAGCGAGCACGTGAAGTGGGCGCACTTCGGTTGCATCAGCCTCGTGCGTCAGCCGCTCGGCGATACGTTGGCGGCGCTCGCGGCGCGGTTGCGTTCTCAAGGCGTGAAGATCAGCTTCGATCCGAACTACCGCAACCTGATGGAGCACGGCTACGAGCCGACCTTGCGCAAGATGGCCGCGCTCGCCGATCTGATCAAGGTATCCGACGAGGATCTGCGCCTGCTGTTCAAGACCGACGACGAAGCCGCCGCGCTCGCCCAACTGCAAGCCATGAATCCCGCCGCCACCGTGCTGGTGACGCGTGGGCCGGAAACGGCTCTGTTGATCGACGGCGCGCTGGTGGTCGAAGCGCGGCCTCCGCGCGTCGAGGTGGTCGACACGGTGGGCGCGGGCGACGCGTCGATCGGCGGCCTGCTGTTCAGCCTGATGACGGCGCCGCAGCGGGCGTGGCCCGAGCATCTGGCGTTCGCGCTGGCGGCCGGTGCGGCGGCTTGCCGGCATGCCGGCGCGCACGCGCCCGCGCTCGACGAAGTCGTCGCGCTGCTGTAATTCTGCTGCCTTGTGCGGCGCGCATTGTCACTGACAAGAAGCGCCGCCAGCGCGAAAGCCGGCGCTCCTTCATCGTGCTACGATGAAAAATCCGTCACCTTTGGAACAAGGAGCGTCGTCATGGAAGACATCACCTACACCAAAGGCATCTACACGGCCACGGCTTCGATAAAAGAAGTACAGAGCGACACGTGGCAGGGCGTGGTCACGCTCTCCCGCGACGAAGGCGACGACACCGCCGACCAGGAAACCACGGTCTACGAAGTGGACGCCACCTCGTCGACACCGGAGGAAGCGCTCGAAGAAGCCAAGGCGCTCGCTCACCGCATTCTCGGCAGCATCGAACTCTAGGCAGTCCGGCGCGGCGCGCGTCGAAGGCGCGCCGCGCCACCTTGATCCAACCGGCTGGAGGCGATCATGGCGGAACAACTCTTCCTCTACGGCGTGTACTCGATACACGTCCACCCTCTCGAACTCAACGGCGCACGCTGGGACGCGGAATACGAAATCCGCCATCGCGACAAAGCGGTGAAATCGTGGACGACCGTGGGTGGCGATAACGGCTACAGCGACGCGGCCGAAGCGATCGCCGCGGCGCATCGGCGAGCCGTCGACGACATCGAACACGGCGCGGGCATTCCGAAGCCGCGCGCGTTTCCGTAAGCGGCGGGCAACCACGTCCTAACGGTGAGCGGAACCTGGATCAAACGTTGCGGCATCGCGGCATTGGACTCGCGAAACGCCGTGCTACGCTTTGCGCGTTTTCATATCCCACGAGCAAGTGATGGCTACCGAACCGTCAGACCGAATGGCCGGCCTTGGCGACGCCAAGGAGAGCGCCCCGAAGCGCCGCGCGCGCGGCAGCCGCGAATTACGTCTCGACGATCGCGTGATCATTGCGCACGGCATGCCGACGCCGCTCTGGCAGGATCTCTACCATCGCGCGGTCGTGGCGCGCTGGCCGATGTTCTTCGCTTCGCTCGCGGTGCTGTTCCTGCTGCTCAACACGGCATTCGCCGGCCTGTACATGCTCGGCAAGGCGCCGATCGCCAATCAGTATCCGTCGGGTTTCGGCGGCGCTTTCTTTTTCAGCGTCGAGACGCTGGCGACCGTCGGCTACGGCGACATGCACCCGCAAACCGTTTACGCCCACTGGATCGCCACGCTCGAAATCTTCTTCGGCATGTCCAGCGTCGCGTTGGCGACCGGCCTGATCTTCGCGCGCTTTTCGCGGCCGCACGCCAAGATCATGTTCGCCCGTTACGCCATCATCCGGCCGCTCGACGGCCGCATGACGCTAATGGTGCGCTCGGCCAACGCGCGTCAGAACGTGATCGCCGAGGCGCATGCGAGGCTGCGTATTCTGCGCAAGGAAACCACCGTCGAAGGTTTGGTGCTGCGCAAGCTCTATGACCTGACGCTGGTGCGCGATCAGCATCCGGTTTTCAAACTCGGCTGGAGCCTGATGCACATCATCGACGAAAGCAGTCCGCTGTTCGGCGAAACCGCCGAATCGCTCAAGGGCAGCGATACGTCGCTGGTGTTGACGCTCGAAGGCGTCGACGAATCGACCTCGCAAACCATGCAGGCGCGCCACATGTGGAGCTGCGATCAGATTCGCTGGCATTACCGCTTCGTCGACATCATGAGTGAGCAAGACGGCGTGAGCCACATCGATTACGCGCACTTCGACGAAATCGTGCCGCTCGACGCGGCGCCGCTCGCGGCTAATGTGGTGAATGTGGCCAAGCCCAAAGCGTGATCACGGCGTAACGCTATCGGATGACGCCGGTCACGTTGCACCCAAGTGACCTGCAACGTTACGCGGCCGTGCGCTCGGCCCTTCTGGCGGCCCCACGCCTGCCGCCGGCCTGGGCGAAGAACTCGATGAATTGCCGATCCCTTCGATCGCGCAAACGCACCAGGGCATACCCGAATCCGCTTGCCGCGTGGAAGATCCACCTCAAAACTTCATTAAAACGCGTGGCTCGTCTCGCCCATTCGTTGCATGCTCATCAAACTAGAAAAAATTCACTCTAATCGGCGCTAAAAAATAGAGTCTCTTTCGCTGCGTCACCTCCGTGGTCCCCACCACCGCGCGCGGATGCAAAATATTGGAGACTCACCCATGACCGCTCGCCTGCCCATCGACGGCACGCCCGCTCTCGCCGACTACAAGCTGTCCGACAACCTTACCGCGACGCGCGGCCGGATCTTCCTGACCGGCACGCAGGCCCTGGTGCGGCTCGTGCTGATGCAGCGCGCCGCCGACAAGGCGCGCGACATGAACACCGCCGGCTTTATCAGCGGCTATCGCGGCTCGCCGCTCGGCATGGTCGACCAGCAGTTATGGAAAGCGAAAAAACTGCTCGCGGCGAGTGATATTCGCTTCCTGCCCGCGATCAACGAAGAGCTCGGCGGCACCGCCGTGCTCGGCACGCAGCGGGTGGAATCGGACCCGGAGCGCACCGTCGAAGGCGTGTTCGCGATGTGGTACGGCAAGGGCCCCGGCGTGGACCGCGCGGGCGACGCGCTCAAGCACGGCAACGCGTACGGCTCGTCACCGCACGGCGGCGTGCTGGTGGTGGCGGGCGACGACCACGGCTGCGTGTCGTCGTCGATGCCGCATCAGAGCGACTTCGCCATGATGGCTTGGCATATGCCGGTGGTGAATCCGTCGAATATCGCCGACATGCTCGAATTCGGCCTGTACGGCTGGGCGATGTCGCGCTTCTCGGGCGCCTGGGTCGGCTACAAGGCGATCTCCGAAACGGTCGAATCGGGCTCGACGGTCGATCTCGACGCGCTGCAAACCGAATGGGCCGTCCCGCAAGATTTCGCCACGCCCGCCGGCGGCCTGCATAACCGCTGGCCGGACCTGCCGAGCCTGACCATCGAATCGCGGATGCACGCGAAGCTCGACGCCGTGCGCCATTTCTCGCGCGTGAACAGCATCGACAAATGGATCGCACCGAGTCCGCACGCCAACGTGGGGATCGTGACCTGCGGCAAGGCGCATCTGGACCTGATGGAAACGCTGCGCCGCCTCGATCTGACGGTCGCGGATCTGGAAGCGGCCGGCGTGCGCATCTACAAGGTCGGCCTGTCGTTTCCGCTAGAGATGACGCGGATCGACGCGTTCGTCTCCGGTTTGTCCGAAGTACTCGTGATCGAGGAGAAAGGCCCGGTCATCGAACAGCAGATCAAAGACTATCTGTACAACCGCACGCAAGGCACGCGGCCGATCGTGGTCGGCAAGAACGCCGCCGACGGCACGCTGCTGCTCTCCTCGCTCGGCGAATTGCGGCCCTCGCGCATTTTGCCGGTGTTCGCGGACTGGCTCGCGAAACACAAGCCGGCGCTGGACCGCCGCGACCGCGTGGTCGATCTGGTGGCGCCGCATATTCTCTCGAACGCCGCGGACAGCGTGAAGCGCACGCCGTACTTCTGCTCGGGCTGTCCGCACAACACGTCGACGAAAGTACCGGAAGGTTCCATTGCGCATGCGGGCATCGGCTGCCACTTCATGGCCTCGTGGATGGAGCGTGACACTACCGGGCTGATCCAGATGGGCGGCGAAGGCGTGGACTGGGCCTCGCATTCCATGTTCACGAAAACGCGTCACGTGTTCCAGAATCTCGGCGACGGCACCTACTTCCACTCCGGCATTCTCGCGATCCGCCAGGCCGTGGCCGCGAAAGCGACCATCACGTACAAGATTCTCTATAACGACGCGGTCGCGATGACCGGCGGACAGCCGGTGGACGGCAGCATCTCGGTGCCGCAGATCGCGCGTCAGGTGGAAGCCGAAGGCGTGTCGCGCTTCGTCGTGGTGAGCGACGAGCCGGAGAAATACGACGGCCATCACGATCTGTTTCCGAAGGGCACGACGTTCCACCATCGCAGCGAAATGGACACCGTGCAGCGCGAATTACGCGACACCGACGGCGTCACCGTGCTGATCTACGACCAAACGTGCGCGGCGGAAAAACGCCGTCGCCGGAAAAAAGGCGAGTTTCCCGACCCGGACAAGCGCCTCTTCATCAACGAGGAAGTGTGCGAAGGCTGCGGCGATTGCGGCGTGCAATCGAATTGCCTGTCGGTCGAGCCGGTTGAAACGGCCTTGGGACGCAAGCGGCGTATCGATCAATCGTCGTGCAACAAAGACTTTTCTTGCGTGAACGGCTTCTGCCCGAGCTTCGTCACCGTGGAAGGCGGCAAGCTGAAGAAAGCCGCGGGCGCCGCGTTCGATCCGCAAGCGCTGGCCGCGCGCGTCGACACGTTGCCGATTCCCGCGACGCATCTGGACGCCGCGCCGTACGACATTCTCGTGACTGGTGTAGGCGGCACGGGCGTCGTGACGGTGGGCGCATTGATCAGCATGGCCGCGCATCTGGAAGGCAAGAGCGCCTCCGTGCTCGACTTCATGGGCTTCGCGCAGAAGGGCGGTTCGGTGCTGTCGTTCGTGCGCTTCGCCGCGCGTGACGAATGGCTCAACCAGGTGCGTATCGACACGCAACAGGCCGACGTGCTGCTCGCCTGCGACATGGTGGTCGGTGCCAGCGCCGATGCGCTGCAAACGGTGCGTCATGGCCGCACGCGCATCGTGGTGAACACGCATGCGATTCCCAACGCGACCTTCGTGACGAATCCGGACGCGACGTTGCACGCCGACGCGCTGATCGACAAGATGCGTCACGCGGCCGGCGCGGAACGTATGTCGACCTGTGACGCTCAGGCACTCGCCACGCGTTTTCTCGGCGACACGATCGGCGCCAACATTCTGATGCTCGGCTACGCATGGCAGCTCGGGCTGGTGCCCGTCTCGTTCGCCGCGATGATGCGCGCGATCGAATTGAACAACGTCGCGGTGCAGATGAACCAACTGGCGTTTTCGATCGGGCGTCTGGCGGCGGAAGATCCGGCCGCGCTCGACGCGTTGTGGCAGGCTCGGCATCTGGCGAAGCAGGCTGTTAAGGTCGACACGCTCGACGAACTGATCGCGCATCGCGAAGGCCGTTTGCAGATTTACGGCGGCGCGAGCTACGTGAAGCGTTATCGCGCGCTGGTCGACGCGGCACGCCGCGCCGAAACCGCCGTCGATGCGCAAAGCGAACGCGTGACGCGTGCAGTCGCGACGACGTTCTACCGACTGCTCGCGGTGAAGGACGAATACGAAGTCGCGCGTCTGCACACGGACACGGCGTTCCGCGAAGCGCTCGAAGCGCAATTCGAAGGCGTGGCCGGCAAGGACTTCGGCATCAAGTTCAACCTCGCGCCGCCGACCATTGCGCGTCCGCAGCACGGCAAGCATCCGGCCAAGAAAACCTTCGGTCAATGGATGTGGCCGGTGCTCGGCATGCTGGCAAAGTGGCGCGGCCTGCGCGGCACGATGCTCGATCCGTTCGGCCGCACGCTCGAACGCAAGATGGAACGCGACCTCGCCGGCGATTACGAAACCACGCTGCAACGTGCGTTCGCCAAGCTCGACACGACCACGCTGGAAGACGTCGCGAAGCTGGCCGATCTGCACGCGCGTGTGCGCGGTTACGGTCATGTGAAGCTGGCGAATCTGGCGGGCGTGAAGCGCGGCGAGCGCGATCTGGCGGCTCGCTTGCAGATCGATCCGGCGACGAGTGCGGCGGTGCGTCAGTCGCTGGACGAGGTGAAGGACGCTGGGCAGTTGCGCGGGATTCCGGTGGTTGTCGCGAAGTAGGTTTCGCGCGCGGCGATTCGGACTGAGCGAAAGCAACGCCGCTTCGAGTCATGGACTCGAAGCGGCGTTGTTGTTTGGGTGCGGATTTCAGCGGCAGATAGTTACACGTGCGTGCTCATGCGCTCGCGTTTAACGACGCACGGACCTTCGCGACTCGATCGGCATCGACCGGCGCGAGGCCGTTGCCGTCCACGCGAACGCCCGAACCGAAGTGCACCGCATCGACTTGCGTTCGGCTCGCAAAGCCGGCGATAGCGTCCACGGTTAAGCCCGCGCCCGCCAACACCGTGCAATGCGATCCCGACGCCTGCTGGATCAACTCGCGGATCGTGGCTTCCGCATTCAGTACCGACGCTTGTCCGCCCGAAGTCAAAACGTTCGTCACCTCGGGGAAGGCGAGCAGCACGTCCAACGCCTGGCGTAAATCGCGCGCTTCGTCGAATGCCCGGTGAAATGTGATCGTCAGACCATCGGCCGCATCGATCGCTCGGGCGAGCGCTTCGCGGTCGATCTCGCCCGCCTCGTTGAGCATGCCGATCACCACGCCGTTCGCACCCGCCGCCTTGGCCGCGCGCACGTCGCGCCACATCACCGCGTAATCGTCCGCGTCGTAGACGAACGAGCGGCTATGCGGTCGCACGATCACGTTCACGGGGATTTCAACGGCCGCCACCACCGCTTCGATCAGGCCGACGCTCGGCGTCAACCCGCCCTCGCCCATCGCGGTGATGAGTTCGAGACGGTCGGCGCCCGCCTGCGCGGCAAGGCGCGCATCGGCAACGGTCGTGGCAATCACTTCGAGTAGAACGGACATAGGCGCGTCTGAGTGTCGTCGTTGAAAACGACATCATCGCAGACGGGCTTATTCCTCGACCCAATCGATGTCGCCGCACAGCACGCAGGTCTGTTCACCCACACGCGTCGCGACTGAAAGCGTGACGCACGGCAACGCCTCGTTGATCGACAGATACGGACGCGTCACATGCACGCGTTCCGGCGCATTGATCGCGTCGCGGAAATACGGACGACGCAACCAGTTCGCCCCTTGCGCGTCCGCTAGCGGTAGGAAGCGCGTTTCATGTGCCGCGCGATCCGCGCGCAACACGACGTTGCGGCCGGCCTGCTTGCCTTTGGCGTCGAGCAGGAAACAGCGCGCGGCATGATCGAGCGCGAGAAAATTCCAGCACACTTCTTCGAGCGGTTCACCGGCCGCCAGCCGCTCGGCAGCGCGCTCGAAGGCCCGCAGATACGGCACGAGGCGACTCGCGCTGCGCCGCTCGCGCGCTTCGGTCTGATCGCGATACCGTTCGGTGAGTTCGCTGATGCATTCGGCGGCATGCGCCGCATCGGCCACGGCCGGATTCGGCCGGCCGAAGAAAAAACCCTGCACGAAATCCGCGTTGCAGGCGAGCGCCATCTGCGCTTCGTGCTCCGTTTCCACGCCTTCGATCAGTACGAGCTTGCCCGCCTCGTGCAGCAACGCGACGAGCCCCGGCAAGATCGTCGCCATATCCGCGCGATGCGCGGCGTGCGACAGCATGATGCGGTCGAGCTTCACGATATCGGGATTCAACTGCCAGATCCGTTCGACGTTCGAGTGTCCCGCGCCGAAATCGTCGAGCGCGATCAGAAAGCCGCGCTCGCGGAATTGACGCACGGCATCAGCGAGACGTTCGAGGTCTTCCGCGCGATGTTCGAGCACTTCGAGCACGATGCGCCGCGGCGGCAGATCGAGGCGCCTGAGCGTGGCCAGCAACGCGGCCGACAGATACGGAACGGTGAGCGCGCCGGGATGCACGTTCAGGAACAGCCATTCGCGCTCGGCGCCGAGCACCTTGAAGTTCTCCAGATGCAGGGTCTGCGCCAGCCGGTCCACCTGCAGCACGTCGCCGAGACGGGCGGCCTCGCCGAATACGTCGAGCGGCGACACGGGACGGTCGAGCGAGTCGTGCGCGCGCAGCAGTCCCTCGTAGCCGACCGCCCGCATATGCGACAGGCTGAAAATCGGTTGAAACACGCTGGTCAGCGTCAGCTCGCCATGCTGAACCGAAAAACGCTCGAGCCCCGACGTCACTTCGACGTCGAAGCCATGCGGCACGCTGGCCGTTCTTTCCTGTTGCGCAATCGTCATGCAATCCTCTCACGCGAGAGCCGGGCCGGTCCGAACGCGGAAGCGAACAACGGCGGCGCCATTTCTCAAAATGTGCGTCATCGATATCTCTTAAGCAAGCTCCATGCGCACGCTGGCGCACATTCGAATGAAGTTTGCATCGGAGATTGCACGGCGCAAGGGCCGATGCGCCGCACGTGGGCGCGGCGCGCACCGTTACGGTGCGTAACGTGATGGCGGCGGATCAAGGCGTGCGGTGACCGCACGCTTCTTCGCGTTGCCGGGTTCGCGGGAAGGCGCGACCTCATCGGGCTAAACTTCGCGGGCTACACTTCAACGTCGCGTCGCTGCAAAGCCCATGCGGCGGCATCAACAATCTCTTACGTCACGCCCGTCATCTCCCCGGAAACAGACCGATGGATATTGTTTTTACCGTATTGATTCTTCTGCTGGCCGTCTCCGCGTCGGGCATCGTCATCCGTTTGCTGCCGTTCACGTTGCCGCTGCCGCTCGTGCAGATCGCGATCGGCGCGATGCTCGCGTGGCCGAAGCTCGGACTGCACGTCACGTTCGATCCAGACATCTTCATGATGCTGTTCATCCCGCCGCTGCTGTTCGCGGACGGCTGGCGTATCCCGAAACGCGAGCTGTTCATGGCGCGCCGCTCGATCCTGATGCTCGCGCTCGGTCTGGTCTTCATGACGGTGCTGGTGGTCGGCTATTTCGTGCATGCGCTGGTGCCGGCCATTTCGCTGCCGGTCGCGTTCGCGCTCGCCGCCGTGTTGTCGCCGACCGATGCGGTGGCGTTGTCCGGCATCGTCGGCAAGGGCAAGATCCCTGGCCGGCTGATGCATATCCTCGAAGGCGAAGCGTTGATGAACGACGCGTCGGGCCTCGTCGCGCTGAAGTTCGCGATCGCCGCCGCGCTGACCGGTGTGTTCTCGCTACGCGACGCCTCGATCAGCTTCGTCATCATCGCCGCCGGCGGACTCGCGACGGGCGCGGCGGTAAGCTGGCTCTTCAGCTTCGTGTCGGCGCATTTTCTGAGTCTCAACGAAGAAGGCGATCCGGCGCCCGGCGTCGTGATGACCTTGCTGATTCCGTTCGCCGCCTACCTGATCGCCGAGCGCTTCGAGTTGTCCGGCATTCTCTCGGCGGTCGCCGCCGGCATGATGATGAACTACGCGAGTATTGCGAACGCGGGACCGGTGTCGTCGCGGGTACGCTCGAACAGTACGTGGACCATGATCGAGTTCGTCTTCAACGGCATGGTGTTCATTCTGCTGGGGCTGCAGTTTCCCCATATTCTCGGCCGCGCGCTGCTCGACGCGCACGAAACCAGCGACGCCCAGGTCGGGCTGCTGATCGGCTACATCGCGGCGGTGGCGCTAGCGCTCTATGCGATGCGCTTCGTGTGGGTGTGGCTGCTGCGCTGGTTCGCGAGCCGCGGCGCGACGAAGCGCGGCGTGGCGAACGCGGTGCCGGGGTTGCGCACGGTCACGGTGACGACCGTCGCCGGTGTTCGTGGCGCGGTGACGCTGGCGGGCGTGTTGTCGTTGCCCGAAATGTTGCCGGGCGGCGCGCCGCTGCCGGGCCGCGATCTGGCGATTTTCATCGCGTCGGGCGTGATTCTGGTGTCGCTGCTGGTGGCGGTGGTGGCGTTGCCGTTGCTGTTGCGCGGCTGGCGCAAGGGCCGCGACCCGCATGCGGCCGAAGAAGCGCTCGCCCGCACGATGGCGGCGCAAGCCGCGATCCGTGCGATCGATGTGATGCACGATAAAGAGTGCGCGGGGCTGGAAGAATCGGCCTCCGCCTACGCGGCAGATGTCACCGCACGCGTGATGGACCTGTACCGGCGCCGCCTCGCCACGCTCGACGACGAACAGGAGCCTCGCGAGCTGGCGCGCCTCGCCGATGCGCTGGAGTTCCGAATGAAGCTCGCTGCGATGCGCGCCGAACGCAAGACCTTGCTGGCGCTACGCAACAGTCAGCAGATCAACGACGAGACGTTGAACAAGCTGATGCGCGAGGTCGATCTGTTGGAGACGGCGCTGACCGCGCGCAAGAAATAAGGCCCGGTTTGCAGGATGGCGGCGGCGTGGGTTGCAAGATTGCCTGTCAACCAACACCGCCGGCAAGACCGCGCATAGCACCAGCAGGCTAAAACTCGATCACGCCACCGGCCCTTGCGCCGGTTTCCTACGCAGCAGTGCGTACAGAATGATCGCGCCGAACGTCGCGGTACCGATCCCGCCGAGCCCGAATCCGCCGAGCTTCAACGAGAAATCGCCAGCGCCCAGCACGAGCGTCACGGCAGCGACGATCAGGTTGCGGTTGTCGGAGAAGTCGACCTTGTTGACGACCCAGATGCGCGCGCCGGTCACGGCGATCAGCCCGAACACGACGATCGACACGCCGCCCAGCACCGGCCCCGGAATGGTTTGAATCACCGCGCCGAACTTCGGCGAGAAACCCAGCACCAGCGCGATCAACGCCGCGATCACGAACACCAGCGTCGAATAGATCTTGGTGACGGCCATCACGCCGATGTTCTCGGCGTACGTCGTCACACCCGTGCCGCCGGCAAAGCCCGACACGATGGTGGCGAGCCCGTCGCCGAGAAACGCGCGGCCGACGTAGCCGTCCAGGTTCTGGCCGGTCATCGCACTGACCGCCTTGATGTGCCCGAGATTTTCCGCGACGAGAATCACCGCGATCGGCGCGAGCAAGGTCATCGCCTGCACGTTGAAGACCGGCGCGGTGAAATGCGGCATGCCGAACCACGCCGCATTCGCGACGATCGAGAAGTCGATCGGCTTGCCCATGCCGAGACCGTTCGTGACGATCGCATAGATCACATACGCCATCAGCAGGCCGACGAGAATCAGCAGACGCTGCAGCATGCCGCGCGCGAACACCGCGACCGCGCCGACGCACAGCACCGTGACCAGCGCCATCCACGATTCGAAGTTGCTGCCGCTCACGCCGTGTACCGCGATCGGCGCGAGATTCAGACCGATCACGCAGACAATCGCGCCCGTCACGACCGGCGGCATCAGCGTTTCGATCCAGCGCGTGCCGACCGCCGACACGATCAATCCGATGATCGCGTACACCACGCCACACGCGATGATGCCGCCCAGCGCCACCGGAATGTTCAGATTGGGACCGTGACCGCCGTAGCCCGTCACCGCGATTACCAGACCGATGAACGCGAAGCTCGAGCCGAGATAGCTCGGCACGCGGCCGCCCACCAGCACGAAGAACAGCAGCGTGCCGATACCCGACATGAAGATGCAGAGGTTCGGGTCGAAGCCCATCAGCAGCGGTGCGAGCACGGTCGAACCGAACATGGCGACGACGTGCTGCACGCCCATCGCAACCATTTGCGGCCACGCGAGCCGTTCGTCGGTGCTGACGATGCGGCCTTCGGCGCCGGCAGACTGGCGGCGCCAGCGGGGGAAGTAGGAATCGGCCATGGCGGGGGTTCTCCTCTGTTCGGCGTGATTTATCGTGGACGGCGCCGGAACGAGGCGCCGCCGCTCAAGAATTAGGCGCGAGTGTACGGAGTGCCAATGGGCCTGGCAAGGGTGGTTAAACGCGTGGCTTTCACTACCGTGCGAGCGCGCTGCGAGCTTTGAAGCGCATGGCTCAAACGGCTCAGTCGGCTCGCACGATCGGCCTTCAGGCGGCGCGCGCTTCGAGCGAAAACACCGTCACGGCCGTTTGCAGTTGGCGCGCCTGGTCCGCCATCGACGCCGCCGCCGCAGCCGCCTGCTCGACCAGCGCGGCGTTCTGCTGGGTCACGTCGTCCATCTGCGCGACCGCGCGGTTCACTTCCTCGATGCCGGTGCTCTGCTCCTGCGACGCCGACGAAATCTCGCCCATGATGTCGGTCACGCGCTTCACCGCGTGCGTGACTTCGGCCATGGTCTGGCCGGCGCGCTCGGCGAGTTCGGCGCCGCTGCCCACCCGCGCGGTCGAGCTTTCGATCAGTTCCTTGATCTCCTTGGCCGACACCGCGCTGCGTTGCGCGAGCGAGCGCACTTCGCCCGCCACGACCGCGAAGCCGCGGCCCTGCTCGCCGGCACGCGCCGCTTCGACCGCCGCGTTCAGCGCAAGAATGTTGGTCTGGAACGCGATGCCTTCGATCACCGCGATGATGTCGGTCATGCGCTTCGAGCCGGCCGCCAGTTCGCGCATGGTCTCGACCACGTCGCCCACCAGGCTGCTGCCGCGCGCCGCGACTTCCGACGCGCCATGCGCCACGCCGCCCGCCTGCTGCGCGTTCTCGGCGTTCATCTTCACCGTCGACGTGAGTTCCTGCATGCTCGACGCGGTTTCCTGCAAGGCAGCGGCCTGCTCTTCGGTGCGTTGCGACAGATCGGTGTTGCCCTGCGCGATCTCGCCCGACGCCATCAGAATGGACTCGCTCGATTCGCTGATGCCCGAGACGATGCCCGCCAGCCGCTCACGCATGTTGCGCAGCGCGAACAGCATGCTGTCGGTGTCGCCGGCGCGGGTGTCGACGCGCACGCTCAGGTCGCCGCCTGCGATCCGGTTGGCAATCTGCATCGCGTAGTCCGGCTCGCCGCCAAGCTGACGCGCCAAACGGCGCGCGATCAACGTGGCGAGCATCATGCCCACGACGATCGCGCCCAGCACCAGCACGCTCATCACGATTCGCATGTGCTGATAGTCGGCGCTGGCTTCCTGCTGCGCGTCGTTGGCCTGCTCGCGGCGATAGTCGATCAGCGCCGTGATGCGGTCGCGCAGCGCTTCGCTGGCGGCAATCGCGCGACGCACGAGTTCGTTATTGTCGACGCCGGCCGGAATCGGCTCGAGCCCGATCTGCTGATGCACGATGCCTTCCCACACCGCCGATTCGCGCAGCACGGCGTCGAACATCTCCTGGCCCTTGCCGGTGCCGACGGTCTTGCGATATTCGTCGTAGGCGCTGTGCATGGTCTTCAGCGACGCGACGATGCCGTCCTTCAACTTTTGACGGCCGGCGTCGTCGGCGGCATAGCCGAGATTCGCGGCGGCCAGATCGGAATCAATCTTGTGGCGATTGGCCTCTTCCATCCAGTAGAGGCCGTTCATGTGTTTGTCGCCGATCACGGTCGTAATGTCATGCATCGACGACAGCGTGCTCAGCGCCGTCGCGCCGATCACGACGCAAAAGCCGATCACGACGGCGAACGCCAGCAACAATTTGCGGAATACGGTCATGCGGTCGAACCACTTCATCTCATCATCCCTTCACAAGGTCTCGACAGGCTGTTTCGCCATCGCGCCGTTGCCACCCCGTTTGAAAAAACCATGGGTACGTAGCGGCGCTCCTTCTCTTTTACGGCTGTCAGGGTGGAGTCTTGATCGGACAAATGGCAGGAATAACCGGGCAAGGATGATGTAAGGGATGCGAGACGAACGGGGCCGGATCGCGACGCCACGCCTGGACTGGCGCAAGCCGTAACGGCGTTTGGGATTTGTCTGATTTATTGGGGTAAACCGGTCTCTTAGACTGCGTTTGCTGCGTTCCCCCCTGAACCGCATGCGATGTTGTAACTCTCCGACTCACCGCTCACGCTTCCCCGGCGTGAGCGGTTTTTTTTCGTCTGGCGTTATGCGCTCGCGGCGAAAGCGCCTTCGGCAAGCCGTAACACGTGGGCGCCTACATCGTCCGGCCATGCCGCGACGATCGCCGCAAACCGCGGCCGGTCGTTCGCATAGAGCGCGCGCGTAGCGTCTTCGTAATCCGGCAGATTGCCGGCCAGCGCGGTCATGAAGCGATACACGGCGTCCTGCGCCGCGCGCCGGCGATCCTTGTCCTCACCCGCGGCGCGCGCCGCCTCGACCAGCTTGCGCAGCGCCACCGACGCGCCGCCCGATTGTCCGTTCAGCCAATCCCAATGACGCGGCAGCAAGGTGACCTCGCGGGCCACGACGCCGAGCTTGGGCCGACCACGGCCGCGCGGTGTGTCGTCCTCCGTCGCGGCGGCGGGTGCCGCAGCCGCTTCGTCGCCGCGCATCTGCGTGGCCAGTCGCGCCACGATCTCCTCCGACGTGCCGCGCAGATCGAATTCGACCGGCTGACTCGTGATGTCGTCGAAGATCAGGACGGGCGCCTGTTCACCGCGCGTGAGCACCGCCTTGACCGCCAGCGCGACCTCCGCCAGTGAGCCCGAGGCAATGCGGCGATGGCCTTCAAAGGCCGTGCAAGTGGAAATAGACGAGATCACGACAAACTCCTGAGAGAAGATTTGTCGAATTATACCCGGGTGAAATTTGGATGCAAAATATTATCCGGGTGAAATTAACGAGCGGCTAGGTGGTCCGTGAGGTCAGCGCACACCTTGGTCGTTTTAGTGCCCCGGTGTCACTGCCGCCTTGCGAGCGTGCGTGTGAACCGTCGCCCGATACCCCATCACGCGATTGCGGCCCGCGTCTTTGGCTTCGTAGAGCGCCTCATCGGCGGCGTTGATCAGCGCGCGGCTCGTTGCGAAGGCGTGGCCGTGGGTCGTCGCAACGCCCACGCTCACCGTCAGCAGGTGATGCGAACTCGCCACATGGCGAAGCTCCCGGGCGTGAATCGCCGCGCGAATCTTCTCGGCGATGTGCGCCGCGCCGCCCGCGTCGGTATCCGGCAACAGCACGGCGAACTCCTCGCCGCCGTAGCGCGCCGCCGTGTCGCCCGGACGCCGCACGTTTTGCGCGATGCAGCGGGCGACCGTGACGAGCGCATCGTCGCCCGCCGAATGGCCGTACAGATCGTTGAAACCCTTGAAATTGTCGACGTCGATCAGCAGCATCGACAGCGCCCAGCCGTTACGCTGCGCGCGGCGCCATTCCGCTTCGACCTCCTCTTCGAAGGTGCGGCGGTTGTTCAGGCCGGTCAGCCCGTCGGTGCGCGCCAGCACGCGCAACTCTTCTTCGGCGGCGCGGCGATGCCGCAACTGCTGCGAAAACAGCAAAGCCAGCGCGATGATGGTCAGATCGAGCGCGGCAATCAGCGAACCGATGATCCACGCGCGGTGCCGCCATTCCACGTAGATGTCGCGGGTGGACAGCGCGACGTCCAGGATCAGCGGATACATGTCGATATGGCGAAACGCGTACCAGCGCTCGACGCCGTCGATCGCCGCCGTGCCGAAGAAGTCGCCGCTCGGCTGGGTGAGAAAGCGCGAATAGTTGGCGGTGCCCGCGAGGCCGATGCCGATGATCTTCGGGTCGTAAGGACGCCGCATCAGCATCGTGCCGTCGCTCAGCATCAGCGCCATCGAGCCGCCCGTGCCGAGGTTCATGCCGGCGAACAGGCTGCGGAAGTACGTCAGGCGCATCGTGCCGACCACCACACCGCCGAAGCTGCCGTCTGGCTTCGTAATCCGCCGGCTCAGCGCAATGCTGACTTCCTTGCCGGTGACCCTCGGTATGAACGGGTGGCTGAGATACAGGCCGACGTTGGGCGAATCGCGCTGCACCTTGAAGTAATCGCGATCGGCGAGATTGATCTTGCGTGGCGGATTGGCTTGCGAATCGAAGCGGATGTTGCCCGCCTCGTCGACGACGAGGAGCGAGCCGAGGTCTTTGGCGCTGGCCGAGCCGTCGAACAGCACCATCTGACGCAGAGCCGGATCCAGGTCCAGCACGCCGGGCTGCTTCAGACCGTCGATCACCGCGCGCAGCGACAGATCGTAGATCTCCAGATTGCGCGACACGTCGCGCTCGATCAGCAGGGAAACGTTGAAGACGGAGTCCTGCGCACGCCGCAGCGCGTCGTCGCGCATCTGGGCGAGCACCCACACGGCGATCGCGAGTATCGCGCTGGCCAGCACGATACTGATCGCAATCACGATGTTCGGTCGGCGCGTCACCATGGCAGGTTCGTTCAAGCATGCGCTGACTTACGCGCGTGAAGAAGGAGGCCGCGTCCGCAATAGCGCGTCCTGTTTGCCCGTAGCGTACCAGACACGGCAATGCGTCAAACGATTGAATAGGCGGCTTTTTTCCGGCTTGAACGAAAACCGCGGCGCTTACCCGGCATGTAGATCGAGGGCGGGGGCGGAAGCCGGACGGCTGAGCGCGCGAATGTCGACGGTCTCGAGCACCGCCTTGGGAGCGCCGTGGCGCACAACCGTCAGCATGGCGAGGCCGATGTCTTCGGTGCTCAGCACGTAGTTCGGCAGCAGCGCGCGCAGCATCGGCAGCATGGGTTTGGCCAGCGTATAGAACAGCCGGTAGGAACGTGTTTTCGAACGGATGCCGTGCAGCGGTTCGATCACGCCCGGGCGGAACAGATAGACGGCTTTGAACGGCAGTTGCCGCAGCGCGTTCTCTGTTCGGCCTTTGACGCGCGCCCACATGCTGCGGCCGCGTTCGGTGCTGTCGGTGCTCGCGCCGGACACGTAGACGAAGGTCATGCGCGGGTTGAGGCGCGCGAGCGTGCGCGCCGCCGCCAGCGTCAGGTCAAAGGTGAGGCGCGTATAGTCCGCCTCCTGCATGCCCGCCGACGACACGCCAAGGCAGAAGAAGCACGCGTCGAAACCGGCGAGCTGCGATTCCAGCGCGCGGTAGTCCATCAGGTCCGGCTGGATCACTTCGATAAGGCGCGGATCGAGCTGGCCGCTGCGCGTGCGGCCGATCGTCTGGACGACCTCGACGTCCGGCGCGCGCAAGCATTCGCGCAAGACGCCCTGTCCGACCATGCCGGTCGCACCGAAAATCAGGACCTTCATGATGCGTGCTCCAGGGTTGCGCGAGGCCAGCGCGCGTTGGTGAGTGCTTCGGAGACCGTCCACAGGCGCGCGGCGATCGCCGTGTCCTGCGCAAGGCGCGAAATCCGTGCGTCTCCCGGCGGTCCTTTCAGTTCGAACGCGCCGGTGGGTCCGTAATAGCCGGCGGGTTCGGCGTCGGGGGACGTCGCGGCGAATAGCGTCGGCAAGGCGCCGTCAGCCGCCGATTGGCTCGCGAGCCGCTCGAACGTCACACGGTTGATCGACTGCAGCCACGTGTCGGCACCCGGGCCGTTGGCGATCAGGTCGGTGCGCGCGTAGCCGGGATGCGCGGCGTTGCTCAGCAACCCCCAGCCGTTCGCGTCGCTGCGGCGTTGCAGTTCGAGCGCGAACATCAGCATCGCCAGCTTCGACTGGGCGTACGCGGGCCACGGCTTGTAGCCGTGCTGCCATTGCAGATCGTCGAAATGAATCGCCGCGCCGATCCGGTGTGCGGCACTGCTCAGATTGACCACGCGCGGCGCGCGTGCTGCGCGCAGCAGCGGCAGCAAGCGTTCGGTCAGCGCGAAGTGGCCGAGGTAGTTGGTGCCGAATTGCAGTTCGAAGCCGTCCGGGGTGGTGTGCCGCTGGGGTGGCATCATCACGCCGGCGTTGTTGATCAACAGATCGAGCGACGCGTGGCCGGACGCGAATTGATCGGCGAACTCACGCACGGACGCGAGGCTCGCCAGATCGAGATGCGTATAACGAATCGACGCGGTGGGATGCCGCGCGCGGATCTCGTCGAGCGCGGCCTGCCCTTTTTGCGCGTTACGTCCGGTCAGCACGACGTCGGCACCCGCGCCGGCCAGCGCCAGCGCCGTTTCGAAACCGAGCCCGCCGGTCGCGCCGGTGATCACCGCGAGGCGGCCGGTCTGACGGGGAATGTTCGCAGTGGTCCAGTTGGGCATGGAGTGTGTCCTTGTTTGCGCGGCGCCGATTCGACGCCGCCTTGCCGATTGCCGCGATAAGCGCTCGGACGCTTAGGCGTGCGTGGTTGCGCCAGGTTAGTCGCTCAGGCTTGTGCGCTTGTGACGTTCATCACGTTCATCACGTTCATCACGTTCATCACGTTCATCACGCTTATCGCCGCTGGACGCTCAGGCTTTCGCCGTTGCGTTGGGGAACACGGGCAGTTGCGCCGGCGCGGAGAAATCCGTCGACAGACTGACGGCGCGCCATGCTTCAGCGTTTGCCGCACGCGCCTTGTCACCTTCTCCGCAATAGTGCAACGCATCGCTGCCCAGCAACAGATGCGCCGGCAAAGCGTCGTGATACGCAAGCTTCAGCACGACTTGCGCCACCTTCGCCGGATCGCTGGCTTCGCGACCGATGTACTGCTTCAGCATCGCGACGACCGCGCCAACCGACGGCTCATAGTCCGGCAGCAACGCAGGCGTCGCGCCGGACGCCTCGTTGCCCCACTCCGTTTTCATGCCACCCGGTTCGAGCGCGGTGACGTGGACGCCGAACGGCGCGAGCTCCTGACTCAGCACTTCGGTGAAACCGCCGACCGCCCACTTCGCCGCCTGATACGCACTCAACCCCGCGATCCCGACGCGTCCACCGACCGACGAAATCTGGATGATGTGCCCGGCGCGCTGCTGCCTCAGCACCGGCAACGCGGCGCGCGTCACGTTGACTACGCCGTGGAAGTTCGTGTCGATCTGCGCGCGGAAATCGTCCTCACTGGTCTGCTCGAACGGCACCAGATGGCCGAAGCCCGCGTTGTTGACCACCACGTCGAGGCGGCCGAATGCATCGACGGCGCTCTGCACCGCGTCATGCGCCGCCGCCGGATCGGTGACGTCCAGCGCGATCGCGCGAACCTGCTCGCCGTAACGCGCCACCAGATCCTGCAGACGGCCCGGATCGCGCGCCGTGGCGACGACCCGCTCGCCCGCTTGCAACGCGGCTTCGACGATCTCGCGCCCGAGGCCGCGAGCACTTCCGGTAACCAGCCAGACTTTCGACATAACGTGCTCCTTGGAGTTAAATGAGCAAGCAATCACTCATTAATACGACAAAAAATTTACCGCTTGGCGATCGCGTTCCAGAACGCGTCGAAGCCGGCCGTGCGATAGCGCGACGCCTGGTCCGGTTCTCGCGCGATGAAATCCATGGTGGTTTCGGCGAGCGCGCTCATGATCGCCGACTGAAACGCCGGCGGATGGTCATGCAACGCGCCGCTTGCCACGCTCGCCTGGATCATGCCGTTGATGTCGGCGAACGACTGCATGCCTGTAGCCCGCGTATGCGCGGTGAGCCGCTCGGAGACGGTCAGTTGGGCCATGGCGCGGCGTTTTTGCGGCTGCGCGACGCCCCAGTCGACGAACTGGTTCCACACATGCTGCACACGCTCCTTCACACTGGCGTGTTGCGGATACGTTGCCATCATCACTTCGCGCAGTTCGGCCTTGATGTCGAGGTACAACGCGTTCAGCAAGTCGTCTTTACTGTCGAAGTACGTGAACAGCGTGCCTTCCGCCACGCCCGCGACCCTGGCAATCCGTGCGGTCGGCGCGCCAAGCCCCTGCTCGGCGATCACCGTGGCGGCGGCGGCAAGGATGGCGTTGCGTTTGTCTTCGCTTTTGGGACGGGCCATGCTGATTCGATCGGACTAAGCACAATAAATGAGTGACCACTCAATCATAGCGATGAAGCCTCACCGGCTCAAGGCATTTTTCTGGAATTCGCTTTTCTCAAACCGGGCATTGCGCGCCGACGCTCGTGTCCTTCGGCAAGAAACCGCGTCGCCATCCTGTCACCGAGCGCTTAAATTTACTCATCTTCTGAGGAAATTACGTCTTCTTCGCTCATCGCGTGCAAGCTTATAGAGACATACCCGATACCCCTTAAGTCCTCGAGCATCCAGTCCGATATCCGGTAAATGGGATACCCATTTTGGGGAAATCAACCGCGCAGGGCCGCTTTTGCAGTTAAGGCGGTCACATAGACGCTCCCATGCCCGGACCTGAGAGTCCATTGCGAACGCTTTCTAACGTTTCGTTTTTGGAGAAACAATCGTGACACTTCAGCATCTGTCTATCAAAGCCAAACTTATTGCCGGTTTCGGCATGCTATCGGTCATCGTCGTCGCGGTTTCCGGCCTGTCGCTCAAGGCGCTGAGCGATTCGACCGATGGCTTTTCCGACTTTGTCCACGGCATCAACGCGCGCGCGGACATGGCCGTACAGGTACGCACCGCGGTCGACCGGCGCGCCATCGCCGCGCGTAATCTGGTGCTCGTCACCCAACCCCAGGACCTCGACATAGAGAAGGCCGACGTGATGCGCGCGCATGAAGACGTGCAGACCGACCTGAAGAAGCTCAACGACATGATCGCGACCGCGTCCGATACCTCGGACAAAGCGCGCAGCCTCGTCGCCGAGATCAATCGCGTGGAGGCCTTGTACGGTCCGGTCGCCACCGACATCGTCAACCTCGCGCTGACCAACAAGCGCGACGACGCCATCGTCAAGATGGACAACCAATGCCGGCCGCTGCTCGCCGCGTTGATTCGCTCCACCGACGCTTACGCCGACTACACACGTAGCCGCCAGGAACAGATGATCAACGATTACGCGGCGCACTACGTGAGCCAGCGCAACCTGTTGATGGTGATGTGCCTGATCGCGGTGGCGCTGGCGATCGGCGCGTGCGTGATGATCACGCGCGCGGTGACCGGCCCCTTGCGTTTTGCGATCGACGTGGCGCGTACCGTGTCGCAAGGCGATCTGCGTACGCGTATCACCGTCGAAGGTCGTGACGAAACCAGCAAATTGCTCGGCGCGCTGCGCGAAATGAACGAACGCTTGACGGCGATCGTGGGGCGCGTGCGCGACAGCAGCGCCAGCATCGCCGGCGCGGCGCGGCAAATCGCGGCGGGCAACATGGATCTGAGCCAGCGCACCGAACAGCAGGCTGCGTCGCTTCAGGAAACCGCGTCCAGCATGGAAGAGCTCACCTCGACGGTGAAGCAGAACGCCGACAACGCGCAGCAAGGCAGCACGTTGGCCGCGAATGCTTCGTCGGTGGCGCACAAGGGCAGCACGGTAGTCGGCCAGGTGGTGAGCACGATGCACGACATCAGCGATAGCTCGACGAAGATCGCGGAGATCACCGGCATTATCGAAGGGATTGCGTTTCAGACCAATATTCTGGCGCTGAACGCGGCGGTCGAAGCGGCGCGTGCCGGTGAACAGGGCCGTGGTTTCGCTGTAGTGGCCAGCGAGGTGAGAAGCCTCGCGCAACGTTCGTCGAGCGCCGCGAAGGAGATCAAGGATCTGATTGCGAACTCGGTGGAGAAGATTCGCGATGGGTCCGCGCTGGCGGGGGAAGCGGGCAAGACGATGACGGAAGTCACGCAGGCGGTCGCACAGGTGACGGACATCATGGCGGAGATCGCGGCGGCTTCGACGGAGCAAAGCCGTGGGATTGAGCAGGTCAATCTGGCGATTACGCAGATGGACAACGTTACGCAACAGAATGCCGCGCTGGTGGAAGAAGCGGCGGCGGCTTCACGGTCGATGGAAGATCAGGGGCAGCAGCTGAATGAAGTGGTGGCGTTTTTTCAGATTGTGAATGGTGAGCGGGGGATGGAGGCGGCCTCGGTTTCGAGGAAGGAGGCGGCTCGGCGTGTGGTGACGGCGAACACGGCTGTTGCGCCGGTGAGTCGGGTTGTGCGGAGCGCTGCGCCGGTTGTCGCGCTGGCTGGCGCGAGCGCGGGTGGCGATGACGGGTGGGATAAGTTCTGATTGAAAGCCGCTGGGTTTTGGAAAGGCGAAAACCGGCTCGTGGCGGCCGGCTTTCGCGTTACGACTTCAGTTCACTTCTTGAGCACGAATCCAACGGGTGCCCGTTTTTGCCACGATAACGGCGTCGAGCAACGCGGCGGCAATGGCATCCGCTGGATTGACACGGAATTGCTTCGGCAGGATCGGCGCTAACAGCCGAACCAGCGTCAGCATCGCGCCTTCCGCCGCCCTCGTTTCATTTCGCTCTCCACCGATGAGGCTCGGTCTGCAGATTGTGAGAGAGCGGAAGCCGATTTTCTCGATCTCTTTCTCCACCTCGCCTTTCGTCCTGTAGTAGAAACTCATGGATTTTGCAGATGCTCCCATGGCGGTCACGATCGCATAGGTCTCCGTGCCGGCCTGATGCGCTGCGTTGCCCAATGCGATAGGGAGTTCGTAGTCGACGTAACGGAACGCGACCTTCGAACCCGCTTTCGCCATGGTCGTTCCCAATGCGCAGATGACTGCGTCCGGCTTGTGAGCAATCAGGATTGGCGCGAGCTCCTCCAGACGCGACCCCAGCGGATTCACCAGTTTGCCGCTCGGCGCCAGCGGTTTCCGTGTTGGCGCAATCACGCCGGAGACGGAGTCGTTGGCGAGCGCAAGCTTCAATATGCCGCCTCCGACCAGTCCGGTCGCGCCGAGCAGTAGCAGTTTCACTTTCAGGCTCTCTTATCCGAGTGTTCGCGCATTCGAATCGACGTGGCGCGGAAACGCTGTTCCGGGCAGGCAAAAAACGGCGCCTACTGTTTGATGCCTTCGAAATTGATCGTCACGTGCACGTCGTCGCCGACATAGGGCACGTAGGCCTTCATGCCAAACTCGGACCGCTTGATCGTGGTCGTGGCGGTGAAGCCGGCTTTGTAGACGTTCGTGCCGGTTGTATCTTGCGCCATTCTGTTGAACGTCGTCTTTAGGACCAACGGCCTGGTGATCCCGAGCAAGGTGAAGTCGCCCCGGATGTCCGCCGTTTTGGCGCTCGTCATGTTGATGTGCGTGCTTTTGAACGTCATCGTCGGAAACTGGGCAACGTTGAAGAACATGGGGCTCTGCAATGCCTTATCGCGCGCCGCAAAGCCGGTATCGACGCTGTCCGCTGCCATGGTCACTTCGACCACGCTATCTTCCGGCTTTGCCGCGTCGAAAAACAGTGTGCCTTTAAGATCGTGAACCGCCCCGGTGATCGTTGAAAAACCGAGATGATCGATCGTAAAGATCGTCTGCGTATGCGCCGGATCCAATGCGTAGGTGTCGGCCGCGAACGCGGAAGTAAGCGGTGCGGCGGCGATCAGGATCGCCGACAAAAGGGCCTTCAGTGTATGGGTCATCGAGTTGTCGCGTTTTACTTGGAATTGGGAAAGGGAATTCGGCGGTTCCTGGGTGTGATCGACTTGATCCAATCGCTGCGTCAGGTGTTTTGCGTGCCTTGCGCGGCGTTCGATACGGCCGCCCATTTGTCCCAGTTGCCCAGCCGCGCCTGATAAACCGCCTTGAACTTGGCGATCGTCGTCGAGCCAAGCACCAGGCGCAGTGGAGGCTCATCGGCGTCCACAGCCTTGAAGATCGCGGCGGACGTAGCCGCCGGATCGCCAAAATCCTCGGGTTTAAATGACGCGCGAATGCCAAGGCGTATGGGGTTGTAAACGTCGATGGCCGGCGGCGATTGCACGGCCGCGCGAAACCCCGTGGTGAAGTGGCCCGGTTCGATGATCGTCACCTTGATGCCGAATGCGGACACTTCGGCGGCCAGTGCTTCCGATATCGCTTCGACAGCGAATTTGGTGGCCGTATAGGTTCCGCCCGTCGGAAACGCGATGACGCCTCCGATGCTCGATACCGTTAAGACGTGCCCGCTGCCCTGCGCCCGCAAAATCGGCAGCGCGGCCTGAATGACCGAGAGCGTCCCAAACACATTCGTGTCGAAGCTCGCTTTGGCCTGCTCGTATTCCAGTTCCTCGATGGCCCCCATGTAACCGTAGCCGGCGTTGCTCACGATGACGTCGAGCCGTCCGAAATGCCGGTGCGCTTGAGCGACCGCTTCGAACACGGCGTCGCGATCTGTTACGTCGAGCGATAGAGGTAGAACGGCGTCGCCATGGGCTGCCACCAACTCGTTGAGCGACGCTGCATTTCGCGCTGTAGCCACTACTCTGTCGCCGCGTTTCAGCGCGGCCTCCGTCCAGACTCGGCCAAACCCGCTCGATGTCCCGGTGATGAACCAAACCTTTGACACTGCCATGTCAGTTCCCCCTCGATAAATTACACTAAGTGCAATTTATAGCACTCAGTGTAGGAATGTCAAGGGCGGCTTTTTTTTCGCTAGGCGCTGCTGCCGGGCAAGCACGACTCGACTAGATAGGCCGGGGCGTTCGAGCAGGATTTTGGAGGTTTCCCTTGCGGATTTTTTCGCTTCGCTCAGGCACGAGCGCGCTGGGGGGCCGCTAATGGCTGCGGCATAATCCGGAGAATGAGCGTTGTCCGACGCCGTATCGGCGCAAACAACTCCCGTTTTTCGACAGGTAGCGCGCCCCTTGACCTCCTCCGGCTCCGGCAAGTTCGCATGCCGCTCGGAAAACATTGAATCTCCGCCGCCGTATAAGTGACAACGATGACCAACATTGAGAACGCCCCGAACAACCTGCGCGAGCGCAAACGTCAGCTGACGCTCGATCTGATCGCCAAAACCGGTCTTAAGCTCTTCGTGGAAAACGGCTATGAGGCGACGACGCTGGATGCGATCGCGGCGGCTTCGGGAATATCGCGGCGCACGTTTTTTTATTATTTGAAGTCGAAAGAAGATGTTTTGCTGGCGCATGAGAGCGGCAATATTCCGCGATTGCTGCGTCCCACTTTTCTTAAACAGTCGCCCACGCAATCGCCGATTGAAGCTGCGCGGAGTACTTTTTTGACCCTCGCCTCGATGTATGAAACCGAGGAGTCAGTGATGGCGGATCGGATTCTGCGATCGATAGAAACACTTCGGCTACGGAAAGAAGCGCTCCATGTTCAATTGGAGGAAGTATTGGCCGATGCGATGTGTGAGTTGTGGCCGGATCCGGCCCGGCGGCCGGCTTTACGTCTTGCCGCCATCATGGCGATGGGTACGCTTAGGTTTGCCAAAGATAACTGGCGACGGGAAGAGGCGGCGCGGCCTTTGGGGGATTACATTGATGAGGCGTTTGAGCTGCTGGGGCGGTCGATGGAGGCGGTGGGGAGTGGAAGGATTGAGGGGACGGGGGGACGATAGAGAGAGGTATAGCGCGATCGTTCGATGATAAAAATACTGCGGGTATGTGGCGATCGAGGTTTGCGGGATTTTTCGCATGTAAGCCTTTGATTTTACTGGTGAGGAGGAGGATCGAACTCCCGACCTTCGCATTGCGAATCAGAAGGCCTACGCCCCTATATAAATGTTCATTGACCTATTTCGCCATTTTTGGGACAATTTTGAGACACACCAGTCCCGAAAACGACATCTAGCGGTCATTTGACCTATGGCGACCTTTACCAAACGCGGTGACCTTCAGTGGCAAGCCAAGGTTCGTAGAAAAGGCTACCCCCAAGAGTCGAAGACCTTCGACACCAAGGCAGATGCTGAGAAGTGGGCGAGATCCATCGAACGCGAGATGGACCGGGGACGCTTCGTTAGCAACGCGGAAGCTGAAAGCACAACCTTCACCGAAGCGTTGGATCGCTACGAGCGCGAGATTGCATCGAACAAACGAGGCGCAACGCAGGAAAAGTCTATCATTCGCCAGCTGCGCGACTCATGGCTCGCAAAGCGGCCCCTCGCAGGAATCCGGCGGGCTGACATTGCGAAGCTGCGCGACGAATGGTGTGTCACTCATAGCCCGGCGACGGTTGTCCGCCGCCTAGCTGTCATCTCTCACCTTTTCACAATTGCGCGAAAGGAGTGGGGGCTGGAAAGCCTCTCCAATCCTGTCGAGCTAGTTCGCAAGCCTCCGGTCAAAAACGAGCGCACCCGCCGCATTGCCAACATCGAACCAGATAACGTGGGAGGCGCCTCGATCGACGAACTCGCATACGTCAAAGCAGCGTCCGCGTCTGCTTTCTTGCCAGCCCTCATCGACATTGCAGTCGAGACCGCGATGCGTAGAGGCGAGTTGATCTCGCTCGGCCCTGCCCAGGTTGATCTTACGAAACGCGTCGCACATCTCGCCAGGACGAAGAATGGGAGTTCGCGCGACGTCCCCCTATCGAGCAAAGCGATTGCCGTCTTTGAAGAGCTCATCAAAGATGGGCGCGAATCGTTTTTCCCGCTCCGTCCCGACGCGGTAACTCGGGCGTTCGAGAGAGCGGTAGCACGGGCCAGGAAAACCTACGAGGAGGATTGTGCGAACAGGTGCGTGGCCGCGAACCCTAATCTCCTAGTCGACCTATGCTTTCACGACTTGCGACACGAGGCAACATCACGCCTTGCCGAAAAATTTCCACTCCATGAGCTGGCGAAGATTACTGGCCACCGCGACACGAAGATGCTTATGCGGTATTACCATCCGAGGGCAGAGGATCTTGCGAAGAAGCTGGATTAGCGCGACCGCTTATCTCGCGCGCTCGCCAAAAAATTTCCAGCCCGACCTGAAACTGCGTGTCTGGCCCATCGTGGCAACACCGGCGGTTGTCGGCAGCAGGCCGACTCCGATCTCGACATCAGTTCGACTTCGACGTATTACGTTTCGCCGTCCGGCGCGCGCGTGCTGAAGTCGATACTAACGATCAACGCGGACCGGCGAAATGGCGCCGTGAATGCGACGAAACACCACGCCAAGTGGTCTGACGCGGCGAGCGTTAGCAACCGTTGAAATTCGCCCTCATTCATATCAATCACTCCCTGTAATTCCGGCTTGACCGATATGAACGCGCCGATGTTCGGCACGGCGGCATTGCCCAAATCCGGCTTGTCCTTCGGAGAAACCTGGATCAAGAACCTGACTACGCCGCCCACTGCTTCAGTGAACTCCCCCTCTAACTGAATCGATGCACGACTCTCTCGCCCCGGAGGATAACCTCGAGGCCGGTCTGCGCGAATTGACAGGCTCGAGTGCCAACTGATGACGCGCCCATAGCGACTCAGTAGCTCGCGCCGGTGGTGTCGTTGCTTTGCCTTCATAACGCCCCTCACGAACTTGACGAAACCGGTAGCTCGAACACGCCGACTAGCGTTTCGGCGCACGCCTCACTAGCCGCTACTTTGTTGAGCTGCTGCATCGCGCGCATGTATATCGGGACTGCGACTCTTTGAGCGTGACACACGAGCGTTGAAAAATCGGCGGAGCTCGTAAAGGTGGTTGGATGCCTGCCATCGTCCACAGGAACGTGAGATCGCCACGGCGCATGCTGGCAGGCGTCGAACGAGCCTCGATGGAGGAAACCGCGGAGTGCCCCGATACGTTGGGAGTCCTAGGGCTATGGCGATGATAGGCCGGGATCCCAGCAATGTTGATGGATGCGCGGTGAGGCGGGATGCTGGATCCGCGCTGACGCAGTGATGCCATTCCTGCGAAGTGGGCCACTGCGCGCCTTGCGGGAGCGTGGTGTCCCCATTAAGGCGTGGGAAAGTTGTCGGCGGAACAGACGTGTCTGCCTCGCCCACGCTGCATTCACCACTGCTTTATGCGTGAGTGTAATAAGCGCAGACGGAGCGCGGAGGAAGGGATCATGAAGCTCATCCGATGTCCTGCATGTCTTGCAGAAACTCCGACCCGAGCTCGACGCCCGTGACCAGCAACTGGTCACGGGCCCGCGTGCACGCCACGTAGAGCAGGTGCCGCTCTGTATTGTAGACCTCTTCCAGGTCAGCTTTGTCAGCCACGGATTCGACACGCTCCTGCAGCGGCAGAACTTCCTCGTCGCAGGCCATTACCGCGACAGCCCGGAATTCCAGCCCCTTCGCCAGGTGCATCGTGCAGATGTTCAGCGCGTCGGGCGCCGCTCCGGGCATCGCGGTGATCGCGGCCAGCCGGCCATCTAGTACCGTATGCCCCAAGGCTGCACGTTTGGCAGCAGCCTGCGCACGCCCTATCTGAGCATCAGAGCGGACGAAGAGGCCGATACCGCGCGCAGGCATGCCTTCTGCGACCCGCGCCCGCAACCAGTCCGCCACGGCGCAGATTTCCTGTTCTTCATCGCCGAAGAGACCGATCACTGGCTCCGGCCCATTGAACACCGACACAGTGCCACGCCGATCCTCGGTGTTGCCGTCCACGTCCGACACTTCTGGCCCCAGCAGGCGATCGGCTTGGACGCGAATCTGATGCGATGTGCGGTAGTTGATGTGCAACGTGCGAGAGCGTCCGCGCACGTCCACGCCCAACGACTTCCAGGAGAAAGGTGGCTGGAAGATCCGTTGTCCCAGATCGCCTGCGAAGAACAAACCGTTGGGCGTGGTGCCCGCCAGCGCCGCGAGAAACCGCAGTTGCGGCACGCTGAGGTCCTGCGCCTCGTCGACCACCACATGGTCAAAGATCGGGGTCTGGCCAACAGCTGAGCGCTGGGATTGCACCGATGCGAGCTGCGTGAACAGCCGGGCCCAAGTTGTCACACGTCGGTTAGCCAGCTTGGCCCGCAGGGCCTCGAACACCTGCCACAGTGCCGCGCGTTGCGCCTCCGACAGCCGGGTCTTGCGACCCAAGCGCTTGATGTCACGGTAGGCCTCCCAATGATCGAGCTGCCAGGCGTCGACCATTTCCTCCCATTCGCTCAGCAGGAAGGAGATGCTGAACTTCAGGTTCCCCAAACTTGGTGCGCATTCGGCCCATGAGGCCTGCATGAGTGCACGTAGTTCTTCATACGAGGCGATATGCACTTGGCCACGCTGCGCTTGGTGCAGCCGCTGGCCGATGGCGTTCAGCGACAGCACTTCCAGCCGTTCGGCCAGTCGAGGCTGATTGCTGATCAAGCGCCGGAGCTTGTCGTGCAGCGCGTACGCCAGTGTGTCGGAGAACGTGGTCAGCAGGACACGGCTATCCGGCTGGCTGCTCGCCAGAAATACAGCCCGGTGCAAGGCGACGATGGTCTTGCCCGTGCCTGCGGAACCCGCAATGCGGGCCGGTCCGGCGTAGTCCCGCTCAACCCATTGACGCTGGGCAGGGTGCAGGAAGATCGTCCACTTGTCCCAGGGAAAGTCGAGGGCGCGCTCCAGCTCTTCCATGTCGTGCATCACCCGGAATCGGCGCTGTGCATCTGGGTGCGCGAAAGGGTCGGCGCCCGGGGGGGCCGCCATTGCAAAAGCGGGCTGACCACCCGTTGCCACGTCAAGCAAGGCCTCCACCGCTTCGGCGGGCAGGTGATCCGCTAAGGACAGCAAGGCATTCTCGTCAGCAGCGCGCACATCGGCCAGCCACTCGGCCGGCACGCCATAGGCCAACAAATCGTCGTCGGAACAGTGCGCGAACAAGGCCGGCTTGACGGACAGAGATGCTGTCGACAACGGTGCCGACGGCACTGATGGGACGATAATGTCCTCCACCCGTTCACGGATCTCCACCCACTGCGCGGCACCGGTTGTCGGGTGCGCCTCCAGTTTGCGGCGTTCGGCCCAGCGATAGGCCTGGTCGTGGTGTGCCACATAGCAGAGCAGAAAGCTCGATGCCGTGCGATGCACGATCAACCGAAGATCGCGATTTATCCGCGCCGACCAGAAATGCTTGTCCTTGGACTGCTCAATCTTGTGTAACTGCATGCCCGGATTCACCGGGTTCATTTGCAGATCGAAAGCTGTGGTCTTGACGAGTTTCTGCTCCTCGCCGGTCAGACGGGCGAGGCTGTCGGTGAAAGTGTCGGCGATGCGGAAGTCCATACGGGTCGTTTTCCTCTTGATCAGACAATGGGCCAGATCTTCACAGCGTCCTTCGGAAAGGCGATCAGATGGATGTCTGCCAGCAGTTCACCCACCTGCTTTTCTTGCCAGAATAGCGACACTGGTATGCCGGAATTACGTATTGCTAGCATTGACCGCCGAGCGCATGCGCGACGGTCCGCGAAGTCCGATTGACGAACATGAATTGATCCACGGCGTTTCATGCCTCGATTCGGAACACCTTCATCACCTCATCCCCCAGGTGATTGATCACCTTCACGGCGATGCGCCCCGACTTCGGCTTCTCGAACGGCCGCGAGGTGTCGCTGTTGAGCGTGGCCCAAGCGTCCTCGTCGATCTCGGCCTTGAGGGTGGTCCTGAGGGATTTGTAGGGGTCGTTAGCGCCCAGGAAGTAGGCATGGCGGACGAAGAAGCTTTCTTCGTTGTAGTCGGTGTCGATGAACCAGCAGGCGATGCCTTCGGCGCCGTCGCTGCGCACCTCGCCGGTGTTGGGGTGGAATACGTCCACGCCGTTGACCTTCACGCACACGTGGCCTTCCGCACCGTCCGGGCCTGCGTCGAGGATGTCGATGTCGGGCTCGCCGAAGATCACGAACAGGTTGCCCTTGCCGGTGTTCTTCAGGTCGTCGGCCATGTGCAGGTCGGCATTCATGCGGGCCTTGAGCACGGGGATGCGGCCGAGCTTGGCGAACTCGCTGGAATGCGCGTCGTAGTTGAAGGCGCAGGCGATTAGCACGTCGAAGCCGGCGTCGCCCGCCTCGCGCGCGGCGGCCACCAGATCGGGGCGCGCCACGGTGCCAAACTCGGGGCCGATGAAGATGGCGGCGCGTCTCTCGGCCTCGCCCTCCGCATAGCGGCCCTCGGCGCAGACCAGATCACCCGGCCAAGGCGTGAGCGAAGTGAAGTTGATCTTGTCCTGCTTGTGCGCCTGCTGCACACCGGCAGTCTTGAGGTTCTCCAGGATGATCTGGACGAAGTTGCGCTCGGCGTTGTACTCCGCCTCGCGCTCTCTGGCCTTGGGGCTGGCCGTGTCGATCAGTTCGTCGTCCGCGCCCACCGCCAGCATGCGGTGGGGCGAAAGGCTTTCCACCGTGAAGGGGCCGGCCACGCGCACCTTCTTCCTATCGTCGTAGGGCTTGTCGTAGAGGTATTCGAACTCGGCCTTAGCGGCAATGGAAGCGTCGATGTCCTTCTGGCGCGCGATGCGCTGTTGCCACCATTGTGTGTGCAGATGCTTGGCTTCTTGCGGCCATTTGTTGCCGACCTCACGCGGGATTTCCCATTCCTCCCAGGCCTTGCCGAGCACCTTGTTGAGCGACGTGCGTAAGGGTTCCAGCGCCTTCTGGTGCTGCTCCCAGATCACGTCGATCTCGACATTGTTGGCGATAGACTTCAGCGTGATGTGTGGCACACGCTCGTAGACGAACCCCTGGCGCACGTCGCCATGCACGGGCGTGGTGGAGGGCGCCTTGCGCGTGACTTCGGCTTCCTTTAACTGGCCTTCACGGCTGTCGGCCAACAGGTAGTAGGAGTAGCGCGCGCCCATGATGCGCGCGCGGGCCAGCGCCAGCGCGACTCGCGAGGTGTCGATGGTAATCCAGCGGCGGCCCCATTGTTCGGCGACGTAGGCGGTGGTGCCGGAGCCGCAGGTGGGGTCGAGGACGAGGTCACCGGGGTCGGTGGCCATTAGGATGCAACGCTCAACAATCTTGGGCGTGGTTTCAACGACGTAACGCTTGTCCGAAGCGCCTCCAATGTCACTCCATACATTTGTAAGTACGTATGCGGGAAAGTCATCAATCCTCCGAAGATACCTAAGGGAGTTCTTCTGGGGGAGCAACCTATTGGCAGCGAGAAGACGATTCATTCCAATTTGGCTCGTCTTCCAGATGCTTTGCATGGTGGGACGAAACAGGCGTCCTTCGCATTGGACGTCGAACCACGAAGCAGCACCCGCGCCTTTCTCACTTCCATGACTCCCTGTAGATTGCAATTGATCTGGCGTGTACAAGGCAGCTCCCGGAGGAAGCTTGCCCTCCCGTTCTTCAGGCGTTGCAGGGCGACGCGATCCATCCTCAAAGATGACTGAGCCATAGTGAGCAGAGCCATCCCCGCCGGCAGACTTCCCTTTGTATAGCTGCCGATATTTGCATGCGGGCTTGTTCTTAGCGAACCAAACCACATGATCTGCTACACCGGGAAGGTAATCACTCGTTGCCGAGGTTGTTTTGGTCAGAGTAAGCAAGGAGATAAAATTCTCATCACCGAACACTTCATCCATCACCGCCCGCACCCGGTGCACATTCTCATCTCCGATCTGGATAAAGATTGACCCCGAATCGGCCAGCAGATCCCGCGCCACCGTCAACCGGTCACGCAGATAGGTCAGGTAGGAATGGATGCCGTCTCGCCAGGTGTCGCGAAAGGCCTTGACCTGTTCCGGCTCGCGTGTGATGTGTGTCGCTTTGCCATCGGTGACATCACGACTGCTCGTGCTCCATTGGAAGTTGCTGTTGAATTTGATGCCATATGGCGGATCGAAGTAGATGCACTGCACCTTGCCGCGCAGGCCTTCGCGCTCGGCCAGCGAGGCCATCACCGACAGGCTGTCGCCCAGGATCATGCGGTTGGCCCAGTGGGCGTCGTGCTGGTAGAACTCGGTGCGCGCGTCATCAGAAGGCAGGCCGTTGAAGTCGGCGAACAGGTCCACCTGCTCTGTGAATTGGCGGGTACCGCGCGCCGCAGCTTCGCGCTGCCGCTCGGTTTCGCGACGCAACTCGTCGATCAGCACCTTGGGGTGCACCTTCTCCTGGATGTAGAGCGGCGGCGCCTGCACGATGAGGCTGGACCAGTCCTGCTCGTCCTTGCCGCGCCAGACAAGCTGCGGGTCCAGGTCACGGTTGCGGCCGGCCTTTTCTTCCCCTAGGCCCTCGCTGCCGGCACGCTCAAAGGTCACGGGCAAGGGACTTTGCTCGTCTTGGGCCATGACCGACTGGTATTCGGCTGTGGGAATGTTCTTGCGCGTGGCACCGTCGTGCTTGAGGGTGTCGACGACGAGGGGAGCTTTGATTTTTTTGGTGGCCATTTCAGATTCTCGTGCTGTGGCAATGGCTCATTCGCCGACAACGTGCATGTTGCAGCCGACATGGCCGATTTCGACCACCGCGCCGCTGGGATGGAGGTGCTTTGAAAGAAAACACCACTTCGATGGAAGATCTGTGGTCACGCCTTGCTGCTGTTCAGGAAGGTCTTGGTCCATTCTTTCGCGCACTTTTTTCATCAAGCCTTCGATATTGGCCTTCTTGACGTAGGCAATCACCAGGCCTCGACATTCGCGGCCCGTGCTGTAGCCAAGGAGCTGTTTCACTCCCTGGAAGTGCCATTCGGGGCCGTCGTAGATCTTGGCTTCCCCCAGCTTCGTCCGCGTGAGGTGGCAGTCCTGAATCTTGATGGTGATGTCCACATGGCCGTTGGAGTGGAGCTGCTGACTGACTTCGATGCAGGGAACTGCCAGGGCGAGGGCCAACGCCGCCGTCAACCCGTCTTCCTTCAGCGGCGCAAAGTTCTTGCTGTTGGTCTCCAGCCCTTGCACCGCACGTCCCAGTTGTGCATCGAAGGCTTTTTCAAACACGGCGTCGTCCGGACTCAACAGGTCCAAGTACTCCGGCGCCTTGCGCAGTATCAGCTCGCTCAGCTCAAATGCTGTGCTCTTGGGCACCGTCATCTTTGTTCCCCCGTTCTGCCGTTAGGGCGCCATGACACGCTAATCGACGACGCCCAGGCGCGCCAGTCGCTATCGCTCATGGCGCCTGCTTGTCGCCATGCACGTAGCCGTTCGACGAGTTGCTCCACGCCCACCGGCACACCGTCCGGAATCCGTTGAAGTCGCATGCTGAACTGGCCAAATCGACTACCGGTGAGCATGGAAAGCACCGAAAAGACATCCAAGTCGTCTCGGTTCAATGCACGTGCGGCCTGGTCGACATCCACGAGGTCGATAGCACCATCGTCTCTTTGCTCAGCCAAGCTCCAAAGTCTTTGTGCCACTGCAGGAATCCAGGGGTTCGCCTTGGCGGCGGGTGCAAGGAGTACTTCCGCGCGATTGGCCGCTTGCGTCCACGCTGTGAACTCACGTCCGGATGACAACTCGATGATCCGAGCAAATGCCTCTTCGACGCGTTCACGAAAGTCGTCCTGCATCTGCCAGACGTCCACGAATTCGGCAAACGCCCAGCGCCCATGGGTGCCCAGCCGGTTCACGCCAGGCACCCAGTGGGTAAGCATGGTTTCCTTCTTGATCTTGGCGTCTTCGCCGCGGTAGCCCTTTATCTCGACCACTAGGTTCAGCAGGTCTTCATCGCCATGGCCGTCATCCACGCGCACGATGAAGTCGGGGCGATAGCGATGGGGTTGGCCGTCTTTGCGGTACGGCACCTCCAGCCCAAGGTTGTGGTTTTTCACGTAGGCGTGCACGCGCGGGTGGGCCTCGGCCACGCGGCAGAACTCGGCCTCCCAGTCGCTGTCGAGGATGACCCAGTTGATGTGGCAGCGTGACCCGCGCGACTGGCCTTCAAGGGCTGCACCGCTAGTGTCCCAGCGCTCGGTCTTCGATGTGTTGAAGCTGACGTGGCGGGTGCTGCCGACCGGGTTGTACGGGTCCAGGACGGCCTGGATAGGCCGCTGACCGAGGAAGGCCCGGGAGATGCCGGCATTGATGCGCTCGCACGCATCATCGGCCAGGGTCTTATATTTGAGCTGTGCGGGGTAGGTGCCGCCCTTGCAGTCCAGGTAGCCTTCCAGCCACTGGCGGGCGATGCGCTTGAGTTGGCCGAACAGGTGCAGCTGCGGCTGACCGTCGGCATCGCGGAAGCGCGTCAGCAGCAGGTGGGACGTCAGCTCATACACCACCTGCGAGGGGCGCACATCGCCCGTATGAACTAGGTTCAAATCCACCTGCTCGCCGATGATGCCGGACTGCCGCGTCTCGGTGGCCCCCACCAGTGCGGGCGTGAGTTCCATGCGCGAGTCGTCAGTGAACTCGGCGCGCAACTGCACTTCGGGCAGTTCCACGCGGTACCCCTGAACGCGCGGAAAGCGGATCTCCAACGCCTCGCGCTCGCGCAGCGCCTTGACCTGGATGGTCTCGCGCGGTTTTTGCGGTGGAGCAACGACGGGCTCGGCGTTGAAGTCGAAGGGAATGCCCAGTACGTCGGCGTATTCGACATTGAACAGACCCTCGCCATTGAGTTCGTAGGACTGGCGGCGCAGGGCGCGGCCGATGACCTGTTCACACAGCAACTGGGTGCCGAAGGCGCGCACGCCCAAGACGTGGGTGACGGTGTTAGTGTCCCAGCCCTCAGTGAGCATGGAGACAGAGACCACGCAGCGGATTGAGTCGCCCAGCCGGCCCGGCTTGCCAACGGTGTTCATCACCTCGCGGAGCAGATCTTGGTCTGTGATCTTCTGGCCGGCCTGGGCGTCACCGGTGCGCTCGACGATCTCGCGGCGGAATCGATCGATCTCGTCGGCCGCCATGCCGCGGAAGCTATCGTCCAGCGCTTCGCCAGATTCCAACTGCTCGCTGTCAATCAACAACGTACACGGTCGGCCCAGCGCATTGCCGTAGTCGTCCTGATTGCGAAACAGCGGCAGGCGACCGGGTTCATGCGTGCCGTCTGCACGCGTAAAGCCCGAGATGTAGTCGTATACGAGCTTCGAGGTGGCAGTGTTGTTGCACACCACGATGAAGCAGGGTGGCACCGCAATCTTGGCTTCCTGCCAGAGAGCGAAGGTCTTTTCGTAGTGACCATACAGGGCTTCCAGCGCGGTCTGCAACTGCGTGGGCAGCTCTAGGGGGTTCAAGCCCTCGGCTTTGCCGCGCCCTTTTTTCGGCATCCTGGCGCGGATGTGTTCCCACAGGTTGCGGAACATCGGCATCTCAGCGCCAGGAATGTTGTCGGCCACAGGCACACGCGGCAGTTTGACGATGCCGCATTCAATGGCATCCATCAGCGAGAAGTCGCTCATGGTCCAGGGGAACAGTGTGCCTTCGGCGTAGCCTGAGCCGCGCAGGAAGAACGGCGTGGCTGAGAGATCGAATACGCGGGAGACGCCCAGCTTGCGCTGCACGGCTTCGAGACCGGAGATCCAGAGTCGGGCGGCAGCATTGTTCTCTTCGGCTTCCTTCCTCTCCTCCCCCTTCAGATCTTCATCTTCCGACGCATCGGGCTTCTCCCGGTAGCAATGGTGGGCTTCGTCGTTGATGACCAGCACGTCCTTCAAGCCCATCAGATCGGGCATCACCCGCTGGAGCATCTGGCCCTCGGTTTCCAGCGTGTCGAGATCTTCGCCGCCACGGCCCTGCAGCAGCGCCCGACCACCCTTGGACAGTTCCAGGCGTTCGCGCCGTTTGAAAGCGTGGTAATTCGTGATGACGATCTTGGCGCGCTCCAAGTCGGCCAGCATGTCGCCGGGCACCAGTTCACGGCTGGCATAGTAGCTGTCGGGATCGTTGGGTTGCAACACCCGCAGGCGGTCACGGATGGTCAGACCGGGGGCGACGACCAGAAAGCCGCGGGTAAAGCGGCGGCTGGTGGGCCTACGAACGGCATTGATGGTTTGCCACGCGATCAGCATGGCCATCACGGTGGTCTTGCCAGCCCCGGTGGCCAGCTTTAGCGCCAGACGCGCGAGGCTAGGGTTGGCGTCTTGATTGGCGCGCTCCAGGTGATCGATGAAGGTCTTGCCCGTCTTGCCGAGTTGAGGTGCCACCTCGGTCAGCCAGATGGCTGTTTCCACAGCTTCGACCTGGCAGAAGAAGGGGCGTACGCCACTGAATTCGTGGTGGCGCCAATGCTGGAGGAGCCGCGCGGTTTCGGGCGTGACGCGCCAATCGGCCGGATTGGGCAGGGCACGCCACTTGTCCACCTCTTGTCGCACGGCATTGATGACAGCTTGGTGATCGTATTGCTGTGCTTGGGTCGAAAGGCCCTTACCCTCGTCGAAAAGGAGCGCATCCTGCTTAGCTACGCCGATGCGCTTCCTGGGCCGCGGGATCGGGGTGATGAATTCAGCACTACGGCGGCTGGCAACGATCTGCTGCGTCGGTTGCCCATTCTTGTCCAGCTCCCAGTGCCGCGACGGACAGGCGTACGGAGAGTTGAGGATGGGTTTTTCGAAGAATACGTTGGTCATTGTTGAAAGCCTGTGCCGTAGTCCATTTCATTACCAGTTCATACCAGACGCCTCGACCAATGCCGTGCCGACGAAGCTGCCCTTGCCCGACGAGCGATCGGAAATTCTGCTTGAGCGTGTTGCGGTTGCCTCCCGTGAGCCGGATCGCATCCCCCTCGTGACGCGCCCACTCTCATGCCCACGCTCTCGTTGGATGCAACGGCATGCGAGGGCGCGGACCGTATTCTATATGTCCGGATGCCTTGGTAGTTCGGACGTTCGTTCTCGTTGAACGAGTGGCTGCAAACAGGTCCCACAAGAGTCAATCGCGTTGGCTTGCCGCGACCGCAGCGCTGTCCGAGAGCCGCGCTGCGCACAGAGGCCGCTCATCATGGATCTTCCCCGATCATTCGCCGGAGGACTGTAGGTCAGACGCGACTTACGAGGGCCATTTGCCACGGGGAACGGCCAATTGTCCGATTCCCGAGCCACCTTCAGATTTTTCAATCTTTGTCGATAAACCTATTGACTGCGGGAAAATTGCCTCGTGAGTGCGACAACTATTTTTTGCATATGCTGGAAAGAGCCCAACACCGTTGCTTATCTATCCGCCGTCGGCAGTCGACACGCTTTACCTGCGTCCCGCTAGGTGGCTGAGCGATTGGGTAAGCTAAGAGTCGTCTCTCGCCTCACCACTGGCTTCCTGATTAGATTTTAGGAGGTTAAAAAAACTAATTCATGTCTACAATTGATCTTATTAGCGTTTTATCTACCATTTTCACGATATTGTCCTCCGCGAGTGCTGCTTTCGTCTGCACGGCCATGGCCACAAAAAAATGGCGAGAAGGAGTTTTGAAGGAACTAAACGCACATTCATTCGGTGCGGCGACATTCGACCAAATGGCCAAAGCGTGGGCCACGATTTTTGAGCGATATTTTGGAGCGCGCTTTTTATCTGCAAGGCAACTGGTTACGGTGCCCGCCTACACGCTGGTCGTTTCCTGCGTCTATGTGGGAGCATGGCTAATTTACAATATACACGGCGACGTAGTGGCGCTCACCAAACCATTTTCGCCAATAATGCGTCAGGCGTTACATGACTTCTTTCACGAGGCAATTTTTGTAGCGCTTGTTGTCGATTTTTGCTCGATTTCATTAACAAGAATTGCAATTCGCGCAGGACGAACAAAAGGATTCCTTTCGTTTAGATTCATATTATTTTTTATTCTTGCTGTGGGCGCAGCGTTCTTTATTTTCACATTGGGGCTATTTTTTTTACGCGTTGCAGACATGGTTCGGCTTTACATGGATCTTGCGCCACAAGATCCCATACCGGTTATGCCGTACAGGCCGCTTGACGGCTTCGAAGTACTGCTGAATTTGTTCAACACGCCCTCGATGATTCACTCTACATCGCGGGGCGTGTTCTCGACGTACTTCATACCAGAGCCGGTTTTGTTCTACACTGCCGTTACAGGCCAGTTGTCCCTCCTATTCATCGTCGCGTCGAATATCCTGGCCAGATTTGCGGCAGTAGCTCGACAGACGTCCGTCAAAATGCTTCAGACGGCAGGCACACCCGCCGGCGCAGCCGCAGGCGTCTTTGCATCCATGCTCCTATGGATGCTTACCATCGTGCTTGTATTTGGTATCGTGGCTTTCCACCGCTCCTAAGTTGACGCGGTAGGAGTCGCCTGTCGCACGGGGACGCAGGACGCAATGGCCTCATAGGTGATGCTCCTTGAGGCTAAGCGTTCGTTGGTACAATTCCTGCCGCACCGACCTCTGGTAAGTGGGCGAACGGCACCACTATTCGTTTGCACAACATACGCGCATCGCACTCCTCGCCTCTTCAAGATGCCTTACAGCCGCCGGCTGTATTGGTACGGGCATGGATTGATTCCCACCGGCCAACATCCGAGCTAGTGCGACGGTCGCGCGGCAGGCCTAGTTAGACGCTTTGGCACTCTCGGCGACGACTAAATTGAGTCTCGCCTGTTTCGCACTTGCTGGTAACTCCAATTCCGACACGGTTGTTGCGCTGATCCCGACACGCAGCGCATTTTTTCGCACACCGTCATCAGACGAAATAACAAGTGTCACTCCTTGCGCCTTTCCGATCGCGATAATTTGGCGATCAATTTTAATTTTTTGCCATGGCTCGACAACTTCATCCTTCTTATTGCCGCCGCCTAACGCCGCGCGGTCCAATAAAGCACATTCGAAAGCCGCCGCGCGATCGAACGGGGCGACAAAGATATACGTTTTCCGCTCTAACTTGTTGAACGACTCTATCGCTGCGGTATCAGCTCCGACAAGATATTCGGCCACGGCAGGCATTGGGATTACGATGCGAGCTTTCGATTTCTCCGCGTTGGAGAGGAAGTTGTCGATGCGCGCCTTGTCGTCGTCGCTAACCTTGTCGCTCGCGAGCATTACCAAAAAATTGGCGTCAACGAGCACACACTTAGGAAAGGGAGCCTTGCTCAATGCAGGCCCCGCAGAGATTCCCATTCTCCGAGCGGGTCGTCGAGCAATCGCCAGCCGTTGTCTGGAGTGGACGCAAAGTTATGGAAGACATCCCGCAATGCCGTGTCGTCGAGCACGTCGAATGCTTCCACAGTGCATTTGTTAGGCTCCGGAGTCCAACCCGAGTCAGTACGCTGCCAAGTTCCCCGGATGTGCAAACGGACGAATCCATTTCGGAACTGTATAAGCAGCTCGCGGGCGAGTTCTTCATCTCGAATGATCAACTTTAGGTCCCGATCAAAGTGGTCGCGCAGATGAACATGCATAGTGTCGTCAGCACCGACTATCCCGGTAACCATCCCATCGACAGTGCCCCGCTGGTAGAGCCGATCAGCCCGGTCCGATTCCTCAGCTCGTCCCTCGAACAAATAGACAACGTTATTGGAAGAGTCCAGTAACTGTGCTCGCTGTATCGAATCGTGGCCGAGCATGTCTTCGATGCTCCGCAGCAGCCGCGCAGGTTTGCTCGCAAGCTGCGTTTTCGCCTCAACGAGCCGTGCTCTGGCATAAGGTAGCCGATCAGGCGGGATTGCAGCCTTCAGCCCCGTACTTGCCTTCTTAATGCCCGCAAACACCGGATGATTATCGGTGCCAAGCAGCTCGGCAAACTGGCGAATGTACTCGCCCAACCGCTCCATTGGGATTCGGTCGGGGTTCCGCTGCAAGATTCGCAGCATGTACGTCCACTCTGTGGTCCATTTCGCCCGCTTCATGACCCTATGATACCCGAGCTGTCGCCAGCACACACCGCTTGAAGTATAAATGGGGCGCAATCACGATAACGGTCGAGCAGCGCAGCACCTGCACCAGCTGCGGAAGCTTCCAGCTTACGAGCTCCACGAGATTTGGCGTCATCCTCGATGCCAATCTCTCCGGCTACCGACATATTTGCTAGAACAGCCTCGACCGCTCGGACAACAGTCCAGGATCACCTGCAAGTGCGGGTAAAATGCGTCGTTCAACGCTGTTAGCAGTGACTTAAAGCAGTTCGCGGGTTGCCGGGCGCGAGCTAGTCACGGTGGAATCGAGACCCAAAGGCCTGTATCTCGCCCGAAATCACTAACTCCAACAGGGGCAGCATGGACCCACGCGTGACGGAATTTCACTGCATCATGCCAATCGAGAACCTGCCCTCGGTGCAAAGGTTTGGAATCGTGTCGCACGAGAACGCTTCGAACCTTCCGCACCGATCCGTCGCCTTGCAGCCAGTCCAAGACAAGCGCGACGTCAAGCAAGTACCGCAAGGCCTCAAGCTCCATCAATACGCGAACTTGTACTTCCATGCGCGCAACCCCATGATGTTCTTGCGCCGATTTGAAGCCGGTCTTTGCGTGCTTCGTATTTCACTTGACGTACTGGCAGTTCCCGGAACGGTCCTTGCTGACCAAAATGCCGCCAGTAATTATGTCCGTTTTTTATCTCCAGTCCAGATTGACCAATTGAACTTCGATCGCATCTATGCATTAGACTGGACGGATGACAATCTGATTTCCTACTACCAGAAAAAGGCCGCACGATGCGCGGAGGTGCTGGTGCCCCACCACGTCAACCGTATTCTCATCACAGGAGCCTATGTACGCGATGAGGCAGCAGCATTGCTTGCCCGACAAACCGCGCCGTGGCTGGAGGTAACCGTTGAACCGCACCTGTTTTTTGCCTGAGGAGCGACGCGAAATGTTTAAAGCGCTTATAGGCGACATGTTTACCAGCGACGCACAAGTTTTGGTGAATACCGTCAATTGCGTCGGCGTTATGGGAAAAGGCGTGGCCCAAGAGTTCAAACGTCGTTTTCCTGCAATGTTCGAAGACTACAAAGCACGCTGCGACCGGCATCAAGTACGTATTGGGGAGCCTTACCTTTACCGCGATCTCTCCGGACTGCTGGTATTGAATTTTCCGACTAAAGACCATTGGCGCTCTCCATCTCGCCTTGCGGACATCGAGCAAGGTTTGGACTACCTAACTCAGCATCTTGAGGAATGGGGCATTCGCAGTATGGCGATGCCACCACTTGGATGCGGCAACGGTGGATTGGAATGGTCGGAAGTAGGTCCTCTGATTTATCGCAAGCTGAGTGCGCTACCGGTCGATGTTGAACTTTATGCACCTTATGGAACGCCAAAATCCGAGGTTGGGACGGATTTTCTCCAAGCACCGACCCAACTATCTTTGGAAGGCAAGGGCCGAAAAGCTGACGCCTTTCGGCCCGAATGGGCGGTTCTGATGGAAATTCTGCGCGAACTTCAGCTACAACCGTATGCGAACCCAGTCGGACGGACGATCTTCCAGAAGATATGCTACGTGGCAACAGAGATGGGTATACCAACCGGTTTCGCTTTTGAAAAGGGAAGCTATGGGCCCTTCTCGAACGACGTAGGCCGGGCACTGCACGTTTTTGCGAACAAGAACTGGCTCAAGGAAGAACGTCTAGGCCGTATGATTGCGATGCGCGTTACTCCCCAGTTCGAGCGTGAGAGCCGCAGCTATTCGGAATACATAAGCGCCAATCAGAAAAAAATTCGGAAGGCGGTGGACCTGTTCAGCCGAATCAAGTCGACTGAACAGGCCGAAGAGGTTCTGACGGTTCTGTTCGCTAGCCGGCAGATGAAGCAGTCTCGCCCAAATGCTGAACTCGATGAGCAGCAATTGTTCGACTTTGTTTTGGGTTGGAAAAAGTCTTGGCAAACGGAAGAAAAAAAGGAGGCCGTCGCAAGCGCGATCCGCAACTTGGTTATCCTTGGCTGGATGAAAGTAACTCCCAGCGAATCATTTATGGTGACAGCGTAGGTCGAACCAACGACGATGCCGGCGCAACGCTCTCATGATGCGGCCGGCTCTTCTGCCGGCTGCATCGCCAAAACTGAATTTGTGCAGCGCTCCGCAAAGACGCTGGGTGGCGCCGGCTGCTCGAGCCTACGTAGCTCATCTACTTCAGACGCCCCAGCCACCAGCTCTTGCAGCCGCTCTTTGGGGCGCTCTTGTGGCTGGTGAGGAAGCAGTCCTATAACTCCAAAGGAGTTTCAGCTTTCGTCTTGCGCTGTCGAACCGTACCAAAGAATGTGTCGGGGTGGCGCCGCCATGCAACCATCTCTTTTTCTAAACGAGCCCAAGCGCAGATGGCAGAAGTTCCATCTTCAAAGCTGGCACCGCAGTATGCTTTGTGCTCCACAACGCATTCATGAATGCATTCAAGATTCGCCAGCTCCTAGCCAGCGGTACGCATCAAACGAACGACGCAACGATGACGCATTTCCCCTTGCAAATTATCTGGTGCCGCAGCGCATAGCGTCCCACGACGCAAGAATGACGCATGTTTGCGTCGTTCGCGCCAACTCGCCTAGCCGCCCCACCTCGGGTCGAAGGTACCAACAACGCAATTTCGACGCAATCGACCTTAACTCGATTGCTCTTCCTGCGACTCCATGCCTTACGTGAAGCCGCCATCCGCTCGCTTCCGAATGTCTCGAGTCCTGCGGAACACGGATTCGAATCGGCGCGGTATCTGATACTTATTCGACACCTAATGGCCGTTACAGCTCACTGCGAGTGAAGCTGTAACGCGGCTATATGAAATATAGTCGCTACGTGATACCTCACCGTGTAACGAATCCCAAAACACTCAGAATGCGATCGGGTGGAATGCAAAATCCATTCGAAACCTGGTAGCCTTGAAACCGCAACTTCTCGACAACTCCAAGCCGACCACTCACCAATTGCCACCAAAAGGGAAGCCGGATCCACATCATGAAGGACCCACATCAAACGGCCAGAAATCAAACCCGGACGAAGCCGACCATCGCTGCATACCTGTCGCGAGCCCATGGCCTCTTGTGTCGGATTGCAGAAGAATTAAAGTTACCTGAGGATGCCTATCCGGCACCAAGCGATGTCGTTGCCTATATGAAGCGGCGCGCCAAAGACTGGAAGTGGGCGACTTTTCGGCAGTACCAAGCCAGCCTCGTTTGCAGATACGAGATCGAATTCGAGCGAAACCGAGATCCGCTGTTCCAGCAGACTGCGGAGGAGATCCGCAACCTTCCGTCCGCCGATTGTCGGTCGAACCGCGAACCCGGTCACACGTCATCGCGCAAACGAAAAGGCATTCCCAGGCGCGACTACGATCTGCTGGTAGCAAACCTCGCCAAACCAGCCCGCGCTAGCGATTTTTCGAAACGCGCCGCACTTTGGCTAATGGCGGGACTTGCGACGGGGTTGCGTCCGTGCGAATGGGCAAACGCACGACTGTCCGAAGACGGCAGGACTCTCAACGTACTGAACGCAAAAGCCACCAACGGCCGAGCGACGGGCATCAGCCGAGTGGTCCCCGTTAACGCCGACGACTTCCCAGTAGTCCACGCTCACCTCGAGTCACTCCGAGAGCTTCTCGCTCGCGGGCTCGAATTCTCCGTGATACAGAAGGGATGCACGCAAGCAATTCGCCGAACGTGCGCCGCCCTGTGGCCTGGCGACGACAAGCGAACATACGCGCTCTACTCCGCTCGCCATCAATTTTCGGCAAACGCGAAGGCTATCGCGTCTGCCGAGGAGGTTGCCGCTCTCCTCGGCCACCGATCGACCCGCACTGCGCGCCGACACTATGCACCGCGCCGCAGCGCTTGGTCCGAATTCAGGCAAGTCCAAACCGCAAAACCGACTGCGCCAATGCAAGCACCTATCCGGCGATCAACGCCTCGGATCGGATAGTTGACGAAGGGCGCTCGGTGCGCATTCGTCAACTCCCATTTCGTTGATATCAAGCGTTTTGGCTGCGTGCAGACGTCTGCCCAATTTGCTCTCCTCCCAAGTTCGACGGCGGGCGGCCAGGAAGCTTCTCGTGAGTCGACTTTGGATCTAAAACAACATGGGAGCTTCGGTAATTTCGCAACGGACAAAAAAAAACTTTGCCGACATTGAACTATAGCGCAACCCGCCTATTGCCCGATTATCAGTAAGGGTGATAATTGATTATCTTTAATTAGATCACCTTAAGAGAAAGCGGCGCGACGATCGGCTGGCACCGGCCGTCGCACCTGACCACCACGTCACCTGTACAAGAGGCTACGCAATGGCTAATAAGCATTCTAGCAGTCACCCCCTTTCCTCCCTTTCGAGCGAAAGCAAATTGTCGATTGAGTTCGAATTGAGCGATCCGTTTCATATGCCGCTCGATCGGCTCGAAAGTCTCATTGAGGACACGGAACCCGGCACGGAAATAAGAGGTTATCTGTTCGGCCTACTCGACCTGCGCCGCGCAGTGATCTACGCACGGGGGCACTGACATGAGAAACGTCATTTGCGCATGCCTGCTCGCTGCCGCGTCGGCGTCAGCTTTTGCCGATCAACAAGCCGTTTCCGATCTGATCGCGACCGCGCAGGCTGCGGCCGATGCGCACCACGTCGAAGTCACCGCGGAACTCAACACCGAGGACGACACGGCTATGGATCGTGTCGTGACGGTTTGCGATTGCGTGAAGGGGATATCCATCTATCGTCAAACGACGCTGCGGCAGTACCTAAACGAAGGCAAGGCCCTTGCAATGAAAGCGCGGTTGCTCGAAACGTTCGTTTCCGCGCCGACAGCGATGCGTCTGCTTTCATCCTGCCACTGAGAAGCCCCATGAAGCTGAGAAAAACTCTCCTATGTGTCGCGCTGACCTGCTTGACCATGCTTTCGACCAGCAGCGCCTACGCCGTATGCGACGGGTGCGTGGTGAGCGCCGTCGAGCAAGCGTCACTGGTGCTCGGCAACATGCTCCAAGCGATCAGTTCAACGTTCACGACGCTATTCAACGAGATTGACACCGATATCGCGAGCGTTGGCACGAAGGTCTCGAACGCCGTTACGCAGGCGTCCGACTCGCAGCGCGAAATGGCGCTCGAAGTCCAGCGACAGCAGGAAATGGATCAGGTCGCCCGCGAAACAGAGTTGCCGATAGACCCGTGCGCCACGTCTTCGAGCAACTATGCGGTGCAAGCCGTTAGCGGCGCTGCCTCTGCATCGTCGTCGCTGCGTCCGGGTGGCGCACACGTCAACTATCCGCCACTCGAGAAGGCGCTGAACTCGCCGGCCCCCTCTGTTGAGGCTTCGCGTCGCGCTTCGGCGAGCATCCACGCCGACAACTACTGCACGCCGCTGGAGTTGCAGCTTGGCTATCCGGGCTGCAAGGCTTCCCAACTTCCCGATGGCGATGCGGACGTGGATTCGATTTTCATCGGTGCTGGCTTGCCGGGTAAAAGCGTCGATCTGACGTTCACGCAGCAGCAACAGGACGCGGCCCGCGCCTACGCGCGCATGTCGATCGATCCGCAACCGCCCGAGAGCATTAACAAGGCTGAGGCAGGCACGGAGGCCGGCAAGCTCTATATCGCGATGCAGAAGGCTTACCAAGCCAATATGTCGAGCGCCATCAAGCCGATCAATGACCTCATCGGTTCACGTCAGCCGTTCGCCGGCAGCGCCCAACTGATTCAGGATATCAAGCAGTCGGACGCCGCCGCGCAGTATTTCAACGCGACCGCATCGAGCGTTGCCAAGAGCACGGGCACGATGAGTCTCGCCGAACTCGAAGATTTCGAGGCCGGCCGTCGCTGGCGTAACCCGTACTGGCAAATCGAGTTTGGCGCGATCGCCGACCCGACCAAGCTCATGCGCGAACTGCTGTTCACCACGGCTTTCCTGGCCGATCAAACGCATAAGCACGTCGAGTTGCAACGGCAAACGAACGTGCTGTTGGGGCAACTGCTCGCAAACAATGAGCGCGGAGTGGACCGTACCGCGATCGAAACGCAGCTACAGCGCGTGCGCGCGACCAATGCTCGATAAGGAGTGGCTGTGAAGCCAAAGAGACAGAGTTTCGGGTGTGCGTTGGCAATGATGTTGATCGCTACGGCGCTCGCTCAACCCGTGCAAGCTGCCTGCACGATGCAAACGGAAATGTCGAACGCTCAGGCTCAAGAGCAGGATCGCCGTTTGAACAACATCAACACCAATTTTCAGCAGATTCAGCTACTCAACCAGTTGCAGACAGCCTGCCTCGAAAACTTCCCCGACTATCCGACGCAGTACCTCGGCAATAGCTCGGTGATGGCAACGGCATTCAACAAGATCAAGCAGGCATCCTGCCAGTCGCTCGCGAACAAAGCCCGGCAGACCTCGGCGCAGGCAATGGCCTCAGCGCAAGCCCAGGTGCAGCAGCAGATTGACGCCATTCAAAAGAACGTGGCCGGCTCTACGGCCGGGTCGAGTGGATTGCTGTCGGGCACGTTCAATCAGGTTGCGCCATCGTCCAGTGGCGTGATTTCAACCATTACCGGCAGCCTGGCGCGGCTGTTCCAGTAAAGCGAGAGGCACATATGACCATCAGCCATTTCCTTCATGTGCTCGCCGCTTCGCCGCGCGTTTTGGCCCGTCGCCGCGCACGTGGTGGCCTCACACATGAGCAGTTCAAGGATGCCTGCCTCGTCGTCCAGATTTGTTTTCTCGTGCATTGCTTTGTAGTCGCCTCGATCTGGTGGGCGCGCAGCCACGAAGGCTATCCGACGCGTTGGCTTGGCGTCGCGGTAGCCGTGGCGTGGGTCATCTTTTTCTGGTGCTTCCTCTTGAAGCAGGCATACCAAACGGTCGAAAACGCAGTGGCGCGGGAGATCCAACGATGACCAACGAAACGAAGAAAACCAGCATCGGCCGCCGCGTCGCGCGTGCGAGCCTTTACATGGTCCCAGGCTATCCAGTCTATAAGGCGTTCCAGTCCGCCAAGGAAACGGCCAGCAGCGGGGCAAAGACGTTGCGCGATCTGCACAACGAACTCGAACGGCAACGGCCAACAACCCGGCACGTGCGAACCTATCGCGAAGCACTTGCGGTCCGACCGGCCGACGCGCTGCCCCTGCCGCAGATCATGCGGAAGTGTCTCAATAGCAAGAGGGTATGCCTCCTCGTCGCGTACCTGTGCCTCTTGTACTTCATCTATGGGGTGGTTGGCGGGGACTTCCTGGCCGTGTTCAACAGCGTGTTTGGTGCCATGCTCCCGTTGCTTTTCACGGTCAAATACGAGCATCAACTCTGGCAACTGGAAAGTGGCCCACAGCGGCCCGACGAGCCACTTGGCAGCTACCGCGACTTCTTCCGCTCGCGCGGGGCGCTCCTGCGGTTGGTCAATCCGCGCCTGTTCTAGATCACGGGGTATGTCGATGCATAAGATATTTAAACGGGCTGCTGTTGCCGTCCCGTTCATCCTCGTAACAGCAACGTCATTCGCCCAACAGGCGAGCGTTTCGATGGGCGATATCCAGAACGCGGCGAATCGCAGCGGCGACAAGTCAATGTCGCTGCTCGAAACGGTGTTCGGCTCGATCGTTCGCAATCCGTTGACCGCTGGAAGCGGTGCCGGCAGCATGGTCGCGCAAATGTTTCTCGTGCTGAATTCGTGCATGCTCGCGGTCGGCGCGATCTGGGCCACGTATCACTTCGTCGCCGCACTGATTCAGACCGGCCAGGATGGCGAGTTCATGGGCCAGAAAAAGTCTTCGCCCTGGTTCGTGATTCGAACGTCTACCGGCTTTTCTTCGCTCGTTCCGGTCTTTGGCGGCTTCAACGGGGCGCAGGCGGTCATGCTGTGGGGAACGGTGCTCGGCGTCGGCATTGCCAATCTCACGATGGACGCCGCCCTGACTGTGCTAAATGGCGGCGGCTCGATGATCGCGACGCCGGCAGCGCCGCAAGCAACGACGTTGGCGAAGGCCCTTTTCGAGGCCAACCTGTGCGCGCAGGCCGCGAACACGGCCATCGATAACATGCCCAACGACACGGGCGTATCCGTCGATCCCGCCGAGAAATTCAACTCAGCCGGAACCGGGGCAAAGATCGTCCTGATGAACCAGCGCGGCCTCTCATGCGGCGGAGCGGAAATCAGCATTGCAGCCCCGCCGTCGATCCCGCAATTCGATGGTATGGCTGTCTATGCGAACGATCCGAACCAGGCGTATTCGCAACTGCTTGCCGCGCACCAAAGCGCGCTCTCGGCAATGCAATCAACGCTGGCCGGTGCCGCGCAGACCTACGTGTCCGCTATCAACGCGGGACAGGCACAGCCGGCCGATCCTGCGAACACCATCAATCAGGCCGCATTGCAATACCAGGCCACGATCACGAAGGCGCTCGCAGACTCATCAAGCGGCATCAGCCAGCTCGCAAGCGTCATCCAGTCGAACCTTCAGCGTGACGGTTGGGTCATGATGGGCACGTGGTATCAGACTTTCGCGCAGGCGAACTCGCAGCTTACGAGCCTCGCAAACGCGACGGCCGCAGCAGTGTCGGGAACCAGCCCCGACAATCTGCCTTACCCACAGCTATACCGAAAAGTCAGTGCCGTCTACAGCCAGCAGCTACAGCAGGACGCATCGGTTACAACAACGCCAGGTGCGCTGGACAACCTGTCGGTAGGTATCACCGGAACGGACCCGAAAAGCATCCTCGGCAAGCTTGTCAACACGCAGGGTCTCGTGAAATGGGCGGTCAACCTCAACTCGGGGCAAGGGCCAAACGGTTCGACCAATCCCCTGATTGGCATGAAAAACCTCGGCGATTACATCCTCGACGCCGGCTGGACCGCGCTCGGCGCGTATGGTGTCGTCAAGGCGACCGTGGGTGCGGCGAAAGAGAGTACGACCGGAAAGATTGCCGATGTGGTGACAGGTGGCATTACAGGACTGTTGACGGGCGCGGGCGATGGCTTGTTGAGCGCGCTCGGCCCGTTCATCGTGATAATTTTGCTCACACTGTTTTTCTTCGGCGCAATGCTGTCGATCTATATCCCTATGCTGCCGTTCATGGTGTGGTTCGGGGGCGTGGTTGGCTGGTTTGCTGTCGTTTGTGAAAGCGTCGTTGCCGCACCGCTATGGGCGTTTGCTCACCTTGACGGCGAGGGCGAAGGGATGGGCCAGCGCACCACGCACGGCTATATCTTCCTGCTGAACGTCATGTTTCGCCCCGTCTTCATGATGCTCGGCTTCATTTTTGGTGGGGCCGGCGTGGTTGTGCTCGGCACGTTGCTCAACACGATGTTTGGCGTAGCACTGGCGAACGCGCAATTCGATTCGACAACCGGCCTGGTGAGCATCATCGGCTACATCGTCCTGTACGTGAGCATGTGCCTCAGTCTGGTCAACGGCGCATTTGCGCTCATCCACGTGATACCCGATCAGGTGTTCGCGTGGGTCGGCGGACAGATGACTGGTGCGGTTGGTCGGGATCTACACGAAAAGGCCAATCAGAACTTCGGCGCGGGCCTCAATCAAGGGGCCAACGTTGCCCGCAGTCAAGCGCCTGCCATGCTCGGGGGCGCTGGTGCTCCACGCACCCCGGGCGATGTCGGTCCCGCCCCCCGCGAACGCGTGTGACGGAAGCCCGTCTGCCCCACGGGCTCCTTTTTTGGTACATGCTACGCGGCGCGAATCGACGCTATGAACGCGTCAAAATCCTTGTCGTACACTCGTTGACGATTCTGTTGCACCATCAAGTAATTTGCTGGATCGACCTTTGCCAGTTCGCGCAGAGCCGCGTCCTTGAGTGCCTTATTACCCGCGAGGTTCGCTTCCACAGCCAACAGTTGTTGCTCGAGCTTTCTCGCATAAGCCTTCCAGTCTGCTGCGGTCCGTTCGGCCGCGAATGCCCTGCCAAGCGCTGCCCCGTTATCGCTCATTTCCCGGCTCCTTGGATCGGATCTTCTCCGCTCAATAGATCGGGAACTCGCCGACCCTCGCAAGAATCGTTTGCGCGCGCGGCGTCATCACAGTGACCAACGATTCGACCCGTCTTCCTGTCGAGATAGGCGGGTTGGATACCCTTGGCCTCAAGTTTACGCACAGCTTCAAAGACGGCTGCGTTGGCTCGCTTCAGAAACTCAAGGCTCTGCATATAGCTACCTAGTTTATCGGCTGGCATGGCTTCCTCTCCTTTTCATATAAGCATACGCCCACCTGCCGGAACCTCGAAAGTGTTGATTTCGGCTACTGCATCGCGCAAGCGCGACCAAATAACCTCACGGCTGCGGCGCAGGCCGAACGGCATCCTGTCCATGTCGTCACAATCAGCGGGCATGCCGCCGTTTTCACGCGACTGAGGCCGGGAGGATACACAAAGTGGTATCGTTCATCGGTACATCTTGCCAGTGCATTCCCTCATTACACTGTCGAATACCGCTGCACTGATCACGTTCGCCGCCTCGCGGTGCTGTTAGCCGTTTCCGGGCAGTTCGCCCGCACTGGAGGTCGCCGTGACGCTTGAGATTCCAATAACCGGCCTGCGCGAGTTCATTGCCGATCTGGCGAAATGTCACGGCGTAGCGGATGTAACGGACGGCACTGCTGCGCTTGCGCAACTCGTCACGCGGCTGTCCGATGACGAGGTCGTGCCCGACGAGACCGAAAAGCCGGTCATCGCTTTGCGCCGCGCGAAGATCATCGATGGCCCTACGGTAGTGGAGTTCCTCGGCCGCTACTTTGACGAACAGCCGCGCAAGCGCTAGGGTCCAGACCTTCAGGAGACTCTGCTCTCGGTCGGTTCTATGAGCTCGGTCCCCCGCTACACTGGCAGTCGTTACCTATACAGGCCGTTACCCATGAGCACCAAAGCGACTCTTGCGCATCAGAATTCCGAAGGCGGCAAACCATCGTGGCATCTCTACGAAGAAGTGTTCGAGATGGGCGTGGTGTATCTGGAACTGGAAGGCGTGCAGGTTGACGTGGTGATGATCGACAGCCCGTGGGACAAAGCGGGCACTGTGCGACTGCGCCTACCGATCGAAACCGCGAAACAGCTTGGCCTGCATACCATCGTGCCATCTGAGCGCTGGGAGATGGCTTGCGATCCGGACAAATAGTCAGTTCTCGGTCGACTCCGGAGAAGCCCAGATTCAGGCAAGGGTCGTCTATGACCCGGTTCGTGATCTGCTGGTTGGCACGGTGCTCGCAACCGGGGCAACGTTTGAAGCGCGCGACGGGCGCGAACTGGCCGAGCTGCTGTTTGCCGCAGGTGTGCGGCATGCCCATGTCTCGATGCCCGACTGGCGAGAGGGGGACACGGCACCGGCCACGGGAGACAAGATCGCGTTGAACTTCCGCCTCAATCAGCTCGGGCAAGCTGCTGAGCGGCTCGCTGCACTGCACGCGGTGCGCGTGATCGAGCGCGAAGGCCACCCGTATTACGTTCGTCCCGCCGACATTCCGCAACCATGGCGAGATCAGTTTCGCGCGGCTCTTCACGGCTCGGGCTGTCCAGCGATCGTCGGCGAAAGCGAATGTGCGCATGCGTCGGACTGGTCCGACTGGCTTCGGGGCAATCTTCCGCATTGGTAGTGCTCATCGTCGCGATATTACTGACGCAAGGCATTGAGCGGACACGCTCGGTCCTTACCTTCTGGTCTTACGCACGGGAACGGTCATGCTCGAATACCGAGATAAGATTGTGCAGGAAGTTGCAGCCTGCGCCTGCGATCGTTGTGGTCGAAGGCTAACGCCTGGCGATGACGATTGGCATGAAAAGCTGAGCGTCGAGTACCGGGGCGGCTACTTCTCAGTGTTCGGCGACGGCGCTACAGTCAGCATTGACCTATGCCAACAATGCGTGCGCGACGCGCTGGGACCGTGGCTGCGAATCTGTCCGGGTGTGTAGCAGCAAAGGGCACAGCATTGTCGAGTCGAAGCAGCCTTCCATGCAGCCAGCGAGCGCGACCAAATAACCTCGCCAAGCTCCCTTCGTATGTTGCCTCGAAGCTCTCGCAATTCGCAACAGCGGTTCACCTCATGATTACGTACAACGTCATTTCTATGACGATGATCCGGCGAAATCTGACATAAGCGTTGTTATGTCAGGGCTACTACGTTGACAGAGCCAAGCGCTCTATGGGTGCGTGGAACATGTTTGCCTTGGGCGCCGCAAAGCCTTTTGCGACAGGCGTTTGGGAAAATCTCGAATTTTTTCGTGGAACATTTGACAGCAACCTACCGCCCTGTGTTTTCGCAAGGATGCTGAGGTTATTTGGTCGCGGCCCGCCCAGAAAACGACATCTGGGCACCTGCTATTGCTTGGCTAGTCGAACCGTCGCTTCGCGCGGCAGAGGTCGTTCCGCGCCCGCCCGTGGATGGGAGCACTGCCCACACCGCAAGGGCGTGGACAGCGCCGGCTTGGTAGCCGGCGTCCTGCACCCGCCCACCGGCTCCTCGCGAGCGTTGCCTTCGGCCTGACGCGCCGCGATGCGGCTTGCCTTAGTGATAAGGTCTGCCGACCATAGGCCCATCTCTGCAAGCCCAAGCCGTTGATCGACGATTCGGCATCGCGAGTGCCACGAGCCCGGATTGAGGCGCACGGGCACCGCCGCCCGCAGGGCGGCGGGAGAGCGCCGACCGGCCTTCAAGGCCGGGCAATCCGGCTGGGCGGTTGTTGACCGACGGTGTTTTACCAGGGCTGATCACGCGCCGCAGGCGCGCACTTGTTCTTTTCCACGGTGGGACGAAGTAAGCCGAGGCGAAATTCTCTGCTGAGTTCTCCATAGCTTTTCCACAGCGCGGGGACGGTTTACGGTTAAAGAGAGGTTAGTAAACTGTTATGGGTTGCCGAAACTGACCGCTTAGCCCCTTGCAGAAAGGATTTGAAGAAATCGTATGCCGGTCAAAGGTCATAGTCCGGCCGGTCAAAGGTCACACTCCGGCCGGTCAAAGGTCATGGCCGGCCGGCCAAAGGTCATACTTCGGTCGGTCAAAGGTCATGCAGTCGCTCGACCTTCACGAGACCGTCTGGACCAACAGAAAAGTCTTTCAAAAAACCCACTCGCTCGAGTTCATTCAGGGCGGCTTTTACAAGTTCGCGCAGATGCTTCTGCGTCGTAGTTGTCAGCCCCGCCCCTGCCTTGATGGTCCCCACCTTGATCGGGAACGGCACTTCATGGCTCGCAAAGTAACCATGTAGCCATGTTGCGAGTCCAGGCGGCAGATCGAGCCGCTGTGCCCACTCAACTCGGGTGAAATAGCCCTTTCCGCCGTACAGGTCGACCAGTTGCGGGGCCAATTGCACCCTGTACTGCTTGAGTGCGACACCGGTACGGGCGTCGCGCCACTCGAATGCAGGGATCATCGACATCGCCCTGCCATCTTCCGCGCCTTTTTCGTTGCTACCGCCGAGTCGCTTTACTATCACCTGCAACGATGTGGCTTGCATACGCGTCAGGCAATCACGCAAACGTGTATAGCTTTGGCTTTTGACTGGCCATCCGATGGCCAAGAGAAAAGAACGTGCGGTGAACCGCACGCTTTCGCCAAGCGGCTGAGACTTGGCGAGCTGAATCAGTTGAAGCCAGACCGTCTCATCATCCTGTCGTAGCTCCTCACCCGTGTATGTGATCCGGCCGTCACCGATGACGTAGATGTCACGCTCTTTCAGATACTCGCGTTTCCTACATTTATTGCGTGCGTTGAAGAGAGCTGATCGGAAAACTTCATTCGGCAGCGCACGAAACTTCGCGGGCCAGAAAGGAAGCGACATCTGTTGATTGGCTACGCTCTCCGCTATAGCCGCGTCCAGCTTTGCTCGCTGCGCAGCCTGCTTGGCCTGTTGCGCAACCGACCGCTGTACGATCTCCGGCGAATGCGCGAAGATCGTGTCGGCCGCAGATTTCATTGAACCAGCCACCTCTCGCTCGCGGCACGTCGAGCGGTCGTTAACGGGACGCTTATGCACGTCATGCATCGGTTGACGATTTGAAAGAGGCGGGTGAACACCCCCGGCAACTAGCGGCAAGGTCTGCTCATCCGAGGAGTTCATCTGCCCTCCCGCGCCGCCGCCAAACGTTCGAACTGTTGTCGTTTCGTCGGTCGCCCGATTCGCCGCGATTGCTGAGACTCGGTTATCGGATCCGTCTTTCGATTAGCGTTGCGGAAATTGGGCGCGACTACGGTAGCAGCGACCGCTGGTTGGACGTGCTGGTCAATCCAATCGAGAACGTCCTGCTTGCGCCAAAACAACTTTCGTTGACCGGGCAATCGCACGATCGGCGGCAGGCGATCGAAGCGCTTCGCGGCAATGTCTGCGTAGACGGTCGCAGGCTTTCTGTGGAGGAGAGGGCATAGCTGACCTAGCGTCAGCAACTCGATGGGAAAATCTGTCGGCATGGGCGAACTCCGGCGGCCCACAAGCAATATGTGCATGTGAGCTACCGAACGTGCGCACCAGCCAATGGCCCAGACGCCGCAGCGTTGTACCAGGAGGCGGGCCGAATGGCCCTCAGTGGCCCCTTCGCCATGTCCTGCAGCGCTCTGTCTTGCGCTGCGCCGACGCCGTTCGTAATCGGTCGGTTGACATGTCGTTAACCGCGCGCGGAGGGTGCTTATCCACACGGGCCTTGATCGGTGTGATCAAGTCAAAGATCGAGTACTCTGGATTGTGTATGGTGTGCGTAGATCAGTCAACAGACGACGCTCCCGCGAGCGGAAGCAGAACTGAACCACAAAGGCCGCATCGGTCGGTTCGACAAGGGATTCGCGCGGGACAAGTTTGGGACGCTAATTGACCAAAAGCGACCCAAAACGACCGCGATTGATATAAGCAGTAGACAATAAAAAACCGGCCTAAGTGGCCGGTTTTAAAGAGAATTCCATGGTGGAGAGGAGGAGGATCGAACTCCCGACCTTCGCATTGCGAACGCGACGCTCTCCCAGCTGAGCTACCCCCCCGACCTGCAAACAATTCTAGCACAGGCATTTTCCATTTTGCCTAGCCCCAAACCCCACCAAACCATCACTTCGACGGCGCCCCCTTCAGCACCCAATCGACCACCGTCCGAATATCCGCATCGCTCATCGACTGGTGCGCGGGCATCGGAATCATGCCCCACACGCCGGAGCCACCGTTCTTTACCTTACTCGCCAGTTTGGCCGGCGCCTGCGCATCGCCCTTATATTTCGCGGCGATCTGCTGGAACGACGGACCCACCAGTTTGCGGTCCACCGCATGACATCCCATGCAAGCATTCGCGTTAGCGATACTCTGCCCACGCGGCGCATCGGCAGCATGCGCGCTGGACACAAACAAGCCCACCACCGCCCCGACCAAAACCGACCCGGCAACGATCACACCGCGCTTCATGGCGTAGTCGCTTTCGGATTACCCGGATGCACCGCGTTCGAATTGGTAACCGGCGCCGGCGCCTGCTGATCGAGCGGTCGCGAGCTCACCGACGAATCCGGAATCGCGCCGACAGTCGGCGCATTCGCGTCCGGCTGCGACGCGGCGGGCGTCGGTGCAGCCGCTGCTGCTGCCGCCGCGGCCGCGGCTTCCTGCGGCTGAATGTACTGGAACAGCTTCACGACCTGCACCACGCCCGGCACGCGGCTCGCGACGTCGGCGCCGCGATTGCCCTCGTCCATCGTGACGAGACCCATCAGGTACACCGAGCCACGCTCGGCCACCACCTTGAAATTGTTCGCCGAAATATTCTTCTCGGCGATCAGCGCGGTCTTCACTCGCGTTTCCAGATAGGTGTCGTTGGTGCGCGACGAGAACGAACTGGCCGGCATGATCGCCAGTTCGTTCACGATCGTGTTGACGTTGTTCAAGCCACGCACGATCGTCTCGGCACGCTGCTTCGACACGTCGCCCGCGACTTCGCCGGTCAGCAACACGCGACGATTGAACACCGCGACGTTGACGTGCGCGTTGTCCGGCAGATTCTGGCTGATCTGCGAGAGCGCCTTCACCTGCAACTCGCGATCTTCGGTCTGCGCGCCAAGCGTGCGCCGATCGGTCGCCACCAGCGCGCCGCCGCCCGCCGCGCCGGCAACGGCGAGAAAGCAACCCTGCAACGTCGCGGACAGCCCCGCCGCGAACCCCACCACCAGCACGGTTCTCACCAGTGTCTTCTTGACGCGGAATACGCTCATCAACTAGCTCTCCTTCGGAATCAATCTCAGTCTTCGCCCAGCAACATGGCATCGATGCCGTCGCACAGACAATGGATGGTCAGCAAATGCACTTCCTGAATACGCGCGGTGCGATCCGACGGCACGCAAACGTGGATGTCGGTATCGCTCAATACATCTTGCATGCGGCCGCCGCCCTTGCCGGTCAGCGCGACCACGATCATTTCGCGCTCGTGCGCGGCTTCGATCGCGGCCAGCACGTTGGCCGAATTGCCGGACGTGGTGATGGCCAGCAGCACGTCGCCCGGCTGGCCGAGCGCCCAGACCTGCTTCGAAAAAATCTGCTCGAACGAATAGTCGTTGGCGATGGCGGTCAGCACGGACGTATCCGTGCTCAGCGCGATTGCCGGCAAGCCGGGCCGTTCACGTTCGAAGCGGCCAATCAGCTCGGCAGCGAAGTGTTGCGCGTCGGCCGCCGAGCCGCCGTTGCCGCACGCCAGAATGCGGTTGCCGTTGGCGAGCGCGCCGAACATCGTGTCGATCGCTGCGGCGATCGGCATCGACAGGGTTTCGAGGGCTTCGAGTTTGACTGCCGCGCTGTCGCGGAAGTGTTGTTGAATGCGTTCGACTGACATCGAGTCTCTATCTTCTACCGCGAATGAGCCGCACTGCGCGGCCGTGTTGTGAAGTCGTATTGCGAGTGATGCTGCGCCGGTAAAGCTGGCCGGTAACGTGGCGCGGTAGCGTCGATGCATCGCAAAGTACCCGACATTGCGCGCAATCCGCGTCGCCCCGTGGCCCGGACGCGAGCGCAAGTTTATCGTACTCACGCGGGTTCTCCGCGCGCGGCTTCAGACTTCGTCGGCACGAAACGCGTCGCGCAACCAGACGAGCCGGCCGGCTTCGAACGCGACCACGTCGAAACGGCACGCGGGCTGATCGTGCGAACAGCGGCCATGAATGGCCAGATAATGCTGCGCCGCGCGCACGATGCGCCGCTGCTTACGCCAGTCGATGCTCGCCGCCGCGCCGCCGAATTGAGCTTGCGCCCGCGCGCGGACCTCGACGAACACCAGCGCACCGTCACGGTCGCGCATAACCAGATCGATCTCGCCGCCGCGGCACGACACGTTACGCGCGACGAACCGCAAACGCTGCCGCTGCAAAAACTCCTGCGCCCGCAACTCGAAAACCGCGCCGACGAGTTTGGACCCGGCCGATCTTGAAAAGTTGTGCGGGGCAGGACTGGACGGTGATGCGGTGGCCGTCTGCGGACACGCGAGCATGCTCGCCAGCGCATTTTGCGATGCCCTCGTCGCCGCTCGCGTCACGGTCGCGGCGCATACCTTCGCCGATGTATGCCCCGCCATGGCGACCTGCGAACGCTCAACTCCCCGCTCACCGTCCCCAGCCCCCAGAACCTCCGAGGCTGCGTGGCACAATGGCGGCCTCTTTCTGTCAGTTTGCGTCTTTTGCCTCATGACTCCTCTCTCCGAACTCGCGCAAGGGCAGCAGTACCCCACCGCCGCGCTGTATGTGGTGGCCACGCCGATCGGCAACATTGCCGACGTCACGCTGCGCGCGTTGCATGTGCTCGGACTGGTGGACCGTATCGCGGCCGAAGACACCCGCAACACCGGCCAACTGCTCGCACGCTACGGCATCTCGAAGCCGCTCGTTGCGGTGCATCAGCACAACGAGCGGGCCGCGGCGCAGCGCCTGATCGAACATCTGCAAGCGGGCGAGCGCGTGGCCTACGTGTCCGACGCGGGCACGCCCGGCATCTCCGACCCCGGCGCCAAACTGGTCGACGCCGTGCGCGAAGCCGGCTATCCGGTGATTCCGCTGCCCGGAGCAAGCGCTCTTGCCACGGCGTTGAGCGCGGCCGGCGACTGGGTCGCGACGTTCTCGTTCCTCGGCTTCCTGCCACCCAAGCCAAAGGCGCGGGCCGCCGCGTTGCAGGAACTCGCGCGCCATACTCACGCGATGGTGTTCTATGAAGCGCCGCACCGGATCGTCGAGACGGTCCAGGCGCTGGCCGACGCCTTCGGCGGCGAACGCAAGCTGCTGATCGCGCGAGAGCTGACAAAGTTACACGAAGCGCTGCACCAAGGCACCCTGGCCGAAGGGCCAACATGGCTCGCCGCCGATCCGAACCGACAGCGCGGCGAATTCGTGCTGGTGGTGGAAGGCGCGCAGCCGGAAGCCACCGGCGAACACGATCACGACGCGCTGCTGGGCATCCTGCTGGAAGAGTTGACGGTGAGCAGCGCGGCTAAGGTGGCGGCGTCGATCACTGGGGCGTCGCGCAACGCGCTGTACGCACGCGCGCTGGCATTGAAGAAAGACAACGAAGACGAAGACGACCACGAAGAAGACTAAGCGGTCGGAAGAAAAAAGTCGGACAAAAAAGAAAAGGGCCTCGTGGCCCTTTTCTTTTTTGACAGAGATGGCATGAACTGCCACCTCCGTCTGCTACGAGCGCGCTTATCACGCACGCACTCGCAGCCTCACCATCGACTTTCGATTACTTCTCGCTGCTCGAACCCGAGTTCGACGCCAGCGTTTCGTTCAGCTCGGCGCGTGCTTCCTGCTGCGTCAGACCTTCGATCTTGACACGCGCCGTGCCGGCGTGACGCATATCGAGCGCGCTCGCGGCGGCCATCGACAGATCGATCACACGGCCGCGAGCATACGGGCCACGATCGTTGATGCGCACCACGACCGAACGCGACGTGGCCGGATTGGTCACGCGCACATACGAGCCGAGCGGCAACGTGCGATGCGCGGCGGTCAGCGCATGCATGTCGTAGCGTTCGCCGTTCGCGGTGCGGCGGCCATGGAAGCCGCGGCCGTACCACGACGCGCGACCGGTTTGATGAAAGTCCGAAATGTCCGAACCATCGTCCGTTAGAGGCTTGGCGTCGGCCAGCGACGAGCCCGCGGCGCTTGCGCCGGAGGCCGGCGCGCTACCGAAGGCTTGCGGTCCGAAGCTCCCTGCCTGCGCTGCTTTGGTGCTGAGCGGCGCGTCGTTGGCGGACGTGTTCGCGGTGCCCGGAGGCGTGGCGCAACCAGCCAGCACAAAAAAAGCAAAAAGAGTCCCCAGACCACGGGATAACCGAGTTTTCATAAGACGTGCAATCACAATGTCGAGCCGCATCACGCGAAGTTGAGCGTGTTGCCTGCGACTCCGGCGGCAATGGACGACAACGCGCCGCGCAGACATGCGCAGAACGTCAAAGCCCGGATGCGACCCAATCGGCCGCTACCGCACGGTTAATTTTCACGTCTGGCGCAACCTGTCCCCGGCAGCCTGACCAGACCCCACATGCCGCCATCGAACGTGGCAAACACGTTCTTGCGCGCGGAACTCAGCGCACAGGAACGGCGGCGTAGGCCCCACCCAGCGTCACGGCAGTTAAGTCCGTAGCAGGCGCGCGGCGCCTGGCTGGGCAAGACGTGTGCATCGAAAGCATCGATACTTGATGGCTGTCCAGCAGTGCGACAGCCCAAACTTGAGTGGCGATCCGCGTGCCCATTTTTGATGGGGACGCATCGCCTTGTGGCATGCCCAGTTCCCTAGGCATGGGGTGCATTATACCCAAAAGAAATTTTTGAGATGACAAGCGCTTGAAAACCTTGATGAATTTTCACGCTTGCTGCAAAAATAGGCGCGCCAAAGCCCGCTGGGGCGGGCCTTCCGGGCACTCGGCGAGCGCGGCGCGCTGGCCGGTACAATCGACGTTTTCCCTGCGGCGCCGTCACCCATGAAAGTCACTTTGATCCCCGTCACGCCGTTTCAGCAGAACAGCTCGCTGCTCGTTTGCGAGGCAACCGGGCGCGCGGCCGTCGTCGATCCGGGCGGCGATCTCGATGTCATCCAGGGCGAAATAGCGCGCCAGAACGTGACGGTCGAAAAAGTGTTCCTGACGCACGGTCACATCGATCACTGCGCCGGCGCGAAGACGCTGGCCACCCACTACGGCGTGCCGATCGAAGGCCCGCATCCCGACGAAAGTTTCTGGCTCGACAAGTTGCCGGATCAAAGCACGCGCTTCGGCTTTCCGGCGGCCGAGGCGTTCGAGCCGGATCGCTGGCTGCAGAACGGCGAGACCGTGCAATTCGGCGACGAAACCCTCGAGGTCTATCACTGCCCCGGCCACACACCCGGTCACGTGGTGTTTTTCAGCCGCGCGCATCGACTGGCGCTGGTCGGCGACGTGCTGTTCGCCGGCTCGATCGGCCGCACGGATTTTCCGCGCGGCAATCACGCGGACCTTGTGAGCTCGATCCGCGAAAAACTCTGGCCGCTCGGCGACGACGTCACCTTCGTGCCGGGCCATGGACCCACATCGACCTTCGGCGCCGAGCGCCGCAGCAATCCGTACGTCGCCGACGGAGTCGAGGCATGAGCAGCGAAATCTATGTGAGCACCGACGTCGAAGCGGACGGCCCGATTCCCGGTCCCCATTCGATGCTGAGTTTCGCCTCGGCCGCCTATACCGAAGACAAGCAGCTGATCGCCACGTTCTCGGCGAATCTCGAGGTGCTCGACGGCGCGAAACCGCATCCGGTGCAGGAAGCTTGGTGGAAGACGCAGCCCGAAGCGTGGGCTGCCTGTCGCCAGGACTTGCAGGATCCCGCCGCCGCGCTGACCGCCTATGTGGAGTGGGTCGAAGCGCTGCCGGGCAAGCCGGTGTTCGTCGCGATGCCGGCCGGCTTCGACTTCACCTATATGTTCTGGTACATGATGCGTTTTGTCGGCCGTTGCCCGTTTTCGTGGTCGGCGCTCGACATCAAGACGCTCGCGTTCGCCATGACCGGCCTGCCGTATCGCAAGAACATCAAGCCGCGCTTTCCAAAACACTGGTTCGACGAGCATCCGCACACGCACGTCGCGCTGGACGACGCGATCGAACAGGGCGCGCTCTTCTGCAACATGCTCAAGGATCTGCGCGTCGGTCAGGCGGCCCTGCTCGCAGCCGCTAAAGATGGGGACGGCTCAGGACAAAACGCCGCTGAGAAACCGGCAAATTAGGTAATCTCCCTCGACTAGGCCGTTTTACATTGCGTTTCGTTTTCGAGCCCTCTACCATGCGTTGATAGGCGACGCTAACGGAGGCGCAGTTGACACTCGATACGTTCTCACAAAAAATCCTGCGCCTGCTGCAGTTGGACGCACGCCGCTCCGTGCAAGAAATTTCCGACCAGGTCGGCCTGTCGAGCACGCCGTGCTGGCGGCGCATCAAGGACATGGAGCAGTCGGGGGTGATCCAGCGCTACACGGCGCTGCTTGATCGGGAGAAGCTGGGACTGCATGTGTGCGCGCTGGCGCATATTCATTTGACGCGCCACACCGAAGGCGGCGTCGAGCAGTTCGAACGGGAAATCGCCACCTGTCCTGAAGTCACCGAGTGCTACAGCACGACCGGCGAATCCGATTACATCCTCAAGATCGTCGCGCCGGACATCAAGGCGTACGACAGCTTTCTACACGAACGCATCTTCAAGATTCCGGCGGTCGCGCAGGTCCGCACGAGCGTCGTGCTGCGCGAGATCAAGTTCGACACGCAATTGCCGCTTTAAGCCGAAAAGGCGCCGATTGAGACGTTGTCCGGCGCCGTGCGGTCAATGCGTCTTGACGAAATCGGCCGACGGATCGACATCCGCCGCTTTCGCAGCGCCGGTTTCATCCAGCTTCATATCCCATTCCTGTAGCACGTTCAGCTTGCGGGCGCCTAAGCGGCCTTTAAGTGCCGTCAGGTCGACGCTCGCGAGGTCGGGCGCGCTGCCGCCCAGCGTGCGCGAGGGCAGCACCAGATCGACATCGAGCCCCGTGCTCAGGTAGTGAAGGTCGACCGCGGCCGCCTTCATGCCAACCGTGGCCAGCGCGGCGTCGATTTCGGCAGAGACTTTCTCGCGGCTGGGCAGATCGACCGGCGGACGCGCCAGCGCATCGTTCTCCGGATCGACATGGATCAGCGCGTCGAGCACGCGGCTGTCGGTCAGCACGCGCACGCGGGCCGACTCGGCAATGTAATGCCCCTCCGACACCGAGATCAGCGGATCGACCAGGATATGCGCGTCGACCAGCGCAAAATCGCCCATCTTACGAGTGCGCAGCTCATGCACGTCGCGTACGCCCGGCGTGGACAGCAGTAGCGCGCGCATGTTGGCGGTGGCGGTTTCGTCGAGCGCGCGGTCGGATAGATCTTGCAGCGCGTCCCAACCGAACGTCCAACCCATGCGCGCCACCATGAAACCAACGATCGCCGCGGCAATCGGATCGAGCAAGCGCACGCCGGCAAGACTACCAATAATGCCGATCGCGACCACCAACGACGAAGCCGCGTCAGAACGCGCATGCCACGCATTGGCAATCAACATGGCGGAACGCACGCGCTGCGCTTCGCGCAGCATGTAGCGAAACAGCCCTTCTTTCGAAATCAGGACGAGCACCGCGACGGCGAGCGCGCTCAGATGGACGGCCGGGATACTCTGCAAATCGGCCAGGCGCGTTCCGGCCCGCCACAACATCCCAGCGCCGACTGCAATCAGCAGCGCGCCAAGAAATAATGACGCCACCGTTTCATAGCGGCTATGTCCGTAATTGTGATCGGCGTCAGGCTTCGCACCGCTATGCCGATTGGCAATCAGCACGACAAAATCGGAAATCAGATCGGCAAGCGAATGAAACCCGTCGGCGACCAGCGCCTGCGAATGCGCAACCACGCCGACGACGATTTGCAGCGTCATCAACCCTGTATTGAGCGCAATACTGACGAAGGTACTTTTGCGCGCAACGCGATGTTTTTCGGCGGACTGGCCGGCGGCGAGGGAAGGCATCGAAGAAGCCGTAACAGAATCTCAATGCGTGCATTCTACCCGGCGCATCTCGCAAGGCATCGGAATGACCCTAAAAAATCCTTTTAAATCAGCCGCTTATCAAAATGAAAAGCATTCGTGTTCCGCTGCTGCGATGTGCTTGCGACAAAACCCAGCACCGTTTTCAAGCGCAATAAAAAAACCGCGCCCTGACAGGTACGCGGTTTTCTGGTTCGTCACCGCTGCGCGCTATTGGCGCAACTGATTGACTTGATTCGTAATACCTATAGGCCAGCGGAATTAGCTACCGGCCCACGGCATTACTTCTGGATTAGAAACTTCTCACGATCCAGACCTGCGATCCAACGCGGCGGCTTACCACGGCCGGACCACGTGCTGCCGCTATCCGGGTCGCGATACTTCGGTGCAACGCCTGCGCGCGGACGGCCGGCTTTAGCGCCCTTCGCAGCGCGGCCACCGCCGAGTTCAGTCAGCGAAATGCCGTAGTCGGCCATTTTTTGCTTGATTTCATTCAACACTTCCGCGTATTCACGCGACTTCGCTTCTTCGATCTGCTTTTCAAGCTTCTCGCGCTGAGCGAGTAGTTCCTTGTAGGAAGACATAGGTTCCCTTGTGGTATGGATAAATGACTGCCAGTCTTAAGCCAGCTTGCCCTTTGAAGGTGATCATGCCTCGGAATTTGATGGCGAGATTAACACAAAATAGAAAGACCACAAAAGCGTTCGCGTAAAATTAATCTAGAAACGTTTCAAAAAATTTCCAACGGATGCGCTTGTTACGCGCTCCCTTTCAATTGGCCTATTCGGTATTTCGCTAAAAGTTCCTAGTCGGCATCCTTAATTATGAGATTAACTCGCAAAACATGAAAATTACCATGACGATCGAGCATCAACATTTCATGGCATGAGAACTTCAACATGAAATGTCGGAACATATTGCGGCCCGCGCGCCGTGCTGTTATTGCCGCATGAGTGTTTTCCCCGAATCGCAATAAAACCTAATTCGCGTAGCGCTCGATGCAATCTTCTAGCGCCCCATGCAAGGTTTCAGTATTCAATTTGGCATCGTCGAAGACGAACCGGCTGCGCACGCCATCGCGTCTCAGATCGGCGCCGTATCGATCGACGCCGAGCAATGTCAATCCGTCGACGTGTCCGGCATGCAGGGTGAAATGGTCGATTAGCGTGTTCTCTTCTTCGAAAGCGAGCGGCGGCAACGGATCGAGTTCGGCGCCGCCCAGCCAGCCCATCGCGCCGAAACCGCCGATATAACGCAAACGTTCGAGCCGCATGACCCAGAACGTGAAATCGCCGAGCACCAGATAGCGTTCCGCGTCGGGGTGGTAGCGCAGGTAGCGCCGCACGATCTCCGGGCTCGATTCGACCGCTTCGAAGATGCCTAGCAGCGTGACGCGCTGGCCGCTCAGTACGTCACCGTCGGGCGCGTCGACCGCCAGAAAACCGGCGCGCGGGTCGGCGTGCAGGTTGTGGGTATGCTCGGCGAGGCGGCTCACCAGAATCGTCGGCCGATGCTGCAAGTCAGGCGCGAACGGCAGCACCGACGGATAAGGAAACCCTTCCGGCTGGCGCGCGTGCGTGGCCAGCGTGCCGACAGCGGCCGTGTGCAGCAGGTGAAGCGGTGCGTGAGCGGGGATATTCAAGTGCGCGTTCCTCGATATAAACAGGCGGCGGATAACGGTCAGGCCGTCGGGTCGTCAGGACAAAAGGCGGATGGCTCTTTTAATGTCGTAGCCGTAATCGGAGCGACTCAGGGCAACGCGACGCCAGGTCGAATCGCGCAAATCCGAAGCGCATCAATCCAACCGCTCGTCAGTGTCCAATCTTCTGGTTCCAAGCATAAGACAGCCCGCTTCGTTAGAATCGAAAATTCCCTTTCAACGCGCTTTCTTCCGCGTGCCCCTCCAAGAGATTTCCGTGTCCGACCGTTCCGCCGAATTTGCCGCCCTCCCCGCCGCTCACCGTGAGCTCACCGACAGCGCCCGCCAACGCGCGCGCTTCGCCACGATGGCGGTGTTCTTCATCGCCGGCATGATGTACGCGTCGTGGGGGGTGCATGTGCCGACCGTGCGCGACCGCTTCCATCTGAACGCGGCGCTGTTGTCGTTTGCGCTGCTGGCCGTGGCGGGCGGCTCGATCGGCGCGATGGCGGCCAATGCTTCGTGGATCGCGCGAGTCGGCACGCGGCGCGCGTGCCTGACCGGTGGGCTGGTGATGGCGGTCTGTGCGGCGCTGATTCTGGTGGTGCCGGCCTACTGGATGCTGCTGGTCGTGCTGGCGATTTTCGGCGCGGGGATGGCCACGCTCGACGTCGCGATGAACGCCGAAGCCAGCGCCGTCGAGAAAGCGCTCGGCAAGCCGATCATGTCGTCGCTGCACGGCATGTTCAGTGTTGGCGGGATGGTCGGCGCGGCCGTCGGCGGCGCCCTGTTGGCGCGCGGCATGGCGCCCGCGCTACATCTCGCGCTCGCCGCGGCGGTCAGCGCGCTGGTACTAGTCGCCGCCTGCCCGTCGGTTCTGCCTCACGTGCCGCACGAGGATCACCCGGATGCCGCCACGCCGCGCGCCAACCGCTGGCGCTCGCCGGCGCTGTGGGCGCTCGGTGCGATGGCGCTGGTCGCCTTGATCGCCGAGGGCGCCATGTACGACTGGGCGACCGTCTATATGCGCGACGTCGTACTGGCCACGCCCGCGCTCGCCAGCGCGGCCTATGCGGCGTTTTCCGGCGGCATGGCGGCCGCGCGTTTTGCCGGCGACGTGGTCCGCGCCCGTTTCGGCGCGCCGCAACTGGTGATGGCAAGTGCGGCGCTCGCCTGCGCCGGCATGGTCGGCGCGCTCCTGCTGCCGAATTCGGTAGCCGCGTTGATCGGCTTCACGCTGATGGGACTCGGCCTCGCGAACATGATGCCGGTGCTGTTCGCGGCGGCGGCGAGCGTCAAGGGCATCCACGCGGCGGAAGGGCTCGCGCACGTCGCCGGGCTAGCGTATTTCGGGCTCATGCTCGGGCCGGTGATTATCGGCGCGGTGACGCAGGCGACCAGTTTGCCGATCGGCTTGTCGGTGGTGGCCGTGTGTTCCGCATTGATCGCGGTCGCGGGGCCGAAGGTGCTGCGGCGCCTGAAGATCTGAGGCGCAGATGCGCCGCGAAGACATCGGCGCGTACGACCGGGCAGGCATGCGAAAGCGCGCCTCCTGACGTTACGTTACGCATGGCCGACGGCCTGAGGTGTTCCGCGACACATCGCGGGCATTGGTCCGCCGTGCATCCTTACGACGCCCTCCTATACCTTTGATTTATATAGATTTATTTGACTCACTGGCCGCCGAAATAAAAATGGCATAGGCCTTGCAGTTAGTTCCCCCAGCAGTATCCAAACTACGGGGGAGCAGACCATGAATCGCAATTTCAAACTCTCGGCGATCGCAATGTGCGTGTCGTCGATGATCATCCTCACAGGATGCGGCAGCACCTTGACCGGAGCGGGGATGACCGGCGGCGCAGGCGCGGCTGGCGGAGGCGCTGGTGCAGGTGCTGGAACTGGCGGTGGAGCTGGAGGCGGATCGGGTGGTGGCACGCCAACACCTACTCCGACACCGACACCGACGCCAACGCCGACACCGACGCCGACACCTACCCCAACGCCTACCCCGACACCGACGCCCACCCCGACGCCGACGCCGACACCCACTCCGACGCCGACACCGACACCGACACCGACACCGACACCGACGCCGACACCGACACCGACACCGACACCCACCCCAACGCCGACACCTACCCCGACGCCGACACCCACCCCGACGCCCACCCCCACCAGCGCCAACCCGATCGGCGTGGTCGTCCAAAACACCGGCAACGTAATCACCGCCACCGGCCAGACCGTGGCGGCGGTCGGCAGCCAGATCGGCCTCACGCCGATTCCCGGCGCGAATCCGGCGACCACCACCGCGCTCGGCAGCGTCGTGTCGAATCTTGGCAACGGCGTCACTGCGGTCGGCACGGGCGCGGCGAACGGTCTCGGCCAGCTCGGCAATTCGACCGATCCGCTCGGCACCACGCTTGCGAGCAGCGGCAATCTCGTCGTCGACACCGGCCAGGCCGTCAACAGCGCCGGCCAGCTCGTGACGAGTCTCGGCAGCGGCCCCACCGCGCCGCTTAGCCCACTGACCACACCGCTCGGCAGCACGGTCTCGACGGTCGGCAACGCGGTCAGCGGCCTCGGCACGCAACTCGGTGCGCAACTGACGAGCGGCCCAATCCAGCAGGTCACGCAGACCCTCAGCACGACGATCACGCCGATCACCAGCACACTCGCGCAGACCACTCAGACCGTCGGCGATACGACCGGTCTCGGAGCGCCGCTGAACGGCCTGCTGTCGACCATCGGTCACGGCCTCGACAGTGCCGGCGGCCAGATCAGCAGTGCGACCAGCAATCCGATCGGCCAGAACCTCGGCAATGTCGTGACGAAACTCGGCGACACGGTCACGTCGGCGGGAGGCCTGTTGACCGCCGGCGGCACCGGCAGCGGTAATCCGCTGGGCGGCCTCACCGGCATTCTGAATCCCGGCAGCGGCGGCTCGGGCAATCCGCTGAGCGGCACGCCGCTCGCGCCATTGACCAGCATCCTCACCGCGTTGCCCGGCACACTGAGCGGCGGCCTGACGGGCGGCAGCGGTAGCGGCCCGCTCGCGCCGCTGACCAACGTGATCAGCACGTTGACCGGCAGCCCCGGTGGGACAGGCAGTCCGCTTGCACCGTTGACCGGCGTGGTGAGTTCGGTAACCGGCGCGTTGAGTGGCGCGGCAGGCAGCGGTAGTCCGCTTGCGCCGCTAACCGGCGTGGTGAGTTCGGTAACCAGCGCGCTGAGCGGCGCGACCGGCGGCGGCAATCTGCTCGCGCCGGTGACGTCGGCGGTGTCGTCGCTGACTGGCGCGCTCGGTTCGGCGGCAGGCTCGGGCGGTGGTAGCGGCAGTGGCGGTAGCAGTAGTGGCAGCAGCAACCCGCTCGCGCCGGTCACCGGTCTGCTGAGCACCGTCACCGGCACCTTAACCGGCGCGGCCACTCCGGCCGGCGGCGCCACGGGCGGCGGTTTGCTCGGCGGCCTCAGCGGCCTCGGCACCAAAAAGTGACGAAGACGAACAACGGCAGCAAATAACGACGCGAAGAAACAGCGTCGAAGGGGGGCGGCGAACCGGGCAACCGGTTCGCCGTTTTTTTATCGGCGCGTACCAACGCAAGCGGTCACGTCACGCAGCTAAAGCACCTATCAAGCGCCATCGACAGCGCGAGCGCGAGCGCTTCATCGCATCACAACTCGTGATACGTATCGTAATGACGGGAAAAATCGTTACTACGCAGAAAATGAGTGAACGTCATCGTCACCGACGCGTCGAGTGCCTCGACGTAATGCCACCAGCCGATCGGCAAAAACAGCAACTCACCAGGCGCGAGCGTGCATTCGAGCAACTGCGTGTTTTGCATCGACGGGAAACGCTCGTAGTCGATCGCGGCGCCATCCACTTGCGAATAACAATGCAGATGGTTCGCCATATGCGGCGTATCGGACAACGGCGCCAACCTGATTCGCTTACGCCCGATCACCTGCGCCATGAAGTTATTGGTGAGGTCATGGTGAAACGGCGTGCGCGTCCCCGCCGGTCCCATCCAGAAGAATCCGGTATCGGCCGACGCGGGATCGAGATACTCGTCGATCACCGGCACGTCGGACCACAAGGCCGCGAGCGCCGCGCGATTATGCGAGGTGTTATTGGCGGTCATGTAGAAATCGTTGGTCGAGCCGCTGCGCTCGACCAGATCGACATAATCGGCAAACCGCATCATGCGCTTGAGCTTCGGCTGATTGATTTCGTAATTCGCATCCGACTCGCGGCCGAACTGCACTTCCACTTCGCATTCGCCGCAACGCTCGCGAAAGTAATCGAACCGCCATTGCGTGCGCGCGGGCCAGAAATCGAACGCGCCGGTGATGATTACCGGCCGGTTCTGACAGTAGTACTGCTCGAAGAACACCTCGCGCGGCAAGCGCTCGCGCCGCTCGATTTCTCCACTCGCCGCACGCATGCGATTGAGCGTGCTATATACCGACAAAATCCAGTCACGCTTACGCAAACGATTGCGCAAACGCGCGGCCCCCTGAAAATAAGGACTCGCGAGTACCGCAGCGATTTCCCGCGCAGACTCCGCCGGGTCGAAACCATGTTCGCGCAGCGCGCCATGCAATGCGTCCGGCTGGGCGTCGAGCATCAAATTCTCGGCGATCCAGCGGCGCCAGTCGTCGTCGAATGAACGGGGCACGGTCGTCACGGCGCTCTCCCTCAAAAGAAAAGGCACGCGAACCTCGCGGCGCGCGTGCCTTTTAATCAGCGGATCGAAGACAGGCGCAAAGCCTTCTTCGGTCGCGCGAATTTACATCTTCACTACGTCAAGCAGCGTCTTCTTGCCTGCCTTGTAGTTGTACAGCGAGATCACGCCGTGTTGAAGGTCACCCTTCGAGTCGAACGTGGTTTCGCCGATCACACCCTTGTAGTCCGTTGCCGGCATCGCTGCCAGGATCTTCGCCGGATCGGTCGAGTTAGCACGCTTCATAGCGTCGACGATGATGTACACAGCGTCATACGTGAACGGTGCGTAGATCTGGATCGGCTGACCGAAACGCTTTTGATACTTGGCGAGGAATGCAGCGCCGCCAGCCATCTTCTCGAGCGCCATACCGGCTTCCGAGCAGACGATGTTGTCGGTTGCGTCACCCGCCAGGTCAGCCAGCTTGTCGGTACACACGCCGTCGCCAGCCAGCACCTTCGCACGCAGGCCGAGCTGCTTGGCTTGCTTCGCGAACGGGCCGCCGGTTGCGTCCATACCGCCGTACATGATCGCGTCCGGGTTTTCGCCCTTGATCTTCGTCAGAATCGCGCGGAAGTCGACAGCCTTGTCGTTCGTCGCGTCATGCGACATCACGTTCAGGCCCAGCGACTTGGCGGTCTTTTCGAATTCGTTGGCGAGACCCTGGCCGTAAGCGGTCGAGTCGTCGACGATCGCGACGCTCTTCACTTTCAGGCCCTTGGCTGCGTAGTTAGCCAGTGCCGGACCTTGCTGCGCATCGGTCGCGACAACGCGGTACGTCGTCTTGAAACCTTGTTGCGTGTAAGCCGGGTTCGTTGCCGACGGCGAGATCTGCACGATGCCTGCATCGCTATAGATCTTCGAAGCCGGAATCGACGTACCCGAGTTCAGGTGACCGACCACTGCGACGACCTTATCGTCGACCAGCTTCTGCGCGACTTGCGTAGCAGTACGCGGGTCGGCTGCGTCGTCTTGTGCGTCGAGTTGCAACGTGATTTTCTGGCCACCGATCGTGAGGCCCTTGGCGTTGATTTCTTCAACTGCCAGGCGCGCGCCGTTTTCGTTGTCTTTACCCAGGTGAGCGATACCGCCGGTCAGCGGTGCAACGTGGCCGATCTTGACGACCTGGTCAGCTGCCGCGGAAGTTGCCAACGTTGCGAACAGCATCGCCGCAGCGCTGATCGGCAACAGCTTTTGAATCTTGATGTTCATGTAAGTCTCCAGTTTCGGTCCCAAAAACAACGTAATCGCCCTGTGCCCCCGCTTCCCCTACACGTGTCGCTCAGTCCCGTGGACGACCACGCCGGTTGCATCGTTCATGCACTTGGCCAGCACGCTCGCCGGCCTGTTTGTGGCAGGCGGCAAACCGTACTTGCGCGCAAGTGTAGGCCATCAAATTAAATTGTGGGACTTTTTTGAGGAAGTGGGATCAACACTAATAGCGTTTATCCAACAGGCGCTGATTCCGTCTCGGGAGACTCGCTGGAAAGCACCAGCCCATGCGGGTTTCCGCTATGCCGGTCTTTCGTCTAACAGCGCGGCCTAAAGCTTTTCGCGACTTAAACCGTTAATGGTTCAAATAGGCTTTGTGCTTAAAAAGAAGGCGCGCCGCCAAGCATTGCGGGCGCGCCTCGGGTATGCCGAATCAGCGTTGCTGCGCGGCGATCCGCGACGTCGCCGCATGCCATTCCTGTTCAAGTTGGGCCATCAGTTCGGCGGCGCCGATTCCCTCCGGGCGCGCACGGCCGAGCGGTGCGCCCTGCCCCGACCAGAGCGACAGATAATCGGCGTTCTGCGCACGTCCCGCGCTCTGCCGCAACTCCTGCGTCAATGCGTTTTGCACCGGATACGGCGCGACCTTTTGCGCGGTTTCGGTCAACCGCTGCATCAACGGATTGCGTATGCCGCGCGCATGTCGACCGGTGATGGCGCGCGTTACCGTGGTCGACGTATCCGACATCTCGCGTACGCGGGTTTTCCAGACCTGCGGAATCGCGCTCTCGCGGCAGGTGAGAAACGCGGTGCCCATGGCCGCCGCTTGCGCACCGAGCGCGAGCGCGGCGACGATGCCGCGACCGTCCATGATGCCGCCCGCCGCAAGCACCGGCAGCCCGGTTGCGTCGACCAGTTGCGGCACGAGCGCCAAGGTGCCGACCAACGCGTCTTCGAACGCGCCGATGAAGGTGCCGCGATGCGCGCCCGCCTCCGCGCCCTGCGCGGCGATCGCATCGGCGCCCACGTCGCGCCAGGCGACGCCTTCGGCGGTATGCGTCGCCGTGCCGATGACATATAGACCGGCGTCATGCAGACGCGCGACGTCGTGCGCCGGCAGCAGCCCGAAGGTGAAACTCGCCACCGGCACGCGCAATTCGATCAGCATCTCCAGTTGCGCGCGGAAATCCGGCGCATAGCGTTCAAGCGCGTGGCCGGGCGGCAGGTCGAATTCGGCGCGCAGCGGGTCGATGGCTTCGAGCGCGCGCCGCACGGTGGCGTCGTCCGGCGTGGCCGGATCGAGCACGAACAGATTCACGCCGAACGGTCGATCCGTCAGCGCGCGAATCGCCGCGACTTCGCTGGCGATCTTCTCCGGCTGCAGCGCCGCGCCCGCCAGAAACCCGAGGCCGCCTGCATTCGACACGGCGGCGACCAGCGCGGGGGTGGTCGCGCCGCCGGCCATCGGCGCCTGCACGACCGGCACGCGCAACGCGAAACGTTCGGCAAACGGTGTCACAAAACGGACTTCACTCATGATCGGTTCCTTTGGGTCATGCGCTCGCGGCAACCGCGAGCCGATAGCGTCGACTGTATAGAGAGGGCGCGCCGCCGGAAAATGAATAATCGAGAACGTTTCAATCGTCTTACGAGATTCATGCCGCGCGCGCCTTGTCGGCGCGCGTGGGGCTCGCTGCAGCGCCTTTCTTTTTTTGGCAAACTGACCGCCCGCTTCAGGCATTCCGGCCTCCGGCATTCATTCAGACCGACCTCGTGCGACAACGCGCGGGGCTATGGAGAGCACCATGAGCATCACGTCCCGATGGATCGACATTCCCGCCGGCAACGACAGTTTCGGCGGATACCTGGCGCTGCCCCAGGGCGGCAAGGGACCCGCCGTCATCATCATTCAGGAAATCTTCGGTGTGAACGGACATATCCGCTCGGTGGCGGATCAGTACGCGCAGGACGGCTACGTCGCGCTCGCGCCCGACGTGTTCTGGCGAGTGCAGCCGCGCGTCGAATTGACGTACGAAGGCGCCGATCGCGCGAAGGGCGTCGAACTGATGCAGAAGCTCAACGTGGACGAAGCCGTGTCCGACATCGGCGCAGCCGCCGCCGCCTTGCGTGCGATGCCCGAAGTGACCGGCAAGCTTGCAGCGATCGGTTACTGCTTCGGCGGCCGGCTGGCTTATCTGGCGGCGGCGCAAGGTACGCTCGACGGCGCGGTCGCTTATTACGGCGGCGGCATCCAGAATCAGCTCGACGAAGCCGCGAAGATCAAGGTGCCGATGCAGTTCCATTACGGCGAACTCGACGCGCATATTCCGTTGTCGGCCGTCGGTCAGATCCAGGAGCGTTTCGCCGGTCGCGCGGACACCGAGTTTCACATTTATCCGAATGCCGATCACGGCTTCAACTGCTCGGAGCGCGCGTCGTATAACCAGCGCGCGTCGGCGCTCGCGCATGGGCGCACGCTGACGTTTCTTGGCGAACGGCTGTGATGTGCGCTTGAGTTACGAATGGCGCTGAATTGGCGCTTGAATGGCGCTTGAATGGCGCTTGATTCGCCAATAACTCGGTTACTCTCCTGAAAGACGGCGCGTCCGCGACTCGCCGTCTTTTTTCATGTGCGGCGATTCATCTGGACCCGAGCGGCGCAATCGCCAGTCAGAACCGGGCTGATCGAGTACATGAAAAACCAACCGCCTCAACCTTTGAAAGCGAGGATCTCCCCGTCGTGCTATCAGACTATCTCGCCCATGACGCCATCGGCCTCGCCGAACTCGTGAGAACCCGTCAGGCGAGCGCCCGCGAGTTGCTCGACATCGCGATCTCGCGCACCGAGGCGGTCAATCCCGCGATCAACGCCATCGTGCTGAAAGACTACGACGCCGCCCGTCACCGTGCCTCACGCAATGACGCGAGCCGAGCCAACGGCGCGGACCCGGCAGATAGCACAAGCGCGCAAGCAGCGTTGGCCGGTGTGCCGTACCTGATCAAAGACCTGGGCGCGCCGGTGGCCGGATTACGGATGGCGATGGGCAGCCGTCACTATCGCCACTTCATTCCGACTGAAGACGCGCCGGTCGTCACGCTCTCAAAAGCGGCCGGCCTCAACATTTTCGCCAAGACCAGTACCTCCGAACTCGGCCAGATGCCTTATACGGAGCCCGAACTGTTCGGCGCGTGCCGCAATCCGTGGAATCTCGACCACACGCCGGGCGGATCGAGCGGCGGCGCAGCCGCGGCGGTTGCCGCGGGCATCGTGCCGCTTGCGCATGCGTCGGACGGCGGCGGCTCGATCCGGATTCCCGCCTCGTGCTGCGGACTCTTCGGCCTCAAACCTTCGAGGGCTCGCGTGCCGCGCGTCGCGCCGCCGGGCGCCGGCGATCTCGGCGTCGACCATGCGGTCTCGCGCAGCGTGCGCGATAGCGCGTTGCTGCTCGATCTGCTGGCAGGGAATGCGCAGCGGCCGCTCGGCGCGCCCGGCACCTTTCTCGCCGCGAGCCGCGAGCCATGCAAGCCGCTGAATATCGCGTACGTCACCGAGCCGATGCTGGCGCCCTCGCTTTCCGCCGACTCGCGCGCCGCGCTCGACGACGCCGCGCAGCTCGCCATGTCACTCGGTCACAAGATTGAACCGGTTTCGCTCGGCATCGACTTCGCGACGGTTCGTCACGCGTTTCTCATGCTGTGGTCCGTGACAGCGGAAGAATTGGTGCTGAATGCCGATCGTATTACGGGCCGCAAACCCTCCCGCGGCGAATTCGAAATTTCGACGTGGGCCATGGCGCACATGGGCCGCAAGCTCGGCGAGCGTGGCTTGCCCTCCGCGCTTGACGAACAACGCCGTATCACCGCACGCCTCACCGATCTGTTGAACCGCTACGACGTGGTGTTGTGCGCCACGCTGGCCGCGCCGCCAATCAAGATCGGCGAAATGCATCCCACCTCGGCCGAGCGGATCCAGATGCGCGCGGTCAGTGCGTTGCCGATCGAGGCGCTCATGAAAAAGCTGCTGACCGAGGCGTCGAACAAGGCGTTCGCGTGGGCGGGCTGCACGGAGCTGTTCAATCTGACGGGCCAACCGGCGATGTCGGTGCCGTTGTACTGGAATGCGCGGGGCTTGCCGGTCGGCGTGCAATTCGCCGCGCGCGAAGGCGGCGAAGCGACGCTGCTGCGTCTCGCCGCGCAACTCGAAACGGCGCGGCCATGGTTCGACAAGCGGCCACCGTTGATGCAGGCTCGGAGTTAGGGAGTTGGCGATTCGAATCAAGCGTGAACGCCTGATTCGAATCGCACCGCACGTCACGCCGGTTTTCGCCGCGCGTCGAGGTCCGCGTGACGCTTGCCGGGAATGCACGCCACCGCGACGATCGACAACACCAATCCGCTCATCACGTAGTAAGTCGGCGCGAGCGGCGAGCCGGTCGTATCGATCAGCCACGTCACGAGAAGTGGCCCGAAACCGCCGAACACCATCACCGCGACGTTATACGCGAGCGATAGACCGATCGAGCGCACGTTCGCCGGAAACAGTTCGGCGATCAACGCGCCGAACGGCCCGTAATAGCCCGACAGCGTGGTCGACAGAAGCGCCTGCACGAGAATCAGTTTCGACACGCTCGGCTCCGCCGCAAGCCACGCGAACAGCGGATAAATGATTGCGAGCGTGATGCCCAGCGACCACAACGACAAACCCTTGCGCCCGATCCGGTCCGACCATGCGCCGGCCACGGGCGAGAGCACCATCAACAGCAGATTGCCGACGATCGCCGCGTAGAAGGATTGCGCGTAAGGCAGCTTGAGTTGCTTCACCGCGAAGGTCGGCAGATAACTGATCAGCACGTAGACCGTCACCGTGAGCGCGATCACCGAACCGAGTCCGCACAGCACGTCGCGGCTATGGCTCTTGAAGACTTCGCCGAGGGTCGCGCGTCGTGCGGTTTTTTGTGCGTGGAGAAAAGCCTCGGAGTCGGCCAGATGCCGGCGAATATAAAAACCGATCGGGCCGATGATCAAGCCCATCACGAACGGCACACGCCAGCCCCAGGACTTCAACGCATCGGGCGATAAACCGCGCGAGATCGCCGCGCCCACCAGCGCACCGAGCAGCAGCGCCGCGGCCTGACTCGCCATCTGCCAGCTACCGTAGAAGCCGCGCTTCGAGAACGGCGCCGCTTCGATCAGCAGCGCGGTCGAACTGCCGAACTCACCGCCCACGGAAAAACCCTGCAGCAGACGCCCGAGCACAATCATCAACGGTGCGCCGATGCCGATCGCCGAATACGGCGGCGCAATCGCCAGCAGCAGCATGCCGAGCGTCATCAGCGCGATGACGAGCGACAACGCCGCCTTGCGTCCCGCGCGATCCGCGTAGAGTCCGAGCACGATGGCGCCGATCGGCCGCATCACAAACGCGACGCCGAAAGTCGCGGTAGTCAGCAGCAATGAGGTGTAGTCGCTGCCCGCCGGAAAGAACAACTGCGCGATCACCACGGACAGAAAACCGAAGACGGTGAAGTCGTACCATTCGAGCGCGTTACCGATCACCGCCGCGACGACGGCGCGCGTATTGAGGCTCTTTGACGCGGGTGCCATGCGAATCTCCAGCCGGCGAAATGGGTCCCGTGGTACGCCGGGTTCGCGTGAAGTGCGCGAGCGCGAACGTAGAAGAGCAACGTCAGTCGCAAGAATCGCCTTGGAGTGTAAAGAGCGCACCCGCTGTTTTCAAGCAGCAATGCGCGCGGCAGAGCGGATAACAACGGATAACGGCGAATAGCAAAAAGGCGTCTGTCGCATGGAGCGGCAGACGCCTCAATGATCGAAGCTCGATCTCGCGCCGCGATGTTGCGGCGCATTTCGCGCATCACTGAATGTGTGCGCGGTTCAAACGTAATCAGGCCTTCTTGTTATATGCACTGCACCAACCCTTGCTGGCGACCTGCTTGCCCGCGAACATCGGGCAGCCACCGTAGGCGTCGGTCGGCTTGGCTTGATAGAAACTGCAGTTGCCGCAATCCTGGCCCGCTGCGTACTTCGCGAACTTGGCTTTGTCGACTTTGCTGGCGTCGGCCTTGTAGCCGAGTGCTTGTGCGGTCGGGTCGGTTTCGGCCACTTTCGGTGCATCGGCAAAAGCCGAGCGCGACAGCGCGAACGTGGACGCCACACCAATGCTGGTGATCAAAAACGTACGACGGGAAGATTTCATGGGGGACTCACTCCATTTATATAGAACTGATCGCCGTTCTAGTGACAGCGGTCCCCAAGGATAGCAACGAAGCCGTCGCGCGTGACGGCCCAAATGATAGAGATAACCGAATCGGTACGCCCCTGCGCCAGAATGTCGCGCGAGCGCTTGAGCCGCGATGGCGCGCGATGAGAATGACTCGCAAAGAGAATCGCGTGGGGTCGCTTTGCGGCGTATTTAAGCGAGAGAGTGAGTGGCGAATCTCGCTCGATCTACGCGCGCCCACTCAATTCGCAAACCCGCTGCGCGATCGCCAGCGACGCCGTCAATCCCGGCGACTCGATCCCGAACAGATTGACGAGCCCACGCACACCATGCGCGGCCGGACCTTGAATCAGAAAGTCCGCCGCCGGCTCGCCCGGCCCGGAAAGCTTCGGACGAATCCCTGCATAAGCGGGTTGCAGCGCGTCGTCGGGCAGCGCGGGCCAATACGCGCGAATCGCCGCATAAAACGAGTCCGCGCGATGAGGATCGACGTCGTAGTTGATCGCATCGACCCACTCGACGTCGGGACCGAAACGCGCCTGGCCGCCGAGATCGATTGTCAGATGCACGCCGAGGCCAGCTTCGTTCGGCATCGGATAGATCAGACGGCTGAATGGCGCGCGGCCCGACATGCTGAAGTAGTTGCCGCGCGCCAGATAAAGCGGCGGCACGTGACGCGCGTCGAGTCCACGAATCTGCCGCGCTAACGCATTCGCCTGCAGCCCCGCGCTGTTGATCACGCACGCGGCGCTAATCGTGGTCGGCGCGCTGCCGCCGACCTTGATGATGAAGCGGCCGTTGCTCGCTTCGATCGCTTCGACCGGCGCGTGAAACGCGCACACGGCGCCGTCGCGTTCGGCATCGCCCTGAATCGCCAGCATGAACTGATGACTATCGACGATACCCGTCTGCGGCGAGAACACCGCCTCGACACATTCGAGCGCCGGTTCGAGCGCCTGCGCCTGATCGCCGTCGATCCGCAGCAGGTCGAGCACGCCGTTCTCGCGCCCTTTGGCCATGATGCTTTCGAGCTGGGGAATCTGGTTGCGCGAAGTGGCGACCAGCAGTTTGCCGCAGCGCGAATGCGGTACGTTGTGCTCGGCGCAGAAGTCGTAAAGCATCTCGCGGCCGCGCACGCAGAGCGCCGCCTTCTGCGAGCCGCGTGGATAGTAGATGCCCGCGTGAATCACTTCGCTGTTGCGTGAGCTGGTGCCCACGCCGATCGCTTCGGCGGCCTCCAGCACGATCACTTCACGCCCGCGCGCGGCCAGCGCGCGCGCCACGGCCAGACCGACCACGCCCGCGCCGATCACTACACATTCGATTTGGTCCATGTCCCTTGACGCGATTGAATCATCGCGCGCTGCCTCGTTCACCCGATAGTGATGAAGACAGGATGCGGCTATCGAGTGCCGCACACCGCTCGCTGTCGAACGTACCTGCCGTTTCTGCAACCGCTACGCAAATTGTACGACGCCGCACAGACGCAAATGCCCGCCGTCGGAAACGACGGCGGGCATTTGCATTCGGTCTTCAGCGGGTCAAACGTAGCGGCCAGACGAATCAGTGTACGCCGTCGAAGCGGCCGGCGCTCGCTTCTTCGCGTGCTCTCGCGACAGCCTGTGCGGCGACTGCTGCGCGCCGCTGCACAGACAAGCCGCAGACGGCACGGTTGTCACCGCAGCGTCACGAACAGCGCAAACGTTTAGTTCTGCGTGCTCACCGTACGGCGCGATGCTTCGACCACCGAGCTCGTCGCTTGCGCGCGCGGCGGCGTATAGCCACCCAGCGCAATTTGCTGCTGATAAGCGGGCGCGTTCGGGTTGAGATTCAGTTCACCGCTGGCGCGCGCTTCGGCCAGCTCGGCCTTCACCTGAGCGCGCGTTTTCGGGCCGTTGTCCGGCGTGGCGCGGACGCTGTCGGCGGAAACCGGCGCATACGGGTTCTGATTCAGTTCGCCGTCGGCGCGCGCTTGCACCACCTCGGCGTTGACTTGAGCGCGGCTTACGCCGCTCGGCTGCGTGTACGTCGCGACTTCGGGACGATACGAGGTTGCCGGACCGTAGCCGCTCGCGAAAGCCGGGGCCGCGACTGCAACGGAGAAAAGCAAAGCGAAGGAAGCGGATCTCATGATGGTTTCCAATAGTCGTTGAATTCGGGTTCTGTGCCTGGCGAGTGACGTCTGGCGCGGTGGCCTGGGCGTCATGTCGATGAAGCTCAGTGTATTCCCTGACTATCGAAAAATTGGACCGATTGAAAGCAACTTAACATCTCATAATCAGCAACAATTGCTGCGGCAATCTCCGCATTTGCGGCAGGGATCGCCGCTTTGGGGCCATAAAAAAGCCGCCTGGAGGCGGCTTTTCTACGAAAAATGGGCAAAAAATCTCAAAAACCGATTGGTTTTCGTCGATTTCCGTAGTCGAGGCGAATGTCGCCCGCTTCGATCCGATCGCGTCCGTCGATACGCGCGGAGCCGAAGCCATTGAGAATCGCCCGGCGCATTTCCCGCGGTGACGCTGGCTTCAACGCATCGAGTGCGCCGTCACCGATCTGCTCGGGAAAGCGCTGTCCCCAGTTGTGCGCCGAGCGGATCTCGTCGTAGATCGATTGGGCGATGCGGCGCGCGCCCGCGTGATCCGGCGGCGGGATCTCATACACGTTCATGCGGTTCAGGATTGGCTCGGGGATCGAGCGTTCGTCGTTCGCGGTCGCGATCCAGATCACGTGTCCCGCGTCGATCGGAATCTCCGCGAATTCATCGATAAAGGTCTGCGCCGTGTCGTGCTCCAGCAGCGCGTACAACGCGCCGAGCGGATCGTATTGCGAATCGCCGGTCGCCTTATCGATTTCGTCGACGGCAATCACGGGATTCGCGTAGCTGCCGTTCACGAGCGCATCGAACACCTTGCCCGGCTTCGCGTTCTTCCATTGCGACGAGGCACCCGACAGAATCCAGCCCGCCGTCAACGAACTCATCGCCACGTATTGATACGCGGTGCCGAGCAGGCGCGCCAACTGCTTGGCAAAGTGTGTCTTGCCGATGCCGGGGTCGCCGAGCAGCAGGATCGGCATCAGTTCGAGCCGGTCCTCGGTCTCGAGGCACAACGCGACCTGTTTGCGGATGTCGTCGAGCGGCGCTGAAAAGTTGGGCAACGCGCCGATCAGATCGTCGATGGACGGCATCCGGTTCGGCTTGACGCAGAAGCGCAGATTACCGGTTTTCAGCATCTTTTCGTACATGGCGCGCAGCGCTTCGTTTGCGCCTTCGCCGAGATCGTTCAGCGCGGTCTCGACCTGATCGAGGTCGTACACCTGACTGAAAGACGCCACGGCGATTTCCTGTTTGACTATTGCTGTTGTCATCGCTCACCCCGTCTGGCTGGTCTTGCTGCAGCGGCTACCGTTAGGCGCCGTTTCAAGTCCAGTGTAACGACGACATATTCGTGTGCAAGCCAGCAGTCGTGCGGCTCTGCTGCTAACAAGCGGTTGTTTTCCGGGCTCCAGCCCTCAACTGAAATGCATTGTTGCTGAACCCGGCCCGTTTGGCGTGTCAGAAAAACGTTCCGCCCATCAGGCGTAAGATGACCGTCTGTCCAGGCGGGCAGGTGCAGTGACCGGAGAATTCTTCTATGTGGAAAACCAGTATCCTGGCCGTGCTGCTCGGCACTTCGTTGCTGGCGAACGCGCAGCAGCGTCCGGCGCAACAGGTCGTGCAGTGGCAATTGCAGGTCATGCGCGACGGCCAGCAGATCGACTCGTTCGACGGCACCACCACGGTCGGCCAGGCGCGCACGGATACGCATCACAAGGTGGTGCAACATAACGTCGGCTGTAAAGATCAGCCCGGCGGCAGTCTCGATCTGACGCGCACGCTGACCGTCTCGCCGCTGCAGGCGGACGCGAACGAGGTCACGCTGTCGATCGAAGCGCAGGAAACCTTCGAGGAAGACGGCGCGCAACAAACCGACACCGGCTGCAAGCTACCGCCGCAACCGCGTCAGGTGAGCGCGAGCCACCCGGGACTGAAGGTGCCGGCGGGCCAGTGGGCGAGTTGGACGATCGTCGACAAGAATCCGAACCTGGTCTATCGCGTGAAGGCCGGTCTCGCGAATACGGCGACCAGTGCGAACTAGCCAGGTCTGCGCGAATGAGCGCCCAAATAACTACGCGACCACCCGAACCTATCGACACGAGCCACGCGCGAGCAAGCCGCTGGCGACACGGGCCTCGTCACTGAAGCCCTCAAACAGAACACGTGGATAACGCGGCATGCGAAACCCCGAAGAATTGATCCGCGAGAGCATTGCGCCGAAGGACTTCATTGCGGTGAGCTGGAACCTGCACAAGGGCCGCACACCGCTCGGCTTTCAGGCGTGGCAGGCCATGCAGCGCTGGGTGCAATCCACTCACGCGGACGCGTATTTTTTACAGGAAGCGATGGCGCGGCGCATGCCCTCGCCTGTGCTGGCGAGCAGTTTCGGCGCGCCGGTTGCCGATCCGTTGAACGATGTCTGGCATTGCCAGGCCACCGAAATCGCGCGCGCGCTGGAGCTGGAAATCGCGCTCGGACCGAACGTGTTCAAGCCGTCGTGGCGGCACGGCAATGCGATTCTCTCGCCGCATCCGCTCGACCTTGGCGGCCGCTGGGACATCTCCGCGCATCGCTTCGAAAAGCGCGGTTTGCTGGTGGCGCGGGCCACCTTCGGCGGTCATTCGGTCACGCTGTTGTGTGCGCATCTCGCGCTGACACGCTCGGCGCGTTTGCGGCAGATGAACTGGATCGCGCACTGGATCGCGAAGGAAGCGCCGGAAGGCCCGCTGGTGCTGGCGGGTGATTTCAACGATTGGCGTAACGATTCGGTGCCGCTGTTCGGCGAGCACGGTTTGCAGGAAGTGGCGACGTTGCTCGGCGAATCGGGGCGCACGTTCCCGGCGTTTTCACCGGCGCTCGCGCTCGACAAGATGTTCGTGCGCGGCATGAAGCCGATCGAATGGATCCAGCCGACGCAGGAAACGGCGTGGTTGTCGGACCATTTGCCGTATATGGCGCGCTTGCGGGTGGAGTGAGGCGCGGTTATCCGCGCTGCGGCGTCCACTTCACCGTTGCGGCCAACTCCTCGCCCGCCTGCAATACACAGCCCCCCACCTGCTCGCGCGAGCCGACCGCGTTGAAACAGTCCGTGGTATTCGTCACCGGTTCCACGCACAACTGCGGATCGTTGGCCGGTGCGTACACCACCATGTGGTCGAACGGCGCGTCGGCGGTCATGGTCAATTGACGGTGTTCGTCAGGCCACGCGACCGTCGCCGCACGCGACCAGTTCGCGAAGTTATTGTCGAGATCGAACGCATCCGGCGACAGGCCTTCACGCAAGGCATCCACTGCGGGATGCGGACCGAGATGCGTCGGCAGTACGTCGGCGTCGGCGTGCCACATGGCGCGCACGTCCGCATGCACGCGAGTCGCCGCGGTGCGCGGATAGTACGGATGATGCCCCATGCCGAACGGCATCGGCCGGTCGGCCAGATTCCGCGCGGACAACGTGATGACAAGCGCCCCGCCGCTCAGCGCAATGCGTTGCTGCGCGCGATAGCGAAACGGCCAGTCGCCGGGAATCCGCGCATCCGGTTCGTGTTCGAAGTGCAAGTCCACCGAGCTTGCGGTGCGCGCGCCGACTCGCCACTTACGCCGCCACGCGTTCCCGTGCAGCGCATGCGCGAACCGCGGGTCGTTGCCGGCGAGGTCGATCGTGACGCCGTCGAACTCGAAGCGCGCGTCGCGAATCCGGTTGCAATAGGGAAACAGCGGAAAGCTCGCCATCCGCAGCGGATCGCGTTCAGCGAACGCCGCCGACGTCGCCGGCCGCAGCCAATGCAATGGACCGTCGGACGTGACTTCGTAGAACGCGGCGAGCGCGCCGCCCACTGCGGGCGCGAGCACCGCGCGCAGTGCCCCGGCCTGCAACGTCACCAGCGTGGGCGCAATGGCCGGGTCGTCGAGCCACGCAAGCTCGTCAAGCGCCGCCGTCTTCGCGAGCGGCCGGTTCGGGTTCAGGGAAACGTCGCGCATGATCAAAAAAGGCGGGGCCTCGGACGAAGGCCGGCAGCAACGCGCATCGCGTGTCTCCTGTAGCGTGCCGCGCACTGCGCGCGGCCGGCGGACCATGAAAGCCCGCGCGACCGAGAATCGCACGCCAAAGCCCATCGGTCAATATTATTAGTAATAAATTAAGCAAAAACACCGACCTGCAGCAGGCTTCGCCATTCCCAAATGGCGGGTTAGCGCGCGTTGCCGTGCGCATATTATTAGTGGTACCGTCAGCACCACGATGCCTCGGCATGCTCCTGCTTTAGCGCCGCTCCAGCGCGGCCCGCACAATGAAAAAATCGACTCAACGCCGCCCCACCATGACCGACATCGCCAAGCTCACCGGCGTGTCGCAATCCACTGTCTCGCTGGTACTGAACAACGCCACCGGCGCGAAGTTTTCCGACGCCACCCGCACCAAGGTGCTGAAGGCCGCGCACGATCTCGGCTACCGCTTGTCGCTGCGCGAGGCGGTGCCGGCCTCGGCCGACGACCGCAATCTGATCGTCTACCTCGCCGACGAGATTTCCACCAGCCCGCACCCGGTCGTCAACGTCGACGGCGCGCGCGACGCGGCCTACGCGGCCGGCAAGATGCTGGCGGTCTATTCGACGCACGGCAACGCCGACATCGAAAAGCAGGTGCTCGACACGACGCTGTCGAACCCGCATGTGTTCGGTGTGATTTACGCAACCGTCTACACCCGCAAGGTGACGCTGCCGGCCACGCTGTCGCAGGTGCCGACCGTGCTGCTGAACTGTTACACGAGCGAAGGCGGCGTTTCTTCGGTGGTGCCGGCCGAAGTCGCCGGCGGCCATCTGGCAACCGACTATCTGCTGCAGGCCGGGCACCGGCGCATCGGCTATATCAACGGCGAACCGTGGCAGGACGCGTCGAAAGACCGGCTCAAAGGCTATCGCACCGCGCTCGCCACCGCCGACCTGCCGTACGCCCCGGAACTGGTGCGCGACGGCGACTGGAGCTCGGGCGTCGGCTTCGAACTGACGCTCTCGCTGATGCGCGAAGCCAATCCGCCCACCGCGATCTTCTGCGCCAACGACCTGACCGCGCTCGGCGCGATCGAAGCGTTGAAGCAACTCGGCCTACGCGTGCCCGAAGACGTCTCGGTGCTCGGCTACGACGATCAGGAAATCGCCCGCCACACGCATCCGCCGCTCTCCACCGTCGTGCTGCCGAACTACGAGTTAGGCCGCTGGGCGGTCGAAACCCTGCTGCAGGAAGAACAGAACCGTGCTGCCGGCGCGCCGGTGCGGCACCGCATGGTGAAGCTGGACGGACCGCTGGTCGAACGTGCGTCGGTCAGGGTAATTACCGAGGCAAAAAAGCCGGCAATTAATATTATTAGTGATTGACCGATAATAATTCTGAGTGGAATAATCGGCACGTCCGGTTGTGACGGAACAGCGTCGGCGGGCAGGAGAAACACAAAAAGCAAATACAACCTACCTCACCAGGTACTGGAGGAAGACATGGCGTCGCTCAACACGCAGTCGCGCGCTCACGTGCGCAAGCAACAGATTCGTCCGCTGGCGGGTTCGCTGCTGGCTCTGGCAATCGGTTTCGGCGTCGCCACCGCGCACGCCGACGACGCGTTGCCGAAGCTGCCCACCAAAACTCCGCTGAAAGTCGGCTTCGCGCAAACCGAAAGCAACAATCCGTGGCGTCTCGCGGAAACCAAGAGCTTCAAGGACATCGCGGCGAAGTGCGGCTGGCAGATGGTCATGACCGACGCCAACGGCTCCAACTCCAAACAGGTCTCCGACATTCAAAGCATGATCGCGCAGCACGTCGATCTGCTGGTGTTCCCGCCGCGCGAAGAGAAGCCGCTTGCACCGATCGTGCTGCAGGCTAAAAAGGCCGGCATTCCGGTGATCCTGGTCGACCGCGACGTCGATCAATCGGTCGCCAAGGCGGGCCGCGACTACATCACGTTCATCGGTTCCGACTTCATCGATCAGGGCCATCGCGCCGCTGACTGGCTCGTCAAGGCGACCGGCGGCAAGGCGAAGATCATCGAACTCGAAGGCACCACCGGCGCCTCCGCCGCGAACGATCGCAAGAAGGGCTTCGACGAAGTCATCGCGAAGAACCCGGGCATGACCATCATCGCCTCGCAAAGCGGCGACTTCGCGCGCGACAAGGGTCGCCAGGTGATGGAAACGCTGTTGCAGGCGCATCCGGACGTCACTGCGGTCTACGCACATAACGACGAAATGGCGCTCGGCGCGATCGCCGCGATCAAGGCGGCCGGCAAGCAGCCGGGCAAGGATATCCAGATCGTCACGATCGACGGCACCAAGGGCGGCATGGATGCGATCGCCGCCGGCGAACTCGGCGCGAGCGTGCAGTCGAGCCCGTTCTTCGGCCCGCTCGCCTGCGACGTCGCTCAGCGTTACGCGAAGGGTGAAAAAGTCCCGACGTGGGTGAAGGTGTCCGACCGTTTCTACGACAAGAGCAACGTGCAGCAGAACATGCAGTACGGCTATTGATTGAGGGTTGACCGCGAGGCCTCTTGTAGCGTGGGAGGCTTCGTTCGAACAAGCGTTGCAGTAAGACGTCATCCGCCTTTAAAACCGTCTCCTCGGCGGGCGGATGACGGGAAGGGTTCGAAGCGACGCGCCCGTGTCCGCACGGACCGTCGCTTCGCTTTTATGCGGCGTACCATGGTTTCGCGAGGTCGCTACAACGCGCTGCCGCTCGCGCCGCGCGTCGACGGCCGTGCCGTCCACGCGGATCGCCGCAGACCGTGCAGCAGACCAGGCACTCGCAGCACATGCATCAGGAGGACACCCGTGACGCCATCCGCCACGCAGACGCCAGACTCTCCCCTCACCGTTTCGCCGCTGCTCGAGATGCGGGACATCGGCATCAGCTTCGGTGGCGTGGCCGCGTTGCGCGGCGCTAATCTGAGCGTCGCCGCCGGTGAAGTGCACGCGCTGATCGGCCAGAACGGCGCCGGCAAATCGACCATGATCAAGATCCTGACCGGCGCCTATCGGCGCGGCTCGGGCAGCGTGCGCTTCGAAGGCCGCGAGGTCGATTTCCGCACGCCGAAACTGGCGCGCGAAGCCGGCATCAGCACGATCTATCAGGAAATCAATCTGGTGCCGTTCCGCTCGGTGGCGGAAAACATTTTTCTCGGCCGCGAGCCGCGCCGGTTTGGTCTGATCGATTGGCGCGCGGTGCAGCAACGCGCCGCCGCGCTGCTCGAATCGTTCGGCTTGCAGATCGACGTGAAGAAACCCGTAGCCAGCTATTCGACCGCGATCCAGCAGATGGTGGCGCTGGCGCGCGCGGTCTCGGCGGACGCCAGAATGGTCATCATGGACGAGTCCACGTCGTCGCTCGACGAACGCGAAGTGGAATTGCTGTTCACCGTGGTGCGCAAGCTGCGCGACGACGGCCGCGCGGTGATTTTCGTGTCGCACCGGCTCGACGAACTGTATGCGCTGTGCGACCGCGTCACCGTGATGCGCGACGGCCAGACGGTCGCGCAAAGCACCATGGCCGACATGGACAAACTGCAACTCGTCACGACGATGCTCGGCCGCACGCTCGCCGCCGTCGTGCAGGACGACACCTCGGCCCGCGAAGCGAATCTCGCGCGCCGCGGCAAGCAGGCGCTGGCCGCCCTCAATCTGAGCGCGCCGCCGAAAGTGAGCAACGTCTCGCTACAGGTGCATGCGGGCGAAGCGGTCGGCCTCGCGGGTCTGCTCGGCTCGGGCCGCACCGAAACCATGCGGCTGATGTTCGGCGCCGATCCGCTGGAACAAGGCTCGCTGTCGCTCGATGGCGAAACCGTCACGCTGAAATCGCCGCAAGACGCGATCGCGCGCGGGCTCGCGTACCTTACCGAAGATCGCAAGGCCGAAGGCATCGTCCCCGAACTGTCGGTGCGCGACAACCTCACGCTGGTCTGTCTGCGCACGCTGACCCGGAACGGCATTGTCGACGTGAAGAAGCAGCAGGCGATCGTCGACCGTTTCATCGCGTCGCTCGGCATCAAACTGCGCTCCGCCGATCAGCCGATCCGCGAACTGTCCGGCGGCAATCAGCAGAAGGTGCTGCTTGCGCGCTGGCTCGCCGCCGAGCCGTCGCTGCTGCTGCTCGACGAACCGACGCGCGGCATCGACGTCGGCGCCAAAGCCGACGTCGCCAAGATCGTGCGCGAGCTGCGCGACGCGGGACTCGGCGTGCTGCTGTCGGCCTCGGAATTGGAGGAACTGACCGCCGTCGCCGATCGCGCGGTGGTGATCCGCGACGGCCGCACCGTCGCCGAACTGAACGGCGCCGACATGAGCGAAACCGCGATCATGGACGCCATCGCCTACGGCAGCGAAGGCCATTCGCAACTGGCCGACGCCGCGCAAACGGCGAACGCCGCCCATATTGAAGACGCGTTGGAGGGCGACCGTCATGGCGCTTAAGTTGCACACTGAATCGCTGCAAACCGAACCGCGTCACGGCGAAAGCGCCGCGCAAATCAGCGCCGCGCCGCGCGTCAAACCGGCCAGCACCGTGCAGAAATGGCGCCGCCTCGCGATGCAGCGCGAAGTCATCGTGCTGCTCGCCATGGTGCTGTTCAATCTGATCTTCACGCCGCACTTCTGGTCGCTGCAAACCTTCAACGTCAACATGACCCAGGTCGTGACGATCGTGATTGTCGGTATCGGCATGACGCTGGTGGTGGCGACGGGCGGCATCGATCTGTCGGTGGGCGCGTCGATGGCGATTTCCGGCGCACTCGCGCCGATGCTGTTCCTGAACATCGCCGGACCCGTCGGCATTGCACTCGCGTTCGTGCTGCCGGTGCTGGCCGCCGCGCTGTGCGGCGTCTTCAACGGCTGGCTCGTGACGAGGCTCGCCGTGCAGCCGATTGTCGCGACGCTAGTGCTGTTCATCGCCGGACGCGGCATTGCGCAGGTCGTCACCGACGGCAGCCTGCAAGCGTTCAACACCCCCGCATTCCAGTGGATCGCGCTCGGCAAGGTGGCCGGCGTGCCGTTCCAGGTGCTGCTGATGCTGGCGCTGGTCGCCGTGTTCGTGTGGGTGGTGCGTAAGACGCTGTTCGGCCAGTATCTGCTGATCACCGGCGGCAACGAAAAGGCCGCCTATCTATGCGGCGTGCCGACCGCCACCGTCAAGCTGATCGCCTACACGCTGTGCGCGGCGCTCGCCGGCCTGGCGGGGCTGATCTCGATCTCGGTGAACTCTTCTTCCGACGCGAACGTGGTCGGGCTCGGCGTCGAACTCGATGCGATCGCGGCCGTGGCCGTGGGCGGCACGGCGCTGACGGGCGGCAAGGCGTATATCGGCGGCACGCTGATCGGCGCGCTCATCATCCAGTTGCTGCGCTACACGCTGCTCGCGCACGGCATTCCCGATGCGGCGGCGCTGGTGGTGAAGGCCGGCATCATCGTCGCGGCGGTGTATGTGCAGCGGCGTTCGCGCTGAACCGCAAGACAAGGACACTCCCGGACTCGATGCGATGAAAAAGAATCTCCCTATCCTGCTCGCGCTGGTCGGCCTAGTCGTCTTCGGCCTCGTGCGCTACGACCATTTCGGCTCGGCCTACAACATCACGTCTTTCTGGCGCTACAACTCGATGTTCGCGCTGATCTCGGTCGGCATGGCGTTCGTCATCATCACGGGCGGCATCGATCTGTCGGTCGGCACGGTGGCGGCGTTGGCAAGCGTGGTCGCCGCGCTGACCAGCGTGTACGGCAGTTGGGTCGCGGTGCTGGCGGGTTGCGCCGCCGGACTCGCCGTCGGCGTGCTGAACGGGCTAATCATCACGCGCCTGAAGATCCTGCCGTTTATCGTGACGCTCGCCACCAGCCTCGGCGCGCACGGCGTAGCGCTGCTGCTCGGCAAGAACGATGCGGTGTCGATCGCCGCCGATTCGAACTTCGGCAACTTCGGTCAAGGCGATCTGTTCGGGCTGCCGATTCCGGGACTCGTCGCGGTGGCCGCCGCGCTGGCCGGCTGGTTGGCGCTGCGCAGCACGCGCTTCGGACGGCATTCGCTCGCCGTGGGCGGCAGCGAGGAAGCGGCGCGGCTGATGGGTCTGAATGTCGACCGCACGCTGATCATGGCCTACGCGGTGAGCGGCTTGCTGGCCGGTATGGCCGGCGTGATCCTCGCGGCGCAGTTCGGTGCGGGACAACCGAACGAAGGCGTCGGCTGGGAGCTGTTCGCGATTTCGGCCGTGGTGCTCGGCGGCACCTTGCTGAGCGGCGGCGAGGGCTCGATCGCAATGACGATTGCCGGCGTGCTGCTGCTCGGTCTGGTGTTCAATCTGCTGAACTTCGAGAACGGGCTGGGCTTCATCAGCTTGTCGGCGTACTGGCAGTCGGTGATTCGCGGCGTGTTCCTGCTGCTGGTGATCGTGCTGCAGGCGCGGGTGCTGAAGCAGCGCGGGAAGAAGCGCGCGGTCGCGCCGGCGTGACCAACCGCCGGAACGCGGTCGACGTTGCCAGACTTGACTTCCGGAACGCCAATGCGGCTTTCAGGCTACGCCTGTGTACCAATAAAATCCGCTTCGGGTCTCATTAACGGAAGACCGCCGCGCTCGCGCCAAGCCGGTCGCGGCTCCCCATCTCGCCTCGCCGCGCCGGCGCTTTTGCCAGTTTTATCAGCAGGGTCAATGCTGCAGCGCCCGGCGGCTTTCGGTATCATCGCGAACAAGTTGCCCGCGCGGCGCGCCTATCCGGCGCATGCCGGACAGCCGATGGCAGCCGCCCTGCGCGGCATTCGCCCATCGCCGTTCCCTTGCTGAAGCGCGGCGGCAGCCACGCCAACGTACTTCGCAGCGCTTGGCTATATCAACGGCCGGCGCCGCCGCTTCCTGGTCCGGTACCCGCTTCACCACGCTCAACCGCCGCGTCGCCGCCCTCGGGCAGCCGGCGCGGTAAAATAGCGGATTGCGCGTGATTTCCCACTCCGGGTGAGCGCAGCATCGCCCTTGCCGTGCCGGCCGGCTCAAACGACTGGCCGCCTTTTTCGCACTATCCAAGAAGCCATGAGCAACCTGAACACACAGACCGTCCTGAGCGTCCATCACTGGACCGATACGCTTTTCAGCTTCACCTGCACGCGCGACCCGGCGTTCCGTTTCGAGAACGGCCAGTTCACGATGGTGGGTCTCGAAGTCGACGGCAAGCCGCTGATCCGCGCCTATAGCCTGGCGAGCGCGAACTACGAAGAACACCTCGAGTTCCTGAGCATCAAGGTGCAGGACGGCCCGCTCACGTCGCGTCTGCAGCATCTGAAGGTCGGCGACGAAGTCCTGATCGGCAAGAAGCCGGTCGGCACGCTGATGGCCGACAACCTGCTGCCGGGCAAGACGCTGTGGCTGCTGTCCACCGGCACGGGCCTCGCGCCGTTCATGTCCATCATCAAAGATCCGGACATTTACGACCGCTACGAGCGTGTCGTGCTGACGCACACCTGCCGCTTCGTCGACGAACTGGCGTACAAGGAATACATCACCGACCACCTGCCGGCGCATGAACACCTCGGCGAACTGGTGCAGGAAAAGTTGCTGTACTACCCCACGGTCACGCGCGAGGCCTTCCAGAACCGCGGCCGCATCACCGAACTGATCGAAACCGAAAAGCTGTTCGCCGACCTCGGCGTGCCGGGCTTCTCGCTCGAAAACGACCGTGTCATGCTGTGTGGCAGCCCGCACATGCTGCGCGACACGCGCAAGCTGCTCGACGACCTCGGCTTCGAGGAAGGCAGCAACAACGCGCCGGGTCACTACGTGGTCGAAAAGGCGTTCGTCGGTTAAACGACACGTCTCGTACGCCCGATCACGCGGCGCAGCGCCGCGGATCAAGCAAAAAAGGAGCCTTCGGGCTCCTTTTTTGTTGCCCGTTACAAAATGACGCCGTCAATTTGACATTTGGCGTCGGTATTATTCCTACAAAATTGATCGCTCTGTCATGGTGCAAGACATCAACCATTGCGTGAAATGTAGGCGCTAACCCTTGGTGTGACTGCATTTTTTCCACTTTTGAGATATCATCGCCGCGCATGATCGGACGAATAGATAGCGCCTTCCGAAATACGCAGTTCATGTTACTGAATGTAAATTTCGTTACGTCGCACCGTAGCAATTTACCCGTCGCGCGCTGCGCGTCACGGTTCACTCCTGGAGGCTAGAGACCCGCATGCGTTCTTTCGTCTTCGCGCCCTCGGTGCGCACCCGCTTCGCTGTCCACACCGCTTCCTGAGAAGGAAAGTCATGGATACGTCGACTGTCGTCCCTTTTTCCGCGCATCTTCCTTCGTCATCGGCTCGTGACGGCTTCGACACGTCCACCACGGCCGCCGTTGCCGCCGTCAAAGCTGCCAATGCCGTGCCGCTGTCCGCTGCCGAGCGCGAGCTTGCCCAGTTGCGTGCCCGCATCCGCGAACTGTCGGCGGAACTCGTGCAGGCGCAGGAGGCGGCTTGCCGGCATGTGGCGCGCGAGTTGCACGATGGCGTGGGCGCCGAGCTGACCGCAACGCGCTTCGCGCTCGCGGGTGTCGAAACCTGGCTGCCCGCCGACGCGCCGCCGCAATGCGCGGCCGCGCTGGCCGTCGCGAATCGTTCGCTCGACGCCGTGTGCGCCGCCAGCCGTCAGGCCGTTGCGGAACTGCATGCGCCGTCGCTGGAAAGCGGCATTGTCGGCGCGCTGGCACATTGGACCAGCGACTTCGCCGCACGCACGCAATTGCGCACGAGCTTCGTCTGTGCCGCCGACGTGCGCCTCACCCGCCTGCCGGCCGACGCCGCGCTGGCCGTGTTCCGCGTCGCGCAGGAAGCGCTGAACAACATTGCCAAGCACGCCCGCGCCGAATCGGCCGACGTGCGGATCGAAACCAGCCGGCGTCATCTCACGCTGATCGTCGCCGACAACGGCATCGGCCTGACGCGCAAAGCCCGCAGCCGCCGCGGCCATTTCGGCCTGAGCGGCATGCAGGCGCGCTGCGCCGCCTTCGACGGCACGCTGCGCGTGAGCGCCCGGCGTGTCGCCGCGAAGCGCGGCGACGGCGCAGATGCGGCGCGCGGCACGCTGCTACGCGCGCGCTTCGCGTGGGACGCGATGCTGGCCGACGCAGCGTGCGCCGAGCGGCGCGCGTTGCAATCGTGAGCGTGCTGACATGAGCCTGCGCATCCTGCTCGCCGACGACCACGCCGTGGTCCGCCAGGGCGTGCGTCAATTGCTGCTCGACCGGGGCGTCGCGCGCGAAGTCACCGAGGCGCAAACCGGTGCCGAAGCGCTCGACGCCGTCGTCCAGCACAGTTACGACGTGGTGCTGCTCGATATTTCGCTGCCCGACATGAACGGCGTCGAAGTGCTCAAGCGACTGAAACGCAAGGCGCCGCGCGTGGCCGTGCTGATGTTCTCGATGTACCGCGAGGACCAGTACGCCGTGCGGGCGCTGAAAGCCGGCGCGGCGGGCTATCTGTCGAAAACCGTCGACGCCGCGCAGATGATAGGCGCGATCCAGCAGGTCGCCGCGGGCCGCAAATACGTGAGTCCGGCAATGGCCGAAGCGCTGGCCGACTACGTTTCCTTCGACGGTGAACAACTGCCGCACGAAAAGCTCTCGGATCGCGAATACCAGACGCTGTGCATGCTCGCCTCGGGCAAACGGCTGACGGATATTGCCGCCGCGCTGTCGCTGTCGGTGAAGACGGTCAGCGTTTACCGCACGCGGCTGCTCGAGAAAATGAAGCTGCGCAACAACGCCGAACTCACCTTCTACGTGATGAGCAACCGGCTCGTCGACCTGAATCCGGCGATGGCCGGCTGAACCGTCGCCGTTTTTCCCGACCCGACCCTGCTCTGCGGGCGCTGAATAGCGCGCCATCCGGCGTGGCGAGCCGGTAAGAGAGCAATTCCCTCCCGCTTACCCGCACATCGCGCGAAACCTTTCCGCGATAGATCGCATGACGAATGAACGTGTTGGGCGAATTCCATGCGAAGGGAATTTTCGCCTGCTCGCCGTGCCCTAAAAACCACGTTCCAAAATGGTGCAGCGGCATGCATCCGTTAAAATCGAGGGTTTCCCCCGACATTCGGCGCGCAACAACGCGTGCACTACTGGAGACCCTCGCCAATGTCCTTGTTCCGCAAGAAGAGCGTCGAGCACATGATCGCCGCAAGCGCTCAGAACGCCGGCCTGAAGAAAGCGCTCGGCGCGCTCGATCTGACTTTCCTCGGTGTTGGCGCCATCATCGGCACCGGCATTTTCGTGCTGACCGGCACGGGTGCCGTTCAGGCCGGCCCGGCGCTGATGGTCTCGTTCCTGATCGCGGCGATCGCCTGCGGTTTCGCCGCGCTCGCCTATGCCGAGTTCGCGTCCACGATTCCGGTGGCGGGGTCCATCTACACCTATTCGTACGCAACGCTTGGCGAGTTGGCCGCGTGGATCATCGGCTGGGATTTGATGCTGGAGTATGGGCTGGCCACCTCGGCGGTGTCGGTGGGCTGGTCGGGGTACCTGCAATCGCTGCTGGCGGGATTCGGCGTGTCGTTGCCGGTGGCGCTGACGGCCGCGCCGGGTGCGCTGCCGGGGCATGACACGCTGTTCAATCTGCCCGCGTTTCTCGTGATGATGGCGATTACCGCGCTGTTGTCGGTTGGCATTCGTGAATCCGCGCGAATCAATAACGTCATGGTCGCGATCAAGGTGACCGTGGTGCTGCTGGTGATCGGTGTGGGCGTGTTTCATGTGACGCCGGCTAACTGGCATCCGTTCATGCCTAACGGCTGGAATGGCGTCTTTGGCGCGGCTGCCGTGATGTTCTTTGCGTTTATCGGGTTCGACTCGGTGTCTTCCGCAGCGGAAGAAGTGAAAAACCCGGCGCGAGATCTCCCAATTGGGATCATTGCTTCGCTCGGCGTTTGTGCGGTCTTGTACGTGGCGGTGGCGGCCGTCGTCACCGGCATCGTACCGTCGGCGCAATTCGCGAATATCTCGCACCCGGTGTCGTATGCATTGCAAGTTGCCGGGCAAAAGTGGGTCGCCGGATTTATCGACCTCGGTGCCGTCCTCGGCATGCTGACCGTCATTCTGGTCATGGCGTACGGACAAACGCGGGTTATCTTCGCCATGTCGCGAGACGGGCTGCTGCCCGCGCGCTTGTCGAAACTGCATCCTCGGTTTGCCACGCCGTTTTTTACTACGTGGCTTGTTGGGATTTTCTTTGGGTTGATCGGGGCGTTGGTGCCGCTCAATGTGCTCGCTGAACTGATTAATATCGGAACGTTGGCGGCTTTCTCGATGGTGTCGATTGCGGTTCTCGTTTTGCGGAAGACGCACCCTGAGTTGCCGCGGGCGTTTCGGTGCCCTGGTGTGCCGGTTGTGCCGGTGCTTGCTGTCGCTTCCTGCCTCTTCCTGATGGTTAATCTGCAGGCGGTCACCTGGGTCGCTTTCGTGATTTGGCTTCTCATTGGGATGGTCATCTACTTCGGCTACTCGCGGCGGAATTCGAGACTGGCGAAATAAATGTGTTGGACCTGCGTGGCGGCGGGTTCGATTTCCCCCGCCGCCATGTCCGCCTCTCCTTGCTTTCCTGGTGGTCGGCATCTACTTCTCCTTGCCTGCGGCAACGCAAAATAGGCAAAACAAAGTGAAGCGGATCGCTAATCACGTTCCTGACACGGCAGTCATGCTTCCGACGGCGCTTCGCGCGCCATCGCGGTCGCGCCAGAACCCATTGGTCTCTGCATGCGCTGGTGCCGCCAAGCATCACTTATATACGACCCGGTAAGGGCAGCGCGCTGTTGCAATGGACTCGCACCTCCCTCTCGGGATGTGTTCGGCGAAGCCGATTTCGACCCTTCATTCAGGTGGGAACGCGAAATGAAAGTCCAATCAGCCAACGGTCAAATAAACGAAACCAGTCACGCACACGCAACGCCGGGTAGTGGGTCCGGCGTCGGCACGGTTGCGGCGCCCGCAGTATTCGATACGTCAGGGTTTAAGCTATCTAACGTCGCGAACCAGGCAGGCGGTCAACCGCTCGCCAAGTCAGCGTTGCCGGGAGACCCTGCAGCGCCGGCGCCCCTTCGACTACGGGGCGGCGGAAAGGGCATTCCGTGGGGGCAGCCGTCTACCAGCGGCAACGCGCCTGGGTCAAGCAGCAGTGCATCCGGGACAAGCGCGAGCACGGCTCAACGCATCACGTCCCTGCAACAACGGATCTCGCAACTGGAAAGTCAGTTGCGACAACTGTCAGCGCAGGAAGCGGCGCACGATGCACAATTCCCGGTGGACTACGCTCGCCTCAAATCCGCGTTTGGCAGCCAGTCAGCCGAAGAGTCCGATAGGCAATGGGCGGCGATGACCTCGCGAGGCCGCGACATCAGGGACCGACAGGAAGCGGTAACGCGGGAATTACGGCAACTGCGTTCCGAATTGCAACAGATCCAGCACTGAGCGCAAAAAGCCTGCAGTTGCGTTTGCCGGAAACCCGCCTTGATCTCAGGCCGGCGGGTCGGCATTTCACCGAGCGCCCAGACGCCCCGGCATTTTTACGGGTGCGACTGGGCGCCACTGACTGCGCCGTGCGGTTCGCTTGATCGCGTGAATTCCCATCGATATAAATACGACCTGCCCTAGATGCCCGCCTGTTGCAATGGATCCGCACCTCCCGTTCGGGACGTGCTCGGCAAAGCCGATTTCGACCTTTCATCCAGATAGGAAAGCGAAATGAAAATCCAGTCAGCCAACGATCAATCGTACGAAATCAGTCAGGCTCAAGCAGCGCCCAGCGACGGTCCGGATACCGAGCTAATGACGAAGCCCGCCGTGTTCCACACAGCCGGACACGGGCCGTCAAACGTCGCCAACGGCGTAGCCTACGACGACAAAGGCCAGGGTTTTATCAAGCAGGACGCTCTGACCCTGCCCGTCAGGTACGACAAGGCCAATGGGACATGGCGCGTTTTCACCCCTGAGAATCCCACGAAGTATCAACCCCCTGTCAGCCAGGATAACAACGGTACGTGGCAGGTGCACGGCAATGTCGGGCTGCCGGGTGGGTTCAAGGGCGATCTGATGGCAGCTCAGGCCGCCGTTCTGCGTATCACTCAGTTGCAGCAGCGAATCCCGCAACTGGAAAATCGCTTGCAGCAAGTGATTGCTCTGCAAAATGCGCAGAATGTCCGAATAAGCGCCTGTTTTGATCGACTCCGCGCACAGCCCCCGTCACCAGCAGAAGCAGAACGGCAATGGCGTGAAGCGACCGCCGGGGCCTCTGCGCTCACGCAAGAGCGGGTGACGCTGCAGCAAGACCTGAACGGACTGCGAATGGAGTTGCAACTGCTCCAGAATCAGATGTAGAAGCGGTGGCAACGGCTTCGATCAGCATGCCGCACACGCGGAAGCAATCCGCTGGCTCGACCGCGTCCAGCCAGCGGAAACCACCACGCATCCCGCAAAAACGGCCCGCCAAAGACTCCCTCGCACCAAACCCCTGATAGCGCCCTCGAACAATTTGTGCTTTACTTTTCTGCATCCCAATAAAAATTGGCCGTACCAATCGGACCCCGCAAGAAAAAACAATCCACGGCAAAAACAGGCAGAAAACGGTCCGGTCTCTCACCCCATCAGGAGACAACTTCATGACGATCAGCATCAGTCTGACGGTGAATGGCGCCGCGATCAGCGCCTCAATCGACCCCGGCACCCTGCTTGTCCAGTTCCTGCGCGAACAACTCCGCCTGACCGGCACCCACGTCGGCTGCGACACCGCCCAATGCGGCGCCTGCACCGTCCACCTGAACGGCCGCGCGATCAAGTCCTGCAACATCCTCGCCGTGCAAGCCGAAGGCGCGAATATCACCACCATCGAAGGACTCGCCCAGAACGGCGCGCTTCACCCGATGCAAGCGGCCTTCAAACACTGCCACGGCCTGCAATGCGGCTTCTGTACGCCCGGTATGGTGATGAGCGCGGTGTCATTGGTCGAGCATCAACCCGATCTCACCGGCGACGACGTCCGCGCTCAACTCGACGGCAATCTGTGCCGCTGTACGGGCTATCACAACATCGTCAAAGCCGTGCTCGAAGGCGCCGCAGGCATGAAGTCCGCGGATTCGGGCAACGCGGGCGCCAGCAACGCCGGCAATGCCCCCGCCCACTCAGCGGCCACCGCGCCCGCCACCGCCTGAGGAGCCGACGATGAACGCACCCGACACCCATCTGATCGGCGCTTCCGTAGAACGTAAGGAAGACTACCGTTTCCTCACCGGCAACGGTCAGTACACCGACGACATCGTCCTGCCGCAGCAAACCTACGCCGTGTTCCTGCGCTCGCCGCACGCGCACGCGAAGCTCAACAGCATCGACACCACCGCGGCCCGGCAGTCGCCCGGCGTGATCGCGATCTTCACCGGCGCGGACATGGCGGCGGACAACGTCGGCGGCCTGCCTTGCGGCTGGCTGATCCACAGCACCGACGGCAAGCCGATGAACGAGCCGCCGCATCCGATCATCGCACATACGAAGGTGCGGCATGTCGGCGATCAGGTCGCGCTGGTGATCGCGGATTCGATCAAGGCCGCGAAAGACGCCGCCGAACTGATCGAGGTCGATTACGACGTGCTGCCTGCCGTGGTCGACACCGCGCACGCGTCCGATCCGGGCCAGCCTGCCGTGCACGACGAGGTGCCCGACAACGTCTGCTACAACTGGGGCCACGGCGACAAGGCCGCCACCGACGCCGCGTTCGCCAAAGCCACGCACGTCACCACGCTCGACATCGTCAACAACCGCCTGATCCCGAACGCGATCGAACCGCGCGCGGTCAACGCGAGCTACGCCGCGCAGGACGACAGCTACACGCTGTACGTCGCGAATCAGAACCCGCATGTGGAGCGTTTGCTGATGGCGGCGTTCGTGCTGTCGCTGCCGGAATCGAAACTGCGCGTGATTGCGCCGGACGTGGGCGGCGGCTTCGGCTCGAAGATTTTCCTGTACGCCGAGGACGTCGCGCTGACGTGGGCGTCGAAGAAAATCCGTCGTCCGGTGAAGTGGACCGCCGAGCGCTCGGAAGCCTTCGTCTCCGACGCGCACGGCCGCGATCACGTCACCCACGCCGAGCTCGCGATGGACGCCGACGGCAAGTTCCTCGCCATGCGCATCCACACGACCGCCAACATGGGCGCCTATCTGTCGACGTTCGCGTCGAGCGTGCCGACCATCCTGTATGCGACGCTGCTCGCCGGCCAGTACGCGACGCCCGCGATCTACGCGGAGGTCAAGGCGGTCTTCACCAACACGGTTCCCGTGGACGCCTATCGCGGCGCCGGCCGTCCCGAGGCGACCTACGTGGTGGAGCGCCTGGTCGAAACCGCCGCGCGCGACATGAAGCTCGATCCGGCGGAAATCCGCCGCCGCAACTTCATCCGTCAGTTTCCATATGCCACGCCGGTCGGCCTCACCTACGACACCGGCGACTACGACACCCTCCTCGCACGCTCGCTCGAACTCGCGGACGTCAAAGGCTTCGCCGCGCGCAAGCAGCAATCGGAACAGAACGGCAAGCTGCGCGGCCTCGGCTACTCGTGCTACATCGAAGCCTGCGGTCTCGCGCCGTCGAACATCGCGGGCGCGTTGGGCGCGCGGGCCGGCCTGTTCGAAGTCGGCCAGATTCGTGTGCATCCGACCGGTTCGGTCACCGTCTTCACCGGCTCGCATAGTCACGGCCAGGGGCATGAAACGACCTTCGCGCAAGTGGTCGCGGACCGGCTCGGCATTGCGCTGGAAAGCGTCGAGATCGTTCACGGCGATACCGGCCGGATTCCGTTCGGCATGGGCACGTATGGTTCGCGCTCGATCGCGGTGGGCGGCTCGGCGATCATGAAGGCGCTCGACAAGGTCGAAAGCAAGGCGAAGAAAATCGCCGCGCATCTGCTCGAAGCCGCGGTGGAAGACATCGAGTTCAAGGACGGCGTGTTCCGCGTCGCGGGCACCGATCGCACCAAGGCCTTCGCCGAGATTTCGCTGGCGGCGTACGTACCGCATAACTATCCCCTCGACGTGCTGGAACCGGGCCTCGAAGAAAGTGCGTTCTACGACCCGACCAACTTCACCTATCCAGCCGGCGCGTATATCTGCGAGATCGAGGTCGATCCGGACACGGGCGTGTGCCGGATCCAGCAGTTCACCGCCGTCGACGATTTCGGCAACGTAATCAACCCGATGATCGTGACCGGCCAGGTGCATGGCGGGCTCGCGCAGGGCATTGGTCAGGCGATGCTGGAGCGCTGCGTGTACGACAACGACAGCGGCCAGTTGCTGTCCGGTTCGTACATGGATTACGCCATGCCGCATGCGTCCGATCTGCCGGACTTCACCGTCGAAACCGCGAAGGGGACGCCATGCACGCACAATCCGCTGGGCGTTAAAGGGTGCGGTGAAGCGGGCGCGATCGGCTCGCCGCCGGCGGTGATCAACGCGATTCTCGACGCGCTCGCGCCGCTCGGCGTGACCGACCTGCAAATGCCGGCGACACCGCATCGCGTATGGTCCGCGATTCGTGCGGCCGGTTCACGCAGCTAAACGTCCATCGACATCCTGAGCGGAGCATTCGACATGTATTCATTCGAGTATCAACGCGCGACGGATCCCCAGGCGGCCGTCGCCGCCCTCGCCGCCGACAGCAACGCGAAGTTCCTGGCCGGCGGTCAGAGCCTGTTGCCAACCATGCGCCTGCGTCTCGCGCAGCCGTCGCAATTGATCGACGTGACGCGGATTCCCGCGCTGAAATCGATCAGCGTCGACGCGCACAAGGTGACGATCGGCGCAGCCGTCTGTCACGCCGACGTCGCGGATCACGCAGCGCTAAGGCGCGTATCGCCGGGGCTCGCGGAGCTGGCCGCACACATCGGCGATCGCCAGGTGCGCGCGCTCGGCACGATCGGCGGATCGCTCGCGAACAACGATCCCGCCGCGTGCTATCCGGCCGCCGCGATGGCATTGGACGCGACTATCGTGACCGAGCGGCGACGCATTGCCGCGAGCGATTTTTTCGTCGGCATGTATGAGACCGCGCTCGCACCCGACGAATTGATCGTCGCCGTCGAGTTTCCCGTGCCCGAGCGGGCCGCGTACGAGAAATTCCGCAATCCCGCGTCGCATTTCGCGCTGGTCGGCGTATTCGTCGCGAAGTTCGCGAGCGGCGTGCGGGTCGCGGTGACGGGCGCGGCGGCGTCGGTGTTTCGCGTGCCGGAGCTGGAAAGCGCGTTGTCGGCGAATTTCACGCCTGAGGCGGCTCGCGCGGTAACGGTATCCGCCGCCGATCTGAACACCGACATGCACGCGAGCGCCGACTACCGCGCGCATCTGATTCCGGTGCTGGCCGCGCGCGCGGTGACGAAGGCGATCGGTTAGCGAAGATCGCCGTGAGCGGCTGACGAAACAACGTGCTCCGGCACGCCAACGTCAGCCGCTCACCCGTTCGCTCAATTCAGGACCACCATGCAGCCCGCTTCGATCGACGACACCCTCGCGCAACTCGCGAACCAACGCTATTTCGCGAGCCGCGAACTCGCGACCGCGTTGTATCTCGCGCTGCGCATGGAGCGGCCGTTGTTCGTCGAAGGCGAGCCGGGCGTCGGCAAGACCGAACTCGCTAAAGCCGCCGCCGGCATGCTCGGGACGACGATGCTGCGGCTGCAATGCTATGAAGGGCTCGACACGGCAAGCGCGCTGTACGAGTGGGATTACCCGCGCCAGATCATGGCGCTGCGTCTCGCCGAGGCCGCCGGCGAGCGACCCGACAACGACACGCTGTATCGCGGCGAATTCCTGCTGAAGCGTCCGCTGCTGCAAGCGCTGATGCCCGACGAGCATCAGCCGGGCTCGCGGCGCGTGCTGTTGATCGACGAGATCGATCGCGCCGACGAACCATTCGAAGCGTTCCTGCTGGAACTGCTGTCGGATTTTCAGGTATCGATTCCCGAATACGGCACGGTCCGCGCGGCCCAGCCGCCGCTCGTGGTGATGACCTCGAATCGCACGCGCGAAGTGCACGACGCGCTGAAGCGCCGTTGCCTATATCAGTGGATCGGCTATCCGGAGCGCGATCGGGAGCTGGACATCGTCGCCGCGCGAGCACCGCAAACATCGGCGGAATTGCAGCGGCGCGCGGTCGATTTCGTACACAGGCTGCGCGGGATGGATCTGTTCAAGGCGCCCGGGATTGCCGAAACGATCGACTGGTGCCGCGCGTTGGAAGCGCTGTCGGTGACGGAGCTGGATCCGCAGTCCGTACAGAACACGCTGGGCGTGCTGCTGAAGTATCAGGACGATCTGGCGCGCGTCGATGCCGCGCAAATCGCGCAGTGTCTCGCCGCGCCGGGATAGGCAGTATGACGACGTCCGACGCCACGCCCACGCTCGCCCGCAACGTCGTCCATTTCGTGCGCGTCTTGCGCGGCGCGGGCTTGCCGATGTCGCCGGCGCACGCCGTCGACGCGCTCGCCGCGCTGCACTGGATCGATCTCGGCCGCCGCGACGACGTGCGCGCCGCGCTGGCCGCGTCGCTGGTCTCCGCGCCCGACGAACGCGACCTGTTCAACGCCGCCTTCGACCTCTTCTGGCGCGATCCCGACTGGGAAGGCAAACTGCGCGCGCTGCTGCTGCCGAAAGTGCGCGACGGCTTGCCGCCGCCCAAACGCAACAACCGTCTCGCCGACGCGCTCGCGGTCCGCGCGCCGCCCTCGCCGCATCGCCAGACTCCGCAGGAAACCGAGCAGCACGAACTGCGCGCACACGCCACCTTCAGCGCGGAAGAACGACTGCGCCACCGCGATTTCGACACCTTGACCGCCGATGAATGGCGCACCTTGCGTCACCTGATCCGCAGCCAGCGTCTGCCGCTCGCAACCGAGCCGACGCGTCGCCTGAAGGCCGCCTCGCACGGCACGCATGCGGACCTGCGCGCGAGCGCGCGACACGCCGTGCGCGCGGGCGGCGACTGGACCGTGTGGAAGTATCGCGCGGTGGTCGAGCGCAAACCGCCGCTCGTGTTACTGCTCGACATCTCCGGTTCGATGAGCAATTACTCGCGCGCGGTGCTGTATTTCTGTCACGCGCTGTTGCAATCGCGCGAACGGCTGCAAGTGTTTCTGTTCGGCACACGACTCACCAACGCGACGCGCGCGCTACGCGAGCGCGACCCCGACGTGGCGATCGCGGCGCTCACCGATCAGGTGGTCGACTGGTCGGGCGGCACACGGATCGGCGCGGCGCTCGCGGAATTCAACCGCCGCTGGGCGCGGCGCGTGCTCACCGGCCGGGCCACGGTGCTGCTCGTGACGGACGGGCTCGATCACGAAGCGATCGACGTGCTCGACACCGAGATGGCGCGCCTGCACCGTTTCGCGCATCGGATCGTCTGGCTCAACCCGCTGCTGCGTTTCAGCGGCTTCTCACCGAAGGCGCGCGGCGTGCAGGCGATCCTGCCGTATGTCGACGCACATCGTCCGGTTCATAATCTCGACAGTCTGACCGCGTTCGGCCACGACCTCGCGCAGCTCACGCGCGCGCCGCGTCCTGCCGTCGCTGTCAGGACCACTGCAGGAGCTAAGTCATGGAACTGACCGACACCCACACGCTGCCGGTTTCGCAGCAACGAACGTGGGACGCGTTGAACGACACCGATATGTTGCGTGCCTGCATTCCAGGCTGCGAAAGCATCGATCCTGACGGTGAGAATGCTTATCTGGTCGCGCTGAGCGCGTCGGTCGGCCCCGTCAAGGCGCGTTTCAAAGGGCGTATGCAACTGACCGACATCGACGCGCCGAACGGCTACAGCATCGTGTTCGAAGGCCAGGGCGGCGCTGCGGGTTTCGCCAAAGGCAATGCGCACGTCACGCTCGAAGCGGACGGCGACGCCGCGACCCGGTTGTCCTACGCAGCTAGCGCGCAGGTGGGCGGCAAGCTCGCCCAGATCGGTTCCAGGCTGGTGGACGGCGCGGCGCGTAAAATCGCGGGCGAATTCTTCAAGCGCTTCGGCGCGCTGGTGAGCGGCGAGGGCGTCGACGGCATCGCCGCGGCCGCCCCGGAAGACACCGAGCCTGCGGCCGATCCCACGGCGCGAGGCAATACGGCACAGAATGAGGCCGCGGACGGCGAGTCCGCCGGCGACGCAACGAAAAGGAAGAAATCATGGACAGCGTGGATCTCGAAGTCCTGAAGTCCAGCGCACGTTGGCTGGCGGAGGGACATCGCGCGCTACTGGTTACAGTGGTGAAGACGTGGGGCTCGTCGCCGCGTCCCGAGGGCGCGATGCTCGCGGTGCGCGACGACGGGTTGGTGGTCGGCTCGGTCTCGGGTGGCTGCATCGAAGACGATCTGATCGATCGGGTACGGCGAAAGGGTATCGAGCAGACGCACCCGGAAGCGGTGAAATACGGCATCACGGCGGAAGAAGCGCATCGTTTCGGCCTGCCCTGCGGCGGCACGATCCAGCTCGTGCTTGAACCGCTGGCGCCGCAAAGCGGCATCGCCGAACTGTGCGATGCGGTGGAAGACGGCCGGCTCGTCGCGCGCGAACTCGACATGGCGACCGGCGCGGTCCAGCTCGGCAATGCGCAAGCCACCGACGGCGTGCATTTCGACGGCGAACGTCTGCTGACGATTCACGGCCCGCGTTACCGGATGCTGGTGATCGGCGCGGGGCAATTGTCGCGCTATCTGTGTCAGATCGCGGTGGGGCTCGATTATCAGGTGACGGTGTGCGATCCCCGCGAAGAGTACACCGAGGAATGGGACATCCCCGGCACGAAGATCGTGCGCACCATGCCGGACGATACCGTGACCGACATGAAGCTCGACGAGCGCTGCGCGGTGATCGCGCTCACGCACGATCCGAAGCTCGACGATCTCGCGTTGATGGAAGCGTTGAAGACGCCGGCGTTTTACGTCGGCGCATTGGGCTCGCGGCGCAATAACCAGGCGCGGCGCGAACGGTTGAAGGAGTTCGATCTGAACGATACCGAACTGGCGCGCTTGCATGGGCCGGTGGGCATTTATATCGGCAGCCGCACGCCGCCTGAGATCGCGGTTTCGATTCTTGCCGAGGTGACAGCGGCCAAGAACGGCGTTTCTTTACCGACGCTGCTGAAGGTCGAGGGGGCGAAAGCCGCGCGGGAAATTGCGGCGTCCGGCGACGCGACATGCAGTGTGTAGTGTTTGATATCGCGCCGGCTTAAGCGCACCCGATTACCTCGTGTGGCGTGCGACGCGGTCTTGTCTTGGCGCAACCGTACCCGTAGCCGTAACGTCGCCTTCGCTGCGCGAAGCAGGCTGAAGCCCCGGATTAGATCAATCCGCAAACCACGGCGGCGATCACCGAACCACCCACCAGAATCACGCCCACCACGCGGCGTTTGTTCAACTCGGTCCACAACAAAACGCCGGTCAGCGACAGAAGAATCATTCCGCCGGCAATCGTATCGATCAACAGTACCCAGCCAACGCTCAAACCCACGCCGCGATGCAGGTTGTTCATCGTCGTGAGAAACGAGTTGTGGGTACGTTTCACCGCGACGAAACCATTGCCGACCCAGTACTCGGCCTGCACGTTCTGCGCCGTGCCGAAGATACCGACCTGCCAGTACTCCGGCTGCACCGTGCTGCGGTCGCCCCACGCCACCGGATGCGCCGGCTCGCGCTTCGCCTTGCCCGGCTTGCCGTCGATCTTCAATTCGGCCTGCAGCCACTTTGCCATGTCCATCGGCGAGCGCAGCGGTTTCTGCGGCACCGGAATCTGCATTTCCTCGACCTGCGGCTCGCCCGACGACACCTTCAACGGCCCGCCCCGATGATTCAGCAGGAAGCCGGTCGCGCCGAACATGAGGCCCAGCACCGCGCCCCACAGACCGACCCAGCCGTGCACCTTGCGCAGCCACTTGATGAAGTTCGCGCGCCGTGAACGCTGGCGGCGTGCCGCCTGCTCGGCATCGTCCATCAGATGATGACCTCGCTGCGGCGTGTGTGCGACGTAGTGCGAGCCACCGGCAGCAGCAGGTTTCATATCGATCGAATCAGGCGCGTTCACATCCAGGCTCCAGCTACGGCAAATTGATCGCCACCGGGCACGGCGGCATGGCGCGCTCAGGGCAGCGGTAAAGGGATTACGTATCGAGAGGAGGTGCCGGACGAACCGGCTTGCGGTCCAGGACGTCCGGCTGAAAAGCTGGCTGGCTGGCAGTCACAGAGGAGGAGAAATGTGACGGTAGGCTGGCGGCGCCTTTCAATTGAGAATGGCTATCATTACACAAATAGGACGTTTCCTCAATCGCAGCGCGTGGCTACCGCTTGACATCTACGCGGCGCAAACCGACTCTAGCTGGCGACCCCGTCAACATTGCCGCCGGAACCCTGCCTGCCATGCGCCCTTCTTCCGTGGTCTGTTTTGCTCTGGCGTTGTCCGGCTGCCTGGCCGGCGTTCATCCGGCGCGCGCGAGCGTTGCCGCCAAGCTGGACGATCCCTATACGAACGAAGGCGAGACGCAAACCTTCACCGTGAACGCCGACGGTTCATTCTCCAAACTCGACACGATGACGCTGCACGTGAACAACGAAGCCGGCGTCGCGCGCGTGGCGCAGCAATACGTCTGGTTCAACCGCAACATGGCGGACGTGCAGATCCTCGAGGCCTACACGACGACCGCCGACGGTGTGCGGCACGACGTGCAGCCCGAGCAGATTCGTGACGTGCAGGAAGCCCGTTCGTTCGACGCGCCGATGTTCCAGGACATTCAGGAGAAGGTGATCGTGTTCCCGGCGGTCGAGCCGGGCGCGCGCGTGCATCTCACCTACCGCAAGACGCAGAAGCAGCCCATCGTGCCGGGCCAGTTCAGCGACTTCACGCCGCCCGATCTCGCGCCGACGCACAATTTCCGCCTGATCTACGACCTGCCCGCCGACAAACCACTCTATACCGACGCGCGCGGCTTCACCGCCGCGCAGCCGGTCACGCGCGACGGTCGCACGCGTTACGAGTATCGCTACGACAAGGCGCACTTCAGCCGGCTGGAGCGCGGCTCGGTGGCGTACGTGTCGTATGGCGACCGGCTGATGGTCTCGACGTTCCCCGACTACGCCGCATTCGCCGCGACCTACCGCGAATCCGCCGTGGACCCGAGCGCGCACGACGCCGCCGTCACGCGTCTCGCGCAACAGCTCACCGCACGCGACCACACGCCGCGCGACAAAGCCAAAACGCTGTACGACTGGGTCCGGCGCAACGTGCGCTATGTGGCGATCAACGTGGGGCGCGGCGCGGTGGTGCCGCATAGCGCGAGCGAGATCCTCGCGAACCGCTACGGCGACTGCAAGGACCACGTTGCGCTATACGGCGCGTTGCTCGACGCGGCCGGCGTGCGCAACGAGCCGGCGCTGATCAGCAGCGGCTCGATCTATACGCTGCCGAGCGTGCCGGGCTACGGCGTCATCAATCACATCATCACGTGGCTGCCGGATTTGCAGCAGTACGCCGATTCGACCGCGTCGAACGTCGAGTTCGGTTTTCTGCCCTCGTCGGATATGAACCGGCCGACGGTGCTGGTGGGCCAAGGCGTACTGGCGAGCACACCCGCCACCGCGCTGATGACGCGTAGCAGCGACCTCTCGGTGAAGGTCGAACCGGACGGCTCGGCGAGCTTCACGTACCGGCTGGAAGCAGCCGGTGCATCCGCCGAACAGGCTCGCGCGATGTTGCGCACGCAAACACCCGCGCAACGCGAGGAATCGATTCAGGCCGAGCTGCGCAGCGTGAATCTGCGCGGCACGGCGACGCTCAGCACCAGCGACCTCAACGCCGCAGACGGTCCGCTGACGATCACGATGAAAGGCACGCTGGAGAGTCTGGTGGTGCCGGGCGCGGCGGCATCGATCCCCGCGCTGACGAGTCTGGCCGGTGGCTTCGAAGCGGACACGCGCTATTGGTTGGGCGAACGCCGGCGCACGCAACCGTTCGTCTGCCACAACCTCACGTTGCACGAACGCGCGCGTATCGAACTGCCCGCGAATTTCCGCGTGCTCGACATGCCGGAGGCGAAACGCACGCAAGACCGCTTCGTCGATTTCCAGTCGCAGTACACGTTCGATCCGCTCAGCAATGTCGTCACGATGACGCGCGACGGCGCCACGCATTTCGACAGCGACGTCTGCACGCCCGACGACTTCGCGCAGATGCGTCCCGCGATGGAAGCGATCGGCCGCGACGTGCGCGCCGAGGTGATTGTTAAATCGACGCTGGTGGAATCGTCGAGCGTGGCGTCGCAGGCACCGTGAAGCGCAAGCGCGTGCGCTGTCACCCGTCGACGCACGCGCTCAAACCGGCCAGAGCGGCCCTTCCTGCATCGCGCCGATCTGCTCGCGCAATTCGAGAATGCGGTCTTCCCAATAGCGCTGCGTGTTGAACCACGGAAACGCGGCCGGAAACGCCGGGTCGTCCCAGCGACGCGCGAGCCACGCCTGATAGTGAATCAGGCGCAACGTGCGCAGCGCTTCGACCAGGTAGAGTTCGCGCGGCTCGAAGTCGCAGAAGTCTTCGTAGCCGGCCAGCAGATCCGTCAGCGCGCGCGACGCCTCGCCGCGTTCGCCCGGCAGCAGCAGCCACAAATCCTGAATCGCCGGCCCCATGCGGCTATCGTCGAAGTCGACGAAATGCGGGCCCGCGTCGGTCCACAGCACGTTGCTAGGATGACAATCGCCATGCATGCGCAGCAGACGAATCTCGCCGGCGCGCTCGAACGCGCGCTCCACACCTTCGAGCGCGAGATTCACCACGGTTTCCCACGCGGTGCGCACGTCGTCCGGCACGAAGCGCTGAGCCAGCAGGAAATCGCGCGGCTCGTAGCCGAAGGTCTGGATATCGAGCGTGGGACGCTCGGTGTAGTTTTGCGTCTGCCCCACCGCGTGAATACGGCCGATGAAACGCCCCAGCCATTCGAGCGTATCGCGCCGGTCGAGATCGGGCGCGCGGCCGCCGCGGCGTTCGAAGATCGAGAAACGGAAGCCCTCGAAGCTGTGCAGCGTGCGGCCTTCGAACGCACGCGCGGGCACCGCCGGAATCTCGCGCGCGGCGAGATCGGCGACAAACGCGTGTTCTTCGAGAATGGCGGCGTCGCTCCAGCGCTCAGGACGATAGAACTTTGCGACGACCGGCGGGCCGTCTTCCACGCCCACCTGGTACACGCGGTTCTCATAACTGTTGAGCGGCAGCATGCGGCCGTCGGTGCGCACACCGGCGGTGGCGAGCACGCTGTCGAGCGCGTCGAGCACGATTTCCGGCTGGAGCCGGGCGAAGGGCGCAGCGCTATTCGCGCCGGCCTGGGAATCGGAAGTGTCGTCGTTCATGCCCGCATTGTGCGCCGCGCCGCCGTCAAAGACGAGGGCAACGGCTCACGATGTAGCCAAGGGCGCATGAACGCAGGGCGGCCGCGCGATGGGCGCGCGGCTTACAGACAGCAAACGGACCGACAAGCCCGCATCAATGAATCTGCGCACTCGACGGACGCACCTGCTCGCCCGTATCGATCAGGTCTTCCAGGAAAAAGGGTTCAGTATTCAGGTGCTGCGACGTGCCGGGTTCGCCGGCATACCACGCCACCATGGCCATGTCGCCGAGAATGCGCATGACGATTCCGCGCGCGCCCTGCGGCACGGCGATATGCACCGATCGGACAATAGAACCGATTTGCATGATGTTTCCCCGTTCTCCCATAGCCGGCTTTATGATTTCACGCCGGTCAAGGTAAATAAAAACGCCGCCACGCCGATAACGTTGCGTACGCACCCAATCTTCCGCGCGCTTGACGCGTGAGAGGTTCGAGTCATTGTTCCCGTTTTGCGGGGCCGTGGAAAGCGCGAACTCGAGGCACTTGACCCGTCGTTTCGCCCTATTCCCATTACGCCGCGCCGGGCCGATGATTCATGGCGTAACGCGTCGTAACGAGCCCATCATAAACCCAGCTGGGGGGAGATATCAAAAACGTGCATCGACACAATGATCCGGTGAATCGGCCCGGCGCGACGGCCGGCTCGCAGGGTGGCCGTCGCTGGGGTCCGGATCGCGTCCCTGGCGGCGGCGTGACAGGCAGCGCGTTCTTCGGCCTCGACCGGCGCGACTAGCCATGTGGATCGTTCGCCTCGCGCTGCGGCGCCCCTATACCTTTATCGTGCTGGCCCTGCTTCTGCTGATCGTCGGACCGCTGACGATCCTGCGCACGCCGACCGATATCTTCCCCAATATCGACATTCCGGTGCTCTCGGTGATCTGGTCGTATAACGGCCTGCCCGCGGACGAGATGGAAAAGCGCATCGTGCTCAACTACGAGCGCGGCTTGTCGGTGGCGGTCAACGATATCGAGCACACGGAATCGACTTCGCTGAACGGCATTGCCGTCATCAAGATCTTTTTCCAGCCGCACGCGAATATCGATGAAGCGCTCGCCGAAGTCACCGCGTTGTCACAGACGCAATTGCGCTCGCTACCACCCGGCATCACGCCGCCGAACATCCTGCGCTACAACGCTTCGACGGTGCCGATTCTGCGACTCGCGCTATCGTCGGCATCGCTCACCGAGCAGGAGCTGTACGACTTCGGCAACAACTTTCTGAAGACGCAGCTTGCCACGGTGCCAGGCGCATCGGCGCCGTTGCCGTACGGCGGCAAGCAACGGCAGATCATGGTCGACATCGACTCGCGCAAGCTGCAGGAGCGCAATCTGTCGCCCATGGACGTGGTCAACGCGGTCACCGCGCAGAACCTGATCCTGCCCTCGGGCACCGCGAAAATCGGCTCGACCGAGTACTCGGTGGAAATGAACGGCAGCCCCGATTCGCTCGCCGGGCTCAACAACATTCCGATCAGGTCCACGGCCAACGGCACCGTCTATATCCGCGACGTCGCGCACGTGCGCGACGGTTTCCAGCCGCAGACCAATATCGTGCGCGTGAACGGCCAGCGCGCCGCCTTGCTGACCATCAACAAAAGCGGCAACACGTCCACGCTCGAAATCGTCGACCGCATCAAGACGATGATGCCGACGCTGCGCAATCTGGTGCCCGCGTCGCTGAATATCGATCCCGTGGCCGACCAATCGCTGTTCGTGCGCGCCTCGGTGCAGGGCGTGCTGCGCGAGGCGCTGATCGCCGCCTGCCTCACGGGTCTGATGATTCTGCTGTTCCTCGGCAACTGGCGCGCGACGCTCATCATCGCCGTATCGATTCCGCTGTCGATGATCACGTCGATCATCGCGCTCTCCCTGCTCGGCGAAACCATCAACATCATGACGCTCGGTGGGCTCGCGCTCGCGGTCGGGATTCTGGTGGACGATGCAACGGTCGCGATCGAAAACATCAGCCATCAGCTGGAGCAAGGTAAGACGCTCGAGCAGGCCATTCTCGACGGCGCGCATCAGATCGCGATTCCGACGCTGGTGTCGACCTTGTCGATCTGCATTGTGTTCGTACCGATGTTTCTGCTGACGGGCGTCGCGCATTACCTGTTCATTCCGCTCGCCGAAGCGGTGGTGTTCGCGATGCTGGCCTCGTATTTCTTCTCACGAACACTCGTGCCGACGCTCGCGAAATATCTGCTGCGTCATCACCATAAGCCGGCGGACGCGCATCACGCACCGGCGCAAACGCGCAATCCGTTCATGCGCGTGCACTACGCTTTCGAAGGCGGCTTCGCGCGTTTGCGCGAACGTTATCGCGTGTTTCTCGAAGCGCGCGTCGCGCGGCCGGGTCTGTTCGTGACGCTGTTTCTGGTGTGCTGCGCCGTGTCGATGTTCCTGATGCCGTTCCTTGGCCGCGACTTCTTCCCCGCCGTCGACGCGGGCACCATCGCGCTGCATCTGCGCGCGAAAACGGGCATGCGGGTCGAGGAAACCGCCGTGGTCACCGACCGCGTGGATGCGCGCATCCGCCAGTTGATTCCGAAACAAGAGTTGCATTCCATTATCGACAACATCGGCCTGCCGGTGTCGGGTATCAATCTGTCATACAGCAACACCGGCACGATCGGCACCTCGGACGCCGACGTGCTGATCACGCTCAATCCCGATCACCACCCGAGCGCCGACTACGTACGCACGCTGCGCCGCACGCTCACCGACGAATTCCCCGGCGTGCAGTTCGCGTTTCTGCCGGCGGATATCGTCAGTCAAACGCTCAACTTCGGTATGCCGTCGCCGATCGACATCCAGATCGTGGGGCGCGATGTGGCAGGCAATCGCGTGTTCGCGGCCAACTTGCTGAACCGTCTGCGCAAGGTGCCGGGCCTCGCCGATGCCCGTATCCAGCAGCCCGCCGATTTGCCGCGTATTTTCATTGACGTGGATCGCACACGCGCGCAGCAAGCCGGTTTCTCGCAACGCGATATCGCGAGCAATCTGCTGATCACGCTGTCCGGCAGCCAGCAGACCACGCCGACGTTCTGGCTCAATCCGCGCAACGGCGTGAGCTACAACGTCATCACGGAAGCGCCCCAATACACGATCGATTCGCTGCAATCGCTCGCCAACATTCCGCTGAACGCCAACGGTCGCAGCAATATTCTCGGCTCGCTCGCCACGATGAAACGCGAGGCCGGCAACGCGACGTTGAACCACTACAACGCGCAGACCACCATCGACATTTACGGCACGGCCGACGGCCGCGATCTCGGCGGTGTGTCCGATGACATCCGCAAAATCATCGACGACGCCAAGGCCGAGTTGCCCAAAACGTCGAGCATCGAAGTGCGCGGCCAGGTGCAGACCATGAACGATTCGTTCTCGGGTCTGTTCGCCGGTCTCGTGTTCGCGATCCTGCTGGTGTATCTGCTGATCGTGGTGAATTTCCAGTCGTGGCTCGATCCGTTCATCATCATCACGGCGCTGCCGGGGGCGCTCGCGGGCATCGTCTGGATGCTGTTTCTCACGCACACCACGCTGTCCATTCCGGCGCTCACTGGCGCGATCATGTGTATCGGCATCGCCACCGCGAACTCGATTCTCGTGATCAGCTTCGCGCGCGAACGCCTGCTCGAACACGGCGACGCCACGCGCGCGGCGATCGAGGCGGGCTTCACGCGCTTCCGTCCGGTGCTGATGACGGCACTCGCGATGGTGATCGGCATGGTGCCGATGGCGATCGGTCTCGGCGAGGGCGGCGAGCAGAATGCGCCGCTCGGGCGCGCGGTAATCGGCGGTTTGACGATCGGCACGCTGGCCACGCTGATCTTCGTGCCGGTGGTGTTCTCGATGATCTACCGTCGACTCGCGGCGCGGCGTTTGCACGCGGCGGAGCATGTGGTGCGGAAGCCATGACGCGCATCGCGACGTTAATCGCAACGGCAAGCATCACAAGAGGCAGTGCTGACTGCCCATGCATCTTCATTGGGGAAGTTTGATGGAAGCACACCGTCCGGACGATTCCGGCACCTCGCACGAACCGGCGAAAAGCAAACGCCTGCGATTGATCAGCGTGGCCTTGGCCGTGGTGGTGATCGCCCTCGCCGCGCAAGGCATCTGGTCGCGCCACGACGCGCACGCCGCGCTCGAACGCGACGCCGAGCACGCCAGCCAGACGAGCGTGGAAGTCGTACGACCGCAGAAGTCGACGGCCGGGCTCGACCTCGTGCTGCCGGGCAATGTGCAGGCGTTTCTCGACACGCCGATCTACGCGCGCACCAACGGCTATCTGAAGAAGTGGTACGCAGACATCGGCGCGCAGGTGAAAAGCGGCCAACTGCTCGCCGAAATCGACACGCCGGAAGTGGACGATCAACTGCGCGCCGCGTGCGCCGATCTCGCGAATGCCGACGCCAACTACGCGCTCGCGAAAAGCACCGCCGACCGCTGGAGCGACATGCTGAAAAGCAAATCGGTGTCGAAGCAGGAAACCGACGAGAAAGTCGGCGACATGCTCGCGAAGAAAGGCACGCTGGATGCGGCGCGCTTCAACGTGGCGCGTCTGGAGAAGACGCAGTCGTTCCAGAAAGTCTATGCGCCGTTCGACGGCATCGTCACGGCACGCAACGTGGATGTCGGCGCGCTGATCGACGCGGGCAGTTCGGGCGGACCCGCGAAGGAACTGTTCCACGTGGCGCAGGCCGACCGTTTGCGGGTGTATGTGAATGTGCCGCAGGCTTACGCACAACAGGTGCGCGCACAACAAACGGCGTTTCTGACGCTGACCGAGACGCCGTCGAAACACTATCCGGGAACCGTGGCGCGCACCGCGGGCGCCGTCGATCCGCAACAGCGCACCATGCTGGTCGAAGTGGATGTGGACAATCGCAACGGCGATTTGCTGCCGGGTGCGTATGCGCAGGTGCATTTCGCGTTGGGCACGGGGGCGGCGCCATTCACGCTGCCCGGCAATGCGTTTCTGTTCCGGCCGGACGGCGTGAAGGTCGCGACCGTGGACGCGCAGCACAAGGTGAAGCTGATAACGGTGTCGCTGGGTACGGACTTCGGTACGCGTGTGGCGGTGGCGTCGGGTTTGCAGGGCAACGAGCAGGTCATTCTGAATCCGCAGGATTCGATCGTCGACGGAGCGCCGGTGCGGATCGTGCCGCGACAGGGTGCTGCAAATGCGGCGGGTGCTTCGGGCGCCGCGACGAACGGTGAAAGTCCGGCCGGCGCGTCCAGCACGGCGACGGACACGCCTGCTGCTCAACCTGTCGCGAGTCCATCCGCGAGCGCATCGTCATGACTGCGCCAACGCCACCCTCGCGCCGCGAGCGCGCGCCTCGACGCAAGCGCATCACCTTGCGTGCTTCGGCACTGGCGCTTGCTTCAGCTTCAGTCTGCCTGCTTGCCGCCTGCACCGTCGGCCCCGACTACGTCAAACCGCCGGCGGCGGCCGCCGCCACCTACAAGGAACTCGACGGCACCGGCTGGATGCCCGCGCAACCCGCCGACACGCTCACGCGCGGCGCCTGGTGGAACGTCTACGCCGATCCATCGCTCGACGCGCTCGAACGGCAAGTCGCCACCGCGAACCAGACCGTTCAAGCTGCCGAAGCGCGCTTTCGCGCCGCCCGCGCAACGGTCGCGCAATATCGCTCGACTTACTTCCCGGTGGTCAGCGCAAACGGCGACTATTCGCGCGCACGAGGGTCGAGCAACGTGCTGCACAAATCGACCGCCGGTCTCACGCTGAACGACTACCTCGTGCAAGCCGACGCATCGTGGGAGCCGGACTTGTGGGGCCGCGTGACGCGCAGCGTCGAAGGCGCGAAGGCCGAAGCGCAGGCGAGCGCCGCCGACGTCGACGCCGCGCTGCTGTCCATGCAAGCCGAACTCGCGACGGACTACTTCGAATTGCGCGGCCTCGATCAGGAGCGCCAGCTTCTCGACGACACGATCGAGGCCTATACGGAAGCGCTCGATCTGACGCAGCACCGCTACGCCGGCGGCATCGCCACCGACGCCGATGTCGCGCAAGCGCAAACGCAATTGAAGACGACCCAGACGCAAGCACTCGATATCGGCGTGCAGCGCGCGCAACTCGAACACGCGATTGCGATTCTGACCGGCCAGCCGCCTTCGACGTTTTCACTACCGGTGGCCCCGCTCGTCGCGGTGCCGGTCGTGGCCGCTGCGGGCGTGCCGTCGGCGTTGCTCGAACGGCGCCCCGACATCGCGGCGGCGGAACGCCATATCGCCGACATGAACGCGCAGATCGGCGTGGCGACGGCGGCGTTTTTCCCCAGCCTGATTCTGTCGGTGACAGGTGGGCTCGAAGCGACCAATTACAGTCAATGGCTGGTCGCGCCGAGCCGGCTGTGGTCGCTAGGACCCGCGCTCGCCGGCACGCTGCTCGACTTCGGCGGACGCGCCGCCGTGAAAGAGCAAGCTCGCGCGCACTACGACGAAAGCGTCGCGCAATACCGGCAGACCGTGCTGAGCGCATTCGGCGAGGTCGAGGACAACCTGGCCGCGTTGCGCGTGCTCGAACAGGAAGCCGCCGCGCAGGACGACGCCGTCGCCGCCGCGCAGCGTTCGTTGGCGGTCGTCTCGAATCGCTATAAGAACGGCGCGATCACTTATCTCGACGTCGTGGTCGCGCAGACTACCGCGCTGGCCAACGAGCGCAACGCGGTGTCGATCGCGCGCCGCCGGATGGCCGCGAGCGTCGCGTTGATCAAGGCGTTGGGCGGCGGCTGGGATGCGTCCGCGCTGCCCACCGACGAGCAGATCGTGCATCCGGCAACGGCGGCGAGCGAGGCGGCGGCGCACGGCTAGTGCCCGGTTCGGCGATCCCGGTCAGCTTTTCAGCGTATCCTTAACTATTTCGACTCATCCGCGCTCGCCAAGGAGATTGTTTCGTGACCACGTCGCCGGAATCCCACCGGACGGCTACTTCGGCTGTTCCCTCTTCGCCCGCTTCGTTGAGCGCGTCCACATCGGACGCGCCGGACATCGCCAGCCACGCTTATCTTGAACGCGGCACACGCGCCTACTGGCGCGCCAGCATCGCGCTGCTGTTCGCCGGCTACGCCACGTTCTCGCTGATGTACTGCGTGCAGCCTCTGCTGCCGTCATTTTCCGCGGCGTTCAACGTGACGCCCGCGCAAAGCAGCCTCTCGCTGTCGGTCACCACGGCGGCGCTTGCGCTTGCCATTTTCGTCGCCGGCTTCGTATCGGAAGGCTGGAGCCGTCACAAGCTGATGACGATGTCGCTCACGGTGTCGGCGCTGCTGACGATCGGCGTGTCGATCGCGCCGCAGTGGCATCAGTTGCTGGTACTGCGCGCGCTCGAAGGGCTTGCGCTCGGTGGCGTGCCGGCCGTCGCGATGGCCTATCTCGCCGAGGAAGTCCATCCCGACGGGCTCGGTCTCGCGATGGGACTTTACGTCGGCGGCACGGCGATCGGCGGCATGGCGGGACGCGTGATTACCGGCGTCGTCGCGGATCTGTTTTCGTGGCGTGTGGCGATCGGCACGATCGGCGTGCTCGGCATTCTGTCGATGCTCGCGTTTCGCGCGCTGCTGCCGCCGTCGCGCCATTTCGTGCCGCGTCGTGGACTCGGTTTCGGCCATCACCGCAATGCATTGCTGAAGCAGTTCACGCGGCCGGGTCTGCCCTTGCTGTTTCTGCTCGGCTTCGTGCTGATGGGCAGTTTCGTGACGCTGTACAACTACATCGGCTACCGGCTGCTCGCGCCGCCTTACCGGTTGAATCAGACGGAGATCGGCGCGATCTTCATCGTCTATCTGACGGGCGTGGTCGCGTCGCCGTGGTCGGGCCGCATGGCGGATACCTTCGGCCGCGCACGCGTGCTGACGGCGAGCCTGCTGTTGATGGCACTCGGTCTCGCCCTCACGCTATTGCACCCGCTCGCGGCGATCGCGCTCGGCATCGCCTGCGTGACGTTCGGTTTCTTCGCTGGACACTCGGTCGCAAGCGGCTGGGTCGGACGCCTTGCGAAAGAAGCCAAGGGCCAGGCCGCCGCGCTGTATCTGCTCGCGTATTACATCGGCTCGAGCGTGGTCGGCTCGTATGGCGGCCACATCTGGGCCGACTATGGGTGGAACGGTGTCGCGGGACTCGTCGGTGTGCTGCTGGTGATCGGCATGCTGGCGGCGCTACGCTTGCGCGAACTGGAACGCGCCCACGGTTGACGGTTGATCGTTGACGCTTCGATCCGTCCCGCATCGAATAACCGCAAAGAGAAAGCCACGTGTAAGCAAACGCTTCACTGTTTTCGTCCCATTTGCTGCGTCGCGCCAATCGTGGCAAGCCCCGACGCGCCGGGTTCAGCAGCTTGCGAATAGCCGCTGCGGCGCCGCCAAGCGTGGCGATGGCGGTCAAACCGTCTCCTATACTCAAATCGAACCAGGCAGTTGCATGACGCCAACATGGCGCCGCTGCCTGGGCCAGTATCAGGTTACGGAGACGACTATGACGACCTACTTCACGATCGGCGATTTCATCCTGGTGATTCCGATGGCGCTAGCCGGTGCCCTGTTTGTCGGCGCGCTACCCTGCAAGACGGAGTTTCGGCACAACGTGCTGCGGGTGATCGGCGCACTGATCGGCGTCATGTTCGCCGTCGTGCTGGTTGAAGGTCTGCCGGCGCTGGTCTAGCGACACCGGCGAAAAAAAGCCGCCTCTCGGGCGGCTTTTTCTGTTGCTACTGCGGCGGCAGGGACTTCGGCATGCAAGCGCCGGGAATCAGATCGACTGATCCGTCGACGGTTTTTCCCACAGGTTGATGCCGCCTTCGGTCGCGTAGCGGTCGATCTCAGCGAGTTCGTCCTTCGAGAACGCGAGGTTCTTCAATGCGCCGACGTTCTCACGCACCTGCTCCGCCCGGCTCGCACCGATCAGCACCGAGGTGACGCGCGGATCGCGCAATGCCCACGCAAGTGCCATTTGCGCGAGGCTCTGGCCGCGACGCTGCGCGATGTCGTTGAGCTTGCGTACGTGCTCGATGTTCTGCTCGCTCAAATGCTCCTGCTTCAACGAACCGCCGCCGGGCTTGTTGACGCGCGCGTCTTGCGGCACGCCGTTCAGATACTTGCCGGTCAGCAAACCTTGCGCGAGCGGCGTGAATGCGATCGACCCCGCACCGACCTGCTCCAGCGTGTCCAGCAACTCATGCTCGATCCAGCGGTTGAGCATGTTGTATGCGGGCTGATGGATCAGCAGCGGCACCTTGTATTCGGCGAGCAGCCTGGCCATTTCGAGCGTCTTGCTGGCCGAGTACGACGAAATCCCAATGTACAGCGCCTTGCCTTGCTGCACGGCAGTCGCCAACGCGCCGGCGGTTTCTTCGAGCGGCGTATCGGCGTCGAAACGATGCGAATAGAAAATGTCGACGTAGTCGAGACCCATGCGCTGCAGGCTCTGGTCGAGACTCGCGAGCACGTACTTGCGCGAACCGCCGCCCTGGCCGTACGGGCCGGGCCACATATCCCAGCCGGCCTTCGACGAAATCAGCAGCTCGTCGCGATACGGCTTGAAGTCGTCCTTGAACAGACGGCCGAAGTTGGTTTCGGCGCTGCCGTACGGCGGCCCGTAATTGTTCGCGAGGTCGAAGTGCGTGATGCCGAGGTCGAAGGCCGTGCGCAGAATGTCACGCTGCGTGGAGATTGGCGTGGTGTCGCCGAAGTTATGCCACAGGCCGATGGACAGCGCCGGCAGTTTGAGACCCGACTTGCCGCAGACGCGGTACTGCATGTCCGAATAGCGTTCTGAAGCTGCTTCGTAAGCCATTGCTTGTGTCCTTGAAGTTGAGGTTGCCCAACCAGTGCGGGCGTGAGGCAATCGCATGCTGCGGGAGGCGTACTGCGCGATGTGTTGCGGCTGTTGTTCAGTGCTTGTTGTTCTATGCGGCCAGTCCGCTATGTTAGCCAATCGACGCGAACCGTGCTGAGGCCCAGTATGCGGGATGGACGATTGCTTGCACGTCCCCTACACTTTGCGCGGACCGAACTGATGGGAGACGTAGATGGTGAAGGCGATTTCAATCGCGCTGATTGTCGGCGGGATCGTGCTGCTGTATTTCGGCGGACAGGCGTTCAACTCGGTGAGCAGCGAAGTCTCGCGTGTCTTCACGGGCTCGCCGACCAACAAGGCGATCATGCTGATCGTCGCCGGCGTGGCGGCCACGATCGCCGGGCTGACCGGCGTCGCGTTGTCGGGGCGTAAGCGGTAAGTTCAGAACGCAACCTCGGGCTTGGCCGCGGACCGGCTGCCCGGCAGCGGCACGTTGCTCGCGCCGTGATAGGTGTACACCAGCGAAAACTTCACCTGGTCGCTAAGGTTCTTGCCGGCCGAATGCAGCGTATTGCAGTGGAAGAACACCACGTCACCGGCCTTGAGTTCGGGCGATACGGCAGCGCGAATCCACGCCTCGTTGTCCGGCAGATCGGAGCGGAAAAACTTGGCCTCGTCGAAGCGTTCGGAGGTGAACGGCGCGTTGTGCGACTTCGGCACCAGCCACAGCGCGCCGTTGTCGACCGTTTCCGAGCCGAGCGCCACCCACACCGACACCAGATCGTCGCGCTCGAACGACCAGTAACGCACGTCGCGATGCCAGCCGGTCAAGCTGCCGTACGCCGGATGCTTGGTCATCACGCAGTTGTGATGTGCCCGCGACAGACGCGGTTCTTCGCCGAAATACAGCTCCATCCATCCGCGAATTTCCGGCGCGGTGGCCCATTGTGCAAAGGCCGGCGCGCGGCCGTACGCGTCCAGTAAGCGCCGCACCGTCTGGCCGCCCGCCGCATGCCTGGAACTCGGCGCGCCGGGATATTTCAGATCCGCTTCGAACTCGATCGGCGCCGCCGCTTCGTGCAACTGGCGCTGAGCAATCTGCTTCAACTCATCGCAGCGCTCGGGCGACACCAATCCGGGCACCACGACAAAACCCTGCTCCCGCAACGTCTGAATCTGCTCTTTCTTCGAATGAAGTGACATGGTGTTCCGTTACCGTCGACTAGCTGATGCCTCGATTGTAAAGCGGGCGCGATCGGAGGGTGCGCAGTTTCGCCGTGCGGAAGAACGTAGCGCAAATTGGTCGACGTGCGGGGTGAAGCGAAATGGAATTACTTCACAGCCGCAATGAATCATGATCGGGTATGCCAGAATCAATTCAACAATGCCTGAGGATTAATCATTCAATGCGAATGGATTAAGAATCAGTGATCTTTTATAACCAGTCCCAAGCCCACATCGTGTACCCGTGACGCGGCAAAATGCCCGCACGCCAAATGGGCAAACACGCACGATAATCGGTCGCAAAGGGCGCGACCCCGTCGACGCGCACCATGGCTTCACTCCGTAAAAACCCGGATTCGCAGGGTAAAAACCGACTTTCTGACGTCATGAATCACGTGTAGCCTGCATACATGTTTAACGCCATTCCCGCACTTGCGCGCCGCATACTGGCCGCTAAGGCCCATAACACCGGCCTCCGTGCCTTTTCCGATCGAATCCCGGGCATTCGCGTCGTTTCTTGCGATCTCGTCTTTGGCACATTTGCTGCTCTGACTGACGCACCTTCCGCCACGCGACGCGTTGCCCACTTGTGAAGCCATGCATACTCTTCTGAATACCCGCCTCACCCGCGCCGCGCTGAAAGCGGCACGTCCGGCGCGCCGCCATGTCGTGCGCGCGCTGCGCCACCATGCCACGCGCACCCGCGCAATGGGCGAGCAATGGCGCGATGCCAAAGCGGTCGACGGCATTCGCACCTGGTTCCACACGTTCTTCTCCGCGCTGCGTCTGCAAGGCAGTTCGCGACGTTTTTCGCTGCGCACGCTGCTGCGCAAACCGACGCCGCTGCGCCTCGCCGCTCCGCAACGCGCACCGGTCGCCGCGCCGCAAAGCATGAGTCGCCGTCCGCGCCGCATGTCGACGAACGGCAGCACCGGCTGGTTCGCGTTCGCGTTTGCGAGCCGTTAAGCGCTTAGCAAGACAGCCCGCCCCTACCAACGCGCACGCCATAAAAAAACCCCGCCAGACTCAAGCCCGGCGGGGTTTTTCTTAAGCAGACAGTTCGCGCTTATTCAGCCAGCGCGGCGACCGGTTCCGTACCGGCGGCTTCGGCGAGCGCCAAAGCCTTGTCCGTGGATTCCCACGTGAATTCCGGCTCTTCACGGCCGAAGTGACCGTAAGCCGCGCTCTTCTCGTAGATCGGGCGCAGCAGGTCGAGCATCTGGATGATGCCCTTCGGACGCAGGTCGAAATGCTCCTGCACGAGACGCGTAATCGTCGCATCCGACACGCGCCCCGTGCCGAACGTATTGACCATCACCGAAGTCGGCTGAGCGACGCCGATCGCGTACGACACCTGAATCAGGCAGCGCGACGCGAGGCCCGCCGCCACGATGTTCTTCGCGACATAACGGCCGGCGTAAGCCGCCGAACGGTCGACCTTCGACGGATCCTTGCCCGAGAACGCGCCGCCGCCGTGCGGTGCCGCGCCGCCGTACGTGTCGACGATGATCTTGCGGCCCGTCAGGCCGCAATCGCCTTGCGGACCGCCGATCACGAACCGGCCGGTCGGGTTGACCAGGAACTTGATGTCGCCCTTGATCAGCTCGGCCGGCAGCGTCGGCTTGATGACTTCTTCGATCACGGCTTCACGCAGCGTGGCCAGTTCGATATCCGGCGAATGCTGCGTGGACAGCACGACGGTGTCGATTGCGTGCGGCTTGCCGTCGACGTAGCGCACGGTGACCTGCGACTTCGCGTCCGGGCGCAGCCACGGCAGACGGCCGTCGCGGCGCAGATTCGCCTGACGTTCCACCAGACGGTGCGACAGGTGGATCGGCAGCGGCATCAGTTCCGGCGTTTCTTCACACGCGTAACCGAACATCAGGCCCTGGTCGCCGGCGCCTTGATCGAGGTTGTTGTCGTGCGCGCGGTCCACGCCTTGCGCGATGTCCGGCGATTGCTTGTCGTAGGCGACGAGCACCGCGCAGCCGCGGTAGTCGATGCCGTAGTCGGTGTTGTCGTAGCCGATGCGCTTGATCGTGTTACGCGCAACCTGGATGTAATCGACGTTCGCGGTGGTGGTGATTTCACCAGCCAGCACGACCAGACCCGTGTTGCACAGCGTTTCCGCCGCGACGCGCGAGTACTTGTCTTGCGTCAGGATGGCGTCGAGGATCGCGTCCGAGATCTGATCCGCGACTTTGTCGGGATGGCCTTCGGAGACGGATTCGGAAGTGAAGAGATAGTCGTTTGCCACGTTGCAGACTCCAGTTGTGTGGTTACGGTTGAGTTTCACGTAGCCAGCTTCGGGAGCCTTGAAGCGGCGACGCTTTAGCGGAATACCTTGCTGGCAGGCGCCTATCACGTAGATCGCACCCGCCAGCTTCGCCCCGCAAGTTGTCTATTAACTCGGCGAAGCCCTTATTATAGCGGCTTCCTTTGTTTGTCACAGAGTGTCCACCCGTGTTGCATTTCGACCCGATCCAGAATTTCTTGAGTCAACCGTCGCTCGACGTCCTCAACGGAGGGCCAACATGCTGAGTCGTCTTGGCGCCCATCTGGCGATCGGCCTGCTCAAATTTCTGGCACTGCTGCCTTACGGTCTCGTGGCAAGACTGGGTGACGGACTGGGCTGGCTGCTTTATCAGATTCCCAGCAATCGCAAGCGCGTCGTCCACATCAACCTGAGCCTGTGCTTCCCGGAGTGGAGCGCGGAGCATCGCGAAGAGATCGCGCAAAAGCACTTCCGCCACGCGATCCGCAGCTACATGGAGCGCAGCGTCCAGTGGTTCGGCTCGGCGGAGAAGTTGAAAAAGCTGATCCAGGTGGACAGCGAGGTCGATTTGCTGGATCCGGACATGCCGCCCACGCTGTTGCTCGGTGCGCATTTCGTCGGCATCGAGGCGGGCTCCGTGTTCATCAATTACTCGCTGCACCGGCAGTGCGGCGCGCTCTACCAGCCGATGTCCAACAAGGTGCTCGACGACGTGGCGAAGGCGGCTCGCGGCCGCTTCGGCGCCGACATGGCGAGCCGCGCCGACAGCGCGCGGATCGTGCTGCGCTGGCTGCGCGACCGCAAACCGGTCATGCTGGGTGCCGACATGGACTACGGCATGCGCAATTCGACCTTCGTGCCGTTTTTTGGCGTCCCCACCTGCACGCTCACCGCGGTGGGCCGCCTGGCGGAAGTCGGGCATGCGCAGGTCGTGCCGTTCATCGGCGAGGTGCTGCCGAACTACAAGGGTTATCGTCTGAAGGTATTCAAGCCGTGGGACAACTACCCGACCGGCGACGACGAGGCGGACGCCCGTCGCATGAACGCCTTCCTGGAAGAACAGATTCCGCTGATGCCCGAGCAGTACTACTGGGTTCACAAGCGCTTCAAGACCCGGCCGCCGGGCCAACCCAGCGTGTATTAAACGCAGCCACGGGCGCGTCACTTACAATAGCGTGATGAAACTGAAATTCACCAAAATGCACGGCGCGGGCAACGACTTCGTCGTGCTCGACGGCTACACCCAACCGGTCAACCTGACACCGGCGCAGGTGCGCGCGCTCGCGGACCGGCATTTCGGCGTCGGCGCCGACCAGTTGCTGCTGGTGGAAAAGCCCACTGTGGCGGGCGTCGATTTCAGATATCGCATCTTCAATTGCGACGGCGGTGAAGTCGAACATTGCGGCAACGGCGCGCGCTGTTTCGTGAAGTTCGTGCGCGACAAGGGTCTGACCGACCAGCGCGCGGTGCGCGTGCAGGTGCAGAACGGCACCCTCACGCTGACCCTGCAGGAAAACGGCGAGGTGCTGGTCGACATGGGCGCGCCGGTGTTCGAGCCAGACCGCGTGCCGTTCGCCACCAAGGGCCTCGAAGGCCGTCGCGAAGGCGCGGACACGCTGTGGCCGCTCGACGTGAACGGCACGACGCGCTGGATTTCGGTGGTCTCCATGGGCAATCCGCACGCGGTGCAAGTGGTCGACGACGTCGAGGCGTTTCCGGTGCTGGTCGAAGGCCCGGTGATCGAGCGTCACGCGCGCTTTCCGCAGCGCGTGAACGCGGGCTTCATGCAGATCGTCGGCCGTAGCGAGATCAAGCTGCGTGTGTTCGAGCGCGGCGCCGGCGAGACGCTGGCGTGCGGCACGGGCGCCTGCGCGGCGGTCGCGGCGGGCATCCGGCGCGGCTTGCTCGAAGCGCCGGTGCTCGTGCATACGCATGGCGGCAAGCTGACCATCACGTGGGACAGTGCGAAAGCCGGCGAGCCGTTGCTGATGGCCGGCCCCGCGGCAACCGTCTTCGAAGGCGAAATTGAATTGGCAGACTCGTTGGCGGATTCGCTGTCCGACTCGCCGGCCAATACTGCGCCCGCCTGAACACATATTGACCGATGCGCCGCCCCACCGCGGCGCCCCGTAGTCCTTTAGCCGAAACCATGAACGATCGCGAAGTCGCCGAATATCTGCTCGCCAACCCCGAATTCTTCGCCGACCACGCGGAGACACTCGCGACCATCCGGCTCGCGAACCCGCACGGCAAAGCCGCGGTGTCGCTGCAGGAACGGCAGATGGAAATGCTGCGCGACAAGAATAAGCATCTCGAACGCCGCCTCGCCGAGTTGCTGCGCTACGGCCACGAGAACGACAGCATCGCGTCGAAATTCAATCGCTGGACTATCCGCGTGATGGCCGAGCGCGATCCATACGCGTTGCCGCGTACGATCGCCACCGGTTTGCGCGATATCTTCGACGTGCCGCAAGCCGCGCTGCGGGTCTGGGACGTCGCCGAGCCTTATGCGCAGGCCGACTTCGCGCGCCACGTCGGCGAGGAAGTACGGATTTTCGCCAATAGCCTGACCACGCCGTATTGCGGCGCGAACACCGGTTTCGAAGCGGCGCAGTGGCTGGTGCCGTCCGCGAACTCGTCGACGGCCGCGCCTGAAGAAAACGCGTCCGGCACGGCGCCGTCCGAAGCCGCGCATGTCACCGAATCGATCGCACTGCTCGCGCTGCGTGACCCCGAGGGCAAGGAAGAAGCGCCGACCTTCGGCCTGCTGGTAATGGGTTCCGCCGACGCGCGCCGCTTCCACGACGGCATGGCAACCGATTTCCTGACGCAGATCGGCGCGCTGGCCAGTGCGGCGCTGAGCCGTTTGCTGCCGCGCTGAGCGCCGATCGTGCAACCGATCCGCTACCGCCGCCTCAGCCGCCTCAGCCACTAAACGCCCATCGTGACCGAAGCCGACCCGATCACCGCTTATCTGTCGAATCTCGAACATGAGCGGCGGCTGTCGGCGCATACGCTGCGCGGCTACACCCACGAACTCGACGAACTCCGGCTGCTGGCCAAGGGTCGGCCGCTCGAAAGCCTGACCGCGGTGGATATTCGCGGCGCCGTGTCCCGCGCGCGTGCGGGCGGCCTGATCGCGCGTTCGATCAGCCACCGCTTGTCGGCATGGCGCGCTTTTTATCGCTGGCTCGCCGGCCGCGTCGATCTGCCGGCCAACCCGGTCGCGACCGTGCGCGCGCCGAAGCAGCCGAAAACGCTGCCCAAGGCGCTGTCCGTCGACGACGCCACGCGCCTGATGGAAAGCCCGCCGCCTGAATCGCTCGAAGGCTTGCGCGACCATGCGATGCTCGAACTGTTCTACTCGTCGGGCCTGCGGCTGTCGGAACTGGTCGGCCTCGACGCCCGGTTCGCCGATGCCGACGGCTACCGCTCCGCCGGCTGGCTCAAACTGGAGGCCGCCGAAGTCGAAGTGCTCGGCAAGGGCAACCGGCGTCGCATCGTGCCGGTCGGCAGCAAAGCGCTGGCGGCATTGAATGCGTGGCTCGCGGTGCGCGACCAGATGGTGAAGCACGATCCGCATCCGCTGTTTCTGTCGGCGCGCGGCAACCGGCTGTCGCCGAACGTGACGCGCGAGCGCGTGAAACGCGCGGCGCTCGCCGCCGGCATACCCGCCAACGTGCATCCTCACGTGTTGCGGCATTCGTTCGCCACGCATGTGCTGCAGTCGAGCGGCGATCTGCGCGCGGTCCAGGAACTGCTCGGGCATGCCAGCATCACCGCCACGCAGGTCTATACCGCCCTCGATTTCCAGCATCTCGCGCAGGTCTACGATAAGGCGCATCCGCGCGCCAAAAAACGCGACTGATTCCGCTCGTCGAGGCGGTTCGCAGTCTCCGGTTTCGCTTCACTCTCCGCGTGCGTCTTGCCACGCGGCTTAATGCTCTGCTGACACCCTGATGAATATCGTTACGCTCAAACCGTCGAAAGAAAAGTCGCTGCTGCGCCGCCATCCGTGGGTCTATGCCAACGCGATCGATCGCGTCGACGGCAATCCCGCGCCCGGCGTCACCGTGCTGGTGCGCGCGCACGACGGCCGCTTCCTCGCGCGCGCCGCCTACAGCCCGCATTCGCAGATCCGCGCGCGGGTGTGGAGCTTCGACGAAAGCGAGCCGATCGATCACGCGTTCTTCAAGCGCCGCGTGCAACGCGCGCTCGCGCATCGGCAGACGATGGTGCACGACACCGGCGCGGTGCGGCTGATTTTCGGCGAAGCGGACGGCCTGCCCGGCCTGATCGTCGACCACTACGTCGCCGAGGACGCGGACCAGCGCAGCCAGTTGGTCTGCCAGTTCATGGCCGCGGGCGTCGAGGCCTGGAAGGACGCGATCGTCGCCGCGCTGGCGGAGGCGACCGGCTGCCCGAACGTCTACGAGCGCTCGGACGTGTCGATCCGACAGAAGGAAGGCCTCGAACAGATCACCGGCGTGCTGGCGGGCGAGGCGCCGTCGGAGGCGTTGATCGCGAGCGAAAACGGCGTGCGCTATCACGTCGACGTGCGCAACGGCCACAAAACCGGCTTCTATGTCGATCAACGCGACAACCGCCTGCTGGTGCAACAACTCGCACAGGATCGCGACGTGCTGAACTGCTTCTGCTACACCGGCGGCTTTTCGCTGGCGGCGTTGAAGGGCGGCGCCAGGCGGGTGGTGTCGATCGATTCGTCCGGCGACGCATTGGCGATCGCGCAGCAGAACGTCGCGGCCAACGGCTTCGACGCCGAACGCGCGACGTGGCTCGACGCCGACGCCTTCAAGACGCTGCGCCGTCTGTACGACGAGGGCGAGCGCTTCGACCTGGTCGTACTCGATCCGCCGAAATTCGCGCCGTCGAAAGAACACGTGGACCGCGCGTCGCGTGCTTACAAGGACATCAATCTGACTGGGCTAAAGCTGCTGCGCCCGGGCGGCCTGCTGTTCACCTACTCGTGCTCCGGCGCGATCGACTCGGAGCTGTTCCAGAAGATCGTCTCCAGCGCGGCCGCCGACGCGCGCGTCGATGCGAGGATTCTCAAGCGGCTCGGCGCGGGCGTGGATCATCCGCTGCTCACCGCATTCCCGGAAGGCGAATACCTGAAGGGCCTGCTGTTGCAAATTGCCTGATCGCCCATAAATTCAGGGTTATTTCGCACGCCGGCGCTGCGGCGGTTGGATCACAGGCCCGATACCGCCCGCCTGCACCGGCTTGACAGATATGTTTCAATAACCGGTCAGGCAGGGCTGCGCGCCACCGGCTGCCGCGCCCCGCTTCACGGTCCACGCTCAGATCAACAAGTTTCACGCACAACCCGATACAGGCGACCCTCATGATCCCAGTCACCATCCTCACCGGCTTTCTCGGCAGCGGCAAAACCACCCTGCTCAAGCGCATCCTGAACGAAAAGCACGGCATGAAGATCGCCGTGATCGAAAACGAGTTCGGCGAAGAAAACATCGACAACGAAATTCTCGTGCAGGACACGACCGAACAGATCATCCAGATGAGCAACGGCTGCATCTGCTGCACGATCCGCGGCGACCTCGCGCGCGTGCTGGGCGATCTGGCGGCCAAGAAGCAGGCGGGCGAAGTGGATTTCGACCGCATCGTGATCGAGACCACTGGTCTCGCGAATCCGGGGCCGGTCGCGCAGACCTTCTTCATGGATAACCAGATCGCGGACGAATTCCTGCTCGACGCCATCATCACGCTGGTCGACGCGAAGCACGCGAACCACCAGTTGGACGAACACGAAGTGGTGCAGCGCCAGGTCGGTTTCGCCGACCGCCTGTTCATCACCAAGGCCGACCTCGTCGACGAAAAGCATGTGGACGCACTGCGCCACCGTCTGTTGCACATGAATCCGAAAGCGGCGATCAAGGTCGTCAATTTCGGCGAAGCGGACATTAAGGAAATCTTCGACCTGCGCGGCTTCAACCTGAATTCGAAGCTCGAAATCGACCCGGACTTCCTCGCCGAAGACGAACACGCGCACAGCCACGCTCACGCGCACGACGAGCATGGCCATACGCACGCCCACGACGATCACGATCACGCCGATTGCGATCACGACCACGGCAAGTGTGATCACGAAGGCCACGATCACGCGCACCATCACCATGCGCACCACGACGACAAGATCAAGTCGTTCGTCTACCGCAACGACCGCCCGTTCGACCCGAACAAGTTGGAAGACTTCCTCGGCGGCATCCTGCAGATTTACGGCGAACGCCTGCTGCGCTACAAGGGCGTGCTCTATATGAAGGGCGTCGACCGCAAAGTCGTCTTCCAGGGCGTGCATCAGATGATGGGCAGCGATCTGGCCGCGAAATGGCAGCCGATCGAGAAAAAGACTAACAAGATGGTGTTTATCGGTATCGAACTGCCGCAAGACCTGATCACCGACGGTCTGGACGCCTGCCTCGCATAAATGCCCGGCCGAGGGCGTCGGGCAAACGCCCGCGCCCCGTCGGCGCCGCCGCCCGCGCGTTAGCGCGGTCGCGGCACGCGCCGTGCTATGGGGCTCTTAAATACGCGTGCTGCATGACGCGAGGCGCGGCATTCCTCTGCTGAATGCGAGCAGGCGGAGCCGAAAGCCCGCTGAAATGTCGCGCGTGTGAAAAGCGCGTGAAAACCCTGCTGTATTAAAGCGTGCACGACCATCGCTTTTTGGTCTGGCGCGCGTTATATTTTCGGGATATCGGCGCGCCGTACGGGGTTTTTCGCGAGATGCGGTGCCGGATTGTGATTCAGTTACAATACGTGCCCACTGGAGAATGACAACGAATTGCCCGGTCAGCGCGTATCCCGCGCCGGGCCTGAAACGGCGCCGGAAAATCTTGTCCGGAACTACGCCGACAATGCCGGCTGGCAGCGCCTGAACAGGCGCGCTGTCGGCAAGCAATGCCTCAGGAGCATTTGAGAATCGGTTTCCAGAGGAGTTCGGCCCCGCATAGGCGCTGCGACAGTCCATCGTCCGTGCCTGCCCTGCGCTCAGCGTCTTCAAGGCGCCTTTGCGGGCAATACGAAAGTGCGGGCACTATGTAAGAGTTTTGCCTCACATTGAAGAAGTAAGCCAGATGACGACGAAACGACTCTTGACCGAAGCCGAAATCCTGAAGATGAGCGACAAGGATTACATGAATGAGGATCAGCTCGCTTTCTTCAAGAACAAGCTCGAACAGCTGCAAGCGGACATTCTCCGCAATGCCGGCCAGACGACCGAGAACCTGCGCGAAACCGTAATCGTGCCGGACCCGGCCGACCGCGCCACGATCGAAGAAGAGCATGCGCTGGAACTGCGCACGCGCGACCGCGAACGCAAGCTGCTGAAGAAGGTGCAGCAATCGATCGCGCGCATCGATTCGGGCGACTACGGCTGGTGCGAAGAAACCGGCGAGCCGATCGGCATTCCGCGTCTGCTCGCGCGGCCCACGGCTACCCTGTCGCTCGAAGCGCAGGAGCGCCGCGAATTGCGCCAGAAGCTGTTCGGCGACTGAACGCCTGCGGCGCGGCTTCGGCCCCGCGCCCTCGAACGCTGCTTCGTCGAGAGGCGCACGGTGATCCGTGCGCCTTTTTTCTTTTGTGTGACCCGTCCTGAAATAAGTTGACACCTGATCCTGCGGGAAGAAGGAGAGTCAAATTGGAAACGGGTTCGAAGCGAACGCAGCGTGATTACAC
>NZ_PVEN01000019.1 GCF_002973525.1 Paraburkholderia sp. BL21I4N1
ATCTCGTCTTCCATCGCATTGCCCTCGTTCTCACGAAAGCACCACCTTCACATTCGGAATGCCGCGATTCAAGACGGGATCCGCTGACGCTTACGGTTATCAACTGGTCAACGATGGCGCGGTAGCCAGTAAAGGTGCATGTCGCCACCCTCATTCAGTGCCATCTATTTCTTGGGAATCGCCAGACATAACTCCCCGCTTTTGGGCGCGTCAGCTAACCGGCGATGGCGCCACATCAGTCTAAACGCCTTGATTATCATCAATCGTATCACTTGCCGAATGGTAACCCCGACGCTCTGATCGACCCAGAGCAGCCGTACGCAGTTCCGTCAGATCAAGGGCCGTTTACGAGGTGCACCGGCCATTGGCGCTTTCATGTCGGCTACCTCGTACTCGGCCGAAGTAGCCATCTAGCTCGCTGAGTTTTTGTTGTATTAGAACGGCCGCTTGAATCCGCAGCCGAAACCAGACCATCCTCCAACGTGCGTGATGCAAACACCGAGCCAGGCGGTATGATCTGCGACGGAGAGAGGGCATCAGTTTTGATTCTGGAGGCGAGCATTGATTGACAACTACCTGAACAAGGACGGCGAGCACCTGTTCGGTTCATTCAGATCGGATGCAGATCGCGAGTGGGCCTGGCAGGTCATTGAATGCATACGCGAGCGCTATCCCGAGATGGATCAGTGGACCGCTGGAGGCCCAAACTACAATTTTACGGACTTGCGTTTCGGGCGGCGCAAGCTCGGTCACACCGCATGGCGAGTGGGCTTTCGGATCCATCTGGCAGGAGGTCGTCCTGCCTGTGGGATGGCCGAGTGGCTTTGTCAAGGTTCGCAGGACCGTCCAGTCATGTCGCCCATGACGCATCCTGAGTTGAGCGCCATCACTGGCTGGCTGGATGGCTGCAAGTCGCGGATAGCGACCCATGCGAGCGACCTGAGTGGGCAGAGCTACAGGCCTTCGGACTATGGCCCTTCAGCGCCTCCCATCGATGACTCGGGCAATCTAGGCAGGCCGACGTTGCCATCTGGTGCCCGTCCAGGAACCGGCGCGCTAAACCTCATCCTTTACGGCCCGCCAGGGACTGGGAAGACTTACTCCACCATCGACGAAGCGTTACACATTCTCGACCCTGATCTGCTGGCGCGATACCCAGAGTTGGCCGGTGCCTCTGCGGCGGATCGTCTGGATAGGCGTTCGATATTGAAAACGAGGTTCGACGAACTGGCTCAGGCCGGGCGCGTGCGCTTTGTTACGTTCCACCAGAGCTTCAGTTACGAGGACTTCGTGGAGGGGATCCGTGCGAACACTCTTGGCAATGGGCAACTCAGCTATCAAGTGATCGATGGCGTGTTCAAGGAATTGTGCAATCGTGCTTCGGTGCCCGTCGCGACCAGCCTATCAACCGGGGCGGAAGCGTCCATCAAGCTCTCAGGTCGGCGCATCTGGAAGATGTCACTCGGTGCGGCCGAGGGCGTTGACTCCTACGTCTACGATGACTGCATCAAGCAAGGGGTGGCGCTGTTGGGCTACGGATACGCGCTCGACTATACCGGCTGTGCTTCGCGTGCTGAAGTGTCTGCCAGGATGCGCGAGCATGGGCGTCAATCCGACGGCAATGACTACGCTGCAACGGCGGTGAATAACTTCATCAACGCCATGAGTACCGGTGACCTGATAGTTGTGACCGACGGGAATCTGAAGTTCCGGGCGATTGGTGAGATTACGGGACCCTATCAGCACATTGAACGCGAGGTGGGCGACGACTACAGGCAGAGCCGTCCCGTGCGTTGGCTCCGCTCCTACGAACCGTCTCTGGGTTTCGGCGAACTGATGGACAACCGGTTCAGTCAGATGACGCTCTATCAGCTACGCGACGGCTCGATCAACATGACGAAGCTTGACGCCTTGCTGGCGCCGGAGTCGCCACTTCCAGAAGCGAAAGCAATGCCCTACGTCTTAATCATCGATGAGATCAACCGGGGCAACGTCTCGCGCATCTTCGGCGAGCTGATCACACTTATCGAAGCGAGTAAGCGCGTCGGCAATCCGGAAGCATTGTCGGTCACGTTGCCGTATTCGCAGAAGCCGTTCGCGGTACCGGACAATGTGTATCTGGTTGGCACGATGAATACGGCCGACCGCTCGCTGGCAGGCCTGGATATCGCATTGCGCAGGCGTTTCCTTTTCAGGGAGATGCCGCCTCGGGCAGCGCTGCTCAACGACGTGGACGTGGAGGGAGTCAACATTGGGCAGATGCTGGCGGTGATGAACGAGCGCATTGAATTGTTGCTTGACCGCGACCACCTGCTAGGCCACGCGTACTTCATGCCGCTGACAGCGGAAGGAGGAAATAAGCTCGAGACGCTGGCTGGCATCTTCAGGAGTCAGGTGTTGCCGCTCCTGCAGGAGTATTTCTTCGAGGACTGGGAGCGCATCGTCTGGGTACTGAACGATCATCGAAAAGCCGACGGCCAGCGGTTCATCCGACAGCGGGGCGCGCCGTTGGCGCAACTGTTTGGCGTGGAACAGGCCGCTATGCTGCGCGACAAACGTTGGGAAGTGAATGACGAAGCCTTCTCCAACATTGCGACCTACGCGGGTATCCTGATCGCCGACGCATGAGCTATCGCACGCTGACCGTCCGTGAATTCGCTCGCTTGACGACTAGCGCGGTGCCGACGACGCTAGACCAAGCGCAGGTGACGGACGCTGACTTCGAATGGCTGTGCGAGATTTCGGCACGTATGCGTACGCAAAGCGGCGCGCACATTCTGCATATTGATGGCCGGCGGTGGCTGCGTCTGGACAACTACGTGGGCGTGCTGGAATCACCCGGTGGGCTGCGCGTTGAGATCTTGCCCAAGCATGTGGAGCGCATCGATAGCCAGACCGTGCGGTGTGCCCGGGTTCTGCTGCGCCGCATGCTCGAAGCCTCCATGAACCTGACGCCGCGCGAAGGTGGGGAGGCCGCGCTCGACCAGTTCGATCATCCGCTAACCGAGTGGGTGATGCGACAGTTTCTGCTCGCACTGGAGTATGTGGTCAAGCGCGGCATGAGAAGCGACTATCTTCGTGTCGAAGAAGAACAGCGGTATTTGCGCGGCCAACTGGATATGGCGAAACAGGCGCGCGCATCGCCTGCGCGCGCAGACATTTTCAATATCCGGCATGACGTGTTCTCGATCGATCGTGCCGAGAACCGTTTGCTCAAGTCCGCATTGCAACGCGTGAGCAAAAGCAGCCGCGATGCCGACAACTGGCGCCTTGCCAACGAACTACTGCACATCCTTAAAGAGGTGCCAACCAGCCAGAACGTACAGGCCGACTTCCGCTCATGGAGCACGGACCGTCTGATTACACATTATCTGCGGGTCAGGCCTTGGTGTCAGATCGTGCTGGGCGACCAGATGCCACTTGCTCTGGCGGGGGAGGCGCAGGGCATCAGCCTGCTGTTTCCGATGGAGAAACTCTTTGAACGCTATGTAGGCCGTGCGTTGCGTGTGAGTCTGCCAGTAGGCTACCGGTTGACCGAGCAGGCATCGCGCCATTGGCTCTGCGACCATGAAAATGCTGGCATTTTCAGGCTCGAACCGGACTTTCTGATCGAGGGCCCGGATTTTGCCACGGTCGTGGATGCAAAGTGGAAGCTGCTTGACGGAGCGGACCGCACCAACAATTACGGACTCAGACAGGCTGATTTCTATCAACTTTATGCCTACGGCCAAAAATATATCGGCGAGAGCGGCGAACTGACTTTGATCTATCCGCGTACTGGGCGGTTCGAGACAGCACTCGAGCCCTTCTATTTCGCTCCCGGACTGCGCTTGCACGTGTTGCCGTTTGATCTGAACGCCGAAAACCTGCATGGTCCGAATCATCTTGCGCCGGGAGTTGGATTACCCTCGAGTTTTTAGGCTTGTAAGTCGACTCGTCGAGCTTCGGCAGAAGGTCCGTGACCTGAGCAGAGCCGACGTTCGAATGTTTCCCTGAAAGCGCCTTCGAACGCCCCTTAATGGCGAACAGGGCCCGGTGACTACGCACGGTGATCGGCACGCGGTGCGTGCGATGCATAGGGCATAATCCGACCCGGATCGGCCGTTCGACACTTGTCTGGCTCGGAACTTGACCGACAAGTTGCTCCGAAAGCAACCTCAATACAACGTGAATACTACATGGCAACTCGTTGGTTTCGATCAGACCGACGACGCCGGAGTTGGTTTGCGCAGTCCGGATAACTCCAACTGATCGCAAAACACGAAAAATGAAATTAAAAAGAAGCCATATTGTTTTTTTTGTTGCTTTTTCTATTTTTGGTATTCTGCCTGCATGCTGCCTGACAGGCGGTTTCCCCACTGCCACATCTTCAATGAAGTGGGTGAAAACCAAGCCATTTTCAGAGGACTATGAGGCGGCAGAGGCGATCTGCAAAAGTGACAAGAATTTGATTGTTGAGAAGTGCGAGAATCCAGTTTTTTATAAGCGAAACGGGGAAGTTTCGCCAGATACAGTGCCATGCTACGTCTCTAATTTTGGTCAATGTATGAGCGACCACGGTTGGGAAGAGCGAGATGTTTCTGGTTTTCAATGTCCGGCTATGAAATTCTTTTGACGCATGATTAACCATGAAGAACGTTATTCGCGTTGGTGACCCGACCAGCCACGGCGGCGTTGTTCAAACGGGCGATTCGGAGTTCGTTGTGGATGGGCGCGCCGTTGCACGCGTTGGCGATACTTGCATCTGCCCGATTGCCGGACATCAAGCATGCGTCATTGTTGAGGGTGATTCGAATTTCGTGATCGGAGGTCGGGCCGTAGCGTTCGATGGTCACCACACGAGTTGCGGTGCAACACTGCAATCGACACTGGAAACTTTCGGTGGCGCCTGACGGTTCCGACCCTGCGTCCATTCCTGATCACCGCTCAGCGCGCCGTGATAACACATCACTACAGACTTCTTCGCACATCGAAAAATGCGACTTTATGCTTTAAGCATGGAATCACACAAGCCACGCCTTATCGATGGGACGATCTCATCAAATGCCACGTAAAAAAGCCCCCTTTCTAGCAGGATTGCTCGTCCGGTTTTCCTGACACGTCATAAATGACGGGCTCACTATGGACCCGCTGACCGCTATTGGCAGCCAACCATAAGGAGCTTGTATGAAAAACGTTCTCGATCCCTTGAAGCAAGGACAAGGGTATCCGCACGCCGCGTTGCCGGACTTCGTGACATCGCGCGTCGAGCGTTATTTCCATGATCGTGTGCAGCAAACGTGGGGAGGCGGCCACATCATGCGGGGTCGTCTGCCGGGTGCCGATGCCCTGCATCTATCGAGTAACGACTATCTGGCGATCGCGCGGCATCCGGACATCATCAACCGGACCGCCGACACCTTATACGCGGACGGCAATGGCCTGCTCATGTCGGCGGTATTCCTGCGCGGCGACTGTCCGCTGTCGCTGTTCGAAAACCGGCTCGCGAGATTCATGCATGCGGAAGCCGGCGTGCTGTGTCAGTCCGGCTACGCTGCGAATATCGGCCTGATTCCGGCGATCGCCACCGCGCAGACCCCGGTCTATCTCGACATGATGGCGCACATGTCGCTGTGGGAAGGTGTGCGCATTGCCGGCGCGACGGCCATCGCGTTCCGCCACAACGACGCGAGCCATCTGGAGCAGCAGATCGCGCGGCACGGGCAGGGCGTCGTGCTGGTCGATTCGATCTACAGCACGAACGGCAGCGTCTGCCCGCTGGTCGAATTCGCGGACGTGTGCGAACGGCATGCGTGCGTGTTCGTCGTCGATGAATCGCATTCGCTGGGCACGCACGGTCCGCACGGTGCGGGGCTCGTCGTGGAACTCGGACTGGAGTCGCGCGTTGCGTTTCGCACCGCCAGTCTCGCGAAAGCGTTTGCCGGCCGGGCCGGCTTTATCACCGCGGCGGCCGACTTCCAGGAGTATTTCAAGTACAGCGCGAATCCGTCGATCTTTAGCTCCACGCTGCTGCCGCACGAATTCAGCGGACTGGACGCGACCTTGTCGGTGATCGAAGAGTCGGACGAGCGGCGCGCGAGACTGGCGTCGAGCGCCGCGTGGCTACGCGAGCGTCTCACGGAGCTCGGGTACAACCTGAACGGCAGCGAGAGTCAGATCATCGCGCTCGAAGCGGGTACCGAGCAGCGCACGATCGTATTGCGCGACGCACTGGAGGCGCGCGGCATTTTCGGCTCGGTGTTCTGCGCACCCGCCACGCCGCGCAACCGCGCGCTGATTCGCCTGTCGGCGCACGCGGCGTTGACGGATGCGGAACTCGAGCGGGTGGTGAGCGTTTGCCGCGACATTCGCAGCGAGGTCGAACTCGACACCTGGCCGTCCACGCGTCGCCTCGGTGACGAATTGTCGCCGCGCCGACGCAGCCGCGAACGCACGGGAGCGGACAGCGCCGTAGCGGCTTGATAGGCGCCGGACATGGCGCTCAGTTTCTTGAGCTCCATGTCCTTTCCATCTCGCGGTCGAGCTTCTCCAGATAGCTGTCGTAGCTGATCACCCGTTCCAGATCGAGTCCCGGCGGGTTTGGAATGACCGCATACACATACTCCTCGCGGCCGCTCAACGACGTCGCGGGGTACATGTAGTCTTCCCATGCCGCACATTGCGCGGGGTAGTCGCCGTCGGTTTGCCAGAAGTAGGGCAGACGGCGGTGGCTATCGAGCTCGGCCAGAAAAGCCGCGGGCGCCTCCTGCTCGACGGCGATCTCGCGCACGCCGCGCAGCGTTTCCGGCGTATGAACGATCAGCAGATAGGTGCTGCCTTTACTGTCGAGCATCAATAGACCGCAAGGACTGTACGAGAGGTAGTGTTCGACGATCCCGAGCGCGCTGGAGAGCTCGGCTACTCGCGTGGCCAACACGTCGTCGCGCAGAAAGGCGTACTCGGACAGGGCCAGCGTATCGAGTATCGAGTGGCATATGTTGTCGAAATAGGCATTCTGCATGTCACGCACCGCGCGATTCAGCGCCGAAATTGCCGTCACGTCCTGCTTGCGGATGAAGCGGTCGATGATGCCCTCGTTGAAACTCTGCACCGCGATATGTTCGTCCGCCTTGCCGGTCAGCATGATCTTGCGCACGGCCGGGTCGGTCATGCGGCGGCAGAATTCGAGGCCGTTCATGCCGGGCATGTCGTAGTCGACCACCACCACCGAGGTCGCGCCGAAACGCTGCGCGTTGTGAACCTGGTTGCGCACGGTGTTGACGCTCAGCGAAATGACCTGCTGCGTGACGTCTTCGTCGGTACGGTCGCGGAACGGCGCGAAGATGGGCGTGCTCGGCGAACTCGGCCGTGGGCTGCTGTTGACGAACTGGAGTGCCTCGACCGGCGAACTGAAGAGTTGAAACGCGAGCTGCGAGTCGAGTTGCAGACAAAGATTCGACAGGAAGGTCGGGCTGTCGTCGACGAAGGTGACGGTCGTCGGAAAATAGAATGGCTTGATCGTGCTCATGTTCCTGTTCCAGCTCGGGGGAAGGTCAAGGTGAATTCGGTAAACATGCCCTCGACAGATTGACAGTCAATAGCGCCGCCCATGTCGCGCATCACGTCGCGGCAGAAAGCCAGGCCGATGCCGGTGCCGATCGACGCGTCGTCGACACCGGCCGGCGACGTATAGAAGCGGGTGAAAATGTGCGGCACGACATCGGGCGCAATGCCCACACCGGTATCGCGGAACAGCAACTGGTTCGACCGCGGCCCGGTGACGAGCCGGATCGAGATCAGCGCGCTGTCGACGCTCGCCATGCCGCGCAGCGCGTTCTTCAGCAGGTTGAACAGCACGTGCGTCATCAGCATGTCCGCGCCGTGAAACGTGAAGTCTGTCGCGAGGTCGGTGAGCACCCGGTCGCGTTCTCCGTCACGAAACGGATAGCGTTCGAGCGCGGCTCTGACGCACTCGCCGATCGAACAATGCACGGTGCCGTGCGAAAAGCCGCCGGTGAAGCGCGCATTCGCGAGCAGCATGTCGATGATGGCGTTCGAATGCAGCGCCTCCTGTTCGATCCGGGAGATGACGCCGTCCATCGACTGAAGATGAGCCCGGCGGATCTTCGGCACGGGCAGTTCGCCCTGTTGCGCGATCGAATAGGTTTCCAGCAGCGACGGCAGGTAGCGGCTCAGACCCGAGGCCCCCGCGCGAATCGCAAGCAGCGGCGTGCGCAATTCATGCGCGATGCTGCCGGCGGTAGCGAGCATGGCCCGCTCCTGCTCGATCCGGATGCGCTCCATGTCGTAGTTCGCCAGCACGCCGATCGCAACGGCGAACGAGAAAATAGCGAGGTGGGTGGGATAGGCCGAGTTGTAGACGGCGGGATGAGTGGTCAGCCAGTAGGCGAGGCACGCCACGCCGATGCCGATCACGAAATTGAGCAGCAGCATCAGCCAGTCGAGCAGCAGCACCAGCACGAAGGCGGCGATCAACGCGCTCTGGATCCACACGTCGGAGCCGTTGTTCTTCAACAGCATGAACGTGAAGAAAAACGGCAGCGAATAGAATACCGCCGCGTACCAGTAGTACGGCATGAAGCGCTTGAGCGACGCCGGCCAGTGCTCGGCGAACAGCATGGGCATGAACAGCAGCGAGCCGACGATCCGCAGCGGCAGATTCTCGTAAGGCTGCGGAAACAGATCGTGCCAGACATAGAAATAAAGCGGAAAGCCAATGACCGCGATGATCGCGAGAGGACGCATCCGGTTGTGCATGTACTGCAGATTGCGGCCGGCGGGGACGAATGCCTGCGCGAGCAGCGCACGCAGTGACGTGAGCTTGCGAATGCCCCACGGCGATACTCGGGTTGTACTCATCGGTGTCGAATAGGAATCTGCCAAATATCCGGATGGGCACTCAGCCTGACAATCGTCTCCTCCGTGCCTCGTCGCCTGAACGGTGAGGCAGGCGGCTTTAGCGCCCGATCCGGCCATTACATCATATTTATCGACGTTGTTTGATCGCGAATTGAGCGGATTGTCGACTCGCCCATTCAGCCAGGCGTCGTTTATGCCGCATGCATTAAGCCGCCTGCGTGGGCGATCCCGATTCCCCGGCGCGTCATGGAAGGTGGCGAGAGAAAGCGGCCGTGAGCGCGACGCGGAGACGTTTACTGTTCCTCGTGCCCCAGCGCCTGAATGAACAACGAAAACAGCTCCGGCTGCGTCGAGATGCCGAGCTTGTTGTAGAGGTTGCGCCGATGGACCTTGACCGTCTCCGGCGAAATGGCGAGGCGCTCGGCAATCGCTTTCGACGAATTGCCGCGCAGCACCAGCCGCGCGATCGACATTTCCCGTTCCGACAGCAATTCCGCGCCGAAGCCGGCGAGCGCCCGCTCGACCCGGCCGGACAGATCGCCGCTGTCGGCGCGTTTGCCCGGTTCAGTGGCGAGACGCGTCTGGTGCTGACGGATCGTCGCGATCAGCCAGGGCGCGCAGACCGCCAGACGGCCGAGCGCCTCGACATCGAAGCGGGTTTTCGCACCGAGCGATAACGACACCACCTCGTGCGTCGGCGCGAGCTTCACGATCAGTTGCAATTCGTCTTCGCCGACGGCGTCGCGGAAATAACTCAGGAAGTATTCGCTCTGCCGGAACAGATCGGGTGCGACCTCTTCGAGCCGGTAGAGGCCGTCGGCGAGACCGTCGTGCGCGGCCTGCAAAAACGGATCGAGCAGGTACAACCCATTCAGATAAAGCGGCACCGGCGACGGTGCGTCCGTGCCGCCGGTATCGAACTCGTCGAGCACGCGCGGCACGCCGTCGGCTCCGATCAGGACCGCCAACGCGTTATCGAACGACATCACTTCGTCGAGCAGAAGAATCAGATTGCGCCAGAACCTGGGGCCGCCCAGATGATCGATCACGCGCGCCAGCGCCTGATGCATCGCTACTTCCGTGAACAGTCGATCCATGCGTCTCCACCTAATTGGCGTAACCCCAAGCGGTAATAGCGGCGCGCAAATTGGCTTCCTACACTCCGCCCAACAGTGCTCAAGTATGGGCGCTGACAAAATCATTGCAAAGGAGAGAGGACGATGGCGATCACCGAAACATCGGGCGCGGCGCAAGCCGTCTCCGTCGAGCTGGACACGCCGCGCGCGCTGAAGCAGTCGCTCAGTGTGCGCGACGTGGTGATGATTACGGTGTCGGGCGTGACGCCCGCCAGTTCGATCTTCGTGATCGCGCCGTTCGCGATCCAGCAGGCCGGCAGCGGTGCGGTGCTGTCGTTCCTGCTGGGCGGCGTGCTCGCGCTGGCCTTCGCGCTGTGCTACGCGGAATTGAGCGCGGCGCACCGCAGCGCGGGCGGCGAGTATGTGATGGCCAAGCGGGTGTTCGGCGCGTTGCCGGGCTATCTGACCTTTATCGCGGTGCTGGCGGTCAGCGTGTTCATTCCCGCGGTGCTGGCGAGCGGCGCGGCGCCGTATCTGAACAACGCATTCGGCACGCGATTCAGCAACCAGTCGGTGGCGCTTGCAATCGTGGTGCTCAGCTACGTGCTCGGCATTCTGAACATCAAGACCAACGCGTGGATTACCGGCGCGTTTCTGACGGTCGAAGTCCTGGTGTTATTGCTGATTGCCTACCTCGGTTTCTCCGAACCGCATCGCGCGTTCAGTGCGCTGGTTCATCCGGAAGTAGCGAGCAAAGGGACGCTGATTTCGGCGACCGCCGCCGCGATCATTCCCGCCGTGGGCACGGCGATTTTTTGCTACAACGGTTTCGGGGCCGCGGTGTTTCTCGCGGAAGATCTCGAAGGCGGCAATCGCAACGTGGCGAAGGCGGTGATCTGCTCGCTGCTGGTGATCCTGGTTGTCGAACTCGTGCCGTTGACGGCGATCGTGCTCGGCGCGCCGTCGTTGATCGATATGTCGGAGAGCGCCGATCCGATCGGCTACGTGGTGCGCGAGCTGAGCAATCCGACGGTGATGCGGGTGGTGAGCGCGGGGATTTTCCTGTCGGTGTTCAACGCCATCATCGCGATCGTGATTCAGGTGGGACGTCTGCTCTATAGCAGTGGACGGCACGCGTTGTGGGTGCGGAGCTGCAATCGCGCGTTCACGCATATCCATGCGCGTTTCGACTCGCCGTGGCTCGCCACGTTGACGCTCGCCGTTCCGTCGACGCTGCTGCTGTTCGTCTCCAGCCTCGACGACCTCACGGCGTTCACGGTCGATCTGCTGCTGGTGATCTACATGGTGATCGCACTGGCGGCGCTTGCGAGCCGCATCGTGCGACGCGACGTCGAGCATCATTACCGTATGCCGTTGTGGCCGCTGCCGCCGCTGCCGCCGCTGGTTGCGCTCGGCGGCGCGGGCTACGTGTTGTACACGACGATGCAGAGCGCGGCCAAGCCGACTGATCTGTACATCATCGGCGGATTGTTGGTGCTGGCGCTCGCAATGTACGCGGCGTGGGCACGTCATAGCGCGACGTTTCGCGCACTTTGAATTGAAGGAAGACAGGCAATGCGCACCAGAGAACTTGGCATCCGTATCGGGCGTGGCACACCGGGCCGTTTCAATGCAATTACCGACGTCGCGGGCGTGCGGGTGGGGCATCACACGCTGAACGTCGAAGCAGGGGACGCGTCGGTGCATACCGGCGTGACGATCATCGAACCGCGCGCGGGCAGTGCGCGTTTGCAGCCGTGTTTCGCGGGTTGCCACGTGCTGAACGGCAACGGCGACGCGACCGGCCTTGAATGGATCCGCGAAGCGGGGCTGCTGACCACGCCGATCGCGTACACCAACACGCACAGCGTGGGCGTGGTGCGCGACGCGCTGATCGCCGCCGAGCGCGACGCGGTGGCGAGCGACGTCTACTGGTGCATGCCGGTCGTGCTCGAAACCTTCGACGGGCTGCTCAACGACATCTGGGGGCAGCACGTCAGCGCGGATCACGTGCGGCGGGCGCGCGCGGAAGCGCGTCCGGGCGACGTGCGGGAAGGCAATGTCGGCGGCGGCACGGGGATGATTTGCCACGAGTTCAAAGGCGGCATCGGCACGGCATCGCGAGTATTGAAAGCGGGCGAGGGCGGCTGGACGGTCGGCGCGCTCGTGCAGGCGAACTATGGGCGGCGCGACGCGCTGCGGGTGGCCGGCTATCCGGTGGGCGAAGTACTGGAGCAGGTGCATTCGCCGTTTCGTCAGACCGCCGACGGACGCACCGGCGAAGCGGGCATGGGCTCGATCGTCGTGACCCTCGCCACGGATGCGCCGCTGTTGCCGCATCAATGCACACGGCTCGCACAGCGTGGCAGTGTGGGTATCGCGCGCATGGGCGGCGGCACGGAAGACCCGAGCGGCGATATCTTCCTCGCGTTTTCGGTGGGCAATTCGGAGCTGCCGGTGGCGAACTATGGACGCGTCGGCGCGCCGACCACCGCTGTCGAGATGGTCAATAACGACCACATGTCGGCGCTGTTCTCGGCCGCGGCCGAGGCGGTCGAAGAAGCGATCGTCAATGCGCTGCTGGCCGCGAAAGATCTGAACGCACGCGGCGCCCGCGCGGAAGCGATCGGCGCGGAGCGCCTGCTCGCCGCACTTCGCGAAGTGGGCTGGCGGCCCGATGGCGAAAGCCGCCGAGCCTGATTCACCGCGCGGCGCGCTCGCTATGTGGGATGCCTCGATGCGCGGCAGGCCACCGGCGAATCGCGCCGCGCGATGCGACGACGCATGACCGCCGATCTTGCTCTACACTAGCTGCCGCCCCAGCCAGCCTAGTCAAGAGCAAGACATCGATGCCTCCCGCGCCCGCCGAGCCCTCACCCGTCAGTTTGCCGAAACATCCCGCGTTTCAACGTTTCTGGTGTACCCGCATCCTCTCCTCGCTGTCATTCCAGATGCTCGCCGTGGCGATGGGCTGGCATATCTACGCGCTCACGCATAGCGCGTTCGCACTTGGCCTCGTCGGCCTCGCGCAGTTTCTGCCGATGTTCGTGCTCACGCTCGTGGTCGGGCAGGTCGCCGACCGCTACGACCGTCGCCGCATCGCCGCGATCTGCCAGGGACTCGAAGGCGTCGCGGCCTTGCTGTTTGCTTGCGGCACGTTCGGCGGCTGGATCAGCGCGCCGGTCATCTATGCGCTGGCGGCCTGCGTCGGCGCGGCGCGCGCGTTCGAATCGCCGGCCGTCGCGTCGCTGTTGCCCGCGGTCGTGCCGCGTGGCCAGTTGCCGAAAGCGACGGCGTGGGCCACGTCCGCGAATCAGACCGCGCAGATCGCCGGTCCCGCGTTGGGCGGTTTGCTGTACGGCATCGGTCCCGGCGCGGCGTATCTCGCGTGCATGCTGTCGTTCGCCGCGGCGGCGGCCGCCGTCTGGGGGATTCCGCTCCAGGCGCGGCCCGCCAATCGCGCACCGGTCACGCTCGAATCGGTGTTCTCGGGCATCGCGTTCATTCGCAAGCAGCCGGTGATTCTCGGCGCGCTGTCGCTCGATCTGTTCGCGGTGCTGTTTGGCGGCGCGACCGCGTTGCTGCCGGTGTTCGCGCGCGACATCCTGCATACGGGGCCACTCGGTCTCGGCCTGTTGCGCTCCGGCACCGCGATCGGTGCGCTCGCGGGCACCGTGTGGCTTGCGCATTTTCCATTACGCAAACGACCCGGCGCGGCGATGTTCGGCGGCGTGATCGCGTTCGGCGCGGCGACGGTGGTGTTCGGGCTGTCGCATGATTTCTTCGTGTCGCTGTTTGCGCTGATGGTGCTGGGCGCGTCCGATACGATCAGCGTGGTGGTGCGTCTGTCGCTCGTGCAATTGCGCACGCCGGAGGAGATGCTCGGACGCGTCAGCGCGGTCAATTCGCTGTTTATCGGCACGTCGAATCAGCTGGGTGAATTCGAGTCCGGTATTACCGCAGGATGGTGGGGCGCCCAACCCGCCGTGCTGGTGGGCGGCATCGCGACGATCATGGTCGCGCTGCTGTGGATGCGCTTCTTCCCGGAACTCAAGCGGACCCGCACGCTAGAACCGGAAGACGGGCTCGCGCCGAGCCGTTGATCGAAGCGGCCTGCGCGGCCGCTATGATGGCGTCATCGTCATCCGGTTTCCGTCATCATGCGTATCGCTCCGTTGCCCCCGCTGCAGTGCCTCGTCGCATTCGAATCGGCCGTGCGGCACGCCAGCTTCACCAAGGCCGCCGCCGAACTGCATCTCACGCAGAGCGCGATCAGCCGGCAGATCGCTCAACTGGAAGACTTTCTCGGCCGCTCGCTGTTCGTGCGAGAGCACCGCGCGTTACGTCTGACAATCGCCGGCGAAGGCTACGCGAAGCAGGTGCAGTGGCTGCTCGCCAGTTGCTCCGAAGCGACCCTCGATGTGATGAAGCATTACGGCGATCAGGAATTGACGATTGCGTGCTCATCCGGCGTCGCGGTGTTGTGGCTCACGCCGCGGCTGGGCGCGTTTCGCGCCGCGCATCCGAGCGTCAAGATCAGAATGATCGTGCGCGATGGACTCGCGTCACTGTCGCCCGCGGAATTCGACGTGGGGCTGTACTACATACGCCAGCGGGCCGAACCGCATTTCACTGCGCGTCGACTGTTCGACGAAGAGGTGTACCCGGTGTGTTCGCCCGGCTATCTCGCGGGTCGCGTGCTGGACCCGGCGGCGCTCGCGCACGAAACCCTGCTCGTGCAGGAAGACGGTCAGCGGCAATGGATGTCGTGGTCCGAATGGTTCGGCATGAACGGCGTGCAGCTACCGGCCGTGCCGCGCTCGGTCGTCGTCAATCATTATCCGCAACTCGTGCAGATGGCGATTCTCGGCCAGGGCGTTGTACTCGGCTGGCGCAATATGATCGACGCGTGTCTGAACGAAGGCCTGCTGGTGCGTGCCACGCAAGCTTCCGCGAGCCACGGCGGTGGCTACTACGTGGTGTCGCCGAACGACCGCTCGCAGAACCAGGCCGCCCGCACTTTCACGCGATGGCTGTTCGAGCAGGCCGAAGAACAGCGCGGCGGCGCGCCGACCTGAACACGGTGAAAACAGTTTCGCATGCGCTGGACGCATGCATGCATGCGAATCTATCGTTTCGAAAACAATTCGGGTCTCACTAGGATCGGCGTTATGCATGCGAAGGCGCCGTCGGAGGTTCGAGCACGGCGCGGCGAGTTGCCGATACTTCCGCCTGCCTCCCGCGAGACACGCGGCCGATGAGGAAAGAGACCATGCAAGGAACGCTTGTATCCAACGCCACCATGTCCGTCGATACGCTCGCGCGGCAACGGCGCCGCGCCATTGTCGCCACCGTGCTCGGCAACGGGCTCGAATGGTTCGACTTCACCGTCTACAGTTTCTTCGCCGTCATCATCGCCAAGCTGTTCTTTCCGACCGGCAATGAGCTGAGTTCGCTGCTGCTCGCCGTGGCCACTTTCGGCGTGGGATTTTTCATGCGTCCTGTGGGCGGTATCGTGCTGGGCGTGTACGCCGATAAAGTCGGCAGAAAGGCGGCGCTGTCGCTGACCATTCTGCTGATGGCGCTCGGCACCGCACTGATCGGCCTCGCGCCGACCTACGACCAGATCGGTCTGTGGGCGCCGGTGCTGATCGTGGTCGCGCGTTTGTTGCAAGGCTTCTCGGCGGGTGGCGAGATGGGCAGCGCCACGGCCTTTCTCACCGAATATGCGCCGGTGGAAAAGCGCGCGTTCTATTCGAGCTGGATTCAATCGAGCATCGGCTTTGCGGTGTTGCTGGGCGCGGCGGTCGGCACGTTCGTGACCGCGAGCCTGAGCGCCGACGCGCTGCATTCATGGGGCTGGAGAATGCCGTTCCTGATCGGCATTCTGATCGGGCCGGTCGGCTATTTCATTCGCAGCCGCATGGATGAAACGCCCGCTTTCAGCGCGGTCGCCGACGAAGCCAAAAACGATTCGCCGCTCGCCGAAGTGCTGCAACGCTTTCCGCGCGAGACCTTCGCGAGTTTTTCGATGGTGATTCTGTGGACGGTTTGCACCTACGTGCTGCTGTTCTACATGCCGACGTATTCGGTGCGGACTTTGCACCTGCCGCAATCCACCGGTTTCTCGGCGGGCATGTTCGGCGGTTTCATGATTATGTGTTTCGCGCCGGTGGTCGGCAAGCTGGCGGACCGCTTCGGCCGCCGCCGCTTCCTGTCCGGCGCCGCCGCCGCAATCCTGTTGCTCGCGTGGCCGATGTTCGCCTATATCAATCGCGCGCCGGGACTGGCTTCGCTGATGGTATTTCAGGGCGTGTTCGGTCTGCTGATCGCGACGTACACCGGGCCGATTCTCGCCGCGTTCTCCGAGCTGTTTCCGACCAAGGTGCTGTCGACCGGACTCTCCGTTGCGTACAACTTCGCGGTGACGATTTTCGGCGGCTTCGCGCCGTTCTTCATTACGTGGCTGATCGCGTCGACCGGCAGCAATATGGCGCCCGCGATCTACGTGATGATTGCTGCGGCCATCAGCCTCACCGGCACGTTCTTCGTGCGCGAGCCGCGTCGTCGCGACGCCTGACACAGCCTGCGCGCGGCCGCTCCGCGCCGCGCGATTTCCTTCATCCAGTCAAGTCGGTCAAGTCAGTCAGGAAGACAGCAATGAGCATTACGGTAATCAGCGGCGGCAACGTACTCGATCTGACGCAGGGCGCGTTGCTCGAGCATCATCATGTCGTGATCGAAAACGGTCATGTCGTCGAAGTCACCGATCGTCCGGTGGATCTGCCCAACGCGCGCGTGATCGATGCGCGCGGCAAGACGGTGATGCCTGGGTTGATCGATTGTCACGTGCATGTGCTCGCTTCGCGCGCGAACCTCGGCGCGAACGCCGCGCAGCCGAATATTCTCACCGCGATTCGAGCGTTGCCGATTCTGAAGGCGATGCTCGGCCGTGGCTTTACCAGCGTGCGCGATGCGGGCGGCGCGGATTGGGGTTTGACGCAAGCCCTGGAAGCCGGCCTGATTCCCGGGCCGCGCATTTTCCCGTCGGGCAAGGCGCTGTCGCAGACTGGCGGTCACGGCGATTTCCGGCCGCGTGGCGACACGCTCGAACCGTGTTCGTGCGCGTTCCGCGCGGGTGCGATCGCGCGCGTGGTCGACGGTGTGGATGCCGTGCGGCTCGCCGTGCGCGAAGAGATCCAGAAGGGCGCGACGCAGATCAAGATCATGGCGTCCGGCGGCGTTGCGTCGCCGACCGACCCGATCGGCAACACGCAGTATTCCGAGGATGAGATCCGCGCGATCGTCGCCGAAGCGCAAGCGGCCAATACGTACGTCATGGCGCACGCTTACACCGGTCGGGCGATTTCGCGTGCGATCCGCTGCGGCGTGCGCACGATCGAGCACGGCAATCTCGTCGACGAAGCCGCCGCGAATTTGATGCGCGAACACGGCGCGTTCGTCGTGCCGACGCTGGTGACTTACGATGCGCTCGCCAAACACGGTGCGGATTACGGCTTGCCGGCCGATTCGATTGCAAAGGTCGAGACCGTGCGCCAGGCGGGTCGCGACTCGTTGCAGATTTATGCGAAGGCCGGTGTACCGATGGGTTTCGGCTCCGACCTGCTGGGCGAGATGCACACGTTCCAGAGCGACGAGTTGCGGATTCGCGCGGACGTGCTCGGCAATCTGGAGGCGTTGCGTTCGGCGACATCGATCGCCGCGGAGATCGTCGATTTGAGCGGCAAGCTCGGCGCGGTGAAGGCCGGTGCGATTGCCGATCTGCTGGTGGTGGACGGCGACCCGCTCAAGGATATCGGCCTGTTGACCGGACAGGGCGAGCGGATCGCGTATGTGTTGCAGCGTGGCGAGGTGGTCAGCGAACGCGGTGCGGTTGCATCGCGCTGATCGGTAAGAGGGAAGTCTCGACTGCGGTCGAGGCCCCTGCTCGCGAGCGTTGTTTCAGGCGTTCGCGGTGCGTACTCGCCATGCGGTCCAGCGCACCGTCGCCAGGACGGATGCCGCGACGATCAGCGCACCGCCGACCCACGCGGTCGCGGTAATCCTTTCCCCCAGCCACAGGCAGGCGAACACTGCGCCGAAGGCCGGTTCGCTACCCATCAGCAATGACACGCGGGTCGGACTGCTGCGTTTGATCGCGAAGTTCTGCGCGAAGAACGCGAACAGCGTGCAGGCCAGCACCAGATAGGCGATGTAACCCCAGAACGCCGGATGTCCCGCCAGCGAAGGCGCCGCCTGCCACTGTTGCGGCGCGAACAGCCAGGCCGCCGCGGCGCTGCCGAACGCCACCACGCCCGACTGCACGGCGGTCACCGTCAACGGCGGCAACGCCGAATCGCGCATGACCCGCTTCGTCACGCAGACCGTCAACGCACGCAGCAGGGCGGCGAGCAGAATCAGCGCATCGCCGGGATTGAAGCTGAGTGCGCCGTCGCCCGCCAGCAGCCATGCGCCCAGCAGCGACAGCGCCACCGCGATCCATTCGACGCGGCTTGGCCGGCGCTTGAGCATCATCCATTCGACGAGCGGCGTCAGTACCACGCACAGGCTGATCAGAAACGCGGCGTTGGCGGCGCGCGTCAGCAGAATGCCGAAGGTTTCACACAGAAAGATGCCGAGCAGCAGCAGGCCCGCGATGGAGACGCCGCGCAATGTGCGGGCGTCGGCGGCGCGCAGATGCCGCAGCGCCGGCGACAGGATCACGAAGGTGATCCCGAAGCGCAGTGCGAGCAAACCTAGTACCGGGTAGAACACCAGCGCGCTTTTGACCACGCCGTAGCTGGTGCCCCATACCACCGCGACGGCGAGCAGCATGAGATCGGAGATCAGGAGCAGGCGTTCCTGTTTATTTTGGTGAGCTTGTTCGGCTTGTTGAGACATGACGGACCTCCGGCGGATAAGGGCGTATTGTCTGGTTTTGCATCGGAGGTGATAATCGGGTCGCCGTGCACAGCGTTTATGTCGCCAATGCATTAATCGATGAATCACTGACGAGTCCGCCACGATGACGCCTACCGAACTTTTCGCCTTGCTGCCGGATATGGCGGTGTTCGCACGTGTGGTCGACGCGGGCAATTTTTCGGTGGCGGCGCGGCAGTTGGGGAGCACGCCGTCGACGGTCAGCCGGCAGATCAAGCGCCTCGAGGACGCGCTGGCGACGCGTTTGCTGGAACGATCGACGCGTACCGTGCGGGTCACGGAATCGGGCGCTCAGGTGGCGCGTTATTGCCGCGACATGCTGAGCGCGGCCTCGGGCGCGGTCGATGCGGCCGGGCAACTGGCCGGCAGACCGCAGGGGAAGGTGAGCTTGAGCGCGCCGACGCAGTTTGCGAGGAGCGTGATTCATCCGCTGATGGCGGGGTTTTTGCGGGCTTATGCCGAGGTGGATTTACAACTGTTGTTCACCGATCACGACGTGGACCCGCTTGTGGAGGATGTCGATCTGGTGATCCGCTTGACCGGGCATCCGCCGGAGAGTCTTGCGGGACGGCGGCTGGGGACGGTGCGGTGGTTGCTGGTGGCGTCGCCGGGTTATTTGCTGGAGCGTGGCACGCCGGCGATGCCGCGAGATCTGCTCAAGCATGCCTGCATCTATCTTGGCGAGACTGCCGATGACAATCGTTGGCGGTTTCGGCGCGGGGCCGAGACGCAGAGTGTCGATGTCAAGGGGCGGTATGTGGCCAATCACGCTGGCGCGCGGATTGAGGCGGCGTTGCAGGGGTTTGGGATTGCTAGCGTGCCGGAGTTCGCGGCGGGGGATTCGTTGCGGAGTGGTGAGCTTGTGCAGGTTTTAGCGGATTGGCGGGTTGAGGCGCGCGCTTACGCGGGGGAGGTTTGGGTGTTGTATCCGCCTAATCGGTTTTTGCCGCCTAAGGTTAGGGTGTTGATTGATTATCTGGTTGAACATGTTGGTGGGGTGGGGTGAAAGGGAGGGTTTTGGCCTGCTCGGCGGGTTTGGGTGTGATTGCTGCTGGGTTGGCCTTTCCTTGATTTGTTAGTGGTCTATTAGCGTTGCCCCTGTGCGGGGCGGCACCTACTTTTCTTTGCCTGCCGCAAAGAAAAGTAGGCAAAAGAAAGCGGCTCAAACCGCTAACCATGAAGCGGGTCCCCCGCACAGTCACGGTAGTGGCTCATCTGGAATCCGTGCCCTCGCACATTCCGCGTTGGTGGCACAGCCGTCATTCTTCCGGCGGCGCTGCGCGCGCCCCCGTGGTCGATCATCAAACCGTGTGTGCGCTGGGCATTTTGGTGCCTCGCCGAGGCGAAGCCGACGGCTTCCGCCGAGCGCGGAAAAACGACTGGTTTGGGATGGACCGCCCCGGCGAGCGCGCAGCGCGAGGCGGGATGAATGACGCCTTTGTCACCGGCGCGAAATGTGCGAGAGCACGGATTCCAGATGCACCACTACCGTGGCTGTGCGGGGGATCCGCTTATGAGCTGGCGGTGTGAGCCGCTTTCTTTTGCCTACTTTTCTTTGCGGCAGGCAAAGAAAAGTAGGTGCCCCCCCGCACAGGGGGAACGCTAATAAACCACCGTGAATTCAAGGAAAGGCCAACCCAGCAGCAATCACACCCAAAGCGCCGCGCAGGCCAACAAAAAAACCCCGCCCCTCAGGCCCCAACCTCCACAGGCGCCTTCCCCAACGCACTCCGAATAGCATCCGCCAACTCAGCAGCGGCAAACTTCGCCACATACCCATTAGCCCCGGCATTCTTCACATGCGCCTCATTAGCCGCCCCGGTAAGAGAGGAATGAATAATGACGGGAATATCCCGAGTCCGCTCATCGGCCTTGATCTGACGGGTCAACATAAACCCATCCATCTCCGGCATCTCAAGATCGGTCAGCACCAGAGCAATACTGTCTTTCGCCCGCCCACCATTCGACTGCGCTTCCCGCGCCACCTGCTGCAACGTATTCCAGGCCTCTTCGCCAGTCTTCGTCATCACATAGTCCGCGCCGATCGCGCTCAAAGCCTGCTCGATCAACTTACGAGCAAACCCCGAATCGTCAGCGGCGAGAATCTTGGCCCCGCGCCGAATCCCCAGCGCCTCGCCCATGACCGACGCCGGATCGACCGCCGGATGCTGCGAAGGAAACACATCCCGCAACACCTGCTCCACGTCGATCACCTGCGCAAGCCGCGAATCGCCCGTATTACCGTCGATCCGCGCAATGCTCGTCACCAGGTTGCCACCCGCCGCACCCTCCGCGGACAACACCTGATTCCACTCCAGCCGCACGATATCGTCGACTTCCTCGACCGCGAACGCTTGCGTCGAGCGCGCGAACTCGGTGACCAGCAAAATGTTCAAACCGCGCGTCGGCTCGCAACCCATCAATCGCGGCAAATCGATCACCGGAATGATCTGCCCGCGAATATCCACCGCGCCCATCACATACGGCGACGATCCGGCAATCGGCGTCACCTGCGGCATCGTCGAAATTTCTCGGACCTTGAATACGTTGATGCCGTAAAGCTCATGCTGATCGCTGCCGGGAACCGAACCCAACCGGTACAGCAACAGCTCGAACTTGTTGGAACTCGTCAGGTTGCTACGCTCGTCATTCGCGCGGTGATCTACGGCCATCGGCTTTCTCCAGAATTGCGGTGCGTGTGGTGACGCCATGCATCGCTACGTTCGACGCTGGCGCGCGCCCTACCATCCTGTTATCGGCGCGAGCGCCGGAAAATTCAGCGTTTCCGCGCGGTTTCAGCAGCATTCTTGACCTATGTTCTGGTTAACACCCACGCACTATCAGGGGCACGAAGCATTCGCCGCAATACAGGCCTGTCAAGGCATTCATATGAAGGTTACCTAAGGTTACAGAAGGCACAGCGTCGTATCACATGGGGTACGGCGCGACTCCTAGAATTCATAGCGATAAAAGCGTGGCGCCGTCAGCGGCTCGCAAGCTGGCTGCAAGGTCGGCGCGCGGTCGCGCGCTGCAGATCGGCGCGGGCGCACACGCATTGCCGTCGTTTCGCTTCCACCTCCAGGAGAACATATGATCCGCTTGCCTCTCGCCACATTCACCGGTGCCTGCATGGCCAGCCTGCTGCTCGTCGCCAACGTCGCCCACGCGCAAACAGCCGCACCCGCGGCGGCGGATGCCAACCGTCTGCATGCCGCCGACCAGGCGTTCATCGCCGACGGCACCCAGGTCGTCGCGACGCAACGCGACGCCGCACGCATCGCGACATCCCGCTCCACCGATCGCGACGTCAAGGCTTTCGCCGAACGCGTCTCGACCGACAACGCCAAAATCTCCGACGCGCTGCGCGCAGCCAGCCCGCGCGGCGTCGACGTGCCGAAGAACGATCCGGATGCGGCGGTGCTTGCCAGCATCAACACGCTGCGCGGCGCCGACTTCGATAAGACGTATATCGAACAGGTCGCGCTCGTCGGCGAGCAGAAAGCGCTGTCGGCGTTCCAGGCGGAAATCGCGTCGGGCCGCGACGACCAGTTGAAGGCGGTCGCAAAACAGGCGCTGCCGACTATCCAGGCGCACTACGCCATGGCGCAGGATCTCGCCAAGCGCAAGCATCTGGCCACCAGCACGCAATAACGCGCGTCGCGCCTCACGGGGCATGCAGTCGCCCATTCGAATGCGGTCTTTTCGGCGATAATCGGCTTCGTTCTTTCGAACGCGATGCGTGCGCGATCCACGCGCCGCATCGTCTTCACAAGCGCTTTCACGATTCCACCCGCATTCAATTCAAGCTCACCGTATGGGCAAGCCTGCCACTCTGCCGCAACAGTTGGACTCGATGCTTCGGCAAGCCGTCGCGCTTCAACAGAACGGCGCCTTCGCCGAAGCCGAAGAACTCTATCGCGAGATTCTCGACATCAAGCCACGCCACTTCGACGCGCTGCAATTGCTGGGCGCACTCGCGCTGCAAGCGGGCCGTCTGGAAGAGGGCGTCGATCTGCTGAAGAAGGCGCTGGCGGTCAACGCCAAACAGGCGCCGATTCATTCGAACCTCGCCTATGCGTTGAACGCCTTGCAGCGTTTCGACGAAGGCCTCGCGAGCGCGGATCGCGCGCTGGCCTTGCAAGCCAGATTTCCCGATGCGCTGAACAATCGCGGCAACGCCCAGGCCGGTCTGAACCAGCCGCTCGATGCGCTCGGCAGTTTCGACCGCGCCATCGCGCTGACGCCGGCTTTCGCACAGGCCTGGAACAATCGCGCGTGCGTGCTGCGCGATCTGGGCCGTCCCGCGGATGCGCTCGCCAGTTGCGATCACGCACTCGAGTTACAGCCGAACTATCCCGATGCATGGAGCAATCGCGGCAATGCGCTCAGCGATCTGAACCAGCCGCACGACGCGGAGCTTAGCTACCGGCGCGCGCTCGAACTCGCGCCGGCCTTCGCCGATGCATGGAATAACCTCGGCCTCACGCAGATCGATCTCGATCGGCACTCGGAAGCCTTGGCGAGTTACGAGCATGCGCTGGCCGTGAATCCCGCGTCGGCGGAAACGCATTGGAACGAATCGCTGTGTCTGCTGCAAATGGGGCAGCTCGAAGCCGGCTTTCGTCAGTACGAATGGCGCTGGGAACGCAACCGCATCAAGGCCGGCAAGCGCAGCTTCGCGCAGCCGCTGTGGCTCGGCGATTTTTCGATCGAAGGAAAAACGATTCTGCTGCATGCCGAACAAGGCCTCGGCGACACGCTGCAGTTTTGCCGCTATGCGGCGCTGGTGTCGGCACTCGGTGCGAAGGTCGTGCTCGAAGTGCCCGCCGAGTTGATGCGACTCATGACCACGCTCGACGGTGTGGATCAGTTGATCGAAGCCGGGCAGCCGTTGCCGCACTTCGATTGCCACTGTCCACTGCTCAGTTTGCCGCTCGCGTTCAGGACCGGTCTCGCGAGCATTCCATCGGCGACGCCTTATCTGTTCGCCGACCACGTAGCCGTCGCGCAATGGCGCACGCGTCTTGACGAGGACGCAAACGGCCGGCTCAAAGTGGGCCTCGTCTGGGCGGGCGGCAACCGGCCGCACGTCGCGGAACTGCGCAAGAACGACGCGCGCCGTTCAATCACGTTCGAGCGCCTCGCGCCGCTTCTCGACCTGCCGAACGTGCAGTTTTTCAGCCTGCAAAAAGGCACGGCCGCGCTGCAACTGTCGGACAGCGACATGGGTCGCCGCGCGGTGATCGACCACACCGAAGCACTCAACGATTTCGCCGACACGGCGGCACTCGTCGCCAATCTCGATCTGGTGATTTCCGTCGATACGTCCACCGCGCATCTGGCCGGTGCGCTAGACAGGCCGGTGTGGATTCTGAACCGCTTCGACACATGCTGGCGCTGGCTGCTGGAGCGCACCGACACGCCCTGGTATCCGCGCGCGCGTCTGTTCCGGCAACCCGCACTGGGCGACTGGGACAGCGTGATCCACGCCGCGCGCGACGCGCTCGCCAGGCTGACAAGCTAGCCGGAATCCGTCGCGCTAGCCGACGCGTTTCTGCCGACGCGCGTAGACTGAACGTCCGTTTATCGACGGCTAGGCCACGGAGATTCATCAATGGAATACAGACATCTGGGTGCATCCGGCTTCAAGGTGCCGGTCCTGAGTTTCGGCACGGGTACATTCGGCGGCAAGGGCGAGTTCTTCGAAGCGTGGGGCACCAGCGACGTCGCGGAAGCGCGTCGTCTGATCGACATCTGTTTCGACGCGGGCGTCACCATGTTCGACAGCGCCGACATCTATTCGAACGGCGCGTCGGAGTCGGTGCTCGGCGAGGCGCTCAAGGGCAAGCGCGACAAGGCCATCATCTCGACCAAGGCGACCTTCCGTTTCGACGACAGTCCGAACAACGTCGGCTCGTCGCGCTTTCATCTGATCCAGGCGGTCGACGCCGCGCTCAAGCGTCTGCAAACCGACTACATCGACCTGTTCCAGTTGCATGGTTTCGACGCGAAAACGCCGATCGCCGAAGTGCTGTCCACGCTCGACGATCTGGTGCGCGCCGGCAAGATCCGTTATACCGGCGTGTCGAATTTTTCAGGCTGGCATCTGATGAAATCGCAGGATGTCGCGGACCGTTACGGCTATCCGCGCTATGTCGCGAATCAGGCGTATTACTCGCTAGTGGGCCGCGATTACGAATGGGAGTTGATGCCGCTCGGCATCGATCAGGGGGTGGGCGCGGTGGTATGGAGTCCGCTCGGCTGGGGGCGTCTCACCGGCAAGATCAAGCGTGGCCAGGCGCTGCCCGAAACGAGCCGCCTCCATAAAACCGCCGACATGGGGCCGCCGGTGCCGCAGGAGTATCTGTTCCGCGTGCTCGACGCGATCGACGAAGTCGCCGCCGAAACCGGCAAGACGGTGCCGCAGATTGCGCTGAACTGGCTGTTGCAGCGGCCGACGGTGTCCACGGTGCTGATCGGCGCGCGCAACGAGGAACAATTGCGGCAGAACCTCGGCGCGGTGGGCTGGAATCTGACGCCGGAACAGATGGCCAGGCTCGACGCGGCGAGCGCCGTGCGTCCCGCTTATCCGTACTGGCATCAGGAAGGATTCACGGAGCGCAATCCGAAGGCGGTTTAAGCGGGTTTTCTTCCAAACGTCGATGCGTCGCCACGCGCTGCGGTCAAACGTGTCGTCACACGTTCAGCCGTAGCGCGTGGCGATTTCATTTCCGCGCCGTATCCACGCTGCGCGACGCGTCATTGCCGCGTCGATCAGGCCAGCCCGCCGTTCGCGCGCAACGTCTGGCCATTGACCCAACCTGCGTCTGGACCCGCCAGGAACGACACCACCGCGGCAATGTCTTCCGGCTCGCCGAGGCGTTCCAGCGGCGGCATTTTCGCGTAGGTCTGGATCTGCTCGTCGCTTTTGCCTTCGAAGAACAGCGCCGTCGCGACCGGCCCCGGCGCCACAGCGTTGACGGTGATGTGACGGCCGCGCAATTCCTTCGCGAAGATCTGCGTGAACGCTTCGACCGCCGCTTTCGTCGCGGTGTAGATCGCGTAGCCCGGCAGATTCAACGCGAGCACCGTGCTCGAAAAATTGACGATACGGCCGCCGTCGTTCATTCGTTTGGCGGCTTCGCGCAGGGTGTTGAAGGTGCCGCGCACGTTGATGTCGAAGGTCTGGTCGTACACGGCGTCGCTGGTGTCGGCGAGCGGCATGGGCTTGAAGACGCCGGCATTGTTGACCAGAAGATCCACTTTGCCCAATTGCTGTTCGGTGGTCTCGAACAGGCGGCGTACGTCGTCGGGATTCGACACGTCGGCCCTGACCGCGATGGCTTTAACGCCTTTCGCCGTGAGCTGGGTGACGAGCGCGTCGGCTTCGGTCGAACTCGACGCGTAATTGACGACGATCGCGAAACCGTCGTTGGCGAGGCGTTGCGCGACCGCTGCGCCAATGCCGCGCGAGGCGCCGGTGACGATGGCGACGCGAGCGTTTTGAGTGCTGTTCATGATTCGTTCCCTTTGGATGGAGAGTGGATGAGAGGCATCATGAATGCTTTTCTCGCCGAGATAATCAGGCTAGACTCGGCATCATCATTCCATTTTCTTTAATAATGGGCGGAAACCCGCCTGTAAAGGGCGTCCAGCATGGATCGTTTCGAGGAAATGCGCGTGTTCGTGCGGATCGCCGAGCGGCAAAGCTTCACGCGCGCGGCGGACGACCTGCAGATTCCGCGCGCCACCGTGACCACGCTGATGAAGCGCATGGAGCAGCGGCTCGGCGCGCGGTTGCTGGAGCGCACCACGCGCACGGTGCGGCTCACGCCCGACGGCGAAGCGTATTACGGCCGCTGCGTGCGGCTGATCGCCGATATGGAGGAGGCGGAGGGCTCGTTTTCGAACCTCGCGCCGAAAGGGCTGCTACGCGTGAATCTGCAAGGCACGCTGGCGCGCTATTTCATCGTGCCGGCGCTGTCGGCGTTTCTGGCACGGTTTCCCGACATCGAACTGATGATTGGCGAGGACGACCGCTACGTCGATCTGGTGCGCGAAGGGATCGATTGCGTGCTGCGGGCCGGCAATCTGCAGGATTCGTCGATGGTTGGGCGGCGTGTCGCGTTGCTGCCTCAGGTGACGGTGGCGAGTCCCGCGTATCTGGCGGCTTATGGCGAGCCCGCCGATCCGGCCGCGTTGGCCACGCACCGGGCGGTTAATTATGTGTCGAGCGCGACCGGCAAGCCGGTGCCGCTGGAATTCAGCGTCGACGGCCGCGAGGTGGCGATGGTCTTGCCGTCCGCGGTCTCGGTAAGCGGCGTGGAGCTCTACACGGGGTCGGCGCTTGCCGGGCTCGGCATCGTGCAGGTGCCGCAATACCGCGTGGCGGATGAACTCGCGGCGGGGCGCCTGCGGATCATTCTCGCGGACTTCCCGCCGCCGCCGATGACGGTGTCCGTGCTGTATCCGCAGAACCGGCAACTGTCGTCGCGGGTGCGGGTGTTTGCGCAGTGGCTACGCGAGATTTTCGAAGCGTCGAACGTCGGCGTGTGAATGCGCGAGCAGTGTTCGTGCCGCGAGCGGTTCGCTTGTCACGCGTTTGCCCGCGCGTTCTTTTATGCGAGCGTTGCGGCGTCTCGTGGGATCATACGCACCGTGCCGGGCAAGCCGGCTTTTCGCACGGCACGCCGCGAAGTCAGTCGCGGTGGGGCACGCAATAACAGGAGCAGGGCAATGATCGATGGACTGGTGGGCGGGCGCCTCTATGGTGAAGCGCAGATTCGCACGGGGCAGAACGGCCGACGTTTCGTGACGTGCAAGGTACGGGCGACCACCAACGACGGCGACACGATTTTCGTCAACGTGATCGCGTTCGACGACGACGTGCAAACCGCGCTACTCGCGCTGAGCGATGCGGACAGCGTCGCGCTGAGCGGCACCTTGACGCCGAAGGTGTGGACCGACAAGAACGGGCTCGTCAAGCCGGCCGTGGACATGATCGCCCACCGTCTTCTAACCGCCTACGAAGGACGCCGCGAAGAGGACGCCTGAGCCGTTTTGCGCGGCTCGCCGCCGCTGTCGCGCAGATAGTCGACGAAGCGTTCGGCGACCGGCTCCGCGTCGCCGCTTCTGCGCAAAAGCAGCACTTGCGATAACAGCGTCTCGCCCTTCAACGGCAAAAAACACACCCGCGGATCTTCGATCTGCCGCAACGTGTACGGCACCAGCGCGACGCCCATGCCGAAGCCGACCATCGTGACGACGGTCTGCCACAAACGCGCTTCATGGCGAATCAACGGACTGAACCCGGCGCTTACGCACTGCGCGATGATCAGATCGTGATAATGCGGCGACACGGTGCGCGGAAACAGAATGAACGGTTCCTGCGCCAACGCCTGCAAGTCCACTTTGCGCCGCCTCGCCAACGGATGAGCGGCGGGCAGGCAAATCAGAAACGGCTCGGAAAATACCGGCGTGGACGTCACGTCTGACGGGAAATTGCCCCAATGCGCGCAGCCCATGTCGATCTGCATCCGCTGGATCGCGTGGACCTGTTCGCTCGTGTTCATCTCTTTCAGCACGATTTCGACGCCGGGATAATCGGCCTCGAACCGATGCACGGCCTGCGGCATGCCGCGATACAACATCGAATTCACGAAACCGATTCTGAGGCGGCCCGCGAGCCCATGCGCCGAGCGAACCGTGATGCGTTCCGCCTCGCTCGCCTGCAATAACAGCCGCCGCGCTTCGCCGAGCAGCACCTGACCGGCATTGGTCAGCGCCACCGTCTTGTTGGTGCGCGCAAGCAGTTGCACGCCGAGCTGCTCTTCAAACTTGCGGATGTCGAAACTCAGCGCGGGCTGCGAAATGAACAGATGCTTGGCCGCGCGGCCGAAATGCAGTTCTTCGGCGACCGCCACGAAATAGCGCAATTGCTTCAGGTCCATGACGGTCTCCGGTGTTCCGATCGATAAGCTACGTCTATCGTACCGGAACTAAGTTGTATTAGACGATTATCGAAGCCGCTTCTATGCTGTTTCCACAAGGCGCCAACCAGGGCCGACTTGAGACGAGACAATCATGAGCGACATCACTCCGCAGCCGGCACACGGCGCGTCCAATATTCCCGATAGCCGCGGCATCAATTTCTTCACCAGCGACCCCGATTTCGCGGGCCTGCTCAAACTGCATCTCGGCGACGCGCTGTATCGGGAGCTCGACAGCCAGTTCGTCGAACTCGGCCAACGCGCCTCCGGCGAACTCGACATCTGGGCGTTGTCCGCCGACAAGAATCCGCCGCAATTGCGGCATCGCACGCGGCGCGGCGAAGCGCTGCAGCGTATCGACAAGCATCCGGATTACGTCGCGCTGGAACGCGTGGCATACGCCGAGTTGGGACTCGCGTCGCTGAGCCACGCGACCCGAGACGGCCAGAAAACGCCGCCGCCGCTCGTGAAATACGCGCTGACCTTCCTGTTCGTGCAGGCGGAATTCGGTCTGTGCTGTCCGGTGAGCATGACCGATTCGCTCACGCGCACGCTGCGCAAATTCGGTGCGCCCGAACTGGTCGCGCGGTTCTTGCCGCGGCTGGCATCGCGCGATTTCGACTCGCTGTTTCAAGGCGCGATGTTCATGACGGAGCAGGCCGCAGGCTCCGACGTCGCGCGGATCGCCACGCGCGCCACGCTGGAAACGGATGCGCAGGGCGCGCAAACATGGCGCCTGTACGGTGACAAATGGTTCTGCTCGAACGCCGACGCCGATCTCGCCATGGTGCTCGCGCGTCCCGATACCGCGCCGGCGGGTATCAACGGTCTTGCGCTGTTCCTGCTGCCGAAGACACTGCCGGATGGCTCGCGCAACGCTTACCGGATCGTGCGGTTGAAAGACAAGCTCGGCAGCCGCTCGATGGCGAGCGGCGAGATCGTGCTGGAAGGCGCTACCGCCTATCTGATCGGTGAAGTGGGGCGCGGCTTCCATCAGATGGCCGACATGATCAACATGTCGCGTCTGTCGAATGGCGTGCGCGCGGCCGGTTTGATGCGGCGTGCCGTGACGGAAGCGCTGCATATCGCACGTCATCGCGAGGCGTTCGGCCGCAAGCTGATCGATATGCCGCTGATGCAACGGCAATTGCTCAAGATGATGCTGCCCGCCGAACAGGCGCGCTCGATGTTCATGCAGATCGCGCTGCTGCTCGACAAAGCCGACGCAGGCGACCTTCAAGCGGCGAAATGCGTGCGTATCCTGACGCCGTTGATCAAGTTCCGCGCCTGCCGCGACGCGCGCCGCGTGACCGGCGACGCCATGGAAGTGCGCGGCGGCACTGGCTACATCGAGGAGTGGAGCGACGCGCGGCTGGTGCGCGACGCGCATCTCGGCTCGATCTGGGAAGGCACCAGCAATATCGTCGCGCTCGATATCGCGCGCGCGGCGAAACGCGACGGCGCGCTGGAACCATTGCGCGCGTATTTGCTGGATCGGCTCGGCGCGGCGGGTTTACCGGCGGCGAGTCTCGCTTTACTGCGCGCCACGCTGACGCGCGCTTGCGATGCGCTGGCGAGCGTCGCGGAAGCCGGCCGCGACGAATGGGTCCGGCAGGCGGGCACGGCGTTGTATCACGCGAGCACGGCGGTGCTGATGGCGTGCGAAGGCGCACGGCTCGCACCGGATTACCGGCGTCTTGCGCTGGCTCATCTGGTGGTGCGGCATAAGTTGTTGCCTGTCGATCCGCTGGACCCACGGAGTGCGTCGGACGAGCCCGGTGTGATCGACGCGTTGGTGAATGGGCGTGGCGTGACGCTCGAACAGGCGCTGCAGGTGTTGCCGGAAGGGAGTGTGTGATGACGGCGTTCGCGAACCGTGGCGCACCAAACACGCAAGGCACGCAAAGCCCCCAGGGCGCGCTGCAAGGCATCAAGGTCATCGATTTGAGCCGCGTGCTCGGCGGCCCATACTGCACGCAGGCGCTGGCCGATCACGGCGCCCAGGTGATCAAGCTCGAACCCCCCGGCGGAGACGAAACACGCGGCTGGGGGCCGCCGTTTTACGGCGACACCGCGTGGTATTTCGCCGGCGTCAACCGCAACAAGCAGGGCATCGCCGTCGACCTGTCATGCGACGAAGGCCGCGCGATTCTGTGGAAGCTGCTTGAAGACGCCGACGTGCTGGTCGAGAACTTCAAACCCGGCACGCTCGCGCGCTGGGGCATGGACTACGAGCGCGACCTGCGCGAGCGTTTCCCGAAACTAATTCACTGCGCGGTCTCGGGCTTCGGCCCCGACGGCCCGCTCGGCGGCTTACCCGGCTACGACGCCGCCATCCAGGCAATGACCGGCCTGATGAGCGTGAACGGCGAGCACGACGGACCGGCCACGCGTGTCGGCCTGCCGGTCGTCGACATGGTGACGGGCCTGAACGCGCTCGCCGGCATTCTGCTTGCGCTCGCCGAGCGAACGACCAGCGGACGCGGCCAGTCGATCGATATCGCGTTGTACGACTGTGGTGTGTCGCTGCTCCATCCGCATCTGCCGAATTATTTCGGCTCCGGCCGCACGCCGCAACGCAGCGGCAACGCGCATCCCAACATCACGCCGTACGACAGCTATCGCACGGCGAGCGCGCCGATCTTTCTCGCGGTCGGCAACGACCGGCAGTTCGCGCGGCTGTGCGCGCATCTCGGCGCGCCCGAACTCGCCGACGATCCGCGCTATGTCGACAACCGCAGCCGCTGCGCGCATCGCGAGCCCTTGAAGGCAGCGCTCGAAAACCTGCTCGCCGCCCACGACTGCGAGCCGCTCGCGCAGGCGCTGATCAACGCGGGCGTGCCCTGCGGTCCGGTGCAAACCGTCGACGTGGTCGCGCGTCATCCGCATACGGTGCATCGCGGGATGGTGGTGGAGTTGGGCGCGTATCGCGGCACGGCGTCGCCGATCAAGCTGTCGCGCACGCCGGCCACGTATCGCAGCGCGCCACCGGCGCTCGGCGGCGACACGCGCGCGGTGCTGGATGGCTTGGGAATCGATGCGGCCACGCAGCAGAGATTGTTCGAGGCGGGCGTGTTGCGCGGCGCGATGCCGAAGGGCCGCGAGCCCGATGGCGTGGTGCCCGAGGCCCGCAAACACGAAAGCGGCGCGCCCAACGCTGATGTCCCCGAACCCGCCACGTTCGCCGCCAAGCCACGCAACTAGCCACCCGCAGTTCCCCGACGACGGCTCACAGAAGCCGCGCCATCCAGAAGAACGACCTTGGAGACAAACCATGAATCGCGAGCCAGACGACCATGCCGCAACCCGGCAACCCACCCGCGCCGCAGCGGCGGCTTTCGTGGGCACCACCATCGAGTGGTACGACTTTTACATCTACGCCACGGCCTCGGCGCTGATTTTCGGCAAGCTGTTCTTTCCCGGCAGCGATCCGTTCTTCGCGACGCTGGCGTCGTTCGGTACCTTCGCGGTCGGCTTTTTCGCGCGACCGTTCGGCGGCCTGGTGTTCGGCCACCTGGGCGATCGCATCGGCCGCAAAAAGGCGCTGGTGGCGACGCTCGCGATCATGGGCGTCGGCACGGTCGGCATCGGCTTCCTGCCGACTTACGCGAGCGCCGGCGTGTGGGCGCCGGTGTTGCTGGTGCTGTTGCGCGTCGCGCAGGGCATCGCAATCGGCGGCGAATGGGGCGGCGCGGTGCTGATGGCGAGCGAACATGCGCCGCAAGGTAAACGGACTTTCTTCGCGTCGTTCGCGCAACTCGGCAGTCCGGCGGGTTTGATCCTGTCGCTGATCGCGTTCCGCGCGGTGGCGTCGATGGATAAGGGCGCGTTTCTTAGTTGGGGCTGGCGCCTGCCGTTTCTCGCCAGCGCAGTGCTGCTGGTGGTCGGCCTGCTGATCCGCGCGGGCGTCGACGAATCGCCGGAATTCAAGGCGCTCAAGGCACAACGCCGGGTCGCCGCGCTGCCGGTCGCCGAAGTGGTGCGTGACGCGTGGCGCACGCTATTGCTGTGTCTCGGCGCGAACGTGATCGGCGTGGCCGGCGCGTGGTTCGTCAACACCTTCATGCTCAATTACACGACGCAGACACTCGGCCTCGATCGCTCGTTGATTCTCGATTGTCTGTTCGTGGTGGCGTTCATTCAGTTGTTCACGCAACTGGGTTCGGGCTGGTTCGCGCAACGCATCGGCACCGGACGTTTCCTGAAAGGCGCGGCGGCGCTGGCCATGCTGTCGCCGTACCCGATGTTCGCGCTGGTCTCGACCGGCCGGCCGCTGGCGATCGTGACCGGCATCGCGCTGGCGGTGATGTGCATGTCGAGTTCGTATGCGGTGATGGCCGGCTTCATGTCGACCGCGTTCCCCGTGCGCGTCAGGTATTCGGCGATCTCGCTGTCGTACCAGGTGTGCGCGGCGTTGGCGGGTGGCTTGACTCCGTTGATCGGCACCGTGCTCGCGCATCGCTATCCTGGCGCCTGGTGGCCGCTGGCCGTGTTTTATAGCGTGCTGGCCGGGATTTCGCTGGTGTGCATCGGCACGCTGGAGCGCCGCAAGCAGGGCACGGCGCGGACCGTCGTCGAAGCGGCCTAGACGACGCGCCGGTGTGTCGTTGCACCCGCTGGATAACGTGCCGAAATTGTTTTTCGTGGTTAACCCCACGTCATACTCGCGCGACATAATGTCATCCTCAAGCGCGCAGAACTCGCTCGCCATTCAGGCGGGCGATATAAAAATGACAGGGGAAGGTCATCATGAATCGCTATCGTTCGCTGGGCGTTGTGACCGGCGCGGCGCAACTCGCCAGCGCCGACGTCTTGTGCCGGATGAGCGCGGCCTGGCAACGGCCCGGCGCGGTGAAGCCGTTCGATCTCGTGCTCGAGGAGCGGAGCTGGCAAGGTCCGGCTTCGCAGAGCGCGGCGAACGCCGGCTTCAAGATTCACGTATTCGACACGCTGCGCGCATTCGAAAAACGCGGCGTCGATGCGATCGTTCTGCCGTGCTTCCTCAGCCACACCTTTATCGACGAACTGTCGGCGAACGTTGCGCTGCCTGTCGCGAACATCATGAGCGCGCTGTCGGCGCATGTTCGCCAGGCGTTTCCCTCGGTGCGCCGGATCGGCGTGCTGACGTCCGACGCGATCCGCGACAACGGTCTCTTTGAGCGCTATTTCGACGCCGCGCGCTTCGACGTGCTGCATCCGCTCAATGCAGCGGGCGTCGATTGCGTGACGAGCGCGGTGTTTGGCGACGCGGGCATCCGCAGCGGTCATTGCTACGGCAAGCCGATCGAGTTGCTGCGCGCGGCTTGCGCCGATCTCGTCGCGCAAGGCGCCGAGATTATCGTGCCGGGTCTCGCGGAAATCGCGCTGGTGGCGCGCGCGCTCGACACGCAACCGGTGCCGCTCGTCGACGCCAATCTGGTCTACGCGCGTTACGTTGCCGCGGCGCAATTTACGCAGCCGGAGCGGCGCTTCAAGGTGGGCGTGCTGGGCGGCGTCGGCCCGGCGGCCACCGTCGATTTCATGAGCAAGCTGGTGCGCAACACGCCCGCCGCGCGCGACCAGGATCACATCAAGATCATGGTCGAGCAGAATCCGCAGATTCCGGACCGTACCGACGCGCTGCTCGGCCGCGGCGCCGATCCGACGCTCGCGCTCTACGCCGCCTGCAAGACGCTCGAAGACGGCGGCGCGGATCTGATCGCGATTCCGTGCAATACGGCGCATGCGTTCGTCGAACAGATCCAGCCGTCGCTGACCATTCCGATCGTGAATATGCTGACCTGTACCGCCGATTATCTGCGCGACGCTTTTCCCGACGTGCGTGAGATCGGCGTGCTTGCCACCACGGGCACGCTCGCCAGCGGCGTCTACGAAACCGCGCTCGAAGCGAGCGGCTTCGTGCAGATCGCGCCGCGCGCGCCCGCGCAGGCGCGGCTGATGAACGCGATTTACGGACCGAACGGCGCGAAGGCGGGGCTGAGGTCTGGCGAGTGTTGCGAGGATCTGGCGGCGGCGATCGACGATCTGGTCGCGCAAGGCGTGCAGGTCATCGTGCTGGGCTGCACGGAGTTGCCGCTGTTGATGCGTGACGGTGCGCCGGGCGGTGAGGGCGTTGGCCCAGACGGGCAGACGGTGCGCTTCGTCGATCCGACCGACGTGCTCGCGCGCCGCTGCGTGGCTTACGCGCGGGGTGCGGGCACGCGGGTTAGTACTTGCGTGGAAGGCGTGTTCGGCTAGGCCAGCCGCACCGGCGCCTTATTGCGCGCCGGCCCGATTCGGTTTCCGTTGCGCCCGACGCCGGTTCCGGCGCATCCCACTCTCTGTTCTCACAACGGCACGACGCTTGCTGACCGACTGGTCGGCTCGCTCGTGTCATGGAAAACTGTATAAATATACAGTATAGTATCCCGTTGCAACCCGGGCTTTGGCGTGTGTCCCCGCCGGCTCAACTGCACCGAACTTGCGCGGTCGCGAGGCGTCCGTGAGAGGTGGCCCACTCCTTCAAACGGTCGAAAAATTGGCATCTAACGGCATCATTCAGATTCGCGGCGCGCGCCAGCACAACCTCAAGAACGTCGATCTCGACGTACGAACCGGCGAAATGACGGTTGTCACCGGCCCGTCCGGGTCCGGCAAGTCGAGCCTCGTGTTCGACACGCTGTACGCGGAAGGGCAGCGGCGCTACGTCGAAACCTTCAGCGCCTACGCGCGGCAGTTCCTCGACCGCATGGACCGGCCGCAGGTCGACCGGGTGGACGGCGTGCCGCCCGCCATCGCGATCGACCAGACCAATCCGGTGCGCAGCTCGCGCTCCACGGTCGGCACCATGACGGAGCTCAACGACCACCTGAAGCTGCTGTACGCGCGCGCGGCCGAACTGTTCGACCGTCAGACGTCGCTGCTGGTGCGACACGACACGCCGGAAACCATCTACGCCGAACTGGTCGAACGCACCGCGCAGCAGGGCGCCGAACCGCGTCTCGTCGTCACGTTCCCGGTGGAGTTGCCGGAATCCGCTTCTGAACAGGAAGTCGAGCAATGGCTGTCGGCGAGCGGATATACGCGCGTCCAGGCGCAGCGCGAGGTGGATTCGCCCACCGGCCGGCGCAAGCTGCTCGACGTGGTGGCCGACCGTTTCCGTCTGAGTTCGGTCGACAAACAGCGAGTGGTCGAGGCGATCGAGGCATCGCTCAAGCGCGGCGGCGGGCGTGCGAATATTTACGTGCTGCCGGCGTCGTCGGAAGGACCGGCGAGCGAGGCGGCCGAGCCGGTGATCTGGCGTTTCTCCACCGGTTTGCATAGCCCGGAAAGCGATCTGCGCTACGCCGATCCGCAGCCGGCGCTGTTCTCGTTCAACTCGGCTTACGGCGCATGCGAAGTCTGCCGCGGTTTCGGCCGTGTGATCGGCGTCGACCTCGGACTGGTGATTCCCGACGCCCGCAAGACGTTGAGCGAAGGCGCGATCAAGCCGATGCAAACGCCGGCGTGGAAGGAGTGCCAGGACGATCTGATGCGTTACGCGACGAAAGCCGGCATCCGTCGTGGCACGCCGTGGGGCGAGCTGACGGACGCCGAGCGCGACTGGGTCATCAACGGCTCGCCGGACTGGAACGGCAAGTGGCAAACGCATTGGTACGGCGTCAAACGCTTCTTCGAGTACCTCGAATCGAAGGCGTACAAGATGCATATCCGCGTGCTGCTGTCGAAGTACCGCAGCTACACGCCGTGCGAAACCTGCGGCGGCGCGCGGCTGAAAACCGAATCGCTGCTGTGGCGTCTCGGCAGCAAGGCGAATGCGGACCAGGTGCTGCCGGAAGGCAAGCGCTTCATGCCGCGCGGCGTCGAGTGGAGCCGTCCGCAACTTGAAGCGTTGCCGGGTCTGACCGTGCACGATCTGATGCTGATGCCGATCGAGCGTATCAGGCGTTTCTTCGACGAAATCAGCCTGCCGAGCGCGTTGCTCGACGATGCGCTCAAACTGCTGCTCGCCGAGGTGCGCACGCGCCTCAAGTATCTGTGCGACGTCGGCCTCGGTTATCTGACGCTCGACCGGCAAAGCCGCACGCTGTCCGGCGGCGAGGTGCAGCGGATCAACCTGACCACGGCACTCGGCACGTCGCTGACCAAGACGCTGTTCGTGCTCGACGAGCCGAGCATCGGCCTGCACCCGCGCGACCTGAACCGTATCGTCGAGGCCATGCATCGGCTGCGCGACGCGGGCAATACGCTGGTGGTGGTCGAACACGATCCGTCGGTGATGCTCGCGGCGGACCGGCTGATCGACATGGGTCCGGGCCCGGGCGAACGCGGCGGCTCGATCATTTACGACGGCGCGCCCGAGGCGATCCGGTCGTCCGGCACGCTGACCGGCGAATACCTCGGCGGTCGCCGGCATGTGGCGGACGCGGCGCACTGGTCACAGCGGCCAGTGGATGCAAAAACGCCGCGCATCGTGCTCGAGGGCGCGACCGAACACAATCTGCGCGACGTCACGGTAGAGATTCCGTTGCAGCGGCTCGTCTGCGTGACGGGCGTGTCGGGGTCCGGCAAATCCACCTTGCTACAGGACGTGCTGTATCCCGCCATGGCGCGGCACTTCGGTATCGCCACGGAATCGCCCGGCGCATTCCGCAGCCTGACGGGCGCCGAACAGGTCACGGACGTCGTGTTCGTCGACCAGTCGCCGATCGGCAAGACGGCGCGCTCGAATCCGGCCAGCTACGTCGGCGCGTTCGACGAAATCCGCAAGCTGTTCGCGAAGGCGCCGCTCGCGCAGCAGCGCGGCTACGGTCCGGGCATGTTCAGCTTCAACTCGGGCGACGGGCGTTGCCCGACCTGCGGCGGCTCGGGTTTCGAGCACATCGAGATGCAGTTCCTGAGCGATGTGTACCTGCGTTGTCCGGATTGCGATGGCCGCCGTTATCGCGCCGAATTGCTCGAAGTGAAGATCGAGCGCGGTGAACTGGCGCGCGCGTTGAGCATTGCCGATGTACTCGAATTGACCGTCAGCGAAGCCACCGCCTACTTCGCGAAAGACGCCGAAGTGTTGCGTGTGCTGCAGCCTATCGTCGACGTCGGCCTCGAATACGTGAAGCTCGGTCAGCCGGTCCCCACGCTGTCCGGCGGCGAAGCGCAGCGTCTCAAACTGGCCGGCTTCCTCGCGGAATCGGCGCAGGCGAGCACCGCGCGCAGCGCGAACAAGCCGATCGCGAAACGTCTGTTCATGTTCGACGAACCGACCACCGGCCTGCATTTCGACGACATCGCCAAGCTGATGCAGGCGTTTGGCAAGCTGCTCGCGAGCGGCCATTCGCTGATCGTCATCGAACACAATCTCGACGTGATTCGCGCGGCCGACTGGCTGATCGATCTCGGCCCCGAAGGCGGCGACGGCGGTGGCCGCGTGCTGTGCGCGGGCACGCCGGAAGAGGTTAAGCAGTGCGCCGAATCGCATACGGGCGAAGCACTGTTGCAATACGACCGTGCCATGGACGCGGCGGCCGAACCGGCATCGCAAGGCATTCCGTTGCAAAAGGCGCTGAGCGCGGCGCGTGCGCGCCGGGCGATCGAAGGCGAAGACGTGGTGCGAATCGTCAATGCGCGCGAGCACAACCTGAAAGCGCTGGACGTGGACATTCCGCACGGCAAATTCAACGTGATTACCGGCGTGTCCGGTTCGGGCAAGTCCACGCTCGCGTTCGACATTCTGTTCCACGAAGGGCAGCGCCGTTATCTCGAGTCGCTGAATGCCTATGCGCGCTCCATCGTGCAACCGGCCGGGCGGCCCGAGGTCGACGCGGTGTACGGCATTCCGCCGACCGTCGCGATCGAACAGCGGCTCTCGCGCGGCGGCCGCAAGAGTACCGTCGCGACCACCTCCGAGGTGTGGCACTTCCTGCGTCTGCTGTACGTGAAGCTCGGTTTGCAGCATTGCATTCACGACGGCACGCCGGTGACGTCGCAGAGCGTCGAGTCGATCGCGGCGCAGTTGCTGCGCGATCACAAGGGGCAGCATGTCGGCTTCCTCGCCCCTCTGGTGGTGAACCGCAAGGGCGTCTATACGGATCTCGCGAAATGGGCGAAGGCGCGCGGCAATACGCATCTGCGGGTGGACGGCGAATTCGTGCCGGTGGACCCGTGGCCGAAGCTCGACCGTTTCCGCGAACACACCATCGAATTGCCGGTGACCGACCTAATCGTGTCGCCGGATCATGAAGCCGAGCTGCGTCAGGCGCTCGACCAGACGCTGGAAATCGGCAAGGGCGTAATGCACTTGCTGGCGCCGCTCGACGGTCTGCATGCCGCGATCAGCGGCGGCAAGCCGACCGCGAAGCTGGGCGCGGTGAAGGTGCTGTCGACCAAACGCGCGTGTCCGACGTGCGGCACCAGTTATCCGGAACTCGATCCGCGCATGTTCTCGTACAACAGCAAGCATGGCTGGTGTACCACCTGCGTCGGCACGGGTCTCGAACTCACGCGCGAGCAGCGCGCCGCGTACGACGACACGATCGTCGTCGACGATAATCGCGGCCGCGAGCAGAGCTTGCCGTCGGAAGAGCAGGAACCGGAAGGCCTCGTCGACGAACCTTGTCACGATTGCCACGGCACGCGGCTGAACCCGACCGCGCGCGCAGTGACGTTCAACGCGCAGGCGATTGTCGACGTCGCGCAATGGACCGTGTCTGATACACGCGCGTGGATCGATACGCTGGAAATGACGGGGCGCGACGCGGAAATCGCTCGCGACGTGATTAGCGAAATCGGCAGCCGTCTGCAGTTTCTCGAAGAAGTCGGGCTCGGCTATCTGAGTTTGGATCGCGCCGCGCCTAGCCTGTCGGGCGGTGAGGCGCAACGTATCCGGCTGGCCGCGCAATTGGGCAGCAATCTGCAGGGCGTGTGTTATGTGCTGGATGAGCCGACCATCGGTTTACATCCGCGCGACAACCAGATTTTGCTGAACGCGCTGCGTAAGCTCGGCGATAAAGGCAACACGCTGGTGGTCGTCGAGCATGACGAAGATACGATTCGGCGTGCCGATCACATCATCGATATCGGGCCGGGCGCCGGTAAGCGCGGCGGCACGCTGATCGCGCAGGGCAGTGTGAGCGATCTGTCCGCGCAGCCGGATTCGCTGACCGGACAGTTTCTCGCCAATCCGATCGTGCATCCGTTGCAGCCGCGTCGCGAAGTGAAGGCGGCGAGTAAGCGCGCGCCCGCGGTGCCGGAGAACTGGCTGACCGTGCACGGTGCGAAGCTGCACAACTTGCGCGATGTCACGGTGGGCATTCCCCTGTCGCGATTGGTCGCGGTAACCGGCGTCAGTGGTTCGGGCAAGTCCACGCTCGCGCGCGACGTGCTGATGACCAATCTGCTGGATGCGGTCGGGCGTTCGGTGCTGTCGTCGCCAGCTACGCGGCGGGCACGCGCGGCGGCGGAAGAGAAGCCGGCGGCGAATCGTCGTTCGAGCGTGCTGGCACGTTCGGCGCCACGCGTGCCGTTGGACGTGACGCATGCATGGCAAGGCTGCGATTCGATCACCGGGTGGGAAACGATCGACCGTGTGCTCGAGGTCGATCAAACGCCGATCGGCAAGACGCCGCGTTCGTGTCCGGCTACCTACATCGGCGTGTGGGATGCGATCCGCAAGCTGTTCGCGGGCACGCTCGAAGCGCGTGCGCGTGGCTACACGGCGTCGCGCTTCTCGTTCAATACCGGCGAGGGGCGCTGCCCTGCTTGCGAGGGGCAGGGCGTGCGGACCATCGGCATGAGCTTTCTGCCGGACGTGAAGGTAGGTTGCGACGTGTGCCATGGACAGCGCTTCAATCCCGAAACGCTCGCGGTCACATGGCGCGGCAAGAATATCGGTGACGTACTGACCATGGAAATCGACGAGGCCGTCGAGTTCTTCGCGCCGATCTCGAACATCGCGCATCCGTTGCAATTGATGAAAGACGTGGGGCTGGGGTATCTGACGCTCGGTCAGCCGTCGCCCACGTTGTCGGGCGGCGAAGCGCAGCGGATCAAGCTGGTGACCGAGTTGAGCAAGGTGCGCGACGACATCACACGCCGCGGTCAGAAGCCGCCGCATACGCTGTATGTGCTGGACGAACCGACAGTCGGCCTGCATATGGCGGACGTCGCGAAGCTGATCCGCGTGCTGCATCGTCTCGCGGACGGCGGGCACAGCGTGGTGGTCATCGAGCACGATCTGGACGTGATCGCCGAGGCGGACTGGATCATCGACCTGGGTCCGGAAGGCGGCGTGGGCGGCGGCAGCATTGTCGCTGCCACGGATCCCGAGGGGCTCGTACAGGTCACAGCCAGTCACACCGGCGTGGCCTTGCGGCCTGTGCTGGCCCGGACACAGCGCGACACGGCGGTGGCGGCGGGCGAAGGTACGAACGGTTGAGGCCGAGGCGGTAAGGCGGCGTAATGAGTCGTTGCGCCGCGCTGATTCGATGGGTAGACCCGTGGGTCTGATATCGCGGGCTCTACCGGTCTGAAATGCCGTGCGCGGTTTCGGTAGCAATAGTTGCAACCTGCTAAAAATTAATAGTCGCAACCCAGCGGGTATTAATAGTCGCAACCCGGCAGGATTAACGGCAAGTCATTATTTGGGTTGTTAGTAAAATGTAATTAAATAAAGCTTATTTGTAATGAAACAAAAGACGTAACCAGGAGGCGCATTTAGAGTGTCGTAAATACCGCTAAAAAGTTTTTTCAAACGCGCTTTTCCTTCTGCTATCTTCTCGCCTTCGGCCGCGGCCTCGTTCCGCCGCCGATCATCAGGTCGGCCCTGTGTTCCCGATCCGCTTCGGCTGTCCCGCAGCCACCGCGGAAAGCCTGTCTGGAAGGCGATTCGCCTTGCCAGGAACTCGCTGCGTGAACTGTTCCAGTGTCCGTTGATGCGCCCCGCATGCGCGGCGGCATTCCCATTATCGAGTCGCGAAAGGCGATTCGGCATCTGTTCGAGGCGCGCTTATTCCTTTGAAGCGTCGCGAATACGGCATTAGTTAGAGTGTTCTCTCTAAACTTAGTATGCTCCCATCAAAAAAAGTTTGACCGCGCATTTTTTGTCCTGCTATCGTTGCCTCCCATGAAACGCATGTGACGTTTGCGCAAAAAGTTCCAGGCACTATCGCGGACCCTGCCCAATTCGTCACCAGCGTTGGATGCGAAAGAGAAATCCGCGAGACGAAATTAATCTATTGGTAGTTCTACTTAGAATAAGCGATCAGTGTCGCGGGACTCGTTGCGGCTGTTTCTCGCAGCTGCACGTGTCGTCGAATCGGAGCTGGAAAGCACGGCGGTCGTTTTGCACTGCAAATCAAACCACTGCCCGATCAACGGGCTCGGCTGAAGTGGAAGTTGTTTGCAGTTCCCGAAGGGCAATCCTCTTCGGGGCGTCATAAGCGCACTGCAGTTACAGAAATGGACGGTTCACGCCGGAGGAGTAAAGGTGGGTACGAAAGTGGAAGGACAATTTCCGGCAGCAGCGGCCCGGATGCAGAGGCCAGGACGACCCCGCGAGTTCGGGCGCAAGCAGCAAACCCCAGTACGCCGCTACGGCGGTATCGCAGCCGTTCTGCTCCTGCACATCGTGCTGATTTATGCACTCGTCAATGGCCTTGCCACCAAGGTCGTGCAGGTCATCCAGCATCCCATTGAAACGAAGATCATCGAGCCGGTGAAGCCACCGCCGCCGCCGCCGTTGCCGACCGTGCAGTTGCCGCCGCCGAAATTCGCGCCGCCGCCGCCGCCGTTCGTGCCGCCGCCGGAAGTGCAGGTGCAAACGCCGCCGCAGCAGACCATCACGCACCAGTCCGCACCGGTCGTGTCGGCGCCGGCTGTGGCAGCACCGGTGGTTGCGCCGCCCGCGCCAACCAAACCGGTCAGCACGGAAGTTGGCGTGGTGTGCCCGAATTCGGATCAGATTCGCTCGTCGATTCATTACCCGAAAGAGGCGCAGGAAAACAACGTCACGGGTGATGTGCTGATCGAGTTCGTGGTCGACCCGCAAGGCCACATCACGAATGAGCGTGTTGCCAAGTCGTCGGAAGATTCTTCACTGGATCGCGCTGCGTTCAACGCGGTCAAGCAGTTCACGTGCGTTTCCCAAGGCCAGGCTGTCCGTGTGCAAGTTCCGTTCTCGTTTAACCTGAACTGAGTGCACAGGCTGTTCGGTACCGGTAGCGATTTGTCAGTCTTGGTTTAGAAGTTGTACTAATGAACATGGAGCAGGCATGAAGAAGCGTACTCTCGCCGCATTGGCGGCAACCCTGTTGTTCGCCGTAACCACGGTGGATACCTTTGTAGCACCGCATATGGCGAATGCACAGGCTAGCGACGCTACCGCGTCGGCTGCCGCCGCACCGGCTTCGGCCGCTGCCACCGCTACGCCGCAGACGGCCTCGGCCGCCGACGACGCCGTGCCGCCGCCGCAGCCCGCTGCGTCCGAAACCGTCAACAACCCGTACGGCCTCGGCGCATTGTGGAAGAACGGCGACTTCGTCGCCCGCTTCGTGCTGATCCTGCTGGTGCTGATGTCGATGGGCAGCTGGTACATCATGATCACCAAGTTTTTCGAGCAGTTCCGTGCGAACCGCCGTGCGAAGAGCGCCGACGAACAACTGTGGACCGCACCGTCGCTGGCTGAAGGCGCGAAGCTGCTCGACGAGGCATCGCCGTTCCGTTTCATCGCCGAAACCGCGATCGAAGCAGGCGAGCATCACGACGAAGCGCTGCTCGAAGCAGTGGACCGCAATACGTGGATCGATACGTCGGTCGAGCGTGCGATCACCAACGTGTCGAATCGTCTGCAAGACGGCCTGGCGTTCCTCGGTACGGTCGGCTCGACGGCGCCGTTCGTCGGTCTGTTCGGTACGGTGTGGGGGATTTATCACGCGCTGACGGCAATCGGTATTGCCGGCCAGGCATCGATCGACAAGGTCGCGGGCCCGGTGGGTGAAGCGCTGATCATGACCGCAATCGGTCTGGCGGTCGCCGTGCCGGCCGTGCTCGGCTACAACTTCCTGGTTCGCCGCAACAAGTCGGTGATGGAGCGTGTGCGTGGCTTCGGCGCACAACTGCACACCGTCCTGCTGGCCGGCAGCCGCCGCTCGGCGCGCGCCACGGCGCGTGAAGCCTCGCTGGCCCAATAAGCGGAGTCCGTCATGGCAATGAGCGTCGGGCAGGACGACAACGACGAGGTCATCTCCAGTATCAACACGACGCCGCTCGTCGACGTGATGCTGGTTCTGCTGATCATCTTTCTGATCACGATTCCGGTGGTTACGCACACGGTGCCGGTGCAGTTGCCGAAGGAGACGATCCAGCCGCTGCAGACCACGCCGAAGAGCATCGTCATCGCGGTCAACAAGGATGGCGATTTCTTCTGGAACGAGAAGCAGGTCGATGGGCCGACGCTGCTGGCGCGATTGAAGACCGTTTCGGTGCAAACACCGCAGCCGGAAGTGCATGTTCGTGGCGATCAGTTGACGCGCTACGAATTCATCGGCCGCGTGATCACCGAGTGCGAACGTGCCGGTATCGCCAAGGTTTCGTTTATCACGGAGCCGCCGGCGCGCGGCGGTTAGGTTGGTATGGGACCGGACCAGGCGCTAAAGCGCCAGGTCCGGTCGACAGCTTCGCATGGGACTGGACTAAGCGCTAAAGCGCCAAGTCCGGTCGACAGCTTTGCATGGGACCGGACTAAGCGCTAAAGCGCCAAGTCCGGTCGACAGAAGTAGGAGTCGACAATGGGAATGAACGTATCGTCGGGCGGCGGCAGCGAGCCGGATGTGATGGTCGATATCAACACCACGCCGCTGATCGACGTGATGCTGGTGCTGCTGATCATGCTGATCATCACGATCCCGATCCAGACGCACGCGATCAAGATGAATCTGCCGGTCGGCAATCCGCCGCCGCCGATCACGCAGCCGGAAGTGGTGCAGATCGACATCGATTTCGACGGCACCACGACCTGGAACGGTCAGCCGGTGCCGGACCGCGCCGCGCTCGAATCGCGACTCGCTCAGGTAGCGGCGGAACCGGTGCAGGCGGAAATACATCTTCGGCCTAACAAGCTGGTGCCGTACAAGGATGTTGCGGCCGTGATGGCGTCCGCGCAGCGACTGGGCGCGACGAAAATCGGCCTGATCGGCAATGAGCAGTACATGCAATAGGAAAGGGCAATGCTAACGATCCATCAACGCTTCAAGCGCGCTGTGATTGCGGCCGCTGTCGGCGGACTGTCCGCGCTCGCGATACTGCCGCTCGCCGCTCATGCGGCGGACACCTTGCGGCCGGATGTGGCGAAGCCGCTGAACGCCGCGCAGGATCTGTATCGCGCGCACAAGTACAAGGACGCGTTGGCGAAGATCGATCAGGCGGCTGCGGTGCCTGGCAAGACGCCGTATGAAAGCACCATGATCGAAGAGATGCGTGGCGCGGCCGCTGCGGCTGCCGGCGAAAACGGTATCGCCGCGCAATCGTACGAAACCTTGCTGAGCTCCGGCAAATTGAGCGGTGCGGACGAGCAGCGTACCAGTGCCGCGCTCGCGGGTATCTACTTCCAGCAAAAGAACTACGCGCAAGCGGCGAAAGTCGCGCAGCGTTATCTGAAAGCGGGTGGCGGCGATCCCGACATGCGCACGCTGCTGGTTCAGTCCTACTACCTGTCGAACGATTGCACGAACGTGGTCAGTTTGCTGAAGCCGGGCATCGACGCGCAGGCGCGTGCCGGTCATGCACCGGACGAATCGCAACTGCAATTGCTGGGCACCTGTGCGCAGCGCGTGAAGGACGACACGACCTACCGCGGCGCGCTTGAAAAGCTGGTCGCCTATCATCCGAAGCAGTCGTATTGGGACGATATGTTCTCGGCGATTCGCAATAAGCCGGGCTATTCGTCGGCGCTTGACATCGATACGTATCGTCTGCGTCGTGCCACCGGTTCGTTGTCTACCGCCGACGACTACATGGAGATGACGCAACTCGCGATCGTTGCGGGCACAACCGCCGAAGGCAAACAGGTGATCGACCAGGGCTTTTCGTCCGGCGTACTGGGACATGACGCGCAGGCCGATCGCGAGAAGCGCCTGCAGGCACTCGCGGCGAAACGCGCGCAAGCGCCGGCCGATCCGGCCAACCCGGTCTCGCCGGTGAATGCCGGCTTCAATCAGGTGTTTGCCGGGCAAGCCAAACAAGGTCTCGCCGCGATGGAAGCAGCAATCGCGAAGGGCGGTCTCGACCACCCGGATCAGGCGCAGCTGCATCTCGGCGTGGCGTACTACGTCGCGGGCGACAAGGCGCGGGCGTTGCAAACTTTCCGTACGGTGAAGGGCACGGACGGTTCTGCCGATCTCGCCCGTTTGTGGGTACTAGTGGCGTCGAAGTAGACGCTGTTTGGCCATCGTGTTTGATCTGGCGACGCGCGCTCGAAGCAATCCTCGATGATCTCCGGGGAGGCGCGCTCGCCGAATAGTGTCCACGCACTCGCCGCTGCCTGGACAAGGTTGAACGCGCAACCAGCGCGGGGCTTACGGAGAGCATGGGCGTCTCAGGTCAACCAACCTGATAGAACGTTTCGTGGCGGCATCTCATCACGCTTATCCAGCGTGCTTCACGGAGAGTGTTGCAAATCATGGAACTTAATTAGCTTCTATCAAACTATTTTTGACTACGGGATTCTGTCTTGCTATGGTTTTGCCACTCGATAACAAGGCACAGGTAGCAGTCTCAATAGGAAGCAAAATCCGCGCGCTTCGCCAACGGCTCAAGCGCACGCTGGATGAAGTGGCAAAGACTGCGGGTATTTCCAAACCCTTTCTGTCGCAGGTGGAGCGTGGTCATGCAACGCCGTCGATCACGTCGCTGGTAGGTATTGCACGAGCATTAGGTGTCACGGTGCAGTACTTCGTCGACACGCCGACCGAAGACCGGTCGGTGCGCAGGGGCAATGAATTGAAGTACTTCGGCTTCGACGGAAGCGCGAATCTCTTTGGACGGCTGACGAACCTGTCGGTCGGCAGCAAGCTGGAAGTCATTCTCGTCAGAATGCCGGTGGGTCAGCACCCGTCGGAGGTCACGACGCACGCAGGGGAAGAGTTTCTGTATGTGATGAGCGGCCAGATATCGCTCACATTGGAAGGTACGACGTTCGTGTTGCAGGCGGGTGACACCGCGCATTACGAGTCCACGGTGCCGCATGCCTGGGCCAATACCGCCGGCGAAGAAGCGGTACTCGTGTGGGTGGGCACACCGCGGTTGTTCTAGTGCCGCACCCGGAATTTCTCGCGAAATCAGTCGATTCATATCTGTAAGCATGACTTAAGGTTCAAAGGGTTGTTAAGGCGGTTGAATAGCCGGTCATCCCCGCAATACGTTGCATGACATAAGAAGTGAAATAAATTAGAAAGCGCTGCGCATTTCGTTTGTAATAATTTGGTAGTCCAAAATTGACTTATTTGAAGTACTCCGCCTGTCTGGCTGAACTTGCGGTGCCGGCATGTTTTCGCCGGTTAGAGAAGCCTTAAAGAGAGTGGAGTGGCTTTAACGGAGCGCGGCGCAAGATCGCCGTATATCGAGTAGAGAGATTCACAAGATCTCTCTCACATACAGCTGTGGCCTTACTGACGAGCGAGAAGGGGAAAAATGAAACAAAGGGCATTGGCGCTGGCCATCAAAAGAATAATCTGGGCTGAACTGGCATTGTCGGCCGCAATCGCCGTACCGGCGTTCGCACAAAGCCAGCCGGCCCCGACGGGCGCGGCAGGCGCAACGACCACGGAAAGCACGCCGGCTACGCCCGCGGCTGCCGCGTCGGGCGCTGCCGCGACGCCGTCGGCGGATAACGCCGCGCCGGCCGCGGGTAAAGGCAACGTCCAGCAACTGAAGCGGTTCGAAGTCACCGGTTCGCTGATCCGGAGTTCCGACAAGGTCGGCTTCAATCAGGTGCAGACGGTTACGCAAAAGGACATTCTGAATAGCGGCGCGACGACGGTCGCCGACTTTCTGCGCGACACTTCGGCCAACTCGGCGAATAGCTGGAGCGAAGGTCAGTCCGGCAACTTTGCCGCAGGCGCTGCAGGTATCGCACTGCGCGGTCTGAGCGAAAAATACACGCTGGTGCTGGTGGATGGGCAACGTGTCGCGCCGTTCGCGTTCTTCTCGAATAGCGTCGACTCGTTCTTCGACTTGAACACGCTGCCGCTGAACGATATCGACCGGATCGAAATCGTGAAAACCGGCGCCGTGTCGCAATACGGCTCGGACGCTGTCGCGGGCGTGGTCAACATCATCACGAAGCATGACTTTCAGGGCCTGCAACTCGACGGTAGCTACGGCAGCGCGATCAATGGCGGCGGCGGCGCCGGCACGACCAAGTTCGGCGTGCTGGGCGGCTTCGGCGACCTGAATTCCGATCGTTTCAACGTGACGGCCGCGGCGAGCTACTACAAGTCGAACGGCTTCACGCTGGCGGACCGCGACTCGACGCGCAACCAGGACTTCACGAATCAGCCGGGTGGCTTCTCGCTGCTCGCACCGTCGTACTGGAATACGCCCGGCGGCCCGCAGGCGCTGAGCGGTTGCGGCTTCGGCGGCTCGGTGCACCCCTCGGCCACCAACTCCCTGACGGCGGGACAGCCGGGCACGGTGTGCGGCTATAACACGGCGGAAGGCACGTCGATCGCGCCGATGATGGAGCGCTTCAACGCCAAGGTTCACGCCGACTTCAAGATCAACGATCAGACGACCGCATTCGGCGACTTCCTGATCAGCAGCAACACGACCACCACGAACGACGGTCTGTGGGGCAACGTGGTCGGCAATCCGCAGAATCCGACGCTGGTCATGAATCCGGCGACGAAGCTGCTCACGCCGTTCAACATCAACGTGCCGGCAGGCAGCCCGTACAACCCGTACGGCGTGGATACGCCGCTCACGTACGCGTTCCCGAACACGGTGTCGGAAAAGACGTATGCCACTTACTGGCGCGCGTCGACCGGTCTCAAGGGCTCGTTCGGCCTGCCGAACGGCGATTGGGATTGGGCAACGTCGGTCAGCCACTCGCAAAGCACGGTTTCGAATACGTACACGAACCAGCTGAACGCGAATGCACTGACCAACATTTACCAGAACGGTACGTTCGATTTCGCGAATCCGTCGGCGACGCCGAATGGCTTGAACGGTCTGTATCAGGACGCGAACAACCTGGCGATCTCGAAGCTCGACACGGTCGACGCGACGCTGTCCACGCCGACGCTGTTCCACCTGCCGTCCGGCGACGTGGGCTTCGGTATGGGCGCGCAGTTCACGCACCAGAGCGAAGTGATGAACCCGGGCGCCGCGTTTGCAACGGGTCAGGTCATCAACCCGAATCTGCAGACGGTGAACGGTCAGCGTAACGTGGCGGCCGTGTACTACCAGGTCGACATTCCGATCATCCACAACCTGACGTTCAGCCAGTCGGGCCGTTACGACCACTACAGCGATGTGGGCGGTGCGTTCTCGCCGCGCTTCGCGTTGCGCTACCAGCCGGTGCAGGCCTTGACGATGTACACGTCGTACAGCCGCGGTTTCCGTGCGCCGACGTTTGTGGAAAACAGCAAGTCGCAAACGCTGGGCATCCAGGTGGACCAGGCGTCGGGCCAGAACTACACGTCGATCACCGAGGGCAATCCGAATCTCGCCCCGGAACGTACGCGTAACCTGAACATCGGCTTCCAGCTGGCGCCGACCCGCACGACCGACATCGGCTTCGACTGGTACAAGATTCGCGTGGATAACGTGATCGGCCAGGGCTCGCCGTCGCAGACCGTGCTCGATGCGAACGGCAACCTGCTGTACAAGGTCATTCCGTACGCAAACCTGGGCTACCTCGACACCAACGGGTTCGAAGGCACGTTCCGTCAGGCACTGCCGACCACGACCGCCGGTACGTTCACCCTGTCGGGCGACTGGGCTTACGTGAACAGCTTCAAGATCGGCAGCCCGGGTAAGGCGCCGGTGAATGGCGCGGGTAACAACTACACCCTCACGCAACCGTTCGGCGGCAGCTTCCCGCGCTGGAAGGGCAACACCACCGTGGACTGGTCGTACCACAAGTTCGACGCGGCGCTCACGTGGCAGTTCACGGGTCCGTACGCACAGAACCTGTCGCCGGCCACGAGCAAGGTCGGTTCGTACAGCCAGTTCAATTTGATGGTGACGTACACGGGCTTCAAGCACTGGACGATCTTCGGCGGCATCGACAACATCTTCAATCGCACGCCTCCGTATGATCCGATCTTCGCGAACGGCACGCTGGATCAGAATGGTTACGACCAATCGATCTATTCGTACATCGGCCGTTTTGCACAGGTTGGTGCGACGTACAAGTTCTGATGTCTGAGCGATCAGGCTGACGAATCGTGAAGGATCTGCCGCTCCGGTTTCTTGCAGTCAGGAAACCGGAGCGGGTTGTTCTGGTCGAGTACTTTTCCTGCGACGATGGGGCATACGGGCTGTCGTTGCAATGGATCGACTCGCACCGGCAATGGCGACCGGCTGTTGCCGGGTCGCGGGTTGAATCGCGTTCGGGCCACAAGCCGGTGCGCACTGTATGGGCTGACGAAAAGAATGATGAAATCCGGACTGCTGCGCCTGCACGACGCACTGGGCTGTTCACTCGTCGCGATGCGCCGCGCCGCGCGCGTCTCGATGACGATCGCGCTAGTCAATGGCACATTCGGCGCTCTGGCCGTGCTCGCTACGATCCCGCACGTGGCGCAGGCGAAACCGTCGATCGCGCAATACGATCAACCGAAATATCCCGATAATTTCACCCACTTCGACTATGCGAATCCTGACGCGCCGACCCAAGGCTCGCTCAGTTTCGAGAACTACAACGAACTGCAAAGCTACGATTCGCTGAATCCGTTTCTGTTACGCGGCGCTCCTGCGCCCGACATTCAGAACCTGATGTTCGACACGCTGATGCAGCGCAGCTGGGACGAACTCGCGTCCGAATACCCACTGATCGCGGACAACGTAGACGTTGCCGCCGACCTCAGTTCCGCGATCTTCCATATCAATCCCGCTGCGCGCTTCTCCAACGGCGATCCGATCACGGCGGCCGACGTCAAATATTCGTTCGATACGTTGACCAGCTCGCACGCTTCACCGGTGTTCAATGCGCAGTTCTCGGTGATCAAGAGCGCGACGGTGATCGATAAAAACACGATCCGTTTCGACTTCAAACACGCCGAGCGCGATGCGCCGCTGATTGCCGGCGATCTGCCAATCTTCTCGCCGAAGTGGGGCATGCAGGCCGACGGCAAACGCCCGCCTTTCGACCAGATCGCGACCCAGCCGCCGATCAGCAGCGGCCCTTATCTGATCGAATACCGCAAGAACGACAAGCAGATTTCGTATCGCCGCAATCCTGACTACTGGGCGGCGAATCTGCCGTCGCGGCGCGGCATGTTCCGCTTCGAGCGCATCACGTTCAAGCTGTATCGCGACCATTACACGCAACTCGAGGCCTTCAAGGCCGGCGACGCCGACGCGATCGTCGAGTACAGCGCCACCCAATGGGCACGCAAATATGTCGGCAAGAACTTTGACAACGGCTTGTTGAAGAAGGGCGAATTCAGCGACGGTCCCGCGCAGATGCAGGGCATGCTGATGAATCTGCGCAAGCCGATGTTCAAGGATCCGCGCGTGCGCCAGGCACTGACCATGGCGCTGGACTACGACTGGATGAACCGGATGATGTTCTACGGTCAGTATCGCCGCACCAATAGCTATTTCGAAGCGAGCCCGTTCGGCGCGACCGGCATGCCGGGTCCGAAGGAACTGGCGTTGCTCGAACCGCTGAAGGGCGAAGTACCGCCGGAAGTATTCGGCCCGATGCTCAGGCAGCCGAACACGATTCCGCCGAACTCGCTGCGCGGCAATCTGCGCGCCGCGCGCGATCTGCTCGCGCAAGCCGGTTGGCACTATCGCGACGGCGCGTTGCGCGACGCGAACGGCACGCCGATGACGATCGAGGTAATGGACGACCAGCCCGGCATGGACCGCTTGATCCTGCCGTATATGCAGGCGCTCAGCACGCTCGGCATTCAGGCCCATATGCGCGAGATCGACAGCGCGTTGTACGAGAAGCGTCTCAACAACTTCGAGTACGACATGACCACGTTCATCTACCCGCCGGTGACGATTCCGGGCGCGGAACTGACGCGCCGTTTCGGTAGCGCGGCCGCGTCGGAAGTCGGCTCCGAGAACTATCCGGGCATTCGCTCGAAAGCGGTCGATTCGCTGATTCACGCGGCGCTCTCCGCCGACAATCTCGAGGATCTGGAAGCCGCGACCAAGGCACTGGATCGCGTCCTGATCTATTCGTTCTATCTGGTGCCCGAGTACTACTCGCCGGGCGCGCGCATCGGTTACAAGACCACGCTCGGCTTTCCGAAAACCGTGCCGATGTCGTACCAGTATGAAGACTGGGTGATCAACTACTGGTACGTCAAAGCGCCGGCCACCCAGTCCGCCACAAACACTACCGCTGCCACCGCCGCATCAACGGCCACGGCCCACTGAGGACCCGCATGCTCGCCTACATTCTCAGACGATTGCTTTTGATGGTGCCGACGCTGCTCGGCGTCGTCACGCTGACCTTTGTCGTCACGCAGTTCGTGCCGGGTGGGCCGGTCGAACAGGTGATGACGCAACTCCGCCACGGCGCTGGCCGTGGCGGAGAGGCGGGGGCAGGGGGCGGCGGTTATCACGGCAGCCAGGGCGTGGACCCGCAACAGATCGAGCAGATCAAGAAGCAGTTCGGCTTTGATAAACCGCCGCTCGAACGCTATCTGCTGATGCTCAAGCACTATGCGACGTTCGATCTCGGCCAGTCCTACTACGAGCACGAAAGCGTGTGGGGCGTGATCCGCTCGAAGCTGCCCGTGTCGATCACGCTCGGACTGTGGACCGTGATGCTCACTTATCTGATATCGGTGCCGTTGGGAATCTCGAAAGCGATTCGCAACGGCTCGCGCTTCGACACGGTGACGAGCGTGCTGGTGCTCGCCGGTTACGCCATTCCCGGTTTCGTGCTCGGCGTGTTGCTGCTGATGCTGTTCGGCGGCGGCACCTTCTGGCAGGTGTTTCCGATGCGCGGCCTCACGTCGGATAACTTCAGCGACCTCAGCACGTTCGGCAAGGTACTCGACTATCTGTGGCACATCGTGCTGCCGGTCACGGCGTCGGTGGTCGGTAACTTCGCGATCGTCACGATCCTGACCAAGAACACTTTTCTCGAAGAGATCGGCCGTCAATATGTACTCACCGCGCGCGCGAAGGGCGCGCCGGAGCGTGACGTGTTGTGGAAACACGTGCTGCGCAACGCCGCGATTCCGTTGCTGACCGGTTTGCCGGCGGCCTTCGTCGGTGCGTTTCTGAACGGCAATCTGCTGATCGAAACGTTGTTCTCGCTCGATGGCATGGGCCAACTGTCGTACGACTCGGTGATCCGCCGTGATTACCCGGTCGTACTCGGTTCGCTGTTCCTGTTCACGCTGATCGCCCTCGTAACCAAACTTATCGCAGACGTCTGCTATGTCCTCGTCGACCCCCGCATCCAATTCAACCGCCTGGACCGCTGACCTGTCCGGTGCGGCGCACGCGGCGTCGCCGTCTCCGTGGCGGCGTACGTGGCAGCGCTTCAAGCGGCAGCGTCTCGGCTACTGGAGCCTCGTGATCTTCGTGACGCTGTTCGTCATCAGTCTGTTCGGCGAGGTGCTGTCCAACGACCGGCCGCTGATGGTGCGTTACGACGGCCACTATTACTTTCCGATCGTGAAGGATTATTCGGAAACGCTGTTCGGCGGCGATTTCCCGGCCAAGGCGAACTACCTCGATCCGTATATTCGCTCGCGGCTGGAATCGAACGGCAACTTCGCGATCTATCCGCCGAATCACTTCAACTACGACACGATCGACTACTTCGCGGCCAACCCGTATCCTGCGCCGCCAACGTCGTCGAACTGGCTTGGCACGGATCAGTTTGGCCGCGACGTGCTGGCGCGACTGCTGTACGGTTTCCGGCTGTCGGTGTTAATGGCGCTGGCGCTGACGGTGTCCGGTGTGATGATCGGCGTGTTGACGGGCGCGGTGCAGGGCTTCTACGGCGGGCGCACCGATCTGATCGGTCAACGCCTGATCGAAATCTGGAGTTCGATGCCCGACCTGTATCTGCTCATCATCTTCGCGTCGATTTTCGAACCGACGCTGTGGCTGCTGTTCATCCTGTTGTCCATGTTTGGCTGGCTCGTGCTGTCCGACTACGTGCGCGCGGAGTTTCTGCGCAACCGTTCGCTCGATTACGTGAAGGCGGCGCGCACCATGGGGCTGTCGAACTGGCAGATCATGTGGCGCCACGTGTTGCCGAACAGCTTGACGCCGGTCATCACGTTCCTGCCGTTCCGCATGAGCGCGGCGATTCTGTCGCTGACCAGTCTGGACTTTCTGGGCTTGGGTGTGCCGCCGCCGACGCCGAGCCTCGGCGAGTTGCTGCAGGAAGGCAAGAACAATCTCGACGCGTGGTGGATCTCGGTGTCGGCGTTCGCCGCGCTGGTGATCACGCTGCTGCTGCTGACCTTCATGGGCGACGCGTTGCGCAACGCGCTCGATACCCGTTCGCGTGGTTCCGCATTCGGCGGAGGTCCGCGATGAGCGCCAAACCCATGCCGAGCAAAATGCCCAACGGTCGGCCGTTGCTGGAAATCGACCGCTTTTCCGTCAGGTTCGGCGAGAAGGTCGCGGTGCATGAACTGAGCCTGTCGATCGCGCGCGGCGAGCGTGTCGCGCTGGTCGGCGAATCGGGTTCGGGCAAGAGTGTGACCGCGTTGTCGATTTTGCGTCTGGTCGAACATGCGGAACTGAGCGGCCGCATGCTGCTCGATGGTGAAGACCTCTTGCAGAAAACCGAACAGCAGATGCGCGGTCTGCGCGGCGCCGACGTGGCGATGGTGTTTCAGGAGCCGATGACGGCGCTCAATCCGCTCTTCACGATCGGCAAGCAGATCGCCGAGAGCCTGCGTTTGCACGAAGGCTTGCGGCCCAATGCGGCGCGTCAGCGCGGCATCGAACTGCTTCGGCGCACGGGCATTCCCGAGCCGGAGCGGCGGATCGACAGCTTTCCGCACCAACTGTCCGGCGGCCAGCGTCAGCGCGCGATGATCGCCATGGCGCTCGCGTGCCGTCCGCGTTTGCTGCTGGCCGACGAACCGACCACCGCGCTCGACGTCACCGTGCGTCAGCAGATCGTCGATCTGTTGATCTCGTTGCAGGAGCAGGAAGCGGCGGAACGCGGCATGGCCGTGCTGCTGATTACGCACGACCTGAATCTCGTGAAGCGTTTCGCGCAGCGTGTGGCGGTGATGGAAAAGGGTGTGCTGGTCGAAACCAATACGACGGAAGCGCTGTTCTCCAATCCGCAGCATCCATACACGCGTCGCCTGCTGGACAGCGAACCGCAGCGCGCGGTCGAACCGGTCGAGCCGAACGCACCCCGCCTGCTCGAAGTGCAGGGACTCGCGGTCGACTACAGCACGTCCGCGAAAGGCTGGCGTTCGCTGTTCGGCCGCTCGACGTTCCGTGCGGTGCAGGACGTCGATCTGAGCGTGCGGCGCGGCGAAACGCTTGGCATCGTGGGTGAATCCGGTTCCGGCAAATCGACGCTCGCGGCGACCGTGCTCGGTCTGCAGCGACCGGCGGCCGGCGCGATTCATATCGACGGTTTGCCGCTCGCCGCGCTGAAAACGGCGAAGTCGCGCCGTGCGCTCTATTCGTGCATGCAGGTCGTCTTTCAGGACCCGTTCGGTTCGCTATCGCCGCGCATGACGGTCGAGCAGATCATCGGCGAAGGTCTGATCATGCATAGTCCGGAGCTCGACGCGAAAACACGGCGCGCGCGTATTGGCGGCCTGCTCGAGGAAGTCGGCATGCCCGCGGACACGATGCTGCGCTATCCGCACGAGTTTTCCGGCGGCCAGCGTCAGCGCATTGCGATCGCTCGTGCGCTCGCCGTCGAGCCGGAACTGCTTGTGCTCGACGAGCCGACCAGCGCGCTCGACGTGTCGATCCAGAAACAGGTGCTGAATCTACTGACAAATCTGCAGAAAAAGTACAAGCTTAGCTACTTGTTCATTACGCACGATCTGGCGGTGATGCGCGCCATGGCGCACCGCGTGATCGTGATGAAGTCGGGGCGCATTGTCGAGGCGGGCGATACGCTCGACGTGCTGCATGCACCGTCGCATCCCTACACGCAGTCGCTGCTGGCCTCTTCGATGATCGTGCCGGAGCCGACCGCCTGATCGTTTTCTACGAGACACGTGAATGATTGACGAACGTTGGGCGCAAGCCGCCCGCACGCTGACGAGCCGCGCGGCGTTCTGGTCGCTGCGCATTGTGGACGAACAGATCGACGATCACGAGATCCGCAACGACATCGCGCAGCCGTTGCGTACCGTGCGCGATCGCGGCGCCATGTTGATCGCCTGGGTCGGCGCGGGTTCGGGCTATGCGGCCACCGCGAATCTCACGGCGGCGGGCCTGCAGGCGGCGCTCGATATCGCCACCGCGCGTGCGCAAGCGAGCGCGGCATTGTCGCTGATCGATCATCGCGAGGTGGCGCGTCCCACCGCCAGCGGCCACTACGTGTCGCCCAATGCGCAACGCGCGTTGCCGGGCCGCGCCGAATGGCTGGACCTGCTGGCCGCCGAATGCGCGAGTGCCAACCTCGACGCGAAGATTGTCGAGCGCGTGGCGGGTGTGCAGATCACGCATACCGACCAGCTCTATATAACCGGCGACGGCGTGCGGATCGACCAGCAATTCCGCTTCGTGATGCCGCAGCTGAGCGTGGCCGCGCATGCGAACGGTGACACCCAGGTGCGCACGCTCGGCGGCAACTACGGCACGCTCGGGCAGGGCGGTATCGAAGTGCTGGCGCGTTTCGGCTTCGCCGGGTCCGGCGTGCGCGTCGCCAATGAAGCGCTGCAATTGCTGGCCGCGCCGAATTGCCCGTCCGGCAAACGCGACCTGCTGCTGATGCCCGATCAGATGATGCTGCAGATTCACGAGTCGATCGGTCATCCGCTCGAACTCGACCGCATTCTCGGCGACGAACGCAATTTCGCGGGCTGGAGCTTCGTCAAGCAGGACATGTTCGGCTCGTACCGCTATGGCTCGGAATTGCTGAACGTCACCTTCGACCCCGAATTGCGCGAGGAAGCCGCTTCGTACGCGTTCGACGACGACGGCACCGTTGCCGACAAGCAGTTCCTGATTCGCAACGGCGTGCTCGAACGGCCGCTGGGCGGCGCGCTGTCGCAGCAACGCGCGCGCATGCCGGGCGTGGCGAACTCGCGGGCGTCGAACTGGAACCGTCCGCCGATCGACCGTATGGCGAACCTGAACATCGAACCCGGCGACCGTTCGCTGGAGCAGATGATAGGCAATATCGAACACGGCATTCTGATGCGCACCAATACGTCCTGGTCGATCGACGACCATCGCAACAAATTCCAGTTCGGCTGCGAATACGGCCAGTTGATCGAGAACGGCAAGCTCACCCAGGTGGTCAAGCAGCCGAACTATCGCGGCATCTCGGCGAACTTCTGGCGTAGCCTGAGCGCGGTGGGCAATGCCGGCACGCGCGAGGTGTATGGCACGTCGATGTGCGGTAAAGGCGAACCGGCGCAGATCATTCGCGTGGGGCATGCGTCGCCGGCTTGCGTGTTTAGCGATATCGACGTGTTCGGAGGCGCCTGATGAGCCCGTTCATTGCTTCGCGCGCCACGACGTCGGTCGACTGGCAGCAGCATTTCACGTCGCTGGCCGACGCGATCGAGCGTTTGCAGCAAGACGGCGAAACCACGCTCAGTTCGTTTGCCGGAGAACAGTCCGACTTTATCCGCTTCAACACGGGCAAAGTGCGGCAAACCGGCAGCGTGTCGCAAGGCAAGCTGACCTTGCGTTTGATCGACGGCGCGCGTCAGGCGTATTCCACGCTGACTGTGTGCGGCGATCTGCGGCAGGACCTCGACGAAGTGAGCGCCGCGCTCGTCACGTTGCGCGAAGGCTTGCGCGATGCCGCGGACGATCCGCATCTGCTGTTCGATACGTCGACATGGTCGCGCGCCACGCAGCGCTCCGGCAAATTGCCGGAGCCGGACGGCTTGTTGCGCACCGTCGCGCAAGCGGCGCAAGGGCTCGATTTCGTGGGCTTCTACGCGGGTGGCACGATCGTGCGCGGCTTCGCATCGACGAGCGGCAGCCGCGGCTGGTACGAAGTCGACAACTTTAACTTCAGCTGGTCGCTGTACGACCCGAGCGGCCGCGCGATCAAAACGACCTACGCCGGCGACGACTGGAGCGACGCGGTATTCACGCGCAAGGTCGAGCAGGCGGCCGCGCGTATCGAGGTGCTTGCGCGCACACCGCGCGCTTTGGCGCCGGGCCGCTACCGCGCGTGGATCGCTCCCGCCGCGCTCGCCGAATTGCTCGGCGTCGCATCGTGGAGCGGTTTTTCCGCACGCGCGCAGGCCAGCTCGCGCAGCGAGCTGTACAAACTGCATGTGGGAGAAATCGTAGTCGACCCGCGCGTTTCGATCAGCGAAGATCTGAGTCTCGGCATTACACCCAGCTTCAACGACGACGGCTATCTGCGCGACAGCGTCCCGCTGATCGAAGCCGGCCGTAGCGCCGAACGTCTGACCAACGCACGCAGCGCGCGCGAATACGGTTTGACGCCGAACGGTGCGTTGGCGAGCGAGTCGCCAGTGGCGCTGTCCATGAAAGCCGGCGACCTGCCGGAAGAAGACGTACTGGCGAAAATCGGCACCGGCCTTTATATCGGCAATCTCTGGTACGTGAACTTCTCGGACCGGATGAATTGCCGCCTGACCGGCATGACGCGTTTCGCGACCTTCTGGGTGGAAAACGGCGAGATCGTCGCACCGCTCGAAGCCATGCGTTTCGACGACAGTCTGTACCGGCTGCTCGGCAGCGAACTCGAACAACTCGGCGCGCAGGCCGAACTGCTACTCAGCGACTCGACGTGGGGCGAGCGCGCGACGGGCGGCATGCAACTGCCCGGCATTCTGGTGAGGTCCTTCGAATTAACGTTATAGGCCTATGGATCAACACTCGAAAACAAAATCAGATTCTGAGAGCCTGCCCGCGGGACTGACGCTGCGCGCGTTGCGTCCCACCGACTCGGAGCAATACCACGCCTTGCTGCAGTTGCCGGCGGTGGTCCACGGCAACCCGCACGTACCGTTCGAGACGCTCGCGCAAACGCGCGAGTCGATGGCGAAAATCGATCCCACTGCGATCGCCATGGTGGCCACGGTCGGCGACACGCTGGTCGGGATCGCGCAACTGTCGCCCATGAAAGGGCGCCGCTCGCATGTCGGCTCGTTCAGCATCAGCGTGCACGACGCGTGGCATGGGCGCGGCATCGGCCGCCGCCTGATGGTCGAACTACTCGATCTCGCCGACAACTGGCTCGGCCTGCGTCGTCTCGAACTGAACGTATTTGCCGATAATCATGCGGCGCTGGCGCCGTATCACAAGTTCGGCTTCGAGATCGAAGTGCGTCAGCGTGGTGCGGTTTTGCGACGCGGCGTGCTGATCGACAGTTTCATGATGGCGCGTTTTCACGAACCCGCGCCGCTGATGTCCGGCCCGCTTGCGTCTCCTTTGAACGCGAACGGCGCGCCACGCAACGGAACGAAGCCATGAAGAACGACACGTTGCATGGCAGCGAGGCCACACCGCTCATGAATGGCATCACGATCAAGGCCTGCGAGCCCGCCGACATGGAAGCGTTCACCGCGATCATGAGCCTGCCCGGTGTCCGGCGCGGCACATTGCAGCTCGGCTATCGCAGCGTCGAGCAGATCACCGCGTGGCACGAGCGGCGCCTCGGCAACGGCGTGACGGTCTGCGCATGGCTCGACGGTCAACTGGTCGGCCATGCCGGGCTGAGTGTCTACCCGCGTGCGCGCTCGCACGGCGCGGAGCTCGGGATCTGCGTGCACGACGCGTATCATGGGCAGGGCGTCGGCACGGCGCTGGTGAGGGCGCTAGTCGACAGCGCCGACGGTGCGCTCGGTTTGCGCCGCATCGAACTGACGGTGTACGCGGACAACGCGCCGGCCATCGCGCTGTATCGCAAGTTCGGCTTTGTCGAAGAAGGCTGTTCGCGTGGCTATGCGCTGCGCGACGGCGTGCTGGCCGACGTGCTGCATATGGCGCGGCTCGCCGAGGCGCCCGCTTTCGCGCCTGTCGCGCCGCTCTGAAAGGACTCACGCGTGCCTTTCTTCTTTATCGACCGTCCGGTCTTTGCGTGGATCGTTGCGCTGGCCATCGTCGTGGCAGGCGCGCTCGCGATTCCGCTCCTGCCGGTGGCGCAGTATCCGCGTCTGGCGCCGCCGCGCATCGTTATCTCCGCGACCTATCCGGGCGCGTCGACCGAGGTCGTGGACGGCAACGTCGGCAGCATCATCGAGGAGAGTCTCGATGGCGCGGACAACATGCTGTACTACGAGACCACCAGCGACAATCTCGGCAACCTCGAAATCGACGCGACCTTCGCACCCGGCACCAATCCGGACATGGCGCTGGTCGACATCCAGAACCGTCTCAAGCAGGTCGAGCCGCGTCTGCCGCAGCAGGTCGTGCAGCAGGGCATCAGCGTCTTCAAGGCGGCCAATACCTTCCTGATGCTGGTCGCGCTCACTTCCACGGACGGCACGCGCGACTCGGTGCAATTGAGCGACTATCTGAGCCGCTATGTATTGCGCGAACTGAAGCGCGCGCCGGGCGTGGGCGCCGCCGAACTGTGGGACGCCGACGAAGCGCTGCGCATCTGGGTCGATCCCATGAAGCTGCGCGAGTACGGCATCGGCCCGACCGAGGTGAATGCCGCGATCAGTGCGCAGAACGCCACTGTCACCGCAGGGGCGATCGGCGACGCGCCGTTCGTGCCGGGGCAGCAACTCACGGCATCGGTCAGCGTGAAAGGGCAGCTGGTCTCGCCGGAGGAATTCGGCCAGATCGTCATCAAGGCGCGGCCCGACGGCTCGGCGGTGCGTCTGCGCGACGTCGCGCGGGTCGAACTCGGGCGCGACAACTACACGTTCTATTCGCGTCTGAACGGCAGGGCGTCGGCCACCGTCGGCATTCAACTGGGACCGCGCGGCAACGCGCTCGAAACCTCGAATGCAATTCGCGCGCGGCTCGCGGAATTGTCGAAGGGCTTGCCGAGCGGCGTCGCCGTCGAAATTCCGTTCGACAACGCGCACTTCGTGCAGATCGCCATTCATGAGGTGCTCGTCACGCTCGCGGAAGCCGTGGTGCTGGTGTTCTTCGTGATGTGGCTGTTTCTGCGCGATCTGCGCTACACGCTGGTGCCGACCGTGGTGATTCCGGTCACGCTGATGGGCGCGTTTCTCGCCATGTACGCGTGCGGTCTGTCGATCAACGTCTTCACGATGTTCGGCCTCGTGCTCGCGATCGGCATTCTCGTCGACGACGCGATCGTCGTGGTGGAGAGCGTGCATCGCGTGATGGAAGAAGAGGGTCTGCCGCCGCGCGAGGCGACTCGCAAGGCGATGTCGCAGATCGGCGGCGCGATTATCGGCGTGACCGCGGTGCTGACCGCGGTATTCGTGCCGATGGCGTTTTTTCCGGGCGGCGTCGGCGGCATTTACCGGCAATTCGCGGTGGCGATGATCGCGTCGATGCTGGTGTCGTCGTTCATGGCGTTGTCGTTGACGCCCGCGTTGTGCGCGAATCTGCTGAAGCCGCACACGAAATCGGTGCACCAGCGCGAAGCGCGGCGTGGTCTGCCCGGTTTCGCGGCACGCGCGGCAAGCCGTTTCACCGCCGGTTTCGATCGCGCCGCGAGCGGCTATCGCGGGCTGACCGCACGCACGTTGCGCCGGGTCGGGCCGATGCTGGCCGTGTATGTCGTGCTGGTCGGCGTGTGCGGCGCGCTGTATTGGCACATGCCAGGCGGCTTTCTGCCGAGCGAGGACGAAGGCCAGTTGCAGGTCATGGTGCAGTTGCCCGCGGGCGCGACGCAGGAGCGGACATTGGCCGTGGTGAAGCGCATGGAAGCGATTCTCCACGCCGAGCCGGCGATTGCGAACGTGACCAGTGTGATCGGCTGGAGCTTTGCTGGCAGTGGGCAGAACGTGGCGATGGGCTTCGTCGAACTCAAGGACTGGGACAAACGCGATACCGACGCGCTGGTGTTGCGCGACCGTCTCAACGAGAAGTTCGACAAGATTCTAGAGGGCGACGTCGAAGCGCAATTGCCGCCCGCGGTGCCGGGCGTGGGCCATTCGGACGGCTTCGTGTTCCGCCTGGAGGATCGCGGCGGGGTGGGACTCGACGCGCTGAAGGCCGCGCGCGAGCAACTGTTCGCGCAGGCCAAGGCGAGTCCGGTGCTGGCCTCGGTGCATTCGGAAGATCTGCCCGACGCGCCGCGCGTGGAGCTCATCATCGACCGGGCCAAAGCATATGCGCTCGGCGTGCAGTTCGAACGCCTCACCGACGTGCTGGGCAGTACTTTCGGTTCGACCTATATCGACGACTTTCCGGCCGGCGGCCGGATGCGCCGTGTCGTGATTTCCGCCGACGCCGCCACCCGCATGACCGAAGACGATCTGCTCGCGCTCTCCGTGCCGAACGCGACGGGCGGCATGGTGCCGCTGTCGGCCATCGCAACCCGCCACTGGACCATCGGCCCGGTGATGCTGACGCGCTACAACGGCTACCCGTCGCTCGACGTGAGCGGCCATGCGGCGCCCGGCTATAGCTCCGGCGCGGCGATGGCGGAGATGGAACGGCTGGCCGCTTCGTTGCCGGTCGGCGTCAGCTACGACTGGGTCGACGCGGCGCGCGAGGAAACCGCAGCCGCGAAGCTCACGCCGATGCTGATCGGCCTGTCGCTGCTAGCGGTGTTCATGGCGCTCGCCGCGCTGTACGAGAGCTGGACGATTCCGCTGGCGGTGCTGATGGTCGTGCCGCTCGGCGTGATCGGCGCGGTCAGCGCGGTGCTGCTGCGCGGCATGCCCAACGACGTGTACTTCAAGGTCGGCATGATTACCGTGATCGGCCTGGCGGCGAAGAACGCGATTCTGATCGTGCAGTTCGCGCGCGATCTGTATCAGCGTGGCATGCCGTTGTCGCGCGCCGTGACCGAAGCCGCGGGCGCACGCTTCCGGCCGATCGTGATGACATCGGCGGCGTTTCTGCTTGGCGTCGTGCCGCTGGTCGTGTCGAGCGGCGCGGGGGCGGAGAGCCGCCGGTCGATCGGCACCGGTGTGTTCGGCGGCGTGCTGGCGGCCACGTTGTTCGGCCTGGTGTTCGCGCCGGTTGCGTTCCATGCGATCGCGTCGCTGACGCACGGCAAAAAGCGGCTGGCTGCCTTGCATCGCAAGCGCGACGAAAGGCGTGCGGAGCGTACGCAGCGCGCGCGTTCGGGGGAGGACGAACGCGCGCAACTGACGAACGGGCGCTGACGGAGACGTTGCGGTTTCAACCAACCGCAACGTCTCGCGAAGCTTTCACCCTGTACGCTGTGCGGGGTAATGCGTTGAACCACACAGGGCTGCGTCGCGCGACGCTCAGCCTGCCGGTTGATTCGGCACCGCTTGCGCCGCTGCGGGCGCTCCCGCACCAGCCGGCGACTGCGTCGCACTGGCCGACACATGCGGCGCCGCTGGCATGCAGTCCGCGCGATATTCGGCTTGCAGCTTCTGCTGGGCCGCTTCGAGGTCGCTCGGATAGTCGTCGTCGTCGTTGCTGGGGCTGTAGCCTACGGCTTCGAGTTCGCCCAGTTCGTTCATCAATTGCTTGTGCGTCACTTCGCTCTTTAGCGGCGTGAACGGATAATCGTTGCATTGCTGCTGCGTAAGGCCGGGCGCGGCCATGGCCGATGCGCTACCGATCAGGAGCAGGGAGGCGAGCAGGGTCTTGGTTGCGAGTTTCATTTTTTACCATCCACGAGAAGGATCGAGTCGGGCCGCCAGTACGATCGGCGGGATGGCTGTAGGCTAGTGGAGGCGGTATACCGAAGCGGCGTCGGCAAAATGAAATATGTTTTATCGAGGCAAGTGGCGGGTTTCAACCACCTTGAAGCGTGCTCGACGCCCTTGCGGCGAACTTAAATATTTCTTCATGAAGCGGATATTCATCCGCCATGCGACCCCGCGTAGCCTGCGGGGATGCACTCGCGTCGAGCGCCGGCAATCGCCCTGGCGCGCGCCCGTGCACTGAACACGCAAGCCGAATATGGCATCATGTCCTTCTACTGATAACCGGTCGCGTCCGTCGCTTGCATCGGTAGAGCTGGCTGCGGCGCATGCATTGATCATGTCGCGAGTACTCACGATCGAAGATGATGAAATTACCGCGAATGAAATTGTCGGTGAGTTGAAAAGCCGCGGCTTCACCGTGGACTGGGTGGCCAACGGCCGCGACGGCATGGCGCGCGCGATCAGCGAAGACTACGACGTGATTACGCTCGACCGCATGCTGCCGGGTGTGGATGGTCTGACGATTCTCACCACCATGCGCAGCATCGGCATTCAAACGCCGGTGCTGATGCTGAGCGCTTTGGGCGACGTCGACGAACGGGTGCGCGGTCTGCGTGCCGGCGGCGACGATTATCTGACCAAGCCCTTCGATCCCGAAGAAATGACTGCGCGCCTCGAAGTGTTGCTGCGCCGCAGTCAAACGCCGGCTGCGCAACTCGAAACCCATCTGCGGGTCGGGCCGCTCGAACTCGATCTGATTTCACGCAAGGTGCAGCGCGACGGCGAGGAGATCGTGTTGCTGCCCACCGAGTACCGCGTGCTCGAATTCATGATGCGTCATGCCGGCCAGACCATTACGCGCACCATGCTGTTCGAGGCGGTGTGGGGCTATCACTTCGATCCCGGCACCAATCTGATCGACGTACACATGGGGCGCCTGCGCAAAAAAATCGATCCGCCCGGCGTGACGCAAATGATCCAGACCGTGCGCGGCTCGGGCTACATCCTCGCATGAACCAATCTTCCTGATGGACACAACCTTCCCCGCTCAATCTGCGCTCGGGCGGCGCTGGCATTCCACCACCTTTCGCCTGCTTTCCATTTACGCGGTCATTTTTTCGTTTTCGGTGATGCTGTTGCTGGGCTTCATCGGCTGGGCCGTGACCGGCGATATGGAACGCGAAACCGATGTGGTGATGGACTGGCAACTGATCTACTTCGACTCGCTGCCGGACACCGGTATCGCCGATGCGATCCACCGGCGCATCGAGCGCGAGCGCATGCATACGAATTACTACGGCCTGTTCGCGCCGGACGGCCGCCTGATCGCCGGCGACGTGCTGGTCTATCCGCCGCAGTTGCCCACCACGCGTAAAGGCAAGACGCTCGATCTCGCGCTTTTGATGGGGCGTAACGATCAGGCGCCGGTGGTTCGCGCGATGGCCGAGCGACGCAAGGACGGCTCGACGCTCGTGATCGCGCGCGATCTCACGCACATTCTGCGGATTCGCGAGGCGGTGATCGATGCGCTGGTGAGCGGCGGGATTGTCTGCCTGCTCGCGGGGGTGGCTGGCGGCCTGGCGTTGAGCGTGCGGCAAATGCGCCGCCTCAAGGCGATTCGCCGCGTCACGCAGCGCATTGCACAGGGCGATCTCGCGCAGCGTCTGCCGATTGGCGGACGTGACGAAGTAGATATGCTCGCGCATCTGGTGAACCATATGCTCGCCGAAGTCGAGCGCCTGATGAACGAAGTGAAGGGCGCTTGCGACGGCATCGCGCACGATCTGCGCACGCCGTTGGCGCATGTGCGGACTTTGCTCGCGCATGCGGCGGAGCACACTGGAACGCTCGACGACGCCGAATTGTCGACGCTGGTGGAGCGCGCCCGCACCGAGACGGATGCATTGCTCGACCGCTTCCGCGCGATGTTGCGGATCTCCGAGATCGGCACCTTGCAGCGGCGCGGCGGGTTTGGCGAAGTGCAACTGGAGACCTTGATTCAGGAGGTCGGCGAGCTTTACGAGCCGCTCGCGGAGAGTCGCGGGATTCAACTTTCGGTGCATGCGCAACCGGTTGAGGCGATTCATGGCGATCGCGCGTTGCTGTTCGAGGCGTTGAGCAATCTGGTGGACAACGCAATCAAGTTCACGCCCGAAGGGGGCGCGGTACGAATGGAACTTCGCCAGACTTCCGCGGGGCCGCAGATGGATATCGTCGATAACGGACCCGGCATTGCCGCTGATGAACGCGATGCCGTGTTGCAGCGGTTTTATCGTGGCGAGAGCACCCGGCACCTGTCCGGATCGGGTCTTGGCCTGAGCATTGTTTCAGCGGTGATGCGAGTGCACGACTTCACGATGAAGATCGGCAGTGCGCAGCCGGGCGCGAAGATTTCCATCGAATGCTGGTCGAGGACGTTGGCATGAGCTTGCGTTCCTTTCTTGTCATGACGGGGGGATGAATGCGCGTCCTGTTCGTGGGGCCGTCGCATCCGGAAGCGGCGTGGCTTTTCAAGGCGCTGCAGGAGAGTGCGCATAGTTTGCAGCGTGCCGACGATCTGCGCGATGGGGTTTTTCTTGCGGGGCAGGAGCCCTTCGATGCGATTGTTTTGATGGTGCTGGAGGGAAGCGCTTATTCCGCGCTGCTGGAGTTTGTGGCGGAGTTTGCCGTTGCCGGGAGTGGGGCGGCGATTGTGGCTGTGTTGGGAGTGGCTTCCGCGCAGGATCGCACTCGGGTTTTGCGGGCTGGCGCGGATGCCTGTTTTTGTCAGCCTTATTCGTTTATTGAAATGCATGAGCGGATGCAGGCTTTGCAGAGGGTTGGGCGCGGTGGTGGGTTAGGTGCGGGCTCCGCTTCTGGGGGTTCTGTGTCTGTCGCCGGGGTTTCCTTCGTTGAAGTGCCTTCGCTCGATGCCGCGACTCGGGAACTGGTTTTTCAGGGGCGTAGGGTTGCCGTTACGCGGCGGGAGTTTCTTTTGCTTGAGTGTCTGTTGCGGCAGGTGAATGCGCCGGTTGCAAGGGATCAGCTTATTCGCTACGCGTGGCCGGAGAAGGATGATGTGGATCCTTCTAGCGTTAATCTTGTTGTTTCTCGGCTTCGGAGGAAGATTTTTGGGGTTGTGCCTGAGGTTAGGATTGAGACTGTTAGTCGGTTTGGGTATCAGGTTTCTGTTGGGGTTTGAGTGGTTATTTTTTTGGCCTTTCCTTGAATTCACGGTGGTCTATTAGCGTTCCCCCTGTGCGGGGGGGCACCTACTTTTCTTTGCCTGCCGCAAAGAAAAGTAGGCAAAAGAAAGCGGCTCACACCGCTAACTCTTAAGCGGGTCCCCCGCGCAGTCACGGTAGTGGCTCATCTGGAATCCGTCTTCTCGCGCACTCCGCGCCAGTGGCACAGCCGTCATTCTTCCGGCGGCGCTGCGCGCGCCCCGCGGTCGCTCACTAGAACCGACCTCCGAAATCTTGAGTGTGTCGGCGCCTCGCCGAGGCGAAGCCGACGGCTCCCACAATCCAAAAGCGAAGCCACTGGTGTCCACGCCGACCCCTCCGGCGAGCGCATCGCGCGAGACGGGATGAATGATGCCTTTGTCACTAAAGCGGAATGTGCGAGGGCACGGATTCCAGATGCACCACTACCGTGGCTGCGCGGGGGACCGCTTCATGGTTAGCGGTTTGAGCCGCTTTCTTTTGCCTACTTTTCTTTGCGGCAGGCAAAGAAAAGTAGGTGCCCCCCCCGCACAGGGGGAACGCTAATAGACCACCGTGAATTCAAGGAAAGGCCAAAAAAACCAGACCCAAACCCAGCAAAAACCCCCAGGTCAATGATCAATTAATGAAAAACCCAACGCACAAACTGAAACACTGCCTTGCAGTCGCACCACTTTCCAGCCTAGCTATATTGACCCCCGCGGCAAAAAAAACCCCCATAGCCATCAGGCATCCTATTTAAACGAAAGGTGATTCATGAATCAAAAGATGAAGCTGGCACACTTGCTCGGAGCCCTGCTATGCGCCGGCGTAGCAACCACCGCGCATGCGCAAAGCAGCGTCACGCTCTACGGCATTCTCGATACCGGTCTCGACTTCGCCAGCAACGTCAACGGCAACCACCTCTACCAGATGGCCAGCGGTGTCAGCGCCGGCAGCCGCTGGGGTGTAAGAGGTAAAGAAGATCTGGGCGGCGGCCTCGCAGCAATCTTCGATCTGGAAAGCGGCTTCAATTCGACCAACGGCAGCCTCGGCAGCGGCCTCGCATTCTCCCGCAATGCCTACGTTGGCCTCGACAGCAAAACGCTCGGCACGGTCACCCTCGGTCGTCAATGGGATCCGCTCGTCGACCTGATCGAGCCGTTCTCGCTCAACGACAGCTACGGCGGCTGGTACTTCTCCCACCCGAACGATATGGATAACCTCGATAACGGTTTCGCCATCAGCAATGCCGTGAAGTACACGAGTCCCACCATCGGCGGCTTCACCGGCGAGGCACTCTATTCGTTCGGCGGCCAGGCCGGCCAGTTCTCGAATAACTCCGCCTATAGCGCGGCCGCCTCGTACACGAACGGTCCGTTCTCGATCGGCGCCGGCTACCTGCGTGTCAACGACCCGGAACAGGCAGTCCAGAGCTATCAGAACGGCTCTGGCTTCACCAACGCGGTGTACGGCAATTACCTCGCGAACGCGCGCAGCCAGGGCATCTTCGCGGCCGGCGCGTCGTATCAGCTCGGCAAGTTCAAACTGATGGGCAACTTCACCAACGTCGACTTCCAGCAAGGCGATGCGGGTCAGGACGTCAAGTTCCAGAACTATGAATTCGCGGGTACGTTTGCCGCCACCAGCCAGCTCAATCTCGCGGCCGGCTACACATACACGGATGGCCGCGATCATGCGACCAACCAGGAACCGAAGTATCAGCAGCTCAACCTGAGCGCGGAATACGAACTGTCGAAGCGCACCGCCGTTTACGCACTGGCTGCATTGCAGAAAGCTAGCGGCGGCGCGGTCGCGCAAATCGCCGGCTTCGATCCGTCGTCGAACGGTAAGCAGGTGGTGGGACGCGTCGGTCTGCGTCACTCGTTCTAAAACACCCGTACCAAGTCAAAGAGCGCGCTGCCCGAAAGGGTAGCGCGCTCTTTTTTCATGAACCAAAGTAAATGTTGCAGTAACTGGGCGGGCCGACACAATTGTCGGCGGAGGTCGGTGTGGTGCTCGTCGCGCAACCGGATAACAGCAGTCCGGCAGCCACGGCGGCGACGGCGAACGAAGCGGTTCGTTTGATCGCGGTGCGAAGGGTCATTGATAGGGGGATGTCAATACAGAGCGTTGCGATGGGCGGCCAGGCAGGTCCAGACGACAGGGCCACGTGGTGTCCACACGGCGCGCCGTCGGCTGGGGTTCGGCAGAAGCATTTCAGTGCGCGTAAATCGTCGAATTCAGATACGCCAGTTGACCGTCCTTCTCCGCGTGCACCAGTTCCCGATAAACCTGAGCGCGCGTCTTGCCGGGGGTGGCCTGGCCGTACGGCGCGACCCACGAGCCCGTCACGTTGCCGGTGGTGCTGGTCGTGTTCGCCGCCACTTGCATGGCCGGCGCGGCGTTTTGCTGCGTCGGCGCGGTGGTCGATTGAGCGAAGGCGGAAGCCGTTGCGGTTGCACCGATAAAAGCGATGGCGAGCGTCAGAGATTTCATGTTCGTAATCCTCATAAATCAGTTTGGGTGGCACCGATGCGCGAACCTCAATGGTTTCGTGGATCGGTTGATGAGAAGGATAGTCAAGCGGCGTTAGCGGATCGGCCGTGTGTGCATGAAAAGAAATTTATCTGCTGGAGCGTCGGCGAAGCGCTGCTTCGTCGGCCCGTCGCGGACATGTCATGAACATAAAAAACGTTTCATGAAACGACCGGTTTTGATCACGGGTGTGTCACCGCCGCTATTTACATTGCGGCTACCCGTACGGTGTGCGGGACCGGTCCGTTCTTGCGCGGACTGGTGCCTTCTCTTACCCGGAATCAAACATGAATAAAGCATTCGCAACCACACTCGTCGCGCTGGCCAGCACCCTCGGCGCGGCGGCGCACGCGCAAAGCAGCGTGACGCTCTATGGGACGCTCGACACCGGCCTCGACTACATCAGCAATCAGAAATCGGCGAGTGGCGGTAAAAGCAACTGGATGATGGAAAGCGGTAACGTCAGCACGGACCGCTGGGGCCTGCGCGGCAATGAAGATCTGGGCGGCGGCTTGAGCGCGGTCTTCGATCTCGAGAACGGGTTCAATATCGACAGCGGCAAGTTCTCCAACGGTGGCGATGAGTTCGGCCGCCAGGCGTGGGTCGGGATCGCGAGCAAGCAGTGGGGTACGGTGACGCTGGGCCGTCAATACGATTTCCTGGTCGACTTCGTGGCGCCGTTGTCGGCGACCGGCTCGGGCTTCGGCGGCAATATCGCCGATCACCCGTTCGACAACGACAACCTGAACAACGACCTGCGCATGAACAACGCGCTGAAGTATCGCAGCGTGACCTACTACGGCGTCACCGTCGGCGGCGCGTACGCGTTCAGCAACGCGGCGGGCGGCTTCAGCAATAACAACGCGTACAGCCTCGGCGCGCAGTGGGCAGGCGGTCCGTTCAACCTGGCGGTCGCGTACCTGCAGATCAACCAGCCGGGCGGCGTCAACCAGCCGGCCAACACCGGCGGCGCGGTAAGTAGCAGCGACGGCGACGCGGTCTTCACCGGCGCGCGTCAACGCGTGCTCGGCGCGGCGGGACGCTATACGTTCGGCGCGGCGACGCTCGGCCTCGTCTTCACGCGGACCATGCTCAACGACCCGCATCAGATCACGCAGGGCGGTGCGTATTCGACGCTCAACGGCGATCTGCTGACCTTCAACAACTACGAGCTGAACGCCCGCTACGCGATCACACCGGCGTTCACGCTGGGCGGCTCGTATACGTTCACTGACGGCCACTTCAGCACCGGCGGCCAGAGCTACTCGCCGAAGTGGAACCAGTTCATGCTGCAGGCGGATTACGCGCTGTCGCGCCGCACCGATCTGTATCTGGAAGGCACATATCAGCACGTGACGGGCGCGGATGGGATCGCGGTGCTGGGCAACGCGTCGATCTATTCGCTGGCGGCGTCGTCGAGCGACCGGCAGGCGGTGGTGGCGGTGGGCGTGCGGCATCGGTTCTAAGGGAGCTCACGGGAGCGGCTCTGAACGGGGGCGCCTTAAAAGCAAAAACGTCGCGAGTTCAAAGAACCCGCGACGTTTTTTTGTTGGCGGCCGCAACGTTTGCGGCGAAGCGTTGATTGCGGCAGCCGCTCGTTTAGCCGGCGGATGCAAGTGCGGCAGAGCCGCCGGACGTACCGGAAGCACCAGAAGCACCCGCCGCACCCACGGCAACCGGCACCGCCTGCCGTTGCGTCGCCTGAACCTCAGGCGCGGCCCTGGCGCCGTCCGTCGACCAGCCGCCGCCCAATGCCTCGATCAAGCCCACGGAAGCCAGCAAACGCCTCGTTTCGAGGTTCAACGCATCGGTCTGCGTGGTGAGCTCGGTGGTTTGCGAGGTCACCACGTCCAGATAGCTGACCACGCCGTCGCGATAGCGCGACATCGACAGCGTCAACGTGCGTTGCGCGGCGATCAGCGCGGCGTTCTGCTGGGTGGCTTCATCGCCGAGATGGTGCAGTTGCGCGAGGTTGTCCTCGACCTGCTGGAACGCGAGTAACACGGCCGCCTTGTACTTCGCGCCGTTCTCGGCGAGCCTGGCGCGTGCCTGATCGGTCATGGCTTCACGGCGACCGCCGTCGAACAGCGTGAAGACGAGGCTCGGACCCACCGACCAGATTTCGTTTGGCGCCATCAACCATGGCGAAAGCGTGTCGCTTTGATAGCCGCCATCGAGACCCAGCGAAATATCCGGGAAGAAGGCCGCCTTGGCCACGCCGATCTGCGCGTTCGCCTGCGCGACGCGGCGCTCGGCCGCCGCGATATCGGGCCGCCGCTGCAACAACGCGGCCGGTACGCCGGTAGGAATGGACGGCAGATACGTCGTCGTGGTCACGGGCGCCAGCGCGAAAATCGACGCGGGCTTGCCGGTCAGGCTGGCGATCGCATGTTCGTAAAGCGCGCGGCGCGCGGCGATATCGTCGGCGGAGGCGCGCGCGGTATCCAGCTGCGTTTGCGCCCGCGATACATCGAGGTCCGACGCGATCCCGCCTGCATGGCGGCTCATGGTGAGGGTGAGCGCGCGCCGGTAGGTGGCGATCGTGTCGTCAAGCAACTGCTGCCGCGCGTCGAGCCCACGCAGATTGAAATACGCATTGGCCAGATCCGCCTGCAAGCTCAACCGCACCGATTCGAGATCGGCCTCGCTGGCCTGCGCCGCCGCGTTGCCGGCAGCAACCTCGTTGTGGATCTTGCCCCACAGATCGAGGTCGTAGCTGATGCCGAGGTCGACATTATTGGTGCCGTACACCGAAGGCTGTCCCGCACCCCGCAGCGGCCGGTTGTCCGACTGCCGCTGACGTTCGACCGATGCTTCCGCGCCGATAGTCGGAAACAGTCCCGAGCGCGCCTGCGCGAGATACGCGGTGGCTTCGTCGTGACGCGCCATCGCCGCGGCCACGTTTGGATTGGCCGCCGCCACCTGTTGCTCCAGACGATCGAGCACGGGATCGCGATACACGGTCCACCACGCCTCGCGCGGCACCCGATCGGCGGGCCGTGCCAGTTGCCAGGCGCCGCCTTCCTTGAAGGTGGTGGGAATACTGGTGGCCGGTGCATGGTAGACCGGCGCGAACGAACAGCCGCTCACCAGCAACGCGGCAGCTAAGGCAACGCTTGCAACGTTCGCGAGCTTCGCCACGGCTGCAACGCGCGAGCGGCGTTTATCCATGAGTGCTCTCCGCAGCGCGACGCTCCGCCAGCGCCGTACCCGGCGTGCCCGGTGTGCCTTGCAGCCGCACTTCATCGCCCGAGGCGAGCGAGTCGGGTGGGTTGTCGATTACGCGGTCGCTCGCGCTCAGACCCGAAGCGATCTCGACATGCGTGCCGAGATCGGTTGCGATGGAGACGGGTTTCAGCACCGCGCGGTTGTCGCTGCCCACCACGGCGACCTGCAAGCCGTGTTGCCGGAAGATCAGCGAACTCGCGGGAATCGACAGCGCGTGCGCATTGGTCGGCAAGTCGAAATGCACCTCGGTGTATTCGCCGGGGATCAACACGCCGTCCTGGTTGTCGACCGATAGTTGCACCAGCAACGTACCGGACGACGGCGTGATCGCGTCGTCGGTATCGACCAGTTTCGCGTTGAACTTGACGCCCGGGCGTTCCGGCACGGTCAGCGTGGCGCTCATGCCGGGTTGAATCGCGGCCGCTTCGTCCTGCGGCACGCTGACATAGACGCGCAACTGGCGCGCGTCCGACACGGAGAACAACTCCGGCCCATTGCCGCCGCCGGCGTTGATCAGCGCGCCGATATCGGTGGTACGCGCGGTGACGACGCCGTCGAACGGCGCCGTAATGCGTTTGAACGATTCGAGCGCTTCGAGGCGCCCAACGTTCGCCTGAGCTGCGGCGACCGTGGCCTGTTTCGCGACGAGGTCGCTGGTTTTCTCGTCGGCATCCTGCTGCGAAACCGAGTCCTGTTTCAGCATCTCCGTCCAGCGGTGCGCGGTGGACGCCGCGAGTTTTTCGTTGGCCACCGAATTCTGCAGATCGGCGCGCGCCTGTTGCAACTGCTGATCGAGGTCTGGCGTATCGATCACCCCGAGCAATTGGCCGGCTTTGACGTGCGTGCCGATATCCGCATACCAGGCGTGCAGATAGCCGGACACGCGCGCGTAGATCGGCGCGTTGACGAAGGCGGACAGACGTCCCGGCAGCACCAGCGCCTGCGCGTCGGCGTCGTGTTCCGGTGTGTACGCAACCACCGTCGGCACGGCCTGCTGCGCGGACCAGGTGGTCAGCTCCTGCTTCGCGTGGACGCGGCTCGCGATACCGCTCGCCACGATGCCCGCCGCGACCAGCAGCGCGACGATGCCGACGAGCCTCAGGTGACGCAGCCGTTTGGGCGAATTGATCTCGATCTCAGTGGACATGATGGACTCCGGGTTCGGATGAAGAGTGGTCGTGAGAAGGGGCGGGTGAATGGCCATGGCCGGCTGCATCGCGCCGATGCACGAGGCTGAAGACGACGGGGACGAACAGCAGCGTGGCGAAGGTCGCGCAGATCAGGCCGCCGATCACGGCGCGGCCGAGCGGCGCGTTCTGTTCGCCGCCGTCGCCGAGACCGAGCGCCATCGGCGCCATGCCGATAATCATGGCGAGCGCCGTCATCAGCACCGGGCGAAAGCGCGTGAAGCCGGCTTCCATCGCGGCCACCAGGGCATTGCCGGTCACCGCGAGCCGTTCGCGCGCAAAGCTCACCACCAGAATGCTGTTGGCGGTCGCCACGCCCATGCAGAGAATCGCGCCGGTCAGCGCCGGCACCGAAAGCGGCGTGTGCGTGGTGAACAGCATCCAGACAATGCCGGCCAGTGCCGCGGGCAACGCGGTGACGATCACGAAGGCGTCGCTCCACGAATGGAAATTCACGACGATCAGCAGGAAGATCAGCAGGATCGCACCGAGCAGACCGAGCGACAAACCGAGGAACGCGCTGTTCATGGTCTGCACCTGGCCGCGCAGCGTCACGATCGAGCCCTTCGGCACGTCTTTCGCGGTGGCATGCACGATGTTCTGGATTTTCGCGGCGACCGCGCCGAGGTCCTGACCTTGCGTCGTCGCAAAGACGTCGTAGAGTGGTTCGATGTTGTAGTGCGAGACCACCGCATCGCCGACACCGCGGGTGATCGTCGCAATGCCGCCGAGAATCTGCGCCTGGCCGGCCTTGCCGGTCACCGGCAGATTGCTGAGGTTCGACAGCGAAGTCATCCGGTATTGCGGCGTTTGCGCCACGATCGGATACGACACGCCGTTCTTCGGATTGAGCCAGTAAGTCGGCGACACCTGGCTCGTACCGGACAGGCTCGCCACCACGGAGTTGGTGACGTCCTGTTCGGTAATGCCGAGTTGATCGGCGCGCGACCGGTCCACGGAGACGGTGAATTGCGGATAAGTGGAAGCCTGCTGAATACGCGTGTCGGCAATGCCGGGAATCAGCCGCATCCGGCGCATCACTTCGTTGGCGTAGCGGTGATTGGCCGCCTGGTTCGGCCCGGCGATCTGCAGATCGATCGGTGCGGGCGCACCGAAATTCAGAATCTGACTGACAATGTCGGCCGGCAGGAACGCGAACGTCGTACCCGGAAACTGGCGCGGCAGCGTTTCGCGCAACCTGCGCACGTAGTCCGCGGTCGGCTGATGGTTCTCGTCCAGCGAAACGAGAATGTCGCCGTCTTGCGGGCCGGTCGTGCCGCTATTGTTATAGGTCAGGTTGATGCCGCTGTTCGGCAAGCCGATGTTGTCGACGATACTGCGCAGCTGATCCGGCGGAATCGCGCGGCGTACCGCGTTTTCGATCAGATCGAATTGCGCGGCGGTATCTTCGATCCGCGTGCCGATCGGCGCACGCACGTGAATTGCAATTTCGCCCGAGTCAATATTGGGAAAGAAATTGCGGCCGAGCCACGGCGCGAGCAGGAACGACGCGCCGACCACGATCAGAAACCCTGTCACGAAGCGCTTGCGGTGCGTGAGCGCGAGACCCAGCACGATCCGGTACACGCCGCGCACGCGCTCGAAGCGATGTTCGAAGCCGCGCTGGAACCGCACCAGCGGGTTGCGCGACGGCGGCGCGTGGAAGTGACCGCCGTGCGGGTCCATCGTGGCGGCCAGTTCGCCGGACGCGTGGCCGCCCGATGCATGCGGGCGCAACAGGTATTGCGCCATCATCGGCACGAAGGTGCGCGACAGGATGAAAGACGCAACCATCGCGAAGATCACCGCTTCGGCCATCGGCACGAACAGAAAACGCGCGATGCCATTGAGCAGCAGCATCGGCACGAACACGATACAGATACACAACAGCGAGACGAACGCGGGCGCGACGATCTGCGCGGCACCGTCCAGAATCGCGCTTCTTACGTCCTTGCCTTGCTCCAGATGCCAGTTGATGTTCTCGATCGTGACGGTGGCGTCGTCGACCAGTATCCCGACAGCCAGCGCGAGGCCGCCGAGCGTCATGACGTTGAGCGTTTCGCCCATCGCTGCAAGACCGGCAATCGCGGCCAGCACTGCCAGCGGAATCGATGCCGCGATAATCACCGTGGAGCGCCAGCTACCGAGAAACAGCAGAATCATCAGCGAAGTCAGCGCGGCGGCGATTACGCCTTCGCGTGCCACGCCACTGACCGCGCCTTTCACGAAGGTGGACTGATCGCCCATCGTGACGAGCTTCAGGCCGGGCGGCAGCGTTGCTTCGATACGCGGCAGTTGCGCCTTGACGCCCGCGATGATGTCGAGCGTCGACGCCGAGCCGTTCTTCAGAATGCTCATGAGCACCGCGCGATGCCCATCCACGCGCACCACGTTGCTTTGAGGCGGATAGCCGTCGCGCACGTGCGCCACGTCGCGGATATAAATGGTTGCGCCGTCCACGGTCTTGATGGGCAGCGCATTCAGCTCGTCGAGCGCGAGCGGACTGTTGTTCAGCTTGATGTTGTATTCGAAGCGGCCGATCTTCTCGGTGCCGGCGGGAATGATCTGGTTCTGCTGTGCGAGCGCCGTGGCGACGTCGTTCGCCGAGAGCTTTTTCGCCTGCAAGGCCTGCGGATCCAGGTCGATCTGTACTTCACGGGTCTTGCCGCCGTATGGCGTCGGAATCGCCACGCCCGGCACGCTGAGCAATTGCGGACGAATGAAGTTGGTCGCGTAATCCGCGAGTTTCTGCTCGTCGAGCGTATTGCTGGTGAGCGCCAGTTGCAGCACCGGCACCGTGGACGCGTTGTAGTTGAGAATCTGCGGTGGCGTGGTGCCGGGCGGCATCTGCTTGAGCACCGTCTGCGACACGGAGGTGACCTGCGCGGTGGCGGTGCGGATATCCACGGTCGGCTGAAAGAAGATCTTGACGATGCCGTAGCCGCGAAACGATTGCGACTCGATATGCGCGACGTCGTTGACGGTGGTGCCGAGCGTGCGCTCGTAGTAACTGACAATGCGCCCGGACATGTCGTCCGGTTGCAGGCCGGCGTAGTTCCACACCACGCTGATCACGGGAATGCGGATGTCGGGAAAGATATCCGTCGGCGTGCGCAACGCGGCAAGCGGGCCGATCAGCAGGATCAGCAGCGCCAGCACGATAAACGTGTAGGGCCGGGTTAAAGCCAACCGGACTATTTTTAACATCGAAGGCTGCTCCGTTCAGAGGCGCGATTGAATCTGCGCGGGCGTGTGTCAAGTGGGACTCGCCCTGATGGCGCGACCCGGTATCGGCATTCTGGAGAGCGGGGCCTAACAGGCGTGGACTAATCAAATGAAACTAGTTTTAGGAAGGGCCGCGCGGTTCGTCGTCGCATCGATACGCGTGCCGCAACGGCTTTAGCGCTGCATGCAGCGCTAAAGTTCGTTGAACGCAGCGGTTGAAATGCGTCAGCCGAACAGATAGCCGGACCCGCGAATAGTGCGGATTAACGGGCGCTCGCCGGGCGCGTCGACTTTCTTGCGTAAGCGGCCTACGTGAACGTCGATCAGGTTGGTGCCGGGATCGAAACGGCAGCCCCAGACGGCTTCGAAAATCATCGTGCGCGTGAGCACCTGGCCGGTGTGACGCATCATGAATTCGAGCACGCGGAATTCGGTGGGTTGCAGATCGAGTTCGCGTTGCCGGTGCATGACTTTGCGGCGCACCAGATCGAGTTCCAGCGCGCCGCTGCGCAGCAGCGTCTCGGCTTTCGCATGACGTGGACGGCGCCGCAGCAACACTTCGACTCGTGCGAACATCTCCTCGGGCGAGAACGGCTTGGTCAGATAATCGTCGCCGCCGGCACGCAGGCCCTGAATGCGCTGATCGACGTCGGACATGGCGCTCATTACCAGCACGGGCGTTTCCATGCCGACGCCGCGCATGGTCGCGACGATCGTCAAGCCGTCGAGATCGGGCAGCATACGGTCGAGCGTGACGACGTCATAGTCGCCCGCCATGACTTTCGCCATGCCTTCGCGGCCGGTACGGGCCACTTCGACGGAAAAGCCGCTGGCGGTGAGCGTGCGCACGATGTCGTGAGCGATCAGCTCGTCGTCTTCTATCGTCAATATTTTGGGCATGATGCGCGAGCCCGGTTCAGGCGACCGCGCGCAAGGCGACCGGGCGGTCCGGCGCGCGATACTGGCCAACCGCGAAGTCGATGAAGCTACGCACGCGCATCGACAGATAGTTGCGGCCGGAATAGAGAATCGACACCTGGCGAGGCCCGCCGTTGATCTCGAACTGTTCGAGCACGGGCACGAGCGTGCCGCGCGCGAGATCGTCGGCGATCACCGGCAGCGGCAGTAGCGCAATACCCATATGGTTCAGCGCGGCCACGCGCACCATCGCGCTGCTCGTCGCGGTGAGCGCGCTGCCGGTGTTGACGCGGTAGAGGCCGTCGGCGTCGGTGAATTCCCAGGTGCGCGAGGTGCCGTCGGACACCGTCAGCAGACCGTGCCGGTTCAGCGCGGCCGGATCGCGCGGCGTGCCGTTGCGCGCGAGATAAGTGGGGGAGGCTACCGTGATTTCGTCGACACTGGTCAGCAGGCGACTCACCAGCGTGGAGTTGGCGAGACGGCGGTCGTCGGAGAAGCAGACGTCGAAACCGCCTTCCACCAGATCGATGTGCGTGTCGAACGTGGTGACGTCGAAGTCCACTCGCGGATGCAGCGTGCGATACGCGGCCAGCAGCGCGCCGAGGCCCGCGCTGGCGAACGTCATGGGCGTTGCGATGCGCAGCGTGCCTTGCGGGTCGCGGGTGGTTTCCAGCAGAGTCGATTCCATCTCGTCGAGCTTTTCGATGATGGCGCGGCAACCGTCGAGGTACTCGCGGCCCACGTCGGTCAGCGACAGACTGCGCGTGGTGCGATTCAGAAGACGCATGTTCAGGTGCGCCTCCAGTGTGCCGACACTGCGTGTGACCGCGGCTGCGGACATGCCTAACTGTCTTGCCGCGAGATTGAAACTGGCGAGATCGACTACTCGTGTGAAGACACGCATCGCTTGTAGCTGGTTCATAGTGGAACAGTAGAGAAGGGCGATGGGATGCATCATCGGCGATCGCGAGTAAAACCGGACAGCTAGGTGGATTAAGTCTTTTTTAATTTTATGAAATGTTCATGAACAACGCGGATGACGCTCTACCGTCATGCGTGGAGTGTGAAAATCTGCAAACCTAACTAATGGGAAGGCGCGGACAAAAAGAGCGCAGGCAAAAAAAGAGCGCGGACGGAGCCGCGCTTCGAAAAAAGACTTGAATGAAAGTAGCCGCTGCCACGCGGCTGGGCACAGTATAGGCGGGATGGGTGGCGCGTTGCGCGCGCATTCTGAAATGCTGTTGTGCGCGCAACGCAATAAGCGGGATTCTATTCAGTTGAGCATGCCGTGTACTTCGAGCGAGGCTTCCAGATGCTGCGTCAGCGCGTGATGCAATTTGGCGAGGCTTTCCGTCGGCAGCGCGAAGCCGGCCCAGCCGAGTCCTGAATGACGCATGAACACGACGGCGCCGTCGTGCAGCGGATGCTTCTCGGTGTGCCAGCTCGGATCGACTTCGACGACATATTGATGTGTGCGCACCGGCTCCTTCGGCACCTCCGGGCGCATCATCGCGCGCAATGCGCCGAGATGCTCGATCATCGCGTCCAGGTCGGGCGCGTCGAGCAATACCGCGCGGCCTTCAATGTCGATGCGGATTGCCTGCTGTCCATACTCGTTGACTCTTTCGATGCTCATGGGGCGCGTCATGGCTCTGCTCCTTGCGGCTATCACTGTGCCCAAATTATGGCGCCGCGATTCTTAGACGATCCTTAAAGTGCACGATCAGGGAATGAAACTTTGTTTAAGAACGCCGCACGACCCGCCCGCGACCGCGGGGTTCAATCGTCTGACGTTTTTTCTCACTCGCGCGGATTGAAGTCCACTTAAGTCAGACGTAAAGACCTCGAATGTTTCAATATAGAAACGTTTTTTACCGGTAAAAAATGGCATCGAAAATGCTTAAAGAGCGGATTCATAGGATATCGGGGTAGGTATCAATGGAAATGCAGATAAATTCCCGGTTTGCGAATAAAAAAGCGATTGAATTGTCATTGCCAGAGAAGTTTCGAGTTCAGGTTTGAAACACTTTTCAGCGCATCGTCAATTGCCTGGGACGGTGAATCAAACTCGCGCCGGCGTGCCGAAGAGGGACGGCCGATCGGCTGGAGCGCGAGTCTGCATGCGGCATAACGGGCAAGAGGCGAAATCGCGTGGGGCTGTCGTCGCGCCGTGGCGTCGCGACAGGCCGTCTGCGTGATGAAACGCCAGGATAATGTTTTTCTTCATACCTTGCGTTTCTCGAAGCCGATTTGTTTTTCAAATTTACTATAGCGAAGCATTCCGCTAACATCACGCTTAATCCGTTAAGCGGCGTTATCGGCGGTTTCAATCTTAATAACGCATTTTGCTGATAGGGGCGCTAACGGGGCATCGGGGTCCACAACGTAGGCTAGTTTGGGGAAAGATCATGCCGCAGATGCACCTGGATACCGCGAGGATCACCTGGCTTCATACGCCGACATTGAACGTGCGTAGTGCGGCGCGGCGGATTGGCGTGGTGTTGTTCAACGGCTTCTGGCTGCTCGGGCCGGGCACGGTGATCGAAATGTTCCAGACCGCCAATGAACTCGCGGGTTCGCGCGCCGGCGAGGAACCGCCTTACGAGGTGCAGTTTCTGTCGATGGACGGCGGCAGCGTCGCCAGTTCTTCTTCGGTGCGGATCTGGACCGACCGCATCGACACGCGTTACGGCAGTGGTTTCGACGTGCTGTATATCGCCGGCGGTCAGGGCGCGCAGACGGCGGCGCATGACGAGCGCCTGCTCAACTGGCTGCGTTCAGTGCAAGCGCGCACCCGCACCATCGAAGCGATCGGTGAAGGGCGTCTCGTGCTGGACGCCGCCGGGCCGACCGAGTCCACCGGGCCGCAACTCAATCGCTTCCCTGCCGGTGCGTCGGCGGACAGCGCTTTCGGTGCTTCCAGCGATCGTAACGACTGTGCCCGCAGCGCGCTGATGTTCATCAAGCGCGACCTCGGTGCGGAACTGGCGCGCAGCGTTGCCGACCGGGTCATGCCCGGCATGGCCGCAACATGGGTGCCGTTGCCGGCGGAAGGCGGCACGCTCAGCGTGGCCGAGAAGATTCGCGCGGCGGCGCGCTGGATGGAAGCGAATTGCGACCGTCCGGTCTCCGTTGCGGATGCCGCGCAGGTGGCCGCCATGAGCGAGCGCAATTTTCTGCGGCGCTTCAAGCACGAAATGCAGCTCACGCCGTCTGACTACCTGTTGCAGGTGCGCCTGCGGATCGCTTGCAATTTCCTGACCGAAACCGAACTGCCGGTCGACAAGATCGCGCGCCGCAGCGGCACCGGCAACGGCGATCGTCTCGCCAAAATATTCCGCAAACGGATGGCATTGTCGCCGACCGAATATCGCGCGCGCAGCCGGGTGGCGTCGGAGGTCTAGCGTTCTTTCAACTCGCGCGAGCGAGGGCAGGCGTGCCGGCGGCGCGCCGCATGACCGGTGGACGCGGCCGCAACGGCGGCCGGGAATCGCGCCGGGCAGGCTTTTTACGAGTACAGCGGCAATGGGCAACAAGGTCATCGCGACGGCATTGCCGGAGGTGAAGCTCATCGAGCCCGAAGTGTTCTGCGACGAGTTCGGTTTCTGCTTCGAGAGCTTCAGCGCGGACGAGTTTACCGACGACGTCGCGCCCGGCTTCACGTTCGTGCAAGACCGGCATTCGCGCGCGGTGCGCGGCGTGTTGCGCGGACTGCATTACCAGGTGCAGCGTCCGCAAGGTCGGCTGATGCGCGTGGCGCTCGGTGAAGTGTTCGACGTTGCGGTCGACGTGCGGCTCAATTCGCCGAACTTCGGCAAATGGACCGGCGCATATCTGAGCGCGGCGAATCATCGGCAGATGTGGGTGCCGCCGGGCTTCGCGCATGGTTTCGTGGTGCTGTCGCAGGCGGCGGAGTGCTTGTGGAAGACCACGGAGTACTGGTTTCCCGAACTCGAGCGCTGCATCGTGTGGAACGATCCGGATATCGGCATCGACTGGCCGATCGATTTCGAGCCGACGCTCGGCACGAAAGACGCCGCGGGCCGGCGGCTTTACGAAGCGGAAAACATCGCCTGAACGTCCACGCGATTGTCACCACTATCGCGCCCCCGGTGGCGGCTTATCCCTTCAACGCGTGGCCACCACCGCGCCGACACTCGCGGTGACGACCAGTAGCGTGCCCGCGATCTGCAACACCCCCATTGGCTGATGCAGCACGACGAAGCCGGCCACCGCGCCGATCGCCGGCTCGACGCTCATCAGGATGCCGAATGACGCGGCGGGCATGTGCCGCAACGCCACCATTTCCAGCGCGTACGGCAGTAACGGCACTAGCAGCGCGAGCCCCGCCGTCGCCGCGATCTGCCCGACGGCGACATGGGCGCCGCTTTGCGCTAGGCCGAACGGCGTAGCAACCAGCGCCGCGGCGAGCAGCGACACCGACAATCCCTCCAGGCCGGCGAATAACGCGCCGGTCTTCTTCATCAACACGATGTAGCTGCCCCAGCCGAGCGCTGCGCCGAAGGCGAGCAGCACGCCGAGCGGTTCGCCGATCCAGCCGCCGCGATCGCGCGACAGCAGGACCACGCCGGCAATCGCCAGCAACGGCCACAGCAGTGCGCGAAGGCGACGCACCGCGAACGTGGCGACGGCGAGCGGCCCGAGAAAGTCGATTGCGACGGCCAGTCCCAACGGAATACGCTGCAACGCCGCGAAGAAACACAAGGTCATGCCGGCCATCGCCGCGCCGAGCGCGCCGGCCGCGATCCAGTGCGCGCGCGAGTAGCTCAGCAGGCGCGGGCGCACCAGCAAGGCCAGCACCAGGGCGGCCCAGCTCAGGCGCAGCCAGGTCGTGCTGAGCGATCCATAGGCGGCCATGGTCGGCGCGGACAGCGCGGCGCCGAATTGCACGCTTGCCATCGATAGCACGCACAGCAAAGCCGCCCAAGGGGAGCCGGCAGGTTTCAGCGCGGGCTGCGCGGGGCTTAGCGTCGATTGGAGGGTGGTGTCCTGCATGGTCGTAGGCGGCCGTACGTTCGGGTTCGTGGCCGCTATCTTAGCGGTGCGGGGCATATTAAGATAACTTGATATTTCTTATACCCACTTCAGGAAAACTGATGACCCGTGATCTCGACAGCAGTCTGCTGCGCGCGTTCGTTACCGTGGCGGAGACCGGCGCGGTGGGTGTGGCGGCGGCGCGTCTCGCGCGCACTCAGGCGGCGGTCAGCATGCAGTTGAGGCGGCTGGAGGAGGAGCTTGGGCAACGCTTGCTCGACCGTTCGCCGCGCGGCGTGCAATTGACCGAGGCCGGGCATGTGCTGTTGCCGTACGCGCATACCATCCTCGGTGCGGGCGCGGACGCACGGCGCGCGTTGAGCGCGGGGCAGGTCTCCGGCACCGTGCGGCTCGGCATGCTCGAAGACATCGCGGTGGGACGGTTGCCGCGCGCGTTGCGGCGCTTTTCGGCCGCTTATCCGCAGGTGGCGCTGGAGATCGTCGTCGACAGCAGCGAGGCGTTGTCGAACCGCCTCGGCGAGGGCGGTCTCGACGTGGTGGTCGGCGATCCCGCGCTGATCGATGCGACGCCGTTGCTCACGTGGACCCAGCCGCTCTTCTGGGTCGGCGCGCGCGGCTTCAGTCGCGAGGCGGACGCGCTGTTGCCGGTGGTGGCGTTCGGCGGCGCGTGTCTGTGGCAGCAACTCGTGTTGACCGCGTTGCGTCGCGCGGGAATCGCGTGGCGCATTGTGTGCACGAGCACCAGTTTGCCCGCGGTGCAGTCGGCGGTGGAGGCGGGGCTGGGCGTGTCGGTGCTGCTCGACGGCAATATCCGCCCGGAGTCGATGCGCGTGCTCGGTCAGGCCGATGGTTTGCCCGACGCACCCACCGCTGACTTTGGTCTCTTCATGCGCCAGGTGCCGGGCACGCATGCGGCCGCGATTCGAACCTTGCACACGTTTCTGTGCGAGGAGTTGCATCTCGGTTCTCAGTGAGTTTTTACGACATTTTTTCTTGAGGCACCGCTACCCCAAATCTACACTTCGAGCATCCTGACAGCACCGAGGTGCTCACCGTGAAGCGACGTGCAACGCAGCAGCAATCCGTTCGTATCGACTACGTGTATCACGGCGTCGGCCGTGTCGAATTGCGCCGCTTCGATCCCTCGCGCGATTCGTTCGTCGCGTTGACGGCGCTGCTGCATCGAGCCTTTGCACCGCTGGGCGAGGCCGGCCTCAATTGCACCTGCGTGAACCAAACGGTCGACACCACGCGCTCGCGCGCAACGCGCGGCGATTGCTACGTGGCGGTGTGCGAGGGGCGCCTGGTCGGCACCATGACGCTGTACGCGCCGGACCGCGATTCCGCGTGCGAACTCTACCGGCGCGACGATATCGCCAGCTTGCGGCAGTTCGCCGTGGAACCCCTATGGCAGGCGCGTGGTATCGGCACCTTGCTGATTGCGTTCGCCGATCATTGGGCGGCGACACGCGGTTACGCGGAGCTCGCGCTCGATACGCCGCAACCGGCCGCGCATCTGATCGCGTTCTACCGTGGGCAGGGGTTTCGTATCGTCGATTTCGTGCGTTTCGACGGCAAGCAGTACGACAGCGCGATCCTGAGCAAGCCGCCGGTGGCGACACGGACGCTGGCCAACTGGTCGCATCGATTGAGTGTGGCGGCGCAGGTTGCGCGCGCGGCCTGAACGATGGCCTGAAAAGAATGAGCCCCGGTGCGCGCGGCAACTATTGCAATACCGTGTGGCATTTATTGCAATGAAGCCGCAACGAGCGCTGACGCGCGCACCGGGGCGGTGGCATCCGAACCGAGGCCTCGGACACCGATGGGGCGAGGGCGCTCAGCGCCGCATCACGCCCATCAACAAGGTGACGAGGAAGATCACCACGAAGATGAAGAACAGCACCTTGGCAATTTCCGTCGCGCCGGCGGCAATGCCGCCGAAACCGAACACTGCGGCGATGATGGCGATGATGAAGAAGATAACAGCGTATCGAAGCATGGGGCCTCCCACCGATGGATTGCTGGATTGAACTCGAAAACGGCCACGCGTTGTGGGCACGACGTGCTTTGACGGGGTGTGTGCCGGCGAGCGGATTAAAGCAATAGGTGTGCCCAGCGTTGCGCGACCAAGGGCTGCCCCGGATCGGCCGCGTGGTTTTGTGCTGTTACCATCGCGGATCGTCGATTTTCGCGCTCCTTCGCCATGCAATCCAATCCGCTCAGCGAGATTTCCCTGATCCGCAAGCTGAAGCTCAATCAGCTCATGATCTTCGAACGTGTGCTGGAAACGCGTTCCGTCGTGCGCGCGGCCAATGAAATGCGGTTGACGCAGCCGGCCGTCACCAAGGTGATTCACGAACTCGAATCCTGTTTCGACGGCGCGTTGTTCGCGCGCTCGAATCGCGGCGTGGTGCCCACCGATCTGGGGCTGCTGCTCGGGCGGCGCGTCAAATCGCTGATGGCGGAGCTGCGCTATATGACCGACGAGCTCAACGATTTCCGCCTCGGCACCAGCGGCCATGTGATCGTCGGCACGTTGATTTCAGCGTCGGCGCGGCTCTTGCCCACCGCGATCGCGATGCTGAAGGCGCGTACGCCGAACGTGCTGGTGACGGTGCGCGAAGGCACCACCGCGCATCTATTCCCGGCATTGGCCACCGGCGACCTCGATATCGTGGTCGGCCGCCTGCCCGAGCGTGAATTGCCGATTGCCAGCGCGTTTCCGCTGACGCACGAGGCGCTGTTCGACGAATCCCTGTGCGTGGTGGTCGGCAAGGGCTATGGCCCGGCGCCGGCCGGCGTCACGCATCTGGCGGAGCTGGTGGGTTCGCCGTGGATCCTGCCCACGCCCGATTCGCCCGCGCGGCTGTCGGCGGAACATCTGTTTCGCGCGGCGGGCTTGCCGCTGCCCACCGATATCGTCGAGTCGCTGTCGCTATTGACGAACATCGGCCTGCTGCTCGACACGCCACGCGTCGCGCTGATGCCGCGCGCTGCGGCGCAGCAGTTCGAAGACGCCGGTTTGCTGCGGATTCTCGATCTGCCGGAGAGCGGCGCGTTCGGCACGGTCGGCTTCTCGGTGCGCTCGCACAAGGAGCAGAGCGCCGCGTGCCAGGCCTTCGTGGCATGCCTGCGCGAGGCGGTCAGCGTGGCCGCGCCCGTGGCTGATGGGGTGGTTTAGCCGGTTTGAGCAGGCCCTTTCTGGTATTCCCCTTTAGCATACCCACCACCCAATCTTTGATTATCGCCGCGTGAGGCCTCGACCTTAGACTCCTGCCCATACTTCAATCGAGCAGGAGACGTTGTGACCTTCACCCCGGCCGCCGCGCAGCGCGCTCAATCTTCAGGTGCGTTACTTCGCCATTACGTGAATGGCGAATTCGTTGCCACCGCCACCACTTTTCCTAACTTCAGTCCGGTCGACGGCCGCGAACTCGCGCAGGTCTGCGAGGCCGACGCCGCCACGGTCGACGCCGCCGTGCGCGCGGCCGCCGCCGCGCAACGCGCCGGCTGGCGCAACACCACGCCGGCGCAGCGCGCCGACTGGCTGCACAAGATCGCGGACGGCATTCAGGCGCGTTTCGACGACTTCGTCGCCGCCGAAGTCGCCGATACCGGCCGCCCGCTCGAACAGGCCCGCAAGCTCGACATCGCGCGCGGCATTGCGAACTTCCGCACGTTTGCCGATCTGATCCGCACCGCCAATAGCGAGTTCTTCGAAACCCACGCGGCCGACGGCAGCGAACTGATCAACTACGTAACGCGCAAACCGCTCGGCGTGGTCGGCATTATTTCGCCGTGGAATCTGCCGCTGCTGCTGTTCACGTGGAAAGTCGCACCGGCGCTCGCCATGGGCAATTGCGTCGTCGCCAAGCCTTCGGAGGAAACGCCGACCTCGGCCACGCTGCTGGCCGAAGTGATGCACGACATCGGTCTGCCGCGCGGCGTGTTCAATCTGATTCACGGTCACGGGCCGAATGCGGCGGGGGAATTCCTGACGCGTCATCCGCAGATCAGCGCGATCACCTTCACCGGCGAATCGCGCACCGGCAGCACGATCATGAAAACGGTCGCCGACGGCGTGAAGGAAATCTCGTTCGAACTCGGCGGTAAAAATGCGGCCGTGGTGTTCGCCGATGCCGACTTCGACGAGGCGGTGGCCGGCGTGCTGAAGTCGAGTTTCACGAATGCGGGGCAGGTGTGTCTGTGCAGCGAGCGCGTGTATGTCGAGCGGCCGATTTTCGAGCGTTTCGTCGCGGCGCTGAAGGAAAAGACCGAAGCGCTGCGCATCGGTGCACCGGACGATCCTTCGACCACCATGGGCCCGCTGATTTCGCGCGGGCATCGCGAGAAAGTGCTGTCGTATTTCCGGCTGGCGGTCGAAGAGGGCGCCACGGTCGTGACGGGCGGCGACGTACCGCAATTCGGCGATTCGCGCGATCAGGGCGCGTTCGTGATGCCGACCATCTGGACCGGCCTCGCCGATAACGCCCGCTGCGTCAAAGAGGAAATCTTCGGCCCCGTGTGCCACGTTGCGCCGTTCGACAGCGAAGACGAAGTGATCGGCCGCGTGAACGACAGCGCGTACGGTCTTGCCGCCAGCATCTGGACCACGCACCTGGCGCGCGGTCATCGCGTCGCACGGCAGATCGAAACCGGCATCGTGTGGGTCAACGCGTGGTTCGTGCGCGATCTGCGTACGCCGTTCGGCGGCACGAAGCTGTCGGGCATCGGCCGCGAAGGGGGCCGCCATTCGCTCGATTTCTATTCGGAACTGACCAACGTTTGCGTGAGGATCGCATGAGCGCCATCGACCTGAACGCCGCACAACGGATTGCCGATGCGCTGTGGCAAGCGCAGCAGAACGGCGCCCCGATCGCTCCGCAGCGCGACGCCATCGCCGCGCTCGGCGGCGATGTGCTCGAAGCCGCGTACGCGGTGCAGCGTCTGAATACCGAGCGCAAGCTCGCGAGCGGCGGCCGACTGGTGGGGCGAAAAATCGGCCTGACGTCGAAAGCCGTGCAGACGCAACTCGGCGTCGATCAACCGGACTTCGGCATGCTGTTCGACGATATGTCGATTGCCGATGGCGAGGAGATCGCCCTGTCGCGCACGCAGCAGCCGAAAGTGGAAGCGGAAATCGCGCTGGTGCTCGCTCGCGATCTGCCGCACGAACGCCACACGATCGCCGATCTGATCGGCGCGACGGCGTATGCGTTGCCCGCGATCGAAATCGTCGGCAGCCGGATTGCCAACTGGGATATCCGCCTCACCGATACGGTGGCCGACAACGCCTCCAGCGGGCTGTTCGTGCTGGGCAACCGTCCGGTCAAACTCGACGCGTTCGACGCGATCCAGTGCGGCATGGTGATGGAGCGGCGCGGCGATCAGGTGAGCGTGGGCGTCGGCGCGGCCTGCCTCGGCAATCCGCTCTACGCGGCCGTGTGGCTCGCCAATACGATGACGCGCGTCGGCGCGCCGCTGCGGGCCGGCGACATCGTGCTGACCGGTGCGCTCGGTCCGATGGTCGCCGTCAATGCCGGCGACGTTTTCACCGCCCATATCGAAGGACTCGGCTCGGTTAGCGCGAGCTTTGCCCACCACCCTGACTCCACGTCGTGACCGGGAACGCCATGCACGATCAACTTCAGCAGGACAAGCAGGCCGTCGCCATTATCGGCTCCGGCAACATCGGCACCGATCTGATGATCAAGGTGCTGCGTAACGCGAAGCACCTGAAAATGGGCGCGATGGTCGGTATCGATCCGGCGTCGGACGGCCTTGCACGCGCCGAGCGGCTCGGTGTGCCGACCACGGCGAAGGGCATCGACGGTCTCGTCGCGCTGCCGGATTTCGGCGACATCCGCATCGCGTTCGACGCGACTTCGGCCGGCGCGCATCATCGCCACGCGGCCGTGCTGCGCGAGCACGGCGTGACGGTGATCGATCTGACGCCGGCCGCAATTGGACCGTTCGTCGTGCCGGTCGTCAATCTGTTTGCGCATCTCGACGCGCCGAACCTGAACATGGTCACCTGCGGGGGCCAGGCGACGATTCCGATCGTGCACGCGGTGTCGCGCGTGGCGCCGGTACGGTATGCGGAAATCGTTGCGTCGATTGCGAGCCGCTCGGCCGGGCCGGGCACGCGCGCCAATATCGACGAGTTCACCGAAACCACCTCGAAAGCGATCGAGACGGTGGGCGGCGCGACGCGCGGCAAGGCCATCATCGTGATGAATCCGGCCGAGCCGCCGCTGATGATGCGCGACACCGTCTACTGCCTGACCGGAGAAGACGCGGACACGGACGAAATAGAAAGCTCGATTCACGCGATGGTCGCGGCGGTGGCGAGCTACGTGCCCGGCTACCGGCTGAAGCAGGCCGTGCAGTTCGACCGTTATACCGCGGCGAATCCGCTGGCGCTGCATGCGAACGAGCGCCGCGCAGGCCTGAAAGTGAGCGTGTTCCTCGAAGTGGAGGGCGCCGCGCACTATCTGCCTTCGTATGCGGGGAATCTGGACATCATGACCTCGGCGGCGCTGGCCGCGGCCGAGCAGATCGCGGCCAGCCGCGTGGCGGCGTGACGTGACGGCGAAGACACGAGGACAAACGCAATGACCGATAGCAACAAGATTTACGTTTCGGATGTAACGCTGCGCGACGGCATGCACGCGATCCGCCATCAGTATTCGCTCGACCATGCGGTCGCGATTGCGCGTGCGCTGGATGACGCCGGTGTCGACAGTATCGAGGTCGCGCATGGCGACGGCCTGTCCGGTTCCAGTTTTAACTACGGCTTCGGCGCGCATACCGATCTCGAATGGATCGAAGCCGTGGCCGCGACCGTGAAGCGCGCGAAAGTGGCCACGCTGCTGCTGCCCGGCATCGGCACCGTCCACGATCTGCGTGCCGCGTATGACGCTGGCGCCCGCGTGGTGCGGATTGCCACGCACTGCACCGAAGCCGATATTTCGAAGCAGCATATCGAGTACGCGCGCTCGCTCGGCATGGACACGGTCGGCTTCCTGATGATGTCGCACATGACCTCGCCGGATGCGCTGGCGAAGCAGGCGAAGCTGATGGAAAGCTACGGCGCGCAGTGCGTCTACGTGGTCGATTCGGGCGGCGCGCTGAATATGCGCGACGTCGGCGAGCGTTTCGATGCGTTCAAGGCCGTGCTCGATCCGGCGACCCAAACCGGCATGCACGCGCATCACAATCTGTCGCTGGGCGTGGCGAATTCGATCGTCGCGCTCGAACATGGTTGCGACCGCATCGATGCGTCGCTGACCGGCATGGGCGCCGGCGCCGGCAATGCGCCGCTCGAAGTGTTTGTCGCGGCGGTGGATCGCATGAAGCTGAACCACGGTTGCGACGTGAAGAAGCTGATCGACGCCGCGGAAGATATCGTGCGTCCGTTGCAGGAGCGGCCGGTGCGCGTGGACCGGGAAACGCTCGCGCTCGGTTATGCCGGGGTGTATTCGAGCTTTCTGCGTCACACGGAAGCGGCGGCGGCGAAATACGGCCTGTCCGCCTTCGAGATCATGGTCGAACTCGGCAAGCGCCGTATGGTCGGCGGCCAGGAAGACATGATCGTCGACGTCGCGCTCGACATGCTCAAGGCGCGCGAGCTGGCGAAGGAGGCCGCATGATCTCGCTGGATGCGATGGCCGAGCGCATCGACAACGCCGCACGCCACGCGGACGCGATTGCGCAACTCACCACGGCCTCGCCGTTCTCGCTCGACGAGGCGTACGGCATTCAACGCGCCTCCATTGAACGGCGTATTCACCGCGGCGAAAGCATGGTCGGTGTGAAGCTCGGCTTTACGAGCCGCGCGAAAATGATCCAGATGGGCGTGGACAGCCTGATCTGGGGCTGGCTGACCGATGCCATGCTTGATGAAGACGGCGGCCGCGTCGCGCTCGATCGTTTCATTCACCCGCGCGTGGAGCCTGAAGTCTGCTTTCTGACAAGCCGCGAAATCGACCGGCCGCTGACGTTGCTCGAAGCCTCGCGTTACCTCGAGGCCGTGGCCCCGGCCATGGAGATCATCGATTCCCGCTACCGCGATTTCAAGTTCACGCTCGAGGACGTGGTGGCGGACAACTGTTCGTCCGCGGGCCTGGTGGTCGGCCCGTGGACTCGCAGCTTCGACGGTTTGCGCAATGCGGGCGTGACGATGCGTATCGACGGCCGTGTCGTGCAGGCCGGCTCCACGGCCGCGATTCTCGGCGATCCGTTGCGCTCCGTCGTGCAGGCTTCGCGGTTGATCTCGCAAAGCGGCCTTGTGTTGCCCGCCGGTTCGCTGATCATGGCGGGCGCCGCGACTGCCGCTCATCCGCTGCCGGTCGACGCGCATGTGCATTGCGTCGTCAATGGCCTCGGCAGCACCGAATTCACTACCTATCGACTCTCACAATGACCGAACCGACCATTCAAGGGCGCGTGGTGCCCGGCAAAGCGAAACCGCGTGGCCGTTTCCCGCACGTGACGCGGGCCGGCGATTTCCTGTTCGTCTCCGGCACCAGTTCACGCCGCCCGGACAACACGATTGCGGGCGCCAGTGCCGACGAACTCGGCACCGTGCAACTCGACATTCGCGAGCAAACGCGCGTGGTGATCGAGAACATTCGCGATATTCTTCAGAGCGAAGGCGCGGATCTGTCGAATCTCGTCGAGATCTCGTCGTTTCTCGTCAACATGAATGACTTCGGCGGCTACAACGCCGTGTATGGCGAGTACTTCGACGAAACTGGCCCGACCCGCACCACGGTCGCCGTGCATCAATTGCCTCATCCGCATTTGCTGATCGAGATGAAGGCGGTGGCGTACGCGCCGAAACGCTAGACACACGATAAGCGCGATCTCAGCGAAGCGCGCGATAAAACCAAACCAAGAGACAGCCATGCTCACGTACGGCAAACCGTTCAATTTCCAGCGCTGGATCGACGATCACGCGCATTTGCTGCAGCCGCCGGTCGGTAACCAGCAGGTGTGGCAGGACAGCGATTTCATCGTCACGGTGGTGGGTGGACCGAATCACCGCACCGATTATCACGACGATCCGCTCGAGGAATTCTTCTATCAGATGCGCGGCAATGCGTACCTGTATCTGTGGATAGAGGGAAAACGCGAACGCGTCGACCTGAACGAAGGCGATGTGTTTCTGCTGCCGCCGCATGTGCGTCATTCGCCGCAGCGTCCGGAGGCGGGCAGTGTCTGCCTGGTGATCGAACGGCAGCGGCCACAGGGCGTGGTGGATGGCTTCGAATGGTATTGCGACGACTGCGGACAGCTCGTCTATCGCGTCGAGGTGCAGCTCAGGAGCATCGTCAACGATCTGCCGCCGCTGTTCAATGCGTTCTACGCGTCGGAAGAGAAACGCCGCTGCGCGCATTGCGGCCACGTGCATCCCGGCAAGGCCGTCTGACTCAAACGATACCCGACAGAATCACGATGACACTTCGAATCGACATGCATTCCCACTTCTTTCCGCCGATTACGCGGGGAGAGGCCGCGCGCCTCGACGCGGATAACGCGCCGTGGCTGAAGATCGACGCGGACGGCGAACGCGGCATGATCATGACCGGCGACAGAAGCTTTCGCCCGGTGTATCGCGCGCTGTGGGATCCGGCCGTGCGCATTGCGGAGATGGACGCGCTCGGTGTGGATATTCAACTGATGTGCGCGACGCCCGTGATGTTCGGCTATCGCTACGACGCCGGCGCCGCGCACGCGTGGGCCGCGCGCATGAACGACCAGGCGCTCGAACTCTGCGCGTACGCGCCGCAACGCTTGATGGCGCTTGCGCAAGTGCCCTTGCAGGATATCGATCTGGCGTGCCGCGAGGCGACGCGCGCGCATCGCGCGGGGCATCGCGGCGTGCAGATCGGCAATCACCTCGGCCCGCGCGATCTCGACGACGAACATCTCGTCACGTTCCTCACGCATTGCGCGAACGACGGCATTCCGGTGCTGGTGCATCCGTGGGACATGATGACGGACGGCCGCATGAAGAAGTGGATGCTGCCTTGGCTCGTGGCGATGCCGGCGGAAACTCAACTGAGTATGGTCTCGCTGATTCTGTCCGGAGCATTCGAGCGGATTCCGAAGTCGCTCAAGCTGTGTTTTGCGCACGGCGGCGGCAGCTTCGCGTTCCTGCTCGGCCGTGTGCAGAACGCGTGGGAACAGCGCGATATCGTGCGCGAGGATTGCCCGAATCCGCCGGTGTCGTATCTCGATCGTTTTCACGTGGATAGCGCGGTCTTCGACCAGGGCGCGTTGCGACTGCTCGTCGACACGATGGGCGAGGATCACGTGCTGCTCGGTTCCGACTATCCGTTTCCGCTCGGCGAACAGAAGATCGGCGATCTCGTCGCGCATCACCCGCAGTTGAGCGATACGGTCAAGGCAAAGATTCTCGGCGCCAACGCGCAGCGTTTCTTCGGCTTGCCGGTGGACGTCGCGCACGCCGTTTAAACCGACTCGGCAACGCAGCCCTCATTGCGTTTCGTCAGTTCAGTCATTGTAATAAGCCATCACAGGAAACAAGCCAGATGATCACCCGGGAACACTGCGCCGCGCTCGATGCGGCCGATACCTTGGCGCACTGCCGCGCGCGCTTCGATCTGCCCGCCGACACGATTTACCTCGACGGCAATTCGCTCGGCGCGATGCCGTCCAATGTGCCCGCACGGATCGAGCAGGCGTTGAAACAGGAATGGGCGCACGGCCTGATCCGTTCGTGGAACGACGCCGACTGGTATCCGGCGCCGCAGCGCACCGGCAACAAGATCGCGAAGCTGATCGGCGCGGGGCAGGACGAAGTGATCGTGGCCGATTCGACCTCGGTGAATCTGTTCAAGGTGCTGGTGGCGGCCACGCGCATGCGGCCCGGCCGCAACGTGATTCTGGCCGAGCGCACCAATTTTCCGACCGACGTGTATATCGCGTCGAGCGTCGCGGAGATGACCGGTTGTGAATTGCGCTGTGTCGATCCCGACGAGATCGTCGCGGCGATCGACGGCAGCGTGGCGATCGTCTCGCTCACGCAGGTCAACTACAAGACCGGCAAGCGCTACGACATGGAAGCCGTGACGCGTCAGGCGCACGAGGCCGGCGCGCTGATCGTGTGGGATCTGTGCCACTCGGCGGGTGCGATGCCGGTCGGTTTGAACCGTTGCGACGTCGATTTCGCGGTGGGTTGCGGCTACAAGTATCTGAACGGCGGCCCGGGCGCACCGGCGTTCGTGTTCGTCGCGTCGCGCCATCTCGAGGCGATGCGTCAGCCGCTGACCGGCTGGCACGGCCATTCGAAACCGTTTGAATTCACGCACGATTACGCACCGCATCCGGGCATTGACCGCATGCTGACCGGGACCGCGCCGCAACTCGGCGTGATTGCGCTGGAGAGCGCGCTCGAAGCATTCGACGGCGTCGATCTCGAGGTGCTGCGCGACAAGAGCGTGGCGCTTGGCAATCTGTTTATCGAACTGACCGATCAGGAATTGAACGGACTGGGTTGCACGCTGGCATCGCCGCGCGATGCGGAGCAGCGGGGCAGCCAGGTGTCGCTTGGACATGCCGAGGGCTACGCGATCATGCAGGCGCTGATCGCACGCAATGTGATCGGCGATTTCCGTGCGCCGGATATCTTGCGCTTCGGTTTCGCGCCGCTGTATGTGCGCTATGTGGACATCTGGGACACGATTGCGCAACTCAAGGACATTATCTCGACCGATGCATGGAATACCGACGAGTTCAAGGCGCGTAAATCGGTGACCTGAGCGCGGTTGATTGCGGTTGAGCGCGGTCGCGCAATGAGCAGGTTAGCGCCGCGATGCGAGCCATAAAGAGTCGGGCAAGAGCGTACGAGCGTAAGAGAGTAAGACGACACAGCGGCACCGGCGGTTGCGTGCGACGCACGCGGCCGCATTCAGGAGGAGACACCAAGATGACGCAAGAGCAGCGAGGCTTCGACACGATTGTCGAACGCGAAAAGGGATTGCACCGCGGATTGTCGACAGGGCAATTGTCGATGATAGCGATTGGTGGGGCGATCGGCACGGGGCTGTTTCTCGGCAGTGGATTTGCGATCGGGTTTGCCGGACCCAGCGTGCTGGTGAGTTATGCGATCGGTGCGCTGATCGCGCTGCTGCTGATGGGGTGTCTGGCCGAGATGACGGTCGCGCATCCTACTTCGGGGTCGTTCGGGGCTTATGCCGAGCACTATATTGCGCCGTGGGCCGGATTTCTGGTGCGGTACGCGTACTGGTCGTCGATTGTTTTTGCTGTCGGTACCGAGGTGACGGCGATTGCCGTTTATATGAAGTACTGGTTTCCTGCCGTGCCGGGCTGGTATTGGATCGTGGGTTTTTCCGCTGCGCTGATCGGGATCAATTCGGTGAGCGTCAAGGTCTTCGGTGCGGTCGAGTACATTTTCTCGATGCTGAAGATCGTGGCGATTGTCGGCTTTATTCTGCTTGGGGCTTACGTGGTGTTTGCGGCGCCGGCTCAGTCTTCTATCGGGTTTGCCAATTACACGTCGCATGGTGGGTTCTTTCCCAAGGGCGTGTGGGGGATGTGGGTGGCGGTGATCGTTTCGATCTTCAGTTATCTGAGCATCGAGATGATTGCTGTTGCCGCCGGGGAGGCGAAGGATCCGCAGAAGGCGATTACCCGGGCGTTTCGGGCGACGATGTTCCGCTTGGTGTTCTTCTATCTGCTGACGCTGGCTTTGATGCTGGCTATCGTTCCGTGGAATGCGGCGGGGACCGACGAGAGCCCGTTCGTTCGCGTGATGGCCGCGACGCATGTGCCGGGGGCGGCTGGGGTGATTAATTTCGTGATTCTTGTGGCTGCGCTGTCGGCGATGAATAGTCAGCTGTATATCACTACGCGAATGATGTTTAGTCTTTCGCGGGCGGGGTATGCGCCTGCGCGGTTGGGGGTTCTGAGTTCCAATGGTGTGCCGGTGGCGGCGTTGTGGCTTTCCACTATCGGCATTGCCTTGGCTGCCGTGCTGAATGTGGTTTATCCGGATGCTTCGTTTGTTTTGATGATGTCGGTTTCCATGTTCGGCGCCATGTTTACCTGGTTCATGATTTTCGTTACGCATCTGTTCTTTCGGCGTGTGCATGCGCGGGCGTCGCTGTCGTTCAGGATGTGGGGGTTTCCTTTTACGTCCCTTCTAGGGGCTGGGCTTATGCTTGCGGCGCTTGTTACTACCTGGCTCACTCGGGAGTTTCGGTTGACGCTTGTGATTGGGGTGCCGTTTGTTGTTGGGCTGCTTTTTGTTTATCTGGTCTGGTATCGGAAGAGGGTCGGGCAGGCTGCGCGTGCTGGGTTGGTTTGAGGGGTTGCGGGTTTGGGATTTTCTTGTTGTTAGTGGTCTATTGGCGTTGCCCCTGTGCGGGGCGGCACCTACTTTTCTTTGCCGGCCGCAAAGAAAAGTAGGCAAAAGAAAGCGGCTCACACTGCTAGCTCAAAAGCGGGTCCCCCGCACAGCCACGGTAGTGGCGCATCTGGAATCCGGGCTCTCGCACATTCCGCGCTCGTGGCACAGCAGTCATTCTTCCGGCGGCGCTGCGCGCGCCGCAGCGGTCGTTCATGTATCGCCCGTCTATTCGCGTCGTGCTCGTTTCGTTGCGTTGCTGTATTGCTGTTTTTTTGGCCTGTTTTTTCTTCGCGCGGTTTAGCCAAATCGGTAGCCGGAGCCGCGTATTGTCCGGATCATTTGTTGTGCGCCGAGTTCGCCGACTTTTTTTCGCAGGCGTGCAACGTGGACGTCGATCAGGTTCGTGTCGGGATCGAAATGACGGTCCCATACGGCTTCGAAAATCATGCTGCGTGTCAGTACCTGGCCCGCGTGTCGCATCATGAATTCGAGTAGGCGGAACTCGGTCGGTTGCAGGCACAGTTTGCCTTGTTGGAACATGAGTGTTCGCTTTACCAGGTCGAGGCGCAATGAGTCGACACGCAACATCGGTTGCGCCTCTTTCTTGAGCGTCGGCCTCGTCCGTAGCAGCACTTCGATGCGGGCAAGCATTTCATCGAACGAGAACGGCATGGACATGTAGTCGTCCGCGCCGGCGCGTAGGCCCTCAATGCGTTCATGCACATCGGCCACGGGACTCACCATCAGAATCGGCGATTGCGCACCGATGCCGCGCAGCGTCGCCAGCACACTCAAGCCATCGAGATCCGGCGGTGTCCGGCTAAGAATCACGGCGTCGTAGCTCGTGCTCATCAAACGCCTGATGCCCTTGCGGCCGCTGTCCGTCACGTCGACGGAAAAGCCGCCCGCATTGAGCGTGCAGGCGATTTTCTGCGCAATACGCTGGTCGTCTTCAATGATCAGGATGTTCCACATGTCGTGACCGGCATCGATTTCACATTATCTGGGCACAAGATCCATCCCTACGTCCGCCGGCACGTGTTCATCGACCGCTCAGCGCCGCAGGATGGGCTACACGTGGTTAAACACATCCCCCCGCCGTTTTATTCCCGCCAGCAACCGAAACCGCCAGAAACCGCACAAAACCGAGCACTGCCGCGAGCAACCGTGGGCGCGCGCAGCGCCGCCGGAAGACGACTGCTGTGTCACGACCGTGGAATGTGCAGGGGGAACGCCAATAAACCACCGTGACAATAAGGCGCGGCCGACACCCAGGAGCACGACAAGCGGAAAAACCCACCTACTTAACCCCAAGAATCCACCGGGCAAACCTCTCGGCATCAGCGTGAGAAATCGCATTAGGTGGCATCACCGCCCCGGTATTCCACTTCCCCGAGCTCCCCTCAAGCATGCTTTTCTCAAGCTTCGCAACCGCATCGGGATCTCCGCGATAGCGTTCGGAGATCGCCCGAAAGGGCGGCCCGACTTTAGTGGTATCGATGGAATGACAAGCCCGGCAGGTTTGTTCGCTGGCCGAGGTCGAGTGTGCGGCATTCGCGGCATCCCCGGCGGTGGCCGTAACCCCAGCAGCAAAAGCAGCCGCAGAAGCACTGCCCGCAACTACACCCACAACAATCCCCACAACCCCCATTCGTTTCACAATCCCACTCCAGAAAAAGGAAAAGAAAAAGCCCCGCCAAACGAAACCGCCGGCGGGGCAAAAGCAAAGCGCTCAATCCAACAACGTGGAACAACAAAAAGCCAAACCGATCACCGCGGCGGCCAGGGCTTGGCCGGCGCCCCAATCACAGGCTTGCCCAACAACGGCGTCGACAACGCATACGCACCGTTCTCGGTAAAAGCCCAAATGATGTTGCGGTCGTACTCGGTATAGATCGCCAGCACACCCTTCCCAAGCGTATAACTCGGCAACTCACTTTCATCCGCCAACGCCGGCACGAAATATCCGGCAATCGTCGGCTTCTCCGGATTCCGCACATCGAAGATCTGCACACCGGCGTTATAGAAAGAGTAAGGAATGACCCCTTGCCGCGATCCGCCAGGCTGTCCAATCGCATTGGACCGCTTCGGCCCAAAGTTCCCGCCGCGCTGGCAGAAGCTGGTAAAAGGCGCACCTTCGGGCGGCGTAGGCTGCGGCAACTTGGCGGCGACCTTCAGATGTGAAGGATCGCGCGCATCGACGACAAAGATGTCCTTATACGGCTCATAGCAATCGCGATTCATCGGATAACCGCTCGTCAGCACGAAGCCTGTGCGTTCGTACTGACTGACATCGGCGTTGTCGTACTCGGTACCCGCGAAACTCGGCGCCGTATTCACATTGCCGAGCACCTTCGGCTTCGCCGGATTCGACAGATCGAACGAGTACAAACCCAGCCCGCCCATCGCGCCAAAACCGATCTTGCCGCCTTGCTCCAAAGGCTTCGGCAAGAAGATGGGAATCCGCGACCCCATCCACGACGTCCGATTCCCCGCACGCGGATTCTGCAGATAGGCCTGCTCATGCGCCTCATTACCGAGAATCTGCCCCGGCACGGCGATCTGCGAAACGAACTTCGGATCGGCCGGATCCGACATATCCCACACCTGATAACCCGGCGAATACAGATAGTTCGGGTACTCGGTCAACCCATAGGAGTCATCCGGCGCGGCGGACAGAATCATGTACTTGCCGCCGTAGTACTCCGGCGCATCGAGCGAACCCGAACCCTGTTGCTGGCCGACCGGTGCATCGGGATGCTTGTAATCGGTGGTGCGCGTCGCGATCAGCTTCCATTGGCTCGGCAGCGGGCCGTCCATCTCGAAGACCTTGAAGCCCTTCAGCGAGTTGTAGTGACGCTGTGCTTCGACCTTGTCCGGCTGCTCGCTCTTGTCCGTCATCAGCCCATAACGGCCAATTTCGAACGACGCCACCATGACCGGCTTGCCAAGCTTCTTGCTCCACACGATGGTGGCGCCGCCCAGGTAGTTGTGCACGTTGTTCGGATCGAAGTGCTCGGTCGGTCCTTTCGGGCCCCATGTACCGCCTTGCGAAAACACCACCTTGCCGTTGGCGGGATCGGTCACGTCCATGATCCGCAGATAGTCGCGGTCGTGAATGTAGAGATAACGCTTGCCGTCGAAGTCGGCGATATTGTTCCAGGCGTGAAAGGGCGAATCGACGAGGGGATAGAAGGCCAGCACCTTCACGTCCTTCGCGTAGCTCTTCTTATCCCACGTGGTCATTTCGCCGGGGAAGCGCTGCCCTTGGTGGACTTCAGGCGTTGCCTTCGGCCACACGAACTGGCCGGTCGCCGGATCCATGCCGTAGTCGACGCCCGGTTTCAGCGGCAGGGGCGGACGATTCGGCGTCAGGCGCAGCCACGCGGCGAGATACGGGTCTTTGACCGCCGGCGTGCCGGGTGTCGCCGCGGTAGCGGTTGCCGCGTCCGAGGCCGCCACCACGGGTGGCGCCGCGTCGCCGCTCGCATACGCGGCGGCCGACATGAACGCCAGCAGCGCGCCGGTTGCGAGAGTCGATTTCAGATGGCTTGTACGAAGCATGGGCTTCCTCCTTGTTATATTAAAACGCGTGACGAATACCGAACTGGAAGCCGCTCGGATTCTGTCCGCCGTTCGGATAGACCTGGAACGTCACCGGATACGCAACCGGCACGTTGTTCTGGCTCTTCACGTGAGCGAACGTGGCATACAGATCGGTGCGTTTCGACAGACCGTAGAGGTAGCCGATCACACCGCCGGTCGCGCTGGAAATGCTCTTGTTGTTGTCGTCGTGACGATGCACCACGCTGACATACACACGGCTGCGCCCGTCGATATTCCAGCGCGCGCCGACCTGTGCGTCCCAGCCCTGCGAATTGAACGCGACATACGGCGGATAAGCGTAATAGCCGTTGTACGTGTGATAGATCAGGGTCGGCTCGAAGCCGCCGAACTTGTAGACGGCGGCAAAGTAGTTATCGCGCGACGAATGAATCTGCGACGACTTGAAGATGTCCCGCGTGTACTGCAACTCGCTCACCGCACCGAGGAAGATCGGTCCGTGGCGATAGTCGAGGCTGGTGCTCAGGAAACGTCCCGCGCGAGTGCTGTCGCCCACACCGGTCGTCGCCATGATGCGGCCGGTGAAACCGTAGAAGCTCGGCGTCTTGTACTGGATCGCGTTGTCCACGCGGTACGACGCGTAGAAGAACTCCATGTTGTTGACCATACTGAAGTCGGCCGCCCAGCTCGGATCGGCGTAGCCCGCAATCCAGTACGACGGCGTGAACTGACGTCCCATCGTCACTTCACCCCAATTGCCCTTGAGACCCACGAACGATTGACGGAACTGCGTCGACTGCACGCCGGTGTTCGCGGAGAACATCGGCTCGACGGTGAACACGGCCTTGTTGCCGCCGCCCAGATCCTCGACGCCGCTCAGGTTGAAGCGCGAGTTGTTCAACCCGCCGCTCGACATGCGCGTGACGTTGCCGCCCGAGCCGGAAGAGATCAGATGTTCGATGTTCAGGTCGACATAACCGGACAGCCAGACGCTCGACTGAGCATGTGCCCCGGCGCATGCAAGCATCATGGCGCCTGACACGAGAGTCTTCTTTTTCATTCCATCTCCAAACAAATCGTCGTTCTTTTCGTTGTTGAGAGTGCTGTCGTCGCGCGCGACAGCCGCGGTGCCTTCCTTTTTTGTCGTGTATACACAAACTGGAAAAAATTATACCCACGGCAAAATTTGGATTCCGAGCTTTATTTTTTTATACAAAACAGCGGTTTGGTTATAGCGGGTTGACCCGAATGGCATAGCGCGTCAAAACAGATGCCGGATTCCGGTCGCATAAGTCATCGCCGTGCCGTAGCCGGAAAGCCGGTCGTAGACCGTCAGCAGGTACAGATCGGTGCGTTTGGAGAGGAAGTAGTCGAGCCCGGCGGAGCCCGTATTGCGCCCGCTGACGGCGTTTTTCGGCGCGCTGCGGCGCGTGTAGGCCCATTCGGCGAGCGCGCTGAGCTGCGCGGTGAGCGGCACGAACAGGCCCGCTTCGAAGGTGTGGGCGCCGACGCCGGTCGAAGCGGTGCGTAGTCCTTGCAACGCGCCGTACAGTTTGAACAGCGAAAAATCGTACGCACCGCCGACGAGGTACGCGTTCTGTGTCGGCGATGCGACACCGGCCACCACGCGCGTGCGTTGCACGGTCGCGACAGCGGTGAGCGAACCGTCGGCGTAGGTGGTCGATAACGCGGCGTTGTAGACGCCATTCGCGCCCGCGAAGCCGCCGGGCGAATACACCGCCGTGCTGGTGAGGCCGTGCAGATTCGGGCTGGTGTACTGGATGCCGTTGTTCCACACCGTATCGCCCGCGATGCTGCCGCCGTACGGCGCGGTGAACGTCTGCATCACTAGCGGCGAAAACAGGATCGACGCCTGAAACGGATTGACAGCCTGTTCGGCGAGGTAGAGCAGGTTGGTATGTCGCCCGAGCGTGACGCGGCCGAACGGGCCGGCAATGCCGACGTACGCGTTGCGCCCCCAGAACGGATCGGCGGAAGTGCGGCCGAGGCCGCCGTTGGTCGGCTGGAAGAAGCTTTCGAGCACGGCGATCGCGCGATAGCCGGCGCCGAGTTCGTCGTTGACGCGGATGCCCCAGTACGGCGCCGTGAGACCCGGGCTCTGTTCGGCGATCGCGGCGGGCGGGCCGTTGCTGCGTTTGGTGTCGGCGATATCGAGGCCGACGAGTCCGTACAGCGTGACAGACGTCTGCGCATGGACCACGCGGGACGCGAGTCCCCATGCAGTGACGCAACTGAGCGCGAGCGCGCCCAACGATCGAACGTTCATGGCGGATCCTCTGGTGCGGTTGGGAACAACGGGAACGGCGGGAACAGCGGACGACGGAAAGGGCGGCGCGATACCGCGCCGCCCCGTTTCAGGCAGTGCGCACCGCGAATTCGATCGGTGCCTGGGCGAAGTGCTGCGACAGACTGGCAAGCAACGCGTCGCGCTGCGCGATCCATGAAGCGGGCGAGCGTCCCGCGATATGCGGCGTCAGCAGCACGCCGGGATGATCGAGCAGCGCGCGCGGCACGTCGGGTTCGCTATCGATCACGTCGAGGCCCGCGCCCGCGAGCGAGCCGTCGGCGAGCGCGTCGATCAGCGCCTGCGTGTCCAGCACCGAGCCGCGCGACACGTTCACCACGTAGCCGCGCGGCCCGAGCGCCCGCAGTACGTCGCGGTCGATCAGATGTTTCGTCGCCGGGCCGCCGTTGCAGGCGATCACCAGAAACTCGCTGTCTCGCGCGAGTTCGACGAGGTTGGCGTAGTAGCGGCCGGGTGCGTCGGCATGCGCCCGGCGTGCGTGATAACCGAGCGTCACGTCGAAGCCCCGTGCCCGCGCGGCGATCAATCGCCCGATCCGGCCCATGCCGACGAGACCCAGGCGCGCGCCTGTCAGCGTCGGTCGCTCGGCGCGCGAGGTGTGCCAATGGCCGGTGCGCACCGCGTCGGTAAGCGGCGCGTAGCCGCGCGCAAGCGCGAGCAGAAAACCGATTGCATGATCGGCGACAGTCGCCGCATTCGCGCCCGGCGCATGCGTGACGACCATGCCGCGTCGGGTGGCGGCGGCGACATCGACGTTCTCGTAACCCGCGCCGAATGCGCTGACGATTTCGAGCGCGGGCAGCGCGGCCATCTGCCTGTCGGACAAACCGGTCGAGCCGTTGGTCACTACCGCGCGCGCGTTCGCCAGTTCAACGCACGACGCCAGCACCTCGGCGCTCAGACCCTCCGGGTGGTAGTGCAGCGTGTAGTCGCGCCGCAGCGCATCGAGCGTCGTGTCGGGCAGCGCGATCAGCGCGAGCACATGCGTGCCGCTCATGCTCGGGCCCGCGTTCATTGCGGATCGGCGGACGGCGCAACAGCCGGACCAACGGCCGGCGTCACTTCCTTGACCGCGCCTTTCCAGCCGTTTTCGGTGATGTCGAACACCGTGCCGTCGGGCATCCGGTACTTCACTTCGTAGAACACGTTCGGATCTTTTTCGTGGCGGCCCGTCAGATACGTGCCGCCGGCCGCGACCACGCGCGCCGCGGTGTCGTCGACGTTGTCCACCCACATGCCGAAGTGGATCACGCCGCGCACGTCCTTCAGGCCCGCATAGCCGGGCACGGTCTCGTCCTTGAAATTGAGCAGCGCCACGTTCATCGTGCCGTCGGTCATATAGATGCCGCGCATCGCGTTGCCCGCGCGGCGCATGCCGAACGCCTGCTCGAAGAATTGCGCGGCGGCTTCGGGATCTTCCACCGAGAGCGCGATATGACGGAGCTTGTCCATGAAATGTCCTTGGGTTGTCCTGACGATGAATCGCCCGCAGGCGAAGGGAGGGTTGTCGTGACTGTGAATCAAGTGTGTCCGCAACTTCACCAGGTATACTACGGATAACAAATGTATACACAAAAACAAATTGATATACCAGAATGGCCTTCATACGCTGATCGGGGCTAGCTGCGCTTCAGCAGTTCGCTTAGGCAGTTAGCCTCAGCAGCCCCGCTGAATCACCGCGATGGATGAAGGACCACCCATGCAGACCTCGCAGGAACCGTTAGGCAGTCTGTCCGCCCCGCTCAGGCAGCGCTTCGCGCAGATCGGGCCGGTATGGGCGAGCGATATCAACGCGCACCGCGATCTGGTGATCGACGTGTACTCGCCGTTGGTGGCCGCGGCGCGCGATGCGGGCGAATCGTTCGAGGCGGCGCGTGACGTTCCATATGGCAGCCACGAACGGCAGCGGCTCGATGTATTCGTTTCAGAGGAGACGCGACGCAAGGGCAATGCCGACGTCGTGCTGTTCGTCCACGGCGGCGCTTTTCTACGCGGCAGCAAGAGTTTCAACGGCCTGATCTACGACAACGTCTCGCGCTGGTTCGCTCGGCAGGGTTGCGTGGCGCTCAATGTCGAATACCGCCTCGCGCCGGAAGCGTCGTATCCCGCCGGCGCCGACGACGTCGCCGCCGCATTGGCGTGGGCGCATGCGCATGCCGGGGAGTTCGGCGGCGATCCACGCAGGATTTTTTTAGTCGGCCATTCGGCGGGCGGCGCGCATGTCGCCAGCTATCTGTGCGATCCGCTGTTTGCCGGACGGCGGAATGATGAAAACGCGCCGGTTGTCGCGGGCGCCGTGCTGATCAGCGCGCGGCTCGCGGCCGACGTTCTCGCGGATAACCCGAATGCCGCTGGTGTGCGCGCCTATTTCGGTGCGGACGAATCGCGCTATGCGGCGCGCTCGCCGTTGACCCACGCCGAACACTTCGACACGCCGCTGATGGTAGTGGTCGCCGAATACGAGAACCCTTATCTGGATGCCTACGGCGCGGCTTTTTTCGAGCGCGTGCTATGGGCGCGTCAGCGCGCCGGTGACGCGCGGGCGAAACGCGCGCCGCGTTTCATACAGATGCCGCGGCACAACCATACGTCGGTGGTCGCGCATTTCGATTCGGGCGAGACGTTGTTGGGGGACGCGATGCTTGATTTTTTTGGCAGCTAGGTGGTGCGTCGATTCAATCGACGACAACCGTTGGCGTAATGACCTCGTGTAATCGCCTCGCGTAATCCAACCCGCGTGATCGACGGTCGCAAACGGCCATCGCAACCGCACCGACCGCCACTGTCCGCGCTACAAACAAGGAGACCCGCATGACCCGCCGCACGTCCCCGAACCACGCATCCCCATTCGCGACACCGCGCGTATTCGCACCGGTCATCACGCCCTTCACCGAGGACTCCGGCGTCGACGCGCCGCGCTTCGTCGCGTTCTGCCGCTGGCTGGTCGGGCAGGGCGCGGGACTCGCGCTATTCGGCACCAACAGCGAAGCCAACTCGCTGAGTCTCGCCGAACGGCACGCATTGCTGGACGACGTGATCGAGGCCGGCATCGACCCCGCGCAGATGTTGCCGGGCACCGGCGCGTGCGCGCTGCCCGACGCGATCGCGTTGACGCGTCACGCGGACAAAGCCGGTTGCGCGGGGGCGTTGATGCTGCCGCCATTTTTCTACCAGGGCGTCAGCGACGACGGTCTGTTCGCGTACTACGCCGACGTGATCGAAGCGGTCGGCTCCGACAGCTTGCGCGTGCTGCTGTATCACATCCCGCAGTTCACCGGCGTGCCGATCACGCACACGCTGATCGAGCGGCTGATCGCCGCGTATCCTCGCACGGTGGTGGGCATCAAGGACAGTTCGGGCGATTGGGCCAACACGGCGGCCATGCTGGAGAAGTTTCCCGGCTTCGCGGTGTTTCCCGCGTCCGAGGCGTTGCTCGGTAAAGCGCTACCGCTCGGCGCGGCCGGCTGCATTTCGGCGACCGCGAATATCCAGCCGCATGCGATTGCGAGTCTGCTGAAGGCGGCGACGCCGGAAGAGAGAGCGCAGTGGGAAGGCAAGGTGGCGACGGTGCGGCTGGCCGTGCAGGCGCAACCGATGATCCCCGCGCTGAAAAGCATTGTCGCGCACTTCGCTAACGATGCTTCGTGGAATCGCGTGCGTCCGCCGCTCACGCCGATGAACCCGGCACAATCCGGCGCGTTGTTGCAGCAGTTGGAAACGTTGGGTTTTTCGATGCCGTCGATGGCCGCGCTCGCGGCGGTGGCCGCGTGAGCATGATGGGGCTATCGCCGGGTGGCCGCGTGGCGTTCAGCGGCTTAATGCCTGACTCCATGCCGAGTGCTCTCGCATGGAGCAAGCCGACGCTTGATCCGGCCTGCGCTTCGAGCCCAACCTCAGGCGTTCTCGCGCTCCGCGCGCTGCCGCTTGAGGCGGCCCAGCACGACGATAGACAGCCGCGCGGTGTGGTCGCGCATCGCGTTGTACGCGCGTTCCGGTTCGGAGTTGAGGATCGCGGAGACGATCTCGCGATGCTCGTCGGTGGCCGCTTCGAAGCGCGACGGCGAGGCCGGTTGCGCAGCGCGAAAGCCTGCCAGCCGCTGCCGCTGCACCGCCATGATCGACGCCAGCGACTTGCTTTGCGCGCCCTTGCAAATCAGTTCGTGAAAATCGCGATTGAGTTCGAAGTACTCCGCTTCATCGCCGCGCGCGATCGCGGCGTTCATTTCGGTTTGCAGTTCCTCGAGCTGCTTCTTCTCGACGAGGCTCATGCGCTGGGCGCTCAGACGGCAGCACAGCGCTTCGAGTTCGCACATGGCTTCGAGCATGTCCGCCAGCTCGTCGATGCTGAACTGCGCGACGACCACGCCTTTGCGCGGCGTCAGCTCGACCATGCCGCGCGCGGCGAGCTCGCGCAGCGCTTCGCGGATCGGTGTGCGCGACGCGTTGAAGCGTTCGGCGAGCGCCGCTTCCTCGAGCTTCTGACCCGGTTCGAGCGTGCCGTCGATGATCTCGTCGCACAGCAGACGGTAAATCTTGGAAGAGAGCGTTGTCATCGTGATGGTGGTGGGTTGAGCGGAACCGTGGGGAGGCGGCCCTCATTATGCGCCAGCGGCCCAACCGCCTCAATCGCCACCGCGCATATCCGGCCTGTGCAAGCCCATGCAGTGTACGCGCGAACGTGTTCACGCCCCGATAAGTGTATACAAGGATTTTAATAAAAATACATGAGTGACTGAATGTATACGAATAGTTCAGTGCGCTGATGACGTCCTCGACAACTGACTGACTCCCTACAAACGCAACAAAGCGAGGCAACACGTGACCTGGTTTGGTATCGCAACTTATGAATCGAATGGCCGCCGCGCTACTGGTCTGGCAGTCGGCGACGCGCTTTACGACGCGCAGGCCGCGTTGCAGCACAGCGCGCTGAACGCGTCCGGCGCAGGGATCGACGACGTCGGCAGCCTGATCGCCGGATGGGAAAGCGATGGCGCGGCGATCGTCGAACGGCTCGGCAACGCGGCCCGCGCGATCGAAGCCGGCACGCTCGGTCTCAAACCGCTCGTTGGCCATACGCTATGCGTGCCGTACCAGCCACGGCGGATTTTCGCGGCGGCGTCCAACTATTACGAGCACGCGCTGGAGATGGGCACGGAGCTGGCGCCGCGCGAGGAAAGCACGCCGTACATGTTCATGAAGGCCGAAACCAGCGTGGTGCCGACGCTCGCCAACGTGGTGATTCCGCCGCACGCGGAGCGGGTCGACTGGGAGGTCGAACTGGCGGTCGTGATCGGCAAAACCGGCCGCCATATCGCGCAGCGGGACGCCTACGACTACATCGCGGGTTACACGATTCTGAACGACGTCAGCGCGCGCGACCTGAATCGCCGCACCGACTATCCGTTCAAACACGACTGGTTTCGCGGCAAGAGTTTCGATACCTTTGGTCCACTCGGCCCGTGGTTCGTACCGCGGGCCTGCATCGCCGAGCCGCAGAATCTGCGCATGCGCCTCGCGGTGAACGGCGAGACGATGCAGGACGGCAATACGTCCGGGATGATTTTCAACATCGCCGAACAGATCGAATATTTATCGACGATCCTCACGCTGCAACCCGGCGATCTGATCGCCACGGGTACGCCGACCGGCGTTGGCATGGGACGCGGCATCTATCTGAAGGCGGGCGACGTGATGGTCGCATCGATCGACGGTATCGGCTCGATTGAAAATCCACTGGTGGCGGGCTGAGCGTCGTTACGCTTGCCGCGCTTCTTTTTTTACTCCAGTCAGGACGGGGACACGACATGTTGCAGCGGATACGGCGCGCGTTTTTGCAGCAATTCATGCAGCACATACCGCGGCAGGAATCGCAGGCGGTAGCGAAGCGCACCTCGGCGCGACCCCTGCCTTATGCCGCGTCACCCGCGTGGTACGCGACAGCGCTCGCCGCCGTCGCGCTATGCGCCAGCGTCCAGGCGCAAGCCGCCGACGCCGTGCGCGTCAACCTCGCGTGGCTGCCGCAGGGCAGCACCGGCGGCATTCTGCTCGCGCAATCGAAGGGCTACTACCGCGAGGCGGGGCTCGACGTCAGCGTGATGCGCGGTTACGGCGGCCAGCGTACCGTCAATGAAGTGGATGGCGGTCTGTTCGAGTTCGGCTACGGCGATCCGGTCAGCGTGATGCTGAACCGCGCGCATGGCGGTCATGCGGTGATGGTCGGCGCGATCAACACGCGCTGGCCGGGCGCCATGTGCTATCTCGAACGCCCCGGCTTCAAGGTGAATTCGCTGAAGGATCTGTCGGGGCTGACGCTCGGCGGCGGCGGGGCGTCACCGGTGCAGAACATCATGCCGGCGTGGCTCAAACAGAACGGCCTCGCGCCCGACGCCATCAAGACCGTGCGCCTCGACCCGGCTGTCATCAACACGGCGCTGCTGCAAAAGCGGATCGATCTGTCCGAGTGCTGGGAGGGCGCGAGCCTGCCGGTTCAGGCGGCCCTCGCGAAGCGCGCCGGCCAGCAACTCGGCCGCGTGTTCTACCGGGATTTCGGGCTGGATATGATGGGCAACGGCCTCGTGACCACCGATACCTTCGTGGCCCAGCATCCCGACGTGGTCAAGCGTTTCGTCGCGGCGACCTATCGCGGTTATGCGCTGATGCGATCGCATCCGCAGGAAGCGGCGGATGCGATCGCCGCGCAGTTTCCGGTGCTCGACAAGACGATCCTGCTGCAACAGATCGTCGAGACCAACGGCCTGATTAGCGACGACCCCACCGACCACAAGACCGGCTGGCTGCGTCCGGCGCGCATGGAGTCGACCGCGGCCTTCGTGTCGCGCGCGTTCGGCACCGGCGCGAAGGTGAAGGCGGCCGATCTTTATACGAACCGATTCGTCGAATGAACCCGATCGGGAGGGCGTGCCTCGTCGAAGTGTGAGGCGCGCTCGCCAACCCGCCTGCGCGAAGCGTCGGCAAAGAGGAGACAGGCAATGAACAGTTTGCGTCCGAAGCGGCTTGGACACATGGTGCTGATGGTGCGCGACATCCAGAAGTCCGCGCGGTTTTATACCGACGTGCTGGGCCTCAAGGTGTCCGACTGGATCGGCGATCAGATGGTGTTTCTGCGCGCCGGCAGCGATCACCACGATCTCGCGCTCGCCCAGCTGCCGAAAGACTCCGCCGACTTCGACGATCTGCCGCGCTACTCGCGGCCGGGTCTGGAGCACTTCTCGTATCTGATCGACAGCTACGAGGAAATGGAGCGCTCGGTGAAGGTGTTGCAGGAGCATGGCGTCGAGATCGTGCGCGGCATCGGCCGGCATGGTCCGGGCAATAACCTGTTTCTCGTGTTCAAGGATCCGGACGGCAATAACGTCGAGGTGTACTGCGAGATGACGCAGATCGGCGAGCGCGACGCGCACGAACCGCAAGTATGGGAGCGCACGATCGAATCGTTCGATCAGTATCGCTTCGAGCGCTTCGTCGTACCGCCGCCGCCGCATCTGGTGGCGCAGAAACAGGCGCAAGCGTCGGCGCAAAAGCCGGAGCAGGCCGCAGCCGCGCCCGACCCCGCCGAGCCCGCCAGCGATCCGTCCGCTCGCCCGTAATTCGACACCCTTCGGAACCCTTATGAAGCGATTGATCGAAACCGTCTCGTTCTGGGTCGTGATCGGCCTGATCTGGGAATTCGGCGTGCGCTGGACCGGCACGCGCGACTACGTGCTGCCGGCACTTTCGCAAGTGTTCGCGGCCGGTTGGGAAATGCGCGGGCAGTTGCTGTCGGACACCCTCGCCACCGCCTGGGAGGTGCTCGCCGGCTTCGCGCTGGCGTTGGTCGGCGGTCTCGCGATCGGTCTGCTCGCCAGCATGTCGAGCATCGCGCGGCGCACCTTGTTTCCGCTCGTCACCGCGTTGCAGAGCATGCCGAAAATCGCGCTCGCGCCGTTGCTGATCGTCTGGTTCGGCTACGGCTTCGCGTCGAAGCTGGCGGCGGCCGTGCTGTTCGCGTTCTTCCCGATCGTGATCGCGACGATGGGCGGACTCGCGGGCGTGCCGCGCAATCTCGACGAGCATTTCCGCGCGCTCGGCGCGTCGCCGGCCAAGACCTTCTGGCACTTGCGCTTGCCGGCCGCGCTGCCGGCGTTGATCGACGGGTTGAAGATCGCGATGCCGCTGGCGGTGATCGGTGCGATCGTCGGCGAATTCATCGGCTCGGAGTCGGGGCTCGGCCACCTGATCGTATTCGCGACGTCGAATGCGCAGACGGCGTTGTCGTTCGCGGCGATCCTGATGGTGACCGGGCTGGCCATGCTGTTTTACTGGGCTGTCGACCTGGTGTCGCGCGGCGTGTGGTGGAGAGGAGTGACAGTCTGATGGCGATGGTCGACAAGTTGCGTATCGTGGAGCGCGCCCCGGCAAGCGGCGCGTCGGTTCAAGCGTTGCCGCGCGACGGCACGGCGCCCGCGCTGATCGCGGTGGAGCAGGTGGGCAAGCGCTTCGCCGCGCGCGGCGGCGCGCAGGCCTTCAGCGCGCTCGACGACGTCTCGATGCAGATTCGCCAGGGCGAGTTCGTCTCGATCCTCGGACCGAGCGGCTGCGGCAAGAGCACGTTACTGCGCATGGTGGCGGGCCTCGTGCCGTGCGACGCCGGCCGGATTCTGCTCGGCGACGAGCCGATTAACCGACCGGTGCCGGATATCGGCGTGGTGTTTCAGACCAGCAATCTGCTGCCGTGGCTGACGGTCGGCGCCAACATCCGGCTCGGCGCGAAGCTGCGCGATCTGCCGCGCGCGCAGGTCGAGGCGCGCTTGCCCGCGCTGCTGGAAACGCTGGGTCTGACGGCCTTCGCCGACCGCTATCCGCACGAGTTGTCGGGCGGTATGCGGCAGCGCGCCGCGATCGGCCAGATTCTGCTGTTGCAGCCGCGCGTGATGCTGATGGACGAACCGTTTGGCGCATTGGACGCGCTGACTCGCGACCGCCTGAACGTCGAGCTGTTGAGAATCTGGCAGCAGAGCACGCTGACCGTGTTGCTGGTCACGCACAGCATCCACGAGGCGGTGTTTCTGTCGGACCGGGTATTGGTGATGTCGGAACGGCCGGGCCGCGTGATCCACGACGTCAGGATCGATTTGCCGCGACCGCGCCAGCCGGAGCAGGTCAAGAGCGATCCGCGCTATGGCGAATACGTCTCGCAGTTGTCCGCGTTGATGGGCGTGTTCTAGATCGCGCGGCGGCGCCACGGAAAAGAGCGGCAGGCACCGTGGATGCAAGCCGCTCGTTCATTCATCCCGCGAATTCGCCGCGACCGGCGTTGCCGGTCCGGTGAGCATCACGCCACCGCTCGTCGCCTCACGGCGCGATTGCGTCCGTGACTTCGGTGCTCCAGTAGGGCGGCAACGCCTTATAAGGATTGGAGCTGCCCAGCGAGGTCACGTACACGCCGCCCGCGCCGTGCGTGCTCGCGTATTTCACGATGCCCGGCATTTGCGCGGCCGTCGCGCTGTACACCATGTGCACGAAGCGGGTCTTCGGATAGGCCGCCTGCCAGCTCAACGGCTCGTATTTCGCATAAGCCTTCGCGGTGCTTTCGAAGACGACGAACGTGTCCGCCGTCGGCAAGCTCGCGTAAAGCTCCGGAATGTTGGTGCCCGGATTGGCGGTCACCGAATACGTCGCGTTCAGGCCTTTGATGTAGTTGTAGAGCGACTGGTAGTACTGGATGTGCGCGATTTTGCTGTCGTTCGACATTTCGTCGATAAAGAAGCCGTCGACCTTGTAGAGCGCGACATAGGCGTTGATTTCGGCCACGACTGTGGAGAGCGAACGCTTGCCATACGACGTGTGCACATAGCCGACCACCTTGCCGCCCGCCGCGCGAACCTTGGCCGTCGCGGCCGCGTAGTTCGGATCCGTGGTGGCGCCGGGGCCGTTGTCCGGATTCAGGATGGCGGTAGTCGATACCTGATGAGCCGAGGTGACCAGGCTGTTCCAGTCGGCCAGGCTTTTTGTCGCATTGAAGTAGGAAGGCACCACCAGACTGAGCGCGGCGGTGGTGCCCGCGAACGCCGTGCCGTGCAGACAACCGGCCAGCAGGCAGGCCATCAGCGTGGCCCGTTTCAGCGCTTTGCCGGCGTATGTCGCGCGGCGATTCGATTCGTTGGATTCCTGAACAGCAACGCCGAGCGTGCCCAACCCCTGGATTTTTTTCATCTGGCCTCCTGACCCGGTCTGTCGATGACCGTTGTCGATTGGCCCGCCGCGGTTACGGCGGGCAACTGGCAAACTCCCCAAGGGAGTCCCTATAGTTTTGCGTCGCCGGATCGCTCCGGGTTTGCCAACTGCGCTAACGGCAATGCCGCCGATTCCTTTAGCGGCTCGACCGATAAATTCTTGCGCCCAGCATGCCGCCGCTTTGCTGACCGCTGCCGACCTGCCGCTGGCTGTGGCGAAGCGGTTGAAGCCAGGGTCTTCCCGATCCAGCCGACATTTTTTCTTCCCACCAGGCGCACGTGATGGTTGAAATCGATTTCCGCACCGGATGACGATTTATTACTGGCCGGGTTCGGCATTTGGGAAAGTTCGCCTTTTGCAAATTGCGGCGAATGGGCTTTTACGAAAGAACGTTAAAAAATCGGTAAAGGTTATTTGAAAAAAGAACGATGGTGCATTTTTTTCCAGGTTATTGGTTAGATGATTTGAGCGTGTTCATGGTGACTCGGGTTTAAGTGCGGCGTATTCCCAACACATCAAGCCAGGCTTTGCCGGACAGTGGCTTAGGCGCGCAATCGTTTGCTTTGAGATTCAAGCAGATGCGTGGCGTTGTATTCAGACGCGGGAATGTCAACAATGGCTGAAGCTAGCTTGAGACGACCGAAGTCATGTGCTATCTTCCACCGCCTTAACAAGAAACAAACACAGGCCGGTTTCGCATCCGGCGCAACGCCGGATTAGGTTGCGTAATTAATGCCAACAGGCCGGCTCAAAAATCAGCAAGCGGAAATTTCTCCCTCTGGAGATAACGCCGCTCGTGTTCAGTCAGCAGAAGAACGGGGAAAAGATTTTGGCTATGAAGAAGCGGACCGGGACACGGGCCGGCGGGAATTCTCGCAAGGTAGCTGAACGAACCGGTGAACGGTTTCTCCGGCGCACCTTGATTGCGGTACTGCTTGGCTCAAGCGCTGTTGCCCCGCTTGGCGTTCACCTTCAGGCCGCGCCGTTGCCGTCGGCCTCGGCTGCCATGGGCGTTGCCGAGGCGCCGCCGAATCTCGCTTTCTTCTACGCGGCCAATCCGCCGGTCGGCGAACTGCAGGCGTTCGACGCCGTCGTGATCGATCCGGCCACGGGTTTCGAGCCGCTGGCGCATCCGCTGCGTCATACCACCTGGATCGCGCGCACTACCGCCGGCGAGCCTGGTGAGACATCCGAAGCTTTCGTGACCCGTCAGGTCGAGCCGCTGTGGCGGCGCGGCTATCGCGGATTCCTGCTCGAGACGCCAGTCGCTATCGCCGCAGCCGCGCGCATTCGCGAGATGCATCCCGATGCACGGCTGGTCGCTGGGGGCGCCGACGTCACGCAGGCCGCGCTGCCTTATGCGAAATCGCTGTATGCCGTGGTGGGAGATTCGCTAGTCCGCGGACTGGACGATAGCGGCCGTCCGCTCGACGTACCCGAAGCGCAGCGCGCGGAGCGCGTCGCGAAGGCCCGCGCGTTCACCCAGCAGACCGGCGTGCCGGTCGTCTCGGTCGAGTTCTGCGCGCGCAACGACCGTCAGTGCGCGCGCGACACGGCGGCCCGCGTGGTGGCGGCCGGCATGCTGCCGTACGTGACCAGCCGGGCGCGCGACGTGGTCGGCATCGGCAGGATCGAAGTGTTGCCGCGCAAGATTCTCGTCGTTCAGGACCGCGACACCAAAGAACCGCTCGACTTGAGCGCCGGTGTGCGCGATCTGGCCACGCCGCTCAATTACATGGGCTACGACGTCGAGTACGCCGATTTCTCGTCGCGTCTGCCGGACAACATTTCGCCGGACCGTTATGCGGGCGTGGTCGCGTGGATCCAGCGCGGCGCGGCGCCCGATCCCGAAGCCTGGCAACGCTGGGTCGCCGCCCGCATCACGGACCATGTGCCGGTTGCGTTTCTCGGCCAGTTCGGTTTCGACGCCGCGGGTTCCGGCGGCGCGGCGCTCGATCTGCAAGACGTGAGCGGCACGCTGGCCGCGCCGGTCTCGGTGGTCAAGAGCGATCCCATGGTCGGCTTCGAAATCAATCCGAAACCCGAGCCGCGCGATCTGCTTGGCGTGCGCGTCGGACCGCACAGCCAGTCGCTGCTGCGCATCTCGGCCAATGGCGTGCTGGTCGATCAGATCGCGCTCACACCGTGGGGCGGCTACGCGCTGAGCCCTTACACCGTGGCCTCGCTCGACAGCATCGAGCAGGAGCGTTGGGCGATTCAGCCGATGGCTTTCATGAAAGCCGCGCTACATCTGCAGGATTTTCCGTCGCCGAGCGTGACGACCGAAAACGGCCGCCGTCTATTCATGTCGCATGTCGACGGCGACGGCTTTGCGTCGCGAGCCGAATTCCCCGGCCCTGATTATTCGGGCGAGGCGCTGTACCAGCAGATTTTCACCCGCTACAAGGTGCCGATGACGCTGTCGGTCATTGAAGGCGAGGTCGGCGCGAAGGGCCTGCACGCGGACATCTCGCCGCGTCTCGAAGAGATCGCCCGCAAGATGTTCGCGCTGCCGAACGTGGAGATCGGCACGCATACGTATTCGCATCCTTTCCAATGGGAGCATGTCGACAACAAGACCGGCGCCCAGGTGGACGTTGGGGGCGGCGATGCGGCGTTCTCGCTGAATATTCCGGGCTATAAATTCAATATCGACCGCGAGATCACCGGTTCGATCGACTACATCAATTCGCGTCTCGCGCCTCCGGGCAAGAAGACCGTGATGCTGCAATGGTCCGGCGATTGTCAGCCGCCCGCTTTCGTGGTGCGCAAGGTGTATGAAGCCGGCGTCTACAACTTCAACGGCGGCGACACCGTCATCACGAAGTCGGCCAACAGTTGGACCAATATCGCGCCGATCGGCGTCGACAAAGGTCCGGGCGCCTACCAGGTGTATGCGCCGAACCAGGACGAGAACGTCTACACGAACGACTGGCAAGGCCCGTTTTACGGCTTTACGCGCGTACTCGAAACCTACGCGATGACGGACCGTCCGCTGCGTTTCAAGCCGATCGACATCTACTACCACATGTACAGCGGCACCAAAGTCGCGTCGTTGCGCGCGCTCGACCAGATCTTCTCGACGGTGCTCAAGCAGCCCGTGATGCCGGTGTATGTGACCGAGTACATCCGCAAGGTGCTGGACTGGCGCACGTTTGCCGTGGCGAAAGAGGTGGGCCCGCAAAGCGGCTGGGTGGTGCGTGGCGACGGCTCGGTGCGTGAGTTGCACTGGCCGCAGACCGCCAGACCGTCGCTCGACACGGCGCAGGGCGTGACCGGTTTCTCCAGCGGTCCCGACGGCACCTACATTCACGTCGACGACGGCAGTGCGCGCTTCGCGCTGGGCGGCGCGGCGAGCGTGCCGTATATCGCCGAAGCGAACGGTTTCGTGCGCAATTTCCGCCGTACGCCGCAGGGTATGCATTTTGAGTTTGCCGGCCATTACCAGCCGTTCGTCAAGCTGGCGAACGCGCAGTCGTGCAGGATCAGCATCAACAACCAGCCGGTCGCGGCGCGTCGCGACGGTGACTTCCTGCGTTTCGACACGCCGGCCGACATCGGCACGAAACTGAACTACCTGTCAGTCGAGGCCGCCTGTGGTTGATACCCGCCCTCGCATCGCGCCCACCTGGCTCGTCCTGCTGCTCGCGGGTGTCGTGCTGATGACGCTGTACCTTGTGCATCCGCGCGGTGGTCTGCGTAGCCGGATGACCTCGACCGACGCACCGAGCGACCTGAGCATTGCTTATCTGGAAGCCTGGCTGCGCGTGCAGCCCGACAACACCGAGTTCCTGCAGGTGCTCGGCACGCAATACGTGCAATTGGGCCGCAACGAAGACGCGAGGCGGGTCGCCGAGCGCATGGCGGCGATGCCGTCCGAAGCGATGCGCCGCGCGGGGCAGTTGCTGCGCTTGACTGTCGATACGCGCGAGATTTTCGCGCTGCCCGTCAACGACCCGGAGCGCGACGCCGCGCTGGTGCGTCTGCGCGCGCAGCTCGCGAATGCGGCCGCGCTGTCGTGGCCGACCGCCGACCTGCAGGTGCTGGCCGAGATGGCCGCGTCGGTGAATGCGCAACAACTCGCGGAGCAACTGTATGCGCGCCTAGCGGTCCAGGACCCGGCGCAACAAACGCGCTGGAACCGCGAAGTGGTGCGCTTCGCGATGTACGGCGGCGACTATCGCGGCGCGGCCGACGGCTGGTTCCGTCTGCAGGCGAGCGCCGCGACGTTCGACGCACAGCGGCACTGCTTTATCGAAGGCATCCGGGCGCTGCAGGGCGGCAATCTGCTCGACGAGGCGCTCGCCGCCGCCGAGCAGCACGGCGCGGCCTTTGCCCACGATCACGAGACGCTGATCGTCTTGCTGAACCTGGCGCGCGCGGCGCATCGGCCGGACCTGGTCGATCGTTACGCGAAGGCGCTGGCCGGCTATGCGCAGGCTCAGCCGGACGACGGCGGGGCGCTGCGGCTGGTCGCGTTGATCCGCGAGCGCGGGCAGCGGGACGGCGCGCAGCCGCCGTACGCTTATATGGACGGTCCGCAAGCCGCTTCCGGCGGGGTGATGCGGATCGGTACGCACGGCCGGGACGATGTGCACGTCGTGCGGGTGGCCGCGGCGGTGAGTGCCGCGGTGAACGCGACGGGTGCTTCGTCAGTCGCGGCGGCATCGGCGTCATCAGCTGCATCAGCTGCATCGGCGGCATCGGCGGCATCGGCGGCATCGGCCATGCCGGCGGCATCGGGCACGCGCGCGGCATCCGCAGCCCCGGCAGCCGCCGCGTCGGGGACCGACGTTCAGGGGCTGCTGTATCAGTCTTTCCTCGAATCGAACGATTTGCCGAACGCGCAGCGCGTGGCGACGGAACAGATGCAGAAGAATCCGGGCTCGGCGGTCTGGGCCAAACGTCTCGCTCAGGTCGCCGAATGGAATCATGCGTCGCCGCTCGCCTTGCAGATGTGGCTGGTCTACGCGCAGGCCACGCAGGATCCGGACGGCTGGAAAAACGTCATGCGTCTCGCGCCGATGCTCAACGACGACAACGCCTATCTGGCGGCGTTGATTCAGGCGTCGAACGCGGCGCCGGGTGATCTGAAGCTGCTCGATTCGGTGGTCGCGACCTACGAGCGCCTCGGTCGTCCTGACGACGCGCTGGCTTTCCTGCGTGGCCGTCAGCACAATTCGCCAGCCGAAGCGATCGATTCCCGCCTCGGGCTGCTCGCCGAGCGCGCCGGTCACGACGACGAAGCGCTGACCTACTACCGCAAGCTGAATCAGCTCTACCCGGACAATACGCAATACGCGCTGCACACGGCGAGCATGCTGTATCGTCACGGCGACTACAAGGGCGCGCTCAACGCACTGCTCGCGGCCCGCAAGGGCGCGAAAGACAACGACGTGCTGTTCTGGCGCAATGCCGCGCAACTCGCCCGTCTTCTGCAGCGCGACGACATCGCGAACGACGCCTACAAGCGTCTGTTGGCCAGCGATCAGGCGACACCCGAAGACCTCAGCGCGATGACGTACTTCTACGACGCGTATCCGGTCGATGCGGGCCGCACGTCCGAGCTGCAATTCCGCCGCGACCATTCGACGCTCGCGCTGCAGGGGGCGATTCACTATTACACCATCGCGGAGCAGTTCGATCGCATCACGCAGTTGCTGGCCAGCCTGTCGCCCGCGCAGCTGAGCGCGGCCGAACGCGATCCGGCGTTCCTGCAGGCGCGGGCCGAATATTATCTGGAGATCGACCGTCCGTACGACGCGCTGCACGACCTGCAGGCCGCCGTGACGCTGCCCGGCGCCTCGCTCGAACTGCGCGCCGCGTTGCTGTGGACGCTGGTCGACTTCGGCAGCGGCGCGCAACTGCGCGACGCGGTGGCCGAGTGGCGCGACGCGCCCGCCCAGGCGCCCGCCTTGTGGGGGCCGCTGGCCGCCGCGCAGATGCGTCTGAACAGGCCGGAAGCGGCGCTCAAGTATCTGCGCCTGCAATCGGCTTCCATGTCGCGCGATCCGCTCTGGCAATTGACCTACGCGGAAGCACAGGAAATGGCCGGCCGCACCGATCTCGCGTGGTCGATCCGGCGCAATGTCTGGCGCCAGATGCAGAAGGAAGGCGCCGACATCCGCGCCAACAACGCGGCGGGGCAGATCGCGTTGCGCACGCGGACGTCGCAGGGCGCGGACGTGCGTGAACAGTTGCTCGGCCGCCGCGTGACGCTCGCCTCGATCTTCGCGAACGGGGATGTGTCGAAGGCGTTCCTGACCGATCTGCTCGCCACCGACGCCGGTCGCAACGACCACACCGAGGTGCGCCGCACGCTGCTCGGCGATACGCCGGGTCTGCCGCCCGCGCAACTCAAGCCGGCCAAAGCGGCGACGGCGCCGGATCAGGCGCGTCTGACGTCTTCCGTGGCGCGCGACGTGGCGCTGGCCTGGGCGATGTCGCGCGAAGCGAATCCGCTGGCCAAGCGCTGGCTGGCTCGCCAGTACGCGTCCGTGCTGCTGCAGCCTTCGGAGCAACTGATCGCGATCGCGCTCGCCGATGACGACAAGGCCGCCATGGAGCGTCTGCTGGATCAACAAGGCTCGCACTTGCCGCTCTATAACCGGATCGACGCGTCGATCGAGGTGGACCGTCCGGGCGCGGCCGAGGATCTCTCGTTTCAGGGACTCGAAGGCGCTCCTGATGATTCGGAAATGCATAGCCGCTTGCAGCAGACCGCGCTGGGCTGGCCGCAATCGCTCGATGCCACGGTCACGAGCTATGTCGAGCACCCGCTCGATTACATCGAACAGACGCTCGCGGGCAGCATCAAGGTGGCCGATCTGTACATGGTCGGCGTGACGGGGGTCCAACGCTTCCAGCATTCGACCGATGCGTCGCAGCTCACCGAGGTGCCGGCGATCGACCGTTCGGTGGAGTTCTTCGCCCGCCGGCAAACCTACGACACGGCCTTCCAGGTGAGCGCGGGCCGCCGCGAGGCACTCGACAGTTTCTACACCGTCGCGGTGGGCGCGGAGTGGGGCAGGAACTCGCCGCTGTCGTTCGAGCTCAAGGCCGGCCGTAACCAGACGGCGTTGGAATCGCAGGCGTTACAGATTGGCGGTATGAAGGACAATGTGATCGGCACGGTCACCTATCACGCGACGCAGCACCTGTATGCGACCGGCACCGTCGAAGCCGACCGCTTCTATAGCCAGGCGCGTCATTACCTGGGCAGCGGGGTGCTGTCCACAGGCGAGATCGGCTATCGGATCCGTACCAACTACCCCGACTACACGATCCGGCTGATCGGCGCGCACGGCGACTACAGCGCCAGCGGTGCCGCCGACGGCCTGATTTCGCGGCTGATTCCGGTGGCCGCCGGTCCCGCCACCGCCGCGGCGTTCGTCCCCCAGACGTACTCGCAATACGGGCTTTTCTTCGGTTTCGGCAACGATCTGCTCGATCAGTACACGCGTGCGTGGCGGCCGTTTCTCGACGTCGGCATGCTGCACGACACGCTCCAGGGCTGGGGGCCGGAAGTCAGCCTGGGTCTCGCTGGCACCGTGTTCGGCGGCGACCACGCGGCCCTGTTTTTCTCACATCAGCGCGTGTCGCGTCTCGGCACGCCTGTGACCCAGATCGGCGCGCGTTATAGCTGGTTTTACTGAATCCCGGTTTCGAATCCATCCAAGGAGAATTCTTCATGTACGGCATCAAAAAATTGGCTCGAACCAGCGCCTGGTGTGTTGCGGCAACCACGCTGGCCCTGCTCGTAAGCGCCTGCGGCACGGTCCGCCAGACCTCGGGTCCGACGCTGTCGCGCGGCGACAAAGTGGCGGTGGTGTCGATCGCCAACTACACTGAAACGCCCGACGCCGGTCACAGCGCCGAGTCGATCGCGGCGAACACGCTGCGCGCCGGCGGCATTGCCGACGTGCGCATCGCGCCGGCCGATGCCAGCCGCAACGCGATGTTCGACACGACGCAACGCGCCGACGGCGACAAGGCGCTCGACTGGGCGCGCTCGCAGAATGCCCGTTACGTGCTGTCGGGCGCCGTCGAGGAATGGCGTTACAAGACCGGCGTGGACGGCGAGCCGGTGGTCGGCGTGACGTTCGAACTGATCGACGTGTCGAACGGCGCCGTGGTGTGGAGCGCGACCGGTACGCGTACCGGCTGGAGCCGCTCGGGTCTGTCGAGCGTGGCCAGCTCGCTGATCGCCAAGGTGCTGTCGCCGTTGCAGGCGCGTCAGTAAGCTTATCCCCGGGTGGCCGGCTGGCGCGTGAAGCGCGGACCGCGCACCGGAACCCGATACGACAAGTGAAAAGGAAATGGCCGTGAATACCGCAGCCGTGGAAAACAACCCGGGCGCCTCGAAGCCGCGCCATGCGCATCCGTTCGGCAATCTCGGGCGTGTGCGCCGCTTTCTGGCGCCCGCGGTGGCGCGGCCGTTCGCGATCGTGGAAACCATCGCGCTCGTGGTGGCCGTGCTGGCGTTGACGCGCTGGCTTCATCCCGAAGACCCGTTGCTGCTGCATGCCGGCTACCCGTGGGTGTGGCTGGTGGCGCTGCTGGTGTCGCTGCGCTACGGCAGTCTGCTCGGCCTGCTGTCCGGGGTAATCATGCTGGGTGCATGGGCCTTTTTCTATCCGCACGGCAACGCGTTTCCCGCGATGTTTTTCGCGGGCGGCCTGATCCAGACCATTCTCGCCGGGCATTTCGGCGACACGTGGGGCAGCCGCGCCGAACGCGCGTCGTCGCTGAACGATTACCTGAACGACCGGCTCGTCGCGCTGACCAACAGTCACTATCTGATGCGCCTCTCGCACGAGCGGCTCGAGAAAGACCTGTTGTCCCGGCCGACCACGCTGCGCGATTCGATTACCGAATTGCGCCGGCTTTCAGTGGCAACGGATACGGCGCTGGCCGTGCCGGCCGCCGTTGCGCCGGGCGACTCGCTGACCGGCGCGAGCGGCTTGCTCGAATTCGTCGCACAGGCCTGCCAGATCGAAGTGGCGGCCCTGTACCCCGTGCGCGACGGCAAGCTCGGCACCCAGGCGATCGCGCAGATCGGCGACGCGTTCGAACTCGAGGCGAACGACGAACTCGTCAGACACGCGCTCGCCACGCTGAGCGTCGCGCATCTGAAGAACGAAGACACGATGGTGCCGGTCAGCCAGTATCTGGTCTGCGCCCCGCTGGTGTCGGCGGACGGCGAATTGCGCGCGCTGCTGATCGTCAAGCGCATGCCGTTCCTGTCGCTCAATTTCGACAACCTGCAACTGCTGCTGGTGCTGCTCGGTTACTACGCCGACGGCGTCGAGCATTCCGCGTTCGTGCAGCGCATTCTCGACAGCGTGCCGAACTGCCCGTACGAATTCGCGCTCGACCTGAGCCGCCTGACGCGTCTGCAGCAGAAGGCGGGCGTGGCGTCGTCGCTGGTGGCGCTGGCGTTCCCGCGCGATGAAGAGGGCGATTCGCTGTTCGAACACGTCATGCGTCGCCGCCGTTCGCTCGACGTGATGTGGCCGGTGCAGACCGCGAAACAATCGGTGCTGGTGAACCTGATGCCGGCCACCGACACGACCGGTATCGACGGCTATCTGGCGCGGATCGAGGCGAGCCTCACAGCTCAGTTCAACACCGACCTGGAACACGCGCGCGTGGGCGTTCATACGCTGCACCTCGAGGGCGACGAGCCGGGCGCGGCGTTGCTGCGTCTTCTCAAACGAAGCGGCCTCGATGTCTAAGCCCCTGTCTCTCCTCGTGAGCGTGCTGGTGGCGCTGCTGGCGGCGGTTCTCCAGTATCTGGCGGTCGCGAGCCTGCTGACGCCGGCCGGCGCGCTCGACCCGCTGCTGCGCTTTCTCGCGCTGCAGGCCGTGGCCGGGCTGGCCGAGGCGATCGCCTTGCGCCGCTGGCTGCCGCCGAACTATCGCGAACCGCGGGCGATGTCGCTGCTGTTCCTGTGGGCGACCTGCACGTTCGTGCCGTTGTTCGGCGGCATCGTGGTGCTGATCAGTTGCATCTGGGCCGCGCTGTTCCCCGGCCGCAAGGAAAGCGATCAGCTCACCGACGTGCCGCGTCCGGAATTCGTCACCTATCTGGTGTCGCGCGTGTCGCACGGCGGCGGCGCGCGCCTGCAGGCACGCCTCGCGAATACTCAAGTGTCGGCCACCGACCGTTTGTCCGCACTGGTGGCGATCCAGAGCATGCCGACCCGTACCACGGGCACGTTGCTGCGCGAATTGCTGGCCGATCCGCTCGAAGACATTCGCCTGATTGCGTACGGCACGCTGGATCACGCCGAGAACGAAATCATGCAGAAAATTTTCCGCACCGGCAAAGCGCTGGAAGCGACCAGCCACGACGCCGAGCGCCACGCGCTCAATCGTCTGCTGGCCGAACTGTATTTCGAACTCGTGTACCAGAACCTGGTGCAGGGCGCGGTCTACCGGCACACGCTGCAACAGGCCGACCGCTATGCGCAGGCGGCGCTCGAAACCGATCAGAGCGACGCCGCGCTGTGGCTGATTCGCGGCCGTCTCGCGCTGGCGAGCGGTCTGCCGGAGGCCGCTCACGAACATATTGCACGGGCGCTGGAACTAGGCTTCCCGCGCGAACGGCTGGTGCCGTGGCTGGCGGAAGCGGATTTCCTGCGCGGCGACTACGCCAGCGTGTCGCAACTGCTCGGCTCGCTGGGTAACGCGGCCGCGTTGCCCACACTCAAACCGGTGGTGAAGTACTGGTCATGATCAACGAACTTCCTGTACGTCGCGCTGCCGACGCCGATGTCTGCCTGCTGCTCGAAGGCACGTTCCCGTTCGTGCGCGGCGGGGTGTCGAGCTGGGTCAATGAAATGATCCGCTCCTATCCGGCGACCCGTTTCGCGATCGTGTTCATCGGCAGCCGCCTGCAGGACTATTCGGGCGTAGCGTACGCGTTGCCGGACAACGTCGTGCATATCGAAACGCACTTTCTGTACGAATCGGAGCGGGCCGACCTGCCGCAGCCGCGCGCAGTGGCCGGCGACGCCGCGGCCTTCGCCCGCTCGCAGGAATTGCACGATGCATTGCGCGATCCGCGCGGCGGCGTGGACGCCGGCACGCTGATGGCCAGCATGATTCCGATGCTGGGGGAGAACGGCGCGCTGAACGAGGCGGAGTTTCTGTCGAGCCGCGCGGCGTGGGACACGATCGTCGATCAGTATCAGAAGTACTGCACCGACCCGTCGTTCACCGATTATTTCTGGACCGTGCGGATCATGCACAAGCCGCTGTGGCAACTCGCCCGCGTCGCCGAAAAGCTGTTGCCGGCGCGGGTGTACCACACGGTGTCGACCGGTTACGGCGGCTTTCTCGGCGCGCTGATGCATTACCGCACCGGCCGGCCGCTGCTGATCTCGGAACACGGCATCTACACGAAAGAACGCAAGATCGACTTGCTGCAAAGCCAGTGGATTCGCGACAACCGCGGCGTGTTCGAGCGCGATATCTCGCGCGTCAGTTATTTCCGTGAGTTGTGGGTGCGCTTTTTCGAGGCGATCGGCAAGCTCGCTTACGACGCCGCCGACGACATCGTCGCGTTGTACGAGACGAACCGCCAGCGCCAGATCACCGACGGCGCGCGTGCCGAGCGCACGCAATGCATACCGAACGGCATCGACGTCGACGGTCTCGCGCCGCTGGTGGCGCTGCGCAAGCCGCGCGCGCACCGCGTGGTGGCGCTGATCGGCCGGGTGGTGCCGATCAAGGACATCAAGACCTTCATTCGCTCGATCTTTATCGCGTCGCGCAGCCTGCCCGATCTGGAAGGCTGGATCATCGGGCCGGAAGAGGAAGATCCCGCCTACGCGCTCGAATGCCGTGCGCTGGTGGAGAGCCTCGGGCTCGGCCGGCATGTGAAGTTCCTCGGCTTCCAGCGTATCGATGAGATGCTGCCGCAGGTCGACGTGATCGCGCTGACCTCGATCAGCGAGGCGCTGCCGCTGGTGGTGCTGGAGGGCTTCGCCGCCGGCGTACCCGCCATCACCACCGACGTGGGTTCGTGCCGCCAACTGATCGAAGGCGTCGACGAGGAAGACCGCGCGCTCGGTTCGGCCGGCATGGTGGTGCAGCTCGCGGACCCGGCGGCCTTCGCTCAGGCGGTGCTCGCGCTGCTCGCCGACGAGGCGCGCTGGCTGGCCGCGCAGCAGGCGGGCCTGGCGCGCGTGCGCCGCTACTACACGAAGACACAGATGATCGACCGCTATCGGGTCTTGTACGAGCGCCTCGCCGCGCTGCCGGATCGTAAGGCGAATGCCGCGGGCGGCGACGCCGCGCGCTGCCCGGTGAACCATGGCACTCAATCGAACGGAGCGGGCGCGCGTGCGCAGACCGCGGCGTCCGTTCACTCGCAGGAGACACGCTAATGGCGGGGATTGGCTTCGAATTGCGCAAGATCATGCGCCGCGACACGCTGATGGGCGTGGCGCGCGCCTATGCTTACGCGGGTTTGATCAGCTCCGGGCCGCTGATTCTGTCGATCTTCGGCATTCTGATTATCGGTTTGATCAGTCTCACGTCGGTGATTCCGACCTTCGCGATCGTGCAGTTCCAGGTCTCCGTCACCTACCTGATTGCATTGAGCCTGATCCTGACCGGGCCGTTGCAACTGTCGTTCACGCGTTTCATTTCGGACCGGCTGTTCGAGAAGCGCGACGATCTGGTGCTGTCGAACTATAACGGCGTGGTGCTGGTGTCGTCGCTGCTGGCCGCCGTGGTTGCGGTGATTGCGACGCTGGTGGGGTTTCGCGGCGAGCCGGTGATCTACCGTCTGTTGATGATCACGGGCTTCGTGGTGGTCAGCAATATCTGGATCGCCGTCATTTTCCTGTCCAGCGTGAAGCAGTACCGGCAAATTCTGCTGGTGTTCTTCGTGGGCTATGCGTGCGTGGTGTGTCTCGCGCTGGCGTTGAACGGCTATGGGCTCGTGGGTTTGCTGGGCGGGTTTGTCGCGGGGCATATCGTTCTGCTGGCCGGTCTGTCGGGGCTGATCTATCGCAACTACCGCTCCGAGCGTTTCATTTCGTTCGAAGTGTTCGAGCGCCGTTTCGCTTATCCGAGTCTGGCGCTGGTCGGGTTGCTGTTCAATATCGGCGTGTGGCTCGACAAGTTCATGTTCTGGTATTCGCCGGGCACCGGTACCCGCGTGATCGGGCCGCTGCATGCGTCGGTGATTTACGACATTCCGATTTTTATCGCGTACGTGTGCGTGATGCCGGGCATGGCGACCTTCCTCGTGCGTATCGAAGCGGATTTCGTCGAGTATTACGACGCGTTTTACAACGCGGTGCGCAGCGGCGCCACGCTGCGTCATATCAACGAAATGCGCGACATGATGGTGGGCAGCGTGCGCGCCGGCCTGTACGAAATCATCAAGGTGCAGACCATCGTGCTGTTGCTGATCATCGCCTTCGGCGAGCACGTGCTGGCCTCGCTCGGCATTTCGCCGCTGTATCTGCCGCTGCTCGTCGTCGACGTCGTGTCGGCGAGTCTGCAGGTGCTGCTGCTGGGGCTGCTCAATGTGTTCTTCTATCTGGACGGACGGCGCATGGTGCTGCGGCTCACCGCCGGCTTCGTGGTGCTGAACGGGCTATTCACCGGCATCACGCTCCGGCTCGGTCCGGACTACTACGGCTATGGTTTCGCGCTCGCGTTGCTGGTCGTGGTGGTGGCGGCCGTGAAAATGCTCGATAGAAAATTCACGTCATTGGAATACGAAACGTATATGTTGCGGGGTTGAAGGAGCGGCGCTGCCGTTTTCGATTCAAGATCGTCGCGGGTCTGCCGTTCATACGGTGAGAGCCAGACGCGTTGTGGGAATCGAAGCGGCGTGTCTGCGCCTTGCCCTCGTATCGTTCGACCCGGATTCCAATATGTTTCAGCTTTTTCTCGGCCCATTGCGCCGGGCCGCCCGCGCGTGGCTTGCCATCGAGCTTCGTTGTGCGGTTTGCCGTACGTTGCGTCGGCGCGGCGCGGTGGTCGCCGTTGCAGCGGGTTTGCTGGCCGCGTGCGGCGGCGGTTCCGGCGGCGGCACCTCGGGCGCCGCGACCGTGGCGGCGACGACGCCGGCCGCCGGCAGTACCGCTACGCCGACCAACCCCGCCACGACGACCCCGCCTGCCACGCCCGCGCCCGTGATTGCGGCGGCGCGCGCCTTGCCGGTCGCGCCGGTTTGGACCGTGTATTACGGCGATGCCAGCGGGCTCACCCTCAGCCAGGTGGCGTCGACCTTCAAGCTGATCGTGATCGACGCGGACCCCGGCACCGGCACGCCGGCGTTCTCCGCCGCGCAGATCGCGGCATTGAAGGCCAACGGCGCGAAAGTGTTGAGCTACCTTAATTTCGGCGCCTGCGAGAAATCGCGCAGCTACTGGGGCACCGTGCCGTCTGGGTTCGTATCGTGCGGTGCGAACACCGCCGCGCAACTCGGTAAATATTCGGGCTTCCCGGAATACTGGATGAATCCCGCCAACGCCGATTATCAGAACCTGATCGTGAACTACGTCGCGCCGCGTCTCGCAGCCACCGGCGTGGATGGCTTCATGCTCGACAACTTCGAGATCGTCGGACACGGCACCAACACATCGGGCGGTCCGTGCGACGCCACCTGCGCGCAAGGCGGTCTCGATCTCGTCAAGCAGTTGCGCGACCGTTTCCCGAATCTGGCGTTGGTGCCGAATGCGGCGCCGGTGCAGAGCATCGCCGGGAGCAGTGGCGGCGTGGCGTTTCCGTGGTTGATCGACGGTGTGCTGGTGGAGCAGGCCTATCTGCCGTCGGTGAGTACGTCGCTCGTGCAGCAGTTGCAGTCGTGGCAAAGCACGGAGCAGAACTTCGGACGCAGCGGCTTTTTTGTCGGCTCGCTCGACTATGTGTCGTCGTGCACGGCGACGTCGAGCGCGCAAACCGCGTGGACGGCCGCGCGGCAGGCGGGTTTCAGTCCGTCGATTTCGACCGAGGCGCTGGATAGTATTTGCTGGTGGTCGTTTCTGACTTCCGTTAGCTAGTACGGCGCGCGCACCGCGCGCGGATTTGCTCGAATAACATCCAGGAGGAACGGGGTTTGGCTCAGCACGATGACGACCGGCGCTTTTCATTGCGTCACTTACTTGGCCTTGCTAGCCGCTTTGCGCGCATGGCCGCGTTCGGCGCGCTGGCGTCGGTGGCGCACGCGCAGGACGCGATGAGCACGCCGGCGGGGCCTTCGATCGCGCTGTTCTACGGCGCGAATCCGCCGGTTGATGAACTGGCGCGCTTCGACGTGGTGGTGGTCGAGCCCGATGCGCGGTTCGATCCGCATGCGCATTCGAAAACGCACCCCGCGTGGTTCGCCTACGTCAGCGTCGGCGAAGTGAATCCGCATCGCAGCTATTTCAGCGCGATGCCGAGCACGTGGCTGCCGGGGACGAACGACGCGTGGGCGTCGCATGTGGTCGACCAGACGGCGCCCGAGTGGCCCGCGTTTTTCGTGGACAAGGTAATCGCGCCATTGTGGAAGAAGGGCTATCGCGGCTTCTTCCTCGACACGCTCGACTCCTATCAGCTGATCGCCAAAACCGACACCGAGCGCGCTGCGCAGGAAGCCGGCATGATCCGCGTGATCCGCGCGATCAAGTCGCGTTATCCGAAAGCCAGGCTGATCTTCAACCGCGGTTTCGAGATCTTGCCGCAGGTCCACGATCTCGCTTATGTGGTCGCGTTCGAATCGTTGTATCGCGGCTGGGATGCGAGCAAGCAGGCTTATACCGAGGTGCCGCAAGCCGACCGCGAGTGGCTGCTCGGGAAGGCCGCGACGATCCGCGAGCAATACCGGCTGCCGGTGCTGTCGATCGACTACTGCGATCCCGCCGACACCGCATGCGGACCCGCCACGGCGGCGCGCATCGCGGCGGATGGGATCGTGCCGTACGTCACCGACGGCGATCTCGCCACGGTCGGCGTGGGCCTGTCCGGGCAACAGTGAACGGGCGCCAGGCGCGCACGGGCCGGTAGATAGTTCAAAACATCTGAAACGGGGAGGAGCACATGGTCTTGAAGGGCACGATTCTGGTAACCGGCGGCGCGGGCTTTATCGGCTCGCATACGTGCGTGGAATTGCTGAACGGCGGCTACGACGTAGTGGTGGTCGACAATCTCGTCAACAGTAACCGAGAGTCGCTCGCGCGGGTCGAACAGATCACCGGCAAGCGCGTGGCATTCTACGAGAACGATTCGCGCGACAAAGCCGTGCTAGAGCGTATTTTCGACACGCATCCGATCACGGGAGCGATCCACTTCGCGGCGTTGAAAGCGGTGGGCGAGTCGGTCAGCAAGCCGCTCGAATACTACGACAACAACCTCGGCAGCCTGCTGACGTTGCTCGGCGTGATGCGCGACCGCAACGTGAAGCAGTTCGTATTTAGTTCGTCGGCCACGGTGTACGGCGTGCCGGAAACCTCGCCGATCGATGAATCGTTCCCGCTGTCCGCAACCAATCCGTACGGTCAATCGAAGCTGATCGCCGAACAGGTGCTACGCGATCTGCAGCTGGCGGATGCGTCGTGGCGGATCGCCACGCTGCGTTATTTCAATCCAGTCGGCGCGCACGAAAGCGGACTGATCGGCGAAGATCCAGGCGGCATTCCGAACAACCTGATGCCGTATGTCGCGCAGGTCGCGGTCGGCAAGCTGGAGAAGCTGCGCGTATTCGGTGGCGACTATGACACGCCGGACGGCACCGGCGTGCGCGACTACATCCATGTGGTCGATCTGGCGCGCGGACACCTGGCCGCGCTCGATGCGCTCGTGCGGCGCGACGCGAGCTTCGTGGTGAATCTCGGCACGGGGCAGGGCTATAGCGTGCTGGACGTGGTGCGCTCGTTCGAAAAGGCCTCCGGCAAGCCGGTGCCTTACGAGATCACGGCGCGCCGTCCGGGCGATGTCGCTTCCTGTTTCGCCGATCCGGCCGCGGCCGAGCGGCTGCTCGGCTGGCGCGCGCAATACGGCATTGAACGCATGTGCGCCGACCACTGGCGCTGGCAGTCGACCAATCCCGCGGGTTACGCCTGAAGTCTGAATCGATCCGAAGCCGTTCGCTTCATCCCCAACATCCTGAAGTAGGAAAACAAAAACTATGTGCGGCATTGTCGGCGCGGTAGCGCAACGTAACATCGTACCGGTCCTGATCGAAGGACTGCGGCGTCTGGAATATCGCGGCTACGACTCCTGCGGTGTCGCCGTGCTGGCCGATGGCGGTCCGCGTCGCGCGCGCAGCACGGCGCGCGTCGCCGACCTCGAAACGCAAGCGCTGGATACGCAACTCGAAGGCGGGACGGGCGTCGCGCATACGCGCTGGGCGACCCACGGCGCGCCGGTGACGGACAACGCGCATCCGATTTTCTCGAAGGATGAGTTGGCATTGGTGCATAACGGCATCATCGAAAACTATGAGCCGTTACGCGAGATGCTGCGTGGTCAGGGCTATGTTTTCGTGTCGCAGACCGATACCGAAGTCGTTGCGCATCTCGTGCATAGCCTTTATCGCGGCGATCTGTTCGCGGCGGTTCGCGAGGCGGTGACGCACCTGGAAGGCGCTTATGCGATCGCGGTCGAGCACAAGGATCATCCTTCGCTGGTGGTCGGCGCGCGGCAGGGTTCGCCGCTAGTGGTCGGGCTCGGCGACGGCGAGAATTTCCTCGCTTCCGATGCGTTGGCGCTGGCCGGTACGACCGAACGTTTTATCTTCCTCGAAGAGGGCGATGTCTGCGAATTGACGCTGGCGGGCGTGCGGATTGTCGGCCGCAATGGCGCCGATGCGCAGCGCGAAGTGCGCGTGGTGACGGCGTATGGCGGTGGCGTTGAACTCGGGCCGTATCGTCACTTCATGCAGAAGGAAATTTTCGAGCAGCCGCGGGCGATTGCCGATACGGTGCCGCAAGGCGATTCGTTCGATGCGGCGCTGTTCGGCGAGCGCGCGGCTGCTGAGTTTGCGGGTATCGACAGTTTGTTGATTCTGGCTTGCGGTACGAGCTACTACTCGGGGCTGACGGCGAAATACTGGTTGGAGTCGATCGCGAAGATTCCGACGCAGGTCGAGATTGCCAGCGAATATCGTTACCGCGAATCGGTGCCGAATCCGAAGGCGCTGGTGGTGGTGATTTCGCAATCGGGTGAGACGGCGGATACGCTGGCTGCGTTGAAGCATGCGCAGTCGCTTGGGCATACCCATACGTTGTCGGTCTGCAATGTGGCGACAAGCGCGATGGTGCGGCTGACGTCGTTGTCGTTTCATACGCACGCGGGTCGCGAGATTGGCGTGGCGTCGACGAAGGCGTTTACGACGCAACTGGTCGGGCTGTTTGTGCTGGCCGTGACGTTGGGGAAAATTCGCGGTGCGGTGAGCGCGAGCGATGAAGCCGATTACGTGCGTCAGTTGCGTCATTTGCCGGCGGCGTTGAATGCGGTGCTGGCGTTGGAGCCGCAGATTATCGGGTGGGCGGAGAAGTTTGCCGCGAAGGAGAGTGCACTGTTTCTCGGGCGTGGTGTGCATTACCCGATCGCGCTGGAAGGGGCGCTTAAGCTCAAGGAGATTTCGTATATTCATGCGGAGGCTTATCCGGCTGGGGAGCTTAAGCATGGGCCGCTCGCGCTGGTGACCGATGCGATGCCGGTTGTGACGATTGCGCCGAATGACGCGCTGCTGGAGAAGCTGAAGTCGAATCTCCAGGAAGTGAAGGCGCGGGGTGGGGAGCTTTATGTGTTCGCCGATGCGGATACGCGGATTAGTAGCGAGGCGGGGATTCATGTGATCCGGATGCCGGAACACTATGGGCCGCTGTCGCCGATTCTGCATGTGGTGCCGCTGCAGTTGCTGGCTTATCACACTGCCTGTGCAAGAGGGACGGATGTGGATAAGCCGAGGAATCTGGCGAAGTCGGTGACGGTGGAGTAGGGGGTGGGGGAGCAGAAGCTGCTAAGTTGCATTAGTTTCGGTTGCGGGGGCTGACTAACCGCTGAGCCTTTTGTCGCAAGGCGTAACCAGAACTATCGTCAAAGGGCCGCTGGAGTCATTTCCAGCGGCCCTTTTTTGCGATTGTCCTAGCAAGCTTGGGAATTGCACCGCGCGAACATGCGCGACCCAGGTCTCGCCACGACCCGCGGCATTAAGACATCCGGGGGCACAGCCACCTCCAAGTCAGTGGTCAACGCCGTATTGCTTTGATTGCGCTCGTGCCGCCCACTTCTCATAAAACGGACAATAGATTTCGTAGAGGTGCGCCGGTAGAGGGGCTGCGGGATGCAGACCGCTTTTGGTATAGCTTTAGGTAACTCTGCGAAATGGTCTTTCATCTCTCGGCGAAGCATCGGGTATCCAAGCTACCGGGCCATAAACTCAACGGGGTGACGAATCTAAAAATTGCCCCCAGTCTGCGTCCGGAGGGTGAGCTAGACGAGGACGATCTTGACGAAGATGCCAGAGCGGAAGCTAGCCAGGAATTGCTCGTAATAGTGCGTAGCATGGCTCTGAGTGGCGAGAACCTTATCGCCTCGAAAGAATACATGTCGCTAAAGGAGGGGGGCTACATAACATCGGTTACATGGAAGACCAAGCAAACGGCCAATTCATACGATATACCGCATCCGCACGCAGAATTTGAGGATGGCGAAAACGGCAAGAGCTTTAAGTACTCCGTTAAGGGAGCCTATCGCTTCCAGGATGGTAAATACACGAGGACCGCACGCCCCGTTGACGATGGCGAGCGGGAAAGCTTCTATCAACTCATCGAATTGGTGGCGCGCTCGATACTGGTGAATATAAGGGCGAAGCGGACGTCGGGCGTTATCGTTGAAGTGGCGACAGGATGACCCGCTATCGGTGGTTGCAGGCCGACTGGCCGCTGCCGGTCCGGTCCCTCGCCACGCAGATACGGCAGCGGTCCTTCTCGGATGATGGCTCAAGTGGCTTCATCTTGGATAGGGTGCTTGACGATTTCTTGGAAGCTAGGTACGTCGAGCGTTACGAATACGAAGAGACGATTGCGGACCCGTCGGCAAGGAGCTAACGTTTAGCCGCTTAGAGTTCCACCAGACGTTGTTTCGGGCTGTGCCGGAATGACCCGGATTGGAACTCATGGATGCTCCTCGGTCCACGCAGAGCCCTGTGAGCCAACTCTTGGAAATATCCAATTTCGCTCTTCCAGTCACTCCGCTGACGGTAGATGTGATGTCTTGGGGCGATGTCTTTCAAGAATACTTCGGCTGCCGCGTGGTTATCGATTCCATCCAGTTGGGTGCGCGGCAAATCGAAAGGGGGTTAAGGCAAAAGTTGTGCTGAAGGTAGAAGAGACGTACGGTTCGCATACAAAGAGCTCGTCGCTGGAAGGAAGCATGTTCTTGAGAAACTCCAGTTCCGCGCTGAACTAGGGCATTTGAGGGAAACGGTACTTATGGCGAACAATGCATCGGTCAAAATTGAGGGCAGTGACCTGCACGACGAGACCTTGGTCGCTCTACGATCAAGTCTGCCCAAGCATGCTTCTCAATGAGTGAGACATAATCGGTCTCATGGTAGCGCTTCTGATGTTCGAAGACGAGCAGACGCGGTACAGATAAGCGGGCTGCTCGCGTTTGTTTTGTAGAATGCTGTAACCGAACCGCTGATAATAATCTAGGCTCATGCACGCTGCAGAAGAGAGCCAAACCAGAAACAGCGCAAACAATGCCGGACGGTATTGCGCGCATTCAAGGGCATTGCCTTCTGGCCCGTGTCCACCAAACCGGTCTCCACGGGCTGTCCCGGGCGAATGGTTCCTTTCCAACGCTCATCAAAACGCTAAGCAAACAATGAAAACAAGAAAGCCTAAACCGGCCGGACAGACCGCGGCGTCGTCCGGAATCTTTATTTCCGTCGTCGGCAGGTGCCTCATGGAAACAGGCCATCAGATCTTGCGATATCTGCCGCCGTTACTTGTGCTTTTGTTGCCACTCTTCGCACTCTTGCCAGACCAAGGACACGAGGTCATTGAAACAGTGGTTACGGGCAGGCAGTGGGCATACATTGCCCTAGTACTGACGCCCATGGCGCTGACATCCCTGCTTCATTCCGTGCAGATGCTGCGCCGGTCTGCACATCTTCGAAAATCGTCTGCCGCGCCGATACCGATTGAGACAGGCACCCCGTTTTTTCTGACCTTGTTGATTACAGCAGCGGGCCTACTTGTACTCGCTGCACCGCTGTATTTGTTTAAGCTGGCGGACAGCGAATGCGTGAAGGGATTGCAAGGATTTAATGCCGCTGATGAATGTCGTCCCGGATGGTCGCTCCTGTTTCTCTCGGCTTACTGTTCGTCATTGCTTTTAATTCCGTTTCTCATGCATGCGCGCGGCAAAAGCGTTGGAAAAGTGGGTGGCGGACTTGTGCACAAAGTGTGGCGACACGCACCAGCCATCGCCCAACTCTTGCTGGTGCTTGTCCTCGGTTGCGTGATCGTGAGAGACGACACGGTCATCAAGGACTACGGCCCCGTCATCGCCGGCGCTCTGGTCTCGCTGCTCCTTGCCCGCTTGCCAGAAGCGTCTGGGCCGACGGCAGCTACGAAGAATTATTGGCAGAAACTAAACGCCTGCGTCGGTGAAGCATGGCCTACTGTGGCCTTGGCCGCAATTACGCTCGTGCTGTTTGCAGCCTACCCGATAGCAATCGGCCGGAAACTAGGTAGCCTCTTCGTGCTTTACGCCGGTGTTCTGTGCTGGCTGGTCATCGTGTCGTTCGTATGGTCGTGTTTTCTCATGCTCCGTAATCGACTGCCGATTGCTGGTTTGTGTATTCTGGCAGCAGTATGTCTAGCCGTGTTCGGCGTAATCGATGGCTCATTCGATGCCGTCACTGCTACGAAGGTAAGTGGCACCTCCTTGAACAGCGTCACAGGTGGAGACTCGTCTCTTCAGTCTGTTGCGGCGATTTCCATCGCGCAAGATTTCAAAGTATGGTCGTCGCTCACTGCAGATAGTGGCGAGCCGCGCAAAGTCGTAATTGTTCTAGCTGAAGGTGGTGGCGTTCGCGCTGCCCAATGGACGAATGACATGCTTTTTGGGCTAAATGCCGCCAACTCCGGCATCTTGCGGAACACGTACGCAGTCGTAGGTGTATCGGGCGGAGCCTTAGGTTCGACCGCCTACATTGCGCGGCTCGCGGCCCTATATGACTATCAACTCGAACACGGCACTGGAAACGGGATAATTGGCGAACCGACGGCCGTCGCCCTTAATGGTGCGAAATCAGCCTTAACTCAAGACCTAATGGCGCCATGGCTGGCTCGCTTCATCAGCATCGGTGCAATTCAAGCCTTTCTACCCGGCGAGGTCGCTCCAAGCGCACTTCTTCCTACCTTATGGAGGTTCGACTTCACGTGTACAAACGAGGATTTTCCGTCTTACCCAAGACCGGAATCTCGTGAGATCTGCAACCGCATGCCGGGCCTACTTAATGCGCCGATTCGGGACTTTCCTAAATCTATCGGTAAACGCGCTCTTCCGAGGTTGGTGTATACGTCTACTCATGTGGAAACCGGAAAACGGGTTATTGCAGCGTCCGTCCAATTTACAGCAAGCGATTTCCCCGGTGCCTTTGATTTCAATCGCGTGCTTGGCGGCGACATATCGCTGCTAGACGCAACCTATTCGAGTGCGCGCTTTCCAGGCATTAGTCGCCCCGGCACGCTTCTCGACGCCGGCGCTCAAGCACATGGGCACGTGGTCGATGGCGGTTACCTAGACGGGTCGGGCGCGCTGACAGCATCTGACATCGTTGACGCTATCGTACGTGCGAGCGATAAAAAAGTCATACCGATTGTCCTGGATCTTGACAGTAGCCCCGATGACAACAAAGTGGATAACGAAGTGCCGGATGTGACTCCAGCGACTGGAGCATCTATTAATGCAACGTTCGGGATGTTCCAAGGCATAAAACACGCCAACGGTGTTCGCGACTTAGCTGCCGTGGCGGCCTTGCGTCGCCAGGTTTGTGCGTTGGGTGGAGGTCTCCTCACTCTCGGGGTTCCGCGCGACGCAGGTCCGCTTGCGCTAGGGTGGACGCTTTCTCAACAGGCATCCAACAGACTCGACAGTGCAGCGTACAAAGTGGCGCGACCGGTCGTTAGTCCGGATGCTCGTCCTGCGGGGCCCGGGTCCCTGCAGAACGCCTACAAACTCGCCCGCTCACAATGCATCCAGGAAATGGAGGGAGCATCGACTGACTTGTCTCATCCGCGGTCACAGCCTTAATGAGGGCGACGAGCATGGACATAGCGACCAACAGTTGCCATCGACTCACCACTTCAGGGATGCCGAGGTCGCGGCAGCAGCGCGGCGCAAAAAGTCACGCTTGCGGCAAGTTACACGGATATTCTGGTCGCGTCCGCATCCGGCAGTGCTCACCATGAGCACAACACAGACAACATTTTTGACACTACTTCCCTTCGACTGAGCTATACCGTGGTCTAGCGACACCAATCACAGTCAACAAACATGATTGATTTCACGGACGAACAGATAGCTGCCAGAGAGGTCCGCAGCGCCGCTTACCACGAAGCGGGTCACAAGATGCTTTATGAGCGCTTCGGCGGCGCCGGTGATGCGGTCGTGTGGAAAAACGAGAGTGGGAAGCTACTACGAAAATCGGTTTAAGAGACTCAAGCCATGGGCGATTTTGAAGCGGTAAGGCGTCAGAGATTCCTAAGCAACCGGTACTACGATTGGTTGCTGCCGCAGTTCACTGAACAGGTCGAGTATTGGGCACAGCATGACGCGCCCAGTGGCGCAAGTGAGCCCGAGCGTAAGGCGCTTGCTGCAAGGTATCGGGCATCCTACGCTCATCGTCGATTTCTGCTGGAGTTCACTAGCGGGAAAAGCCTGGTCGCGTTGCGAAATGAGTTACCGCTGCTGGTCGATACACTAGAGTTGTATTCGACACTGAACCGCGCTGCAATGTGGGACGACAGCGTCCCGCCCCTGATGTTTGGTGAGATTGGTGAATACGAGAAGGCAATGCAACTCATCAGTCTTTGTCATCTTCTGCATTGCACGGAGTTGCTTCCGCGTTTGGCAAACACGCTTGACCGGTTCTATTGTGCACAGGACACCCTCTATGAAGATTTGCTGTCGTATGGCATGGACGGCCGGTACGACGTTGACAAATGGTTTCATGACCGGCCGTACAGGTTACTGATTAACAGCTTCTACCGCGATTCCGAAGAAGAGAGCATTCGAGATGTCGCCGCCTATCTTGACGCTTGGTACCCAGCCATGAAAGAAGCGCCTTGGCATGATTGCCACTTGAAAGCTAACGAGCAAGAGGGCGGCGCATACGTCGGCTATTGGGCCATCGAGGCCGCGGCCGCCGCATATCTTCTGGAACTCGACGATACTTCGTTTCGTAACCACCTCCTATATCCAAAGGATTTGACGGACTTCGCGCGAGCGTTCGAGGTACGACAACAACCCCAGTCCGCAGAGGCCGGCGCTAGACCGCTGACTGTTCGCACCGGTCAGATTTGCCCCGAAACAGGTGTTTGGAACGCTGCAGGCCACAACGTGCCCGGCGTGATGGTACGGCAGGGCGAAGTGATGCCCGACGTCTACATTCCGGACGCACGAGGAACGCTCAAACCCACACCCGCCACATGGATCTTCGAACGCAAGGCATGAGCGAGTGCTCGCTCGCCAGCAGGCGAGCCGTATCAACTTGAAAAGCCTGAGTCGGGGTGGCAAAGCTGGCTTGGGAGCTACCCGCCCACTTCCTTTCGCCGCGCGGGTCACACCCGAAACGGTCAACCCAAAGATCAGGTTGTCGATACCCCACTGCGACAGACACAAATCTCTTGCAACATCGGTCCGGCCTATACCTGCGTTTCGCAGCAAGGCGAACACCTTTCGAAGCAATTGTGACGACTCCGGACCCATTGGATTTGCGCTCTAACATTCCGTTACAGTCGTGCTTTGCTATCTGCATGCAGAGGTTGCGAGTAAGCGTCATTTGAAGGCCGTATCGACATCGACGTTGAGAGTGTCCAAAGTGATGTCCATCACTTCGAGTAGTGGGGACCACTTTGATGACAGA
>NZ_PVEN01000020.1 GCF_002973525.1 Paraburkholderia sp. BL21I4N1
CATCGGGTGCGCGGCGGCGGGAATCCATTCGAGCGCGGCTTTCACGTTCGCGGGCAGGCCGCGCATGCCCTTGAGCTTCGTTTTGTAAGCGGTCAACTCGGCCTGAGTCGGCAGCTTTTCGTGGACCAAGAGATAAGCGATCTCTTCGAATTCGCACGCGCCGGCGATGTCGAGAATGTCGTAGCCACGGTAATGCAGGTCGTTGCCGGTCTTGCCGACGGTGCACAGCGCCGTGTTGCCCGCCGTCACGCCTGACAGCGCGACGGATTTCTTCGGCTTGAATGCGCCTGCGGCCGGCGTGCTGTTGTCTGCTTCGCTCATGAATATGTCTCCAGATGCATTGGGGGTGCTTTTGACTTTGACTGCAGCCTGAAATGCAAAGAACGGGCCAGGCGTGGAAGGCTACGCTAAGTGACTGATTTAACAAAAGACCGCCGCCTGGTGCCATCCGCGAGACATTTCATAAATGAAATGAAAATTTCAAATTGGAAATGGGCGGGCGCATAATAGCCGGACCTCCCAAGTCCGCTGCGAGCACCTCACCTTGAGCACACCGCTTTTCGAACCCGGCCAGCGCCCTCGTATCTGGGCGCTCAGCATCAGCCGCCTGCGCGATCTGTTTTTCGACATCGCCGGCGAATACGTAGAGCGCGCGGATTTACGCATCGTCTCGCATGGTTTCGAAGACGCGGTGCGCGAGATCGAAGCCGCGGGCACCGGCCGTCCCGATGTCGTGATCGCGGGCGGCTCCAACGGCGCGTACCTGAAAACCCGCGTCTCCGTGCCGGTCGTGCAGATCAGCCCGACCGGCTTCGATGTGATGCATGCGCTCGCTCGCGCGCGGCGCGACGGTGCGAAGGTGGCGCTCGTCACGCACGGCAATACGCCGGATGAAGTGCGACGCTTCGTGAGCGCCTACGCGCTCGACGTCACGTTGGCGTCGTATCAATCCGCGCAGGATGCGGAAAGCGTCGTGCTCGATCTGCGCGATCGCGGCATCGACATGCTGGTCGGTCCCGGCCTCGCCACCGATCTCGCGGCGAACGCCGGCATGGGCGCGGTGTTCCTCTATTCGCGCGCGTCGATACGCGCCGCCTTCGACACCGCGCTCGAAGTCGCGCAAGCCACGCGCCGCGAAACGGTGCGTCGTCAACGACTCGACAATCTGCTGCAACATCTGCGCGACGGCGTGGTCGCACTCGACGCGCAAGGGCGAGTCGAAGCGATGAACCAGCGCCTCGCCAGCCTGCTCGGCATCGACGCGGCGCGCGCCGTGGGCCGCGTGCTGCTCGAACTCGCACCGGATCTCGCCGGCAGTCTGCCGGAGGCGGACGGCGACGCGTTCTGCACGGTGCGCGGTGCGAGCTACGTCGTGCATCGCGGGCCGCTGGCGAGCAGCGGGGCGGCGGCGGGCACGGTGCTGACGTTTCAGGAATCGCGTGCGGTCGAACGGCTCGACCGCACGTTGCGCTCGCGGCAGCGCGTGCAGCAGTTCAGCGCGCGCTACCGGCTCGACGATATCGTCGGCGCGTCCGCATCGATCGAACGGGTACGCAGGCTGGTCCAGCGTTATGCGCGCTCGGACGCCACCGTTCTGATTCTCGGCGAAAGCGGCACGGGCAAGGAAATGGTTGCGCAGAGCATGCATCAGTTGAGCGCGCGGCGCGATTTCGCGTTCGTCGCGATCAATTGCGGCGCGTTTCCCGAGGCCTTGCTGGAAAGCGAATTGTTCGGCTATGAGGAAGGCGCGTTCACCGGCGCGCGCAAGGGCGGCAAAGCGGGGTTAATCGAAGTGGCGCACCGAGGCACGCTGTTTCTCGATGAGATCGGCGAAATGCCGCTGTCGTTGCAGAGCCGGTTGCTGCGCGTGCTGCAGGAGCGCGAGGTGGTGCGGCTGGGTTCGACGGAGCCGACGCGGGTCGATATTCGCGTCGTCGCGGCAACGCATCGTGCGTTGACGGAGGGCATCGCGGCGGGCCGTTTCCGCGCGGACCTCTACTACCGGCTGAACATTCTGAGCATCGCGCTGCCACCGCTGCGCGAGCGTCCTACCGACCTGCTGCCGCTCGCCGTCGAGCTGCTATTGCAGGCCGCCACGCGTGAACCGAGGCTCACGGCACGCCTGCCGGACGCAGCGGCGGCGGAACGGGTGCTCGAAGGTCTCGGCGACGCATTGCGGCACTACCCGTGGCCGGGCAATGTACGCGAATTGCAGAACGTGATCGAGCGGCTTGCGGTGGAACTCGCCGATGCCGACACGGAGATAGAAACAGACGCGCTTCAGAGCGGCGCCACCCTCTCCCGCGACATACTGCGCACCGTCGCGCCGGAAATCACAGTCGAGCCTCAATCGCGCGCGAAAAAATCGGCGCTCACGCTACGCGAACGCAGCCGTCACGTGGAAGCGGATGAAATCCGCGCGGCGCTCGTCACCCACGGCGGCGACCGCGACGCGGTGTGCGCCGCACTCGGTATCAGCAAGACGACGTTATGGCGGAAGCTGAACGCGGCGCAGTAACGGCCACGGCACGCTTCGCCGCATTCGCCCCGGCGCGCTCGATAAACATGCTCGGCGTCATTCCACAACACCGCTTGAAATGCCGCCCAAAATGACTCTGATCGAAGAAACCGACCTCGGTCGCCACCACCGAGCCCGGCACGCCTTCGAGCAACAACATCTGCGCGCGCTGAATCCGTAAGCCGCACAGATACCGATACGGCGACGAACCATACTGCTGCCGGAACGCCGTCGCAAAACGCGACACGCTCAACGCGGAGAGCGCCGCGAGTTGCGCGAGCGTCACGGGTTCGTCGAAGTGCGCTTCGATAAACGCCCGCGCGGCGTTAAGCCCGAGCGACTGGGTCATGACATCACCGTGCTTGAACTGACCGCCGCCTGTCTCGCGGCGAATCGCTGAATGGAAAACGTGTCGAGTGGAATCTCGGTGCGGCCCGTTCCAACCAGTTCCGCCATCGTCTCGCCAACACCCGGACCGATCTGAAACCCCGAACCGCAAAAACCGAACGCGTAAAACAAGCCATCCACCTGACTGCTCGGACCGATCACCGGCTCGCTGTCGGGTAGATAGCTTTCCACGCCACTCCACACGCGAATCACATGCAGCGGCGCGAGCGCGGGCACGATCCGGCGCATTTGCCTGAGCTGACGCACGGTATTGACCGGCAGCACCGAGGCGCGGCACGTCACGGCGTCCGCCGGCCCAGGCGGCCCGCCACCCACGACGATGTTGCCGCGCGGAATCTGCCGGAAATAAATGCTCTCCTCCTTGATCGACGTGTAGACGCCGATCGACGACCTGAACACATACGGTACCGGCTCGGTCACACACATCTGCGGGCCGCTTACGACGAGCGGAACCGTTTCACCGAATTGCTCAGTCAAACGGGTGGCCCACGCGCCCGCGCAGATCACGAGTTGCGCCGCCCAATACACGTCGCCGCGTGCGCTCTCCACGCGAAAGCGTGCGCCGTCTTTCTCGACGCGAACAATCTCCGTGTTCTCGACGATCCGCGCGCCGAGCCGCGCCGCCGCGCGGCCAAATGCGGGCGCCGCGAGTCGCGGGTTCGCGTGACCGTCGAGCGGCGAAATCGACGCCGCCAACACTTCGCGGCCGAGAAACGGATAACGCTTGAACAAGGCCTCGCCGTGCAGCACTTCGAGGTCGAGACCGTGGGCCCGCGCATCGATCGCGTATTGATCGAAATGCTCGACGTCTTTCTGGTGATAACACACCCGCGTATGACCCACCGGCAGAAACTCGATGTCCTCACCGAGCAGGTCCGCCGAACGCTGCCACGTACGCAGCGCGCGATTCGACATCGCGAGTTGCGGCAACGAGCGACCTTGCCGGCGAATCCCGCCGAAATTCACGCCGCTCGCCTGCTGTCCCGTGAGACCGCGTTCGAGCAGAATCACCGAACGGTTGCGCTGGCGCAGAAAGAACGCCGTCGTGGTCCCCATGATGCCGCCGCCGATCACGATCACGTCGGCTTCGCCGCCCTTACCGGAGGAAGTCGCACTCATTCGCTCACCTCTTCGACTAGCGCCACGGGCAGCGGTTTGACCGGCGCCTGGCCGCGCAACCTGCCTACCGAAGACAACGGCACGCAGGCCGCCGCAGCGATAATTTCAGCACCCGCATGAGCACAATAACGCCCCTGGCAGCGGCCCATGCCGACCCGCGAAAACGCCTTCGCGCGATTGGCTTCCTGCGCGCCGTTCGCATGCACGACGCGGCGCAATTCGCCGGCCGTGATGGCTTCGCAGCGGCAGACGATCGTTTCATCCGGCAACGAAGCGGCGAACTTCGCCGGCCACGGAAACGCTTCTCGTAGTCCCGTAGCGAAGCGCGTGAAGCGCGCGAGTTCAGCGCGCAGGCGCTCGACGCCTTCGACCGGCGTACCGAGATCCTGCAACGCCGCCAACGCGGCCAAACGGCCCGAGCGTTCGGCGGCGTCCGCGCCGCGTACTCTTGCGCCATCGCCCGCCAGATAAATGCCTTGGATGCTGCTGCGGCCGTCGGTGTCGATTTGCGGAAGCCACTGCTGCGCGGCGTCGTCGAATACAAAGCGGCACCCTGCTAGATCCGCGAGTTGCGTCTCGGGACGCAAGTGATAGCCCAGCGCGACGGCATCGCACGCGAACTCGAGGCGCGCGCCGCCGGGCAGCGCAATTTCCACACCGCTCACGCCGCGTTGCGGCGAGCCTTTGATCTCGATCGGCTGCACGCCGCGATGAACCGGCACGTTTGCTTTGGCCAGCACACGCGTCAACGCGATGCCCTTCTTCAAAGCAGCGGGCATCGCCAGCAACTTCGGCAATGCGGCCAAGCGCTGCATGAACGTCGACGTATCGAGCACCGCCGCAACCTGTGCGCCGGCCTTCACGTACTGCGCAGCCACGAGATACAGCAACGGTCCGCTGCCCATCATCACGACACGCGAGCCGATCGCGCAGGCCTGCGATTTCAACGCGACCTGCGCGCCACCGAGGCTATACGTGCCCGCCTGATGCCAGCCCTTCACCGGCATCAGCCGATCGGTCGCGCCGCTACAAACGATCAGCGCGTCGAACGGCAGCGTCCGGTAGGACGTGCCGCTCGCCAGATGCACGGCATTCGGCGAGATATTCCACACCAGCGTATCCGGTAGATAGTCGATCTTGCTCTTCAACGCATCGAAGCTCTGGTGCAACGAAGCGGCACGCTCGGCCTCGGTGCCGTACAAGGTCTCGTAGCTGCGCGAAAACCCTTCCGGTTGCCGCCGATAAATCTGCCCGCCGTCGCGCCGCCCTTCGTCGATCACGGTCGGCCGCAGCCCCGCGTCGACCAGTGCCTGGGCGGCGCGCACGCCCGCCGGCCCGCCGCCGATCACCACTATCCGCGCGGCCATACGCCCTCCCCGGCTTCCGCCAGCTTCGTGACGATCGACATGCCGGGCGCGGCGGGCGTGCTGCATGCGCGCACGCGCTCGCCTTGCGCCGTCCACACCCAGCAATCCTGGCATGCGCCCATCAGGCAGAAACCGGCGCGACGTCCGTCCCCGAATTCGGAATCGCGCAAGCTGGTCGTACCGGTCAACAGCGCGACCATTAGCGTGTCGCCCTCGGCCGCTTCTCGCGCCACGCCGTCCACGGTGATCGCGAAGGTGCGGCGGCCGGTTTCCGCGAGCCGTACAAATCGTCCGTTCATGCCGGGATCGTCTCCAGGGTTTGCAAGCGGTTCAGTTCGGAGGCGGGATGGTGGCAAAGAATCTCCGCGCCGCAAGGCAGCTTCTTCAGCGACGGCGGCGTCATGTTGCATATGCCGTCGATCCGCACCGGACAACGCGCGCGGAACGCGCACAGCTCGGCGATATCGGCACTCTCGCCCATGGCCGGCAACGCACTGGCAACGATCCCGCGACGCGCGTCGAGCCAACCCGGCTTCAACACCGGCACCGAATCGACCAGCAAACCCGTGTAGGGGTGATACGGAGGCGCCGCAAGCATGTTGCGCTGCCCCGCTTCCACGCGATGCCCCGCGTACAGCACGATCACGTCGTCGCAGATCGCGCGCACGGTCGAAATATCGTGGCTGATGAACATGTACGACACGCCCAGTTCGCGCCGCAATTCGGCCAGCAGATCGAGGATCGCCGCGCCGACCACCGTGTCGAGCGCGGAGGTGACTTCGTCGCACAGAATCAACGCGGGATCGGCGGCGAGCGCGCGCGCCAGATTCACGCGCTGCTTCTGACCGCCGGACAAACCGGCCGGCGTGCGCGTGGCGATCGAAGCCGGCAGTTTCACCAGATCGAGCAGCGCCAGCATCCTCTTCTTCGCGTCCGAGCCGCGCAGATGGTGGTAAAACGCGAGCGGCCGGCCGAGAATGTCGGCAATCGAATGACTCGGGTTTAGCGCCGTATCCGCGTTCTGGAACACGATCTGAATCTGCCGGTACTGCTCCGGCGTGCGCCGCGACAGTTGCGCGGGCAACGGCTTGCCGTTGAACAACACCTCGCCGCTCGCACGGTCTACCAAACCCGCCACCACCCGTGCCAGCGTCGTCTTTCCCGAGCCGGATTCGCCGATCACACCGAGCGTGCTGCCGCGCGGAATCGACAGGCTGACGTCGTCGAGCACACGTACGGCAGGAGAACCGAACCGGTCGATGCGCCCATAACCCGCCGACAGCCCGCGAATTTCCAGCAACGGCGGCACATGTTTGCCGGGGTCGAGCGGCGTTTCCAATTCGAGTTCCGGGCGACGTGTCGCCGCCAGCAATTGGCGCGTGTATGCATCCACGGGCGCATCGAGCACTTGCGCGACCGCGCCGTTTTCCTTCACCGCGCCGCCGTTCAGAACGACGATGCGGTCCGCCATCTGCGCGACCACCGCCAGATCGTGCGACACGTACACGGCCGTCGTGCCCAACTCGCGCACTACCTTCTTGAAGGCCGCGAGCACTTCGATCTGCGTGGTCACGTCCAGCGCGGTCGTCGGTTCGTCGAATACCACCACGGCCGGATCGGTGATTAACGCCATCGCGGCCATCAGGCGCTGCAACTGGCCGCCCGACACCTGGTGCGGATAACGCTCGCCGATCGTCTCCGGCGCGGGCAACGCCAGCGCGCGGAACAGGCCGATCGCTTTGACCCGCGCCGCCTCTTTCGTCATCAACTGATGCAGCAGTGCCGGCTCGGTGACCTGATCCATGATCGTGCGCGCCGGATTAAAACCCGCCGCCGCGCTCTGCGCGACGTAAGCCACCGTACGCGCGCGCAACGCGCGGCGTCCTTTCGCGTCGAGCGACAACACGTCGAGCCCGCCGATGCACACCGAGCCGCCGCTGATCGAGCAGCCCGCGCGCGCATAGCCGAGCAGCGCCAACGCGATGGTCGTCTTGCCCGAGCCGGACTCGCCGATCAGCGCGAGCACTTCGCCCTGCTTCACCGAAAAATCGATACCCTTGACGATCTCCGTCACCGCTCCCGGCGCCGCACCGGCGACGACGCGCAGGCCTCTGACTTCAATCATGTCCCGTTCGGCCATCACGCACCTCCATGGCTACGGCCGCGACGCCGCAAATTGTCGATCAGCAGATTCATGCCGATCGTCAGCGTCGCAATCGCGACGGCCGGCATCAACACAGCGGGCGCGCCTTCCGACAAGCCGCCGATGTTCTCGCGCACCAGCGATCCCCAATCGGCATTCGGCGGCTGCACGCCGAGCCCGAGAAAACTGAGCCCGCTGAGCAACAGCACGATGAACACGAAGCGCAAGCCGAAATCCGCGAGCATCGGATGAATCATGTTCGGCAGTACCTCGACCCGCGCGATATAGAAAATCCCTTCGCCGCGAGCCCGCGCTACCTGCACGTATTCGAGGCCCATCAGGTTCACCGCGAGCGAGCGCGAAATGCGGAATGCGCCGGGAATGTAGGCCAATGCCGCGACCGTGGTCAGCATCGGGATCGACGAACCGAACGCGGCGATCACCACCAGCGCGAGCACCTTGCTCGGAATCGAAATAAGCGCGTCGAACAGACGGCTGACGATTTCATCGACCCAGCGGCCGGACACCGCGGCCAGCAAACCGAAGAACGTGCCGATCACGCTGGCCAGCACCGCGGCGGCCAGCGCGAGCCCGACCGTGTAGCGCGCGCCATAGAGAATCCGGCTCAGCATATCGCGGCCCAGATAGTCGGTACCGAGCGGATACGCCGCGCTATACCGCCCGAAAATTTCCGTCGACGTCAGCGCGCCGCCTTTGTACGGCGCGACCAGCGGTCCGACGAAGGCGACCAGCAGCCAGAACACGACCATCGTCAGGCCGATCAGCCCGAGCACGGAAAAACGCTGCACAAGCCGCTTGAACACGCCCTGCTTCAACGCGGCCGTTTCGACGGGTGCGGGCTCGGCGACCAGTTCGTCGCGCTGTACGTCGTACAGCTCCGTGCCCGCGTGGGGAACGTGGTGAGGATTGGTAGGTTGGCTCATCATCGACGTAGCCTCGGGTTGGAAACGATTTGGCACAGATCGGCGATCAGCACGAGAGCGAGATACGCCGCGCAGAACACCATCACGCAGCCCTGTACGAGCGGCATGTCGCGATTAGTGACTGCATCGACCATCAGGCTCGCAAGGCCGGGATAGTTGAAGATCGACTCGACGATCACCACGCCGCCGAACAGATACGACAGACTCAGCGCCACCGCGTTGGCAATCGGCCCGACCGTGTTCGGCAACACATGCCGCCACACCACCCGCACCGGCGAGGCGCCCTTGAGCACCGCCATTTCCACGTACGACGAATTGAGCTGATCGAGCACGGCGGCGCGCGTCATGCGCGCCATCTGCGCGACGAGCACGCAGCACAACGTCATGACCGGCATCGCGTAGATACGCAGCAACGCACCGAACGAATGCACTTCCGACAGATACGACAGCGCCGGCAGCCAGCGCAGCTTCACGGCGAAGATCAACACCGCGACGGTCGCGATCAGGAATTCCGGCACTGCCACGGTCGACAGCGTCAGCACGTTGAGCGTACGGTCGAGCAGCGAGCCACGAAACATGGCCGACGCAATGCCGATCGTCAACGCGAGCGGCACCGAGACCAGCGCCGTGAGACCGGCGAGGACCAGCGAGTTCGGCAGACGCGTCGCGATCAGCTGGCTGACGGGCAGATTGTTCGACATCGAGGTGCCGAAATTGCCGGTGACCACCTGTACCAGCCATTCGACGTAGCGTTGCAGCGCCGGCTGATCGAGCCCGAACTGATGCCGCAACGCGGCGACGGCCTCGGGCGTCGCCGCCTGACCGAGCGCCTGCTGGGCCGCGTCGCCCGGCAGCAGCCCGGTAATGGCGAAGACGACCGCCGACACCAGCAGCAACGTGAGCAGCGCAAGGCCGAGGCGCGCGGCGATAAGACGTTGCGCATGAGCTTTCATTGAAAGTCGCCTCCTATAGCAGCAGGACCTATCGGGCTCAACTTTCGAGCCAGACGTTTTCCGCAAACATGAAACCCATCAACCCGGCCAGCGGAATCGAGCCGAGGCCCTTGAGCTTGTTCGTGTACGCGTCGAGCGAGCTCTGAAACAACGGAATGCCAATGCCGCCGTTGTCGTGCACCAGCACCTGCATGTCGCCGTAAATCTTCTTGCGCTTGGCGTCGTCGGGTTCGCCGCGGGCGGCGACCAGCATCTGATCGAACTTCGCGCTCTTCCAGTTCGCTTCGTTCCACGGCGCGTCGGACTTGAAGAACTGCGTGAAGATCACGTCCGCGCTCGGGCGCGCATTCACCGAGCCGTAGCCGAGCGGATGCTTCATCCAATGGTTCGACCAGTAGCCGTCCGCCGGCACGCGCGTCACTTGCAGATTCAGGCCCGCTTGCGGCGCGGCCTGCTGTAGCAGCATGGCCATTTCGACCGAACCTTCGGCAGCCGGCGACGCGTAAATCTGGATCGGCGCGCTGCCTACCTTCGCCTTCTGGAAGTAGAACTTCGCCTTGTCCGGATCGAAGCCGCGCTGCGGCAAACCGGCCAGGTAGTACTTGTTGGTCGGATCGATCGGCTGATCGTTGCCGATCGCACCGTAGCCCTGAAAAATCGCCTGACGAATCTGATCGCGATTCTGCAGATACATCATGCCGCGCCGAAAATCGTCGTTACCGGTAATACCGTTTTCGTCGCGCACGATCAGATCGGTATATTCGCCGGTCTTCGTTTCCAGTACCGAGTGGCCGCCGGCGCTCTTGATCTGCGCGGTCGAACGCGGGCTCACCGAGTTGATCAACTGCACGTCGCCGGAAAGCAGCGCATTCACGCGCGCCGATTCGTCGCCGATACCGATCAGCTCGATTTCGTCCAGATGCGGCATGCCCGGCTTCCAGTACTTCTCATTCTTCGTACCGACCGTGCGTACGCCCGGCGAGAACTCCTTGACCTTGAACGGACCGGTGCCGATCGCGGTTTTGAAATCCTTGGTGCCGTCCTTGATGATGAGGAAGTGCGAGGTCGCGAGAATCACCGGCAGGTCGGCATTCGCGCCTTCCAGCGTGATGGTCACTTCGTTCGGGCCGGTGGCCTTCACTTCCTTGATCTGGTCCGCCAGCGTCTTTGCCTTCGAGGCCGTGGCCGGGTCCTTGTGACGCATGATCGAGTAGACGACGTCGGCCGGCGCGAGCGCCTTGCCGTCGTGGAACTGCACCCCCGTGCGCAGCTTCACGACCCACACGATCGCGTCTTTTGTGTCCAGCGAAGTGGCCAGCGCCATCTTCGCGCCGAGGTGCGAGTCGAGTTCGGTCAGCCCGTTGTAGAACATGAAGCCCCGCACATAGTCGGTGCCGAGCGCGCCCTTCGCGGGATCGAGCGTGTCGGCGGCGGAGGCCGATTGCGTCGCCACCCGGATCTTGCCGCCCTGCTTCGGCTTCGCCTGCGCGAGGGCCGCGCCGCTCGCGGACAACAGGCCGGCGCCCGTCACGGACATCATGCCGGCCGCGGCCATCGCGCGCAGCACGTCACGCCGCGAGGCTCCCCTGGCGGTCAAACGCTCCAGACTCGTGTCGAGTTGAAGCACGCCGTGTTGCGAGTTTTCCTTATTCATCGAACATCTCCGCGAGGGTAAGCGAGGTTGAATTGTGGGTGCGGCTGTGTGGTTTTGATTGCCTGATACGACAACGGGAACTCAGTAAAAAATATCCTTGATGCGGTAGTACGTGCCCACCAACGGCAGAAACCACGGCTTACCGGTGTGGCCTGGAATCGCCGGCCATTCGGTCTCGCGCCAAGGGTTCTGCTCGTCGTGCCCGTCCATCACGTCGGCCATCACCTGGCCCATGTGCGTCGACATCTGCGTACCATGGCCGCTATAGCCCATCGAGAAATAGACGCCGTCATGCTGTCCGGCATGCGGCAGACGGTCGGCGCTCATGTCGACCAGACCGCCCCAGCAATAGTCGATGCGCGCGCTCGCCAGTTGCGGAAACATCGCGACGAGACCGTCCCGCAGAATCCGTCCGCTCTTCGCATCCGACGGTTGTTCGGACGCCGTGAAACGCGCGCGGCCGCCGAACAGCAGACGCGAGTCGGGCGTCACGCGGAAGTAGTTGTGCATCAGCCGCGTGGTGGTGTACGCGCGCTGCTTCGGCAACACCTGCTGAAGCAAGGCCGGCGGCAACGGCTCCGTCACGACGATGAACGAGCCGATCGGCGCGATACGACGCCGATACCAGCCGAACGGACCATGCCGCGACGGACCCGTCGCGATCAGCACCTGCTTCGCGCGCACTTCGCCGCGCGCGGTGGTGACGCGATAACCGCTGCCGTCCTTCACGATCGCGCTGACCGCCGCGTTCTCATACAGCTTCGCGCCACGCCGCACGGCGGCATCGGCGAGGCCGACGGTGAACTTGCCCATATGCATCTGGCCGCCGTGCCGTTGCAACAGGCCGCCATGAAAACTGTCCGATTGAACTTCGCTGCGAATCCGTTCGCGGCCGATCAGTTCGATATCCGTATCGACTTCGCGGCGAATCATCTCGGCCGTCTTCTCCAGATGCGCGAGATGATGCGGTTTCGATGCCAGCTTCAGCTTGCCGTTCGCGACGTAGTTGCAGTCGATGTTCTCCTCGCGAATCAGCCGCTCGACTGTGTCGACCGCATCCGAAAACGCGCGATAACACGCACTGGCCCGCTCGACCCCGAGTTGCGCGACCAGCGCGACGAAATCCTGCGCAACGCCGGTATTGACCTGCCCGCCGTTGCGCCCGGACGCACCGCCGCCGATCCGTCCCGCGTCCACCACGGTCACGGCCGCGCCGCGCTTGCCCAGCGCCTGCGCCGCCGACAGTCCGGTGAAGCCGCCGCCGATCACCAGCACATCGGCCTGGCCGTCGACCGGGCCTTCACACGCCGACAACAGCGGCGGCGCGGTGTCGAGCCAATAGGAATCGAGCTTCATCCGGTCTGTCCTTGAGTGGGGCAATGAGCGAGGCGGCCTGGGGTTTTCAGCGCGTGCGAGCCGCGCTTACAGACCGAGTTCCGCGGCCAGATGCGGAATGTCGTTGACCTCGTAGTACTGGTAGTACGGCGTGGACGGTTCATGGCCGCGCTTGACGAAGGCCTTGTGCTTGATGCCGAGGTCATGCGCGGTCATCAGGTCGTAACGCAAGCTCGACGACACATGCAGCACGTCTTCCGGATTGCAGTCCAGCTGATCGAACATGTATTCGAAGCCTTGCATGCGCGGCTTGTACGATTGCGCCTGTTCCGCGGTAAAGACTTTGTGGAACGGCGCGCCGAGCTTGTCGACGTTGCTTTGAATCTGGTTGTTCGAAGCGTTAGACAGAATCACCAGCTTGTACTTTTTCGCCAGACGCGCGAGACCTTCCGGCACGTCGGGATGCGGGCCCCAGGTCGGCACGGCCGTATAGATCTTTTCGGCTTCCACTTCGTTGAACTCGACGCTCATGCGTTTGCAGGCACGGCGCAACGCGTTGACGACCACGTCGCGATACGGCTTCCATGCGCCGAGCACTTCGTCGCGGCGATAGCCCGCATAAAACGCGACGAGCTTTTCCAGATCCTCGCCGCTCAGCAGGTGGCCGAACATTTCGCGCGTCATGTCGGCCATGCGGAATTTGGTCAGCGTGCCGTAGCAGTCGAAGGTGATGTACTTCGGTTCGAATTCGATCATGATGATGCAGTCCTATCGAGGTGGTGAACTCGCAGCGAGCTCATTGACGAAAACAGTGGAAAGCTCAGCGCTGTTAAAGATTTAATCAGCGCAAAAACATAGATGTTTCTGATTCGGGTGCTGCTGGTGACACAAACCATGCGTTTTTGGGCCGCTGGACAGCACAGAATGCGGCGTTCGGCCTGAAAGCCTTGCTGGTTATGGGTTTGCGCGTGCTCAAGGTCGCAGGTCGATCAGCACGCTTTTGAAACGCAGGTTGGCCTCATAGGCTTGGCGGCCGAGGTCCTTGCCGATACCCGAGCGCTTGTAGCCGCCCGTCGGAATCATGAAATCGGCGCTGCGTCCGTACCGGTTGACCCACACCGTGCCCGCTTCAAGGCCGCGCACGAAGCGCAGCGCCCGGCCGAGGTCTGCCGTATGCACACCGGCGGCGAGCCCGTAGTCGGGATGCTGGGCGAGCGCGAGCGCTTCTTCTTCGGTGTCGAAGGTTTGCAGCGTCAGCACGGGACCGAAGATTTCCTCGCGTACGGCCTCGGAATGCGGCGTGACGTCCGCGAGCAAGGTCGGCGAATAGAACGCCCCGTGCGCGCCGCCGTCGACGCGCGTGCCGCCATAGCGCAGCGTCGCGCCCGCTTCCAGCGTACGTCCGACGATTGCCTCGATACGTGCCGCCTGCGGCGCGGAGATGATCGGCGAAAGCGTCGTATCCGCGGCCCACGTCGCGCCGGGTTTCAGTTCGGCGAAGAGTTTGCCGATGCGCTCGGCCAACTCATCGGCAAGGCCCCGCTGAACCAGCAGCCGCGATCCCGTCACGCACACCTGACCGGCATTGCCGGTAATCGAGCCGGCAATCCGGCGCGCCACGTCGTCCAGACGCGGCGCGTCGGCGAAGACGATTTGCGGGCTCTTGCCGCCCAGTTCCAGCGTGACCGGTTTGGTGCCGCTTTGGGCACACGCTGTCATGATCGCGGCGCCGGTGCGCGTGGAGCCCGTGAACGTGACCTTGCCGATTCTTGGGTGGCGCACGAGCTGGTCGCCGGCTACGCGGCCATCGCCCTGAATCACGTTGAAAATGCCGGCCGGCACGCCCGCCTGGACCGCCAGTTCGGCGAGGCGCAGCACCGAGAACGGCGTCATCTCCGACGGTTTCAGCACCACTGCGTTGCCCGCCGCCAGCGCGGGGGCGATCTTCCACGATGCCATGACCAGCGGGAAATTCCACGGTGCGATCGCGCCGATCACGCCATAAGGTTCGGCGATCGTCATGCCCAGATGATCGTGATCGGTGGCTGCCACCTCACCGCCCAGCTTGTCGGCGAACTCCGCGTAAAAGCGCATGCCCTCGGCGGTGAACGGCACGTCCCAACCGACCGCCTGAGCGATTGGACGCGTCGAACCCAGTGCTTCGAGGCGGCCGAGGGTCGGCGCATCGGCTTCGACCAGGTCGGCGAAACGGCGCAGGATCTTTGCGCGATCGCGCGGCGCCATGCGCGCCCAGCCGCTGTGCCGGAAGGCCTGCCAGGCGTTCTCGACCGCGCGGTCCACCAGCGCGGCATCGGCGAGCGGAATAGACGCATAGATCACGCCGTCCGAAGGGCGTGCAACCTCCATGCGGTGCGCGCCGTCGCGCTCGTTGCCATCCACATACTCGCCGCCGATGAAATGCCCGCTGCGAATCGCGACGTCGTTCGGATTGAAGCTGTTCATGAGAGAGGTCCTGTGTGACTGGCTGGAGGGTCCGCGCGGCCGGCCTTCATCACGCCGCCGCCATGACAAAATCGTAGAGCCGCGCGCCTGGCATATGTCGCCGACAAAAATCGCCGCACAGCAGAACGCGCTGGTAATACGGGTCCAGACTGGGCGTTTTGCATCGATTTGCATGACGGCCCGTTCCGGCGCCCCGGATAAAAAGATCGTCCTAGTCACACTGCGCAGCGGATGACACAGTGACGGCGTAAGCCTTCAGCCATCCTGGGAGTCCGGCGTGTCCGATTCGAAGACCGATTCGATTACCTATAGACGCTTCACCCTCGACGACATCGCCGCCGCCCACGCGCTGACCGTCGAGCTCAAGTGGCCGCATCGCGCCGACGACTGGCGCTTCGTCGCGCAACTGGGCGTGGGTTTCGTCGCGGAAGACGCGAGCGGCATGATCGGCACCGCCCTGTGCTGGAAGTACGGCACGGATCGCGCGTCGCTCGGCATGGTGATCGTGTCGCCGGCGCGGCAGGGGCGCGGCATCGGCAGAAAGCTGATGGAATGCGTGCTGGAAGAACTCGACGGCCGCGTCACGTTTCTCCACGCAACCCCCGCCGGTCAGCCGCTCTATGAAAAGCTCGGCTTTCGCGCGGCCGGCACGCTCGATCAACATCAGGGCGCGGCGTTCCAGCCGCCGCTCGTGTCCTTGCCGCCGGGCGAACGTCTGCGCCCGCTCGGTTCGAGCGATACGGCACGGCTGGTCGAACTGGCTTCGCGGGCAAGCGGCCTGGATCGTGGCGAGGTCCTGCCCGCGTTGATGAGCGCCGCCGACGGCATCGCGCTCGACCGCGACGGGGAGCTGGTCGGCTTCGCGCTGTTTCGCCGCTTCGGGCGGGGCTTCGCGATCGGGCCGGTGGTTGCGCCCGCATCCGACGGTGCAAGCCGCGCCAAAGCGCTCATCAGCCACTGGCTCGCGCTGAATGAAGGCGTGTTCGTGCGGATCGATACGCCGGGCGACAGCGGCCTGACGGAATGGCTGGAACAGTTGGGGTTACCGCGCGTGGATACGGTGGTGAAGATGGTGCGAGCCGCGGCCGACCTCGATAACGAGGCCGCACCGGCGAATGAAGTTGCGTCCGCAAGCACCGCCACTGCCACTGCTGCCGCCAGACAGGCCGCCTGCCTTCAATACGGCATCATCAACCAGGCAATCCTCTGACCGATCATGGCCTTTCTCTACAAAGCCGACCCGGCGCGCGGCGCCCAGTGGGCCAAACTTTTCGCACAGAAAGCGCCGGATCTGCCGTTTCATATCTGGCCCGATCACGGCGATCCGGCCGCGATCCGTTATCTCGCCGCCTGGCAGCCGCCTGACCATCCCACCCGCACGTTTCCGAATCTGGAAGTGGTGTTCTCGGTGGGTGCCGGTATCGATCAGTTCGACCTGTCGAGCGTACCGGCGCACGTGCCTGTGGTGCGCATGATCGAACCGGGGATCGTCGAAGGCATGGTCGAATATGTCGTCCAGGCGGTGCTGACCATTCATCGCGATCTGTTCGACTATGGCCTGCAGCAACAGCAGCAGATGTGGCACGAACTGCCGCTCAAGCCGGCCGGCCAGCGGCGCGTCGGCGTGCTCGGACTCGGCGTATTAGGCACGGCCGTACTGGAGCGCTTGCGGCTGTTTGGCTTCGACTGCGCGGGATGGAGCCGCTCGGCACGCGAGATCGAGGGCGTCGACTGTTATGCCGGCGAAGACGCGCTTGACACGTTTCTGGCGCGCACCGACATCCTGATCTGTCTGCTGCCGCTGACGCCCGCGACCCGTGGCCTGCTCGACGCAACGTTGTTCGCGAAGCTGCCGCGCGGCGCATCGCTGGTTCAAACCGGGCGTGGACCGCATCTGAATCAGCAGGATCTGCTCGCCGCGCTAGACAGCGGCCAGTTGCACAACGCGATTCTCGACGTCACCGATCCCGAGCCGCTGCCCGTCGGGCATGCACTGTGGCGGCATCCGCGCGTGCGCATCACGCCGCATATCGCCAGCGCGACGCGCCCCGACACCGCCGTCGACGTGGTGCTCGACAATCTGCGCCGCCATCGCGAAGGCTTGCCGATGCTCGGTCAGATCGACCGGACCCAGGGTTATTGAGCACCGTGCGGGACGCTAAACGCGCACGCGGCACGGCGTTTCAACACCCGCAGCAGAAAATGCCGAGTTCATGCATCAAAACGCGTCGCGCGCGCTTTTCAGGCAATTGTTTAGGCAAGCGGTGAATCGTCGCTCGTCAGTAGTATGGAACGGTCAACAGCCTTTTCCCGCGACGAGAACCCATCATGCCGATTCATTCGCTCATTGAAGCCGACCGCAAGCATCTGATCCATCCTGTCATCAACTACCGCGCGCACGAGGCCCGTGGCGTCACCGTGCTCGAATCGGCCAGCGGCGCGTTTCTGCGCGATGCGGCCGGCAACGAACTGCTCGACGCTTTCTCGGGCTTGTGGTGCGTGAACACCGGCTACGGCCAGCAAAGTATCGTCGACGCGGCCACCGCGCAGATGCAGAAGCTGCCCTACGCGACCGGCTATTTCCACTTCGGCTCGGAGCCGGCCATCGAGCTGGCGCAAAAGCTGGTGGAGCTATCGCCCGCTTCGTTGCAACACGTGTACTTCACCCTCGGCGGTTCCGACGCGGTCGACTCCGCACTGCGCTTCATCACGCATTACTTCAACGCCACGGGCCACCCGTCGAAGAAACACATCATCGCGTTGCAACGCGGCTATCACGGTTCGTCGACCACCGGCGCGGGCCTCACTGCGTTGCCCGCGTTCCATCGCAACTTCGATCTGCCGCTGCCGAACCAGCACCATCTGCCGTCGCCGTATGCGTACCGCAACGATTTCGCCGACGACGCCGCGTTGATCGCCGCGTCGGTCGCCGCCCTCGAAGCGAAGGTCGCCGAACTCGGCGCCGACAACGTCGCGGCGTTCTTCTGCGAACCGATCCAGGGCTCGGGCGGCGTGATCGTACCGCCGGTCGGTTGGCTCAAAGCCATGCGTGACAGTTGCCGTAAGCTCGGCATTCTGTTCGTCGCCGATGAAGTCATCACCGGTTTCGGCCGCACCGGTCCGCTGTTCGCCTGCCAGGGCGAACACGTCGAACCGGATCTGATGACGGTGGCGAAAGGTTTGACAGCCGGCTACGCGCCGATGGGCGCGGTGCTCATGTCCGATGAAATTTACCAGGGCATTGCGGATGGCGACGCCGAAGCGGTGGTCGGCCATGGTCACACGTATTCGGCGCATCCGGTGAGTGCGGCGATCGGCCTCGAAGTGCTGCGCCTGTATCACGAAGGCGGCTTGCTGGCGAACGGCGTGGCGCGCGCACCGCGCTTCGCGCGCGGTCTCGATGCGCTGCTCGCGCATCCGCTGGTGGGCGACGCGCGCCATCGCGGCCTGCTCGGCGCACTCGAACTGGTCGCCGACAAAGACAGCAAGGCGGGCTTCGACCCGGCGCTGAAACTGTCCGAACGGATCGCCGCCGCCGCGTATGAAAACCGCCTGATTTTCCGCGCATTCGGCGACAACATACTCGGCTTCGCACCGGCCTTGTCGTACACCGAGGCCGAGTTCGACCTGATGTTCGAACGACTCGAAAAGACCCTCGACGACGTACTCGCGCAAGCCGACGTCAGGGCCGCGCTGAAGGTCAAAACTCACGCCGCTGCATGCTAGAGTAGAGGCACCCTCAGCCTGTCACCCAACCGCCGGAGCGACAACGTTACGATGAGCAGCGACTGCAAGCTTGACCGGATCGACCTGCGGATACTTTCACAGCTGCAGAAGAAAGGCCGCATCACCAACGTCGAGCTTGCCGACGCGGTGGGCCTTTCGCCCAGCCCTTGCCTGATTCGCGTCAAACGTCTGGAGCAGGCCGGCTACATCATCGGCTATGGTGCGCAGATCCAGCTCGAAAAGCTCGGCGACGTGCAGATCGTGTTCACTGAAGTCACGCTCGCCGATCATCGGCGCGAAGACTTCATCAAGTTCGTGAATGCGATCCGCGACGTCGACGAGATCGTCGAATGCCATCTCGCAAGCGGCGGCTACGACTATCTGCTGAAGTTCGTCACGCGCAGCGTGAGCCACTATCAGAGCATTGTCGAAGGCTTGCTCGAACGCGATATCGGCATCGAGAAATACTTCAGCTACGTGATCATCAAGTCGCCGTTCGTGAAGAGCCATTACCCGCTCGAAACGCTGTTCTCGCAAAACCACAAGTAGGCGAAACACCGCGCGCCGTTGACCTCAGCGTTCAACGGCGTTTTCCGGCGCGTCGCCTTCAACCGGCGGACTCCATTGGGCGAATTCCTCGCTCAGAAAGTCGACGCACACCCGCACCTTCGCCGACTGCGCGAGCCTCGCCGGATACACCGCCCACAGATTCGCCGGTTGCGTGACCTCGGGCAGCACCTGCTGCAACTGACCGCTGTCGAGCAGCGGCCGCACGTCCCACATGGAACGCAACACGATGCCTCGTCCGGCCAGCGCCCATTGCACCGCCACTTCGCCGTGATTGGTCGACAACGGCCCGGTGACCTTGATCGAGACCGCTTCGCCGCGCACCGTCAAGCGCCACAAACCGAACGGATGATCGCGCTCCTTGATCGCAAGACACGCATGCGAGGACAGCTCGGTGAGTTGCCGCGGCGCGCCATGCCGCGCGATATACCCCGGCGACGCGCACAGCACGCGATGATTCGACGCGAGCCGCCGCGCGATCAGATGCGGCGCGATCTCGTCGCCGATGCGAATGTCGAGGTCGAAACCTTCACCGGCCACATCCACGAGACGATCGAACAGATCCAGCCGCACGCTCAGTTGCGGATAGCGCTCCGAGAAGCGCGCCAACGCGGGCGCCACGAAACGTCGGCCGAAGCCGAAGCTGCTGGAGATGCGCAACTTGCCGCCGGGAATGCGGCGCGTGGTGGAGACGTCTTCCACCAGTTGATCGACGTCGTCGAGGATCTTCTCGGCCCACGCATAAACGCGTTCGCCGGCTTCCGTAATTGCGACCCGGCGCGTGGACCGATGCAATAAACGCGTACCGAGCGTAGTCTCGAGCACGTTGATCCGCTTGCTGACGTACGCCGCCGATACCGACAAGGCCTCCGCCGCCGCGCTGAAGCTGGACTTGCGCGCCACTTCGCAAAACACGCGCAAATCGCCGAGATCGGGTGATGGGACGGAGTTCATAGGTCGCTCGGCGGTCCATGCGTTTGTACACGATTCGTGCACAGTGGCTTAACTAAAGCGATCATTTTAGGCGCAAACAGCAGGAATAAAATAAACCCATTGAAGCGTCGAACGTCCTAATGGAGGAGCAGCAACATGTCGAAGAAATATCGGATCGCGGTCATTCCCGGCGACGGCATTGGTGTCGAAGTGATGCCCGAAGCGTTACGCGTGCTGGAAGCGGTGAAAACCCGCTTCGACCTCGAGTTCGAATATCAGCACATTGAATGGGCGAGCTGCGACTACTACGCGAAGCACGGCAAGATGATGCCGGACGACTGGAAAGCACAACTGCAATCCGCCGACGCGATTCTGTTCGGCGCGGTGGGCTGGCCCGACACGGTGCCCGACCACGTTTCGCTGTGGGGTTCGCTGCTCAAGTTCCGCCGTGAATTCGATCAGTACATCAACCTGCGGCCCGCGCGCCTGTTTGCCGGCGTGCCGTCACCGCTGGCGGGCCGCAAGGCCGGCGACATCGACTTCTGGATCGTGCGCGAAAACACCGAGGGCGAGTATTCGTCGGTGGGCGGCGTGATGTTCGAAGGCACCGAGCGCGAGTTCGTGTTGCAGGAGTCGGTGTTCACGCGGCACGGCAGCGAGCGCGTGTTGAAGTTCGCGTTCGACCTCGCACAGCGGCGTGAACGCAAGAAAATCACGGTCGCCACCAAGAGCAACGGCATTGCGATCAGCATGCCGTGGTGGGACAAATGCGCGGCCGGCGTCGCGGCACAGTATCCCGACGTGACGTGGGACAAGCAGCATATCGACATTCTCTGCGCGCGCTTCGTGCTGAACCCGGATCGCTTCGACGTGGTGGTCGCCACCAATCTGTTCGGCGACATTCTGTCCGACCTCGGCCCCGCCTGTACCGGCACGATCGGCCTCGCGCCCTCGGCCAATCTCAATCCCGACCGCAAGTTTCCGTCGCTGTTCGAACCGGTGCACGGCTCCGCGCCCGACATCGCCGGCAAGAACGTCGCCAATCCGATCGCGATGATCTGGTCGGCCGCGATGATGCTCGATTTCCTCGGCAATCACGCCGGCAAGGAACGTGAGGCCCACGACGCGATTCTCGCGGCCATCGAAGCCACCCTGGTGGCCGGCCCGCATACCGGCGACCTGGGCGGCAAGGCGAACACCACCGAAGTCGGCCACGCTATCGCGGCTAAACTCCAGTAGGCCCGGCCGAATCCGCCCGGGTTTGCGCCGCCACTCCCTTTGCCAGGACACTTACGCATGAGCATCGAAGCCTATCCGATCGAAGTCGACTTCCCCGACATCTCGGTGCATGAAGCATCGTCGTCAGGGGTCGCCTATGTCCATACGTTCGACTCCGGCCTGCCCGGACCGCACGTTATGATCAATGCGCTCACGCACGGCAACGAAGTATGCGGCGCGATCGTCGTCGACGAACTGCTGCGCCGCCAGTTGCGGCCCCGACGCGGGCGCCTCACGCTGGCATTCGCCAACGTCGCCGCTTACCTGAGCTTCGATCCTGCGAAGCCCGACGCCGCGCGTTTCGTCGATCAGGACTTCAACCGCGTGTGGACCGCCGCGACGCTCGACGACACGTCGCGCACCTCCAGCGAATTGGCGCGCGCCCGCGAGATGCGGCCGGTGATCGACACGGTCGACACCCTGCTCGATCTGCATTCCATGCACGAAAAGAGCAAGCCGCTGATCGTCGCGGGACCGCTGCAAAAAGGCAGCGAACTGGCCGTGCGGCTCGGCACGCCGGCCACGGTAATCTGCGACGAGGGCCATCCCGAAGGCCGCCGTATGCGCGACTACGAAGGCTTCGGCGACCCCGCCAGCGCGAAGAACGCGTTGCTGATCGAATGCGGACAGCACTGGGAACGCGGCGCGGTCGGCGTGGCGCGCGACACCACCGCGCGGTTTCTGCTGCTGGCCGGCGTGATCGACGAAACGGATCTGCCGGAGGGCTGGCTCGCGCCGTTGCCGTCCGCGCAGCACATCGTGCGCGTCACGCAACCGGTCGTGGCGACCAGCATGGACTTCCGCTTCGCCGCGCCGTACACGGGTCTGGAAATCTTCGATAAAGCCGGTGCGGTGATCGGCTGGTCGAATGGCGAGGCGGTGCTCACGCCGTACGACAACTGCATGCTCGTCATGCCTTCGCTGCGGCAATTGCGGCCGGGCGTCACGGTCGTGCGGCTCGGCAAGATCGAACAGACCGTCACGCGTCCTGAAACAGCGGGCCTGTGATCCGCTTCAGTACATTCAAAAGGTAAAGCGACGATGAAGGTACAGCAGCTCAAACAAAGCGTGAATCTGCGCAATCTCGAAGACTGGGGCACGGTCGGCTTGCCCGGTACGACGCCCATCCAGGTATCCGGCGTGCAACGCGTGATCGAAGGCAGCGAGGCGGTCGATACCGGCATTTTCGAATGCACGGCGGGCACTTACCGCCGCTCGATCAAGCAGGCCGAGGTGATGCACTTTATCGCTGGCCGTGGCCGCTTCACCCCGGACAACGAGGAGACCATCCACTTCGCGAGCGGCGACACGCTGTTCTTCGAAGCCAATACGGAAGGCCTCTGGGAAGTCGAGGAGACCATGCGCAAGGTGTACGTGATCTTCTGAATACCGCGTTACGTAATACAACCAACGCCGCGCTGGGCCGTTAGGGTCGGCGCGGCGTTTTTCGTTCTCTTCCTCCGGTCTTTTCCCGGCACGCCGACGCGCGCCGCGGCCTCCGCAGTCCTCTCCGCTGTTCAGCCCCTTCTCCTTTCCGACGCACCGCTGCAACACGCTCGGGTAATCCCGCGTTGACCCTTCGTTGTCGATCTACTTACAGTGACGCCTGTTCGCACAAAGAATCACAGTTCTTTATACGAACAAATTACAAAAATTGATTGACGATCGGATTGCCCGGCTTGCCAGCAAGCCGGAGCAGGTCGCCTTGGAGAACATCCGCATGAATCGCAACATCACCATGACCCGGCTCGCCTGCGCGGTGGCCGCATTGGCCAGCGCGCCTGCTTTCGCCCAAAGCAGCGTCACGCTGTACGGTATCGTCGACACGGGTATTGGCTATCAGAGCAGCCAGGCGCCTTCGCTCGGCTCGACCTCGGGCGGCAAGTCGAGCGTCAAGATGATCAACGGCGTGTGGGCCGGCAGCCGCTTCGGCCTGAAGGGTGCGGAAGATCTGGGCGGCAACACCAAGGCAATCTTCCAGCTGGAGTCCGGCTTCAATTCCGTCACCGGCGGCCAGCAATACACGAACGCGATGTTCGGCCGCCAGGCGTGGGTCGGCGTGACGAACCCGACCTACGGTACATTCCAGGCCGGCCGCCAGTACACCGCGTACTACTCGCTGCTGTCGCCGTACAGCCCGACCACGTGGCTCACCGGCTACTACGGCGCGCATCCGGGCGACGTCGACGCACTCGACACGATCTACCGCGCCAACAACTCGCTGGTCTACACGTCGCCGAAGCTGTACGGCTTCACGTTCAGCGGCTCCTATGCGGTCGGCGGCGTGCCGGGCAGCCTCAACCGCGGCTCGACGTGGAGTGGCGCGGTGCAATACCTCAACGGCCCGGTCGGCATCGCGGTCGGCTTCATGCGCATCAACAATTCGACGGTAGGCGGCGGCGCGTATGGCGCGGATTCGACCGTGTCGAATAACGGCGCGCAGCCGGGCGTGTCGGCGGTGACCAACGGTTATCAGACCGCTCAGGCGCAGCAGCGCTTTGCCGTGACCGGCGGGTATAACTTCGGCAATGGCTGGGACGTGTCGGCGGCTTACTCGAACGTGCAGTACATTCCGGGCGTCGGTTCGAGCTTCCGCGACACCGCCATCTTCAACACGGCCGGCGCAGTGCTGCACTGGAAGCCGAGCGTCGCGTGGGACTTCGCCACCGGCTACAGCTACACGCGCGCGACCAAGGCGAACGGCATCACGAGTTCGGCGCAGTACCAGCAGGTCAACCTGTCCGAGTACTATTCATTGTCGAAGCGCACTGGTCTCTACGCCTTGCAGGCGTTCCAGCGCACCAACGGCAACACGCTCGGCACGGCCGGCTCGGGGCATATCATCAGTGCCACGGCCACGATTGGCGACGGCTTCCAGAGCGCGCCATCGTCGTCACGCAGCCAGTTCGCGGCGGGCGTCGGCATCGTGCACCGCTTCTAAACGACGCGCGATCGTAGAAGAAAGAAAGGCTCGTGATCGCGAGCCTTCGCGCTTTTTCGCAGTCAGGAGACCATCATGAGCCGCAGCACCGCTGTGAACGTTCAAACCTTCATCAACGAACATCCCTTCTCGCCGTTCCAGTGGCTCATTTTCTTCATGTGCTTCGTCATCGTCCTGCTGGACGGTTTCGACACGGCGGCGATCGGCTTCATTGCGCCTTCGCTGATCGCCGAATGGGGCATCACGAAACCGGCGCTCGCACCGGTGTTGAGCGCCGCGCTGTTCGGCCTCGCTTGCGGCGCGCTCGGCTCGGGGCCGCTGTCCGACCGCCTCGGGCGACGCTCGTTGCTACTCGGCTCGGTGCTGCTGTTCGGCGTGGCGTGCCTCGCGTCGGCCTTCTCGACCAACATCGAACAACTCACGGCGCTGCGCTTCGTGACCGGCGTCGGACTCGGCGCGGCCATGCCGAACGCCGTGACGATGATGGGCGAATACTGTCCGGATCGCCGTCGCGCGACGCTGATCAATCTGATGTTCTGCGGCTTTCCGCTCGGCGCCGCGTTCGGCGGTTTTCTCGCCGCGTGGATGATTCCGCATGTCGGCTGGCGCAGCGTGTTGCTGCTCGGCGGGGTCACGCCGCTGTTGCTGCTGGTCCTGCTGTTGATCAAGATGCCGGAATCGGTTCGCTACATGGTCGCCAATAGCGCACCGGTCGAGCGGATTCGTACGGCGCTCGCGCGCATTTCGGACGAAGCCGCGCAAGCGGGTTCGTTCACCATGACGGAAACCGCGCCGCAAACCGGTGGCAAAGGCATCGGCGTGGTGCTGTCGCGTTCGTATATCGTCGGTTCGATGATGTTGTGGATCGCGTACTTCATGGGTCTCGTGATCTTCTACGCGTCGATCAACTGGATGCCGATTCTGCTGAAAGACGCCGGCCTCACACCGCAACGCGCGACGCTGATTTCGGCGCTGTTCCCGCTCGGCGGCGTGGGCGCCGTGCTGTGCGGCGTGCTGATGGACAAGTTCAACGCGAACCGGATCATCGCCGCGTGCTATGCGTTGACGGCCTTGAGCGTGTACTTCATCGGTCAGGCGGTGGGAAATGTCGGCGCGCTGGTGTTCATCGTGTTCTTGGCGGGCGTGTTGATGAATACCGCGCAATCGTCGATGCCCGCGCTCGCCGCCGCGTTCTATCCGACCGAAGGACGCGGCACGGGTGTCGCCTGGATGCTCGGGATCGGGCGCTTTGGCGGAATCGCGGGGTCGTTCCTGGTCGCGGAACTGACGCGACGTCATTTCTCGTTCGGCGGGATCTTCGCGATGGTCGCAATCGCGGGTTTAATTGCGTGCGTGGCGCTGCTCATCAAGCAGGCGGCGCGGCCGCATGCCGCAACGGCGGCGGCGCAGAAAGTGGAGTCGTTCGGGCATTGATCGGCGTGCGCAAAAAAACGTCACGCGCCACTTACCGATAAACTACGCGGTTCTTTGTTCGCGCGGTCGCTGCGGTGGCACATGCCATCGCTGTCATACCGCGCTCATTTAATGACAGGATTCAGGTCATGAAACGCGTAGTCGTATCCGCCCTGCTGGCAGCGGCGTGCCTCGCCCAACCGGCGGCACAGGCCGTCGCTCAAACGGTCAGCAATCAATGTTTCGCACTCGGCGATATCGCCGGGCAGGTTGCGTCGTGGCGCTCGCACAAGAAGACCCGGGCACAAGCGCTCGAACAGGCGGCCAAGTACTACAAGGATCCCTCCGACCGGCAGGCGGTCGACGCGATCATTGAAAAAATCTACGCGCCGAACGCACCGCATATGACGCCGGATCAGGCGAGCATGGTGTTCACGTCGGACTGCGCGAACCAGAACAAGACGCAGGCGCCCGCACAGTAGCGCCTGGTTTCAGCCGGCTATTTCGCCGAGTCGCCGCCGCGGCCGACGCCAACCAGCCGAGCATTTCTCTTCGGTTCATCTGTCATCCTCCATTGATCAGACGGCGGTTCTGATGAAGGCCGCCTGGTCCAGGTTGAAGCGCTTGAATTTCAGTCGCCGACCGTTCGCCATGCACAGACATCGCCGGTTTTTAGCTGCGCGTGGCCGATTACGAAATCCGCATGGGCGGGTGCGGGCGCTTGCGCGAGTTCCGGGCCGAAGTTGAACGCGAACGTCAATTCGCCACGGCGGCGAATCCGCACGCCGTCGGGCAGTCGTTGCGTGGCGATACCGGCTTGCCGTGCCGCATTAGCCAGCACCTCGCGATGCAACGCATGCGATAACCAGCCCGCGATGTAGCGCACGTTGCCGTGCGAGAGAATCGCCGGCCATGCGTCGTCGAACCGCGCTTCGATGCGAGTCTCGCCATTGGCGCGAACATGCTCGCGCCAATGCAGCGCCACGCCATCCGTGTCGCCGATCGACAGCGCCGGCGTGAGCGTGGGACGCAGCGTTTCGACTTCGAGCACCTGGATCGGTAGAACACGCTGCAGTACACCAGGCGGTAAGGTCGGCGGAATCGCGAACAGGTTCGTTTTCGAGCCGCTGCGCGGTCCGAATACCCATTGCGCGGTGCTGCGTTCGACCTGATCGACCAGCGCGTCGTCGATCACGGCAAGGCTCGGCACGACCACCAGGCGATACGCCGAAAGATCCGCATTGCGCGGCACAATATCGACGTCGAGCCCCAATTCGCGCAGCGACTCGTAATAGTCGAACGCCAGCGTCTGGTAGTCGAAGCTTTTGCCATGACGCTGAATCTCGAACATCCATTGCGTCTCGTAATCGAATACCACGGCGACGGGCGCGCGCGCAGCCGCACCGAGTGCCGACAACGCCGGGGTCGCCGCAATCTCGCGCGCCGCCTGCCGCACTTCCAGGCCCCCCGGCGACAATTCGTCGTTCGGCAGATTGAGGCCCGAATGCATCTGCTCCTGCGCATACGGACACTGGCGCCAGCGGAAATACGACACCAGTTCCGCGCCGTGCGCGAACGCCTCGTACGCCCAGAGCCGGACCATGCCTTTCGCGGGCACGGGATTCCACGGCGCCCAGTTGACCGGTCCCGCCTGCTGCTCCATTACCCAGAAACGGCCCCGGCCGATGGCGCGGTAGCGGTCGTGATCGAATGCCGACACATCGGGATGCGCGGTCCGTGCGTAGCGCGCCTTCTGCTCGTCGGGCAGCGCGATCGACTCGGTGCGGGCGATCGGATAGCTGTCCCATGCAGCAACGTCGAGCGCATCGCCTTCGGCGAAACGGTAGTGATCGAAGGTCGTAAAAAAACCCATGAAGTTGTGCAGCAGATCCGCGTCGGGCGCATGCTGCCGCAACACATCGATCTGCTCGCAATGGAAGCTCGCCACTTCGTCGGACATGAAGCGGCGGAACTCGATCAGATGGATCGGATTGGCGTCGGTGGGGGTGAGATTCGGCAGGCCGATCGCGTCGAACGACGCATACTCCATGCTCCAGAACACATTGCCCCAGGCGTCGTTCAACGCGCCGACGGTCCCATAACGTAGATGCAGCCAACGCTGAAAACGCGCCAGCGCCGCAGCGGAATAACTCGGCACGGTATCGTGACAGCCAAGTTCGTTATCGGTCTGCCACGCTACGATAGAAGGATGGCGCCCATAACGCACCGCCATCGCGCCGACGATCCGCACGCATTCGCGCCGGTAGGTGTCGCTCGAAATATCGTAATGACGGCGCGAGCCGAAGTTCCAGCGCGTGCCGTCGGCGCGCACCGGCAGCACGTCCGGATACGTGTCGATCAGCCATTTCGGCGGCGACGCGGTCGGCGTGCCGAGCACTAGCTTCAGCCCCGCCGCCGCCAGCACGGCGACGGCTTCGTCGAGCCATGCCCACTCGAATTCACCGGCGCGCGGTTCCATCCGGCTCCACGCGAATTCGGCGATCCGCACGTGCGTGATGCCGAGTTCGACCATCCGCCTTGCGTCGTCGGCCCACATCGAGCGGGGCCACTGTTCCGGGTAATAGCAAACACCAAGTTGCATGAACATATCTCGTGAGTAGTTGAAGACGGGCCGGCGTTCAGCCTTTGCTCGCACCGAAGGTCAGGCCGGCGACGAAGTGCTTCTGCATCAGGAAGAACATCAGCACGGAAGGCAGCGCGGCCAGGACCGAACCGGCGGCGACCAGATTCCATGCCGTCGTCCATTGCCCCTTGAGCGCGGCGACGCCCACGGTGATCGGCGCGGCGTCGTCGCCCTGCGTGAGGCACAGTGCCCAGAAGTAGTCGTTCCAGACGAACGTGAAGACGAGAATGCCGAGCGCGGCGAGCGCCGGCCGGATCAGCGGCAGCACGATGCGCCAGTAGATGGTCCATTCGCTCGCGCCTTCCACGCGCGCGGCTTCGATCATTTCGAATGGCAACTGCTTGATGAAATTGCGCAGAAACAGCGTGCAAAACCCGGTCTGGAACGACACATGAAAAATCACCAGCGCCCACACGCTATTGAACAGGCCGACTTTCAACGCCATGTCGCGCACCGGAATCATCAGAATCTGGATCGGCACGAAATTGCCCGCGACGAACGCGAACAACACCGCCGTGTTGCCGGGAAAACGATAGGTGGCGAGAGCGAAACCCGCCATGGACGCCAGCACGATCGCGCCGAGCACCGAAGGCACGGTAATCAGCACGCTATTGGCGAAGTAATGCAGCATCGGCGTTTGCGTGAGGGCCGTGCCGTAGTTTTCGATTAACGCAAAGTGTTTCGGCCAGCCCCAGTAATCGCCTTGCGACAATTCATCGGACGAGCGGATCGACGTAACGAGCACGGCGAGCATGGGCAGCAGCCAGATCAGCAACGCGATCGGCAGCGACACTTTATAAAGCGTGCGATTAAGTGGTTTCCAGCGTTCGACGGGAAGCGGATACATGACACGAACCTCCTGAAAATCAGTGTTCTTCGCGCAGCATGCGGCGCAGATGGAACACGATGTAGACGAGCATGATGGCGAACAGCACGACGGCAATCGCCGCGGAATAGCCTTCGCGGTAGTACTTGATCGCCTGGTCGTACATGTAATAGGCGAGCACCGTGGAGCTGTCGAACGGGCCGCCGCCGCTCATCACCGCGATCAGGTCGAAGCTGCGCAGCGCACCGATCACGGTCAGCACGACCGCCATGAAAGTGGCGGGCCGCAATTGCGGCAGGATCACGTGCCAGAGCAAACGCACGCCCTTCGCGCCTTCCATGCGCGCCGCCTCGACCACTTCCGGATTGATGCCGGTGAGACCGGTGAGATACAGCACCATGCAGAACGGCGTTTGCGGCCACAGCGCGGCGAAGATGATGCCGAACGTCACCGTATGCGGATCGCCGAGTACCGGGATGCCATGACCGACAATCAGGCGCAGCAGGCCAAACCCCGGATCGTAGAACCAGCTGAACACGAGCCCCACCACCACGCCGGAGAGCACGAACGGCGCGAAGAACAGCGACTTCACCACCCGCATGCCGCGCATGTGCTGGTTCAGATACAACGCGAACAGCAGGCCGAGCGGCGGCGCGAGCAGGAACAGCGCGAGCCAGATCAGATTGTTTTTCAGCGCCGTGTAGAACGTGTCGGCCTGGAACAGTTCGATGTAGTTGGCCAGCCCCGCGAAAGTCTTCGGCGTCATGCCGTCCCAGTGATAAAAGCTGAGCGAAATGCTGCTGAAGATCGGATAAACCACGCACAGGCAAAACAACGCACAGCCCGGCAACAGGAAGAAAAACGCGGCGCGATGCTGATGACGCCGCGTCGTCGAGACGTGACGGTGCCGCGCCGCGGGTAAGCGGCGCGCTGCGGATTGAGACATGGGTCGGGCCTCGTCGAAGATCGAAGGCAAGCGCCGGCCGTTGCTGCGCCGCCGGCGCTTAGGGACTTACTTCTGGTAGATGCGTTTGCGAGTCGCTTCGAGGCGCACGAGCACGGCGTCGAGTTGCGACGGATCGCTATAGAACTGCTGCATCGCTTTCATGCCTTCGTCGGCCATTTCCTTCTGCATGTCGCGATCGTAGAACTGCGCGATGCCGCCCTTCGTGTTCGCGAGCGTCTGGAAACCGACCTTGGAAATCGCGTCTTCCGGCTCGGCCGATTGACTGTTCGACGGCAGTTGGCCCCAGCCCTTCGCGAGATCCGCGTTGATCTGCGGCTGTTCCATGAAGGCCAGCAGCTTGCGGGCGTCGGCCTTGTTCTTCGCTTTGGCAGGGATCAGCAGTACGTTGACCGGACCGTCTTCGGCCATCGGCACGCTGGCGTCGATCACCGGGAAGCGGAAGAAGCCGGTTTGCGGTTTGATCGACGGCGGAATGCTCGCGGAGAAGAACGTGCCCATCAGCATCATCGACGCCTTGCCGTTCACGAGAAACGGCGCGATCGAATCGAGGTCGTACGAGAGCGCGTTGTCGATGAAATAGTGATCGTCGATCAGCGTCTTCCACGCGGTGTAGACCTTCCTCACGCGCGCGTCGGTGTACGGAATTTCACCCGCCATCAATTGCTGATGAAACGCGTTGCCGTTGATCCGCAAATCGAGGTAGTCGAACCAGGCGGCCAGCGTCCAGCTATCGCGCGCGGCTACCGCGATCGGCGCCACGCCGCTCGCCTTCAGCTTCTTGCAGGCGTCGAGAAACTCGTCCCAGGTCTTCGGCTCGCCTTTGACGCCGGCCTTGTCGAACAGATCCTTGCGATAGAAGAACCCGTACGCGTCGTAGCCGAGCGGCGCCGCGTACTGTTTGCCCTTATACGTGGACGCTTCCTTGACCGACGCGTATTGCTGCGACCAGCCGTTCTTCGTCCAGTCGGGCGACAGGTCTTCGAGCAGGCCACGTTGCGCGTAATAGGCCATCCGCTCGCCGTCGTGCCACGACACGACATCGGGCGGATCGGTGGCGAGCCAGCCGCCCATCTGCACCTTGTACGCCTCTTCGGTGATGTAGGTCACCTTGAGATCGACGTCGGGATTCGCTTTCTTGAACTTGTCGAACGCGTCCTGCCAGGTCGAACGCTGGTTGCCGCGCGCCGAGACGTTGACGTTGAGCGTGGCGGCACCGGCTGTGGCGCAACAGAGTGTGCCCGCAACCAAAGCGGCTGCGATCGACAGTTGCGCAAGACGGCGAAGGCGTAGAGCAATCATCTTGTGTCTCCTTGACTACTTTGTTGGCTGACAGCAAGCGGCTGGCAGCGATGTAACCCGCTCTGTGGCGGAATCTGGTTTGGCGAGCGTCGTGCCTGGTGCCTGGTTCGTGCTTCGGCTCTATGCGGCGATCCGTTCGGGTTCGAAGCTGCTGCGCCGCAAGGCGACGCCGTCCGCGTCGAACAGATGGCAGGCGGCGGACGGAACGTGAATGCGAATGCGTTCGCCCGAGCCGATCGGCGTATCACCTGGCGCCTTCGCAACCAGCGAGCCGCTCGCGTGATCCGCGTGAATATAGCTGTGCTCGCCGAGGCGTTCCGACAGTACCGTCGTGCATTGGATCGACTGTTCTTCGCCGTCGAGACACACATGCTCGGGCCGCACGCCGAGCGTGACCGGCTGGCCGCGCTGCAAGCGCTGGCCGTCTACTTGCGCGAGCAACTTCTCACCGCTTTGCGCGAGCGTCACGCACACGCGGCCAGGCTCGATCGACTCGACCACGGCGTCGATGAAATTCATGCGCGGCGAGCCGATGAAACCCGCCACGAAGCGCGACTTGGGATGGTGATACAACTCGAGCGGCGCACCGCTTTGCGCGACGCTGCCGAAACGCTCCGCGTCCGCCCCGGCGTGCAACAACACGATGCGGTCGGCGAGCGTCATCGCCTCGACCTGATCGTGCGTCACATAAACCACGCTCGCATTGGCAAAGCGCTGATGCAAACGGGCGATTTCGACCCGCGTCTGACCGCGCAACGCGGCGTCGAGATTGGACAGCGGTTCGTCGAACAGGAACACGCCGGGTTCGCGCACAATCGCGCGGCCGATCGCTACGCGCTGACGTTGACCGCCCGACAACGCTTTCGGATAGCGCTCCAGAAACGCGTCGAGTTGCAGAATGCGCGCGGCCTCCCGCACCTTGCTGTCGATCACGGCCTTGGGTTGCTTCGCGAGTTTCAGGCCGAACGCCATGTTGTCGAACACGGTCATGTGCGGAAACAGCGCGTAGCTCTGAAACACCATCGCCACGCCGCGTCCCGCAGCGGGCACGTCGTTCATCAAACGCCCGCCAATGTGCAACTCGCCTTCGCTCAAATCCTCGAGACCGGCGATCATTCTCAGCAAGGTCGACTTGCCGCAACCCGATGGTCCGAGAAACACACAAAACTCATGCTGGGCGATCTCCAGATTCACCCGCCGAATTACCGGCGGATGCTCACCGTACGACTTCTGCACGTTCGTCAAACGAATTGCCGCCATGCTGGCCTCCGTGAATTTAACCGCTTAAATTTTCGAAAAAAATAAACGGCCAGACCTTGTGCGGTAGGCATTTAATCGCTTAAATTCGGATTCGAGGGAAAAAGTCATGATGAGTGTCTCCGCTGTGTTTTTTGCAAAGTTATCAACGCCGCCGTCGGCCTGCAACATTTGAATCGCATTCCCTGAATTTGGGATAACAAGACTATGGTCACCCTGTCCGAAGTGGCGAAGCGTGCGCACGTTACCGCCGCCACCGTTTCCAACGTGCTGCGCAATCGCGACAAAGTCCGCCCGGAAACCGCCGAGCGCGTGCTGAAGGCGATCGCCGATCTCGGCTACCGGCCGAATCTGAATGCCCGCGCACTGGCCGAGGGCCGCTCGTCGACGTTGGCGTTGATGCTGTCGAATATCTCGAACCCGTTCTACCCCGAGTTCGTGCTGGCCGCCGAACGCGCGGCGCGCAAAGCCGGCCACTTTCTGATGGTCTGCAATACCGACGACGACGCCGAAATTGGCCGCGCGTATCTGAACCAGATCGCGGGCACGCTCGCGGACGGCGTGCTCGTCATGAACACGGACATCACGATCAATGATCTCTGCGCGTCCGCCACGCACAGCGCGCCGATTCTGCTCGCCATGTGGGAGCACCCGGAGTCACCGCCCGCGCTGCCCTGCATCGCGGTGGACTTCGCCCGCGCGGGTGAACTGGCCGCGTGGCATCTGCTCGAACTGGGGCATCGCGATATCGGCCTGTTGATCGGCGACGGTTGCGGCGGTTTGCAGGACGCGCGTTCGAACGGCTTTCGCGCGGCGATGCGGGCGGCAGGTATCGAAGCCGATGCGGCCGCCGTGCTGCAGATTCGCGATTCGATCGACGCCGGTTACGCCGCCTGTATGCAGTTGATGTCGAACCGGCCGCAGCTCACGGCGATTTTCGCCACCAACGACCTGCTCGCGATCGGCGCGGCGCAGGCGTTGATCACGCTGGGCCGCGCGGTGCCGGCGGATGTCTCGGTGATCGGCATCACCGACATTCAGCTCGCGCATCAGGTGCATCCCGCGCTGACCACGGTCGCGATCCAGACGGCGGCGATCGCGGAGTTGTCGATTGCGAGTTTGATCCGGCTGATCCAGACGCCCCACCAGCAACCGTCGATGGTGGTCGCGCCGCCGCCCGAACTGGTGGTGCGCGCATCGACAGGGCCACGACGAACGCGCTGAGCCTGCAGCAGATCGGTCTTTGGAGCATCACGTCAGGCCGATTCAGCAGAAAATGCTGTCACGCTGCGAAAAAAACGCGCGCAACACCGTCAACGCCTTTATTGGCGACGTCATCCACGGTCGTGCGCGCGTAGCATCGAAGCATCGATCGAAGGTACGCGAGCGCGCTGCCGCATGCCTTGATCACATCCAGGGCCACCTTCGAGGAGTCACCCCATGTCTCTCGCCTTAACGCGCGACGAACTGATCCGCACGCACAATCTGATCGACGGCCAATGGACGGATGCCGCCGACGGCGCGCGCTTCCCGGTCGCCAATCCGGCCACCGGCGAACGGATCGCCGAGGTCGCGAACAGCGGCGCAGCAGACGCGCGCGCCGCCACCGACGCCGCCGCCCGCGCCTTCCCCGCCTGGCGCGACAAGCTGCCGCGCGAGCGCGCCGAGTTGCTGCGCCGCTGGCACGCACTGATCGTCGCCAACACCGACGACCTCGCGAAGCTGATGTCGATGGAGCAAGGCAAGCCGCTCGCCGAAAGTCGCGGCGAAGTCGCGTACGGTGCGTCGTACGTCGCATGGTTCGCCGACGAAGCGACTCGCATCTACGGCGATCTGATTCCGCAGCAGCAGCGCGGCAAGCGCATGAGCGCGGTGAAGGAACCGCTCGGCGTGGTCGCGGCCATCACGCCATGGAATTTCCCGCTCGCGATGATCGCCCGCAAGATCGCGCCCGCGCTCGCGGCGGGTTGCACGGTGGTCGCCAAGCCCGCCGAAGATACGCCGCTCACCGCACTCGCCCTTGCCGCACTCGCTCAGGAAGCCGGTTTGCCGAAGGGCGTGCTGAACATGCTGTCGGCGTCGCGCGAACAGGGCATTGCCGCGGTCGCGGACTGGCTCGCCGATGCGCGCGTGCGCAAGATCACCTTCACCGGCTCGACGCCGGTAGGCAAGCATCTGGCGCGTGAATCGGCCGGCACGCTGAAAAAGCTCTCGCTGGAATTGGGTGGCAACGCGCCCTTCATCGTGTTCGACGACGCCGATCTCGACGCCGCCGTCACCGGCCTGATGGCATCGAAATTCCGCAATGGCGGGCAGACCTGTGTGTGTCCGAATCGCGTCTACGTGCAGGCGGCCGTTTATGAGCGCTTCGCCGATCTGCTCGCGACGCGCGTCGCGGCCTTGAAGGTTGCGCCCGCAACCGACCCGGACGCGCAGATCGGCCCGATGATCAATACGCGCGCCATCGACAAGATCGCGCGCCACGTGGAAGACGCCGTCGCGCACGGCGCGAAAGTGCTGACCGGCGGTAAACGCCTGACCGAACTCGGTCCGAACTACTACGCGCCGACCGTCCTCACCGGCGCGCGCGACGACATGATCGTGTGCTGCGAGGAAACCTTCGGCCCGGTGGCGCCGTTGTTCCGTTTCACCGACGAAGCCGAAGCGCTACGTCTGGCCAACGACACACCGTTCGGACTCGCCGCCTACTTCTATACGCAGGACATAGCGCGTATCGATCGCGTGGCAAGTGGGCTCGAAGCGGGCGTGATCGGCATCAACGAAGGCGCTGTTTCCAGCGAAGCGGCACCGTTCGGCGGCGTGAAGGAATCGGGCTACGGCCGCGAAGGATCGAAGTACGGACTCGACGATTACCTGTCGATCAAGTACCTGTGCCAGGGCGGCTTCGATCGCTGAGCGGCCTGATTGATCGGCGGCGTTAGGGCGAACTTCTCTTCGATGAAACGCGCCCGGCCGCTGCCGACCCGTTATCCTGTACCTACCGGAGATCAGGTATCAGGACAAGCGTGATGAACCTTAGGGCCCTGCAGTGCTTTGTGATTCTTGCCGAGGAACTCAATTTCAGCCGTGCCGCCGAGCGCTTGCATATTGCGCAACCGGCGCTGAGCCAGCAGATCCGTTCACTCGAAGAGCGGCTCGGCACGCAACTGGTGGACCGGGCCAGACGGCCGCTGGCGCTGACCGAAGCCGGCCATTATCTGTGCAGCGAAGCGCGGCAGATTCTCGGCTCGGTCGAACAGGTGACGCGCGCGGCGCAGGAAATCGGCGTGGGCCGACGCGGCTGGCTCAGCGTCGGCTTCACGCGCTCGTCGATGTATAGCGTGCTGCCGCCCGCGCTCAAAGCGTTTCATCACGCGTACCCGCAGGTCGAACTGAAACTGTTCGAGATGCTCACCGAAGAACAGACCGATGCGCTGCGCGATCTGCGCATTCATGTCGGCATCGGCCGGCAGCCTGTCGCCGTCGAGGGCTGCACGTCGTATCCGCTCATGCGCGAACGCGTAATGGCCGCACTCGAACCGAATCACCCGCTTGCGGCGCACCAGACCGTGCAGATCACGGAGCTCGCCGATACGCCGTTGATCCTGTATCCGAAGCACCAGAACGCGCAGTTCAAACGCTCGGTGCTGTCGCTGTATCGCGACGCCGGCGTGACGCCCTTCGTCGCGCACGAGGCGTATGAAATTCAAACCGCCATCGCTCTGGTGGCGGCGGGGCTGGGCGTCACGTTCATAGGCGAATCGGTGGCGCGGCATGGGCGCAACGACGTCGTGTTCCGTCATCTCGCGGGACCGGGTTCGTCGTATCGTTCAACCCTCGCGGCCACCTTCCGCGCCGATGATGCATCGCCGCATCTGCGGGCATTTCTCGACTGCCTGCCGCCGCTCGGCGACGCGGCACTATAAGCAAAAACCTATACAAGCATAAGTAAGCGGTCTTGGACTCCTGATCCGCGCGTTCTTATCATGGGCTCACACTCATGACAAAGAACGCAGCGGCAGCAATGACTGTCGCCACACGGAGACAACGTCAATGCCCTCGATCGATGAAGCCGCAACCATGCGCAAAGTGTATGGGCGCCTGATGCCCCTGCTCTTTGCGATGATGTTCTTCAACTACCTCGACCGGATCAACATCGGTTTCGCCGCGCTCGACATGAACAAACAGTTGGGCTTCAGCCCGGCGGTGTTTGGCTTTGCGGGCAGTATCTTTTTCTTCGGCTACATGCTGCTGGAAGTGCCGAGCAATCTTCTGTTGCATCGCGTCGGCGCACGCCGCTGGATCGCGCGCATTCTTCTTACGTGGGGCGCGGTCGCGGCGGCCACCGCATTCGTCTTCAACGATTCGAGCTTCTACGTGCTGCGCTTTCTGCTCGGCGTGATGGAAGCGGGTTTTCTGCCGGGCGTCGCGGTGTATCTGACCAAATGGTTTCCGGTACGCTACCGGGCGCGCGCGGTGGGCGGCTACATCATCGCGGGATCGTTTTCCGCGGTGTTGGGCGGTCCGATCTCGACCGCGTTGATGACGTACGCGAACGGCGTGCTCGGATTACAGGGCTGGCAATGGATGTTCATTCTCGAAGGCGTGCCCGCCATGCTGCTAGGTCTCGTGACGCTGCGCATCATGACCGAACGCCCCGCAGACGCCGACTGGCTCTCCGCCGACGAAAAAAACTGGCTCGAAGCCACACTCGCTACGGAACGCGACGCGCTGGGCGGCAACACGCACTTTCCGCTGCTGCGCGTGGCCGGCGACATTCGCGTCTGGAGTCTAGCCTGTCTGTTCGGCTGCGCGCTGGTCGGGATTTACGGGCTGTTTCTATGGCTACCGCAAATCGTCAAAAGCCTCGGCCATCTGACCAATCTCGAAGTCGGGTTTCTGTCGGCCGCGCCGCCCTTGCTTGGCGTGTTGGGCACCTTCCTGATCAGCCGCAGTTCGGACCGCACCGGCGACCGCAAGAAACACCTCGCATTCGTATATGGCATGAGCGCGCTGGCAATCGCCGGTAGCGCGTACGCGCCGAGTCCCGTGATTGCTTATGTGTTGCTGTGCGTGACCGGGCTGTTCATCTATGCGGGCAATCCGCTGTTCTGGAGCCTGGCGTCGTCGTTCAGAACCGGCGCGGCGGGCGCGGCGACGATCGCGCTGATCAATACGATCGCGCAGTTCGGCGGCCTGGTCGGTCCCTGGAGCATCGGACTCGTGCGCAACGCGACCGGCAATTTCAAGCTGGCGCTGCTGACTATCGCGGCATTCCTGATCGTCGCGACGATCATCGCGCTGGTCATGCGAGTCACGCCGGCCGAGGACGAATCCGCCTCGCTCGCTCATGGCGATGCCGCGCCACGAACCTGAGGACCTTTCACGCCGGCGCGACCCAGCGAATCCGGCATGCACAGGCAAAAAGCGCAAGCACGAGCACAACTGAAGGGTATTGCACACCATGATTATCGATTGCCACGGTCACTACACGACCGCGCCTCGCCAGCACGAAGCCTGGCGCGCGCAGCAGATCGCCGCGCTGAAAGACGGGGGCATGCCGCCGCCCCGCCCCACGATTAGCGACGACGAGATTCGCGACAGCATCGAAAACGGTCAGCTGCGAATTCAGCGCGAACGCGGCACCGATCTGACGATTTTCTCGCCGCGCGCCGCCGGCATGGGTCATCACCTCGCCTCCGCCGAGGCCAACGCGGTCTGGTCCAGCGAATCCAACGATCTCATCCACCGCGTGTGCGGACTGTTTCCGCGCAACTTCGTCGGCGTATGCCAGTTGCCGCAGGCGCCCGGCGTGCCGCCCGCCAACTGCATCGCCGAATTGCGGCGCTGCGTCGAAGAGCTCGGGTTTATCGGCTGCAATCTGAATCCGGATCCGTCCGGCGGGCATTGGTCCGGTGTGCCGATCACGGATCGCAGCTGGTATCCGCTCTACGAAGCGATGGTCGAACTCGACGTGCCGGCCATGATTCACGTGTCGTCGTCGTGCAATGCGAATTTCCACGCGACGGGCGCGCATTACATCAACGGCGATACGTCGGCGTTCATGCAGTTGCTGCAAGGCGATCTGTTCGCCGACTTTCCCACGCTGCGTCTGATCATTCCGCACGGCGGCGGCGCGGTGCCGTATCACTGGGGACGCTATCGCGGCCTCGCGCAAGACATGCAACGCCCGCTGCTCAGCGAATATCTGCTGAACAACGTGTTCTTCGACACCTGCGTCTATCACCAGCCCGGCGCCGAATTGCTCGCCAAGGTGATTCCGGTCGGGAACATTCTGTTCGCGTCGGAAACGATCGGCGCGGTGCAGGGTATCGATCCGGAAACCGGCCACTACTACGACGACACGCGCCGCTATATCGACGCGATCGACTGGCTGAGCGCCGCGGACCGGCAGTGTATCTACGAAGACAACGCACGCAATGTTTATCCGCGTCTGTCGCGGCAACTCGATCGTCAATTCGCCACACAAGGGGCAACGGTATGAATCCAATCGGCTGGCGCGAATACGACTCCGCGCCTCAGGCCCACGCGGCCACACTCGACGCATTGCGGGAACTGGCGGTGTCGCTGCTCAGCGACAACATGGCGCGCTCCAGCGGCATGGTCGGCTTGCGCCCGTACCATCAACCCCGGCCGATGGCCGGCACCGCGGTCACGGTCCATACGCGGCCGGGCGACAATCTGGCAATTCATCGCGCGTTCGACTTTTGCCGGCCCGGCGACGTGCTGGTGATCGACGGCGCCGGTGACCTCACGCAGGCGCTGATGGGTGAAATCATGGCGAGCTACGCGGAAAGTCTCGGCGTGCAAGGCCTCGTGATCGACGGCGCGATCCGCGACGTCGGTGCGCTGCGGCTGCGCGACTTTCCGGTGTACGCGCGCGGCGTCACGCATCGCGGGCCATACAAGAACGGGCCGGGCGAGATCAACGTACCGGTGACGGTGGGCGGTATGGCGGTGCATCCGGGCGACATCATCGTGGGTGATGAGGACGGGCTGCTCGCGATCGCGCCCGCCGATGTGGAAGCCGTGATCGAAGGTGCGCGCCGTCAGCACGCGAAGGAAACGGCGTCGCTCAAAGCCATCGCCGAAGGACGCTTCGACCGCTCGTGGGTCGTGCCGCAACGGGAACGGATGATGAACAACTGACTTTCCCTGCGCCGCGAGCGCGGGCATGATAGCGGCGGTGCAACGCGCGCTGGATGGTTTGTCTGCGCTCGCGGCGTTTTTAAACAATCCTGCAGGAACCCTGGCCGTTATGGCGGACTATCTGAACGCGGCGACGCTGTTGGCCCTCGCGCGTGAAGCGGAAGCACTCGTTGCCACGCCTTGCTCATGCCCGAAAACGCCGCTCGACGGCTGGCAATCGCAGCCGCTGTCGATCGACGAAACGCAGTTCGAAGAAGTCGGCACACTGGCGCCGGAGGACGATCCGGAGCCGACCTTCAGCGAGTATCTGCCGGGCAAAACGAATTATTGGGCGGCCGACGCGCCGATCGCACCGCGTTACTTTCCGTATAACCGTTGTGCGGTCTGGCGATGCTCGCTGTGCAGCCGTCTTTATTTGCGCTACACCGAAGGCGGCGGATATTTTGTCGACCGGCGGATGCGCCTGTTGCAGTCGGTATTGATCGAGGATGTACCGTTACCGGCCTGAGTTTTTTAGGGCATGTGGTGCGGAGCGGTATGCTCCAAAGCGCCCCACGCGCCCGCAAAAAACTAATGCCCCGGCTTCAGCGCCGCGTACTTCCCCGGCGTGATCCCGTACGCTCGCTTGAACAGACGATTCAAATGGCTCTGGTCGTAAAACCCAACGGCCGCAGCCGCGCTCGCTGCATTGTGCCCCGTCGCGAGCAGTCGTTTTGCGGCCAGCAATCGCACTTGTGTCGCATAAGCGTGCGGCGGCAAACCGAACTCCTTGCAGAACGCACGCGTGAGGTAGTAGCGGCTCAAGCCCACCAGCTCCGCGAGTTCATCGACTGAGATATCCCGCTCGTAGTTGGCTTCGAGGTACTCGCGCACCTGCGCCATTTTGCGCGCCTCACGGCGCGCCTCGCCGTAGCGCTGCGCGGATTCGCCATAGCGGCCGACCAGCATCCCCATGGCGCCCCACCAGTTCGCCTGCCGCTCCATCAGCGATACCGCGCGCTGTTCGTCGAGGCTCGCGTGCGCTTTCACCAGCAGACCCGCGAGATGCGGATCCTGGTAAAGCCCCGGCGGAATCACCAGCGGACTGTCGGCGCGCGCCTCCGGCGAGAACACCGCGCTCAGCGCGCCCAATCCTTCCATGTCGAGATAAATGGCCCGGTAAATCCATTCGCGGCCTTCCCACACTTCGCCGCTGTGATACTCGCCGGGACCGAACACCAGCACGCTGCCGGGTCCGGCGACGTCGCTGCCGGCGCGCGTATGGCATTGCCCCGCGCCGCTCTCCGTCATGACGATGACGAGTTCGTCGTGCAGATGCCGGTCGAACTTGTGATTGCCGTAACGGGCGGTCGCGAGGCACGCGCCGTCGAGCGCGCCATCGCGCCAGCAGACCACTTCCGGTTCGCTCTTATCCGACGTTTGCATGCAGAGGCCTCCGCGTGTTCATCAAACCAGCTCGATTCTGACACGGCGATTGCGGCGGCCTTTGTTTTCGATCTTGCCGATACGGATTTGACGCGACTGGGCGGTGTTGCTCAGATGCGTGCCGCCGCAAGCCTGCCGGTCCAGATCGCCGATCTCGACGATCCGCACGCGGCCGTCCGACGTGGGCGGCGGCGCGACCGACAAGCTGCGAATCAAGCCTTCGGTCGACTGCGCTTCGGCTGCGCTGACGTAATAGATGCGCACGTCCATGGCGCGGCGGATCACTTCGTTGACCGGTTCTTCGAGCGCGCGCAGCGCGTCGTTGTCCGCGTCGGGCAAATCGAAGTCCATGCGCGCCGTGCCGTCGGCGTTGATCTGCGCGCCGGTCACGAGCGCGCCGGCGAAACGCTGGTACACCAGCGCGTTGAGAATATGCGTACCGGTATGCAGTTGCGCGACGGTGGCGCGACGCGTCGCGTCGATGGCGACATGCACGTCGCCGCTCAGTTCGAGCGGTTCGTCGAGCAAGTGCCATAGCAGACCGCCTTCCGCCGCGACGCCGGTAATGCGCGCGGCGCCGTGCGCGTGCGTCAGCATGGCCGCGTCCGAGACCTGGCCGCCGCCGCCTGGGTGCAGCGCGGAACGCCCCAGCACGACCGCGCCGGGTCGCGCGGCGAGTACCGTCGTGTCGAAATCCAGCAGATCCGGCTGTTCATGGCAGAGGTAGTGCGCCACGGTGAGGTTCCCGTATGAGATGACGAATGAGGCCAAGCATACTGAGTCTCAGGGGTGGGTGTCTTGGTTAAAAATGCTCTGGATCGAATCAGCTGCCTACCGCTCAAAACGGCAACTCACCGCTCCAGTTCCGCAAACAACCAGTCCTGAAAGCTATGCAGCTTCGGCAAGTCCGCGCGCGACTTCAGCAGATTCAGCGTATACCCCCGCACCTCCAGTCCTTCCAACCCGAACGGCGCGATCAGCCGCCCCGTTTCCAATTCACGTTGCGCGAGCAACAAGCTTTCCAGGCACACGCCGAGCCCATCGACAGCAGCGCTCAACGCCATGAACGAGCGATCGAAACGCGGCCCCCGGCCAATATCGACCCGTGTCTTTCGATGCAAACGCATCCAGTCACGCCAGCCGACCAGACACCCTTCGCTATGAACCAGCGGATGGTGCTGCAGATCCGCGACGCTCAGCAGCGGATAGTCCCCGCTCATCAACGCGGGCGAACAAAGCGGCACGATCGTCTCCGGCGGCAGTTCGAGCACCAGCGTGCCGGCCGGTTGCAGCTTGCGCGGCCCATAGCGGATGTCGATGTCGACCGCGCCTGAAATCAGATCCGCCGCTTCCGACGATGCATTCAGGCGCACGTCGATATCCGGATGCGTCGCGCTGAAGCGCGCGATACGCGGCATCAGCCATTGCGTCGCGAAGCTCGGCGTGCAGTGAATCGTCAGGATGTCGCTCTTCGCCACGCGGCCGATCTCGCGAGTGGCCGCGTCGATCCGCGCGAACGCCGACGTGATTTCCTCAGCGTATTGCCGCCCCGAGTCGGTCAGCAGCACCGTGCGATGCAGCCGATGGAACAGACGAATGCTTAATTGCTCTTCAAGCAGCTTGATTTGATGGCTGATCGCGGACGGCGTCACGAACAGTTCTTCTGCTGCGAGCGCAAACGACGAAAGCCGCGCGGCGGCTTCGAAGGCTTGTATCGACTTGAGCGTGACGCGATTGTGCATGGCAGCACCAACGTGAATTCAATTCATCTATTGGCCATCTTAATTCGTTTGAGCGCAAGCGGGCGCGAGATTACGCTTGAATCACTGGCCGCGGTGTCGAAGCGGACCATAAAAAATCAAGGAGACGCCTAGTGAACCCCAGCGAAACCGCCCCCTACGCAGCGCTCAAGGAGCACGCGTACCAGATCCGCCGCAACGCGCTGCGAATGGGCGAAGTGCAAGGCCAGGGCTATATCGGCCAGGCGCTCGACATCGCCGATGTACTGGCGGTCGCGTACTTCCGCGCCCTGCGTTATCGCGCCGACGATCCGGACTGGGAGGGCCGCGACCGCTTCCTGCTGTCCAACGGCCACTACGCGATTGCGCTCTACGCCGCGCTGATCGAAGCCGGCATCATCGCCGACGAAGAACTGGAGACCTACGGCAGCGACGACAGCCGTCTGCCGATGTCCGGCATGGCGAGCTACACGCCCGGCATGGAAATGTCCGGCGGCTCGCTCGGCCAGGGTTTGACGATCGCGGTGGGTCGCTGTCTCGGCCTGAAGCGCAAACAGTCGGACGCCTTCGTCTACACGCTGTTCTCCGACGGCGAACTCGACGAAGGCGCGGTCTGGGAGGGCCTGATGTCCGCCGCGCACTGGCAACTGGACAACCTGATCGCCATGGTCGACGTGAACAACCAGCAGGCCGACGGACCGTCGTCGAACGTGATGGCGTTCGAGCCGCTGGTCGACAAGTTGCAGGCATTCGGCTGGTTCGTGCAGCGCGTGGACGGCAACGACCTCGCCGCCGTGGTGGCCGCCTTCGACGCGGCCCGCGCTCACCCCGACGCGCAGCCGCGCATTATCGTCTGCGACACGCGGATGGGCTGTGGCGTGTCGTTTCTCGAAGCCCGCGAGAAAAACCACTTTATCCGCGTCGATGCGCACGAGTGGCAACTCGCGCTGCAGGCGTTGGAAGCCGGGAGAAACGTATGAGCGCCGCCGCCCCGAAAGCGCGTTTGAAAACCTCGGCGATGATCGCGTCGATTGCCGGTGAAGGTCAGATCACGCGTTCGGCGCCGTTCGGTCACGCGCTGGTCGAACTGGCGCGCCACCGGCCCGAGGTGGTCGGCATGACCGCCGATCTCGGCAAATACACCGACCTGCATCTGTTCGCGAAGGCATACCCCGAACGCTTCTATCAGATGGGCATGGCCGAGCAACTGCTGATGGGCGCGGCGGCCGGCATGGCGCACGAAGGCGCACAGCCGTTCGTCACCACCTACGCGGTATTCGCCGCGCGCCGTGCGTACGACTTCATCCACCAGGCCATCGCCGAAGACAATCTCGACGTCAAGCTGGTCTGCGCGCTGCCGGGTCTCACGACCGGTTACGGCCCGAGCCACCAGGCGGCCGAAGACCTCGCGCTGTTCCGCGCGATGCCGAACCTCACGGTGATCGACCCGTGCGATGCGCTGGAAATCGAACAGATGGTGCCCGCCATCGCCGATCATCGCGGCCCGGTTTACGCGCGCTTATTGCGCGGCAACGTGCCCGTCGTACTCGACGAATACGGCTACCGGTTCGAACTCGGCAAGGCAAAGCTGCTGCGCGACGGCGCCGAGGTACTGATCGTCTCGTCCGGAATCATGACCATGCGCGCGCTGGAAACCGCCCGGGAACTTGCCACCGACCGCATCGACGTGGGCGTGCTGCATGTGCCGACCATCAAACCGCTGGACTCCGTCACGCTGCTGCGCGAAGCACGCCGGCCGGGGAGGTTGGTGGTCGTCGCGGAGAACCATACGGTGATCGGCGGGCTCGGCGAAGCGGTGGCCAATGTGCTGCTGACCAACGGCGTCACCCCGCCGTTCCGCCAGATCGGCCTGCCCGACGCGTTTCTCGATGCGGGCGCGCTGCCCACGTTGCACGACCGTTACGGTATTTCCACGGCGGCTATGTGCGACACGATCAAAGACTGGCTGCGCTGAACCGGTTTGACGACCGGCAAGCGTAGTCACCGCGTAGTCACCAATAGCCAGCAACGTAGCAATCCATAAGCATTCCATTCAGGAGATCCGCATCATGTCCGAGTCACGTCTTCTCGACGGCAAAGTCGCCGTTATTTCCGGTGGAGCGTCGCCGCGCGGTATCGGCATGGCGACCGCCCGCATGTTCGCCGCGCACGGCGCGCGCGTCGCGATTTTCGATCTCGACGAAAACGCCGCCGTGGAAGCCGCCGCATCGATCGGCAGCGCACATCGCGGCTATGCGTGCGACGTCACCGATCGCGGCGCGTGTCAGGCCGCCGTCGAACGCACAGTCGCCGACTTCGGCGCAATCGACGTGCTGATCAACAACGCCGGCATTACCCAGGCCGCCAAACTGCTCGATATCGACGCGGCGGGCTGGGATCGGATTCTCGACGTCAATCTGCGCGGCGTGCTGTATCTGTCGCAAGCGGTCGTGCCGCAAATGAAGAAACAGAAGAGCGGCTCGATTGGCTGCATGTCGTCGGTGTCGGCGCAGCGCGGCGGCGGCATTCTCGGCGGCCCGCACTATTCGGCGGCGAAGGCGGGCGTGCTCGGTCTCGCCAAGGCGATGGCGCGGGAACTCGGCATTGACGGTATTCGGGTGAACTGCGTGACGCCGGGCCTGATTCAGACCGACATCAACGCCGGCAAGATCAGCGACGACAAACGCGGCGAGATTCTCGCCGGGATTCCTCTGGATCGCCTCGGTGTGCCCGACGACGTGGCCGGCGCGTTCCTGTTTCTCGCGTCGCCGCTGTCGTCGTATATCACGGGCGCCGTGATCGACGTGAACGGCGGCATGCTGATTCACGGCTGATTCACGGTTGATGGACGATTGAGTCATGACCTGTTCATGACTCACAGGCGGTAGACGGGACAGGCGCGGCGAGCCATACGTGCAGCCACCGCGCCTTGAAGGCAAAAAACATAACGACGCGCGATCCGGAATTGGAGGAAGACACCATGACTACCCGTTCGAACGCCCCCCAGGGCATCAGTCGCCGCACCTTTCTGAAGGCCGGCGCGACCTTGACCGCCGCCGCGCCGTTATGGAGCGTGTCGCGCCGCGCGCTCGCCGCGCCCGAGTTCTCGTACAAACTCGCGACCGGCCAGGACCCGACGCATCCGGTCAACATCCGCGCGCAGGAAGCGATCAACCACATTCGCGACGCGACCAACGGCCGTCTCGACATCAAGCTGTTTCCGCAGAATCAGCTAGGCTCAGACACCGACCTGCTCTCGCAGGTGCGCAACGGCGGCGTGGAATTCTTCAACCAGGCTTCGTCGATTCTGGCGACGCTCACGCCGGCCGCCGGCATCGTCAATACCGGTTTCGCGTTCAAGGATTACGACGCGGTCTGGAAAGCAATGGACGGCGACCTCGGCAATTACATTCGCGCGCAAATCACCAAGTCCGGCATCGTGTCGGTCAGCAAAGTGTGGGACAACGGCTTCCGGCAGATCAGTTCGTCCACGCGTGCATTGCGCGCGCCCGCCGATCTGAAGGGCTTCAAGATTCGCGTGCCGCAGGCGCCGATGCTGACCTCGCTGTTCAAGGCGCTCGACGCGGGACCGGCGCCGATCAACTTCAACGAACTGTATTCGGCGCTGCAAACGGGCGTGGTGGAAGGTCAGGAGAATCCGCTGCCCATCATCGCCACCGCCAAGCTGTACGAAGTGCAGAAGTACATCAGCCTGACGTCGCACGTGTGGGACGGTTACTGGATTCTCGGCAACCGCGCCGCGTGGGAACGTCTGCCGGCCGACATTCGCGCGATCGTCACGCGCGAGTTCGAGAAGGCCGCGATGCTGCAACGCGCGGATATCGCGAAGCTCAGCAACTCGCTGCGCGACGATCTGAAGTCGAAGGGCATTACCTTCGTCGACGTGGATCGTGAAGCGTTCCGCGCCGCGCTGGCCAAGACGAGCTTCTACCGCGACTGGAAGGGCAAATACGGCGACGAAGCCTGGGGTCTGCTGGAGAAGTCCGTCGGAAAACTGGGGTAATGCGATGACCACGATCTTCTATTCGCACGACGCGCAGCACCGCTTCGCCTGCGCGCTCGATTCCGCGCTCGGGCATCTGGTGGAAATTCCCGCCGCATTGCTGGTGCTGGCGGAAATCGGCGTGCTGCTGGCCGGCGTGACGAGCCGCTACGTGCTGCATGCGCCGCTCGTCTGGTCCGACGAACTCGCGTCGATGCTGTTCCTGTGGCTCGCCATGCTCGGCGCCGTGATCGCGTTGCGGCGCGGCGAGCATATGCGGATGACGGCGCTGGTTGGCATGGCGTCGCCGGGCGTGCGGGCGTTTCTCGACGTGGTGGCGATCGCCGCGCCGATCGCGTTTCTGGCGATGGTGGTCGGCCCCGCGATCAGCTTCGCGCAGGACGAGTCGTTTATCACCACGCCCGCGCTCGAACTGTCGAATTCGTGGCGCGCGGCCGCTTTGCCGATCGGCTCGGCGCTGATGCTGCTGGTCGCCGTGGTACGGCTCGCGCGCATGGGCAACTGGCGGCTGATTCTGGCCGCGCTGGCCACCGTCGGCGCGCTGGTCGGCGTCTTCGTTCTGCTCGGGCCGATGTTGCGCGATCTCGGCAATCTCAACCTGCTGATCTTTTTCGTCGGGCTCGTTGCGCTCGGCGTATTGAGCGGCGTGCCGATTGCATTCTCGTTCGGGCTCGCCACCTTCGGCTACCTCGCGCTCACCACCAACACGCCGATGCCGGTGGTGGTCGGCCGGATGGACGAAGGGATGTCGCATCTGATTCTGCTGTCCGTGCCGCTGTTCGTGTTTCTCGGCCAGTTGATCGAGATGACCGGCATGGCCGCCGCGATGATCGCGTTTCTCGCGAGCCTGCTCGGCCATGTGCGCGGCGGTTTGTCGTATGTGCTGGTCGGCGCGATGTATCTGGTGTCCGGTATCTCGGGTTCGAAAGCCGCCGACATGGCCGCCGTCGCGCCCGTGCTGTTTCCGGAGATGAAAGCGCGCGGTGCGAAACCCGGCGATCTGGTCGCGCTGCTCGCCGCGACCGGCGCGCAAACTGAAACGATTCCGCCGAGCCTCGTTCTCATCACGCTCGGTTCGGTGACCGGCGTGTCGATCTCGGCGCTGTTCACGGGCGGCATGCTGCCTGGCATCGTGCTGGCGTTCACGTTGTGCCTCGTCGTGCAATGGCGCTACCGGCGCGAGGATATGTCCGGCGTGAAGCGCGCGACGCGCGGCGAGATTCTGCGCAAGCTCGTGATCGCATTCCCGGCGCTGGCGTTGCCGTTCGTGATTCGCGCGGCCGTTGTCGAAGGCATCGCGACGGCGACCGAAGTGTCCACCATCGGCATTGCGTATGCGGTGCTGGCGGGCCTGCTGATCTATCGCCGCTTTGAATGGAGACGGCTCAAGCCGATGCTGATCGATACCGCGTCGCTGTCCGGCGCGATCCTGCTGATCATCGGCGCGGCCACCGCGATGGCGTGGGCGCTGACCCAGTCCGGCTTCTCGGGCCAGCTCGCGCAAACGCTGGGCGCGTTGCCCGGGGGCGCGGCGATGTTCATGGCGGCGTCGATCTGCGTGTTCGTGATTCTCGGCAGCGTGCTCGAAGGAATTCCGGCCATCGTGCTGTTCGGTCCGCTGATGTTCCCGATCGCGCGCGCCATGCACATTCACGACGTGCATTACGCCATGGTCGTGATCCTGTCGATGGGCGTGGGCCTGTTCGCGCCGCCGTTCGGCGTGGGCTATTACTCCGCATGTGCCGTGAGCCGTATTCACCCGGACGAAGGCATGAAGCCGATTCTGGGCTATATCGCCGCGTTGATGGTCGGGTTGATCGTGGTGGCCGCGGTACCGTGGATCTCGATCGGGTTCCTGCATTGAACCGCTGACACGCGAGGTTGCGTTACGTTGCCCTGAGCACGACGCAACGCGACCTCGCGCAGGCTTGCTCCGCCCGTTCTTTACGTTGCTCCCGTTTCTGCCGCTCTACCCGCTTCGCCGCCGAATCATTCCGTTCGTTCCAATCTATCCGATTGCCGCCGCCCGCCTGGCGGGCTGGCGTAGAGGAGCCTGTTGCCATGTCCACCACCGAAGCCCAGCCCGCTGTGTTCAACGCTTCGCCCGCTTCCCTTGCGCATTCGGGCGCGCCGACGCAAGCCGCGTCGACGCTCGCGCAAACGAACGCGCAACCGCAAGCCCTTACGCTGCCGCTCGCCGACGCGATCCGCTTCCTCTCCATCGACGCGATCCTGCGCGCCGGCGAAGGCCATCAAGGCGTGCCGCTCGGCATGGCGGAAATCGCCACCGCGCTATTCACCCGGCACCTCAAGTTCAATCCCGACGATCCCACGTGGCCCGATCGCGACCGCTTCGTGCTGTCGAACGGACATGGCTCGCTGCTGCTTTACGCACTGCTCTACCTGACCGGCTACAGCGCGATTAGCCTCGCGCAGCTTCAGTCGTTCCGCGAACTCGGCTCGCATTGCGCGGGTCACCCCGAATACGAACCGGCGCACGGCATCGAAGCCACCACCGGCCCGCTCGGCCAGGGTATCGCCAACGCGTTCGGCATGGCGATCGCCGAAGCGTATCTCGCGGCGAAATTCGGCCGCGATCTGGTCGATCACTACACGTACGCATTGGTCGGCGACGGCTGTTTGCAGGAAGGCATCGGCCAGGAAATGATTTCACTGGCCGGGCATCTGCAACTAGGCAAACTGATTCTCTGCTGGGACGACAACCAGATCACCGACGACGGCAGCACCGCGCTGTCGATCAGCGAAGACGTCTGCGCGCGCTTTCGGGTCGGCGGCTGGCAGGTGATCGAAGTGGACGGGCACGATCTGGAAGCGGTATCGGCGGCATTGACGATCGCGCGTGCGGACCCGCGACCTTCGATGATCGCGTGCAAGACCGTGATCGGCCGCGGCATTGCGCGCTTGCAAGGGCAGCGCGGCGGGCACAGCGGCAAGCTGTTCCAGGCCGACGCCGACGCGGCGCGCGAACAGCTCGGCTGGCCGCATGCGCCGTTCGAGGTGCCCACCGAGGTCCTGAACTCGTGGCGCGCCGCTGGGCAACGCAGCGACGCGCAACATCGCGCATGGCAGGCGCGTGTCGCCGCGTTGCCGGAGGCGCAGCGCGCCGAGTTCAAGCGGGTGCAGTCCGGCCATCTGCCGCAAGGCTGGCGCGACGTGCTCGACGACTATCGCAAGCGCGCTGTCGAGTGCAACGAAGCCCAGCCCGGCATCGCCGTGTCGGGTGAAATCAGCGACCTGCTCGCGCCATTGCTGCCGGAGCGCATGGTCGGCTGTGCCGATCTCGAAGCGCCCACCGGCCACAAGCGCCAGTTGCACGCCTTCACCGCCGCGGACCGCAGCGGCGCTTACGTTCACTGCGGCGTGCGCGAACATCTGATGGGCGCGATGGCCAACGGCATGGCCGCGCATGGCGGCGTGATCGCCACCAGCGTCACCTATCTGGCGTTCTCCGACTATCAACGGCCCGCCATGCGGATGGCCGCCTTAATGGCGTTGCCGGTGCATTTCGTGTTCAGCCACGACTCGATCGGCGTCGGCAAAAACGGGCCGACGCATCAGCCCGTCGAAATCCTTGCGTCGCTGCGCGCGATGCCGAACATGCGCGTGCTCCGCCCCGCCGACGCCGTGGAAGCCGCCGAATGCTGGGCGCTCGCGCTAGAACACCGCCATGGTCCGAGCACGCTGGTGTTCGCGCGCCAGGCGTTACCGTTGGTGCGCCGCGAACATAGCGCCGAGTCGTTGTCGAGACGCGGCGCTTACGTACTCGCCGAAGCGGACGGCGCACCGCGCGCCGTCACCCTGCTCGCCACGGGTTCCGAAGTGGCGCTGGCGTTGCAGGCACGACGTCGTTTGCAGGACGAAGGCATTGCGACGGCGGTGGTGTCCATGCCCTGCTGGGAGATCTTCGACGAACAGGATGACGCCTACCGTGCGGCGGTGCTCGGCGCGGGCACGGTACGCGTGGGCGTCGAAGCGGCGTTGCGTTTCGGCTGGGATCGCTATCTCGGCGAGCGGGGTGGCTTCGTCGGGATGACGGGATTCGGTGCGTCGGCGTCGGCGGAAACGCTGTATGAACACTTCGGCATCACCGCGGAATATATCGTCGCTGAAGCGAAGCGGCACCTCTAAATCATCGGGGACATGACCATGCATAAGATCGTTTTTCTCGACCGCGCGACGTTGGCGCCGCAAATCGTGTTGCGCGAGCCGCGCTTCGATCATCAACTCATCGAGCACGATCGCACCACGCCGGATCAGGTCCTTAAACGTTTGGCGGGAGCCTCGATTGCGATTACCAACAAGGTCGCGCTCACCGAAAACCTGCTCGCGCAGTTGCCGGATTTAAAGCTCGTCGCGGTTGCCGCGACCGGCACGGATTGCGTCGATAAAGCGGCATGCGAACGCCTCGGCATCGCGGTCAGCAATATTCGCGGCTATGCGATCAACACGGTGCCCGAGCACACCTTCGCGTTAATCCTCGCGCTGCGGCGCAATCTGATCGCCTATCGCGAGGACGTACTCGCCGGCGAGTGGCAGAAGTCCGGGCAATTCTGTTTCTTCACGCACCCGATTCACGATCTGGCCGGCGCCCGGCTCGGCATCATCGGCGAAGGGGTATTGGGGCAGCGCGTCGCGGAAATCGGCAAAGCCTTCGGCATGCAGCCGATGTTCGCCGCGCACAAAGGCCGCGAAGGGCTCGGCCCGTTGTACACGCCCTGGGACGAAGTGTTGGCGACCAGCGACATCGTCACCGTACACAGTCCGCTCACGCCGCACACGCGCAACATGCTGGCCATGCCCGAGTTTCGTGCCATGCAGCGGCGGCCGCTGCTAATCAACACGGCGCGCGGCGGACTGGTCGATGAACACGCGCTGGTGCAGGCGCTCGACGAAGGGCTGATTAGCGGCGCGGGTTTCGATGTGACGGCGGGCGAGCCACCGGCCGACGACAACCCGCTGCTGCGCGTCGCCGGCCGGCCGAATGTGATTTTGACGCCGCATGTGGCGTGGGCTTCGGATGAGGCGCAGCAGGGCCTGGCGGATCAGTTGATGGACAACATCGAGAACTTTGTCGCTGGGACGCCGAGTCATCTGGTGCGCGGGACTTATTGAACGAAGACGAAGACGGACGCGGTGCGTCGCCCACGCGCCGCTGTCCCGATCCGCTCACAGCAACCGGAAAATCACCGGCACCAGCACCGCCGACGTGCAGCCCATCAGCGCCATGCCGAGCGTGGCGAAGGCCACGGCTTCCGAGCCGAACTCGAGCGCCCGCGTGATGCCGAAGGTGTGTGACGTCAACCCGAGCGTGAAACCCTTTACCGCCGGATTGTCGATACGAAGCGTCTCGAGCAGCAACGGCGTCAACGTCACACCAACCAGCCCCGTGACGAATACACCGAGAATCGTCAACGGCACGGACCCGCCGATCTTGCTCGCCACCGACAAAGCAATCGGCGTCGTCAGCGATTTGGTGCTGAGGGCGCGCTCCATCAACGGACTCAACCCGAAGCCACGCCCCAGCAGCAACGCACTGCCCGTGACGGCCGCGCCGCCGAGCAAGGTCGCGAGCGCAATGCGCCACAGCACCGCTCGCGCCTTGTGGACGTTCTCGTAAAGCGGCACGGCCAGCGCGACCACGGCTGGCCCGAGCAGGTCGTGCAACGGCGCGGTGGCGTCGAAATACCGGTCATACGGCAGTCCGGTGCCCAGCAGCGCGGCCACCAGTACACTGGTGGCGATCAGCACGGGTTGCAGTATGGGCAGGTTCCCCGAACGCAGATACAGCCAGTTGCCGGCCGAATAGGCGGCAAGGGTGAGCGCGATAAGCCCCAGCGAAATCGTGGCAGTCGTCATGGCCAGGCCTTAGCGTTGTGGAATGGAAGACACAAGCGGATCGGTGTCGACGCCCACCCGCTGGCCCAGCAGCGCGTGGGCAATCCAGGCCGTGGCGAGACTACCTGCCACCAGCGCGAGCACCAGCACGCCTACAAGGCCAGGAATGCCGAACGGCACACCCTGAATCAGTTCGACCACGCCGACGCAGGTCGGCACCAGCATCAACGCGAGGTAACGCAGTAACGTTTCGGCTGGACCTTTGAGCGGAGCATCCACCTTGCCGCGCGCGACCAGCAACGCGAACACCAGGCCGAGCCCGATGATCGGCCCGGGAACCGGCAGCGCGAAACGCGTCGACAGGTCGTTGCCGACCAGGTACAGGGCAATAAAGAAGGCGAAACCGAACATGATGAGAGCGCTCTATCGAAGACGGCGCCGTGATGGCACCGAACCTCAGCACTGTGACATCGGCCGGTCAAAGCGAAAAGCGAGCATTTCGCAACCTCGGATTAGTTTTGTTTGCGTCGGGGGGCCGACATGACCGCGCCGCACCCGGAAGGCTTTTCACTTTGTCATGCGGACAAACCGGTGAATAATCGCTGTTCGCGCTCTACTTTGGCTACCGTCCGAATTCGATGAAATATCGCTTGCCGCCGTTGAATGCATTGCGGGCTTTCGAAGCCGCCGCACGTCATATGAGCTTCAAGAACGCCGCGGAAGAACTGTGCGTCACGCCCGCGGCGATCAGCCATCAGATCCGCACCATCGAGGAGTACCTCGGCGTCGAGCTGTTTTGCCGCTCGAATCGCACGATCGAACTGACCGAACACGGCAAGCGCTGTTTTCAGGAGGTCACGCTGGGCTTCACGCATCTGACGCGTGCCATGACCTGGGTCGACACGAGCCAGGAATCCCAGCGTTTAGTCATTACGGCGGGGCCGGCCTTCACGACCAAATGGCTCGTGCCGCGTCTGTCGGCTTTTACCGAATTGCATCCCGGCATCAAGACGCGCGTATCGGCTTCGCTGGCGCTGTGCGATTTCGTCAAGGAAGGCGTGGACGTGGCGATCCGCTTCGGCCGCATCGACACCGCGGGCTTGCATGTCGAACGCCTGATCGAGGAATCCGTCGCGCCGATGTGCAGCCCGGCGTTGCGTAACGCGGACGGCAAGCCCCTCACCCCCGCCGATCTCGCGCACGTCCCCCTGATTCACGACGAATCGCTGCGCATGGTCGACCCGGCCGCCACCGGCTGGTCGGCATGGTTCAAGCGGGCGGGTCTGAAAGGCGACGCCACCCGTGGCCTGTTTTTCAATCACGCGGATCACGCGCTGCAGGCTGCGGTCGAAGGCACGGGCGTCGTATTGGGCCGGCGCGTGCTCGCCGCGCCGGACGTACGCAACGAACGCCTGATGATTCCGTTCGGCCCCGAGGTCGCGACGGGCTTGTTCTTTCACTTCGTCACGACGCCGGAGAAAAGCCGGACCGCCACGGTCAAGGTGTTCCGCGACTGGCTGTTCGAAGAGCTGCGTCGTGAAGTGAAGCCGTTAGCGTGGGACGACGGGACCGCCTGAGCGCGTCACCCCTGGCGGAACAGCGCCGAGCCCCACGGTGCGCCGGTCGTGCCGCCATCCACGACGATCTCCGCGCCCGTCATTCCCGACGCGTCGTTCGACGAGAGGAACAGCACCGCCGCCGCGACTTCTTCCGGCGTGGCCAGGCGGCCAAACGGAATGCGCGGTGCGAGCGCTTCTTCGGTACCGTCGAGCGTCGCGCCCTCGCGCGCGCCGCGCGTCCAGATCGGCGTGCGCGTGCCGCCCGGAATCACGGTGTTCACGCGAATGCCGCGTTGCACCAGTTCGGTCGCGAACACTCTCGCCATGCCGGTAATGCCCGCCTTGGTCGCGGAATACGCCGCCGAACCCGGCGAGCCGAGTTCGCGCATCACCGAGCCGTTCAATACGATCGCGCCACCGGCGCTCATCAGCGGCAGCGCGGCCTGCACCGTCAGAAAGACCGCAGTCAGGTTGGTGCGAAGAATCGCCTCGAATGCGGCGGCCGAGGTGCCACCGAGCGGCGTCGGCCCCGAAATGCCGGCGTTCGCGAAGACGATGTCGAGCGAGCCGAACGCGCTGCCGATCCGTTCGAATAGCGTGCCGATGGCTGCTTCGTCGTCGAGATTGGCCGGCACGCCCACTGCGTTTTCGCCTAGCTCGGCGACCGCCCGGTCCAGCTTCGCGCGATCGCGACCCGTGATGACCACACGTGCGCCTTCCGCAATCATCAGCTTGGCCGTGACGAAGCCAATGCCGCTATTGCCACCCGTGATTAACGCTGTCTTTCCCGTGAAACGCATCCTCTTTCTCCTTCATGGCGCCGGCGGCTCGGCCAATGCCACCGCCGCACAACACCTGAAAACGGTTAAGCGGCCGAACGCCGCCACGTAAAAACAGACATCCCGACGATGTCTCACTCGACCATTCTGCATGTTGATCGTCATGCACATTTTCAGTATTATGCTCATCATGCTGATTGTCAAGAGGCGGTGAACGAAATGGGTTACTCGCAGGCACAGAAGGCGGAAAGCCGGCAGCGTGTGCTGGAAACAGCATCGCGGCAAATTCGTGAAGAAGGGATCGGCGCGCTCGGCGTGGCGGATTGCATGCGGCGCGCCGGGCTCACGCACGGCGCGTTCTACGGCCATTTTTCTTCCCGCGACGCGTTGATCGTCGAGGCGCTCGAATACGCGGTCGCTCAGAGCCGGCAGCGCATCGCGGCGCTCAACACGGCGTCGGCTAAAGGCGGAGCCAAGGCGAAAGAGCCCTTGCAAGCCATGGCGGAATTGTTTCTCAGCGATCGGCACGTCAAGGATCCCGGCAACGGTTGCGCGTTGTGCTCGCTGGCCGGCGAAGCACGGCATGCGAGTCCGGAAGTGAGGGACCGTTTGACACAGTACGTCCACTCGTTGACGTCGCAGATCGCCAAAACGCTGGCGGGATCCAGCGAGAGCATGGCGCTCGGTATCGTCGCAACGATTGTCGGCGCGGTCACGCTGGCGCGTGCGGTCGACGAAGACAAACTCGCCAAAGCGATTCTGGCTTCCTCGCTGGCGTTGATCGTTGCGCAGAACAAGGACGCGCGGCAGGTAGCGGCGTAAGGCACGACTCCGTCGCCGCGCGGGCGGTTTCGCTTCAGCGAGGTCAAACCACTTCGACGGATGCAAAGACAACTTAGCTATTAAGCGCTTTGTGAACTAGGATTGCTTCTGCATGTCGTGGTCGTGACGCATGGAACCGGAGTCAGCGCTCAAGCCAACTCGGGTCGACAGGAGACAAAAAATGAACCAACAGTATGGGTCGTTGTGCCCCTGCTGCGGCAGCGCGGAACATCGCGCAATCAGTCGCCGCACGTTCCTGAACCTGATCGCCGGCACCGCTGCCGGTCTCGCTTTACCCTCCGCCTTCGCGGACACCGAAGCCGCACCCGCGATTGCTTACGATTCGATTGCCAATCCCGTTCATTTGCCTAAAGACACCTATTTCGGCGAGTGTTCGGGCGTCGCGCTCAACTCGCATGGACACATCTTCGTGCTGTCGCGCGGCAACACCAACGGTCCGGCCTATGGCGCGGCGGCGGCACAATTGCTGGAGTTCGCGCCCGACGGCCGTTTCATTCGCGAGATAGGACGCAATCTGTACGCGTGGTCGTTCGCGCATACGGTCAAGATCGACCGGCAGGACAACATCTGGGTGACGGACAAAGGCTCCGACATGGTGATCAAATTCACCCCGGACGGCCGCGTCGCGATGGTATTCGGCCGCAAGCAGGAAGCGGCCGACGAAGATACCGCGCCGCTCAAACACCCCAACCCGCCGCTGCCCGCCGAGGACGGACGCTTCCGCCAGGTGACGGACGTGGCGTGGGACGTGGCGGGCAATACGTACATCAGCGACGGCTATATCAACTCGCGCGTCGCCAAAGTAGATCGCGACGGCAACTGGCTCAAGTCATGGGGCGAGCGCGGCACGGGTCCGGGACAGTTTCACACGCCGCACAGCATTGCGCTCGACGCGCACGACAACCTCTACGTCGCCGACCGCAGCAACCGGCGCATACAGGTGTTCGATACCGAAGGTACGTTCCTGCGGCAATTCACGATCGACGTGCCGGTGCCGCCGGGCGCGCGTCCGGCGATCGGCAACATGCCGGACGAAGCGACCTTCGCGGCCGGCACGTTTGCGCCGGGCGCACCGTGGGCCATCTGCATTTCGCCGGGACCGAATCAGGTGCTGTACAGCGCCGACGGTTATCCGGGCCGTATCTACAAGATGACGCTCGACGGGAAAGTACTCGGCGTGCTCGGTCAATCCGGCAAACAGTTGAAGCAGTTCGGCTGGATTCATCAGATGGCGTGCCCGTCGGAGAACGTGTTGTTCGTCGCCGAATTGTTGAACTGGCGGGTGCAGAAGCTGGTGTTGCATGCGTGAATTCACGCCGCACGCGGCGGCGCGCGCAACATCGTCCACAGTAGATACGGTCCGCAGATCAACGCGGCCATCAAACCCGCCGGCATTTCGTCGGGGAACAGCAGCATGCGTCCGAGCCAATCTGCCAGCACCATCAGCAGCGCGCCTGCGGCGGCCGCCGCCAAAAGGTGCTCGCGCGCCCGGCACACGCCCAGCGAACGGGCGAGATGTGGTGCCATCAACCCGACAAACGACAACGGTCCGATCAGCAAGGTCGCCGTAGCCGTCAGCAACGCCGTCAACAACAAAACCGCGAGACGCGCGACGTCGACGCGCACGCCTAGTGAGCGACTCGTGCCTTCGCCGAGAGAAAGCAGTTCCAACCACCGAGCAAGCAACGGCGCCGCACCCAGACCGAATACCGCGACGACCACCGCCACTGCCGCCGCAATCGGATCCACGTAATACGTCGAGCCGACCACGAAATTCAGCAGCAACACCGCGCGCGGATCGCCGCTCGCCGTCACCGCGCCGCTGACGGCCTGAAACAATGCGCCCATTGCCACGCCGATCAGCAACAGCCGCTCCGGCGCATATTTCGCGCGATGTCCGAACCACAGCAACAGCATCAACGTGACGATCGAGCCGACGAGACAGGCGCCGAACAACTCGATCGGCCCCGGCGCGGCAAAAATGAACACGGCGGCCACAATGCCGAGTGCGCCGCCCGAACTGACGCCAATCAGATCGGGACTGGCCACGGGATTGCCGGTCGTGCGCTGAACCAGCACACCGGCGAGGCCCAGCATGATGCCCGCCGTCACCGCCGCCGCCGTGTGCGGCACATGCCAGAACGCCAGCGCGCCGAGCTGAGCGGCACTCGTCACGTGCCAGCCATTCAGGCCGCGTCCGAACATCAGCGAGAGCACCGCGACCAGCACGGCGAGCAACGCCACCACCGCGATCAACCGCGTGGGGCGGTTGCGCCGGAAGGCCGTCGAACCACCCAGCCTATCCGCGCGTAGATCCGGGCGCGACTTGAGTTGCCGCAACAGCCACAGCAGCATCGGCGCGCCGAACAGCGAGGTGACGGCGCCCGTGGGAATGAGTTGCGAACCGAATACGCCGCTGATCGCCACCATCTGCACGACTTCGTCGGTGAGCCACAAAAGCGTTGCGCCAAGCAGCGGCGCCCAGACGAGACGCTGCTGGAAACGCCGGGCGCCGGCGAGACGAGCCAGCGTCGGCGCGGCGAGGCCGATAAAGCCGATCACGCCGACCGCGCTGACCACGCACGCGGTCAGCGCCACCGCGAGACCCAATGCGGCGAAGCGGGTGCGCAGCAGCGAAACGCCCAATCCGCGCGCGGTGCTTTCGCCGGCTTCGAAGAGACTCAGCGGACGCCGCAACAGATAAATCGCGACCGAAGCGAGCGCGAGTCGCTCGAACAACGCGCCGCTTGCCTGCCAGCCGTGCTGATCCAACGCGCCGCCGCCCCAGATCATGAGTCCGGTGAGCAATTGAAAATGCGAAATCGCCAGCCCGAGCGTGAGCGAGCCGCAATACAGACTCACGATCATCCCGGACAGGATCACCGACAGCGACGCGAGCCGTTGCCGCCATGCGAGGCCGAAGACCAGCAACATCGCCAATGCGCCGCCCACCAGCGCGATCAGTTCGCGCTGATTCGCGGCGGCGGCCGGCGCCCAGATCGTCGCGATCGTCAGCGCGAGATAGGCGCCGGGGAAGATCCCCAGCGTCATCGGTTCCGCGAGCGGATTGCGCAGCACCTGTTGCGCAATCGCGCCCGCGAGTGCGAGCGCCGCCCCGCAAATGAGCGTGATGGCGATACGCGGCAATGCGCTGTCATGCACGATCAGTTGATGCAGATTACCCGGCTCCGGTGTGACGAGCGCGGACCAGAGACTCGAGCCCGCGAGTTGCTTCTGCAACACCCACACGGTCAACGTCAAGGCGGCCAGCACCAGTAGCGAGATCAGCGTTGGCAGTCTGTTTTTCGGTTCCGATGTCACTAACCGCGGTCCTGCGCCGGCTTCGGGAATAGCGGTCGCGCTGCGGCGCCGGTTGAAATGGGGCATCGGGTTATACGACATGACTGGTCCGCGTTTGCATCGCGTCCGCGACGGCGCGAGTGAACCGTTGAACGGAAATCAGGGCACCGGTCGGCGAGACGACGGGCAAGATCGCCGATCGGCCGGGTTGCGCGAAAGGCAGTTGCCGCCACACAGGATTGCGCTGCAGACCGGCGGCCGTGCCGTCCCCGCTTGCACCGACCCACAGCATCTGAGCATCGGGCGCGACGATCAGCCGCTCGAGTTCCACGATGCTGGAGGCAGCACCTCCCGCCACCAATGCGCCACGAGAGCCGTCCGCCAACGCGGCGGCGACGTTGCGGATACCCAGCGTCCGCAGAACTTCGCCGAACATGCTCGCGCCGCCGAAAATGCGCAAATGGCGATCGTCAATCACCTGGGCAACATAGACCGGCGCATAGCCGCCCTTCGGTAACGCGGCGTCGAGCGCCGCGCGCGAGTGCGTGAGAACACGCTCGGTTTCGTCCATCAGCGACTGCGCCCGCGCGTCGAGACCCAACCGCCTGGCGAGCGTCGACAGTTCGACGCGCATCGCCCGATACGGTTGCGGATCCGTCATGTACGAGCCAAGCGTCAAGGTCGGTGCAATGCGCTCGAACGAAGCCTTCACGCTCGCATGCGCAGGGGTAATCACCATCAGGTCGGGCCGCAGCTCGTACAGCAAATCGTAGTTCGGCTGAAACAGCAAACCGACGTCGACGACCCCACCCGGCAACGGCGGCGCCACCACGCTACTCGTGTACCACGCCGGCGCCGGCACGCCGATCGGCGCGACGCCGAGCGACAGCACCATCTCCGTCAGATCCCAATTCAGCACGACGAGCCGCCGTGGCGCGCGGGCGGTGGCATCCACCATGGCGCCGTGCGCGGCAACCGTCGCGCCGAGCGCGGTAGCCGCCAGCGCGCTTAGACAGAGACGGCGTTTCTTCGACCGCTGCGGCACAACGCTCTCCGTCTTCATCGCGGAATTCCGACGGCGCGGCCGCTGGCGGGATCTCGCAGCACCGTCATCGGCACGCCGTAGATCGCTTCGAGGTTCGGGCCGGTCATGATGTCGCGAGGCGAACCTTGCATCAGGATCTTGCCGTTGCGCAGCGCGACGATCCGATCGCAAAAGCGCGCGGCCATATTGATGTCGTGCAGCACGATAACAGCGGCAATGCCGCGTTCGGCGCAGAGCGTGCGCACGAGGTCCAGCACTTCGACCTGATGCGCCACATCGAGCGCCGAAGTCGGTTCGTCAAGCAATAGGCAGCGGCTGTCCTGCGCGATCAGCATGGCCAGCCACACCCGCTGACGCTCGCCGCCGGACAGGCTATCTACCTGCCGGTCCGCGTAGTGGGTCACGTCGGTCACGCGCATTGCCTCGGCGACCTGCGCGTGATCCTCGTCGCCGAATACACCGAGGCTGCCGTGCCACGGATAGCGGCCCAGCGCGACGAGTTCACGCACCAGCAGGCCGTCCGTGGACGGCGTGTATTGCGGCAAATGCGCCACCTGTCGCGCGAATTCGCGCGGCTTCCACGCCGCCAGCGGCTTGCCGTCGAAGCGGATCGCGCCCGCACCTTGCGCATGATGGCGCGCCAGCAATCGCATCAAGGTGGTCTTGCCCGACCCGTTGTGACCGATCAAACCGGTGACGCACTCGCGGGAAATCGACAGGTCGATGCCATCCAGCAACGTCGTTGCGCCCACATCGAATCGGACGTTGTCCAGTTCGAACAGCGACGACACCGAGGCGGATTCCGTGAAAGACGAACTCGTATTGGCCATGAAGTCTGAACCGTTGTGCGGCAACATGCGGCTTAAATAAAGGGAAATGCCCATCAGGCACGCGCCGAAGCGGCCGCCGCAGCGCCGCCGCCCTCTTCGGCCACCTGGCCGAAATCCAGCTTGAAATAGCGATCCGCGAGCGGGAAGTAACGGTCGTCATGCGTGATGACGACGACCGCTTTATCTCTCGCCTTCAGCTCGGGCAACAAGCGCCGATAGAACACCTCCTTGAAGAGCGGGTCCTGATCCGCTGCCCATTCGTCGAACAAATAAAACGGCCGGTCTTCCAGATAAGCCACCAGAAGCGCGAGCCGCTTGCGTTGACCTTGCGACAGTTCAAGCGTCGAAAACACGCCGTTCTCGATGCGGACCTTGTGCGACAGCTGCAGCTCGTCGAGCAGCGCGTGCGCAAGCGCATCCACGTTGTCCAGCTTGATGCCGAACAGCGTGTCGAACAGATAGAAATCGCTGAAGATCACGGAAAAGTGCTGTCGATAAGCATCGCGCTGCGCCTCGCCGACCGCTTCGCCGTTCAGCAAAATGCGTCCGCTTTCAGGCGCGTAGAGTCCGACGATCATCTTGGCAAGCGTGGTCTTGCCGCTGCCGTTGCCGCCGATCAGATAGACGAGTTCGCCCGGACGAAAGCTCAGATCGATCGGGCCCAGCGTAAAGACGTCGTTTTCCTTTTCCCTGAAATAGCGGTGCGTGACGCCTTCCAGCACGATGCTGTCGAACGAGGCCGCGTGCGCGACAGGATCCGTTCGCTCGACGGGCAACTCCGCATTCACCTGCTCGATGCGTTCGAGTGCCACGCGTGCCGTGCCGAGGTTCGGAATCGCTGAAAGCAGGCTTTCGATCGGCATGATCATGTACAGAAAGATCATTGCGTAGCCGGACATGATGTGCGGCGTCACGGGCAGATAGCGCGCCAGAACGAACAGCACGCAGCCGATAAACGCGAAGAAAACGAAGCTGCCCCAACTCGCCGCGGCGGCATACAGTACGTAGCCGCGCGTGCGCTGTACGCGAACCGCCTCGATGTTGCCGGCCAGCGTGTCGTCGACGAAAGCGCGCATACGCGCCCGGTGCAGCTTCAGTTCTTTCGCGCCGTCGAAAAGCGCGCGAAAATGATGCACCAGCGCGTCTTCCCGACGTCGCGAACTGCGCAGATGGAACAGGCCGCGCGTGTGGGCCAGACGAAAACCCGCCGCGCCAATCAGCACGGTGAGCGACGCAAACGCGAGCACCTGCCACGACAGGAAGCCCAGATACACGAGACAACCGGCAATCACCGCACCGTTCATCACGAGTCCAGGCAAACCGACGAACAGCACGACGATCGCGTCGAGATCCTGGGTCAATACGCCCAACGCGCGTGCCGATCCCTGACGTTCAATACTTGCGTAGGGCGCCGTCGAAATCCGCTCGATGGTTCTCATTCGCAGACTCGCCTTGGCGTCCTGGCCGAGACTCATGAAGAGTGTCTGCGACACCGTCCGCGTAATAAGCACGACGACGCCGATCGCGAAGAAACGCACGCCGAGTTCGACCAGTTGCTCGCGCGGCGACGCGAGCGCCTGATTGATCAGCGCGACCAGCCCCGCGTTGCCGAAACCGCTGACGAGACTCATGGCGATCGCGACGAGCAAGCGCCCGCGCGACCCCTTTATCATTGACCAGAGAAGGTGCATATCTAACCGTGTACGCCGATTACCATTGATACCTCGCCGTGCCGATCACCGAGCGATCCGAGCCGTAGTAGCACTGCACGCTGTTCGTGCAATAGGCAATGTACTGACGGTTGAACAGATTGTTGGCGTTGACCGCGAAGCGCCAGTTGCGGACGTCGTAGTGCACCACCGCGTCGACAAGGAAGTGACTCGGCACCTGGAACGTGTTGCCCGAGTCGCCGTATGTCGTGCCGATATAGCGCGCGCCGCCGCCGAAGCCGAGGCCGCGCAGATTGCCGGCATGCAGCGTGTAGTCCAGCCAGATCGACGCCATATTGGTGGGGTTGCCCGACGGTGGCCGTTTGTTCAACGACGGATCGTCTGCGCCAGCCGCGGTCACGCGCTGATTCAGGAACGCATACGACGCGATCAGGTTCAACCCTTCGGTAAGACCGATGCGCGCTTCGGCTTCGAAACCGCGCGATCGTATTTCGCCCGTCTGATTCGTAAAGCCGGGATGCGCGTCGTCCGACGTTTGGACGTTCTGCTGACGCAGGTCGAACGCGGCCACGGTGAACACCGCGTTATAGCCCTTGGGCTGATACTTCACGCCCACTTCATACTGCTTACCGCGAGTCGGCTGGAACGGCGAACCGTCGAAGTTCGCGCCGGCAACCGGCTGAAACGATTTCGCGAAACTCACATAGGGAGCAATGCCCGATTCGAATTCGTAGTTCAGCCCCGCGCGCCACGTGAAGGCGTGCTGCTGGCTGAGCGTGCCGACGCCGTCGGTGGTATTCGAATTGCGGGCCCAGTCCTGGCGAGCGCCGAGCGTCAACGTCCAGCGCTTATAACGCAACTGATCCTGCGCGTAGAGGCCGTACTGCGTTTGCGCGATGTATTGCTTCGTGCTGTCCGGCACGAAGGCGACGTTGCTGTAGTCAGGCGCGAAAATATCGATCGTGCCCAGCGAAAAACCACGGCTAATGCGATCCATCACGCGCTGAACGTCGAAACCGAACAGCACGGTGTGATTGACCGCACCTGTGTCGAACTTCGCCTCGGCCTGCGTATCGACGCTGAAGTTCGTCAGGTGCTCGTCGTTGTTATTGGTGAAGAGGCCGGCGGTGCGTTGGTCGTCGGCCAGTGAGCCGAATAGCGAGTTCTGGTAGTACTGAATGTCCTGGTGCAGATAACGGACATTCTGGCGGATCTTCCACGTATCGCTGAACGCATGCTCGAACAGATAGCCGATCGAAAACTGCTGGCGCTTGAGGCGGTCGGTATTCGGATCGCCGAGATAGTCGTGCGACGAAATGTGTCCGTTGATATTCGGCAGGATCGTGCCGGCCGCGGGCACCGGATTGAACAGCCCGCCTTGCGGATCGTACTGATAGCTGCCCAGCAGCGTAAAGCTCGTGTTCCGGTCGGGACGGAACGTCACCGACGGCGCGATCGCGAGCCGCTGCTCCTTGATGTGATCGGTCTGCGAATCGGCGTCGCGCGCGAGTCCCGTGACGCGATACAGAATCGTGCCGTCTTTATCGACCGGGCCGCTCAGATCGAACATGCCCTGATAGCGGTTGTCGCTGCCAATCTGCACTTGCAACTCGTGAAACGGATAGGCGGTGGGTAGTTTGCTCGTCATCAGCACCGCGCCGCCAGGGCTGCCCTGGCCATACAGCACCGAGACCGGTCCGCGCACCACGTCGATGCGATCGAGGAAATACGGATCGATTCGCGGCGACGCGTACCAGGTAGTGCGCATCAGGCGCAGGCCATCGAGATACGTATCGCTGTCGAGGCTAAAGCCGCGAACCGTGATCTGATCGAAGCGCGTGTCGTTGTCTTGAGTCGTGACACCCGGCACGTAGCGGATCGCGGCGTCCAGCGTTTGCGCCGCCTGCGCGTCCATCTGCTCGCGCGTCACCACGGAAACCGACTGCGGCGTTCGAATCAACGGCGTATCCGTCTTCGAACCAGCGGTGCTGCGCTTCGCGACGTAGCCGAACGTTTCCTTGTCGTCGCCCGAACCGGCGCTCACCACGACCGCCGGCAGCGTGTTCTTGTCCGCGCCCTCTGCTGCGTTCGCGCCGCCCGTCTGGGTGGTCTCCCCTGCGCCTTGTGCATGAGCCGCGGCGGCCGCCGTCAGCCACATCGTGGCCATTGCCCAACGCGTTTTTCTCATTCGCTTCGATCCCCGACCGCTCATTTCCACCATCCCTTCAATTGTCATTATGTCTCATTAAATGCAAGTACGAATGCGAATCGTTACTATTAGTTATCGCATTGGCTTGCGAAACCGCAGAAGTCGTGAAAGGATAGCGTCGGTATTGTTGCGCTGTCTTGCCATCAAACATCGCGAAACAGACACTTTTTGGCAGGCTTCAACGAGAGCTTTGAGATGGATCCAATCTGGCGAGCACAATTCGGCGTCGAATACCGGCGTCAACCGCGACCTGTAATGGCTCGCAGTTCGTCCTATACCAATGGGCAACGCGAAATCTGGCACGCGCACGAGCAGGTGCAGTTGTGCTACGCCATGACCGGCGCCGTGCGCGTGCTGACGCCGATGGGCAGCTGGATGCTGCCGCCCATGCGGGCGATCTGGTTGCCGCCCGGCGTCGACCACGAAATTCATGCGATCGGCCGCGTCGATACCTATAGCGTGTATCTGGAGCCCGACGCCGCGCCGTGGTTATGGCCTGCGTGCCGCGTCCTGCTGGTCACGCCGCTGATGCACGAATTGACAACCACGCTGGCCGGAGAGCCGCAAGAATATGCCGCCGACAGCCTCGGCGCGCACATCGCGCCTTTGCTGCTCGAACTGTTGCACCGCGCCGATTCGACGACGCAAGGCGGACTGCCGCTACCCAGCGATCGACGGCTCAGAGCGATCTGCAGCCAGTTGCTGGCCTCGCCCGACAACGACGACACACTCGACGAATGGAGCGAGACCGTCGGCGCGAGCGCGCGGACACTGGCACGTCTGTTCCGGCTGGAGACGGGGCTTACCTTCGGACAATGGCGTCAGCAGTTGCGTCTGGTCGAGGCAATGTCGCGCCTGGTGGTCGGCGACTCCGTGGCGAAAGTCGCCGACGATCTGGGCTATCAGAGCAGCAGCAGTTTTATCGCGATGTTCCGGCGGGAAATGGGCGAAACGCCTCAGCGGTTGCTGAAGCGGAGTTGAGAGGGAAAGCGCAGGCCGGCGCATTCTCGACGGCCTGCGGTCTTTCAGCGCCTCGCCGCGCGATTCGATGACGCCGGGTCGCGGCGTCGGCGCGAACACCGCCCTGCGCGATGCCGCGCTGCTAGCCGAACGTCTCGACGATGCGCAACGCGACAAACTGTCGGGCCACGACGCGGTAGCGGACTACGAAGCGGAGATGCGCCGTCATGGATTTCACGCGGTGGTGAAATCGCGCAAACAGTTCGACGCGCGCAGACGCGAACCACAGCGGAAGAAGCACGGGCGCGTCGAGCGGCGACGCGCCTTTCGATCGGTACGAAGAAAGCAGCGCGCCGGGTCCAGGCGTCGCGATGTTTTCTGAAAGGAAGGCACGGTAGGATTCGGGCAGGCACGGGTCGCAACGCGACGCGTCAATCATGCTTCACCGAAGACATCGAGGATTCACATGAGTACTTATATCCTGCTGGGCGGTGGGTTCGGACTCGCCCTGCTCATTGCGATCTGGGGAATCTGGCGACTGAGGTAGGGTCGCGCACACAGACCACGTCCGGCCCGACCTATCCTTTGCCTCGGCTCGCGAGTCGCACGACCGGCATTCATCGCCGCCCGTCCCACCACGCCGATGCATCCGCTGCCTTTTACTCCGCTTACGACCGACCTATGTCCTCCTCCGCGACTTCATCACCCAACGCCCCCGCCAAGGCGGCCGCGCCCAGCCTCGTACTGGGCGCGATCGGCGTGGTGTTCGGCGATATCGGCACCAGCCCGCTCTATACGCTTCGCGAATGCCTGAAGGCGGCCGGCGGCATCACGCAGACGAACGTGTTCGGCATCGTGTCGCTGATTCTCTGGGCCATCATCATCGTGGTGACGCTCAAATATGTCACTTTCGTGATGCGTGCCGATAACGACGGCGAAGGCGGCATACTCGCGCTTACCGCGCTCGCTTCGCGCGTCGCGCCCGAACGGCTGCGGCAAGTGCTGTTGACCCTCGGCGTGTTCGGCGCGGCGATGTTCTACGGCGATTCGATGATCACGCCGGCCATTTCCGTGATCTCGGCGGTGGAAGGCGTGACGCTGGTCGATCCGCATCTCACCGAGTGGATCGTGCCGATCTCGCTCGTGATTCTGACGGGTTTGTTCAAGCTGCAGAAACGCGGCACCGGCGCGGTCGGCAAGGTGTTCGGCCCGATCATGATCGTCTGGTTCATCACCCTGGCGGCGCTCGGCCTGTCGCATATCATCCCGCACATCGACATTCTGCGGGCCGTCTCGCCGACCTATGCGGTCGCGTTCGTTGCGAATGCACCCACCACGGCCTTCATCGTGCTGGGCTCGGTATTTCTCGCGTTGACCGGCGGCGAAGCGCTCTACGCGGACATGGGGCACTTCGGCAAGCGGCCGATCAATCTCGCCTGGCTGTTTCTCGTGCTGCCGAGCCTCGTGCTGAATTATTTCGGCCAGGCGGCGCTGGTGCTCGACAAACCATCGACGATCGCCCAACCGTTCTTTCAATCGGCACCGGGCTGGGCGCTGGTGCCGCTGGTGGTACTGGCCACGGCGGCTACCATCATCGCGTCGCAAGCGGTGATTTCCGGCGCGTTTTCAATGACCAAGCAGGCCGTACAACTCGGCTTTCTGCCGCGTATTCCCGTTGTTCACACGTCGTCGCACGAGATGGGCCAGGTGTACGTGCCGTTCATCAACATTTCGCTTTACGCGGCGGTGGTGTTCCTCGTCGTGTTCTTCAAATCGTCGGATAATCTCGCGGCGGCGTACGGGATCGCGGTGGCGTCGACCATGCTGTTGACGACCCTGCTGATGTATTTCATCACCCACGATCTGTGGAAATGGAGCGCACTGAAAACGGCCGTGGTGATCGTGCCGCTTGCGCTCGTCGACGCCGTGTTCGTGTCGAGCAACGTCAGCAAGGTCATGGAAGGCGGCTGGTTCCCGCTGCTGGCGGGCGGCCTGTTGTTCACCGTCATGACCACCTGGCACAAGGGGCGCGAAACGCTCATGGAGCGGATGAGAAGCGACAACCTTCCGCTCGCGAGCCTGATTCACTCGCTATGCGAAGGCGCGCATTCGCCGCCGCGCACCAACGGCACCGCGGTGTTTCCCGGCGGCGTCGCCGGCATGGCGCCCAGCGCATTTCTGCACAACCTGAAGCACAACGGCGTCATGCATCAGTTCAACATCTTCATGGCCGGTACGACCGACAACGTGCCTCACGTGCCGGACGAACAGAAGGCGGTGGTCGAGGATCTGGGACATGGCTGCTACTCGGTCGTCGTCCGTCATGGCTTCACCGAGATTCCCAACGTGCCGCGCGTGCTGGAGTTCGTGCAGAAACAGATTCCGGACTGGCACTACGAGCCCGCCGACACGTCGTTCTTCCTCGCTCGCGATACGGTGCTGGCGACCGGCGAGAGCAAGGCGATGTCGTTGTGGCGCGAGAAGCTGTTCGCGTTCCTCGCGAGGAACGGAGCGCAGGCGGCCGAATATTACAGCCTGCCCGCGAATCGCGTGGTGGAAATGGGCGGTCAGATCAATATCTGATGCACCGGCACGGGCGTCGCCCCGTGCCGACTGCTCGAGTCAACCATGCGGTGAGCGGTGACGACATGCGGCGTGAGAGAACGACTCACGCCTCTGTATCGATCATGCCGGTCGTCTTGCCGGAGGCGAGCATCAGTTGAGCTAGCTCGGAGGTGGCCATTTCGATCGCGGAATTGATCGTCGACACCTGACTCGCCAGGCTGCTCACCCGAACTTCCTGGGCGCTGACCTGAACGTCGTCGCCGGCCGATTGCGCCGAACTGCTGGCTTGGCGCGAATGTTTGGCCTGCGCCGTCTGCGTAGAGGCGTCGGCTGAAACGCCACTGCCGGATTGCGTGCCCGCGATCGCCTGACTGCCCTGCGATTGCGCTTGCGAGCCGTGCGCTGACCGTGTTTGCGCTCCCTGCGCTTGCGACATTTGCGACTCCACCGCCACGAGTTGCGCCTGCAGTCTCTGGATCAGTTGCGTGAGTTGCTGCATTTCGAATTCAGTGGCACTCGAACTGCTGGACGCACCGCCGCCACCGCCTCCGCCCCCACCCTTACCGCCTTTCCCTTTGGCGTGAGTGGTCGAACTGCTGCTACTGCTACTCGACGAACCCGAGGCCGCCGAGGTCGACGTCGAGTTACCGGACTGCGAGCCGGACGAGCTGGCAGAGCCCGAGGAACCCGACGAAGCAGCGGACGTGGAATTGGAAGTGGAACCCGCCACGTCGGAACCCGCAGCCCCTGAAGCGGCCGCGGTCGTCGTAGTCGTCGCGGCCGTGCCGCCGCCGTTGGTTTGCCACGTGTTGAGGCTGGTCGCGCTGGTGATCTGCATCAGCACACCTCCTTTGAACAGGTCGATTCGTCGGGAATAGGCAAGCCCGACGGACTGCCTCTCAATGCATAACGGCAGCGCGCGGCAGAAACTTTAGCGCTGTTTCAGCGATCTCCGCGCAGCCACGGTTTGTCCTCGGCACGCCGCGCATTCTTTTTCGACGAAGGCCAGACGGCCGCGATCAACCCGGCGATCAGGCCGAGTAACCCGACGAAGGCCATCAGGCCACCGCCGATGTAAGGCGTCAGCGCCGCGCCGAAGGAGTTGGCCGCGCCCAGAAACAGCAGACCGACGATCAGCGCGATGCATCCCCCGATGCCCCACACGGCCGCTGCCACGGCACAAAATCGACTCATTGTGACCCTGAGAAATGAATGGATCGTTGCGATGGTGTACGTGGACCGGTGCGGGCAATCCAAGCCTCGCACGCGAACGACCCGATGCAACTCAACCCGATAGTTTGCGTGGATTGTACCTGGTGTAAAAAAGGCGCCGCCGCCGGCTTCGTTCAACGTCGATGGGCTCCACGGTTCGGCCGCGAATTCCGTTAAGAAGAATTAAGCATTCTGAAGTTCAACACAGGCGGTCGCGCCGTAGGATTCAACCCGTGATGTCGCATGACGCACACGGGCAACTCATCCCATTCACATCAAGGAGAGCGTCACACCATGAACTACGTTACGACTAAAGACGGTACGCGAATCTTTTACAAGGATTGGGGCACCGGCACGCCGGTGGTGTTCTCGCACGGCTGGCCGCTCGACGCCGATGCATGGGATCCGCAGATGCTGTTCCTGGTGAACAAGGGCTATCGCGTCATTGCGCACGACCGCCGCGGTCATGGCCGCTCGGACCAGCCGTCGCACGGTAACGACATGGACACGTACGCGGACGATCTGGCCGCAGTGATCAACGCACTCGACCTGAAGGGCGCGATGCTGGTGGGTCATTCGACGGGCGGCGGCGAGATCGCTCACTACGTGGGCCGTCACGGCACCTCGCGCGTCGCGAAAATGGTGCTGATCGGCGCGGTGCCGCCGATCATGGTCAAGACCGAGAGCAACCCGAACGGTCTGCCCATGTCGGTGTTCGACGGCATTCGTGCGAGCGTCGCGAGCAACCGCTCGCAGTTCTATAAAGACCTCGCGGTGCCGTTCTTCGGCTACAACCGTCCGAATGCGAAGATCGAACAAGGCACGATCGACGAGTTCTGGCGCGAAGGCATGCTCGGTTCGATCAAAGGCCAGTACGACTGCGTCAAGCAGTTCTCGGAAGTCGACTACACAGCCGATCTGATGAAGATCGACGTGCCGACGCTAGTGCTGCATGGCGACGACGACCAGATCGTACCGATCGACCAGGCCGGCCGCATGTCGGCGAAGATCGTCAAGCACGCCACGCTGAAGGTTTATCCGGGCGCGCCGCACGGCATGTGCGCGACGGAAGCCGACAAGGTCAACGCCGATCTGCTCGCGTTTCTGCAACAAGGTTAAGGTCAGGTCGGGGGCGGCTGGCTCGATCAGCCGGCCGGCACCCGAAGCGAAGCCCTCATTCAGCACCGTACGGCTGCACGACAGCCGGCGGTGCTGAATCGTTTCCACGGTGCGAACCGATCGAGCGGCCGCCGTTCAGGCGTTCAAACGTTCACGACGGGTGACCGTCTTTCGGCCGCAGCGTGACCGTGCAGGTCATGCCCATCGCAAGCTTCATCCCGGCCGGAATGTGGTCGAGGTGCACCCGCACCGGCACGCGTTGCGCGAGGCGCACCCACGTGAAGATCGGATTGACGTCCGCGAGCAGATCGCCGTTGCTGGTCGGATTGTCGCGATCGGCGATCCCGCTCGCCAGACTGTCGACATGCCCAAGAATCTCCTCGCCGCCCGACATCAGCCGCACCACTGCCTGATCCCCCACATGCACGTGCGGCAGCTTGGTTTCCTCGAAGTAGCCGTAGACCCAGAACGAATGCGAGTCGATCAGCGCCATCCGCGCGCTGCCGGCCGTGGCGAAATCGCCCGGATAGAGATTCAGATTGGTGATGTAGCCATCGGCCGGCGCGTGCACTTCGCTGCGCGCGAGATTGAGCACCGCCGTCTGCTGCGCGACCTGCGCCGTCTTGACCTGCGCCTGAGCCGCGCTGTAGGCGGCGACATCGGCAGCATACGCGGCGGCCGACTGTTTCGCGAGCGACGCCGCGTCGACACGGCTTTCGTCGGAAATCACATCGCCCGCCAGATTGGCGCGCCGCGCCGCCTGGGCGCGCTTCATCGCGAAGCCGGATTCGCTGCCCGCCATCTGCGCCTTGGCCTGCTCCACCTGTGCCTGAGCACGCAGCAGATCGGCGTCGGCTTGCGCGACCGCATAATGGAACCGCGCCGGGTCGAGCACGAACAGAACATCGCCCTGATGCACGAACTGGTTGTCCTTCACCCGCACTTCGCTGACGAGGCCGGAGACGTCGGTGGCGACCTGCACGACTTGCGCGCGAACCCGGCCGTCGCGCGTCCACGGCGAGAACATGTAGTCGAGCCATAGCAGGCGCACCAGCAGGATCGCCACGACGAGAAGGGTTAGCGTGAATGCCGCGCGCAGCAGGGATTGCGTTTTCATCTTCGTGGCCGGACGTTAGCGGTCGGTGAATTCATGGAAGCGATTCAGTGGCGAACTTATTGCCGCAGCAACAGCGCGATGCCGCTGAACAGCGCGGCGAACAACGCGATACGGAAGAGCCCGGGATGCCATGTATAGCGATAGAAGCCGAGTCTTGCCAGCACCAGATCGAGCAGGAAAAACAGCAGCGCGCAGCCGACGAGAATCGGCAGCAGGCCCGGCACCAACAGCGAGAACAGATCAATTTCGCCCGGCATCGCTGACTCCTTGCGACACGTCGTCGGCCGCCGCGAACGCAAAACCGCCGCCCAGCTCTTTCATCAAAAGCGCCCACGCGTCGAGGCGTTTCGCCTGAATCTGCGCGAGGCTTTCCTCCTGCTGCAACTGTTCGTTCTGCGCGGCCAGCACGTTCAGGAATTCGGTGATGCCGCTGCGATAGCCGGTGTCGGCCAGCCGGAACGAGCGACGCGCCGACGCCAGCGTGCTTTCGACCGATGCCTGCTGCTGGTCGAGCGAACGCAGCGACACCACCTGAATCGCCACGCCCTGCATGGCGTTCACCAGGCTCTGGTTGTACGCGTCGACCGCGGCATCGCGCGAGGCGACCGCGACGCCGTATTGACCGCGCCGTCGTCCGCCGTCGAAGATCGGCAGCGAGATCGCCGCGCCGACACCGTGGCCCATGCCGTCGCTATTCAGAAAATTGAAGAAGCCGCCGAAGGTCGCGGCCGAGCCGAGCGACGCCGTGGCCAGCAGGTCGATGTCCGGATAGAAGTTGGCGTGCGCGGCGTCGATGCCCTTGTCCGCTTCGAGCACGCGCCAGCGCCCCGCCACCACGTCTGGCCGATGACCGATCAGGTCCACCGGCAGCGACGCCGGCAACGCGACCGGCACGCTCAAGGCGAGGCTGGGGCGATGCAGTGTATCGCCATAACCCGGTCCTTTGCCGGCCAGTCCAGCGAGGACGATGCGGCTCAATGCAAGCTGCTGTTGCGCCTGCTGCACGCGCGTCGTGCTCGTCGCGAACTGCGTGGCCGCCTGGCTGACTTCGAGCTGACTGCCCACGCCCGCATGCCAGCGGCGCGTCGCGATGTCGACCGTGTGCTGCTGTTCGTCCTGCACCGCGCGGTAGACGTCCAGCAGCGCGTACTGCAACGACAACTGCACGTAGCCGCGCACCACGGCGGTCTGCAATTCGATTTCGGCGAAGCGCGCGTCGGCGGCCGTCGCGTGCAGGTTGTCGAGCGCGCCTTCGCGAAACGCGCGGGTTTTGCCCCACAAATCGAGGTCGTAAGTCAGGTCCGCCTGAATGCTGTTACTCCACACCGTCGTGCCACCCGGCGGCGCCGGCGTCGTGTAGCGGGCGTAGCGGCGGCGCTCGAAACTGCCGCCCGCATCGAGTTGCGGCAACTCGGCCGCGCCGGCGATCTGTAGCTGGAAGCGCGCCGCGTCGACACGCGCCTCGACCGCGCGCAAGCCGGGATTACCCGCCGTGGCATCCTGCACCAGCGTGTCGAGTTGCGGGTCGCGCCACTGTTGCCACCAGCGCTCGGTGGGCCACTTCGCATCCTGCTGGGTCGCGCGCAACGCCGCGCCCGCATCGAGCGATGCCGGGTCGATCATCGACTCGCGCGTATGAATGCCGCCGCTGTCGATGCACGCACTCAGCAGCGACGTACACGCGAGCGCCGCCGCCATTGCTCGCAGTCCCGTCAAGGTGAACCGACAACGCGCGTTCATGCTGCCGCTCCCGTGGTTTGCCACAGCCACACAGTATCGTCCTGCAGGGTCAGTTCGGTGAAGTGCAGCAGCGCGCGCATCCGGCAATGCGCGAGCATCGTGGCATCCACCGTGTCGATGTGCGCGATCGGCAACACCACCAGCGCGCGCCGCGTCGCGGCCAGGGCGTCCTGAGCGGCCTGCGGCGCCGCATTGCAGAAAAGCTCGGCGAGCGCCGCCAGCCACGCGTCCTGCGCGGGGGCCCAGGCGGACGGCAGCGCGCCGCCGAGCCGCTCCGTATCCAGCCGCACCTGGATCATCGCGCGGCCAATCTCCAGCGCGGCGAACGCCCAGCCGATCAGACGATTGCGATCCACGCGCGGATCGACCGGCGCCGCCGCGATCTGGATGATGAAATCGCGCAGACTCAATTCGAAGCTGTAAAGCAGGTCGTCGAGGTCGTCATCGCGTGCGCTCTCCGCCACCAGCGCGCGAATCTGTTTCAGGTACCGCGCGGAAATCCAGTCGCCCGCGCGCGGCACGATGATCGAGAACGCGACCGCCGCGGCGGCGATACCGACCAGCAGCGCAAAGCCGGTATCGAGGTAAGCGCTCGGGTTATAAACAGTCGGATTCGAAATGCTGACGATAAAACAGAAATAGATGCTGAAGCCGAGTCCGAGCACCGCCGTCTTCGCAAACGAATTTACATAGCTGCCGACCATCACGAAGATCGCGATCGTCGCTGCGAGCAGCGGAAAATTATCGAAGCGCGGCAACAGAAAAAAATTGAATCCGAAGCCCGCCAGCCAGCCGGCCAGGCATCCGCCGAAAATCTGCCAGCTCACGACGGCCGGGTTAGGCACGAGCGCGAACAACGCACTCGTGATCGCCACCGCGACGATCGCGCTGGAGCCGTTCACCCAGCCCGACGCGAGCCACCCCGCCCCGACCGCCAGCACGGCGATCGCCGCGCGCGCGCCGGCCACCAGCGCCGCCGTGCGATTGGCCGTGGCGCGCGTCCGACCGATCCGGCTGAGCGCCTGAAACACGGACAGATTCCACGGCTGCCGGTCCTCCACACGCGCGTCGACATACGCGCGGCACAGCAAGCGCAGATCGGCGATTGAAAAGAACAGCGCCGCGCCGGTGGTCGCCGCGAACTGGCGCTGCTGCGGCGCCTGCCCGTCGAGCGACTGAAGCAGACGCTGCAATTGCGCGGGCAGCGCCTGTTCGAACGCGTCGAGACGGGCCAGCATGGTCTGCACCTGATCGAGCGCAACCGGTTCCGTCTGCCGTCGGTCCGGCACGATGGCGAGCAGGCCGCCGAGCAGTTCGTCGACGACCGCCAGCACGCGCGGATCGGCTTCGGCGGCGACCCGGGCCTTCAACTGATGCAGCGCATGAATCCACGCCACGGTGTCGAGAAAGCTCCGGTCGAGATCGAGAAACAGGTGGTTGTGCAAACGGATCGACGGATCTTCGAACACCGCACCGCTGCGCAACGTTTCCACACCGGCCCGCTCGCGGATCAGATCGAGGAACAGGTCGAACCCGGCGACGGCGGCCGTGCGTTCAAGCACCGCATGCAGTGCATTCAACAGATGCGTGAAATTGCGCTGGCTCGAGGCGTACAGCGCCGGCGTGACGCGCTGCGGAAACACCGCGGCGCTGATCACGCTCGCGCAGACCACGCCGATCACCACTTCGCTCACGGTGAACACGACGTTGTCGAACACGCCATAGGGATTCGACCACGCCGGCATCGCGGTGATCGCCGTGCCGTAGCCGGCCAACACGAAACCATACGACTGAAAATTACGGTAGTACGACGCGCCGAACACACACGCGCCGATCCACGCCGCCAACGCCAGAAAGAACGGCAGCGGCTGCTGCGGGAACAACGCGATCAGCACGAGCCCCGCCAGACTGCCGCACACCATGCCCAGCCCGCGATAAAACCCGCGCGCGATGACCATGCCGCTTTGCTGATGCATCATCACGATCACGCACGACACCATCGCCGTGCCCGGCGTGCGAAGTTCCAGGCGCATGCACAAACCCATCGCCAGCGTCGCCGCCATGGCGACCTTGACGATGTGGAGCAGACGCGGCGCGTCGTCGCTCCAGTACGCCTTCCACTCGTCACGCAGGCGCGGCGAGGCCGCGCCGCCGGCATCCGCGGGCGAGGTCATAGGGCAGTCGTCGAGCGATGGATGAACATGAATGGATGACCGGGTTGTCCGCGAGATCGCCGGGCGCCGTTCGGCGGCCGCAATCTGCCAAGGCTAGGCTATCGCGTCAAAAATGTCCTGAACCGGACTAAAAACACCTTAATGAAACGGGCACACGTTGTGCAAGGAAAAAAGAGCCGCGCGGGCGATGGAAGGCGTTGGAAGGCATTAGCGAAACGCCCGGAATCCAGTATGCTGGCGTACTTCACGCCCTACCGCCGTTCGCCATGAATCTCTCTTTCGAAGTGCTGCAGGTGCTCGACGCCATCGACCGGACCGGCACTTTCGCCAGCGCGGCCGAAACGCTGCACAAGGTGCCGTCGTCGTTGACCTATCTGGTCCAGAAGCTGGAACTCGATCTCGGCGTCAAGCTGTTCGACCGCAGCGGCAGGCGCGCCATGCTCACGCACGCGGGGCGCGTGGTGGTCGAGGAAGGGCGCCGTCTTTTGCAGGCGGCTGAAGATCTCGAATGCAAGGCCAAGCGCATCCAGCACGGCTGGGAAACCGAACTGCATGTCGCGATCGACGAAATCATCCCGTTCGACTTGCTGTGGGACCACGTCAGCGATTTCTACAAGCTGCAGCTGGACACGCGCCTGCATCTGTCGAAAGAAGTGCTGGGCGGCTCGTGGGACGCGCTGCTGACACGCCGCGCGGATCTGGTCGTCGGCGCCGCGGGCGAACCGCCGGCCATTCCCAATCTGATGGCGAAACCGATCGGTTCGTTAAAGCATGTCTTCGTGGTCGCACCGGATCATCCGCTGGCGTCGATGCCCGGCCCGCTGACGCAGGACCTAGTGGCGAAATATCGGGCGGTGGCGATCGGCGACACGTCGCGCAAACTGGCGCCGCGCACCATCGCGATCGCCGACAATCAGGAGGTCATGACGGTCCCGACGCTCGAAGCAAAACTGGCGGCGCAGATTCGCGGTCTCGCGGCCGGCACGATTCCGGAATGCCTCGCCGCCGAGCCGCTGAGCCGCGGCGAACTGGTGCAAAAGGAAGTGATCGGCATGCGGCACACCACGCACTTTTATCTCGCATGGCGCGGCGACGAAACGGGCAAGGCGCTGCGTTGGTGGGTCGAACAGTTGGACCGGCCGGACCTGATCGACGACGTCGCGCAACAAAGAATGTTGCACGGCTGAACAGGCGATCTAGTCGCGCTCCACGACGTTGGTTTGCGCGTCTTCGTCGAATGAATCAACACGGGTACGCGGAATTCTGGCGGTAGTGGTCGAAGCGGTGGCGGCGGAAGCGGCGCCCTGCTCGCCGGCCGCCGCCGACGCGATCAGCAACACCCTGGTCGCGGCCTTGAAGTCGTCCCAGTCGAGCCCTTCGGTCAGCTTCGCGCACGCCGAACTCAGTAACTGGGCCGCCTCGCTGCTGCGGCCCTGCGCATGCCACAGCGCAGCCAGGCTGGTCGCGGCGCGCAGTTGCAACGAACGGCTACCCTGCGCGAGCGAATCTTCCAGCGCCGCGATCAAACAGTCTTCGGCGTCGCGCGCGACGATCTCCGACAGCGGCGCATCCGCCGGCGCCATCAGCAGCAACTCGCCGTGAATGCGCCGGAGTTCCCCGGCATACCAGTGGTCGCCGGTTTCGTCGCAACGCATCAGCGCTTGCGTCACGGCGGCAACACCTTCGTCCCGCCGACCCGCACGGCCGAGCGCGAGACTGTACTGGCCGATCAGCATCGCGCGCGGCGCGCCGAATTCGAGCGTCTCGAGATGCTCCAACGCGACACGAAACGCATGCAGGCGCTCCGGGCTGACGTCGTCCAGCGAACGCAGGTATTCGCCGAAACAACGGCAACAGGCCTGCGCGACGCTCAATCCCGCGTGCGTCGATATCTCGTGCAGCAGCGCCAGCGCCTGAGCCGCCCGCTCCCGCTTGCCCGATAACAGCGCGAGCGGCACCAGCGCCTCGATCAGCACATAACATTTGACGATCGCCTGTTGCTGGTTGCAGGCGTCGACGACACATTCCTCGGCGTGCCGCAGCGCCTGATCGCGCGCCCCTTGCAACCACAGCACGCGCGCCAGCGTCGCGCGGCCGACAATGCCTTGATCGACGGAGCGCCCGAGCGGCAGACCGTACCGCACGCCGTCGCAGCGCAACAGCATCTGTTCGAGCGACGCGCGCGCCTGCTGCTGATCGCCCGCATAGTGCAATGCGATTCCCAGCAGCCGGTACGCGAGCACTGCGTTGCTCGCGTCGCCGCTTTCGGCCGCGCGCGACGCGAAACGCCTCGCGAACGCCAGCGCATTACGCGCCGCGCCGGACGACTGGCTGCCATTCCACATGCCCCACAAGGCGCGCGCTTCGAACGCCGCGTCGCCGAGTGCGATCGCCGACGCCAGCGTCTCGGACCACAGTCCGCGCGATTCGCGATCCGGTCCGTTGACGTAGACCAGCGCCGCACCGAGCGCCGCCTGCAGTTCCATCCGAATCCGCAGATGGTGAGTCGAGCGCGAGCCGTCGTGCGTTGCCGAAACGGCATCGAGCGCTCGCCGTGCCCACATGCAGCATTCGTCGACCAGCGACAGTTCGTAAAGCAGAAAGACGGTCTTCACGGCCAGCGTCTCGCCGAGTGTTTCGTCGCCCTTCGGCGAGAGCGCCCAACCGAGCGCCGCGCGCACGTCGTCCAGCAGCGCGCGCATGCGTTGATACCAGGCATCGGAGAACGCGTTCGACGGGTCCGTGCGGCCCAGCGCCTCACGCTCCAGCAAGCCGAGGAAGTAACGCGCGTGCTGCAGCGTGACGGCGCGGCGCTCGCCGTTGTCCTCGAGCTTTTGTATCGCGTAGGCGCGCATGGTCTCAAGCAGCCGATAGCTGGCGCGGCCGCCTTCCATGCGCGTGACCACCAGCGATTTTTCGACCAGCCCGGAGACCGCGGCGATCACGTCGAGTTCGCGCATCGTGTCGTCGCCTGCTACGGCGATCGCCGCGTCCATCGTGAAGCTGTTGACGAAGATGCCGAGCCGGCGCAGCGTCGCGCGCTCGGCGTCGTCGAGTAGCGCGTGACTCCAGTCGAGCGTCGCCTTCAAGGTCTGATGGCGCGGCAACGCCGTGCGGTTGCCGCCGGTCAGCATATTGAAGCGATCGTCGAGATGCCCGGCGAGCGTTTCGATGCCGAGTATCGCCGCGCGCGCCGCCGCCAGCTCGATCGCCAACGGAATGCCGTCGAGCCGGCGGCAAACCTCGCCGGTTAGATGAATGCTTCTCTCGTCGGAAGAAAAACGCGCGTCGATCGCGCGGGCGCGTGCCAGGAACAGTTCGACCGCACTGCATTGCAGCACCGCCGGGCTGGGGTCGTCCTGCGCCGGCACGTCGAGTGAAGCGACCCAGTACAGATGTTCGTCGGCGACGCGCAGCGGCTCCCGGCTCGTTGCCAGCACACGCAGCGTGGAACTCACGTTCAGGAGCGTCTCGGCCAGTTGCGCGGCCGGTCCGAGCACGTGTTCGCAGTTGTCGAGCACGAACAGCATGCGCCGCTCGCCGATTTCCCTGGTGAGGGTGGCGAGCGTCAGTGGACCCATCGACGGTGTAACCCCGACGCTCGCCGCGAACGCGGCCAGTACGCCGCTCGCGTCGGTGACGGAGGCGAGCGGAACCAGATAGACACCGTCGGGAAAACGCGTCAGCAGGCCGCGCGCGATCTCGACCGCGAGGCGCGTCTTGCCGATGCCGCCCGAACCGACCAGCGTCACATGGCGGGCCGAGGCTAACGCCAGCACGATGTCCTCGAGCGCCTTGCCGCGGCCGATCAACGGCGAGTAACTGACCGGCAGGTTATGCCGGGTGGCGTGGCCGGAGGCGATGCGCTCGACCGCCTGTTCTTCGTGATCCGCGTTGTCGAGCGACTTCGGCTCGCGGCTCTGCAGCAAGCGGTAGCCGCGGCCGGACACCGTGCGAATCAGTCCGCGACTTTCGCCGAGCATTTTGCGCAGTGCCGACATATGCACTTGCAGATTATTTTCTTCGACGATCGCATTCGGCCAGACGGCCTTCAGCATCTCGTTCTTCGATACCAGTTCACCGTTCGCGGCGATCAGCACGGCCAGCATATCGAACGCGCGGCTGCCCAACCGGACGGGCTTACCGTCGGCAAGCACTTCGCGGCGCTCGAGATCGACCAGAAGCGAACCTAAGCGAATCATTACCTGAGTTCCCTGACGCAACGAATGGAGGAAAAACTGAGGAATGCCCGCTCAGTGTTGCGTCCCCGAAGTCTAGAACATCGGCGGCAATGGATGCGCGAAAAAAACTGAACGTATGATTCAAAAAATTTGTACTAAGCACGCACTGCGTGATGTGCCGCTTCATGCTTGCGATCTGGCGCGCTGCCCGTCAACGCCATCTTCATGGCGGGCAATTGCTCGACCACCGAGGCAAGAATCATCGCCGCGGCATTGGCCGGGATCGACGCGCGCACTCTCGGCTTGTAGATCATGTCGTCGCGACGAATCACCGCGCCGCTCAACGCGCAGCGCCCCTTGAGTCGCGCGCGGCAACTGATCCACACCTGATCGGCGTAGCGGCAGCGCGTCGCGTCCTGCCACAGCACCGCGATCGAGGTCTCCGACAAGCGCTCCACCACTTCCACCTGAACATGCGGCGACAGCGCATAAGCGGCGCGCCGCGAAGCAGGCCGCGGGAGGAACGCTTCAGCCGCGCCTTCGCCGTCGCCATCGCTGCGGTCGACGCGCCGCAACGCGCGGATCACGTGATCCCAGACCGACACACCGGCGTCATCGAAGGTCGCGCCGCTCGGCTCGTAAGAAGTCTGGCACGCTGCCTGGCGGGCAACGTTCGCTTGCAGCGTGTGCTGTCTGACCGAAACCTGGACCGAAGCCGAGACCGTTTCCGTTTTCATTTGGCGTTCTCTCGAAGTGATGAAAGACGAACCCGACGCCACCATCATGGCGCAGGCGCGGCTTCGTAGTTGACCGCTACCCAGTCATACGTCGTGCCGTTCCTTCTGACATGCCCCAAGCCCGGAAACGCAATGTGGGCGGCACCCACCAGATCGTGCCGGTCGGCTGCAAGATTGAGCGCGTAGCGGCGCGAGCGCCGCGTCGAATAAGGTGCTGAGGAAGCTCGGCGCGGTCGGTTTGTTAGCCTGATTCGGCCAATAGTCCGCATCGGCCTGGCGGACCCGCACGACCGCGTTCGGCAACGCGTTGATCGCTCACGACCATGCTCAACACCACGAGGCAGCAGGCTTTTGCCTGCATGAACCACGCGTGCCGGATCTGCTTCTTCATTACGTTCCTGTGGATTGTCGCAACGGTGAAAAAAGCATACGACGCCGCGTCCGTAACCGTTGCTAATTTTTATTAATTGTCCTGAGCCAGCAAGGTTTCCGGACCATCGATGACAAAAAGAAATCCTGCCCGACACACTGAAGTCCGCGAAAAGGGAAGGCGAGCGAGCGACACGGCGTAGCCCATTGCCCGCCGATAGAAAGCTGATTAAAGGCTTATTGAATTGTCCACTGGAAACTCAAAAAAAATAAATATTTAACATTTGTATTTTCCGAGATAATCGCGCCACCACGCCGACTTTCACCCTCCACGATTTTGGCGAGACGCAGCGGACTCACAACCCGCCGCGCGACGAACAGAGGTGACGGATCATGCACAACGACGCACACATTTTCACCGCCACGTCATCCCGGCAAAAAAAAGATTCGCTCGGATGCGTTTCAAATCAGCTGCATAAAGACCTTGAATTGCACACCGGCGAGTTCACGTTTTATCGCAAATGCCGGCGCGAGCAGAACACCAGCGAAGTCGTCACGCCGCCGTCGGACCGCGGCTTCCTGATCGGCATTTCGCTGGCGGCCGGCCACCGTCGGCGGATCATGTCCGGCAACCGTTCGACCCTGCACGACTTCGAGAAGGACTCCGTCTACGTTCGCAATTTCGAAGACGACTACCGGGCCGACCTGCACGGCGCGTTCGACTTCGTCCTGGTCGAGCTGTCACACGCATTCGTCACAAACACCTGCTATGAACGCGGCGGCTCCGCGATCACCGGCTTCGCGTCGCTGCTAGGCAAGAAGGATCCGATCTTCGGTCATCTGGCGCAGGTACTCGCGCTGACGTTGGACAGCCGTAGCGAGGCCAGTCCGCTGTTTGTCGAGCAGCTCGGTGTCGCGCTCGGCACGCATCTGATCGACCGCTACGGCAAGGTGGCCAGCGAGTCGGACAAGAAAAGCCGGCGCCTCTCGGGCCTGCAGGAAACCCGCGCGAAAGACATGCTGCTCGCGAAGACGCACGGCAGCGTCTCGCTTGAAGAAATCGCCAGCGCGTGCAACCTGTCGCGCAGCTACTTCATCCGCGCGTTTCGCGAGACCACGGATCGCACGCCGCATCAGTGGCTGGTGGAGCGGCGCATCGATCGCGCGCGCGATCTGCTGAAGCATTCCGACGCGCCCTTGTCGGAAATCGCGATTGCTTGCGGCTTCGCCGATCAAAGCCACTTCACGCGCACCTTCTCGCAGCTGGTCGGCACGCCGCCCGGCGCCTGGCGTCGCGAGACCCGCAAGTGAAGTAAAGCGAAGGAACGCGCCAGCCGTCGGCGCGTGTCGACCAACCTGCTTCAATCAGCCTTGCTTTAACCGGAGGAGAACCCGCCCGGCCGTAGCAGCGACTTTCTTACAAAGCATCGTACTTACATACAAGACGTAAGGGTTGGGCTCGGGTAACGTCGAGCCTGCCAAACTCAGTCGCCCAGCCCGTCCAGTCCCGCCGGCGCACAGCCGTGTTTCCCATGCACGCCCCCTATTCCTGAACCTGAAGAACATCATGATCGAAATAGGCAGCTTCCAGATCGATCTGGACATGCGCACTTTGCGGAAGAACGGCGAGGTCGTGCATGTCGGGTCGCGCGCCTTCGACATTCTCTCGGTCGTCGCCTCCGCCGGCGGCCGCCTCGTCACGAAAGACGAACTGATGGACACCGTCTGGCCGAACACGGTCGTCGAAGAAAACAACGTTCAGGTCCACCTGTCGGCGCTGCGCAAAATTCTTGGCCCGGACCGCGATCTGATTCTCACGGTGCCCGGGCGCGGCTACCAGCTTCTGCAACGGCGCAAGAACCCGGGCACCCCTCAGTTCGCTGCGCCAGTGAGCCACGCGCGCAGCCTGCCGCCGTCCAAGGCGGGGCTGCAGGGGCGTGACCACGCCGTCCGGCAGATTCGCGCGATGCTGTCGCAAACGCATGTGCTGACCCTCGTCGGCGCGGGCGGCATCGGCAAGACGAGTCTCGCGATCGAAGCGGCGCGCCACACCGCGAGCGACTTCAACGAACCGGTCAGCTTCGTGGAACTGGCCACGCTGAGTACGGAGGCCGACGCGCTCCGCGCGATTGCCGACGCCTGCGGACTCGCCCTGCCCGAGCCGCTCACCGTGGCGCAGTTGGCCACGGCGTTCGACCGCCAACTCAGGCTGCTGGTACTCGACAACGCGGAACATGTGATCGGCGCGATCGCGACCATCGTCGATGCGATCGTGGCCGGCAACGACCTGCTGCGTGTGCTGGTCACGAGCCGCGAACCGCTGCGCATTCTGCCCGAAGCGATCTTCCGCGTGGATCCACTCGACGTGCCGTTGCCGCAGGCGGGCGCGGCCGAAATTCTGCGCTGTTCCGCCGTGAAGCTGTTCCTGCAGCGCGCCAATTCGCTGCAAGGCGCGATTGGCGCGGACCCGGAAGAACTGCGTCTGGTCGGCGAAATCTGCCGGCGGCTGGACGGCCTTCCGCTCGCCATCGAACTCGCCGCCGCGCGCGTCGTCGCGCTCGGCGTGGAGGGCGTGTACCGCCGGCTGGACGATCGCATGGCGATTCTGGCGGGCGGCTATCGCACCGCGTTGCCGCGCCATCAAACCTTGCGCGCGACGTTCGACTGGAGCTTCGCGATCCTCGATACCGACACGCGCACGCTGTTCCGACGTCTGGCGATCTTCGGCGGCAGCTTCACGTTCGAAGCGATGTGCGCGGTCACCTGCGACGCCGAGCATTCGGTCGCGAACGCGATCAGCGCCATCACGGAACTGGTGGCGAAGTCGCTCGTGAACGTCGAATTCGACGGACCGGTCGCGAAGTACCGCCTGTCCGAATCGACCCGCGCGTATGCGTTGGAAAAACTGGTCGCAGAAGGCGAGTTGCAGGCCATCACGTCGCGCAATGCCCGCTATCTGTCCAGTTGCTTCCAGGCACAAACGGACGAGACCCAGCGCCACCACGCCAGCCATCCGCAAGACCGCCTGCAGACGCTCGAAGACGCACGCGTGGCCTGCGACTGGGCTTTCTCGCCCGATGGCGATGCGCGCGTCGGCGTCGAACTGGCGTCGAACCTGGTGGGCGCGTTGCACGATGCGGGCATGATCGAAGAATGCTGCACCCGCGCCATGCAGGCGGTGGACGTGCTCGACACCCTGCCCGCCGGTGCCGTCGACGCCGCGTGCGACATGCGCGTGCGCGCAGCGCTGGCGTCGGCTTTGCCGTATGTGTGCGGACCGGTGTCAAAAGCGGCGCAATTGTGGCGCGACGTGCTCGCGCGCGCGGCCGCGACAGGCGATCAGGCGTTCCAGGCGCACGCGCTATGGGGCTTGTGGAACACGATGCTGTCGCTCGGCAACATCAATGAATCGATCAACGTGGCGCAGCAGTTCCAGCGACTCGCTGCCGAGCACGGCACGCCATGGCAGAAGATTCTCGCCGACCAGATCGGCGCCATTTCACAGCATTGTCACGGTCGGCATGAGGAGGCCAAGGCAGGACTGGAGCGGGTCGCTCAACGTATCGTGCAACTGCGGCGCGACGCGCAAAGCGGCGGCTGCTTCGCGGTCGATCCCGCGGTGTACTGCAACGGCACGCTCGGCCGGATCGCGTGGCTGCAGGGCGACCCCGACGCGGCCACGGCGTTGATCGATACCGTCGTCGACACGATTCGTCCGGACACGCTCGAACCGTCGTTGACCCACGTGCTGGGCGCCACGGTCATTCCGTTCGCGCTGATGTCCGGCGATCTGGCGCGCGGCTCGCGCTATATCGACATCATGCGATCGCAGGCCGCGCTGCACGGCTTCACGAACTGGCTGGACTATTGCGATTGCCTGGCCGCCTGCCGTGACATTCTCGAAGGACATACCGGGCAGGCGCTGCCGGTGCTCGACACGCGACTCGACGCGTTGATGTCGCGCGGTTTCCGGCGTCTGATCACGCCGTTTATCGTCGCGTACGCCGAAGCGCTGATCGAACATGGACGTTTAACCGAAGCCGTCGCGCGGCTCAACGACGCGCGCGACTTTTGCCTCGGCAACGGCGAACTGTTTTTCCTGCCGGAAGTCTGGCGAGCGTTCGGTCTCGCGGCTCAAGCCGAAGCGGCGCAGCACGCGAAAGCGAGCGATGCGCATGAAGCGAATCTCGCGACCGCGTCGGCGTGCTTTTCGGAGGCACTGCAGCTTGCCCGCGAGCAGGGCGCGAAGATGTGGGCATTGCGGGCATCGACGGCGATGGCGCGTTTGCTCGACGCACAAGACCGCGCGGCGGAAGCCATCGGTTTGCTGGCGCCGCTCGTGGCCGAGTTGCAACGCGCCGCCGGTACGGCCGACATGAACGCGGCCCAGGCGTTGCTCGGCAAGCTGCGCAAACGCAGCGGCAGGCGCGACGCGAAAAACGATGCGAAAAACCCCGCGAAGGGCGCTGCGAAAACCGTTCGCAAAGGCGCCGGCAAGAGCGGCGAACAAGCCGCCTCACGGCGCCGGCCGGCGAAGAACATCCCGCCGCCGGTCTACTCCGCTTCGACTGAATAAACGCCGAAGGTTCACGCGGTCGCGTCGACACTGAAGCCAATACGCGCGGACGATTCTTTCCGGCACTCCGCAATCAGGCAAGCGCAAACGTCCGGCGCACGAACCGCAACGCTATGCGGCCACGGCAGCCGTCCGGCTCAGATACGCGTGAATCTGACTCACCACGGCCGCGCCGTCGCCCACCGCCGCGGCCACGCGTTTGGCCGACTCCGAGCGCACGTCGCCGACCGCGAACATGCCCGGCACGCTGGTTTCGAGTGGAAAGCGCGCGCTCGCTTGCGGCGACATCCCGTGCGGTTCGCTGCGAGCGAACCCGGTCACGACGAAGCCTCGGTTATCGAGTTCGACGCCGCTCGCACCGAGCCAATCGGTCTTCGGGTCCGCGCCGATAAACAGAAACAGATGCCGCGTTTCGATGGTTTCGTCGATCGTTGCGCCGCGCTGCTCGTCCTCACGACGAATCCGCACTTGCGTGAGGCCCGCTTCATCGCCATCGAGTCCTTGCAGCGCGCAACGCGTGCACAGCGTCACGTTGGGCAGCGACCCGATACGGTCGATCAGATAGCGCGACATGCTCGAACACAGATCCTCGCCGCGAATCAGCACGCGAATGCTGCGCGCGAAGTTGGCGAGAAACACCACCGCCTGGCCGGCCGAATTGCCGCCGCCGATCAACACGATGTCCTGCCCCTTCACCAGCTTCGCTTCGATGGTCGATGCCCAGTAATAGGTGCCGCGTCCCTCGAAGGTTTCGAAGCCCGGCACCGAGGGCTTGCGATACGCCGCGCCGCTCGCCACCACGACCGTGCGGGCGCTGATGCGCTGCCCGTCGAACAGCGACAGCACGAACAGATCGTCCTGCCGCTCCACGCACATGACCTTGCCGGGAATCGCCAGATGCGCACCGAACTTTAGCGCCTGCTGGAACGCGCGCGCGGCCAGCGCCTGACCGGAAATGCCGGTCGGAAAGCCTAGATAGTTTTCTATCCGCGAACTGGCGCCCGCCTGGCCGCCCGGCGCGCGTTGATCGAATACCGCGACCGACAAGCCCTCGGTCGCCGCATAGACGGAGGCGGCGAGTCCCGCCGGCCCCGCGCCGACAATCGCGACGTCGTACACATGCGAAGGCTCGAAGGTCGGCACGAGCCCGAGGCATGACGCGAGTTGCGCTTCGTCCGGCGCACGCAGCACCGAGCCGTTCGGGCAGAACACCAGCGGAAAATCGCCGGGGCCGGTGGTCATGCCACCCAGCAACGTGATCGCCTCGGGATCGCTGCGCGCGTCGATCACCGTCGCCGGATAGGCATTGCGGCGCAGGAAGCCTTGCAGCCTGACGAGCCGCGCGTCGTCGCCATTGCCGACGATAATCGGTCCGAGCCCCTGCTCGATCAGCCCGAGCCGCCGCAGAATCAGCGCACGCATGATGTGCTCGCCGAGTTGCGCGTCGGCGACGATCAAGGCCCGCAACCGCTCCGGCTCGATCACGAGCGTCTCGACCTCCGTCAGCGCGATGCCGTCGATCAAGGCAGGCTTGCCGGACAGCTGCGCCATCTCCGCCATGAAATGGCCGTCGTCATGCTCGGTGACGAGCGTCGCGCGGCCGAAACTGTCGCGCGACTCGATCCGCACGCGCCCGTGCAACAGCACGAACAGACCGAGCGCCACGCGCCCGGCTTCAAAGATGAACTCGCCCGCCTTGAACGACATCGGCCGGGCGAAGCGGCGCACACTCTGAATCTCGGCCGCCGACAGGCGCGGGAACATCTGATGCCGCCGGTATTCCAGCGACGAAAACGGAAACTCGAGTTCCGACGGCGCGGCTACCGCGGCTGCGCCGGTGACGGAAAAATCCGGGGTGCTCATGACATGACCTCTTCTAGCGCGTCATCGTGACGACGAATTGCGAACCACGCCGCTTTACCTTGACCGGCCCGTTAAGAGCCCGTTACCAGCCGAACTTGAATTCGGCGCCGATATAGTCGGCATTGCGCGCGCCCAGATCGCGCAACGACGGTCCCACCTGAAAATGCACCGCTTCCACGGCCGCGGTGAGATTGGCGGCAACCGCATAATCGGCGCGCAACTGCGTATAAAAACCGGTCCAGCTAGTGCCGTGGCCCGCCGTGCCCGGCACGACCGCCGAGCCTTGCTGATAGACGGCGTCGGCGGTGGTCTCGCGCCATTGCAGACCCACGCCCGCGAGCAGCGTCAGCTTGCTGTTCGGTTTGAGCGTCAGCGTCGGCTTCACGTGAACCAGGTTGGCGTAACCGGTGTAGCCGGCCAGCGCGAAGTAATAGCCGTTCGGAAACAACGGATTAAACGTGCCGATGCGGCCGTCGCCCGGATGGTTGTCGCCCGAGGCGGCATCCACCTGAACGCCGAGACGCGGCGTCCACGGTGCGGAGGCCAGCGTATAGCCCGCCAGTGATCCGACCGCCCACGCGCCGATCGTTTTGTTGCCCACGTGCCCCGACTGATACATGCCTTCGACGTCCCAGTCGATATGCCCGAGCGTGCCGGCATAACGCGCGTCGAACACGTCGCGATGCTCGTTGCCGGTGGCATCGAGAAAGCGCGCATTGCTGCGGTTGTAGCGCGAGTAATACGCGGACACGTCGCCGGGTCCGACGCCTTTGCGCTCCACCCGCACGCCGCTGAACGTCAGGTCGCGGTTGGAGACGTCGTCGAAATCCGCATTGTCGCGATACTGCACCGGCTGCGACGCATACGCGATCCAGCGCCATGGGCCGGTCTCGTAGTCGGCCCAGACGGCGTCGAACGCCTGCCGCACGTTCGGGCCGTCGCGCACGGAAATGAACCGCTGCAAGTCGAACGCCATTTCCTGGCGGCCGACGCGGAACTTGAACGTGCCCGGCCCGAGCGGTTCGGTAATCGCGACGAACGCCTGACGCAAGTCGAGCGGATTCTTGTCGACCGGCGTGACGTTGTCCTTGCCGTAGGGCTGCGCGCTTTCGATCTGCGTGAAGATCTGCACATGCGGGCCGAGGCGCACGTCGGCGTGCACTTCGAGTCGCTGCAGCAGATAGGTATCGTCATGCCCACTGCCCAGACCGAAGAGTGGCGCGTCGTTCATTTCGACCCGCTCACGCCACACCATGCCCAGCGAAATATAAGCGTCGGGATTGCCGAACAACGGGATGTACTTCAACGAATCGAACGGCTTTTTCGGCACGCACGGATTGGCCAGCACCGACCAGTTTTCCTGCCAGCGGTTGAACATGATCGCCGGCCGCGCGCACGAGGCCGCCGGTGTGGCCGCCGCGGCCACGTTGTCGCTGCCGGCCGCGGTATCGTCCGCGCTGCCCAGCGCGGTATTCACCGCGGCCGCGGCCGGCAACGCCGCCGCCAGCCCGGTGCTCAGCAGCAACGCACGAGCGGCGCGCAACGCGCTATCGCGACGCGCCCGGCTCCCGGCGTTGCTCGACGCCGATCCATTCACGACGACTGCTTCACTGACCATCGTGCACTTCGGCAATGTATCCGCCAGGGAATTCGAGCATTGCGGTCTTGTGCGCGCCGCTCGTGTACGCCGGACTCAGCACCTTCGCACCGGCCGCTTGCGCGCGTTCCAGCGTTTGCGCGACGTCGGCGACGGCATAGCCGGTCGTCTCACGTCCGAACGGGAACGGCAGCTTGCCGTCCGTCACGAACACGACCATGCGGCCGAAACCCGAACCGATCTGAATCTCGCGCACCGTTTCGCCCGGACGGCCGATCACGCCGGCATCCGCGCGCGGATTGTCCGACACCACCTTGCCGTGCGAGAAGTGCAGCCAACGGCGCACGAAGTTGTTCGCTTCGTAACGCGACACATACACGCGGTTATCCGGCACGCTCTGCAGCGGCGCATAGTTCGGTGCCTTGGTGTGCCAGTAGAGCTGCATTGTCAGACCGCCCGGCCATTGAATGATCGCGTCCTTGCCGATCGGGTCGTCGAACGAATCGACCAGCACGTCCGCGCCGGCCGCGCGCGCGGCTTTCACGGCCTGATCGATGTCGGTGACCAGATAACCGGTGCGCTCATTGCCGAACGGATACGGCACCGGCGTTTCGAAGCCGAACACCGACAGCATGCCCACCGGCGTCTGCACGTATTGGGACGCGGTCTTGCTCGGCGTCGGCGTGACGGTGAACACGGCGCGCGGCGATGCCTTGCCACCGAACGTCGCGATGAAGCTGTTGACGAACGCGTCGAGGTCGGCCTCGGCCACGTACACGTGCGTCGTGTCGTACTGCGCCCCGACCGACACGTCGGGGTGCTTCACCAGCGCGGTTTTAGCGCCAGGCACTTCCGCCGGGCCGGCGTCGGCGAAAGCGGACGAAACGGGCGCGAACCCGATCAGCAGCGCGGCGGACAGCAGCGCGAGAGGACGAAACCGATGCAGCGATTTGAACATTTGGATTACCCGATTGTGTTAGCAACGATTGAATGGATAGCCTCGGCACGGCGAGGCGGTCTGAGTTCAGGCGAGGCGAGCGGCGCTCAGCCGCCGTCCTTCGGCGCGCCCGGCGTGGCGACCTTTTGCGCCGCGCCGCCGTTCGCCTGGGCGACCTGCGCCGGTTGCGGCTGGGTCTGGCCCTGCGTTTGTTCCTGCGCGAAGAACTGCGCCTTGACGACCGGTATCGCGTGCTCGCCCAGCACCATGCCGAGCAGCCCGGCGAGCGCGATCAGCGGCGGCGCCGGCGACTGCACTTTCAATAGCCAGTAGAGCAATCCGACGCCGAAACCGACGCCCAGTGAAATGACGTAGCCCATGCTTTATTTCCTTTCCAGAATCCATCTCAATTCGACCAGTCCGAGCCCAGCACCAGTCCGCAAAAATTCAGCCGTCGGTAGTTCGGATCCCACCGGTCCAGCACGTCGGCATTGACGGTCCCGTAGGTCGTCGCGGGACGATGCTCCATGCCGCGCGCGTACGCTTCGATCAGCTTCTTCTTGAAGCCGGATTCGCGCGGATACGCCTGCACGATTTCGTCGCGCTGCTGCGCGGTGAATTCGTCGTAGCGCTCGCCGCGCACGTCCATCTGCACGCCGGCGCTGATCATGGCCACCAGCGGCGACATGTACTGCGGAACACCCGGCGTCGTATGCAATGCAATCGCAGTCCAGACTTCCTTGATGTCGCTCTCGGCCACGGCGTGCTGCTGCAGAAACTCGCGCGCGGCATTCGCGCCGTCCACTTCGAAGCGATGCGGCGAGCTTCGATACTTCAGGTTCAGCCCGGCGTTATGAAACATCGCGCCGACGTACAACAGTTCGGCGTCGAACGTCAGGTTGTCGCGGTGCCCCGCCAACGCGCCGAACAGAAACGCGCGCTGCGCATGATGAAACATCAACTCGGATTCCATGCTGCGCATCAGATCGCTTGCTGCCTGAGCCACTACGCCATCGGGAATGTCCACGCCGGCAATGGTTTTCTTCATCTCAAGTCCTCCGTTTGGGACGTCCCCGCCGCCAAGCCAGGCAGGACGGAGCGAGGTCAGGTCCACTCCATTGCAGCGTAACGACTTAACCCCATTAAGACTTTGGTCCATCCTTAAAAAGACTTAATCGACGCGACGGTTATGCCGGATCGAACCGAACCGATCCGATCCGATCGATGCCACGCAGGTCAGGCATGGCCGTCATAGCGTCAGCTCGTGGAAGCGCCGCACGCCGTCGCGAATCCACTGCAGCAGACCGCCGGGGTTGTCCTCCACGTCGTGCGGGGACGCCAGCAGCAATTCCTCGGTGGCGTGGTGTTCCGACAGCAGACGGCACATTTCCTTCGCCACCTCGGGGCGCCGCTCAAGCAGCGGCGTCAACGCGGTCTTGTCGAGCCGGAACACGGTGGCGCGCGTCATGGCGCGTACGATCACCGCCGTTCTGACACCCGCCAGAATCCCCGACTGCCCAATCGAGTCGCCGGGCGAGAGGCGGCGTAACTCGACCTCGCCATCGTCCTTCGAGACGACCGCCTTGGCCACCCCTTGCGCGAGAATGTGAAGCTCGTGGCCGCTCTCGTCCGCGGCCGTGTAAATGGTTTCGTCCGCATCGAATTCGTGCCGCGTGAGCTTGGCGGCGAGTTCGGTCAATTCGTTGTCTTCGAGCGTGCGGAAGATCAGCACGTTGCGCAGCAGGCGCTGCTTTTCGGTCATGCCGGTGGATGCGGGTTCAGGCACCGACAGCGGTTGCAACAGCACGCCACGCGACGCCAGATGCCGGTGCGCGAGATCGAACAGGTCGTTGCGCACCTCGATTTTTCTGCCGAGTTCGGCGACATAACAGACGATCTCGTATTCGATCGCGTCGTTGGTCGCGCGCCGCACGCTGACCACCGGCTTGGGATCGTCCAGCACGCCTTCGGCACTCTGCGCGGCGTTCGTCAGCGCCGCCAGCACGAGCGCCGGCCGGATCGACGGTTTGATCGGCAGCACGACGCTAATGCCATGCGTATGCGAGGGCTGATTCGCGTTGACGATGTTGGTGCGCGCCGCCATGCTATTCGGGATCACGACGATATTGCCCTGCCCGTTCAACAGGCTGGTAGCGCGCCAGTTGCTCTCGATCACCTTGCCCTCCACCTCGCCGATCGTGACCCAGTCGCCAATCCGGAACGGTTCGGTGGCGTTCAGCACGACGCCGGAAAACACGTCGTTCAGCGTGCTCTGAATCGCCAGCCCGAGTACCACGGCTAATGCGCCGGAGGTGGCGAGCAATCCGCGCACCGGCAGTTGCAACACGAAGGCGATCGCGCCGACCGCGGCGGCCAGAAACAGCAACGCGCCGAATACGTCCTGAAACAGACGTTCCTTGTGCCAGGTTTCAGGCAGCACGGTGCGATCCAGCACGATGGTCAGCAGCCGCGCGCCTTGCAGCCACCAGACCACTTCCAGCACTTGCGCGAGCAGATGACGCAGCGGTTGATCGGGCCACGGCGCCGCGCGCAGCGGATTCATGCCCGAACTGAACAGCACGTAAGTAGACAGAGCGAACAGGAGCGCCCGGAATGCAAGGCGCGCCTGGTCGCTCGTGCGGATCATGAACCGCCACGCGAGAAAATCGAGCACCAGAATGCCGAGGCCGAACAACACACCGTCAGTCAAAGTCGGCATACAGGTCCTCGCTCGCGGGGTGGGATGAACCGGTAACGCTCAGAAGGCGAAGCAGCTACATCCCAGCGCGCCCCAGAAGCCGTTCGAATCGCTGACCGGCACGTTCTTGCGCCATGCCCAGCCGTGCGCATGCGCATGCACGCCGCACAGATTCACGCAGCCGTCCACGCAGGCCACCGCAGTCGGTTTGTAGCGGCTATAGCCACCGAACTCCGCGACCGGCGACCATGACGGGCTGACCGGCAGCGCGGGCGGGGCGAGCGGCGCGAATTCGTCGGCGGCGTAGACGACCTTGCCGCCCACCACCGTCATGACCGATTCGAGGAACTTGATGCGGCTCTCGTCGACACTGAAATAGTCTTCGCTGAGCACCGCGAAGTCGGCGAACTGGCCTGGCACCAGCGCGCCCTTCCTGTCGTCTTCGTTCGAGAACCATGCGCTGCCCACCGTGTAGCGGCGCAGGGCTTCCATGCGATCGAGTTTGTTCTCGGCCGCATACATCTGCGTGCCGCCCACCGTCTTGCCCGACACCATCCAGTACAGCGAGACGAACGGATTGAAACTGGCGACGCGGGTCGCGTCCGTACCCGCCCCGACCGGCAGGCCGGCGTCCAGCATGCGGCGGATCGGCGGCGTGCGCTTGACCGCCTCTTCACCGTATTGCTGAATGAAGTACTCGCCCTGGAACGCCATGCGGTGCTGAATCGCAATGCCGCCGCCCAGCGCGCGAACGCGTTCGATATTCTGTTGCGTGATCGTTTCGCAATGGTCGAAGAACCAGCGCAGTCCGTTGAACGGAATGTCGGCGTTGACGCGTTCGAACACGTTCAGGAAGCGTTCGATCGACTCGTTGTACGTGGCGTGCAGACGGAACGGCCAACGGTTCGCCACCAGCAGGCGCACCACGGCTTCGAGTTCCACTTCGAGCGTGTCCGGCAGATCGGGACGCGGTTCGAGAAAGTCTTCGAAGTCCGCTGCCGAAAACACCAGCATTTCGCCGGCGCCATTCACGCGCAGGAAGTCGTCGCCCTCGCCGGGCTTGGTCATCTTCACCCACTTCGCGAAGTCTTCGATCTCCTTCTTCGCGTTCTGCGTGAACAGGTTGTAGGCGATCCGCACGGTCAGTTCGTTGTGCTTCGCCAGCTCCATGATGACGGCGTAGTCGTCCGGGTAGGCCTGGTAGCCGCCGCCCGCGTCGATCGCGCTGGTCACGCCGAGCCGGTTTAGCTCGCGCATGAAGTGGCGCGTGGAATTGCGTTGATCGTCCAGCGCGAGTTTCGGGCCCTTCGCGAGCGTCGCGTACAGAAGCCCGGCGTTCGGCCGTGCGATCAGCATGCCGGTCGGATTGCCGCGCTTGTCGCGCTGGATCTCGCCGCCCGGCGGATTCGGCGTGTCTTTCGTATAGCCGACCGCGCGTAGCGCGGCAGCGTTCAGCAAGGCGCTGTCGTACAGATGCAGGATGAACACCGGCGTGTCCGGTGCGATCGCATTGATTTCTTCGAGCGTCGGGCCGCGGCGTTCGGCAAACTGGAATTCGTTCCAGCCGCCCACCACGCGTACCCATTGCGGCGCCGGCGTACGGGCCACCTGCTTGCGCAGCATGTCGAGCGCGTCAGCGAGCGACGGCACGCCGTCCCAGCGCAATTCCATGTTGAAGTTCAGGCCGCCGCGAATGATATGCAGGTGCGAGTCGTTCAGACCGGGAATGACGGTGCGCCCCTGGAGGTCGACATGCCGCGTCCTGTCGTTGACATGCCGCATCACGGCATCGCGGGAACCCGCGGCGACCACGCGGCCGTCGGCGACGGCGATCGAATCGGCGAACGAACGCTTATCGTCCTGCGTGGCGATCTTGCCGTTGAAGAAGACGACGTCGGCCGGCGTCGGCGCGGAAGTACTGGGAGTCATGGCGATCCTCATAGGGAGCGCTCCGCGTGAAATGCGCGGAGCTATTCAGGGCAAGCGGGCGTGCTTACTTCGTCTTCGCCGGCACTGCGGCGAGGATTTCGTGCTGCTGCGCCGTGCGCTGAGCCGCCTTGTGAACCATCGTGTACGCGTAGTCGACGCCCATGCCGTACGCCCCTGAGTGCTCCTTGACGAGCTTCATGACCGCGTCGTACGTTTCCTTGTGCGCCCAGTCGCGTTGCCATTCGAGCAGCACCTGTTGCCACGTCACCGGCACCACGCCGGCCTGGATCATGCGTTGCATCGCGTAGTCGTGCGCTTCTTTCGACGTGCCGCCCGACGCGTCGGCGACCATGTAGATTTCGTAGTCGCCTTCGTCCATGGCGCACAGCGAGAACGTGTTATTGCACACTTCCGTCCACAGACCGGCGACCACCACCTTCTTACGGCCGTTGGCCTTCAGTGCGTCACGCACTTTCTGGTCGTCCCACGAATTCATCGACGTGCGTTCGAGCACTTTGTGATCCGGGAACACGTCCAGCAATTCCGGGTACGTGTAGCCCGAGAAGCTTTCCGATTCCACCGACGTAATCGTGGTGGGAATGTTGAATACCTTCGCTGCCTTGGCGAGCCCGACGACATTGTTTTTAAGCGTCTGACGATCCATCGACTGAACACCGAAAGCCATTTGCGGTTGCTGGTCGATGAAAATGAGCTGGGAGTTTGCCGGGGTCAGCACTTCGAGTTTCGGATTAGCCATGGCTATGTAAGTCCTAAAAGGGTGAGTTGACATGGGAGACATGCCGCACTTGCCTGAAGTGCGTTAAAAACTGAGACCCAGTCTAATCACGGCCTTTCGCAACGTCCTTGTCGAAGCCCTTAATCGTTCTTAAAAAATATCAAGCTTCAGAACCCACGGACGATGCCTCGCGCGTACCACCCTCAGAACTATTCATTTTTTTGCAGGACATTAAGCGGGCGCTTTTTTTACACTTCAGTGGCCGGATTCAGCCTTCGAGCGCACCTTGCAGCCGCGCCTCGAGAAACTGAACGAGCGTGCGCACTTTGCTGGAGTGACGGCGATTCGGTAGATACGCGGCATAGACCACGGCGTCGCCCTGATGTGGACTGGCGTCGTACGCTTCGAACAACCGCATCAGACGACCGGCGCGAATTTCGGCGCTGACGTGCCACCCAGGAAGCAGCGCGATGCCGCGCCCCGCCATCACCGCTTCGAACAGGATGTCGAGGCCGTTTGACAGCAAACGCCCACGCACCTCGACACGCTCTTCTTCGCCGTCGCGGCGGAAGGTCCACATCTGTCGAGTGCGATAGCCGCCGCCGTACGCGACACGCAGACATTCGTGACCAGCGAGTTCCTGCGGCGTGCGAGGCGTGCCGTGCTGTTCGAGGTAGCTATGGCTCGCGACGACGTAGCGCGGATTGTCGGCCAGCTTTCTGACGATCAGGTTGGGGTCGCGATCCAGCCGGCCGATGCGGATCGCCACGTCGATCCGTTCGAGCGCGAGGTCGAGAAAGTTGTCGGCCACCACCACGTCGAGAAAGACGCGCGGATGGTCGGCGAGAAACGCGGCGAGGTGCGGCGCGAGCCACAAGCGGCTGAAGGTGGATGGCACTGAAATGCGCAGCGAGCCAACCGGCGACGCGCCGCTGTCGAACACGCTCTCGTCCGCCTCGGCCAGATCGTCGAGCACCTTGCCGACCTGCTCGACGTAAGCGATGCCGGCGTCAGTGAGGCTGACCTTGCGCGGCGTGCGGGTCAGCAGGGCGGTGCCGAGCGACGCTTCCAGCGCGTCCATCAGGCGCGTGACCGACGACGTGGCCACGCCAAGGCGCTGCGCGGCCTTCGAAAAGCCGCCGGCATCGGCGACTTCCAGCAGCGTTTTAACGGCAAGGAATTTGTCCATGGTCGATAGCGGTGTCGGCAGTGGTTTGATTGCAAAAAACGCAACGCGGGTTTGCATTTTAGCCATATTCCGCGTCACGAACGCAACGTATAAGCTGCATCCGTTACCTAGTGAGGGGTGCAACATGCAAGCCATTCAGGTGGAAGTTCATTACGACTTTATTTGCCCGTGGTGCTGGATCGGCCAACGGAATCTTTCTGCGGCGCTGGCGGACTCCGGCGTCGCCGAGACGGTATCGATTCGCTACGTGCCGTTCGAGCTGAACCCGTCGATGCCCGTCGAAGGCATGGAGCGGCGCGCCTATCGAACCCTCAAGTTCGGCAGCTGGGCGCGCTCGCAGGCCATGGACGCGCAAGTGACGGCCGCCGGCCTAAGCGCCGGCGCACTGTTCGACTACGACCGCGTGCTGCGCACGCCGAACACGCGTCTCGCGCATCGGCTGATGCAGTTCGCGCAGTGCCGCAATGAACCGCGCGCCACCGCCGCGCTGTATCAGGCCATCCATGCCGCGTACTTCTCCGAAGGCCGTGACATCGGCTCGCTCGACACGCTGGTCGCGATCGCCGCCGAGCATACGTTCGACGCTGACGAAGTGCGCGCTTACCTGGCGAGCACCGCCGGCGATCTGGAGATCGACGCGGCGCGCGAAAGAGCCGACCGGCGCGGCGTTCAGGCAGTGCCCACGATCGTGGTCGACGACCATGCGATCAGCGGCGCGCAGCCGCCCACGGTGTTCGTTCAGGCACTGTGCACGGCAGCGCGGAGGGACGCAGCATGAAAGCCCTCGAACAACCGCGCGCGGTCGTGATCGGCGGCTCACTGGGCGGCCTGTTTTCGGCCACCACGCTGCGGGCGGCGGGCTGGCGGGTCGACGTGTTCGAAACCTCGACCAATCAGCTCGACAGCCGCGGCGGCGGCATCGTGCTGCAGCCGGATGTGCTGGACGCGCTGCAGTTTGCCGGCGTCGCACTGCCGGACCCGCCGGGCGTGGCGTCGGGCGAGCGCATCTATCTGGATCGCGACGACCACCGCGTCGAGCAGTTATATATGCCGCAGATGCAAACGTCGTGGAGCCTGCTGTATCGCGCCATGAAAGAGGCCTTGCCCGCCGAGTCGCAGCATGCGGGCGAGACCTTCACCGATTTCCGCATGAACGGCGAGCAGATCGTCGCGCAATTCGAAAGCGGGCGCACCGAGCAGGCCGATCTGCTGATCGGTGCCGACGGTATCCGTTCCACGCTCCGGCGGCGGCTGTTGCCCGAGATCGTGCCCGCCTATGCAGGCTATGTCGCATGGCGCGGACTCGTCGAGGAACCGAACCTGCCGTTGCAGGCCGCGAACACGCTGCGTGATCGCTTCACGTTTCAGCAGGGCGAAGAGCACTCGGCACTCGCCTATCTGATTCCGGGCGAGCGCGACTCGACGGCGGTCGGCGAACGTCGCTGGAACTGGGTGTGGTATCGCAAGTACAGCCGCGAGCAGCTCGACCGTTTGCTGATCGACCGGCACGGCCAGCCGCGGGCGTTTTCGTTGCCGCCGGGCTCGGCCAAGCGCGCCGACGTCGCCGTGTTACGCGACGACGCCGCGGCCTTGCTGGCGCCGACATTTCGCGCGCTGGTCGACGGCACCGACGATCCGTTCATGCAGCCGATCGTCGATCTGCGCTCGCCGCGCATGGTGTTCGGCCGCGCGGTGCTGCTCGGCGACGCCGCCTCGGTGCCGCGTCCGCATACGGCCGGCAGCACCGCGAAGGCCGCCGCGAATGCGCATGCGCTGGCGCGGGCGTTGTCGTCGACATGGCAGAGCGGCGTAACGATCGACGCCGCGCTCAAGCGCTGGGAAAACCAGCAGCTGCAACGCGGCCGTCTGATGACCGATCTCGGTATTTCGCTCGGCGACCGGGTGATGAACATCGCTCGCTGAGTTCACGTTCTTTCTTTTTAGGGAGTTGCAATGTCGACCCAGGCATCCACGACGACGATCGGTACCGGCCACGTCAAACTGACACGCGGACTGATCGCGCTGTTCGCCTTCTGCTGCGGCGCGATCGTCGCGAATCTGTACTACGCGCAACCGATCACCGAATTGATCGCGCCGGACATTCACATGTCCACCGGCACCGCCAGCCTGATCGTTTCGCTCACGCAGATCGGCTATGCGCTCGGTCTGTTCTTCCTCGTGCCGCTGGGCGACCTGCTGGAGAACCGCAAGCTGATGATCGCCACCGCGCTGGTGTCGATTGCGAGTCTCGCCGCTGCGACCTTCGTGCATCACGCCGGCGGATTCCTCGCGATTTCGCTGCTGATCGGCTTCAGCTCGGTCGCCGTGCAGATCCTGATTCCGCTCGCCGCGCACCTCGCGCCGGACGAATCGCGCGGCAAGGTGGTCGGCACGATCATGAGCGGCCTGCTGCTCGGCATTCTGCTGTCGCGACCGATCTCCAGCGTGGTGGCAGGACACTTCGGCTGGCGCGCGGTGTTCGGCGGCGCCGCCGTGTTGATGGCGATCGTCACGAGCGTGCTCGCGCTGACCATTCCGCGCCGCCAGCCGGATCATAAGGCGACCTACTTCGAACTGATCGGCTCGCTCGGCCACCTGGTCGGCACGATGCCGGTGCTGCGCCACCGCTCGTTGTATCAGGCGCTGATGTTCGCTTCGTTCAGCCTCTTCTGGACCGCGATTCCGATCGAGCTGACGCGGCAATTCGGGCTCTCGCAGACCGCGATCGGCATCTTCGCGCTGGTCGGCGCGATCGGCGCGACCTCGGCACCGGTGGCAGGACGTCTCGCCGACGGCGGCCATACGATGCGCGCCACGCTGATCGCGCTGGTGGTGGGCGCGCTCGCTTTTGCGCCGGCCTTGATTCATCCGGCGTGGGGGGTGTTCGGCCTGGTTGCAACCGGCATCGTGCTCGACTTCGCCGTGCAGATGAACATGGTGCTCGGCCAGCGCGAAATCTACGCGTTGCACGCGGCGAGCCGCAACCGGCTGAACGCGCTGTATATGACCAGCATCTTCGTGGGCGGCGCATTCGGTTCGGCGCTGGCCAGTCCGCTCTATGAGCACGGCGGCTGGACGCTGGTCGCGAGTGTCGCCACCGCCTTCCCGCTGATTGCGCTGGCGCACTATCTCGTGATCGGCCGGCCGCACGCAGCGCGCATTGCATAACGCTTTCAGTTTCGATTCAGGCAGGGCCGCCGGACGGCATCGCGCCGTCCGGATTAACAAGTTTTTAGTCCGGCTTCAGGAGTTCTCATGACGTTGGCGATACGCTAGCTACATCGAGTCAAAACGCCGGCACGACCTTCCATCGTTGCAATAAAAAACCGTGTCATTCCATTCGTTGGGATCCGACGGTGACGGCGCTCGTCCCCACACTCGCATGCGCCACCCCGCGCATGCGCGTTCTTTAAATCAAGACTTCAGTGAGAGGTGCGTGAATGACCCGCAAGTCAAAACTGCTGACGGCAAGCGGCGTGGTCATCATCGCCGCGCTGACCGTCTTCCTGCTGCTGGCGTGGAACCCCGCCATCGAACCCATTGCGCCACCGGCCGCTACGTCGTTCGACTCGCAGACGCGGCTCGCGGGCGCGCGTGTCGTGGCGCTCGGCGATTGCATCGTCTGCCATACCGCGAAGGGCGGCAAACCGTTCGCCGGTGGCCTGCCGTTGGCCACGCCGTTCGGCACGATCTACGCGACCAACATCACGCCCGACCCGCAGACCGGCATCGGCAACTGGTCGCTCGAGGCATTCACGCGTGCGGTCCGTCATGGCGTGGCGCGCGACGGGCATCTGCTGTATCCCGCGTTTCCGTACATTCACTTCACCCGCATGTCAGATCGCGACGTCGCGGCGGCCTACGCGTATCTGATGACGCGTGAGCCGGTCCACGCGACCGCGCCCGCCAACGACCTGATCTTCCCGCTGAATTTCCGCCCGCCGCTCGCCTTCTGGAACGTGTTCTTCCTGCGTCCCGGCGAGCAGCAACCGGATGCGTCGAAAGAGGCTCAGTGGAATCGCGGCAAGCTGCTGGTGGATGGCCTGGGGCACTGCGCGTCGTGTCATTCGCCGCTCAATGCGATTGGCGGCGAAAAGCTGGGCCATGCGTTCGACGGCGGCGTGGTCGACGGTTGGGAAGCGCCCGCGCTCAATGCGCTCGGCGCGGCGCCCAAGCCATGGACCCAGCAGCAGCTCGTGACCTATCTGCGCACCGGCCGCGCCGGCGAACATGGCGCGGCGGCCGGTCCGATGCTGCCGGTCACGCGCGACCTGGCCACCGTGCCGGAAGAAGACGTGCAAGCGATCGCCGCTTACATCCTGTCGATCCAGAAACCGCTGCCCGCCATGACCAACGTGGCAGCCCAAGACGCGACGTCGCCCGGCGCGCAACGCGGCGCGCTGCTGTTCGCCGCCTCGTGCGCGCAGTGCCACGGCCCCGCCGCGCCGATGCAGTCGATCGGCGAACGCCCCACCCTCGCCTTCAGCACCGCGATCAACGCGACGACGCCGCGCAACACCGCGCAGATGATCCTCAGCGGCAACGGCTGGCAGGGCGAGGACAGCATGAACTACATGCCCGCCTTCAGCGAGGTCTATAGCGACCAGCAGATCGCCGATCTGGCGACCTACGTTCGCGCCGCGTATTCGCAGCGCGATCCGTGGCAGGACGTCGAGGCGACGGTCGCCAAAGTCAGAAAGGAGAACAACGCGCGATGATCACCCTTACCGTCAATGGCGTGCAGCACACGCTCGATATCGATCCCTCCACGCCGCTGCTGTACGCGCTGCGCAACGACCTGCATCTGCATGGCGCGAAGTTCGGCTGCGGCCTCGGCCAATGCGGCGCCTGTACCGTGATCGTCGGCGACAAGGCAACGTTCTCGTGCCTGATTCCAGTGTCGGCGATCGGCACGCGCGCCGTGCGCACGATCGAAAGTCTCGGTACAGCCGAGCATCCCGGTCCGTTGCAGAAGGCGTTTATCGATCACCAGGCGGCGCAGTGCGGCTACTGTATCGCCGGCATGATCATGCGCGCGCAGGCGCTGCTCGATCGCAATCCGCGCCCGACCGAGCGCGAGTTGCTCGACCATATGGAAACCAACCTCTGCCGTTGCGGCACGCATACGCGCATTCTCGCGGCGATTCGCGAAGTCGCGCATTTACCCGTGCCGTATACGGCGGCGGCATCTACTGCCACTTACGGCGCGGTGGCTCATGGAGGCGCGCAATGAGCCTCGATCACGACGACGTCAACGAAGGACGCCGCCGCTTCCTGATGTCCGGCGCGCTGGTGGTGAGCTTCAGCCTGTTCCCCGGCGTCAGGGCGATGGCGCAGGAAGTGATCGCCGACGAAGGCGCGGCCGTGCATATCGGCAAAGCGACCCAGACGCTGGCCGGCAGCCTGAAGACCAATCCGTATCTCGACGCGTGGATCAAGATCGATCCGGCCGGCAAGGTGACCGTCTACACCGGCAAGGTCGAACTCGGCACCGGCGTGCGTACCGCGCTGCTGCAAGTCGCGGCCGAAGAGCTCGACATGGCGCCCGCGCTGATCACGTTCCTGACCGCCGACACTGGCGCGTCGCCGGACGAAGGGCTGACTGCCGGTAGCCACACAATGGCCGACAGCGGCAGCGCATTGCTGAACGCGGCTGCCCAGGTGCGTGGCCTGCTGGTCGACGCGGCGGCCGCGAAGTTCGGCGTGAACAGCACCGTGCTGAATGTGCGCAACGCCGTGATCAAAACGCCCGACGGCCGCAGCATGACCTACGGCCAGGCGGTCGGCTTCGTCGATCTGCATCGTATGGCGACACCGGTGTCGCCGTCGAAAGATCCCGCCACCTTCAACGTAATCGGCACCTCGATGCCGAGGCTCGACATTCCCGGCAAGGTGACCGGCGGCGTGAGCTACGTGCAGGACATCACGATGCCCGGCATGCTGCACGCTCGCGTGGTGATGCCGCCCGTGTACGACGCCCAACTGCTGCAGACCAACACGCCCGAGATCCTGAAGATGCCGGGCGTGATCAAGGTGATCCGCGACGGCAGCATGCTCGCCGTGGTCGCCAAAGGCGAATGGCAAGCGGTGCAGGCGCAGCGCGCGCTCGCGGCCGGCAGCCAATGGAGCGCCGGTCGCACGCTGCCCGATCCGGCCACCGTGCATCGCGATCTGAAGACGATCTCCACGCAGCACATCGAGATCGCCAATACGCACGGCGCGGCGGGCACGTCCGTCAAAACGCTCAGCGCGAAATACAGCAAGCGCTACATGCTGCATGGTTCGATTGGGCCGTCCTGTGCGGTCGCGCTGTTCAAGGACGGCGTGATGAATGTGTGGACCCATTCGCAAGGCGTCTACCCACTGCGCGACGGGCTCACTGAAATGCTTTCGCTGCCCAAGGAGCAGATTCGTTGCGTCCACATGGAAGGCTCGGGCTGCTATGGCCACAACGGCGCGGACGACGCCGCCGCGCACGCCGCGTTGATTGCGCGCGAACTGCCGGGCCAGCCGGTGCGGGTGCAGTGGATGCGCGAACAGGAACACACGTGGGACCACTTCACGCCCGCGATGGTTACGGAGGTGAGCGCGTCGCTCGACGCGGGCGGCAGTATCGTCGACTGGAATTACGCGCTGTGGAGCAGTTCGCACAATGAGCGGATCGTCAACGCGGGCCGGCTGCTGCCGGCGCGCATGCTGGCGAAGCCGTTCGTGTCGGCGCCTTCCGTGCCGATGGTGCAGCCTGAAGGCGGCGGCGACCGCAACGCGATTCCGCTGTACGCGTTGCCGAACGTGCACGTCATGAACAATTTTTCGCCGACCATGCCGTTGCAAACCTCGGCGATGCGCTCGCTCGGCGCGCACATGAACGTCTTCGCGATCGAAACCTTCATGGACGAACTGGCCGCCGCCGCGGGCGCCGATCCGGTCGCGTTCCGACTCAAGCATATGCAGGATCCGCGCGCGCATGACGTGATCAAACTCGCCGCTGAAAAATTCGGTTGGCCGCGTGCCGCGCGCAAGCGCAATCACGGAGTCGGGTTTGCGTTCGGCAAGTACAAGAACCTGATGGCTTATGTCGCGATGGCCGTGGAGATTTCGGTCGTGCCGGAAACGGGTCAGGTGATTCTCGAACATGCCGAAGTCGCGGTGGATTGCGGGCAAGGGGTCAACCCGGACGGCATTCGCAACCAGATCGAAGGCGGCGTGATTCAGTCGGCCAGCTGGACGCTATACGAGGAACTCAAGTTCGATACCTCGCGAATCCGCAGCTTCGACTGGAGCAGTTATCCGATCCTGCGGTTTTCGGCGGTGCCGCGCGGCGTGAACGTGCATCTGATCAACCGACCCGGCATGCCGTTTCTGGGCGTCGCCGAGGCGTCGATGGGTCCGGCCGCGGGGGCGCTCGGCAATGCGCTGTTCGATGCAACGGGTCAGCGCTTGCGCGATATGCCGCTGGCCGGCGAGAGTCTGCGCAAGCGGATCGATGTTTAGCGCGACCGCGACGCCACCCACCACACACAGGCGGCGAGCATCGACAGCGTCACCACGATGCCTAGAATCAGGTTCATCGCCTGCTGAAACACGTGGGCGCTCGAAATGAACGTGCCGAAGATCGCCACGCCCAGCGCGGAGCCGCTTTGACGCGCCGAATTCAACACGGCGGCGGCTATGCCTGCGCGGTTTTTATCGACGGTGCCGAGCGCGGGCGAAGTCGCCGCCGGTGAGATAAAGCCGGACGCCATGCCGATGGCGAGCATCGGCACGACAGCGGCCCAATACGGCGAAGCCACGGTCGTGAGGCTCATGCCGAGGGCGCCCAACGCGTACAGCGCGAACGCGATACACATCGACTCCCTCGCTCCCAGCCGCTTCACGATTCGACTCGACAGCAGGCCGCCCAGCGCGACCATGCCGGTCATCGGCAGGAAGGCGAGGCCAGTGTCGAGTGCGGAATAGCCGCGCGCCTGCTGGTAAAACAGGCTGAACGTGAACAACATGCCGTAGAAAACGAACGCCGACACCATCGACACCCACGTCGACGCCGAGAACAATGCATTGCGGAAAAACTGCATCGGCAGCATGGGATGCCGGGTCCGCGTCTCGATCACGAAGAACGCGACCCACGCGACGCCACTGATCACGATACCTGCGACGATCGGCGCGGACTGCCAGCCGAGCCGATGCCCTTCGATCAGCACGCCGATCACCGACCCTAACGCAACGATTCCCGCCAGTTGTCCCGGTAGATCGACATGCCGCGTGCCTGGCGACGCCGTGCGTTCGACCGCTTGCGCGAGCCAGATCCCGGCGAGCCCAATCGGCACGTTGACGAAGAAGATGCTGCGCCACCCCAGCAGATGAATCAGCAGCCCGCCGATCAAGGGTCCGGATGCCATCGCCACACCACCGCAACCCATCCACAAACTCACGGCCGCCGCGCGACTCGCGGGCAACGGGTACGCGTCGTTGATCAGCGCGAGTGAGCACGGCACCAGCATCGCGCTGCCGACGCCTTGCAACGCGCGCGCCAACGTCAGCGTCGTGAGGTCGGGCGCGAATCCGCACAGCACCGAGCCGAGCACGAACACCGAGAGTCCGGTGAGGTAGACGTTGCGCGCGCCGAGCCGGTCGCCGAGCGCGCCGCCGGTCATCAGCAGACTCGCGAAGGTCAGCGTGTAGGCGTTGACGACCCATTGGAGGCCCGCTATGTTGCTGCGCAGCGACTGGCTGATTTCCCCCAGCGCCACATTGACAATGGACGCGTCCAGCAGCACCACCGTATAGCTGATACAGGTGGCGGCAAGCACACGGGACGCGGCGCTGCGAGTCGGCGCGAGCGCGGCCACGATCAGCGGACGGCCGCGTTGGCGGCGACGGTTTCAATGGCGGAATGAAGGTTGGCGGTCATCGCGTGCCTCGGTCGAAAGAAGTTAAGACGAGTGTAGGGGCCGCCCGCTTGCCGATGCTTCGACACGAATCGAAGCATGCACATCCGTTTCGATCACCATCCGCGCCCTATTCGGAAACTGGACACATTCGCGCCGCCCGCCCGGTCGCCGCAGCGCTTTGCGCCGCTGAAGCAAACGCCGACAGCGGACGACGTGGTACGCGAAACGGCGGAAGCTTCGGGATACGGGAGTGATGGGCAGTTGATGGCTGCTGGAGATTCCTGTTTTTTTGATTACGGTTTGATCAACACCGTCCCGAAGTAGTCCCCTCGAATCACCCGCTCCAACGCGAGCGGCGCATGATCGAGCCCGTCGATGATCTCGTGCGGAAAGCGGATGCTGCCCGCCTCCAGCCATCGCGCGAATTGCTGAATCCACTCTGCGTAAGCGTCGGGATCGTCGTCGGCGCTGTAGCCGCGCAGTGTGATGCGCTTGACCAGCAGTTGCACCGAGTCCAGTTCGACCGGCGCGGTTCTGCCCGCGCCGTGGCTCGCTAGTTGCCCCGACAGCGTGCCGACGATCACCACGCGCGCGCCTTCACGCGCGGTCGCAATCGCCGCCTGCAGTTGTTCGCCACCGACGTTGTCGAGAAACACATCGATACCTTCCGGCGCGGCCACGGCCAGTTGCTCGGCGATCGGCGTACTGCCACGGTACACCGCCGCGTCGTAACCCAACTCGGACACGAGGCGTGCCGCCTTCGCGCTGGAACTGGTGCTGCCGATCACTCGCCCCGCGCCCAGCAAACGCGCGATCTGCCCGGCCATCGATCCGTTCGCCCCGGCCGCGCTGGAAATGAATACCGTGTCGCCCGGATGAATCTCCACGCCGCGAGTCAACGCAGCATAGGCGGTCCAGCCATGCCCCAGATACGCAATCGGGTCGGGCAATCGTCCGACGACCCGCTGGCAATCCGTCGCGGCAACCACTGCGTAATCGCGCCAGCCCTGAAAATGCAGCACCAGGTCGCCTACAGAAAAACCGCTGCCCGCAGGGGCCGAAATGATTTCGCCAAGTGCTTCGGCCGCCAGCGGGTCGCCTTCGTGCAAAGCGGGGAACGGTACGCCTTTTATGTCTAGCGCGCCTTTGCTGATCATCATGCGCAGCGACGCGGACAGCAGGAAATAGCGGTTGCGAACCAGCACCTCGTGATCGGAGGGTGTCTTCAGCGGCGTCGAAATGATCTCGAAGTTGTCGGCGTGGGGCAAACCTTCGGGCTGCGACTTGAGACGAACTTCGCGGCGGGTGGCAGGGAATGCTTGGGTCATTTGAAAATCCTCGCGAGGCTTTGCGCGCACGTCATTGCCAAACGTGTCGAACAATGTGAGCATAGCGCTCATATTCTCCCGGGAGCAGACACTTGGCTACTCGCATTCCCACACGTCCTTCGAGCATGCGCAAAGAGCCGCGTCAGGCGCGTTCCCGTGCCACGGTCGAAGCGATTCTGATTGCCGGGGCTCAGGTTTTGGGCCGCCGCGGCTGGGCCGGTTTCACGACGAATGAAGTTGCCGAGGCCGCCGGCGTGAGCATTGGCTCGCTATACCAGTACTTTCCGAACAAGCTGATCTTGTCCGAAGCCATCACGGCTCGCCACTTCGACGAGATTCTCGCCGTGCTACGTCCAATCGGCGATGAGACGTTGCCATTGGCGCGGCGTGTGGAGCAATTGGTCGACGGCATGATCGGGGTTCATAGCATTAACCCGGCGCTGCATCGTGTGCTGCTTGAAGAAGCGCCGCGCGCGCGTGGACCGAAGTCGGTTCATGACCGGTTCGAGACGGAGTATCTGCGCTGCTATGCGGCATTGATCGCGCAGCCGGATGAAGACGACGCACGTAACCGCGAATCCGCGGACGCCGCCGCGCAAGTCGTCTCGGCGGCGGTAGCGGGTGTGATTCATGACGCCGCGCATCGGGGGACGATTGGTTTGCCCGTGCTTAAACAGGAGCTGGTGGAGATGGTCGGTGCGTATTTGCTCAGGCGGCGTCGACGCCATGCTGCCAAGCCGGCCGTGCGTGGAACGGGTGACTAAGGCAAGCCGGCAATCTCCAGATCCATCAACGCCGAACTCAACGACTTGCCGTGTGCATCCAGCGCGAGCGAACGCGTGACACCACCGCCGAGCGCCTGCCCCAGCACGAAGTTGAACGCCGCCAGATTGGGCAACTCGTAGCGCACCACGTCGCCGCGAACCACCTCGCTCAAATGCGCCTTCACCCGCTCCGCCGACAACTCGCGACGCACATGCTCGTAATCGTTCGCATCGCGGCAAATGACCGACACGTTCAATGTATTGCCCTTGTCGCCGGTACGCGAATGGGCCAACTCTCTGAGCTTCATGTCATGCCTCCACAAATTCGAAGGTGGGTTTGACGTCGACTCGCGGCAACAGGATCGATTGAACCGCCAGCACCTCGCGGGTCGATTTCGTCACACCGCCGCCGCCCGCCGGGCCATTGGTGTAAAGCGTCTCGACCTCGTTGCCGATTCGTACAGCCTGCGCGACCGACACGGTACGCCCCGCCACACGCAAGCGAACTTCGTACGGATCGGCGCCGCGCGCGCCGGCCGTCTCGCCGTGCAACGCATTCACGCCGATCAGATCGAACCGAAGTTCGGTGGTCTCGACACCGGTCAACGCCAACCGCTCGCGCACGACCTCGAGTGCGAGACGCGCACGCTCGACCGCGCCGGGCCCGCCATACGAGATTTGCCCTTCACCGACGTAGCCATCCACATACGCCACCGATACCTTCAGCGTGCCGGTGCGCGGCGTTCCGCGCCCCCCCGTCACGCGCACCCGATCACGCGCTTCGGCCGACACCCGAACCTGTGTGAAATCGGCGACGACATCGGGTTGCAGATAACGCGCGGGATCGTGTATCTCGTAGAGCAGTTGCTCTTTGCACGTCGCTTCGGTCACGCACCCGCCGGCATGGGCCACCTTCGCGATGACGACCGAGCCGTCCGCGCCGACCTCGCCGATCGGGAAGCCGAGCCGCGCGAGATTCGGGACGTCCTTGAAGCCCGGATCGGCGAAATAGCCGCCCGTCACCTGGCCCGCGCACTCCAGCAAATGCCCCACCACGGTCGCCTGGCCGAGCGTATTCCAATCGGTCATGTCCCAGCCGAATTCGTGGATGAGCGGCGCCGTGAACAACGACGGGTCCGCCACGCGCCCCGTCAAGACGATGTCGGCCCCGGCCGCCAACGCATCGACAAGCGGCGCCGCGCCGAGATACGCGTTGGCGGAAACCAGCCGCTCGCCCAACGACGCCACGCTCTCACCGGACTCTTCGAAACGGAAATCGCCTTGCCGCACGACGTCGAGCACATCGTCGCCCGTCACGGCGGCGATCTTCAGGCCACCAAGGCCGAGCGCCCGCGCGATCTCCGCGGTCTTGCGCGCGGCCGCGCGTGGATTGGCCGCCCCCATGTTCGAGATCACGCGCACACCATTGCGCACCGCAATGGGCAGCACCGCGTTCATGCGCGCGGCCAGCAGCGGATCGTAGCCGAGCGCCGGATCGTTGCGGCGCGCCTGCTGCGCGAGCGCGATCGTGCGTTCAGCGAGGCATTCGAACACGAGATAGTCGAGCGCACCGTGTTCCGCCAGTTCGACCGCGGGTTCAATCCGGTCGCCGGCGTAGCCCGCCCCCGCCCCGATGCGCACACGGCGTGCGCCCTGGGTTGCAGTCCGAGTTGCAGTCATACGCGTATCGTCCATTGAAAAAGACTCACAGAGGAAAAATGCCCAGCACGACGCACGCGACCGTCATGACGATCGAAGCACCGAACAGCAGTGGGAACGTGAATTTCTGGTGATCGGCGAGATCGATGCCGCACAGTCCGACCACGAGAAACGTGGCGGGTGTGAGCGGGCTCACCGGGAATCCCGTGGTCATCTGACCGAGCAAGGCCGCCTGGCCGACGTGCACCGCCGGCACGCCGAGTTGTCCGGCCACTTCGGCCACGACGGGCAGTACGCCGAAGTAGAACGAGTCGGGATCGAACAGCATGCTGAGCGGCATCGAGATGAGGCCGAGCGCGACCGGAATATGGCTGGCAAGCGCGGGCGGCACGAAGCCGACCGCGGCCTGCGCCATCGCCTTGAGCATGCCGCTGCCTTGCATGATGCCGGTGAAGACGCCCGCGGCGAGCAGAATGCCCGCCATCATCAGCGCCGCGCGTGCATGCGCGTCGATCCGTTTGCGCTGCATGTCCACGTTCGGATAGTTCACCATCAGCGCGACGCACAATCCCACCATGAACATGATCGCGGGCGGAATCTTCTCGCCCATGACCACCATCGTGCCGAGCACGATCAGCGTGAGGACGATGTTGAACCAGAAGTTCTTCGGGCGGCGCAGTGCCTGTTCCTCGGCGCTGAGTTCGCGTTTGGGCATCGGCACCGAATCGTCGGCGCCCGAGTAACCGAGGCGCCGGGCTTCGCGCCGCCCAAGCCAGAACGCCGTGCCGAAGACGAACACCAGCCCGACGATCTGCACCGGAATCAGCGGATTGAACAGCGCCGAAATCGGCAGATGAAGCGACGCCGACGCGCGGATCATCGGTCCGGTCCACGGCAGGAAGTTGATACCCGCCGCCATCGAGACAGCGGCGGCAAGCACGCGCCGATCCATTTTCAGGCGGTCGTAGAGCGGCAGCATCGCGGGAATGGTGACCAGAAAACAGACGGCGCCGGAGCCGTCCAGGTGGATCAGCAGCGCGAGCAGCGTGGTGCCCATCACAATGCGCGTCGGCCTGGTGCCGACCGCCCGCAAGATGCGGTCGATGATCGGGTCCAGCGTGCCCGCGTCGGTGATCGTGCCGAAGTACAGAATCGCGAACACGAACATGCCCACGACCGGTGCGAGGCTCTTCAGGCCATCGATCACGAACTTGCTCGTCTGCAAGCCAAAGCCGCCGATCAGCGACGCCGCGATCGGCACGATGATCAGTGCGACCAGCGGCGACATGCGTTTCGACAGGATCGCCCCGAGCAGGACGACGATGGTGGCCAGCCCCAGCAATGGCAGCATGTGCGTGTCTCCGAACTTGTTTTCTGATGCGAACCAGCGTAATTTCGGCACTGCGATAAATCAATTGAAATGATTCGATAGCAGCAATCAAAAAACATAATGGATCTCAATCTTCGCGATATCCGTGCGTTCATCGCCGTGGCGCAAACCGGCAACTTCACGCGGGCAGCCACGCGCCTGCATCTGTCGCAGCCCGCGTTGACCGTGCAGATTCGCCGGCTGGAGGAAACGGTCGGCGTGCGGCTGTTCGACCGTAATAGCCGCAACGTCGCGTTGACCCCGGCGGGTCGCGAATTGCTGCCCGTGCTGCAAAAGTCGCTGCGCGACATGGAGCATGTCCTGATCGACGCGCGAGCGCTCGGCGACGGTTCGAGCGGAACCGTACGCATGGCGTGCCTGCCCACCTTCGCCGCCAGCCTGCTGCCCGATCTGATCCAGGCGTTAAAGAACGAGGTGCCGCGCGCCGGCTTCCATATTCGCGACGTGGTGGCCAGTATGGTGAATACGCTGGTGCGCAATGAAGACGTGGATATCGGCCTGACCGGCGGCGAGCTGGCCGACCCGGGCTTCGAGGTCTTGTATGCCGGCGTGGACCGTCTCGTCGCCGTGTGTCCGAAGGCGCATCCGCTCGCACGGCGTCGCCTCGTCAAACTCAAGGATCTCGCCGGCGTACCGCTGGTACTCACGGCGCAAGGCACGAGTGTCAGGGCGGTGGTCGACGCGGCGCTGGCCGACGCCGACTGCACGCCCGAGATCGCCTGTGAACCGACCTACATGATGACAGCCGTGGCCATGGTGCGTGGCGGCTTGGGCGTGACCATTCTTCCGGGCACTGCTCGCGAGGTGCTGGCCGAACCGGGCCTGGTGGCAAGACCGATTCGCGACGCAGCGTTCGTGCGGCCCATCGCGTTGATCAAAAAGCGCGGCCGCACGCTGCCTCCGCTGACTGAAAAATTCGTCGAGCTTCTGCTGGAAAAGTTGCGCGCAGAAGGTGAAGGTCACGGCGTGATCTGATTCAACGGCGTGCGTACGTTGCCTCTTTCATTGGGCTATATGAACGCTTGAGGCTTTCATCGACAAAGTTCATCTGCCGCGCATACTCAAACCTCTTTTGTCGAGCTAATGTCTTAACCCTGCAACGCTCGCATCCTGAAGACGTTGCCGGGTTATCTCTCCAGGCAGAACAAAAAAATACGAGGCAGCGAATGAGCGATTTGAAGAACTACAGCGCGGCATCGAGCGGTCCTGATCGCAGCGGCGATCCCGTTCGGCCACGGCCCGGCCGGCTACGTCGTTTTTTTGGCGGCAGATTCAAGCGGATCTGGATCGGCGCGGACGGGTTGCGCTCGGGCTGGGCCGCGTTGCTCTTCGTCATGATTGTCGGCGGCTTGATTGCGGGCGCGGCGTTTATCGCGCATCTGTTGCATCACCTTCCGCCCAGAACCACGGAGATCATCCCGACGAAAATGCTCATCGGTGAAATCGTCATGATCCTGGCGGGACTCGTCGCGACCAAAGTCATGAGCCTGATCGACAAACGCTCATGGCTCGACTACGGACTTCGCGCACCGCATCGCGCCGCCCATCTCGCACAGGGGCTCTTCTTCGGTGTCCTGGCCATGTCGCTCATGATGGCCACGCTGCGCTATTTTCACGCGGTGACCATTGAGCCTTCCGGCATGCAATTGGGACCGCTGATCCAATCGGCGGCAGTCTGGGCGGCGTTGTTCCTGCTCGTCGGGTTTAACGAGGAGCTGAGTTTCCGGGGTTATGTCTTCTTCCGCCTGCTTCGCGGCGTGGGGCCAGTCGTCGCCACACTCGTCACTGCAGCCATTTTCGCGCTGACGCATATGGGCAATCCGGGGGAAACGGTATACGGCATTGCGTCCGTCGCCGCTGCCGGGATCGTGTTCTGTCTCGCGGTTTGGCGCACGGGTTCGCTGTGGTGGATCATCGGCTTTCACGCCGCGTGGGACTGGAGTCAATCGTTTGTGTTCGGTGTCGCCGATAGCGGCGCGATGGCGAGCGGTCATTGGCTGACGAGTCACACAACCGGACCCGCCTGGTTGAGTGGCGGAGCGGCAGGTCCGGAAGGCAGCATACTGATGTTGCCGATGATGGCCGTGCTCGCGTGCGTGATCGTTGGAACCTTGCCGAGAAACGGCGCACGGCGGGCATGAGGCGTAGTCGCCCCACTCACTCAATCCGCTCGACAAGTCTCGTGCGATCGAACGGCGGCTCGTAAGGCTCCGGCCAGTACTCGACGACGCGGGCAATCTTGCCGTGCTCGACCGTAAAGAAGGAAATAGCTCTGGCCTGCAGGACGCTATCGGTAATGGAGACATCCGACACCGCGTCCTTCTCATTGCCGACAATACGGTTGATCGTGAAAATCCAGCGCCCTTGCGCAGGGTACTCCGCGTTGAACTGCGCGAAATTGGCGACGCCACGAATGCGCTCATTCGATTGCGGCCATTCGAGCACAAAGTCATCCGCCAGAACCGCCGTGACCGAACGGAAATCGTTGGTCGCCATGAGACGCCAAAACGCCTGAACCACGTGCACGGCGTTCTCGGTAGACTGGGTCATATCGGTTCTCGTCCTCGGGGAAAGCGGAAATGATTTCACACGTTTTTATCGGTGTCACCGATTTCTATCGTGCCGTGCAGTTCTAGAATCGACACGTCAAAACAAGTCGCAATCCTTTCACATAACTCGTGCATAACTACACCCGGCGCTGCCGCTATTCGCCCTTTACGCGCCCCATGTTGCACACGCGTGCAACGCTCAGAACACCCGATGCAATTTCTCTTTTAACTTCGAACGGGATTACTCATGACAAGAACACCCAGGCAGCCGATGCCCGCGCACCGCCGGACGTTCCTCAAAGGCGGCGCCGCGCTCGCCCTCACGCCGCTGGTGTCGGCGCTGTCCGCGTGCGGTGGCGGCGATGGCGGCTCACCGGGCGGGTCCCAGTTATCCGCCAACGCGGCGGCGGTCAGCCGCAGCCTGACGGGACGCTCGATGACGATCAACCTCACCAACTGGATTCCCGACCTCGCGCTCGGCTATGGCAGCGCGGCGAGCCAAAGCGGCTCGGTGCCGCAAGCATCGGCGGCGCAGATCGCCGTAGGGCAAGCCACCACGGTCAGCGCATCGAACAGCCTGGGCGACTGCACGGGCTCCTTCAGCCTGGCGGGCGACGACGCGAGCTTCGCCGTGTCTTACTTGCATCCCTTCGGCTCATCGCCGACGACAGTCACCGTTACGCCCTCGTCGGGCTACGTATCCGGCGCGAATGCCGCGACGTTTCCGGGCCACGACTCGGTGGCAAACGTCAATCTGTATCGCGGTGTCGCCACGAGCAACGGCGCGTGGGTGGCGCCGCTCGCGCTGCTCGCCACGCCGCCACGCAACAACGCGCAGGACTTCGCCAATAGCATGTTCGGCAGCGGCATTCGCGGCGCTGCCGCGATCCAGTCGGCGTATCAAAGCACGGGCGCGAGCGGCTATGTACCGCCTGCGGATTTCACCGGCGGTCAGTTGGCGGGATTCGTTGCGCAATGGGTGCAACGCTGGTTGCACGGCGCGTCGTACGCCACGCTGCCCGGCGCCGACGCGCAGTTGATCGACAGCCTGAGCCGCTACGTAAGCGGCGCCGCCAGCAACGGCCCGCTGACCATGTGGGTACCGCAGATTGGCTACCAGCCAGGCTCGAACCCGGCGGTGTTCAATCTCACGGGTTATCAGCCGTTCGCATTTGCCGACGCGTCGGGCAACTGGAACGCGGCGAGCCTTTCGGCATTCCTGACGTTGCTCGCGGCGGGTTCGCACTTCGTGGCAATCAGCGCGACAAACGACCTGCCTGCCGGCGTGTCGATGCAGGCATTCGACACGTACATGGGGGCGAGCGGCCTGACCACCAGTGTCGATATCGGCAATTCGCACTACACGTCGCTGCTCAATACGACCGGCAAGTACTACCTGAGCGTCGGCAGCGATTTCGCACCGGAGAACTGCGGACTGATCCTGTCGTTCCTATACGGCCGCACCGTGAACAATCTGCTCGCCGCAAGCGGCACGTACAACACATTCATTCAACTGGAAGGCTGGCAGGCCGGTGGGTCGCGCCACAACGCGGACTACGACACCTATCAGCAGACGCTCTGGAACATCTCGACCTACGGTGCGTCCGCCTATAGCGAGAAACGCGCGACATCGATCTTCCTCGCGCCGGCCGGCTGGACGCCGCAGGTGTATCAAACCACGCTGATGATGCCGTACGTCGGTGCCTACGCGAATTCGAACGGCACGCCGCAGAGCTGGTTGAATACGTCGCTCGTGACGATTCCGGCCGGCGCGCCGGCGCTGCCCTCACGCTACGTGTCCAGCTGATGCAGCGTCGTTCCTTGCCGACTGAACGGCTTTAACTAAGCCGACGATGGGCGCCGGTTCACGTTTTGCGCCAGCCACGCATGAACCAGCGCCCACTGCGCGTGCTCGCAGAAATCGATCATTATCGTGCCGTGCGCGTCCGCGTGGTTTGCGAGGCCTTCGACCATCCTGTCATTGATGCCGCGCCGCCGGTCGTCGCCACAGGCTACCTTACGGGGGTTTGCTCCCATGCCGGTGCCGCTGCAAAAATTGACGATCCAGCGCGGCGTTTCGGGTTGTTCCTTGCGTGAGAGCAAGGCCTCGATCACGCGGTATTTGTAATCTATCGACGCCTCGACCGGCACGCGAAACTCGTCCTGAATGACGAACTGTGCGCCCGGAGCATCGAGTTCGAACGTGGCGTTGTCAGGCCAGTTCGACAGATCGATGCCCAGCGCGCCATCGCTGGCAAATCGCCTCCACAGCACGATCGAACCGCGCACCTCGCCCAGACGCGGAATCGTATCGCCCAAATACCAGCGCTGCCGTGCATGGCGTTCGACATACAACTCGAACGTCCGCGCGAAACTGCGCGTGCAATCCCGCGTGCCGCATTCGTCCTTCACCGACATCACGATACATTCGCCGGGATATCGCGCCAGAAACTCGGCGCACGCGGCGATCACATCGTCGAACATCAGGCCGAGCGGTATGCGCGCGTGATTGATGTGAAACACATCTCCTTCATGCCGGCAGCGGATATCCAGCACGCGCACGCCTTGCGCCAACTGCTCCGCCAGCGTCGCCCCCTGTGTTTTCGCCAGCGAATCCTCAACGGTGTACGCGCAACTATCGTGACTGCCCGGCAATGCCAACCGACTCAGCAGGAGCTCGTCGGCCAGCCCCGACATCCAGCAAGCCGGCGCAAAAACCGATGCCAATGCCGGCGCCTGGCCAAAATAATCGCCCTGCCCGCTTATATCGTGTTCGACGTTCATCATCTTGTCCTCTTGATCGGGCAAGCTGCGTTAAGCTAGCTTCGCGTCCCTTCATTCATTCACACATGCCTAAGAAACAAACGCTTTGGGTTACCGCCGCCGACGTCGCGCGCCGCGCCGGTGTGTCGCGCTCCGCCGTCTCGCGCGCCTTCTCGCCGACCGCGAGCATCGCACCCGAAACACGGCAGCGCGTGATGGAGGCCGCCGACGCGCTGGGCTATCAGGTCAACCAGATCGCCCGCGAAATGATCATGCAGCGCAGCAGCATGGTCGGCGTCGTCACGGCGGGTTTCGAAAACCCGTTCCGCGCCAAGCTGCTCTCGCATATCATCGCCGCGCTCGGGCGCCAGCAACTCACGCCGCTCGTGATGAACGCGGAAGACCCCGTGCAAATCAAGCATTCGCTGGAAATGCTGCTGAGCTACCGCATCGCCGGCATCATCATGACTTCGGCGTCACCGCCGCTCGGCCTCGCTCGCCAGTACCTCGAACGCGAGATTCCGGTCGCGATGATCAACCGTGCGTCGGATCTGCCCGGCGCGGACGTCGTGGTCAGCGACAACGCGGCCGGCGCCGCGCTTGCCGCGCGCATGCTGATCGACGCGGGGGCGACGCGGCTCGCTTTTGTCGGCCCGACGAAGACCAGCTACAACGGCAAATCGCGCCGCACCGGCTTTGTTCGCGCGGTCCAGCGCATCGCCAAAGACGACCCGCGCCTCATCGATCCAGTCCTGGTTCACGCCACGGAAGCAGATACCTACGAATGCGGGGTGACGGCGGCGCAAGCGGTCCTCACGCAAAACCCGCGGCCCGACGGCGTGTTCTGTTCGCCGGATCTGCTGGCGCTGGGCTTTCTCGATGCCGCGCGTCAGCACTTCTCGATCCGCGTGCCCGAAGAGCTGCGCGTGGTCGGTTTCGACGATATCCCCGCTGCCGGCTACGAAAACTATCGACTCACCACCATTCACCAGGACACCTCCGGACTGGCGAATGCCGTGGTCGAAATGCTGATCGATCGCATGGCGTCGTTTTCCGGCGCCTCGCGCACTTACGTGGTGCCGGTCACGAGCGTGGTGCGCAAAAGCTGTGGCTGAGCGGGCTTCAATTCACACGCCGCCCGCTCTGTCCGTCGAAAAAATGGAGCTGGGCCGCCGGTAACGCGACACCGAGTTGCTCGCCGCACGCCGGACGCTGGTGATACGGCAAGCGCACCACCAGGCTCTGTTTGCCGAGACGGCCGAACGCGAGATTGTCGGCACCTAACATCTTGCAGGCATCGACGGGTAGATGTATCGGCCGATCGTTTGTCACCGTCACGTGTTCGGGACGAATGCCGAGCACGTACTCGCGATTCGGGTCGACCTGCATGCCGGATTCGCTCGCGCCCGCGATCGGAATGCGCGGCCCGTCGTCGGCGTCGAAGTGCTGCCGGTCGGCAGTCAAACGCCCGCGCAGCAGATTCATCGCGGGCGCTCCCATAAAGCTCGCGACAAACGTACTCTGCGGGCGCTCGTAGATCTGCTCCGGCGTCCCGATCTGCTCGATGCCGCCTTGATTCAGCACGACGATGCGTTGCGCGAGCGTCATCGCCTCCACCTGATCGTGTGTGACATACAGCGAAGTCGTACCCAGCCGCGTGTGCAAGTTGCGAATCTCGGCCCGCATCTGACTACGTAGTTTTGCGTCGAGGTTGGACAGCGGTTCGTCGAACAGAAACAGCGCGGGTTCGCGCACGATCGCGCGGCCCATGGCGACACGCTGACGCTGACCGCCCGATAACGCGTGCGGCTTACGTTCGAGCAAGGCCTCGAGCGAGAGCATTCGCGCGGTCGACGCGACGCGCTCCCGTACCTTGTCCGCCGCTATACCGCGCATGCGCAGACCGAACGCGATATTCTGCGCGACCGTCATGTGCGGATAGAGCGCGTAGCTTTGAAACACCATCGCGACATTGCGCTCCTGCGGCGCGATCTGATTGACGACGCGCGAGCCGATCCGAATGTCACCCGAGGTGATGGTGTCGAGACCCGCCGTCATTCTCAACAGGGTCGACTTGCCACAACCGGACGGGCCGACCAGCACGACGAATTCGCCGTCCGCCACGTCCAGATCGATATCGCGCAACACCTGCTGGCGACCGTGCCGCGTCTTGCAGACCGCACGGAGTGAGAGTGTAGCCACCGTGTATTCCTTGTCGTATTACCATCGCGTCCCGCCATGGAGCATGAGCCGCTGCACAGGGCGGCCTCTCTTGTGTCACGCCAATTCGCAGCACAAGAGAGGCCTGGATCGCAGAGACTTCGAGCGCCGCCCACCATCGCGGCGGCACGCACGAATCAGAAGCGATGCAGGATGCCGACGCCCGCCGTGAATTGAGTGCTCGTCGACGACGGCGAACCGTTGAAGCCGTCGCCGATCGATGCCGTGGCGTCGATGATCTTCACGCCGTTCGAGCCGATCGTCTTGCCGCTCGAGTGTTGATACGCTTCACCCAGATACAGCCCCGTGCGGGACGACAGGCTGTAGTACTGCGTCAGCGAAATCTGATGGTATTGCGCCGCGCTGCTGATACCGTTCGACTGCGTCGCGCGCGTATAGCTATAGCCGCCCGCGAAATCCCAGCTCACGGTCGGCTTCCAGTGCAAAACCGCGCCGGCCGTATTGAAGGTCGCCGTGTTCAGGAATGCCGAGCCCACACCCGGGATGTACTGCACGTTCGAGTACGACACCGACACGTCCCACGCCGGCGAGAACTTGTAGCCGGCCGTCACCGCCACACGCTGCTGCGCTTGCGCGGTCACGTAGCCGTTGTTGATGGCCGAAATGCCGGGCTGGCCGCCGGAGTTCGTCGTCGAGTCCGTGCCCCATGCGCCGCCGCCAACCGTCGAATTGTTGACGCGCTGGAAGCCCGCCGCCACGCCGAACGGTCCATTCAGATACTGAATCGCCGCACTCCAGGTCGAGCCGCGATTGGTGCTGCCCGCCACACCGCCGAGCGCGTACGAACCGCTCACCGTAAAGCCATAGAACTTCGGCGACGTATAAACCAGCGAGTTGTTCGCGCGAATCGTCGTGTCGAGCGAATCGAGATCGCCCGGATGCGCGCCGAAGAATCCAGTCAGGTACGTGGTCGGGCTATAAGGCGAAAGCAGCGTGTAGTACGCCGTATATTGGCGGCCCGCCGTCAACGTACCGTAGACCGCACTCGTCAAGCCGATCCATTCCTGGCGCGTAAACATGCCGCCTGTGAATTGCGACTGCCCGTTTTCGCTATTCACGCCCGCTTCGAGCTGGAAGATCGCCTTCAAACCGCCGCCGAGATCTTCGCTGCCCTTCAGGCCGAACCGGCTGCCGGCCCATGCGCCGTTCGACATCGTGATCGCCGAATGGCCGCCCGTCGTCGAACCGCGCGACGTGCTGCTGTTCTGATAGACGAGGCCGTTATCGATCACCCCGTAGAGCGTAACGCTGCTTTGCGCGTGAGCCGCAGTGGACGCAACGAGGCCCGCGGTCGCCAGCGCGACCGCCAGATGCTTGTTCATTTTCGTGGATCTCCAGATGGTAGGTAGACGAGCGCGAAGCACCCGATACATTGACAAAGTCACCCGACGCAGGCGCCATCGACCAGCGCGTGCCGCCTGCTTTATTTGCTTTACTTCAGCCCTCCGGAAAACCCGCGCAGCAGATAGCGCTGCACGTATCCCGCGACGGCCAGGGTCGGCAGCGAAGCGATCAGGCCGACACTCATCAGATCGCCCCAGTCGATGCCGTTTTCAGTGACATAACCCGCCACCGCGAGCGGCAACGTAAAGCGGCTCGGCGTGGTGAGAAACAGCAGCGCCAGCAGAAATTCGTTCCACGCGGCGATCAGCACGAAGATTGCGGTCGCCACGAGCCCCGGCGCGCATAACGGCAGCACGATATAGACGAGCCGCTGCACGAGACCCGCGCCGTCCAGGCAGGCGGCCTCTTCATAATCGATCGGCACTTCACGGACGAACGAAAGCAGCATCCAGATCGACAGCGGCAGCGTGTACACCTGGTAGGCGAGCATCAATCCGAATTCGGAATCGAGAAGATGCAGGTTTTTGGCGAGCGTGAACAACGGCACCGCCACGGTGATCGGCGGCATCAGCTTGACCGCCAGCACCAGCATCAGGAACAGCAGATCGAGGCGCGCCGGAAAGCGCATGCGCACGAGTGCATACGCGGCAGGAAAAGCGAGCGCGAGCGACAGCACGGTCGTCCCGCCGCTGACGAGCACCGAGTTCAGCAACTGCCGGCCGATACCGCTCGCCCACACCGATTCGAAGTGCTGCAAGGTCGGCACGTGCGGCCACAACAACAGCGGATGATCGAGACGTTCAAGCGTCGGCGTGAAGGCGGCGCCGACCATCCAGATACAAGGCAGCAGCAACAGGATCAGTGCGATGGCCCGCGACAGCCAAAGCGCGGCCTGCTGGCCCAGGCCCGCCGGAAGCAACGTGGAAGACGACGTAACGGTATTCATCGCGCGCCCGCCTTGCGGATCGACAGCCATACGTTGACCGACACCAGCACCGCCGAAATCAGCAACATCAGCACCGAAGCGGCGCTGGCCGGCCCGACGTTGAAGAAGCGGAAACCCGTGTCGTAGATATAGGTGGACAGGGTCTGCGTCGCATTGCCGGGACCGCCGCCCGTCAACGCATAGACCTTGTCGAACAGCTTGAAGGTGTCGATCGAACGCAGCAGCATGGCGAGCACGATCTGCGGAACGATCAGCGGCAACGTGATGTGGCGCAGGCATTGCCACTCGCTCGCGCCGTCGGTGCGCGCCGCTTCATACAGTTCCGGCGCGATGGACTGCAGGCCGGCGAGAATGATCAGAAAGGCCATTGGCGTCCATTGCCAGACATCCACCAGAATCAGCGACCAGATCGCGAGGTGCGGATCGGACAGCCATTGCACGGCGGGCTGACCGAACACCGCCAGCAGCGCGTTCAGAAAGCCGCTGTAGTTCAGCCAGTTGCGCCAGATCGCCGAGCACACCAGGGTGGAGAGCATCATCGGCAGAATCGCGAGCGGAATGATGAAACGGCGGCCGGCGAACGCGCGTGAGAACAGCAGCGCCAATGCGCCGCCGAGCACGACTTCGATCACCGACGCCACGACCGTGAACTGCAGCGTATTGGCGAAGCTCGCGGAAAACTCGCTGTCGCCGAGCACCGCACGGTAGTTTTCCAGCCCGGTAAAGAAGCGCTGGCCCGACGCATAGTCGACGTTGAAGAAAGAGTCGACCAGCACACGCAGCACCGGATACAGCGCAAGCACGCCGAGCACCAGCAAAGCGGGGCCCACCAGCAGGACCAGTGGCAGATAGCGGCGCACGGCGTTCATGGAATGGATCGACAGGACGACGGCGTTATTTGGCCGCGGCGGCGAGCGCCGGCGTGATCTTTTGCGCGGCCTGATGCAAGGCGGCGTCCGGCGCGAGCTGACCGGTCAGCACCAGTTGCAACGCGTCGCCGAGAATGCTCTCGATCTGCTGCCAGTCCTTCACACGCGGACGGGCACGGCCGGCTTCGAGCGCCTTGAGCTGATCCGGATACCAGCGGAATTGCTTCACCAGTGCCGGATCTTCGAACACGCTTTTACGCGTGGGCGGAATGCCCATCGCGGCCAGACGCGTTTGCGTGTCGCGGTTGGTCAGATAGACCAGGAACGCTTGTGCGAGCGTGGCGTGCGGTGCGTCTTTCGGAATCGCCATCTGCCAGATGCCGAGCATCGGCGACGGCCCTTTCACCTGGCCCGGCGGCGCCTGTAGCGCGACTTCGCCGACCACGCGCGACTGCTTCGGATCGTCGAGCGCGGGAATCCATGCCGGCCAGACCTCCAGCGCTTGCGCCGCCGCGCCCTTTTGCAACGCGTCGCGCACTTCGGCGGCACCATAAACCGCGACGTCCTTCGGTGCATTGTTTTTTAGCGCGACAAACATTTTCAGGGCCGTCAGCGCTTGTGGGGAATCGATCGTCACCTTGCCGCTCTGATCGATCACGTCGCCGCCGTACGCCCACAGAATCGGCAGGAAACCGGTCACGACCGGGTTGCCCTTCGCGCCACGAAACACCACGCCGGACACGTCCTTATCCGCGGCACCGGTGGTTTGGGCGATCTTCAGCACGTCGTCCCAGTTGCGCGGCGGCTGCAGCTTGTATCGGGTCAGCAGGTCGCGCCGATACGCGAACATCTCGACGTTGCCCACTACCGGCAGCGCGTACAAACCGCCCGACGGCGCGCGGCCGAGCGCGACGGTCGACGCCACCATGTCCGCGTCGGCGAGGTCTGCCGGCAGCGGCTTGAGCCAGCCGTTCGACATGAATTCGGGCGACCACGTGTCGTCCATCATCACCAGATCGAAAGCGCCGGTGCCTTCGCGCATCGACAGTTTCAGCTTCTGGTACAGGTTCGCATTGGGCAGTTTCAGCAGTTCGATGTCCGCGCCGGGGTGCAGTTTCGTGAAACCGGCGACGGCGTCCGCCAGGCCGCGTCCATAGATATCGTCGCGGCCGGCGATCACGAGATCGGCTGCGCCGGCGCTCGACGCTGCTATGGATAAGGCGACGGCAACGGACACGGCGCGCAGGCTGCTGAACAGTTTCATGCGATCTCTCGACGAAGGAACGGAACTCGGGCGGGTTGATTGCAAGCGTGTGCAACGACGCGTACAAATCTCTCTCGATACATGGCCGCTATTCTGGCTGTGGATCGTTAAAGATTTATGGCAAGGGAATGGAAAGGTGCAGGACGACCGGGAAGCCGCGAAGGCGTGACAGCGAAATCGGCGCGCCAGGCATTAAGCGCTAAGGCGAAGCGCGCCGATAGAAATGCCGATGAATCAGTTAGCCGACATTCGGCCCCGACGGCACATAGTCGATGACGATCTGCGGAACCGTCACGACTTTCCCGGCGTTGAACGCGAACTTTTTGAACGTGTCCGGATTCGGAATCCACTGCTTGGTGCCGTTCGACACCAGATACTCCGGCGCCGCTCCATTGCCCTTGGCCAGCACAGCACCCGAGGTGAGTGCGGGACCACGCGGCACGTTGTCGACGAGATAGTCGCTCACCACCACACCGTTCCACGAAGCGAACAGGTTGTTGTACGTTTCTGGATTCGGAATCCACTGAAGCTGGCCGTTCAGCACCAGATAAATGGCCCCCCCGTTGCTGGCGATGACGCGTTCGCCGTCATACTTGCGCCAGTCCACGGCAAACGATTCCCTGACCTGATTTTCCGGGGCGATGATACGGTCTTTCTCAAGCGTTTGTGATGACATTATGATCTCCGATGGTGATGCATTGAAAGAGTGAATCAGACCTGCCAACGTCTACTTCTGTCTCAACCAACAGAACATCTCTCGCCTTGTCCCAGGCGTGTTTCTCCAGCATTTCGTACGATGCGATCAGCCGGCCGGCTGACCTAGCAGGTGTTCTAGAGTACTGATCAATGTACGGCGGTATTGCGCCTGCTCTTCGTAAGTTCGCGCCGCGGCTTCGATATCCGCGCTGCAATGCGGACAGGTCTGCTCGTTCGCGTGGACGTAGCCGTTGCAGTTGCGGCATAGCGCCAGTTTGGTCGGTATCCGGCCCACTTCCGGCGCGCGCTTGCCTTTGTTCTTCCACGTGAGTTCGATGGTTTGCCCCGAGCGAACGATGCTCGCCACCGGCGTGCCGTCCGAAATCCTCTCGGTCACCAGATCGAAACGCCCCACCGCGAACGACGCGGCCCCGGCCTCCTCCACTTTGACGATCCGCTCGCGCAGCCCCTGCTTCTGCAGTTCGATCACGCGATAGTGGCAATAAGGATTGTTGCCCGGCTTGCCGAGCAATGAATGCGACGTCCACGTGCAGCCGCCGCGACACACATCCGCGTAATAGCAGGTGCGGCAGAAGCCCCACAGATCGTCCACCGAACGCAACCGGCCGAAATGGATCGCTTCGCTCGTCCGCCAGATTTCTTCCAGCGAGAGATCGCGTACGTTGCCGCCGGCAAAGCCGACTGTCGCCAGCGACGGGCATCCCTTGACCGTGCCGTCCGCCTCCAGCGCGATCACCTGTTGCCCCGCGCTACAGCCGGTCCAATGCACGCGCTCGTCGCCGAAACCGCGCCACAGGTGTTCGTAGGGACCGTAGTAGCCGATGTTGTTGCCCACGTTCATCAACAGGCCGTGGCTCAGGCCGCGTTTGTAGAGGTCCGCGAGCAGCGGCATCAGTTCCTGCAACTGGTACGGCTGCAGCAGCAATTCGTCGTTGTCGGCGGCGTTGCCCATCGCCACCGTCAGTTGAATCTGCCAGTGCGTCGCGCCGAGTTCGATGATGGTGTCCATCAGCGCCGGCAGATCCGGCAGCGTCAGCGCGCCGATCTGTGTGTTGACGCTGGTGGCGAGACCGGCCGCGCGTGCGCGCTTGAGCGTGTCGACCGCCTTGCCGAACGATCCCGGAACGTTGCGTACCTTGTCATGGAGCGGCGCCATGCCGTCGAGCGACACGCCCACGCCGTTCAGCCCCGCGTCGACGGCTTGCGCGAGTCGCGCCGGGTTCAGATTGCGGCCACCGGTTTGAATCGCGCAATACATGTCGTGCGAGCGGATCGCCTTGATTAGCTGAATCCAGTCCTTGCGCAGATAAGCTTCGCCGCCGATCAGCGAGACCTCGCGAGTGCCGAGCCGGGCCAGCGACTCGATGACTTCGAGACACTCGTCGGTATTCAGTTCGTTGGGGCGGCGGCGGCCTGCGCGCGAGCCGCAATGCAAACACTTCAGATCGCAAGCCAGCGTAATTTCCCACACCACATGAACCGGAACGAAGCGCTGAAAGTCATCGTCGCGCAAATAGCGGGCCGGCTGCCGACTGGTCTCGTGCATCTTGCTTCCCTTTTTGTGTGCGGGTTCCCGCGTCAGCACCGCTGCTGCTCGACGCCGCCTGGCGACAGACGACGCACGGTATGCGCCGTTGCGTCGAATCTCGCCAGGCAGGCGCCCAAGGGCGCCTACGGCTGTTGCCGTCGATCAGGCACGCCCTTCCAGCCGGGCGATTTCGGCATTCAGTCTGGTCAGCTCGCTCTGAATGCTGCCGGCGTCGGCAAGCTGCTGTTCAGCCTGGCGTGCCAGCAACTTCATGTGGCTCAGATCGCCGGACGCCTTCGCCTGCTGCAAACCCACGCCATAGAGCGGTGTGACCGGTTGATTCGGCTCGTGCGGCTGCAGCGCGCCGGTGAGCGTGACGATCGCGTGTTCGACGTCGTGCCAGCGTTGATTGTCGAAGTACTTGTAGCCGGCCTGTCCCGACTGCCAGCTGCTTTTCAGCACGCCGTGAAACTGGAACGTCTCCGCGAGGCCGCTGGTCGGTCCCGACGGATTGCCCGACAACGTCAGGACGATGACGGGATCCGTACCGGGCACTAGTTGAAGCTGGCTGTAATTGCCCCAGACGTCCGCATGGAATTCCAGCGGCGGATAGGTCGACTGATAGATGCGGGCCACGCCGCTCACCCGCTTGGCGGGCGTGTTGACGAGCAGGGACAGCGTGAGAACGGGCGCGCCGATGGCGGGCGTCGCGACGCGCAGATTAACCGGGAAAAGACCGACAGTCATGACGATAACTCCTGTGAACAAGGGGTAGCGAAGCGTGACGATCCAGCGTTTAGCGAGCGGCTTCGAGCCGGGCGATTTCCGCCTTGAGTTCGCTGAGGCCGGTCTGAATGCTTTCGCGGCTGTCGAGTTGCTGTTGCGCGAAGCTCGCGAGCGTCTTCATATGGGCGAGATCGCCGCTTGCCAGCGCATGCTGGATGCTCACGCCGTACAGCGGTGTCGGACCGCCATGCGGATGGCTCGGAATCACGGGACCGGGTTCCAGCGGCACGAATTCCGGATCGAGCCTTGCCGGCACGTTGGAGATTTCCGTCCAGCGGCCGTCGTTCAGATAGCTGTAGTTGGCAACGCCGTGTTGCCAGTCGCTGTCCAGCACCAGATGCAGGCGGAAGGTCGTGATCGAGTTCGATTCCGGGCCGCCGGTATTGCCCTGCAAAACCACCAGGATTCGCGTCTCCGAAGGCGGCATGAGCGCCATATACGTGAACGTGCCCCACGTGTCGGCGTGAAATTCGAGCGGCGGATTCACCGCCTGCGTGATCGATGCGCCGCCGACGACAGTGCGCCGGGGCGTATCGACCAGAAGCCCGAGCGTGAGTGTCGGCGCGCCCGGCAATCCGGTACCGACGACATAGCGGGCCGGGAACAGGCCAATACGGGGAAGGGTAGCCATGCTGTTTTCCTGGTGGTTGATTGAATGACAATGAACGGCGATGAACGAAACGGCGGATCAGTTGCGATCGAGCTTCGCGATCTCGAGCTTGAGCACGTCGACCGCGGCGGCGAGGTTGCCTTGCTGTTGCAGGATCGCTTCGGCCTGGGCCAGCAAGGCCTTCATCTTCGCCAGATCGCCTTCCGACACCGCCTGGTGGATCGCCACACCGTACGGTGTGATGGGATGTTGAGCTTCTCGACTCATGTTCTTCCTCACTTAACGAAATGACGCCATAGCAGAGGGCGCGACGTTTTTTATGTTTGCGCCGGCTAACCCGGCTTGCCTCGAACGCGGCAGACACTATGCAAGCCATATGCCAACGCAGCGACACGCCGCGTGACGGGAAACGGGCCATTCCGGAACGCGCGCAGTGGACGGAGGCGTCCTTTTTAAGGGGGCGTTGTGGACGATTTCGTCCACTCGTCTGCGGCGCGCGCCGTAAACGACAAAGCATCCGGGTCAGGGGTATTCCCCCGAGCCGGATGCTCTGGACACGCTACGCGGCGGGACGACGCCAGAAAGCGTCAGGACGGCATGACGTACTTGCTATAAGTCAGCCGGCTTGGACGAACCCGCATCCGCACCAGCGAAACGAGCAGACTGAAACCCGCGTGATTGGGATCGATCACCGGCACGTAAGCGCCCAACGCTTCCTCGAGCAACACGCCCACGCGGCTCGCCACGTCGACAAAACCGGTGCAGCCGAGCAGGATGGATTGCGCGCCGTCGTCCTTGATCGCTTTCATGGCTTGCTCGAAGGTCTTGGCGACCACGACGTCGGTGTTGTCGAGCTGATCCACCGGGCAATTGATCGCGCGAATCGACGCGAAGTTATCCTGCAGCCCATAGCTCTGCGGATGACCACGCTGCATGGCCAGCGTGCTTTGCAGAATCGTGATGATGGAAAAGCGCTGGCTGAGCATCAACGCCGCGAACGCCGAGGTCGGAAAGCCGCCGATGATCGGAATGTCGATCACTTCCCGGGCCGCTTCGACACCCGCCATATCGAAGTCGGTCAGCCAGATGCCGTCGAAGCCATCGTTCGCGATCTGGCGCGCGAGTGCCACGACCGGCATGCCGTTTTCGAGCCAGTTGGTGCGATTCTCGATACACGGGTGGCCGCTGGTGATGTTGCGAACCTCAACCAGAACGTCGGGCGGCACGACCGGCGCAACGGCCTTCATGATGCGGTCGTTGAACTGGTTCGTCGCGACCGGCACGAGGACACAAATACGAAGCGGCGCGCTCAAGACAACTCTCCCCGAAGCGGCGCTGCTTGAAGCTTGCCCACCGGCACGTAAGGGCCGAGATAACCGAGCGGTTCAAGAAGCTCCAGAAAACTGTCGAGTATCAGCCCACCGGGCACGGTCAACGGCGCTTCGGCTTCCCAGCCGATCAGCGTCACCTTGCGCTTGCCGACCACCGGGTTGAGCGAGCCGTCTTCCATCACGAGATCGCCGTTGGTGAAAATCGACTGACCGTCGCCTTCGACGAAATACGCGACGCTGTCCGGCGCCAGCACGATAGGCTGCGGGCGCCGGCTGTCCCACGCGATCAGCGATTCGTTCTGGTAGACCACGGTGTAGGTGTGCTGTCCCGCCTTGATGCCGATCTTGCCCACGTCGAATCCGCCACTCGTGTCCACCTTGGCCGACACCAGTTCGCCCGGCTCGGAGATCGCACGCGCCGAGATGCCGCCATGCTCGGCGAGCCACGCAATCATCTGCGGCACGTTGCGGACCCGGCCAGCGCCGAGCGCACGGCCCAGCGTCAACGCGCGGGTCAGCGTGCCGCGAATCGGCAACGCACCGCCGAGTTCGGCCGGCGTCATGGTCCACATCGCAAGGCCGCCGAACTGGTTGAACTCGGGATCGCCGACGATCGGCCGAATCATCTGTTCGACAATCGCGGAGACGTCGCGCTGATGCGACGTGCCGCCGCTCGTATGGCTGTGGCGCGGCGTCACGTTCAGCTCGACGTTCAGCCCGCCCTGGCTCACGAGATAAGCGGGCCGCGGATCGATTTCGCGGGCGGCATACGTGAGCATCGGCAGCGAGGGCACGGCGCGGCCGGCGCCGTCGGCGTCGATCACCGCGAGTCCCAGCTTCGCCGCCACCAGACACGCCACGCTAAAGCCCAGCGCGCCGCTTTCCGGCGGCGCGATGTAGGCCAACCTACGGCCTTGCGCCGCCAGCCGCTCCTGCACGCTCTGTACGGCCAGCACGGGGCCAGTCGGATAGGTTGCCGAGTTGATCGCTTCCGGTGCGCCCAGATAGGCCACCATGACGGCGTCGCCCAACGCGTCGGGGCCCGAGGCTTCTTCGACCGTCACGATGCTGATCGTCTCGCGCGGGTAGTAATCGCCCTTGCGAAAATGCTCGGCCAGATGACGCGCCGACTCGACCGTACCGCCGCCGCCGCTGCCGAAGAAAGCGCCCCCGAGCAGCAAGGGTTCCAAATCCTGTGGACCGAGTTCATAGGCCATGTGCCATTCCTTTTTTTTGCGGGTGGAGGGAATCGGTATTGCGCAATTCGGCCAGCAGGCGGAGCGCGCGCATCGCGCCGGGCGCCGGGCGCGCGGAGGACTCGGCGCGCAGCGCGCGCTCGAGCACGTCGACGGCGTCGGTGCGGCGTCCGGTCTGATTGAGGAGGTCGGCAAGATAGGCCGAGGCGGCGATGCGCGCCGGCACGCATCCCAACGCACGCGAGGTGGAGATCGCGCTGCGCAGGCCCTGCTCGGCCTCGGTCATGTCACCCAGGGCCCATTGCGCGCGCGCCCTGACGATCAGCAGTTCGCCGAGATAAACGCGCTCCTGGCGTTCGATGACTTCGTCGAGCGCGCTGGCGAGCAGCATCTCGCACGCCTGCGGACGTCCCGCGCGCAACAGCAGTTCGCCGTGCTGCCAGGTCTTGAACGAAAAGAACAACGCACCGCCGTTGTTCGCCATGTGATTGTCGTAGCCGTCCAGCAGCGTGGCCTGAGCCTCGTCGAGCGAACCGCGCGCGCTCAGGTAGCACGCACGGAATACCTTGCCCACGCCGCGATAGAACGTGAAGCCCGCCACTTTCGACACGGCGTCCAGTTCGCTGGCCAGTTCGCCGAGGCGGTCGATTTCGTTGAAGAGAAAAGCGAGCCACGCCGCACCCTGCAGATCGAGTACGTGGCCGAGCGCGTGATCGTTGCCGTCCGAGGTGCGGGCGATCAGCGTTTCCATCGACCGACGCGCGTTGTCGACGGCGCCGGTCTGAAGCGAGGCGAGGCCTTCGAATGTCAGCGCGAGGCCGGCCAGATCGAGACCCTGAACGCCGATGCGCCGGTCCTTGCGGCCAATGCCGGTCAATCCGCCGCGCGTGAGGCACGCCAGCGCCTCCTCGCTGTCGCCCAGCCAGAACAGCGTGTTGACCATGGCGATGTGCGCTTCGTCGAGGGTCGCCTGGCGGCCCATGCCTTGCGCCTGTTGCAGCAGGTTCTGCGCGGTCGCGCGGGCTTCGGTCAGTTGCAACGTTGTCAGTTGCGTCGTCCACACGCCAAAGCGGACCGCGGCCAGTTCGTGCTCGTCGCATACGCCTTGACCCACCGTCAGCGCGGCGACATAACATGCGGTCGCTTCGGCATGCAGCCAGCCGTACACGCTGCGCAGACTCACACCGAGCATGCGATAGGCTTCGAACTGGAGATGCCGCGTGTCGTCCGGACCATTGCTCTTCAGCAACAGATCGAGACAGCGGCGCAATAGCGGAATGGCCTCCTGAAATTGCGAGGCGTTAACCAGCGCGTCGGCCTGCGTCAGACAATCGCGCGCCGCGCGGTGCCGCTCTTCACGCGCCTTCTGCCTGCGCTCGATCGTCTTGCGACTCACGCCCAGCAGCAACGCGGCCGCGCTCTTGTTATTGGCCGTGCGTTCGAGCGCGCGATCGATCAGCAGGTTTTCCGCCGCCGCCAGTTTGTCGTCGCCTTCGAGTTGCAATAGCTGATCCGCGAGAACCACGCGCGAGTTCGTGTCGACCGCACCGGTGACGAGAAACGGCGTCAACATGTCGGCATCGATCCGCGTGCGCTCCGCGAGCACGCTCAACTGGCTGATCAGGTTGCGCAGCTGGCGGATATGACCGGGCCACGCCTGCTGGCAGAGGCAACGCATCGCCGCAGGAGTGAAGTCGATCACGCGCGTTTGCTGAGCCGCGAAATGAGCGACGAGCAAGGGAATGTCGTCGGCCCGTTGATCGAGACCCGGCACGTTGAGCACGAACACCGCGAGGCGATAGAACAGATCTTCGCGGAAGCGTCCTTCGTGGACCGCGTGGCGCAGATCGCGATGCGTCGCGGCAACGACACGCCCTTCGAAGCGCACGTTGACCGATGAACCGACCGGCCGGAAGCTGCGCGTTTCCAACGCCCGCAACAATTTCGGTTGCAAGATCAACGGCAATTCGCCGATCTCGTCGAGAAAGAGCGTGCCCTGCCCGACCTGCCGAAGCAAACCTTCGCGATGGTCGGACGCGCCGGTGAACGCGCCTTTCACGTGGCCGAACAGTTCGGCCTCGACCAGGTGTTCGGGAATCGCTCCGCAATTGACGTCGACGAACGGCTCGTGGCGATTCAGGCCGAGCGCATGAATGCGCCGTGCCACCAGCTCCTTGCCCGAGCCCGTGGGCCCCGTGATCAATAACGCGTGATGAGTGGGCGCCACGCGGTCTATCATCCGCACCAACTGCCGGAATGCCATCGACGAGCCGATGAACGTGGCGTCGTCTGGCGCTTGCGCGCGCGGGCGCGACTCACTCGACGAAGGTTGAGTATCGAACTCCATCATATGACGCGCCCCCGGGCACGGCCTCCACATCATGATGAAAAGCGGTAGGACTTCTTTATTCGCAGAGTGAATCGGCAATACGACGCCTGACACGGCATGGCCTATGCGCTGCGCATAGGCCATGCCGTGTATTCATTCATGCAATCCGGATACTCTGTCTTCGGTGACTTTCTATAACCGTCGCGCAATTCCAATGACATATGCCGGAATAGTTACGGCGGTAATATATTTTCTTATGCTTATTAATTAGTTTTGTGAAAAACCTGTTTCGCAGTGGCACTTGACCGCGTCAGCGGCGTGGCTGACTGTGTTATCGGCATCAGGAACATTAAGCTTAGCAAAATTACACCTAAATATGCCAGGGACTCCATTGTGATTTGCACTTATCCTGACATTGCGCCAGGGTAGTTGTGGGGCGTGACTATTTCTGGTTAAAACACCCCGTCAGCAAACCAGATCTATGTGACAGGTTCGGGTCTGCCGGGCAGCGTCGCTTTGTCTTGCCGTTTTCCGCCACGGGCAGATTTTGTGAATTTATGCGTTTCGGGTTCTTCGTGAAACCTTCCTCTAAAAGACGGGTGTCATCTAAAATTACTTGGACATTCGCTGATCGCGAGGCATAGAATTCCATCAGATTAGCAATCCGCGGAAGGTCGCTGAAATCTTGCAAGTCGCTACGGCAACATCGTTTGTCTGGTTCCTGAGCTTCGTCGAGCACGACGCCACGCGTGATGGGATAGAGTCCCGCGCGCAGCGCGCATTGGCTCCCCTCTCCTTTCTCCTGCCTCATGCCGCAACGCACCTTGCGTTGTTGCGTCGCACTGTCAATTACGTGATCCGGCCATGGTCCGCGCCGCTGTCTACGTGGCGGATCGTGCTGGCCATTACCGGCAATCCCGCTCTCTCCAGGCGTCGGGACAGAAATCCCACCACGCCGCTCGACGGCTGACGTCGCTCTAGTCTTTTTCACACGGCAGTGCCTGAACCCTTGCGTCGCGCGCGTGCTTGCGCTGTTAAAGCACGCGCGGCGAATGACGACGCTCGGGTATTCGAAGTACAACGCTAAAAAGAGTCCAATAACATGCACACGTTTTTATCCATGAGCTTACTTGTCCCGTTGATCGTTCTACTCGTCATCGGATTGCTCGCGGTGGTCGGCGTCTGGCTGTCGGGGGCCGTTCGCTACATTCCGAACGACGCGATCGGCGTGATCGAAAAAATCTGGAGCGCGCAAGGGTCGGTGCAGATCGGCTTGCTCGCCTTGCACGGCGAAGCGGGTTTCCAGCCCGACGTGCGTCGCGGTGGTTTTCACTTCTTCACGCCGTTCCAGTATCGCGTTCATATCCGGCCGATGGTGTCGGTCACGCAAGGCAAGATCGGCTACGTCTTCGCCCGTGACGGGGTCGATCTGCCGGCGGGCCAGACACTCGCCGACAATGCCACCGTCGACGATTTCCGTGACGTCCGCGCGTTTCTCGAACATGGCGGCCAGAAGGGCCCGCAGCGCAAGGTGCTGCGTGAGGGCACGCACATTCTGAATCCGGCGCTATTCGTCGTCATGACGGAAGACACGACGTATTCCCTGTCGATGGCGCCGGAAGAGCGCGCCTACTACGCCCGCATGCGCGACGTGCTCGACGAGCGCAGCGCCTTCACACCGGTCGTCATCAAGGAGGTCACGGGTGCCCATGGCTCCGACCAGATTGCGGTCGTCACGGTGCAGGACGGTCCGGGGCTGCGCGTGGACGAATTGCTCGCGCCCGACGTCGGCGATCTGCACAACGCGTTTCAGGAACCGGAGAAGTTTCTCGCGGCGGGTGGCCGTCGCGGTCGTCAGGAACGTGTGCTGGTGGAAGGCACTTACTACATCAACCGGCTCTTTGCGACGGTTGAGTTTCTGACGAAGACGATCGTTCCGGTCGGCTTCGTGGGCGTGGTCGTCTCGTACACGGGCCGTCGCGGCGACGACCTCTCAGGCAGCGACTACAGTCATGGCGAGCTGGTCAAAACCGGCTGCCGTGGCGTCTGGAGCGAACCGCTAATGCCGGGCAAGTATGCGTTCAACCCGTATGCCGGCAAGATCGAATTCGTGCCGACCACCAACTTCGTGCTGCTCTGGAAAGCGGGCGAGAGCGGTTCCAAATTCGACTCCAATCTGCGCGAGATTACGTTGATCACGAAGGACGCGTTCGAACCGCAACTGCCGTTGTCGGTGGTCGTGCATATCGACTATCGCAAGGCGCCGCTCGTCGTACAGCGTTTCGGCAATATCGAACAACTGGTCGAGCAGACGCTCGATCCGATGGTGTCGTCGTACTTCAAGAACGTCTCGCAAACGCGGACGTTTATCGAACTGATCCAGTCGCGCAGCGAATTGCAGGGCAATGCGTCGAGTGAGATGCGTGAGCGCTTCAAGGCGTATTCGCTGGAGTTCGAGGAAGTGCTGATCGGCACACCGAAGCCGCAAACCGGCGACATGCAGATCGAGAACATCATGGCGCAGTTGCGCGACCGGCAGATCGCGCGCGAACAGGTCGAAACGTTCGCGCAGAAACAGATCGCGGCCGACAAGCAGCGCGAACTGAACGAAGCGGAACAGCGTGCGGCGAAACAGAAGGAGTTGACGGGTTCGTTGGTCGACGTATCGATCAAGGAGAACCAGGGCTCGGCCGCGGTGAAGGCGGCTGAAAAGCGTCGTCAGGAAATCGAAGCGCTCGCGCAAGCCGACAAGTTCAGGCAGGAGATGGAAGGCTCGGGTCGCGCGTCGGCGATCAAGGCGGTGGGTGAAGCGGAGGCCTCGGCGATCAAAGCGAAGTCCGAAGCGCTGCAGGGTGAAGGCGCCGACAAGCAACTGATGCAAACCGTGATGCTGCGTTTAGCCGAGGCGTTCGAAACCTCACGCGTGCCGCTCGTGCCGCAGATCCAGTTGGGCGGCGACAGTGGGGGCAATGCGATCAATACGCTGATGTCGCTGATGAGTTCGCTGAAGGCGGGGGAGTTGGCGCAGTCGTTGTCGAGTAAGAGCGAATAGTCGAGCTGGACGATTACGGCAGTGGCTGTTGAGTACCTTGCTGTAGCTTTCCACGGCCGTAAACGCAGAAACCCCACCTTTTTGGGTGGGGTTTCTGTTTTCTGCAGGGGAGCCTGACGATTACCTACTTTCACACGGGTAATCCGCACTATCATCGGCGTGGAGTCGTTTCACGGTCCTGTTCGGGATGGGAAGGGGTGGTACCGACTCGCTATGGTCATCAGGCATGACTTGT
>NZ_PVEN01000021.1 GCF_002973525.1 Paraburkholderia sp. BL21I4N1
TACGCATTCACTACCGGAGCCGCACCCGCGTCGTCAACATCACAACTACCGGCACTGCTTCGTTCTGCGTCGCTGCATCTGCAGCAGAGAAACGAGATTATGAAGAACTTTCGCTGCGTCGTCAACAGGTTTTTCTAACTTTCCGAACCCGTTCACTTCGCTGAAACCCTTGCCATTGCTGGCTCTCCCGCCTCCCGTGCCCCGGTGTCCGAAGCACGAAAGAGCGAGATTCTAGCGACCCGCGCAGGGCCTTGCAAGCGTTATTTCGAATTTATTCAAGGCGCCTTCTCTACCCGCCCCGGCTCGTCAACAACCGGCACTTTTAGATCCGGCGCAAGCGCGCGTGCACCCGGCACGCCGATCGTCCAGTCATGTAGCACGGTATAGGCAACCGCAAGCAACGTCGGTCCGATGAAAACACCGAGAAAACCGAACGCAAACGCACCGCCCAGGATGCCCAGCATCACCAGAATCAGCGGCATATCGCTATTTTTGCCGATCAGGATCGGCTTGATGACGTTGTCGGACATACCGACAACCAGCACGCCCCACACAACCAGAAAGATAGCCCAGCCAGTCGCGCCACCGTGGTACAACCAGATCGCCGCGGGCAACCACACGACCACCGGGCCGCCTGGTATCACGGATAGGAAGAAGGTCGCCAGCCCAAGCAGCGCCGGCGCCGGCACGCCAGAGATCCAGCAGCCGAATCCAGCCAGAATCCCTTGCACGAGCGCCGTGCCGAGAATCCCGTAGACCACGCCCTTCACGGTGCTGCCGGCCAATGCCAGCAAGTAATCGGCGCGCTCGCCCGCGATCCGCCGCATGCCCGCATTCAACCAGGCAGCAGCGCCCTCTCCGCCGGTATAGAAGAAGAAAGCGAGCACGATACTCAACGCCAACAGCCCCAAACCGTGCGTAACCGCAAGCGCTGCTGCAAGAATCCACTTGCCGGCGGGTGCAGCAAACGAATGCAACTGCGCGATCAGCTCTGAATTCCCGCTGGTTAGATGTTCCCAGAAGGTCTCGATGCTCGAACCAACCAGGGGAATACCTGCCACCCACGGCGGCAGATCCGGCAACCCAGCCTCGAAGAGCCTCTGCACCAGCGCGACGATTTCATGGACATGCGCGCCGAACGCAAAGCCCGCATAGACGAACGGCCCAAGCACCACGATCAGAATGATGATCACGATCAACGTGGCGGCCCACTTGCGCCGGCCGCCCACCGCCGCGGTCAACCGCCGATACAAGCCCCACGAGCTATAGCTGAGGATGGCGCCCCACAGCAGCGCAGTCGTAAAAGGCGCAAGTACCAGCAGCGACCCGCCCACCAGAATGATCAGTGCGAATACCGCGGCAAGACGTTCGATCAGTTGGTCCGATTTCACAATGAATCTCCTGTTGCGCCAAGCCACGGCGGCGAGTGGACACACACTTGTCAGACGATCGCTGAAAGCGGTCAGTATAGAAGCGAGTCAAGCCTCCGGGGGCGCCTTATATCAACCGACCAGGGTCGGCGGGCAACGTGGCCTCGCGCCATGTGGGAAAGACAGAAATCCCCACGCAGAATTACCTTAATCCGCGCTGCGTAACTAGCCAAATAATATGGCGGCGGAGAAAAGACTAGAATATAAGGTTCTGTGCACCCCAACTTCCGGATTTATGCGCTCGCGAATCGCCAAACGTCTCCCCCCCGATGCCGACAAGCTTGTCGGTCTCTCGCTCGCGCTTTTCGCGTCGGGCAGCCGAACCGAAGACCGCTTCTGGGAAGCGAAACTCGACGCGCTGCTGACCAAGATCGTCCGCAACGCCAACCAGACCACGCTGGACGCAGCGCTCGATCATCTGCAGCAGAATCATCCCGATGCTTACGGCGCGCTCGCCGACATGGCGGAAACTCACAGCGAGTCGTTCATCGTCGAGCATGAGGGCGTGTCTTATGAAGCGCTGCTGATCGCGGCACCCGTGCTCGCCTGGACCCGCTACATGATTCCGTCGGGCCCGCTCAAAACCGACGCGGCCGACGCCCTGCGCGCGCATCTGCAGGCTCATGTGCTAGCGGCCAATACGCGCGTGGCCATGGCGCCGTTCATGTACAGCATCGATCAGTTGCCGCGCCATCACGTCGAAACGTGGCGCATCGCCCAGCAACTTACGCAGGCAGCAATGGCCGGCGGCAACGCCAAACTCAATTTCGGCGAGTTGCCGGAAACCTCGCCGATTCTGGCCGACCCGCGTTTCCTGCTGGCAGTGGTGGCGGCACCAGTGGGCGAGCCGACCTTCCGCTGGCAGGAAGAAGAGCATGGCAGCCGGATCGAGCGCGGTCAGTGCCTCGAACAATGGACCACGCAAGGCGGCGCCAATCTGTCGCTGGTGCTGCCGGGCTGCGAGTTCGAATGCCTGTTGCCGGATGCCTATTATTCGGCCTGCCGCGACGCCGACGAACGCGTGCGTCCTCACACGGTGCGCACCGCCGTGCGCTACCTGTTCGATACGATCGGCGCCGCGCCGCAAGAATTGCGCGCGGTCGTCGCCGGTTTCGGCGAACGCCGCATCGACGAATACCGCGTCGGTTTCACGCGCCGGGGCAGTAACGACGTGATCTACGGCGTCGTCTGGCCGCTGTACGGCCGCGAGAACAGCGAACCCGGTATCGACGAGGAACCGCAGGAAGTCGCCGCATCGGACGATCCGCTCGAAGAAATCGTCGCGTTGCTCAAAGATACCGGCGTGACCGACGTGCGCCGTCATGCGGGTCGCTTCGAGCCTGAATATTGCGACGACTGCGGCGTACCGCTCTACGCCGATCCGCTCGGCGAAATCGTCCACGCCGAGATGCCGGAAGACGCCGAACCCGCCCAACCGCATTTCCACTGAACACCATTGAGCATCGGCGCGGCAACCGCAAGACCGCATCGCCGTCGAGAGAAAAAAGCCCCGCCGCTCGCGGGGTTTTTTTACGCCCAGGCTTTCTTACGTCATTCCTCCTATGCCTTTTGGACAGGCCGTCAAGTTGAAGGGAATTTGTCATCATAGGAACGGCAACGCATCGCACTGCACCCGACGCGTTTGCCGGGTGCGCGCATCGCGCCACCTCGCCCGATTCATCTGGAGACATGCATGCGATTCTCGATACTCAACTCAGACGCGGAACGCCGTGATGGGCTCAAAGTAATACTGCGGCAAATCGATCGGCTGGCACGCTTCAACGAAGCACAAGACTGGCGTCAAGTTGAACGCACGCTCAAGCGTCAGTGGCCCGACCTGCTCGTGATCGACTGGCAGGACTGGATGTCGGTGGCGGATACCCGCCATCTGCTCAGCCATTACCCGGACCTGCGCATCGCCGTGCTCACGGACCAGATATCCCCTATCCATGTGCGAGCGCTCATGGACGAAGGCGTGCTCGGTGTGGTCTCACGCGAAACCGATCCTTGCCTGATCGTGCGCGCATTCGAAATGGTGCTGCTGGGCGGTCACTACGTGCCGCCCGGCGCGTTGGCGCTCAATCCTCCGCTACCGCCGGACATCGCCATCCGCCCATTCGACGAAAAAACGCCGCCGCCGCGGCGCGGCAAACTGTCCAGCGTGCTGTCGCCGCGCCAGGAGCAGATCATGCGCTGCGTCCACATGGGCAGCACCAATAAGATGATTGCGCGCACCCTCGGCATCAGCGAAGGCACCGTCAAGATTCACCTGACCAGCATATTCCAGCAACTCGGCGCACCCAATCGTGCCGCGGCGGTCGCGCTCTACAACGGCTGGCTATCGAATCATTTGCAAGTGCTGCGCAACGGCGGTGACGGCACCACGCGTCCGATCATGGGACAAAGCAACGTCGTGCCATTGCGGCGCCGACTGCGCAGGGGCTTTCACTATCCGTTGCCGGTCAACGACACGACGGTTCCACTGGACATGGCAGCCGAACCGAGCCCGCCCTATGGCGACGCCCCGCCCGCCGGACCGTCATTGGAACCGCCTCCGCTAGGAGCGGCATAGCGGCTCCAAATGAACATGCCAGAGGCTAAGCGCGCACGTCGTGACGGCATCCATGCCCGCTGGCATGGAATCCGCTCACACCTTTTCTCGTCCAACGAGTAATATGAGATACATGGGTTTCCTCTACACACCGCTTCCGTTCTGGGTCGCTGTCGGTGGCTGGATCGCCACTGCGATAGTGGTCGCGCTCGCGCTGTGGAAAAATCCTTTCAAACGACTTCAGGACGGCACCTTGCAGCATGTCTGGCTTGCGATCATCGTCGCAGTGTCCGTGCTGTGGGCAAGTAATGCGTGGCTCGACGACGGCACGGTGATGCATCTGCTCGGCGCCACGCTCGTCGTCACGCTCTTCGACTGGGCACTGGCACTGATCGCCATGGCGGTGGTCACTGGTCTTGCGGCCGTCGTCTTCGACGCTCCGTGGCAAGGTATCGCGCTGACGTTCCTCGTGTACGGCGCATTGCCGGTCGGCATTTCGACGCTGGTCCAGCGCGCCAGCATTGCCTGGCTGCCGCGCAACCTCTTCATGTTTATCTTCGGCCAGGGCTTCATCTCGCCGGCTATCGCCGTGTCGCTCACCGCCGCCGCCGCGCTCGGCATTCACATCACGCTGGCCGATGGCTCGATGACCGTGATGCCTGCCGGCTACGCGTTCAGCGTGCTGCTACTCGCCACCGGCGAAGCCTGGTTCACGGGCATGTCGACCGCGCTGATCGCGGTCTACCGCCCCGCCTGGGTCACCACTTACGACGTCCGGAGATACCGACTGGGCGGACCACGCACCTGACTCAGACTCTGCATGGCATGCGCATTCGCGGCGATCCGCCAGACGATCGTCTCGAGCCGCCTCGATCGCGCACACCACGACAGAACAAAATATTTGTGCCAGGATTGAACTCCACCCTATCGCGAGGCATCTTACGTGCCTCATGTCACATTAGCGTCTAACGAACTTGATGGATCGCACCAACGTCCCGCGCCGATTGCTGCGGCTGGTCGGCCGGTTGGCGACACTTGCAGCGAGTCTCTCGCTCATCTGTGGCGCCCCCGCATTCGCCGATCAACTCGAACAGCACAACGATCTCGTCAACAAATTTGTCAATGACATGCATGCGGACCCGCTCGTCGCGGACTGCGCCGCTCATGGCAATTTTGTCGCCGGCACCTCGACCGCTTTCGATCACGTCGAGTTTCCTCCCAGCTCTTTCGACAGCGCGCATGCGTCGGTCACGCCCTGGAACGATTCGTTCGACGAGGGCAAGCAACGCGTCAAGGTCGAAAACATCGTCATCGTCGAAGGGCTCGGCATTCCGCAAGGCGGTGGCGGAGATCCAGCCGATCTGAAATTCCGCTGCGGCTATGTCGGCGCCCAGATGCTGGCGTTCAGCTGGAACGACCCGGTGCCGCCGGCCCGCGCGCGCAGCGGCGAGCCTACGGGGTCGCGCGCTGTGGCGGGCAAGCATAAGAGCGTCAAGGGCAAGCACTCCGCTAGCGGCAAGAGCACGAAGAAAGCGACGACGAAGTCGTCCAAGGCCAGTTCAGGCAAGTCGTCGAAGTCGAAAACGACGTCGAGCAAGTCTTCGAGCAAATCGAGCGCGAAAAAGACCACGACGAAGAAGAAGACGCAGTAGCAGATAGACGAACACCGGCGCAGACCCGGCGAGCCAAGGCGAACGACCATACGCCATTCGCGATGGGTCACAAGCCACAAGCCCTCGCCCGCCCAAACCTCAGCCGCAAAAAAAGAGGCACGCACGTCACACCGTGCGTGCCTCTTTTTCTATACAGCAGCCGCCTTAAGCAAACGTCTCCACGTGCCGCAAAATCGCCTGCAGCATGGCCGCGCCTAGCGACGCGCTACGATCGCCGTTCCAGCCGACGCGCTCGTCGGGCAGATTGGCGTTGTCCTTGAACGGCATTTCCAGCGTTAGCGACAGGCAGCCGAATTCATTGCCGATGTACTTCGACGCCAGCTTCAACGCGTCCTCGCGATACTTGCTCGCGGCATAGCCATACTTGTCCTGGAAGTCCGGGCTCGCCTGCTTGAACGCTTCGATGAACGCCTTCTGCTCCTCGCCCTGCCGTTCGGTAAATCCCGGCAGCATTTCGGAGCCGGCCACGAACACATAGGGCAGCGCCTCGTCGCCGTGAATGTCGAAGAACAGGTCGCAACCCACGGCGTGAATCGCGTCTCGCACCACCAGCACTTCAGGGCTGCGCGCGGCGTCCGGCTCCATCCATTCGCGATTCAGGTTCGCACCGGCCGCGTTGGTGCGCAGATTGCCGTGCACGCTGCCGTCCGGATTCATGTTCGGCACGATATAAAACACCGCGTGATCGTAGAGCTTGCGCGCGACCGGATCGCCCGCCCAATCGCCCCAGCCCGCGAGCCGCTTCACCAGACCTTCGATAAACCATTCGGCCATCGTCTCGCCCGGATGCTGGCGTGCGATCAGCCAGATTTTCTTCTTCGGCGTGTCGCCGGTTTCCGGCGTGCCGAGCGTGAGCAGCGACATGGGCCGGCCTTCGACGGTCGTGCCCAATTCGGTCAGCGCGGCCTGCGGCAACTGCTGCACCGCGCCGAGAAACTCCGAATGGCGCTCCTCGCTATACGGCTCGAAATACGCGTAATAGATGCGGTCGAAATCCGGCGTGTGATCGATCGTCAGCACGCGGCCGTCGTACGAGGTCGGTACGCGAAACCAGTTCACCCGGTCATAGCTCGCAACCGCCTGATAGTCGCGCCAACCTTCGGCGAACGCGCACGCGGCGGCATTCTCGAACGTCATCACGCAGCGCTCGCCCGCCGCGCCGGACACACGGAAATAAAACCACTGCGCGAATTCGGCGTGGCTGTCCGGCCGCACGCGCAGACGGATGTTGCCCGCGTCTTCGCAAGACAGGACTTCGATCGCGCCGGCGTCGAAGTGACTCGTGATGGATAACGTCATGGTGTTCTTCCCTACTGGTTGCACCGCGAAACGCTTCAACGCTTATTCAGCGACGCGGCGGCGGAATACGTAAGTGGAATCGTTCGATGCCGCGGCGTCGAACGCATAACCTTCGGAGTCGAACGCCTTGAGTTGTTCAGGCCTGTCGAGACGGTTTTCCACCGCATAGCGCGCCATCAGGCCGCGCGCGCGCTTTGCATGGAAGCTGATGATCTTGTAGCGGCCGCCTTTCCAGTCCTCGAACACGGGCGTGACGACCGGCGCGTCGAGCAGCTTCGGTTTGACCGACTTGAAATATTCGCCCGAGGCGCAATTCACCAGCACCTGGGATGCTGCGGCGTTTTTCTTGAACTGCGCATTCAGGGCCTGCGTGATCCGCTCGCCCCAGAATGCGTACAGATCCTTACCGCGCGGATTGGCGAAGCGCGTGCCCATTTCGAGCCGGTACGGTTGCAGCAGATCGAGCGGACGCAATAGGCCGTAGAGGCCCGACAGCACCCGCACGTGGCTCTGCGCATAGTCCAGATCGGCCGACGACAAGGTCTTCGCGTTGAAGCCCTCGTACACGTCGCCATTGAACGCGAGCACCGCCTGCTTGGCGTTGCGCGTATCGAACTTCGGCGACCACTCCGCGTAACGCTGGAAGTTCAGATGCGCGAGCTGATCCGAGATGTCCATCAACGAAGCGATCTGCTGCGGCGACAAACGACGCAATCCGCCGATCAATTCGGCCGCTTCGTCGACAAAATCGGGGATGGTGTGTTTTTTGACGTGCGGTGGGGTTTCGTAGTCGAGCGATTTCGCCGGCGACAGAACGATTATCATAGAGGCTTGCAGGCACGCCGTGCCTGGCGGTCAAAGACGAAAGCCAGATTGTAACGAATGCCCGGTTCCCATGCCTCACACGGCGCTTTGCGCGTCGTCCTCGATTCCAATGTGTGGATCGATATTCTCGTGTTCGACGACCCGCATACGCGGCCGATTCGCGCCGCGCTCGAAAGCGGCACGCTGGTCGCGCTGATCGACGCGCGCTGCCTCGGCGAACTCGCCTACGTGCTCGACTATCCGCAATTCGTGCATCGAAACGTGGATAAAGCCGCCGCGCTTGCGATCGTCGCGCAGCTTTCGCAGTGGGTCGAAACCGCCGCGCCGGCTGAAGACGCCAGGCCTTTGCCCAAATGCAAAGACCGCGACGACCAGAAGTTTCTCGAACTCGCCCATGCCGCGCAGGCCGACTGGCTGGTCTCGAAAGACCGCGCGGTGTTGAAGCTCGCGAAACGGATCGCGCGCGATTTCGGCTTCCAGATCGCGCAGCCCGCGCCGTTCGTCGACGCGATTGCTGTTTCGGCTCAACCGCTCACTCACTCCATCACGCTCCGGACAGCGCCATGAATGCACCGCACGACACGCCCACGAGTCCTTCGTTTCCGTCCCGCCTGCCGAACGTCGGCACGACGATTTTCACCGTGATGAGCGCGCTCGCCGCCGAAAAAGGCGCGGTGAATCTGGGTCAGGGCTTTCCCGATTTCGGCTGCGATCCGCGCATTGTCGACGCGGTCTCGAACGCCATGCGCGACGGCCATAATCAGTACCCGCCCATGGCCGGTGCGGCGCCGCTGCGTCAGGCGATTTCGGACAAGCTCGCTACACTGTATGGCCGCCGCTACGACGCCAACACGGAGATCACCGTGACCGCGGGCGCCACGCAGGCGTTGCTGACCGCGATTCTGTGCACGGTCCACCCGGGCGACGAAGTCGTGGTGATCGAACCGAATTACGACAGCTACGTGCCGTCCATCGAACTGGCCGGCGGCAAGCCGGTGTTCGTCACGCTGGAAGCCCCCGACTACGCGATTCCGTTCGACAAACTCGCCGCCGCGATCACGCCGAAAACGCGCCTGCTGCTGATCAACACGCCGCACAATCCGACCGGCACGGTCTGGCGCGAGCAAGACATGCGCAAGCTCGAAGAGATCGTGCGCGGCACCAACGTGCTGATCCTCTCCGACGAAGTGTACGAACACATGGTGTTCGACGGCGCGCCGCACGAAAGCATGGCCCGTTACCCCGAGCTGGCGCAGCGCAGTTTCGTGGTGTCGAGTTTCGGCAAGACCTATCACGTGACGGGCTGGAAAGTCGGCTACGTGGCCGCGCCGGCCGCGCTCATGGCCGAGTTCCGCAAAGTGCATCAGTTCAACGTATTCACGGTCAATACGCCGATGCAGATCGGTCTCGCCGAGTACATGAAAGACCCGGCGCCGTATCTCGACCTACCCGCGTTTTATCAGCAGAAGCGCGACTTCTTCCGTGCGGGTCTCGCGAACTCGCGCTTCAAGCTGCTGCCGTGTACGGGCACCTACTTCCAGTGCGTCGACTATTCGGCCATCAGCGATTTGCCCGAAGCCGAGTTCGCCCAATGGCTGACCGGCGAGATCGGCGTCGCGGCCATTCCGGTCTCGGCGTTCTATCACGAGGCGCATGAATCGGGCGTGGTGCGCTTCTGCTTCGCCAAGCAGGAGAGCACCCTCGCCACCGCGCTCGAACGGCTGGCGCGGCTCTAGGACGCCCCGCGCGATGCCGCGAACGACACCACGTTCCCCGCTATCGCGCGCCGCGGCCAGAACGGCGTGCACGGCACGCCGTCACACGCTCAGGCGGCACTGCACCGCAGCGGGTTTGAATCAGCCGTACACCGCATCAAGCCGGGCGCGACGCCGCGACATAGGCCTTGCGGTCGTCGGTGATGCGTTGCGCAGCCGGCCGGGAACTGATCGCCTTCACATAGCTTTTCCAATCGACGCCGGCATCGAGCAGCAAATCGCGGCCGTAAATGGTTTGCGTCGCCATGCCCACCAGCGGCAAGCTCACGAACCCCGCCGCGTCGGCCACGCTGAAACGCTCGCCGTTCAGATACGGCCCGAACTTCGCGATCCGTTTGAAGCCGGTAATGTGATACGCCAGCAGTTTCTCGACACGCCCTTTGGTCGCGTCCGTCACAGTGCCGCCAAAGAACGCTTCCTTGTAGAGATTGCGCGCGGTCAACTCGAGATGCACGTCGACGAACGTGATCAGTTCGCGCTCCTTCGCCGCTCCCCATGGATCGGCGGAGAAAATCGCCTTGTCGGGAAAGCGCGCGGCCAGATATTCCACAATGCATTGCGACTCGCACAGGTCGCCATCTTCGGTCTGCAGATATGGCACCTTGCCGAGCGGCGAATGTGCCAGCACGGCTTCGTCCTGGCTCGGCTTCACGAACACTTCCTCGAACGGAATGCCGTGTTCGAGGAGCACGAACTTCACTTTGTTGTAATAGTTAGAGAGCGCGAAACCGCACAGCTTGATCATCGGGTGTCTCCTTTCTTTGAGTTGGTGCGACCGTGCATCGACGCATCGGTATCCATGTCAAAGCCGCGACCTTCGAACAATCATCCAGTAAATTGCACGATCGTGCTATTCTAAAATAACCATGGAGTCGAGCATCACAATGACCTCTCGCAATTTCAGTATCGAGACTATCGGCATTGTCGGAACCGGAGCAATGGGGCGCGGCATCGCACAGATTGCCGCGCTGGCCGGCCTCACGGTGCGTCTGTACGACACCAACCCTGCCGCGATCGGCGCCGCGCGCGATTACCTCGCCGAGACTTTCGCCAAATTAACGGCCAAAGGCAAGCTCGATCAGGCCCGCTCGCTCGCCGCGCTGGCGAACGTGAGCGGCGCGCAAACCATCGGCGACCTCGCCGGCTGCGACCTCGTCGTCGAGGCGATCGTCGAGAAACTCGACGTGAAACAGGCGTTATTCCGCGAACTCGAGACGGTGGTCAGCGGCCGTTGCGTGCTGGCGTCGAATACGTCGTCGCTGTCGATCACCGCGATTGCCGCCACGTGTGCCGATCCGTCCCGCGTGGTCGGCTACCACTTCTTCAATCCCGTCCCGCTCATGAAGGTCGTCGAAGTGATCGACGGTCTGCGCGGCGCCCCCGCCGCCGGCGACGCGTTGATGGATCTCGCCCGACGCATGGGGCACACGCCGGTGCGCGCGAAAGACATGCCGGGCTTCATCGTCAATCACGCGGGTCGCGGTATGAATACCGAAGGCTTGCGCGTGGCGGGCGAAGGTGTCGCGAGCTTTGCCAAAATCGACCGCATCATGCGCGAGCAGGCGGGTTTCCGGCTCGGGCCGTTCGAGTTGCTCGACCTGACCGCGCTGGACGTGTCGCATCCGGTAATGGAGTCGATCTACCATCAGTTCTATGAAGAGGCGCGCTTCACGCCGTCGCCGATCACAGCCACGAGACTCGCGGGCGGACTGCTCGGCCGCAAGACCGGCGAAGGTTTTTATCGTTACGAAGACGGCAAGCAGCAGGTGCCCGCCGAAGCGCCCGCGCCCTCGGCCTTGCCGGCCAGCGTGTGGGTCAGCCAGCGTTATCCGCAAGCGCGTGAAGCCGTCGTTCAACTGATCGGCCAGGCCGGCGTGACACTCGACGAAGGCGCGACACCCGCCGCCGACTCGTTGATCGTGGTCACGCCGTTCGGTCACGACGCGACCACAGCCGCAGTCGACGAAGCCCTCGACGCCCGTCGCGTCGTCGCGATCGACGCCCTCTTCCCGCTGCTGGCAGCGCAACGCCGCACGCTGATGACAACGCCCGCCACCACGCGCGCCGCGCGCGACGCCGCCCACGCTCTATTCGCCGCCGACGGCGTGCCAGTCACCGTGATCCGCGACTCGACCGGCTTCGTCGCGCAGCGCGTCGTGGCAACGATCGTCAACATCGGCTGCGATATCGCGCAGAAGCAGATCGCCACGCCCGACGATATCGATCTCGCGGTGACGCTCGGCCTCGGTTATCCGCGCGGCCCGCTCGCACTGGGAGATGCGCTCGGTTCGAGCACGATCCTCACCATCTTGCGCAACATGTTCAGCGTGCTCGGCGACCCGCGTTATCGTCCGTCGCCGTGGCTGGCGCGGCGCGCGCAACTGGGCCTGTCGCTGACGCAACGCGACGCCGCAGACACGCAAACGCAACCGGAGACCCAACAATGAGCGCCGAACTGCTGACCTCGCGCCCGACCGAAAGCGAATCGACGCTGGTCCTCACGCTGTCGAACCCCGGCGCGCGCAACGCGCTGCATCCGGACATGTACGCAGCCGGCATCGAAGCGCTCGATTCGGCGGAACGCGATCCGTCGATCCGCGCCGTGGTGATTACCGGCGCCGACAACTTTTTCTGCGCGGGCGGCAATCTGAACCGCCTGCTGGAAAACCGCGCAAAAGATCCGTCCGTGCAAGCCGAAAGCATCGATCTGCTGGGCGAATGGATTTCGGCATTGCGGCTCTCGTCGAAACCGGTGATCGCCGCCGTCGACGGCGCGGCGGCCGGTGCAGGCTTCTCGCTCGCGCTTGCGTGCGACCTGATCGTCGCCGCCGACGACGCCAAATTCGTCATGTCCTACGCACGCGTCGGCCTGACGCCCGACGGCGGCGGCTCATGGTTCCTCGCCCAGGCGCTGCCGCGTCAACTGGCCACTGAAGTGCTGATCGAAGGCAAACCGATCGGCGCCGCGCGTTTGCACGAACTCGGTGTCGTCAACAAGCTGGCCAAAACGGGCGCCGTGCGCGACGCCGCCGTGGCGTGGGCCGACGAACTCGGCAAGATTTCGCCCAACTCGATCGCGCGTATCAAGGGTTTGATCGGCGCGGCAGGCGCGCAACCGCTGGCCGAGCATCTGGTCGCGGAGCGCGACAGCTTCGTCGCGTCGCTGCATCACCGCGATGGTCTGGAAGGCATCTCCGCGTTCCTCGAAAAGCGCGCGCCGATTTACAAATGAGCGCAGCGACCATGCCCGACTATCAATTGCCCAAACGCCGCCGCATCTTCCTGATGCGGCACGGCGACGTCACCTACTTCGACGATTCCGGCCGCGCGATCGATCCCGAAACCGTGCCGCTGAATGCCAACGGCCGCGAGCAGGCCAGCGCGGCGGGCCGCGTGTTCGCCGAACAGCAGGTTCGTTTCGACCGCGTGATCGTGAGCGGCTTGCCGCGCACCGTCGAAACCGCGCAGCGCGTGCTGGCGCAAACGCAGCAGCCGATCGAACTCGAAGTCGAACCGGCGTGGCAGGAAATTCGCGGCGGCAAGCTCGGCAACATTCCGCCGCAGGATATCGAAGCCGCGTTTCTCGGCGCGTTCGACGGCATCGTGCCGGAAAGCACGCGCTTTCTCGACGGCGAGACGATTGGCGCCTTGTTTGATCGCGTGTTGCCTGCCATCGACGCCTTGCGCGCCGACACCTCGTGGGACACCGTGCTGCTGGTTCTGCACGGCGGCGTGAATCGCGCGATCCTGTCGCACGCCATCACGGCGGGAGGTCGCACGTTCTTCGGGCATCTCGCGCAAGCCACCGGCTGCATCAACGCGCTCGATGTCGGCGCCGCTCCGCGCGACTGGGTGCTGCGCGCGATCAATTATTCACCGCCGTCGCCGCTGCATCGCGACGTCCGCAATACGACGATGGAAATGCTCTACGCACAATTCATTCAATACAAGCGTAGCTGAACCCGAACTGGAGGAGACACATGGTGCAAGCCACGCAGAGCGGTGAACCAGAACACAAACCGGATTATTCGGCTTTCGAAGGCACGCGCCCGGTCAACGACCGGCAACGCTTCGACAGCGACGCGCTCGCGGCATGGCTGATCCAGCATGTCGACGGATTTGCCGGGCCGCTCACGCTGGAGCAGTTCGCCGGCGGACAGTCCAATCCCACCTTCAAACTCGTCACGCCGTCGCGCTCTTACGTGATGCGCGCCAAGCCCGGGCCGGCCGCGAAGCTGCTGCCGTCCGCGCATGCCGTGGAACGTGAGTACCGTGTGATGCACGCGCTGGCCGGCAGCGACGTACCGGTCGCCCGCATGCTCGCCCTGTGCGACGACGAAAGCGTGATCGGCCGCGCCTTTTACGTGATGGAGTTCGTCGAGGGCCGCGTGCTGTGGGATCAGTCCTTGCCCGGCATGACGAACGACGGGCGCGCGGCGATTTACGACGAAATGAATCGCGTGATCGCGGCTTTGCACAGCGTCGACGTCACGAGCGCCGGTCTCGCCGACTACGGCAAACCGGGCAATTATTTCGCCCGCCAGATCGGCCGCTGGAGCAAGCAGTACCTTGCGTCAGAAACTGAGCCGATCGATGCGATGCATCGGCTGATCGACTGGCTGCCGCAGCACATGCCGGCGGAAACGGGCGAGCGCGCCTCGATCGTGCATGGCGACTACCGGCTCGACAATCTGATCTTCCACCCGAGCGAACCGAAAGTACTCGCGGTGCTCGACTGGGAACTGTCGACGCTCGGCGATCCGCTCGCCGACTTTGCCTATCACTGCATGGCGTGGCATGTCGACCCGACGCAATTCCGCGGTATCGCGGGACTCGATTGGGCGGCTCTCGGCATTCCCGACGAGGCCGACTACGTCAAGCGTTATTGCGAGCGCACCGGCTTCGAGATTCACGGCGACTGGAACTTCTATCTGGCCTACAACATGTTCCGCATCGCCGCGATTCTGCAAGGAATCATGAAGCGGGTAGTTGACGGCACCGCGGCCAGCGCTCAGGCGCTCGATGCCGGCAGCCGTGCGAAACCCATGGCGGAACTCGCCTGGCGCTACGCGCAGAAGGTGCGTTGAACGCATCGAGCCTAATCGTCCGTTATCCGTTTTATTCGCGAGGTCCTACATGAATTTCGATTACACCCCGAAGGTTCAGGCATTGCGCGAGAAACTGCTCGCCTTCTTCGACGCGCACATCTATCCGAACGAACAGGCGTTCTACGCGGAAATCGCACGCAATCGCCACAACGGCAACGCGTGGTTGCCCACCGAACTGATCGAACAACTCAAGATGAAGGCACGCGACGCGGGCTTGTGGAATCTGTTCCTGCCTGAATCCGTACGCGGCGCCGGCCTGACGAATCTCGAATACGCGCCGCTGTGCGAAATCATGGGCCGCGTGCCCTGGGCGCCGGAAGTGTTCAACTGCAACGCGCCCGACACCGGCAACATGGAAACGATCGAACGTTACGGCAGCGAGGACAACAAGCGCGAATGGCTCGAGCCGCTGCTGCAAGGGCAGATACGGTCGGCGTTTCTGATGACGGAGCCGGAGGTGGCGTCGTCGGATGCGACCAACATCCAGACCAGCATCGTGCGCGACGGCGATTACTACGTGATCAACGGCCACAAGTGGTGGTCGTCGGGCGCGGGCGATCCGCGCTGCAAGGTCTATATCGTCATGGGCAAGACCGATCCGGACGCGCCGCGCCACGAGCAGCAGTCGATGATCCTGGTGCCCGCCGAGGCGACGGGCATCACCGTGCACCGTCCGCTGACCGTGTTCGGTTACGACGACGCGCCGCACGGCCACATGGAAATCACGCTGGACAACGTGCGCGTACCGGTGACCAATATGCTGCTCGGCGAAGGCCGCGGTTTCGAGATTGCGCAGGGCCGCCTCGGACCAGGACGGATTCACCACTGCATGCGTTTGATCGGCCTCGCCGAACGTGCGCTGGAACTGATGGCGAAACGTTCCATGCAGCGCGTGGCGTTCGGCAAACCGGTGGCCGCTCAGGGCGTCACCCAGGAGCGCATGGCCGAGGCGCGCTGCATGATCGAACAGGCGCGCCTGCTCACGCTGAAGACGGCGTACATGATGGACACGGTCGGCAACAAGGGCGCGCGCGGCGAGATTGCAATGATCAAGGTGGTCGCACCGAACATGGCGTGCCAGGTGATCGACTGGGCCATTCAGGCCCATGGCGGCGGCGGCGTCAGCGACGATTTCCCGCTGGCCTATGCGTATGCATCCGCGCGAACGCTGCGTTTCGCCGATGGTCCCGACGAAGTGCATCGCAACGCGATCGCCAAACTCGAACTGGCGCGGCATCTGGATGCCGGCGCGGCGGCTCGTGTGGAAATGCCGGTTACGCGTGTTTGAAGCGGCTTGAGGTTGTGATCTGATGAGATAAGCACGGCGGCGGGCCTCGTGACGGTCCGCGAGGCCGCCAGCAGCATCGTGCGATCTATGCTCTAATTTTCGTCAATAGCGGCGCCCTACGTGGCGCCGCTTTCACGAAACAACGGAGCCACGATGATAGACGTCTATAGCTGGGCAACCCCGAACGGTCACAAGGTCCACATCATGCTCGAGGAGACGGGCCTCGACTACGCCGCGCACGCCGTGAACATCGGCACGGGCGATCAGTTCAAGCCCGAATTCCTCGCCATCAGCCCGAACAACAAAATCCCCGCGATCGTCGACTCCGAGGGTCCGAAAGGCGCCGAGGGTCAACCGTTCGCGTTGTTCGAGTCGGGCGCGATCCTGATCTATCTCGCCGAGAAGACCGGCAAGTTCCTGCCGACCGATCCGGCTGCGCACTATGACACACTGCAGTGGCTCATGTTCCAGATGGGCGGTCTCGGTCCGATGCTCGGGCAAACGCACCACTTCCGCATCTACGCGCCGGAGCCGATCGAGTACGCGATCAATCGCTACACGAACGAGACGCGGCGTCTGTACGGTGTGATGGACACACAACTCGGCAAGACGCAGTATCTTGCCGGCAACGACTACACGATCGCCGACATCGCGGCGTTTCCGTGGACGCGCTCGTGGAAAAACCAGGGCGTCGATCTGGATGCGTTTCCCCATGTGAAGCGCTGGCATGAGGAAATTGCCGCACGTCCGGCCGTGGTGCGCGGTGTGGACGTGCTGGCTTCAGTGCGCCAGCCGGTCATGGACGAGAAAGCGAAGGAAATGCTGTTCGGCGCGACGCAGTATGCGAAGCGATAGGTTTGCGGTGGTTGTGATGTAAGTGCGGTTGCCGCTGTAGAGGCATAAAAAACGCGGGTCGGCATGAATGCCGCCCGCGTTTTTTTCTTCGCGCTCGTGTCTGGATTCAGGCTTCTGCATCTACGCCGATGCCAGCAGATCACGCCGGCCTTGCTCGCCTTAGAAGTAATGCCGCGTGATGAACTCCGCGACGCAGACCGGTCGCTCACTGCCCTGCCGTTCCAGCGTCACGTTCCACACCACTTGCACGCCGGCATTGTCGACCTCGCTGACGGAGTCGACCGCGAATTTCGCCCGCAATGACGAGCCGACCGGCACCGGCGACGTGAACCGCACGCGATTCAATCCGTAGTTCACCCCCATTCGCTGCTGCAGCGCTACTGTCTTTCCGAGCAGCGCCGGGATCAACGATAAGGTCAGGAAACCATGTGCGACCGGGCCGCCGAACGGCGACTCGCGCCGCGCCCGCTCCGGATCGACGTGAATCCACTGGTGATCGCCGGTGGCTTGCGCGAAGCGATCGACGCTCGCCTGATCGACGCTCAACCATTCGCTGACTAGCGGCTCGGCGCCGATCAGTTCACGCAGCGCCGCGGCATCGCCGAATGTCGCGGCAGGCGTCGCACCGAGCGTCATGATGCCGCTCCCGGATTGCGCAGTCCGAACAATCCCTTCGAGCGTACCGTGATCACCGTTTCGCCGTGCTGGTTGATGCCTTCCCACTGCGTCGACACGATGCCGCGATCCGGCTTGCTCTCCGACACGCGCTTGTCGAGCACGATGTTCTTCATCGTGATCGTGTCGCCTACGCGCACCGGCTTCACCCAGCGAATATCGTCGATGCCGGGCGAGCCCATCGACGTGGATCCGGCGAGCGTGTTGCGCACGAGCATGCCCATCATCACCGAACAGGTGTGCCAACCGCTCGCGACCAGGCCGCGGAACGGCGACTGGGCAGCGGCGGCTTCGTCCAGGTGAAACGGTTGCGGATCGAACTTTTGCGCGAAGTCCACAATCTCTTCTCGCGTGAACGTGTGCCTGCCGACTTCAACGCTCGTGCCGACCACCATGTCTTCGAAACTGAAACCCATTGTCGCGCTCCTTGTTTTCCGAATCGACCGGCCAATCAGGCTTCGGCGGTCATGAAGCCGGGCAGCGCGGCGAACCGCGCGAGATGATGATCGACATCGCCCAGCGTGGTTTCGATGATCGCAAGGCGTTTGAACAGATGCGCCGCCGCGACTTCGTTCGTCACGCCCATGCCGCCATGCAACTGAACCGCCTGCTGACCGACGAAACGCGCGGCCTGTCCAACCCGTGCCTTCGCGGCCGAGACGGCCCGGCGACGCTCCTCGGGGTCTTCGCTGGTGTAGCGCATGGCGGCCAGATAGGTGACCGAACGTGCCTGCTCGGCGTGAATCAGCATCTCGACCATGCGGTGCTGCAAGGCCTGAAAGCGCGCGATCGGCTGGCCGAACTGCTGGCGTGTTTTGGTGTAGTCGACAGTGGCGAGATTCAGCGCGTCTAGCGCGCCGATCGCCTCGGCGCACAGCAAAACCGTGCCGTAGTCCGCGATGTGTTCGAGCGCGGCCGCGCCGGCGTGCTGACCTTCGAGACGGCGCGCGGGCGTACCGTTGAATTCGAGCGTCGCGGCGCGTTGACCGTCGATCGTACGGTAGTCGGTCAGCTTCACGCCCGCTGCGTCGCGCCCCACGACGAACAGCGCGATTTCGCCATTCAGCCGGGCCGGTACGATCCAGTAATGCGCTTGCGCACCGTGCAGCACGACCGACTTCGTGCCGGTCAAGGTCGGCTGCTCGCCGGCGCCACTCGCGGTCGTGGCAACGTCGAACAGATCGTAGCGCGCGTGGGGCTCGTGAAATGCCACGGACAGTTTGATCTCGCCCTGCGCCGCGCGCTCCAGCAACGACGCATCTTCGCCCTGCCCGCTGCCGGCAAGACGCAATGCTTCGATGCCGACCGCCGTCGCCCAATACGGCTCGACGACCAACGCGCGGCCGAGTTCCTGCATCACCACCAGCATGTCGATCGGGCCGCCGTTGAAACCGCCTTGTGCTTCCGGCACCGGCAACGCAGTCAGGCCCAATTCGGTGAATGCGGCCCAATGCGTATCCGACGTGCCCGCTTCCGAGCGGACAATCGCCTGGCGCGCCTCGAACCCGTAGCTCTTGTCCAGATAACGGCGCAATGCGTCGGCGAATTGCTGTTGTTCGTCGTTGAAATTGAAGTCCATGCGCCGCTCCTCAAAGTCCGAGAATCATCTGCGCGATGATGTTCTTTTGAATTTCGTTCGAGCCGCCGTAAATCGACGTCTTGCGGAAGTTGAAGTAGTACGCGGCTAGCGGCGCGGCGTCGTCGTTGCCGGCCAGACTATGTTCGCGTTCGCCTTCGAGGAACGGTACGTCGAACGGCGCGGCAAGTGGCCCGACGGCTTCGAACATCAGTTCGGTCAACGCCTGCTGGACCTCAGTGCCTTTGATCTTCAGCATCGACGCCTCGGGCCCCGGTCCGCGTCCGCCGGCTTCATTGGCAACGACGCGTTGCACGGTGACTTCGAGCGCCATCAACTCGATCTCGAGGCTCGCCACTTTGGCGGCGAAGACCGGGTCTTGTAGCAACGGCTTGCCATTCTTTTTCTGGTCTAGCGCGAGACGTTTCAGAAAGACCAGTTCGCGCTTGGATTGCCCGACGCGCGCAATACCTGTGCGCTCATGGCCGAGCAGATATTTTGCGTAAGTCCAGCCGCGGTTCTCGTCTCCGACCAGATTCTCGACCGGCACTTTCACGTCTTCGAAAAAGACTTCGTTGACTTCGTGATCTTCGTCAAGCGTGATGATGGGCCGCACCGTGATGCCCGGGGTCTTCATGTCGATCAGCAGGAACGAAATGCCCTCCTGCTTCTTCGCGCCGCTGTCGGTGCGCACGAGGCAGAACATCATGTCCGCGTACTGACCGAGCGTGGTCCAGGTTTTCTGGCCGTTGACCAGGTAATGATCGCCGACGCGTTCGGCACGCGTGCGCAACGATGCCAGATCCGAACCGGAACCCGGCTCGGAATAGCCTTGGCACCACCAGTCCGAACCGTCGAGAATGCGCGGCAAATAGTGACGCTTCTGCGCTTCGTTGCCGTATTTCATCAGCACGGGCGCCACCATCGAAACGCCAAAGGGCAGCACGGACGGTGCACCGATGCGCGCACACTCTTCGTCCCAGATATGCCGCTGAGTCGCGTCCCAACCCGGACCGCCATACTCTTTTGGCCACGCGACCACCGACCAGCCGCGCGTGCCGAGCAGCTTGTGCCAATCCGCGAAATCCTCGCGGGAAAGACGTTTGTGATTGAGAACTTTGTCGCTGAGCGCGCGAGGCAGATTCGCTTCGAGCCAGCTGCGGATGTCCGCGCGGAACGCGTTATCAGCGGAGGAATAGTCCAGATTCATGCGTAGTGTCTCCTGGCCGCAACCTCCCGCCGCCAGTGAACCACTGCGCTATTGCAGCGGTTCCTTCAAGGCAGCCGGGACCGGCAGCGGCATCACTTCGATGCCTTCTTCGACCAAGGCTTTCGCGTCTTCGGGTGTCGTGACACCACGAATATTGCGAGCAGGCGCTTCGTTGTAGTGAATGCGCCGTGCTTCCTCGGCGAAGCGGTCGCCCACGTTCTCAGTCTTTTCCAGTACCTCGCGCAACGCACGCATGACACGCGCTTGCATATTATCTGCGACCGCTGGCGCCTTTGCCTCCGTCGCACCCGATAGATTCAGACGGGGGGCCGACGGCAAACGGCTTACTTCGTTCGCACCGCAAATTGGACATTCGACCAGCTTGCGGGACTGCTGCGACTCGAAGTCTTCAGCCGAAGCGAACCAGCCTTCGAACCGATGGCCATGCGGACACTGTAAATCGAGGACCTTCATGTGGAATCAGGGCTTGCGTGCCAGTTTAGCGCAAAACATAAATTTGTGAACGATCGTTCGAAAAACTCTTTCGAACGACACGCCGACGCCTGTTGCTCAAGGCAAATCAAACGCGGTGGGCGATTTTAACGCTTTGTGCAAAGCGATGCCGAAGCGCACCTGCCTGCAAAACGGCATGGCGCACGAGCGTTGAGTCAGCCTTTGGGTTACGTTCGATCAGCACTTTCACACACCCACCCCGACGCAGCGCTACGCCACCAGGCATTCGAGTTGACGACTAAGCCGCGGCTCGAGTTCGCGCGCGCCGTTGGCGAGGTTGATCTGCTTGGCCGACTTCGCAACGTCAAACACGTTCGCCCTAATGTCATAGCCGCCGCGCGCTGTCAGCCACGCCAGGATGTCCGACAGATGCCAGACCGACGCACTGCCTTCATGGACTGGCGGCGGAAAGTCGATTGCGTGACTCAGCATCAGCTTGCGCATGTTCTGTCGCGACACGCCGGCGACCTCGGCGACGTCGGTCAGGCCGACGAAATCTGGGCCTGCCTCGACGAGACGTGCAGACGGCACTGCGCGCTTGACGTCTTCGAGTGCGCTGACGAGCGCGGCGAACGCGGAGGCGCCTTCGCGGGAAAAGAACAACGCCATGCGGCCCGGTTGCCCCACGCCGACCGTGGCGTCGTCGCAACCCGCCTCACCCAGACGCTCGACGATTGCGTCGAGATCGCTGTCTTCAGCAGCGAGCCGATACTTCAAGATGAAAACATATTCCATACGTTACTCCTACCTTCATTCGGCCTGAACGTTCGTTTTGCAGCGCCATGCGCTACCGCTGCGCCGTGCAATTGTCGACAATGCGCCTGAGATGTCTGGCGTGGTTGCCGGGGTTCCTCGGCGTGCTCCAGACACTCGATATACAAAACTCTCCACAGCGACACTCGGCGTCTTTGTAAGGACAGTACATTTTTCCCCACGCGTGCCCTTTACCACCGCTCTGAACACGCCAGCCGTTCGTTTCCGCATACACCAGCGCGGCCTCGATCTCCTTCTTGGAGTGGGTTCCTCGGTTCATCTATACCCTCCAATTTAGTCACTTAAAGCGAGGTTGTCAAGTGACAACTTCACATCATTCGCTCAAACTCCCTTCTCTCAATCTGTTCGTCATCCGAATCAATCTGGGCGATGAACGCGTTTTGGAGAAGGTCAATACTAGAGCGATGAGCGTTGCAGGGCGAGACTGTCGGATAGCATAGGAAAGAGCGGCATTTTTTCAGACAACGGCCAGACGCCCCTTCTCGTCCGGCGTTAAAAAAGCCCCTGCTGGTCATAGACCAGCAGGGGCTTTTGCAGATTCCCTACCGCTGCGCGCTTGTCCACGCGCGCCGGGCTGATTGCGTTACTGCGGCTGCGCGGTGATCGACCAGGCTCCGGACAACACCCTCTCCAGCCAGAACGTGCCGATCACCGTTTTCACGTCGGTGATCTTGCCGGTTCTTACCCACTCCGACACGTCGGCAACGCTTGCGGTGAACAGTTCGAGGAACTCGCCTTCATCGAGCTTGCGCTCGCCCGCGCTCAAACCGCGCGCGAGGTAGATGTCGATGAACTCTGTCGAGTACGAAATGATCGGGTGAATGCGCGTCAGGTAAACAAATTCACGCGCGGTGTAGCCGGTTTCTTCCTGCAACTCGCGTTTTGCGCAAGCGAGCGCGCCTTCATTCGCGTCGAGCTTCCCGGCCGGATATTCGACCATGACCTTGCCCATCGGATAGCGATACTGGCTTTCCAGCAGCACACGGCCGTCGTCGAATAGCGGAATCACCATGACGGCGCCAGGATGCTGAACATATTCACGCGTGGCCTGCTTGCCGTCCGGCAAGCGAACGGTATCGCATTTCAACGTCAGAAACGGCCCTTGATGGATCGTTTTGCTCTCGACACAAGTCTCGGTGAGCGCGGCGTCGTGATTGGGAAGTTCAGCCATATGCGGACCTCGGGACAGCATGGTGCGCGACGGCGAGACGCCGTCAGCGGCGTTTGACGAGATACTGGAAGGTAAAGCCGGGGAAGGCGAACACGACGAACAAGGCGAACGTGATCGCGTAGAACTGCCAACCCTGTTCAAAGCGGTTACCCGCGCGCGCCTCAAGCAGAAAACCCAGCGCGCCGACCACGAAGTACAGCACGATAAGTTCGGCAATCCGGATCCAGGCGCTCTTCTTCGCCGCTTTCAACGGCACGGCGGCGAAGAGGCGCTGATTCAGGAACGGCAGGTTGGCGCCAACCAGCGCCAACAACACGATAAACCAACCCGCAGCCGACATCAGAGCAGCAACGTGTGCTGGATAGCCTGCAGGCAGGCTTTCAACAGCGGGTCCGGCACGATGCCGAGCAGCAACACCACCAGCCCGTTCAGCGCGAGCAGAGCACGCGTGCTGGAATCGGCATGAATCGGTGCAGTGTCTACCGGGTCGTCGAAATACATCAGCTTAACGATACGCAGGTAGTAGAACGCGCCGAACAACGACGTCATCACGGCCAGCACCGTCAGCCAGGTCAGACCGGCGTTCATGGTGGCCTGCAGCACCGCGAGCTTCGCGTAGAAGCCGACTGCGGGCGGAATCCCGGCCAGCGAGAACATCATGACCATCATCACGAACGCGAACACCGGGCTGCGCTGATTCAGGCCCTTGAAGTCTTCCAGCGTATCCGCTTCGAAATCGCGGCGCGCCAGCAGCATGATGACGCCGAACGTGCCCAGCGTGGTGATCAGGTAGACGATGCTGTAGAACATTGCCGAGCCGTACGCGTTGGCGGCGCCGGTGGTCTTGTGGTCGACCACACCGGCCAGCAGACCGAGCAGCACGAAGCCCATGTTCGAGATCGCCGAATACGCGAGCATCCGCTTGACGTTGCGCTGCACGATACCCGTGATGTTGCCGACGATCAGGGACAGCGCCGCCAGAATCACCAGCATCTGCTGCCATTCCACCGCCAGCGGCAACAGGCCCATCACGAGGAAGCGCAGGCCCCACGCAAACGCGGCAACCTTCGGACCGCCGCCGACCATCAGCGTCATCGCCGTCGGTGCGCCCTGATAAACGTCAGGCACCCACATGTGGAACGGCACCGCGCCCATCTTGAACGCCACGCCTGCCACGATAAAGATCACGCCGAACAGCAGCACGCTCGGATCGTAGTGGCTCGTGCCGATCGCCTTGAACACTTCGTTCAGGTCGAGCGAACCGGTCGCGCCGTACAGCATCGAGATGCCGTACAGCAGAAAACCGGAAGCCAACGCGCCGAGCACGTAGTACTTCATCGCTGCTTCGTTCGACGGTGCCGCGTCACGGCGCAACGCGATCGCGCCGTACAGCGACAGCGACATCAGTTCCAGACCGAGATACAGCGTCAGAAAGTTGTTGCCGGAAATCATCACGAGCTGGCCGAGCAACGAGAACATGCCCAACAGGAAGAACTCGCCACGAAACAGGCCGCGATCTTCGAGGTAACGGCGCGAATAGACGATCGACACGGCATAGCCGAGCGTCACCACCGCTTTCATCACGTTGGCGAACGAGTCCACCACGTACATATGGCCGAAGTAGTAGCGCACTTGCGGGTTGAACGCATTCATCGCAAACCAGATGCCGGCGACGAGCGTCGAGAAGAACGCAATGAAGTACGTGGTACGGCGACCGGCCTGGCCGACGAACGTGTCGTTGAGCCACGCGACGACAACGGCGAGCATCACCAGCGCGTCGGGCAACAGAGCAGTCATAGGGGCGTTTTGCATGGTCTTTAAATTCCTCCGCTCGGCGTTACTGAGGCAACGGCAGCTTTGACTGCGCAACGTGGGAGAGGAGGTTTTCCACGGATACGTGCATCACATCGGTAAAGGGCTTCGGATACAGGCCCATGAACAGCGTCAGTGCGGCAAGCACTGCCAGCATGAAAAATTCGCGACGGTTGATGTCGACGAGGCTCTTCACGTGATCGTTGGTGATCGCGCCGAAGTACACACGCTTGTACATCCACAGCGTGTAGCCCGCGCCGAGAATCAGCGTGACTGCCGCGCCGCCCGCGATCCAGAAGTTGTACTGGACGGAGGCCAGAATCACCATGAACTCGCCGACGAAACCGGAGGTGCCCGGCAAGCCACAGTTAGCCATCGAGAACAGCATCACGAACGCGGCGAACTTCGGCATGACGTTGACGACACCGCCGTAATCGGCGATCTGACGCGAGTGCATACGGTCGTACAGCACACCGATACACAGGAACATCGCGCCCGACACGAAACCGTGCGAGATCATCTGCACGATCGCGCCTTCCACGCCGAGCTGGTTGAAGATGAAGAAGCCGAGCGTCACGAAACCCATGTGCGCGATCGACGAATACGCGACCAGTTTCTTCATGTCAGCCTGCACCATCGCCACGAGGCCGATGTAGATCACCGCGATCAGCGACAGCGTGATCACGACCGGTGCGAGGAAATGGCTGGCGTCCGGTGCGATGGGCAGAGAGAAGCGCAGGAAACCGTACGCGCCGAGCTTCAGCATGATCGCGGCCAGCACGACGGAGCCGCCGGTCGGCGCTTCCACGTGGGCGTCAGGCAACCACGTGTGGACCGGCCACATCGGCACCTTCACGGCGAACGCCATGAAGAACGCGATGAATAGCAATACCTGGGGCGTCATGCCGATCTGCGCGTGCTGCCACGTGGCCAGGTCGAACGTGCCGGTCTGGACGTACAGGTAAATCAGCGCCACCAGCATCAGCAGCGAGCCCATCAGCGTGTACAGGAAGAACTTGAACGCCGCGTACACGCGGTTCGCCCCACCCCACACGCCGATGATGATGTACATCGGAATCAGCGTCGCTTCGAAGAACACGTAGAACAGCATGCCGTCAGCCGAGCTGAACACGCCGACCATGATGCCCGACAGGATCAGGAACGCGGCCAGGTACTGCGCGACGTTCTTCGTGATCACTTCCCACGCGGCGATCACGACGATCACCGTAATCAATGCCGTCAACACGACGAACCACATCGAGATGCCGTCGACACCCAGGTGATACGAAATGTTGAAACGCTCGATCCAGTTGGCCTTTTCGACGAACTGCAGATCGGCGGTGCTCGAATCAAAACCCGTGATGAGCGGGATCGTCACGATAAAGCTGACGACCGAGCCGATCAGCGCAACCCAGCGCGCGGGCGCCGGGTTTTTGTCGGAACCGATAGCCAGAACCAGCAGGCCAACGAGGATCGGTAACCAGATTGCGATACTGAGAATCGGATAAGCGTGCATTAGTGTCCCTCGCCTTATTTGCCGCCGAGCGTTACAAACAGGGTCAGGAGCCCCAACATGCCGATAATCATGGCAAACGCGTAGTGGTAGATATAGCCGGATTGGAGGAAGCGGATCACGCTGGCGAACCAGCCGATAAAGCGTGCGCTGCCGTTGACGATACCGTCGATCACCACGACGTCGCCTTCCTTCCAGAGACCCCGGCCGATGGCCACGGCGCCCCGCGCGAACACGACTTCGTTGATCTTGTCCATGTAGTACTTGTTATCGAGCAGCGTGTAGATCGGGCCGAACGCGCGCTTGATGACAGCCGGCAGATCCGGGCGGACGATGTACAGGAACCACGCCACCACGACACCCGCGAGCGCCAGCCAGACCGGCAGACCCGAAACCGAGTGCAGACCCATCGACGCCCAGCCGTGGAATTCTTCGGCCATCTCGGACACCGCCGGATGGTTCGCGCCGATAAAGATCACCTTGTCGAACGCCACGCCGTGCTGGAAGAAGTCGCCGAACAGCATCGGACCGACACCGATCGCGCCGATCACCACCGACGGAATCGCCAGCAGCACCAACGGCAGCCACACCACCCACGGCGTTTCGTGCGGCTCGTGAGCGTGGTCGTCGTGACCGTGCGCGTCATGGCCGTGACCGTGCGCGTCGTGAGCATGAGCGTCATGCGCGTGCGCAGCGGCTTCGATAGCCATCGGCGATTCCGGATGCTTCGGACCGCGGAAGCGCTCCTTGCCGTGGAACACCAGGAAGTACATACGGAACGAGTACAGCGCCGTGACGAACACGCTCGCCACCACCGCGAAGTACGCGAAACCCGAGCCCGGCAGATTCGACAGCTTCACCGCGTCGATGATCGAGTCTTTCGAGTAGAAGCCGGAGAAGAACGGCGTGCCGATCAGCGCCAGCGAACCGACCAGCGACGTGATCCACGTGATCGGCATGTACTTGCGCAGGCCGCCCATGTTGCGGATGTCCTGATCGTGGTGCATGCCGATGATCACCGAACCCGCGCCGAGGAACAGCAGCGCCTTGAAGAACGCGTGCGTCATCAGGTGGAACACGGCGACCGAGTAGGCCGACGCGCCGAGTGCGACCGTCATGTAACCGAGCTGCGACAGCGTGGAATACGCCACCACACGCTTGATGTCGTTCTGGATGATGCCGAGGAAACCCATGAACAACGCGGTAATCGCGCCGATCACCATGACGAACGACAGCGCCGTATCCGACAGTTCGAACAGCGGCGACATGCGCGTCACCATGAAGATACCGGCCGTCACCATGGTTGCCGCGTGAATCAGCGCGGAAATCGGCGTCGGGCCTTCCATCGAATCCGGCAGCCACACGTGCAGCGGGAATTGCGCCGACTTACCCATCGCGCCGATGAACAGGCAGATGCAGGCCACCGTCAGCAGCCCCCAATCCGTACCCGGGAAGCTCAAGGCGGCCAGTTCGGTGCGCTTCGCGAAGACGTCGCCGTAGTTCATCGAACCGGCGAACGCGAACAGCAGACCGATACCCAGCAGAAAGCCGAAGTCGCCGATACGGTTCACGATGAACGCCTTCATGTTCGCGTAGATCGCCGTAGGACGCGTGAAGTAGAAACCGATCAGCAGGTACGACACCAAGCCCACCGCTTCCCAGCCGAAGAACAGCTGCAGGAAGTTGTTGCTCATCACGAGCATCAACATCGAGAACGTGAACAGCGAGATGTACGAGAAGAAGCGCTGGTAGCCGTCGTCGTCGGCCATGTAGCCGATCGTGTAGATGTGCACCATCAGCGACACGAAGGTCACCACGCACATCATCATGGCCGTCAGCGAGTCGACCAGGAAGCCGACTTCGAAATTCGTTTTACCGATCGTCATCCATTGGTAGACGGTCGCGTTGAAGCTCGCGCCGTCCATGACCTGGAAGAACACCACGGCCGACAGGATGAACGAGATCGCGACGCCGAGGATCGTGACCGAATGCGCACCGGCTCGTCCTACCGCTTTTCCGAACAGCCCTGCGATCAGGGAACCGGCCAGCGGTGCCAGCGGGATCGCCAGCAGCAGGTTTTCATTGAGTATCGTGGACATAACCGCTTTTCCTGAAATTAACCTTTGAGCTGATCGAGATCCTCGACATTGATCGTGTCGAGGCTACGGAACAGGGTCACCAGAATTGCGAGGCCGATCGCCGCTTCCGCCGCCGCTACCGTCAGCACGAAGAAAACGAAGATCTGGCCATGCACGTCGCCGAGGTAATGCGAGAACGCGACGAAATTGGTGTTCACCGCCAGCAGCATCAGTTCGATCGCCATCAGGATGATGATCACGTTGCGGCGGTTCAGGAAAATGCCGACGATGCTGATCGCAAACAGGATCGCGCCGAGGACAAGGTAATGGGCAAGGGTCAACATGATTTCTATCTCCTGTCCGCTCAGCTGTTTTTAGCCGCTGCCGAGTCGGCCGCTGTTGCTGCCGCCGCCGCTGCTGCCGCGGCGGCTTCTTCCGCCGCGACGGTTGCCGCGGTCTTCTCCGACTTCATCTTCACGATACGCACACGGTCCTGAGCACGCACCTTGACCTGCTCGCTAACGTTCTGGCGTTTGCTGTCTTTCTTGTGGTTCGTGGTCAGCGCGATCGCCGCGATGATCGCGACCAGCAGCACGAGGCCGGCCACTTCGAACGCGAAGATGTAATCCGTGTAGATCACCTTGCCGATCAGGCGGGTGTTCGACCAGTCGCCCATACCGTTCGCGGCGGCCGTGGTGTCGCGCAGCGCGGTGGCGGTCGCGCCGTAGCCGTGCCACAGGATCAGCGCGGTTTCGATCACGATGATGGCACCCACCAGCGTGGCCATCGGCACGAAGCGTTTGAAGTCTTTACGCAGCACGTCGATATTGATGTCCAGCATCATCACGACGAACAGGAACAGCACCATCACCGCGCCGACGTAGACCAGCACCAGCAGGATCGCAAGGAACTCGGCCTGCAGCAGCATCCAGATCGCGGCTGCGTTGAAGAACGCCAGCACCAGAAACAGTGCGGACGACACCGGGTTGCGCGAGGTGATCACCTTCAGCCCTGAAACCACCAGGAGCAGCGCGAAGATGTAGAACAGTACGGTCGTGAATTCCATGATTACCGGTTCATCGTTAGGCCATCGTCAGGCATTGTTCTTTGGCACGCGGGGTTGGTCGAGCGGGGATTCCGCCAGAACAACCACACAGGTGCGCCGTGCCGCGGCGTTCAAACCGCGGCGCACGGCCCGACAACAGGCCGTTTTGCTCATGCATTTACTGCCGCATTGACTGCTTCAACTGAAAACTGCAAATGAAGCGCTTCAACGATACGGTGCGTCGGCTGCCTTGTTCGCGGCGATCTCTGTTTCGTAACGATCGCCAACGGCCAGCAGCATGTCTTTCGTGAAATACAGATCGCCACGCTTTTCGCCGTGATACTCGAGAATGTGCGTTTCGACGATCGAATCGACCGGGCAGCTCTCTTCGCAGAAACCGCAGAAGATGCACTTGGTCAGGTCGATGTCGTAACGCGTCGTGCGACGCGTATTGTCCGCACGCGTTTCCGATTCAATCGTGATGGCGAGCGCCGGGCACACCGCTTCGCACAGCTTGCAGGCGATGCAGCGCTCTTCGCCGTTTTCATAGCGGCGCAGCGCATGCAGCCCACGGAAACGCGGCGAGATCGGGGTCTTCTCTTCCGGGAACTGCACGGTCACCTTGCGCTGGAACGTATAACGTCCGGTCAGTGCGAGGCCCTTCAGCAGTTCCGTCAGGAAGAAGGTCTTGAAAAAATTTTGGATTGCGGTCATAGGTTCATCCGCCCTTTATTTCCAGATATTCAACGGCGACATGATCCAGAAGCCGACCACCACCAGCCACACCACGCAGACCGGAATAAAGACCTTCCAGCCCAGACGCATGATCTGGTCATAGCGATAGCGCGGGAATGTGGCGCGCGCCCAGATGAACACCGACAACAGCAGGAAAACCTTGAGGACGAGCCAGAAGATGCCCGGGATAAACGACAGGAACCCGAACGGAGCGCTCCAGCCCCCAAGGAACAATGTGGCAGCCAACGCCGAGATCACGATCATGTTGATGTACTCGCCGAGGAAGAACAGCGCGAACGCCATCCCCGAGTAATCAATCATGTGGCCCGCGACGATTTCCGACTCCCCTTCCACCACGTCGAACGGGTGACGGTTCGTTTCGGCGATGCCCGAGATGAAGTACACGACGAACATCGGCAGCAGCGGCAGCCAGTTCCACGACAGGAAGTTCAGGCCGTGCGAAGCAAAGAAGCCGTGTTCCTGCGAATTGACGATGCCCGACAGGTTCAGCGTACCGGCGGTCATCAGCACGACGACGAGCGCGAAGCCCATCGAGATTTCGTACGAGACCATTTGCGCCGCGGCGCGCATCGCGCCGAGGAACGCGTATTTCGAATTCGACGCCCAACCGGCCAGAATCACGCCGTACACGCCGATCGACGAAATCGCCATGGCGTACAGCAGACCCGCGTTGATGTCGCCGAGCACCGCGCCCGCCTGGAACGGAATCACCGCCCAGACCGCGAAAGCCGGCACCACCACCATGATCGGCGCGATCAGGTAGATCCAGCGGCTCGCTTGCGCCGGCTGAATCACTTCTTTCAGCAACAGCTTCAGCACGTCGGCGATCGGCTGCAGCAGACCGGCGGGGCCGACGCGGTTCGGGCCGAGACGCACGTGCATCCAGCCGATCAGCTTACGCTCCCAGAGAATCAGGTAAGCCACGCACAGCAGGATCACGACGGCCACCACCAGGATGCGCACCAGTGCCCACACCGTGGGCCATGCCACACCGAGAAGCTGGGTGCCGCCCGAGTTGATCGTATCGAACAAGCTCATTTACGCCTTCTCCACCAGCAGTTCACCGAACAGGCTGCCCAGCGCCGCACCGGCAGGCGTAGCCGCCGATACGCGGACGACCGTCTCCGCAAGATTCGCGTCGCGCACGGCCGGCAACTGCACCGATTGCTCGCCCTGGCGCACGCGCACTGCGTCACCTTCCTTCAAACCCAGTTTGTCGAACAGCGCGGCCGGCAAACCGACCGAGTTCGCCGCACGCGACGCCGCCGTCAGATGCAGCGATTCAGCACGACGCACCAGTGCGTCGGCGTGATAGATCGGCACGTTCGCGATGCGCTCGAACCGACCTTCCGTTGCCTTGACCGCCTTGCCGCGCGCGACCGTGACACTGGTCTGGTTCGACAGACGCGACGTCAATGCACCGTCGCCGAGCGCTGCCGTGCGAACTTCTTCCGACGTATCGAATTCGAAACCCGGCACGCCCAGCAAGCTGCCCAGCACGCGCAACACCTTCCATGCCGGACGCGTATCGCCGAGCGGACGCACGACACCGTTGAACGACTGCACGGTGCCTTCTGCGTTGACGAACGTACCGGACGTTTCCGTGAACGGCGCGATCGGCAGCAGCACGTCGGCGTATTCAGCGCCCGTCTGGAACGGCGACATCACGACAACCATTTCAGCCTGGTTCAGCGCGGCCAAAGCCTGCGCCGGATTGGCCGCGTCGAACTCGGGTTCGACGTTCAGCAGCAGATAACCCTTGCGCGGTTGCTCAAACACTTCGTGAGCGTTCAGACCGCCCTGACCCGGCAGCGCGTTCACCAGATGCGCGCCGACCGTGTTGGCCGTTTCCGTGAGGAAGCCCAGCGTTGCGCCGGTCGCTTCCGCGATCCATTGCGCCGCGGCGTGAATGACCGCGAAATCCGGATGACGCACCGCCGCGTTGCCCAGCAACACCAGGCGGCTTTCGCCGGTGCTGAGCGACTTCGCGACCTGCTTGTTGGCGTCGGTCGGCTGCATGCCGGCGAAAGCTTCCGGCAACGCCACACCCTTCGCTTCCGACACCGCGCCGGCGATACCCGCCAACGCGTCGAGCCATGCCGACGGCGCGGCGACCACACGTTGCGCTTGCGGAATCAGCGCGTCGTCGTTCGTGGCCTGCACGAGCGTGAGCTTCGCGCCGTTCTTCGCGGCTTGCCGCAGACGCGCGGCGAACAGCGGATGGTCGCGGCGCAGATCCGAGCCGATCACCAGTGCGGCGTCGACATTCGACAGTTCGGCGATGCTCGTGCCGAGCCACGGTGCACCGTTCACCGGTGCCGAGAAATCCGATTGACGCAGACGGAAGTCGACGTTCGGCGTGCCGACCGCTTGCGCCAGTTGCTTCAACAGGAACAGTTCTTCGACCGTGCTGTGCGCGCTGCCAATTGCGGCCAGCGCATCCGCGCCATGGTCGCCCTTGATGCCCTTCAAACCCTTGACCACATAGTCAAGCGCGCTTTGCCAGTCGGTCTCGACCCACTTGCCGCCTTGCTTGAGCATAGGCTGCGTCAAGCGCTCGGGGCTGTTCAGGCCTTCGTACGAGAAGCGGTCCTTGTCCGAAATCCAGCATTCGTTGATGGATTCGTTTTCGAACGGCAGAACGCGCATCACGCGGTTGTTCTTTACTTGCACCACGAGGTTCGCGCCGACGGAATCGTGCGGGCTCACCGACTTGCGGCGCGACAGTTCCCACGTGCGGGCGCTGTAACGGAACGGCTTGCTGGTCAGCGCGCCGACCGGGCAGAGATCGATCATGTTGCCCGACAGTTCGGAATCCACCGTCTTGCCGACAAACGACGTGATTTCCGAATGCTCGCCGCGGCCCAGCATGCCGAGTTCCATCACGCCGGCCACTTCCTGGCCGAAACGAACGCAACGCGTGCAATGAATGCAACGCGACATTTCTTCCATCGAGATCAGCGGGCCGACGTTCTTGTGGAACACCACGCGCTTTTCCTCGCTATAGCGCGATGCCGACTTGCCGTAGCCCACGGCCAGATCCTGCAACTGACATTCGCCACCCTGGTCGCAGATCGGGCAATCGAGCGGGTGGTTGATCAGCAGGAATTCCATCACGGCTTGCTGGCCCTTCACCGCCTTGTCCGACTTGGTGCGCACGATCATGCCGGCCGACACCGGCGTGGCGCATGCGGGCACGGCCTTCGGCATCTTTTCGACATCGACCAGACACATCCGGCAGTTGGCCGCAATCGACAGCTTCTTGTGATAGCAGAAGTGAGGAATGTACGTGTCCACCTTATGCGCAGCCTGGATCACCATGCTGCCTTCAGGCACCTCTACTTTCTTGCCGTCTATTTCAAGTTCAACCATGATGGTCAATCTTCCTTAACCTGTTACCGCTCAATCGTTCGCCCGGTTCACCGCCCGTGTCAGGCGATGAATCCCGCGGATGACGTGTTCTTCTGCGTGCTTGTCTGCTTGCTTAAGCCGCTACGGTTTCCGACGCCGCCGCCGCGCCGGCGTGACCGCCGACGAGGCAATGCTTGTGGGCGACGTGATATTCGAATTCGTCCCAGTAGTGCTTGAGCATGCCGCGAACCGGCATGGCCGCCGCATCGCCGAGCGCGCAAATCGTGCGGCCCATGATGTTTTCAGCGACCGAGTTCAGCAGATCCAGATCTTCCGGACGGCCGAGCCCATGCTCGATACGATGCACCACGCGGTAGAGCCAGCCCGTGCCTTCGCGGCAAGGCGTGCATTGACCGCACGATTCTTCGTAATAGAAGTACGACAGACGCAACAGCGAGCGCACCATGCAACGCGTCTCGTCCATGACGATGACCGCGCCCGAACCGAGCATCGAGCCTTGCTTGGCGATCGAGTCGTAGTCCATGTCGGTCTGCATCATGATGTCGCCCGGGATCACCGGTGCCGACGAACCGCCGGGAATCACGGCCTTGATCTTCTTGCCGCCGCGCATGCCGCCGGCCAGTTCCATCAACGTCGAGAACGGCGTGCCGAGCGGAATTTCATAATTGCCCGGACGTTCGACGTCGCCGGCCACGGAGAAAATCTTCGTGCCGCCGTTATTCGGCTTGCCGATTTCGAGGTAATTCTGCGGACCGACTGCGAGCAGGAACGGCACGGCGGCAAACGTCTCGGTGTTGTTGATCGTGGTCGGCTTGCCGTACACGCCGAAGCTCGCCGGGAACGGCGGCTTGAAGCGCGGTTGGCCTTTCTTGCCTTCCAGCGACTCGAGCAGCGCGGTTTCTTCGCCACAGATATAGGCGCCGTAACCGTGGTGCGCATGCAGTTCGAACGAGAAGCCCGAACCCATGATGTTCTCGCCGAGGAACCCGGCACGGCGAGCCTCTTCCAACGCTGCTTCAAAGCGCTTGTAGGTTTCCCAGATTTCGCCGTGGATGTAGTTGTAGCCGACCGTGATACCCATCGCGTACGCGCCGATGGCCATGCCTTCGATCAGCGAATGCGGATTGAAGCGCAGAATGTCGCGGTCTTTGAACGTGCCCGGTTCGCCTTCGTCCGAATTGCAGACAAGGTATTTCTGGCCGGGAAACTGACGCGGCATGAAGCTCCACTTCAGACCGGTCGGGAAGCCCGCACCGCCACGGCCGCGCAGACCCGACGCCTTGACGTCGGCGATCACCTGCTCAGGCGGAATTTTTTCTTCGAGAATACGGCGCAGCTGGGCGTAACCGCCGCGCGCCACGTAGTCTTCGAGATGCCAGTTATCGCCGTTCAGGCCGGCGAGAATCAGCGGTTTGATGTGACGATCGTGTAAAGACGTCATTTTGAAAGTTCCTCGAGCAGCTGGTCGATCTTCGCGCGGCTCATGAAGCTGCACATGCGATGGTTGTTCACCAGCATCACCGGCGCGTCGCCGCACGAACCCATGCACTCACCCTCTTTCAGGGTGAACTTGCCGTCGGCCGTGGTTTCGCCGAAGTCGATGCCGAGCTTCTGCTTCAGATAGTCCGCCGCGCTGTCCGCACCGCCGTCCGGGCCGAGCTGGCACGGCAGGTTCGTGCAGAGCGTGATCTTGTATTTACCGACCGGCGAGGTCTCGTACATCGTGTAGAAGGTAGCGACCTCCTGCACGGCGACTGCCGGCATGCCGAGATAGTCCGCGACGAACTGCATGAGTTCGGGCGACAGCCAGCCATGCTCTTCCTGAGCAGTAGCCAGCGCCGACATCACGGCGGACTGTTTCTGATCGGCGGGATACTTCGCGATCGCACGATCGATTTCTTTCAGGCCTTCAGCTGAGATCATTTTCAGACACGACTCTTTCAATTCCTACCGAACGAAAACCCGTCGCTCACTCATGCTGCGACAGACCCGGCGTTCCTTTGCTTGACGCGCGCTTCGGTGCAGGCTGAAGACGCGCGGCGATGAATACGTCCTAGCGATCCACTTCGCCGAACACGATGTCCTGCGTACCGATGATCGTCACGGCGTCGGCGATCATGTGACCGCGTGCCATTTCATCGAGCGTGGACAGGTGCGCATAACCCGGCGCGCGAATCTTAAGACGATACGGCTTGTTCGCGCCGTCCGAGATCAGGTAGATACCGAACTCGCCCTTCGGATGTTCGACTGCGGCATACGCCTCGCCTTCCGGCACATGGAAGCCTTCCGTGAAGAGCTTGAAGTGGTGAATCAGTTCTTCCATGTTCGACTTCATGCCGACACGCGAAGGCGGCGCAACCTTGTGATTGTCGACCATCACCGGACCCGGATTCTTGCGCAGCCACTCAATGCACTGTTTCACAATCCGCGTGGATTGGCGCATTTCTTCGACGCGAACCAGATATCGGTCATAACAGTCGCCATTAACGCCGACGGGAATGTCGAAATCGAGCTTGTCGTAGACTTCGTACGGCTGTTTCTTGCGCAAGTCCCACTCGATACCCGAGCCGCGCAACATCGCGCCGGTCATGCCAAGATTCAGCGCACGCTCCGGGCTCACTACGCCGATACCGACCAGACGCTGCTTCCAGATCCGGTTGTCGGTGAGGAGCGTCTCGTATTCGTCGACGCACTTCGGGAAACGCGTAAAGAAATCGTCGATGAAGTCCAGCAGCGAGCCCTGGCGGTTCTCGTTCATCTTCGACAACGCCTTCGCATTGCGAATCTTCGAAGCCTTGTACTGCGGCATGGCTTCCGGCAAATCGCGATACACGCCGCCCGGACGGTAGTACGCCGCGTGCATCCGTGCGCCGGACACTGCTTCGTACACGTCCATCAGATCTTCACGCTCGCGGAACGCATACAGAAACACCGCCATCGCGCCGACGTCGAGTGCGTGGGCGCCAATCCACATCAGGTGGTTCAGCACGCGCGTGACTTCGTCGAACAGCACACGGATATATTGCGCACGGATCGGCACGTCGATGCCGAGCAGCTTTTCGATCGCCATCACGTAGCCGTGCTCGTTGACCATCATCGACACGTAGTCGAGACGGTCCATGTACGGCACGGACTGGATGAAGGTTTTGGTTTCCGCGAGCTTCTCAGTCGCGCGATGCAGCAGACCGATATGCGGATCGGCGCGCTGGATGACTTCGCCGTCGAGCTCGAGCACGAGGCGCAGCACACCGTGCGCTGCCGGATGCTGAGGGCCGAAGTTGAGCGTGTAGTTTTTGATCTCTGCCATGGCGTTCTCTTAGTGTTTCAGACCGCCATAGCGATCTTCGCGGATCACGCGCGGCGTGATTTCCCGCGGCTCGATCGTCACAGGCTGATAGACGACGCGCTTCTCTTCCGGGTCGTAACGCATTTCGACGTAGCCGGAGACAGGGAAATCTTTACGGAACGGGTGACCAATGAAACCGTAGTCGGTCAGGATGCGGCGCAGATCCGGGTGGCCTTCGAAGACGATGCCGTACAGGTCGAAAGCTTCGCGCTCGTACCAGTTGACCGAATTCCAGATGTCGACGACCGAGGGGAGAATCGGCACTTCGTCGTCCGGCGCGAACACGCGCAGACGCAAACGCCAGTTGTTCTGCACCGACAACAAATGCAGAACAGCCGCGAAACGCGGACCGTCGTAAGCACCGTCGGCGTAGGTCTGATAGTCGACGCCGCACAGATCGACGCATTGCTCGAAACCGAGCGAGCGGTCGTCGCGCAGACGGGTTGCCACGCTGAGGTAGTCGCTTGCCTTCACGACGATCGTCAACTCACCGATTGCCTCGGTCGTGCTCAACAGGAGGCCGCTGAAGGCCGCCTCGAGGTTCGCTTTCAGGGTCTCGAGTTTGCTTGCCATATTGTGGGAGAGGCCTTGGCCTTATTGACGGGCGATTGTGTTGGTGCGGCGAATCTTGGCCTGCAACTGGATCACGCCGTACACCAGCGCCTCCGCTGTGGGCGGACACCCCGGCACATAGACGTCGACCGGCACGATCCGGTCACAGCCACGCACTACCGAATACGAGTAGTGGTAATAGCCGCCGCCGTTCGCGCACGAGCCCATCGAGATCACCCAGCGCGGCTCGGCCATCTGGTCGTAGACCTTGCGCAGCGCCGGCGCCATCTTGTTGCACAGCGTGCCGGCGACGATCATCACGTCCGACTGACGCGGACTCGGACGAAACACCACGCCGAAACGGTCAAGGTCATAACGGGCAGCGCCCGCATGCATCATCTCGACCGCGCAACACGCAAGACCGAACGTCATCGGCCACAACGAACCGGTGCGCGTCCAGTTGATCAGTTTGTCAGCCGTGGTGGTGACGAACCCTTCCTTCAAGACCCCTTCGATACTCATTTGCTTTCCACTCCAGACGGGGTGGCAAGCCTGGCCACCCACGCAAACCGGCGATTAATCCATCATTCCCAGTCGAGGCCGCCTTTCTTCCAGATATAGGCGAAGCCCAGCAGGAATTCGAGCAGGAAAATCATCATTGCCATGAAGCCGGGCCAGCCGATGTCGCGCAGGGCGACGCCCCACGGGAACAGGAACGCGGTTTCAAGGTCGAAAATGATGAAGAGAATGGCCACGAGGTAATAGCGCACGTCGAACTTCATGCGCGCATCTTCGAATGCTTCGAAGCCGCACTCGTACGGTGCGTTTTTCTCGGTGTCGGGCTTATTGGGACCGAGGATCTTACCAATGCTGACCAGTGCTACGCCTAAACCGGTGCCCACAATGAGGAACAGCAAGACGGGGAAGTAGGCTGCGAGGTTCAAGACTATCCTCAATCGGTTGGTTCTGAGTGCCGACAGGAGCATAGCACTCCTGCCGCGAAATCACTTCCGAAACGCACAAGCTGCAAGCCCAACGCAAGCCGTGCTCCAGAAACAAAAATGCCAGCCGAAGCGAAGCAAGCGGCTAGCATTTAGATAACATTTTGGTGCCGACGGCGAGACTCGAACTCGCACAGCTTTCGCCACTACCCCCTCAAGATAGCGTGTCTACCAATTTCACCACGTCGGCACTGCATGCAATCCGGGAAAACAACTTGTAAAACCCGCGAATCGCTTCAAGACTCAAATTATAACTGGCTTAAGCGGTTTGTTCAACGCACAAAATGCAGTTTGAACGAAAATTTATTTCGGCACGTCGGTGGCCGGCGTGGACGCAGCCGATGCCGGCAAGACAGCCGAGCCCCCTGCCGGCGCCGATGCCGAGGAAGCGGCAACCGGTGCCGTCGTTGCCGCGCCCAGCACGCCTGCGGAAGGCTTCGCCCGATACGCGCCGAGGTAAGTCAACGTCAACGTGGTGACAAAAAAGACCGCTGCGAGCACCGCGGTTGTACGCGACAAAAAGTTCGCCGAGCCCGTCGCGCCGAACAGACTGCCCGATGCACCGCTACCGAAAGCAGCGCCCATATCGGCGCCTTTGCCGTGTTGCAGCAAGACGAGGCCGATAACCCCGAGTGCCGACAACAGCTGAACGACGATAATCAATGTTTTCAAATACAGCATCACACTCACCTGAGTCTTTATTAACCGAACCACACAAGGTGTGGGGCACGGGAATGGGGCATCCTCGCCGAGGCGCCCTGCTTAGCCAGCGACGCCCACTACAGCCGCAGCCGCCTTGCAGATCGCCAGAAAATCCCGGTCTTTCAACGACGCGCCGCCAATCAGGCCGCCGTCGATATCCGGTTGACGGAACAATTCTTCCGCGTTTTCCGGCTTCACACTGCCGCCGTACAACAGCGGCACATCCGCCACTTCCGCGCCCTTAGCCGCCAGACGCGAACGCAGGAACGCGTGAACTGCCTGCGCCTGCTCCGACGTCGCGCTCTTGCCGGTGCCGATCGCCCAGACCGGCTCATACGCGACAACGATACGCGCCGCGTCTTGCACCGACAGCTTCGCCAGCACTTCGTCCAGTTGCGTGCCGACTACCTGCTCGGTCGCACCGGCCTCGCGCTCTTCGAGGGTTTCGCCAACACAGACGATCGGCGTCAATCCCGCTTCCAGCACGCGCTGCGTTTTTACCGCGACCAGCTCGGCGCTTTCGCGATGATAGGCACGGCGCTCCGAATGCCCGACGATCGCGAGCGAGGCACCGAAATCCACCACCATGGGCGCGGCCACTTCGCCGGTATAGGCGCCATGCGCGAACGCGGACACGTCCTGCACGCCCCACACGATCCGGCTATCGGCCAGTAACGACTGAGCCTGTGCGAGATACGGGGTCGGCACACAGACACCGACTCGCACTTCACCAGGCAATACGCTCGCGCCTTGCGCCACAGCCTGCAACAGCGCCGCATTTTCAGCGAGGCGACCGTGCATTTTCCAGTTACCGACTACCAGCTTGGCTCGTTGTTTCGACATCGTCTCGTCTTATCTTGGCGGCGGACTTCGTTTGCGCTTACAGCCCGCCTTTCGGATTCATGCGGCGTGCGCAAAACGCGCAATTTTACTGCGTGGGGTGGATCGGGTCAAACAGCCTGCGTCAAGGCCGTATCGAGCCGCTCGCCTCAAGCGTCCTGACCCCAGCTCAGCACGATCTTGCCGACGTGAGTACTGCTCTCCATCAGCGTGTGCGCTTCGGCCGCCTGCCCCGCCGGAAACACGCGATGCACCACCGGCTTGATGCGCCCGTCTTCAAGATGCGGCCAGACGTGCTCTTTCAACTGCGCGGCGATCTTCGCCTTGAATTCGATCGGCCGCGGACGCAGCGTCGAACCCGTCACGGTCAGCCGACGGCGCAGTACCTCGTTCAGATTCAACTCCGCTTTCGCGCCGCCCAGCAATGCGATCAGCACGATCCGGCCGCCTTCGGCCAGCGCAGCCAGCTCACGCGGCACGTAACTGCCCGCCACCATGTCGAGCACCACGTCGACGCCGCGGTCGTTGGTGAGCGACTTGATGACTTCGACGAAATCCTCGGTTTTGTAGTTGATCGCCCGCTCGGCACCCAGCGCCTCGCACGCACGGCACTTTTCGTCCGAGCCGGCGGTCGCGAACACGCGAAAACCGAGCGCATGCGCAATCTGGATCGCCGTCACGCCGATCCCGCTCGAACCGCCCTGCACCAGCAGCGTCTCATTCGGCGCGCCTTCGCCCTTGCCGAGTTGCGCACGGTCGAACACATTGGTCCATACCGTGAAGAAGGTCTCCGGCAACGAAGCCGCCTCGATATCCGACAACCCCTGCGGCACCGGCAAGCACTGCAGCAGCGGCGCGGCCGCATATTCGGCGTAGCCGCCGCCGGCCAGCAGCGCGCAGACGCGATCGCCGATCTTCAGACCGAACGGATTGTTCTTCTCGTCGATCGTGCCGCCGACGATCTCGCCCGCGACCTCAAGCCCCGGCAGATCCGACGCGCCCGGCGGCGGCGCATAGCCGCCCTTGCGTTGAAACACATCCGGACGGTTGACCCCGGAAGCCGCCACCTTGATCAGCACCTCGCCCGCTTTAGGCTGCGGCACAGGCCGCTCGGCGAGCTTAAGGACATCCGGCGCACCGAATTCGGTGATTTCGATCGCTTTCATCTGCGTCAACTCCAAGATTGGATTGCGTTGCACACTCACGCCGCACACCTGTTGCACACTCATTGCACACCGCTCAGAACGCGAACCGCCTGACTCGCGACGAAGCGCTCCGAGCAAACAGAGTACCCGTTTGTACTCGTTCGCATACGTTCGCAACGCAATCCACCCTGCACCCTTCATGAAAAACGGCCGGCGCGCATTCGCGCTGCCGGCCGTTGCCCCGCTACCGGATTACTCCGGCGTCGGCTCGCCTTGCGGCGCGTCGTTCAGCAACGCCTTGGCCGACAAACGCACGCGACCCTTTTCGTCCGTCTGGATGACCTTGACCTTCACTTGCTGGCCATCTTTCAGATAGTCGTTGATGTCCTTGATACGCTCGTTAGCGATTTCGGAGATGTGCAGCAGACCGTCCTTGCCCGGCAGGATGTTCACGATCGCGCCGAAATCGAGCAGCTTGAGCACGGTGCCTTCGTACACCTGGCCCACTTCGACTTCAAGCGTGATGTTCTCGATACGCTTCTTCGCTTCGGCCATCCCTTCGCTGCTCGTGCTGGCGATGGTGACAACGCCGTCGTCCGAAATATCGATCGTCGTGCCGGTTTCTTCGGTCAGCGCGCGGATCACCGAACCACCCTTGCCGATCACGTCGCGGATCTTTTCCGGGTTGATCTTGATGGTGATCATGCGCGGGGCGTAGTCCGACAGCACCGTGTTCGCGCCCGACACCGCCGAGGTCATCTTGCCGAGGATATGCATACGGCCTTCCTTCGCTTGCGCGAGAGCGACCTGCATGATTTCCTTCGTGATGCCCTGGATCTTGATGTCCATCTGCAGCGCGGTCACGCCCTGCTCCGTACCCGCCACCTTGAAGTCCATGTCGCCGAGGTGATCTTCGTCGCCGAGGATGTCGGTCAGCACGGCAAACTTGTTGCCTTCCAGGATCAGGCCCATCGCGATGCCGGCGACGTGCGCCTTCATCGGCACGCCGGCGTCCATCAGTGCGAGGCAGCCGCCGCACACCGAAGCCATCGACGACGAACCGTTCGATTCGGTGATTTCCGACACCACGCGAATCGAATAGCCGAATTCGTCGGCGCTCGGCAGGCAGGCTGCCAGTGCGCGCTTGGCCAGACGGCCGTGACCGATTTCACGGCGCTTCGGCGAACCGACGCGACCCGTTTCGCCGGTCGCGAACGGCGGCATGTTGTAGTGGAGCATGAAGCGTTCGCGGTACTCGCCTTCGAGCGCGTCGATGTTCTGCTCGTCGCCCTTGGTGCCGAGCGTTGCCACCACCAGCGCTTGCGTTTCGCCGCGCGTGAACAGTGCCGACCCGTGCGTACGCGGCAGCACGCCGGTACGGATTTCGATCGGGCGCACGGTACGCGTGTCGCGGCCGTCGATACGCGGCTCGCCGTTCAGGATCTGCGTACGGACAATCTTCGCTTCGATGTCGAACAGCACGTTGCCGACGGTCGCCTTGTCGGCCGCTGCCGTGCCGCTTGCCGCTGCGTCTTCTTCCAGCTTCGCCGACGTCGCTGCGTAGACTTCCTTCAGCTTGGTGGAGCGTGCCTGCTTGTCGCGGATCTGATAAGCGGCGAGCAGTTCGGCTTGCGCCAGTTCCGCCACGCGTGCGATCAGCGGTTCGTTCTTCGCTGCCGGCTTCCAGTCCCATTCCGGCTTGCCGCCTTCGCGGACCAGCTCATGGATCGCGTCGATCGCGATCTGCATCTGGTCATGACCGAACACCACACCGCCGAGCATCACTTCTTCGCTCAGTTGCTGCGCTTCCGATTCCACCATCAGCACCGCGCGTTCCGTACCGGCGACGATCAGGTCGAGCGCCGATTCCTTCATTTGCGGACGCGTCGGGTTCAACACGTATTCGTTGTTGATGTAGGCCACGCGTGCTGCGCCGACCGGGCCGTTGAACGGCAGACCGGAAATGGCGAGCGCCGCCGACGCGCCGATCAGCGCGGGAATGTCGGCGGGAATTTCGGGGTTCAGCGACAGGACGTGAATCACGACCTGGACTTCGTTGTAGAAGCCTTCCGGGAACAGCGGACGGAGCGGTCGATCGATCAGGCGCGAAATCAGCGTTTCGCCTTCCGACGGACGGCCTTCGCGGCGGAAGAAGCCACCCGGGATCTTGCCGGCGGCGTAGGTCTTTTCGAGGTAGTCGACGGTCAGCGGGAAGAAATCCTGACCCGGCTTGGCGGTCTTGGCGCCGACCACGGTGGCCAGGATGACGGTGTCTTCGACGTCGACGATCACCGCACCGCTCGCCTGACGAGCGATTTCGCCCGTTTCGAGGCGAACGTTATGTTGTCCCCACTTAAATTCTTTGACGATCTTATTGAACATAGTCATTGCTTTTCCTCTTCGTAATGCCGCGCGGACCAGAAGCGGCGCGGCAACGCCAGGACCGGCGCCACAGGGGAAGAGTAGTGTTATGCCATTCCAGAGAACCACGCCCTACGTCGAGTACGTGCGCGAACCGCTGGAATGACACAAAGCTCTGCCCTGAAGCCCGGCCGTCTTTCTCTTGTGCTGCTTGTTCTACCGCTTTTTGCTACTGCTTTACTACGACTTCCTGTTGCCGCCGCATGAACCGGCACGCCACTGCGGACCACAGGCAGCGCGCGTCACATGAAGCGCACCGTGCAAAAACAAAATGCCTGCATCAGCGGAACTGACACAGGCATCTTGCCAAGAGCGCCTAACCGCGCGCCCGATTACTTACGCAGACCCAGCTTCTCGATCAGTGCGCGGTAACGGTCCGCGTCCTTACCCTTCAGGTAGTCGAGCAGCTTACGACGACGGCTCACCATGCGCAGCAGACCGCGGCGGCTGTGGTGATCTTTCGTGTGAGCCTTGAAGTGGAGCGTCAGTTCGTTAATGCGGGTCGTGAGCAGCGCGACCTGAACTTCAGGGGAGCCGGTGTCGTTAGCTGCGCGTGCGAATTGCGCAACGACTTCGGACTTGGTGCTTGTTTCAACTGCGGACATGTCGATTTCCTTGAGAACTAGACAGGCGGTCACGGAAGAAAGGCCGTGCCGTGGATTACTCCCGTAGCTGAAGCCTGAACATTGATAGCCCATGCCTCACAACGGGACGCGTATTGTAGCACAGCGCATTGCGGCCGCGAACCCTGCTGCGCCGGGGCGATTCGAGGGCGGCTCGTCGCGGCAAGCTCGCGCGAGACACGCCTCATGGCCGCTTCATCTTGCAGGTGGTCGTCGGCACGGTGCGCTCGGGCGGCAGCGCCAGCACCGTACGGAAACCGTAGCCTGAGCCTTCGTTATCGAAATGCACGCCCGGCGTGCCGGCCTTGTCCATCTCCATCACATAGAGCGGCTGGATCAGTTCATGGTCGTCGGCGCGCATCCACGAGGCGTGGAAGCCGCTGTCGAACCTGATGCCCTCGAGCGCACGAGCGACGGCCAGCGGGTCGGCGCTGCCGGCGCGGTTCATCGCCGCGGCCAGGGTTTCGATCATCAGCGGCATGCGCAGCACCGGGTAGTCGTCCTGGGCGGCCGGGAAACGGGCCCGGAACGCGGCGTACCAGGCGTCGGAGGCGGCACCGCCGGCATTCGGATGCCAGTCGGCCACGGCGATCACGTGCTTGACGCCGGCGTCGCCGAGCGCGGCCGGCGCGCCGAGGCTGTTGCCGTAGAAGGTGTAGAACTTCGTGTCCAGGCCCTGCTCGCGTGCCGCCTTGACCAGTAGCGTCAGATCGTTGCCCCAATTGCCCGTAATCACCGCATCGGCTCCGCTCGCGCGGATCTTCGCGATATACGGCGCGAAATCCTTCACGCGGCCGATCGGGTGGAACTCGTCGCCGACCACCGCGATATCCGGGCGTTTCGCCGCCAGCGTGGAACGCGCGAGGCTGCTGACGTCGTGGCCGAAGCTGTAGTCCTGGTTCAGCAGGTAGACCTTCTTTACCGTCCTGTCGCGCTGGATCACGTCGGCCAGCGCATCCATGCGCATGCCCGCGTGCGCGTCGAAGCGAAAGTGCCAGAAGCTGCAACTGGCGTTGGTCAGCGCGGGGTCGTCGGCGGAATAGTTGAGGAACAGCTCGCGGTTGGCCGGTTCGCGGCTGTTCTGCTTGTCGATCGCGCCGATCAGCGCGGCGGCGACCGCCGAACTGTTGCCTTGCATGATGTAGCCGATATGGCGGTCGGCGGCCGCGCGCAGTTGCGTGAGCGCCTCTTCGGCACTGCCCTTGCTGTCCAGCACGACCAGTTCCAGCGGATGCGCACCGTCCGCAAGCTTCACGCCGCCCTGCGCGTTCACCTGCTCGACGCCGAAGCGCAGATTGCGCTCCACCGCGGCGCCCGCGTTTGCGAACGGACCGGACATGCCTTCGATCAGCGCCAGCAGGATCGGGGCGCCGTTCGGTTTGCCGCCCGTTTGCGCGCCGGCATGACCCGCCGCCATCGTGAGCGCTACCAGCGCCGCTGCCGCCGCCCGTTGCCACTTCGCCATCGTGATCGCCCCGCTTGATTCGTCGAAGCGCGGATCATAGGTCGTTCGAGACGGAATAAGCAAGCCGCCGCAAGCGTTACTGTACTGACCGGCCGGCCTTGCACGAAGCGCCGCTGTTTCGCTGCGGCGCATGTCAGAATACCGGGTCTCGATGATAAAAACCGCGACTCAAATGCCATCGGAGGAATTCATGTTCAACCGCCACGCCGTCACGGCGGCTTCGACCGGAGCGCCGACCGCCGGCACATCGCCCGCCAGCGTTCAAGCAGCTTCGCGCCTGCGCCGCGCGGCGCTTGTCTGCCTGAGCGCGCTGGCGCTCGCCGGTTGCGCGCAACCCTGGCAGCAATTCCAGCCGGGCGCCGACGAATCGACCATCGTCACGCGGCTCGGCCCGCCGCGCGAAAGCTACGACTTGCCGAACGGCGGCAAACGGCTGATGTGGCCGACCCAGCCAATGGGCGAAACCACCACCGCTGCCGACATCGACGCGTCCGGCAAGATCGTCAACGTCCGCCAGGTGCTGCAACCCAACGAGTTCTACCGGGCGGAAATCGGCAAATGGACCAAGAGCGACGTGCTGGTTAACTTCGGCCGACCCGAGGAAACCGCGTACTTCCCGCTGATGAAGCGCGAAGTCTGGACCTATCGCTATCAGGAAGACAACGTCTGGTACATGATGTACAGCTTTTACTTCGACGATCAGGGCCTTCTGCGGACCACGCAGAAAACGCCTGATCCGTTGCATGATCCCGATCGCCGCGGCCTGTTCTAAACATTCGCTCGAACCGGCCCGAATGGATCTACGAAAGCCGCCTCCCCAAGCGGCTTTTTTTTATTTATTTCGCATGCAGGCGAATTTTATTTCTCGCCCGGCCGATTTATTTTTTGATAGAAAGGCATTCGTAAGCATTGATTCGATATCCGCTGACGTGAGATCCCGGCGGGCGGGCTAGCCGACAGGCGAGCATAGCCACCGTGGGACTCGGCCGGATCAATGCGCCCCCTTACGGAGCCGCTATCGATGAACCGCCCCAAACGCCTGCTGGTCGCCAACGTTGCCTGGGCGCACGAAACCGCCGTGCGCAACCCCGCATTTTTTCGTGATCTGGTGCGCGGGCAAAACCCGCACGTGCTGTGGATCGGCTGCTCGGACAGCCGCGTGCCCGCCGAAACCATCACGCATTGCGAGCCGGGCGACCTGTTCGTCCATCGCAACATCGCCAACCTGTTTCAGCCGGACGACGACAACTCCGCGAGCGTCCTCGAATACGCGGTGAAGGTGCTGAAGGTCGGGCACGTAATCGTCTGCGGTCACTACGGCTGCGGCGGCGTGCGCGCCGCGCTGCTGCCGCCGCAGCCGAGCCTGCCGCATGTGAACCGCCGGATCGCACCGCTGTGCGCGCTGGCGGGCGCGCATCGCGACGAACTCGACGGCCGCGCGACCGAGCGTGAGCGTATCGACCGGCTCGCCGAACTCAACGTGCTAGACCAGGTGCGCCGCTTACGCGCGCATCCCGTCGTGCAGGAAGCCGCTTCGGCGCCGCTCGTTCACGGCTGGATCTTCGCGCTCGAAGACGGCCGCATCAAAGTGCTCACGTCCGGCTACGAAGCCGACGACGCGATGACGTGCGCGACCGCTGCGCATAGCGCGGCTTAGCGGTAAAGAACGCTGAAGAGCATAGCGGCGCGGTAAGCCGCGCTGACGGACGCCGCATCGCCCGCATGCACTTGTATGCGGGCGGGCACGCTCCGCAGCTTTCGCAGCCGAGCCGGTAGTCAACAACGGCCCGGTCTTCGCCACCCACCCAAGCCGCGCGCCAGCGCCCTACATCTCACTGCACGGACACCATGAATCCACGCGCTTTCTTCTCCACGTTTCAGCGCGACCTGCTTGCGGGCACGGTCGTTTTTCTGGTGGCGCTGCCGCTCTGTCTGGGCATCGCGAACGCATCGGGCGTCGAACCGTTCGCGGGGCTCGTCTCGGGCATCGTCGGCGGTCTGGTGGTTGCCGTGCTGAGCGGTTCGCGCCTGAGCGTAAGCGGTCCGGCGGCAGGCCTCGTCGTGATCGTCGTCGACGGGATCGCGCAACTCGGCAGCTTTTCCGCCTTCCTGCTGGCCGTGCTGCTGTCCGGCGCGATCCAGTTCGGCTTCGGCATGCTGAAAGCCGGGCGATTTGCCGCCTATGTGCCGTCGCCGGTGATCAAAGGCATGCTGGCCGCGATCGGCGTGCTGCTGATCGTCAAGCAGTTCCCGCTTGCGCTGGGGCTAGGCGGGGCTTCGGCGGCGGCGGGTGCGCAAGCCGCCGGTGCGATCGCTACGCCGTTTGGTTCGATTTCGCTCGCGGCCTGTGTCATCACGCTGTTGTCGCTGGCGATTCTGGTCGGCTGGGAAACCCGCGCCATGCGACGCTTCAAGCTCGTGCGTCTGCTACCCGCGCCGCTCGCCGTCGTGTTGCTGGGGATCGGCGCGACTTTGCTGCTCGGCGTGCTCGTGCCCTCGTTCGCGCCGCCGGCCGAACACCGGGTCGCGCTGCCGTCGCTGGAATCGTTCGCGGCGCTGCGGGTGGCGCTTCAATGGGCCGACTTCGGGCCGCACTTCGCGCAACTCGTCAATCCCGACATCTGGCGCGTGGCCATCACGCTGGCGATCGTCGCGAGTCTTGAAACGCTGCTGAGCCTCGAAGCCGTCGAGCAGATCGATCCCCACCGGCGCGCCGCGCCGCCGGATCGCGAACTGAAGGCGCAAGGCGTGGGTAATCTGATCGCGGGCGCGATTGGCGGGTTGCCGATCACGTCGGTCATCGTGCGTAGTTCGGCGAACGTGCATGCGGGTGCGCAGAGCCGGCTGTCGGCGATCATTCACGGCGTGTTGCTGCTGGTCAGCGTGTTTGCGCTCACCAGCGTCATCAATCTGATTCCGCTCGCCTGTCTCGCGGCGATCCTGATTTTCACGGGCGTGAAGCTTGCCAAACCGTCGTTATTCGTTGCCATTGCCCGCCAGGGTTTTGCACCGTTCGCACCGTTTATCGTCACGCTGGTTGGCGTGCTCGCGACCGATCTGCTGATCGGCATCGTGCTCGGCATTCTGTGCAGCGTGCTGCTCGCGCTGGTCGCGAACCTGCGCGGCCCGCTCGTGCTGGCGCAGCATGGCGATCACTATCTGCTGTCGTTTCGCAAGGACGTGTCGTTTCTCGGCAAGGTGCCGCTCAAGCATTACCTGCAGCAGATTCCCGACGGCGCGACGTTGATCGTCGACGCCACGCGTGCCGATTTCGTCGATCATGACGTGCGTGAACTGCTCGATACCTTCGTGGCCGATGCGCCGCGCCGGGGGATCGCGGTCGAGGTGCGGCATCAGGTTCAGGCGCAGGCGCGTGCCGCGCGCGGCTGGTCGATGCGGCGTGCGACGGCGGAATAGCGCACGGATTGGTAAACGAAAAAGTAAACGAAAAAGCCCCGCGCCATTCATTCAATGGCACGGGGCTTTTTTAACCGCTGCAAGGCGCGCCAGGTCAGCGCGCCGCGTTCGTCACACGCCTTCCGAACGTTGCGGATTCAACTTGTCCACATTCGAATGAAGCTTGTTCAGTGCCGAGATATAAGCCTTCGCGGAAGCCGCGACGATATCAGGATCGGTGCCGACGCCGTTGACGATGCGCCCACTCTTCGACAGGCGCACGGTCACTTCGCCCTGCGCCTGCGTCCCCGTGGTGATCGCGTTCACCGAATACAGCAGCAGTTCCGAACCGCTGCCCACTTCGGTTTCGATCGCATTGAGCGTGGCGTCGACGGGGCCGTTGCCGCGCGCTTCGCCGGTGATTTCCTTGCCTTCCACCGAGAACACGATCTTCGCGTGCGGCTGCTCGCCGGTTTCCGAATGCTGCGACAGCGACAGGAACTTGTAGTGCTCCTTTTCCTGCGCGGCCGCCGATTCTTCAGTGACGATCGAGATAATGTCTTCGTCGAAAATTTCCGCCTTGCGATCGGCCAGTTCCTTGAAGCGCGCGAACGCGGTGTTCAGCTCCGCCTCGCTGTCCAGCGCAATGCCCAGTTCCTGCAGGCGCTGCTTGAACGCATTGCGGCCCGACAGTTTGCCGAGCACGATCTTGTTCGCGCTCCAGCCCACGTCTTCGGCCCGCATGATTTCGTAGGTATCACGCGCTTTCAGCACGCCGTCCTGGTGAATCCCGGACGCATGGGCGAACGCGTTCGCGCCGACCACCGCCTTGTTCGGCTGCACGACGAAACCGGTGATTTGCGACACCAGCTTCGACGCCGGCACGATCTGCGTCGTGTCGAGGCCCACGTCGAGGCCGAAATAATCCTTGCGGGTCTTCACCGCCATGACGATTTCTTCGAGCGACGTGTTGCCCGCGCGCTCGCCAAGACCGTTGATCGTGCATTCCACCTGACGCGCGCCGCCAATCTGCACGCCGGCCAGCGAGTTCGCCACCGCCATGCCGAGGTCGTTATGGCAATGCACCGAGAACACCGCCTTATGCGAGTTCGGAATGCGCTCGCGCAGCGTTTTCACCAACTGACCGTACAACTCCGGCACGCCATAGCCAACCGTATCCGCGATATTGATGGTGGTCGCGCCTTCGGCAATCACCGCCTCGAGCACACGACAGAGAAAGTCCATGTCCGAGCGGCTGCCGTCTTCCGGCGAGAATTCGACGTCGTCGGTGAATTTGCGGGCGAAACGCACCGCCAGTTTCGCCTGCTCGAACACCTGGTCCGGCGTCATGCGCAGCTTCTTCTCCATGTGCAGCGGCGACGTGGCGATGAACGTGTGGATGCGGAAATGATCGGCCGGCTTGAGCGCGTCGGCGGCGCGCTGGATGTCTTTGTCGTTCGCGCGGGCCAGCGAGCAGACCGTGCTGTCCTTGATCATGCCGGCGATGGTTTGAATCGCGTCGAAGTCACCGTTCGAGCTGGCCGCGAAGCCGGCTTCGATCACGTCCACTTTCATGCGCTCGAGTTGCTTCGCGATGCGGATTTTTTCCTCTTTCGTCATCGACGCACCGGGCGATTGTTCGCCGTCGCGCAACGTGGTGTCGAATATGATCAGTTTGTCGGACATGTCGGGTCTCCTGAGGAGGCGTTCAATTGTGGGGATCGGATCTTGGAATGGGGGTGTCCGGAGGTGTCTGCGCCACCGCTGGCGACGTTCGGCCACAGATGCGGCAAACGGAGCGGCGGACGAATACGACTCACGCGGCGACTTACTTGAGCATGCCTGCGACGATCGGCGCGAGCCATGTGCGAGCCACGCGCTAGCACGCTTGATGACGCGCCGGCCTGACGACGCACGTGGCGCGAAAAAGCGCGATGACCGTATTCAGCAATCGACTATAACGGCATTCCCCCTGCCGTGCAATTGGCGCCGAACCTGCCTGCGCGGCCGCGCTGAAGGGCTTGCGCACAACGAAAAACGGCGGCCTTCCGGCCGCCGTTCCGTCATATCGCACGCGGGTTGAAAAACGCCCGCTTGCGCTTGAATTTCATCTGTCCCGCACCACCGAACGCGCCGGATTGGCCCGGCCACGAACCGCCTGGTATCCCCAGAACACATAGCCCGACAGGCCATACAGCACGAACAGGCCGAACAGCATCAGCGGTGGATCGGACGACACCAGCACGAATGTCAGCACCACCAGCAGAATCACGCCGAACGGCACGCGATGCCGCACGTCCAGCGCCTTGCCGCTATAGAACGGCGCGTTCGAGACCATCGTCACGCCGGCGTAGATGGTCAGCACGAAGGCGACCCACGGCAGCCAGACCAGCTTGAGCGGCACGCGGTTGTCGGTGGCGAGCCACACGAAACCGGCGATCAGCGCCGCGGCGGCCGGGCTTGGCATGCCTTGGAAGAAACGCTTGTCGACCACGCCGATATTCGTATTGAAGCGCGCCAGACGCAGCGCCGCGCCCGAACAGTAGACGAACGCCGCGAGCCAGCCCCAGCGGCCGAGGTCTTTCAGAATCCATTCGTACATGACGAGCGCCGGCGCAACGCCGAACGACACCATGTCCGACAGACTGTCGAACTGCTCGCCGAACGCGCTTTGCGTATGCGTCATGCGGGCAACGCGGCCGTCCATGCCGTCGAGCACCATCGCAACGAAGATCGCGATGGCCGCGACTTCGAAGCGCACGTTCATGGCCTGCACGACGGCGAAGAAACCGCAGAACAGCGCCGCGGTGGTGAACGCGTTGGGCAGCAGATAAATGCCGCGCTTTCTCAGGAACTGCTGACGTTGCGCGCGCCGGCTGTCGACCGCCGCCTCGGCCACCATCGGCTTGTTACGGCGAAACGGACGCGGCAGCGGTCCGCTGTTGCGGGGGCGACGCGGTTTGAATGCGGCCATTCGGAAAACCTCCTTGGTGCCGCTTTACAGTTCAGCGAGGATCGTGGACGACGCCGAAACCTTCTCGCCGATCGACACACGCGGACGGCTGCCCACCGGCAGATACACGTCGACTCGCGAACCGAACCGGATGAATCCATAACGCTGACCACGCGTGAGCGGCTCACCGGCCCGAACGTAGCAAAGAATGCGCCGCGCGATCAGACCGGCGATCTGTACCGACGTAACCGTCTGACCGCCGGCCATTTCGATCACCACCGCATTGCGTTCGTTTTCGGTCGACGCTTTGTCCACCGCGGCGTTCAGATACGCGCCCGGGAAATATTCGACCTTGGAAATCGCGCCATCCACCGGCGAGCGTTGCGAGTGGACGTTGAACACGTTCATGAACACGCTGATCTTCAGCGCTTCACGATTGGCATACGGATCATGCGCGGTTTCGACTGCGACGATACGGCCGTCCGCCGGACACAGCACCGCATTCGCCTGAGTGGGAATGGGACGAGCGGGATCGCGGAAGAACTGGACGACGAAGATCAGCAGCAGCCAGAACAGCCATGAAATGCCGAACCCCGCGAAGAAGTGAACCAGTAGTGCAACGACGGCCGCGATGGCGATGAACGGCCAGCCTTCTCGCGCGATGATCGGATGAGGGTAATTCATGAATGGCTTCTGTGTTTTTGTAAAACCGTAGGATAGCAAAAGCCGCCCAGGGTTCAGCACCCTTGGACGGCTTTTTGATCTGCCCGGCTCTTTCGTTACGTTTGCGGTTTGGCGCCGCGCCGGGCAAAAACGTTGACTAGCTTAGTTCTTCGACTGGTCGACCAGCTTGTTGGCGGCGATCCACGGCATCATCGAACGCAGCTTCGCACCGACCGTTTCGATCTGGTGTTCCGCCGTCAGACGGCGGCGCGACTGCAGCGTCGGTGCGCCGGCCTTGTTTTCGATGATGAAGCTCTTCGCGTACTCGCCCGTCTGAATGTCGGTCAGCACAGCCTTCATCGCCTTCTTCGTTTCAGCCGTCACGATGCGCGGACCCGTCACGTACTCGCCGTATTCGGCGTTGTTCGAGATCGAGTAGTTCATGTTGGCGATGCCGCCTTCATAGATCAGGTCGACGATCAGCTTCAGTTCGTGCAGGCATTCGAAGTACGCCATTTCCGGCGCGTAGCCCGCTTCCACCAGCGTTTCGAAGCCGGCCTTGATCAGGTCGACCGTACCGCCGCACAGCACGGCTTGTTCGCCGAACAGGTCGGTTTCCGTTTCTTCGCGGAAGTTGGTTTCGATGATGCCGGCACGGCCGCCGCCGTTCGCCGCAGCGTACGACAGTGCGATGTCACGTGCCGCGCCCGACTTGTCTTGCGCAACCGCGATCAGGTGCGGCACGCCGCCACCTTGCGAGTACGTGCCGCGAACCGTGTGGCCCGGGGCCTTCGGTGCGATCATGATTACGTCGAGGTCGGCACGCGGAATCACTTGACCGTAATGCACGTTGAAGCCGTGCGCGAAGGCCAGCGCGGCGCCTTGCTTGGCGTTGGCGTGCACTTCTTTTGCATAGACTTCGGCGATCTGCTCGTCCGGCAGCAGCATCATGACGACGTCCGCGCCCTTCACGGCTTCAGCCACTTCCTTGACTTGCAGGCCGGCGTTTTCAGCCTTGCTCCACGATGCGCCGCCCTTACGCAGACCGACCGTGATGTTCACGCCGCTTTCCTTCAGGTTCAGCGCGTGCGCATGGCCTTGCGAGCCATAGCCGATGATGGTGACTTGCTTACCCTTGATGAGGGAGAGGTCAGCGTCCTTGTCGTAGAAAACTTTCATGTCGGTTCCTTAACTAAATTCGGTGATAACTGTGAAATTCAAATACTGCGAATGTTGTGCTGCCTGGCGGGATTTTTAAGGCTCCGCCCGGCCTTGATCGAGACGGGTTGGCGTTGAGCGTCACACCTTCAGAATGCGCTCGCCGCGACCGATGCCCGAGCCACCCGTACGGACGGTTTCGAGAATCGCCGTGGAGTCGATCCCTTCGATGAAAGCGTCGAGCTTCTCGCTCGCGCCCGTCAGTTCGATCGTGTAGGTCTTTTCGGTGACGTCGATGATGCGGCCGCGGAAAATATCCGACATCCGCTTCATTTCCTCACGTTCCTTGCCGACCGCCCTCACCTTGATCAACATCAGCTCGCGCTCGATGTGGGCGCCCTCGGTAAGGTCGACCACTTTCACCACCTCGATCAGGCGGTTCAGATGCTTCGTGATCTGTTCGATCACGTCGTCCGAGCCAATGGAGACGATGGTCATGCGCGACAGCGAACGGTCTTCGGTCGGAGCCACCGTCAAGGTTTCAATGTTGTAGCCGCGTGCCGAGAACAAGCCCACCACGCGTGATAACGCGCCCGGTTCGTTTTCCAGCAGGACTGAAATGATGTGTCTCATGATTCGCTTCTTCCAGATGTTTTGTCGATGTCTGCGAGCGGCTTCGTGCCGCTTCGCCCGCGTTCGCCGTTTTTGACGGCGCGCGTGGCGAAGCCGGCACTCAAGCCGTCGTTATAGATCTTCCGAACCCATGAGCATCTCGGTGATGCCCTTGCCGGCCTGGACCATCGGCCAGACGTTTTCGGTCGGATCGGTCTGGAAATCGAGAAACACCGTGCGATCTTTCAGGCGCAGCGCTTCCTTCAGCGCCGGTTCGACGTCGGCCGTGTGTTCGACACGAATACCGACGTGGCCGTACGCTTCGGCCAGCTTCACGAAATCGGGCAGCGCATCCATGTACGAATGCGAATAGCGCTTGCTGTATTCGATTTGCTGCCACTGGCGCACCATGCCCAGATAGCGGTTGTTCAGCGAGATGATCTTCACCGGCGTCTCGTACTGCTTGCAGGTGGAGAGCTCCTGAATACACATCTGGATCGAGCCTTCGCCCGTGATGCAGAGCACGTCGTCGTCCGGGTGCGCCATCTTCACGCCCATCGCCGCCGGCAGGCCGAAGCCCATCGTGCCGAGACCGCCGGAATTGATCCAGCGGCGTGGCTTGTTGAAGCGATAGAACTGCGCCGCCCACATCTGGTGCTGGCCGACGTCGGAACATACGAAGGCATTGCCGTCGGTCAGTTCCCACGCTTTTTCCACCACGTATTGCGGCTTGATGATGTCGCTCTTGCGGTCGAACTTCAGGCAGTCTTTGGCGCGCCAGGCTTCGATGTCCTTCCACCAGTCGGCGAGCGCCGCGGTGTCGGGGCCATGCTCGGCCGTTTGCAACTGCTCGATCAGCTCCTTCAGCACTTCCTTCACGTCGCCGACGATCGGAATGTCGACCTTGACGCGCTTGGAGATGGAAGAAGGATCGATGTCGATATGGATGATTTTGCGCGGGCGCGAAGCGAAATGCGCCGGGTCGCCGATCACGCGGTCGTCGAAGCGCGCACCGATGGCGATCAGCACGTCGCAGTGCTGCATGGCCATGTTGGCTTCGTACGTGCCGTGCATGCCGAGCATGCCGAGGAATTTCTTGTCGCTCGCGCGGTAACCGCCCAGACCCATCAGCGTGTTGGTGACCGGATAGCCGAGCAGGTCGGCGAACTGGTTCAATTCACGCGCTGCGTCCGCGAGGATGATGCCGCCGCCGGTGTAGATGTACGGACGCTTCGCGCCCAGCAACAACGACACGGCCTTGCGGATCTGCCCGGAGTGGCCCTTCGTGACCGGGTTGTACGAGCGCAGCGACACGCTCTTCAACGGTTCGTACTGGCACGGCGTCTTCGACACGTCTTTCGGAATGTCGATCAGCACCGGGCCGGGACGGCCGGTACGGGCAATAAAGAAAGCTTTCTTGACGGTGGCAGCGAGATCGCGCACGTCTTTCACGAGAAAGTTGTGCTTCACGCAGGGACGCGTGATACCGACCGTGTCGCACTCCTGGAACGCATCCTGGCCGATCGCGGCAGTGGGCACCTGGCCGCTGATCACGACCATCGGGATCGAATCCATGTAGGCGGTGGCGATGCCGGTCACCGCATTGGTGACGCCCGGACCGGACGTCACGAGGCACACACCCACCTTACCGGTGGAACGCGCGTAAGCGTCGGCTGCGTGGACCGCGGCCTGCTCGTGGCGTACCAGAACGTGCTGGAACTTGTCCTGCTTGTACAGCTCGTCGTAAATGTAGAGTACCGAGCCGCCGGGATAGCCCCAGATGAACTCGACGTCTTCGTCGGCCAGTGCCTTCATGAGCACGGTGGCGCCGATAGAGTCAGCTTCGGGATGAGGAGTCGTATCCGACGTGGAGAATTCCGCGCTGGGCATATTCATTTATTCACCTTTCGAAATTTCGGCAAAAATTTGATCGGGTGCTCTCTGCCGGGCTTGTGGCTCGGGTTCAAGCTGCGCGTCCAGTTGACAGGTGAGCTTCTTGGGCCACACCTCAATTGAGACAAATCACTTGTGTTGCGAACCAGCGAAGATATCTGCTGACGCCCACGCGGTCAAGCAAATATTGCCTGAGCGCCCTGCCCCTAATCTCTCCCGCCGCTTCGAATCGACCGAAAGCTTGTTATAGAGATGCAAGGTGAATCACGTTTCGCCCCAGCGGCGCAAAAGTTTGTTAGCATCCGCGAGTTTTACGACATTTTTCGACCGATTACGCGCACGCTCGCTGCGCCGACCCCCAACGGATGGCATCAGACAAGGAACTCGCCGATTTTTTGGCGGGCGTCGAAAGGCGCGCATTCAAGCAGACGGTCTACGCCGTGCGGGACGACGACGCCTCGCTGGATATCGTGCAGGACGCGATGATCAAGCTCGCCGAAAAATATGGCGACCGTCCGGCGGCCGAACTTCCGCTGCTGTTTCAGCGTATTCTCCAGAATGCGATGCACGACTATTTCCGTCGTGCGAAAGTGCGCAATACTTGGGTGAGTCTGTTTTCGTCGCTCGGCAACGCCGACGACGAGGATTTCGACCCGCTCGAGACATTCGAAGCCCAGCAAGGCTCGGCGGGCTCGGAGAGCAACGAACAAAAACTCGAACGCGAACAGGTTCTGCAGTTAATCGACGACGAGATCCAAAAGTTACCGGCACGTCAACGGGAGGCGTTTCTCATGCGTTATTGGGAAGATATGGATGTCGCCGAGACTGCCGCCGCGATGGGCTGCTCCGAGGGCAGTGTGAAGACACACTGCTCGCGGGCCACGCACACGCTGGCGCAAGCGCTCAAGGCTAAAGGAATCACGCTATGAGCTCCCTGGAAACCAAAGAACTCGAGTTCGCCCGCCAAATGCGCCGCGCGCTCGACGAAAACGCCGCCAGCATTCCCACCGCCGCCGTCGACCGGCTCGCCGCGGCGCGCCGTGCCGCGCTCGCCCGCAAGAAGCCTGAGGCGGTAAGCGCGCCGGTGTTCGTGCCCGCCTTCGCCGGCGTGGGTATGCCGGCTGGCATGCCGCCCGTCGAATTGCCGCAGCGCCGTCGTTCACCGCTGCGCCGCTTCGCGCTCGCGTGGCCGCTCGTCGCGCTGGTCGTGAGCCTGGTGGGGATTGCCTACTGGGAAGACCAGCAGCGCACCGCCGAACTCGCCGATATCGATGCCGCCATGCTAAGCGACGATCTGCCGCTCAATGCCTACCTTGACCACGGCTTCAACGCGTATCTTTCACGCGCCCATTGAGCGGGAGATTTTTCGGGTGAGTTACAAGCGCGGCCTGGCCGTTGTTTTCGGATGCACGATCGCGGCTCTGGTGTCGTTCGCCGCGACTTATCCGCGCTTTTACCCGAGCCCCGCCGCGCCCAGCGCCCCCGCTGCGGGCGGCAACCCGGCTACCGCCAAGGCGCCCGCGCCCACGCTCGCCGTCGACCTGCCGAGCCTGCCCGGCAGCAACAGTCCGATGGCGTGGTCGCGTCTCAGTTCGGCTGACCATATCGCGCTTGCGCCGTTCGAACCCCTTTGGGATTCGTTCAGTGACGAACGCAAGCGCAAATGGATCAAAATCGCATCGCGTTATCCGAAAATGTCGCCCGATGCGCAAAAACGCCTGCACGACCGCATGACTGAATGGGTACGCATGACGCCCGATCAGCGGCGCGTCGCGCGTGAAAACTACCAGGTGTCGAAGGAACTGCCGCGCGAAACGCGTCAGAACGCGTGGAAGACCTATCAGCAGTTGCCCGAAGAGCAGAAGGAACGGCTCGCCGCCAGCGAGCGCAAGCGTCGGCCGAGCGTCGTGAGCGCGCCGCCGTCGGGCCGCACCGAGATCAAGGGTATCGATCGGCTCGTCAATGCGCGTGAGCATGGCGCGAGTGGCGCCGCCGCAGCCAGCGCCGCGGCGGCTGCGGCGCTGCCGAGTCCGGCCGCCGTCGCGCCGGCGATTCCCGCCGCGGGCAGTTTCGTGCCCGCCACGCCCGTGCCGGTTTCGCCGGCCGAGGCGCCGTCGATTTTCAACGACTCCTGATCCGGCTCGCCCGTGTCCCAGCCGCTCGCCACCCCGACCCTGCCCGTTGATGCGCCGAGCATCGCTCCTACCGTTAGACGGCGCCTCGCGGCGCTGCTCTACGAAGCGGTGATCCTGTTCGGCGTAGTGTTCATCGCCGGTTACCTGTTCAGCACACTCACGCAGCAACGCAACGGCCTGACGCACCACAATCTGCTGGCGGCCTGGATCGGGCTCGTGGTCGGCGTGTATTTCGTGTGGTTCTGGACCCACAGCGGCCAGACCCTGCCGATGAAAACCTGGCGCCTGCGTGTGGTCGCCGCCGACGGCACGCCGCTGTCCACCGGCCGCGCGATCGTCCGCTACGTGCTGACGTGGCTGTGGTTTCTGCCGCCGCTCGCCTTGCATCCGGTGCTTGGGCTCAAGTTGCCGCAGACGCTGCTGATCGCCGGCATCTGGTTCGTGGTGTGGGCGGCCACGGGTCGCTTCGATCCGCAACGCCAGTTCCTGCACGACCGCCTCGCCGGTACTCGGGTGATCGGCGTCTGACATCGCGCCAACACGCGCCGCCTTCCGCCTTAACCCGGCGCACCCCGCGCCCGACTGCCACTCGCCCCCGCTCCAGCTTCCCCACACTAACTGATCGCCGCCCCTTCCCGCAGTCACTCGCCGTCGACCTCGCCCGCAGTAATAAGAACTTCTCGTGACTGTCACGGCACAGTCACGCGACCCAGGCTCAATACGGTCACTGCAACTCGACGCGTGAGCCATGGACCCCAAAACGTCCGCGACTTCCCTGTTCCGCCAAACCGGCCCGAGCGTCGACCCCGTCGCGTTCCGCCCGGAACCCAACCCCAGTCACGGCTTGCCGCTGCCTATGGCCTCGTTGCCGCTCGACGCCTCCGCCGGTCATCACGACGACGATCACGCCGAACCGCATCGTTACCGCACCATCTGGCTGTCCGACATCCATCTCGGTTCGAGCGGCTGCCAGGCGCCCTATCTGCTCGATTTCCTGCGCTACAACGAGTCGGAGTATCTGTACCTGGTCGGCGACATCATCGACGGCTGGCAGTTGAAGAAGGGCTGGTACTGGCCACAGGCGCATAACGACGTGGTGCAGAAAATCCTCCGCAAAGCCCGCAAAGGCACCCAGGTCGTCTACGTGCCCGGTAATCACGACGAAGCCGCGCGCCAGTTCTGCGACCTCGCGTTCGGCGACATCCACGTGCGCGGCGAGGCGTTCCACACGACGCTGGCCGGCAAGCGCCTGTGGATCGTGCACGGCGATCTGTTCGACGGCGTGATCCAGCACGCCAAGTGGCTCGCCTATCTCGGCGACACGCTCTACACGATGATCCTGATCCTGAACCGCTGGTTCAACCGGATCCGCAGCCGGCTCGGCTTCCCGTACTGGTCGCTGTCGCAATACCTGAAGCATCAGGTGAAGAACGCGGTGAATTTCATCTCCTCGTTCGAACGCGTGATGACCGACGAAGCGCGCCGCCGCGGCTGCGACGGCGTGGTCTGCGGACACATCCACAAAGCCGAGATCCGCGACATCGACGGCGTGCTGTATTGCAACGACGGCGACTGGGTCGAAAGTCTCTCCGCGCTGGTCGAGACCTACGAAGGCGAACTCAAAGTGATCTACTGGACCGTGATGCGCGCCCCGGAAGTCGGCGTGCAAAAGGCCCGGGCGACCGCGTAGTCCCTCTTAACTTCTATTGGGCCAACACCGATGAAGATCATGATCGTCACCGACGCATGGGAACCGCAGGTCAATGGCGTCGTGCGCACGCTGAAGAACACCACCCGCGAACTCACCGCACTCGGCCATAACGTCGACCTGCTGACGCCGCTCGAATTCAAGACGATCCCTTGCCCGACTTACCCCGAGATTCGCCTGTCGCTGCTGCCGCGCCGCAAGCTGCACGAACGGATCGACGCGTTCGCGCCCGACGCGCTGCATATCGCCACCGAAGGCCCGCTCGGCATGGCCGCGCGCAACTACGCGATCAAGCACAAGCTGCCCTTCACGACCGCGTATCACACGCGCTTTCCGGAGTACGTGCAGGCGCGCTTCGGCATTCCGATCGGCATCACCTACAAGTTCCTTCACTGGTTCCATAAGCCTTCGCTGGCGGTGATGGCGCCGACGCCAGTGGTCAAGACCGATCTCGAAAAATTCGGCTTCACGAATGTGGTGCTGTGGACTCGCGGCGTCGATCTGGACATCTTTCACCAGATGGACTCGAAGGTACTCAACAGCGCACGGCCGATTTTTCTGTATGTAGGCCGCGTCGCCGTCGAGAAAAACGTCGAGGCGTTTCTGAAGCTCGATCTGCCCGGCTCGAAGTGGGTCGCCGGTGAAGGCCCCGCGCTCGCCGAACTGAAGTCGCGCTATCCGCAGGCGAATTATCTGGGCGTGCTGACGCAAGCCGAGCTGGCCAAGGTGTATGCTGCCGCCGACGTCTTCGTGTTCCCGAGCCGCACCGACACCTTCGGGCTGGTGCTGCTCGAAGCGCTCGCCTGCGGTACGCCGGTCGCGGCATACCCCGTCACCGGTCCGATCGACGTGCTCGGCGACGGCGGCGCGGGCGCGATGCACGAAGACCTGCGCGAGGCCTGCCTCGAAGCCCTGAAGATCGATCGTAACCATGCACGCGCGTGGGCAGAGCGCTTCTCGTGGACCGCGGCGTCGGAACAGTTCGCCGCGCATCTGAAGCCGCTGCCGCGCACGTCGTACCGAGAGGAAAGCGCCGCCGCCTGACGCGGCGCGCCGAGCCGTCCATGCCAATCAGACAATCCACCGCCGCGCGCGCCACCCCTCGCGCGCTACGCGCCATCGACGGCGCGAGCGAGACGGCGAACATCGAACCGTTCGACGACGTGAGCGAACCCGGCGCGCCGGATCATACGGAGCGCGCGCAGGGATTGAACGGCATGAACGGCGCTCACGGCGCGAGTCATGCGGGCGCGGCGCATGCGGCGAGTGCTGCCGGCGCAAACCACGCGAACGCCAACCCTGCGCACACGGGCGACGGGACTGAGACCCAGCACGAACCGCTCAGTCCGGACGACCCGCTAGCGCCGCTGCCCTTCAATCCGTACAAAGGCAATCGCGGCCTGACCCGTGCATGGCACGCGATGAAAAACTCGCTGGCCGGGTTTCGCGTCGCGATTCGCGAAGAAAGCGCGTTCCGTCAGGAATTGACGCTGGCGGCGATTCTGATTCCGTGCGGCGTGCTGGTGCCGGTCGAACCCGTGTCGCGCGTGCTGCTGCTCGGCTCGGTACTGCTGGTGCTGATCGTCGAGTTGCTGAATTCGAGCGTGGAAGCCGCGATCGATCGCATCTCGCTGGAACGTCATGAATTGTCGCGCCGCGCGAAGGATCTCGGCAGCGCGGCGGTCATGGTCGCGCTCGGCATGTGCGTGATGACGTGGGGGCTGATCGTCGGACCGCTCGTCGTGCATTGGATCCGCACGTGGTGACGAAAAAATTGCGCGCATAGCGTGCGAAATACGCCTGAAAACACGCGGAAAACGTACTCGGCGCACCGGCGCAAGGCGTCCAGACGAATGAAAACCCTGAGTATCTGCTTGGTATAAGAACGGTCGGTTTATAATCGTCCGACAGTCCCACAAGAAAACGCTGGGCCGTCCCCAGGTTTTTCTTGCCCCGCAGGGATCTGCCGCACAACGGCAGATTTGAGGGCACTCAATATACCAACCGCGTCCGGGTGGATCACGCAGCAGCGGCATGCCGCCCAAGCGCCCAGCCCGGCGAAACCAGGGCCGGACGACATGGAAGCCAAACCTCCCCGCCGCACGCGCGAACGGATTCTCGAACTCTCGTTGAAGCTCTTCAACGAAATCGGCGAGCCGAACGTCACGACGACGACGATCGCCGAGGAAATGGAAATCAGTCCAGGCAACCTGTACTACCACTTCCGCAACAAAGACGACATCATCAACAGCATCTTCAGCCAGTTCGAGCAGGAGATCGAAAAGCGTCTGCGTTTCCCCGACGACCATCGCGCGACCATCGACGAAATGTGGTCGTACCTGCAGTACATGGTCGATTTCACATGGCGCTACCGTTTTCTGTATCGTGATCTGAACGACCTGCTGGCGCGCAATCGCACGCTCGAAACGCACTTCAAACAGATCATCAGTCACAAGGTGCGTTTTGCCAGCCAGTTCTGCGAGCAACTCGTCGCCGACGGCGAAATGGTCGTCACGCCGGAAGAACTGAACGTGATCGCCACGAACGTCGGCGTGATCGGCACCTACTGGCTGTCGTACCAGTTCGTGATGAACCCGCGCAAATACAACGAGCAGGAAGCCATGCGCGCGGAGCTGCACCAGGTGAGCGTGCAGATCGTGTCGCTCATGGCGCCTTATCTGCGCGGCCGCTCGCGGCAGATTTTCGACGACCTCGTGTCGGGCAAGCTGCCCAAGCGCGAGTTTTACGACTACCTGCCACCGAAGGAAGGCGCCGCGCCCCGCAACGAACCGAAGGACGTTTGAGCATGAAGTCGGTGTGTGTGTATTGCGGCTCCGCGAACGGAGCCAAACCGCTGTACGCGGACGCGGCGCGCGCGTTCGGCCGCGCGCTGGTGCAAGCCGATCTCGCGCTGGTCTATGGCGGCGGCAAGGTTGGCCTGATGGGCGTGATCGCCGACACGGTGATGGCCGAAGGCGGCCGCGCGATCGGCGTGATTCCCGAACTACTGGTCAACAAGGAGGTCGGCCATGATGGACTGACCGAATTGCACGTGGTGCCCGACATGCATCATCGCAAGAAGATGATGGCCGATCTGTCCGACGCGTTCGTCGCGATGCCGGGCGGTGTGGGCACGCTCGAAGAGTTCTTCGAGGTCTATACGTGGGCGCAACTCGGCTATCACCAGAAGCCGGTGGCGCTGCTCAATATCGACAGCTTCTACGATCCGTTGATCAGCCTGCTGCAGCACACGGTGGAAGAAGGCTTCATGCGTCAGACCTACTTCGACATCCTGCAGGTGGAGGCCGATCCGGTCGAACTGATCGGCAAGCTGCAACGCTATCAGCCGCCCACCAGCGACAAATGGGCGATCAAACGCGACGCGGTTTGAATCTCGAAGTTTGAAGTTCGAAGCGGGCACGCTCCGCGCCCGGCCAACGAGACTCCCATGACGAAAACGGTTCTGATCACAGGCGGCAGCCGCGGCATTGGCCGTGCGACCGCACAGTTGCTGGGTGGGCTCGGCTGGTCAGTCGGCGTGAACTACGCGAACAACCGTGCGGCGGCCGAAGCCACCGCCGCCGACGTCGAACGCGCCGGTGGCCGCGCCGTGCCGATTGCCGGCGACGTCGCCAGCGAAGCCGACGTGATCGCCATGTTCGACACGCTGCAACAGGCTTACGGACATGTCGACGCGCTCGTCAACAACGCCGGCATCGTCGCGCCGTCGAGTCAGCTCGCCGACATGGATCTCACCCGCCTGAAGCGCATGTTCGACGTCAACGTGCTCGGCGCGTACCTGTGCGCGCGCGAAGCGGCGCGGCGCATGTCGACGGCTCGCGGCGGCGCGGGCGGCGTGATCGTCAATGTGTCGTCGGCGGCGTCGCGGCTGGGTTCGCCGAACGAATATATCGACTACGCGGGGTCGAAAGGCGCGGTCGACACGCTCACGCTCGGTCTCGCCAAGGAACTCGGCCCGCAGGGTGTGCGCGTGAACGCGGTGCGTCCCGGCCTGATCGACACGGAAATCCACGCGAGCGGCGGCAAGCCGGAGCGCGCCGCCCAGCTCGGCTCGACCACGCCGCTGGGCCGTCCGGGCAGCGCCGACGAAGTGGCGCAATCCATTGTCTGGCTGCTGAGCGACGCAGCGTCGTATGTGACGGGCGCGTTGCTCGACGTTGCCGGCGGTCGCTGAGCGCCGTTTTCCTTGCACACCGGCCGTGACGAGCGGCCCTCCGCCCGCTCGCTCCCTTTCCCTCCCGCCGCTCTCGCGGCCACCTCTCTCTTTCTTACAGATTCCCGTCGATTTGACGAGTAATCCCGGTCAGGCGCGAAATTGTCGCACCGATTCCCGCATTTTCTGTAATCGACAGTAATAAACTCAGACTACAATCGCTGCGAATCGCATGGCAAGCAGGCGCCGGCGACACCTGGCAATAAACATCAGTAAGCGGCCCATGTTGCCGCCTACGGCGATTAGAGATCTTCATGCAAGAAAACCCATCCGCGCCGTTGGATACAGGCACGGGCGCGGCCGCGGATACGCCCAACGGCCTGTTCGCCGACGCCGGCGCGCCCGCGCAACCGGCCCCGCCCACCACATCAGGCCGCCCCGCCGATCGCGGCGCGCGGCGCTGGCGCGCGCTTGCCAAGGCGCGCCCGTTGCGCTGGGTCGTCGCGCTGGCCATTCTGTGCGCATGGATTTTGCCCGGCATCCTCGGTCATGAACCGTGGAAACAGGACGAGACCTACACCTTCGGCATCATCCAGCACATGCTCGACACCGGCGATCTGGTGGTGCCGACCAACGCCGGTCAGCCCTTCGTCGAAAAGCCGCCAATCTATGACTGGGTCGCCGCCGGACTGGCATGGATGTTCGGCCGCTACCTGCCCTTGCACGACGCGGCGCGTCTGGCCAGCGCACTGTTCGCCGCCCTGACCGTCTACTACACCGCGCGCGTCGCACGTCGCGCGGTGAACGCGGCGAGCTGGTTCGATCTGCGCGTGATCGGCACGCTCGCGTTGTTCGCCAGCACGCTGGTGGTCGTCAAGCACGTGCACGACATGATGACGGACGTCGCACTGATGGCCGGCGCGGCGCTCGGCTTCTGCGGACTATTCGAACTGGTGCTGGTGCATTTGCGCGACGAGGCTCGTCTGTTGCCGGTCGACGTGCGTCGCCGGCGCGACGCGGTGCGCAGTGCCGCGGCCATGTTCGGTGCGGGCGTCGGCGTGTCGCTGCTGGCCAAGGGGCTATTCGTGCCGCTGGTGTTCGGCGCGACGACCTTCGCGGTGCTGGTGCTGTATCCGGCTTGCCGCAGCCGCAGCTTCGCGGGCGCGCTCGGCCTCGCCGCGCTAGTCTGCGCGCCGTTCGCGCTGATCTGGCCGATCTGCTTCTATCTGCGCTCCGAGCCGCTCTTCATGGTGTGGCTGTGGGATAACAACGTCGGGCGCTTTTTCGGTTTTTCGGTGGCGCAACTCGGCTCCGAAAGCGAGAGCCGGCTATTCGTATTGCGCACCGTATTGACCGTCGGCTTTCCCGTGGCGCCGCTGGCCCTGGCTGCGTTGATCGGCGGCGCATGGCGGCGTTGGCGCGATCCGCGCGTGGCGCTGCCGACGATCTTCGCGTGCACGGGTTTCGCCGTGCTGCAAAGCTCGGCGACGATCCGCGAGCTGTACATTCTGCCGTTCATCGCCCCGCTCGCGCTGCTGGCCATGCAGGGCGTCGAACGGCTGCCGCGCCGTCTGCATACGGTCTGGGACATGACGAGCCGCGTGCTTTTCGGCAGCACGGCGGCGCTCGCATGGATCGTCTGGTCGATCATGAGCAATCCGGCGAACACGCATGCGTCGCTGCACTGGCTCGGCCGCTGGCTGCCGCTCGATTGGGTGCTACCGGTCAAGCCCGGCCTGATCGCCGCTGCTCTGGCCATGACGCTCGGCTGGCTGTGGCTGCTGCCGGTATTCAAGTTCGCCGGCAAATGGCGCGGCGTGCTGAGCTGGTGCGCCGGCGCGATTTTGGCGTGGGGGCTGATAAGCACGCTGCTGTTGCCGTGGCTCGACTACGGCAAGAGCTATCGCGCGGTGTTCGAAGACCTCGGCGCGAAGATGAATGTCGAGTGGAACGACGGCGACTGCATGGCGAGCAGCGCGCTCGGCGAATCCGAAGCGCCGATGCTGTACTACTACACCGGCATCGAGCATCAGCCAACGGCCGATACCCGCTCGACCGAGTGCACGTGGCTCATCATGCAAAGCCGTCGCGACAACGCCAAAGCGCCGGAGGGCGACGACTGGCGCCTGTTCTGGTCAGGTGCGCGTCCGGGCGACACGGACGAGTTGCTGCGGGTGTTCGTGCGTACGCCGGCTGCCGAGGTGAGCGGCGGCGGAGACTGAGGTGGCGCGGGGCGCGTTCAGAACGACGATCCCCGCGTCCGCAGAAACGCCAGCTCTTCTGCTGTCGACTCACGCCCCAGAACCGCATTGCGATGCGGAAAACGCCCGAACCGCTCGATGATCTCCGCATGCCGCACCGCGGAGCGGTAATACGATCCGCCCTGCGGCTCCGCTTTCAACCGTTCGAACAAACGCAGCGATTCGCGCTGGCTGTCGAGCGTTTCGTCGTGTTCAAACGGCAGATACGCGAACGCACGATGATGCGCATCCGGCAATACCCGGTCGGCACCGCTTGCAACCATTTGTCGCGCGATTTGCAACGCCCGGTGATCCGCAGCGAACGCACGTGGCGTATTGCGATGACAGTTGCGGGAGAACTGATCCAGCACAATGATCAGGGCCAGTGTGCCGAGCGGCGTTTGCGTCCAGTTGTCGAGCTGCGTTTCGCGCGCCGCTTCGATCAGCGTGCCGAAGCGCTCGCGCAGCAGCGTATCGAAAGCCTCGCTGCGGGAGAACCAGCGTTTGTGCGCGTGACCGAAGCCCGGCGCGCCCGGCGCGTCGAACCAGCAGTCGAGCACGGCGCGCGCTTCGGGCGCGAGCAACGCGTAGTCCGCGCACGCCGTCGCCGATGTCGCGCCGGAACCTTCAACCATTGCGGTTGCGCATCCAGTCGGCGGTTTCGAAGAACGAACCCAGCAGACGCTCGCGCAACGGTTCGTCCAGACCGATGTCCTGCATTGCCCACGCCATACACCTGAGCCATTGATCGCGCTCGCTCGACGCGATCGCGAACGGCAAATGCCGGGCCCGCAAACGCGGATGACCGAAGCGGCTAATGTAGTGATCCGGCCCGCCCATCCAGCCGCACAGAAACCAGAAAAACTTGTCGCGCGAACCGTCGAGCGATTCCGGGTGCAACGCCCGAATGCCGGCGAAGTCCGCCTCGAGATCCATCAGGTCATAAAACCGGTCGACCAGTTCGCGCACGCGCGCTTCGCCGCCTACCAGCTCGAAGGCCGTCGGCTGCGCCGCGGACACTTCGTCGTCAAGATCGCTCATACCCACTCGTCAAACAGAAAGAAAATTCACGCGTCCCGCAGCGATTGCAACGCAGGCCGCGCCAACACATGTCGCAAGCTCAACCAGCCGCCGAGCCCGGCGCACGCGATACCCGCCGCGATGCCCGCCGGCAGCACCCACGGATCGAAGCTCAGATAGAACTCGAACACACGGGTTGCCAAAACATAACCGATGATCTGCGCGCCGATCGCCGCCATCAACCCGGCCAGCGCGCCCACCGCGACGAACTCGGCGATCTGCACCGCGCGCACCTGGCGATGCGACGCCCCCAGCGCGCGCAGCAGCGCGGATTCTCGCATACGCTCGTCGCGCGTGCCGGCCAGCGCCGCGTACAGCACCAGTACGCCCGCCGCGAGCGTGAACGCGAACAGGAATTGCACCGCGCCGATCACCTGCTCCAGCACACGCTGCACCTGCGCGAGAATCGGCCCGGTATCGATCGCGGTGAGGTTCGGATAGGTGGCGATCAGGCCGTCGATCGTCGCCTGTTTGTCCGGCGGCAAATGGAAACTCGTAATGAACGTCGCGGGGAAATCCCGCAACGCGGCCGGCGGCATCAGCACGAAAAAGTTGACCTTGAACGAGCCCCAGTCGAGCTTGCGCACACTGGTCACCGGCGCCTCGACCTGCATGCCGGTCACGTCGAAGCGCAGCGTGTCGCCGGGTTTGACGTTGATCAGCTTGGCGAGCCCCTGCTCGATCGAAATCTGCGGCGCCGTCGCGTCGCCGTACCATTTGCCGGCGGCGAGCACGTTGTCGTCGGGCAGCTCGGACGTGTACGACAGATTGAATTCGCGGTCCACGAGACGCTTGGCATCGTCGCCCTTGAACGAATCCGGATTGACCGGCTTGCCGTTGATCGCGATCAGCCGGCCGCGCACCATCGGCGATAACTCGGTGCCGGTCACGCCGTGCGCGTTCAGATACTGCGTCACGACGTCACGCTGATCGGGTTGAATGTCGATGATGAATTCGTTCGGCGCATCGGGCGGCGTCGATTTGCGCCAGCCGGCCACGAGGTCGTTGCGTGTCATCGCGATCAGCAGCAGGCACATCAGGCCGATGCCGAGCGCGGTGATCTGCAGCGCGCTCGCGCCGCTGCGCCGTTCCAGCGACGCCAGCGCATAGCGCCAGCCGATTCCCGCATTGACGCGCTCGCTGCGCACGAGCCGCGCCGCCCCCCACAGCGCGACTCGCGCGATGCAGGCGAACACCAGCATGCCCCCCGCGAAACCACCCGCGACGATGCCGCCGAGTTTCAATTCGCCGGCCGCGATAATCAGCAATCCGGCGAACAGCGCAATACCGAGTGCGTACGCCGCCCACGCGGTACGCCCCGCTTCGCCCCATTCGCGGCGCAGCACGCGGACCGGCGGCACGCGCGTGAGTGGCAACAGCGGCGGCAACGCGAAGCCGAGCAACAGCACGAGACCGGCGGCGATGCCTTCGAGCATGGGCCAGATCGTCGGGTACGGCAGCACCACGTCGATCAGCGCGCCGAGCCACGTGAGCAACGCCAGGTGACCGAGATAGCCGAGCACCACGCCGGCCAGACCGCCCACCAGGCCCAGGCCGGTGAATTCCAGAATGAACAGCGCGCGCAGCGTGGATTGACTGACGCCGAGGCAACGCATCGACGCACAACCGTCCAGATGACGTCGCATGTAGCGATGCGCGGCCATGGCGATCGCCACGGCTGCCAGCAGCGCCGTGAGCAGCGACACCAGCGTGAGGAAATGACTCGCGCGGTCGAGCGTCTGACGTACTTGCGGCTGGCCGTCCTGCAACGATTCGAGCGCGACGCCGCGCATCTTGCCGCCGTCCACCCGCTCATGCGCGAACTGCGCGAAATTCGCCACCGAGGCATCTGCTCCCGCCACTAGCAGCCGGTAAGTCACGCGGCTGCCGTAGGCGACCAGACCGGTGGACGGCACATCGTCGGCACGCAGCATCAGGCGTGGAGAAAAATTGACGAACCCGAACCCACGATCGAGTTCGCGCGTGATTACCGCGCCGATCGTGAAATCGCGGCTGCCCACCTTGACCTTATCGCCGACGTGCAGCTTCAAAGCGTCGAGCAGTGCCTGATCGACCCACACCGTGCCGGACGCCGGAATCGAACGCGTGGGATGGTCGGGCGCGCCGGGCGCCGGGGCGATCCGCAACTCGCCGCGCAGCGGATAACCGACCGACACCGCCTTGACGGCGGCGAGCCGCGAGACCGGCTGGGCGCCGGTCGAATTGACCATGCTGGGAAAGATCGCCGTGGTGGCGGTGTTCAGTCCAAGCGCCTTGGCTTGCTGACTGAATTGCGGGTCGACCGGATGATCGGCCCGCACGATGAAATCGGCGGCAATCATGCGCCGCGCGTCGCGCTCGAGCCCCTGATGCAGCCGGTCGGCCAGAATGCCCACGCTCGACAAGGCCGCGACGGCCAGTACCAGCGCCAGCAGCAGCATGGTCAGCTCGCCCGCCCGCCAGTCGCGCGCGGTCATGCGCAGCGCCTGACGCAACACCTCCATGCCGCTCAGCCCACGCGCTTTTGCCACGGCTGCGCGCGCCGTCGAACCCCGTACCGTTTCACTCAATCGTGCCTGCTCCTCGCAAAGCGCGACACCATATGCGTCGCCATGCCGCGAAAGCCGCCCTGCACGCCGCGCCACAGCCGCGGCAAGGCCCAGCCGGCCAGCATCAGGAAGCCGACCATCAGCACCAGAAACGCGACCGGCACGAACAGCGCGAGCAGCATGCCGCCGAACACGAGGCCGTCTTCCGCGGTCGACGTGACCACGTTCGACACCGGCTCCGGCGACAGATTGATCAGCGCGCGCGTACCGGCTTTAGCCAGATGCGCGGTGCCTGCCAGCGTGCCGCCCGCGAGCGCGGCGACCGTCAGCAGCGCCGGATCGGCATGACCGAGCGCGCCGGCGGCCAGCACGGCGCCGGCCGGAATGCGAATGAACGTGTGGATCGCGTCCCACAGCGAATCGAACGCGGGAATCTTGTCGGCGAGGAATTCGGTGACGGTCAGTACACCCGCCACGCCGATCACCCAGGGCGACGACAGCGCGGACAGCGTATCGGGGAGATGGATCAGGCCGAGGCGGGCGAACACGCCGGCCAGCAGGACCGTCAGATAGAGGCGCAGACCGCTGCCCCATGAGAGGCCCGCAGCGAGCGAAAGTGATTCAAGCATGGCCGCCTCCGGGCGCGCTGTGCGTGCCGGGCGCTTCGACGGTAAAAAAGCAGGCGGAGCCGCCGTACCGAAGTCGTCAGACCCGCGCCAAGCCGGCCGCGCCAAGTAGGCCGCGGGCAATGTCAGGTTGGATTCGATCCCATTATAGCCACGTTAATTCGCAGAACGCAGAGACGTGAACAATTGGCGAATTCTAACGGGCCGAGTGGCGGGCGGATTAACGCGTTTTTAGCGTTTTTGAGGCAAATTGTAAGGTTTTTGGGACGCCCGCGCGGCGCCCCCTTGCCACCTCAATGCCCCGACGACAGCTTCAACCCGATCAGCCCGATCACGATCAATGCGGCGCTGGCCACCCGCGCGACGGTCAACGCTTCGCCCATCATCACAATGCCGAAGATGAACGCGCCGACCGCGCCGATCCCCGTCCACACGGCGTAAGCGGTGCCGAGCGGCAGCTGGCGCATCGCCATGGCGAGCAGCACGAAGCTGCCGAGCGCGGTCACGATCGTGAACACGGACGGCCCAAGGCGGGTGAAACCTTCGGAGGTTTTAAGACCGGCGGCCCAAGCAACTTCGAGCAAACCGGCGATCAACAAAAGAAACCAGGACATGAGACAACTCCATGGTCAGATGGGGCCGTCCCCGTTGGTAGCGGATGCGTAAGGTCGTCCTTACGACCTGTAATTATATCAAAATAGCCCGGGAGCCGCTCTCCGGGACGCCAGAAGCGGCTTCTCGCGCGGTTCCTGGCGCCGTCGGAACATTCCGTCAGCCCACCGTCAAACCGCCCCCACCAGCCGGTAGCCAACGCCCGTTTCCGTGACGATATGCTCGGGCTGCGCAGGATCGCGCTCCAGCTTGCCGCGCAGATGCGCCATGTAAATGCGCAAATAGTGATGACTCTCGACATGCGACGGTCCCCACACATCGCGCAGCAGTTGCCGGTGCGTCAGCACGCGGCCGGCATGGCGCACCAGCGTCGCGAGCAGGCGGTATTCGATCGGCGTCAGATGGATCGCCGCGCCGTCGCGGGTGACCTGGCGCAAGGCCAGATCCACCACCACCGCGCCGAAGCGCACCTGCGGCGATTCGTTCGCGCCGCCGTGATTGCGCCGCCGCATATGCGCGCGAATCCGCGCCAGCAACTCCGACACGCCGAACGGCTTGGTCAGGTAGTCGTCCGCGCCGGCATCGAGCGCGGCGACTTTCTCGCTCTCCTGAGTGCGCGCCGACAGCACGATCACCGGCAGTTCGCTCCAGCCGCGCAATTCGCGGATCACGTCGAGGCCGTCGGTATCGGGCAGGCCAAGATCGACGATCACCAGATCCGGTTTGCGGGTGGCCGCTTCGACCAGGCCCTGCTTGCCGGTTTCGGCGTCGTGCACGACGATGCCCTCGCCTTCCAGCGCCGTGCGCACGAAGCGGCGAATCTGTTTTTCGTCTTCGATCAGGACGACGGTGATGCTCGGGTCACTCATGGGTAGGTTTGGCCAACGGGAGGTTAAGTGATGAATCGTCGGCGTGACCGGCGCGCTCGCTATGCGTCGGAGAATCCGGCTCCTCGTCTTCCAGCACGTCCGGCGCGTCGGGCGGCGTTTCCACCGGCAGCGTGAACCAGAAGCGCGCGCCTTCGACATGGCCGTCCGCCGCGACCCGGTTGAGCGCGCCGATTGTACCGCCGTGCGCTTCGACGATCGCGCGGCAGATCGCGAGGCCGAGACCGATGCCCGGCTTGGCCGACTCCTTCTCGCCGCGCGTGAATTTCTCGAACACGCGCGCTTCCATTCCGGCGGGCAGCCCCGGGCCGTTATCGTCGACGCAAACGCGCACGAACGACTTGCCGTCCGCGTCGAGCCGTTGCGCGCCGATGGTCAGCGGCGTGTCCGGCACGGTGTATTTGGCCGCGTTCTCGAACAGGTTCGAGAAGAGCCGCTCCATCAGCACTGCGTCGAGATGCAGCAGCGGCAGATCGGCCGGAAGTTTGACCTGCACCGGATGTTTCGCCAGCACGCGTTTGCATGCGCGCAACGCGGCACCGACGGTTTCCTCGAGTAGCGTCCACTGTTGATTGAGCTGGAGACTGCCCGCCTGCAGACGCGCCATGTCGAGCAGATTCGTGACGATGCCGGTCATGCGCAGCGCCTCTTCGTGAATCGCTTCGACGAGATCGTCGCCGGGTTGCGCTTGCGCATGTCCTTCGCGCGATTGCGCCAGCATCGACGAAAAACCGACGATGGTCGTCAACGGCGTGCGCAGATCGTGCGAGATCGCGGACAACAGCGAGTTGCGCAGGCGCTCCGATTCCATATTGACGAGCGCGTCGCGTGCAATGTCCACGTAGTGCACCCGCTCCAGCGCGAGCGCGATCTGCGCGGCAAACGCGTCGAGCATGCGTTGCTGCTCGGGCACGTCGAGTTCGCGTTCGTCGCGCATCACGACCGCGAGCACGCCGCGCGTGCGCATCGGCGCCTTCAGCGGCAGATACAGCGCGGCGGCCGCCGGCAATGTATCGGTGCCGTGGCCCGCCGGCTTCTGCTGATCGTAGACCCACTGACCGACGTCGATGTCGAGCAGTTCGCCTTCGAGCGTGACGGCGGCATCCGGATCCTCGATCTTCTGCTTCACCTGATCGACGCTATCCGGCAACAACATCGCCACGCGCGCGCCGAACACCTCGCTCACGTGACGGCTGCCGATCTCGACGATCTGCTCGGTGGTCAGCGCCGCGGCCAGTTCGCGCGCCATCGCGTACATCGCGCCGGTGCGTTGCTCGCGACGCCGCGCGACGCTCGCCTCGCGGCGCAAACTCGACGTCAGATGGCTGATCACGAGCGAGGTCAGCAGCATGCCGAAGAAGGTCAGCAGATACTGCGTGTCCGACACCGACAGCGACATGCGCGGCGGCACGAAGAAGAAATCGAACGCGGCCACGCTCAGGAACGACAGCACCACGCCGGGGCCGCGCCCGAGTTTCACCGCCGTGAAGATCACGCCGAGCAGATACAGCATGACGAGGTTGGTCAGATCGATGTGGTCGATCAGTTGACTCGACAGCAGCGTGATGGCCGTGCAGATCGCCAGTGCGATGCCATAGGCGCGCGGCGGCGAACGACGTTCGCGCGCGGCGCTCAACGCATCGCGCCATGCGTTCGCCGTGGTGCTCAGCAAATGACGATGCTCGCCGGCGTCCCGCTCGGACGACGCGCGAATCAGCGTGAGATCGAGTTCGCCGGTCTGTTCGGCAAGCCGCTCGCCCAGCGGACGGCGCAGCCAGCGCTTCAGGCCCGTGCGCGTCGACGCGCCCGCCACCAGCTTCGACACGTTGCGCGCCTGCGCATAGCCGACCAGCGCGGCCACCGCATCGGTACCCGCGAGCGTCGCGGTTTCCGCGCCGAGTTCGGCGGCCAGCTTCAGCGCGTTGAGCGTGCGTTCGCGGCGCGCGTCGGGCAGCCGTTGCAGCGCGGGCGTTTCCACATACACGGCGAGCCAGTCGGCCTTCAGGCTGGCGGCAAGGCGCGCCGCCGCACGCACCAGCATCGGCGCTTCCGGGCCCGGGCCGACGCAAACCAGCAAGCGCTCGCGTGCTTGCCAGATGCGCTGGATCGAACGGTCCGCACGATACTCGCGCATCTGCGCATCCACGCGGTCGGCGGTACGGCGTAGCGCCAATTCACGCAGCGCGATCAGGTTGCCCTTGCGAAAGAAGTTGCGCACCGCGCGCTCGGCCTGCTGCGGCAAATACACTTTGCCGTCGCGCATGCGGTCGAGCAGTTCTTCGGCCGGCAAGTCGACCAGCGTGACTTCGTCGGCGCGATCGAACACGCGGTCCGGCACCGTCTCCCACACGCGAATCCCGGTGATCTGGCCGACCACGTCGTTCAGACTTTCGAGGTGCTGGACGTTGACCGTGGTGTAGACGTCGATGCCCGCGTCGAGCAGTTCATAGACGTCCTGCCAACGCTTCAGATGCCGCGCGCCCTGCACGTTCGAATGCGCGAGTTCGTCGACGAGGATCAGCGTCGGCTTGCGCGCGAGCGCGGCGTCGAGATCGAACTCGCCGAGCTTGCGGCCGCGATACTCGATCTGCTGCAGCGGCAGCACGTCGAGGCCGTCCAGCAGCGCCGCGGTTTCGCCACGGCCATGCGTTTCGGCGATGCCGACCACCACGTCCGCGCCTTCGTCGTAACGGCGCCGCGCGGCCTGCAACATCGCGTAGGTCTTGCCCACACCCGCCGACGCGCCGAAGAAAATCTTCAGCCGGCCACGCTGACGCTTCTCTTCGTCGCGTTGCAGTTTGTCGAGCAATTCATCAGGATCGGGGCGGTTCATGCTCAATGGTTTTCATAGTTGGACGAGCGGCGGTGTGTGCATGGTGGCACGCCGGCGGCCGGCCCGCAAATAGGGGGCGCGGCGTGCCGCGGTGTATTGCCGTGCATGGCCCGCGGTTCATCACCGTCGCGCTCCGTCAAAAGGCAAAGGCGGCGTCGTGCGGACGCCGCCTTCGCGAAGCACTACGCGTGCTCGATCAACCGCGCTTCATCTCGTCCAGCGCGAGATTCAGTTGCAGCACGTTCACGCGCGGCTCGCCGAGCACGCCGAACTGACGGCCGCTCGTATAACGGTCGACCAGCGCCTGCACGTCGTTGACCGCCAGCTTGCGCGCATTCGCCACGCGTTCGATTTGATACGCGGCGGCCGCCGGGCTGATCTCCGGATCGAGACCGCTACCCGACGAGGTCACCAGATCGACCGGCACCGGCTTCGACATATCGGTGCCGGCGGCCTTCAACGCGTCGATACGGCCTTTGACTTCGTCGAGCAGCGCCGGGTTGGTCGGCCCGAGATTCGACCCGCTCGACCCCGTCGCGTTGTACGGCATCGGGCTGGTGGCCGACAGACGGCCCCAGAAGTACTGCGGCGCGTCGAACTGCTGGCCGATCAGCTTCGAGCCGACCACCTTGCCGTTCTGTTCGATCAGACTGCCGTTGGCCTGCTCGTGGAAAGCCGCCTGGCCGACCGCGGTCATCACGGCGGGATAAGCGAGTCCGGTGACGGCGGTCAGCACCGCGAAGATCACGATTAACGGACGGAACAGATTTTTCATGATGTTTAATCTCTCTTGAGCGTCAGCGCTCTCAAACCCAGCCGAACGCGGCCAGCACCATATCGATCAGCTTGATGCCGATGAACGGCACGATGATCCCGCCCAGACCATAGACCAGCAGATTGCGGCGCAACAGCACTGCCGCGCCGAGTGCCCGGTAACGCACACCCTTGAGCGCCAGCGGAATCAGCAGCACGATAATCAGCGCGTTGAAAATCACCGCCGACATGATCGCCGAGGCCGGCGTGGCCAGATGCATCACGTTCAGCGCGTTCAACGCCGGGTAGGTCGTGGCGAACGCGGCCGGAATGATCGCGAAGTACTTGGCGACGTCGTTGGCGATCGAGAACGTGGTCAGCGAGCCGCGCGTCATCAGCATCTGCTTGCCGATTTCAACGATCTCGATCAGCTTGGTCGGGTTCGAGTCCAGGTCGACCATGTTGCCGGCTTCCTTCGCCGCCTGCGTGCCGGTGTTCATCGCCACCGCGACGTCGGCCTGCGCGAGCGCCGGAGCGTCGTTGGTGCCGTCGCCCGTCATCGCGACCAGACGGCCTTCGGCCTGGTGCGCGCGGATCGTGGCGAGCTTCGCTTCCGGCGTGGCTTCGGCGAGGAAATCGTCGACGCCCGCTTCGGCGGCGATCGCGGCGGCGGTCAGACGGTTGTCGCCGGTCACCATGATGGTCTTGATACCCATCTTGCGCAGTTCGGCGAAACGTTCCTTGATGCCGCCCTTCACCACGTCCTTCAACTCGATCACGCCGAGCACGCGCGCGCCCTGCTCGCCCTTTTCGGCGACCACCAGCGGCGTGCTGCCGCGCCGCGCGACTTCGGCCACGGCGTTGCTGACCTCGTTCGGGAACCGGCCGCCGTTTGCTTCGACGTAGTTTTTCACCGCGTCGGACGCGCCCTTACGGATTTCGCGGCCCGGCAGATCGACACCGCTCATCCGCGTTTGCGCGGTGAAGGCGAGAAACACCGCCTGCAGCGAAGCCATATCGCGTTGACGGATGTTGAAGCGCTGCTTGGCCAGCACGACGATGCTGCGGCCTTCCGGCGTTTCATCGGCAAGCGACGACAACTGCGCGGCGTCCGCGAGCGCTTCTTCGGTAAGGCCCGGCGCCGGCACGAATTGCGACGCCTGACGGTTGCCCAGCGTAATCGTGCCGGTCTTGTCGAGCAGCAGCACGTCGACATCGCCGGCGGCTTCCACCGCGCGGCCCGAGGTGGCGATCACGTTGGCCTGCATCATCCGGCTCATACCGGCCACGCCGATCGCCGACAACAGCCCGCCGATGGTGGTCGGAATCAGACACACCAGCAGCGCGACCAGCGCGGTGATCGTCACCACGTGACCGGCTTTGGCGGCTTCGACGGAGAACATCGAGAACGGCAGCAGCGTTGCGGTGGCGAGCAGCATCACGATAGTCAGCGCGACCAGCAGAATGGTCAGCGCGATTTCGTTCGGCGTCTTCTGACGCTTCGCGCCTTCCACCATCGCAATCATGCGGTCGAGAAACGCCTCGCCCGGATTCGCCGTGACGCGCACGACGATCCAGTCGGACAGCACCCGCGTGCCGCCCGTCACCGACGAAAAGTCGCCGCCCGACTCGCGGATCACCGGCGCGGATTCACCGGTAATCGCCGATTCGTCCACCGACGCGACACCGTCGATCACTTCGCCGTCGGCCGGAATCACGTCGCCGGTTTCGACCAGCACGACGTCGCCCTTGCGCAGATCGGAAGCCGTCAGAATGCGGATCGGCGACTTCGGATGCGGCTCGTTGAGCTTCTTGGCCATCACGTCTTTCTTCGCGCTGCGCAGCGACGCGGCCTGGGCCTTGGAACGGCCTTCGGCGAGCGCTTCCGCGAAGTTGGCGAACAGCACCGTGAACCACAGCCACAAGGTAACCGCGAGAATGAAGCCCGCGGGCGCCTCGGCCTGGCCGCCGAGCGCGGCGATCCAGAGAATGGTCGTCAGAATGCTGCCGACGTACACGCAGAACATCACCGGATTACGGAACTGCGTGCGCGGCGTGAGCTTTTTAAAGGAGTCCACGATCGCCGGGCGCAGCAGCGCCGGATCGAACATGGACCTGGTTGCATTATGTTCAGTCATTGAATCCTCGAATTTCCCGTTTGCACCTGTTCAGTCGCTGGTTCGTTGGGAGCGGCTCAATGCGCGCCCATCATCATCAGATGTTCGACACCAGGACCGAGCGCGAGCGCAGGCACATAAGTCAGCGCACCGACCAGCAACACCGTGCCGAGCAACAGCACGACGAACAGCGGGCCGTGCGTGGGCAGCGTGCCGCCGGTCACGCCGATACGCTTTTTCGACGCCAGCGAACCGGCAATCGCGAGCACCGGGATGATCGTGCCGAAGCGGCCGAACCACATCGCGATCGCGGTGAGCCAGTTGTAGAACGGCGTGCTCACGGTGAGGCCGGCGAACGCACTGCCGTTGTTATTGGCGGCCGAGCTGAACGCGTAAAGGATTTCGGAGAAGCCGTGCGCGCCGGGGTTGGCGATACCCGCCTTGCCCGCGTCCGTCAGCACCGCGATCGACGTGCCCACCAGCACCAGCAGCGGCGTGAGCAGCACCACGATCGAGACCATCTTCATCTCGTACGCTTCGATCTTCTTGCCGACGTATTCCGGTGTGCGGCCAATCATCAGGCCTGCCACGAACACCGCCAGCAGGGCGAACACGAGCATCCCGTACATGCCGGAACCCACGCCGCCGAAGATCACTTCGCCGAGTTGCATCAGCAGCATCGGATAGAGGCCGCCGATTGGCGTCAGCGAGTCGTGCGTGTTGGCGACCGCGCCGCACGACGCCGCCGTGGTCGCGACCGTGAAGATGCCCGACTGCGCGATACCGAAACGCGTTTCCTTGCCTTCCGCGTTACCGCCCGACTGCAGCGCATTGGCCGACTGATCGACATGCAAGGCGGTGAAGGCCGGATTGCCGCTCTGCTCCGCGCCGATCTCGCCGAACACGCAGACGCCGAACGCGATCGTCATCGCCGCGAGCACGGCGACGCCCTGCTTGCGGTCCGCGATCATGCGGCCGAACACCAGCGCCAACGCCGCCGGAATGATCAGGATCGAGAAGATCTGCAGGAAGTTCGAGAACGGCGTCGGGTTTTCATACGGATGCGCCGAGTTGCCGTTGAAGAAGCCGCCACCGTTGGTGCCGAGCATCTTGATCGCTTCCTGGGAGGCCACCGGACCCATGGCGAGTGTCTGCGTCTTCACGGGCGTGTCGACCGTCACCGCATTGCCCTTCGCGTCCTTCACCGGATTGCCTTGCGCGTCGAGCTTCGGCGCGGCGTAGGTGGTGGTTTGCAGCGTCGGCACGTCCTGATAGGCCTTGAAGTTCTGGATCACGCCCTGGCTCATCAGCACGGCCGCGATAATCGCCGACATGGGCAGCAGCACGTACAGCGTCACACGCGTGAGGTCGACCCAGAAGTTGCCGATGGTCTGCGCGGTGTGACGCGCGAATCCGCGAATCAACGCGATCACCACCACGATGCCGGTGGCCGCGGAGAAGAAGTTCTGCACGGTCAGGCCGAGCATCTGCGTCAGATAGCCGACGGTCTGTTCAGGCGTGTAGTCTTGCCAGTTCGTGTTGGTCACGAAGCTGACGGCCGTGTTGAACGCGCCGTCCACCGTCATCGGGCCGAACTGTTGCGGGTTGCCCGGCAGCCACTGTTGCGCGCGCAACAGCACGTACAGGAACAGCGTGCCCAATGCGTTGAACGCGATTGTGGCGATCGCGTAGTGCTTCCAGCCCATTTCCTTCGACGGATCGACGCCGGCGACGCGATACAGCAGACGTTCGAGCGGACCGCCCAGGCGCACCACGCGCGAACTGCCGTCCATCACGGCGCTGAGATAGCGGGACATCGGCACCGCGGCTGCCAGCAGCACGACGATGAAGAGGCCCGCTTGCAGGACATTGTTCGAGTTCATTCAATGTCCTCCGCGCGCAACAGCGCATAGACCAGATAAGCAAACAGCAGCGCGGTCGCGGCGCCGGACAACCAGAGAATCCAGTTCATGACCGCGCTCCCTGCCCACGACGAAACTGCATCAACTTCTCGCAGCCGGCAATCAATGCAAAGGTCAGCGCGAAAAACAGCACCAGCCCCCCGACATACAGCACATCCATTTTTGTTCTCCATATCACGGACTTTGGATAGGTGGAACGTTATGCCGAACCGCGTAAAGGCCTGGTCAAAGAGTCCGCGTGCGGTGTAAAAATTGCGTAAACGGAGCGTTTTAACTGGGCGGTCGGAAATTAATGGAACAAAGGAAAAAAAGCTCGCTCTTTACGCGGCGGAATATGGCGGCAATGCGGAATTAACGCTGGTCAGAGTGCAAAACGATCACGCATAATGGCGCGCCGATATCCTCCCGAATGGCTTTGACTTTCACTGCCACTTCATGCTTATTGAATTGGATTAATCCAGCCGCTCAATTCCCCTTCAACGCGCTCAATATGAAAATCGATTCCTCGAATACCCTCAACGGGACCGAACCGCAAGACGACGATCGCCTCACCACACTGGCCGTTCTGGAGTTCAAGGAATATATCGGCGCCGAGCCGGCGGAAGCCGCACGGCAGCGGCTTATCGAGCATCCGGAGATCCAGTTCGAGACTGGGGCGACGCGGCAACTGCTGGATTGGCTGATCGCGGAAAACTACACAGATCGGGACACTGAAGAAAAGGCCACGCTTCAGATGCTGCAATGGTCGGAACACCCATCCGTTGAAATCGATAAGCGGCTGGCCATCCTGATGTTTACTCGCGCCATTGACTCGCGTATCGATGCGCGTTTGCATACCCTCGCCACGGATCGGCAAAAGAAGAAAGCGAAAACCAGCTTACTGATCAATGCCGCGGTGGTCGTGGTCATATTGGGCGGCTTCGGTATTTATAGGTTGATGCCCGACTCGACACCGAGTTGCACGTCGTCGTCGACCACGAGCGCGCTCGATTCGCTGTTCTTCGAAGGCGCGATGAAAAGCATGGCCGGTGCGCAGATGCTCGCGAATGGCGGCCTGCCGCATGCCCGCAATTACCGCGAAGTCGGTTACGACAGCCGCGACCATTCGCGCGGTTGCCTCGCCGATCTCGGAAGCGGCGCGGAGAAGACGCAGATCGGCTATATGGTCCGGCGCACTCCCGACGACAAAGACAATTTCGCCGTGCAAGCCTTCCCCCCCGAATACATCAGCTCGCGCTACGACGCAGCCACGCTGAACAACACATTCGGCAAGCCGGTCGGCCGCGAGAACATGGAGTCGGCGATCAAGGCCGCGCTGACCAAAGTGGACGGCCAGATTCATGGCCCGGCGGCACAGTCGCAAAAGGCCGACGACGGCGACCAGCCCGCGACGCTCGCCGACAGCGTGCTCGACGTCGTGCCGACCGCCGATTGCAAACAGCTTGCCGACGGCCGCCAGTCCTGCCCGGTGACGATCGACTATCGCGACGATCTGATGGCGATCGTCGGCGCGCCGGCGGTGACCAAGGTGCGCGGTGTGTTCGTGTTCGTGAAGAACGGCGGCGAATGGGCGGCAACCGACGACTTTCCGGAGGCGTTCATGAAGGCGGTGGTCGGTGGGCGGATCGACAGGTTGCAACAGCGCAAGGCCGCAGCGGCAGCGAGCGATGCGGTGAGTGGCGCGAGTGACGCAGGCGGAGCGAGCGGCTCGAACGAGGCGGCGAAGTAACAGTGCGACCGCGTGCTGACGCGCAGGTAAAGCGGTAGCGCGTAAAGGATGCGGCAATGCGGAGGTGACACGGCAACGCGCAGGCGGCGCAACCAACCACGCCGCCCCGCTCACACGTTACGGCAACAGCACCGTCGACCCGGTCGTCCGGCGCCCTTCCAGATCCGCATGCGCCTGACCGACATCCGCCAGCGCATAACGCTGATTGATGCTGGTCTTCACCTTGCCCGACACCAGCACGTCGAACAGTTCCGTCGACATCGACTCGTACTCGGCCCGTTTAGCGATGTAGGTGAACAACGTGGGACGCGTAAAGAACAGCGAACCACGCCCCGCGAATTCCGACGAATCGATCGGCGGCAACGGGCCCGACGCATTGCCGAAGCTCACGAACATGCCCAGCGGCGCGAGGCAATCGAGCGACGCCGTAAACGTGTCCTTGCCGATCGAGTCGTACACCACCGGCACACCCGCGCCGTTGGTGATCTCACGCACACGCCTGGTGAAGTTCTCGCGCGTATAGACGATCGCGTGATCGCAGCCATGCGCCTTGGCGATCTCCGCTTTTTCGTCGGACCCGACGGTGCCGATCACGGTCGCGCCGAGCGCTTTCGCCCATTGGCACACCAGCAGCCCGACACCGCCCGCCGCCGCCTGGATCAGGATCGTGTCGCCGGCCTTCACCGGATAGGTGCGGCGTAGCAGGTATTGCGCGGTCAAGCCCTGCAACATCACCGAGGCCGCCTGCTCGTCGGTCAGCGCGTCCGGCACCTTGACGACTTGCGCCGCCGCCAGCACGCGCTCCTGCGTATAAGCGCCGGGCGGGCGCGCCACATAAGCGACGCGGTCGCCGGTCTTGAAGCCGGTCACGCCGGCGCCCACGGCGGTCACCACACCAGCCGCTTCCATGCCGAGGCCACCGGGCAGCGGTAACGGGTAAAGGCCGGTGCGGAAATAGATATCGATATAGTTCAGCCCGACCGCCGTCTGCCGGATGCGCAATTCGCCCGCACCTGGCTCGCCCACCTCGACGTCGACCCACTTCATCACCTCCGGGCCGCCGGTTTTATCGAATCGGATTGCTTTGACCATCATGTCTCCTTGATGTGATGTTGCGTGAAGGCGGCGCAAGGCCGCCTTCGAAACCGCTGCTTGCGCGCCGCGGCGGCCAACCCGCCGCTTCAGCCCTGCTGCTTCAGCCGCAAGGTCAGCACGTCGAGCACCATGCGCGCCGTCGAAATATTGGTCGCGCACGGAATGTTATGCACGTCGCACGCGCGCACTAGCGCGTTGATGTCCGGTTCGTGCGGCTGCGGCGTCATCGGATCGCGCAGAAAAATCACCATGTCCACGCGCCCCTCCGCGAGTTGCGCGCCGATCTGCAAGTCGCCACCGTGCGGACCCGACAGCATCCGCTCGACCGTCAGGCCGTGCGTGTCGGCAATGCGTCCGCCGGTCGTGCCGGTCGCGACGATCTCGCAATGCCGCAGCGTGTCGACGTATTCGCCGGCCAGTTTGACGATGTCGTCTTTCTTGTGATCGTGCGCGATCAGCGCGATGCGGGTGCTCATGACGTAAGACTCCTGAAACCGTTGTGATTGTCGTTGTTTTAGTGAGGATGAAACCACGGGCGCTGGCGTGCGCCCGTTGGAAACCGGACCGCTCAGAACGTGCCCGGATAAGCGCCGCCGTCGATCAGCCAGTTCTGGCCGGTGATGTACCCCGCATGCGCACTGCACAGGAATGCGCAGGCGCGGCCGAATTCGTCGCGCGTGCCGAAGCGGCCGGCGGGGATCGTCTTCATGCGCTGCTGGCGCGCGTCGTCGACGGAAATGTTTTGCGCCTTGGCCTGCGCGTCGAACGTGACCGCGATACGGTCGGTGTCGAACAGGCCCGGCAGCAGGTTGTTGATCGTCACGCCGGTCGGCGCGACCTTGCGCGCGAGTCCGGCGACGAAGCCGGTCAGCCCGGAGCGCGCGCCGTTCGACAGGCCCAGCACGTCGATCGGCGCCTTCACCGCCGAACTCGTGATGTTGACGATCCGGCCATAGCCACGTGCGCTCATCGAGTCGATGGTGGCGCGAATCAGTTCGATCGGCGTGAGCATGTTGCTCTCGAGCGCGCGGATCCAGTCTTCGTGCGTGAAGTTGCGGAAGTCGCCCGGCGGCGGCCCGCCCGCGTTATTGACCAGAATGTCCGGCTGCGGACAGGCCGCGAGCGCGGCCGCGCGACCCGCCGGCGTGGTGATGTCGCACGCCACCGTCTTCACTTCCACGCCGCTCTGGCGGCGGATTTCCGCGGCGGTCGCTTCGAGCGTTTCCGCGGTGCGAGCGACGATCGTCAGGTTGACGCCCTCGGCGGCGAGCGCTTCGGCGCAGCCGCGCCCCAGGCCCTTGCTGGCCGCGCAGACCAGCGCGGTGCGTCCGGCGATTCCCATGTCCATGGTGTGTGTCCTCGTGATGGCCAAGCGTTGCACAGAATCCCCCGATTCTAGAAGAATCGGTGCCGGACTGCGCCGGGTCGCTGCAATCTCCGGTATCGTCGGACGGTACTCTTTCGGTAAACTTGCGCCAGGGCGCGTCCGCCAGCCAGCCTCGGCCACCCCGAGGCAGGCTCGGCGGCGCGCCGAACCGATCCCTCTAGCCGCCGCTTGCGCCCCCGCCATGACTCAGGACAGCCGTTTTCCTAATCTTTTCATCCTCGATCACCCGCTGATCCAGCACAAGCTGTCGCATATGCGCGACCGGGACACCTCGACTCGCACGTTCCGCGAACTGCTGCGTGAAATCACGCTGCTGATGGGTTACGAAATCACCCGCAATCTACCCATGACCACGCGCCGCCTGACCACGCCGCTGGTCGACATCGACGCGCCGGTGATCGCCGGCAAGAAGCTCGCGATCGTGCCGGTGCTGCGGGCCGGCATCGGCATGTCGGACGGCTTGCTGGAACTGGTGCCGTCGGCGCGGGTGGGCCACATCGGCGTGTATCGCGCCGACGACCACCGCCCGGTCGAATACCTGGTGCGCCTGCCGGACCTCGAAGACCGCATCTTCATTCTGTGCGATCCGATGGTCGCGACCGGCTACTCGGCCGTGCACGCGGTAGACGTGCTCAAACGCCGCAACGTGGCCGGCGAGAACATCATGTTCCTCGCGCTGGTGGCCGCGCCGGAAGGCGTGCAGGTGTTCCAGGACGCGCATCCGGACGTCAAGCTGTATGTCGCGTCGCTCGATTCGCACCTGAACGAGCATGCGTACATCGTGCCGGGTCTCGGCGACGCCGGCGACCGCCTGTTCGGGACGAAAAACTGATATCTGCATGAAAAAGTGCGGGGCAGCGGGCGTAAAACGCCGCTGCCCCGCACTTTCGTCACCGTTTCCCGCCGCCTCCCCCTCTGCCGCACCCCGCCGCCGTGATAAAATTCGAATCCGCTCAAAGAGCGGTTCAACTGGCGCTATTGCCCGGCGCATCGCGCCTTCACACGGGCGGCGAACCTCGGGCGACCCGCTTTGGGAAGCGGGCCAAGGGCGCATGGACACGGCCGGGGCTCACCCCGTGCGGTCTCACACCAGACGGTTAGACGTCGAGGCGCGCATTCGCGATTCCCACGCGCAAGCGCCCAACATCGCAACGGCAATTGCACAATGCGTGCGCCCCACTGGCGCGCGCGATGGAGAAAGGTATGGCGGGTCATTCGAAATGGGCCAACATCAAGCATAAGAAAGCAGCGGCCGACGCCAAGCGCGGCAAGGTCTGGACGCGGCTCATCAAGGAAATTCAGGTCGCGGCGCGCATGGGCGGCGGCGACATCGACTCGAACCCGCGTCTGCGGCTCGCCGTCGAAAAGGCGTACGACGCCAACATGCCGAAAGATAACGTCAACCGCGCGATCCAGCGTGGCGTGGGCGGGGTCGACGGCGCAAGCTACGAAGAAATCCGCTACGAAGGCTACGGCATCGGCGGTGCGGCGGTGATCGTCGACACCATGACCGACAACCGGACCCGCACGGTGGCGGACGTGCGTCACGCGTTCTCGAAAAACGGCGGCAACATGGGCACGGACGGCTCGGTGTCGTTCATGTTCGATCACGTCGGCCAGTTCCTGTTCGCGCCCGGCACGGTCGAAGACAAGCTGATGGAAGCCGCGCTCGAAGCCGGCGCCGACGACGTCGTCACGAACGAAGACGGCAGTATCGAAGTGCTGTGCCCGCCGAACGATTTCCCGAAAGTGAAGACCGCGCTCGAAGCCGCGGGCTTCAAGGCCGAGTTGGCCGAGGTCACGATGAAACCTCAGACGGAAGTCGAATTCACCGGCGACGACGCGGTGAAAATGCAGAAGCTGCTCGACGCGCTGGAAAATCTGGACGACGTGCAGGAAGTCTATACAAACGCCGCGATCGCCGACGAATGAGCGCGCCCCGGCGGCGCGGATGCATCGCGAATGTTGCTGGTATTGCTGGTATTCCACGGCTGAGCTGTCCGCGTCAGCCGTTTATGGTTTTTAAGTCTCGGGGATTCACATGAAGTTACTCGTCGTCGGTTCCGGCGGTCGCGAACATGCGCTCGCATGGAAGCTCGCGCAATCGCCGCGGGTTCAGCTCGTCTACGTCGCGCCGGGCAATGGCGGCACCGCGCAAGATGAACGCCTGCGCAACGTCGACATCACCGAGCCGGCCGCGCTCGCCGATTTCGTCGAGAAAGAACAGATCGCGTTTACGCTGGTCGGGCCGGAAACGCCGCTGGCCGCCGGCATCGTCAATCTGTTCCGCTCGCGCGGGCTGAAGATTTTCGGGCCGACCAAAGAAGCCGCGCAGCTCGAAAGCTCGAAAGACTTCGCGAAGGCGTTCATGAAGCGTCACGCGATTCCCACGGCCGAATACGAAACTTTCGCCGACGTCGCCGCCGCGCACGCCTATCTGGACGCCAAGGGCGCGCCGATCGTGATCAAGGCCGACGGCCTCGCCGCCGGCAAGGGCGTGGTGGTCGCGTTGTCGCTGGAAGAAGCGCACGCCGCGGTCGACATGATGCTGTCGGACAACAAGCTGGGCGATGCCGGCGCGCGCGTCGTGATCGAGGAATTCCTCGCCGGCGAAGAAGCGAGCTTCATCGTGATGGTCGACGGCAAGCATGTGTTGCCGCTCGCCTCGAGCCAGGACCACAAGCGTCTGCTCGACGCCGACCAGGGGCCGAACACCGGCGGCATGGGCGCTTACTCGCCCGCGCCGATCGTCACGCCGCAACTACATGCGCGTGTCATGCGCGAAATCATTCTGCCGACCGTGCGCGGCATGGAGAAAGAAGGCATCCGCTTCACCGGTTTCCTGTACGCGGGCCTGATGATCGATGCGCAAGGCAACCCGAAAACGCTCGAATTCAATTGCCGGATGGGCGACCCGGAAACGCAGCCGATCATGGCGCGTCTGAAGGGCGACTTCTCGAAGGTGGTCGAGCAGGCGATTGCCGGCACGCTGGATACGGTCGAACTGGAATGGGACCGCCGTACCGCGCTGGGTGTCGTGCTCGCCGCGCACAACTATCCGGACACGCCGCGCAAGGGCGACCGCATCACCGGGATTCCCGCTGAAACGGTGGATTCGGTCACGTTCCACGCCGGCACCACGCTTGCCGACGGCAAGCTGACCACCTCGGGCGGCCGCGTGCTGTGCGTGGTGGGTCTGGCGGATTCGGTGCGCAGCGCGCAGTCGGTGGCGTACGAAACGATCAACCAGATCGCCTTCGACGGCATGCAGTATCGCCGCGACATCGGCTACCGCGCGTTGAACCGCAAGCACGACGCCAAGACCGAAGGCAAGCACTAAGCGGCTACGCCGCTTCCCCGCGGGTGGCGCCGGCGGCGCTACACTGCGGGTTTTCGCGGCGGCGCTTGGCGCCAGAGTGCGTCGGCGAAAGCTGGCGCCGGCCCGCGGCGGCGCAACCGCACGAAGCAAGCCGTACGGCCAAGCGCCTTTCCCGACGAAGACCCCGCCTTCGCCCTTCACGATGAACCTGCGGCACGACGAGCGCGCCGCCCTCAGCATCTGCATTCATGACCGATTCGAGCTACGACGCACAAGCCGTGCGCAGCTGGCTGCAAGGCCTGCAATCGCATATCGCGGACACGCTCGGCGCGTTCGACGGCACCACGTTCGCCACGGACGCCTGGCAGCGCGCGCCCGGTGAAAAGCTGCGCGGCGGCGGCTGCACGCGGATTCTCGAGGGCGGTCAGTTCTTCGAGCGGGCCGGCATCGGCTTTTCGGACGTCGCCGGCGACGCGCTGCCGGGTTCGGCGAGCGCGGCACGTCCGCAACTCGCCGGCCGGGGTTTCGAGGCCATGGGCGTGTCGCTCGTGCTGCACCCGCACAATCCGCACTGCCCGACCGTGCACATGAACGTGCGCCTGCTGATCGCGACCAAGGCCGGCGAAGAACCGGTGTTCTGGTTCGGCGGCGGCATGGATCTGACGCCGTACTACGGCTACGAAGAAGACGCGCGGCATTTCCACCGCACCTGCCGCGATGCGCTGCAGCCTTACGGCGCCGACCTGTACCCAAGTTTCAAGCGCTGGTGCGACGAGTATTTCTTCCTCAAGCATCGCAACGAAGCGCGCGGCATCGGCGGGATTTTCTTCGACGATTTTTCGGCGCCGGGCTTCGATCAGTCGTTCGCGATGCTCAGGAGTGTCGGCGACGCGTTCCTCGCCGCCTATATGCCGATCGTCGAAAAGCGCCGCAACATTCCATACGGACCGGCCGAGCGCGATTTCCAGGCTTACCGGCGCGGACGCTACGTCGAGTTCAATCTGGTCTTCGACCGTGGCACACTGTTCGGGCTGCAGAGCGGCGGACGCACGGAGTCGATCCTGATGTCCATGCCGCCTGTGGTGAACTGGCGCTACAACTGGCAGCCCGAAACGGGCACGCCGGAAGCGCGTCTTTACAGCGATTTTCTCGTGCCGCGCGACTGGGTGTGACGCGCTTTCCGCCCGGACCGCCCCGCACGTGGCCACGACAAAGGACCTTCACCTGAAGCCGAACGCTCACCCTGCTGCCCTGCCGCGCCGGATCGGATTGCTGGGCGGCACTTTCGACCCGATCCACGACGGCCATCTCGCGCTCGCGCGGCGTTTCGCCGAGGTGCTGCAACTGACCGAACTGGTGCTGCTGCCGGCCGGCCAGCCGTGGCAGAAATCGGACGTCTCACCGGCCGTGCATCGCCTCGCCATGACTCGCGCGGCGGCCGGCGACCTGGTGCTGCCGCACGCCACCGTGCGTGTCGCGACCGACGAGATCGATCACGAGGGTCCGACTTACACGCTCGACACGCTGCAACGCTGGCGTGAACGCGAAGGCAAGGATGCATCGATAGCGCTGTTGATGGGCGCGGATCAACTGGTGCATCTCGACACATGGCGCGACTGGCGGCGCCTGTTCGACTTCGCCCATATTTGCGCGGCCACCCGGCCCGGTTTCGACCTCGCGTCGATCCCACCGGCGGTCGCTCATGAAATCGACGCGCGCAGTGCCCGCGCCGACGTTCTGCAAGCCACGCCCTGCGGCCACTTGCTGATCGATACGACGCTTGCGTTCAACGTCTCGGCCACCGACATTCGTGCGCATCTGCGCGAACAGGTAAGCCAGCGGCTCGCCCTCGCGGGCGCCGAGCCGCAAGACCAGAGCCAGGCCCGGGCCGCAAGCCATGTCCCCACCGCGGTGTGGGACTATATTCTTCAACATCATCTGTACCACCGGTAACCCCATGGATATTCGTAAACTGCAACGCGTGATCGTCGACGCTCTCGAAGACGTCAAAGCGCAAGACATCAAGGTGTTCAACACCAGCCACCTGACGTCGCTGTTCGATCGCGTGATCGTCGCGAGCGGCACCTCGAACCGCCAGACCAAGGCGCTGGCTTCCAGCGTGCGCGAAAGCGTCAAGGAAAACGGCGGCGACGTCATCAGCACCGAAGGCGACGATGTCGGCGAATGGGTGCTGGTCGACTGCGGCGACGCGGTCGTCCACATCCTGCAACCGGCGCTGCGCCAGTACTACAACCTCGAGGAAATCTGGGGTGACAAGCCGGTGCGCATCAAGCTGTCCACGCCCGATCCGTTCGGCGGCGCGCGTTCGAGCGAGCCCGACGACGAGGAAGACGAAGAAGAAGCGCCGGCCGTGAAGAAGCCCGCGCGCAAGACGCCGGTTCGCCGCAAATAAGGGCAACCGGGCGGGCCGGCCCTGTGCCGGCACGTCGTCAACGTCTCCGATTCCACCGCTGATGAAACTGCATATCCTCGCCGTCGGCCATAAGATGCCGGACTGGATCGCCACCGGCTTCGACGAGTACGCGAAGCGCATGCCGCCCGAGTTGCGTATCGAGTTGCGCGAGATCAAGCCCGAGCAGCGTTCGTCCGGGCGGCCGGCGGAAAGCGTCATGGCGGCCGAGCGTCTGAAGATCGAAGCCGCGTTGCCCAAGAACGCGCGCATCGTCGCGCTCGACGAGCGCGGCAAGGACTGGACCACCATGCAGCTGGCGGGCGCACTGCCCGGCTGGCAGCAGGACGGCCGCGACGTGGCGTTTCTGATCGGCGGCGCGGATGGGCTCGACCCCGATCTGAAAGCACGCGCCGATATGCTGTTGCGCGTGTCGAGCCTGACCTTGCCCCACGCGATGGTCCGCGTGCTGCTCGCCGAACAGCTTTACCGCGCGTGGACCATCACGCAGAATCACCCCTACCATCGCGTATGAGCGAACGAGGCTGCTGACGGAAACGCGCATTTCGAGCACTTCGTGCATCTCGCGCGCTTTTCCGATTCATCGAGACCTGTTCATGCCCACGTCCGCCGATTCACTGCAGCCCCTACATCCGTTCGTCTACCTCGCTTCGCAAAGCCCACGCCGCCAGGAGTTGTTGCAACAACTCGGCGTGCGTTTCGAATTGCTGCTGCCCCGCCCCGATGAAGACGCCGAAGCGCTCGAAGCCGAGCTGCCCGGCGAGTCCGCGCGCGACTACGTGCAGCGCGTCTGCGTCGCCAAGGCGCGGGCGGCGCGCGCGCGCCTCGAAGCCGGCGGCCATGCGGCGCGGCCCATTCTGGTTGCGGATACAACCGTCACGATCGACGGCGCGATTCTCGGCAAGCCGCTCGACGCCGACGACGCCGTCGCGATGCTCACGCGCCTCGCCGGCCGCGACCACGAAGTGTTGACGGCGATCGCCGTGATCGATGCGGAAGGCGCGTTGCTGCCCGCCGCGCTGTCGGTGTCGAAGGTGCGTTTTGCTGCACTGCACGCAGAGGCGATCCGTCGCTATGCGGCCAGCGGCGAGCCGCTCGGCAAAGCGGGCGCGTATGGCGTGCAAGGACGCGCCGCTGAGTTTATCGAACATATCGACGGGTCCTATTCAGGTATCATGGGTTTGCCTCTTTTTGAAACCGCTGCGCTCCTGCGCGCAGTGCGCATCGACTTCTAAAACAACACCATGAATGAAGAAATCCTGATCAATGTCACGCCGCAGGAAACGCGCGTCGCGCTAGTCCAGCAAGGCGCCGTCCAGGAACTTCACGTCGAACGAACGCTGTCGCGCGGCCGCGTCGGCAACGTCTATCTCGGCAAGGTCGTCCGTGTGTTGCCGGGCATGCAGTCCGCCTTTATCGACATTGGTCTCGAACGCGCCGCGTTTCTGCACGTCGCCGATATCTGGCATCCGCGCATTGCCGGCGAGCCGCAGCATCAGGCGCCGCATCAGCCGATCGAAAAAATCGTCTTCGAAGGTCAGACGCTGATGGTGCAGGTCGTGAAGGATCCGATCGGCACCAAGGGCGCGCGGCTCTCCACGCAAGTGAGCATTGCCGGGCGCACGCTCGTGTATCTGCCGCAGGAGCCGCATATCGGCATCTCGCAGAAAATCGAGAGCGAGGCCGAACGTGAAGCGGTACGCGCGCGTTTGACCGCCGTACTGCCCGCCGACGAAAAAGGCGGCTACATCGTCCGCACCATCGCCGAAGACGCAACCAGCGAAGAGCTGGCCGGCGACGTTTCCTATCTGCGCAAGACGTGGGCGACGATCATCTCGCAGGGTCAGCGCATGCCGCCGACCAGCCTGCTCTATCAGGATCTGAATCTGGCGCAGCGCGTGCTGCGCGATTTCGTCAACGACGAGACCTCGCGCATTCAGGTCGACTCGCGCGAGACGTATCAGATGCTTGCCGACTTCGCCGCGGAATTCACGCCGGCGGTGTCGTCGAAACTGCATCATTACACCGGCGAGCGGCCGCTCTTCGATCTGTACAACATCGAGGCGGAAATTCAGCGGGCATTGTCGCGCCGCGTCGATCTGAAGTCGGGCGGCTATCTGGTGATCGACCAGACCGAAGCGATGACCACGATCGACGTGAACACCGGCGGCTATGTCGGCGCGCGCAACTTCGACGATACGATCTTCAAGACCAACCTCGAGGCCGCGCATACCATCGCGCGGCAGTTGCGGCTGCGCAATCTCGGCGGCGTGATCATCATCGACTTCATCGACATGGAGAACGTCGAGCATCGCGATCAGGTGCTGGGCGAATTGAAGAAGGCTTTGTCGCGCGATCGCACGCGTGTGACCGTGAACGGTTTCTCGCAGCTTGGGCTGGTGGAAATGACGCGCAAGCGCACGCGCGAATCGTTGGCGCATGTGCTGTGCGAACCGTGTCCGGTTTGCCAGGGCAAGGGGCAGGTCAAGACGCCGCGTACGGTGTGCTATGACGTGCTGCGCGAGATTCTGCGCGAGTCGCGGCAGTTCAATCCGCGCGAGTTTCGCGTGGTGGCGTCGCAGCAGGTGATCGATCTGTTTCTCGAGGAAGAGTCCCAGCATCTGGCCATGCTGATCGACTTCATCGGCAAGCCGGTGTCGTTGCAGGTCGAGTCGAATCTGAGTCAGGAGCAGTACGACATTGTGTTGATGTAGTCGAACCGAATCCGATGTCAGTCACTTCACCCAATCCGCTGCGCGGCATCTGGCTGCTGCTGCTGTCCCAACTGCTGCTGGCGGCGATGGACGCCACCGGCAAGCATCTGTCGCTCACCTTCTCGGTGCTGCTGCTCGTGTGGGCCCGCTACACGGTCCACTTCGTCGTGATGTGCGTGGCGTTGCTGCCGTCGCGGGGCCTCTCGCTGTTCGCGACACGTCATCTGCCCCTGCAGATAATCCGCGCACTGCTGTTGCTCGCCACCAGCACGTTCGGCATCCTGGCCTTGCGGACCATGCCGCTGGCGGAGACTGCCGGACTCGCGTTCGTGTCGCCGTTGCTGGCCACGTTGCTGGCGGGACCGTGGCTCGGCGAGAAGGTCGGCCGCAGCGGCTGGATCGCGATCGTGATCGGGGCCATCGGCGCGCTGCTCATCTCACGGCCCGGCGGTGCATTGCCGCTGCCCGGCGTGCTGCTCGTGCTAGCATCGGCGCTGGCTTTCAGTGTCTATCAGATACTGACCCGCCAATTGAGCCAGACCGAAAACAGCATGACGCTTCTGTTTTACACGGCCATGGGCGGCGCCGTCTGCATGAATCTCGCGCTGCCGTGGATCTGGAGCGGTCCGGTTCCCACCTTGCCGCAGACGCTGCAACTGCTTTCTCTCGGCGTGTATGGCGGTGTGGGTCACCTGCTGGTCATTCATGCTTTCCGTAATGCCGCGGTGTCCGTGCTGACACCGTTCATGTACTTGCAGTTGATTTGGGCAACCTTGCTGGGCTGGATGCTGTTCGACCATATCCCCGACAAGCTCAGCGTCGTCGGCATGATGGTGATCGTCTTTGGAGGGTTCGTGTTGTGGTTCGGACGCCAATACGACGCACGACGCGCAGCAAACGTGCAGCCCATTGTGTCGACAGCCGAACGGGCGTAATCGCATCGATCACGTCTTCAACCGGAAAGCTGGGATCTTGAAACGACCGCGAACAACATGAGCGCTAGCAGGAATCCCGAAATTGAACGGCTGCGGGCGTTCGCCGTGTTGCTGGTCGTCTACGCTCACGCGCCGTTCTCTCAACTCTTCTCCCCGTTCCTGTATTCGACGTTCAGCGGCGTGGACCTGTTCTTCGTCATCTCGGGGTTCGTCGTCTCCGGCTCGTTCATTCACTCGCTGCCGCCGCTCGGCGGCCTCGCTATCGAGCGCCGTCTGATCGCGTGCCGCGCGCCGGTCGTGAGTTTCTATCTGCGCCGGCTCTTCCGGATCGTGCCGTCGGCATCTTTCTACGCGGTGCTCTGCCTCATTGCGTCCATGCTGCTCAAGGACGACGGCAGCGTCGCGGGATTCGCGCATCCGCAGGACGTTGCGAGAGAAATCGTCGCGGTCTTTGGCGGTGTCTACAACTACGCATTGGCGGCCGGAGCGGTCACCCAGAATCTCGCGCCGTATTGGTCGCTATCGGTGGAAGAGCATTTCTATCTGATCGCGCCGATCCTTCTCGTCGTCGCAGCGTCGCAGCGAAGCCGGGTGCTGGCGGTCTGCGCGTGCATCGTCGTCGTGCTGGTCGTGTTCCGGCCAATGACAGCGGGCAACATCATCAACGTGTCGCATACCCGATTCGATGCCCTGTTTTACGGCGTATTGCTCACGCTCTTCATGCAGCGGCCGAGCGCCAACGCTCGTGGCGCATCGGTCCGCTCCATTCTGGCGGGCGCTCGAATTCCGGCATTCATCCTGCGATCCGCCGGCGTTCGCGGGGTGATAAAAACCGTGTTGGTGGCGATGCTTTGCGCCGCGCTGGCTCTGCTTCCAGGCGTGACCAACACGGCACTGCTCGACGGGCGAGCCGGGCCCAATTTCGACACGTCGTCGTTCGCGCTGATGTCGTACGAGCTGGTGTCCGTGGTGCTGGTCTGGCTTGCCGCGTTGAGGCGCGGCTGGATCTTTGATATTCCGCTCGTTCGAACAGCGCTCGAGTACGTGGGGTCGCGCTCCTACGCGATCTATCTCGCGCATTGGGTGATCGTTCAGTGCTATCAGGACCTGTTCTTCCGCTACTACGAGGTCCTCCCGGATCCGTTGAAGCTGACCCGGATCGGCTACGGCGTGCAATTCGCCGTCTACCTAGCGGCGACGCTGCTGCTGGCGGAGATGTCGTACCGCCTGATCGAAAAGCCCTTCATCGGCGCCGGACATCGCGTCACAGACCCCATGCAAAAGCTTGAAGCGGCACGAGCCTAGGCGCGCCGACGTTCAATGCCCCAACCCGCTCGCAGCAATCTGCTGCTCGACGTACTGCGCGAATAACGCATGCACATGCGTCGTCGGATGCAGGTCGTCGGCGAACATGTAGGTCTGGTCGGCATTGGCCGTGCTGTAAGTGGCCGGCGAGCATAGCAACGACGTGTCGTCGGGCGTTTTCGACGGATCGCAGGCCATCGCGGTGTTCGACACCGTGAAGCCGTAGCTCTGAAAGTTCGCGATGATGCTGTTCAGCCAGGTATAAGCATCGACCTGAATCACCTTGCCTTGCAGCCCATTGGCTTGCAACGCCGTGGTGAGGTCGCTGTTGAAGAGTTGCGACAACTGGGTCAGGTTGGCTCCGCCATCAGGCTGCGCAAGTCCTTTGGGCGACAGCCCGATATTCGGCAAGTTGACCACCACCACATGCGTCGCGCCATTCCCGACAATCTGTCCGACAATCTGCGCAAGCGCCGCGGCGGCCGTCTGCACGACCGGTGCGGCGCTCGGCAGCGTGCCCGCGCGCAGCACGTCGTTCGCGCCGGCCCACACGAGCACCAACTGGTTCGCGTTGAAGCTCGTGTGGGTGCTCAGGTAGCTTCCCACCTGCTGATTGACCGGCATCTCGACGTTGCCGATCACGTCGGTCAGGAAGTCGTACTGGTCCGCCGGTGTCGCCACCGTCGAGCCGCCTTCCGCGTAGCCGAGGCCGCTTTGCGGACTCAATTCATGCGTCAGGTTGATTGTGAACGCCGCAGTGAGCGTGTTGCCGTAATACTGCGCGACGTCCTGAGTCCACACCTGCCCGGGGTTGGTCGTGAAGCGTCCGCCACCCACCGTACTCGCGATCGGCGCATAAGTGCCGACATCCGACAGGCTGTCGCCGAACGACACCACTTGCAGCGTGACGCCACCCGCCGGCGGTGTCGTGCTGCTACTGCTCGATCCGCCGCCGCTCCCGCCCCCACACCCGGTCAGAAAGCACATCGCACTGGTAAAAATTGCAGCGCATAGCGTTTGCTGAAATCGTTTCATGTCGGCTCCCTGCTGATCGGTCGGGCTGATACTGGTATGCGCACGGCGCGGCGTGTCAGCTGCCGCAGATTGCGCCGCGAGGGTTCGGCTATCGCAGCAAGAAGCATGCGCTGGTGTCGACGGACTCAACGCACCCCGTTTTTTCTCATTGACCTCGGTCTCGCCAAAGGCGTATAACCATCCCATTGGATGGCAAAGAGATGCTGTACGGATGCTAAACGGAGTGTGAATGCCTAAGCTCAACCTCGTGGATACCTCGCGCCCGAAAGGCGGCGAGACCGAAAAGATCACCATCAATCTCGGCCCGGTCGACCTCGGGCAGATCGATCTGCTGGTCGAGGAAGGTTTTTATTCGAACCGCACCGACCTGATTCGCACGGCGATCCGCAACCAGCTCGCGGTGCATGCGCAAGTCGTCACGGAAACCGTGACGCGCCGCGCGATGGTGCTCGGCCTGCAGCATTTCTCGCGGCGCGATCTCGAAACCGCGCAGGCCGCCCATGAGCAACTCGACATTCACGTGCTCGGCCTCGCCAGCATCGCCGCCGATGTCCCGCCGGAACTCGCGGCGGCCACGATCGCGTCGGTGGTGGTGCTCGGCGCGTTTCACGCGTCGCCAGCGGTCAAGGCGGCGCTCGCGGGCCGCATCAGCTAGACGAGCGTGTCGGTCGATAGATTGATTGCACGGCGTAGCCAGCGACGCTCGCCCCGAGCCTCGCTCACGCCTCAACGCAGGGCAACGCAAACCATCATGAAAGTGAACGAAGATTTTTTGAAGTCGATGAAAGAAGCCTTCGACCTGTTGCGCACGAAAGGCCCGAAGGAAGCCACCGCCGCGGTTCAACGAGCGCTCTCGGGCGGCAAAGACCACGGACACGGCGGCGACCACCACAGCAGCAACGCCGGCAACAGCGCACGACAGGCGCGGCCAGCACAGCCCAATTCCTCGCACCCGAACACGCCCCGCAGCGCCGGCGAATGGACCCAGGCGTGGACCAACGCGTACGCCCAAACGCAAGCGCCCCCTTCGGCCGACACCACCATCGACGCCGACGCCCCCGGTGTTTTCAGCACGCACACGTTCTGCAATCACGCAGGCCAGCGCGGCTACAAGCTATACGTACCCGCTGTCTATAACGGCACGCCGCTGCCGCTGATCGTCATGCTGCACGGCTGCACGCAGAACGCCGACGACTTCGCCGCCGGCACCCGCATGAACGAACTGGCGGAGCGTCACGGCTTCCTCGTCGTCTACCCGAACCAATCGCAGGCGGCGAATCATTCGACGTGCTGGAACTGGTTCAAGCCCGAGGATCAGCAGCGCGATCAGGGCGAGCCGTCGCTGATCGCCGGCATCACGCGCGAGGTGATGGCGCGCTATCGCGTGGATCCGGCGCGGGTGTATGTGGCGGGTCTGTCGGCGGGCGGCGCGATGGCGCACATCATGCTGACCACGTCACCCGATCTGTACGCCGCCGGCGGTGTGCATTCGGGCCTGCCCTACGGCAGCGCGAAGGGTCTGCCCGCCGCGCTCGCCGCGATGAAAGGCGGCATGAGCGCGCAACGCCACCGCGCGCCCACCGTGCCGCAACGTCCGCTGATCGTGTTTCATGGCGACGCGGATCAGACCGTGCACCCGTCGAATGGGATCGCGCTCGTCGCGCCGTTCGACGCCAGTGCCGCGGATATCACCGCAAGCGCAAGCGCTACCGCCGCCGCGCAATTCGACACCCCACGCGCGTCCCACCAACCGCGCCGCTATACCGCGCAACGCCGGCTCGCCGCGAACGGGGTCGAGGCGGAGTACTGGTCGATTCACGGCGCGGGCCATGCGTGGTCCGGCGGCAGTCCGCGTGGCACGTACACGGACGCGTCGGGCCCCGACGCCGCCGCGGAAATGGTGCGATTCTTCCTCGCTCATCCACGGCGATTGTGAGTGGCGGCCTCGGGCGGCGACAATCAGCGACAACGGTAACGCCAACGACGTCGATAACCACACCTGCCAGCCCACCCACCGCCGCCGCCACGCCCGCTATGCGAAAATGCCCTATACCGTTCGTGGAGCACGCATGGCAGACCTCACATCGTCCGTGTCTTCGAGCCTTGAAGACAACTGCGCAAGAGAACCCATCCACATTCCCGGCGGCATCCAGCCGCATGGCTTTCTGTTCAGCCTCGCCGCCGACGGCACGGTGCTGCAGGTCAGCGCGAATATCACCGCCATCACCGGCCTGCCGCCCGAGCGCGCGTTGGGCGAACCCGTCGCGCAACTCGTGGACGACGCGTGGGCCGCGCGCATCGTCGAGGCGCTAGGCACGCATCGCGAAGACGGCATTCCGCTGTATCTCGGCTCCATGAGCGACCCGCGCGCGCGCCGCGCCGGTACGCCGCCTTCGCACGAGGCCGGTACACCGGGCAGACCGTTCGCGGTGATCGTGCATCGTCATCAGGACATTGCGATCGTCGAGCTGGAACCGGCGCGCGGCACGCTCGACGTGTTCTCGTCGATGTACCCGTTGGTGCGCACGTTCATCAACCGTCTGCAGGAGGTGGACGGCGTCGACGGCCTCGCGCAATTGGCCGCCGACGAAGTACAGCGCATCACCGGCTTCGGCCGCACGATGGTCTACAACTTCGACGAAGCCGGCAGCGGGCACGTGATCGCCGAACATATCGAGCCGGGCTATGCGTCCTATCTCGGCCAGCGCTTCCCGAGCGCCGACATTCCCGCGCAAGCGCGTGCGCTCTATGTGCGCAACCGCATCCGTCTGATCGCCGACGCCGACTACCAAGCCGCGCCGCTTGTGCCGCCATTGCATCCGTCGACAGATCGGCCCACCGACCTCACCTACTCGTCGCTGCGCAGCGTCTCGCCGGTCCACGTGCAGTACATGAAGAACATGGGCACGCTGTCGTCCATGTCGATGTCGATCGTGGTGTGCGGCAAACTGTGGGGGCTGATCTCCTGCCACCACGACAGCGCACGGGTGCCGCCGTTCGAAGTGCGCAGCGCGTGCGAGCACATCGCCCAGGTGCTGTCGCTGCAAATCGAAGCGAAAGAAGCCCATGCGGAATCCGAATACCGCCTTGCGTTGCGTCGCACGCTCGCGCGCTCGCTCGCCGCGATGGCCAACACGGACAGCTTCGCCGACGCGCTCGTCGACACCCCCAAAGATCTGCTCGGACTGACCGCGTCGGACGGCGCGGCGATCGTCTTCGACGGACGCATTCTGCTGGTCGGCGCCACGCCGTCCGAAGCGGCCGTGGCGACGCTCGTCGAATGGCTCGACACGCAGGTCGACGACACGTTCGCCACCGACTCGCTCGCCACCGCCTGCCCGGTTTTGCCGGCTCATCCGGACTATGCCGGCCTGCTCGCCGTGTCGATCTCGAAGCTGTTTCGCAACTACGTGCTGTGGTTTCGCGAGGAAGTCGTGCAGACGATCCAATGGGCCGGCGACCCGCGCGCGAAACTGGCCGGCCTCGCCGATTCGCTGTCGCCGCGCAAGAGCTTCGACGTCTGGACCGATACGGTGCGAGGCCATTCGCTCGCGTGGCGTCCCGCGGAACTCGAAATCGCGCTCGAATTCCGCACCGCGCTGCTCGGCATCGTGCTGCGCCGCGCCGAGGAACTTGCGCAGCTGGCGCTCGAACTCGGGCGCGCGAATAAGGAACTCGAAGGCTTTTCCTACACCGTCTCGCACGATCTGCGCGCACCGCTGCGGCATATCGTCGGCTTCGCCGATCTGCTGCGCGACATGGAGAGCGAGCGCCTGTCCGAACGCGGCCGGCATTTCGTCGAGCGGATCATGTCGTCGGCGCGCTTCGGCGGCAAACTGGTCGACGATCTGCTCGCCTTCTCGCAGATGGGCCGCGCGGCGCTGCGTGCGCAATCGGTCGACGTGACGTCGATGGTCAACGCGCTAATCGCCGACGAAGCGAAAGAGGCCGCGCCGCGCGAGATCGCCTGGCAGGTCGGCAAACTCGGTCACGTCACCGCCGACGCGGTTTTACTACACGTGGTGCTCCGAAACCTGATTGAGAACGCGGTAAAATTCACGTCCACCCGCGAACATGCCGTGATCGAAATCGGCCGTCATGCGGGCGAAGCGGAACTCGCCGGTCAAGACGTTTTCTTCGTCAAAGACAACGGTGTCGGTTTCGACATGCGCTATGTCGACAAACTCTTCGGCGTCTTTCAACGGCTGCATCGTGTCGAGGAATTTCCCGGCACGGGCATTGGGCTTGCTGGCGTCAAACGCATCGTCGAGCGGCATGGCGGAAAAGCCTGGGCCGTCGGCGAAATCGGTCAGGGCGCGGCGCTGCATTTCTCGCTGCCGCAGGTCTTCGTTGCCGACGCCAGTCAGGGCGAGGAGTCCGCGGCGGCGGCGGTGGCGCGGCTGACCGCGTTGTCGCCGGGCAAGCGCTTCCGCCCGGTGCCGAAGGAGTCGAAAGATGAACCGAAATGAGGAAACAGCGTGCTACGACCGATCCTGCTAGTAGAAGACAATCCAAACGACGTTGAACTCACGCTGATCGCGCTGGAGAAAACGCGCCTCGCGAACCCGGTCGTGTCGTTACGCGACGGCGCGGAAGCGCTGCAATATTTGCGGCGCGAAGGGCAATGGGCGGATCGGTCGGAAGAAAATCCGGCGGTGATTCTGCTCGACAAGAAACTGCCGAAGATCGACGGTCACGAGGTGCTCAAGGCCGTGCGTGGCGACGATAATCTCAAGCGGATTCCGGTGGTGATGCTGACGTCGTCGCGTGAGGAAAGCGACCTGCTGCGTAGCTACGATCTCGGCGTGAATGCCTACGTGGTGAAACCGGTCGCGTTCGACGACTTCATGGCCGCGATCAACGACCTCGGCATGTTCTGGGCGGTGCTGAACGAACCGCCGCCTTATTCTCGTTGAGCGCGCTTGAGCGCTTGAGGGGTTGAGAGGTTGCGCGCCGCACGTTGAGCGCGCCCCGGTCGGCGCGCGCCGCTCAGCGATACACCGGCAATCTGACCCGGAACGTCGCGCCCTGCCCCAAGCCTGGGCTCTCGGCTACGATCGTGCCGCCGTGCAGATCCACGAGATTCTTCACCAGCCACAATCCCAGACCCAACCCCGCCACGCGTCCGGAGCCTTCCGGACTGAATTGCTGGAAGCGCTCGAAAATCCGCTCCAGCGATTCCCCATCCAGACCCAGACCCGTATCGCGAACCGACAATTCAACGCGCTCGCCTTCGGCTCGCACCGACAGCGTGACGCTGCCTTGCGGGCAGAACTTCACCGCGTTCGACACGAGATTCCAGACCACCTGCTTCATGCGGCTTTCGTCGGCAAGCACGGTCGCGGACGTGAGGTCGTCGGCGATCAGTTGCAGGCCCTTGGCTTCGGCATGCATGCGCATGTCTTCGGCGATGATGCCCGCCAGCGCACCGAGATCGACCGGCTGCAGATTGACCGACAGTTTGCCCGTCACGATCGCGCCGCTGTCGAGCAGATCGTCGACCATGTGCGAAAGCTGGCGGGCGTTGCGTCGAATGACGTCGGTGGCGCGCGTGATATGCGACGGATCGGCCGCTCGCTGCAGCAGATCGGTCCACGACAGAATCGCCGACAACGGCGAGCGCAATTCGTGGCTAACGGTGGTGACGAAATGATCCATGGCCATCGCGAGACGTTCGCTGTGTTCGCGCGCACGTTTTTCCGACGCGGCGATTTCCCGCTGCTCCAGTTCCACTTCCTTGCGCGCGGTGATGTCGAGCGTGAAGCCGATCACCGAACTCAGCGTGTTGTCCGACGAAAACCGGCCGACGCCGCGCACCAGAATCCAGCGGATCGCGCCGCTCGCCCAGCCCACGCGATAGTCGACATCGAAATGCTCGTGGCTCGCCAGCCCCTGATGCATCGCATCGCGTACGCGGTCGCGGTCGTCGGGATGCACGATCTCCTCGAGCAGGCGCTGTTCGGTGAGCACCGAGGTCGCGTCCAGGCCAAGGTTGCTCTTGCATTGGTCGGTGCATTCGATCACGCCGGTCGCGGGGTCGAGTTCCCATGCGCCGAGTTGCGAAAACGCGAGCGCCAGATGAAAACGCTCCTGATGTTCGCGCAACTGGGCTTTCGCTTCGTCAGCGAGCAAAAGACGCAGTTGCGCCTGCGAACGCAGCTTTGCGCGCTCGCGCTGGTCGCGTTCGTAGTTGGACATACCCTCAGTGACTTCGCTGACGCGTAGCGCGATCTGGCCGCCCTGCCCTTGATGCGCACCCAGCAGGCTCGCCTTGATCTTCCAGTAGCGCGGCACGTCGCCGTTGCTCTCGCCGTCCTTGCCGCCGTCGCCGCGACGAAACCCGGGCATCTCATAGCGAAACAGCGGCGACCATTTCGCCTCGCCCACCGACAACTCGCGCAGCGCGCTGCCTAACCAGGCACGGCGCGCTTCGCGCTGCTCCGCGGGACCGAACTGGTTGACGTCGAAAATCGATTTGCCCAGCAAGTCGCTTAACGACTGCCCCATCAACTCGAGATAGCGCGCATTGGCCAGCACGATCTCGAAGCGACGATTGAGGATCAGATACGCATCCGGCAACGACTCGAAGGCGGTCGCCGCGTCGAACCGCTGCGACGGGTGGGAGGGATTCTGGTGGCGGCTATCCATAAGCGTAGTCCAGGCTCGCTTCAATCGACGTTCGCGCACGCCGCCGACGTGGGGCATTGCGCGAGTTCGATCAGACGGTCGAATGCGGCGGCCGCACCACGGCACGCTGCGTCGATCGTGGCGGGTGTGTGGACCTCGGCCGACAGCGCGCGGATAAAGGCCTGCCAGCGTGCGCCGAGCGTCTCGCGGCCGGCGGCGAGGTAACTGAGCGGATGGGGCGCGAGGCGCGCTTTCAGACGCGCGTACAACACCGCGCCGCCGAGTTGCGACCCTTCGATCACGTAGCAGACGCCCCACCGGTAAGCGGCGCTTTGCGCGCCGCGCCAGACCGGTAGGCGAGCCGGCGCGCTCACGTCGACGCGCACCGCTTGCCGGCGCGCCGCTGCGTGCGCAAGATCCGCATCGATCAACGCAAGCCGGTCGATGCGCGCAGGCAACGTGGACGCTTGCGGCCCGTCGTCGAATTGTCCAAGCCAGGCTTCGAGCGGTGCGAGCCAGTCGCGCAGTATGGCCAGATGCGCAAGATAATCGCGCAGCGCCACGCTCTCGACCGACAGCGGCATGATCGTGTGCAGCAGTTCATGACGCTGCGCGGTGGCGGCACGCAATGCGCCGAGCGCGCCGTCTTGACCCGGCGACACGCGGTTGACGGATTCTGGTGTGTCGATCAAACGAGTCCGGTTCAACATGATTGAGTAGCGAACGATTATAGGGGCGCGTGCGCACACGCGCGATAGCCGATTTGCACGGGGTGCTTCAGGCGCGGCAGCATGCGATTGCGGCCCGACGCGCGGATCGATTCGCGGGCCGACTCACGCACCAATGCGTTCGCAAAGAGCCTGCAAACCGCGCGACACGGCGTACGGATCACATGCGAACCCACCGCACCGAGCGTCAGGCAGCAACCGGGCAACCGGCCTGTTCGAGAGCGCTTTGCGCGTGATCGTGCAGGTCGCCGCTGGTCAGCGAGGCATCCGGCGAGCGCACCCACGCGGCAATGCGCAGCGTCGCGCCGCCGTTGTCGGGATAGTCGGCCACGGTGATGACGGGCGCGAGCGTCGAGCCGCTCAGCACGCGCGGTTCGTCGGCGACGAGTTTCTTCAATTCGCCGATCGCGGCATCCACGTCCTTGCGCTCGGCGAGACCCACTTCGACCTCGATGCGCTGCGTGCCGCCGCTGCTGTAGTTGATCACCGGATTGCTCCATATCTGGCTATTCGGCACGAACACCGCGTTACCGTCGCCACGTTCGATGCGGGTGGTGAACAGCCCCACTTCGCGCACGATGCCGGCCGCGGCACCGCTGCCTTCGATCACGTCGCCGACGCGAAACGGCCGCAACATCAGCAGCATCATGCCGGCCGCGATGTTCTGCAGCGTGCCTTGCAACGCAAGGCCGATCGCGAGGCCGGCCGCGCCGAGCACCGCCAGCACGCTGGCCGTCGCGATGCCGACTTCGCCGAGCGCCGCGATGAACACGAGCACGCGCACGGCCCAGGTACTCATGGCGGCCAGCATGGGCGCGAGCGTCGGGTCCGCGTGAGTGCGCGCGAGCGCGCGGGCGAACAGGTTGCCGGCGCGATTGGAGAGCCACCAGCCGACCACGAGGATCAGCACGGCAAGGACGATATGAAGGGCGTCGTGCGTCATCGTGACGAGCAGCGACGGCTGGAAATGCAGGAGTCGGGCAAGGAGATCGTTCATGGGTCGTCGTTCCGTTGCGATAGGTTCACCCGGTGCAATTAAGCAGGATACGTTCCCGCCCTTTACAAATCGGCTGAAGCGGCACACGGCTTGCTCCGCAGCTAGCCGTCCATGGCCGGGAGCGCACTCATGACCCAACCTCTGAAATTACACGACCGTGTCAGCTGGAACACGCCACAAGGGCTCACGCATGGCAAGATCGTGCGTGTCATTTCTACCCATACGACCGTGGACGGACGAACCGTCGATGCGTCGGCGTCCGACCCGCATTACGAAGTGGAGAGTGACAGCAGCGGCAAGCATGCCGTGCATCGCGGGGCGGCGTTGCAGCGATTCAAGGCGTGAAGAAGGCATGCAGCGCAGACGCGTCAAACCGCGCCCAACGGCTTCAGCAGATTGCACAACGCGGCGACCGTGATGGGCCTTGAAAACCAGAACCCTTGCGCCTCGTCGCAACCCAGCGCTTCGAGTTGCGCGGCCTGCTCCGCCGTCTCGACGCCCTCGGCCGTCACGCGCAACTTGAGCGCGTGCGCCATCGCGATGATGGCACCGACCAGCGCCTCGCATTGGGGATCGGTGTTCATGCGCATCACGAACGAGCGATCGATCTTGAGGCGGTTCAGCGGAAAGCGCGTCAGATACGCGAGACTCGAATAGCCGGTGCCGAAGTCGTCGAGCGCGACTTCCACGCCCAGTTCGCGCAGTGCATGCAGCGTCTCCAGGGCCTGTTCGGTGTCGCCCAGCAGCACGCCTTCGGTGATCTCGACTTCGAGGTAGGAAGGGTCGAGCGCGGCGTCTTCGAGCGCGCTGCGTATCGTCTCAAACAGGTTCTGCCGCTGGAACTGCTGCGGCGATACGTTGACGGCGATTCGCGGCAAGTTGCCCGTCAGGCGCAGCAGTTTGCCGGCGTCACGGCACGCGGTGTGGATCACCCATTCGCCGATTTTTTCGATCAGTCCGGCTTCTTCCGCGACCGGCACGAATTCGACCGGGCTGATCAGCCCACGCTGCGGATGATTCCAGCGCAGCAGCGTCTCGACCTGCGCGATGCGGCCGTTCGACAGCGTGACCTGCGGCTGATACACCAGATGCAGTTGCTGCCCTTCGAGCGCTTCCCGCAGCATCCGCTCGAGTTCGAAACGGCGCGCGGCCTGCCCTTCGAGCGCGGTGGAAAAGCGTCGCACCGCATTGCCATGCACCGCCGACGCCGCCGACAACGCCACGCCCGCGCGACGCATCAGCGTGGGCGCATCGGCGCCGTCGGCCGGATACGCGACGATGCCGATACTCGCGGTAATGTTCAGCGCGGTGCCGCCGCAATCGATCGATTCGGCAATGCGGCCGAGCGCTTCGGTGGCGAAGGTTTCGGCTGCCGCGCCGCTTTCGTTGATCAGCAACGCGAATTGCGTGCCGCCGATCGACGCGATGGTGCCGTCGTTGGGAAACAGCCCGCGCAACCGCTCACCGACGATCTGCAGCACCAGTTCGGCCGCATGCAGGCCGAGCGCGTCGCGCAGCTTGCGCAAATGATCGAGTTCGGCGATCACGACGCTGAAGCCGCTGCCGTTGCGCGCACAGCGCTCGATCATCATTTCGAGGCGTTCGGTGAAGAGCGTCTGATTCGGCAGGCGGGTCACGCCGTCGTGATGCGCGACGTACCAGAGCCGCGCTTCGGACAACGCATAGCGCGTCATGTCGATCGCGATGCCGACGTAGCGGGCCGGTTCGCCGGCGAGCGCCATACCGGTTTGCGCCGATTCCGTGACCAGCGGCGCCAGCGCGAGCACCACGCGAATCGTCGTACCATTGCGCCGCACGCAGGTCCACTCGCCTTCGTAGCGTGCGCCGATCGCCGCCAGCGGCGGCAACTCGGCGCGACGCTTCGCGAGTTCGGCCGGATCGAACACGGATTCGAAGGAGCGCGCGCCGAGCAGTTCGTCGGCGGCGAAACCCGTTAGCTTTTCGAAAGCGGCGTTGACGGTCTCCAACATACCGTCGGCCGTGCAGATGAACATGCCGTAAGGCGCCGACGCGAGCGCGGCGTCGCGCGTGTGCGCATCGGCATAAAGGTGATGTTGCATCGCGCCGGCCTTTGAATTTCCCAGGTGATAAAAGCAAACAAGCGTGTTCTTCGAACGTGGGGCGCAACCGGTCCGGCCTTGCGAAATCGCTGCGGCGTGCGTGCATGAATTTTCGCAGAAGCCGCTGCCGGACGAGCGCCCGGATTAGCCCGAATTGCCCCAGCATCCACTCATGTGCGCCGGCCAACCGTGCGTATGATAGCGGCTTTCCCGCCGCGCTCTCCTCGCGCCGGACGCGGATCGTTCACGCCAATCGTTTCCCTCGGTGTAATCCCCGATTCGCGCACTGCTTCCGCTGTCGTTCAGCCACCTTTCGCGCACGCATCGCACACCTCATACCGCGCCGGCTATGGCCAGGATATTCCATGCGTCATAAGTCAATGCGCATCGGCATTTCACGTCGCTGCACAGGGTGTCGCCGGATTGACGACCGCTATATCCATGGATATATTTTGCTCGCACTTTCCCCGATACAAAGCGCCGTTCCGCCGCATCGATCCGCACGGATCAACACGCCACCGAGTCCCGCATTTCATGTCCAAGGAAGTCATCGACTCGCACTTGCTCAAGGTGCTGCACACGCTACTGACCGAGTCGAGCGTGTCGCGCACCGCGACCTTGCTCGGGCAATCGCAGCCCACCGTCAGCGTGGCGCTGCGCAAACTGCGCGACATGACGGGCGATCCGCTGCTGGTGCGCAGCGGCAGCCGGATGGTGCCGACACCGCACGCACTGACGCTGATCGAACCCGCCGCGCAGGCGTTGAGCAATATCGCGGCGATCCTGCATCCCACCACGTCGTTCAATCCGGCCAACACCAGCCAGACTTTTCGAATCGGCTCGCCCGATTATCTCGACGCGTTCTTCGTGCCCGCCGTGGTCGACGCGTTCCATCGCGAAGCGCCGCACGCCAAGCTCGAATTCCGCCATCTGATGATGGTGGACGGCGGTTACGAACACGGCCTGGAAAGCGGCTTTCTCGATCTGGTGATCGGCAACTGGCGCACGCCGCCCGAGCATCTGCATCTGCAGCCGCTGTGCAAGGACGAACTGGTGTGTCTGCTGCGCAATGGTCATCCGATCAAACCGGGACGACTCAACAAAGCGGTCTATGAAGAAGCCGAGCATCTGGCGGTGACCACCTACAACACGACCGCGTGGGGTACGGTGGATATCGAACTCGCGCGCAACGGTTTATCGCGCACGGTGACGACGACGCTGCCGTACTTCGGCATGGCGCCTTACGTGCTCGCGCGCTCTAATCTGCTGTTCACCACCACCCGCGCGCTCGCCACGCACTACACGAAGCTGCTGCCGCTGCGCATCGAGCCGGTGCCCGGCGAACTGCGCGCGCTGACCTACTATCAACTGTGGCACGATCGCACGCATCGCAGCGTAGCCGCCATCTGGCTGCGCAGGTTGATTGCCAACGTCGCGAAAGATCTGGCTTCCTGATCAAACACAAAAAAAACGCCGCAAGCAGAGCTTGCGGCGCGAACGGGATCAACGGATGCTTTTCAGGTGACAGGCCCTGTAGAACACCAGGCGATCACGAAGTGAGGTCGGTCAGAAGGAAGATTGTTATTGCGTGCTGCGTTAAAAGTGATGAGTTAAACGTCAAGAATTCGGCGGCGGCGCCATCGCTTTGATGAGTGCCGCTTTGCCCTCGACGGACTTGCCGAGCAGCGCGAAGCCCAACGTCCGTTCGCCATCCACCTGCCTGCACACCGCTCGCGCCGCATGCACCGCCGCATCGCCGCCGGCCTCGATCGACCACGCGCCCTCACCTTCGGGCGTGACGACCACCGCGGGACTCGCCGGCGTCTTCACCGTAATCGGCATCACCGGAAACGCCACACGTGTCGGCTCGCCGGCCAGCGTGCGTGCCAGCGCGCGCGCCGCGTGCATGATCGGCAGCACGTACGGCTGCACCTTGCCGTCGATCGCCGCGCAATCGCCGAGCGCGTAAATATCCGGCGCGCTCGTGCGGCACCAGGCATCGGTGCGAATGCCCTGCTCGATCTCGAGTCCGGCCGCCGCGGCCAACGCCGTGCGTGGCGCGAGTCCGATCGCCGAGACCACGAGGTCGGCGTCGATCCGCTCGCCGTCGGCGAAACTCAGGCGGTAACCGTCCGACAGTCGATCGATACGGCTCACGCTACGCCCCGGATGAAAACGGATGCCGCCTCCTTCGAGCGCACGCGCGAAAATCTCGCCCACCTGCCGCGGCAACAGACGCGCCAACGGCGTGGTCGCCGGATCGATCAGATCGACCGCGTAACCGGCGGCGGCCAGGTCGTTCGCGAACTCGCAGCCGATCAAACCCGCGCCGAGAATCGCCACCGAGCGGCAGCGCGTCAGCGCCAGCCTGAACCGTGCGTAGTCGTCGAGATCGTTGATCGACAACACGTCGTCCGCGCCGTCGCCGCCGACCAGCAAGCGACGCGGATCGGCGCCGGTCGCCAGCACGAGCTGGCGGTAACCGACCAGCGCGTTATCCACCAGCAACGTGTGCTCGGCCGGCATGATGCGCTCGACGTTCTGATGCACGCGTATCCACGCGCCCAGTTGCGAGGCCATCGCCAGTGCGTCGAAACTCGCCAGCGCTTGCGGCTCTTTCTTCATTGCCAGCGCGTTCGACAACATCGGCTTCGAATAGAAGCTGCCGTCGTCGCGGCTGATCATCACGATCGGCACGGTGCTGTCGAGCTTGCGCAGTTCGCGCGCCACCGTATAGCCCGCCATGCCGGTACCGACGATCACCACCGGCGCCGCCCCGTTGTCCTGCTGGGCGGCCGTCATGCGACCACCTGCATTTCGAAATCGTGCTTGCCGGTCGCGCAGTCCGGACACAACCAGTCGTCCGGTACGTCTTCCCAGCGCGTGCCCGCCGCAATGCCCGCTTCGGGCAGGCCCAGCGCTTCGTCATAACGAAATCCGCAGATCACGCATTCCCATATTTTCATGACTTCTCTCCCGAATCGCCGCGTGCTTTAGCGCACATACGCCTGGCCGAGACCGATCTCGGCCAAAGCGCGCCGGTAAGCGCCCGACGAACGGTCCGCCAGAATCGGCGCTTCCGCCGCGCGGTCGATCGGCAAATCTTCCGGACGTTGTTGCTCGACGATCGCGCGGTCTTCCTCGAACACCTGACGGTTGAACGCGTAGACGTCCTCGAGCGGCAGATCCTTGTCGAAGTTGCGCACGATCGGCACGAACAGACGCGTCTTGCGCGCCGACACCGGGCTCGCGGCATTCAGGATCGACAGGCGGCCGTTCTCCGGGAAATGCACGGTCAGGCGCGCAAAGAACGGCACGTCCACTTCGAAAATGCGGTGCCACAGATAATCGTCGGGCGCGCGATGCTGCATCGACTTCGGGAAGTTGCTAACGTTGCTCACGTACTCCGCCTTCATGCCGCGTTCGCGTCGTTCGACGGAATACTGCGGCACCACCGGGTTGTGCCGGTCGGCGAAACTGTCGTGGTGAATCCACGCGAAGTGCGCGACGTCGATAAAGCCTTCGGTCTGACGTCCGGCCGACGCGTTGATGTCGATCGACGGCGGCAGGATCTGCTGGAAGTCCGGATCGTTCCAGTACGGAAACGCGGGCAACGCTTCCGTGCCGCCGCCGAGCGACACCCACACGAGTCCATAGGCCTCTTGCGTGGCGTACGTGACGAGTTTCAGGCGATCCGGAATCGGGCCGTCCGTTTGCGACGGAATGTGCTTGCACTTGCCGTCGCTGCCATACGCCAGACCGTGATACGGGCACACGATGTTGCCGTTATCGACCCAGCCCTGGCTCAGCGGCGCGCCGCGATGCGGACAGATGTCGCGTGCGCTCACCAGTTGACCGTTCGAGCGGAACACGACCAGCGGCTCGTCGAGCAGGGTCACGCTGACGGGTTTGTCGGTGACGTCCGCGGCGAACGCGACCGGATGCCAGTAGCGGGCGAGAATCTCCCAGTCGTGGGCGTCGAACGTGCAATTGCGGGGTAACGCGGGGGAGCGCTGAAACGTCAGCGGCTGGGTGGTCGTAGCAGCAGCCGTCGAGGAAGCGCTAGGGGTAGCGATGGCGGAACTCATGCGTGTCTCCAAAACCTGGTGGGGGTTCGTCGCGCCCATGTGAAGTCCTGAGCGCGTGGAGAGAACGATAGCGGGATGAGGTCCGCCGACCCATCCCCTGAAGTGCATCTAGTCTATGTACGAAAGCGCATAGGGTGACCCCCTGCGCCAGGTGAAAAACGTTAGGCGGCGCGCGGCATGGCCGCTTCGATAAACACCGCGCAGAGCGCTTCCATGCCCTTCGCGTCTTCTTCGTCGAAGCGCGCGACCAGCGGGCTGTCCACGTCCCACACGCCGATCAGCGTGCCGTCCGGCGCGATCAGCGGCACGACGACTTCCGAATTCGACGCCGAGTCGCACGCAATGTGGCCGGGGAATTCATGCACGTCGCGCACCACTTGCGTCTGACGGGTTTGCGCGGCGGTGCCGCACACGCCCTTGCCGAGCGGAATACGCACGCACGCGGGCTTGCCCTGAAACGGACCGACGACGAGTTCCTGACCGTCGTGAAAGTAGAAACCGGCCCAGTTCAGATCGCTCAGCGAATGAAACACGAAGGCGGAAAAATTCGCGGCGTTGGCGATCCAGTCGGTTTCGCCGGCGAGCAGCGAACGCGCCTGCGCGACCAGTTCTTCGTAGTGCGCGGCTTTGGGCAAATGGGAGGCGGAGGCAACTTCGAACATGACGGTGTCCGTGACGAAAGCGGGAAGAGGAACAGCAAGGCTGTGCAGTTTAATGCAAGCCGCTGTTTCGTTCACGGGAGGTGGCGCGGTGGGCGGTGCCCTCGTCAATGTCGGCCAGTCGCGAAACCGGCCGACGCGCGGCGCTTACTGATCGACGCCGATAATCACGCTCGACGCCTTGAAGATCGCCGTGGCCGCTTTACCGTTTGCCAGCGCCAGACGATCGACGCTGTCGTTGGTGATAATGGCGGCGATCTGCGCGCCGCCGGCGCTGATCGTCACTTCCGAATTCACCGCGCCCTTCGTCACCGCCGACACCGTTCCGGCGATGCAATTGCGCGCCGACACCTGGTTCTTCGCGACGTCGACCATCACGATCACGGACGACGCCTTGACCAGGGCGAACGCTTTTTTGCCCACTGCGAGGCCGAGCTTGGTCGCGCTGCCGTGCGTGATGATGGCGACGATCTCCAGACCGTCCTAGGTACGCAGCGTGACTTCGTCGTTGACGGCGCCGTGTTTGACTTCGGTGACGTCGCCGGTGAATTGATTGCGTGCGCTGGTTAGCATGTCGTTCTCCTGGTGGTGGGGTCGCGACGATAAGTGTCGAGACCCGATGTGAAGGTGGCGCAGCCGTATTGCGCGGCCGGAAACGTCATGAAAACACGAAAGCGTTATGTATGGTTTTTCACAACGCGGCGGGGACACAACATATCGTTCGCGTCGACCGCTTCGCGGACACCGTATCATCGTGCCCTCGGTCCTTTTTCATCGTCTAAGCTCATGCCCGTCGCCGTCCCGTCCCGCCTTGCCCTCTGGCCGAACAGCTGGTCGACCACCTGCCGCGCCGCCGCGCTGTGCGGCGCGCTGACCGCGCTGGTTGCGCTCGGCGCCTGCAGCAATCCCTCGCAGTCCCGCGACGCCCATGTGCCGCTCGACACCGTCACGCTGTTTCCGATCGCCCACTACGATCAGAACGTCGACCACTGGCTCGAACCGGACAGTCCCGACTACGACAAACCGTTCCTGAGTGCCGCGGACCAGCAGGCTCAAGTCAAGGCGCTCCACGCGCGCTACTTCGGCACCGGCAGCGACGCGCCGTCGCCGTGGAATTCGGCGTTCGTGGCGATGCGGGTCTATCGCCAGCAGGGCGCGGACATTGCCGCGTTGCAACAGCGCAGGCTCGACAAGTTCGACAACACCGGCAAGAGCGGCGCGGCGCTCGGCTACGGCGAGAACTTCCGTCCGCACGACAAGGCGTGGATCGACGCGATCGCGCAAAACGAAAACGTCGCGCAGTTCACGCAGAACGCCGCGTATCGCCCCGAACAGCGCGCGATTGCCACGACCAATCTGATGGTGCGCGAATTGCCGACCATCGACCCGTCGTTCTACGACCATCGCCTGGCCGGCGAAGGCTATCCGTTCGACAACCTGCAGATTTCGGCGGTGCGGCCGGGCACGCCGCTTTACGTGCTGGGCAGCACGGTGGACGGCGCGTGGCGCTACGTGCAGACGCCCGACGTGCAGGGCTGGGTGCGCAGCGACGGGGTCGGCATGACGGACGACCGCTTCGTCGATACATGGCGCGCCGCCGCGACGAAATCGCTGGGCGCGGTGATCGTCGCGTCGGCGCCGGTGCGCGACAACCGCGGCGTGTTCCGCTTCGACGCGCCGGCGGGCACGTTGCTGCCGCTGTTGCCGCCGTTGCCGCTGTTGCCTCGAACGGCGCCTTCGGCAAGTGCCGCAACGGTCGATGCTTCGGCGCCCCGCCAACTCCTCGTGCCCGCCCGCGATGCCGACGGTCAGGCGCTGATCCGCACCGCCACGCTGAACGACACGCAGATCGCGGCCACGCCGCTCGCCGCCACGCCGCGTCATCTGGCCATGCTGATGAAGACGCTGATCGGGCGGCCGTACGGCTGGGGCAATAGCGGGCTCTACAACGATTGTTCGTCGGAACTGCAGAGCATCTTCGCGACCTTCGGCGTGTGGCTGCCGCGTCATTCGTCGACGCAGATGAACGCCGGACGGATGGTCGATCTGTCGGCCGCCACGCCCGCGCAGCGGCTCGACTATCTCGCGCGGCACGGCGTGCCGTTGCGCACGCTGATCTACATCGGCGGGCATGTGATGCTGTACATCGGCAACACGACCCGCAACGGCATCGCGGTGCCGGTGGTCTACCAGGACGTGTGGGGGCTGCGCCCCGCCGACGACAGTCGGCGCGCGGTGATCGGCGGCTCGGTGATCTTGCCGCTGCTCGAACATATTCCGGAAGACGCGACGCTGCAGTCGCTGGCGGCGACGCCGACGTTCCAGGTCAGCATTCTCGGCGCGCCGGCCGGCGCCGCCTCGATACCGGGCGCCTCGGGCACACCGGCCACCTCGCCGGACGAAGACAACCCGGCCGGTTGACGTGGGCAGCCGGCCGGTTCGCGGTCCGCACTGAACCGGGCCGGCCGCTGCACGCTCGTGTAAAAAATATTTTTCCCGGAGTGTCGATTAAGCGGCAGCGCACTAGTCGTACCGTTGAAGGCCTCGCTCAGCGAGCCGGTCTTCCACTCACGAATCCGTTCAACCAAGGAGTCGCCGTCATGTCCAGCACTGCTGTCAAACCGATCCCCGAAGGGATGCACTCGCTTACGCCGTATCTGATCTGCGCCAACGCCGCGGAAGCCATCGCGTTCTACGTGAAAGCCTTCAATGCCGTCGAACAGTTCCGCCTGCCCGGCCCCGGCGGGAAAGTGATGCACGCCTGCCTGAAGATCGGCGACTCGATGCTGATGCTCACCGACGAATGGCCCGAGCACAACACGCTCGGCCCGCTCGCGCTGAAAGGCTCGCCGGTCATGATTCATCACTACGTGACGGATGTCGACGCGAGCTTCAATCAGGCTGTCGAGGCCGGCGCGACCGTCGTCATGCCCGTCACGGATATGTTCTGGGGCGACCGCTACGGTCAGTTGAAGGACCCGTTCGGTCACGGCTGGTCGCTCGCCACCCACACTCAGGACCTGAGCCCGGAACAGATCCAGCAGAACATGGGCGACTGCATGAAGTAACGCGGTACGGCGCGGATAGGGCAGTTAGCGGCGTCGGGCCGACCCTCGGGTCGGCCTTTCCTTTTCTTTGCCCGAAAGACCCGAATCGACTGATCGATCGCGACGCTCGCCGCGGCAATGATTTGCGCGAACGCTAATCACACACGAACGGATAATTAAATGCCCGTTTTAATCGAAGTCGATTTGAGCCAACTCGCATTATTCAATTACCCGATTCGCATAATTTCGAATCATCGCTAACCGCCTTGAATTTCAAGCCGCCATTTGAATTAGGAAAAAATACCACGCCCAGGTATTTTCCCCAGCCTCGCCACGCAGAAACAACTTCCTGCCACACGCCCGGCCTACCACTGCCGTTGACGCACCATTGACCCATTGCCTGAACCGCAAATTCTCACTTAAGCATTTGTATGGCCAAGAAAGTCTGGTGTAGACTCATTTTCAACAATTCGAATGACGTTTTTCATAAAGCAAACACTCAGCGGGGAAATTTCAACCACTCGCCCCCTATCCGGCGACTTGAATTGAAATTGACCGCGCGATAAAACCGGTGTCCTGTCGGCCTGAGAGGTTTCATGATGAAACGAAAACTGCTGTCATCCAGTCTGATCGTCGCAATGATGTTCGGCTTGCCTCTTCAGCTTGCGCGTGCCGCCGTCTATTCGAACGGCACCGCGACCAGCACCTTCACCGTCACGCTCACGCTCGCCGCCAACTGCTCGATCAGCGCGACCCCGCTGAACTTCGGCAGCAACGGCGTGCTTGCCACCGCGATCAACCAGCAGACCACCGTCGCGGTCACCTGCACCAACACCACGCCGTACAACGTCGGCCTCGACGGCGGCACCGTCACCGGTTCGACCGTGACGAGCCGTCTGATGGCCGGCACCGCCACCGGCAACACCGGCACCACGGTCGGCTTCCAGTTGTATCAGGACGCCGGTCACACCACGCTGTGGGGTAACACGCAAGGCACCAACACGGTCAGCGGCACCGGCTCCGGCTCGTCGCAATCCATCACCGTCTACGGCCAGGTGCCGGCGCAGACCACCCCGAAACCGGACACGTATCAGACCACCATCACCGCCACGGTCTACTTTTGACGCGCGGCGTGAGCGCCGTGGGCGCGCCTCGCCGGCTCGTCGCGGCAAGCGCGTTCGCGTGGTGGCTGAGCGCGGTCGTCGTATCGTCCGCGCAGGCCGCGACGCTGCAGATATCGCCGGTCATGGTGGACATGTCGGCGGCCGCCAACGCGACCGGCATCACGCTGAAGAACCCCGGCGAGAAACCGCTGTTCGGTCAGGTGCGGGTGTTCCGCTGGGATCAGGCCGACGGCGAGGACACGCTGACGCCCACGCAGGATCTCGTCGCCAGTCCGCCGCTGATCCAGATAGCCGGCCACGCCGATCAACTGGTGCGGCTGGTGCGTACGAATCCGGCGCCGTCGGCGGCTGAACAGGGCTATCGCGTGTTGATCGACGAGTTGCCCGAGCCCGACGCCGCCCCCACCAGCGGCGTGACGATTCGCCTGCGTTATTCCGTGCCGGTGTTCGTCGAACCGGCGGTCGACATCGGTCAGCCGAAGCTGTCGTGGCATCTGTCGCGCGGCACGCAGAGCTGGATGCTGCGAGTCGACAACGCCGGCCGTAAACGCGCGCAGATCGCCGCCGTGCAACTGATCGACAACGCCGGCAACGCCTACCCGATCAACAAAGGACTGCTCGGCTACGCGCTGGCCGGACGCGAACGGCACTGGCCGGTCGCGCTGCCTGACAACGTCGCGCAGAACGGCCCGCTGAAGGTGCGCGCCTCGGTCAACTCGCTGCCGGCCGAAGCCGCCGTGAAGCTCGACTAGGCACGCGGCGGCCAGCTGCAGCACGCGGCAACCGCGCGACCCGGCGCACGCGAGTCCGGCCACGAGTGCGCGCCAGCCGGAGGGAACAGACACGATGGACCGCCACGCAACCGATGAGAATGACACGACGGCGAATACGTCATGGATGGAAGCCGCATGCCGTCGCGCTCGCGGTCACGCTGCATCTGCTCGGCGCCAGCCGGGCCGACGCGCAGACGCCGCCGGCATTGCAGCAGCCACGGCCGCGGCAGCCGCAAGCGCAGCCGCCGCAGCCGCCGCAGCAACCGGCCACGCCCGGCGCCGCGGCACAGGCCACCCCGGCCGCCGCGGGTGCCGCGCCCGCACGTGACCTGTATCTGGAAGTCATGCTCAACGGCCAACGCACTTCGTTGATCGCGCATTTTCGCGAGGTGGATGGCCGCCTCAGCGCGAGCGCGAAAGACCTGAGCGACATCGGCGTCGCCACCGACAAGCTCGGCGCCGCCGACAGCGCGTCGCTCGAACTCGACCGGATTCCCGGCCTGCAATACCAGTACAACGCCGCCAGCCAGAGCATCGACCTGCAGGTGCCGGACGCGATCCGCAAGCCCTACACGTTCGACACCCGCGAGCTCACGAAAACGCCGGACGCCGCCTCGTCGCGCGGCTTTCTGATCAACTACGACGCGTTCGCGCAAACCGACACCAACGCGCAACTCGCGCTCTGGAGCGAGGAACGCTACTTCGATCCGAACGGCGTGGTGAGCAACACCGGCATTGCGTATCTGTACCGCGATCTGCATCGCTACGTACGCTACGACTCGTCATGGAGCAAGTCGGACCCCGCCAAACTCACCACCACGCAAATCGGCGACACGATTTCCTCGTCGCTCGACTGGAGCCGCTCGATCCGCATCGGCGGCTTCCAGTGGCGCAGCAACTTCGCGCTGCGCCCCGATCTCGTGACGTTTCCGGTGCAGTCGCTGTCGGGCACGGCGGTGGTGCCGTCGGCGGTGGATCTGTACATCAACAACGTGCGCCAATACAGCGGCAATGTGCCGAGCGGACCGTTTATCGTCAACAACGTGCCGGGCATTACCGGCGCGGGCGAAGCGACCGTCATCACGCACGACGCGCTCGGCCGCACCATCGCGACTTCGCTGCCGCTCTATGTGGACACGCGGATGCTGGCGGCGGGTCTGTCGAGCTATTCGTTCGAAGCGGGTTTTCTGCGCCGCAACTACGGCATCGATTCGTTTTCCTACGATCCGCGGCCGGCTGCCAGCGCTACCGCGCGGCGCGGCATCAGCGATTCGCTGACGCTCGAAGGTCACGCGGAAGCGACCGGCGGTCTCGTCAACGCGGGCGCTGGGGCGCTGGTGCGCATGGGCATGGCGGGCGTGATCAACGGTTCGGTGTCGGGCAGCGCCGGCAAGCTGAACGGCACGCAACTGGGGGTCGGCTATCAGCTGATCGAGCCGCGCTTTTCGATCGACGCGCAGACCTTGCGCGCCTACGGCAACTACGGCGACCTCGCCGCGCGCGACGGCACGCCGGTGCCCACCGCCACCGACCGCGTGACGCTAGCGCTGCCCTTCTTCAGCCGGCAGACGCTGTCGCTCAGCTACATTGGGTACCGCTATCCGGGCGTGTCGGCGTCGCGGATCGGTTCGCTGTCGTACACGCTGAGCTTCGGCAATCTGGCCTCGCTCACGTTCAGCACCTACAAGGATTTTCTGCAGCACGACGCGCAAGGCGTGTTCTTGACCGCGAGCTTCGGCCTCGGCAACAACACCTCGATCAACACGAGCGTGGGGCGCCAGAACGGCCAGTCGACCTACAACCTCAACGCGCAGCGGCCGCCCGATTACGCCGGCGGCTGGGGCTGGGGCGTGCAGGCGGGCGGCACGGGCGCGGTGCCGTACCGTCAGGCGCAGACGCAATACCTCGGCAAATACGGCGAAGTGACGGCGGTGGCGCAGGACATCGACCGGCATGCGGGCGCCTCGCTCGACATGACCGGCGCGATCGTGCTGATGGACCATACGGTCCTGCCGGCGCGCCGTATCGACGACGGTTTCGCACTGGTCTCCACCGACGGCGTCGCGGGCGTGCCGGTGCTGCACGAAAACCGCGTGATCGGCACGACCGATCGCAGCGGTCATCTGCTGATTCCCGATCTGAACGCGTACCAGCACAACCAGGTCGCGATCGACAGCATGAATCTGCCCGCCGACGCGCGCATCGCGACCACCTCGATGGATCTGGTGCCGCAAGCCCACGCGGGCGTGCTGGCGACCTTCCGCGTGTCGCGCTACAGCGCGGCTTCGGTGATCCTGCGCGGCGCTGACGGCAAGCTGCTGCCGCCCGGCACGCGCGTGCATCACGTGGAAAGCGGCGGCGATACGATCGTCGGGTATGACGGGCTGACGTTTATCGAGCATCTGGAGCGCGACAATCATCTGGAGGTGGAAGGCACGAACCTGCATTGCAGCGTGGTGTTCACGTACGAGCGCCCCAGCGACGGCTCGCTGCCGACGATCGGACCGTTGACGTGCGGGAATGCGGCGCCATGAAGCGGCTCATCCTCCTCTTCGCGCTGTGCGCCCTGCTCGGCTTTCTGCCGCGCGCCGCCAGTGCGCAAACCTGCACGGCGAGCCCCTCGGCGCTGAGTTTCGGCAACGTCAGCCCGATCGCGCTGAGCGCCGTCAACGCGACCGGCAGCATCACGGTGCAATGCACGTGGCCCTCGGTGACGCTGACGCCGAGCGTGCAGGTCTGCCTGAACATGGGCGGCACGACGCCGCGCTATATGACGAGCGGCGCCAACCAGTTGCAATACAACCTGTATCAGGACGGCGGCTATTCGATTCCGTGGGGGTCGTCGGCACTGGGTACCACGCCGATTTCGCTGATCCTCAACAAACCGCTAACCGACGTCACCGCGTCGGCGACGGTCAATTTCTACGGCCAGGTCAGCAGCAACCAGCCGACCGTGCCGACCACGGGCAACGTCAGCACAGCCTATTCGCAGCTATTGAGTCAGACGTCGCTGAATTACGGTTTTTATCTGCTAATCGGGCCGACCTGCGCGTCGCTGACGACGAGCGGCGGCAGCTTCGCTTTCACGGCCAGCGCCACGGTGATCAACAACTGTCTGATCAGCGCGACCAACATCGCGTTCACGGCGACGGGGGTATTGAGTTCGGCGCTCAGCGCGACGGGCGCGGTGACGGCGCGCTGCACCAATAACGACGCCTACCAGATCACGCTGAATGGCGGCTCGAGCGGCAACGTCTCGGCGCGCAAGATGCAGCGTGCGGGCGGCGGCGGCGCGGTGAATTACCAGCTTTATACCGATGCCGGCCACACGCTGGCCTGGGGCGACGGCACCGGCAGCACGACGGTGGCCACCGGCACGGGCACCGGCAATCCGGTTTCGATTCAGGTTTACGGTCTGGTGCCGGCGCAGAGCACGCCGATGCCCGGCAGCTACAGCGACACGATCACCGCGACGATCAGTTTTTGAGGGGCGCTGCAGCGTCGCGGGCGATGCGTGAGTTAGAAATTGACGGTCCAGACGGTTTGCCGGGCGTCGCGAGCGGCGACGTATTGCACCGGCGGGGCCGCGTTCCGCGCGGCGTTCTGAAGCGAATTCAGAGGTAGGTTCCGCGCCGTGTTGTCGGCCGTATTTTGAGCCGCGTTAGTCAAGCCCGCCGGATCGACTCCGGCTTGCGTGATCTCGAACGGCGCGCCGTGCAGACAGGACACCACCGGCTGGTTCACCGCGCTGATGACCGTGTCCGCGGACTGTACCAGGCAGGTTTCCTGCACGGTAAGGCTGACAGCGATCGCGGCCAGTTCGGCCGGCGCGGCCTGCGAAGCGGGCGCGCTGGGTAAGGCAAGAAGGACGGCCGCGAAGGCGGCGGCCAGATTACGGGAAATCATGCTGTTCCAGAGTCGGCTCGAAGAGCGGGTAAGGTCGAAAGTCAGGTCGAAAGCCAGGTCGAAAGTGGGCGTCAAAAGTCAGCGCCAAAAGCAGATGCACAGCATGTCGGCATTTGACGCGAAAACTTTAGGTCTTTAGCCGCGAACGCGCTAAACCGGCTCGCACACCACCGCGAATTTCAGCAGTTGCGTCGGCCCGAACGCGTTGCTGATGGCGACGTCCGCGGCATCCCGCCCGCGCGCCATCAACACCCGCCCGATGCGCGGCACATTGTTGCGCGGATCGAACGTCTGCCAGCAACCGCCGACGTAGGCCTCGAACCACGCCGCAAAATCCATCGCCGAATACGGCGGCGGCACGCCGACGTCGCTGATATAGCCCGTGCAATAGCGCGCCGGGATGTTCATCGCGCGGCACAGCGCCACGGCCAGATGAGCGAAGTCCCGGCACACGCCCTTGCGCTCCTGCCACGCCTGCCAGGCGGTCTTGGTGGGCCGCGCGAAGTCGTAGCCGAACTCGATGTGCTGGTGCACGTAGTCGCAGATCGCTTCCACGCGCCCTCGCCCCAGCGGCAATTTGCCGAACGTCTGCCACGCGAACTCGGACAGCAGATCCGTTTCGCAGTAACGGCTGCCCAGCAGGAACACCAGCGAATCGTTCGGCAACGCCTCCACCGGATGCTGGTCGGTAAACGGCGGGCGCCGCTCCGGTTCGGACGACACCTCCAGCACGGCGCTGGTCGAGAACGACACCTTGCCCGGCGGCGCCACCAGCCGGCTGCACAGATTGCCGAAGCCGTCGCGATACTGGGTAATCGGCACCGGCGGGTCGACCGTCAGCAGATCCGGACTCAGCACCTCTTTGACGTGCGAAAAGTGGGTGTTCAACATCAACAGCATCGGCGTCGGTTGCACGCACTCATAAACCAGCTCGTAGCCGACGTGCAATTTCATCGTGTTCACACTTGCAAGGAAAGCCGCCGCCTCGGTGGGCGCGAAGCGCCCGGCACGGTTTGAATTTGGAATGAACCACGGCCGCTTGCGGCGTGGTCGGGTGCTGTCGAAAAGGCCAGCGACGACCCGAGCATACACCCGCCATATTGGATAAATAATGTCGCTTTGGCCGCGGCGGCACGCGCGAAAGTTATCAACAGAAACTGTTCGCAAATCTGTGCATAACTATCCGGCAAAATCTGCAAGCTATTGATGCGATTGCCATTTTTACCGTGTCGTCGAAGTTGGGCAGAGGCCTGCCGTGAAGCGGGTTCAATCGTGCGGTTGGCTGGGTGTCGCGTTGCTTGCCTCGCTGGGTTTGGCGGAGTGCGCAGCGGCGTTCGAGGCAGGGTGCGAAGCGTCCTGTGTGTCCTGTGTGTCCTGTGTGTCCTGTGTGTCCTGTGTGTCCTGTGTGTCCTGTGTGTCCTGTGTGTCCTGTGTGTCCTGTGTGTCCTGTGTGTCCTGTGTGTCCTGTGTGTCCTGTGTGTCCTGTGTGTCCT
>NZ_PVEN01000022.1 GCF_002973525.1 Paraburkholderia sp. BL21I4N1
ACCTGCTCAATGACCGACGGCTATGACTGCTACCAGAACGCACTGGCCGAGCGCATCAACGGCATTCTGAAAACGGAACTGTTGCTGCATCGTCCCGCCAATCTGGCCCAGGCTGTGCGCATGGTCAGACAGTCGGTGCAGATCTACAACAGCGAACGACCACATCACTCGCTCAAATACAAAACGCCCGATGAAGTTCATCGGGCGTCGTTAAGGGGGTATCTTTACCAGCCGGATACCCTGGCAAAACCTGTCAACCTATAGCAGGACGGGTCAGTGCGGCGCTGAATGCGCTCGCTGTCAGTCCGGCCTCGCGCCGAAACACCGTTTTTTGTCCTATGCCTTTTGCCGGCTCTTGATATGACTGCGTACGCCCTAAAATAAACTGGACATGCGCTGCACGAGCGCGCGCCAGGCGGGTTGATCCCCGTGCCGCGCGCCGTCCGCTTTCAGGATTCATGCGGTGGTGCATCGTGCTGCCGCGTCCTACCCGTTTTGCAAAGAGGAACGCATATGGAGCAATTTCACGGCACGACGATCGTCTCCGTGCGGCGCGGCGACAAGGTCGCGCTCGGCGGCGACGGCCAGGTGACGCTGGGCAACATCGTCATGAAAGGCGGTGCGAAGAAGGTCCGGCGCATCTACAACGGCAAGGTGCTGGTCGGCTTCGCCGGCGGTACGGCAGACGCCTTCTCGTTACTCGACCGCTTCGAAGCGAAGCTGGAAAAACATCAGGGCAACCTCACGCGCGCGGCCGTCGAACTCGCTAAAGACTGGCGCACCGACCGCATGCTGCGCCGGCTCGAAGCCATGTTGATTACCGCCGACGCCACTACCACGCTCGTCATCACCGGTAACGGCGACGTGCTCGATCCGGAAGGTGGTATCTGCGCCATCGGTTCGGGCGGATCGTACGCTCAGGCCGCCGCGATCGCGCTGGCCCAGAACACCGAGATGTCGCCCCGCGAAATCGTGGAGAAGTCGCTGGAAATTGCCGGCGACATGTGCATCTACACGAACCATAACCGCGTCATCGAGACGATCGAGTAAGGACCCACGATGAGCACCATGACCCCTGCCGAGATCGTCTCGGAACTCGACAAACACATCATCGGCCAAGGCCGCGCGAAAAAAGCCGTGGCCGTGGCGCTGCGCAATCGCTGGCGGCGTCAGCAGGTTGAAGATCCGCTGCGCCAAGAAATTACGCCCAAGAACATTCTGATGATAGGACCGACCGGCGTCGGCAAAACCGAGATCGCGCGGCGTCTGGCGAAACTGGCCGACGCGCCGTTCATCAAGATCGAAGCGACCAAGTTCACCGAAGTCGGCTACGTGGGTCGCGACGTCGACAGCATCGTGCGCGATCTGATCGAAATCTCCGTCAAGCAAACGCGCGAAACGGAAATGCGCAAAGTGCGCACCAAGGCCGAAGATCAGGCCGAAGACCGTATCCTCGACATTCTGTTGCCGAGCGCGCGGCCGGTGGGCTTCGGCGCGAGCTCGAGCGCCACCGACACCGCCGACGAAGGCAGCACCACGCGCCACACCTTCCGCAAGCGTCTGCGCGAAGGCCTGCTCGACGACAAGGAAATCGAGCTCGACGTCGAACAGCCGCAAGGCGCCATGGACATCATGGGGCCGCCTGGCATGGAAGACATGACCGAGCAGATCCGCTCCATGTTCGCGAACATCGGCGGCGGCAAGAAAACGCGTCGCAAGCTGAAGGTAAAGGAAGCGCTGAAGCTGCTCACCGACGAAGAAGCCGGCAAGATGCTGAACGACGAAGAGGTGAAAACCAAAGCGGTGCAGAACGTCGAACAGAACGGCATTGTGTTCCTCGACGAGATCGACAAGATCGCGTCGCGCGCCGAAGCCGGCGGTGGTGAAGTATCCCGGCAGGGCGTGCAGCGCGATCTGCTACCGCTGGTGGAAGGCACCACGATCAACACAAAGTACGGCATGGTGAAGACCGACCACATTCTGTTCATCGCGAGCGGTGCGTTTCATCTGGCCAAGCCGAGCGATCTGATTCCGGAACTGCAAGGGCGTTTCCCAATCCGCGTCGAACTGGACTCGCTGTCGGTGAACGACTTCGAATCGATCCTGGTGTCCACGGACGCGAGCCTCGTCAAGCAATACCAGGCGCTACTCGCCACGGAAGACGTGCACCTCGAATTCGCCGACGACGGCATTCGCCGTCTCGCCGAGATCGCGTACTCGGTGAACGAGAAGACCGAGAACATCGGCGCGCGCCGCTTGTACACGGTGATCGAAAAACTGCTCGAAGAAGTGTCGTTCGCGGCCGGCAACCACTCCGGCAAGACGGTGCAGATCGACGCGGCGTATGTGGATCGCGCGCTGAACGAAGTGGCGGAAGACGAAGATCTGTCGCGTTACGTGCTGTGATACGGATGCCGATATCGCATCGCTGATTCACGTGCTGATTGTTTGATGTGGATCAGGCGTGAATCGCAAAAGAAAACGGGCTGCCTTTAATCAGGCAGCCCGTTTTTTCGCCCCGTCGAAACGCGAGTGAAGCGGTTCCCGCTTACTGCTTACTGCTACTGCTACTGCTTACTGTTTAACCGGCCGCTTGGCCAGCTTGCGCTGCAACGTCCGGCGATGCATGTTCAACGCGCGCGCCGTCGCCGAAATATTGCCGCCGTGCTCGGCCAGCACGCGTTGAATATGCTCCCACTCCAGACGCGCAACCGACAGCGGCGTGGGATGTTCGATCGCCTCTTCCGCCTGCAGCGCGCTCGCCTCGCTTTGCAGCGCCGACAAGATCGTCTCGACGTTGGCGGGCTTCGCCAGGTAATTGTCCGCACCGTCTTTCACCGCCTGCACCGCCGTGGCGATACTGGCGTAGCCGGTCAGCACCAGCATGCGCGCGTCGGGCTGCAGATCGCGCAAAGGCGCGACGAGCGTCAGACCAGAGTCGTTGCCGAGATGCAGGTCGACCGTGATCTGGCTGAACTTCTGCTGATTCGCCAGCTTGATCGCTTCGTCCGCGTTGTGCGCCTCGCTCACCGTGTAACCGCGCCGCGTCAGACCGCGAGCGAGGATGCCGGAGAACACCTCGTCGTCGTCGATCACCAGAAAATTCATTTCGCTCATGCCTGTTTCTCCGTGTTGGATGGCGCGCTGCCCTGACGGCCCACGCCTGATAATTTGCGCCCGGCAAGCGGCAGCTTGAGAAGCGCTCGCGTGCCACGCGGCTTGATCGCGCTAACGTCGGTCAGTTCGATCGACCCTCTCAAACGCGCCGCCGCCGAAAAGGCCAGATAAAGGCCCACGCCGTGTCCGCCTTGCGTGCTCTCCACCGGCATCGCGCCGAGCGAGCCACGCAGTGCGGCGGGAATGCCGGGGCCCGCGTCGCAGACTTCGAAGACGATCTGGTCGCCGCGCGCCGCCAGCGTGCAGGCCAGCGTCACGTGATCGCGGCTCGCACGCGCGGCGTTGTCGAGCAGAATCGTGAGAATCTGACTCACGGCTACCGTATCGTCAAGGCTGACCTCGGGCGGCGCCACACCAATCCGCTCGAATTTCACATGCGGATGACGCAAGCGCCACTGCTCGCCGAACGATTCGAGCCATTCGCCGACCGGCTGCCGACTCGTGGTTGTCGACGCGCGGCTGCGCAATCTGGCGAGCGCCGACGTGCACAGCGACATCTGCTGCTCCAGCAGTTCAATATCGGCACTGTAGGGTGCGAGCCCTTGGTCGGTGCGTGCCGCGTCGCGCAATTCTTCGGACAACATTGCAATTGTAGACAGCGGCGTGCCGATTTCGTGCGCGACGGTGGCCGCCTGCACACCCAACGCGACCGCGCGCTCGTCATGAAGCAAGCGCTGTTGCGCATCTCCGAGCGCTGCGTCACGTAGTCGCAGCGCGCGCGACATACGTGCAACGAACCACGCGATCAGCCCCACGCTGACCATGAAGTTCACCCACATGCCGGCGCGGTAGTAGTCGAACAGGTTGGCGGGATTGTCGAGGTTGAGCGGCACGGAATCGAAACCGAGCACCGCGTAGCAGGCCACGGCGAATGCCGCAAGCCATGCCATCAGATGCCATGGCAGCACCGCCGCGGCAATGGCCAGCGAAGGCAGATAGAGCGAGACAAATGGATTGGTGGTGCCGCCCGAGAGGAACAGCAGCGCGGACAACGCGCCCAGATCGACCCAGATCTGGCCGAACAACTCCATGTTGGATTCGGGCCGCTGTTGTGAGACGCGCCACCACGTGAGTCCATTGAAGATCACTTCGAGCGCGATCACGAGCAGCATGGCGGGCAACGGCAGGTGCACGCCGATAAATATCTGCACGACCGCGATGGTCACCAGCTGTCCGATGATGGCCAGACTACGCAGCCAGAACAGATGACCCAGATTGACGCGACCGGTGTTCGTTATTCGATGCATGACTTGAGTGTACCTGTTCAGACTAGTCCGACTTACTACGCAGCCCCGCGTCGGTACCATGGTTTTTTTGCGATAGCGACGCTCGGACCGAACTTTCGACCTCGGTTCTTCCGGCGCACCACCCTTCCATGCTACCTACCTCTGACTACGAGGCTGATGTCTCATCAGCTTTCCTGACTTTTCTGCGACATGCTGCCGCAGCCCGCCAAAATGCCACGGCCAAAGCGGAATCCCGATGGCTCGACGCCGCGAGCCAGTTGCATCCACTCGACGACGACTCACTTGAAACGCTCAGCGCCGCGTTGCTTGAGCAGGCCCGTCACGGCGAGGCGATCGAACTCGCCGCCATTATTGCCCAACTCGATTCGCATCGCGCGTTGACCCACTTCCGTCTCGGCTACGTTTTGCAAATGGCGAACCGGCATGGCGAGGCCATTGCCGCTTACCGCCGCGCGCTTGCCATCGAGCCGACTTTGCCCCGGCTGCGCAGCAATCTCGCCGGTGCATTGATGATGACCGGCGGCGACCTGAGCGAGCAACTCACGCTGCTGGAAAGCGCGGTGCGCGACGAACCTTGCGAGGGCGACGCGTGGACGAATCTCACGCACGCGTATCGCACCGGCATGAACCTGCCGCGCGCGCTCGAAGCCGGCGCGAGAGCCATGCAATGTTCGCCGCTCAGCCCGCTGGCGCACAACAACTATGCGCTGGCGCTCCGCGAAGCGCAACGCTGGGCGGAGGCCGAACAGGCCACGAAAACCGCCTGCGCGATCGCTCCTTCGAATACGACGATGCGCTCGAATCTCGGCATGCTGCAGTTGATGCGCGGCGACTACACAAACGGCTGGTCATCGCACGAGGCACGCTGGGACGGCTCAGCGGAACTCGGCGGCAACCGGCCCGCGATACCGGCGCCGACGTGGCACGGCGAACCGCTCGCCGGTAAAACGCTGCTGGTCTGGGGCGAACAGGGCATGGGCGACGTGCTGCAGTTCAGCCGCTATGTCCCAATGCTGGCCGACCGCGTGCATCGCGAGGGCGGGCGCGTGATCTGGAATTCGTTTCCGCAGATGGGTGCGCTGCTTACGCGCAGCCTCGGTCAATACGTGGACGGTTACTCGACCGGCGTCGATCTGGAATCGCTGCGGCCGTTCGACTATGAGATTCCACTGCTCAGCCTGCCGTTGATCTTCGGCACACGCGCCAGCACGATTCCGGCTGCCGTCCCTTATCTGCACGCGGACGACACGGCTAGTCAATCATGGCGTCGGCGGCTGGCGGGCGAAACGCGGCTGAAAGTCGGACTGACATGGACCGGCAGCCTCGGCCATCAACGCAATCCGTATCGGCGGGTCGGCTGGGAGCGCTACGCAACTCACCTTGGCAGACTGCAAAACGTGGCGTTCTACTCATTGCAACCGGGCGCTGACGCCGACGTGGCAGCAGCCCGCGCCGCTGGTCTGCCCATGACCGATCACACCGCCGAATTCGCCACTTTCGACAACACCGCCGCTTTCGTGAGCTCGCTCGACCTCGTCATCACGGTATGCACGTCGGCGGCGCATTTGAGTGGCGCGCTCGGCCAGCGCACCTGGGTGCTGCTCGACGTCAATCCGCACTGGGTCTGGCTGCTCGATCGCCGCGACAGCCCCTGGTATCCAAGCGCCACGCTGTATCGGCAGCCGCAGTTCGGTCAGTGGGAAGCGCCGTTGGAGGCTGTTGCCCGTGATCTGAACGCGCTCGCGGCTGAGCACCGCGCGCCATAGGCGCGTTAACAAGCGCGTTACGGCAAACCACCACCAGACGGCCGCCCCTGAGTCGCTCGCGCAATCTCTGCCGCGAGGCACTCCGGACAAAGACACCCACCAGCGGGATCCAGCCGCTCCACCGGCAAGGACGGCATCTCGCGGCACCAGCAGTCGAACGGCTGCGCGTGTCTCGAGCAATCGAACGCATTACCGCAGCGCGGACAGCGCGCGCGGCTTTCGTGGCGGGAGGCGAACGGTTTCATGGCAAGGCCGGATAAACGCACCGAATCAGGCATCGATCCGCAGATGATGCCACTACCAGCGAAGCGCCGTTAGTCGTCCGTTCGGCTAATACACAAACGCCTTCGAACCGCGTTAGGCTTGCTGGTCGGCCGGCATTCGCGGGCCGTCATGGCGCGGTGCGCAAAAAGCCGCGCCGCCCGCCACCGGCGCCGCTGTCGAAAACCCTGTTGCAGCGCGCCAGTCCTGTACAATTCGCCGTGTTTTAACTGTTCCGTGCCTGAGCCTGCCGCCATGTCCGAGCTTCCCGACCTTTCGCAGATCGCGCCCACCCTGAAGGCTGAAATCCTGGCCGAGGCGCTGCCTTACATTCGTCAATATCACGGTAAGACCGTGGTGATCAAATACGGCGGCAACGCCATGACCGAGGAGCGCCTCAAGCAGGGCTTCGCGCGCGACGTGATTCTGCTGAAGCTGGTCGGTATCAATCCGGTTATCGTCCACGGCGGCGGTCCGCAGATCGACACGGCGCTGAAGAAGATCGGCAAACAGGGCACGTTCATCCAGGGCATGCGCGTCACCGACGAAGAGACGATGGAAGTCGTCGAATGGGTGCTCGGCGGCGAAGTGCAGCAGGATATCGTCACGCTGATCAACCATTTCGGCGGCCACGCGGTCGGCCTCACCGGCAAAGACGGCGGCCTGATCCACGCGCGCAAGATGCTGATGCCGGATCGTGACAACCCGGGCCAGTACGTCGACATCGGCCAGGTCGGCGAGGTCGAGGCGATCAACCCGGCGGTGGTGAAAGCGCTGCAAGACGACGCGTTCATTCCTGTCATCTCGCCGATCGGTTTCGGCGAAGACGGCCTGTCGTACAACATCAACGCGGATCTGGTCGCGGGCAAACTGGCGGTCGTGCTGAACGCCGAAAAGCTCGTGATGATGACCAACATTCCGGGCGTGATGGATAAAGAAGGCAACCTGCTGACCGATCTGTCCGCGCGCGAAATCGACGGTCTCTTCGCCGACGGCACGATCTCCGGCGGCATGCTGCCGAAAATCTCTTCGGCGTTGGACGCGGCCAAGAGCGGCGTGCGTTCGGTACACATCATCGACGGTCGTATCGAGCACTCGGTACTGCTGGAAATTCTCACCGAACAGCCGTTCGGCACGATGATCCGCTCGCATTGATTCCTGCCTCAGTCCCGGCACATAGCGCACGTCGTAACGGCGTGCACTATGTGCCGTGCAGTCGTTCCGCGGCCACGCGCTTTGCAGCTGCTACGTCCAGAGCCACCCTCAGCGCCGCACTCAAAACCAAGCTTCACCGCCGCACTTCACGGCGGCCCGCCACGCGCCAGCAAGGCGCACCGGCACACACTCCCCCTCTTATCTCTCCGCCAGCGCCACGAATCGCAAACACTCGTTGCCTGACGCGACACTTCGCGCCTGAACGGCGCCGCACCTCATGCGCACTCCCACTTCGCGGCGCCGTCGTCCGCATATCGCCGGTGGCAAACCGGTCTGGCTGTTCGATCTCGACAACACGCTGCATCACGCCTCGCACGCCATCTTTCCGGCGATCAATCAGGGCATGAATCGCTACATCATCGACACGCTAAACGTGGATGCCGATGAAGCGAACCGCATGCGCCGCGTCTACACGCAACGCTACGGCGCGGCGCTGCTCGGCCTCGCGCGGCACCATCCGCTGGATCCGCACGATTTCCTGAAATTCGTGCACACGTTCCCGGATCTCGGTTCGATGATCCGCTACGAACGCGGCGTGGCGCGCCTCGTCGCGGCGCTGCCGGGCCGCAAGATCGTGCTGACCAACGCGCCCGAAGCCTATGCGCGCGCGGTGCTGGCCGAATTGCGCATCGAGCGTCTGTTCGAGCAGGTGATCGCGATCGAGCATATGGCCGATCGCCGCCGCTGGCGCGCGAAGCCCGACCACGCCATGCTGCGCAAGACCATGCGCGACGCCCACGTTTCCCTGAAAGACGTGATACTCGTCGAAGACACGCGTTCGCATCTGAAGCACTACCGGCGTTTGGGCATCCGCACCGTGTGGATCACCGGTCATCTGCCGCGCAAACCGCATGTGGACGGCGTGCCGACGCGCCTGCCGGGCACCGGTCGGCCGCACTATGTCGATCAGAGCATTCGTTCGTTAAAATCGCTACGACTGGGCACCCGCTCGGTTCGATTGAAGGGACAGCAGACGGGACGACAGCCATGCAGCCGATCGACAAGCCTGACGAAGCCTTAACCGAACACGAACCTGAACACGAGCCCGTGGCGGCGGCCGCGCCGCGCGCGCAGCGCCTGAAGCCGGGCGAGCGTCGCGTGCATATCCTGCAGACGCTCGCCGCAATGCTCGAAGCGCCGAAAAGCGAAAAGATCACCACGGCGGCGCTCGCCGCCCGGCTGGGCGTCTCGGAAGCCGCGCTGTACCGTCATTTCGCCAGCAAGGCGCAAATGTTTGAAGGGCTCATCGAGTTCATCGAGCAGACTATTTTTGGGCTGATCAACCAGATCGTCGGCAAGGAAAGCAACGGCGTGCTGCAAGCCCGAGCGATCGCGTTGATGCTGCTCAATTTTCCCGCGAAGAATCCCGGCATGACGCGCGTCCTCACCTGTGAGGCGCTGGTCGGCGAGCATGAGCGGCTGACCGAGCGCGTCAACCAGATGCTGGAGCGGGTGGAGGCGTCGCTGAAACAATGTCTGCGGCTCGCGCAGAGGGAGGCCACCAGCGACGAGAGCGCAAACGCAGACGAAAACGCAGGCGAAAGCCGCCCGCAAGCGCCGACCCCCACCTCAGCCGCGCTGCCGGCCGGCTACGATCCCGCGATACGCGCGAGCCTGCTGCTGAGCTACATCATCGGACGCTGGCATCGCTACGTGCGTAGCGGTTTTACGCGCCTACCCGCCGAACACGCCGACGCGCAAATCCTGCTGATTCTTCAGTAGTCCACGCGGCCCGCAGCGCGTGGCGGCCCGCGCCGGCGACGCTGCCGCTCCGGATTTTCCGCTATACTTTGCGCCTGACTGCGGCCGCCGGATGCCTACCAGGCGCCTCCCCAGCCGCTTTCCGCAGCACCCTGAACACCCTGAATATCGCTTGAACATCTAATACGCGCCGATTTGCTGACTCGATTGCGGGCGCGCGAACTGCCGGGAATCTCTCCCGGCGTTCACTATAAATGCGGCTAAAGAGGTCGTCAGCCGCGCACACAGCCGTTCTCCTCCGTGCCTCGCCGACGCCATCTAGCCGCCCTGTATTTGTTAAACGGCGGAATGAATGGAATCGATCGGTATCGTCGCTCCCCAAAAAATGCATTTCAGCGAGCCTCTGCAGTTGCAGAACGGCACGTCGCTGGCCGGTTACGACCTGATGGTCGAAACCTACGGCACGCTCAACGCCGCGCGTAGCAATGCGGTGCTGGTGTGTCACGCGCTCAACGCGTCGCACCACGTGGCAGGCGTGTACGAAGGCAATCCGAAAGACGTCGGCTGGTGGGACAACATGGTCGGCCCGGGCAAACCGCTCGACACCGACACGTTCTTCGTGATCGGCGTGAATAACCTCGGGTCGTGCTTCGGCTCGACCGGACCGATGAGTCTCGATCCCGCGACCGGTCATCCCTACGGCGCGGCGTTCCCAGTCGTGACGGTGGAAGACTGGGTCAACGCCCAGGCGCGCGTCGCCGACGAGTTCGGCATTACGCGTTTCGCCGCCGTCATGGGCGGCAGCCTCGGCGGCATGCAGGCGCTGGCGTGGAGCGTGATGTATCCGGAGCGCGTGGCGCACTGCATCGTGGTCGCATCGACGCCGAAGCTGTCGGCACAGAACATCGCGTTCAACGAGGTGGCGCGTTCGGCGATCCTGTCGGACCCCGACTTTCACGGCGGCAACTACTACGCGCACAACGTCAAGCCGAAGCGCGGCTTGCGCGTCGCGCGCATGATCGGCCACATCACCTATCTGTCCGACGACGACATGGCCGAGAAATTCGGCCGCTCGCTGCGCCGCGCGGAAGGCGCGGTGGACGCGTACAACTTCAACTTCGACGTGGAGTTCGAAGTGGAGTCGTACCTGCGCTATCAGGGCGACAAATTCGCCGACTACTTCGACGCGAACACGTATCTGCTGATCACGCGCGCGCTCGATTATTTCGATCCGGCCAAGGCCTTCGACGGCGACCTAACCAAGGCGGTCGCGCACACCACGGCGAAATACCTGATCGCCAGCTTCAAGACCGACTGGCGTTTCGCGCCGGCCCGCTCGCGCGAACTGGTGAAGGCGCTGCTCGACCACAAGCGCACCGTCACCTACGCGGAAATCGACGCGCCGCACGGCCACGACGCCTTCCTGCTCGACGACGCGCGCTATCACAACGTGATGCGCGCCTACTACGAACGTATCGCGAAAGAGGTGAACGCATGAACCAGCGAGCACTAGATTATCTGGCGTTGCGCCCGGACTTCCGCGCGATCGCCCGCTGGGTCGAGCCGCGCGCCACGGTGCTGGATCTCGGCTGCGGCGACGGTTCGCTGCTGTCGCTACTGACCGAGGAACTGGACGTGCAGGGCTACGGCATCGAGATCAACGACGCCGGCGTGCTGGCGTCGACGCAAAACGGCGTCAACGTGATCCAGCAGAATCTGGAAGACGGCCTGCGCCTGTTCGAAGACCGCAGCTTCGATTTCGCGATCCTGTCGCAGACGCTGCAAACCATCCATCAGACCGCGGCGATCCTGCGCGAGACCGTGCGGGTCGGCAAGGAATGCATCGTGTCGTTTCCGAATTTCGGTTATTGGGCGCACCGGTTGTCGGTGTTGAAGGGGCGTATGCCGGTGTCGAAGTCGCTGCCTTATCAGTGGCACAACACGCCGAACGTGCGGGTGCTGACCATCGAGGATTTCGAGGCGCTGGCGCCGGAAGTCGGCATTGAAATTCTGGATCGGGTCGTGCTGCACGACGGCCAGGTGGTGCGGTGGGGGGTGAACTGGCGTGGTAGTCTTGCGGTCTATCGCGTCAAGAAAAGCTAACGCCAAGTTATCCACATGTCGAACCCGCCGCACGAGGCGCCTGCACTTACCGCTCACGAAGAACATCCCGGCTGGCGCGCGTTCCTGAATACGCGCATGCTGATCTGCGTCTTTCTCGGCTTCACGTCGGGATTGCCGCTGTTCACGCTCGTCTATCTGGTGCAAGCGTGGCTACGCTCCGAAGGCGTCAATCTGAAGGAAATCGGCCTGTTCGCGCTGATCCAGTTCCCCTACACCTGGAAATTCGTCTGGGCGCCACTGATGGACCGTTACGTGCCGCGCTTTCCCGGCTGGAGGCCAGGCAGACGGCGCGGCTGGATGCTCGTCACGCAGATTCTGGTCGCCGGCGCGATCGCGTGTTTAGGGTTCGTGTCGCCGCGCGATTCGATCTGGACAGTGGCCGCGCTGACCGCACTGGTCGCGTTTTTCGGCGCGAGCCAGGACATCGTGATCGACGCCTACCGGCGTGAATTGCTGAGCGACACGCAACAAGGTCTCGGCAACGCGGTGCACGTGAACGCGTACAAGATCGCGGCGCTGGTGCCGGGTTCGCTGGCGCTGATCCTGTCAGACCATCTGCCGTGGACGACCGTGTTCATGGTGACTGCGGCGTTCATGCTGCCCGGCATGGTCATGACGCTGGTGGTGCGCGAGCCCGAAGTGCACGGCACGCCGCCCAAAAATTTGCGCGAAGCGATCGTGCAGCCGTTCCGCGAATTTATCCAGCGCGACGGTTGGCGCGGCGCGCTGTTCGTGCTCGGCTTCATTTTTCTGTACAAGCTCGGCGACACGATGGCAACTACGCTGTCCACGTCGTTCTTCCTCGATATCGGTTTTTCGCGCACGCAGATCGGCGTGATCGCGAAGACCACCGCGTTCGGCGCGAGTCTCGCGGGCGGGATTGTGGGCGGCATCTGGCTGATGAAGATCGGCATTGGCCGCGGCTTGTGGATCTTCGGCGTTCTGCAGATGGTGTCGACGCTCGGCTTTGCATGGCTTGCGCATCTCGGGCCGGCTTCGCCGGGGCTTAGCGCGATTTACGATATAGCCGTGTGGGTGAGCCAAGGGACGACGAAACTGCTGGCACTGGCGGGCATCGACTGGGCCGTGCAGCTCGAGCCGCGCTCGGTGGCGCTGGCGCTCGTCTACGGCCTGGAAACCTTCGCGACCGGACTGACAATGGCGGCATTCACCGCCTATATCGCCAGCACCACCGATCCGCGCTACACCGCCACGCAGTTCGCGCTGTTCACGAGTCTCGCTTCGGTGCCGCGCACGCTGGCGTCGGCGGCGAGCGGGTATGTGGTCGCGAAGATCGGCTGGTTCGATTATTTCCTCGTCTGTACCGCACTCGCACTGCCCGGCATGGTGCTGCTGTTGCGTATCGCGCCGTGGAGAACCCGCTCATGACAGCGCGTTTTTCAAGGCGCGGGGGCGGCATCGGTTCGGCTAGCGGCCGCACACCTCGCGCATCTTCGCGAGTGGCCTCCAGCGCAGTGTTGCGCGCGTCGTTGACGCTCATCTGTGCAAGCCTGGCGACAACGGCCATGCCGCTGACTGCCTACGCGACAGCCATGCCGCCGGTCGCCAATAGTGCGCCCAGCGCAACGGCAACGCAGTCGACGCCGACACCGGCCGCCGCGCCGACGGCCAGGTCCGCCGCGGGTGCGACCAGTCCTGAAAACGCGACGTCCGCAGCGGCGGGCGGCAATAGCACCAATAGCGCGACCAGTCCGACCAACCCCAGCAGCGCAGCCGCTGCCGCCACGCCGAACTCGTCGACGCAGTCATCGCCCCAGTCCCCGCCGCCAGTCACGGCGCGTACGCCCGCAGGTACGTCGGCGCCAACACCAGCCGCGGCCGCCGCGAAAGCGCCCGCCGCCAACACCATGTCCGTCCCCAACGCCGCCGGCTCGTACAGTTCGAGCCCGCAGTTGCGTTACGGCGGCTACATGGTGTTCCGCAACCTGATCCCGTCACCGGTACTCGAGGCGCAGGCGGCCGAAGAATTCAGCCAGATCGCCTACGGCGCGGAGCACGCGAACCGTCTGTACGGCGACACCGACGCGCACGTCACGCGCGTACGCGCGATCGTCGACAAGCTGATTCCCTACTCGCTCAAATGGAACGAACGGGCGAAGAACTGGAAGTGGGACGTGGCGGTGGTGCGTTCGCCCGATATCCGCATGTACTGTCTGCCGGGCGGCAAGATTGTGGTGTACGGTGGCTTGCTTGACCGCGCTCGCCTGAACGACAACGAACTCGGCATGCTGATCGGCCACGAGATCGCGCATGCGTTGCGCGAACATGCCCGCGAACGTCTCGGCCAATTGCAGGCCAGCCAGCTCGATTCGTCGGGCACGATTCCGCAGCTATTCGGCCTCGCCGATCTCGGCGCCGCGCCGCTCGGCATCGGCTCGCGCCTGCTGGAAATGAAGTACGCCAACACCGACGAAACCGAAGCCGATGTGATCGGCAGCGATATCGCCTCGCGCGCCGGTTACGATCCGCGCGCGGCGGTCACGCTGTGGGACAAGCTGGCAGCGGCGACGCAAAGCAATCGCAATCAGGGCTTCATCTACGTGCATCCGTACACGCCGGCGCGCCGCCAGGACATCGTCAAGCGCTTGCCGGACATGCTGCCGCTGTATGCGAAAGCAATCGGCAAGTCCGTCGATGCGCTGCCGGACTACGCCGGCATGGGCCGTCCGCGGCGAAAAGTGCCGCGCGACTGAGTTGGCCCGTTGCGTTACTTCTTGACCTTGTGGTCGTAGTCGACGGTCAGCGGCGCGTGGTCGCTGAATTTGATATCGCGGAACACGTCGGTGCGCTTCGCCTTGCTCGCAATGCCCGGCGTCGCGATCTGATAATCGATCCGCCACCCGACGTTCTTCGCGTACGCCTGACCGCGATTGCTCCACCACGTGTACTGCTCGGGCCGCTGATCGAGCGTGCGGAACACGTCGACGTAACCCACTTCGTCGAATAGCGTGTCGAGCCAGGCGCGCTCTTCCGGCAGGCAACCGGAGTTCTTCTGGTTGCTCTTCCAGTTCTTGATGTCGATTTCCTTGTGGACGATGTTCACGTCGCCGCACACGATCACCTCGCGCTCCTTCGCCAGTTCCGCGAGATGCGGCATGAACTCGGCCATGAAGCGGAACTTGGCCTGCTGGCGGTCTTCACCGCTCGAACCCGACGGCACATACACCGAAATCACCGAGAGCTTGCCGAAACGCAATTCGACATAACGCCCTTCCGGATCGAATTCCTCGCTGCCGAAACCGATAATCACTTCGTCCGGTTCCTGCCGCGTGTACACGCCCGCGCCGCTGTAGCCCTTCTTCACCGCATGCTGAAAATAGCCGGTGAAATTGTGCGGCGCCATGAATTCCGGCGTCATGTCGTCTTGCGAGCATTTGATTTCCTGCACGCACAGCACGTCGGCTTTCTGTTCGCCGAACCAGTCGAAAAAGCCCTTCTTCGCCGCTGAGCGGATGCCGTTCAGGTTGGCGGTAATCACACGCAACATGTCGTTCCTTTTTGTGTTCGATTCGTTTGAGATGCCGTCAGGCGCCAACGCGCAAGGTCACTCGACCTTGACGCCCTTCAGCGATTCCTTGGCCGGCGGATAGTCGAGCTGCAACGTTTCGAAGGTACGCAACAGCAGCTCCGCGACCATCACATTGCGATGCGTCTTCGAGTCGGCCGGAATCACGTACCAAGGCGCGTACTCCGTCGAGGTCGCCGCCAAGGCGTCGCGATACGCGGACTGATACGCGTCCCACTGCTTGCGTGCTTCGAGATCGGAGACGTCGAATTTCCAGTGCTTGCTCGGATCGTCGATACGCGCCTGCAGACGCGTGCGCTGCTCGTCTTTCGAAATGTGCAGCATGCACTTGATGATCGTCGTGCCGCTATCCGCCAGCAACGCCTCGAACTGGCGAATGTGGCAGCAGCGCGCGTCGAACGCTTTCGCGTCGAGCGTGCCGAGCACGGTCGGCACCAGCAGATCTTCGTAGTGACTGCGGTTGAAAATGGTCAACTCGCCGGCGGCTGGCGCTTGCGAATGCACGCGCCAGAGAAAGTCGTGCGCGAGTTCGACGGGCGTCGGCGCCTTGAACGGCACGATGCGCAACCCGAGCGGATCGACTTCGTGAAACACCGCGCGGATCGTGCCGTCCTTGCCGCTCGTGTCCATGCCTTGCAGCACCAGCAATACGCGACGCTTCTGCTGCGAGTGCAGGCGCTCCTGCTGCTGGTCGAGCTTCTCGCCAATCTCCGACAAACGGGCCTTGTCGGAATCTTTCGATCCGGTCGAAAACGGCTTGGATGCCGGGTCGAAAGCGTCGAGCGAGAACTTGCTGTTTTTCTTGCCGTCGTCGAAAAACGGCACGCGGAAATCGTCGAACTCGGGTTGCTTCGCCATCCACACACTCCGTGATTTGCGTTCAACGGGCCTGCAAAAACGGAGCCCGCAAAATGAAACGGGCCGTTGCCCCACTTTCGTTTCCGGCAACAGCCCGCGGCGGCTCAAGTGCGAAACCTGAGCCGGTTCCAGTCAACTGACATTTAACTCAGGACAGCTTCTTCTTCAGCAGTTCATTCACCTGCGCCGGATTGGCCTTGCCCTTGGTCGCTTTCATTGCCTGGCCGATCAGTGCGTTGAAGGCCTTTTCCTTGCCGGCGCGGAATTCTTCGACCGACTTCGGATTCGCGGCGAGCACCTCGTCGAGAATCGCTTCCAGCGCGCCGGTGTCCGAAATCTGCTTCAGACCTTTCGACTCGATGAGGCGGTCGGCGGCGGCTTCGTCGGTTGCCTTCTCTTCCCAGATCGCGACGAAAATTTCCTTGGCGATCTTGTTCGAGATCGTGCCGTCGGCAATGCGTTGCAGCAGCAGCGCGAGTTGCGCGGCCGACACCGGGCTCGACGCGATCTCCAGCCCTTCGCGATTCAGTTGCGACGACACCTCGCCCATCAGCCAGTTCGCCGCGACCTTCGCGTGCGCCGGGCCGACCTTGACGACCACCGCCTCGTAATACGCGGCCATCGCCTTGCTCGACGTCAGCACGTTCGCGTCGTACGGCGTCAACCCGTATTGCGACACGAAGCGCTGTTGAATCGCTTCCGGCAACTCGGTCATCTCGCTCTTCACGCGCTCGATCCATGCGGCGTCGATCACGAGCGGCATCAGATCCGGATCGGGAAAATAGCGGTAATCGTGCGCGTCTTCCTTGCTGCGCATGGAGCGCGTTTCGCGCTTGTCCGGATCGTACAGACGCGTTTCCTGCACCACCGTGCCGCCGTCTTCGATCAGTTCGATCTGACGGCGCACTTCGTACTGAATGGCTTCTTCGAGGAAGCGGAACGAGTTCAGGTTCTTGATCTCGGCACGCGTGCCGAATTCCGCCTGACCGACCGGGCGCACGGACACGTTCGCGTCGCAACGGAACGAGCCTTCCTGCATGTTGCCGTCGCAGATACCGAGCCACGTGACGAGCGTGTGCAGCGTCTTGGCGTACGCAACCGCTTCGGCCGCGCTGCGCATTTCCGGTTCGGTGACGATTTCGAGCAGCGGCGTGCCGGCGCGATTCAGGTCAATGCCGGTCATGCCCGCGAAGTCTTCGTGCAGCGACTTGCCCGCGTCTTCCTCGAGGTGAGCGCGCGTCAGGTTGACGACCTTCTCGTAGGCTTCCTTGCCGGTCTTTTCATTGGCCGGGACCTGAATCGTCACCTGGCCGCCCTGCACGACGGGGATTTCGTACTGGCTGATCTGATAGCCCTTCGGCAGATCGGGGTAGAAATAATTCTTACGCGCGAAGATGCTGCGCGGCGCGACCGTCGCGCCGATCGCGAGGCCGAATTGAATCGCGCGCTCTACCGCGCCGCGGTTCATTACCGGCAACGTGCCCGGCAACGCCAGATCGACGGGGCTGGCTTGCGTGTTCGGCTCGGCGCCGAACTGCGTGGGTGAGCCCGAAAAAATCTTCGATTGCGTCGACAGTTGCGTGTGGGTCTCCAGACCGATCACGACTTCCCATTGCTTGGTCATGGTGCTCACACTCCTGCCGGTGCTTGACGATGCCAGTCGGTCGCGCGTTGGAACGCGTCGGCCACCTGCAGCATCCGGGCTTCATTGAAATAGTTGCCGATGATCTGCAAACCCACCGGACGCTGGGCGTTCGCGCCCGCGCCGAAACCGCACGGCACGCTCATGCCCGGCAAACCGGCGAGGCTCACCGACAGCGTGTAGATGTCGGCCAGATACATCTGCACCGGATCGTCGCCCTTCGCGCCGAGGTCCCATGCCACCGACGGCGCGACCGGTCCCATGATCACGTCGCACTGCTTGAAGGCTTCCTGGAAGTCTTGCGCGATGATGCGGCGAATCTTTTGCGCCTGCAGGTAGTACGCGTCGTAGTAACCGTGCGACAGCACGTACGCGCCGACCAGAATGCGGCGCTTCACTTCCGGGCCGAAACCTTCGGCACGCGACTTCTTGTACATGTCGAGCAGATCGCGATACTCCGCGGCGCGATGGCCGAAGCGCACGCCGTCGAAACGCGACAGGTTCGACGAGGCTTCCGCCGGCGCGATCACGTAATAGACCGGGATCGACAGCTCGGTTTTCGGCAGCGAGACTTCCACCAGCGTGGCGCCGAGCGCTTCGTATTGCTTCAACGCGGCGTCGATCGAGGCGCGCACGTCGTCGGCCAGACCGGCGCCGAAATATTCCTTCGGCAGGCCGATGCGCAAACCGGCGAGCGGCCTGGCGGCGCTATCCTGTTGCCACGGCTGGCCGAGGTAGCGCGTGTAGTCTTCGTCGTCGCGCACGAGGCTGGTCGAATCGCACTCGTCGAAGCCCGCCATGGCGTTGAGCAGCGTCGCGCAATCTGCGGCGCTACGCGCCATCGGGCCGCCCTGATCCAGCGACGACGCGAACGCGATCATGCCGTAACGCGACACGCGGCCGTACGTCGGCTTGATGCCGGTAATGCCGGAGAACGACGCCGGCTGACGAATCGAGCCGCCCGTGTCCGTGCCGGTTGCGGCGGGCGCGAGACGCGCAGCGACAGCCGCCGCCGACCCGCCCGACGAACCGCCGGGCACGGCCTTAACATCCCACGGATTCTGCACGGGACCAAAGTACGAATTCTCGTTGGACGAGCCCATCGCGAACTCGTCCATATTGGTCTTGCCCACGCACACCATGCCGGCGTTCTGCAAACGCGCGACCACGGTCGCGTCGAACGGGCTTTCGTAGTTCGACAACATCTTCGAGCCGGCCGTGGAGCGCCAGCCCCGGGTCACGAACACGTCTTTATGGGCGATCGGCACACCGACCAACGGGCCGGCGTGGCCGGTGTGCAGCAACGCGTCGGCGGCTTTTGCCTGCGCGAGCGTCAGATCGGGATCGACCTGGATGAACGCGTTCAGGCTATTGGCCGCGTCGATCCGCTTCAGATACAACTGCGCCAGTTCGACTGCGGAGCATTCCTTGGCCGCCAGGGCGGCACGCAGTTCGGTCAGACTTTTTTCATGCATTGCGTTTTATCCTGAAGAGCGCGGCAGCGCAGGTCACGCTGCCGTGGAGGCATTCGAGCCCGCTTGAGCGAGTCTTACTCGATTACCTTCGGCACGAGGTACAAGCCGTCTTGCACCGCCGGCGCGGGGCGCTGGAAAGCTTCGCGTTCGACCGTTTCGGTCACCGCGTCGTTACGCAGACGCAGCGCGACGTCTTCGATCTGTTCGATCGGATGGGCAAGCGGCGCGATGCCGGTGGTATCGACCGCCTGCATCTGCTCGACGAGGCCGAAAAAATCATTGAGCTGGACGAGCGTGTGCTCAGCGTCGGCATCAGCCAGTTCGAGCCGCGCGAGGTGCGCGATGCGTTTAACATCGGTCAGGGTCAGAGCCATGCAGTCACCGGAAAATGTGGTGGAACGCCGCCGCAAGGAAAAAACAATGCTGCGACAGCGGGTTACGACGCTGGAGGAAGACCTCGAAAAAGGGGTCAGCGGCGGCAAAAAGTGCCGTCCGTTTCCTTCAAAACATCCAAAATTATAAGGTATCATTACGCGTTCGACCCAAACCCGGACCGACTTACCAAGGCCTTTCGAACAATTCCCACAAGATCGTTCGGATTTCCAACCTGGCTTTGCAACGGCCTCCGGTAGACTCCCTCGCAGCTTCAAGTTCCTGTGGCGCCGCTTGTTGCACCGCTTCCGCCCGGTTGAAGCTGTTATTTTTTCCGCTGCCGCCCTACGCATACGTTGCGAGGCCCGGCCCCAAGCGAGACAGGATTTTGAATGTTCGGTTTTCTGCGCAGCTACTTCTCCAACGATCTGGCGATTGACCTTGGCACTGCCAACACGCTCATCTACATGCGTGGCAAGGGTATCGTTCTCGACGAACCGTCGGTGGTTTCAATCCGCCAGGAAGGCGGTCCTAACGGTAAGAAAACTATTCAGGCAGTCGGCAAGGAAGCCAAGCAGATGCTTGGCAAGGTGCCGGGCAACATCGAGGCGATCCGCCCCATGAAAGACGGCGTGATCGCCGATTTCACGGTCACCGAGCAGATGATCAAGCAGTTCATCAAGACCGCTCACGAATCGCGTATGTTCTCGCCGTCGCCGCGCATCATCATCTGCGTGCCGTGCGGTTCGACCCAGGTCGAGCGTCGCGCGATTAAAGAAGCGGCGCACGGCGCCGGCGCTTCGCAGGTCTATCTGATCGAAGAACCCATGGCCGCCGCGATCGGCGCCGGCCTGCCGGTGTCGGAAGCGACCGGTTCGATGGTCGTCGACATTGGCGGCGGCACGACCGAAGTCGGCGTGATCTCGCTGGGCGGCATCGTGTACAAAGGCTCGGTGCGCGTCGGTGGCGACAAGTTCGACGAAGCCATCGTCAACTACATCCGCCGCAACTACGGCATGCTGATCGGCGAGCAAACCGCTGAAGCGATCAAGAAGGAAATCGGCTCCGCCTTCCCGGGTTCCGAAGTCAAGGAAATGGAAGTGAAGGGCCGCAATCTGTCGGAAGGCATTCCGCGCAGCTTCACCATCTCCAGCAACGAAATTCTCGAAGCCCTCACCGATCCGCTGAACCAGATCGTGTCGTCGGTGAAGATCGCACTGGAACAAACCCCGCCGGAACTCGGCGCGGACATCGCCGAACGCGGCATGATGCTCACGGGCGGTGGCGCACTGCTGCGCGACCTGGACCGCCTGCTCGCCGAAGAAACCGGCCTGCCGGTGCTCGTCGCCGAAGACCCGCTGACCTGCGTTGTACGCGGCTCGGGCATGGCGCTCGAACGCATGGACAAGCTGGGCAGCATCTTCTCGTACGAGTAAGCGAGCTCGTCTCCATGTCAGTAGCGCGGATCTGGCACACGGCCCCTTGCGGGCCGGTTTGCCATTGGCTGGGCCACCCAGCCTCCGCGCGCTGAACGCGCGTTCCTCGCGCGCCGCCGTCTCACCCAACCGCTCACGCCCCCGGCGCCGACCATGGAATACAGTCCGCCGCCCCTGTTCAAGCAAGGCCCGTCCGCCCTCGCCCGACTGGTGTTTTTCGTCGTGCTGGCGCTGGCCCTGCTGATCTCCGACGCACGCTTCAAAACGCTCGAAATCGTTCGCGGCGTGCTCGGCGCGGGTCTTTATCCGTTGCAACGCGCAGCGCTCGTGCCGCGTGACGTCTTTATGGGCGCAGCCGACCTGGCCGTGACCAGCGCCACGTTGCGCAGCGAGAACGACAAGCTCCGCACCAAAGATCTGCAACTCTCCCAGCAAGCCAATACCGCCGCCGGACTGGCTGCCGAAAACGCTCATTTGCGCGCGCTGTTGCAACTGTCGCAACGCTCGGCCACCGAATCGCTGCCCGCTGAAATCCAGTACGACACGCGCGACCCGTTCACGCAGAAAGTGGTGATCGGCCGTGGCGCGCAGCAAGGCATTCAGAACGGTTCGCCGGTCGTCAATGAAGACGGCGTGATCGGTCAGGTCACGCGCGTGTTCCCGTTGCAAGCCGAAGTGACGCTGCTTACCGACAAGGATCAGGCCGTGCCGGTGCAGATCGTGCGCACGGGTTTGCGTAGCGTGATCTACGGCACGCCGAAGGGCGACACGCTCGACCTGCGCTTCGTGCCGATCAGCGCCGACGTGCAAACCGGCGACGAACTCGTCACCAGCGGACTCGACGGCACGTATCCGCCGGGGCTGCCGGTTGCCAAGGTGGTACGCGTCGACAAGCAGGCCGATACGGCGTTCGCACGCGTGATCTGCCTGCCGATCGCGCCGGTGCGTGGCGCGCGGCAACTGCTGGTGCTGCACTACCTGAACAACGTGCCGCCGCGTCCGGCTGAAGAACCTGATGCGGCCACCATCGCCAAAGACGCGAAGGCCAGGAAAGGCAGCAAGCCGGCGGACGGCAAGGCCGCAGCGGACAAGAACGCGCCGGCCAAACCAGGTGACAAAGCTACGGCGGACAAACCCACCGCTGCCAAATCGCCAGAGAAAGCGCCGGCCAAACCCACCACCACGGAGAAAAAATCCTCGGCGGAGAAAAAGCCGGCCGCTGACAAAAACGCGAAGCCGCAAGCCACGCCGGGGGCGCAGCCATGAACCGTCCGCAATACATTCTGCAGCCGGTCAATCCGTACTTCATCTCCTTCAGCCTCGCCGCGGCGTTTCTGCTGAACCTGATGCCGTGGGGACGCCTCATCGGCGTGCCGGATTTCGTCGCGCTCGTACTGCTGTTCTGGAACGTGCACCAGCCGCGCAAAGTCGGCATGGGCATCGCGTTTTTCCTCGGTTTGCTGATGGACGTGCATAACGCCAGCCTGCTCGGCGAGCACGCGCTGGCGTATACGTTGTTGTCGTACGGCGCGATTACGATCCACCGCCGGGTGCTGTGGATGTCGCTCGGCGTGCAGACCTTCGCGGTCATGCCGCTGCTGGTGGTCGCGCAACTGGTGCCGTTCGTGATCCGTCTGCTGACGGGCGCGGCGTTTCCGGGCTGGGGCTATCTGATCGACGGTTTTGTCGAAGCCGCGCTGTGGCCGATCGCCAGCATGCTGCTGCTGATGCCGCAGCGCCGCCCGGCCGATCCGGACGATACCCGGCCGATTTGACCATACTTCGAGCCTGCCGGCGGTTCCACTGGAATGGAGTCCCGCCGCCGGCCCGCTCGACGCGCATCGCTGTTCATGCCTCCCGGTTCCGGCCGGATTAGGCGCACACTCATGATGGCCGTCACCCGGCCTTTTGCAGAATCGCATGACCGAATTCAAGGACACCCAGCAACAGCTCTCGAAGTTCCGCCTGCGCGTCGCGGCGGCGGGCCTGTTCGTGTTCGTCTGCTTCGGGCTGATCGGCTTCCGCTTCCTGTTCCTGCAGGTCTGGCACTACAGCAAATACTCACTGCAGGCCGATGAAAACCGCATTTCCGTCGCGCCGATCGTGCCGAACCGCGGCATCATCACCGATCGGAACGGCGTGGTGCTGGCCAAGAACTACTCGGCCTACACGCTCGAACTGACGCCGTCGAAGCTCAACGACTCGATCGAAAACGTGATCGACAACCTGGCCACGGTCGTCTCGATCGACGCCCGCGACCGCCGCCGCTTCAAGAAGCTTCAGGAAGATTCGAAGAACTTCGAAAGCCTGCCGATCCGCACCCGCCTGACCGACGACGAAGTCGCGCGCTTCACCGCACAGCGATTCCGCTTCCCTGGCGTGGAAGTGCGCGCGCGGCTGTTCCGCCAATATCCGCTCGGGCCGACCGCGGCGCACGTGATCGGCTACATCGGGCGGATTTCGCAGCGCGACCAGGATCGGATCGACGACGCCAGCGACCAGAACGACAGCGATCCGGACCACTACGATCCGCGTCTGGACGCGAACAACTACAAGGGTACCGACTACATCGGCAAGATCGGCGTCGAGCAGAGCTATGAGACCGAGTTGCACGGCCAGACCGGGTTCGAAGAAGTGGAAGTAACCGCCGGCGGCCGGCCGGTGCGCACCTTGTCGCGCACGCAGGCCACGCCCGGCAACAACCTCGAACTGTCGCTGGATATCGGCTTGCAGCAGGTTGCCGAGCAGGCGTTCGCGGGTCGCCGCGGCGCGCTGGTCGCGATCGAACCAGCCACCGGCGACGTGCTCGCGTTCGTGTCGGCGCCGAGCTTCGATCCGAATTCCTTCGTCGACGGTATCGACCAGCAGACCTGGGACGACCTGAACAACTCGCCGGATCACCCGCTGCTGAACCGTCCGCTGCACGGCACCTATCCGCCGGGTTCGACCTATAAACCGTTCATGGCGCTCGCCGCGCTGACGCTGCATAAGCGCACGACGGGCTGGGGCTTCCAGGATCCGGGTTCGTACACGTTCGGCGGCCACACATTCCGCAACGACGTGCGCTCGGGCCAGGGCTGGGTCGACATGAACCGGGCGATCGTCGTATCCAACGACACGTATTTCTACATGCTCGCGCACGACCTCGGCGTCAACAACATCGCCAACTTCATGAAGCCGTGGGGCTTCGGCCAGATCACCGGCATCGATATTTCCGGCGAAGCGCGCGGCATCCTGCCTTCCACGGACTGGAAGCGCAAGGCGTACCGCAAGCCCGAGCAGCAACGCTGGTATGAAGGCGAAACGATCAGTCTCGGCATCGGTCAGGGCTACAACTCGTTCACCATTCTGCAACTCGCGCATGCCACGGCGACGCTCGCGAACAACGGCGTCGTGATGAAGCCGCACCTCGTGCGCGACATCGAAAATCCGATCACTAAAGAGACCCGTCCGGTGGTGCGCGATCCGAGCGACAAGATCGCCGTCAAGCAGGCGGACATCGACTTCATCAAGCATGCGATGGCCGAAGTGGTCACCAACGGTACGGCATCGAAACTGTTTATCGGCGCGCAGTATCAGGCGGCCGGCAAGACCGGCACGGCCCAGGTCTACTCGCTGCAAGGCGCGAACTACAAGGGTCATGCGATCGCCGAGCATCTGCGCGATCACGCGCTGTTCATCGCTTTCGCGCCGGTCGACAACCCCAAGATCGCGCTCGCGCTGATCGTCGAAAACGGTGGCTGGGGCGCGGAATCGGCAGGTCCGATCGCGCGCAAGGTGCTCGATTACTACCTCGTCGGCAAGAACAAGCCGGGCGCTCAGGCGGCGGCAATTGCCGCGGCGGCGTCGGCGACGCAGGATGCGTCCGCGCCGGTAGTGGGCGGCGCACCGGCTTCCGAGGAAACTGCCGTGCAGCCGGTCAAGATCGCTGCGGGCTTTACGGCGTTGCCGATTCCCGGTGCGGCTTCGGCGGCCGCTGCGGCTTCGGCGGCTCAGGCGGCGTCCGCTGCGGCAGCGGCGTCAGCGCCTACTGTCGGTGCTTCGGGCGCGGCTGCGGCCGCCAAGGGGGCTTCAGCCGCTACGTTCGCCACCACAAAAAATCCGGCGCCGCGTAAGCCTGGCGCCCCGCATAAGCCCCGCCCCGCCAGCGAGCCGGCGCCGACCGCCGCCGCGCCATCGCGGGATGACGGCATTGAAGCCACGTCGCCACGCCAGCCGGTTGCCGGCGGCATCGACGAGTAAGGAGAAAGGCATGCAATTCGACAAGCGCGCCTGGCTCGACCGCATCAAGCAGATGTTCGCGGGCTTCGACCGCCCGCTCGCGTTGATCGTGTTCCTGCTGTTGTGCGTCGGCATCGTGACGCTGTACAGCGCGAGCCTGGACGTCCCCGGCCGCGTGGAAGACCAGTTGCGCAACATCCTGCTGACGTTCGTGCTGATGTGGGCGCTCGCCAATGTGCCGCCCACCACGCTGCTGCGCTTCGCGGTTCCGCTCTACACGTTCGGGATCGCGTTACTGGTCGCGGTCGCGATGTTCGGTCTCACGCGCAAGGGCGCGAAGCGCTGGATCAACGTCGGCGTGGTGATCCAGCCGTCGGAAATTCTCAAGATCGCGACGCCGCTGATGCTCGCGTGGTACTACCAGCGCCGCGAAGGCGTGATGCGCTGGTACGACTACCTGGTCGGCTTCGTGATCCTGCTGGTGCCAGTCGGTCTGATCGCCAAGCAGCCCGACCTCGGCACCGCCGTGCTGGTGTTCGCGGCCGGTTTCTTCGTGATTTATTTCGCGGGCCTGAGTTTCAAGCTGATCGTGCCGGTGCTGGTAGCGGGCGTGATCGCGGTCGCCGCGATTGCGACGTTCCAGGACAAGATCTGTCAGCCCGAGGTGCAATGGCCGCTGATGCACGATTATCAGAAGCACCGTATCTGTACGCTGCTCGACCCGACGTCCGATCCGCTCGGCAAGGGCTTCCACACGATCCAGGCCGTGATTGCGATCGGCTCCGGCGGTCCGCTCGGCAAAGGCTGGCTGAAGGGCACACAGGCGCATCTGGAGTTCATTCCCGAGAAGCACACCGACTTTATCTTCGCGGTGTTTTCGGAGGAGTTCGGTCTGGCGGGCGGCGTCGTGCTGCTCACGCTTTATATGTTGCTGATCGCGCGCGGGCTGTATATCGCGGCCAATGGCGCGACGCTGTTCGGGCGATTGCTGGCGGGCTCGCTGACCATGGCGTTCTTTACCTACGCGTTCGTCAACATTGGTATGGTGAGCGGCATCTTGCCGGTGGTTGGCGTGCCGCTGCCGTTCATGAGTTACGGCGGCACTGCGCTGACTACACTGGGGGTCGCGATCGGACTCATCATGAGCATCGCGCGGCAAAAACGCTTGATGCAGAGTTAGCGACGCGGATTGATAAAGCAGAAGGGGCGCACCGTCGGTGCGCCCCTTCTGCTTTTACCGCCGCAGTTTTTACTGCGGCTTCACTTCTTTCTGATCCCGCAACTGCGCGCTGAGCTGCTGATACTTGAGCCGCGCCGCCGGATCGCCCTGCGCCGCCGCCGCCGCGTAATACGCGCGCGCCACGTTCAGATTCTTCTCCACGCCGTCGCCGCCGCGCTCGTAGAACGAACCGGCCACGTATTGCGCGGTCATGTCGCCGCCTTGCGCCGCCTTCTTGTACCAGACGAACGCCTGCTTGTTATCGCGCTCGGTGCCGCGTCCGTCGAGGAACTGGTTAGCCAGCGCCAACTCCGCCTGCACGTGTCCCTGCTGCGCCGCTTTCAGGAACCAGCGATGCGCTTCGACCGGATCGCGTCCGACGAACTCGCCATCGTCGTACATCTTGCCGTACACGTATTGCGCGTGCGACATGTTGGCGTCGGCGGCTTTGCGCAGCCATTTCTTGCCTTCATCGACATTGGCCGTGGTGCCTTCGCCGTTGAGCAGCATCATCGCGTAGTTGAACTCGGCGAGCCGGCTGCCGCGCTCCGCGGCCTTGCGGAATTCGGTCAGCGCCGCGCCGAAATTGCCCGCGTTGTAATCGGCGACTGCGGTCTGCGTCGCCGGATCACTCGACTTCACGGCGCCGTCCGCCGCATGGGCGGTCACGCTTAGCGCGCCACTCATGATCAACGCCGCGCTCACTGCCCATTTCACGACGACGCCTTGCACCTTCCCCTTCATGACCTCACCTCCTGCAGCGCCTGGCGAGTCGCGCGCAACATCCAGATGACGTCGGCGGCCAGAGCGATAAATCGAAAACCCGCATCGCGATGCTGCTTCGCACTCGCGACGTCCATGGAGAAAATACCGGTCGCAATGCCGGCTTTGTCGGCGGCGCTGACGATACGCGCCATCGCCGCCTGCACGTCGGCATGCTTCGAATCGCCGAGATGACCGAGGCTCGCGGCCAGATCCGCCGGTCCGACGAACAGACAATCGACGCCCGGCGTCGCCGCGATCTTTTCCACTTCCGCCAGGCCGCGCGCCGATTCGATCTGCACGATGGTCGCGATCTGCGCGTTGGCCGTCTGCACGTAATCGCGACGCATGCCGTAGCCCGCCGCGCGCACCACACCGGCGACGCCGCGTTGACCGTCGAGCGCGTCGGCGGTCGGATATTGCGTGAGACGCACGGCGTGCGCGGCCTCTTCGGCGGATTCGATATTCGGGAACATCAACGTGCGCGCGCCGGCATCCAGCACGCGCTTGACGAGCCACGCCTCGCTGGCGGGCACCCGCACAACCGGTTCGCTCGGCAGATGCGCCGCGGCGATCGCGCGCAATTGCGACGCGACGTCGCCGCTATCGTTCGGCGAATGTTCCATGTCGATCAGCAGCCAGTCGTAACCGGCGTGCGCGAGCGCTTCGGCCGCGGCGTCGCTACCGAGCGACAGCCATAAGCCGAACAGCGGATCGGTTTCCTTCAGACGTTGCTTGAGGGGATTGGTGAAGGTGCTCATCGCCGTGCTCCGTGGCGCTGACGGTGATCGGGCACCTCGCCGGAAACGCGGGACGGCATCCTGGCCGTGTGGGCCAGAGAAAGACCAGGGCTTGCGTTCAGGCGCGGATGGCCTGCAAGCCTGTTGCGACGCAATGCGGTGACCGGCATGTCTCGCTCCGTGTGGTTATCGGAGCGATCATACCGTGACAATAACGGGAGGGTTAGGACGTGTCTCTGGCAGCCAAGCTTCGGTGCCGCACGCGCCCTGGCGCGATCAGTCGCGGACCACGTCGGCCCAGCAATTCGGCGTCTCGTACAGACGCAGCTTGTGCAGGCGCAGGTTCACGCCGTAGTGCGCGTCGTAGACGTTCGCAAGGATGTTAAACGCGACGGCGGCGAGATTTTCGACCGTGGGAATACGGTCGAGCACCACGGTCTTATGACCGGCCATGGTTTCCAGAAAGCCGCGCACTTGCGTGTCGCCTTCGAACACCAGGAACGCGTGGTCCCACTTGTCGACGAGATGCTCGTTGGCGAGCGACTTCACGTCGGCGAAGTCCATCACCATGCCGCGATCGGGCGCGCCTTCGGTGTCGACCAGATCGCCTTGCAGCGTGATTTCGAGCACATAACGATGGCCGTGCAGATTGCGGCACTGGCTGCGGTGATCGGGGATGCGGTGACCCGCGTCGAATTCGAGTTTTCGTGTAATCGTCAGCACGGCAAATCAGGGAATGTTCAGATACTTGTGGGTCTGCATCGACAGGCGCCATTGCGGATGGCGTTTGCACCAGTCGATCGCGAGCTTCGTGTTGAGATCGCGCGACGGACCGTCCATCGGCTGGACGAGGAAATACTCGAAATCGAGCTTCGCGTACTCGGACAAACGCTGGTTGTCCTGCGGAATCACGACCTTCAGTTCGTTACCCTTGGTCACGACGAGCGGCGCGTCGGCCTTCGGGCTCACACAGATCCAGTCGATCGTTTCGAGCACCGGCAGCGAACCGTTGGTTTCAATGGCAATTTCGAAGCCGGCGGCATGCAGCGCGTCGACCAGCGGCGGATCGATCTGCAGCATCGGTTCGCCGCCCGTGCACACCACGAAACGCTCGCCTTCGCCTTCCGGCCATTGCGACGCGATCATCCGCACCAGTTCCTCGGGCGTGCGGTACTTGCCGCCGTTCTCGCCGTCGGTGCCGACGAAATCGGTATCGCAGAAGCGGCACACCGCGTCAGCACGATCTTCCTCGCGACCCGACCACAGATTGCAGCCGGCGAAGCGGCAGAACACGGCCGGACGCCCGGCATTCGCGCCCTCGCCTTGCAATGTGTAGAAGATTTCCTTGACCGCGTACGTCATGCTGCTTCTGCCTTTCTGTTCCTGAAAATAGTTGCCTGAATTGCGGTGTTGCGCTGGCGCGCCGTGATGCCGACGCGCCGATCATCAAACTATCAGCATAAACGGTTCAAACCGGCGGCTCCGTAACCTTCTCGCCGGACAGGTACGCTTCATACCCGCGCTTGCGCAGACGGCACGCCGGACACTCGCCGCAGCCGAAACCCCACGCATGCAATTCAGAACGTTCGCCGACGTAGCAGGTATGCGTTTCGACGCGCACCAGTTCAACCAGTTCGTCGCCGCCCAGCTCATGCGCGAGGCGCCACGTGTCGGCCTTATCGAGCCACATCAACGGCGTTTCGAGCAGGAAGCGCGTGTCCATGCCGAGGTTCAACGCGACCTGCAACGCCTTCATCGTGTCGTCGCGGCAATCGGGATAGCCCGAGAAATCCGTCTCGCACATGCCGCCCACCAGCACCTGCAAACCGCGCCGATACGCAATGGCGGCCGCGATCGTCATGAACATCAGATTGCGGCCCGGCACGAACGTGTTCGGCAAACCGTTGGCCGTGGCTTCGATCTCGATCTCGCGCGTCATGGCGGTATCGCTAATCGAACCGAGCACCGACAGGTCGATCATGTGATCGTCGCCGAGGCGGTCGGCCCATGCCGGAAATGCGCGCATGACAGCGTCGCGAAATCCTTCCCGGCATTCGAGCTCGACGCGATGCCGCTGGCCGTAATCGAAGCCGAGCGTCTCGACCGTGTCGTAGCGTTCGAGTGCCCAGGCAAGGCACGTGGCGGAATCCTGGCCGCCGGAAAACAGCACCAGAGCGCTACGTTTAGCGTCTTTGCGGATCACCGTGAAACTCCGTGAATGATGAGTGCCACGTCGCGCTGCGCGAGGTGCGCCATGCAAGCAACGCGGCGCGACGCGTGCCGGCACTGCTGCCGGCCCAAAGCAGTATAGGCGGCGCCTTCCGCATGCAGAGTCGCTGGGCGCTTATACCGTTAATCGTCGGGCGAAGGATTCGGCGGGTGTCGGCCTTGCGCTGGCGGCTCGACCGCGCGGCAATCAGGCCGCGATCCACGCGACACACTGATCGTGCAAGTCCTTGAACTGGCGCGATTTTATCACGCGATGCCAAACCTCGCCGCGCACCTGCCCTTGGATCGGGGCGGCAAGCCGAAGCAACGAGTGCCCGTCAGAAAAGGAAAAGCCCCAGGAATCTTGCGATTTCCTGGGGCTGAATCCTGGTGGCCTGGGACGGAATCGAACCATCGACACGCGGATTTTCAATCCGCTGCTCTACCAACTGAGCTACCGGGCCAACGAAGAACGAAATAATATCAAAGGGTCAGCAGCAGGGCAAGCCCCTTCTCGAAAAAATCTACACGGATCACGTTCATCGCGCCGCGCACGGGATTCATTCGCCTTTGTTCTTGCCGAGATCGACGCCAAGCTGCTTGAGCTTGCGATACAGGTGCGTACGTTCGAGCCCGGTCTTCTCCGCGACGCGCGTCATGCTGCCGTTCTCGCGCGCGAGGTGATACTCGAAGTACGCGCGTTCGAACGCATCGCGTGCGTCGCGCAGCGGAATGTCGAACGAGATCGAGGCGGTTTGCGCAGCCAGCGCGCCGCTGCCCATGCCGTCGGTGGAGAGCATCGGCAATGCGGCCGCCGATGCCACCGCCGACGCACTGACCGGCAGCACTGGTTTGGCCGCCGCGCCGCCCGGCGCACCCGCCGCGTTGCCGCGCGCGAGGCCCTGCTCGACCGCCTTCAGCAGCTTCTGCAACGCGATCGGCTTCTCGAGAAAATTGAGTGCGCCGATCTTGGTCGCTTCGACCGCGGTATCGATCGTGGCGTGGCCGGACATCATGATTACCGGCATGGTCAACTGACCTTGCGCGGCCCATTCCTTGAGCAAGGTCACGCCGTCGGTGTCGGGCATCCAGATGTCGAGCAGCACCAGATCCGGCGCCTGACGCAAACGGAATTCGCGCGCTTCCTGCGCGTTTTCCGCCGCCTCCACGACATGCCCTTCGTCGCTCAGGATCTCCGAGAGCAATTCCCGGATGCCCATTTCATCATCTACCACCAGGATGGTTGCCATTTACGCTGCCCTTGTCTGCACTGTTGCTTTTGTCTTTCCCTGCGACGCACCACCGTGCGCCGGACGCGGCCCCGCTCCGGGCGCCGCGGCATCGTCTGCCAACTGAAGGAAGAGGATCGATATCTGCGCGCCTTCGATCACGTCGCCCGCTTTCATGCGATTGCGAATGTCGATGCGCGCGCCGTGTTCGTCGACGATCTTCTTGACCATCGCAAGACCCAGACCCGTACCTTTGGCCTTGGTCGTCACGTAAGGTTCGAATGCACGCGTGAGGATACGCGCGGAGAAGCCCGGTCCGTTATCCGACACGGTCAACCGCACCGCGACGCGGACTTTGCCTTCCGCGTCGGGGTCTCCGTATTCTACTGTCCTCGTTTCGAGCAGGACACGCGGATGCTCGAGCTCGGCTACCGCATCCTGCGCGTTCTGCAGCAGGTTGTGAATCACCTGGCGCAATTGCGTCGCGTCGCCGCGGATTGCCGGCAACGCGGCGAGCTCCACCTGGATCGCGCCCTTGCCTTCTTCGATACCGTACAGCGTCAGCACTTCGCTGACCAGTTCGTTCAGTTGCAAATGCGCGAGTACCGCCGGCGGCGTACGCGCGTAGTCGCGGAAATTGTCGACCATCTGCTTCATCGCGGCGACCTGATTGACGATCGTGGTCGCGCCGCGCTTCAACACATCCGCATCCGACGGCGACAACTTGTCGGCCAGTTTCATTTGCAGACGCTCGGCGGAGAGCTGGATCGGCGTGAGCGGATTCTTGATCTCGTGCGCGAGGCGCCGCGCGACCTCACCCCATGCGATCGAACGCTGCGCGGAGATCACGTCGGAGATATCGTCGAACACGACCACGTAGCCGGAGGTCTGCATGTCTTCGGCGTCGCGGTCGGTGGCGGAAACGAGCCGCGCGCCGCGCACCAGCAAGGTCAACGGCTCGGTTTCGCCCGGCACCTGAATCGAAAACTGCTGCTGCCAATGGCCGCGATCGTCGTGACCGTCGCCGCTAGCGGCTTCGCGATCGGCGAACGCCTTGCGCACCATGCCGCCGAATTCGCTTAACACACCGATCTGATCGAGCGCGGAACCCATGGTCGCCTGGAACGGCTGACGGAAAATCCGCTCGGCGCCGCGATTCGCGGTGGTGAGCCTGAACTGCCGGTCGAACACGAACACGCCGGCGGTCAGGTTCGCGAGAATGCTTTCCAGATACGCCTTGGAATGTTCGAGCGCGATACGATTGTTCTCGACCGCCGCGCGTGCTTCCGACAACTGCCGCGTCATCGCGTTGAACGACTGCGTGAGGAAGCCCAGTTCGTCGCGCGACTTGATTTCGCGCTTCGGCGTGTAGTCGCCCTCGGTCACTTCCTTGGTGCCCTGCGCGAGCAGGAACAACGGCCGCGCCAACTGATTGCCGAGCGCCAGCGCCAGCATCATCGCGATGAACGTGGCAAGGAACAGCGCGAGCGTCAGCGTGCCGATATACATCTTGCGCAGACCGGTGCGGCCGAGCGCCTTCTCCTGATACTCGCGATAAGCGCGCTGCACCGCATCCGCATTGCGCGCGAGCGTGGGCGACACCGGCTGCGTGAGTTGCAAGAAACGTTCGGTGGGCTGCAGCAGCGCGGCACTCGAATCGGGAATGCGCTGCACGATGCGCAGCCGCAAAGCGCCCTTGCTGCCATGTGCGTTGGGGTCGCCGTCGACTTCGCCTTCGATCGCCGCATAACCGCGACCACGCGCCTGGTCGATCATCAACGGCGTGGGCAGATCGTTCGGCACCAGCGTCGCGTAATTGCTCGAAGCCTGTGCGACGACGTGCATGTCCGGCGTCGCACCCGACATGCTGCGCGTCGGTTCGACGATCGTCGCGTCCTGCACGCCGAACTGATCGCGCAGACGCAGCAGCGTGAGCGTGGTGCCGGCGGCGTCCGCGCTGGCGATCTGCTCGGACATCAGGCGGCCCTTGGTCTGCAGATCGGACAGCGACGCGTCGAGCATGCCGCGCCCGAGATTCAGGCCCGACGTTAGCGCCGTTTCGACGTTCACGTCGAACCACGATTCGATACTGCGCGACACGAACTGATACGAGACGACGTAAATGATCCCGCCCGGCACCACGCCGACCAACGCCATGAAGAACGCGAGTTTGGCCAATAGCCGGGTGCCGAACTTACCCTTTCTGAGCCGCGCGATGATGATGATGACGAGCGTCGCCACCACCAGCAGAAAGATCATCGCGACCACGAGGTTGGCCGCGTACAGCCACTGGTAATAGCGGTCGAAGAATTCGGTGTTCGCGCTCGCGGCGGCGAGCAGCACGAGCAGCAGTACGGCCGTGACCGCGACCGTCGACACCAGCACGCGCACGACGATGCTGCTGACACTGGTGGTTTGGCGCACTTTATTTAGCACGTTCGGTCACCGTGAAGGTAAAACGCTTCCACTCGGATGACAGGCTCCAGTCGCGGTTGTTCACCGCGTCGATCTGGAACGGCTTGGGCATCAACGCGATGTCGAGTTGCATGCGCACCGACGCGTTGTAGGTCTCGCCGGCATGCACGTCGTTGCGGTCGATCACATGCCACGACGTGATGTGCTTGATCACCGCGAGCGCATCTTTCAACGTCTGGAAGCCCAGCTGCAAGCCGCCCGACGACACGCTCGACACCCGGTATTCGCGCGTGAGCGGCTGGAACGACAGGCGAATGCTTTGCGATACGCTGACTGGCTGTTCGTCGAACCAGTACCAGCGCGGCCGGCTCAATTCGAAGTCGGTCGTGAAGTAAAGCGGAATGCCTTTATTGACTGCGTCTTCGAGATTGCTGTTCAGGTCGAAGTCGAAACGCGCGTCGAGATTCCAGCCGGTGTTGTCGGATTGCAGCGAAGCGCGCTGCACCGCGATCGGGTCGGCGTGCACCGCGCCCGGTGCGGCAAGCCAGACGGCCAGCGCGATCCAGAACACGGCAGCGAGCCGAAGCGGGAAGAAGCGTTTGATGGTCACCGTTTCTGAAAGCGCGCGTAGAAAAATCCGTCGTGGTCTGAGTTCGCGCCGGCGCGCTCTTCAACGAGTTGTCCGGCAAGGGAACCGGCCGAGGTGTCGGCGGGCGCGCGGGCGACTGAAGGGAGAAGCTGCCCCGGCGCGTCCAATCGTACCGCATCCTGGTACTTGTCTCCAAACCACTGCGCCTGCAACTCGCCTTCTTCGGGGAAGATCGAACACGTAACGTAAAGCAACTCGCCGCCAGCTTTCACGAGCGGCCAGAGCGCGTCGAGAATGCGGCGTTGTTCCGCGACCAGTGCGGGAATATCCGACGCGCGACGCAGCCAGCGAATGTCCGGATGACGCCGCACGATGCCCGAGGCCGAGCAAGGCACGTCGGCGAGAATGCGGTCGAACGGCTGGTCGAGATCGTCGTGCCACTGCGCGGGCGTGCCGGCGTCGCCGATACGCACTTCCGCTTCGAGCTTGAGCCGCTGCAAGTTTTCGCCGATACGTCGCGCGCGCGACGCATCGCTTTCGAGCGCGACGAGCTGGAGATTAGCAAGTTCGAGCAGATGGCCGGTCTTGCCGCCGGGCGCCGCGCAGGCGTCGAGTACGCGCATGCCGTCGCGCACGTTGAGCAATGGCGCGGCGAGTTGTGCGCCGGCGTCCTGCACCGAGACGACGCCCTCGCTGAAACCGGGAATGCGGTCCACCGGCATCGGCGTGGCGAGCTTGACAGCGTAGTCGCCGGCTTGGCTCGCCGGAATGTGATGGTTCTGCAGCACTTGCAGATAGGCGTCGACCGTGGAGCGACGGGCGTTCACGCGCAGTGTCAGCGGGCCTTGCGTATTGCCGGCGGCGAGCACCGCCTCCCAGCCGTCGGGCCAGGCGCGTTTCACCGCGTCGATCCACCACGACGGGTAATTCCAGCGGGCCACTTCGTCGGCTTGCGCGGCGGCGAGCAAGGTCTCGCGCTCACGCAGGAAACCGCGCAGCACCGCGTTGACGAGCCCCTTGGCGAACGCGAATTCACGCCGCGCGCTAATGGCGCCGACCGCCTGATCGACCACCGTGAACGGCGTGTACGCGGCGCTCGCTTCGTCGTCCACGAGCAGCGCGAACGCGCAGGCCAGCACGTGGCCGACATGCGGCGGCGGCGCTTTCTTCACCAGCTTCGCGATCAGCCATTCGGCGGTCGCGAGACGCCGCATCGTGCGATACGCGATGTCCTGCACCGCGCCGCGAGCGGCGGCGGCACTACCTTCAGGCGCGGAGACGAAGACGGCTTGCAGTGCGGCCGGCAAAGCCGCGCCGTGACGCACCGCGCCGACCGCCTGGCCCGCGCAGTCGAGCGCGAACGCGAGCGATTCGGGCGCGAGGTGCAGCATCGACAAACGGGATTCGCGCGGTCGCGTCGATGGGGAAGCAGAACGCGAAGAAGGCTTTGGGGTCATGAAGAAGGCAAAGACAGGCCGCACGGTACGCGCGACGCAAACAGCACACATTGTAGCGTGGCGAGGCGTGGCGCCCCGGTGCTCGCGCCGCTCGCAGGCATTTGGCCGCGGCCTCGAATAAAAAAGGCGAGCCCGAGGACTCGCCTTCTATCGCAGCGCATAGGCGCCGCGAAGTGTTATTCGAAGCGCCCGGTACGCGCCATTTCCATCAACCGCGCCACGCGTTCTTCGGTAGCCGGGTGTGTCGAGAACAGCTTTCCAATGCCGCCACCCGACAGCGGATTCATGATCATCATCTGCGCGGTGGCCGGATGCTGCTCGGCGACCGGAAACGGAATACCGCTTGCGTAGCGATGAATCTTGTCGAGCGCCGAAGCGAGCGCTTGCGGGTCGCCCGAAATCTGCGCGCCGCCACGGTCCGCTTCGAATTCACGCGCACGCGAAATCGCCATCTGAATCAGCGCGCCGGCGATCGGCGCCAGCAGCGCCACCGCGATGCCCGCGATCGGATTCGTGGAACGACCGTTTTCGTCGCGGCCACCGAAGAACATCGCGAAGTTCGCCAGCGCGGAAATCGCGCCCGCCATGGTGGCTGACACCGTCGAGATCAGAATGTCGCGGTGCTTCACGTGCGCCAGTTCGTGCGCCATCACGCCACGCATTTCGCGCTCGGACAGCACCCGCAGAATGCCGGTGGTCGCGGCAACCGCCGCGTGCTCCGGGTTGCGGCCCGTGGCGAACGCGTTCGGCGCGTCTTCGTTGATCAGGTAGACGCGCGGCATCGGCAAATTAGCGCGCGTGGCGAGCTCGCGGACCATGCGGTAGAACTGCGGTGCGCTGGTTTCGTCGACTTCCTGCGCGTTGTACATGCGCAGCACCATCTTGTCCGAGAACCAGTACGAAAAGAAATTCATTCCCAGCGCGATCACGAGCGCGATCGTCATGCCGCGCGACCCACCGATCATGCCGCCGATCACGATGAAAAGGGCCGTGATCGCGGCCATCAACATCGCGGTTTTGACCCAATTGAACATGTTTGCTACTCCTTGCCCTAACGCGGGGTTCATATCTGCGCCGCATCATGCGACGCCTGATTGTAAGCAAATTGTTAGATATGGGCGCGCGCGGAAAATTCAATCATCTTGATGCAGTGGCCAGCTTGATGCCCAAGCCGACAAAGGCGCTGCCGACCCCGCGATCCAGCCATTTCTTCAGCGACTGCTTGCCGGAGAAACGCCGCGTCACGCTTCCGGCGATCCAGGCGACGAAACTGTTCCAGAGCATGCTCATCACCACGAACACAGCGCCGAGCGTGAGGAACGCAAACGCTTTGTGGTCGCTGCCAGCCGTCACGAATTGCGGGAAGAACGACACGAAGAACAGCACCACCTTGGGGTTCAGCACATTGGTCCAGAAGCCTTGCAGGAACAACTGGCGCAACGACTTGGCGCCGCCGGCCGCACGGGCTTCGCCCGCGGCCTGATCCGCGGCCGGTTTGGCTAGAAGCAGCCGCACGCCGAGATACATCAGGTAAAGCGCGCCGACAAACTTGATGACCGTGAACGCGGTGGCCGAGGCAGCCAGCAGCGCGGTCAGGCCGAACGCGCAGGCGAGCGAATGAACGCAGCAGCCCGCCGAGATGCCGAGCGCGGACATCAATCCCGCACCGCGACCCTGTGCGACGCTGCGGCCGACGATATAAGCGGTATCCGGTCCGGGCGTCACGTTCAACAGAAAGACCGCGACGATGAAAAATTCGAAATGGGTGATGCCGAACATGAAAATCCTCGAAACGTGGGGGACTGCATGAAGGATTCTAACGCGCGGCAGGGTCGCGGCGGAGGCCTCGGGCATCGGCCGAACGGACGATGTTCAAGGCCTCCGCGAACCTGTTATTTTGCTTCGGGGAGTTGAAAACGCTGTCCGGCAGCCAGCGTCGAGCCGGCCAGGAATTCCCGCACCGGCAGGCGCTTGCCGCCGGGTTTCTGCAACTGCGTGAGACGCAGCGCGCCTTTGCCACAGGCCACCAGCACGCCCTCAGCCGACACCTCGGTGATCGTGCCGGGTGCGCTGTCGCCCCGTGCGCTCACGGGAACCGCCGCCCAGATTTTGATCGAGGTACCGTCTTCCAGCGTGCCGAGACCGCCGGGGAACGGGTCGAACGCAAGCACCTGGCGCGCGAGGACCGTGGCGGGGCGGCGCCAGTCGAGCGCGGCTTCCTGCTTGCCGATCTTTTCGGCATAGGTCACGCCGTCCGCCGGTTGCGGCGTGGCGGCCAGCTTGCCGCTGCGCTCAAGCTCGATCAGCGCCTCGACGATCAGCTTCGCGCCGTCTTGCGCCAGACGGTCGTGCAGCGTGGCCGTGGTGTCGTCGCCGGCAATGGCGGTGCGCGCCTCGGAAATCATCGCACCGGTGTCGAGGCCGACGTCCATCTGCATCAGTGTGATGCCGGTTTCAGCGTCGCCTGCTTCGATCGCGCGGTGAATCGGCGCGGCGCCCCGCCAGCGCGGCAGCAACGAAGCATGAATGTTGATGCAGCCCAGTCGCGGAATATCGAGCACTTCCTGCGGCAGGATCAGACCGTAAGCGGCCACGACCATCACGTCGTGCGGCGTGGCGCGTAGTTGCTCGATCGCGGCGGCGGCCTCTTCGGGATATTTGCCGGCGCGGCGCAGCGAAGGCGGCTGCGCGACAGCCAGCCCGTGCTCTTCGGCGTAGCGCTTGACCGGGCTCGCCTGCAATTTCATGCCCCGCCCCGCCGGCCGGTCCGGCTGGGTCAGCACGAGCGGCAACGGAAAGCCGGCGCTGTGGATCGCGGCCAATGCGGCCGCAGCGAACTCCGGTGTACCGGCAAAGATAACGCGCAACGAATGACTCATGGACGGGGACGGGTGGCGAGGTGAACGCGCATTACATGGCGTGGGCGAGCTTTTTCATCTTGCTCTTGATGCGCGTCTGCTTCAGCGACGACAGGTACTCGACGAACACGCGGCCCATCAGGTGATCCATTTCGTGCTGGATGCACACCGCGAGCAGGCCTTCGCAATCCAGTTCGAAGCTTTCGCCCTTCTCGTTCAACGCCCGCACGCGCACTTGCTCGGCGCGCTCGACATTGTCGTAAATCCCCGGCACCGACAAACAACCCTCTTCCGACAGCTTTCTTTCGTCGCTCGACCAGATGATTTCCGGGTTGATGAACGCGAGGAGTTCGTTGTGATCGTCCGATACGTCGATCACGATCACGCGCTCGTGCACGTCGACCTGGGTCGCCGCAAGACCGACGCCGGGCGCGGCATACATGGTTTCAGCCATGTCTTTGACGAGACGGCGAATGCGGTCGTTGACCGCTTCGACCGGCTTCGCGATCTTGTGCAGCCGTTTGTCCGGGTAATTGAGGATGTTCAGTAAAGCCATGATCTTGAATGTGTTTTTAGGCGCCGCCGACCGTTGCGAGGCCCGCGTTAGCCATTCGGCCAGGTTGTGGGCGCGCCGCGTTACGCACAGGATAGATGGTGTCGAACCGGTTCGATTCAACGCGCCAGGTGCGCTATACGACGGGCCCGCGCGGGTGGGCGCGGCGCTGCAGTTATTTCGGATGATGAAAATTTTAGCATGGCGCCCGCCTGCCCGCTGGCCCTGCAGGAGGATCGACTCGCAATGCACAGCTTGCCTGCAACCGATTTTGAAATCGCCGCCTGGCTGCGGCTTTCGCTCGCGCCCGGCCTGAAACCGGCGGCGCTGCGCCTGTTGTTGACCGCTTTTGGACTGCCGGAAGCGATTTTCGACCAACCGTCGGCCGCACTGGCTACGGTCGCCGGCGAGACCGCAGCGCGCGCAGCGCTGGCGCCGACCGGTCCCGAATTCGACGCCCAACTCGACGCCGTGCTCGCATGGCGCGAATTGCCCGGCAACCAGGTCGTCATGCTCGACGACCCCGCTTACCCGCCCGCGCTGCTGACCATGCCCGATCCGCCGCCGCTGCTATATATAAAGGGCCGGCTGGATCTGCTGCATACGCGGGCGGTGGCGCTGGTGGGCAGCCGCAGTGCGACGCCGCAAGGCGTCGAGGACGCGGAGCGGTTCGCGCGGGCGTTGTCGGCGGCCGGCGTGACCGTCGTGTCGGGACTAGCACTCGGCATCGACGGGGCCGCGCATCGGGGCGCCCTCGAGGGAATCGGTGGGACCGTCGCTGTGATCGGCACCGGTGCGGACCTGGTGTACCCGTCGGCGCACCACGCGCTGGCGCGGCAGATCGCGGCGCAAGGCGTCATTCTCTCGGAATGGCCGCTCGGCACACCCGCGCGCGCCGCCAACTTCCCGCAGCGCAATCGGCTGATCGCCGGTTTGGTCAGCGGCGTGGTGATCGTCGAGGCGGCGATGCGCTCCGGCTCGCTGATTACCGCGCGGCTGGCCAACGAAATGGGGCGCGACATCTTTGCGTTGCCGGGATCGATTCACGCGCCGCTGTCGCGCGGGTGTCATCGGATCATCAAGCAGGGGGCCAAACTGGTGGAGACGCCGGACGAAATATTGGAAGAGCTCGGCTTCACGCAACGGCCCGTCGCCCGGGCCGGTTCGGCGGCGGCACTACACGCGCTTTTTGGCGAGGGGGCGGAACAACCCCGCGCGCGTCCTCAGGCCGGGGCAACCTCAGTGGCGGAACACGCGGCAACTCACGAAAACGCCACCCACGCCGTCACACGAGCAACAGCGACATCTGCGTCGCCACCAAGCGCCGAGGCTCAGCAACTCCTCGCTGCGCTCGGTCATTCACCCACCACGCTTGAAATTCTTGCCACCCGCACCGAGATGGAGGACACCGCGTTACAAACCACCTTGCTGCAACTCGAACTCGCCGGTCAGGTGACGATGCTGCCCGGCGGCCGCTTCATGCGGGCAAGTCACGAGCGACCTCGCGTTGACCAGGGTTGACCACCCTCGCGGATCGACCATGCTACATTCGCGCCAAAGCACTCGACAAAGTACGTAAGGAACTACCATGCCCGCGCTGAACCTCGACACCGACCAAGACCGGATCGCCGAGCGCGTCAACGAGCCCGACACGCTGTTCGTCGCCTGCCTGTGCGCGGAGTGGTGCGGAACCTGTCGCGATTATCGAGACGCCTTCAACAAACTGGCCGATCGTCACCCTGATATCTGTTTCGCATGGATCGACATCGAAACCCATGCGGACCGTTTCGACGATCTGGACGTCGAGAATTTTCCGACCATCCTGATCGAAGACTCGGTCACGACACGATTCTTCGGCACGGTATTGCCACAGGCGGCGATTGTGGAACGGATGTTGTCGGATCTGACGGCCGTACCCGGCGTCAGCGGCGCGCCTAAATTGCGGCCGGCGCTTCAGGTTGCCTGATGAGGCGGCCTGAAACTGCAATCCCCAAGCCTTGCGGCGCGGGCGTTGCGAGCAGGTCACGGCGCGTTTTCCATAACTTGCCGGACCGCGGAACGCGCAATTATGATGGCGCGCTTTTATGGCACTTGACACGTCGCCTTAGCGGCGTGTGCTATAAAGCGGTCGTTAATGGGTCGCAAAGGTCGCAAACGAGGGTCGCGCGAATAACCGCGCACTCAAGGCCATCAACCCGGATCTACCAACCTCACATCGAGTCATGTCCAAAGCACTGATCATCGCCGAAAAGCCTTCCGTCGCGAACGACATCGCGAAGGCTTTGGGCGGCTTTACCAAGCATGACGAGTACTACGAAAGCGACGACTACGTCCTTTCCTCGGCAGTCGGCCACCTGCTGGAAATCGCCGCACCCGAAGACTATGAAGTCAAACGCGGCAAGTGGAGTTTCGCCAATCTGCCCGTCATTCCGCCGCATTTCGACCTCAATCCGATCGCCAAGAGCGAGTCGCGCCTGAAGGTGCTGACGAAGCTGCTCAAGCGCAAAGACGTCGACCGCCTGATTAACGCATGTGACGCGGGGCGCGAGGGCGAGCTGATTTTCCGCCTGATCGCGCAGCACGCGAAAGCCAGGCAGCCGGTGCAGCGCCTGTGGCTGCAGTCCATGACGGCCGGCTCGATCCGCGACGGCTTCGCCCGTCTGCGCAGCGACGAAGAAATGCAGCCGCTGGCCGACGCCGCGCGTTGCCGCTCGGAAGCCGACTGGCTGGTCGGTATCAACGGCACGCGGGCCATGACCGCGTTCAATAGCAAGGGCGGTGGCTTCTTCCTGACCACGGTCGGGCGGGTGCAGACGCCGACACTGTCGATCGTGGTCGAGCGCGAAGAAAAGATTCGCCGCTTCGTGCCGCGCGACTATTGGGAAGTGAAGGCGGAGTTCGTCTGCGCGGCCGGTTTCTACGAAGGCCGCTGGTTCGATCCGAAATTCAAACGCGACGAGTTCGATCCGGAAAAACGCGACTCGCGTCTGTGGGCGCTGCCCGCGGCCGAAACGATCGTTGCGGCCTGCCGTGGCCAGATCGGCAAGGTTAGTGAAGAATCGAAGCCGTCCACGCAACTCTCGCCGGCGCTGTTCGATTTGACCAGTCTGCAGCGTGAGGCTAACGGCCGCTTCGGCTTCTCCGCAAAAAACACGCTGGGCCTCGCCCAGGCGCTGTACGAAAAGCACAAGGTCCTGACCTATCCCCGTACCGACGCGCGCGCGCTGCCGGAAGACTATATGGATACGGTCAAAGACACGCTCGGCATGCTCAAGGAGAGCAACAACTATCTGCCGTTCGCCAAGCAGGTGTTGGACAAGGGCTGGGTGAAGCCGAACAAGCGCATCTTCGACAACTCGAAGATCAGCGATCACTTCGCAATCATCCCGACGGCGCAGGCGCCGAAGAACCTGTCCGAGCCGGAACAGAAGCTTTACGACCTCGTCGTGAAGCGGTTCCTGTCGGTGTTCTTCCCGGCCGCCGAATACCGTGTGACCACGCGGATCACGGAAGTGGTCGGCCATCACTTCAAGACGGAAGGCAAGGTGCTGGTCGAGCCGGGCTGGTTGCAGGTCTACGGCCGCGAAATCGGCGGCGAAGACGCGAACCTCGTGCCGGTGCAGAAGGACGAGAAGGTCAAGACCGACAAGATCGCTGCCCATCAACTGGTAACGAAGCCGCCCGCACGCTACAACGAAGCGACCTTGCTGTCGGCCATGGAAGGCGCGGGCAAGCTCGTCGAAGACGACGAACTGCGCGAAGCGATGGCGGCCAAGGGGCTCGGCACGCCGGCCACGCGCGCCGCGATCATCGAAGGCCTGCTCGGCGAAAAGTATCTGATCCGCGAAGGCCGCGATCTGATTCCGACCGCCAAGGCGTTCCAGTTGATGACGCTATTGCGCGGCCTCGGCGTGAAGGAACTGACCGCACCGGAATTGACCGGCGAGTGGGAATACAAGCTCTCGCAAATGGAACGCGGCAACCTGCCGCGCGACGCGTTCATGCAGGAAATCGCCCGCATGACGCAAACGATCGTCAAGCGCGCGAAGGAATACGATTCCGACACGATCCCCGGTGATTACGCGACGTTAGAGACGCCGTGTCCGAACTGCGGCGGTCAGGTGAAGGAAAACTACCGGCGTTTCGCCTGCTCGAAATGCGAGTTCTCGATTTCGAAGATTCCGGGCGGACGCCAGTTTGAAATTCCGGAAGTCGAAGAGCTGATGCAGAACAAGACGATCGGGCCGCTGTCGGGTTTCCGCAGCAAGATGGGCCGTCCCTTCTCGGCGATCCTGAAGCTGTCGCTCGACGACGAAATCAAGAATTACAAGCTGGAGTTCGACTTCGGCCAGGATTCCGGCGGCGAAGATGGCGAACCGCCTGATTTCTCCGAACAGCAGTCGGTCGGCGCGTGTCCGAAATGCAAGGGCCGCGTGTTCGAACATGGCATGAGCTACGTCTGCGAGAACTCGGTCGCGAATCCGAAGACCTGCGACTTCCGTTCAGGTAAGGTGATCCTGCAGCAGGAAATCGCGCGTGAACAGATGGCGAAGCTGCTCGAAGAGGGCCGTACGGACCTGCTGACGAACTTCAAGTCGTCGCGCACCGGCCGTAACTTCAAGGCGTTCCTGGTCAAACAGAACGACGGCAAGATCGGCTTCGAGTTCGAAAAGAAGGAACCGTCCGCCAAGACCGCGGCGAAAACCGCGGCGGCGAAGTCGGCTGCCAAGGCGGCGCCGGATTCGGAGTCGGACGACGACGAAGGGTCCGTCGCGGTGAAAGCCGTCCCGGCTGCCAAGAAGGTCGCGGCGAAGAAAGCGCCGGCAGCCAGGAAGGCGGCCACCAAAACGGCTGCTGCGGCCAAGAAAGCGCCGGCGAAGAAAACCGTCGCGCGCAAAACCGGCTCCTGATCCGGGGCACTTAGGCTGGAGGCGGCGTTTGCTTCCAGCCGGCTTGCTTAAGCGGTTCGGATTCACCCGGTTTCCGACATGCCACAAAAAAATGCGCAGTCACTTAGGTGACTGCGCATTTTTCTTTGTCCACCGGAACGCGACTACCGCGCGTCGCCCCCAGCCTCAGAGCCTGATCGATCCACCGACACTTAAAGCGGCGACAAAACCGTCGGCCGCGTACGAGTGGTCGTTTTGGCTAAGGTCGTCGTTGGAATCGGCGACAACTCGCTGTCCAGCAGGCGAGACAGTGGCTCGGCGCCGTCGAACGCTTCCGGCGGCATGTGATCCGACGAATCCAACGCCGACGACGTGTCGGGCCGTCCAAGGCCGTCCTTGATCCACTGTTCGCCGAGCAGGCTGTTCGGCGTCTGGCTGAAATGCTCGACCAGATGATCGATAAACGTGCGGACCTTCGCCGGCAAGTGACGGCGGCTCGGATACGCAATGTTGATTTCGACCTGCGGCAAACGGTAATCGCCGAGCAAACGCACCAGTCGGCCACGCGTCATGTCACGGCCGATCAGATAGCTCGGCAGAATGGCAATGCCCATGCCGAGCAACGCGAACTGCCGCAGCATTTCCGTGTTGTTCGCCACGATCACGTTCGACGGCCGCACCCGCACCTCGCCTTCCGGGCCGGTGAACACGCGCTCGTCGCCCCAATACTCGGACGGCAAGCTCAGGCACGGATGCTCCAGCAAATGCTCGGGACGCGTCGGCACGCCGTGCTTCTCGAGATAAGCCGGCGTGGCGCACACCGTCATGCACCCGGTGGTGAGACGTCGCGTAACGATGCTCGCGCTGCGCATTTGACGCGCGATCACCACGCCCACGTCGAAACCTTCTTCGACCAGATCGACCTGGCGATCGACCAGCGTGACGTCAGGAATGACTTTCGGGTAACGCTCTGCGTACGTCTGAAGTACGGGCGCGAGGTTGTGCAGCCCGAACACCACCGGCGCGACGATTCTCAGCGTACCGACGGGTTCGTGATTGCGCGCCACCACCATCTGCTCGACGTCTTCCAGTTCGTCGAGAATCTGGCGCGCGCGCTCGAGATAAACCTGACCGGATTCGGTCAGAGACAAGCTGCGGGTTGTGCGATTGAGCAGCCGCGTACCAAGACGGCCTTCGAGATCGGCAACGTGGCGGGTGGCAACTGCGTTGGAAATATCCATCGCGCTCGCAGCGCGGGCAAAACTGCCGAGATCCGCCACTCTGACGAAAACTCGCATCGACTGCAAATGATCCATAAGACAACTCCTGCCGTGTTACAGCTTCCTGACAATCGGTGAAAACCAGTGAAGCGAACTTGGAATTCTCCTACGACTCGCGAAATCGTGCAGAAGTTGCCCGCGAAAGCGGAAATATTGTCGATTTCTGTGCGACTGTGCTCACCAATGTAGGGCGTGAACACTCATTATTCCGAGAAAAGAAACAATCTGCTGCGCTGCAGCTTGCACTGTCTTTTTTGTTCGAACAGACGTAATGATCGTCCCGGCGTTGCGGGATCGGGAAAAATCGCAGTGTGAGCGGGTGTTAGGCAAAGAAAAACCGCCCGAAGGCGGCTTTCTGCGCGAAGTGAATACTCACGTGGTCAGGCAATGAGCTTTTGCTCAAGCGAGCGTTTAGCTTGAGTCAGGGCGGCCGGCAGGCCTTGCTGCAGCGTGTCAAAGAGCTCGGCGTGCAGCGCGAGTTCATCGCGCCATGCTGCGTCGTCCACGGAAATCACCTGCTCGAACTGCGCGCGGCTGAAGTTCAGCCCGCTCCAGTCGATGTCGTCATAGTGCGGCGAGACGCCGAACGCGTGTTCTTCGCCCTCAGCAGCGGTGCCTTCGATGCGGCCGACCATCCACCCCAGCACGCGCATATTCTCGCCGAACCCCGGCCAGACGAATTTGCCGTCCGCGCCCTTGCGGAACCAGTTGACGCAGAAAATTTTCGGCAACTTCGCGTTCAGTTGCGCGAGGCGCTCGCCGGTTTTTAGCCAGTGACTAAAGTAGTCGCTCATGTTGTAGCCGCAGAACGGCAGCATCGCGAACGGGTCGCGGCGCACCACGCCCTGCTGGCCGGCGGCTGCAGCGGTCGTTTCGGAACCCATGGTCGCGGCCATGTAGACGCCCTCGACCCAGTTGCGCGCTTCGGTGACGAGCGGCACGGTCGTGGAACGGCGGCCGCCGAAAATAAACGCGTCGAGTGCGACGCCCGCCGGGTTTTCCCAGTCGGCGTCGATCGACGGGCATTGCGCGGCCGGCGCCGTGAAACGCGCGTTCGGATGCGCCGCCTTGCGGCCGTTCTCCCTTGCGGAGGCCGGCGTCCAGTCCTTGCCCTGCCAGTCGATCAGGTGTGCGGGCGCTTCGTCCGTCATCCCTTCCCACCAGACGTCGCCGTCGTCGGTCAGCGCCACGTTCGTAAAGATCACGTTCTCTTTCAACGTGGCCATGGCGTTGAAGTTGGTTTTTTCGCTCGTGCCCGGCGCGACGCCGAAGTAGCCGGCTTCCGGATTGATCGCGTAGAGGCGGCCGTCCTTGCCCGGCTTGATCCACGCGATGTCGTCGCCGATCGTGGAGATTTTCCAGCCGTTCAGGCCTTCGGGCGGGATCAGCATCGCGAAGTTGGTCTTGCCGCACGCTGACGGAAACGCCGCCGCCACGTGATGCTTGCGTCCTTGCGGCGACGTGACGCCGAGAATCAGCATGTGTTCGGCGAGCCAGCCTTCGGCGCGGCCCATGGTCGACGCGATGCGCAGCGCGAAGCACTTCTTGCCGAGCAGTGCGTTACCGCCGTAGCCCGAGCCGTAGCTCCAGATTTCGCGCGACTCGGGAAAATGGACGATGTATTTGGTGTCGTTACACGGCCACGGCACATCTTTCGCACCGGCCGCCAACGGCGCGCCGACCGAATGCACGCACGGCACGAACTCGCCGTCTTCGCCGAGCACGTCGTACACCTGGCGGCCCATGCGCGTCATGATCCGCATGTTCGTCACCACGTACGGGCTGTCGCTCAGCTCAACGCCGATGTGCGCGATCGGCGAACCTAGCGGGCCCATCGAGAACGGCACCACGTACATCGTGCGGCCGCGCATCGCGCCGTCGAACAGACCGTCGAGCGTGGAGCGCATTTGCGCCGGGGCGATCCAGTTATTGGTCGGCCCTGCGTCTTCGCGACGGGGCGAGCAGATAAAGGTGCGATCTTCGACACGCGCCACATCGGACGGATCGGACCAGGCGAGGTAGGAATTGGGACGTTTCGCGGGATTGAGTTTTCTCAGGGTGCCCGCTTCGACCATTTGCGCGCACAGGCGGTCGTATTCCTCCTGCGAGCCGTCGCACCAGACGATCCGGTCAGGCTTGGTCAGCGCGGCGACGCGCTGGACCCAGTCGAGCAGCTTTCGGTGTTTGACCCACGCGGGCGCCTCGATTACGGGCTGTCCTTCGAATGAGGGATGGTTCATCGACTTGTCTCCGTTTTGAAATCGAATAGAAAAACGGTACAAGCCCAAGGGGACGCTGCATGCGAGAGGCGTTCAATTCCTTGCGCCGGGAGACTGCTATCAGCCGACGCGCAATTGTGCAGGTCATCATGGGCCACACAGCCTGCTGAGCAGAGACGTCCGCCGGCGGTCGTCTGCAACCGTCTGTAAAGCGGCTTGCCTCAACACGCAACAAACTGTTAAAAACGATGTCAATCGACCTTTCCGTGGCGCAGCCGTTCTATGCGGCAGCTTCTACGGTAAGGCATCCAGCCAGTCCGGCATGTGACCTAGGTCACATGGTGGGACAGTCAGCATAACACTCCGTTCCGCACCGTCATGGTGCGCCGCAAGACACATACCATGAAGATTGCCATCCTCGACGATTACCAGGACGCCGTTCGTAAGCTCGACTGCTTTCAATTGCTGGCCGACCATGAGGTCAAAGTTTTTAACAATACCGTCCGCGGTCTCGGCCAGCTGGCAAGCCGTCTTTCCGAAGTCGACGCACTGGTCCTGATTCGCGAACGTACTCGCATCAACTCGCAACTCCTCGACAAACTGCCGCGTTTGCGCATGATCAGCCAGACCGGCAAGGTCTCCAGCCACATCGATCTGGCCGCCTGTACCGAGCGCGGCATTGCCGTGCTCGAAGGCAGCGGTTCGCCGATCGCGCCGGCCGAGCTGACGTGGGCTCTCATCATGGCGGCCCAGCGGCGCATTCCGCAATACGTGGCAAACCTTAAGCAAGGGGCCTGGCAGCAGTCGGGATTGAAGACGTCCGCGCTGCCGCCGAACTTCGGTTTGGGGCAGGTTCTGCGTGGTCAGACGCTGGGGATTTGGGGCTACGGCAAGATTGGGCGGTTACTCGCCGGGTACGGCAAGGCGTTCGGCATGAACGTGCTGATCTGGGGCCGCGAGCATTCGCGCGAAGCCGCGCGCGCCGACGGCTACGGCGTTGCCGAAAGCCGCGAAGCGTTGTTCGAGCAAAGCGATGTGCTGTCCTTACACCTGCGTTTGCACGACGACACGCGCGGCATCGTCAAGCAGGAAGACCTGATGCGGATGAAGCCGACCGCCTTGCTCGTGAATACGAGTCGCGCCGAATTGCTGGATGAAAACGCGCTGGTGAACGCGCTGTCGCATAACCGTCCGGGCATGGTCGCGATCGATGTGTATGAAAGCGAGCCGATCCTGCAGGGCTACAGCCTGCTGCGCATGGAGAACGTGATCTGCACGCCGCACATTGGCTACGTGGAGCGCGAGAGCTACGAGCTTTATTTCACCGCGGCGTTCCAGAACATTCTGGCGTTCGATGCCGGCGATACCGCCAGCGTCGCGAATCCGGAAGCGTTGCAGGGCGGGCGTCGGCGGTAAGTCGAGCGCGGGCGCAGGGCCGCGCCGCTAAGCCGGGTCCGCACGCAACCTTTCAGCGCGCTGCGTGCGTGCCGGTCTCCAGCAAGGCGGGCATGCGTTCGAGGAACGTCTCGCCGTCGCCACGGCCGAGGTTGTACGCGTGCACCATCTGCGAAGGGCTCGTGTAATCCCAACTCGAAATCGGCACCTTGCGTGACGGCTGCACATAGATCCGTTGCTGCACGCCATGCGGCACCACGAACATCTGCGGACGCGGGTAAAGACGCGTGACCATGACCAGCACGTTGCCGGGTGCATCGGCGTCGAGCGCGCCGACCGGCACGTTGTCGACCATGCCGCCATCCAGCACCGGACGCCCGTTGCGCCGCAAAACCGGCGTGAACGGCGGCGTACTCGACGACTGCAGGATCAGATCCGCGAGATCCTCGACGCTCGCGCAGTCTTGCGCGCGCACGAATTCCGGATGAAACCCGAGCGTCTGACCCAGCGTGGGATGCAGCGTTTTGCGGACGTATTTCTCGATGTTGTACGCGATCAGTCCCGCGGCGACCGCACTGCGCGCGCCGAGCCAGCGCGGCAGATGTGACACGCCGATGCGAATTTCCGGCGCCCCGGCGAGCGTCGAGAATTTCTCGCCGTAAATGTCCAGCAGCGCCTGCCGGTAAATGCGGTAGTGCGGGAACACCGACTCCCCGCGCAGCAGATTGCCCCAGTAGGCGTTGCGCGTGTTGTGGCGGAGCGCGTCTTCGTAGTAGCGCATCACCCAGTCGGAATCGCGCGTGTAGAGCATGCACGCGGTGGCGGCGCCGGCCGAAATGCCGGCAATGACGCGCGGCCGGATCTGCAGTTCTGGCTGCACTACGTCCCAGAAGCCCGCCTGCCACCAGCAGCGGTTGCCGCCGCCCGCGAATACGACCTGATCGAACATCCTGCGTTTTCCTTTTTGTTTTGATTCTGGTGCGGCCCGCGCCGCCGTGCTAGTCGAGCAGCGCGTAGGTGGTGGTGGCGTGGACCGCCATGTTGCCGGACTCGTCGAACAATTCGACTTCGCCGAACACCAGATTGCGGCCCATGCGCAGCACGCGCGCGGTGATCAGCACGTCGCCCTTGCGAACCGCGCGCATGAAATTGATGTTGAGCGAGACGGTGCTCATCGGCTTGAAGCCGCCGAGCGCGGCGGAAATGGCGACGATCATCGCCGTGTCGGCCGCCGCCATGAAGACCTGGCCGCAAATCACGCCGCCCGAATGACGCAGGCCGCCGGAAAACGGCAGACGCAGCGTCGCGCTTTCGTCGTCGACTTTGACGGGCGTCAGCGTGAGCGCACGGACCCAAGGAGCGAGGATGCGGTCGAGCAGCTCGATAATCTCTTTGTCATCCATGGCAATCCTCGGTGGAAAGCCGCGCGACGCGTCGTGCGGCAAGGGTTCGCGACATAATACCGGGACGGGAAAGGCCGCGTGTTTTTGATGGCCGCGCGGCGAGCGAGGGATGCCTCGAACCCGCCGAGGTGGATATTTTTAAGAAATCTGCTAAAGAGGGTTGGCAAGTTCGCGAAATTACTGCATAATTTCGCTTCTGTTGGGGGCGTTAGCTCAGCTGGTAGAGCAGCGGACTCTTAATCCGTAGGTCGACAGTTCGAATCTGTCACGCCCCACCAAAGATTCAAAGCAAAAAGCCCGGTCCTTGTGATCGGGCTTTTTGCTTTGCGGTGTGCGGTTTCAGCAGGCAGTTGCCCCAAGCCGGAGCCTAACGAAATCTCTCGCATTTCCGCACAGCAATTTCCTTCAATACACCCCACCCCACCGCCCGCTACCGTTGAGCGTCGCCAATCCGGCGCACTCCTGTTTTGAGGCATCAGATGACCGCATTACTTTCCATGGCCGCATTCGCGCTGGCCAGTTCGATCTCTCCCGGTCCGGTGAATGTCGTCGCGCTTAGCGCCGGCGCGCAGCACGGACTGGCGGCGAGCATGCGGCATGTCACCGGCGCAACCGTGGGCTTCACCGTGCTGCTTCTGCTCATTGGTTTGGGGCTGCACGAGTTGCTCACTCATTTCCCGAATCTGATCGTGGTTGTCAAATGGGCGGGCGTCGGCTTTCTGCTCTACATGGCGTACAAACTCGCCGTCGACAACGGCCGACTCGGCGCGGATCAATCCACCCAAGGCCCCTCTTACGCACATGGCGCGGCGATGCAATGGCTCAACCCGAAAGCGTGGCTCGCGTCGCTGGCCGGCATGGGCGTCTATGCAGCCGATGGCGGCGGCCAGCTCGTCTGGCAATTCACCATCGTTTATTTCGTGATCTGCTATCTGTCGATTGCGAGTTGGGCGTACGCCGGCACGTTCCTGCGCAAGTACTTGCAGGAACCGCAGCGTGTGAGGGTATTCAATCGCGTGATGGCCGCGTTGCTCGCGGCGAGTGCGCTGTATCTGCTGGTTGACTGACGCGCCGGTTCAGCTGCGATACTGCCCCGGCGTCGCCGCGACCAGTCGCTTGAACGTGCGCTGCAGATGCGCCTGATCGGCGAAGCCGGCGTCGAGCGCGACGTCCGCAATCAAACGGCCGCGTCGTAATTGCGCGCGGCTGTACTGAATACGTCGATTGATCAGATACGCGTGCGGCGTCATGCCATAACGCTGTTTGAACGCGCGAATCAGATGCGACGGCGACAGGCCGGCCGCCTTGCAGACGTCATCGAGTCTCAATGCGCGGGTGCAGTTTTCCGCGATGAATTCCGCCGCGCGCGAGAGTTGCCGGCTGGCGTCGTGATCCGGCAAAGAGGCCGGGTTCAGCTTTTGTTGTACTTCGGCGAAGAACGCAACCATCGCGCTCTCTTTGTGGAGAAACTCGGTATCGCTGTCCGCGAGAATCGCATGCAGACGGTTCAAATCATCGAACAGTTTCCGGTCCGTCGTAATGGTCTGCGAGAACGCGCGAAACGCGTGGTTCTCGCTGAATCCCAGTTCGTGCTGCAGATTCGTGAGCCACGTCACGTCCACGTGCAGCATGCAATACGACCAGGGTTCGTCGGCGACGGGATTGCAGGCATGCACGTCGTCCGGATTCATCATGACGACCGCCCCTGCGCCGATCCATTCGCTCGCATGGCGATTCACGTAGACGCTGCGTCCGCCGGTTACGGCGCCGATAGAAAACGTCTCATGCGAATGTTTGGCGTAGCAGACCTCGCGGCCATCTTCGATGGAACGCGCCTCGATGAACGGCAACGCGTCGCTGCGCCAGAACTTCGGTGCACAAGCGTGTTTCGCGTGAATGGCCGCTTCCGTCGTCTCGCTCATCTGCCGGCTCTCCGATGGGTATGCAAGCCTCGCACACCTGCAAGGTCTACGTATCGTAGCGGCCAAATGCATCGTCAACAAGACAGCTCATCGAACGAAAGCGCGGGGCGTTTCAGCGCGCCTGGCACACAACGGTATTACTTCGCGGAGACGTCGATGTTGCCGAGATACTTCGCCGCCAGCGTCTTCACCGTGCCATCGGCCTGCACCTTCGCGATCGCCGCGTTCAACTGCTCACGCAGTGCCGTATCGCCTTTGCGAATGCCGTACGCAATACCGCTGCCGAGAATCTTGTCGTCGCGCACCGGTTGCCCGACGAACGCATAGTCCTTGCCGTTCGGTTTCGACAGAAAACCCGTCTGACCGGCGGGCGCCAGCACGAGCGTCGCGTCGAGACGACCCGCGACGAGATCGGCATAGACCTGGTTCTGGTCCTGATACGGCACCACCGTCACGCCGGCCGTTTCCCAGTGCGTCTTCGCGAAAGTTTCCTGAATCGACGCCTGCAATACGCCGACGCGTTTGCCCTTCAGCGACGCGGGCGTCGGCAGCAAGCCGCTGTCACGTTTCGCGATCAATTGTGTCGGCACGCGATACACGACCGTGGTGAAATCGATCGCCTGGCGGCGTTGTTCGGTGGCGTTCATTGCCGAGTTGATCGCGTCGAATTTGCGGCCCTGCAGTGCGGGAATCAGGCCGTCGAACGAGGTCTCGACCCATTTGCACGTCATATGCGCAGCGACGCAAACTGCATTGCCAACATCGACGTCGAGCCCTTGCAACTCACCATTCGGACCCTTCGACTCGAACGGCGGATACTGTGCTTCGAGTCCGAATCGCAGTGTCGTTTCAGCCGCACTGGCCGCTGAAAAAGCCGCGATCGATGTGAATGCGCAGGCCAATGCCAATAATGGCTTGAGCAATGTCATAACAGGTTCCTTCCCTTCGATTCGGTGTCGACGCCTTCATGCAACACGCTGAGGCATGACGGCGCCACGATCATACTGCGGTCAAAAATCTGGCCGTTGCGCGCGCAATCAAACGCCGCTTCAGATTTCGCACAAACGCCGTGCGCCTTCGATCAACGTCGCATCGTCCTTCGAGAAGCTCAGGCGAATCAGGCCGGAATCCGTGCCGTCGGTGTAGAACGCCGACAGCGGAATCGTCGCGACCCGCGCATCGCGAATCAGGCGCAGCACGAAGTCGCTATCGCTTTCGTCGGAGAAACCGCGAAACCGCGCGAGCATGAAAAAGCTGCCTTCGCTCGGCAGCAATTCGAAGCGCGAATCGCGCAACGCATGCGCGAGCAGATCGCGCTTCTTCTGATAGAACGCGGACAGGCCGAGGTAGCTTTCGCGATTCGCCAATGCATCGACGAACGCGTACTGCATCGGCGTATCGGCGGAAAACACCATGAATTGATGGACTTTGCGAATCTCGTCCATCAGCGCGGCAGGCGCGAGGCAATAGCCGACGCGCCAGCCAGTCACGTGGTACGACTTGCCGAACGACGAGACGATCACGCTGCGTTCCGCGAGTTCGGCATCGCACGCCATGCTCTGATGTTGGGCGCCGTCGAACACCACGTGCTCGTAGACTTCGTCGGCGAGAAGCACGATATCGGTGTTGCGCGTGACGGCCTTCAGGCGCGCGAGGTCGTCCTCGCTGAACACGGTCGCGGTCGGATTGTGCGGTGTGTTGATGATGATCATGCGGGTCTTCGGCGTGATCGCGGCGGCAACTTCGTCCCAATCCACGCGGAAGCCGTTCAACGAGAGCTTGATCGGCACCGGCGTGGCGCCTTGCAGCCGGACGATCGGACCGTAGCTGTCGAACGAAGGCTCGAAGTAGATCACTTCGTCGCCCGGATGCACGAGTGCGCTGATCGTCGAATACAGGCCTTCGCTGGCACTGGCGATCACGGTCACTTCACTTACCGGGTCGTAGCGCACGCCATACAGCGTTTCGACTTTGTCGGCGAGTGCTTCGCGCAGCGCCGCGATGCCGGCCATCGGCGCGTACTGGTTGTGGCCGGCGCGCATGGCTTGCGCGACACCGTCGATCAGCTTCGCGTCCGGCGCGAAATTCGGCGCGCCTTGCGACAGGTTCAGCGCATCGTGTTGCGCGGCCAACTGACCGATCACGGTAAAAATCGTCGTGCCCACGTCAGGTAATTTCGAGCGGGCGTGCATGGCGCTCTGCATAAGGCTTCTCCCTTTCTTCATCCGGCAATGGATTCGCGGACGGCCAACGGCGTGGCGGTCCCATCCGGTTCGGTGATTAGGCATCAGCCAAAGAAGCGTCACAATCGAAACTTTGTCATGCGCGGCATGCGTTTACGTCATGGCGTGGACGAGCGCGCGCCAGCACCGGCGAAGCCTGTGAGGTCGGGAATGACGGGGAACAGGCGGCACCGCGCGAAGAACGCGGGAAGCGCCAAGGGTATGAAGGAATGTGATGCGGTGGGCGCCGCTGCGATCAAGGCGATCGCGGCGTGACGTGCCCCGGAAAAACGCGGAATGGCCGGCGAGGCAAGCATGACCGCTCGCCTCGCCGGCCAACGCCGATCAGGCGTCGTCCATCATGCGGACTTTGACCTTCTTGCCCTTCACCTTGCCGGCGCTGAGCTTGCGCAGCGCGTCGCGCGCAATGCTGCGCTCCACGGCCACGTAGGTCGACATTTCCGTCACGTTGATCTTGCCAATCTGCGAGCCGGAGAAGCCGGCTTCGCCGGTCAGCGCGCCGAGCACGTCGCCGGGACGGATCTTTTCCTTGCGGCCACCGAGAATCTGCAGCGTCTCCATGGGCGGCAACAGCCGCTCATTGCTTGCCGCTGTGAGCTCGGACAGCTTGTGCCATTCCACCTCGCGCTTTTGCGCCTGTTCGAGACTGCCGACGCGGCCCATCTCGTTCATGCTCGCGAGACTCAGCGCCCAGCCTTCCTGATCGGCCCGGCCCGTGCGGCCGATACGGTGTACGTGGACTTCCGGGTCCGGCGTCACGTCGACGTTGATCACCGCTTCCAGTTGCGCGATGTCGAGGCCGCGCGCGGCGACGTCGGTCGCGACCAGCACGGAGCAGCTACGGTTGGCGAACTGGATCAGCACCTGATCGCGTTCACGCTGATCGAGCTCGCCATGCAATGCGAGCGCATGAAAACCTTGCGCGCGCAACACGTCGAGCAGATCGCGGCATTGCTGCTTGGTATTGCAGAACGCCAGCGTGCTAACCGGGCGATAGTGGTTCAACAGCAGACCCACGGCATGCAGACGCCCGTCTTCGGCAACTTCATAGAACCGCTGACGGATCTTGCTGTTGTCGTGCCGCTCGGCCAGCTTCACTTCCTTCGGGTTGCGCAGGAATTGCTGGCTCAGCTTGACGATGCCTTCAGGGTACGTCGCCGAAAACAGCAGCGTTTGCCGCTCTTTCGGACATTGCTTGACGACGGTGGCGATGTCGTCGAAGAAACCCATGTCGAGCATGCGGTCGGCTTCGTCGAGCACCAGCGTGTTGAGCGACTGCAGCGGCAGGCTGCCGCGCTCGAGGTGATCCATGATGCGGCCCGGCGTGCCGACCACGATGTGCGCACCGTGTTCAAGGCTGGCCGTTTGCGGCCGCATCGGCGTGCCGCCGCACAGCGTGAGCACCTTGATGTTTTCTTCGGCGCGCGCGAGGCGGCGGATTTCCTGCGTGACCTGATCGGCGAGTTCGCGCGTGGGGCACAGCACCATGGCCTGCACGGCGAAGTTGCGGACATCGAGGCGGGCCAGCAGCGCCAGCGAAAACGCGGCGGTCTTGCCGCTGCCGGTTTTCGCCTGGGCGATCAGGTCGTGGCCGGCGAGCGCGATCGGCAGGCTCGCGGCCTGAATCGGCGTCATCTCGACGTAGCCGAGCTGCGTCAGATTCGCGAGCGCGGCGGGCGGTAGCGGCAACTGGCTAAACGGCGCGCCGGCGGGAGTGGGACTGTTCATAGGGTGAGCTCGCTGTCGGCTGGAAACAAAAGGACTTAGTCGGCCATCGGGCCGGTAGCGGGACGGCCTTCGATCTGCTCGTAGAGCACCGAACCGTCTTCACCGTCGAAGCGCTCGACATAATTGCGCGCGCCGCACATCGGGCAGCGGAACAGCAGCCCTTGCCCTTCGTTCTTGATGACGACGTCCGATTGTTCCCACTGCGCGTCGCAGGACTGGTTTCTACAGGTAAACACGTTGATTCTCCAACTGGATTCGATGATTGTTTGTTTGGACCGGCCACCGGTGAGGCTAGACCTTTGCCATAAAGCCGCGTGCCGTCGCCGCGCGGTATTCGTTCTAATGGCGCTTTAACCCAGATGCGTATGCCGCGCTCGCGGCGCGCTCACGTCCATATCGGTCAGACCCTGCACGATGCCGCAGTCTTCGACGGCCTGTTCGCCGTGGCATTGCTCGCGCAACGTGGTGAGTTGCACTTTCAGCTGCTTCAGCTCGTCGATACGCGTATCGACATGGGCGATGTGCTCGTCGATCAGGGCATTGATGCCGCCGCAGCCGTCGGCGGGTGCGTCGGTGAGACGCAGCAGCGCGCGGATCTCGTCGTGGGTCATGTCGAGCGCGCGGCAGTTGCGGATGAAGCGCAGCCGCTCGACGTGCTTGCCGGTGTAGCTACGGTAATTGGCCTCGGTGCGGTCCGCTTCGGGCAACAGGCCCTCTTTTTCGTAGAAACGGATCGTTTCGGTCGTGCAATGGGCGATTTTCGCCAGTTCGCCGATTTTCATGGACCCTCCGGATAGCGGCCTTGACCTTGTAGTGGCTTCAAGGTGTTTACTAGACCACAAATCGAACCAGGAAGCCACCATGTCTCACGCCGACCACGCCGAAGCAGACCGTCCCGACCAGGCCAAAGCCTGTGCCCACGGGCACGCCGGGCATGACCACGCTCATGGGAAGACCGCGAAACACGAGCACGAGCACGACGGTCATGACGCGCACGGCCATGACCATGACGGACACGACCACGCCGCGCACGACCACACAGGCCATGACCACGCAAGTCACGCCCACCAACACGCCGACGCAGGCTGCTGCGGCTCGACCGCCGCCACGCTGGCCGCGCCGATCCGCTTGCCGCAATCCGAAGCCGTCGGCAGCGACGTGCGCACCGCCATCCGCATCATGCAGATGGACTGCCCGACCGAAGAAGCGCTGATCCGCAAGAAATTCAGCCGCATGCCGTACGTGCGCAGCATGGACTTCAACCTGATGCAGCGGGTTTTGACCGTCGTGCATGCGCCGGACGCGCTCGAATCGATCCTCGCCGCGCTGCGTTCGCTCGACTTTACGCCCGAACTCGCGGACGCTGGCTCGAACGGTTCACCTGCAACCGCTGCGGCGGCACCCGCCAAGCCGTGGTGGCCGCTCGCCCTCGCCGGCGTCGCTGCGGTGGGCTCAGAGGCCGCTGGCTGGCTCGGCGCGCCGGCCTGGATGGCCGCGGGTCTGGCGGTGATCGCGATCCTCTCCTGCGGCCTCACGACCTACAAGAAAGGCTGGCTCGCGATCCGCAACGGCAACCTGAACATCAACGCGTTGATGAGCATTGCCGTCACTGGGGCGCTGGTCTTGCGCCAATGGCCGGAAGCGGCCATGGTGATGGTGCTCTTCACGATCGCCGAACTGATCGAGGCCAAGTCGCTCGACCGCGCCCGCAACGCGATCCAGGGCTTGATGCAACTCACGCCCGAACAGGCGAGCGTCCAGCAGCCCGACGGCAGCTGGCAAGCCACGGATCTGAAAGCGATCGCGCTCGACGCGGTGGTTCGCGTGAAGCCGGGCGAGCGGATCGCGCTGGATGGTGAGATCGTCGCGGGCCGTTCGAGCGTGGATCAGGCGCCGATCACCGGTGAAAGCCTGCCGGTCGACAAGACCGTGGGCGACGCCGTGTTCGCCGGCACGATCAACCAGGCCGGGTCGTTCGACTATCGGGTCACGGCCGCGGCCAGCAATACGACGCTCGCGCGCATCATCCACGCGGTCGAGGAAGCGCAAGGCACCAAGGCGCCGACACAACGTTTCGTCGATCAGTTCGCTCGGGTGTATACGCCGATCGTGTTCGCCGTGGCGCTGGCGGTGGCGATCGTGCCGCCGCTGCTGTTCAGCGGCGCGTGGCACGAGTGGGTCTACAAGGCGTTGGTCATGCTGGTGATCGCCTGCCCGTGCGCGCTCGTGATCTCGACGCCGGTGACGATCGTCAGCGGGCTTGCGGCGGCCGCCCGCAAAGGCATTCTGATCAAAGGCGGCGCTTATCTGGAGCAAGGCCGCAAGCTGCGCCGCCTCGCGCTCGACAAAACCGGCACGCTGACCCACGGCAAACCGGTGCAAACCGAACTGGCCATCCTCGCCGATGTCGACGACGCCCGTTGCCGCTCGCTCGCGGCGAGTCTTGCGGGACGTTCGGATCATCCGGTGTCGATGGCGATTGCGGCAGCGGCGAAGACCGACGGCGTCGCCAGCATCGCGGTCGACGCGTTCGAAGCCCTCGCGGGACGCGGCGTGCGCGGCGAGATCGACGGCCTCTCTTACTGGCTCGGCAATCATCGGCTGGTCGAGGAACTCGGGCGTTGCTCGGCGTCGCTCGAAGCCCGGCTCGACGCATTGGAGCGGCAAGGCAAAACCGTCGTGATGCTGGTCGACGCGGAGCGCGTGCTCGCGCTGTTCGCCGTCGCCGACACGGTGAAGGAGACGAGCCGCGCCGCCATCGCCGAATTGCAGCGCCTCGGCGTCGCCACGACCATGCTGACCGGCGACAACCCCCACACCGCCGCCGCGATCGCCCAACAAGTCGGGATCGACGAGGCGCGCGGCGATCAGTTGCCGGAAGACAAGCTCAACGCGGTGGCACAGTGGTCGACGGAAGGTGCGACGGTCGGCATGGTCGGCGACGGCATCAACGACGCCCCCGCGCTGGCGCGCGCCGACATCGGTTTCGCGATGGGCGCGATGGGCACCGACACCGCGATCGAAACCGCCGACGTCGCGCTGATGGACGACGATCTGCGCAAGATCCCGTCGTTCATCCGGCTCTCGAAGGCGACGCATGCGGTGCTGGTGCAGAACATCGCGCTGGCGCTCGGCATCAAGAGCGTGTTCCTCGTGCTGACAGTGATGGGGCTCGGCACGATGTGGATGGCCGTGTTCGCGGATGTAGGCGCGAGCCTGCTGGTGGTGGCGAACGGGTTGCGGTTGTTGCGCAAGTAAACCGGCAGCGGCCGATTGTCGCGAGACGATGCGTGACGTGCTTCGTTTGCGGCGTGTCGCTCCAGGCGTCACGCGCCGCCGTCCGCCACTCGCCGTCAATGAGCGAAGGAACGCTTCCCCGCGACGGCCGGTGTCCCCACTGCGGCTTTCAACGTCTCCGACGGCCGCATACCGAACAGCTTGCGGTAATCCGTCGCGAACTGGCTTAGATGCCAGAACCCCCACGCCGCCGCAACGTCTTGCACCGAGCGTGATTCACGTGCCGCATTGGAAAGATCGCGGCGCGCGCCGTTCAGGCGAATCGCGCGGAGATACGTGGCGGGGGCCATTCCCAGCACATCCTGAAAGCAGTACTGCAGCGTGCGCCGGCTCACATGCAGCCGCTCGCATAACTCCGGCACGCTGATCGCCCGGTCGCGATTGACCAGCAGATACTCGCGCGCTTCCGATACGATCGACTGACGGCGCGGACGCGCCGGCATCGGCATCGGCTCCGACGCCGGCAACGCGCCGACATCGAACAGCGAAGCGAGCACCGACGCCTGCAGATTGTTGCGCGCGAACGGCGACAGCGGCGTGCCGCGCGCCGCGCCGTCGTCGAGCAGTTGCCGGAGCGACGCGCACAAGCGCTCCTTGCGTGCCCGGCCGATCGACACCACTTCCGTGTGCGGCACATGATCGGCCAGCCCGACGCGCTCGACATCCGCCGCGTAACGACGCAGCACGTCCCCTTTGACCACCACGCCAAAAATCTCGTAGCCGGCCGACGTCAGCAGTTCAAATTCGACGCCGCCCGGACGGAACGCCAGCGCATCGCCCGCGATCACTTGCGCGTCGATGCGGCCCGAGCCCGCAGGGCACGTCGGAATGCCGAACCAGTAGGCGTCTTTTTGCACCTCGCAGGTTTGCCGCAACGTGTGGCTGGTCGTTTCGACGAACACCTGCATGTGATCGAGGCACAACTCGGTCAGGCCGCCGACGAAACTGCCCGCAGTCAACTGGTCGTAGAGCTGGTTCCAGCCGTGCAGGTTGCGCGCCTGTTCATCGGCGTCGTGCGCGACGCAGGTCTGCACGCGGAAGCTCGGCTGCGGTGTGAGCATCGCACGGGTCTCGCTATCGGATGGGATGTCGATCGTCATACCGGATCTGCGTAAACGGGTATCGAAGCGGGAGAGGAACGCAATTCCCATGCCGAACGGTTTCGCGGGCCGCCCCGCTCTGCCTGAGCGGCTTCGCGTGCGCCACGCTCCTGTTCAATTACTGAACAGCCTTGCACAGGCTGATCAGAAACGGGACGTTCCCGCCTTGCCACCTGAACAGCGCCGCGCCGCACGGCGTGCGCGAGTGCTTGCTGCGCGTGCACGGATCCCCAGCGCGGTGCATTGGCACACTTCTGGCTGTAGCCTCTCGCGGCCAAGCGAAATATCGCGCCGAATATAGCCCATTCAAACATTCACCATGTGAGGAGCACACAGATGAATCACGCAGAAATGCAATTTCTGACCACCGAATTCCCGTACAAAAAGCAGTATGCGAATTTTATCGGCGGCGAATGGGTCAAGCCCGTGGGTGGTGAGTACTTCGACAACGTATCGCCGATCACCGGCGAGGCGTTTACGTCGATCCCGCGTTCGCGCGAGGCCGATATCGAACTTGCGCTCGACGCCGCGCATCGCGCGAAAACGGCTTGGGGAAAAACCTCCACCACCGACCGCTCGAACATCCTGAACCGCATTGCCGACCGGATGGAAGCGAACCTGCAACGTCTCGCGGTCGCCGAAACGATCGACAACGGCAAGCCGCTGCGCGAAACCATGGCGGCCGACATTCCGCTCGCGATCGACCACTTCCGCTATTTCGCCGGCGCCGTGCGCGCACAGGAAGGCTCGATCTCCGAGATCGATCACGACACGGTCGCGTATCACTTTCATGAACCGCTCGGCGTGGTCGGCCAGATCATTCCGTGGAATTTCCCGATTCTGATGGCCGTGTGGAAACTCGCGCCCGCACTCGCCGCCGGCAATTGCGTGGTGCTCAAGCCGGCCGAGCAAACGCCCGCGTCGATTCTCGTGCTGGTCGAACTGATTCACGACCTGCTGCCCGCGGGCGTGCTGAACGTGGTTAACGGCTTCGGCCTCGAAGCCGGCAAGCCGCTCGCGTCGAACAAGCGGATCGCCAAGATCGCGTTTACCGGCGAGACCACCACGGGCCGCCTCATCATGCAGTACGCGAGCCAGAACATCATTCCGGTCACGCTCGAACTGGGCGGCAAGAGCCCGAACATTTTCTTCGACGACGTGATGAACGCCGACGACAGCTATTTCGACAAGGCGCTCGAAGGCTTCACGATGTTCGCGCTGAATCAGGGTGAAGTATGTACGTGTCCGTCGCGCGTGCTGATCGACGAGAAGATCTACGACCGTTTCATGGAACGTGCGTTGAAGCGCGTCGCGGCGATCACGCAAGGGCATCCGCTCGACAGCAAGACGATGATCGGCGCGCAGGCGTCCCAGGAGCAACTGGAGAAGATCCTGTCGTATGTCGACCTCGGCAAGCAGGAGGGTGCCGAATGTTTGATCGGTGGCGAGCGCAATCAACTCGACGGTGAATTGAGCAAAGGCTATTACGTGAAGCCGACCGTGTTCCGCGGCCACAACAAGATGCGCATCTTCCAGGAGGAAATCTTCGGACCGGTGGTGTCGGTCACGACGTTCAAGACCGAAGAAGAAGCGCTCGAGATCGCCAACGACACGTTGTACGGTCTCGGCGCCGGCGTCTGGACGCGCGACGGCACGCGCGCCTATCGCTTCGGCCGTCAGATCCAGGCGGGCCGCGTGTGGACCAACTGCTACCACGCGTATCCGGCGCATGCGGCATTTGGCGGCTACAAGCAATCGGGCATTGGCCGCGAGAATCACAAGATGATGCTCGACCACTATCAGCAGACCAAGAACCTGCTGGTCAGCTATAGCGACAAGCCGCTCGGCTTCTTCTAGGCCTCACGATCCTGTTCGCACGAGCCGCCTTGCGCGGCTCGCGCTTTTTTCAGCGAGGCATGGGATGGTTGACGAGAAAGAAGTGGCCCGCGTAGTCGCGACACCGGCCGCCGTCGAGTTGATCGACAAACTGCGCGCCGAACATGGCGCCGTGCTGTTTCATCAATCGGGTGGCTGCTGCGACGGCAGTGCACCGATGATGTTTCCGCAAGGCGAGTTCATGGTCGGTTCGTCGGACGTGAAACTCGGCACGATTGCCAATGTGCCGTTCTACATGAGCGAATCGCAATTCGAGTACTGGCAGCACACGCAGTTGATTATCGACGCGGTGCCGGGCAATGGCGGCATGTTTTCTTTGGAACGCCCCAGCGGCTTGCGGTTTTTAACGCGCTCGCGACTCTTTGAAGATGCCGAGAACGCGTGGCTGGCAACGCATCCGGTGGAACGCGCCGATACGTGATGGATTTACGTCGCCGCCGTGCCTGATGGATTTGAATTGTCGCTAACGGCGGGCGTTGCCGGCGCACTTTCCAGCAGCGCGTCGCTGTCGTCTTTCAGGCCGACGCCCGTGAGACCCAAACGTCTTGCGTGCGTCAGCAGGTAGTGCAACTTGTGCGCGGCGTGCGGGTAGTCTAGTCCTTCGGGACGCACGTTGGAAATGCAGTTGCGCTGCGCGTCGCTGCAACCGACTTTCGGTGCGTAGGTCAGGTAGATACCGAGACTGTCCGGTGAACTCAGTCCGGGTCTCTCGCCGATCAACATGACCACCAGCCGGCTATTGAGCAACTCGCCGATCTCATCGCCGAGCGCGACCCGCGCCTGGCGCGCAATCACGACCGGCCCAATTTTCCAGTCGGTGAGTTTCGCGCACACGGCCTGTAGCAACGGAATGGATTGCTTCGCCGCGGCGAACGCCGACAGCCCGTCGCCGATCACGAACACCACTTCCGGCGAATCGTTCCGCACCTGCGCAAGCGCTGTGCGGCTCTCTTCCGATAAACGTCGCCCCAAATCGGGACGCCGCAAATAATGCTCGCGATCGGGCGCGGCGCTGTGCGCATCTAGCGTCGTGAAGTTCAGCGCGCGCAGCTGTTCGTGCAGCGCCTCGGCATCGAGCGGATGATGCACGGCGTCGCGCGCTTGCGCATGCGACAGATTGAACGCGAGCAGCGGCGCCGTCGGCAAACTGTTGCCCGCGCGGCCCAACGCAATGCGCGCGTTGGTGAACTGGCGCAACGCGTTCCACGGATTCTTTTCGAGGAACTCGCTCATGCGATTCCCATCCAGTCGTTCGCCCCTTCCAGCAGCGGTTGTTGCGGCGATGCGCTCAGCAATGCGCCGCGCGCGTCGGTGATCTGCATCGACTCCAGCCATTCCTCGAATTCCGGCGCGCGACGCAGGCCGAGCACATCGCGCACGTACAGCGCGTCATGGAACGAGGTGCTTTGATAGTTGAGCATCACGTCGTCCGCGCCCGGAATGCCCATGATGAAATTGATGCCCGCCACACCGAGCAGCGTGAGCAGATTGTCCATGTCGTCCTGATCCGCTTCGGCATGGTTCGTGTAGCAGATGTCGCAACCCATCGGCACGCCGAGCAGCTTGCCGCAGAAGTGATCTTCCAGTCCGGCGCGCGTGATCTGTTTACCGTCGTACAGGTACTCCGGTCCGATGAAACCCACCACCGTATTGACCAGGAATGGGTTGAATTTGCGCGCCACGGCATAGGCGCGCACTTCGCAAGTCTGTTGGTCGACGCCGAAATGCGCGTCCGCCGACAATGCGCTGCCTTGCCCCGTTTCAAAGTACATCAGGTTATTGCCGACGGTGCCGCGCCTTAGCGATAGCCCCGCTTCATACGCCTCCTGCAGCAACGTGAGCGAAATACCGAAGCCCGCGTTCGCCTTCTCCGTGCCTGCAATCGATTGAAACACCAGATCGACGGGCGCGCCTTTTTCGATGGCGGCGATCGTGTTGGTGACGTGCGTCAGCACGCAAGATTGCGTCGGCACCTGATAGCGCAGGCGGAAGTCGTCGATCATTAGCAGCAGTTTCGTGATCGCGGCGAGATTGTCGCTGGCCGGATTGATGCCGATCATCGCGTCGCCGCAACCGTACATCAGGCCGTCGAGCATCGAGGCAGCGATGCCTTTGACGTCGTCGGTCGGATGATTCGGTTGCAGGCGCACCGACATGCGGCCCGGTAAGCCCACCGTATTGCGAAAGCGCGTAATCACCGGGCGTTTGCGCGCCGCCGCGATCAGATCCTGATTGCGCATCAGCTTCGAGACCGCCGCGACCATTTCCGGCGTGAGTCCCGCCGTGATGCGGGTGAGCGCGTCGGCGTCGGTCGTGCTGCTCAGCAGCCAGTTGCGAAAATCGCCCACCGTCAGATGCGAGATCTCGGCGAAGGCTTGCGGCGAGTGGTCGTCGATCACGAGACGCGTGACCTCGTCGCTCTCGTACGGAATCAGCGCTTCGTTGAGAAACGTGTTCAGCGGCACCTGCGCGAGCGCCATCTTGGCGGCGACGCGCTCTTCCTCGCTCGCCGCCGCCACGCCCGCGAGCTGGTCGCCGGAGCGCTGCGGACTGGCCTTCGCCATCAAGGTCTTCAGATCGGCAAAGCGATACGTGCGGCTGCCGATCGTTTCGGTGTAGCTCATCGTTACGACTCCCTCGCCGCGGCCTGCGCAGCGGACCGATCCGTCATTCTTCGAGCAGGGCGTCTGACGGCGCCGCTTCGCGTTGATGGCGCGTCAGCAAAAAGTAGACGTAGCCCAGCGCGAGGAAAATGGCGAACACGACCGCCACCAGGAAATTGAAGTAAACCATCGTGGCCAGACAAATGACAGCGGCCACCAGTGCAAACGCCGGAAAGAACGGAAACAGCGGCGCGCGGAACGGGCGCTCCATGTCCGGCTCGGTACGGCGCAGCTTGAACAGCGACAGCATGCTGATGATATACATCACGATAGCGCCAAATACCGACATCGTCACGATGTTCGCGGTCAGCGTCTGGCCGCCGAACTGGATCAGCTCGTCGCTGTAGATCGCCGCTATGCCGACCACGCCGCCCGCCAGGATCGCGCGATGCGGCGTCTTGAAACGCGGATGCACCTTGGCCAGCCATTCCGGCAGATAGCCCGCGCGAGCCAGCGCGAAAATTTGCCGCGAATAACCGAGGATGATGCCGTGAAACGACGCTACCAGCCCAAACAGCCCGAGCCACACGAGCATATGCATCCAGCCGCTGTGTTCGCCGACGATGAACTTCATGGCTTGCGGCAGGGGGTCGTTGATGTTCGCCAGCTTGGTCCAGTCACCGGCCGCACCGGCAAACACCATCACGCCGATGGCGAGCACGACCAGCGTCAGAATGCCCATGATGTAGGCGATCGGAATGGAACGCTTCGGGTTTTTGGCTTCTTCGGCGGCCATCGCGACGCCTTCGATCGCGAGGAAAAACCAGATCGCGAACGGAATCGCCGCGAACATGCCGTGAAACGAACCCATGCTGAAGGTATCCGCGCCCGACCAGCCGCCCTTCGTGAAGTTCGCCCATTCAAACCCGGGCGACACCACCCCCATGAAGACCAGTAGTTCGAAGATCGCGAGCAGGGTCACGCACAGCTCGAACGCCGCGGCGATCTGCACGCCGACGATATTCAACGCCATGAAGACGAGATACGCGCCCATCGCGGCATGTTTCGGCTCGAGCCCGGGAAACTGCACGTGCAGATACGCGCCGATCGCCAGCGCAATGGCCGGCGGCGCAAACACGAATTCGACCAGCGTGGCGGCTCCCGCCAGATAACCGCCAGTCGAGCCGAACGCATGACGCGCGTAGGCGAACGGGCCGCCAGCGTGCGGAATCGACGTGGTGAGTTCGGTGAAACTGAAAATGAAAGTCGTATACATCGCGGCAATGAACACCGCCGTGATGACGAACCCGAGCGTACCGGCGCTTGCCCAGCCGTAACTCCAGCCGAAATATTCGCCGGAGATCACGAGGCCGACCGCAATGCCCCACAGTTGCCACGTGCCGAGCGTCTGCTTCAACTCGTGATGGGTGACTTTGCCGACGTGCTGACTGTTGGATTCTGATTTCATCGGAGCTCCCTGATATGGCCGCTTGCTCGACGCCGCAAGGCTTTGCGGTGCATGGGCGGACAGGTTTCAACCGATGGTAGTGAGCCATTATTCGAGGTGTTATCGAAATTCGGCAAAGTTCTAGGTGGTCGTCTGCGGGCGCTCTCCGCAGGCGAACGGTGAAGTCCGCAGGATTTGGTAAATGGGCTCGTGGTACTTTCATAGGCATTCAACCAGCCCATTTCATTTTTGGCGTCGTTATGAACGAATCAGCCCATCGGGCGCGCTACGAAACCCGGCTCGGCCGCGTGCTCGATCATATTTACGACCACCTCGACGAACCGCTCGATATCGATCGACTCGCGGAAATCGCGTGTTTGTCGCCATATCACTGGCATCGGATTTATCAGGCCATGTATGGCGAGACGGTCGCGACGACGGTGCGACGTTTGCGCCTGCATCGCGCGGGCGGTTTTCTCGCGAACGGTTCAATGCCGATCACCGAGATTGCTGAGCGCGCCGGCTATAGCAGTTTGCAATCTTTCTCGCGCACGTTTCGCGCGGCGTTCGGCGTGCCGCCGGCGCAGTATCGCAAGCAAGGCACGCATAGCCGGTTTCGTCCGGCACTTTCTGGAGACAATCAAATGACCCTGCGCGAAGTCACGATTCGACACGTGGAGCCAATGGATGTGTTGTCGATCGATCATGTAGGACCGTATATGCAGATCGGCAAAGCGTTCGATGCGCTATTCGGCTGGCTGTCGCAACACAATCTGCTAGCCGGAGAGATGCGCATGATCGGGATTTACTACGACGACCCCGGCGTGGTCGACGAAAACGCATTGCGTTCGAAGGCCGGCGTGTTGTTACCGCATCCGGTTCAGGCTTCGGTGACGGTGAGCCCACCGGCTTCGATCGCGCATGTGAAGGGCGGTGAGTACGCGGTGCTGCGGCACCAGGGCCCGTATAGCGATATGCGTGCTGCGTATGAATGGCTGTACGGGACGTGGCTCGTGCAGTCCGGGCGCGAAGCGGCGGATGCACCGGTGTTCGAGGAATATCTGAACAGCCCGAAGGAGACGGCGCCTGCGGATCTGATTACCGAGATCTGTTTACCGCTGGTTTGAGGCGCCGCGATTGCATTGCCGTTGCACTGCTATTGCGTGGCGGTTTGCCGTTGCTTTGCCTGCTTCGTGCTTGCTTGTGCAGCGCGCTTCGCGGCGACCTCTCTGGTTTTTATAGTCTTTGTATATGTATACGTAGTAATAGTTAACAAGCCTCGCATCCCGCTGTGGATAACTTGAAACTTCGTTTACGGATCAACGCGCTGCGGAATCCATAACCCTGCGGAGCGTGAGCGGACAGCCTGGCGGAGCCTGGGAAAACTTTTGGGCGGCACAGCGTCGCGGCATCTTTATCAAGGTTTCGCCCACAACGTGTCCGATGGCTTTTACAAAGGTTGTCCAGAAGGGGCTGTGGATAAGTTGAAGGGTTTTTGGGCGATGCCTCGACGTTGACAAGGCGCGGCCCGCTCGCTTATTGTCGGCTCGCGGGACGGCTGGTCAAGCACGCCTGAGTTCGGGCAGCCTACGTTCCAGGCACCACGGGGCTACCCCGTGGATTAGCATGATCTCCGCAGTTCGTCGCATGAGCGTCACTTGCGCTTTGCGCAACACGGCTCACGCAGCACAAGACGCGTTGACTGGTCGGCCCGCCCCTCTTCTCTATGCCTTCCTCTTACCTGCAGTACGTTGCCAATGCGATTGCCGACGCCATGCTGGCCGGTCCCGCTCAGCCCGCGTCGATCGTCGAGCGGATGACGCTCGCGTTGGGTGCGCCGGCCGACTGGATGAGCGGATTGGCGCGGCGAATTTCGCGACGATTCGGCAAGCGGTGGGATAGCGTCGGTCGTCATGAACTGTCGGCGGTGATTGCCGAACATGCGCTGTTCGTCGCCGCGTGGCAGAGTGAAAACCGTCCGCGCGTGGTGCGTGTGCTGACGCGACCGCCGGTTCAGCGCCAGGCGCCGCCTTGGTTGCACGGCGTCACGTTGCCCCAGTTGCCCACGCTTGCGGATCTGGCCGACTGGCTGGAAGTCGAGCCGGAGGAACTGGACTGGTTCGCGGATCGCTGGCGGGCACCGTCTCACGCCGCGGCAACACCACTGCACCACTATTCGTACAAGGCGATCGAGAAGCGCGACGGTCGATGCCGAATCATCGAAATTCCGAAATCGCGTTTGCGGACTGTGCAGCGGAAGGTGCTGCATGGCTTGCTCGACCGCATTCCGGTACACGATGCGGCGCATGGGTTCCGGCGCGGCAGGAATACGCTGAGCTTCGCTTCGCCTCATGCGGCGAAAGCGGTGGTGATTCGCTTCGATCTGACGGATTTTTTTGCGTCGGTTCATGCCGGTCGCGTTTACTCAGCGTTTCGTGATTTTGGTTATCCATTGGCAGTTGCTCGCTCACTGACCGCGTTGTGTACCAACCGTGTGCCGAGTGGTCGCCTGCTTGAAGCCGACGTGCGTGAGCGGATCGATTGGCTTGAGCGGCAGCGCTACCGGAACCGACATTTGCCGCAAGGCGCGCCGACCTCGCCTGCGTTGGCGAACCTGTGCGCCTATCGACTCGACCTTCGGCTTGCGGGGCTCGCGCGATCCGTCGGTGCGACTTACACGCGCTATGCCGACGATCTCGCCTTTTCCGGCGATGAAGATCTCGCACGAATTGCCGAGCGCTTATCGATCCGCGTTGCAGCGATTGCGATCGAAGAAGGCTTTTCGCTTAACTTCAGGAAGACGCGCTTAATGCGTCGTGGGGCACGGCAACATCTGGCCGGGGTGGTGGTGAATCGCCATCCGAATCTCGCGCGGCCAACGTTCGATACGCTGAAGGCGATTCTCACCAATTGTGTGAGGCATGGGCCGGAGTCGCAGAACCGTGAGGCGCATGCGGATTTTCGGGCGCATCTCGCGGGACGTGTCGCGCATCTGACGATGCTGAATGCGGGGAGAGGTGCGAAATTGATGGCGATATTCGAGCGGATTGTTTGGGAGCGGGGTGAAGATGGGCCGGTAGTGCGTGAACCGAATGCCTGAAATCAGTGGTTGCAAGCTCCTAATCCCGCCGGCCACGCGAGTACTTCCCGACTTGACTACGATAATTAGATGGGTCGCTGGCGTCTAGCTGCTTGCGACGCAGATCATTGTTTCCTCCGGCCTGCTGTCGAGACCTCAGCAAACCGATCTCGCCATCGTCTATGGTAACAAGGTTCATGTGGACGCCAGCACGTCGTCGCGGCTAGCAGCGCGACTTGACGAGGCGCGTCTGTGCTACGAGAAAGGGCCGTGTCGCGAGATCGTGTTGAATGGCGGCATCGACAAACACGGCACCGATGAAGCGCTCGCCATGAAGCGTGATCTCGTCAGCCTGAGAGTTCCTAGCTTTCGTACAATCGAAAACGCATTAAAGCACCATGATTAATGCGACAGCGAAGAGCAGTGGCGAACAAACTAGCTGTCCAAGGAAATACCTTACCGGCGAACGAAGGCTCAAGCGTGGGCCGACTGCTACGCGAACCACCTTGGCCATATGTGTCGATGATTCCTGAACCGAAGTGGGCAGACGGCGCAGAATCGTAAGATGTCGATTCCTCACGGACAACGACTACCCGCGCTACGGCGATATCCACACTCAAAATTCGTCTGTGCGACGGCGAAACGTTGCATTCCGTGCAATCGAGCGTGCCACGAAGAGCATCGATTCCCGTGTATGTTCGCCGCTTCTTTCAGCATCGCGCCAACGCTCCTGCTCCTTATGCTTTGCAGCATGGAGGTACTCGTCCTTCAGCGCGTCGTCGGCTTGATTTTCCAAGATGAGGACCGGGCCGGAAAGGCGGGTGGATCTACGTCAATGATGCGACACTATCTTCGTCTAGTAGGTCGAGGTGCGTGTCGAACGAGCGCTGTGCTGACCCGGCGATCATGCTAGATGCTCCGATATCTAGTGTCCGCGTACAAGAAACACTACGGGAGGCAATATAGACAGCAAGATGAATGCGAGTAGGCGTAACCGCAGATCGATGCTTCCTACATGGCGTAGAAATCCGTCATCCTCGTTTGTTGATCGCATCAAGCTTGCGAAGCACCAAAGTGAAAAATTGAGCACGAACAGTTCGAGCATAAGTAGAGCGATGCCGGTGCCAGTGAGCCAAGCCGTCCACAACTCGAGTTTTGACAGTGAAGACGGCAGCTGAGCTCCAATTTTTCCGATCAAAAGGCCGATGGCTAAACCACCCATCCCGTAAGTGTTGATCAAAACTTGATATGCCCCGGTAGCAATAAATTTGATCTTCGGGAACAGCACTGCTAGACCGAAAAGTACTAAACCGAGCATACCCACCACGTTCCATATATGTGGACCTATTCCATCAGAAATAGCGGCTTCCAGATAACTAGCGGGTAGTTGGTTTTTGAAGCGTATGATAAACAACACGGCGACCGTAGCCGGTGCCGCCCACCAAAATGCAACCCTCAATCCCTCTATCGGTACGATTGCGGCCCAAAAAAATGAGCGGTTGAACGGGGCCAATTGAGCCTTGAGGTACGAGCGAGCGTTAGATAGCTGGTGCGTGAAGTTTTGCATGCGACGTATGAGAGTTGAGAGCAGCCGTAAAGATCCATCGTATAAGGTTTGAATCGCACCGGGAATCGTGGAGGCCCGCTGGTTTAAGTTAATGCGGGCACGTCAACGATGCTTCTTAGTTGCTCATGGTAGTTTGCCTCAGCTTCAGCGGGCGGGATATAGCTCAGCGGCTCCATCAATCGATGATGGTTGTACCAGGTCACCCATTCCAACGTGGCAAGCTCGACGGATTCCCGCGTTTTCCATGGGGCACGCCGATGAATCAGTTCCGTCTTGTACAGGCCGTTGATCGTTTCAGCCAGCGCGTTGTCGTACTTGTCGCCACGACTGCCGACCGCAGGCTCGATGCCAGCTTCGACCAAACGTTCGCTGTAGCGAATGCTGACCGTATTGGGAACCCTTGGTCGGAATGGTGTATCAACGTCCCGTCCTCGCCTGGTTGCCGCGCATACAGCGCCTGTTCAAGTGCATCCAGAACGAAGTCTGTGGTCATCTACGAAATGACTCGCCAGCCAACGATACGGCGAGCGAACACGTCGATCACGAACGCCACGTAAACCAGCCTTGCCACGTTGAAACGTACGTGAAGTCCGACACTCAGAGCTGATTCGGTCGCTGCGCCTCGAATTGCCGGTTGACCCGGTCCAGCGGGCGCGGTGCGCTCCTGTCGGCAATCGTGGTGCGAATCCGCTTGCCGCGAACTGCGCCACGCAGACCTTGCAGTTTCATTAGTCGACCCACGGTGCAGCGTGCAACCGCAATGCCCTCCCGGTTCATCTGCTTCTAGACCTTCGGCACGCCATAGACCTGCATGTTGGCCTGTCAGACACGACTGATCTCGGGTTGCAGAATCTCATCGCGTTTCGCGCGGGCACAGAGTCTGGACGGATCGAGAAGCTGTGCTGCATGACGTCGGCAGCCCGACGGGGCAATCCGCAAGACCTTGCAGATCGGCTCAACCCCGAAGGTGGCGCGATGCTGATCGACAAAGGCCTTCAGGACTTGAAACGGCGGTCGAGCTCCGCCTTGGCGAAAAACGCGCTTGCGACCTTGAGAATCTCGTTGGGACGACGCAACAGTCCCAACAGATGCCCGCCGCGGCACCTCGAGTAGAAGGCCCCGTTCCCCTAATCGGCCACAAACACTGGCTTGCGATGTTCCCTCTCCAGCTTTCTCGGTAAGCTGACCATCACGAGATAGATGCGAACGAGCAGACCAACAAACCAAAGCGACACTGGCATACCCAGCACCGCCAAGGCGAACAGCACGCCGTCCGGCCCAAAGTTTGACGACAGTAGCCGATCCAGTATCAGATAGAACGGAGCGATACCGAAGACGATATAAGAATAGATTTTTGGAAACGGCGAACGCTCTTTATTGAGCCGCTCGAACTGTGCCATTCCGGCTTGGGTTCGATAACGAAAGTCAGATGCGTTCTCTTCAAAGGCCCGTTTGACGAAAGAGGTTTTCGTGATCGTATGCATCACCATTTGCCTCGACATGACGACCCAGTACAGCGTCAACGCAATCCCGCCCAGAAGGCCCGGCCAACGCAAAACGGATGACATCGGTGCAAACACGAAATAGTAGAAGTAGGCAAATATGCCAAAGAAGAAATACATGGAAATTGTCGCAATCGATAATATCAGACCGCATACCCACAGCAGGTTCGAACGGCGGTACATCATCGAGACGGTCAACGGTAAGAAGAGGCAAACCAGCGTAACCAGTAGTCCGATTTTCCACGGCCATCCGGATACCGCAAAATCGTCAGCATATGCGGCGTACGAAACACCGGTGCCGAGCAAAGGCAGCAACAGGTTCACCGGTGTGGCCCTCTTCGTCATCTCCCAGATCAAATCTTTCGGTTCTACCGGCAACTTCGTTGTCGATGTTAATGTCCGCATCGAAGGTCACTTTCCCGTAGATACACCGAAACGGCATGTACTTCACCCGATAGGCATCGTGGTCCTTGTGTACCCGCTGTTCCAGGTACGTGACCGACACATGTTCTGTAGACTTGCCCCACTCTATACCTATTCAATCAGGACAACGGGCTTGCCCTGCAAACGCTCAAGCGTCAATGGCAAATGAACCATAACCAGGTATTGCCTTACCAGCAGTCCGGCGACCCAAAGTGAGACAGGAAACATGATGACGGCTCCCACGAACAGAGCGCCATGTGATCCGAAGTATGGGGAGAGAATGCGGCCTAACACCAGCGAAAATGGTGCGACAAGCATGACAAGCCACATATGTAGCTTGCCCGAAGGACTTCTTGCCTTGATGAACGCCTCAAGCTTCGCCATATTTGCGAGTTTGTAGTGAAGTGCGTCGCCCACGTCTTCAAACGACTGTCCGACGAACTTCGAAGTTGCGAGTGCCTGGCGCACATCCCGTCCGGTCAACGTCATCCAGTACGCAGTCAACGCCAAACCGCCCCCAACACCTATCACATGAAAAATCACGGGCATCGGCGCGAACAAGAAATAGAAATAGTAGAAGGTCACCCCAAACGTGAAATAGACCGACCCAGTAGCGAAGATTCCGGCCAGACCCGCGGAACGCAGGCGAGATGCTCCCTTATCAGCAAGACCGAACACAACCGGAAATACGATGCAAACAACAAGCATCGCCACCGCCAGTTGTCCCGGCATGAACGATGTTTTGAAAACGCGGCCGTAGAAAAAAAAGGTGATTGCTGCACAGAAGACGTTCAATACGATCGAGATTGGAACAGACCGGAAGATTAGCTTCCAGACTTCACTGCGCATTTTGGGCGACGTCATATTCAGGGCACAAACATCATAGGATAGCCATCGTAATCTTTCGGGTAGTGTTCTTCAAGGTAACTTGCCGCGCTTCTCAGCGCTCCCGCCAGCCGCTTCGTTATGTGAAATTCGTTATCAGCCATGTTGACGAAATACCCGATGACAATCGTCACTCCGACGGTCGCGGCGGCAATGGCCCACACTGGTGCCGTCGCGATCGCACCCGTAACAAGCAGTGCCGTGGTGGCAAGTCCAACTACGGCGGTGGCTACTGCAGCCGTTAGGCCCGCCGCGATGAGATCGACGCCGATTTTGGTGAAGAGGTCGAAGAAGTCCTTTGTTGGGCGTCCATCCGGGCCCCTCTGCTCGTAGTCGTGATACCACTCTGCCGTATCTAGCACAATGGTGAAAACTAACGCCAAGCCCCCCGCCTTTTTGAAGGCTCCTTTCGTTGCCTCCCAGGAAGCTGCAGTCGCCGACTCGAGCGTACCGGTGCCTGCCGTGATCGCAAGAATCTTGGAGCTTTTTGCACCGTATCGCGTCCCTGTAATCACTTTCCTTAAAGCGCTGTTGCCCTTGAATGCGACGTAGGTCTTCACGCCGGCTTTCGGATGGGTCATCTTGATCAGCCTGAAACTTCGGTTCCAGAGGTCCCGCAACTCGCCAAAGTTATCCTTCGCGAACGCCGTACCACCGGCTAACTGACCGATCAACCAGTTGCGCGTGGCCACCTTGTTTGTATCGATTGCGGTATCTTCGCCCCCGCTCCCCAATGCATGCCAAACTTCAGCGGGCGCCGTGGACAGTTCCACCTCGAATACATGAACGACCGTCTCCTCTTCCCCGTGTCCTGGCGCGGCGACAGGCGAGTTCGCGCTAGCCTGAGTTGGAGAACTCGGCGGAGTTAGCTTCAGGGGTAGCAGTGGATTCCACCATGTACCGTCAACGCCAGCCGGATTAGCGCTACTACAGATAAGCGGAGCACTCTGGCCGAACATGCTCCCGGCCGTCTGCGACGTCGCAAACGGAGTAGAGGCGGTGTGTCCCGCGGCAGCGCTCGGATGCGACCCCAGTGTCAGAATAATCGGCGCAGGCTTTGCCTTCGGATCCGAACTGCCCTCCACAAGGTTCAGACCAGCCATCGAATAACGCTGCAGGACAATGCCGTTCAGTTTGAGCAGTAGGTGACCCTTGAAATCCCTGCTAATCCAGATGTGATAACGCTGACCGTCCTGGAACTGTCCCTGCTTGACGCGCTTTTTCTTGACCACGTCGTAAATCCAGTCCTCACTTGCTTCGACGGTATAGGTTGCACCCTTTTTCACCTGAATATCGAAGATCACGTCGCGGTGCTTGCGTAGCAGAACGGTGATATCAGTCTCGGCCCAGCATTCGACCGGTTCACCCGGTAAATCGATGCACACGGTATGTTGGATCAGGGGACGGTCGCCCATTGTTATTCTCCACTTCGCTTGATTTGGTCTGCCACGAACTTGCCGAAATCGATGCCCTTCAGTTCGCCTTTGCCCTCACCATCGAGAACGACGTTATGCAGCGCACCATCCTCCGACGCCAGCTTGATCGGTTCACCTTCGGGCACTTTGCCCTCCGCATCCATGTAGCGGATGCGCATGTCGGCTTTCTTGCCTTCCGCGTTGTAAGTTCGATCGAGACTCGTCGGGCCGCTGAAAGCATGCTGGGCTCCTTTGATGTCAATCTTTCCCGGCGCATGAATCTCGATGTTGCCGCCGGAAATGCGCACGTATGCGCCACCCGACGTGAGAAGAATTTCCTGCTTGGCAGCCGCATCGATTTTCTCGGTCGCGGAGAGCAACTTCAGCGACTTCTGGGCGGTGATTTCAAGGTTATCGCCTTGCGCCTGGATTTCGACTTTTCCTTTCGCCGCGAAAAGCTTCATACCCGCGTTCTGTGCGAACAGGCTGATCTTTTCGGCAACGCTCACGAGCAGCGACTTGCCGGTTGCGATGTGGGTGCTCTGGCCGCTGACGAGGTTGACATGCTCGGTCGCGGCGACGTGTGCTGACCGTTGCGTCGACATCCCGATGCCCGATGGCGTCGCGAACAGCATGATCGGCTCCTTGAATCCGTTGGCATTGCCAGTGCCACCGCCTGCGGTATTGCCACCGCTACCTGTTGCGCCCGCTACGCTGCTCTGTGTCGCATCGGTAAAAGTTTTGAGCGAGTCGTGACCGTCTTTCAGGGTTTCTGCCTGATGGGTTTCGCTTGCCTGGCTTAGCGCTTCGATCACGCTTTCCGAATTGGCCAACTGATTACTCGCGTCTCGGACGTCGAGAGGCTGGCTTGATGTCCCAGTCGTTGGATGCGTCGACACATACAAGCCTTGTCCCGCCCGGACCGCACCATATGCATCGGACTTCAGATCGAAACCGGTCCCGAGATAGGCGCCGCGCGAGTTGCCTGTTTGCGCGATCAGATATCCAAGATGCAGTTGGGAGTCTGCGCTGCTGCTGTACATCTGCAAGCGGCTCTGGCCGGTGGCATCGTCCATCACCATCTGGTTGTAGCCGCTGCCCTGGTACTCCTTCGACTTGTAGCCCGACAGGATGCCGTTCGAATGCCAGTCCGGCTTCTTGGCACCGTTGTACACGCGACCGGTGACGATCGGCTTGTCGCAGTCGTTATCGAGGAACGACACGATCACTTCTTCGCCGACGCGCGGTACGTGCACCGCGCCATAGCTACCGCCAGTGTCGGACTGCGCGACCCGCATCCAGCATGACGCGTTTTCATCGCCGTCGTTGAGACGATCCCAGTGCATCAGGACTTTGATGCGGTTCAGCGGGTCCGTGTACACCTCTTCATTCGCCGGACCGACAACGGTCGCGGTTTGCATCGACATTTCGGGCTTGTGATGCTCGAACGGACTGCGGAACGGGATGGTTTTGCGTTGCGCCTCGACGGCGGCCATGAAGAAGCCTTCGCTGCCGTCGCTGGCTTTGACGGTCAGCGCGGCGTCCGCGCTGTGTGCGGCACGCGCTGCGGCGACCGCGCCTTTCAGGCTGTGCGGGAAGTCTGTCGTCCCGCCTGAAACGGGCAGGTTGTTCTCGATGACCCAGTCGAGCGCAATGACCGCGAACTGGCGCTCCTGTTCGCTGCCCGTGCTGTGGTCGGGGTGATCCTGCAGTTCGAACCAGCGGCCCGCGTCAATGCGGCGTACTGCGCCCACGCCGTGGAAGCGCTTTGCGCGCGATTCCCATTCTTCCATTCGGACCCTGGCGAGCTGGTCGCCACGGTCCTGCTTGCCGTAGGTGTAGGCGCCGGTGTACTCGTACACCTCGGCCTGCTGCGGCAGCTCGCCCTGTGTGGCGAGCGTCGGGATCGTCGTGCTCTTGGGATTGGCCGGTGCCGACGGAGCCTTGTAGTCGAACGTGCGGGTCGTGAGCGTCGTGCTCTGTAGCGTGCGCGTGCCGCTCCATTGCACGAAGGCGTCGGTTTCGCTGTTCGTGCCTGAGCGGTAAAAGTCGACCGCCTGCGGCGAGAGTGCCGGGAGGCTGCCGATGTCGTCCGTGATGACCAGCGTGTGCGATTTACCATCCGTGGCCTGCTCGAAATAACCGAACAGGCCTTCGGTTTCCATCAGCCGGTGACAGAAAGTCCAGTCGTCCTCGTATTGCACGCAGAATGAACGCTGCGGTAGGGTATTTCGTAAAGCAAAGCGGAATGCACCCTGCGCCTGGGGGTGCATATTGAATACGTCGGTGATGATTTCATCGGCCGGTTTATCCTGCCAGATTCGTGCATCTTTTCTGAAACGCAGGAAATGCATCCACGACACAAACCCGATCTGATAACTGGTCAGCGCGCTGTCCGAGCCCAGACGGCGCGCTGTATGGACATAACCGTGATGCGGGGCGTACGACTGGTCGGCTTGCTGGATCCACAGCGTGACGGGCTGGGCAATCAGCTTCTTGAGTTCGATATTGTCGTTGGTGGAAACGGTGTCCAGCGTGAATTCGTAATCACGGCCCAGACGTGAATGGCCCACCAGTCTTTGCGGCAACAGGACATTTGCGCCCAATGGCGTGTCCAGTTTCAGCAGACGGTCACTTTGCAGCAATCCGCCTTTTATCGCCGCAATTAAGTCCTGTGCCCCCATACCGCCTCTTATTTATGCAATTGCGCCCCCGCGCTGTCGCGCAATAATACAAACAATCAGACGTTTACAGCAATCGATTCAATAGAAATAAATGTTAAATCGGAATTTATTTCGAGTGTTGGCTTGGTGATTTTAGAATCGGTAAAAAAAGCATCCCGGGGCTTTCGTGGCTTATCGAGGGTTACGCGTCCGTGGACATCATCTGCTGCGACGCCACTAATCGAGGCGGCGGATGGCAACCGCAAATACAGAGATCGTCGTTTAATGCGGCATGCCTTCCGTCCGGTGCTGTCATCACCTGGCGCGGGCCGTCGCATTGAATTTTCCCTGTTGTGTTGCATGCTGGACACGCGACGGGATCCCCTTCGTGGGCGACGTCTTTATCGCTCAATTGAATGGACGTCGGCACGGCCTGGACGGTGCCGTTGGCTGTCGTCTTGTCGCCGTTTAGAATTAGATATCGTTTCATGAGGTATCTCGGGAGTGACGAAGTTGCTCAGACTTCGACGCCGTTTCTGATTAGAAGATCGTGCAAACACACCGAGCAAACGGCTGTGGACTTCGCCATTAACGTTTCTCGGAACCGCGCGTCGTCTAGTCGGAGCGCTGAAGAAGTTAGATCGAGTTCGGGACCCAGCACGTTACGCAAAAAATCGGCATCAAACCAGAACACGCTTTCACGCTCGCTGGATACGAGGACGGTTTTGATCAATCGACTGCTCGGCCTCGCTTCTCGCGAATCGATTGCTCTCGATATCTGCGGAGATGTTGTTTTCTTAAACACAACCCCGTGTATAGGGCAGACAACATCTCTTTCCGGCACATTGGCGTCTTTGGCGACCATCGCGGTGTCGAATGCGCTTTCCAGTGACGTAGGGGCGGCCGGTTCTTCACCGGAACGCACCAATAATTCGTCCATGCAACGCGCGCACACGTGAACCAGCGACCTCTCGATTGCCGCCATGGTTGGAAAGTCTTTTAGATGCGCGATTTTCCCCACGTAAGTGATCAGATGCGCATGGTCCGCAAGTTCGTTGCGATCCATCCATATCTCTCTGCTTCTCTTCGGTCGATCAAATGACACTCTGACGAGTTGGTCAGCCTCAAACTGGCCCCTCGCGCTGATGCGGGCAGCGATGTTCGGTGAGGCCAAAGCATTGGCCTGAAGACCATGGCGGGGGCAAAGCACGCGGGACATCATTTCTGGATACCTCGACGAGAATCTATCGTGCGCGCGGGCCCAAACCCGCTTTAGTCAGGAAAGCCCAAGCTCGATGACCCGTGGACGGTGCCTGAACGCCGCCAGCGTTGAGTACGTCCGTGACATGGGTCATACAACTATTGTTGGCGACATCATAAGCGCCATCACCGTCCTCGTCCCTGATCTTGCCGCGCTGAAACTTCTGCGCGGCATCGACATCGGGCATGTCGAATGTGGCGGTGTTGGCCGGTTCTCGATTGTCCAGCGCACTCACCTTGGCAATTCCGGTTTGAGTGTAGTCGGGCGACACCTCCTGTTCGGTATGCAGACTACCCGTTCCGGAGACTGTTTTGACGCTATAGTGGCCGGTTGATTCATCAGTTTTATACCAGTAGATCGTGCACTTTCCCCTTGCCAACCCCAACGGATCGACATACAAAATCGGGTTCGGCGCATATTGATACACATTCATGCCGCCCAGCAATCCGATCGGATCCTGGCTGAGAAACCGGCCATGCTGAGCATCGTAGTACCGGAAACGGTTATACGCATAGCCCGTCTCCTCATCCCACTGCTGCCCCTGAAAGCGGATTGGATTATGAGGTGCAATCTTTGCGACCTCCGAAACGCGCGCATTCACTTCGCGCGCCTCACCCCAAACTTTGTACTTCGCACCCCACACCACTTCGCCTGACTCATCGGTCAACAGTTGCGGCGTGCCGATCTGATCGCAGTGGTAGAAGAAAACGTGCACAGCAGCCGACGTTGCAAGCGGCGATCGCTGCAGCGGATCATCTTCAGGCGCGTACCTGTCGGTCGACGTCCATTGCGGAGTTTGAATCCCGACGACCGGATCTGCTATGTACTGCGCGATCGGTACGGTCGAGTCCTTCTCATACAGGTAATGGATGCTGGACTCGTCAGTCGTTTCGAAAGCCAGCGCGTCGCCGTCCCAGCCGAAGACAGTGCGAACGCCGTCGACTTCCTTACCGATGCGCCGCCCCAGCGCGTCGTAGAAATAGCGTGCATGGTGCTGACGGGTTGCCTCGTCGACCGTCGCCGTTTCGAGTCGGTTGAACTCGTCCCATGTGTAGCGTTGACGACCCGTCGAAGACTGCTTTGCAACCAGATTGCCCCGCGCGTCGTATTCGAATCGCGTGCCCGCGTAATTCGTTAGCAGATTGCCCAGCACGCGAGATACCTGCTCAGGCATAGTAGTCTGCGGCATGCTGTCTGCGCGCGTGCTCTCGGCGGTGCTGAAGTCGATCAGATTGCTGGCGGGATCGTAAGCGAACCGTTCGCGATCCAGCGGCCCCGCAGCTTCTATCAACCGACCGACCGGATCATATCGATAGGTTGTGATGCCCTGCCGACTGTCTTCGACCTGCAGGAGTTGCCCACTGCCATCGTAACGGTAGCTGCGCGCAGCCACCGCCGCCGGCGCTCCAATTCGCTTCAACGACTGCGCTGCAATGCGTCCTGTCGGCTCGTACTGGATCAGTTGCTCAATGCGATTCGATAATGTCCGTTGGGTCTCGCGGTGCAAATCGTCCCGTTCAAACTGGATCAGCTCCCGGTCGTCGAGCATCATGCCGTGTACGTGACCGGATCCATACGTCAGCCAGTCCACCACGTGGCCATCCGGACGCACTGTTCTGATACGTGTGCCGATCTCGTCATAATCATGACGCCATACATAGCTGCGCTCTTCGCCGAACAATCGATAAGCGTGGTGCTCGCGCACCAGATTGCCGACGGCATCGAAGAAGAGTTGCACGCGGCTGTGGCTGTTCTGCGCATCGATTAAACGGCCGCTACTATCGTACGCGAGGCGTTCTTCCGCAGCCTCTGTTGCACGTGAGAGGAGCCGGCCGCCTCTGTCATACGCAACCCGTGTAGCGGCACCCGCTTCCCGGATGGACTTGAGCTTGCCGTCCATCTGATTGTAGTCGTAGCTCGTGATCTTGCCGTCGAATCCAACTGTTTCAGTCATCCGGCCGATGGGATCGTGGCTGAACCGATAGGTCGCCTGGTTTGGGTCCGTCAGCGCAATCAGCCGTCCAACCGGATCATGGCGGTACGTGACGAGTCGTCCCGCCGCGTCGCTTCGATGTGCAATTCGGCCCGCCGCGTCATAGGAAAATCGTGTCGTGCGATCAAGTGGGTCGGTGTGCGTGAGGAGACGACCCTCGGCGTCGAAAACAAACTTCTCGATGCCGGCAGGCGTCTGCATGGCGGTCAGGCCACCGTTGTCGCCGTAGCGATAAGTCGTCGTCCGCCCAATCGGATCTTTGCTTTCAAGCAGACGACCCGTGTCGTCATAGCGCCACTGCGTCTTCTTGCCGGAACAATCGGTGTAGCTTTCGATCTGTCCGTTCAGGCCATAGGTGAGAACCTTCGAACCACCTTTCGCATCGGTGATTGTCTCGGGTAAGCCTTGCTTGTTGTAGCTATACGCTGTCTGGTGACCCAACGGGTCGATCTGTGTGATGACATGACCCGCGTCGTCATATTCACGCTGCCAACGGTGACCGTGTGCGTCGACAATCGACGTGATCTGGTCCTTCGCGTCGTATTCCATGTGTACGACGCTGCCGTCCGCTCGCCGCTGCTCGAGCGGATTGCCGCGGTCGTCATAACTGAATTGATCGACACCGCCGTCAGGGTAGGTGTGCTGCGTCAGATTATGGCTGACATCGCGGTAAAACCATTCTTCTCCGTTGTCAGGATGAATGATCCGGTACGTGTAGCCGTTGATGTCAAAATAGTGACGGGAGACATGGCCAAGTGCATCGGTGACGGATACCAGACGGATATCCGGATGCCAGGAAAGGCGGATTTCATCGCTGCCGTCATCGGCGTATTCGCGGACACATTTCGCCTTCGGCTCGACACCGCTCCATTCGAGATTGATGCCGCGGCCGGTTCGGTCGGTATAGCGCGTGACGAGATGATGCTGGTACGTATACTCGCGCCGGTTGCCGTAGCGGTCGGTCGCGGTGACAAGATCGCCGTGTTCGTCGTAGACGTAGCGCGCAAGCTGACCGACGTATTCACCTTCAGGGTCGAAATAATTCGCTTCGATCAGACGTCCACGCGCATCGTGCGAGAAGGCGACTATCGCCTGTTCCGAGACGACACGCGTGAGACGATGTTCGGCATCGTAGTCGAGCGTGATCTGGCCGCCCGAACGACGTTTAACGAACGCCAGCCGGAACGCGTTGCCACGTTTCTCGTACGCTTCAAGCACCTCATGGCCACGCGTCAACGTCAGCCATTGCTCGTCGAGTCGCGCGAGCGTGATGTTTTCGTTCAGATCCTCGTGCGTTGCACCCGCACCAAGCAACGGATAGTCGAGACTGCGCCCAGTCGGATCGTGATAAACAAGTTTTGCTTCGTGAATATCAACTCGAGTCGTGTAGGGCGTAATCCAGCGCGCGCCGAGTTCGCTCCGATCGTATGCATCGAGGAAGGAACGGTAGGTCCGGCGCCAGACGATCGGAACTGCACCAGGCAGAATAAAATCTTCGTGATCGATACGCTCGTCGCCAAGTGCATAACCCACGGAATGTTTGCCGTTACTGACTTTCGGGCAATTCTTGCAATCGTTCGGGCCCGGATGCTGTGCATTTGCCTGAGAGCTGACCGTCTCCAACTGACCATCGGCTCGTCGACGTTCCGCGCTCGACTTGCCGGCTTCCTTGATACCCACGCGCTGGGCGTTCCGATGTGTCTGCTTTGCTCGCCATACGGCGACAGACTGGCTTAGCGCGTTCAGCAACCACATCAGGCCACCGACATCCGAACTGTTCAGTCCTTTGATTTTCTGGGTGACGAACGGAATCGCGTGACGCGCATCCACCGCCATCTGCTGCAGCCGTCCTTTTGTCGACGGTGAGACTTCGTTTGCTACGCGAGTCGCCAGATTGGCCGCGTCCTTAACGAAAACTTTCGTTCCGTCCTTCAGGTACGACCAGATGCTATCGGCGACTTTGCGCGCGTCGTGAGCCGCGAATCCTGCACTGGCCTGCTGCATATGCAAGTCTGCAGCGTGGAGGTTACCCGTGGTATCGAACAGGCGACCCGATGCCGCGCCCTCGAAAATTTGAGCCAGCCCTTCCAACAGTTGGCGCGCGTGATCGGCACAAGCATCCAGCAATTCCGCGAGCTTGGCCTGAACTTCCTTGACGAACGCATCGATCTCGCCAGCGAACTTGGTACTAAGATGCGCGACGAGAACGGAGATGATCGCGTCGGAGATCATCTGGCCACCGGCTTCCGCGATCGACCTGCCGCTCTTCATCAATTCCTCACGAGCGAGCTTGAGCATCGGGCGGGCGCCCATGCGGAATTCGCCCATGACCGGCGGCAACGGAATCACGCCGATCAGATCTATACCCAGATTCAGATAGTCGAATAGGTCTCGTGCTTCTACCTCGATCAGCCGCTTGATATCCATCACGACGTCGATCGCCGAGAGGATGTTCGACACGACAGGCACCGCGTTGGCGAGTTGCTCGACGCGTTCGAGCGTGATGTAGCCGTCACTGGCACTTTTCAGCCACGCGTCGAATTGTTCGAGCGCAGATCCCGCATCCTCTTTGACGATGGTGACAAGCGGGGCGATGGCCACTTCGGTTTTGACGACGCCGGTAGTCGGGGCGGAGGCTGCGCTCATACTGATCAGATCGATGGTTTAGTTGTTGGAGAAAAGCTGGTCGTATCCGCATCCAAGCAGAAGCCAGCCTGGACTTTCGTCCTGATCGACGAGCAATCTGATTTCTTTCTTACCCACCGCCTTGCGATAGTCGACGCCGTGCCAGTGCAACTTCTCCCGCATCGCCACCGTGCCGCTGTCCTCATGCATGTCGCCGATGCGAGCTGCCCATTGGTTTGCCGTGTCGATTTCCTGGCCTACCGGTGCAGGAATGGCGAGCAGCATCTCACGTGGCGAAACGAGTGAAACGAGATTCGACGTCGCGCCCCACGCGGTAATCGGCTTCCTGGTTTGCCATGCGAGATCTACGCCCTTGGGCCGTGAGGGCAGACTCACGAAATCCGGTACGCCGTTGCTATCCATCCGGTCGATAAAACGCTGGATTTGCCGTGCATCGAGTTTGCACTCGACGAAGCCCGCGATCGTTTTCATGTCGGAGACCGATTGCGCATGGGCGAGTGGTGTCATGGCGACGCAGCAGACTACGATCGACAGAGTCAAAAAGTGTTTCATTGGCGGCTTACCTGAATTTGCAGTCGGTCGCAGCGGGATAGGTCGTCGAGTACGCACCGAAGCAATGCAGCGTCACTTTCTGACCGATTCGAGGACGGACCTTGTCGGCGCTCGCTTTGTCGGCAAAGCTCACGCGCACTGCCGTGTCGGGATCGTCACCAAGCTTTCCGACCACGTCGTCATCCGTGAGGCCTGATTCCAGTGAGAGAAGCTTGCCTGTCAACGCGAGCGGCTTGTCGGTAAACTTCGAGGCCGCGTCCGACTCGCTGTCGTACTGCGAAGCCATCGCGGCCGCGGTGATCTTCAGTTCGGCCGCACCGGATGCCGTCGAGGCGATGAAGAGGGCGAGCGCCAAGAACATCGTTTTTTTCATGTCGAGTACGAGAGGGGTCGAGTGGAGGTCGATCGGTGCGGCATCAAACAATGCCTTTGAGCGCGGGCACTGCGCCGCGGGCGGATTGCGCGATCGAACTGATTTCCTTCGCGGCGCTGGCGACCTGACTGGCTTGTGATAACCCTGCGCTCGCACCGGCGGGTAGCGCCTTGGTGAGTGCGTTTTGGGCAAGCCCCATGGCCTGGCCTTTCGCCATCGCGGCGAGGCCGCTGGCGCCTTGTGAAGCCGTACCAGCCAGGCTGGCCAGTTGCGACGCGCTGCTTGTGGCGGAACTCATGGCGCCGCCTGCCGTGCTCATTGCGCTCGTTGCGGCGCCGGCCGCTGAGCCTGCGCCTCCGGCCGCGCCAGGCAAGAAGGACGCCATTTGCGCTGCGGATGCCGCATCGCCCGACACGCTGAGTGGCTCGGGCGGCCATTTGATGCTCTTGAAATAGTTGGCCGGCTGCGACGGATCGCGCGGATCGTTGCCGAACTGCACCTGTGCCACGCCTGGCGGCAAGCCGCTCACGGTCATGCGGCCGTTAGCATCAAGGGCGCCTTGGCGCAGCATCCCGCCGTTTGCATCGAGTACGGAAAATTGGCCACCTTTGACGGGCTCACCGTTCGCGTATTGATGGAGCAGGTCAAGTTGCCCTGGCTGATCGGGGCGCGCCGCCGGCAGCGGGTATCCTTGGCTCGTCGGACCATTGAAGCTGTGCTGCGCACCTTTGACATCGATTTTGCCCGGCGCGTGAATATCGATGTTGCCGCCTGAGATGCGGATGTACGCGCCACCGCTCGTCAACAGGATTTCCTGATCGGCGGCGACCTCGATTTTTTCGGTGGCCGAGAGCAATCGGAATGTTTTCTGCGCGGTGAATTCCACATTGTCGGACTGCGCTTTGATCTCGACTTTTCCCTTGGCCGCGAAGAACTTCATGCCCGCGTTCTGCACGAACAGGCTGATCTTTTCGCCCACGCTCGCTAGCAGCGATTTGCCGGTCGCGATGTGCGTGCTCTGGCCGCTGACCAGATTGACGTGCTCGTTCGCCGCGATGTGGCTCGACTTCTGCGTCGACATGGCGATGCCGGCCGGTGTCGCGAACAGCAGGATCGGTTCCCTGAACGTGTTCGCGTTGCCCGTGCCGCCGCCTGCTGTGTTGCCGCTGCTGCTGCCGGTGGCTCCGGATACGCTGTTCCGGGTGGCGTCGGTGAATGACTTCAGTGAGTTGTAACCGTCTTTCAGGCTCCCGGCCTGGTGCGTTTCGCTCGCCTGGCTCAGCGACTCGATCACGCTCTCCGAATTGACCAGTTGGCTGTTTGCGTCGCGTACGTCCAGAGGTTGGCTCGATGCGCCCGTTGTCGGATGCGTCGATACGACCATGCCCTGTGCGGCCCTGATCGCGCCATACGCGTCTGACTTGAGATCGAAGCCGCTGCCCAGATACTCGCCGCGCGCGTTGCCGCTTTGCGCAATCAGATAACCCAGGTGCAACTGCGCATTCGTGCTGCTGCTGTAAAGCTGCACGCGATTCTGACCGGTGGCGTCGTCCATCACCATCTGGTTGTAGCCGCTGCCCTGGTACTCCTTCGACTTGTAGCCCGACAGGATGCCGTTCGAATGCCAGTCCGGCTTCTTGGCACCGTTGTACACGCGACCGGTGACGATCGGCTTGTCGCAGTCGTTATCGAGGAACGACACGATCACTTCTTCGCCGACGCGCGGTACGTGCACCGCGCCATAGCTACCGCCAGTGTCGGACTGCGCGACCCGCATCCAGCATGACGCGTTTTCATCGCCGTCGTTGAGACGATCCCAGTGCATCAGGACTTTGATGCGGTTCAGCGGGTCCGTGTACACCTCTTCATTCGCCGGACCGACAACGGTCGCGGTTTGCATCGACATTTCGGGCTTGTGATGCTCGAACGGACTGCGGAACGGGATGGTTTTGCGTTGCGCCTCGACGGCGGCCATGAAGAAGCCTTCGCTGCCGTCGCTGGCTTTGACGGTCAGCGCGGCGTCCGCGCTGTGTGCGGCACGCGCTGCGGCGACCGCGCCTTTCAGGCTGTGCGGGAAGTCTGTCGTCCCGCCTGAAACGGGCAGGTTGTTCTCGATGACCCAGTCGAGCGCAATGACCGCGAACTGGCGCTCCTGTTCGCTGCCCGTGCTGTGGTCGGGGTGATCCTGCAGTTCGAACCAGCGGCCCGCGTCAATGCGGCGTACTGCGCCCACGCCGTGGAAGCGCTTTGCGCGCGATTCCCATTCTTCCATTCGGACCCTGGCGAGCTGGTCGCCACGGTCCTGCTTGCCGTAGGTGTAGGCGCCGGTGTACTCGTACACCTCGGCCTGCTGCGGCAGCTCGCCCTGTGTGGCGAGCGTCGGGATCGTCGTGCTCTTGGGATTGGCCGGTGCCGACGGAGCCTTGTAGTCGAACGTGCGGGTCGTGAGCGTCGTGCTCTGTAGCGTGCGCGTGCCGCTCCATTGCACGAAGGCGTCGGTTTCGCTGTTCGTGCCTGAGCGGTAAAAGTCGACCGCCTGCGGCGAGAGTGCCGGGAGGCTGCCGATGTCGTCCGTGATGACCAGCGTGTGCGATTTACCATCCGTGGCCTGCTCGAAATAACCGAACAGGCCTTCGGTTTCCATCAGCCGGTGACAGAAAGTCCAGTCGTCCTCGTATTGCACGCAGAATGAACGCTGCGGCAGGGTATTTCGTAAAGCAAAGCGGAATGCACCCTGCGCCTGGGGGTGCATATTGAATACGTCGGTGATGATTTCATCGGCCGGTTTATCCTGCCAGATTCGTGCATCTTTTCTGAAACGCAGGAAATGCATCCACGACACAAACCCGATCTGATAACTGGTCAGCGCGCTGTCCGAGCCCAGACGGCGCGCTGTATGGACATAACCGTGATGCGGGGCGTACGACTGGTCGGCTTGCTGGATCCACAGCGTGACGGGCTGGGCAATCAGCTTCTTGAGTTCGATATTGTCGTTGGTGGAAACGGTGTCCAGCGTGAATTCGTAATCACGGCCCAGACGTGAATGGCCCACCAGTCTTTGCGGCAACAGGACATTTGCGCCCAATGGCGTGTCCAGTTTCAGCAGACGGTCGCTTTGCAACAATCCGCCTTTTATCGCCGTGATTAAGTCCTGTGCCCCCATACCGCCTCTTATTTACGCAATTGCGCCCCCGCGCTGTCGCGCAATAATACAAAAGATTAGCGGGTTAGCGCAATCAAGATGGTTGGTGCAATTGTTAATTCGGAATTTATTGCGGATTTATTTAATGCTGATTAGGTAACGGAAAAATATCCCGGATTAAAAGAGAGGAATGGGGTTGGGCGCTTATTTATCGATGCCCGCGCACACTTACCATGCCAACGCGAATGCGGCTTGGTCGAACTATCAAGAAAAAAGACCCATAAGCTTCTTAGCTTATGGGTCTCAGATTTTCAGGCTATGCGTTCAGCTACAGATCAAACATCAATATTCCCCGCCCGCAACGCATTCGACTCAATAAACGCTCTCCGCGGCTCCACATCATCGCCCATGAGCGTCGTAAAGATCCCATCAGCCGCAATAGCATCCTCAATCTGCACACGAAGCAAACGACGCACGGTCGGATCCATCGTCGTTTCCCAAAGCTGCCCAGGATTCATCTCCCCGAGCCCCTTATAGCGCTGCTTGGAAATATTGCGCTCAGCATCAGCCAGCAACCACTTCATGGCACTCTTGAAGTCGGTAACAGCCATACTCCGCTCACCGCGCTTAATCACCGCCCCAGCCTGGATCAACCCCTTAAACGTATTAGCCGTATTAAGCAGCTGTCGATAATCCGCAGTCAGTTGAAACTCTTCATCCAGCACAAAAATCTTCTGATTCCCGTGATGCGACCGCGCGACGCGCAACGAGCGCAGCTCACGCACTTCGTCATACATCGTCGTCACGCGAACTTCAGGCTTCAGCGGTTCATCGCGCAACTTCGCTTCCATAGCCTGAGCCGAAGCCTCGGCCGCTTCCTCGCTGGACAGGTCCATCACGACCCCATCCATCACCGCCTCAAGCGCGCCAGCGTCATACAACCGGCTCAACCGATTCACCACCGCCTGCGCGAGCAAATAAGCACGAGCCAACTCACCCAGCGCATCGCCAGTAATCGGCGTAGCGCCTTCAGCCGGCACCAGTTCCGAGCCCTGCAACGCCAGCTTCAAGATATGAGCATTAACCTCGGACTCATCCTTCAAATACCGCTCATCCTTACCCGCCTTGATCTTGAACAGCGGTGGTTGCGCGATATAAATAAAACCACGCTCGATCATCTCCGGCATTTGACGATAGAAGAACGTCAGCAACAGCGTTCGAATATGCGCGCCGTCCACGTCAGCATCGGTCATGATGATGATGCGGTGATAACGCAGCTTCTCCAGGTTGTAATCGTCTTTGCCGATCCCACAACCCAGCGCGGTAATCAGCGTGACGATCTGTTCCGAAGAAATCAGCTTATCGAACCGCGCTTTTTCAACGTTCAGCACCTTGCCGCGCAGCGGCAAAATCGCCTGAAACTTCCGATCACGACCCTGCTTCGCCGAGCCACCTGCCGAGTCACCCTCGACGATATAAATCTCGGACTTCGCCGGATCCTTCTCCTGGCAATCCGCGAGCTTCCCGGGCAAGCCAACGCCGTCGAGCACGCCCTTACGACGCGTCATTTCCCGCGCCTTGCGAGCCGCATCCCGCGCGCGAGCCGCGTCGACGATCTTGCCGACAATGATCTTCGCGTCATTCGGCGTTTCGAGCAGGTACTCTTCGAGCGCCTTCGCAACCACATCTTCCACCGGCGCGCGCACTTCCGACGAAACCAGCTTGTCTTTCGTTTGCGCGCTGAACTTCGGCTCCGGCACCTTCACCGACAACACGCACGACAACCCTTCGCGCATATCGTCACCCGACGTCTCGACCTTCGCCTTCTTCGCGATGTCGTGATCGTTGATGTATTTGTTCAGCACGCGCGTCATTGCCGCACGCAACCCGGTCAGGTGCGAACCACCGTCGCGCTGCGGAATGTTATTGGTGAAGCACAGCACGTTTTCGTTGTAGCTGTCGTTCCACTGCATGGCGACTTCAACGGCAATGCCGTCTTTCTCGCCGCTCACATGGAAAATATTCGGGTGCAGCACAGCCTTGTTCTTGTTGATGTACTCAACAAAACCCTTCACGCCGCCCACGAACGCGAAATCTTCTTCCTTACCCGAACGCTGATCCGTCAAACGAATCCGCACACCGTTATTCAGGAACGACAGTTCGCGAATCCGCTTGGCCAGTATGTCGTAGTGATATTCGACGTTGCCGAAAATCGTCTCATCAGCGAGGAAGTGCACTTCGGTACCGCGGTTCTCGGTATCGCCCACCACCTGAATCGGCGAGACGGCCACACCATCGATTTCTTCGATAATGCGGTTCTGCGGCACACCACGGTGAAACTCCATGAAGTGCTTCTTGCCGTCGCGGCGAATCACGAGACGCAACCACGCCGACAGCGCGTTCACGCACGACACACCCACGCCGTGCAAACCACCGGATACCTTGTAGCTGTTCTGGTCGAACTTGCCGCCGGCGTGCAGCTCCGTCATCACGATTTCAGCGGCGCTGCGCTTCGGATCGTGTTTGTCGTCCATCTTCAGACCGGTCGGCACGCCGCGGCCGTTGTCGGTGATCGAAATGGAGTTATCCGCGTGAATGATCACCTGGATGTCGTTGCAATGCCCGGCCAATGCTTCGTCGATCGAGTTGTCGAGCACCTCGAACACGAGGTGATGCAAACCGGTGCCATCCGATGTATCCCCGATGTACATCCCCGGCCGCTTGCGCACCGCCTCCAGACCTTCGAGGATCTGAATGGACGAGGCGCCGTAGCTGTTGTCGGGTTGCGTATTGTTCGTTTCAGTCATGGATTTTTTCCGGTTCTGCGTTACTGCAAGGTTGCTGCTCGGGACTTTTCAAAACACCATAAAAACGCCAAAGGGGCACTGCGCCCCTTGGTGTCTTCTCGGTATTGGACGCGTTAGATGCGCATCGGCATCACTACGTATTTGAACTCGTCGTTCTCGGGAATCGTGATCAACGCGCTGGAGCTGGCGTCGCCCAGGCTCACTTGCAACATGTCGACCTTCAGGTTCGCGAGCACGTCGAGCAGATACGTGACGTTGAACCCGATATCGACGCTGTCGCCGTCGTACGCGATTTCCAGTTCTTCCTGCGCCTCTTCCTGATCGGCGTTGGTCGACATGATCTTCAACTGACCCGGCTCGATAATGCAGCGCACGCCCTTGAATTTGTCCGACGTCAAAATCGCGGCGCGTTGCAGCGAGCGCTGCAGTTCTTCACGGCCGATCAAAAATTGATTCTTGTGCGACTTCGGAATCACGCGCTGGAAGTCCGGGAATTTGCCTTCCACCAGTTTCGACACCAGTTCGACCTGGCCGAACGTGAACTTCACCTGCGTTTGCGCGATGTCGATCTTCAGCGTGTCGTCGATGTCTTCCAGCAAACGCTGCAATTCCAGAATCGTCTTGCGCGGAATGATCACTTCCTGACGCGCGAACGTGCCTTCGATCTTCATCGACGAGAACGCCAGGCGGTGGCCGTCGGTTGCGACTGCCATCAGCTGGTCGCCATCCACCACCAGCAGCATGCCGTTCAGGTAATAGCGAATGTCCTGCTGGGCCATCGAAAAATGGACCATGCCGAGCAACTGGCGGAACGCCTTCTGGGGAACCACGAGGTTCGCGCCGTAGTCTTTAGCTTGCGCGACCGTCGGAAATTCGTCTGCGGCGAGCGTTTGCAGCGCAAAACGGCTCTTGCCGGATTGCACGGTCAGACGCTTGTCGTTCAGCGTGAGCGTGACTTGCCCGTCGGGCATGGCGCGCAGAATGTCGAGGAGCTTTCTTGCTGCCACCGTGGTCGCCACCGAATCGCCGCCCACGCCGAAATCGGCACGCGTGGTGATCTGCAACTCGAGGTCGGTGGACAGGAACGACACGTCAGGGCCGTTCTTGGTAATCAGCAAATTGGCGAGGATCGGCAACGTATGGCGGCGTTCGACGATGCCGCTCACGGTTTGCAGCGGCCTGAGGAGGTTATCGCGTTCGGTCTTGACCAGTTGCATAGAGTTCCTTCGTTGATATAACGGCCTGCGCGCCTTGCCAGGCAAGCGTTCCAGCTCACAGCCGTGGCCCCCCGCCGGCGCCACGCAGCACCTGCCACAGCGTGAAATCCGCCCGCGGCCGCCGGGCGGTTAAACCTGTATTGTGCCTGAAAACAGAACCGCCTCACTAAAATGGGGGCGAGTTTGGAAATAAACAGGTCGTTTTTCCCAGTCGACTTGCTTAGCCCTTCAGCGTCTGCTCCAGCACGTGCAATTCGTGGTTCAGTTGCGCGTCCTTGCTGCGCTCGTCGGCGATCTTGCGCACTGCGTGCAGCACCGTGGTGTGGTCGCGCCCGCCGAACAGTTCGCCGATTTCCGGCAAGCTCTTCTGCGTCAGCTCCTTCGCCAGATACATCGCGATCTGCCGCGGCCGCGCGATGTTCGCCGGACGCTTCTTCGAATACATGTCCGCGACCTTGATGCTGTAGAAGTCCGCGACCGTCTTCTGGATGTTTTCCACCGAAATCTGGCGGTTCTGCACCGTCAGCAGGTCTTTCAGTGCTTCCTTGGTCAATTCGATCGTGATTTCGCGGCCGTGGAACTTCGAATACGCGAGGATCTTGCGCAGCGCGCCTTCCAGCTCACGCACGTTCGAGCGCAAGTGTTTCGCGACGAAGAACGCGACGTCTTCATTCAGGCTCACGAACTCCGATTGCGCCTTGCGCATCAGGATCGCGACGCGCATTTCCAGCTCGGGCGGCTCGATCGCCACCGTCAGACCGGAGTCGAAGCGCGAGATCAGGCGGTCGTCGATGCCCGAGATTTCCTTCGGATACGTGTCGCTGGTGATAATCACCTGCGCCTTGTTCGCGACCAACGCCTCGAACGCGTAGAAGAATTCCTCTTGTGTGCGCGACTTGCCCGAGAAGAATTGAATATCGTCGATTAGCAGCAGGTCGAGCGAGTGGTAGTAGCGCTTGAAATCGTCGAAGGCCTTGCGCTGGTACGCCTTCACCACGTCGGACACATACTGTTCTGCGTGGATGTAGCGAATCCGCGCGCCGGCCTTGTCCATCAGAAGCTGGTTGCCGATCGCGTGAATCAGGTGGGTCTTGCCAAGGCCGACGCCGCCATACAGGAACAGCGGGTTGTACGAGATGCCTGGATTGTCCGCGACCTGAATCGCCGCGGCGCGCGCCAACTGGTTGGCCTTACCGGTCACGAAGTTGTCGAAGGTCAGCACCGGGTTGAGCTTCGAGCGCTCGTACATCGAGTCGTTTTCGCCATTGCCGTTCGAGCTCGCGCTCTGGCCCGGACGCCACGTGCGACGGGCGGCCGCGGCTTCGTTCGCGTCGAGGCTGGGCAGATCGAGGTCGGCGGCGTCTTCGGCGGCGGCCGATGCCGCGCGCGCGTTCGCATGCTGCTGCGCGGCGGCGTTCACGCCGCCAGCGCGCGCGGCATGCGCCGCTTGCACGGCGCCGACGGCCGCGTCGACTGCAGCGCCACCGCCAGAATTACCGCCCATCGGCGCGGATGATGCTGAAACAGGGCGCGTCGAACCCGGCGACGACGTGGCCTGCGGCGCCCGCATGCCGGCTTTCGGGTCCAACACGAACTGTACGTCGACCGGGGCTTGCCAGAAATCGCGGGCCATATCCGCGATGCGGCCGGAGAACTGGCTCTTGACCCAGTCGAGCTTGAAGCGGTTCGGCGCGGCAATGCTAAGCGTGTTCGCAGCGGCGTCGAAGGCGACCGGGGCCAACGGTTTGATCCACGTCACGTACTGCTGGGGCGTAAGCTCACGCTCCAGCAATGCGGAACAGTGTTGCCAGAAATCGTTCATCGAGTTGCTGTCGTTATGGTGTGCACGGCGGTCGCCGCTGCCCCTGTCGCGTGCGCGCAACAAGGCCCTGAGCAGCCAGGCGTAACGGCTCCAGGCGCTTGTGCCACAAGGGTTTGCGGGGCAAGCGAGCCGGAGCGGCGTGCAGGATTTTTGGGAAGTAAGGCGAGATTCTAACGCCAAATGCTACCCGGAAGGGAGTTATCCACAGGGACGGATCATCCGCCCGAGCCAGCGGCGTCGCAGGCCGGCGAGCGCTAAACTATTGACGGCCAACAGAAAACCGGTTTAAATAGCGGGTTCCGCGAAAACCAATTCTGTAAACCTCCGGCCATTGCCGCTTCAGCGATGATCGTGCGGTTATTTTTCGATCAGTCGATCAAGTGAGAGCAACATGAAACGTACTTACCAACCTTCCGTTACCCGTCGCAAGCGCACCCACGGCTTCCGCGTTCGCATGAAGACCGCAGGCGGCCGCAAGGTCATCAACGCACGTCGCGCGAAGGGCCGCAAGCGCCTCGCCATCTAAGGTTGGCGAGCGGATTGCACGCTCTGTCTGTGCCAACTGGCGAAGCCCGCGGTAATGCGGGAACGGCTGGGGCGACGCAACTGGGCTCGCTTCCGTTGCGAGCGCAAGCCGCCTTCCCCAAAGCCGCAAGGCTACTGAAAACGGATGAATTTTCATCCGTTTTTCGTTTGCGCCCGTGGCGCCGCACCGCGCACTTTGTGGTGTACGGCCGGCCCACCGGCAACGACGCACGTCTTGGCCTCGTGATCGGCAAGAAGTACGCGCCGCGCGCGGCCACGCGTAATCTGGTACGTCGAATCGCGCGCGATGCCTTCCGGCTGCGGCGCGCGGAATTCGGCGGTTGGGATGTGCTGCTGCGTTTGCACACGCGCTTCGACAAAAAAGCTTTGCCGAGCGCTTCGTCGCCGCCATTGAAGGCGCTGTGCCGCAGCGAAATCGAGGCGTTGCTCGACAAGGCAGCGCGCGAAATTGTCCGTCGCCAGGCGCCGCCCGCGGAAGCGCCCCAAACGGAATGACGCTCAAGTGACTGCCCGTTGCGCCGCTTTGCGGCTCCCGTAGCCTTGCTGCGCGGGCATCACCCGGACCTCCACGTTGCGCGGCGCAGTGAGCCGCACCAGCCATGCAAACGGTACTTTTCGCTTTATTGCGTTTCTACAAGATTGCCGTGAGCCCAATACTCGGCAACCGGTGCCGTTTTTACCCTTCCTGCTCTGATTACGCGCGCGAAGCAATCCAGTATCATGGCGCCGCGCGCGGGACTTATCTCGCCGCCAGGCGTATTTGCCGTTGCCACCCGTTTTCCGCGGGCGGCATCGATCTCGTCCCGCCTCCCACTTCTGAAAAGCGCTGACGCGCCGTTCCATCGACACTGAGACAACGCATGGATATCAAACGCACCGTCCTATGGGTCATCTTTTTCATGTCAGCGGTCATGCTGTTCGACAACTGGCAACGCGACCACGGACGCCCGTCGATGTTCTTCCCGAGCGCGACGCCGACGCACACCGTCGGTAGCGCCGAACCGGGAACCACGACGCCGGGAACCCAGCCCGCCGATTTGCCGGCCACGAACGCAGCGGCTCCGGGCAACGCGCCGGCCGCCGCGCAATCGCAACTCATCAAGTTCAGCACCGACGTCTATAACGGCGAGATCGACACCCGCGGCGGCACGCTGTCGAAGTTGTCGCTCGTGAAGCAAGGCGACGGCAAGACGCCGGATCTGGTGATCACGCTGTTCGACCGCACCGCGAACCATACGTATCTGGCGCGCACGGGTCTGCTCGGCGGCGATTTCCCGAACCACAACGACATCTACACGCCGCTGCCGAACCAGCCGCACGATCTGACGGGCGACGAAAAATCGTTCCAGCTCAGCTTCGAATCGCCGGTGAAGGGTGGCGTGAAGGTCATCAAGACCTACACGTTCACGCGTGGCAGCTATGTGATCGGCGTCGACACGAAGATCCAGAACGTCGGCACCGCACCGGTGACGCCGTCGGTCTATATGGAACTGGTGCGTGACGATCAGCCGGTGGAAACGCCGCGCTTCTCGCACACGTTCATCGGGCCGGCTGTCTACACCGACCAGCATCACTTCCAGAAGATGACGTTCAGCGACATCGACAAGAACAAGCAGGATTACGCGACCGCGGCCGACAACGGCTGGATCGCGATGGTCCAACACTACTTCGCGTCAGCCTGGATTCCGCAGCAGGGCGTGAAGCGCGACATTTACGTCGAGAAGATCGATCCGGCGCTGTATCGCGTCGGCGTGAAGGAACCGGTGGCCACGATTGCCCCGGGTCAAACGGTCGACGTCTCCGCGCGCCTGTTCGCCGGTCCGGAAGAAGAGCGCATGCTCGAAGGCATCGCGCCGGGTCTGGAACTGGTCAAGGACTACGGTTGGGTCACGATCATCGCGAAGCCGCTGTTCTGGCTGCTCGAGAAGATCCATAGCTATGTCGGCAACTGGGGCTGGTCGATCGTGCTGCTCACGCTGCTGATCAAGGCGGTGTTCTTCCCGCTGTCGGCCGCGAGCTATAAGTCGATGGCGCGCATGAAGGCGATCACGCCGCGCATGCAAGCGCTGCGCGAACGCTTCAAGGGCGATCCGCAGAAGATGAACTCGGCGCTGATGGAGTTGTACAAGACCGAGAAGGTCAATCCGTTCGGCGGCTGTCTGCCGGTCGTCATCCAGATTCCGGTGTTCATCTCGCTGTACTGGGTGCTGCTGTCGTCGGTGGAAATGCGCGGCGCGCCGTGGATTCTGTGGATTCACGATCTGTCGCAACAGGACCCGTTCTTCATCCTGCCGGTGCTGATGGCCGTGTCGATGTTCCTGCAAACGCGTCTGAACCCGACGCCGCCGGACCCAGTTCAGGCCAAGATGATGATGTTCATGCCGATCGCGTTCTCGGTTATGTTCTTCTTCTTCCCTGCCGGTCTGGTGCTGTACTACGTGGTGAACAACGTGCTGTCGATCGCCCAGCAGTACTACATCACGCGGATGATGGGTCAGTCGAAGACGAAAGCGGCCTGAGATCGGGTCTGATGGCGGGCGGTAATGCGCTCGCTGTCCACAAGACCGATTCACGCCGACGCAAGCTGTTCGCGGTACTGAAAACCGCAGCAACGCGTAAAAAAACAAAGCCGCCCGGAGCAACCCGGGCGGCTTTTTTCATGGTCAACGCGTTAGCGTTCGGCCGGCGAACGCCGCGGCTATTCGCCCGCCGTATCCTCGCCGTAAAAGCGCACAATCATTTCTTCCACGAGGAATCGGTCCTTCGGCGTAAGCGATTCGATCTTCGACGCCAACTCGATCGTTTCAGGTGAAGGCGGATACTTTTCGCCCCGCGCGAGCGGCCTGGCATTCGCGCCCGGCGCCGGTCCGTAATGGAGCCAATGCTCCTTCACGTTCAGCCATTCGGCCAGCATGCGCAGCTTGTCCGGCTTCGGAATCGTCGCGCCCGACAGCCACTTGTGGGCGGCTTGCGTCGTAACCGGACGCTCGCCGTGATAACGAAGATTAAACTGTTCGGCGAGTTTGGTCCCGCCGCGAATTTTCAGCGGTTCTAGCAGGTCACGCAGCCTCTTGGCAAAGGCCGCTTTCTCTTGTTTGGTCGGCATGGACCAGATTGTGCAATTCAGCGTCTAACCAGTTGACAACCATGCAGGCTATGATTTAGCGTATTTGAGATAGATTTAGCTTGTATCCCGTGTCGCACCAGCCGTTTCGCAGAATTCAAATTTTTTGATTTTTCTTTGTGTGGCGGGCGTATCGATGGCATAGCCGTCGCAAGAAATCTTAATCAGTCTCACGAATTGCAGTAACAATCCTAGCTTAGTTAGGATAAATCTGAATCGCTGGAAAAAATGGTGCCCGAGTCGCGAAGAGTCTAGCCAAGGCCAGCCACACCACTCGTCCCCGGCAACGCGCACTAAGTCCCACCCTGCCCCTCTTCCGCGTCCTCACCGTAAAACCGCACAATCATCTCCTCAACCAGAAAGCGGTCCTTCGGATTCAGCGCGCCGATCTTGGAAGCCAGTTCGATGACTTCAGGCGACGGTGGATATTTCTCGTCACGTGCGAGCGGCTTCGCGGCCATGCCCGGCGACGGTCCATAGCGAAGCCAATGTTCGGTCACCAGCAACCACTCGGCCAACGTGCGCAATTTGTCGGGCATCGGAATGGTGGTGCCCGAGTGCCACTTATGCGCAGTTTGCGGCGTGACCGGTTCGCCACGATAGTGTTTGTTGAATTCCTTGGCGAGTTTCGTCCCACCGCGGATCTTGAGCGGTTCCAGCAGGCCCTTCAGCCTCTTGGCGAAGGCGGCTTTTTCTTGTTTGGTCGGCATGCGCCGGATTGTGCAATTCGGCGTCCGATCTGTTGACAACCCCGCGAGCTATGCCGTGGCGTAATTGAGATAAATTTAGCTTGTCCGCCGCTCCGTGCAGCGCGTTCCGTCGATTTCAACTCTTTTGATCTTTTCTTTATTGGGTGGCCTTCTAGCGCATTCGGCCGACCTACGCGATCCCAATTACTCTCAAAAACTACAGACGCATTCCTAGCTTATTTAAGATAAATCCCACTCAGCGGGATAAGTGATTGAGGAGACGCGCCGCCGAACCGGCAAGCCGCCCGCCGTCAACGCGGGCAAACGCTCGCGTTACAATGCCTCGCGCCGCGTCGGCCCACGCTAAGTCGCGCCGCCCTTCCCCCGTTTTTAGCCAAACCCGCCATGCTCACCACCGATTCCGATCCCATCGTCGCCATTGCCACCGCGCCCGGTCGAGGCGGCATCGGCGTCGTGCGGATATCGTTCGGTCGCGCGGCGGAAGCGGCGGCTCAGCCGCTCATGCAGGCGCTCACCGGCCAGTTGCTCGCCCCGCGCCACGCGAGCTACGTGCCGTTTCTCGACGGCGGCGACAACGTGCTCGACCGCGGCATCGCGCTGTACTTTCCGGCGCCGCATTCGTACACCGGCGAACACGTGCTCGAACTACAAGGCCACGGCGGTCCGGTCGTGCTGCAACTCGTGTTGCAGCGCTGCGTCGACGCCGGCCGCGCGTTCGGCCTGCGTCTCGCGGAGCCGGGCGAATTCACGCGCCGTGCCTTCCTCAACGACAAGCTGGATCTGGCGCAGGCCGAAGCCGTCGCCGATCTGATCGAGGCCAGCACCGAAGCCGCCGCGCGTTCGGCTGGCCGCTCGCTAGACGGCGCGTTTTCACGCGACATCCACGCGCTGGTCGAAGACGTGATTACGCTGCGCATGCTGGTCGAAGCCACGCTCGACTTTCCCGAAGAAGAAATCGACTTCCTCGAAGCCGCCGACGCCCGCGGCAAGCTCACCCGGATTCGCGAACGCCTTGCGCACGTGTTGAGCGAAGCGCGCCAGGGCGCGCTGCTGCGCGAGGGCTTGTCGGTGGTGCTGGCGGGACAGCCGAACGTCGGCAAGTCGTCGTTGCTGAACGCGCTGGCCGGCGCGGAACTGGCGATCGTCACGCCGATCGCCGGCACGACACGAGACAAGGTCGCGCAGACCATCCAGATCGAAGGCATTCCGCTGCACGTGATCGACACGGCGGGTCTGCGCGATACCGAGGACGAAGTCGAAAAGATCGGCATTGCGCGCACTTGGGGCGAAATCGAGCGCGCGGACGTGGTGTTGCATCTGCTCGATGCGCGCATCGGCATGACAGCCGAAGACGAAACGATCGCCGCCCGCTTCCCAGTTGGCGTGCCGGTGGTGCGCGTGCTGAACAAGACCGACCTGACCGGCCTCGCGCCGGCAGCCCAAGCACTCGATGCCGACGCCGAGCTTAGCGAGGTGCGTCTGTCGGCGAAACAGGGCGATGGCGTGGCGCTGCTGCGCGACGAGCTGCTGAGGATCGCCGGCTGGCAAGCGGGCGCGGAGAGCGTCTACCTGGCGCGCGAACGGCATCTGATCGCCCTGCGTTCCGCCGAGGAGCATCTCGCGACGGCGGCCGCGCATGCGGATCAGAACTCGCAGGCGTTGGATCTGTTTGCTGAAGAACTGCGGCTCGCCCAGGATCAGCTGAATTCGATTACGGGTGAATTCAGTTCGGACGATCTGCTTGGAGTGATTTTCAGCAGGTTCTGTATTGGGAAGTAGAGAGCGCTTGGGGTTTTGGGATAGATTAATGTAATCCTCGTTGAAAAAAGGCTTATTAGATCATCGCCACATGCCGTCCCGCTAACTTGAACCCATCTTTTGTGGTGCCAAAAAACCGCTAATCTTTGGTACACAGTGAGAATAAGCGCTAAAATCCCGCTGCCTAAGTACCCGCGATCCCAGCATGCCCCGACTCGCCGTCCCGCTCACCGAAAGCCAGATTCGCGCGCTCGAACCGCGCGCCACCCGCTATTGCGTTGCGGACGGCAACGGCCTCGTCATCGAAGTCATGACGACCGGCACCAAGGTCTGGCGCTTCCGCTATTCGCTGAACGGCCGCCGCCAGCCGCTCGCCACGATCGGCGACTATCGGATGATTTCGCTGCGTGTCGCGCGCGCCAAGGCGCAGAAGTATGCGGAGATGGTCGCGCAAGGCGTCTCACCGGTCGCGACGGCGCGCCGGGACCGCGGCGCCGAAAGCAAGGCCGACGTGTTGCGCGAAGCCGCCGAGCTGTATCTGGCAACGGAAATGGCGGGCAAATCAGCCGAATATCGCCGCACCACCCGTCGCGCGCTCGACAAGGACGTGTTGCCGGCCATCGGCGGCATGGCCATCAAAGCAGTAACCGCGGACGACGTCGTCGCGATCTGCGAGCGCATCAAAAGTCGTGGTTCGCCGAAAATGGCGCTGCACACGCGCAACGTGATCAAGCGCCTCTACGCCTATCTGATCGCCCGGCAACTCGCGACCAGCAACCCGGCCGAAGTCGTTCCGGCGCGCTCCATCGCCACCTTCGACAGCCGCACCCGCGTGCTTTCCGGCGGCGAGATCGGCGCCATGCTGCGCGCTATCGACGCGTCGAACATTCGCCGGCCGCTGAAACTGGCGCTGCATCTGCTGGTGCTGACCATGGCCCGCAAATCGGATCTGGTGGAGTCGCGCTGGGACGAATTCGATCTGGACCGCGCACGCTGGACGATCCCGGCTACACGTCTGAACAAAGAGCAGGACCAACGGGTGCATCTGTCGCGTCAGGCCGTGTCGATGCTCCGCGAGCTTCAGCAAGCCAGGGCGAGCCGACACTTTGTATTCCCGAGCGTCAGGGGCGGCGACAAACCCATCGCGAAAAGCACGCTGAATCAGGCGGTCAAAGCGTTGGGGCTGGAGGTGGAGCATTTCGTCCTGCACGACTTCCGGCGCACGGCCGCAGCCCATTTGCGGAACATGACACACTCGACTGACGCGCGAGATGAAACCGCCGGCCAGGACGCGGACCAAGAAGATGTCGCAGAGCAGCGTGAACGAGTGCAGAGCTGGGCAGACTTCGTCGATTCGCAAATCGAGGAGAGCCGGAAAGCAATGGTGAGCAGCGTCTAGCGATTGGCGCTTCCCGCTCGACACCCGCTTCAAGAACCTGTGACGAGGCGGTTTTTCGGTACACAAGACCCAAACTAACCGACTCAACTCATTGCCATAAAAAGAAAATCAGCGTCTTCACCGGGTTTCCAAAGGTGAGGAGAATAAGACGCCTCCAGACACATCACGTCGCCCTTCTCTCCCGCGATTCATCGCCTAAACTGAAAGTCCGACGCAACCCGATACGGGGGCTCCCATGTCTGAATCGTTGTTGGCTTATTTGCTGGGACCCGCTGTCATGCTGCTGGTCGGCGTGGTTATCTGGGCAGCGTCCCACTATCACCACAAGACCAAGCCGCCAAGGTTCGAGCGCTGGCTCGATACGCACTACGCGGAGTGGCTGCATCACCGGCACTGAGCGGCCTATGCAACAAAAAGCCGTCGCTTCACAAGGCGACGGCTTTTTTAATGGTTGTGACCCGTCCTGAAATAAGTTGACACCTGATCCTGCGGGAAGAAGGAGAGTCAATTGGAAACGGGTTCGAAGCGAACGCAGCGTGATTACACGTTGGCTTTTAAACTGTCGGTGGTCGAGCAGGTAGAAAAAGGCGAACTGAGCTACAAGGATGCCCAGCGTCGTTACGGGATACAGGGACGTTCGACC
>NZ_PVEN01000023.1 GCF_002973525.1 Paraburkholderia sp. BL21I4N1
TCTGTCATCAAAGTGGTCCCCACTACTCGAAGTGATGGACATCACTTTGGACACTCTCAACGTCGATGTCGATACGGCCTTCAAATGACGCTTACGGTCATGACGAAGAACCACGTCTTGATCTGCGCGCCCGATTCATGTGGTAGTACCGGCCCGGCGCCGAAGTCAACCTGTGCGGCCTCTGCTGGCGCAAACTCAAGGATCGTTGTGGCGGGCACGCCGCGTTCGGCCCTCAGGCCCAGCAGGATACGGCGCACCGCCGAGTAGCTGCCGGTGTAGCCATGGTTGCGTTTCAGCGCGTGGTGAATCGTTGTGCCCTGAACGCCGGCGTCATGCCAGTCACGGATCTGCTCGCGAAACGGCTCGAGAGTGGACACGCATGTGCTCGGCAAATGTGGAGTGCGGCCAAACACGCCGGCAATCACGGTATCGTCAGGCAACGGCTGCCCGGGATTCAGCCAGCCGCGCTCGTCGGCCATACGACGAACAGCGGTCAACTTCTTGCGACCCATCAGGCCGCTACGCCCGATGTCGCGATCAGAATCGCCTTGCCGCATGCGGACAAGGACTTGACGGTACTCAAACAATTCGAACCTCCGGTTGGTCATGGACACTCCGTTCAGAAAGAACGGGAGCGTACCCATCTAGAAAGTTCGAATCGCGTTCAACACCCCGCGCCAGTGGCGCCTATACGCCGATCATTGACTGGCTCCTTTACGCCGGTCACGGACTGGCGCCATAACGCCGATCCTGCGCTGGCGCCTATGCGCCGATCATCAGGTGGCGCCAATACGCCGATCCCGGAATGGCTCCATAACGCCGGTCAGTGACAACGCGTTGCGCGAGTTCTCCGGGGTGGGTCCGAATGGCTTTCTCGTGCGATGGTGCAATACCGATCGAAGCAAGGAGCGACTTTGCTGATCACGTTTCAATCGCCCGCGACGCTCGAAGTCGTGATGCTCAGGGACGTCGCCCGGTATCTGTTCGGTCTTGTGGGAAAGCGGTTCGAAACGCGCGGGGTCATCCTCCATGACGAGGTGCCTCGCACAATCCGCCGTCTCGAAGTGGCGATTTCGGACTAAAGAGGCGGCGATCGTGCTCGAATCGCTGCAGTATGCCCGCGAACGCCTCCGGAATCTGGCAGTGGACTTTCACAACGGGCCTGGCCATTTCTCGACATGATGCGTGAAGCCAGCAAACAATTAGATGGCGCGTGGTCGCAGCGGCCCTCACTGCATGCGGCATCTGCGCATCAGCGCGGGCAGGCGGATACTCTAGCCTCCGACCGCAGCGTGTCGGATCGGGATCGTGTCAAAACGCGAATGGCAGTGAGCCCGTCGGCACATGGAGGGTGACGCCAGCCAACGCAGTGGCCGCCTGTTATCGCGCTGATATCCCGGTGACGGTTGTCGGTGCCTACGGTTACACGACGCTCGAGATGCTATTGAGCGGACCATTCATGCTGGTGAGGTGGCCGAAGGGCCGCTGTCCTGAAAACGGGCGATGGCACACGGGAGACACGAGTCAGAGCCACTCTGGCGAAAATCAGCATGTCATTTTTCTCTGGCCGGTACTGTAAGACAATCCGTCGATGGGAGGAGGAACCTGAAGGAAGCATCGCCCGACCCGCCGACGCTGTTGCATCGGTGGTCAGGGCCGCGGAAGGTGGAGGGAGCGTGCTGGACCGATGCCGCTAGCAGCGTCAGGGTCCGTGACGAGTGCGGCTCCACCAGTGCTTGCCAGCCGCATATCGAAGAATCCGTTCACGGGTATGGTTTTGGGGATCCTGGGCGATGACGAAAAGAACGACCATCGCAAGCACTGCAGCCGAAACCCCAATCTGTACGAGAAGATCTATGATCATCTTAGCCTCCACGGTTGTACGCTCAATGAAGAGCTTCTAGCCGCCCGCGAACAGATCAGGATTCCTTTACCCAATGACGACTGTCCCGCGTCCGGGATGCAAAACCGGTCCGGCTATGTAGCACAGACGCCCGCGAGCGTCGTGTCGATATTGCGCTTCGCCATCGCGGTGGCTATTTTCGGGGCATTTCCGAACCAAAGGAAAACCCGGCGTTTCGGGTCAAACAGACATTTTCGATGTAGCCCTGTGTTGTACTGCCGTCCGATGATGGTCACCGGTTGATAGACCGCTCGAATGCCGATTCGAATCCATGCAAGACCGTCAATGGGCAACCTTGAACAGAACACCGCAAGATACCCGGTCGAGCAGCGATGCGTGGTTTTCTCCTGTCCACCAACGCGCAAAAAGCCCATGCGGATGATGTCCAATGACGATCAGGTCAACTTTCAATGATTCCGCAAGGCGGGAAATCTGGTCAACCGCGTTTCCGACCGAATAATGTCCCGTTGCGGTTACGCCCCATGCCCGCAGCCAGTCAATGCCCTCGCGCAGTGTCTCCCGTGCCACCTGCTCATCGACCTCGAATTTCATCGACGACAGAACGTCGAACCCGCTAGACCAGTCTGTGCAGTCAAAAATCGAGAGCAGATGGGTTTCCGCTTGCAACTGCTGCGCAAGAGCCGCACCGCAGCGCAGCGCGATCCGACCCTCCGGTGTGGCGTCATAACAAAGCAGGATCCGATTGAACGGAGCCATAGTGGATTCCTTTGCCAACTTTCGCAGGATCGTCCATTCGAGCGATTGAATCGGTCGCCACGAAATTGTTCAGGTGAAGACAGGCACGGCCTCGATCAGCACGAAACCCAGTAAAGCGCCGGCCGTGGCACCCAACAGCTTGGGGTGCCATTTTTGCAGCTGCAACATGCTGAGCAGATCGCCAACCAGGATAGTACCTAGGAGCGCAAACGCAATCAGCAGGTAGCTGTCAAAGTCGTTGTTGATGACCGTTACGCCTCATTTGCGTTACGTGAGATTGCGTCGCCAAAATCCTGACAAAAGTCGATTGCAATGCGACGTGGCCGCTTTCGCGTGTTCAGATTTCCTCGTACGGGTTACACCTTCGACGCCCGCTGGCGTGCAGACGCGAGCATTTGAATCAATTATATGTCACATCATGACATGTATGGTCAAACTTTCCTCCGGCCTGCGTGTTACGCATCGGCGTAAAGGCGCCGGACGGCATGCGCGCTTCAAGAAAGGATGATTGCGTGCGCATTGAACCCTCCCAACTTCCTGGGGCAACGTGGGGGCTCAATATTCGCCTGCATCCAGTGTGCCCAGCGCCCGACCGCTGTCCATAGCAGAAGATGGAAGCGTCTTGCCATCACGGACACGGGCATCTTCTACACGTCCGGAATCAGTCGTTCTGCTGATCAGATGCGCGGGTTTGCCGCGAGTCAGTTCGATGATCGCGGGGATTCGTTCCGAACAGCGCCGAGAGGCTCATGGCGATCACACCAAGAACGATCAGACCGAAAAAGAAGAGAATCCAATGGAAATTGACGCCCATCGTCGTTTTCTAATGAGGCAGGATCGGCGCTCGTCTTATCCTGGCTGTTGGCTCCGGTAGCCGCCAGCCTCCTGCGGGAATTGTTCCCACGTCCGAGCACCACCCTGCTGGCAACAGCTAGAAAGTCATTCTGCGTTGCACCTGCCTCCACTGAAGTAAATAGGGAGCGTATGTCACATAGTGATATTTTGTCGCTGTCCGTCGATGGGGCCGATGTCCGCAGCGCGAGGTTATATCCCCTGAAATAGAAGGTTTTCGTTCGATGTAACTTTATCCCGAGCACCTCTGCGCTGCCATATCGGCGAAACTACGCCTTCCCGTCCCAGATCTGTCTTTATTCCGGTCTACACGCTCTGCTATCCGGGCAACCCGCATTCGTCACGATATGTTCGCTCGTTCCTCAACTGCAATGATACGGATGGTCCGGCAGATTTGCCTGATTCGGCATGAATTGCGGGAGCGGGGCGGTTCAGACGCATGATGCAATTTGGCTGTCTTTTCAGTGGATCACGTCGGTCAACGCAAAGGCCTAAACTTAGAAAGTAACTGAACAATAAAGGGCTAGGCGTGACTAGCACTGTAACCACGATCCCCGAGGCGGTTAAGCGAGGGAAGAACCTGCCCCCGCGGCTGCCCGGCGGAATCGGAGAGGCGATTCGATTGCTGATATATCGCCGAAACGGACGGCAGATCCCCAGGTTGGGTTTCCCTTTTTCTTTGCGGGCGCCACTGACGGACTAGAAGTCCGGCATCAACGCGCGATCAACGAGGTGAACACGAGGCCGCGCTGCGCCTTGTGTTCCAGACTGAATCCGATTGCAGTGGATGTATCTTGAGCTTACTTTGGGGGATATGACGGCCTACCGGTAACCGCAGGCTCGACCCATTACCAAAACACGGTCTGCCATGATCAGTCTTGTCGACAAACAACTGGCTACGCGGACAGGATTGGTATCCGTCAAGTAATCGTCGATACGCGCAGGAGGATGGGCGGTTCCCGTTCGACGGTCGCCTCGAACAAAGCGCTTCATCTGTTTACGCGTGACGTGGTATCACGATGACAGGCGTTCAACGCTTGGCGCGGTCAGGGGCAGGGGCGGAGCCAGCGGACGAATCCGGCATATTTTGGCAGGTGCGCCGAGGTTGAAGAGTCGCCAGTTCCGAAGTTGCCAGTCGAATCTGCGAATTCAGGCGCGCTTTTCGCGGGCACATTTCATGTGACGGGCTTCGACTCAACATGATCGAAGGTCCGTTCCGGATTATCAGGTGTTACACCCAGCAGGCTCATGGTTTTTGCTGCGATATCGGAAAACACCGGTCCCGCCGCCGCCCCGCCGAAATGCAAACCGTGTTGTGGGCGGTCGATCGAGACCGCGATGACAACGCGCGGTTGTGTTGCCGGCACAATGCCGACGAACGAGGCCCGATATTGACTGCGATCGTATCCATGAGCCGTCCATCGGTAGGCCGTACCGGTTTTGCCTGCCGCGGTGTAACCAGGCACTGCGGCCTGAGGCGCCGTCCCGTCCTCTGAAACAACAGATTCAAGCATGTCCAGAACTTGAGCGGCGACATGCGGCGAGTAAACGCGCTTGCCAGGAAGGCTGCCATCGCGTCGCACAGCGATGGTAGCGGGCACAAAGACTCCCTTATTGCCGAATACGGTGTACATCTGTGCAAGTTGCAACAGCGACGCGGACAGACCGTAGCCGTAAGACATTGTGGCCTGTTCGACACGCCGCCAGTGTTGATACGGCCGCAGCGCTCCGCCGGCAGCGCCCGGCAGTCCTGCGCGCGGCGGATGGCCGAGACCAACCGCGTGGAAATTGCTCCACATATCGCGTGGTTGCAGGAGCAGTGCGATTTTGCTCGTGCCTACGTTGCTCGATTTCTGCACGACACCGCTCACGGTCAGTGTGCCGAAGTTCTTGTCGTCGTGAATCGTTACGCCGTCGAGCCGCAGCCGGCCTCCGTTGGTTGGCACAACGGAGCGCGGTGAAACATAGTTGCGCTGGAGCGCCAGTGAGATCGTGATGGGCTTCATTACCGAACCAGGTTCGAACACATCGGTCACCGCGCGATTGCGTATTGCTTCACCGGATCTCTTTCCAAGGAGGTTTGGATCGAAACTCGGCCAGTTGGCCATGGCGAGAATCTCACCCGTATGAACATCGAGCACGATTGCCGATCCTGATTGGGCGTCGGTTCGCTGGACGGCATCATGTAACGCACGAAACGCTGCGTATTGAATGGGCTGGTCGATGGAGAGGTTCACGTCTTTGCCGGCGACCGGCCGCACAAGGGCCAATGTCTCGATGACCTGACCGTGAGCATTGCGCAGCACGCGCCGGCTGCCGTCGATCCCCGTCAACCACCGATTGTCGATTTTTTCGATACCTTCCAACCCCTTGCCGTCGATGCCCGTGAAGCCTGTGACATGTGCCGCAATATTGCCTTCCGGGTAGTACCGGCGGTAACCTGGTTGGGCGTAGACCCCCGGCACGTCAAGTCCCAACGCGCGTTGTGCGACGCTCAACGGCACCTGGCGTTTGAGGTATGTGAATGATCGGCGAGAAGCGGCGATCGTATTGATACGCGCTGCGTCGAGATTCAATGCGCTTGCCAACGCTTTAGCTTGAGTGTCGGAAAGCGGCTTGGCACCCAGCGCGTCCATCCATAACGTGCGGGTGGGCAGGCTGAGCGCCAGCGGTCTCCCGTTACGATCGAGGATGCGCCCGCGCGAAGCATGAATGGCGAATTCACGAACCTGCCTTGCCTCACCCTGCTTCTGATAAAACTCATCGTTGATGCCTTGCACCCATGCCGCCCGCGTCGCAAGCACGAGAAAACCCAGAGTGAACACCGCGCCCATCGCGCGGGAGCGCCATCGGGGCATGGTGCGAGATCTGATTGGGCGGGAGGAAAACTGCAAGGGCGCTGAACGCTGGCGCGTTGGGTTATTTTCGAAGAGGCGGCTTGTGTCACGTTCGCGAGAACCGACGTGAGCCATTTCCACATAAAGTAGCCGATCATCGGTGCCTAAGGCAACTCTTTATGAAGGCGACATAGATGCGGTCCGTCGAACGCGCTTCGAAAAACTGCACCGTTGTCTGTCGGACGCCGCGCGTGATCTTGACGCCAATCGGCACGCCCCGAAACCAGGTTCTGCCCTGCAAACGCACCGTTGCTCCAACGCGTGTGCGATGCAGATGACGCGTGCTGCGCTCCCATCTATCCGCAATACATTTGACCACCGACGAAAGACTATTCTCCGAGACGCCGGAATATTGCGGTGCGCTGGAGAACACCGGATCAGGTCGGGAGCACGACGCGACAGCGAGGCAGATACCCGCCGCGAACAGGAGTTTCATGCTGGCTGCTCGCACGGCGTTTCCATCTTCTAGACGTGCCGGTGAGCAGCCAGGTCGCATCGACCCGGACGGACCTTCACGCCGGAATAGGTGGAAAATGCGGGCCGATTGTCCGACAAGCGCGTGTATACTCATATGCCGTTTTGCTGTCCTGAAGTTACCCGCATCCGCGGGCACCCATTTGCATGAAGCTTACCACCGCCATTTTTCTCCTCCTCACCTTCAGCTGGATCTGCCTGCGTGCCAATGCGCAGCCGCCAGCGGACATCCCAGAAGACTATGCTTATCTGCGGCGCATGCATGTGCCCGATGTAGTCGTCAATTGCGTAGCCGCTTTCGATCGCTGGGTTCTCACCACCCCACGATACGATTTATTTATTATTTCGGAGCGCCGTGCTCTGACTGCAAAAGTACTATCCGGTAAGGCCATTGCGGGCGATACGACAACGTTGCCGATCGACACCGTGGTCAAAACGCCGGCCTTCGCCAAGGTCCGTGGCAAATATGTCCGGGTTCCCGTCAAGGCGACGTGCAAAATTTGGCACGCGCATGTCGTGGGCCTGAGCGCTCAGCCGACCACCATCCAGTAATGGTCGAGCCGCAGCCAACGCGGTTCATTCCACCTGGTGGCCAGTAGACCAGACTAGCAACCTATTGTTTCGATTTTGACGGTATTCGCAGAGACCTTCAGAACGCGCAGGAAAGATGATATCCAGCTACGGGACATAACCGGTTTCGTTGCCTGATCTGAGTCCGTGGCGACGGTCACCACGACCTGCTTAAACATCAAGACGTCTTCGAGGTGACATGGTGATCACGATGCTGCAGCGTCTCACAGGGTTCAATACCCTTGGTGCCAGTGTCGCCCATTGTGGCCCGGGCCGATCCCGATTGCCGGCGCTGCGTAATAGCCGGCGGAGAATACAGATGTGTCTTCGAATGCCGGGTCGGAAGCAGGGGGCAGGACGGCAATGCAGCCTGCCAGGCCGACCATGCGCGCGAAAACGCCCAGAAGTCTGATCACGATGTTCCCGCTCTCACTAGTCGTCTATTTAAGATTGAAGGAGGTTCCCTGGTTCGCAACCCCTTTGCAGGGGATCTTGTCGGCCGGTTACCGTTAGACAACCTGGCGCCACCACACCCGTGATGAGCTTACATGCAGTGACGGACAGACGAAAGGTGGGGAACCCGTATATCTTCGTTGGACACCGTGACGAAGCCCGTGAGTATGGCAACCTGAACTATGTAACTCGACCCATCATCGTTCCCTGTTTGCGCTTCCGGGTGGTGAGTTTGATGCGCTAGCAGGGAGTCGGTACTGGCTTGTACGCCCAAGCCGCGTCCGTTTCATTCGGCTGTAAACGACTTGCAGTTTTCTTCCGCCTTCGGTCTGGCAGCGCGCTCGACTAAAACACTGTCGCTGTACACTATGACGTCCCGGGCCGCCTTTCAACAAACAAGCTTCCAGGCGGCTGCCATGCAGAATCACGTGTACTGACAAGGTTCGGATGTTTCGGAGAAACCCCATGCGCCGTTCACGGTTGCTGATCACACCAGCCGTGCTCGGTGGCCTCGCGCTGGGATCTTATTCGTTAACGCTTTACGCAACGTCGCCATCGCCGCTAGACCCTCGTGTGACGCAGTCGACCATTGAAAGGACCATCTGCCACCGCGATTACCTCACAAGAGTGGCGCCGTCGGTCGATGAGCGACTATTTCGTAAGGGCGAGCTTCTCGCCCAGCGCGCTATCGCTCCGGAATCGGCACCCCTCTATGCGCTCGACTTTCGCGTACCAGTGCTGCTCGGTGGATCTCCGGACGCACCAGAGAATTTCGACCTGATCCCGTGGGACGGTCCTGGCGGGGAACGCCGCAAGCGACGCTTCACCGTTTTTCTGAACCGCTGCGTATGCGCAGGCGAAATCCCCTTGGCTCGAGCCCGGGCCGCATTGTCGGGAGACTGGCCACGCACGTATCCGAATTTATGGATGTTGCGATGCAGAAATGTGTCTGATGGAAGGTGAGACAGGACGCGTTTTGCGTGCTCTTTCGGGGAAAAGCGAGTCTGGAAATCCTGATTTACTCCAGCGGGCTTAGTTTCACGGTCCGCAGCATCTAGCGACTACAATGGATACTAGTCAAAAGACGAATGCGACCAGCCATGTATCTTCCGTGGATCCATCGAGTACGGAAACGAACAACCCGACCAGTCTGGATAGCCGTGTGCCTCGCGCTCCTTCTGTTGCCGCCAGCCCTTCTTGCCCAGGACGAAAAGCCGGGTATCGCCTTTTCCGCGATCGAGCCCGGCGCACCACTGCCATCAGGCTGGCAGAACGTGCCGGTCGTGCACGGCAAGCCCATGACGCAATACACGCTCGTTCACGAAGGTCAGACCGCCGTCCTGCAGGCGGACGCGAATCACTCAGCGTCTGCGCTGATGCACAAGGGCAACATCGACCTCGCCCGCACACCTGTGGTGGCATGGCGCTGGAAAGCAGAAGAACCGATCGAGGGGGCCGACAACCGCGTCGGATCGAAGGAAGACGCGCCAGCGCGACTGGTGTTCTTATTTGACGGCGACAAAAGCAAGCTATCGTTTTTCGACCGGGCCAAGATGGATCTGGCAAGGCGCCTGGGTGGCGAAGAGCTGCCCTATGGCACGCTGATGTATATCTGGTCGACCACCGCCGCGCCAGGGACCGTCATTGCCAACCCTCACACGAACCGCGTACAGATGATCACGGTCTCCGGTCTGTCCGGCGATGCGGGTCAGTGGCAAAACCTGCGCCGCAATATTGTGCAAGACTACGAGCGGGTCTTTCACGAGCCGCCAGGACGAATCACCGGCTACGGGCTGCTGACCGATACCGACAATACTGGGACCACGACACGCGCGTGGTACGGCGACGTCGAGTTCCTGCCCGGGCCCTGATAACGCAAAGCCGTCGAACTAACTGAGCACATCGGTACGATACGAGTGGCTGTCCTTGAGTCCTTTCGCCGAAGGCTGATAGTCGCAACCATTCTTTCTGGGGCAACGACAGTTTTGTGACGGCATAGGTCGGCGGGTACAACCGGCCATCAAGAGCCGGTCAGTTCTCTGAATCCAATGGCCTGAATGCACCGCGTGAGCGACGTTTGTTACGCGCTCACGCGGCCGCTTATTAGTCTGGAACAACAGGCTCTTGGAATCATTTGCGATGCGAGTCATCCGCGACGGCAATTCCTGGTGCGTCGCTCGGGCTGCGATAACGCTCCGACAACGCTTCGTACAATGCGGGCGCAAACAGCTTCGACATCTGACTGGATATCAGCGCGGTGGCCATCAGCGAGATGACGAGTGCGTGGCCGTTGATCATCTCGATGACAATGACGAACGCGGTGATTGGACTCTGGGTGACAGCAGCCAGATAACCGACCATGCCGAGGGCGATCAGCATCGGAAGCTGCATCTGGCCGAATATCAGGTGCAATGCGTTGCCGATTCCCGCGCCAATGGCAAGAGACGGTGCAAACAGGCCACCCGGCGCTCCCGGCAAATACGATCCGACCATCGACGCCATCTTGAGCAGCGGATAAGTGGCGCCGAGCTGCGCGCGTCCTTCCAGCATCGCACGCGCTTCGGCATAGCCGCTGCCGAACGTATGCCCACCCGACGTGACGCCGATCACGGCTACGATCAGGCCGCAGGCAGCGCCGAATGCGACCGGTCGGCGTCCTCGCCAGGTCGTGACTGAAGCAGGCATCCAGCGGTGGGTATTCAGCAGCAGCCAGCAGAACATGCCACCTGCGACACCCGACACCGCACCGATCAGCAGAACCGCCACAGCAAGCAAATCTGGGAATTGACCACCTACGTCGATCGTGCCGAAGTAGGTGTAGTTTCCCTGTAGCCCCAATGAAACGACGCCGGCGAAAATAATGGCGGTAATCAACACACCACTCGTGCGTTGTTCAAAGCTGCGGGTCAACTCCTCAATGGCAAAAACGACGCCAGCAAGTGGTGCATTGAAGGCTGCCGACAAACCGGCCGCTGCTCCCGCGAGAGCGAGCCTGCGTTCCAGCTCGGTGCCGCGAATGGCCCGAAATCGCTGCGGGTAAAAGCGCCGCAGGTTGAACATAAGCGCCGCGCCGACGTGGATGGTTGGGCCTTCGCGGCCGATCGTGAAGCCACCCAGTATCGAAAGAAACGACACGGCTATCTTGCCTATCAGGATCCTGATGCTGAGAAGCCGCGGAGCGAGGGTGCCGTCGTCATGGAGTGTCGCAATTACCTGCGGAATGCCGCTGCCTTCCGCCCCTGGGAAATAGCGTCGTGTTAGCCAGACACCAACCGCACCAATGAAGGGTGTAACAGGCAAAGGAAGCCACCAGTAGCGTGTCGCGTACCGCAGGAAAGTGTTGTATCCGATGTCGATCAACTGCGCGTAGAGGACGGCGAGGAGACCAGTCACAATAGCACCCAGCCAGAAAACGCCATAGTGCAGCCAAAGCCGCCGGCCACGTTGCAGTGCACGTTTGTCGATGAGATCTGGAATATGCATGCGGCCGCCACCGGAAAGGCATCAGTATAGCGGATATAGCATACTGTGCCATATCTCGGCCCATGCCACATGTGACAGTACGGCTGACACCGGTCTGGGTGAAAGCCACATTTTGAGACTATTCAGTCGTGTTGCGGGATGCCCAGCCGAATGATGCGATCTCGGGTTTGTGCAGGGCCGCCAGTTTCAGGAGGCATCGTTCACCCTTTACCGTGAGATGAACCCGGACCTGTCTTCGGTCCTCGTCGCCGGGTTTGCGAATCACCAGGCCAGCGGATTCGCAGCGCGACACGAGAGCGGCTGTGCCGTTGGGCGCAGCCTGCAGTCGTTCGGCCAGTTCGCCAACCGTCGCCCACGACCGGCCCGGAAAACCTCTTACCTGCAGCATGAGTTGATACTGCAAGGGCGTGACGCCCGCAGCACGAGTTACCTCTTCGGAAAAACGCAGGAAGCGTCGTAACCGGTAGCGAAACTCCGACATTGCTTCCAGATCTTCCTTGCTCGGTGCTTCAGAGAAAGCGCCCTTGTGCGAACTCATTTCATCTCCGGATACCAAAATGGGTTTCAGATATTGCGTGCGTTGCATCCCCAGATCCTTCGCCGCCGCATCAGCAACATGCCTGTCCAGCCATGGCGTCGACATTGTCGAGACGATCCGCTGCTCTTTTGGGATTTTAGAGCGCTGAATGCGAGGACGGAACAGGTCAGATAAACGCGCTGACGGGCTGATGGCCGCGCCATAGCAGACATTCAGCACTAGTAGATGGCAGGCTGCCGTGGGTTGAACCGAGCCATTCGACGTTACGCTGCTGGGTTTCCCCCCGGTCGGCGGGAGTTCAGGGGATGGATTGACTAATGCAAGGCCTGTCAAACAGGAAGCAGTGGTCCAGCAAATAGGCGAACAGGTGGGTCACGCTAACCGTAACCGTCGTCCTGGCAGTATCGATGTTCAAATCCGGATTGAGCGGTACTTCGTAGGGGGCGGAGATACCCGTGAATGACGGGATCGCGCCGTCGCGAGCTTTTGCGTAGAGCCCCTTGGGGTCACGCTCGGCGCACGCATCGATCGATGCAGAGAGATACGTCTCGACGAAATGCTCATGTCCAATGATTTCACGCGCCATAGCTCTGTCTTCACGCATCGGGGAAATCAGCGCGCTAATGACGATCAGGCCGGCGTCGTTCATCAGGCGGGCGACGTGTGCCACCCGGCGGACGTTCTCCCTCCGGTCCTCAAGGCGAAATCCGAGGTCAGACGTCAGGCCGTGACGGATATTGTCGCCGTCGAGCACATAGCAGGGGCGACCGAGTGCAATTAGCTCGCGCTCAAGTGCGAAAGCGAGCGTTGACTTCCCAGCTCCGGATAGCCCAGTTAGCCAGATAGTGACGGGTTTCTGGCGAAATAGCCGGATCCGGTCGTCACCGGTGATGGTGCCATCGTGGCGCTGCAGAAAGGGAAGTATCTTGTTCATTGATGTCAAGTAGCAGGGGATGTAATCGCAGTAACGTCACTCGCGATGCCAACCTTAACTCTCCAAAAAAAGTAACAGCGGCTCGCCCTGCTCAGCTAAATGTCGCTTTGACGGATCTGCCGTGAGTGGCAATAGTTCGCCTTGCCGTTGTCTTTACGGAACCGGGGATGGTCTTGAAGTCCGGCGTCAGGCGGCCCGTGAGTCACATCAGTTCGACGTTGCGGTGCGCCTCGCGTTCAAGGCGACGGCTCGATTGAATACGGTTCAGGTAACCATAGATATAGATCTTGAGCATCACCTCGGGGTGATACGACGGCCGACCGGTCAACGCTGGTTCGACACCTTCAAACCCGAGTTTATGAAGATCAAGCTCATCTACAAAGACATCAATTACGCGCACAGGATTCGTGTCCGTCACATAGTCATCAAACGCTTCTGGCCGGAGAAAGCTTTGCGTACGACTATCGCCCTGGACGAATCGCTTCATATTGCTCATCCTCCGCTATCGGATGAGAAATTTTAGCGCTTCAAAAATGCGTTTTGACACGGTCTGGGCCGGCTAGTGCCTGATGACGCTCGGTCGGAGACGACCCACAAGCGCTCTTTGATACGCCTTGACAAGGTGGTAACCGAGGGTTTCACAGGATGAAACTTTCGCTAGTATCCGCCGATAACTTGAGCAGGGACCACTTGGACGGCCGCCGGACAGCCCACCGGCGGCATCCGGCGCGCCCATTCACGTGCCACTTCGCGCGGCAGCCCTGCGCGATTTCCATTCGTTTGCTCGAGGACTCAGGATGCACAAGCTCAGTTTTAAGCAGAAGCTGTGGCTGCCGCTGATCATCAGCCTCGTCGCGTTGCTCGCCGTCTCCGTATCGGCGGCGTGGCAGTCGCGCGAGACGCGCATTGCGGAACGTAAGCACGACCTCACGAATATCGCACACGTCGGGCTCAGCATCGTGACGGAGTATGCCGCGCTGGCGCAAAGCGGCGCGCTGCCGGAGGCCGATGCCCGCAAGCAGGCACTCGAACGCTTGCGCGGCGTCCGCTACGGCGAAGACGGCTACTTCCTCGTGATCAACTCGAAGCCGCAGATGGTGATGCATCCGATCAAGCCGGCACTCGAAGGCAAGGATCTCGCGGGCAGCGCCGATGCCGACGGCCGCCACCATTACGTGACGTTCGCGTCGGCTGCGCAGGCGCCGGACGGCGGCTTTGTCGACTATGTGTTCCCACATTCGGGTGCGGCGTCGACACAGGCGGTCGGCAAGATCGGCTACGTGGTGCGCTATGCGCCGTGGGACTGGATCATCGCGACCGGCGCCTATGTCGACGACATCGACGCTGCGTTCATGGCGTCGCTGTGGCTGATCGGTGCGATTTTCCTGGCGGTGTCGGCGGTGCTCGTGACACTCGTCGCGTTGACGAACCGCAGCATCGCGCGCACGGTCGGCGGCGATCCGGCCTACGCAGCGAACGTGGCGGACGCGATCGCATCGGGCGACCTGACCGTGGCGATCCGCACGCGCGACGGCGACACGTCCAGCCTGCTGCACGTGATGCAGCGAATGCGTGACGCGCTGACCAGCACCATTTGTCAGATCAAGCATGCTTCCGACAACGTCGCGTGCGGCGCGAACGAGATCGCGAACGGCAACGCAGACCTGTCGTCGCGCACCGAGAACCAGGCGGCGTCATTGCAGGAAACGGCGTCGAGCATGGAGCAGATGACGGCGATGGTCCGCCAGACTGCGGACAACGCGCGCACCGCCAGCGAGCTTGCGGCCGGCGCCGCAAAAATCGCGAACCGCGGTGGCGACGTGATCACGCAGGCCGTCGCGGCGATGAAGGGCATCTCGAACGAATCGGGCCGCATGGTCGAGATCATCGCGACGATCGAGGGCATCGCGTTCCAGACCAACATTCTCGCGTTGAATGCGGCGGTCGAAGCGGCACGAGCAGGCGAGCAGGGCCGCGGCTTCGCAGTCGTCGCGAGCGAGGTGCGCAGCCTCGCGCAGCGTAGCGCGACCGCGGCGAAAGAAATCCGCGAGCTGATCAGTCATGCGGTGGGCAGCGTCGGCAGTGGTGCGACGCTGGTCGAAAACACCGGTTCGACGATCGACGAAGCGCGCGACGCGATCATGCGTGTGACCGGTGTCGTGCAGGAGATCGCGGCGGCCGCGGCGGAACAGAGCGCCGGCATCGATCAGGTGAATCTCGCGGTCACGCAGATGGACAGTATGACGCAGCAGAACGCGGCGCTCGTCGAGCAGGCGGCGGCCGCGGCGCAGTCGCTGAAGGAGCATGCGATGAGCTTGCAACGCGCGGCGGCGGCGTTTCAGGTAGGCGACGCTGACGCGAACGGCGGTGCACCGCTCGCGCCGGCTTCGGCGCAGCACCGAGCAGTGTTCGCGTAAGGACCCGCGCCGCAATCTCGCGGCGAACGTTGCACCACCAAACGCCTGTAGATCACGCTGCAAGTCGGGAAGCTCGGCTTTTGGTACGTCCAGAATTAGAAAAACCACGACTTCCCCGTCAGGTCAGTTTTTACCCACTATGCAGCAAGACTGACAGCAGGTAAACCGGCTGGGCATCTGCTCGACGTGATCGATGGGCCATCGTCGGGTTGTACACAAATAACCAGTGTTAGGCGGGTACTTGATTCTGTCGTTTTGAAAGGTTAAGGTCGGCTCTCGGGGAATAGCTGATTTCCTTTCCCGGTGTGTGTTTCCCAGGCCTGTCCCTTTGTTGTGGGGGGAGGGCTATTTTTTGCCCACGCCTGTGTGCGTCGCTCGCGCTGGGAGAACTAGGACGGGTTTTCGAATCCTTCCCGAATCCATACTGCAGCGCCGCTCAACATCCACAACAACACGATAGGCAACACCGCATGACGTCCGGCTCGGCTCGCCCCACTAATGCCGCCCCTCGCAAAACGTCGACGAGCCCGAGTCGCGATATAGCGGACAGCTAGCAGGCTGGGCGATTGTGGTCAGCGCCAGAATGAATTCATCAGCCCCGGCGCCTTGTAAGCAGGTCCGCCACCCCGGCACGGGCGGCAATTTCCCAGATATATCCGCGAGAATAATCAACGCCTACCCGCAGGTGAAGCACAGTGCGCAAACGCGCGTTCGTCCAGTGATCAGCCTCTATACCGTGCGCCCGAGGCGACTGCCTGAGCGCTGCGGCAACCCATGCCAGCGTTTCGTCACTCATCGCCGAAGGCTTCGTGTCCGTGCGCTGCTTCGGCGATCGCGTCCGGTGGTCCATTCCAAGCTTCCCGACGACGGTCCTCACGTGTCCGCCGGAGTGGTAAACGCCGAACTTCTCTCTGATCAGCTTTTGAATATCCCCGATTCTCCAGAGTTCGGTTTCGTAGCCGTGGGCCATGGGGCTGCCCTCCATTGCCGCCCGTAACCACTCAAGGGCTTCGGGGCCAAGCGTAGCCTTGCGCCCTGATGACTTGAGCTGTTCAACAGCCTCAACTCCATCAGCAATTACCATTGATCTGTATTTTGCAATGGTGCGCGCGCTGATGTTGAGCGCTTTGGAAACGTGCTCGACGTTGCCCCCATCCAGCAGCATTTTCGCAGCAACCCTTCGGCGCGCGGCATAGACGTCGCTCTGCGATTTCTGAGCGGTAGCAGGCGACGCTTTTTCTGACGTTGAATAGGTGAGTCGGTATGCGAGGCCATAGCCCCGAACGAGGTAGCCAACATGCGAAGCTGAAAACTGGACTCCGAAACGCCGAAAGATCAATTCGCGCAGTTGGCTTATGGTCCAGGTCGGCCCTGGATAGCCGTGAATTCCAGGTGAGTGCTTGATCGTGCTAACGAGCCAGCTTTGCGACGCATCATCCAGTCGCGAGGGGCCGCCGTGGATGCGAAGGCGAGCAAGGACGTCAGCTCCGCCCCTTTCAACCAGTTCCTTGTATTTGCTCACGGTCGGAAGACTCAGTCGAGCCTTTCTGGACACTTCGCTAATACCCTCACCACTCAACAGAAGCTTAGCGGCAAGAGCCCTACGCCGCGCGAGCGGAACATCGTCGAACTGTTTACTCATCGTCCTTGGCGGCAGTGGTTTGGTGGTTTTGTCGCTCTGAAATTCGCAATATTTATACACGATTTTCGACATCTTTCGCGGCGAAATTCATGTTCTCGCTTCCTGTCGCGCGTTGTAATTTTCCCTTCAGTTTTCCTTAAGCATACCAAAGCGATTTTCAGGTAGCATGCGCGCCTCGCCTCATATCAGACCTTTACAGGCACGTTCAGCGCGCTGTAAGGTCCTCATCTCTAAACCTACACCATCGAAAATGCTGCAAGCATTGCCTTCAGAGTTGCGACCAACCCCCATCGAGCGGAAGTTCAGCGCCGGTCGTGAAGGTCGCGTCGAACGCAAGGAAGATGACGGCCTTGGCGATTTCCTCCGACGTCCCGAAGCGCTTCATGGGGACCATACCGCTCGCATGTCCCCTCATCTGGGCGGCCGCATCTTTGTCGGGGATCGCCTTTTCGAGGATGTCCGTGTCGATGGGACCGGACTTCACCGCCTTCACGCGAATTTCCCGAGGAAGAAGCTCAGCGGCAAGCACCCGGGCGAATGATCGCAGTGCAGCCTTGGCGGCTCCGTATGTGGCTTGGCCGGGCATTCCCTTGACGTTCGCGATCGAGGTCGTGAGGACGACAGAGCCTCCCCGGTTGACCAGCGGCGCGAGCCTCTGCACCGCGAAAAACGGTCCCTTGGCGTTCAGGTTGAACATCTCGTCGTAGATGGCCTCGGTCACGCTCTCGAGAGGCGTTGGAATGCTGAACCCGGCGTTGACGAAGAGCAGGTCGAAGGTATCGAACTCGGTCTTCACCCGAGAGGCGAGGACGTCGATGTCCGTCAACGACCGCGCATCGCCCGCAGCCACGATGGCGTTATTCCCAAGCTCTTTCTGCGCCAATTCCAGCCCAGCCTGCGATCGACCCGTCACTAGAACACGCGCGCCCCCAATCGAGGAGCATCTTCGCCGTAGCGAGCCCCATGCCACTGGTGCCGCCAATGATCACAATTTTTTACCTTGGTACCGTTCCATGTGTATTCTCCTTGCGACGCCGGGTCGCCCTGCTTATTTCGAACTGTTCGGTATGGTAATAGACGCGATGACCGCGGCCAATGAGTTTTGAACTACTTATTTCAAAATACCGTAGGACCCCGTGGGCAATCATGGAGCGCCGCAATCGCCTGCTGATTCGGCTTACCGGGATCAGTTCAGCCGCGATCGGACTCTCCTTCAGCACACCGCTCTTAACTTGCAGCGAAAGACGACGAAGTTTTTTCTATGTCACGACGAGCCGTTTTGTTTCGGCGGACTCGACGGCGACGCGGGCCTGACAGGCGAGAAATTGACGCCAGAGACATTGGCGACGGCCTGCCAGACGGCTTCCTGGTTGGCGCCATCGTGGAGGTGTAGGTGGTGCTGCGCCTCAATTGGGCCTGAGAACTTCCCTTGAGCCGAGGCGAAGAATTGCCCTGAGACGTCGGTTCCGAACTCCGACGCCTGGAGGTACCGACGGGCCGCGGTCTCCGGCGTTTGATTCAGGCCGGGAATGAGGTTCACGATTGGGATAAACAGATACTTCAACAACGGGCCAGCGTTTCGCACCACCTTGGTGTCGGTCGCCCCACCGGGCGATACGGCGTACACGGCCATGCCGGAGGGCAGCCGGCGGGCCAGCGCCGCAGTCCACCAAGCGATGATGAGCTTCGCGTCAGCATACGCATTGTTGGGCACGTACTTCACGTTCGGCCCGTTGCGCAGCAGGGCTTCCATAGCAGCGGTCAGGTCGCCCTGGTGGTATTTGGCAGCGAATGCGTCCACGTCGGTGTACTTGAACATGGGTACGCCCCCGCGGGCAGGCTCCGCGCCGGCGATAACAATCCGCGCGTTGGGGCTAAGAAGGTTGGCGCGAAGCAACCCGACAGTCAGTTGATGATGGCCGATCAGCGGGGCCTGAGAAGCCTCAACGCCCGCCGCAGTGATCACGCGCTTCTTGGTTGGGACCAATCCGGCATTGAGCAGCAGGAAATCGACCGGCCGACCTTGTTTGACCAACTCGGCGAGCGCGGACCGGACGCTGGCCGGCGTGTCCAACTCCAGCTCCAGCGGCGTGAAGACCTGTCTTCTGGTTTCCGCTGCGAGTTGAGCGGCCGCTTCCTTGGCCCGAGCCAGGCTGCGTCCGGTGATGATGATCTCGCGCCAGCCCTCTCCGGCAAGAGTGCGAGCTGCGGCATAGCCGAGCCCGGAGGTGGCGCCGGTGACGAGCGCGATCGAATGTTCCATAGGCGTCTCCGTGTGGCGAAGGGTGAAGGCCGAGTCGTGAGGCCCCACAGCGCCAGAAACGGCTTGTTAATTTCGAACTATTCGGTTATATATTGGTGCAATGAAATTTGTCAATGAATTTTGAACCAAATGATTCAAAATAACGCTAGGCCGCGGGGTCGACCGCGCAGCTTCGACGAGACGGGGGCGCTGGAAAAGGCGACCCAGGTGTTTCGGTCGAAGGGCTATGACGGAGTGACGATCGACGATCTCGTCGCCGGAATGGGTGTGGGACGTCCGAGCCTGTATGCCGTCTTTGGGGACAAGCGGGCGATATTCATGCGTGCCCTCAGGGCGTATGCAGAGAGGAAGGGCGCTCTCGCAACCAAAGCGCTCCTCTCGCCGGGGACTCTTCGCGACTCGCTCGTCAGCTTTCTGAGGCAGGCCGTAGAAAGTGCGACCGAGAAAGGTTCTGCCCCAGGCTGTCTTCTCGTGTGCGTGGCGCCGCTTGTGGACGACGCTGAGGTCCGTAAATTCCTGCAGAACGTTGCCGTTGGCGCCGTGGCGCTGGCGGAAGGTCGCTTCCGGGACGGGATCAGCGCGGGAGAAATCCCCTCCGACTTTCCCGTAGCCGCGCGCGCGATCCAAGTCACCGATTTAGCGCGTGGGCTGACCATGCGTGCGCAGATGGGCACGCCGCGCAAGACGCTCCTGAAAGATGCTGACGAAGCAGCCGACCTGGTGCTCTTGCCGCGGCGTGGAAACGCGGGGCCAGAAAGTTGACGCCGACGTTAAGGGGCGTCGCGGGGCAGTAGGCTTTGGTAGTTGCCGCTCCGCGCGCCCCTCAAACCCGATCAATCGTTTCCCGTTTCGGATAGGGTGGATCACCTTGATCTGGAAATCGAAGCCCGAAAACCAGTTGGCCCCAAGCGCGGTCCCTCTCGAGTGGCGATTCGCGGCAGCATGAGTTGACCATGCCCTCTCGAAATCGTTGCGCGCAATTTCGGCAACTGGAAACGGCGCGGCATCGCACGGCTTGTCTGTGACAACCCCGAATCACCTCAAGATGCTGTTGGTCGTACTGCAGAACGACTGCCGCGTCGTACACCTCCATCTGCCGCGCTACGGTCTTCTTCGGGCTGACCTCGAAGTACCAGTCGGAAGCTCCCTACCAGGCAAATTGGTCACCTCGATCTTCGTCCAACGTCCGTTGTAGTGGCGCATGCTCGTGCCCGATGAGACTTCCAGGGTTCCGTGCAGGCGACTCCGAAGCGGCCCTTCACAACAGGCCGTTGTTGGCCGGGTTGAAGCGGTACCACCGGCAATTCGCTCGCCGGAAACCGGCCATTCAGCGAGGGTGGACGAGACCTTGGCTATTCAAATCGAATGGCGACCTCGACCGGCGGCTCGTGTTTAGGGTTGTAGGACGCCTGCCCTATATCCGTAGGCACGTGAACTCGCCCAGACGCCGGCGGGCAGGCGTCCTACAAGCCCCAAGGGAGGAAACCGCGGAGTGCTCCGACGTGGTCTGAACATGTCATCGCTATGGCGATTTGTTTGGGCGCACTGAGGGCATGGTGGATATAAACGCGGATAAATCTGAGGCTAGACGGACACGATCGCGGCAGCGGCACAGCGGCGGGTCGCCATCGCGCCGACACAGCCAGCGCGACACTGCCTTTTTGGTGCGATAGGCGCAGGCGTCTCCTATTGGCTCTCGTTGCCGAAGAGCCGACAGTCGAATGGTGCATCCTGACACGCTGGTGTTCATGCGTGGGCTCGCTCAACAGGCGGTGCCCGGATAGGTCTGCTGCGTTGGAGTATGTCGATGACGATCATCGGCGAACCGCAGTGCCGGCAAACAAAGGTTGGCGGCACTGCGACGGTGGTTACGCCGTTGGCACTGACGTCGTGACTGGCAGGCACGACGTCCAGCAACTCGCGTATCGTCGCGAGATTCTCGCGCCGCGATGGGTTCGCGATCAGACCGTAGTGGCGGATGCGGTGGAAGCCGCCAGGCAGCACGTGCAACAGGAACCGGCGCGCGAACTCATCCGCTTCGAGCGTCATGGTCCTGTTGCGTGTGCGTCCGTCCACGCGGTAGTCCTTCCAGTGCAAGGTCACGCCGTGTTCGTCGAGCGCGACCAGGCGTTGGTTAGAGATCGCGACCCGGTGGGTGTAACGCGACAGATAGGCCAACAGCGCTTTCGGTCCGGCGAATGGGCGTTTGGCATATACCACCCACTCGCATGCGCGCATTGGCGCAAGCCACTCGGCAAAGGCTGCCATATCGTTGAGCTCGGCGGATTCGCCGAAGAAGCGCAACTGGCCGCGGCGATAGATCGCTTCCAGTTCTTCGAGGAAGCGTCGCCGGAACAGCCGCGAGAGCACGCGCACGGGTAGGAAGAAACCTGGCTTGCACGCTAGCCACCGGCTTCGATCCGGCGATAGCCCACCACCGAGAACGATGCCATGCACATGGGGATGATGCGTGAGCGCGGAGCCCCAGGTATGCAGCACAAGGGCTCTGTCAAGTTGAAGGCCGTAGACCATCTGAGTGGCTCAAACATAGTTATCCTTATCAGATAACTTTCCCGTCTGCTGAAGAGACGGTCCAAGCATGCCATGTGGCAAGGCGCTCTTTGAGTATGGTGCGATGAGATGCCGCGTTCATCTGATGTCTGGGAAACGCGAAGTGCTGCCGGATCGGGCCGAAGCACGAGAGAAACGCCTGCGTGCGATGCGCATCCCGAAAGCCGCACATCTGGCGCTCGCGCCTGCGGGTCGGCTGGTGGCTGTTCTCGGCACGGTTGTTCACGCGTGCAGTCGCTTTGACAAAAACGTGCTTTACGTGAGCGAGCTCGGGAATTTCAGCCTTCGCCGCCGGATAACTGCGCAGCTGGTCGGTGACGATCCTACGCGGCACCGGGTTTGACCGTAGCACCCGTCGGAAGAAGCGGTTTGCCGCGGTCTTGTCGCGTCGCTTTTGCACCAGCACGTCGAGTTCGGCGCCATGCTCGTCGACCGCACGCCACAATAGATACGGCTCGCCGCACAGCGTCACGAACATCTCGTCCAGATGCCAGGTCCTGCCCGGCTTCCGCCGCACTGCCTTGGCATACTGGGCGAATTCAGCGCCGAACTTGTCGCACCAGCAACGGATTGTTTCATACGTGACCACGACACCGCGCTCGAGCAGCAACTCCTCGATGTCGCGATTGACACGCAAAGTCATATCAATACCAGCGAACCGCGCAACTGATCACGATAGCAGGGAAGCGGTGGCCGTGATAAAGCGATTTCGCTTTTTTTCATGCGCTCATTCTACCGCCGCCTACCCATCAACCTGACAGCGCCCTGCTGACGCATCCGGCCGTCGATGGGCGATTTGAATCGGTAGGTCCAACTGCGCCGCGATGCGGTCGCTTCCAGGCGAAGGCCTGGGAACGCCTCGAAGCCCATGTGGGTATCCGGCTTTAGCTGTTTCGCGGCCTGGCATCAAATCGCATGGTTGGCGTAGGTTTTCGGCGAGTGAGTGAAAAAAGTTACTCCAACATCTAGAGTTTAGCAACTTGCAGATGACCGTAGATGCCTTCTGCTGTGCAGATGGCAGATGCAAAAAGCCTTTATCTGAAGGGCGTTTGATCAAGAAATGCCCCGCGTGACAAGCCTCTCGCGGGATGATGAAGGAAAAGCCGTCAATGCTCGCTCGACATTCCGTGACTGGGCTGCGGAGTGTACGGTTTATCCCAACGAGATGGCGGAGATGGCCTTGGCGCACACAGTGGATGACAAGGTCGAGGCCGCATACCGTCGCGGTGAGATGTTCCAGCGTCGCAAGCAGATGATGGACGACTGGGCGGCATACTGTGACGAGAAAAAATAGATAATTTTGGATTGCTTATGAATTACAACCCGCAGGTGATGGGCGTCAGCTCTGGCGGCAGCATTCTGCGCATCAGTGATTCACGGTTGCCCATAGTTTGGTCGCCAGCCAGCCATGCGGCCGGAAATAGCGAGGATTTTTTACGTCATGGGATCTCGGAGCAAGAACCGGCTCGTCGTGTTGGCGGACTGGGAACTACAGGGAAACCATGAGAAATGCGCCGCGGGAGCACCCCTCCGGGTTTTGGCAACAATTCTCCTGAACGCGGGTTTGAGGCGCCGGTGAAGGCGAGTTAATCTGGCAATGTCCGGCGGCGACCGGACGCCGTCAGGAGGATCTGAATCATGAACGAGCACAGTGGTGGGTACGAAGGCGCGAAAGCCCGCCTTATTCGCCTTCGGGAGGTGCGCGCGCGTAGGCCTTGGCGCAAGCACAGTCTACCGGTACCTGGCGGCAGGGAAATTTCCGAAGCCTGTCGAGATCGGTGGCGGAAGGGTGGCATGGCTCGAAAGCGAAATCGATGCGTGGATCGCGAATCGTCCAGAGGCAGGCTGGCGTAGTCCGGAATAGCCTCTTAACTGCGGACGCGAAGGTTGGCGAGCTTCGCGGCAGAGCCCATTCAACCGCTTCCGCCTTGGGCGGGAGCGGGTCGTGTCCAGTGCGGCGTGGAATTAGATTGCCGACGGCAATCGAGCGCGTCCGAAGGAGTTGCAGACGATACGATAATGTGCCGGCGGCACAAGGGTGTGGGTGCCGATCGTCAGTACCGTTATTTCTCCGATTTCGCCTGGCAGACGCCTGTATCGGCCGCTACGATGGTGCGGTGCGCAGCGGCGGAGCCGCTCTGGCGAGGGCGCTCACGCATCATCTCTTGGTGACTATCGGCGCGGGACGTTACCCCCGCTAGTCCTACCGCAACTCTCATCCTCTCATCCGGTCCTCGTTGCAGCCAATGCCCTTGGTTTCGGCATCTATCAAGATCAGCCCAAAGGCGCAGAGACCGGCCTTATCATGGCGTTCGACCGGCCTGCGCCTGGGCGACATCGAATACGGGTAGCGCGGGCACTTCGGCAAAGGGAGGGCGTGCGTATATTCCGGGTGCCTACAAATGAGACGATGAGCAGGCGTCCCAGGCGATTTGCACGGAGGCGATGATCTCCGGCGAATCAGTACCGGATTTCGTTTCGATGAAGATTTTCGTCGTCATCCGTGACGATACCGAAGCCACTTCGGCTGGCCTGAGATTCAGCGAGGTCTAATCGACAAGGTCGGAATCGAAAAGCATCAACAGCGAGGTGTTAGTTCGGTCGAATGACGTGCAGGCGGGCCCGTCACGCGTCGGCGAATCCAGCGCGCGTCTCGTGACTGGTCGATGGCATGTTACCTGGGGCGGGGAGTCCGCACGTACGTTCAAACACATCTTGTGGAGCTCCCGGTACTGCGAGAGCCGCAACAGATGACTCGTTGACGTTGGCTGAAACATCACCCGCGTGATCCCCGGCACTCATGTCTAACGTTGCTGGCTATTGCAGGATATTCTTTAAAACGCGTTCCGTTGGGGCATCAAAACGGACTTCGTGCTTGACGCTGGCCACTTCCGTACAAAATCGCTTCGCAGTCTTGAATCATGCACCTTTCCCGATAGCAGGACACGCGCCTTGCCTTCCGGCGGCGCTTGCGCGCTGACCAGCGGTCACCAGAAATTGTGGGATGTTCACTTCCGCGTCTCCGTGCCGACCACGCTACAGCATACCCTCCATTAATTCGCAGTTGATATTTCGTCTGAGAAAACCGAAAAAAGATACGTGGCTCAGGCCCGACGACTCCGCCGCGATTGACCCTCACGATTGACCAATGGACGAAACTTCAGGTGCCCTCGCGCCCGCGCCGGTCAGCCGGAAGGGCACAGCTGTAACGGTACAGGCATGCGCATTCGAGGCAGGGAACATCATGAAAGAACTCAATGCATGGGCAGTCGCTGGCATGGGGAGCGCCCCTCAGATGCTACCGGCAAATGCTGCTGCGGATCAGCGTTTGCAGCGGGCCGAGTCTGAAGTCCGTCGGCTGACCAGATGCATGGCGATGAAGGACCGGCAGCTTTGCGAACTGCGCAAGGCGCTTGCGCATTCCGCGACCGTTCACTACTCGTTTGAAGATCGCCTGCAGCGTGAACTGGATTCTCTGCGGATCATGATGCCCGTGAACGAATTCCAGGAGCATTGGGGCAAGTCTACCGGTGACCGACCCGTGGAGGGCATTGTCGTGAAGCTGCCTTACGTGACTTCGATACTGTCCGTCCTGTTCGATGCAATGTGTACGTTCTGGATGGACTGCGATCACGATCACCCTCCGAAGTCTTCGACTGTCGCACACGCCATCGACGAACGCCTGGGCCTGAGTTCGCAGCGGAACGGAGAGGCTTCGCGCAGCGGGCAGGCTTATGCGTCGGCGATCAGGCCGGACTGGGTGAAGGAGGCCGACAACCGCCACCATTGCCGGCTTGCAGGGATGCGCTGATGCAGGAGGCCAGTCGCCTGGACCGCCGCTTGCGGTCTCGTCGTTTCGTTGCCGCATCCCGCGAGGTGCTTGTCACCGGCGAGTATTCAGAACGGGCGCCCGCGTCAGTGGAAGACGAATGACCCCGCAAGCCAGCTTCAGCGAGTGGGACCTGTAAAGACTTGTCCGAAGCGGGTGATCGAGTCGAGTAGCGTATCGGGATCGCACTGGAGATTGCGGAACGCAGCAGGACCCAGTTCAATTGAGCAAGCAACGATATCTGCGCGGCCCAGCGCAGATCGAACGCCGATATCGCGCAGATCGAGTCCGAAACGTCGGTACAGACGTGCAACGGAGCGCGAGACGACGCCGATCACGTGTGTCGCGCCGAACGAGAGGGCGAGCGCCATTGCGTAGGGGAACAAGGACATGCCCGAGGTCGAGCCGGTTCGGTGGTCTGGCAGTCCTGGTCCAGCGAATCGCGACATCTCCCATATCGAACTCGATGACGGCAATAAGCCTGGGCCTGCGAGTTGTGGGAAAACATCACGGAGCAGATAGGGTCCTGTGGTGGGCATCAGACGCGCGCATCCGCAGACCTCGTCGTCGGCGGACAGTGCGACCAGATGGATGGTACTGGCAGCGTCGAATTCATCCCACTCGATTGTGGCATCGTCGGACACGCCGGGTATTTCCCAGTGCAGGCGCTGGACAAAGACCTTGTGGCGAAAGGTGCCGAGATTGCGACGGATATCCAATGGCAGGTCATCAAGCCTGCCGGCAACGATGGATGACATGGGCTCCTCCTGGAGTTAGCCGTTGAGGCGACGCTATCAGCGTGTCTGTGGCGCGGGAACTCGGAGCTTTGGGAGGGTGTTGATGGATACGCGCGAGCGTGCACTGGCCAACGTCATTTTTACGGTGACGGGCAGGACGTGCGGTGGAACTTCAGGAAAAATGGATTCAGGGTTTTATGATGCCTTGTGCCGTCGCGTGGACTGCTGCTGCCGTTCTGCTTCGGATGTTGAGAGCCGCCATCGCTTCTTCGATGTGGTAGTCAACGGTATAGCGGGAGCGGCCGAGGATCTCGCCAATCTCGGCGGAGGTTTTCCCACGCGCGACCCAGGTGAGGCACTCCAGCTGGCGCGGCGTAAGCAGACGTGCCGCCCTTCCTGAACGTATCAGCGCGAGGCGATGCAGTTCAAAATTGAACTGAGCGCTCATCAGGTAAGCCAGTCGGGAGTTGCCTGTGTCGTTCACGTAATGAAGTGGGCCCGACAGGTTAAACAGCAGAATACTGCCATCGGACTGGTGGACCGGGATACTAAGTCCCGCGGGCAGTCCAGCCTCTCTTGCTTCATCGAGCAGACGACGCTCGGCTTTGCTCAACCCGATGATGTCGTGCCACCGGTAGGGCGCGGACTGAAGGAACGCGGCCCGATGAACGGGATCGGCGGACGCGTAGTCCCGACGCTGGTAGTGCCGCATCCACTCGTGCGGATAGTGCGAGCCGATCATCTCGAGTGCCGTTCGCCGCGTGCAGGCCGAGCGGATCGGCGTAACCCGGCTGATCACATAGTGCGGGAAGCCGAGCCTCCTGGCCGCTCGGCCGAAAGACTCGACGAGGGAATAAATGTCTGTGGCGCGTGCAAGACGCATAACCGGTGCTGGGGCACCAGCGAGCAGAGCATCAGATATGGGTGACGGCCCATGTTGGTCGCGGTTAGAACCGCGTCGAGGGACATGTTTCATGTTCGCTACCCTGGCGTTGCCCGACAGGGACTGGAACGGCGGGTGCCAAATGAGAACGAGGCACGCGCGCGATGACAGTGCGGTCCATGCGGCACGGGCTTTTGGGAGAGAGGCGGTGAGTCAGGTCGCACCTGCGATTGCCGCAGGCATCGGCGATGGCCAACCGCGGGCATACTGTGCACCCCGCCCGAGTCAGTTTAGCGTTCATTGTAGTCTGTGGATGGCGGTTCAACGACGCATGTAAGGGATTGAAATCATGTGCGCCGTGCAGGGGAAGGTGCGAGGAAGGATGATTGTGTCGATGAGCTAACGGAGCAGCACCGCTACTGCTGAAAACCCCCCGACGCCGCGCGCAAAGAGCAGGAACGGCCTGCCCGGCACCAGTCCATGACACTGGGCGAGATTGATGAACGCATCGCTGACGGTGACGTGGCCGATGCGGGCGAAATTCTCCGCGAACAGCCGGTCCTGCGGGATCTGAAGCGCGTCGAGCAGGCGGTGCCATGCAGGCAGATCCAGATGATGGGGCAGGATACGCTGGATGTCGTCCAGCGCGAAATGTGCCTGCTGGACTGTCTGCCTGATCAGGCTGCGCGTCGTGAAGAAATGCTGCGCTGCCAGGCGCGGTTCCTCATTTGTCAGTACCCCTCGCCAGCCCTGGCCGTTGGCATATGTCGCGATCGCGATCAGGCGGTTGACGGCGGCACCGCGCTCGATGAATGCGGCGAATGCGCCGTCACCCAGAATCCCCTCGGTTTGCATTAACCTTTCTGACTCGAGTGGCATGATATCGGCGCCGACAAGCAGGACCCGTTTCATGTGGGGCCGGGCGATGAACATCGCGCGAATCACACGTAGTGCGCCAAGGGCGGATGCGCAATGCTGCTGGGCGAACGAGAACGCCTCGGCGTTGGTGAAGCCGAGCCACCGATGCCGTGGACGAGATCGGTGTCGCGGATATTCTCGTACAGCAGCCCCGCGACGGCGGCAAGCCCGAAGACCATCAGGATGATTCCGTCGGATGTTGTCGTGTGCTGAAGGTGTGCTTTCCCCCAGAAATAGAAGCCCCACCAGAGCAGATTGATCGCGATGGCGGTGAGCCAGAATCCGCGTGTTGTAAAGAAGGAATGGCCGAACCGGCGCCGGCAGTGCCGGTTGAACAGCTGGAGGCCTTTTGCGACAGCGACGACGATAGCGACGATCAGCGCGAGTTTCAGCCAACCCATGATTCGCTCCTTCAGGCACGCATTGCGGCATAAACCTGCTCCGGTCAAGACATGGGCTCAGGCAGGAGCGAGGTTTCATCTGCCAAATATAGACGTTTGACTGACGAATGCAACGTGATCGATTCAGATGCGGAAGCGCGACTGCCGCGGCGATCTGCCAGGCGCCAGATCTGGCAGGAAGTGGAAACGCGTCTGGCGAAGGAGATTTTTGGTGACAGGCTTCATCCGGTCGCCAGCGTCGACGTTCGATTCGACAGGGATTCGGACAAGGCGACAAGAAGTCCAGTGGCATCGTGGTGCGTATGCTTCAGCTCGTGCAAAGGAACGGTCTTGAAATCTTCGGTTGAAGTCTCAGGAGCGCCATTGATCAGGGGCCCTTTTTGCGAAGGCCGTTGGTTTTCCCAACAGATAATCGCTGGTGGGCCATACGGGATTCGAAGCTGTGACCACGGGATTAAAAGTCCCATTCGCCGTAAACAGGCAGAAACTAAAGCTAAGTTAAATCAATGACTTGCAGTGGTGGCCGTCCACTAACCGACTATGCTTTTAGCCCTTCTGACGGGGATTTATGCCTACTTTGGTCAAGTTTCGGTCAAGGTCGCCTTCGAGGATTGCCAGCCGCCCGTGCAATCGCCATCAAGGCCACCCATGATGCGCCAAGGTCCGGTTTATGTATGGTTTGCGGACATTGTCAGCTAGCCGCAACACATACAGTGAATCCACAGCGGCGGTAATCCAACGCAGGCAGCAATTATTGTATTAGTACAGGCCTCTCGCTTTGTTTCGCAATCCTAATGCAGATGGGTGATGTGCCTCATAAGAGGTCGTTTCGGTAGTCAAAGCTTCTGTCTTGGATCCGGCACGAGCCGGTTGTCCGGGCGGAATGGCCTCTTCGCGAAGACTGGGAGTTGCTTGAATAGGGAGCTATTAATATAGGAAAACTTATCTTAATAGCTACCCGGCCCGAGGCCGGATCGCTTTGGCGAAAGACTCTCTCGCAGTGTCTCAGTATCCCGCGCCCGCTGATGCGTGAGAGGACCGAGTTGGTCTTCGGTGCAGCGAGTTCCGCCCGCAGGTCTGCCCATCTGGCGATCAACATAGGGTCCGGCATTAGAAAAAGCGGCCGCGTTGTCCAGCCAACGACATGAGCGCCGTTCCATGCGTCTCGAAAATGCGCAGGTCTTCGTCCTCGCTCACGCCCGCGTTCACGAGGTCATCAAACGACTCGAGGTTGAACAGTTCTAGTTCGTCCTGTTGAATGCCCGACACCAGCGATATCGCCGTGCAGCAGAAACGCTGTGCCTCCTCACGCGTGGCACACAGCGCGAGCGCGTCGGCGATCCCGTCAGGTGTCTGCCAGATCATCCGGTAAAGCAGCTTCCGGCACGGCTGCGGTAGCTCACTCAAAACATTCCTCCCGCTGACGGCGTGAGACGGAGCTAACCTTTGGAACGACGCTAGAGACGAAAAAGTGTGGCACGTCTCGATGGCGATTGAAGGCCACACCTGAGCAAGCGTGCGGCCTGTTCATGCGGTGAAGCCTTGATCCGAGATGAGGCTACGCCCCGCGTAGCGGTACATCAAGCAAGGAGCTCGGCTTCACGTAGGGCCGACCGGACGACGTCGTGGTACCGCTCGTCCAGCGGCGTGAGAGGCAACCGGATGCCGCCTTCGATTCGGCCAAGGGCTTGCAATGCCCATTTGACAGGCATTGGATTTGCCTCGCAGAAGAGATGCTTGTGCAGCGACAGCAACCGAAGGTGATGGCGGCGGGCGGTGATTGCGTCGCCCTCAAGTGCAGCTCGGCAGAGCGCGCTCATCGCGTTGGGGGCGATGTTTGCCGTGACGGAGATGTTTCCGTGGCCGCCGAGCAACATGAGTGTGATCGCGGTGGCGTCATCACCGCTATAGATCCCGAAGTCCACGGGAGCATGCTTGATGAGATGCACCCCGCGTTCAATATTGCCCGTCGCGTCCTTGACGCCGATGATGCCTGGAATGCCGGCAAGGCGCAGGATCGTCTCGTTAGACATGTCAGTGACCGTGCGACCCGGCACGTTGTAGAGAATCATCGGCAAATCGACGGATTCGGCGATCGTTCGGAAGTGTCGATACATGCCTTCCTGCGTGGGCTTGTTGTAATACGGAACCACTTGCAACGTCGCATCCGCGCCGACTTGCTTCGACAATTCGGACAGCTCGACTGCCTCGGCCGTTGAGTTTGCCCCTGCGCCCGCGATTACGGGGATGCGCCCTGCAGCATGCTCGACGGCGGTTTTGACCATGAGGATGTGCTCGTCGACTGTGAGCGTCGCCGACTCTCCGCTTGTGCCCACAACGACCAGCCCGTTGGAGCCTTCTTCGACGTGCCAGTCGAGCAGCTTGCCAAAGGCCGGCAGATCGAGACTGCCATCTTCATGCATGGGTGTGACGATGGCGGGAACGCTGCCGCGAATCGGCGGGATTGTTTCAGTATTCATCTCCGTGTCCTTTGCATATTCCAATCGGGTGTCGCGTATGGATCCGCACTCCCGGAACCGACGTACGATCATGCGAAATTTTCGACGTGCGAGGTCGATCTGGGCGGCATTGCTCGCACGCGGGGCAGACATCACGTCTGCAACGTCGGCAGTCAGGCCGCGCGCCCGTCGAAATAGCGGAAGTGGTCCGAGGCATGCTTCCAGGTTTGCCGAAATTGATCCGCCTGCTCTCTTGTATCAGTGAAACGGTGATCCTAAGCGAAATCTGAGCAGCCGGCCTCTGAGCGCTTCATGTCAGCTAACCAGCAGTCCAATCCCTGATAGTGCAAGTAAAACACCGAGCACACGTTGCCACGTCAGCTGTTCACGAAGGATGGTCGTTGCCAAAACGACGGTTGTGAGCGGGTAAAGAGAGACAAGCGTCGCCACGATCGACAATTGCTGGCTATAGATCAGCGCCGACTTGTACAGCATCGTTCCGGACGCGTCGAGACAACCGGCGATGGCGATGAAGACGGCACCGCGAAAGTCGGGGCGCGCTTCCAGGGTGACGCGACGGCTGAAGAGAGCCGTAATAATGAGCAGAGACAGGGACACGGAGCGCGCCACCGCCAGCGACCAGAATCCCGCTTGCAGGGAAACCTGCTTCAGGCAAATGTAGGTAGCTGCAATCCCGCTGCCGGCGACAACTGCGAGAAGCAAGCCCTTGACTAGCCGTGTGTTGTCTTCAGCATTGCGGTCGCCATGTTCGGCTCCGCTGACGATAAGGACAGCCAGCGCACCGAGGAGGAAGCCGATATAAGCCTGGGGGGACGGCCGTTCGTGTGCAACGAGCACACCGAACAGAACTGGCAGCACGATTCCGATCAACGCGGTAACTGGAGCGACCACCGCCATAGGCCCCATTCCCAGCGCCATATAAAGGGCGGGCAGCGAGATCGCAATGCTGACGCCGGCTGCCGCACTCCACCACCAGTCTGCGGCTCCCGCCAGCTGCCCGTGGGTCGCGATGGCCAGCAATCCCGTAATCGCGAGCGCCGGGACCTGATTGAAGAGCATCACATACCCGATAGATACGCGACGTGCCGAGTAACCGCTCAGAAAGTCAGCTGACCCGTAACAGACGGAAGACAGAAGCGCGAGGATCGAGCCCATTGTTTGCAGGAAGGTAGAGCCGCCGGTCGAAGCTGGTTCAGCGGCGGTTGAACGAGTACAAGCACGCCAGGTCAATAGTACATTATATTATCCTATAGTCAATTAAATTAGTCTTATCGAAGCGATGGGGTGGCGACGGATTTCCGACATATGGGAGCGCAGTCGCGTCGCGCCAACACTAATCTGCATGCGTGGTACATTATATTGATCTAACAACATGTACCGGTTCTCGCATGAATGACGTCGACGCTATCAACACCATCGTCGGAAGAAACCTGGTTGCGCAGCGCAAGGCCCGCGGGCTGACGCTGGACCAACTGGCGCAGGCATCCGGAGTCAGCCGCGGAATGGTCGTCCAGATCGAGCAGGGCAAGACCAACCCTAGTGTCGCGACGCTATGCCGCCTGGCCAACGCGCTGGTCGTGCCCATCTCCAAGCTTATCGAGACGGACGTTCGCCCCGCTGCGTACAAGACGAAGCTTTCCGACGCCTCCGAGCTCTGGCGCGGGGCCGCTGGCGGCTTGGGTCGTCTCATCACGGGTTTTGACGAGCCGTCCGTGCTCGAATTCTGGGAGTGGCGCCTGAGCCCGCGTGAGTCGTACGACGGCATCGCCCATCCGCCGGGGACGAAGGAGCTCCTGTTTGTCACGACCGGCACCCTGACCGTCACTGCAGGCCCGGCATGCGAAACGGTCGCCACTCAGGAAGCGTTGGTTTTCTCGGCCGACGTTCCGCATCGCTATGCCAACGAACTGGACGAGGAAGTGGTCTTCATGATGGTGGTCGTCGAGCCACGAACCGCCGCTCGACCAGGCGCTGGCCCGTGCGGCTAATTCGTTCAAACTGTACTGAAAGACAAATATATTGAACTGTCGGTTTTTTCGGGCTATAGTCGTTTCTAGAATGTTCTCTGGAGAGTGCTGTGCCTCTTGAAATCGAAGATCCTCTGGCGACTGCGTTCGATCAGTTCCGTGTGTCAGATGCGATTCATGACATCTATCCCGAAGCGACGATTGCGGTCATTGTGGCCCTTGGGCTCAGCAACGGCCCGACGAACGCCAAAAGCAGCAAGGCACTCGCTGACGCCACTGTCGCGTTGCGTGCGGCCGTCGACACGGACGGACTGCGTGACCATCCGAAAATTGCGTGCTGGCATGAAATCTATAAGCGTTTCAACGCAAAGCCCCGCAAGTACCCCTGTTCGGTCGAAGCGCTCGCCCGACGGGCGCTTCGACCGGAGTCAGCCGTTCCGACCATCAACCGCCTGGTCGATTTCTATAACGCGCTTAGCTTGCGTCACCTTGTGCCGATCGGAGGAGAGGATCTCAATGCCCTCCAAGGCGTGCTTGAACTACGGCCGGCAACGGGTCGGGAGAGCTTTGATATTGCAGATGACTCCTCCTCGAATGAGGTGATCGTGCCCGAACAGGAAGTTATTTGGACGGACGACCTTGGTGTTACCTGCCGCCGCTGGAACTGGCGTCAGGGGCGGCGCACGAGGCTCACTGAAGAGACACAGAATGCTTACTTCATCGTTGATACTGTTGTTCCGTCAACCGGCGGAATGGAAATCATGCAAATCGTCAAAGAGTTGACCGACGTTCTCCGGGTCCATGGCGGTGCAGCGCAAGTAGGCTATCGACTCATCAAGGTCGGCAATCTCCCGCTTTGATGTGCCGGGGCTCGGCGTCGCGAGACCGTGGCTGACAGTGGTACGGCGTCGCTCGTGCTCCGGCATGGAAGAGGTGCGATTTAGCTCGAGCAGAGCCGGATTCGAGCGGTAATAACCATTCCTTAGGTTTGCTGCAGTGTAATTCTGTATACCCCTGATTTAATTAGGTATACGAAATGGTAGATCGAAAAGAAGAGGTGCAGTATCGATTAGAAGAGCCTCCTTGCAGTGATTACTTTAAAAGCAAAATTACCCCGGAGACAGTCATGAAGAAGCTCGTTGCGTGCGTTGCGCTTGCCGTTGTTGCATCCAGTGGATTTGCGAAAGAGTGGTCGACAATCCGATTCGGTGTGGATGCGACCTACGCGCCCTTTGAATCGAAGAGCTCTGACGGGAAGGTCGTCGGCTTCGATATCGATCTCGGCAACGAGATCTGCGCACGATTAAAGGCGAAGTGCGTATGGGTCGAAAGTGATTTCGACGGTTTGATCCCGGCATTGAAAGCGAAAAAGTTCGACGGTGTGCTGTCGTCTATGTCGATGACGCCGCAGCGCGCGGAGCAGATCGCGTTTTCCGCAAGGTTGTACGATGCGCCGACGAGACTCGTGGCCAAGAAGGGCGTCACGCTGGAGCCGACCGCCGAGTCGCTAAAAGGAAAATCGGTCGGCGTCGAGCAGGGGACAATCCAGGAGACGTATGCGAAGACTTATTGGGCGCCGAAGGACGTGCGCGTCGTCGCGTACCAGAACCAGGACCAAGTTTATGCTGACCTTCTGTCGGGGCGGCTGGACGCCTCGCTGCAGGACAGCGTTCAAGCCGACATCGGTTTCCTAGAGACGCCACGCGGGACGGGCTATCAGTTCGCCGGAGGCAACATCAGTGACCCGAAGACGCTCGGCGAGGGTGTCGGTATCGGCCTGCGCAAGGACGATGCTGACCTGAAAGCGAAGCTTAATCAGGTCATCGCCGACATGCAGAAAGACGGCACGTTCAAGAAGATCGGACAGAAGTACTTCCCGTTCGACATCTTCGGAAACTGACATTTTGCGGCGCACACGGCAATGACCGTGATGCGTCGCGTCCCTTTCTGGATACCCTGACATGCTTTTTCAAGGATTTGGTCCGCTGCTGTGGACCGGCACGGTCGAGACCGTGAAACTCGCCGTGCTGTCGCTGGCGGCGTCGTTTACGCTCGGGTTGCTCGGCGCGGCCGCAAAGTTGTCGTCAAATCGCATGCTGGCGGCACTCGGTACTTTCTATACCACACTGATTCGTGCGGTCCCTGACCTGGTTCTGATGCTCCTGTTGTTTTACGGGATGCAGATCCTGCTCAACAACGTGACCGACATCCTCGATTGGGATCAGATCGACATCGATCCGTTCGTGGCCGGTGTCGTGACGCTGGGCTTCATTTATGGCGCATATTTCACCGAAACGTTCCGTGGCGCATTTCTTTCCGTGCCGCGCGGCCAGCTCGAAGCGGGTTTTGCGTACGGGATGACCGGCTGGCGGGTGTTCCGACGCATCCTGTTCCCGCAGATGATGCGCTTCGCGCTGCCAGGAATCGGCAATAACTGGCAGGTGCTGGTGAAGGCGACCGCACTGGTGTCGATCATCGGTCTCGCCGATGTTGTGAAAGCGTCGCAGGACGCGGGCAAGACCACACTGAACTTCTTCTTCTTCACGCTAGCGGCAGGTGCGATTTACCTTGCAATCACGACAGTTTCGAACATCGTGCTGCACCACCTTGAAAAGCGTTATTCGGTCGGTGTTCGGAGGCTCGCGCTGTGATCAGTCTCATCAGCCAGTACTGGCAAAACTATATGTACACAGACGGGTACGGTTTCAGCGGGCTCGCAGTCACCTTGTGGCTCCTGGTGATATCCATCGTGCTTGGATTCCTGCTTGCCATACCGCTGGCCATCGCGCGCGTGTCGTCCAATCGATGGATTTCGCGGCCCGTGTGGCTGTATACGTACGTGTTCCGCGGTACGCCGCTCTATGTGCAGCTCTTGATGTGCTACACCGGCATCTATAGCCTTCAGTTCGTTCACGAACACGTGCTGCTTGACACGTTCTTCCGCAACGCGATGAACTGTACGTTGCTTGCGTTTGTCCTGAACGAGTGCGCGTATGCCACGGAGATCTTTGCGGGCGCTGTCAAGTCGACCGGGGCTGGTGAAATCGAAGCTGGCATCGCTTACGGGATGTCGCGCTTCAAGCTCTATACGCGGATCATTCTGCCGTCGGCGCTGCGGCGTTCATTGCCGAGTTACAGCAACGAGGTGATCCTGATGTTGCATGCGACAACGCTTGCGTTTACGACGACCGTGCCGGACATCCTGAAAGTCACGCGCGATGTGAATTCTGCGACCTATATGTCGTTCCAGGCCTATGGTCTCGCGGCGGTGCTTTATGCAACCGTCGTATTCGGGCTGATCTGGGCATTCCGAAAGCTCGAAACCCGATGGCTCGCCTATCTCGCGCCTCGGGGTCACTAACGAATCAGAAGGACACACGTATGTACAAGCTTATCGTTGAGGATCTTCACAAGAAGTTCGGGGACAACGAGGTGTTGAGGGGCGTTTCAATGAAGGCGAAGGCCGGCGACGTCATCAGCATCATCGGCTCGAGCGGCTCGGGAAAAAGCACGTTCCTCCGTTGCATCAACTTCCTCGAACAACCTTGCTCGGGCCAGATCACGATCGGGACTGAACGGATTCGAACAACGCAAGACAGACGCGGCGCGCTGCAAGTCGCGGACAAAAAACAACTGCAACGGATGCGTACCAAGCTTGCGATGGTGTTTCAGCACTTTAATTTGTGGGCGCACATGAACGTCCTCGAGAATGTCATCGAGGCGCCGATGGCAGTGCTGGGGATCGGAAAGGACGAAGCCGTGTCGCGTGCACGAAAGTATCTCGAAAAGGTCGGCCTGCCCGCCCGTGTTGAGGCCATGTACCCGTCTCACCTGTCGGGTGGACAGCAGCAGCGTGTCGCGATTGCGCGGGCGCTTGTGATGGAGCCGGAGGTGATGTTGTTCGACGAACCGACGTCGGCGCTCGACCCCGAACTCGTCGGTGAAGTCTTGAAGGTCATGCAGGCGCTGGCCGAAGAAGGCCGAACGATGGTCGTCGTTACCCATGAGATGGGGTTTGCACGAAACGTGTCCAATCATGCAATTTTCCTGCACAAGGGGAAGGTCGAGGAGGAAGGGAATCCGCAGGATATCCTCGTCAACCCGAAGAGCGAGAGGCTCGGACAATTTCTGTCGGGGCGGTTGAAATGACACTTTGCCCGGCGCGGCATATTTTCTGAATGAACGTGCGGGAGGCGGGAGCGGACCACCTTGCTGGCTCCCAGTCATCTGCGCTGTTTCTCGCCCGCGTGCGGCAGTATAGTTGTGGCACTTCGGAAAAAGTGACGCAGCATTGATGTGGCTCGTCGAGCGTGTCGGAGAGTCTAGCAGGATCGAACGATGAATTCTGACATCACGGACGGATCGAACACTCAACCGACAACGAGAGTGTTGCCGTCGTTGCAAGCGCTCGTTTGCTTCGAGGCGGCCGCTCGCCTGGAGAGCTTCAGTCGAGCTGCACAATCGCTGCACGTGACACACGGGGCTGTCAGTCGTGCAGTCCGAGTGTTGGAGGACGATCTCGGCGTTCAATTATTTGCTCGCCGAAATCGACGTGTCTTTCTCTCGCCGGATGGGCAAAGGTTAGCGGAGGCCGTGCGGCAGAGTTTCGACCGGATCGGCGCGGTATGTCGCGAATTCCGCGAGCGAGCCGGCGAGACCGTCTTGACGCTATCGTGCGAGCCGACGCTGATGATGCGTTGGTTGATTCCGAACATGACCTCGTTGCAGGCGCAGTCACCGCAGCTCGAGTTGCGGCTTGTCGCGGCATCTGGTCCGGCGCTGGGAGAGGGAATCGATATGGCAATTCGTCGTAATGACGTTCAATGGTCGGTGGATGTCGAGGCGACGTGTCTGTTCACGGAGCGAGTGGGGCCGGTATGTCGCCCCGAGTATGCGCCCGATTTTTTCGATGCTGCGGACGATGGCTGGCGACTCAAGGATGCCGCGCCGCTGCTGCATACGAGAACGCGGCCCAATGCGTGGCAAACGTGGGCAAAGCTGACCTCTTGCACAGGGAATGCTGCGCTGGCAGCTGGCAAGTCCTTCGAACACTTCTATTTCAGTCTTCAAGCCGCTGCGGCTGGGGTCGGGGTTGCCATAGGCCCATGGCAACTGGTGAGGCGCGAAATCGAGAGCGGTCTGCTCGCGGCACCCATGGCCTTTGTCGAGGACGGTTCCGCCTATTATCTGCTGGCGCGTACCCCCATCGAGGAAAGCAACGTGGGCCGTGTCGTCAGGGACTGGCTCCTGAATCTGGCATCCGGATAGCACGTGTCGTCTCGATCGCTGAGATGTGCTTTTTCTCCGTTCAACGGGAAGCACATCGCGCCATGCATGAGTAGCGGTTGCACAACCCATGCGCGGATCGAAAATCACGAGATGCAAGCCGGGAGGGTCGCTCTTCCTATGCGATCGTTCCCCGTACGTCCGAAGCACCTGCGCAATGACGACTCGATATCCGTCCGGCCAGCGTGCCTGCTTCGACTTCGCTTCGAGGTGAGCCGGGTGCTTGACCAGTCGCAACAGCGCCTCTTCCGATTCCCAGCAGTAAATACTCTGAATCAGTCGGCCGCGGCGTTTTCCCGGGTATCTTCACCGAGATATCCCGGAAGGCTGCGGGCGACTCGGTGATCTGCTGATCGAGCTCGTGGAACTCGTCGTCATACTGCCCGGCCCTGAAAATAAAGCTAGAAGAGAACATTGGGCTTCCCCTGCGGATGTGGACGCATTTGACCGGGCACGCGCATCCTGGATGCGCGGACTGCGGCTGCTTTCTTGTCGATGGTCATTTTCGTGTCGACATGCCGGGTCGATCGCGTGGGCGACGTCCAGCGAGCACGTTGCTCGGATAATGATCAAAATGCTAGCATAGTTCAATATACTGTTCTACAATGGCGTTATATTAAACTCTTGGTGCGGTCAGAAAGTCTTCGTCGAATGATGTTCAGCGAGATCACGGGGCTGGCAACCATCTGAATGACCGGAGCGTTGCAAGGAAAGCCATGAAGCGTGTGCTAGACAAGGTTGACGAGAAGATTCTCGCGCAGCTCGCCGAGAACGCGAGGCTGTCTCACAACGATATCGCCGTCACGGTGAACCTGTCGCGCAACGCGGTGCGATTGCGAATCGACCGACTGGAGCGCGATGGCTTCATTCGCGGCTACACGATCATAAAAGGATCGGCGACGCCGGAGTCCGGGCCCATTCGAGCCCTGATGTTCGTGTACCGAAAAGACCGTATGCGCGGCGGCGATGTTTTGAAATACGTACGGTCGGTGCAGGAAGTCGTGACATGCGACGTCATGAGCGGCGACCTGGATGTTGTCCTCCATGTTGAAGCGGTGAGTGTTGATCGAATTCACAAGCTGTGGGACGAGATTTCTGCGCTTCCCGAGGTGCTCAACACCGTCACCTCGTTCGTCCTTACCCGTGCAAAAGGCAATCCGCACGGCGCCTGAACGCCTTCGCGTCCGAATCAAGCATTTCGAACATTCGCGAGCCAATTGCTCGTAATTTCGTTCAAGCTGCCATATTTCGACTGCCAAGCGTGTTCGATAACATTTTCGCTATCTTTCCACTACGACGAAGGTGCTGAAGTGAGCGAATACAAGGTTGCATTGATCGGGTTTGGCGGCGTGAACAGGGCGCTTGCGCAGTTGGCAGCGGAGAACAATGCCAAGTGGCAAAGCGAGTTGGGCTTCCAGCTGAAGATCGTCGGCATCAGCGACTTGCACCTTGGGTCGGTCATTCGCCCCGATGGTCTCGATCTGAACGCGCTGCGCAATCTCCCGACGGAGAAAGGGGCTCTGGCGGAGCTGTCGGGCGGCAGCATCGACGCTGCGACCGAACATGTCATCGAGACGTCCGGAGCAGACATCGTGGCTGAAGCGACCTTCACCAACGCGGTCAACGGTGAACCGGCAACGTCGTACTGCCGCCTTGCGCTGAGCAAGGGTATCAGCGTCGTTACGACCAACAAGGGGCCGGTGGCTTTCCATGCACAAGCGTTGAAGCGCGAAGCTGCGGTGAACGGCGTGCATTTCGAATACGAAGGCGCGGTCATGAGCGGGACGCCCGTCATTCGCCTTGCGAAGGAACTGCTTGCCGGGGCCGAGCTAAAAGGCTTCGAAGGCATTCTCAACGGGACATCGAATTTCGTGCTGTCGAGCATGGAGTCCGGCCTCAGTTTCACGGAAGCAGTCGAGAAGGCTCAACGTCTCGGTTATGCAGAGGCCGACCCGACTGCCGATATCGAAGGGCACGACGTCCGCCTGAAGGTCGTTATCCTGGCAAACGAGTTGCTTGGCGCAAAGCTCAAGCCGGCCGATGTGCCGTGCAAGGGCATCAGCGACTTGACGCTGCAAAGCATCCACGACGCCGCTGCTGCGAATGCGCGGTGGAAGCTGATCGGCAGTGCATCCAGAATGGCCGATGGCACCGTGCGAGCCAGCGTCGAGCCGAAGCTGCTGCCGCTGGAAAATTCGCTGGCGGCGGTGGGCGACGCCATCAATGCAGTGACGTTCCGCACCGGCGTGTTGGGCGATGTGACGGTACGCGGCCCCGGTGCTGGCCGGGTGGAAACCGCATACGCGCTGCTTGCGGACATCATCAGTATCCACAAAGCGAAGGTCGCACAGGGGAAATGAACATGAACAACGTTGCGTTTCCCGTCACCGCGTCCCATAGCGTCATTACCGTCAACAATCCGTTCGACGGCACTCAAGTTGGAACCGTCGTGAATATGCCGGCGGAGCGCGCCGAGTCTCTCATCGACATCGCTCGAGACGGGGCAAAGGTGGCTCGCGCGCTGCCGCGGCACGAACGTGCCCGTATCCTAGAGACCTGTGCCGTACTGGTCGAGCGCGACAAGGAGGCGTTTGCTGCGCTCATCGTGGACGAGGCCGGCAAAACGCTCAAGCAGGCACAGAAGGAAGTGCTTCGTTGCGTCAACACGCTCAAGCTGTCGGCCGACGAAGCGCGCCGCAACGGTGGCGAGGTCGTGCCGTTCGATTCGTACGTGGGCTCGGAAGACCGTCAAGGCTGGTTCACGCGCGAACCGCTCGGGGTGATCGTCGCAATCACGCCGTACAACGATCCGCTCAACCTCGTCGCTCACAAGCTGGGGCCGGCGATTGCCGGCGGCAATTCGGTCGTGCTGAAGCCGTCCGAACTCGCGCCGTTGTCCGCGATCAAGCTGGTGGACTATCTGAACATCGCCGGCTTGCCGCCTAATGTCATCTCGATCGCGACCGGCGGGCCGGCCCTCGGCGAGGCGCTCGTTTCCGCTCGAGATGTGCGGATGATCTCGTTCACAGGCGGATTCGTGACAGGCGAAAGGATCGCACGTACCGCCGGTCTGAAGAAGCTCGCAATGGACCTCGGCGGCAACGCGCCCGTCATTGTGATGGACGACTGCGATCTCGAGGACGCTGTCGAATCGTGCGTGTCAGGTGCCTACTGGGCTGCGGGCCAGAACTGCATCGGCACGCAACGGATCCTCGTCCACGCGCGAATTTACGACGCATTCAGGGAGCGCTTCGTTGCGCTGACCCAAGCGTTGAAGGTTGGCAATCCGGCGCTGCCTGACACCGACGTCGGCCCGATGATTACCGCTCAAGCCGCGCGACGCACCGAAGACATCGTCAGCGATGCGATTCGTCAGGGTGCGAAGCTCTTGTGCGGCAACGTTCGTGATGACTCGCTCTATGCGCCGACCGTTCTGGAGGACGTGAGCTTCCATTGTGATCTGTGGACTCAGGAAATCTTTAGTCCGGTCGTAGTGCTGCGGAAGATCGACTCGATCGATGAAGCACTGGACCTCGCGAATCTCCCGGAGTACAGCCTGCATGCCGGCATCTTCACCAGGGATCTGGAGGTTGCCCTGAAGGCGGCCGACAGGCTCGAGGCAGGCGGGGTCATGATTAACGACTCTTCGGACTATCGCTTCGATGCGATGCCGTTTGGCGGCTTCAAGTATGGGAGCCTCGGACGTGAAGGCGTGCGATTTGCGTATGAAGACATGACGCAACCAAAGGTTGTCTGCATCCGCAAGACGGGCCGTTGATTTTACGCAGCAGACGGTTTGCCCCGGCGGCTCACTGCACATTGGTGAGCCGCTTTGCTTGTAGGCGGAAGTCGATCGGCACCACCGGTCGAGTTCGGGAGGCAAACAAAGGAAGGAGGCGGCATTAGTGAGTCAGAATATACGCGCCGACAACGAGACGTTGCGGGCGCGCCAGGTACAGATGATTACCATTGACGGCGCGATTGAAAGCGGATCGTTCATGGGTGCGAGCGCGTGCCTGGCAGCAGCCGGCCCCTCGTTGTTTTTCGTGTACGCCGTGTGTGGATTCTTCGCGTGGCTGATCATTCGGGCGTCGGGAGAGCTGGTGATGTACCGGCCGACGACCGCGTCCTTCGTTTCCTATGCGCGCAAGTTTTACGGCGTCGGAATTGCAATCACGCGGACAGCGGTGCTGCTGATCGGCTCGTGGGCGACCATCATTCTGTGCCACATCAAGCTTCGAAATGGTCGCGAGCCGGGTTGGTCGATCGGCCTGAATTCCGATGGCATTCGCCCCGTACAACGGTTACGCGACGCTTGTGTTCTGCGCTTTCATTCTCATGCTGATCGCGTTCGACTATCCGGTCAGGGACATACACTATCGCATCCGTTCCCTTCTACGGTGCGGCGCTGGTCGTTGGCTGGCACTTGGTACGCAAGCGCGTCAAGGCCATTGCAAACGGCGAATTGACGTTCAGTGGACGAGCCGAACAACGCGAGTACGGCACGGAGGCATTGGCGTCGAACGACTAACCCGGGAATGCATTCCCATTCATTGTGCACAGGTGGAACATGTCAACCAATAGCAAGCAACAACGCCCGGACAAAGGGAATCTGTCGACCTTGTCGTTTTCGACACAGGCTGTCCACGGCGGCAACGTAGCCGACGCGACGACCGGTGCGGTGCGCACGCCGATCGTGATGGCAAATTCGTATCTGCTGCCTGAAGATCCATCGACCATGGACTGGTCGAGCCCGGACGGCCTGACGTACACGCGCAATGCCGGCCACAATCAGGTTTGTCTCGAGAAGAAGCTGGCCGCAATGGAGCACGGTGAAGAAGCAGCCGTGTTCGCGACCGGTGTTGCAGCGCTTCACGCAATTTTCTTCACGTTCCTGAAGAGCGGCGACCATGTGGTGCTCGGTGACGTGACCTATGAAGCGGTGTGGCGGTTATTCGCAGAGCTTCTGCCTGAGCGGTACGGCATTGAGGCGACCTTTGTCGACATGGGCGACCTCGCGGCCGTCCAGGCGGCGATGCGAGCGAACACGAAGCTCGTCCATACGGAGACGATTGCAAACCCGACGACCAAGGTTGCAGATATCGAAGCAGTAGCGGAGATCGCGCACCGTGGTGGCGCGATGTTGTCGGTCGACGCAACGTTCACGCCAGCGCCGATGTATCGGGCTGCAGAGCATGGCGCCGACTTCGTGGTTCATTCGCTGACCAAGTACATCAACGGCCACGGCGACGCGATGGGCGGTGCTGTCATCGGCCGCTCGGCGTTGATCCGTGAGCTGAAGCACAACGCGATTGTCGATCTGGGCGGCACCATATCGCCTTTTAACGCCTGGCTGATCATGCGGGGCTCGGTGACCTTGCCGCTGCGTTTCGAGCGCCAGTTGTCGTCGGCAAAGAAAGTCGCGGCCTTCCTCGACTCGGATCCTCGCGTGGCGTATGTGATGTTCCCCGGACTCGCGTCGCACCCTCAGCACGAAGTGGCGGTTCGCCAGTTCGGCGGCACGGACTTCGGTGCGATGATGGCATTCGCCGTCGAAGGTAGCCGGGACGTTCAGAACCGCTTTGTCGCGAATCTCCGCGTGATTACCTCCGCGGTATCGCTCGGGCATGACGAGACGCTCATTGTTCACGTCGGCGGCGACGGCCGAGGTGGGGCAGAGAAGTATCCTGCCGAGTTTCAGAAGTACGGTCACCTGCGTCTGTCGATCGGCCTCGAGGATCCGGACGATCTCATCGCAGATATCTCCGCAGCGCTGGACGCGACGTTTGCGAAGTAACGCGATCGCCCACGATGCTCCGCCATTGAAGCGGAGCTGCGCGGTGCGCGAAGACATCGTGGATATCTTCGCGCCATGTTTGTTCAGAGATAAAACGGCCGGCTGCTCTTCAATCCGATAACGCGACGGATCTTGTTGAGGGAATTCACGACCGACTCGTGATAGGTCAACATGTCCAGAAGAACCGGGGTGAAGTTCACTTTGTTTAGATCGGCGGGTATCGGGAATGGGCGCTCGATGCCGTCGTCGGATTCAGTAACGATCGCTGTGCCGCATACGTCGACCAGGTTCATAAAGAGATAGAGCGGGGCAGGCAGATGGAGCTGACTGATGAGTTGCCTGACTATTGTGGGGAGTTGTTTCACTAGCTGTAACTCGTAGACACCGGGCCACCACGTCCGTGATTCCGTCAGCCACGGCCCAACGTGCAATACGCCGACCATTTCGATGAATTCCCGGCGGTCGATGTAGACATATCCGTCGTGCCGCCCATCGCTGTCTGGCGCTGACTTGGCGAGCCAGCCGTTCTCGTACGGCTCGATGCTGTTCAGAATCACATTGGCAGGCGCCATCGCGAGCAACAGGCCCGAGATGTTGGCCTGCAGTGGGTAACCGAGGCTCGCCCCATTTCTCTGTTTTTCGCTCGCAATCCTTCCTATCCACTTGGGTCCGTCTTGGAGTGGGATCGGCGAATTGCCAGCCAGGATGGAGGCGGCGCGGTGATTTGCCGCCTCTTCCAGGTTGATTAACGTATCCAATATCTTTTGCCCCGAACCGGTAATAGCGCCACGATATACTGTATTCCTGCCTCACTGATGCAGTGAATGTCGAGCAGTTTGCCTCGTCACGGGGAGTCATTATAGAAAAACGAAAATATGAAGAAAAGCGATGAAATATGACATTCGTGGTGAGTTGAACTCACACGTCCCGATTCTGCTTAATGTGCTGTTAGACTTTTCTCGTGTGTGGACGGCCTCACATCGAGTATCGGAACGACCTTATGCTCGCCATATCTCGGGACGGCCCCATCTTTGGAGAGTATTCGCGTTGCATTGGGTTCTTCTCGTTATCGCCGATTTGCTCGAGATCGCGTGGGCCACGGGTCTCAAATCGTCCGAGGGCTTCACGCCCCTTTGGCCGTCCCTGTTCACGGTCGTCACCGCTCTCGGTACCTTTTGGCTTCTTGGCGTGGCCCTGCGCCATTTGCCGCTCGGCACCGCCTAGATGGAATGGATACGCCCTCCCTTCGGGGAGGTGGGCATGATTAAGGGCCTCCAGAACCGAACGGCATTAATGTACCAAATCTATGGTCCATCCCATTTTTGCACCTGATAGTCCGACAGTGGCTATCTTCATGATGAATGCTCCTTTGCCGTGGAAGTCACGACTTATCCACTTTGGCATATGCCGAACCCTGAAGGGCGGAAGTCGTCCATCACATCAGAGCCCAGGCGGCCGTCCTCCGTCAATTTGTAGCCTCCTCGAGAGGATTAATGAACGCCGTTGCCGTTGTTGACGCCGCTATTGGACTGAAAAGCCCCCAGCAAACGTTTCACGAAGATACTTGACGAACAGTGCGACGGCACGCGGCACGTGAGGCGCGTAGGGTCGTACGACATAGAGCTGTTCGGCGAAGGCCCCAACGGGGCGCCAATCCGGCAAAAGGACGACGAGTTTGCCTGCTCGAATGGCCATCTCGGCGGTAAAGTCAGGGAGGAGTGCGATGCCCATATCATCAAGCGCGGCGTCTCGCAAAGCCTCGCTGTTGTTGGCTGAAAACTGCCCGTTTACCGTGACCGTGACTGGTCCGGCATCTGATTTGCGTGCGGTCTTGCGGTCAAATGACCAGATTCCCGCACCTAGCGCACGGGGATAAAACAGGCAACTGTGAGACGCCAGGTCCGCGGGGGATTCTGGAAGGCCTCGCCGCCTGATGTACGCCCGCGTCGCAACGATCACAGAGCGTGTTTCGCACAGTTTCCAGGCGACATGTGTTTCGGGTACCTGTGCGCTATGCCTGATTGCGAGATCGAATCCTTCAGTGGCAATCGAACTGAGTCGGTCGGACACTTCCAGTTGCAGGCGGACTTGAGGATTCGCCCGCAGAAAGTCCGACACTTTCGGTACTAGTTGCTGTCGGGCAAATGCCACAGGCGCTGTCACCCGGATCAATCCGCGTGCCACGCCGGCCATTTCCCGGACTGTCGCGAAGCTGGTCGCGATGTGTTCGTACTCTCCCCGTATGTTTTCAACGAGCCGCTGTCCGGCTTCGGTGAAGCGCACGCTACGCGTAGTTCGCTGCACCAGTGAAACGCCCGCGACCCGTTCCAGCTCCGCGATGCGCTGGCTCATTGCCGCCTTGCTTACCCCGAGGCGAGCCGCGGCGGCAGTATAGCTTCCTTGTTCCGCAAGCACAGTCAACCAGTGCAAATGCATCCAGAGGCCCTCGACCTTTTCGATATCCATGAGTGTATTGTTCACTATTCAAAACAGTCATTTCAATCTTAGCGCCTTTGCAGGGTCAATGGTTCTTCATACACTGCTTCACCGAAACCAAAACTAGAGGAGTCGACATGCAAGCGTTCAACGATACGGCCGATGTGGCGCATTTCATTCACGGTGAAGTAGTCCGTGGGTCGGGGCAGCGAACCCAGCCCATCTTCAATCCTGCGACGGGCGAGCGTCCGCGTCAGTTGTTGTTGGGCGAGGTGGCCGATGTCGGCACGGCGGTCGCAAGTGCGAAGGCCGCCTTTCCAAAGTGGAGCAACACGCCCCCGATCCGCCGTGCCCGCGTGATGCTGCGTTTCCTCGAACTGATGAACAGGCATAGCAACGAACTGGCCGCGATCATCACAGCCGAACACGGCAAAGTGTTTTCCGACGCACAGGGCGAGGTGGCACGCGGCATAGACGTGATCGAATTTTCCTGCGGTATTCCGCAATTGCTCAAGGGTGACTATACCGAACAGGTTTCGACGGGAATGGACAACTGGACGGTTCGTCAGGCTCTCGGCGTTGTAGCCGGCATTACACCGTTCAACTTCCCGTGCATGGTGCCGTGCTGGATGTTCCCGGTTGCGATTGCCGCCGGTAACGCTTTCATCCTGAAGCCGAGCGAACGTGACCCATCCGCTTCGTTGTTCATGGCGAAGTTGCTGAAGGAAGCAGGACTGCCCGATGGCATTTTCAATGTGGTTCAAGGCGACAAGGTCGTCGTCGATGCGCTGCTCGCCCATCCGGAAGTCAAGGCTGTGAGTTTCGTAGGTTCCACTCCGATCGCAAACTATATCTACGAGACCGGCGCAAGGAATGGCAAGCGCGTACAGGCACTCGGCGGTGCAAAAAACCATATGGTGGTGATGCCCGATGCAGACCTCGACCAGGCTGTCGATGCGCTGGTGGGCGCCGGATATGGGTCAGCCGGAGAACGCTGCATGGCGATTTCGGTCGCGGTTCTGGTCGGTGACGTCGCCGACAAGATCATTCCGCGCCTGGCCGAACGCGCACGCAACCTGGTCGTGAAGAACGGCATGGAGCCCGACGCCGAAATGGGCCCTATCGTCACACGTCAGGCACTGGAGCGCATCGAGGGCTACATCGCGACGGGCGTCGACGAAGGCGCAAAGCTGGTGGTCGACGGGCGCGGTCTCAAGGTCGAGGGACATGAGGACGGTTTCTTCACCGGCGGCACGCTGTTCGACAACGTCACGCCTGACATGCGCATCTACAAGGAAGAGATCTTCGGACCGGTTCTCGCGTGCGTTCGCGTCAACGATTTCACTGAGGCCGTCGATCTGATCAATGCGCACGAGTTCGGCAACGGCGTCGCATGCTATACGCGCGACGGTCATATCGCACGCGAATTTGGCCGTCGGATCGAGGTAGGCATGGTCGGCATCAACGTGCCAATTCCGGTTCCGATGGCCTGGCATGGGTTCGGCGGCTGGAAGCGCAGCCTGTTCGGCGATACGCACGCGTACGGTGAAGAAGGCGTCCGGTTCTATACGAAGCAAAAATCCATCATGCAACGCTGGCCGGAAAGCATCGAAAAGGGCACTGAGTTCGCGATGCCGACAGCGAAGTAAGGCCGACGCGCATTGCTTTAGTCAGTCACGCGCCGCGCGATGTTACTGCGTGGCGCTTTTTTGCCCGTTTCCAGGCGGCTAGATCATTTCCGCCGATGTGTGGTGCCCGGCGCGATCGGAGGCCACGAGTATCGCACCGAACCGGGTAGGGCTGGCTGATACGTTAGAACGTGACAGTTTTGCCTGCGAACGTAGCGAACTGGCTATGGCCGCAACGCGGTTCGCTGCTCGACGTGCCGCCAGAAGCAGGATCGTCGATGGTGTTCGCGCCATACTGGCCGCCGTTCAGGCCCCGATTCGAGATTGCGTTGTTGCGAAGATAGCCGACTTCCGAGCACAAGAGCGTCTGCTTCGACAGGCCGTATGTGCCGGCGAGCGTGAACATCGGCGCATTGCCGTTGCCATGGTTTGCGTTCGCGTGATAGACCGCGTCCGTTAGCGTCGCAGGATTCACCTGCCCCGTCACGCCGAGCCAGACGGGATCGACCGCAGTGGGCAGCGAGACGCCCCCAAGCCGCGGCGTCGGCGTTGCGCTACCGCAATAGCCTGCGTCAGAAGATTCCGGCGCGCCCGGATACTGATAGCCTGAATCGAACTTCAGCGCGCCAAGCTCGGTAGGGGCCCGCCGACCGAAATCGATCGAGATGCCGTGTAGACGCTGCCGAAGCGGCCGTTTGCGTCGCGAATCTCGTCCTAGATCACCTGCGGGTCAGGGACCGGTCCCGTACTGGACTCTGATGCCGTCAGAGGGCATTGTCAGGTTGGCGGATACCAGATGAATCGGAGTGAAAGTGTATTGGTTTCCTAATCACTTGGTATTGATGCAGGCTTCGTCCACACTCCAGCGTTGCCATGCCGCCAAGCGCGCCTTGACTTCGATACGATGACACGAGGCATTCATCCGGTGTCTGGGCAACGCGAAGTACTGGCGGATCGGTCCGAAGCTGGAAAGAAATGCCTGCGTGCGTTTGGGGTCGCGAACCCCCCATCTGGCGTTCTCGTCGGAGGGTGGGCTGGTGGCGATTCTCTCCGCGGTTGTTAACGCGCTGCCGCCTTGACGAATACATGCCTGACGTGAGCGAGCTCCGGGATCTCCGCCTTCGCGGCAGGATAGCTGCGCAACTGGTCGGTCACGATCTTGCACGGCATCGGGTTTGAACGCAGCACCCGCCTGAAGAAGCTCTTGGCCACCGGCTTGTCGCGCCGCTTCTGAACCAGCACGTCAAGCTGGCACCATGCTCGTCGACCGCACGCCACAACAGATAGGACTCGCCACGCAGCGCCACGAACATCTCATCCAGATGCCAGGTGCTGCCGGGCTTGGGTCGGGCGGCCCTGGTCTGACGGGAAAACACCGCGCCGAATTTCTCGCACCAGCAGCGGATCGTCTCGTAGGTCACGACGACGCCCCGTTCGAACAGCAGTTGCTCGATGTCGCGCAGGCTCAGGCTGAACCTGAAATACCAGCGAACCGCGCAGCTGATGACGACGGCGGGAAAACGGTGGCCGTGATAGAGCGATTTCGTCTTTTTCATCGCAACATCTTACCCAACCCGGCGGCTATATGATTATCAATGCCACGCCAGCACGTCACGCTATGCTCGTGAGGCAGTGACTCTCAGTCTGCCAGTTTTTCGCGTGCGGCCGCTAGATCCATCGATGCGCGTACAGGCCTTACCTCACAGACCAGAAGTTGAGTATCTCGTGTCCAACTAGCGTAAAGCCGGGGCTGCCGCGTAGGTGACAGACGGCAGGACGAATGGCTGGACTTGTTGGCTCGCTCAACCACGACGCCTACATGACGGGAACATTGAGGGTTATCTTGACACGCTCCATCGCAACGAAAGTACGGAAGCTCTTGACGTTTCCTTCAGCGAAGAACAACGAGCGAGTCAAAGCCGTGTACTCAGCCATATCGCGACAGCAAAGAATCAAGATGAAGTCGACGTCGCCGGTGACGTAGTAGCACTGTTGGACCTGTTCGCACGCTTCGAATCGGGCTCGCATCTCGTCTAACAACTCGATGGCTTCATTCTCGGCGGACACGTGCGCGATGACCGTGATTCGTGTCCCCAAAGCGTCGGGGTTTAAGACACTGCGATCCGACGCGATCACCCCCGTACCCCGCAAGCGTTGCAGACGCCGCGCGACGGACGGCACTGAGAGATTGATCTGCTGGCCTATTTCTCGGTGGGGAGTCTGGTTGTTGCGCTGCACAATCTCCAGAATCTTTAGATCGAAGTCGTCCAGTTCCAAGCTAGATCGGCGGGTAGGCATGAGAAATTTTCTCGTTTAACTCGCAAAAATAGATAACTTTTAAATTCCATGGCGAAATAAACTTTCTTCATCAGGCGTTATATCACACCGGTTGGCTGAAGACGAATCCTCGCTCCAGTTCATCGTGTACCGGCAGCGCTTGCTTTTCCACGCGACACACATGGAGTCCAGCATGAAGAATCGTTCGTCCGCAGGCATACTGAAACTGGCTGCATTTGCCGCAGCGTCTGCCTTGGCATGCGGCGCCGCGAACGCTGCGGCTACGCTGACTCCCGGCGTGCTGTCGGTAGGCAGCGACATGACGCTGCCGCCTCACACCTATCTCGATCACGGCAAACCGGCCGGCTTTGATCCGGAGTTTGTTGGCAAAGTCGCCTCTTACATGAACGACACGACGAAGTTTGTCGACACGCGATTTGCGAATCTGATTTTGGGCGTTACGGGCGGGCGTTACGACATCGTTGCATCGGCCCTGTACGTCACGCCGGAGCGCACCAAGGTCGTCGACTTCGTGCCGTACTTTATGACCGGCGGTTCCATCATGGTTAGCTCAACGGGTGGGCTGAACCCCAGGACCGTTGGCGATCTGTGCGGAAAGCGAATCGGCTCGATCAAGGGCGCAGCATGGATCAAATACATCAATGCCGCGTCAGATAAGGCTTGCGTTGCTCAAGGCAAACCGGCCGTTCAGGTGCGCGAGTACGAAACATCCGCTGAGACGGCTCAAGCCATCCTTTCGCAAGGCATCGACGCGCAGTACGAAGACGTGTCGATCGCGGGCCTCATCGTCGACAAGTCCGGCGGCCGTTTAAAGATCACGTCGAACGGTCCGCTCGATCCCGTCGTATGTGGACTCGCGATGAAGAAAGGCAACACAGAACTCAAGTCTCAAATCGAATCTGCAATCGCTCAGATGAAGGCAAAGGGCGAATATCAGGCGCTTCTGAAGAAATACAACGTTGCTGCACCGACCGAGGCCGAAATCGCCAAGGCGATGGGAACCGCACAGTAATAAGGTTCCTTGACAGCAATCGGCTGACTTTGTAGGAGACACCCCATGATTTTCGACTGGCACTACGCTCTCTCGCTGTTGACCCTCGCAGACTTTTGGAACGCCGTATGGTTGGTCATCAAACTGAGTCTGGCCGCATGGCTCATCAGCATTGTGGCAGGCTTCCTGCTCGCTCTCGGAAAGCAGTCCACGTGGCGGCCACTCTCATGGGCGTGTCGCAGCTACGTCTGGTTTTTCCGCAGCCTGCCTTTGCTCGTGTTGCTGATTTTCGTCTACAACCTTCCGCAGATTTTTCCATGGACGGGCTCGTTTCTCTCCAATGCGTTTTGGGCCGGGCTGATAGCCATGTCACTCAGCGAGACCGCATACGTAGCGGAAATCCACCGGGGCGGTCTTGCCGGCGTTCATAAGGGTCAGCTTGAGGCTGGAAAAGCACTCGGGATTGGCTACATCGGTCTCCAACGGCTGGTCGTTCTGCCGCAGGCGTTCCGTGTCGCCCTTCCGGCCCTCATCAACGAGTACATCAGCATGGTCAAGCTGACGTCGCTGGTGTCTGTTATCTCGCTTGAGGAAATTTTGCTCGTCGGCGAGCGCTTGTATACCCAGAACTTCAAAGTTCTGGAAACGATGCTCGCTGTGGCGGTCTATTACGTCCTCATCGTAACGGTCTTCGGGTATCTCCTAAGTTATGTCGAGAAACACCTCGATTTCACGCGCCGAAGCGGAGACGTTCATACCGGAGACGCGGCCGTCGCGGAAAAGGTAGTCCCGATCGTTGTGCCCGACCGCAAGCCAACGACCGCTATCGAGGCAGCGAATATCCATAAACATTACGGCAGCCACCATGTCCTGAAAGGGATCAACCTGAAGGTGATGACGGGCGAAGTGATCTCTGTCATCGGGCCATCCGGATCGGGCAAAACGTCGCTGATTCGAACGCTGAACGGACTCGAATTGATCGACGACGGTGAAGTAAGACTCAACACCAAGCCGTTCCTCTCGAATCACAAAAGCTCCCATCAGTCGCGTGCCGCTTATCACGAAGGCATTCTGCACATCGGCATGGTGTTCCAGAGCTTTAATCTCTTTCCTCACCGGACCGTCCTGGAGAACGTTACCTTGGCCCCGCAATATCATTCCCGACTCAAGGGTGAGATGCTGGAGCGCCATGGTCTGAAGTTGCTCAACAAGGTGGGCATGGGGGCGCATGCGTACAAGTATCCGCACCAACTCTCCGGAGGCCAACAGCAACGAGTTGCCATTGCGCGCGCGCTGGCCATGGAGCCGTCCATCGTGCTGTTCGACGAGCCGACGTCGGCGCTTGATCCTGAACTGGTTGGTGAAGTATTGCGTGTCATCGAAGACCTTGCTCGGGAAGGCATGACGATGATCATCGTCACGCACGAAATCGACTTCGCAATGAAAGTGTCCGATCGAATTCTCTTCATGGAGGGTGGCGTCGTTGCCCACGACATGACGCCCGCGCAGTACCAGGCGATGCCGCGTGATTCCCGCGTGGTCCGCTTCTTGAAGGGATGCCGGGAAGAGCACGAGCACGTCACGGCAACGGCTTGATAACGGACCTCTCGGCCTCGACAGGAACAAAAATGATGACCTCTTTGCCATTCCCGGTAAGCGAGTTTGATGCTCGCTTAGAACGAACGCAGGCGTCTATGTGCAAAGCGCAACTGGATGCGCTCGTGCTAACGACGCCTGCGAATTTTCGTTACTTCACAGGTCTGGACAGTCAGTTCTGGGAAAGCCCCACCCGTCCCTGGTTTCTCGTTATTCCAGCGAGTGGACCGACCATCGCGATTGTCCCGTCCATTGCTGAAGTTGTCGTGAACCAGTGTGTAGCGGGCAGCGTGGAGACATGGCCCTCGCCTCGGCCCGAAGACGAGGGCGTGTCGCTTCTCGCATCCGTTGTGAACGATCGGGCCCGCCGCTTCGGAAAGGTTGGATTCGAGCTAGGTCGTGAGTTCGCCTTGCGAATGCCGGTACTCGATTTTCTGCGGCTGCGCGACTTGTTGACGTCTGAGGCGGTTGACGGGTCGCCTTGCATTTGGGAAGTGCGCAACATTAAGTCACGTGCCGAAATCGAGAAAATCCGTCAGGCCGGTCAGATCGTCAGCCGCTCCTTCGCATCGGTCCCGGAATTTGCGAAGCTGGGGGTGACTGAAGCGCAGGCATCTCGGGATCTGACGGTGGATATTCTCTTGCGTGGTGCCCACACGGTGCCGTACGTGGCGTGTGCATCGGGGCCTGGCGGATACGATCAGATCATCGCACGCGGAAGCCGGCGTGAGTTGAGGGACGGCGATGTGCTGATTATCGACGTCGGCGCGACCATCGATGGATATTTTTGCGATTTCGATCGCAACTATGCCGTCGGAAAAATCTCGGACGATGCTCGTCGAGTTCACGATGCAGTCTGGGTCGCAACTGAAGTTGGGATCAATACCGCGAGAGCCGGCACAAAGGTCCGGGATCTTTGGAAGGCGATGATGGAAGTCCTCGAAGGGGCTGGTATGCGCGGCAACAACGTCGGACGGCTCGGTCACGGACTTGGCCTTCAGGTTACCGAGCCTCCGTCAAACAGTGTGGCGGACGAGGCAGTGCTGCAGCCTGGCATGGTCATCACCATCGAGCCTGGTATGGAGTACGAGCCAGGAAAGATGATTGTCCATGAAGAGAACATAACCATTACAGAGGACGGTTTTGCCGACGTCCTGACCGTTCGGGCCCCGCGAGAGATGTGGGCCATCAATTGAGCATTTAGACGTAGGACGAACCATGACGGACCTTGCTTTCACTATCGACGAATACCGCAACCGACTTGAATTAATTCAACGAGAACTTCGCGCGCAGCAGATCGACGTCGCAATCCTGGACGAGCCGGAGATGATGGGCTGGCTTTCCGGCTACTGGACGACCGAAAACCTTTGGCGCGCGTGTGCAGTTCCGGCTGTCGGCGAGCCGGTTTTGCTCGTGAGGAAATTGGACATGGCACCCGCGAAGGAGCGGAGCTGGTTCAAACACATTGTTGGCTTTCTTGATTGGGACGATCCACTGCCGCTTTTGGTGGGAACTGCCCGAACGCTGAATTTCACACTTGAGCGTGTGGCGGTTGATTTTCAATCGCACTCATTTACCGTTGCGCGGATGAGGGACCTGCGCGAGCTTCTTCCGCGCGCAGATATCTGCGATTTGAACCGCTCACTGTGGGATCTGCGCCGCTGCAAGTCCGAAGAAGAAATTACACTGATGCGGCGAGCTTCTGCGCTTGTCGACCAGGCGCTGAAGCACACTGTTTCTTCCATCGGTGAGGGTGTACTACCTCGCATCGTTGCAGCCGAGACAGCAGCACAGGTTTATAAGCTCGGGTTCGACGACGGATTCATTGGTCCGATTACGGTCGCTACAGGATGGGATTCGTTGCATGGATTCATGCCCGAACGGCCCTTGAAAGCCGGAGACCTGGTTCATATCGAGCTTTTGCCGCGCCTGCGGGGCTACTCCGCTCGCATCATGCGTTGTGTCGCTGTGGGCGGTGCCAGTTCTGAACAGAAGCGCATAACGGCGTTGCTTGCCGAGATTCAGGATCGGCAGATCGAAGCAATGCGGCCGGGAGCGATTGCATCCGAGATAGACAGCATTGTTCGACGGGGAGTGATCGAGGCCGGCCTGCGTGAAACCTACGAGAACATCACTGGATACACGCTCGGCTTGACCCCGATCACCACCCAGCGGACCAGCGATCTTCATCGTTGCTTCAATCCGAAAGCTGATTGGAAACTCGAAGCGGGCATGGTGTTTCATGTCTATACCTCAGCGGCAGGGATCGCGCTAAGTGAGACGGTAGTCGTCAGGAAGGATGGTGGAGAACGATTGACGCGTTCGCCCCGCGTTCTTTTCGAACGATGAGAAACAGGCGGCGCCAGGCCTGAAGACTGGCGCGACCCTTCTTCCCGGATCTGTGGTTTGCTCAGACTGCTGACTCTCATTTAAACCGTCGGTATATCAAGCTCAACCTTTCCCCGCGAACGCGTGCTTCGTGGCATCGGGCAAATCGATCTGCTCGCTTTGTTTTTCGACCTACACATTCGCGACGGCCCTCATATCGTGGTGAAGCTCGTGAGAAGAAATGGGGCCGCGTAGCGGTCATATGACCACCGTTCACACAGCCTTTACATCACCTGTGGGACGGCCGCAGCCCCAGAGATTGAACCCGCGCGCCGAGCCCGCCCTGTGGCGCTTTGGAATCTCGCTGTATTTGTGCGGGCAGCATGCGATCAAATGAGTCGAGAGTGATCAAAGCCGACGACGATAAAAATTTGCATCTTAGCCCCGTTAATAGAGACGTAGTTGCCGGGGTGATGAAATATTATTGTGACTGACACGTGTCGCCTATTGAAGCATTTTGGCTGTCACGGAAGAATCGCGTGCCTGTTCGGCACCTCACATGGAGTAAAGATAGCGATGCTGATCAAAAATCCCCAAGCGTCCCGCCGCGCCTATCCGGACGACCTGCGCGCAGTGATGAATATCAAGTCAGCGCAGGAAAGCGGTATCTGGCTCTCACACTGGAATCAGATAAACCGGTCGGTCACGCCGTTGTGGGATCTTCCGGACGCAGCAGAAGCTTTCGGGATTGCACAACTGTGTCTCAAAGACGAGTCGGTGCGGTCGCCTCTTGGCAGCTTCAAGGCGCTTGGCGCTCCCGTGGCGTTGATGCGCCTTATCGCTCGGCTGTGGAGCTCAGAAGCGATGTTCGATCCACGAGTATTGATCAATGGCGGCTATTCCGGCCTGCTTGAAGGTCTCACTGTGATCAGTGCGACCGATGGTAATCACGGAAAGTCCCTTGCGGCGGCGGCTCAAGCCATTGGGTGCCGCTGCGTGATCGTGTTGCACGCCAATGTCAGCGTTGAGCGTGAAAAGTCGATTGCTGCATACAACGCAGAGATCATCCGGATTTCTGGCAACTACGACGAATCAGTGGAACATGCAGCGCATCTCGCCCAGACAAACGGCTGGCATGTCGTGTCCGACACTTCCTATGAAGGATACGAAGCCATCCCGCGCGATGTCATGCAAGGCTATGGCGTCATTCCTGACGAAGTTGTCGCACAGCTGGAAAGCTCACCATCGAAGGCTCCTTTCACACACGTGTTCCTGCAGGGCGGCGTTGGCGGCCTCGCGGCTGGCATTGCGACGTATTTCTGGGAGCACTACGGTGTGCAACGCCCAACTTTCATCGTGGTTGAGCCTCAACAGGCGGATTGCCTCTATCAGAGCGCAATCGAAGGCTACGCGACTACGGCCACCGGCTCGGTCGACTCCGTGATGGCGGGTTTGGCTTGTGGCGAAGCTTCTCCACTCGCATGGAAGTTCCTTGAACCATGCGTCGACCATTTCATGACGATTTCAGACGATGACGCGGTGAAGGCGATGCAAACACTGGCACGAGGCACTGAAAGGGATGCGCCGCTGGTTGTCGGCGAATCCGGCGCTGCGGGATACGCCGGCGTGACAGTGTTGGCGCAAAACCCGGAGCAAGCTCGCGAGGTGGGCCTGACGTCCGAATCGCGGGTGCTGGTGATCAGTACGGAAGGTGCCACGGCACCGAACACCTACTCCGAACTTGTTGGAGAATCCGCTCAATCGGTGCTGGCGCGGCAGCAGGAGTGGCTGCAGGGCTGCGCTGTACGGTGACAGTGATGAATATGACTGTTGAACTGGATCACGCGTTCGGCCGTCCGTTGCAGGAAAGCTTGCGCAGTTGGCGACACCACCTCCATCGGAACCCGGAGACGGGCTTTGAGGAGGTCCGGACCTCCGACTATGTCGCACGGATTCTTTCCGCGCTCGGCCTCGAAGTACATCGCAATATCGGTGGCACGGGGTTGGTTGCCAACCTTAAGGTCGGCAACAGTCATCGAGCCATCGGCGTGCGTGCCGACATGGACGCACTGGAGATCGCCGAAAACGCACCTGGTCGGGCTTACGCCTCGTGCTCGCCGGGCAAAATGCACGCGTGCGGTCACGACGGGCACATGGCCATGGTTCTAGGGGCCGCGCGGCTGCTAGCTGAAAGTAAGGATTTCGATGGCACGGTCCGGTTCATCTTTCAACCCGGTGAAGAACACGGTCGCGGTGCGAAAGCAATGATGGCGGATGGACTGTTCGAGCGCTTCCCGGTCGAAGCGATCTTCGGCGCGCACAATATGCCAGGCATGCCTGCAGGCAGTTTTGCGACCCGCCGAGGCGGAATTATGGCGAGCGAGGACAATTTCGTCATCGTCGTCCGGGGGCGAGGCACGCATGCCGCGCGTCCGCATATGGGCGTCGATCCGATCGTCGTCGCGTCTCAGATCGTGCTTGCGCTGCAGACGGTTGTCTCGCGCAATCTCGACCCGAGTCTTTCTGCCGTTATCTCTTGCACCGAGTTCATAACAGATGGACTTCGCAATGTGGTTCCATCGACAGTGACGATCAAGGGGGACACGCGTAGCTATCTCCCTGAAGTGCAGCGCCTTCTTGAAACCCGGATGCGTGAGATTAGCGAAGGTATCGGCCGCACGAACGGTATCGAGTGCGACTTCAGCTATACGCATGAGTTCGCCCCGACCGTGAACAGCGCAGAGTTCGTAGACACAGCGGTAACCGCAGCCGCGAACGTAGCCGGTTCAGAAAAGGTCGACGCTAACGTCCAACCGATGATGATCTCCGAGGACTTCGGCGCCTTCCTTCAGGTTGTGCCGGGGAACTTCATTTTCATCGGTAACGGGGATGAGTCGCAGCGCGGCAATGTTCCATTACACAACGCGGCTTACGATTTCAACGACGACATTCTTGATATGGGTGCTCGCTACTTCGCAGAAGTCGCCCGGGTGGCGCTTGCTGGCAGGTAGGCACCCAGCGTATTCCGCACAACCGTGACTTGGTACGAGGACATGATGAACGAGACAGGTGACCGGCAAACAGCCATCAGGCTGGCAGAGGCGGTTTTCGACTCCGGCGATTTCCTGGCCGACCTTGACCGACGCGTACACTACCGGACGGAAAGCCAGGATTCTGCCAAGGCGGGGACTTTGCTGTCATATCTCACCGATGAGATTGCCCCCACGCTGCAAAGGCTGGGGTTCGAGACGCGGTGCGTGCGCAATCCTTCTGGCGCGGACGCGCCAATTCTGCTCGCCTCGCGGTGGGAGAGCGAATCACTGCCTACAATAGTCACGTACGCGCATGGAGATGTAGTGCGGGGCCAAGATGCGCAATGGCGCTCCGGATTGGAGCCGTGGCGCATCGTGGTGGAAGACGATCGCTGGTACGGTCGGGGGATCGCGGACAACAAAGGGCAACACTCGATCAACCTGGCCGCACTGGCGGCAGTGATCAAGGCCCGCAGAGGCAAGCTCGGCTACAACGTGAAAGTGATCTTCGAGACCGGTGAGGAGATTGATTCACCGGGCCTTGACGCGCTGTGCGCTTCCGAACGGAGGTTTCTCGCCGGCGACCTGTTCATCGCGTCCGATGGTCCGCGCGTGTCCGCCGAGCGGCCGACGGTCTTCCTGGGATCGCGAGGCGAACTGAACTTTGAACTGACGGTGGCCCTGCGCGAAGGGGGGCATCACTCAGGGAACTGGGGCGGAATCCTTCGAAATCCTGCAACTGTGCTGGCGAGCGCAATTTCATCAATCATCGATAACAACGGCCGACTTCTGGTTAAGGAGCTGCTGCCTCCGCCCATACCGGACGCCGTGCGCGATGCAATTGCCGGTATTGAGATTGGCAAAGACAGTAATGCGCCGTATATAGATCCTGCTTGGGGGCAGCCCGACTTAACAATCGCGGAACGGGTTCTCGCATGGAACACAATCGAAGTTCTGGCATTTACCGCGGGTAACCCCGAGGCTCCGGTCGGCTCCATTCCCCCGACTGCCAAGGCTTACTGTCAGATGCGGTTTGTCGTTGGAACGGACTGGAAGAACGCCGGACAGCACCTTACGAATCACCTGAAGGAATGCGGGATCAGCGACGTACAGGTGACGGTGACGTCGATATCGAAGGCAACTCGTCTCGACGTCAGGCATCCCTGGGTCAATTGGGCCATGACATCGATCGAGCGCACCACTGGCAAGCGTCCGGCGCTTATACCTAACCTTGGTGGGACCGTGCCTAACGCTGTATTCGCGCAGACGCTTGGCTTGCCCACCATATGGATTCCGCATTCGTATCCCGCCTGTTCGCAGCATGCGCCGAATGAACACCTCCTTGCCTCGGTCGCGCGTGAAGCACTCGCATTAATGGCAGGCGTGTGGTGGGATCTCGGCGAAGGCGCGGCAGCGTCGATAGCATCAACCATCAGGCACTGAACCGATCGACAGCCGAACGAATCATTGCACGTCCCTGAGCGAAGAACGGCAGATCTACATCGTTTCGCTGCCGCCTGGACGTCAAGCGACCCGCGACAACAAGCCCCATACGTCTCGGTCCAGAGTGCGGCGAGTTCGGAGCGGAGCAGCCGTCATGGTCCCGGCGACAGGCAGGCAGCAGAAGCGGCCCCCGCGGCCTGATGTCGTCGCCCGTTGTTCACGCCTACGACCTGAAACTGGCGCAGCCCATGTGCGCGAGCGCAGTCGAGCAGGGGTGATGAGGCGGAAGCTTTTGCCCCGGGGAGGGAGTTTTGTAACAGGTCTAAAGCAACGCTATGGTCATAAAACCCTCTGACGTCCCGATCGCGAGCCTCAGCACCCTCGGGCACCGACCTGCCATACTGGGAGTTGCGCTGCGGTATGAACCTGCCAGTGCCCGAACAAGGCAGTATCACGAATTGACTAACGCTCCGCCCGCTCACCAGCCCCATCGAAAGCGGATATTTCAGCAATTGGCGGTACGGTGCGCTCCATCGCTCGCTTGTCCTTGAATGTGGCAGGGCTCAGTCGTCGACGGTCGATCACAAGATCGAAGACATCAAACCGGTTGTAGTAGCCGACGATGTCATGAAATTGCTTCGGCTCGACACACTGCTCCAGGTCGAAGGTCGCGTAAGCAATGCCTTCTTCGGTTTGCAATGTGTCGCCAATCACGGCGCCGGTTGGGTCGAGGAATTGTGTCGCTGCCCGGGGCGTCGTCTCAAGCACCTCGCGTGCCTGCTTGTCGCCGTTCGAATGGAGCGCGTCGAGCATGGTGTCGTCCATGAATCCTGCGTTCAGAATCCCGAAGGCCTTCGCCTCGAACGAGTGACCGCCTGCACGGATCCGATTTGCCGCGAGGTTGTCGAAGTTCGTGCCGGAGCCGGGCGGGCGTGTCGGCCAGATCGCGGGCCATGCGGAAATATGAATCTGCTCGCCCTGCGCCGCGAGGGAGTACCGGGCGAGGGGATTTGTGTTCTCGCCACAGATGAGCGCGCCGATCTTGCCAATTCTGGTGCCGCTGACCTTCAGTCCGAAGCCGTCGCCGGGTGCCCAGACCATCTTCTCGTAGAACGTCGGAACGAGCTTGCGATGATGATTGATGATTTGACCGTCATCGCCGATGAGGATGATGGAGTTCCACAGGCAGCCCACGCTGACGTCGGTGGCTTCGCTAAAGCCCATCGAAACGAAAACGCTGCATCGCTTCGCCGCAGCCCGGATCTGCGCGATTTCCGGACCGTCGACGTGGATGCTGTTCCCGACCATGCGCTTGAACCACTCGTGGTTGTAAATTGGCGCCCACAGTGCCGCCCATACAGGGAACCCAGGGATGAAGGATTCAGGAAACGAAATCAGTTCGGCACCGTTTCTGCTTGCTTCCTCGATAAGGGATAGCGCCTTTTGCACCGTGGCAGGTGCGTTCATGTAAACGGAGGCGGCGTGTGCGGCTGCGACTTTTACGGTTGGAAGTGTCATGTTGTGCTCGATAGTGGCTCGATGGAAAACTCGCATCTGCGGTCTGGAGACCGCGTGTACCTGGACCTGCATAAAGATAGGAATACCTAATAAATCAGGCTTTCTCCGATCATGTATTGTGGGCGTCGAACCGGGTCGACGCCCAATCCGGTCTCGACCCTAACGTTCGAGTCCCATTTCGGGACTGCAAGTCATTCCGTTGTCGCAAGTTCGATGGAATGAATGGCGTTACGCGCGTGCGCTTGGGGTTGCCCTTGGCAGTTGGCATCGAAACAGCGGCAGGACAGCGTGTGTTTTCCCGGTCCAAGCGACACGGGGATCGAGAACGATTGCCACCCGAATCCCTCGCGAGCGTCAACCCTCGCCGCAAGCCAGTTCTGTCCGCCGTCGACGCTGACCTCGACGCGCAACACACCGGCTTCCGCCCACGCCCATCCAGTGATGCGAAACTCGTGGTTGGCTCGCATCATTGCGTCAGCGGCTGGCGAGACAATCACGCACTCCGGCGCAATCTCCCAGACCGGTTTCGTTCCCGTCGCGGTGATGTCGTTATAGAACCGGGTTGTATACGGTCCGGGCGCGCGAGTGCTCGACACCGATATCCGCCCGACCCACTTCACGGAGTTCGTTCCATACCAACCTGGAACGACGAGCCGCACCGGCCCGCCCCTGTCCGACGTGAGCGGCTTTCCGTTCATCGACACCGCCAGCAGGACCTCCGGCGAAAGCGCCTTCGCCAGCGGGAGATCTTTTACGAATGGTTCGTCTTTCAGACCGGCGAACTCGCCCCATTCGAGACCTTGAGTCCAGACGAACGCCGCTTCAGGCAGAAGATCGCAACTGTCCAGGACGTCGCGCAACCGCGCGCCGCACCACACAACATTGCCCACGCGCCGTTTGGGTTCCTTCGGTGTGAGCGGACTGCCGGCGCATTCATGCACGGAGACAATTTCATGTTGCGGCAATTGCAGAATGTCCGCCAGCGTGAGCGTTCTTGCACGGGCCACCAGGCCGCCTATGTGAAGGCGCCAGGTCTCGGGTCGAACGCTTGCCAGCGCCATGTGCGTAACAACAAACAGCGTGTCGTCGTCCGTAACGTAGGACGTAAGGTCGGCGACTCCACGCGAGGGATACCGCAACGCGTATCCCTCGCGAGTGAGCGTCACCTCTCCGGACTCCGTTAGTTTTGTCTCGAGCATCGCTATCCTCGCCAGTCCGCGTCTTGTGTGTCAGTTGCCGAAACGGGCGTCGACCCGCACATCCCTGGGCATCAAGATTACATTGCCGGTGGAATCCCGAAAACAGGCGAATCCGCACGGTGGCGTGCATTTTTGCAACACGCGATGACCGCAACTCGTGTGACCTGGCATGCGCGCGACGCGAGGGCGCCAGCGCTACTCCGGTTTACCTGTAGCGTGAGCGAGCATTGCGTCGCCGATTTCGTGGTTTCCGAGCTGCACGAGCGCATTGCCAGCGCCTTGCGCGTCACGTCTTACTTCGTCTTGCCCAAGTTTGCTTTTGCCGACGAGGCGGGTGATCTCGATCTCGAGTCCGATCAGACGTTGAAGTAATTCGTCGAGGTAGTCTGCCGGCGCGTCGCTCATCTTCCACGGGACTGGCTGCGACGCTTCATGTGCGCGAGTGAGTCTGGCAACCACGCTCCGTACAAATTTTTTGTCGTCGCGGAAGCGCACACGTCCGTGTGCGTGAACAACAATGTAGTTCCACGTCGGCACTTGCCGGTGGGATTCCTGTTTGGTCGGATACCAGTTTGGCGAGATATAGGCGTCTCCTGCCTGGAACACGACGAGAACTTCATCGCCGTTCAGGACGTTGTGCCATAGGGGATTCGCTCGTGAGATATGCGCGTTTAGCACGCCAAGTTCCCCTTCGTTGGCTGCGAGATCAAACGGGATGTGGTTCGCATCGAGTCCGTTGCTGCCATGCGTGAACAGGGTGCCAAGCGAGCGTTTGACAATGTGTTCATGCAGAACGCGGGTTCGGGACTCGGCGAAGTGGGAGGGTAGATACATGTCGGCTCGGTCTGTGGATGCGGGCGCAGAAAGAGAATGAATCCATCTTTTCACGCGAACGTTTATGGGTATTGCGGCGTTCCGGGAGGTATGGCCTTCCATTGGCAACGCCAATCGCAGCATCGGGGCGCGGGCCAAGAGGAGCACGCGCGATTCCCGGCAATTCTCCGGTGGTGGACATCTTTTGCCCTTGCTGCGCACGGCGGCATCCGCAGTGAAGAGGGCGGCGCCCCTCCTGGCGAGTGCGACGACCTGCGTGGCTTCGGGCGGCAGCAGGAAACCGGCGGCCGCTCCGGTTTCCGCTAGTCGGAGCCGAAGCCGATCAATCTCGAATCGATCAACGCACCTGGCATCATAAGATTGAGCCCGTCGGCCAATCGAGCGCCTGCTTCATGCAGCGCTTCCAATGGCATGACCGGCAAGCTTTCAAGAATAAATCACATCTGTTTTGCATCGGAATCCAGCCTGGTTCTGGCCCTGACGCCAGTTCCAGCGCCGGCATGTGACGCCGTGATCGTCACGCCAAACGACTTCTCCTGCGTCAACCATTTCGTGGACGGGCGCACCGTCCTTTACGGTGTCGAAGTGCTCTGTTCCTTTGGCAATCACGAGCCTCGGCATGCCAATGTAGGCGGCAAAATTTTCGCCGCCGACGGGAACGGCGTATTCAATGCTGACGGCGTTGTACAGGTCGACTACGGGGTTCACGCTTGGAACGCTGCCGTCGCGCATCGCGCGTTTTCGCAAGGCATCAGCCGAACATGGCGTCCGTTGTGGCTTGGCTCTGAACTTCCTGAACAACTCCGCCCAGGCCGACAGATGAGTTCCTTTCCATCCTGAGTCGTTGGCAGTCAATGCCTGGCAAGTCCGCACCAGAGCTTTGGCGCCGACACTCGGGTCGACGATCCGGGTGGGCTCAACGCTGATGCTGAGCGCGCGAAACCCGGGCGCGAGGCTCGCAATGGCCGGATCGATTGACGGAAGAACTCTGAACATTGGAAACTGCACCGGTGACTATCTTGTCCTATAATGCCGACCAATGACCAAAAAAGTCAATATATCGACCGCCTCGGGAGCAAACGTCGAAGCCGTCAGTGCGGCGGTTGCCGCCCGGATCAAAGGGTACCGAAAGGAGCGCAAGCTCTCGCTCGATGAGCTTTCGCGGCGCGCTGGCGTTAGCAAAGGCATGCTGGTCGAGATTGAGAAATGCGCTGCCAATCCAAGCATCGCGATCCTGTGCAGGATTTCGGCGGCGTTGGGTGTGTCGGTGGCGGACATCGTCGACGTAGCTAGTGCGCCGTCGATGCGTCTGATTGCGGACACGGACATCCCGACTTTGTGGGCCGGCCCCAAGGGCGGGTCGGCGCGTCTGCTTGCAGGCACGAGCGGGCCGAACATGATTGAATTGTGGCGCTGGGAAATGCAGCCTGGAGAGCGGTTTGAGTCGCCCGGACATCCGCAGGGAACGTTCGAGCTATTTCATGTGGAGCATGGGCGACTCACGATGACGGTAGGGGATGCGGAGCTCGCCGTCTCTGCCGGTTCGTCGGCAGCGGCGAAGACAGATGCACCCCATTGCTACGCGAATAATGACGCGGCAAAGCTGATATTCACGATGGTGGTTGCCGAGCTTCATCAACTGGCGACGTTGTTTTGAATGAGTGTGATAACACTGCGTGCAAATTTGCTTCGATCGTACGCGCGACGCAACGGGAGCCGACGACAAGCGATGCGGTCAGCCGCTCGTGATGCGGAGTCGACCTTCTCGTAGGCATTGTTCCCGAAACACGGCACACCGGGCGTGTCCCGATGCCCGGGTGCCGCCGTGAAGCTGTCTTTTCCAAGGAGAAATTCCCATGCCGATGCTGAAATTCGACCTCATCCAGGGCCGCACCGACGAACAGGTGCGCAACCTTCTCGACGCAACGCACGAGGCGATGGTGCAGGCCTTCAATGTACCGGTTTCCGACCGATACCAATGCGTCACGCAGCATCGCCCTGGAGAATTGGTCTTAGAGGATACGGGGCTCGGCTACAGGCGTTCAAAAGACGTCGTATTGCTGACGGCGGTGAGCCGGAAGCGCTCCGAAGCGCAGAAAATTGAGTTCTACCGGTTGCTCGTCGAGAACCTGCAAACGCAGTGTGGCATCTCGCCGGACGACGTGATCGTTTCGATTGTCGAGAACGACGACGCTGACTGGTCTTTCGGCGGGGGGCGCGCGCAGTTCATTACCAAGGATCTGACGTGATGCCGGCCAGCTTTGATGCCGCGCGGCGGCCGCTCGTTGACACGTAAAGGCCGATGAAGCCCTTCTTGATGTAACCAGGGAGGGCGCGTCTTTATGATCCGCTGACGGGCAATCTGATCCCCGACAAAGGAAGAGCAACGATCAAGACACGCTGTCAGGGGCGTTGCTCGCGCAGCGGCGACGGCGCTCTGTTTCTTCTGAAGCGTCGAGCTATTGCGGCAATGCGTTCCAGTATCAGCTGAGAATCGAGCGGGCAAAGAGATACCACGCTCGAAATGAGATTGCTCAACCAACTGTTTCTTGCGCGCGAGCCGGCAAACTTCCTTTCCGCTCAGCCTTTCATGTGTGGTGTTATCGCATGGAACTCGCGATGCAGCAACGCGCGGCTGCGCGGGTACGATCCTGCGCTCAGCGCTCCAATGCCTCCTTGCTAAGCTGCTGCCTTTCGCCGGCCAGGCGGCCGCTCAGATTGGAGTTTCCAGGGAACGTGCGCTCTTTGGCGCGGCCATAGCCGGTGCGAGTTATAGCGGACTGCGAAGTTTTCCGGCCTCCCGTTCGTGCCGAAGCGCGACGGCTAGATCTCGTTTCATCGAGACGCGTTCGGCCATCGCTCTTCAACGTATCGTCCGGATTTATCGAATACTCTTGTTGACTTCGAATTTTCACTGTAATTGAAAAGGTGCAACCTGCCGAATGATTGGACGCAATGCGCTGGCGTCTGCTTGCGGCAGCCTAGGCGAACCAGGACAGGAGTGCATCGACGGTAGATGATGTTGCGTGGGGCGAACCCGGCTTGGCAGTCGCCGAACTGGTCTTCGCCTTCAGCACCATCGAAAATTCCTCCGTCCAGAGATACGGTTGGGAGCGTTCCGGATGCCAGCGTGTAGCCAAGCGCACTCGCCGTGCGAGTAATTCTGTAACGCACACTCGGCATCAGATTGTCCTGTCAAAACGGACACTGTGTCGAACGATCGACGGCTTCTGTACAAACCCGCAGGCCCCTATACTCGGGTATGCGTTCGCTGTACTCGTCATGCGGGTTGTAAATTTCACGGGAGTCGACGATGAAGAAGAGTTTTTTGACGTTGATCACATCGCTAGCCGCATCGTTTGCGGTTGCGGCAAACGACAACACCCATTTATCCGCACACAGTAGTGCTGCGCGTTATCCGACCACATATCGAACGGTGAAGGTCGACGGCCTCGATATTTTCTATCGCGAAGCTGGCCCAAACGATGCGCCGACGATATTGCTGCTGCACGGCTTTCCGTCCTCATCACGCATGTTCGAACCGCTCTTCGCGCGGCTGGCGGATCGATATCACCTCGTTGCACTGGATTATCCAGGCTTCGGTCATAGCTCCGCACCTTCCCAGACGGACTTTGCCTACACATTCGATCACATAGCTTCGGTGACCAATGACTTCGTCGAAGCGCTCGGGCTCAGGCGTTACGTGCTGTATATGCAGGACTATGGCGGTCCGATCGGCTTCCGGCTTGCGATGGCGCATCCGGAGCGGGTCGCCGGGTTGGTGGTGCAAAATGCGGTCGCGCATGAGGACGGGCTTGGCCCTCTGTGGGAGAAGCGCCGTGCGTTCTGGGCTGACCGCGAAGCCAACGAAGCCGCCCTGCAGGGCAACTTCCTTTCTCTGGAGGCGACGAAACAACGTCATCTGGGATCGACGCCTAATCCCGAGCGGTATGCCCCGGATCTGTGGGCCGACGAGTACGCGTTTCTGAACCGACCGGGTCAGAAGGAAATACAGACGGAGCTCTTCTATGATTACCGGACGAACGTCGCGTCCTATCCAGCATGGCAGGACTGGATGAGGAGGGCGCAACCGGCGGCGCTCGTCGTGTGGGGGCGCTACGACCCGTCGTTTCAGGTCGCGGAAGCGGCAGCCTACGCCCGGGATCTTCCGAAAGCTGATATTCATGTGATCGACGCCGGTCATTTCGCATTGGACGAACAGCCCGACGCGATTGCAGCATTCGTTCACGGCTTCATGCGACGCCTGCCCCGGGGTTGAGGACATTCGAACACCATACCGGTCGGCAGGAAGTTGTGTTGTGTAGCGCGTCCGGGCGGAATCATGTGCGAGCCGGCGGACGTTTGGGCATTTTTCGCGTCGGCGGCTGGCGCCGGACTACGGTGGCACGTCGGACAGCGAGGAAAGGTCGGATAGGTCGGTCATGGTGATCGGTCAAACAGATCGAATGCGTAAACACGCGTGAGGAGAAGGGTGCATGAGCAACGCCCCGTTTGACTGTCGGTATCGACTATATCGGGTTGACCGTCGCCTGATCTTGCGGCCACACGTGATTTTTATTGAATGTCTCGGCTGGTGCCAGGTAGGCGAGCGTCCGAGTATCCCGCCGTTTTCGTGTCGGACGGTGCGATGACATTGACGTTGTGGGAAGTCAAGAACCAGACTTCGCTAGCTGAATTCGATCGCAAGACCAACATCGGGCTTCACCATCTTGCGCTTCGTCTCGCGAGTGAAGATGCCCTTGTGAGAGTGTTTTGGAAAGTATCCCAGTGGCCTGGAGTGCGAGTCTAATTTTCACCCAAGGCGCTCGGAGCCGGACCGAAGCGCCATGCAATGGTGCACGAGCCTGGCGGCATTCGGGTGGAGTTCGACTACGACCCGCGTCTGGTCCAGTGAGTCGTAAATCCACTTCATGCCTGATCTTGCTGCGCGAGGACGAAGTACGGTGCGGACAGGTTTCGGACTCGCGCAGACAGGCTGCTGTGGCCTCACGACAACTGCATCGTCCTGTGGGTGCGGGTGCATCCAGGTACGACGCATCTAGAGGACCGTACAGCCGGTGCGTTGAGTCATTCCCACGCCACTTCGACGGCCTCTCGTACGACCAGCAGTTTTCGCCGAGACGGTCTTGTTCCTTATCCGGCTCAATAGATCGCCTCGGCGAAAGCGAGCCGGCTCCGGCGTCCTTACCCGGCGGGACTCTGGCGAGCACGACGCCGGATAGCGAGTTCCTGTCCGCGGGCGCGAGTCTCCTGCAGACCGAATACAGCGAGAGCAGGAGTCGACTCTATCATTTCGTTGTCAATCCAGCGCCTCTGCCGGGCCGAAGAACTCGTATCGGCAACGCTCGTCGGGCTGCCCCAGATCGCGCAGCGTTCGCTTCACGAAACCCATGAACGGCTTCGGGCCGAGGAAATACGCATTGAACGCCTGATCGGCCGGAAGCCACTGACGCAACTGCTCGAAAGTGGGCCGGCCGACTGCGTCAGGCGTGCGTTTGTCTGCCGAATCGACATGCTCGTAGACAACATACGCCTGCAGTTGAGGGTAACGTGCGGTCCAATCGTCGAGCAAGCCGCCGAAGGCGTGAACCCGTTCATTGCGCGCGTAGTGGATGAAAACAACTGGCCGCCCGGATGTCAAAGCAGTCTCGGCTATGGCCAGAGTTGGCGTAATGCCGACGCCGCCGCTGATCAGGGCTACAGGAGCGCTGTCATCCAGAAGGGTAAATTCGCCTGCCGGAGGAAACAGGTCCACGGTGCTGCCTTCCAATACGTGGTCGTGCAGGTAGTTCGACGCCTTGCCGCCATGCTCGCGTTTGACACTTATGCGGTAGCGGTGACCGTTCGGTGCGGCAGACAGTGAGTAATTTCGGCGAATTTCCTCGCCGTCGATAGTCAGACGCAGCCCAATGTACTGGCCTGGAGCGAAGTCCGCGACGCGCTCGCCATCAACGGGCTCCAGGTAAAATGAAGTGATCTCTGCGCTCTCCGGGATCTTGCGTACGACGCGGAAGGGTCGAGCGCCCCGCCATCCTCCCGGCGCCATCGCGAGTCTGTCATAAACCTGATGCTCCTCGGCAACGAGGAGATCGGCGAGTTGCTGATATGCCGCGCCCCAAGCCTCGATGACAGGGCCGGTGGCGATTTCCGGGCCGAGTACATCGCTGATCGCCCGCAGCAGGCATGCACCCACGATCGGATAGTGCTCTGGCTGAACTTGCAGGGCCACGTGCTTGTTGACGATCTGTGCCGCGAGTGGTCCTAGGGCTTCGAGCTGATCAATGTGGCGGGCATACTGCAATACTCCGTTGGCTAGTGCGCGCTGCTGCACGCCGCTTGTCTGGTGCGCCTGATTGAAGAGGGGGCGCACCTGTGGGTTTTCGGCGAGCAGAAGCTTGTAGAAATGGGAGGTGAGCATCTCCCCGCCCGTTTCCAGCAGCGGGACAGTCGATTTGATGATATCGCGTTGAGCGTTTGTCAGCATGGAAAAGCCACTCCTCGAGGGGCTGGTCCCGGTGCCGTTTTCAAGGCACCCAGAGTTGCCAGCCACAGATCATTCGGGCGGTCGTCGCACTTATTTGGCGACTCGCGCGGGACCTCTCGAACGATAGGCGAGACGGCACTTCACGTAAAATGCCAATTGATGATGCTTCGTTTCACTGTCAGTGATTCTCCCCGGCGCAACAGGGCACGTTGTGACACGGATGTTTCGCGATGACGTGAAGTCGCAGCTCGCCGCCGCGTCGATATCGGTTGCCGGCAACCGCGCAAACAGATCGTCCACCCGGTCACGATCCCAGAGCCCGTCCATGTGAAATGATCAATGGATATGGGCGGGACCGACGCCGATCGCCAGGATTGCCGCGAGGATCAGCGTGGCCATTGCGGTAAAGAGTGATCCAGTGAAGGTGTGGCTATTGGTGTACAGCGCATTGGCCACCAGTGGCCCGACGATCTGGCCGATCCCGTAGGCTGCTGTCATGCCGGCGAGCATGTTGAAACGTACCGCATGTGCGACACGCCGCGCAGCCGGCATCGCGATGGTCACGGTTCCCATGAATGTGCCGCCTACGAGTAAGGCGCTTGTGAGGTACGACAGCGCGGAATGATCCAGTGCCGGGAGCACGACGCCGATCGCCTGTACGACAAGATTGAGTACGAGGCTAAAACGCGTGCCATACCGGACCTGCAGCGTGTGCCAAAGAAAGCACGACGGCACGGCGCCAAGACCAAAGACGGCCCAGACCTGTATCGGATTCACCGAGCCCAGGGCTCCCTTGATCAGGAGAGGAAGATAAGTTGCGGTGATGATGTATCCGAACCCGGCAAGGCCGTAAATGACAATCAGGCGGACCGCGTCGAGTATGGAGCTATTGTCCTCGCGTGCGCCGCTGCCATCGCGGCCAAAATGCAACTCGGGCTTCGGCTGGGTTCCCAGGGCGGGCATCGCGCCGAGCGCCATGACCAAGCTGCTGATTGCCAGGACGAGCCATATCATTGAACTGTCAAGCCCGGTGGCATGGCCTGCCGCAATCAGTTCCGCGGACAGGACAATACCCGCGCCGACACCGGAATACAAAAGCGGCGCGCCGTGGGAGTGCCCCATGTGCTGAAGCAGCCAGAGCGACGCAGCAATCATCGAAATCGCACTGACAATACCAGCGAGTCCACGGATCACGACGATAGCCCACGGACCGTGAATCCAAGCCAACGCACCCATGCAGATGATACTGATGATGGCGGTTGCGATGGACAGACCGCGCGCGTCGGAAGGTCGGGCACGTGCCACCAGCAGCGCGCCAGCCAGGTAACCTGCATAGTTTGCGGATGCGGCCAAGGTTCCGCTATGAACGGTCAGGATCTGGTCACTGATCATCAACGGATAGAGGCCGGTAAAGGCGAAGCGCCCGAATCCCATGCCGATAGCCAGGACTGCAGCAGCAGCGAGCGATGGGCCCAATGCATTGCGTTGGGCCCAGGTTGATGACGAGGCATTCACGCTGTTTCTCCCGGAATGGTAAAAGTCACCGGATCCATTTGTTGAGTCTTCCATTTGAGGTTGGCGATATCGGGCGGTGCTTCGCGCCGACTGCGATAGGAACGCTCGTGTCCGCCCCCACCACTGAACGTGTGTGCCGAAGCGTGAGTGAGGCTCAACTCGTCAGCTACGGACCATTGAAATACGATGTGCCGCGCTCGTTAGTTCTCTAATGGAGAATTATTATATAACTATATTCCGCATTTGCGAACGTGAGAGTCGATCAAATTCGTTCGCCATCTTGCCTAAGGAGTAGCCGCTATTGCTGTTGGTCCACGCTACGCTGGTATGCCAGGTAGGGTTGATCCGCGCCGTCTCGACATCGAAGGGGAATCGACGTCCGAGATGCACGAATGCAATATCCACCGTCAAATGAGGGATGAATACCATGTTCCAGGCAATATGAGTCGAGAAGGATGATGCAGCCTATCGTGCGCGCCTGACCGCACTCGATGAGTCCACGTTGCCGTCAGGCAATGCGCCTGTGCGCGTTGACTACAGCATGCTCGCCCACAAGGTTGCCCTTGCCATTACTGGCAGGGGGCCGGTCGTACGTCAATTCCCGTTGGGGCCTGGCATCGACTTCGCCGGTACGATCGAAGCCTCCGATCATTCCGACTATGGACCTCATGATCGAGCGCTACTCAACGGCTGGGGCGTCGGTGAGGCACGCAGCAGCGGACTGTCGCAGAAGGCCTGCGTGCGGGGGGAATGGCTGATTCCGCCGCCGCTGGGCTCGACCGCCCCGCAGGCAGTGGCGATCGGAACCGCAGGCTACACAGCCATGCTGTCGATTCTCGTGCTGGAGCGACATGGCCTGAAGCCGGAGCAGGGAGATGTGCTGGTCACTGGGGCAACGGCGGGGGAGGCTTTGCAATGGCGCTGCTGGCGAGACTGGGGTACCGCATCGTCGCGTCGACCGGACGGACCGAGGAGATCGGGTATCTGCGTGGGCTAGGCGCGGAGGAAGTCGTGATCGCCGCACATTCTCGGGGCCGCGCAATCCAATGCAAAAGGAACGCTGGGCGACGGCGATCGATTCAATTGGCAGCCATGCCATACTTTCGCCAAAGTCTGCGCGGGTCTGCGTGCTGATGGTGCGGTCGCGGCATGCGGATTAGCTCAGTGGCTGGACTTGCCCGCAACTATTGCGCCCTTCAACCTCCGCGGTGTTAGTCTGCTGGGCGTCAACAGCGTGACTCGTCCGACGATCGAACACACCGGAGCATGGGGGCGCCTGAGTCGTGACCTTGATCTTCGCAAGATTGACGCCATGACACATGCGATCGGACCGAGCGGCGCAATTCCCACGGCAGCCGAGCTGCTAGCCAGTAGGATCGGGGGGCGCCTGGTCGTAGACGTCAATCGTTAAAGCTGCCCGTATGCAACGATTGACTTGCGGACTGGGGCATCCGGTCCGCTCCTAGCTTGGGTTATTCACGACGCGGCAGTCGATGCGCTCGCGAAGCATCAGAGGTTCAGCGGCAGACCCCGTGTATGGTGGTAGCTCCGCCACGGCCTTCGCGTTATCGATGACGCGGCTAGACAGACGCGGCGTCGGAGCAGCGTCTCGCGTGGCATCAAACGTCCATGCCCATCGCGGTTTTCCGACTGTCATCTTGATTTCGACATTCCTCCGGGCGCCCCAGGCTTGCAGCACCACAGTACTCGCTCGTTAGGCATCGCCTGAATTCCGACATCGCACGACTTTCCCGAATGAGCTTCGGAGTAACAAACACGGTCTGAATGCTCGAAAAACTCGGTTCCAAGCTATGAATGGAAATTTTGTAGGTTCTCGAGATATTTTGGATAGCAGATCGTGTCGAGACCGAGACGCCCAAATCCGCCTGGACACACCCCAGAATGCCTTCCATCGTGCCGAGCACGATCGCTCGTACGCCAGTGACGCCCTTCGAGTACAGAAAAGCTTCAAGGCGCTGGCGATATTGGCACCCGGCGCGGTAGACGAGCAGAGTAGGGTGGGCATGTGCGTGGAACAGGCTGTCCATGTCGGCGTACCTGTTCGAAGCAATCAGGACGAGTTCTTCCTCAGCCAGGAGGTCCTCGTTGAGACCGGGGTGCCCTACCGGACCCGCCACGAACGCGCCATCCAACTGAAAATTCAACACATCGTCGATCAACGCAGCGGTGGGACCAGTCGACAGTTCGAGCTGCACGTTCGGCAGGTGATCACGATAGGCTCGCAGAACAGTTGGCAGGTGAAATGCTGCGGTGGTCTCCATCGCTCCCAGTCTTACGCAGCCAGAAATGCTCCCACCACCTTCCAGCGCGCCTCGCGCATCGGCGACGAGTTGCACGAGCTGGCGTGCGTAGGGAAGGAGAGTCCTGCCGTCGTAAGCGAGGTGCATTCCGCGACTGTGGCGATGGAACAGCATCACGCCCAGATCGTGCTCGAGCTTCCTGATCCGGCTTGTTATGTTAGAGGGGGCGCAATGAAGCACTTCCGCTGCCTTTGCGATCGTTCCCATCCTCGCAACCATCTCGAAAGTTTGCAAACCAACCAGATCCATGCCGCCCTCAGAAAGTCAGAATGCTGCGTTCCGTAGAATTCGCTTCCGATGATCATTTTGTTTCCAGAAGATGTCAACCCAATTCCTGCCGCAATACTGGAGACATTATGGAGACGTTGCTTACGAAATCGCTTGGCTTGCGCTTTCCGATTGTGTCCGCGCCGTTAGGGCGCGGCTCGTCGGCAAGCTACCTTGGGGCGTTGGCGGATGCCGGTAGCATGGGGTTCGTAGCCCTGTTGCACATGAAAGAAGACAAGGTCGCAAGCGAACTTGAACCAATCATCCAGCGCACGGCAGGTCGTTTCGGTGTGAACCTCACGCTGGTTGCTGACCAGCGACGCAGACTCGCGACCGCGCTCGAGTTGGGCGTAAAGAACGTCTCCGTATGGCAGGGGGTACCGGACGAGTATGTGAGCCAGGCGAAAAGAGCCGGGGCGAACGTTTTCTGGACCGTCAGGGGGCCGGACGAAGCGCGCCGCGCTCGTGAGCTCGGCGTGGATTTCATCGTCTGTCAGGGAAGAGAAGCCGGAGGACATCTGGTTGGGGAGGCACCGTTGATGTCTTGGCTCCCTGTGGTCGTCGATGCGGCGAACGGCGTTCCCGTATTGGCCGCGGGTGGAATAGCAGATGGCAGAGGGCTTGCGGCGGCGCTCGCGCTCGGGGCATCGGGGGCATGGATGGGAACGCGTTTTGTTGCCAGCGAGGAAAGCAACTTGCCAGATGGCTATAAGCGAAGCGTGGTGAAGGCAACGGCTAGCGACTTGTTGGAAACTACGTTGTTTGACGGCGGGTGGCCGGACTCCCCGCACCGGGTTATCCGGAACGAGACTGTCGCTGCGTGGGAGGCCGCTGGCTGCCCGCCTAGTGGCGCTCGACCGGGAGAAGGGGACATCATTGCCACCCCGGTGGACGAAGACCCGGTGCGACGCTATGCAGTCTCGACTCCATGGTCTGGCATGGGGGAAGCCTGGTCTCTCGGCCCCTTTTATGCCGGCATGTCCGCTACCCTCATCGACGGGATCCTGCCGATCAGGGAGATCCTTGCTCGCACGACCAGGGACGCCGAGGCAATCCTGGCGAACGTACTAGACCACTTGAAGACCCGCTAACACACCAATAACAAGCCGGTCGCACAGGATCGGTCGCGCGATCGAATTTAATAAAATCGATATGTCAAGTGAATTAGGAGGCCATAGCATGGAGAGCAATCGTGAGCATGCCCTTTACGTCCATGCCCTGGACCAAATCGGAAGTGCGGAGAGCTACGCCGAACTTGTCCGTACACGATCAAGATTAATGTGGTCCACGACTGGATCGGTGTTTGCTATTTACTGGCTATTTATCCTGGTAGTTGCATTCAGACCTGAGTGGCTTGCCAAGACGTTGTCAGTCGGGAGCGCGGTCTCCGTAGGTATACCGGTGGCGGCGCTGGTCGTTGTTCTTTCATGGCTCGTGACAGGATGGTATGTCTACGTCTCGGGCTCACGCCTGGATGCACTTTCTGCAACCCTTCTGAAGGAGTGTGCACGATGATACGGCTCGCTATTTTGTTCGTGGTGCTTTTTCCCGTATCAGTATTTGCTGCCGTCAGGCCGGCGGGAGGTTCAGCAAATATACAGGCGGTTTCAATGTTCTTCGTTTTTGTGCTTTCGACACTTGTCATCACGTGGTGGGCTTCAAAAAGGACTCGTTCGACCAGCGACTTCTATACTGCCGGAGGCGGCATCACGGGCTTGCAGAACGGATTTGCGATGGCGGGCGACTACATGTCGGCTGCGACGCTGCTGGGTATGTCGGGTCTCGTCTTCTCGACCGGATACGACGCATTTGTCTACGTCACCGGATTTTTTGTCGGATGGCCGATAGTGACGTTCCTTGTCGCAGAAAGACTGAGAAACCTGGGGACATATACATTGGCCGATGTTGTCTCATTTCGCCTTGATCAAAAATCGTTAAGGATTCTTACCGCCATAAGTTCCCTCACAGTCATAATTTGCTATCTAATGGTTCAGATGGTGGGTGCGGGCCAGCTTATCAAGTTGCTCTTTGGACTTCAATATTCCGCGGCTGTCGTCGTAGTTGGCGTTCTCATGGTTATTTACGTGATCTTCGGCGGCATGATTGCAACGACGTGGGTGCAAATCATCAAGGCAGCGCTCCTGCTGGTGGCAGGTGTGTCACTAGCGCTAATGGCCTTCAGTAAGTTCGGTTTTAGCTTTGAGCAGCTCGCAAGGGAGGCAATTTCGGCGCATCCGCGTGGCAATGCCATCATGCGTCCCGGAACGATCCTGTCGTCTCCCGTCAACGCCATCTCGGTCGCGATCGGTCTTATCTTTGGTATCGCCGGATTGCCACACATCCTTATGCGTTTCTTTACGGTACCCAATGCCAAAGAAGCCCGTAAGTCAGTATTTGTTGCTACCGGTCTAATCGGTTTCTTTTTGCTCGTCGTGATTCTCATCGGCTATACGTCGATCGTGATTGTCGGACAAGACCCTGAATTCTTCGTGGACGGACAGAGAGTCAAAGGCTTGATCGGGGGAGGCAACATGGTCGCCATGCACCTTGCGAAAGCGGTTGGCGGAAACGTTTTTCTCGGCTTTCTCTCAGCTGTTGCGTTCGCGACCATCTTGGCGGTCGTGTCCGGCCTGGTGCTCGCCGGGGCGTCAGCGATTTCGCACGATCTATACTCTAAAGTCGTAATGCGCGGCAATGCGGCCGAAAAGCAAGAGATGCGTGTTTCCAGGCTGGCGACCGTTGCTTTGGGCGTAGTCGCGATCGGCCTAGGAATTGTCTTCGAGCGAGTGAATGTCGCATTTCTTGTTGGCTTGGCGTTTAGCATCGCTGCATCAGCAAATTTCCCTGTTCTGATCCTGTCCATGTACTGGCGTGGCTTGACCACGCTTGGTGCACTGTGGGGAGGCATTTGCGGGTTGTCGAGCTCCGTTGCACTAGTCGTGCTGTCGCCGGTCGTGTGGGTCAATGTATTGCACAACGCCAGCGCGATCTATCCATACGATAGCCCGGCGCTGTTCTCATTGCCGCTCGCGTTCATTGTGGCGGCGGTGGTGTCGAAATTGGACAGCAGTGAACGGGCCGCACGCGAACGAGGAGCTTTTTTCCGACAGGCAGTGCGCGGCGAGACAGGATACGGTGCCTCGTCGTCTGCCGTCAGCCATTAGTCGGCACGCTTCGGCTATCCAGAGATCGTGCCAGGCGCATGAGGCGAGCGCTGAGGCCTTCCCGAGAGTTGGACGTCTGCATCGGCTAAAGCGGGAAGTCCATGGCAAATGTTTCCTTGAGAAAGGCGAGCACGATTTTGATTCGCGGCAGCCGGCTCAGATATTGATGCGTGCTCACCCAGACATCGCGGTTTACCTGGATAAGCTGAGGCAGCACTGGTACGAGACCGAAGCGTTCAGCGCGCGCAAACGCCGGCAACATGACTATCCCGGCGCCAGCGACTGCCGCGAACATCTGCGCGAGCATGCTGCTCGAATAGAAAGCGATTGCCGGCCCGGCGATCGCTTCGTCGAGCCACCGCACGGCGTCCAATTGGATCAGATCGTCGATGTAACCGACGAACGCATGATTGCGGAATGCATCAACCGAAATCGGTGTTCCGTGCCGCCCGAGATAATCGGCGCTCGCATAGAGATGCAATGGAAAACGTCCGATTCGCGACACTTCGAGATTGAGGCCATGCGGCTCGAAGAAGCTGAGAAAGATATCGGCTTCGCGCTGTGAGATGCGCACGTCGTGAGACGACGTTACGAGTTCGATAGTGATGCTTGGCTGTACCTCCTTGAAGCGGGCGAACTGCTCGCTCAGATAAAGCGACGCAATCCCTTCCATTGTTGCAACGCGCACGTGCCCGGCGGGAGCGGGAGTGCCGTTTTCCAGCGTGTCAGTGAGCGAGAGCAGGTTCGCTTCGATCGCTTCAACATGAGCCAGTATCATGCGCCCTTGTGAATTGAGGCGACAACCATGACGGTCTCGCTCGAAGAGTGGCGTTTCCATTGCGAACTCGAGTGCAGAAACTCGGCGGCCAACGGTGGCGTGGTCCATGCAAAGACTACGGCCTGCATTCGAAAAGCTGCCGGCGCGCGAGACGGCCAGAAAAACGCGCAGATCGTCCCAGCTCAGCCGGTTAATATTCATGAGTCTTTCCAAAGAAGAGCCGGTGAGTATTGTGGCTGTGCAAATTTGCACTGGCCAGTGATTCTTTTCCGGGTGGTGAAGCGCGATTCCTGCGCGTACAGTGCGAAATCAAGATTGCGGCACCTTGCGGTCATGCGGATACGATCGCGTTGCCGCAGTCTTTCGGGGCCGCGCGTTCAACTGTCGCAAACGAAGAACTTCGTTCGCATTTTTTCCTGACTGCGGGTTTGACAATGGCTAAAGATATCAGTACCAAGCTCATTCACGACAACTACGTTCCGCCTGCAGGCTACAAGGCGGTTCCGCCGGGAGTATTCAAGGGCTCGACAGTACTGTTTCCCAACGCGGCCACGGTGCGCGAGAGAGTTAAGGCATTTGGCTTGCGCGACGGATACAGTTACGGCCTTTACGGAACGCCGACGACTTACACGCTCGAGCAGCGTTTGTGCGCGCTGGAAGGCGCGCGTCACTGCCTGCTGGGGCCTAGCGGACAGGCAGCCATCGCACTCGTCAATCTTGGCCTCCTTTCGGTTGGGGATGAGTTATTGCTTCCGTCGAATGTATACGGGCCCGCGTTGCGACACGCACGTACTACATTGCCCCCGTTAGGCATCACGCACCAGTGTTACGACCCAATGGACCCAGCCGACCTGGAGCGCAAGCTGACTTCAAGGACGAAGCTCGTCTGGATGGAGGCGCCGGGCTCTATCACCATGGAGTTCCCTGATCTTCGTAAACTGATAGCGATCGCGAAAAACAAAGGCGCAGTTGTTGCGCTTGATAACACGTGGGGGGCGGGCATCGCGTTCAAACCTTTCGAGCTCGGAGTCGACATCAGCGTTCACGCCTTGACGAAATATCCTTCGGGCGGGGCCGATGTATTGATGGGATCGGTGACAACCAACGATGATGCACTGCATGACCGGCTTCGGATCGCATACCTGGATTTGGGCATGGGTGTAGGCGCCAATGACGTCGAGCTCGTGCTGCGTGGTCTTCCGACGATGGAGGCGCGATATCATCTGCATGATGCAACCGCTCGCGATCTTGCGTCATGGCTGGCCGCGCAACCCGCCATCCTAAAGGTTCTCCACCCGGCGCTTGAAGGGAGTCCGGGCCACGAACACTGGGCGACACATTGCAGCCTTGCGGCGGGACTCTTTTCCGTTCTCGTCGACGACGCTTATACATCATCGCACGTCGATTCATTCTGCGACCAGCTAGGGCTTTTCGGAATTGGGCTATCCTGGGGCGGACCGATGAGCCTTGTGATGCCCTATGACCTTCCGAGCATCCGCGACGGTGCGGGACGTTATGCAGGTCATCTGGTGCGCTTTTCGATTGGTCTGGAAAGCGCGGACGACTTGCGGGAAGATCTTGCCCGGGCGCTGCGTGGATCTTTTGGCGGTTGACGGCTAGACGCTACGATTCCACCTGACAGCCTACTTGCCGGCCCCGCGCAGCGAACGCTTTTTTGCGATGGAGCTAAATCTTGCTGTCGACGATCCGCGCACGAATGCGCGGATCGCGTCAGCAGGGACAAAAGTCAGGTCGCGGCACACGGATCGAAAGTGGCGTTACCCGACCGCACTCTGCCACTCCTCGACCAGTGTGCGTACCAGTTCGCCGGCGGGCAGTTCACGAGCCAGTGGTGCCCCCTGTCCCGCCCATTGTGCAGCGAACTCATGATTGCCGAGTTTGGCGGCGGCGGCATGGAGCCGTTTCGCTGCATCGTAGGCGACTGGATAGTCGGCGGGTATGGGGCTGCCGATAGCACTGCCGTGGGTGATCAGGCGATTGACCATGCCACGCGCTGGGCGCCCTGATAGGGCCGTCGTAAGTCGAGTCGTCTTTGCTCGCTCATGCTTCAGATTTGTCCGATAACTTTCGTTCGCCGCGGATTCCGGGCAAAGAATGAATGCCGTTCCGAGTTGTACTGCTGCCGCTCCGAGATCCAGTGCGGCCTGGATGCTTCGACCGTCCATGATTCCCCCAGCGGCAATTACCGGCAGCTTTGTCTGGCGGACCAGGATGCGTACGAGCACTGCTGTGCTGAGGCCCTCATCGACAGCGTCGGGATCAAACATCCCCCGGTGACCTCCGGCTTCGATTCCCTGGGCTACGATGGCGTCGATGCCAGCTTGCTCAACCAAAGTGGCTTCTGCTTCGTTGGTCACGCTCGCGATCGTAACGATGCCTGCCTTGCGCAGGGCGTCGATGCAATCGGGCGGGGGAAGTCCAAAGTGGAAGCTGACGACGGCGGGTCGTTGTTCGAGCAACATATTGAACGTTTCTTCATCGCCAACGAATGTCTTGTAGATCTCGTCAAGGGACGCCGGCACATCGATCCCGCTTTCCGCAAATAGAGGCGCGAGATGCTGTAGCCAGGCCGATTCGCGCGCCACATCTCGCTGGGCAGCCCCGTGGCAAAAGACGTTCACGTTGAATGGCAGGTTCGTCAGTGCCCGCGTCTCTTCTATCATCTTGCGCGCTTGTGCAGTCGTGCTCGCGCCCAGGCCGAGTGAGCCTAGGCATCCGGCATTGGACACTGCCGCCGCTAGTCGAGGGGTGGCCACGCCGGCCATGGGTGCCTGAATGATTGGGTACTGAACGCCGAGTCGAGCGGTGAAGTCGCTGGACAAACTCATGAAATATCTCCTTTCAAGAATACATGCGCGGAGTCTGATTGAATCCCGAAAATAGAATATAATCCTTAAATAATTCCTCAATAGAGAATAGCATGGATTTGGAGTCGCTCAAGATATTCTGTGTCGTGGCAGCGGAGCTGAGCATCACGCGCGCCGCCGCACGTCTAGGGCGTGTTCAGTCCAACGTAACGACGCGCATTCAGCAGTTGGAAGCAGACGTAGGGGTCGAATTGTTCGTTCGGACCGGAAAACGCATGAGCCTGTCTACGGCGGGCGAATGCTTCCTCGGCTATGCGCAGCGGCTTCTGGCGCTGGAGGAAGAGGCGCGTCACGTGGTGACGGGCGGACTGGACGGAGGGGCATTGCGCATTGGATGCATGGAAAGTACTGCTGCCAGTCGCCTCCCCGTCCTTTTGGCGGGCTATCACACACGCTTTCCGGCGACCCGCCTGGAAGTAACGACCGGGCCTTCGCGGCAGTTGCTCGAGCAGGTCCGCACCGGCCGCCTCGATTGTGCCTTTCTCGCTCTGCCCCCCGGTATCGGCGATGACGTCACACTGGAGGATATGGGGCTATTGACCAAAAGCGTGTGGCGGGAAGAATTGCTGTTGCTGTTGCCTCCCGGCGAATCGTCGGTGCGTCGGGCGGCCGATGTCCGGGCGCGATCGCTGGCAGCATTTTCGCAGGGCTGCACGTATCGCGCTATCGCGGAAGAGCGGTTGGGCATAGCCGACACGACCGACTGGAACGTACAGGAGATGGGCTCGTACCACGCAATGATTGCATGCGTGTCCGCCGGTGCGTGCGTTGCGTTGCTACCCAAAAGTGTCCTTGAGCTGGCCAAAGCGCCGCAGTCTCTTAAGACGTTGCATGCGGGCTACGCGGAAACCTGCCTGATCTGGCGCAACGACTACGATGTGCCAGCATTCCAGAATCTTGCCGGGCAGCTCCGAAGAATCTGAAGATTGACTGAAACAACGTCATGGCGCGACACGCGTTGACATCGTTTGAGATGGACGCTGACACACACGTCGTGCACAACGATATGAATGGATGCAGATAGAGGCTTGACCGGGATTCGTTAAAAATCCGCCACATCTCAGCCTAAGCGGCTGATTTGAATGCGAAATCGATGGTCGAATCTAGCGGTGGAACGGGGCGCTGGAGATCCAGTAGATAGTCCCCGAACCGGTTGATGTGTTCCCGCCGGTACGGCGACAGCACCTTGAGCACCTCGGCGTCGACCGGATGCCCCTTCTCCTGCAGTTCCTTTAGCTTGCGCGACATCCACTGCACGTTGTACAGGATCACCATGTTCGCGACGAGGTGGTTGTACTTGATTACCTTGCGCTGCTCGTGCCGGACGTTTTCGGCGATGACGCCTTCACCGCCGAACATCAGCCACTGCGCGAAGTCGTTGAACTGCTCGCTCTTGTTGGTCGCAGCGTGAATCGTGCGACGCAACTCCGGGTCATCCAGATACTTCAGCAGGAACGGCGTCCGGATCACGCGCCCCAGTTCCCGAAACGCGAAGTAGAGCTTGTTCTTTGTGCTTTCAGAGCCAAGCCGGCGCAGAATCGTCGACGGCGTCATCCTGCCTGCCTTGATCGACACCGCGACGCGCATCATGTCGAGATAGTGCCGTTCGATCATTGCCCAGTCAATTGACTGGCGGCACAAGCTGTCGATGTGCTTGTACTTGCGACGCCGGTCCGCCTTGTACAGCACGAGGTCCTTGATGTTGCGTATTCGCGGCATCAGGTTGATGCCCACCACGTACGACAAACCGAAGACCGGACCGCTTTGCGCCTGCGTATCGCCATGGATCGTGTCGGGCTTGACGTCGGCGCCGTTCAGAATCAGTCCATCGGGAATGTAGACGGCTTCGTGGACGCCACACGGGATGAAGTGACTGAACAGCGCGATGTACATGTCGGACACGTGATAGTAGCCGATCCCGCCGTATCCCCCATAGCGAACGTGATACTCGGACAGCAGGTTCTGCTCGTACAGGCTCCACTTGGTGCCGTCGGCCGACGCGCGCTTGCCGCTGCCCCAGTATTTCGGCAGCGCGAACTGGTTGTACGCGTTGATCACCTTCACATTCGCCTTGTCGAGCCGCTCCTCCGTGATGTGTTTCAGGTTCAGCCAGGCGACCTGTTTGCGGCTGAGCCCTTTCACCGAGCGCGCTGTTTGGCTGGGACCCAGGTTGCAGCCGTAGCAGAACAGCGTCGTGATGAAACGCTTGCGTGGATCGTCGATCTTCGCGTCGAACCCGGACAGCGGTCCAAACAGTTTATGCAGGTCCAGCCACTGCTCGGTTTCGGTGAGTAGATCCAGGATGCTGATCTGCGGCATCGACGCCGTGATGGCCTGGTCGATCAGCGTGCGGTTCGGCGGCTCGGGCTCCTTGCCCGGCTTGTGAATGACGAGTTCCTGATCGACGAACTCGATGCTGTCGTTTGTCGGGAAATTCGCATCGGTCTCGTCGAGCGCCGCGTTAAGCTTGTCTCGCAGATCCTTCGCGAAGGTCTTGCCGTCCGTGGGCAATCCCACGATCTCGCAGTAGCGCGGCAGCTCACACCGGAATTCCTCATCAGAGACCTGATGCACCCGATAATCGTCGAAGCGATCACTACCCTCGACGTAAAGATCGCCGGCATTTAGCTCCCGCATGATCTGGCTGAAGACCCCCAGCTCGAAGAACCGGCGGTGCAGCATCCGGCTATCCCGGCCGTGCGGGAACACCGCGCGCTCCCATTTTTCCGGAAGCCAGTCCTGCGGGAGGTTCGCGAGGTCGTTCTCCGTCAGCAGCAGGTATTCGCGGTGCGCGTTCCGAAAGCCTTGTAGCCACGCGAGTGCGACCAATACCGCACGGTCCTGCGAACTCGATCGCAGCGGCAGCCCGTCCAGGCACTGGAACAGCAGCGCGCGCTGATTGCGGTACGGCACAAGCATGAACGGCAGGTCGAACTGTCCGGCATAGGCGATGTGCTCGTTACACTGCGCGAGCGCCTCGGTCGGGTCGCCGAGCGTCTCACGGATTTTCGGCAGCCGTTGGCGTTCCGATACCTCCTCATCCTGAAGAATCTGCAGGACGTCCCGAAACTGGCCGACCAGTCCCTCCAGTACGTCGGTGTGTTCGAGCTGATATTTTTGCAGCCGGACCTTCGCGTAGGACTCCAACTTGCGCACCACCTTGATGAAGATCTCGGCAATATCATCAAGCGCCTTCTGCAACTGCGCCTGGATGAACAGGACAGCGAGCGCATGACGCTTCGCGGTCTTGAGTGCGCGCAGTTCCGCGACGTCGAGCGCCCGCGCTTCGGTGACCAGTTGGGCCCGCTTGCTGACAGACAGGATCGCGGGCGGCGCCGGCAAGCCTTCCGCCAGTTTTCTGATCCCGTTGATATGTTTGAGGAAGCTGGCAATCGCCCGCGCGGCTGGTCGCTTCGGCTCCTGTTTCAGATCGTCCCAACCAGACTTGCCGGCCTTGACGACGAGAAGCGTGTCGATCCGTTCGATGAGTGTTGCATCGAGTGCGCCGACGATGGCCCCATAGATCGCTTCGTTGAAATCGTTGCGCGCCTGCGTGGCGATGCGCTGCAGCGTCGCCAGCGGCGGCAGCTCATACCGGCGTCGGACCAATTCCTCAATCAGCACGTTGACGAGATCGGGAAGTTCGATCTTTGTCCGAACCTCCGCCGACGCGAGTTCAGTAAGCCACGCTGTCTCGCTCGCATCGAACGCCCGGATGTCGAGCCAGCTGCGCAGCAGCTTCTGGTGACGGATGCGGGTGCCGGACACGTCGTACCGCGCGATCGCCGCTCGGGACAGCGCGCGGGCCCGCATCGCACTCCGGATGTGATCGATAATGACGGGCGGCACATCCACGAGCATCGGAAAGTAACCGAGACGCTGCAGCAGCTTCAACTGCACCATGATCAGGACCGCGCTGGCTTCCTGCCGGGATTGCCGGCGCACGAAGCGGATTTCCGCGGCGCTCGGAGTGAATGCCACTTTCAGCTCCGCCGTGCCCGGCTCAGCAGGCAGCACCGGATAAATGGTCTCGTGGACGGTGCTCATACCGGCGGCCGCCGCGTAAAAATTCGCTCGATCTGCCGGGTACGCTGGACTTCGTCGTCGTCCAGGTAGATCGAGGTGGTCGTGATCGACGCGTGACGCAGGTTGTCGCGTACGGTCGTTAGCGTTGCACCGTTGGCCAGCGCCAATGTCGCGTGCGTATGCCGCAACCAGTGTGGCGTCGCGCGCTGCAGCTTGTCGGCGAGTGCCGGGTGGTCAGCCTGGATGGCGTCGGCGGCGGTCCGGAAAAACCGGCGCAGCACCTCCCGCAGGCGCGGCGTGGTGATGCCGCCGGATTCGTCGAGGTGGCCGAGCAGCGGCATATCCGGTGACCAGCGTGCGGGGCTCACGGGCAGATCGCGCTGCATCAGGTACTGGTCCAACGCAAATCGCGCGAGCGGCGGCAGTACCACTTTGCCAGCCTTCGCGCCCTTGCCAGTGAGGTGAAGCCACCGCTCGCCGTGCGCGCCGGTTACGATGCCGCCAAGTGTGACGCTGACCAGCTCACCCGCGCGCAGACCGGTCGCGTAACCGAAATCGAGCAGAAAGCGCAGACGCTGCGCGGCGGGAACAGCCCAGCCATGCGACCATTCGAGGCCATCGGCAATCGTCCGGATTAGCTCCCATTCGCTGGCCGTGAAGGCCCGCGAGATGTCCAGTTCGCCATTGCGCTGCGCGCCACGTACCCTGAGGCCGGCGAACGGATTCGCGAGCACGTAACGCTGTTCGATCAGCCAACGAAACATTGCGCTCAGAACCGACAGCGCATAGGCGATGGAATCCGGAGACAGCGTACCCGTGAACGGCCGCCACTCGGACGACGATCGCGGCCGTGCCGGTGCGATCCACCGGGCACGGGGTGCAGGACGACGCAGGAACGCGCGATAAGCGGTCGCATCCTCGCTCGTGAGCGAGGACAGCGCCTTGCCGCGCTCGACAATCGCCCACAGCAACAGCCGCTCCGCTTCCCGGCGATAAGCGCGCTGCGTTTCAGCGGCCTCGTGCCGTTCGAGCCAGGCGCTGATCGCCTGATGGTCGTTATCGGCCTCGAGCACGCACATAGGCTTCGGCGCGCGGAAGGCGCCGCGCGAACCGTCGACGTCATGAGGCAGGCGGATGCTTTCCCATGGCACCACGGGTGGTTCCGGCGTCGCCACAACGATCAGCGCGCGGGCGCGTTCGGTGAGCGCCGGGTGGGCGGCAAAGAAGGCTTCAATATGGCGTGCGCTGCGCATGCCGAGTCCGGGAATCGTGCGCCACCAGCGCTGGCGACGAGGGATGCGGACGGTCAGATCGGCTAGCGTCCGGATGCCATGCTGATGCAGCACGGGGACGACGCGAGACGGCAGCCAGGCTCCGATGGGATCGCTTACCCACGGTTGCGGGACCGCAAGCGTCGGCAGGATGTCCAGCGCCCGGGTTGCGGCCTTGCGGTGACGCGTCCGTTCGCCGGCTGCGCACTGGAATGGCTGGGCCAGATCGTCGCGATGACGGCTTAGGGCAAAAGCGACGAGTTGCCGGCGAATGCGGCCGATCATGCCGCGCGCCGACTGTTCACCTTCGAGCGCCTGCGGGCAATAGCGCTCGACCGCCTCGCGCGAGCCAACACCCGCGTACCACGCGCGCAGCGCGGACATGGACGCGCTGCCGGGAAAGGATGGTGGCGACGGAACGTTCGGCATCCGGAGATTATAGGCAACGGGATGGCAGCGGAGCTGCCGCTCAGGTGTGGCGCGTTTCCCGAAACGAGAGTTTCACCGAAAAATGCAGCCCTATCGATAATAAGGGTTATCGATATACCGCCCGTTTCTCGCACGTTCGCCGCCGGCGGCGAGACTATGATTCATCGGAGTGGTTCGTATTACCGATCACATGTCAGATGTTGCCTGCAGTTTTCTCACGGTCGCGGGCTCTTTGAGGCTGCCAGAGAGAAACTGCCTGAGTCGTTCGCTGCGTGGCTTGCCCAGTACTTCCTCAGGAAGCCCCTCTTCCTCCGCGCGTCCTTGATGAAGAAACACCACATGATTCGATACATTGCGGGCAAACCCCATTTCATGCGTAACAACAATCATTGTGCGTCCTTCGTCTGCGAGCTTTTGCATTACCTTTAGAACTTCACCCACCAGCTCCGGGTCGAGCGCAGATGTTGGTTCATCAAACAGCATTACGTCAGGGTTCATCGCCAACGCGCGAGCAATCGCGACACGCTGCTGTTGGCCGCCAGAAAGATGCGAGGGATACTGCTTCTCCACGCGCGGTGCGAGACCGACTTTTTCCAGGTATTCACGCGCGCGCTCTTCCGCCTCTCGACGTGGCAGCCCGAGCACATGTACCGGCGCTTCAATGATGTTCTCAAGAACGTTCATGTGCGCCCAGAGATTGAAATGCTGGAACACCATTGAGAGCTTCGATCGGATCCGCTGCAGCTGCTTCGGGTCCGCGACGTCGAGATAGCCGGATTTATCGGTGTTCGTCCTTACCGCTTCGCCATCGACGGAGATGCGCCCGGAGTTCGGTCGTTCGAGGAAGTTGATGCAACGAAGAAACGTACTCTTTCCCGAGCCGCTTGCCCCGATGATGCTGATAACGTCGCCCCTTTTTGCGTTCAGGGATACGCCCTTGAGTACCTCGTGGTCTCCGAAGCGCTTGTGGATGTCGTGAACTTCTAACTTGCAAGCTTCTGTCTGAGTCGTGACCCTCAACATTCTTATCCCTTATCGTTAGTTTTAAAGCACCGGTGTGTCGGACACCTTGGCTGGACACCGACGTGCGAGCTTAGTGAGCACGCGGTCAGAGGTAGCCGAGCCAGTGACGTTCAGCACGCCGGAAGACAACGACCAGGGCGAAGGAGATGGTCATGTAAAGCAGCGCGGCAATGCCAAACGCCTGGAACGACAGGTAGGTTGCAGAGTTGGCGTCGCGGGCGACCTTGAGGATGTCAGGCACGGTGGCCGCAAAAGCAACCGAGGTGGCATGCAGCATAAGGATCACCTCGTTGCTGTAAAGAGGCAGGGACCTTCGCAACGCGGAAGGGATGATGATGCGTCTGTACAGGGTGAACCAGTTCATTCCGTAGGCGCGTGCCGCCTCAACTTCACCGTGAGACATCGAGCGCATCGCGCCAGCGAATATCTCGGTCGTGTAGGCGCACGTATTAAGCGAAAACGCAAGAATTACGCAGTGGTAACCGCTTCGAAAGAAGGCATCGGTAAGCTCATGCGACCGAATAAAGTCGAAGCTATAAATACCCGTATAGATCAGAAGCAATTGCACGTACAACGGCGTGCCCCGGAAGACACACGTGTAGAAACGCACGGGCATGCTTATGCAGCGATTCATGGAGACACGAGCCACCGCGAGGGGCACCGCCATCAGGAAGCCGACTACGAGAGACGCCACCAACAGCCAGAGGGTGACGGCGAGGCCGGAGACGCGCTGCCCGTCCCAATACAGGAAAGCGCGCCAGAACTGTGTAAGGATATCGATCATGAGCCTAGAGTTCCGCGTGACGAACGCCAGTCGAGAATCGTTTCTCGAGCCTGAACAGCACGAAATTGGAGATGGTTGTCATCGCGAGATAGATGAGCGCGGCACACATAACAAAGAAGAACATTTTGAACGTGCTCTTACCCGCATCCTGTGTAGCCTTTACAACGTCTGCCAGGCCGATAATGGAGACCAGTGCAGTCGCCTTGACCAGAACCTGCCAGTTGTTGCCGATGCCCGGAAGTGCGAAGCGCATCATTTGAGGAAACAGGATGCGCCGGAAAACAAGAACCCCATTCATTCCGTAGGCGGCGCCCGCTTCCAGTTGGCCGCGCGGCACTGCAAGGAATGCGCCCCGAAACGTTTCGGTGAAGTAGGCTCCATAGATGAAGCCGAGTGTCAGGACGCCTGCCGCGAACGGGTCGATATCAAATTGCGAGAGACCCAGGGCGTCGGTAAGATTGTTGACCGCAATCTGGATGCTGTAAAAGACAAGGAGCATCAGGACAAGGTCCGGTACCGATCGTATCAAGGTCGTGTACGCTGAGCCGATTGCGCGAAAACCACGGTTTAGCGAGAGCTTCGCGACGGCGCCCATGAGGCCAAGGACAACCGCGGCCGCAAGGGACAGCACCGACAATTCAATTGTCCGCACGGTGCCGGCGAGCAGCTGCGGACCAAATCCGAATAGAAACACATGCGTCTCCATGCTTGTTAAGGTAGAAAACGGCGAGCCGAGGGCCCCGCATCTCTGTTGTGCGGCAACCATTCAGTCACCCAGGCGGCAAGGAAAATCCGGGCGGCTCGGAAGGGGGACTCACCGGGCACGCAGCAGCGTCTTGTCCCACATCTCCTTCAACAAGGGCGTGGGAGAATAGAATAGGTAACGGCCCCTTTTTCGATGAGCAGTGGTTAGCCTGATGGTCTCCAAATGCCGGACCTTTGGCCGCTGGCAATTGGCACCAAACCCGGCCGCCGTTTTCGCAAGTTCTATCTAGATAGTTGCAGGCACGTCAAGCGGCCCGGTCTTTTAATACGCGGGGACGTCGGCACGGTGCGCCGCAAGCTGCCGGCCGGCCCAGGACGCGGCCGCCTGAACGATGTGCGCAATTCAGCGGGCCGCGCACCTGGATCGGCGGGGACCGACGAGTGCCGCCACGCGGCCACATGATCGCCGAGATATCTCATCGAGAGGCC
>NZ_PVEN01000024.1 GCF_002973525.1 Paraburkholderia sp. BL21I4N1
CCCCGCACCCCGCACCCCGCACCCCGCACCCCGCACCCCGCACCCCGCACCCCGCACCCCGCACCCCTCACCCCTCACCCCTCACCCCTCACCCCTCACCCTTCATCACTATCAGCAGGCACAACGCTGCGCGCGCGAACACGTCGCCGAATCTCCGAATCCAGAATCAGCCGCCCACGTAGCTTCCCCTTCATCCGCTTCACGTAGCGTGGCGCTTCAGTCATGTGGATCACCATCAACTCGCGAACCTTCTCAACGTCACGCTCACGCGCCGCCTTGGTAATCGCTTTGTGAATTTTCACGTTCGCCTGGCCGAACCGCTCGTGTTCGGACTGCGGCGTGTCGTTCCGAAACTCGATCAGCTGCCGGATCATTTCGTTGATCAACTCGCAACTGAAACGCAAAAACGGATTCGGATTCGCCGCGGCCAGAATGTCATGAAAGTTCACATCTTCCTGACGTTGCCGCACGATATCTTTCCCGCCGTGCGACGACGCCGGCCGATCGCAACACGCAATGCTCGCTTCGAGCGCGTCGAAATCCTGATCGGTGAGATGCGGCACCGCCCCCGCCGCAAGTTCAGGCTCCAGCAATTTACGCACGGTATAAATATCGTCGATGGAAACGTCTTTGAAGAACAGATAGTTCTGCAAAAGCTGTAACGTGCGATCTAGCGGCACCTCCACCACCATGCCGCCACCGGTCGGGCCCGTGGTCACCTTGATGAGCCCTTGCACCTCGAGCGACTTCAGCGCCTCTCGGATCGTACTTTTGCTCACCGAAAAAAGCTGCTGCAACTCCACCTCACGCGGCAACCGATCGCCCGGCTTCAGGTCCTTCTCGGTGATGAGCCGTTTGATTTCCTCCGCGACCAGATCGCCGCGCTTCTGCTGTTTGATCTCAATCGCGGCGCCAGCCTTGGCGCGGTCCATGGCCATATTCGATGCTCCCAGTTTGTCCTGCGCAATCCCCAATCCCCAGTCGGCTCACCGGGCTTCGCAATGGTCTGCGAAGCCGCCTCGATACCGCCAGGAATTTTGCCTTATTGACACCCGAATTTATTGTACCTACGATCAAGTCCAACCTATTTATCATGATAAATAGAACAAAGCAGGTGCGGTGGAAAACTTCACCGCCGCCAGTAAGTTCGAGCAGTCGCAAGCAGTCGTTCGCGCAACGCGTGCAGTTTCGTAGTCGGTCAGTGTGTGTCTCTTTCCTGAGGAGCGTCATTTTGAATCGCCGAAATATGTTGAAGCTGGCCGCGTTGTCGGCCGTTCCGGGGACGTTGGGTTCGCTGGTCGCGCGTAGCGCGCTTGCGCAGGCCACGACCTTGCAATTTGCCTGTCCGGTGCCGATGTCGGGACCGTTCGCCGCGAACGGCAAATACGCCGACCTCGGCATGAAGCTCGCGATCGAGCAATATGGCAAAGTGCTCGGCGAGCCGCTCGCTTACACGGTGCTCGACACGGAGGGCAAGCCTGCAACGGCGGTGCGTCGCGTGCAGGAAATCGCGCAGCAGAAGAATGCGCGCTTCTTTGCCGGCGGTATTCTGTCATCCGAAGCACTGGCGATGGGCAAGGAAGTTCAGAAAGCCGGCGGCGTTTTCATCACTACGGCCGGCGCGGACGAAATCACCGGCAAGGACTGCAATGACGCTACGTTCCGCTGGTCCGTGCCGACCTACGGCGCGATCGAGCAAACGGTACGTCCGCTGATCCAGATGCTGCCTAAGGCAAAACGCTGGTACACGATCACGCCGCAATACGTGTTCGGCGACGGCCTGTTGTCAGCTGCGAAAGCGATCTTCAAAGAGAAGAACATCGAGCATGTGGGCAACAGCTATCACTCGCTCAACGAGAAAGAATTCAGCGGCTATCTGACGAACGCAGTGGCTGCAAAGCCCGATGTATTACTGATTCTGAACTTCGGCTCGCAATCGTCCGACACGCTGCGCCAGGCTGTGAGCTTCGGCATGAAGAGCAATTGCACGATTCTGATGGCGTGGGCATCGGGCCTCGAGCAGTTCGAATCGCTCGGTGCGGACCTGTGCGAAGGCGTTTATTTCGGCGCGCAGTACTGGCACGGCATCGATTCGCCGCTCAATCGCGATCTCGTCAAACGCGCCAACGCGGCATTCAAGGCTAACCCCAACTATAGCCTTGCGGGCTCCTACATTTGTACGAAGATTCTGCTCGACGGCATTGTGAAAGCGGGCAATGTCGATCCGAAGAAAGTCGTCGCCGCGCTCGAAGGCATGAAATACGACGGTTTGACCGGCCCTGAAGAAATCCGCAGAGGCGACCATCAGGTACTGAAGAACTATTATCTATTGAAGGGCAAGGCGAAGAACAAGATGAAGAACGCCGACGACTACGCAGATATCGTGAGCTCAGGCCAGTCGTTCCTGTCACTCGATAAAACCGGCTGCAAAATGACCTGATGCAGCGGCGCAATGCGGTGCTGTCGCGCGTCAAGACGTGTGTGCCCGCAACGATCTTCTTTCGCCCCATCCTATAGACAGACGCCATGAACGTTTATCTTCTCCAGATCGTCAACGGCATCGGAGTGGGAATGCTGTATTTCCTGCTCGCGGTCGGCTTGTCGATCGTGTTTGGCCTGCTGCGCTTCGTGAACTTCGCGCATGGGGCGTTCTATCTGCTCGGCGCCTATTTCTGCTATCAGGCCATGCAGTGGTCGATGAATTTCTGGACCGCGCTGGTGGTCGTGCCAGTCGTCGTCGGTGCGCTTGCATGGGTCGTCGAGAAACTGATCTTGCGGCACGTCTACGCGCGGCAGCACGAGTTTCATATTCTCGTGACAGTCGGCCTCGCGCTCGTCGTGCAGGAATGCGCGATCCTGATCTGGGGGCCGATCGGCGACAACGTGCCGGTGCCGGACGTGCTGAACGGCGTGGTGATATGGGGTAGTTTCGTCTATCCGAAGTACCGGCTGTTCGTGATCGGCTTCACTGTCGTGCTCGCGGTGTTGCTGTGGTGGGTGCTGGAAGGCACGCGGCTCGGCAGCGCGGTGCGCGCGGGTAGCGAATCGACGGAGATGGTGTCGCTGCTGGGCATCAACGTGTTGCGTGTCTTTAGCCTGGTGTTCGCGCTTGGCGCGGCAACGGCCGCGTTGGCGGGGGTGCTTGCCGCGCCGATCCGCGGCGTCGATCCGTTCATGGGCATCGAGGCGCTCAGTGTTGCGTTCGTCGTGGTCGTGGTCGGCGGGATGGGTAATTTCCTCGGCGCACTCGTTGGTGGATTACTCGTGGGAATCGTGCAGAGCGTGATGAGCACGTTGTGGCCGGAAGGCGCGCGATTGATGATATACGTCGCGATGGCCGCCGTTCTATTGCTGCGTCCGAACGGTTTGCTCGGGAGGGCAGCATGATCGATACCTCGAAACCCGGCGTGCAAAACGTTCCGTCGCCAACGACTCGGCGCGGCGCAAAAGGCGCAATGTACCGCTATCGTTTCCTGCTGCTCGCGTTACTAGTGGTGTGCGTATTACCGTTAACCCTGCGTTCGGGATCACTGGCCACGGAAGTGCTGGTGTTCGCGCTCGCCGCACTCGGCTGCAATTTGCTACTCGGCCACACCGGCTTGCTTTCATTTGGTCAGGGCATTTTCTTTGGGCTCGGCAGCTATTGCGCCGGTCTGGTTCTCACCAAAACGGCGTTGTCCGTTCCCGTCGCATTGCTCGCGGCGATTATCGTCGGCGCGGCGACCGCCGCATTGGTCGGATGGTTTTCGATTCGCCAGCGCGGCACGTACTTTGTGATGTTGACGCTGGCGTTCGGGCAACTGTTCTATTTTCTGGCGTATACCACGCCGGATGTGACAGGCGGCGATAACGGCTTGCTCGACATTCCACGCCCGGCGCTCGGACTGTTTGGCAAAACACTCGTACCTTTGGCATCGCCGTGGCAATACTACGGTTTCGTCGCCGTGCTTTTCCTCGTGGTGTTCTGGTTGCTGATGCGCGTGTCCCATTCGGTTTTCGGCCGCACGCTACTCGCGATTCGCGACAACGAGGCGCGCGCCGCAGCGGTCGGCTACGACGTCAAACGCTTCAAGCTGATGGCGTTCGTGATTTCCGGCGCGGTCACCGGTCTCGCCGGCGCGCTGCATGCGCTGATGACAGGCATCGCGCCGCTGTCCAACATCGACTATCACACGAGCGAGATGATTCTCGTGATGACGGTGATCGGCGGGTCAGGCAATCTGTTCGCATCGGTATTAGGCGCGGCGTTTTACGTGCTTTTCGCCGACTGGCTGTCGACACTGTGGCCGCGCTGGTTGTTATTACTAGGCATTGTGCTGATCGCCGTCAGTCTGTTCATGCAGCGCGGCTTGTGGGGTCTGGGCGAACGCATCTGGCAGTCATTGCGCCGCAACGGGGACAACCAGGGTAACAATGACCACCATGACCAGAAAGACAACGACGCCACCCAGGAGCCCGTATGAGCGAAGCCATTCTACGAGCCAGCGGTATCGTTAAACGCTACGGCAAATTCACCGCACTCTCCGACGTCAACCTGAACATCCTGCCGCGTACGGTGCATTCGGTAATCGGGCCGAATGGGGCGGGCAAAACGACACTGTTCCACGTTTTGACCGGCACGCTACCCATCACGGAAGGCAAGATCTTTTTCGACGGTCACGACGTTACGCGTGAGCCGGATCACAAGCGGGTGCGCCGCGGCGTCGCGCGTTCGTTTCAGGTGACGAGCCTGTTCGTCAATCTCAGCGTACGTGAAAATCTTCGCCTCGCCGCGCAAGGCGTCGATGCCGTGCGCGCGTTAAATGCTTGGACTCCGCCGCAGGGCGCGCTCACGCATGCAGAGACCGTCGACGGTGTACTCGAACGACTCGCGTTACAGCGTTTCAGCGAGGTGCCGGCAAGCGCGTTGTCGCATGGTCAGCAGCGCCGGCTCGAAGTCGGCATGGCGCTCGCCGCACGCCCCAAGGCGATCTTTCTCGATGAACCGACGTCGGGTATGGGTATCGACGATCTCGACGATATGAAGCAGTTGATTCGCGGACTGCGCGATGACTACACCGTGGTGCTGATCGAGCACAACATGGGGATCGTGATGGACATCTCCGACACGATCACCGTCATGCAGCAAGGACGTGTGCTGGTTGAAGGCCGTCCGGATGAAATTCGCGGCGACGAGCGTGTGCGCAGCGCCTACCTCGGCAACATGATCACCGGAGGCCGCGCATGATTCTCGACGTCCAGGACATTCACGGCTTCTACGGCAAGAGTCACATTCTGCAAGGCGTAACGCTGCAGATCGACGACGGCGAGACCGTCACGCTATTAGGTCGCAACGGCGCGGGCAAATCGACCACGCTCAAAGCGATTGCCGGCGTCGTCGCTCCGCAGCGCGGCACCGTGACCTTCAACGGCGCGAGGATCGGCACCCTGCCTTCGCACAAGATCGCCTCGCGCGGCGTGTGCTTCGTGCCCGAGCATCGCGGCATCTTCCGTTTGCTGACGGTCGAAGAGAACCTGAAACTCGGCGCGCGCAAAGATTCTCCGTGGCAACTCGACGACATCTACCGCATCTTCCCGCGCCTTAAAGAGCGGCGCACGAACGGAGGCGCGCAACTGTCTGGTGGCGAACAGCAAATGCTCGCGATCGGCCGCGCGCTGATGAATCACCCGAGGCTGCTGATGCTCGACGAGCCGGTGGAAGGACTCGCGCCGGTGATCGTCGAAGAGATCGTCGCGCAGCTCAAATTGATTCGCGAGGCCGGCGTGGCGATTCTGCTGGTCGAGCAGAACCTCGAAGTCTGCACGCAACTGGCGGACCGCCACTACATCATCGAACAGGGCGTGATCGTCTATTCGGGCGATAACGCTTCGTTCGCCGCGGACGAGTCGATCAAGGACCGCTATCTCGGCGTCGGCGTCGTCTAAAGCGCAATCTGTCTTCAACACGAGGAAGCATTGATGCAAGTTCACGAATCAACATCCGTTGCGACATCAGCGGATTTGCGAGTCGACGGCGCGCGGCTCTGGGACAGTCTCATGCAACTCGCGCAGCTCGGCGCGACGGAGAAAGGCGGTGTGTGTCGGCTTGCATTGACCGAGCTGGACCGGGAGGCGCGCGACCTGTTCATCGCGTGGGCGAAGGAGATCGGCTGCACGGTGCGGATCGACGCGATCGGCAATATCTTCGCGCGGCGGGCGGGCGTGCGTGACGACCTGCCGCCGGTGATGACAGGCAGCCATATCGATACGCAGCCTACCGGCGGCAAGTTCGACGGCAATTTCGGCGTGCTGGCAGGACTCGAAGTGTTGCGCACGCTCGCCGACGCCGGTGTGCAAACTCAGGTGCCGCTGGAAGTCGTGGTCTGGACCAACGAGGAAGGCTCGCGATTTGTGCCCGTGATGATGGGCTCCGGCGTATTCGCCGGCGCGTTTACGCTGGAGCATGCACTCGAACAACGCGACCGCGAAGGCATCTCGGTGCGCGACGCGCTGGCGGCGATCGGTTATGCCGGTGAAGATAAAACACCGCATGCGGTCGGCGCGTATTTCGAAGCCCATATCGAACAAGGTCCTGTTCTGGAGGCCCACGACAAAACCATCGGCATCGTGCAAGGTGCACTCGGTCAGCGCTGGTATGACGTGACGGTTCACGGCATGGAAGCCCACGCGGGTCCGACGCCGATGGAACTGCGTCGCGACGCCTTGCTGGTGGGCGCGGATCTGATTCACGCGGTCAACCGCATCGCGCTCGATCACGCGCCGCACGGACGTGGTACCGTCGGCTGGCTGGACGTGCATCCGAACTCACGCAACGTGATTCCAGGCCGCGTGACGCTCACGGTCGATCTGCGCGCGGCCGACGACACCACGCTCACCGCAATGGACAGCGCTTTAAGAGCCGCATGCGCGCAGGGTGCAAAGACGGGTATCGCGATCGACGTCGAACAGGTCGTCTATTTCCCACCTCAGCCGTTCGCTGCGGAGCTGGTCGCCGCCGTGAAGCAGGGCGCGGAACGACTGGGATTTTCAGCGATGGACGTCATCAGCGGCGCCGGCCACGACGCGGTCTACCTGGCGCGAGTCGCGCCGGCCGCGATGATATTCGTGCCGTGCAAGGACGGCATCAGTCACAACGAAATCGAAGACGCACGCGCTGACGATCTGGAAGCCGGCTGCAACGTACTATTGCAGGCCATGCTGAACGCCGCGCAATTGACGCAACGGGCCCCGAACGAAGCGGGGAGCGAACCGGGGAGCGTCGGTGTATGAAAATCCTGATCGCCCGGATGAACCACGAGACCAATACGTTCTCGCCAGTCGCCACACCATTGGCGGCGTTCGGCCGAAGCGGGCCGAACTACGGCATGGACGCATTCGACGAGAACAAGGGCATGCAGACGGCGATGGCCGCCTTCATCGACGCCGCCGAGCGCGAGCAGGCGCGGATCGTGACGCCGGTGTCCGCATCGGCGAATCCGAGCGGACCGGTCGAGGCCGCCGCGTACGACGCGATTTGCGACGCGATCGTTGCTGCCGCAACCGGCTGCGACGCTGTGATGCTCGATCTGCACGGCGCGATGGTTGCGAAAAATTCGAACGATGGCGAAGGCGATCTGCTCGAACGCGTGCGCACCGCGTTGCCGCACGCGCCAATCGCGGTAGCGCTCGACCTGCACGGCAACGTCACGCAAAAGATGATCGACAACGCCGACGTGATCGTCAGCTTCAAAACCTATCCGCACGTCGACATGTACGAGACCGGCGCGCACGCGGCGCGGCTGATGTTCGATCTCGTGCACGGCAAAGCGAAGCCTGTGATTGCATGGCGGCAGCCGCCGTTGCTCACGCACACGCTGCGCAGCGCAACCGCCGAGGGCGCGATGAAACGCGCCGTGGACGCCGCGCGCGCGGCCGAAGCCGACGGCCTGCTGGCGGTCTCGGTGTTGTCGGGTTTCTCGTTGGCGGATATTGCCGCGCCTTGCATCAGCGTGGTCGTCGTGAGCAACGGCGACCACATGCTGGCTGAAGCGACCGCCGAGCGCATCGCGCGGCAGATCTGGACGGAGCGCGAAGATTTCGTCTATCGCAGCGCGCCGCTCGCCGACTCGGTCGCGCAAGCGGCCGCGCTCGCGCAAGGCGCCGACAAACCTGTTCTGCTGCTCGATCACGGCGACAACTGCATGTCGGGCGGCTCCTGCGACACCATGGACCTGCTCGAGGAAGCGCTGAAGCAGAAGCTCGAAGGTATCGTCAGCGGACCGTTGTGCGATCCGCAAGCGGTCGCGGCGTTGATGGCGGCCGGTGTCGGCAGCACGGTGACCGTGACCATCGGCAACAAGGTGGCGGGCAACGCGGTCACGCCACGGCCGCCGGTCGCCGTCACGGGTGTGGTGCGCGCGCTGACCGATGGCGAGTACGTAATCAGCGGACCGACCTACACGGGCCAGCGCGCCTTCATGGGACGCGCCGCGGTACTCGACACGGGCACGGTGAAACTCGTGCTCACCGAGCGCACGCACGAGCCGTGGGATCTCGGCGTGTTCGAGAGTGTCGGCATCGATCCGCGCCGCGCGCGTTTCCTGTTGCTCAAATCGCGCATGTATTGCCGGCCGGTTTTCGTGCCGATCGGCGCGGCGCTGGTGGAATGCGACAGTCGCGGTGTGACGAGTTCGGATTACGGGCTGTTCGAGTTCAAGCAGGTGAGGCGGCCAGTCTATCCACTCGATGCCGACGCCGACTGGCCATCCACGCAGTGAATCGATCCACATGTCGGCCATTTCGTGCGATGCGGGGCTTGTGCAACGCGCACGGAGTCTCTATAATTCGCGCCTCTAAAGGCTCGTAGCTCAGTTGGTTAGAGCACCACCTTGACATGGTGGGGGTCGTTGGTTCGAATCCAATCGAGCCTACCAACGCATCAGTGACGTAGACGAAAGCGGCTCCGCTTTCGTCTACGGTCCTGTCAAAACGTATCACCTCGTCGTAGTAACCCCTCTTAGTACCCAATCCGTTTCAGCCGTCATGCTCTCGCGCGTGCATTGCTCGCGTATCGCGTCGTCCATCGCCAATGCGCGGTACAGTTGAGCTTCTCCGTTTCGCCACTGAATAAACTGCCGTGTTCGCCACGCAGCGCCGGCAGCTTTAAAAAGGAAGCTGACGCAATGAAGAAGCTGATCAACGACGTCTCCGCGGTCGTCCCGGACATGCTCGACGGACTCGCGGCACTCAATCCCAATCTTTCCCTGCTGCACGGCGGCTCCATCGTCGCGCGTGCCGATGCCGAGTCCGCTGCCGCGCGCGGCGAAGTCGCGTTGATCTCGGGCGGCGGCTCGGGCCATGAACCGGCGCACGGCGGCTATGTGGGCGCCGGTATGCTGAGCGCGGCCGTGGCGGGCGAAGTTTTCACCTCTCCCTCCACCGACGCTGTGCTCGACGCGATACGCGCGGTAGCTGGCGCGGCAGGCGTCTTGCTGATCGTGAAGAACTACACGGGTGACCGTTTCAATTTCGGCCTTGCCGCCGAGATCGCGCGCGCCGAAGGCATTCCAACCGAGATGGTGATCGTCGCCGACGACGTCGCGCTGACAGCAAGCGGCGACCATGCGGGTCGTCGCGGACTCGCCGGGACCGTGCTGGTCCACAAGATTGCGGGCGCGGCGGCGGCAGCCGGACGAACCTTGCCCGAAGTCGCGCAAATCGCACGCGAGGTGGCCGGCTCGCTCGGCACCATGGGCGTTGCGCTGACGCCGTGTACGGTGCCCGCAGCGGGCAAACCCGGCTTCGAACTGGCCGACAATGAAATCGAATGGGGACTCGGCATTCACGGCGAACCCGGCGTGTCGCGCGGTGCGATGGAGCCGGCCGATATCATTGTCGGCAAGCTGCTGGAGAAGATCGCCGGCGACCTGTCGTTGCAGGCCGGTGAGCGCGTGGCCTTGCTGGTGAACAACCTGGGCGGTACGCCATCGAGCGAATTGAACATCGTGGCGGGATCGGCGCTGCGTTATCTGGCCGGTCACGACATCAAGGTCGAACGCGCGTGGGCGGGTACGTTCCTCAGCGCACTGGAAATGGCGGGCGTTTCGCTGTCGCTGCTACGCGTGGACGACGAACGCCTGCGTTGGCTCGACGCCGCGTCGCATACCAGCGCATGGCCCGCATTGAGCGGCCGCGTGGCGCAGGTTTCCGTGCGGCCCGCGCCGGCTAAACCGGAGAGCGTGAAGGGGCCGACGCTTTCGCGCGAAGCGCCGTTGCGCCGCGCGATCGAAGCCGTTTGCGCATGCTTGCTGGAAGCCGAAGCGACGCTGACCGAACTGGATCAGCGCGTCGGCGACGGCGATCTCGGCATCAGCCTGTCACGCGGCGCCCGCGAGATTCTTGGCGAGATCGATACCTATCCCGCCGAATCGACGCCGGGCGCCGTGTTGCGAAATATCTCCGCGACAGTCCGGCGTGTGGTCGGCGGGACATCGGGGCCGCTCTATGCCGTGATGCTGGTGCGTGCCGCGGTCACGCTCGAACAATCGAGCACAAACAAAGCTACCGCGCGGAATTGGGCCGCCGCGTTCAGCGCGGGCGTAACAGGCTTGATGGAACTCGGCGGAGCGCATCCCGGCGATCGCACGATGGTCGATGCGCTCAAACCCGCCGCCGACGCATTGCAATCCGCGCTCGCGGGCTCGCAAGAGACGGGCGTTGCATTGAAGGCCGCCGTCGATGCGGCCACCGAAGGCGCCGCGCAAACCGCGTCGATGCATCCACGGCGAGGGCGGTCGAGTTATGTCGGCGACCGCGCGCTCGGCCATGTCGATCCGGGCGCGCAGGCCGTGGCGTTGTGGCTCGCGGCGATTGCTAGCGCTTACAAATAGCACTCGCCGTCGAAGTAGGCTTTGCGCCAGTTGGTGATCGTCACACGCTCGAACAGGTCGACCTGTGAAAACGGGTCGGCCGCGATAAACCGCTCGGCTTCTTCGCGTGTGTTCAGATCGACCACATACACGCCGCCGCCCGCGCCGCTGCCGTCATCGTTCAGCTTCGCGCCGCAGGCGAGCAGCAGCGCCTTGTTCTGCTCGAGAAACGCCAGGTGCGTTTCGCGTTCACGCACGCGGACGTGCGCGTGGCCGGGTTTGTCGAATGTTTCGATGATGTAGGGCATGCGCGTTCCGCGTCAGTTCGGCACGATCGCCGACGGATGTTGCGCGAGCGGCGTGACGTTCAACACCATGTACGGAAACAGCGGCAACGAGCTAAGCAACGTGTGAAGCTCGTCGTTCGATTCGACGTCGAGCACGCTGTAATTCGCGTACTGTCCGGCCACGCGCCACAGATGCCGCCATTTCCCCTCATTCTGCAGCTTTTGCGAGAACGCTTTTTCTTCCGCCTTCAGACGATCGATCAGCGCCGTGTCGGCGTCGGCAGGAATCTGAACCTGCATATGGACCATATACAACATCTCACCCCCTCCGTCAGATAGGCCGCGCGCGGCGGCCGGAATGTCTATTTAACCCCAGGCGAGGATCGCCACGGTGTACACAATGCCGATCCAGAACATCATGATGACCGTATAGCCCATGATGTCCTTCAGTTTCAGCTTCGACAGCGCGAGCGCAGGCAGAATCCAGAACGGCTGGACCAGATCGTTCCACGCATTGCCGAGCATCACGGCGGTCGCGGTGTGTCCCACCGAGGCGCCGATCGACTTGGCTGCTTCAATCATGAACGGTCCTTGAATCACCCAATGACCGCCGCCCGAAGGCGCGAAGAAGTTAATGAAGAACGAACTCACCAGACCCCAGAACGGCAAGGTGGCGGGCGTGGCGATCTTCACGAAGAAATGCGAGAACGTATTGACCAGTCCCGACGACGCCATGATTGCCATGATGCCGGCGTAAAACGGATACTGCAGGATGATGCCGCTGATCGTGCGAATGCCTTCGTTCAGTTTTTCGACGTAGCGAATCGGTGTGCCGAGCAGAATGATGCCGAGAAACAGAATGATGAAGTTGATCAGGTTCAGGTCCATCGAACCGCCGCCGCGAAAATACAGCACCACGTAGACCACGCCGATTGCGCCGATCAGGTAGCTCAGCAAGCGGCTGTTGTTCAGGCGATTCGCGAGCGTGTTGCTGTCGTCGATATCCACGGCGGGCGCTGCGCTTCTAGGCGCCGCGTTCAACGCACGGTCGATCTCCGTCACCGGCTGGCCCGGCTTCGGATGCAGCCACGCATTCAGCAGCGGCAGCGTGATGATGACGACCAGACTGGTAATAAGCATGGTCGGCGAGAAGATCGTTTCCGACAGCGGAATCACGCCCATTTGCGCTTCCATCGGATGTCCCTTGGTGGAGATCAGCACCGGAATGCTGGCCGACAGGCCGAGGCCATACAGCGTGAAGCCGCTATAAGCCGACGCGATGATCAACGGATAGTGCACGCCCTTGATACTCATCGCGAGTTTGCGCGCGACGATCCCACCGATCACCAGACCGAAGCCCCAATTCAGATAGCTGCCGATTCCGCCCACCAGCGTCGCGACGATTACCGCCATGCGCGGATCGTGCACGCGTGCGACGAGCCGGTCGAGAAACCGTTCGGTCAGCGGTGCGGTGGCAAGCACATAGCCCATGGCCAGAATCACCGCCATTTGCGTCGTAAACGCGAGCAGTGCCCAGAAGCCCTTGCCCCAACTCAGCGTGAGCGCGCTGACCGCCTGGCCTTGCACGAGCACGGCAAGAATCATCGTGAGCAACGTGAGGCCGATGGCGAACACGAACGGGTCCGGCAGATACTTGCGCATCAGCTCGGTAAAGAAGGCGGTGACTTTCTGCATATGACTGTCTCTGGATTGGTCGAATAATAGTTATCGGGTCATGCGGCGAGATACGACGGTGCTGCTTATGAGTCGTTGGCGGCGGATTCCTTGCGATAGCGGACGAGGTTCATCAGCGCGCGATCGCGCCAGGCGACGCGCGCCTCCCATTGATCGAGCGGCAACGCGCGGCGGCGTGCGGTGTCGACGGTGGCGACGAGTTCGCTTGTCCACGGATCGTGCTGACCGCGTTCGGCGCCCATGCGTGCGTACGAAGGGCCCATTTTTTGCGCGTGCGATGCAATGCCGCCCCGTGTGTTCAGATCGACGGTTTCGAACGGACCGATCACCGACCAGCGCAAACCGAGACCTTCGCGCACGACGGTATCGACGTCGTCCACCGACGCAACGCCGTCGCGCACGAGACAATACGCCTCGCGCAACAGCGCGCCTTGCAGCCGGTTGAAAACGAAGCCTTCCACTTCCCTCGCGACGCGTATGGGCTTGAGCCCGGCTTCCGTGAAGAGACTCATGGCGCGCGTCACTGCATCGGTATCCGTGAACGGCGCGGGCACGATTTCGACGACAGGTATCAGATAAGGCGGATTGCCCGGATGCGCGACGAGGCATCGGCCGCGGCCAGGCAAGGTTTCGTCGACAAAGCGCGACGCCGCGAGAAACGACGATGCGCTGGCGAGAATCGCATGCGCGGGCGCGGCGCGATCGAGTTGCGCGAACAGGTCGCGCTTGATCTCGACGCGCTCGGGCGCGCATTCCTGCACGAGATCGGCATCCGCCGCGGCGGCTTCGAGCGTCGTGACGATGCAAACGCGCGCGGCGATCTCGTTAGCCGCTTCATCGAGCAGGCCGAAATGGGTCAGTTCGTCGAGCCGTTGCTTGATCTCCGCTGCCGCCAACTCGCGCCGTTCGGCCGCCGGATCATACAAACGCACTTGCCAGCCGGCACGCGCGAACACCACGGCAAACGCAATGCCGATACTGCCGCCGCCGACAATTCCCGCACGCCGCGTCACCTGAACCCGCATGCTCACACTCCCGCGACGCCGACGGTCATGCCGCCGCACACATACAACACCTGACCGGTGACGAAGCCGCTGCGCGCGTCGAGCAGATATGACGCCGCATGCGCGATATCGTCCGGCGTGCCGACGCGTTTCACCGGCACGCTGTCGACGATGGCGCGCGTACGCGGCGCATCCGGCGGATTCGCGCGGTCGAACAGTTCAGTGCGAATCGGACCGGGACCGATCGCGTTCGCGGTCACACCGAACGCGCCGAGTTCGAGCGCCCAGACACGCGTCATGCCGATCAACGCCGCTTTGGTGGCCGAATAAGCGGTGCGAAGTTCCTTGCCGAGCGCCGCGCGCGACGACATATTGACGATCCGTCCGAAGCCCGCGGCTTTCATGCCGGGCAACAACGCCTGCATGCATTGCAACGAGCAGCGCACGTTGAGCGCCCAGGCACGTTCGAGTTCCTCGAGCGATTGCTGATCGGCGCTAGCCGGCATTACGACGCCGACGTTATTGATAAGCCGCGTGATCGGGCCGGCTTCCAGCGCACGTTCGAGTGCGATAGCGGTTGCCCGCGAGTCCGACAGATCGGCGATCAAGCCATCGCCCACGCGGTCGATCACGACCACGTCATAACCGTCTTCCTCGCAACGCTGTGCGCACGCCGCGCCGATGCCGGCAGCGCCGCCGGTAATCAATACTCGTTCTTTGGCCATGTTTCAGAATCAGAAGATGAAAGAGGAGAAGCTCAAACGGTCGCGATCGGCGTGACCGGCGAGCCCATCGCACCCGGCAAGCGCAGCGGCGGTGCGGTCAGCATGAAGTGCGAGCGGCCGTTCGCACGCAGCCACGTGGCGAGGTCGCGCAGGTACCAGAGTTCGCCGAGCGGCAGACCGAGTTTGAACAGGCAGTGATGATGCAGAGGCAGCATCGGATGCTCGCCTTCGGTGGCCGGCGGTCGTGCTGGATAGCGTTCCACCGCGTAGTTGTCGGCGGCGAGCGCGGCGATGCCGGAATCGGTGATCCATTGCAACAGGCGTTCGTCGCGGCCATCGAGTGCGCAGCAATGACTGTCGAGCACGCTTTCGTCGGGGTGGCGATTCATCTCCAGCACCATCTCGGCGAAACCGGTGCGCAGCACGAGCATGTCGCCGCGTTCTATTTGCACGCCGTCGGTTTCGATGGCGACCATCAGGTCCTCGTAACCGACCGTGCGATGCTCGCGGCCGTAGTGCGCGACCAGATCGATCAGCACGCCGCGTCCCTGCATACCTTTGACCGCGAGATTTTCGATGCCGAGCACGTCCGCGTGACTGTGTTCGCCGCCACAGGCGTGCGGCGCGAAATTGTCGTCGGCGCGATAGTCGATCGGTCCGACGATGTCCGTCCGCGCGCGGTAACCGTTGTAGTAGACGCTTTCGGGCACCCCGTCGCCGTCCGCGTCGAAGCGTGCGCCCACGTGCGCGAGCGAATCCCATTGCGTCGAGTACTGCAGGCTGAGCAGCACCTGGTCGTCGCTGATTACGTCGGTCGCGCCGGGGGTGTTGCGTGCGAATGGGAAATTCACGTAGGGCAGGCCGTCATTGAAAGTCGGCCGCAATACCGGCGGATGACGGCGCGCGTTCAGTTTGCTGTCGCCGGGAAAATCGAGCGGTAAAGACAGGCAGAAGCTCAACCCCGCGCGGATCTCGCGGGCGCCTTTGAGCACCTGTTCCGCGCCGATCAGATTCGGTCGGCCGAGTTGGTCGTCGGCGCCGAATTCGCCCCAGTTCGATCCTTCAGGTTTGTTCTTCCAACGCATGGCTACTTCCTCTACTGATCTGGCCTGCGCGCTTCACGAGTCGAGCGGTGAAGCGCGCCGTCACGCGAGCAAAGCGGGCGGGATCTGGCCGTAAATGTCGAGCAGCGCTTCGATCGCGCGTGGTTCGTTTCTGAGAAGCCGCGCCTTCGGGCCACCGATCACCAGCGCGAATGCCTCGCCATGAATCAGGAAACCGCGCGCAAGCCCGGCGACGTCTTCGACGTTTTCGCCCGTCGAGCGATGCCAGCCGTTTGTCACGCCTTGCTCGACTTCGATTTCGAGCGCCTGGCGCTCGATCACCGTTCCGTCGGTCGACGCGCTCCACGGTTCGCAACTGTCGAGCAGCTTGCGACGCGCCTCCACTGAGAGCGCGCCGAGCAACGCCTTGCCGGCCGCGCTCGCATGCACGTACATGAAGCCGCCGGGTTCGTCGCTGTAGCGAATCTTCTGGCGCGACTCCATCACGTCGAGATAGACGACGCGATTGCCGGCCAGGGTGGCGAGCGCCGCGGTCTCGCCGGTGGCGTCGCGCAAGGCCGTGAGCAGCGGCTGGAACAGCAGCGTCAACGGGTCTTCGCTGCAAATGTCGCGCGCCACGTGCAGGAGCCGCTGGGTCGGGTAGTAACCGGCCTTGACGCCCGGCGCGTACAGGTAGCCCTTGGCGACCATGGTCTGCAAAAGCGCGTGGCAACTCGACAGCGGGATCTCGGTTCGACGCGCGATCTCGCTGTAAATCATGGGTTGCCGCACTTCGGCAAAGAGGTTTATCACGTCGAAGACGCGTACTGCTGTTTTCACATCCATGAGAACATTATCGACATATCGATAACTGGATGGCAATAGCGAGCGGGGTATACACCTAGGTCGAGCGAACTTCGCGGTCACCGCCGCAGGGTAATTCCTTAGTTGACGCTGGTTATGGGCGCTCCCTATAGTCGCGCTTTCTGTTCGATAAAGGAAATTAAGTTCATCAGGCGAACATTCGCCGAAATGAAAAAGGACAGAAACGGATGAACTTCGAGTTCTTCCGACGCATTCGCGATACCAACATGGAGACGTACCCCGATGGCGCTCACGCTCGACACACAACGCCGCAATGCCCGCAATGCCCGCAAGGCAGGCATCGCATCATTCGTTGGGACAACCATCGAGTGGTATGACTTTTACGCGTACAGCACGGCGGCGGCGCTCGTGCTCGGCAAGATCTTCTTTCCGACCACTTCCGCGCTGGCCGGCACGCTCGCCGCGTTCGCAACGTTCTGGGTGGGGTTTCTGGCGCGGCCGATCGGTGGGATCATCTTCGGCCACCTGGGCGACCGGGTCGGCCGCAAGAAAACGCTGATCATCACGCTGATGCTGATGGGCTGCTGCACGACCGGCATGGGCCTGCTGCCTACCTACAACCAGGTCGGTCTGCTGGCGCCCGCGCTGCTGATTCTGTTCCGCCTGATGCAGGGCATTGCAATGGGCGGCGAATGGGGCGGTGCGGTGGTGTTGTCGTCGGAACATGCGCCCAAGGGCAAGGAGATTCTCTATTCCGCGTTCGCGCAGCAAGGCTCACCGGCGGGCAATCTGCTTGCCACGGTAGCGTTTCTGCTGACGTCGATGCTGCCCGATCACCAGTTCCTGACATGGGGCTGGCGCGTGCCGTTCCTGTTCTCGGCGCTGCTGGTGGCGGTCGGTATGTTCATCCGGATGAGCGTCGAGGAATCACCGGCCATGCAGGAATTGAAAGACAAGAACAAGGTCGCCAAACTGCCGATCGCCGAGGTGTTCCGCAACCACAAAGGCCTTGTTGCGATGGGCGTGGGCGCGTGCGTGATCGGTTTGTCGGCGACTTACTTCAAGACGACGTTCGCGCTGTCGTGGGCGGTGACGAGCATTGGCTTCGACCGCACGCAGTTTCTCACCGTGATTACGGGCGCCATCATCGTGCAGTTGATCGTGCAACCATTCGGTGCGGTGCTGGCGACGAAAATGGACCTGAAAAAAGCGGTCATTTATATGCTGGTGCCGGAAATCGTGGCACTGCCGCTAATGTTCTCGTTGATCGCCACCGGTTCGACCAAACTCGCGATGCTCGGCATGGCGCTCGCCTCGATCCCGCACTCGCTGTACTACGCGGCAATGGCCGGCATTCTGGCGAAGTCGTTCCCGGTGCAGGTACGCTACACGGGCATTTCGCTGTCTTATCAGATTTGCGGCATGGTGTTCGCCGGCACGACGCCGATTCTCGGTCAGTACCTGCTCGGCGCGACCGGTTCGATTCTGTCGGTCGTCGCGCTTGGCGTGCTGCATGTGTTGATTACGCTGTTCTGCGCGCTTGGTTTGATCACACGCATGCATCAGGAAGGCGCGCGCGACGCGGCGCGTGAGGCCGCGCTCGTCCAGGGCTAAGTTGCCCGAACACGGTTGCCTTGAAGAAGACGTCCCCGGTGGACGTCTTTTGCCGTTAAGGGCGAAACAGATCGTACCCGGCCAACGCGACAACGCCGCTGACCATGATCATTGCGACCGAATGTTGTCCGAAGTAAAGCAGGCCCGCGGCGGACCAGCTCGTCAGGGCGAATGCAGCGATATGTTTCATACGTTAAAACCCCAAAGCGACGGCGAGCAGGCCGCTCACCACACCACACACCACGACGGCCAGCGCAACCACCGTCAGCACGCGACGCGGGAACGAGCGCCCGAGCATCGCCATGGACGGCACGCTGATTAGCGGCAGTGTCATCAGCAACGCGCCGGCGGGACCGGCCGCCATGCCGAAGGACAGCATGGCCTGGATGATCGGCACTTCGCCGGCGGTCGGAATCACGAACAGGGTGCCGGCAATCGCCAAGGCGACGATCCACAGCAGACTGTTGTCGATATTCGGTCCGATGTGCGGGAACAGCCACGCACGCGCCGCGCCGAGAATCAGCACGAGCACAATGTATTCGGGAATCAGCCGCAGCGTCATCGTGCCGAGAATCTTGACCCAGCGCGTGAAGGCGGTGCCGGGTTCGTCGAGTGTGACCAGTTGGGCCATGGCTTCGCGCGATGCTTCGGCTTCCTTCGGCGTGACCATGCGGTTCACCAGATAGCCGAGGCCGAACACCATCACGATGCCGAGGGCGAGCCGCAGACCCATCCACTGCCAGCCGAGCACGAAGCCCATGAAAATCAGCGTGGCGGGATTCAATGCGGTATTGCCGAGCCAGAATGCGATCGCCGCGCCGGGCGCGGCCTGACGCGCGCGCAAACCGGCGACGACCGGCGCCGCGCAGCAGGTACACATCATGCCGGGCAACGACATCAGGCCGCCTTTCACAACGCTGCTGAAATCGCTGCGGCCGAGCGCACGCGCGACCCATTGCGGCGGAATCAACGCCTGCACCGCCGACCCCAGCAGCAGGCCGAGTACCATGGCTTGCCAGATCGCCTTGCCGTACGCAAAGGCGTAATCGACGGCGGCTTGCCACGACGCCGCGGGCGCACTCGCCGAGGCGCCCATCAGGATCGACTTGCCGATCGAATGCTGGCTCGCCGCGACGAACGCGCGGTTGTAGTAGGGGAACCACTTCACATAGAAGAGGCCGACGACGGCGATCAGCAGAAACACGATCCAGCCCAAGGCGACGCGAGGCTGACGGAGAGTTGATTGCATGATGGTGTTAAACGTAAGTTTTAATCGGGTAATCAGGTCACAACGAGCGTGCGGCTGTCGAGCAGCGCGAGGAGTGCCTTCGCCTGGTCGACGACATCGTCGTCATTGGGACGGAAAAGTAGCGGCAATGCGCGCGGCAATTGCACGAAATGCTGATGGCTGCTGCGCGCATAAGCCGGATCATAGTGTCGCTCGATCAGCTCGCGGGCGAGTTCGGCGCGCGCATTGCCGTCCACCAGATGCTGCCAGCCGGCGACGCGTTCGCGGCTGTGCAAGCCGATCATTCTCTGCAACTGCGCTTTCAGTGACTCGGGGTCGTCGAACAGATGCGCGTAGTCGTGCAGCAGGAACGCCGCGCGATCTTCGCGGCTCGACTGTACTTCGACGCAGGCGCCTTGATGAAACGTATCGAGCAGCGCGAGTGGCAGCGTGATGGAACCGATGCGGCGGCTCTCCGCTTCGACGAATACCGACCGCGCCGGATCGAAGGCGCGCAGGGCGGTGGCGAGCAGCGTGTCGAAACGCTTTTGCGACGGTTGCGGCACGCCGGCCCATGCGCCGAGCAGCGAACCGCGATGCGACGCCAGCGCTTCGAGATCCAGCGTTTGGGCGCCCGCCTGATTCAGCGCGGTGAGCAGGCGCGTCTTGCCGCTGCCGGTGGGACCCACCAGCGCGATATAGGTGAAGCGGGTCGGCAAGGTGACGAGCGTGTCGAGCGTGGCGCGCCGGTAGCTCTTGTAGCCGCCGTCGAGTTGGCGTGCCTGCCAGCCGATCATGTTGAACAGCGTGGTGACCGAGCCCGAACGTTTACCGCCGCGCCAGCAATAGATGAGCGGCCGCCAGTTGCGCGGCCGGTCCGCGAAGGTCGTTTCCAGATGATGCGCGATGTTGCGCGCGACCAGCGCCGCACCGATGCGCGTGCCTTCGAACGGCGACACCTGTTTGTAAGTCGTGCCGACCAGTACGCGTTCCTCGTTGCTCAGTACCGGGGCGTTGGTCGCGCCCGGAATATGGTCTTCCGTGAACTCGAGGGGCGTGCGTACGTCGATGATTTCGTCGAAATCACCGGCTTTTTCGAGGCTGACGAGAAGATTTTTCAAGGGGAACGGGCAGGGCGGCGCAGCGGAAGGATGAAATTATCGCATGCGCCGCCAAACCCGGCAGGCGGGCAATCGGCACGACGGTCAGGGCGGCTGTCGGGGCTGTTGTAGCGGATTGTCAGTCGATTGACCGCGCGTGCCGAGCGCCTGCCTCAAACGATTTCGACACGGCCTTCGCCGCCCACCATCTCGCCGATCACGCGGGCGTCGCTGAAACCGTCGGCGCGGAACAGCGCGAGCACGTCGTCGACGCTGTCCGGTGCGCACGACACCAGCAAGCCGCCCGAGGTCTGCGGATCGGTGAGCAGCGTGCGCGCCGTCGCCGGCAAGGTGGACGGCAAGACGATGTCCTTGCCATACGCGTCCCAGTTGCGGCCCGACGCGCCGGTGAAAATGCCGGCTTCGGCGAGACTGAGCACGTCCGGCAGCCACGGCAGATCGGCGTAGCGGACGCGTGCCGTCAACCGCGAACCGCGCGCCAATTCCAACGTGTGGCCAAGCAGGCCGAAGCCGGTAATGTCCGTCAGCGCATGCACACCGTCCAGCCTGGCCAGTTCGGCGCCTGGGCGGTTGAGCTTGGTGGTCGCGCCAATCATCGCGGTGTAACCCGCCGCATCGAGCCGGTCTTTCTTCAATGCCGCCGAGAGAATGCCGACGCCCAACGGCTTACCCAGAATCAGCACGTCGCCGGCTTGCGCGCCGGCATTACGTTTGACGCGCTTCGGATCGACCACGCCCAGCGCGACCAGCCCATAGATCGGCTCGACCGAATCGATCGAATGGCCGCCGGCGAGCGGAATGCCGGCCTCGGCGCAGACCGATTCGCCGCCCTTCAGCACGGCCGCGATCACGTCGTGCGGCAACACGTTGATCGGCATGCCGACGATCGCCAGCGCCATGATCGGCTTGCCGCCCATCGCGTAGACGTCGGACAGTGCGTTGGTCGCGGCAATGCGGCCGAAGTCGAACGGGTCGTCGACGATCGGCATGAAGAAATCAGTGGTGGCGACGATCGCCTGCTCGTCGTTGAGCTTGTAGACGGCGGCGTCGTCGGCGGTATCGTTGCCGACCAGCAGGTCGGGGAAGAACGGCAGCGGGGCGCTGCGTTTGAGCAGATCGGCGAGCAGCCCGGGGGCGATCTTGCAGCCGCAACCGCCGCCGTGCGACAGGCTGGTCAAGCGGGGCGACTGGGTTGCGGACGTGGCGTTGTCGGTCATGGCGGTACTGAAACTCGGACTGGAATGTCCGCATTATGCGGGTAGTTCGGGCGCGGGGCTTTGAGGGTGACCTGCGCCTAAGACCTGAAGCACGGCAGCGTAAGCGTTTCATTGAATCGGCTATGCCGCTTCATATTCGACAATGCGTTCAAGACGGCAAGATATGAAGCACGACACTATTTCCGCCCCTATAATCGATTCAGGATCCCAAAAAGAGCCGAGGCCGATACATGCCCCACATGTCCCGGCGACAATTCCTGAAGGTGTCCGCTACCACGCTAGCCGGATCGAGTCTTGCCCTGTTGGGCTTCTCGCCGGCGCCCGCGTTAGCGGAAGTCCGTCAGTACAAGTTGTCGCGTACCACTGAAACCCGCAACACCTGTCCGTATTGCTCGGTAGGTTGCGGCATCCTGATGTACGGACTCGGCGACGGCGCCAAGAACGCCAGGTCCAGCATCATTCATATAGAAGGCGATCCCGATCACCCGGTCAATCGCGGCACGTTGTGCCCGAAGGGCGCGAGTCTGATCGACTTCATTCATAGTCCGAGCCGTCTGAAGTATCCGGAGTACCGTGCGGCCGGCGCGAATGAATGGACGCGTATTTCCTGGGAAGACGCGCTCGATCGCATCGCGAAGCTGATGAAGGAAGACCGCGACGCCAACTTCGTCGAAACGACGGAAGACGGCAAGAAGGTCAACCGATGGCTGACCACCGGCATGCTCGCAGCCTCTGCCGGTAGCAATGAAGTGGGTTATCTGACGCACAAGACTGCCCGCAGTCTCGGCATGCTGGCGTTCGACAATCAGGCGCGTGTTTGACACGGTCCGACGGTGGCAGGTCTTGCCCCGACGTTTGGCCGTGGAGCGATGACGAACCATTGGGTCGACATCAAGAACGCGGACGTGATTCTGGTGATGGGCGGCAATGCGGCCGAGGCGCACCCGTGCGGTTTCAAATGGGTCACTGAAGCGAAGGCGCACCGCAAGGCCAGGCTGATCGTGGTCGATCCGCGTTTTACGCGCACGGCTTCGGTCGCGGACTATTACGCGCAGATTCGAACCGGCTCGGACATCGTGTTCCTTGGCGGGGTGATCAACTATCTGCTCACGAACGACAAGATTCAGCACGAGTACGTGAAGAACTACACGGACATGTCGTTTATTGTCCGTGAGGATTTTTCGTTTACCGATGGACTGTATTCCGGCTACGACGCAGACAAGCGCAAATACGACCAGAGTTCATGGGACTACGAACGCGGCGACGACGGCTTCGCGAAAGTCGATCCGACGTTGCAGGACCCGCGCTGCGTCTATCAGTTGTTGAAGCAGCACTACGCGCGTTATACGCCGGAGCAGGTCGAGAGAACCTGCGGAACACCGAAAGAGAAGTTCCTCAAGGTGTGCGAGATGCTGGCTTCCACGGCGGTGCCGGGGCGCGCCGGCACTGTACTGTATGCGCTCGGCTGGACGCATCATTCGGTCGGCGCGCAGATCATTCGCACCGGTGCGATGGTGCAATTGCTGCTAGGCAACATCGGCATTGCGGGCGGCGGAATGAACGCACTGCGCGGTCATTCGAACATTCAGGGGTTGACCGACCTCGGCCTGATGTCGAACCTGCTGCCGGGCTATATGACCTTGCCGATGGAAGACGAGCAGGACTTCGACGCGTTTATCACCAAACGCGCGACCCAGCCGTTGCGGCCGAATCAGCTGAGCTACTGGCGCAACTATCGCGCGTTTCACGTGAGCTTCATGAAGTCCTGGTGGGGCGACAACGCGACTGCCGAGAACCACTTCGGCTTCGACTATCTGCCCAAGCTCGACAAATCGTACGATTTGCTGCAAGCCTTCGAACTGATGAATCAAGGCAAGATGAACGGCTATATCGCGCAGGGTTTCAACCCGCTTGCCGCGGCGCCGAACAAGGCGAAGATCGGCGCGAGTCTGGCCAAGCTGAAGTGGCTCGTCATCATGGACCCGCTCGCCACTGAAACGTCGGAGTTCTGGAAGAACTTCGGCGAGTTCAACGACGTGGACCCGAAGTCGATTCAAACCGAAGTATTCCGTTTGCCGACCACCTGTTTCGCCGAAGAGCGTGGCTCGCTGGTCAGTTCCAGCCGCGTGCTGCAATGGCACTGGCAAGGCGCGGACGGTCCGGGCGAGGCGAAGAGCGACCTCGAGATCATGTCGGGTCTGTGGCTACGCATGCGCGAGGCTTATCGAAAGGACGGCGGCAAATATCCCGATCCGATCCTGAAGATGAGCTGGCCGTACGCAGATCCGGAAAGCCCGACACCGGACGAACTCGCGATGGAGTTCAGCGGCAAGGCGCTCGCCGATCTCACCGATCCCAAGGACTCCACCAAAGTGCTCGTTAAGAAAGGCGAGCAACTGTCGGGCTTCGCGCAATTGCGCGACGACGGCAGCACCGCGAGCGGTTGCTGGATTTTCTGCGGCGCGTGGACCCAGGCGGGCAATCAGATGGGCCGGCGCGACAACTCCGACCCGACGGGAATAGGCAATACGCTGAACTGGGCATGGGCCTGGCCGGCCAATCGGCGCATTCTGTACAACCGCGCTTCGTGCGACGTCAGCGGTAAGCCGTTCGATCCCACGCGTAAGCTGATTGCATGGAACGGAACGGCGTGGACGGGGCCCGACATTCCCGACTTCAAGGCGGACGAGCCGCCGGAAAACGGCATGAATCCGTTCATCATGAATCCGGAAGGCGTGGCGCGTTTCTTCTCGCGCGACGGTCTCGTGGAAGGCCCGTTCCCCGAGCACTACGAGCCGTTCGAAACGCCGTTGGGTTACAACCCGCTGCATCCGAACAACAAGGCGGTGGTCAGCAATCCGGCGGCGCGCGTGTTTCCGGATGACCGCGCCGCGTTCGGCACGCACGAGAACTTCCCGCATACGGCGACCACGTATCGTCTGACTGAACATTTCCACTACTGGACCAAGCACGCGCGTTTGAATGCGATCGTGCAGCCGCAGCAGTTCGTGGAGATCGGCGAGGACCTGGCGAAAGAGGTCGGCGTGGTCGCGGGCGATCGTGTGAAGGTGTCGTCCAATCGCGGGCACATCATTGCCGTGGCGCTCGTCACCAAGCGGATCAAACCGCTGATGATCGAAGGCAAGAAAGTCCAGACCGTCGGCTTGCCGCTGCATTGGGGTTTCAAGGGGCTCGCGAAACCGGGCTATCTCGTCAATACGCTGACGCCTTCCGTAGGCGATGGGAATTCGCAAACACCGGAATTCAAGTCGTTCCTCGTCAAGGTCGAAAAGGCATAAGGAACAGAGATGGCACTCCAATCACTGGATATCAAACGCCTGTCGGCCACGACCTTGCCTGAACCGCAAGTGCGTGTGCCGGTCACGGGCACGGTCGCCAAGCTCATCGACGTGTCGAAGTGCATTGGCTGCAAGGCATGTCAGACCGCCTGCATGGAATGGAACGATCTGCGCGACGAGATCGGTATTACGACCGGCATCTACGACAACCCGCGCGATCTGAGCGAGCATTCGTGGACCGTCATGCGGTTTTCCGAATACGAGAACGAAGAAGGCGATCTCTCGTGGCTGATCCGCAAGGACGGCTGCATGCATTGCGAGGATCCGGGCTGTTTGAAGGCGTGTCCGTCGCCGGGTGCGATCGTGCAGTACACGAACGGCATTGTGGATTTCCACGAGGAAAACTGCATTGGCTGCGGCTATTGCGTGACCGGTTGTCCGTTCAACGTGCCGCGTATTTCGAAGCAGGACAATCGCGCTTATAAATGCACGCTGTGTTCGGATCGGGTGGCGGTCGGTCAGGAACCGGCGTGCGTGAAGACCTGCCCGACCGGCGCGATCATGTTCGGCACCAAGGAGGACATGAAACAGCAGGCCTCGGACCGTATCGAGGACCTGAAAGAGCGCGGTTTTCAGAACGCAGGTCTGTACGATCCCGCCGGTGTGGGCGGTACGCATGTGATGTACGTGCTGCATCATGCTGACAAGCCGACGCTGTATCACGGCCTGCCGCTGAATCCGAAGATCAGCGTGATGGTTTACTTGTGGAAGGGACTCGCCAAGCCGCTGGCGCTCGCCGGCATCGCGTTCGCGGCGCTGGCCGGCTTCTTCCATTACACACGGATCGGTCCGAACGAGGTGTCCGAGGCGGACGAAGCCGAGGCCCGGCACGAAGCCGACGAGGTACGCCGTTCTCAGGAGGCCCCCGATGAAACACGGTGAGCAAGGCGAGTTGAAGGACGTCGAAGGCCACAGCCTGATCGAGCGGTACACGCCAAATGAGCGGACGAATCACTGGATCACGGCGATCAGCTTCGTGCTGCTCGCGCTGTCCGGGCTGGCAATGTTTCATCCGGCTATGTCGTGGCTTTATGCGATCTTCGGCGGCGGGCAGTGGACGCGGATTCTGCATCCGTTCGTGGGCTGCGTGATGTTTCTGTCGTTCCTGATTCTCGCGCTGCGCTTCTGGCATCACAACTATCTCGACCGCGCCGACATACAGTGGATGAAGCAGATTGGCGACGTGCTGAACAATCGCGAAGAAAAGCTCCCCGCGATCGGCAAGTACAACGCGGGTCAAAAGCTGCTATTTTTCACCATGGTGATGTGCCTGCTGCTGTTGCTGGCAAGCGGCATCGTGATCTGGCGGCGTTATTTCTCGTTCTACTTCCCGATCGAGATCATTCGCTTTGCCGCGCTAGTGCATGCGGCCGCGGCGTTCGTGCTGATCGTCGGGATCGTCGTGCACATCTATGCGGCGCTGTGGATCAAAGGATCGATCGGTGCCATGACGCGCGGCACCGTGACATATGGTTGGGCGAGAAAGCATCATCCGAACTGGTTCAAGGAAATCATTGGCAAATCGGATTGAAGCAAGCCGCGCTTTGTTGCGCGCCGCATTTCGGGCCGCCGCTTGGGTTCATGGGAACGGCGGCGGCTTTTCAGTTTTTAGAGGTCGACACCGTGGTCCAACGTATTCTTGAAGCCGGCGACATCGAAGCGCTCGATCACACCGCGATTCCGCGTATTCGTACGCCGGAACGGCTCGCGGTGTTTGCAACGCGCGCCGCGCGCCTGCGCCAACTGGCGGCGCGGAGCAATCCGATTGCCGGCTATTTGAGGCTGATGGCCGTGCTGGCCGACGCACAACAAGCCGTGATGACGGGCTTCAAGGCGCGGCCGCCGAGCCCCGCGTTGATCGCGAGTGCGCAGCAACATTCCATGCCACTGATTCCGGCCTTGTCCGGCATGCGCGATCCGGCGTGGCACGACGTGCTGCGCCAGCTGCTCGACAAGGTAGAAGGCGCGGGTCCGCCGACGCCGCCGCTCGCGGCGCTGATCGGCAAGCTGCGCACGCTCGAATCCGCCACGCTCGAAGCGCAGGCCGACGCGATCTTTGCGCAGCGCTTCGCCGAGGTCGATCCGGCGAGTGCGCCGTTCATCGTGGCTGCGCTGCAAGTGGTGTGGACCGATCTCGCCGCCGATATCGACAGGCGCGAGGTGCCGTACATCGAGATTTTGGGGCTCTGTCCTGTTTGCGGTTCGCATCCGGTGGCGAGTCTCGTGCGCGTGGGCGGCGCGTATGACAACTACCGCTACCTGCAATGCGGCCTGTGCGCGACCGAGTGGCACATGGTCCGTACGAAATGCTCGAATTGCGATTCGACCAAGGGTATTGCCTATCACGCGGTGGGTTCGCCCGACGCCGACGAAACCGAGCGCGAAGCCGCGACCCGAAATGCCGCCCTGAAGGCGGAATCCTGCGACGAATGCCATACTTACCGGAAGATCGGCATTCAGTCGAAAGACTACGATTTCGAACCGTTCGCGGACGATCTCGCCAGCCTCACGCTGGATCTGCTGATGGGAGCGGAGGGCTATCGGCGCGCGTCGCCGCATCCGTGGCTGTGGCCTGAACAGGCCGGCCACGCGGAGGAGTCTTCCAGCGAGCCGGATTAGAACGACCAGAAGGGGATTGCTTCGTGAGTGATGTCAGCGGCTCCGAATTGCGGGCGCTCATGGCGCGCGTGCCGTCGGTCGAGAAAGTCATGGCGTCGCCCGAGTTCGCGGCGCTGGTGGACGCGTATGGACGCAGCCAGGTGCTGGCGGTGTTGCGCGACGCGCTCGACCACTGGCGTGCGAGTGCGCAATCGGACGATGCGTCGGTGAGCGCGCTCGACGTCGCGTGTTTGCGGACCACGGTGGATACCTCGCTGCGCCGGCGCAACCGCTCACGGTTGCAGAGCGTGTTCAATCTGACCGGCACAGTACTGCATACGAATCTCGGCCGTGCCTTGCTGCCGGATGAGGCGGTTCAATCCGTCATGAAAGCGCTCACGCAGCCCGCTAACCTCGAATTCGATCTCGACTCGGGTAAACGTGGCGATCGCGACGATCTGGTCGATGAGCTCATCGGCGAATTGACCGGCGCCGAGGCGGCGACCGTGGTCAACAACAATGCCGCCGCGGTGTTGCTCACGCTTTCCGCGCTGGCGTCGAAGAAAGAAGTCATCGTGTCGCGCGGTGAGCTGGTCGAGATTGGCGGCGCGTTCCGGATTCCCGACATCATGAGTCGTGCAGGGACCCGGCTTCGCGAAGTCGGCACGACGAATCGCACGCATCTGAAAGATTACGAGGAAGCCATCGGCCCGCGCACCGCGCTGCTGATGAAAGTCCACGCAAGCAATTACGCGATCAGCGGATTCACGAAAGAAGTCGGCGTCGATGCGATCGCGTCGCTGGCGCATGCGCGCGGCTTGCCGGTTGCGGTGGATCTGGGCAGCGGCACGCTGGTCGATCTCGGGCAATGGGGCTTGCCGCGCGAGACGACTGTGCGCGAAACGGTCGAGGCGGGCGCCGATCTGGTCACGTTCAGCGGCGATAAATTGCTGGGTGGGCCGCAAGCGGGGTTGATCGTCGGCCGGCGCGACTTGATCGCGAAGATCAAGAAGCATCCGCTCAAGCGTGCGCTGCGTGTCGGCAAGCTGACGCTTGCGGCGTTGGAGCCGGTGTTGCAGCTTTATCGCGCGCCGGAGAAACTCGCCATGCGGTTGACGACGCTGCGCTTGCTCACGCGCGCCGCCGACGATATCCGGCTCGCCGTGGAACGTGTGCAACCCGTCTTGCAACACGCGATCGGCGAGCGCTATGCCGTGGTGGCCGAGCCGATGTTCAGCCAGATCGGCAGCGGAGCGTTACCGGTCGACCTGCTGCCGAGCTACGGCCTTGTCATCAGAACCGCCGACGGCAAGCGCGGCGGCCGTCAGTTGCTTGCATTGGAAAAACTGCTGCGCGAGATGGCACGGCCGGTGATTGGCCGTATCGCGGATGACGCATTGCGTCTCGACCTGCGCTGTCTCGAAGCCGCCGACGAACTGCAGTTAATCGAGCAACTGAAGAGCGCGCCCGCATGATCGTCGGTACGGCGGGACATATCGATCATGGCAAGACGAGTCTGGTGAAGGCGCTGTCGGGCGTGGATACCGATCGTCTGAAGGAAGAGAAAGCGCGCGGCATTTCGATAGAGTTGGGCTACGCGTACGTGCCGCTCGAGAACGGCGACGTACTCGGCCTGATCGACGTGCCGGGTCACGAGAAACTGGTGCATACCATGGCGGCCGGGGCGAGCGGGATCGACTTCGCGCTACTCGTGATCGCCGCCGACGACGGTGTCATGCCCCAAACGCGCGAGCATCTGGCGATTATCGAACTGCTCGGCATTCGGCGTGGCGCGGTTGCGTTGACCAAGATCGACCGTGTGGATGAGCAGCGTCTACGGGAAGTGCGCGACGAAGTGGCCGCGTTGCTGAGCGGCAGCGTACTGCGGGATACGCCTGTGTTCGAAACCTGCGCGACGCGCCCGGGCGATGCCGGCGTTGCCGCGTTGCAGGCGCATTTGCACGCAGCCGCCGCAGCGTGGCAGATGAAACACGACGACGGTCTGTTTCGTCTCGCGGTGGATCGCGTGTTCACGTTGGTCGGGCAAGGCACGATCGTGACGGGGACGGTGGTGTCGGGCGGCGTGAGTGTCGGCGATACGATGCTGCTGGCGCCGAAAAATCAGCCTGTGCGAGTGCGGAGTATTCACGCGCAGAATCGTCCGGCGCAACGCGGACGAGCAGGCGAACGCTGCGCGTTGAATCTCGCGGGTATCGAGAAGAGCGCGATAGATCGTGGTGACTGGATTGTCGATCCGCGCCTGTCGGCAGCGTCGGAACGTGTCGACGTCATGCTCACGCTGCTTGCCGATGCGTCGGTCAGTCTGGAACATTGGGCGCCGCTGCATGTTCATCTGGGTACGCAGCATCAGGTTGCGCATGTCGCGTTGCTCGATGGAGACACGCTCGTTGCCGGTCAGCAGGCGCGTGTGCAACTCGTGTTCGAGCGGCCGGTGTGTGCGCTGCCGGGCGATCGGTTTGTGGTGCGCAACGCGCACGCTAGTCGCACGGTGGGCGGTGGACAGGTGCTCGATCCGTTTGCGCCTTCGCGCAAGCGTCGCTCGGTCGAGCGGCTGGCGTGGCTCGATGCGATTCAAGCCATGTTGGATACCGGCGCGCTCGATGCGCTGTTTGCCCGTGCGCCGTATGGGTTGTCGCGCTCGTTGCTGGAGCGGTTGACGGGGCGGCCGGCGGCCGCGCTCGCGGCTGTGTTGCCGCACGATATGCGCGTGGTCGAGCTGCATGGCGACGATGCCTTGTTCGTTGCCGAGGCGTCGTGGCGGGCGCTGGCCGACCGGTTGACCACATCGCTCGCGCAGTACCACGAGCGCTCGCCGGATGAATTGGGCCCCGACGTTTCGCGCTTACGGCGTATCGCCGCGCCACTGGTTGACGACGCGCTGTGGCGAGCCTTGGTCGACGATGCGGCTGCGCGTGGCGACATCGTCAAACGCGGGCCGTGGTTGCATCTGCCGGGTCATGCGGTGACGCTCGACGACGCTGATCGCGCACTCGCCGCAGCGTTGCTGCCTGTAGTGAAAGCGGGGCGCTTCGATCCACCGTGGGTGCGCGATCTGGCCACCGCACAGGGAGTCTCTGAAGACCGCATGCGACTCTTGATGCGCAAACTCGCGCGCCAGGGCGAGCTGTTTCAGGTCGTGCGTGACCTCTTCTATCATCAGGATGCGATTCGCGAACTGGCGGAAATCGCGGCCGCCGAAGCGCGAAAAAATAGCGGGACGGTAGCCGCTGCGCCGTTTCGCGATGTCACCGGGCTGGGGCGAAAACGCGCGATCCAGCTTTTGGAATTCTTCGATCGGGTTGGCTATACTCGCTTCCACCGTGGCCTGCATCTGATGCGCGCGGAGAGTCGTTGGCTCGATTTGCTTTGACACTTAACGCGTGGTTCAGGCAGTTCGCGTAGTTCAATCACCGTAGGAAGGCATTCGCATCCGGTGGTGCGGCTGGGCTTCAAACCCAGTTGAGGGTGTCAGACACGCTCAGGTCGGTTCGACTCCGGCTGCCTTCCGCCCTGCAAGGCTTCCCGGGGGGCTTTGTCACGTTTGTGGAATTCATCAATTCATGTCGTAAACGACATGAATTGATTGTTATGAGCGTGACCTCTGTCTATCAGAAAGCATTTTCAATTGACTTCCCAATCTCAGTGATTGATTTCAAGCGACGCGTCGATTGAGTTGCCGAATTCTGAGAAAGAATTTATGGCTCTCTTTGTATCCTAGCTTAATCCCGGTTTTATCGTATACGAGCACCCGCAACTTGTACAAAGCGGGATACTCATTGCTTCACGTCAATTGCTGAAATGCTTTCTGGAAGTGTTCAAATCGTTGCTCGCTCTTACGAACACTTTTGGTATGTCTGGCCTCTCTTCCTTTGCGACGAGCAACTTCGTGACTTCCGATGCGATTCTGTGCAGGTATCGTTCGGATACGTCGAGTAATCGCGCTGCGGCGCGCAGCGTAATCTGCATGTTGGCGTCAACAAGCTTCTTGAGGTCCTCCTGTAGCTCGTCTGCCGGTCTCGCCGCACCGGCGCGTGTCTTCTTGGTTAGACGAGTCGTAGGTGAGGTTCTGTTGACTTTTCTGAGTCGAAGCTTATTGCCACGTAAAACGTCGGAGATGTCGCAGCCACGAAAAAATGCTATGAGCGCGAGTCTTGCAAGAGTAAGGCGGTTCTTGCTGTTCATCCAGTCAATTTAGAAGGCGGAATTTGGGCAACCAAAAGGAACGATTAGCTTGGTCGAGTTACCTCTTTCACCAAACGCCACTGACTGCAGGCTCCCAATAAATCCCGTGATGTGCGACTCAAGTCGCCTGTGCATCAGCGTACTCCCTGGCTGCCCGCTGCGCGGTTCCAAGCTAATCGCTGTAGGAATGCCGCTTCGCCACGTTTAGCACTTCTCTTTCCGAAGTCGCGTTCGTGCATCATCTGCTAAATCTGTGCAAGGCTGATGCAGCAAATCTGGAAATGACAGCACGAGGTGTCGCATGCCTTCGCGGCCTGCGCGGCTAGTGGACCGCAGACTTAATCCAGTCTGCCCTGTTGGGCCAGCTCCAATAGAGTGTCGACGACGTGCCGCACCTTCGGTCGGAGATGCGCTACCTTTGGCCAAACCGCATGCACGTCAATGAAGTCAGTCGAAATATCGTCAAGGAGTGAAACTAGCGCACCTGACTCCAGGTGAGGGCGGAGGAGCGACATCGGCATTTGGCACAGTCCCAGGCCTGCGACTGCAGCCTCAACAATCGAGTCGCCGTCGCTGATTTGATGAGTCGCAGGCGGTGAAATACGAGTGGAAACGCCGTCAACCGTGACTCGCCACGAAAGCGGCTGGCCACGGCGATAACCCAGAATGCAAGAGTGCTTCTTCAAGTCTTCAAGGGTGCCTGGAGTGCCGCGCTGCGCTAGATAGGCGGGCGATGCCCCAATCACCATCCGCTGGCTAGTCAACCGACGAGCAACCAGACCACTTGAGCTCTCGAGCTCGCCGAAGCGAATAACCAGGTCAACGCCTTCCTCAACCGGGTCAATGAGGTAGTCTGAGAAAGTCATCGTGAACTGCAGGTCAGGATGCTTTCGAGCGATGTCTAGCAATATGGGAACAAGGATGCGACGTCCGAAGGCCGCAGGCATGTCAATCCGCAAACGACCGACAGGCCGCTGATTGCCTGGGCCGAGAGCGGTCTCCGCTGTGGAGATTTCGTCGAGCGCAGATGCGCACGCGGCGAGATACGCATCGCCATCGGCCGTGAGCGAGATGCTCCTCGTGGTGCGATGAAACAGCTGCGCGCCGAGACGTTCTTCGAGTTTCGCGATTGCCTTCCCAACGGCAGACTTGGTCAGTCCAAGTTCCTCGGCCGCGTCAGTGAAGCTGCGTGACTTCGCTGCAGTGACGAAAATCAAGATTCCACTGAATGTGTCGGCGTGCGCCATGCTTTGCCCCAATTGAAGAGTTCTGCTCTCCATTTAGGGCAGAAAGACTGCCACTGTCAACTCCCAGTTGGCTTGCTCGCGAAGCACGAGTGCAGCGCTAGATTCTGACCGTGCGACCTTTGTTCGCGGCTTCAATGGCACAGTTCGCTATGCGCAGTGCCCGAATCCCGTCCCGGGGAGTTGCAGGCATGGGAGTGTTCGAGTCAAGTGCCGTCAGGAAGCCGTCCAGCTCAACCTTGTACGAGTCCGCATGTCGCTCAAGGAAAAAATTGAGAAGTGGCTCGCGCGCCTCGGTCCTTTCGCTCGTCCAGCGACGGAGGCTGGAGGGTCGATGATTTTCGTTCAGCACCATTCCCTTAGAACCAAAGACTTCGACACGTTGGTCAAATCCATACACTGCGTGGCGAGAACCGTTGATATGACATTGTTTGCCGGATGCTGTACGCAGCAACACCATTACGCTGTCGTAGTCGGGGAGTTCTTCGAGACTGGGGTCAACCAGGCGGCTGCCCATCGCCATCACTTCTACAGGCTCTTCGCCGAGCAACCACCGCGCAGTATCGAAATCGTGGATGGTCATGTCGCGGAAGATACCGCCTGAGTTCCGAAGATACTCGCGAGGTGCGAGGCCCGGGTCCCGGCTAGTAATAACAACCTGGCGGACATCGCCGATTTCACCTTCTTCGATGGCCCGTTTGAGCCTCATCGCATCTGGGTCGAAACGTCGATTGAAGGCAAGCATCACGCGCCCGTTGAGACGCTCGATTTCCTCAACCGCGGCGAGCGCACGGTCAATGTCAAGGTCGATGGGTTTCTCGCAGAGTACCGGTTTGCCCAACCGGACAGCCTGTAGCGTAAGGTCGATATGTGTGTCCGTCGGTGTGCCTACGATGACGGCGTCAACATCTTCCCGGTCAACAACCGACTTGCAATCCACGGATGAGTCGCAACCCAGCTCTGCTGCGAGCGCGTCGACACCTTCCTTGTTGGGGTCAGCCACGGCGACGAGTTTCACTCGACGGTCAGCGGCAACGTTGGCCGCGTGAATTTTTCCGATGCGCCCGGCACCGAGAACAGCGATACGCAACATGTCAGTCTCCTATTTCTCGTCAGTGCGCCAATAGGCGAACCGACTATTCACTTTTGATTCGGTAAGCGTCGATACGGATGTCGTCAGCCAACATTGACTAATTGCGTTTCCGATTGGGCGACGGCCCATTGCTCTCACATGGTTCAGCAGAAGGGACTGCGGAAATCTGTCGGCTGAGCCGCAGGATGTCGTCCAAACCGAACTCCTGGACTTCCGGCACTCGGTCTCCGCGCGATTTCGCGACGTCCGTCGCGATGCGAAGCGCGTTTGAGCGCTCACGCATCAACAGTTCGAGCGCCTCGACTAGAAAAGCACGCTCTCTTTGCGATACCTTCGCTCCAATCAGCTGGTCGTAAGCAGACATGCGCTGGTCTCCAACACAATGCGACCGTCAAAAGATGCCCCTACGAGGTCTATCGGTCCGAGCTATCGTCCGTCTTGGAAACGAAAAGGCATCTCGGGCCGGTCGCCTTCAAATCAGGCCGCGGATACTGCCGCCGTCGACACCCCAGACGGAAGAGGTGACAAACGACGCAAGGTCGGAAGCCATGAAAACAATCACGTTTGCCACTTCGTCAGGCTGCCCCAGGCGCTTCAGGGGCAACTGGCGCAGCGACAGTTCGTGCTCGACCGCGTCCTTCGGCGCCATTCCGTGAAACTTTCCCATCGTGTCTGCAAAGCCACCTTCCTTCGTCCAGAAAGGGGTCCAGACGGGGCCAGGGGCGACGGCGTTCACGCGAATCTTTGGCGCCTCGGCGCGAGCAAGCCCTTTGGTCAGTGCGAGAACTGCCGCCTTCGAGGCCGAGTAGTCAATCGGCACCGGCTCCGGCTGCCGAGCCAGGTCAGACGCATTGTTGATGATGACGGCCTTCTCGCGGTTGCGCAGAACGGGCAGCAGGTAGCGGCAAGTCCGCACGTAACTCATGAAGTTGAGATTCATCGTGAAATCCCAATCCGCATCCGATAGTTCGTCGAACGTGCGGACCTTGCCGGCGCCCACGTTGTTCACGAGAACGTCGACCTGACCGTTGTGTGATTTCAAGGCTACGTCGACACCGCCTTTGACGCCTTCCGCAGTCGAGAGGTCGGCCTGCGCGATGGTTACGTTCGCGCCGAGCGACCGCAGTTCGGACTCGGCTTCATTCAGTGCGTTGCCGTCGATGTCAATGAGGCATAGCTTTGCCCCTTCGCGTGCAAAGGCCAGCGCTGTCGCCCGTCCGATTCCTTGCGCCGCGCCCGTGATGAGCACAATCTTTCCGTCGAGTCCTGTCTGCATGTTGTCTCCGTCCTGGTGTCTTGTATCGGTGCGAACACTCGGGAAATCGAAACGCTTCGCCATCCGTTTCGCGCCTCCGTGAAGACGCACGTTTCCCGCTCCTGACAAACAGCCAGGAGCACTGTGAACCGCGGTGATGCGATGGCCTTAGCGGTTGTCGACCCGCTTGATGAACGGCCTGATGTCGACCGTCGCCCAGATTCCGGCCTTGTTGAACGGGTCGGTGTTGACGAATTTCTGGATTTCCTCGATACCTTCGGCTTCGTAGAGGAAGAAGCTGCCAATCATGGTTTGGCCATCTGACATCGTCAGAGGACCAGAGATAAGCGCCTTCACGGGAGCCGTTTGCAAATACGACTTGTGAGCGTCATAGTTTTCAAGGCGGCGCTCGACCATGTTCGGGTGGTCCAGGCAATAGACGGTGAAATGCATGTTTGTCTCCTCGCTTCGGTTTTGGCGTCAGGCCGACGCCGTACGTGGTGCCGCGCCATCAAAGGCATTCTGCAAAAGCTCAAGAAGAGCATCGTGCTCAATCGGACGTGGGTTCCAATATGGATTCGCGCTAGCGATGTCGGCGGCCTTCGATACGTCCTCAGCCGCCATGCCGATGTCTTTGAGCGCCAGCGGAGCACCGCAGCGTTTTGCGAGCTCGTAGACCCCGGTGGCGGCGTCATCCGAGCCAAGCGCGCGGGCGATGCGTTTCATTGCCTCCGGCGCTGCCTGTCGGTTGTACGCGAGCGCATGCGCCAAAACGATAGTGTGCGTCTGCGCGTGCGGAAGATTGAAACTGCCGCCGAGCGTGTGGCACAACTTGTGATGAAGCGCCATGCCGACACTTCCCAACACCGTTCCGCAGAGCCACGCGCCGTACTGAGCATTAGCTCGAGCGTCGACGTCTTGAGAGTCGGCGACGATTGCTGGCAACGCGCGCGCAAGAGCTGCAATCCCTTCCTCTGCCATCAGACTGGTCACGGGATTGGCATCGCGCGAATACAGCGCTTCCGCTGCGTGCGCGATTGCGTTGATTCCGCTCGTGACCGACAATGCGACCGGAAGCGACATGGTCAAGTCCGCATCGTAAATCACTGTCTTAGGCAACACGCGCAGGTCAGTTCCTGTCTTCTTCAGGCCCGCATCGGTGATGCCATAGATGGGTGTCATTTCGCTGCCCGCATAAGTCGTCGGAACGGCGAGAATTGGCAGGTCTGATTCGAGCGCGATTGCCTTGCCCAAACCGATTGTCGAGCCACCGCCAACAGCAATGGCACAATCGGCCTTCAGTTCCTTCGCCAGTGCGCGAGCTTCTTTGGCCAACTCTAGTGGGACGTGCATAACCGCGCGGTCGAAGACAGCAGCGGCTCGCGACCCCAGGCGCGCAGCGACGGCTTCGCCTGTCTCATTCTGTTCTGGGCTGCACAGAATGAGTGCTCGTTCCGAATTCAATTGAAGCACTTCTCGCTCGAGGTGCTGCAAACTGCCCGGACCGAAAACTACGCGACCCGCATGCGCCTGATAAACAAACTCACGCTTTTGCATTAAGTAACTCCGCTGTACGCTCGAAACTCAACTCCGGTTCCAACTGATAGTCGACCTGGAACCTCGCGGTGCGAAGGTCGCCGAGCTCGTTGCGAACGCGCAGATGTTCGGGATGAGACGCATATGCTTCCAGCGCTTCCTGCGAGTCGAACTCGGTGATGAGAACGGCGTCGCACGCGTAATCGACCTGGCTGTGGTCAAGTCCTACCTCGAGATGCCGCATGCCGGGTATGCAGCCACGCAAGCCTTCGAAGCTGCTCTTAACAAGATTGGACGCGGCTAGCCGCTCCGCAGGCGAGTCACCTCTGACACGCCACATGACAATATGCCGAATCATGCGTGGGCCTCCGACGGGTTAAGCACGAAGTCGTATTCAAGCGAGTACCACGGAACCGTCAGTTCGCGGCCATCAGGCGCTACACCCGGCTCATGACGCTTCCACTCCGAAATCAGCGATGAGCGCACTCCGAACACGACGTCCGAGTCGAGATACTGGTCTCCATCACGAAACACATGCGTGATGAGCGTCTCGTAACCTGGCGCTTCAATCATGAAGTGCAGATGGGCGGGCCGCCACGGATGACGACCGACAGCAGCCAACATGCGACCGACGGGCCCGTCGTGCGGAATGGGATATGCCTCGGCAAGAATCGAGCGGAAGTTGAAAAACCCTTCCTCGTCCGCCTTGAGTCGGCCTCGACCGCGATGGATTGCGTTGCCAGCCTCGTCAAGATTCTGGACATCGTAGAACCCATCTTCATCCGATTGCCAAACGTCAATTTGCGCGTTTGCGATACTCTCGCCTCCGGCGCCACGAACCTGTCCATTTACATAGCAAGGCGCACCTTTCGCACCGTTCGAAATGTCGTCACCGTTGTTGTAGAGAGGCGCTCCCTCGACATAAAACGGGCCAAACACGGTCGCTTCCGTGCAATTTGACGGCTTCCGATTGTTCTGCGACATGACCAGCATCGAGAGACCAAGCGTGTCGGACAGCAGGATAAATTCCTGCCGTTTGTCATCGGTGATGTGTCCTACTTCCGTCAGAAACTTAATCGCTTTGAACCACTCGTCCTCGGTGAGGTGAACGTCGCGGGCAAAGGCGTGGAGATGCTGAACCAGGCTCGTCATGACTGTCCTCAGTCTCGCGTTACTGCAGTCTGCGAGTGAGGCGATTACGGCCTGAGTAATGGTGTCTTCGTTGATGTTGCGCATCGTGCGTGTCTCCGGTGTGCGCTCATGGCGTCTGATAACGAAAGGTAATGGGTACGCGGAGGAAATAAAATGCCTTGAAGTGAAATGACATTTCCTCTCTTCGGAAGAATCGGTCTGCGAGAGCGCGTCTTCATCGTCGGCTCACAGGTCGGTCCTTGGCGCCATTTGATTGTAGAAATTTTTTCTACGAATTAGCCACTTCAGGTCGGTTTATTGAACGTTTCTCCTACGGCATATTCAGGCCTGAAGGGGTGGAAGAATCCCTTTCGATTTTTCCACCTGAATGCGAAGGGGTAAAAGATGGACCGCTGGACGCAAATGCAGTTGTTTGTGCTCACTGCCGATTTGGGCAGTCTGTCGAAGGCAGCCGACCAACTCGACATGTCCAACGCTGCGGCTAGTCGAACGCTAAGCTCGTTGGAGGAGCGCCTCGGCGCACGGTTGATAGAGCGGACGACCCGCCGCATGTGGCTCACGGACGCCGGTCGTGAATATCATCGTCGCTGCACCGCGGTAATTTCTGAACTGTCCGAGGCCGACTCGATTGCGTCTGAAGAGGCGGTCAGTCCACGTGGCGTACTTCGCGTGACCAGCTCGGTGTCTTTCGCGATGATGCACATCGCTCCGGCGCTCTCCGAGTTCCTCAAGCGCTATCCCAACCTCTCCGTTCAAATCGTCGCGACAAATCAGTATCAGAATTTCATCGAAGCCGGGATAGACATCGCTATTCGCACCAAGGAGCACGAGGGAGACTCGGGCATCACCGTTCGGCGTCTCGCTGAGACACGGCGGGTGCTGGCGGCGTCACCAGCTTACCTTGCGGCTCACGGTCGTCCTCATACCCCGGAAGACTTGGAGCAGCACAAAATGCTTGTCTACAACCTCGCCGTCGACCCGTACCTGCTTCATTTACGTCGAGGAAAGGAAGAACGCAACGTCGCAATCACCAGTGCCCTGGACTCGAACGAAGGCCAGGTGATTGTGGCTGCAGGACGGGCAGGGCTCGGGATTGTTGTCCAACCGCTCTACATCATCCATGAGGACATAGTGTCGGGGCGGCTCGTCCCGGTGCTGGATGACTGGCAACTGCCGCGTCTGACCATCAACCTGGCTTACCAAAGCCGGCGTTACCAGCCAGCGAAGATTCGAGTCTTCACCGAGTTTCTCATCGAGCGTGTGAAAAGCCTCAATCTCGAAGAACGCTGGATGACCTTCGCCACGTGAAAAGTCAAGCGCTGGTTGAGGCGGCCATCATTGAAGATTGACTCCCGCCCGGACGACCTTAGCGACAAGATTGACATGCTGAAGGCACGGCGACATTCGTTCTGGAATGACGTAATCGCTGCGCGCAACGAAGTCCCGACACACGAGTTCAGCTGAAAACAATAGCGGCCGACGGGTCGTAAGCCCGTCGGCCGAATCAGAATTTTGGGACGTTCAAGCCGGAGTAGTTGCCTTTCTCCGGGCAAATCGTTCGAGCGGCGACGCGAGGACTGCACCCAGGCGCCCATCGAGGAGAACCACAATCAGAAGCAACAGGCCGTTTACGAGGAGAATCTGGGTCGACGTAGCACTCAACAGGCCGAGCCCATTGTTCAGCACCGTCAGAATTAGAACGCCCATCGCTACGCCGAGCGGCGAACCGATACCCCCACCCAACGCGACACCCCCAACAATCGCTGCCGAAGCCGCATGAAGCAAGATGTTGCTTCCCATCGTTGCGGACGCAGTCGCCAGGCTCAGCGAGAGCAGGCCCCCGCCAAGTGCCGACAGACCGCCGGAGATGACGAAGCCAACTGTCAGCGCCTTACCCACACGCGCGCCGCTTTGAATTGCCGCCTTCCGATGACCGCCCGATGCGTAGATGTCCCGCCCGAGAGTGGTGTAACGCAGAAAAAGCGACACGACTACGAAGCAGACGATTGTGATGAGGCTACGGGGCGAAAAGATGGCACCGACGTTCTGGTCAAGGAAGTCGCTGACATCGAGATTGGCGTAACTCAAGACGCGACCGCCTGCAATCCAGTAGCCGACGCCGGTGAGGAACATCATGGAGCCGACTGTCGTGACCAGCGAGGAGACGCCAAGCCACGGCAGCAGCGCCGCATTAGCGATGCCGACCACCACGCCAAAGATAGCTGCGTACAGAATGCCGAGCATCGCACTATCGCCACCGAATTTCACTGTGATAAGGCCGGCGACTGTCGAGATTGCAGCGACGCTCAGGTCGAACTCGCCCGCAATCATCGTGACGGAAAGACCGAGCGCGATGATGCCGAGAAACGCAAACGCCTGAAAAATTGCGTATAGGTTCGCCTGCGAGAAATAGTGGTCGACGCAAAGACCGAAGATGACAGGCATTCCCACGAGCAGTACGAGCCGGATTGCCAGATTGAGAAGTCGTTGAGACTGTTCCATTTTCAAAGCTCCTGTTATTTCCGTACCGGGCCGAGCCGGGCGAGCAACGCTCCGAACACGACGGCCGCGAGAACCACGATGCCCTTCGCTACCAACTGGTACTCGTAACTCACGCCGCTGACCAGAAGGATGTTGCTGATGACCGCCAGAAAGATGGCGCCCGTTACCGCGTCCGATATTTGTCCGCGTCCACCGCGAATCGAGATTCCACCGACGAGCACGGCAGCGATTGCGTTGAAGTCCAGGTCGATACCGTAGGTCAGGTTGCCTTGGGCGGAGGACGAAGCAATCAACGAACCGGCAAGCGCGGCTGCGGCGCCCGCAAATCCGTAGCAAACAAGCGTTGCCGCCATCAGGCGGAGTCCCGCGATGCGAGCCACTTCAGCTCGCATACCAATCAGTCGGATTTCCCGCCCGATACGAGACTTTTGCAGGATGAAGCTCGCGATGGCGGAAAAAATGGTTAGCACCAGGATTTGATTCGGTAGCCAGCCGAACAACCGCCCCTGACCGAGCCACGTTGCGTCCCCCTTGCCGATGACTGTCAGTCCTCCGGTATAGATGACGCCAGCACCAATAATGATTGACGATGTGGCAATCGTGGTGATGATTGGATTTGCCTTACCCAATGCGATGATTCCACCTTGGACAGCCCCCATCAGAAGACCGCTCAGCACGACCAGCAGCAGCGTTGCGCCGAGACCCAGATGAATGAGTGCGGCGAACATCACCGTGGAGACTGCCGCTGTCGCGCCCATCGACAGCATGAAGAGATTTCCGCTGAGGGTCACTAACGCCATCCCGATGGCGCCGATACCGACAGCGGCCACTGAATACATCAGGGACTGCACGTTTCCAAACTCGGTAAAGTGCGGAACGAAAACCGCCGCGACTACGATAAGAGCAAGGGTTGCGATGCGAATCGACGCAGCATGAATACTCGTCGTACCAAACAATGCTGCGACCCAACGTCGTAGCGCAGTCGTCGATACCTGCGCGGTAGGCTCAAGAGCTGTCTTATGCATTACCCACCTCCACAGGCTGGTTTCGGAAAGAGACATGGGCATGAGATGCATCGCTGTCGCCTGCCACGATGTCGTGCAAAAGCGTGTCGCCGTTTATCTCGAACCGCGGTTTGTGTCGGACCATCCGGCCTCTGAAAACCGTCAGAACCGTATCTGCGAGCTCTAGGATTTCTTCGAGGTCCGTCGAGTAGAAGACAATCGCCAATCCTTCATCGGCCATCTTGCGCAGCGTCGCGTAGATTTCGCTGCGGGCGCCAATGTCGACACCACGGGTGGGTTCGTTCAGGAGCAACAGACGAGGCGCCAGCGCGACTGCCTTCGCTAGGGACACCTTCTGCTGGTTGCCGCCGCTAAGTGTGGATACTTCGTGCGGAAGACGCTTCGGATCGATGGTGAACATGGAGGCTAGTCGTCGAGCTTCTTCCTGTTCCCCGGCTCGTCGCATGATTCCCGCCCGGGTGAACTTCGCCATGACGGACGCGGTGATGTTGATGGCAATCGGAGCATCCAGGAACACGCCTTTGTCAGCGCGGTCTTCCGCCACGTAAGCGATACCGGCTCGCAGCGAGTTCCGGATGCCGTCGAGCTTGACGGTTTGACCATCCACTTTCACCGCACTGGAAATATCACCGCGAAGGCCTGCAAGGGCTTCAACAACGACCTCGGCACCCGAACCTAGTTGGCCGACCACGGCGAGAATTTCCCCCGGCGCGACGTCGACTGATAGTTCCTTCACCTTATCCGCGACCGTCAGATTGGAAATCGAGAGACGCGGCGTCACGTTGGTGCGGCTTTCAGGCGCCACAACTTTGCTATGGACCAGTTCGCGACCAATCATTGCCTTGACCACGTCTGCGGTCGTCATGTCCGCAGTGCGCTGCGTGAGCACATGCTGTCCATTGCGGAACACCGTTACCCGGTCCGTAAGTGCAAACACTTCGTCGAGCCGATGGCTGACAAAAATCATCGCGGTCCCTTGGTCACGCAGCCGGCAGGCGACGTCGAAGACCCGGACAATCTCGGCATCCGACAAGGTCGCGGTAGGTTCGTCAAGAAGAAGAACCTTTGCTTGACGCGACATGCCTCGAGCGATTTCGACGAGCTGGCACTCAGCGAGGCTCAGTCGCGAGGCTGGCGCGTCGAGCTTGATATGTGACAGGCCGACGGAATCCAGATGTTCGCGAACGGAATTCCGGTATTGGCTACGACGGTAGATTTCGCCCTGGTCCGCTCCGCCGAGGAGAATGTTGTCGAGCACCGACAACGTCGGGACGATGGCAAGCTCCTGGTGAACGATGGAAATAAGTCTGGGGTCGGTCCGATGCCCCAGTTTTAGTTGATGTCCGTCAACGGTAATTTCACCGTCGTCCGGCTGCACGAGGCCACCGAGAATTTTGATAAACGTGCTTTTGCCCGCACCGTTCTCGCCACACAGGGCGTGAATCTCTCCGGGTGCCAGTTCGAGGCTGACACCGGTAAGCGCTTTCACGCCACCATAGTGTTTGGTTAGATTGCGAGCGCAGAGCAGACTCTGAGCAGCGAGTGTCTCGCCGACTGTTTTAGCGTCTTGCAACATTGTCTTCCTCCATACGCGGACACTCTTCGGTGGTCCGCTACCACGTGTTGATGCCCGTCACCGTCACCTGGCTCATCCGCGCGATTACTCACACTGGGTGACGCATACATTCTGATAACGAGACCTTGCAGCAAGGCTGGCGCGGTAACTTGGTCTACGAGGAGAGGAATTCGCAAAGAATCGCTGCGTGCGCAGGAATGCAGGTCGTCTCCAACGGAAACTCGCTTCAGCGGTTTCGTTATCGTTGAGACAAAGACTATTCGTTCGCCTGGAAAAGAAAAATGCGTGGCCGCGAAATGATATTTCCAGTCACCGGAAATATCTGCGTCCGGCTGAGGTCCTAAAAAAACGCGCGGGAGTCAGGACGTGATGCCTGCCAAACCGCGCGCCAACCGTGGAGCTCGTTAGTCTGTTACAAGGAGATTCGCTGTGCCTCGGCCGAAGACCGGATGGCGGCGTCGACAATCCGTTGAATTTCCCACGCTTCCCGGAAATCCGGGAAAGTAGGCGTCTCATGTTCGATTGCCGCGATGAACTCAGCCATCTCGATGGTTTTCAAATCGTTGAAACCCAGTTGATGCCCCCCCGCCACTGTGAAGTTTTCGTAGGGCGGATGAGCCGGTCCGGCTTCAATACGAGTGAATCCCGATGTCCGAGGGTCGCCGCCAGCCTTGAAAAATTGGAGTTCATTGAAGCGCTCCTGGGAAAAGCACAGCGCACCCTTGGTTCCGTAGACCTCGAACTCAAGCTGCATCTTGCGGCCGGTTGCGGTCCAGTTTGATTCGATTGAGCCTGAACACCCGCGCTCGAAGGTCACCATTAACCTTGCAATGTCATCGACCTTTACCTCCCGGCGCTCGGGAGAGCCGGCCGACACCGGGCGCGTCTTGTTGACGGTCTCGAGTTGCGCGTTAACATGAGTAACCGGACCAAGGAGGAATCGCGACATTCCGACGATGTGGTTGCCGATTTCAGCCAGCGCGCCAGCCCCGTTTTGAGGGTCGACGCGCCAGCTGTAGGGAATCTCTGGGTCGGCCATGTAGTCTTCCGCATGGATGCCGCGGAAGCTCGTGATTTCGCCCAGTTCGCCGGCGGCAATCATGTCTCGCGCCAGCTTGAGAACGGGGTTTTTGATGTAGTTGTAGCCAACCTGGGTGACGACCTTCGCGGCTTCGGCCGCTTTCAACATATCGAACGCGTCGGCTGCCGAGGGCGCAATCGGCTTTTCGCAGTGCACATGCTTCCCGGCCGCAATCGCAGCCAGGGCCATCTCCCGATGCAGACTACACGGGGTCGTGATTGAGATGACTTGAATGTCGGGGTCATCCAGCAACGTTCGCCAGTCGGTCGTCGCACGGTCGAAGCCGAAGTGCTCGGCGGCTTGATGAGCTCCTGCCTCGCTCACGTCGGCAACTGCGACCAGTTTCGGCCTTAGCGAATTCGGAAACGCATTTGGCACCGCGCGATACGCCAAGGCGTGCGCCTTTCCCATAAAGCCCGTTCCAATCACGGCAACGCCAATCTCTCGTCTCATTCGACGTCTCCTTTCGAAAAGCGAAAACGACCCCGAAGGGTCGCAAAAACGTTCCGTCGGCTGTACGGCGGCCGACCCTTCTGCGAGTTTCACTTCTTCTGGGAATAGCACACGTTGAGCGTGGCCTTGGTCGCGGCAGGATTCGGCAGATACTGGATTGCCTGCGGTGTTTTACCAGTTGCCAGGTCCTTCGCCGCGCGCGCGGCGTAGGCGCCGTCGTCAAACGGTGACTGCTCGACCGTGGCATATCCCTTTCCGGCGGAGATGGCTTCAACCGCACCGGAGTCGCAGCCATGGCCAATGATGACGAGCTTCGACGGGTCGAGTCCGAGGCGCTGTGCGGCAGTCACAACGCCGCGAAGTTGCGAGTCGTTCTCCGTGTAGACGCCTTTCACGTCCTTAAATTGGGTGAAGAGCGCCGATGCTGCAGCCTCTGCCTTCACAGCGTCCCAGTCGGCAGGTTGCGAACCGACAACTTCGATTCCAGGTGCGTTTTTCTTGAGGCCGTCCACGAAACCTTGATAGCGCTGAACTTGAGGCGGCGTACCCATCGGTCCGTTGATGACGATGACCTTGCCTTTATCGCCATACCCCTTTTCCTTAAAGCCCTGAATCATGGTTTTCGCGGCGACTTCGCCATTGCTGATGTCGTTCGGGCCGGTGAAGACTTTCCAGTACCTGGAATACTTCTGGTCGGGCATCGAGTTCGAGATGACCAGCGGAATCTTGGCCTGGTCAATCTTGCGAATCGACGGGACCATGGCGCTCGCGTCCACGGGGATAAGAACGATGACATCGGGCTTCTGGGCAAGCGTCTGGTCGACCACAGTGGCCTGTTCGTTTGCGTCGTAGTTGCTGACTTTCACGTCGAGCTTGAGGCCCTGAGCGGCTGCTTCCTTCTCGAAGCCCTTCGCATAAAGCGCCCAGTATTCGACGCTCTGGGTCGGCATCAGCAACGCGACGCGGGGCTGGCCTGCCGCGTGAGCGCTGGTACAAAGCACACTTGCGATGGCGGAAAGGGCGAAGCAGGAAGCGATAGATTTGCGGAAGTTCATGCTATGTCTCCATAAGGCCCGCGGTTCATGGGCCGGGTTTTGATGTTTTGGTGGAGGCACAGTAAGGCTTGGTATGTGAAAGAAAAATGCCCTCGAACGAAAAGTTATTTCCGCTCACAGGAAAAATGGAGATGGCCTGGAGGGGATTGCTTCGGGACGCTCGGACAACGTGGCGATGAGCCGACCGCAGCACGATTTGCATGCGCCTCAGCCGCGTGGGGACAGATTGTCTACTTTTATTCTACGGAAAGGCGATTCAGGGGCTGTTTATCCGCCGCGATTTCTACGTGATAGTGACGGCATCGCATCCGGACGACGGTCGGCGTGCCGTCGTGGTCACTTCAAGAGGTCTCTCAAATGTCCAAATCCAAAGTCGAACTCGTCGCCGCATACTTCACGCTCTCGGGCGACGTCTTCCCGTTCGGTCCTACCGAAATCAGTCCCTTCAGCTTTAAAGACCGCGTCGAAGCCGCAGCGAAAGCGGGCTGGGACGGTATCGGCCTGATTCATTCGGACATCTATGCTACTGCCGACAAGATTGGTTTCCCGGAGATGCGCCGTATTCTCGAAGCTAACGGTATGAAGCACGTTGAGTTCGAGTTCCTCGTGGACTGGTATCAAACGGGTGAGCGTCGCCGCACTTCCGATAGCCAGCGTTACTACTACCTGAAAGCCGCCGAGGAACTCCGTGCGCGTATCGTGAAGGTCGGCCCCGGCATTGGTGAAGACACCGCAAATGTCCCGCTCATGGTCGAGGAGTTCGGCAAGCTGGCAGAAGACGCCGAGAAGCGCGGTACGCAGGTCATGCTTGAAATCATGCCGTTCAGCAACGTGCGCACGATTGAAACCGGCAAGGCCATCGTCGAAGGCGCCAACAAGAAAAACGCGGGCCTGCTTCTCGACATCTGGCACCTGAGCCGCGGCAATGTGGACTTCAAGGAAATTGCCACGATTAAGCCGGAATTCATCAAGGGCATCGAGCTCGACGACGCGGACCGATACGCTATCGAGCCGCTGTGGATGGACACTTGCCATAAGCGCCGCCTGCCAGGCGAAGGCGTACTCGACCTGCAGGGCTTCATCAAGGCAGTCCGGGCGACGGGCTTTAACGGTCCGTGGGGTGTAGAAATCCTGTCTGAAGTCGAGCGAAAGCTTCCGCTCGAGGAGATGGCCACCCGCGCGTATGACGCAACAATTCGTCAATTCGAAAATTAAATGGAACGCTTGGGATAAGTCGCTGAACGGCTGCGGCTCGATGCTCGCGGCCGATTTCTTTTGAGACTTCGACGCGCCTGTCAATCGTGAGACGCTTCTAAGTGGAAATGCGCAATCATGTGACACGCTTCCGAAGTAGCAATATTAGGATGTCCAAGGGGCCCGTCGCGAGCCGGGCTCGACGCGGCGCCTCGACGAGATGTTCGTGACGCTGTGCGGCGAGCCCTGGCTGCCGTGGCGTGCCGTCGATGAACACGGCATTGAACTCGACATCCTGCTCCAGAAGCGCCGCGACAAGGCCGCGGCTTTCTGAAACACTGCGGCCCTTGCCACCGTCTCGTCATCGCATCAGCAACTTGACAGCGCCGTTCGGCTAGCTTCAGGCACGATGCGTCGGCAATTCAGTCGCTGTATCGGCAACTGATCGACGACGAAACATCAGCGTTGGAGAATTCCCGACGTCACGTTCACGCTGAGTCAACGGTAATAGAAAAACTGTTTCTCACGGTCATGTGCCGAGCCCCGTTTTCATCGCTGCCGGGCCGGATGCTGTTCTGGCGGGCGCACTTGCGATGCTGGGCTAAGTCCGACGACCACGCCGGAGGTTGCCGAGCTTTACGAATCAGCGTGGTTCGTGAGTGCCCTTAGTCGCGTTTGCTGGATCGCGCTACCCGCTTGCGACGTAAGCGAAGCGGCGAGTTCCAGCAAGGGCACAATGCGTCGCTGCTTTTTCTGTGCATGATTCTGTGCAATATCGGCAATCCTGTGTTCGAGAAACGGATTCATGAAACGGTCTCGCACCTCGTCCAGATAGGCAAGCGCGTCGCTGCGTTTTCCGAGCGTGTCGAAAACAGGCATGACTTCATCTATCCAGAGGGCTTCGAGTTCGCCCCTTAAGGCCTGATCGTTCATTGCTGTGCAGACAGTCTCGTCGTGCGGGCGGCCATCGCGCAGCCAGCGTTCCGCGAGAAACGTGTGGCCGAGGTTCAGAAAAAACAGTTTGAGCTGCTCGAAATGTTTCAGGTCGTCGGTGACGATGATCGACGCGTGAACGCAAGGCACCTGCAATCGCGGCTGCCGTTCGATGGCCCATAGTGCGTAGGGCTCCGCCACCGCGCCAATCGGGTTGATCGACCCGGACACGATCCGGTCGACCAGCGAATTGCCCCACACGCAGTGTTCAGCCAGATACCGAACGAAATCGTGAGGCAAACCCCATTGCAATGCGAGTCGGATTACGACGCCGCGGAGTACGTCGCCGTTCTTTTCTATCAGTTCGCAGGGAAAGAGGGATAGCGGAGCATCGGGTTGGCTCTGCCAACGTGCGTACAACAGCACTAGTAGCTTGGCGGGAAAACTGTTTGGCACTACCGCCGGAGTAGTTGTCAGGCCGGCGTCGTCGCGTTCGTCGAGTTCGTAGCCGCGGTCTCCCGTGTTGGACACGATGATCCGCACCGGGCCGCACACTGTCTCGCGAATCCGCGCCCAGTCGGTTCGCGCGTGCGCAGCCTGACGGATGGCGCGCCCGCAGAGTGTCTCGTTCACCACTTTGCCGCGACTTAGTCCACGTATTTGCACGGGATACACGCGTCGGCTGGCGAGCGCGACGATGCGCCCGGCGCTCTGCGCGCTCTCAGTGGTTTGCACGACCGTAATGCCGCCGACCGCTTCGTTCGATTCGAGCGCCTGCGAGACGAACAGATCGACATGCGCCTGCAAAAAACGGCTAGTGCCGAACTGCAGGATCGGCTGGATCAACGGTTCGGACGGCATGCAGGTGCCGCTATCGACTGCGACCATGCTCAACATTCGACGATGGCTTTCACGACGCCGCCCGCCGGGTCGAGCAAGTCCGCGAAGCGGGAAGGCACGTCGGCGAGCGCGAGGCGGTGGGTGTTGAGTGCCTGGTCCGGTATCCGACCGGCACGCAGCGCTTCGACGACCGTCTCGAAGTCCTCGGCGGTTGCGTTGCGGCTGCCGAGGAGGGTGGCTTCGCGCTTATGAAACTCGGGGTCGGAGAATGCGATGGTGTCCGACACGATCGACACCAGCACGTAGCGGCCGCCGTGCGCAATGAACTCGAAGCCGCGCTCCATCGCCTTCGAATTTCCCGTGGCGTCGAATACGACATCGAAGAATTCGCCATCGGTCAGCGCCGACAGTTGTGCCTTGTCGTTTTCCCCGATCTGCACGGTCGCCGCGACGCCGAGTTGCTTCGCACAAAAGTCGAGCCGGTCGGCACGCGTGTCGAGCGCAGTGACCGTTGCGCCGCGCAGCCTGGCAAAGGTCAGCGCCGCCATCCCGATCGGTCCGGCGCCTACCACGAGAATGCGCTCGCCTGCCTTCACGTCGGCACGCCGGACCGCGTGCGCGCCGATCGCCAGGAATTCGACCATGGCCGCCTGATCGAGAGTGATGCCCTCGGCCTTGTGGACAAACTGCGCGGGTACGCTGAGATATTCGGTGAACGCGCCGTCGCGATGGACGCCGAGCACCTGGATATGCGCGCAGCAGTTGGTCTTGCCGCGTCGGCAGGCAATGCATTGCCCACACGACAGATAGGGCATCACATAGACCGGATCGCCTGCGACGAGGCCACTGCTCAGCGGTGCCTGCTCGACGAGACCCGACAGCTCGTGCCCCATCACGCGCGGATAAGCCAGATAGGGCTGATTGCCGGTAAAGATATGCAGGTCGGTCCCGCACACGCCGACGCGCTTTACGCGCAGCAGTACCTCGTTGTCCCGGGGCACGGGTTTGGTTCGTTCGTGGGCGCTCAGCGTGCCGGGCGTCTCGCATATCACCGTAAGCATGGCAATCCTTGTCTGGCCGCCGTTGCCGGGCGGCACATTGTGGCATGTCAGTCGTGCCGAATCAGCGAGGCCGGGTAACACGCAGTTCGCGTCGATCACCTCGACAACTCTGCGGCTCCCCGACTGCATCAATACAGCACGTTCTTCGCAACCGGCTGGTCGATATTGTCTTTCGTCACGATCACCACGCCGGTGTCGCGGTCCTTCGGCACCGGTTTTTTCTCGATCAGGCTGATCACCGTTTTCACGCCGAGATCGCCCATCTGGTAAGAGCCCTGCACGGCGGTCGCCGCGAGCGTGCCGTCCTTGACGAAGCCTTGCAGATCCTGGTTGCCGTCGAAGCCGATTGCGATCACCTTGCCGGCCTTGCCCGATTGTTCAAGCGCGCGGCCCATGCCGACCGCGGTCGGTTCATTCGCGCCGAAGATGCCTTTGAGATCAGGATTGGCGGTGAGCGTATCGGTGGTCTGGTTCAGCGCGGTCGCCATCTGCGAGTTCGAGTAGAACGGCCCGACCACCTGTAGCTGGGAGTGCGCCTTCAGGTAATCGCGAAAGCCGCCGACCCGACCGATCTCCGAGCCCGCGCCCGCGACGTACGACATGATGGCAATCTTGCCGGTCTGGCCGACGCGATCGATCAACGCTTTCGCGCACAACTCGCCGGCTTTCTTGTTATCGGTCGAGAGGAACGACTGGTAATACTGCTTGCCGGAATCGGCCAATGCCGAGTCGATGATCACGACGGGAATGTGTGCTTCCCAAGCTTTCTTGACGGCAGGCACCAGGGCATCGGGATCGGACGGCGCCAGCACGATGCCGGCGACCTTGCGGTTCACCGCGTTTTCGACCATGTTGACTTCGTCGGCGATCGCCGTCTCGGTCGCGGGACCCTGGAAGGTCATCGTGTAGCCCTTGGCGTCGCCGATCGCAGCGGCGGCGCCTTTCTGGACGTTTTGCCAGTAGTTGGAACTCGAGGTTTTGACGATGACCGCGATTTCGCCGCCGGCGGCGTGGGCGAGTCCGGTTGCCAGCGCAAGCGTTGCGGCCAGCAGGCTCAATTGGAATGTGCGCATGTCTCTACTCCTGAGGAGAAGTTGTTGTCGTACATGGACGTCTCGGCGCAACGGAACCTGTCGTCCGTCGTGCCGATGGATGTCACCGGCGATTGCGAAGCTGGTCGATCCAGACAGTACCCAGAATGACCAGGCCGATGATGATTTGCTGAATGAAGCTGGACACTCCATTCATGTTCAGACCGTTGCGCAGAATGCCGATCACGAAGGCACCGATGGCGGTGCCGGAAATCGTGCCGACACCGCCCATTAGCGAGGTGCCTCCGATCACGGCGCTCGCGATTGCATCGAGTTCGTACATCACGCCTTCGTTCGGCTGCGCGGTCAGCAAGCGCGACATCAGCACGCAGCCGGTGACGCCGGCGAGCGCGCCGGACAACACGTACGTGAACATCGTCACGCGCGCGACGTTGACGCCGGAAAGCCGCGCGGCCTCCGCATTCGAGCCGACGGCATAGATATGACGGCCGAGCGTCGTGCGGCTCAGCATGACCGATACCGCGACGGCGATCACGACCATCAGCAGAACCGGGTAGGGGATGCCGGGAAAAGTCACATTCGGGAAGCCGTCCGCACCGATCGTCTCGATCCGGAACAGTGAGCCGTTGCCGAGCACGCCGAACGTTTCACCGAGTCCCGACACCGGACGCGCGCCCGTGATTTGCAGGGCTAGACCGCGCGCCACCAGCATCATGCCGAGCGTGGCGATGAACGGCGGCAGGCGCATGCGCGTCACACACAAGCCGTTGACCACGCCGCACAGCGCGCCGACGACGATGCCGAGCAGCATGCCGAGCGTGACAGGTAGGCCCGCCTTGACCGCGAGCGCTGCAACCACGCCCGAGAGTGCGAGGACCGAACCGACCGAGAGATCGATGCCGCCGGTAATGATCACGCAGGTCGCGGCAACGCCGAGATAGGCGATCGAAGTTACCTGCAACGCGACGGTCATGGCGTTGTCGACCGTATGGAACGCCTCGCTGGTGGAGGAGAACACGACGATCATGACGATCAGGCTGCCGAACGCGGCGAACTTCTGGATCAGATCCTTGCGCCGTTCGTTGGCGAGCGAAGGTGCGGGGCGCGTGACCGTGCTCATTGAGCGCCTCCCGATTGGCCTGACGTCATTCGCTCGACCATGCGGCCCGAGGCGTAGTGCATGATTTCTTCCTGGCTGGTTTGGCGGGTGTCGAGAAGGGTCACGAGTTCGCCTTCATGGAAGACGGCAACCCGGTCGGTCATACCGAGTATCTCGGGCAGTTCCGAGCTGATCATCACGACGCCAATACCCTGTGCGGCGAGCCTGTCGAGCAATTCGTAAATCGCGTATTTGGCGCCGACGTCGATCCCGCGCGTGGGTTCGTCGAAGAACAGCACGCGCGAATCGCGAAACAGCCACTTGCTGATCACGACCTTCTGCTGATTGCCGCCCGAGAGGTTGCGGGCGATCTGTCTGACGCCCGGGGTGCGGATGCCCAACTGGTCGATGTAGCGTTGCGCTACCGCGGCCTCCTCCGCGAAGCGGATGAAGCCGAAGCGGTTCGATACCGCATCCATGTGCGCAAGCGTGATGTTGCTAGCGACCGGCATATTGACGGACAGGCCGTTGGCTTTACGGTCTTCGGACAGATACGCAATGCCATGACGGATTGCGTCGATCGGCGAGCGGATCGCGAGGGTATCGGCGCCGAGACGCACCGTGCCGCCATCGAGTGCATCGGCGCCGAAGATCGCGCGGGCGACCTCGGTGCGGCCGGCACCCATCAAGCCCGCGAAACCCAGAATTTCGCCGCGCCGTAGCGCGAAACTGAGTGGTCCGAAGACGTTCTTGCGCGACAGTTGGTCGACCGACAGCAGCACCTCATCGGTCGGTACCGAGGTGCGCGGCGGAAACTTGTCTTCGAGCGAGCGTCCGACCATACGCGCGACGATCTGATTGATCGAGGTTTCGCGAAACGTGTCGGTCGAGACGTATTTTCCGTCGCGCATCACGGTGACGCGATCGACGATGCCGGTCATTTCATCGAGCCGGTGCGAGATATAGATCACGCCGACACCGGCGCGCTTCAGTTCGTGAATGATCCTGAAGAGTTGCGTCGTTTCCGACTCCGTAAGCGAAGAAGTCGGTTCGTCCATAATCAAGACTTCGGCGTCGAGCGAGAGCGCCTTGGCGATTTCCACCATCTGCCGTTGCGCCACGGACAGCGTACGCACCAGCGTTCCCGGTGCGATGTCGACGCCGAGCCGATCGAGGCAGCGTTGCGCATCGGCCCGCAGTCGCGCGCGATCCAGGAAGATCCCCCGACGGGGTTCGCGCGCCAGAAAGATGTTCTCGGCCACCGAGAGATGAGGTACCAGGTTCAGCTCCTGGTGAATGATGGCGATGCCTGCTGCCTGGGCGTCGAGCGACGACGTGAAGTGGCACTCGCTGCCTTTATAGAGGAGGGTGCCCTCGTCGGGGGGGTATTGGCCGCTGATGATTTTCATCAGCGTCGACTTGCCCGCGCCATTCTCGCCGCAAACGGCGTGGACCTCTCCCCGGCGCAGATCGAAGCTGACGCCGTCGAGCGCGAGTACGCCGGGAAATCGCTTGGTGACGTGGCTCAGTCGGAGCAATTCGGCCTCGCCGTGAGAGCGCCAAGCGTCGGGTGTGGCGTCCACGAACGGCCCGCTCGCCGTGCTGCTTGAGGGCGCGGCTCGGAATGTCCCGCACTCGTCCGGTCCGGATTCGAAACGTTCTGCGTGACGATCGGCATGACCCGACTCCGCCCGTGCCAGGATGGCGCGGTGCGCAACGGGCTGGCTAGATAATTTCAGCAAGTCTGTCTCCAGTGCGTCACTCCGCGGATTGCGGCGGGTGCGCTTTTCAGGTCTTGGCGTATAAGCTGTAATCGATGCGCAAGCGACGGGGCGGCATGCAATGGATCATAGATACGCACACAGAATTGGTCAAGCCACTTTTTGATGCAATCGATTTGACCTAGGGATGCGCTCTGGGCTTACCAGTAGCGAAATCCTTTTTTTGGCTAGAAAGTAGGCAATTTTGAATCGCTGCGCTGGAGTGACCTATAATCTGCTTGTCGAAAGCCTCAACTTGACAGCTAATTGGCCTTACCAAATTATGATGAAAATTTGTAGGCTGACGCCCTACACAACACACACCCGCGGAGGCGACATTTGACCGGCACGCAACTCAAACAGGTCGAGAGCAAGCGTCTCTATCAACACATTGCCGACCAGATCCGCTCGCTGATCCAGTCGGGCGGTTTTGCGGCCGGCTCGCGCTTGCCGCCTGAGCGCGATCTCGCGCAGCAGTTGGGCGTATCGCGTCCATCGTTGCGGGAGGCCTTGATCGCGCTTGAGATTTCCGGTCTGGTCGAGATTCGTCAGGGCTCGGGCGTTTACGTGTGTCGCGCGGCCGATCGCCAGGCCAGCGCGATTACCGGACTGGGTGAAAGCCCATCTGAACTGATGCAGGCGCGCGCGGTGCTCGAAGGTGCGGTCATCGTACTGGCGACGGCGCTGACTACACCTGACAGTTTGACCCGCTTGCGCGACACCCTCGACGCGATGCGGGCCAATGTTGACGAGGGCCGCTCGCCGCTCGCCCACGATCGGGCGTTCCATGTGTGCATTGCGGAGATGAGCGGCAACTCGGTGCTCGTGCGGATGGTGGCAGAGCTCTTCGACGAGCGGCATAGTCCGATCTCCGCGCGCCTGAGCGGACATGCGGAGACGAGCCAGACGTGGGCGGCGGCGCTGGCTGAACACGAGGCGATCTATCGCGCGCTGGAGGAGCGGGATCCGTTAGCCGCGCAGTCGGCGATTCGCAACCATCTGAAGGCGTCGGGCACGCGTTGGATCGAGGGAGGTTGAGGTGGCTGCGGGCGCGTTGAATGTCTGGCGCTTCCACTGGAACGCCAGCGGGACTACCTGACCCGTTGGAGCTTGCCGTCGGCTCGCCCGTTCAGCGCCAGCGGGTTGATGCATTTAAGGGCGTCGGGCAGCAGTTCAGCCGGTACGCCCTGATAGGTGACTGGGTGCAGGAAGCGCATCATGGCCAAGCTGCCCACGGAGGTCGAGCGGCTGCCTTGGCCGGGCCACTTTCAAACGCTATTCAAGCGTCTTTCAACCAGGGCATTTCCACCGGCGACACCACGAGCTGTCGGAGTTCGCGCTTCAGTTCGAAGATAAACCCCACCAGGATCATTGAGTCGGCGTAGGGGATGGGAAAGACAAGCGGATTTTCCGCTGCGCGCAAGGGGTGTGCGGGCGTGTCCGCTGTCGTCGCGGCGTTCGCGCGGACGCTCTCCAATTCGTCGACCATTGCCTGCCCGCTTACTTTGAGGACGCGGCTACGCAGGTCGCTGAACGGTTCGATACGCGCCCCGTCTTCGTGGTACTCGGGCACTTCATAGATGAACCAGGACATGTGCTGCTCCTAAGAAAAGACCGTTATTCTAGCAGTGGGCAATTCGATGCCACGGTAAGGTAAGAAGGTCGGCGTACGCGCGTATTCGGTCACGACCGGCGTGTGGAATCTTCAGGTGCTGATCGATGAGTTCGGTCTGGATTTGTCGAAGGTGACCTGGGTGGTCGATGACGAAGAACACGTCACGCAACGCACGTTGCCGGAAAACGTGATCTACGCACCGCAAGGTAGCTCGCTCGCGGAAATGATGGTGTCGAGGATTTATCCGATGCACGGCACGATCGTGGTGAAGGATTCGGTGCTGGCTGAACATCCGTCGATCGCGAAGTCGCGTTGCTAGCCGCTATGTTCGCTCGCAACTCGGAGAAACTTGATATACGGCGCAACGGATAATGCCCGCAGGGAAGCGGTGACCGTGGCAAAGCGATGTCGCCATCTTCATCGCATCATTTATCTGGTTACCCTTGCTTGCGAACCAGGCTCACCTGCGAGACGCCCAATAGCCCAGTGAGACGGACATCCGCCTTGCGCTGATGTGGATCTACCACCAGGTTGCTGTCACGCACGATGTCGAGCATCGCTTCGGCCAACGGCATCACCATATGCCTCCCCCAGCAACGCTCGGAGACGTGGCCAAAGGGAAAATAGCCTGGGTGGTCGTCAGGGTCAAGCTGGTCCCAGCGTTCGGGCCGGAAAGCATTGGGCTCATCCCAAAGTCCGGGATCGCGATGACTCAGCAACGGCAGCAGCAGGATGTCGTCGCCCGGCTTGATCCGGTCGTCGAGCACAGAGTACTCGGGCGACGCATTGCGCAGGATGTTCCACGACGGTGGCAGCAGCCGCAGTGCTTCGCACAGGATATTACGATTGGACGTGTGATCGTCGAATGGCGAGCCCAGCCAAAGCGCGTTGGCGACCAACGTGGAAATGGTGAAACAGATCGGGGCGGCGGTCCGCCGGTACAGGCCCATCGCATAACGGCGTTCATCATAGCTTGGAGCGGCGGCAGAAAGAGCGGCGAGGAAGGAGGCGCCTTCTCGCAATTTCAAAGGGCGTGCCGCGCCCATGGCGATAGTGGCCCAGGTGAGCATGGGCGTCAGCTCCAATATGCGATTCATCAGAAAGCGCAGGCGATGCGGATCGTCGCCGAGCAGCATGTCGCGCAGAAACAGATGCCCGACATGCGGCCAAGGGCCGGAAAAGTCAATGTTCGCGCGAATGGGACGTTTCAGGGCTGCGCGGACGTCGCGGCCGATCGCCTGCATCTGCTGCAAGGCCTGCGCACGCACAATCGACCGGCCCTGCAGCGGCTTGAATGTCGGGCGCTCGCTTTCAGTGGCTGGCCTTGCGCTGAGAATTCTATGACTCATATCGGCTCCGGCAACGCCGATGGTATTGGAATCCAGCCGGAATAACTCCTCGCCGAGATGATCGTGTATTAGCGCGTGAAGCCTGGGCGCAAACACGGTCGACCGCGTTTGCCGGCCGGTGGTGGCCAACGGGGCGAGCGGGTGCATAGGCAGAGAACCACGCCCGGTGCATTGATTAGCTTCACTGGACGCGGTTCGGTTCATCAGTTATCTCTCTTCAAACACAAAAGACGACGGCTCAAATCATTAATACCAGATGTACCAGGCGTAAGCCTTGAGGCTCTTCTTGAACGTGAGCTTGTCTTTCAGCGAGAAAAGAATTTTCATAAGACGCCCTTTCGTTATCGATGAACCGTCTTGATGAGACGGCATGTGAGAGTGGGAGCATGCGTAAGGAATAAAGTCCCAACTGCATGCGGCACATACATATTGAAATATGTATGTGCCGATATTAAAGTACTTTTCGTGCGAATCAATGCCGGGCATTGCCAACCTATCTATAAGCATAGGGTGTTGAATAGAGAGCCGTTAACACGCAGGCATCTGTGCTAAGGAATGTCACGAAATGGGAAGCCCTGTGATTGCCCGCGTTTCGCCGTAGCTCCGCCGTGATGAATGCGTACGGTGCATGTGAGACATCATTCAACATAGCCGACATGCTTGTTAGTAAAACATTGGAAAGAGAGCGAGCAATTCCGACCAGCTTGTTCGCGGCCTTTTCGCTCGACCCGATTCGCCGCGGCGGAGTCGTGGCGCTTGTAGAATGGGGTGCGGAAAGTCGCGAGGCGCAGTGCCTCGTCGCCAAGCGGCCGGTTTCGGAGAACCCATGACAAGCCCCGATCTCAAAACGCGCTCTTCCATGCAGTTCTGGTTCGATTTCGGCAGCACGTACAGCTACCTGAGCATGATGCGGATCGAAGCGTTGGCGCAGCAAAGTGACGTCGCTATCGAATGGCGTCCTTTTCTGCTGGGCGCGATCTTCAAGTCGTTCGGTTGGGAAAGCTCGCCGTTCGTGTTGCAGAAGGAAAAGGGGGCTTACGTATGGCGCGATATGACTCGTCAGTGCGAGAAATACGGCCTGCCCTGGACTCAGCCCAGCGAATTTCCCCGCCGGGCACTTCTTCCTCTGCGCGTTGCGCTGGTTGGTGCGCGGCAGCATTGGAGCGGGGCGTTCTGCAAACGGATGATGCAGATGAACTTCGTCGATGACAGGAACATCGACGATCCGGACGTGGTCGCACGAGCACTGAGCGAGCTTGATTTGCCGGCGGAAGAGATCGTCGCCGCTGCGCTATCCGATCAAAACAAGCGCGATATGCGCGCACAAACGAACGAGGCGGTACGCCGCGGTATTTTCGGCGCGCCTACGTTCTTTGTCGGTGAAGAAATGTTCTGGGGCAACGATCGTTTAGAAGACGCGATAGCGCTAGCCGCTCGATGACGGCACGCTCACTTTTGCGAATCAGTACGCGCTTCAAGCGCTCGGACCACCGCGATCATGTCGTCCTTGTCGTATCCCAATGCATGGGTTTCGGCGAACAGCGAATAGCACACGTCGAGTAATGGCGATGCCACGTTGGCTGCTCTCGCGGCTTCGGCAATCAGCCGATTGTTCTTCAGAACGTCGGTGATCGACGCTTGAACCGCGAAGTCGCGAGCCACCAGCTTGAGCGATTTGACACGGGAGATGCTGCTGGCCATCTGCCCCGCATCGACCACCGCGCGGAATTGCTGCATATCCAGACCATGATGATCGGCAAAGTGAGCCGCCTCGGCGAGCCCGGTCATGGAGGTAATCAGAAAGATATTGACCGCCAGCTTCATCAGCAAGGCATTCGGCACGGGTCCACAGACAAAGGTCTCGCGACAGACGGGTTTAAGCAGCGCGCGGACTGCTTCGATCGCGCTGGTATCGCCGGCCAGCATCGCCACGAGTTCTCCCGCTTCCGCAGGTTTTCTCGAACCGGAGACCGGTGCTTCGACATAGAAGCCGCCGGCGGCGCGAATGTCGGCTTCGAGCGCGCGCGAGTACTCGGGCGAGGTCGTTCCCATATGCAAAATGGTGTGCTCAGCGACGTTGGCCTCGAATTCCGGTGTGCCGCGGCCAAGTACCGAGTCGATGGCGTCGCCGTGCGCGAGCATCAGAATGACGACCGACGTTCGCCTGAACACGTCGGCAGGGCTCGCCGCCACCGTTGCGCCCAAGGCGCGCAGCGGTTCGATGCTGTCGGGCGACCGATTCCAGACGGTGAGCGGCGTGCCCGCCCGGATCAGATTGAGCGCCATCGGCTGCCCCATGACACCGATACCGATAAAACCCAGATCCATGCTCATCTCCATGGCCGGTCCGCAACCGGGTTCGGCGTGCGAGATCACGCGGCGCTTATCCGAACGATGATGTCAGTTTCCGCACGCCGCGACAAAGGAGAAAATTTTGACGACAGGTGAGTCGCGCTCACCTCATTGTCTGCATGCAAGTTCTGCCGCGGACGGCACTATCGCCGTCGCTTCGCATTCGTTTGATGTGGATAGCTAGATCGATGACATCGCTATCGGCTATCCTTACTGCCGCATTGGACCGGGCGAGATCGAGATGTTCTCGCAGAGGTTGTTCCGGGGTTCCGGCCACTGCAAGACACCGACAACAACATACCGCGAGTATCTGGACCGACCATGCTACGCCCCATCCTCCCGAGTTCCCGGCACGCGCTCGCCTGCTTCACGCTGGCTGCGATGGCTGGCGGGCTCACCGCTTGCAGCGACGGCATGTCGGATACCGACATCGCCTTCGTGACCGCCGGCACGCCGGCTCCATTCCAGTCAATTCGAATGTATGGCGCCGTGCCTGAGAATATGGCCCCGGGCCTCGGCAATACGCATGCCACCGGCCGGCTGCGCCAGGCGTGCCAGGCCATCATTCGCGCGGAAGGCCGGGACGTGCGGGAGACGGTGATTCTCGAAGACGAGCCGGGCGAGTCGTTCGATCTCGACGCCACCCGTACTGCCGACGGCTGGACCGTGACCTCCGACGGGCTCCGCCCGCCGAGCGTCGATCCCGTTGGTTTTCGCACGCGCTTCACCACCTGCGTGAACGCGATCCGCGACAAATACGCGGCCGAGCCGGAAAAGGCGCCGTTCAAATAAGCTCAACGGACAGCAGAATCTGCTGTCCGGCTGCTCGCGCGCGAAACCAGCTGCCGCTGGAGCCCTTTACTTCGGCTACCCCTGCTGCCACGAGTCAATACACTGTGAGTTCATTCTGTGAACCCAAAAGAGGACCTGGCATGAATCTCACCGACTTCAATACGCTGACGTTCGACTGTTACGGAACGTTGATCGATTGGGAAACCGGCATTTTCGAGGGGCTGCGGCCGCTTCTGGAACGCGTCGAGCAACCGCTGACGCGCGATCAGGTGCTGGAGGCCCACGCGCGGCATGAATCGTCGCAACAGAAGTACACGCCGGCCCGACGCTATCGGGACCTGCTGCCGATCGTCTACAAACGGCTCGCCGAGGAATGGCAGGTGCCGTTCACGCTCGCCGATTGCGTCGCGTATGGCCAGTCGGTGCAAAACTGGCCGGCGTTCGACGATTCGGCTGCTGCGTTGCAGTATCTGAAGAAGTACTACAAGCTCGTGATTCTGTCGAATGTGGACAACGAGAGCTTCGCGCATAGCAACGCAAAGTTGCAGGTTGAGTTCGACGCGATCTTCACCGCCGAAGACGTGGGTTCGTACAAGCCGTCGCCGCGCAATTTCGATTACATGCTGGAGAAGCTCGGCGAGCGCGGCATCGCGAAAGACAAGATTCTGCACACGGCCGAAAGCCTGTTCCACGATCACAAGCCGGCGAACGGATTCGGTCTCGCGTCGTGCTGGATTTATCGCCGTCACGGGCAAGAAGGGTTTGGCGCCACCATGAACCCGGGCTTGCAGCCGAAGGTGGACTTCCGTTTCGACAGCATGGCCGATCTGGTCAAGGCGCATCAGGACGCTTTGCTGCAGAAGTAATGGCAACCACTCTTGAGGAGGCTGCGATGCGACTCACGGACTTCAAGGCGCTTACCTTCGATTGCTACGGCACGCTGATCGACTGGGAGCGCGGCATCACGACCGCGCTCACGCCGTTGGTGGAACGCGCGGACAAGCCGTTGACGCGCGACGACGTGCTCGAAGCGCACGCGCGTCACGAATCGCAGCAGCAGCGCTATACGCCGGACATGCCGTATAGCGATCTGCTGGCCGTTGTGTTCAGACGCCTGGCGGAAGAATGGGGCGTTCACCCCTTGGCACACGAAGCCGCGGCTTACGGGCAGTCGGTGAAACAATGGCCCGCGTTTCCCGACTCCGCGAGCACGCTGCAATACCTGAAGAAGTACTTCAAGCTGGTGGTCTTGTCGAATGTCGACAACGAGAGTTTCGCGCACAGCAACGCGAAGTTGCAGGTCGATTTCGACGCCGTCATCTCCGCCGAAGACGTAGGGTCGTATAAACCGTCGCGGCGCAATTTCGACTACATGCTCGATTTGCTGCCGTCGCTCGGTGTGCGCAAGGACGAGGTGCTGCATGTCGCGGACAGCCACTTCCACGATCTTCAACCATGCAGCGAACTCGGACTCCGATCCTGCTGGATCTACCGCCGCTTCGAACAGCGCGGCTTTGGCGCGACCGTGCGCACGACGGGCGAACCCGCGTCCGAGTTCAAGATGACGAGCATGGCGCAACTGGTGAAAGCGCACCATGAAGCACTCAGCAAAGGGTGAACGGATCACGCAGCCAGCAGCATCAGCCGACGCGAGAGCACGACATGAGCATTCGACAAAAACTGGACAGGATCGACATCAGGATCCTGGCGGAGCTGCAGAAGAACGGCAACATCACGAACGCGAATCTGGCGAATGCGGTGGGACTGTCGCCGAGTCCGTGTCTTCAGCGTGTCAAGCGGCTCGAGGCGTCAGGTGTGATCTCGGGCTACGGCGCGCATATCAACCTGTCGAAATTGACGAGTACGGTGACCGTTTTCACCGAAGTCATGCTGAAGGACCATCGTCGTGAAGACTTCATCCGGTTCGAAGCGAACGTGCATGGAATCGACGAGATCACCGAATGCCATCTGGTCAGCGGCGGCTACGACTATCTGCTCAAGTTCCTGGTGGGCGACATCGGCCACTACCAGGAAGTCGTCGAGAAGCTGCTGGATCTGAACCTCGGCATCGAAAAGTATTTCAGCTATATCGTCATTCGTTCGCCGTTCGTCAAGCATGCCGCACCGCTTGAACGGTTGCTGTCGGACGAGGCATGAGAGATGAGACATGAGGCCGGGCACGTGCGATAGCGCGATTCCTCGACCGTTGAGCGTCAGAGCCAGGATACACATCGGGTGACGCTTTGCGCGCGTGCCAATGCCGCCCCAATGGCGCAACGAATGTCCTAAAGATCGAGCACCAGCGGGCCCGTTTCCGCAGCGTCCGGCCTGCCCACACACAACAGCGCGCAACCCGGCTCGAGATCCGCCGCGACCTCGCCCTGATACGCAACGCGGCCCTTTTGCAGACGTGTCGAACAGGTGCCGCATTCGCCGATCCGGCAACTCGATTCGACCGGTATGCCGTTGGCTTCGGCCAATTCCAGCAATGTGCCGCTTTGCGCGGACCACTGCACGGTGCGTTGCGAGCGCGCGAAGATCACTTCGGCGGTGTGCGCCGGCACGGTCGAAGCAGCAGGCGCCGAGGCGGCGGAAACCGTCGGCGTGCGCTTCACGCTCGCCGGCCCGAACGCTTCGAAGCGGATGCGTTCGTCCGGCACGTTCAACGCCCGTAAGCCGTTGTACAGGTCGCCCATGAAAGCGGCCGGTCCGCACAGATAGAAGTCGTAATCGTCGAAAGGCAGCAGCCGTTTCACCGTGTCGATTTCGACGCGGCCGGCGCGTGTCCCATCTAGCGCGGCAACCGACGCATCGCCCGCGCTGTTCAGAAGGTGCACCGCGACATGCGGATGCGCCGACGCGATCTGCTGCAACACGTCGGCGAAAGGCCGGTCCCGCGAAGTACGAGCGCCGTGCATGAAGTACACCGGCCGGCTTGACCGTGCCGCGATCAGGCTGTGCAGAATCGCCGTCATCGGCGTAATGCCGATGCCCGCCGACAGCAATACCACCGGCCGCGGACTCGCCGTGTCGAACGTAAACGCGCCGCGCGGCGTGCGTACCTGAACCTGCGTGCCGACCGTGGCGTGCTCATGCAACCATGTCGACGCGATGCCCTCGCGCTTGACCGAAATCCGATAACTCGCACCGTCGCTCGCGGCGGACAGCGTATAAGTACGCACCAGCGGCTGATCGCTACCCGCCACGGGAATCCGGATCGGCAGATACTGGCCCGGCTCGAACGCGGGCAGCACGCTGCCGTCCGCTGCCTGAAGGTAGAACGAGCGAATCGCCGGCGTCTCTTCCTGCACGTCGACGACCTTGAAGGTGTGCCACACGTTCGCAGGATTCTCGGCTTTTACCGCCGCAGGCTCGCTGCGCATCGACGCGAATTGCGACGCGTACTCGACCGGCGACCAGCGAAACGGCAGCACGCCCGGCGTGCGCCGCACTTCGCGCACACGAAAGCGCATCAGCCGTTCCGCACCGGCAAAGTCGGCGAGTTCCGCGCCTTCCCAGATGATTTCCGCATCGACCGCGATATAGACGAGATCGCCGCTCGCGAAATCGACGAACAGCAAGCCCGCGCGCGGATCGTGCACCAGGTTGCCGAGCGTGTTGAAAAAACGGTTGCCGCTGAAGTCGGGCACCGTCAGCGTGCCGGCGGCGTCGAGGTGCACGAAACCCGGCATGCCGCCGCGATGCGACACGTCCACGCCGCGCGCCGAACCGGCATCGTCCGCGCCGTTGGCGCTCGCAATGAAAAACGTGTCGGCGTTTCGCAGCAACACACGATCGGCGTCGCTCAATGCGCTCGAGCGGCTTGGCGGCAGCAGCGGTTCGGCCGCGTCGCGTGTCATAAAGGTCGGCGTACGGCTCTGAATGTACTTCGGACAGTTGCCGAAACTCTGACTGACCGTCAGCGTGATCGCCTTTTCGTCGAGCGACGTAATCACGCCGTTCACACGATTGCGGCGGCGCGTTTCCGGTTGCACGCCGAGCCCACCGATCATCGCGCCGACTCGCCACGTGCCTGCCAGCGGATCGCCGGGCAGCGCGCTGCCGGCAATGCGCAGCGTGCGCGCGTCCAGCGCCGACACGAAGCCCGGCGCGCCGACGCGCAGCGTCGCCCACGGCTGACCCGCGGCGTCGATTCCACCCAGCACCATGAACGGCCGTTCCGCGAAAAACAGTTGATGCTGTTCCGGCATCTCGGTGCGAATGCTGCGACGGCCGACCGAGTTCGCAAAGTCGACGACACCGGCACGCGTCTGCACCGCCAGTTCGCCCGCGTGAAACGGCGAACCCGGCGTAGAGAGATCGGCGAGGGGAATGTAGACGTCAGACATGGACAGCCTCCGCGCGTCGCGGCGAAAAACGTGTGAATAGACGGCTAGTCAGCGTATCAAGCGTCGGCCAGCAAGCCGGCCTTGCTCGCCGGCATCGCGACGAAACCCGGCAGCGCCTCGATACGTCGCAGCCAGGCACGCAGATTCGGATACGGGTCGAGCGAGATGCCGCCTTCCGGCGCATGCGCGATATAAGCGTGCGCGGCGATATCGGCGATGGTCGGTTCGTCGCCGGCCGCGAAGCGCTTATGCGCGAATTCCGCTTCGATTACGTCGAACAGGTTCACCGCGATCGACTTCGCGGTCTCGTGATCGTAGGGCGCGCCGAACACGGTCACGAGCCGCGCGCGGCACGGGCCATAAGCGATCTGGCCGGACGCGAGCGACAACCAGCGCTGCACCGCGGCCGCACCCAGCGGATCGGTCGGCAGCCAGGAGGCGTCGCCATAGCGCTTGGCCAGATAGACGAGGATCGCGGTCGAATCGAACAGCACGACCTCGCCATCTTCGATCACCGGCACCTGGCCGAACGGGCTGATCGCGAGAAACTCGGGGCGGCGGTTGTCGCCGGCCTTCATGTCGATCGGGACGATCTCGAACGGCAGACCCAGCATCGTGAGAAATTGCCTGACGCGGTGACCGTGACCCGACAGCAGCGTCGTGTAAAGGCGAATGGGGGCAGCGGGTTGCGCGGTAGGCATGATGTGGATCCGGAAAAATTGAGATGGGCGGCGTCGAAAGAGGCTGAATCGATGCTTGACCTGAAGCGTAGTCAGTGCCGATCGGTTCCGAAAGGGGGATAATTGGCGAAACATAATCCCCTGATAATGGACAATCGGTCATGGCTGACGTACGCGATGTAAATCTCAACCGGCTGGCGGTGTTCGTGGCCGTGGTGGAGGCCGGCTCGCTGACCGGCGCGGGCGAGCGGCTCGGCCTCGCGAAAACCATGGTCAGCAAGCATATGCAGCGGCTGGAGGTGGAAGTGGGCGCCAGCCTGCTGGTGCGCACCACGCGGCGGCTCAACGTGACCGAAGCGGGCCGGACCTTTTACGACGCCAGTTGTCTGGTGTTGCGCGCGGCCGAAGAGGGTTTATCGGCGATCGCGGGCGAGGTCGGGCCGTTGCGCGGCACGCTGCGGGTGAATGCGCCGATCGACTACGGCTCGCTGTTCGTGGCGCCGGCGCTGGTGGAGATGCGGCGTGCGCATCCCGAGTTGGAGGTCGACCTGCAATGCGTCGATCAATATGTCGATCTGGTGGGCGAGGGGATCGACGTGGCGATCCGACTAGGGCGGCTCGCGGATTCGAACTACCGCACGGTGAAGATCGGCGAGTTCGTCAAATGGATGGTGGCGAGCCCGGCGGTGGCCGGCGCCGACGGCGATCACACGGAACTGGCCACGCTCGCCGGCATGCCGTATGTCGCGGTGGCCACGTTGCCGCGTCCTTTGTCGGTGGCGCTGGAACATCGCGACGGGCGAAAAGACAGCCTGCGTTACCCGAGCGCGTTTCTGACCAATACCGCCACGGCGTGCCGGGCGGCGACGCTCGCGGGCGGCGGCGTCGCGCTGCTGACCGACTTCTCGATCGCGGACGACGTCGCGGCGGGCCGCCTGGTGCGCCTGCTCGACGGCTGGGCAACGGCGCCGGCGAGCATTCAGGCGATTTTCCCCGCGACGAAGTTTCCGTCGCGCAAGGTCAGGGCGCTGATCGACGCGGTCAGGGCGCAGTGGGAGGCGGCGGTCGGATCGCGATCGGAGGCGGTTTAGACGAGCGTGATCGTGACGTCCACATTGCCGCGCGTGGCTTTGGAATACGGGCAGGTCTGATGCGCCCGGTCGACCACGGCCTGAGCCACGTCGTGCGCGAGGCCGGGCAGGCTCACGTTCAGGCGCGCCTGGATGAAATACGCGCCGTCGGTGGTGCCGAGATCCACCTCGGCGTCGACATGAGTGTCGACCGGCAGCGTCACCTTCAACGCGCGGGCGGCGAGGCCCATCGCGCCGATAAAGCAGGCCGACCAGCCTGCCGCGAACAGTTGCTCCGGATTCGTGCCGGCGCCCGTGGAACCGGGGGATGAGAGTTTGAGGTCGAGCCGGTTGTCTGAACTGCGCGCGACGCCGTCGCGGCCGCCAGTGGTGTGGGTCTTTGCGGTGTACAGCACGTTTTCGATGCGAGTCATGATGGTTTGCTCCTGTTGAATGGGCGATGCGGACTCAGCGGCCGGTCCGCGCGCGGCGCGTCCACGGCCGCAGGTTGACTTACTGGCCGAAATAAACCGGCTTCAAGCCGTCGAAAGCTTGCGCATGCAACGTTGACCGCGCACCGGATTCCGACGAGCTGCTGTGTGTACCGCCCACGCCCGTGTTTGCGCCATTCTGTGCGGCGACGCGTGCCTCGGCGGCGAGAATGTCGGCGGGATAGGTCGTGTCCGAACTGCGGGACGGGTTGTAGCCGGCCTGCTCCAGTTGCACCAGTTCCGCGCGAACCTCGGCACGAGTGAGGGCTTGATTCGACTGGGCGAACGAAGCGAGCGGAGCGGCGAGAGCGACGGCGACGAGAGCGGCTTGAACGAATGATTTCATGATGAATATCTCGAGAGTTGAATAGGGCCTGCCGGCATCCTGCAGTGCTTGCCGGGCCTTTGCCCGGCGATGCATCTGTGTTCGGCATGGGTGTATTTGAACGTCTGGAGGTATCTGGCTTGTGTCCGGTCGAGGGGTGTTTTGAATCGGTGTGTGTCTGTGTTTTCTCCTGACACAGTGCGATACAAACTCGTGCGGCGGTAAATCGGCAGGGTGCGAGGACATGGCGCGGACAGCATCTGTCCGTGCCATGTTTTTGAACCCCTTACGTGCGCAGCGGCCGCAGGCCCGCCCGCACCTCTTCAGCGAAAATCCGCGGCTGTTCCCACGCGGCGAAGTGGCCGCCCTTCTCGGGGCGGTTGTAATAGATCAGGTTGTGATACGCCCGCTCCGACCAGCTCTTCGGTGCCTGATAGTTCTCGCCGGGAAAGGCACTCACGGCGGCGGGAATGGAGACGTCGGCGGCGGCGTAAAAGTTGAAGTGCGACTCCCAATAAAAGCGCGCGGCGGAAACGCCGGTATTTGTCACCCAGTACAGGGTGATGTCGTCGAGTACGTCGTTCAGTGTTACGTCGCCCGAGGCGTGGCCGTTGATCGTGCGCCCGAACACGGCCGAGGTGAGCGCCGCCGCCGGTTGCCCGTTACCGTCCGGGTGGTCGAGCAGCCAGCTGGCCAGTGCAATCGGCGAATCGGCCAGGCCGTAGAGCGTTTGAGGCCGCGTGCCCTGCTCCAATGCGTAGGCGCGGCGTTTGGATAACGCGCTCAACTGTACGTAGGCGAGCCGTTCGTCGTCGGAGAGACCGGCCGGTGGCGGATCGTTGACTTGCAGCGCCTTGGCGATGTCCGGAGGAATCGTCGCGGGGAAATTGACGTGAATGCCCATCAATTCCGGCGGTGCCTGCTTCGCCATGACGTTCGCCACGATCCCGCCCAGATCGCCGCCTTGCGCCGCGAATTTCGCGTAGCCGAGGCGTTTCATCAGCAGGACCCACGCGCGCGCGGTGCGCTCCGGACCCCAGCCGATCGTGGTGGGCTTGCCGGAAAAGCCGTAGCCCGGCAGCGACGGAATCACCAGATGAAACGCGTCCGACGCGCTCGCTCCGTGCGCGGTCGGATTGGTCAGCGGATCGACGATCTTGAGCTGTTCGATCACCGAGCCGGGCCAGCCATGCGTGACGATCAGCGGCATCGCGTTTTCGTGTTTCGAACGGACGTGGATGAAGTGAATGTCGAGCCCGTCGATTTCGGTGACGAAATTGGGCAGCGCGTTCAGTTTCGCCTCGCACTTGCGCCAGTCGTAGTCGGTGGCCCAATGTTGCGCGAGGGTCTGAATCGTGGCGAGCGGCACGCCCTGCGAGTCGTCGTTGACGATCTCCCGGTCAGGCCAACGCGTCGCTTTGATGCGTCGCCGCAAGTCGCTGAGTTGCGATTCCGGCACGTGGATACGCAGCGGACGAAGCGCGGTTTTGTCGCCGCCCGCCGGCGCCGCGATGTCGGTGATAGCCGGGTTGCCGTCGGCGAAAGCGAGCTGGCTCAGCGAGCCCGCGGCAACGGCCGCCGCCGCGACGCCGACAAAGCGGCGGCGTGAAGGCGATTCGGGAAAGGTTGTGTTAGGCATACGATTTCCGATGGGAGGAAAGGCAGGTTGTCGAAAGGAGCCACGTCATCGAAGGCGCTGTTGTCGCCGAACGCTGGACGAGTGGAGACAACCCGCACGCGGAGTGCGCTCCGCGTGGGCGTATTGAAACGCGCCGATGTATCCCGCCTGTTTCCGTGCAGTGCGGTTCTGCAAGCGCGTGTATCGGCGTACCGGGTAGATACGTTGCGATACAAAGGGGCAAGCTGGCCCTGGGCGTGGGCTTAGCTCGGCATGCTTACGCGCGTTAGGTGGCGTCGGGCTCCGCGAACATGCTCATGCGGCGCAAGATCCACTCGAGCAATTCGTGCGCGGCGGCGACCAGCGGCCGGCCGGATTTGACGAGTACGCGTGCCTTGGCGCCGCGAAACAGGGGATGGTCGATCGGCACGATCGTCAGCTCGCCGGCCGCGATCTCGCGATACGCGGCGAACTCGCCGACCAGGGTCACAAAATTATCGGACGCGACGAGCCGTTTGAGCGCGGTCAGTGAATTCGTGGTGAGCGTGGCGCGTATTTCGATGTTTTCGGCGAACTCCAGCATCTTCGCCGCATGGCCGATACCGAAGGTGGCCGGCATCAAGGCCAGCGGATAGGCCAGCACCTCGTGAATGCTGGCCGCTCCGCCGCGCACCGCTAGCGGATGCGTGGGCTGCACCAGCAGCACCACGGGCTGCGCCGAACTCGCCCGATACTCGACACGCGGATCGGGCGGCGGATTGTAGGCAAGACCAATATGCGCGCGGCTTTCCGCCACTTCGTTCAGCAGGTCGTCGACGGGCAGCATCTGCACGCCGATCTCCAGCTTCGGGTAGCGCGCACAGAACGGCGTGAGCACTTCATCGACCAGCATGTCGACATAGCCCTCGCTGATCGCCAACTGCACCTGCCCTTGTTGCAGGCCCTTCAACGCATGAAGCCGGTCTTCGAGCTTTTCTTGTTGCGACCGGTAGCCGCGCCAGAACTCGAGCAGATGCGCCGCCGCCTCGGTGGGCTTGACGCCGCGCGCCTGACGCTCGAACAGCGTCGTGCCGAGTTCGTTCTCCAGCAGTCTGATCTGCCGCGTAATCACCGAGGGCGAAGTATTGAGGCTGTCCGCGGCGCCGCGAATCGTGCCGTGCGTCAGGACTTCATGGAAATACCGCAGGCGTTGCTGATTGATTTCGCGCATGGTCGGACGATCCGCTTACGTTGTGGTCGAGGCTAACGTTGCTCTGCGAGCAACGATACGTGAACTTAGTTGCTGTTGCTAGTTGCATTCGGCGTCGCCAAACTGGCTGCACACGATAAGGCGCATACAACGTTGAAACGGAGACTGGCATGGCCGCAACTCAGACCGCAATCGCAGGCGACGAAGTGTCCGCCCTCTATGACCGGCTCAACTGGCGCTTGCTGCCATTTCTGCTGATCTGCTATCTGTTCGCCTATCTGGATCGCGTCAACGTCGGCTTCGCGAAGTTGCAGATGCAAAGCGACCTCGGTTTTTCCGACGCCGCGTACGGTGTCGGCGCCGGCATTTTCTTTCTCGGCTATGTGCTGTTCGAGCTGCCGAGCAATCTGATGCTGCCGAAGATCGGCGCGCGTAAAACGTTTTTCCGCATCCTCGTGCTGTGGGGCATGACGTCGGCCTGCATGCTGTTCGTTCGCAACGTGCCGATGTTTTACGGCATGCGGTTTCTGCTCGGCGTTTTCGAAGCCGGTTTCGCGCCGGGCATGATCTTTTATCTCTCGCGCTGGTACGGTCCCACGCGCATGGCGCGAGCGATCGCGATCGTGTTTCTGGCGGGGCCGATCGGCGGGATTATCGGCGGTCCGTTGTCGGCCTGGCTGATGACGCGTCTCGCCGGCACCGCCGGTCTGGCCGGCTGGCAGTGGATGTTCCTCGCCGAAGGCTTGCCCTGCATCGTGATGGGCGTGCTGACGCTGTTCGTGCTGTCGGATCGGCCCGCCGACGCCAACTGGCTGAGCGACGACGAGAAGCGTTTGCTCGCGGCTGAACTGGGTCCGGTTCCGGCGGGGCATCACTCGTTCAGGGACGTCGCGCGCAATCCGAAGATCTATCTGCTCGCGTGTGCTTACTTCTGCATCATCGCGTCGATCTACGCGATGAGCTTCTGGTTGCCCACCATCGTCAAATCGCAAGGTGTGGACGACACGATCCGGCTCGGCTGGTATGCGGCGATTCCGTATATCGGCGCGGCGTTCGGCATGGTTTATATCGGCCGTCGCTCGGATGCGTGCGGCGAACGGCGCTATCACAGCTCGGTGCCGGCGCTGCTCGCGGCGGTGTTGTTATGTGCGGCGGTGCTCGCCGACGGCCATCTGATCGCGACGCTCGCGCTGCTGACGCTTGCCACGACCATGCTGTGGATGGCCTATACCGTGTTCTGGGCGGTTCCGTCCGAACACTTCAAAGGCGACGCAGCCGCGGGCGGTATTGCGCTGATCAATACGATCGGACTGTCCGGCGGATTCTGGGGGCCGGCCATTATTGGCTGGGCCAAAACGGCGACCGGTAATCTGCATCTCGGTCTGTCGATCGTGGCGGCGCTGGCTTTGTGCGGTGCGGGGTTGCTGTACGTATTGTTGGCCGTCAGGCGGCCGCCGTCGACGTAACGCCTTGCGCAGGTACGAACCGGGGCGACATGCCCGCATTCCCAAGCAACCCAACGTGCCGTGTTCCACCCGGAAACGGCGAAGCGGAGAACCTCACATGCTTCTACATCTGTCGACCTGGGCCGAAGTCGGCCACTATCTGACACGCAGCCGTTCGATCGTCGTGCCGATCGGCTCGAATGAACAACACGGCCCCACGGGCCTGCTGGGCACCGACTGGTTGTGCCCGCAAATCATCGCGTACGAAGCCGAGAAACGCGCGGACCTGCTGATCGCGCCGACCTTCAATATCGGCATGGCCCAGCATCACCTCGCGTTCGCGGGCACCATTTCGCTGCGACCGTCGACCTTCATCGCCGCCATCGGCGACTGGACCCGATCGCTCGCGCTGCACGGCTTCGAGAAGATCCTGTTTCTGAATGGTCATGGCGGCAACATTGCGTCGATCGAAGCCGCGTTCTCCGAGCTTTACGCCGAGGCCAGTTTCGCGCGGCGGCGCGCGGGCTTCGCGTTGAAGCTGTGCAACTGGTGGGATCTCGACGGCGTGGGCGAACTGGCGCGCGAGCAGTTTCCGACCGGCCACGGCGCGCACGCCACGCCGTCCGAGATCGCGATTACGCAATGGGCGCTGCCCGAGTCGATCAAGTCGGCAGCCTACAGTCCGCAGATCGCACCGTCGGGACCGATTCGTGAAGCGCTCGATTTCCGCGCGCGCTTTGCCGATGGACGGATGGGCTCCGATCCGGCGCAAGCCTCGCAGGAGCGCGGCGGCGCGCTGGTCGAACTGGCCGCGCAAAGCCTGATCCGCGAGATGGAGGCGTTCAGCCGCGAGAGCGTACCGGACTGACGAACCGCGCAGCGTTGCCGAGGTTTTGTATCGCACTGTATCGGCAGCGTCGTACGGTACATAAGGATTCACCGGAGCACTTTTCCGACATAAGCGGGATACGTCCACGGCGTCTAATGGTTTCAAGGCCAGTTCGTTTCTTCAACAACGTATGGGCTTTGCAAAGCGCAACTACATAAGGGGAGTCAATCATGTCGGAACAGATCAATACCCGGCGCCGCCGTTTGCTCGGCACGACGGTTGCCGGCCTCAGCCTGCTGGAACTCGGCCTGAGCGGAATCGCCAACGCGCAGTCCAACGCTCAGCCCGACGCTGCGCCGGCAGGATCCCGCCTCGTGCCGTTCGACAATCTGAAGCAGGTCAACATCGGCACGCTGAGCATGGGGTACGCGGAAGCCGGTCCGCATCATGGACCGGTGGTAATCCTTCTGCACGGCTGGCCGTACGACATCTACAGTTTTTCCGAAGTCGCGCCGTTGCTCGCCGCGGCCGGTTATCGCGTCATCGTGCCGTATCTGCGTGGCTACGGGACCACGCGGTTCCTGTCCGCCGATACGCCGCGCAATGGACAGCAGGCGGTGGTCGCGGTGGACATCATCGCGCTGATGGACGCGCTGAAGATCGACAGGGCGATTTTCGGCGGCTTCGATTGGGGCGCGCGCACGGTGAACATCATTGCGGCGCTGTGGCCGGAGCGATGCAAGGCGATGGTGTCGGCGAGCGGTTATCTGATCGGCAGCCAGGAAGCGAATCGCACGCCGTTGCCGCCGAAAGCGGAACTGGCGTGGTGGTATCAGTTCTATTTCGCCACGGAACGCGGCTACGCGGGTTACGAAGCGAATCGCCACGACTTCAACAAACTGATCTGGCACACGGCCTCGCCGAAATGGAATTTCGACGACGCGACGTTCGAGCGTTCGGCCGAGTCGTTCAACAATCCGGACCACGTTGCGGTGGTGATTCACAACTATCGTTGGCGTTTGGGGCTGGTCAAGGGCGAGCCGCAATACGACGATCTGGAGAAGCGTCTGGCCACGGCGCCGACTATCTCCGTGCCGACCATCACCATGGAAGGTGATGCCAACGGTGCGCCGCATCCCGATCCGGCCGCGTACGCGAAGAAGTTCACCGGCAAGTACTTGCATCGCAACATTGGCGGCGGTATCGGCCATAACCTGCCGCAGGAAGCGCCGAAGGCGTTCGCCGATGCGGTGATCGACGTCGCGCATCTTTAAGCGGGTACGAATACCGTGAGCGACTCAGGCGAGTCGCTCATAAAAAAACGGGCCGCAGCAATTTTGTTGCTGCGGCCCGTTTGAGCATTTCCGCATTAATCTTTCTGGGCGAGCAATGCCTGAATGGCCGCTTCCGTCTTTGCGTAGTCGCCTTCGCCGAAGTGCGTGTAGACCACCTGGCCTTTCTTGTCGATCAGATAGAACGCCGGCCAGTACTGGTTGTTGTAAGCGCTCCACGTCGCATACTGGTTGTCCTGCGCGACCGGATAGGTAATGCCGAAACGCTTGATGGCGGTCTTGACGTTGTCCGTAACCCGCTCGAACGGGTACTCCGGGGTGTGGACGCCGATCACCGTGAGCCCCTGGTCCTTATACTTCTGATTCCAGCTTTTCACGTACGGCAGCGTATTGATGCAGTTGACACAGGTATAGGTCCAGAAATCGACCAGCACGACCTTGCCGCGCAGTTTCTGGATCGTGAGCGGATCGCTATTCAGCCATGTACTAATGCCGGTGAACTCTGGCGCGCGCGGGCCAGTCTTGAGCGGCTCCGCGATGGCGGCGCTGCCGGTGACCGCGGTAGCGGCGAATGCGGCGGTCATGGCCAGTTTTTTCAGTCGATTGAGATTGAGCATGTCTTGGTCCTTTGAGGGCGAGTAATAGGCGGTGAATGCAGGTGCCGTCAGGCGGATCTGCTTGCGGTTCGAACGGCTTGGCGGAGAAGCGCTGCGTGACCGTCGTGCCGTTGATCGCATGGCCCTATTGGAACGTTCGCGGGTATCTGGCTTGTGTCGGCCGGCACCTGTCGGTGCAATGTTTTGTGTCTGGCAACACGGCAGATACATTGCGACACAAATCCCCCGGCGAGCCGCGCTATAAAGCAGTCATTGCCAAAATACGGAGAGATAGATGAGCGCCAATGTGCTGAAAGGGTCCTGCCACTGCGGGGCTGTCAAATTCGAAATTCGTGCCCCGATCGAACCCGCTGGACGCTGCAATTGCAGCCTATGCCGGCGCAAGGGTGCGCTGATGACACCGCTGTTCCCCGCGAATGAATTGACGATTCTGCAGGGCGAAGAGGCCCTTACGCTGTATCAGTTCAACACGCGGGTGGCGAAACATTATTTCTGCCGCCATTGCGGGATCTACCCGTTTCATCAGACGCGTAAGGATCCGCTGCTGTGGCGCGCCAATATCGGTTGCCTTGAAGGGATCGACCCGTATACGCTGGAAGCCGGTGTTGCCGACGGCGCCAGCCTGTCCGTGATGGAGGACGCATGAAGCGGCTACTGTCAATCCTCGCCTTCGTGGCAGGCGGTCTCGCCGCGGAATGGGCGCACCCGGTGCAGTGTTCATTGCTGACTTCGAGCCGGGTGCAGATGAAACGTCAAAAGAGATGATGCATTGATGGACACGACCGACCACGTACTGATCGTCGACGACGATCGCGGCATTCGCGAGCTGATTGCCGGCTACCTCGAGAAGAACGGCATGCGCGTCACGCTCGCGGCGAACGGACGGCAGATGCATGCCGCACTGGAGCATGGCGCACCCGATCTGATCGTGCTTGATCTGATGATGCCGGGCGAAGACGGCCTCGTGCTGTGCCGCGAATTGCGAGCCAGCAAGTTCCGTTCGGTGCCCGTGCTGATGCTGACCGCTCGCAATGAAGAAGCCGACCGTATTCTCGGTCTGGAAATGGGCGCGGACGATTATTTGCCCAAGCCGTTTGCCGTACGCGAACTGCTCGCGCGGATTCGCGCGGTGCTGCGCCGCGCGCGCATGTTGCCGCCCGGCATGCAGGTCTCGGAGTCCTCGCAGATGCTGGGATTCGGCGACTGGCGGCTCGATACGACCGCGCGCCACCTGCTCGATGCGGAGGGCACCATGGTCGCGCTGAGCGGCGCGGAGTACCGATTGCTGCGTGTGTTTCTCGATCATCCTCAACGCGTGTTGACGCGCGATCAGTTGCTCAATCTGACTCAGGGCCGGCAAGCCGATCAGTTCGACCGTTCGATCGATCTGATGGTGAGCCGCTTGCGTCAGCGTTTGCGCGACGAGGCTCGCGAGCCGCGTTACATCAAGACGCTGCGTAGCGAGGGCTATGTGTTTTCCGCGGCGGTCAACGTGATCGAGGACGAGCAATGAACGCGAGTGCCTGGCTGCATTGGCCGCGCTCGTTGTTCGCGCGGCTGACGGTGATTCTCTTCATTGGCCTTGCGTCGGCGCAGGCGTTGTCGTTCTGGCTCACCATGACCGAACGCGACCAGACGATGACGAACATCATGACCGGTTATATCGAACGTGAAGTGACGAGTTCGGTCGCGTTGCTCGATCATTTGCCGGCCAATGAGCGCGCACAATGGTTGCCGCGTCTCGCGCGGCGCAGCTACGAATTTATTCTCGGACCCGGCGTGAGCGGTGGCCCGGTGGACGCGCATTTGTCGGCGCGAATCGCCGCTTCTATCTCCGACGGCATCGGGACGAACTATCCGCTAACGGTCAATGCGGTACCAGGCGACGCCGAGCGTTTGCAGGTTCATTTGAAGCTCTCGGACGGCGCGCCGTTGACCATCGATCTGCGGCCCATGTCGAGCGCGCCGCTGTCCGGTTGGCTGTTATCCGGCCTGCTGCTGCAATTGATCGTGCTGATTGCGTGCTGCTGGTTGGCGGTGCGATTGGCGACACGTCCGCTGCATGAATTGGCCGTGGCCGCCGATACGCTCGGTCCCGATCTGAAGGCAGCGCGCTTGTCGGAGAAGGGACCGTCCGAAGTGGCGCGCGCCGCGCGAGCGTTCAACGCCATGCAGGACCGTATCGCGATGTACATGACCGAACGCATGCAGATTCTCGCGGCGATCTCGCACGATCTGCAAACGCCGATCACGCGTATGCGGTTGCGCGTCGATGTGATGGAAGGCGAGCCTGAAGGCGCGAAACTGCGGCAGGATCTGCAGGAAATGGAAGCGTTGGTGAAAGAAGGCGTGACGTATGCACGGACGTTGCACGGTGCGATGGAGGTGCGCTGCCGTATCGATCCCGACGCGCTATTCGACAGCCTGGTGTGCGATTACGTCGACGCTGGACAGTCGGTGTCGTTGCAGGGATTGTTCGGCGCGCCGATCATGATGCGGCCACAAGCATTGCGGCGCATTGTCGGCAATCTCGTGGACAACGCATTGAAGTTCAGCGGCGCCGCCGAGATTCAGGTCGCCGCGTTGCACGATGGACAGGCCACGATCACCGTGTCGGATCGCGGCCCCGGCATTCCCGCCGAGTCGCTGGAAGCCGTATTCGAACCGTTCTTCCGGCTCGAGGCATCGCGTAATCGCAATACGGGGGGAACCGGTCTGGGTCTCGCTATCGCAAGACAACTTGCTCTCGCGATGGACGCGACTCTCTCTCTCCACAATCGCGAGGGCGGCGGACTGGAAGCGAGGCTCACGTTGAGGAACTTGCGTGGAGCTTGAGTGAGGCCGCGAAAAGATCGTGAAAAAATTATTTCGCAAATAGGGTTGACCAATGAAATCTCAGTCTGCATAATTCGCCTCCCGTTAGATGACGGACGCGAAGAAAGCAGAGCTTCTGAGCAAAATGATCTTTAAAAATTAACAGCCGATAAGTGTGGGCGCTTGATGCGAGACGCGAGGCGGATCTTTCGGGATCTGCCGCAAAGCGAAAGTATCAAGTC
>NZ_PVEN01000025.1 GCF_002973525.1 Paraburkholderia sp. BL21I4N1
CCGATGGCCACTGGCGCGTTTCGTACTCTTTACTGCGAAAGATCGTCGACATTTAGCCGCGCAAAACCGCCCCAACGGGTTTCGCTGACGGATACTGATAACCCGTCATCCAGATCTGACTGTTTATGATCCTACGTCGGTGCTGTGTGATTCGCAGCGGAATGTCTGTCCGATGACAATGAACGGGAAATACCTTTACAGCTACGGCGATCACATGTCCGACTACGCGAATGGACTTGTTGCTGAGCGGTTTCTTCCGCTCGTGAGGCGTTGATCGCGGTACCGGCACTGTCGCCGTAACTATCCCGCCCGGGCGTCCCTCACCGACCGATTGAATCCGCAACCCTCGGGGAATGGTCGCCGCACCCAATATCAGCCATTCAATCTGAGTCTGCGCCTTAACGCTCTTGTTCGACGGCCAACGAGTTCCAGTTATTGCGCGCATTCGGATCGTGACCGGTGGCTGGGAAACGGTCGTGTGGGAGCGTCACGTCATTCTCGCCTGCCCAGGCTGAGTCGTACCGCGACTGTGCTCTGATCCGGCATAGACAATGTAGTAAGCCCCTCATGACCTCCCGGTAATCAAGTTGCCATCGCCCTCTATGGAAACAACTGTGCAGGCGCAAAGCGTTAGCCCTGCAACGCTAAAATGGCCTGACATAGATGTACCATATAACGCACTCCTGCTACGCCTCGCCGGACGTATTACGGCAGTCTTATTGCATCAACGCCAATCTTGCATTGGCTGATCTATACAAAAATCGATTAGAACCTGAGCCAGGCTAGGAAAATTCCAATGATCAAACGCTACCCCACTAGATGTACTCTGTGCGGCCATGCCAATACCTTACGTGTCACGCTCGGCATCAATGCGCGACAACGTCACACCTTTGAATGTCAAGGGTGCGGCGAGGATGGAGTCATCGAACTCAGTCTCGACTTCGTAGATCGAGAAACGATTGAAATCCCCGGCCTTGGAAAGATCACCGGGCCAAGGATAACCGACGTTAAACTTGAAAATGCGGAGTGGACACAAGACGAAGGCACAATTACGAACCTTGATGCTACATTCTTGGTGCCCGAGGATCAGCTTCATCAGGACGGCGCATTTCCATGGATGCACGCCATGAAGGATGTGGTGAGACTCGCGGAAGATGAAGGCCCGCGTTACCGAGATATCATCGATGAAGCAGGGATGGCACGAGGGATTCGTGAGGGCATCGCTGCCACTCTAAAGTCGATTGAATTGAGGAAGAGGGGCAAAGACGATCTCGCGAGAGTACAACTCGATGAGTTGACGAAAATAACGGGCGTTCATATTCAGGGCACCCCGGATGCTATCGCAATTGTCGTTAGTGCTTTTATTGGGAAGAGCGCTTACGGCGATGTGCACACCATCACCGAGCAAGCCAAGCGCGCATTTGAACTGTCGCCCCACCAGTTCAAAGAACTGCGCGCGAAATTGTTGGCTGATGTCGTGCCTGATTTTCTGGACCGTCAGATCGAAGTCCTTAAAGACTATCTACGCGGTTACGATCAACTTAGTCAGGCATGGTTTTATGCAGCAAGGGGGGTCACCGCAGAACCACAGCTTCAGCCGTCAGCTAGAGCGCTTCATCTGGTACGTCATTTTTACGGAACAGCGTTCGAGCAGTTATCGTCCGGCTTGGTTTTGCCAGCTTGTCTCAACAATATTCTGAATGGTCGCCAGTACCATCAGTTCGAGAGAATGGACCTGAAGCAGTATTTGAGTACCGACAAATCAGGCCGGGCACGCTGTATTGAAGCGCGAATTGAATTTCTTCCATTGTGGAGCGAGTTTGACAGTACGTTGAGGAATGGCTCGCATCATCAAGGTCTACGGACCAAACAAAATTCGAAATATACGATTCAATACAGAACTGGTGACACCAAACCATGGCAAGACATCTCGTATTCTGACTATCTGATTCGGTGCAACAAGATTCAGATTTGCTTGCTGAAGCTGCTTTGTCTGCAGATGTTTGTGTTCGGAAGAGACGCATTTGAGAAGGCCTAGATACCGTCAGCTCACGAGGCAGTATTGCGTCGCAGCGAGGAAACGCTTGGCAGGTAGTGCGTTTGGCATCCTCTCATTGCGATACGGTGCTCACCGGTTGCCATACAGAAAGTGCGCCGTCGCTAGGTCGAAAATGGAGCATCACCGGTACGTCCATTAGATGTTATCTCAGTTATCTCGAAGGCGCATCTGCCTAACGCGCCATCGTTGACCAGTTGACAGCGTGCCATCTCGATCTGACTGTCTACAATCCTGCGTCTGTGTTGTGCGACTCGCAGCGAAATGTCTGCCCGATGACGATGAACGGGAAATACCTTTATAGCTACGGCGATCACATGTCTGACTATGCGAATGGACTTATCGCTGAACGGTTTCTTTCTCTTGTGGAGCGTTGATCGCGGCGCTGGCCCTGTTGCCGTGATTAGGCCGCCCGGGTCGCCTCTCAACCCACAGCTGCCGCTTGGCTAATACACTTGCCACCGTACTTGACATCGATAAAGGTTATCTGTCTCATTGGAACGTTCGGGCAACAGGGGCGGCGTATTTCAACAGATTCGGATAATCTTCTTCCGAGTTTTCCTGGGAGGTTGCCCACGACCATCCTCAAGCGCAAGCCGAGCAGCCGACGCGTCCAGCGGGAGCGATCCTGTCGGGCACTATTCGACCATAACAAGTTGCGGTGGCGAATATCGGTCCAAGCGGCTGCCGCTACAGACTACATGCGGGAATACTGTAAATGCGGCTCAACCGGCTCGTTTGTCACGTCCCATGTAGAGTTTCAAATATTTTTCGAGCAACTCCCTAGTTTTATCTAGCGGCAGAGAATCTATATCGCCTTCCATGCTGTGGAAAAAATCATCGCGAACGCGCTTAAGATTTTTGAATAAAGATATATCATCGTCAGCATCGACTTCATTGTAATAATTTGATAAAGCCACGAACTTATCTAGCAGGCGATATTTATCCTTCATTACATCAAGCATGCGTTCTGAAAATACCTTATGGGCGGGATAACCTTTTATGCTAATCTCAACGCTTGATTGAAGCTCCTTGAACTGCTTCGCGATAAACATCTCGAGACCAGTCCAGGCAGCAATGAACGCGTGCAAATGCCCGCTCTCATGGGGTGTGAGCGCATCAGAAAAAAGGTCCACAACAGATCGTAACTCTCCGTCTTGACAGAGAGCCTCAGCCAATGCAGTTACCTTTAGAATTTCTTCGTCAGTAATTTTCGTCGCAGTGTAACTATCAGAAAAATTATTGGGAAATAACTTTTGAAAACCGCCCGATTTCTCATCGAAAGCGTAATAACCATCGAGTATGAGATCATAATTTCTCGAGATATTTTTAAATCTCGACAAAGATATCGCGGTAGTAACCGAGCCAAACGCAGTCGCAGCTATGGACTTATGCGGAAGCTTATCCAAAACTGCGCCTTCAGAATTTTTGATCGACTGCAAATCCACATTAGCCAAAGGCACGCTTGCGTTAACATAAATAGTGGCATGACTGGAACTGTGTGCCAAACATGAGTTCCGACGCAATTGAAGCCGTTTTTTATCACCGTTCTCTAGATCAACAAAACTCTTGCCTGGGGCAATTAGCCATTCATCCAAAACTGATGCATATACATTGCATCCCAAAAGCCGAACGACAACCTGATCGCCACTCAGCAGCACCACATCCATATTCGGGTTAGGCTCATAAATCCCAGTAGCTGAGTAAATGCGAAAATAGTGCAGCTTAGCCATTATGAAATCCCGTAATCATTGCATTCCAGCAATATATCTGATAGGCATCAAGTGTGACTAGCACCTACTGAAGCGTCTGCAGTGACATTGAAGCTGCAACCGTAGCCGCGCTCCCGCTGGGCTGGCCCGCAGGCCGCTTCGAACGGTGGTTCATTGGCTGGACAGAGCTCGATATCGATCGGCTCAGATCGCCCTGTTGTGGTCATCCAATCTTCCATATTACAGCCATTCGAACTGTTCCTTGCACGGTGCGACGGCTCCCGTCGAAAGAGGTCATCGCAGATAGTCGGTTGAAGGAGAACCGGGCGGGTCAGTCGGGTGAGGGGCGTAACCCCATCTTCTTTTTCCATTCCTGTTCGGTTTTTCGATGCTGCTCCTCCTCAGCCTCCAATTTTTCATAAAGGGGTGGACAATAAATCCATTTTTTATTTAGATCATCCTGATGCACTGGCAAAACGACAAACCAGCAGAAAATCCCGATTGTCACCCAAACAGGGAAACTTGCACCACAGTAACCCACCGCCCAATTCGAAATCGTGTGATTCGAATAGCTCCCCGGTAAAAAATAATTGCAGGCGACAAAAATCAGTGCGCAGAATGCATATACTTGAACCTCCCTTTGAGCAACCCGGCCCTCTTGCTCACCACATTCATACTCTGCGTATCTATCCATCAGGAATTTGCTTTCTTTCTCGTGTGCCTCACGCAATAACTCAGTCGGCCGCACGCAATTATGCTGCCTTCTCTGGCGATTGAATGGATCGTCTTTAATTCCAAGCCAACTCTTCTTTATGTGGTAGGAAGTTTTCCAAACGCGATACTGGAGATCAATGTAGACAAGAACAACTGTCACCATCAACGTCGGAAACACTAGTGATATAAGTCCAGAAAATGCGACAAATATCAACGCGACCTCTAGTGCAAGCGAGACGTCAAATCGACCACCACCTTCCACAATATCTTTAATCCCGACACCAGAAAAATAAGCCGCCATCGAATCCAAAAAAAACAAAAAACTTGTGGCAAGCAAGAAAAACTGAGGTCTCACTGCCTTTTCAAGCATCGATAAAAATTTGTCCATGGACAAATTGTTTGCTACTGTCATAACCCCTCCGAGATGCCTCTTCCCCCACGTAGAGGGCCAAGCGCTTTTTCATTTATGGTGTAATCTTCCAAAGCCCCCGCCGAGTCAGGTCATCTGTAAACCGGCTCATAGGCATTCGCCGGATTGTCAACGTTTCCCGAATGCACGTCGAAAGCCCGCTTCTGCCCACGTACTGCCGAATATATCAGGCACATTACAATCCTAAACCATTTCTCGGTGTGCTGTACCGAGTCACTGTAGCCAAGCCATCAACAGCTTGTCGAAGAAAAAGCGGTTGAAAATCCAGTGCCTCTGTTCCATCCAATACGAACACTGATCCGATAGCCGTTCTTGTTGCATAACGGCAAAGTTGTTACCTCCCGTAGCCCGCTAATCTAGCGCCTCATTGGTCAATGGCCGCTGTCGTCGCGCAGAAAGGGACCTTGGAGACAATTGTAAGCTCGCCGTCTTTCGATCACAGTGCGGCAAAGCCATTTCCGCGGCATCTGCTGTTCTTTCGTGTACATGGTTCCGGCGGCGGACTCGACGCTTCGGCTACAGATCGATTTCTGCTAGTCTAACGAAACACAAAGAACGTGTTTGAAGACTGGGGGTGCAAGTGAACAACGAGAAAAAAGTAAATCACTTGAGTGTCTTTCTCATCAAGCCGCAGTACACGACCGCCGAACAAGTGGTGGACGGCAATGCATGCGAGCCGCCAGTGGACATACCGATAACCGGTTGCGGAAACGGGCGTCTATATATCAAGAAATCTCCGCCGAAGCCACCGAAATGGGCGTCGCTGTTCCAAGGATATGTTGACCTCGGTTCATTGGCTATGCCCGGTGTCTCGGCAGTTTTCTTCTTACCTGTAGGTGAACGATGTTTCGCGCTCGCTTTTGGGCACGCAGGCCGATTCCTACTTCGAGATGAAGTTTGGGAAGAAAGATTTGGGCTGCTATGCGCCCTCAACTTGGTCGACCCGAAGAGTTTTCGATGCGTGGATGTTCAGTCGCTAGACGCCATTCAAAGCCATACCCGTATTCAGTCGGGACAGGAGACAACTCCGGAGCAGTTTGGCCTCAATGTTGAACAAGATATGTTAAAGGCAATCGTAGGTGCTCCGTTAAATCATGCACTTGGCAATCGGGTGACCGGAAGCGATTCCCTCTTGGTCTCAGTGAAAATGGACCTTGCCGATCTACCCTTCCTGCTGGATGAGTATCGAAAAAAGTTCGAAACCCAGCTGAGCGTGGAGGACTATCAGTGGGTAAACAACATGTCGATGGTCGCGAATTCAGTGTTAGTTGGTACCCTCGATGCCGCACTGAATGAGAAGCTTGCTACGGGGCAAGTCGACGACATCTGGCTGTCCATTCCGGAAATTATCGACTGGACAATGGTCAAGGGGTTCATGTACACACAAGGAGGCAAGGAGATTCATTCAGATATCAATCTCAAAGGCTTCCTTTCAACTGTAAAGCACGGGACACCGCTTACCCTTGATCTTCTGCGTTCTAGACATGTGCACTGCGCTGACGCCGACCACAACAAGGTGTTCAAATCTTGGCCAATCTTCAAATGCCTATACTCAGAAGTTGATCTCTCTGGTGTCAAATATATCCTGAGCGACGGTAAATGGTTTAAGGTGGCGACGGACTTCGTTGCGAAAACCAATGCGGAATTTTCAACGATACCGTATTCCGGCTTAAAATTATCAGAATACACCGGCAATGGTGAAGGCGCATATAACTCGATGGTGGCCGCAGCCGAACCATCGATTTACGCACTACTGGATGATAAAAAGAAGGTAATGCATGGCGGCGGACATGGGCAAGTTGAAATATGCGATTTGTTTTCGATTGACCGAGAATTCATACACGTAAAGCTTTATAGCAAATCAAGCGTATTGAGTCATCTATTCGCACAGGGATTTGTTTCTGGGCAACTCATTCAGATCGATGCCGACTTCAGAAGTAAAGCGCGTGCTCGGTTAGACCCGCCACATAAGGAACTGATACAGATCGATAAGCGGCCTGCACAAGACGAGTTCACTATTGTCTACGCTATCATCAGCGAAGCAGCAGGCGACAAGCTGCACCTTCCGTTCTTCTCAAGAGTAAATCTAAACAACACCCGCAGATTGTTGGTAGGGTACGGGTACAAGGTTGAACTACTGAAGATCAGTGTCGACGACACGTACGTAAAGACAGTCGCGATTCCACCAAAGCATAAAGCCTCTGGGTCCTGAGTGGATAGACATACGCGGCAAATGGTGCAAGATGGGTATTGACGCCACGTCTTCGAAGACGACCAGCAGTTGAGCGAATCGCAATAGGCTTTGCTTTTTCTCTTAGCTGCTCACGATCCAACTGTGTTTCGAGCATTCGACCAGCAATGAATCCGCTAGTCGGACGGTCGATGCGCAAGAGGCCGTTCAATAGTGGATCGCTCATCAATTTCCAAGTCAGTGCGAGTTCGCTAGATTCTGAAGCCATGAACACGACGTCTCAAGACCATCGTTATTGAACCATAAAAGTCCCAACCCACACCATTTCAACAGGTCTTGTATCTCCGCCGCAGGTTTTTCGGGCAACAGTATCGCGAGATATGTCGACTCCCATTTCGTCGCACCTCTCACAACAAACCAATATGAGAGTAACTGTCCAATCGCCATACGGACATCCGCAACGTCAATCGAACTTTTAACTTCGATGAGCAGATCATTTTTTCTCCCGTCGAAATTCTTGACCATGACGTCGAATTGGGCCGATTTGCTGTTTCCCTCTAGGAGGTTGTATCCCTGAAGAAGGTGCCTCAGCTTGTTTGTAATCGTATTGTGGAGACGCCGTCGCTTCAAGGTTTGTGCTTGTTTAATCGTCTCGATATCGCTATCGTCCTTGAGTGGCAACTCGTTCCCCTCAGTTGGTTGCTCCCCGAGAATTTGCATTGGCGAATTTCCTTTGGAATCGCCGAGAAAATTATGAAGCTCTCCACCTACCTGATCTAGATCAGCAGCATCCTCGATATTCTTCGACCCGATAAGCTTTATCAGCGTGTCAAATTGAACTGGCAGTGGTTCGTTTTTTATCTTTAAAGCCATGAGCAACGAGTTAAGCCGTTTAGCGCCATTGATCAGCGGAAACCGAAGGCGGGGGTCGAGTCCAAAAAAGGCAGGAGTGAGAAGATGGCCCGGGTTCATTGGCTGATCAGGTTGGTTAGGCTTTGGAATTCCCGGCAATCTTTCAATTTTCCTGATTAACCCCATAGCATCAGCGTCGCTTTCAAGAATTAAAGCTCGTCTGAAAAGCGGAAGCGTCGTCGAAAAATTTTCGGCGAGCCAACTTCGAGATGAATTTCTGAAGACGTTGTACAGGTTCGTGAAACCAGTGTGGCTTCGGATAAGGTCCTCGATTTCGCGAGATTTCAACGTTTTCGCTATGTCGCGCGCCACGTAATCTAATGATCTACCGGAGTAATCTCTACCAAATATAGCACCCAGCGCCGGAATTTTCGTGCTTTTTATGTACGATGCATCTTCAGTGCTGTAGCTTTTTGTAATCCACGTGAGCTTGCAAAGTCCGTAAACCTGATCCGGTGTCGGTGGCGGCATGCTATCGGAAAACAGGTGCGCAGCGATTGTCCTCATTAGCCGGTTTGTTCGACGCTGCCTATCCGCCCAGATTGCTGACATTTATATTCCCCGTGAGTTTTAGAAAGACTGCCCATGTCGATTGTATGGTGTCTCACAGTGCGGATGTCAGCTTTGCGCACCGGCCATCGCGGTAGTCTGGGATAGCCGCGAACTGCTCGCCCGTTCTTAATCAAGATCGGCTTTTTTGCGCGCTCTACCGGGGATCATTTGGGTACACCCTGACGAGCCGTGGGCAATAGCCGCTCAACGTAGATCAATAGGATCAACCGCTAGTGAGCCACATGGTATAATTGAGCTATCAATTCAATTGATCCACATGAAACCATGCGCAAACGCTACTATGGGCGGATTTCGACCACTGACGGCCAGTCATCCATAAGCCAGTCCGAGGACGCCAGATTGCACGGTGTACACGAGAAGGACGTATTCATAGACGAGGGCGTCAGTGGCTACCACGTACCCCCCGAAGACCGCGAGCAGTGGCAGAAAGTCGAGCACGATCTGCGGCACGGTGGCGTGCTCATCGTCCGCTGGCTAGATCGAATCAGTCGCCGGTATGATGAACTGCATCGAACGATGCACCGGCTCATGCAACAGGGCGTGCGCATTGAATGCACGCTCAACGGAATGGCGTTCGACGGAAACGCGAAGGACCCGATTGAAAAGGCCACGCGAGATGCAGTACTGGCATTCATGGCTGCACAGGGCGAAGCCGATTATCGAAACCGGGCGGAAATGCAGCGTCGGGGCGTTGCGATTGCGAAGGCGGAAGGGAAATACACCGGACGCGCGCGCTCGTATGACTACGCGGCGATCAAGGCATGGCGGACCGACAGAGGTGCAAGCATACGAGAAACCGCTGAGAAATTCGGCGTCGGAACGGCCACAGTCAAGAGAGCATGTGCGGAGATCGGATAGGTGTCACGCGCCAGCGCGCGGTCTACCACTACCAGCCCGCATGTGAGCCGGAGATGTGGTATCTAGCTTCGCTTGCTCACGACGATGCGACCCTGTTAAAGTCATTTCCAATTAACTAGCTGAGAAGACGCAAGCAAATACGATGGGAACTCAAAATTGGACAGGGCCGTGGTCAATCCGCCCGCATTAGCATTGAGACGCAGAGCCGAAGAGCTATCGGCGTCGGCGAACCGGGAGATGGTCCATAACGAAGATTCGGGAGCGCTTCTTCTGTTCTACGCTGCAGAGTGCGCTCTGAAGGCTGTTTACATGTTCCGGAATAATCTAAGGCATACGGATGAAAGCCGCGGGTCGGCACAACCTGCGAGAAGTTTTATCCATAATCTGGTAGCGATGATGAACGCATTGAACATTCCGCGTTCGAGTGTCGGCGCGCCCCCCACAATTCAGCTTGTGCGAACCGGTGTTCGCGGCGACGTAAGCATCCTTCACCAAGCTTGGCGGTATGGCGAAAAATTGCAAAACACCCAGGCGCTTTGCACGTGGCTTTCTTCATTAATCGAGTGGTGTAAGAAAAACGGATGAACTCTGTTAACCAGTCCCCCCTGACGTGGATGGATGTCGCACGACGCCTCGCGGCGTTAGCGCCCAACTCGCCCGAATTCCCTCCGTCAATAGTCCGGGCGCGAGTCGGCTGGTTCGGCGTGGAACTCGAGACGCGAGCGCAAGTGAGCGATGAGCAAATCGCTGATTGGCTTGAGCAGTTATTCCCCACACGCGTGCGCCACCAACCACTGCGACTCGAACTAGACGGCCCGCAGCATGCGGCGGAGCTACCCATAGAAACCGTGGTCGTTGATAGCGAATCCGTTTTTCGGCAATCGTTTGGGATCGTTGACGGTGTGATTGAATTTTCACAACCGCCACGGTCGGATGCCACTATTCGCCCAGTACCAGTTGTTGCAGCCCTCAGTGTCAAAGGTGGAACCGGACGTACAACAACAGCCACAGCCTTCGCTCTTCGCTGGGCCGCCACCATCAACCGGCCGATACTGTTGGTCGACGCCGACCTCGAAGCGCCAGGCATCAGTTATCTTTTTCAAGGTTATGCGGGCACTCCAAAAATCTCCCTAGAGGATGTGATTACGCTTGCACACTCCGAAGAGGCGGTTGGGGCACCAGAAACGATAGCGTTTGCCGCAGAGCGACTACGCGATCATGCCATTCCCGGGAATCTGTTTGTGCTCCCCCTTCGTCGCGACATAGATGAATTGGCGAGCTCATCAATTCGGCCAGAGCACCTTTCCACGCCGGACCACCCTTTCGCGCTCGCGGATGTGCTTTCTCAGATCGCAGAAAAATTGGGATGCGGCGGAGTGGTAGTCGACGTCCGCGCCGGGTTGGTGCCACTCGGCGTGAACCTAGCGATGGACCCAAACGTAGCGCCAATCCTCGTGACGACCTTGGCAGATCAGTCCATTCGGGCAACGGCAGCGTTGGTTCGATTCCTTGCCAGAGAAATGCGGCGGTCGGGTGGATTTCCTCGACGGCCCCTTCTCGTCATCAATAGGGTGCCCGCCGTTTTCAAGCAGACAGGCATGGACAAGAAATTGATCGAGCCACTTGTCTCCGACCTTCTCTCGAGTTTAGTTTCGGACCAGCCAGAGGAGAAAGCGGCGTCGCAGGGAATCTATGATGATTTGCCCGAGTTGGACCCGTTCCTACAAGTGGAAATCCCTGAGCTGCCAGACATTCAGGTCTTGTCTGGCGAGTGGAGCAGCTACGTCGAGCAAATCACAGGCAGCGGCTTCTCGAAGATCATTGGCCCGGGAATTGATCAATGGATTGCCGCAGAACTCGACTCTGTTTCAGCGCACGCCCCGGAAGCGGTGCAAGAAATCGCGCCTCCCATACACGACACAAGCCGACAGGAACTGGCGGTCTATTCGGAACAACTGATTGCCGCAGAGAATGCCGAAGGACAGGTTCCCAAACCACTGGTTACTCAATCTCTCGCTGCGTTGGCCCAGCGATTCCAGTCGGAAGTTCCTATCGCGGTTAGCGAAGGAGCCAAAGGAACCGGAAAAACGCTCGCGGCTAGGTTCTTTATCGCCCAAGGACAGTGGGACAAAGCGGTCGCCGAACTATTAGGACGAACCGGTGCCATCGGTGCCACTCTCGTCCCTGTATGCGCGTCAATTCAGTCCAGCGCGAAGTTTCAGTCTGAGGTGGATGCGGCTAGAGGGGCCGCCGCTAAATTGCTCGGCCTAGAGAAGCCGATGAATATTTATGAAACAACTTCGTGGCTAAAAGAGCAATTCGGTGCAGATCATACCGAACAAGTGTGGGTCGGAATATGGTTAGACGTCGTCGCTTGGAGCGCTGGATTTAAGCCTGCGACAGTGGGTGCCGGAAATGACTTCATTGAATGGCTTCGCACAAAGGGACACACTATTGTCGCGATCATAGAAGGTCTAGAAGAGCTTTACACCACGTCCAGCGAGCCCGGCGTCGATACGGCAATGCGAGCTGTTTTGGTATCACTTCCTCAGAAACTACGGTCAGAAGCGCGTCGCCCTGTGGGAGTTGTCGTATTTGCGCGGCGAGACACGGTTGAGGCAGCGGTGAAGCAGAATCTCGATCAGTATCGTCGAGAGTACTCCGCGTTTGCGCTCTCGTGGACGGAGGGCGACGTACTAGAGCTTGCGGCTTGGTTGGCGACACAATCGCAAGCCCTACCTGACTTGTGGTCGCCCGAGTTTAGTGCTCTAAGCCTTTCTGATAAGACAAGCCGTTTAGAACGTCTATGGGGTAAAAAGCTGGGACCAGATGATATCCCGGGGAAGCGAACTAGAGAAGCCTATACGGCAACTTGGACTATCGCCGTGCTTTCCGATCTCCGTGGCCGACTGGTGCCACGCGACCTCGTTCGCTTGCTATCGAATGCCGCGACCAACACGCCCGAGGAGGATGAAGTGTCGATGTATCCCGGAAGACTACTGGTGCCGCGAGCGCTGAGAAACGCCATAGAACCCACAAGCAATGCAAAGGTTCACGAGACAGAAGAAGAAATCTCCGAACTTGCACCGATTTTCGCTAAATTCAGATTGCAGGCCGAAAAGGTGGCGGCACCGCTCGGCACAGAGGCTCTTGCCGAAATCGGTTTGGACAACTCCGAAGTCCAAACGTTGATCAGACATGGCATCGTGTTCGGACAGTCTCCCCCCTATGAAGTACCAGAGCTATTTCGACGAGGCTTGGGATTGCGCCATACGGGCGCACGCCGAAGTGTCGTGAATCTTTACAGACGAGCACGGCAACGCTAACTGGTAGGCGAGCAACGATTGAGTCCGATGCCGCAGCGTGAGGCCGACGGCTGAGACTAGCTGTTGACCGAATGCCACATACGCGCTTGAGGCAGCCAAGACAACGCTGCCCCATCTCCTCGCCGCGGCCGAAATATTGCTCCGCTCTACTCACTCGGTTTCGTCCACCGGTTGAAACGTGACGAATTCGGGCTAAGCGCGCTGCACGGAGTCGCCGTCTTAAAGACTGGACATAGCGGTCAACCGTTTGATAGTTGAATCGTGAGTTGGAAAACAAAAAGCCGCTGAATCCTTTAAGATTCAACGGCTTATCATTCATATCTTTGGCGGAGAGACGGGGATTCGAACCCCGGATAGGTATTAACCTATACACGCTTTCCAGGCGTGCGACTTAAACCGCTCATCCATCTCTCCGGCGGGGAGCCGAATTATAGCAAACTTCGGGCCCTGCGCCACACCCCTATGCAAACCGCGCTAAGGATGCCGGATGTAGTCCACCAGCGCCCGCGTATAAGCATCCGGTTTCCGGTCCACGAGACTCACGCCGATCGCCACCAGAAACCCCGCCGGCACGCCGAACACACCCGAGCTGATCGGCTCGATCCCGAACCACCTCGCGCCGGCGAAACCCGTCATCTGCGTAAAGAACGGATACGTCGAAACGATGTAATAGATGCACACCAGCAGCCCCGCCAACATGCCCGCCACCGCGCCCAGTCGCGTGGTGCGCTTCCAGAACACGCCCAGCACCAGTACCGGGAACAGACTCGACGCCGCCAGCGAAAACGCCGCCCCCACCAGAAACAGAATATTCCCCGTATTCAACGACGCCACATACGACGCGAACAGCGCCACCCCCAGCAGCAGAATCTTCGAAACCGTCACGCGCCGCTGACTCGACGCCGCCGGATCGACCATGTGGTAATACACGTCGTGCGATAACGCATTCGCGATCGTGAGCAGCAAACCATCGGCGGTCGACAGCGCCGCGGCCAACGCCCCCGCCGCGATCAATCCCGACATCACATACGGCAGCCCCGCAATCTCGGGCGCGGCGAGCACGACCATGTCCGGCTGCATCTGAATCTCGCTCCACCGCACGATGCCGTCGAGGTTCGTATCGTTCAAACTGATCAAACGCGGTTCCACCCGATTCCATTGCGTGAACCATTGCGGCAGATCGGCAAAATGATGGCCGACCAGATTGGTCAATATCTCGTACTTGATCAGCACGGCCAGCACCGGCACCGTCAGATAAAACAGCGCGACGAAAAACAGCGTCCAGCCGACCGAACGTCGCGCGGACGCCACCGACGTCGTCGTGTTATAGCGCGTCAGAATATGCGGCAAGCTCGCCGTTCCCAGCGAAAGGCACAGCAGCAGCGACAAAAAATTGCGCTCATGAATGCGTCGTTCCTCGTCGTTGGCTGCGGGAAACGGCTCATGCATCGGCACCGGCGCGGCGGCGCGCATCAGCATTTCATCGCGGCGCTGGCTCCAGACGATCTGCGCGGCGGCAGCATCGCGAGGAAACTGGTCGAGCGCTTTCTCGCGTTCCTTGATCTCGCGCAACGGCCCATTGTGGCGGCGCAAATCGGCCACCTCCTGCGTGAGGCGCAACTTCTCGTCGATGAACGATTGCGGCAGCGTATCGAGCCGCGTCTGCATCCGGGCGGCCTGGCGTCGATAGTCGTCGCGTACGGTCTGTTCGAGCGGCGCGTCGCGCACCTGTTTCTCGAGACCCTCAACACGTTCCATCAACCGTCCGTAGTTGAATTGCGGCAGCCAGCCGAGACCGTCCTTGTGCGCGATCATCGACACGGGTATCAATATCGCCGCGATCAGAATGATGTACTGCGCGACCTGAGTCCACGTGACGGCACGCATGCCGCCCAGAAACGAGCACACCAGAATGCCCGCGAGCCCGCAGAAAATACCCACCGCAAAATCGACGCCGATAAAACGCGTCGCGATCAGACCCACGCCCTGAATCTGCGCGACCAGATAGACGAACGAACAGAGAATCGCCGCCAGCGCCGCGAGCCCGCGCACCGCGTTGCTCGAAAAGCGCGTGCCGAGAAAATCGGGAATCGTATAACGCGCCAGTTTGCGCACGTACGGCGCGAGCAGAAACGCGACGAGGCAATAGCCGCCGGTCCAGCCCATCAGATACGCGAGGCCGTCGTAGCCGGTCGCATAGATCGACCCCGCAAGGCCGATGAACGACGCCGCCGACAACCAGTCGGCGGCCGTCGCCATGCCGTTGAACGCGGACGGCACGCGCCGCCCCGCCACGTAGTATTCGACCAGATCCGAAGTGCGCGACAGCAGGCCGATCACCGCATAAACCGCGATCGGCACGAACAGGAACACATAGCCGATCCATACACCGGGGCCGGTGGTCCGTTCAATACGCCACATCACGTAGATGAACAGAAGGAAGCCGAGCGTGTAGAACGTATAGGAGCGGATCAGCCGGTTCGTGAGCTTCATGGACTCAACGTCCGCGCGTCGAAGGTGCGCGGGTATCCGCGCCGGCATTGCCGCCGGAAAGCGCATCGTCGTTCACGCGACCATCCGCCTCGAACGCACGCTGCAAGCGGCGGTCTGCGCGCTGCATCAGCAGGATATATACGACGATCAACGCCATGTAGACCAGAATCGCGCCTTGTGCGCCGAAGTAGAACGGCAAACTGAATCCGCCCATCCGTACCTGTTCCAACGCCGGCGCCATCAACGGCAGAACGAACGACACGAGAAAGCCCAACGTCATCAACGTCGCGATCAACGCGACGTTGAAGCGCCAGTACTTGCGATGCGCGCGCGCCATCGCCGCCGACACCGCGGGCGGTTCAGGTGGAGGATTCAACGTAGCGTGAGAGGAGTGGTGCGGCGCGGCCATGCGCCTATGTATCAAAAAGCCACCGGGCAGGCAATCGGGATTGTCCGCGCGGTGGCTTTTTACAGAGCAAGTGGAGCGAGAGATCGCATCATCCGGTCAGCCGCGCATCCCGAGACGCACACCCGACCAGAACGACGCTAGCTCACAGCGACTCGCCGAGCTGATCGAGAATCGCCGGGTTCTCCAGCGTCGACACGTCCTGGGTGATTTCCTCGCCCTTTGCAAGCGAGCGCAACAGGCGACGCATGATCTTGCCCGAGCGCGTCTTCGGCAGGTTCTCGCCGAAACGGATGTCCTTCGGTTTTGCGATCGGGCCGATTTCCTTGGCGACCCACGCGCGCAATTCGTTGGCGAGCTTCACCGCTTCCTCACCGTCCGGACGGGCACGCTTGAGCACGACGAAGGCGCACACGGCCTCACCGGTCGTCGCGTCGGGTCGCCCCACCACCGCGGCTTCGGCCACGAGCGGATTCGACACCAGCGCCGACTCGATTTCCATTGTGCCGAGCCGGTGACCCGACACGTTCAGCACGTCGTCGATACGGCCCATGATCGTGAAGTAACCCGTGTCCTTGTCGCGCACCGCGCCGTCGCCGGCGAGATACAGCTTGCCGCCGAGCTCTTCGGGGAAATAACTCTTCTTGTAGCGGTCCGGGTCGCCCCACACGTTACGCAACATGGAAGGCCACGGACGCTTCACCACCAGAATCCCGCCCTGCCCGTTCGGCACGTCCTGGCCGGTTTCGTCGACGACCGCGGCCATGATGCCCGGCAACGGCAGCGTGCACGAACCCGGCACCAGCGGCGTGGCGCCCGGCAGCGGCGTAATCATGTGACCGCCGGTTTCGGTTTGCCACCACGTGTCGACGATCGGGCAGCGGCCGCCGCCGACGTTCTCGTGATACCACACCCACGCTTCCGGATTGATCGGCTCGCCGACCGTGCCGATAATGCGCAGCGACGACAGGTCGTAGCTCTTCGGATGCACTTTCTGGTCGGCCTCGGCGGACTTGATCAGCGAGCGGATCGCGGTAGGCGCCGTGTAGAACAGCGAAACCTTGTGCTTCGCGATCATGTCCCAGAAGCGGCCGGCGTTCGGATACGTGGGCACGCCTTCGAACACGACCTGGGTGCCGCCGAGCGTCAACGGACCATACGTAATGTAGCTATGGCCCGTGATCCAGCCGATGTCGGCGGTACACCAGAACACGTCGGTGGGCTTCCAGTCGAAGGTCCACTTCAGGGTCTGCGCGGCCCACAACAGATAGCCGCCCGTGCTGTGCTGCACGCCCTTCGGCTTGCCGGTCGAACCGGACGTATAGAGAATGAACAACGGATGCTCGGCGCCGACCCACTCCGGCGGGCACTGATCCGATTCGGCTTGCGCGAGTTCGTGCATCCACAGATCGCGGCCTTCGTGCCACGCGACCTTGCCGCCGGTGCGCTGATAGACGATCACGCTCGTGACCGCTTCGCAGCCGCCCATGGCGAGGGCTTCGTCGGCGATATTCTTCAGCGGCAGCGCTTTGCCGCCGCGCATCTGTTCGTCGGAGGTGACGAGCGCGACCGCACCCACGTCCACGAGGCGCTCGTTGAGCGACTTCGACGAGAAGCCGCCGAACACCACCGAATGCGTGGCGCCGATCCGCGCGCAAGCCTGCATCGCGACGATGCCTTCGATCGACATGGGCATGTAGATCACCACACGGTCGCCCTTCTTCACGCCGCGCTTCTTCAACGCATTCGCAAAGCGCGACACGCGTTGCAGCAGATCCCGATAAGTCACGTTGGTGACGGTGCCGTCGTCGGCCTCGAACACGATCGCCACGCGCTCGCCGTTGCCCGCTTCCACATGACGGTCGAGGCTGTTGTACGACGCGTTCAGCCGGCCGTCCTCGAACCACGTGTAGAACGGCGCGTTCGATTCGTCGAGCACCTTGGTGAAGGGCGTATTCCAGCTAAGCGTCTCGCGGGCGAGGCGCCCCCAGAAACCTTCGTAATCGCGTTCCGCCTCGGCGGCGAGCGCCCGATAAGCGTCCATACCGGAGATCGCGGCGCCGGCCGCTGCTTCAGCGGAGGGCGGGAAAACGCGGCGTTCCTGAAGAACCGATTCAATCGCAGACATCGACAACCCCTTGGTGAAAATCAAACCTGAAACCTGTGCCGGCGCGCGAGCGGTCGACGGCATGCTGCCAGGATAAATGCCGCAACTTACCCGTCACTTACATCGGGTCGTCGCGGCGCATCGTGCAAGAGATACTGGGATTGTTATGTTAGCTGATGCGCCCAGGCAATGTCATGGGCAGCACGGAGCAACGCTTATGCCGAGCGGGTGGGCGCGATCGGAACCAGGGTTAGCACGGAGACGTCGACGCGCTTCGGCACCGAGATCAGTGTTAACCCGCGCGTCGAAACGGGCTCACACAAAACGCCTACTCGGGCGACTCGCCGCTCGACGATCCGGTCATCGCCTTGAAGGCGCTCATATCGAGCTGCGCGAACTCAGCGTCGAGAAGCTGGCCGTAGATGACCTGAATCTGGGACTCCCTCAGATCCAGGTGGCGTGCGATATCCGGCATATCGACGCCACCCCGCAATTGCCGGATCACGGCTTGCCGAACATCCGGCGACGTCGGCGGCGGAGTCACCAGGCCCGGCGGCAGACTGGCACGTTCGATCCGGATCGGCTCATCCACGCCTCGCAGCGCGTTCTGCAAATATAAAAATTCCGTCTGCCAAGCGGCCTGTTCCGACAAGCCCAGATTGTTCGCTATCTGATTGGGCGGCAGCCCCGCTTCGGCCTGCCTGACGATGGCGGAGACCAGCGCGCCGGAAACCGCCGCGCGCGTCTCGACACGCCGACGCTTCGCCGCAGGCGACGATGGCTCAGATCGTCCAAGGACCGGGCGCGTTTCACCGCCGGTCGACGTACCGGGTTGCGGAGACCGAGGCGCGGTCAAGGCCGGAGTCGGCCCCGCCCCGACGCCGCCCCGCAACGCCGCCGGCGACGCGGCCGACGTATCGAATACCGCGGGCGCCGGCCCGAGTCGAACACCCGGCGCATCGCTTCGATTCGTCACCGCCGCGTCGCGGCCGACCGCTTGACTACTGACTGACTGGAGCTTCATTTCGCTATCCCTGTCTGAAGGAGAAATCGGAGAAATGCAGGCCCATTGAAATGCCGCAACGCCGTCAGCAGGTCTTATCTATCTGGATGCACGAACGCGCAAATCGTCACTATCGGCCAGACGCGACAGCCGCAGTCAAATATAGCGTGACGGGTATAGATAAGTACGCCGAATCGCGCGCTCATCTCTCTACTATTGATCAAGCGGCGCCGATCCAACCGATCCGGCGACGTGGACCCGACTCGCCAGGCTCAAGCCTGGCTTCTTTTAATTTCAGGAATCACGACATGCAAGCAACGTTGCAAAATCCGTCTTCTTTCTTCCCAAACCTGACTCAACTGACCGCGCAGTTCGGCGGCGCGTCGTCACTCTCGCGAATCCCGGCATTCAATAACGGCCGCAACGCGCCCTCGCCGATGTCGAACATGGCGAGCGGCTTTTCGAAGAGCACGTTCTCGGTCTTCGGTCAGAACACGGCGAACGGTCAAAGCAGCACGTTCTTTGCGCAAGGCACAACGATCAATCGCGGGGCGCCCGCCAACGCCATGCAGGCAAGCTGGGGCCACACGACCCGTCAGGGTGGCTACGGCGACTACTCGCGTGGCGGCAACGGCACGTCGCAAGGCCGGAATTGCGGCTGCAACGATCGGAGCCGGACCGATCAGACGCAATGGAGCAATACGCCGGTCGCCAACAACAAGACCAGTATCGATCTGGGCGACTACAAACTCGACTTCAGCAAAACTAATTCGTCGATGCTTCTGACGAACAAGAAGACCGGCGATACGACAAACATCTACGGTGACCCGCATATCGAACAGCATGCCAACGGCGCCAACAAAACGTCGGCGATGTTCAACGGTCCGATGACGTTCATGCTGCCGGACAACACCAAGATCAGCGTGGGCACCCAGGCGGCCAAGAACAACCCGTCGGTCTCGTACGCCGATCAGGTCACCATCACCAAAGGCAATCAGGCGTATCAGGTCTCGGGTCTGAGTCAGCAGGACTCGGCGGCGCTCAGCGTGCAGAAGAGCAACAACGGCCGCGCGCTCGACGTCGCCACGCCGGACGGCTACACCATCGTGGCCTCCCGCGACGGCAGCGGCTTCATCGACCCGGCCACGGGCAAGCAACCGACCGCGGACGACTTCAAGAAAGCCGCATAAGCCAACCGCACGAAACGGGGACGACAGCGCAGCGCGGTATCCTCGATGTTCGCCGCGAACACATCGGCCATGTGTTCGCGGCGTCCGGCGATCGACCGGCAGTCCGCGCTGCCCGCCCCGCCCGCGCTGCCCGCGAGTCCACGACCGCGACCGCGACCACGACCACGACCACGACCGCGAGCACGAACCGCGCTCCGGCCGCCTCGACACGCAACGCTAGGCGTTTTCTCCATCAATGGCCAGGTGACGCGCGCTCGCCAACCGCACACGCTCCTTCGCATCATCGTGCCGGCCTTGCTCCACCTGCCACGCTCTCAACGCGAACCCCGCTTCGGCGCGCGCCGCCGCGTGCGCGTCGCGCGCCTCGCTCAATTGCAGCTGCAAGCCGGCCAGGCGCGCATCGTGTGCGCGCAGCGTGGCACGCCATTGAGCGCCAACGCGTCCATTACGCCGGCAAAACGTCAGCACCCGTTGCCGTTGCCGCGCATGCTGCTCCAGCGCCGCAAGCCGCGCGGCGAACGCATCCGCCGCGTGCCGTTCGTGCCGCCGCGCGTCGGCCAGCGCACGCAGCTTGCGCCGCACCCGCAAACCTCGCACGCGCACCAGCAGCCGCCAGAACGCCGCTTCCCGCGCCGGGTCGCGCATCACGCCGTCCGCCCGCCGGCACGCAACGCATGCAGCAGCGCACGCGTCTCGTCCCATTCACTGCTGCGGTCGTATGGTTGACGCAAAAACTGCTGGATCGCCGGACGCCGCTCGATAGCCAGGTCCGTGTCGCCGTCATGCCCTCGCTCGTATTCGCCGATCTGCAACAGCATCTCGACCTCTTCATAACGCGCGAGCCAATCGCGCACCCCGTTTGCGTCGGCGAGTTGCGCCCGGTCCGCGACGCGGTTCATCAAGCGGCTGCGGCTACGCAAGATATCGATCGCCGGATAGTGGCCGGACGCCCCCAGCTTCGACGACAACTGGATATGGCCGTCCAGCAGCGAGCGCGCTTCTTCCGCGACCGGGTCCGACAGATCGGATTCATCGGCGAGCACGGTGTAGAAACCGGTAATGCTGCCTTGTGCCGTCACGCCGGCGGTTTCGATCAATTTAGGCAAGCGCGCGAACACACTCGGTGGAAAGCCGCCGCGCAGCGGCGGCTCGCCGACCGCGAGGCCCAGTTCGCGCAACGCCCGCGCGTAGCGTGTCAGCGAATCGAATAGCAGCAGCACGTTGCGCCCGCTCGCGCGCAATCCCACCGCGACCTGCGACGCGAGTTCCGCCGCCTTGATCCGCTCCGCCGCGGGACGGTCGGACGTCGCCGCGATCACGACGGTCGACGCGCGCCGGTGTGCGAGGTGATCGTGAATGAATTCGCCCACCTCGCGGCCACGCTCGCCGATCAGCGCGACCACGATCGCATCGGTCGATGCGCCGTTCGCGATCATCCCCATGATCGTGCTCTTGCCACCACCCGCTGGCGCGAAGATGCCCGTGCGCTGGCCGACGCCGCAGGTCAGCAGGCCATCGATCGCGCGCACGCCGGTGGCGAACGGGGTCGTGATGACCGGGCGCTCCAGCGGATTGAGCGTGATCTCACCGCCCACGGAGCGCGCGGAGCCCAATAAACCCGCTGAACCCGCCGAACCGCGCGCGATGTCTCGTTGCGGCGGCAACGGTCCACCGTCGAGCGGATTGCCGAGACCATCCACCACCCGCCCGAGCAAACCCGTGGCGTCGACGCTGCCCCACGTCGCACCGCAACCCTGCACCTCGGTGATATCCGACAGCCCGGCGAGTCCGGCTAGCGGCATCACCAGAGCGCCGTCGTGCGCGAAGCCGACGACTTCGCCGTACTGCGCCTCGAGCGTATCCGGCCGCACCAGCCGCACCTTCTCGCCGATTCGCAACGACACGCCCACCACCCGCGCAATCACGCCGCGCGCCTCGACCACCCGGCCGCGCAACTCGGGGGCGGACGCAAACGTGGGCCAGCTCGTTCCCAACGACTTCATCCCGCGCTCCGTCATGGCGCGCCCAACGTCGCGATGGTCTGAATCCGATAGATGTCGAATGGAATCTCTTCTATCGCGAGCACGTCGGTACGCCAGCCAAAGTCGCGCAACAATCGCGCGAGATGCGGGCGCAGCACCGCATTCGTGACGATCAGCCCGATGCCGGACAGGTCCGCGCCCAGGATCTGCTGTGCCCGCTCCATCTCGTCGGCCGGCAACACGCACACCGGCTCGCCGTCGACTCCGCCGCGGATCTGCGCCTCGAGGCTCGCCTCCCAGCCCGGCTCCAGCACCGCCGCGGAAATCGTCCACGATTCGAGGTCGGCGAAGTTGCGCGAGATCTGCCGCCCCAATTGAATGCGCGCCTCGCGCACCATCCGGTCCAGCGTGCGTTCACCCGCCGGCACGCGCACCACGGCTTCAAGAATCGCCCGAAGATTGCGAATCGGCACGCGCTGCTGCAGCAGTTGCCGCAGCACGCCGGCAAGCTGCACCGTGTTCGCGGCCTGGACCGCTTGCGCCACCAGCTCGCGGAATTCGATCCCGAGCTGATCCAGTAGAAAGCGCGTTTCCTGAGTGCCGAGAAAATCGGCCGCCGACCGCTCGCACACTTCGCCGAGGTGCTCGCATAGCGCTTCGTCGACGCTCGCTTTACGGATCGCCGGATCGTCGACCGAGGCGGCCTGCGCGTTCGGCACCCACACCGATCGCTCGGCACGCGGCCGGTAGCCTTCGGTGCCCTCGAACGTGAGGCGACTACCGTCGCCGCTCAACAGCGTATGCGCGGCGACCAGCGTGCCGCTCGCGAACGGCACGTCCTCGACGTCGACGATGTAGCGCTCCGGCGCGAGCCGCGCGTCGCGCAGCAACGCGAGGCCCGGAAACGGCACGCCCAGTTCGACCATCAGGTGCCGCCGCAACTGCCCGAGTTGCCGGTTCAGCGCTTCGGGCCGCAAGGCGTCGAACGCTTTCAGGCCGAGCCGTAACCGCAAGGTCGCGCTCGTGCCCAGTTCGACGTCGTCGAGAATGCGCGGTACGTAGTTGCCGCCGTCGCGGGTCATGCCCGGCATCAGGGCGCGTTGCGAATTCGTCGCCGCCGCGGCATTGCGCATCAGCGTGATGGCCAGCACCACCAGCAGCCCGCCGGCCAGCAGAAACTGCAGATGCGGGAAACCCGGAATCGCGGCCAACGCGCAACAGGCCGCGCCGGCCATGCCGATCGCCTTCGGCTGCACCGTCAGTTGCCGGTAGATATCGCCGCCTAGATGCGCGTCCACACTATCGGCCGAGGCCACCCGCGTGACCAGGATGCCCGCCGACACCGACACGATCAGCGACGGAATCTGCGCCACCAGACCATCGCCGACGGTGAGAATGGTGTAGGTATGCAACGCGTCGGCGAACGACATGCCGCGCTGCGCGATACCGATCGCGAGACCGCCCACGATATTCACCAGCGCGACGACCAGCCCCGCGACCGCGTCGCCCTTGACGAATTTCATCGCGCCGTCGAGCGAGCCGTAGAAATACGTTTCGCGTTCGAGCGCCGCGCGCGCCCGGCTCGCCTGCGCGGGCGAGATCACGCCGGAGCGCAGATCGGCGTCGATACTCATCTGCCGGCCGGGAATGCCGTCGAGCGTGAAGCGCGCGCCGACTTCGGCGACCCGGTCCGCGCCCTTCGCGACCACGATGAACTGGATCGCCGCGAGCACGATGAACACCACGAGGCCGACCGCCACGTTGCCGCCCACCACTAGTTCACCGAATGCGCCGATGATCTGCCCGGCGTGCGCATGCAACAGAATCATCTTGGTCGACGCAATGGCCAGCGAGAGCCGCAGCAGCGTGGTGATCAGCAGCAGCGACGGAAAACTCGCGAGGTCCGCGGCCTTCGACACATACAGCGTGGTGCTCAGCATCGTCAGGCTGGAGGCGAAGCTCACGCAGATGAACAGATCGAGCACGAACGGCGGCACCGGCACGATCAGCAGCGCGAGCACGGCCAACAGGCCGATCGCGACGGCGAGATCGGCGTGCCGCGCGAAGAACGCCGACAGATCGTAGCGGCTGAGAATGGAACGGTTCGGCATGTTATTGACCAAGCTCCCGGTGTAGCGCACGGCGACGGCTCTTGACGTAGGGATCGCCCTCGTCGTCGCGGTATTCGCGTTTGATTTCGTTCTTGTCCATGCGCAGATTGCGCAGCCACAAGAAACGCTGGATGAAATAGTCCGCCACGGCGGGCGCGATCTGCGACGCGACCATCCAGGCGAGCAGATGCGAGTGCGACGTCGCCGTGTAGCCGAGCAGCGCCGGCAACGCGAACGCATAAATCGGCGCGAGCTGCCGCAACCACGCGATCAGCGCCTGCCAGAACAGCAACAGCAGGATCGTGAACTGCAACAGCGTGAGCAGCGTGTCCCACACGAGACGCAGGCTGAACATCTGTTTGAGGCCGTTGAGAGGATTCAGCCGCTTGAGATCGGGCTTCACACGCTTCAGGGCGATCAGCCCGCGGGTCTGGATCAATTCCGGCACCACGGCGGCCAGCACGCCGACGCCGAGCGCACTCAGCACCGGCGGCAGGAACGCGGTCAACAGTGCGAGGGTTCGCGCGAACCGGTCGTCGAACGAGAGGCTCGCGTCGAGCGTCGTCACCGCCAGGATCAGCCGCGTGCCGAGCGCGTACAGATGCGGCGCTTCGATGAACAGATACAGCCACCAGCACAGACCGCTGAACGCGACGCTCAGGTGCGCGCTCTTCGCGGTCTCGCCGTCGTCGCGCGCGCGGCGCAGCCGTTTGGCCGTCGGCGCTTCGCTCTTGTCGCTCATGGCGAAACCCGCAAATGAATCAGATAGGTGAACACGATCTGCAGTTGCCCGAACAACGCGGGCACGCTGAGCATCGCGGCGAACGAGAGGATCATGGCCTTGACCGTGCGCGCGGTGGCGAACGGATTGAGCCGCTTCGCGTGGCGCGTCATCAGGCCGAACGCGACGTCGATCAACAGCACGAGACCGAGCAACGGACTCGCGAGCCGCAACCCTTCGGCAAACGAGCCGGCCAGCGAAGACGTCGAGTCGCGCAGCGCGACATGCCGGAACACCTCCACCAGATCGATGCGCCAGCGGCCCGGTGGCCACAGCACCCAGGCATCGGTGAAGAAGCCGAACAGCAGCGGCAGGCCTGGGCCGGTGAACATCGCCAGCGCGGCGAATTGCGAGAACAGCGTTTCGAATAGCGCCGCCTCCTGCTGGAAGTGCGGATCGTAGATCGCCGCGCTCGCATAGCCGCCTTGCTGATCGAGCACCGCGCCCGCCACGGCCGCCGCATGAAAGATCGTGCCGAGCAGCAGGCCGAGCACCGCGCCAAGGGCCGCCTCGACGCACAGGGCCGGCCACGGCTCCGCCGGCCAGCCGACCTGGTGCGGCAGCGTCGCCAACGCGAGCAGCATCGGCACGCGCACCCGCACGCCGAGCGAGCCGCTCTGGCCGAAGGGAATCAGAAACAGCGCGACGGCGGGTCGGATCGTGCAGAACGCGTAACCCGCGAAATAGCCCATGTAGTCCGGGGTCAATGCAGACGCCCCGCCGCGATGAAGGTGAATACATGCGCGAAAAACCGCGCCAGCTCGCGGCTGGCCCACGGCGTGGTCACGATCAGCACCACGCCGACGCAGATGATCTTCGCGCCGTAAGGCAGGCTCTGATCCTGAATCTGCGTGATCGACTGCAACAGCCCGATCAACAGACCGACAAGGGTCGCCACCGCGAGCGCGGGCAGCGACAACCAGAACACCAGCATCAACGCGTCGCTGGACAACGTGGCAAGAGACGGGAGCGCGTTCATTTGACGTAGCCGACGATCAACGCATGCATCAGCTTCGAGATGCCGGACACCGACACGAAGATGAACAGCTTCAACGGAATCGACACCGTGCTCGGCGACAACATCACCATGCCCATGGCGGTGAGCACGTTGGCGACCACCAGATCGACCACCAGAAACGCGATATAGAGCAGAAAACCCGCCTCGAAACCGCTCGAAATCTCCCCGATCAGAAACGCCGGAATCAGCAGGCTGAGATCGGTCTCGCGGGCGTCGCGCGCCGGATCGATACGCTTCACGGCGCCCACCAGGAACTTGCGTTCGTCGGGGCGCGAATGCGCGAACATGAACTCGCCGAGCGGACCGCGCACCGCCTCGAACAACTCGGCGGGACGCGGCAGCTGGAACTCGCCGCTGTCCGCGCCCGGCAGCGCGGCTTCGATCTTCGCAAGGGTCGGCGACATCACGACCAGCGTCGCCGCGAGCGCGATACCCGAAATCGCCATGTTGCTCGGCGCCTGCTGGACACCGAGCGCCGAGCGCAGCAATGTCAGCACGATGCTGAACTTCGTGAACGAGGTCGTCATCACGACCGCCAGCGGCAGCAGACCCAGCATGAAGAACATGCCGATGGTCTGTAACTGGTCGAATTGAGCGGTCATGCCGGGCGGTCCTCCTGGGTCAAACGGGTCACGCGCACGCCGAGCGCCCCCTCGATCTCGATCAGCTCGCCGCGCGCGAACGGAATGCCCTGGCACAACAGCGTCACGGATCGCTCGCGGGCGGGCAGACGGAACGCGACGATCGAGCCCTGGCGTAAATGCGCCAGTTCGGCAACCGAGAGCGACAGCGTGCCGAGCACGGCGTCGAACGCGAAGGTCAGGGAGTCGATCGGCAGCAGTTCGCTGGTCACTTCGACGGCGGGGGTTTCATCGTTCAGAACCTGGTCTATCAAGGTGTGCTCCTCAGTGAATTTCAAAAGAATCCGGCACGCGCCGAGTCGCAACGGCACGCGCAGAAAACAGGCGTCACGCTCGAACAGCAGCGCGTCGCCGACCGCAAGCTTGCGCAGCCGCGGCAGCGACAGCGACGGGCCCGGCAGGCAGATCGGCAGCCGCACGAACAGACGACGCAGCAGCGCATCGGCGGTCGGCTGCGCCGGCACGTGCAGGCGCAGCCACGCATCGACCGCGGGACTGCAAAACGAGAAATGGGCGGTCCGGCCGCTCGCCATCTGCGTGACGGCGAGGCCATAGGCGCCCGCTTCGGGAACGGCGTCGAACGCGACGCCGGTTAGATCGATCGTGAAGCCGAACAGGCCTTCGAGCGCGCAGAGCCAGTCGCTCAACGCGTCGGCGATATGCGTCAGCGCGGCGGCGCCGAGCGTGCCGGGCACTTCCGCCGCGAGTTCGGGCAGCAGCGCGCCGGCGTCGCAGACGGCGCTGAACGGCGCTTGCGACGCCACGCCCGACAGCCGCAACGGATAGCGCGCGCGGCACGGCTCGAATTCGAGCGTGAAGGCGTGCCGGCCCGCACGCACGATGCGCGGCGAGCCGAAGTGCCGCAGCGCGAGGTTGTGACGCTCGGCATCGGCCAGCGTGAGGGTGTCCAGGTCGGGCCAAAGGCTCATGTGGCCTCCCGTTTAAAGACGCGGCGGACGACGAGGGGCTGGTGAGCCTCGTGAGCCTGTTGAGCCGGTGCGGGTCGCGCAAGCGGCTCGGGCGCCGTTGGCGTTGGCGTTGGCGTTGGCGTTGGCGTTGGCGTTGGCGTCGGCGTTGGCGTTGGCGTCGGCGTTGGCGTTGGCGTTGGCGTTGGCGTTGGCGTTGGCGTTGGCGTCGGCGTCGGCGTCGGCGTCGGCGTCGGCGTCGGCGTCGGCCGTATCGCTACCGGCGCCGCCAGCACAGCCACGGTCTCCCGTACGCCCTGCCCGATCGCATCGATCGTCGTCCGCCCCGTCTCGTCGTTCAGGTCATAGTTGCGCAACACTGCGGCCACGCCTTCGCGAATACCTCGCTCGAGCGTGCGCAATTGCACCGTCAAACCGCCATCGATCACCCCGGCCTCGGTCTCGATCACGCACGAATGCGTGGGCAATCCCGCATCGGCAAGCACGGTGCAAAGCGGCGCGCCGTATTCGCGCTGAAGCGTCGAGGTCAGCCGCGCCGTGTCCTCGAACACCGCCGGCGCCACGCGTATGGAAACGAGCCGCTGCGATTGCGCCACCGCCACCGCGCGGCGCAGTTGGTGCATCAACGCGGCCGAGGGCGGCAGCGCACCGACGATGTCGTTCACCACCCCCAGCACGATCTGCGCGAGCCGCTCCTCGAGGCGTTGCGTGACGAACGCGGCCGCGGCGTCGCGACCGGCGTAATCGCGCAACGCCGCCAGCTTGCCGGCCGAGTGACCGTGACGCCACGCGCGACGTTTCAATGCGCGCACCTGCTCGCCGAGCCGACCGCGTTCGCGCGCCGCGTCGGCCGCGCGCTCCGTTTCGACGGCGCGCAGTCCTTCGAGCGACGCCAGTTCATCCGCGCTCACATGGCCATCCGATTCGATGCGCCATGTACCCATCCGGCAGATCAGCATCGCGGCACCTCCATCAAACGTTTCGCGTCGGCCAGCAGATCAGCGGCATCGGCCGCCGACAAACCCCGCACGCCATAGCGCTGCGCGGACTGCGCGATCTCGCGCGGCAGCCGCAAACTCCACCAGAACGCGTGGCTCAAATCCGCGTCGGCCCGTTGCACCAACGCGAGCCCGAGCGCCGTCATGGCGTGTCGATCGAACGGCGACGCGGCCGGCTCGACATGCAGGTCGGGAGCGAGCGCGCGCGGGTGTCGCTGGATTGCTTCGAGCAGGCGCGGCGCCACGCTGGCGGCGAATGCCGTATGCGACTGCGCCGCCACGACGCGCCGCAACGAACGCCCTAACGCGAGCGCCGCGACGACGCGGCACAATCGCGCGCAGGCCGGCCGCGGCCAGACGGGTAATCCGGACGACGCGGCGGCGCGCGTCACGTCGGCCAGTTGCGGATAGCGCTCGAACAGAAAGGCGTGGGCGGCACGCGCGCTACGCTCGTTACGCACCGGACGCGGCGCTTCGAGCCAGCTGTGATGCGCCCAGTAGGCCGTGGCGCATCGAGAGGCCGCGACGGAACCCGTCGGCGTTGCGGCGCTGGAATGCCGGCCGCTCGTCGGCTCCGCGGATGACGGAACGGAGAGTCGAACAGGTTGCAGAGTCATGCGTCGTCTCCGAGGCGGCCCGAGGATCGCGACTGGGCGCCGGTAGCGCCGGCGACGTCAGCGGCATGGGCGGCATTGACGTCTTGCGCGCCGCCGTTGTCGCCGTCATCGTCAGCCGCGCCGGTACGGCCGGCTTCCTGCACGCCCTGGCTCACGCGCCCCGGCAGTTCGGCGGCCCGCGCCGCGACCGCTCCGCCGCGCGGCTTGCGTTTGAACCACGTGCGCCGTCCCGAGCGCCACAGCCACATGAAGCCGGTCGTCAACGCCACGAGCAGCGCAAGCACGGCCAGCACCGCCGTGGCGCGCGACGGGCCGCTGCTGCCGTCGTGCACGCAATCCGTCGTGGTCACGCCGCCCGCCGCGCTGGCGACATCCGCGCCTTGCCCGCAATTGCCGGGAAAGGTCAGCACCGGCGTGACCGGCAACAGCGTCAACGAGACGCGCGCGGCCGTCAGTCCCTCGACGCTGCCCGCGACGATCGCGCGAATCCGGTCGCGCAGCAGGTCGAGGTTGTAGTCGCTGCGGTAACGCATCATCACGGACGCCGACGGCAACGTGTCCTGCGCCGGATCCATCGGGTCTTTCTCCGGCAGCACGATGTGCACGCGCGCGAGCAGCACGCCGTCCATCTTTTCGAGCGTCTCGGACAACTCCTGCGAGAGCCCGTACACGTAGCGCACGCGATCCTCCTCGGGACTCGAAATCAGTCCCTGGCGGCTGAACAACTCGCCGAGATTCGCGTGGCCGCCGCGCGGCAGCGCGTAGGCGCTCGCCAGTTCCGTGGCGATCACCGCGTCGTCGTCGTCGACCGAAACGTTCCATGTCTTGTCCGCGTTGCGGTCTTTGTAGCCGGTGATCCCGTGGTGGCTAAGCGCCGCTACGATATGGTTCGCCTGGTCCTCGTCCAGGCCTTCGAACAATGAGGTTTTGCAGCCGGCGAGGAGCAGCAGAAGCGGCAGCACGATCAGGGCGCGGCGCATCAGCTTCGCTGCGACAGCGTCTGGATCGCGCTGCCGATCTGGTCGGCGATGCGCACCGTCATCTGCACACGCACCGTGAACGCGCCCATGTCGGCTTGCAGGCGCAACAGGTCGATCGTCGACACGCGCCCGGCGGCGAGCTGGTTGAGATCCACCGACAGTTGCTGCACGGACGTGTCCTGCGCGTTCTGGGCATGCGCCAGCAGACGCTCCATCAGCGAACCGGGGCCACCGGCGCCGGGCTCCGCGGGCGACATCGGGACCGATGCGCCGGCTGGCGCCGGCGGCGTTGTGATCGGAAGTTGCAACATCAATTCCTGCCTCGAATAGTCAGTCGTTCAATCGTTGAAAGGGGCGCCGCGGTGTGAGCGGGAGGTGCCGCGCCGGACGCATTGGCATTCACAAAAGGCACGCATTCCGGCAGCTTCAGAAACGCCAGCGCCATCGAATTCGCACTGGGCTCGTCGCTGCCGACCACCTTCGTCAGCGTTCGCGCCCCCAGTGCATAGTGGCCGTCGAGCACCTGGGACGTCCCGAGCCATGCACACGCGAGCGCGCTGTCCGGCACGACCTCGAGCGCCCTCGCGAATAGCAACGACGCGCCGCGATAGTTCGCGCGATCGACCTCGACCAGGCCCAGCCCGAGATACGGAAAAGCGCGCTGCGGATACAGCAGCGCGAGCCGCTCGAACAGATAGCGCGCGTCGTCGAAACGACGGTAGACGCGGGCAAGGTGACCGATCGAGATCAGCAATTCCAAGGTGTCGTCCTGCATCGGCATGGATCACCGAAGACGCCGCGAAGGCGTCTCCGTCCTGGTTAAAAAAGCGTTATCGGGTGTTCTGTGCCACCGCCTTCTGCGAATCGTTGACGCTGTTCATCATGTTCGTCGCGGTGGAGTTAAAGGTGCTCAGTTCGCCCACCGCCTGCTGGGCCTCCAGCATTTCGATGTTCCCCTGGTTGCTGCCTTGCGCCGCGTTGGCCATCTGACCGCCGAGCTGTTGTTGGGCCCCGTCAGCGTTCTGCGCGTTCTGCAACGTGTTGTTGACCTTGTTGTTCTCCTTTTCGAGGATCCTCTCCAGCAAACCGAGCAGTCCGCCGGTAGAGAGGCTTTGATTGCCCGCGAGGGCGGAGCTGGAGAAACCCGGCGCGAAAGGACCCGCGATACCACGGTTGATCGCGTCCATATTCATTGTCATGATTGATACTCCTTACTATTGACTACGCGCGTCGACGAAGCTTGCGCTTCGTTCCACCACCTGCCGAGCGGCGCGTAAACACTCGACAAGAAGAATCAGTTCTTTTCTGAGCGCCGGCGACGCGTTCGTCACGGCGTCGCTCAGGCGCTCGATTTCCGCCGTCAACCGGGCCACGATCACGGTCCGGCCCGCGCCGCCGCGCTCGGCGAGTTGTGCTTCGAGCGGCAGATCGCCAAACGAGCCGAGCGTGCTTTTACCGGCAGTTGTCGGGGGCATGGGCGGCATCCGCGACGAATTCGTAGATCGAGCCGTCGTCGTCGCGCGTGACTTCCGCAGCGCACGCCGAGAGGCGACTGACATGGCCGATCGGCAAGCGCGCGCCGACGAAGTAGCGCACGCCCTGCGCGTCCGTCAGCCAGGCTGCATGTCGGCTCGCGAGCAAATTGAGGCCGAGCGCGTCGAGCGGCACACGCACCCGTTCGCGCGGCTGCGCGTGACCGGGAAAAGCAAGCTCGCGCAAGCCACCGATGTCGGCGCGCGCGAGACGCGCCACGCGCGCGTAGTCCCATGCTTCCGGCGATAAAAAACCATGCGCGTCGGGCAACAGCGCGTTGAACGCGCCGGGTTGGGTGGCGCGCACCTCGGCGCCACGGTAATAGCGCGCCAGAAATTCGCCGACCTGCTCCTGCAGTTGCGCCAGCGCGAATACATGCATCACCGGCGCCCGCTGCCGCGACCAGGCGTGCGCGGTCAGCGCGGCGAGATCGGTCGCGGTCTGCACATAGCCCTCGTAGACCAACGCACCGGTCTTCGGATCGACATGCGTCGTTACCAGCCGGAAGGTTTCTTCGTGGCGCGTGAGACGCTTTTCGACAGACGGCGCGGACGAGCCGAGCCACGCCAGCATCGCGAACGCGACGGGTACACCGAGGGCCGTCGCCTTGGTGACCGGTGCGGCGTCGGACCAGCGCTTCACGATGTAGCCCAGCGGTTCGTGACGCAGCAAATACGCGCGCTCGGCGTCCCGCGCGAGCGTCGGGCCCGGCGTATCGCGGCCGGCGAAGCGGAACGTCACGCCGGCCACCGAAAACCATGCGCCGCGCTGCATCCGCACGCGACGTCCGGGCGGCACGCGCCGCCCGAACGCGGCGACGCCGTCGTGCTGCGCGACCAGCGAGAGCGTGTCGTGTTGCAACTCGACGGTGGCGTGCAGCGGTTCGACGCCGTCGTCGATCACGATCAGGTCCGCGTCGCCACCGCTGCCGATTCGCAACGGCTGCCCGGCGGACATCACCATGCTCGCGCCGGTATGCACGCCGTCCATCACGACGATCTGCGCGTCAGCGGTCATCGCGAGCCTCCCAAGGCATTTTTTGCACGAGCGGTAAGGCGGCCGGCGCGGCAGGCAAGGAAGCCGGCGGCGGCGCGAGCTTGCGCAGAGCAGCGTCGACAGACGGCGTGGATGGCGTGGATGGCGTGGGCTCCGTCATCGTCAGTAGCGCGGCGACGCCATCCGTTTCGGGAGCCGCAGCGGCAACCGGGACCGCCGCGTCCGCGACACTCGCCGCGCTTGAACCCGCCAGCGTCACATTCGGCGCACCGTCGCCGGCCACGCTTTTCAAACGCGGCGTGATCACGATCAGCCGCTCGAGCCGCTCATGCTTGGTCTCCGTGTCGCGGAACAGTGCGCCGAGGTAAGGCACGTCGCCGAGCACCGGCACCTTCGACGTCGTGCGCTCGCTCCGCTCGTACTGATAGCCGCCGATCAGCAGACTCTCGCCGTCACGCACGATCGCCTGCGTGACGACCGAATGGTTGTCGACCTGCGGAATCCCATCCACCGACGCGGTCGCGTTGAACGCGCCATCGTCGATCTGGATGTTTAGCCGGATATTGCGGCGCGGCTCGCCGCTCGATTCGATGTTGGGCGTCACCTTGAGCGTCAGGCCGGTGTCGATGTTGTAGAGATCGACAGCCTGATTGCCCGCGACCCGCACGTACACCGAACTACGCGACGTCAGCGCCGCTTCCGTGTTGTTCAGCGTGAGCACGCGCGGACGCGATTGCACCCGCGCTTCGCCGGTGTTTTCGAGGGCGTTGAGCTGGGCGAACAGGTACTGCGCGGAGTTACCCACCAGCGTCGCCAGATTCAATCCGGCCGCGGCGCTCGCCGGCGTCATCAGCGCGGCCGCGCCGAACGAGAGCGGCGCGGCCGCGGTCCCCGAAGCGCCGTTGATCCGCCCATTCGCGCCGCCCCAACTGACGCCGAGCGAGCGCGCCGCGTTCGACGACACGTCGATCACCACCGCGTCGATCTCGACCAGCTCCTGCGGCTGATCGAGCATGGCGATCGCGCGCTCGTAGTTCGGCATCGTCGCCGTGAGGTCGCTGACGATCACAGCATTGGTGCGCGCGTCGGCCACGATATTGCGGCGCACTGGGGACGCGGACGACGCCATGCTGCCGTCGCTTTCAGGCAACGGCGCAAGTGTGCCGCCCGTGCCCCCGCCGCCCGGCGGCACACCCGCCAGACCGAGCCCCAGCAGACTCGGCAACGGCGGCGGCCCGCCACGCGCGTTGCGCGCTTCGGTCCGCGCGGCGGCACGGGCATCCGCGCTCGCATGCGCATCGTCGGCGCGCGGGCGCGGCGCGTTGCCCGGCCAGCTCTCCGCCATCAACTGACGCAGTAACGAAGCGACGCCCGGCATCACGCGTTCTTGCGAGCCGACTGTGTAGCGAATGTCCTGCGCCTGCGCATAACGCAGCGGGAAGATGCGGATCACCGGGTCTTCAGGGTTCGGCGCGACCGTGGTCTGCCGCTGCGCCTGGTCGATCGCTTCCGTGACGGCATCGACAAAGCGCGAAGGACCGGCCACCTTCACCGTGGTCGCCGAATATTTGATCGGCAGACGGGCGTCGTCGAGATCGAGATTGCGCAATAGCGAGGCGACCGCTTCACGCGTCATGGGCGCGAACGGGATCACCCGGCTGCGCACGTCCGCCGCACTCGCCACGTGCATCGCCTTGCCGTCGAAATACCAGACCAGCCCGTAGGCCTCCGTCAACTGCGTGAATACGTTGCCCGGCGTGTCGTCGAAGCGGCCGTTGACCACCCCTTTCACATCGCGGCCAATGTCGGCGCTCAAGCCCTCGACGGCGAGCACATCGCGCAATACATCGGGCAGCGGCGCGCCGTTCACCGCGTAGTGAATCGGCGTGCCGTGCCATGCGGGCGTCGCGGCATTCGCCGGTGTAATCGGGACAAGCGTCGCGATCGACGCAAGCGAAGCAAGCGACGCACGCGGCAACAGCGCCCAGGCCGCCTCGAACGGCCCCGCGAGGTGACGCAGCGCGGCGCGGGTCGCAACCGGCAACCAGAGCGGTGGCCCGTCACCCTTCCTGATAATCGAATTATTGCGCCACATCATAAGCATTAAAAATCCCTGGCTACGTTCATTGACAGCGTTGTCGAGAATTTAATGACGACCAGCCCATGCCGGGTAATACACATGTAGGGCCTGCGCGAATGGCTCAATGCCTTGATTCGAACGACCACGACGCCTGATTGCCGGCATTAGGCGCGCATATCGATCCGAAGACCCGGAAATCCGACTTATCCCGAAATAATCGCGGCTTATCTAGAAAATACGAAAAAGATATAAATGTCGGCAAGTCGTACTCCTGTATGACCTACTTCGTTCACAGAGAGAGAGGATTGACCAACCCGCTAATCGATTAATCCGATCATGAAAAACGACCCACTCAATCCGTCTCGAAGCGAATTGCCTTCATCGAAACTTCTTAGTGATTTTTCGGCAACCGACTACTTACTTTCGACGTGCTCACGTCAGACTCCTACATACGACTTCGTATGGAAATGATGCGGTTTTGCAATTTCGCGCCTGGACTGGCCCGCCCCAAGCTGCGTTCGATCCGCATTAACGGTTTTGCAACCTGTTTGCGGCTGGAGGAAATTTATTGGCGAATCATCGAAGAAATCGCACGTCAGGAATCGCTGACCGTGGGCAAACTGATTTCCAAATGGGCACTTGAAATTGATATGACACAGGAAACCATCTGTAATTTCACGGGCTTTATCAGAATTATCTGTGTCACACAAATATTGGAGCAGACATATCCCATCGATATGAAGACGATCGCGCCGCAATAATCATTCATTTAGCATAAAAATGCGCAAGGAGGTCCATCAAACAGAGCCACTCATTCCCCTCACCTATCGACACACGACAAAATCGATCACCACGCGCAATTGCTCACGCAAAAACCGCAACCGAATGGTTTAACTTTTAATCAGGGATTTTTCTCACTATGGCGAATACGATCGACAATTTCGGCAACAACACGCCGTACGATTTTGGCGATACCTCGATGCCGCAGCAAAACGGCATGCAGTTCAGCGCGAATTTCAACACCGTCTCCATGTTCCCGCCTGACGACGGCGGAGATATGGGCGGCGTCGGCGGGATCGGCGGGATCGACGGCAGGCAGCGGTCGTTTGCCATGCCCGGCCAGAACGTCGACACACAGGCGCTGCAAGGCGGCGGCGCAGGCGGCGGTGCAGGCGGCGGTGCAGGCGGAATGGGCATGGGCGGCATCATGGACATGGTCAAGTCCGTCCTTTCCGCCGTGATGCAACTGGCGTCGCCGCTGCTCGGCATGATGGGTTCGCTGATGGGCGGCCTGGGCGCGCAAGGCAACCAGGGGAACGGCACCGCCTGACGCCACGCTGAAAAACCGTCGGCCGTCGCGTGTTTTGCCGGCGGCCGGATCCGGGGGCGGCGTCACGACACGCCGCCCCCGCGCCTACCCCGCTTGCCCTTTCCGAACACCATGAATACTTCCTGCGAGCTTGAGCCCGCCGATCGCCTGCGGCTCGACACGCTCATTCGATGTGCCAACACGACACGGCACCCCGCCATGATCGAGTTCATCGACAGCGGCCATCGACACATCAATGAAACGCTGCGCAATGCCTTGCCCCCCGACGAAACCGTGCAAGGCTTTCTCGATACGCTTCCGCTCATGGCGGATTACACCGGCACGTCGTACCGCGTGTCGCACATCACGCGGACCGGTCTCGCCGCGCTGCAACGCGGCCACGCGCGACGTTTCGCCGACCTCGGCGCGCAGTACGCCTTCGTGCTGCCGCGCAACGCTGCCGCCTGGGCGCTGCGAACGGCGTCGGCGTATCCGCACGACGGCCTGTGCGAGCTGTACTCGATCTTCGACGAATCGGTCCCGCAGAAGAATCTGTCGAGCAGCCGTCTCGCGGATCTGGTGGTCGTGCCGCCGGCCTCGACGCTGTGCCTGAAAGCGCTGAGCTTCGTCGTCGGCACGGCGCCCGCACGCGCCGGCCGCACGCGCGTGGTCGCTCATTTCGGGCGGGCGGAGCCGTCGTGCGCGGCGCGCTACGATCTCTTCAGCGGAACACGGCACCGCTGAAGAGATCGTCGCCGGGTGCGAGCGGCCGGGCGATTCGACGGCCCGTCCGGTAAACTGCAGCGCGCCGTGCACTTATCCGGATTTCCCGACTTGAACCGCTACGCCCTCCTTCTCATTACCTCGATGCTGCTGGTCGGCAGCAATGTCGGCATCGGTAAAACGATCGTCGAGTTCGTTCCCGTGCCGTTGTTCGCGCTGCTGCGCTTCGTGATCGCAATGGCGGTACTGTGGCCTTTGCTGCGCGTGGCCAAACTGCGTCGCGTCAAACGCGGCGAATGGATCAACCTGTTTCTGCAGGGGCTGTTCGGCACCTTCGGTTTCACGCTGCTGATGCTCAACGGCGTGCAGCGCACCAGCGCGGTCGCGGCCGGCGTCATCACGAGTACGATTCCCGCGGTCGTCGCACTGCTGTCGTGGCTGATTCTCAAGGAACGTCCGAATGGCCGGGCGCTCGCGTCGATCGCGCTGGCGGTCGTCGGCGTGGTTGTGATCAATCTGGCGCACGTCGATCGGAACGCGGGCGGCGAGACCTCGTTGAGCGGCAATCTGATGATTCTCGGCGCGGTGTGCTGCGAATCGCTCTACATCATTCTGTCGCGCCGCCTCACGCAGACCCTCGCGCCGATCGACATCTGCGCGTACACCCATCTGTTCGGCCTGTTGCTGATGCTGCCGCTCGGCGCCGGCACCCTGTTCGAGTTCGACTATCGCGCGGTGCCGCTCGGTGTGTGGACACTGGTGCTGTGGTACGGGCTGTCGGCCAGCATCTTTTCGTTCTGGCTGTGGATGAAGGGTATCCGCCACGTGCCCGGCAGCCTGGCCGGCGTGTTCAGCGCGGTGTTGCCGGTGGCCGCGGCGATCTACGGCATCGCGTTTCTCGGCGAACGGCCGACGCTCGCGCATGGGATCGCGCTCGCCTGCGTCGTCACGGGAATCGCGCTGGCGAGCCTGAAAGTTGGACGGACGCCGCCCGTGGCGTCTTGAGGGCCATCGCGAGTGGCTTCCGGCGCGGCATTCCGCGCGAGCCACCCTGCCCGCCGTACGGCAGCCAGGCCGGGCGACGCTGTACAATAGCGCGCCCGTTGCGGAGTTTTCCGGCCAGCCGTTGGTCATGCTCCGCGCCGTCCGTGCTTCATTTGTGTTTCCGTGTGTCTCTCCGCTCCGCGCGCCTCGCTCGCCGGTTCGGCACATCGAGGCCGTATTCCGTCACCTGCGTTTCATCCGACTCCGCCTATGTCCGCTCCGCGCCCCGACTCAGCCCGCACGCGTCGCCCCATGCGCCCGTTGCCCGCCATCATTTTCATGAGCCGCTGGCTGCAAGTGCCGCTCTACCTGGGCCTGATCGTGGCCCAGGGCGTCTATGTCGTGCTGTTCCTCAAGGAAGTCTGGCATCTCGTCTCGGCCTCCATGACGCTCGACGAAACCAACATCATGCTGGTCGTGCTCGGTCTGATCGACGTGGTGATGATCTCGAACCTGCTCATCATGGTGATCATCGGCGGGTATGAGACCTTCGTGTCGCGACTCGGCGTCGAGGGTCATCCGGACGAACCGGAATGGCTCGACCACGTGAATGCCGGCGTACTCAAAGTCAAATTGTCGATGGCGCTGATCAGCATCTCTTCGATCCATCTGCTGAAGACCTTCATCAGCCCCGACCAGAATTCCACGCACGCCATCATGTGGCAGGTGATCATTCACGTCGCCTTCCTCTTGTCCGCGCTGGTCATGGCGGCGGTCGACCGCCTCACCACCGGCACGCACCCCAAACATTTTCAGGAACCCGCCGGTCTGCACGCGCTGGGTTCCAACGGTTCCACTCCCCTGAAGGCGCACGACTGACTCGCGCAGCCCTGCGATCAGTACAACAAGCGCCATTGTCCCCACTGAGCTAGCCATGACCGTCATCAAACAGGAAGATCTGATTCAGAGCATTGCTGATTCGCTTCAGCACATCAGCTATTACCACCCGCTCGATTACATCCAGGCCCTGGGCCGCGCGTACGAACTCGAACAGAGCCCGGCCGCGAAAGATGCGATCGCGCAGATTCTCACCAACAGCCGCATGTGCGCCGAAGGCAAGCGCCCGATCTGCCAGGACACCGGCATCGTCACGGTGTTCGTGAAGGTCGGTATGGACGTGCGCTGGGCGAGTGAGTCCGGTTCGGCGACCATGGGCGTCACCGACATGATCAACGAAGGCGTACGCCGCGGTTATCTGAACCCGGACAACGTGCTGCGCGCGTCGATCGTGAGCCCGCCCGAAGGCGGCCGCAAGAACACGAAAGACAACACGCCGGCCGTGATCCACTACGAGATCGTGCCGGGCAATACCGTCGACGTGCAGGTCGCCGCCAAGGGCGGCGGCTCGGAAAACAAGTCGAAGTTCGCGATGCTGAATCCGTCGGATTCGATCGTCGACTGGATTCTGAAGACCGTGCCGACCATGGGCGCGGGTTGGTGCCCGCCGGGCATGCTCGGCATCGGCATCGGCGGCACGGCTGAAAAAGCCATGGTGATGGCGAAAGAATCCCTGATGGACCCGATCGACATTCAGGACGTGATCGCGCGCGGGCCGCAAGACTGGATCGAAGAACTGCGCGTGGAACTGCACGAGAAGGTCAACGCGCTCGGCATCGGCGCGCAGGGTCTCGGCGGTCTCGCCACCGTGCTCGACGTGAAGATCATGGCCGCGCCCACGCATGCCGCGAGCAAGCCGATCGCGATCATCCCGAACTGCGCGGCGACGCGTCACGCGCACTTCACGCTGGACGGTTCGGGCGTGGCGAAGCTCGAAGCGCCGTCGCTCGACGCATGGCCGAAAGTGCAGTGGGAACCGGACACCGAGAAGAGCCAGCGCGTCGATCTGAACACGCTGACGCCGGAACAGGTCGCCGCGTGGACGCCGGGCCAGACGCTGCTGCTGTCGGGCAAGATGTTGACGGGCCGCGACGCCGCGCACAAGCGCATCGCCGACATGCTGGCGAAGGGCGAGAAGCTGCCGGTCGACTTCACGAACCGCGTGATTTACTACGTCGGCCCGGTCGATCCGGTGCGCGACGAAGCCGTCGGCCCGGCAGGCCCGACCACCGCCACGCGCATGGACAAGTTCACCGAAACGATGCTGTCGCAAACCGGCCTCATTTCGATGATCGGCAAAGCCGAGCGCGGCCCGGTTGCCATCGAGGCGATCAAGAAGCACAAGGCCGCCTATCTGATGGCCGTGGGCGGCGCGGCGTACCTCGTGTCGAAGGCGATTCGCAGCGCCAAGGTGCTGGCCTTCGAAGACCTCGGCATGGAAGCGATCTACGAGTTCGACGTGCAGGACATGCCGGTGACCGTCGCCGTCGACTCGAACGGCACCTCCGTGCACCAGACCGGCCCGAAGGAATGGCAAGCAAAGATCGGCAAGATTCCCGTCGCAACGGTTTGAACTTGTATTGAGACAGGTTGATCTCTTCAACCGATAAATCTCAAGCCGGGGTCTCGTACCCCGGCTTTTTTTCGGCTGAAATGAGAACGTTACTCATCACGCAAAAAAACCTTCAAAATCAAGCATAAAACTGTATTTTTGCCTTGGCTTTTTGCGCTTCGCCGTTTATTGTTCTGGGAAATTCAAATCCCCTACAAGGACATCTCATGCAAGGCGACAAGAAGGTCATCGAATATCTCAACTCGCAGTTGAAAAACGAACTGACCGCGATCAACCAGTACTTCCTGCATGCGCGCATGTACAAACACTGGGGCCTCGAAAAACTCGGCAAGCACGAATACGACGAGTCGATCGGTGAAATGAAACATGCCGACTGGTTGATCGAACGCATTTTCATGCTCGACGGCCTGCCGAACCTGCAAGACCTGCACAAACTGCTGATCGGCGAGGAAACCAAGGAAATTCTCGAATGCGATCTGAAGCTCGAACAGATTTCGCAGAGCACCTGCAAAGAAGCGATCGTGTATTGCGAATCGGTTCGAGACTTCATCTCGCGCGAAATCTTCACGAAGATTCTCGACGATACGGAAGAACACATCGACTGGCTCGAAACGCAGATCGATCTGATCGACAAGGTCGGCATTCAGAACTACCAGCAAACCGCCATGGGCCCGATCGGGTCCTGAGCGAAACAGGCTGGAACGCGCCACGCGCCGGCTCATGAGAATGCGCTTTACCTGCAGCGTTCTTCGTGACCCGCGTCGCGCGAACGATATACTTGCGCACTATCCTGTTTCGCTGAGTTTTCGTTGACCGCCGTGCCGCGCGCGTCCTTTCCGCCTATGCCTACAGAATTGCCGTCCACGGGTGTTCGACCTGTTATTGCCGCCGCGGCTGAGTCGCGCGCGCCGGTCGGCATTTTCGATTCGGGTTTGGGCGGGCTGTCGGTGTTGCGGGCGGTGCGGGCGCAACTGCCCGACGAAGCACTTCTCTATGTGGCCGACTCGCTGTACGCCCCGTATGGCGAACGCGACGACGACTTCATCGCCGACCGCACGCTCGCCATCGGCGAATGGCTGGTCAAGCAAGGGGCCAAGGCGTTGGTGGTCGCATGCAACACGGCGACCGCGCAATCCATCGCGCTGGTTCGCGAAAAGCTGTCCATTCCGCTGGTCGGTGTCGAACCGGGTATCAAGCCCGCCGCGCTGCAGTCGAAAACCCGCGTCGCCGGGGTGCTCGCCACGCAAGTCACGCTGCGCAGCGCGCGCTTCCAGGCACTGCTCGAGCGCTACGCCGCGGATTGCCGCTTTCTCTGCCAGCCGGGCCATGGCCTCGTGCAGGCGGTGGAACGCTGCGACGTCGACTCGGCGGAACTGCGCGCGCTATTGCGCAGCTACCTGCAACCCATGCTCGACGCGGGCGCCGACACGCTCGTGCTCGGCTGCACCCACTACCCATTTTTCGATGCGGCGATTCGCGACCTCGTCGGCGACCGGCTGATGCTGATCGATACGAGCGTGGCCATTGCCCGCCAACTCGAGCGGGTGCTCGACCAGCACGGTCTGCGCGCCACGCCGGGCGACACTGACCCGCCCGCTCTGCCCCGCTTTTATTCCACCGACGACGGCATGCATCAGAAGCAACTCGCCGCGACGCTGCTGCACCTCGACGCCCATGTCGAACGCGTGTTGATCCCTTCGCGCCGTACCGCACCGCCCAACTCCCAAGCCGCATAAATTTGCTCCTGCGCGGCGCCTTTTGCGCTGCCGGGAGACTTTCCGGGTCCATTTGCGGCGGTTTTCCTCCTCATTGCCCGTTTTTTGCGCTTCCAGGCTTGCGCGCGTCGAATTCCGTCCTATAGACGAAACCCTTCTAAGAGTCTGGTTTTGTTACAAAAAATCATGCAGGACGCTTGCCAAACGCCACAAACAAAATGATAATAATTCGCATTAACGTTAGCTATGACGCCCTGCCATGATTGTCTGTGTCTGCAAGTCTGTTTCTGACCGAAAGATCCGTGCCTCGATCGAAGACGGCATGGACTCGTTCGACGAGCTTCAGTTCGAGTTGGGCGTCGCGTCCTGCTGTGGCAAGTGCGCCGAGTCCGTGCGCGACGTCATGATGCAAAGCGGCGTGTGCGCGAGCCGTTGCGGCTTCGAGCATCACCCGCAAGCCGTCCCGCTGACGTTTTACGAGCGCAAGGCCGCCTGAGGCCACGTTTCACTGCGCGGCTCCGGCCGCGTAGCAAAAAGCGCCCGCTGTCCCCATTGTTTCACGCGCCTGTTTTGCGCTCGTTTTACGCTTTATCCCACTGCCGTCAGCAAGCCAGTCTCCGTACCAGCCAGCTAGCCCCGCTCACCCGTTGAAAAGGAGTTTGAGATGGAATTGCTGATCGGTTTCGTGACTACTTTGTTCATTTCGCTGCTGATCTTCCGAACATGACGATGTCTTGTCTGATGCGCTGTTTCGACAGCGCGCCGCCACGCTAACATGCAGGCCTCGCCTACCGTTTCAGCCGGCGTCACGCCGGCTCCGTCCGCCCGAATGAATTCACGTGCCCTGACCGCAACCGCCGCGGTTGCGGCGATTCACGTCGCATTGCTTGCCGTGGTCCTGACGTTGCGCCACGATCCGGTCCAGCCGGTGCTCGAATCGCACGTCATGACGGCGCAATTGCTGCCGCCGACGCCAACGGCCACGCCGGTCGCGCTGCAATCGATCGCGCCGCCCCCGCCCAAGCCGACGCCGCCGGTTCATACCAAGCCCAAAGTCAAACCGACTCCAACGCCCAAGCCGACGCCCACGCCGCTGCCGCAAGCGGCCGCGCCGTCGCCGACAGCGATTGCCGCACCGGATCCGACGCCGCCGGCGCCTGCTGCACCCGCCACGCCACCGGCAGCTGCCGCACCGGCTATCGCCCGTCAGACGATGGAGATCGCCGCACCGAAGAACGTCTCGCATCTCGACTGCAATATCGCCAAGCCCGATTACCCGTCGCTGTCAAAGCGGCGTGGCGAAACCGGCACCGCCTACGTGAAATTCGTGGTCGGCCTGAGCGGCAAGATCGAGAACGTCGAACTGAAGAAAAGCAGCGGCTTCAGCCGCCTCGACGACGCCGCGGTCGCAGCGGTCCACGCGAGCGCCTGCAAGCCCTATCTCGAGAATGGTCAGCCGGTTCGCGCGGCGTACACCCAGCCTTACGACTTCAATCTGAACGATTGAGGCAGATTTTAAAAACAAGGAATTGCAATGCAAAACTACGGATTGGCGCACGTGTGGGCGCAAGGGGATTTCGTGACGCGCGGTATCGCGCTCGCGCTGATGATCATGTCGGTGATGTCGTGGAGCGTGATCGTCATCAAAGCCTGGAATGTGATGCGCCTGAAGCGTCTCACGAAGAACGCCGAACAGGCGTTCTGGCATTCCGACGATCTCGCCGACGGCGTGAAAAAGCTCGGCGCGGAATCGTCGACGCCGCAGGACAACCCGTTCCTCGCGCTGGCGCTGTCGGGCCAGGAAGCGGCCGATCACCATCATCAGACGCAGCCGCATCTGCATGACCGCATGGACGTGTCGGACTGGGTCACGCGCTGCCTGAAAGACACCATGGATGAAAGCGTCGCCCGTATGCAAAGCGGTCTCGCGATTCTCGCGTCGATCGGCAGCACGGCGCCGTTCGTCGGTCTGTTCGGCACGGTGTGGGGCATTTATCACGCGCTGCTGGCGATCGGCGCGAGCGGTCAGTCGTCGATCGATCAGGTTGCCGGCCCGGTCGGCGAAGCGCTGATCATGACGGCGTTCGGTCTGTTCGTCGCGATTCCCGCCGTGCTCGGCTACAACGCATTGACGCGCGCCAACAAGTCGGTTGTCGCCAAACTGAGCCGCTTCGCGCACGGTCTGCACGCATTCTTCGTGACGGGCGCGCGTTTGTCGTCGTCGAAACGCGGCGACGGCCTGCGTCTCGCGGCCCGCACCAACTGATCGACGAGGCACTCCGATGGCAATGAGCCCTTTCGCCAGCGACGATGACGACGGCCTGATGAACGAAATCAACATGACGCCGCTCGTCGACGTCATGCTGGTTCTCCTGATCGTCTTCATGGTGACGATTCCGGTGATTCGTCACGCGGTCAAAATCGATCTGCCGCACGCGAGCAGTCAGAAGGAAGATACGAAACCCGCGCAGGTCACGGTCGCGATCGACGCAGACGGCAACGTGTTGTGGGACGACCAGAAGGTCGATGAAGCCACCCTGAATACGAAGATCGCGCAAGCAGCGCAAGCGGATCCGCAGCCGGAACTGCATCTGGATGCGGACCGCAAGGTGCCGTACGAGAAAGTGGCGGAAGTGATGTCGGCGGCGCAGGCCGGCGGCCTCACGAAGATCGGTTTCGTGACGCAGCCCAAGAGCCGGTAACGACCGTCGAGTGACTTCGCGGGCAGACCGTCGGCTTGAAAAGCCGTGTGCCACAAAACACAGAAGAGCCCTTAAAACAGGGGCGAAAAGTAAAAGGCCTTCATCGTCAGATGAAGGCCTTTTTTTGTGCGCACTCGGCGCCTTCGGGCGGCATGACTACTTGCCATCATTCGAAGATTGATAGCTCGTCGTGTCACTGCATGCGACAGCCGTGATCGACACGGACAGCGCGGTCAGCCCTATCAGGCCGGCTATCATAGCGGCCATGAGTTTTCGCATAAGAGACTCCTTAGCGAAGGGATTTCAATATAGGCCCGCCAGCGCGTGCATTCAAGCAAACCGTCATTGAAAGTACTCATGACAGCCCGCGCTTAAATGCTAAAAGCGATGCCGCGGCCTGCAAACACAGCTACGACACCGCCGCCAGCATCGGTTGGGCCGCCGCTTTTTCGCCGCGCGCGGGGCACTCGCCCGTAATGTGCTTGCCCTCGTCCGGATCGAGCATCTCGACCAGATAGTCGACGAATGTCCGCACGGCCGGCACCATGCCCTGCCGCGACACGAAGACCGCGTACAACTGCGGCGTCGGAAAAGTCCAGCCCGGCATGACCGGCGACAGTTGCCCGGCGCGCAGCGCGGCGCCGTACATCATCTCTGGCAACGCGGCGATGCCCACGCCGGAGAGCGCCGCTTCGCGAAGCATCATCAGGTCGGCGGTGACGAGACGTGGCTCATGTTCGTGCGCGTGACGCGTGCCGTCGGGCGAGATCAGATTGAACACGTGACGCCCGTCGCCGCTCGGCACGTCGAGCGTGTCGAAACGGCTCAGATCGGCCGGCAGCAGCGGCGGCGCATTCTGTTGCAGCAGGCTCGGCGCGCCCACCAGCATCTGCTGCGTGCGCCACAGCGGCCGCACCACGATGTTCGCGCTTTCCGGCGGATCGGAGCGCACGCGCAACGCGACGTCGATCGAATCCTCGAACAGGTCGACCACGCGATTGGTCACGCGCATCACCACGCGCACCTCCGGATAGCGATGCATGAATTCCGGCAGAATCTGCGACAGGATGGTCTGCGAGATCGTGACCGGCACACTGACGCGCACCGTGCCGCGCGGCGACGAGCGCAACTGCTGCACGACGTTGACGGCCGCCTGCGCCTCGGTCAGCATCGCCTGACAGTGCTGATAGAACAGCTGCCCGGCTTCCGTGAGCGCCAGCTTGCGCGTGGAACGCTGCAGCAGGCGCACGCCCAGCGACGCCTCCAGCTCCGTCAGCCGGCGCGACAGGCGCGACTTGGAGATGCCCAGCACGCGCTCGGCGGCGGAAAAACCGCCATGTTCGACGACCTGCGAAAAATACATCAGGTCATTCAGATTGTGTGAATCGATCTTCATCTCATCGTTCCAGTAATAGAACAATCCATTGCGTAGCGGTGGCTGGCACCCCTGAAAACGGTCCCTATAATAGCCTCATGTTTCAAAAATAACGCTATTCCCCATTTTCTGAGGTGACTTTGATGAGCACGAGCCGCACGATCGAACGCACGTTTCCCGCTGTTCGCACGACCGAGGGCGGAGGCTTTATCGTCCACCGTCCGTTTCCGACCCGCCTGTTGATGGACTTCGATCCGTTCCTGCTGCTCGACGAAATGGGGCCGATCGACTACGCGCCCGGCGAGGCCAAAGGCGCGCCCGACCATCCGCACCGCGGCTTCGAAACGGTCACCTACGTGCTGGAAGGCCAGTTCGGCCATAAGGATTCGGCGGGCCATGCAGGCACGCTGCATGCCGGCGACGTGCAATGGATGACAGCCGGTGCGGGCGTCGTACACAGCGAAATGCCTGACCCGTCGTTCGTACGGACTGGCGGACGTGTGCACGGCCTGCAGTTGTGGGTGAACCTGCCGCGCCGCGACAAAATGATCGCGCCGCACTATCAGGAAATGCCGTCGTCGAGCATTCCGGTCGCCACGTCCGAGGACGGCCAGGTCCGAGTCAAGGTGATCGCCGGCGAGGCGCTCGGCGTGAAAGCCGCGATCGAAACGCGCACGCCGATTCTCTACCAGCATTTCACGCTGCAGCCCGGCGCGACGATCCGGCAACCCGTGCCGCCCGACTATCGCGTGTTCGCTTATAGCCTGGCGGGCAAAGGCTTTTATGGCGAAGGCGAGGCACGCCAGGAAATCGACCCGCGGAAAATGGTGGTGTTTCAGAACGACGGCGAATGCGTCACGTTGACGGCCGGCGCCGAACCACTCGACGTGCTGTTGCTGGGCGGCGTGCCGCTGAAGGAACCGGTGGTGCGCTACGGCCCGTTCGTGATGAACACGGAGGACGAGATCCGTCAGGCCGTGGTCGACTACCAGGCCGGGCGGATGGGCGCGATCACGCACTGAGCGCATCGGCGCGGGCACCGCAGCCCAGTCACGAAGCCCGTTAAATTCGTTCACAATAGCGATTCATTCCACGCGCCGCGCCGTTTATCCATAACGGGACGCGGCGCGCGGCAATTTCCGTCCCTGTTCAGGAGCGCGCATGGCAGAGTCCCCCGTCACCGCCCACATCGGCTCGACGAATTTCCAGGTCCTGTTGGACGACGGCAAGCACACGTGGCTCGCCGACGAACCCGAGTCAGCCGGCGGCGGTGACCGCGGCCCGACGCCCGTCGCGATGCTACTGTCGAGCCTCGGCGCCTGCACGTCGATCACGCTGAAAATGTACGCCCAGCGCAAGGAATGGCCGCTCGACGATGTGCGCGTCGAGCTCTCGCTGGCAAACGGCGATGCGGGCACGACCATCGACCGCAAGATCGTGCTGGAAGGTGATCTGTCCGACGAGCAGCGGGAACGGCTCTTGCAAATTGCCAATGCGTGCCCAGTTCACAAGATCCTCACGCATCCGATCACGATCCGTTCGGGCCTCGCCGTCGCTTAAGCGGCAAGGGCAGCGGCGAACAGCGCTTCGCCACGGCGGCGTGGACCGCACGTATTGCAACGCTTTCATAGGAAGCCGTCGTTTTGAATTTCGAACACCTTATCCAGATCAACGACCCGTTGAATCCGTTTGTCGACTCGATGACCCGCGCGCAACTGTGGGAGGGTCTCGTACTGCGCGCCGAACAGCCGCAACTGTTCGTGATAGGTCTCGACAGTTGCACGATCCTGTCGCGCGCCGGCAATGTCATCGAACGGGAACTGCACTACGGTCAGGCGACCGTGCGTGACCGCGTCACGCTGCAGGACGGCCAGAGCGTACGCTACGACATCCTGCCGACCGCGGACCACGTCGGCGGCTCGCTGACCATGACCATCGAGCAGCCGGACGAGCTACAGCTGTTTCTGCGTTTCGAATACGCGACGACGCTGCCGGAGTCGACGGATCCCGACGCGCATCAGACGCAGGAGATCGTCAAGTCGGCGTATCGCGAGAACGATATCGATACCGTGCGACTGATCCGCCAGTTTGTGCAGACCAGGCAGGAACCGGGTTCGTTGCACTGAAGTACTGAAGCTTTGAAGTACGCGCGGGCGCCCTGCCCGCGCTGCGCATTGAGCGCAAAGACCGCCCGTCGCAGGCGGTCGTTCATGTCTCCCCGTTACGAGTACCCAGGTCCACTTAGCTATCGAAATTCGAAACCGATGAATTTCTCTTTCTTGTAAATGGGAATAGTTATCATTTAGAATTAATCCATCGAATCGACCAACAGCTAAAACGAATGACCGATCTCACGCGCCCTTCCACACTCAGCCTGCGCCGCCCGGCGGCCGCGCTGACCAGCCGTCCGAAACCGTCGACGGCAACGGCAACGGCAACCGCGGCGAAGCCTGTCGCGGATCGCGCCAACGGTGCAGCCGGCACGTCAGATCGAGTTGTTCGCAGCGACGCTTTGCTGCAGGGCAATAGTCACGTCAGCATTCTGCATAACGGCGAAACCTACCAGCTGCGTGCAACGCGCTTGGGCAAGCTAATTCTGACGAAGTAACACCGAACATAGCAGTACGTACCGGGTATTGTGGGGACCACCTCCTCGAGAGGTGTTAGGCAGTAGCCAGCCACGACGGCTTGCACGTGAGAACTAGACCCCTTCGTGCAGACACCAAGCCAGCCGTCGCAGCAAGCCAAGCCGCTTTTTTGGTTCTCACTCGATACGGCAACACGAAACATCGTGTGCCGGACATGCAGAAAATGGAAAAGCCGTGGAGATGAAATTCATCCCACGGCTTTTTGTTTGGCGGCACGGGTCGGCTTGTTCATGCGCCTCGGCGAAGGCGATAGCGGCGCAATACCGTTGACGCTATTTCGAAGCCCAGCCCCAGAACATCAGCCACCATGCGCTGTCGACCACCGCGAGCGCGCCGCCGAACCACAACATGGCGAGACCGCGCTGTACGAAGCGCTCGCTATAGCGACGCGTCACGAGCCACGCGAGCCATGCGCTCCACAGGTTGGCGATCGCCAGAATCGCGATGCGCAGATCCGACGCCCACCACAACGACACATGTTCCGCACGCAGCAGCGACAGCGTCGTAGCCGACAAGCCGAGGAACACGCCAGCGCCGGCAATCGGAATCAGCCCTTGCGTCAAATGATGCAAACGCACCGTGCTAAAACGCCCCAGCATGCGCGTCGCGCCCGCCAGCAACACCAGCAGCACCGTGCCGTACACCAGCGCCGTGGCGACGATGTAGCCGATCACCATCGTGCCGTCGAGCCACGAAAACACATCGTTCTGCTCGGGATAATGCGTGAACAGGAACCACGGTGCATTGGTTTCGAGCGGCCAGGTAATGTCGTGATCGACGAGCCACGTCGCGAAGAACATCTTCAGGTCGATGAACCAGCGCGAAGCGGTCCAATGAAACGCGCCGATCGCGATGCCGAGCAGGCCGTACAGGATCAACGCGGTGTCCCAGGCGTTCGCCTGTTTGTCGCCGAGTTGCACCACTTCCGTCGACGGCGCGCGCCACGTCAGCGCGACCGCATCGCGGTGACCGCTGCAACGGCCGCACATATGACAGTCCGACGCGCCCTTCATGTTGCGCAACGGCACGAGCGGCGCGCAATTGATCGGAATCACGCGATGCCCATGCTCGCCGTTCTTGTACGAATGACGCCACGCGGCTTCATCGACTTTGTAGTGGAACGGCGCGAGGCGCGCCAGAAGCGAAAAAACCCCGTTGACGGGGCACAGATACTTGCACCAGACGCGCTTCTCGCGCCCGTAGAGCAAACCGATAATCATCGCCGCGAACGTCGAGCCGCCCAACACCAGCAGCACGGCTTTCGGATACTGGTAGACGCTCACCATCTGACCGTAGATCGTGGTGATGCCGAACGCGACGAAGGGCCAGCCGCCCCAGCGCATCCAGCGCGGAATCGCCCAGCCGCGACCGTACTTGCTGGCGAATTCGGCGAGCGCGCCTTCCGGACACAGCACGCCGCACCAGACACGTCCGAGCATTACCATCGACAGCAGAACGAACGGCCACCAGATGCCCCAGAACACGAACTGCGCGGCGAGCGTCAGGTTGGTCCACAGATGCGCGGTGTCGTCCGGCAGCGGCATCACCGCCGGCACGAGAATCAGAAACGCGTACACCGCCACCACCACCCACTGGATGCCGCGAATCGCGGAACCATGACGCTGCATCCATTGCCCGGCCGCGGCGAGGCGCCCCGGACGGGTCATCACGCGACTCATACTGCGCGCCCCGCCGCTTGCTGCGCCGGCTTGCGATTCGCACGACGCACCAGCAGGTAGACGATCGCCCAGTACACGGCATAAGCGAGCAGGTTCATCAACGCCGGATGCGCGCGATAACCGGTGAGCGTCGCGACCAGCGAACCGAGGGTGCTCGAATCATCGAGAATCGCCGACGAGTTCCACATCTGGTCGACGAGCGTCGGCAGGAATTCCTTGTCGATCAGCTTGTCGACGCCGGTCTGGAACAAGCCCGCGCCAAGGAACAGCAGCATCATTTCGGTGACGCGGAAAAACAGCCGCCACGAAAAGAACTTGCCGCCCAGTTGCAGCACGTAGAAGGTCAGGAACGCGAGACCGAGGCCGATCACGACCGCGAGCATCTGACTGCCGTCCACGTGACCCGATTGACCGAAGCCCAGCCCGTACAGAAAGATCACCGTCTCACTGCCCTCGCGCGCGATCGCCAGCGCCACCAGCAACGCGACGCCCCACCAGTTCGAATCGCGCTGACTCTTTCGCAGCGACTGTTCCATGTCGCGCTTGAGCGAGCGGCCATGCTGCTTCATCCACAGCACCATCTGCACGATCAGCACGCAGGCGACCAGCACCATCGCAGTCTGGAAATAATCCTGGGCGTCGCCCGACAGCACTTCGGTAAAACCGACCAGCGCGGCGCCGAGCGCCACGGCCGCGATCAACCCGGCCACCACGCCGCCCCACAGGTACGGCAAACCGCGACGCGCATCGTCGTCGCCATTTTTCAGCCACGCGTACAGGATGCCGACGACCAGCAACGCCTCGACACTTTCCCGCCACACGATGAATAGAATCTGCCCCATCTAACTCTCCTCGACTGCTTTAACGAACCCGCGACCGCCGACGGCGCGCGCTCGTGATTCAAGCCACTACTTCGCGACGATCACGCCCTGCGCCTGCTGGTGGAAGTCGTCGAAAAACTTGTACTCGCCCGGCTCGAGCGGTGCGATCACCACGAACGAATCCGCGCCGGGCGCCAACACTTTTTCCTTGCGCAACTGCACGCTTTCGAATTCGGCGGCGCCTTTGCCGACGTTGTGCACTTCGATCTTGATACGCTGCCCCGCCGGCACTTCGATGCGAGCCGGGTTCAGCTTGCCGTCGTTCATTTCCAGCTTGAAGGTCGGCAAATCGGCGGCATGGGCCGCACCCGCCAGCAAGGCGGTGGTAGCGAGAAGCGCGATGTTTCGGTGAATTCTCATTGGCCTTTCCGGAAAAACGCGGCGCGCCGGGCTTGATTCCCAGCGCGCCGCCTGCTGCAGTCAGTCACTTCCGATCACGATCACATCACGACGCACGACGCGTGACGAACCGCGACGATCAGTAGCCGCCCTTCTTGCCGATACCGGCGAAGGTGAAGTCGTAGTCGAGCGTGATCGGCTTGAACCACGCGCCCACGCCGGTTTCCTTGTCGACGTGACGGCCGAAAGCCATGTGGCCCGTTTGCATCGGCGCCTCGACGATCAACTTCAGGTGGTATTTGCCCGGCCCTTGCAGCTTGACGTTGTCGCCGTAGTGCGGACCGTCGTTGGCGACCATCGCCATCATGTCGCCCTTCTGCGTCTGATTCGAACCGGCCTTCGTCAGCTCGTAACGCACTTGTAGATACGGCATCCAGTCGCCTTCGGCGAAACCGGTCGGGTTGTTTTTGACAGCGTGAATATCGGCTTCCAGATGAACGTCCGAATCAGACGCCTTGCGCATCATGCCTTCGGGTTCCATCGTGATCGGCTGCAGGTAGACGGCGCCGATCTCCATGCCACCCTGGATCTGCTGCTTGCCGATCGGATATTCCGCGGCCGATGCCGAGAGCGCCGCGACGGCGGCTACTGCTGCTGCGCCACCGCGCACAAATGAAGAAATCCGCATTGAAACTCCTAGTTTTTATCAGTGAGACTGGAATGAAACCCATTGGAATAGTGCGGTCAGGCACGTCTCGGCTGGCGCGGCCATTATCTTTCAAAAAACCCACATGCCGTAAGCAAGGCGCATACCAAAACGTTAATGCGAACCATTCTCAATATTGAATGAGTTTATCATCGATCGCTAGTGAGGACAAATTGGGACGTGCGCAAAGCCTTATGGCAGCGGGGTCTTAAGGCTTTCTTAAGGAAACGTCCGAAAACGGCGACAGATGCCGAGCCGACCCGGTGTCGGGTAGCTGTCGGTCTGCCAGGTGGTGTTATGTAGGGAGGTTGTCGGGCCAGTGTCGGGCACTTGCCGATGCTTTGTCCGATGTCAAAAGAAAAGGCGCGGCAGACTGCCGCGCCTCGCATGCCGACGATCCATAAATCAGACGGATCAGACGCCGGAGATGTGATCGCCGACGTTCGCGCCGAACACGCGTTGGCGCAGCAGCGCCAATTGGTCGCGGGTCTGCGCGGCTTTCTCGAATTCCAGATTCTTGGCGTGCTCCATCATCTGCTTTTCGAGGCGCTTGAGTTCCTTGGCGAGTTGCTTCTCGGACATGTCCTCGAACTTCGCGCGCGTTTGCTGTTCCTTCAGTTCGGCGCGCGCGTCGTCGACGTTATACACACCGTCGATAATGTCGCGAATCCGCTTGACCACGCCGCGCGGCGTGATGCCGTTCGCAACATTGAAGGCGGTCTGTTTGGTGCGCCGCCGCTCGGTTTCGTCGATCGCGCGACGCATCGAGTCGGTGATCTTGTCGCCGTACAGAATCGCCTTGCCGTTCACGTTGCGCGCCGCCCGGCCGATGGTCTGAATCAGCGAGCGCTCGGCGCGCAGGAAGCCTTCCTTGTCCGCGTCGAGAATCGCGACCAGCGACACTTCCGGAATATCCAGCCCTTCGCGCAGCAGGTTGATCCCGACCAGCACGTCGAATGTGCCCAGGCGCAGATCGCGGATGATCTCGACCCGCTCCACCGTATCGATGTCGCTATGCAGATAGCGCACCTTGACGCCGTGATCGGCCAGAAACTCGGTCAACTGCTCGGCCATGCGCTTGGTCAGCACGGTGACCAGCACGCGGTCGCCGACCTTGACGCGTTCGTTGATCTCGCCCAGCACGTCGTCCACCTGGCTGCGCGCCGGCCGCACTTCGATTTCCGGATCGACGAGCCCGGTGGGTCGCACCAGTTGTTCGGCCACCTGGCCGGCGGTTTTCTTCTCGTAGTCCGCCGGCGTGGCCGACACGAACACCACCTGACGCATCTTGCGCTCGAACTCGTTGAACTTGAGCGGCCGGTTGTCCAACGCCGACGGCAAACGGAAACCGTAGTCGACGAGGTTCTCCTTGCGCGCCCGGTCGCCGTTGTACATGCCGTTCAACTGACCGATCAGCACGTGCGATTCGTCGAGCAGCATGATCGCGTCCGGCGGCAGGTAGTCGACCAGCGTGGGCGGCGGCTCGCCGGGCGCCGCGCCCGAAAAATGCCGCGAGTAGTTTTCGATGCCTTTGCAGAAACCCAGCTCCTGCAGCATTTCCAGATCGAAGCGGGTACGCTGCTCGAGGCGCTGCGCTTCGACCAGCTTGCCGTCGCCATAGAAAAACTCGAGCCGCTCGCGCAGCTCGTTCTTGATGGTTTCGACCGCGCGCATCACCGTATCGCGCGGCGTTACATAGTGCGACGACGGATACACCGTGAAACGCGCAATCTTCTGACGCACGCGGCCGGTGAGCGGATCGAATAGTTGCAGCGTTTCGACTTCGTCGTCGAACAGCTCGAGGCGCACCGCCATCTCGGCATGCTCGGCCGGGAAAATGTCGATGGTATCGCCGCGCACGCGGAACGAGCCGCGCTGGAAGTCGGCTTCGTTGCGGTTGTACTGCATCGCGATCAGCCGCGCGATGATGTCGCGCTGGCCCAGTTTGTCGCCGGTGCGCAGCGTCAGAATCATCTTGTGGTATTCGGACGGATTGCCGATACCGTAAATCGCCGACACCGTCGCCACGATTATCACGTCGCGCCGCTCCAGCAGGCTCTTGGTGGCCGACAGCCGCATCTGTTCGATGTGCTCGTTGATCGATGAGTCCTTTTCAATGAACAGGTCGCGCTGCGGCACATACGCTTCCGGCTGGTAGTAGTCGTAGTACGAAACGAAGTACTCGACCGCGTTGCGCGGGAAAAACTCGCGGAACTCCGAATAAAGCTGCGCGGCAAGCGTCTTGTTCGGCGCGAACACGATCGCCGGACGACCCAGCCGGGCGATCGTGTTCGCCATCGTGAAGGTCTTGCCGGAGCCGGTCACGCCGAGCAGCGTCTGGAACGACAGACCGTCTTCGACGCCTTCGACGAGCGTGTCGATCGCCGTGGGCTGGTCGCCGGCCGGCGGGTACGGCTGGTATAGCTGGAACGGCGAGCCTTCGAACGTGACGAACTTGGATTCGTCGAGCGCGTCTTCGGCTTCAGTGTGGTGTTGTTCGGACATGTGGGGCGGCACCGGGCCTTGGGCAAAGAACTATTCTAACGGGTTGCGCGAGTGCGGGCTGAGCGGGTCCGCGTAGAGGTTGAGACTCGATTCCTGACTACCACCTGGCGCCCAGCTGCCTGTTTTTCAAGCAATTAATTCCCCTCAACAGGCCGCGTCGGCCGAAAAATGGTCGTGAATTCGTTACAATGCGAAGTTGCGCTCGCTCGCAGCCGCCCGCCACCCGCCTGCTTTTTTTCGTCAGACGCCGCTGTTCGGGCCGCCCCGCGCGCGATGCCGCCGCCCTCTTTTCACTACTGCTGCCCACCCATCATGTCTCTGTTCTCCGCCGTCGAACTTGCTCCCCGCGACCCGATTCTGGGCCTGAACGAAGCTTTTAACGCCGATGCGCGCGCCACCAAGGTCAATCTTGGCGTCGGCGTGTACTTCAATGAAGAAGGCAAGATTCCGCTGCTACGCGCCGTGCGCGACGCCGAACGGGCGCGCGTCGAAGCTGCGCTGCCGCGCGGCTATCTGCCGATCGAAGGCATCGCCGCCTACGACGCAGCCGTGCAAACGCTGCTGCTCGGCAACGACTCGGCGCTGATCGCGGCCGGTCGCGTCGTGACGGCGCAGGCACTGGGCGGCACGGGCGCGCTGAAGATCGGCGCGGACTTCCTGAAGCGCCTGGATCCGAACGCCAAGGTCGCGATCAGCGACCCGAGCTGGGAAAACCACCGTGCGCTGTTCGAAAGCGCAGGCTTTGAAGTCCTGTCGTACCCGTACTACGACGCGCAAACGCATGGCGTGAACTTCCAAGGCATGCTGGGCGCGCTGAACAGCTACGCGGCGGGCACGGTTGTCGTGCTGCACGCGTGCTGCCACAACCCGACCGGCGTCGACCTCAGCGTCGAGCAATGGAAGCAGGTGGTCGAAGTCGTCAAGGCGCGCAATCTGGTGCCGTTCCTCGACATCGCTTATCAAGGTTTCGGCGACAACATCGAATCCGATGCCGCCGCCGTGCGCCTGTTCGCCGCGTCGGAACTGAACGTGTTCGTGTCGTCGTCGTTCTCGAAGTCGTTCTCGCTGTACGGCGAGCGCATTGGCGCGCTGTCCATCATCACCGCGAGCAAGGAAGAATCCTCGCGCGTGCTGTCGCAGCTCAAGCGCGTGATCCGCACGAACTACTCGAACCCGCCCACGCATGGCGGCTCGGTGGTTGCAGCGGTGCTCGCGTCGGCCGACCTGCGCGCCACGTGGGAAACGGAACTGGGCGAAATGCGCGATCGCATCCGCGCCATGCGCAACGGTCTGGTCGAACGCCTGAAGGCAAGCGGCGTGGATCGCGACTTCAGCTTCGTGAACGCGCAACGCGGCATGTTCTCTTACTCGGGTCTGACGGCGCCGCAAGTGGACCGTCTGCGCGAGGAGTTCGGCATCTATGCGGTGAGCACCGGTCGTATCTGCGTGGCTGCGCTGAACACGCGCAATCTCGACGCAGTGGCTAACGCGATCGCTCACGTGTTGAAGTAAGAAGGCATTCAGACGCGCGGCTTGTTCCCCGCGCGCTGTCCCGACGTGAAAACGGCGCCCTTAGGGGCGCCGTTTTTCGTTTGTGGCTTGCGATCTTTATCAGCGTGAATCGCGGTGAATATCGTGCGTGACAAAACCCGCATCGTTATCCGGTATGTCGAGCCAATCGGGTTGCGCAAGCGAGCGCTGGATATCCTCCAGACCACTTTGCCAATGTTCGCGCATGGTGGAGAGACCGAACTGGAAGTCCTTGAAATGCCCTTCGTATTCCTTTTGCCGGTAGATCAGATGCATCACGTTGTAGCGCTTCGAACACGATAGATCGTCGGCCAGCTTGCACCACGGATCGTCGCGCTGATCGGACGGCACACGGTCCAGCACCTCGCGCAACACGTGCCGGAAACGCTGCGAGCGTTGCAGCATATCGGTCACGAGACGCGTGCGGCTCGAGTACTGAATGTCTTTCATGCGCCCCTGAACGTCGGTGATGTTATCCGGCACCGGCCCGATCGCGCTCCACAGATCGACCTGAAACGCGAGCGTGTCACGACGCGGCGTGGACTGAATCACCTCGTAGAGCGGCGTATTCGACATCAAGCCGCCGTCCCAGTAGTACTGACCGTCGATCTCGACCGCCGCGAAGCCCGGCGGCAACGCACCGGACGCCATGAAATGCTCGGGCCTTAGCGTGGTGTGCGTGTTATCGAAGTACGCGAAATTCCCCGTACCGCAATTGACCGCGCCCACCGACACGCGCATTTCCTTCGAGTTGATCCGGTCGAAATCACACAGCGCTTCAAGTGTGGCTTTCAGCGGCGTAGTGTCGTAGTAGCTGGCCATTTGCGGCGGCCCGGACACCGTGGGCAGCGGCGGCGGGAAACGCGGAACAAAAAAGCCCTTTTGCCCTTCGACGATAGCGCCCATGGCCTGGGTTGCCGTAAAGGCTTTGCGTATCGCCTCGCTGGAATTGAACAGTGCGTGTTCGATAAAAGCCGGCAGCGGCGGCCCGAATGCCGGCTGGCAGATCGTCTCCCAGAACTGCAGCAGCCGTTCGACACGCTTTTCCGGCGGATTGCCGGCAATGATGGCCGTATTCAACGCGCCGATCGAAATGCCCGCCAGCCAGTTAGGTTCGATGCCGGCCTCGAAAAGTCCCTGATAGACGCCGGCCTGGTACGCGCCCAATGCGCCGCCGCCCTGCAACACCAAAGCGACAGTTTCATAGTTGGGCAAATGGAGGTGCCGGGCAGGGTGTGCCGCGGGCGCGGGGCCCGCGCCCTCGCCTTCCCCGTCGCCGGGCGCACCCACGCGCGCCCGCTTGAGATTGCGTTGCGCCATAGGTGACTCCTTATTGCATGTACCAGCCGTGGCTCACAATAAAGGACTGGCCGGTCAGCGCGGCCGTCGGGAAGGTGGAGAGGAACAGCACCGTCTGCGCGACGTCTTCCACCGTGGTGAAGATGCCGTCGACCGTGCCGCCCAGCATTACGCGCTTGATCACGTCTTCTTCGCTGATGCCGAGTTCTTTGGCCTGCTCGGGAATCTGCTTGTCGACGAGCGGCGTGCGCACGAAACCCGGACACACCACGTGCGAGCGCACATTGTGCTTGGCGCCTTCCTTGGCCAGCACACGCGAGAGGCCCAGCAACGCGTGCTTGGCGGTCACGTACGCGGACTTCAGCGGCGACGCTTCATGCGAATGGACCGAGCCCATGTAGATCACGATGCCGCCGCGATCGTCTTTATACATGTGCTTCAGCGCGGCCTTGGTGGTCAGGAAGGCGCCGTCCACGTGAATCGCCTGCATTTTCTTCCAGTCGGAAAACGAATAGTTTTCGATTGGATTAACGATCTGGATGCCGGCGTTGGAAATCAGAATATCGATCGAGCCAAATTCGGCGGCGACTTTGTCGATGCCCTGATTGACGGCTTCTTCGTTCGTGACGTCCATGGCCACGCCGATTGCCTTGCCGCCGCCCTGTTTGATTTCTTCAGCGACGGCGTTCGCCCCGTCCTGATTCAGGTCGGCGATCGCGACCGCCGCGCCCGCCGCCGAAAGGGTGAGCGCAATCTGCTTGCCGATGCCGCTCGCGGCACCGGTGACTACCGCGACTTTGCCATTCAGATTCGTGTTCAGTGACGACATCCAGAACCTCCATGCAGTTGATGAGCAATGAGACCACGGACCGCGGGCGGCGTGAAGTCAGCCAAACGGCATAGGCCGTTCGGCCGAATGCTGCACTGCGGCCATCGCTGCTATTGTGCATGAACCGTGTGAACTCCATCGGTAAAACGCACATCGCCCCGTATCTCTTTAAACTGGATGTTTTCGGCGGAATTCCTGTGGCATCACCAACAAGGAGGAAGGCATGAATTATCGACGTCTGGGCCGCTCTGGCCTGCAAGTCAGCGAACTGTCCATCGGCTCGTGGGTCACCTACGGCAATCAGGTCGACCATGGCGCGGCGCGTGAATCGCTCGCGGCGGCGCGCGACGCCGGCGTCAACTTTTTCGATAACGCCGAGGTCTACGCCGGCGGCAAGTCGGAAGAGATCATGGGTCAGGCGCTCAAGGAACTGGCGTGGCCGCGCGTCAGCTACGTGGTGTCCACGAAATTCTTCTGGGGCCTCGCGGAAGCGCCGAATCAGTACCACACACTGAACCGTAAATATCTACTGAACGCGATCGACGCGTCGCTCAAGCGTCTGCAGCTCGATTATGTGGATCTGGTGTTCTGTCATCGTCCTGACCCGAACACGCCCGTCGAGGAAACGGTCTGGGCCATGAGCGACATGATTACGCGCGGCAAGGCCCTGTACTGGGGCACGTCCGAATGGAGCGCCGACGAAATTCGCGCGGCTTACGACATCGCCGAGCGTCATCATCTGCACAAGCCGGTCATGGAGCAGCCGCAATACAACCTGTTCCACCGCAAACGCGTCGAACAGGAATACAAGCGGCTTTATGAGGACATCGGTCTTGGACTGACTACGTGGAGTCCGCTCGCATCCGGTCTGCTAACCGGCAAATACCGCGACGGCGTGCCCGCCGATAGCCGCGCACAGTTGCAAGGTTACGACTGGTTGCGCAAGCAACTGACCGACACGGGCAAGAACAATGTGGTCGGCAAGCTCGGCGAAGTCGCCGACGAACTGGACTGCACGATCGGACAACTGGCGATCGCATGGCTGCTGAAGAATCCGCACGTGAGCACGGTGATCACGGGGGCGTCGCGGGTCGAACAGATCGGCGAGAACATGCAATCCGCCGAGGTGGCCGCGCGGATCACGCCAGAGATCAAGCAGAAGATCGAGGACATCGTCGGCGACGCGTACGACTGATCGGACTCGCGCCGCACCGCGTAACATGGGCCACGCCGCGCCTCGGCCATGTTGCGCGGAACTCGATGCAAAGCGCGAAGCACGACGCGGCGTCGCGTACAATACGCGACCGCGCCTCGCATCGGCGCTCTATGCCCGCTGTGCAGCCACATTGCACCCGCATCGCCGGATCCTCCTTGGGCCGGCACGCCTTCTTTCAGCGTTTCCTCATCATGCTTAGCTACCGCCACGCCTTTCACGCAGGCAATCACGCCGACGTCCTGAAACACGCCGTCGTGTTGCAGCTCTTGCGCTACCTCGGCCAGAAGGACAAAGCCTACTGGTACATCGACACGCATGCGGGCGCCGGCGTCTATTCGCTGAAGGAAGGCTACGCGGTCAAAACCGGGGAGTTTCAGACCGGCATTGCCAAACTGTGGGAGCGCAACGATCTGCCGCCGTTGTTCGCCGATTACGTCGACGAAGTGGCCGCGCTCAATCCTGACGGCCAACTGCGCTTCTACCCCGGTTCGCCTTATATTGCGTGGCGGCAGTTGCGCGAGCAGGACCGCATGCGTCTGTTCGAACTGCACACCACCGAAATCGACGTGCTGCGCCACAATTTCCGTGACGCGGGCCGCCGGGCCATGCTGTACGCCGGCGACGGCTTCGACGGCATCCTCGCCTTGCTGCCGCCGGCGCCGCGCCGCGCGCTGGTGCTGCTCGATCCGTCGTACGAGGACAAACGCGATTACACGCGCACGCTACGCTGCGTCGAAGAGAGCCTGAAGCGCTTTCCGACTGGCAGTTATGCAGTCTGGTATCCGCAGGTGCGGCGTCTTGAATCGCAGCGCTTTCCCGATCAACTGAAGAAGTTGCAGGAGCGTAACTGGCTGCACGTAAGCCTGACGGTGAGCAATCCGCCGGAAGATGGTTTTGGGCTGTTCGGTAGCGGCATGTTTATTCTGAATCCGCCGTATACGCTGGCCAAGACGCTGAAGGATCAGATGCCGTGGCTGGTTAAGGCGCTCGGCGAAGATAAGGCCGCGCAGTTTAAGGTCGAGTATCGCGGCGACTGAGATTGGCGGCGAGCGCGGGCTCGCTGCCTTGAGGCCCTTGTCCTTGAAGTAGCACAGTTACTGCGCCGCCAATGCCTATTGCGACCGCGGCACGGGGTGCGGCTGCGGCCGTGGCGGCTGCGGTGTGCTTCCGCCCGTGGGCAACTGGATATAAGGCGCGACAACGTAAGGCATCGACGAATTCGGCGCGAGTTCTGTGGGCGCTGCGATGGGCTGCGCGCCGACAATCGGCTGATGCGAGAGCGGCGCGGTCTGCAATACGGTGCCGCTTTGCCCGTCGTTGATGCCGTTTTGCGAGTCGAGGATCAACGGCTTGCGCGTCGTGCTGGTGTTCGTGCTCGACGCGGCGTATACAACCGACACGGTAAATGTCGTCGTCAGCGAGACCGCTGCGGCCACGGCGAAGATGAATTTGAGCGAGCGGACGGAAGGCATAGAACGGACCGGTTGAATTTGAGAACGTCGGGGAAGACGCTGAAAACGTCTTACCTTACCTCGACGTCACCTGCCAAGCTAGTCGATATTCGCCAGAAACGGGAGTCGCGCCCCCGTTGTGCGATTTTACGGGGCCCAGATGTGACAAAGCCCCGTCAATACGGGGCTCAACACTTACTGCGACTGCGGGGCTGCGCTACCTAGCGCTGCCGGTCCAACGTGACGCGAATGAAACTTACAGCGAGTAGCCGTTGGTTTCGAGCGTGCGGATGCGTTGTTCCAACTGAACGATATCCGACGACGACGCCAGGTAAGCTTCACGACGGTTACGTTCTGCGGCTTCAAACCAGGTGCTCAGCTTTTCAAGAATGTATGCAAACATGATGTTCTCCAAGGATCAGATTGAATCCCCGGTGCACTGTTCATCAGGGATTTCCCGTAAAAGGGTTAACCCGGATTATAGACCGATGGTGCAACCTTGCTAATGAAATGCCCGCATGACGTGCATTCCGCTTTGGAATGGTGCACGGTATCGGTGCAGGTAAGTCGTTGATTTATCTAAGCTTGGAAGCTGAATTTCTCCATAAACCATACCGCCCCGAATTTTATTGCACAAATTTAGTGCAAATGTTGCCCGTTGCCACAACGCTTCGTTGCGGGTTGCACCTTCTGCCGTAAACGCACGCTCAAACGCACCCTCAAACGGGATGACAACCGTGCCCGGACACCAGATCGGTGTCCGCGAGCCGCTCGATAATCGGGCAATCGGGCCGGTCGTCGCCGTGACAGTGGTCCGCCAGATGCGCCAACGTGTCGCGCATATCGGTGAGTTCCGCGATTCGGCGATCGAGTTCGGCCACATGTTCCAGCGCGATCGCCTTCACTTCGGCGCTGGCGCGCGAGCGGTCGTGCCACAACGCCAGCAACCGTCGAATGTCTTCGACCAGAAAGCCGAGCCGGCGCGCCTGCCGGATAAAGCGCAGCGAGTGAACCTCCTGCGGACCGTACACGCGATAACCCGCGCTGGTGCGCGCCTTTGCCATCAGCAAACCGACGCTTTCGTAGTAGCGAATCATCTTCGCCGTGACGCCCGACGAGCGGGCCGCTTCACCGATATTCATCACTTTCCCCCAAAGGTAGAAATCGATCCTACACCTTCCCATGATGAGAGGGTCTAGCACTCAAGTGCGGATCGGCAGGCATAATTCAACTATCGCAATATTCATTTCCCCGAGAGCCATCCGATGACGATCGAATTTCAGGTAGAAGGCATGAGCTGCCAACACTGCGTGGCAGCGGTGACGAATGCAATCCGCGAGCACGACGAAGCCGCGCAGGTTCAAGTGGATCTCGCGTCGGGACGTGTCGTGGTCGAATCGACGCAAGCGGCTGAGGTGCTGAAGGCCGCCATCGACGAAGCCGGCTACACGGTAAAAAGCGCGGCTGGCGGCGCCGCAAGCAGCGACGCACTTCGCTAGGCGGTTCACGCCATGTTCAAAGTTGCTGTCATTGGCGGCTCCGGGCTGCTCGGCCGCGCGCTCGTCGGCGAACTGGCGCGGCAGGCCGGCTGGCAAGTCGTCGCCACGACGTTCAGCCGCCCGGCGCCGCACGCCATCACACTGGATATTCGCGACGCCCGCGCGGTCGAGCAATTCGTCGAGCGCGAGGCACCGGACGCGCTCGTGATTGCCGCCGCGGAGCGTCGGCCGGACGTCTGCGAGCACGACCCGGCGCTGGCCCGCGCACTGAATGTCGACGCGGTACGCACCCTGGCCGCCGCGGCAAACCGGTGCGGCGCATGGACGCTGTCGATCTCCACCGACTACGTTTTCGACGGCGCCCACCCGCCCTATCGGCATGACGCCGCGCCCTCGCCGCTCAACGCTTATGGACGCAGCAAGCTCGAAGGCGAGCGTGCGCTGCTGGAGGCGACCGATCTCGGCTGCATGCTGCGTTTGCCGCTTCTGTATGGGCCGATCGTCGGCTGGGCGGAATCGGCGGTGACGAGTCTCGTACCGGCGATCGCGGCATCGGTGGATGGCAAGCCCGCGGTCATGGATGCATGGGCGATCCGCTATCCGACCTTCACGCCGGATATCGCATTCGTGATCCGGCAGATGCTCGAACAGCATGCGCGCGGCGACACGATCCGCGGCATCATGCAATGGTCGGGCGACGAGCCAATGACCAAGTACGACATCGCGCTACGTCTTGCCGAAGCGTTGCAGCTCGACGCGCGGCTAACGCCGCAGCACACGCCGACCGATGCGACGCCGCGTCCGCATAACTGCCATCTGGCGTCGGATCGACTTGACGCGCTTGGGATTGGCCGCCGTACGTCGTTCGATACGGCGATCCGGCAGGTGTTGGGGGCGTTTCCGTGGCGCGGCGATACGGCGACGTAAATGTCGGCTCTAGCGCGAGCGCAAGTTTGAGCTTGCGCGCATCGAGCGGCTTAAGCGCCCGCGTGCCTAACCACCCCACAAGCGCCCCCCAACAACCTCAATGAAAATCGCGACTCGCCGTGGCGAGCTCGCCGAGCCAATCGCTAAGATCCTCAAGACGATGGGCGACGAGATGAACCACCTCGCCCATGTTTTTCCGTTTCCCTTTACCTGCTGGTTTCCCTTCGCCCGCCGGTTTTCCCTTACCCGCCGGTTTCCCGTTCACCGCCGGCCCCGCCTCGTCGTTGTCGCCACCCGTCGCGACACCGTCGTCGCGTTGCACGACGCCGTAGACCGCCAGCAACGACGCGCCCAACAACACCTTGCGTTGCTTTTCCACCAGCGACGGCCAGACGATCACATTGACCGAGCCCGTCTCGTCTTCGATGGAAACGAACACCGTGCCGTTCGCCGTGCCCGGCCGTTGCCGCACGGTGACGATGCCGCACGCCCGCGCCAGCGTGCCGTGCTGACACGCGGCGAGTTCGGCCGCCGCGCGAAAACGCTGCCGCGCAAGCCGCGGACGCAATAACGCGAGCGGATGACGATTCAGCGTGAGGCCGATGCTGGCGTAATCGTCGACGATCTCGCGGCCCTCGGCAGCTTGCGGCAGCGCCAATGGCGCTTCGGCGATCGGTGCGTCGCGCAGCAATTTAGGCACTGTGTGCTGCGCGGTCACGGCCCACCACGCTTCACGCCGATGCCCCGCGATGCCGACCAGCGCATTTGCCGCGGCGAGCGCTTCGAGATCGCGCCGCGTCAAGACCGCACGACGTGCCAGATCGTCGACGTCGGCAAACTGCGCGTCGCGGCGAGCCGCCATGATGCGTTCGGCGGCGCCCTGCGCCAGTCCCTTGATCAGATGCAGACCGATGCGTACCGCGGGACCGCGCGCGCCATACGTATTCGATGCCTGAAACACGCGAGCCGTCATGCGTTTTGCCGCGCGACGGATCGTCCGGCTCACCGTCAACCGCCGCAACGCCAGATCGCGCAATTGCTGTGCGGACAGCACGGCGTGCTGACGATGCAGGCAGGTCTCGTCCGTGGAGATCCGCTGCCCTTCGTGATCGCGCTGCTCGAACGTGGACTCCCAATCGCTCAGCGTCACATCGGGCGGCAACACCGGGACGCCATGACGTTTCGCATCCTGCACGAGTTGCGACGGCGAATAAAACCCCAACGGCTGACTGTTCAGCAGGCCCGCCAGAAAAGCCGCCGGCTCATAACGCTTCAGCCACGCGCTGAGGTAAACGAGCAACGCGAAACTCGCTGCATGACTCTCAGGAAAACCGTACTCGCCGAAGCCCTCGATCTGTTTGCAGATGCGGTCGATGAACGTCTGCTCATAACCGCGTTCGAGCATCCGCTCGCTCAAATCTTTCTGATACTTTTCGATGTTGCCGCTGCGCCGCCACGCGGCCATTGCACGACGCAACTGATCGGCCTGCTCACCGGTATATTTCGCCGCCACCATCGCCAGATGCATGACCTGCTCCTGGAAAATCGGCACACCGAGCGTGCGTTCGAGCACCGGCCGCAATTCGTCCTTGGCGTAGTCGACCGCTTCGAGACCTTGCTTGCGACGCAGATAAGGATGCACCATGCCGCCCTGAATCGGTCCGGGCCGCACGATCGCCACTTCGATCACGAGGTCGTAGTACTTGTGCGGCTTCAAACGCGGCAACATGCTTTGCTGCGCGCGCGATTCGATCTGGAACACGCCGATCGTATCGGCGTGGCCGCACATCTCGTAGACGGCGCGATCTTCGCGCGGAATGTCCTGCATCCTGAAGCGCGGAAATCCCCGTCTCAGCGCAACGAATTCCAGCGCGCGACGAATCGCAGACAACATGCCGAGCGCCAGCACGTCGACTTTCAGCAGCTTGAGCGCGTCGATGTCGTCCTTGTCCCACTCGATCACACTGCGGTCTTTCATCGTCGCGTTTTCGATCGGCACCAGTCGCGACAGTTTGTCTTTCGCGATCACAAAGCCGCCGACGTGTTGCGACAGATGGCGCGGAAAACCCCGCAACTCTTTAGTGAGACGAATCAGATTTTGCGTGATGTGCGAGTTGGCGTCGAAGCCCGCTTCGCCCAGATATTTAGCGACCGCGTCCGTGCCGTCCCACCACTGCTGCGACTTGCTGATCCGCTCGATCAACGACGCCTCGAGACCCAGCGCCTTGCCGACGTCCTTCAGCGCACTGCGCGCGTGATACGTAATCAGCGACGCCGTCAACGCCGCGCGATGACGGCCGTACTTGGCATAGATATATTGAATCACCTCTTCGCGGCGCTGATGCTCGAAGTCGACGTCGATATCCGGCGGCTCGTTGCGCGCGCGCGAGATGAAGCGCTCGATCAGCATGTTCATCTGCACCGGATCGATTTCCGTCACATGCAGGCAGTAGCACACGATCGAATTCGCCGCCGATCCGCGTCCCTGGCAGAGGATATGTCTCGAACGAGCAAAGCTCACGATATCGTGCACGGTGAGGAAATACTTTTCGTATTTCAGGTCGGCGATCAGCCCCAGTTCCTTCTCGATCTGACCGATTCGTTTCAGGTCCATTCCTTCAGGCCAGCGCTCCACCGCGCCGGCCATGACCAGCTTGCGCAGATAACTCGACGGCGACTCGCCGGCCGGCACCAGTTCTTCGGGATACTCGTATTTGAGTTCATCGAGCGAGAAGCGGCAGAGCGAGGCAATTCGCAGCGTTTCCTCGAGCGTGTCGCGCGGATACAGTTTGCCGAGCCGCACGCGCGTGCGCATATGCCGCTCGGCGTTCGCCTCGAGCGCGTTGCCGCATGCCGAGAGCGGCGTAACGAGGCCGATCGCGGTCATGGTGTCCTGTAGAGGCTTGCGCGAACGCGTATGCATCAGAACGCCGCCCGCCGCGACCAGCGGCAAACCAGTCGAGGACGACATCATCCGCAATGCGTCGATCTGCAGATCGTCGCTGCCGGTTTGCCAGAGTTCGAGCGCGATCCACGCACGCTGCGCCGCGAACGACGCGAGCCAATGCGCGCAACGCAGCGTGTGAGCGAGCGTCGCCGTGCGCTGCGGCACGAGAATCAGAAGGCAGTCCGGCAATGTCTGCAGATGTTCCAGATGCGGCAACGAATCGGCGAGGTCGGACGGGCCGAGGCGGTAGCTGCCTTTGTCCGCGCGGGAGCGGGCCAGCGTGATCAGTTCGGAAAGGTTGCCGTAGCCGTTGCGGTTGGTTGCAAGCGCAACCAGAGTGCAGAAGGGCTTGCCGGTGTCATCGGTCAGATTGAGTTCGCTGCCGATGATAAGGTGAGGGATGGGTTTTAATTCGCTGGGTTCCGCGGGTTTCTGGGGTGCGGGTTCCTGGGGTGAAGTTTTCTTGGTCTCGCTTGCTTTGGTTTTGTTTTCTGTGGCCGTTTGTTGCGAGAACGTGGGCTTCTCTTCTTCGCTTTCCAACGACGTGTCGACCTGCGCGGCTTGCGCCTTGCTCTCGCGCTCTTTCAGTTGTGCGTTCAGTTGACGCTCGCGCTCCTGTTCGATTTCTTTCAACGCCGTGTGCGCACGTACGACGCCTGCCAACGAGCATTCGTCGGTAATGGCGAGTGCACTGTAGCCGCACGACATGGCCTGCTCCACGAGTTCGTGCGGATGCGAAGCGCCACGCAGAAACGAGAAGTTCGTCAGGCAATGCAACTCCGCATACGGCGGCAAGTTGACCGCGAGCGAGTGCTGAGTGAGGGGTGATGGCTGCGAGTTCGTCATGATGCTCAACCGAACAATCCCTGCAAATACCACTCGCCGCTAATACGTTCACGGTATACCCAGAACATATGGCCACGATCGTCGGCCGCGACGTAGTAATCCCGCTCGACGCGATTGCCGTCCCACCATCCGGCTTCAATCCGCTCGGTACGTGTCAGCATTTTCAACGGCCGACGATAGATCGGCCGCTGGTCGCGCGTCATCAGACGTAACGGTTTGTCGAGCATCCAGACCGGGCGAGGCTGCGAAGGCAGCGCGCTATCAGGTAAGTCGAGGGAGATTTGCGCGGTGGGTGGTTGCAGATTGTTGGGGGCTGCGTGGATTGCTTGCGCTTCCTGCGTCGCCGCATCATTGCCTGCTCGTTCGTCTTCCGCAGCGGCACGCCGCAACTCATCGGTCAGCCATGTCTTATCCGTTTTGCCTTTTCCCTTCGCCTTCGCCGGCGCACGCTTCTTGCGCGAAAACGCCTGCGCCTCGTACGCCTCCACACGCATTGCCCGCTCCGGACGATGATCGTCCTGCACCGACATCTGCAGCACGTTCTCCGCCCCCAACCGCGCACTCAAGCGTTCGAGCAGACGCGCGATCGAATCGCCATCTGATTCGGGCATCGGAAACAAGGTATCCGATTGCCCCGCATAGTCACCGATCTGATCCGCAACCAGTTTCAACTCGATAACTGGTGCCACCAGAACGGTTTGATTCAGTTTCTCCCGCAACAACCAGATCAAATGCTCGGCATCACGCGACGGTATCGCCCAGGCGACTCGCAAACTCGATGTTTTCGGCGCATGACGAGACGCCAATTCATGCTCGAACAGCAAGGTATAAGCACTGAGCGCCGCATGATGTGCGCTCAGCCAACCGGCCAATTGCACAATCAGTCGGCGTGCAGCAAACAGCAATGCATCGGCGTTCTCGACCCGCGACGGCAATTCCAGTTGCGCATGAAACGACGCCGGCGCACGAAACGATTCGCGCGGATCGGCCCGCGTTCCATACGCCTGCGCGAGCAGATCCAGTATCCCGCTGCCGAAACGCCGCACGACGCCCGACCTCGGCAATTGACACAAATCGGCCAGCGTACTGCAGCCGACATGCGCAAACGCATCGCGATGCGCCTGCGTGACCGGCAGCAGCGAGACGGATAAACGGTCGAGGAGTCGCGCGAGCGACGTCTCCTTCACTACATGCCAGCGACGCCCCTGCCTGCTGACCCTCGCCTGCGCCAGCAGCCACGCGCCCCAGGCGGTCGGTGCGCAGGCGATACGCGCCGTATAGCCGAATTCCGCCACCGTCGCGGACACCCGCGATAACAACCTACGCAACCCGCCGAACAACCTCAAACCAGAACCCACTTCCAGCAGCAGCGTATGCGCGTCGGCGAGCGAAACCTTCGGCGTGTAGGTCAGCAAAGCGAGGGCTATCGCCTCGAATGCCTGCGTTTCGCGGGGGACATCGGCAGCGAGCAGCTTCAGACCCGGCGCCAGCGCCAATGCATAGGATCGCGAATGACCTACTTGCACGCCAGCGCGCAAGGCATCGAAATCCTGCAGCAGGATGTGCGCATGATCGGCCAGCGCATAGCAACGCCCCTCCGTGACGTCATTGCCACTTCGAGGTGCGCGGGTCTCGTCGCGTTCACGTGGTTCACACTGATTCGGCTTCACGGGCGAACCATCCGGGAGCGGCGCGAGAGGCTTCACCGCTTCCAGCGACAAGAGCGGCAATGTGACTGCGATCCACAACATGTTTGATCTCTCGTCCTTGATGGACGTCGACTCGGTTTTGCGGCAACAGCGCGCTTTGTAAAGGCAAAAGGAGACGCAGCGGCTCAGCTAACGGCGGCCCGCGACGCTTGAAAATATCGATCGACACGCCAATCTCCTGCAACCACTGCCGACGGTTGATCGTCTCCGCATTGGCCGGCAAGAGCGGCGCGCAGATCATGCGTAAAGGTGCTGGCGACGATTGCGCGGCCACCTCGACGGGCCGAATCAAAAATGCCAGCGACGACGATTCCTGAGCCGCCACCTGCAAGCGTCGAACCTTATCGGCTCGGGCATTTGGCAGCCAGACCAGGACCGCACCGATGCCATCCTGCTTCAATGCCTGAGTGGCTGCCCATAGCGCCTGATCTTCGCTCGCGCGCACCCACAAAACTCGCTCGACATCGATCCCCCAGGCTCCGAGTGCCACGGCACAAGGCTGATAAGGCGGCGCCACGAATAGCACGTGCCGCCTGGTCTGCCTGGTCAGTTGATGAAGCGCGTGGGACAGCAGACGCACCTCCCCCATGCCGTCTTGTTCGATCAGTAACTCCGTCAAACCACCTGCAGACCAACCTTGTCCCGGCAGCAATTGATCCAGCTCGGCATAGCCGCTGGAAATCACACGCGAGTCCACTGCGGCGCACTCATTGCCCTGCCATATCTGACGCGACAATTGCGATGACAAGGCGGTGGTTGCAAGCCGAATCGCTGCTGCCATAGACACGCTCATTTTCAATAGGGAATGCTCCGCCCTGCCCAGCATCCAGCAGGCATGGGGGCGATACGTTTTACTGTATATTTATACAGTATTTTGAGGTGGATGTTAAGGCTGGGGGTGTGATGCGAAGGGTGTAAGAAAGCGTTTTTGAGGATGAAATTTTTCTAGGGTGTCGGCAGTTGTACCGTGCCCCGTTGTGGGCGATCACCGACGCGAGTGAACGACTGGACCGCTTTGCCGCAGGCATGACATATCAGACGCCCGCGCGAAAGCGCGCCTGAGCGGACGGGTGGAGGGGGAACGGATGGGCAAACTCGCTGCGTCTGGGGTGACGCGGCGTCTGGTGTTACGCGGCGTATCGGGACAGCGCACGTAAGACGTGCAGACCGCGAACGCCTGAGCTGGCGCTGCCTGCCGTTTGGGCGATAAACCGACAGTAATTGTCGCGCCGTTCGAGGCCGCCAGTGTGCAACGTGACGGTTTGCCCGTCGTGCCGGATATGGACGGTGGGATAGGCCTGAGATTTTCCACTGGCGTAAACGCAGAAACCCCACCTTTTGGGGGTGGGGTTTCTGTTTTCTGCAGGGGAGCCTGACGATTACCTACTTTCACACGGGCAATCCGCACTA
>NZ_PVEN01000026.1 GCF_002973525.1 Paraburkholderia sp. BL21I4N1
GTTTCGATCCTGCTGCCTTTGACCTCCAGAGCGTCAACGAACGCCTCTTCGAGATCAAATTCTGATCGTCAAGACGGCCGTCAAATGTCGCTTACTCATGACCCTCTGCTGGTCGCGGCACCAGTATGTCGAGCTCGTGCTCGACCAGACCGTCGAGACATGGCTGGCCTGCCACCGTCGCGCCTTTGAGTGGTTTGGCGCCTGCCCGGGCCGCATAATCATCGACAACGCGAAGTGTGCGATCACCAGAGCCTGCATGTACAGCCCGGAGGTCCAGCGTTCGTACGCCGCGCTCGCTGAGGGATACGGCTTCCGGATCGACGCATGTCCACCGCACGACCCGCAGAAGAAGGGAATCGTTGAGTCGGGCGTCAAGTATGTCAAGAAATCCTTTGTGCCGCTGCGCACGTTCCGCGACCTGACCGATGCCAACCGGCAGCTGCGCGAATGGATCATGCAGCAGGCCAGCACGCGCGAACATGGCACGACACGCGAGCAGCCGCTGGCGCGCTTTGCCATCGAGAAGCCGCTGCTCACGACGCTGCCTGACGTTGCGCCGGTGCTGGCTGTATGGAGCGAAGTCAAGGTGCATACGGACGGACATGTCGTCTACAAGAAGGCGCTGTACTCCGTGCCGTTCACGCTAGTTGGCAAGAGCCTCTGGCTCAAATCGACTGATACGGTCGTACAGCTGTTCCATCACCACGAACTCATTGCAACCCATCCACGACTGCGCAAGGCAGGTGATCGCCACACAGTGCGTGACCACCAGCCGCCGGCGGCGCAGGCGTGGCTCGAACACGATCCGCAGTGGTGCCTGGCTCGTGCCAGGGAGATCGGCCCATCCTGTCACGCGCTGGTTCTCGCGATGTTCAACGACACGGTGCTGGTGAACCTGCGTGGCGCTCAGGGCATCGTCCGTATGCGCGAGAAGTTCGGCGATCAGCGACTGGACGCTGCGTGCGAGCGTGCGCTTGCATTCGCGAGCCCGAAGTACCGCACCGTCAAGACCATCCTCGACAAGGGACTGGACAGCCAGCCCGCCGCAGCAGCGGCGCAAACGTCAACGGCGCCTGCCGACACCTATCTGAACGGCGGCCGCTTCGGTCGTGACCTCCACTCCCTTCTCCTGCATTGAACATCATGAACCCCAGTCCCGAACTGAATACGATCCTCAAGCAACTGCGCCTGTCCGGTGTACTGGACTCGCTCGAGCAGCGCAACCGGCAGGCAATCGATGGACAGCTCGCCTACACCGAATTCCTCGCGATGCTCCTGCATGATGAAGTCGCGCGTCGAGACCAGAAGAAACTCGGCGCGCGTCTCGTGCGCGCCGGCTTCGGGCTAGGCAAGACACTGGAAACCTTCAACTTCGACCGGCTGCCGAAGCTCAACCGCGCACACATCCACGATCTCGCCACCGGTCGTTACATCGACGAGAAGGTGGCAATCCTGATGGTCGGTCAAACAGGCGTCGGCAAGTCCCACATCGCCCAGGCGCTGGGCCACTGCGCTGCGCGTCAGGGGCGGGACGTGCTGTTCGTCACGCAAACCGATCTGATCAAAAAGCTGCATGGGGCTCGCGCCACGGGCCTCTACGAACGCAAGTTCCAGCAGTTCGTTCGCGTGCCGCTGCTGATCGTTGACGACTTCGCGCTCAAACCCCTGCGTGCGCCACACGACGAAGACTTCCACGATCTGGTGGCGGCCCGGTATGAGCGGGCGGCTACCATCCTGACATCCAATCTCGATCTCAGCGAATGGGGCGACGCCTTCCCCGACAACCGGGTTCTCGGCGCCGCGACACTCGACCGGCTACGCCACGGCGCCTACCGCATCGTCATCGAAGGCGAGAGCTTCCGCAAGCCCAAACCGATGCCCGAAAACGGCGAAATCGCCGTTGCAAAATCCAGTAAAAAACCGCATTCTTGAGGCCGTTCGAATCCACGTTTGACACCACTTCCAACTGGCGCCATTACGGCGATCATCCCCGGCGCCTTTACGCCGATCCGTGACACGCGTCATTCGCACTGCGACGCAACGCGACACGGGCTATCATTATCATCGTCTGTGACGATGACCGGGTTTGCATTCGGAGCGGAGCACAACATCGCTATGGGCGTACGCAGGCAGGGCAATTCATCCCTGCGATTTCACCAGGGCCGATCCCGCGTAACCAGTCATGATGTGGCTCGTTTTATTTCTTGTCACAATGTGATAAATATGTCCAACGGGGCTCGCTCCGATCCCATTCAGGACGGCTGTCTTGAATTCATCATGAGATGACATAAACTGAAGGTAGTTTCTCGTTTCGCCGAACCTGGATGTGCCGTCCCCGATACACAGTAGCCGATCATCGCGAGGAATCTCGGATCTGTTGCGCCCCCCTTACCCGTTACATCGACGTCAGGGTTCGGAATGTGGAATCGAAAACTGCGCGTTACTAGTGACGGCCTCTAACCCCAAATGAGGCCATCGATTGGTCACGATACCCAACCGCAAAAACGATACCCGAGATCACGTACCTTCAGAGAAGGTGCAGGTTTTGAGCGGCGCGACGTGTCAGGTGGTAACGGGTCGTGAATCCCGAGAAGGAGCGTTTTTATGCACATATCCCGTCGCCGTTTCATGATAACGGCTGCCTCACTGGCCTCAGCAACGCTCCTTTCCGACGAGTCGCGCGCTGACGTCACGGCGGTCTCCGAGACTGACCCAACCGCTGAGGCACTAGGTTATAAAAGAGATGCGACGAGAGTGGACAAAGCGAAATATCCCAAATACGTCGCTGGCCAGGCGTGTGTCAATTGTCAGCTCTATCAGGGCAAGCCTGGCGCCTCGACTGGGCCGTGTCCAATCTACGGTGGCAAGCTGGTCGATTCAAGGGGATGGTGCAGCGCTTACGTGAAAAAAAACTGAGTCGGTTTTTTCGTCACAACAATATGTTCTGGGGGGCGACATAGTCAATGAGGCCGCGGAACCGACGATTAAGCGCTTCAGGTGCTTACGCAACGTTGTCGACGGGAACAAGTCGCCGGACATACCGTCCCGCGGAACATCAAGAATCACGGTATCGCCCCCGTTCAACGAACCTCGTGTTGAAAATATCTCAGTTCGCCAGCTTCACATGGAGGCAGGCATCCCGACGCACCCGTGAACGGTTCATAACTGGTCTCATTGCGATGAAAAAAAATGGAGGAGCCTGATCGTTCTGAATATGCCAGTACGCGCTGACAAGCGATGTCGATGAGTGTACCCAAGGCTCCTCCGCAGGCTGCGCAGATGTCTTGCAAACCTGACAAATAATCGACTGTGTCGGCCGTCGAGATCAGAAAATTCGCGAGGAGACCAGACAGATCCGTCTCCTGATTTGCCATGCGCGCGGATACGGAAACAATTCCGCAACTATCTGTCGAAGCAGTATGGAGATACTTCAGATTATCCTGCGCGGCAAGCGCGCTAACAAAACGATATCGGGGGATCGACTATGCTGTTCGATTACAAGGGGTTTCACATCGACTGCCGGGCGCGGAGCGTTGATGACGGTGGAGGTTACATCGCGCGGGCCCGAATCACTCGCAGGCCCGGGAGCGACGAAGACCGGGTCGAAACGCATGAATCGGGCGACATTGGTCGGTTCGCTGAGGTGGCCGATGCGATTTCTTGCGCGAAGGCATGGGCTATTCACTGGTGCGACGGAATCTCGAATTGAACGGTGCACCTAAATTCCAAGAACATGGCGACGGAGACCAACATGGCTGAAGGAGAAGAGCAATTTGACGAGTACAACGGCTATACGATCCGTGTCCTCGCCGTTCCTGAGTACTCGCCCCACCCGCCGAACGTACCGTTCGGCTATACCGGGTACATCGCCCGCCCAATGGCCGACGTTCGCTATGGGTCGTCACAGAGGGTGTGTTTTGTTCATCCTGTCGCCGACCTGCTGACTGCCGAAGCTGCGGAACAAGCTGGTTTCGCTGAGGGAAAATCGATAATAGACGGCACGCATCCCGAGCGAATTAACACGAACGGTTTGTAATCAGCCGTCGCAACTTTCATGCGGCTTCTTGCTACACCGGATAATCCGGAACGAGGCGAGGAACCGCTAAAGTTCTTTGACTGATCTTAAAGAAACGAAAGTCAGGTTGCGGACCAACTGGACTACGCCTCACTACCCACAGCAATGGTAACCGTAACCCGCATGCAGTGGAAACAGAACGTAAAGGTCGGGGCCTGCAAATCAATCGGAAGTTTACCTCCCAAAGTACAAGGTGCGTGCCTCATCCGAGCGTCTCAAAGCAAGACGTTTCGGATCTCCGTTGTCGCACGTCAAGGACTACACCTGGAAGTTGTTTCGCCAGGAGGAGAAAACAGTCAGACCTGAGCCGCTATTGGTCCCGAATATGTCACTCTCGGTGGCGTTGGGACGCAATCCTCGCAGGGAATGTCTGACAGACCAAGTACCGGTTGGTACAGAGCCACATCGGACGAAGTCGCTGCGCCTGGAATGAACCTGCCAGATCCGCAGCAGGCACCCCTTCCATGCGTATCCGTTTCCGGAGTAGCCGACTGCCTGCCTGATCAGGGGTGCTATTCAGAACTATAGCGTTCCGACAGCGCTTCATATCGAGGCCGCGCGAATATCCTGGAAACACCGCTGCCAATCAGTGCGGTGATGGTCACGCGTTTGTGAGGTTTCGCAGCGCAAGCCGTGAACGCCCAGTGACGCCTAAGAGTGGTCTAGCGGTGATCGCCATGCTCCAGAACATTGAGCCGGCCCGACCTGGTTAGTTGCCGGACCTTGCCCATGAAAGAGATCCTTGGGTCCTTCCTGCATTCGTCAACAACCAACCCAACCGGGTCTGCTGCATCGACCACGAGTACGTCATTCGTTTTCACGTTCATCCGGTCAACGCCGGCCGTCCAGTACAGCAACGCGGGCTTGTAATTGTCAGCCAGCGACAGGAAATCTTCACATTTCATTTTTTCCGGCTGCACTTTCAGCGCTGGTTGTGCGAACCCGATCTGTGACAGACCCAAGCCCACAACGAGCGTCCCAATCATGATCTTCTTCATCACGCTCCCCCTTCATCGCACTGACTGGAGTCAGTGCAGTTCGACTGGGTGTGCGCAAGGTCGTCGGTCAATTGCGGAGATTAATTCCAACCTGTCCCGAAACGCCCTCGCGTTGATACCCGTGATAATCGCTCCCGGTGCGGTACGTGAGAAATACAGGTCGGTCCTATCGCCGACACGCCAGCCCGCCCGGCCCCAGAATTAAAATTGGATCCGGCTGAGGACACCGGATCCCGCAAAGTCGTCCCTATCCAAAGGACAAGGGACGCCTGGAGGTTCGCGTCCGTGAGCCCGATGCGAAGCCACGACCCACTGTAAGCACCTGTCCTTAAGCGAGACTTAATAAGGGGGTACGTCATGGCGTTTGTTCCAGGTCGTGCTCATTGAAGCGAATATTTCACATTCCTTTCGCTCCTGGCAATCCGGGATGTTCGGGGCGGACGTCGGGCGACCCCGAGAGCCTTTCTGTCGGTTGACAAATCCAGCGGGATTGCACGGCGTTCGTCCACCCCGGATCTTTCAACGATGGAGAACCTGCATGGCCAAGGTGATGTCGAAATATAAGACGCGTACCGATCGCGCAGGTCGAAGGCTCAGCCCAGCAAACCCTAACATGTTTGGCAGGCGGTCAATATCGTAAGCCAATCGGACGCCCGGAGTTGTGATGAGACCCATCACTACGTTTGAAAAGTACCCCCCTTCCAGCATCGCGCCATGGTGCTGCGTGATCCTTTTAGTCGCCGCGCTCGCCATCATCGTGATCGACTTGATGGCAATTTTCCGGGGAATTGACGCTGATACGGACATGGTCGATCAAGAAGTGCCGATACAGATAGGACTCTCCAGAACACCTGGATTCGAGTCGTCGAAAGGCACGCGCCGGAGCGCGTCTGACCCCGAGGAATTCGGGATGCGTAATGCACTCAACGACGAACTGCTGAAAGATAGCGCCAACCAACCTGCTATCGACGACTGGCTCCACACCGAACCTCAAATTCGACCAGGAGATACTGACGTGGCCGTTTGCAGAAGACGCACCTGTTAATTGACGTCTTACCACGTAGAGACTGCGGCATCGGTCGCTGCGGCAACCACCATGATGAACCGGATGCGGCGTTCGAACGACAATCTAAGAGGCTCATGCTGGGAACCCCGAGATGCTGGAAACGAAGAATATCCGCCCATCGAAACACGTCGAGTAACAACCGCTGTCTCCATGACGTTTTTCAAAACAAACTTGAAATCTGACCAGAGGCCTTCTATATCAATTGAACATTGCCGTGCCGAACGTCGCCCCTCGCGCACGTTGGATCGCTAGCGGCATTCCCCAAGGGGACGGGGTTTCACCTCCGATCAGAGGAGACACATCATGACCAGAACTGGACTTTGTATCGCGGCACTGCTGGTGGGAATGCTTGGGGGATGTCATTCAGGGCCCAAGCTGAATCAGAGCGGTGGAGCCCAGAATAACGCGGCGACAAGCCAGCCAACCAGTGTGGCACCCGTGGTCGTCGACGAGCTCAACAATCCAAACGGACCACTCGCGAAGCGTAGCGTCTACTTCGATTTCGACAGCTATACGGTCAAGAGCGACTATCAACCGCTCCTTGACGCCCATGCGCGATACCTCAGAAGCCACCCCAACCGTCATGTGCTGATTCAGGGCAACACGGACGAACGCGGGACGAGTGAATACAACCTTGCGCTCGGCGAAAGGCGCTCGCAGGCTGTGCTCCATGACCTTGAGACACTTGGCGTACCCGACTCCCAGCTGGAAGCCGTTAGTTTCGGTAAAGAGAAACCAATTGCTCTGGGCCACGACGAGGCATCGTGGGCACAGAACCGGCGAGCGGACCTGGTCTATCGTTGAGGGCTCAACAGAGGAGATAGCCCCTTATTTCCCGAACCTGCTCGTCAGAAAGGGGCGGCGAATGCTTCCGCCCTGCACACTCGTGTGCGGGTTCGGTTCAGAGGCCGATGAAATAAGTCTGTACGTCCATCTCTTCAGCCCAGATCTGGACGTCGAGCATCTCGCCAAAATCGATAGCCACCCCGCGATAGACGCTGCAGAATCCCTGCGCCGTCCGGTAAACGATCACCCATTCAGGATCCGCCTCCGTCCTGGTGGACGAGCCTTTCAGGGCATCGAGGTGAAGCACTTTGCCGATGCGTTTGCAGGCAGCATCCAGCCCATGTCCCAGTCTCACTTGACGCTCCACTACCGGGGAGTGCGCCTGACGGCCTACCCCGGAAATATCGTGATGCTACTCGCCACAGCATCCGCAATGTGCTCTTTCGCAATCACGCCGAGCACGCGCGCCGGACCTCGTCCCTCATGTCGCCCCACGACAACTGCCATCACCGCACGCTGCTTGCGGAGCCGGGTGATTACACCAAACGCCACATCGTTCTCCTGCACGACAATAAAATTACGCTGCGCCAGTGCCCCAAGCGTAATCTCTGAGTCGCTCTGGCTGACCGCGCGGCGCAAGCCAGTGTTGATGCGCAGTACGCCGTAGATCTCATGCTGCTTCGTGACCACAACGTGCCGGAAGGCCGGTCCTTCCGAGTGAGGAAGCAGGTCGCGAAAAGGTACCTGCGCATCGAGCACGAAAACGTCTGTCTCCATCACCTGAGCCGCACTCTGGACGAGAAACATGTTCGCGTGAAGCGCATTTGGAATCTGATGACCGCGCCGCACGAGCTTGAGCGTATAGATGCTTTCGGGCGACAATAACCGGCGCGCACCAAGACTGAACGCCACCGCGATGATCATCGGCAACACGATGTCATAGTCCCGCGTCATCTCAAAGATCATCGCGACAGCAGTCATCGCGGCGCCCGTGCCGCCCCCTACCATCGCGCCCATGCCGACCATCGCAAACGCCGGCGCGCTGACCGGAGCCCCAGGCAGTGTCATGGCAACCAATGACGAAAATGCCGCGCCGAGCGTCGCACCAATGAAGAGCGACGGCGAGAATACCCCGCCCGATGAGCCCGACCCGAGACTGACCGACGTTGCCAATGTCTTGCAAAGCGCCAGCATCAGCTGGAATGCCCCACCCTGCAATTGACCATAGAGCGTGGCCTGAATAGTCGAATATCCGACACCTTCGACGTAATAATGCCCCGCATAGCGAAACAGCAAATACATGGTCAACCCGACAATCAGCATCCCGACTGCGTGGCGCTGGTAACGCCCCGGTATCCGGTCGAACGCATCTTCGGCCCAATGCAGCGCACGGATCAGCAGGGCGGCTGCCGCACCCGCCACGACGCCGAGCAGCGCATACAGAATCAGCGTAAACGCACTGCCCGGCTGGTTTGGAATCGCGCCCAGTTGGGCGGGAACAAAGAAGGCGGGCGCTGCGCCAAAGAAGAGCCGGCCAATGAAGGTCGCGGTGCCGGTGGCGATCGCTACCGGCAGGAAGGTGTTGACACTGATCTCCGGCATCATCAGTTCAGTGGCGAAGAGCACGCCACCAATCGGCGTGTTGAAGGTCGCCGCGATGCCTGCACCTGCCCCAGCGGCCACGAGCGTGATGCGTTGTCCGGCAGTCATCTGGACGATCTGGCCGAGCGTCGAGCCAAGGGCAGAGCCGATCTGGATGATCGGCCCCTCGCGCCCCACTGCGGCACCGGAACCGATTGCCAGCGCCGACGCAATCGACTTCACGACCGCCACGACCGGCCGGATCACGCCGCGCTTGTAATAGATCGCATCCATGACCTCCGGTACGCCGTGCCCCTTGGCTTCCGGAGCGAAGGTGCTCACGATCCAGGTGACCGCGAGACCGCCGACGACGGGCACGAGAATCACCCACACGCCCCACGGCGCCACCGGCGTGAAATGGCTGGCATCGTACAGAAACGAAAACTGACCGAGAAAGAACGCGTTGTGTACGAATCCGATCAACCCCCGGAACACCACGGCCCCCAATCCCGTGACGATTCCCACGACGAACGCGAGAAAGCACAACCAGTACATGGCGATCGGGACCACGGAATCGTCATCCGGATGGACGACCGCACGCGGCTGGAGCGGCGCAACCTTTACATGGTGTGGCCCGTCTGCAGCCTTATCTGGCCGGTGGGAATCACCCGTCATTGTCTGCTGTCCTCAGAAGGACTACTGGTCGGCCACTGTCATTCACCGTTTCGACTCCCCGACCACTTTCTCCGGTTCAGCCGGCTTCAAGGCTTCGCCGGGGAAACGCATCGCACGTTGATCAACAATACGCTCCGAGCGCATCACACCCCTCGGATATCGGCTTCCTCAACTTGTACCATCCATGCGCTGCATCATCATGGCGGTTTCTGCAGGTCCCAGCGCGCAGCGCATCGCAAGCAGCATGACGACCACGCTCCAGACGGACACAAGGAGAACGTCCCAGCCGAAGCCGATCACGTTACGTCCGCCACCAATATTACCGAGCCACGACAGCACCCAGATACCGCCAAACCACGGCAGCAGCCACGCAATCTGCCGCCATCCAAACTGACGGGTCGGCCTGCGGGCAATGAGATGGTAGTAGACAGCGTAGGCTACGAAACCGATCGCGACCAGCGAAAAAAGGAACGAGTTGGTCTTCAAACCAGTCCAGTAGATCACGAGATTGCTGCAGATGAAAGCGAGCGGCGCAAAAATCGACGCGCCGGCCATACGAAACGGCCGCTTCAGCTCAGGCAGGTTGCGGCGCAGCACAAGCAGCGCGATCGGGCCGAGTCCATAGGTGAGTACCGTCACCGATGTGATGTAACTGACCATTTGTTGCCATGCGGGAAATGGCAGCAGGAAGATCGCACCGACGACCCACATCACGAGCACCGCAACCCACGGAACCTTGCTGCCATTGAGCTTCGTCAACACACGCGGTCCCGCGTCCGTTTCGCCCGCGGCAAACAGGATGCGCGAGCCGCCGGTCACGTACATCAAGCCGGTGCCACCTGGCGACAGATACGCGTCGATATACAACAAGGTCGCCATCCAGCCAAGCCCGAGCGTTGCCGCGAGGCCCGCGAACGGCCCCATCTCGCCCTTGAAACTCAGATTGGCCCAACCATGCGCGAGGTCAGCCGGCGCGAGCGCCCAGATAAAGGCCACCTGGAGCATGACGTACAGCGCCGCTGCCAGCAATACCGAGCCGATCACCGCGAGCGGAATGTTCCGGTGCGGATTGGCTGTCTCACCGCCAAGATCGATCGCCGTGCGAAAGCCGAGATAGCTGAACACGATCCCCGCCGCCGGGAGCGCCGTGAACATGCCAGACATCTTGTAGGTACCAGGCGCCGCGCTCATCACGTCCCAGTGTGTGCTGGCTGCCATCAAGCCGATGATTGTCAGCACGGGCACGAGAATTTTCCACCATGTGATGGTCGAATTAACGTTGAGCAGCCATCTGACAGCCATCAGGTTCAACAGCGCCGTCACGCCTAACAGTGCCGCACAGGTGATGAAACCCGCGGTGGTCAGCAGCCCTTCGTTGCCGGGCCGGATGAAGTACGGCAGATAGTTGTTCGCATAGGTGACGATGGCTTCCGTTTCAACTGCCGGCACCGGCACATAGGCGAGAAAAAGCAGCCAGCACCAGATGCGTCCCAGGCCCTCGCCGTGACTTGCATGGCTCATGTGCACCAGCGCGCCACTGCGTGGAAACAGCGTGGCCAGTTCGGCAAAGCAAAGCGCAATCAGCATGATGATGATTGCGCCCAGCACCCAGCTTCCAATGCTCAAAGGACCGGCGATTTTCGCCGCGTGATACGAACCGAATAGCCAACCCGACCCAACCATACTGGTGGTACTGGCAAACAGGAGACCGACGACGCCCGCATCGCGACGCAATTTCCCCGATAAGGTTAGTGAGGTTGTGCTCATGACGAACTCCCATCCGATCCTGCGCTAAAGCGCCGTTGCAGTTCTCCGGGTTGCCTCGGCAGCATCGCCTTACCCTCTGCGGACGCACACGAAGGCATCCCTGCATGGCAACTTGGACGGGGTCACAGGCCAAAAAAATCCCACGGGCAGATTAGGGACAACGCGTAGAGACCGTTCATTTAAGACTCCTTTAAGTCTTGCAACCTATGTTGAATAGGTCGCATTGTGAGGTACCGGCATGGCGCCCGGACGCATTATTGACACGTCGCGCCGGCACGCTCCGCATTCACGGGAGGCATCATGCCAGTCGCACAGTGGATACCCATACTGGTGACCGCATGCGTGATGACGGTCACGTCAGCTGGTTGTTCAGCCGGATTGTCGCGGCCGTCGCCGACACCTGACTTTGCCGTCGCCGCGAAGGCGCAGCCGGTCACCGCCCCCGGCTTCGTCAACAGATTCTCAGCGCTTGTTCAGCAGAGCGGACCCGCTGTGGTCAATATCAGTTCGATCCCGAAAAAACAGGTCACCAACGCGGAGTCCCTGTGGCCGCCGGCCGCAAGTGAACACGATCCCTTCCTGCAGTTCTTCAGGCAATTCTCGCCCAACTCGCTCCCTGACGCGGGCGCTACGCCGCGCAACGTCGGCTCGGGTTTCATCGTACGGCCAGACGGCTATATCCTGACTGATGCCCGTCTCGTCGCCGACGCCAAAGAGGTCAACGTCAAGCTGACAGACCGCCGTGAATTCAAGGCGTCGGTTGTCGGCATCGATCAGCCGAGCGGGATCGCGCTGCTGAAAATCGATGCGCACGGCCTACCCACAGTGAAGATCGGCAACCCTTCCGACATGAAGTCAGGGCAATGGGTCGTCGCAATCGGTGCGCCATACGGGTTCGAAAATACGGTCACCGCAGGCATCGTCAGCAACACCGCGCGCCTTCTGCCACAAGAGACATACATTCCGCTGATTCAGACGGATGTGACGGCCACCACTGGCGACGAAGGCGCTCCCCTCTTCAATCTGACCGGCGAGGCCATCGGCATCACGCTGGTCGCGCCATCCCCGGAAGGGGTGCTAGAGGGAATTTCCTTTGCCGTTCCGATCGATGCCGCCATGCGGATCGAGCAGCAATTGCTGCTTCACAGGCGAGCCGAACACGGTCATCTTGGTGTGACGATTCAGGACGTCACCTGGCCTCTTGCACAGTCTTTTCGCCTGAAAAAACCAGTCGGGGCACTGATCAGTTCGATAGACCGCAATGGTCCCGCAGCTCGATCCGGCCTGCGAAGTGGCGATATCATCCTGCGACTCAACGGCACCGATATCAACGACTCGTCCCAACTACCCGTCGCGGTGGCTGATCTGCGTCCCGGCACGTCCGCGCACATCCAATACTGGCGCGATCACGGCCCTCATGAGGCCGTGGTGGTACTCGGCGCGATGCGCGACACCACGCCGGCTTCGACCGGCCCTGACGCCGCGACGTCCCCCGGCGGTCGGTCAAATTCCTCCGGGTATGGTCACTTCAAATTCCCCCACCTGACGACCGTCGGCTGAGCCACTAAAGCCGCCGGGAGAGGTGTTGCAGGACGTCTATCTTCGTCTCCTTCGAACAAGAAGGAGTTCAGGGAGTGAACGTCTTGAAGCCGCACCTGCAAAGCACCGTATTCACATTACTCGAGCGCAACAAGAGCCAGCGCCAGATCCAGCGGCTCACGGGCATCGACCGCAAGACGATTCGTCGCTATCAGGCGATGTTCGAGTCGGAGAAGTCCGCTTCGGCAAACTCCCCCATGGTGACCACCGGCTCTGAAACGGCCGTCACGCAAACTCCCCCACCGCCGCGACCACCGGCTACCAACGGTTCCAGCAAGACCACAACGTTCAATTTCGCCCGCTCCGCAAGCGAACCGCATCGCGAATGGATCGAACAGCAGGTCCGCCTGAGGCGCAACGCGCAGGCGATCTATCAGGATCTGGTCGATCAGTTCGCATTCACCGCGAGCTACGAGAGCGTCAAGCGTTTCGTGCGCGCCTTGCGCCACATTGATCCCGAGCAGTTCGACCGTCTCGCGTTCGCCCCCGGCGAAGAAGCTCAAGTTGATTATGGCGAAGGTGCACTGACCCGCGATCCGGAGACCGGCCGCTACCGACGCCCGCGGTTGTTCGTGATGACCCTGCGGTACTCGCGGCGCAGTTTCCGGCGCGTGGTCTGGAAGTCCAGCAAGCAGGTCTGGGCCCAGCTTCACGAAGAAGCCTTTCGTTACTTTGGGGGAGCGGTCAGCTACGTTGTGCTCGACAACCTCCGGGAGGGCGTCATCACGCCCGACCTGTACGAACCCGAGATCAACCGGCTCTACGAGGCGATGCTTGGGCACTACGGTGTCGTCGCCGATCCGGCACGTGTGCGGGACCCGAATCGAAAGGGGACCGTCGAGAACGCAATCCAACATACGCAGGGCACCGCGCTTGCCGGCCGCCGTTTCGAGTCGCTCGAAGCCCAGAACGAATTCCTGATGCACTGGGAGGCAAACTGGGCGGCCAAACGCATCCATGGCAGCACCCGGCGACAGGTCGAGGCGATGTTCCAGGAGGAGAGGCCGCATCTGCGGCCGTTGCCGACCACCGGCTTTCGCTACTTCACGGAGGTCGTGCGTACCGTCTGGGACGACACCACGGTCAACATCGATCGCAGCAACTATGCGGCACGACCTGCGCCGATCGGCAGTCTGGTCTCGGTGCGCATCTACGATTCCACCATCGAGATTCGCGATCGCCGTACGCAGGCGTTGCTGCGCACTCATCCTCGTGCGCTGCAGGCCGGTTCGCTCGAACTGCCTGAAGACGAACGCCCCTTCAATCCGTCCCGCCAGAGCGCCTTCCTGCTCGCGAGCGCCGGCGACATCGGGCCACAAACAAAGGTGCTGTGCCAGCACATGTTCGATAGCGAAGGTCGCGTCGGCCATCGCGCCATGTGGGGCATCGTTGGTCTGGCGAAGAAGTATCCCGCCCGGCTCGTCGAGCAGGCCTGCGATCACGCGTTGCGTCATCACGTCTACCGCTACAAACAGGTGCGCGCGATCGTCGAACGGCTGTTCGAACAGGCACTCGAGCGTCTCGATCAGGCACCACAGCTAGAGCTGCCTCTTACGCAGGATCACCCGCTGATCCGTCCTGCCGCCGAGTACGGCGAACTCTTTACCCTCGGTGCGCAGCACGGCGCCGAACCTCAACCTCCAACTGGAGACACACAGGCATGACCATGACGTTACCGGAAATCGAACGGGCTCTCGGACAGCTTCGCCTGTCTGGCGTGCGCGACACACTCGAAACGCGCGTGTTGCAGGCCCAGGGCTCCCAGCAGCCGTTCCTTGAAACCTTCGCACTGATCCTGCAGGACGAACTGGATCGCCGCCAGTCCCGACTCATCGAACGCCGCTACAAGCTCTCCGGCCTCGAAGAGAAACTCACGCTCGCCGAATTCGACTGGGCCTTCAATCCCAAAGTGCCTCGCTAGGCCTGCTTCCAGCTGCACACGCTGAAGTTCATCGCCGCTGGCGACAACGCGCTGATCATCGGTAAACCAGGCACCGGCAAATCGCACGTTGCGAAGGCCGTCGCCTACCAGGCCGTCTTGCAAGGCCACAAGGTGCAGTATCTTGAGACCGACGACTTCTTTAACCGTTACGCGCTGAGCCCGACTGCCCAGCGCGAAGCCCGGCTGCGAGCCATCCTCGAGAGCGATCTGCTCGTGCTGGATGACCTGTTCCTGTCGCGTACGATCCCCGACGCCGCCGGCGCGCTGCTGCAAACGCTGATCCATCAACGCTACAAACTGCATCGAAGCGTTGTCGTCACGTCCAACCGCGTTGTGCAGGATTGGGGCGCATACCTGGGCGACAACACGATGAGCACCACGATCCTCGACCGGCTCATGCATCACTGCCACCTGCTTGAATTCGACGGCCGCAGCTACCGCCTCAAGGAAGCCGCTGAAACGCTTGCACGGAAATCGAAAACCAGCTAAATAACCCTTAGTCCTGCTTCACAGGGTGGGGGAATTTGCGCGACCATAAGTGGGGGAGTTTCAACTGACCGTCCGGGGACGTCGGGCAAATTGGGCCTGGTGGTGCGCCGCCTGACATCCGACGAAAAACACCGTGCCGAAGTATCCGGCGGGGTCCGCGTGGAACAGAGTACGGGCCCGGCCGCTCTGGCTGGCATCCTGCCCGGTGACATCGTTCTGCAGGTCAACCATGTGCCTGTGTCGGATCCAGCCCAGCTCCGCCAGAGAATAAGCGGCGCCCGGAACACGGTTGCGTTGCTGGTGATGCGCGATGGTCAGCAGATGTTTGTGCCGCTCGATCTGGGATAAGCGCGTCCGTACCGGACGTCTCATCAAACCTGATGTATTCGATGGAGATTGAGATGAAGCCATGCTCGATAGTGCTACGCACATCCGTGGCCGTGCTGGCCGTCTGTGGTAGCCAGTTCGTACTGGCTGCCTCTTCGGGTCTTCCGCCCACGCACAAGGAAGGTGCCATTTCCTACCTGTCCGGCGGTATCGGAAGCGACCAGTCTTCGGCCATCAAGAGCGTGATGAATGCGTACCCGCTCGTACTCGAGTTCGTCGGCAGCACGAATGCCGGAAATGATTATCTGGCAGACGTGCCGGTGCAAATCTCCGATTCGCACGGCAACGACCTACTGAACACGCAGTCGGACGGCCCGTTCATGCTGGTGTCGTTGCCGCATGGGCGGTACAACTTGACCGCCACCTACAACGGAAAGACCGAGCATCGACGAGTGAACGTTACCGACACGACGCACGCTCATGCGATTTTCATGTGGCCGATGTAATCGGCGAGACAAGTGTGTCACGCGGCCATGACTGCGGGCAGGCGCGGAAGTTTCGTGAGTTGCCTCATCCTGCGGCGGGGCGCTCCGGGACGTTCATATGGAGTCCGCGCTATTGCGGAACGCCCAGCCAAATGACTGGATCTCCGACTTGTGCAAGACTGCCAGCCTTGCGAGGCAACGCTCGCCCTTGGCGAGCAGATGCACTTCCACCTGCCGACGGTCGTGCGCACTGGATTTTCGTGTGACAAGCCCCGCCGCCTCGCATCGGGACACGAGCGCAACGGTTCCGTGCGGCGAAGCCTGCAGACGCTCGGCCAGTTCGCCGACAGTGGCCCAGTCCCGGCCTGGGAAACCCTTCACGTGCAGCAGCAACATGTACTGCAGAGGCGTGATTCCCTCCGCATGCACAATCGTCTCGGAAAAATGCAGGAAGCGCCGCAATTGATAGCGGAACTCGGACAGCTCCTCCAGTTCCTGCTTGGTCAACCCGGCATCTTTGGAGCGATTTCTTGTGCCCATAGCCTGCTTTCTCTGGAGTCGCGTTCAGCATTGGAAGAATGTCACTTCATGACCTAATATAAGTGGAGATCACGTGAATCGCAAAAAACTTTCAAATGAAAAATTTCGTGCACCGCGGTACACGGGCCCGCGGTCGCGCTTGACCGTTCCGGAAAAGGGGTTCGAGATGGGGCTTTGCACGCCGGCCCTGGACAGGTCGTGGTTCACGCAGTGGTAGACGCCGCATGGGATAGTCGAGGTACAGGACAAAAGGGATGAAAAACGGTCTGATCGCGTGGCTCACAATCTTTGCTACCTCATTGACAAGCAGTGCCTTGTACGCCTGTCCGGACGGCTGTGTCGACGTTGCGATGGTGCGTCCCCTGGATGCACGCTCAACCATCCTGGTCAGCGGCATGCCAGTGCAACGCGGTGAGCTTGCGCATGTTACCTACGTGCCGTCATCGCCGACCCGCGTTTGGTCCTCCTACCCTGCGCTCCCGAACGCTGAAGGGTACCGTGACGGGCGACGCACACGTTTACGCGGCGGCAGCTTCGAATGGCCGCAGCGCGATGATGGCAAATAGCGCCGGACAGAAACGCACAACCTGCCGCATTATCATCCCCACTCCATCCCCCTTTCCTGCATCGCGCGAATTCGCACATTGACTCGATTTCTTCAGTCCGTCGCGCAACGCGGATCCGGTAGTGTGCATGAGCACAGCACACCCGCACGTCCTGGTACCGAGTGCCATGAAGCAGCCTCACGACCACACTTCATGAACAACGCCGTGAGCGTCAAGAACGCCTGCGCAGATTCGAACTCAAACGTATATGGACTCGCGAATGCATGGAGTACGAGATGGCGCAAATCGTGCGGGATCGCATGGACGATGGTCGCCGTAGGTGGCTGATAGCAACCTCCGTTGCAGGAAGCGTTGCAGGCGTTGCCACCCTTGTGCCGTTTATCGATTCATTCGCTCCGTCCGAAAAGGCCAAGGCGGCCGGCGCACCTGTTACTGCGGACATCAGCAAGTTGCAACCCGGGGATATGATGACCATTGCGTGGCGCGGCATACCGGTGTTTGTGGTCAATCGGACAGGGAAGATGCTGGCAGACGTCGTGACCGCTGACCCCATGGTGGCCGACCTCGCCACCAGACACCCCTTTTCGATACCACTGCCACCGTACTGCAAGAACGAGTACCGGTCCCGCACAGATCATAAAAATATTCTCGTTGTCGTCGGCGTCTGTACACATCTAGGCTGCACACCTCGACCTCGTTTTCAGGAAGGTCCACAGGCTAACCTTCCCGACAACTGGCCAGGTGGCTTTCTGTGCTCCTGTCACGGTTCTACGTACGATCTCGCTGGCCGTGTGTTCAAGGACAAACCGGCACCGCAAAACCTGGATGTGCCACGCTACATGTTTGCGTCTTCTACGAGCTTGCTGGTTGGGGAAGATGAACATGGAGAAGCGTGAGTGAACGCATCAAACAGCTTTTTCGCGTATTCGGCCGCAACCCTTAGGTAATCCATCGAAGCAGCGTTAACCCCAGCATGGACCACAACTCTGCGTAGCTTCCGAGCTGAATGAGCAAAGAACCAGTGTCCTCAAAAGTCCGACAACAACTGCGCCAGGCGCTCGTGAAAACCCCTAGCGACTGGAGGCGTCAGGAAAAATTATTTAGGCGGTTCATCACCTATATTTGAAGCACCAGCGAACCGGAATTGTGCGAACTCGCATCTCCCTATTCTCCAGAAAACATCGTTCTACTAACATGAAAAACGACCACAAATTGCGAAGCAGGAATACGCCTGCAGGCGGCCCACATCCTGCTAAATACCAGCGATCGAACCTCTCAAAGGAGGGGTAAACCAGAAACGCCGGGGTGTATGACCACAGAAAGGGGACACAAAATGATGGAGCGATTAGCTAACGGAAACCGGCAGCGCCGGATCGTTCTCAAGGCGGCGGCAGCGGCTGGCATCATGCAGGTCGCGGCTCCGTTCATTATCAAGGCGCGCGGCGATGAGCCCATCAAGTTCGGACTCAACGACCCGCTCACTGGAACATATGCAGAGCTTGGCAAAAATGAGCAAGTCGGCTGTGAATACGCATTGGAACAGATCAACGCCAAGGGTGGCATCCTCGGGCGTCCGGTGCAACTTCTGGTTGAAGACTCAACAAGCGCCGACACCGGCACCGCCGTTCAAAAAGCCCGGAAGCTGATTGAGCGCGACAAGGTGAATTTTCTGCTGGGCAACGTCAATTCCGCGATGGCGCTGGCGATCGGGCAAGTGTCGAACGAACTGAAGACGCTGCACATCGTCACCGGCGGACACACCGATGCCGTGACCGGCACCAACTGCCACTGGAATGTCTTCCGGGTCTGCAACACGACCCGAATGGAAACCAATTCCGTCTCCAAGGTCCTGTTCGACAAGTATGGCAAGAAGTGGTTTTTCATTACCCCGGACTACGCGTTTGGTCACACCCTGCAGCAGGGATTTGAAGCCAGTCTCAAGAAATTCGGCGGCACCGAGGTTGGGGCGGCCTTGGCGCCACTCGGAACAACAGACTATTCTTCATATCTCATCAAAGCCCAGTCTGTGAACCCTGACGTCATCCTTTTTCTTACTGCGGGCGAGGATGCCGTCAACTCGCTCAAGCAGGCCGTCCAGTTCGGCCTCGACAAGCATTTCCATATCGCGGGTGCCCAGCAGGAACTCGAAGTACTCGAAGGTCTCCCTCCCAACGCCCGCATCGGCACGTGGGTATTCGAATGGTACTGGAATCAGCCCAGCGTCCCGCATGTGGCGGAGTTCGTCGCAGGCATTCGAAAGAAGTCCGGTCGCGTACCGACCGCCCGCCACTGGTTTGGCTATGTCGCAATGTGGACCATTGCGCTCGTCGCCAATCAGGAAAAAACGCTCGATGCGGTCAAGCTAGCGAAGGCGCTCGAGGGCTTCAAGTTACCGCCTGAGGTGGGGCTGATGCCGGACACCCCCTTCTATCGCGCGGGCGATCACCAGTTGATGCCTGATCTTTATGTCGGACACGCTGTCGAACAGGGCCCCCAACCGGATGACCTCTTCCACGTCGACCAGGTTGTCAAGGGCGTTGATGCGGCATTGCCGGTGGACGAGACCGGTTGCCACATCAAATGGTCCTGAACCTCGTAGCGAGTGCCGGATAAACAGATACTTCCCCTGAGCATTGAAGCGTGGCGGCGCTCCTTAAACGCGCCGCTAACGCATGAAAAGGACCCATCGAACCACGGCAGGCAGTCCGCCCAGCCTCGCTGCGCGGACTCTGTGAGAATGCCCACGGCGGTGCCATGACACAGCTGATTTTATTTAACGTTTTTAACGGGATCATCATCGGTGCATTCTATGCGCTGATGGCGCTCGGGCTTTCCCTGATACTCAACCTGAGCGGCGTGATCAATTTCGCTCACGGAGGGTTCCTCGCGGTTGGCGCGTATCTCGCGTACACGCTGATGCCCTACACGGGTTTCTGGGTCGCACTGCTCCTCGCGCCTCTTCTGACGGCTGCGCTCGGTGTGGTCATCGAGCGATTGCTGATCCGCCGGCTTTACGGTCGAGATCCGTTGTATAGCCTGCTCCTGACGTTCGGACTCGCTTTCATGCTGCAGGACGGTACGCGCTATATCTGGGGGCCGCAAACGCTGCCTTACCAAATACCCGCGTCCCTCAACTCGCCGCTAAGCAACACATTCTTCTTTCTGACTGGCTACAGATTGTTTATGGTGGCGCTGGTCGTCGTAGTGGTCGCAGGTCTTTTCCTGATTCTCAACCGGACCCGGCTTGGCATGCGAATCCGGGCCGGCACAACAGACCTGGAAACCGTGTCGGTGCTCGGCGTCAATGTGCGAATGCTGCGGACCCTGAACTTTGGTCTCGGGATTTTCCTCGCAGGGCTCGCTGGCGTTCTCGCCGCGGGTATGCTTGGACTGGAGCCAACAATCGGCGACTCGCTCATCATGCCGAGTTTTGTCGCGATTATCGTAGGTGGACTTGGCAGTCTGCCAGGCACGCTGCTTGGCGGAATCCTGATTGGGGTTGCATCTAGCGTGACCTCTGTCTTCCTCCCCTCGGCGACCGAGGCCGTGATCTACGTCATGATGGGACTCGTGTTGCTCGTACGTCCGCGCGGTCTGTTGGGCGAGGAAGGGAGGGTCCAGTGAGCGAAGCACAATATGGATTGGGCCGCACACTCGTGATCTGGCTAGCGTTGCTCACTATGCCGTTGTGGATCAACTGGATCGGCGGCTATACCGCGCTGGGCACGCGCCTGCTTGTCATGGCACTTGCCGCCATGTCGCTCAATTTCCTGCTCGGTTTCACGGGCGTGCTGTCGTTCGGACACGCCGCCTATTTCGGGCTCGGCGCCTATGGCGTGGGCATGACGATAAGGTACCTCGTCCCGAGTACTCCGCTCGGCATGCTGGTCGGGGTAGCCGTCGGCACGCTCGCGGCAGCCGTGATTGGTGCGCTGATCGTCCGGCTACGTGGGGTGTACTTCGCGATGGCGACCATCGCGTTCGGGCAGGTGTTCTATTTCATTGCGTTCAGGTGGAATTCCGTCACAGGCGGCGACGACGGGCTCTCGGGATGGCACCGCATGCCGATCAATCTGGGGCTTGGGACGGTTGATATCCTCAGTAACGGGACGGCATTCTATTACTTCGTTCTGGCGTGTTTCGCGATCTCGGTCACCGTCATGGCCGGCCTGCTGCGTTCCCCATTTGGACGCACGTTGCTGGCTATTCGGGAGAACGAGCGACGCGCTCGCTTTCTCGGTGTGCCCGTTGAACAACATATCTGGCTGTCCTTCGTCATCTCCTGCTTCTTTGTCAGCCTGGCAGGCACGCTCTACGCATTGCTGAACAACTTCTCGGATCCGCATGGCCTGCGCTGGGACCAATCTGGCGAATTCGTCATCATGTCGGTCCTTGGGGGTATGCGCTCGCTGTGGGGTCCGCTGGTTGGCGCAGCGATTTTTGTCGTCGTGCAGGACTACATCTCCAGCCGGACAGAGAACTGGATGTCGTTTATCGGTCTGCTGTTCGTACTGGTTGTCCTGTTCTTTCCGCGCGGCGTGTTCGGCTTGATACGGAAAAAGGCGAATCCATGAGCTTATTGTCGGTGGAAGGCGTCTCGCATCACTTCGGTAACCTGCGGGCCGTCAACGACGTATCGATGAAGGTCCAGACAGGCGAACTGAGGGCGGTCATCGGACCCAATGGCGCCGGGAAAACAACTTTCTTCAATCTGATTAGTGGATTCTGTCACCCCACGGTAGGGCGTATCCTGTTCGACGGGAATGATATCACCAGCCTTCCTCCCCATCGGCGGGTGGCCTTGGGCATGGCGCGCACGTTCCAGATCACTGAGGTATTTCCAGAACTCTCGGTCCGCGACAACGTGCGCATCCCCGTCGAAATCGAATCCGGCTACCGGTTGAGTCCGTGGCTCTCGCGTGCTGCGGCGGTAAAAATACATGATCGGGTTGACGAACTGATCACGATGGGTGGACTTGGCGCCAAGGCAAACCGCCTTGTGGGGGAGCTATCCCTGGGTGACCAGCGCTCTACCGAGATCATCATGTCGCTTGGACTCAGACCGCGACTGCTGTTGCTTGACGAGCCGACCGCAGGAATGGGCGACCAGGAAACCTACGACATCACGCAACTGATACACAACCTGCACAATGATCAGGCGCTTACGATGGTGCTAATAGAGCACGACATGCGGGTAGTCTTCCAACTGGCCCAACGCATCATGGTGCTTGCCGAAGGGCGAGTGCTCGCGGAAGGCACGCCTGTCGAAATTGCCGCGAATGAGGAGGTTCAGGCGGCCTACCTTGGAAAAACGGTATGAACGTTCTGGATGCCGAAGGACTGCAGACCTACTACGGGAAAAGCCACATCCTGCATGCGGTGTCGCTGCACGTACGTGAGGGGGAGATCGTCGCTCTCCTTGGCCGCAACGGTGCCGGCAAGACGACGACACTGCGTAGCCTGATCGGATTGACACGAGCTCGGGAAGGTGCCGTGCGCATCTTCGATAACGCCACGACCGCTTGGCCACCCTATCGAATTGCCGCACTGGGTGTTGGATATGTACCGGAAGGACGACGCATCTTTCCAGGGTTGACCGTTGAAGAGAACCTCCTGGTACCCCTCGGCCGCCCTGGATCCTGGACAATCGAACGGGTCTATACGCTGTTTCCCCGTTTGGAAGAGCGTCGTTCCAGCAAGGGCAGACAATTGTCAGGAGGCGAGCAGGAGATGCTCGCGATCGCACGAGCCCTGATGCTCAATCCCAAACTTCTGTTGCTCGACGAACCGTCTCAAGGTCTCGCGCCGCTTATTGTCCGGGAGGTCTTCGAGGTAATCGCCGGAATGCGCGGTGAAGGTATGTCCGTGCTTCTCGTCGAGCAGAACGTGAGGGCAGCGGTCGACATCGCCGATACCGCGTGCGTTCTCGATGACGGGCGGGTCGTCTTCATGGGCTCAGCCAGAGAATTCGGGAGCGATGAAGCAAGGGTACGCGCGCTGGCGGGTGCAAGCGTTGAGAATTGGGACGTTCCGGACGCAGGTCGCGCGGACCACGATCGTTCGCGTAAGAACAACGGTCCTCCCTAGCTCACAGATGTCCGTCCGGAATGCGACTCGCCATTCCGGTATTGACCAATAGTGAAGGCGGTTTGGTCCGACAATCCATCGCGGTTCGCCGATGCTCTTGAACTCGGCCCTGAGTTCGAATGTCAGCCGTGTCGGCGAATGAATGAGAAGACGCGAGCCTGCCAGCCGTGCGACCGTCATTCTGGTGGAAAACGGCATCTTCGGCCAAGGCATGCCAAACCGGATAATCGGTCCGTCGACAATCCACAGATGCTCCGCGAAGAGCGTATTCAATGGCGGATAAGTCGCGTTTGAGGTGTCAATCATTCTTTGTCAGGAACCGCAATCTTCGGTGGATATTTGATGACATACCACCGCATCTCGACAGCAAGCCCAGCTCGCCCGAATCAAGTACGCCGTTGGCTACAAAAGGCCCACCTTGAATCTGTCATTATGTGACATAAAATATAGATGGGCCTTCTTATGACTGGACTTGGACCAGGGGCAACCTGAAGCAGCACGCCACCATGAATCTAGAAGACTGCGTGCGCCCGTGGAAACACCACGTTCTGCCTCCGACACACAGTAGCCGGCCATCCGGAAGGCCCTCAGCAATACGTCACTGGCGCCATCTGGCCGTCGCGCATGGCAATTCCGGGACGATCGCAGATCGGTCTACAGCGACCGGGTGCATTTGATGCCCTTCCGTCCAGCTTTCGCGGGCACACTTCGGTTTGGCGCAAAAGCGGCTTTCGTGCACACCGAAGCGCTGCGGACCATATACAGGAGGTTACATCATGCTGGTCACTTTCCAATCGCCCGCCGCGCCAGACGTTGTCATGCTCAGGAACCTCGCTGAATATCTGCTGACCCTCATTGGCAAGCACCTCGGTGCACGCGGCGTAATTCAGCATGACGAATTGCCTCACGCAATCGTTCGTCTTGAAGCAGCGATTACCGAAGAAGCTCACGCGGAAATCGCGCTCGAATCGCTCTACCATGTGCCGAATGGGGGCAATTATGACGTGAACGATGATCGCGGTGGACTTGCACGGCGGGCATGGCCGCTGCTCGATATGATGCGCGAGGCCCGTCGGCAAAACGCGGACATTATCTGGGGCCTTTAGCCAGTCTGTGACGACGTGACACGACAACAGGTGCGCAAGGGTCGAACTGCTCGCGTAGAAAGATGGGTTGCCAGGTAGGTCTGCAATTAGTAGTCCAGCAATGCCGGAATGCGGTAGTTCGCCAGCAGTCGCCTGCGATCCGCAGTGAAGATTTTAGTCTGACCCCATTCCCTCAGTTTTCCAGCCAGCGGGCATGTATCAGGATTGAAAGTCACTCGTAGCAATGCTGACGCTGTCTTTTCGAGAGCACGTATAACAATACTTCGCCATACCAAGGGGGAGTGTCTGAATTGGGAGAATGGCGTCGAACCAAAGCTTATCTGTGAGTCAAGCCTCATCGCCTGTGATGAAACGCGTCCCACCGCTTGCTACGGCCCAGCCGACGGAAAGTCCGCTCGCGGACATGTTCACGCCAATGGTGTCCAGCAAGCAGCAAAGCGGAAATTGCCAGCGCAGCGATGCCCATTAGGGTCCCTGCGAGTTCCGTCATTGGGGTACCTCGCCTGTCTGTCTGGTTTGCACGCTGCGAATCCCATCCAGAAGTCACCGGCAAATTACAACGTGACCAGAGTGACATTGTCGCCCAATGCGGAGCCCGACTCAAGCGCCCTGCTCTCCCCTCCGAGCATAGCGATTCCTTCCAGCGTATCCCGGCCTCTGGCCCTCTCTCATGTCGTTACGTCAAACAGGAATAGAACTGAGAGCCGAACTTGTTGAAGCCACCTTGGCGAAGGATCTTAGCCAGCGCCTCGTCCGTCTGATGTTCAGTTTGCCGGTGAAATGAGGAGCAAAACGGGAGTTCCGCGACAGTCCAGTCTCGTCAGTACCTCTGCCCCACTGCTTTCCGGCCACGCGTCTCCAGCATCCAACTCGGGCGCCGCCGCGTTCTTGGCACGCAGGATGTTCAATGGCCACGACTGGCGATTCAGGCGCTCATGTTCAAGGGAGCCTACCCAAATGGGTACGGGCGCGGTGCCGCGCTCATTTTGCACCGCATAGCCACTTGGCCAGAAGCGTAGGACATCACGTTCATCGCGCGCGTTGCCTGGACGAACAAAAACAAGCGGCGACGGTACCCCGTCGTTCAGTTTCGGCAGTACCGGAAGCGCAATCGCCGCGGCCTCCGGCGAGACGACAGAAAGCAGGCTGCGCGCAGAAACCGAGATCCCTTCGATCCAGGTTCTGCTTCGAAGGCCGCTTCGTATATCGTCTGCGTTTGCGGACCACTGAAAGGCCATAGGCTCTCTCCGGTCCCCTGACATGTCGGCGCGATAACACGGTAACTTGTTCGATAGCGAATTGATCCAATGTGACACCGTCGTCAGCATGAGCGTTTGGGTCGCGTTGCCGCTCAGCCTTGGTACTGGAGGGGCAAAGGCGAGTTGCACTGCAACGCTTACACACACAACGCCAAGCATGAGGGCCGGCATGAGCCTTCGCGATGGTGGCACTCTGGGGTGCCGCCACACGGCGGTTAATGCTACGACAGAAATCCACACAGCCGCGAGCGCGGCGCCGCCGATTGCATCAGAAAACCAGAACTGACCGAAGTAAAGTCCTGCCAGCGCAATGAAGAGGACAACAACAGCACTCACTGTGGCAACGAAAACACCTGCCAATGAACCCACCCGGCGCGTCAGCAAAAATGCGAGAAAACCATAAATGATGACCGCAGCGGCAACATGAGTACTCGGAAACACGTGTACGTCGGACTGGAGCGAACCTGGCGGAGTTCGGCGTATCGCCAGATGAATGGCAAATATCAATAGCTGGGAAAAAGCAACGGCGCCCAGCCAGTACGCCAGGGTGCGCCAACGACGTTCCCATATCATCCAAAGCGCCACTGTCACAGCGAGCGCTGCCAGCGTGGCAATGCTACCCAACGTTGCGAGACCCGACAGCGTGATATCACCCCAAGTCGTGCGCATGGATTGAAGAAAGTGATAGACCGACACGTCAATCCCCACCTTCGGATTGCCGTGAATTGCCTCGTCGAGGACGTCGAAGAAAACCCAGGCGGAAAAAAGAACCACTGCCGATGTCACAACCATAAAGCCAGCGACCGGACGCTCGGGGTCCAAGGCTCGCAGGACGAAGCGACCCGGCTGTGTCCTGTGAGCACCGGCCCAATTCAGAAGGCCGTGGCGCATTGCACCGCCCCAGGCGTTGATGTGCGCCAGAAGAAAGCGAGCGCCACGAAAGCCCAGCCACACTATTGAGACCACGAGCGTGATTGTGACAACAAGACGGAAGGACACTCCGCTCACCAGTTGGACCGACGCACCGAATACGACGCCCAACAGGATGTAAGCGGATGCCCAGAGCAATGCCGACAAGACATTCACCCCATAAAAACGCGCGGGCGTCATCCCCGCCATTCCCGCTACCACCGGGACAATCGCGCGTACCGGCCCGATGAATCTTGCGAGCACCACACTCTTGGCGCCATGCCTGGCGAAAAACACGTATCCCGCGTCGAGCAACTGCGGGTGAGCCCGAAAAGGCAACAGGCGGGAGATTCTGGTCCTGTAACGGCGACCAAGCCAGTAGCTGAAGCCATCACCCGCTACCGCGCCAGTAATTGTGCATGCGAAGACCCATCCAAGACCCAAGGTTCCAGTTCCCACAAGCGCACCGGCCACGAAAATGGCCGAGCTACCGGGAATGAAGGTACCTACAACGGCGATGGCTTCAAGAAACGCGGCGAGGAATATCACCGTAAGCGTCCACACCGGATGCCCAGCAAGCAGATGCAACATGTGGAAATACGCGTGCTCCATCTACATCTCCCACGTCCATGCGCAATCTGATGCCATTGCCTACAGGATAGCGCCGGATTCCGTCAAGCTCCCGGGGACAACTTTGATTTGAGGATTGTGGTGATTGAGTTCGCCGGAAATACCGCAGCCTCGCCGCAGGGATTCAGTCCAAATTGCCGGTTCCGGTCGGGACAATTCTGGGTGAACGTCGACAGCTCTCGCTGGTGCATACCTCGGGTCGATCAGTGACATGTGCATCGCAAGTATCCCGTGACGGTAGCTACCGGCGAACCTCCCAATCTTAAGGGTCCCCAATCGGGTGCTCGCAGGTGCCGGCGTAGCCCGCTCACGCAGAGGAGAACGGCGAAACCCTGTTCCGGCCGGTGGCCTTGGCATTGTATAGCGCTTCATCAGCAGCCCTGATCACCGCGGATACATCGTCGTCCTGTTCCGGCTCCCAGCTGGCCATGCCGATGCTGGCGGTCACGCGTCCGTATTCGCTGCCTGCATGTTCAATGGCCAGTTCGCTGATAGCCTCGCGGATCTGTTCGGCGATCTGCGCGGCACCCGCGGGCGGGGTGTCCGGCAGTACCACGACGAACTCCTCCCCGCCGTAGCGCGCCGCACTGTCCATGGGTCGCCGGATGTTATCCCCGATGCAGCGTGCCACCGTAGCGAGCGCATCGTCGCCCGCCAGGTGTCCGTAGGTGTCGTTGTAGGCCTTGAACCGGTCGATATCGACGAATAGTAGCGAAAACATGCTGCGCATGCGTCGGGCCCGACGCCACTCCTGATCGAGAATCTCTCCCAGCGTGCGGCGGTTGTTGAGGCCGGTCAGGCCGTCGATTCTCGCGAGCAGTTTCAGTTCCGATTCGGCACGCATCCGGCGCCGCAACTGCGCGCCCAGCATGAACGACAACGCGACGAAGGCGAGACTGAACGCGACCATTAGTGAACCGATCGTCATCGCGCGTCGTCACCAGGCCGCATAGATATCCTTCTCGGCCTCGGCCACCATGATGATCAGCGGGAGATCGGGGAAATTCCTGAAGAAGTACAGTCGGCGCACCCCGTCAATCGAGGCGGTGTCAGAGAAACTGCCTTCCGGTGCCGACCTGAAATGGCGGAACGTGCTGGCCTTGCTGATATCGCGGCCGACGTCGTCGCAATGGGTGTCGGTGCACAACTCGTCTGGGGCGGATCGGTACCGCTGTTCGCCGCCGCGTCCGGCGTCCTGTCGATGGCGCTTCAATTGTTCGTACCTTATGCGCGTATGCACGGATTCTGAAATGGCTTGCGGTGGGCCTGTTTGCGTACGCCGGGGTGACGGTAGTCAGCCATACGCCATGGCAGACGCTCGCCCTAGGCGCAGTCGTGCCGCAGATCACATGGAGCGAGGACTACTTCACGATGCTGCTCGCGGTGCTCGGTACGACGATCAGTCCGTATCTGCTTTTTTCCCAAGCCGAACAGCAGATCGAAGAGCAGCGACCACCATCGCAATTTCAATCAAGAACGGGCGACCCGGCAAGCCATACGCGCAGCCCACATTTGAAAATAATGCGCTGCGACACGCTGACCAGAACGGCCCTCTCCAACGGGGTTGGCCTGTTCATCATGGTAGCAGCCGCAGCGACATTGCATGCAACCGGACACGGTCTCGCCAATCCCAACGACGCCGCAAGCGTACTTCGTCCGCTTGTCGGTGACTACGCATCACATGTGATGGGGATTGCGTTCATCGGCACCGCCCTGCTCGCGCTGCCTCCGCTCACCGGGTCGGCCACCAATGCAGTAGTGAGCGCGCGCAACCGACTCACGGGCAAACAACACAACCGGCCGGTTGCGCGCGCCCTACTCGTCGTGATGGCGCTCGGCGTGTCGATCGGAGTGGCGCTAAAACTCGTAAATGTCGAGCCGATTCGCGCGCTTTACTGGAGCGCTGTGCTCAATGGAGAAACAAAGAGCGGCGCCGCCGGCCTGGTGGCGGGACGCCGCCTGAATCACACACCCGCAGGATAGGACACCGCACGAGTGACCCGAAAATACCGTTCGCCGTTGCTCGTTTCAAGACGAAAAACCTTCGTTTGTAACAATGGCACAAGCATTATTTACATCATCAAATCTGGTGATTTTCACCACGCGACCGACCGCGCCGATCCTTCGGGGTGGCTGCATGACGGTCGCGTTTTCGTGAATTTACAAATCCGAAAATTTCTTACAAAAAGCTGCTCATCGATCGAATCCGGCTAATACCGTGCTCGAGCTCACCGTGTATGAGGATTTCCCCGATCTTAAGATTTCCTTCAGTGCGCCGATGTAACCCGAGCCGCAGGCTACAATCCCCCTCGGTACAAATTTCAAGCAACCGTAAGTGCTGGTGTGCGTCTACGACCAATAAAGAGGGACGACGGATGTCGCGCGTGAAAACTGACGGCCCCCCCATCGCGAAAGCTCGCGCAACTTACCTGCTTGAACTGGCGCGAGGGTGTTCATACGTCGATAGTACATTGAGCCCAGACACGGGCGATCGCGCCATCGCAGAAATAATCAGCGAATTTCGCGAATTGTATGGGGATCAGGAACTCGCGATTTTTCGAAAACTGCTTGCCGAAAATCTGCGGCGCAGGGGCAAACAGGACGCCGCGTCTGCCGTCGTCAACTTCAAACTTGCCGGTCAGCTCCGGTGACTAACATCGCGTGTGGTTGCTGTGAGCGGATGATGTTGGCAGGCAATTGAAAATAGAACAAGGTGCGGCGACCTGCAAAGCCGTTTTGGCCGACTGAAAAGTGCTCTTCGAGTGCGTCACGTGAAACGGTGCCTTCGACCTCGCGGCCGCGGACTGACAGCAAGGAAACCACGGCGCATCCGTCCGACGAGACGGCGGTCGCGCGATCAGGAACTTCCATGCCGCATCTCGAAGATATCATTCGCAACGTTCCTTTGTGCGGAACTGCGCAGCGATAAATCTACCAGAAGTCAGAATCGTATTGTGCGGCCAACGGCGCTGAGGCTTTTGGCCAGATCAGGCGCCATCTGCCGGATCTCATTATCACCGACTGGATGATGCCGGGCATGGACGGCGCGACGTTCTGCCGGCTGGTGAAATCGCAGCCTGATCTGGCACACATCCCCATCATTGCCCATACGGCGACAGCGATCACGCGTGCGCATGGCACGGCGCCGCCATGGGCCGTCTGCCTGCGCAAGCCCGCTGCACCAAAACTTTTCCTGACGACCGTCGGACGCTTCTGCAAACGATCCGGGTGAAGGGCTGCCTTATCCCGCAGCCAGCTTTTTCGCACCCGAACCGTCCGTCGGCAGGCCGCCGACCTGTCAAACCAGCTTGATCAGATTTATGCGCTGACGGTACATCGCGCGCAAGCGCGCAATGCAGGGACGTGATACAGGTGCAGACAGTAACGCCCTTTCGTTGCGATTGAATGTTGCCCAGCCCGCACGGGTATCATTCAGACAAATTTGGAGCTTCGCGTGGAAGGACAGGTAAAACGTATGCGGTCCACGAACGACGCCACTCAGGGGTGCTCTGAGGCGTAAATTGTGTGGTAGGGAGAAGGGTCAGCGGAGATTGGCGGGCATCTTCCACGGCAACAGCGCGTCGTAGTCGTCGACGGTCTTCGCCAGTGGCAGACGTTGGAACAGCCAGGTGAGGTAGCAGTACGGGTCGATGCCGTTGGCTTTTGCTGACTCGACCAGCGAATAAAGATTCGCACTCGCATGTGCGCCAGCAACTGTATCGGCAAACAGGAAGCTTTTGCGTGCGACGACAAACGGGCGAATGGAATTTTCACAGGGATTGTTCGATATGGGCCAGTTGCCGTTCTCGACGTAACGGATCAGCTTGGGCCACTGCCCATGCAGATAGGTCAGCGCCTTGCCGAGTAGACTTTGCGGCACGACGCCGGGCGACTGTTCAAGCATTAGTTTTTCGATGGCATCGAGTACGCGCGCACTGTATCGTCGTCGCAATCGCTGTCGTCGTTCAGCCAGCCACGTTTCACTGCGTGCCTCCGCCGCAAACAGCTTGCTGATCAGTTTGATGAAGCGTGTGGCGAGCAGACTGGGGGAGCGGGCTGCCTTGGGCACGTTATCTTCGGCCTTGACCAGATACCGTCTCGCATGAGCCCAGCATGCGAGATGCACGAGCTGATACTGTTGCGCGATGCCGTTGTAGGGCTCGTATCCGTCGGTCATCAGAACCGCACCCTTGCGAATGCCGGCGAACAGTTTGTCGGCCAGCTTCGCGCCGCGACCAGCCGTATAGGCGAAACAGCGGATGGGCGTTCCCGATCCGCTCATTTGCGCCCAGAGATAGCTTTTCGTTTGCGGCTTGCGCCCTTCTTCCTTCAGGACCTGGAACGTCGTCTCGTCGCAGTAGATCACGTCAGCATCGAGCAACGCGTCACGCATCAGGTTGATAACGGGCTGCGTCGCGAGACCGACACGGACCATGCTCGCGGCGAGCGTGTTCGACGAGATGTCGCCACCGAAACGTCGCAGCAGGCCCGCCTGGCGATAGATCGGCATGCCGAACTGATACTTGCCAGTGGCGACCCACGCGAGCGCGGATTCCGTCAGCAGTCCACGCGGGATGATGCGCAGCGGCGCGGGCGTGACCTTGATGCCAAGATCGCAGCACGGGCAGGCATACTTGACGCGCCGGTGCTGGATGACGCGAAGCTGTTCGGGGATCACGTCGAGTTGTTCGCTCGTTTCGACGCCGATCTCGACGAGCGCATGGCCGTCGTGGTTGCAGAAGCGTTCGGCCTCGGGAAGTTCGTGCCGAACGACTTCGCGCGGCAGATTGGGATCGAGGGGTTTGCGATGACCGCGCTTCTTGCGCGTGTGCGCTGCGATCGTGCCTTCGGGAGTATCTTCCTGCGCGGGTGTTGCGTTCGCGCCGAGCACTTCGGCTTCATTGAACAGACCGGGCTGCTCCGATGCGCGAGCTTCGCTCTTCGCGCCGAACAACTCGCGCCGGTAAACGCGCAGTCGTTCCTCGGCCAGGTCGCGCTCCGCAGTCACGAGACGCAGAGCGCTGCGTAACCCGTCGCGCTCTGACTGAAGGGCGTCATGCTCCTCACGTATCGCGAGAAGCGCCCTGAGTTCGTCAGCGTCGATGGTCACGTTGATCGGCATGCCACTTAGACCGGCACACCGATGCCGTGTTCAACTCACGCGAGCATAATGGCGTTTCGGATGCCGCTGAAGAGCAGCAATGTCGGCACCTTCGAGAAGCCAGTGCAGCAGATCGACCGTCAACGTCACGACTTCGGTTTTGCTGTCAGGCCAGACGAAGCGATCATTGGCCTCAAGTCTCTTGAGCATCAGCCAGAAACCGTTGTGCTGCCAGCCCAGGATCTTGACGCGATCGCATCGTCGGTTGGTAAAAACGTAGAGCGAGGAATCCATCGGATTCAGGCGCATCGCCTGTTCGACGAGAATCGACAGACTGTTCATTCCGTACCGGAAGTCGACGGGATCGCGGTGCAGGTATACCGTCAGCTTTTCATCGAACCGGAACACGGCATCCTCCCGAACATCTGGATCACGGTGCTCAGTTCGTCGATGCTCGCTGCACTCAGATCGAGCTCCACGCCGTTCGACAGACATACGTGCAGTGAGAGCGTCATCGGCGGTGCCGGAGATACGGTCGGTGGCGGCAGTGCCGGTGGTAGTGACACGACAGGAACAAATGCAGGGGAGGATTCTGTCGGCGCGGGCCGCTTACGTGAATCCGGCATATCGATGGCTTTGCCATCCATCACTTCGACTGCTGGTGGTGATGGGCCGCGCTCGTCGGCCTCGTCCTTCAGCAATGCCAATGAGATGCCTTTCTCACGCTCCATCAGGTACTTCGTGGTCCATTTGCGCAGCAGGTTAGCGTTGATCCCATGCTCTTGTGCCAGACGGGCTACCGACACGCCCGGGCGCAATGCAGCCTCGACCAGCGCGCGCTTACCGTCCTCGTCATAGCGACGGCGCCCGTCGCGGCTTAGACGAACTACTCTTAACCCTGAGTCATTGCCAGCCATAGGTGTCCACCTCCACGTAGGTGGACACCTATGCTCCTCGCTCATACCGCCAGCCGATAGACGTCGAAGATGGACCGCTTACGGTAAAACGCGCGCTGAAGCACAATGAAGCATTCTGGCGCAACGCACCTGTTCCAGTCAGCAGGTCGGGCAACGGGCCGGAAACCGGCCAGACAATCATGGTGGGAACCTTGAACAATAAAAGGAGCGAACCTTCGCCGCTGGCAGGCAGTGGCCGCGTGTGGCCGTGGCTGACCACGCCGCTCGCCATCGTCTCAGGTGGCGCTCTCATTGCCCTCATCATGGTGGGCCTGTGTGCCGCCTCGCTATATCAGGGGCGGCTCGATGCGATGACGCGTGCACGGGAGACTTCACGCAATCTCGCCCTGCTTGCCGAGCGCGACATCGAGCGCAATTTCGAGCTGTACGCGCTGTCGCTGCAGGCAGTGGTCGACGGGATGAGCGAGCCCAACGTGCTGGCACTGCCACCCGATCTGCGGCGCCAGGTGCTGTTCGATCGCGCGACCACCGCGAAATATCTGGGCGCCATGCTGGTACTGGATGCCGCCGGCAATATCGTGATCGACTCCGCAGGCGACGTCCCAAGGAAGGGTAACTTCGCTGATCGCCAGTATTTCAGGGTGCAGCGCGACCATTCCGACGCCGGTCTTTTTATCAGCGATCCCTACGTATCCCGGTTGCGTGGCGGCTCGCCCAGCATCGCGCTAAGCCGCCGGCTCTCGCACCCCGACGGTTCGTTTGCCGGCGTGGCGCTGATCGCCATCAATCTCGAGTATTTCCATACGCTGTTTGCGGGCCTGTCGCTCGGGCCGCACGGGGCGGTGTCGCTGATTGGCAAAAACGGCAGGATGATCATGCGCCAGCCGTACGCCGATCATGTGGCCGGACGCGACATCAGCCAGGCCAGTACCTTCCGGCAGTTTGTCCGCGCGCCGGACGGCAGTTTTGCCGATACCTCGTCAATCGACGGGATGCACCGGCTTTACTACTTCAGGAATTTTCCCGATCTGCCGCTGATCATCATGGTTGCTGAGGCGGAGCCGGACATTTACGCCGCGTGGCGCCGGCGCGCGCTGACGATCGGCTCACTGATTGTGGCCTCCGGCCTCGGATTTGTCACGGTGTCGGTTCTGCTGTCGATGCAGTTGCGCCGGCGCATGCGTGCCGAGTCGGAACTGCAACTGCTGGCTCGCACGGATGGCCTGACCGGGCTGAACAACCGCCGTACGCTCGGCGAAATCCTTGATCAGGAATGGCGCCATGCACGCCGTACCCGCAGCATGTTTTCGTTGCTGTTCGTCGATATCGACCGCTTCAAGGTTTACAACGACACCTATGGGCATCAGGCTGGCGATGATGCGCTGGCCGCCGTCGCGCGGTGCATCGGCGCCAATATCCGGCGACCAGGCGACAGCGCGGCGCGCTATGGCGGCGAAGAGTTCGTCGTGGTGCTGCCCGATACCCCGCCTGACGGGGCATCCCTGGTTGCCGAGACGATCCGTGCGGCGATCGCGGAACTCGGCATCGAGCACGCGGGCAGTGAATACGGGCGTGTCACCGCCAGCATCGGAACGGCCAGCTGGGACCCGGAACGCGGCGGCGACGTGAGCGCCGTCATTCAGGCCGCCGATGAGGCCCTCTACAACGCCAAGGCGAGCGGCCGGAACTGCGTCGCGCTGTTTCATCGGGCTTGATGCACCGCCGTCCCAGTCAGCCCTGGAAGCCGCTCGGCCTTTCCGCGACAGATAGCGGATGCGAACGGTGAGATGGCGAGACTCTGGAGAATATTTCACTTAACGCGCTACCCCGTCGTCCGCTCGCAAGGTAGCGCGGCCGGCCGTGTGTCCGCGATCGGAGAAACGGGACGCCATGACCTCGACGGCGCCCCGCTCGACGAAACAGCCCTCTTCGCGGAGAAAATCGACGTAGCGGCAAACTGGCTTGCACTGACTGGCACGCTGGCGTCTGTGACTGTCCATGCCATACAGCTGCCTCCTTCTCACGTCAGGAGCTCTCGGGCTCCCGCTCATCGGCGGCAAAGCAGACTCTATCGCGGACTGCCACTACCAGTATGGAACCTGGGCGACCCAATAGTGATTCCGACTGTCAAAGGAGCAAAGAAAATGCCCATCCAAACCGAGAACGCATGCAAGGGCACTGTGGATATTCGCCAATACCGTGCCACGGGCAGCCCTTCGTTTGTTGCCGCTCGCCGACATTCTCAGGCGGCCATTCGAGCGTCCGTTCAATCCAGAGTCTCTGGTGCGGCAGAATGCGGGGACGTACTGTTTCAGTTGCGTGTGTGCGGAGGGATGACTAATGAGCGACAGTCAGAGTAATGAGAAGACACCCTGGTTCCCTTCCACAATCAAGCCCGTCCGCAAAGGCTTTTATGAGAGTCACTGGTTGATCGGATCGAACAGTAGATTGCGCTATTGGGATGGAGAACTGTGGCTCGAAGATGGGCAAGCCTGCGGCAAAAAGGACTACACGTGGCGCGGTCTTGCTCACCCTGACCAGGATCAGGTCGACGACCGCGTCGCCACTCATATCGCCAGGCGCCGACCGATTCCGCATGAGGTCGTGAACGCGACCACGGACGGCATAACTCCGACTCGAGCATGGCGACAGTACCTTGGGCTCAAGCAAGCTGAAGTCGCTGCGCGCATGGGCATCAGTCAACCAGACTACTCGCAATACGAAGCGAAAGTGCACCTGAGCGAGTCTTCGCGCGAAAAGATTGGGGCCGCACTCGGTATCACAGCTGATCAACTGGACTTTTGACCAACGGGGAACGGCAAGTCACTGCAGATTTTTCGAGAGCTGTCCGCGCTATATATCTGGGCCATTTTCTGCAAGATGTCTGGCAAAAGGGCTCTGTCGCGGTAAGAGCTTTGGAAAAGGCCGTTTTTACGTGATGCGGATTGCTTACGTTGCCAAGGAGTAGGATTGTTCAGCGGCGTCTTGCCGGTGGCGCCGCTTTTCATTTGCCCTTTTACGTTCATGTGCATGATCTCGACACCGGCGAGAATGATACGCGCGCAACGAAAATTCTTGAAGCCCGTCATCGGTCGGGTGCGGCGTTTGATGGCGCGGTGGTCCTGCTCCACAATGTTGTTTAGATACTTGTTCTGCCGAATTTTGATCGGTTTTTCACGTTCAGCGTTAAGAGCCTGCAGCGCGGCCAGATTCGACCCACTTTTATCGATCGTCACGATCTCCGGCTCGCCGTTCTGGGCAATTGCCTTTTCGAAGTAGCGTCGGGCCGCCGCCTTGTCCACAGCGCGGCACAGATATCGCCATTCACCGTTGGCCCTGATGTGGGTTTCGTCCATCATCCCGCTCTTGCCGACGGTCCGTTTGAACCGCCGGAACGCTTTTTCCATGACCGGCAACAGCTTGAGTGCCCATCGGTGCACGGTTGAATGTTCGACTGCGATCCCGTGCTCAAGCACCATTTCTTCGAGATGCCGAAGGCTCAGCGCGTATGCGACTTACCACCGAACGCATAGCCTATACGTAGCCTAGGTGGATTCTTGGTTTAAAAGAAAATGGCTGAAAAACGCCGAAATCCTTGGTGGGCCGGGTCGGAGTCGAACCGACGATGTCCTTTCGGAGGCGGATTACGAGTCCGGTGCTATGCAAACTGAGCTAACGGCCCATCAGTCCGCTCGCGCCCCGGAAGCTGCATACCGCCTGCCTTACGACAGTATCGCTAGCCGAATCAATATTACGGCCCGGCGACTGCGCCGGCCCCAGTTTCGGCACAGTAACCGTCAGCACGCCGTTCTCGAACTTTGCCAGCGTGCGGCGCCCCCGTTCCGAAGCATGGGTATCGTACGCATGAAGGTCCGGCACGCGCGCTCAAGGCGGCAACAACCATCCTCTTCACATCCTGCTTTTTTTCGCCGCGCTACACGACCGCCCCATCCTCGGCGCTCACGCTCGGGCGTCTGTCCACTGCTGACGCTTTAGCCAGCGCGCGAAGCCTGGGCGTAGGTTCCAGCGTAGGTTTTGCAATGGAAGCCTGTGAGCTAAAGGGTTGACGTTGTTCTGCGAGCATCGGGTGATGGCCGGGAGCCGGCGCACTTGGGTTTCGCCACGGTTGGAGAAGGCCGGCGTATTGTATTACGCGTGACGCGGCGATGCGCCAATTGGCGCGCCGACCTGCTAACCTGATCACCCTGGCCGCGCGCCGACGATTGCCGAACCCGCCTCGTCCCTCCACTGAACTGCCGATGCCGCCACTGCTTCGCCGCCTACTGCTGCTGTTCCACGCGCTGCGCTACGGCGCGCGTCTGATCTGGCTGGCCGCGCCTCCCGACCACAAACTGCACTGGATGATCCAGCTGGTCGGCCGCGTGCAGGCGTCCGGCCGCAGCGGCGCGAGTCTGCACGGCGTGCTGCCGGCGCTCGGGCCGCTCGCCAGCCGCTTTGCACAAACGCTCGCCGAACGGCCCGAACTCGCCACGGGCACGTTGCACGACGCGATCGACGCCATCGATCACATGGAAGCCCCGCTGCCGCCGCAAGAATCCGAAGCGGCGCTGGCGCGCGCATTCGGCCGGCCGCTCGCCACGCTGTTTAGCGCTGTCGATCTCACGCCGGTGCGCGGCGGTTTCGCCGAGCAAACGCATCTGGCACGGCTGCTCGTGCCGGTCAACGGTCATAGCGAAGTGGCGATCAAGCTGGTGCGCGCCGACCAGTTGCAGCAGATCGGCGACGAACTCGCGCTGCTGCGCTGGGTGGCGCGCTGGATGGAAAAACTCTCCCGCCGCGCACGCCACCTGCAATTGCGCGCACTCGCGCAGAGCTTCACCGACGACATCCAGCGCCGCTTCGATCTGCGCGCCGAAGCCGCCAACCTGAGCCAGACCGGCCATCATTTCGACGGCGACAAACGCATCGTCGTGCCGGACGTGATCTGGGATCTGTGTACGAATCACACGCTCACCATGCAGCGCATCAGCACCTTGGCGGCGAACGATCTGCCGGGGCTGCACGCGCATCGTGTCAAGCTGGCGCCGCTCGCCGCGCATATCGTCGAGGTCGTGACCGAGCAAGCCTTCGAGCATGGCTTTTTCCACGCCACGCTCGACTCGCGGCGGGTGCGCGTGAGCATCGAGCCGGACACGCTGGGGCGCCTCGTGCTGGCGGAATTTTCGATCATGTCGAGTCTGTCGACCGGCGAGCGCGAGTTCTTCGTGCATGGCGCGAGCGCACTGTTCGACCAGGATTACGGACGCCTTGCCGCGATGCATCGCGATGCCGGGCACGTGCCGCACGACACGCGCGCGGAAATGCTCGAAGCCGAATTGCGCACGCGCGCCGAGGCGCACTTCGCGGCGGCGCCGGAAGACCGCTCGGCGGGGTCGCTATTTCATCATCTGCTGCATGCGGTGCATCCGTTCGAAGGCGCGGTGCCGGGGCGGCTCGCCACCGCGCAACGATCGTTCCAGCAGGCGGAAATGCTGGCGCGCGCGCTGCATCCTGGCGTCGATACGTGGAATATCACGCGGGGCGTGCTGGCGGAGATCGCGCGGCGCGATCTCGATCATCGCGGCTGGATCAAGCGTCTGTCGCGCGAATTGCCGCATCTCGCGCATATGCTGCCGCGCGTGCCGCAACTGGCGGTGCGTTATCTGCAGCATGAGCACGACCGCGCACGGACGCCGCGGCAGAGCGCTCAACTGATGGCGGATATCGGTCGCGAATATCGGCGCACGCGGGTGTTGCTGTGGGCTTGCGCGGTGTGCGGCGGGGTGTTGGGGGCGGGAACGGTTTTGTTGATGTGGTGAGATGGGGGCATGCGAGGCGGGTGCGGGTGCGGGATGTGAGGCAGACGTGGGCGCTTGGGTCTATGCCCACCTGTAACGCCTACACCCATCATTGCAGCTTCGAACAAGACACGCGTCGTGTACCTCGACAAGATGGCGGCTTTTCCACATCTCCTTTTCCGATGCTCGCTTCGTCAATCGCCGCCCTGTTCGTCGTGTTGTGGTCGACCGGTTTCGTGGTCGCCCGCGCGATTACGCCCTACGCCGATCCCAACTTGTTTCTACTCGCCCGCTTCGGCGGCACGGCGCTGATCTTCGCGCTCGTCGCGCTCGGGGCGCGCGCCACATGGCCGCGCGGGCGCGACCTCGGCAAGCATCTGCTGGCGGGCGCGCTGCTGCAAGGCGTCTATCTCGGCGCCGGCTACTGGGCCGTGGCACAAGGACTGAGCGCCGGCGTAATGGCCTTGCTCGGCGCGCTGCAGCCGCTCGCCACCGCCGCCGTCGCGGCGCCGTTGTTCGGCGAGCGCCTGTCGCGCCGTGGCTGGACCGGCATGGCGCTCGGTCTGGCCGGCGTCGCGCTGGTGCTCGAACCGAAGCTGGCATCCGCCGCCGTGCCCGCGGCGCATGGCAACGCCCCGTCATGGCTGGTGGTATTGATTTCAGTGGTCGCGGTCGGCGCGATTACAGCGGGTACGTTGTTTCAGAAGACGTCGCTGGCCAAGGCCGATATCCGCAGCGCGAGCGCCGTGCAGAATTTCGGCGCGGCGCTCGTTGCGGGTTTGCTTGCGCTCGGACTGGGTGAGCATCGCTGGATCGCCTCGACGACGTTGTGGGCGTCGTTGGCGTGGGGCATCGTGATGCTGTCCGGCATCGGCGTCACGTTGCTGGTGTGGATGGTCAGACGCGGAGACGCGGCGCGCGCCACCGCGTTGATGTTTCTCGCCCCGCCGCTCGCCGCGCTCGAAGGCTATATCGGCTTCGGCGAAACGTTGCTGCCGGTGCAGATCGCGGGGTTCGGCGTCGCGTTGGTGGGGGTATTGCTGGCGCGCTCGTGAGCGCTGGGCCGCGAGGGCGCTCGTGGCCTGAAAAGATGCGGCGAATCAATCCGCCGTGTCCGCCGCGGCCGGCACTTTCGCGCGCGCCTTGCCGCCCGGCAGCGGCGACCACGCCGGGCGGCTCTTACGCCCGGAGTCCACCACGACGATGTAGCGGCCTGCCCACGGCGTGACCTGACGATCGCTCTTTAACACCCACAGCGATTTGCCCGATTCGACCAACGCGACATAGTCGGCATCCAGAATGCCGTAGTGATCGAGAAAGGTATTCAACGTCGCGGGAATCCGCACGCAGCCCTTCGAGTGACGAATGCCGAGCACCTGCTCGAGGCGGTCGGGATCGGTGGCGTGCATCTGGAAGCGCATCTGCGAAATGCCGCCCTTGCCCCAGCCTCGTTCGCCTTGCGCCCAGCCAAGGTCGAAGATACGCATGTCGCGCTTGCCATAGCCGCGGATATGGTTTTCGTTCTGCGTACCCTCGGAACGGAAATCCATATTGGCCGGCGTATGTTCGAATACACCGAGCGGCGTAATGAAGTGGTCGTATTCGCCAGGCCGGCCGGTGGAAACCGGCGACGCGCCGATCATCTGCCAGGCGTCGGCCGGTGCGGCGCGGAAGTAGATGAACAGCGCCTGCACGTTGGCGTTGCGATCGACCATCACGACGTATTGGCCCGAGAGATTACCCAGCGCGTGTTCGGCGAGCGCCGATTGCAGGCGCTCGGCGTAGACGCGCTGTTCGGCGGCCGGGACTTTCAACCGGCGCGTGACGTCTTTCGCGAACATGTCACGCAGCAGTAACGCGCGATGCGGGTCGACGACGCCGGCCGCGTCGGGTACGGCGACGGTGGATGCGGTGGATGCAGCGGCAGGCATCGAGCGGTTCGTGGCAAGAGACGCCGAAGCTGGCGCCGATGACGAGGCCTCTCTCGAAGCCGTAGCCGCAGCAGAAGCCCCCTCCGACTTCGACGCCGCCGCAGACGGCGCAGCGGAAGCAGACGCCGCCACAGGCTGCGCCGCCACCGCAACGCCACACGACAGCGCACACAACACCGCCCCAACCGCACGCGTCAGACGACCGAGACAACGACCCGCGCCACTCGCGCGCGAAACAGAAAAGAAAACCAGCATACCCATCACTTCTTTTACATCGTGCCGACACGCCGTCGATACGGAGGTCAGGCGATCGGAAACAGGCTGGCCAGGCCGATTGGAGTAGTTCATCGCGTGTTTGAGCAAACCTGATTATTATTGACAGCTCGCCGGCTCATGCGGCGCTCGGAACGAGAATGTTACTTAGCGCATTGCGATCTGTCGATCATGTCTCGCGGGCCGGCCCGCCATCCACATTCACCGGCGCGCCAGCGCCAACGCTTCAACATTGCGCAAGCGCGCGAGGGAGCAGCAAAGAATCATGACGCAACAGGATCCAGTCGCACGTCAAGCCGGCATTGCCGCGGAAATGCACATGGGCGCCGGGTTCGACGCCGCGCAGGAGATCGAGCGCCGGGTCGCTTTTCTGGCGAACTATCTGCGCGGCAGCAGCCTGAAGACTTACGTGCTCGGTATCAGCGGCGGCGTCGACTCGACCACGGCGGGACGGCTCGCGCAACTCGCCGTCGAGCGGCTGCGCGCCGAGCATTACGACGCGCGCTTCGTTGCGGTTCGCCTGCCCTACGGCACGCAAAAAGACGAAGCCGATGCACAGCAGGCGCTGCGCTTTATCCGCGCCGATGAAAATCTCACCATCGACATCAAGCCCGCCGCCGACGCCATGCTGGCCGCGCTGCATCAAAGCGGCGTACCGTTCGCGGACGATTCGCAACAGGATTTCGTGCACGGTAATATCAAGGCGCGGCAGCGCATGATCGCGCAATACGCGGTGGCCAGCTCACGTGCGGGCGTGGTGATCGGCACGGATCACGCGGCCGAATCGCTCATGGGTTTCTTCACCAAGTTCGGCGACGGCGGCGCCGACGTGCTGCCGCTCGCCGGCCTGAACAAGCGTCGCGTGCGCGCGGTGGCCAAAGCGCTGGGCGCCCCCGAGGCGTTAGCGCACAAAGTGCCGACCGCCGACCTCGAAATGTTGCGTCCGCAACGACCCGATGAAGACGCCTACGGCATCCCGTACGACGACATCGACGATTTTCTGGAAGGCAAGCCCGTGAGCGATGAAGCGCGTCGCGTCATCTTGCGCTTCTACGAGGCTACGCGTCACAAGCGGGCGTTGCCGTATACGCCGTTCGACTGGCCGGTGGCGGTGTCGGTCTCGGCAAAAGGGAAATGACACCAGGAAGTTAGCGAACGAAGGCCAGAGTACGGCAGGCGGCGGAGCGCGGCGTGCGGAAAAATACATGCACCCGTTTCGCCGTCGGCCGCAAAACAGGTCAGAACAAAAACAGACTTAACAACGCCACGCTACACGCACCGCCTAGACGGACGACATACGCTACATACGCGACGTCGGCCGAATCGCCCAAAGCCGCTTGAGCCGCTCAACGAGCGCCCGGCGGTTCGTCGCCGAACAGATCGGCGCTCGCCTCGAGTGTCTGGCCGTGCAACTGCTTGCCGTGAATCTCGCGCGCGATCACATCGCCCACGTACGGCACTTCGGCACTCAGTTCGACCGTGGCGTACGCGCTCGGCTTACCGGCGTCGACCACCTCGATATGCTTCGCGTAATGCCCGAGCTCGCGTTTGAGGAATTCCCGCACCTCGTCGGCGCTACAGGATTCCGCAATGTTGCGCACGATCAGGTTCATGCGGCCTACCCTCGGCGCGCGCCGCGCGCGGAATCACGAGCCGCGCTTTGCACGCGCACGGGACGCAGTGCCGCGCGTTGCTTCGCCTGCGCGGCCGCGAGTTCGCGGATCAGCGCCGCGCCGGCGGCGCCCAATGCAGCCAACGACAAATAGAAGGCAATCATTTAAATCTCCCCAGCGAAATTCGTCCTATTTTCAGCATAGTCACAATCGACCACGAAAGCGATGCGACACAGTGTCGTCAAAGATGAACTTTTTAAGACCTGCCTGAATGCACTGTACCTGAATAAGGCGGTTCGAAAATAGCAAAACAGCGGTTCATTTAACGATGCGGACCCCGTCATGCGGCCGACGTCACACGTCGTTTGCAAAAAACGGGCCTCGATGTGCAATGCCGCAGTATCTGCCGGGGGACGTACGCAACGCGCGGGCTGATCGCGGGGATCCGATCAGTCCGCTGCTTGCACGTTGGCCGCGCTCACCCACCACGCATTCTTGCCGTGCGGCTGCTGAACCAGTACCGCCGACGGATCGTCGACGCCGTCGTCCGCGACCTCGCACACCGCGAGACCGTCGGGCAGGTGCTTGATCTCGCCAGCCTCCTGGAACAGCGCGACCCGTTGCGCGTTCAACGGTCGCAACTGCTTGTACACGTCGAAGCTGATGGCGGCGGGCACGTCGCCGCGAATCCGCAACGCGTCGGCTTTACCGCACAGCACGGGTTCGGCGGCCGATGCGGCGACGCTGGCGAACAGCCAGCTAAAAGCAAGCGTCGCGGCGGCAAGACGTGAATGGTTCATGGTGACTCTCCAGAAAAAAATGGGGCAGCGCGCCGCCCTCGACAAGCAAAGCGGCGCGATTCGATACGCGTGAATGAACGAAACCGGTACCGCGCGCGAAGGCGCGGGGTCTCACGGTGGACTGTCGTGCCCGGCGCCGCGCTCCGCGCTTTCGCCGGTCGCGACGTCGAGCCGGCTAATGTCGCAAGACGTTTGACTGAAACCCGAATAAACCACCGACCAATTGCCGACGATCGCAGCCTGCGCCTCGGCAAGGCTCAATTTGCCTTCGCACACGCAGCGCTTGAGCATGACCGCCGCGCGCGCCTTGCGGCGCTCGCCCTGCTGGCCTGCCCACGGCAGAAGATCGAGATTGGCAGGCGCGTTCGGCGAACCGCCCAGCACGATAGGCACGCGCCGGTCGATAGCGAACGCCGCGCCGTGATCGGCCTCGATGCCGCGATCGGCGAGCAACCGCTCCTTGTGCGCCATCAGTTCGCCGAACGGCGGCGCCACGGTGTCCGCATAACCGGCCCGGCAAATCGTCTCGCTGACGGATTGCTGCGTGACGCGTTCGTCGAGCATGCCGGCATCTTGCGCGCGCGCCTCGCCCATGCGTACCGCGAGTGCCACGGTGAAGCCGAACAGCAACGCGACGCGCGCCCCGCAGCGCAAACGCGCCAAGCCGCGACGGCGCGTTTGCACCGGCGCAACGGCCTCTTCGTATGTACCGCTGGTCGGGTCGCTGGAAGGGTAAGAGCGACGCCCGTTTGCAATGCCTGCGTTCATCGGTCGGCGCGCCGGCAGCGGCACGCAATAGTTCAATTCGCGGACCAATTAGAACACATTCAAAATGCTTACGTAAGAATGTGTGCCTCACGCTTGTCCATGGACAAGCGTGAGTGCCCGTTCCTTCGCGTCACAACGCCGCTTGCTTCGCGGCTTATTGCTCCGCGTGCTGCGCCGCTTACTTCGCCACACGAGCCTGCAACGCGCGAATCCGCGTGAGCGCCTGCGTATTCGACACGGTCGTGTCGTACATCTTCGCGAGATCGGCCTTCAGCGCGGTGCGCGATGCGCCGTCGAGATACACCATATGCCCCGACGGATAGAAACGCGCCGACAGGTTCTGCCGTACCTGCGCACTGACTAGCGGCATTTGCTGCAGATCGAGCACGGTTTGATAGAACGGCGTGACGAAATCGTAGAAGCCGTTTGCCGACAGCACCTTGAGATCGGGATTGAGCGCCATCACGGCGGCGAGATCGCCGGCGGTGTAGAGAATGATGTTGCCCTTCGCGTCCTTGCCCTTCTGCGCGCCGGTCGGATCGATATGGCTGAAATCCCAATACTGGAACGCCTGATCGTTCAGATCGGTGAACGACGAATTCGACGTGTACTTCAACTGCTCGTTCAGATACACGTTCCACATTGTCGTGTAGACGCCGGTGACAGCCGTCATGGTCGGATCGTTGCCGCCGGAGTTCGGGTCGATCTTGCCGGCAATGCCCGTTTCGATCGCCGTCACGCGGCCGTCATACTCGCCGAGCGCGAGACCCTGCGATTTCAGCAAGGTGGTCAGGAACAGCGAATTGCCGCGACTGTCGTACGACGCGATGTCGAGGCTCCACGCTTGCAGGGTCGCTTTGTCGATGCCGGTGTATTCGCTGAGTTTCTCGACCGTCGCGGCGTCGGTGGTCGGAAATTTGCGCAGCGCGGCCAGATAGTCGGTCCGCGCGAATTGCGCCACCTCTTCGGCGAACGTGCCGAGATCCGTGGGCCGCGGCGCGATGCCGAGTTTCTTGTGATACCACGCGTCCGCCGCCGCGGTGGGCAGCGCGCCGACCGGATTGCCGGATTGCGTGTAATCGAGAATCGACGATTGCAGCGTAATGCCGTTCAGGTCGACGCCGTCTTCGTGCAGCCGGTAGGCCAGCACGCAACTGCGCGCCGTGCCGTACGACTCGCCGTAAAGATACTTCGGCGAATTCCAGCGGTTGTTCTTGGTCAGAAAGCGCTTGATGAACTGCTTGAGCGAATCCGCGTCCTGGTCGACGCCCCAGAAGGCGCGATTGGTTTTCGGCGCGATCGCCGCCGAGTAGCCGGTGCCGACCGGATTGATGAAGACGAGGTCGCTTTTGTCGAGCAGGCTGTCCGGATTGTCTTCCATTGCATACGGCGCGGGCGGCGTGAAGCCCGGCATCGACGTTTTGATGCGGCGCGGCGCGAACGAACCCAGCAGCACGAACACCGAAGACGACCCCGGACCGCCGTTATAGAAGAACGTGACCGGGCGCGTTTCTTCCTTCTGGTTGTCCTGCGTGAACGCCACATAGAAGAGACTGGCCTCGGGCAGCGAACTGCTCGGGTCGACGATCACGAGGTGGCCCGCGGTCGCCGTGTAATCGATCTTGTGGCCGCCGATCGAGATCGAATGATGGGTGACCGCGGCGGTCTCGGCGGTATTGGTAATGGAATCGTCCGGACCATTGCCGTAGGCAACCGGATCGAAGAACGGCTGGTCGCCGCCCTTGTGCGCTGCGCCAGCGGCCCCGGCTGCGGCCGAAGCATGCGCATTGTGCGACGACTGCGGACTAGCGGAAGCTGACTCGGTGTTCGTCATGATCGCTCCATGGATACGTTCACGTCTGGTTGGCCGTCTCTGCAAACCAGACTATAGTGCGCCGGCTACCTTCTGACCATTGGGACTGCCGAGTCCCGTACAGGCGTCCCAGCCCACGGACGCCTCGTAACTCCCGTTATTGCCTTGGGTGATGTCGTTGCACACGCCGGCCGCCTTGTACAGCTTGGGGTTGATAAAGCCGACCGGCTCGCCTTTCGCCGCATTGATCCGCGCGATCAGCGCGGCCCACAGCGGCGCGACCGCGCTGGTGCCGCCGACCACCGTCTGCGTACCGTCGATCAGCACGCTGTAGCCGGTCACCGGCGAGGCGTCGCCCGCCACGTCCGGCACGCCGCGCCCGCTGAGCACCGTCTTGACGCCCTTGGCGGAGGTCGACGACAAACCCTGCTGCCACACCGGCACCGGAAACGCCTTACTTACACCGCCGCCGGTCGCACCGCCTTGGGAGCCGTCGTTCCAGACCACCTCGTGCGTGATCGACGTGCCCGACGCGGTCAGATTGGTGCCGCCGCAGGCCAGTACATACGGACTCGAAGACGGAAAGTCGACCTCGTTGCCGCTGCTGACGCCGTCGCTCGACCCGCTGTCGCCCGAGGCCACGCAGACCGTCACGCCAAGCGCCGCCGCGGACTGCAGCGCGCTGTTGAAGGCCTGCAGCGACTGGCTGGTCCAGTTCGACTCCGGGCCGCCCCAGCTGATCGAGATCACCGACGGCTTGTTGGTCGTGTCGTGGATCGCGCGGCTCACCGCGTCGATGAAACCGGCGTCGCTGTTCTGCGTGAAATACACCGCGACCGTTGCGCCCGGCGCGATCGAACCGACGATCTCGATGTCGAGCGTGACTTCGCCGTCCGGACCGGACGGGTCGCCGCTCGGCTGATTGCTTCCCTGGTCGACGCCGACCGATTTCACCGTGGGCGAACCGACGCCGAGACTCGCGAAATAGGATTTGAGGTCGGACGCGTTATAGCCGCCGCCGAGTTCGACGATACCGACGCACTGCCCGCTGCCATCGCCCTGCGGATACTGATAGAGCGCCGCGATCTGCGGTGGCGTGAACGACACCTGATGCCCCTTCGCCGGCTGGAACGGCGGCCGGATGCGGAAGTGCGGCCGCGCCGGCGGCCGGTTGTCGAGTCCGAGTACCGCTTCGACCACGCCGTGCAGGTCGTCCGGCACGCTGATCGTCCCGGTGCGGCCACGGAACTGACCGGTGGTGTGATGTTCGTAGTGCTCCAGCTTGACCGCGAACGCGCTCTGGAACTGCGCGATCGTGCCACTGAGCAGAACCGAGCGCGCCGCCGGATCTTCACGCACCACCGTCAAACCATGCGCGGCGGCGAATACCTTGACCTTGGCCAGGTCTTCCGGCGCGGCGCCGTAGTCTTTGGCAAAGGTTTCGCGCGACAGCGGTTCGACGCCGGGGTCGCCCGCTTCGATACGGCTCATCAACGCATTGAACTGCGCCTGCTGCCGACGGCGCACCATCACGAATACTTCGATCCGCTCCGACGGATCGCATTGCCCGACGACTTTCGAATCTTGCTCCGCCGTTCGCTCGCTGCCTGGCAGCGGGTGCTTATTGACCATGGTGTCGACTCTCCTGTTGGCATGACGGCGCGGGCCGCAAAGCGGACCTGACGCACCGCACGCGTCGCTACAAGCCCATTGCCGCACGAGACGGACTCGCGCGGCACCGTGCTGATTCAAGGACTTCGCCAAACCGTCCGACCAATGCATTCGACCACAGTTCCGGCGCGCGCGGCAGTTAGCCGAATGGCCAACGCCGCGTTGCACCGATGCGCATGTCCGACTGCCCGCGCTATGATGCTGCTGCGGCAATCCAGCCGTTACATTGCCTCGCGCGCCACCCGCGCGCACGATCAAAGAATCAGAGGAACCCCATGTCAATTTCGATGTATCAAGCTTCCCTGCCCGTGCTGATTCGCGGCCTGACGAACCTGCAAGTCATTCTGGGCAAGGCTCAGGCGCACGCGGCGGAAAAGCAGATCGAGCCGTCGGTGTTCACCAACGCACGCCTCGCGCCGGACATGCTGCCGCTGGTCCGCCAGGTGTATATCGCGAGTGACACGGCGAAGGGATGCGCCGCGCGCCTGGCCGGCGTCGAAGCGCCGAAATACGAAGACGTCGAATTGAGTTTCGACGACCTGCATGCCCGCCTTCAAAAGACGATTGATTACCTGAAGGAATTCAATGCGGAACAGATCGACGGTTCGGAAGCGCGCGAGATCACGCTGAAAATGCGCACAGGCCCGATCGAGTTCACGGGCCAGTCGTATCTGCTTGGTTTCGTGCTGCCGAATTTCTTTTTCCATGTGACGACGGCGTACGACATCCTGCGTCACAACGGCGTCGAACTCGGCAAGCTCGATTACCTGGGCGGGATCAAGTAATGCTCAAACGCGTGGCTGGAAAGTGATGATGGCCATGCCGGCCAACGTGAACGCGACGCCCGCCGCATCCCACAGCGTGGGCCGCACCTTGTCCACGCACCACAGCCACAGAATCGCCACTGACACATACACACCGCCGTAGGCCGCATATACACGGCCCGCGGCGGTGCCATGCAAGGTCAGCAGCCACGCGAACAGCGCGAGACTGAGCGCGCCCGGCACCAGCAGCCAGATCGAGCCGCCCTCCTTCAGCCAGCGCCACGGCAAATAGCAACCGACAATTTCAGCCACGGCGGTCACGGCATACAACAGGAAAGTTTTCATCTTGATTGGCGAATAAGCGTGAACCGCATCCCCGTGCGCGGTTCTCTATCGGCTGTATTAACACAATCAGTTGGCGTGCGGGCACGGAGCGTGCGAGAGTCCTGCTGTCCTTTACCGATCGCTATCCATCATGAGCACCGAGTCGCCCTGTATCGACATCTGCAAGTTCGACAACAAAACCGGTCTATGCATTGGTTGTTTGCGCACGCGCGACGAGTGCAAAAGCTGGAAGAAGATGAAAGACAAGCATCGCCGGAAAATCATCGAGGACCGTGCGCGCCGCGAACATAAGCTGAGTAAATAGACTCAATCCAGCGAAAGCCGCAGCGCGAAACCGATCAGCGCCGCCGAGAATGTCCAGCGCTGCAAGGTCTGGGCGAGCGGATGCGCCCGCATCCAGCCAGCAATGCGCGCCGCGCCGACCGCGAACGACACGTCGAAGCACGCGCCGACCGCGAGCAGCACGAGGCCCAACTCGACCATCTGCAACGCCACCGGCCCCGCTTCCGGGCGCACGAATTGCGGCAACAGCACCGAACAGAACAACAGCGCTTTCGGATTCAGCAGGTTGGTCAGCAAGCCCTTCACGAACGACGCCCGCAACGGCTGCGACTCCACACTCGCCACGGCTTCCGCGGCGCCCGCTTCCGGCAATGCAAACACCGGCGAACGGAAAATCTGAATCCCGACCCACGCCAGATACACCGCGCCGCCGTAACGCACCACGTCATACAACCACGGTGCGTTGCGCAACAGCGCGGCCACCCCGCAGGCTGACAGCGTGACGTGCGTGGCACGCGCCAAACCCAGGCCGCCGGCGGCCGCGAAACCGCTGCGTACGCCGCGTCCAATACTGGTTTGCAGGACCAACGCCATGTCCGGTCCCGGCACGGCATAGACGACGAACAGCGCAGCAATATAGACGACCAACAGGTGTGCGGAAATCATAGAAGCCTCTTGTTTTGAGGCCTCTATCTTGCCGCTGCCGACGGAGGGTTTGCTGGCGAATTGCCGGACCACCTGCCTCAAAATTGGAGGAATACGCTAACATCTGGCCTCCCCGACATGATTCGCCCTAAGCCCTTCGCATGCCCCCAAAATCATGACAACCGACCTCGATAAAACCGACCGCGCGATCCTGGCCGCGCTGCAGAAAGACGGCCGCATGTCGAATGCGCGTCTGGCCGATCTGGTGGGCTTGAGCGAGACGCCTTGCGCGCGTCGCCTGAAGCGCCTCGAGCACGACGGCTATATCGACGAGTACCGCGCGGTGCTGTCGCGTTCCGCGCTCGGTCTCGGCGTGGTGGCGTTTGTCTACGTGCGCTTTGCGGTGCACGACCGCGCGGTCGCGACCCGCTTCGAGCGCGAGGTGCAGGCGATTCCCCGCATTCTGTCGTGTCACAACGTGTCGGGCAGCGCCGACTACATTCTGCAGGTGGTGGCGCGCGATCTCGACGATTACGGCACCTTCATGCGCGACGAGATGCGCAGTTTGCCGGGCGTGACGTCGGTGGAATCGGCTTTGTCGTTGCGCGAAGTGAAGGCCCACGGCGGCTTGCCGCTGTTCTGAACGCGCAGCACGGATCGTGGCATAGTCACCCCTTTGATGCGGCGCGAGCCGCCTGAACGAGCACGGAGTTTTTCATGGAACACGACAAGGCGCGAGCCGAAGAAGCCGCCGCGATGGAACGCGTCCTGACCGCAACCCAGCGGGTCAAGACGGCGTTCACGTCACTGCAATCGCAATTCCCGCCGGCGGGCAGCGGCCAGCCGTCGCAATTCGCGCTGACCACGTTCGACGCCGCGCTGCAGGAACTCGAAGACGCCCAGGCCGCGTTCGACGAACTGCTGGGCGATTTGCTCGACGGCAATCGTTGAATTGAGCGGGTTTGCGGCCGTACCTGTTCAAAAAACGATATTGGTCCGCAACCCCACGACCGCCTCGTTGCCCACCCGCTGCGCCGGATTCAGCGGATCCGGCACGCCGCCGGCCGGCCGGAACACGTACTGGATATCCGCCTGCAGTTGCCACCACGGCGCGACCTGATACTGATACGTGGCCTCGACCACGGTCTCCGCACTTCGCGACGGATAACCCGGCGTGCCCAGCGCCGCGGTATCGCTCGCGAGACCCTGCGCATGCGCGCCGATCTTCGCGTAGCCGACCGCTAATCCGGCAACATCGTTGTCACGTCCCTTGAACGGCGCCTTGAGCGTCACGCCCGCGTTCACGCCGAGGTCCACCAGATTGCGATCGCCCGGCGCGCCCATGATTCGCGCGAACACGCCCACCGATTGCGGGCTGTCGCCGCCGCGCTGCCAGACGGTCTGATCGGCGACCGCATAGAAGCTGTAATCGCCGCGGTGATTCGCCGCCACACCGCTGCTCGCCGGGTTCGCGAGCGAGAGCCCGGCGTTGTCGAAACGCGGGTCCGCGAAACGTTGCGTGTTGTACCAGAAGCCGAGTTTGTAGGTCCCCGGCAATCCGTTCGAGTCCACCGCCGACCCACTCGCCGGCGGCTGATTGATCGCGTACTGCACTTCGCCGATAAACAACGCGCCGCCGCGCAAATTGAAATTCGTGCCGTGACGATTCTGCTGCTGCGGATCGCCGACGTCGCTGCCCGCCGGATTGCCATTGAACACGCCGGCCAGCAAGGTCCACGCGTCCGAGGGTTTGGCGCGCACGCGCACCCCGAGCGACGAAAGCGGATACGCGGGCCCACCGGCAGGCAAATCGATCGACGGCAACACCGGCCAGCCGAACGTCGCGTTGACGAAGGGCACGGCGAACTGACTCACCATGAATTCCTGGTCGAGACTTTGCTGCCCGACCTTCACGTCGACCTTGCCGGCGAGCAGCGCTTGCTGATACCAGAGTTCCCACAGCCGCGTGGTGCTATCCGCCTCGATACCGCTCGCGCTTTGCAGTGTCTGCAGATTGCGCGTGCTGAGGTTGGTGCCGTGAATCTGCAAGCCCGACACGTTGAAAGTGCCGCCCGGCAGTCCGAACGCTTTGTCCGTATCGACCACGAGGCCGAACTGGGTCAACCCGTCGTAGGCGCCGCCGCGTTTCGTGCCGCCGCTCAGGTTGTTCAGATACTCGCTGGTTTCCTGCAGGCTGAAGGTCACGCCGTAATTGCCAAGCCAAGGACGTAATCCACCCATGTCGCCGAGCAGATTCGAGCGCTCCCACAAACCGGTCGGCGCGACCGGCGTCGAGTCGGGTGAAGACACCGGCGCGGGCACCGGTGCAGGAACCGGCGCGACAGCGGGCCCCGCTGTCTGCGCCAACGCCGAAGGCACGATCCCAACCGACAGCAACAACGTGAGTCCAACCGGAATGCCGGCCTTCCATCGCCCTGCTTTTCCGGATTGACCGGAATTGCCGGTGTCGATTTCCACCGGGTCAACCCGCACATTGCGCGCACAGCGCGCCACCCCACTCACCGACGACATTTTTACGAACATAAGCTCACTCCCATCGAGCCTGGCTTGAACCGGGCGATGTAAAGACGTGATCGTCCCTCGCAAGCGACGTTGCGATAGCGATCAAAAAGAGGGAGCGTGCGACTGACTGACCGGCGCAAACCGGTCACTGAAGAAGCGCGCTAACCCGAACGGAGCGAGTTAGCGGCGAAGGAACGATCCTGCTGCTAACCCGCGGATACTGCGCCGGCGTAGACCGGCGTCGGACTTCCACTACTAGAGCATGTGTCCACGAGGGACTCCATTTGACGAGACGGGCGGATTGTATTCGGCACGTCTGGAAAATCGCAAGTAAAAATCGTGCAAAGGCCGCGTAAAAGATATCGCACTCCGAATCCCCGTAATGAACGCGCAAGCGCACGGACCCGAGCGCATTGAACCCAACCCAGGATTCCTTCATCGGCCTTGCCTTCCTGTCGCTTCTGAAAGACTTCATGGCCTTTTTGCAACGCGTCGTGCGTGATTCGCGGGACGGCCAAAGAATATTTGCTTCGCTTAACGAAGCATGTTGACTTCTGCTTGCGGGAGTGCATAAAATTCGCCCGTCTTCACAAACGGGGCCAATGCCTTGGACTCAAGCAGTAGTCGATCTTCGAACAGTTTCACTGCCTGACCGCACGACGCCCGCGCATTCTTTTCTCAGCCGCCGTCATGCCAACAGGCAGACGGTGCGCGCCGTAGTAACCCTCTCCGTGCACCTTATTAACTAGCGCCATTCGGGCGCGGCGTGCTTTCGCACATCCGCATTCCGTCTGGCACCGCGTCGCGAGCTTCGGCTCGCGGCCTCGCTGGCTCACGCCGGTTCGAATCGGTTGTTTCGTTCGAATCGCGGCGTGGCTCGGCGTGGCTAAACACGTGGGTGCCGAGTGCATCGGGCAGGTAGCCGCCCGCACCGACACGCACACCGCAAATAAGGAGCCGCCATGACGGACAGTGACAGTTATCCCATATGCCGATCCATCGTCATTCAGTTTTCGTTTTGCCTAAGGAAAGCAGGTAGACGTATGCCGCCGCGCGCCTAGCGCCGCTGCTCCGTGTCTGCCGGCTTTCCGCACACCGCGTAAAGCCCGCGTGAAACAACACGCACGGAGAAAAAACATGTACATCGCTATCCTCGTTCCGACGCTGCAACAAACCCACATCCACAGCGACGCGGCTCTCGCGCTGCACAGCATCAAGCCGCACTGGCTGGCCGTGTTCTGGCATCGAGTCAAAGCGCTGGCTGTCCACGCCGCGTCGTTCTCGCTGTCGTAATCGACTCACCCCTACCCGCAGCACGCCTCCGCGATCCGCATGATCGGCAGTCGTTCGACGACTGACGCCCAGCGGATCCTGAAGGCGCGCCGCATCCGTTCAACCACTCGACAAAATCAGGCGACACACCATGTCCACTCCCATCAACGTCTCACCGCCACGCAGCGCGGTGCTCGACGAGGCACACCTCGGCGATATCAAAGGCGCGCTGGGCACCATCGCCCATCACGACATCGCGCCGCGCCACACCTGGTGGGCGCGTTTCCGTACGCTGCTCGCGATTCTCGGCCCCGGTCTCATCGTGATGGTCGGCGATAACGACGCCGGCGCCTTCGGCACTTACACGCAAGCGGGCCAGAACTACGGCACCACGCTGCTGTGGACCATGCTGCTGCTCGTGCCCGTGCTGTTCGTCAATCAGGAGATGGTGCTGCGTCTGGGCGCCGTCACCGGCGTCGGCCATGCACGGTTGATCTTCGAACGCTTCGGCAAGTTCTGGGGTGCGTTCAGTGTGGTCGATCTGTTCATTCTGAATGCGCTGACGATCGTGACCGAGTTCATCGGCATTACCTTCGTGCTGGATTTTTTCGGCATTCCGAAGGTGGCCGGCGTCTGCATCGCCGCGGCGGTGACGATGGCCGCGGTCAGCACCGGCAACTTCCGGCGCTTCGAGCGTTTCGCGGTCGTGCTGTGTCTGCTGAGCCTGCTGCTGGTGCCGGTGCTGGTGTCGATTCATCCGCCGGTCAGCCAGATGGCGCAAGATTTCTTCATTCCGAACTGGCCAGCTCATTCGAAACTCAGCGACGTGATGCTGCTCGTGATCGGCATTGTCGGCACCACGGTTGCACCATGGCAATTGTTCTTCCAGCAAAGCTACATTGTCGACAAACGCATCACGCCGCGCTTCATGAAGTATGAAAAGGCGGACCTGTGGATCGGTATCGTCTTCGTGATGATCGGCGCCGTGGCGATGATCTCGTTCTGCGCGGCGCTGTATGCCGGCAAACCGGAATTCGGCAATTTCACGGATGCGGGTGGCGTGCTCGCCGGCCTCGAGAAATACGCGGGACGGACCCCCGCCGTGCTGTTCGCGATCGCGTTGCTCGACGCGTGCATCATCGGCGCGGCGGCGGTGTCGTTGTCGACCGCTTATGCGATCGGCGACGTGTTCAAGATTCGTCACTCGCTGCATCGCGGCGTATCGGACGCGAAAGGCTTCTACCTGGTCTACTTCGGTATCATTGCCGCGGCCGCGACGCTGGTGCTGATTCCCGGCAGCCCGCTCGGCCTGCTGACGGAAGCGGTGCAAACGCTCGCGGGCGTGCTGTTGCCGAGCGCGACCGTGTTCCTGCTGCTGTTGTGCAACGACCGCGCGGTCCTCGGCCCGTGGGTGAATTCGAAGAAACTCAACTTCTTCACCGGCGCGGTGGTCTGGGTACTCGTCATGCTCTCCATCATTCTGACGGCGTCCGTCATGTACCCGGACATTACCGGCGAAACGATTATCGAGGTACTCGCGGGCGGCACGCTGATGGCGGTGGCCGGTTACGCGGCGACGCTCGTGGTGCGCAAGCGCCGGCTCGACGCCGCTAACGGCATGGCGCGCGACACGGAGCCGACCTATGCAAAGGATGCACGCGACACGTGGCGCATGCCGCCGCTGGAAGATCTGCCGGCGCCGCAATTGACGATGTCCAAACGCGTGTGGATGGGTGTGCTGCGCGGCTATCTGATCGTGGCGGTCGCGCTGGTGATCGTGAAGGTCGTGCAGATGACGTTGCTGCACTAAGTAACGTTCGCCGGTTTAACGTTTCGCCGGTTGCTGACGTTGCCGCACGGCGCGAAGAATCAGCGGTTGCCGCGCTCGCGATGGTTCGGTGCGGGCGCGGCAGCCGCATTGCGTGCGACCACGCTGCGTCAGTGCCGGTGCAACGCCGCTTAAGGTGCGTCGGTCGAAACGGACGGCTCGCAGAGAATCGGAAAGTTGACCGAATTCGCGACGTAGCACTTTTCATGAGCCGTGTGATGCAGGTGCGCGGCCAGTTCCACGTCGCCCCCCGCCCGGATCACCACATGCGGGCGCAACACGATCTGTGAGAAGCGGCCCTGCTGAGGATCGTCGAGCATGGTGCCTTCGGCGTCGTCGCGATAGTCGAGCACGACGATGCCGGCGTCCGAGCAAAGGTGCAGATACCAGAGCTTGTGGCAGGCGCTGGCGGAGGCGACCAGCAGGTCTTCCGGATTCCAGCGGTCGGCGTCGCCGAGAAAGGCCGGATCCGCCGAGCCGGGAATCGCCGGCTTGCCACCCGAAGTGATCACATGATCGCGACCATAAGCGCGATATCCCGAGGTGCCGCTGCCGCGGTTGCCTGTCCACTGCACCGATACGTCGTATTTGTGCTCGCCGTGCGCCATACCTTTCTCCTTGTCGGTTGAACCGGATTCGGTTGTCGGGACGTGCATTCTATCGGGGACTGTCGGGCGGCGGCGTGGCGGCCGGCATGGGGCATCCGTGCCACGGCGGTCGGCCGGTGCCGCGCGCTAGCGTGACGGCGCGGTTCGGCCGGCGTTACGCACTAGTGCGATGGTGGCGCGGTCCGTCCGGCAAGCCCCGGCGCGCGCGGGTCCGGATTCGCGTACAGACTCGTGCCATTGGCCCGCGCGGCGCTGGGATTGGCGCCTGCGCCACCCGTTGCACCCATCGCGGGCGTGGCGGGCGCTGTGCTCAAACCCGGCATTGGACTTGGACCAGGATTTGGACCCGCCCCCGGCGTCACGCCAAGTCCCGGCAGGCCCGCATTATTCGCGCCGCCCGACTGCGCAGACACCGCGCCGGCGACCCCCAACAGCAGCGCCGAAATCAACGCCGACACCGCGAACCCGCCCGTTACGATCTTCATCGCCCACTCCGTTACTTCGTCGAACTACTCTCACCCGCTGCGTCGCGCCTAACGCGACCGCTCAAAGAGTATGACGACGCCAAACCCGCTTTGTTCAGCGTCGCCGAATCTGCAATCAGCATCAGCAATCGTCGGACGATGCGCGATAATCGCCGGCTTTCCTCACGGACCGCACCGATGACCGCCACCGCTTTCGCCCCCTTCCAGGACCTCGCGCAGACCCTGCTGCCGCACGCTGACGACGACAACGGCGACGGCTCGCACGACACCTCGCATCTGCAACGCGTATGGAAAAACGCCGCGGCCATCCAAGCGGAAGAAGGCGGCGACCCGCAAGTGCTGTTCGCCGCGACGCTGCTGCACGACTGCGTCGCCGTCGAGAAAAACTCCCCGCTGCGCGCGCAGGCCTCGCGCCTGTCCGCCGAGAAAGCGACGCGCGTGCTGACGGCGCTCGGCTGGACGGACGCGGCCATCCAGGCCACCGCGCACGCGATCGAGGCGCACAGTTTTTCGGCCGCCGTGACCCCGGCCACGCTCGAAGCGAAAACGCTGCAGGACGCCGACCGCCTCGACGCGCTCGGCATGCTGGGCGTGGCGCGCTGCTTCTATGTCGCCGGCCGGATGGGGCGCGCGTTATACGATCCGGCCGACCCACACGCCGCGCACCGGCCATTGGACGACACACGCTATACGCTCGACCATTTCCACACCAAGCTGCTGAAACTGGCCTCCGGTTTTCAGACCGCGACCGGCACCCGCTTAGCCGCTATTCGGCACGCCCGTTTGCAGCGTTTTCTCGACGAATTCAGCGACGAAATCTGAATCTGTAACAACGCGGACAAACCTATACAAATCCTTACAAAGCCGCTTGCTGTTCGCGTACACCGCTGGCCTGGCTGCCGCGTTATTGCAGGCACCTACACGCGGAGTCCGCCATGAACAACAACCTTACTTCCACCCAGCCGCAGCGCAGCCGTATTCATCCGTTGGTCGCGGGGGCCGCGGTCGCCGTGATTCTCGCGAGCGCCACCGGCATCGCCGCGATGACGGGTCTGCTGCCCACCTCGCACGCCGTGACGGAACCGGCGACCCCGGCCACCGCAATCGGCGCGATTGCCGCGCAACCTGCGCCGGCCGCACAGATCGCCGCGCCCCAGCCGGTACAGGTTCAACAACCCACGCAACAAATCGCCCAGCAACCCGTGCAACAAGCCGCCCCGGTGCGCCCGCCGGTGCATCACACGCGCCCGCGCCCACCCGTGAACGCGCCGGCCTACGCGAACAATCAGGAATACCAACCGCCGTATCCATCCCCGGCACAGCGGCCGATCGCCGATCCGTACGCGGGCGAAGTCGTCGCCATCAACACGGTACAGACGCCCGAGCCGACCACCGGCCTCGGCGCGCTGGGCGGCGCGGTGGCGGGCGGTCTCGTCGGCAATCAGATCGGCGGCGGACGCGGCAAGATCTTCACGACCATCGCGGGCGTGGTCGGCGGCGGCCTGGCGGGTAACGGCATCGAGCATGCGGTGCGCAAGCAGACTTCCTATCAGGTTCAGGTGCGCATGCAGGACGGCAGCTACCGCAACTTCAACTACGAGTCGCAACCGCCCGTGCAGATCGGCGAACGCGTGCGCGTATCGGGCGATTCGTTGAGCGCTTCATGAGCGTTCAGCCGGTCGGGTCGATTCGACCGGCCGGCACTTGCCAGCGAGGGAATAAGAAGGCCGCCGTGCGCGTTATGATCGAGCGTTACCCGAGGACGCCCGATCGCGCACGATGGAGCACGCCTACCTTCACTTCCTGCATTCGCTCGCCGGGCATCCGGAATGGATGCTCGCGGTCGTCTTTCTTGCGGCTTTTCTGGAGGCCGTCGCCGTCATCGGCACTTTCATTCCGGGCAGCACCGCGATGTTTCTCGCCGGCGCGCTGACCGGCACCGGCTCGCTCAGTCTCGTCTGGGTCTTCGTCTGGGCGATCGCGGGCGCGATTGCCGGCGACGGCATGAGCTTCTGGCTCGGCGGCCGCTACAAGGACCGCATCGTCCAGTTGTGGCCATTCTGCAAACATCCCGAAGTCCTCGAGGCGGGGCACCGCTTCTTTCGCAAGCATGGCGCGAAGAGCGTCGTGCTGGCCCGCTTCGTCGGACCATTGCGGGCCATCGTGCCGGTGGTGGCGGGCATGCTCGGCATGCCGCCGCTGCGCTTCTACGCCATGAACGTGCTGTCCGCGCTGCTGTGGGCGCCGGCCCATATCCTGCCGGGCGTGGTGTTCGGCGCGTCGGTGCTGCTGGCGGGCGCGGTGTCGTTCCGGCTCGTCGTCATTCTCGCGCTGCTGGTGGCGATCGTCTGGCTGAGCTTTCGCGTGGCCCGCTTTCTGCTCTCGCATGCCAATGCCTGGTCGAGCGCCGCGGGCCGCTATATCGGCGGTTGGGCGTGCCGGCATCCGGGTCCGCTTGGCCGTTTCGCGCGCAAGATGCTCGACCCCGAAACGCCGGACGCCAGCAGCGTCCTGCTGACGTCGCTGATCGTGCTGGTGGCGGGCGCGCTGTTCTTCGGCGTGCTCCAGGACGTGATCAGCGGCGACCCGCTGACGCAGGTCGATCTGTCGGTCTATCACTTCCTGCAGTCGGTTCGCACGCCGTGGGGCGACACCGTTCTCGCGAGTCTGGCGATGCTCGGCAGCGGGCTCACGTTGACGGCGCTGGTCGTGACGGTGGTCGTGTGGATGCTGTGGGAGCGGCGCTGGCGCACCATCGGCTACTGGCTCGCCGCAGTCGTGTTTTCCCAATTGCTGATCTACGCATTGCAGTTCGCGATGCGTCGCGCGCCGCCCAACGAATTGATGTCCAGCGCGTACGCGTTTCCGAGCAATCACGTGGCGGCGACGGTGATCGTTTACGGTTTTCTGGCTTTCCTGCTGGCGCGGCGGGTCGGCAAGCTGGAGGGCGTGCTGGTCGCGACCGTCAGCACGGTCGTGGTGATCGTGGTCGCGCTGGCGGGGCTGTACTTCGGTCGCTACTGGGTGTCCGACGCGATCGGCGGCGCGGCCCTCGCCTACGTGTGGGTCGCCATCGTCGCGCTGACCGCGATATGGCGGCATCCGCAGGCGCCGCCGGCCCGTACGCTGATGCCGGTCGTGGTGCTGGCGGTCGTGCTGGTCAGCGTCGGCGTGCAACTGGGTGTCGCGATGCCCGCGCCGCGGCCCGACACCACGTTGCGGCGCCCGCCCGTGCTGGTCACGCAGGCGCAATGGACGCTCTCGGCCTGGAAACGCCTGCCCTGCTATCGCTCGGACATGGGCGGCGATCACAAGGAACCGCTCACGCTGCAGTGGCTGTCGAACGCCGATTCGATTCGCGGACAACTGCGCGCTCAAGGGTGGATCGAGGGCACGGACCTGTCCGCGCACAGCCTGCTCTCGCTCGCGTCGCCCAACGTCGCGGCCGTGTCGCTGCCGGTTCTGCCGAAGCTCAACAACGGCGTGCCGTCGTCGCTGGTCTTCATGCGCGCCGGCGACACTCGCGACGAACGCGACGTGCTGCGCTTCTGGCCAAGCGGTTACGCGGTCGAGAACGGCATCTCGTCGACGCCGCTATGGGTCGGCTCGTTCGCGCACGAGCGGCTGTCGCGGGCGTCGTGGCCGATCAACATCTTGCGGGTCGACCGCTCGGACCACACGCTCGATGCTCACGCGCGCGCCGGGGCGGCGCTCGGTGCGTCGGTGGTGGCCAAGGTGATGTGCGACGGCGTGCAGGTGGCGCTGCTGGCTTCGCCGGTAGAATGAAACGCCGGGTTGACGAACACGCCGGATGCCTGGCTATCCACATGAAGCAGGCATTCGCGCGTTCGCTGCTCCGCCGGAGAAAACGCTCTGTGTTCAAGCAGTTGGCGCAGTTGGCCAGGACTTGTCCACAAGGATATGAACATTTTCTGTGGATAAGATGCGCGCCCCCGAAACCATCAGGAGAGATGCGATGCCACCACCAGCAACCCGCGGCACCGCCAGGCCTCGGCACCGCTTCTTATGGTTCGTGGCCTTGTGGCTGCTCGGCGTCGCCGGCACGGCTCTGCTGGTGTTGCCGTTTCATCTAATGATCGCCGCGGCAATGCATCATTAGCCTCGCCGCTCGAGCGAGGGCGGTAACTGCCCCAGTTGCCGGAACACCGCGAGCCAGTCTTCGAGATGCCAGGTTTTCGCAATCCGGTCTGCGCGCATTTCATGGAACGAGTGAATCGCGAATTTGATCGGCTTCGCACTGGCCGCCATGCCGAGCAGTTGTCCCGTCTGCGTGCCGCTGATCTCCGCGCGCACGCCGACCCGCTCGCCGTGAATCAGCACGTCGAGAATCGTGACGTGCATATCCGGCAGCGCGGTCGCGATGTCCTCGAAGATCGGAATCATCTGGTCCGGTCCCGGCGCCACGCCGGCAGGCTCCGGAACGTACTCCCAGTCGGACGTGACGACGGTTCGCAACAAGGCGACGCTCTTCTGTTCGAAGGCGCGATAGAACGTGTCGATGGCTTGATGAATCCGATCTTCGCTGGCGGGCGACGTCATGATGGGTGGCTCCGGGGAATGGTCGCGGCGAACCCACGAGGCTCGCCATCCTCATCATAAGCCCGCCTCCGCAATGCCTGCGCGCAAGCTGCGCAAAGTGCGAAACGTGCACATAGGCAGCGTAGCGGTCATGAAGTGTGCAGTCGGTATAACATCCGTGGGCAGCGCAGGCGTAAAGACACTCGACCGTCGTTTCATTGCGATCGGAATTCGTCACGACCTACCCACATTCAATGCGATGACTAAAGAACTCCCCGACACCCCGGAACGTGCCGATCCTCCAGAGCCGCAAGGCATCTGTAAAGACATCTCCCGTAGCGCGATCTTTCTGGTCGCGACGCTTTCCAGCGACACCGACGCGATCGAAAAAGTGCGCGCGTGGACCGGCGACATCGCCGCGCTGGTGCGCGCCGTCGGCAAGCGCGTGCCGGCCGGCAACCTCTCATGCGTGTGCGGCTTCGGCTCCGACGCGTGGGACACGTTGTTCGGCACGCCGCGCCCCGCCCGCCTGCACCCGTTCCGCGAATTCGGCAGCGGCGAACGCCGGGCCATCGCAACGCCGGGCGACATCCTGCTGCACATTCGCGCCGAGCACATGGATCTGTGTTTCGAACTCGCCACGCAGTTGCTGGCGCCGCTCGGCGACGCCGTGACCGTGGTCGACGAAGTGCACGGCTTCCGCTATTTCGATATGCGCGACCTGGTGGGCTTCGTGGACGGCACGGAAAATCCGGCGGGCCGCGAGGCGGTGCAGTTCACGCTGATCGGCGACGAAGACCCGGACTTCGAAAGCGGCAGCTATGTGCTGGTGCAGAAGTACCTGCATGACATGGCGGGCTGGAACGCGCTGCCCGTGGAGACTCAGGAACTGATTATCGGCCGCAAGAAGTTGTCGGATATCGAACTCGACGATGCGGTGAAACCGTCCCGCTCGCATAGTTCGCTGACCACGCTGACCGAGAACGGCAAGGAAGTGAAAATCCTGCGCGACAACATGTCGTTCGGCCGCCCCGGCTCGAACGAATTCGGCACCTATTTCATCGGTTATGCGCGTTCGCCCGCGCCGATCGAGCAGATGCTGGAGAACATGTTCGTCGGCCGTCCGCCGGGCAACTACGACCGCCTGCTCGACTATAGCCGCGCGGTGACCGGCAGCCTGTACTTCGTTCCGTCGGCCACCCAGCTCGACGAACTCGCGGACCGTGAGCCGCAACCGGCTGCGGCGGTGGAAACGCCGTCCGACACGTCTTCATCCACCGAGCCGCATCACGAACACGAAGGCTCGCTGAATATCGGTTCACTCAAAGGACTCACTGGTTTCACTCAAGGAAATCGCCCAACATGAACAATCTGCATCGCGAGCTAGCCCCCATCTCCCGCGCCGCCTGGTCGCAACTCGAAGAGGAAGTGGCGCGCACCTTCAAACGCAGCGTGGCCGGCCGCCGTGTGGTCGACGTGAAGGGCCCGGGCGGCACGGAACTGTCCGGCGTCGGCACCGGGCACCAGACCACGATCGGCGCGCCGCAGGAAGGCGTGGTGGCAAAACTGGCCGAAGTCAAAAGCCTGGTCGAACTGACCGTGCCGTTCGAATTGCAGCGCGAAGCGATCGACAGCGTGCTGCGCGGCGCGAAAGACGCCGATTGGCAACCGGCGAAAGAAGCGGCCAGGCAGCTCGCCTATGCCGAAGACCGGGCGATCTTCGACGGCTATGGGGCGGCGGGCATCGGCGGACTGCGCGAAGGCTCGTCGAATCCGGTGCTCGCGCTGCCGGCCGACATCAGCGACTACCCGAACGCGATCAGCGAAGCGCTCGAACAGTTGCGCCTGGCCGGCGTGGACGGCCCCTATTCCGTGCTGCTCGGCGCGGATGCGTACACGGCGCTCGGCGAAGCACGCGACCAGGGCTATCCGATCCTCGACCACATCAAGCGGATCGTGAACGGCGACATCATCTGGGCACCGGCACTCGCGGGCGGCAGTGTGCTGTCCATGCGCGGCGGCGACTTCGAACTGCATCTCGGCGAAGACGTGTCGATCGGTTATGTAAGCCATACCGAGACCACCGTGCGCCTTTATCTGCGCGAAACGCTGACGTTCCTGATGCTGACGAGCGAGGCGTCGGTGACGTTGAGCCAGGCGGGCTAAATCGCGCCGCGTCCATCGCCGCGTGTTTTTTCGCACGCCGCGATGGACTCAGGCGTCAAACAGAACGGCTCAGTGATAACCGGCGTCGCCCTCGCGCACCTTGCCGCGGAATACGCGGTACTGCATCAGGTTGTAGACGAGAATGACCGGCAGCACGATCACCGTGCCGACCAGCGTAAACAACTGGCTCGAATGACTCGATGACGCTTCCCAGATGGTCAGCGAAGGCGGCACGATGTTCGGCCAGATGCTGATCAGCAAGCCGCTGTAGCCGAGAAAGCACAGCGCGAGCGTGAGAAGGAACGGCGTCGCCTCGTGCCGCAGCCGCAGCGTGCGAAAAATCCCCCATACGCAGGCCACCACCAGGATCGGCACCGGCAAAAACCAGCCGAGCTTGCCGCTGCCGAACCAGCGGTGCGCGACTGCCGGCAAGCCGATCACGGTCCACAGACTCACGACCGCCATGGCTCCCAGCAGCACGCTCACGAGCGGCCGCATCACTTCGCGCATGCGGCGCTGCAAGTCGCCGTCGGTCTTCAGGATCAGCCAGCCGCAGCCGAGCGTCGCGTAAGTCGTCAGCACGCCGATGCCGCACAGCAGGCTGAACGGCGACAGCCAGTCGAACGGATCGCCGGCAAACCGGCCGTCGACGATCTTGATGCCTTGCAGCAGCGATCCCAGCACGATGCCCTGGCAGAACCCGGCCAACGCCGATCCGGCCATGAACGCCAGATCCCACGCATGCTGCGTGCGCGTGGCTCTCGCGCGCAATTCGAAGGCCGCGCCGCGAAAGATCAGACCCACCACCATCAGGATCAGCGGCAGATAGTTCGCCGGCAGCAAGGTCGAATAGACGACCGGGAAAGCGCCGTAAAGTCCGGCGCCGCCGAGCACGAGAAACGTCTCGTTGCCGTCCCAGACCGGCGCGATGGTATTGAGCATCACTTGCCGGTCGGCTTTCTGTTCGAAGAATGGGAACAGCAGGCCGATGCCGAGATCGAATCCGTCCAGCATCACGTAGAGAAACACGCCGAAGCCGATAATCGCAGCCCACACCACGGGAAGATCGAGTTGCATGGCGTCACTCTCCCTTGAGCGCGTCGAGCGGACGATTCCGCAATACCGGATGCTTGACGGACGGCGGACTATCGACCTGCGCCTCCGGCCCGCGGCTCATCATCTTCAGCATGTAGTAGACGCCCATGCCGAACACGAGGAAGTACACCAGCACGAAGATCAGCAACGACACGCCGGCTTGCTGCGCGCTGATCGGCGAGAGCGAATCTTCGGTGCGCAGCACACCGTACACCGTCCACGGCTGGCGGCCGACTTCAGTCGTCACCCATCCCGCCAGCAGCGCGACCAGCCCCGACGGTCCCATGCACAGCACCAGCACCTGAAACCAGCGGGTCTCGTACAACTGGCCTCGCACCCGCAGAAACAGCCCCAGCAACGCGGTCAGCAGCATCAGCATGCCGAGACCCGCCATGATCCGGAAGGTCCAGAAAATGATCGGCGAATAGGGACGGTCTTTGGCCGGAAACTCCTTCAGTCCGCGAATTTCTCCGTCCCAGCTATGGGTCAGAATCAGGCTGCCCAGATGCGGGATTTGCAGCGTGTAGCGCGTGACTTCCGCGTCCATGTCGGGCAGGCCGACCAGATTGAGCGCGGTGCCGCCCTTCTCGGTTTGCCACAGCCCTTCGATCGCCGCGATCTTGGCCGGCTGATACTGGCGCGTGTTGAGCCCGTGCGCGTCGCCGACGAAAATCTGCACCGGCGCGAGCAGCAGCAGAATCCACAGCGCCATCGAAAAACTGCGCGTGATCGGACCGTCGCGCCTGCCGTGTAACAGATGCCACGCGCCGCAAGCCGCGACGATAAAGGCCGCGACGATAAATGCGGCGATCGTCATATGCGCGAGACGATACGGAAACGACGGATTGAAAATCACCTTCAGCCAGTCGACCGGCACGATCCGGCCATTCTCGATAGCGAAGCCTTGCGGCGTCTGCATGAAGCTATTCGACGCGAGAATCCAGAAGGTCGAAATGAGCGTGCCGAGCGCGACCATCAGCGTGGCGAAGAAGTGCGCGCGCGGACCGACGCGCTGCCAGCCGAACAGCATGACGCCGAGAAAGCCGGCTTCGAGAAAGAACGCCGTCAACACCTCGTAGGTCAGCAGCGGCCCCGTGATATTGCCGGCGAACGAAGAAAACCCGCTCCAGTTGGTACCGAACTCGTAGGCCATCACCACGCCGGAAACGACGCCCATGCCGAAGCCGACCGCGAAGATCTTCGACCAGAACAGGAACATGTCTTTATAGACGACGTCGCCGGTCAGCAGCCAGCGCCCCTCCAGCACCGCGAGGAAACTGGCCATGCCGATGCTGATCGCGGGAAAGATAATATGAAACGAAACGGTGAACGCAAACTGCAGCCTGGCGAGATGGAAAGCATCGAAGAGTTCCATGATGGATCTGCGGCTCCGGGTGGCAACGGCATTTGCGTAACGGCGGGAGTTCCGATTATCACCTGATGTTCCATTGCGTGGCGCGTAGGCTGCCATTCGCGCCAGGACGCGGCAACCCGGGCCTTTTCCGGGCTCGGCAATCCGCCCGCTCGTTGCACCCGCGAGCGCAGGACATCACGCCAGCTTGCTATGATCTCCGCACCGAATTGCCCTGGGAGCTCACGATGCGAATTCAAACCTCATTCCTGTTCGATCTCGACGGCACACTGGTCGACAGCGTCTATCAGCATGTGCTGGCGTGGAAAGAAGCGCTCGATAGCGAAGGCATTCCGCTGTCGGTCTGGCGGATTCACCGCAAGATCGGCATGAGCGGCGGCCTGTTCACGAATCAGTTGCTGCGCGAAACGCACAAGGAAATCAGTACGGAACTCCAGGAGCGGCTGCGCCAGGCGCATGCCGCGGCGTATCGGCGCCTGCGCGATCAGGTATGCCCGCTGCCGGGCGCACGCGAGTTGCTCGCCGCGCTGACGAAAGCCGGTACACCCTGGGCGGTGGCCACCAGCGGCCGGATGGAAACGGCGGCCGTCAATCTGGAGGCGCTGGGCGTGGACCCGGCCAAAGCCGTGGTGGTGACGCGCGACGACGTCAAATACGCGAAGCCCGACCCGGATCTGTTCATTGCGGCGGCGATCCGGCTCGGCGTGCCGGTCGAGCAGAGCGTGGTGGTCGGCGACAGTATCTGGGACATGCTGGCCGCGAAACGCTGCCGGGCACTCGGCGTGGGCGTGCTGTCGGGCGGTTATGGCACGGAGGAACTGGAACGTGCGGGCGCGTTGCGCGTTTATGACGATCCGGCGGATCTGCTGGAGCATCTGGATGAGGTTGCCGCGAGACCCTGAGAGGCTCGCGGCCGTTTCCACCCGGATGCCGCAAAACGCAGCGTGAGGAGTAAGGTTTGGTTTGTCGCTGCAAACGCTCCAAAGGGGAAAACGATGCCCGCAAGCACTGTTTCTTATGGCGAGTTTGAAATCCTCGTGCACCCCGAAACCAACCCGCGCGGCGCGTGGCTCGCCAGCGTGAGTGTGCGCCTCGGCGCTCGAACCCTGGTCGACATCCGACCGGCGACGATACAACCCCAGTGGCTCACGGAGGAAGAGGCGGCGCGAGACGGCATTGAATGGGGGCGCCGCTACATCGACCGTGAGTTCAATACGCCGCAGTCGCGCTCATGGGTGTCCGATCGTTCTCACGCGGAAACGTGGTTTCGCAACGCGGAAGAAGCGCGGAGCGGCAAGTTTATTGCGTGACGGCCTCGCCGCCCGTTCGCCTCGATTCGCCGAGATCGACAACAGCATTTCTGCCGCCACGTTTGGCCGCATAGAGCGCGGAGTCCGCGTTATTTGTCAATTCAGCAAGCGATCGAGGATATGCACGACGGCCAGTCGCACAGCCAATGCTCACCGTAAACCGCGGTAGCGTGCCGGAAAAATCGATCGGCCCGTTTTCGACCTCACCGCGTATCGCTTCAGCGACCTGCGCCGCTCCAGTTTCGTCAGTGTCGGGCAACACAACGACGAACTCTTCGCCGCCGTACCGCGCGATAAGGTCGCCACGGCGAATCGCATGCCGTCTGATACACGCAGCGAGATGTTTCAGTGCGAGGTCGCCTTGTGCGTGGCCGTAACTATCGTTGTATTGCTTGAAATGATCGGCGTCGATGAAAAGCACCGACAGGCAGCTATCGTTGCGATGAAGCCTTTCCCACTCGTTTTCGAGAAACTCATCGAGGGCGCGGCGGTTTTTGACGCCCGTTAGCGGATCTGTCTGGGTAAGCTCAGTCAGCAGGACCTGCGTTTTCACATGCTCCCCGAGCGCAAAGGCAAGCAGCCATACCACGACGCAGAACGCAATGCCGATGGTTGCAGTGGATACACCGACCATCCAGGCCATGCGTCTGAAGCCAGCCAGGATGTCGGATTCCGCGGGTGCAACCACGGCAATGAGGGGCGTGCCGGGAATGCGCTGAAATGTGTATAAACGAACTGTTCCATCGATAGACGATCGCGCCGCATAGAAACCGGAATCATGGTTCGCCATACGCGAGAAAAAAGTGGTCGATGTGATTATCTGAGCCTTGTTGAGCGGGGGATTTCTTGCAATGACCGTCCCGTCGGTTCGGACAATCGCAGTGATTCCGTGAGGGCCCACATCGAGCTTTGAAAGGAGTTGGCGGAAATAGGCAAGATCGATCGCCACCATGACGACACCGCCGAATGAGCCATCGGGCTGGTTGATCCTTCTGGACAGCGCAATGGCTTCGACTCCGTTTCTCGACCGTGCGCGGTAAGTCGATGACAGATAAAGCCCCGCGTTCGCCGACTCGCGCTGAACCACGAAATAGTCCCGGTCGCTAAAACTCCAGTGATGGGAAGTCCCGCAGCAACCGTCGATTAACCGTCCTTTACTGTCTGTGACGCCCGCACCCGTCAAGTACTCGGCCGGGGTGCTGTTAAAAAAAATCTGATGCCGTACTGCGGAGTCCATGCTTTGCACAGCAGGATTCTGCCAGGCGGCAATCAATGTCAGAAGGGCATTGTTGGACGTTTCAAAGGTCCGCTCGATGTTGCTGACGAGGACAGAGGTAACGTTTCCAGACGTGTCGTGTGCATGTTCCAGTGCCTCATTCCTCGCGGCCTGAAGCGTGGCGAGGCTGATTGCTGTCGCCGCCAGCGCCATCAAAGTGCCCAGGACGCCGACGATCAAGGAATGTCGCCCTGCCCATACAGCCAGCTTTCCGTTGGAAATTGAAACAGACACGGTGAGATTCTTATGAATTTGCCCGGTTCAACCGTCGCCAAACCGGCGCCTTTCGACGAAGGCTACCCGGAAGGGTCAGGCGATTGCGGTGAGCCGTTCGAAGCTGAAAGATTGCTACTAGCTGCGATAACGGCATCGCCGCAAATAAATGTAGGGCTTCGCCCGACCCAGAGTGTGTGGAAACTCGATTTTTGCCGCTAAGCGGGCAATTGACAGTCAGGTCGATCGCGTGTGATACAACGAGTTTGCGCCATCGAAC
>NZ_PVEN01000027.1 GCF_002973525.1 Paraburkholderia sp. BL21I4N1
AAGAGCTCGTCCTCTGCGAGATTCTGGATTGTGTACTTCAACTCATCGCGCAAAGCCGCAAGGCTCGCCTGTGCATCTTTGAGCACATGCACCGAAAGAGCATCGTCAGGTAGGTCGGCATAAATTTTCCGGATGGCATTAGCAAACGCGTCGCCATCAGCATGCGCAAAATCGACAAGGGGCAACGCGTCGCCATTTGAAGGCTTTCGATAGTTCTCAAGCGCCACGACAAAGGCGGTCACACGAGAAAAACTGCGCTTCGATGGAGCGGCTCCCTCTAACAATTCCGCACCAACACTTACTCGCTTAGCCATCGTTATCCTCATCAATAAATTTACGCTCAAACGGTCAGACTTCGGTGCGTAGGTGCGTAGGCAATCCGTCGTCACATCGACGTTCGAGATGTTGGAGAACTTCCTTAAATCGCCTCACTCACCATCAACAGGTCTCGTAGGGGTCAAGCATTAAGTGATTTAATGTTGTGACTCATCTACGGCCGGAAGATTACATTTATCATTAATTCTAGCTATTCGACGGTCAAATAATCGCCGGGATTATTTTTGACATCGCCCGGACGCGGCCTCCGCCCCAGGTATACAAACTCCATCAACGAGTTGAATTCTTTAACATCCTCAGACTCTCCCTCTACGAAACCGACCTGCCTATAAAGCCCAATAGCACTTTCGAAGTCATAATAAAGCGGGCCGTGTTGGGCGATGGCTTTAGCCACGGTCCTCACTCTTTTCGCGCATAGCTCGTACATATTCGGAGCATTTTCTACTAATTTTTTCGCTATAGCTTGGCCAAATTCCTCGGCCATATCACGCGCACCCTTCTCGGATATCGAGGGCAAGGCACTTAGCTGCTCTTTACGCTCATCAAGCCATGCTAGAGCAGTCTCCTCATCAAATGCTTTCAATGTCGCCAACGACAACTTGTCGATTGCTACCAAATTGGCAGGATCTTGACTGTAAAGTACGTTCAATGACAAATAACGTACCGTTGGAGGCAAAATGGAGAACACGGAAGTAATGCGCTCATTTTCGCCGAAAGCATGGCGTCGGAAATAATCAATAAATAAATACGCATACAGATCAAACAGGGCCAGCACCATTTCATGCACGTCCTGCTCGGATGCATTGCCTAGCGCTTCAGTATGCGTGAATTTACTGCCGACCGTATTAATCCTTTCAACAGATGAAATTAAAAAATTATCGTTATTGCTCTTTGCCGCAAGTGATTTTTTTGTCGTTGGTGAACCTAGATTAAGACGTTGGCCATCGGGCATGTCCAACAGTTTGCGAACAACGATCTCCGCATATTGTCTTATAGTGGATGCTTTTCCTCTAAGCGACCGGTCAGCGACATAGAAGGCATCGTTAAGAAGATCCTGCAACATCGCCTCATAGGCTTGGTTATTGAAATTCGGCATCTATGCCCTTTGAAGTAGTCAGAAAATTTGGGCTACGCAGCAATTTTTTATCCCATGCAGCCCCCCGTGATCCTAATCACCGGTCTCGCTCGACAGCGGTTGGCCGAATCGATCGCCCATTCGATCCGGAAGAATAGCGCTATCCATGGCATTTCTTGTATTTCTGACCGGAACCACAAGGGCAAGGATCATTGCGGCCGACCTTCGCCCGATGATTGCGGCGCTGTTCGACGGCCGGAAAATTTGCTCTAGACGGGAACACACGGCGCTGCTGCGGCCCGTTACCGGCGCGCAGGTCTGCTATGAGCGCCCGCTGACCATCTATCTCCTGCCGCTGCACAGCACTAAAACCACCGGCATAAGCCTCCAATCGCTGAATTTCCTGCTCGGCAGCCGAAAAGTCACGGCAGTAGCCCAGAACGACAGCGTACTGGCTGCGTATCGCGACGATACGGTCGAGCATACGGTAGTGCTCAGCGAACGGAAGCACATGCTGTTCAAGAATCTCACGTGCTCCGATGAAGTCATGTCGTGCAACAAAATCATCGGCGACATCTTGGCCAACTCGCACTGCCGAGTCCACGGCTCCCACGAGAGCATAGAACTTCATTGCGAAAAGGCGCCAAAGACCCGGGTCCACGCCGCGATCCTTCAGCAGAATCGAGCGAAGTTCAAGAGCATCGGCAAGATGCTTAACGTCATCGGTGCTGCTCGCACTGCGATCGAGTAGAGGGCGCAACTGTTGCTGAGACTTGCCGAAAATCCAAGCCTCGCTGATTCCAAGCTCATCGAGGTATCCCTGGATTACCTCTTCCACAAGGCGCTCCGCTTCTGCACCCTCCCCGAGCCGCCACAAGGCTGTGGCCGCGTTGTACTTGAATATGCGCTGATGCTGCTGCGAGTCGGGCAGGCTTTCGCCTAGTTCGGCAATGCTCGCCCGGACGCCCGGGAGGTCACGATGCTGCGCTTTCAACAGCATCCGCTTCATTCCAAGTGCCAGTTGAGTGGAGCGCGGCAATACATGCGCGCCGAGCAATTCCTCCATCCTTGCCAAGCGCTCTGGCAAAGATGTGAGATCGCCCGACTTGAGCTTCGCGAATACCAGTCCGTCCAGCGCCCAAAAACGTTGCTCGGGGTCGACTTCGATAGAGGCGGCTGCCGTTTCCAGGCTCGCAAGGAAGACATCCCCGATTCCCATCTCATGAAACATTTCGTCGCTCGCGAACTCGATGATAGTGTCGATTTCCTTGAGCGAAATCAGAGTTCTCACGTAGAGCGAGAAGCGCGAGGCATCTCTTTCTTTCGTGAGAGAGGCGGACAGCACGTCTCTCAAGGCGCGTCGCGCGCCAAGCGAATGCTCCGGTGACATGAGCTCCAAATGTCGCCTTCCAAGCAGGCTCACGGCGTCATGGATCTTCAGTTGCTTGCCACCGAAAATTTCGACAATCCCAAGGGAGCGAAGCATGCGAACGACTGAAGCAATTGCTGGTTCGCTTAGCCCCAGTGATGCCGATAGCATCTCATTGACCTCCTCCAGCTTCAAAACCACATCGGCCAGACTTAGCACCGCCACGACGTCCCGAGCGCCACTTGGAAGTCCGTCAAAGGTGCGCGAGAGGATGACTTCTTGCGACGTTTCGCCTATGTTCGTCCGGCTATCCAGCGCATCACAAAGTTGGGCCGCGTCGCCAGCGTAGTCCTGCACCGCAATTCGGGCTGCGCTCTGCACGAACAGCGGCATGCCCGCCGTCTGCTGACTGAGCCGCCCCATCGTTTCTGCACTGCCTCTCGCACCGATTGCGACAATCTCACTGGCCAGTGTGTCCATGTCCCAACCGCGAAGCGTTTCTCGGGTGATACCTAGGAGCGCTTCCAATTCCCGTGTCGAACCTGCCGGCTGACACAACAACAGGAAGCGCAAGTTGCCCGTTGCCCCGAGCGCCGCATGAATGTGGTCTGCAGGTACTTGGTGTGCGTTGTCGATCACGATGATGGGTGCGCGCCCCCGCTCTGCGAGATACACGTCCAGGCTGCGTAGTGAGTCAATGCCTGATACGCCTGGCAGTAAGACCTGCCGCAGGACATCAGGAGCTGCCCCCACAAGGCTGGCAGCCAGTTCTCGGACCAGTGAACTGGCCAATGCCGTTCCTGGCGTGTCACCGGCGTTGAAGTAGACGCAACTCTCCCTGGAGTGCGTTGCTGCCTGAGACGCCCACGACGTCTTACCTGCGCCGGAGAAGCCGCAGATGATCCGCAAGCGCGCGCTGTTGTCAATGTCAGGCTCGTCAATCTGGGGCCGATAGGAAACCAGCGGCGCAGGAAAATCTTGGAGCTGCACGAGCAACTGCTCGAACAGTTCCGGCAGTGTCTCCACCGCGAAGGCATGTCCGCCTCGCTGCATCTGACCTGTCGCGGCGGACATCACTAGCCCCGCCAGTTTCCAAACGAGCGAGTCGGGAACCAGCATTGCATGAGGTAGCGATGCTGCTTGGGCCGTACACCATTGAACGGCATCGCCAAGGTTTCGCCATGCCGGAGGCAGTGCGTCAAGATGTGCAGGAACAGGTTGACCTGGGCAGAGGAACTGGATATCGCCTTCGAGCGAGCCACTAGCAATCAATGCAGCCAAGGCGGGTCCGGGCGCCTGGTTGGCGACGATTGCGAAATGGGCAACACCTCCGCGGCGCCCGGCGACATGCTCCGCGCGAAGACGCGAAAACCGTTCAAGAGCGGAATCGATGTCGCTAGGAATGATGGGTTGCGAACGGCTCTTCACCTGCACGTAAATTCGGCGTGACGGCAGAACAATTTCAACGTCCTCATCGCGTTCAACGACCACCGAAGTCGCACCGGCCGCAGCAGCCCGGAATAAACAGCCTACCGTGTACAGATGCTGGTACAAAAAGCCGCGGTGCACGGCAGCTATGCGTACCTCCTGAGCGGGGTCCAGGGTGGGTAGAGGTAGCTCCATCACCATGCTATTCATTTCAAATTTTTCGGAAGTATGTAGATGACTCGCATTGCGGGCGAGCTCGCGGAGCTCCGAGTCTTTGACAATGGAATCGCGACATTCCGCTATCGGTAGCCCCGTGGCCTGATTACGCTCTCGACCACCGGCTCCATGAACCTTCGAGCGGGCGTCTCTTTTGCACCGCCCGAGCTTGCAAACTTGTTCTCTCTTGCCATTCCCCCTCCTACTTAGCCCAATATGGGGCTGGCGCTACACACAACCAGCTTCATCGATCCGCGGGTCATGGCCACATACAAGTGCTGCGCGCTCATGCCCTCCGTATTCAGCACGACCGCCACTTCCGCCTCCAGCCCTTTGAGCAGCAGCGTGCTGCCGACTGCACGCTTGGGCAACGGGCGGCCCAACAATCGGTTCTCGTCGCGCACGCGCCTGGCAGCCTCCGCAAGCGGGACGTTTCCTGCCGAAGCTCCACGCAGCGCCTTGAGCACGCCGTAAAGAATGGCGGGCCGATGCACGCGCACATTCGGCATCTCACGCAGCTCTGATAGCAGTGTTGCGGCTGCGGCGATGGACGGGGCGCGCTGGAACGCCAAGGCACAGCTCTCCGCTACGGACGGCGGATTCCTCGCGGTACCTCGGGCCAACGACTCCAGACGTCGTGTCAGCTCTGCGACACCCACGTTGGTCATGACGCTTTGCGCCAGCGCCAGCAACTGACCCAAGGCCCCCGCAGACGCAACATCGAAACCATTGCCAAAGGCGATGAGGTCTTGCAAATCGACTGCCTCGACGGTCGAGGCCCCTGGCGTCTGGCTTGCAAAGTTCTGCTGGCTCGACCGATTACGGCTGTCCGCGATGATCAGCACACGCCCGTCGGCGGTGGGCGGCAGCGTCCGCGCGGCAGCCAGTCGCTGCGGGTGGTCGTTGGGCGGGATGGTCTGAACCCACGTCACATGTGCCGGTGGCCCTGTGCGCAGATCCACCGACTGACCAGCCACCAACAGGCGGCGAGCCTCCAGCAGCCATTGTCCGAGTGCTTCCGCACCGGCATTGCGCCACCGCCACGGCGTGGCCAGTTCCGCCACGACCGGGAAATGCGCACACACTTGCTGCTCCCAATTGGCCAAGGCGTTGCCACCGAACCCGAAGATGCCCTGCATCGGATCGCCAAGCACGCAGGCCGGCAGAATCAGCGAGAGAAAGTAGACGAGATAGTGCTGAGGCACCGAACAATCTTGGTACTCGTCAACAATGAGGTGCGAGTAGGACGCTTTCAGGACCTCGCTGACGTGCCCGAACCAGGAGACACACCTGGTTTTCGCGCCGGACGAACAGGTGGTCGGCGTCTATCTGTCTGACACGGGAAAACGGTGGCTGAACCATACCGCACTCACCAAACGCGATGTGTTCATCGAAGCACGTTTGCCGGGACTGGACAACGCCGCCACGATCATCACGTCACGTCGCCGTTATGAACTGGAGCTGCGGTCCTCCGATGGCGGCGAGGTCTATCACCGGGTGTCCTGGCATTACTTCGACACCGACGCGCAGATGACCGCCGGGCAGTCTTCGTCATTCGGTGTCGAATACCCGGCAAATGTTCCGTCGACAGACGCCGCCGGGAGCGCCGCCGTCGGCACACCCGACCGATCGCCGGCACCGGGGTCCGTTGGGCGCGCCGGCAGTCCCCGGATCGATCTCGATCATGCGAATTTCGACTATCGCGTCGAGGGCACCGCGCCATTCGCACCCGTCATCGTGTTTGATGACGGGCGCTTCACCTATCTGCAGTTTCCGCATCGTGCGGAACTGCCCGCAATTCTCGTGATGGACGAAAAGGGCGAGGCCGAAATCGCCAGCTTCGTGCCACTTGGCAACGATTTCTTTGAAGTGCAGCAGACCGCCGCATATGGGTTGCTGCTTAAGCGCGGCAAACAGGAAGTGAAGGTTTTTAACGGCAAAGGCAATGGATGCGACCTCTTCGGCTGCGACGCCGCCCGCATGAAAAACGTCTACGGGAAGTCGTGATCATGACCACCCCGGATAGCAACGGCCCATCGCTCACGCCCGAACCGCCGCGCCTGACCCGCATACGCCGTAATCTCGCCAGAACCTTGCTGGTTGCACTGTGCTCCGCACTACTCGCAATCGTGCTGGTTCACGCCCGCTCTCACCCGCATGAGACGGCCGCTGAACGGCGACAACGCGAACAGATCGAGGCCGATGCGCGGCAGCCCAAGGCATCACCAGACGCCCTGCGCAAGCGGCTCGAGGACCAGCGTAACCTTGCGCTCTCCCGTGCGGGCAGCGATGCCTCTCCCGCGAGTGCACCACTCGGCGGGACGCCACTTGACGGCATTCCAAAAGGAATGCCGGGTGACGACGCCGGTCCGTTGCCGTCCGGCTATCGCGTGCCCGGGCGCGATTCCGCAACCAGCGACTCCGACCGCCTCGCGTTGCAGCGGCAGATTGAAGCGATGCAGAGCCAGTCGCTTGTCGCATACGAAGACACGGGCACCGATGCCGGCAGCTCGCCTAGGCACGAATCGAACGGGATGTCGCTTGACACGCTTGCCGGCGGCCTCGCCAGAGTGTCCGCCCAACGCGCCGCCACTCCCTCAGACGCTGCAGACGACCCCGGCACCTCCACGTCCGGACCGGCACCGGTGAGCGCAGCCGGTATCACGGGCCGGCGCAACGCCGACTGGCTCAGACAGCAGGGTCAGGGAAGCGAAGACGAAAAGCCACTCGTTCCAGTGCCTATCGATTCTCCGTTTATGGTGATGGGCGGCACCCCCATTCCGACCGTGATCCTGCAGGGTGCCAAGAGCGACATGCCTGGCACCTTCCGGGCCATGATCGATCGCGACATCTACGACACCATCGATGGCGCCTGCAAACTCATTCCGAAGGGTGCCCGTATCCTGGGACGAACCAGCAACGATGTGGCAGTCGGCCAGGATCTCATGCTGATGGCGGCCACGCGCATGATCTTCCGGCACGCCACGATGCGCCTGGACGGACTGGCGGGCAACGACCCGGATGGGGAGGCCGGCGTAAGCGCCGACGTCAACAACCACTTCTTCAAGATTTTCGGTTCAACGTTCCTGATCGCGGGCGTCGCGGCCTGGATCGGCCATAACCAGAATCAGCAGAGCGGAACAACGATCAATATCAACGGTGGTGTTTCATCCGATCTCTCTGAGGCGGCCGCCCAGTCGCTGTCGCAGACCACCCAGACGATTCTCCAGCGCAACATGAACATCCAGCCCACGCTGATGCTTGAACCGGGTCAACGTATCACGTTCATCACGCAGCGGGACATGATGCTGCCGCCCAATGTCACCGACGGGAGTTGCAACCGATGAAACATTTCACCTCCACCCTGTTGTCTGCCCTACTGCTCGTTGCCGGCTGCATGTTGCAGTCGGCCTGCGCCGAGCCGCCGGCAACCACAGGACCCGTCTATGACTTCGACTGGCATCTGGGCGGCGCCGCCGATGTCCAGCCTTACCAGGTGTTTGACGATGGTCAGAAGCTCTATCTGCAGTTCGACGATCCCAAACACGTGCCCGTCATTTTCGCCGACACAGCGGGCGGCCTTGTGCTCCTGCGCTGGCGTCCCGACCCGCCTTATATTGTCGTCGACCGGATGGAACCCGCGCTGGTATTCCGCACCGGCTCTTCAGAAGCTCGTGCGGTGCGCGCCTCGCCGGGCGAACCGCCACGTAGCGCACATTTTGGCATTGCCGCACCCGCGCGAACAACGCGCACAGGTACGCCCGCACCATAACTTTCGGCGTGGCCGATGCTGTCCAGCACGGAACGCGGTGTCGCTGACTTCACCCTTGCGCGCGCGGCACGCCGCTTAAGTCTCTCCACGAGCGCGCTTTAACTCAAGGTATGTCCTGTTTGCCTCGGCATCGTCCGCCCGGTACGCGATGTTCTCAGCGCTGTCCCTGTCCTCTCCATTCAGACCAGGCAATGACATCAGGTGGTCGCGGAGATCACCCCTGGCAATGGGAGAGACCATCAATGGGAGCAGATACGCGTCCAGGTGCTTGCCCTGTGGATTTTCCAGTTCCCGGGTGAGTGATTCCAGGTAATCGTCTTTCCGGGATGCATTCCAGTTAATGGCGAAACCTGCACGGTGGCAAAGTTCCGCATGGACGAGCAGCATCGTGCGACCGTTGCCGTCCAGAAAAGGATGACCCCAAGCAAAAGCGCCCATGACCATCCCCGGTTTTTCCCGAATCGCCTTTGGACTGTTGCCAGCCGACAGTCCCCATTCAATGGCACGCTGGCATAACTCCGAAGCTTCGAACTGTATTCGCTGTCCTTTCCCGACCAGTCGTCCAACGCCGAGAGCATGGCGATCCTGACCCGCCCACGGGTAAAACTCACTGAACAGGATCCGGTGAACCTCAAGGAAGTGCACGTACGTAATCGAACCCTCGATGGCGTGAAGATACGCCAATGCCGCCTCGAGGTTCGACTCAAAGAATCCGTGTTCTATGTACCTGAGTTCATCCAGATCCTTGATGCCGTCAACGTTACGCAGGTAACCCCTGGTTTCGTAGTCCCCGAACGGGTCGAACACGCTTGATCTCCCTTATGTGGTTCGCCATCAGTCGGGCAAACTGCCGGCCGCTAATCCGATCGTGCTTCTTGAGTGCAACCAGCAGCTTACCTGTGAGATCGAGCTTGACATCGTCACCCGCCGCTCGCGTCACTGCCTCGGCGAAATCATCTAGGCCTGAGCGCCGGTATTGAATGCCGTAGGCTTGCGCGAGCTGCTCAACAAACTTCCCGACGTTTTGGGTTGGCAGCTTGTCGACATCTGCAGCCAGGCTGGCGGCTGCGCCCGTTTGTGGTTTTTCGTGTGGACCGACATACCGCACCCGGATGTTGCCCCAGCCGAGCTTGCGAGAAATCCGGCTCGTCCCTGTGTCGACGAGGCAGACTGAGCGACCGTTTTCGTGCTGGATCGTCACATCAAGGACCGCGACGCCCAGTTTCCCGAGTGCCTCGCGCAACAGCATGTCACAACCAACGGCAAATTGCGCCTTGCCTTCCGGATCCGGACTGGTCTTGGCATAAACACCGGCTCCAAGTCGAACGAGGCGTCCATCGGCAACGAGATGCTGAAGCGCAGTGCTAAGGTGCGACGAACTCCCCAACCCAGCCAATTCACGTCGAAGCACGACATTACCCGACCGCTTCTTCAGCGACATCAAAAGCTTACTGTCCAGGTTCATCGGTCACCTCCAGATCTGGTGTACGAGGTTCCATTATAACCCACCTGAAACTCCTTATCTAACAATGGGTTATCGATACAAACCTTGCCAGAGAGGCAGCATACTTCGTCGGCCGGACGGCGCCTGCAGGGGTTTCGCGCAGAAGGCTTGGCGGTTGCGGTGGCCGACCACCGCAGGTCGCTCAACCCAGCGCCGCACGGTGCAATCCCGAGCGCATTACCGGCTGGTATTGACGGGAGCTCCGACGCCAACGCGTCGCTGTTCCGGGTGAGGATTCTGACAGCCTCGACCGAGGCCGTCCAAATTTACCGTCCTGTCACGTTCCGTGAACAACAGAAACTGTTGTACCGCCATGCGCCGGCCCGACGCCCGCTTCACAAAAACCGTCAAGATCAGTTTCACTCCGGACAACTGTGGGACAGTGACGCGCGCCGGATCTTATACGTGGCACTGGCGGTGAGGCGTACCCCGCCGACCGAAGCCCCCTGGGGGTCACGCGGACGCGTCCCGTGCCGCCCGGGCCTGGAGCCCGGTAAGCTGCGCCAACGCATCGGCCGCACGCTCGAAAGGCACAAAAATGTGATCGTGAAAGGCCGCAGCAACGACGTTGCAACTGATGCTGGCCTTCGTCAGCGCCTCAGCCACCGCGGCAGTGAGTCCCACCGCCTGCAGATCGGAATGAACAGTCAACGTGATCCACGCTGCCCGGTAAAGCACAGGCAACTCCTCGCGCAGTGCAGTCGGCTCATCGATGATGAGGGTCATCCCTTCGCGCTCACGAAACGTCGCCAAAGGCGCGAGCCGCGACACATCCCGGTCCGCCGGAACGGATGAGAAGACATAGGCTCCTTCGTTGAGCTTTGGCTGCATTGACGCGAGCAGCTGTTCGAGATCCGAAACGGGTTGGCTCACTGTGCTCCCTGTACAAGAAGAGGATAAATTGGGCTAGGTATACCGGCCGCGCCATCGCAAGCCGTAGCCACGTTGCATATCGAATCTATAGTGACCGGATCCAGCGAACAAGACGCTATTGAAGGGGCACGTCCCAGACGTCGTTGAGTTGATCGTGTCCCCCAAGGCCCCAACCCTCAGATAATGGGCCACCTTCGCAGGCAAAATCCAATGTTCAAAGGCGAATTGCCCCTCCTCGCCGCCCCGCCATGCGGTCGTAGGATTGCCGGTGCGACGGAACGCAAGACCTGTGCGACAGAACACATGCAAATTGGTCAGAACATAACGTATTACACATATTTTTAAATTTCAAGTCCTTCTTTGCTTTCCACCCTCACCGCACACTTGGCGCATTTGAGGGCGGGAGCAGCGGTGACACGGCAGCAAGACGAGCACGAACATCTGGTACGGGCAATCGGGAAGACCATTGCGCGTCGGCGCAAGGCGCTCGGCCTGACCCAGGAACAGCTATCTGAAACCGCAGGTCTCGCCCAGGCGTCGCTCTCCCACATTGAACGCGGCGTCACCTCGCCCAGCATCGAGCGCCTCGCGCAGCTCGCAGGCATTCTTGAATGCCGTCTTTCAGACTTTCTCGGTGAGACCGGCACAGGTCCGGCCGACCGTGCGAGCCGTATCCATCAGAAGCTCTCGGGCCTCAGCCCGATACAGCAGGATGCGTTGGAACGCCTGATGGATGAGGCCATCGCTCTGGCAACAAACGCACGCCCCGCCGCCAAACGCCGCTTGCGCAAACAGAGCCCCTGACTGCGTGACCGGGCTGCACGGCATTGTCCCCGAATGGCTGCTGACTGCCATTGGGTCTTCTTTCTATATGTGGCGTCAACCGGCCTCCTCTGCCGGTTCGCGGGTACGTAATGCAGTATTCCAATGCAGACCGGGCCATGCCTGAAAGTTGGGCTTGACTGGCTCCCGGTCCGCTTTTAACGCCTGCTATCCGCATTCGCCGGAAATGATCCGGCAGACACGAGGCATTCCCTACCGGATTCCTGACCAACACTCACCAGTCGTGACCGGCCGTGAGATTGAATCGCATGCCGTTATATCACTAAGATGTGCGAATTAAATATCGAGCAGAATTGCTTGAATTTCCCATGTCGCCGGCTATGATTCGCAATTGAAGTTGCCCGCTGGAGCCCATCCAGCATTCTTCGCAGTACCGTCGCTTATGCGACACCTTTCGCGGCTCTGCTTCGTCCCACTGTCTGGACCACCGCGGGTCTTTTGACCAGAAGCTTCCTTGTTTGCCCGTCTGGGGAATTGTCACTTCCCGGCACGGGACATGGCGATTCCCCTTTTTTTGTTCTGGAGAATCGTCATGAATCAGTCTGTCGAACCCCGCAAGTATTTCGACCTTCACCTGCGCGGCCTCGGGTATGTGTCCCGCGTCCGCGATGTTACGACCAAAGGCAATGGCCGCAGCAAGGCCAAACCCTTCCTCGCCTGCGCCATCTCCGCATTTCACGGAGACCCAAACGTCGAGAACGGCATCGTCTATCTTCCTCTCGACCTGATCGTCTCTGGCGAAAAGGCAAAAGAAGCAGTCCGTGCCGTGATGGATGACGCGAACGACCGCGACACGAAGGTGCTCGTCAGCTTCCGTTCCGGCGATCACTACATCCATACTTTCGAACGCACCGGAAACCGCGCTGGCGAAACCGGGGCTGTACTCAAGGGCCGCCTGCTCAAGCTCTTCTGGATCAAGGTCAACGGCGAGGAAGTCTACCGTGATGAAGGCGACGAAAGCGACGACGCCGAAGCTGGCGCCGATCGCTCGCGCGAGATCGTCAACGGCGATGAACCGTCGGCGGAACATCGTGATGACCGTGACGTGCCTCGCGTCGAACAGCCGACCAACGGTCGGGAGACCGAAGTGTCCGGCGAAGAGCCATCAGCAGTCGAACGCGCCGAACCGCGCACCAACCGCTATCCGCCGCTGCGCCGTCAGGCCAGCGGTAATGCCCGCCGGACTTCCGCCGGCGACCGGTAAGCGATCCCCTCCCGGTCCCCCGCTTCGCGCGGGGGACCCACTCACGCGCCCGGCCGTCCGCCGGCTTTCCGGAGCACTACCACGCGTACTGCTCCGGAAAGCCGGCATCGTCCGTCAGGTCGTCACCCGGGTCCACGGTGGCCCCATCACGCCGCGCCGTTTGCGCCGGACTCTACCGGCCCAGACACAGGCCTGGCAGTCACGATCTGCCAGGCGTTATCCGTCATTCGCCCTGCAGGCCAATGACGGATGACCGTTTCACTGCCGGCCCGCCAGTTGCAGGCCCGCCCGCCGCCGCGTCAGGCGACACGTTTGCAGCCATCTTCCGGTGCCATCGTCTGCACGGCTGCCCCAGGGTTCAAGCGACCCATGGTCCGGAATAACTTCCTTCCCCGTCGGGGCGTCAGCACGCCCGACCAGCCCGGATGTTGCTTGCTCTCGAGGGAGCTTCCGATGCTGACCGTGCAATCTCCCTGCCCTTGTACCGCCGTCACTGTTACCTCTCGTGCTTGATGACTGCGGATACACATCTGCGTCGCCGGGCACTGACGTTGTTCAACCCACGCGGGGAATGCGCTTCCCCGCCCGGGAAATCGTCCTCCGCACTTTCTGGAGGATGTCATGAACCATACGACTGAAACGCGCCCCATCGTGGCCACCCCTGTACCCGAGGAGCGGCGCATGGATATCCTGTCGCGCTACTTCGGCCGGCATATGATCCGCGCCGAGGTCACCGTCTACACCGCAATGGAATCGCTGTGCGAGACCTATCGCGGTGGATTCTGGGACTACGTCGAACTCTCGAACGGTGCGTTCTACATGGCGCCTCGCCTCGATGGGCCGTTGCCGGTCAGTTGTGACGGCAACGGCTATTCGGGTGAGATGAGCGCCGACGCCGCCGGTATTGTCGCATGCCTGTTTGCGCTGAATGCGATGGCATGGTCGACAGAAGACCCCCTTTTCGCGCAGCTCTACGACCGCCTGCTCACCTTCGCAGACCAGCACGCGGAAGCGGGTGCGATCTACGCGGCCATCGACTGACGACTTGCCTCTGTACAACCCTTGCGGGACGCGACCCGTGAGGACGCGTCTCCGTATCTCTCCAGGAGACAGCCATGTCACTTTCCATCCAGTCGCCGTCATCGCGCGGGCACCGTGCAATTCCCCCCTCTCATTCGTTTCATGCAATCGACACGCCAGCAAATTCCGGCTCAACCGGCCAGCCAGTATTCACGTGCAACGACGGCCGCGTGCTGCCGCTCTATACCGACCTAACGGCCGGACTTCCCGACGGGCTCTACCTGGGTCTCTTCAACGGTCGCGACAATCCCTTTATGGCAGCGGCCGATCCCGGATTCGACGGCCCACTGATCGGCCGGCTGCATTACTGCCACACGGTCGAGGCGCGCGAGGTCCGGCTGGAATTTGTCGACCCCTTCGAGGGCAGGCGGTTCTTCCCCGACATGGAAATCGTGGCTGGACCGTCCGGCCATGTTCCGCCCGGACGGATCAGTATGCCGGTCCAACTGGGCCTGAACTCCGGTGCGATCGTTTTCGATGGCCGCTATTTCGCCGACTGGACCGCCTTCATCATCTCGTCCGTGCGCACCGTCATCGGTCGCGACCTGACTTCGCAGCGACGTATCTGAAGCGCTCCCACCACGTCTGACTTCCTTCAATCTGTGCTGCGTTTCCAGCACATCCTCCGCAGGGCACCGTTCCCCGCGTCGGGAAATGTGTCCCGCTTCATCCACACTTTATCCGCACATTACCCAGCGAGGACATCATGGGATGGCTCTTTGGACATGGGCAGACCCGTTCACAGCTGATCGAACGCCTGACCCGCGATGAAGAACACAACGGCACGACGCGGCATTGCCTGCGCCACTACGCAAGCGGCAACGTGCTCTGGACGGTTTGGGAAATTCACCGCCCCACCGATCCACCGTTTCGCTATATCGGCTGCGATCTGATGGCATACGACAGAAGCTGTGCCGGGTGGGGTTACAAGGACCTCTGCGAGGAAATGGAGCCGCTCTACTACTCCTGTCCCCTCGCCTACCTCGACATGGTGCCGCCTGCGTCCGCCGCCTGGCGGGAGCAGGTCCGGACCTGGCATGCGGCGCGCTCACGCGTGCTCACCATCGGCGATACGCTCACGTTCAGCGGGCTGTCGATCACGCAGGCCGTGGTCGTCGGCAAACGCAGACGGACCTGGGTCGTCGAATGCAATGGCCACCGCTACGCGTTACCCCCGCGGATGCTGCGGCATATCGTCGAACAGGTTCCGGGAACCGGCCCACAGCATCCAGCATCAGGCTGATACACGCCACCTGTGCGCCTGGCCATCGGTCCAGGCGTCATCCCGAAGCGCCGCTTCCCATGCGCCGCTTCGGGATGGTTTCCCCGCCGGTCTGCCGGATGCAGACCCGACCGTCGCCGCGCAAGTGCGACGCCCCTGCAGCTTCTTTCCGGCGCCTTCGTCTGCGCGGCTGCATGTCCGGCACCGGACATCCGGAATCTGTTCCATTCCCAACCGGCGGGTTGCCATGCCCGTCGGGGCAGGACCTGCCCCCTTCCGTGGAGGCATCATGATCGCGATTCCCGGCACGCTCGACGTGCGCACCATCAAGGGCAGCAACGGTCCGTTCCAGGTCGGTGAGCTGACGACGTCCGTCGGCGACTTCAAGGTCAAGGACAAGCTGCTCGAACAGTTCGAACCGGGCGCCTACACCGGCATCTTCCTGATCGACCGGATCTACCCGCACAGTTACGTCTGGTACGGCAAGGTCACCGTCGAAATCCGCGCCCGCCTGGCGGACGTCCAGCTCGACAACGACGAACCGCTCGGCGACGCCGACACCCCACCGCCTTCGATCGAACCCGATCCGGCTGACGAGGAACGTCGGGCCGCTGTGACACCCGACGCGCTGCCTGCCGAAGAAGTCGCCTCTGAGCCCGCATCAGCAAACTCCGGTGAGCTGTATCTGCCCGATCTCTTCGGCATCGAACTGGCCGACGCCATCCTGGCCGGCGCGCCCGTCAAGCTCGATTCGACCGTCGAGCGCGGCCTGCTGCGCCGCCAGCGTGACGAGCTCGACGCCTTCGGCTACACGTTCCAGGCCTCGACCCAGACGTGGTTCAAGTCCTGATCCGATCCATCACGGGGGATGCACCTGTCGTTACGCACATCCCCCGTTTTTCCAGGAGGCTTCGATGGCCCTGATCTTCCCCCGTCTCGCGAGAAATTTTGTGAAGAACGGATATTTTCCGACTGATGCCGTGACACTTGAACGGATCGCCGGCGCGCTTGCCCCGGCCGACCCTGACAAACCTGCACGGCTCCTCGATCCATGCTGCGGTGAAGGCGCGGCACTGCACGATCTGAAACAGACACTGTGTGTGCACGACGCGTCAGCGGAGACCGTGCGCGCATACGGCGTGGAGTACGACCGTGAACGTGCATGGCATGCGAAGTCGGTGCTCGACACGGTCGCGCACTCCGACGTGCACGACATGTTCATCACTGCCCGCAGCATGGGTCTGCTTTTTCTCAATCCACCCTATGGCGATGTCGTATCGGACAAGGCGCAGACGGGCGAGCGGCAGCTGAACCGTCTCGAGAAGGTCTTTTACCAGAAGACCGTTCCGTGGCTCGCGTTCGGCGGCGTGCTGGTCCTGATCGTGCCGTACTACGTGATCGACCGCGAGTTCGCGACGATGATCGCGCGCAACTTCTCGCGCGTCGAGGCGTTTCTCGCCCCGGACCAGACGTTCAAACAGCTCGTGCTGTTCGGCATCAAACGCCGTGCCGACGGCGTCGACAGCATGGTCGCGGCCCGGCTCGCACGTATCACCGACGGTGAGTTGCCATCGGAACTTCCGCAATCCTGGTCCGACAGCCCCTATGCCATCCCCTGCGCGACGGGCGAATGCGCATTCGTTGCCACACGCATCGACGCCCTGCAGCTCGAGCAGGAACTCGATCGCATGCAGCACTCCACGCTCTGGCCGCAGTTCGCGTCGATGTTTACCGCGGAGCCGGTCGCACCACGCCGGCCGCTGCGCGACCTGTCGGACTGGCATCTCGCGCTCGCACTCGCGGCCGGCCAGATCACCGGTGTGGTGACCGGTCAGGACGGCACGCAGTTGCTCATCCGCGGCGACACGATCAAGCGCAAGGAGCAGGAAGTGCAGATCGAGGAAACGGACAAGGGCGACATCCGCACCACGATCCTGATGCGTGACCGGTTCGTGCCGACCATTGCCGGCATCGACTTTACCCCCGGCCCGAACCTGGGCCGCATCGTGACGATCCGCTAGCGCGACATCGTCTTCCTTCACCCTGCGGGGCTTTGCCCCGCGAGGAGCAGGCTTCGCCTTCCACAGGAGAACAGCATGAGTACGCTGCCTGTCAGTACGCCACCTATCAGTACGCGGCCCGACGGCGCCGGGGCGAACCTGGGTGCATTCATGGTCGGCTATACGCTGGATTACGCCCATCGGGTCGTGGTCGGCGTTCGTGCGGCGAGCGCCGAAGCGGCCTGCGCCATCGTGCGTACAGCATTCGACGCCGGTACGTTGTGGGATGACACGCCCGACATGCCACTGCTTTACGACGACTACGAGGAACTCGACGGACAGGTTCTCGATTTCGATGCCACCGCGGTCCCGGCCTGGGCCGCCGCCCATGCCTCGGTGCGGCAGGTTAGACTGCATGCGGCCGCAGAGCGCCTGCTGGCGTTCGCACGACTCGTCGATAACCGTGCGTTGTCCGCCAGCGTGATCGGGTCGTGGCATCCCGACGTGCTGGTCGGCCTTTCACTCACCGCCGGCCAGCTCCGGGAGCTGCGCACCCTGCTTGCGACGTTGGCCGATCGTTGATGCGAACCTTCTGACAATCCCGCACATGCACCCCCTGACGGGGTGCTTTCCTGGTTCACCGCCCCAGACATGCCGGTGAGACCAGGACAGCGCCTTACCGGAACAGATCGAGGTTTTCCCGCTGGTTTGCCGGCAGCAAACCCGCCGTCGCACGTCACGCGACACTTTTAGCAGTGCATCAGCAGCTTCTTCCGGCGCCTCCGTCCGCGCGGCTGCGGTCCATCCGGACATGGAATTTCATTCACCCTTTCCGGGACAGCGCCCGGCGGGTGCACCCGGATCTCTCCGAGGAGCCCGCCATGCTCTATCCCATCCTGGAACTGCAGGATATCTTCGTCGATGCCTGTGTCCGCGCCCCGACGGGCGAACTCATGTTCCTCTCGACCTACGGTCGCGACGGCTCACTCCAGCAACTCTACGCCGCGCTACACCTGGGCGTACAGGAAGGCGGTATCCGCCAGGTCACGATACTCGATCCGGCAAGCCGCCAGCCCCTCGCTGCTGTTCCTGTCGGGGACCCAAAGCGTTTCGACAAGTTCAGCGGCCGGCTGCCAAAGGACAACCTATTCGGCAGCCTCGTGCATACGTGGATCTTCGACCCATGCCTGATGACACCGGCCAGAGCCACCGCCACCGCGTGGCTGCTCGTCGACCGGCATACGCAGCACGATGACACTGCGTCGATCACCTCACGCGCGTGGTCGCTCATCGTCCAGCTGAGTCCTGTTCCCCTGCTGCCGCACTGGCGCGAGCGCGTCCTCAGCGCACTGGGCAAGGAAATCGTTACCGACCTTGCGGAGACCGCTTCCGCGCCAGTCGGCCGGCTCCACGCGTCGCTGATCGTGCTGCCCGAAGCGTTCCGCGAAACCCTTTCCACGCTCGTGCACGATGGCAAACTCACCCTCGAGGGCGACACCGGTACGCGCTGACACCTTCAGTTCTCTGTTAAGCCACCTGCGCGAGGCACTGATTGCGGGTGACCTTGACACCACCGCGGCCATGCTCGCCACGATGGTGAGACGGACGCTCGCCGGGATCAGCGATCACCGTGCGCGCGACACGCTCGCCATGCAGCTGGCGACGCTGCTTCAGCAGACGGGTGGCGCCTGACTGTCACCTGCACCAGGCCGGACTATCGCCCCTCTTTTTTCCCAACCCACGCGGGGATACATCGTCCCCGTCCCGGGCTTCGGTGTTTTCCCGCGTCTGTCCTTCAGATGAGGAGTACACCATGGAAACACTTCAGTTATCCCAGGAATCGGCCGACGTTGCCGGATCTGACGATGCAGCGACGGATGACGATACATCGGTCATCGCGCTGCCCGAATTCATCGCGAACTTCGGCGCAGGCCTGCTCGAAGCCGTACGGGAGCAGAACCCATCCGTCTACGATGGCCAGCGCGACGCGCGCTGGGACGCCCTGCTCGATAACCTTTCGCGCAAGCCCTTCCCGGCGCAGCGCGAGGTGATTCACGCCATCACCACCCTGCTCACGCAGCACGCGCCGGGTGGCATCATCAATGCGGAAATGGGGACCGGAAAAACGCTGATGGGTATCGGCGTCGCGGTCCTGTTGCACCACTGCGGCTTTCCCCGCACGCTCGTCATTGCCCCACCCCACCTCGTCTACAAGTGGCGGCGGGAGATCAAGACGACAGTTCCCGGTGCACGGGTCTGGATTCTCAATGGTCCCGACACGCTACGCAAGCTGCTGCAGTTGCGCTCGATGCGCACGCGACCCGCGGTACCGGAGTTTTTCATCCTCGGGCGGGTTCGCATGCGCATGGGTTTCGACTGGAAGCCAGCCTTCGCACGGCGGGTTGCTACCCTCGACATGGAGACCGACGCGATCACGCGTGTCTTCGCCTGCTGCCCATCCTGTGGCGAGTTTGTCTGCGACGAGGACGGCAATCCATTCACACCAACCCAGGCCCGCTCAGCACTCAACGAGAAGCGTCGCGCGTGCAGTTGCGGCGAACGGCTATGGACTCTCGCGCCGAGAGCACAAGGCACGCGGTCCATGCGCGAACTGGTGAAATCTGCGCTGCTGCAGATGCCCACCGTCGGCGAGAAGACCGCCGACCGCCTCCTCTCCCGCTTCGGCGAATCGCTGCTCGCCGACATGCTGCAGGACAACCTCTACGAGTTCATCAACCTGATGGACGACAGGGGTGAGCTCGTGTTCTCGGACCGCCAGGCAAAGCGCATGGAGCGTGCCCTGGCACACACCGAAATCTCGTTTGGACAGGGAGGCTATCAGGCATCCGAATTCGTCAAGCGCTACCTTCCCCAAGGCTACTTCGGCCTGCTCATCGCAGACGAGGGCCACGAATACAAGAACGAGAACTCCGCCCAGGGACAGGCCATGGGCGTACTCGCCCGCAAGGCGTCACGTACCCTGTTGCTGACCGGCACGCTGATGGGTGGCTACGCGGACGACCTCTACCATCTGCTCTATCGTCTCAATCCGTCGATGCTGATCGAGGATGGATTCAACTACGGCCCGAAAGGCTCGATGGGTAGTGCGACGATGGCCTTCATGCGCGAGCATGGTGTGCTGATCGACATCCACAAGCAGACCGACGAAGGCTCGCATCGGACAGCCAGGGGTGAGAAGCGGACCGTCTCGACGGTCAAGGGCCCGGGCTTTGGTCCGAAGGGCATTATGCGGTACGTGGTGCCGTATACCGCGTTCCTGAAGCTCTCGCAGATCGGGTAGAGTGTCCTGCCGCCCTACGACGAATCGCTGCTCCCGGTCACGATGTTGGAAGACATGGCGAGTGCCTATCGGACGCTCGAATCCAATCTGACGTCGGAGTTGCGCGCGGCGCTGCACCGTGGCGACAAAAGCCTGCTCGGTGTCGTGCTCAATGCGCTGCTGGCATGGCCGGAGTGCTGTTTCCGTCCGGAGATCGTGCGCCACCCGCGCACGAAGCAGATCCTCGCATCGGTTCCGGCATTGCTGCGGGACGATGAACCCGGCCCGAAGGAGGCGGCCCTGCTCAGTCTGGTCAGCGGCGAACTGCTCAATCGCCGTCGCACCCTCGTCTATACCACGTACACCGGCACGCGCGACACCTCGGTGCGACTTCGCAATCTCTTCGATGCCGTCGGCGTGAAGGCCTCGGTACTGCGCGCTAGTGTCGCCGCCGAAAAGCGGGAAGACTGGGTTGCCGACCAGCTCGAACGGGGGGCGGAAGTCATCATCACGAACCCTGAACTGGTCAAGACCGGCCTCGATCTGCTCGAATTCCCGACGATTGCGTTTCTCCAGTCGGGCTACAACACGTACACGCTCCAGCAGGCCGCTCGCCGAAGCTGGCGCATTGGTCAGACGCTCGACGTCACAGTGCGGTTTTTCGCCTACGAGGCTACAGCCCAGATGCGGTGCCTGAAGCTGATGGGCCAGAAGATCGCCGTCTCCCAGTCGACCTCCGGCGACATGCCGGAGTCCGGTCTCGACATTCTCAATCAGGGCGGCGAAAGCATCGAGGTCGCGCTCGCGCGGCAGTTGGTCAATCAGGAATGAAGTCCTGACAAATCATCCGATTTCAATCCAGGCTACTTTTACTTCTCATGGAGAATTCATCATGATTCACTTTCTTGCCGCAGACCTCCGCCCTGTCATCGATGAGGCCCGCACACAGCACTGCCGCATCGCGCTGGTCAAGGACCACGGCGTCTACATGCTGTCGGAGAAAGGCGAAATGGAAAACGGTCAGCGCAGGATCATCGCGTGGGCCGTTGAATGCAATCCCGACACGGCGCCGTTCGACGACTGGTGGGAACGTGCCAGGACGGAATTCGGCGGCGACGACTTTGTCGAGCACTTCGATCACGACGATGCCGTCTTTGACCGCGTGATTAACGATGGCTTCGATATCCAGATCCAGGCAGATGCCCGCTACCTCTACATCGATGCTGTCGCACCGCGGTCCTGACCGCTTCTGCTACCCGTATCAACCCTCTTGTGTCGAAAACACGCGCCTGGTCCATCACGTGGGCCAGGCGCTTTTTTTTCCTATTGCCGGTAGCGCCCGGACAGAACGTGCCCTATGCTCGGTACAGCAGCGCGTGCAGAGTGGGGAAGCACTGGCCGGCGTGAGCCGGTCCGACGGATCCAGTTTCCCGGTGAACGCCATGTTTTCGCTGCTCCCGTCTCTGCCACCCGCACCGCCGAATTCCCGGCATGTTTCGCCGTGGCCCGCATGCGCGGCATCGATGGCTATCGGGGTACTTGTGGCACTTGCCGCATGGTACCCGGGCCACTGGCAGGCGCTCCTGCTGCTCCAGCCTGCCGGATGGTCACGCGTACGAGGCCGTGCCACGGCGTTCGCGCTCTGGGCCGGCTATTACCTCGCCGGGGCACGGGACATCCCTCTCGTGAGCATGCGCTTCTTTTCTGGTTATGGAGAGTTCACGAAGCCGGAGGCACTCTTGCTCGGCGTCACGTTCTGGATCGGGCAGGCGCTGCTGCTTTCAACGCCGTGGGCCTTGCTCAAACCAGCCGCGCATGCGTCCGCTGCAAGCCATGCTGCACGCGCGGTGATCGCGACGCTGTTTGTGACCGTACCCCCGCTCGGGATCATTGGCTGGCTCTCGCCCGTGTATGTCGCGAGCGCCCTGTTTCCTGGCTGGAAGCTGCCGGGCCTGATACTTGGCGTGGTCGTTCTCGCCTGCGCCGCTTCTGTCTCACGCTGCCGCCTCGCGCGATACGTCACAACCCTACTGTTCACGCTGTCCATCGTCGCCAACAGTTCGGCGACCGTGCCCCCTGCACCCTCCAGATGGGTCTCACTCGACACACGCCTCGGTAGGCTCGACCAGTCGAACTATGCCCAGCTCTACGCGAGAACACAACACGTCCAGCTCCTGGCAGAGCATGCGTTTGCCGCAGGGGCAGCCGTTGTCATCCTTCCGGAAGAAATCGTGGGATTGTGGCGTCCCGCGATGGGCTACTGGTGGCATGACGACGTTCAGGCATTCGCCGCAGCGAGGCAGACATTGATCTTCGGTACAGACCTGACCGTATCCAGCCCACAGTTCCGGTATACCGATAGCGCCGTCATCGTCGGGGGAAACTACGGGCGTGTGGACAGCCGCCAGCCGGTGCCTGCTGCACTATGGCGGCCAGGTGCGGCCGTCAGCGCGATCCGTGGAAGCCTGACGCAGCGGTACGCCGTCGTCTCAGGCAAGAGCGTTGCATTCTCCATGTGCTACGAAGACCTGTTGTGGTGGCCGCACTGGCACCTGCTCCTGCACCCGCCCAATGCGCTCATCAGTCTGTCCAACAGCTGGTTCGATTCCGACCTCGCACTCGCACCCATCCAGCAGCAGGCTATCGCCGCGATCGCCCGACTGTCGGGCGTATCGCTACTGCGTGCGATGAACCGGTAGACACGACGGTCGAAGACCTGCGTGGGATAGTCGGCCATGAGGCGTCATTCGACAAAACTGCGCATGGACATTGGCGCGACTGCTTCGCTCGTAAGCGGCCGGTTGAGCGCCAGTGATGTGCGTCGCATCGGCCATTGCCGACATTGGGGCAGGCTGGGTTCTAGGTCAGCAATGTGACGGATTGCTGACGGTGGGCGGCATTGAGCAGCCGAATGGCGATTTCCTCTTTGATGCCGCCAACGAGCCGCAGGATGAAGCGCTCTTGGTGCCACGACGGACTACCAGCCTCTGCATTGCGGAGCAGTCGTCCGCGGCGTAGCAGCCGCCGCAAGGCTTCGTTGGCATCAGCGGCAGCGTATCCACCATCCAGCCCACCAAAGGCTGAACCGATTTTGTTTTCGGCTGGCTCGCGCTGCGTCACGCGCCGTTGGCTGATGAGATGCATCTCTGGCCACGGTTCAGCTACCCTGCCTTGAAGATGAACACCGGTATCGAACGGAATGGCTCTCGCCACCGCTCAAGCCACAAGCGCCCGAACTCCTGCTTGTGACTCGGGATATAATGTTCGATGACCACACGATACGTGCGCATCGCAAGATTTGTGATCTGCATGATAAGTTCATTGGAACCGTGCAAGCTTCGAAGCTTCTTCAGGCGCAGACCTGATCTCAGAAACTCGATATGGTCGAAATGTGAGCCCGCGTGAATGACGTTCGACCCTTTGGAGTAGAAGATGGCGTACTCATGCGCCCGCCCAACATCGGAAGCAATCTTGGCAATCGGAAATTTTCAAGGTAGTTGTCGCCTCAACGTTTAGATTTCAGGCGGCCTTTCGTTCCTGGTTATCGCACGGCGTAGTGCCTGCCAGGGTGTCGGTTCGATCCGGGTTCAGATGCACAGCACTTACGCGCTGCCAGTTGCGCGTCCGGCCTTTCCATCGGAGCGGATTGCGTTGCCGGGCAGTCTCGTAGAGCGCCGCGCGTCGATCCAGAATGTCCTGGTCGAGGTTGGCATGACGCTGCGCCGGTGTCACGAACCGGATCGCGCCGTGACGATGTTCATCGTTGTACCAGCGCACCAATGCGCCCACCCAGGCGCGCGCGGCGAACAGGGTATCGAACGGCTTGAGCGGATAGGCCGGCCGATACTTCAGTGTCTTGAACAGCGACTCTGAAAACGGGATATGTGATCAATCACATATGGCAGAGGATTTTTTGGTTAGCGATCGCGGCCGCGGAGGCATAACGGAGCCGATCAGGATCAGCCCGCGAGCGGTAACCAAAAAACCATTTGTGCTAAGCCGCTCCGCAGGCGGTGACCGCTATGGGCGTTGAATGACCACCGCGGTAATTTCTGCGGTCCAGTACGGGCGGCCGCAACCGGACTTCCAGCGATCGCGGAAAGCTTCGCACGCGAAAGTCTTTGGAAAGTAAGCGTCAACAGGCCAGTGACCCGCAGTTTTGGCATATTTTGACGCGATCGCGGATCGATGGCGCAAGTCCGGCTGCGTTAGCCTCGTCGGGAAAGGCAAACGTGTGCGGAAACAGGTGCGGTAGCAACTAGCGCGCATGGTCAGGAGCTGGCGGGGCGCGTGGAAGGCTGCCGGGCATATCTTCAATGCGAAGCATGTGGCCCTTGCCGCACACGGGGCATTCCCGCAGCGACCTGCCGGTCAGGCGTTGGTAGCGCTCACGGTAGTCTTCGGCCGGTTGGACCGACGCAGCGGCGGGCGGCTCGACGCCGAGCAGCCGCCGGCAGGTGGCAAGTCGGTCTGCCCGGTGACAGTTGGCGAGCCAGCCGTAGCTGCGGATGCGCTTGAAGCCGTCGGGCAGCACATGCAGCAGGAAGCGGCGGATGAACTCGTCGGCCGTGAGCGTCATGGTGCTGTGCCGGGCGTCGTGCCGGTAGTCCTTCCAGCGGAACTGCACGGCGTGTCCGTCGAAGCCCAGCAGCCGGTTATTGGAAATGGCGACGCGATGGGTATAGCGGCCCAGGTAATCGAGCACGTGTTTCGCACCGCCAAAGGGTGGCTTGGCGTAGACGACCCACTCCGACCTGGCAGCGGGCGCAAGCCAGGCAGCGAACCCGCGGGCATCATGCAGCGGTTCGAGCTGGCCGTGTAGGCGAAGCATGCCGGCGTCGAACGCGCAGCGCAGCTGGTCGAGGAACAGTCGTCGAAAGAGCCGTGAGAGCACCCGCACGGGCAGGAAGAAGCCGGGGCGGCAGGCGATCCAGCGCTCGCCGTCCGGGGAGATGCCACCACCGGGCACGACACAATGCACGTGCGGGTGGTGCAGCAGATTCTGCCCCCACGTGTGCAGGATCATGATGAAACCGATCTCGGCGCCCAGGTGCTTCGGATCGGCGGCGATCGTACGCAGCGTCCCGGCGCTGGCGCGAAACAGCATGTCATAGAGAATGCGTTTGTTCTGGTGCGCGAGAGCCGCGATGGGTTCAGGAAGTGTGAAGACGACATGGAAGTACCCCACCTGTGGAAGCAGCTCGGCCTGCCGGCGCTCGAGCCATTGCGCGCGGGCGAGCGACTGGCACTTTGGGCAATGTCTATTGCGGCACGAGTCGTAGGCGATGCGCTGATGGCCGCACGCGTCGCACCGCTCGACATGTCCTCCGAGCGCGGCGGTACGACACAGTTCGATGGCGCTCATCACACGCCGCTGGACACGACTGAGCCCGTCGGCATGGATTTGCCGGTACTGCGGGCCGCAGCGGCGAAGGATGTCCGCCACCTCGAGCGCCGGACGCATGGGTGCGCTCAGAAATACTCGGGCGCAGGAGGCGGAGATGGAATGGGTTCGGGATGCGGGAGCAGGTCGAAGGGACTGGTGGTAGCGCACACGGTGCTGGTCGCGATTCGTAAGTAGCGCGAGGTAGTCGAAAGGTAAGCCGTCAATTAACGACGCCCTTCCAATGGGAGACGTAGGGGCAGATGCTAGGTGTCCGCGTGGACACATGCACACCTACCTCAATGACAGAGAAACAAGACCTTCGAAACAGACTGGTGGCCGGTCGCAAACGGGATGGCCGGCGGGAATTTAACGAAGATGCGGTGCAGGAACTGGTCGTGATGTGCCTGAGGCCGGGCGTGTCCATCGCACGAGCGGCCATGGACCACGACGTCAATCCGAACCAGTTGCGTCGATGGATCACACGCTATCAGCAGCGTCAAAGTTTGCCGATGTCAGGAGGCGAGGACCCGATGGTCATCGATGATGTTCCCATCGAGGTTCCCGCACCGACGTCCATGAGTCCCATGACTGCTGGCATAACACCGGCGTTTGTGCCGGTTGTTTCTGCGCCATCAACAGTATCGCTGGTGGATCGGCGAGGTTCGTCCCCAGTATCAGCGATGGCGCTTGCGTTACACGTACGGCTACCGAACGGAGTGGAGTTCGACTTCGGCGATGCAAGTCTCGACGAACTGACGACGATCATCCAGATGCTCGGGAGGATGCCGTGTTCCGGTTCGACGAAAGCCTGAAGGTGTATCTGCATCGCGAGCCCGTGGACTTCCGCATGGGGATCAATGGCCTGTCGATTCTCGTCGAGCAGGCGATGTCCCTGAACCCGATGGCCCGGGCTCTTTACGTGTTCGCCAACCGCCGGCGTGACCGGATCAAGATTCTTTGCTGGGACGGCAACGGGTTCTGGCTGTTACTCAAGCGTCTTGAAGCGAACGACCGCTTTGTCTGGCCCGCTGCTGTCGAGATTGCCATGCTCAGCGTTGAGCAGCTTCACTGGTTGCTACAGGGCATCGACGTTACTGCCATCAAGAAACACCCGCAACGACATTACGCGCGCGTGAGTTGAACAGGAAGACGGTGTGCAGGTCTAACCTGGCATGCCGATCAACGTCACGATCACCGCCGAGGAACTCAAGGAGCTACTCGCCGCGCGCGCTGAGCTCGATATCGCCCAGCAAGAACGTGATGAATTGCGCAGCACACTGCGACTCGTGACTGCTGAGCGGGACCTGGCCGAGGAACGGCTGCGGGCTTACAAGCGTGAGCTCTTTGGTGCGTCGAGCGAAGCGCGGGAATCCGGCCAGTTCGGCCTGTTCAACGAAGCCGAAGCGTTGGCGAGTGTCGGCGCCCAGCCTGCGCAAGAGGACACGCCGACAACAACGGTAGCCACCCATGCTCGTAAGAAGCGCGGCCGCAAGCCGCTCGATCCGGCACTGCCGCGCAAGATCGTCCGGCATGAACTGCCTGAGTCGGAGCGCTTCTGCGCTAACGATGGTCACGCACTGGTCGAAATCGGCGCTGAAACCAGCGAGCAGCTCGATGTTATCCCGGAACAGATTCGCGTCGTTCAGCACCAGCGCATCAAATACGCATGCCCGTGTTGTGATCTGGGAATCAAGGTAACGCCGGCGCCACCACGGATTATTCCGCGCGGACTGCTTACCGAATCGGCGCTGGCGTGGGTTATCACCGGCAAGTACCAGTTTGGCATGCCGATCTACCGTCAGGCAGGACTGCTACGTCGCTTCGGCGGCGACATCTCGTCAAACACGATCGCCGTCAGCGTCGTGCGCGCAGGGCTGGCAGTTCAGCCGGTGATCAACCTGATGCGCGATGTACTGCTTGAGTCCGACCTGATCTATGGCGACGAAACCACCTTCCAGGTGCTCAAGGAGCCCGGGCGACGGCCACAAACCAAAAGCTATATCTGGGCTCAGATGAATGGTTCAGGGCCGCCTATGCGGCTGTTCACCTACACGCCTGGGCGCGGGGCGAAACACGCAGCGCAGCTTTATGCCGATATCAAACCCGGCGCCGCATTGATGACCGACGGGTACGAGTTATACAGCGGCATCGCGCGCGATCATCGACTCGTCCATCTTGGATGTTGGGCACACGCGAGGCGCGCGCTCGTCAAGGCCGAGGACACGGTTCCCAAAGCGGCCCGCACGCCAAACCTGTTGGCGACGCGCTTCATCCATCTGATCGGAAGGCTGTTCGCTGCCGAGGCGCGTAGCACAGAGTGGACAGCAGATCGGCGCAAGCGACTACGACGCCGATACAGCGTACGCGTGCTCGCTATCATCAAGCAGATGCTGATCGAGCATCTGCCCACCGTCGTTCCCGGCAGCATGCTGGGCAAAGCATTGCAGTATCTAAATGGGCAATGGCCGAAGCTGAGCCGCTACGTCGAAAACGGCGACTGGCCTATCTCGAACAACCCCTGCGAAAATGAAATCAGGCCGTTCGTCGTCGCGCGCAAGAGCTTCCTGTTTGCCGATACCGTTGCCGGCGCACATGCCAGCGCAAACCTCTATTCTTTGGTCCAAACCTGCAAGGCCGGCGGCATCGATCCATATCGATACCTCACCTGGCTGTTCCAGCGCCTTCCTCTCGCGCAGACCGCCGACGACTACGCCGCGCTAATGCCCTCGAACATGCCCGCTGGACCACGTTAAGTTGGTCGCTTCTCTCTCCACACTCTCTGACCGGCGTCGTTAATTGACGGCTTACGTCGAAAGGGACCTGTGACCCATGAGCAGCTGGATCCTTCGTACGTCAGCACCCGTTTCCAGCAGGTGCGTGGCGAACGCGTGCCTCAAGGAATGCGGCGTGATGGGCTTCTTGATGCCGCTGCGCTCCCGTGCCCTGTTGCATGCCTGCCGGATCGCGTCAGCGGAGATCGGGTGTCCGGGGATGTCACCGGGAAAAAGCCAGTCGCGAGGATGAGCGTCGTGCCAGTACGCTCGCAGGATCTCGAGCAGGCGCGGGGATAGCATTACATAGCGATCCTTACGGTTCTTGCCCTGGTTCACGCGGATGACCATGCGCTGACTGTCGATGTCGATGGCCTTCAGGTGCGCAACTTCTGAAATTCGCAGACCGGCGGCATAAGCGGTCATCAGCATGGCCCGGTGTTTCAGGCCGGGAATGGCATCGAAGAAGGCTTTAACCTCGTCGAAACTGAGGATGACCGGTAGCCTCACCGGCTTCTTCGGCAGGGGAAAGTCCTCGTCACTCCAGTCGCGTTTGAGCGTCACGCGGTACAGAAACCGCAGGGCGCCGATCGTTGCGCCGAGACTGGCGGGTGCCAGCCTGCGCTCTTCGCGCAGGTAGACGAGCCAGGCCCGGATCTCCTCGGGACCCAGCAGTTCGGGCGAGCGGCGGAAGTGCCGGGCGAAACTGCGTACCTGAATCAGATAGGATGTCTGGGTATTATCCGCAAGGTTGCGGATCTGCATGTCATGCAGCATGCGTTGGCGCAGTGGTGTCATGGCGAGCCTCCTGGAAACAGCGGGTGGAATGCCCAACCGGGCGTTCACATACTGCTCCTGGCGACACCGCTCACCACCTCGCTGGGTTTCAGCGTCAGACAACCCTCGTCATCAAACGTCAGCCATAGACCTGTGTCCACCTCCCCCTCCCGCGTCAGCGGGTTAGTACATCCCTTAATATGTTGCGGTCGAAGATATGTAGCGCGAGGCGCAGAACGCCGGGATCCACCGAGGAGATCCCGACGCGCAGACGGCACATATTTTTTGAAGATTCTGGCTATATTTCCCGGAGAAACGTCATCAATGACGGCAAGTCACGTTGTCGCAAGGGTTCCGCCGATTGCCCGGAGACATCAACGCTGGCTAGCGCTTTTGCCTTCATTTCCAAATCAACCTCAGCGTAGATATTCGTTGTGTCCAACGAGACATGCCCCAGCCACGCCCGGATTGTATTGATGTCGACGCCGCTACGCAGCATATGGACGGCAGTCGTGTGCCGACAATGTCTCTAACGACATTGACGTCACTATGTGCCCTTCCTGACTATGTCGGGTAACGTGGATGGGCTTCCTCGATCACCTTTGGTACTGTGGGTTGCGCAGCGATGTACCCGGCTAGTCACCCGACATAGTTTTCCGGTACTACAAGCTATTCAGGAAATCCAGTAGCTGGTCTGCCGGTCGGTAGCGTCCTGGCTTGCCGCGGGGCGGAGATGTCTTCGCAAGAGCTTCCTCCTTCATCGCGAGTGTCGCTTCGACATAGATCTGCGTGGTTTCCACCGATTCATGTCCGAGCCACAGCGCAATCACAGAACGACGAACGCCCGCTTGCAGAAGGTCCATGGCCATCGTGTGTCTCAAACGGTGAACGGTGACCCGTTTCTGCTTCAGCGACGGGCAAACTCTGGACGCCGCTTCGCGATGCCTGTTTAGCAGATATTGCACGCCATGGACAGTGAGGCGTTCTCCCCTTGCGCTGGGAAACAGCAGATCACCGTCACCGCGTTGCGGTTCTCGCAGCCACGCTTTCAATACGGCCAGTGTAGATTTGGCGATCGGTGTACAGCGCTCTTTGCGCCCTTTGCCGATCACGCGTACGTGCGCGCCAACGCCGAGAATAAGGTCATCGCGTTTGAGCCCGGTCATCTCGGAGAGGCGCAGGCCTGTCTGCACGGCGACCAGCATGAAGGCGTGATCACGTCGGCCAGACCAGGAGCGCTGATCCGGCGCAGCCAGCAAGGCATCGACTTCGGGACGTGTCAGGAAGTGCACCAGGGTGCGGGTAAAACGCTTGCTGGGGATGGCGAGTACCCGCTGGATCTGCGCGGAATGCGCTGGTGTCTCGAGCGCCGCGTAACGAAAGAAGGAGTGAATCGCTGTGAGGCGCAGATTACGGCTGCGAACGCTCAAGCCATGACGCTTCTCCAGGTCGTCCAGAAATGCAACGATCAAAGGGGCATCGATTTCCTCGAAATTCATACGTGAGGGCTGCTTGTGCAGCCGTTGTTGCGCGAACTTCAGAAATTGACGAAAGGTATCGCGATAGGAGGCGATCGTGTGAGGACTCGCCTGGCGCTGCTGCATCAGACGCTGTGTAAAGAAGCGCTCCAGCATCGGGGCAAAGGTGGCCGACGCGTTCATGACCGACTCTCCCAGTGCTGCTCGAGTCGGCGCATCGCCTCGCGCATCAGTTCCGGCGAGGCGCTCAGATACCATTGCGTATCAGCGACGTGGACATGACCGAGGTAGGCTGACAGGATGGGTAGGCGGCGCTCGGGGTCCTGTCCTGAACGGTACCAGCGTACAAGCGTATTCGTTGCAAACACGTGCCTCATGTCGTGCAGACGTGGGCCATGACTGTCCGCTGGACCCCGCAAGCCGATCTGCCGGGACAACGCATAGAAGTGGCGATGAATCTCGCCGCCGTCCAGACGATTGCCCTGGTTGGAAACGAACAGATAGGACGACACCGGTCGATTCGCCCAATGGCGTTTGCGGCGAGCAATGTAGTCGGCAATTACCTTGCAGGTCGAGGCGTGCAGGGGGATGAGTCTGTCCTTGCCAAACTTGGCACCGCGAATGGTCAATACTCCCGCTACCAGATCGACGTCCTGAAGCTCAAGATTGCGCGCTTCACCCAGACGCATGCCCGATACGCTCAACAAGCCAAACAGGCAATGGTAGGTCCATGGTTGCAGTTCGTCGCGTTGGTAGCGGCAACGTATTTGGAGCGCGGCATGGAGTAATCTGCGAATCTCGTCGTCCGAGTACAGATAGGGTCGAGCCCGTTTCGGCGCGAACGGCAGCAGGCCAGGTGCAGGAATCTGCGTGCGTGGATCGGTCGCACTATGATGACGTGCGAACTGGCGCACGAAACTTAGTCGTCGCGCCCAGTTTGCAGGTTGGACGTTTGAAGGTTGCTGGGCCCACCTAAGAGCCAATGCCTGGGTGATGCAGGAAGCGCGGTGCCGTTCCATGAACGTGACGAAATCAGGCAAGACCTTGCCAGCCTCTTCAAGCTTGAATCCCAGGCTTCTCCTCAGGCTGAGATACTCCTGAACGGCCTGCCGGAGCGTGTTCACCGTACACCTCCCGGCCACGGCAGGGCCAACGTACGCAGCGCCTTGATGTCGACCTTCGTATAGATCTTCGTGGTTTGGGGATGACGGTGTCCCAACAGTTCGCCTATCTCGCCGAGCGACGCACCGTGACGCAGCATCTCGCTGGCCAGTCCATGGCGAAACTGGTGTGCCCCCATGGTTGGGGAATCGATGCCTGCGCGCTGGAGCGAATGCCGAACGATGGAGCCCACCCCACTTGCATCATGGAAGCCAGTGACAGGCGCCTTGGAACGCAAAAATACACGGCGACTGGCGCTACGCGATCGACCGTAACGAAGGTATGCAGCGATCGCCTTGCCGACATCGGTGGGTAAAGGCAGTCCAGTGTGTTGTCCACTCTTGCCGTGTACGCTTAGATGGCCAGTGTTCCAGTCAATATCTTCGAGCTCGAGAAATGCGACTTCCCCTGAACGCAATCCCAGGCGAGCGAGCAGCAGCAGGATGGCGTAGTCACGACGACCGACGGAGGTCTGTCGATCGATACTAGCCAGCAGTTTCCGTGTCTGCTCTGCTGGAATCGCACGGGGGATTGACGGCATCGACCAGTTGGCCACGACCGGAACGGCAGCGGCCAGATCGAGCGTTATGTCGCCCCGATAACACGCGTAGCGTAGAAAGGATCGCAGCGCGGTGGTCATGAGCTTGGCCCGCTTCAAATGCAGCCGTGCCGCCTGACGTTGCACGAATCTCACTACGTCGCACGCACGCAAATGCGAGAGCCTGACTCGTCCGTCGCCAAAGCAGTCTTCGAGAAAATCCTTGATGAACGGCACGTAGTTGACGATCGTTGCTTCGGCCAGGGCCCGTGCCTCGCGCAGGTACTCCTCGTATGCTTGTACGCAGGACTCGACAGGGGTTGGCCGTCGCGCCGGTATCTTCTGCCTGGAAATCAAACCCTCACGATCAAGAAAGTCAATGAGGTGTCTGAGCGCGGCACGATCCCCCGGACAAGGCCGTACGCGCCGAGCACGATAGCGCAAATATCGCACCGCGTGATCAGGGCAGACGCTGCGCAAATTGATTCCTGTTCGTTCAAGCCAGCGGCTAAAAGCGGCAGCGAGCCGAACCTTGTACTGCAGTGACTGCACACTGTACCCCTGCTCGGCTATCGAATTCGCAAAGGCGACGATATGGACCGCGACCGGCCCCTCTGGCGGGCGAGATAAAACGATATGGTCACGAATCGTGCACTTCATGATGGACTCCTTCCCGGACGCCGGGGGCTGATGGAAGGAATCAAGACTATCTCTATCTCACAACACGTATTTACCCAAAAAATACGGGCTATTGTTCAATTACAAGACATAGTCAGGAAGGGCACATAGTGCCGAATGTTGTGCGGGCTGACCCGCTTGGCCTGCATGGATGGCATTTCATCGCTTGCCATCTCGGCGTAGTGGGTGACGAGACGGTGGATGCCGAATCGCGTCATCGGCCTGTTCGCTCGACCAAGGAAGACGACCTGATCAGTGCCTCGTCCGTTGATCAGCTTTTCAAGCAAAGGCGGCATCATCGGCCAAAGTGGACACATCCGTATCTTGTTGCCTTTCCCACGTATCCGCACCGACGGTGGATCGTTGAGACGAAGATGGTCGATGGTCAGGCGTGCGGCTTCGTCAGCCCGGGCGCCGCTGTTGTACAGAAACAAGAGCAAGCAATAGTCGCGTAAGCCGAGTGCGGTACGCCGGTCTGGCTGGCGCAGCAGTGCATCCATCTCAACCTTTTCAAGGTAGGTGACGAGGGTCTTGTCCGTCTTCTTGAATGGCACCATGCGAACCTCAGTGCACCAGGACAGATGCACAGGTGAGCGCATGCCGATAAAACGGGCCAGCGAATGGATGGTCCCAAGGCGCTGGTTGCGCGTCACGCCGGTACAATGCCGTTCCCGCTCCAGATAGTCTAGGAACTGCCGCACGACCGAAGGCGATAGATCGTCGACAGTCATCTTGTCGATGGCGACGCCGGTACGCTTGCTTGCAAATGGCAAGAGCAGTGTCAGCGTGTCGCGGTAGCTCGCCTGCGTGTTGCGAGACAGATTGCGTTCACCGACCAGATATTCGAGGAGGAAACGGCGAATCCATGTGCCAAGTAGATTCTTGTCAATCATGATGGCCTCCGCAGGCTGCGTACCTGGCGAAGAGCCGGCTGGCTTCTTGAAGCAACTCCGGAGTCATTTGCAGATAATGCTGGGTCGAGCTAATCTCGACGTGTCCGAGGTACGTTGACAGTTGCGGCAACAGACGTTGCACATCCTGGCCGGACCGGTACCAGGCAATCACTCTGTGGACGGCTGCCGTATGACGCAGATCATGCATTCGTGGCGGACGCAGCTCGCCCGGTGGGCATTCAATGCCTGCGACGCGTCGTACGCGCTGAAACAGCGTGATGACGCGCGGATAGTTCCAGAGCGCTCCGGTACGAGACGCAAAGAAACGCGAATCTTCGCCGTCTGGCATGTTAAGTCTACGGCGACGATCGGCAAGCGTTGCCAATGCCACAGTCAGTTTCGGGCCGATCGGCACCAGCCGCGTTTTGCTGAATTTGGTGTCGCGGACAGTAATGATTCTCTGTTCGAGGTCGATATCGCGCATGGTTAGTCCCAGCGCTTCGCTGACTCGCAGCCCGCTGCCATACAACAGTAGGATCAGGGTCCGGAACATCGGCGCTTGTAGCTGACTCTGGGCGCTCTCCAGCACGGACGCAGCGTCGAGCAATCGCTGCAGCTCCGACGTCGAATAGATATAAGGCGTTTGTTGCAAGGGGAACTTGGGCAGTACCGCCGGCAATGGCGATACTGTGACGTGCCCTCGGCTGATGGCGTACCGATAAAGGCCGGCCAGTAATCGGTACTTGGTCCGCCATGTTGAGCTAAGTGGGCCTGCGCCTTGCAGGAACTTCAGGACAGCTCCTGATTGAACGTCGGCAATATGCACATGACCCATCTGACGTTCGAATCGACGTAGCGTGCGCCGGGCAGTCTTTGAGCGCAAGCCGAGTGACTGTTGCAAGACGATATAGGCCTCGATGACAGTGGCGAGTTTCATAGCAGTTCTCCCAGATCGAAGTCGCCCACCTCGCGAAGCGCGGTAAAGTCCACCTTGGCATACGTGCGCGTTGCTTCTGTACTGCGATGTCCGAGGTGATCGCCGATCTCCTTGAGCGTCAAGCCGTCTGCAACAAGCCGCGTCGCGCACGCATGTCGAAGCGCGTGCGGGCCTCGATGGACAACTTTGATGCCGAGCTCCAGAAACTTCGAACTGACGATCTTGTAGATGGCCGCCCGCGTCAATGGACGCCGAGGCGAGTGCAGTCCGATAAATATCTCAGGGTAAGGTGTTGACGGACGCACGATGTCGATATAGCGGGCCAACGCTTCTGCCACGGACGGCAACAACGGATAGACCTGGGGTTGCCGTCGCTTTAGCCGGAATATCCGGATGACATGTTGTTGCCAGTCCACCTGGTCAAGCCGCAGTGTTGCAACCTCGGTAGCACGCATGCCATAGATGGACAACAGCATGAGGATCGCGCGGGCCCGTATATCCTGAGGTGCGTCGAACACGGTGCACGCCAATAGCTTTTGCACATCGCGCCAATCCGGAGCGTAAGGCAACGACCCTTGTGCATATATGCGCGGGCCACGTATTGCATCGGCAAGTTGAGAATGGCACCAGCTCTGCGACGCAGCAAAGCGCAGGAAGTTCTTCAATAACGCTGCGACGGTTGCGACTGTCCGTCGGCCCCAAGGATGAGCGAGGTCATCGATAAAGTAGGCATCGATGTCGCTAGGCTGAAGAAGTTGCAATTCACGATTGCCTGCGTCGCACCAGATCAGGAAATCCCGGACACGGCATCGCCATCCGACAATGGTGGAATTTGTAAATCCGCGCTCGTCACGCATCCATAAGCAGTACAGATCGAGCTTATCCTGAAATTTACATGGAACGGCTGGCTCATTCCACCACCCGAGAAACCGAAGCCATGGACGAGTGATGTTGATAAACCTTCGCCTAGTCGTGCCAGCATTCTGGAAAGCCACTCTCCGGTCGGCAAGCGCCTCAAGACCATCCATGTCGAGGCCGTTTCTAGCATCCCCGTCAAGCAGCCGGGCGGCCCATAGCAATTCATTGCATTTGATCCGCATCGACCAATACGTGGCACCGGTATCAGAGCAGTGCTGGAGATAGCGCTCACGCTCGGCGGCAAGCGGCGCGTCTTGATGGCGGCGCAAAGCCGTCGCGGACGACAGCAGTTTCTCAAACATGGCGAACCTCCAGTTGATGGATGGATCACCAGATCACGCTAATTAATATGTGACGTCAAGATTGCTGAATCCTGCCTACTTACAACTCAACCGTTAAGTGGTACAACATATCTTCGACCGCAACATATTAAGGATTGTCGTTGCTCACGCCCGGGCGACTCAACGACGGCATGACACCTAACTCCTGAAGGGTGGCGAGCATCGTCGCGCCTTTCATTGGGCCGCCGTTATCCGAATGCAGGATCACCTGATCGGGCTGTAACGCTTCACGTGCGCAAAGGTCCCGGAGGACTTCGCTGGCCAGGACGCTGCTTTCCTCGGCATAGACCTGCCATCCGACAATCTTGCGGCTGATATGACTTCCCGTGTCAAGAGAGATCGGTTTTCGGTTTTTCAGGACGCTAAATTTCCTGAGGGCGACGTAGCAGTAAGTCTCGACGGTGGATCACCCTGATATCCGCGGGTTGGTTACCGCATTACAGTGTTCCGCCCAATGAGCCTGCCGCTATCTGAAGCCGCAAATCGGATGACATCCGCTGCATAGCCGGAGCGCGGGTTACTCGTGTGCCGGGCTACGCCGCCTTCAGGAAACTCCTTCAGATTGCTGCTTTTCAGTGGCCGGCAGGATGAAGCTGGTGTGTTGGCTGTGCACGGCCCGGTACAGCCAGGGACATTGACAGCCGGCCAATGTCCCAGAGAAATCCCGCGAGTTCACGGGCCACGGCAACCACAGCGATGTTCGCATTCTTGCCGCGCTCTGCCAGTTTGCGATATCGACGGCACAGCCGCAGCTGTGCGTCCCAGGCTCGATCGGTAATGGGCTTGGGAATGCCTTCTTGCCGTATGCGGCTCGTCGGGGCCGTTCCCCGCTTCACGAAAGACAGCTTCATGATGTGAGCTGATTCGTGAACCAGGAGGGTTTGCCGAGATGTCGGAGAGCGCAGCGAAAGATGGCCACCCCAAGCAGGGGCATCGTGTATATCCGCGGGAATTCAAGCAGCAAGTCATCAAGGAAACGCTGGAGCCCGGCGCATCGGTCTCGATCGTGGCGCGACGCCATGACATGAACGCCAACGTGGTCTTCGAGTGGCGCAAGCAATATCGGGAAGGCAAACTCGTGCTGCCCGACTCGAACGAGGTGCCTCTGCCCCGCGTGGGCGCCGCGCAGTTGTTTGCCGTCGATGTGATTGATATGCCCATGCCGACACCGCGGGCGTTGCCAGGAGCGGCGAGCGCGCCGTCGAAGACGGTGGACAGCGTATCGTCGCCGCCGCCGGTATGCGAGATCGAAATCGAGATTGGCAAGCGCCGCGTCCGGATTCGTGGGCTGTCGGCCGAGCGCGCCGAGATGTTCCTGCGGGAATGTCTGAAGTGATCACGCTGCCGGCGGGCACGCGCATCTGGCTTGCCGCAGGCGTTACCGACATGCGCTGCGGATTCCAGGGGCTGGCTGCGAAAGTGCAAACGGCACTTGAGGAGAATGCGCTGGGCGGCAACCTGTACATCTTTCGTGGCCGCCGCGGCGATCTCGTGAAAATCCTGTGGGCGAGCGACGACGGTGTCTGGCTGCTCGCCAACTAACTGGATTCATACTGCAACTCCTATTCGCGGATCAGAGGGTTTTGGATGCTACGCTCGCTCGCGCCACTTTCGCGCGGTCGGTGAGTCGATCCCATCGACTGCTGTGCTTTATTGGCAGGTCGGAATCCGGGACTTCATAGAGAAACGCGTAGTCGTTATAGGCGTGTCGTTTAACAAGGCCGTATTCGACCCACCTGACGAGGGTTGCTTCGTGAATGCCGAGTCGAGCCGCAGCCTCCAGTTTTGTGAGCATGCCGCGGTCGCGCAGTCTTTCGCGGCGGGATCGAAGTCCGTTTCGCTGTGCGATGTATGAGACGCGCAGAGCGTCGAACCGAATGTTGCTCTTACCTGGACGGACGCAACCGCCGGGACGGATGCCCCGATCATTAAGGAGCTGCGCAATCTGAGAGCATGTATGGTCATCGAGAAGCTTGTCGATGAGCTCGAGGACCTCTGGCTGAGTCTTGACCTGTTGCGCAGACGTTTTTGGATTCTGCGCCGTGAGCGTTTCAGTCTTGCCGGCCTTGAAGCGAACGTGAATCCGGGTTGTTCCTTCGCCTGGCAGTTTGACCAGTGTGACGTCCTCGACGATATAGGCTAGCAGCCGCTTTCGCTCTCGATTCGCCAACGATGAATCACGCCACAGTGTTTTGAAGTCCGCTGTCATTGCGATGAGCCGGTCGCGGATCGCATCGTCGAGTATGAGACGCTCCTGCTGCTGGCTACGGTCCCTTTGTTCTCTCGCGTCGGCCAACATGCGCAGCTTGTCGTTCCATTCTTGCTCGAGTGTGTCGGCGACCAGTCGGTTGCTTGGGTCGACCAGCATGAAGCGTCGTTGCGCAAGATCTGCATCGAACCGGGCGCGTTCGATAGCGCGCAGGCGTAACCGGTCGGCTTCATCGTGACGCGCTTCGATTTCCCTGCGTATCTCCCATGCCAACTCAACGGCAGCCGGAGTCATCGACGCGACGATCAATGCGCCAACTGCTTCATCAATCGGCGCTCCGGCAATTGACTGACAGGTAGGTTCGCCACGAGCGCCCTGTGCTCGGTCGCAGATATACCAGGCTTCCTGTCGTCCGCGTCGCGTAGCATATCGGAGCCGGAGATACCGGCCACAACGTCCGCAAACGGCGCGGCCCTGCAGCAGAGCAGCTCCCTCGCGTGGTGGCGACGATCGCGCAACTTTGTACCCGCGACCATTCGTCTCCAGAACTGTAAGGTTCTGCTGAAACTGCTCCCAGGTAATGTATCCTGGATGGGCGTCCGGAATGCAAGCAAGCCAGTCATTGCGATCACGCTTTCTCGGCACTTTCCGCCCGTCTGCGAGCTTGCGATAGTGCCGCCGACCGTAGGCGTAAGCACCTGCGTAGCGCGGATTGTTCAACATCCGAAGTGCCGTCGATGCGGTTACCACGACGCGCATGGAGCAGTTGCCGGTGGTGCTTTGCATTGCCGATACGACAGAGCTGAACTTTAACGGTCAGGACGTCGATGGGGCCGGCCCGCTCAGTTATGAAGCACAGGTGGGCATGTATCTTCACGCGACCTATGCGGTGACACCGGATCGGGAGCCGCTGGGTGTGATGAACGCATGGACGTGGGCGCGCGAGCCACGCGATGCAAACGGCAGGCGTGGCGGTGTCAGGGAAAGTGTGCGGTGGATCGAAAGCTATGAGATCGTGGCCGAACAGGCACGGGCCCTGCCTGACACGCGACTGGTGTATGTGGCCGATCGTGAAGGTGACATCGCCGCGCTCATGCAGCGTGCGCAGGAACTGGGTGAACCGGCGGACTGGCTGATCCGGTCCCAGCACAATCGTGCCCTGAGGGACGAAGAAAAGCTGTGGGAAAAGGTCCATGCGAGTAACGTGCTCGGCCATATCAGCTTCGTACTGCCCGGGCGCAGTGGCCAGAAGGCGCGTGAAGTGAGGCAGGAACTGCGTAGCCAGCGCGTCACGCTGCCCGGGCGCGCCGGTGTCGCGCTCACCTGCGTCGAGGCGTATGAAGTGGATGCGCCAGCGGGTGTGAAGCCCGTCATCTGGCGTCTTGTGACCAACCGCGAAGCGGGCGATGCGCATGCGCTCATCGAACTCGTTGACTGGTACCGCGCGAGATGGGAAATAGAAATGTTCTTCAATGTCCTGAAGAACGCCTGCCGGGTTGAGGCGCTGCAACTCTCACAGATGGAGCGCGTGGAGAAGGCGCTCGCGCTGTACATGGTCGTATCGTGGCGTATCGCGCGGCTCATGCGTGTCGGCAGGACGTGTCCGGAGCTGGACGCGTCGCTATTCTTCGCGGCTGACGAGATACACGGCGCTCACGTGCTCTGTAAGAAGGCGCGTCCGAAAAAACCACCGACGCTCAACCAGGTGATACGGATGGTCGCGTCACTGGGCGGATTCCTCGGGCGCAAGAGCGACGGCGAACCGGGCGCGAAGACGCTGTGGATTGGCATGCAGCGAGTCATGGATGCTGTGATCACCATTCAGATCTTGCGCGACGGCTACGACACTTCTGTATAACGAAATGCCCTAAGCGGCCTCACCAACGGCGACCCGTGAACGTCAGCAATGGCCGACATGCCGCCCTATGGGCTAGAAAAATAAATGGCCGTAGTACCTTGCGGCACCGGCGCCCTGCCATCTGCCGACTCCACCCCTCCCGATGCCGCAGACCGACCGGAGACACAAGCGACCCGTGTGCCCGTCGATCGGTGCGCTGATGCGCTACCGAGACCGGATGGTACGCTTGGTTGCCGAGGCCAGCGGCCGGCGCGCCATCAAGTCCGTCCTTGAAGACGGCAGCCCGTTGAGAAGCACGGTGAAGTGGGTTAACCTCGTGAGTCCTGCGACCAGCTCTTCTGAGTCCAACCCATGCAACTCGATATTTTTGACGACAGCCGTGATGTGATGCTGCGCAACGATGTCCTGTCGGCATTGCAGCGACACGATGCACCCGGCGCCCGCAGCGCGCTGCAGATCCTTACGCAAGAATATCCTGACGACGAGGCTTTAATGGCATTCGACACACTCGTGACTGCCCTCGAAGCGCGTTGTCGCGTACCGTTCGCGACTCAAGACACCGCATTTGAGGTACGGGAGACGGTACTGGCCAGCGTCCGGCCATCGGCGATCCGCCTGATGGGCGAGCGGACTGCCCTTATTTGGCTCGCGCCGTTCTGGGACGAGCTCGCACAGCGCGCCACCAGTCTGCCATTCCGTGCAGCCCAACCCAACGCCCATGCCGCTTCGCTCTATCTGCAAGCGGGCAACTGGAAAGCGGCTGAATCTGCCGTCACGCGCATCGAATCCTGGCGACGTATTCCGGCGCCGCTGATGTGGATGGCCGAATGCCGGTACCGGCTCGATGGTCTTGAGGCCGCCTTGCCGCTCCTTGCCGAACTCGCATGGCTTTCTCCCACCCGGCTCGATGACCTACTTCGGCAGCTCGAAGACAATTCGCTGAACGCGCTGCGCCGGGCATTCGATGCTTCGTTTGAAGGAACGGGCGATATCGCAGATCTCGCCTGGTTTCCCGCCTGGGCGCTGATCCAGAAAACCGGACTGGCACCACTGCTGAAGCAGACGGAACCCTGTCGTGACACCGGGCCTGAGCGCGCAGCAAGACTGGTACTGCGACTGCTCGCGCTCGAGCGCGAAGGCCGTCACCACGAACTGATGGACAGCCGCCGCGACCTGCGTGACCTTCACGAGTCGCTCTACCGGCAGTACATGAAGACGCGCTGAACGTTGATGAAAGCCGACAACCGGAATGTCACCTACGAACTCGCATCGATGGATCTTCGCCACGCGCTTCCGGCGTAACGCCTTCGGCTGGAAATCCGCGCTGCCAATCCAGCGCCTGAAGGAAGCGCTCGCCGAGATCCGGCAGAGGGCGCGCTCCGATGCGGTCCTTGCCGCCGAAGGCGCTGCGCTCCTGCTCGAAAAACTTTCTCCGGCGCTGGAACAGGTTGACAGTTCGTCTGGAGCAATGGGCACCGCGGTCAACCGGACCATCGATACGCTGGTTCCCGTGATTGCCGGTGCAAAAGTTGACGCTGCAACCAGACAGGCTTGGCTGGAAAGGCTCTTCGAAGCGCTGCAGGAGGACCAGATGCCGTACATCGAACGCCTTGCCGGTGCATGGGGAGAACTTTGCGCGACGTCCGACATCGCATCCGGCTGGGCGGACAGGCTGCTACCCATCACCGCGCATGCGATTGGCCCAGATGGACAAGGTGGATTTTTCGTCGGCACAACCGCGTGCATGAGCGCGTTGCATACGGCACAGCGTTTCGAAGAACTGCTCGCACTCGTGGACTCGGCGCGCATGAAGTCGTGGGGATACCGGCAATGGGGCGTCAAGGCACTGGTCGCGCTCGGCCGGCCCGCAGACGCGCTGCGTTACGCCGAGCAGTCGCGTGGTGCATACACGCCGGAAAGTGCGATCGCCCTCGCCTGCGAGACAATCTTGCTCGCCTCCGGCAGGAAGGATGAGGCCTATCGGCGGTATGCGCTCGTGGCGAACCGCTCAGGGACATACCTCGCGACCTTCCGTGCGATCACGAACAAATATCCGGAATGCTCGCAGGCGGCAATCCTGCAGGATCTCATCGCCAGCGAACCCGGTTCGGAAGGTAAATGGTTTGCCGCCGCGAAGGACGCTGGGCTCTTCGATCTCGCGGTGTCGCTCATCCAAACCAGCCCGGCCGATCCGCGCACGCTGATAAGGGCTGCAAAGGAGTTCGCGCAGCGGCAGCCGGCGTTCGCCATGGTCTGCGGCATGGCCGCGCTCCACTGGATCGACGCTGGCGCCGGTTACGAGATCACGGCCGCAGAGGTGCTCGATGCCCATGCGGCGCTCACCGGTACTGCGTCCATGAACGGCACTTCCCTTGACGCGCTCAACGCGCGACTTCGGCGACAGTTCGGAGAGCACACCGCATCCTCATTCGTCGGCAAGGTGCTTGCGCCGCATATCCGGTAATGGCGCTCGCGGGGCAAGTCCCGAAGAGGTAGCCGGTGATGGGACGGGCGACCTAACGCTTGCCGGCGTTGACCGCATCCTTGAACGCCTTGCCGGCAGTGAATTTGACCGTCTTTGCCGCAGCGATCTGGATCTCTTCACCCGTCGCCGGATTGCGGCCCGTGCGGGCAGCGCGGGCGCCCTGGCTGAACGAACCAAAGCCAACCAGCTGCACGCTGTCGCCCTTCGTAACGGCCTTCGTGATGGCGCCGATCACCGCATCGATCGCTTCGCCGGTCACGCCCTTGCCTGCACCCGTAGACGCCGCCACGGCGTCAATCAGCTCCTGCTTGTTCATCAGACATTCTCCCTATGAAGTTCAGGTAAATTTATCCTTCCCGCCAACGTGGGACGGGAAGCGGACAGCACGACCGCATACCCTAACCTGGCCGGTGTGCCGGGCACAAGTGCCGGCATCCGATAATCATCGGGCGATCGCCAGATCACCGTGACGGAACGGTCCCCAACGGTGTTGTAAAATACAGCCGATTCCCGAATGGGGCCGCCCTTTTTAACGCCCGCTGCCGCGCATCCTGTACGTCGCATCCGCATGCCCCGTTCCCATCGCGCCGCCTCGCGCAAGCCCCGTAAGGTACATCGTTCACGTGCCATGCTGCTGCCACTGCCTGACTCAGCCGTGCGCACGCAATCGCTCAAATTCCACGCGTGCCTGGCCACTGTGTGCTGCGGATTCGGCAGCGCCGACCACCTGGTCGAACTGGCGAGCGTCATGTATATCGCCTATTTCCTCCAGCGCGCTGGATATGGCGCGCTGCCCCTCGAACGTTTCCACGAAGCCGAGGACGTGATGGAAACAGCAAACCGGCGCGGCGCGCAAACCGATACCTGGTTGCTCGATGACGATGGCTATCCTGTCTTCGGGGCGCTCCTCACCCTGCACGACCGCCAGCTTGCCACTGCCCCCGCGCACGCCGTCGTCGCAGCCGAAGGCGAACTGATGCGCTTCATCGATGGCGCGGCGCCTTCACCCCTGCCACCCCGCCCGGTTGAATCGCAGGCTACGCCAGCATAGACAACGCTCAGTGCGTATTGCGCCTGCCCGCCCCGAGCTCGCTCCCTGGCACGATGGACCGCTGGTTCCCCGGCGTGCCGTCGACGTCGGGCAGTGTGCTCCTGCAGCCATCACGCCAGGCTGTGCAACCCCAGAACCAGCCCCGTGAACCCTTGATCCGGCGCATCGGGGCCCCGCATGATGGACACGCCACCATCCGCGCTGAGGGTCCGGACGCGGGCTCCCTTGCGCGCTGCTCACTTATACGCTCCACCAGCGCCGTGATCCAGACGCCCAGATCCGTCTCGAACTGGCTCAATGCCAGCTGTTCCGACTCGATCCGCAAAAGGCGTTCCTCCCATTCGGCGGTGAGCACCGGATCGGCCAGTTCAGGCAGCACGCGTTCGAGCAGCGTGACCAGCGCCTCGCCACGCGACAGCGGCACAATCTGCTTTTTCCGCTTCGCATCGTTGCCGATATAGTCGCGGCGGAACAGGCTCTCGATGATGCCGGCGCGCGTCGCATCGGTGCCGATCCCCGCCTTCTCCTTCGTGCGGATGATCTTCTTCAACCGCCCGTCATCGATCTCACGGTCGATGGATTCCATTGCGGCAAGCAGCGTACCCTCCGTATAGCGCGCCGGCGGACGGGTCTGCCTGCGTTCGACATCACAGGAGAGATTCCGCGCGGTGCCATCCACACTGACCGCCGGCAATGACGATACCTCCGTCACAGCCGCATCGCCCGTTTTGGGCGATTCAACCGGCTGTTCCGTCGCAATCGCGTCACACCACCCGTTGACCTGAGGTGTTTTCCCCGTCACCCGAAAAAGCTCACCTTCGCACATAACCTCAATGATCGTGCGCAGGTACCCGAAGTCGCCGAGAAACTGCGCGAGATAGCGGCGGCGAATGAGGTCATAGACGAGACGTTCGGGTTTCGTCAGTGCCGCGAGCTTCACAGCACTGTTCGCCGTCGGAATGATCGCGTGGTGCGCCGTCACCTTCGCGTCGTTGAACGCGCGCCCCGGCGTGTTGAGGTTACACCGGGAAGCCAGCGCGGCAAGCCCGGGATCGATCGCAGCCAGTGCTGCCACGACCTCCGGCGCATCATCAAACATCGATACCGGCAGGTGTTGGCAGTCGGTGCGAGGATAAGTCGTCGCTTTGTGGGTTTCATACAGCGCCTGGCAGGCATCGAGCACCACCGCAGCCTTCAGCCCGTGCCGCGCCGACGCTTCACGCTGCAAACTGCCGAGACTGAACGGCAGCGGCGCAGCCTCACGCTCCGGTGTCGTTTCCACGGTGACGACCTTGCCCATACGGCCCTGTACGCGGCCGGCCACGGCTTTCACCTTCGCGGCGTCGATGGCATGGCCAGCCTGGTCGAGGAGTGCCGCGGGCGCGATCCATTGCATCGATACAGTCTTGCCCGCCAGATCAAACGTCGATGCCAGGTCGAAGTATGGCTTCGGGACGAACGTGCGGATCGCGCGCTCGCGGCGAACGATCAGCGCGAGGACCGGCGTCTGCACGCGACCCACATGCAGCGTCCCGTCCTTGCCGCCCGTCCCGAATGCCGCGGTCAGCGCCATCGTGAGGTTCATGCCGGCAAGCCAGTCGGCATGTGCGCGACCGAGACCGGAGTAGTACAGCGGCAGGGTCTTCTGGCCGGGAAGCAGTTGCGCCAGTGCGCGGCGGATCGATGCGGCATCCATCGCGGACAGCCACAGGCGCGACACCGGTCCGCGATAGCCTGCGATCTGCATCACCTCGCGCGCAATCACCTCGCCCTCGCGATCGGCGTCCGTGGCAATGACCACCTCATCCGCCTGCTTCACGAGCCGCACCACCACATCGAACTGCTTCTTCACGGACGGCCTGACCTGTACCGCCCACCGCTGCGGCAATACCGGCAGCAGGTCGAGCTTCCAGGCGGTGAGCGCCGGAACATACTGCTCTGGTTTCGCCTGTTCGAGCAGGTGCCCGATGCACCAGGTCACCGTCACGCTGTCACCGGTAAAGGCGCCAATGGCGCGCCCGCGCGCGCCAGCGTGCGGCGCCAGATCTTTCGCCTGCGACGGCTTCTCACAGATGTACAGCTTCTTGCCGACCTCCATCGGGGATGGGGTCCGCTTCCCTGGCAACGCGCGTGAGTCCAGTGGTCGTTTAGCGGCAGTATCCGTAGTACGGCGGACTGGTGACCACGGTCTGCACCGTCACGCCGTCGGCCGCCATCGCACGCATCAGTGGCCGGCAATCGCCGAACTTGCACGCATTGCCCCCCGTCTTCAGCGGCATAGCAACCCTCCGTTGCACAGGCCATCCTGGGAACCGATATGCACCCGCTGCCAGAGGCCGTGATCCGGGGCGTGGACAGATACGACTCGCGATACGCCGCAGAGGCCTGTGCGTGATTGCACGGTCACCTGCCATCCGTGAAATTGCGCGACAAACCGGACAAACGGCGGCGCGACGTACGGCGCCGTGCTGCGAATACCTTCGTCCACCAGCGCGCGCAGCATCCTGTGCTCGCTGGCATCGGGCGAAACGGGACAGGGCTTCTCCCTCATGACCCGACCTCCTTCTCAGGAACACCGGCGCACGCAGGCGCGGCCTTCGCGTGCATGATGACGGGTTAACGGGCAGCCGCGTTCGACGTGCGGCGTGAACGGCGGCTGGCAGACTGGCCGGACGTGGCGTCTTCCGGCTCATCACTGGCCGGTGAAGTGCCCTCGCGCGGCACCTCGCCCGGCTCGCCGGCTTCGCGGGTATCCGTGGTGCCGTCTCCAGCATCCCCTGGCAGGTCGCCGGGCGACTCAGGCCCGGACTCGCGCAGCTGGCGCGGACGGTACACCACCTGGTCGATGCGTACGAGGTTCAGGGCAATGGATTCGGCGTCGATGTGGGCGCCCGCGTCGGCCTCGTTCTCGCGATTGATCCACGGACTCACGTAGAAGTCGCCGCGCACGACAATGCTCGCCCCCGTGCGGATGTGCTGCATCACGCGCTCGGTCAGGCGCTCGTTCCACACCGTCACGTCGACAGGGAAGGTCCGGCCGTCGCGCTGCTCCAGTGTGCCGTCGTCAAGACGCCGGTAGCTGGCAGACATCACGCGCAGCTCGACGATGCGGCGCATGCCGCTGGCGGTGTTGACCTGTTTCATCGTCGGCGACGCCAGCACGTTGCCGACCAGTTCTGCGTAGATACCCATTGCGGACTCCGTTCATGGACAAGGGATGCCCCTTTGCTACGAACGCGCTGTCCATTGCATGACGCTGTTGTGAGCGGCTGTTCTGCGACAGCCTGTACTGCCTGACACTTCCACATCAGTCTTCGTGGTCAGTCCTCCTGACGCCGGATCTTGACGGTGCCGTGCTGCAGATACATCGCAAGCTGGCTCGCAGCGTACCGGAACACCGATTCCAGCGCGTTGAGATCGCGGGCCCGTGCGTCGCACTGCTGCAGGTATGCGCGCAGTGGCGCAGGCACCCTGCCGAAGCCGGACTGCACCCGCGCATACAGCACCGCATGCGGTTCACCACGCAGGAACCAGTCGAGCCGGTGGCGCGTTGCGCCGCTCGCGAGCGCGATACGCACGCATCGCAGCGACGCATCTAGCCCGGCGTCACCGCTTTCGTGCGCGAGCGCCTGCATCTGCGCGACGGTGTCGTCGAGCCAGCTCTCATACGAGCGCAACAGCACGCGAAAGGCACTGCGCCCGGCCACCTGGGCAACAGGTAGCGAAACGGGCAGCAACGCGGTCGTCGCCCCCTTACCCTTAAAGGCCTTTGAACGTCGATCCAGAGGTGGAAACCGGTTCGTCATTGCCGCAGTCCTCGCTTCATTCGACCAGCGTCGTTGCCGCAACCGCCGCCACCGGGTCATCGCCCGCCAGCGGCACGCTGTCGAGCAGGCGCAGCTCGGCATCCGACAGCCGGTTCACGCGCCGCCGGCTGTGCCGCGACTGCCGCTCGCCCGTGAAGATGTCGCGCGGGATAACACCGAGCAGTGCACGCGCTGCCTCGACACGCCGGGATGCGGCAGTGTCCGCGCCGGGCAGGAAGTCGTGGCGCGCAAGCGGCAGCAGCTCGGGTCGGGTCAGCACGCGCTGGCAGTGTACGGCGAAATGGAACACCGACAGGCACCGGTGTTTCGCCGAGCCGATCCGCCGCTGCCCCTCGCCTGACGCAAGCAGATCACGCAGCACGGCGGAGCGGATCACCCGCACCAGGTAATCGAGTTCGACGAGCAGCATGACGACCATGTAGCCGTAGGGAGAGGTGAAGCCGAGCGACACGTTCGCCGGTTCGCGCGACCGGAGAATCGTGTAGTCGAGCCCCTTCTGCCGGGCCGCATCGAGCAGGCCGGTGGCATGCTGCAGTTCCAGTTCGCCGGCCCGCCGGATGCCGGCGATGCGCTCCGCAATCTCGATGAGCTTCCAGTCCGCGTAGGGGTTGTCGTTGCCCGAGAGCGACCAGAGCGCGCGCAGTGCCGCAGCCACGCGCCGGCCGCCCGCCATCGGGTGCCCTGCTTCGCCAGGCGCAACCGTGCGCCCGAGAAACAGCCGCATCGCGTCGCGCGTATGCAGATGCATGCGGTCGCCGCCCTCGCTCGTGAGCTGCCCGATGCGCGTGATCTCCAGCGCCTGGGCGGTCGACACGAGCGGATCAGCCGACTGTCGCACCGCATCGCGTGCCTGCGCATCGCGTAACGCTTCCTCGCGCTCGAGAAAGAGCTGGTAGCGACCGAACAGCGGATCGGCCGGGTCCGGGTCGCCGTTCCCGATGAGCAGTGCCACGATGCGGCGTTCTGCTTCGAGGTCGTAGCCGTCCGGGAAGGGCGACGTGGCCGAGCGCGCAAAGGCGTCAAGGGACATGTCAAGCGGAGTCGCTTCGCTGCTCATGATCAGTTCCTCCTCACAGGAATGACGCGCTCGTGCGCGGCGGTCCGGGTATCCGTCCGTCGTGTTAGCCGGGGTAACAGCCCGTCCCGCTTCGGACACTGCATGCGCGCGAAACCCGGTCGCGCGTTACCCCGGGTAACACGCCGCTGTGGGCGTCGACGATAGGCGCGAGAGATTTGCCGTGTTATCCGGGGTAACACGGCACACGGCTCGACGATCTGTCGCGTGGCCACTGTTCGCGCCATGGTTTGCCCGCTGTTACCCCGGGTAACAGCCCATGTGCCAGGTACTGGATCGGGCAGCTCAAGCATGACAGGCTCCGGTGCCATGGCGGCAGAGCTGCGCGCGCAGGCTCGCGAGATGCGCACGTGCGATTTCTGGAGGCGTCACCGGCGCGTCGCTGACGAGGGTGGCGGCACCGCGGCGTCTGCCTTGCCGACGGGCATCGGCTTCGCGATGCGCCCGTGCCGGCACGAAATCGCCCGCCAGGTAGCGGCGCACCAGTTCGCCGATGTAGGCAACCGGGAACCGGACCGTCTGGTGGCGGTGGGCCGCCGCCATCTCGTCGAGCAGCAACTGCCGCTCATGCTGGGGAATCCGCGCCAGATAGCGGATGACCGGTCCCCGCTCGGCTTCACGCAGCATCGACGGCCACACCAGCGCAGGGACACTGGGCGTTGCCGCACTCTCATCGCTGCCGGTCGTGAAACCCACCACCACTCCGGGCGGGTCACCGCGCAGCAGCCGCAACCATCCCGCCACGATCGCACCGGTGGTGGTTGTAGTCGAATATGTAATCCTCTTATACCCGCGCGCGTTGGGACCGTACGTTTGCTGCCAACGGTAACGGATCAAACCTGCCGACGGTAACAGCGATTCACGAACCGGCTGAGGCTGGCGGATTCTGGTTGGCGCGATTCCGATGAAAGCGGGAGCCTGTATCGCGGCGCAGGCTGGCACCGCGGTCACTGTATCGGTCATGTTACCCGGGGCGACAGCGGAGAAGGCATCCGGGGCCAGTGGTGGACGACCGGCGGGACCACCGACGGCCCCGCTGGTCGTCCTTATCGACGGCTGAGGCGCATGGGCCGCGAACTCGTCGAGCAAACCATACAGCCGCACCGGATCGATCTGGCTCCAGATGCGCGACCCACGCCCGCCCTGTCTGATCTCCCGCAACACGCCCATCTGTTTGAGCCGTCGTTTTGCATTCTCGAGCTGACGACGGTTGATGCCGGTCGTGCGGTTCCATTCCCACGCTGTCAGTGAGAACCAGATGCCCTGCCGGTCAGCTGTCTGCCGTTGCACCTGGACCATGCGCGAGAGAACGAGGCCGGCGTTGAAGCTGCAGGTCAGGTCCACGAACGCCCGCCTGAACGGCACCACGGGCCCAAGCAGTTCCCTCGCTGCGGCTTCGTCCTCGCGCATCGCCTCGATGCTTATCGGCAGGCGTCGCACGAACGTACAGCACCCGTCGATCATCGCGGACATGAGCGGCACGTTGATGCGGTAATGCAGACACGCGGCGCGGCCGCCGCGCCACTCAGAAACGAGGTTCAGGCTGCGCAACCGCGCACGCGCGCCCTCCTGCTCATCGCGCGTGAGGCCCGTCTCGATACGCCAGTGCTCGCGCGTCTTGTGGATCCAGCCACCGTTGTCGCCAACGTCCCGGCCGCGCTTCGTCCAGTAGACCATCTGTGAGAGCAGCATCGCATCCTTCGGATGCCCGGTGATGCGTGCCAGACGCGTGCCAAAGGCGATTGGGCGGAACGGCTTGAGTCGCAGCCACAGGTCCTCGAAGTGCTCCAGGTATTCAGCCGCGCTCATGGCCGGTCTCCCGACGCCACAGCGGCTCCAGGCCGCGACGGATCGTCTGGCCGCTTCGGCGGCCACGGAATGCCAGCAGTGCGCTCCTGCGAGCGACGCTTGATCAGCGCCAGCAGTTCCGGCCAGCGAATCCGGAACTCATCCGGTTGTGCGTCGCGGCGGCTGTGTTCAATGAGCCCCTGGTCGACAAGTACACGAAGTGCGGCAACCTGCTGCGCGTCCGGCAATGAAATGCGCCGCTCGATATCTTCGGGTGAGACTGCGACCCAGGCGCCGGGCGCGGTCGTTTCGCTTTCGATCGCCGAGAGTTCGGTCAGCAATGCACCGGCGACGAAATCCTCGCACGCCTCGACAAAGCACCGGTCGATCGCAATCGGTGCGTCGAGCATCGAAAGCAGCATATGGGTCTGCGCCGGCGGCAGGCCGGGTGAATCGTCCCACGTCTTACCGGGTAGCAGATTTCCTTCGGGGTCAACACGCATGTCAAACATCGCACGGCTCCTTGCTGGTTGTTGAAGACGGACAGTCAGAAGCGCGCTGTTCCGGCCCGGTATCGAGCGCGGAGAAAATCGTGGCCAGTGTGTACCGGCCATCGTAATAATCGTGGACAGAGAGATAACGTTCGCGGATGTCGGGCGTGCCGGCACAGGCACGCCACGTTTCCAGCATCGCATCGAGTTCCCTGCCGGTAAGGACGCGTGGCTTGGCCGGTGCCGTGACGGCAAGTTGCCTGCGCAACTGCGTCACCTTCGAACGGGTGGCCGTACGGAAGAACCGGCGGATCATCGGCAGGCTCGCCTGCGCACGAACGAAGCCGGCGAACAGTGACTCATCACGCCACTGCCGCTCGATTAGTTCACACCGTCGAACCAGGATATCCGCGTCCAGGAAAAGCCGTATCGCACCTGAAGTGATCAGGTCATCGATCTGTTGTGTCAGGCGTGGATTGCCCAGCACTCGGGCAACAACCGGTGGAACATCGATGGTGAGGTCGCAGCCGCCCTTCTTCAATGTTTCACATGAAACTTTGCTATCCTTAGTGTTCAGGGCGGTCCAACAGGCTCCATTGCGCGTGACAGTTGCCACGAGGAGCAGCAACGTCATGTGCTGTAGCGGGGTATACGACAGTGGCACGAGAGGGTCGCTCATCGACGCTCTCCCCTGCGCAGCAGTTCGTCGGCATCCAGCTCGGTCCACTGTGGTGGCTGAAAGCGGTCCGGATGACGCGCGCGGAATCCGCGTGCGATGCGGACAAGCTCCAGGTACCGGCCACCGATTTCGCTCGCAGGATTCAAGGCCGTGTCGAAAAAAAGATCGAACCGGTCCGCGAGCAGCGGCTCGCCGATGTGCGTGTCGCAGGCATGCGCCCACGGTTCCTCGCCCCCGGTAATCTCGCCGAAGCGCGTGCCGGCCGGAAGATGTGTGAGACCACACGGCGTGTTCTGGCGTGACAGGTTCACGAGCCACCACCAGCCGACGTAGTGCCGGAACCCTGCCTCGTGCTGTCTGGCCTGGGTGTCGAGAGGCGGGTCCGTTTGCGCGGGATCCGGCAGGTCCACCATAAAGCCATACGGCAGGTCCGGCGCATCGCGTAACGTGCTTTCGAGACCGCACAGGACGGCGAACGAGCGGATGTCCTGATGCAGGTTTGCAAGATCATCGCTGGAACGATCTACGGCAGGGGTTCCACCCGGGTCTACCACCGCGGACTCATCGGCGGCATCGCCGTCGGGAACGTCCGTGCCGTGCGGACCGGAAGCCTCGGGCAGAGGATCCGTATGCTGTGGCAAATTTGACGCGGGCAGCGGATGCCGTATGTGGCTGTCCGATCGAGGTTGCGCCGTCTGTTCAGGAGGCAATGCAGCGATCGGCGGCGTCCCTTCACCCGAAGATCGGGTCTTTCGCGTCACCAGGCCAGTGGCACCAAGTGTTCCCGCTGCCGCCTCACGCAGCCGTTCCGGTGAAATCTCAGGTTCACCCGCTACCAGCGCAAGCATGGGCCTGATCGCCGCCAGTGGCACGTCCAGCACCTCCGCACAGCGCCGCTGCATACCCGCGACGAGCGCGGCGGCGTCCAGTACGCGCTCCTGGGCGAGACCCGATTCAGGTGTGGGGTTCAGCACGAGGCTGAACTGCCCCAGCGCAACGTCGATCACCTCGTGCTGCAGCCAGTCGTCGTCACGCCCGAACCGGCGGACCAGCCGCGTCAACGCGCCGACCGCCGGCTGGATCACATCGACCACGTTGCGGCGGCTGAGCAGTGCCGTTGCGGGACCAAGCCCGACAAGCCGCTGCGTCGCAAACTGGAACAGCGACAAGAGCACGTGACTGACTGGCGCACCGTCCTGCGCAAGCAGGCGCGCGAATTCGCGCAACGACAGCGCGCCGCCCCGCTCATGCTCCAGATCAGCCTTCAGCGCAAGGTAGCCCGCAGCCTTGTCCCAGAAGCACAGGTCCGCGCGCTGCTCATTCTCCCGCAGGTGCGCGGCCAGCAGCTTAGCCTCGCCAGGATAGGGAATGTAGAGGAAGTCGCGGTGCAGGAACTGCGGATCCTGTGTCTCCGCGTAAAGCAGGTGGGCGGCGGTCAGACGCGAATTCCCGCCTTTCGCCACCACATACCGGGTCTCCGACGGTCGCCGTGTCACGGTCACGATCTGCTCGATGCCGTTGACGCGGATCGACTCCTTCAGCTCGGCGATGCGGTCCGGCGACGCCCGCCGGGGATTGCGTTCGTAGGTCACGACCTCAATGACCTTCAGGCGGATGGTCGAGACCAGCGCCACCTCTGCAGTGCGTGGTCCAGGCGATTCGACACCCAGCCTCTGCATCGCCAGACCAACCGGACCTCCGCCCGGTTCGCCGGCCTGCCCGTCATGCCCGGGATCAACCTGCGTGAGCCTGTTCATGCCACGCGCTCCAGCGGCACATGATCCTGCGGTGCGCGACGCCCTGCTCTGATGCCGCTACCAACATACTGCCCGCGCAGCGACGGAAACAGTTCCCATGCGAGCCCGTGCATCACGTTCCATGCAGAACGTATGAACAGGCGTCGCCGGTCATAGTCGTGCACGGGGATGCGCGACATCGCCGCCCCGGCGTAGGCGGCGGCAGACGGGATCACCGTGTCGAGTACACGGACGCCTGGATATGCGGCAAAGCGCTCACGAACAGCCTGCGTCAGCACCCGGGCATTGACAGTCCGCTCATGCGCGTTGATCAATACGTGCAGATCACCGGAGCGGAACGACTCACCAAAGTCCGCAAGACGGTTCAGCTCGTCGAGCATTGCCAATGTGCCGGATACAAATTCACCCGCACTCAGCGCGTCAGGCTTGACTGGCGACACCATGTAGTCCGCGGCCATCGCGGCGGACTTCTGCAGCTCACCCACCGCGCCCTGCGTGTCGATCAGCACCACATCGTACGGCTCAATCACGGGACTGCGCATTGCGCGGCGCATGATCATCAGGCGGTCCTCGCGGCGGTTGATCCATGACTGCAACCCGGCATCTGCGGTGTCCGAATGGATCAGATCGAGGTTGGAAAAAATCGTCCGGCTGATGCAGTCCGCGGACGGGTTGCCGCCGGAGGTGACCACCGCAGTCAGACCCCGCGGTGAACGGTAATGGACGGGAAAATACCGGCTTAGACTCGGCTGGACATCTGCATCGATCGCGAGAACCTTCATGCCGAAGGCTGCGAGCAGGCCGCCCAGGTTGGCGGCGACGGTCGTCTTACCGACGCCGCCCTTGGTGGAAACGAAGGAGATAACGACCGGCATGGTGGTAAATCCAGTACAACATCATCGCGTGAACCCGGAATTCAGTTACAGAAGCACAGTACGCTCGACTACGGCAAGTCGTGAGATTGCCTTATGAGCCACTGCCCGTTTCATCGAAATCATCGGAGCGCGTCAATTGTGACGCGATCCACTTTTCATACTCATCCGAAGGGAAAAGGCGGCGCCGGCCAATGCGGATCGATGGGGGCATCGGCTGCCCGAGCGTCAACCGGTTACGTGCGGTAGCAGGCGCGATGTGCAGCTCGCGCGCGATCTCTTCCAGCGTGTAGAACCGCATACTCGTCACTACCTCCGCGAACATCAAACCGTCACCCGTCCAGCGCATTCTCATTCCGTCCAGGCACGTCCGGTTTTGTCCAACACTCAATGGTGCCTATAATCAAGGCACAAAATTACTCTAGGGACGCGAGACGAACATGTCAAGCATCACTGATCACGTGGACTATCATCAACGCGTTGCGCAGGTTCGCGGACACTTCGACCTGTCGCAGGACAAGATGGCCCGGCAGCTAGGACTGTCTCTGCGCGCCTATGCGAACTACGAGCGCGGGGAGCGTGCGATTCCGGTCGAACTGCTGCGCACGCTGTACGGGCAGTTTTCGGTCGATCCCGTCTGGCTGCTGACGGGTGACGGCAACATGATTCTCGAGCGCGATGTGCGGTACCGGCTCGACCAGAAGACGCTCGACAGCGTGCTGGTCTCCGTCGAGCGGATCGAGCAGCGTCTTGAGGCGCCGCTCGATGCGAAGAAAAAGGCGCGACTCATTGGCCTGCTCTACGAGCAGTGCCAGTTGCTGGGCGAAAGTGCCGAGCAGATCCTGCAGGATTCACGCATCAGTCGCCTGACACGATGATTGCGCTCAAGTCAGCAGCGAGAACAATTCCGCAAGCTGCCCGTCAACCACCGGCCGAACATTAATCTTCCGACGTAGCGCCTTTTAGCGCATGCGTGAAAACGCCTGCGATATCGCCATCGGTCGGGAGAATGTAATGGGACGCCAGGAAGAAATCAGCAAGGAACTCGATCAGCTGGCAAGCGAGATCGAGAAGGATGCTCTGCTTGCGCGTGGCGAGCACGCCGCAAAAATCCCGTCGACGCCCGACATACACATCCGTCTCGAACTCGTCATTGCACAGCAGATGCCCATCAGGTTTCAGATCCGCCTCTCGACGGAACCGGTCGATGACGGCGGACCATCATAGCAGCGTACGTTCCGTTCCTGGCCCCGGCCAGCACGCTGATTCGTGAAAATCCTGCGGCCCATTGATCAATTCTCCGCGCAGGATACGGCATCACCCCGTGATGGAGCCTTGATTCGCGAAGTCCACGACGGAATCCTGTTGACACCATTACAGCGGTTGCCAGTAACAACGCCTACGACCATCGTCACCGGGAAGCATCGCGTCACCGCGGATTCCATACGGGGCACGTGACGACACAGCACGCAAATGGACGCTACAACGTCACCCGATCGCCTGTCTGTTCAGTTCTCCTTCAAAGCTCGATGCGTCATATCGCGTGACATTACGCAGTTTTACCAGGCATTAACCCACGCGCCCAATATCGCGGAGGCATAACGCACACGTGTCTGTCCGTCCACACTAGCGCCGTTCATTTCGTTGCCGCTGGAAACAACCGGCAAGGAAGGAGACCCATCGCGCATGCCGCTGCCGAAAATGCAACTGCATGAATATTTGCGCAACGCGTGATCGACAGCCTGCTCCTTTCGTAAGATCAAAACTCAGTTGTGTCATCGCCCGGCCGCCTGCCGCGCAATTCGCATCCGCTGTGGGCGACGTGATTGTCTTGCTTGCGAACTGACCCATACGAGGTATCCATGAATAGTCGCGCCGTGATCCAGGACCAGGATCTGATCCGCTCTGCGTTTCCAGAATGGAACACGATTCACCGTGCCATGACGTCGCCCGACGTAATCCATGTCGTCGTCGATATCGTATTCGACTGGATGAGCATCACCGCCGCCATGCTGATCCTGCATCGCCTTGGATGGTGGTCGGTGCCCGCGATCGTTGGATGGGTCGGTAACCGGCAGCGTGCGCTCGGCAACCTGCTGCACGACGCCGCGCATCGCAATCTTGCCCGCTCATGTCGCCTCAATGATGCCCTCGCGCGCCTCTTCATCGAACCGGCGCTCTTCAACAGTCTTGCGCTCTATCGTGAGCTCCACGCCCGCCATCATGCGTGGCTGGGCGACCCGGTGCGCGATCCTGACTACATCGCCGTTCGTCCGAATCCGGGCGACCGCTGGTGGCAGCCGTTTTTCAAGGTTCTGCTCGCGCCGGCGGCCTGGTTGAGCTCGACGTTCGGACACCTGCATCTGTCGAGACTCAGCTGGATGCAGCGATTCGGCATGGCCGGATGGTGGGCCGCCGTACTGGGTGCCATGACGCTTGTATGGGGCGTTCATGCGACAGCGCTTTTCTTCGGCATATGGATGCTGGCGAGAGCCACCGTCTTTCACGCGATCACGACGTTTCGTGAGCTGTGCGACCACTTTGGCCTGGAGCGAGGCGGGATCTTCAGTTACACGCGCGACGCTTCTTCCCGCAGCCTGTGGCGATGGATCATTCATCCGCACAACAACGGCTATCACCTCACGCATCACCTGATGCCGTCGATTCCCTATCACCGCCTCGCACACGCGCAGCGCGAGCTGCTGGCATTGCCCGCCTTCGCCGGCGCGGCCAGAGTGTGCCATGCCTATTTTCGCGGCCCTGATGCAGTCGTGCGTGAATGGGAAGTCCATGGAGGCGAAAATGCTGCAGCGTAATCTCGGGGCGGTCCACGTGGCCGCGCTGCTTGTCTCGGCAAGCTACGGTGTGGCATTCCTGCTCGGCTCCGGCGAGATGGCGGTACACGCCGGAATGGCGGGCAGTCTGTATGCGATCGTCACCGCACTGGGCATGCTCGCGCTCGCGCTGGCCGCACCAACGCTCTGGCGGGGACGCGAACTCATCTGGGACGTGTTGGGCGAGCGTTACGGTCCAGCGGTGCGCAAGCTCGTCGCGCTCCTCTCGCTCGTCTGGATGGCCGGCGTGCTGGCCGCCCAGATCCATGGCGGTATCGCCGTGCTTGTCGCGACGGGACTCCCGGCAACCCATGCACTTGCAGTGATCGCCGCGGCGCTGCTGGTCATGTCCTCTGTCGAACTCGGCATGGCCGCAACGCTCTTCGCCTGCTGCCTGCTCGCAACGAACATCGCTCTCGTGCATGCGCTTGTTGGTTCGAACGGGCTAACCGTGTACCTCCATGCGTGGCCGTCCTTCATCCAGGAGACACGCGCCGCGCCGCGCGCTCAAACACTGATGACCATCGCTGCAGTCGGGTTTCTGGTGATCACGGGATCGGACTATCACCAGTTCGTCGTCGCTGCACGCCGACCACGAGATGCGTGGCTAGGCTGCGTACTTGCAAGCGTCTTTCTCGTGGTGACCGGGTTTCTCCCGGCCGCAATAGTCGTCGCAGCGCTTCATGCCGGCAAGCTGTCCGGCCTGACGGACACCGCCAGCGCGATCCCGTGGATCATGCTGCAAACGAGTGGGGCGATGGGATCCGTTTGCATCGGCGTCATCCTGCTTTCTGCTCTCGGATCAGGGACCGCGATCACGCGCGCGATGTCATCGGCACTTGAGGGCCTGCACGCCGGCGATGGTCGCTACGGCTACGCGTCGCGCCTGCTGATCGTCGCCATCGGTTGCGCAATCGCGACTGATGGTCAGGCGATTGTGTCGACCATCGTTTCACTGAACATCGTCTATGTTGCGGCCGTCGGGTTGCTGTTCGTCTTGCACGAGCGTCGTCGGCAGGTTGCACCGCGCTGCGCATCAGCGATGTTGCTGTCTGGCGCCATCGTTTCCCTGCTCGTTTCGGCAATGAACTGGACCGATATCGGCAATCTGCCCGGCTGGCTCCCGCTTCCGGCAGGGCTGTTCGCCTCCGCCTGTGTGCCGGTCACATGGCAGTTCGCGCCGCTACTCGGGCGCGTGCGGTCATAGATTCGCCTGGTGACCCGAACGGGCCCCGATCGTGCTCCTGCGTGTTAGCGTGCTCCTGCGTGTTAGCCATGTAGCGACCCACCGGCACCACCACACCGTCGACAAGCCTGCCGCGCCGAGGCCCGCAACGTAGCGGGCGGTCGCAATTTTCGCAGTGACGCGATCACTGCCTGAATCACGCGATCGCAGGCGGCGCCGCGACCATCATGTTCGCATCTACTGCCTCCGTGAAAAATGCCGGCGACGACGAGCGCCGTGGTAACGGCAATCGGAAGAGTCGACGCAACGCATCGCGTCGGCGAATCATAACGCCCCATCAACTGGTGCGCGCGTCCCCTGGCACCGGCTGAACCAGGCTTCGCCGCGCCGCTTCCATGACCAGTGCGCTGATCGTCGCGAGCGGCTCGGGCTCCTGCTCCCAGTGATGCCAGTAAAGATCGATCATCAGGTCGTGCCCGGGGGCGAGCGCCACCAGTCTGCCGCCACTGATCAGCGATTCGGCCTGCATTGCCGGGACCAGCCCGTAACCGAGCTCGTCCAGGATCGCATTGAGCAATGCCGCCGGCGAAGGAAAATAGTGCCTGGGGTACCGGCCGACCGTCACCCCGAAATGCGACTCGCAAAACACATCGTGCAGGGCGTCCTTCCGGTCAAACAGAATGGCTGCGGCCTCGAGCACGCCCGGCAACGTCAGACCACCGGCGAAATGTTCGCGGGCGAATCCGGGTGTGGCGACACACTGATAGCGCATCTGTCCGACCGGCTCCGCCACGAAACGATCGACAACCGGTTCCGGTTGCGTGGACAGGAAGCCTTTGACGTCGCCGCGCGCCAGTGCCTCGAGCGTATGGTCCTGATCGTCCACGACGATCTCGAGCGCCACATGGTGTTGTGCCAGCTCACGCGTCACCGGCTCAAACCAGGTGGCGAGTGAATCGGCGTTGACGGCAAGGGCAAGCGCTGTTGTCGCCGCCCTCCCCGGCGTGACACGCCGGAGCAGGTCATCTTCCTGCAGCCGGACTGTCATGAAATGACGAAACACGTCTTCGCCCGCTTTCGTCGGCATCACGGTAGGCTCGCGGATCAGGAGCAGCGCCCCGATCGACTGTTCGAGCCGCTTGACGCGGCGCGTCGCCGCAGCAGAGGAGATATTCAGCGCGACCGCCGCCTGCGTGAAACTGCGATGTTCGACCACTGCGGCAAACGTCTCCAGCTCGACCATGTTCAACATCGCGCCCACTTTCATGAAAACCCTTTCATCCACGTTCCGCAACGATGTCTGGTGCGGAGGGACCGGAATAGAGATAGCCCTGAAGGCAGGTCGCCCCGCACTCCCGCGCCTGTTGCGCGTCGTCCTCAGTCTCGATGCCTTCGACGATGACGCTCGCCGCGTAAGAATTCGCGAACTGGACAAGCGGACGCAGACCCAGGGGACTTTGGGTGCCGCCTTCCTGTCTCAGGCAACGCAGGTCGATCTTGACGATATCGACGCCAAGCCCGATCAGGGCGATCAGATTGTTGTGGCCTTTCCCCAGGTCGTCCAGTGCGATCTGGCAGCCGAGAGCCTGGAACGTCCTGACGAAGTTCCGTGCCTCTGTCGTCGACGTCAATGCGGCTGTTTCCGTGATCTCGATCGTCAGCCTCGAAGCAAGGCGTCTGTCTGCATGCAACTGTGAGGCGATCGGTGTCCACCACGCATCGAGTGTGGCGCTACGCGCGGACACATTACATCCGAGTCGAAGCGCAGGATTGCGGCGCAATGCGGCGATCGTCGAGTCGACGACCCATTCGTCGAGCCGCCTCACCATCCCCAGGCGCTCAACGGCGCCCACGAGACTACCGATACGTATCCGTCGGCCATTCTTCATCTCGCAAAGCAGTACCTCGTAATACACCACATCTTGCGAATTGCCCGCCGCGCAGACGGGTTCCCGATCGAAATCGAGCCTTTTCTCCTCCAGTGCCGCGAAGACGGCAGCAGCCACCACCATATCGGCCCTGTACCGCTCACACCAGTGATGGCCCGCAGTCGCCAGGTTTGCCGCATCGATGAAATCCTGAAATGGTTGATACCCGGAGCGCATCGCTGAGGCGCGTACTACAGGCATGATGGCCGCGTCTCCCAGTGGTACGGCGTGCGCGCCAAGTACCTTGACTACCCGGTGCTCGATGATGGGCCCGCATAACTCCTCCGACGCGTCGCCCTTGTAGGACAGGTAGGACAGGTCGAAGATAAAAACGATATGCGCACCGGTTGTTGCAACGGTAGCCCTCCCTGATCGTGAGAGTGCCCGGGCTCGCTCATAGACGGCATGCCGCACGCCAAGTGCAGTCGTCTCGCCATACACCTGCTCGATCTCGCGCAGATTTGCGATCGTGGCGACGACGCAGAGCTCCCCGACCGATCCGGCAGGCTCCGCCAGCGCGTCGACTCGTGTGGATATCGACCACTGGTAAGAACGTGGACGATCTTCCGTCTTTCTCTGATCGTCGAAATCTGCGTTCCACGCTTCGCACTTACTATCATCCCCCTCCTGCCCGGCAGGCCGGATCGACGCGGATCTGCTCAGCTCGTAAGCATGATTTTTGGATTCCACAATCACCTCGGTATACTAAACGTCCACAGTACCCTTCGCTGCACGCCGCGTAGCCACGCGTGGCGCGGAACACGCATTCACCGGTACCCGGTCGACACGTGTTCGATGATCGCAGCGAACCGGCCACGCAACCACGAATCAGGACGTGGAAAAACTGATCTCCATCAACGACGCTCACCCACAGCACACGAAGAAAGTCCCTGGCGCATCGTCGGTGGCGCCGAGCATGCCCCGAGCGTTCGGCCTAACGTTTAGTTTCACTGTCAGTCTCGGGCATACGAAACTTCAGCGATGCGCATGGCAGGTCTCTCTGGATCGGGTGGGAAAATGCACCATTTTCCGTTTCGGTGTCGAAAAAATAACATCGCCTTTGACCCGCTTCCGTTGTCTGCGACGACGCACACATATCGCCCCCTGCCGGATCGTCCGTAATGACTGACTCGAAATCCTCTCTTCGGGTCGGGCGCCAACCAATCCTCGACCATACTTCTCAACGACATTCCCACGATCGTCATAACTTTCTCATCCTTTGTGAAGGTTACGGTACAGGGACCTTGAAGAGATCGCACCTCAGGTCCTCCGAGTACTCGCTACCCCACCTGGAAGGGCGCCAATGGCACGCCCCAGTCTGGGGGTGTGCAAGACATTGATGTCTCCAGTAGCCCACGCGCCGCCGCGTCAAGGTGTCTAACCATACGAAAACAGCCATACCAAAACCTCCGCCCACGACGATGTGCAGGTGGGCTCCGCCCCCGTCTGCTCCAAAATCCCTCGCAGACAGGCGTTCGGTCCACCAGGCCAGTCGCGTTCACATCTTTTCCACTCGGCCACCGGATCAAGGAGTGCTGAGCGCAACTCAGGCCTGATCTGTCTGCATTGGGAAAGGATGCACCAGTTGAAGCTGAAGTCAGGTCGCCCGCTATTCTGGATCCAGAACCCGGACGGCCGCCATGCCCGCTCCTGAGCGCACGAAGCGCGAGCTCGGCGATATGCAGGACAGGTCGCTTCACACCTTGTTCGATCTGCTCACGGCAACTGAAGTCGTTGGTCATGATCAATGCATCCGGCGGCGCTGCGCGCAAAAGCGGCAGTAGCTTGTCTTCCGCTACTTTCATCGACAGATCATAGTGCTCGTTGTTGAAACCGAACGATCCAGCCATGCCGCAGCATCCTGTATCGAGCAGCTTCCAGCGCAGACCGAGTTTGTCGAGCAGCGCGGTTTCGCCATTCATGCCGAACAGCGATTTCTGATGACAATGCCCGTGCACGATGACATCGGCATCGAGCGTTGGCCACTGAAACTCCGTTTCGGCGAGGAAGTCCGACAAGAGATGCGTTTGCGCCGAGAGCTTTCGCGCAATGTCATCCTGCGGCAACTGCTTGAGTAATTCGTCCTTGAACACGGACAGACAACCTGGCTCAAGCCCGACGACCGGAACGCCGAGTAGGATGTCTTCCGATAGGTCGTCGACCGCGCGTCGCAACAAGGCCTTCGCCTGGTTAATGAGCCCGTAGTCATACAGCGGACGCCCGCAACACAGACGCTTGTGAGGCAACAGGACGTCGTATCCGAGCAGTGTCAGGACATCGAATGCGGCGCTCGCAATTTGAGGCGAGAAATGATCGTTGAAGGTATCAACCCACAGAATGACCTTGCCCGTCTGCCTCGCATTCGGACGCCTTTCGCGCACGCGCTGACCATCCGCAAGTTGTCTGAACGGTTTCGACGCGAAAACCGGCAGATTGCGCTGCGGCGCGAGGCCGGCGACCCACCTGCTGATAGGCGTGATGAAACGCGACGACGTCATAAGATTCGTGAGCCACGGAAAACGTCTCGCCAGCGGCGCCCATTGCCCGATTCTGCCCATGAACATCGCCTGACGTGGCCGGCGATTGCGTTCGTAATACTGGGAGAGGAATTCGGCCTTGTACGTGGCCATATCCGTGTGCGTCGGGCAATCGCTCTTACAACCTTTGCACGCGAGACAAGTATCGAGCGCGTCTTTTGCTTCCTTGCTGTTCCAGCCGACTTCGATGACTTCGCCTTGCAGCGTCTCCCAAGTCAGATGAGCGCGGCCGCACGTCGATTGCGCTTCTTCGCGGCTCGCGCGGAAGCTCGGGCACATCGTGCCGCCGTTGAGCGAGCGGCATTTGCCCGCGCCGATGCACCGCTCAACGGCGCGCTGCATGCCATAGCCTTCGCGGCTTTCAAACGCGAGTTTGGTGCGCAGGTGCACCGGCATATAGGCTGGTCCCATGCGCAGGTTCTCGTCGGCGCGATAGGCGTTGACAATCTTGCCCGGATTCAGGCGCTGCGCCGGATCCCAGATCGCCTTGAATTGTTCCATCGCGGCGATGATGTCGGGGCTGTACATCATCGGCAAGAATTCGGCCTTCGCCTCGCCGTCGCCGTGTTCGCCCGACAGCGAGCTGCCAAATTCGACGACCAGTTCCGCCGCTTCTCGCAAAAAGCGACGCCACGTATGCACACCTTCAACGCTGCGCAGATCGAAGGTGATGCGCGCGTGCACACAGCCGTCGCCGAAATGGCCGTATAGGCACGTCTCGTAACCATAACGGTCCACCAGCGACTGGAAGCGCCGCAGGTAATCGCCGAGACGCAGCGGATCCACCGCAGCATCTTCCCATCCGACGATCGAATCGGGCTTCGACCGGTCGACCGACAACGCGACCGCCGATGCGCCAGTTTCGCGAATCGACCAGATCTGGTCCTGCCTGACCTCCCCTTCGACGATGAACCCAGTCACACCGGCGCCGCCCTCACCCGACAAAAAGAATGCGCGCGCTTTTTCGGCTTTGGCGCGCGCTTCTTCGGCCGTGTCGGCACCGAATTCCAGCACGACCCACGCGTTGCCTAGTGGCAGTAGCGAGATTTCGTCGGCCTTCAGACCACGCGCCTGCAAGCCGCGGATGATCGCGCAGTCCCGCCCTTCGATCGCGATCGGGCCGAAGCGCGCGTAATGCGGGACGCCGTCCGCGGCAACGAAGATGTCGGCAAAACCGAGTACGAGGATCACGCGGCAGGCGGGACTATCCACAAGGCGCACCTTCGCTCGCAGCGTCACCGCGCAGGTGCCTTCGGTGCCAACCAGCGCGCGCGACATTGAAGCCGTTTTCCGGCAGCAGCTGGTCGAGATTGAAACCCGATACGCGCCGGCGCATCTGCGGAAACTCGCGGCGGATCGCATCGCTGTAACGGTCACGTAGATCGCGCAACTGGCGATAGATCTCGCCCTTCCGGCCGCCCTTCTCGATGATGCGCTCAAGCCTGTCTTCCTGTGTCGGACCGACCCAGAAGCGCGCGCCGTCGTAGGTCGCAATCTGGAGCGCCGCGACGTTGTCGGCAGTCTTGCCAGCCATCACCGAATGCGCGCCGTACGAGTTGTTTCCGATCATGCCGCCGAGCGTGCACAGGCTGTGCGTGGCCGGATCGGGACCGAACGTGAGACCGTATTTCTCGCCCGCATCACGCAACGTATCGCAGACTACCCCGGGCTCGACGATCGCCGTGCGCGCATTGGGATCGATCCAGACAATGCGGTTCACGCACTTGCTCACGTCGGCAACGACGGCGACATTCACGCACTGCCCGTTCTGCGAGGTCCCGCCGCCGCGCGTGAGAAACGGCACCGCGTACTCATTGCAGATTTCGAGCGCCCTCGTCAGATCGCCCACGTCGCGCGGCACGACCACGCCGAGCGGCACCTGCCGGTAATTCGACGCATCCGAGGCATAAAGCGCCTTGGAGCCGGCATCGAAGCGCACTTCGCCCCGCAGCGTACGCGCGAGTTCGCTCTCGAGATGTTGCAGAAGAACGACATTTTCCGCATATGGCGTGGTAGCTTTCACGGCATCACATCGATGCGGTTGCGGGGTCGTTCGCTGCATTGGCAGTCATCTTGAAGATGCCTTCCGCATTGCCGGCATCGAATCGCAAATTGGTAACCCACTTGCGGGTCGCCCGATCGAACTCGCACCTTCGGGTGATGAATTCATAGAAAGAACCCGGCATCTGGCGCCTGACCGTTGCTCCGTTTGACGTACTGAATCGGCGCTCCACGACGTCCGCACGATAGGCGGTCTGGAACAACCGACCCGAACGAGAGCGCGCTACTTCCGGCTTCATCGGGCGGCCCTTTGCCTTTTCGTCATCGGAGAGCTGGAACACGTCTTCGACACAGTCTGTTGCGTAATTGAAGGCGTTGCCTTCAGTCGCAATCCACCCCATTTCCACTGACTCCGCGAGCAGCACTTCATAGTCGGTTTCGCTGGGCATGTCATGTTGACGTGCGAACGCGGGTACGATGACGGGCAGCAGGTCCTGGGCTGCCTCGATAGGCAGCGAGCCGTCCTGTTCAAGCTCAGACAACCGCTGGATCGCAAGAGGCGTGAGGAGATCCCTGGACGACTCCAGCGCGTTGGTTACAGCCTGCTGAATCTCTCTTGAGAAGCGTTCCGGGTTCACCTCGCGCACGAAAAACTGCGCTATCTCGTCCTGCGCATAAGCGCGGCCGGTCATCCCCAGCTTGCCCAGCGGATATCGGCTATTCAACCGGAAGCCAAGGGGGCGCAGGATCCGAGTGATAGCGGCCTCTCCTGGAGGTAGCGGGCAATTATGCGGCCAGCGCACCGTGCGCAACGCGCCGTGCTCGAAGTAGACGGAGCCGCCGTTTGCGACTGTCTCACGCGTGTAGGCGCATCCATTAGGCGAACGATTGAGCAGATCGTCAAACAATGCCATGTTCATCGCCCGAGCCAGCTCGGCACGGGTGACCGCTCCTTCCTCCCGGTCATTGAGCAATGGCGGCGTGTTAAGCGTGGAGAACAGGGCCTCAGCCTTCTCACTGCCAAGCAGCTTTAGCAACAGATGTTCTAGATTCGCATTACGCATCGTTCATCTCATCGGTCAGGGACGCACGCGGGGCAGGAAGCCCTAGTGATCAGCTGGTGCAATCGGGAAGCTAACCTTGGGGTAATCATCCTTTTCGTGCAAAATCTGGCGCTTTGTTCTGGAAAGCCATGACTCTTCAAAGGCTTGCAAGATCGAGCCTGGCGTAACCGGCGCAAACGGAAAGCCTTACTGGACGTGGCTCCCCGGGAGACGACCGCCAGATGTCGAGTTGTATTAGCCTAGACTGCAATTAGCCTAGGCTGCACCTGACAGGTAGTCGGGCGAGTAAAAGGAAGAAGGCGATTCAGTGAGGGATCAGTTTCTGCCTAGCGAGCCCGAGTGAATCAAGGAAGGTCCGCATGGGCGTCTTGCAATAACACCATCTTCCTTCATGCTCACGCGCGGCGAAGCCTTCGTCGCCCACGGACAGCAGCGCTATGAAGAACAGCAGCGGCACCGCAGCATCGATCGCCTAAGACGCCGCGCGACGGCTCTGGGTTTCCAGATCACTCCCACTCCCCAAACAACCTGAAACAACGTGGATTCCTGAATGCTTCTCACGAGATCGTGACCGAGTGTAGGCGCGTCATAAATTCTTTCCCAAATTCGTTTTGTGGTGCGGCTTATGCGTCCGCTGCATGCTTCGAGGAGCCAGCCAGCGATCGATCGCGAAGCTGGTGCGCTGCGGCATGTTTAAAGCTGGCTTAGTACTGTCCGACAAGGAGACAGCGTAGGCACGAGCGGTCGCTCTCATTGAAAACGACTATGCGTCCCACGCATAAGGACGCAATTTTGGTGTATTTGCGTTCTATCTTGATGGCAGTCATCCTCATTACATCACCGTGAAACGATGACTTTCTGGGGTTAGATCTTGGCGTCTCGACTAGGGAAGAGACATGTTGGAGGAATCAGGTGGGCCGGTGCGCCCCTTGTCCGATAACGAGGCAGATGCTGCGGCGGCAGCATACTGCTGGATCCACCGAGTAGCCGCTTTTCCAGTCGTTAATGCGTTCGAGGAGTCAAGTATGCAAAAACAACCGAAAGTGAAGATTCTCTACCTAAACGTCACCCAAAAGACGAATGTCGAGAAGCAGGCGTTCACCGAACTTGCGGAGCAATTCAAGCTGCCAGGCACCGAAGTGCACATCGCCTCTCTCCCAGAAACGGATGGCCGGTTCCGCAATGCGGAATATCGCACATACGAAGCCATTATGACACGTGGCGTGGTCCGTGCCGCCCGGGCTGCGGCCCGGGAGAATTTCGACGCCATGGCCATCGGTTGTTTCTACGACATCGCACTGCACGATGCCCGCGAGATCTCGGGAGAAATGCTGGTGAGTGCTTCCTGCGAAGCGGCATGCGAAATTGCCAATCATTTAGCCAATCGATTTGGCGTGATTGTTGGTCGCCGGAAATGGGTCTACCAAATGGAAGGTCTCGTGCGGAGCTACGGGTATTCCCAGCAACTGGCCGGGTTCTATCCAGTGGATCTCGGCGTGACGGACTTTCAGCGCGACCATGCGGAAACGCGACGCCGGTTGATCGCTGCGGGGCGGACAGCCGTGGAGCGCGACTATGCTGAAGCGCTTATCTTGGGCTGCACCATGGAGATGGGGTTCTATAAGAGCGTGGAGGACGCAACGGGCGTGCCCGTCATCGACGCAGCGATCGCTGCATTGAAGCGAGCGGAATATGGCGCCTTGCTCAAGCGGCAGTGCGGGTGGATTCCAAGCCGCAAGTGGTCTTGCGAACCGCCGCCTGAAGAGGAGCTCGAACAATTGAGATGCTTGGACGAGCGGGAAGCGCTGGGCCCTCGCATTGTTGTCGCCGCCGACAGATAAGAAGCGCTAACAAAATTAACTTTGCAACCGTCGCCAGCATATGATGCAGCAGGCCATTTTGAGGAAAGCTTCGTGGATGAAGGCGAGGCGTTCGAAGCGTATTCGCAGTCGCCGGAAGTTATGTAGCCACGAGATGGTTCGCTCTACGACCCAGCGTGTTTTGCCCAGGCCACTGCCGTGAGGCTGCCCACGCCGCGCGATTTCTGTCGCGATGCCGGCTGCGTGCAGCGGGCGACGATATTTGTCGTGATCGTAGCCCCTGGCGCCCTAGACGACGGAAGGTTTCGAAAGTGGTCTGCCGCGCTTGCCGCTGATGGGAGGGATGGCATCGACCAGTGCATGTAGCTGGGTAACGTCGTGGCGGTTGGCGCCAGTCAGGATCACCGCGAGCGGGATGCCCTGCGCTTCAGTGATGAGGTGGTGCTTTGAACCGGGTCGCGCACGGTCGGTGGGATTCGGTCCCGTTTTTGACCTGCGCCCACGGCACGGATTGAAGATGAGTCGACGATGACGCGAGACCAGTCGATCTGCCCGGCTGCGCGCCCGCGCAAGCAGCACTTCGTGCAACCGGTCCCACACACCGGCGGCCTGCCAGTCACCCAGGCGGCGCCAGCAACTCATGCCGCTGCCGCAGCCCATCTCGCGGGGCAGCAGGTCCCAGCGCAGGCCAGTCTGCAGGATGAACAGAATGCCCGTGAGCACCGCACGATCATCGAGCGGCTTGCGCCCAGGATGACGGATGCGGCGCGGTTTGGGCGGCAGCAGCAACGGTTCGATGAGTGCCCAGAGTTCGTCGTCCAGTATGAGTATGGCCATGTCCTTTTCGTCGTCGAAACAACGACAAGGTTAAGGAATATCTGCAAAAGTCCTGGCATTACGTTGCTGCCGAGCTATCCTGGAAACGGAGCGGATTTTGTGAGGAGCAACATGATGACGCAGCT
>NZ_PVEN01000028.1 GCF_002973525.1 Paraburkholderia sp. BL21I4N1
GGTCGAACGTCCCTGTATCCCGTAACGACGCTGGGCATCCTTGTAGCTCAGTTCGCCTTTTTCTACCTGCTCGACCACCGACAGTTTAAAAGCCAGCGTGTAATCACGCTGCGTTCGCTTCGAACCCGTTTCCAATTTGACTCTCCTTCTTCCCGCAGGATCAGGTGTCAACTTATTTCAGGACGGGTCACCCCAAGCAAAAAAGCCCGCCAAAGCGAGCTTTCTTGTGCAGCGGAAACAGGAGGTAGCCCACCGAAGCGGGCTGACCGGAATTACTGCGCTGCGGACGCTTGCAGACCCTTGATGGCTGCAGCGAGACGGCTCTTGTGGCGAGCAGCCTTGTTCTTGTGAACGATTTTCTTGTCGGCGATGATGTCGATGGTCTTCGACGACGCTTGGAAGATTTCAGCGGCCTTAGCCTTGTCGCCGGCGTCGATCGCCTTGCGGACAGCCTTGATGGCGGTGCGGAACTTCGAGCGCAGTGCCGAATTGTGCGAGTTTGCCTTGGCGGCCTGGCGGGCGCGCTTACGTGCTTGTGCGGTATTAGCCATGACGGTTCCTTATCCTGTTCCTGTTTCCAGTACCCGACCTTCAAATGGTGAGGTGCTGCTTTTAATCCGAACTCCTGGAAGCGATTGCCCAAGAGCGCAAAAGTGTCGAAAAAATTCGATCGTACGACGCGAAGGCGGGCCGTGTTCCGGAGTATTTGAGGCTTTGAGCAGGTGGCGTGGCGCCGACCTGAACCCCGTCCGAAAGTTGAGCGAGCTTCGAAACCGGCGATTATAGCAACAAAATCAGGCACGTGGCAACGGGGAATGTGTCGTCGCGTTCGGGCCGCTTGCCCGGAATGCCTATTAGATTGAGATAGATTGAGATCGGATCGAACGTCCGCGCGACAAATCTGTCCGATTCGCGGTCTGCGCGATCCAATTCGCGCCCCGGCTCGTCGTCCGCTCTTGCGGCACCCGTATAATAAGCGCCCCATGAATCTATTCCGAGCCCTGCTGACGGTCAGCGGCTTCACGCTGCTGTCGCGCGTGACCGGTCTGGCCCGCGAAACGCTGATCGCACGCGCGTTCGGTGCCAGTCAATACACTGACGCGTTCTACGTCGCCTTCCGCATTCCGAACCTGCTGCGCCGTATTTCGGCCGAAGGCGCGTTCTCGCAAGCGTTCGTGCCGATCCTCGCCGAGTTCAAGAACAGCCAGGGGCACGACGCCACCAAGGCGCTGGTCGACGCCACGTCGACGGTGCTGGCGTGGGCGTTGGCGGTCATGTCGATTCTCGGCGTGGTGTTCGCGTCCGGCGTGGTGTTCGTCGTCGCGTCGGGTCTGGCGCACGAAGGCCATGCCTACTCGCTCGCGGTCACCATGACCCGCATCATGTTCCCGTACATCATCTTCATCTCGCTGACGTCGCTGGCGTCGGGCGTGCTGAACACGTACAAGAACTTCTCGCTGCCCGCATTCGCGCCGGTGCTGCTGAACGTCGCGTTCATCGCCGCGGCGGTGTTCGTCGCGCCGCGCATGCAAACGCCGGTCTATGCGCTCGCGTGGGCGGTGATCGTCGGCGGGGTGTTGCAGTTCATCGTACAACTGCCGGGGCTGAAGAAGATCGACATGATCCCGCGCATCGGCCTGAATCCGCTGAAGGCGCTCGCGCATCGCGGCGTGAAACGCGTGCTGGCGAAGATGGTGCCCGCCATGTTCGCCGTTTCGGTCGCGCAGATCAGTCTCATCATCAACACGAACATCGCGTCGCGCATCGGCCCGGGCGCCGTGTCGTGGATTAACTACGCCGACCGGCTGATGGAGTTTCCGACCGCGCTGCTGGGCGTCGCGCTCGGCACGATTTTGCTGCCGAGCCTGTCGAAGGCGCACGTCGATGCCGATCCGCACGAGTATTCGTCGCTGCTCGACTGGGGCCTGCGCGTCACCTTCCTGCTGGCCGCGCCGAGCGCGATCGCGCTGTTTTTCTTCGCCGAGCCGCTGACCGCCGTGCTGTTTCACTACGGTAAGTTCGACGGCAATTCGGTCGTCATGGTGAGCCGCGCGCTCGCCGCATACGGTGTCGGTCTGATCGGACTGATTCTGATCAAGATTCTCGCGCCGGGTTTCTACGCGAAGCAGGACATCAAAACGCCGGTGAAGATCGGCGTGGTCGTGCTGGTGCTGACGCAGCTGAGCAACTATGTGTTCGTGCCGATTTTTGCGCACGCCGGCCTCACGCTGAGCGTCGGGCTCGGCGCGTGCGGCAATGCGCTGCTGCTGTTTCTGGGTTTGCGTAAGCGCGGCATCTATATGCCGTCGAGCGGCTGGCTCAAGTTTTTCGTGCAATTGCTGGGCGCCTGTCTGGTGCTGGCGGGCGCAATGCACTGGCTGGCCATCAGTTTCGACTGGATCGGCATGCATGACCGTCCGGTCGATCGGATCGCGCTGCTGGCGGCGTGCCTCGTTCTGTTCGCCGCGTTATATTTCGGTATGCTTTGGCTGATGGGCTTCAAGTACGCGTATTTCAAAAGACGAGTGAAGTGATCACGATGACGCGAGTTCTCGACTATTTCAGCACGCTCGTCGCCGAAGACGACAGCCTGCCGCTCACCGAGGCGGTGCTCTCGCTAGCGCAGGACGCTTATCCGGACCTCGATCTGCAAGGCACGCTGGCCGAGATCGACGAACTGGTGGTGCGCCTGCAGCGCCGCATGCCTGACGACGCCGACATCCGCCAGAAGGTCGGCATTCTGAATCGCTTTTTCTTCCGCGAGCTGGGTTTCGCCCGCAACCTCAACGATTACGAAGATCCCGACAACAGCCATCTGAACGCGGTGCTCAAGCGTCGCCGCGGCATTCCGATTTCGCTCGCGGTGCTGTATCTGGAAATGGCCGAACAGATCGGTATTCCGGCGCGTGGCGTGTCGTTTCCGGGGCATTTCCTGCTGCGCGTCACCACGCCCGACGGCGACGTGATGCTCGACCCGACCGACGGACATTCGCTGTCCGAGTCGCAGATGGTGGAGATGCTGGAGCCGTATGTGGCATCGGCGAGCGACTCGGTGAGTCGCGCGTTGCGCATGCTGCTGCAACCGGCCACGCGGCGCGAGATCATCGCGCGAATACTGCGAACTCTGAAGTCCACCTATCTTCAGACGGAACGTTGGCAGCGTCTGCTGGCGGTGCAGCAGCGTTTGGTGATTCTGCTGCCGAACAGTATCGAAGAGGTGCGGGATCGCGGCTTCGCATATGCGCGGCTCGATTATTTGCGTCCCGCGCTTGAAGACCTCGAGCGCTATCTCGGCGATTGTCCGGATGCCGAGGACGCAACCGTCGTGGAATCGCAATTGCATGAGTTGCGGCAACGCACGCAGCACAACGACGGCGATTAGCCTCACCCATCCCAAGCAAACGCAATAGAAAACGCCTGTGCATGAATCATGCGCAGGCGTTTTTGCATTGGCGCGCGCCGCCCGATCGAATTCGGCGGCGCACGGCGGCGCATCAAACTACTTCGGCTGCATCCGGATCGCGCCGTCCAGACGAATCACTTCGCCATTCAGCATTGGATTGTCGAAAATCTGCTTGGCCAGCATCGCGTATTCGATCGGTTTGCCGAGACGCGGGGGGAACGGCACCATCGCGCCGAGCGCGTCCTGCACTTCCTGCGGCATGCCGAGCAGCATTGGCGTTTCGAAGATGCCCGGCGCGATCGTCATCACACGGATTGCGTTGCGCGACAGGTCGCGGGCGATCGGCAGCGTCATGCCGGCCACACCGGCCTTCGACGCCGCGTAAGCCGCCTGGCCGATCTGGCCGTCGAACGCCGCCACGGAGGCCGTGTTGACGATGACGCCACGCTCGCCATTCGCATTCGGCTCGTTCTTCGACATGGCCGCGGCCGCGAGGCGGACCATGTTGAAGGTGCCGATCAGGTTGATCGAGATGGTGCGCGAGAACGACTCGAGCGGATGCGGCCCGTCCTTGCCCACCGTTTTGACGGCCGGCGCGACGCCCGCGCAATTGATCAGGCCGCGTAGCGTGCCGAGCTTTGTGGCGGCTTCGACGGCTTGTGTCGCGTCGTCTTCGCGGCTCACGTCGCATTTCACGAACACGCCACCGAGTTCCTGCGCGAGCGCCTGGCCGGCCGCTTCGTTCAGGTCGGCGAGAACCACCTTGCCGCCGTTCTCGACGAACAGGCGCGCCGTTGCCGCGCCGAGACCCGATGCACCGCCGGTGATCAGGAATACGTTGTCACGAATCTCCATGTCTTCTCCTTTGCTACGGTTTGTTCAGTGGTATCTGGATCGAATATCTTTTCGATAATCGATTGTAACGGCTATGCTGCATTGCGGAAAGCGCAGTGGCTGCGTCGGTTGGCCTGGTGCCTTCCAACCGAAAACCGCTACGGATGGCTAATTAATCCTAATCGCGGCGACCCAAAGCGAACTTGATGAAAGTCACGCCGCATAACGAAAAAACCCGCCGGCAAGGGCGGGTTTTTCATTGGACAAACTGGGTGCGAGACGCGCTTACTTCAGCGCTTCGAATGCGCGGCCGCGAATTTCGTCGACGCTGCCGAGGCCCGAAATGCGACGGTATTGCGGCGCCTTCAGCGAAGTCGACGCGTCGCCGTTATTGGCCCACGTGGTGTAGTACTCGATCAGCGGCTTGGTCTGCGCTTCGTACACTTCCAGACGCTTCTTGACCGTTTCTTCCTTGTCGTCGTCGCGCTGGATCAGCGGTTCGCCGGTCACGTCGTCCACACCTTCGACCTTCGGCGGATTGAACTTGACGTGATACGTACGACCCGACGCGGCGTGCGAGCGGCGGCCGCTCATGCGCACGATGATCTCGTCGAACGGCACGTCGATCTCCAGCACGTAGTCGATCGCGACGCCGGCCTGCTTCATGGCCTCAGCTTGCGGAATGGTGCGCGGAAAACCGTCGAACAGATAGCCGTTCGCGCAGTCGGCCTGCTGCAGACGTTCCTTCACCAGATTGATGATCAGCTCGTCGGTGACCAGCTCGCCCGCGTCCATGAAACGCTTGGCTTCGATGCCGAGCGGCGTGCCGGCCTTGACGGCGGCGCGCAGCATGTCGCCGGTGGAAATTTGCGGAATGCCGAATTTTTCCTTGATGAAGGTTGCCTGAGTGCCCTTGCCTGCACCGGGCGCACCCAAAAGGATCAAACGCATGTGATATCTCCAGATCTATGTGAATTCTTGGGGCGGCGCTGCAGTCATCCCACGATGCGTCGAGGGGGCCGCGCCGACTGCCGTGGTGAACTTTGCGCTGCTCGTCGAGACGACGGCGCTGCAAACATAACCACGGCGCGACCGGGCAAACCCTGACTTTCGCTTGTAACGGGAGGCGCGCACAACCGTCCGATTATGCCATGGGTTTTTCTGCTCAAGACCCGAATAAAGCCTGCACGCGTGCGAGATCGGCGGGGGTGTCGACGCCTGGCAGCGGGGCGTTGTCGGTGACTCGCACCGCAATGCGCTCGCCATGCCACATCGCGCGTAATTGTTCGAGCGCTTCGACCTGCTCGATCGGTGAGATCGCGAGCGTGGGGTAGGTGCGCAGGAATTGCGCGCGATACGCATACAGCCCGATATGCCGATAGACGACGGCGGGGGCCGGCGGCGCGGGCATCGACGCGATATCCGGCCAGTGCGGCTGGTAAGCGTCGCGCGCCCAGGGGATCGGCGCGCGCGAGAAGTACAGCGCCACGCCGCGCGCGTCGAGCACGACCTTGACGACGTTCGGGTTGAAGATTTCAGCGGCGTCGGTGATGGGATGCGCGGCGGTGGCGATCGCACAGCCGTGGCTCGCCGCGAGGTGCGACGCAACGCCGCACACCAGCGCCGGATCGATCAGCGGTTCGTCGCCTTGCACGTTGACGACGATCGTGTCGTCGCGCCAGCCGAACTGCGCGGCAACTTCCGCGAGACGGTCCGTGCCCGACGGATGATCGGCACGCGTGAGCACCGCTTCGAAGCCGTGCTCGCGGGCCGCGTCGAGCACTGCCTGCGCGTCTGATGCGATCAGCACCTGCTGCGCGCCCGATTCGCGTGCGCGTTCGGCGACCCGCACCACCATCGGCTTACCGCCGATGTCGGCGAGCGGCTTGTTGGGCAGACGCGTCGAAGCGAGCCGGGCCGGCACGACGGCGATGAACGGAGGAGTAGTGGCGTTGGCGTGAGTCATTCGGAGAGAGACGTGTTACGCCACCGAGCCCGGATTCAGGTCGACCGGTGTGCCTTCCACCGTTTGCCGTGCTTCGTCGACCAGCATGACGGGAATGCCGTCGCGGATCGGATAAGCCAGCTTGTCCGCGTTGCAGATCAGTTCCTGCGCGGCGCGGTCGTAGCTGAGCGGGCCCTTGCAGATCGGGCAGACGAGAATTTCAAGCAGGCGAGCGTCCACGGACTTTCTCCACAACTAATGCGATGAGGCGATGATCGAGCGCGGCTTCGACCGGGACAACCCAGATACGCGCGTCGTGCCAGGACCCTAATTTTACCGCATCCTTTTCGGTTATCAGGATCGTGTCGGCGTCGACGTCGGTAAATGGATTGCGTTCGAACGCGTAGTGATCGGGCAGCGCACGGGTAGCCGGCGTCAGACCGGCGGCGCGCAACGTCGCGAAAAAACGCTCCGGCGCGCCGATGCCGGCCGCGGCGAGCACGCGCTCGCCGCTGAATTGCGCAAGCGGACGGCGCAGCGCGGGATTGTCCAGGTGCCAGGCGTCGGCGGGAGCGAGCGGCAGCGCGAAAGTGTTCGGCCACGCCGGCAAGGTGCGTGCATACGGATCGTTGACGAGCGTCGCATCGCGGCGGCGCGACAGCGGTTCGCGCAGCGGACCGGCCGGCAGCAGAAAACCGTTGCCGCCGAGGCGGTGGTCGAACACCACCAGTTCGGCGTCGCGCTTCAGGCGGTAATGCTGCAGGCCGTCGTCGCTGACAAGCACGTCGACTTCGCGATGCGCGGCGCACAGCGCCTGCGCGGCAGCCACTCGGTCGGGGCACACCCAGACCGGCGCACCGGTGCGGCGGGCGATCAGCAGCGGTTCGTCGCCGCCGACGCTCGCCGCCGAAGCCGGCGTGACCGGCGTCGGTGCTTTCACGCGCGCGCCGTAACCGCGCGACACCACGCCGGGAGTGAAGCCCGCGGCGCGCAAGGCTTCCACCAGGGCAATCACGGTCGGCGTCTTGCCGGTGCCGCCGACGGTCACATTGCCGACCACCACCACAGGCACGCCGATGCGCACGGATTTGAGCCAGCCGAGAGAAAACGCGGCGCGGCGCGCGGCGGCGATCACGCCGAACACGCAAGCGAAGGGCGTCAACGCCCACGCGAGTGGGCCGCGCTGCTGCCATTCGCGCGCGAGGCGTGCTTCGAGACGGTCGTTGAAGTCGCTCATGGGCAAGTGGTGTCGACGAACAGCACGGTGTCCGCGGAAGCGGGCCGGCGCGGCGGCATGAAGGCGTCGGCCGCAAGACGGGACGTCAGGCCGGACATACTACGCGGGGTCAGCATCAACGCGGTTCTCCGGACAATCAAAAAATGAGGCGGAAACGGTCCGGCAGCAGCGGGCGACGACCCGTGGCAGAGCTTGCTCATCCACGCGGTACACCGTGCTTCGCCGGGCTTACGGTTTGCCGTCAGAACCCGCCACTCTAGCGCGCGAGCGTCCAGCCCGGCAAGTCGCGCGGCTTGACAAAGACGCGAATTCGGCCCTTCGCACGCGCTTCGCAGCCTGTGGATAACTTTGTGGAGAACCTGCCGTCCAACCGGCGGAGAAGGCCGTTCGGAGCGCTCCGCATCGGTAATGATTCTCCTTAAAGAGATATAAATGCCATATAAATCAACGGGATGCTTCGGATTTCCATGCTCTGGCGGGCGCACTGGCGGGATTTGTCAGGCGTTTCCCGCCATGTGGACACTTTTAACAATTCACCCGCGACGCTGGACGCGGATGGCCGCTCGGTCTATCGTCTGTCCGGCCAGTTACAGACATTCCTCGCATGAATCCCGAAAGCCCTTTTGCTTCGTCCGCCGCGCCCGGCGGTGAGGTCGTCGTTCCCGTCTCCGCGCTCAATCGCGCGATCGGCACGATGCTCGAACGCTCGTTTCCGCTCGTCTGGGTGGCGGGCGAAGTGTCTAACTTCACGCGCGCCGCGAGCGGCCACTGGTACTTCTCGATTAAAGACGCGCAAGCGCAGATGCGTTGCGTGATGTTCCGCGGCCGCGCGCAATACGCCGAGTTCACCCCGCGCGAAGGCGACCGCATCGAAGTGCGCGCGCTCGTGACGATGTACGAGCCGCGCGGCGAGTTGCAACTGAATGTCGAAGCGGTACGCCGCACTGGACAAGGGCGGCTCTACGAAGCGTTTCTGCGTCTGAAGGCGCAGCTCGAAGCCGAAGGGCTCTTCGCCGCCGAACGCAAACGCGCGCTGCCGTCGCATCCTCGGGCGATCGGCATTGTGACGTCATTGCAGGCCGCCGCATTGCGCGACGTGCTGACCACGCTGTCGCGCCGGGCGCCGCATATTCCGGTGATCGTCTATCCGGCGCCGGTGCAGGGCGTGGGCGTTAGCGCCAAACTCGCGGCGATGGTGGACGCCGCCAATGCGCGCCGCGAAGTCGACGTGCTGATCGTGTGCCGCGGCGGCGGCTCGATCGAAGACCTCTGGGCCTTCAACGAAGAAGTGCTGGCGCGCGCGATCGCCGAAAGCGCGATTCCGGTGGTGAGCGGTGTCGGTCACGAAACCGATTTCACGATCGCCGATTTCGCCGCCGACGTGCGTGCGCCGACCCCAACCGGCGCCGCCGAACTGGTTAGTCCGCAACGTGTGCTGTTGCTGCGCGAACTCGATCAGCGGCATGCCACGCTCGCGCGCGGCTTCGGTCGGATGATGGAGCGGCGCGCCCAGCAACTCGACTGGCTGGCGCGCCGGCTCGTGTCGCCGGCCGAGCGTCTGGCGCGGCAACGCATGCATTTGCAGCAGTTGAGCGTGCGGCTCGCGTCGGCGGGGGCGCGTCCGGTGCGCGATGCGCGAGCGCGGTTTTCGCTGTTGCAGATGCGCTGGCAGCGCTGGCGTCCCGATCTCGCCGCGCATCAAACGAAGCTGGGCAATCTCACGCAACGTCTGGACGCGGCATTGTTACGCCAGCATGAACGTCAAAGCGCGAAGATCGGCACGCTGGCCGCGCGGCTCGAAGTGCTGAGCCCGCAGCGCACGCTGGAGCGCGGCTATGCGGCGGTACTCGACGCGCAGAACGGTCGTGCGGTGCGCGCGCCGGCGTCGTTGAAGCCGGGGCGGCGCCTCACCGTGCATCTCGCGGAAGGGTCTGCGGATATTGCAATCGCCGATGTGCAAGCCCGCCTCACTGACGGTTTCTGAACCACCGCCGAAGGTCCTCGAACATTGCTTTTTTATCCGCCGCAAAAGGCGGGCACAACGCATGCGACAGCACTAATTACGCGCTATGTGCGGCATGTTCGCCGATGCCGGGCATAAAGTCCGTTGGTTTGCGGGGTTATTCCAACTCGCCTACAATCGAGTGCTCAAAAGTGTAGTCCGCAGACTCCCCCACAACAGATACAGACAAAGGAAAGCACCATGGAACATACGCTCCCGCCGCTGCCGTTCGCGAAAAACGCACTCGTCCCGCATATGTCGGAAGAGACGCTCGAGTTCCACTACGGCAAGCATCACCAGACCTATGTGACCAACCTGAACAATCTGATCAAGGGCACGGAGTTCGAGAACCTGTCGCTCGAAGAGATCGTCAAGAAGGCAACGGGTGGTCTGTTCAACAACGCCGCTCAAGTGTGGAACCACACGTTCTTCTGGAACAGCCTGTCGCCGCAAGGTGGCGGTGCACCGACCGGCGCATTGGCCGACGCGATCAACGCCAAGTGGGGTTCGTTCGACAAGTTCAAGGAAGAGTTCGCCAAGACCGCAGTCGGCACGTTCGGCTCGGGTTGGGCATGGCTGGTGAAGAAGGCTGACGGTTCGCTCGACCTCGTGTCGACCAGCAACGCCGCTACGCCGCTCACCACCGACGCAAAGGCACTGCTGACGATCGACGTGTGGGAACACGCGTACTACATCGACTACCGCAATGCGCGTCCGAAGTTCGTCGAAGCATTCTGGAACATCGCTAACTGGGAATTCGCGTCGAAGAACTTCGCGTGAGATTAGCGGTTGAAGCGTGAGCCATGAGTGAGTCACGCTCGAAAGTAAGTCGGAAAGAAAGCCCTCCACCGTGAGGGCTTTTTTGTTTTGTAGCGTTTCGTTTGCCTGAACGGATGTCAGTGCAAACGCGGCGGCCAGCTGTTCCGTCGTATTCCTGCCGCAGTTCGACCCGCTGCGAACGCAGTATCCGCACGCACTATTACTTACGGATTACCGGGTATTTCTTCCAAAGGGCAAGCTTCGTCAGCCGATCGCATCATGGGGCGGTTCTTGCCGAAAGCCCCGTGTTTCAGCATCGAAAGACTCTTTTCTTCCAGCGCCATCGGCTGAGCGGGGCTCGCGCGGTGCTGGCTATGTCCGCGGCGCCTGCCTTGGCTTGCTTGCGATTGGCCGCTGCCTCCCGCGCCGTGCGATTGCCGCGCGTGCACTTCGTCGATCTCGCTGCACCCACCCACTGTTTCACAATGTTCCCGCCGGTACGAACCGGTAAACATCGGTAAGAGCTGGCTCGCTATCGTTCCCGAGCGTTCGTCCCCGTTCGTTCAGCCGACGTCTCGTCGTGCTGAAGGCAACACGGGAACGGTCGACGCGCAATCGATGAAAAAGCGTTACGCCCGGGGGCACGATGGACAGCAAGCAGATTCTGGAACGCGCGACAGCACACCACGTCGCGGGTGAGTTCGGTCCCGCGCGCCAGTGGTACGAAAGCGGGCTCGCCATCGAACCCGGCAACGCGAACTGGATGTACCGCCTCGGCGTGCTCGACATGCAGTGTGGCGCGTACGAAGCCGCGCTCGGCTGGCTAGATAGCGCGTTGCGTGTGGTTCCCGACAACGCGCGTTACCATTTCGTACGCGGCCAGGTGCTGGCCGGCGCACAACAGTTCACGGCCGCGATTTCCGCTTACCGGCTAGCGTTGGCGCACGAACACGACGCTTGCGCCGACGTGCTGTTCGCGCTGGCCGCCGCGCAGCAATCCGCCGCCGATTACCCCGCGGCGATCGACACCTACACGTCGGTACTCGCGCTCGACGCCACGCACGCCGACGCGCTCAACAATCTCGGCAACTGTCACCGTCAACTAGGCAACGCGAACCACGCGGAAGCCACTTACCGGCGCGCGCTCGACGCGCAGCCCGGCGACGCCAACGCGCTCACCAATCTCGGCACGCTGCTCGAAGCGCTCGGTCGTCTCGACGAAGCGCTCGTGCTGCTCGAAGCGGCGGTGCAGGTCGCGCCGGCGTCGCCGTGCGGACTCGTGAATCTTGGCGTCGCGCTGCATCGGCGCGGCGATTTCGCGCGCGCGGCGGACGTGCTGACGCGCGCGATCGAGATCGATCCCATGTTCCGGGAGGCGTCGTATAACCTCGCCAATGCGTTGCACGCGCTCGGCAAAAAGCGCGAAGCGGTAATCCACTATCAACGCGCGATCGCGCAAGCGCCGGCCCATGCTGACGCGTACAACAATCTGGGCATCGTCTATCAGGAAGCCGGATCGCGCGTCGAAGCCGCCAATGCGTTCGCCACGGCGATTCAATTGCGCCCGGGTTTCGTCGCCGCGCTCAACAACGCCGCCACGCTGGTGCGCACACTCGGCCGCTTCGCCGATGCCGAAGCGCATCTGCGCGACGCACTGGCCGTCGAGCCACATCATTCCGTCACGCACAACAATCTCGGCAATGTGCTGAAAGACCAAGGGCGTCTCGCGGACGGCATCGACAGCTATCGCCGTGCGTTGACCTGCGATCCCTGCAATGTCGTCGCGCATAGCAATCTGGCCTACGCGCTGACGTTTCAGGCGGAACACTCGCAGCCGCTGCTGCACGAATGCCGCCGCTGGTCGGCGCGCCATGAGGCGCCGTTTCGCGGCGCGCACCAGCCGCATTCAAACGATCCGACGCCGTCGCGTCGCTTGCGTATCGGTTATGTGTCGCCGGACTTTCGCGAGCATTGCCAGACGCTGTTCACGCTGCCGCTGCTGTCGCATCACGATCACGAACGCTTCGAGATTTTCTGTTACGCGAGCGTCGCGCGGCCCGACGATCTGACCCAACGCGTCGCCACTCACGCCGATATCTGGCGCGACGTGCGCAACCTCGATGACGAACAACTCGCGCAGATCATCCGCGACGACCGCATCGACATTCTGATCGACCTGACCATGCATATGGCGGATGGCCGACCGCTCCTGTTCGCGCGCAAACCCGCGCCGGTGCAGATTGCGTGGCTCGCGTATCCGGGGACGACCGGCATCGGCGCAATCGACTATCGCCTGACCGACCCCTGGCTCGATCCGCTCGGCGCCGACACGATGTACAGCGAGCGCTCGATCCGCCTGCCGGATTCGTTCTGGTGCTACGACCCGCTGACGGATAGGCCGGAGGTCAACGCGCTGCCCGCGCTATCGAACGGTTATCCGACGTTCGGCTGTCTGAACAACCCGTGCAAGCTGAGCGACGCGACCTTCGCGATGTGGGGAAGCGTGATGCGCGAAGTGGCCGACGCCCGTCTGCTGCTGATGGCGCCGGAGGGAGCGGCGCGCGCGAGTCTGATCGAGAGGCTCGGGCGGCAGGACATCGCGGCGGAGCGGATCGCCTTCACGCCGTTCCGGCCGCGTGCGGACTACCTGCGCACGTATCACCAGATCGATCTCGGCCTCGACACGTTTCCGTATAACGGCCACACGACGAGTCTCGATTCGTACTGGATGGGCGTGCCGGTTGTCACGCGGGTCGGCGAGACGGCCGCGGGGCGCGCGGGCTTGAGCCAGTCGGCGAACCTCGGACTGCGCGAACTGGTTGCGGATACCGACGCGCAGTTCGTCGATATCGCCGTTCGATTGGCCCGCGATCTGCCGCGTTTGGACGGTATCCGCACAGGCTTGCGGGCGCGTCTCGCGGCGTCACCGCTGATGGACGGCGCGCGCTTCGCGGAGCACGTCGAAGCGGTGTATGTCAAAGTCTGGCGGGATTGGTGCGATCAGGCACGCCGTCTCGCGCGAAACAGGCGTGAGCGGGTGGGTGGCGTCGAGGCCGGTGGTGAGGCGCGGTCGCTGCCGACGGTTGGTGTTAATCGCCCGTATTGAGAGGCGCCATTTGGGTTTCGCGTCGGGTCTGGATCGCTTTGACATGCAAGCTTTGTCACAGTTGGTAACTGCGGTGCGACGCCCGGATGGCTGTGTGAGAGCGTCCGGGCCCCCCGAGAGTACGCACGAGCGTCGCCGGTTACGGTTGTATTGATCCGCTGCTGTCCGTGCTGGCATCCGTCGACGCTTGCCGGCGCCGATGGCCGCCACGACCGCCGCCGTTCGGTTTGACCGCACTAGCCGGCGCGGGCGGCGGCGGATGATTGATGTACTGGAAGTTCTGCGCAACCGAGGCGCTGGAGAACGTGGTGGTGGTGGCCGGTTGCGCGAACACCGAGTTCTGCAACGCCGGATTCGACTGGGCGAAGGCCGGTGGAATACAGGCCACGCAAGCCGTAGCCACTATGAAAACAAGCCGTTTCATCGTGTCGTTCCTGATGTGTCGTAGACGGGTTGCGTCGAGCCGGCGTCGTGTGTCTCTGCCATCGCGGAGGCCAGTTTAGGCCGCTCACGTCGCAAACAGGTTGCGAATGCGCTTACAAGCGTTACCCGATATGTCTTCGCCGCACGCGTGTAATGCACCACGCCACCGTGCTACGCGCGGCCGGTGCGAGGCGTCGCGAGGTTGTAAGCGGAAAAACGATCTGTAACGATCCTGTAACCAAGCGTTCCAGCTATTGGCCTAACGTTTAAATTCCCATAGCTTCTGAAGCGCCCCAAGATGATCTCCAGCACTAAATCGATTGGCATTGCGATACCGGTCGCCGTCATGGCGCTTGCGCTCGGCGGATGCGCGGTGATGCCGCCGAGCGGCCCGAGTGTGGTCGCGATGCCGCGGAGCGGTGAACCGCTCGGCCAGTTCCAGCAGGACGACTACGCCTGCCGTGACTATGCGAACCGGTCCACGGACCCTAACGGCACGGCCTCCCAGGCCGCTACGACGAATAGCGTGAACAGCGCGGCAATCGGCACGCTCGGCGGCGCCGCGGTCGGCGCGCTGATCGGCGCGGCTGCCGGCAACGCGGGTGCGGGCGCGGCGATCGGTGCGGGCAGCGGTTTGCTGCTCGGCGGTGCGAATGGCGCGAACGGCGCGCAGTATTCCGCGGCGGGATTGCAGGCACGCTACGACGCCGCTTACGCCCAATGCATGACGTCCACGGGCAATACCATTTCGCAGCCGCAGCCCGCCTATCAGCCGGTGTATGTGCAACCGCAGCCGTACTATTACGCGCCACCGCCGCGCTACTACGCACCGCCGCCGGTGATGTACGCACCGTATCCGTATTACTGAAACCGGGCGGCCGCTTCGACCGGCATGCCGGCGCTGTCGAATCAACGGATCCGCGCGGCGGAGCGGGCCGGTTTATTGCTGTCAAAGATTTGTCAGGTCTGGCGGAAAGGCGCGACAGGATGGCGGCAAAGCCGCCAGCAAAACGCCTAGGTTTGAAAGGAGGCTGGGCGGCAATCCGGGTGTCTGACGGCCCTGCCTGCTCAGCACCATCAGTCCTTTCCGGCCGGCACATCAGCTTGTTGACTTCGCCCCCTTCGTGCGGAGCGAGCCGGATTTCGCGCGAACGAGGCGAATATGCGGCGACGGCAAACCGGTCTGGTTAATCCGAGTGCGTGGTCGCGCGTGCGCGCGTGGCTGGCGATGGTGTTCGTCACGGCCTGCTTTGTTTCGTGCGGCGGCGGGTCGGGCGGTTCGTCGACGGTGGCGTCGGGTTCGGCGAGCGGCAGCGGTAGCGGTACGACGGGCGGTACCGGTTCGGGCTCCGGTAGCACCGGCACTGGAAGCGGCTCAACCGGCACCACGCCCACACCTTCGACGACCACGACGATTGCCTTCGCGACCGACGTGCTGATGCATCACAACGACCTCGGCCGCACCGGCCAGATGCTCGCCGAAACCACGCTCACGCCCGCCAATGTCAACGCCACGACCTTCGGCAAGGTCGCGTTTCTTGCCGCCGACGGCAAAGTCGACGCGCAACCGCTTTTCGTCACCAGCCTGTCGATTGGAGGCACGTCGCACGACGTGGTCTACGTCGCGTCCGAGCACGATAGCCTTTACGCGTACGACGCCAATACCTTCGCGCTCCTGTGGCAGGTCTCGCTGACCGGGAGCGGCGAAACCGCCAGCGACAATTTCAGTTGCCAGGACTTCACGCCGGAAATCGGCATCACATCGACGCCGGTCATCGACCGCAACCGTGGACCGAACGGCGTGCTGTATGCCGTGGCGATGACGAAAGACGCAAGCGGCAACTACCACCATCGTCTGCATGCGCTCGACCTGGCGAGCGGCGCGGAGTTGTTCGGCGGGCCAACGGAGATCGCGGCGAGCTTCCCGGGCAATGGTGCGGGCAGTGTCAACGGCGTCATCGCGTTTAGCGCGTCGATGTACACGGAGCGCGCCGCGCTAACGCTGGTCGGCGGCAACATCTATATGGGCTGGACTTCGCACTGCATGTCGGGCGCGTACACCGGCTGGATCATGGCGTATAACGCCGACACGCTGCAGCAGACCAGCGCGCTCGACGTGACACCGAACGGCAGTCAGGGCTCGTTCTGGATGGCCGGCTCGGGGATGTCGTCGGACGGAACGTCGCTATACGCCGTGGGCGCCAATGGGACGTTCGGCACCACGCTGAACGCGCAGGGCTTCCCCGTGGACGGCGACTATGGCGACTCGGCGATCAAGATGACCTTGGGCACGCTGCAAATCACCGATTACTTCGCGATGGACAACGTCGTAGCCGAGTCGAACGTGGACAACGATTACGGATCGGGCGGCGTGATGCTGTTACCGGATCAGACCACTGCGGCGGGTGTCGTCAAGCACCTCGCGGTGACCGCGGGCAAGGATAACAACATCTATATTCTCGATCGCGATTCGATGGGCAAATTCAGTCCGACCGCTAACAACATCTGGCAGGAATTGGTCGGGACGCTGGCGGGTGGAATCTGGGGATCGCCGGCTTACTACGGCGGGGTGGTGTACTACGGCGGATGGAACGATAGCCTGAAGGCATTGCCGATCACGGGCGCGTATCTCGCGACGACGGCGGCGTCGAAGAGTGCGATTACGTTTGCTTATCCCGGAGCGACACCGGCTGTGTCGGCTAATGGGTCGAGCAACGCGATCGTGTGGGCGGCGGAGAACGGCACGGTGGGGGCTTTGCATGCGTACAACGCCAGTAACCTCGCGAACGAGTTGTACAACAGCAATCAGGCGGGGACGCGCGATCAATGGGGCGCGGGCAACAAGTTCATCACGCCGATGATTGCGCGTGGGAAGGTTTATGTTGGGGCGACGAATGGGGTGGTGGTGTTTGGGCTGTTGTGAGGGTTGTGGCCGGACTTGCTGGTGGGGGTGGGTTGGTGGTTTGGTGGTGTGCTTCGTAGGCTGGCTCGGAAGAGAAAAGCCCCTGCTCATTGCGTGAGCAGGGGCTTTTTTGTTGGCGCCGTGGCGCTGTGAGGTCGTGACGCCGTTACGCTGTGGCGCGGTTGGCGCCGTTGCCGTAGTTAGCGCGGCTCGCCTGTTGGGCGTGCTTGTTACGGTGGATAGCGCGTTGGGTATTCATGCGCGGCACCCAACGCGATGCGCTTATTCGGCGTCGCTCGCGGCTGCCTTTCGCGGACGACGACTACGCGGCGCCGCTTTGCGCGCGGCTTTCTTCGCGACAGGTTTCGCCGCCTGTTTCGCGGTTTCAGACGCTTCTTGCTCTTCCACGCGCTCGACGCGCTCAACGCGTTCAGCAGGGGCTGCCGATGCTTCAGCAGGCGCGGCGATCGCCGGGACGTCTTCGATCGTTCGCGGCGTACCCTTCTTCGCTTTCTTCGCGGCTGCCTTGCGCGGCGCGCGTGGCTTGCGACGCTCGATCGGCTTGGTTGCCTGCTCTTTTTCCCCTTGCTCCTCGTCGTCCAGGGCGATCGGGGCAGGCTCAAAATTCTCCGGTCCAGGCCAAGGGAATACCGGTTGCTCGAAGGAAGCAGGCTCGCCCTCGGACGGCGCGTAGTCGTCTGTACCATGCGCATGGTCCGGTTGAGCTTGCACGGCGACGGTACGCTCGGCGCTCGCGCGCTCTTCGTGGACGCCTTCCTGCTGACCACGGCCTGCCTTGCGATTGCCGCGCGTTCGACGACGCGATTCGTGTTTTCCACCCGACTCGGCCGGTGCCGTTTCGGTGACCTGCTGTTCATCTAACTGCTCGACGGATTCGACGGCTTCAGCCGATTCCTGCGCATTTTCGCCGGCCGCGCTCGCGGCTGCGCTCCGATAGACATATGCGCCGGATTTCTCGTCGCGGCCGAATTCAAGCAGACCGCGCGCATGGGCTTCTTCCAGCAGATTGCCGAAGGCGCGAAAACCGTAGTACGTCTCGTTGAAGTCCGGCTTGCGACGCTTGATCGCGTTCTTCAATACGGACGCCCAGATCTTGCCGCTGTCGCCGCGTTCTGAGGCGAGCGCGTCGAACGTTTGGACTGCGATCTCGACCGCTTTCGTGCGGCGTTTTTCGAGGTCGTCCTTGGTGCGGGTTTTCTCTTCGTCGGGCGCGCGTTTGGCTGCCGGTTGGGCGGCCTGTTGCGGACGCGACGATTCGCGCTTGGCGACCGCACGCTGACTCTCGCGCACAAGGTCGTCGTAAAAGAAAAACTCGTCGCAATTCGCGATCAGCAGGTCGGACGTGGATTGCTGTACGCCGACGCCGATCACCTGCTTCGCGTTTTCACGCAGTTTCGACACCAGCGGCGAGAAATCCGAATCGCCGCTGATGATGACGAACGTATTCACGTGCGATTTGGTGTAGCAAAGGTCGAGCGCGTCGACCACGAGCCGGATGTCGGCGGAATTTTTACCCGACTGGCGCACGTGCGGAATTTCGATCAATTCGAAATTGGCTTCGTGCATTGCGCCTTTGAAACTCTTGTAGCGATCCCAGTCGCAATAGGCCTTTTTCACAACAATGCTGCCCTTGAGCAGCAGACGTTCGAGCACCAGCTTGATATCGAACTTGTCGTACTTCGCGTCGCGCACGCCGAGCGCGACATTTTCGAAGTCGCAGAATAGCGCCATGCTGACGGTTTCGTTGGATGACGCCATGTATTTCTCCATTGAAGCGATTCGTCGAATGCGACGAATCGCGACCATGATAGCGATTCCAGCGGAGGTGATCAGCTTTTGTGTTCGTGGCGCACCGATACGGGACGGGACAAGTGCTGCGGAACCGGTTTTTTCCGGTAGTGCGCCCAGCCCCGCTTGGGTCTTGGCGCTTGGCTACATCTCCTGACGGCGCGCCGGACTATCCAGCGCCGCACGCGTTTCCAATACTTCGTCGACGAGTCCATATGCCTTCGCGTCATGTGCCGACATGAAGTTGTCACGGTCGGTGTCGCGCTCGATTTCCTCCACGCTGTGCCCGGTGCGTTCGGCCATCATGGCATTCAGCCGGCCGCGCTGATAGAGCACCTCCCGCGCCTGAATCTCGACGTCCGCCGCCGTGCCCTGACTGCCGCCGGACGGCTGGTGAATCATGATGCGCGCGTTCGGCAACGCATAGCGCTTGCCTCGCTGCCCGGCGGTCAGCAGAAAGGTGCCCATGCTCGCGGCAAAGCCGGTGCACAACGTGGAGACCTCCGGCTTGATGAATTGCATGGTGTCGTAAATCGCCATGCCGTCGTATACCGATCCGCCCGGCGAATTGATGTAAAAGGAAATATCCTTGTCGGGATTCTCGGATTCCAGAAACAGCAACTGCGCGACGATCAGGCTGGCCGATTGTTCGTTCACCGGCCCGACCAGAAACACAATCCGCTCGCGCAGCAGACGGGAATAGATGTCGTAAGCGCGCTCGCCGCGGCCGGACTGTTCAATGACGGTGGGTACGAGGCCGAGACCGGTAATGGAGGGGTAGCTGGATTGCATGGGTGCCTCGTGGTAGGCGGCGCGACACTGTGGTTCGGTGGCGCGCGGCGGCTGATTCGTCGAACCGCGCGCCCGATGCGCCGGTTTCTGCTCATATGACGACGAGGCACCCGGTAGCGTGACAGGAATATTTTTGCGTGCCGCTGTCACATCAGGGGTAGCTGGGGCGTCAAGCTGAAAAGGATGCTGATTGCAGCGCGCGCCTGACTATCCCGCAGGCGGCGAGTTAGCCAGCCAGGCAGGCGCCGCGCACTTACCAATAAGCACGATCCGGAGGTCTACGCATGACGGAACAAGTAATCGACAAGGCATCCAGCTTCCAGGCCGCGCGTGCGCGCCTGTTCGCGCTGGCGTACCGAATGCTCGGCAGCCGCGCGGAAGCGGAAGACGTGGTCCAGGACGTCTGGCTCAAATGGCATCTGGCCGCCACGCAAGAGGTGCAGACGCCGGCGGCCTGGCTCACCACGCTCACCACGCGCACGGCGATCGATCGGTTGCGGCACGTGCAGCGCGAGCGGGTGTCGCTAGCGGCCGGGTGGTTGCCGGAGCCTTGGCTCGACGAGGTGGCGCCGTCGGCGGAGGAACTGGCCTTGCGCGCCGCGGAGATGTCGTACGGCGTGATGCTACTGCTCGAACGGCTGAAACCCGACGAACGCGCGGCCTTCGTGCTGCATGAAGCCTTCGACTGCGACTACGCGGAGATCGCGAAGATTCTCGAACGCACGCCGGGTGCCTGCCGGCAGATCGTCCATCGGGCGAAGGAGCGTCTGCGGCGTGCCGGCGCGCCGTTGGAGCGTCCCGATCCTGCTGCACATGCACGGATCGTCGAGCGGTTGCGCTGCGCGCTGGAGGCGCAAGATCGCGCCGGCTTGCTGCGGCTCTTCAGCGAAGCGCCGGAAGTGGTCAGCGACGCGCCGTTGACCGCATTCGAGCCGGCACGGGCTTTGTTGGTATCGGCATCGGAATCGGCCCAGGCGTTGGCATCGGCTTCGGCTTCGGCTTCGGCTTCCGCTTCCGCTTCCGCACCCCAACCCCAAACGCGGCCCACCCCCATCTCAACCGCGCTGTTCGCAGCACACGAACCGGCAGCAGCGGGTTGGATGGAAAAGGTCACGTCGCTGGCGCGGCATGCACGCCATGCGGAGATCGTGTCGGTGGGCGGCGCCACCTGCATTGCGCTGATATGCGAAGGCGAGGTCGTCGGCGTGATCGACGTGTCCACGGGCGGCTTACCCAGCGACTCGCCGAAGATCGTCGCATTGCGCGCGGTGACCAGCGCCGCGCGTTTGCAATCGGCCAACCGTGTGCTGGGCCGCGCGGCGATCATCCAACTGCTTGCGCGAATCCAGCGGGAAGCGGTGGTGTCAGTTGCGGTGCGCCGCGACTTCCCAGTTGATGTCCACGCATAGCACTTGCGTGCCGTTCGGAGTGTGTGCGGCGATCGAGGCGGTTACGCAGAGGTGGGCTTCGTTAATCGACAGATAAGGCGGCGTCAGATGCACTCGGCCGGGCGCGCGCATCGCCTGGATGAAGTAAGGCCGGCGCTCCCAGCTTGCGCCTTCCGAATGCAGCAGCGGCCGGAATCGCTTCGCGCGTTGCGATGCACGACCCGGCGGCAGCACGTTGTCGCCGATCTGCCGGCCTGAGCCGTCCAGCACGAAACAACGCGCCGTTTCGCCAAGCGTGAGCAGGGGCGCCGTGGCCTGCGCAACCGACTCGCCGGCAACCAGTTGCGCGGCGGCGGTTTCCAGCGCCGTGACATAAGGGGCGAGCCGCGCCGACTGAGCGCGTTCGCGCGCCGCGACGCGTTCGCGTAGCGCGGCGGAGAGCGAGTCCATCAGGCCGGCCGCGGCCTGCGGCTTGACCGGGTCGACGCTCGCGCCCGCGAAGAACGCGCCCTGCACGAAGTCCACGTTGCATTCGAGCGCGATCAGCGCGTCGCGCTCGGTGCTGAGGCCGCCCATCAGTACCAGTTGTCCGGATTCATGCAGCAGCGAAACGAGGCCCGGCAACACCCGCTCGATGTGCGAATGTTCGCTGGCTTGCGCGAGGATGCAGCGGTCGAGCGTGACGATGTCCGGCCGCAGATTCCACACACGGTCAATGTTCGAGTGCTTGGCGCCGAAGCCGTCGAGCGCGATCAGGAAGCCGGATTTGCGCAGCGAGTCGATGATTTCAGCAAAGCGCGTAGTTTCGCCGCCCGCTTGTTCGGAGACTTCCAGCACGACGCGTTGCGGCGGCAATCCCAACGCTTTGAGGCCGGCGAGGAGTGCGTCGCCGTAACTGGTGTCCATCAGCGCGGCCGGGTGCAGGCTCAGAAAGAGCCATTCGTCGTGACTGTCGAACGCGTTGAAATTGCCCAGATGCAGCGATTCGGCAAGCCGCCCGAGTTCCAGCAGGTCGCCGCGCCGCGCGGCTTGGGTAAAGACTTCGTGCGAGGGCACTTGCTTCACGTGCTCGTCGTGCGCGCGCAGCGAAGCGTGGTAGCCAATAGCGCGCCGGTGCGACACCGAGAAAACGGGCTGAAACACGCTGAAGACGGTGTAGCCGCCGTACAGAACGGTGCGCCGGGAGCCTTCGTCGCCGGCCATCGGGCGAGGGGGCTGGAAGCCGGGAGGATCGAGTTCGATCATGCTCATCTTGTCAGTCGTGTGGAGGTGGCGGTGCGCCTGCATGCTCGACACGAGTCCGCACGCGCTAAATGGGAGTTTACAGGATAGGCGAGCAAGAACTATGCGCGCGCGGAAACACACTGCGCGTGCTCGCTTACCACGGTCTCCAGCGGCGATTGTGCGCCAGGGCGGGCGCGAAGGCCACGATTCGCACTTCGCTGGTGCGGCGCACGCCCTGTTGCGGGTCGGCGGCCCGCGTCCTCAGGTCCGCTCGGAAGGATCCGTCTTTTTCGCGGGCGTGCGAATGTTCGGCGCCAGTTGCGCGAAGATCCACGACGAGCCCGCCGTGATGATCCCCACGCACAGAAAGGTCGCGTGAAACGCGGGCAGCGAATTGGCCGCCGTCACGCGCGGCAACAAGCCGGTGAAGGTCGCGAGCAGGGCGCCGGCAACCGTCACGCCGAGGCTCATCGACAGCATCTGGACCAGCGAAAACAAGCTGTTGCCGCTGCTCGCGCCGCCGGTGCCCAGGTCTTTGAGCGTCAACGTGTTCATCGCGGTGAACTGCATCGAATTGACGCCGCCGAAGAACGCCAGTTGCACGAGCCGCAGCCAGAGCGGCTGATCCGCGCTGGTGAGCGCGAAGCTCGCCATGGTCAGGCCGACCAGCACCGTGTTGACGATCAGTACGCTGCGATAGCTGTATTTCACGATCAGCTTCGTCACGAGCCGTTTGGACGCCATGCCCGCGGCCGCCACCGGCAGCATCATCATGCCGGCCTCGAACGCGCTGTAGCCGAGACTCACCTGCAGCAGCAGCGGAATCAGATAAGGCATCGCGCCGCTGCCGATCCGCGCGAACAGATTGCCGAGCAGACCGACACTGAACGTGTGAATCTTGAAGAGGTCGAGCGAGAAGATCGGCGCGGGTTCGCGTACCGCATGCAGTCCATACGCGACGAACGCGGCGAGACTCAGAATCAGCAGCACCAGCACGGTGGCGTGCTGAATGCCGAACTCGGTGCGGCCGTCGAGCGCGAACGAGATCGCGACCATGCCCAGCACCAGCAGCAAGTAGCCTTTCATGTCGAATCTGCCGACATGTTCGTTGCGGCTGTCCGGCATGAAGATAAACGTGGTGATACAGCCCACGATCCCCACCGGCACGTTGATCAGAAAGATCCAGTGCCACGAGGCGATCTTGACGAGCCAGCCGCCGAGCGTCGGGCCGATCAGCGGCCCGATCAAACCGGGAATCGCGACGAACGACAACGCCGCCAGATAGCGTTCCGCCGGAAAGGTGCGGAGCACCGCCAGGCGTCCGACCGGCAACAGCATCGCGCCGCCCACGCCTTGCACGATACGGAAGATCACGAGCTGGTTCAGCGTATGCGCGTTCGCGCACAGCAGCGAGCCGATCGCGAACACGAGGATCGCGCTGAAGAACACGCGCCGGGTGCCGAGCTTATCCGCGAGCCAGCCTGAGACCGGGATCATGACCGCCATCGTCAGCGAATACGCGATCACGACCGACTGCATGCGTAAGGGCAATTCGCCGAGGCTCGTCGCCATGGCAGGTAGCGCGGTGTTGACGATGGTCGAGTCCAGCGTCTGCATGAAGAAGCCGGTGGCAACGAGCCACAGCATCACGGTCAGTGAGCGGGGGGACGGCGAAGAGGCGGCGTCGGAGGTAGGCAGGGTCGGCGGCGTGGTCATGGAGAGCGGCTGGGAACGCGGAGACCCGCTGGAACGGGCAGGGACTCGCTATTCTAGGGAAAAGCGCGCGGCGCCGCAGCGTGCATGCCGCGCGAACTCGGCGCAAGACTCGAACGATGGTGGACAAGGAGAAGGGCACTCATCAGCCACGCCATGCGCTCAATACGGGCCGTGCGGCGCGGTTGTCCGGCCAAAGTACGACATGCGCAGCGGCAATTCCGCCGCATACAGCTTCAGTCCGACGCCGGCAACGCCGCCGCCGCGCGAAAAAACGCCTGCGCCAGCGGGTCGTTGCCGAACGCGATATGGATCCGCGTCCACGGGCTCACCTCCAGGCCCGGCCGGAAATAATGGCCAGGGGCGACCGTCACGCCCATCGTCGCGCCGCACTCCACGAGTCGCTGCGCATTGCCGACATGCGGCACACGCGCCCAGACGAACTTGCCGCCCACGGGCTTTTCGAACAGTTCCCAGCCGGCGCTCTCGAGCGTCTGGATGGTCGAGCCGAGCGCCTCGCGCATGCGGCGGCGCAGACGCTCCAGATACTTACGGTAAGCGCCGCGCTCCAGTAGCGTGGCCGCGACCGCTTCGGCGAAACGCGAGCCGCCGATCGTCGTCAGCATCTTGATGTCCACCAGATCCTTGATGATTGCCGGGCTCGCCACCACGCAGCCGATCCGTAGCGACGACGACAGCGTCTTCGACAGCCCGCCCACGTAAATCACGTGTTCGAGTTGGTCGAGCGTGGCGAGGCGGTCGGTGATATCGGTTTGAAGATCGGCGTAGATGTCGTCTTCGATGATCTTGAAGCCGTGTTCGCGCGCCAGTTGCAGCAGCCGGAAAGCGACCGGCGGCGAGACCGTGGTGCCGGTCGGATTGTGGAACACCGTATTGATGAACAGCAGCTTGGGCCGGTGCAACTTCAACTGCGCCTGCATGACGTCGAGGTCGGGCCCGTTGCGGGTGCGCGGAATCCCGATCAGTTTCACGCCGTGCAGCTTCAGCAGACCGTACAGATTGTAGTAACCGGGATCTTCGACAAAGATCGTGTCGCCGGCTTTGAGCATGTAGCGCATCAGCAGATCGAACGCCTCGCTCGCGCCGGTGGTGATCACGATCTGCGACGTGTCCGCCTGAATCCCCAGCTGACCGATGCGCGCCTGCAGATGCTCGCGCAAGGTCAGGTTGCCGAACGGCGTGGCGTAGTCGACCATGCTTGCGGGGTCGGTGCGCGAGACGTGGCGGATCGCTTGCGCGATGCCGTCCGTGTCGCGCCACGCCTCCGGAATGAAACCGCTGCCGAGCTTGAGCGTTTCGCCCGGGTGGTTGAACTGCTGCAGCAGGTGGTCGGTTTCCTCCTCGGCGCGGCGCGGATCCGAGGTGCCCTGGCAAGTCGTGCCTCCCGGTTGCCGGTCGGCGACGTAGAAGCCCGAACCGTGGCGCGAGTCGACGTAGCCGAGCGACACCAGCCGGTCATACGCCTCGATCACGGGAAAGCGGCTCACGCCGTAGTCGGTGGCGAACTGGCGGATCGACGGCAGCTTCGCGCCGGGGTGAGCGGTGCGCGCCCGGATCCACCCGGTGACGCCGGCGACGATCTGCTCGGTCAGCGGCACGCCGTTGTCCCGATCGAGCTGAATGTCGAGTTTCATTCGGTTCTCTCCTTCACCGTTGGCCGAGACGATGCCTTGACGCCTCGACCTGACAACTGTCCGGTTTTTTGACTGAACAGTTCCGATGAAAGTGTTCGGAACTGTGCATGGGTATTCGATGATGCTACGTCAATAATCGGTACAACAGAAAAGATCTTTGAAGGAGAACGGCGATGCGTGAAGTCCGGATATTTGAATTGGAACAGGGCGAACCCGTGGCGGCCTGGCGTGTCGCGCGTCCGTCGATTTTCAAGGTGATCTCGGGCGAGATCTGGCTGACCGTCGAAGGCGAAACGATGGATCATTGGCTTGCCACCGGCGAATCGGTCGAGTTGCCGCGGCATGCGGTGGCGTGGATCAGCGCCGGTCAGGCCGGGGCGCGTTTCGCGGTGGCGAGCGGCTCGGAACACGTGGTGGCCAAGCTGGTTCCGGGCCTGTCCGTGTTCGCTTGGCTGCCGCGCTGGTTGGGCGCGGCTTGATAACCCGAGCCGGCCTAATAGTCCCCAACGTAGCGCGCGCGTGGCCGGATCAGGCGGCCGTCGCGCGCCTGTTCCATGGCGTGCGCGATCCAGCCGACCACCCGGCCCACCGCGAATAACGTGAATGCCGCGCCGGCGGGCAAGCCGAGCACGCGTTCGATCGCGACCAGCGCATAGTCCACGTTCGGTTGCGCGCCGGTCGTGTCGTACACCGTGCGCGCCAGCGCGAGCACCTCGCCGAGTGGCGAACGGGCCGGCGCGCAATCGGCGAGCAGGCTCAGCAGGAGCCGCGCGCGCGGATCGCCGTCTGGATAAAGCGGGTGCCCGAAGCCCGACAGCGTCGGCCCAGGCGCCCCGTGTTCGAGGCGCGCAAAGCGGTTCGCCAGATAACGGTCGAGATCGGGCGCGCGCGACGCCTCGTCGAGCAACGCGGCGATCCGCACGGTTTCGCCGCCATGTCGCGGTCCCGACAACGCGGCGAGTCCGCCCGCCACCGCGCCGAACAAATGGGTTCCCGTCGACGTAATACAGCGCACCGTAAACGTCGACGCATTCAGCTCATGATCCGCGCAGGCCACCAGGGCCGCTCTCAACAACCCGGCCTGCTGACGGTTGCGCACCTGCCACGCCGACGCGAGTTGCCGATGCAGCGGTTCGTTCGACGGCGCCGCCGAGATCATCGCGGCGGCCAGCAACCGCATCACGGCGCACGCGGTGTCGAGTTGCGCATCGCGGCCGAGCGCCCACACGCGCGGCATCTGCGCCGCCGCGGCCGGCAGCAGCACGAGCGCGCGGTCGAGCGGCGTGCTGTCGCCCCACAGTTTCAGCCATGCGTTCCACTGCGCGGCGGCGAACGGCACCGCCGGCGCCTGAGCAATGCGGCGCTCGCCGCATTCCCATAGCAAGGCGGCGACGTCCTCGAGCGACGCGTTACCCGCCAGCTCCATCGCATCACGCCCGCGATACAGCAGGCGGCCGTCGGCCACCAGCGTGATCGATGATTCGAGCACCGGCACGCCCCAGTCCAGCACCTTCTGCGCCACCTTGCCGGCGCGCTTGCCGTCTTCCTTGCGTTTGGCGAGGCGCCGCACTTGGGCGGCGTCGTAGAGGCGGTGTTTGCTTTGCGCGTCCGGCGTCGACTGGAGCATGCCGCGGCTCACGTAGGCGTAGAGCGTGGGCAGGCTGATGCCGAGCGCGGCGGCGGCTTCCGGTGCGGTCAGGAAATTCGAGGCGGGCATGGGAGGGGGCGCGGAAGCGGGCATGGAAATCGATAAGAACCGAAGAAATCAATATATATTGATTATGATAATCAAGGTTGATTGAGAAGGGATGAAATTCTAGACTCGGTTTCACTTTCCCTCGCTTCGGCACCCACGCCATGACGCCTGAACTCGCTCTCAAACAGATCTGGACGCTCGCGGGCTGCGACCCGACTGCGCTGCACGCCGTCACCCTCAGCGGTGACGATCCGGGGTTGCCGTCGGTCTTCCGGGTCGGCACGCTGGCGTCGGCAACTATCGCCGCGACCGGCCTCGCGGCCGCCGAATATCATCGCTTGCGCTCCGGCCGTCGGCAGCATGTCGCGGTGCAGATGCGGCGCGCGCTCGCGTCGTTTCGCAGCGAACGCTATTTGCGTATCGACGACGGGCCGCCGCCCGCGTTGCGCGATCCGGTGATGGGTTTCTACGAGACGCGCGACGGCCGCTGGATTCAATTGCACACGAATTTTCCGCACCACCTGCAAGGGGTGTTGACGGTGCTCGACTGCGAGAACAGTCCTGCCGCGGTGGCGGCCGCGATTCGCGAGTGGGACGGTGCGGCGCTCGACCAGACGCTCGCCGATGCGGGCCTCTGCGCGGCGTTGATTCGACCGCCCGAGGAGTGGGCCGCGCTCGAGCAGGCGCAGGCGATTGCGGGTCTGCCGCTGTTCGAGATCGAGCGCATTGGCGACGCGCCAGCCGAACCGCCGCGCCTCGGTGATGCGAACCGGGCGTTAGCGGGAGTGCGGGTGCTGGATCTGTCTCGCATCATCGCTGGACCGGTGGCGGGGCGAGCGCTCGCGCAGCACGGCGCGGACGTGTTGATGATCAATGGCCCGCATTTGCCGAACATCGCGCCGCTGCTGATCGACAACGGACGCGGCAAGCGCTCGGCGCTGCTCGATCTGCGCGAGGCGACCGGGTGTGACATCTTGCGCGGTCTTGCCGGCGACGCCGACGTGTTCTTGCAGGCTTATCGCCCCGGCGCGCTGGCGGCGCGCGGATTTGGTCCCGAGGCGCTGGCGCGGATCCGGCCGGGGATGGTGTATGTCTCGGTGTCCGCCTACGGGCACGAAGGGCCGTGGTCGCAACGGCGTGGCTTCGATAGCCTGGTGCAGTCGGCGAGCGGCATTGCGTGGACCGAGCGGCGAGCGGCGGGCTGCACCGAGCCGAAACATCTGCCGTGTCAGGCGTTAGATCACGCGACCGGCTACCTCGCCGCGTTCGGCGCGATGATCGCGTTGGCGCGGCGCGCGACTGAAGGCGGAAGCTGGCACGTGCGGCTCTCGCTGGCGCAAACGGGACGGTGGTTGCAGTCGTTCGGGCAGATTGCCGAGGGCTGGAAAGCGCCCGATGTGTCGCTCGGCGATGTGCGCGATTGTCTGGGGACGGTGGCCTCCGAATTCGGCCGTGTGCTGGGCGTGTTGCCTGCTGAAGAGCTGGACGAAACACCGGCGTTTTTTGCATTGCCGCCGGCCCGGTTAGGTGCGCACGAGGCCACCTGGTAGTGGCTTCGCCCCGCGCTCGTGCTGCCTACTTCCGCAACTCCGCAACGAAGTCGTAGTAATCGTTGCGGCAATACGTATCGGTCAATTCGATTGCCCGCTGGTCTGCGGTGTAGCCCACGCGGGTAATGAGCAGCAACGCGTCGTTCGGCGCGATGCTCATCTGCTGCGCGATTTCGTCGCTCGCATTCACGGCGCGGAAATGCTGCAGCGCGCGCACGATCGTCAGTCCGCGCTGTTCGAGGTACGTGTACAACGAATCGCCGATGGCTTGCGGATCGGGGATCACCGCGGAAGGGAAGGTGGAGTTCTCCACCGCCATCACGATGCCGTCGGCCAGCCGCAAACGCCGCAATCGCGTGACCGCTGCGGCCGGCGACAAGCCGAGCTGAATCACTTCGTCGCGATTGGCCGGCAGGATTTCGCGCGACAGCCACTTCGAACTCGGCGTGAAACCCCGGCGCCGCAGCATTTCGCTAAAGCTCGACAGACGCGACAGCGGATCTTCATAGCGCGGTGTGATGAAACTGCCCGCGCCCTGCGTGCGCCGGATCAGGCCTTGCTCGACCAGCAATGCGATCGCCTTGCGCGACGTGATGCGCGATACGCCGAGCGCTTCGGACAGCACACGCTCCGAGGGCAGGGCCTCGCCGGCGTTCCAGCGGTTTTCGTGAATCGCGGTGCCAAGCTTGCGGGCAAGTTGCAGATACAGCGGCGTGTCGTTTTCCGGGTCCGGGCGCAGATCGCGCCAGCGGTCTTCCGAGGCAGAGTTCATGGGGCTCACGCAAGAAGGGCAAGCGGCAATTCTATGACATCGGCGCGCTGCGTTATAGCGGGCTTTTGCCTGGTGCCCGATCGCATGCCCGTTCAGCCGCTAAACTCGTTCCATGCTTCACCTACCATTGAGCCACTTCGAGGAGTCAGCATGACGAGCGACATCGCAAGCGTGAGCCTGCCCGACGGCGAACGCATTCCGAAACTGGGGCAGGGCACGTGGGAAATGGGCGAGGTGCCGACGCGGCGCGCCGCCGAAATCGCCGCGCTGCGCTGCGGGATCGAATTGGGCATGACGCTGATCGATACCGCGGAAATGTACGGCGACGGTGCGACCGAACAGCTCCTCGGCGAGGCGCTCGCCGGCTTGCGCGACCCGCTGTTTCTGGTCAGCAAGGTGTATCCGCATAACGCCAGCCGGCGCGGCGTGATCGCGGCCTGTGAACAGAGCCTCAAGCGTTTGAAGACGGATCGGCTCGATCTGTATCTGCTGCACTGGCGCGGCTCGGTGCCGCTCGCGGAAACCGTCGAAGGTTTCGAGGCGCTGCGGCGGGCCGGCAAGATTCGCCACTGGGGCGTCAGCAATTTCGACACCGACGATATGGAAGAACTCGTCGCGACACCCGGCGGCGACGCCTGCGCGACCAATCAGATTCTGTATAACGTGGCGCGTCGCGGGCCGGCGTTCGACCTGCTGCCATGGCTCGCCGCGCACAAGATGCCGGCAATGGCCTACAGCCCGGTCGATCACGCGCGTTTGCCGAAGCGCTCGCCGCTCGACGATATCGCCGATGCGCGCGGCGTCTCGGTGTTTCAGGTAGCGCTCGCGTGGGTGTTGCGCGAGCCGGGCGTGTTCGCGATTCCGAAGGCGGGGCGCGTCGAGCACGTGCGGGACAACCATCGCGCCTCGCAACTGCGGCTCGGCGCCGATGAACTCGCGGCGCTCGACGCCTACTTCAAACCGCCGCGCAGCAAGCGGGCGCTCGAAATGCTGTGAGCGCGTTCGCCATCAATTGCAACTGTGATGCATGTGCACGGAGCCTAGCACCGCGACTTCCGCGGGCGTGTGCCTGAGCGAATCGTCGCTGACTTGCGAGGCGTCGGCGATGAAATCGTCGACGATCGCGGACACCTGCGTGTTGCGCAGGCACAGCGACACGCGCTGCGTTTCATTGGCCGGCAACGCGGAACGCTGACCGAGGAACAGCACGCCGTACTGATAGCCGTGGATGATGCCGCGGATCGCGCCGACGCATTGGCCCTGCGCGACGTTGTCGTTTTTCCGCTTGCAGGTTTGCGCGAGCGAGTAGGCGGAGAAGCTGGGGTCGACCGGCGGCGCGGCTTGTGACAGCGTGGGTGACAGCGGCGCGGCCGTGGCTGCGGGCTGCGTGGGTGTTTGCGCCGGTGTTTGCGCATGAGCGAGCGATGCGAGGCCCAGCGCGGCGGCCATCAGCAGGCCAGTTGCCACGCGTGTTGCGAAGGGGGGGACGTTTCGTTGCATGTTGTGGTGCCCTCATATCGAACGTTGAACTTGATATGAGGCGATCGCCGCGGTTTGGTTCCAGGTACGTGCCGTCCGATTGAGCCGGCCTCGCGCGGTGATGCTCGACCGGGGGATCGAGACATCACCGCCGATGCCAGCGGGCAGCGCACGGTAGCCGGCCGTGTCGTCGGCGAAGGTAGGGCGCGGGGGCCCCCTACCCATGAAACGGGCGATTGCTAGTGCCCGTTTCCTCCGCCGTTGCCACCGCCGTTACCGCTGCCGCCCTTGCCTCCGTGACCGCCGCCGAAGCCTCCGCCAAAGCCACCGCCGAACCCGCCACCGAAGCCACCGCCAAAGCCACCACCGAAACCACCGCCTTTGCCACTGCCTGGGCCGCCGCTGGAGCCGCCGCAACCACAGCCTGCGCTCCCGCTGCTGCCGCTGCTGCCGCCACCGCTGCTGCTTCCACCACTACTTCCACCGCCGCTGCTTCCACCGCCGCTACTTCCGCCACCGCTGCTTCCACCACCGCTGCTTCCGCCGCCGCTACTTCCACCGCCGCTGCTTCCGCCGCCGCTGCTTCCGCCGCCGCTGCTTCCGCCACCGCTGCTTCCGCCGCCGCTGCTTCCGCCACCGCTGCTTCCGCCGCCGCTACTTCCGCCGCCGCTGCTTCCACCGCCACCGCTGCTACTTCCCTTGCCGCCTGCACCCGAAGAACTTCCGCTGCCGCTGCCCGAACCAGCGGCGCCACCCGCCGCGCCGCTCCCATTCGCGCCGGCACCGCTGTTGCCTCCGCTCGCCGCACCGTTGCTGCCGCTGCCGCCGCCATGATGGCCGCAGCCGGCCACATTGACGCTCTCGCAGCCTTGCGGCTGGAAGATCGCGGCCGCGTCGTCGGCGGCGGTCGTGTCGCCGGGCGCGATGCCCGTCGCCGATTCGCCGGCGCTCATGCCTGTCGTCGCTTCACCCGCGATCGCGCCGTCGGCTTGCGCGACCGATCGCGTCGTGCCGTGCGTGGCGCTAGCCGGCAGCGGCGCATCGGCGAGTACGACCCACTTCGGGATCACATCGGTCGATGCCGGATAGGCGAGTTGAGTGGCCAACGCGGTGACGCCTGCCACGATCGCCGCATTCCGCAGGATCCCGAAGTAATGCCGGTTATATCTGGTGGTCTTCATCACATCTCTCCCGAGGGAAACGCCGGCGCCTCGCTGCCGCCATCTCTCATGCTGATTCCGCGGCGGCGGACCTGTCTGTTGCGGGCTGCGCCGCGCCCCCGAGTCGGGTTTGCCGATACTCGTCAATCGCTCGTCGTTGTCGTTCGAACCGCGCGAGCGCAGCCGTCATGCCGCGACGCGCTCGCCGGTTCCTTCCGAATCCCATCGGTTGCCGCGCCCGGTTTTAGGCGCGCTGGCGTTCCTCTGTCTGGACACTACTTAGCGATATCCATGCCACTGACCGCAAAGCCTTGCGGCGACAGGCGTCGGATAGGGGTGTGCGATGCCGGCGTCGAAAAAACACCGGAAAACGTTTCGGCGATGAAACGCGCGGCCCCGAAACTCAGGGGGCACCGCGCGCGGCCGAGTTATTCGCTGCGTCCGGCGCTTTCCGGCGCGCTGTCGGCGCCGTTGCCCGGGAGCGTGCCTGCGTCGTCGCGCGAGGCGGCTTGCAGGGTGCGCAACTGATCGATGGGGATATGGCAGCGGATCCGATGCGCGGCCGCTGGTCCGCCATTCAGGCCGCCGGCATCGACGAACGGCGGGTCCTGCTCTTCGCAGATCGCGCCGAGTTTGCGTGGGCAGCGTGTGTGGAACACGCAGCCGGACGGCGGCGAGGCTGCGCTCGGCAGATCGCCGGACAGCCGGATACGCGCGCGAGCGGGACGGCCCACGCCGCCTTCCTGGCCGTCGTGGGTGGTATCGAGCGTCGGCACGGAGGACAGCAACGCCTCGGTATAAGGATGATGCGGCCCGTCGAACACCGCGGCTGCCGGTCCGATTTCCAGCAGTCGGCCGAGATACAGCACGGCGATGCGATCGGCCAGATAGCGCACCACGTGCAGGTCGTGCGAGATAAAAACGTAACTCACGCCGCGTTCGCGCTGCAAATCGGCGAGCAGGTTGAGAATCGCGGCCTGGACGGAGACGTCGAGCGCGGAGGTCGGCTCATCGCAGACCACCACGCGCGGTTCGCCGGCAAACGCGCGGGCAATCGCCACGCGTTGTTTGAGTCCGCCGGAAAGTTGCCGCGTACGCGAGCCGAGATAGCGCTCCGGCAAACGCACGGCGGCCGTCAGCGTGGCGAGCCGTTCGTCGATCGCGGGCCCGCGCAACGACGTGAGCCGCGACAGCGCGCGGCCGATCAAACGCTTGACCGAATGCGCGCGATTGAGCGCCGAGTCCGGATTCTGGAACACGATCTGCAGCGACTTGACCTGTTCGTCGTTGCGCCGCGTCACGCGCGCGGCGAGCGGCGCGCCGTCGAGTTCGAGCACGCTGCCGGCGTCGGGCGTGAGCAGCCCGAGCATCAGCTTGGCGAGCGTCGTCTTGCCGCTGCCCGATTCGCCGACGAGGCCGAGCGTCTCACCGCTCGCGAGGTCGATGGAAACGGCGTCGACCGCGCGCAGCGGGGCGCCGCCCACGTGGAACGTTTTCGAGAGTTTGTCGGTGCGCAGCACGAGCGGGCGCGCTTCGACGTCGAGCGACTCGCGACGACGCTCAGGCAACGCGGCTTCGGCGCCAGCGCGCGGCAATTCAAGCGCGCGTTCGTGGTAATGGCAGCGCGACATCTGATCGCCATGCGCGGCGCTCACCCGGTACGGCGGCGGCGCCTCGCGGCGGCAGCGGTCGTCGGCGAGACGACAGCGTTCCACGTAGATGCAGCCCTGCGTGACCGAGCCCGGCAACGGCAGACTACCCGCGATCGTGTCGAGCCGCTCACTATCCTTGCTGCGCCCGGCTGTCGGCAAACAGCGCAAGAGCCCGACCGTATAAGGATGGCGCGGCCGAGTGAAGACGTCCTGAGTCGCGCCTTCCTCGACCAGCTTGCCCGCGTAGAGCACGCCGACGCGCTCGCACATGCGCCCGATCACGGCGAGGTTGTGGCTGATGAACAGCACGGCGGTGCCGAGTTCCGCGCGCAACTGCGCGACGAGGTCGAGCACTTCGGCTTCGACGGTGGCGTCGAGGCCGGTGGTCGGTTCGTCGAGGATCAGCAGTGCGGGGTTCGACGCGAGCGCCATGGCGATCACCACGCGCTGCTGCATGCCGCCCGACAGCTGATGCGGATAGCTCTCCATCACGCGCTCGGGCGCCGCGATGCGCACGCGCTGCAGCATCTCGCGCGTGCGGTGCAGCGCTTCGTCGCGCGCGACGCCGGCCGCCTCGAACGCTTCGGAGACTTGCCGTGCGATGGTCAGCGACGGATTCAGCGCGCGTCCCGGATCCTGATAGACGATCGAAATCGCATTCGCGCGCAACTGGCGCAGCGCGTCGGCGTCGAGCTTCTGCACGTCTTCGCCGGCGATCACGATCTTGCCCGCCTTCACCTTGCCGTTGCGCGGCAGGTAGCGCAGCGTGGCCATCGCGACCGTCGATTTGCCGCAGCCCGATTCGCCGACGAGCCCATACGCCTCGCCGCGCCGCACGCGAAACGACACGTCCTGCAGCACTTCACGATCGCGTCCGCGCATCCGGTACGTCACGGTCAGGCCGACGACGGTCAGCGCGTCGGTGCGGTCGCTCTTCGACACATCGAAAGCGGGGAACGAGGAGGGCGGCGGGCCGTTCATCGGTCGAGCACGCCTTGCACGCTGTCGGCGATCAGATTGACGCCGACCACCAGCGAGGCGATCGCGCCCGCCGCGAACACCACGGTCCACCAGGCGCCGCCGGCCATCAGCGTGTACGACTCGGAGAGCGCGAGGCCCCAGTCGGCGGAAGGCGGCTGAATGCCGAAGCCGAGAAACGACAGCGTGGCGACCGCGAAGATCGCGTAGCCAAGCCGCACGGTGGCTTCGACGATGATGGGCGGCAGCACATTCGGCAGAATCTCCGCGAACATGACGTACGGCGCGCGCTCGCCGCGTAGTTGCGCCGCGGCCACGTAGTCGAGATGGCGTTCGGCGAACACGGCGGCGCGCACGGTGCGCGCGGTGATCGGCGTGAAGGTGATACCGATCACGAGGATCACCGTGAAATTCGACGCGCCGACCGCGGCCAGCGCAAGCAGCGCGACGATCACGAGCGGCAGCGCGAGCACGGCGTCGATCGCGCGGCCCACCACGTTGTCGACCCAGCCCTCGAAATAGCCGACGATCAGGCCGAGGGTCGTGCCCGCCACGGTGCCGAGCAGCGTGGCCAGCGGCGCGATGGTCAGAATGTCGCGCGCCCCCACGATGACACGCGAGAACACGTCGCGGCCGAGCTGGTCGGTGCCGAACCAGTGAGTGCGATCGGGCGGCATCAGCGAATTGAGCGGATCGGACGCATACGGATCGATCCGCACGATCCATTGCCCGGCGAGTGCGCAGACAATCCACCACGTGACGATCACCACGCCCACCACGAAGGTGGGCGAACGCAGCAGCACGCGCAATTGATCGAAACGCGGCTCAGCGAGCGCGCGTGGGGTCGAAGGCGAGGGCGGGACGATCGTGCTCATTCGGCGCTCCTCACACGCAGGCGCGGATTGAGCAGCACGTGCAGCGCATCGGCGACGAGATTGGCCACCGTGTACACCACGCCGATGGTCAGCACACCCGCTTCGAGCATCGGAAAGTCCTTGGCCTTGGCGGCGTTGTAGATCAGCGAACCGATGCCCTGGTAGTGGAACAGCGTCTCGACCACCACCAGGCCGCCGATCATGTAGCCGAGCTGCGTCGCGGCCACGGTGATGGTGGGCAGCAGCGCGTTGCGCAGCACATGCCGCCAGATCACGACACGACGCGGCAGTCCTTTGAGAATCGCGGTGCGGGTGTAATCGGCGTCGAGCGCCTCGACGGTGCCGGCCCGCGCCATACGCGCGATGTAGCCGAAGAACACCAGCACCAGCGGTAGCACCGGCAGAATCAGATGGCGCAGTTGTTCGAACACGCTTGCGTCGGGAGGATACGAGGCTTCGATCGGCAGCCATTGCAACCAGATGCCGAACACCAGAATCAGCACGATCGACGAAACGAACTCCGGCACCACGGTCGCCGACAAACCGGTAATGCTGATCGTGCGATCGAGCCAGCGCCCCGCATGCATGGCGGACCACACGCCGCCCGCAATGCCGAGCGGCACGACCACGATAAAGGCGAGCAAACCGAGCCTGGCCGAATGCGCGAGCGCATCGGCGATAAACGGCCCGACGGGCTCACGATACGCGTACGACAGCCCCATATCGCCGCGCACGAAATGCGAAATCCACTCGACGTATTGCGTGAGCAGCGGCCGGTCCGCGCCGAGCTGATGATTGAGCGCGGCGACCGCGCGCGCGTCGGCGAGCGGCCCGAGCACCGCGCGGCCGATATCGCCGGGCAGCAACTGGCCGCCCGCGAACACGATCACCGACAGCAGCCATAGCGTGATTAGCGACAAGCCCACGCGCGTCGCGAGAAAACGCACGACGCGCGCCGCGTTGCCGCCGGAGACCGAGCGCGCGGGCGAGGCGGGGGAAGAGGGCGAACTGGGCGGGGTCACCGTGGTCGACATCGTGAGCTCCTGCCGAAAACGCGCCGGCGCTTACGCGCTCAACACCGCGCGGTCGAAATAGAGTTGCGCGAGCGCGGTGAAGCGCACGCCGTTCACGCCCTTACGCATCGCGATCAGTTGATCGTAGAAGAACGGAATGATGACGGGCGTTTCGTCGAGCAACAGCGTCTGGATCTGCCCGGAGATTTTCTTCTGTGTGCCGAGATCGACCGCAGCGACGAATTGCGCGACCAGTTGATCGTATTGCGGGTTCTTGAAATGAGCGGCGTTCCACGTGCCGGTGCTCGTGAGCGGCGCATTCAGGAACACGTTCGGCACGCCGCGATGACCGTAGTCGGTGATGCCGAGCGGCGAGTCGAGCCAATCCGATTTGCCCGGCGTGCCGGCGCCGTAATACAGCGACTGGCTTTCCACCTTGAGATTGATGCGCACGCCGATCGCCTTCGCCGCGTTCTGCACGACGACGGCGAGATCGGGAATCTCCATGTATTTTTCGGTGGTCAGCGTCACGTCGAAGCCGTTCGGCACGCCGGCCTGCGCGAGCAGTTGCTTCGCTTTCGCGACGTCGAGCTTGCGTTGCGGCACGCCCGCATCCGACGACGGAAACACCGGCGCGAACGGACTGTCGTTGCCGAGCTGCGCGCGGCCCTTGAAGAGCCCGCGCACCAGCACGTCGCGATCCAGCGACAACGCCAGCGCCTGGCGCACGCGCTTGTCCTTGAACAGCGGACTGTCGTTGCGCATGTGAATCTGCCGATGCGCGCTCGACTTCACGCCGACGGCCTTGTATTCCGGATTGTTCAGAATGCTGGCGCCGCCCTGTACGGTGAAGGTGCCCATCACGTCCGCCTGATGGCCTTGCAGGGCAAGCAGCTGCGCCTGTTCGTCGGCATAGAAGGAGAACTGTACGCGTTGCGGTAACGCTTTATCGCCCCAGTAATCGGGGTTGCGCACGAACGACGCGCCGACCTTGGCCTGATACTTCTCGAGCTTGAACGGACCCGTGCCGATGAAGCTCTTTTCATAACCGCCCGCGTAGTTGGCGGGCAGGATCACGGCGTTGTAATTGTCCGAGGAAACGTAGTACGGGAAGTTGCCGTTCGGCGCATCCAGATGAAACGCGACCGTGTGATCGTCGACCACTTTCGCGCCGCCTTTCGACAGCACGCCCTTCAACACCGAGAGCGCCGCCGAGCCGCTCGCCGGATCGGCGAGGCGGTCGAAGGTGGCGACCACGTCTTTGGCGCCGAATACCTGGCCGTCGTGGAATTTGACGTTGGGGCGCAGCTTGAAGGTCCACACGTCGCCCTTGTCGTTTGGCTTCCACGACAACGCGAGCGCCGGCCTCAGCACGAGTTTCTCGCCGTCGTCGTCGATCAGGAATTCGCCGGTCTGGTTCAGTAGCGCAAGGCTAGCCGCGTCCGTCACGGTGAGCGGATCGACCGCGCCCGCGGGCGTCAGGTGGGCCACGCGGATCGTCTGATTCGACGCGGCCGCATTGCCCTGGGCGCGTGCACGCGGTGCGTTCAGCACGCCGCCGCCTACCAGCGACAAACCGATCACGCTCGCATAGCGCAGCAGTTCGCGGCGCGTGAGGCGGCCGGCGACGAATTCGTCGAGGGCGTGGTGGCCGTACGCGTCGGCGGTGAGGCGGGCTGCATTGAGGTCGAGGTCGGGGAATCGGTCCGCGGGAGTCTTCATCGATGGAGTGTCCAGTCCGTTTCTGCTGCCGGTTCTGAAGGACCGCACGAGACGCGCGCGAGCGGCGACGTTTGAGCGGTGAAAAAAGCGCAGCGGCGTACGTGGGGTAGCCAAAAGCTGCGTCAAACGGCTTCAGTGTAAGCGATTGCTCTGCGATTCGGCGCGCGTGCCGCGCTGCCGGGTTGCGGATGGGCGGATAAAACGGTTGCTGTGTATCGCCATCACAACGTTCCGCGAAGCCGCCTCGCAGCGGCCGCCGCGAGTCAATGGTCGTGCGGATGCTTGTGAATCGGATCGACCCAGAACACGGTTTCCGGCGCTTCCACCGCATCGATGTTCAGATTGACCACGACCGCCTCGTTGTCGCTGCGCACCAGAACGCATTCGAGCGGGTCGTCGGTGCTCGCGTTGATCTCCTGATGCGGCACGTACGGCGGCACGAAGATGAAGTCGCCGGGACCGGCTTCGGCGGTGAACTCGAGGTGTTCGCCCCAGCGCATGCGCGCCTGGCCGCGTACCACGTAGATCACGCTTTCGAGCGCGCCATGATGATGCGCACCGGTCTTCGCGTTCGGATGAATCGTTACGGTGCCGGCCCAGATTTTCTGCGCGCCGACCCGCGCGGCGTTGATCGCGGCCGCGCGATTCATGCCCGGCGTTTGCGCGGTATTGCTGTCGAGCTGATCGCCCTTGATGACCTTCACGCCGTGCTCGCGCCAATCGACTGGCGCCGTGGGTTGCTCGGGCTTGTAATGCGGATGTTCGTGATCCTGGCTCATGATGCGTCTCCTCGTGGGCGTCGGTCCCGCCGATCGGCATGGCGCCGTCCTGCATTTTTGCACGTTCGCAAAGCGGCAGGTGAACGTGGGGCCGTGCATGCGGCCGTGAAAGAAAAAAGCCCGTCCACAAGGGACGGGCTTAGTCGAGTCGTTCGCCTATGAGCCGCCTGCTTGCGCATGACACAACTTAACGCGCACGAGGCGTGCCTGCTATCGCAACGCTTACTTGTGCTTCGCGTTGATCACCGCTTCGGCGACGTTGTTCGGCGTTTCGGCGTAGTGCTTGAACTCCATCGTGTAGGTGGCGCGGCCTTGCGTGGCCGAACGCAGCGACGTGGAATAACCGAACATCTCCGCGAGCGGCACTTCGGCGCGCACCAGCTTGCCGCCGCCACCGGCGATGTCTTCCATGCCTTGCACCAGACCGCGACGGCTCGAAAGATCGCCCATCACGTTGCCCATGAAGTCTTCCGGCGTTTCCACTTCGACGGCCATCATCGGTTCGAGCAGCACCGGTTTGGCTTTACGCATGGCTTCCTTGAACGCCATCGAACCGGCCATCCGGAACGCGTTTTCGTTCGAGTCGACGTCGTGGTACGAACCGAAGGTCAGCGTCACTTTCACGTCGACCACCGGATAGCCCGCTAGCACGCCGGCCTTCAGCGTTTCCTGAATGCCCTTGTCCACCGCCGGAATGTACTCGCGCGGAATCACGCCACCCTTGATCGCGTCGACGAATTCATAGCCCTTGCCCTGCGCCGCCGGTTCGAGCGTGACCACCGCGTGACCGTACTGACCGCGACCGCCCGACTGCTTGACGAACTTGCCTTCGACGTCTTCGACCTTGTTGCGCACCGTTTCGCGATACGCGACCTGCGGCTTGCCGACCGTGGCTTCAACGCCGAACTCGCGCTTCATGCGGTCGACCAGAATTTCCAGGTGCAACTCGCCCATCCCGGAGATGATGGTCTGGCCGGATTCCTCGTCGGTCTGCACGCGGAACGACGGGTCTTCCTGCGCCAGACGGTTCAGTGCGATGCCCATCTTTTCCTGGTCGACCTTGGTCTTCGGCTCGACGGCCTGCGAGATCACCGGCTCCGGGAAAATCATCTTTTCAAGGATGATGACGTTGTTGGGATCGCACAGCGTGTCGCCCGTGGTTGCTTCTTTCAGGCCGACGGCCGCGGCGATGTCGCCGGCGTAGACCTCTTTGATTTCCTTGCGCTCGTTGGCGTGCATCTGCAGGATCCGGCCAAGGCGTTCCTTCTTTTCCTTGATGGCGTTGTAGACCGTGTCGCCCGAATTCACCACGCCGGAATAGACGCGGAAGAAAATCAGCTGGCCGACGAACGGGTCGGTCATGATCTTGAAGGCGAGCGCGGAGAACGGATCGGTGTCGGTCGGATGACGCTCGATTTCCTTGTCGTATTCGTCGTGACCGGTGATCGCGGGGACATCCACCGGCGACGGCAGATAGTCGATCACCGCGTCGAGCATGGCCTGCACGCCCTTGTTCTTGAACGCGCTGCCGCACAGCATCGGCACGATTTCGTTGGCGATACAGCGGGTGCGAATGCCGAACTTGATTTCCTCTTCCGTTAGCGTCTCGCCGCCGAGGTATTTCTCGAGCAGTTCCTCGCTGGCTTCCGCCGCGGCTTCGACCATCTTGTCGTGCCATTCCTTCGCGGTGGCCGCGAGTTCCGTCGGAATATCGCGGTACTCGAACTTGATGCCCTGGTTCTCTTCTTCCCAGTAGATCGCCTTCATCTTGACCAGATCGACCACGCCCTGGAAGTGATCTTCCGCGCCGACCGGAATCTGGATCGGCACCGCGACGCCCTTCAGGCGATCGCCGATCTGCCGCTGCACGCGGAAGAAGTCCGCGCCGACGCGGTCCATCTTGTTGACGAACGCAATGCGCGGCACCTTGTACTTGTTCGCCTGACGCCACACGGTTTCGGACTGCGGCTGCACGCCGCCGACCGAGTCGTACACCATGCAGGCGCCGTCGAGCACGCGCATGGAACGCTCGACTTCAATCGTGAAGTCGACGTGTCCCGGCGTGTCGATGATGTTGATCCGATGTTCAGGGTAGTTGCCGGCCATGCCCTTCCAGAAAGCGGTGGTCGCCGCCGACGTGATGGTGATGCCGCGCTCCTGCTCCTGTTCCATCCAGTCCATCGTTGCCGCACCGTCGTGAACCTCGCCGATCTTGTGGGTCACGCCTGTGTAGAACAGGATGCGTTCAGTGGTGGTGGTTTTGCCGGCGTCGATGTGAGCGCTGATGCCGATATTCCGGTAGCGCTCGATGGGAGTCTTGCGGGGCACGTGAACCTCCTTGGAATGGCGCGCCAGAAACGCTCGCCGGGCGGCAGCCTTGTGCTACCCGGGGAGCAGGGTGCTGCTTTACTAAGATTACTAGGATAGCGCGTCGGACCGGCTTTTGCAGGAATCTTGCCAGGCGGCTCAACGGCCTGCCGGCGGGGTTCCGGCGCTTGCCGTCCGCGCGCGTGGCTACGATATGGGGACACGTAGCGAATAAAAAAGCCGGTGCCTGTTTTGCAGGCACCGGCTTTTTCGAAAGCGGTGGGATGAAGCGGCGGAGTCGACCGGCGGCTTATTGCGCGGCCGGCAAACCCTGGATCTTCATCCCCGGTTTGATGCCCTTCGACGTGAACCAGCCTTTGCTCATTTCCAACGCGTACATGCCGTTGTTCTTCGGGCAGTGATTGTCGGTGGTCTCGGCCTGCATTTCGTCGATGTCGGTGACCGTGCCGTCGGCGCGCATGAACGCGATCGACAGCGGGATCAACGTGTTCTTCATCCAGAAGCAATGCACGGCCCGTTCGTTGAAGACGAACAGCATGCCTTCGTTCGGCGCGAGGGTCGTGCGATACATCAAACCTTGTTCGCGGTCCGCGTCGTTCGCGGCGACCGCGGCGTCGATCACGAACATGCCGGCGGTCAGCCTGGCGCGCGGAAATTCGCTGGGCTGCTTCGCACCGGGCGGCATGTCCTGCGCGTGAGCAGGGGCGGCGGTGCTGGCGGCGAACGAAAGCGCGGCGAGCGGCAGTGCAACGGCAACAGCGAAGCGCGCAATCAACGAGCGCATGGGAAATCGCACGGCATGACTCCTTGCTGGAAATTAACCCGCGAATGTTACGCGAGCGCGTCAAAAACAAAAAGGCAGATCGCCTTGCGGTGATCTGCCTTTCAACGCCGTAAGAACGGCAATAAAGCTAGTTCTTGACTGCGTTTTTACAAACTTATTCCGAAGCGCCCGAAGCTGCTGCTGCAGCAGCTGCCTTCTTGTGCGACTTCTTGTGTGCTGCCTTCTTCGTGGTCTTCTTTGCCGACGAAGCTGCTGCCGGTGCCGACGCTGCTGCGACCGGTGCCGATGCTTGTGCGAATGCTGCCGTTGCGAAGAGGCCAGCGACCAGAGCGGCGATCAGTTTGTTCATTTTGAGAATCCTCAGCTTTAGTTAATTAACCAAATGACCCGGTTATGTAAGAGTCATGTCGGTAAACGTGCCATCCACCTTTCGGTTGACAGCGCATCGAACAAATTTTTCGACGCGTCTGCTTAGCGCTCAGACTCCTCGCTTTGACCGTGTGAACGGCTTGTGCAAAGGCCCTTAAGGCTGAATGCCGGACAGCTTTGGGCGGCATCTGCGTCGAATAACGCGTGAGCTCACAGCGCGGTTGACGTAATTTTTCTGAAAAATTGATAGGCCGTTGAGTTGAAGCAAATGGACTAGCGCGAGCGTGTCGCGGACGCGTTTGTTTCACGCTTTTTTAATGCGAGTTTCATACGCTTATTTGTTTGCGGATACAACGAGTTAGTCCGCTTATCCACAGCGTGCGAGTCAGATTCGATGCGCGGGTTCGATGCGTCAGGCGACGCCTTCCCATGGCGCCTTCAGCGGCAATTCGACGCTTTGCCCCGGTTGGAGTCCGAGTGAAAGAATGTCGAGCGCACCGATCCCCACACGCACCAGACGCAGTGTCGGAAATCCCACCGCGGCCGTCATGCGGCGTACCTGGCGGTTCTTGCCTTCGGTGATCGACAACTCGATCCACGTGGTGGGGGTCGCGGCGCGATAGCGGATCGGCGGCGTGCGGGTCCATAGCGTGTCGGTCGGTTCCACGAAGTCGGCGCGGCATGGCTGCGTCACGTAGTCGCCGAGGTCGACACCGCGCGCGAGTCTCTTCAGCGTGGCGGCATCCACCGCCCCTTCCACTTGCGCCCAATAACGTTTGACCAGCTTGTGACGCGGTTCGGCGATACGCGCCTGCAATGCGCCGTCGTCGGTGAGGAGCAGCAGGCCTTCGCTATCGGAATCGAGTCTGCCCGCAGGATAGACGCCCGGCACCTTGACCCAGTCGGCCAGCGACGCGCGCGTCTCGTGAGGGGAAAACTGGCAGATGGTGCCGAACGGTTTGTTCAGAGCGAGCAGACGCATGGGGAGAGCAGGGTAAAAGTCACGCGGCGCGAGGGGGGCGGTGAGCCATGCCGCTTAAGCGTGGCAAGGCGTTTGGCCGGATAGTCAATGGCGGGATGATAATGCATAATCCGCAGCGATAAGCCCATTGTCTTATATAAGACATAAGACCTATGCTTCGCGAATCAGGCGTGCCGTCGACGTCTCGCCACCATGCCGTCATGTTGGAAAACCCCGAGCCGCAGCGGCCGTGTCGCGCCGGCCGCGTGGGCTAGAATAACGGCCAAGGCCGCTTGCAGGCGTCCGGCATTGCGCGTAGCGAGGAAGCGCCCATTTTCGCAGTCTCCCATCAGCTTTCAGCCTAGCCTTCATTGGAGTCCGATCATGCCGTATCAGCACATCAAGGTCCCCACCGACGGTGACAAAATCACCGTCAACGCCGATTTCTCGCTCAACGTGTCCGACCAGCCGATCATTCCGTTTATCGAAGGCGACGGCACGGGTCTCGACATCACGCCGGTGATGATCAAGGTCGTGGATGCCGCGGTAGAAAAAGCGTACGCAGGCAAGAAGAAAATCCACTGGATGGAAATCTATGCCGGCGAGAAGTCGACCAAGGTGTACGGTCCCGACGTGTGGCTGCCGGAAGAAACACTGCAGGTGCTCAAGGAATATGTCGTGTCGATTAAGGGGCCGCTCACCACGCCCGTCGGCGGCGGCATCCGTTCGTTGAACGTCGCGTTGCGTCAGGAGCTGGATCTGTATGTGTGCTTGCGGCCGGTGCAGTATTTCAAGGGCGTGCCTTCGCCGGTGCGTGAGCCTGAAAAAACCAACATGGTGATCTTCCGCGAGAACTCGGAAGACATCTATGCCGGTATCGAATGGCCGGCCGAGTCCGAGCAGGCGAAGAAAGTCATCAAGTTCCTGCAGGAAGAGATGGGCGTGAAGAAGATCCGCTTCCCGGACACGTCGGGGATCGGCATCAAGCCGGTGTCGCGCGAAGGCACCGAGCGCCTGGTGCGCAAGGCGATCCAGTACGCGATCGACAACGATCGCCGCTCGGTCACGCTGGTGCACAAGGGCAACATCATGAAGTTCACCGAAGGCGCGTTCCGCGACTACGGTTATGGACTCGCGCAGAAAGAATTCGCCGCGGAACTGATCGACGGCGGCCCGTGGATGAAAATCAAGAATCCGAAGACGGGTGGCGATATTGTCCTTAAAGACGTGATCGCGGATGCGTTCCTGCAGCAGATCCTGTTACGCCCGGCCGAATACGACGTGATCGCCACGCTGAATCTGAACGGCGATTACGTCTCGGATGCGCTGGCCGCGCAAGTCGGCGGGATCGGCATTGCTCCGGGCGCGAACATGTCGGATTCGGTCGCGATGTTCGAAGCGACGCACGGCACCGCGCCGAAGTACGCGGGCAAGGACTACGTGAATCCGGGGTCGGAAATTCTCTCGGCGGAAATGATGCTGCGTCACCTCGGCTGGTTCGAGGCGGCGGAATTGATCATCAAGTCGATGGAAAAATCCATTCTGCAAAAACGCGTCACGTACGACTTCGCGCGTTTGATGGAGGGCGCGACGCAGGTGTCGTGCTCAGGTTTCGGTCAGGTGTTGATCGAGAATATGTAAGTGCGGTGAGCGCGCCTCGCGCGCTCCGAGGCGATTTGGCAAACCCCGATGGGCACGATATGCCGTCGGGGTTTTTGTTTTTGAGGATGCGGTGACGGCGAGAGGGGACACTCTAATGATGCAGTGCGCATCAAAACAATCAGTCGTCCGATAGTTGGGACGCCTGTGACACCGATGCGGCGCCCCAAAAAAAGAAACCCGGCACGAAGCCGGGTTTCAAAGGACGGGTAACGAACCGTATCAGGCAGGTGCCTGGATGTTCGATGCCTGTTTGCCTTTCGGGCCTTGCACGACCTCGAAGGTTACCTTTTGGCCTTCCTTGAGGGTTTTGAACCCATTCATCTGGATGGCCGAGAAGTGTGCAAACAGATCCTCACCACCTTCATCAGGCGTGATGAATCCGAAACCTTTTGCGTCATTGAACCATTTGACCGTACCAGTTGCCATTCCAACTTCCCCTGTAACTCATGTCACTACCACGAGCCCTCGAAAAGCTCGACGACCGCGCGAGCAGCCGCTCCCTCCTCACAAGCTCACCATCGGCATTTTTTCGATTTATGGCTCAGTGAAAAAAGTGCCAGCTTGATTGTTGAGGCTCTTTATTCGGGTGTCAAGAAAATTTTGAGACGCTAGTCGAGCCGTTGCAAACAGGCGCTTTCCAGGGTTTTTCCCGCTTTCGTTATGTGCGGTTGCGCAAGCGGGCTGTCTTGAAAAGTCGCATAATCGACTCACATGCTGTTCTGCGGATCGGCCGCCGCCGATTGGCACGGGCGAGCCTTCCAGCCAGCTCCGGCAGGTTGTGCGATACTCGATCCGACTGCGGTGCAGCAAGGCCGCGATGCATCAGGATAGGGGGCCGGCTCCGCAAACGGCTCGTCGAATGGCGCACACCTGGTGGGTGGTGACTCATCAGGCAGTAGCGAACGGGCTCACCGGCCGGTCGGCCGGGTTTTGACAGGATTGCGGGCCTGTCCTAGTTGTTTAGAATGGGTGTATGGCGATTATCCCGGACAAGCAGGACGGCACCGTACTGGAGCGGCAAGAGAAGAAACTCAAGCCGCCGGCCATGTACAAAGTGGTGCTGCTGAATGACGACTTCACGCCGATGGAATTTGTCGTGATGGTCGTGCAGGAATACTTTAATAAAGATCGTGAAACCGCAACACAGGTTATGTTGAAGGTGCATCGCGAGGGCAGGGGAGTTTGTGGGGTCTATACGCGGGACATCGCGTCGACCAAAGTCGAGCAAGTCGTTACCCACGCACGGCAGGCCGGGCATCCGCTGCAGTGTGTGATGGAGGAAGCATGATTGCCCAGGAACTGGAAGTCAGCCTGCACATGGCGTTCATGGAAGCACGCCAGGCGCGGCACGAGTTCATAACGGTCGAACATCTTTTGCTGGCACTGTTGGACAATCCGACAGCGGCGGAAGTGTTGCGTGCATGCGCGGCCAATATCGAGGATCTGCGCCAGAACCTGCGCAACTTCATACATGACAACACGCCGACCGTGCCTGGCACGGACGACGTCGACACGCAGCCCACGCTGGGTTTCCAGCGTGTGATCCAGCGCGCGATCATGCATGTGCAGTCCACCTCGAATGGCAAGAAGGAAGTGACCGGCGCGAACGTGCTGGTCGCAATCTTCGGCGAGAAGGATTCGCACGCGGTGTACTACCTGCAACAGCAGGGCGTGACGCGTCTGGACGTGGTCAATTTCATCTCGCACGGCATCGCCAAGACGAGCAGCACGGACGCCGCGAAAGCGAGCGACGCGAATGCCGAGTCCGACGAAGCCGCCGCGCAGAAGGAAACGCCGCTCGCCCAGTTCACGCAGAACCTGAACCAGATGGCGAAAGACGGCCGCATCGATCCGCTGATCGGGCGCGAGTCGGAAGTCGAGCGTGTGGTCCAGGTACTGTGCCGCCGGCGCAAGAATAATCCGCTGCTGGTCGGTGAGGCGGGCGTGGGTAAGACCGCGATCGCCGAGGGTCTGGCGTGGCGAATTACGCGCGGCGAAGTGCCCGACATTCTCGCGGATGCGCAGGTGTACTCGCTCGACATGGGCGCGCTGCTGGCCGGCACCAAATATCGTGGCGACTTCGAACAGCGTCTCAAGACGGTCCTGAAGGAATTGAAGGAACGTCCGCACGCGATCCTGTTCATCGACGAGATTCATACGCTGATCGGCGCGGGCGCCGCATCGGGCGGCACGCTGGACGCGTCGAATCTGCTGAAGCCGGCGTTGTCGTCGGGCACGCTCAAGTGCATCGGCGCGACCACGTTCACGGAATACCGCGGCATCTTCGAAAAAGACGCGGCACTGTCGCGTCGTTTCCAGAAGGTCGACGTGACCGAGCCGACCGTCGAACAGACAGTGGCGATTCTGCGTGGTCTGAAGTCGCGTTTCGAAGAGCATCACGGCGTGAAGTATTCGTCGGGCGCACTGTCGGCAGCGGCTGAGTTGTCGGCACGCTTCATCACGGATCGTCACTTGCCGGACAAGGCAATCGACGTGATCGACGAAGCCGGCGCCGCGCAACGCATCCTGCCGAAGTCGAAGCAGAAGAAGACCATCGGCAAGAACGAGATCGAAGAGATCATTTCGAAGATCGCGCGCGTCCCGCCGCAAAGCGTGTCGCAAGACGATCGCAGCAAGCTGCAAACGCTGGATCGCGATCTGAAGAGCGTGGTGTTCGGGCAAGACCCGGCTATCGACGCGCTGTCGGCCGCGATCAAGATGGCGCGTGCGGGTCTCGGCAAACTGGACAAGCCGATCGGCGCGTTCCTGTTCTCCGGCCCCACGGGCGTCGGCAAGACGGAAGTGGCGAAGCAGCTGGCGTTCACGCTGGGTATCGAACTGATCCGCTTCGACATGTCGGAATACATGGAGCGTCATGCGGTTAGCCGGTTGATCGGCGCGCCGCCGGGCTACGTCGGTTTCGATCAGGGCGGTCTGCTGACCGAAGCCGTCACGAAGAAGCCGCATTGCGTGCTGCTGCTTGACGAGATCGAGAAGGCGCATCCGGACATCTACAACGTGCTGCTGCAGGTCATGGACCACGGCACGCTGACGGACAACAACGGCCGCAAGGCGGACTTCCGCAACGTCATCATCATCATGACGACGAACGCGGGCGCCGAGGCAATGGGCAAGTCGGTGATCGGCTTCACGAATCGTCGGGAAACCGGCGACGAGATGGTCGACATCAAGCGCATGTTCACGCCGGAGTTCCGTAACCGTCTGGACGCAACGATCAGCTTCCGTTCGCTCGATGAAGAAATCATCATGCGTGTGGTCGACAAGTTCCTGATGCAACTGGAAGATCAGTTGCACGAGAAGAAGGTCGACGCGCTCTTCACCGACGCGTTGCGCGCGCATCTCGCCAAGCACGGTTTCGATCCGTTGATGGGTGCACGGCCGATGCAGCGTCTGATCCAGGACACGATCCGTCGTGCGCTGGCCGACGAGCTGCTGTTCGGCAAGCTGATGAACGGCGGCCGCGTATCGGTCGACGTCGATGCGGAAGACAAGGTGCAGTTGACCTTCGACGAGCATCCGGCGCCGCGCAATCCGAATCCGGAAGCGGTTGAAGTCGAGTAAGTTTCAGGCGTTACACGGCTGAGCCAAGCCAGTAAAAAAAACGGCGCGGGTTTTAAACCCGCGCCGTTTTTTTATGTGCGCTCCGGCCTCGGTTCCGATCGACGACTACGCGTTCAATGCTTGCCCGTGCTACCGAAGCCGCCCGCACCGCGATCGCTCGTCTCGAAGTCGTCGACGATATTGAACTCGGCTTGCACGACCGGCACGATCACGAGTTGCGCGAGGCGTTCCATCGGATTCAGCACGAACGGGGTCTCGCCGCGATTCCACGTGGATATCATCAACTGACCTTGGTAATCCGAATCGATCAGACCGACCAGATTGCCCAGCACGATGCCGTGCTTATGTCCCAACCCCGAACGCGGCAGAATCAACGCCGCATAACCCGGATCGCCGACGTGAATCGCCAACCCGGTCGGCACCAGCGCCGTCTGGCCGGGTTCGAGCGTCAGCGGTGCGTCGAGGCACGCGCGCAGATCGAGGCCGGCGCTGCCGGTGGTGGCGTAGGCCGGGAGTTGGTCGCGCATGCGCGCATCGAGAATCTTGAGGTCGAGTTTCATGCAGGTTGGAGAGGGTGAAAGGAGAGGTTAGGACTCAATGCGTCAACTGGAACGCATCGGCAAGGAGTTCATAAGAGCGCAGACGAGCGCGATAGCTGCCCGCCACAGTTAGCACGATCAGCTCGTCGGCCTGGAACTGCTCCTGCAGCGCATGCAGGCGCTCAGTGACGATCTCCGGCGTACCGACAACGCTGCGCGGGCGTTCCCGCGCGATCACCAGTTGCTCGCGCTCGCCGTACTCCTGCGCGATGCCTTGTTCGATCGTCGGAATGGGTTCGTTCAGGCCGTACGCCATTTGCACGCGGCGCAGATCGACGGCCTTTTCCAGATCGGCGGCTTCCTGTTCGGTATCCGCGCAGATCACGAAGACGGCGGCAGCGAGATAAGGCTGTTGCGCTTCCTGACTGGCCTTGAAGCGCTCGCGATAAGCCTGCGCCACCTGATGCCCGAAATGCGCGTTGATGAAATGCGCGAACGCGAAGCGAATACCGAGTTGTGCGGCGAGCAAGCCGCCGAATTCGCTCGAACCGAGCATCCACAATTGCGGACGCGTCGCGATCTGCGGCTGCAGCAGCACGCCCTGTGCGACATGATCGTCGGGCAGCGTGCCATGCATCAGCCCGACTAGATCCGCGACCTGCTGCGGGAAGATATCGCCGCGGTTGTAGTCGCCGGCCGCGACTGCCTGCGCGGTGCGCATGTCGCCGCCCGGTGCGCGTCCTACGCCGAGGTCGATGCGGTTCGGAAACAGCGCCTCGAGCATCATGAATTGCTCGGCGACCTTGAACGGGCTGTAGTAAGGCAGCATCACGCCGCCAGAGCCGAGGCGAATGCGTTGGGTCACACTGCCTAGGCGCGCCAGCATCACTTCGGGACAAGGATTCGATACGCCGCGCAAGCCGTGGTGTTCGGCGCACCAGTAGCGCGTGTAGCCGAGGTCGTCGGCGAGTTGCGCGAGTTCCACGGTGGCGGCGATCGCGTCCGCCACCGAGTGCCCGGCGATCACGGGCGTTTGATCGAGCACGGATAGTAGCGTCATGTCAGCACGGCTCCAGATGAATCACGTCGCTCGGCGTTGACCTCGTGAAGGCGAATTGGCCAGGAGGTCAACCTTGGATGATTGGATGAGCGGCGTTCAGCGAATCGGACTTGGTTCGGGCAAGCGTTTCGCGATCTCCGCGATCAGCGTGCGCGCGAGCGTCTGCTTGTCGGCGCGCGGCAACTTCGTCGCGCCGCTGGCTTCGAACAGGATCACTTCGTTGTCGTCGAGGCCGAAAGTCAGCGGGCCGAGATTGCCGATCAGCAACGGCACGTTCTTGCGCGCACGTTTTTCTTCGCCGTGCACTTCGAGATCGCCGCTTTCCGCCGCGAAGCCGACCGCGAACGGCGGATGAGGCAGTTTCGCGACCGTGGCCAGAATGTCCGGATTTTCGACGAACGTGAAGGTAGGCAGCGTGCGCTCCGCCGTCTTCTTGATCTTGTGCTCGCTCGCGTGATCGGCACGCCAGTCGGCCACCGCGGCCACGCCGATAAAGATGTCGGCATCCGCGACCGAGCGCATGACCGCATCGTGCATTTGCTGCGCGGTTTGCACGTCTTCGCGGAACACGCCCCACGGCGTTTCCAGCGCGACGGGGCCGGCCACCAGATGCACCTCGGCGCCGGCCTGTTGCGCGGCACGCGCCAACGCGAAACCCATCTTGCCGCTCGAACGGTTGGTGATGCCGCGCACCGGATCGAGCGGTTCGAAGGTTGGTCCGGCAGTCAGCAGGACGCGCCGGCCGGCCAGAATCTTGGGCGAGAAAAACGACGCGATCGCTTCATACGTGGCGGCCGCTTCGAGCATGCGTCCGTCGCCGACTTCGCCGCACGCCTGCGGGCCGGAATCGGGGCCGAGCACCTGCAGCCCGTCCGCGCGCAGTTGCGTGACGTTGCGCTGGGTAGCGGGGTTTTGCCACATCTGCCGGTTCATCGCCGGCACGACCAGCAGCGGACAATCGCGCGCCACGCACAGCGTGGACAACAGGTCGTCGGCCATGCCGTGCGCGAGCTTGGCGAGGAAGTCGGTGGAGGCGGGCGCGATCACGATCGCATCCGCTTCACGCGACAGATCGATGTGCGCCATGTTGTTCGGCACGCGGCCGTCCCATTGGCTCGTGTAGACCGGACGGCCCGAGAGCGCCTGCATGGTGACGGGAGTGATGAACTGCGTGGCCGCTTCGGTCATGACGACCTGTACGGTCGCGCCGGCCTTGGTCAAGAGACGCGTGAGTTCGGCGATCTTGTAGCAGGCAATGCCGCCCGTCATGCCGAGGACGAGGTGTTTTCCTGCGAGTTCTGCGGTTGCCAACGAAGCCTCCGATAAAGCGTGGTGGCGGGCGGCGCGGTGGGGCGTTGCACCCCGGGCCGCCGCGTCTTTCGAACCGGACCCCGGCGCGCGAATTCAGACGAACCCGGGCGCCGGCGTGTGCGGCGTTAGCGTGACGCGCCGCGGACGCGCCGCAACTCGTCGAGCACCAGCAGGATCGCGCCGACGGTAATCGCGCTGTCGGCGAGATTGAACGCCGGCCAGTGCCAGGTGCGCACGTGAAAATCGAGAAAATCGATCACGTGGCCGTACGCGAGCCGGTCGATCACATTGCCGAGCGCGCCGCCGAGAATCAGCGAGAGCGCCGTGCAGAACATCTTCTGCCCGCCGTGGCGCTTGAGCAGATAACAGATCACGAGCGCCGCGATCACGCCGAGCGCCGTGAACGCCCAGCGCTGCCAGCCGCCGGCCATGGCGAGGAAGCTGAATGCCGCGCCGCGGTTGTACACGAGGATCAGGTTGAAAAACGGCGTGATCTCATGCGGGACACCGTAGGCGAACACCTTCTGGATCGCGATCTTGGTCAACTGATCGAACAGAATCACGATCAGCGCGACGCCCAGCCAGGGCGCCAGCGAACTATTGCCGCTCGATGCTTTGGACAGGGTTCGTGCCATTATGCCGCGCTCCTCGTTTCACCGTCGCCGAACAGATTGCTGAAGCAGCGGCCGCACAGCGTGGGGTGATCGGCGTGCGCGCCGACGTCCTCGCGGTAGTGCCAGCAGCGTTCGCATTTCAGATACTTCGACGCGATCACTTCGACGCCTTCTTCCGCTTCGCTGCTAACCTTCACGACATTCGCCGCCGACGTGATCAGCACGAATTTCAGGTCTTCGCCAAGGCTCGCGAGCGCGTCGTAACGCGCGCCGCTCGCACGAACTTCGACTTCCGCCTGCAGCGACGAACCGATCAGGTTCGCGCCGCGCGCTTCTTCCAGTGCCTTCGTCACGTCGCCGCGCGCCGCACGCAGCAGCGTCCACTTGTCGAGCAGTTCGCCCGCTTGCGGCACGGCCGGGAACGCGTGATACGTCTCGGTGAAGATGGTTTCGCTGTTCGGCTGGAACACCTTCCACGCCTCTTCGGCGGTGAACGACATGAACGGCGCCATCAGACGCAGCAGGCCGTGTGCGATGTGATACAGCGCGGTCTGCGCCGAGCGGCGCGCGACTGAATCCGCCGCCGTGGTGTACAGGCGGTCCTTCAGCACGTCGAGGTAGAAACCGCCGAGGTCTTCCGAGCAGAACGTCTGCAGCTTGGCGACCACCGGATGGAACTCGTACTTGTCGTAGTGCGTGAGGATGTCGTTTTGCAGATTCGCCGACAGCGCGACCGCGTAGCGATCGATCTCGAGCCAGTCTTCGACCGGACGCGCGTGCTGCGCGAAGTCGAAGTCCGACAGGTTCGCCAGCAGGAAGCGCAGCGTGTTGCGGATCCGGCGATAGCTTTCCGTGACGCGCTTCAGGATTTCTTCCGAGATCGCCAGTTCACCCGAGTAGTCGGTCGACGCGATCCACAAGCGGATGATTTCCGCGCCCAGACGGTTCGCCACTTCATGCGGGTCGATACCGTTGCCGAGCGACTTGCTCATCTTGCGGCCTTCGCCGTCGACGGTGAAGCCGTGGGTCAGCAGCGCGTTGTACGGCGGGCGGCCGTCGAGCATCGACGCGGTCAGCAGCGACGAGTGGAACCAGCCGCGGTGCTGATCCGAGCCTTCCAGATACAGGTCGGCTGGGAATTGCAGTTCGTCTTTATGCGAGCCGCGCAGCACGTGCCAGTGCGTGGTGCCCGAATCGAACCACACGTCTAGCGTGTCGCGGTTCTTCTCGTACAGATTGGCTTCGTCGCCGAGCAATTCGCGCGGATCGAGTGTTTGCCACGCTTCGATACCGGCCTTCTCGACGCGTTGCGCGACCTGTTCGAGCAGTTCCACCGTGCGAGGATGCAGTTCGCCGGTTTCCTTGTGCACGAAGAACGCCATCGGCACGCCCCATTGGCGTTGACGCGACAGGGTCCAGTCCGGGCGGTTGGCGATCATGCTGAACAGACGCTGTTTGCCCCACGCCGGATAGAACGCGGTGTTTTCGATGCCTTCGAGTGCGGTCTCACGCAGCGTCTTGTCGCTGTCATTCGGCTTCACGTCCATGCCGGCGAACCATTGCGAGGTCGCGCGGTAGATGATCGGCGTCTTGTGGCGCCAGCAGTGCATGTAGCTGTGCGTGTACCGTTCGGTGCGCATCAGCGAGCCGGCCGATTGCAGCGCCTCGACGATCTGCGGATTGGCCGCCCAGATCGACAGGCCGCCGAACAGCGCGAGCGATTCGATGTAACGGCCGTCGCCCATCACCGGGCTGATGATGTCGGAGTCGGCCATGCCGTGCGCCTTGCACGACACGAAGTCTTCCACGCCGTACGCCGGCGACGAGTGCACGACACCCGTACCGGTTTCGGTCGTCACGTAGTCGCCGAGATAGACCGGCGCGGTGCGCTTGTAAGCCGGATGCGCGGCCGCGAGCGGGTGATTGAAGCGCAGGTTGACGAGCTTCGCGCCCGGCGCCGTGGCGACGATCGTGCCTTCCAGGCCGTATTGCTTCAGGCAGGCTTCGACGCGCTCCTGCGCGAGGATCAGCAGGCCGCGCGGCGTATCCACCAGCGCGTAGACGATTTCCGGATGCAGGTTCAGCGCCTGGTTGGCGGGGATGGTCCACGGTGTGGTGGTCCAGATCACGATGCCGCCTTCTTCGCGCGGCAGTGCGCCCAAGCCGAAGGCCTGCGCGGTCTTTTCCGGTTCGGCGAAGCTGAACAGCACGTCGATGGTCGGATCGTTCTTGTCCGCGTACTCGACTTCCGCTTCAGCCAGCGCCGAGCCGCAGTCGAAACACCAGTTGACCGGCTTCAGGCCGCGGAACACGTAGCCCTTTTCCAGGATCTTCGCGAGCGCGCGGATTTCGCCGGCTTCGTTCGTGAAGTTCATGGTCTTGTACGGATTGTCCCAGTCGCCCAGCACGCCCAGACGACGGAAGCCGACCTTCTGTTTCTCGATCTGTTCGGTCGCGTAGGCGCGCGCCTTCTGCATCACTTCGGCGGCCGGCAGCGATTTGCCGAACTGCTTTTCGATCTGGATTTCGATCGGCATGCCGTGGCAGTCCCAGCCCGGCACGTAGACCGCGTCGAAGCCCGCCAGATTGCGCGCCTTGACAATCATGTCCTTGAGGATCTTGTTCACCGCGTGACCGAGGTGGATGTCGCCGTTCGCATACGGCGGCCCGTCGTGCAGGATGAACTTCTTGCGGCCCTTGCTGGCGGCGCGGATCTTTTCGTAGATCTTGCCTTCCTGCCATTCCTTGACCCATTGCGGCTCGCGCTTGGGCAGGTCGCCGCGCATCGGGAACGGCGTGTCGAGCAGGTTGACCGGATAGCGTGACTGCGGTTTCGAATCGGCTTTCTTGTTGCTCATGATGTGGTCGCGGTGAATTCGTTCTGTGCACAGCGGGGCGCGGAATGCGCACGTTGTGCGTGGGCGTGGGGCGCGCCCGGCAGGCATGTCGCGTGATCCACGGACGCCCTTCGATGCGCGCGGCGAGGGTCCAGGCGGCGTTCGGTGCGCGCGCATGGACCGCGGCGGCTATCTAATTCGGTCGGTGGCCGAGGTGGCGAAGCCGGTGGAACGGCTGCCCGGCGTGCCGGCGCCGACGGCCGCGAACCAGGCGCGGGCGTGGGCGACGTCGCGCGCGATCGCGGCGGTCAGCGTTTCGAGGTCGACGTACTTTTCCTCGTCACGCAGCTTCTTCAGGAATTCGACGCGCACGAGTTTGCCATAGGCGTCGCCGTGCCAGTCGAGCAGATGCACCTCGAGCAGCACGCGGCCGGAATCGTCGACCGTGGGGCGCAGCCCGAGGCTCGCGACGCCCGGCAGCGGCTCGTCCGCCACGCCGTGCACGCGCACCACGAAAATGCCCGCGAGCGCCGGCCGCTTGTGGGCGATCGGCAGGTTCAGCGTGGGGAAGCCGAGATCGCGGCCGAGCTTCATGCCGTGCACGACATGGCCGCTGATCAGATAATCGCGGCCCAGCGCGGCCCGTGCCGAATCGAGGTCGCCCGCCACCAGCGCGGCGCGCACGCCCGAGCTGGAAATGCGCGCGCCGGACGGATCGGCCACGGTGGCCATCTGTTCGACTTCGAAACCGTATTGCTGGCCCGCGGCCTTGAGCGACGCGAAATCGCCGGCGCGTTTGGCGCCGTAGCGGAAGTCGTCGCCGATCATCACCCAGCGCGCGTGCAACCCGTTGACGATGATGCGTTCGACGAACGTATCCGGCGACTGGCTCGCGAACGTGTGGTTGAAATGCTCGACCACCACACGATCGACGCCATTGGTGCGCAGCGCCTCGAGCTTGTCGCGCAGCATGGCGATTCGCGGCGGCGCGCCGGCCGGATTGAAGAATTCGCGCGGGTGCGGCTCGAAGGTCATCACGCAGACGGGCAGGCCGCGCGCGTCGGCCGCCGCGCGCACGTGCGCGAGCAGAGCCTGATGGCCGCGGTGGACACCGTCGAAGTTGCCGATGGTCAGTGCGCAGGGCGCACGGCTTTCAGCATTGGGAAGACCGCGGAAGACTCTCACGATAGCGCGTTGGAATAGGGCGGGCGGGGTGCCGCAAAACAAACGATTATAAACGCTCGGCGCGCGAGACGGCGGCGCGTCGCGGTTTCAGGGTCCCCCGAATGATAAAATCCGCGGATGAAAAAACTCGTCATCCTGATTTCGGGGCGGGGAAGCAACATGGAAGCCATCGTTCGAGCCTGCTCGGACGAGGTTTGGCCGGCGCAAGTCGCCGCCGTGATTGCCAACCGTCCTGACGCCGCGGGCCTTGCGTTCGCGGCGTCGCACGGTATTGCCACGGCGGTGGTCGACCACCGCCAGTATCCGGACCGCGACAGCTTCGACGCGGCGCTGGCCCAGCAGATCGACGGCTTCGCGCCGGATCTCGTGGTGCTCGCGGGCTTCATGCGCGTGCTCACGGCTGGTTTCGTCGACCGTTACGCCGGGCGCATGCTGAACGTGCACCCGTCGCTGCTGCCGAGCTTTCCGGGCCTGAAAACCCACCAGCAGGCGCTGGACGCCGGCGTGCGGCTGCACGGCGCGTCGGTGCACTTCGTCACGTCGCAACTGGACCACGGGCCGATCGTCGCGCAGGCGGCGGTTCCCGTGGAAAACGGCGACACGCCCGCCATGCTCGCCGAACGCGTGCTGGCCATCGAACACATTATTTATCCACGCGCGGTGCGCTGGTTCGTCGAAGGGCGCCTTGCTCTCGACGGCCTGCGTGTCACGCTCACGCCGTCAGAGCCGCAATGGCTCTTTGCCGGTCATACCGCCGGAGAGGGCGCATGAGATTACATGGTTTTTTGATTGGACAAACTGAGACTTTGCTGGCTGAAGTCCTGAAACTCACTGGCCCGGCCGATGCCACGACCAGCCGCTTTTTCCGCGCTCATCCGAAGCTCGGGCACGGCGAGCGCGGCGTCATCGCGGAAGCGGTGTTCGCGGTGCTGCGTCGCCGGATGGAATTCGCCCATCTGGCCGAAAGCGGCGCCGGCAGCCCGGCTCGCCGCATGGCGCTGCTAGGCCTGATGCAAACGGCGGGGCGTAACGCGCTCAAGCCGTTCGTGACGGACCAGGAGCTGAGCTGGCTCGAACACGTGTCGAAGATCGACCCGGAAAGCCTGCCGCTGCGAATTCGCCTGAATCTTCCCGACTGGATTTATCAGGCGCTGGCCAAGCGTTTCGAGGCCGCCGAACTGGCGCAGCTGGCCGCCGCGCTGAATTACCCGGCGCCGCTGGACCTGCGCGCGAATCCGATCAAGGCGAGCCGCGAAGACGTGCTGAACGCGCTGTCGAAGGCCGGTATCGAGGGCGGCGAAACGCCGTTCGCGCCGTTCGGCGTACGGGTGGTCGGCAAGCCGCCGCTCACCAAGCTCGACGCATTCCAGCACGGCTGGGTCGAGGTGCAGGACGAAGGCAGCCAGCTGCTGTGCTCGCTGGTCGCGCCCAAGCGCGGCGAGATGATCGTCGACTTCTGCGCGGGCGCGGGTGGCAAGACGCTGGCGCTGGGCGCGGCGATGCGCTCCACCGGCCGTCTGTACGCCTTCGACATTTCCGAGCGGCGTCTCGCCAAGCTCAAGCCACGCCTTGCGCGCAGCGGGCTGTCGAACGTGAATCCGGTGCTGATCGATAGCGAACACGACGCCAAGATCAAGCGCCTGGCCGGCAAGATCGACCGCGTGCTGGTCGACGCGCCGTGCAGCGGGCTGGGCACGCTGCGCCGTAACCCGGACCTGAAGTGGCGCCAGTCGCCGGAATCGGTCGCCGAACTGGCGCCGAAGCAGTTGTCGATTCTGGCGAGCGCCTCGCGTCTGGTGAAGAAGGGCGGTCGTCTCGTCTACGCGACCTGCTCGATTCTGGAAGCGGAAAACGAAGCGGTCGTGCAGCAGTTCCTCGCCGCCCATCCGGATTTCGCGCTGGTGCCCGTGCGCGACGTGCTGGCCGAGCAGCGGATCGAACTGGAAATGGGCGACTATCTGTCGCTGTGGCCGCACCGCCACGCCACCGACGGCTTCTTCGCCGCCGTGCTGGAACGCCAGAGCTAAGCGGCGCGACAGGCTTTTTGCCGGCGTGCCGCGGGTGGGTTGGTTGATCCGCGGCGCGCCGGTGATTTCGGCGACATCATGCAAAACCGTATTTTTTCTCATATGTTCGGCGACCTCGCGCGCGACTTCGGCCAGCCCGTCATGCTCTGGCAGGTCGGCGTGCTGCTGGGGACGCTCGCGCTCGCGTGGCTGCTGGCGCGCCTGTTGCGTCGCACGCTCGATCTGCGCCGGCAAACGCGCTACCAGACGCTGCGTTTCGGCGCGGAAAGTCTGAACCGTGCCTTCTTCCCGCTGATCGGTGCGGCGCTCGTGTGGCTGGCACGCACGATCACCGCGCCGTTCATGCATACCGCGCTGCTCGATCTGGCTTTGGTGCCGTTGTTCGGCATTGGGCTGATCTACATTGTGTTTTTTATCGCGCGACGGGTTTTTAGCCACGACGGCGTGACGCATCCGTGGCTGTTCCTGGTCGAAAAGCTGGTCTCGCTGGTCGTCTGGGTCGGCATGGTGCTGACCGTGATGGGCATTCAGGACGACGTGATCTCGTGGATGGGCAGCGTCCATTTCCGGGTCGCCAATGCGCACATGACGCTGCTGTCGCTCACCACGGGCCTGCTGTGGGTCTGCGTGACGATGATCGTCGCGATGTGGCTCGGCTCCACGTTCGAGGACCGCCTGATTCGCTCCACCACGCTCGACGCCAATCTCAAAGTGGTGGTGGCGCGCGTCGGCCGGGCCGCGTTGATGCTGGCGGCGATTCTGATCAGCCTGTCGCTGGTCGGCATCGACATTACCGTGCTGGGCGTGTTTGGCGGCGCGTTGGGCGTCGGGCTCGGGTTTGGGCTGCAGAAGATCGCCAGCAATTACGTGTCGGGCTTCATCATCCTGATCGACCGGTCGCTGCGGATCGGCGACACGATCAACGTGAGCGGCCTGCAAGGCATGGTCACGCAGATCCGCACGCGCTACACCGTGGTGCGAGGGCTCGACGGCATCGAAACGCTGATTCCGAACGAAAAGCTGATCACGGACGTGGTGCAGAACCAGTCGTCGTTTCTGACGCGCGGGTATTCGAAGGTGGCCGTGCAGGTCGCGTATTCGTCCGACGTCGAGCAGGCCATGGGTTTGCTCGCGCAAGCGGCCGAAGGCGTGCCGCGCGTGCTGAATGAACCCACCCCCACGCCGTATCTGGCGAGCTTCGGCACCGACGGCATCAACCTCGAACTGGGCTTCTGGATCGAAGACGCGGCAACCGGCACGGCAAGCGTGCGCTCTGCCGTGAATCGCAACATCTGGCGTCTGTTCTCCGAACACGACATCACGATTCCGTTCGCACAACGCGAAGTGCGAATCGTAGGCAATGTGAGTGCGGCCATGCCGCAACCAGTAACAATGACCGCTCCCGCGGCCAATCAGGCGGACGGCGCCCTCTGACGGACGTTTTGAACTCGTCGACAGTCGTAAAAATCCTGTCGGCGTTTTCCATCCCATTGATATCGCACAAAAAATCCCCATTTGTTACAAACACTTGGAACGGTTCAAGTAGAATGACGTCCAATCCCGCTGTATGCTTTCACTTTCTTGACACGCGCATGTTGCGTGTGTCTCGTGTCTCTCGTTCCACAGGTAAATTGCCTTGTTGAATTCCTTGCTCGACTTCCTTGCCCACGGCCTGTTGCACTTCTCGTGGTGGCAACTCGTGCTGTACACGCTGATCGCGACGCACATCACGATTATCGGCGTGACGGTCTATCTGCATCGCTGCCAGGCGCACCGTGCGCTGGAGCTGCATCCGATCGTCAGTCATTTTTTCCGTTTCTGGCTGTGGATGACAACCGGCATGTTGACCGGTCAATGGGCCGCGATTCACCGTAAGCACCACGCCAAGTGCGAGACCGAAGAAGATCCGCACAGCCCGCAAACGCGCGGCATCTGGAAGGTGTTGCTCGAAGGCGCGGAGTTGTACCGCACCGAGGCGAAAAACGAAGAAACCATGCGCAAATTCAGCCACGGTACGCCGAACGACTGGATGGAACGCAACGTCTACACGAAGTACCCGATCCTCGGCGTGAGCCTGATGATGGTGCTGAACATCGCGCTGTTCGGCGTGGCCGGTCTGACGATCTGGGCCGTGCAAATGGTGTGGATTCCGTTCTGGGCCGCCGGCGTGGTCAATGGCCTCGCGCACTTCTGGGGCTATCGCAACTTCAATTCGTCGGACGCGAGCACCAACATCTTCCCGTGGGGCATCATCATCGGCGGTGAAGAGTTGCATAACAATCACCACACGTATGCGACGTCGGCCAAGCTGTCGAACAAGTGGTACGAATTCGATATCGGCTGGATGTACATCCGCATCATGTCGGCGTTCCGCCTTGCCAAGGTGAAGAAGGTCGCGCCGACGCCGCGTCTGACCACCGGCAAGTTGGTGCTCGATCAGGACACGCTGCAAGCCGTGCTGGCCAACCGCTACGAAGTCATGGCGCGTTACGGCAAGGCGCTCAAGCGCGCCTATCGCCAGGAATTGGCTCATCTGAAAGAAGTCGGCGCACGTGAAAAGTATCAGGTCATGCGCGGTGCGCGTAGCTGGTTCCACAAGGAAGAAGCCGGTCTGAACGAACCGCAGAAGCGTCAGTTGCCGCAAATCTTCGCGAACAGCCAGAAGCTCAAGACGTACATCGACATGCGCAACGAACTCGCGGCCATGTGGGAGCGCTCCAATGCGTCGCGCGACCAGTTGCTGGTTCAGTTGCAGGACTGGTGCCATCGCGCTGAGCAGAGCGGTATCAAGGCGCTGCAGGAATTTGCTTTACGACTGCGTCGTTATGCCTGATTGCGAAATCCATTAAAATCTCGGTACGTCACAAAACCCCGCGTTGGCGGGGTTTTGCTTTTTGGGCCGCGGAAACGGCAACGACACGTCGTTGATCGTCCGCGGCGGCAGAGCGAGGGCAGAGGAGATCATGGATCAGCAGGCGATCAGGACCGTCGAATACGATCGGCCGCAAGCGCAGGGCATGACCTGCGGAATCGGGCAGGCTTGGGCGAAGGTGCCCGACACGCCGACGGCGCAAGAAAAGGCGGCACTGAAGACACGCATTCGCGCATTGCTCGAGCGCGAGAAAGCGGTGCTCGTCGCGCATTACTACGTCGACGCGGAGTTGCAAGAACTCGCCGATGAGACCGGCGGTTGCGTGGCCGATTCGCTGGAAATGGCGCGCTTCGGCCGCGATCATGAGGCGCAGACGCTGGTGGTGGCGGGCGTGCGCTTCATGGGCGAGACGGCCAAAATTCTGAGCCCCAACAAGCGCATTCTGATGCCCGATCTCGACGCGACCTGTTCGCTCGATCTGGGCTGCCCCGTGGACGAATTCTCGGCGTTCTGCGACGCGCATCCTGACCGCACGGTCGTCGTGTATGCGAACACCAGCGCGGCGGTGAAGGCGCGTGCGGACTGGATGGTCACTTCGTCGATCGGTCTGGAGATCGTCGCCGATCTGCACGCGCGCGGCGAAAAGATCATCTGGGCGCCGGACCGGCACCTCGGCAGCTACATCCAGGGCAAGACCGGGGCGGATATGTTGTTGTGGCAGGGCTCGTGTCTCGTGCACGACGAATTCAAAGGCATCGAACTCGATCTGCTGCGCGCCGAGTATCCGGGTGCGAAGGTGCTGGTGCATCCGGAGTCGCCGGCTAACGTCGTCGCGCAAGCGGACGTGGTGGGGTCGACCACGCAATTGATCGACGCGGCGCAAAAACTCGATGCCACGCATTTCATCGTCGCGACCGATCTCGGCATTTTGCACAAGATGCAGCTCGCCGCACCCGGCAAGACCCTGATTGCCGCGCCGACGGCCGGCAACAGCGCAACCTGCAAGAGTTGCGCGCACTGTCCGTGGATGGCGATGAACGGTCTCGCGAATCTGGCCGAGGTGCTGGAGCGCGGCCATAACGAGATTTTCGTCGATCATGCGATCGGCGAGCGCGCTCGTCTGCCGATCGACCGCATGCTGGACTTCGCCGCGCGTCAGAAGAAGCGTGTGCAGGCGAGCGGTGATCTCGCGCGCGACGCGCAACTGTATTCGAATGTGGGAGCAGCGTGATGGGGGCGGTTGAGGGCGTGGTCGAGCGCAATCTGGGTGAGGCGGTGTCGCCGCTGTTCGCTGAAATTCACGCGCAATACGGCGCGGCATTCGACGCTGCGCTCGCGCGCAACGTCGCCGATGCGCTGGCCGAAGATGTCGGCGCAGGCGACCAGACCGGGCGCCTGGTGCCTGCGGACGACATACGCAACGCGCGCATTATCGTGCGCGAGGACGCGCTGCTATGCGGCGTGCCGTGGTTCAACGCGGTGATGCGCGATGTGGATTCGCGCATCGACGTGCGATGGCTTTACCGCGAAGGTGATCGCATGTCGGCGGATACGCCCGTTTGCGAACTGCGCGGACCCGTGCGCGCGCTGCTGACGGCCGAACGCAACGCGCTGAACTTTTTGCAACTGCTGTCGGGCGTAGCGAGCGCAACGCGCCGCTATGTCGACGCAATCGCCCACACGCGAACGCGGATTCTGGACACGCGTAAAACGCTGCCCGGTTTGCGGCTCGCGCAGAAATACGCGGTGCGTGTCGGCGGCGGCGCCAATCAGCGGCTCGCGCTGTACGACGGCATTCTGATCAAGGAAAACCACATCGCCGCAGCCGGCGGCGTGGGTGCGGCAATGGATGCGGCACTTGCGCTGAACGCGGGCGTTTCCATCCAGATCGAGGTCGAAACGCTCGAGCAGTTGGAAACGGCGTTGGCGCATCGTGCGCAATCCATCTTGCTGGACAACTTCTCGTTCGAGGCGATGCGCGAGGCAGTCCGCTTGACGGCGGGGCGAGCGGTGCTGGAGGTGTCGGGCGGCGTGAATTTCGACACCGTACAGACGATTGCGGAAACGGGCGTCGACCGGGTGTCGATCGGCGCGCTGACCAAAGACGTGCGCGCAACCGATTACTCGATGCGGATTGTTTGAAGTCGGCGCTTGCGCGCCCAAGCGTCTGCTGCGTTAGAGAAAAAGGCCATCGGCGGTGTGTTCACCGGCGATGGCCTTTTCGTTTCAGCTCACGTTCAATCACACGTTGCGATTGCGCACGTGCTCCGGCGATAGAACCGAGGGCAGCGCCTTCGGCAACGTGGCCGGCCAGTCGCGGCTGAAGTGCAGGCCGCGGCTCTCGCGCCGCGACCGTGCGCCTTCGACGATCAGCGACCCCACGTCCACCAGATTGCGCAGCTCGAGCAGGTCGCGGCTGACCTTGAAGTTCGCGTAGTACTCGTGGATCTCGTCGCGCAGCAGGGCGAGCCGATGTTTGGCGCGCATCAGACGCTTGTCGGTGCGCACAATGCCGACGTAATTCCACATCAGCCGGCGCAACTCGTCCCAATTGTGCGCGACTACCACTTCCTCGTCCGGATCGGAGACGCGGCTTTCGTCCCAGTCGGGCAGCGGTGCGTGGACGGCGGCGCTGAAGCCTTCTGCCTCGATAGCCTGCGCGGCGGAGCGTCCGATCACGAGGCATTCGAGCAGCGAATTGCTGGCCAGCCGGTTCGCACCGTGCAGACCCGTGCAGGACGTTTCGCCGACCGCATACAGACCCGCGAGATCGGTGCGGCCCGCCAGATCCGTCACGACGCCGCCGCACGTGTAGTGCGCGGCCGGCACGACGGGAATCCCTTCTTTGGTGATGTCGATACCGAATTCCAGGCAGCGCGCCAGGATCGTCGGAAAATGCTCGCGCAGGAATTCAGGCGATTGATGGCTGATGTCGAGATACACGCAATCGATGCCGCGCTTCTTGATTTCGAAGTCGATTGCACGCGCGACGATGTCGCGTGGTGCGAGTTCGGCGCGCTCGTCATGGTTCGGCATAAAGCGGGTGCCATCCGGCAGCTTCAGAATGCCGCCTTCGCCGCGCACCGCCTCCGAGATCAGGAACGACTTCGCGTAGGGATGGAACAGGCAGGTCGGATGGAACTGGATGAATTCCATATTCGACACGCGGCAGCCGGCGCGCCACGCCATCGCGATGCCGTCGCCCGTCGCGGTGTCGGGGTTCGTTGTGTACAGATAGACCTTGCCGGCGCCGCCGGTGGCAAGCACGGTATGCGGCGCCTCGATCGTAACGGTGCGACCGCTCTGCAGATCGAGTGCGTACAGGCCGTGACACCGACGGCCCGGCAAGCCGAGGCGGTCGGATGTGATCAGATCGATCGCGTAGTGATCTTCGAGCAGCGTGATGTTCGGGTGACGGCGCACGCGCTCGCTGAGCGTGGCGACCACGGCGTGGCCGGTCGCGTCCGCCGCGTGGATGATGCGCCGATGGCTATGGCCGCCTTCGCGCGTCAAATGGAAGCCGAGTTCCGCGGCGTCGTCTTTGGTGAACGGTACGCCTTGTTCGATCAGCCATTCGATCGCGGCACGTCCGTGTTCGACGATAAAGCGTGTCGCCGCTTCATCGCATAAGCCGCCGCCGGCAATCAGCGTATCGCGCACATGATTTTCGATGCTGTCTGCCGAGTCCAGCACCGCGGCGATCCCGCCTTGCGCCCAATCGCTCGCGCCTTCGGTCATCGATCGCTTGGCGATCACCGCTACCCGCCGGGTCTCGGCGAGATTGAGCGCGACGCTCAAACCAGCCAGACCGCTACCGACAATCGCCACATCGAATTCCATTACCCGCATCTCCTACTGTCGTTTTGCCATGACGGCGAAACATTCGTTCGCCGCTAAAACGAGAAAGGATACGCGTCGCGATGGAGTAGGGAAAGCTAGCCGAACGGGTTAAGACTATCTCAGTACGCGAATGGAACGGTGGGACGTGATCGTCGAGATCGGAGCAGCGAAAAACAGACCCGCAGTGACCCGTCCTGCTATAGGTTGACAGGTTTTGCCAGGGTATCCGGCTGGTAAAGATACCCCCTTAACGACGCCCGATGAACTTCATCGGGCGTTT
>NZ_PVEN01000029.1 GCF_002973525.1 Paraburkholderia sp. BL21I4N1
CCCTGTCTCGATCGCTACCTTACGCTGGAGGTGATCGGACTGAATCTGGGCTCGCTATTTCTCGCCTTATCGCTTCTAGCGGGGCTCGCGCAGCTCGCATTGACAGCGACAGTGCCGTGGTGGACTGCCCTGATAATCGCATCATTGACCATGATCCGCTGCAGCGTGGCATCGGTTCGCGCTCGCCAGATTCGATTTCTTGGCTTTTCTCTTCACACACCGATTAACCTGTTTCTCCTGCTCCCCCTGAAAGCCTATGCGCTGTGCACATTGGGCAATTGCGCGTGGCTGTCCCGTGGCTCTGCAGGCAACGTATCGAACATTCGTGAAAAACAGCCCGACACTCCGGATCCGGTTACAAAGCCGAACATGACTTCAGCGTCAAGAGTTGCGACTCCGCACCGTCGACCGGATCACGCGTGTGAGTCTTCAACGTTAGCAACGTCTGACGAAGCATTCGATGGCAATTAGTAAATCGGACATATTGGATCTCGAATATTGCACCACCCCAGAATCGCCCACCATCGGTAGTGGTCCGCTTGAGTGCGATCGTCTCACGCAATGGCTCAATTCCCGCCTTCCTAACGCGAGTGTATTCACCGGAATCCTGGTACTCGATTGTCAGAACTCTTGCGCATGGCAGGCATGGATCTTCTATCGCCGCGGGCGTTTTCAATCGTGCCGCGACAGCAGAACGGCTTCTTTTTCTCCAAGACGAGCGCGTAATTTTCCTTCTTATCCCCATGTCCAAAGCAGCAATTAGCTTCGCTAGCGTAAGGAAGTCATATGGCAACAAGATCGTAGTCGACGGATTATCGTTCAGCGTCGCGCCTGGAGAGTGCTTCGGTCTGCTAGGGCCAAATGGCGCGGGCAAGAGCACGACGGTGCGTATGGTTCTCGGCATGGCGCCGCCCGACGCAGGCAAGATCATCGTGCTCGGGGAGCCAGTGCCGGCTCGCGCTCGCTCGGCACGTATGCGCATTGGCGTAGTGCCGCAATTCGACAACCTCGAGCCCGGGTTCACCGTGCGCGAGAACCTTCTGGTGTTTGGCCGCTACTTTGGCATGAGCACACGTGAAATTGAAGCGGTCGTGCCATCGCTGCTCGAATTCGCCCGCCTCGAAAGCAAGGTCAATGCGCGCGTCACCGAGCTATCCGGCGGCATGAAGCGGCGGCTAATGCTGGCTCGCGCGCTGATCAACGATCCACAGTTGTTGGTCATGGACGAGCCAACAACGGGTCTCGACCCGCATGCTCGCCACCTGATCTGGGAACGGCTACGTTCCCTGCTGGCGCGCGGCACCACGATCCTCTTGACCACCCATTTCATGGAAGAGGCCGAGCGGTTGTGCGACCGACTGTGTGTGCTGGCGGAGGGTCGAAAGATCGCCGAAGGCGGGCCTCGCGCGCTGATCGCAGAACAGATCGGGAGCCACGTGATCGAGATCCACGGCGGCAATCCGCATGAGCTGCGCACGTTGATCGCGCCGCACGCGCAGCGTATCGAGGTCAGTGGTGAGACCCTCTTCTGCTATGTGTCCGATCCGGAACGGGTGTGCATACAGTTGCGCGGGCGCACGGCGCTGCGCCTTTTACAGCGTCCAGCAAATCTCGAGGATGTCTTTTTGCAGCTAACCGGGCGCGGGATGAAGGAGTGAACGATGAGAGAGTTTTATGCAGCGGCCCTGCCCGCGAACCTGTGGAACTGGGTTGCAGTGTGGCGCCACAACTATCTGGCATGGAAAAAAGTCGCGTTTGCCTCGATTCTCGGTAACCTTGCCGATCCTATGATTTATCTGTTCGGCCTCGGCTTTGGTTTCGGGATAATGGTAGGTCGCGTCGATGGCGCATCTTATATCGCGTTTCTCGCGGCGGGTATGGTGGCCACGAGCGCAATGACCTCCGCGACCTTCGAAACGATTTACGCAGCTTTCTCTCGCATGCATGTTCAGCGCACGTGGGAAGCGATCCTGTGTACACGGCTCACGCTCGGCGATATCGTTCTCGGTGAACTGGCATGGGCCGCCACCAGGGCCTTTTTTGCGGGCATCGCCGTCATGGTGGTAGCTACCGTGCTGGGTTACGCAGCGTGGTCATCCATTCTCTGTGCATCGCCTGCCATCGCCCTGACTGGCCTCGCCTTCGCGAGTCTGGCGATGATCCTCACGGCGCTTGCACCCAGTCACGACTACTTCGTGTTCTATCAAACGCTCGTTCTCACGCCCATGGTGCTCCTGAGCGGCGTGATCTTCCCGATCAGTAAGCTACCTGCCGTTTTTTGCGACGTAGCGCGCTTCCTGCCGCTGGCACATTCCGTCGACCTTATCCGTCCCGCGATGCTCGGACGCCCGGCGGGCTGTGTTGCCCTGCATATTGGCGCTCTCTGCATTTGCACGGTGTTGCCATTCTTCCTGTCAGTGGCGCTGTTACGTCGACGTCTCATGTCTTAATGCCAGCTATGGCCAGTACGAGTGAGTAGAAAAAACACCATGTCGTATCACCGCGAACGCTTCGTGCATCCGCGCACGCGCCTCATCCGCCGACGGTAACCGCGCAGCCCGATATAGCACCGTAAACGAGTCGCGCTGCGGGCAAACAGTGGCGCCAGTCCGCTGCTGTTCGCGTTCGACCTGTAGTTATGCTCGGCGAGCCACACCTCGTAGTAGCCGAACGTTCGGGCGGCCGGTGCGTTACGCACCGCTTGCGTCAGCGCATCGCGCGCGTCGCCGTCGGGGTTCTCGACGTTGAAGAAAAGGCCTTAGCGTTATGCGGAATCCGACATGGCAGGCTCTCTTGTGGAAAGACCCACGTCAAAGGCACGTTTCGCGCCCACATCTCGCGGTATGTAAAGTCATGACGACGTCAGCCATGCCTCAGGCAGAAGCGCGACGCTGCGACCACGCCGCGCGGCTGGGCAGGCCGAGCCCGCAACACGCCCGCAATGAAGCTCGTCACGCTCGACGAACGCAAAGCGGACCACGGCGCGCGGTGACGCGCGCACAACCGCCGCAGCGCGACCAGCGAGTCCGGGTCGATCAGATCCAATGGGCACAGCACCCGGTAGGCGCCTGACAGCAAAGCCTCGAAGCCTTCGGCGCGGCCATCGTCGTCGATGGTCCCGGTGTGATGAACGAACTCGCCTCCGGCCGCTTCCACCAGCGCACGCAGCACGGCGTTGATGCTTGGCCGCCCGCCTACATAAACCCATCGACGCCCGCTCAATGCGCGCGTCAATGCGCGGCCATCGAGCAGCGCCTGCTCAACCGCGAACAACTCGCGCTGCAGGCTCGCGACATGTGCCCGCGCGCGCTCGAGCGACAGGCTAGCACTGCTGTCGGGAAGGCATGTGCCGCGGTTCTGATTCATGACGGGCTGCGCTTCGGGTCGCACCTTTACGGCAACGGCAGGCCGCATGGGTTTCATGGCGAGCTCCTCGTGGCATGGCCCGCAAGCCGTTCGCCCGCTGCCGGGGTAAGAAACCAGCTACGCACCGTGTCGTACGTGCAGCGCGTTCGGCCGGCATGACGAGCGTGCGTCGCCGCCAGCCGATGCTCGGACAGCGACTCGGCCCCGCCCCCGAAGTCGGGGCGCAGCGCGGGCGGGAAACCGACGTCGTCGAACGCGTGCCAAAGTTGAACCAGCCGGAGTTCGCGGCCCTTTTCGTCAAGCAGCAACGGCGGCCCGGAGTCCGCCTGCAGATGCGCATGCCGCTCGCCGTAATACAGCAGCCCGCCGCAGGGCTCGACCACGAAGTCGGCCACCCGCAACGCGACACAATCGAAGCGGTGACCGACGCGTGCAAACAGCAGCATAAGCCTGAGCCGCTGCAAGTGGCACAGCGCCAGACCGAGCAACCCCGCTTGGTCGCAGATCGCGAGTAGCCGGTGCAGCGGCGGTTGTGGCAGCGCGGGCACGCGGGCGGGCGGCAATGCCCGCGGGGCGCGCGGCCCCTGCTGCTGCGACCCGCAACGGGCCATTGCAGCGTCAGGCGGCAAGCGCGGGTGCACGGTGTACAGCGACGGCGGGGCCCCCGGGACGGGGGCAGGTCGGAACGAATCCATAGATGTGTAAGGTTTGTGGTTCGATTTTCTCGTTGAATGCCTGAATACATAACGATGAGCATGCTTACGCAACTCCCGCGCCTTCTCACTGTGAATCTACCGAAGAAGCCTGGCAAAGCGGACCGGCGACGCGCCTGCTCAACGGGGGCGCGAGCCGGGCATTTTTGCCTACTCAGCTCCAAAGCAAAGCGCATGGTCCGAACAGACGCCACAACTCGGCGCCTTGCAGCTGAACACGCCCTCGCGCTCGCACAGTTGCTTGTAGAAGAACATCTTCCACTTCATGTCATGCGTATTTTTCGCGGCCAGCCGCGGAAACCAGTGGCTAATCAACGCGGACAGCTCGCGCCGCGACGGCAGAAGCAGGTCTTGCCAAAGGTGGTTTTGCCCGAGGCTCGCACAGGCCAAGGCATGGGCCACGTAGTTTGCCTCGTCTGCCGGGCCGGCGCGCGGATCGGCATGGTGATTGAGCAACGCCACCAGATCTTCGAGTTCGTCGTCACGCGGCATCGTGGCGGGCGACAACGCACACCTAAGACCGAGCGCCGGCCCGGCACCCGGGAACCAGCGCGCGAGCATCCCGCGCGTCTGGTCGGAGTCCAGTCCGCGCATCGGCAGCATATCGACGCCGTGGTGCTCGAACCCGCTCGACAGCACGCCGGCCAGTGCCAGCACGGTGGGATCGCCCGCATCCACCGCGCACGCCATCAGGGTTGCATAGGCGTCCATCGCGGCATCGCTCAGAGAACGGCCGCCGCGTGCGTGTAGCACTTTTTCGGGCAGATCTTCGCGCACGCGGTGCAGCCGACGCACAGTTCACGATGCACGATAGTCATCACTTTCTTCTCGTACTCGTCGTCTTCGTCTTCGTCGTCGCCGTCCAGTGCGATGTGCGCGCCGTCCTCGTTAAGCCCGACGAGTTGCAGCACGCCACGCGGACAGACACGGAAACAGCGTCCGCAACCAATGCATTTTTCTTCGTCGAGCCTCTTGACGAAGGTCGGCGTCCAGGTGGCGCCGCTCGGCAGCGTAACGCTGAAGGTATCGCTCATGGTGTGACTCCGTGGCTTCGCTGGTTCAGGCCGCTGCCGCAGCGGCAGCCTTGCGGGCTGCCATCAGCGCGGCGTGGGCGTCATGGCAGCGCTGGGCAACAGCGAGAATGTTCTCCCAGTTGGTCGGGAGTTCCTCTGAGAGGTCGTGCAGGTCCAATTTCGCCCGGGTCGCTTGCGCGTTGAGTTTCTTCAGGTGCGCCTTGAGTTCATCGGCATCGGTGCTCATCGTCTCGGCCCCCTCACAATTCCTTCAGGCACTGTACTGTGCGACGGCGGGGTACGTCCGGATCAGCTCGACCGCTTCGCCGAGAAGCTTTGCGCCAGCCTCGCCGAGCTTCTCCAGCGAAGCGAAGCCGAACCGGTGTACGTCGCGCAACTGCTTGTTGACAATAACAAGCCGCCCCGCGAGCAACACCATGCGGCCGAAGCCCTCCTGGCTCATCTTCATCATCGGCGAAACCATTTGGCCGGTCTCACGCTCGATCGCCACCGCAATCGCGTTATAGAAAAGCTCGAGCCGCCACAGCGTTTCGGGGTCGGGGTCGCCCATGATCGGAATCGCGCGGCGTTCCTCGGGCGTGTGGATGTACGGCTTGAGCAGTTGCAGGTCGGTCTTTCCGTCCCACACGCCGTGGGCATCCTGCGCGCGCAATTGCCTGACGAGCTGCTGCACGAACGGTGCGCGCAGCAACATTTCGTCGCTGGCCTCGGACGGAATTGCGGATGATTCAGTCATGGGATACCTCATCGTCTTCAAAGTCGTATACTCGTTCGCCATCCTTCGCCAGCGCCTTGCGCAGCCACGGCGGCGGCGTACCCTTCAGCACCTGTTGCAACTTGCCGAGAATCTCCTCGATGGACTCGGGCCGCGGCACCTTGATCGGGTGAATCTTCAGCGCAACCACTCGCGCCGCGGCCGAGCCGCCGATTGCGGCGACGTACAGGATCGCGCAATCCTTGACGGCTTCGAGCTTGGGCGCGAGCTTGTCCTCGTCGCCGTCCTCTTCGAGCTTGCCACCAAAGTCGAACGCCTCGACGAACTGGTAGCCGTCCGGTGTGACGTTGTAGGTGACGATGCTTCTCGCCCAGCCAAAATGCGCATCGACGAACTGCCTGTCCTGGGTGGCGAACGCGATCTTCATGCTGTGTGCTCCTTTAGGTGGGTCAGGCACCGGCCGCGACGACAGGAATGTTCGCTTCCCGCGCCGGATCGCGCGCGGCCAGATCGATAGCGGCCTGCGGCAGCGGCCAGTCGCCCGGATCGTGATGCGGAATCTGCTCGATCATCAGGTTGGCGATCTCAAAGATCAGGTTCATCGTGCCGCGGTAGCCGACGTAGCGTCGATGTGCGTTTCCAATCCGGTCGAAGACCGGAAAACCGATCCGGAAGAGCGGCTTTTGCAGGTGCTCGGCCATCTGCCTGCCGTGCGAATGGGTGATCAGCAGGTCGCAGTCCGCCGCGGCGCGCTCCATGTCTTCGAGATCGCCGATCACGACCTGATCAGCGGGCAGCAACGCGTGCGCGGGCGATCGCGTCGTGCTGATGCAGCAGCGCAACTGCGCGCCCATCTCGTGCAGCATGCTGCCCACCGCGAACAGCAGATCGGGCTCTGCGCCGATCGCGACCTTGATGCCTCCAGTGTAGAAATGGCCGTCTAGCATCGCATCGAGCAATTGGCTGCGCTGACGCCGGTATTTCGCGGGAACGGGTCGTCCTGCGCGCTGCGCGAGCAAGTGCAACAGACGGTCGTTGGGTTCCAGTCCGGTGAGCCGCCCGAACACTTCGAACGGTGTGCCGGCGATAGCATGCAATGCCTCCGCACCGTCGCGCGTCTGCTCGCCCACACCGATCGTAAATGCCGATGCACCCGCGGCCCGGATCTCCGCGAGCGTGGTACCGCCCAGTGTGGTGCCGCGCCAGTCCGGCGCGATATGGCCGTCGAGCGAGCCGGAAATGTCGGGCAGCACAATGACATCAAAGCCGAACGCTTCGATGATCTCGCGCAGTTCGTCGATGTCGCCAGGCGACAGATGGCTGCCGGGCAGCAGCGTCACCTGATTGGCCACCGTTGGCAACGCCTTGACCAGCGCGTTGACGATGCCGGTAATCGCATGCCGGTAGCCGTCTTCGAATGCGCCGACATAGTCGGGGGTCGACACATAGACGATCTCAGTGTCCTTGAGTTCGGGCTTGCGTTTGCGCACGGTAACGAGATAGCCGGCCACGTCGTCGCCCTCGGTCTCGGTGAGACCTGTTGAACAGATCGCGATGACCTTCGGCGCAACGCGCTTGCGGATGTTGAGCAGCGCGGCCTCGATGTTCTCGTAGCCGCCGAGCACCGCGGTGACTTCCTCCATGGCCGTCGTCTGCAGCGGGATCGCCTCCCTGAAGTGGCGCACCAGCAGCACGAGGCCGAACGACGTGCAGCCCTGCGAGCCGTGCATCACGGGCATGCAGGCATCGAGCCCAAGGAACGCGAGGCTCGCGCCCAGCGGCTGGCTCATCTTGAGCGGGTTGACCGCACAGGCTTTCATAGATTCGACGACATCGGCCATGGCATGTTCTCGAGTTCAGGGGGCGTCAGGTCGGTATACCGGGTTCGAGGCTCATCGCCCACGCCGCGACGCTCGACAGTGGGCGCGCGGCTTGCGTTTGGACCACACCGAGCGCTCCCCCGTCTTCACCCCACGGAGCAGGGATGCGCACCTGTTGCCACACCGGGTTGTAGATCGCGCGGTCGATCTCGTACACCAGCTCGACCATCCCCTCGTAGCCGCCATAAGGGTGGTGGCGTTCCTGGTTGATGTCGAGCCACGGTATGCGGGCCTTCAGTGCGACGAACTGTGAGCGGCCACCGGACAGCATGATGTCGGCCCGCGCGTCCCGGAGCATCGCGTACATCTCGCGCGGCGCCATGCCGTCGATCATGTGGGCGTCGTCGCCCATGATCTCCTTGATCTTGTCCTTGTCTTCCTTAGTGCTCTTCTTGACGCTGGTGCCGACGATTTCGAGCCCTGCTTCCTGCAGCGCGGAAACCACCGACCAAGACTTCACGCCACCTGTGATAAGCAACACCCGCTTGCCGGTAAGGCGCGCTTTGTAGTGTGCGATGCGCTCCCACGCGCGCGCTTCCTCGACGGCGATCAGGCGCTCGGTCCGCTCGAGCAGATCGTCCGGCGCGCCCTGCCGCACGAGCAGGCTGGCGATATGGCGCAGCGTGTCGCTCATGTCGCCGATCCCATAGAACGAGCCCTCAAAGTAAGGGATGCCGTAGCGCCGCTGCATCTTTGTCGCGATGTTGATCATCGACTTCGAGCAGACCATCATATTGACCTTGGCGCGATGCGAACTTGCGATCTCGTTGTAGCGCCCGTCGCCGGAGATGCACGAGAGGATACGGATGCCTAGCGCGTCGAGCAGCGGCTTGGTCTGCCAGAGTTCGCCCGACAGGTTGTATTCGCCAATGACGTTGATGTCATACGGCGTCGTGTACTCGGGCTCGCGCGTGCCGATCACATAGTTGAGGATCGCCTCGCCGCCAAGCTTGTTGCCCAGATTCTTCGGCCCGGCGAAACCGGGGGAAAGGACCGGAATCACCGGCTTGCCAAATTGTTCGGTGGCGCGCTTGCAGACTGCCTCGATGTCGTCGCCGATCAGCGCAGTGACGCAGGTCTGGTAGACGAACACTGCGGGCGGATCGTATTTCTCGATGATTTCGCGCACGCTCCTGAACAGGCGCTTCTCGCCGCCGTACACCACGTCGAGTTCGTTGATATCGGTGGTGAAGCCGGTGCGATAGAGTTGCGAACCGGATGAAGCGGCGTGCCGGTTGTCCCACGAGTTACCTTCACAGGCAATCGGCCCGTGCACGAGGTGTGCGACGTCCACCACCGGCTGCAAAGCGATCTTCGCGCCGTCGAACGCGCACCCGCCTGCGGCCGAACCCGGCGAAAGCTGCTTCGTGCAGCCCCTTTTGCGTTCCTTCTCGCTCTTGCCTTGATTCTTGTCGCAACCCGGCTCGTCGAAAACTTCGGCGATTTGGGCATTGAGCGAAACAGACATGACATGCTCCTGATGGATGGACGTTTCTCTAGTGGCAAGTTCCATACCACCGGGAAACGCCTTGAAAACGTGCCAATTGGCGCTGAAGCGCGTCGCTCGCGCGCATCGCCATGGCGGGTTTGAACGGTTTGCGACAGACGGTTCGCGACACAGAAAACGACAACACACGTTCACTGCCTGCCTTGCCGTTCCGTATGGAGCAGGACCCGTGCGATCGCATTCGCGCGCGCCTCCAGCAACGCATCCGGCCCCAAGGGTTCGCGAACCGCCAGGTAAGCAGTCAGCACGCGGCGCATCCGTGGAGCTTTCGCGTAGTCCGTCTACCATGACCGGGATACGCCGCGAAGTCGCAGAGACAGACTTCCAGCAAGCGCTCGAAGCGCTCAGGCCTGATCTCGGCCGGTACGCGTTCGAGCAATGCACCGAGCGCGCCTGCGCGCATATCCCATGCGCTATTCCAGTGTGCATGCGCCATTCGGGCTCCTGCCCCGCTGGGCGGCTCAGTCGTCGTCGGCCAGCACTTCGAGCGCCGCCAGTTGCTCATACTCGTCGCCCACCGCGCAGATCGACAGGTACTCTGCCCGTCCGTTCGCATCGGAAACGTCGTCGACCAGCGCGAGCAGTTCGTGCGCCGTTACCTCGTCATTGATCTCCGCGAGGCTCAACGGGTCGAACGCCGCCACCTCGCGCTCAAAGTCGTCGTAAGCGAACCACGCACGCAGCGCACTGAGTCACACTGCTCGACTACATAAATCATGCCCCGCTCCCTCGCTGAGGTTCGTCACGCAGGCTAGCTACATGCAGCGCAGCAATTTCGTTTTCAGCGGTGCCCCGCTACTCGACACCCTCCGCCGCAATCTTCGCCCACACCGATCGAGGTAACCACGGCGCGATGCCCGCCGGGCTCGCGCCGAACTGCCGCCGAGCCGCCGACATCGCAGTCTGTGCAATCGCAATCTCCTCGTGCGTCAACGGCAACCGGCGGCCACATGCGCGGCCTCCCGGCAGCACCTGGGCGATCACCTGCCGGTTCGGGTGTTCGAGCAGCGGGACGAGGTGGTCGGCCTCGCCCACACCGGCCAGGCAAACCTAGCCGCTGATGACCTCGACGTTACGGCCGTCCTGCGTCATCTTGACCAGAACTTCATCTGCCACGCCCGATGTATCTGCTGTGTCTGCCATCGCCGCGCTCTCCTCGTCAGCGAATGATGTCGTAGCTGTAGTCGGTCTTCGCCACGTCGATCGTGTTGGCGTCGAGCGCTTCGAAGAACTCGTCCAGCAGCGTGACCAGCACCCGCAACGCACCTTCATAGCCCCAGGTCGGAAAGCGATGGTAATGGTGGCGATCGAAGATCGGGAACACCATGCGTATCAGCGGCGTTTTGGTATCGCGCTCGAGATATTTGCCGTAGGTGTTGCCGATCAGGAAATCCACCGGCTCGGTAAACAGCAGTGAGCGCATGTGCCACAGATCGCGTTTCGGATACACCTTGCAGCCGGCGCCGTAGGGCGACGCGTCGAACACCGCCTGCACCTTCGCAGCCCAGGTTTCGTTGCCGTTGGTCGCCAGAACGTGCGCCGGCTCGGCGCCGAGTTCCAGCAGGAACTGCGTGTAGCCCAGCATCTGGTCCGGGTCGCCGTAGAGCGCAAAACGCTTGCCGTGCAGGTGAGCCTGGCTGTCGGCCATCGCATCGACGAGCTGGCCTCGCTCCTTCTCCAGTTGCACCGGAATCGGCTTGCCGATCACGCGCGAGATTTCCATCAGGAACCGGTCGGTGCCCGCGACGCCAACCGGCGAGTTCAGCACCACCACTTCCTGGCCATGCTCGCCAATGAACTTGCTGGTCCTCTCGCAGCAGTATTCCTGGAACACGAAGGTCGCCTTCGCGTTCAACGCGCGCTCGACCTCCTCCTTGGTCGTGCCGCCTTCGTACATCCGGAACTCGCCGTCGGTCGGCGTATTCCACGTTTCGGATGGGTCGCAGATGATGTTCACCGTCACGCCGAACAGATCGAAGATGCGGCGAATTTCCTTCATGTTGCCGACCACGTAGCCGTCGAAGCCACCGATGAAGTTGACGCTGTCGTCGGGCACGCGCTCAAGCGGCGTCGCTGTGCCGGCCTTGCCGTCCCAGAAGTGCTTGAGGATGCCGAGGAGCGCGTTGTCGTAGCCGGTCACGTGGCTGCCGACGAAGGCCGGCGTGTGCGCGAACGGCACGTCATAGTCTTCCGGCACGCTGCCCTTCTGCTTGCTGTTCTTGATGAGCGCGTCGAGGTCATCGCCGATCACTTCCGCCATGCAGGTAGTGGAGACCGCGATCATGTCGGGCTTGTACAGGTTGTACGCATTTGCGAGGCCGTCGATCATGTTGTTCATGCCGCCGAACACCGCCGCGTCTTCGGTCATCGACGAGCTGACGCACGAGGTTGGCTCCTTGAAGTGACGCGAGAAGTGCGAGCGGTAAAACGCTACACAGCCCTGCGAGCCATGCACAAAACTGAGCGTCTTGTGAAAGCCGATGGCCACGTACACTGCGCCGAGCGGCTGGCAGGCCTTGGCCGGGTTGATGGTGAGCGAGTCGCGTGCAAAGTTCTTTTGCCGGTAGTCTTCGCTCTTGGTCCACTCGACGATCTGCTTGACCTGCTCGTCTGAATGGTTGAACTCGAAATTTTCCTTTTTCGCCTGGAAAATTTTCTGGTACTCGGGCTCACGGAACAGGAATTCCTGGTCGAGAATGTGGTCTGCGGATTGGGGCACGGGATGCTCCTGATATTCAATTCAATGGGCTGCCGGCCGCTGATCAGTCCGCTGATCAGTCCGGTGATCGGTGCGGTGGCCAGCGCTTAGGGGGTTTTCTTCCAGGGCGCCTTGGCAAGCCCCCACACCGGGCTGGAAATAGCCATGTCCATGTCGCGCGCGAAAATGGCGTAGCCGTCGTAGCCGTGATATGGACCGGAATAGTCCCAGCTGTGCATCTGGCGAAACGGCACGCCCATCTTCTGGAACACGTACTTTTCCTTGATGCCGGAGCCAACCAGATCGGGCTGGACCTGTTCGACGAACCTCTCAAACTCGTAGCCGGTCACGTCGTCGTAAATCAGTGTGCCGTCCTTCACGTAGTGCGTGGTGCGCTGATAGTCGTCGTTGTGGCCGAATTCGTAGCCGGTGCCGACCACGTTCATGCCGAGGTCTTCGTAGGCGCCGATCACGTGGCGCGGACGCAGGCCGCCAACGAACAGCATTACGGTCTTGTCCTGCAGGCGCGCTCTGAACTTCGCGTTCACCGCATCGACCAGGGGACGATACTTGGCGATCACCCTCTCCGCGTTGGCTTTGATGGTGTCGTCGAAGTGGCTGGCGATCTCGCGCAGGCTCTTCTCGATCATCGACGGGCCGAAGAAGTTGTATTCCGTCCATGGAATGCCGTACTTCTCTTCCATGTGCCGGCTGATATAGTTCATCGAGCGGTAGCAATGCAGCAAATTGAGCTTGGCCTTGGGTGTATTCTCGAGCTCGGCGATCGAGCCGTCGCCCGACCATTGTGCGATCACACGCAGGCCGATCTCTTCGAGCAGAATCCGGCTCGACCAGGCATCGCCGCCGATGTTGTAATCGCCGATGATCGCAACATCATAAGGCGTCGAAACAAATTCGGGCCGCTTGTCCGGATCGGCCTTGTCGAATATCCAGTCTCGAATCGCATCGTTAGCCAGATGGTGGCCCAACGACTGGCTGACGCCGCGAAAACCTTCGCAGCGCACCGGCAAAATGGTGTGCCCTTCATACTGTGCACTCTTCTTCTTCGAGACGGCCTCGATGTCGTCGCCGATCAGGCCGATCGGGCATTCACTCTGGATCGAGATGCCCTTGTTCAGCGGAAACAGTTCCTGAATCTCGTCTATGATCTTGTCGAGCTTCTTGTCGCCGCCGAAGACGATGTCCTTTTCCTGGAAGTCCGACGTGAACTGCATCGTCACGAAGGTGTCGATACCGGTAGTGCCGATGTAGTAGTTGCGACGCGCGCCCCACGAGTACTGGCCGCAACCGACCGGACCATGACTGATGTGGATCATGTCCTTGATGGGCCCCCAGACCACGCCCTTCGAGCCGGCGTACGCGCAACCGCGAATCGTCATCACGCCCGGCAATGACTTGATGTTTGATTTCACGCCACAGTCGGGCTTGCCGTCCTCGAAGGTGCCCAAATGCTTGGCGCGCCGTTTGGCCATTTTCTCCGGATAGGCCGTCAGCACTTCATCGATCAAGGCCTTGTTCGCGGCCTTGCGCTCTTCAACTGTGACGCTCATGGGAATGCTCCATAGTGTGGGTATCAAGCCTGGCAGCGGGTAGCCGGCACGGCCCGGTTCATCGCGTGAAGAAGAACACCGTGCCGCGCGCAGTGGCGCTCGCTTAGGCGGTCAGTTCCGCTGCAGGCTTGCCTACTTGCGATTCGTCGATGGACGTCATGATTCCGTGCTCCATTAACAGGTCTTCCAGTTGATCCATTGTGATCGGCGTCGGGATCGTGCCGTTGCCCGCGTTGTTGTGCACCTTGGTGGCGAGCTGCCGATACTCTTCCGCCTGTTTGGATTCGGGCGCGAACTCGATCACCGTCATGCGGCGCAGCTCGGCGTGCTGCACGATGTTATCGCGCGGCACGAAGTGGATCAGCTTCGAGCCGAGCATCTTCGCCAGCGCTTCGGCGAGTTCGAGTTCCTTGTCGGTCTGACGCTCGTTGCACACGAGCCCGCCGATCCGCACACCGCCGCTGTTCGCGTACTTCAGAATGCCCTTTGAAATGTTGTTGGCCGCATACATGGCCATCATTTCGCCGGACATCACAATGTAGATTTCCTGCGCCTTGTTCTCACGAATCGGCATTGCGAAACCGCCGCACACCACGTCGCCGAGCACGTCGTACGACACGTAGTCCACGCCGTCATAGGCGCCGTTTTCTTCGAGGAAGTTGATCGACGTGATGACGCCACGGCCCGCGCAGCCGACGCCCGGTTCCGGGCCGCCGGACTCCACGCAACGGATGTTGCGGTAACCGATCTTCATCACGTCCTCGAGTTCGAGGTCCTCCACCGAGCCGGCTTCGGCCGCTAGCGACAGGATGGTGTCCTGCGCCTTTGCATGCAGGATCAGGCGGGTAGAGTCCGCCTTGGGATCGCAGCCGACGATCAGGATCTTCTGCCCGAGCTCAGTCAGGGCTGCCAGGGTGTTCTGCGAGGTGGTCGACTTGCCGATACCGCCTTTGCCGTAGAACGCGATTTGCCGAAGTTTAGACATTGCATTTCTCCATTCAGGAAGAAGGGTTGAAACCAGGGTTGCGTAACCGCGACCATGTCAGCCTGTCGTGCCTGTATGGGTCTTCTTATATCGAGTCACGCATCGGCCGGACCTGTGTCCGCGCTGGACTCCAAATGCAGCTTCTGTGCCACATCACCAGCGGTACTGCGTCGCGTCCGCCCCGCCGCGCTGCGGCGGTTGGTTCGGGACTTTTGCGGACTCCTCCTGTGTGTTGTCGATTTCGCGACAAACCACGCGAACTTCGTCGCCAATGAAACCCTTCGGCGCGTTTGTCGTGCGATTTCTGTCGCATTGGCCTGCGTGCAGCCGGACAATCGCCGGGTTGCCGCCTGGTTCGGTTATTGCTTTGATGGCATCATGGACACACCAACCACCCAACCTTCGCGACCCGTGCCGCGCGAGACGCACTTCGACCGTCTAGGCGGCGAGACCGACGTCAACCGCCTGGTCGACGCGTTCTATCGGCACATGGATACGCGGGCCGACGCGCAGCGCATTCGCGCGATGCATCACCCCGACCTGTCTTCGACGAAGGCCGTGCTGGTGCTGTATCTGTGCGAATGGCTCGGTGCCGACAAGCGATACTCGGCACAGCATGGCCAACCACGGCTGCGCACGCGTCATGCCGCATTCGCGATCGGCACCGCCGAACGGGATGCGTGGCTAGCTTGCATGCGCGCCGCGTTCGACGAGACAGGTGTCGATCCGGCGCTGCGCGACGAACTGATGCAGGCTTTTTTCAAAATCGCCGACCGGATGCGCAACACGCAGACGTGCCCCCCCTTCAACTCTGTTCAACCCGAGGATCTGTGATGACCGAAACGCTCGCCCACAAGGATATCGACGACACCGCGTTCGCCCGTCTCGAACATGAAGGCCGTCTGCTCAACCCGGTACTCAAGGGGCTGACGAACAAGTTCGGCCGGGTCGGCTTCCGCGGCGAACTCGCGCTGCGCTTTGCCCCGAAGCTCGCCGACGAAGCGCGGCCGCCGGAGCTGACCTGCGATCAGGTGATGGCATGTGCGACGATCGGCCATAAGCACTTGCCGTTCTTCGTCGGGTATCTGCTGAGCTTCGAGCATCTGAAGGACGTGGCCGAGGTGCTCAGCGACACGCTCTCGGCGGGTGGCAAGTACTTTCTTTTTTGCGACAACGTCGACCTGAGCAAGCGATATCAGGTGCCATACAAGGGCGCGATGTTCTATGTTCTGCCGATTCTCGAGTCCACCGTCTACAACGAGATGCTCGAACTGCTGTACCTCGAAAAGAACGAATTGAAGAAGAAGGACTTAGGCGGCAAGCTGGATGCGGTAGCGGACGCGGCCATCAAGTTCGACGTGACCTTCGACATGATCACCTACAGCGAAGGACTTGAATTGATGGGGCCGGTGCGCAACCCCAACGAGAACCGGCCCGTCTGAAGCGCGGATCCCAACGGCTGCCGCCCGTGCCGCTGCGCCAACCGATGTTCCCTTGCACCCGAAGGCGACCATGATCATGCATACCGACACTGCTTTCGTCGTCCGCGAACGCCTGGCCTCGCGCGTTGTCCGGAACGCCGATGCACAACTCGAAACGAACGTGCCTGCCGCACTTTCCACCTGGCTGGCGTACCACGGCTTCCCTGATCCGCATTCGCGCTGCGTGAACGGCGAAACCCCGTTGATGCGCGCCGCGCAGCATGGCGAGGACGCGGTGGTCGAAGCGTTGCTCGCATTCGGCGCACGCGCCGACGCGCTCGATGACGACGGCAACCATGCGCTCTGGTTCGCGTGCCTGCACGGCGGCCCCGCGACCATCCTGCGGCTGATCGACGCCGGCGCGCCGATCGACCATGTGAACGACGACGACATCACATGCCTGATGCATGCAGCCGCGAGCGGTCGCCTCGACGTCCTGCAGATGCTGCTTGCGCATGGGGCGAACGCAGAACTGTGCGCACCGGATGGCCGCAGCGCGCTCGACATGGCAGCCGACCTCGGGTTGCAACCGCTGCGCACGGCCCGACAGATGGAAGGAGCGGGCACGCAACGTATCACTACAGCACCGGTCCTCCTCTGAGATGTGAGCCATCGGTCGACGAGCCCATCGGCAGCGAACCCGGTACGGCCGGCATCGTCGACAGGAGATCACAAGATGAATGGCCAACGCGTGTTTCCTCGCGACCGCGCCAGCATCGCCGCATGCAGGCGAGCCCGCACGCCATCGTCCTGCCATTCCCGCAACCTTCGCGAGCAGGTCATACCGCTACCGAAGTCCATCTCCGGCGGCAAGTCTTTCCACGGTATGCCGGTGAACAGCACGAACAGGATGCCATTCAATGCAGCAGCGCGTTCATCAACACGCGGGCGTCCGCCCCGGGGCGATACCCGTCGCTCTGGCAGCAAGGCTTCGAGCGTTGGCCATAACTCTTCGCCGATTCTTTGTCTTGTCATCCAACCTCAAACGTATACCCCTTGCTTTCGGATGATAGGCTTTGTTAGCGAGCCTTAAGAGGGACGTGCGTCGCGCGACCAGCGAAATCGGTCCACAGATCAGTCGAAAAATCGTATAGTTTGCAGCCTCGTGCGGTGTCGAAGTACCAACGTCACGAAAACCGCTGCACGACGATCCGTTCCGGAAGCATCGCTTCGAGCATTCGCTGAGCACCGACGAGCCCGTATAGAGGGAGACTCATGTCGACGTGATGCGCGGTGTGCTCCATGATGTGATGAAACAGCGCGCCAAAACGCCAGCGAAAGGTCAAGTGCACCGTCGTGGATACGAACGGATCCGAACGCCCCCATTTCGCGCGATCATCGTACCAGTGGATTTGCGGATGCGTGTGGTGCGCGTACACGACGAAACCGACCATCGCGCACCAGAACAGGAACGGCACCCCGAACCCGCATGCGATTGACGGGATCACCCCCCGCTGCGTCGCGCGAGCGATCCACGCGAGCGCGCCGATCCATAGCAGTGCGAACACCGATACCAGCGTGCAGTCACAGAAGAATACTGGGCGCCGCGTCGGCATTGCGGCACGCGACGGGAAAAACATCTTCGTCCACCAAATTTCGATCATGTAGTAGAGACCAGGCGCGCAGCCGCTGCGATAGATCCGTTCCAGTGCGCGCCGTGGCCCACTCAAGGCGCGATATTCTTGGATCGTCAGCGGTGCCCACACAAAATCGACGCCTTTCAGGTTCGTGTAGCCATGATGCACCACGTTGTGACCCACTTGCCACAGGCTATACGGCGTGAGCGACGGCAGGAAGGCGATCCGGCCCAGCCAGCGGTGGAGCGTGCGGTGCCGGGTCAGGCTCTCATGACATGCGTCGTGACCGATGACGAAGAGCCGTCCGATGACGAAGCCCGCCATGCATCCGAATACGGTCTTCAGCACGAACCCGTGCGCGAACACGCTCGCGGCGAGCGCACACAATAGTAAAACGTAGTCGAACACGAGCAGCAGAAGCGCGTAGGCGGTGCGGCGTTCGGCGAACGGCGTCAGCCACGAGCGGATGGCCTTGCGATGGGGCAATGGCTCATTGGCGGGAACAGGGTGATTCGGGCTGTTCATGAAGAAAGACCGGTAGAACGGTGCAGCACAACACTACGCATGCGGTCGACGGCTGCATGGCGTGTCCGCGATGATGTGACCAGACCGTTTCGCGCTGGCGGGGAGTCAGCGCGACATCATGTTCATGCTGACATTGTGCATCACCCAGATCGTGCCGAAGATCAGGAACAGCGCGGCGAGCGCGGTGTAGCATAACGCCAGCACGTTCCAGCGCTGGCCGCGCGACAGGTCGAGATGCAGGAACGTCACCAGTTGCACGACGATCTGCACGAACGCCAGGAACGCAAGCGCCATAATCGCGGAGCCGGACGGCAGCAACCGTTGCGCGACGATCGAGAATGAGCCAGCCGTCAGCAGCACGGCGAGCACGAAACCGGTGATATAACCGGCGACGTCACCACGCGAGGCGATCGTGGACGTCGAGTGTGAATGGACCATTTAGAGCATGCTCCCGAGATAGACAAACGAAAACACGCAGATCCACACGATGTCGAGGAAGTGCCAGAAGAGGCTCAGGCATGTCAGACTCGTGAGGTCGCGACCGGACAGTTCAGGCGAGCGGACGACCTGCACGACGAGCACGGCCATCCAGACGAGGCCGGCTGTCACGTGCAGGCCGTGGGTGCCAACCAGCGTGAAGAACGACGACAGGAAGGCGCTGCGACTGGGCCCAGCACCGTTGGCGACCAGGTGCGAGAACTCGCGCAGCTCGAACGCGAGGAACAGCGCGCCAAGCACGAACGTCACGAGGAGCCAGCCGATCACGGCACCACGCCCCTGGCGCTGCGCGCCGAGCACCGCGAAGCCGTAGGTGGTGCTGCTCAGCAGCAGCGCGCCGGTTTCAAGTGCGACACCCGGGATGTCGAACAGGTCCCGTCCGGACGCGCCACCCGCGAACTGGTGCGCCATTACGGCGAACACGGCGAACAGCGACGCGAACAGAATGCAGTCGGTCATCAGGTACAGCCAGAAGCCGAACACGGTGGGCGTTGGGCCGTGGTCAGCGCTCGACCTGCCGTGATGGACGAGTAATGCAGATTGCGTCATGGATCAGGTCTCCGCAGATTCGGGCAATTCAAGGTCGGCCGGGGTGGGTGCGCTGCCGCGTCGTGCTTCGATTTCGCGCACGCGCGAGGCCGGAATCACGTAGCCATGGTCGTCGCGGAAGCTACGCGCGATCAGCGCGGCGACGATCGCGACGAAGGCCAGCACGGCGAGCCACGTGATGTGCCAGACGCCGGCGAAGCCGAGCACGAGGCTGAATGCGCCGATCAGGAACCCGTCCGCGGTGTTCGACGGTAGGTGGATGTCCTCGTAATGCGCCAGTGCGGCATTTGCTGCGCCGCTCTCCTTCATGTGCACGAACGCGTCGAGCTGGTGGACGACCGGTATGCGCGCGAAGTTGTAGACAGCGGGCGGCGACGCGGTGGCCCATTCGAGCGTGCGGCCGTTCCACGGGTCGCCCGTCAGGTCGCCGTATTCCGGCTCGTTGCGATGGATCACGCTCACGACGACCTGGGCGATCTGGTGCACGACACCGAGTGCGATCAGCACCACGCCGCATGCCGCGACGAACAGCCAGGGATGCCAGGTCGGATTGTCGTAGTGATTCAGGCGCCGGGTCATGCCCATGAAGCCGAGCACGTAGAGCGGCACGAACGACACGTAGAAGCCGACGAACCAGCACCAGAACGCCCGCTTGCCGAGCTTCTCGTTAAGCTTGAAGCCGAACGCCTTCGGGAACCAGTAATGGAAGCCTGCGAGATAGCCGAACACGACGCCGCCTATGATCGCGTTGTGAAAGTGCGCGATCAGGAACAGGCTGTTGTGCAGCACGAAGTCCACGCCCGGGATCGCCATCATCACGCCCGTCATGCCGCCGATCGTGAACGTGACCATGAAGCCGATCGTCCACAGCACGGGTGCGGTGAACTCGATGCGACCGCGGTACATCGTGAACAGCCAGTTGAAGATTTTCACGCCCGTGGGGATCGCGATGACCATCGTCATAATGCCGAAGAACGCGTTAACGTCCGCCCCGGAACCCATCGTGAAGAAGTGGTGCGCCCACACGAGGAATGCGAGCACCGTGATCGCGCACGACGCGTAGACCATCGTTCTGTAGCCAAACAGCGGTTTCTTCGCAAACGTCGCGATCACTTCCGAGTAGATGCCGAACGCGGGCAGCACGAGGATGTACACCTCCGGGTGGCCCCACGCCCAGATCAGGTTCAGATACACCATCGCGTTGCCGCCGAGCTCATTTGTGAAAAAGTGCATGCCTGCGTAGCGGTCGAGGCCGAGCAGTGCGAGCGTCACGGTTAGGATCGGGAACGTTGCCATGATCAGCACGTTCGAGCACAGCGCGGTCCACGTGAACACCGGCATCTTCATCAGCGTCATGCCGGGCGCGCGCAGCTTGACGATCGTCACGAAGAAGTTGATCGCGGTAATTAGCGTACCGACGCCGGAGAGCTGCAGACTCCAGATGTAGTAGTCGACCCCGACGCCGGGACTGAACTGCAGCTCCGACAGCGGTGGATACGCGAGCCAGCCGACCTGCGCGAACTCGCCGATCACGAGCGACAGATTGATCAGGATCGCGCTGATCGCCGTCATCCAGAAGCTCAGCGAATTCAGGAACGGGAAGGCGACGTCGCGCGCGCCGATCTGCAGCGGCACGACAAGATTGAAGAGGCCGACCATCAGCGCCATAGCCATGAAGAAAATCATGATGACACCGTGCGCGGTGAATATCTGGTCGTAGTGGTGCGGCGGCAGGTAACCGGGGCCGTGAAACGCGATCGCGAGCTGAAGCCGCATCATTACGGCGTCGACAAATCCGCGCATGAGCATCAGCACCGCGACGATGATGTACATGATGCCGATCTTCTTGTGATCGACGCTTGTCAGCCACGTGGTCCAGAGCCACTTCCAGCGGCCGAGCTTCGTGAGCGTGACGATGACCGCCAGCACGATGAGCGCCATGAACGCGGCCGCGCCCATGATGATCGGCTGATCCAACGGAATCGCGCCGGGCGTGAGTTTTCCAAACATGGTTTACTCCGTGGTCTGCGTGCGACAGGCGGCGTCGCGGAAGGCCGTGACGTTGCCGTTGTTGTATCGGGCAACGATGTTGCGGAAAAGGTGCTGGTCGATCGATGAGAAGTAGCGTACCGACTGCTTCTCGCTCGGCTTCGCGACTTCCGCGTATTCGTCCATGCTCAGGCGGTCCGGCGAAGCCTTGACCTGCCGCACCCATGCGTCGAAGTCGGTGGCGCTCGTCGCGAGCGTGCGGAACTTCATGTCGGCGAATCCCTTGCCGCTGAAGTTGGCGGACATGCCTTCGAAATTTCCCGGTGCATCCGCGATCAGGTGCAGACGGGTCTGCATGCCGACCATTGCATATACCTGGGTGCCGAGTTGCGGGATGAAGAATGAGTTCATCACCGAGTCCGACGTGATCCGGAAGTTCACCGGCGTATCGACTGGCACGGCGAGCTGGTTCACCGACGCAATGCCGAGGTCCGGGTAGATGAAGAGCCACTTCCAGTCGAGCGCGACCACCTCGACGTCGATCGGCTTCACACTCGACTGCAGCGGCCGGTACGGGTCGAGCTCATGCGTGGTGCGCCACGTCAGGATACCGAGGTACAGGATAATCAAGGCGGGGATCGCCCAGACGACGATCTCGATCGCCGTCGAGTGCGCCCATTTGGGTGCATAGACCGCGTGAAGGTTCGACGCATGGTAGCGCCACGCGAAGAACAGCGTCAGCAGGATCACCGGGATCACGACGATCAGCATCGCCCACGTGGCGGTGGCGATCAGCGACTTCTCGGCCGCGCCGACGCTCCCTTTGGGATCAAGCACAGCCAGATCACATCCCGATAGACAGGCGCTCAATGTCGTGACGATGGCTATCGACCGTTTCCTTAAGGCTTTTCTGTCTGTCATAGTGGTTAAGTCCGGGTTGTGGCACTTTTGACCTGAAGCTGGCTTGACGCATGCGGCATCACACTCGCAGCGTCATGGTCCGACAACCGGCCAGCTTTGTGATTGATGTCGATCAAGGATGAACAAAGCGGCGGGGTGCGGTGCACTGACGCAGTGCGCGGGCTCAATCAGGCGATCGCCCATGTCTTCATGGCTGAACTGAAGCAGAGCCAGGCTGCGAGGAATGGCCTCGATCTGGCAATCGAGGGTCGTAACGGAGCACGTGGCGCGGAACGAAGGACAGACTCTGCGGCGCCCGTGTGAGCAGGGGAACACCTTGCTGACGGTGCGGTTTGCGGGTAATGCAACGCTCGCAGCATTCTCGATGCGCGGGACAATCTGATCCGGATCAGCGAATACGCGCCTTGGCGTTGCTATTTCGGAGTTCGACGAACACTTCTCGTCGCGTTGTTTGCGCCAGCCACCGACGGTCGTGCCGCTAGATCAGTTTTGACCAGGACGCGCTCGAGGGGCGCTCCAGATAACCGTCGAACACCATGGCCACTGCACGCACGAAGAACCGGCCTTTTGGGGCAATCGAGATGCCGTTTCCATCGATGCTCACCGGTCCCGCCTCCCGGTATGGTTCCAGGGCAGTAAGCTCACTTGAGAAATAGCGGACGCAGTCGATCTGATGCGCTAGCGAGATCGCCGCGAAATTCAGCGGCACGCTGCACATGAGCGTCATGATCACCTCCCGACGCAACGCATCGTCAGGCGATAGGGCAATTCCGCGTTCGACCGGCAACCGGCTGGGTACCGGTCAATGCGGGTGAAGGCCAATAGTCCGGCCTCAAGGCTCCCGCTATCTCGACATTCCGACGCGTGACCCGATGTCGCATCTTGACTTCGGGCTCGGGACCGGTTGATCCTGCGCAAGGACCACCCTGATTTGCGCGTCGACAATTCCCCGCATACGTCAACAAGGGGAAAGCGATGAAGCACATGATTAACGCCGTGATGATCGTGGCAAGCCTGTGCGCTACCGGTTTATTCGAAGTACGGGCATACGCGAATGACGTAAGCGCGAACGGAAGCACGATGGCAGGCGCGGTGCCGGCGGACGGGACCCACGCCGGTGACGTACTCGTGCGTTTGCGTGCCATCTCGATCGAGCCGGAAGTACACACCAGCGGCACGTTGTCGTCGCTCGGCATGGGTGTCAATAACGCACTCGTGCCGGAGTTGAACCTGACCTATATGATCCGCGACGCGATCGGCGTCGAGCTGATTCTCGGTACCTCGCGGCAACACGTGACGTCTGGTCTCTGCGATCTGGGTGGCGTGAACGTGCTACGACCGACACTGCTGCAATATCACTTCAACCATGCTGGCATGATCCGACCGTATGCCGGCGCGGGGGTCAACTACACGTACTTCTACAACGACGGCCTGAGCGCGGGCCCAGAAGGCACCCCAGGTGTCACGCAGCAGCTTCGGTCCGGCGGTGCATGCTGGCGCCGACGTGCATATCACGAAGACCGTCTTTCTCAACGCGGATATCAAGAAGATCTGAATGCACACGGATGCCTCGGTCGGCGGCAGTTCGTTGGGCCGACTGGACATCGACCCGCTAGTACTGGGAACAGGCGTTGGAATGAAATTCTAGCGAGCGCAGCGAGTGTTCCGTTCCGTTGTTAAGTGCGCACGCTGCTCGGACTGGGCGCCGATCCGGCTGTGCATTACCAGGACGACTTCACTGCCATCGACATGGCGGCCAGCCTCGACTACCTGCAACTGCTGCGTCAAACCTGAGAACGCCGGCAATGGTCCCACCTCACCATCTACAAAAACCCGGCTGCTCCGGCAATGCGCGCCAGAAAGCCCTGCTGCGCATGGCCGGCCACACGCTCGACGTGTGCAACCTACTGAGCTGGCCTTGGACCGCCGCACGCTGCAGGGCCTTCATGGCGCCGCAGCCGGTCTGCGAGTGGTTCAACCGCGCGGCACCGCGCATCAAGTCGAGCGAAGTGGTGCCGGAAACGATCGACGCCAATGTCGCGCTGGCGCTGTTGCTGGCCGAGCCGCTGCTGTTCCGCCGGTCGCTGATGCAATGCGACGAGCGCCGTATGGTCGGCTCCAATTCGACCCTGGTGTACACCTGGATCGGGCTCGGCGCGCACGCACCGGTCCCGGACATGCTGCTCGAAGACTGCGCCGCAATGACAGACCACAGCTCGCACCAACGCGCGATCCGCTGCGCCCCATCCACCTGAAACGGAGATCGGATCACCATGCCCCTGTACGACTACCGCTGCGCGGCCTGCGGCCACGCATTCGAAACGCTGGTGCGCGCCGGCCACACGCCCGTCTGCCCGCAATGCGGCGGCACCGCGCTGGACAAGCAGGTCAGCGCGCCGGCCTCGCCCGGCAAGAGCCGCGCGATCATCTCCTTCGCGCGGCGTCAGGCGGCCCGCGAAGGGCACCTCAGCAACTATTCGCCGGCCGAGCGCTGCAAGCTGCTGCGCTAAGCCGAACGGGGAATCGCGCTGTCGATGCATGTGAACTTCGAGGGGCGCCTACCCGATGGCACTCAGTCTCACCGTCGTCATGTGGCCGGCACGCTGGAACAGGCCACCGCCGACTGCCTGCCGGAACGCGCGAATGGCATCTGCCCGTATCTCGGCGCTACCCGGATCCACGCCTTCGGTCAGGATCATCGCGGCCGTGCCGGCCTGCTCGATGATCGCCAGCCGCGCGCTGGTTTCGATAGCGGCGCTACGGGTCGTGCCGGCACCGCCGCAGGATCGATGTCCGGACAGGCATGCACGAGACGCGCGTTCAATTCGAGCGCGATCGCACGTAGCAGCGCCGCGTCCGGCTGGTGCTCATCGGGGAAGTTCGGCAACGCGCACGACGTGTTGTTGAACGCCAGCTCCGCGCTCAGCAGCGTTGGTGTGGCCGCGAGCGCGTCAGCAAGCAGCGCGGGCAGCGGCGGATCGAACCTGACATGCTCCGCCCCCCGCTGCAGCAACGCGAGTACCGCCCGGCGGCCACGCAGCACGCGTGTCGCAGCGCTACTTCGTGTTTGCAGTTCAAGCCAGGCGCCGCGGTCACGCAGCATCAGCAACGCGCTGCTGGTCCGCACGCAGGCTGCCGGCAGCGCAGCAGCCCGCGTATCGACCAGACGCGCCGTCCCGCCTGCGATGCGGCGCGCCCCGGCATGCTTCTCAAGCGGCCCCTCGCGCCGCTGCGATTCGTCGTTCGTGGTTCGCGGTTCGGGTCGGTGAGCCAAAGTGCATCGCCGGGGTCGTGCTGCCGCACGCTCGGCATACCCAGTTCGAGTTCGTCGAGCAGCGCGCCGATGCGCGGCTAGGCATCAGGCCAGAACCAGGCCGGACCTAGACCCAGCGTCTGACCGGTGGCTTAGCGTTGTTGCGTCAGCACGGCCGCCCACGCGCTCGCGCGCTTCGTTGACAACGACGGAAACGTCCTGAGCGTGCAGTGCGCGCGCCAGCGCGACGCCGCATAGACCCGCGCCGACGATGGCCACGTCGACCACCAGCGATTCGACCGCGGTCATCTCGCCGCTCAGACGAAGTCAGCAGTTCGATGGTCACCGGCTCTTCGGCCAGCACGACTTGACAGGCGAGGCGCGACTTGGAGCCGATGCCGACGAGCGTATCGAGCTTGTCGTTTTCGAGCCGCTGGATCTTCGACAGGCTCTTGCGCCCTTCCTGTACGAACAGGCGGCACGATCCGCAGTCGGCCTTGCCGTTGCACTTGTGCTCGATGCTCTCGCCTACGGCGAGCAGTGCCTGCAGCAGGGTCGCGCCGACGGCAACGTCGTAGGTCTTGCCTGAAGGCAGTACGGTCAGTGTGGTCATGATGGCGATCTTGATAGAAGGCTACGGATAAAGAACGCTGGCTAGCGACCGCGCTTCACGCGGCCAGTGCGGGTTGCAAGGCATCCACCAACGCTTCGGCGAACCCGCCCAGCGGCATCGCGATGCACGTGATGCCCTGCTCTTCGAGAAAGCGCGCCTCCATACGCGTCGGTTCGTCGGGCAGCACGGCCCAGTGCATGTCGGAGGAGCGCTTCATGATCTGGCGCGTGAAGCTGCGTGTGAGCTGGTCGTCAAAACGGCAGCCCAGAAACAAAAAACTTCGACCGCTGCGCCACGCCTGCACGGCGGGCGGAATTGGCGTCTGGATATCGATCTCGGTCATGACTTCGACGAAGTCGCTGTCAGAGACCAGGTAGTTAGAGGCCGGCGCATGGCCGCCAATCGGCTTGTAGAGCAGCGCGCCCGAGGCCGGCACGGCATCCAGCAACGCGCCGTCTGCGCTATAGGCCGCGAACCAATGGCCGAAATGCTCGGCCTGCGACAGCCCCTGCAACTGCGCCCAGCCGCCCTGCGGCCGCGCCTGCGCCAGCGCGCAGGCGAAGGTGTCGTCGTACCAGCTGTCGACAACCAGCCCGGCACCGATCGCCGCCAGCGCGCAATGCAGTGCCGACGGCGTCGACGTAATGGCGAAGGCCTCATTCATGACGCTCACCAGCGACTTGCGATGCTTGAAGTTTTCGATGAACTGCGCCGCCTGGGTCAGCCGGGTGCGGATCTTGTGCAGCACGCTGACCTTGGCCGTGATGATTTCGGCGAGCGCGAGCGGCGTGGCAGGGGCGGCCGTATCGGGGCACAGCGCGAGCAGCGCCGGTCCCAGATACGGAATGACGCCGCCCGCACACAGGCGTTCGGCGATGGTCTGGACTGAAACGGTCATGGAGTGCGCCTCACAGATAAATGGCAGCGCCGGCGCCTACGTTGGTCGCGGTGTCTTTCAGCGTCTTGACGATGTACTTGACCTGGTCGGTGTCGAGTAGCGTGTGCAGCGGCAGCGCCAGCGCGCGATCGCCGATGCGCTCGGTGTCGGGCAACAGGCCGCTCTTGCGGCCGATCGCATCGCCCGCGTTCAAGTAGTGGAACTGCTGATGCAGCGGATGGCTGTAGGCCACCGTCTCAATGCCGCAAGATTTCATGTCGTCGATCATCTGGGCGCGCGCGCTCTGCGTAAAACGTTTGCCCAAATGCACAACATAGAGCATCCGGTGCACTTCTTCGACGTCCTCTGCCAGGTAGGCCGGCTTGATCCCTTCGAAGCTTTGCATCTCTTCGTTATACCAGGTCTCGACCTGCTTTCGCTGCGCGAGGCGTGTGTCGAGTTCGGCCAGTTGCGCGAGACCGAGCGCGGCGGTCAGATCACTGATGCCCGCCTGCAGCGGCACCCACGAGCCGACCGAGACGGACGCGCGGTCCGTGACGCGCCGCTCGCGCAGATAGCGCAGTTCATGGACGAGTTCGTCATCGTCGGTGACGAGCATGCCGCCCGCTCCTGTGCACAGCGCGGACGGGCTGGAGAAGTCGAACACTGATACGTCGCCGAAACAGCCGACGTTGCGGCCCCGGTAGCGCGAGCCCAACGCCTCGGTACTGTCTTCGATCAGCCGCAAGCGCTGCGCGTCGGCCAGTTCGCGCAGCAGCGCCCACGCGGCCGGGTGGCCGTTGGTATTGCCGGCGAGGATCGCGCGCGTGCGAGGGCCGATCTTCTGCGCGGCTTTTTCGGCGCTCAGACAACCGCTCCAGTAGTCGATGTCGGCGAACACCGGCATGGCTCCCGCCAGCGTGATCGCCTGCGCCACCTGATGCCAGGTGTGCGACGCGCAGACCACCTCGTCTCCCGGGCCGATCCCCATCGCGCGCAACGCAATCCAGGTCGCGAGCGTGCCGCTCGCGACCGCGACCGCATACTCCCGGCCAACCCAGCCCGCAAACGCGCGCTCGAACGAATCAAGCATCGGCCCGTCGCTCCAACGCGAAGATTGCAGCACAGCGTTGACGAAATCGATCTCGCGCGCCGCGCAAGCCGGTTCGCTCAGCGCGATCTCATCGATTTCCATGCGCCCCGTCCTCGGTCAGGATCAACGCATCGGCCTCTTCAGGCCGCTGCGTGATGGACCTGCAATGCCCGGCCGACATCGCAAAATAGATACTGCGCACACCGAACCGAAGCGCTGCTATATCGTCGCGCATCACCGCTGCGCTGACATGCATTGTGCGCACCTCGGGATAACGTTCGTGCCATTGCGTGGCGGCGTCGCGTAGCGTCGGTGCCGTGCGGAGCAGGTCCGCCGCGAAGTCCAATTGCTCGGCGTTCAGGGTCATCTCACTCCTCCACGCCCGCAATGCGCCGCGCTTCGACCGTGATGGGCAGCGGCGTATCGTCGGCCATCGCGGGCAATTCGAGTTGCCAGCCGTTCGCGAGCGTGACGAGACCGCCCCACATCCCGGGCTGCGCCATCGCGACAATGGGCTCCTCCAGGTCCTTCTTTGGCACGTAGGCGCTCAGCGCGCCCTTGCTGTCCTTGCGGATCATGACTTTCATGGTTTCGGACTCCGGAGATTGATGACAGGTTCAAAGCACGTTCAAGCGGGATGCGCTGCTTCCTCCAGCAGTGGACGAAGCAACGGCGGCAGATAGGCGAGCACGTACTCAATGTCCTGCGCCGTAGTGGTTTCGCGAGCGACAGCCGCACCGCCGCCAGCGCCTCATCGCGCGGCACATCCATCGCGGCAACGCCCAGCAGCTCGATGCGCTGCAACACGACCTCGGCGGGAACCTCGCCGAAACGCAGGTAGCTGGTGCCGGGCAGACGCGATGCCTGCGCCGAAAACACGTGGACGGCCGGCAGTGCGCACCGCAGCCCCTGCTCCAGTGCGTCAAGCAGCGCGGCCACGCGCGCCGCTTCGCTCGCTACGTCGCTGATACGCTCGAGCACCGCTGCAAAGCCGGCGATGGCCGGCAGGTTCTCGGTGCCGCCGCGTCGATGCCGTTCCTGGCTGCCCTGTACCTGCGGCACCAGCGTCACGCCGTGGCGCACGAGCAGCGTACCGATGCCCTTCGGCACGCGCAGCTTGTGCGGCGACAGCGACACCGCATCGACCCCGCTCTGCACGAAATGGAACGGCAGCCTGCCGATGAACTGCGTCGCATCGACATGGAGGCGCGCGCCGGCCGAATGCACGAGATCGCGTACTTCGGCGACCGGCATCAATACGCCCGTCTCGTTGTTGGCCGCCATCAGCGATTCCACCCCGACGTCAGGTCCAATCAGCGCGGCGGCACTGTCGAGGTCCAGCGTCCCGTCGGGCCGCACGGCGATGTAGTCGACCGCAACGGCGCGTGCAGCCAGCGCACGCGCCAGCTTCAGGTGCGCTGCATGTTCGATCGCGCTGAATACGCCACGGTGCCGCCCCCCCGGCGCCGCCGCGTGCAGCCCGCACACGGCCAGGTGATTGGCTTCGGTGGCGCCGCTGGTGAAGATCAACTCTGCGGGCTCGCAACCGAGCGCTCGCGCGATCGTCGCGCGGGCCGCAGCGAGCGCGCCCTTCGCCTGCTGCCCGACGGCATGCTGCGGCGACGCGTTGCCCCACGCATCCGTCAGGATGGACAGCATCGCCTGCGCCACGGCGGAGGCTGGCGGCATGGTCGCGTTGTGGTCGAGATAGATCATCGCCCGGCTCCGTTAGTTTGCTTCACGGCCAGAACACGCATTCGCGATCGATGCACAGCGTGTCCAGCAGCTCGGCCAGACCGGTGCTCTCATGCTGGAGCATCCATCGGTGCGACGCATGATCGCGCGCGCTCAGGTGCCACATACCGTCTTCATCGCGCGTGAGCCAGGCTATGTCGATCAGCCCGCCATTCGCGTCGACATTGCGGGAGCAGCACGGGCTCTCGACACGGAACCCCTGCCCATCGCGCAGCACGCGCGGCAGCACATAGTGGTAGCGGGTACGCTCGCGCAACGCTTGCTCGATCTGGCGCTGGGTCAGGTCGAACGGGCGGCTCGCGCGCAAACCGTCGCGCGGCGCCGCCGCTTCTGGCGCACTCGTCTGAACCGTCATGACATGGCTCCTTCTTCAGGTAGCAGGCCGGCGGGTGCGGGCGCAATTTCATTCCCCGTGCATCCGACGACACAGTTGCCGAAATCCACCAGATAGACCGGCTCGCAGCTCTCAACCACCTGGCCGACGTTGACGATTTCGCCGACCGTACCCGCCTCGGCCAGACAATCGTCCTGGCCGCGCTCCGGAAAGCTGCCGTCGTTGCACAGGTCATCCAGCGCGTTCACGCGCATGCCCCACTGATAAGCAGGCTGAACCGGTTCGATACTCATGCTGACGGCTCCTGCGGTTGCGACGTTTCCGGCTGGACCCGCGTGCCGATCTTGTGCAGCGCTTGGGCCCGCTCGCCCAAGCCTTGCAGCACGTCGTCCGGCAGGTTGTCGAGCGTACATAGCTCTTTCGCGCGCATGCCGACACGGTGGCCGCTCTCGACGAAATCCACCGCGTAGATATAGAACTGCTGAAGGAAGGTGTCGATGCTGGTGACGTAGCCGATCTCGCCCTTGTTCACCAGCACTTCGCCGATGTCCTTGCCGTTGTACGTACCGTCGTTGCGGATAACCGAGCGTGCGATCACGCGCTCGCCGTAGTTGAAGCGCGGGGGAAACGCGACCTCAATCAGGTCGTCGTCGCGGTTGATGTCAGCCATGCTTCGCTCCTGCTGATCGTTGCGTCTGTCCGGTGGTCATCAGGTTCGCGACCTCGCCCGACTGCCGGCGCCGCCGCGCGAGCGCGCGCACCTCTTCGTCCGCGTCATCCACCAGCGACGCCACGATTTCGCCAGCGGCGCGCCGCGCGACTTCCCAGCGCACTCGCCAATCGGGATCGAACGCGAGGCGCGATAGCAGCGTCGCGGGCAGACGCTCAGCGACGATGCGGCGTACCTCGGCCTCGCTGTCGTCGGCAATACGCAGCAGCGCGGGCATCTCAAGACGCTCGGCCAGTCGCATCCGGACTACGCGATCAGGGTCGCCGATCATCTGCGGCAGCAGCGCGAGCGGCAGACGCTGCGCCACCCACTCGCGCACGCCGTAGTCGGAATCGCCCCGCATGCCGACCAATGCAGCAGGCGACACGCGCTGCGCCACGCGAATCCGCACCTCGCGATGCGGATCGTGGATCAGGCGCGCCAGTTGCGCCTGCGGCAATCGCAACGCGAGCTGCAGCCGGACCATCTCGTCCGGATCGCCGAGCAATGCAGGCAGACAAAACACATCGGCGTGACTCGCGGCGATTGCGCGCACCTCGAAGTACGGATGCGCAAGCTGCTCGTTGGCCAGTTCAGGGTGCCAGTGAAAGAAGCGCTCGATGCGGCGCGCGTACGCATCCTGCATGCACGCGTGACCTGGCCCACAACCGTGCTCCGCCGGCAACTCGCGGAACCGCACGTAGCCGCAGCCGGTGCAGTCGAGCGGGCCGCCCTGCCAGTGGCGCGGTACCATGTCGCCGCCTGGTACGCGCACGTTCTGTACGCTCATGGTTGCGTCCCCGTCCAGCCGCGCGTCGGATACGCACCCAGCGCATCCATTGCATCGTCGGACCCGGCGCCGGTCTCATGACGATCCAAGACATGCGAAAGCAGCGCGCCCCCCACCCGGTCTTCGGGATCGAGCCGGCGCAATTCGCGCAGTAGCATGCGCGCTTCTTCAAAGTCGCCGAGACGCATGTTGAGGTACACGAGGCCCTTCAGCGTGAACAGATAAAAACGCGCGGCCGCGTCATAACGCGTGGTCACGTTCGCGGCCGCAAGCGGTTCCTCGCCGAAATCTGAGCCCAGCGCGGTGCGGGCGACCGCCAGCGCGTCTTCGCCGATCGCACGCGCCTGCGCCAATTGATGGCCGTAGAAGTAAAAGCGGTACAGCGCGATCAACGGCACCGGATGGCGCGGCGCGGCGGCGCGGGCGCGTTGCAACAGCGCGAGCGCCTCATCGGGGCGCTCGCGCAACCGACCCGCCTCGGCGATCAATGCATTGACGCCTGACGGCAAGCCGCCGCCAATCGCGCTCTGCGCAAACGCGGTCATTGCGTCGTCGAGGGCACGGTCGCCGAACTCCATCGCCATCGCTCCTCTTCAGGAAATCTGACGCGGCAGCGGCGGCCGTCCGCGGCCAATCGCGCTGACATCGATGGTCGCCACGCCTGGCGGCGCCGAATCCGCACTGCTGCTGCAACCACAAGCGGCCTGGTTCGGATTGAAGAAGATCAAGCCGGACTGGGTTGGCGTGTCGGCGAAATCTATCGTTATGCCTTCGAGCATCAGCCGGCTCTCAGCCGGCAGGAATACGCGCAGGCCGTTGATGTCGAGTTCCTGTTCGCCTGGTTGTAGCGCCGGCTCGGCGGTGAATTCCGCGGTATGGCCGGAACAGCCGCCGGCGCTCACCACCAGACGAAAGCCGGCGCCAGCCGGTAGGCCCGAAAAGCCCACGATACGACGCATGAACTTCTCGGCGGCGCTCGTAACAGTTACGTTGGACAGCATGATGCGTAGACTCCTGTTGGATGAATGGCCGGCCCGGCCACGAGCCAGACTCAAACCTGAACGATGCAGCCGTCCACGGGACACACCGCGACGCACTGCGGGTCGTCGAAGTGGCCTTCGCATTCGGTGCATTTCTTGGGGTCGATCGCGAACACGCCGCCTTTCTCGCTGATCGCGACATTGGGGCATTCCGGTTCGCAGGCCGAGCATCCCGTACAGGTGGACGCAATAATCTTCAGAGGCATGGAGGCTCTCCTGTTGTCCTGTCTGGAAGGGTGTGGGGTATCACGCCACTGAGGCTGACGAGGTGTAAGCGCCCTGGCGGATTGAAGCATCGCCGCGGTCCCGGTGCACGATGGCGCCGCTGGCGATGCGACTGCGGTAGTCGTTGAACCAAGCAAGCAGCGCTTTTTCGATGAATTCGCCGACGTACTGATCGACCGGCTCGATGCCCGCTTGCGCCAGTTCGTCTTTCGGGCAGGCGCCGATCTTCGCGACCAGCACCGCGTGGCAGTCGTGGAGCGCGCGCACGACCGACGGTAGTTGCTCGTCGTCGCCGTAACCGCCCCGGCAATACAGGTCCACCCGGCGATGGCCGCCGAACAGCGCTTCGGCTACCGAGACCTCGAAGATCTGAAACTCCGCGACGTGGCCGAAGTGCTCGTTGATCCGGCCGCCGCCCTTCGTTGCGACCGCGACCAGCACCTTCATGTCGTCGGCGACGTCGATCTCGCGAGAGACAGCCAGCGCTTCTTGCTTCGCGTCGTGCTGCGCCTGACGCTCGGCTTCGACGCGCTGCTGGTATTCACGGCGGCGGTCGAGGTCGTAGACCACTTCCATCTGCTCGATCTTGTCGAGCGTGAATTCCTCGCTGCGGTCCTCGCCGAGCAGGCCAACCGCATCCGCGCGGCACTGGCGGCAATGACGCATCAGGTTGGCGCCGCCCATGCAGGCGTCCTGCACGGCCTTGAGTTCCTGCGCAGTCGGCCCGCGCTGGCCGCTCAGGCCAAAGTGAGTGCCGTGCTCGGGCTCCGAGATCAGCGGCATGATGTTATGCAGGAACGCGCCGCGTTTCTTCACCTCGCGGTTGACCTCGATCAGGTGCTCGTCGTTGATGCCGGGAATCAGCACCGAGTTGATCTTGGTCAGCACGCCGCGTGCGGTGAGCATCTCGAGACCCTTCATCTGCCGGTCATAAAGGATGCGGGCTGCTTCGTAACCGGTCACGCGCTTGTGCTCCCAGAAAATCCACGGATAGATTTTCTCGCCCACCGCCGGGTCGACCATGTTGATGGTAATTGTCACGTGGTCGATGTTGTACTTGCAGATTTCGTCCACAAGGTCGGGCAACGCCAAGCCATTGGTCGACAGGCACAGCTTGATGTCCGGCGCCTGTTCCTGCAGCATCCGGACCGTCTCGAAGGTCTTCTTCGGGCTCGCCAGCGAATCACCAGGACCGGCAATGCCAAGTACCGTCATCTGCGGAATCTCGCTTGCGATGGCCACGACCTTCTTCACTGCCTGTTGCGGCGTTAGCTTCTGAGAGACCACGCCGGGACGCGACTCGTTCGAGCAGTCGTATTTGCGGTTGCAGTAGTTGCACTGGACGTTGCAAGCCGGCGCCACCGCCACATGCATGCGCGCATAGTGATGATGGGCTTCTTCCGAGTAGCACGGGTGATTCTTGACCTTCTCCCAGATGTCCGGCGGCAAGTCGTCGAGACTGCCCGACGCGCCGCAACTGGCCTTACCCTCGCCACCGTGCGTGCCGCAGCCGCCACCGGTGGACGGGTCTTCGATCTTCACGCCGAGAGGTTTAATCTGCCCGATGCCGATATAAGCCGCTGCGGGCAAGTCGCTCGCTTTTGAACTCGCTTGCATGGATATCTCCTCGCAACCGACGGCGGCCGCGCGCAAGCCATAAAGCCAGATCCATGCCACTCGACAAGAAAGCCAAGGATCAACGTGTTAGGGGATATTTCGCAGTTCTGTATGATCCCGGCGCGCGACGTATCCCTCCAATTTCGTTGCGTCGTGTCGGTGTTGCGACAAATCTCACACGACCTGGAACGCATGTGCCGAACCAGCGAGATGGACCCGCACAAGCTGGGTAGGCGAAGCATTCTCTATCCTGGTCAGAACCGGTGAACCTCAATAGAGGATGTATGCAGCGCATAGCCTATCTGCCGGGGCGTGATCCCTAGGAAGCGCGCCGCCTTCGCCTGGGCCGAGCCGCTGCGCTCCGTCGACCAGATCAATCGTTCGCGGTCACCCTCCGGCTTCCCCGGCTTGCGATGTCGTGAACGTTCAGTCGTCCGCCGCCGGATCCAGATCAGTGGCAGCCTCAGTGGCCGGGCTGCCCACCAGACAGCCGGTGCCGACGCCATATCCGGATCATGATGCCCGTACGGCGGCTGCGACGACGGCACTTCAGCGATCGGCATTTCGCCCAGAGGCGCGGGACGAACCGCATCCTCGCGCTCGATGTAGTGCAGCATCTTCGTCAGATAATGGTCCTCCTGACACAGGAACTTGAAACGGTCGATCACGCCGTCACGCGTCATGGTCGCCTTGCATTCGACACAGTTCTCCAGTTCACGAACTTTGCCCGGCCAGTAGCATCTCATCAGCACCCGCATCGCTTCCGCGTCGAGGCGAATGGACTGCGCGTTTTCACGGTTGAAACGGGCAAGAAGCTGTGCCTTGGCCGGAATATCTTCTCGCCGCTCACGCAGGGGCGGCAACTCGATACTGACCACGTTGATACAGTAGTAGAGATCCGAGCGCAACTCGCCGGCCGTCGCCATCCGTTCAAGGTTGCGATTGGTCGCGAGAATCAGACGCACATCCACCTTCACCGGCGTCATGCCGCCGACACGCTCGAACTCGCGCTCCTGCAGCACGCGCAACAGCTAGGCCGGAAACGACGGCGCGATATCGCCGATCTCGTCAAGGCACAGCGTACCGCCGCCAGTTCGAAGCGGCCCTTACTTGTGGCCCCTGCGCGCCGGTGAAGGCGCCTTTCCCGTCGCCGAACAGCTCGCTTTCCCGCAAGGACTCCATCAACGCCGCGCAATTGCCCGGACGAACGACTCGCTGCCACGCGGCGACAAGTCGTGGATCGCACGCGCGATGAATTCCTTGCCAGTGCCACTCTCGCCGTGCAGCAGCACGATGGTACGCGCGGGGGCGAGCTGGTGAATCTGTGCGAACACTGCCTGGATCGCCGCCGAGACACCGACTACCTGGTCGATCAGTTAAGCGGGCTTGATCACCTTCCGCATGCGCCTGACGTCATCCTGCATGCTATCGTGCGCCGCGCATACGCTGCGCTGGAGCAGCAACGTCTACCCCCATCAGGGTCGCGACAATCATCACCAGATGCAGGTCATCGACAAACAGCCGGCTTGCACCGGGGTTCACGCAATCGACAGCGAGCACGCCGAGAGTGCGCCGGTCGGTGTGGATCGGCGTCGCTAGCATGGCGATGCACGCCCCCGGTATCTGGTCCGCGCCACCCATGCGAACAGGAGCGACGGTTCATCATTCACGTTGGACACGATCACCCCGATGCCGCTCTTTCACGCGCGGCCGACGGTGCCTTCGCCGGGACGGAACTGAAGACGCTGCTGCTCGTCACGCGAAAGACCCGTAGCGCTCAGGCCGCCCAGTTGCCGGTCCGGTTCGGCCAGCACCACAAAGGCGCGCCGCCACTCCATGGTGCGCACAAGATAGTTCAGGGACTCGGGAAGGCTTTTGCCACATCGAGCGACGAAACCAGCGTCTTGCTCGCCTCGTAGACACCGTCCAGCGCTTGCCGGGCAACGGCCGCCTGCATGTTCACATTGACTTCCTCTTCGTGCGCTGCGCGCTTTCGATGTACCAGCGCAAAGCGCAAGATCAACGCAAAGACACGGCGTCTAAGGTAAGCCCATTTCTACGCCTGATGATTGAGCCATCGCGCATGTCAATCCCGCGTGCGCAACGACAAATCCGACAAAAAGGACGACGAAAATCCGGGCTCGTCGCGCGCATCGACACAAAAACAACAGCGAAACAACACCGGACCGGCTGAACGAGGCCACTAGAGCGTGAAAATCCACTGGCATGGAAGTTGCGCTGAAGGTCGCACTACCCCCGCTTTCAGGAGCCTGCAATGTCGGATTTCCAACGCGTCAGCACCGGCCTTCATCCACGCGGCGCCGACCCCGTGTATCGGGATCATGCCACCACCACGCCGGTCGATCCGCGCGTGATCAGACGCATGCTGCCTTACCTGATCGAGATGTACGGCAATCCTGCCAGCCGTTCGCATGCCTATGGCTGGGTCGCCGAAGAAGCGGTTGAACTGGCCCTCGAACAGGCCAGTTCGCTCGTGAACGCGGACCCGCGCGAGATTGTCTGGACCTCCGAAGCGACGGAATCGAACAACCTCGCGATCAAGGGTGCCGCGCACTTTCATCGCGCCAAAGGCAATCCCCTGGTGACGCTCACGACCGAGCACCAGTCGGTGCTTGGCGCGATGCCCGAACTTGATCGCGAAGGCTTCGAGGTCACAGTGTTGCCGGTGCAGGAAAGCGGCTACGTGGACATCGCTGCAAACGGCGCGCTCTGCCGCGCCCGGGGCATCCTGCTGCACGTGGATGCCGCGCAGGCCGCCGGCAAGTGCCGGTCGATCTGATGTCTTTCCCGGCTCACAAGATCTACGGCCCCAACGGCATCGGCGCGCTATATGTGGGGCTCCGGCCGCGCATGCGGATCGCGTGCCAAATGCACGGCGGCGTCCACGAGCGCGGCATGCGCTCCGGGACGTTGTGCACGCATCAGATCGTCGAGGAACTGGCATCGCCGCCGATCGCGATCCACTGGTCGATTCTCGCCGAGGACGCGATCAAGGCGGCCGTGTCCGACTTTCGCTCGCGCCAGACGATTCGAGGCGCAGCAGCCAACGACCTGCAACTCGCCGAGCAACCGACCTGCTCATCCAACCCGAAGTGAGTCCATTCAAGCCTGAAAGGAACCTCCATGGAAACGCTCGCCCAACCGGCTTCCGCCACACCCGACGTCATGCCCGGCCTGCTCGAATTCACGCCTCAGGCCGCTGCGAAAGTGGCCTCGCTGATCGAGGAAGAAGGCAATCCCAACCTGAAGCTGCGGTTGTACGTGTCCGGCGGCGGCTGCTCGGGCTTCCAGTACGGCTTCACGTTCGACGACCAGGTGGTGGACGGCGACATGCAGACCGTCACGGACGGCGTCACGCTGCTGGTCGATTCGATGAGCCAGCAATACCTGTTCGGCGCGCGCGTCGACTACGAAGACGGCCTGGAAGGTTCGCGCTTCGTCATTCACAACCCCAATGCGCAGAGCAACTGTGGCTGCGGCAGTTCGTTTTCCGTGTAAGACAATCATGACAATCTCACTGACTGGCACCTCCTGACGACGAGGAGAACAACCAGTTCGACAGTGCATGGGGTCTTGACGTGCAATCGCGTCTCGCGTGCTGCGTGAAGCTGCGCGACGCCGACCTGACGATCGAACTACCGTGACATACGCGCGACCTCGCGCGTGAGCACTGGGGGCAAGCGTCCTTAGCGCTGTGCGGCCTCTTCAAGCGCCATGGCGGTCATCGCCGCGAGCGCATAGCCGCGCTGATAGCCGCCGCCTCTGTTTATCTTCCGGCATCGTCGTTCCTATGGATAGCCAATCCCTACAGCGTTTGCATCGCACCGATGGCGTCCGCACGTCCTGGCTGACCACGCACATCGCGTCGTCCATCGCTTTTTGCAGCGCCGTGTTCCTCGCTACACCTAGCTGTTCGAAACAGGACATTCGCGACAGGTCTTCGTTGGGACCGCTTCATCACAGCGCCAGCGAACGCCGGGAAGCCCCGCGGCAAGCGGCTATTCGCAGTAACCGTGCATGGCACAGTACTTGCCATGGGTATGATCAAATGCCTAAAGGACCACTTCCCGTGTCGAATCCGATCATCAACGACACCACACTGCGCGACGGCGAACAGACCGCTGGCGTCGCATTCACGGTTGCCGAAAAATGCGCGATTGCCGAGGCGCTGTCAAGCGCCGGGGTACCCGAACTGGAAATCGGTATCCCCGCAATGGGTGCCGAGGAAATCGATTGCATCCGGACCATCGTCGCGCTGAATCTCGACGCCGATCTGATGGTCTGGGGCCGTCTCACCGACGCGGACCTGGCGTCGGCCTTGTGCTGCAATCCCGACATCATTCACCTGTCGATTCCCGTCTCCGATATCCACCTTCAACACAAGTTGCGCCAGCCGCGCTCATGGGTGCTCGCGCAGGTGAATCGCGTGATCAGCGCCGCCGTCAAAAGCGGCCGCAAGGTTTCGCTGGGCGCGGAGGATGCCTCGCGCGCGGACCCCTCGTTCCTCGACGACGTGGCGCGGCACGCGCAACAGTGCGGTGCGCAACGCATCCGCTTTGCGGACACGCTCGGCGTCCTCGATCCTTTTTCGACCTATGAAGCGATTGCGCGATTGCACGACGCGGTCGATCTGGAAATCGAAATCCACGCGCACAACGACCTCGGGCTCGCGACCGCGAACACCCTTGCCGCACTGCGCGCCGGCGCAACCCACTCCAACACCACCGTCAATGGTCTCGGCGAACGCGCCGGAAATGCCGCGCTGGAGGAGATCGTGATGGGCGTGCGCCATATCATGGGTCGCAATACCGGCGTCGACACGACCGCGCTATTGAGCATCTCTCGGCTTGTCGAACGGGCTTCAGGACGCCCGGTCGCGCTGAACAAAAGCATTGTCGGCGCCAGCGTATTCACGCACGAGTCCGGCATCCACACAGACGGGCTCGCGAAGAATGCATCGACCTACGAGAGCTTCGATCCCGCCGAACTCGGTCGCGAACGCTCGGTCGTGCTCGGCAAGCATTCGGGTTCGCAAAGCGTGCGCCAGGCTTATGACGCGCTCGGCCTGCCCGTCAGTGAAAAGCTGCTCGTGCTGCTGCTGCCCCGTATCCGCCACCATGCCACCCAGCACAAGCAAGCGCCCAGCGCCGCCGACCTGTATCGCTTCCTGATCGAGTTGCGCTACACCGTCGGAGAATTGTCATGAACGGCGCTGTGGTCCGCTTCACGAAGTGCGTCGTGCAACCCGATCAGTCTGGCACGACGCCGCCGTGCGCCACCAGCGACGCCTGCGACAAGTACTTCGCCGAGCCGACGTTCTGTCCGCATCTATCCTCATCCGCTTGCAAGGAGTAAACGCTATGAAAAGCTTTGTCCAGCAACTCAAGGCGCTGTCCTCAGCCGAGGACTTCCTGCAGTTCTTCGGCATTCCGTTCGACCAGAAGATCGTCAACGTGAGTCGGCTACACATCCTCAAGCGCTTCTTTCAGTACATCCAGCAACAGGACGCGCTGCCGGAAAGCGACGAAGGCGCGCTGTTCGCGTCATATCACGCGCTGCTGCTCAAGGCTTACGGCGACTTCGTCACCTCCACGCCGGCGCAGGAAAAAGTGTTCAAGGTGTTCCGGGACACAAATGGGCGGCAGCACGTTTCACTCGACAGTCTGCGCGCGTCGCTGCCCGCGCGCACCCTTGCCTGACAGGTGGAGCAAGACCATGCACATCGTTAAGACCATGCACATTGTCGTCTGCATCAAGCAGGTCCCGGACTCCACGCAGATCCGCGTTCATCCGGTCACCAACACGATCATGCGCCAGGGTGTTCCGGCGATCGTCAACCCGTATGACCTGTTTTCACTCGAAGAGGCGCTGCGGCTGAAGGACCGCTTCGGCGGCAAGGTCACGTTACTTTGCATGGGCCCGCCGCAGGCCGAGGAAGCGCTGCGCAAGTGCATCAGCTTCGGCGCGGACGACGCCGTGCTGCTCACCGACCGCGCATTCGCTGGCGCGGATACGCTCGCTACGTCGTACGCGCTGGCAGCGGGTATCCAGCAGATCGCGAAGGAGCAGGCGGTGGACATCGTGTTCACTGGCAAGCAGACGATCGACGGCGACACCGCGCAAGTCGGCCCCGGTATCGCCAAACGCCTCGGGCTGCAATTGCTGACCTACGTGTCGCGCATCGTCGAGACCGCTCTCGATGCGCGCACGATCACCGTCGAGCGCCGCGCCGAGGGCGGCGTGCACGTGCTCAGGACCGCGCTGCCGTGCCTGATCACAATGCTGGAGAACACCAACGAACTGCGTTTTGCGACGCTGCCCGCGATGATTCATGCGGCCGGCTATCCGGTGCACAAATGGAACTGCGAACAGGCCGGCATCGAAGACCTCAGCAAGATCGGTCTGAAGGGCTCGCCGACAGTGGTCAGCAAAGTCTTTGGACCGACGCCGCGCAGCGAGAAAGCGGAGATGCTCGACCTCGACGCATCGAGTCTTTGCGACGTGTTGGTGAACCTGCTGCAAAAGATCTTCACGCGCCATCCTACTTTGGAAGCTGACCTGCTGATGAAGGAGGGGTCATGAACGCACCCGCCGCCCCCGCGAAGAAGCCCGCCGGTCGCGCAGGACGCAACCTCGAACTGCCGGAACACCTGAAGGCCTACAGAGGCGTCTGGGTCTTTATCGAGCACGACCGTGGACACGTGCACAGCGTCTCGTGGGAACTGCTCGGTGAAGCGCGCAAACTGGCCGACACGCTCGGCAGCCGAGTGGGCATCGCGGTGCTCGGCGGCGCGAATGAACCGCTCGAACAGTTTGCCGCAGAAGCCTTCACTTACGGCGCGGACGATGCGTACATCGTCCACGACCCGGTCTTGCAAGGCTATCGCAACGAGCCGTTCACGAAAGGGCTCACCGACCTCGTCCACCAGCATCAGCCCGAGATCCTGCTGCTGGGCGCGACGTCGATGGGCCGTGACCTTGCCGGCTCCGTAGCAACGACCCTGCTGACCGGGCTGACCGCCGATTGCACTGAACTCAACATCGATCCTGCGTCGCGGGCGCTGGCGGCGACGCGCCCCACCTTCGGCGGCTCGCTGCTGTGCACGATCATGACGCTCGCGTACCGTCCACAGATGGCGACGGTGCGCCCGCGCGTGATGCCGATGCCGCTGCGCGACGCCGAACGCACCGGCAACATCGTCCCGGGAACGCTGGGGATGATCGAGACGGATATCGTCACGAGGCTGCTCGACTTTATCCCGGATGCGAGCAGCAACCGGATCAACCTGCCCTATGCCGATGTGATTGTGAGCGGCGGCAAGGGGTTGAAGAGCCCGGAGAACTTCCAGCTGGCGTTCGAACTGGCGAACGTGCTCGGCGGCGAAGTGGGTGCGACCCGGCCATGTGTGCAGGCCGGCTGGGTCGAGGGGGAGCGCCAGGTGGGACAGACCGGCAAGACGGTACGGCCCAAGCTCTACATTGCCGCCGGCATATCCGGCGCGATCCAGCACCGCGTGGGCATGGAAAGCGCAGACGTGATCGTGGCGATCAACACCGACCCGAACGCACCCATCTTCGATTTCGCACACTACGGGATTGTCGGCAATGCGTTGCAAGTGTTGCCCGCGCTGAAGCAGGCTTTTGTGGAGCATTTGACCCGGCGCCGCAAGCAGGCTGCCTGAGGAGAATCACGATGAGAAAACCATCACAGTTCGATGTGATCGTGGTCGGCGCCGGTCCGTCCGGCAACGCTGCCGCTTACACGATGGCCAAGGCAGGTCTGGAAGTGCTGCAGATCGAGCGCGGCGAATATCCGGGCAGCAAGAATGTTCAGGGCGCGATCCTGTACGCCAAAGCGCTCGAAGAGATCATCCCGGACTTCCGCGACGATGCGCCGCTGGAGCGCCACATCATCGAGCAGCGAATGTGGATGCTCGACGACACGTCGTTTGTCGGTACACATGTGCGCAGCGAGGATTACAACAAGCCGCCCTATAACCGCTACACGATCATCCGCGCGCAGTTCGACAAGTGGTTTTCATCGAAAGTGCGCGAAGCCGGCGCACTGCTGCTCTGCGAGACCACGGTGAAGGAACTGATCATGGACGGCGACCTGGTGGTCGGCGTGCAGTGCGACCGCGAGCACGGCGATGTCTATGCCGACGTGGTGGTGCTCGCCGACGGCGTGAATTCGACGCTCGCGCGCAAGGCGGGCTTTCATGGAGAGATCGGGGCCGGCAACGTTGCGCTCGCCGTCAAGGAGATTCTCTTCATGCCCGAGGAGACGATCCGCCAGCGCTTCAACGTCGGCGAGGACGACGGCGTCGTGATCGAGATGGTCGGCAGGATCACCGACGGCATGATGGGCACTGGCTTCCTCTATACCAACAAGGAATCGCTCACCATAGGCGTGGGCTGTATGCTGAGCGACTTCAAGAAAAACCCCAACCGCACGAGCCCCTATGTGCTCCTCGAAAAGATGAAGCGGCACCCGTCGATCGCACCGCTGATTGCGGGCGGCGAGATGAAGGAGTATTGCGCGCATCTGATTCCCGAAGGCGGTTTTCACGCAATCCCGCAGGTCTACGGCCACGGCTGGATGATCGTTGGCGATTCAGGCGGTTTCGTGAACGCCGCACACCGAGAAGGATCGAATCTTGCCATGACCTCAGGACGCCTCGCCGCCGAAACGGTGATCCACGCGAAAGCCGCGGGCCAAGGCTACCGCGCCGGCACGCTCAAGGCCTACAAGGCCGCGCTCGATCAGAGCTTCGTGATGAAAGACCTGCATAAGTACCGCGACATGCCGGCCGTGCTGCACCAGAATCCGCAGTTCTTCACGACCTACCCCGACCTCATGGCGCGCGCCGCGCGCACGATGCTCACGGTCGACGGTAAGGACAAGAAAAGCAAGGAGCGCGAGATTTTTTCGAGCTTCCGCAAAGCCCGTTCGCTTTCCGGCATCGTGGGTGACGCCTACAAACTCCTGAGGGCCTTCCGATGAGCACCCTACCCGTCAACGTAGAGGAAAAGCTGTTCCAGAACCGTTACCGCGTCGATGCAGGACGGCCGCACGTCCACATCAAGGATGCCGACGTCTGCCGGAGCGAATGCAGCGAGAAGAGTTGCACCTTCGTCTGCCCGGCCTCGTGCTACAAGGCCGAAGGCAACGGCGCGGTGACGCTGATCACCGACGGCTGCCTCGAATGCGGCAGTTGCCGCATCCTCTGTACCGACCACCAGAATATCGAGTGGGACTACCCGCGCGGTGGTCACGGCATCCTGTTCAAGTTCGGTTGACGAACATCGTCATGGCCAGACCAGAACGACATGTGTTTGCTTGCACCCAGAACCGGCCGCCGCAGCATCCGCGCGTCGTCTGCGCAGGCCGCAAGGGCTCGACCGCGCTGCTGAAGGCATTCTGGGCGGAACAGCAGAAACGCCAGGCGCCCGATACCGTCGCGATCACGTATTCGGGCTGTCTCGGCCCGTGCGATCAGGGCACGAACGTGCTCATCTATCCCGACGCGGTGCTCTACAGCGGCGTGACGATGGCCGACGTGGAGAAAATCTTCACGCGTCAACTCGAAGGCCGCGAACCGGTGCGGCGCCTCATCGAAGGCCTGCATGGCGCGCCGGCCGAGCAGATCGACGCAGTCCTGTGGAGCGTCACACTGACCTCTCCGCGAAGCCTTGCCGCCTACTATCTGCGCAACAAATTCCATGCCGGACGCCGCGAACTCGATGAGGCAGAGCACGCGGCCCATCTGGGACTAAAAGCAGCTGCGCATGCCGCCGGGTTGAATGAGGATTGGCAGATGGTACAAGCCGGCGACGCGAACTTCCACGCGCCCGATCCCGCCCGGTCCCGCCCGCTTCTGGCTGTTCACGCTAAAGGCGCTCGCCTTCATCGGCCTGCGGCGCGGCGAACGCGAAACCGCAACACAGTTGATCACACAGCTACGACAGCTCGATCCGGCGGGCCACCTCGGCTTCGGCGTAGTGGAAGCGTTGCTGCAACGGTCCGTCTGAGGAGAAGCACGATGTCCAAACAGCCCGCCATCGCATCGTTGGCCGACGACAATCTGGCAGCCGGCGGCGTGGCAGCAGTCGACCGTGCGCTGACCCTGCTGGCTGCCTTCGGCAACGGCACGCACGTGCTGTCATTGAGCGCGCTCGCGGAACGCACGCGTCTGTACAAGAGCACCGTGCTGCGCCTGCTCGCGTCGCTGGAACATGCGCATCTCGTGGTGCGCCGCGCCGATGGCTGCTACGTGCTGGGGTCCGGCGTCGCAAGGCTGCATGCCGTCTATGCGCAATCGTCCTCCAGCGAGTCGCTGGTGATACCCGTGCTGCAGGAACTGGTGGCCGCAACCCGTGAAAGCGCCGCGTTTCACGTACGTCAAGGTGCGCAACGGCTATGCCTGTATCGCGTCGACTCGCCACAGCCTGTGCGAGATCACATCCGCGCGGGCGAGCTACTGCCGCTGGATCGTGGCACAGGAGGCCGGGTATTGCAAGCCTACTGCCACGAGGGCGACGAGGCACTCGGTCAGCAGATCCGCCGCCAGCAGGTCATCGCGCTAGCAGGAGACCGCGATCCGCAATTGGCAGGTATCGCCGCGCCGGTGTTCGGCCCGTCCGGGCAACTCGCCGGTGTCATTACGCTGACCATGCCCCGCGAGAGACTGGACTCCGCTTGGGCAGAGATAGTGAGGAATTCTGGGCGAACTCTCACACGATACCTTGGCGGAATCAAGCCGGGCGAGGCAGACGGGTAGTGATGCGTGAGGAACGAACTTGGGTTGTTACTCGCTTTTACTGAATGTCTTAATGTTGGCCATTACGGCCAGCCGCGCTCGATCCCAACTTCGACTCAACGAATGTCAGTACATGGACACCCTCAGTTTGCCAAGTTTTCAATCGGTGATGATGGGTAGGTAGATTGCAACCATAGATTCGGACTTTCAATGTGGCTGTGCCTGACGGGTTTCGCTTGATCGGTTCCCCGTCGCTTTCGCACACTCGACGGTGCTCGGACATTCCCGGGCCTTGCCGACCACGCTCTAACCTGTCGTGCCATCACGTCATGATTACCTAAGCAATCGGTCGACTCTTCTCGTGTTGTCAGCGTTTTTTCCTTCTATTAGCCGGGCTGACTACGCAACCGCAGCGGCAGATGTATCTTCTGCCCGGAACTCCCGGTCATCTGCCCACAGCGCCCAGACGGCGCGCGATCTTGTTGGCGTGCGACAGAGTCGCCTCGCTGATATGACCCCGGGCGCGCCTCCAGAAATTCAACGCGATCGAACACCACCGCTTGCGTCGCTGACCGCATCCGGTGTGAGCTGATGGTCGAGCGCGACATGGCCGACGCACCGGCGATGACAGCGCAGCGTTCGCACCACCTTAGTCGAGATACCGACCGCCCCTGAGGTCGGCCGGGCTGTTCTCGACGATTACCGAATTGGCGCCGACTGGGCCGCTTCCGATCGTGATCATGCCAAGGTCCGCGCCAAACCCTGGCTTGACTTGTCTGAGCTATTCGCATCAGTCGCGATGTCGCGGCCCCGACACGCCGCAAGTCCGACAGTGCTTTCAGAAACGCTTGATCTCGACACCGTATTTCCTCAGCGCGTAGCCAATCTGGCGAGGCGTCAGTCCAAGCAGCCGCGCCGCCCTTGCCTGCACCCAGCCGGATCTTTCCATGGCGGCGATGAGACGCTCGCGGTTGGTCATCTTCGCACCACTTCCGAGAGCTGCACCGCCAGGCACTAGCGGAGCCCGCTCGCTGCCGACAGGCGGGACCGCAACTGCGCCCGGCGTAGCAGCCTCAGCCGGGGGCGTACCCGGCTTCACTTGCACTGGTACGATCGGCCCGGGCTGCAGCGCCATCTCGTCCGATCCGCTCTTCCACAGCATCGCGGACAGACACTGGCCGTGGCAGCAGGCAAAGTCGTTTCTCACGATCGCTGATCCCGGCGCCAGGGTCGCGCTCCGCTGCACGCAATTCTCGAGCTCGCGGACATTGCCGGGAAAACCGCAGTTCATCAACACTTCAATCGCGCTCGCATCGAAGGTCAGCGTACGGCCGTTCTCGCTGTTGAAATTCTTGAGAAACTCAACGGCGAGGAGAGGAATATCACTGCGCCTTTCACGCAACGGCGGCAGCAGCAAGGGAACCACGCTGAGGCGATAATAAAGGTCGGCGCGGAACTCGTTCCTTGCCACCGCGTCTTCCAGGTTCTTATTCGTGGCGGCAACCACGCGAACATCGACCTTGATGGTCTGGTTGCTGCCGACGCGCTCGAATTCTTGCTCCTGCAGGACGCGCAGCAGCTTTGCCTGGAACGAGGCCGAAATCTCGCCGATCTCGTCCAGAAACAGCGTCCCCTTGTCGGCGAGCTCGAAGCGCCCCTTGCGCGAATTGAAGGCGCTGGTAAAGGCACCCTTCTCATGACCGAACAATTCGGATTCCAGCACCGTCTCAGGGAGCGCCGCGCAATTGAGCTTGATGAAGGCCCGCTTGGCTCGCGGCGACAGCTCGTGAAGGGCCTTGGCGACCAGCTCCTTCCCGGTACCGGATTCGCCGCGCAACAGAACTGTGCTGTTCGATTTGGCTACCACCGCGATCTTCTCAAGCAGGCCGCGCAGCGCCGGACTGTCGCCAATGATCCCCTCGACCTGAAACTTCTTACGCTCCTGCGCAGGGTACTTGAGCTCGGACAATTGTTTTTGCAGCCCGTCCCTCCCCGCCATCAGTCGCTCGCGGTCGCTCTTGAATAAGCGATGCAGCTTCACCGTCTGCCCCACCAGGTTGGCGATCATAGTAAGCAGCCGCACGTCGCAATCGAGCCGGAAGTTCGACCCATTGTCCGGGATGCGGTCGATGGTCAGTGTGCCCACGACCTTCGCGTCGATGCGAATAGGAACGCCGATGAACGACACTCGCATGTTGTCGGAAGCACCGAGCACGCCCATGTCGGCGGCACTGAAGCCCGAATGCCCCACTACGTTCTCGGCGACGAGCGGCCTGTCCGTCGACATGATCTGGTCAATTGCCTTCTGCGGCAGGCGCATCCGGTAGCGCTCATCGCTGCCTTCGCTCCAGCCGGCGCCAACGGTAATGTCCGGTACGCCATCATCGTCGAAGAGAGAGACGATGCCGAGCCGCATCTGCACAAACGATTGCAGGAGATCGACGACGTTGGCCAACATGACTTCGAGCCGGCAGGGGGCGGTAAGTACCTTCGATATCTCCAAGATGCCGGTAAGCGCGCTCTCGTACCACTGCACAATAGGGACCGCGTGGTCCGTCTCGGACTTTGAGCTAGGCCTTTCGCGTACGGAAGCGATATGCAGCATGACGACGTCTCCGTTGTTGTGACCATCCTCTCTGTCACCTTGTTCGGATTTACGAGTATTGTGTTGCATATCATCCTCGATCTCGCGCCCTTCACGGGCTGAGTTCAAGAGATAACGCCTTTTCATGGCAGGACGGTGAAACTATAGTGCCTTGATTTACTTATTTTCTCCTTTTGCGATCTCGCCGCGCAGATTCCGCCGGGAACGCGAGTTCCATTGATGTCGCTCAAAACAACTGCGATTTGTCTACTCCGGTGCAGCCGATTACAGGTGTCGTCCATCATTGATTGCTGCCTCAGTCTGATGCGCTATACCGATGACTTTGTGATCACCGGTCACTCGAAAGAGTTGCTGGAAGACGAGCTGGAAGACGAGCTCAAGCCACTGGTCGAGGTCTTTCTGTAGGAGCGCGGACTGACGCTCTCCCCGGAAAGGACCAGGATCACGTACATCTCGCAAGGGTTCGACTTCCTCGGGCAGAACATTCGAAAATATCCAACGGCAAGCTACTCATGAAGTCACCAAAAAGAATGTTCAAGCGTTTCTGACGAAAGTGCGCACAGTCATCAAGGACAATGCATCGGCCAAACAGGTCAATCTAATCGGCCTGCTCAACCCGATCATCGATGGCTGGTCGAACTATCGTCGATACGTGGTCTCGAAAGAAGTCTACAGCGCAGTCGACACTGCCATCTGGCAGGCGTTGTGGAAGTGGTGCTGCCGGCGGCATCCGTGCAAGGGCGCACGATGGATCAGAGCGCGATACTTCCATCATGAAGGACGCGGCACTGGGTATTGGACGCGATACTGGTGGACTAACGGCAGAAGGGAACCCAGGACGATTGAGGCTACGCAAAGCATTCGTCGTGTGGACGGAGGATCGAGTGCGCGGGCCAATCTCGTCATGGTCCATCCCGTCTGCCACCAACAGATCCATCGTCGTGGTCTAACAGTAACGAACCGCCTCCCAATCGGGGGCTTTGAAAGGCTTGAGCCGTCTGTATTAAAGGGACATGCACGGTCCTGAGGGGGGCGCTATGCAGCAAATTCGTAGCGGCTACCCGACACGGCGTCAAGAGGTCTCGCGACCACGGCGAAACAAGGACTGATCGTCGGCGCACGGGCGTTCGCAGGCAAACCATACGACGGCCACACGCTGGCGGAGCAACTCGAACAGAGCTCCATTCTGTTGCAGGATCTGCCGGGTATGCCGCAACCGAAGGCCGTGCTGGTCGATCTCGGGGTTCGGGGCGTCAATGCCGAAACATCATCAGTATGACTTATTCATCGCGGCAAACGGAAGACCCTGATCAGCACTCAGCGACGTTGGCTCAAGCGACGGCACGCGATCGAACCGGTCATCGGCCATGTGAAGGACGACCACGGCATGCGGCGTTGCTGGCTCTCTTAAGAAACACACCCCAAGTGTCTGATTGGGAATAAGTTTTTCAGACGGGTTGCGGTTGTTCTGTGGCGACGAGCTTCATGCCGAGCTTCTGGGCGCGCTGGGATAACTGCCGAAGAACACGTTCGCGGCAGCGCTCTTCGTAGTAGTCCTGCCCTTGATCGGTGTATTCCTCGCCCTTGGTAAGCATTGTGTAGATGAGTCGCGCGAGCTTGTGGGCGACATCGGTAATGGCCTTCGGTTTGTCCATACGCGAACACATCCGCCTGAAGTACGCGCCCAGTGCCGACTGGCTGGTGCGCAATGCCGTAGCGGCCAGACGCAGGGCCTGGGCCGCTCGGTTAGCGCAGCGCATGGTCTTGCCACTCATCACTTTGCCTCCGGTTATCCGGGTTCCTGGGCACAGCCCCAGCCAGCTCGCGAAGTGTGCCGCCGAGGGAAAGCGTGACATGTCGGCGCCAATCTCCGAGATGACAGCCAGCGCCGTCGTGACGTCGATGCCGTCAATGCGCGTGAGGTCCACGCCGCACATCCTGACCAACTGCGTACGCAGGTCAAACTTCGGCGCGTTGCGTGTCCGGCCGCGCTGCTTGCCCCTGGCAGGTTCACCCTCATGAGTTTGCAGGCGTTGCAACTGTCGCTGGATCTCGCGGTCGCCCTCGGCCAGTTGCGTACCGATGAAGTCGAACGCGTCCACCGCCTGCCTGAGCGCGAACAGGTGCTCGGCACGCCAGGTGCCTTGCAGGCTCTTAGCTATCTCCTCGACGCTGGCAGGGATACGCGCATCCTTCATGCCCGCGAGCGCATGGCCATCCCGCTCGCCGGCGCACAATGGCGCGCAGGATCTTCTGGCCCGTCACACCGACTAAGTCGGAGATGACGTTGGCGAGTTGGACGTTCATCTGGGTCAGCGCCTTCTGCATATGCTGGACGTGGCGCGACTGGCTGCGCAACAGCAGCCCACGTTGGCGCCACAGCGAGCGCAGCACACAGACCTGGTCGGCCGGGCGAAATGCCCCGCGCAGCAAACCGTACGTCATGAGCTGCTGGATCCATTGACAATCCAGCACATCGGACTTGCGCCCCGAGACGTTCCTGACGTGACGCGCATTGATCAGCATGACCGTGAAACCACGCGACTCCAGCAGTTCGAACACGGTCCAGTACACGCCGGTCGATTCCATCGCGATGGTGTCGATCCGGCAGGCCTTGAGCCAGTCGGCCATGGCGTTGAGGTCTGCCGTGAAACTGGCAAATTCGCGCACCGGCTCATCGTCCCGATCCGGCGGGACAGCCACAAAGTGGGACGCGCTGCCAATGTCGATGCCGGCGGCATTGGGATGGGTGATCGACAATGCTGCCGCCCGGGACTTGCGCGGCTTCAGGCTGACTGCAGGGTTGCGTTGGGCCAAGGCTTGCTCCATCTTCAGTTGCGGGAATGGCGCTGCATCGGGTACGTCGTTAGCTCACTCTCTTAAACGGGATATCAGCACAGCAGCTTACGCCGTCACGCCGATTCACCAATATCGATGACGTCACCCAGGACCACGCTCAAAGACGGGCATTACGCACCATTGCCTCACCGGTCTTCCGCAGCGCCGCATTCGACTTTGCCACACCGAAGCCACCCTTTGTTTCTTCGGCGCGATTTGCGGCAGCGGGCCGATTATTTCGCTCAAAGGGCAAAGCGGCGATGCGCTACACGCGGTACTGTGCGCTGCCGGTTACAACCTGCGCTGGTTGCTGCGCGCCGTCGTCCGTCTCGGCCGGGGGCCTGGATTTTTTATCCTCGCGGTGCTGCATGGGCTCGCCAATGTCACGCTGCAGCCGAGCGATTGTTCGGCACAACCGCTTTCGATGGGCTGATTCCTGTTCGCCGACAGGCGCACCCTTGACTTGGCTCGCTACCGCAAACTGAATTTTTTCAGGATCGACTATCTACCCGCACTATGTCTTTGATTCGTGGATAGAGCGATGGCGGCGTCACCGCGCGCAGCAGGGGCCCGGCTTGAGGTGGAGATACTGGCGCACATCAGCGCTCCCGCGGGAGTTATGGGGCCGAACGCCTGCAAGGCACCTCGTAGCGCATGGCTTGCACGTCGGCGTATCCGATAAAGAGACTGCGTCGCAAGCAGGGGGTTGCGTTGCAACCAGAAACGCAAATTCAAGGCAACAACCAGATTGACACATGGCTTGCCGTTCGCGCCGAACCTGCTCGATCAGGCGTTTGCCGTCACCGCGCCGAATCAGGCCTGGTGTGGTGATATCCGTTATGTCGCCACAAAACCCTCGAAACCCCACAGAT
>NZ_PVEN01000030.1 GCF_002973525.1 Paraburkholderia sp. BL21I4N1
TACGCATTCACTACCGGAGCCGCACCCGCGTCGTCAACATCACAACTACCGGCACTGCTTCGTTCTGCGTCGCTGCATCTGCAGCAGAGAAACGAGATTATGAAGAACTTTCGCTGCGTCGTCAACAGGTTTTTCTAACTTTCCGAACCCGTTCACTTCGCTGAAACCCTTGCCATTGCTGGCTCTCCCGCCTCCCGTGCCCCGGTGTCCGAAGCACGAAAGAGCGAGATTCTAGCGACCCGCGCAGGGCCTTGCAAGCGTTATTTTGATCTGCATGGATCGCGCCAGAATTGGCGCAAAGAGATAAGTCCCGACACCACACTGGCCGTGGAGAAAACACTCACGGCCCCATGCAGTCAAGCAGTCAAACTCCGGTTCATCACTCGCTCGACCACGTTCATATAGTGATCGAGGTCCGGCGTCGCGCGATGCTCTTCCTTCGCGAGATCGTCCCATCTGCGCAAACGCAATGCGTCTTCTGCGTAAGGCTTCCGCAGAAAAGCGTCGGCTTCCTGGCGGCTGAAGATGCCGCCCTGCAGTTCCAGACTTCGCACGGAGTCCGCGGACAGTTGCCCGAAGTACGTCTCGTCGATCGCGCACAGGCAGCGCTTGGCGTCGACGTGCAGGCGGATCGGCTCCAGCACCGCGTCCGACAACACCGGCCGCAAGAACGGCAGCGCGAAATACTGATGCAGATCGTCGATGCCCCGCTCGGTCGGCGTTTCTCCTTGCAGATTGAGCAGATGCCCCAAGTCATGCAAAAACGCCGCGGCGACCAGTTCCTCGCCGGCGCCCGCCTGTTCCGCCAACGCACCGCTCTGCAAAGCATGCTCCAACTGCGTCACCGGCTCGCCGCTGTAGGCAATCTTGCCGTACTGCTCGAACAGCGAGCGGATGTCGTTCAAACTCAAAGCCACTGTCTTACTCCCACGGTAATGAGAAGGTCTTCAGATTGGTAAAGCTCTTCATGGCCTCCTGAACACCTTCCTTATAGCCAAGTCCGGAATCCTTGATGCCGCCGAACGGCGTCAGCTCGATCCGGTAGCCGGGCACTTCCCACACGTTGACGGTGCCCACGCGCAATTCGTTGATAAAGCGCGTGATCGCGTCCTGCCGGTTCGTACACACGCCCGACGACAACCCGAACGCCGTCCCGTTGCTGATGCGAATGGCGTCGTCGAGCGTGTCGAACGTGATGATGGGCGACACGGGCCCGAACGTTTCCTCACGCACCACCGCCATCGACGGATCGACGCCGTCGAGCACCGTCGGCGAATACAGCGCGCCATTGCGCTGATTGCCGAGCCGCAGCCGCGCACCGGCCGCGACCGCCTCGTTCACGCGCGTTTCGAAAAGCTGCGCGGCAGCCACGTCGATCACGGTGCCCATCTGGTTCGCCGTATCGAACGGATCGCCGAACGACCACGCCCGCGTTTTCTCGACCACCAGATCGGTGAATTGCGCCGCGACGCTCTTCTGCACCAGCATTCGCTTGACCGCCGTGCAACGCTGCCCGGAGTTCTTATATGAGCCCTGCACGGCAAGCGTCGCGGCGCGTTCGAGGTCGGCGTCCTCGAGCACGATCAGCGGATCGTTGCCGCCCAGCTCCAACACCACGCGCCGATACGCCGCCTTCACCGCAATGTATTTGCCGATCGCCACGCCACCGGTGAACGTAACGAGTTCGGCCAGCGGATGCGTGATCAGTTCGTCGGCGATTTCGCGCGGATCGCCGGTCAGGACCTGCAGCATCGGCGCGGGCAAGCCGGCTTCGTACAGCACGTCGGCCAGATAGAACGCCGACAACGGCACCTTCTCCGACGGCTTCAGCAGCACCCGATTGTTGGTCGCGATCGCCGGCGCGATCTTGTGCGCGACCTGGTTCATCGGATGATTGAACGGTGTGATCGCAACGATCACGCCCGCCAGCGGCTCACGCTGCGAAAACACGCGACGCTGTTTGCCATGCGGCGTCAGATCGCAGGAAAAGCTCTGGCCGTCGTCGCGCAAGGCTTCGATCGACGCGAACTTGAGGACGTCCGCAACACGTCCAATCTCGTAGCGCGAATCCTGCTTCGACAAACCGGATTCGAGCGAAATCAGGTCCGACGCCTGCTCGGTTCGCTCACGCAACAACGCGGCCGCGCGTTCGAGAATCTGCGAGCGCTCATAGCGCGTGAGCTTCGCGTCATACGCCGCGGCGTACTCGAACGCGGCGCGTACGTCGTCGACGCTGGCCAGCGGCACGGTGCCCACGCGCGTGCCGGTATAGGGATCGAACACGTCGAGCGTGCGCGAGCGCAGCGCGCGCTCGCCTTTAAGCCGCAGCGCTTCCGCCCGAAAAGCCGGATGGTCCCGCAGCGTCGCGTTCATGATGACGACACGCGATTCAAAGCGACGTCGAAGATATCGAAGTTGCGCAGTCGCTTGCCGCCACTGCCTGACGGTAAGCCGTCGACACGCCGGTTGAACAGCAGCGGCACTTCCTGCTCGGAGATGCCGCCATGCGACCGCAACGGCACCGTCAGCCCGGACAGATCATGCTCGGCGCGCCGCGTGCCGAGCACGACATGCTTCGTGCCGACCACGACGATATCGCCGACACGGTCGTTCGGCAGCTCGAACCGCTCGCACGCGGTGCGGTTGTCGAGCACGGCTTCGATGCCTTGCAAACGGCCGATCCGTGCAATCACCTGTGCGGCGTCGACCTCGCGCGGCAGGTAGATCGTCGCGAACGAGCCGAGCGCGCCGTGATGCACCACGTACGGATCGGTGATCGGAAGGATCACGCGAGCGGTCCTGTCGCCGAGCCAGTCGTCCAGCACGTCCTGCAGATAGATCACGTTCGGCTCGCCGGTTTGCGGATCGTGCTTGGCGTTCATGCCGTGGTCGGCGGTCAGGCCGATCACCCAGCCGAGCGCGTCGAGCCTGGCGAGATAGCCGTCCATCATCGCGTAGAACGCGTTCGCGCCTTCGGTGCCCGGCGCCCATTTGTGCTGGATGTAGTCGGTGGTCGACAGATACATCAGATCGAGCTTGCGGGTTTGCGCGAGTCGCACGCCGGCCGCGAACACGAACTCGGAGAGGCCCGCGCTGTACACGTCCGGCACCGGCAAGCCGACCAGATCGAGCACTTCGCCGATGCCGTTTTCTTCGAGCGAGACCTTGTCGGCCTTCTCCGCCGAGAAGCAGATACCTTTCAGCTGCCAGCCGAGCAGACGGCGCAGTTTGTCTTTCGCGGTGACCACGGCGACGGCGGCACCCGCTTCCGCGGCGGCGGCCAGCAAAGTGCCGGCGCGCAGATAGGCGGGGTCGTTCATCATCACTTCCGCGCCCTCGCCGCCGTTCGCCTCCGGGTCCCAGAAGTAATTGCCGCAGATGCCATGCACCGACGGCGGCACGCCGCAGACGATCGACAGATTATTCGGGTTGGTAAACGACGGGATTACGCAGTCGCCCTTGAACGCGGCGCCGCCTTTGAGCATGGTGCCGATGAACGGCGCGACGCCGGCCGCCACCGCTGCTTCGAGGTAATCGAACTCGCAGCCGTCGACGCACACCACGACCGTCGGTTGCCGGGGCAGCCGGTAACGGCGGCCGTTCACGTCGATCGTCCGTTCGCTTGCACTGAGGTTTGCGTTGGGGCTTGCGTTAAGGTTTGCGTCTGCCATCGTTGCCTTCCATGCGTGCGCGCCAGGCGCGTTGTATTCAAGTTGCCACGACTTTCACTCACTCGACGCCGACGGCCCCGTCACTTCGCAGACCGCCTCGCACGCCGCATGCGCGCGCTGCTGGCCGCCGCTCACATGCGCACGCATCAGCGCCGCGGCCTGCTCGGCGTCGCGCGACGCGAGCGCCGTAAGAATCGCGCGATGTTCGGCCAGCGAGCGCTCCATCGCGCTCGCGTGCACCTCCAGCGCGGCACGCCGGAACAGGCTCAATTCGCTGACCAGCCTGCGATACGTCTCGTACAGCTTCACATTGCCCGACGCCGCCACCAGCCCATCGTGAAACCCCACGTTGGCGCGCGCGTACGCGTCGTGATCGTGCGTGTCGAGCGCCGCGCGCATCGCGTCGAGCCAGTCGCGCAAGACCGCGAGCATGCGAGCGTCGATACGCGCCGCCAGCATGCGGCACGCCGCTTCTTCAAGCACCGCGCGCACCGCGTAAATCTCATCCGCTTCGGCCAGCGACACCGTCCGCACGAACACGCCGCGGTTTTTCTCGGTACGCACGAGGCCGGCCTGCTCCAGCGCGCGAAACGCTTCGCGCACCGGTCCGCGCGACACCTGCAAACGCGCGGCCCAGTCGGCTTCGTTGAGTTTGTCGCCAGGTGTCAGCGCGCCTTCGACGATGTGCCGTTCGATTTCGTCGCGCACCAGCGTGGTCAACGAATGCCTGCGCACCACGTCGATCGGATCGACTGAAGACGTTTGCATATATTCGGTCATTTTGACAAATTTTGCCACATCGAAATGTGCCGACGCGCGACGGCGGTACGCCGGCACGCTTCCCGAAAGAGTTTCGTCAGTCCGCCCGGCGACGCGGCACGCGCGCGGCGATCAACAGCAACGCGGCGAGCGAGACCATCAGCAGAATCAGCGACAGCGCGGAGGCCGGCAGGTAGTAGCCGCGCTCCACCTGGCCGACGACGACGATCGGCACCGTCGCGAAGCCCGGCGGGTACACGGTGAGCGTGGCGCCGAGTTCGCCGAGCGACAGTGCGAAGCCGAGCGCGAGGCTGGCGCGGATGGCCGGCACCAGTTGCGGCAGCACGACGCGACGCAACACCATCGACGGCGGCGCACCGAGGCTCGCGGCCGCTTCGCGCAGAATCGTCAGCTCCGGGCGCAACGCGGCGGCCGCGCAGCGGTAGCAGAACGGCAGCACCAGCGCGAGCTGCACGAACACGACGATCGCCGCGGAACTCGACAGATCGAGCGGCCGCTTGTGATACGCGATCAGCACGGCAAGTCCGAGCACCACGCTCGGCACGCCGTTGGGCATCATCGCGATGGTGTCGACCACGGCGCCGAGGCCGCGGCGGTCGCGCCCTTCGAGCGCCAGCGCGAGCCACAGGCCGAGAATCGTGCCGAGCACCGCGACGCCCATACCGATTTCAAGGCTGGTGGAAAGCGCGTCGAAGTCGCTCGACCCGAGGCGTTCGAACCAGCGCATGCTGAAGCCGTCGGGCAGGATCGTGCCGGACCAGTGCGCGGCCACGCTCGACAGCGCGACGACCAGCACCGGCAACACGAACAGCCAGAAACACAGCAGCGCGGCAAAGCCGAGAAACAGCCCGCCGAGCATGCGCGTGAGCAGACTGCGGCGCACCGGCCGCGCTTTCTTGTGCATGACCGGCAAAACGGTCGGATCGAGTTCAACGGCCATGGCCCGCTCCTTTCACCTTGCGACGGTTGACCTGGCGGTACAACGCGTACAGCGACAAAGACATGATCAGCATCACGACCGCGCCGGCGGCGGCGGTCGGCAGATCGAGATCGACGGTCGCCGAGCTATAGATCGCCACCGGCAGCGTGATCAGATGCGCGCTGCCGAGTACGAGCAGAATGCCGAACTCGTTCAACGTAAGCAGAAAGCACAGGATCGTGCCGGCCGCGATACCCGGCCACGCGAGCGGCAGGATCACCTTGAACGCGACCATCCAGGTGCTCGCGCCGAGACTGCGCGCGGCTTCGATCAGACGCATGTCGAGCGTGGCGAACGAAGCCAAAGTCGGACGCACGACGAACGGCGCGTAGAACACCACTTCCGCGAGAATCACGCCGCCCACGCCGAACAGGAAGTCGAGCGGCGGCGCCTGCAAGTGAAAGAGCCGCTGCAAGCCGATGCTGACCGAGCCTTGCGAGCCGTACAAAAAGATCAGCGTGAACGCGACCAGAAACGACGGGAACGCGACGAACAGTTCGAGAAAACGCGTGACCATGCGCGCGCCCGGAAACGGCTTGAAAAACAGCAGCGAAGCCAGCGCCACGCCGAGCAGCGAAGCCAGCCCGGCGCTCGCGAACAGAATCCACAGCGTCGTGCCGATCACACCGCGCGTTTCGGGATTGCCGAAGAACTGCGCATACGCTTGCACGCTCAAGCCGTGGGCGCCGGTCAGGCTCAGCAGCACGAGGCGAATCAGCGGATAGATCACCAGCGGGCCAAGCACCACCACCGCGATGAACAGCAGGTGCCACTGCGCCATGCGCTCGCGCCGCTTCACTGCCGCCGTGTGCGAGGCGGCGCTGGCACGGCGGCGGGCCGCGGCGGCATCGGCGGCGGCCGCCGCGCCGAGCGAATCGGACGTATCAGGGGTTGATAAGGACGACATCGTCAGCCTCGTAATGCAGGGAAACACGCGCGCCCTTCTCCGGCATCATGCCGTGGCCGCGCTGCATCTGAACCAGCACCGGTTCGTTGGGCATGGCGTCCAGCAGGACCGATACCGACAACACCGCGCCATACCATTCGACCGAGGTGATCGCGCCGTGCAATTGACCTTCGCCGAGCGGCACGATGCGCAACGCTTCCGGACGCAAACACGCGACCCGGTCGCGTTCGTTGTAGCGCACGTCGCCCATGCCGAAGGCGACCTGCGGCGGCAGCAGATTGGCCGCGCCCAGATAGCGCGCCACAAAGCCGTCGTTCGGCGTGTCGTACAACTGCTGCGGCGTGCCGAGTTGCGCGATGCGGCCTTCGCGCATCAGCAGCGTGCGGTCGGACAGCACCAGCGCGTCGTCCTGATCGTGCGTCACGCAGACGATCGTCAGATTCGGCAGGCGCTCGTGCAATGCCTTCAATTCGGAACGCACCGACGCGCGCAGATTGGCGTCGAGTGCGGAAAGGGGTTCGTCGAGCAGCAGCACGTCGGGCTCGATCACCAGCGCGCGAGCTAGCGCCACGCGTTGCTGCATGCCGCCCGACAGTTGCGCGGGCATCACGTGGCCGGCGTCACCGAGCTGCACCAGCTTCAACGCATCGGCCACGCGCCGTGCAACGTCTTTGGACGGCGTGCGGCGCGCGCGCAAACCGAACGCGACGTTATCGAACACCGACAGATGCGGAAACAGCGCATAGCTCTGGAACAGCAGGCCCAGATTGCGCTTGTGCGGCGGCACGTGCGTGAGGTCGTGACCGGCCACGGTCAGCGTGCCGGACAGGCCGTCCGCTTCGATAAACCCGGCGATGAAACGCAGCAAGGTGGTCTTGCCACAACCGCTGCGGCCCAGCACGGTGAGCAGTTCGCCGCGCTGAATGGTCAACGACAGATCGTCGAGCACCGTGCGCGAACCGAAGCGCACCGTCAGATGATCGATCTGCACGCCGCCCGGAGTAGTCGAACGCGCGGTGTCGAGCGCGTCCGGTGAGGCGCCGCGTGCGCCTGGGTGAGCAAGACTGGCCGTATTCACCGGGTTCATCCTCCAACAAGATTAATGCTGACGCGGCGCCCCGGGAGACCTGGAGGCGCCGCCTGACTCTATTGCCATTGCTGTTGCTTCGACCGCGTTGCGTTGCCGCTTCAACGGCGCGGCTACCTCAGCCGCGCGGTTCAGCCGCGCGGCGAATCACGGCTTACTTCGGCTTGACCACGTCGAGCTGCTTGCCCGACGAACCGATCACGTCGTTCTTCCAGCGTGCCGTCCAGTCGGCCTTCTTCGCCATCACCTGATTCCAGTCCACCGGAATCAGCTTCACGCCGGCGATCGCCTGCTTGACGGCTTCGCCGTTCTTACCGGCGAGCGGCACGTCGGAGCGGCCCGGAATACCGAAGATGTCCGGCACCTTCGATTGCACGTCCGTCGACATCAGGTAGTCGATCAGCTTCTTGCCTTCCGCCTGGTTCGGACCGTTCTTGATCAGGCCGATCGCGTACGGCAACTGGAACGTGGTCGGCTGGCCGCCGGCCGTGGCCGCGAGGAACACCGGCTTGAGCGACAGGCCACCGTTGGCCGCGTCGTCCAGATCCATTTGCAGGTCGCCGTTGGCCACCGCGATTTCGTTGCGCGACAGCAGCACGTCGAGGTAGCCCGTGCCCTTGGTGTGGAACTTGGCGCTGTTTTCGAGCTTCTTCAAGTAATCAAACGCCTTGTCTTCACCCATCAGCGACGACGTCAGGATGATGACAGCCATGCCGTCGCCGGCCGTGGCCGGGTTCGAGTAAGCGATCTTGCCCGTGAAATCCGGGTGCAGCAGATCGGCGAACGTCTTCGGCTGGGTCTTCGTGACTTCCGGGTTGATCGCGAACGAGAAATAGTTGTTCACGAAGGTCGCCCACGCGCCGTTCGGCGCCTTGGCGATGGCCGGCACGTTCTTGTAGTTGGCGCTCTGGTACGCCTGCAGCAGACCGCTCTGATCCGCTTGCTGGATGAACGGCGGCAGCGTGACGAGCACGTCGGCCTTCGGCTGATCTTTTTCGATGGTGGCGCGGTTCACCACTTCGCCGCTACCCGCCGTGACGATGTTGACCTTCACGCCTTCCTTCTTTTCGAAGGCCGGCAGCACATCCTTGTAAAGGTTTTCGAGGCCGTCGGCGGTGTACAGGACCACGGCGTCGGCCGCGTGAGCCTGAATGGCCGTGCCGCCGAACGCTGCCGCGGCGACCAGCGCCGGCAACAGCTTGCGTGCGAGACCGGTGGTGGCGTGAAGGGAATTCGTCTTTGTCATGTCGCTCTCTCCGAAAGGCAAAAAACCAGACGGTCGGGATGTCCCGATACCTGTTGTGATTGAACGGCGGTAGCGCCGCGCCGCATGCGTGTTGCCCGCAGCCAGCTGTCGTGCCCGGATCCGCACATTGCAGATTGCCGACAACTTTGCCGCTTCCTCTTCAGCCTGACTTACAGCCCACCTACGGTACTCGCGCTGCACTGCCATGCCTGAACGGGCCATGCAAGGATCACAGGTTTCCGTGACAACGCCATGACGATTCTGGCGAATTCCAAAAAATGACACAATTCGCCAATAATATCCAAATCGTCGTTTCGTCGACCCGTGCGGGCGACGATCCTTCAACCGTCAATTTCCCCCTTCCGACGGAGGCCCGCGTGAACCCTGCCAACGACCCGATCCTGCTGACCCCGGGGCCGCTCACCACGTCATTGCGAACCCGCGAGGCGATGCTGCGCGACTGGGGTTCGTGGGACGCCGCTTTCAATCGCATGACGCTCAGCGTGTGCGCCGATCTCGTGACCATCGCGCATGGCGAAACCGACTACGTGTGCGTGCCGCTGCAAGGCAGCGGGACCTTCGCGGTCGAAGCGGCCATCGGTACGCTGGTGCCGCGTCAAGGCTGTGTGCTGGTGCCGAACAACGGCGCGTATTGTGCCCGTCTGATCCGGATATTGCAGCGTATGGGGCTCGCCTATGTCGAATTGGCGCTGCGCGAGGATCAACCGGCCAGCGCCGCCGCCGTCGAAGATGCCTTCAATAGCGATTCGCGCATCAGCCACGTCGCGCTGGTTCACCTGGAAACCAGCGCCGGTCTGCTCAATCCGCTCGACGATATCGCCGCGGTATGTCAGCGCCACGGCAAGCGTCTGATCGTCGATGCGATGAGTTCGTTCGGTGCGTTGCCGATCGACTTACGGCGCGGCGGTATCGACGCGTTGATCTCGGCGAGCGGCAAATGTCTCGAAGGCGTGCCGGGGATGGGCTTCGTGATTGTGCGGCGCAGCGAGCTCGAACGCGGCGAGGGACGTTCGCCGTCGCTTGCGCTCGATTTGCACGATCAATATGCGTATATGCAGAAAACGACGCAGTGGCGCTTCACGCCGCCCACGCATGTCGTCGCCGCGTTGCGCGAGGCGCTCGATCAGTTCATGGCCGAAGGCGGCCAGCCGGCGCGCGGCGCGCGTTATGCGCGGAATTGCGCGACCTTGGTTAGCGGAATGAAAGCGCTCGGCTTCGAGCCGTTTCTGCCAGCCGACGTTCAGGCGCCGGTGATCGTCACGTTCCACGCGCCGCGCGATCCGGCGTGGAACTTCGCGGATTTCTATGCGGCGGTGCGGGAAGAAGGTTATGTGCTGTATCCCGGCAAGCTGACGCAGGTGGAGACGTTTCGCGTGGGCTGCATCGGCGCGATCGATGCGGACGATCTGCGCAACGCGGTCGCGGCGATCGATCGCACGCTCGTACGGCTGGGCATTCGGGTGAGATAGGCAGCGAGGCTGAACTGAGAGCAGCCTCGCGGCACAGCCACCAGCGAGACAGCGCCTGGCAGTTCGACCGCGCTATCAGGCAATCAGAATTTCCGGCCCGTGCGCCGCGATCGCCTTGCCGAGTGTGCGCTCGGGCGCCAGCTCCGTCACCAGATAACGCGCCGACTCGATCCCGTTGATGCGCACCGGCGTCACGCGGCCGAACTTCGAATGGTCGGCGACGATCACCACCATGTCGGCGGCGGCGATCATGCGGCTGCGCACCTCGGCGGCCATGCGGCTGTAGTCGGTCAGATAGCCGTCCGGCGAAATGCCGCCCGCGCCGATGAACGCGAAATCCGCGTGGTACTGCGTGAGCTGATGCACGGTGTCGAGGCCGAAGGTGGCGTCTTCGATATCCGACAGCTCGCCGCCCAGCAGCGTGACGCGATTGTCGTTGCGCCGGCCGAGCAGCAGCGCGATGCGCCAGTCGTTCGTGTAGACCGTCAGGCGATGCCGGTCCAGCAGCGCCCGTGCCACCGCCTGCGTGGTGCTGCCCGAATCGACGATCAGCGACGCGCCGTCCGGCACGAACTCCGCCGCGCGTTCGCCGATGGCGCGCTTCGCGCCGGCATTCGCGGCTTCGCGCGTATCGAGATCGGGCTCGCGCCGGTCGCTTGAGAGCGCGCCGCCGTGGGTGGTGACCAGCAGACCGCGGCCGGCCAGCGCATTCAGATCGCGGCGAATGGTCTCGCGCGACACGTTCAGTTCGCGCACCAGCTCAGCGACCGACAGCGCGCCGGTTTTGGCGACTTGCGCCAGGATGTATTGATGACGTTGTTCTGCGAGCATCAAGGGCTTTTCCTTCATCATCCCGCGAGAGGCTCGTCACGCGGGGCACTTCTTCATCAAAGGCCCTTCACATAAGGGCTTTTGCATCCGCAACCTACGCCGCAAGAGGTATCTACGGTCATCTCCAAGTTGCAAAACTCTAGACATTGGCGTAGCTTTTTACTCTGACTCGCTTAAAACCTACGCCGACCATGCGATTTGATGCCAAGGCCGCGAAACAGCTCAAACCTGGTACCCACATCACCTTCGAGGCGTTCCCGGGCCTTCGTCTGGAAGCGACTGCATCGCGGCGCAGTTGGACCTACCGGTTCAAGTCGCCCGTCGACGGCCGGATGCGCCAGCAGAAGCTGGGAGAGTGGCCAGCAACGTCCTACGCTGCCGCGATAGCCGACTGGCAAGAAATCCGGACGCGCCGCGACTCTGGCGAAGACCCCGTTCTCACACGCAAGGCATCGAACCAGCCTGTGATAGCTGCGACGCCGGAATCATACACGGTGCGAAAACTGTGTGAGGATTTCCTCACGGGTCATATTGAACGGTACCGCGATTCGCTCGGCGCCGCGCAGTCCCGTCGGCGCATCATGGCAAAGATCGCCCCGATTGCCGGCCTGGCCGCCGCGTCGGTCACGCGAAAACAGGCGTTCGACCTGCTCGATGGGGAGCGTCAGGCGCCGCGGAACGCTGCCATTCTGCGTTCCGAGCTTGGCGCAGCATGGGATTACGCGCTGGATGCGGGCCGCATTCCAGAGGAGACCCCAAACTGGTGGCGGCAGGTCATGCGCGGCAAACTGAGAAGCGTGGGGCGAAAACGCGGCGGAAAGGTGGAGAACGTCAAGCGCGTGCTCAGCGAAGACGAACTGGCTACTCTCATCCCGTGGCTGTCGAAGCTGTCAGAAACGATCTCCGACGTGCTGACCATGTACCTATGGACCGGGCTGCGCGGCGGCGAAATAGTTGTGATGGAAGGCAAGGAAATGTCGAAAGAGTCGGACGGCTTGTGGTGGACCATTCCAAAGGCAAAGACCAAGAACAAGAACCGGGCGTCCGCTACCGACCATCGTGTGCCGCTGGCCGGGCGCGCGGAAAAGATTGTCCAGCGTCGGCTCGGACTATACGGGAAAGGCTACTTGTTTCCGACTGCCGACAGTCGCCATATACCTCAGAAGAGCGTGCAGGCCGTTGTATGGGCGCACCAACCCTACTCGCTCAAGCCGAGCCAGACGTTGCGACCGCAACTACCTGTGTCACACTGGGCGCCGCACGATCTGCGCCGCACGTCCCGAACTATGCTGGCTGCTCTCGGGTGTCCGCACGAGGTGGCCGAGGCTGTTCTCGGCCACGTGCTGCCGGGTGTCGCGGGCGTCTATAACCGGCACAGATACGATAAGGAGAAGCGCGAATGGCTCACGCAGCTCGCGATCCATCTTGAACATATAACGGGCAACTCCGCAGGCAAGGACAAAAAATAAGCGGATAGAATTTGCGAGTGCACATCGGGCCCCGCTCGCCGGTCGATCTGATCGTTAAGCAGCGATGGGTGATTTGCGGCGCCCACTATCTGTTTCCTTACACTGCCCAGAATGCTGGACGTCTCCTCGCCCCGACCACTGAACGCCTTACGCGGGCGACTATCGCGTACATCATTGTGCGCTACCAACCCTATTGGAAGGCAAGCAGCGAGCCAATGACTGATCTCCCGATCCTGGTGACGGGACGGACGCTGCACAACCTTGGTCGAAAACCGCACGGACGATCCTCGGCGCGGAGAGTTGCATTAACGGGGTAGCCGACAACATCATTCGTCAAATCAAGCTAAGTATCGTCTAGGGCCGAGAGGCGACAACCTCTACGGCTAAGATGCCGGAAAACGCGAATGGCTCACGAAACTGGCCGCTCGCCTTGAGGAATTTGCCGCTTTCTAGCGCCCGTGTTCTCCGGCGGCAGCAGGTCAGCAACGGGACGAGCGTCAGCCCACTTCCGGACCTCGTGTGCGAGCCATCCTACCCTGCGGCCGGATAGTAACCGCGGTTCAGGGAAGCTTTTTTCGCGCACCAGTTTCTGTACGGTCGTCGGCGACAAGGAAAGCGCCTCTGCCACTTCTTTCAGGGAAAAACAGATTTTCATCGCCGTGTCCACCTTCCGTCTGTTGCCGATAACTCCCTATCCGCACGGCACTGTTTCCAATACGAACGACGGGGGAGTGGCTAGCGCATCAAACGTGCGCAAAGCGTACTTCCGAATTTAGCGGGTCAGGTCGAGTTGGGCAAATCGCCTTATGAGAACAAAATTGCGTTTAGCGGCGCATCCATTGAACGATGGTTTTCCCAGGAGTTCCCCCGTAGTCCTATGCAAAATCAGTTTGAGCTGAAAATCATCGGTGCCATGCTTCCTGTCGTTAATATTTTTTTATCCCGCGTTCCGTAAAAAGTATGCGGCAAGCAGTCTTTCGGGGCATGAATGAAGTCGCGTTTCTCACTTAGCTCGCTGTCGTCGGATGCACCGGCTCATGCCTGCGGTGCTAAGGTTGCGCATGGATCAATGTTTTCAGCGGGGTAGACCTTTGGGTAATCTGGGGGATCCTTCGGAATTGAAGCTGCCAGTTGCTGGCCAAAGCAACCTCATCGCGCTTGGCACCCCGTCCGCCCGTGTTTGACACCCCACCGTAAAGATCGCCCTTCACAACGATGCTGCAGATTCTCGCTCCAGATCGACTGCGACGGAGGGATGCCGAAATGCCCGGAAAGCCTTTACCAGCAAGGCTCTGGAAAAACACCTTTCCGCTACCCATACTTCTACCCATATTCAGAAAGACCCGTTTTTCCGGTCTTTGGAACGGTCTCATTCATAATTTCACGAGCCCCAAACACGGTTCGAATCCCGCTTTCTCTATCCCGTTGCCGCTCCCGGCGACGAACTCACAGACCGAAATCATCCCGGAACCGATCGATTTGATGCATCCGTTCGTGCAGAATCGTGACGATGCCGACGTTGCCGTCCGAAAGAAGGCGCCAATAGACGAAATGGTGTTCGTAACGAAAGAAATAGCCCTGAATGCCGAATTCCGCCGGAATGGGACGTGAAGGTGTCAGGTGATCAGCTATGCCGTCAAAGGCATCAAACAAACCCGTAATGTATCGGTCGGCCTGCTGAGCGCCCCATCGATCGCGTGTGTAGCGATAGATTTCGTCGATTCTGAAAGACGCCGCTTCCTGAATGCGGATCTGTGCCTTTGGCATTCCTGTCAGGCCCGATTGCGCGCGATCACATCGGCGGCCGTCAGTGGCTTATACGAGGACTCCGGAGCGGCGTAGGCATGGATCAGTTCAGCCTTGAGCCGCTCGAACACCTTCGCCTCCTTCTGTTCTTTATCGCGACGAATCAGATCTCGAACATACTCGCTGACGTTCTCGTAATCGCCATGTTCACCGACGTTCGCGGAAACAAAGTCGCTGAGCGGGCCGCTCAGGCGAACCGTCATCGTGGTAGGGGTTGTCCGAGACATTGTCCACTCCTAGTACGTTGCCGTATTCAATATACTCAAAAACGAATACGAAGGCAACCATTTGCTCGAAGGTACCGGCGAAATCGACTGCTGTCATGTCGCTGTTCTGCGCGACGTCGAGCTTGGCGTCGACGCGGCACAATGTTTTTGCCGTAAGCCGTACCGGGCGCGAAGACATGCGAATAATCCTTCGCGATGTTGAGCGCCGTGGCCTCGACGTAGTTCCGCCAAGCCTTCGGCGAGCTGCGGCGCGTCCGCCAGCACGAAGACAAAGATTGCAATGGTCTTCGCTGCTTTGCCCGTCTTCGCTGCTTGGCCGTATTTAAGCGTGGTATCGTTTGCTCACCATGTGGGCTCTGCCAACAACGTGCAAAGCAGCAACTCGGGCCGACACGCGAACAAACGACATCACAAACGGTCCCGGCTCAAACAACGACCTCATGGGCAAGAACGGATTCGCGAACCGACTTCTGACGTTTGAGGGTGTGGGACGAGGCCCTCGCAGCGCTGCCGAAAGTCCGAATGGCTTCACACGCCTCCGCGGATGAACATCGGCGATGCCGCACCAAGTCGAGTTGCGCGTCGGTCCCAGGCAGTCGCCTGCGGAACCGGTCAAGTCGATCCCCCGGTCACGTCAAGTTCCAGCCGCTGTGTTCCGCGCGCCACCCGCAGCTGCTCCAGCTCTTCGTCAACCAGAGCGGCCACATCGACGGGTGTGGGCACGACCCGGACGCCGAGGCAGCTGCCTCAGCCATATAGCATTAGTCTGCAAATGCCAGCTTCACCGCCTGGCCCGTTGCCTGCTGAACCGGACGGGCAAGCTCTGCCACCTGTGCTCGCTCCTCTTCATTGGTTGGCGTAATATGCACAGCCAGCAGGTTGCCCAGCGTATCGACTGTCATGTCACCTTGCTGCCCCATTCGCGTTTGTGGCCGTCGTAACCAGCACGTGGACCGCTTTCGCACGTCGATTGCAACGTGTGCCCATTCAGGATGTCCCGCCACCGTATGTTTCCAGTGTATTGGGCTACACCGGCGTGAAAGCATCTGTTCACTGAAATCGGTCACCAGAATCAACCAGCGCGCGGAAAACCTGTAGCACTTCCAGCTTTGTCTGACCTGCTGCCACAACATGCAGCAATGCGTCATATTCGAATCTCACGGACACGCTTGAGCGAGGATTGAGCAAGATACAGTCAGACCACTCCTCTCCGCGCCCTTCGATCGCCGCAGCATAGCTTAGAAGCCAGTACAGAAGTACCTGGCGATAGTCGGCCATTGAAAAATTCTTGTGAGCGCACTTAGTTTCAACTAGCGTCCGGCCAAACGCAAAATCACCCCGTCCTGGCGCTACCCATCCAAGCCCGGGTATCTTCGGTCCAATCTCAACCTTCTTGCCGCCAGCAACCTCTGAAAGCGTGCTTGTCAGGTTTTGGGCAATCTTCTCGGAAATGAGCCGGTCTTGCTGTGCTATTTCCGCAGGAATCTCTGCGTCAAAATACCGACGCTGCCGGCTCAAGGCGCTTGCCTTGGCGTCCTCCCACATCAGTGACCCAGTGGCTAATACACTTTCCGCGCAAGCGATTCCGAGTTCAAACAGCATTGCGTTCTGCAAGGTACTGCTTTCGATAAGCGCCTGGCTAAGAGGAAGCGTCGACAAGAGCGTCCGAGTCTGATTGAGATGAACGACAACGCCCGTGGTTAGCTGCGGAAATACAACCTCAAAAAGCCCTGGAACGTTGCGCGCTACAGTACGGGGATCATGCAAAGTCTTTTTCATCTTCGCACCATTGGAGAAAGGCCTTGGCAAACGTGTCCTTCTGGCTCTGCGTTTCGATCCCCAGTTTCAGTGATGTCGCCATATTCGAGAACAGTTGCCGTCTAACCGCCTCCCCTTGGTCTCCAAACGAATACGAGGCTAGCCACAGCGAGCGCTGGCAGTCCGGCGTCATGCTCGACCAGTTGTTACGAACTGCGTTAAACGCGGGCCGGTCGCTCCACCGTCTCCAGCACTCAACGCAGGCGCGCTTTACCGTTTCGGAACGAGTCGAGTCGAAGACTTTCCTCACGTAGACCGCTCTGGACTTCGTATGGCCGCCATAAAGCGTGCGAAGATAATGCAGTATGCTTCCCTCGACCTGCAGTAGATGCGAACTTTGTTCGGGAATACGGTCGAGATACCAGTCAATGTCCGAATGAACCTCATGGAACCCGGGGTCCATTCGAACTGCATAAACACCACGCATGACGGCAGCCCACGATCCACGAAACGAATTGAGGTTCTTCGGCTCCAGAAGCGTGGCGACAAGGCTGATCGCCTCTCTTGGCGCCTGCAAACGCAACGTCCTGGTTATCTGCGAAACCAAAAAGTTATCGGGAAGACCTTTGTCCAGTTCCTGATTGAGGATTGTCTGAACTTCCAGACCGGCGACAGTATCCTTCAGTGACTCGTAGTCCTCCAGGGCGGTATCCGAATACGGATCGAAGTGCAAATCGATCGCAACGAGACGGGCAGCGTTTTCCCCTGCTCCGCCGAGTTGAGCGGACACGAAGTCACGGTAGTGTTTCGCGGTAAGGATGACTGTTTTCGTCTTATTAAGGCTCAGGCCATAGTTTCCAAGCGCGTACGACAGCGTAGAGAGTGCTCGATACGCGTCCTCAGCGGAATTCGCAACGAGCACATAGTCATCAACATATCGGAGCCACTTTAGCCCAGTACTGGTGAGTTCGTGGTCTATCGCGTTCATGAAGAGTTCCGCGAGAATTCGCGACGCCTGGCCTCCTACCGGCAAACCGAATGACCGCCCCGATGAGAACTTCCCAAGCAGAGCATTGACCTGGTTCCCTAACCTGCCATCTGGAAACACGTCGTTCAGCGCGTTTTGCAGATAATGGTGGGAGACGTGCTCGTAGAAACTCGATACATCCGTTTGAACAACAACCAAGTCATCTTGTGCGGCAAGGCTCAGGCTGTCCTCACGAAAGCGCCGCCAACTTGCAGTCCTGTCAAATAGCTCGTGCTCGCCTGTCCGGTCATAACGATAAGACCTGGCGCCAGGGTCACGGCCGTCTTCAATCGCTTCAGCGACGGCTATCGCTAAACCATTCAGATACACGCTCCAGAACGGATGGATCTTTGTGGTGATGCGAAACCCAGAGGAACCCGCTGGAGTAAGAAGGCGCTCATGAAACACCGTTAAGGCGCCGACCTTCTTATCGCTGTTTGTGGGCCCATCACTCTTCAGTTGGTTCCAGAAGGCAAACGCGGCTGACGCCAGTTCATTCTGCTTTGCCTTAACAAAGCGAGTGTCGACATCGAACGGCAACGTGTCGTTGTCGCCACGCACACCAATGTCTGCGGCGGCACGTAGAAAGTGATGCAAGGTAACTTCTGGCATGGCTTAAGGCCCGGTTTCACGGCATCCAAAAAGAGTAAGCGTTTGCCGCGCTGTCAAAGCCGTGAACGCGTTGGACACGTTCAGTCGGCTCCAGGGCGCGCACCAGTTGGGGGCAATCTTGCGTTTCTTCATCCCTCTGCGGCCCCACAAGCATACGCTCGCCACAGAATATTGACAATGTCGGATTTTTATAATTTAATCCTGACATATCTGGAGGCGTGCGATGAGCGACGGACCACACAGAAGTCTGCCAATGCGAAAGGCCTGGAAGGAACTTGCCAAGCGTGGAGATCAGTCTACCTACGACCTGGAACAGGTCTCGGACGCCGCCAGGCACGCGCTCGCGCGTGACTTCAGAAAGGAAGTCGATTACTCAGTGATCAAAGCCCTCAAGGACGTCTTCACGAGGCGCGATAATTCCTTGGGCCTACCAGAAATCGCGCTTCAGCAACTTGAGGAAGCAAGAACCTTGGCGGCCGGGTCAGTATTTGGACTCAACGCGGTCGCTTGGGGCGTTTATGTTGTGAACAGCGGCCGTCTGGACGAGGAAGCGTTCCTTGAGGCAATAGGCTTTGCTGCCAAGGAGCGAGGCATCGCAAACACGCGTCAGATTGAGGAGCACTACCTCAGAAAATCCAATATGCGGCGCGCCAACGATCTGGGAGTACGGCTGTACACCGCCATCTCAGGGATGTCAGAAAAGCAGCTGGGCTTGGCCCTCGTGGCACCAGAGACGACCCACAAGTCGACGTTGAGGAAGCGGTCCGAGCTGAGCGACGGGGTGCCGTTGTGATGAGCAAGAAGTCGCAATTCATCGAACTCAAGGAACTTGCTGTCGACGTCGTTGAGATGGGCGCGCGACCACGCAGAGGAACGCTTGCCTGCAGGCTGGAAACGAACATCAGCTTTGACACCGAAGTTCTCGAGACTTTTTCTTCCACCAACTGGCAGCCTGTAGTCTATGATGCGCTCGTCGTTGCGGCAGCAGTCGAGTTCTGTGACCGTAGCCTCGCTCGCAGCAGCATGAACTGGGGCCGGCGCTTTCACGTGCACATCCCTGTTCACGACCTCGCGAGGTGGTTGGATCGCTCAGTGTCTAGTTCACTAACCAACGCCCTGAATTTTCTCACCGGCGACGATTGGCATTTTCATTTTCGCGCCCGCAAAGCGAAGGCAGTTCTTCCTGCCCAAAATCGATTGGAGTTTCCGTCTAACGCCGAGGCCGTCATTGCTTACAGCGAAGGAATGGACTCACGCGCCGTGTACGGCTTGGAGCATCGACGGCTTGGGCATCGATTGGTTCGCGTTCGCGTTGGTACCAAATGGCATGATGTACCCAAGAAGAAACGACTGATAGCACCGTTTGCGGCGTTACCCTATGAAGTCAAGCTGGACGATGACAACGCTGAAAATAGCGCGAGAACTCGTGGCTTCAAGTTTAGCCTGATCGCTGCTATCGCGGCATATCTTATAGATGCGCCTACGGCGATCGTTCCGGAAAGCGGTCAAGGCGCCCTCGCCCCGGCAATGTTACCGGTCGGACAAGGTTACGCAGATTACCGGAATTACCCCGCCTTCACCGTGCTGATGGAGACGTTTGTTTACGCGCTGTTTGGGCATCGACTCCGCTATTCCTTTCCGAGAATCTGGAAGACCAAAGGGGAGACGCTGCGCGAATTCGTCGACGCGTATGGTGACTCTGCGAACTGGCTTGAAACCCGCTCTTGCTGGCAAAGCGCCAGGCAAGTGTCTGTCTCAAAGTCGAGACGACAATGTGGAATTTGCGCAGCCTGCTTGTTACGCCGGCTAAGTGTTCACGCTGCCGACCTGTCTGAACCTGAAGACAACTACGTATGGGAGAGGCTCACCTCTTCTACGTTCGAAGCGGGCGCGGCAGCAGGATTTAATCACATTACCAAGGCTCTTCGCGAGTATGCGATAGCCGGAACTCTTCATTTCGATCACCTCGCAGCGATTCGAGATTCGGGAAGCTTCGATCTGGTCAAACGCAGAGCAATGAGCGACCTATCCGGATCGCTCAACGAACCCCTGGAAAGCGTTTCCGAGAAGCTGGACCGACTTCTGGAACAGCATGCAAAGGAGTGGTCGGCATTCACGAACGATCTCGGACCCCAGTCGTTCGTCAGGAAATGGATGGATAAAGCATCATGACCAAGTCAACTCAAGAACTAAGCCCAGTCGAACTTGGTGAAAGACTCAAAATTGCACGAGAAACCGCGAATCTCACCCAAGATGCTGGAGCGAAAGCTGCTGGCGTTGCTCGCACCACGCTTGTAGCTATCGAGAAAGGTCAACGTACTGCTCGAATTGAAGAGCTACAGGCGCTCTGCCGTCATTACGGGATATCGGTAAACTCCCTACTTCGACGCGAGGCCGTCCACGTTGACCTCATTCCGCGTTTTCGGTCGCTTCCCGCGACGGCCAGCGAGGGAATCGAGCAGGCTGCACGCACTTTAAATGATCTTGTGCGAGCCGAAGTCGAGCTCGAAAGCGTTCTTGGCATTCAACGCCAGCGAAATTATCCTGCAGAAAAGACGATAATGCCTGGAGACGTCCGTGCCCAGGCAGAACATGATGCGCAAAACCTACGAAATTGGCTCGGTCTCGGAGAAGGACCGGTCCAGAACCTATTCGCACTTCTGGAGCTTCAGCTTGGCATCCGAATTTATAGTCGCAAACTTGCATCATCAGTATCCGGCTTATTTGCTTACGACGATGCACTCGGAGCATGCATTCTGATTAATGCAAACCATCGGCGAGACCGCCAGACGCAGACGGGCGGACATGAATTGGGACACTTCATAGCAACTCGCCGGCGACCTGAGGTCTACCAGGATGACATGCACGATAATTCCCGCGAAGAGCGCTACGCAAATGCTTTCGGACGGGCGTTCCTCACGCCGACGCGGGCTGTGATGGAAAAATTTAGGGAATTGACTACGGGGGCAACTCACCTTACGCGTCGACATGTGATTCTCCTGGCTAACTACTTCGGAGTATCTCGGCAAGCTATTGTCATCAGGCTGGAAGAACTAGGCCTGACCAAGAAGGGAACGTGGGATTGGTTCAAGGATAATGGTGGCATTACCGATGAACAGGTCCGGCAAGTCCTCGGGGTGCCTGAACACGATACCAACGTTGATAACCCGCAATCATCGAGGCTCTATCTGTTAGCGATAGACGCCTGGAAGAAGGATTTGATTAGCGAAGGTCAAATGGCGGAAATGCTGAAACTTGATCGGCAACGCGTTCGAGAGTTGCTCGACGAGGCTGCGGCGGAAGAGGACGAGGCGGATGACCTGTTCAAGCTGCATCACTAACGAAGATTCGGAGTTCGTGCTGGACGCCAGTGTGATCATCAACTTGCTGGCGACAGGCCACTCCAGCTCAGTCCTGCAAGCGCTCGGTGTCCCAATCGTGGTCACCGACGTCGTCGTACAGGAAATCCGCAAGGGATCCGTAGATGGTCGGCAGGAAGCTGTACAGTTGGAGCAGCTGATAGGCGATCAGTTTCTACGCGTTGAAAAACTTGAAGGACCGGCATCCGAAAGCTTCCGTGAACTGGTTGGTGGTTCGGTCTCAGACTCGCTCGACGACGGTGAAGCCGCGACCCTGGCGTTTGCTCACAATAGCGATTTTACCGCTGCAATCGACGAGAAAAAAGCGACACGAATTGCTGCGGAACGTTTCGCGTCACTACGCCTTGTGACGACTGTCGATATTCTTGCTTACCGTCCCGTGCAAACACGGTTGGGGACTCAGGCATTGGCTGAAGCGATGTTTCGCGCGCTTCGCTTCGCAAGAATGCAGGTTCAGGAGCGCCAGTTCGATTGGGTCTCTCAGCTCATCGGTCACGAGAATGTTCAAGCTTGCTCGACGTTGAGGCGACATGCAAAACGCAAGCTCGCCGTACGCGGGCCGTTAGCGTGAACGCGCACAAATCTGCACATAGAACGAATGGACCTCGCGACCTCGCACCGGTTCGAATCTCGAAAACGGCACTTCACTCTGTTGCCGTGTGCGCCAAAACGGGAGGTGACTGGCCGTTATCCGAAGCTGACAGGCGTGCCCTTAAACACGTCCTGTTGCTGCATGACGAACAGCTCACTACGATGCCCTCGCATCGGATTGTAGCCTCGACACTTCTGTCAGGGGTCGTGCATAGTCCTGTCGGCTTCCCTGAAGCCACCGTGGAGCGCACCACTGCGCTGCTGATAGAATCAGCAGACGCATAAAAAATACTCTTGGGAGCAGCTGCATCATGGACTATCGGGTGAGCTATGAGCACAGTCTGGCAACTGCCCCCAGGGACTTTATCGCGCGCATCGCTTCACAACGGGTCGACGATGTTCCGGCGAACATTCCTCGCGCCCTGCTCCCTGAATTCATCGTTGGCCTAATCCTGAAACGCTCACCGCAGATCGGCAGGATCCGGGATCTGCGGATCCTGTAGCTCTTTCAGGTCCTGCCCCCCTGCTTCGCAGCAGCACGTCACGCCATGCTGGTTGCCCGTCCTGCCGTTTTTGCCTTTGATGCAGGAACCGCCCGCGCCGGTTGCAAAGGTGAATTCGGCCGTGCATCCTATGCTTTTGCTCCTATCCGGTTCCATCCGCCCTGCAACTGTGTCGACGATGCCCCTGACGAACACCTCTGATGCTCCCGCGTTGAAATCCTCCGATGCCATCCGTCATCGCAGCCGCCGGATTGCTGTCCGGCGGTCGACGGTCCACGGCAGAGGGGTGTTCGCCACGCGTGCGCTTGCCCCGGGCGAACTCGTCTGTGAGTACCTCGGCGAACGTATCCCGTGGGACGAAGCACTGCGCCGCCACCCGCGTGATCCAGCACACCCGGACCATACTTTTTATTTCGACATCGGCGGCGGCACTGTTATCGATGGGGCAGTGGGCGGCAACAGCGCCCGTTGGATCAACCATGCGTGCCGCCCCAACTGCGAGGCTGAGGATCACAACGGCCGATATTCATAGTTACCGTTCAGCCAATACAGGCTGGCGAGGAGCTCAGCATCGACTACGCGCTCTTCGTGGAAGGTCGTCACTCACGTGAACTCCGCCAGCGGTACGCCTGCCATTGCGGCTCGCCAGAGTGCCGAAGGACCATGCTGGCCGAACGCAGAAGATGGTCAGCAAAGGCGCGCAATCCTTGAGGCGCCCTTCAGGATTGAATGTTCCAGTGGAGTGTCAGGATGTGCGAGCGGCTTGTATTCACGCAACGTTTCGCAGGCGACCGGCGTCCGCCCCCTGCTCGTGAGGTTCGATGCGAGCTTCGAAGGAGCCGGCGACACCTCCGATCTGGCCTGGTTTCCCGACTGTCCGCTGATCGGGAAAACCGGTCTCGCGCAGCCCTCCCGACGGCTTGCCCCGAACGGGCAATACGCCTCGTCCTGATCTGCGGAATCCGAGGCGCCAAAGGCGTCATCACGACCTGGTCGAACGCCGCGCGGACCTGCGCGAACTGAGCCCGTCGGTTTATGCCGTGTACATGCGCACACGGTAACGCCGCCTGAACGCACGTTGTGCGCAACCTCGCGCCCAGGTTCAGGCCACCACTTCGCAGATGCCCCAGCGCGTATCGAGAATCGCACCTGCCGGCGCGACGACCGCCCCCACCGATTGCGCGCGGAACGTCACCGTACGGCCCGGCCCCTGCCCGAAGGGGCCAATTTCGACCACCAACAGTTCGTGGTCCCGCATCCTGATGCGCGATCCGGTGAAGGCGCTGGTGCGCGAACGCCCGGACATCTGGTCACGCTGTCGCGTCGCATCCAGGGCATTCATGCTCACATCCGCGAGCAGTTCAACATCGACTGGCAAAGGCATGGGTCGCAACGGTCCATTCTTCGGTCCGGCATTCTAGCAACGATGCCGGAAGCTGCGTCACTGCGATCCCGACGACTTCAGGGGGCGCGCCCTCCGCTTGCGCTGCGGGCGGCCGTTCGTGCTTCGCACCGGGCCGCCGGCGGCGTCCCGGCCCTCCCGGGCTTCAATCCCTGGCGCAAAACCTCTCCCGCCGACAACCAGCACCTTTACCCCCCAGTCAGGTGAAGGCCGCAGGCGGCCTCCACATTCGCGCTCGCCGCGCGGCGGCTCATCCCGGTCAAACCCGACGCTTCGCATCCACCAGTCTCCTGCGTTCCCGCCCGACACCCGCGACCGTAGCCGATGGCGGGCAAACGTCAAGGGGCGAGGGACCGTGTTGCCCGCACCCCTCCCTCGCCTTTTTTCCTTGACGTTTGCCCCCCATCGGCTCCTTGAGTCGCACGGGCGCGAACTCAGGAGACTGGCGGCAGCAAAGCCAGCCCCGGGTTCCACCAGGACGAGCCCAACCCCTACAGCGGGGCGAATCTTGGAGCCCGGTCAGCGCAACACCGATCAACCCTTTTTGAGTGCTTCTCTCTGGAGACTGACATGCAACTCGCTTCCTCTTTCCGTTACGGCTCCCCGATGCTCCGCTCGGATTCCCCCCTCTCGGACGACCAGATCCGCCGCGTCGCCCCGTCCATCTTCGCGGATGGCAAGCACCAAAGCCGCTCGGAGCGCTACACCTACATTCCGACCATCGACGTGCTGCGCGGCCTGCGCAACGAAGGCTTCCAGCCGTTCATGGTCTGCCAGACCCGCGTGCGCGATCAGGACAGACGCGAATTCACAAAACATCTGATTCGCATGCGCCCCGCGAATGAGATTACCGGCGAGGACGTCAACGAAATCATCCTGCTCAATTCGCACGACGGGACAAGCTCTTATCAGATGCTCGGTGGCGTCTACAGGTTTGTTTGCCAGAACGGCATGGTCGCGGGCGAAACCGTCGGCGAAGTACGCGTTCCCCACAAGGGCTCCATTGTGCAGAACGTCATCAATGGCGCATTCGAGGTGCTCGACGGCTTCGACCTGATCCGCGAACAGAAGGACGGCATGCGCGCCGTGACGCTCACCCGCGACGAACAGCACGCGTTCGCGCGCTCCGCCCTCGCTCTGCGTTACGACCCGACCGACGCGGAAGCGCCCGCCCCGGTTACCGAAAGCCAGCTTCTGAACGTGCGGCGCTTCGAGGACCGCCGCGACGATCTCTGGACCGTTTTTAACCGGGTGCAGGAGTCCTTGACCAAAGGTGGCCTGCACGGGCGCTCACGCAGCGGGCGTGCCATGTCCACCCGCCCCGTCACCGGCATCGACCAGAACGTGAAACTGAACCGCGCGCTGTGGATGCTCGCAGACGCCATGCGCCAGATGAAGGCGTAAGCACGGCACGGGCGGCAGCCCATCGCCGCCCGATTCCGGTTCATTCCGTCAGGACTCCTCTCTGAGTCCGGCCCTGACGGCATTCCGTACCCACGTGACCCGGAACCTTCCCTTTTCTATCTGGAGTACATCATGCAAGCCGAAGTCAACACGCAAATGAACGACACTGCGAACGACACCGCACACGCCACCGAAGCCGAGAACGTCACGGACGCAACGGCTAACGCTGCGCCGCTGCTCGAAACCAGTTTCGGCAACGAGCAGCCGGTCGTGACCGTGCCGTATTCCGCCCTGCGGCGCTCGCCGCTCAATGCCCGTACGAAACCACTGTCGGGCATTGGCTCGCTCGCCACCAACATCAGGGCGAAAGGGCTGCTGCAGAACCTCATTGTTCACGAAATGAAGGGCTCGCGAGGCAAACATCGCAAGCTTGGCGTCTGTGCCGGTCAGCGCCGACAGGCCGCACTCGACCTGCTGTTCGGGCAAGGCCACATCACCGCCGACTATCCGGTGCCGGTGCGCATCGTCAGCGAAGGCGAAGCCCTCGCCATTTCGCTGATCGAGAACAGCGAACGCGAAGGACTCGACCCGTTCGACGTGCTGCGCGCCTACCGGATGCTGGCCGACGAAGGTCGCAGCGTCAATTACATCGCCGCGCTTTTCTCGGCTGCGCCGATCACGGTAAAACGACGCATGAAGCTCGCCAGCGCCTCCCCGAAGCTGCTTGCCCTGCTGCGCGAGGACGCCATCACGCTCGACCAGCTTTCGGCGCTCGCGCTTGCCGACGATCACGAAACGCAGGAACGCATCTGGTTCGATGCAAACGAGTGGCAACGCCAGCCCAACTATCTGCGTCAGGCGATCACGCATACCGAGATCGACGCGAGCCGCAGCCGTCTGGTGCGCTTCGTGGGGCTGGACGCCTACGAGGCAGCCGGGGGTTACGTGCGTCGTGATCTCTTCAGCGACGATGAAAACGCGGGATACATCGCCGATGTCGAACTGCTGCAGCGTCTCGCCGCACAGAAGCTCGACGCCGCCGCCGAAGCAGTCCGGGCCGAGGGATGGGGTTGGGCCGAGGGCCGCATCGAGCGCGACGTGTTTGAACTGAACCGCTACGGCAGGCTGCAACCGGTGCAGCGCGTCCTCACCGACGACGAACAGCGGGAGATGGACACGCTCACCGCACAGCAGGACGAACTGGCCGGACAGTTTGACGCCCTCGGGGAAGACAACGGGAACGCGTATGCGGAAGCCGAACGGCTCGAAACCGAAATCGACCAGGTAAACGCTGCCCTCATCGCGCTCGAAAGCCGCATGCTGACATGGGACGTTCAGCAGATGGCCGAGGCGGGCGCATTCGTGATCCTGAGCCCGCAGGGCGAAGTGGTGGTCGAACGGGGTCTGGTGCGCCGCGAGAACAGCGCGGCGCTGGATGCGGCGGGCGCAACCGTGACCGGCACGCCAGAGGCGGACAGTGAGCCGGACACGGCAACACGAGCGGTGCAGAAGGAGAAGCCGGTTCACAACGCGAAGCTTTGCCAGCGCCTGACCGCACATCGTACCGCCGCCGTTCATGCGGAACTCATCGCGCAGCCATCCGTCGCGCTCGCTGCCCTCCTGCAACGCGTGGTTCCGGAAGTCTTTCCGGAACGGTACGGACTCGGTTTCGCGCCGCATGCACTGGCACTGTCCTGCAACAGCAACCACGACAGCCTGCTCGGCGCGGCGGACGACCTGCCCGCCAGCACAGCATGGGGCGTCATCGAGGCGCAGCGCGAGCGGTGGGGCCGCGAACTGCCCGCGCGGCGCGCGGACCTGCTGCCGTGGCTGATGGAACAGGATCCCGGCACGACCCTGCTGGACCTGCTCGCATTCTGCACCGGCACCCTGCTCGACGGCATCGCCGGGGAAAAAAAGCCTCACGCCATCAATGCGCTTGCCAGCGCGCTGAACCTCGACATGACGCGGTACTGGACGCCCACGCGCGCCTCGTATTTCGACCATGTCAGCAAGGCGCGCATCGCGGAAGTCGTCGCCAGCGCCGTGTCACCGAAGATCGCCGCCGACCTCGGCAAGATGAATAAGGCCGATGCGGCAGCCGCCGCCGAACTGCGACTCGCAAAGTCGGCATGGTTGCCTGAAATCCTCACTGACCGCGAAATCCCGGCAGCACGCTCCGGTGGCGTGGCCCAGGACGCGGATGAGGATGACGACGAAGAAGGCGACACCGGCGATGAAGCGCAGGACCGCGACGCGCAAGGCGACGACCACGGCGACAGCCACGGTAACAACCGGATCAACGGCACGGAACCCGGCGAAGGCACCGGGACCCCGTCGCCGGTGGACGGCCCGACCGGGACACAGGAGCCCGCCGCGACAGGCAGCAACGGTGCGCTGCCCGCGTGGCCCTTCCCGACCGCCGCAACCGCTGTGACCGACGCACCCGCCATAACCGCCACGCGGCCTGACGACGCGTCCATGACGCAGAACGCTGCGTAATCCGCGTGGGTTCCGCCGGTCAGTGCGGTGGAACCCGCCGACCCGGCGCAGCCCGGCAGGACTGCGCCGCACTCCCGCATGCCGTCAGGCGTGTACCGGGACAGAGGCAATCATGAAACAATGCATCAGGGTCATCGTGATCGCGATCAACGACGGCTCCGGCCACGTTTTCACAATCCCGGTTGAAGTGACCGACGATGAATACCGCAACGGCGAGCATTTCCGTATTGCTGTCACGCGGGCCACCGGCACGGGCTTCGTGTCTCCCATGCTGGCACTGGAGACCGACGATCTGGTCAGGCTGCTGATGGACATCAGCACGTTCATCGCACGGCGCAACGCCATGCCCTGGCGCATCACGCGACAGGCCGGGATCCCCTTTCCACCTCTCGCGCCTCTCGCACGCTGTCGCACCGGTTTGTTATCCCCGCCACACGGCCAGCCAGACAGCTATCGCTGCCGCACCGGCCAGCATTGTTAACCCGAGCGCCAGCGTGGCCCTCAGCGTGCGCCAGTACCGGCGCTCCAGTATTTGCGCGCCGGCCTGCGCCTGCCGCCCCGCTTCCAGCGTCGCCCGCTCGAAAGCCGCAACGGCCCCGTCAAGTCGCGCGCGCTGCTCACGTGTGGCGGCGGCAAACGCGCCCATCAGACGGTTGCCGGCCGCCCGCGCGATCCGGTTGGCGGCGCGGTCCACCAGCGCATCGAGCGCAGCCTCGTTCAGTCCCGCGAGAGTGGCCCGGTAGCGTTCCTCATGCTCGTGGATCATGTGCTCGGCAAGCCGTATCGTTTCCTTGCAACGCGCGAGCGCATCGCGGTGCTGCGCCATCAGCACATCCGTCGCTTCCCTCACTTCGACGCGCATCGTATCGAGGCCGCCTTCGCCCACTTTCCTGATGCGATCCGGCATCACCTCATACAGCCGCGCATAGTATTCGAGCACGGCGAGTACCGACCACAGCGCATCATTATCGTGCAGGTTCAGCGCCGCCGACACGCGTCGCATGCGCGCGATGCTCGCGTCGTCCGGGACCTCGCCCGACACGTCGAGGAACAGGCGCGCGAGCGGATCGGGCGGGTGGGTGCGCCGCGAGCGGCGTGGACGTCCCGGGCGCGTCCAGACACCGGGTGTCCCATCAGTCATCGCCAATCACACCGGTAAACATTGCGTCATAGAGCGAGCGCCAGCGCAGCAGTTCGGCACGCTGCCCGATGGGCAGCGTCTCTGCCGCCTTGCGCACCGACAGGCGCTGGCTGCGCAGGTCATCGGCCACGCGATCCGCAAGGTCCGGAAAGTCTAGTGACCTCCCCTTCGCTTCGATCCCCTTGCGGATGTTCGAATCCTGATAGAGCGTGAATTTGTCGGCCGTGCCGAAGTAGGCGTTGCGCATCACGTGAGTGGTCGCATCGGGAAACGTCACGCCGAATTCGCGCAGCAGTTCCAGACTGTCGCGCTGCCGGTTGATGACCCAGAACACGACGAGCCGCCGCGACAGTTCATCGAGTGTGCTCGCCAGCGTCGCGCCATAGCGCGCCACGCCCGCCTGATTGCGCGCCGCCGTATTGACGATCACCACCGCATCGCGCTTCGCATCGCAGTAGTTGACGAATCCAATCCAGCCATCCGCCTCGTCAAGGTCGAACGCCGCGCATTCGATCTCGCCGTGGACCGCCTTCATGACATCCGGATTTGACGTATCCGTCTCGATCAGTACGAGGCTCGTATCGCGCCGTTGCAGGTGATCGGCCAGCGCCAGCGCAACGATGCTTTTGCCCACGCCGCCTTTGCTGCCACCTACCAGATAGATGGGGTTGAGGGTCGTTGCCATTGCCGTCCTTTACAGGTCGTCGGTATCGGGTTTGATCGCAAATACGAGCGAGCCCTGTACCGGCATGGGTTGCGGTTTGACTTCTGCTTTTCCCCCATGTGGACGCGCTTCATTGCGGCCTTCAGTGCGACCTTCATTGCGCGGGCTGTTCGCATGTGACACGCCAGGTTGCGCTGCCCCCTGCGCGCGAGGCAGCGTTGTGGCAGTTCCGGTTGCTGGCGCTCCGGTCGCCGGACGCGCCATGCTGCCTGCGCTGTTTCCCTTTCCTGCGCGGCTTCCCTTCCCTTCAGAACGCAGCGCATACCGGATCGCGCCTGCCGTAATATCGATGCCTGCCCGTTTCGCCTGCTCCGCGATCTGCTCCAGCGTATATCCCTTCCCCTGCGCGTGACGGATAGGGGCACGCACCTCTTTCATCGCTTCGCGAACACTCAGGCCGCGTTCGGCCTGCGGTTTTTCCGGCAGCGCATCGAGCGTCCGGGCAAACGCATCCCATTGCGATTTCGTATAGACCCTGGCAACAGGCATCGCCACCTCCAGCGCACGTCGGACCACACCGCCTGCGCACCATCCTGCTCACGCATAACGCACCTGTCAACGCCGTCCTTTTGCGCCCCAAGACGCCGTGGGAACTCCAGAGAACTCATGAGAGCCCGGGGGAACAACGCACTTTTTTCGCATGTCGTACGCGCGCAACGTTTCCACCCTGACGCATTCCCATTCGCCGTCATTGCGCAGGCGATTTGCGCTGATCGTGGAAACCTTGTCACCACCGTTACGCATTGCGTTTGCGCTGAACACTGACACCTTGACGCCGCAACATCACTGCCGTTAACGCAACCAGTTTGCACATCCTTGTGAACCCTCAACGCACGCGGTTTGCGAGCGGTTCGCCATCTTTGCACGCGCATCACACTTTTCTTTCGCCTCGTGTTATGCACGGCACTCACCACGTCCTGTATCCGCCCTGCGCAGACGATACGCTTTCGGCTGTTTTCCGGTGCTCAGCCGGAACGCGTTGCATCGTTCCGGCAAAGCACATTTTTTAACGCATGCGGTTTGCGCCTGGCGTAACCACCTTGACGCACGAGATACGCAAAAGGCACACACCGATACGTACATCTGTACGCACGAGGTACGTAACTTTCCCGCACGCGACTTTATCTGAAACGGGACGGCACGACGCACGGAGTAACGCGTTTTTAGCGCACCCGGAAACGCACGGCGTATACGCTTTCGCGGCGGCCGTTATGCCATTTCTTCGCACGGGATGACGCGGCGTTTCTATGGGGCCTGACCTGTCATTTGCTTGAAAGCCGCTACCTCCGCGCAAAACGTTTACTCTGGGCGGCAAAAACCGCAATGGAAATGAGTGATTGCAGGATAGGCTTGCGCCGGTTTTGGGCGCCCAGGGGCCAACGCTTGAATTCCAGAGGGTCGTCCGCGCTGCCTCCGCATCGTCATCGTGGTCGTACGCGTCGTATTCGTCGCCGACGCACTGAACTGGATGCCCAACACTGAGCCTACGCAGAACACGACAATAGGATATGGAATGAAGCTCTGACATCAATCATGTCAAAATTTTGCTCATTTATTTTATGTCAAATCACTCATTCCATTGATATCCGTTGCCCACACCATGTCATCCAGAGAAGCCCCTGTGAACTCTCGCACACAGGGCTTCCCACTATTCGCCTGAGTCGTGCTTGCTATCGGTCGGTTCAGCTTTTCCGCCGGTGCTATTGCCACTCGCCGAGGTTGGTCCGGCCGGTCGTGCGGCACTGAGCGTAGGTAGCGCGACACTATCGATCGCCGACACACGCTGTCCAGCCAGACGGTGAGTTCCATCGCAGTCGGCGCCGGGTGCCTGAATTGACATTTTTCTTGCGTTCTACGGGTCTTCAATCGTCCAGCGCTTTGTCGCGCGCAACCAACAGGTCATGATGGAGTTTCAACGAATCGCGTGACGGGTGTTCTTGCTGGTCGGCAGGAAGCGCGAGAAGGCGACGCCCGCGATATTGCGCGTATTCCGTCCATTCCAAGGACCGCGAAATGGCCACGCGACAGTCAGAATCGACCGCGATCAAGTGAAGATCAAAGAGCGTGTGGATGTCCGAACGCAACAGGATTCCGTTGGTGATGGCGTAGTTGGTCAGCCCAATGACTTTCGAGCAGAACTGGGTCGCAGCACAGCAAGGCAAGGCCGCATAACATCCTCGGTTATGGGATTCGCCAAACGGGGGCAAGGCCACAGTTCGCATCGTCCCAGTGCCCGGTGTGATCGCAGTCTCTCGACTACTATGAACGAAGCCGCCGCAGTGCGTAAGTTGTCGATCGCGCTTAACCGTGCATCCAAAAACCACGGCGAGGACCATCAAGGTAAAGACGCACACGCCGGCCCCAATCAGCTCACTTGAATGCTTTGCTGAGCACGAAGTACGCGGTAGTCGTTTTGAGACCATTCCGAGTGTAGACGGGAAGGAGCGCCTTGAACTTTACGTTTGCGCGGAGTGACGGAATGTCATACGCGATCACTGGACCCAGAGCCGCCGAGCTAAAATGCCGACCATTCGGTGGCACGAATTGTCCATTTTCCGAGTCGCCACCCAATTGCCACGCATAGTAGCCGGCAAGTCCCAACTGCCAGCGGCCGAACCGCTCGCTCACGGCATAGTCGACGTCCGCAACGGTACCGCTCTGATAGCCGTCGGCGTGATTTTCGCTCGGAATATTAAAAAAAAGATGTCCATCCAGTTCAAGACCATCACCAAGGAAATCCTTCCTCCCAAGATACGTAATAGCAACGTTCGGTATGTAGAAGAAAGTATTGCTGCCGGGGGAATGGAGTGCAGATTCGTTGTACTTCCCGGTCGGAAAAATCATGGAATACGCCACTTTAATCGTAACGCCTGTTGGCCCCGCCCCAGCATCATCGATGTGTTTGCTCCAAACCAATATATCCGAATACATGTCGCCGACGCCGCTAAAGGTCTGTGCTACTCCATTAGCGCGTATCCCTCCGTACAGGTAATCTTGCATCAAACTGCTCCCTACGCTGCCACCCATGATTCTGAATGGATAGACATAGAGCAGACCAACTGCCGCGACGCCAGCGTTTGAGTTGATTGTAACTCCATGTTCGATTCGACCATTGTCCCCATAATATCGATCCCCGGTCGCCATCCCGGCGATAAGTGCACCATAGAAACCCGCCGCCGGCGGGAGAAACGCATTTTGAATGTCAGTGCCGCCTGTCGGGCCGCCATAAATGAAACTTTCAGCTCCGTGAGCATGAGAAGTGATAATCAGAAAAAGTACTGCTTTGAGAATTTTCATTGATTGTCTCCAGTTGAAAACGCTTTTCTATTCTTAGAATTTCTTTATTTTGCTACGCATACCTAATTAATATAGACAGAAAATCATCGATAATATTCCACGGCGGTTATCCCTCGCGAGACCGCAAGCGGGATTACCTGCAGAAGAAGGCGCCATGATCGGCAACAGGACTCATCCTCGCAACCGATCCGGTTACTCTTGCAGCCTGTCAACTGACGGGGAAGACTTTGTTCCATTCTCCCCATTTCCTTTCCTGGTCATGGGCCGACGACTCGATCGTGGCAGGATCCAAGATGGCAGGCCGATATCTCTTGTCCGATTGATCAAACACTACGCGTTCAACGGTCGGCATTGAGAAACTTCCCGCCGAATCAATGTGCTGTTCTACGTCCGCAGATCTGATGTATCCGTCAAGGCATTCCGTGAATGTACTTATGGAAGGCATGTCACTAAACCAAAGTTCTTCGATGCCGGCGTACGTCTGGACTCCGCCCCTCTCGAACAGCGTTCCGCCGAACGATGATGCTTCCAAGGGAAGTTGAGTGGATTGGGAATAGGCTAGGACCAATCCCGCTGCGACAGCATTGGCAACGCACGGAGCGTACGTGTGACGCCACCAGAGTTCGAAGTCCTGCTGGGACACAGCGTCGCTTCGCTTGATGAAATTAAGCAATTTCACTCCGCCCCGACCACGAGCAAATCCTGGTGCGCTCGCGATCAGATCGCCACCACTCGTGAGTTCGAGAACAAAATCGTCGGCGCCAAACTTATGGGGTTGCATTCGGCGCGGGTACTCCTCATCTCCAAATATTCCCTCAGTAAGTGCCTGAATATTATCGAGAACATGGTCGGAACATGAATACCAGTTCCGGCTAGAAAAGGCATATGGAAAAGTATGGTGTTCAATTCCGTCCGGAACCCGATGTTGCACATAGCGATGAAACCCTCGCATGACACTTCTGGTAGTGAGCATAAGCGCCACATGAACGCAGCCCCACTGATAGTCGAAGTTCTCTTTGCTGTCGCCTTCTCTGGGCTTAGAAACGATCCAGAACCTTATCATTTTGTCTCCTGTTCGCGAACTGAAGTGGCGGAGGTTACGCTACGGTCGTACTTCTATTGATTGTTTCCAGATTCTCTTTGTCGCGTCGGTATAACAGGAATCAGTAGATGACTGTCATAGACCCCGCCGGTATGGATGAGGTGATGACCATCGTTGTGAAGCGGCCAGTGCCGAATCGCAAATTCGGCCCCTGGAACGATGTGCACTTCCGAACCCTTGATGATGAGACGCAACGTCTCTCCGGACTCAAAAACGATGTTGGTTGGCCAGATTTCGATTTCCATGGCGACCGGTTCAAGATGTGTGAGCCAAAGGCGACGCGTGTGCCTGTGCACTGGCTGACATGGCGTTGACGCCCCTTCATCAAGTTCACGATGAGAAGCACGCAGCCAGCCGAACGCGCCTGGTCCATCGTTATACATCTGGCTGTAGACAAACGGAATTGTCTCTCCATTTAGGCCCACTTTCTCGATCGCCACAAAGACGTCGGCATCGTTAGCGAGATCTGCAGCCAGCCAGATCCTGAGCTTGACGTTCCCCGTAATCTCGGTCGCCCGGTCAAAACAGAAGTCAAAAATCGAGGCGGCATTCAGAGCGGTCGCATTGTATTTTGTAACTGAAGTCTCGGACTGCGGAGCCTCGCGAAGACTCCCATCACTTGCATCCAGATAGAGCGGGACATAGCGTACATCCGGCAGGGGCCATGTCGCTTCATCGCGAAACGTCCATGTCTGGTCGTTTCTTCGCAAAGCGATTCTCACTGGCGTCCAACCTGCGACGCCATTGTTTTCGCCCTTGAGGTATTGTCCGAAAAACGCTCTTTGGCGCTCAAAAGCCCATTCACTATAAAACTCGGCCCATTCCTTGCCCCCATTGATGTCCAGAAACTTGTCCTTTGAACCGATGCGCTTCCATGCTTCGAGTGTGCCGCGCAGGTGCAAATTGTTGGACCATTCGGTCACCGCATAGGTTGGTACCTGGATCTTTCCCCAGTCGGCGACTCGCTCCTGCCAATACTCATCGAATAGGGGGTGGTCGTGCAGGGCGGCCTCCATGTCTTCGACTTCATCGGTTCCGAAGCCCGTGACAAGCATCCAGTTATGGATCAATGGTGCCGATGGTATGCCGCCCGAAAAGAAGCATTCACGATACACGTCGCTGGCAGCGTCCCACGGCAAGATGGCTGCAAGATGCGGCGGCTGCAATGCAGCGACGGCCCATGCGGTCATGCCATAGTAGGAAACACCGCCCCAGCCGATCCGCCCGCTACACCATGGTTGCCGACCAAACCATTCGACCACGTCATAGCCGGCGCGCGCCTCCTCAGGCGAAAAAAAAGTTGCCTTTCCTTCTGAGTACCAATTCCCAAGCGCGTCGACCACGCAGACTGCAAATCCCTCCTCCGCCCAGCGTATCGGGTCAAATACCTCGAAAGGCGTTTGCTTCGAAATTTTATCGAAAGGAATATCACAACCCGCCCACCGCTCACCAATCTCAAGATGTGGATGCTTTCCAAATGGGGCGTAGCAGACGATGGCTGGCACTGCCTGTGAGTGTTTCGGCCGGAAGACATCTGCATAAAGCTTTCGGGAGCCGCTGATCTCGACAGCAACGTCCCTTTCGATGAGTACGTTCCCAATAACTTCAGTTCGCGGGCCAAAGCCCGGATGCTTCCCCATGGCGGGCGGCCTGGCTTTCCTGAATTTTTTGATGACCGACGACATAATTCCGCCTCTCGCGGTGTTAGTAGAGAGATAACCTTAGATGCAAATTAGAGCGCTCACATTGTTGACCGGCCGTCAAACGGCGTCATTGATCGAATGTAGTGCTCAATTGACAGAAGTGAATGATGGACCCCTACGAGAGATTGGTCTGCCGAGCTACAAGTACGCCCCGGGATACAAACCGATCCGGATATTCGCGGAGCTGTATAGTTCGCGTAGAGCGGTCGATTCTTCCAAAGGGCGAATTGGGGCAGCGATTCGCGACAACATCTCGTGAACGACAATTTCACAGACCGAATGCAAGTTGTCTGGACCTGGTCTGGATTGACACAATAGAATTTCGGGATACCAGCATGTCGATAGCCCGCATTGACGGCATCAGATATTCGGCATAAAGTCAATCTATGGATCGAGATCAGCACAACGTCAACCCCTACCTACGCCGTCCTCAGTTGCCGATTGACGACGTGCTTAGGAGCATTCGATTGTCCGGTGTCCTCTGTGGCGATGCGACGCTGACTGCCCCTTGGGGTCTCGCCGTTCGCGGTCAGCGGGCTGCTATGGTCGTGTACCATATCCGTAGCGGCAACTGCTGCGTCAGGTTATTAGAAAGAGGAGAGCTGATCTCTCTCGCAGCAGGTGACCTCATACTGTTGCCGCGTTTTTATGCGCATACTGTGTGCGATACACCTAGAACCCCCGCAATTCCGCTTGAAGACATCCAGCAGTCCCAACCTGCAGCTCCAGATCTTGCCGAAGAATGGCTCCGCTTCATGTTTTCGGGCGGGTTTGTATACGGTGGTGGCGGTCAAGTCACTGCAATTACTCCAATCCGATTTTATCTCGAAACCTCGTTTCCTGAACTCATACTCAATACCCTGCCGCCGTTTATCAAAATCAGTAAGCTGAGCGGGATACATGCCGAGTCCATTTCCTTGATTGAACGCCAGCTCCGTCTCGTCGGTAGTACTGGATTCTTCGGACAGGTTTCCGCCATCCGCCTTGCTGAAGCACTGTTAGTCACTATCTTGACGGACCATTTCCTGGCAGAGATACGTGCTACGCGTCACGAAGTATTCGACGTTCGCGACACAGTCGTCACCAAGGCCATCGGCTCTATGCTTCACGACGTCAAAGAGGATTGGAGTGCGGCAAGATTGGCGAAGATGTCGAACCTTTCGCGGTCAGCATTCGTATCGCGCTTTGTTGCCGCTGTTGGTCAAAGCCCTAGCCAGTTCCTGACGGCAATACGAATGTCGAAAGCCTCCGACCTCTTGCTCAAGACTGACCAGCCGCTAGTCAAGATTGCCCTCGCAGTGGGCTATGGTTCGGAGGCGGCCTTCAACCGCGCTTTTCGTCGCAGCGTTGGCGAACCACCAGGGCGATTCCGAGAACGGGGTCAATAGCTAAACTCACTTTCCGCGCGTCGAGCACACACACAATTTGATGCGAATCTGGTTGCTACGTTTGCGACCGAAAGACGCCCCTGACACGTCAAGTAGCGTCAGTACCGGCCTGACCCTGAAAAACGAATCCCTTGCTGAGGGTGCAAACTCACGCAAGGAGAACAAACGATGATGGTCAGCAAGACCTCGTCGGCGGTCAACCAAGACGAGACGACAGCGAGTAGGCACCAGGGTTATGTCCGACTCCGGCAATGCCTGAAATTGCGAATAGCGCGAGCAGCATCGGGACCGACGCGTGAAGTGTCGCGAACGATGCCGTCACCGCGGCAAACCGAAGAATGGAGATAAGCAGGGGCGCCGTACACCAAAGCGGTCCACCAAGCGCCCGAACAGCGGCATCGAAAACGCTGTAGCGAGATTCGACGGCCCGATTGCAGTCGAGATGTCTCCCCGTGAAAACCCGAGTTCTCTGGCCACCGACGTCAGGAATACGATAGCTCCGAAAATGTTAATCGTCGCTTGGCCCAGTAGCAAGGGCCACAGCCGAAGCGACAACCGCCCGCCAGCCTGAATTACGTTCTTGATTCTGCAAGGGCAGTAGGCACAGCATCAGCGTGTTTCCGTATCGCTGCGGCCACAAGATTGACACCCGCGATCCGGACATGCCCATAGGCATTGAGGTAGTCCCCAACAATGTACCCCGCATAGGACCACGCGATGAGAACGGCCCGCTTCTCAGGCACGATGTCGAGCACCGCTTGCAGGTCGGCACCCTACAGGGCTGACTGGCGATATTGCTCAGGATTCACTGGCTTGTCGGAAAGTCCATGTCCCCCGCAAGTCATAGGCCAGGATATCAAATCCAGCCAGTTTCTCAGCCGAGATCTGCTTTATAAAGTTGTAGTGGCTCTGACAAAAGCCGTGAATGAACACGATGCGTATTTCGGAGAACGTGATCACCGATTCCGGTTTAACGTGATCAGTGAATCCGGAGGAAGGTGATCAGTCATTTCGGTGGATGGTGATCGCTGATCAACCGTTTCCGAAACGAGTGATCACTGGACCGAAACAGGAACGCTATTTCGGTCTGGCGGTGGTGTTGCGTATGACATCAACGACGGGCGTTAGCCTTGTCTCTTTTATAGTGGACAGGTAATGCCGGCACATCGGATGAGCATGCGCAAATTAAAAGAAGTCCTGCGGCTGAAGTGGTTGTGCGGCTTGTCGCACCGCCAGATCAGCCGGGACGCGGGTATCAGCGTGGGTACGGTATCGGCGTATGCAGCGCGTGCAAGCGCGGTCAATCTGGACTGGGCGAGCGCCGAACCGCTGGCTGACGACGAACTCGAGGCCAAGCTTAGGCTGCCGGCCGATCAAAATACGCAGGTCCGGCGCGTCGACCTGGACTACGCGCTCGTTCATCGCGAGTTGCGGCGCGCAAACGTGACGCTGCAACTATTGTGGGAGGAGTACGTTGAGGCGCACCTCGGCGAGCGTACCTACCGCTACACCCAGTTCTGCCAGCGCTACCGCGACGGGGCGCAGACGCTCAAACGATCCGTGCGTCAGCAACACCGCGCCGGCGAGAAGCTGTTTGCCGACTTTGCCGGGCACACCGTGCCCATCCTAGACGGGCGCGGTGGCGTTGCGTTTCGTGCGCGTGTGTTTGTCGCTGTGCTCGGCGCATCGAACTATACGTATGCCTGTGCGACGCGTTCGGAGGGCACGCACGATTGGATCGGCGGGCTTATCGGCGCCATGGAATTCTACGGCGGCGCCCCGAGCCTGCTGGTCCCAGATAATCCGCGCGCACTGATTGCGCGACCTGACCGATACGAACCGGGTCTTGGCCGTACGGCACAGGAATTCGTGAACCACTACGCGACAGCGATGCTCCCAGCACGGCCAAGAAAGCCCCGTGCCTTGCTCCAGGCGGCACACATGGGTCCGTTTGCCGTTACCATTGCGGACCTGTTTCCAACCGGCGTACGCTCGACCGGGATGTCACTGACATACAACTTGACGGCAGCGTTGCTCGGCGGTTTCTCGCCGTTCATCTTGACCTGGCTGGTCGCTACGACAGGAGACTCCATGATGCCGGCGCACTACCTGGAAATCTTCGTGGCACTAGGCGGCTTAGGGTTGCTTTGTTATAGGCAGCACAAAATTGCTATTCCGGTCATGGCCGTGGAGATCGGTAGGCGAGATTGAGCGCGCAGGTGACGCGATGGTGTCGTCCATAATACATCGTGTCATTTTCACTATGGGAACTGCCCTTTTCTACCACTCAAAGGATACGTCGTGATAGCGAATACGCTTAACCTCCCGAAAGCTGGAATTGTCGCGCGTTCACTCACACAGATGGACAGCGAGCTTCCCGGGCATGACTGTAAGCGGCTCAGCAGGGCCGGTCCGCGATTCGCGCGCGCGTAGGGCATGATGTGAGGGCGTGGGGAGGTCCGGATAGATCACCGGTGATCGTGCCCATGATCGGCGATCGTGGACGCGATCTATCTGGATCTACCCGGTCAAACGGTGGGCGTGGGTGCCGCGGCCGGATTCAGTTTGTCGGCCACGTTCCAGGGAAACAGCTCGTCGATGCGGTTGATCTTGTGGTCCGCGATGTGAGTGAGCACGTATTCGAGGTAGGCGCGCGGATTGATGCTGTTGAGCTTGCACGTACCGATCAGGCTGTACATCGCCGCCGCCCGCTCACCGCCACTATCGGAACCGACGAACAGGTAGTTCTTCCGTATCCGTCAGCGAAACCCGTTGGGGCGGTTTTGCGCGGCTAAATGTCGACGATCTTTCGCAGTAAAGAGTACGAAACGCGCCAGTGGCCATCGG
>NZ_PVEN01000031.1 GCF_002973525.1 Paraburkholderia sp. BL21I4N1
GGTCATCGCCTTCAACGAATCGCTTCATGAGTCACCCGATCTCAGTGCGTTGATTCAGTTTAGGCGATCAATACGTTTTCACACACTCTGGACCCATATCTTCCGCATGCGGATACGAAGAATGCGCGGACGTGGACAGCGCGTTTCGATTTACCCGATGCGCCGCCCATTCCCGAGCCGCCGACTATCGTCCCGTTCCCCGTCAAACATAAGCCCGCTCGCCACAGCGTACCGGGTGGCAATCCGTGCCCTGAAGCTGGATGGTGGCAATCTCCCGCGAAGGCGGACAGTCGTCGCTATTTCGAAGCGGGAGAAATCATGCCGGTCTTTGCAGGCAGCAGATGGGGCGCAACAAACTGGATCTGGTCCGACAACGAGAGTACATCATGAACGACAAGCAAGAAATGGTACGCCTGAACCTAGCCGATTTCGCCTCCGACGTAAATCGTAGCTGGTTAAGCCGTCACGCACCGTGGACCCTGACAACAGGGCATTGGCTCACTTCTCCATCGCACGAAAACTGGATGTGGATCGATGACGAGGGACGAGAGATTTGTCGCTATACATCTTCGCAGCTAGCGGTGGGTTGGGACGACATCGTGTGTCAGTCGGATATGACGTGGTCGACGCTTGAACGGATCGACTGCATGCAACTCGATCTGATGATTATCCAGGGCGTGGTGTCGGTGATTTGCATGGCGGAAGAGACGATGTTCGGTGTGTTGCTGAACGATGGCAACACACCGCTGCAGCGGAGAAGCGAAGCGCCGGCGGCCATCTTTATCGCGCTGGCCGTCATGATCGGCACGGCAGACACGGAAGCGCTCAACGCACTCGCAGCGAGCCTTGGCGTCGACGAATCGAACGCCGGCTAAAAACGAGCACCGCAATGGCGTCATCGTCATCCGATGACGCCCGCTCATCGCCGTTTCATCCTCACACGCTCGACGACGTATCCTCTTCCGCTTCATTCAACACCGCGTTCTGCACCGCCGTAGCCGGGCTCACATAAGCCGGCGCCTGGCGGGGGTCGTCGATCGTATAGCGCAGCCGTCCACCTTCCACATACACGCGCAATTGCCGGTACTTCACCAGATACATCAACCCCACCAGCGCCGCCGCGAACCCCGACGCCGCCCCCACGCCGAGTGCCCAACGCGGCCCGAAGCGGTCTGCAACCCAGCCAACTACAGGCGCGCCGAGCGGCGTGCCGCCCAGTGCGATAGCCAGCAGAATCGCGATCACGCGACCACGCATGGCGGGTTCGGTAGACAGTTGCACGAGACTGTTGGTCGACGTGGTGAAAGTTTGCGTCGATATGCCGATCACAACCAGCGCCATACCGAACAGCACGTAGTTCGGCATCAGCGACGCCAACGTGCAGCCCACGCCGAAAATTGCCGCCGCGCCGAGCAGCAGCGCCATGCGCGGCTTCGACCTGCGGGCCGCGAGCAACGCACCGGTCACCGAGCCGATCGCCATGGTGGAACTCAACACACCGTATTGACTCGCGCCCGCATGAAATGCGGTGACTGACATGGTGGAAATGAAGATCGGGAAATTGAGTCCGAACGTGCCGATCAGGAACAGCATCAACAACGCGGCCTTCAGATCGGGACGGGTCCATACATACTTGAAGCCTTCCACGAAACTGCCGCGCGCACGTTTCGCTCGCGGCTTTAGATACAACTGATCGAGCCGCAACATGCGCAGCGAACCGAGTACGGCGACGAACGAGAGCGCGTTGATCAGAAACACCCAGCCCGTGCCCACCGAGGCGATCAATAGCCCCGCGACCGCCGGCCCGATCATCCGCGCGGCGTTGAACGAAGTGGAATTCAACGCGACGGCGTTGGACAGATCCTCTTCGCCGACCAGATCGGACACGAAGGTCTGGCGCGCCGGGGAATCGAACGCGGTGACACAGCCGAGCAAACCCGCGAATACATAGACCTGCCAAAGCTGCACGAGTCCGGTGACGGTGAGAATCCCGAGGCCGAGCGCAAGCGAGCCCATCGCCGCCTGCGTGACGAACAGCAGCTTGCGGCGATCGAAGTGATCGGCCGCATAGCCGGTGAGCGGCAACAGCAGCATTTGCGGGCCGAACTGCAGCGACATGACGATGCCCACGGACGTCGCGTTGTGATGCGTAAGCTCGGTGAGAACGAGCCAGTCCTGCGCCGTGCGCTGCATCCACGTACCGATGTTGGACACGATCGCGCCGCTAGCCCAGACCCGGTAATTGAACGTGCGCAGCGAACGGAAAGTCCCTTTCAACGGATTGTTCCCATCGTGAAGAACAGCGTGATGATCGGCGCGGTGCGCGGACTGGCGGACTCGCTCATGCGTGGGAGCGTTCGAGCAGGTCGAGCACTTCCTGCGTCGTACCGGTTTCGCCGATGCGCGGGAAGATGCGCGCGAGCGTGTTGTTGTGCGCCTCCAGATGCATGTCGGTCATGGCGTCGACCACCAGCGTGAGGTTCAGGCCGAGTTCGTGCGCGAAACGCGCGGTTGATTCGACGCCGATGCTGGTCGCCACCCCGAGCAGCACCACCTGTGTGACGCCTTGCTGCTGCAGATACGCCTGCAGATCGGTGTTCGTGAACGCGCCCCACGTGCGTTTGGTTACCAGGTGATCCGAAGGCTGCTGATTCAGTTCAGGCATCAGCTCCGTGAAACCGGCCGGGAAGTCGCCTTTCGGACCCGTCTGGTCCGCGCGACCCGGCGCGCCGCCGGCAACGTTGACCAGCACGACCGGCAAACCGTGACGGCGGAACGCCTCGGTCAGCAGCGCCGCGCGTTGCACGACCTCGCCGGTGGGGTGCGCGGTGGGCAGTGCGACGATGCCGCGCTGCAAATCGATCACGACCAATGCGGTCTTTGCGTCGAGCGTGGTGAGTGCCATGGGGTTTCTCCTGCGGGTTACGAGTCGATGAGACGTTTGAGCAAGTCGACGCCGACAGCGAGTTGCTGCTGCTCGGCCGCCGAAAAGCGTGTCTGGATGGTACGGAACAGCCAGTCTTCGCGTGCCGCGCGGCTGGCTTTGACTTTCTTGCGGAAAGCGGGGGTGAGCGAGAGAACGGTTTGCCGGCCGTCGTTCGGATCGGGTGCGCCGGTAACGAGCCCAGCGGCTTTCAGAGCCGAGAGCATTTCGCCCATGGATTGCGGGCGCATGCCGTGCAGGCGCGCGAGGGAACTGACGGTGGCGGAGCCTTCGCGCTCCAGCAAACTCAGCACCTGAATCTGCGACGGCGTGAAGTCGCCGATATGCGCCTCTTCGCGCAGCCGCCGGCGCAGTTTGCCAGTCACCACGCGCAGGTCTTCCGCCATGGTGTGCAGGGCGTCGGCATTGGGTAGTGAGACGGGTGAAGCAGGCACGGAATCGCTCTTACTCATGGCTTACAGATATGAAGGTTACCTACAAAGGTTACCTTCATATCTGCGCCGAGTCAAGGCGATGCAGGCGGTGAGAGGAACGGCTGAGTGGCGGCGCGGCCACCGAGGCGTCAATCGGTCACGCGCGCCGTTCGTGATGTTGCGGACCTTAGAACTTATGACGCAGCGCAACGCGCGCCACGACCTGATTCTGCGTCGACGACGGCGACTGCACGCCCGGAATGAACGCGTCGTCGAGAATCGAGTTGGTCGAACTGCCGGCCACCTTCTGATATTCGCCCTGCACGTAGACGTCGGTGCGTTTGGAGAGGTTGTAATCCGCCATCAGACCGACCGAGTGAATCTTCGGCTTCACGCTGCCCGACGACGCGTCGTAGTTCTCCATCGTGTAGACATACTGCGCGCCGACGAAGAACGCGGGCGTGAACTGGTATTTCGCGTTCACCTCGAAGTTCTGATACTTCAGCGTGTTCAGCGTGACGCCGGCCGCGGCGAGCGGAATGCCGATATAGCCGTTGCCGGTCGGGTTCTGGTAATTCGAGTTGGTGTACGCGAAGCCCAGCGTCGTCGAGCCGAAGGTGTAGTTGATGCCGCCGCCGAATACGCGCATGCGTCCGGCGATAAAGCTCGCGTCGTTCGCGGTGATCGCGCCGTTCGAGCCCACGCCCGGATTGTCCGCCTGCAAATAGGCCGCGGCGACCAGCAGGCCGCCGTTCGCGTATTGCGCACCGAAGCTGTATGCGCGGTTATTGGCGAAGTTCGTATCGTTGCTGAAGCTATACGCACCGCCGAACTGGAAGCCCGAGAACTCGGGGCTCGCATATTTGATGGTGTTATCGAGGCGGAACGAGTTGTCGGTGTTGTCGTTGTCGTACGGATGCGCGAACAGATAGCCGGCCCAATTGCCGTTGGCGGTGGTCTGCGCAAGGTAATCGACCACCGAATCGTATTGACGGCCCAAGGTCACCGTGCCGAATTTATCGCTGCTAATCCCCACGTACGCCTGACGTCCGAACATGCGGCCGCCCTGATTGAGCCGCCCGGAATTCAGATCGAAGCCGTTCTCGAGTTGAAAGATCGCCTTGAGTCCGCCGCCGAGATCTTCCGCGCCTTTCAGGCCCCAGCGGCTGCCTTGCGCATAACCGCTGGCGAGTTCGACGACGCTGCCGTGTCCGACGTTATTCGTGTAGTCGACGCCTTCATCGATCACGCCGTAGAGCGTGACGCTGCTTTGCGCGAACACGGGGGTAGCGGCGCCCAGCAGGGCGAGGGCGATGACTTTCTTTTTCATGAGATCTCCAGTGTGTATTGGCGAGGGGCCGTCGCATGATTTTCCGGCCAATACTTTTTGCAAAGCGAGGAATTCCGATGGGATCAATCGGCTTCGCCGATGGAGCAAGCGCTGGAGAACGCAAGCTCGCGGAGAACCGTTGGCGATCCGAAGTACCGTGGCGAGAGGAGAAGCGTTTCGCCGGGAGAAGAAGAGTGTGAGGTCAGGCTAGTAAGTCTGCTGATGAAACGCGGCGGCGCTCTGTGCAGCGCCGCCGGAAAATCACCTGCTTGCAATGAAGCCCGTAAGGAAAGACTGCACGCTCAAGCGGCTACACCGACCGCCACGTTCCTGCGTTCTTCGACCATCGCCTCGATCAGCGCGGCGAGATCGTCCACCGCCGGATCGCGATTGACCGATGAACGATGCAACTCGAGATCCGCCGCCGGCAATAGAGGCAGGCCATCGCACACGCCGAGCACGCGCCAGTTCTCCGGCAGCGTGCAGCGGTCGATAATCGTCACCGCCGCACCGTGATTCACGGCCACCTTGATCCCCGTCGGACTCTGGCTGGTGTACACCACCTGGTATTGCCGCTGGAACGCGGCGAGCGCTTCGAGCCCGCGCTGACGATAGCAGCAGGTCTCGGGAAATAGCGCCAGCGGTACGGGCGCGTCGGGTTCCAGCACGAAATCCCGATGCGCCGCCCACACCACCTCTTCACGCCCGAGATGCCGCCCGCTGGTTTGCGAGCCGTGCCTCACCACCAGCGCTAGATCCAGTTCGCCCGCTTGCAGTCGCTCCAGCAATTCGAGCGACATCCGGCAATGAATATGCGGCCGCGCGCCGGGCCGCAGCGCGTAGAACTTCTTCAGCAACTCCGGCAGCCAGAGCTCCGCGTAGTCCTCCGGCAAGCCGAAACGGATCACACCGTCGCTCTTGCTCCGGTTCAGTGCGGCGATCGCTTCGTTTTGCACCTGAATAATGCGGCGAGCGTGAATCAGAAAGTTTTCGCCGTCGCGCGACAGCGCGAGCCGGCGGCTGTTGCGCAGAAACATGTGCGTTTCCAGCCGCTCTTCCAGTGTACGAATACGCAGACTGATGGTCGATTGGGTGCGGTGCAGCAACTTCGCCGCCGCGGTGAATCCGCCGCTGTCGACCACGGCCACAAAGGCTCGCACCAGTTCGGGATCGAGAGAACTCAGTTTTGACCAATCGGGTCCGCTGATGGAAGCCATCGGAATTACTCGCTTTCCAAAGAAATTTGGCGATCAAAACATGGGGGCGTCAGTGAGGTGATTGTTGTCGAAAACAATTCGCGTCACAAATCAGTCCGAACCCCTAATTGGAGTCCCGCCGTGTCAGTCAGTCTTCCTCTTGCCGATGCCGAATGCAACGATTTGAGCGACATCGTCGATACCGGGCGTTATCCGCTGCACGATCCGGACCATCCGCGCATGCGCGAGCTGGTGGCGAGCTGTCGCGCCCATCTGGCGGGCAACGGCAGCGCCGTGCTGCATGGCTTCCTACGGCCCGAAGCGCTGGCCCAGGCGCGCGCCGAAGGCGTCGCGCTGGCCGCCAAGACCTACTTTTCAACCCGTAAGGTCAACGCCTATTTCACCGCGGACGATCCGTCGCTGCCCGCCGACGACCCACGCCGCGTCTTCATGGACCGCACCAGCGGTTTCGTGACCCGCGACGTGATTCCGGCCGACGCGATCGTGCATCGCATCTATGTGGCGCAGGCCATGAAGCGTTTCGTCGCCGCCTGCCTCGGCGAAACACGGGTCTGGGAATACGCGGACCCGTATGCCGGCCTGGTGCAAAACGTCATGCCGCCGGGCACCGAGCAGCCGTGGCACTACGATACCAACGAATTCATCGTATCGATGATGACGCAACAGCCGGAAGCGGGCGGCGACTTCGAGTATTGCCCGAATATCCGCTCGCCCGAAGGCGAGAACTACGACGGCGTGGGCAGCGTGGTGCGCGGCGAGACGCGCGCGCCGATCAACGTGATCACGTTGCAGCCGGGCGATCTGCAACTGTTCAAAGGACGCTTTTCGCTGCACCGCGTCACGCGGGTGGAAGGCACGGTCGAGCGCCATACGGCGATCTTCGCGTACTCGCAGAAGCCGGGTGTGATCGGCCGGCTCGAACGGACCCGGCAGTTGTACGGGCGCGTCTCTGAAATGCATCTGGAAGCCGAGCAGCGGCTGGTGCGTGCCGATAACCTGGTCGATTGAATCCGCTTTCCCCCACCTATAACTACGTCCCCCCTGTCGAGAAACCATGACGATTATTCGCCCGACTCATCTGCCGGAAGATTGCGAACCGACCCCGGAAGAAATTGCGCAGATTCAACGCGACCGGCTCGCGGCCGTGCGTCGTGAGCTGAAAAAGCGCGACCTCACCGCCGCGATCCTGTTCGACCCGACGCATATGCGCTATGCCACCGGCTCGCGCAACATGCAGGTGTATTCGATGCGCAATCCCGCGCGCTATCTGTTCGTGCCGGCCGAAGGCAAGGTCGTGCTGTTCGAATACGCGGGCTGTGATTTCCTCGCAGACGGGCTCGACACGGTCGATGAAGTGCGACCCGCCACCGCGATTTCCTACTACTTCTGCGACGACATGCTGGGACGCGTCACCGAGCGCTGGGCCGACGAGATCGATGAACTCGTCAGGCAAAGCGGTGGCGGCAAGCGGATCGCGATTGAAAGCGCGACCTCGGCGGCGGCCTTTGCGCTGCAAGCGCGCGGTTACCAGATCAGCGACGCGCAGGAACCGCTGGAACGCGCCCGCTCGATCAAGGTACCCAACGAGATCAAGATGATCCGCTCGTCGCTGCGTGCCGCCGAAGAAGGCGTGCGCCGGCTCGAAGCGGCGCTGGTGCCCGGCATCAGCGAAAACGAACTGTGGTCGCACCTGCACAAGCACATCATCGAGACCGATGGCGATTATGTCGAGACGCGTCTGATCAGCTCGGGGCCGCGCACCAACCCGTGGTTTCAGGAGAGCAGTCCGCGCAAGATTCAGGCGGGCGAACTCGTCGGACTCGACACCGACGTAGTGGGACGCTTCGGTTACTACGCCGATTTCTCGCGCACCTTTCTGTGCGGCGATCTGCCCGCGACCACGGCGCAAAAGACGCTCTACAAGCTCGCCTACGAACAGGTCCATTCGAATATGGAGAACGTACGCGCCGGCACGACCTTTCAGGAATTCATCGCGAAGGCGTGGAAGATTCCCGGTCCGTATCAGGCGCGCCGTTATTTCGCGCTCGCGCATGGCGTGGGCATGACGGGCGAGTATCCGTACATCGTCCATCGCGAGGATAACGAGGCCAAGGGCTATGACGGCGTGATCGAGCCCGGCATGACGCTGTGCATCGAAAGTTATATCGGCCATGAAGCCGGCGGTGAGGGCGTCAAGCTGGAAGAGCAGCTGTACGTGCGCGACGACGGCCGCGTGGAACTGCTGTCCGACTATCCCTTCGAGAAGCGCCTGCTTGCCTGAACGCTGAGCGCGGCCGCATTCGGAGACATTGCGGCCGACGCTTCCCATGCCAACCCATTCAATGCCATTCATTACGCCAAGGGTGATCCACGATGCAATTCAGACAACTCCGCGCGGTGCTGTGCGCCGCCGCCATCGCCTTGACCGGCACGACCGCGCACGCCGCGGATAGCTGGTGCGCGCAAGGCAAGACCGTTCACTTTGCCGGCATCACATGGGAAAGCGGGTCGTTCGCGACTGAAGTTTTGCGGCAGATTCTGGAGAAGGGCTACGGCTGCAAGACCGACGTCGTGCCCGGCAGTACGGCGGCCACCGAAACCGCGCTCGCGCACAACGACGTGCAGGTGTGGGCCGAACAATGGACCGGCCGCAGCGAGATCACCGCGAAGGCGGTCGCGTCGGGCAGCGTGAAACTGGTGGGCGATACGTTGCCGGGTGGCACGAAAGAAGGCTGGTTCGTGCCGGAATACGTGGTGAAGGGCGATCCGAAACGCGGCATCAAGCCGCTCGCGCCGGGCCTCGTCTCGGTGACCGATTTGCCGAAATACAAAAGCGTATTCGCCGACGACGAGGAACCGGACAAGGGCCGCTTTCTCAACTGCCCGACCGGCTGGGACTGCGAGCGTGTCAATACGCGCCTGCTGAAGGTACTGAATCTGGACGCGACCTATACCAACTTCCACCCGGGCACCGGCGCGGCGCTGGATGCGGCGATCGCCTCCGCGTATCAGCGTGGTGCGCCGATCGTGTTCTATTACTGGGGACCGGCCGCGCTGATGGCGAAGTACAAGTTCGTCGAATTGAAAATGCCGGCCTATAACGACGCCTGCTGGAAGACCTTGCGCGACGAGAGCAGCACGTCGCAATGCGCGTCGTCGTACATGGTTTCGCATGTCACGGTTGGCGTGTCCACGCCGTTCTACGACGCCGATCCGCAACTCGTGTCCATGCTCAACAAAGTCAAGTTTCCAATGGACTTTCTGAACAGCACGATCCTCGAAATGAGCACGAAGAAACTCGACGGCTCGGCCATGGCCACGCAATTCCTGCGCGAGCATCCGGAAATGTGGAAGCAGTGGGTGCCGGCCGACGTCGCGTCCAAAGTGCAGGCTGGACTCACCGGCGCCTGATCGATAGCGAAGTGCCGGACGGTTGTAATGCCCGGCCGATTTCGACGGCGTGACGCCCTGACAGCTTCACGCCGGACCGCAGATGCGGGAGCGGGGCGACCCGCTGTCCATTTGCCGTGGAGGCTTGATCATGCATTCGTTTTTTCTGCATCTCTCGATTGCCGACTGGGTGAACGACGCTGTGCAATCGTTCGTGACCCGCTACGGCGATGGTTTTCATCAGTTCAGCATTTCCGTGTTGCGCTACGTGCTGGTGCCGCTCGAAGGCGCGCTGCGCGCGTTACCGCCGTGGCTGATCCTGCTCGCGGTCGGCGCGATCACGTGGAATGCGACCCGGCGATTGACCATCGCCGGGTTCTTTATCTTGCTGCTGTACGCGATCGGTTGCTTCGGGCTCTGGGAAAAGCTGATGCAGACGCTGGCGTTGATGCTGGTGGCCACCGTGCTATCGGTGTCGTTCGGCGTGCCGCTCGGCATTCTGACCTCGCGCAGCGCGTGGTTGCGTCGCCTGCTGTTGCCCACGCTCGACGTGATGCAGACGCTGCCCAGTTTCGTCTACCTGATCCCGGTACTGATGCTGTTCGGCCTCGGCAAGGTGCCGGCGATTCTCGCAACGATCATCTACGCGTTGCCGCCGCTGATTCGCCTGACCGATCTCGGCATTCGTCACGTGGATGGCGAAGTGGTCGAGGCGGCGCGCGCATTCGGCACCACGCGCTGGCAGCTGCTGGTCAACGTGCAATTGCCGCTGGCGCGCCCTAGCATCATGGCCGGCATCAACCAGACCACGATGATGGCGCTTTCCATGGTGGTGATCGCCTCCATGATCGGCTCGCGCGGTCTCGGTGAAGACGTGCTCGCCGGGATTCAGACGCTCGACGTGGGCAAGGGCATGCAGGCGGGCATCGCCATTGTGATTCTCGCGATCGTGATCGACCGGATCAGTCAGGGCTATGGGCAGGACCGTCGTACGCGGCGTCTGTTCGCGCAACGCAGAAAGGCGAAAGCAGCCTCGCGGATTCCGTATCGCGTGAGTAGCGCGGAGGCGAACGAGCAGGGCGCGGTGGACAGCGGACTCGAAACCCGAACGGCGAAGTAACTGGCCTGACTGGTAACACGCCTGGCCCATTCAGAGCAAAGCATCAGGAGAGCAAGATGGCAGCGATCGAAGTCAAACACGTGTACAAGCTGTTCGGCCCGCCCACGAGTCACGCGCGCGTGCTGGACTTATTGCGCGGCGGCAAAGGCAAAGCCGACGTGCTCGCGCAAACCGGCTGCAATGTCGGTCTCAACGACGTCAGCCTGAACATTGGCTCCGGTGAAATTTTCGTCATCATGGGTCTTTCCGGCTCCGGCAAGTCGACGCTGGTGCGCCACTTCAACCGGTTGATCGAACCGACCGCGGGCGAGATCGTGATCGACGGCTCGGACGTCATCAAGCTCGGCGCGCAGGGCTTGCGCGAACTGCGCCGCTACAAGGTCAGCATGGTGTTCCAGAACTTCGGGCTGCTGCCGCATCAAACCGTGCTCGACAACACCGCGTACGCGCTGCGCGTGCGCGGTGAAAACCGCGCGCAGGCCAACGACAAGGCGCGCGTGTGGCTCGGTAAAGTAGGCTTGAACGGTTACGACGAGCACTATCCCGACGAGCTGTCCGGCGGCATGCGTCAACGTGTCGGCCTTGCGCGTGCGCTCGCCGCGGATACGGATGTCCTGCTGATGGACGAAGCCTTCTCCGCACTCGACCCGCTGATTCGCACGGAGATGCAGGATCAGCTGCTGCAATTGCAGGCCACCTTGAAGAAGACCATTGTGTTCATCACACACGATCTCGACGAGGCGTTGCGAATCGGCAATCGCATCGCGATTCTGCGCGACGGCAAGCTGGTGCAGCAGGGCACGCCCGACGAAATTCTGACGCGCCCGGCGGACGATTACGTGAGGCGTTTCGTGGAGCGGCGTTCGGATCGGGGTGCGACGCGGCAGTGAGGCAAATCCCGCTTCGTTGCAATGCCAACCTGTTTCGCCGATTCTGATTTTGAATCGCTTCGCTTCACTGCGTTGTCACTCGGTACTCGTAGATTGGAGGGGCTGTACCCTTTCAATCCATGAGAACCGAAATGACAAAGATCAGATGGCATCATGCAGGAACCGTTGCCTTGCTGTGCGCAAGCAGCGTCGCTCACGCGGGCACACCGTCGGTGGGTAGCCGTGAATACAAAGTACTGCTCAACCCCGCCAGTTTCGCAAGCCAGCCGGCGGATGCGGCCAATCGCTTTCTCACCGACCTGCAGGCGAGTCTCGCGGCGAATGGCTTCGATCGCACGGTTACCGGCAGCTTCAAGGCCGACAACGATCGCACCGTGCTGTACTACGATTCGCCGGGCACTTGCGCGGTCAGGCAGGCCGGCTATTCGATGCGCGAACGCGACGACAGCAGCGGCCGCAATATCGAACTGAAATTCGGCTCGCCCAATCAGACGACTTCGGCGAATACCGACGTGAGCGGCAGTTCATCGAAAGCGAATAGCAAACTCGAAGACGACATCACGCCGCCGTCAAACCAGACCTATTCGCACTCCACCAACGAACCGCTGTCGGACTCGAAGAACATCAATCATCTGAGCGACATCAAGGATCTGTTCCCGACCACGCACGTGTTCGACAGCGTCAGCACTCAAACGCTGGTGCCGGTGAGTGGACTGTCGATTCATGAAGTCACGTACGACGGCGCGGTCAGCGATCTCGGTCAGGAAGATGCCGACTTCACGATGACGGTCTGGTACGCGAACGGTTCGACGACGCCCGCGCTGGCCGAGATTTCTTTCGAGGTCGACGTGAACAGCGACGGTGTCTTCACCGACAAGGTGACTTCGCGTTCGCAACTGATTTTCAGCGTGATTCAGGGCATGACGAACTGGGTGCAGTCGCCGAGTTCGACGAAGACCGCGTGGGTGTACAAGTATCAGCCGACGTTCTGCGCGCAGTAAAGCGGTAGGGCGTTATGGCGGTTCCGCGCTATTGAGATTTCGACAGCATTAGCGCGGAACCCAGGCGAGTGCAGTGAAACTAATCAACTCACTGCGCTCGCCTCTCAGCACATTCACGCTACGTCGTCGAAACGTTTCGCCCAGCGCGCACCGCAACCTAGCAACGCGCCGCTGATCAACAGCGTCACGGTGCCCATTGCCATTCCGTCGCCGATCGAGCCCTGCTCGAACTGCTGCCAGATGAATATCGACGCGGTCTGCACACCACTCGGCGCGAGCAGCAACGACGTCACCAACTCACGCGAAGCGACCGCGAACACGATCATCACCGACGATATCAGTGCCGGCGCGACCAGCGGCAACACGATTCTCAGCAACACGCGCGCGCTCGTCGCGCCATGCACGCGCGCCGCCGCTTCGAGTCCGGAACCGAGTTGACGCAATGCCGCGCTCGTATAGCGGATCGGATACGGCAACAGCAGGCAACTGTATGACAGCAGCAAAATGCCCCATGTGTTGTACGGCGTGACCGGCCAGATCGGCAGATTCCACGCGAGAATCAACCCCACACCGACCACGATGCCGGGCAACGCATGCGGCAACAGCGTCAACGCGTCGAGCGCGGCGCGGCCACGTAGACGGGTTTTGACGACTACCCATGCGCTGAGAAAACCCAGGCCGCCTGTCACGCAAGCCGTCGCGGCGGCAAGCGCGAGACTCGTGCCGAGTGCGCTCGCACCGTCGCTGCCGGCGGAAAGGGCTTTGAAGTGCGCGAGCGTGAGGTTGTCGATCGCGAAGCCACCCGACAGCGTGCGCGAAAACGCCGTCGTGACGATCGCGAACAACGGCGCGATGGCGGCACAGAACGCAACGAAACCGAACATCAGAAGCACCGGCCAGCGCCAGTGGCCCAATTCGCGTCGCAGCGTTGCCGTGGGTTTGCCGGTCTGCGTTTCGAAGTCGCGGCCCGCGAGTACCCGCCGTTGCAGCACAAAGGCTGCTAACGCGAGCAAGGCAAGCAGCAGCGCGAGCACCGACGCGCCGGGCAGATCGATCGGCCAATCGGAGAACCGTTCCTCGATCGATGTCACCATCAACGTGAAACCGGCACGCGAACCGAGCGCGGACGGCACCCCGAATTCTTCGATCGCCATCGTGAAGGTCAGCAGTGCGCTGGCGGCGATGGCGGGCAGCATCAACGGCAACGTGACGCGCGTGAAACTGCGCCACGGGCCCGCGCCGAACACGCGCGCCACGTCGGCCAGACGTCCGCCCAATGCGGCGAGCGTGCGCGACACCGAAAAGTAGACGACCGGAAACACACCGAGCGTCATGGCCGCGACCACGCCGTTGAACGAGAACAGAAAGCGGCCGAGGTTCACGCCGGTCAACTGTTCGAGATACCCGTTCGGTTGCAGCAGCAGAATCCAGCCGAACGCCGCGAGGTACGGTGGAATCAGAAACGGCGCGAGAAACAGCAGATCCCACAGACGTGCACCCGGCAGCCGGAACAAACCTCGCACGACGCCAAGCGGCAACCCGAGCGTCACGCTGGCGAGCGCGACGCTCACGCCGAAGCGCACCGTGTTGCCAAGCAAAGGCAGGGTATCGGCGCGCACCAGCGCCGCGCCGAATGCGCTAAACGGATGCGCGAACGAGCCGCGGTTGAGCAATGGAAAGATGGCCTGCAACACGACGAAGCCGATCGGCAACGCGATCAGCACGGCGAGCGCGGCGAGCAGCGGCGTCAGCAGCCAGGCCGAACCGCCGCGCGGCGCGCCGCTGGACGGCGCGGCGCGCATCATCACGCGAGCCATTAGTGATCGCCGAACAGCGCATTGAAACGCGCGAGCACCTCGGCGCGCGTCTTGGTGTTCGAGCCGTCGTCCTGCGGCAGCAGCTTCAGATCTTTCAGCGGCGGACGGGTGCCGGCGATGTCGTCGCGCGCCGGAATCAGCCACGCGTCGGCAACCAGCTTCTGGCCTTCGTCGGACAACACGTAGTCGATGAATGCGCGCGCTTCGTTCTGCACGTGCGAGGTCTTGAGGATCATCATGGGACGCGGCGCGATCACGGTGCCGCTACTCGGAAAGATCACCTTGACCGATTCGCCGTTCGACGCCGCGCCGTACGCCACGTAATCGACCGCGCCGAATACCGCCGACTTGGCGCCCTGCAGCACGGGGTTGATGGCCTGCGCGTTCGGACCGAGCACGACCATGCCGTTCTTGTGCAGGCTGTCGAACAGCGACCACGCGGCCTCACCCAGACGATCCTGCAAGCCGAGCAGCAGATCGAGCGAGGCACCCGACAGCGCCGGATTCGGCGTGGTCACCTGATTGCGATAAGCGGGCGCGGCAAGATCGCGCCAGTCGTGCGGTTCCGGCTTGCCGGTGCGCGTATTCCACACGATGCCGAGCGCGGAGATGCCCTGCGCGACATAGGCGGGGCCTTTAAACATAGGCGAAACATGCGCGGCATTCGGGCTCTGATAGTCGAGCAGCCAGCCGCGCTTTTCCAGATCTTGCGCGGTGTCCCACGACGCGGAGATCAACACGTCCGCATGCGGATTGCTCGCCTCGGCTTCGAGACGCGCCATCACCTTGCCGGTGGTGGCCTGGAACAGATCGACCTTGATGCCCGTCTTGCGCTCGAAACCGAGCGCAAGTTTTTTGCTGAGGTTGCCGGGTCCGGCGGTATAGACGGTAATAGAAGCAGCTTCGGCTGGGGACGTGCCCAGCCCGAGGGTCAACGACATGGTGAGAATAACGAAGAAAATTGACTTGAACATTGTAGCGATTCCTTTACCGGTGAAGGACGCTTTCCACGCGCCCGTGCGTGAGCGTGACGATCGTATGGGCGAGGGCTTCGGCTTCCTTGCGCTCGTGGGTCACGTACACCGCGGTGGTGCCGAGTTGCGCGAGCAGGCCGCCGATCTCGTCGCACAGACTCGCGCGCAACTGGCTGTCGAGATTCGACAGCGGTTCATCGAACAGCAGGATGCGCGGCTCGGCGACGATCGCGCGGGCCAGCGCGATGCGCTGCTGCTGGCCGCCCGATAACGCCGACGGACGGCGCGCGCCCATCCCGTCGAGACCGACGCGCGCGAGCGCCGCGGTGACCCGCCCGGCGCGTTCGCGCCGGCCGACACCGCGCATTTCCAGCGGAAACGACACGTTGCCGGCCACCGTCATATGCGGCCACAGCGCATAGTCCTGAAACACCATGCCGAGACCGCGCGACTCGGGCGGCAAACAGATCGCCGCATCGGCGACGGTTTCGTCGCCGAACATCACGCGGCCCGCGTCCGGTTTCAGCAGCCCGGCCAGCAGTTTGAGCAAGGTGCTCTTGCCGCAGCCCGACGGTCCGAGCAGCGCGAGCGTGGTGCCCGCCGGCACGTCGAGATCGACGCCGTCGAGGACGGCCTGCGTGCCGAAAGTCTGACGAAGTCCGCGCACGCGGATCGATACGCTCGCGCTATCCATCCTGCCGTCCTCAGAACGTGTGGCGAATGCCGGCCATCAGGCCGACCTGGTTCTTGCCCGCCACCACGTCGGTGGCGAAACCGTTCAGGCCGAGATTCGAGCCGTTGCGGTTCAGCGCATACGCGAGGTTCAGGTAGAGGTCGGTGCGCTTGGACAGAAAGTAGTCCGCGTCGACCTGGAACGACCACGGATCGCGCGACGTGCCATAAAAGTTCTGGTACATCGCCGTGCTCGACAGATTCAGCGCGGCGCTCGCGTGATAGGTCGCGCCGAGCCAGTAGAGGCTGGTCGCTTCGACCGGACCGGTGGAGAGCGTGCTCAGGTGGATCGCTTTCGAATTGAGGTAGCGGTACCCACCGAACAGATCCGTGGAAGCCAGCGCATAGCGCACGCCGACGCCGATGCGTCGGTCGACGTTGCCTTCGTAGCCGCCTGCCTTGGTGGTGTGCGCCGCGGTCGGGCTGGTGCTGCCGCCGTTCTTCTGGTCGTACGCGATGGCCGCGCTGAGCGGGCCGCTCTTGTAACGCAAGCCGGCTTCGATCACGCGCGCGTTGCGCGTGTCGCCCGCCGGTTGCGCGCCGTACGTGACGTTGTCGTAACCGAGGCTGTACTGGACGAGCGCGGTGACCGGGCCGAAATGATGTTCATAGCGAACCGTGTTGTCGAGCCGGTCGGAGAACGCCGGATCCTGCATCTTGATCGCGTAGACCGCGTTGCCGAGCGGGTTGTACAGGCTCATCCAGTCGAGGAACAGGCCGCCTTGACGGCCCAGCGACAGCGAGCCGTAAGTGGTGTTCGACAGGCCTACGTACGCGAGCCGGCCGAATTCACGGCCGCCTTGCAGCAGGCCGCCGCTGTCGACGTTGAAGCCGCTTTCCAGGCGGAAGAACGTTTTCGAGCCGCCGCCGAGATCTTCGGTGCCGGTGAGACCCCAGCGCGAACCTGACAGATTGCCGGAGGTCAGGCGCGTGACGTCGTGCGTCTGGCCCTTGGTGGCCGAAGCATTGTTGAGAAATTCGACACCGGTATCGATGATGCCGTATAGCGTGACGGAAGAAGAGGAAGAAGCTTCTGAGGCGGCGAAACTGGTGTTCGACTGACAGACGGAAACGGCCAGACAGCAGCCGACCGCCGCGATGCGGTAGGAGTGGTTCACGGATTGTGTCCTCTTTGGGATTAAGTTTGAGCCGTGAATGTAAGCTGGGCTTAAGTCAAATGAATGACAGCGTAACGCCCGGCATTTTTTCCGGTGTTTACGGTGGGGAATGACGGATTCGTGTCATCGGCGAAGCGGGTTGTCACGTTATGAGGGAACGGCCGAGCTTGCCGTCGTCGTCACGTCGACGCTCGCCAGTCTGCCCCTCATTCCCCATCGGTTCCTTTTTCGCGCGCGAAATTCATCACATGTCATTTCCTCTTTCAACGATCACGACGATTTCCAAGGCAGGCGTGCGCGCCGCGCTGCTGTGCGGCCTGTTCGCGACCGGGTTCGCGCAGGCCGCGGACAACGTCATCGTGCTCGATTCCGGCGAAGCGAAACTCTCGCTCGTCGACGAAGCCACCCACCAGGTGATCGGCACCGAGCCGACCGGCAAGGAGCCGCACCATCTGATGATCACGCCCGACGGCCGTTCGCTGATCGTGGCCGATTCGGTGTCCAACGACCTGATGTTTCTCGACCCGCACACGGGCAAGGTGCAGCGCCGTGTCGAAGATATCGAAGACCCGTACCAACTGGGTTTCTCGCCCGATCACAAGTGGTTTGTCACGGCCGGGCTGCGGCTGGATCGCGTCGATGTGTATCGCTACGACGGTCAGAACGTGCTGCTCGCGAAACGCGTGCCGCTGTCGAAAACGCCGAGCCACATGACGTTTTCGTCGGATAGCCGCACGGTGTTCGTCACGCTGCAGGACACCGGCGAAGTCGCCGCGATCGATCTCGCGACGCAGACGGTGCTGTGGAAACTGCATGTCGGCAACACGCCCGCCGGTTTGTGGATGACGCCTGGCGACCGCTATCTGCTGATCGGCATGACGGGTGAGGACGACGTGGCCGTGGTCGACTGGCACAAGCAGCAACTCGTGAAAAAAATCCCGACCGGCCGTGGCGCGCACAACTTCCGTAATCTCGACGACGGTCAGCACATCGCGGTGTCGAACCGCGTGGAGAGCACGATCAGCATTCTCGATTACAACACGCTGACGAAAGTGGGCGACATTACTGGTCTGATGCCCGGACCCGACGACATGGAGTTGTCCGCCGATCGCCGCTACCTGTGGGTGACGTTCCGCTTTGCGAAGCACGTGGGCATTATTGATCTGACGACGCGAAAACTTATCGACACGATTGCTGTCGGACGTTCGCCGCATGGCCTGTATTTCGCGAATCGCGCGCCGGTGACCGCGCCGAATCCGGATTGAGGCTGGGGAGCCGCCGAGGCCTCAAGCTTCCGCTTTCATTACAGCATCTGTTTTCAGAGGTTTTTCGATGATTCACGACATCCTCGCGTTGCTCGACAACGGCATTTCAGCGCTGCAAACGCTGCTGTATGTCGACGTCGTACAGCCGTTCTTCTTCAAGTTCGGCTTGATGGGCTATGACGAAGACACGTACGACGCGCTTTACTGGGTGATCATCGGCGTGCTCGAAATCGTCGTGACGTATGCCGCTTTGCGGCCGCTCGAAGCGTTGCGGCCGATCGAGACCTGGCAGGATCGCAAGGCGCTGCGTGCCGACGTGGTCTACACGTGGATCGCCAAGCTCGGCATCATCAACATCGCGGTCTTTTTCATGCTCACGCCGTTGTTCAATCACTGGCAAAGCCTGATGGCCATCTACAACGTGCCGAATATCGACGTCGACAGTCTGTGGCCGGGCGTGACCGACCAGCCGGTCGTGTCGTTCCTGATCTATCTGATCGTGCTCGACTTCTTCGGTTACTGGTATCACCGCTGGCAGCATCGTTTCGGCGTGTGGTGGGAATTGCACGCGGTTCATCATAGTCAGCAGCAAATGTCATTGTGGGCCGACGACCGCAATCACTTTCTCGACGACATCATCCAGGCGGCTTTTTTTGCGGCCATTTCGCTGTTTATCGGCGTGCAGCCGACGCAGTTCGTGGTGCTGGTCGCCGTCGGCAATTTCATGCAGAGCGTGCAGCACGTGAATGCGCGTTTGCCGTACGGGTGGCTGCTGGAGCGTGTGATCGTCAGTCCGATTTTTCATCGCCGGCATCACGCGGTGGGGTATGGGCACGAAGGCACGCGTTACGGATGCAACTTCGGCGTGCTGTTTCCATGGTGGGACATGATGTTTCGCACCGTTTCGTGGGATCGCACCGTCGAGCCGACCGGGATTCGCGATCAGCTGCCCGTGCCGCATGGTGCAGGCCGTTCTTATGGCGCGGGTTTGATCGCGCAGCAGTGGTACGCGTTCGGCCGGATCGTGCAGCGTTTGCGCGGTCAGCGGAACTATGCCGGTGGTGCGGTTGAATAAGCCGCTGAATGATCGATGCAATGAGCCGCGAGATTCGCGCGGCTCACGCCCGCGCTAGCCGACCAACACGCCTCGCGCGAATTAATCCCGCGACGACGCCTGCGCGTCGGCCGCCAGATAGCGCCCAGGGGTCGTGCCCATTGCGCGGCGAAACATGTCGATAAACGCGCTGACGTTGTCGTAGCCGAGTTCGAGCGCGATCGTCGTGACGGGCATGCCGTCCGCGACAAGTTCGAGCGCACGCAGCAAGCGCGCCTGCTGCCGCCACTGCGCGAACGTCATGCCGGTCTCCGCCGCGAAACGGCGGCTCAGCGTACGCGGCGCAAGACCCGCCCACACCGCCCATTCATCGAGCCGGCGATTGTCGGACAGATCGCCGACCAGCGCGTCCGTGAGACGCACGAGCCTCGCGTCGTCAGGACGCGGCAAATCCAGAGATTCCTCTTTCGAAGCCGCGAGCTCGTCGACGATGACTTCCGCGATGCGCGTTTGCGCGTCGTCGAGTTCGACGCCCGGCCAGCTCGCCACGCGCCGCACGGCTTCGCGCAGCAAGGGCGTGGTTTTGATCGCGCGCGGCTCGCGCGGCAGTTGCTCGCAGCGTTGCTCGGTGATGAACACACTCCAGCCTGAGAACGGCCCGTAGGAGCGCACCGAGTGCTCGTAATGCGGTGGAATCCAGATGGCGTGGATCGCGGGCACGACCCATTGCTGCCGGTCGAGGCCCACCGAGACGAGTCCGCTCAATGCCCCCATGAGTTGCCCACGCGCATGACTATGCGAGGCCGTTGAACGTGCCTCGTTTTGCGTCAGCTCGGCCGCGGCGAGGAAAGGACCGGCCGGCGAGGTGACGAGATCCGGGCGAATCAAAGGTTGGGTCATGGCCGGAATACCGTATTGATTGGCCTTTATACCGGAGACGGGCCGGTTTTGCACGCTTACACTGGATTTCATGGTGACCAACAAGGAGTGCAGTGCGATGCGAGCTGAACAGGTTCTTCCCGATTCAATCAATCAGACCGAGATTGGCGGTACGACGATCCGTAAGGGCACCGTCGCGGCATTTCTCGCCAATGCGCGTGTCTGGTGCGACCCCGATGCGAGCAAAGCGGCGCGCACCGAGGCCGAAGCCGATATGGTCGACGCCATCTCCGCGCTGCACCTTCTCGGCCTGTTCGACGTGCTCGAGATTCGCGATCGCGCGTTGCGCGAGTGGGTTGACGCACGGCAGCGCGCGCTTCAATCTCAATCCTGAACGCCAGGCTGACAGCAAGGAACCCTCATGAAAGCAGCTATTGTCAAAGCGGCGGGCGAGGCGCCCGTCTACGCGGATTTCGATCGGCCCGAACCGTCGAGCGGATTTCGTGTCGTCGATGTCACGGCGTCCGCGCTCAGTCACGTCACCCGTTCCAGGGCGGCGGGCTCGCATTATTCGTCGACGGGCGGCTTTCCGTTCGTTGCCGGCGTGGACGGCACCGGCCGGCTGGACGACGGCCGGCGCGTCTATTTCTTCAAGCCGGAGGCGCCGTTCGGTGCGATGGCGGAACACAGCCTCGTCGCAGACGCGCATTGCATTACGTTGCCCGATACGCTCAGCGACGTCACGGCTGCGGCGATTGCGATTCCCGGTATGTCGTCATGGGCGGCGCTCGTCGAGCGGGCGGCTTTCGTGGCGGGCGAAACCGTGTTGATCAACGGTGCAACGGGCACCTCGGGACGGTTGGCCGTGCAGATCGCGAAGCACCTCGGCGCGGCACGAATTATTGCGACGGGGCGTAATGCGGCGTCGCTGGAAGCGCTCAAGCTCGTCGGCGCCGATGTCACGATTTCGCTGGATCAGGACGAAGCCAGCCTGAGCCGCGCATTTGAGGCGGTGTTTAGCGACAGCGTGGACGTGGTGCTGGATTATCTGTGGGGCGCGAGTGCGCGGGCGTTGCTGATCGCGGCGGCGCAAGCCTCGGCGGACGATCACCCCGTGCGCTTCGTTCAGATCGGCGCGATCAGCGGCGCGGAGATCGCGTTGCCGGCGGCCGTGCTGCGTTCGGCGGATGTCAGGCTGGTGGGCAGCGGGATTGGCAGCGTTCCTTTGGCGCATTTGTTCGGGGCGCTGAAAGCGGTCTTCGATGCGGCGGGGCCCGCCGGTCTGCAAGTGACGACTCAGACTGTGCCGCTGGCGGAGTTGGGCGCGCATTGGGGGCATCCGGATAGTGCTTGTCGGACGGTGTTTGTGCCATAGGCGTGGGGGTATGGCGCTGGTCGTTGGTCGATGCCCTCGTCGATCGGGTAGTGTGCTGCGCGCCCACCTTTGTCATGACGGAACACGTTCGCTCATCCCGTCCTTGCCTTACCGGTTTATTTAACTATAGTGTGAAATATTAACCGTGAGGTTTATCAAAGGAGGCAATCATGAGCGAATCGTTCGAACGTCCTTCGTTGGGGGCATCGGTGTACTACAAGGACGCGTTTGCCGCGCTCGACTGGCTTGAAAAAGCCTTCGGCTTCGAGCGGCAGATGGTCATTACGGACAACGACGGCCAGTTGGCCCACTCGGAAATGCGTTTCGGCGACAGCTACGTGATGATCTGTCGCGAATGGTCGGAAGATGCGGCGAGCCCCGCGTCGATCGGCGGCAAAAACACGCAGTCGGTGCACGTGCAACTACGTGAGGGTATCGACGAGCATTGCGCTCACGCGCGCGCTGCGGGCGCGGTAATTACGCGTGAGTTGGCCGATCAGTTCTACGGCGACCGTGTGTACGTGGCTCGCGATCCGGAGGGGCATGTCTGGAGTTTTGGGCAGACGGTGCGCGAGGTGTCGCGTGAAGAGGCCGAGCGCGAAAGCGGGCTGAAGATCGAAGGCTGGGTTTAACGCATGGGCCTACCCGCGAGCGTCTCGCTCGACCGCACGCTGGCCGCACTGGCCGATCCGAACCGGCGTCGGGTGGTCGATCTGTTGAGCAGGCAACCCATGCGCGCCGGTGAACTCGCGCAGGCCACCGGTCTCTCGCCGCAAGCGATGAGCCGGCATTTGCGGGTGCTGCGTTCGAGTGAGCTGATCGAAGAATCTCGCAGCGGCAGCGGCAGCGCCGACAGCGTGGACGCGCGCGTGCGGCTTTATGTATTGCGATCGACACCGATGAACGAATTGAAAACGTGGCTCGAGCAGACCGAAGCGTTGTGGTCGGCGCAGTTGCTGTCGTTCAAGGCGCATCTCGAGGAGTCGCGATGAGTTCGCGCGTGCAGGTGTCGCTGCGCGTTGCCGCTACGCCGTCGCGTGCGTTCGATGTGTTTACGCGCGATATCGGCCGATGGTGGCGGCCTAACGGACTATTTCAATTCACGCCGCAAGGGGCGGGGGTGTTGTCGTTCGAACCGTCTGAGGAAGGTGGTTGCGACCATGGACGTCTGATCGAAACGCAGCCCGACGGCAGCGTATTCGAGGTGGGCCGTGTCACCGCGTGGGAGCCGGGCGAACGTTTGGCATTCGGCTGGCGGCAGGCGAGTTTCTCCGCTGCGCAACACACGCATGTCGAGGTGCATTTCGAAGCGGTGGGAGACGAGACACGGGTGACCGTCGAGCATCGTGGTTGGGATACGGTGCCGCAAGATCATGTGGCGCGCCATCATTTTCCCGAGCAGGTGTTTCTATTGCGGCATGGGGAGTGGTGGCAGGCTTTGTTGGCCGCGTTGCGCGCGGAGGTGGGAGGTGCGCGGCTACCGCCGGCGCTTTAGCAAAGCGGAACCGAGCCACACGATGAACGCGGAAACAACGAGACTCAGCGCGAGCAGCAGCCCCGTTATCACGCTTTCGTGGCCTTCTACGCCGACCGAGCCAAACAGATGGAACAGAGGGGCAAGAGCCTGATACCCGCTCTCGCTGTATAGCCACGCGAGAAGTACATTGATCTGCGTGACGCCAAGGAAAACGGGCACGGTCAAAACGATTGCCAACAGGCAGCGCATTAGAGGTTTCATCGTACGTCTATCGTGCCGAAATATCGGATGTTGGTACCGGGAATAGCTTTGACGTCCTGCGTCATCAGATACGCACGTAGTTGGTCGAATGCGATGTCGTCGACAGAGCGTGGTACGCAATACCGCAAGCAACCGACGCCGCCAATCCAAAGCCACACGACCAACGCAACTCACCGCGAGGCAATCGCTGCCGCCACGCCCGCCATCACCGTTGCGCTCGCGCGGTTGGTGATCCTGACCGAGCGCCGCGTGGTCAGCAATTTACGCGCTCGCGTCGCGAGCAACGCCCACGCGAAATCCGCCATCATCAGCACGAACAGCATGGTGAGCGTCAGTTCCAGCCACGCAAGCGTGCCGATACGCGACAGATCGATGATGGTGGGCAGCAGTGCGACATAGAACATCATGATCTTCGGATTGCCAAGCGTAACGAGCAGTCCGGCGACGAACATGCGCCACGGCGACTGGCCGCGCGGCAAGTCGTCGCTTGCGACGTTTGCCGGCGCGCGCCACATTTTCCACGCGAGAAACAGCAGGTACGCCACGCCGACGAACTTCAAGACGACGAACAGCATGCCGAAGCTGCGCGCGAGCACCGCGAGCCCAGCCACCGCGCACGTGAGCCACAGCGCTTCGCCCAGCCACATGGCGGCGAGAAACGGCAGCACGTCGCGAAAGCCATGGGTCAGCACGCGCGCTACCAGCGCCGCAACGCTAGGGCCGGGCGTACCGGCCACGACGATCAACGCCACGGCAAAAACCAGCAAAGCAGATACCGTCATCACGATCCTCGACAAATTAGCGGGCGCGCCAACGCCGATTCACAAACCGCCACACCGCACTCACCAGCAACGATCCGACGCCGAGCGTCACGCCCAGCAACACGATCGAACTCATATGATCGCGCACCATCGGCACATTGCCGAACAGGTAGCCGGCCGTCACCAGCGACACGATCCACAGTGCCGCGCCCGCGCTGACGAACGACAGGAAACGCGCGAACGTCATGCGCGAAACGCCCGCGACGAACGGCGCGAAGGTCCGCACCACCGCAATGAACGGCGACAGCAGAAACGTCAGTCCGCCACGCGCTTCGTAAAACACATGCGCCTTGCGCAATGCGTTCTTGTCGAGCCAGCGATAGTCGGCGGTATAAACCTTTTCGCCGATCGCGCGGCCAATCGCATAGTCGACGACGCTACCGGCCACCGTGGCCGCGAACAGCACGGGCGCCACGAGCCAGATGTTTAACGCACCGGTCGCCGCGAGTCCGCCGCAAATAAAAATCAGCGGATCGCCGGGCAAAAAGAACAGCGGCAGAAAACCGATCTCGACGAAGATGACGAGAAACAGCATGGCGTAGACGGCGGTGCCGTATTGCACGATCAGACCGCTCAGGTGCTGGTCGAAGTGCAGGGCGACCTGCAACACATGCATCAGATCCATCTCGGGGCGCGGAGGAATTGGGATGTTCGGGAGTGTAGCCCGGTCGTGGCTTGGGCGCCTGTCAATTTCCTTGGGGAGATGTCAATATCGCGCAATATCATGCGCAAATAAAACCTGAAACAAGCCTGCGAAACCTTTATGCCACAAGCTTCCGCTGTCACCTTCCGTTTTGCCGCGCCGTCCGATGCGAACGCGATCCGGGCCATTGAATTCGAAGCGGGTCAGCGTTTCGCCAGTGTCGGCTTGACGGGCATTGCCGACGCCCCGCCGATGGATATCGAACGTGTCGAGAGCAAGATTGCCGCGCGCGAGATCATCGTCGCCGTGGATGCCGATGCGATCCGCGCCGGCTTCGTCATGTTCGAGCCGCAGCCCACGCGCATCTATATTCAGGAGCTCGACGTGCTGACGTCGCATGCGGGACAGCGGATCGGCGCGGCGTTGATCGAGCAGGTCGCGCAACACGCATTGGCGCGGCAGCTCACGCAACTGATTCTGTCCACCTATCGCGAGGTACCGTGGAATGCGCCGTATTACCGGCGGCTCGGGTTTCGCGATATCGAAGCAGCGGAACTCGACGCGCATCTGATCGAGCGGCGCGACGCGCATATCGCGCGCGGACTCGACGAGTCGAAGCGCGTGTTCATGCGGCGCGATCTGGCATGAGGTGAGGAGGGCTGTACATCGACGGTGTTCACGGTGTGTGAGACGCTTCAGCGTGAGGCGGTGCGAACAAAGCATGCGGCCGGCCGGCGCAAGGAAAAACGCGGCGGATGGGACCGTTACTTCTTCCCGGTCCCATCCGCCGCGTCGTTTTAACGCTTGCTACCGCGAGCGCGCTGCCACGTGGGAGGCGCTCATACCCCCGCTTATTCCAGTCACTTATTCCAGCCGCTTATTCCACCGTTTCCAGCGCCGGATAGTCCACATAGCCGGTTTCGCCGCGCGCATAGTACGTTGACGGATTCGGCTGGTTCAGCGGCGCGTCCGTTTCGAAGCGGCGTACCAGGTCCGGATTCGCGATAAACAGTTGACCCCATGCCACCGCGTCCGCTTCGCCCGCGTCGAGCACGTGTTGCGCGCTTTCCTTGGTGAACTTTTCGTTCGCGATGTACGGGCCGCCGAATGCCTGCTTCAATTGCGGGCCGAGGCGATCGTCGCCGAGCGCTTCACGAGCCGCGATAAAAGCGATCTTGCGCTTGCCGAGTTCGCGAGCCACGTAACCGAACGTAGCGGCGGGATCGGAGTCGCCCATGTCGTGCGAGTCGCGACGCGGTGCAAGGTGCACGCCCACGCGGTTCGCGCCCCACACGTCGATACACGCGTCGGTGACTTCGAGCAGCAGACGCGCGCGGTTCTCGATCGGGCCACCGTAGGCGTCGGTGCGCTGGTTGGTGCTGTCCTGCAGGAACTGGTCGAGCAGATAGCCGTTCGCGCCGTGCACTTCCACACCATCGAAACCGGCCGTCTTCGCGTTCTCGGCGCCCTTGCGGTACGCGTCGACCAGACCGGCGATTTCGTTGAGCTCCAGCGCACGGGGCGTCACGAACGGACGTTCCGGACGCACCTGGCTCACATGTCCTTGCGCGGCGATCGCGCTCGGCGCAACCGGCAATTCGCCATTCAGGAACATGGGATCCGAAATACGGCCCACGTGCCACAGTTGCAGAAAGATCTTGCCGCCGGCCGCATGCACCGCGTTCGTGACGAGCTTCCAGCCTTCGACCTGTTCCCGCGACCAGATGCCCGGCGTGTCGGCATAGCCCACGCCTTGCGGGGTGACCGAGGTGGCCTCGCTGATAATCAGACCGGCGCTCGCGCGCTCGGCGTAGTAACGCGCCATCAACGCGTTCGGCACGCGGATTTCTTCAGCACGCTGGCGCGTCAGCGGCGCCATGATGATGCGGTTCGACAGCGTGATATCGCCAATTTGCAGCGGATCGAAAAGAGTCGGCATGAGAGTTCACCTTCGGCAACGAGCTTGTGGCCCGGCCTGAAAAAATACGTGATGAAAAAGGCGTGCTGACGCGAATGAAACCCTCAAAGCTGCTCGTTCATATGGTCGAGAAAGGCCTGAATGACGGGCTCATTGCGTTTGAAAAACACCCACTGGCCAACCCGCTTCGACGTGACGAGCCCTGCGCGCTGTAATGCCGCGAGGTGCGCCGACACGGTGGACTGCGACAGACCGCAGCGCGCGTCGATCTTGCCGGCACATACGCCGTGGTCGAGCGGCAACTCCTGATCGGCGAAATGCGCGTACGGCTCCCGCAGCCAGCCGAGAATCTCCCGGCGTAACGGGTTGGCCAGCGCTTTGTGAATCGCGTCGATGTCGGGTGTCGTTCGGGTCGGTTTCATGGTTGTCAACAACACGCAGGCTTGGAACGCCGGTTGGCGCCCATGCATCTGCATCGCTACAAGACGAATCATATATCGTATTTTGACGATATGCTTGAAGACACTACTGACTATGTGGCCGATTGATCCCGTCGTCGCGACCTTCGTAGCGGCGCTACGTTCTCGCGTCCCTGGGTTTTCGGTAGTTCTTCGATTTCACGGCAGGAGCAGGTAGCCGGCCAGGAGCCGTTGTTCGCAGTCTTGAGCCGAAGGGCCGCTGTCCATTGATTAAATGCCGTTCGCTGGTGATGCGCGATCTACCCCATGACTATCCGCGCGAACAAGGTCAAGGCAAGCGTCGGCAGCATCACCACCGCGCCGACCTTCAGAAACGTCATAAAGCCGACGTCTTCACCTTCTCGGCGAATTGCGTTGAGCCAAAGGATTGTCGCGAGCGAACCGGTGATCGACAGATTTGGACCCAGGTCGACACCGATAAGCAGCGCGTCGGTGACAAGCCTGGAACCCTGTGCCTGCATGACAGTTGAGCTTGCGATCAATCCGGCCGGCAAGTTGTTCATCAGATTACTCGCAAGAGCAATGACACCTCCCGCAGAAGCTGCCGTCGCCAGTTCGCCATTGGGCGGTGCGCGTTGCAGCAAAGTCGCCAGTGCGGCGATTACGCCGGTGTGATCCAGCATCTCGACCAGTACGAACAAAGCTGCCACCAACGGCAACACACTCCACGATATTTCCCGAATCATCGGCAGCGGGGACTTGCGCTCCTGAATGAGCACGACCATGGCGGTCAGCGCACCGAGCGTCGCGGTCGGCCAGCCGAGCGGAATATCGAAAGCGGAAACGGTCAGTAAAACGGCGGCGGTTATCGCAATGCCGGCAAGCGCCACGCGCCCGCTCGCCGACAACTGCGACGATTCCAGATCGGCCTCGCATTGGCCCGAGAGCGTTGCTCGTTGAGTCCAGCGTAACAGCAGATAGGTGAGGCCGATCGACAGCAACGAAGGCACGGCAAAGCGCGTCAACCAGACACCCAGGGCCGGCGTGTGATTGCCGTACAGCACGAGATTGGCCGGGTTCGAGATCGGCAGCACAAAACTGGCGGCATTGGCGACGAACGCGCAGATGAACAGTAATGGCAGCGGAGGCGTCCTGGCCTTTTTAGCGGCGGCAAACACGGCAGGTGTCAGAACCACTGCGGTGGCGTCGTTGGAGAGGAACGCGGTGATCACCACACCGACCAGGTATACCAGCAGGAAGAGCTTGCGAGGCGAGCCCTTGGCATGATTGACCGCTAAACCGGCGACCCAGTCAAACAGGCCTTCGCGGCGCGCGACTTCCGAGAGCAGCATCATGCCGATCAGGAAGAGGTAAACGTCGCTCCCCCTGTCGACCGCGCGAATCGCGAGATCCACGGGTAACAGGTGCAGAGACACGAGTAGCCCGGCACCGGCGACCGCCCATACGGCCTCTGGCCATCTGAAAGGGCGTACGATCACGCCGACGGTGGCCGCCGCCGCGATACCCCACGAAAGAAAGAGTGAATTCACCGATAGAGATTCCGTAGATCAATGCGTTCCGTCGTCAGAAAGCAGACGGCGTTGAGTCCACCGCATGGCGATTCGGGTCCCCACGTATGCTGCACGCGTGCCGGAGCCCTGCGCCGCAACAGAGCCACAGCGCGAGCGAAGCGGTCGAAATCGCACCTAGAGCGATGAAGGCGGCGGAATAACCAAAGCGATGAGCGAGCAGACCGCCGAGCATCGGACTCAACGCAGCGCCCGCGGCCTGTACCGTCATCACGACGCCTTGTCCGGCGTTGACGCGGCCAGTGCCGCTCAGCAGGCGCACGACCAACGCCGGCACCGCGACGCTTTGCAAGCCGGCGCCTATGCCGTCGAGCGCCTGCACGGGCCACACACCCCACGCGTGGATCACCGAGGCGGCGATCAGTCCGCGTACCGGCAGTACCAGGAACGTGAGCAGAATGACCCACCAGTAGCCGTGCCATCGGATCAGCCGGTTAGCGAGCATCGCCGCAACGACCATCACCGCCTGGGCGATCACCACGGTCTCGGCGGTAAACGCGCTTGGATCCGCCTTGTGCGCCGAGACGATGGCGAGTCCATAGAGCGGCAACATCGCGGCGTTGCCAAGGTGAAACATCGCGAGTGCGGCGGCGAGTACGAGCAGTGGGCGACACTGCGCCAGAATGCGAAAGCCGCTGACTTTGGCATCGGTCGAACTCTCGTGCGATTCGTGCTGCGCCTGGCCTCTGGCCGCCTGATGATCGATGGAGTCGCTGCGAATCATCACGACAGCCAGGATCGACAGCACGCCGAACACGGCGCTCAAGGCGAACACCGCGCCGAAACCGTAGCGCCACCCCAACCAGCCTGATAGTGCCGCGGCCACGACATTGCCCGCATGATTCGCGACCTGGTTACGCCCGAACTGCCGGTCGAAGCCGCTTTGCCGCGCGACGCCCAGCGTGATGCCGGCCATCGCCGGTCCGATGGCGGCACCGGTGATCGCGGTGGCGACCTGCGAGGCGGCGACTGTCCAGTAGTCGTGAGAGACCAGCAACAAGCCCGATGCCAGCACAGTCATGACGCCCGCGACCACGATCAAGGCGCGCTTGTGACGGGTGCCGTCGACCAGCGCGCCGGCCGGAGACGTCGCCAGCATCCCTGCGATACCGCCGATGCTCATTACCGTGCCGATCATGTCCGTGCCCCATCCGCGCGCTTGCAAAAACACACCGAGGAACGGACCAATGCCGGCCTGAACGTCGGCCATGAAGAAGTTCAGTGCTTCGAGTGCGCGGCTGGTTTTCACGGTGCCTCACGATCACGACGGTTGGGCCAGGAGCAAAGCCCCTATGCAACCCCCATGCCATCCGCGCGTGCCGCATCGGATGGAACGGGTACGCGCCTTGGCGTCAGCAGGTGTCGGTTCGCTGGACAGCCGGTGTCCAGAAAACCGACACCTGCCGATGTCCTTAAGTGCACGAGCATTCGCGCCCGCGACGCCTGCAGGAACCTCCCACCGCTTGGGCCGTGGCGGGCCGGGTTTTTGCTATGCTTAAAGTCCCTTCGTTCCTCGCACATCCATGCCCGCAACCCGATGGCGCCTCTCGTTCGCTAGCCAGCTCGTGGTTTTCTGGCTGCTGGTGGCGGTCATGTGTGCGCTCCTGATCGGGCTCGTCTGGTTTATGGCTCAAGGCAATCTGGAGCGGCAAATCGGCGTGGCGCGCGAACAGACGCTGACCAGTTGCAAAGCGGTCGCCTCGCGCTACGACCTGTCGGTCGACCGGGCCGCCGATCCGCAAGGCGCGCCAAACACGGATCTGATGCACGCGATTCTCGACGTCGTGCTCGCACAGATGCCGGGCGTCGAAGGCGGTTTCTGGCGTTCGACGAGCAGCATGCGTGGCGTCTTCGACGCGTACGCGTTTCCAACCTACGAGGGCAGCGGCATCAAGCGGGATATTCCCGAGGCCGAGACGCCGTTGATTCTGCGCACCCTTCGCGCGGCTGCAGGCGGCCATGCGGCGTCCGATTTTGTCGAAGGACAGCAGGACGCGGTGATCGTCTCGGCGTGTTCAGTGCCGAGGCGCGCCGGACTGTTTGCCTGGACACTCACGCGGGTGCGGCCACCGCTCGGTCATGACGGCAAGACCTTCGTCACCGGGCTTGCCGTGCTCCTCGCCGTGATCGTCGCGATCGCGATTGCTTTGGGAACGCGTCTGCGCCGCTGGCGTGCCAATCTTGCCTGGGTCGAGAAGAACCTGAGCAAATCAGCGGACCTGAATGCGCCTTTCACGCCGATCGCACCCACCGGCGAGCCGGACCTCGACAAGATCGTCGTCGCATTCAACGCTTACGGTGCACGTACCACGGCACTGCAACAGCAAGCGGGCGAACTCGACAGAAAGCTCGCGGGCGCCGAGCGGTTTGCCGCGCTTGGCCGGCTGGCGGCGCAGATCGCCCACGAAATTCGCAATCCGATCGGCGCGATGCGCCTCAAGGCGGAAAACGCACTGGCCGGCGACGCGCAGCGCAAGCAGCGCGCACTGGCCGCGATCCTCGAACAGATTCAGCGGGTGGAGGTGCAGTTGTCCGGTTTGCTTGCACTCACCCAGCCGATCCGCGTTAACCGGCAACCTGTCGCTCTGCATCAGTGGCTGATGGCGCGCGTCGAGTTGCATCTCGACGCGGCATCGCGGGCCGGTGTCGTGCTCGACCTTGCGCAAGAAGTCGACATGCCGGACGAGGCGTGTTTCGACGCCGCCCAACTGGCCCGAGCCATCGACAATCTGATACTCAATGCGCTGCGGCATACACCCACCGGTGGCCACGTCACGTTGCGCGCGACGCGGCGTGCGGACACCCTAAGCATTGAAGTCGCCGACGATGGACCGGGCGTGCCGCCCGCCGAGCGCGAGCGCATTTTCGAGCCATTCGTGACCAGCGACGCCGCCGGCTCGGGGCTCGGGCTTGCGGTGGTGCGCGAGATCGCCATGGCGCATGGCGGTCGCGCGTTCTATGCCGGGCGCGAGCACGGCGCCTGTTTTGTGATCGAGATGCCATGCCGCACATCCTGATAGTCGACGACGACGACGCCTTCCGCGAAAGCCTCGCTGAAACGCTCGGCGATCTCGGCCACGACACGACGCAGGCGCGCGGTGGTCACGAGGCGCTCAGCCTGCTCGAAGGTGGCACACGGATCGATTGCATGTTTCTCGACTTCAGGATGCCAGACCTGAGCGGCATCGAGGTGCTCGAACGGTTGCGCGCAATGCCCGCGCGCGCGGCGCTGCCCGTGGTCGTGCTGACCGCTTTCGCCACGAGCGACAACACCATCCACGCCATGCGCCTGGGCGCCTTCGAGCATCTGACGAAGCCGGTCGGGCGCGATACGATCGCAACGCTGCTCGTGAAGATCGGCGCCTCGAACGGCGACCTGTCGGGCGCGGCACTCGCGGCGTCGGGCGAAGAGTCCATCGACGCGAACACGCCACGCTTGCTCGGCAACAGCGAAGCCCTACGCGATGCACAGAAGCAGATCGGTCGCGCGGCCGCCACCGATTCAACCGTGCTGATCACCGGCGAAACCGGCACCGGCAAGGAAGTCGCCGCCCGCGTGCTGCATGACGTCTCGCGACGCCAGCACGCGCCGTTTGTCGCCATCAACTGTGCCGCGATCCCGACCGAACTCCTGGAAAGCGAACTATTCGGCCACGTGAAAGGCGCATACACCGGCGCGGCGACGCAGAGAACCGGACGGATCGCCGAGGCGGACGGCGGCACGCTATTTCTCGACGAGATCGGCGATCTGCCACTGCCCATGCAGGCCAAATTGCTACGCGTGATTCAGGAACGCACGCTCACGCCGGTCGGTAGCAATGCGAACGTGCCGATCGACGTGCGGATCGTGGCCGCGACGCACCGCGACCTCGTGGCGGAGGTCGCCGCTCGCAAGTTCCGGGAAGACCTGTTCTATCGGCTTAACGTGATTCCGATTCATTTGCCGCCACTGCGCGAGCGTCCTGCCGACATACTGCCGCTCGCCGCGCATTTTCTCGCGACTGCCGCGAGCCTCGGCGGCCCGGCGCGAAGCTTGAGCAGTGACGCGGAGCGCCGTCTTCTCGTCCACGCGTGGCCGGGCAATGTGCGCGAGTTGAAAAACGCGATTGAACGCGTCGCGGCGCTCGCACGCGGCCCGCTCGTCACGGATGATGACCTTGCCTTTCTGAGCGCGCCGCGCGCGTCGGCCAGCGAGATTCCCGTCGCGTTGCTCGATCTGCCGTTGCCGCAGGCCATGGAATGGCTGGAACGTGCGGCGATAGAACGCGCATTGCAGCAGACTGCGGGCAATCGCGCGGAAGCCGCGCGCCGGCTCGGCATAAGTCGCCAGTCGCTTTATACGAAGATGGCGGCGTATAAGCTCGATTAGTTTTTTTGCGCAAACGGTCCGCGTAAATGTCCAACAATCGGACACCCCATGTCCAGCAGACGGACATCGTCCCACGGCTCAATGGGCGAAAGGCCTGATCTGGCAGGCGTCGCGCAATGGCATAGGGCTTGCAAAGACTCCCGCACGACATTTCGTGTCGAAGGAGTCTGATGATGAACCGGTTCAATCTGATTACCCAGGCGACGCTTGCGCTCGCCGTGATGGCGACTGCGGCTTGCGCCGCGCAACCGGCGCCGTTACCGCAAAACAGCGCAACAACGCCGCCACCTCCGTCAGTTGCCGGCGGATCCATGCCAGGTCAGTCGAATGGAGCGATGCCGATACCTGCTCCGCCCGATGTCGGCGCGCCCGCGCCACCGCCGCAAGCGCGTGATAACGAACCGCTCAACGGCGCGCCTGCCAGCATGAGCGGCGTCGTCCGGCGGTTTCTGATCAATCCCGATGGCGAAGTCGACGGCATGCTGCTCGCCGACAACACCCTGGTGCGTTTCCCGCCGCATGTGGGCAGCCAGGTGGCCAGCACGATATCGCCGGGGGATACCGTCAACGTGAGCGGCTTCGCGCAACAGCCGGACGGCACGTTGCGCGCGAGCCTGATCTCCGTTACGAAAAACGGTCGCCGTATCGCGGACCAGCCGCCACCCGCCAACGCACAGCGTCTGCCAGGTTCGCTGGCCGGTATCGGGCTGGTCAAGCTCAGTGCAGTGGGGCGCGTGCTGCGCGTTACGACTGCGCCTCGCGGCGAATCCGACGGCGTGCTGCTTGCCGACGGTACGGTCATCAAGCTGACGCCGCCGGCTGCCGTGCAGTTTGCCAATCTGCTGCGCCCAGGAACGACAATCGCCGCTCAAGGCTACGGCACCCGCAACCGATATGGCGAGGCGCTGCAGGCCACTGCATTCGGCACACCGGGCAATCTGACCACCCTCTACGGCAACTTGCCCCAGTAACTCAATTTAAAGGAGTGCACCCCATGTATTGGATCGATCCCGCTTGCCTGCCCGAAACCCTCGGCAAGGTCTCACAGTTTCTGCTCAATCCGCACGGCGAACTCGACGGCTTCATTCTCGAACGCAGCGGCCGCCCCCCGCAGCAAGTGCACTTTCCCCCGCACCTGTCGAAGCGCGTCGCCAGACATGTCGCGATTGGCGACAGTGTGCGGGTCCGCGGTGTCAAACCTCGCTCAGCCGACCTCGTCGTGGCGATTTCGCTGACCACCAGGAACGCGGTCGAGATCGTGGACGACGGGCCGCCGCATCACGATCTAAAGGAGCCTGCGCCCGCGATGGAGACGAAACCGGCGGATGTGCAAGGCCAGGTCGTCTTGCCGTTGTTCGGTCCAAAGGGAGAATTACGCGGCGCGTTGCTGGATGACGGCACGTCGCTGCGGATGCCGCCGCATGCCGCCGCTGAACTCGCTGCCTATCTTGCGCCGGGGGTTCATGTGCAGGCGTGGGGTGACGGCATCAAAAATCGGCACGGTCGAACGGTGAACGTTCATGAAATCGCTGAACTCGTTGACGACATGTCCTGAACGGGCATTGAGAAATAGCAGTTCGCCGGTCGTCAATGACCGGCTCGACCGTTATCGGTCCAGAGTGTGTGAAAACGTATTGATCGCCTAAACTGAATCAACGCACTGAGATCGGGTGACTCATGAAGCGATTCGTTGAAGGCGATGACCG
>NZ_PVEN01000032.1 GCF_002973525.1 Paraburkholderia sp. BL21I4N1
ACCGTGAAACGACTCCACGCCGATGATAGTGCGGATTGCCCGTGTGAAAGTAGGTAATCGTCAGGCTCCCCTGCAGAAAACAGAAACCCCACCCCAGAAGGTGGGGTTTCTGCGTTTACGGCAGGGGAAAATCTCAGGCCTATCCCACCGTCCATATCCGGCACGACGGGCAAACCGTCACGTTGCACACTGGCGGACCCAGCCCTCCCACGCCGTCCAACCACGCCCATTGTTCGCTCGGAAAACGGGCATCAGCGCGCACCTTCCTTCATGCTCTCGCCCCGAGCGACCCCCAAACCACCAACCACAAAACCCGCAAAATTCGAAACTAGAGGCGGCAACCGATAACTCACCATCTCTAGCATCGCTAACACAAGCCCTATCTTCCCTCAGCCAAAAACCGCTGCGCCAGTTGCACCCAATACGTCGAGCCAATAGGCAGCAACTCATCGTTAAAGTCATAGCTTGCGTTATGCAGGATGCAAGGACCTGCACCGTGTCCCGAATCCCTGTGGCCGCCATCGCCGTTACCTAGAAAGGCGTAGCACCCCGGCTTCGCCAGCAACATGAAGGAAAAGTCCTCGGCGCCCATCGTCGGCTCGACCGAGTCGTCGACATTTTCCGCCCCCACAATTTCCTTCATGACTGTCGCTGCAAAGCGAGCCTCCTCGCTACTGTTGATAGTCGGCGGGTAATTTCGGTGGAAGTGCACATTCACCGAGCAATCGTAAGCGTCGGCGGTGCTCGCTGCGATCTTGCGCATACGCGCTTCGATCAGATCAAGCGTTTCGGTAGTAAATGTGCGCACCGTGCCTGCAAGCCACGCATCATTTGGAACCACATTCAACGCGTCGCCAGCGTGAATCTGCGTGATCGACAGTACAGCGGTATCGAGCGGTTTCTTATTACGCGTGATGATGCCTTGCAATCCATTCGCAATCTGCACGGCAGTAAAGACCGGATCGCGCCCGTTATGCGGCAACGCCGCGTGCGAGCCGATACCTTTGATCTCAATACGAAATTCGTTGCTCGACGCCATGATCGGACCTGCGGTCACGCCGAATTGGCCCGCCGGCATGCCCGGCCAGTTGTGGATGCCGAACACCGCATCCACGGGAAACTTCACGAACAGACCGTCGTCGATCATGGCCTGTGCGCCGGCGCCGCCTTCCTCGGCAGGCTGGAAGATGAAGACGATCGTGCCGTCGAATTCACCATGCTTCACCAGATGCCGCGCTGCGCCGAGAAGCATGGCGGTATGTCCATCGTGGCCACACGCGTGCATCTTTCCATCGTTTTTCGACCGATGTTCGAAGCTGTTTAGCTCCTGAATCGGCAGCGCGTCCATATCGGCCCGAAGTCCAATAGAACGCGCGCTCGTGCCTCGTCTAAGTACGCCGACCACACCGGTTTTGCCCAGTCCGCGGTGCGTTTCGATGCCCCAGGATTCAAGGGATCTGGCGACCAGATCTGCGGTCGCCGTCTCCTCATAGCGCAATTCCGGGTGGGCGTGGATGGTTCGTCGGAGAGTCTGGATTTCGCCGTGGGCGGCCTGGATTTCGGGGATCAGTTTCATGATGGAGTGATATTGCGCTTGTGCTTTGACTTGCGTGGGATCGCTCGGGCTCACGTGACCCGGGCACGGTGATGAACGATTCTACGCCGAAGGCATTTTTGGCGGCAGCATGCAGGTTAACCGCCAATGGACGTAATAAAATTCGGCATCGCCTCACCGCTCCCCTCGACGGACCGACCATGAATGCTCCGACTGAATTCGCCCGCGCCGTGTGTCCCCACGATTGCCCGGACACCTGCGCGATGCGCGTCACCGTCGAAGAGGGCAAGGCGATCAAGGTGGTCGGCGATCCCGATCATCCGCCGACGCAAGGCGCGTTGTGTACCAAAGTCAGCCGATACGCGGAGCGCGTGCATCATCCGCGTCGCTTGACCACACCAATGAAGCGCGTCGGCCGTAAAGGCGAGGGCCGCTTTGAACCGATCAGTTGGGACGAGGCGCTCGAACTCGCCGCAACTCGCCTGTCGGAGATTGCCCGCCGCGCGCCGGAAGCGATCTTGCCGTACAGCTACGCCGGCACGATGGGTCTGATTCAGGGCGATAGCATCGCCCAGCGGTTTTTCCACAAACTCGGTGCGTCGCAACTGGACCGAACGATCTGCGCCGCGGCCGGCGCGGCCGGGCTGAAATATACGTACGGCGCGAGCGTCGGCATGCTGACCGAGTTTTTCGCCGAGAGCGAGATCATTCTGATCTGGGGCTCGAATCCGATCGCGTCGAACCTGCATTTCTGGACGCGCGCTCAGGAGGCCAAACGCCGAGGCGCGCGGCTGATCGCGATCGATCCGTATCGCTCGTTGACCGCGGAAAAATGCCATCAGCACATTGCGCTGAAACCCGGCACCGACGGTGCATTGGCGCTCGGCATGACGAGCGTGCTAATCACGGAGAATCTGCTCGATCACGCCTATATCGCCGACCATACGCTGGGTTTCGCCGAACTGAAGGCCCGCGCGCTGACGTATTCGCCATCGCGCGTCGCCGACATTTGCGGTATCGACGAGCACGTGATCGTCGATCTTGCGCGACTCTACGGCAGCACGAAGAAGGCCGCGATCCGGATGAACTACGGCCTCCAGCGAGTTCGCGGCGGTGGCAATGCCGTGCGCGCCATTGCCAGTCTGCCTTCTCTGACGGGCGCATGGCGCGAGCGGGCCGGCGGTGCGCTACTGTCGTCGGGTGGCTGGGCGCCGGTCGACTCGCATGCGTTGCAACGTCCGGATCTGATGCCAGGCTGGCCGGCCAATCCCAGCCGCGTCATCAACATGAACGCGATCGGCGATGCTTTGCTGCATCCTGGCAACGCCGCTTTTGGACCGAAGGTCGAAGCCATCATCGTCTACAACTCGAATCCGGTGGCCGTTGCACCGGATTCCGAGCGGGTCGCGGCAGGCTTTGCACGCGACGATCTATTCACGATCGTCCTGGAGCATTTCCAGACCGACACCGCGGACTACGCCGATCTCCTGTTGCCGGCCACGACGCAACTCGAGCATCTCGACGTGCACAAGTCCTACGGCCACACACACGTCATGGTCAACTTGCCGGCGATCGCGCCGGTCGGCGAAGCGCGGCCCAACACGGAAATCTTCCGCGGCTTCGCGCGGCACATGGGCCTCGACGAGCCGGCGCTGTTCGAGAGCGATGAAACCCTCGCGCGAGCCGCTTTCCGTTGGCAGGACAAAACGCTCGAAGGCGTGAGTTGGGAGACGCTGAAGCAGACCGGTTGGGCGAGGCTGAAGCTGCCCGACGCGCCCTTCGCCGAGGGCGAATTCCGCACGCCGTCCGGAAAGTGTGAGTTTTACAGCGAGCGCCTCGCGCAGCAGGGGCTCGACCCGCTGCCGGATTATCTGCCGCCCTACGAATCGGCCGACGGCGCGCCCGAGCTTGCTGCCCGTTACCCGCTGGCCATGATCTCGCCGCCCGCGCGCAATTTCCTGAACAGCACCTTCGTCAACGTCGAGAGTCTGCGCTCGACTGAAGGCGAACCGCATCTGGAAATGCATCCTGCCGACGCACAGTCGCGCGACATCGTCGATGGCGCGCAGGTGCGCATCTTCAACGATCGCGGCTCGATGCAGGCGCGCGCCCGCGTCACGGATAAGGCGCGCGCGGGGCTCGTGGTCGGCCTGTCGATCTGGTGGAAAAAACTCGCACCGGACGGCCGCAATGCAAATCAGGTCACCAGTCAGGCACTCACCGATCTAGGCGGATCGGCCACGTTCTACGACTGCCTCGTCGAAGTCGAGCGCGTCTGAAACGTGCTCAAACATCCCGTGGCTGCTGGCCAGAACAGGTTCGAGGCCGCAGTCTAACCCCAGCGCTTTTCGCGAATAGCACAGAGGTGCCCATGCTACGATGCGTTTTTAGCACGACCATTCGAAAATAAAGGAGGAGACGCTGCATGGACAAAATCTGGCTGAAATCTTATCCGCCCGGCGTTCCCGCAGAGATCGACCCGACTCGCTATTCGTCGGTCGCCGACCTGCTCGAGGAAGCCTTCCGCGACCATCGCGCCAAACCGGCGTTCGTCTGCATGGGCAAGCAGATCAGTTACGGCGAGCTCGACACGCTCTCGCGCAAACTGGCTGCGTGGTTTCAGTCGAAGGGTCTCGCGCGCGGCTCCCGTATCGCGATCATGATGCCGAACGTGTTGCAATATCCGGTGGCGATCGCCGCGATTTTGCGCGCCGGTTACGTGGTCGTGAACGTGAACCCGCTTTACACGCCGCGCGAACTCGAGCATCAGCTCAAGGACAGCGGCGCTGAAGCGATCATTCTGCTCGAGAATTTCGCGGTGACGCTGCAGGCGATTGTGCGCAATACCGCGGTCAAGCACGTTGTCGTTGCGGCCATGGGCGACCTGATGGGCATCAAGGGCTCGTTGGTGAACTTCGTCGTGCGCCGGGTCAAGAAGATGGTGCCGGCCTGGAATCTGCCGGGCCACGTCAGATTCAACACGGCGATCGCCGAAGGCGGTCGGCAAAGCTTCAAGCCGGTTCAGCAAGGCCCGGACGACGTCGCGTTTCTCCAATACACCGGCGGCACGACCGGCGTGGCCAAGGGCGCGACGCTGCTACACCGGAATCTGATCGCCAACGTGCTGCAGTCGGAGATCTGGCTCGAGCCGGTCCGCGCCGGCCGCACCGATATCGATCAGTTCATCACGGTCGTCGCGCTGCCGCTTTATCACGTGTTCGCGCTGACCGTTTGTGGACTGCTGACGATCCGTACCGGCGGCCTCGGCGTGCTGATTCCGAATCCGCGCGATATCCCTGGCATGATCAAGGCGCTGCAGGGCTACCAGATCAATACGATTCCGGCGGTCAACACGCTCTATAACGCGATGCTGAACAGCCCGGATTTCCATAAGCTCGATTTCTCGAAACTGCTTGCCGCGAACGGTGGCGGTATGGCGGTGCAGGAAGCGGTGGCCAAGCGCTGGTACGAACGCACGCATACGCCGATTATCGAAGGCTATGGGTTGTCGGAGACTTCGCCGTGCGTGACCTGCAACCCGGTGAGCGTCACGGAATACAGCGGGACGATCGGTTTGCCGCTGCCGTCGACGGAAATTTCGATTCGCGACGACGACGGCAACGAGGTGCCGCTCGGTCAGCCGGGTGAAATCTGCATCCGCGGGCCGCAGGTGATGGCGGGCTACTGGAATCGTCCGGACGAAACGGCGAAGGTGATGACGTCGGACGGTTTCTTCAAATCCGGCGACGTGGGCTTCATGAACGAAGGAGGCTTCGTCAAGATCGTGGACCGTAAGAAGGACATGATTCTGGTGTCCGGCTTCAACGTTTATCCGAACGAGATCGAAGACGTGGTCGCGAAGCTGCCGGGCGTGTTCGAAGTCGCGGCGGTCGGCGTCCCCGATCAGCACTCGGGCGAAGCGGTGAAGTTGTTCGTCGTGAAGAAGGATCAAGCGCTTACCGACGCGGACATTTTCGCGTACTGCAAAACGCAGTTGACCGGCTATAAGCGGCCGAAGATCGTTGAATTCCGCACGGAACTGCCGAAGAGCAACGTCGGCAAGATTCTGCGTCGTGAGTTGCGCGACGGCCGGGCATAAGCGTCAGGCAATAGTCTATAGAGACAGAAAGGCCCGACAGACGGAAGTCTGCCGGGCCTTTTTTTCATCAAGCCGCCACTGCGGAAGCGTACGGGACGAAACGCAATCGGTCTTCGCATACCCAGCCATATAAAAAAAGGCGCCCGAAGGCGCCTTTGAGGCAGACTGCTTTATTACGACTTATTAGAACTTGTGGCGGATGCCGACGCGAGCCGTGAACTGGTTCTGGTTCGACGAACCCGACAGGCCGTTGATGCCAGCCGTAGCTGCGACCGTTGCGCCGGCTGCGTTCAGCGTGTCGCCCAGAGCGTGTTGGTACACACCCGTCACGTACACGTCGGTACGCTTCGACAGGAAGTAGTCCACGCCGACTGCGCCTTGGTGGTACTGAGCGCGCGATGCGCCAGCGATTTCCACGCCGCGCGTGTAGTCATATGCAGCGCCGATCAGCAATGCCGGGGTCAACTGATACTTGAAGTTGAGTTCCGCGTTGTTGAACGTAGCCGATTGGCCCTTGTACTGAGCCAGGCCCGGCGACGTGTACGACGCACCCAGGTTGCCGAAGCGGATGTTCGAGTACGTTGCACCGATCGTTGCCGCGCCGAACGTGTACGCGCCGCCTGCACCGATCACCTGGTACGTGTTAGCCGATGCGAAGCCAGCGTACGACGGCGTCGTCACTGCAGCGTTCGCTGCCGTGGTCGTGCCGCCGTTGTTGAACAGGCCACCCGAAGCCGACGGGGTGCGTGCGTTCAAGTAACCGACGCCCAAAACGAGGGGACCATTGTTGTAGCCAGCGCCCAACGACCAGATCTGGTTCGACGTAACGTTGCCTGCAACACCGCCGAAGCTGTACGTGCCGCCGAACGTCAGGCCGCCGTAGTTTGCGCTCGTGTACTTGACCGTGTTGTTGGTGCGGTACGCGTTGTTGAAGTTGTCGATGTCGCCCGGGTGAGCAGCGATGTAGCCGCCCCACTGGTCGCCCGCTTCCAGCGGACCGACATAGTCGACCACGGAGTCGTACTGACGACCCAGCGTGACCGTGCCGAATTGGCTCGACAGGCCGACGTAAGCTTGACGACCGAACATCAGGCCGCCTTGACCCAGCTTGCCGGTGTTCACGTCAAAGCCGTTTTCCAACACGAAGATGGCCTTCAGACCGCCGCCCAGATCTTCCGTGCCGCGCAGGCCGAAACGCGAGCCTTGCAGAACGCCGCTGGACAGGTTGTACAGGTGCTTGCCACCCGAGTTGGTGTTGACGTTGAAGCCTTCGTCAATGATGCCGTACAGGGTCACGCTGCTCTGAGCATGTGCGACGCCTGCGAATGCGCCCAGTGCTGCGAGAGCGAGAAGCGACTTTTTCATCGAATGATCTCCAAGGATTACGAATCTTTTGTACAAGGCGAATATTTGTCTAGCGTTGAGGCCTTGCTTGTCCAACTTCGCGAGAAGTTGCACGTAATGTAACAAAAGGCATACATGGCACAAAGAAAAAGGAGACGGCCTGGAACGCTCCTGTTTCGTTTACGCAACATGGTCTAAAATCAGGAATTGGCCGTCGAAATCATGCGGATCAAAGGTTTTCGCGGCGCCGTGTTCCGCCCGCAAAGCCTTGTCACACGGGCCTTCCGGTTTGTCGGGGCGGCTGTCGAATGAGGGAGTGCTGAATGTTTCTGGACGAGTTGATTAGCGAATTTGATCGGGGTTTACGCTCAATGACCGGCGTGTCGCGGATGAGTCGTCCGTTACCGGTTCCGCAAGAATCATCGGTGAGTGGCGAGGTGCCTGAACTCTCACCCGCGGAGCGCGCGCATGCCGCCGGATTGATGCGTGTGAACCATGTCGGCGAGGTGTGCGCCCAGGCGCTTTACCAGGCGCAAAAGCTCGCCACCCGGTCGCCTTCATTGCAAGCGGTGTTCACGCGTGCCGCGATCGAGGAAGAAGATCACCTCGCATGGACCGCGAAACGCCTCGAAGCCCTCGATTCGCGTCCGAGTCTGTTGAACCCGGTCTGGTACACCGGCGCGCTGGCTATCGGTCTTGCGGCCGGCCGTCTGGGCGACCGCGTGAGCCTGGGTTTCATGGCGGAAACCGAGCGGCAGGTGGAGCAGCATCTGGATAGCCATCTTGACCAGTTGCCGGCCGCCGACCACGCGTCGCGCGCCATCGTCGAGCAGATGCGTGTGGATGAAGCCGAGCACGGCAAGGCCGCCATGGACGCCGGTGGCATCGAGTTGCCGTTGCCCGTGCGTGCGCTGATGCGCGCGGTGTCGAAAGTCATGACGCGCACCGCCTATTACATATAGGGCATAAAAAAGCCGAAACCGGGATTCAGGATAGAAAATGCAGCCCCGGCACCGTCGGCAGAACGCAAGACCGGAAGTGGGACGGCGCCTCGCGCGTCGTCCGCCGCAAGTCGCTGAAAATCCCGCCGGCACCCCCCAATCCCGCTTCACGATCTCTTACATTCCGCGCTGTTCCCCCGCACTTTTCACGTATCACCTTCACAAGTTGCACTAGCTCATTCATTTATAACGGTTTTCCGTTTTATGTCTGACGTGAAGTAGTCGCGCTAAGTCCTTGTTCTAACAAACAAAATTCGGTCAAAAAGCGGTTATCTCCCTTGACCCCTCTTTAGCGTTACTCTAAAGTGGGAGACAGTGTGAGAAAGTGTATTTTTGTGTGATCTCACGGGTGGTTTGGGGTAGATTTTCACGAATCGGGCAGCGGCCGCAAAAAAGCGCCGCGACAGCAATCAGTGGCATGAGGCCGGAGTCCATCACTCGGGTCGACAGGGGAGAGCGAAGTGTTCCAAGGGGCGTCGGCGCTGACGCTCGATGCGAAAGGGCGGATGTCGATCCCCTCTCGCTATCGGGATGCGCTGCAAACACAGGCAGAGGGCCGGGTGACGATCACCAAGCACCCGGACGGCTGCCTGTTGCTCTTTCCGCGCCCGGAATGGGAGATCTTCCGCGACAAGGTCGACAAGCTGCCTATGAACGCAGCTTGGTGGAAGCGCATTTTTCTCGGCAATGCAATGGATGTGGATATGGACGGTGCAGGGCGCGTGCTCGTGTCGCCGGAATTGCGCGCGGCTGGCGCATTGGAAAAAGAAGTGAACCTGCTCGGTATGGGTCGTCACTTCGAGCTGTGGGACGCACAGATCTACGCCGCGAAGGAACAGGCGGCCATCGCCGAGGGCATGCCCGAAGCTTTAAAGAATTTCACGTTCTGATCGCGGCTCACATATATGGCACCTGCGATGGGAAACGAATTGCAGCATCGCACGGTGCTGCTGGATGAAGCGGTCGGCGCGCTGGTCAATCGCGCGGATGGCGTTTATGTGGACGGCACGTTCGGGCGCGGTGGTCACAGCCGCCTGGTGTTGGAGAAGCTGGCCGAGTCGGGGCGTCTGATCGCGTTCGACAAAGACCCGCTCGCCATTGCCACGGCGCAGCAGATCGCGGATCCGCGCTTCAGCATCGTGCACGAGAGTTTTGCTTCACTGCGCGCCGCGGTCGCGGAGCGTGGCGTAGGGCGGGTGTCGGGCATCTTGCTGGATCTGGGCATATCGTCGCCGCAAATCGACGATCCGGAGCGGGGCTTCAGCTTCCGCGCCGACGGCCCGCTCGACATGCGTATGGACCCGACGCGCGGCGAGTCCGCGGCTGACTGGCTGGCGCGGGCCACGGTGCAGGAACTGACGGAGGTGATACGAGATTATGGGGAAGAACGGTTTGCTTTTCAGATTGCAAAGGCGCTTGTTGCTCGCCGGGCAGAGTCCTACCGTCTTGGGCCTCTCGTCAGCACGGGCGAGCTTGCCCAAATCGTGGCTAACGTCGTCAAGACCCGTGAGAAGGGCAAGGATCCGGCAACCCGCACCTTTCAAGCTATACGGATTCACATCAATCAAGAGCTTGCGGAGCTGCAAGTCGTTTTAGAAGCAGCGTTGTCGCTGCTGGAGCAAGGGGGGCGGCTGGTGGTCATCAGCTTTCATTCGCTCGAGGACCGGATCGTCAAGCGATTCCTGCAGGCGCACGCCAGTACGCCTCAGGTGGATCGTCGCCTGCCGATTCGTGCCGTCGACCTGCCGAGCCCTCCGCTCAAAATCATCGGCCGTGTGTTCGCGAGCGAAGCTGAAGTCGCCGCCAACCCGCGCGCCCGTTCTGCCGTGATGCGTGTGGCGGAGCGGATCGCGCCATGAACCGCCTCAATATCTTCCTGCTGATCATCGTGATGGGTTGCGCGTTGTCGGTCGTCAACGCGACCAATCAGCAGCGGCAGATTTTTATCCAGTTGCAGCGCGCTCAATCGCAGGAGCGTCAGCTGCAGCAGGACTATTCGCAGCTTCAATATCAGCAGAGCGCGCTGTCGAAAACCTCCCGCATCGAACAGATCGCGACCGACTCGCTGAAAATGCAGTCGGTCACGACCGGCCGCACCCAGTACCTGACGCTCGACCCGGGCGCCGCCAAGGCTGAGGACGCGCCGATCCCGACTTCCGGTCCGGCCTCGGCGCCGCTGGCGACCCGTCGCGGAGGTGTGCGATGAAAAAATCGTCGACTCGCAAGAGCGTGGCCTTCTCGGCCAACCCGATCCTGTCGGTGCGCTTGCCCATGTGGCGCTCGAAACTCGTCGTGTTCATGCTGTTCATGGCGTTTGTCGCGCTGGCCGGGCGCGCGTTCTGGATTCAGGGGCCGGGCAACGCGTTCTATCAGAAGCAGGGCGAAATCCGCTATCAGCGCCGCCTCGAATTGCCGGCCACGCGCGGCAAGATTCTCGACCGTAACGGTCTCGTGCTCGCCACGAGTTTGCCGGTGCGCGCGATCTGGGCGATTCCCGAGTCGGTGCCGGACGATCTCGGCGCGGACAAACTGACCTCGCTGGGCCAATTGCTCGGCATGACGAACAAGGAACTGCGCGCCAAGCTGTCGGAAGACAAGAACTTCGTCTACGTGAAGCGCCAGGTGCCGGTGGACATAGCCGAGAAAGTGAGCGCGCTGGATATTCCCGGCATTTACGCGCGCGACGAATACAAGCGCTTCTATCCGGAAGGCGAGATCACGGCCCACCTGATCGGCTTCACCAATGTGGAAGACGAAGGCCAGGAAGGCGTCGAACTCGGCGACCAGAAGCTGCTCGCCGGCGTGTCGGGCAGCCGCCGCGTGATCAAGGACCGCATGGGCCACATCATTGAAGATGTGGACGAGCAGGTCGTGCCGCACAACGGCGAAGACGTGGACTTGTCGATCGACAGCAAGATCCAGTACATCGCTTATACGAACCTGAAGGCGGCTGTCGAGAAATTCAAGGCGAAGGCCGGTGCGGCGATGGTGATCGACGTGCGGACCGGCGAAGTGCTGGCGCTCGTCAATTACCCAACGTACAACCCGAACGACCGTTCGCACCTGACCGGCGATCAACTGCGCAACCGCATCCTGACCGACACGTTCGAGCCGGGCTCGATCATGAAGCCGTTCACGGTCTCGCTCGCGCTCGATCTGCACCGCGTCACGCCGACTACACTGGTAGATACCGGGGGTGGCCGCTTTGTGCTGGACGGCGCGCCGATTACCGACGACAGCGCGTTCGGCGTGCTGACCGTGGGCGGCGTGATCCAGAAGTCGAGCAACATCGGCGCGACGAAGATCGCCATGCAGCTCAAGCCCGAAGAGATGTGGAATATGTATACCAGCATCGGTCTCGGCCAGGCGCCGAAGGTCGGCTTCCCGGGCGCGGCGGCGGGCCGTCTGCGGCCGTGGAAGAGCTGGCGGCGCATCGAGCAGGCAACCATGTCGTATGGCTACGGTCTCTCGGTGTCGCTGTTCCAGTTGGGCCGCGCCTACACCGCGATCGCGCACGACGGTGAAATCATGCCGGTGTCGATCTTCCGCACGCCGGGCGATCAGCCGGCCACGGGTCCGCAGATCTTCGCGCCGACCACCGCTCGCGAAGTGCGCGCCATGCTCGAAACCGTCACCGCGCCGGGCGGCACGTCGCCGGATGCGGCCGTGCCGGGCTATCGCGTCGGCGGCAAGAGCGGTACCGCGTACAAGCACGGCGCGCATGGTTACGACCACTCCAAATATCGCGCGTCGTTCGTCGGCATGGCGCCGATGCCGAATCCGCGCATCGTCGTCGCCGTGTCGGTCGACGAACCGACGGCGGGTAGCCACTTCGGCGGTCAGGTGTCGGGACCGGTGTTCTCGACGATCGTCGGCGATACGCTGCGCTCGCTGAATGTGCCGCCTGATATGCCGGTCAAGCAGATGGTGGTGTCGGACGATTCGGCGCCGCCCGCGCCTACCGCACCGGCCACGCCTGCGGCGGCCAAGAAACTTTCCACTAGCGCCGGCGCTAAAAAGATGACGATTTCCGCCTCCGCGAAAAGCCACCCGGGAGTCGTGCGATGAGCGCATTGCGCAAGCACCATCCCGCTCACCGGCAGATCGCCGACGCGCTCAACTGGCTGCACGCACGCGTGCAGCCAGGCGCGCATCTGCATGCCGACACGCGTTCGCTCGCAGCGGGCGACGCATTTTTCGCTTACGCGGTCGATGGCGCGGACAACCGTCCGTTTATCGAAGGTGCGCTCGAACGTGGCGCCGCTGCGGTGCTGGTGCAGCCCGAGGGTTATTCCGCTCAGATCGATCCGTCCAGCACGCTGGCCGTGCCGGCGCTAAATGAACTAGCCGGTTCGATTGCGAGCGGTTGGTACGGCGACCCGAGCGACGCGATGCTGGCGGTCGGCATTACCGGGACGAACGGCAAGACGTCGTGCAGCCAGTGGGTGTCGGCGGCGCTGACCGCGCTCGGCCAGCGCTGCGCGATTATCGGCACGCTCGGCACCGGCTTGCCGGGCCAACTGGTGCACACCGGTTTCACGACGCCCGACGCGCCGCAATTGCAGCGCAGCCTCGCGCAGTTGCGCGACGCGGGCGCGCAGGCGGTGGCGATGGAAGTGTCGTCGCATGCGCTGCATCAGGGGCGTGTGAACGGCACGGCGTTCGACATCGCCGTGTTCACGAACCTCACGCAAGACCATCTCGACTATCACGGCACCTTCGCGGCCTATGAAGCGGCAAAGGCACGTCTGTTCGCGTGGCCGGAACTGCGCGCGGCCGTGATCAATCGCGACGATGCCGCCGGTCGCCGTTTGCTCGCCAGCACGCAAGGTCACGCCCGCACGATCGCCTACGGCCTCGACGCCACGTTGCAAGACGCGCCGCAAGCCGATGCGTTGCTGCTCGCGTCGAACGTGCGCGCCACGGCCACCGGCACCGCGTTCCATCTGAGCACCTTAGATTGGGGCGATGCCGAAGTCGAAGTCCAAACGCTCGGCGCGTTCAACGTGAGCAATCTGCTCGGCGTGCTCGGCGCGCTGCTCGCCGCCGACGTGCCGTTCCACGCCGCGCTCGCCGAACTGTCGAAGCTCGAACCGGTGAACGGCCGCATGCAGCGCCTCGGCGGCCGCTTGCAGAACGACGAGCCGCTGGTGGTGATCGACTACGCGCACACGCCGGACGCGCTGGAAAAAACCCTCGAAGCGCTGCGCCCCATGGCGGCCGCGCGCGGCGGCGAACTGATCTGCATGTTCGGCTGCGGCGGCGACCGCGACGCGACCAAGCGTCCGCTGATGGGCGCGATCGCCGAAAGGCTCGCCGACGGCGTGGTCGTGACCAGCGACAACCCGCGCAGCGAAGATCCGCAAGCAATCCTCGAGCAGATCGCCGCGGGCATGCAGAACGCGTCGAAGGCGCGCCGCATCGAAGACCGCGCGAGTGCAATCCTGCAAGCGATCCGCACTGCCGCGCGTGAAGACGTCATCGTGCTGGCCGGCAAGGGGCATGAAGCCACCCAGGAAATCATGGGCAAGAAACGCGCTTTCTCCGATCAGGATCACGCTCGCCTCGCGCTTGCCGCGCGTGCGACGCATGCACGCGGAGGTGGCGAATGAGTCAGTCAGGACATGCCATGTTCTCGCTACGTGAAGCCGCTGCGCTGATTCCGGGCGCTACCGTGCTCGGCGACGATAGCGTGACGATCGAGCGCATTTCGACCGACAGCCGCAGCGCCGGCCCGGGCGATCTGTTCATCGCGATCAAGGGCGAGCGCTTCGACGCGCACGACTTTCTGCCGCAAGTCGCGGCGCGCAACGTGACGGCCGCGCTGGTCACGCGCACGCCGGCGGACTGGAACGTGCCGTCGCTAGTCGTGAGCACCGATACGCGCGTCGCGCTCGGCGTGCTCGCGCGCGGCTGGCGCCGCCAGTTCGCGATGCCGCTCGTCGCCGTGACAGGCAGCAACGGCAAGACCACGGTCAAGGAAATGATCGCGTCGATCTTCGCCGCCGCCGTGGGTGAGCAAAACCGGCTCGCCACGGCCGGCAACTTCAACAACGACATCGGCTTGCCGCTCACGCTGTTCCGTCTGCACGCCGCGCATCAACTGGCGGTGGTCGAACTCGGTATGAACCATCCGGGCGAAACCTCGTTGCTGGCGAAGATCGCCGAGCCGACCGTCGCCGTGGTGAACAACGCGCAGCGCGAGCATCAGGAATTCATGGCGACCGTCGAAGCGGTCGCGCTCGAACACGCCAGCGTGATTCACGCGTTGTCGCCGGAAGGCGTGGCCGTGTTCCCGGCCGACGACGCCTACGCGAGCATCTGGCGCGTGGCGGCCACCGGCAGTCGCATCATGGACTTCGCGCTGAACTCGGCCGAGCGCATGACCGAAGCCGCCGTCAAAGGCACGTTTAACGGCAAGGCGTTGAGCATCGACACGCCGGCAGGTCACGTTGAAGCCACGCTGCAAGTACTCGGCAATCACAATGCGCACAACGCATTGGCCGCGACGTCCGCCGCCTTGGCTGCAGGCGTGTCGCTCGACGCGATCAAGCGCGGTCTCGAATCGTTCGGCGCCGTGAAGGGGCGTTTGCAGGTCAAGCACGCGGCCGTCGGCGCGCTGACCGGCGCCACCGTGATCGACGACACCTACAACGCCAATCCCGACTCGATGCGCGCCGCGATCGACGTGCTCGCGGCGTGTGTATCGCCGCGCGTGCTGGTGATGGGCGACATGGGCGAAGTCGGCGACAACGGTCCGGCGTTCCATCGCGAAATCGGTTCATACGCGAAGGAACGCGGTATCGACGCGCTGTACGCAATGGGCGACGCCTCGCGCGACGCCTGCACCGCGTATGGCGCGGACGCGCACCACGTGGCCGACGTCGGCACGCTGGTCGCGCAATTGCAGCAGGCCGGTTTCGGTTCTGCGGCAACGCTTCTCGTGAAAGGCTCGCGCTTCATGCAAATGGAACGCGTGGTGGACGCCGTGACGAGTCCACAACCCAACGCAGCGGGCACGACGCCCGCCGCACATTGAACTAGAAGGACCGAAGCATGCTACTGGCGCTGGCGCAATGGCTGCAGAATGACGCAAGCTTCTTGCGCGTGTTCAGTTATCTGACATTCCGTGCGGTGATGGCTACCATCACCGCGCTGCTGATCGGGCTCGTCTGCGGCCCGGCGGTGATTCGTAAGCTGACCGCGATGAAGGTCGGCCAGGCCGTTCGTAAAGACGGTCCGCAATCGCACCTGGTCAAATCCGGCACGCCGACCATGGGCGGTGTGCTGATTCTGCTCGGCATCGCGGTGGCCACGCTGCTGTGGGCCGATCTGACCAACCGCTTCATCTGGATCGTGATGCTCGTCACGTTCGGCTTCGGCGTGATCGGCTGGGTCGACGATTACCGTAAGGTGGTCTACAAGGACCCGCGCGGCATGTCGTCGCGCGAAAAGTATTTCTGGCAGTCGCTGATCGGCCTGTTCGCGGCGGTCTATCTGGCGTTCAGCGTGTCCGAAGCGAACAACGTGCGGGTCTTCGACCTGTTCATGGCGTGGGTGCGCAGCGGCTTGTCGATGGGCTTGCCCGCGCGCGCCGACCTGATGCTGCCGTTCGTCAAGTCGATCAGCTATCCGCTCGGCGTGTGGGGCTTCATCGTGCTGACGTATCTGGTGATCGTCGGTTCGAGCAATGCGGTCAATCTCACCGACGGCCTCGACGGCCTCGTCATCATGCCGGTCGTGCTGGTGGGTGCGTCGCTCGGCGTGTTCGCCTATGTGATGGGCAGTTCGGTCTACTCGAAGTACCTGCTGTTCCCGCACATCGCGGGCGCGGGCGAGTTGCTGATCTTCTGTTCGGCGATGGGCGGAGCCGGGCTCGCGTTCCTCTGGTTCAACACGCACCCGGCGCAGATGTTCATGGGCGACGTGGGCGCGCTCGCACTCGGTGGCGCGCTCGGCACGGTCGCGGTGATCGTGCGTCAGGAAATCGTGCTGTTCATCATGGGCGGCATTTTCGTCGCCGAGACGCTGTCCGTGATGTTGCAGGTCACGTGGTTCAAATTCACCAAGCGCCGTTTCGGCGAAGGGCGGCGTCTCTTCAAGATGGCGCCGCTGCATCACCATTTCGAATTGTCGGGCTGGAAGGAAACGCAGGTCGTTGTGCGCTTCTGGATCATCACGCTCATGTTGTGTCTGTTCGGTTTGTCCACGCTCAAGTTGCGTTAAAGCAGGTTTTAAGGGAAGCAGGCGATGTTCGGCGAGAAGTTTCGGGATCGGCAAAAGCCGATGGTGCTCGTGCTGGGACTGGGTGAATCCGGTCTCGCGATGGCGCGCTGGTGCGCGCGGCACGGCTGTCGGCTGCGTGTGGCCGATACGCGCGAGGTGCCGCCGAATCTGTCCGCGCTGGAAGCACACCGCGTCGACGCCGAATTCGTCGGCGGCGCGTTTTCGCCGGCCTTGCTCGACAGTATCGAACTCGTGGCGATCAGTCCGGGCTTGTCGCCGCTCGCGGCCGATCTGCTGCCGCTGATTACCGCCGCGCGCGAGCAGGGCATTCCGGTTTGGGGCGAACTCGAGTTGTTCTCGCTGGCGTTGCAGACGCTCGGCGAAAGCGGCTACGCGCCGAAGGTGCTCGCGATCACCGGCACCAACGGCAAAACCACCACCACCAGCCTAACCGGCTTGCTGTGCGAACGCGCCGGCAAGAAGGTCGCGGTGGCGGGCAACATCAGCCCGTCGCTGCTCGACAAGCTCAGCGAAGCGATCGACAACACCGCGCTGCCCGACGTGTGGGTGCTCGAACTGTCGAGCTTCCAGCTCGAAACCGCGCACACGTTCGCGCCGGACGCGGCCGCGGTGCTGAACATCACACAAGACCACCTGGACTGGCACGGTGGCCTCGATGCGTACGCTGCCGCGAAGGGCCGCATCTTCGGTACACAGACCGTGCGCGTGCTGAATCGCGACGACGCCCGGGTGATGTCGCTCGCGCCTTCGGCGGACAGCGAAGCCGAAGTCGTGACGTTCGGCGTCACCGAGCCGAAGAACGACGGCGACTACGGTTTGCTGCGCGAGAACGGCATCGTCTGGCTGGTCGAAGCGCATGACCTCGACGCGAGCGATGAACCGGTGCCCAAGCGCCGTCGCAAGAACGAAGCCGTGGCGTTGCCGAATATCGCGCTGAAGCGCCTGATGCCGGCGGACGCCTTGCGCATTCGCGGTTTGCACAATGCCGCAAACGCGCTGGCCGCGTACGCGCTCACGCGCGCCGTCGGCCTGCCGGGCGCGCCGCTGCTGCACGGCTTGCGTGAATATCGCGGTGAGCCGCATCGGGTGGAATTGATCGCGTCGATCGAAGGCGTCGATTACGTGGACGACAGCAAGGGCACCAACGTCGGTGCAACGGTCGCAGCACTCGACGGCCTCGCGCAACGCGTGGTGCTGATCGCTGGCGGCGACGGCAAGGGTCAGGAGTTCGATCCGCTCGCCGCGCCGGTCATGCGCTGGTGTCGTGCCGTGATGCTGATCGGCCGCGACGCGCCGCAGATTCGCGCCGCGCTGGAACACACCGGCATCGCGCTGACCGACCACGCCACGCTCGAGGACGCGACGCGTGCCGCCACCGCGCTGGCGCAACCGGGCGACGCCGTGCTGCTGTCGCCGGCCTGCGCGAGTTTCGACATGTTCAAGGGTTACGCGCACCGCGCCGAGGTATTTCGCGGCACGGTGGAAGACATCGCGGCCGAACGGGGGACGATGATATGAGCTGGTCGGAACGCTTCGGTTCACGCACCGCGGGCGCTGGCGCCGGCGAAGGCGCCTCGGGTGGCGGCGCGGCGCGCGCCGGCGGGCGCACGGGCAGCGGCCTGGCGAGCGCCGTCAACGGCGTGCGTCCGCTGCGCTCGCGGATGCTCGACTATGACCACTCGTTGCTGTGGGTGGTCGTCGCGCTGCTCGGGCTCGGGGTCGTGATGGTGTATTCGGCGTCGATCGCGATGCCGGACTCGCCGAAGTATTCGTCTTACCGCGACTGGGCGTTTCTCGCGCGGCAGATTCTGTTCGTGGTGCTGGGCTCGGTGATCGGTATCGCCGCATTCCGCATTCCGATCTCGACGTGGGACAAGTACGCGCCGAAGCTGTTCCTGATCTCGCTGGCCGCGCTGGTCGTCGTGCTGATTCCGCACATCGGCAAGGGCGTGAACGGCGCGCGCCGCTGGATTCCGCTCGGCATCACGAACATGCAGCCGTCGGAAATCATGAAGCTCGCGGTCACCATCTACGCCGCGAACTACACGGTGCGCAAGCAGGAATACATGCACAGCTTCGCCAAGGGCTTTCTGCCGATGGCGGTCGCGGTCGGCCTCGTCGGCGCGTTGCTGCTGCTCGAGCCGGACATGGGCGCGTTCATGGTGATCGCGGCGATCGCAATGGGCGTGCTGTTCCTCGGCGGTGTGAACGGCAAGCTGTTCGGCGGCCTCGTGGCCACGGCGGTGGGCACGTTCAGCTTGCTGGTGTGGGCGTCGCCATGGCGTCGCGAGCGGATTTTCGCGTACCTCGATCCGTGGGACGACCGTTACGCGCAGGGCAAGGCGTATCAATTGACGCACTCGCTGATTGCCTTCGGGCGCGGCGAGTGGTTCGGCGTGGGCCTCGGCGGCAGCGTCGAGAAGCTCAACTATCTGCCGGAAGCGCATACCGACTTCATCCTCGCGGTGATCGGCGAGGAACTCGGTTTTGTCGGCGTGCTGGTGGTGATCCTGATGTTTTACTGGATCGTGCGCCGTTCGTTCGAGATCGGCCGTCAGGCGCTCGCGCTCGACCGCACGTTCGCGGGCCTCGTCGCGAAGGGTATCGGTATCTGGTTCGGCGCGCAGACCTTCATCAACATGGGCGTGAATCTCGGCCTGCTGCCGACTAAAGGCCTCACGTTGCCGCTAGTGAGTTATGGCGGCTCGGGCATTTTGCTGAACTGCGTCGCGGTGGCGGTGTTGATGCGCGTGGATTACGAAAATCGGGTGCTGATGCGTGGGGGCAAAGTATGACCGCTGTGCCGCAACGCACGCTGATGGTGATGGCCGGTGGCACCGGGGGACACGTGTTCCCGGGCCTCGCGGTCGCGCACCTGATGCAGGCGTGGGGCTGGAAGGTCGTGTGGCTCGGCAATCCCGCGGGAATGGAAGCGACGCTGGTGCCGAAGCACGGCATTCCGATGGAATACGTGCGCTTCGGCGGACTGCGCGGCAAGGGGTTGAAGACCAAGCTGATGTTGCCGCTGAATTTGCTGCGCGCCTGCACGCAAAGTCTTTCCGTGCTGCGTCGCGTGAAGCCGGATGTGGTGCTCGGCATGGGCGGTTACATCACGTTCCCGGCGGGTTTGATGACGGCGTTGAGCGGTCGTCCGCTGGTGCTGCATGAACAGAATTCGATCGCGGGCCTCGCCAACAAGGTGCTCGCGAAGCTCGCCAAACGCGTGCTGGTTGCGTTCCCGAACGCATTGCCGCACGGCGAATGGACCGGAAACCCGATTCGTGAGGAACTTGCGCGCGCAATTGCACCCAAAGCACGCTACGCGCAACGCAGCGGTCCGCTGAATGTGCTGGTGGTGGGCGGCAGTCTGGGCGCGGCGGCGTTGAACGAAGTGGTGCCGCGTGCGGTGGCGTTGCTCGCGCCGAATGAACGGCCGCGCATCGTGCATCAGGCGGGCGCGAAGCATATCGAGGCGCTGCGCGAGAACTACGCGGCAGCCGGTTTGCAGACCGGCACGGACGTCGAACTCGTGGCGTTCATCGACGACATGACGAGCGCGTACGCGAACGCCGATCTGGTGATCTGCCGTTCGGGCGCGATGACGGTGTCGGAGATTTCAGCGGTTGGGGTAGCGGCGTTCTTCGTGCCGTTCCCGTTTGCAGTAGACGATCACCAGACAACCAATGCAGCGTTCCTCGCCGGCAATGGCGCGGCGCTGGTCGTGCAGCAACGCGATCTGTCGGCGGAGATGCTCGCCGACTGGTTGCGCAGCCAGACGCGGGCAAGTCTCGCGGACATGGCGGAGCGTTCGCGCTCGCTCGCGAAACCCGACGCCACGGAGCAGGTCGCGCAGATTTGCGCGAGCGTGGCGGGTTCGATTTCGGGCGCGAGCCCAGAAGGAAAGCAATGAAACACATCGTCAAACATATTCATTTTGTCGGCATCGGCGGTGTCGGCATGAGCGGCATCGCGGAGGTGCTGGTCAATCTCGGCTATCAGGTGAGCGGCTCGGATCTGTCGAGCAACGCGATCACCGATCGTCTCGCGAACCTCGGCGCGCGGATCGCGATCGGTCACGCGGCGGAGAACATCGAAGGCGCGAACGCAGTGGTCGTTTCGACCGCGGTGCGTAGCGACAACCCGGAAGTGCTGGCCGCGCGTCATCGCCGCATTCCGATCGTGCCGCGCGCGGTGATGCTCGCGGAACTGATGCGTCTGAAGCAGGGCATTGCGATTGCCGGTACGCACGGCAAGACCACGACCACTTCGCTGGTGGCGAGCGTGCTGGCGGCGGGCGGGCTCGATCCGACCTTTGTGATCGGCGGCCGGTTGATCAGCGCGGGCGCGAATGCGCGGCTGGGTACGGGCGACTTTATCGTCGCCGAAGCGGATGAGTCGGACGCGTCGTTCCTGAATCTGTTCCCGGTGATCGAAGTCATTACGAACATCGACGCCGATCACATGGACACCTACGGCCACGACTTCGCGCGGCTCAAGCAGGCGTTTATCGAGTTCACGCACCGTCTGCCGTTTTACGGCATCGCGGTGCTGTGCGTCGACGATCCGAACGTGAAGGAAATCTTGCCGTTCGTGTCGAAGCCGATCATCCGCTACGGCCTGGCGCCCGATGCGCAGGTGCGCGCGGTCAACGTCACGGCGCACGACGGCAAGATGCATTTCACCGCCATGCGCGAAGATGCGGCGCCGCTCGACATTGTGTTGAACCTGCCGGGCGAGCACAACGTGCAGAACGCGCTCGCCGCGATTGCGATTGCGACTGAACTTGAAGTGAAAGATGCCGATATCCAGCGAGCGCTGGCGGATTTCAACGGCGTGGGCCGGCGCTTCCAGCGCTACGGCGAAGTGCCGGTACTGAGCGAAGGCAACCCGGCCGGCACGTACACGCTGGTCGACGACTACGGTCATCACCCGGTCGAAATGGCCGCGACGGTGGCGGCGGCGCGCGGTGCGTTTCCGGGCCGGCGGTTGGTGCTGGCGTTCCAGCCGCACCGCTTCACGCGCACGCGTGACTGCTTCGAAGATTTTGTGAAGGTGCTGTCGACCGTCGACGCGCTCGTGCTGACCGAAGTCTATTCGGCCGGCGAAGCGCCGATCGTCGCCGCGGACGGCCGCGCGTTGGCGCGTGCGCTGCGCGTGACGGGCAAGGTCGAACCGGTGTTTCTCGATTCGGTGGACGAAGTGCCGGACGCGCTCGCAGCAGTGGTGCGTGCCGGCGATGTGGTGATCACGATGGGCGCGGGTTCGATCGGCGGTGTGCCGGGTCGCCTCGCTCAGGAAACGAAGGTGTGAGATGAGCGGTATCGATCCGAAAAAATTCGGCAAGGTGGCAGTACTTCTCGGCGGTGAATCCGCCGAGCGCGAAGTGTCGCTCACGTCCGGCCGCCTGGTGCTGGAAGGACTGCGCGACGCCGGTATCGACGCGCATCCGTTCGACCCGTCCGAGCGTCCGCTCGCGGCGTTGAAGGCGGAAGGCTTTGACCGCGCCTTTATCGCCTTGCATGGCGGCTACGGCGAAAACGGCCAGATTCAGGGCGCGCTCGACTTCTACGGCATCAAGTACAACGGTAGCGGCGTGCTCGGCTCGGCGCTCGGTCTGGACAAGTTCCGCACCAAGCTCGTGTGGCAGCAGCTCGGCATTCCGACACCGCCGTTCGAAACCGTGCTGCGCGGCGACGATTACGCGGCGCGCGCCCAGGAGATCGTCGCGAAGCTCGGTTTGCCGCTGTTCGTGAAGCCGGCGAGCGAAGGGTCGAGCGTCGCGGTAATCAAGGTGAAGAGCGCGGACGCGCTGCCGGCCGCGCTATTGGAAGCGATCAAGTACGACAAGATCGTCGTGGTCGAGAAGAGCATCGAAGGCGGCGGCGAGTACACCGCGTGCATTGCCGGCGATCTCGATCTGCCGCTGATCCGTATCGTGCCGGCCGGCGAGTTCTACGACTATCACGCGAAGTACATCGCGAACGACACGCAGTATCTGATTCCGTGCGGACTCGCGCCCGAAGAAGAAACGCGCCTGAAAGTGCTGGCGCGCCGCGCGTTCGACGTGCTCGGCTGCGCCGATTGGGGCCGCGCCGATTTCATGATGGACGCGGACGGCAATGCGTATTTTCTGGAAGTGAACACGGCGCCTGGCATGACCGATCACTCGCTGCCGCCAAAAGCGGCGCGCGCGGTGGGTATCAGCTATCAGGATCTGGTTGTCGGCGTGTTGGCGCTGACGCTGCAGGACTAAGCGGGGCGACCCGAAAGCAACACCATGTGGAACAACGTTCGCCAGCTCAATCTCGCCGCCAACGCGCTGCACGTGTTGCTGGTGCTCGTGCTGCTGGCGGCGGGCGGTTACTGGCTGATCCAGCGTCCGAATTTCGCGTTGCGCGAAATCCAGATCGACGGCGACACCGAGCACATCAATTCACCGACGGTGCGCGCCGGGGTAGTAGGGCGATTGAAGGGCAATTTTTTCACGGTCGATCTCGACGTCGCGCGGCAGGCGTTCGAGCAGATGCCGTGGGTGCGTCACGCGAGCGTGCGGCGGGTCTGGCCGAATGCGCTGGCTGTCACGCTCGAGGAGTACAAACCGCTGGGAACGTGGGGCAGCGATCAGCTGGTGAGCGTCGACGGCGAGCTGTTCACGGCGAACCAGGGCGAGCTCGAAGAAGATTTGCCCGCCTTCGACGGTCCGGACGGCACGGCCAAGGAAGTTGTCGCGCGCTATCACGATTTTCAGAAGTGGTTCGCGCCGCTGGGCGCGACGCCGGATGAAGTGACGCTGTCGCCGCGTTATGCGTGGACGGTGAAGTTGTCGAATGGAACGCAGGTGGAACTCGGGCGCGAACGCAATCAGGACACGCTGCTCGATCGCAGCAAGCGCCTGACCGCGGCGTGGAACGCGGTGACGCAACGTTGGGGAAAGGATATCGAGTATGCGGACTTGCGCTATCCGAACGGTTTCGCGATTCGTGCCGCTGGCATGCGCTTTATCAGCGAACCCGACAAGGGCAAGAAGTAAACGGACATCACACGCAATGAGCACGCTATGAGTAAAGACTATAAAGATCTGCTGGTCGCCCTCGACATTGGGACGTCGAAGGTCGTGGCCATCGTCGCCGAGTTGAAGGGCGAGGGTCACTACGAGGTGATCGGCCTCGGCCAGAGCGAATCGAAGGGGCTCAAGAAAGGCGTGGTGGTGAATATCGAAGCCACCGTGCAGTCGATTCAGCGCGCGCTCGAGGAAGCCGAGCTGATGGCCGACTGCAAGATCACCAACGTCTTCACCGGGATCGCCGGCAGCCATATCCGCAGCTTCAATTCGAGCGGCATGGTGGCGATCAAGGAAAAGGAAGTCACGCAGACCGACGTGGCTCGCGTGATCGAAACGGCCAAGGCAATCAACATTCCGACCGATCAGCAGGTGCTGCATATCCTGACTCAGGAATTCATCATTGACGGTCAGGAAGATGTGCGCGAGCCGATCGGCATGAGCGGCATTCGCCTCGAAGTGAAGGTGCATATCGTCACCGGCGCGGTCAGCGCGGCGCAGAACATCGTCAAGTGCGTGCGCCGCTGCGGTCTCGAAGTGAACGATCTGATCTTGCAGCCGCTGGCGTCGTCGCTGGCGGTGCTGACCGAAGACGAGAAGGAACTCGGCGTGGTGCTGGTCGATATCGGCGGCGGCACTACGGACATCGCGATCTTCAGCGAAGGCGCGATCCGTCATACCGCGGTGATTCCGATCGCCGGCGACCAGATCACCAGCGACATCGCGATGGCGCTGCGCACGCCGACGCCGGACGCGGAAGACATCAAGGTCGATTACGGCATCGCCAAGCAGGCCTTGGCCGATCCGGACGAAATGATCGAAGTGCCGGGTCTCGGCGAGCGCGGTCCGCGCACGCTGTCGCGCCAGGCGCTGGCGGCGGTCGTTGAGCCGCGTGTCGAAGAACTGTTTTCGCTCGTGCAGCAGGTGGTGCGCGAGTCGGGTTACGAGGAACTGCTGAGCTCCGGCGTGGTGCTGACCGGCGGCGCGTCGATGATGCTCGGCATGGTCGAACTGGGTGAAGACATTTTCCTGAAGCCGGTGCGCATTGGTGTACCGGAATACGCGGGCGGTCTTGCCGACGTGGTGCGCAACCCGCGCTACTCGACGGCGATGGGCCTGCTCGTCGAAGGACGCTCGCAACGCATGCGCGGCCGCAAGGTCGCCGTGCAGTCGGGGTCGATGGGTCAGGTCTTCACGCGGATGAAGGACTGGTTCCTCGGCAACTTCTAACGATTTCGCTTTAAAAAAACTCGCGCTGGTGCCGGCGGCCGGCGCGCGACAGGGGGTTGCCCGATCTCCTGCCGAATAACGGCCGAGTGGCTGTAAATTTTTTATCTTGACGGAGGCAACATGGAATTCCAGATGCTGGAAACCGAAACGAACGGCACCATCATCAAGGTGGTCGGAGTAGGTGGCGCTGGCGGCAATGCCGTTCAGCACATGATCAACAAAGGCGTGCAAGGCGTCGACTTCATCGTGATGAACACGGACGCGCAGGCTCTGTCGCGTTCGCGTGCCACCGCGGTGATCCAGCTCGGCAACACGGGTCTGGGCGCTGGCGCCAAGCCGGAAATGGGCCGCGCGGCAGCGGAAGAAGCCCGTGAACGCATCGCCGACGCATTGCGCGGCGCGCACATGGTCTTCATCACGGCCGGCATGGGTGGCGGCACGGGTACGGGGGCGGCACCGGTGGTCGCGCAGATCGCCAAGGAAATGGGTATTTTGACCGTGGGCGTGGTCAGCAAGCCGTTCGAGTTCGAAGGCGGCAAGCGCATGCGTGTGGCAGAAGCCGGTTCGCAGCAACTGGAGGATCACGTCGACTCGCTGATCGTCGTTCTGAACGACAAGCTGTTCGAGGTGATGGGCGATGACGCCGAGATGGACAAGTGCTTCCAGTGCGCAGACGACGTTCTGAACAACGCAGTTGCCGGCATCGCGGAAATCATCAATGTCGACGGTCTGGTGAACGTCGACTTCGAAGACGTGAAGACGGTGATGGGCGAGCAGGGCAAGGCGATGATGGGCACGGCGACGGTTGCCGGTGTCGATCGCGCGCGTCTGGCCGCCGAGCAGGCTGTCGCCAGCCCGCTGCTGGAAGGTGTGGATCTGTCGGGCGCACGTGGCGTGCTGGTCAACATCACGTCGAGCCGTTCGCTGCGTCTGTCGGAAACGCGTGAAGTGATGAACACGATCAAGAGCTACGCGGCGGAAGACGCCACGGTGATCTTCGGCGCTGTTTATGACGACGCCATGGGCGACGCGCTGCGCGTGACGGTCGTGGCAACGGGTCTGGGCCGTGCGGCGAAGAAGCAGCAATCGGCACCGATGACGTTGCTGCGCACCGGCACCGACAACCAGCCGATCAGCACGATGCAACACGCTGCGTACGCGCCGTCGACGTCGCACGCGAGTACCGCCGACTACGGCGCGCTGGATACGCCGGCCGTATGGCGCACCTCGCGCGACACGGCGGCTTCGCACGTGCAGGCGCTGCAGGAAAAGGGCGTCGACACGTACGACATTCCGGCGTTCCTGCGCAAGCAGGCGGACTGAGCGCGCGAGCAGGCTTTCGTTGCCGCGCTTTTTTCGGAAAGCGCCGGCTGACGGATGCACGAGCGTGGCGGGTGAACGGCGAACAGGTCGCGTATCGTTGGATTCGCGGCAAGGACAACTGCCCTCTTCGGATTCGCGAAGCGGAGTGGGCGACTGTCGCCGGGGCGCGCAGCGGGTTTAGGGCTGGCGCGATTGACTTCACTGCGACACGACAACGTGCGAGCGTGCTTCGCATCGATGCAAAGGACTGAGCATGATTCAGACAGGTGACAAGCTGCCCGACGCGACGCTCTTCGAGTTGATCGAAGACGAGCGGGCGGGCTGCACGATCGGGCCTAACAGCTTCGACGTGCGCGAGCAGACGGCGGGTAAGCGCGTGGTGATCTTCGGGTTGCCGGGCGCGTTCACGCCGACCTGTTCGGCCAAACACGTGCCGGGCTATGTCGAACACGCCGAGCGGTTGCGCGCGGCGGGTATCGACGAAATCTGGTGCGTGTCCGTCAACGACGCGTTCGTAATGGGCGCGTGGGGACGCGATCAGCACGCCTCGGGCAAGGTGCGCATGATGGCGGACGGTAGTGCGGCTTTCACCCGGGCGCTGGGTCTCGAGCAGGATTTGTCGGCGCGCGGCATGGGAATTCGTTCCCAGCGCTACGCGATGGTGGTCGACGACGGCGTGGTCAAGACGTTGAACGTCGAGGCTGCCGGCAAATTCGAGGTTAGCGATGCAAGGAGTATCCTCGCAACGTTGAGCTAGTTACGCGGCGTCCCGACCTTCGCCCCAAGCGCATGTTGTGGCAGGGCAACGGTGGATAAGACGCTTTTGTGACAGGCCGTTACGCGGGCCGATGACCGGAAACGCCTCCGTTCCGGATATCGGCCCGTCACGCTTTCCCTGATTGGCGCACCTGGGGTAATGCAGCGAAACAGATTGATACGTTCCGCGCAAAGACGCTCCTTAGGGCATTGGAGTATAATTCGCGCTATGGAACAAAAAGTCCCGATTGGGATTTTCAATCGAATAGAAGATCACCATGTTGAAGCAGCGCACTATTAAACAGATCGTTAAGACCGTCGGCATCGGCGTGCATTCCGGCCGTAAGGTCGAATTGACGCTTCGCCCGGCGGCGGCAGACACCGGCATTGTGTTTTCACGCGTGGATTTGCCCACGCCGGTGGACATTCCCGCGTCGGCTCTGTCGATCGGCGATACGCGTCTGGCTTCGGTGTTGCAGAAAGACGGCGCGCGCGTATCGACCATCGAACATTTGATGTCCGCTTGCGCCGGTCTTGGCATCGACAATCTCTACGTCGACGTCACCGCTGAAGAAATCCCGATCATGGACGGCAGCGCCGGTTCATTCGTGTTTCTGATTCAGTCGGCGGGAATTGAAGAGCAGAACGCGGCGAAGAAATTCATCAAGGTCACCAAGCCGGTCGAAATCCGCGACGGCGACAAATTCGCGCGTCTCGATCCGTATTTCGGTTTCAAGCTCAAATTCACGATCGATTTCCGTCACCCTGCCGTGGATAAAACCGGGCAGTCGCTGGAAGTGGATTTCGCCAATACGTCGTATGTGCGTGAAATCGCCCGTGCGCGTACGTTCGGCTTTGCGCATGAAGTGGAAATGATGCGCGAACTCGGTTTGGCGCGCGGCGGCAGCATGGACAACGCGATCGTGCTCGATGAATACCGCATTCTGAATAACGACGGCCTGCGCTACGACGACGAGTTCGTGAAGCACAAGATGCTCGACGCGATTGGCGATCTGTATGTGGTCGGCCATCCGTTGCTGGCGTCGTACGACGCGTACAAGTCGGGCCACGGCCTGAACAACGCGCTGCTGCGCGAGTTGCTGGCGCATGAAGACGCGTACGAAATCGTCACGTTCGACGACACGCGGAAGGCGCCGCGCGGTTTCGCGTATGAGACGCAAACGGCGTTCGCATAACGCTTGACTTCGGGCCTTCGAGCCTGCGGCAGAAACAAAAAGCGGCCCAGATGGGCCGCTTTTTTCATTTCAGCGATTTCGCCGATGCCGCGCCGCCATTTTCGCCAGCGCTTCCTGCAACGGTGACGGCGCCAGCGATTCGCTCAACGCATGCAGCGCATCAGCACCGACCGGCGTCATGCGTGCCTGCTTGACCGGCGGCGGCTCCTTGGCCGGCTGCGGCCGCACGCGAATCCTCAACGCATTGACGTGCCAGCCGCGCTGCTGCAAATCCGACAACAGCCGCGGTTCGAGATGCCGCAACCGCGCCGCGAGTGCGTTGTGCGCGGCGAACAGCGCCAGCACGCCGTCTTTGATAAAGCCCGGTTCCACGCTGGTGGCCAGATAGTCGGGCAGCAACGCGCGCAGATCCTTCTCCAGCGCCGCGATCTGCTCGACGCCCGCGCGCAGGGCCGCGAACGCATCGGTGCGATTCAGCACCTCGGCGACGGGCTGCGGACGACGCGCCTTGAACTGCTGAGGCGGCGGCCTTGAAAAGGACGAAAAACGGCTCATGTTCGACATTAACGGTGTGTTCGCGCCCCATGCGCGTTCACGCCGCGATTGTACCGTGCGGGATGCATGCGAGCCCGCCTCGATGCGTACGGTCGGAGGTCGGCGCGGCGGGCCTGGAATGCCATGCCGCCGTCTCACCGCTGACACAGGCGCGGCCGGGGGCGCGTGCTAAAATGCCCGATTCGAATTCACTCTTGGACTAAGCCGCCGAGGCCCCTCCGACCCCGGAGCGCATGTGCACGAATCACGCACGCTGCGACCCAGCCGAAGCCGCGACGCAGACACCGATCCGATGACCACCGGTTTTCTACAGAAGATTTTTGGCAGCCGCAACCAGCGGCTAGTCAAGCAATATCAAAAGACCGTCGCGGCGATCAATGCGCTCGAACCGCAGATCGAGCAATTGACGGACGATCAACTGCGCGCCAAAACGGGTGAATTCCGCCAGCGCGTCGCGAGCGGCGAGTCGCTCGACAAGATCCTGCCGGAGGCGTTCGCGGTCTGCCGCGAGGCCAGCAAGCGGGTGCTGAAAATGCGCCACTTCGACGTGCAGCTGATCGGCGGCATGGTTCTGCACTACGGCAAGATCGGCGAAATGCGCACCGGCGAGGGCAAGACCCTCGTCGCCACGCTGCCGGTGTACCTGAACGCGTTGTCCGGCCGCGGCGTCCACGTCGTCACGGTGAACGACTACCTGGCCCAGCGCGACGCCGAATGGATGGCGCGCCTGTACAACTTCCTCGGTCTGTCGGTCGGCATCAACCTGTCGCAGATGGATCACGACGCGAAGCAGGAAGCCTACGCCGCAGACATCACGTACGGCACGAACAACGAATTCGGCTTCGACTATCTGCGCGACAACATGGTCTACGAGACCGACGCCCGCGTGCAGCGAGCCCTGAATTTCGCGGTGGTCGACGAGGTCGATTCGATCCTGATCGACGAAGCCCGTACCCCGCTCATCATCTCCGGCCAGGCCGAAGACCACACCGAACTCTACGTGCGCATGAACGCGCTGCCCCCGCTGCTCGAGCGCCAGATCGGCGAAGAGAAAGCGGACGGCACCGGCGTCGAAAAGCCGGGCGACTACACGCTGGACGAAAAAGGCCGCCAGGTGTTCCTGACGGAATCGGGCCACGAAAAGGCCGAGCGTCTGCTCGCCGAGTGGGGCCTGATCGGCGAGGGCGAGAGCCTGTACGCGCCGCAAAACATCACGCTGATGCACCACGTGTATGCCGCGCTGCGCGCACACACGCTGTTCTTCAAGGATCAGCACTACGTGGTGCAGAACAACGAAGTCGTGATCGTCGACGAATTCACCGGCCGTCTGATGTCGGGCCGCCGCTGGTCCGACGGTCTGCATCAGGCTGTCGAGGCCAAGGAACACGTCAAGATCCAGAGCGAGAACCAGACGCTCGCATCGATCACGTTCCAGAACTACTTCCGTATGTACGCGAAGCTGTCCGGCATGACCGGTACGGCGGACACGGAAGCGTACGAATTCAACGAGATCTACGGTCTCGAAACGGTCGTGATCCCGACCAACCGTCCGCCCAAGCGGATCGACAAGCAGGATCAGATCTACAAGACCGCCAAGGAACGCTACGACGCGGTGATCCGCGACATTCGCGATTGCTACGAGCGCGGTCAGCCGGTGCTGGTCGGCACCACGTCGATCGAAAATTCGGAGTTGCTGTCGCATCTGCTGAAGCAGGCCGGCTTGCCGCACGAAGTGCTGAACGCCAAGCAGCACGCGCGTGAAGCCGAGATCGTCGCCGAAGCGGGCCGTCCGAAGCGCGTCACGATCGCCACGAACATGGCCGGTCGCGGTACCGACATCGTGCTCGGCGGCAACGCCGAGAAGCAGGCGTCGTTCCTCGAACAGGACGAAACGCTGTCGGACGCCGACAAACAAAGCCGCATTCAGAAGCTGCACGACGAATGGCAGGCGCTGCACGATCAGGTGAAGGCCGCAGGTGGTCTGCATATCATCGGCACCGAGCGTCACGAATCGCGCCGGATCGACAATCAGCTGCGCGGCCGTGCCGGCCGTCAGGGTGACCCGGGTTCGTCGCGCTTCTATCTGTCGCTGGAAGATCCGCTGCTGCGCATTTTCGCCGGCGATCGCGTGCGCGCGATCATGGACCGTCTGAAAATGCCGGAAGGCGAAGCGATCGAAGCGGGCATCGTGTCGCGTTCGATCGAATCGGCGCAGCGCAAAGTGGAAGCGCGCAACTTCGACGTTCGCAAGCAATTGCTCGAATACGACGATGTGTCGAACGATCAGCGCAAGGTGATCTATCAGCAGCGCAATGAATTGCTCGAAGCGAACGACATCACCGAAACCATCGGCGCGATGCGTCAGGGCGTGATCGGCGATATCGTTCATCAGTTCGTGCCGGCCGGCAGCATTGAAGAGCAGTGGGACGTGCCCGAGCTGGAAGAAGTGCTGCGCAACGAATGGCAGCTCGACCTCGCGATCCAGGAAATGATCAACGAGTCGAACTCGATCAGCGCGGACGAAATCCTCGAAGCGGTCGAAGCCGCCGCAGACGAAGCGTACGAAGCGAAGGTCGCGCTGGTCGGCCGCGAGTCGTTCAGCGCGTTCGAGCGCTCGATCATGCTGCAAACGCTGGACCGTAGCTGGCGCGAACATCTGGCCGCGCTCGATCACCTGCGTCAGGGTATCCATCTGCGCGGCTATGCGCAGAAGAACCCGAAGCAGGAATACAAGCGCGAAGCGTTCGAACTGTTTGCCGCCATGCTCGACGCCGTCAAGCTCGAAGTCACCCGCGTGGTGATGAACGTGCAGATCCAGTCGCCGGAACAGCTGGAACAGGCCGCCGAGCAGATGGAAGAACAGGGCGGGCATCTGGATAACGTCGAGTTCCGCCACGCCGAATTCGCCGAAGCGGCGTCGGCTGCGCCGGTTGCCGCCGAAGCCGCCACCGCCGCGATGATTGGCGACGCGATGAGCCATGGCTCGTCGTCGGTAGCGCCGAACGTGAACGCGGACGAGGTGCCGAAGGTCGGTCGCAACGACCCGTGCCCGTGCGGAAGCGGCAAGAAGTACAAGCAGTGCCACGGCAAGATTGCCTGATGCCGAAAGCGGCGCGCTTCAGAGCGCGCCGCGTCGTTTTATGCGGGCGCTTTGTCGCTCCGTTTTGTTGTTGCGCTTCATTTAGCGCACGGTTGTAGCGAGCTTCAGGCGCGCTTATCAGCGGCGCGTTTCAGAAGCGTGTTTTAGTCGATTCCGCGGTGGTTCGGCCCTCTGCCCGAGCCATCAGTTTGCTATCCCCGATGCCGGCGCCTGCCGGCATTTTCTTCGACAGGTCGCGACCATGGCTGTCAATTTCCCCTCGATCGATCCCGCTCAACTCCATCCCATCGCCGGCGTCACGCTGGGCTGGGCGGAGGCGAACATCCGCAAGCCGAACCGCAAGGACGTGCTCGTCATTTCCGTGGCCGAAGGCGCCACGGTCGGCGGCGTGTTCACGCAGAACCGCTTTTGCGCGGCCCCTGTCACGGTGTGCCGTGAGAATCTGGAGCGCGTGCGCGCTGGCGGCAAGCCGATCCGCGCGCTGGTGATCAACACCGGCAACGCGAACGCGGGCACTGGCGAGCCGGGCATGGTGGCGGCGCGCGAAACCTGCGCCGAACTCGCGCGTCTGGCGGACATCTCGCCGGAACAGGTGCTGCCGTTTTCGACGGGCGTGATTCTGGAACCGCTGCCGGTCGATCGTCTGAAGGCCGGCTTGCCGGCGGCGCTCGCGAACCGCCAGGAAGCGCACTGGTACGACGCCGCGCAGGCGATCATGACCACGGACACGCTGCCCAAGGCCACCTCGCGACAGGTCACGATCGACGGCCACACGGTCACGCTGACCGGCATCAGCAAGGGCGCGGGCATGATCAAGCCGAACATGGCGACCATGCTCGGCTTCCTCGCGTTCGACGCCGCCGTCGCCCAGCCGGTGCTCGACGCGCTGGTCCGGCACGTGGCGGACCGCTCGTTCAACTGCATCACGATCGACGGCGATACCTCGACCAACGATTCGTTCATCCTGATCGCGTCCGGCCAATCAAGCCTGCCGGCGATTACCTCCACCGATTCGCCCGCTTATGCAGCGTTGCGCGACGCGGTGACCGAGGTCGCCCAGACCCTCGCGCAGCTGATCGTGCGCGACGGCGAAGGCGCAACCAAATTCATGACCGTGCAGGTTGAAGGCGGTTCGAGTATCGGCGAATGCCGCCAGATCGCGTATGCGATCGGCCACTCGCCGCTCGTGAAAACGGCCTTCTATGCATCGGACCCGAACCTCGGCCGCATTCTGGCCGCCATCGGTTATGCCGGCGTGGACGATCTCGACGTCGGCAAGATCGATCTGTATCTGGACGACGTGCTGGTCGCGACTGCCGGCGGCCGCAATCCGGCCTACCGCGAAGAAGACGGCCAGCGCGTCATGAAGAAGAGCGAGATCGGCATTCGTGTCGTACTCGGCCGCGGCGATGCGCAAGCCACGATCTGGACTTGCGATCTGTCGCACGACTACGTGAGCATCAACGCCGACTATCGTTCGTAACCAGGTTCAATCAAGTTAATGACGCGGCCTGCGGGCCGCTCAATTCACAGCCATGGACAAACTCGAACAGTTTCTGACCCGCGCCGAAGCCGTACTCGGCCGCCTGGAAGCGATGCTTCCGCCCGCCGCTCCGGACATCGACTGGTCGGCCGCGGTGGCGTTCCGCTGGCGCAAGCGCCAGGGGCGCGGTTACCTGCAGCCGGTGCCGGCCATTTCGGCGATCACGCTCGACGACCTGCAAAATATCGAACGCCAGAAAGGCTTGATCGAGCAGAACACGCGTCAATTCGTGCACAAGCAACCGGCCAACAACGTGCTGCTGACCGGCGCGCGCGGCACCGGTAAGTCGTCGCTGATCAAGGCCTGCCTGAACGCATATGCGAAAGACGGCCTGCGTCTGATCGAAGTGGACAAGGACGATCTGCACGATCTCGGCGATATCGTCGACCTGATCGCGCAGCGGCCGGAGCGCTTCGTGGTGTTCTGCGACGACCTGTCGTTCGAAGACGGCGAGTCGGGCTACAAGGCGCTGAAGGTCGCGCTCGACGGCTCGATCGCCGCGCAGTCGGACAACGTGCTGATTTACGCGACGTCGAATCGTCGCCATCTGTTGCCCGAATACATGAGCGACAACGAGACGTACAAGCACACGTCCGACGGCGAGATTCACCCTGGCGAACTGGTCGAAGAAAAGATCTCGCTGTCCGAGCGCTTCGGGCTGTGGGTCAGCTTCTACCCGTTCAAACAGGACGACTACCTGTCGATCATCGGCCATTGGCTGCGGCACTTCGGCTGCGACGACGCCGAAGTCGACGCGGCGCGCGGCGATGCGCTGGTGTGGGCGCTTGAACGCGGCTCGCGCTCGGGGCGCGTGGCGTGGCAATTCGCCCGCGACTGGTCCGGCCGGAAGAACCCGGCATGAGCGACGCTGGCACGAACGCCGCCGGCCGCAAGGTGACGGAAGTCGCCGTCGGCGTGCTGGTTCAGCCGGACGGGCGCTATCTGCTGGCGCAGCGTCCGGCCGGCAAACCGTACGAAGGCTACTGGGAGTTTCCGGGCGGTAAGCTGGAAATAGGCGAGTCGGTGGAGGCCGCGCTCGCGCGCGAGTTGCATGAAGAGCTGGGGATCGACGTGAAGGCTTGCCACCTGTGGCACACGCTGGAACACGATTACCCGCATGCTTATGTACGGCTGTTCTTCTGCAAGGTGACGCAGTGGTCCGGCGAGCCGCACGGTCGCGAGGGTCAGGCTTTTGTCTGGCAAACGCTGCCGGCGGACGTTGCGCCGTTGTTGCCGGCGACTATTCCCGTGCTGGAATGGCTCGCGGCGGAGAAGAGCTAGTCAGTCGAAGGACGCGCTCGCGAGTCAGACGCTCGAAAAAAAGCCACGACCTCGGTCGTGGCTTTTTTTTGCGCTCTGACCCGTCCTGAAATAAGTTGACACCTGATCCTGCGGGAAGAAGGAGAGTCAAATTGGAAACGGGTTCGAAGCGAACGCAGCGTGATTACACGC
>NZ_PVEN01000033.1 GCF_002973525.1 Paraburkholderia sp. BL21I4N1
GTGCCGCCGCGGTGAGGTTACGCTCGGTCATCAGAGCATCGAGCGCGACGAGGAGATTTAGATCGAGGCCCTTGAAACGCATGATCCCAACTTATCCATAGTGTGGATGTGTTCCATCAAAACAATCGATTTCACGAATTGTACAGTATGGAGGATAGTGTTCCTGGTACATCCGATTGAGTTTCGTCAACCTGCTGGCGCCTTCGTGGTGCCGGGGTAGCGGATGAAGTGTGCGGTAGAACTGAGCGAAGCCGAGCAAATGACGTTGCAGCAGTCGTCGATCAATCACATGCGTCGGTAGTCTTCTTCGCGGGCCCGCCGCATGCTTGGCAACGATTTGGGATTTCCGCGAGGTTCCAGCACTTCAGCTTTCTGGTCGCGCCATCACTGAAGCGCAACCATCGTCAGTGTGGAAGTCAGCCTGTCACGGAAGATCCTCAATGGCATCCAGTCAATCTATCGACGCTGGAACGCTGGCATCGTGAGTCGGCTGACTTCACATCATTGATTCAATCCCGAACTGTCGCGAACAATGTTATCTGGAGCCAGAATGACCCACCCTACACCGCCTCCTGAGCCATTTGCAATCCTTGCGATGCCAAGGACGGGCACGCACTATCTGGAGCAGTTGCTAAACAGGCATCCGAACGTATTGAGCAACGGTGAGCTGCTCAATACGTATGATACGAATTGGCCCGATAAGGATCGCCTGCTACGTGGCGACCGTGAGCTCCTCGAGCTTGCCTACCTTCGCTACCCGACGCGGAGCGACAAGACCAATGTGACGCATGTCGGCTGCAAGATCAATGAACCTCAGTTTCGCGCCCGTCCGGGCTTATTTGCTGAGCTGGCTCGTTGGCCACGCCTCAAGGTCATCCTCCTGCCTCGCAGAAACACATTGGAATCGCTTCGATCGCTGGTGCAGGCAAGGCAAACCGGCCAATGGCTGAGGTTCAGTTCTGGCAACGATGCGGCTCTGCCTCCGCGCGTCGGATTGTCAATCGCCGACTGCGAGGCCTACTTCAAGACCGCCGAGGATTTCCACGCTAGGGTCGCGCACTCCTTCGCATCGACCAACCTGCTTGTGATGGAGTACGAGAGCCTTCTTTGCGAATCCGCCGCATGCCTGGCAACGATTTGGGATTTTCTCCAGGTTCCAGCGCCTCAGCTTTCTGGTCGCGTCATCCTTCAGCGCCAGGAAACGCGACCACTGGACCAAACGGTACGGAATTTTCATGAATTGCGGCGCCATTTTGCAGACGGACCCTACGCGAGATTCTTCGGGGCTGGTGAGGTCTGACCGGTATTCGCAGCGGCGAGCGATAGCCTACCTTACTTAGGTGGTACGGGTTCGAGTCTTGCCAATAGGGCCTTCCTCCCACAATCAAGGAGAGAGACATGCTGTGCTTAGGAGTGAGCGGCGGGCTGGACAAAGTTCATGAAAATCCACTCGAACTGCCGAACACATTTCTGCACGATGGCGCTGCGGTGCTTGTCCGGGACGGACGCGTAATAGCGGCCGTCGAAGAGGAGCGCCTCAACCGGATCAAGCACTCTAACAAGTTCCCGAGCAGTTCGATTCAATACTGCCTTGCATCCGCAGGGATTCAGCTCAGCGATATCGACCGCATCGCGTTTTACGCTACCGAGGCCTATTGCAACGTCATGCTCGAACGCCTGTTCCTGTCCCAGCCGAACATCTCCATTCCGGTGGATGCCAAGCTGTTTCTGCGTAAGTTACTAATGCAGGAGTTCGGTACCGAAGTCGATCCTTCGCGAGTCTCATTCGTGAGTCACCATCTGGCGCATGCCGTGAGCGCGTTTGCGATGTCTGGATTCGAGCAAAGTCTGATCCTCGCGGTCGATGGCGGTGGTGATTTCCTCTCGGGGCTTTTGGCGCTCGGGTCCGGAACAGAAATTACGCAACTCGCGACTTTCGCAGAGCATAATTCTCTAGGGCTGTTCTATCTCGAAACAATCCGGTATCTCGGTTACGGCTTGTTCGACGAATACAAGGTCATGGGGCTTGCACCTTATGGGGACCCCGCTCCCTATCGCGGGCTCTTCGAGCAATTCTATCAACTCTCCGCCGACGGTGAGTACCGCGTCTACCTGGACCGCATCGGTCCGACGTTGCTCCGCAGCATCCAGGTCCGGCGAAAGGGAATGCCATTCACACCGCAGCATCGAGATGTGGCTGCTTCATTGCAGGAAGCGCTGGAGCGGATCGTGTTCCACATTCTCCGCCATCATCGCGAGGTCACCGGTATGAAGCGGCTGTGTATAGCCGGAGGAGTAGCTCATAACTGCACCATGAACGGTAAGCTGCTGTATTCGGGACTTTTCGAAGACATCTTTGTGCAGCCCGCAGCGCACGACGCCGGTTGCGCATTAGGCGCCGCCCTTATGATGTCAAACGACTTCGGTCAGCCCGCGCCGCGTGAGCGATTGCAGGAGGTCTATTGGGGGCCCGATCTTGGGAGCGATCTAGTCGTGGAGCAAGAATTGAATGCGTGGGCCGGACACCTCGACGTTGAACGCAGTGATGACGTGGCAGGCAGAGCAGCCGACTGGATGGCAAATGGCGCCGTGATCGGCTGGGTGCAGGGTCGTTCGGAGTTCGGGCCACGCGCGCTTGGCAACCGCAGCATTCTTGCCGATCCCAGGCCGACCGCAAACAAGGACCGGATCAACGCCATGGTCAAGAAGCGCGAGGGTTACCGACCGTTCGCGCCATCAGTGCTGGAGGATGATGCGCACGAATTTTTTGACCTCCCAGAGGGTACCCGCGAATTCCCTTTTATGAATTTTGTAGTTCGCGTGCGCGACTCCAAGCGTGCCTTGCTCGGCGCCATCACGCACATTGACGGTACAGCGCGGCTGCAAACAGTATCGCGGAAAACCAATCCCGCCTACTGGGAGGTTATTAATGCGTTCAAGAAGCGGACAGGAATCCCAATTCTGCTCAACACTTCCTTTAATAACAACGCTGAGCCAATCGTAGATTCGGTTGCAGACGCGATTGCCACATATCTGACGACAGAGCTGGATGGACTTGTGGTCGGGCCGTTCCTCGTCAAAAAACGGCCCGCAACGCAGGAACATTGGACTGCGCTCGCGGTTTCACTGCCGCCCTATGCATCGCTCTATCGAATCCGCGCTCACACAGCGCGGGATCGTCAGGAGACGGTATGCGAAATTCGCACCGGCGGCTCCATCTGTGACAGTGTGCGCATTTCACATGAGTTGTTCGATATGCTAATGCAGATCGAAGGCGAAGCCGTGCTCGGACATCTTCTCGATACAATTACGCTTGAGCAGACGCGACGTGAAACCCTCGTCAAGGAACTGCGCGGATTGTGGGAACAGCGTCGGGTTCGACTGCATCCCTCACGGGCGTTGTCACGGTAACGACGCCCTTCCAATGAGTGGCTGAAGGTCTGAAGCTGCGTAACAGCCCTCGCGAGCTATTTTTTCTGGAAGTTAAACAATAGCGTTTGGTCGCCGTGCAGTTCTCGTAGCAACACGCCTGTTTTCAACGGAGCACCAGTCCCGGCCCAAGGTCCGGATACTTGCAGCGGCGAACCATAAAGGTATGGCGGAATTGACACATCAAACGAACTTCGAATTGCTGCGCCGGGAATTGGACACAGACGATCCATGGCGGCTCGACAACAATCCGTTTGAGCACGAGCGCCACAGGCAAATGCTTCGGATGGCACTTTCGCAGGGATCTGTCACAAATGCGCTCGAAGTCGGATGCGCCGGCGGAGCCTTTACGGAAAAATTGGCACCGCACTGCCAACGGCTCACCGTGATCGATATTGTGCCACGCGCAATTGCTAGGACACGCGAACGGATGATGGACCCACCACACATCAATTGGATCGTCTCCGATGTCCAGCATTTTTCGACTGAGCAACAGTTCGATCTGATCGTGGTGGCGGAGGTTCTCTATTACCTCGACGGCAGCGTCGAGGTGCGCGCCGCTGTCCGCAATTTAGCACGGATGCTTGCGCCCGGTGGACAGCTGGTTTTCGGATCGGCACGTGACGCCAATTGCCGGCGATGGGGCCACGTTGCCGGAGCCGAGACGGTCATAGCCATCCTGGAAGAAGAGCTGGTTGAGATCGATCGTTTGAGCTGCGTCGGTCAGTCGTTGAATGAAGACTGTCTGCTCGCCTGCTTTCGCAACGGGACTTCTCCTTCGTGTGGACCAACTTACCAGCGTTAGGCAGGGAGATATTATGCGCATCTGTGGGATCAAACTGACACACGACGGAGCGATCGCCCTTGTCGAGGATGGAAAACTCGTTTTTTGCGTGGAGCAGGAAAAGCGAGACAACAATCCGCGGTATCAGGCGATCGACGACCTCGACGCGATCACGATCGCATTGTCCGAGCATGGTTTCCGTGCGCACGATATCGACCAGTTTGTCATCGACGGCTGGGACGGGGTAGTCGAGTCGCAGTTTCGGGTCCTCAGTGGGTCGCTTCCCGTCAGCCTAAAAGGGGCCCCTTATGCCGAACGCCGAGCCGATGATCTGCTCGCTTCGCTCGACGGCTCCGGACTGCTTGTCGGCGGCCACTCCTTTCCTTATAAAAGCTATCCTCACGTGTCAGGCCATGTGGCCTCCGCGTACTGCACCAGTCCCTTTGCCCAAAGCGGGCAACCTGCATTCTGTTTGGTGTGGGATGGTGGCATCGTCCCACGGCTCTATCATGTAGAACGCCACCACGCCCGCCATGTTGACTGCCTGTTCCCCATGATAGGTCACATCTACGCCGCGGCGGGTCATCACTTTGGTCCTTATAAGAAGCCGGGCGGCGCCCGGTGGGATCTGGGTGTGGCCGGCAAGCTGATGGCTTACATCGCGCTGGGCTCCGTTGACGAAGATATCGTTGAGGTATTTCGCGGGCTTTATCAGGCACGCTTTGCTGGCGACGCGGAGTGTGCGCAAGCTTATCGCGAGAACATCCACAGCGCGGACGCGTCACTAGCGGCTGTAGGAGAGTTCTTCGAAGCTAGCGCGCTGCGACTGGAAGCCAGGCCATCCGAAGACGTACTCGCCTCGTTCCATGTATTCCTCGAGCGTCTTCTCGTTCATGAAATGGGTATCGCGCTGCAGCGCCATTCGATTCCGGGGCCGAGAAATTTGTGCATCGCTGGCGGATGCGGGCTCAATATCAAATGGAACAGCGCCCTGCGCGCGAGCGGTTTGTTCGACGCAATCTGGGTACCGCCGTTTCCCAACGATAGCGGGTCGGCGATCGGCGCCGCTTGTTGCGCGCTGGCAGCTGAGAACGGCTTCGTGCCGCTGGAGTGGTCGGTATATAGCGGACCGGTCTTAAAAGGTTGCCAAGTACCGCCCGGATGGACGGCGTCTACTTGCTCCATTGCAGAACTCGCCAGCATACTCGCCAGTAGCAAGCCCGTCGTTTTCCTTGCCGGCCGGGCCGAGCTCGGACCACGAGCATTGGGGGGCAGAAGCATTCTGGCCGCCGCGACTTTGCCCACAATGAAGGATCATCTCAACGACATCAAGTTTCGAGAGCACTTCCGTCCCGTGGCGCCAATTTGCCTTGAGGATCGTGCGCCGACCATTTTTAGCCCGGGGAGCCCTGATTCCTATATGTTGTTCGATCATCAGACGCGCGCGGAATGGCGAGAAAAAATCCCTGCCGTCGTGCATCTTGACGGATCTGCCCGATTGCAGACCATTTCAAGAACTTCCGAGCATCCGGTGGCGCAACTTCTGGTCGAATACGAAAAGCTGACGGGTATTCCGTTGCTCTGCAACACGAGCGCCAACTATCACGGACGAGGTTTCTTCCCGGACGCTGCTTCAGCCTGTGCGTGGGGACGCGTCGAACGTGTGTGGTGCGATGGTTTGTTACTGACCAGGACTGGTCTGTCGCCGTCAGTCGACGAAACACTTTTCGCTACGTCGCCGTTCGAAGATTGTTGACGTTGCAGCTCAGTGGTCAGTACGATGCGGTCAATTGTCCCGGCAGCTCGCTTTATCGCTAAGGTCCGAAGACGATCAGCAGGCCGCCCCTGGCTCGATTTTCGCAAGCACTTATCCCGGGCGGAGGTTGCTCATCGACCCACGGAAGCTCGATGCCATCCTCGGAAATTTTCAAGGTAGTTGTTGCCTCAACGTTTAGAGTTCAGACGGTCTTTCGCTCCTGCTTATCGCGCTGCGGAGTGCCTGGCAGGTTGTGAGTTCGATCCGGGTTCAGATGCACAGTACTTATGCGCTGCCACTTGCGCGTGCGGCCTGTCCATCGCAGCGGATTGCGTTGCCGGGCAGTCTCATAGAGCGCCATGCGCCGATCCAGAATGTCCTGATCAAGGTTGGCATGACGCTGCGCCGGCGTCACGAACAGGATCGCGCTGTGACGATGTTCGTCGTTGTACCCGCGCACCAGTGCGCCCACCCAGGTGCGCGCGACGAACAGGTATCGAACGCCTTGAGCGGGTAAGCGGGCCGGTACTTCAGGGGCTTGAACAGCGACTCGGAATACGGTTGTCGTTGCTCACGCCCGGGCGACTCAACGACGGCATGACACCCAGCGCCTGGAGTGTGGCGAGCATCGCCGTGCCTTTCATCGGGCCGCCGTTATCCGAATGCAGAATCACCCAGTCAGGCTGTATCGCTTCACGCGCGCAGAGGTCCCTGAGAACCTCGCTGGCCAGCGCGCTGCTTTCCTCCGCATAGATCTGTCAACCGACGATCTTGCGTGACTGAATACATCCAGAAACAGGTATAGATAAAAGTACTGCCGACGGATCGTCGTCGGCAAATACGCGATATCCCAGGAATACAACTGGTTCGGCGCGTCGGCGCGAACGGAATGCGGTTTGCTGCGAGCGTGGCCGGCCGTTCGCTGCGCCGGTGGGCGAGTTGTTTCTCGGCCTTCAGTATCCGGTAGAACGTCGATTCGGAGGCGAGATAGCGTTGCTGGTCTGCCAGTCGCGACGCGATCTGGCCTGGCGGCAGATGACCGAATTCGGCCGAGTTCGCGACCACCTGCAACTCGGCGCGTTCGTCGGCAGAAAGCTTGTGACATGCCTCGTGGTGCCGTAACGAGCGCCCGTCCGCCGCGTCAGGTTTGCCGCGTTGCCAGCGCTGAACTGTCCGGGCACTACTAAGCCCCAGCATGTTGCACGCGTGTGCCTGGCGAGCCCCGGCCAGGGTCGCCTCGCTGATCAGGCTGGTCAATGTCTTGCGCTCTTCAGGGCCCGTCATTCGGCCTCGCCCTCGAACAGCGCGCGGTACTTTTTTTGCAGCACCAGTAGCGCTGCAGCTTCAGCCAGCGCCTTCTCCTTGCGGTTCAATTGCGCTGCAGTTGGAGATTGGCCTGCTTCAGATCCCGCACCTCCTGGTGCGCTCTCGCGCCGGCTACCACCGATTCCACCAACGGCGCAGAAGTCCGTTCGCCACTGCGCGAGATGATGCGCAAACAGGCCGCGCTCACGACACCAGCCGTTCAACGATTCGTCGACCAACCCGTGGCTCTCCTGCAAGGCCATCAGCCGTTCCTCCAGCGAACAGTCATCCGGACGCTTTGCATGTCCCGAGCTCGAGCTCCGGTTCGCGGCGGCTGCACCTCCCATCCATTTCGTCAATGTCAAAACATTCACGTTCAATTCGTCCGCTACAGTTCCAACCGTTCGGTTGCCCCCGCAGGACCTTCGAGAGCGCCTGCTCCCTGAACCCGACAGAATACGTCTGTTTCGCCTTCAACTTGCACCTCTGACTCTTCTTGATAAAGAAATTCAGAAGCGACAACTATGACGCCGGGGGATTGTTGCGCACTGGCCCGACAAACAGTAGCCCTCAAGGACCACCTGAGTGAACACTTAACCAAGAAGAGTTGACCTAGATTAAGGGTACACAGGGAGGCAGCGAATAGTATGAAGCAATACGACGGGCGGATATCGACGTCCGTCACGCCAGTTCACCCACAACATTACCGATGCGAACGCTGCAGTGCCTGCGTCAACGGGGGACCAATATGTAGATCTCGGATGACAGCAAGCTCTATACATGAATGCTACTTCAAAGTCCGTGGGAAGGATCTCAGTACACGCGAGCGAGCGACCGTCAAAAGTTGAGACCAGTCATTGAGTCCGCGGAGAGCCCAATAGCGGAATGGGGCAGGAAGAGGCGCCCTTCTCTTGCCTGGATCGTGCCGCCCACCAACAAACCGCACTATCAATATCATGAGCATGCCAAATTACGACCTACCGAAAGACATAGCAAACCATCTGGTTGATCCGCAGTTCTATACCAACCTCAATCGCCTCCATGAAACCTATACTTGGGCGCGTGCAAACAACCCCGTCGGGCGCGCCATGGCGGATGGACATGACCCGTTCTGGGTGGTCACGAAACACGCCGACGTCTCCATGATTTCAAGAGAAAATGCCTTGTTTCACAACGGCGACTATTCTGTCGTCTGCAGGCCAAGAGCGTCGATCGAGCATGTCATTTCCACCACCGGTAGTCCAAACATCGCCCGATCACTCGTGCACGTCGACGGCGACGAGCACAAGAGTCTACGCGCGCTGACGCAGTCGTGGTTCATGCCTACCAGCATTCTCGAGCTTGACGACCGCATTCGATCGCTGGCAAATATAATGATCGCGAAGCTGTTGCATCACAACGGGCAAGTGATCGATTTTGCGAATGACTTTGCATTGCATTTCCCACTGAGCGTGATCATGGATATTCTCGGCGTTCCGCAGGAAGATTCCCTGCGCATGTTGACGTTGACTCAGGAGATGTTCGGAAGCGAGGATGCCGAATACAAGCGCGAAGTGCAGCGCCAAGGCGATGCGAGCAGCGCGATGGGCAAGGCCCTGCTGTCCATTGTGGCCGACTTCAAGGATTATTTTGACCGCCTGACCGAAGACCGCCGGAAGAACCCACGTAACGATATCGCAAGCTTGCTGGCCAACGCGGTGATCAACGGACAGCCTATCGATGAAGCGACCCGTCTTGGCTATTACGTGATCATCGCCGCAGCAGGACATGATACGGTTTCGTCGTCCATATCGGTCGCAATGTGGGCGTTGAGCCGCTTCCCTGAGCTACTGCCGCGACTACAGGCGGATCGTTCGCTGATTCCGCAGTTTATCGACGAAACCCTTCGCTACGCATCGCCGGTGCGTCATTTCATGCGTACGGCGACTGCCGACACCAACGTCCGGGGCCGGACAATCCGCAAGGGCGATTGGCTGATGCTCTGCTATGGCTCGGCAAATCGTGACGAGCAGGTCTTCCCTGAGCCATTCGCATTCAATATCGACCGCAAACCGAACAGGCATCTCGCTTTCGGCGCCGGCGCCCACGTGTGCCTGGGTCAGCATCTCGCGAACATGGAAATGCGCATCTTGTTTGAGGAACTGGTCCCGAGGTTGCGGCTTATCGAGCCGGCGGGCGAAATCGAATTCGTTGCGTCCAGCTTCGTGAGCGGCCCAAAGCATCTTACAGTTCGTTGCGTGGTGCATCCGCGTTGACCCACCGGAGTCTGTAGTTGGAGTGAACCCTTGAGGCTCCGCCTTCACTGCGGAAGTTCCCAGGCGGCTACGTACGGGTCCCGGCGTGAAGCCGAATATGAGCTCGGGCTTGACGATGAACCGAGCGTCCTCTTTGCGCACCTCTGCATGCAGCGTGGGTTGTGGCGGCCGCACAGCATGGCGATTTCGGCGAGCAGTACGTTAGCCAGTCGGAGGCAGTGCAGTGTAAGCGGCATTGAGCGCGCGGCTATAGCAATGACAGCGGCATCGCGCGCGTCAATCTAGGCATTGCCATCGAGCAGGTCGGCAATGCGGCGCATAGTGAGGCTGGTAAGGATGCGACTAGGACACCAAGGTCAACAGCAACTGCCACGGACAATGCTTCGATGGTGAGCGTGATCTACGACGAAAAAAAGTTCACCGAACGTCTTCAGTTCGGAGATGAGTGCACAGCTTGGTCTCATCGTCGGGCCGGCGCTTTGTTGTACCAACGCTTTCGGTTTCGGCCGAGGGCTACGGGGTGATGGTGGCCTTTGCCTACGTCAACGCTCATGAATGGATCGACTAAGCGACGTTGTTGGCTTTTCATGCATCGAGGGCTTCGGACGTTGCACGGTTCGGTCTGCAACATCGGCGGCAGGTCTCCGCATTCACGTACCGGATGGCCTACCGATGTTCCGGCTGAACTCCTATTAGCGATCACCTGCCCCACCAAGCCCGGTGCCCCCGGCTCACAACTGCAACTTGGAAAATCATGCCGGGCCTAGATTCCCAATTCTCAATTATCGAGGCGTGAAGAAAATAACGGAGTGCGCATGGCATAGATTTGGCTGTTACTTCATGCAACTCCACTTTCTGTCGGATTTGTTCAATGACCACGATATTGGCTCATCAGAAGCAAAAAGAGATTTGGCTTTCAAATGATAAAATCAGTATGCGCAGTGGTGATGGGAGTGTTTTTTGGATTAGCGTGCTGCGATTCAAACCGTGCGCAGAGTAGCGTCACGCTATATGGAGCATTAGACGTTCTCACTGATATCTCAAATCAGGGCAGAGGAACCTTAACTAAAATGTCGAATGGCGGCACGTTCGGATCGCGGCTTGGCCTTATGGGTAGCCAAGCCTTCGGCGACGGATACAAAGCTATTTTCAGACTTGAGAGTGGTTTCGCGCCTAATACCGGCACCATACAGCAGGGCGGCGCACTTTTCGGCCGGCAAGCGTATGTTGGCTTCGAAGGTTCTGAAGGGACTTTGACTTTTGGTCGCCAATACTCGCCAGAGTTTCTTGCTATGAGTGACAACGACGTTTTTTTAGGAGGCTTAGGAGGGAGCGTCTGGGACGTTGATCGCACTTTGCCTAATGGTACCGTCCAAGCTACGCTCCTTACCGAGGTCATTACGTGCCGCGTTAATAATTCCGTTCTTTACTCATCTCCGAAAATTTATGGATTCTCGGTCGGGGTGATGTACGGTCTCGGCGGTGTTGCGAAATCTACAAGTGGTGGAACAACTTTTAGCGGGGCAATCAACTACACCAATGGCCCCGCAACGTTTCATGCCGGATATGTCTATCAGAGGGACGCATTGGATCGGGGATATTACAAAGCATGGGGTGTCGGCGGTAACTATGGGATTGGGCCGGTAAGAGTGTATCTCGGGTACACTAAAGATGACTATTCAATCATAACTGACGCAGCATCGTTTAATAATTCGTGGCGGTATGCAATTGTCAATCTGGGAGTGAGCTACCAAATTACACGTTCGACCGTTTTAATGGCACAAGTTATAAAATTGATTGACACCTCGAATGGAATTACTCAGTCAAAAAACTCGTACATTGTTGGATTAGGTGTTTTTTATTCTATTTTTAAACAAACCAGTATATATATCGGGTACGCACAAACAAAAAATAAAAATGGGTCCACTTACACGTTGGGGCAAGCCCTATATTACGGGGAACCGGCATACCCCAACACCACGGCACGCGTGCTTAGATTCGGAATGCGAACGACCTTCTAGATTAAAGTTGAAAATCGGTGGCTAATTAGCCCGTCCTGAACAATTCGCTTTGCGACCACCGGCGTTACGGCGATGGGACCGCAGCAGTGCGGCGCTCAAGCAAGGCAGCCAGAATAAAGACACAAAGAAGCCGTAGCTTCCTCAGGATCATCCTCAAGTTGTGGCCGGCGCCGCACAACACCGCGTGCATTGCATCACCCAGCGCGCCTTTGAGCCAGTTTCTGCCGAGCTTCCCGTCAGCCTTCATGTGACCGATGGCTGGCTCGATTGCGCTGCGTCGCCTGATCATCGCGCGTAGTCCGCGTGTGATGCCGCGCCGCAAGCCCGGGTGGTAGATCTTCACGCCGTCGACAGCGACACCCTTGTATCCACGGTCGACGATCGCGACTTCCGGCGTGATGTCGCACAGGATTGTCGCCTGCTCCAGCGCTTCAGCCAGCGTATGACCGTCGTACGGATTGCCCGGCATCGAGCGCATCCCAACTACCAGTCCTTCCTTGTGAGTCGTCGTGATCGACACTTTCACGCCGAATTCTTACGGCTTGCGCGCCTTGCCTTTGGCCAGACACTCCACTTCCGGCGCGTGCAGCGCATAGAGCTTGTTCTTGTCCTTCAGCTTCTGCAACAGGATGCGCTTCGTGCGGCCAATCAGCTCCACCAATGCAGCGCGTTCTGGGTCTGCCACCTGGGCGACCTGTCGCTCCACATCGCGCATCACCCGTCCGACGCGTGAACGCAGCGTGCGCAGTGCTTTCCTCATGCGCTTGTACTGCTTCGCGTGAGCGTAGCGACCAATCTGCAGCCCCAGATACGGCGCCTCGCGGTTGTAGTTCTGCCTCAGCTTCAGGCCGTGCCGTGCCGCCGCCTTCACCAGATGTTCGCGACATCGCTCGAGCAGGCGTGAATCGGTTGGATGGGCAATCGCCTTCTCGTCAGGTAGCAGCAGCGCATTGCTGCGCCGCCGCCCCCTTCTAAAACTGGCGCGCGCACGGTAGGCCCCGGTGGCTTCTCCCTCGCTTTCGCGGTGGGCCTCAATCCGGTTGCCATGGTCACGTTTCCAGCTCCCGCCACGTCAAACGCAGCATGCGGCTTTCCCGCACTCGCTTTCCTGCCTGCTTCACGTCAAGGTTTATGGGACCTATCATGCCGGGGACGCTTTCAGTGCGGCAGCACGACGAACCCGGTAGCCGTTGAACAGCTTCAGTTCGTCATATAGCCAGCGCCTACTCCACCTCTTCCAGCCGAAGCCCCGACGATTCCGGGATCGACCCATGTGGCGTCGAATCGTCTTCTCCCCCCAGTCCTTGATGAAGTTGAAGCACTCGCTGGACTGTCCAACAGCGAAGTAATTCACCCAGCCTCGCAGCACCGGGTTGATCAGTTGCACCAACCGCACCAACGGATGTTTCAGGCTGACCTGATCAACTGGGAGCGGCTGGACGCATTGATGAGACGCCGTACTTCACCGCGACTCCTTCGCGAAGTGTCGAGTAGCCCGGAGGAACTTCCCCGCCAGGCCCTCACAGATCCGTACGTGAACCTCTCGATTCATACGGCTCTTGTCATCCAGCCGGAGGCAATACCCCCACCTTCCAGTGATACAGCAGATCCGGTGCGCGCGCCGCCAACTGCCTGAGCCACGTCCGAGCCTTGGCACGACTTCGTTTGAATCGACGGTACTTGCGCGCCGCCCATTTCGCCAGAATGTCGTTGAAGTGGCCGATCACACGTTTGAATACGCTCATATAGAACGCCGCGTAATAGTTCCACCATCCGCGCAGGGCTGGATTGACCCGCTCGGCAATGTCTTCAATCCCAGCATCCGTCCAGCGGCCGATGTCCCACATCCGCATTTTCTCGCGAATGCGTTTCGCGGCTTTGCTGCTGAGCGCGGGACTGAAGCTGTTGAAGTAGATGCCGCGCTTGCTCTTGGCCAGCCGGCCACGGAAGGTGTATCCCAGAAAGTCGAAGCTCGTGGAGGGATACTCTCGCCTTCTTCGAGTCTTTCAAATCAAGCTTCTCCCTTCGCATCGGAATGACAGGTTCCTATGTTCCGTTCAATCGCCTGGAGTAACGTCACGCCGTCTATATGCCGGTCGCCACCAAGCCAGTCATCAGGCTCCCGCGTGGTTTATCCCGGGATGCAACGTGGACCCTGGTTTTGACGACGGGTGGGAAAAGCTATCGACACCTCATCGACGGTTCGCTTGCGCTCGTCTCGTTATTCCGTACCTGACGCATTCACTGCGCCTTTTCTTCAACGCTCACCACCATGGCTCTTTACCACAGCAGCTTGAAGTGGTTTGATGCCTTCTCCTGAAAGACGACATCGAGGGGCCTGCCCTCATCGATCAAACAGCTTTCATAGCACACACGTTACGAACTTTTTTCAATAAATCGCGCTCCATTTTTACTTCGGCCAATTCCCGCTTGACCCGCCCCGCCCCGGCTCGGCCTCGACCTCCGTCAGTGGTCTCTGATGCTGCCCAACATTCTCCAGCTTGCCATCCTTTGCAGCACGAACCCAGTTTGCTAATGTCTTCATCGAAATTGACAATCGATACGCGGCTTCGAAGACGCCGAGGCAATCGGCTATTACCAGCTTTACTGCCTCTTCACGAAATTCCTTCGTGTACACAGCCTTGGGGATTCGGTTCATCAATACCTCCATTCCTCAATTTTACGGAATGTTGGCGTCCACTTTTTCAGCCAACCTCACCATCGCACGACGCGATTGATGACGATCGCCGCAAGCGATGACCACGATAGACAGATTCGATGTTCTGAGTCCCGGATGTTATCCGAACCACTGAGCAGCGTGACAACTCTCTCTTTGGACTGCGGGTGATCCGGCGTCTGAATCCGACAACGCCGCGTGGACAATTGACGCACCGCAAGGTTTGCGTATGTTCAAAGTGTTCAGCTTCTCAATTCCTCGTATGATTCACTCAGGCGGCCCGAGGTAATGTCAAACCAAGCATAGTGCTGGTCAGAATGCCATTGGGAAGAAAAGCGATCGTCATCTACGGCTTTCGTTTTCCTGCAGCGGGCATCGGCTACGCAGTACGCCGGTACGACCGCCTCAATCTTAGTCCACGGAAATTGCGCTGCACCATACCGGTTGGCCCATTTCCCTCTAACGGCAGAACAACCTTCCTATGGACATGCTAGACGTCATCGGTATTGGTATTGGACCCTTCAATTTAAGCCTCGCGGCGCTCATTCAGCCCACCGGTTTGCGAGCGCTCTTCTTTGAGAAGCGCATAGAATTCTCCTGGCATCCCGGGCTCATGCTGCCCAAAAGTCTGCTCCAGGTGTCGCCGCTCAAGGATTGTGTGACCCTGGTGAATCCCACAAGCCCATATTCCTTTCTCAACTATCTCTCTGTACATCGACGCCTGTACAGCTTCGTGAATAAAAGTGGAAACAGCACGTCGCGAAGTGAGTTCACCCACTATTACCAATGGGTCGCGCAATGCCTGGACACGCTTCGATTCGGCGAGGAGGTGATCGATATCAGGCCTTGCAATAAGGGCTATTGCGTGACCACTACCGCGCGCACATATCATGCGCGCGCGGTAGTGGTCGGGGTCGGCGTCGAACCCAAGGTGCCGGCATGTGCGCGGCAGGTGGTTGGCGAGACGGTCTATCACGTAGACGACTACCTTAACCGGAAACCTTTCAGCGAAGACGAACATGTGCTGGTGGTGGGCGGCGGGCAGAGCGGCGCGGAAGTCGTCGAGCACATGCTGACCGAGTCAGGTCCCGACAAGATCACTTGGGCGACGTCGCGCGCCAATCTGTTTGCGATGGACGACAACGCATTTGTCAATGAAGCATACATGCCCAGTTATAGCCAAAGCTTTCACACGCTGCCGATCCAGCAGCGCAGGGCCATTGTCGAAAGCGAAAAGCTCACCAGCGACGGCATCTCCGCCAGCCTGTGCAACCGGCTCTATGAAGCGTTGTACGAACGCAGCGTCCATGGCACGCTAGCCGACTGCTTTCGTCTGTTGCCTTCGGTGACAATGGACGAGATCACCCGCCGCAGCGGTCGCTGGCACATCGGGTTGACCTCGCGGGTCACGTCGCAGCGCAACGGCATAAGCGCGGACAGAATCATCCTGGCAACCGGTTTTCAGCCGCGCCATTTACCATTCGTTCAGAAGCTGCTCGACGGCGCAAGCCTTGAAGACGGTCTGCCAACGCTCGATCCCGATTACGCCGTGCGCTTCGATGCGCCAATGCCCGGTCCCGTGTATCTGCAAAACCAAAGCCGCGTGCAGCATGGCCTGCAAAGCGTCAATCTTTCGCTGGTCGCGTACAGGAACAGTCGCATCATCAACAGTCTGCTGGGTCTTGCCTTCTATCCGGATGTTCCGGACCGGCAACTGCTCGACAGCCTTGAGGATCAGGAGACTGAAGCAGGATCAATACCGTGCGACGCGGCTCAGGCCTCGCGCCGGCCGGCAGTGGCGTAAGCGGATGACTGACTCCTCCATTTATCTATCGACTGGCAAGCGTGCGATCTCGCACCCCGAGCACTTGCCGGCATCCCTGCAATTACGGGCGTTCATTCCGTTTCTGATCGCGTCACTGGTGATCGCCGCTTCGTACGGGACGAGTTTTCTCCTGCCCGAGTACCTGCAATCCCTAGGCATGAAGAGCGATGTCGCCGGCGCCGTGATTTCGAGCGGCATGGTCTCGACCATGATCTGCTGCTGCGTAGCCGGGCGCATAGCCCAGCGTATCGGTGTCATGCCGACCATCGCTTTGGCCTCGCTCGTCATGGCAGGCAGCATGCTCTGCTTAGCCGCTGCGCCAATAAACATTCGTGCCGTCTATGCAGGCGGTTTGCTGTTGGGCGCTGGGTGGTCCGTGTTCTTCATACTCGCGCCGCTGCAAATCATCCATCATCTGTGCCCCGACGCACGTATCCAGTACCTGACCTTCGTCTCCGGCACGCAAATGGCCGGACTAGGCATGGCGGCGCCTTTGAGCCGCCTGATCGCCCAACATACCGGCTCGATCGCGCTGGCCTACCTTCTGTTCGCTGCGGCATGCGCGGTGGCGGCAGTCTGCGTCAAGATCGCCAGCGAGGCGATGAGGGATGGGTCCTGTTTGCCGATGACGCGCGTGGCCATTACCGCGACCGACACGTTGGCCCTGCTCACGGCACGAACAGCAGTGCCGATCGCAATGATCGCACTGGCAGCCTGTGTCTTCGCCGGGCTGGCGACTTACCAGACACCCTATGCCGTCTCGCGTAACCTCAGGCCAGACCTGTTCTTCCTGACGTTCACGACAACCAGCGTGGCACTGCGCTTGTCGCTCGCGAGAACCATGGGACATATCAAGCCCGACCGACTGGCGCTCGTATTGTTTTTGCTGACCGGCGCCTCGCTCGTACTGTTCCTGTTGAACCACGGCAGCACGACGCTTTATATCGTCGCTACCGCGCTGTTCGCCACGGGCTACGGACTGAGCTACTCGACCCTGAACGGCATGGCCGCGAACCTCGCCGGAGACCACGGCGTTTCGGTGCCCGTGACTTCGCAAATCTTTACGCTTGCCTATTTCATCGGTCTGTTCGGATGCCCTTTCCTATCTGGCGCCCTGATTCACGTTTTCGGCGCCGATGCAATGCTCGTCGTCCTGCTAGGCGCCGTACTCGCCAATGTGGTGCTACTCGGCGTCATGCGCATGAAGGTGCATTTCGCCGCCTGACTTCTCCTTGAAAACTCCGTTCTTTAACGAGGTGGTTCGTATGCTGAATGAAACGCAAAAATCCAAGTGGCACGAAGATGGATATCTAAAAGTGGAGGGCTTTTTCGATCCGGTCACCCGCGAAAAGATTTCTGCTCTGGTCAACGATGTCTCGCGCTGGGAAATCAGCGAAAACAAATGGATGATGTGGTTCGAGAAGACCGAGGATGACCGCAGGATCGTTTCAAAGATAGAGAACTTTTTGGATTTCAACAACGAACTGCGCGACCTGTTGCTGGCCGACAAGCGCATCCAGACTGCCGTCGAATCGCTTCTCGATGAAGATACCCGCATGCTCAAGGAACTGCTCATCTTCAAGTACCCGGACAGCGGCGGCTATCGTCCGCATCAGGACATCTATCACATCCCGCACAATATTCCTCAACGCATGGTGCATGCCGTGGTCGCCATCGGCATCGACGATTCCGATCCGGACAACGGCGGCCTGTTCTTCAGTCCGGGCAACCATCAGAAAGGTGTGTTTCCGATGGACGCCGGCGGCGTGATTCATCCGGAGGTGGCCGAGACGTTCAAGTGGGAACCCGTGCCCTGGAAGGCCGGCGACATCTTCGTCTTCGACGACTACGCGCCGCACTATTCGCAGCCCAACAAAAGCAATCGTTCGCGCCGTACGCTCTATCTGGTGTTCCAGCGCGCCTCAACTGGTGGCCCCACGCGTACGGAATACAACAAACTGAAGCGTGCCTACAACCCACCCGAAGACAAGGAATCGGATATCCAGGATCTGAAGCCGCCAAATGGCATTTTCTATCGTACCTGATGTAATTCACCGGAGGATGTGCGTGTACACAAAGCAGATTGACCAATCCACGATGCGGCCGGAAAACGGCGTTCTTGTTTGCCGGCTGCTCGAACATCTGCCGGCTGGCCTGACAACAGCGTTCGGCACGTCGATTGTTGAGGTCGTGCCGGCGGGCGCTGTCGATCTGCACTCCCATTCCGAGCATGAACTGTGGATACTCATTTCAGGCAAGGGAGTCTTCGAGGTGAATGGTCAGGCGCGGCCAGTCGCAGATTCAACACTGCTCTATATCGAGCCGAACCAGGAGCACGCGATTCGCAATGCCGATCCGGCGGCGAGCCTGAAATTTCTATCGATATGGTGGGACTAACGTGAACACACGCACTTTTTTCGTTTGCCCCGCACCGCCCTGCCCGAACGGAAAACTGCATCTCGGCCATATTGGCGGGGTCTATCTGCTCACCGATCTTTTCGTTCGCTTTCAACGCATGAGAGGTCACCGCGCCTACCACGTCACAGGTGCGGACGAGCATGGCACCTACACAGTAGTGAAGGCGCGCAAGCTCGGTCGCCCGATTGACGAAGTCGCGCAGTTGCATATTGACGAGATAACGGATTGCTTGCGGGCAATGCACATCGAGCCCGATGTCTTCATCAGAACAACGGACGCTACGCATAAGCAGAACAGTCTGAAGATCTTTCGCGAGCTGGAAGCTGCAGGCTACATTGATGTGCGTAATGGCCATCAACTCTACTGCGAAAACTGTGACGAGTTCGTGGCCGATTCGCTTGCCGTCGGCCTCTGCCCCGCGTGCGATGCGTCCACCGACAGCAACTTGTGCGAAAACTGCGGTTTGGCGCAACAGCACTCGAAGTTGCGAACGCCAGTCCACACGTCGTGCGGCAAACCGCTATCGCTTCGCCCCATCGAACAGGCTGTTTTCGACATCCCTCGCATGGCAGCCATGCTTGACGATGCGATCAAGGGGAGTGAATGGGATCAAACGATCCAGCGTAAAGCGCGTGCATGGTTGCGTGACGAATTGCGGCCACTGCCTATGTCGCGCATTTTCGACCGGGGTGTGACACTTGAAGCACCCGCGAAAATTGCGGGGCAAACATTGATGACGTGGTTCGAAGGGCTTTGGTGTTTCGAGACGGGGATCCGCTTGCAGTGCGCGCGCGACGAGGTCAACTACGACACCGTGATGCGCGACCCCGATACACGCCTCCTGTTTTTCATGGGCCAAGATAACCGCTTCTACTACACCATCGGCGTGGCTGGCAGCCTGCTTGCGCGTGGCTATCCGCTTCCGGCAAATCATTCGATCCAGGACTTCTATAAATTGGAGGGCCAGAAATTCTCGACTAGCCGCGACCATGCACTCTGGGCAGATGAAGTATCCCGGCAGGTCGACCCGAGTGTGTTGCGCTATGCGCTCGCTCGGATTGCCAAGCCGTTCGGCACCAACAATAACGATTTCCAGATCGGCGAACTGATCCGGTCGGCTTCGCACATCCTTGCGTGGGAAAGCGCCCTCCGCCGCGATTCACTGCACTCGGCGAATGTCGATGGAAGCGGTCTTACGCCGGCGCACGACGACATAGTCCAACGTTATATCACCGCGATGGACCAGGTACGCTTCTGGAACGCCCTCGATCTGATTGACGAATACTTCGTCGCGACGGGCTTCGGCACGAGCCCGGAAACGTGGCGGCCGGTGCACGTATCCGTCTTTCTGAGCATGCTCCATCCCGTGATGCCAGTGCTGGCCGAACGCTATGGAAACGTGTTCTTTGGCGAGAATTGGACACCGGCACTCGGCGCAAACGCCACGCTATCGGCTACGCCTCCCAGAGCAACGGCCGAATTTCCGCCGTTCGGAATGCCAATTGCCGACTCGTTCATCCGCCAATATCAATCGCGCTTCCAGCGCGCTGTCGATGCCGCGTAACCAACGATGGAGCCAGTCATGTCGATGCGCAGTCGCACTTCGCTCAGTTATGGGGTATTCGACCACACCTCAGGCAAGGACACAGTCAACTTCGCCTATGGGCTTCCCGATCCTTTGACGTTCGCCCGCCTGCAATGGCCGGACCCGCTTACCGTCGAGACGGGCGTCAGCATCTCCGACCTACCGCAGTACACCGACGCCCATGGCCTTCCCGAACTGCGCGGACAGCTTGGCCAAAGGTACCGGATGGCGCGTGGCAATGTCATTCTGACGAACGGCGCTTCACAAGCCCTGCAACTGCTCGCCGATGCTTTTATCGACCCAGGAGACGTCGTGCTGACCGAAGACCCGTCCTATCTCGGCGCGTTGCGCATTTTCTCTATTGCGGGCGCGACGGTGGTTCAAGTAGGTGCGGATTCCTTGGGTGTCGACCTCGATCTGCTCGAACAAGCATTGCTGCACGCAAAGGGGCGAGCCAAGTTGTACTACACCACTCCGGCGTTCCACAATCCGACTGGACGATACTTTGCACACCGGCATATGGTCGAGGTGGAGGCTCTACTGTCCCGCAACGGCGTGCGACTGGTGCAGGACCTGGTTTATAGCGAGTTGCCCTACGATGGCGCGTCACCCGAGGTTCTGCAGGCGGGTGGCAACATCATCAATGTGCATAGCTTCTCCAAAATCTCAGGCCCCGGGCTTCGCGTAGGCTGGGTGCTGGCCGAGCCGGAAATTGTCGACCGCCTGGCCCACCTGAAATGCGATGGAGGTGTGAGTCCCATTGTCAGCAATATGGCGCTCGCCTTATTGCAGTCGTCGTCTTTGGACGCTCACGTCGAACACCTAAGGACGCACTACCGGAGCAAGCGTGACGCAATGCATAGGCTGTTACAGGCCTGCCGATTCTGCAAACCGGATTACGAGATTCCGAGTGGTGGATTTTCGTTCTGGGTCTCGCTTGCCGAAGGCATCGATTCCGCCGAATTGGTCCGCGAGGTGCGCCGGAAGCACAATGTGAAACTCGTCGAAGGAAAGCACCATGGACCGTGCGGTGCAGCCCGTGTACGCTTAAGCTTCAGTTATCTCCAGCCGCGTTTGATCGAGCGCGGCTTGGCTCAGATAGACGATGCGCATGCGAGCCTTCTGACATCGACGCGCTTTAAGCTGCGTGGCTAGAGAATGCCAAGTACTACGGATAGTCGGTGCGAGATGCACAAGCGTAGGCCGAGCGAAGACATCCACTGCGCCGCCCCTACCGCAAACAACTCGACGAACGCTTTTCGGCATGGCACTACGTCACTGATTTCGCCCAGGATCCGTCCGTTATATAGACAGCCCCCCCTTCGCGCGTGTCTCGGAACCCTCAACGTGAGAACCTCAGTACATTCTGCGTTCGGTTCGGCAATTGATTTACCGCAATAGTCGATTGCTGTGCGTTCTGTACGATCAACGCGTCATCGCTCTGAAGCCGATATCAACATCAAGACCTACCTGATGTAAACGGTATGGAATTCCGACCAAAGTCGAAGCAGGAGAGCAAGTGAAGAAACTTCTGATCGTATCGATCGCCGTCGTGCTGATAGGCTATCTATGCATCAGCGGTATCGCGTACATCCACGACAAGGACTATGCGGAAAGAGCGGCCGTGAGACTGGCCGCGTCCCCACAAGCGTACGGCATCCGTGAAGTGTTAGATCGAAACGCGTGCTATTACTGCCACTCGACGAAAACCATCCTGCCCAACTATGCCGCGCTACCAGGCATTCGTCAGCTAGCCGAGCACGACATACAGACGGGCCTCGCCTACTTCCGCATCGACAGCCTGTACGCGGCGCTCGAGAGTGGCGCACCGGCCCCCGAAGCCGATCTTGCAAAGCTGGAAACCGTTGTGAACGAACGCACAATGCCACCAAATCTGTTTCGCTTCGTACACTGGACCACCGGCTTGAGCGCCTACGATCAACGTGCGCTTCTCGACTGGATCGCGTCCCAGCGACGCAGCGCATATGCGACGCCCGGCGTTGCACCAGAGTTCGCTAACGAGCCGGTACAACCTTTGCCTCATTCCTTGCCGACTGACGCGGGCAAGGTCGCGCTCGGGAAGCAGCTTTTCAACGATGTCAGACTATCGGCGGACAACACGATATCGTGTGCGAGCTGCCACACGCTAGCGATCGGTGGCGTAGATGGAAACAAGGTTTCGTCCGGCGTGGGCGGCCAGTTGGGTGCAATCAACGCACCGACAGTGTTCAACTCGGCACTCAACCGCAAGCAGTTCTGGGACGGTCGCGCCGCCACGCTGCAGGAGCAGGCCGGCGGCCCACCGCTGAATCCGGTCGAAATGGCGTCCACGTCATGGAGTGAGATCATCGATAAGCTGAAACAGGACTCATCGCTGACGCAACAGTTCTTGCGGGTATACCCGGACGGTTGGTCAGGCGAGAACATCACAGACGCGATCGCCGAATATGAGACGACACTGCTAACGCCGAGTCGCTTCGATGCTTACCTGCGCGGCGACATGGATGTGCTGAATGGCGAGGAACTGCGCGGCTACCAGTTATTCAAAGCAAACCATTGCGCGACCTGCCACGTTGGCAAGAATCTGGGCGGACAGTCGTTCGAACGGATGGGCCTTGCGGCTGACTACTTCGCCGCGCGGGGCTACGAACGCACCGACGCAGACAACGGCCGCGCCAACTTTACGAAAGATCCGCTCGATCGTCATGCGTTCAAGACGCCGACGCTGCGCAATGTTGAGTTGACCGCGCCCTATTTCCACGACGGTAGCCGCATCGATCTGCGCGAAGCTGTACGTGACATGGCGACATATCAGGTCGGTAAACAATTGGCCGAATCGGACGTTGACGCAATCGTCGCGTTCCTGAGGACGCTAACGGGTACGCACCAACCCGTCGCGACCCATTGATCCAACCACCGCGGCTGACATTAGGGCGCGACAAAAGCACCTTGCAACGGCCGCGCGCACGCGCTGATCCTCCCCGCAAGGCGCATTGGGGAGAGATGGCGATACCCCTACGGGCCGGTCGGGTGGCCCGACATAGACGTACGACGCGCATGCGCTGATGCAATGAGCACTCGGTCAGTGATTCCGTGGCAAGCGCCGCGATTTTCTCGGTACGTCTCAGCTTGGCGGAATATATGTTCGGAGAATCTTCATGCGTCTTACTGTCCAGCTCGACATGTTCAATCGGGCCCATCCGATGGCATTTGCAATCCTCTGGATCGACAAGGAAAAGCGGCAATGGTCGCGCGAAGGTCATTTTGGACTTGAAATGCCTAAATGGGGCTCGCTGCACGTGGATTGCGGCAATACGCTAGTGTGCGAGCCCAACGACAGGACACCAGTATATGTTCTAGAAGGACTGAATCTAGACTGTTGCTACGGACTCTTCCAAGGTGAAGCCGGACGCGTGCAGTGGTGCACGGAAGGCGACCTCGCTCTGATGTCCGGCCATTGGCGTGTGCAGTGTATCGACAACGAACGGGCGCAGCCGGAACACGGACTGTTCGCTACCGGTGGCGACTCCTAACGCAATCTGGGTTACAGGTTGTGTCGCAGTAAGAGACAGGCGGTAGAATCCGGCTGGTTTTATCGCATCAACGCGGTCAAGTAAAATCCGTCGACCGCAACGCATGACAGGCATGATGGCAAAGACGAAGACGCGGCGCAAGACGCTGCCCACTGGC
>NZ_PVEN01000034.1 GCF_002973525.1 Paraburkholderia sp. BL21I4N1
ACCTGCTCAATGACCGACGGCTATGACTGCTACCAGAACGCACTGGCCGAGCGCATCAACGGCATTCTGAAAACGGAACTGTTGCTGCATCGTCCTGCCAATCTGGCCCAGGCTGTGCGCATGGTCAGACAGTCGGTGCAGATCTACAACAGCGAACGGCCACATCACTCGCTCAAATACAAAACGCCCGATGAAGTTCATCGGGCGTCGTTAAGGGGGTATCTTTACCAGCCGGATACCCCGGCAAAACCTGTCAACCTATAGCAGGACGGGTCATTGTACGGCGCGCGTCAGGCGCGTCCGACGCTTACCAACCCGGCTGAGGCTGCGGATAGCCCGGATAACCGTATTGCGCTTGCGGAGGAGGCGGTGCACCGCAGGCGACATAGGCGCCGCTGTACTGGTCGTAGCACGCTCCCGGCGGCGGCCCGGCATACACCGGCGCAGGTTGATACACCGGTTGCGCATACACCGGCTGCGCATAGACCGGTTGCTGGTAAGCCACCACCGGCGCTGGATTCAACGCCGAGGTCACCACCGCGCCCAACAACGCACCGCCTATCAGCGCACCGACCACGTCGCCGCCATTGCCATGAGCCGAGGCTTGCCCCGCCACGCTCAGACTCCCAATCATCACCAACGCCACTGCGATCTTTTTCATGTTTGACTCCCGCCGTTGAGGCATGGAACGGATTGTGGAGGTCGCGGGCGGAAATAGATGCTGCAAGTGGTAACGAGACATTACCCGTGTAACCGCCGCGCGACGCGCGTCGCAGGCCGTTTCCCCTGAAGTCCCGCCGCTCAATGAGATCAGCCCCCCAATCCGCCGATCAATGTAAAATTCGCCGCACAAGCTGTCGGATCAATCCGGCGGCCCGCAAAGCTTTCCGATCCCTCGACCCCAAGACATCCCACGTCGACCAGGCGGGTTCGAGACACAGCCAAAAGTAAGGGGCGTGCGCGTGAAACAATGGACCATCCGGCAACGGATTCTGTGCAGCTTCGGGATCGTGCTGATCGTGATGCTGGCAATGGCGATCGTCACTTTCGAACAGCTCGGCGGCATCGACCGCAACGCCAAGAGCCAGCAGCAGGACTCCATGCCCGGCCTCTACTACGCTACCGCCATGCGCGCGGCGTGGTTCGAGAATTACTCCGTCACGCAGCGCCTCATCTATGTCGACGCGGACCCTGATACGGTCAAGCGCGACACCTCGCGTTTGCAGGAAACCCAGCAGACTCTCCAGAAGCTGCTCAACGACTACAGCGCGACCATCTTTCGCGACGTCGACCGTGACCTCTTCAACGATTTCCGTCAGCAGCAGGCGCAGTACGTGCCGATCCAGGCATCGTTGCTGAGCGTCCTGCCGGGTTCGAAAGACAACGCCGCGCGCATCTTCAACACGCAACTCACGCCGATCTGGGAAACCGGCCGGCTGTCGGTGCGCAAGCTGGTCGACAACAATAAGAGCTACGCCGACGAGTCCGCCGAAAGCATTCGCGGCTCGGTGGAAGCGACTCGCATCGTGCTGCTGGTGATGCTCCTGCTCGCCGCGGCCGTCGCCGTGCTGTCGGGCTACTGGCTGCTCCGCGCGGTCACCACGCCGATGGCCAAGGTGCTGCAGGTCGTCGACGTCATGCGCACGGGCGATCTGACGCAACGTCTGCAACTGAATCGCGCCGACGAAATCGGCGCGCTCGAAGCGGGCTTCAACCGCATGACCGACGAACTCACGGCGCTGGTCGGCCAGGCGCAGAAATCGGCGGTGCAGGTCACCACGTCGGTCACGGAAATTGCCGCGACCTCGCGTGAACAGCAGGCCACCGCGAACGAAACCGCGGCCACCACCACCGAGATCGGCGCCACTTCGCGTGAGATCTTCGCGACCTCCCGCGATCTGCTGCGCACCATGAACGAAGTCTCCGAGGTGGCCGGCCAGTCGGCGGCGCTCGCGGGCACCGGTCACGCCGGTCTCGCGCGCATGGAAGAAACCATGCGCCTCGTGATGGAAGCGGCCGGCTCGGTCAACGCGAAGCTCGCGATCCTCAACGAGAAGGCCAGCAACATCAACCAGGTCGTCGCCACCATTACCAAGGTCGCGGATCAAACGAACCTGCTGTCGCTGAACGCAGCGATCGAAGCCGAGAAAGCCGGCGAATACGGCCGCGGCTTCGCGGTCGTGGCCACCGAAATCCGCCGCCTCGCCGATCAGACCGCGGTCGCGACGTACGACATCGAACAGATGGTCAAGGAGATCCAGTCGGCGGTGGCCGCGGGTGTGATGGGCATGGACAAGTTCTCCGAAGAAGTGCGCCGCGGCATGCTCGACGTGCAGAACGTGGGCGGCCATCTCACGCAGATCATCCAGCAGGTGCAACAGCTCGCGCCGCGCTTCTCGATGGTCAACGAAGGCATGCAGACCCAGGCGACCGGCGCCGAACAGATCACCCAGGCGTTGACGCAGCTCTCGGAAGCCGCCCAGCAGACGGCGGAATCGCTGCGCCAGTCGACCCAGGCGATCGACGATCTGACGCACGTCGCCAACAGTCTGCGCACGGGTGTGTCGCGCTTCAAGGTCATGGCCTGACGCGCGTCAGCGCGCAACCAAGCCAGACACCGCCCCCGTCCAGCCACCGCTCACGCCGATGCTCTTCATCCTCTTCACGCTCGATAGCGAACGCTACGTGATCGACGCGACGCAGGTGGAGCGTCTGATGCCGATCACGCCGCAGTCGCCGCCGAAGACGATCCCCGGTGCGCCGTCATGGGTCGCCGGCGTGCTGGATCACGAGGGCGCGCCCTTACCGCTGATCGATCTGCCGGCGCTCGCGCTCGGCCGCCCCGCCGCGCAGCTCATGTCGACGCGCGTGGTGCTGGTGCGCTATCCGTACAGGGGCGCCGTGCGCCTGCTCGCCCTGCTGCTCGAAGGCGCGACCCGCACCTTGCGTCTGGACGCCGACGCGTTTCACGACGCCGGCATCGACCTGCCGCACGCGCGCTATCTCGGCCCAGTCGCGAGCGAAGCCGGCGGTCTGGTGCAATGGATTCGCGTCGAGCATCTGCTGCCCGACGACGTCAGGGCATTGCTGTTTCCCGAGGCGCACGCATGAACGCGCATCACGACAACGCGCCGCTGTACCGACGCTTCGCCGAGTTACTGCACCGGGCCATGGGGCTCGACGCGGCGTCGCTCGGTCATAGCGCGATCGAGCGCGCGGTCGACCAACGCGCCGCGGCCTGGTACGCGGACGGTCACGCCGACGCCACACTCGCCGACTACCTGAACGCCGCGCTGACGTCGCCGGCGATCGTGCAGGCGTTGATCGAAACCGTGGTGGTGCCCGAGACCTGGTTCTATCGCGATGCCGACGCGTTCAAGGCCCTCGCGCGGCTCGCGCATGAGCGCTTGTATGAACGCGGCACCGCGCTGCCGCTGCGCATTCTGAGCTTGCCGTGTTCAACCGGCGAAGAGCCGTACACCATCGCGATGAGCTTGCTCGACGCGGGCATCGACGCCGCGCAATTGCGTATCGACGCGATGGATATCAGCGAGCGCTCGCTCGCCGTCGCGCAACGAGCGCACTACGGCCGCAATTCGTTTCGCGGCAATGCGTTTCCGTTCCGCGACGCGCACTTCGCGCGCACCGAAGACGGCTGGCGTCTCGCGCCGCGCATCGTCGATACGGTGCGATTTTCGCGCGCCAATCTGATGCAACTCGACGCGGCGGCGCTGGGCGTCTACGACTTCGTGTTCTGCCGCAACGTGCTGATCTACTTCGATCGTGAAGCGCAGCAGACCGCGCTGCACGCGCTCAATCACGTGCTGGCCGAAAACGGCACGTTGTTCGTCGGTCCGGCCGAAACCGGGCTGCTGATGCGTTACGGCATGCAGTCGGCGAAGATTCCGCTGGCGTTCGCCTTCCATCGCGCCACGCCAGGCGACACGCAGTTGAACGGTTGGCCTACCGCACCGCTTGCTACCGCCGCCGCGCTCGCGATGACACACGCGCCGGTACCCGCGCTCGCTCCGTTGCCAGTGTTCTCGGCCGAGCCGTTCGCGTGGCCCGATCCGGTTGCGCGCACATCGATCAACCGCGCGGCGTTCAACGGCATCGCCGCCGGGGCCGTCGCGCCACTCAACGACGCAACGTCGTCGGCGCCGCTTCATGGTAGTTCGCTGTCGGCGGCGTTTAAGCCGCCCATGACTTCATCGCAAGCGCACAACACGCTGCCGCCAGTCGCCCCCGCGCCGACCAACGCCGCCCGCGACAGTCTGGAAGCCGCGCACGCACTCGCCGACGCCGGCCGTCTCGCGGAAGCCGCCACGGCGATCAACGTTTATCTGGAACAACACGCGCCGCACGCCGACGCGTTTTATCTGCTCGGCGTATTGGCCGACGCCAACGGCGAAACGAACCTCGCGCGCGGCCACTATCGCAAAGCGCTTTATCTCGATCCGCAGCACACGGAGGCGCTTGCTCATCTGGCGACGCTGCTCGAACTCGAAGGCGACCGCAACGGCGCGCGTCTGTTGATGCAACGCGCGTCGCGCACCCAGGGAGCGCAACGTGGCTGACACGCAGACGATCGGCTTCGACGATTGCTGGAACCGCATCGGCGTGCGCGGAGATTCGTCGTGCGAGCGTCTCGACGACTATGTGCGCTGCCTGAATTGCCCGGTGTTCGAAGCGGCCGCAGCCCGATTGCTGGAGCGGCCGATTCCGCGCGTGGATCTCGCGCTGCATGAAGCGCGCGCGCCAGGACAGGTTCGCTCAATAAACGAAGGGCAAAACGCGAGCGAATCCTTCCTCGTCTTTCGTATCGGCGACGAATGGCTGGCGTTGCCCACGCCGATCTTCAAACGCATCGTGCAGACGCGGCCGATTCATACGCTGCCGCATCGGCAGCATCGCGCGGTGCTGGGCGTGGTGAATGTGCAGGGCGAGTTGCTGGTGTGTCTGTCGCTCGCGCATCTGCTCGGTTTCGACGCCGGCGGCGCTGCGCAAGACACGCGCGACGAGCGCATGGGTCGCGACGCCCGCGCGCGGCACGACCTGCCGCGTCTGCTCGTGGTCTCGCGCGGCGAAGAGCACGCGGTGTTGCCGGTCGACCAGGTTGACGGCGTGCACCGGATCGCGCTCGACAGTTTCTGCCCGCCGCCCGCCACGCTGTCGCAAGCAGCCGCCGCGCACACGCGCGCGGTCGCGCCGTGGCGCGGCATGAGCGTCGGCCTGCTCGACGCCGACGCGCTATTCGATACCTTGAACCGGAGTCTCGGATGACGGACGACCCGCGCCGCCCGTCGCTGATCGATCTTTTCCGCGAAGAAGCGCGGACCCAGGCACGCGTGCTGAACGACGGCCTGCTCGCGCTCGACCGTGCGCCGCGCGACGCCGCCGCGCTCGAAGCCTGCATGCGTGCCGCGCATTCGCTGAAGGGCGCGGCGCGGATCGTCGGCGTGCAGGTCGGCGTCGAACTCGCGCACGAGATGGAGGAATGCTTCGTCGCCGCGCAGGAAGGGCGCGCGTTGCTCGACGCGGCGTGGATCGACGCGTTGCTGCGCGGCGTGGATATCATTGCGCGCATCGGCAATGACGAGGATGAATCGTCCCGCGATGCGGTCGGCATCTGCGTCGCGGCGTTGCATGCGCGGATGGCGGGCGTACCGCCGCATGGGGCGGCGACGCGCAGCGGGTTTGCGTCGGGTGCTGACTCGGCGTCGGCTGCCAGCTCCACGGCGGCTCACGGTTCTACGCCCGTTACGCCGGCCGCTCCCGCCGCATCCGCACCGAGCACGGCGACACCCTCGCCTGCTGACGCCGACACGCCCCCGGCATTCGACCCCGACGCCGCCTTCAACCTGCTAGCCGAAGCGCTACGAGCTGAAGCGAAGTCGACCGCGTCCGTGCCTGCTAACGCACTCGAAGAGCCAGCGGCCGCCCTGCTGCCTTCATCGCCCTCAGCGGCCGCCTCGACCGTCGCCGGCAACGCCATCAGCGCGCCGCCCGCAACAACCGCAACGCCCTCCGCGACCACCACCACCGAATCCGGCCGCATGCTGCGCGTACGCGCGGACAACCTCGACCGCCTGCTGTCGCTGTCCGGCGAATCGCTGGTCGAATCGCGCTGGCTGAAACCCTTCGCGCAATCGATGCTGCGCATCAAACGCGTCCATCGCGACGGCACTCGCGCGCTCGATCAACTGCACGAAACGCTCGCCGACCTCAAGCTCGACCCACGCGCCCAGGCCGCGCTCGAAGAAGTGCGCCGTCTCACCGCCGAATCGCAGCACCTGCTCGCCGAGCGCCTAGCCGATCTGGAAAGCTTCGACCGTCGCTCGACGCATCTGTCGCAGCAACTCTACGACGCCGCGTTGCAATGCCGGATGCGCCCCTTCGGCGACGGCACTGGCGGACTCGCGCGGATGGTGCGCGACGTCGCGCGTTCGCTCGGTAAAAAGGTGCGCTGGCAACTGGTCGGCGAATCGACCCAGGTGGACCGCGACATTCTCGATCTGCTCGAGGCGCCGCTCGGCCACATGCTGCGCAATGCGCTCGACCACGGCATCGAAGCGCCCGCCGTGCGCATGGCGCGCGGCAAGCCGGAAGAAGGCACGCTCACGCTCGACGCTCGCCACACCGCCGGCGCGCTGCTCATCACGGTGTCCGACGACGGCGCGGGCATCGACCTCGACGCGTTGCGCGCGTCGATCGTGCACAAGAAGCTCGCGAGCGACGAAACCGCCGCGCGTCTGTCCGAAGCCGAATTGCTCGAATTCCTGCTGCTGCCCGGCTTTTCGCTGCGCGATCAGGTGACCGATCTCTCCGGCCGCGGCGTCGGACTCGACGCCGTGCACGACGTCGTCAAACGCGTGCGCGGCACCGTGCGCATCACCCATGAACCCGGCCTCGGCACGCGCGTGCAACTGCAGTTGCCGCTCACGCTGTCGGTGATCCGCAGCCTGTTGATCGAAGTCGCGGGCGAGCCGTACGCCGTGCCGCTCGCGCATGTGAACCGCACGTTGAACGTGAGCCGCGCGGAGATCGAACTGCTCGAAGGCCATCAGCACATCGCCTTCGCCGGGCGGCGCATCGGCGTCGTCACCGCGCATCAGATTCTGGACACCGCGCCACCCGGCGATCAAAGCGACGCCGTCAGCATGATCGTGATCGGCGACGGTCCGCACACGTACGGCGTGGTGGTGGACCGTTTTCTCGGCGAGCGGATGCTGGTGGTGCAGCCGCTCGACCCGCGCCTCGGCAAGGTCCGCAATATCACCGCCGGCGCGTTGATGGAAAACGGCGACCCCGTGCTGATCGCCGACGTCGACGACTGGCTGCGTTCGGTCGAACGGCTCGTCGCGGGCGGCGATCTGAAGCACACGCAACATGGCATCGCGCAGGTGGCCCAGCGCACCACTCGTCGCGTGCTGGTGGTCGACGACTCGCTCACTGTGCGCGAACTCGAACGCAAGCTGCTGGCCACGCGCGGCTACGACGTCACGATCGCCGTCGACGGCATGGACGGCTGGAACGCGGTGCGCGGCGAGCGCTTCGACCTCGTCATTACCGACATCGACATGCCGCGCATGGACGGCATCGAACTGGTCACGCTGATCAAACGCGATCCGCAGTTGCAGTCGCTGCCGGTGATGATAGTTTCCTATAAAGATCGCGAAGAAGACCGTCGCGCCGGCCTGAACGCCGGTGCCGACTACTATCTGGCGAAAGGCAGTTTTCACGACGAAGCACTACTCGATGCGGTGCGTGATCTGATTGGCGAAGCTTACGGCTAAGCCCGGGGGTAAAACGGATGAAAATCGGAATCGTCAACGACATGCCGCTCGCCATCGAGGCGCTACGCCGCGCGCTCGCGGCGCGCCACGACTACGACGTGCTATGGGTCGCGCAAGACGGCCAGCAGGCGGTTGATTTCTGCACCGCGCAGCGGCCCGACATCGTGCTGATGGACCTGGTGATGCCGAATGTGGACGGCATCGAGGCCACGCGCCGCATCATGGCGCGCGCGCCGTGCGCGATCCTGATCGTGACCGTCGACGTCGGCGCGAACGCGTGGCGCGTCTATGAAGCGATGGGCGCGGGCGCGCTCGACGCCGTCGACACGCCGTCGCTGAGCGGGCCCGACGCGCACAAGAGCATCGCCACGCTGATCGCGAAGATCGACCGCATCGGCGCGCTGGTCAAGGAGCGCATCGCGCCCGGCGCGGCCGCTGCCGGCGCGCCCGTCAGCGCGACCAGCCGCGATACGCCGCTGGTGGCGATCGGTGCATCGGCCGGTGGGCCCGCCGCGCTCGCCACGCTGCTCGCCGGATTGCCCAAAGACTTCCCGGCGGCGACCGTGATCGTGCAGCACGTCGACGCCGCGTTCGCGGCCGGCATGGCCGACTGGCTGAACCAGCAATCGGCGTTGCCGGTGCGGATCGCCCGCGAAGGCGACCGGCCGCAAGCGGGCGTGGTGCTGCTCGCCGCCACCGACGATCACCTGCACCTCAAGTTGCCGAACGTACTCGGCTACACGCGGGTGCCGGAAGAAACGCCGTATCGCCCTTCCGTCGACGTGTTTTTCCACAGCGTGGTGGCCCGCTGGCCGGCGCGCGCGGTCGGCGTGCTGTTGACCGGCATGGGGCGCGACGGCGCGATCGGCCTCAAGGCGATGCGCACCAAGGGCTATCACACGATCGCGCAGGACGAAGCGACATGCGCCGTGTACGGCATGCCAAAGGCGGCCGCCGCGCTCGATGCCGCCGTCAGGATCCTGCCCTTACCGAGGATTGCTACTGCACTCACGGCTGCGATCAGCCCATGATTGGCGCACACTGTTCGCGCGACCGCATCTGAGCACGCTTCGATTCACTGACATTCATTCTGGCTGAACATCATGGACACTCCTAAACCGCATCGGAACGCCGTCGCGCAGGACCTCGCAGAAGACGACGCGAACGCGCAGGCGCAAGCGTTGGAAGCGGAGGACGCCCCTAATCTCGCCGTCGACGACGCGTTGGCCCGCATCCTCGGTAATCCGCCCGCCGCCGAATGCCCGATCATGGTGTTGCTGGTCGACGACCAGGCGATCATCGCCGAAGCGATCCGGCTGGCGCTGGCCGGCGAGTCGAGCGTCGATTTCCATTACTGCGCGTCGCCCGAAGAAGCGGTGCGCTGCGCCGACGAAACGCGCGCCACCGTGATCCTGCAAGACCTCGTGATGCCGGGCACCGACGGCCTCACGCTGGTGCGTCAATACCGGCAGAATCCGGCCACGCGCGACATTCCTATCATCGTGCTGTCAACCAAGGAAGAGCCGCTGGTGAAAAGCGCGGCGTTCGCCGCCGGCGCCAACGACTATCTGGTGAAGCTGCCGGACCGCATCGAGTTGATCGCGCGGATTCGTTATCACTCGCGCTCGTATCTGAACCTGCTGCAACGCGACGAGGCGTATCAGGCGCTGCGCCAGTCGCAACAGCAGTTGCTCGCGACCAATCTGGAACTGCAGCGGCTCACGCATTCGGACGGTTTGACGGGGCTGTCGAATCGCCGTTACCTCGATCAGTATCTGGCCGCCGAATGGCGCCGCGCCACGCGCGACAGAACCGGCCTCGGTTTCCTGATGATCGATGTGGATAACTTCAAGGCCTACAACGACACCTACGGTCACGTCGCCGGCGACGAAGTGCTCAAACGCGTCGCGCAAACCGTCGAAGCCTGCCTGGGTCGCTCACCGGATCTCGCGGCGCGTTTCGGCGGCGAAGAGTTCGCGGTGGTGTTGCCGGGCACGTCGTCGGGTGGCTTGCGGCTGCTGGCCGAGAAGATCCGCATCGCGATCGAAGGACTCGCGATTCCGCATGCGGGCTCCGCAAGCGGCGTGGTGACGATCAGCATCGGCGCGGCGATGCTGGTGCCGTCGGTGGCCGAGCCGGTGACGAAGCTGATCGAAGCCGCCGACGTCGGCCTGTATCGCGCCAAGCGGGATGGAAAGAACCAGGTGGCGGTGAGCGACTGATCGTTCAGCGTTGCCAGGACGCGGCGCCGGGCGCTGCGTCACCCAGATATCGGGCCCTCGCTTCAGCGAGCACGGCGGCCTCGACGGCGCCCTCGTCCACCAGCGCTTTCAGTGCGGCGATCACAATGGAGCGGCGGTCCACTTCGAAGAATTCGCGCAGCGCCTGGCGCGTGTCGCTGCGGCCGAAACCATCGGTGCCGAGCGTCACGTAGCGGCGTGGCACGTAGGCGCGAATCAATTCGGGCACCGCGCGCACATAGTCCGTTGCGGCAATGATCGGGCCTTGCGATACAGCGAGCGCCTGGGTGACATAGGGCGTGTCGCTCTCGGCATCGATGCTTTTGCCGAGCCGCGCAAGCCGCTCCGCCGCCATCCCGTCGCGCTGCAACTCCGTGAAACTCGTGACGCTCCACACGGCGGCGGTGATCTGCCAGTCGTCCTTGAGCATCTGCCGCGCCGCGATCACTTCGCCGAGAATCGCGCCCGCGCCGAGTAACTGCACCGTGGCTGGCGCGGCACCTTCCTGCTGAGCGTCCAACGCGTAAATGCCCTTCAGAATCCCCGTTTTCAATGTCGCCCAATCGCCGTCCGGCACGGAAGGCTGCGCGTAGTTTTCGTTCATCACGGTGACGTAATAGAACACGTCGCGCTGCGCGTCGACCATCTCGCGCATGCCTTCGTCGACGATCGCGGCAAGCTCGTACGCGAACGCAGGATCGTAAGCGCAGCAATTCGGAATCGTCGATGCCGCCAGATGGCTCGATCCGTCCTGATGCTGTAAGCCCTCGCCGCCGAGCGTCGTCTTGCCCGACGTCGCGCCGATCAGAAAACCTCTTGCGCGCTGATCCGCCGCCGCCCAGATCAGATCGCCGATGCGCTGGAAACCGAACATCGAGTAGTAGATGTAGAACGGCAGCATCGGCAGATCGTGCACGCTGTACGACGTCGCCGCCGCGATCCACGACGACACCGCGCCCGCTTCCGAAATGCCTTCCTCCAGAATCTGGCCTCGGGTGTCCTCGCGGTAGTAGAGCATCGAGCCAAGGTCTTCCGGCTCGTACAACTGCCCGAGCGGCGAATAAATGCCGACCTGGCGGAACATGTTCGCCATGCCGAAGGTGCGCGCCTCGTCGGCGACGATCGGCACCACGCGCGGGCCGACTTCCTTGTCCTTCAGCAGCGCGGTCAGCATGCGTACCAGCGCCATGGTCGTGGACATTTCGCGGCCGTTCGAGTCCAGCGCGAATTGCCCCCAGGAGGACACCGGCGGGACGATCAGCCCCGTCGATGCGACTCTCCGCCTTCTGGGCAGATAGCCTCCGAGAGCCGCCCGGCGAGCATGCAGGTACTGCATTTCCGGGCTGTCCGCTGCGGGTTGGTAAAACTTCACCTGTTCGACGTCGTGGTCCGTTAGCGGCAGTCGGAAACGGTCGCGAAACGCCTTCAGGTCGTCGAAATCGAGTTTCTTCTGTTGATGGGTGGTCATGCGGCCCTGCCCCGCGGCGCCCATGCCGAAGCCTTTCATCGTCTTCGCCAGGATCACCGTCGGCTGGCCTCGATGTGCCAACGCCGTCGCGTAGGCCGCATGCAGCTTGCGCACGTCGTGACCGCCGCGCCGCAAACGGTCGATGTCGTCGTCGCTCAACTGCGCGGCGAGCGCGGCCAGGTCCGGGTTCTGGCCGAAGAAGCGTTCGCGGTTGTACGCGCCGTCGTTCGCCGAGAAGGTCTGGAATTGACCGTCGACGGTCTGCGCGAATGCGCGCAGCAACGCGCCGGTGCGGTCGCGCGAGAACAGCGCGTCCCAGTCCGAGCCCCACAGCACCTTGATCACATTCCAGCCGGCGCCGACGAAATGCGCCTCCAGTTCGTCGATGATGCGGCCGTTGCTGCGCACCGGACCGTCGAGCCGCTGCAGATTGCAGTTGATGACGAACACCAGGTTGTCGAGCCCCTCGCGCGCGGCGAGCGACAGCGCACCGGTCGATTCCGGTTCGTCCATTTCGCCGTCACCGAAGAAACCCCACACCTTGCGGCCGTCGGTTTGGGCGAGGCCACGGTTGGCCAGGTAGCGCATGAAGCGCGCCTGGTAAATCGCATTGATCGGGCCGATACCCATCGAGCCGGTCGGGAACTGCCAGAAGTCCGGCATCAGCCACGGATGCGGATACGAACACAATCCCGGGCCGCCGATTTCGCGCCGGTAATGCTGCAGGTTCTCCTCGGACAGAAAGCCTTCGAGGTAAGCCCGCGCATACACGCCCGGCGACGAATGCGGCTGGAAGTAGACGAGGTCGCCCGTGCCCTCCTCTCCGCCCGGCGCCGCCGCGCGGAAGAAATGGTTGAAGCCGACTTCGAACAGATCCGCCGCCGATGCATAGCTCGCGATATGACCGCCGAGTTCGCCATAAGCCTTGTTCGCACGCACCACCATGGCGAGTGCGTTCCAGCGCAAGGCGGCGGCAAGCCGTTCTTCGAGTTCGAGGTTGCCCGGATAGCGCGGCTGCTGCTCGAACGGAATCGTGTTCTGGTACGGCGTGACATTGGTGCGCGCCGATTCGACACCGAGCGACAGCGCGTGGCTCGCCAGCTTATCGAACAGAAACTGCGCGCGGTCGCGGCCGACGTGTTGGACCACCGCATCGAGCGCGTCGAGCCATTCGGCAGTTTCCTGCGGATCGGTATCCGCCGGCTCCGCACCGTCGACTTGCTGCGCATTCAACGCCCGCACCTGCTCGTTACCGTTGGACAAATCCGTCATGGCACCACTCCCGCAATCAACGCGTTCGGCTCAAGATCGAGTGAGTCAATGGTAACCATGAGGTCACAAAATGAGCGTCTGAATTGCTTGTGAGCAGCGGCTGAGATAGGCTATTTATTCCGAAATTCGCCGCCCACACGGAATATTTCATCTATGACGACGCCACCCCGGCGGCTCGACCGCATCGACATCGGTATCCTCAGCCAGTTGCAGCAGAACGCGCGCATCACCAATGCGGATCTGGCGCGGTCGGTGAATCTGTCGCCCACGCCGTGCTTCAACCGCGTGCGCGCGCTCGAAAAGCTGGGTTTGTTCAAGCAGCAGGTCACGCTGCTCAATCCGGAACCGCTCGGGCTGCGCATCAACGTGTTCATTCAGGTGAGTCTGGAAAAACAGGTGGAAGACGCGCTGCAGCGTTTCGAGCAGGCGATTTCGGCGCGCCCCGAGGTGATGGAGTGCTATCTGATGACGGGCGACGCCGACTATCTGTTACGCGTCGTGATGCCGGACATGCAAACGCTCGAGCGCTTCATCGTCGACCATCTGACGAAGATTCCGGGTATCTCGAATATCCGGTCGAGTTTTGCGCTCAAGCAGGTGCGGTATAAAACGGCGCTGCCGTTGCCGTCGTCGGGATTGACGCTGGTCGATCCCGACGACGTGGCGACGGATTGGCGCTAGGGCCTTCAGGCCGCGTTGGCGCGCGCGTAACGCGCGGCGGGCTGCTGACGCGACAGATTCGGCTTCAACTCCTGACGCGCGGTGTTGAAGCGCTCCCAATCCGCCGCGTCCGGCAACGACGGAATCGTCACCAGTTCTCCTTGGTCCAGACCGGCGAGCGCCGCGTCCACCATGTCTTCGGCGGTCATCACGATCTGTGCGGGCAAATGCTCGACCGCGAGTCCGGCGCGGTCCCAGAACGCCGTGCTGGTCGCGCCCGGCAACACCGCTTGCAACTGCACGCCCTTGTCGCCCACTTCGTGTTGCAGCGACTGCGTCAGATTCAAGACATAGGCCTTGGTGCCGCTATACGTGCCGTTCAACATCTCCGGCGACAACGCCACGACCGACGAGACATTGATCAGAATCCCCTTGCCGCGCGCGACGAAACCCGGCACGGCCGCCGCCGTCAGGCGCGTGAGCGCGGTCACGTTCAGCTCGATCATCTGTTCGAGCGCGTCGACGTCGGAATCGATCAGCGACGCCGTCGCGCCGACGCCCGCGTTATTGACCAGCATCGTGATGTTCTGGTCCACGCGCAGCCGGTCTTCGATGCGGCGCGTATCGGCCTTGACGGTCAGATCCGCGCCGATGGTCTCGACGTTGCGACCGGTAGCCTGCTTCAGACGCTCGGCCAGGCCGTTCAGCCGTGCGACGTCCCGTGCGACCAGAATCAGGTCGTAACCGCGCCGCGCGAGGCGGTCCGCGTACACCGCGCCGATGCCCGACGATGCGCCCGTTACCAATGCCGTTCCCTTGCTGTTTGCTTGCGTTGCCATTTGAAGCGCTCCTTGCGGGCGTGGCGCATCGCGCCTTTGCCCAGTCAGAAATCAGATGAATGAAAAACCCGGAAACCGCCACTGCCGTGCCGTTTCAGCGCGCACTGCAGGTTGACGAGGCAAGTCTAGACGCGTAGTCTTTCGTCTCAAATATCGTAATTACCTCGTTTTAGGACATCGCAATGAGACACGTCGGCGTGGTGGTTTTTCCGGGCTTCCAGATCCTCGATATGGTCGCGATCTCGGTGTTCGAACTGGCTAACCTGGTGGCCGGGCAGCCCGAATATCAGGTCGAGGTGATTTCCGAACTCGGCGGCACGGTGCGCAGTTCGTCCGGTGTGGAGGTCGTCTCGCGGCCGTTCGGCGATCCCGGCTACGACACCGTGGTCGTGACAGGCGCCATGGAAATCGCGCCGTCGTCGCCCGGCATGCTGACGTTTCTGAACGACGCGCTCGCTGCGTCGCGCCGCACCACCAGCATCTGCACCGGCGCCTTCGTGCTGGCGGAGGCCGGCATTCTGGACGGCCGCCATGCCACGACCCACTGGGCGTATTCGGACGAGCTGCAACGGCGCTTTCCCGGCGCGCGGGTCGACGACGACCGCATTTTTATCGTCGACGGTTCCGTGTGGACATCCGCCGGCATGACGGCGTGTATCGACTTGTGTCTGGCGCTGGTTGAAAACGATCTCGGCACCGCCGTTTCGCGTGCGATCGCCAAGAAGCTCGTGGTGTATCACCGGCGCACCGGCGGCCAGTCGCAGTTCTCCGCCATGCTCGATCTCGAACCGAAATCCGATCGTATTCAGAGCGCGCTGTCGTACGCCAAGAACCATCTGCGGGAGCCCCTGACGGTGGAACAGCTTGCCGATGTCGCGCATCTGAGTCCGCGGCAGTTCAGCCGCGCGTTTCGCGACGAAACCCGCCAATCGCCAGCCAAAGCGATTGAAGCGTTGCGCGTGGAGGCCGCGCGCGCCATGCTGGAGGCCGGCCGTCACTCAATGGAAGCCGTCGCCGTCGACACCGGTTTCGTCGACACCGAACGCATGCGGCGCGCCTTTCTGCGGGCGTATGGCCAACCACCGCAGGCAATCAAGCGCGCGGCCCGCGCGCTGTAACAGTCGAGGCGGACAATAGAGGCGAATGCGGCATCCCTCGAACTGTCCCTGCAATCCAGGAAAGGAAGCGTGATGAACTACGACAACAGCAATCCCTTCGCGAGGATTCTGCGTGGCGAACTACCCTGCATCAAAGTCGCGGAAACCGGCACGGCGCTGGCTTTTATGGACCTGATGCCGCAAGCGGACGGCCATTTGCTGGTGGTGCCGAAAGAGGCGGCGGCGGAAATTTTCGATCTGTCGGATGCGTCGACGGTGGCCTGCATGCGCATGACGCAGAAGCTCGCGATCGCGGTGCGCGCGGCGTTGCGGCCCGATGGCGTGTTTATCGGCCAGTTCAACGGCGTGGCGGCGGGTCAAACCGTGCCGCATGTGCATTTTCATGTGATTCCGCGTTGGGACGGCCAACCGCTGCGCATGCACGGCCGCGAGGTCGCCGACGCGGATACGCTCGAAGCCCTCGCCCAACGGATTCGCGCTCATTGGCGTGCCGATTGAGGTTGAACGCTGCCGCGTATTGCGCGGTAATAACTGTAAAGGCTGATGAAACCAGCGCTGCGCGTTCACCCGTTAGACTTATCGCTGCCTTGTACCCACAAGGCATTGAGTGTGGATCTCTTTTTCAGCCTGCCCGAAACGGCAGGCTTTTTTATTGGTGCTGACCCGTCCTGAAATAAGTTGACACCTGATCCTGCGGGAAGAAGGAGAGTCAAATTGGAAACGGGTTCGAAGCGAACGCAGCGTGATTACACGC
>NZ_PVEN01000035.1 GCF_002973525.1 Paraburkholderia sp. BL21I4N1
GCTTTTACCTGTTGGCCGCAGGGGCGGTTTTTCTCGTACCTGAGACCGCCGGTAAGGAGCTCGAGTAACTTCTCTGGCGCCGCGGCCTCGTCTGTTGTCTCTTAGGTGGCGCGTCCGACGCGCGCACCCTTTCCGACGCATTGGACCGCGTCGATTTTCTTATTCCAATTTGATGGAATGGTCGCCGCCCGCTGACCTGTCCGGTTTCTCAGGACCACGCGACTCCAGAAATAAAGGCTGTCGTTAAACGGTTTTCCTGGGCCCGGCGAAACTCGCCGGGCGTCTGATAGTTCAAGCTCGAATGCGGCCGCACCTCGCTGTGCAAGCCGACAACACAACAACCATATTAGCGAATCAAAGGAAGTTCTCTACCGCTGGCATCCGTGGTGCGGGCGCACGGTGTGGATTTTCAGCACGGTCGAGCGGAAGAATGCAGAGACGGTTTTGCGCTGCGGGTTGGAGCCGTTCGAGACGGCGCGTTTGCTGGAAGTGCCGCAGTGGATGTTCGATCCAGTTGTCTGCTGTCGCATTACTTCGGCAACGACTCCCGCCGTCAACTGTGAAGTGTTGCGGGAATTGAAGCGTCTGTTAGCGCAGAGGCCTCGTGCCGGGCAGGACGGTGTGGTACAAGCCGAGCACCATCCTTTACCCCGTACAGGAGGTGCTGATGCGACGCCAGACAAATCCACAACCGGGCGGTCAACTCGACCTGTTCCGTCCTTTTCCGAAGACACCACAGTGGGCGCACCTGCCGCAAGAGGTCCGGCAGCAGACGGTGCGTTTGCTGGCGCAATTGCTGAGGCAACACCGTCGCGGGCTGTTCGCCGTCGTACACGAGCCGGAGGTGCGCGATGAGTGACAAGATCCGGGCGCAGCATCTGGCGCGCAAGGCCATCCTGTACATACCGTCGCGTCGTATAACCGGTTTCGCTCGCGTGTGCCCTTCGTTGGGCCCGGTTGTTCCCGCAGCAACCGGATGGCGTGCTTGCGGTGATAGCCGGTCAAAGCCACGAACTCGTCGAGAATCCTGATCCGGTCACCGAACGTCGCGCTTCTATATCGCAATTGCAATGCTGCGACCAACTCCTTGCGTGTCGTCATGCTGATTTGCCTCGTCACCTCGTGCCGCTCCCGCCGGACCATCCGGCGGGCAGCAAACTACGTGAGGCAACAGGTCAACGCGAGTTGCAATTCTGATGAGTCAATACGCCGGCCATGCTGCTTGACGGTGTCTAACCGATCTTGCCGCTGCGTTGGAATCGGTCTGGCCGCAGTCCGACGCCCGCCTAAAGAAGCGCATTGTGCGACCCAAATCCACGAAGTCGTCGTCGACGTTGACAACGCAACGAGCGAAATCGTGGTCATCATCCACTGGAAGGGCGGAGTACATACCGAGATTCGCGTGCCGCGGCGGCGTCGCGGAGAGAACACCATGGTCCGGTCGTGCTATCCGCGCGCATCAGAATTTGTGACGGATTGCCGCTCGCACCATGATCATGTGATTGTTCGACGAGTCGCCGTAGTTGGCGATGTCTGCCACTGCGGGTGTACCCAGTGAGGACGTACCAGATGCCCTCTGATACGAAGCGCCGCCGTACAGATCCGTCCGCTTGGACAGGAAGTAATCGGTGAGAATTGCGACCTGGCTGTAGTGCTGGTTTCCAACGACGCGACCAGTGGAGGTTGTGACCGGGCTTGCTTTCAAATAGTCGTAGCCGGTCGCGACCGTCCAGCTCGGCGTGATTTGCCAGCGCACTCCGATGTCTGCATTGTTGAAGATCGCGGATCGTGTAAGGAAGCCGGAGCCCAAATCGGCGTACTGGACGTTCGAATACGACGCGCCGAATGTAAGGGCGCCCATCTTATAATTCAAAGCCACGACAGCGTTCTGAAAAGCCTGAGTCGTGTTGTAGCCCTTGTTGATTGAATTGCTGAGGAGCGATACGCCGTTAGCGTAGGCGGTGAAGTAACCGGAACCCGCGGTCGTCGACACGGGGTTCTTGAAATACAGAAACGCCACGGCAGCACTGAAGGGACCATTAGCGTAACTACCGCCAACTGAATAGCCGCTATTCGCAGTCGTATTCCCCGACACCCCTCCAACAAAATATTCGCCACCGAACTTGAAGCCGCGGATGTCTGGACTCATATAGCGAATACTGTTATTAAGGCGGATCGAGTCAGCAGTATTGTCGAGCTCGGCAGGGTGAGTAAGCAGGGTTCCGACCACGGCTCCGCCGTATAGCGGCAGTGGAAAATAGAAGATCATGTCGTACTGACGACCAAGCGTCAGTGCGCCGTACTTGTCGCTGCTCAGGCCGACAAATGCCTGGCGACCAAACGCCGTCCCGCCTTGAGCATACGTGCCGTTTGGCACGTTTAGTCCGGACTCGAGAGTGAAGATCGCATGGAGGCCGGAACCAAGCTCTTCAGCGCCCGCGAAGCCGAGTCGGCTACCCGAGATACCGTTGAGCGAGTCCAGAACGACCTTTTTCCCGCCATTCACATTGCTTTGCCATTGAACTGCCTCGTCGATAATCCCGTACGGCGTAATGCTCCCCTGAGCATAGCTCGTCGTTGCGGCACAGCAAAAAGCAGCAAGGGCGGCCCATGCGAGCTTCTTGTGTTTCATGTTTTTCTCCGACACTAAAGTTGTCAAGTCGCTTGTTTCGACATTTATTAGTACACCATCCTAAAGATTGGCGACTCGTTTTCTTTTTTTAATAAAATCGATGTAGAAGACTACTCTTGTGTCACCAACTGCGTCTTCGACGACGTGAATATGGGCGGTTCCGCCCATCAAGCCAAATGCGAAAAAATTAAACGGTTATGCGTGGCGTACATGGGTTGCCGCTTGTGAGGGATGGGCGTGCTCTAATAGTCTGATGAGCTTGCAAGTGCCGTCTAAACGGGCTTCTGCGGGGCATTGGCATCAGCTCGGTGACCGATGTCACGGATCGGCGTAATGAGGCCATTTCGGGATCGGCGTAATCGAGCCAGTGCAGGATCGGCGTATTGGAGCCACTCGATGATCGGCGTATAGGAGCCACCTCAGGATCGGCGTAATCGGGCGACTTGACCGGCTCGTTGTTATGTCGGGCTGCAGCCCGAAACGCATTTCGAATTTCCGTAACCCGGTACCTTCGGATTCTTTGCCCGGAGGGCCGATGAGTAACAGGAGGTTCGTTAGGCACGCCCGGAAATTAGGTTCAGAGGCGACACGGTGAGTGCCCCATACACGGTTTCTAGCGTAAAGAGCCGCGATGCGACCTTTGTTGAAGCGCGCCTAATTTCGGTGTACTCCTACCGACGCTTACATTGGTTCATGGAGGACATCATGACTGTCATCAAATTGGCGGCGCACTCATCGCGCCGTAGTAGAACGGTCGGGAGCCCCGTAGACGCCATCGTTTCCAAATACGTTGATCACCTGCGCGCCCTACGATATGCGGACGATACGATTCAACACTATCTGGCCTCGTTGCGTCACTTTACGCGTCGGCTGAACAAGCGGTTGACCATTGTCGATATCCATCGATGCTCTCGTGACGGATTTTGTCGATGTTCATTTGCCGCATAGCAGATGTCCGCGACCGTGCATGCACCACGTCAACACGGTACGCGCGGCTCTCCGACATCTTCCGTCCGTTCTCAAGGAGGAAGAGTTGTGCAGCACCGGACGACCTCAGTTGCCTACGCCGGTCGACATCGAACTGGACCTGTTCAGGCATTATCTGGTCGATAGTTGCGGTTACGCGTAGACTACCTGCCGTAACCGTCTTTGGCGTATTCGCCGCTTCCTCAACTCCTTGTTCGGTCAGGGACCCGTGTCTGCCGGTCAGCTAACTCCAATGGATGTTGAGGACTTCACCGCACGCTGTTTCAAAGGCCGGAGTCACGGGACACGTCGTAGCTACTGTGTTGATCTCGCAAGTTATCTGCGCTTTCGAGGCTTGCACGGGGATGACACTCGTGCTCTCCTCGCCGCGATCCCGAAGATGGCGCCACCGATGCCGGCACCTCTGCCGATTGCGATGGCCGACAGGGAGTTAGATCTCTTATTCGCGGCGTTCGATTTGACCAAACCGATTGGCATGCGCGATTTCGCAATTGCACGGTGCATGGCCGATTTGGCGCTACGTCACATGGAAGTCGTGCGACTGCAGTTGGGATCATTTGATTGGCACCCTTGAAACCGCTCGCCGTTATGTTTCGGAAGAGCTTCCAGTTCGGAAAAAAGTGCTTTATTACCGCTCTCGACCACGTACGAAGGACAGTCGCAAGGCGTAGTTTAGTTATGCGATCTTTACGCGTCCCACCTCTTGCCCGAATCCCACGAGTTCACCCTCTTGCAACTCTACGCTTTCGAGAACTCCGCCTGAGTGAGTCGCTACCTGACTCAGAACGTCACCTAAAACAAGATAACCTACTGCGCCACCGACTTTCAGCTTCTGGCCGGGAGCGGAAGCAAGCAAAGCGCCCACTGGGTGAAAAGCGGTGAACATCCCTGAAGCCTCGGCGCGTACGACGTCTGTGTCATCCTGCATCGGCTCGATGCTTCTGCTTGAGGATTGTGTCAAGTGCACGAGCGAGCCCTCCGGTAGTTCGGTTCCTGATCTGAGCAAACCGAGTACAAAGTGATCGTCACGGTACTTGAGTTCGGAGCAGTTTGCATTCGCAAACGAGGTTGCCAGCAACCTGATAAGTTCGATCATTGCCCCGCTTCCTCCGCCTCACGATCAGAAATCCACCTCTCGAGAAAGTGAATCGTGAACCCACCGGCAATCACTTCCGGAAGCTGTAGCACGTCTTTGTGCAGAGGCACGTTCGATTCAACGCCCTCAATAACGATCTCGCTAAGAGCTTGCCTCATGCGCGCCATTGCTTGTTCACGATAATCCCCAAAGGAAATGACTTTGGCGATGAGCGAGTCGTAGTGAGGTGGAATCTCATATCCGGCATACATATGAGACTCGACCCTTATCCCAGCACCGCCCGGCGGTAGCCATGTCGTCACCTTGCCTGGCGACGGCATGAAAGTCCGTGCATTCTCGGCGTTGATTCGGCACTCGATTGCATGTCCACGTAGGGTTACATCCTCCTGACGAACAGACAGCGGCATGCCCATTGCAATCCGAAGTTGCTCAACCACAATGTCAACGCCGCACGTCAGTTCAGTAACCGGATGCTCGACCTGGACGCGGGTATTCATCTCGATGAACGCAAATTCGCCGCCCTCATACAGGAATTCGAAAGTGCCCGCTCCTCGATATCCGATGCGCAGACATGCTTCTACGCATCTCCGGCCAATCTCAGCGATTGCCTCACGCGAAATGCCAGGTGCCGGGGACTCTTCGATTACTTTTTGATGCCGGCGCTGCAATGAGCAGTCACGCTCGCCCAGCCATATCGCATTCCCGAACTGATCGGCGAGGATTTGGATCTCAACGTGGCGCGGATTCTCAAGAAAACGCTCTATATAGACCGCGGGATTGTCGAACGCACGATCTGCTTCTTGTTTCGTAAGATAAACCGCAGCTAGAAGTTCGTCTGCATATCGAACTACCCGCATGCCCTTTCCCCCACCGCCGCCTGCCGCCTTTACGATTAGTGGGTAACCGACTCGCTGCGCAATGCGAACTATCTCTTCGTCGTCGTTCGGTAGCGTTCCGTCAGAACCCGGTACACATGGAACCCCGGCCTCCTGCATTGCCTGTTTAGCTCGTACCTTATCTCCCATCCGCCTGATCGAGTCAGCACTCGGGCCAATAAACACGAGGCCTTCGTTTTCCACGGCCTCTGCGAAGTCGCCGTTTTCAGACAGAAATCCGTAACCTGGATGAATCGCTCCGGCGCCAGTGAGCCTCGCCGCTAGCAGAAGTTCTGCTGTATTCAAATAACTAGCACGTGCCGGGGCGGGACCAATGCAGACTGCTTGGTCGGCGAGTTGTACGTGTCGAAGCGAAGCGTCAGCTTCCGAATGAGCCGCGATCACCTTCACGCCGAGCTGGCGACATGCGCGAAGAATTCGCAGTGCAATCTCTCCACGATTTGCGATCAAAACACTATCGAACATCGTCCACCTCGATGACGAAAAGCGGCGTACCGGCGCTGACGGCCGCTCCATCGTCTAGCAGTACCTCTACTAACGTTCCTTCGCAGTCAGCGTCCATCTCGTTGAGCATTTTCATGGCCTCGATCAGGCATATGGTCTGGCCGATGAGCACGCGCTCGCCAAGAGAAACAAACGGGCTCTTGTCAGGACTTGATGCTCTGAAAAATGTACCCGTGATCCCTGATCGGATGGTGTGCGTTTGCTTGCTCGCGATCGACGGCTGAGGCAGGGGATGTTCTGCGTCTCCGGACACCCTCGCTATACCCAAGGTGCGCGCCTCGTTACTGTTCGTCGCCGAATCGCTGTGAGCCAGTACACCACGCTTAAGCTTCAAACTAAAGCCAGCGCCTTCAAACTCAAAATCAGTCGCGCGCACATCGTTAAACAGCTCTACCAGCTGTTTGATCAGCATTACCCGTTCGGACGTATCCTCAGACACAGCGTTGCACCTCAAAAGTTTTCGAACGCTCGCGCGCGATCTGGATTCGCGAGCCGACAAGTCGTTGCGTCTCGGTAGTTCATTGGACAAGTTGGGTCAAACGCGTCCCGCGATTAATTCCACGTTTCGGGCAACCGCCGAAAGCTCTCGTTGCTGAGCGCGTATTACCGCCAAGGCATCATTCACATCCAGAATTTGAAACCGTAACTGCATGCCCGGACGGACCTGCCCGAGCTGCCACAAGTCCCCTTCAATCACTGTGGCAATCTTCGGATACCCACCGCATGTGTTTGCATCTGCAAGTTGAATAATCGGCTGCCCTGATGGTGGCACCTGCACCGTGCCCGCAACGATACCGTGCGAGAACAACTCAATTGGTTCGGTAAGGTTAAGTTTTTCCCCTTCAAGGCGATATCCCATCCGGTTCGACTCGGGACAGACTGTGTACGATGTTTCGACATACCTCTTCAGTGCTTCGGGTGAGAATCTCGCGTGCTCCGCCGCCACAACGCATCGCAGCTGAACTGTATTGTTTGATAGCTGCGAAAAGAGATCCCTTACTGCGCGCGGGGCGACACCAAAACCGCTACCCCCCGCAGGACGCCGCCGGCTTCTAGACTGGCAGCCGTCGAGAGAAAGCTTGTCACCCCGCTTCAGTCCACGGCCTTCCACACCACCGAAGCCGAGACGAACGTCGGTCGATCTCGACCCAAGCACTTCCGGAGCGGAGATACCGCCCGCGACAGCGACATAGTTGCGAGCGCCCTTGACAGGTGGGTTGATCGTGAGCGTCTCGCCCGCCCTGACCCAGTGGCACCAGTACGGTGGCAGAGGCCTCTCATTAATGCGGGTTGACCCCGACGCACCCGTAACGGCAACAAGTGTGTCCACCTCAAACTGCAGTCGGAATGGGAAAATCGTGACTTCGATCGCCGCTGCACCCTGGTCGTTACCGACCATCAAGTTCGCCATACTATAGGACAACGTGTCAAGTGGGCCGCCCGCGCTTACGCCCAAATGCATTGATTCGATGCGTCCCGAATCCACCACTATGTTCAAGGCACCATTGCTGGTTACTTCAATCATGAGAGCACCCTACGGACATTGAAGCGCACGGTGTCGCATGAGCCGAGCAGACATGGCGTCGGGGAATACGGATCGAAAAGCGACGCATCAGTGCGTCCAAGCGCGTGCCATCCGCACGGCGCCGTCATCGGCAACACCGACGCCTGCGCCCCGGCAATGATGACCGAGCCGCGCGAAAGACTCACTCGCGGATTCGCGCGACGCTTGGTCTGAAGATCGCCAGGTAGTCCCGTCATGTAAGGAAACCCTGGCATTGAGCCGATGCATGCGACGGTGTAGGTCGCCTCGCTATGCTTGCGGATCAGGTCTGCGACCGTCATACCTAGCGCCTCGGCAGTTGGCACCAGGTCTGGGCCACCCTCTCCCCCATAGTCAACGTCGAATTCCACTGTCTTCGAGCTTCCCTCGGTGGACTCGGCACATTTCCAAAGCGCTTCCGCTAGCTCCCTTGCGACGCGAGGTTCCATGTTCGAGGAGTCAAATAGAACGAGAAGATTGTTCACCCCAAGGATGGCCTGCCGCACTCCACGCGCACGCATATCCGTGGCTCGCAGTCGTTCTGCTAACCACAACAACCGCGATTGGATATCCGTGTCGAACTCGCTGTGGGACGGATCGAGCAGAAGCCCTCCCACGCCGGCGTGTGAAATGCGTATCGAAGAATCAGGCGGTTGTATCAACTCCAGATCCACGTCGCGACGGTCAAGCTGATCAACTGTTGTCATTGCATCTCACGCATCTGAGGCTGTGACGAGCGCAACCATCGTTCGGAATTTCACTATGACCAGCCTAAGGTGCTGGCAGTACGGAATAAAGGACTGCATTCTATTAACGAACCAAAAGGGTCTCAGACGTTGTGAGACACGTGGTGGGGAATATGTGGCCAACATACGGCCTTACGTCGTCCTACCGGGGACGTAAGGTCGTCGATGATCAGAACTTGTGGCGAATGCCGACTCGACCGACCACCTGTACATTAGTAGTTGACTGGTTGCCAGCAGCGCCTTGATAAATCGCAGCGAGCGCACCGCCGGACGCGTGCTGGTACACACCCATCACGTAGACGTCGGTTCGCTTCGAGAGGAAATAGTCGACAATCGCGTTAACCTGGCTATAACGCGGCTTGGCGCCGCCATTATTTACTGATCCATCAGTGAACGTATATCCGCCCCCGAGCATGAACGCCGGAGTCACAAAATACTTAGCCCACACTTCGTAGTTATTGAAGCGTGCGAGATTGCCGCCAATGCCATTTGCGTCCTCGAATCGAGTATTTGTGAAGTTTGCGCCGACCTGACTACTGCCCAGAAACGTGAACGTTCCGCCGACCGCGATTGTCTGCATGTTGGCCGGTGCCCCGACAAATCCCATAATGCCAGTCGCGGAAGTGTTGGGCGCGGTCGGCGAGCTTGCCTGGAAGTTGCCATCGGGAAACTGCGTTGCCGGGTTCTTGGCGAAGAAGTATGCGGCTCCAACGTACAAGGGGCCATAAAGATAAGTCGCCCCCGCGGACACCGCGCTGTTCTCACCAAAATGTCCTGCCACGCCACCAAAAGCGTACATGCCTTCGGCTGCAAAGCCACCCCAACGCGGAGTCACATACTTCACTGCGTTGTTAATCCGGAAGCCGTTATCGGTATTGTCAAAGTCGCTTGGATGCGAAAAGAAGGATCCTGCCGATCCGTTAAGAGTCGTCTGCTGGATTACGTCAACCAACGGGTCATACATTCTCCCCGCGGTTACCGTACCATAGTTCGTATTGGTGATGCCGACCCATGCCTGACGGCCGAACTCTAGGCCCCCCTGGCCTAACTTACCGTTGAAGACGTTGAAGCCGTTTTCCAATTGGAATATGACCTTTGTGCCGCCACCAATATCTTCCGCGCCGCGAAGTCCCCAGCGGCTACCCTGATTCACGCCGCTAACAGCCTGCACTACGGAGTGTCCTCCGGAATTATTAACGTAATCGATACCCGCATCGATGATCCCGTATAGCGTAACGCTACTTTGAGCGAAGGCCGAGCAGCTGCATGCGCCGAGCAGGACGGCGGCGATAATTGTCCGTTTCATAGATAACGATCTCCAGTGGCGATATTCTTAGATTGGTTACGTGAGCTACGACGAAGTATTCATGGAAGCGTGTGACTTAAAGGACATCATCCACACGAAAAAACTTCACTAATGGCGATGTCAGTAGTCACGCAAGCCGCCTTGGAGATCAGGATGCCGGGTACCGGTGTACGTTGATTTTCTCGGTAGCTTGCATAGCGGTTCACACTGCAAGGCCATGAAACAACCGCACATGTAGCTCATTTCTTTATATAGTTATACCAATTATATAGCGATGCTTACGAAGAAAAAGACCAAGACTTTCCTAGTCGAGAGCGATGACTGCTTCGATTTCGACTTTAGCGCTTTTAGGTAGCGCACTTATCTCAACGCACGCACGAGCTGGAAAAGGCTTGGAGAAGAACTCGGCATAGCGTTCATTTAACAGCGGGAACGTGCTGAGGTCTGTCAAGAAGATCGTAGTCTTCACCGTTCGCCTAATCGAGGCGCCTGCGGACCTAGCAATAGCGTCGATATTTTTCAGACATTGCACGAGTTGTTCAGTTGGATCCTCGGAGGTAATGGCACCGCTGACGGGATCCAACGGTAGCTGCCCGGAGACGAAAAGAAGGTTCCCGCACTTCACGGCTTGCGAATAAGGGCCGATCGCTTGGGGAGCGTCGGGACTAGCAACTTCATAAATGGAATTCATGATTAGCTCATGTTTGCATGTGTCAGGGCGAACCGCCTTGACCGCCGCAGCGGTCAGGGTGATTCATTAAGCAACGTAGCCTGCGTGTCGATCCATCGCTAATGCTTCGGCCTCTCGCTCTGCGGGCGCTCCGTAACCTCCGCCTCCCGGCGTTTTGACGATCAGTCGATCGTTCGCCTCGATTATCAGCGCGCCCTTCCCTGGCAAGGCGGATCCGCTGGACAGGGAGAGTTGCCCCGCCCCGCCAGCTTCGCCTCCTGACCGACCGCGAGCCGGATGATCAATGCGATCAAAGGCGGCAAACAGTGTGAAATCGCAGCCGTCTAAACAGCTGATCTCCATGTCTTGACCTAAGCCTCCGCGCCATTGCCCGGCACCGCCGGACGCTTCTCGCAATTCGCGCTTCCAGAAAACCAGAGGGGTGGAACTTTCCACGATTTCGGTAGGTGTTCCGCGCACATTGCTTGGGAAGGACGTAGCCGACAGGCCGTCAAGTCCCGGTCGCGCACCGCTACCGCCGTTCGTGACGATGGAGATCGCGTAGGCGTCGTCTGTTTGTCCCCCGCGAAATGTGAGCGTCCATTGAGTCGAAGCTCCCTCACTCGGCGTCGGGCAACGTGGCAACAACTGCTGCACGCACCCAAAAACGACATCAGGCAGAAGAAGGCCGATGATGTGACGACACGCGACTGGATGCGGCCGCTCGGCATTCACAATTGAAGTGTTTGGCGCTGAAACGTGGAAGAGGGAAAGTCCTCCCTCGTTGTTGGGAAGATCTGGAGCGATGCTGCACACCAGCGCGTACGCCGTCATCGCGGTGGTGTAATTGAGCGGAACGTTGATCCCTTTCTTGGAAAGCCCAGACGTCCCGGTCCAGTCGAAGCTGACACCGGACTCGTCAATCTTCAGCGTGCCAACAAGCTCGACCGGCGCTTCGAATCCGTCAATCGTCATCCTGTAGCTTGCCGTACCGTGAGGAAGCGCGGCGATGCGCTCGCTCATTGCCGCCCTCGACGTCGCGATGATGTGTTCGGCAACTTCGGAGAGGTCGTCGAGGTCGCTTTCATCAAGCAATTCCTGGAGTCGTCGTTCTGCCGTTTCGTTCGATGCGATGAGTGAGTAGATATCGCCTTCTAACTCCGTGGGAACCCGGGAATTAGCTTTTGCAATTGTCATCAAAGTCTCGTTGAACTTCCCTTTGTCGGCGAGCTTCATGATCGGGACATATACGCCCTCGCAGAAGACGTCCGAGCCTTCGGGACTCAGGCCAATGCCGCCGACATCGGTCATGTGGCCGGTGCATGCGAAAAGAGCGACCACTCTGCCGCCGCGGAAGGCCGGCGTCACTACCAGATAGTCATTCAGGTGGCCGGTCCCCTTCCACGGGTCGTTGGTCACGTAGATATCACCGGGACTCATGATGTCGACAGGGATTGCGTCGACGAAGGAGAACACTGCCCGTGCCATCGTGTTGATATGGCCCGGTGTTCCCGTGACAGCCTGAGCCAGCATGCGACCATTTGTGTCAAAAACACCTGCCGACAAATCCCCGCACTCGCGAACGATTGAACTGAACGCGGTACGAAGGAGCGTCTGAGCCTGCTCTTCGACGAGCGACATCAGCCGGGTCCAGATGACTTGCTTCTTGATGGGAGAAAGCGTTGCTTGATCTTTCATGATTCAGGCCTTTTCCTTCTTTGTCAGGACAAGATTGCCTCGTTCGTCGACGTGGCCGTCGAAGCTTGCTGGCACGACTGTGCTGGTCTCGTCTTCGACGATCATTGCTGGTCCGGCGAAACGGGATCCCACCTTCAGGTGCTTCCGTTCATAAATTCGATGATTGACCATCGAACCAAGGCGCGGCTCAAAGATCTCACGCGTAGATGCGAACTCCGCTTTCGAGGGTCGAGCCTGCGGCGCATCGTTACCAATTACCGCAGTCCAGGTTGCTTTCGACAGTCGCAGTTGCCAGGACACGACTTCTATTTCGCCGTCAGGTATAACTCGTCCGAAGAGCCTCGCGTACTCGATCTCGAAGGCTTGGCTAAGCGACTCGCCCGACGCGGGCAGGCGCTCGATCGGCACCGCGATTTCGTATCCTTGTCCGCGATAGCGCATGGCGCACGAGAAAGACGCGGTTAGTGACTCTTGCACTTTCAGATCGCCCGCGAGGACTTCTCCCTTCTTTTGCATTCCATCAAGCAGTCGGTTGACCGCCGCTGCGTCGAAGTTAGCCAAGGAGGTCACGGCGGTTTGCACAAGGTCGACCGCGATTGGCGCGCGGAGGAAGCCTAACGCGGAGCCGACGCCTGCGTTACGTGGAATGATGATCGTGTCGATCCCAAGCTTTTCTGCAAGCCTCCCTGCGTGCAGAGGAGCGGCGCCGCCGAACGCGATGATGACGTGCTCCGATAATTCGCGACCAAGTTCAGCCGCATGCACACGTGCGGCGTTCGCCATCGTCTCGTCGACAATTTCCACTACACCAAACGCCGCCTCGGTTGTATTGAGACTCAGCGCATCGCCGATGACTCGCTTGATTGCCGCTGCGGAAGCTGATGTATCTAGCGGGATACTGCCCCCAGCGAAATTGTGCGGATCCAATCGCCCCATCAGAAGGTCCGAGTCCGTCACTGTCGGTTCATCGCCTCCGCGGCCGTAGCATGCCGGCCCGGGTTCCGAAGCCGCGCTACGGGGACCCACGGCGATTCGATTCATTCGGTCCAGAGATGCGATGGAGCCGCCCCCGGCGCCGATCTCGACGAGCTCGACTACAGGCGTTCGCAGGGGTAGACCGCTCCCTTTCTGAAAACGACTTTGCCGGTCTACTTCAAACAGAGGCGCAACATGAGGCTCGCCGTCCTGAATGAAGCAGATCTTTGCCGTTGTGCCGCCCATATCAAACGACAACACTTTATGGAGTGCGAGTTCCTTCGCGATCGATGCAGACAGAATCGCGCCACCGGCGGGACCGGACTCGATAAGGCGGATTGGAATGCGCTTGGCGATATCGAGAGGCATGACACCACCGGCAGAGCCCATCAGCAAGGCTGGGGCAGTCAGTCCAATTTCATCAAGGCTATTGCGCAGGTTATTGAGATAGCGTTCAACGATAGGCTGAACATACGCGTTCGCGACAACCGTAGAAAATCGCTCGTATTCTCGGATCTCGGGGCAGACTTCACTTGACAGACTAATCGATAGACCAGGGATTCTTTCGAGCAGCAGTTCACGAGCGCGCTCCTCATGGGCTCCATTGGCATATGCGTGGAGAAAACCAATTGCCAAGCTTTCAACGCGCTCCTGCACCAGCCGCGCCGCGAGAGCGTCGAACGCGGCTTCGTCAAGCGGCAGAAGAACTTCGCCCATTGCCGACATGCGCTCGCCCACAACAAGACGTCTCTCCCGAGGCACTAGCGGACTTTGCTTAACTAGCATCAAATCGGTGGGCGCATAGCGTGTTTCATAGCCGATCTCGAGAACGTCGCGAAATCCCTTTGTCGTCAGAAAAGCAGTCAAGGCCCCACGTCGTTCGAGCACAGCGTTCGTTGCAAGCGTCATCCCATGAACGAAAAGTGCGACGGCCGAAGTCGAGATTCCTGCGTTGCCGAGAACGTGCTGTACACCGGTGATGATCGCCTGTTCCGGGGCATCGTATCTCGTCAAGGTCTTGGTGGACCATCGCTGTCCCTGACCTTCGAGAACGATGTCGGTGAACGTGCCTCCGATATCTGCCGACAGCCTGAAGTTGCGTTGCCCGACGCGGTCTTGCGTATGCATTTGGTGCCTTTATCTCGAATCCGTGAAGAAAGTATGTCCCACGCGCTCACAGCGAGGAAATGCAAAACAAATCGGGGTATATGCGTGGGATACATTGAGTGCGAAAAGCGTGTATGTGTCAGCCCCATGCAGAACCAAATTGAAACCTGGGCGACAAGGATGGCGGAGAGTACCGCCCGATCCCTTCATAGTCGCTTCATCCTTGCGTCAATTCAAACAATGAGCCTGCGGAGTTAGACGTACAAGGCCTCTTTAGCTGCTTCAAGACTGCCCAAAGGGTGGCCTGATTGCTAGTCAGTACCGGCTTGCCCACGACTTTCTCGAGATGGGTTACAAGCTCGAATGCCCGTAAGTCCGTACAACTCACTACGATCGCATCCGCGTCGGATGAATCAGCATCGATCACCAGGCGCTCTATTTCGGCCGCGCTGATCTTCCGGATCTCGTTTCCTGAGCGCAGAAGAGCGCGGCTGGACACCACCTCATAGCCATTGCTCTCAAAGAAACTCGACTCCGCCGCCGTCACATCTTCCGGATACGGTGCTGCTATTGCAAGCCGGGATACCGACAGTGCGGCAAGGGCGTCGAGCAAAGCAGCGGAGGTTGTTACCACGGGACAGCTGGTCAGCGCTTCAATCTTCGACGTCATTTCGGCAAGCGCAGAGTTGCCATCGAGGAAAGTGCCGCTAGTACATGCATAGACAACGACATCCGGAGTAGTGGATGCGATTAATTTGCATGCATTGTCCAGTTGCGCATTCATCGCGCGCAGATCATCGGGTGTTGACACCTGCATGAACACTCGTGTCGCGAAAAACCCAACATCGCTCGGGGCTTGCCGGATAAAGTCGGGCTCCGTTGTTGTGTTCAGGGACGGCAGGATCAGGCCTACCCGGGGACCTGTCATACGTGGATCGGTCGTCATGGTCATTGTTGCGTTTTTCAACCCTTCTTTCTGCAGTTCAAGCAGAGGCAAAGGGTTCGGTTGTGAGAAGGTCGCCCTGGTCCGGGACCGCACGGGTGCTATCCCGCGGAACCGGTTGGTAAGTATCGTAATGGTTTCGTCACCCAACGGAGGAGAAGTTACTCGAGTTCCCTACCGGCGGTCTCAGGCACAAGAAAAACTGCCCCTGCGGCCAACAGGTAAAAGG
>NZ_PVEN01000036.1 GCF_002973525.1 Paraburkholderia sp. BL21I4N1
ATCTCGTCTTCCATCGCATTGCCCTCGTTCTCACGAAAGCACCACCTTCACATTCGGAATGCCGCGATTCAAGACGGGATCCGCTGACGCTTACGTTCTTCCTTCAATGCACATATTTGCATTGTCGGAATAATGCGCAGTCGAAACTTATGCGGAGCCTGCCGCTGCCGGACAGTGCGATGCGAGTCGCCGAGCCGGTCCCCGAGTACTTTCGGTCCGGCGAACTGCGCAGAATTACAGCGACTCCAGGAACTGGAGAATGCGGTCTGGCGGTCGATATCGACGGTTCTTCACCTGCGGCGGTTGAATGCTGTTCAGTGCTCGCTCCTTCATTGTCAAATCCGCTTCCATATAGCCGTGTGTTGTCGACGGGCTTTCGTGTCCCAACCACAGTGCGATGACCGATAGGTCAACGCCTGACTGAAGTAGATGCATGGCAGTCGCGTGCCTCTTATATCGTTGGGGAGATTAGCGCCATACGGCGGCCATGGAATTACTGCAAGCTGGCGTCGATCCATTCAACATTGCCCTCTGGATGGGCCATGAATCGCTCCGCGATGGCTCGGACATCGAGCACTTCTCCGCTCGGATTCACAGGACTTTCGAAACACACGAGGCGCGTCCTTTCCGTGAGTGCGGCCGCGAACTCATCGGGATCTATCAGATCAATCTTGCTGACGCCGATGCCAAGACCAGGAAGCCCATCGTCGAGGTAGCTCGACGCCGTCGAATAGATGGTGTGATGCGAGATGATCTCATCGCCTGTCTGCAGCAATGTCATCATCGTCGAACAGATGCGCCCATGCCCGTCCCAGTCACGAGTGCTGCCGCAGCGCCTTCTCAATGCGTCTCACCGAGCCGTCGGCCGTAGACCAGGATCCTCTCGCCCGCCTTCGAGCGAGGAACAGGCGATTCGACCACTTCGCCAGCCTACTTCGAGTGCTCTAATACGAAATCGGTCGTTTCTTCGATAAGTGCGTCGACTGTCTTGGCACTTTGCTCGACATCAAATCCGTGATCCACCGGTCTTGTCCAGAGTACATGTGGTCCGTGGTGATAGCTCAGGAGCCCCTCCGCTGCAAGAGGCTGCGGAAATACGATCGTATCCTTCGTACCTACCGCCAGCAGCAACGGACCACGATATTTTTCGATTTCTGCCGCAGGAACCGTCGTGTAGAGGCTCTTGAAGAATGCGGATTTTAACTTGACGGTTTTCCCACCCCCTCTCATGGTTACGGCAATTGCCTGATCGCCGCTACCCAACCCCGCTTTCATGACGTCTTCACCATAGATGGAGGTAAATGCGGCAGGCAAATTGATGCCGGGATTCCAGAGTACGACCGATCTGAGCGGATGCGTCGTCCGACCGGCTACCGCGGTCGCTACCGCGCCGCCCAGGCTCATGCCGACAACAGAGATCCGCCGGCTGTCAATGTCATGCCGCGACGATAGAAAGTCCAGCGCTGCCAGTGCATCCTTGATCTCACTGTCAACAGTCATATCTTCAAACTTGCCATCGCTCTCGCCGCTACCACGAAAATCAATACGCAGGCTCGCCACGCCCTTTTCGGATAGAGCTTTCGCGCCGCGACCAAACAGCCCGTCTTTGACTACGGGTGACGACCACTCGTTGCGAGTACCGGTGAAGCCGTGCAGCATCAATATGACCGGCGGCGTTTGTACATTTTCAGGAAGTTCGAGCGTCCCGGAGATCTTCTGACCATCGACGGTGAAACTGATCGCCGTCTCTGCTGCATGACCCGCAGCGGCAGCGCTCAGGCCGGCGACAAACAACGAGCACGTCAGGGCTCTTCTCAATCCGTACATAGGTACCTCTCCATGAAGCGAGTCTTTTTACTGGACCGTCGCTATCAGACAAGCAAATCGGAAGGCCGTCACCAGGACGGCCGATATTCCCTTGAACCATCAAGCGAAGTTGGCCTCCGCGAATGGCCAATTGATCAGATTGTCGAGGAAGGCCTCGACGTAAGACTGCCGCGCGTTGCGATGATCGATGTAGTAGGCGTGTTCCCACACGTCGATCGTAAGGAGCGGCCGCACATCGCTCGTGATCGGCGTGGCAGCGTTGCTGGTCGACATAATGTCCAGTGAGCCGTCGGCTCTTTTCACAAGCCACGTCCACCCGGAACCGAAGTTCGAGACTGCTGCGCTTACGAACCCACGCTTGAATGCCTCCAGCGAGTTCCACCGGCCCTTGATCGCATCCGCAAGTGCACCGCCCGGCTCCCCGCCACCCTGCGGCAATAGGCTGTTCCAGAAGAACGTGTGATTCCATACTTGAGCGGCGTTATTGAACACGCCACCCGATGATGTTCTGACTATCTCTTCCAGCGTCAGATTCTCGAACTCGGTGCCCTGGATCAGTTTGTTCAGATTTGTGACATACGCCTGGTGATGCTTACCATAGTGGTATTCGAATGTCTCCTCCGACATGTGAGGGGCCAGTGCATCCTTCGCATAGGGGAGTAGGGGAAGTTTGTGTTCCATCGGGTTTCTTTCTTTGTGCAGGAAAAAATGTATCCGGCTTCCGCGCCAGCGAAACGGTTCGCGCACGGACTGCCAAACTGAACCGGCTTGTTCGACAATATGCGCCGCAGCCCCTGCTGTAAAACGACGATTCATGATGGGTAACTTCACTGACAGTGAATCATCATCCGTCATGCATTATCCGGGTCATCCGTCCCGGCGCGACACTGAGTTTCCTCCTGGTACGGCATCGTCATCCCGGACATCGATCGCGAATTGGCAGTAGTTCATCAAAAGCGATCGTCACCATCACGAATCGTTATTTGATGCGTAAAAATGGCCGGCATATCGTCTAATCCACACAGCGCTGCCGTCCCACGCCAACCGAATGTCATGGGCTGCAGGAAGCACCGACAACCACACGCAAATGGAGCAACCAAATGGCGGCAACCACATGTTCCGGGGTCGCGCAGGCCCCCCTGTTCGATATCCTCGTCAGGCGCCGCAGACGATTCGTGGCTTGTCTAACCGCAGCGACGATCATCCCCTACTACGCCTTCATTCTTGTCGCCATATACGCGCCCTATCTCCTCGCCACCAAGATTTCCAGCACGAGCATTGTGAGTATCGGATGGGTGATCGGCGTAACGCTAATCGTCGGGACCTGGCTTCTCACCGGTTTGTACGTCCGTCGCGCCAATGGTGAATTCGACGGAATTACCGCGCGGATTCTGGCGGGAGAGCGGAAATGAACCGCGTGCGACGCTTCCTTCTTTTCGCAGCGATCCTTTGCCTGTCTACGACAGGCTATGCGGCGTTTGAGACCGTGCATGGGGTTAAAGCGCAGGCGATCAACATTCCTGCGATCGTCATGTTTCTGATATTCGTCGTGGGGACGCTGGGGATCACCTGGTGGGCGTCATCAAAAACGCAGTCGATGGACGATTTCTACACTGCGGGCGGCGGAATCACCGGGTTCCAGAACGGGCTCGCGCTAGCTGGCGACTACATGTCGGCTGCAGCGTTGCTTGGCGTGACCAGCATGATTTTCTTCAACGGTTATGATGGCATGATCTACGTGGTCAGCTTCTTCATCGCGTGGCCGTTACTTCTCTTCCTGTTTGCAGAACGCATCCGGAACCTGGGGCGCGTGACGATAGCCGATATCGCGTCCTATCGACTCGACCAGAATCGGATCCGCTCGCTGACGGCGATCGGTTCGCTGACCGTCGTCTGCTTCTATCTCGTGGTTCAAATGGTTGGCGCAGGCCAACTGATCGAGTTGTTGTTCGGCCTTCCTTACAACTACGCGGTGATTTGCGTCGGGTTGCTGATGGCAGTCTATGTAACCTTCGGCGGCATGGTCGCCACGACATGGGTTCAGATCATCAAGGCGACCTTCATGTTGTTCGGGGGGACGTTGCTCGCAGTGCTCGCACTCAGCAAATTCGGCTTCTCCTTTGACGCACTGTTCGAGAGCGCTGTGGCAACGCACGCGAGCGGAGCAGGTATTATGCTGCCGAGCAAGCATGTGTCGGATCCGCTCGCGATGCTTTCCCTTTCTTTCGCACTGGTTTTCGGAACGGCGGGTTTGCCGCACATCCTGATGAGGTTCTTTACCGTTCGAGATGCCCGCGAAGCAAGGAAGTCGGTCTTTGTCGCGACCGGGCTGATCGGTTTCTTCTTCCTCGTCATCGTGATACTCGGCCTTGCTGCAATCGTGATCGTAGGCCGGAATCCGGCCTTCTACGAGGCCGGTCACCTGGGCGGAAAACTTATCGGCGGCAACAATATGCCGGTAATGTATCTCGCCAAAGCACTCGGCGGAGACCTGTTTCTCGGCTTCCTGTCAGCCGTCGCTTTCGCGACCATTCTCGCGGTTGTCTCGGGACTGACCATGGCCGGCACTTCCGCCATTTCGCACGACCTTTACGGGACGGTCCTCAAAAAGAACCGTGCCAGTCAAGCGGACGAACGACGTGTGTCGAAGATCGCAGCGGTTTGCATCGGCGTGATAGCGGTGGTGCTGGGCATCCTGTTCAAGGGACAAAACATCGCGTTCCTCGTCGCGCTTGCGTTCACGATCGCGGCCTCCGTGAATTTCCCGATCCTCGCACTCTCCATGTATTGGAAGGGACTCACGACTCGTGGTGCGCTGCTAGGGGGTCTTGCCGGACTGGCGAGTTCCGTTGCCCTCGTTGTTCTCTCGCCGGCTGTCTGGGTCAAAGTGCTCGGCAACGCTCACGCGATTTTTCCGTACGACTATCCGGCCGCCATCTCAATGAGCATCGCATTCTGCTTCAGTTGGTTGGGCTCTGTTACGGACGGCAGTCCTCGCGCCATCAGGGAACGGGCCAGCTTCGAAGAACAGTTCGTTCGAGCGCAAACAGGGCTCGGCGCATCTGGCGCAACGAGTCACTAGCTCGCGTTACCCACCCCGAGCATCATTCAAGGAGACAAGCATGCAATTGCGAGATAACGGCCTCGGGTTCTCGCCTTTCACTGTGGTACTGCATTGGTTGGTAGCAGCGTTGCTCGTTTCAATCGTTGCATTGAGCATCGCTGTCTCGTTCCCGGTCGATGCCGCACCTGCGATAAGTTTGATAAAGATCCGGAATTTGCTGGGCGTTCTGCTTTTTCTGGGATCAGTCTATCGATTCTGGGCGAGAATTTCTTCCTACCATCCCCTGCCTCTGGGCACCCCCAACCCTATCGAAGTCATCGTCAGCAGATCGGTCGCGGTCGCACTGGCGTTGGCAATGGTATTGCTACCCGTCGCCGCATGGCTGTCGTGGTCGACCGCTGGAACGGCGATGCCGCTGCCGTGGGGAATCGCGATACCGGCAGTCATCGGGCCCAACGCGCAAGCACATCGAGTTATCGAATTCCTTTTCAGATTCGGTTCGACAGCCTTTCTCGCGGGCCTGAGCCTGCATATCTTCGGCGCGCTCAAGAATCACTTCGCTCTTCGGAACGATGTGCTGAAACGCATGCTTGGCAAACACGTGGAGCTTTGAAATCATGCGAAACATTGAAAACGGGTTTCTCGGAAACGATGTGACCCGGCTATGCGGCGTGCGATACCCAATCTTTCTCGCAGGCATGGCAGCAATCTCGGGGCCGAAGCTGGTCGCCGCGGTCGCGAACGCAGGGGGCATGGGCACGCTCGGCGGCCTTCGGTTACCGCCGCGTGTCCTGCGTCAATGGATACGTGAGACCCGGCAACTAACGGAACGGCCTTTCGGCGTCAACCTCGTTCCCTCCTTCGGCGGCCCGGATGTATTCGAAGCGCAGTTCCGGGTCATTCTCGAAGAAAGACCGAGGATGCTCTCGCTGTTCTATGCAGAGGACTACGCCGACATGATTCCCCGCGCCAAAGATGCCGGCTTGGCAGTAATGGTGCAGGTTGGCTCCGTCCAGCTCGCCCGGTTGGCGATCCAGCGCGGAGCAGACATCATCGTTGCGCAAGGCAGCGAGAGCGGCGGACACCTCAATCGCGGCACCATCGGGCTGCTTTCTCTGCTGCCCTCGATTATCGACGTTGCGCAAGGACGCCCCGTACTTGCTGCAGGGGGCATCGTGAGTCGCGCCGATGTGGCAGCTGCGATGGGATTGGGGGCATCCGGCGTGCTGGTCGGTACGGCATTCGTCGCCAGCGAGGAGTCGAACGCTCATCCTCTCTACAAGCAGAAAATCGTTGATTCCACGGTCGACGATACCGAATATCGGACGGGCTACTCGTTCGGCTGGAAGTACGGTACGCCCCACCGGGTGATTCCCAATCGCAACAAGTGGAATCTGCTTCGTTTCATCGGGGGCGGCGCCCGCGCGATCGACAAGCCACGCATGGCACAGAAACTATCACTTTATGCCGGACAGGGTGTGGGAAAAATCAGTGCCGTCGTTCCCGCAGCCGATCGAGTCGCCGAGCTCACCGAGGGATTGCCCCATACATCCGTTTCCCGGGAAACTGCGAACGACGAGGCCGCCTGTCAGTCGCTGTCCTCGTCGATACAGCAACTCATCGTCGCAGGGGGCGCGAACTAATGAATACCGCCGGCCGCCCTTCGGCTGGCGGACCATTCCGGAAGTCTAGTGAACACCGGTCTCGATCGTGCCGGCAACCATGTGATCGAGGGAAATGCTTTCGTCGAGACCGGACTTAATGTCGCCGTTTGGCGGCGTGAGCTGAGAGCGCGCCAGATCGATGAACGCGGTCAGTGCTGGACTAGCGAAGGTGTCGTTCCTGCGAATGAAAACCGTCTTGACGATGGCGAATTCGGTCGGCAATTGGTGATATCTGATCTCCAGCCTCGACCCGTAGCGCTCCACGATTGCCTTGGGCAGCAAGGTAACGCCCATGCCCGCAGCCACACACGAAAGAATACCGTCCAGGGTCCCCAGCTCCAGGATTTCCTTCGGCATCAGACCCGCCTGATAGAACCAGTTCTCAAGCGTAGATCGATAGAAGCACCCCGTGCGAAAAACCAGCACCGTCTGAGCAGGCATAGTGTGGATCAGCGCAGTCAACGAATCAATCTCTGAGCTGCTGGCTAGAACGAGCTCCTCCTCGAACACCTCCTCCTGGAGCAGCGTCAGGTTCTGGTGAATCCCGCCCACAAACGCGCCGTCAAGCTCATGATTCTCGATGGCCTTGATCAGCTCGACGGTCGTACCGGTCACCAACGACAGTTGAACCTGCGGGTACCTCTGCCGATACTTCGTCAATACCTGCGGCAGACGTATCGCGGCCGTCGTTTCCATAGACCCGAGACGAAGCTGTCCTCCAGGCGTCGACGTATCCAGCATGGCAGTTCGACTCTCATCGGCCAACTGAAGGATACGGCGCGCGTAACCCAAAAAGGTCCGCCCCGCGGAGGTAAGCAGCACGCCGCCCTTGTTGCGGATAAAAAGTTGCTGATTGAGCTCCTGTTCGAGTTCCTTGACTCGCATGGTGACGTTGGACTGGACAGTGTGCACTTTCATGGCGGCGGCGGTGAAGCTGCCGTACTCCGCTACCGCGCAGAAAATCTTCAAATGACGCAGTTCCATGGCACCACCTAATCATCACCGAGAGTGATTCATTTCATCTCTTATTATCACTTTACTGGGTCTCCGGGGCACGGCACAGTGGCGTAAACACCTAACGGCGGTAACCGCGACCATGACGCTTAGCTCGACGATTGAATCCCTCTTTGCAGGAGGAACTGGCGTCCTTGACCTCGAAGGACACCGGAGCGGCATTTTCAAACGACAGATTCACGGCCACGCACGCATTGAGGTAGACGGCTTAGTCGGGGATGAGCACGCCGACTCAAGGGTGCACGGCGGTCCTGAAAAGGCGGTCCATCAATACGCCGCCGAAAACTATGCACGGCTCGCAGACGCTTTCGCGGAGCGGGCAAATGCACTGGTTCCCGGCAGCCTTGGAGAAAATCTTTCGGCGTACGGGCTGTCGGAATGCAACGTGCACATTGGCGACGTGTTTGCAGCCGGCACGGCAGTGCTGCAGGTTTCTCAGCCCCGCAGTCCCTGCTGGAAGATCAATCATCGCTTCGGCGTCGACCGTATGTCCGTCTATGTGATGCAGACCCGCATCACGGGTTGGTACTATCGGGTCATCAGTCCAGGCGTCGTTCGGGCAGGCGATCAGATGACACTTCTGGAACGTCAGACCGACCAGGTCTCTATCGATCGTTTCTGGCAGGTGCAATTGGCCCACCGCCCCACCATTGAAGACCTCACAATCCTGGCCAACGTCCCGGGCCTTGCTCCCGATTGGAAGCGGCGTTTCAGTGAGCGGATGAGGTGGCTTTCAGCACAATCCTGTCCCCCGTCCTGAAGGTTCGAAAACGCTGGAGAACTGCCACCGCAGTCAACGCACGGACGCAACCACCTGACGCACCGAAAAATCCTTCCGGCTCAAAGTCGTATGCAAATCAGGCGCCGGCAACCTTCGTCGGTTGGTCGACAACATCAGCGCATTACCCGCTTATCCCTCGCGTCACGATCATATCGGAACGTCGTTGTAGTATGCGTGCGGCTAACGCGCGTCGCTCTCATTGACTTCATGCGAGAGCAGGACCACGCACTCAACCGCCGTCGTCCGCACGATTGTTCGATCGCTTTCACACGAGCGTCCACGCGACATAGCGCTCGCGGGCACGGCAGGCTCTGAACGCTCGGATCGCCGGCGCGTGCTCCTCGTTGAGGCGTAGCCGGGATTCGCAAAAAATCCGCCACATATCGACCTAATCATCTGATTCAAATGCAAATTAAAGGTTGCTAGAGCGGTTGCCGACCGATCTGCCGTGAACAGGCAACCGTGAGCAAGGGAAATTATGGCGCGACGCAGCAGAAGTGAGCCAAGTGCCAAATCTATGGTCCACCCCGTTTTTTGCAACCCTGATCTTCGATGGCGGGTCGGCTTGCTTAAATCTATTCGGCGTCGTTGTGGGGATTGCTCCCCGCGCCACGGTGAGATTCGCGCCTGACGATCCTTAACAGTGGATCGGCTTCGAAAAGCCTCTTTGGCACTCAGGTTCTTCGTCAGGCCGCTGCGCCGTTCACGTCATCAATTTTCAGTCGCCGCAAAACCAGTTGAGTGATTGTGTTAAGCAAGGATTAAGCTGCGCTCGTTCAGATCGGGCGAGTTGCGAAGCCAGCGTCGAATGTGGTTTGGCGTGCAACAATGGCCCGGGCCGTTCGGGCCGGCTTGTTGGCCAGCGCACATGCCACCTCGTTTGAATGTCGTTGCGCGAGCATTGCGCGAACCCAGTCTGCCAGACGACCAGTTCGTTTCTCCAAGCCTCGCATGTAGGCTCGGGCGCACAGGACGAGCAGGCGGCTGACATTTTTGTCGCCGCGCCGGCTGAACCCAAGAAGATTGGTCTTGCCACCCGTAGAATTGCCGGGAACGAGCCCAACCGATGCCGCAAAATCGCGACTGCATCCGTACTGCTTGGCGTCGCCCATCTTCGCGGCCAACGCGCTTGCGGTGACCGGGCCGACTCCAGGGATGCTCATCAGACGCTGTCCGACCTCGTCGTCAGCGAGCTGACGGGCGAGCTCCTGGTCAATCTCACCGATCTGTTCCTCAAGGTACTTGAAGTGCTGGTGGAGGCGTTCGAGAATCGCAACCAGCCGGGGCGGCAGTTCCTGCATAGCGAGCACAGCCGGCAGACGTGTGACGGCAGTATTGCCTACCGGCAGACTGATGCCAAACTCAAGAAGAAAGCCATGCATCTGGTTGACGGTTCTGGTCCGCTCGCGCACCATCGATTCACGGACAAGATGCAGCACGGAAAGCGTCTGTTTCGACTCCGTCTTCGGAAATACGAATCTCATCGCCGGGCGCGACGATGCTTCGCAGATGGCCTCGGCGTCGACGAAATCATTTTCGTTTGACTTCACGAATGGCCTAACGAACTGCGGTGAAATCAGGCGCGCCGTGTGACCGAATTCGGCTAGCTCGCGGGCCATACGATGCGAACCGGCGCAGGCCTCCATAACGACGGTACAGGCATGGAATGTCGCGAAGAATTCGACCAGTTGTTTGCGGTTCGTCTTTTTACGAAACACTGCCTTGCCTTTCGCGTCCTGCCCATGCAGGTGAAAGCTGTGTTTGCCGAGATCGATACCAACGAGCGTCACGTCGTCCATGATGGCCTCCAGTTCGGTATGAACACTGCCAGCCTAACCTGTCCAGCGAGGTGGGGTGGACCATCCCATCAGTGGCATTTTGCATTTATCGCCTGCGATGCTACTCGACCGTTGGCGGGGTCTCAATCGCAACGCTCGATTCGTTCAAAGGACGTATTAGTGATACGTTCCAGCGCCCGGGTCCCGTCCGACGTGGCGTCATCCTCGGACTGGAAACCCAGTTGGTTATAAGCGATTACCTGAAATCCGAAACCATGTCCGCGTGGGACGGTGATGCCCCAATGCCAGGCGCCATCTTCGGCGAATACGTGAAGAGTGCCGGGTTTTCTATTCATTACGCGCCGCAGCGTAGACATCGCAGTTGCTCTCACGAAGTGTTCATTTGCAGAAGCCGTTTGCAAGCATCAGATTGTCGATTCGCCCCGTTGTTGCGAACAGCCTGGCAGCGCTTGCGACCAAGTGCGGATCGTGCTTGACCCACCTTCCGTGTCCCAGTTCGCTGCCGCGGTCCCAACGCAGCGCAGGGCTGATACCAGCTGCCCTCGCGCAAAGTAACAGTGGCCGGACCTGCAGGCTCGACTCGACCTGCCCCGAACGAACCGGAGAGGCTGTCCGGAGTCAGGCTTCTCGCAACCCCTCATGCTTTTCGTCCGGCCCGCGATCGTTAGCAGTTCACTGCGGTGATCGAAGATGAAATCCGCTTACCGCCATGCGACGCACATGCGCCTCGTCTACCTCCACGCCCAATCCCGCTCTCTCAGGAAGATGCACTACCCCCTTGCGCACGAATGAAGAAAAATCGGTCGGGTCCTCGGCGAGGCGTAACGTTGACATAAAGGCATGGCCGACGTCGACGAGATTCCCTATGGTTACGGCGTGCTGCAGTGAAGCGGCTTGCGTGACGCCGAATTCAATCATCGAATTCATGTAGCAGCGAATCCCAAACGCCTGGGCCACTGCCGCAATGCGCTGAGCACGCAAAGGGCCCCCATTTTTGCTGCTCTTGACACTGAAGACACTAGCGGCACCGGCGTTTGCGATCCGCGCCGCATGCGAGAGTTCAGCCACCGCTTCGTCCGCTGAGATCGCAAGCCTGCTGTCCCTGGCCAACAGCGCCGCTCCCTCCAGATCAGACTTTTCCAACGGCTGTTCGACGAACGCAAGCCGGGAGCCACTAACTCCTTTCAGGAACTCACGCGCTTCCTCGCGGTTCCAGCCTTCGTTAGCGTCGGCGGTCAGCGTTATACGGCTCCCGTAACGCGCCTCCAGGTCAGCCACCCGTTGTATCTCGCTACGTATTGGCGACGTACCCATCTTTAACGCGAAGCTTGAGAAGCCTTGCTCAATCCGCTGGTCGATCACGCGGATGTCTTCCTCGGATGTACCATTGCTGAGCGGCCAAACCACTGGAAGTGACTCCCGCAGCGCCCCGCCCAGTAGCGTTGCAACGGGGACACGGAGCCGCTTGCCGAGTATATCGAGCAGAGCCATCGTCACGGCCCCCTTGGCGCTGAGGTGTCCAGCGAGCCGTGTATCGAGTTCCTCGTCGATGCAACCGGGGGTGGGAGCCGAAGATGCCATGACTGCAGGCAGCAGTGTTTCCTTTAGGGCACGTGCAGCTTCACTTGCCGTACCTCCTGTAAAGGTATCGTAAGGATTGGCCTCGCCCCAGCCCTCAACGCCATCGGCGTCCGTCAGTTTGACCAATACGGCGCGTGTTGACACCAGTGTTCCTTCCGACAGCTTGTATGGGGTAACAAGCGCCGCCTCAATTTCGAACACCTCGGCTGCGACCACCCGTGCCATCGCATTAACGTCGGATCCATCTCGCATCACATCTCCTGTAAAAGGTCACAGACAGAAGATTAGTCATCTGCAGATCCACAGGCGCTGTTTCTTCTATCGAATTTAATTACTGCGCTTAACATCTGGTAGAAGTGCCGGTTGAATTGGCAGATGTCCAAAGCACGCACGAGAGTCGGGTGGCCCGCGCCAATCGCCTTTCGCGAAATATCGGCAGAGGCGATTATTCTCCAGTACCGGAAGCTTAAGATCCACTTCATGGTGGATGTGATCTCCCGGAAATTATTCGAATCGGCCTAAGCAAGCAAATCCTACGTCGCGTAAACGGCTCAAACCACACCCGCCAATCCATCATTAATTTTTCGGTGTAGATAGCTTCATACTTCTCCTACTAGAGATAACTAGCCTTCGTTCCTCGTGCGTCGGTCCACTTCGTGAAATCTCACCTCCGCGAGACAGGTCATCAAGCTTGACGCATTCCCCACCCGGGCTTGGTGTACGGCCTCAACGGTCTCGTTCTGCTGTGCCGGAAGGGCGACAAGGCGCGTCGCCATCTTGAACTTCGACTCGAGCTCCTGCCAGGTAACGTGCTCGCCCTTGCCCTTCGGAACGGTATCTCCAGAGGTAAACGTTCCGCTGCCACACGTGATAGTCACGCGCGATAGCGTTTGTTGCGGATATACCGCTTCAATATCTGGGCTACACGACAGCAAAACTCTTCGAGCAAGAGCAGATACCTCATTGCGATTCAGAGCTCCCCCGCTGAGTGGCAGCAAGGCCTGCGGCCCGAAAAGAGCTACGAGTGCGAGACAGTAGGGGATGCTATATTGGATGTCCGGCAGATTTTGGGGCTCACACCTGTTTTCAAGACGCATTGCATCGTCGTAAATTTCGACTTTAATTTCTTGAATATCTGACGCTTTGATTTTGTTCTTTGCCATTAACTCCTGCAGCGCATCCAGCGGACCGTGGATGTGTCGGCAGCAGGAATAGAATTTGAAATAGCTATCCCTGATGCGTGAACCGGAACGAATAACCTCGTGGAGATCAACGGGAAACTTGTAATGACGAACACTATCGAGAATATTTCGTGGTCCGGTCATGCCCTTCTGAGCCGCCTCCAGGGCATTTAGGCCTGTTACGACAGACCAAGGAATCCCCTCTTTTACGTCACTGCCTTCGGGGAGCGGGTCATGGGGCGCAGGAGCACTCATAAGCGCGCAGTTCGGCGCCGCTTCCCCCGCAATTGCAAGTGCGTGCGCCAATACACGTCTGCCGATGTCACGGAGCGCGCCAGCTGTCGCGACTACAGCATAGGGGGCCCAAGTTCCGGTCGTACCATAGGATGTGCGCGCGGTAGCGATCGTCGCACCGACCTGGTAGCCGATTACAATGGCTCGCACGATTTCGTCGAATGTCGCGCCGACTTCATGGGCCACGGCGAAAGCGGTGGGAATAACCGCTGCTCCAAGATGCCCGCGCGCCACTGGGTCCCCGTCGTCAAGATCGAGCGCTGAAGCGGCGCCGCTGTTCGCCCAAGCGGCTCCAATGACGGAACTGGCGGCGCCTGTGAACCAAATCGGTACGCGCCCAGGCCGAAAGGTTTCCAGAGCTAAGTCGCGGCTGACGACCGCGATCTGCTCATAGATGCCTGCCCCAGCCGCACTCATGAGATCAAAAATGTGCATTATGGCGACATCCGAAACGTGCTGCGGAATAGGCCTGTCTCGAGCCTCTTCGACATAGGATGCGAACAGGTCGACGACTGTAGTTTGCGGGTCCCGATATGCCACCGGCGACTTCATAGCTGCTTCCTCTTCATAGGGGTCTTTCCTCGTATCATGCACGGCTCTTCGAGCTTTCTCTCCCGAACCTTCTTCGCTTTGCTCAATGAGCTCGTTCCTGCTTTCCATTGTGCGAGATTTCTCCGCAGAAGTTGCGCGGGTGTGCAGTAATCTCGATATATAGTCGTTTTTGGTCCAAAGCACGCGAAACTCCACGTTGGAATTGGCGGGAATTTCAGGGAGTCACGATCTGATACGGAAAATACTTTTTGGCAATCTTGCTGAGCGTGCCATCCTGTTTCAAGGAGGCGATAGCCTCGTTAAGGCGAGCTTTGAGCTCCGGATCCTGCTTGCGGACGCCGAAAGCAACTCCGCGGCCAAATATCTTCTCATCGGTCAGTGGCGGGCCAACCAGCGCAAATCCTTTGCCTTCGGGCTTGTTCAGAAAATTGTCCTCCGCGCTTTGCTGCGACTGCAAGGCAGCATCAATTCGACCGGCGGCCAAGTCCGCGTATACCTGGGTTTGACTCGGATATGTAACTACGACAGCGCCACCCGGTGCCCACTTCTGTTCTGCGTAATATTGCTGCGTTCCACCTTGTTGAACACCAACGCGCTTGCCTTTGAGCGATTCTACGTTCGGCAGGATGTGACTGTCCGAGCGCGCCACCAAACGGGCCGAGGTCGCGTAAATAACGGATGTGAAATCAATTACTTTTTCGCGCTGTTCCGTGGCCCACATGTCCGAATTGATGGCGTCAAACTTCCGCGCCTCAAGAGCGGGAATGAGGCCATCGAACGAATTTTCAACCCATTTGCATTTGACCTGCAGTTTCGCGCAAATAGCATTGCCGATGTCAATATCGAAACCTGCCAATTCTCCGCTTGGCAGCTTATATTCAAACGGCGGATAGTCTGCCTCAATGCCGAAGCGCAGAGTATCTGTGGCGCACGCAGAAGACGCCAGCAAGCAAAGCACAGTGGAGGCTGCCAGTTGTCTCATCTCCGCTCCTTTCTTTATATATCGAATTTGTGATTGGTTAAGCTATTCATTTAAAACATACGACTTTTCGGTAGTACTTTTGGCTCAGTGCGAGCCGCCCAGCGACGTAACGAAGGTCAGGAAGCCTCTTCTGCGCCAATCCGGCCGCGTCCTGGGCCGGGCGGCAACTTGCGGCGCACTGTGCCGACGTCCCCGTGTACTAAAAGACCGGGCCGCTCGCCCTGCTGCGCGCAACGATGCGTGCGCAATTCAGCGGGCCGCGCACCTGGATCGGCGGGGACCGACGAGTGCCGCCACGCGGCCACATGATCGCCGAGATATCTCATCGAGAGGCC
>NZ_PVEN01000037.1 GCF_002973525.1 Paraburkholderia sp. BL21I4N1
TTGGAATCTAGGAGAAACCAAAATGAAGATTAAAACGCTGCTGGTCGCCCTGTGCGCAACGTCCATTCCATTTGCGGCATTCGCGTACGATGGAAAGGAACTTAAGTTCGGAGTCGACAGCGCTTACCCGCCATTTGAGTCGAAAACCCCGAGTGGCGACCTCGTTGGATTTGATATCGATCTGGGTAATGCAATTTGCGCGAAGCTCAAGGTGAAGTGCGTCTGGGTTGAAAACTCGTTCGACGGCATGATTCCCGCGTTGCAGGCCCGCAAGTTCGACGCGATCAATTCGTCAATGTCGAAGACCGAGGAGCGCGCGAAGGCAATCGATTTCAGCCACAAGATATACGCCAACGTCGAAGCGCTGGTTGTAAGGCGCGGCTCGGCTCTGGTGGCAACGCCCGAATCGCTCAACGGAAAGCATATCGGAGTCTTGCAGGGAAGCACACAGCAAGCCTTTGCACGGAAGCATTGGACGAACGGCGTTGACATTGTGCCCTACCCTTCGCAAGACCAGGTGTGGAATGACCTCGCGGGTGGGCGGCTCGATGCGGCACTGGCTTCGGGGCCGACCGCTGAATCGGGATTCCTGAAGACTTCGCAGGGTCGTGATTTCGGTTTCGCGCGAGGTCCGGCCATCCACGACACCGCCATCTTCGGTCCCGGCGTCAGCATCGGTGTGAGAAAGGGTGACAGAGCCCTGCTCGACGCAATCAACGGTGCGATCGACAGTCTCCGCAAGGACGGGACGTATGACCGAATTGCGAAGAAGTACTTCACATTCGATATTTACGGCGGTTAATCGACGTCAACCGCCCAGCAAAACAGACCGCGTGCCCGACCCAGGGTTGCGCACAAAGAAGCATCGTGACCCACAATATAACCTTTGGAGACCTTAATGAAAATGAAACTTCTTGCAGCTTTCGTGATGTCAGCCGCCGCAGCTCCCACAATGGCCCAAAGTACCGTGACGCTCTACGGTCTGATCGATGAAGGAATCAACTATACGAACAACGTCGGTGGCAACAAGCTGTTCGAGCTCCAGAGCGGTACGGTCCAAGGGTAAGCGGTGAATTAGGCGCACATGGTTTCCTGGGGCGGGACGGCGCAGTATGTGTCCACCTAACTGACAGGTGGACATATGACGCAGAATCCCTCAGATCCCTTGAAGCTTGAACCCGTCGGCGTGAGCAGTGATGGCCGGCGACGCCACTGAAACCGGGATTGTCGCCGCCTTTCTTTGCCGCAGTCGTTGTGCCGTCGCCGTGAATGATCGACAGATCGAGCAACTGGTCCTGCTGGAGTCGGCGTACTGAGGCCAGAAATATCGCGTCGAAACATCCGCTCGCCTGCCGGCGACGAAAGATCCGGTAAATGCCCGTCGGATGGATTTCGCGTCGACCCTGCTGATTCCTGTCGATCGGCAGCATGTGCCACTGTCAGCCAAGGTACAGCGCCCTTCAGGATGTAGTTGAAGATCCTGTACAACGGCAGTCGCGGCAGCGGGCCTCGACGACCCCGTGGCAAACGAGGCAAGAGAAATTCGTTGAATTGCGCTTCGCTCAATTCCAACGGAATCCTTTGTCGGGCTTGGCGTTGGGCCATTTTCCATCAGCAAAGCGATGGATTCTAGCCGCTTCGACGACAACCGCTCCGATCCCTTACCCAGCCGGCCTCTCCGCCCGTTTTAACCCCCGCGAAAAACCTGCAACCAGTAGCATTGAGGACTGACATGGCTTCCGAAAAACTCAAAGCCGCGATCATCGGCTCCGGCAACATCGGCACGGACCTGATGATCAAGATCATGCGTCGCAGCTTGCACCTGGAAGTGGCGGCGATGGTCGGCATCGACGCCGCTTCCGACGGTCTCGCGCGCGCCGCGCAGCTCGGCGTCGCGACAACCCACGAGGGCGTTCAGGGATTGGCGCGTTTGCCGGTCTTCGAGGACATCGAGTTTGTGTTCGATGCAACCTCCGCCGGCGCGCACGTGAAGAACGACGCTTTCCTGCGCGCGCTCAAGCCCGGCATCCGGATGATCGACCTGACGCCTGCCGCGATCGGCCCGTACTGCGTGCCGGTCGTCAATCTCGATGCGCATCTCGATGCGCCGAACGTGAACATGGTCACGTGCGGCGGGCAGGCGACCATTCCGATGGTGGCGGCGGTGTCGCGCGTGGCGAAGGTCCACTATGCGGAAATCGTCGCATCGATCAGCAGCAAGTCGGCTGGCCCCGGCACGCGTGCGAACATCGACGAGTTCACCGAGACCACGTCTAAGGCGATTGAAGCGGTCGGCGGCGCGGCGAAGGGCAAGGCGATCATCGTGCTGAATCCGGCCGAGCCGCCGCTGATGATGCGCGACACGGTCTATGTGCTGTCCGAACTCGCGGAGCGCGCGCAGGTCGAGGCGTCGATCGAGGAGATGGCGAGCGCGATGAGCGCGTATGTGCCTGGCTACCGTCTCAAGCAGAAGGTGCAGTTCGACGAGATTCCTGCCGACTCGCCGCTCAACATCCCCGGACTTGGCCGCTTCGGCGGACTCAAGACCTCGATGTTCATCGAGGTCGAAGGTGCAGCACATTATCTGCCGGCGTATGCAGGCAATCTGGACATCATGACCTCCGCCGCGCTCGCGACCGCCGAGCGCATGGCACAATCGCTCGCGAACGCGTAGGGAGCACACCGACATGGGCAAGAAGCTTTATATCTCCGATGTGACGTTGCGCGACGGCATGCACGCCATCCGCCATCAGTACTCAATCAAGAACGTGCAGGACATCGCACGCGCGCTCGACAAGGCGAAAGTGGACAGTATCGAAGTCGCGCACGGCGATGGTCTGCAAGGCTCCAGCTTCAATTACGGATTTGGTGCACACAGCGATCTCGAATGGATTGCGGCGGCGGCCGACGTCGTGAGCCACGCGACCATCGCGACACTGCTGTTGCCCGGCATCGGCACGATTCACGATTTGAAGGCCGCGTATGAGGCGGGCGCGCGCGTGGCGCGCGTCGCGACGCATTGCACCGAGTCGGACATTTCGATGCAGCACATCGAATATGCGCGTGAACTCGGCATGGACACGGTCGGCTTCCTGATGATGAGCCACATGACGACCCCCGAAAACCTCGCCGTTCAAGCGCAGAAGATGGAGAGCTACGGCGCGACCTGCATCTATGTCGTGGACTCGGGTGGCGCGATGAACATGTGCGACATTCGTGCGCGCTTCAGGGCGCTTAAGGGCGTGCTAAAGCCCGAAACGCAGACCGGCATGCATGCCCACCACAACCTGTCGCTCGGCGTCGCCAATTCGATCGTCGCGGTGGAAGAAGGGTGTGACCGCGTCGACGCGAGTCTCGCCGGCATGGGAGCGGGCGCGGGCAATGCGCCGCTCGAGGTGTTCATCGCCGCGGCGCAGCGTCTGGGCTGGGACCACGGCACTGACCTGTACACGCTGATGGACGCAGCCGATGACATTGTGCGTCCGCTGCAGGACCGTCCGGTGCGCGTCGACCGCGAGACCCTCGCGCTCGGTTACGCAGGCGTTTATTCAAGCTTCCTGCGTCATTCGGAGGTGGCCGCGAAGAAGTACGGCCTGAAGACCGTCGACATTCTCGTCGAACTCGGCAAGCGCCGCATGGTGGGCGGCCAGGAAGACATGATCGTCGACGTCGCGCTGGATTTGACGCGGGCACTCGAAAGCCAAAGCTGAAGCAGCACTTGCGGCGCCTGCGCTTGAACACAGCCGCCGCGTGTTCGCAGAACTTGCCAACAGCGTATCGATGTGATGCAGCTACACGGCGTGGACAGCATGGAGCGCGTGGTGGTGAAGAAAGCGATTGCACAGTGAAAGTTTCTGGCATGGTTTGCGAACCTCGCGCCTTGCCTGGTCGCGATGGAAGCGTGCAGTGCGGCGCATTACTGGGCGCGCCGGTTGCGCGCGCTCGGGCACGTAGTACGGCTCATCGCGTCCCAGTTTGCAGCCCCGTATCGTAAAGGCGGCAAGCACGTGAAGAACGACGCGCTAGATCCCGAGGCGATCTGCGAGGCGGCAAGCCGCCCGCAAATGCGCTTCGTGACGATCAAAACGCCCGAGCAGCAAAGTGTGCTCGTGATACACCGCCTGCGAAATGGTTTCATCGAGGAGCGCACCGCTCTGGTCAACCGGCTACGCTCTCTGCTGATTGAATTTGGCGTATTCCTGCCGCAAGGCATCGACGCATTGCGCACCCGCTTCGTCGAGGCACTCGAGGACGCGAGCAACGAAATGAATGGTTCGGCGCGTAACCGACTGTCCAGATTTCCGGAGCCACCTCTGAGCACACTGCCGCATCCTGCATCCACTCTGCCACCCATTCGCACTACACCTGGGTCGGCCTCGATGTGAACTACACGCCCGCCGCCGCGCTGCTCAATGTCCCTGACCTTGACGCGGCGACCGTACAGTCGATGCCAGCAATAACGAACCTCAAGTTCCTGCCCGAAATAGGCAGAATGAACAGGCAATGGCAGATGCCGAGTCAAGACAGGCATGGGTCGCATGGCAGGCGCCTGGATCAATGACGCACGTCGGCGTCCGGGGCAAACAGGATGCACCCGACTGTCAATCCTGCTCCTACGATCAGCAATGTAACAACACCCAAAAAGCGCTTATGCGCTGCAGAGCATAAGCGCTTATCCTGGCTGGCCTCATCAACAACGTCGTATCACGAAGTTAGAACTTGTGGCGAATTGCAGCACGGATCACGACCTGATTCTGCGTCGACGAAGCGTCCGCGGCACCTGGGACATAAGCCAGGTCCAGTGCGGTGTTCGTTTTGTCGCCAGCCACCTTCTGATATGCACCCTGAAGGTAAACATCGGTCCGCTTCGAGAGGTTGTAGTCGGCCATCACACCAACCGAGTGGATCTTCGGGCTCTCTGTCCCCGACGAAGCCTCGAAGCGCTCAAGCGTGTAAATATATTGCGCACCCGCATAGAAAGCTGGGGTGAACTGGTACTTGAAGTTCAGTTCGAAGTTCTGGAACTTGAGCGCGCTCAGCGTACCGGTAGTCGGCAGAATCGAGCCGGAAATGTAGGTCGTCGAGAGCGGCGCGGTAATGTCCGTGTTCGTGTACACGAAGCCAGCGGTTGCGGAGCCGAACGTATAGTTGACGCCGCCGCCGAATACCCGCAACCGCTTGGCCAGGAAGTTCTCGTCACCACCGTTATTGACCGCACCACCGGCGCTCGCTGACGGGTTGTTGGCCTGCAAATAGGCTGCGGCAACCAGCAAGCCACCGTTCGCATACTGGCCGCCGAGGCTGTATTGACGGTTGTTCGCGAAGTTCGTGTCGTTGCTGAAGCTGTACGTTCCACCAAACTGGAAGCCCGCAAAGGTCGGGCTTGAGTACTTGACCGTGTTGTTCACGCGGAACGTGTTGTCGGTGTTGTCGTTGTCGTACGGATGCGCGAACAGATAGCCGGCCCAATTGCCGTTCGCCGTGGTCTGTGCGAGGTAGTCGACGAGCGAATCGTACTGGCGCCCCAAGGTGACCGTTCCGAAACGGCTGTCAGAAAGCCCCACAAAGGCCGACCGGCCGAAACCTAGGCCGCCCTCCCCGAGCTTCCCGTTGTTGACATTAAAACCGCTCTCGATCTTGAACACCGCCGTCACGCCGCCGCCGAGATCCTCCGAGCCCTTCAGCCCCCAGCGGCTGCCTTGCGCGTAACCGCTCTGGAGGTCATATACCTTGTTGCCGCCTACGTTGTTGGTGTAGTCAAGACCTTCGTCGATGAGCCCGTAAAGGGTAACAGTGCTCTGAGCAAAGGCAGGCACTGCAGACGCAGCAACGATTAATGCAACCAGCAGTTTTTGCTTCATCTCCAAACTCCATTATAAATTTTATTTATTGAACTCAATTAACTTCTCATACACATTACGATGTACACCTAAATAACTTATATACGCCACCCCCATATTTAAAAATAACGCACACTCAAAGATTTTATTGCAGGGAAGGATGCGATACCAGGATCGACGCCAATCCTCCGAACTTAGCGCGCTCGTACTTGTAAGCACGAAGCTGAGCGGGTAGGATGCAGGCTGTCATAGTCCTCGTTATTTCACAATATGGACCGTTATCCCTGTATTGAGCGAGTTCATCAGCTACCTTCATTCGGCGGAACTGCGCACGCGTCATGTTGCCGATCCGATGCATTTCATCCGTCGCCGCAAGCTGGATTTCGCCACATTGATCAGTTGGTTTCTCGGCTGCAACCGTGCCTGCGTGCAGACGGCGCTCGACCGCTTCTCTTCGCCAACGCCCCGGTCACTGTTGGGATCTCACGCGTCCGACGCGATTTCGCGCCGCACCTGCGCGGAGAGTTGCCGTAGCCGCCCCAGAACACTTAAGACCCGTCGACGAAGCGGCCTTCCGCCGCAATGTCACTAAGTGGTTTGCGGTCACTAGGCATTTCCCTTGCCCGGAGCGAATCCGGAAGCAACGTTGCATCCCCGGCTCGGCCCAAGGCTACGCATGCTTCCACTGCAAAGTTGTCGGGAATATCCAGATCACCCCGGATTTTTTCGCTGTTGATCCCAGCAAGGGCATGAGCACCCCAGCCCGAGAGGCTAGCTTGCAGCGCAAGGAACGCCCAGGCCGCTCCTGCGTCGAACGAATGCGTAAGTAAAGGCACTTCTTCGTCCTTCCCAGGCATCCGAAATGTACACATTGACGCGACCACAATGATTGCAGCTGCGCGGGTCGCCCATAAACGATTGAAGTCACTCAGAAAGGAAAGGAACATCTCCCAGGATTCTGTATCCCGGCGGGCGTACATGAATCGCCACGGTTGCGCGTTGTAAGACGAGGGGGCCCAACGGGCAGCTTCGAGAATAGTGAGAAGCGCCCGCTCATCGATAGGATCTAATGTGAAAGCGCGAGGAGACCAGCGCTCGACGAACTGCACATCAATCGGATAATCAGGGTTACGGAGTATTTGGATAGCCATAGTCTGAATTTGATAACAGTCTATTCAAGACCAAAAACAGGTCATCATGTGAGACGGATTTTTCTAGAGTTACTCCCATTTCCGCCCAGGTCTGAACATATTCAGGCGATCAATCCGGGCCGCCTACGCGACAGCCAGGCTAAAAGCGTCTGGGCAGAGTCACTCATGGACTTTGCAAGCTGCTGCGACTTCAGCGAACCATCGATCACGATGCTGCTTCATAAACGAAACAAATGCTCGCCCCACTTTCGACAACGGGCGAGACTTCGGGTATAGCAGCCCAACCCTGAAGGTGATACACGGGTCCACGAGTCGAACATCGACCCGGTCAAGGTATCCGTGAACACTGAAAGGATCGATAAAACCGACACCCATTCCTAGTGCGGCCAACTCGCATGTCGAGTGGGAGAATGACGTATCGATACGCATAACACGGCTTACGTCTCGCGATTCAAATAGTCGATCAACGTGCGGCCGGTCTTGATAGTGCGCCGTGGTCGAGATAAATGAGCAACCTTCGAAATCCTCAGGTGAAAGCGTCGACTTTTTACTGAGATTGTGTCCCTTCTTCATAACCGCGTAGTAGGGAATGTTGCAGAATTCGTCAACCGAAAGATCTTCGCGGTCGTAAGGTACTTCTGCAAGACCAAGGTCGATTCTTTCCGTCGCAATCCAGTCTTCCACCTTCGTGGAAGTTTGAACATCCAGTGAGATATCAACGTCTGGGTGAGCTTCGCAAAACCGGGCTATGACTGCTGGCAAAAAAGTTATTCCGAGGGCAGGCATGCATGCGATCGAAATTCCGCCTACGCGAAGTTTCCTCACATCAGCGGCAAGTTCTCCGATCTTTTGGTACGCACGGAATGTGTTCTCTACTTGCTCGTGGATCATCCTGCCTTCAGGCGTCGGCACGAGCCTGCCAGCAGCGCGGTTAAACAATGTCACGCCGAGCTCCTTCTCGAGCTCGGTGATCAAGCGACTCACCGATGGCTGAGACAGCCCCAGTAGATCCGCCGCACCATTTACAGTGCCGACCATCATGGTCGTGCGGAACGCTTCAAGTTGCCGGATGTTCATGATTTCCCAAGTGACTGTCCCCTTTCAGCAACCATCATCTATGGTTCGGACCGACATCGCAAGGGCGTGTCGGCCATGGTATTCACATGATCGAGGATTGCTGGTCCTTCTAAGTCGACACCGCCCAATCAAGTGCGCTTTGGACGAACGATCACACCGGCCGGCCAAGTTGAACGGGCAATCAAGACGCCTCGCATCTAGAGATTGATATCAATCCCTTAGAAAAAAATCTGCTGTTTTATCTGCGATCATGCCGGACGCATACTCAGTGACATGACCGCACCAGCGTCTGCCAGTCAAATTCTTAGAGGCGCGCTTCGTGCAAAACCACGTTCGTGCCACAGAAGGCATCCCGCATCGACAGTCTCATTGAACGCAATCTCTCTGATTACGCCAACGATAATGGAGTGAGTGAATCCGTCATGCCGATCGCTGATTTCGCAGTCCAATGCGACGGTAGCATCAAGCAGGATCGGTGCACCGGTCTCGAGAGATGACCATTTGTTGGCGGCGAAACGGTCTTGCCCTTTGCGCTTGCGAAACGTATCAACGAGCCCGCAGTGCGCTGTCGAAAGAAGATTCACGGCAAAACTACCTGCGCCCAGGATTGCGTCGTGGGACGAAGCGCACTTGTTCACGCAGACGATGATCGACGGTGGGTCGTCGGAGAGACTGCATACCGATGTCGCGATGAGGCCGACCGGCTTTGCGTCGCGCATTGCGGTAATAACTGTAACACCGGCAGCGAACAACGACATCGCCTGCTGGAAGTTACCTTTGGAATCGATGGTTTGCATTTCGGTCACCTGACTAGACTATGACGGATCATCCACGCTTGTAGACACTGGGTTTGAGCCCAAGGTTCTCGCGCAGAGTTCGTCCTTCATATCGGTCCCTGAACAACCCACGGCGGCGCAGTTCCGGGATGATGAAATCGCTAATGTCCTCCATACCGCCCGGAAGAATGGCCGGGCAAAAATTGAAGCCGTCTGCGCCATCATTCTTGAACCACTCTTCCATTTCATCAACGATGTCGCTGGCGGTTCCGATCACCAGGCGTACCGAGAAAGTCGATGCGACGCGCTGATAGAGTTGTCTAATTGAGAGGTTCTCGGCACGAGCCATCTCCAACAGGTTTGATGCAAGGCTCCTGAGTTTCTGCCCACCGATGTCTGGCACCGGGCCGTCGAGCGGATAGCCGGATAGGTCGCCGAGCGTGTTATAAAGCTCGGCCAGGCCGCTCAGCGGGTGGATAAGCTCCTGAAGCTGGTCGAACTTGTCTTGTGCCTCTTGCCTGGTCCTACCGACGAACGGTGTAATGCCCGGCATGATCAACAACTCGCCTGGCTCGCGACCATACTTCGCGAGCCGCCCCTTCAGATCGCCGTAGTAATCTTGCGCATGTTTCAGATAATGCGAATTGCTATAAACCACATCCGCGCATCTGGCGGCAAGCTCACGGCCGGCCTCGGAAGCTCCGGCCTGCACGATGATCGGCTCTCCTTGCGGAGTACGCGCGGAATTCAACGGGCCGCGTACCTGGAAATGCTTGCCCTTGTGGTTCGGCACGTGCAACTTGTCTTCGTGATAGAAAAGTCCGCTTTCCTTGTCTCGAACGAACGCGTCCTCCTCCCAACTCCGCCAAAGGGATCTGACAACGTCGACGAATTCGTCGGCTCGTTCGTACCGCTCTTCATAGGCAAGGTTCTCGTTCCTGTTGAAGTTTTGAGCTTCCTCATCTGACCATGAAGTGACGACATTCCATCCGGCGCGGCCGCCGCTGATGTGATCGATCGAAGCGTATTTCCGTGCGACGTGAAACGGTTCGTTGTAGGTGGTTGAGGCAGTTGCCACTAACCCGATGTTTGACGTGGTTGCACCCAGTGCGGCGAGAAGCGTGATCGGTTCCAACTCTGCATTCCGCATGTCACGCGCAAGAGATCCTTTCGGATTGTCATTGGCGCGGATCCCAAGACCGTCAGCAAAGAAAACCATGTCGAGATGCGCCGCTTCCGCCTTGCGGGCCGTGTTTAAGAAATGTGCAAAGCTCAGCGCTCCTTCCGCCGGCACATCCGGATGCCTCCAGGCGGCAGTGTGATAGCCGAGATATCTCATCGAGAGGCCGAGCCTCATTTTTCCGTC
>NZ_PVEN01000038.1 GCF_002973525.1 Paraburkholderia sp. BL21I4N1
GCTCGATCGGTTCCATCCGCTAGCGGATGGAATGTCGAACCTGTTCGCTTGATGCATACTCGAAATAATTAGGCTAACAAAGCAATTTGGCCATGAACCGGTCGAGATGGAATGGACGCCGCCCTCCCTCCGGAGAAGTGGGCGCGCTTCAGGGTCCCCAGGACCGAACGACATCAATGTGCCGAAGTGGAGTTGCGACACAACCACTTGAGGAACAGAGGCCCCAGATGGACGCTACGACATATGGACTCGATACTGCAAAACGGGTGCTCCCGGCAGATTCGACTACAGCAACATCACCTCGTCCTGACGAGGTGTAGGAGGGACATGTCGGCGATTCACGAGTCAGTTCGAAAATGACCTTGACAACTTTCTGCTCGTAGAAGGGCAACCCCTATCGCGTCGCGAACAATTTAACGTGGCAGTGCCGTGGCGATTCAACTTCTCTCGAATCCCCTGGCCAACTCCCAATCCGTGACCCGCCGATCGTATTCGAACTGCTCCCATCGCGCGGCGTGCACGTAATGATCGACGACCTCGTTCCCCAACACCTCGCGCAGCCACGTCGAATTCGAACTGATGTCGGTGGCGTCCCGCAGCGTTTTCGGAATTTCCGGTAGCTCGGCATCCCGATAAGCGTCGCCGACAAACGGGTCTGGCAATGCCAGTTTCTCGTCGATGCCCGCAAGACCCGCCGCGATCAGGGCCGCAAAAGCGAGATACGGATTCAGATCCGCACCGCCGATGCGGCACTCCACGCGGACGGCGTCCGAGCTTTCGCCGCAAAGGCGGAAACCGACCGTCCGATTGTCCTGGCTCCATGCGACCTTGGTCGGCGCGAACGTGCCGATCTGGAATCGCTTATAGGAGTTGATGTGGGGCGCCAGAAAGAGGGTGATGTCCTTCGAATATTTCAGCAGGCCCCCAAGGTAATGGTGCATCAGATCGGACATGCCGTGAGGCGACTTGTCGTCATAAAACAGCGGTCGCCCGTCCAGCGACCGCAGCGAGGCGTGGACATGACTGGAGGAACCTGCCAGATCATAACTCCACTTTGCCATGTAGGTGATCGCCTTGTCATGCTGTGCCGCAATCTCCTTGCTACCGTGCTTAATGATCGTATGGTGATCGGCCATCACCAGCGGGTCGGAATAGCGGACATTGATTTCTCCCTGACCCGAACCGCCTTCGCCCTTAGAGCATTCAATGGCGATTCCTGCGCCGTGCAGTCCGTTTCTGATCGGGCGCATGACGGATTCCTGGCGCGTTGTCGACAGGATGTGGTAATCCTGATTGTAGGCGCCGAATGTCTCCAGCTTATTGTATTTTTTTCTCGATATCGCCTCGTAGGATTCATCGAACAAATAGAACTCCAGCTCCGATGCGAAACAGGCGCACATGCCGCGATCGGCCAGCCGGCGCAACTGTTTCTGCAGAATCTGTCTCGGCGAATGGACAACCGGCTGCCCATTATGATCAAACACGTCGCAGATCACCAATGCGGTTGCGTCGAGCCACGGCAGCCGCCGCAAGGTGGAGAGGTCGGGCTTGAGCAGGAAATCGCCATAACCGTCCACCCAACTGGCGCTGGTATAACCGGGCACCGGCAGCATGTCCATGTCATCGGCCAATAAATAATTGCAGGCGTGCGTTTCTTGGTAGCCGTGATGGACAAAAAAATCGGCATGACACCGCTTTCCCATCAGGCGGCCCTGCATGTCCACCATGCAGACGAGCACGGTGTCTATGGCGCCAGAGGTCACTGCGTGCTTCAATTCATCGAATTTCATGCTCATGTTTTCAGCCATCTATCAAGAAGAAGGTGTCATTTCAATTATCTGCACGGGAGGCCCTTGGGGCGGCCGGGCCGAGGTGGTTCCAATCCGTATGGGCGTACGCCGTCGGGCGGCCATCATCGATCGATGCCGATCCTGCCCGGATCGGATGGGGTGGTTTGAAAAATCTGGGTTATCCAGTTTCCGAACAACAGATGTGCGTGACTACGCCACTGGTTTTTTGGCGGCAAGGTTTCGCAGTCGTCGGGGAAATAGTTTCTCGGAAGATGGATGTCTCTGCCCGCGTTTCGATCGCGGAAGTACTCGTCGGCCAGCGTGTGTGAGTCGTACTCGATGTGGTTGAAGATTTGGAGCGCGTGATGTTTGCAGTCGTTGAGCAGACAGAGGCCGGTTTCCGCCGAGTCAATGAGCACAGAGACGCCGCTGTCGGCCGGAATGTCGGTGTGCCGCATTTCCGTCCAGCGTGACACCGGGATATCAAAATCGTCGGAAAAACCCTTCAGGTACGGCGAGTCGATTTTTAGGCCGTGATGCCTGAATACACCAAAGGCTTTTTCATTCAGCGCGTATTTGGGCATGCCATGAAAATAATGCATTGCCGCCTGGGCCCCCCAGCAGATGTTGAAGCAGCTGTGGACGTTGGTTTGCGTCCAGCTGAAGATGCTGGCGAGCTCGTCCCAATAACTGACTTCCTCAAAAGGGATCGTTTCGACCGGCGCCCCGGTAATGACGAATCCGTCGAATTTCTGCGCCTTGACGTCCAACCAGTCGTGGTAGAACGACACGAGATGTTCAGTCGGCGTGTTCTTGGGCGCGTGGTTGGTGATCTTGACGAGCGTCAATTCGACCTGCAACGGTGTGGCGCCTAGCAGGCGGGCAATCTGGATTTCCGTACTGATCTTGTTTGGCATGAGATTCAGCAAGCCAACGCGCAGCGGCCGGTGATACTGATATACCGTGCTCTCTTCGTCCATCACCGTGACGCCTTCCGTCTCAAGTGCGGACACTGCGGGCAAACCTTTGGGAATTCTGATTGGCATGGGCTTGCAGCCTCCATTATGAGTTAAACGTACGCCAGGTATCAAAACGATTCGGTCGCGGCTTTCGCCGCAGCCGGCATCGATCACGGAAACCATACGGGAATTGCGATTTATTCTGCAGCGTATTCATTCGTCTTTTCTGCTTCAGTGCGCGACTGAGACGATGCCAATCCGAGCATCTGGCCGATATCGGCATCGATCGGCCAGGTACTTGCCGATCCACGCTTGACTGGCTGCCAGTTTCGGCGGAAGCAAACTGCCTGGCACCGGAAACAATCAGATCTGCTGCCTTTTCGCCGACCATCGTGACGGTTGTATTGATATTGACCGACACCATCGCCGGACACGGACACGGACACGGACACGGACACGGACACGGACGCGTCGCAGACGCGCAGCCCGGAAACCCCCTTGACCTTCAGATCGGGGACGCGACGGCGTTCGGATCGTTGGCGGAGCCTGCTCGACAGGTGCCGGCAGCGTGATAGTACGTCTGGCAATTTTTCCGGATGTATTCGCGCAGATCGCTCTCTTGAATAATGTCGGGGCCGGGCAGCAATTCCTTGCTGATAATTCTCTTGAAGCTTTCCGTCTGGCCCAGCCGCCGGCAAACGAAACGCTCTCGAGCAGAATATTCTCGTCGTAATGATCGGCGTCCGAAAGATAGTTGAGGTCGATTGTCGGCGCGACGCAAATATCGGGGGAGGTAATTTTCGGAACCCGTGGCTCCGGCTTCTGGCGACATTCGGCTCGAGCGCAATAATAGATCTCGCTTCGGGGTCGACGCTTGGTATTCGTCACCGAACCGCCCGTTGACCCAGCCGGCCGTCGGGCCGAGTTGTAGCTGGCTCTCCACCGATTGCGCGCCCGGTGTGGTGTTCAGCATGGCAATCGCCTCGTAAGGCGTGATGTGCCGGTCGGGTACCGGCGCCGCCGTTTCGAAAATCACCGGCACTGAGTAGTGATCGATCGGGTGTTTGCCGACACCGGGACTATGGTGGACCACGTCGATACCGAGTTCACGCAGATCGGCCGCATCGCCGATTCCCGAGCTCAAAGGAAGCTGAGGAGGTTGGATGCTCCCTGCGCAAACAATGATTTCCCGCCCGGCGGCAATGCGCCCCCTCCCGGTGAGGCAGGCGCTGGCCACGCTGCCGATGAGGCAGGCGCTGGCCACGCTGCCGATGAACTTGATCCTGCCGACGAGCGTGTCGGTCTGGATCTCCAGATTAGGGGGCAAGGACGTCAACGGATGGAGGTAGGCGACGGACGACGAATTCCTCAGGCGCCCGTGCACGTTCAAGGTCAGCATGCCAATGCCGAAATCGACCTTCGGCAATCCGAGCGCGACACCTGCCTCGATAAACGCGCGCGAAACGAGGTGTCGCTCCGGACGCTGCTCGATCGTGACGCGTTCTTTCAGATGCTCGAAATACGGTCTGACATCCTTTCCTGACCATCCATCGGCACCAAGCTCGCGCCATGAATCAAAATTCGCTTCCGGCGGTACCAGGTAGGCACAGTCGTTGTGATTGCCGCAGCCGCCCCGCATCCTGGCGCGCGAGTACGTGATCTGGCGGCCGGAATGCTTCTTGGGTTTGGTCAGGAACGCCCAGTTCGTACCGGAATCGAGTTCAAACAGACGGGAGATATCCATCATCGCGGGGATTCCCTCGTCAGGTGGTCCTGCTTCGATGAGCAGGACCGAGCCGATATTCGCATCGGCGAGCCGTCGCGCGATGATCGATCCGCGCTGCCACCGCCAATTAAAATATAGTCGAAGATCATGGTGCTCCTTTTTGTCATGCCGTTGATCGATAAACCATCGGTGATTCCAGTCCGTCAATAAGGAGACAGGATCAGACCAAGCGCGACCAACGCGTAAATCACGCCTGTTACCCTGTTGAATGCAGATTTGTTGTCGAAGGCCGCGCGCGCCTTGTGGGCGAGGAACATATACCCGCTATAGATCGAGAGCGAAATGACCATCGCCGCCAGACCCAAGGAGATTGCCTGGATGGTGTACGAAACGCGCGGGCTGATGAAACTCGGGTAGGTGAGCAGGCTGGCCAGCCATCCCTTGGGGTTGGTCAGGGAAACGAGCAGCGAATCGACAAACATCTGCTTCGGGCTCGAATCGCCGACCTTCCCGTCGCTCGGCCCGGATTTCGCGAAGAAGGCGCCGACCGCGAGGTAGGCGAGATAGATCGCCCCGATCCATCGTAGGTAAGTCAGGATCCAGCGATGGTCATAGATGATCAAACCGACGCCCGACAGCACGACCGTCGCGTGAATGGCGGTTCCCAGCCCAAAACCGAATAATGCACCGGGAATTGTCGTTTTGATTCCATGCCTGATCGCCTGGGCAACTGCAAACGCAACGTTGGGGCCGGGCACGGCGATTGCGGACGTGAAGGCAACGGAAAACAAAGCCAACAAATGTAAATCCATAAATCGTCCAGTTAGCCTGAAGATGCGATTGAATTGCAAGGGAGATTGGATTGCCAAAAAACCGGCCCGGCCGCTATTTCGACAATTGCCCCGTTGATTGATAAGCATGGCATGCACTTCCGAATGCCCTGAATATCTTCCGGCTCGTGGTATCGGCGGCGGCATGCCATTCGGGGTGCCACTGCACCGCGAGTTGAAAGGCCGCTGACGTCGTGTAGGACAGAGCCTCGATCACGCCATCCTCGGCGACCGCTTCCAACTGAACACCGGACGCCACCGTGGTGATGCCCTGGTTGTGCAGGGAATTGACGTAGAGCTCGCGGTTCTCGACGATCGACGACAGTAGTCCGCCGGGAACGACCTGGATCGTATGAACGGGGAGATACTGCTGATCGCGAGGCACGTTCGGGTTCTCGCTATGCACGATGCCTTGGCCCACCACTGACAAGTCGGCATGCAGCGTGCCGTTCCGATGAACGCTCATCTCCTGCAAACCGCGGCAGATACCGAGGACCGGCATTTCGAGTTCAATAGCGACCGACAATGCGACGCATGACAGACGATCCCTTGGCCGATCTCGCTCGCCGGGAATGACATCGTCTTCCCCGCGATTCCAGACGCGTTGCTGCTCGTTGAAGATCCTGGGATCGAGATTCGATTCGTCGCCGGTCAATACCAGGCCGTCCAGGCGCCGCATCACTTCGCGGAAATTGCGCACGGTTGCGTCCCAGGGCAGATCGCCGTCGATCGTTGGCAGGATCACGCATTCGACGGATGCGTGCCGGTCGAGCGCATCGATGTAGCGCCGCCGCAACCAGTCACGGTGAACGCCGTCGCAAAGGTGACGATTGGCCGTGACTCCGACGACGGCGCGACCCACATCACGAGGTTTGTCCATCATTGCTCTTGCACCGCCGTTGAGAGGGATGCACGCCGCGCGTCGTAGAGACGCCTGTTCCGGTCGAGCAACTGGCCGATGACGCTCGGCTGCTCCTTGGGGCCACGCACAAACAGGCCGCCCCAGGAATCGGTAATCTCGGCATAGTGCGGATCGCGCATGCGGATGTTCTGCGCGCGCGCTAACAGCCAGAACGGAACACCGGGCGAAAGATGGTGCTCCAGATGGTATTCATCGAAATTTACGCCGAACAGCAGCCGTTCGATCAGGTTGCCCTTTCGGTTGCGCGTGAGATAGACGTTTTCGACCTCGGTCTCGCACATTGGCGAGTGCTCGGCGATCTCAATGAACCAGCCCAGTATCTGGAAGGTGGTCAGATAGGGAATCAGCCAGAACAGCACCAGTAAATGCAGCGCACCGGCCTTGGCAAAGCCGGCAATGATGATCACCCAGAAGGCCGCGAACCCGTAGGAATCGATGGCGGCGCCCCGTTTGTCGACGCTCTTGTCGTCCTTGTTCGAAATCAGAAAGCGGTTGTGCCACAGGTACTTCAGATAGCGCAGCGTGGCCCCGCCCAGAATGGCCTTCCAGACGATCGAAAACGCATACTCGCGCGGCTCGCGCACCTGATAAACCCCGGAAGAGATGAAAAACTGCAGGTCGGGATCTTGCTCGGGATCGCCAAGGTACGGATGATGAAGATGCACATGGGAAACGCGATAGGCCCAGTGCCGTTGAAAGATCGGATAGGCGGCGAACGTAATGCCGAGAAAATGGTTCCATTTTGTATTTCTCGCGAGTATCCGGTGGGCGGCATCGTGCGAGATCGTCGTCAGCCCCCGCTGATGCGCGCCAATCATGAGCACCGCAATTGGGTAAAGCCACCAACTGAACCGAACCGTGACAAACGCACAAGCCAGCATGACCAGGTAGTCCTTCAGCACGTACAGCGCGCCGGTGATATTGTCCGGTCGCAATTCGGACAGATCCCGCGTGATGTCGCGGGAGAAATGGAATGTATCGAACCGCTTGTTCCGCAGTTTCCAGACTTGAGACGTTTCCATGATGGTTATCTTCCTCGCCGGATTGGGCATCAGATGGCGTCGAGCCCGCGTTGAATATCGAAAATCACGTCGTCCACGTTTTCGATGCCGACGCACAGGCGGATCGATCCGTCGAATATTCCCGCGGCCTCGCGTTTCTCTTTCGGGACGGTGGTGTGAGTGGTCGAGACGGGATGCGTCACGAGTGTCCGCGCATCACCCACGTTCGAAACGTGATACATGAGCCGGATGTTCTGGATGAACGCCCGGCCAGCCGCCTCGTCGTCCAGTTCGAACATGATCATGGCGCCATGACCGACGCGGGCGTCGACCAGTTCGTCAACGAGTTCGCGATCGCGTCCAGTGGCGAGCCCCGGATACGAGATGCGCCTGACCTTCGGGTGCTGCTTCAGGAAACTGGCCACCGCCGCCGCGTTTTCGCAATGGCGTTGCATGCGCAGATGCAGCGTCTCTAGGCCTTGAATCAATTGGAAGCTCGCGAACGGACTGATCGCGGCACCGGTATCGCGAAGCCAGGTCATCCGTGCCTTCAGGAGATAGGCGCTCGCGCCAAGGTCGCCCAGTTTCCGCACGGCATCGCGCCAGAGTATTCCGCCATGCGCTTCGTCGGGCTCATTCAGTAAAGGCAAGCGGGAAGGATCGTCGAAGGCGAAGTTGCCGTTGTCGACTACCAACCCGCCCAGCGTCGTGCCGTGGCCGCAGATGTATTTCGTCGCCGAATATGTTGTGATGGCGGCGCCAAGCGAAGCGGGGCGGGACACGAGCGGCGTGGTCGTGTTGTCGACCACAAGCGGAATGCCGCGGCGCTTGCCGATTTCGGCAAGCGCCGCGACGGGAAACGGTATAAGACAGGGGTTGGAAAACACCTCGCCGAAGATCGCGACGGTTCTATCGTCGATCTGCGATTCGAACGATGACACCTCTCGTGGGTCGGCCGATCGCGCCTCGATGCCCAGCCGTTTGAACGTGTTGAACAACAGGTTCCAAGAATTCCCGTACAGGTACTTCGATGCCACCACGTTGTCGCCAGGCTGCCCGCTGCTTAGATTCACGAGGGCAAGGAACGTTGCGGCCTGTCCCGACGCCACGGCGAGTGCATCGGCGGCGCCGTCCACCGTGGCATATCTCTGTTCCAGGATGCGCGTGGTTGGATTGATGATCCGCGTGTAGGTGAATCCGTCTTCCTTGACGTTGTAGATGTCGGCAATCTTCGACAGATCGCCGTCGAGCTCATAGGCGGTGGATTGGTAGATCGGCACCGCGACGGCCTTGGTGATGGGGTCGTGCCGATAACCGGCATACAGGAGCGCGGTTTCTCGGGACATTTCCGTGCCGGGAATATTCCGTGACATGTTACAAGACCTCTTTGACGAATTCAGCTTCGGGGTGGATTGACGCCTTTCCGGTAATCCGGGACGCGTCGAAAAAGTCTCGAAATGCGGTCGCCAGCAGGCGGATCCATGCCGGCTTGATGGAGCCGATGCATCCGATCCTGAAGCTGCGGGTCTGAAGATGCAGCTTCGAATAGATATAGAGGTTGTAGTTGGTGAGATGCGCGTAAAGCGCATCGAAATCCCTCTGGGTATTAATGATGCCGTTTGCCGTGAGCGCCAGACACACGGGTGAGCGCACTTGGGCGTTTAGAAGTGGCGATGCGTATCGTTCGGTCGAGCGGACGATTTCGTCACGCACCGCGCCGTAACGTTCGCCGCGGTGAATCACGCCTTCACTGGCAAGTACTTCAAGCGCTTTTGCGCATGCCTGGATCACATGCGTGGGTGGCGTGGATCGCCATTCGCCGGTTTGCTCGAAACTTTGCCACTGATTACGGACGTCGAGGACAAAGGAATTGACCGGATTGCCCTTGCTCCTGAGCAGATCAAGTGATGCGATGACGAAAGCCGCGCCCGGCGGCCCCTCGATGCATTTATTGCTGGACGTTACGAGCACGTCGAAAGCGATTCTCCTGGCACTGATGTCGGTGGCGCCAAAAGAACTCATCGCGTCGATGATCGTCCTGACGCCGCGCCGTTTAGCCAGATCCACGATCGCATCGAGTGGATTAATGACACCGGTAGTCGTCTCGCAATGCACGAAACAAAGGTGCGTGATCGTGCGGTCCTGCTCCAGATACGCGGCGATGTCGGCGGCCGAGAGCGGTTGATCGCTCGGCGCCTTCATGCTGACGGTCTGCACGCCTCGCAGCTCCAGTATCTTCAGTATCCGCTCGCCATAAATTCCGTTGATGCAGACGAGCGGCCGATCAGACGGACAGATGAAGGTAGCCAGCGCAGCTTCCATACCGTAGGAACCGCTGCCCTGGATTGGGACGACCGAATGTGTGTCATTCCCGTCGATCAGCTCGATCATTAGTTCACGCACCAAAGCCGTGATGTTTTTGAAGCTCCGGTCGCGCGAGCCCATATCGAATTGCATCTGCGCCTTCACTTCGTCGCTCAAGGCCAACGGGCCTGGTGTCATTAAGAAATGATGTTGGCCGTACATATAGCACTCCTAATTTAGACGTTTATATGCAAATGCGGTACGAACGCTTTGCCGCGCGGCAAAGTTTTCACAGGGGAATCTTCCTGTCTGTGCAAAATCTGGCGGTGGGCGAGTGTCGAGCTGCTTGCAGTAAGGCTCAGTAGCTCCACAATCTTCATGGAATCGACGGATGCACGAATCCTATGGGAGGGCGGCGGAAGTAAGCCCGCTGGAGTAGCTTGCGCTTGATCCTGTGTCCGAGCAGCGACAGGGCCGCGCTCGCGTGCCCCGATGCATGTGATTGATCGACAACTGCTGCAATGTCATTTCCTCGGCTTCGCTCAGTTCTACCGCACACTTCTTCCGCTACCCCGGCACCACGAAGGCGCCAGCAGGTTGACGAAACTCAATCGGATGTACCAGGAACACTATCCTCCATGCCGCACAACTCGTAAAGTCGATTGTTTTGATGGAACACCTCCACATTATTTATAAGTTGGGATCATGCGTTTCAAGGGCCTCGATCTAAATCTCCTCGTCGCGCTCGATGCTCTGATGACCGAGCGTAACCTCACTGCGGCGGCAC
>NZ_PVEN01000039.1 GCF_002973525.1 Paraburkholderia sp. BL21I4N1
AGGCCTACGACGCACTAGGCGTGAGGGTGTCGGAGCGGCTCATCCCGCTCCTGCTTGCGCGCATCCGCTCTTTCGCCACGCAGTACAAGCAGGCGTCGAATGCAACCGATTTGCGCCGCTTTCTGACCCAAGCCTGCGGCATACGGGTCAAAGTGCCGTAGTGTGGTTATGCCCACGCTTGTCGAGCTGGTGGGGCGGACTGCGGAACTGGCTATGCCGAGCCGGGCTATGTGGAGGATGACTACTGGGAGCAGACGCTGGCGATCCGCCTGACGCAGCGCTCGACGACCCGGGACTGTTAAGAAGCCTTAACAAAATGATATTAGGGGCTGTTAAGGAATCGCTGATTAATAGGCCATCCCGCGAGGTTGTCGGCGGCGATGGGTCGGAATTTCCGGATGCCGAAATGAAGCGTTGGCAATTCTGGTGAGTTTGACCCGAGGATGCGCCTCATTTCTCGCACTTTTCACACGCGTGACGGACTGCTCCCATGAACCGACCGCAACCGGTTTCGCGCGATCGCCAGGTTCGCCAGGGCGAACAGACTGAACAGTTGCGCCATGTTCTTGGCCAGTCCCTTGTAGCGCACCTTGCGATGACGGAACAGGTTCTTGACGATATGAGACGGATGCTCGACCCGTGCGCGAATCTGCGCCTTCGTTCGCTCGACCTGGATCACCAGATCCTTCAGCGGACACCTCAGCGATGACGGCCGGGCCTGATAAATCAGTGTTTCCCTAATCCGGCCAATTGCCCAGCCAATTCTGTTTTTTTGTGCAAGATTAGTGTGCGATATCAGTAATCGTGAAAATAATGTTAATAAATTTGATCCGGATTTTTCATTGACATTCGTCAAAGTTCGCCCGCCGGCTTCTTGATCTCGCACCAAATCTCCGACTGGACGCTTGCGTTAGGATCAAGACTGTTCGGCGCAACTATTCTGCGGATGTCGACGCATCGAAAGATCGCCCCTTCGACGCAACCCACGGCACGACGTAGATCAGTTGGGAAAACGTAGCGGCATGGTGGCGCGTTCTCTGCCGAGTGCGCCGTCTTCTGGCAAACAGAGTTGCAGCGAGCGAAAGAGGAAGCGCTGCAGTGCGGTTGCTGCGGACGTGCGGTCGTTCGACTTCGCGTGGCTGAATAGACCGAATTCAGCCACAGGCGGCATCGGCAGCCCGACAGCACGCGGATCGATCACGTGCATAGTATCGCGGCGCACGTGCCAGTCGAGCAGTAAAGCAATGCCGAGTCCGGCCTCAACGGCCGACTGGATCGCCGACAGGCTCGTGCTCGTGCAGGCAACGCGCCACACGATGCCGGCGTCAAGCAACGTCGCAAAGAAGTTCTCCTGCCATCTACATGCTCCGCCGAATGCGATGATTGGTAGGGGGCCATCACGCAGGTCGGCATTGCGGGAACGTGCGGCGGCCCAGCGAAGCGGTTGCCGCCAGGTAACGAGCGGCTCCGCGTGGATCAGCGCAGGATCGCCGATCGCGAAATCAAGTGTGTTGCTTGCGAGCCGCTGCGATAACGCCGGGCTCGCATCAACGACTATCTCCAACGAGACATCGGGAAACGATGCTGAGAATTGCCGCAATGCATGGCGAAGGTGACTCATTGCGATGTCTTCCAGAATGCCCACCCTCACCGTACCCGAGACGTCACCGACAGTCAGTGCGGAACGGGCCGCGAGGCCAATTTCAAGCACCTTGTGTGCATACGGCAGTAGCAGGCTGCCCGCCGAGGTCGGCTTCACGCCGCGCGGTGAACGTTCGAGCAGGCGTTGGCCGACTTCGTCTTCGAGACGCCGAAGGGCCATGCTCACGGCAGCCTGGGTGCGATGAAGAGCCACCGCAGCATTGCTCACGCTGCCGGCCTCTATCACCGTAACGAACGTACGCAGCAGCGTGCTGTCGAGATCGCGAATCATCAATTCCCCTCATGCAAACATAAAGATTATCAGGTTATACCACGCATACAGCCGCGGTTAATATCCTTCCGTCACTCACGCAGAGAGCATAGATGAAGAGGAATTGAACGGACAGCAAACCGGATACGCGTTGCTGAAAGCGTCCGTGACATTCGTGTTTGCTACCGCGCCGATGTCCACCGTCGCATTCATATGCGCGATCCAATGAAGTACAGTACCGTTACCCGCGACGATGGCATACGGCACGATTAGCACAACTTGGCTACCACACCGCTTTGCGGTGTTAGCGCTCGTGGCCATGGTCCAGCCCCCTCTCGAGAAGGAGTTTCCATGTGGTGGCACGCGAGAAGATCGAACCAGCTAGCTTCAGTCGACAAAAAACATTCGAGGCGAGAGCGTTCCGCAACGTTTGGCACGAATCCACTGGCAAAAGCCAAGCTGATCAAAAATCGTCTAGGAGCGCCCGACAGTACGCCCTGTCACCGCACAGCGACTGCAACGCGGCTTAGCCCCCACTGCAGGGGAATTCTCAGACTCTCCAAGGGACATCATTGCTTATTGTAAAGGCAGCTGTACCCCTGGTTCGTCCGGCTCAGGCATAAACAGTAACCGGTGCGCCCTGTTTTTTTCGATCTGGATGGTTATATGAATACAAGCAACGATCGAGCACGTCTTGAGCGAGTCGCTCAAGACGCAGTCGCCCAGATGTTCGCTACTTCGCCGGAGACCGCCGCCTTCCATCGTGGCGATTGGATCGACAGTGAATACTATCGCCGCCACCTCATCGAAACAGTGTTGCGAATCCGCCTTAACAACGAGGTCGACGCGTTCGCGCTGTACAAAATCGGCTTCAAGGACAACACGCTCGCGCAAATTCTCGCGCAATACCTTGCAGAAGAATATGGGCATGAGGGGCTATTTCTGCGTGACATCGAGAAATTCAGCCTGTCTGCAGCCGAGATCGACTGCACCGCACCTTTCCACAGCACCGACAAGCTGATTGGCTATCTTTATTTGAGCATTAGCCGCGACGGTCCGCTGTCGACAATGGTTTGGAACTGGTTTGTCGAATGGTATTCGAATCGCTATAACAAAATCATCACCGAAGCAGGAGCGCGCGCGTTCGGGCACGATCTCGTGAAGCGTTCGCTCGACCACATTCAGCACGACGGATCTCACGGTCACGATGATGTGATGTGGGTCGGTCTGCAGCGGGCAATCGACGGCTGGGGCGGAATCAAACAGGCTGAGACCTATTTGCGCCACTTCGTCGAACTGCTCCACGAGTACTTCGACGAGCTACTTGTGGCGACCACGCCCCGACGCGAAACTGTTGCTATATAAGGAACGTCCCCATGACCGCCATCATAGTGATTGAACCGGCGTCGTCCGGCACGGCGCTTGTCGCCGCCGCTGCGCGCCTTGGTGTCGCTGCGCACGTGTTTTCCGCCGAGCGCGTCGTGCCGCGTGACCTACGGGCGGCCGTCACGTCGTTCACGGTGGTGGACACTGCTTCGTCGAGCGCCGTCGCAGCCGCCGCATGCGCCATTGGCGCCGATGGAATCGTACCTGGGTTCGAATACTCAGTCGATGTAGCGGCGGAAGCGGCCGCTCGGCTCGGTCTCCCGCATCTGCCGCTCGAAGCGGCAGCGCTCACTCGCGACAAGTACCGCAGCCGATCACACCTCGCAATTGCGGGACTGGCGGGGCCCCGATTCGCCCGAATCGCAGATCGCCGTGACATCGTGACGGCCGCCTCGCAGGTCGGCTTTCCAGCCGTTGTTAAGCCTGTGGACGGCTGCGGTAGCCAGCACGCGACGCGCGTCAACTCTCTTGTCGAGCTGCAGCTCGCGGTCGAGCGCGCCATGCGCCACGGCGTTGTAGATATGGGCCGCGAAATTGGCCACGTGTTGCTACTTGAGCAATATGTCGAGGGTCCGGAGTACAGCATCGAAGGTTACGTCGGCCGACATGGGCCGCGCGTGCTTGCGGTGGCAGAAAAGCTGCTGAGTGCCGAGCCGTATTTCGTCGAGATGGGGCACATTGTCGAAGCAGCGTTGGCGCCAGAGCATCGTACAGCGCTGGTCGCTTACGTCGAGAAGGTCGCCGCGAAAATCGGCCTCAACCTCGGCGTTTTCCATGCAGAGGCGCGCATGACGCGCGACGGCCCCGTGCTCATCGAGATCGCCGCACGGCTCGGAGGTGATCGGATCTACCGGCTGGTTGAACTCAGCAAGTCCATCTCCTTGCCAGAAGTGATGATACGCAGTCATCTCGGCGACACCGATCCAGCGCCCCTCTGTGATGCAAGGCATGCGACGTGCGTGAGCGGTGTGCAGTTCTTCACGCCCGTAACTGGGCGCTTCGCCGGCGCCGCTGCGGTCGAACGCGTGCGCGCGACGCCCGGCTTCGAAGAGGTCGAGGTTCTTTCGCACATCGGCGGTACAGTCCTAAAACTGACGGACTTTCGCGCCCGCGTCGGACATGTGCTGTTTACGGCCGCAGATCGCCCGACGCTCGATTTGCGCCTCGCCGAAGCGCTGAAAGCGCTAAAATTCGATCACGCCGATAACGGTAGCTGAAAAATTTTCGCGACATGAGAATCAACTGATCCTCCGAGGGTAATCGCATAGTCGTGCTCAACCGTTGGTCCGACGAGTTCGCTGCTTAATATCACAACATCGATGATGCCGTCACGCTGCGCGCGGGACTGGACGCCAATCGGCGCCGTCGCCCCCAATCCGGAGCGCGAGTCAGTCGTCACGATGGCCTCGCACACCGCACTTAAACAGCCTTTGGCTGCATGACTGAGGCGAGTACCTTGACACGCGCCGGCTGACACCACGCCAAACGGATTGTTCAGGGCGGACGAAATAGCTTGCGCACGCCCGAAATATCTTCTCACAAATCAACCAACTCCCTTTATCAGTAGTGAGTCATGGCTGACGAAGCTACTCTCACGTTAGCTTGCTACAAACATCAATTTTATTTGTTTGATATGACCGCAGTCGATTTGATATCGTGGCATCCATGGATATTCACCATGAATAGCATTTTTCTGCCGAGGAGCAGCACAGCTATCGGCAACGGAATAAATAACCTCGATCTCTTCTGTCGAAGGTCCCTGCGCTATTTCCAGCCATCATCATTCCTCAAGTGGATGCATTGCCACAAAGGAGAAAATCCATGAAAAATCACGTCGCATCTTCACAAAGTCCATCACCGACTGTTGACCTATTGTATGACTACGCGCCGTTCCTCCGGCTCTGCGAGTCTGAAGGGGCAATCGGCTCCTTTTCATCACGCACTCCAACTCCGCGCGTTGCCATCGTGGGGGCCGGTATTAGCGGTCTTGTGGCGGCGACTGAGCTGATGCGGGCAGGCGTAAACGACGTTACGGTCTTTGAGGCCCGCGATCGCATTGGAGGAAGAATATGGTCACAAGTATTTGATCCGCGGTACCCGCACCTTATTGCTGAAATGGGCGCAATGCGGGTCCCTCCGAGTGCAACCGGTCTTTTCCATTATTTGAACAAACACGGCATTTCCACGACCACGTCTTTCCCCGATCCAGGAGTGGTTGATACCGAATTGCATTATCGCGGCACTCGCCATACCTGGCCGGCGGGAGATTCACCGCCACCTTTGTTCAGGCTTGTTCATGAAAGCTGGAGGGCATTTTTGCAGGAAGGGTGCGTGATCAATGGCACATCTCTTGTAGCGCCGGCAGAAATCACGGTCATGTTGAAATCACATCGCTTTCAGGAAGCGCGTGCGGCATGGCAAACGTGGCTCGATGTGTTCCGTGACAGTTCTTTCTATGCGGCCATTGTCGCGATTTTCACTGGCCCTCGCCCCCCCGGAGGTATCCCTTGGGAAAGGCCTTATGACTTTGAGCTGTTTGGCTCTTTAGGAATAGGATCCGGAGGTTTCCTACCTGTTTATCAGGCCGGATTCACCGAAATACTGCGCTTGGTCGTTAACGGCTATCTGGATGATCAACGCCTGATTTCCTGCGGAATCTCTACACTGGCTGAGCGCCTGGCGGGAGCGGAGATCGCAGGGTGCTCCGTTTCTGAACGGGTTCGCTTCAATAGCGTGGGTCGCATCTACAAAGAGAATGGAAAGATAAAACTGGTAACTGATGAAGACGAGGCATTGGTTTTCGACCGAGTGATCGTCACTAGCAACAACAGGGCAATGCAGATGGTTCATTGCCTGACCGACGACGAAACGTTTCTCAGCCGCGACGTCTCACGAGCCGTCAGGGAAACGCATCTTACGGGTTCCTCAAAGCTGTTCATGCTCACCCGCGACAAGTTCTGGATCACTAAAGACCTGCCAGTCACCATCCAGTCTGACAGTTTTGCGAGAGGAGTATATTGCCTTGATTACGAACCCGATAAGCCAGATGGTCAAGGTGTAGTTTTGCTTAGTTACACTTGGGAAGATGACGCTCACAAGCTACTGAGTGTTCCCGACAAAAAACAGCGGTGTGAGTGCTTTGTTGACGACCTTGCTACATTCCATCCAGAACTTGCGCGCCACCTGGTTCCCGCCGATGACGACTATGAACGTAGCATCCTGCACCATGACTGGCTGACCGATCCGCATTCTTCGGGTGCCTTTAAGCTCAACTATCCGGGCGAAGATGTTTACTCGCAGCGTCTCTTCTTTCAGTTCAAGACCGCGAATGATCCCGCATGGGATTCCGGCCTTTATCTGGCAGGATGTGGCTGCTCTTTTACCGGTGGGTGGATTGAGGGAGCTGTGCAGACGGCTGTGAACAGCGCCTGCGCCGTCATACGTAGCGCAGGAGGAAATCTTTTACCGGGCAATCCTCTTGACGAGATCCGCAGTGCTTATCGTTACTGACATCGGACAGGATGACATCCTATTCGCGGAAATTTTATGTATCCAAAAAACACTGTGGAATCGCTTTGCGATGGCATACGTACCGGTGCACTTTCAGCGGCTGAAATCCGGGAGCGTGCACTCAGCGCTGATTCGCATCTGAAAAAGCTCAACTGCTTCATCCGCACTTGCGGCCCGGACGCGCATTTCGCTAAAGCGAATGATGCCCTGAAAGGCGCACCGCTCTACGGCATTCCCTTTTCCTTAAAGGACAATATTTGTGTTAAGGGGCTCCCTGTCACTGCCGGGACACCGGGGATGGAAGGTTGTATAGCCACGCGCGATGCGCTTGTTGTCAGAAAGCTGAGAGCGCTCGGTGCTGTCGTTGCCGGCAAGAACAACATGCATGAACTCAGCTTTGGTATCACATCGGTCAATCCTCGATGGGGAACGGTGGGAAATCCAGCGGCTCCAGGGCATTTGGCTGGTGGCAGCAGTGGCGGCTGTGCCGCTGCTGTGGCAGCCGGTATCGTTCCGATGGCGATCGGAACGGACACCGGCGGCTCCGTAAGGATACCGGCCGCCTTCTGTGGTATCACCGGCTTCAGGCCCACAAGTGGTCGCTGGTCTTCGGCCGGAATCATTCCAGTTTCTCGCACGAAGGATTCGCCGGGCCTTCTGACGCGGACGGCGAAAGATGCATTACTTCTATATGATCTGCTGTCCCCCGATAGCCACCTTCCGACAAAACAGAAAAATACTCGCGGCCGAATAGGCCTTCCGGCCTCCATGTGGACTGACCTGGAGGATGATGTCCGAAAGTATTGCTGGCATGCCGTCAGGCGATTGACTTGCGCTGGTTTCCAGTGCGTTGAACTGGATGACGCGGTTGTTGCTGACCTGAATAGAACCGGAACCTTCACCATTCCGGTTTACGAATTCTTCACTGACTTTCCCCGCACATTGCTTTCCTTAGGATGGGGAAACAGGATAAATGCTGTATTTGATAACATTCGCGACAAAATTGTTCGCAACATCATTCACGCCAATCTTGGTGGACAGCTTATATCTGCCGCAGATTATTCATCAGCAATCCAGAATATAGGCGTCTTACGTCTACAAATAGACTCGCTGTTCAGCACTCGAGGCATCGATTTTCTCGTGTACCCGACAGTTCCGCGTAGCGTCCCTCATCTGAGCGATGCCAGCAGGCCGGGACTGTTTGCCGAGGTGATACGTAACACCGACTTGGCCAGCAACGCCGCGATACCTTCTATCACCCTTCCAGTTGCTCCCGATGATGCATTACCGGTGGGGTTGAGTATTGACGCCGCGCGGGGCCAGGACCGCCGCCTTCTGGCCGCAGCAATGTCTATGGAAGACATTTTGGCTTCCTGAAAATGAGGCTGCCATTCAACACCGCACAGACGCACGGCACCGATAACAGCCAACATTCATACGCATTGCCAGGAGGCAGATAGCTAATGCAAATTTCGTTGAAAAGAATAAACGTGCTCTATGACGCAGATAGTTTTGTTGACCGTCAACCTGCCGCAAAAAGTCATTTCATCTGCGGCGAAGGAACCATAAATTTGGTAAAAACCTTTCTGGTCATGAATCGCGGAGGAGACTGTGAATTTCAGGGAGGCGGACAGTGGCGCACTGCCGAGCAGATCATCAGCACGGTAACTCGGGCCCGGGATAAACGTGCCCCCTTAATCTACATTCAGGACAAGGCAGGAGGGACAGGCAGTTTCGACACCACGAAAGTGCTCTCGCCGGACATGGCCAGATTACTTTTATCTCCATTCGGAATGGGCAGGGTCAGTGCATCCCTCGCAGAATTTGCAGAAGGAAATTTGCTAATTTCCGTCATACTCGGTCCGACCTCAGGTCCACTTGCTTTACCGTTGATGCTCGCAGACCTAGTGTTGATGACTGAGAAAGGTGCTCTATGTATGGGTCGTCCGGATATGGTGAAGGCAATGCTGGCCCAGGAGTCCGATCTCTATTCGCTAGGTGGAACAGACGTTCACAGCAAGGGCTCGGGCTCGGTTCAACTGGTATTCAAAGATGAAGAAAGTTTATTCAAGTGCATAAGAAAATTACTGCATGGAAGTTTCAAAGGCAAGGGACCCCATGGCCTTGAATATGAAGAACCCGATGCGGTTGATTTTGAAAAATTAATTCCAACAGATCATCGCACACCCTATGACATGCATCATTTGCTGAATTCCTTTATCGACAAAGGCAGCTTTACGGAAATAAGCGCCGAATACGCGGAGGAAGTGTTGACCGCCTACGCGAGCATCAAAGGAAATTTCGCTGTAATTATCGCCAACAACCCCCGACATAATGGAGGTGCAATTTATCGGAAATCCGCCTCAAAAATGGTAAAAATGATAAATATTGCCGCAAAAACCAACATGCCAATCATATTCATTGCCGATATCCCAGGATTTATGATCGGCAGAGAAGCTGAAAAAAGTGGCATATTTTCGGCCGCAGCGGAATTATTCAGAGCACATGTTCGATGCAAGGTACCAAAATTACTGCTCGTCGCCAGAAAAGCGTATACGGGAGGAGTGTACGCCATGGGTGGTCCTGGATTTGACCCTGTGGCAGTACTGGCGTATCCGCGGGCCCACATCGGCGTTTTCAGCCCGGACACGATGAAGAAAGTAATGTCTGAGTCTGATGAAACCACCAGATCCATAATGCGAAAACTGACCGATGAAATTGAAAACCCAGAATTGTTGAAAATTAATGGGCTGATTACTGATGTCATCGAGATAGAACATACTCGAGAACAAATTACCAAGTATTTGTTCCCTGTAGGGAGTGAAGCTAGCGCCTGAGTTGAATCGCAAGCGTCTCACTTCCACAGTCCAGCGCAGTCTGCTTGTCGGTAACGCGGATACATGGCGGGCGGATATCACCGCATTAAAGGGCGAAGTTTCGCGGTTTGGCCTCGGTCTGCCGTTGTTGAGAGCTAGCGAGGAGGTGCATGCGGCGTCGACTGAAGCCGACGCCGACCGAATGTCGACGAACCAAGTTGCAGTCTCCAGCGAAGCCACGCTCAACCGCGAGCAGATCCAGAAGGACCGAGAAAATGTTGAAACTAGCGCTTGCTGGCCGTGGAAGTCCGACGTTAAGTCGTGAGTTCGGTGCACGGAGTGGTGGCAGGCTGCCGAACCATCGCGATCACTCACAACCGTCCGAGAAACCTGTATTACATAACGGCCGCTAGCGTCGACCGACGACAGTCCCCGTGGCGCACAGCACGCGTACTGTGAGCGATAGACTTCATTAATGATCATCTTCAGCACCCAGCGACCGCGCAGTCGCAGCGTCGTCCATCACCGCAGCGCCATTCAGGCAACAACCAGATTGACACATGGCTTGCCGTTCGCGCCGACCCTGCTCGATCAGGCGTTTGCCGTCACCGCGCCGAATCAGGCCTGGTGTGGTGATATCCGTTATGTCGCCACAAAACCCTCGAAACCCCACAGAT
>NZ_PVEN01000040.1 GCF_002973525.1 Paraburkholderia sp. BL21I4N1
CGTCCGGGTCCATTTCTTCGCGCGGACCGCCTCCCGTACCTGCTGCCCAGACGCGCTACTCAATTCTTCGTGCAACATGTTTCACCTCCGATAAATAGTCAAGATTTGCTTATTGCTGGACCCAAGCATTCCAACGCTCGAGCAAACTGTCGCGATTCGCGTTAATCCATTCGGCGTTTGGAGCAATAAATTTGGTGTGCAGTTCTTCTGCACTCGGGAGATTTTTCTGCGCGTCGGGTGACATCATTTTCATTGCATCGGCACTTGCCGGCACGCAGCCGAGATTCTCACAATGTTTGGCCTGCACGGCCAACGAATTGGCAAAGAATGCCAACAGCTTTTCCGCAGCGGCTTTGTGAGGTGCGCCTTTCGGGATCATGGCTCTATCAGAGATCATGATCGCCCCATCGAAGGACGACTTGATATTCAGGCCCTCCTTCTGAAGGACACTGGCACGAGTCTTCCACATCATCCCGCTTGAGTACTGGCCGCTTCTATAGCCCTGGATACTTTGATCGCCTGTCCTCCACCACATCGTAATCTGCGGCTTGATCTGATCGAGCTTATGCAGCGCCCGATTTACGTCCAGAGGGAAGAGTTGATTCAAAGGAACACCGTCGGCCACCAGCGCAACCGCCATGACTCGCCAAGGGTCACCAAAGTCGGGCAACGCCCTCCCTCCCGGAAAACGCTTGGTGTCCCAAAATTCCGTCCAAGTCGACGGACCGCCCTTCGGGTACTTGTCGCCGTTGTAAACCAGATAGGTAACGCCGTAGTCGAGATTGAGTCCTGTTGAATCACACGCACCAGGAAGAAGACTTTTTCCGGTTATCTGATGGCAGAATCCAGTCATGTCTTCCGTAATGGACGTCACACGTTTCGCATGAGCTTCAATGTCTCCTAAAATAATGACATCCCAATTTACCGAACCCGTCTGCGCCATCGCACGCAATCGCGCAATCTGCTCCTGTGCCTCCGCAGTTACGACATTGACCTGAATCCCGGTCGCTTTCGTGAAAGGCTCGAAGAGGCTGGAGCGCAAGCTCTGCTGGTAGGCCCCGCCTGGCGTAGCGACCGTAATGGAGTCCTCGGCGCGACTCGCCTGTGCACAACAGAGTCCGAAGCCACCAAGCAGCAGCACGCTTACAAATTTTGCGATCAATTTCATTTCAGTCTCCTAACTTTCAATTTTTTTCGGATTTCCCGCTTGCCCGTCTCTCCAGCACCCGAATTGCTGCCATGAGGGCCAACGAGAGAAGGATCGTCACAGTTGCCACCGCTGCGATGACCGGCGTGAGGTTGTAATCGATGTCCTCGAAAAATTTCCGCGTAATAGTCTTCCCTCCGGTATCCGAGAGGAAGAAAGCCACCGTTGCTTCGTCAAAAGACGCGAGGAATGCGAATACCGCTCCAGCTGCCATTCCGGGAACAATGTCGGGCAAAACGACGGAGAAAAATGTCGTTACGCGCGTCGCACCGCAATTCAATGCCGCCCGTTCGAGCATGGGATCAAAGCTCTTCAAGGCTGCGGAAACGGTGATGACGACGTAGGGGACCGACAACACCGTATCCGCGATCAAAAAGCCGCCAAAATTTCCTACCAATCCGAGTGGCGCGAAGAACAGATACAGCGCGATTGCGATAACGATATGCGGCACGATCAATGGGCTCAGCGCAATGGCCTGAATCGCCGCCTTGCCTGGAAATGCCCCCCTCACCAACGCGATGGACGCCATGGAGCCAATGACCGTCGAAGAAATCGTCGTCGCGCAGGCAATCTTCAGGCTAAACCAGGTCGCCGACATCCAGTCGACGTCGCCGAAATATTGCATATACCACTTTAGCGAGAGCACGCGTGGCGGAAACTGGATGTAGGACGCATCGCCGAACGACATCGCCACAATAATCAGGATCGGGACGATGAGGAACAGAAGCACCAAAAGTGCGATGCCAACTAACACCATCGTCCCAACGGATACGGGAAACTTGGTCTCACCGACTAGCTGTGTCGGCAAATCGATGGAAGGATTTTTCATATTACAACTGCCCCGAGAAGGACATGAACCGCCGGAAGACCACCGTGACCGCGGTGGTCGCCGCCAGAAGGAGTGTGGAAATCGCCGCCGCGAACGGCCAGTTGAACGTCTGCGTGACCTGCTGACCGATCAGCGTCGCGATGAGCAGCGTACTCGGCCCGCCTACCAGCGCCGGGGTCACGTAGAAGCCCAGAGCCAGCACAAAGACGATCAGTGATCCTGCATATATGCCCGGCATACTGAGCGGCAGGGTTACGGTGCTGAACGTCCGCAGCGCACTCGCACCCAGATTCGAAGAGGCTCTGGATAAATCGACGGGAATCGCCTTCAGCGCGCCATAGACGGGCAATATCATGTACGGCAACAGCACATGCACCATCGCCATAATCACAGCCCCCTGGTTGTATATCAGCTTCAGTGGTTCATCGATCAGGCCCGCACCGAGCAACAGGTCGTTCACGATCCCGTTGCGCTGAAGCAGCACGATCCACGAGTACGAGCGAACCAGCACGCTGGTCCACATTGGAATCAGGATACAAGCGGTCACGAAGAATGCGGTCTTGCCTTTGACGCGAGCCAGTAGCCAGGCCACCGGGTAGCCAAGCAGACAGGTAATGCCGGCGACAGCCAGCGCGATAACAAATGTTCGAGTAAACACCCGCACGTAGAGTCCCGACGCAACATGCTCGTAGTGTTCAAACGTCAATCCTGGGGAAAACACACTCGTCAGGAGCAGCTTCCCGACCGGATAGACGAACGCGGCAAGCAACAGCACGAGAAATGGCAACAGGAGCAGCAACGAAGACAGCGGACCATAGCTGTCTGCGGACGGACTCTCGGCTCGCCTGCTTGGTTTTGCGGACGCCTCCATTTCAGCCTCCCCGGAACACATGTAGAGCCGTCGGCTCGAAGGTGATGTCGACCGCCTGCCGCTCGTCAAAACCCTGCTCTGCAGATGCGCCCGACTGACTTTGAACGTGCAAGACGGTCCCGTCCGCGAGACGGACGACGTACCACTGGAACGCGCCGACATACGCTCTCGCTTCGACGACGCCCGTGATACTGCTCGCGACGCCTTGACGCGCCCGTTCGATGCGTACGCGTTCCGGCCGGATCGCCAGATCCAGCCTGTCACCCACCAACGGCGACATGCCGTCGCGGACGTGGTGTTGCGGCAAGCGGATGAGCACGTCCCCCGCCACGCGGACGGTGACGCTCTCGTCGTCGACCGCCATGCAACTGGATGGGATGAAGTTCATTTTTCCGATGAAATCCGCAACGAACGGCGTTGCAGGACGCTCATAGAGTTCGAATGCCGTGCCGACCTGCTGGATGCGCCCATTGTCCATGACGGCGATTCGGTCCGACATGGTCAGGGCTTCCTCCTGATCATGCGTGACATATACAACCGTCACACCGAGCCGCTGCTGCAGTTGCTTGATCTCGATCTGCATGCGCTCGCGCATCTTCTTGTCGAGGGCGCTGAGCGGCTCGTCCATCAGAAGCACGGGCGGTTCGAACACCAATGCGCGTGCAACGGCAACCCGCTGCTGCTGCCCGCCGGACAGTTGATTCGGCATGCGGTCCCCGAAGCCATTAAGCCCCACCATCGACAGCGCGCGTTCGACTCTGTCGGGAATCTCGGCCTTCGGCACCTTTCGCATCCTGAGCGGATACGCGACGTTCTGACTCACAGTCATATGGGGAAACAGCGCGTACCGCTGAAATACCATGCCGATGTTTCGCTTGTTGGGCGCGATCCGCGTAATGTCGCTGGTGTCGAGCGTCAGGCGACCTTCAGACGGAAGTTCGAACCCCGCCAGCATCATCAGGAGCGTGGTCTTGCCCGATCCGGATGGACCCAGAAGGGACAGGAACTCGCCCGCGCGGACGTCTAAATCAATGCCGCTGACCGCTGCCGTGCTACCGTACCGCTTCGCGAGATTCTCGATCCGGATGGGCGCGCCGTCGATTGCGGCGGCAACCCGGGAAGAGGGCTGCGACGCGTCCTTGACGGATCCTGCCCGTCCCTGCTCTGCAGGATTGGAAACGGCCAGGGCCGCCGTGGGTTGCTTGGTGTTCATGCTGGCACTCGCAAAGTGGTGGCGTCTACGGCAACCGGGTCACGATAGCCGGCACTCGTACCGATCAGGACGACCTTGTCCGTCGGAGCAAGACACCCTTGCGCCAACAGGTGAGGAATCGCCGCGTAGGGAGCGGCTGCACAGAGTTCCAAGTAGATGCCGAACTTCTTCGCCAGATCGCGCTGCGCAACAGCGGCCATTTCATCGGATATCGCGAGCGCTGTCCCATTCGTTTCGATCACTGCGCGCAAAGACTGGTCTGTAGCGGTCGTACCTGCTGTCGAGGCCTGCTGGGTCGAGCCAGGAAATTGATCTGTGATCACGGCCTCGTTGTGAAGCACTTTCGAGATCCGGGGGAACGGCTCGACCGCGATGAGTTTCGGCAGCGGCCCATTCCACCGCCCTTGTTTTGCTAGCATCGCGAAGCCCGCCGCGATACCCCAGATGATGTCGCCTCTGGCTGTGGGCACGACCACCGCATCCACGCCATCCCTGCACTCTGCCGCCAGTTCGAACGCAACCGTTTTATAGCCTTCGACGCCCCACGCGCAACTCCCGACAGGCGGCAACAAATAGTTCGTGAGCGGAAACCATCCTTCGTTCGTCACCGCCTGTTCCATCACCCGCCAACGATCCAGGCTGTTCTCGGCGACGACGACATCAGCCCCATAGGTCGAAAGTGCTTGACGAACGGGTTTGGGCAAGCCAGCCGTCACGATCACCTGCGACACAAGGCCGGCTTTGGCCGCATAGCACGCCATCGAGATCCCGGCGTTGCCCGAGCTGGCGCAGATGATGCCGCCAGCCCCTACCTCCACAGCGCGTGCCACCGCCAGTGGACTCATACGATCCTTGTGACTGCCGGTCGGATTCATCCACTCGGCCTTGATCCACAGTTTGCTGACGCACGTCGATTCGAGCTCGATGAGCGGCGTGCCGCCCTCGCCCAGCGACGGCCATTCCAAATAGGGAAGATAGCGGCCCCATCGCAGCATGTCGCCGCCCGCCGGCAGAGATCCGCTTTCCCACTTCTGCTCGCCATAGACGGCCGCAACGCTGGTCGGGCGTCCTGCGGCACGCCCCTCGGGACAGCCGCCCGGATAGTCTCCGACCGGCAGCAGCGCCCCGCCGGCTAACGATCGAAAGCCCGAAAGACCGGGGTTTTGGCGATATACATTTGACATCAAAACGTCTCCTCCAAGTTCCGCGTTGGAATCCCTAGCGCTATCAATCCAAGGGTGCTACCAGGACTACATTGACTCACTTGGCGTGCTATTCTGTCCAATGCATACAAAATTGGATACCATGCTTTGAGGTAATGTCCATGGAGGCGAGACAGATTGAGGTTTTCCGGGCTGCTGCTGTTTATGGCGGCTTCACTCGGGGGGCGGAGGCGCTTGGAATTACCCAGCCGGCCTTGACCCGCGCGATCGCGCGGCTGGAGGCCAGCATTGGATTTGCTCTATTCGAACGGGGCCACGGACCGGCTCGCCTGACGCCCGAAGGGGCAACTTTCCTTCGCGAAGTTGAGCGGAGATTTGTCGGGGTTGACCAGTTGCGCCGTATCGCTCAGGACATCAGAAATTTTGGAACGGGTCGACTGCGTATCACCTGCATGCACGTCTTTGCAAACGGGGTGGTCCCCGCAGCACTGCAGCATTTCCGACGATCCTTTCCAGAGGTAACGATATCGCTTCAGGTACGGCCCTCGGCGACCGTGTACGAATGGGTGGCCGGGAGTCGCTGCGACATCGGGATCGCGGGTCCCAAGAGCGGTTTTCTCGGCGTCGAGGAAGAACCGCTTCTTGCGCCGGCTGGTGTCCTGGCGGCGCCGCTCGGACATAAGCTCGCCCGGTTAAGGCGCGCAATAAGGCCGACAGACCTGGATGGAGAGCCGTTCCTCTCATTGGCACTGGAGGACAGCACGCGCCATGCGATCGACCAGATCTTTGCTGATGCACACGTGCACCCGGCCATCCAGATCGAAACTCAATACGCTGAAACGCTCTGTGCCTTGGTAGCGAAGGGACTCGGAGTAGCCATCGTCAATCCGGTAGTTGCAGCAGAGGTGAAGCATCTACCTATCGTCATGCGGCGTTTCGAACCACATGTGCGGTTCGAAAGCCGCCTTTTGTGGCCTGCCGCGCATCCCCGCACCCGAATTGCTGAGGTATTTGTGGCATGCATGCGAGAAGAAGCCATTCGGAGCATTCATGCATTGTCATATGCGAGTGAGCTATTGTGAGTGCCCTCGCACCCGCCGATTATTGAAATTTACAAAAACATGACAACCGATTCGATTCTGGTGCGTTATATCTCCGGTGGAATGATTGGAGACGCGTGCCGTGGCGAAGAAGCCGTTAGACGATGCAACCAAGAAGCGCTTGCGAGCGGGTCGGATGCTGCTGGCGGGCAAGCGGCCAGCGGAGGTGGCGTTGGCCGTCGGGGTAGCCCGACAAACGGTGTACACGTGGAAGGGTTTGCTTGATGAAGGCGGAATTAATACGCTACGGGCGGCGCCAGGTCGGGGCCGCCCCGCAAGCTCGATGGGGAGCAATTGGCGCAACTGCGACGCGTGCTACTGCGGAGCCCGACCGAGCATGGCTTTGGTACCGAACTATGGACGCTCAAGCGCGTCGGCATGCTCATCAAGCGCATGTATGGCGTCGAGTTTAGCCAAACGCAGGTTTGGCGCCTGCTTGGGACGCTGGGTTTCAGCGCGCAAAAACCCGAGCGGCGTGCGATCGAGCGAGACGAGGAAGCTGTACGCCACTGGAAGCGACACACTTGGCCTGCGCAAAAAAAAATCTATGGTCACGCCCATTTTTGCAACCTTGATTTTTGACGTTGTGGTTGGCTTGCTTAAATCTATCCGGCGTCGTTGTGGGGATATCTGACCTGCTGCCCGAACGCCGCTAGTTTGCGCGCCATGTGATGGGCACTGGCGCAGGCTTCCATGACCACGGCACAGGCGTGAAACGTGGCCAAAAACTCCACCAGTTGCTTGCGGGCTCACCTTCTTGCGAAACACGGCTTTGCATTGCCGGTCCTGCCCGTGAAGGTGAAACGAATGCTTGCCCAGATCGATCCCAACCAGCGTCACGTCTTGCATGATGGCCTCTCCAGAAAGGAAAACACCCTACAGCGTAACCCGCAGTGTAGGGTGGGGGTGACCATCTCATTAGCCCAGCGCGAAGGGCGATTGATTGTCTTTATGATTGTCTTTATCGACGAGACCGGCATCAGCGAGCGCCCCACGCGGGTTCGTACTTGGGCGCCAAAGGGGCAAACGCCAGTCATCCAGTTTCATTTCAACTGGATCCATGTCTCGGCGATCGCCGGCCTCAGTCGCACGAACTATCTGTTTCGGCTGTACGAAGGCAGCGTCAAGAAAGAACAGGTGGTCGAATTTCTCAAGGCGCTCAAAGCGCATCTGAAGCAACCGCTGCTGATCATCTGGGATGGTGCCAGGCCGCATCGCGCTGCAATGATCCGCGAATATCTGGTGGATTCCCTCGATGGACACATTCATGTGGCCTTCCTGCCGCCGTACTCTCCGGAACTCAATCCCGTCGAATACCTGTGGGCATGGCTGAAGCGCCACGCGATAGCAAACTTCTGCCCCAACTGGACAACTTCAACGAGTTGCGAACCATCGCCCGCAACAAGCTCAAGAGCGCTCAGCGCCGGCCGTCGATTATCGCCGCGTGCTGGATTCAGGCAACGTTGTCGTGATGTCATGATTTATGGAAAGATCAATGAGCTGCCAATTCTGGAGTCACGTTCGCGAGCCCAACGTCCGTCGAGCGGTCGCGCCATCTTCATCGATGCGCCTGTTAGACCAACACAGATAGAGGGCGCTTCCGACAATTACGCCGGATCCGAGCGCAGCCTGCACTGAAATAGCCTCTCCCCAAATCAGGTACTCGAAAGCGATCGCCCATACGATGCCAAAGTAGCGGAAGCTAGCGAGCAATGAGGCTGCAGTGTTTGCAAGCGCGACGGTAAGCATGAGTTGCGCTGCGCCAGCGGTCAATCCAAGAAGTGCCATGTACCCGAAATCCTTCGTGTCAGGCGTAACCCACGCGACGACAAGTGACATTCCGCTAAGAATCGTAGCAATCGTTGTGAAATAGAAAACGATTTCCACCGGCTCTTCGGATCTGGAAAGTTTCTTGAGCTGAATGAATGAACCAGCGGAAAACATAGCGCTAAGCAAGACCAAACTCACTGCAAGAAATGACCCGCGATTTCCTGTCAAGGAAAAGGAAACAAGTGCAACTCCGGAGAACCCAACGATCGAAGCGATCGTCGTTGAAAGGTGGAAACGTTCGGACAGTATGGCGATGGCAAATAAACCGATGAACATTACGTCGGTATACTGGAGCGCCATCGCGGTTGACAGAGGAAGATTGGCCAAACCCGAAAAGAATAATACTCTCGAGCCAAGTACCATGACGGCCCGAAGAAAATGCCCCGCGAAGCGATATATCATCAACTTTTTTCCACGATCACCTCGAAATCTAAATACGCACGCAGCAGGCACTAGCCCGAATAGCATCCGGAAGAACGTTATTTCGTTGGCTGGATATCGCGCCGAAACAAGTCTCGCGATGGCGTCAGCCACGGCAAAAAGAAAGACCGCGAAAAACATAAACACAAATCCGGCCGACGTCTTCTTGTTAAGCGGACGGGAAAGCCGCCTTAAGCGCACTAACATGTCGCCAATCCTCGATAGTTTCACAATGGCATGCAAAAGCGCCAAGCATTCTTTGATGCATTGACGACGCGTATGACCACGACTTCTGTCCAAAAATATGCCCGTTTCTGGTTCATACGTCATCAATGATGCTGCAACGCTGCATCGACGTGAGTTCTGCGCGCTCATCTCCAAAGGAGAACCATGTGCTCTGAGATAACGTGAACCGATCGCAGCGGCCCGAGCATCAATTTTTTGGATGCCGTTCTAGTGTACCGTCCCCTTGCATTGGATATCAGTTGCCCGACAGTCGAGCCACGCGAGGTAGAAGCCAAATCTATGCCACCCGCGAAGCACTCTCTGAACAAGAGTCAGTAAGTCACTGCTTGTTGCCCCGTCGCGCCGACGCCTAAAGCCGACAAGCACTCCGAATTTCTGTCGATATTGCGACAAAGCCGACACCCCAGCCATGCGAGAATCCACGCTCGACCTCCTGTGCGGGTCTGCGGGACCATCGGAGAAGTAAGGCGTTCTCCGCTCGCGGATGGGACCGGACAGTCGGGAACCCGCAAAGCGGGCACGGGAAGGGAGATAGTCGATAACGGCGCTGTGCGTTATCTTCACCGTTACGTAGCATTTCTCAAATACGTTTTCTCGGATTTGCGTCGCACTGATTTAAGGAATATCTGCAAAAGTCCTGGCATTACGTTGCTGCCGAGCTATCCTGGAAACGGAGCGGATTTTGTGAGGAGCAACATGATGACGCAGCT
>NZ_PVEN01000041.1 GCF_002973525.1 Paraburkholderia sp. BL21I4N1
GCTCGATCGGTTCCATCCGCTAGCGGATGGAATGTCGAACCTGTTCGCTTGATGCATACTCGAAATAATTAGGCTAACAAAGCAATTTGGCCATGGACCGGTCGAGATGGAATGGACGCCGCCCTCCCTCCGGAGAAGTGGGAGCGCTTGGGGGTCCCCAGGACCGAACGACATCAATGTGCCGAGGTGGGGTTGCGACGGCGCTGTCACGTTGCTGACTCCATGACGAGATATCGGTCAGGACAGTCGTGTCTCAGAACACGGTGGTCGGAGCTTGGGCAATGCCGGTGAAGAGACGCCATGCTTCAAATCGCGCGGCGAGCTGTTTGCGATAGAGCGAGGCGCTCAGCAGATGACGCTTGAGCGAAGTGTTGGCGGATCGGACCGAAGCACGACAGGAATGACTGCGTGCGTTCGGGCAAGCGAAAACCTCGCATCCGGCGCTCGCATTCACGCGTGGGTTGATGACTGTTTTCAGCGCGGTTGTTCACGCGCGCGCAGGCCTTGACGAAAACGTGCTTCACATTCGCTAGCTCAGGGATCTCCGTTTTCGCGGCCGGGTAGCTGCGCAACTGGTCGGTGACGATTTTCTTCGGCGCCGCAGGACAGGCCGCCAACACCCGTTTGAAGAAGCGTTTGGCAGCGGCGTTGTCGCGGCGCTTCTGAAGCAGGATGTCGAGTTCAATGCCGTGCTCATCGACTGCACGCCACAGCAGCCAGGGCTCGCCGCGCAGCGTCACGAACATTTCGTCGAGATGCCATGTGCTGCCCGGTTTGCGACTGGCAGTCCTGACCTGATGCGCAAAACTGGCGCCGAACTTGTCCGTCCACCACCGGATCGATTCATGGCTGACAACCACGCCGCGCTCGAACAGTAGCTCCTCGATGTCGCGAAGGCTGAGTTGAAAGCGGAAATACCTCCGAACCGCGTGGCTGATGACTGATGCCGGAAATCGATGGCCAGGGTAGAGCGATTTCGTCTTTTTCATCACGTCATCTTAGCTGACCAGCGCACGAACGTGACAACGCCGCTGCACGAGTGAGGCGACAATTGCTTGACGCGCGCCGAAGGGCTTCTTGCTGTAGCGCGCGAAATCTGGCTTGTACCACATCCCTATGCCGTGCTCCGTCGTAGCAAAAGGTAGGAGACTCGCCAATGCCATTCAGAGTCAGCGCAAGTGATGGCCGCTGTCTTCTGGTTAAGCCGTACGATTGTGCCGGTGCGGGTGTGCAGCGCCTTGTCAGTGAAGCTGACTATATCGCCCACCGAAAATCCGGCGTGCGACGCCAGGGGGCGTACCGGCGAGGGAAGCGCCTTTGGCACCTCGCGACCCCCAGATGCGACGATTGGCGGCGACAGTGGAGCGAGATGTGCCTTTTCCATGAGCGCGTTAATGTGGCTCAGGTACCGTGGATCGGCGCTTTCCGCGATCAGTCGCACATTCAGCGCTTCATAGAGGGGGACCCACGACTCACCGGATGCATCCCGGCACCGTACTGCCAACGCCGGGTTGAACTGATACCACCCTTGCGCGAGACGGGTGAAAAGATGGCGGTTGTAGGAATAGTCGCGCGTTATTTCATTACGCGACAACAGCCCGGACAGGTACTCGCGGTGTTTGCGTTCTGGAGCCAGGATGTGGTCCGGCAGATCGCGCCACGCGTCCAGGATCGATGCGGCCTCAAATCCCCCACGTGCACGCCCACCTGGCACTGCAAAACGGGACTTGAAGAGCGCCCAGAGTGTCTGCACCAGCAGGTATTCGGACAGGTGCCGATCGATGCGAACCAGGCGTTCACCGCTCATCAGGTCAATGGATGGCGGTGCAATCCGCTCATACAGCGCTGCAAACGGCCCGCGCGCGAACCGGGCATCGCGAAACGCCTCGAGCAATGCCCAGTGCAGCGCGTTACGTCCGAGGTGATCGGTCGCTTCGGGGTTCGCGCCGCGCTCAAGCAGGCTCTCAACGAGCGCCACGTTACCGGCGGCGGCCGCCGCCATCAGCGGGGTCTGGTTCATCGGGGTGCGATGGTCCACGCCATAGCGGTCGCAGTGCTGCAGGACCTCCCTGGAGCACGCGGAAAAATACGCCGACAGATGTTTGCGCCCAAGCGTAGCGCGCTGCTGTTCAAGATGTCGTGCGGCGTCGAAACGCACCCGCGTCGCCAGCCATCTAACCAGAATCGGCTCATCGTAGCTGCACGCATATTCGAGCAGCTGCTGCCTGGATCTGCTGCCCGACGCGGGCTGGCGAAACACCCGATCCATCGTGTCACGCAACCACGCCTCATCAAATACGCGCCAAGGGACCGCTGGTTGCTGGCAAACCAGTTCGCGAATTGCTTCAGCCTGTTCATGCTTGCCCTGCAGCTCCAGCCTGCGCGCTTCCTTTAGCCAGTCTTCGCGGGTCGAGGTCTGCGTCTTCGCATCAATGCCCTCAACACGTTGCTGCAGTCCCAGCAACTGCAGCAGCGGATGCCCGAGGTCCGACTCGATCAGATATACATGGGTTGTCGCGCGGGTGAGCGCCACGTAGAGCGCGTTGACATAGAACTTGTAGACCTCCAGCGACCGGTCGGTCTTATCCCGGGCGCGACGGTTCTCCAGGTTGTCATCCATCAGATCGTTCGCGGTGACGCCCTGCGCGATCGCGTCGAACTGCGCGGGATACCCGGAGATGAAACGGTAGAGAATGATGTTTTCATATCCGAGGCCTTTGGCTTCGTGGATCGAGAAAATCAGCGGAGTCTGGAAATGCGTGCGCGCTTGCGCCTTGTCCTCATCGCGCATGACCAGCACCGCGAAGCGCGTCGATTGACGCGTCCTGTCGTTGAGCACTTTCGTGCCGGAATCGCTGCCCGCAATCAGGCTTACGGATCCGGCCTCGTCGCCAACCGGCATGACCAGGAAGTTGCTTTCGCGATCGACGGAGCCAAAGCGGCGCTGCTTGATTTTCAGCAGCGTGTTCGCAATCCGTGTGACCTCGTGGGCGTTGCGAAAACTGGTCTGCAGGATCTTTAACTGCTGCCGCAGGGCGAGCGTTTCATCGCGCCAGAACGGGGTTTTGACCTTGCTCCACGAAAAGAAATTCGGATGCACGATCTGGTTCGCATCCCCGCATAGCATGAACTGATCCGGATTTTTCAGGGTCGCCAGAATCAGCGCGAGTTGCGCGTCGGTCAGATCCTGAACCTCGTCGACGACGACGAAGTCGTAGCATGCGCTCGCCAACGCCCGCCATACGTGGGCAACCAGATTCAGATCATACAGGTTCGCCTCGACGAGCCATGCCTGGTAACGCTCGAACAGGTCGTAGAGACGATTGCGCTCATCGGCCGGGAAGATCGACTGACTTACCCCCAGCTCAAGATACTGCTCCCGCCGGAGTGCCCCGTTAGCGTCGGCGCCGATGACTCCACGGATTTCCTCGAAGCTCTGGTGAGCGTCAAGTCCTCTGAATGGCAATTGCCGCGTGAACCACGAGGCGAACTCACGCCAGCCAACTTCCCGTCCAGGCGGAACGCGCACACTCTCGACAAATTCGCGGTACGACAGGAACGTCGCGTCCTGGCGGGGATGCCCAAAGCCGTGGCTGTAGTACAGGTCGCGAGCGTTCTGGGCCAGATAGGCCGATTGGGTAACGTACAGCACATTCCCATCGACCTGCTTGAGTTTTTCCAGCGCCAGTGCAGTCTTGCCGCTGCCGGCGCTGCCGGATATGATCAGCGGCACAGGTTCGCGATAGATGGCATCCTGCGTATCATCGAACGACAGGATATTGCCCAGCAGATGGATTTCCCGGCACTCTGGGTGTAGGTAGCGCACCGGCGTCGCGCCATCAGACGTAAGCGCATCGACATCGGGAATCCGGTCCTCGTCGATCGCGACGCCCCGCAGGAAGCGGGATTTCTCATAGGCGTGATGTTCAATGACTTCGAGCATCAGCGCGCAAACGTGATCGCCGTGCCGGATCAACGTGAACAGCAGGCGATTCGCATAATCCAATTTTGCGCGATAGAAATGTCCGTGCGTAAGATTGCTCAGCTTTTTGACTTGGGCTTGCCGAAAGTCATCGCGCTCGAGCGCGGCACGTACTTTTTCGTACTGTGCGCTCACTCGTGACGTATCAAGGCCGACATATTCAACGATCTGCATGGCGAGTGATGGAGTCCTTGGTGACAGAAACGGCTCTGGTGCAAATAGCGCGGGGGCGAATCGATTAAGGTGTCAGGCTGAACAAATTGAGAACCGACGATGAGCAAGCTGAAGAGCCTTGACGAACTGGTCGCAGGCTGTCACTTTGACCGCGACGTGATCATTCTGTGTGTTCGCTGGTACCTGCGCTACAAGCCTAGCCTGCGCGAACTGGTCGAGATGATGGCGGAACGGGGTCTGTCGCTGGCGCACACGACGATCCTGCGCCGGGTGCGGCGCTTTGCGCCGGAGTTCGTAAAACGGTCGAACCGCTTTGGCAGGCCCACAGGGCAGTCGCGGCGTGTCGACGAGACTTACCTCAAGCTGCGCGGCAAGTTGGTCTATCTTTATCGAGTGGTGGATCGGGTGGGCCAGACAGTAGACTTCATGCTCAGCGCCAAGCGCGACGTGAAGGCGGCAAAAGCCTTTTTCAGCAAGGCAATCGAACATCAAGGCCAGCGACCGAATACCATCACGCTTGATGGTTGTGCAGCCTCGCACCGCGCCGTGCGCGAGATGAAGGCCGATGGCTTGCTGCCTGATGACACAAACGTCCGATCCTCGAAATATCTCAATAATTTGGTCGAGCAGGACCATGGCAACATCGAGTCCCGGACAAAAGTCATGCTCGGCTTCAAACGTCTCAGGAACGCAGCGATTACTCTCTCAGGTATTGAATTGGTCCATCGTATTCCCAAGGGCCAATTCAGCCTCGCGAATCTTGGCCTCAAAGGTACCGCTGCGCCCGCAGTTTGGGAGGCCGTCCTGTCTTCTTGATGAGGTATCCTTTCTATAGCAAAAACCTCCACCAGACCGTCTATTTGCATCAGAGCCTGCGTGATCGTGCGGTCCTGCTCCAGATACGCGGCGATGTCGGCGGCCGAGAGCGGTTGATCGCTCGGCGCCTTCATGCTGACGGCCTGCACGCCTCGCAGCTCCAGTATTTTCAGTATCTGCTCGCCATAAATTCCGTTGATGCAGACGAGCGGCCAATCAGACGGACAGATGAAGGTAGCCAGCGCAGCCTCCATACCGTAGGAACCGCTGCCCTGGATTGGGACGACCGAATGTGTGTCATTCCCGTCGATCAGCTCGATCATCAGTTTACGCACCGAAGCCGTGATGTTTTTGAAGCTCCGGTCGCGCGAGCCCATATCGAATTGCATCTGTGCCGTCACTTCGTCGCTCAAGGCGAACGGGCCTGGTGTCATTAAGAAATGATGTCGTTCATCCATATAGCACTCCTAATTGAGACGTTTATATGCAGATGCGGTACGAACGCTTTGCCGCGCGGCAAAGTTTTCACAGGAGAATCTTCCTGTCTGTGCAAAATCTGGCGGTGGGCGAGTGCCGAGCTGCTTGCAGTAAGGCTCAGTAGCTCCACAATCTTCGCGGAATCGACGGATGCACGAATCGTTAGTCGATAAGGGATTTTAGAAACCAACCGCTAGATTTTCAACGGAAAGCACGATCATTTCTAGATGCTATGGGAGGGCGGTGGAAGTAAGCCCGCTGGAGTAAAACGGCTTTTCCAGACCCATTTCGGCAAAGGAGCACGCAAAATGGATACGACTGACACGGCCCTCCCATAGCATCTAAGATAAGTAGTGTGCACGATCACTCGTCGCTACAAACGCCGTCATATGCCACCACCAACGTCGAAGGGCCGCGCGTAAGATCTGCTCTGCGAAGCGCCGCCGCAATTACCGAAAATTCTGTAGCGTTCGGTCCCGCCTTCGGGTTTCCGGTGACGGCCAGTTTCCACCCCCATGTGGTAGGTTGGCAGCAACGCTCCGTGACAGCCAATCGCTATTGCTCAATGTACCCAGCGCATAGGTTTTCAGGGGGCAAGAGAAAGAGGTTAATGGGTGTGTGAAGAGAAAAGCCAAGAAATCGAATCTGGCGAGCGCGAACCGATGCCACGCTACAGCGGATCATGGTCCATGATGCGATTATCAGGGCAGTCCACCACGGCACTGTCGCTGTCAATGCAAGCTGCGCGAGCCCCGCTAGAAGCGATAAGGCGAGAAATAGCGAGCCCAGATTCAGTCCGATCACCTCCAGCGTAAGGTAGCGATCGAGACAGGG
>NZ_PVEN01000042.1 GCF_002973525.1 Paraburkholderia sp. BL21I4N1
CGGAAACGCCTCCTTGATGTTGGCGGCCAGGCCCTTGCCGGTCACGCGGCCCAGACTGGCGCACATCGCCTGGACGGCCGCCATTAACGGAAACGCGAACGGCATCGTCCACAGCATGCTCAGACCGAATTGCGCACCGGCCTGCGAATATGTGGCGATGCCGCCTGGATCGTCGTCGGCGACGCCCGTGATGATGCCGAGGCCGATGCGCGCGAGCGGGTGTTCCTTGAGTCGTGCGAGTAGCGCGCCCGGGCGTTTTCGCTGTGTTGCCTCGAGTTCCACGGCGCTCTCCTGAACATGCGCGTGCCGCACGGCGTGTGAGGGCGGCCGCACACGGCGCAAAACCAGCATTGCCGGTTAGTGCCTGTGCAACGCGGAGGCCGCGCTATACACCACGCGCGGATCGTGCTGGCCTTTGTACACTGCCGGAGCGGTTCTGCAGCGTGTACACAGCTGTCTGCGCCGAGCGAACCGAATATTCGACGGTGAACACGACGTCGTTCGGCAACTCGCAAAACTGTCCGACGAACGCGAGGTTTGCCCAGCCTTCGGGCATCACTTGCGGCCGGTCGCCGCGCTTGCGCCGCAGGAACGGGCTGGTGATGAAGGGCATCAGGCACGGAATGCAGATCGCGTCGTCGAGAATATTCGGGGCTTCCGCCTGAACGTTCAGATGACCGAGAAGTTCCGTCATGATTTCGCGGCCCGTGCATCCGGCCATCGGCTTGGCGATGAAATTGCCCGGCCGGTCGACGAAAAGCCCGCAACCCCAGAACACCTCGACACCTTTCGGCTGCCCCAGGAAATGCGGCTGGTGCGGCAGCACGATCGAGACGAGCCAGTTCGATTGGGGAAAGGTAATCAGGCCACCTTCGCCGGGCACGTTGCCCGTCAGATCACGGATCAGGCGGAACAGCGTCGGATCATGCAACGTCGCTGTAAAAGACAGCCATTTGGATTCTTCGACATGGTCGGCGAAAACGGATGGATGGCCGAATTCGGCTCGTCCTGCTGCGATGGTTTTCCAGAGCGCCCACGCGCCGCTGCTGTCGTTATGATTGAACACGGCAGGGCGGTTCGTGCCGCCGAGGCTCGACCCTGCCGTCATTGACCCGAGCGTGACGATGACCTTGTCCGCCGCACCGACTGGAATCTCGACGCGACGGCTTTCATGTTCGCAGACGATGCCTGCCACCCGATTCAGTTCACCGCTTTCGTCATAGCGCAGATCGATGACCCGCGTGTTGGTGCGAAATCTCACCCCGTGGTCATCGAGCCATTTGCGCAGCGGCCGCACCATCGAATCATACTGATTGTAGACCGTGCGCATGATGCCGTGCAACTGGTTGAAGCCCGACGTCATATGCGCGAAACGCAGCAGATAACGCCGGAATTCGGCGGCGCTATGCCAAGGCTGGAAGGCGAACGTCGTGCACCACATATACCAGAAATTGGTTTCGAAAAAGTCCGGCTCGAAGTGGTCGGAAATCCGGCTGCCGCCGAGCTGGGCTTCCGGTTCGAGCGAAAGACGGCCGAGTGTGAGCAGGTGCGTTTCGGCGAGCCAGTAAGGGGGCGCGTCTTCGCGCTGGCCGTTGCGTATGAGCCGAGCCTTCGAGCAAGTGCGGCTCGTCTCGTTCCAGTCGAAGATTTCCTTCGTGACGCTGATGCGGCCGTCAAGCGTGGGAATTGAATCGAACAGATCGTAGGTGCACAGATACTTGCTCTCGAGCATGCGGCCGCCGCGCACGACGTAGCCTCCCTGTGGCGTGCCGGCGCCGTCGAGGCTGCCGCCCGGTTTGTCGAGCGCTTCGAGGATCATGATGCGGCAGCCGGGTACGTCGGCGTCGCGAATCAAAAACGCCGCGGCCGCCAGCGAAGCGATACCGCCGCCGACGAGATAGAAATGGCCGGATGCGATCGCTTTATCGCGGCCCTGACCCGCGACAGGATGCATGCCAGAGTATTCGGAATTATTCATGTCGTGCTCCCCGTAGGGTGATGGCCTTGGATGTATTGCTTGGACCATACCCGCGCAGCGGGAAGGCTCGTTGAGTTGGATCAACAGAGCGCGACCGGGCTCGCCAATGCAGTGCAAGTGATCCACACGCATGCCTGGCAAAAAAGGGGTATTGCCTTTATACGACCCACCACGCGAGCGCGGCTGTTATCAGCACGACCGCCCACGACGGCACTCGCCACCAGCCGAGCAGGACCAGGGCCGCGACGACCAGCGCGAAATCGCGCCCGGTATGCACTGCGCTGGTCCACACGGGGTCGTACAGCGCGGCGAGTAGAATGCCGACCACAGCGGCGTTGATGCCTGCCATGGCGCCGCGCATTGGCGCGAACGCGCGCAACTCGCCCCATAGAGGCAGCGCCGCGCCGACCAGCAGGAATGAAGGCAGAAAGATCGCCACGGTAGCGATCAGTGAGCCGGCCGTACCCTGCACGGCTGACCCGTGCTGGCGGCGCCGAGAAACACGGCGACAAAAAAAGCGGACCCGGGACCGTCTGCGCCGCACCGTAGCCTGCCATGAAGGTGTTCGCGGGAACCCAACCGCGCGGCACGACGACCGCTTCCAGCAGCGGCAACACAGCGTGGCCGCCGCCAAACACAAGAGATCCGACCCGGTAGAACGCCGAAAACAGATCGAGCGGATGACTGTGGAGATAGGCCGCTACCGTGGGCAGTCCGAACAGCAGCAGTGCGAAGGCCGCGAGACAAGCGAGCGCGCCGGCTTTGGACCCGGGCATGCCGAGCGGCGCGCGCGGCACTTCGGTCGACGACTTCAGAAATGCGGCGCCGGCAATCCCCGCGGCGACGATCGACGCAGTCTGACCGTAGGCCGCACCGAGCAGGATTACTGTGATGGCCGAGGCCGCCGCGATCGTCGCGCGTGCGCGGTCAGGGCAGAGCATGCGTCCCATCGACCAGACTGCCTGGACGACCACCGCGACCGCCGCGATCTTCAGCCCCCGCAGCAGATGAAGCGAAGTTGTATCCGACAGATGCGTGAAGCCGTATGCAAAAGCCACGAGTAACAACACCGACGGCAGCGTAAAGTCGAGCCACGCAGTTACCGCACCGGCAGCGCCGCCACGCAGACGCCCGATTGCGATGCCGACCTGGCTGCTGCCGGGCACTGGCAGAATCTGGCACAGCGCAACCATGTCGCTGTACGTGTGTTCATCGCGCCAGCGGCGGCGTCTGACGAATTCGTCGCGAAAGTAGCCAAGGTGAGCCGCCGGACCGCCGAACTAAGGCAATGCTGATCAAGCCGTGTAAACGCGGCTGATTGAGATGGCACATGCGTAAACTTTCCGAATCACGAATGAAGATGGTCATTCCGGTTCGTTTTGTCGCGCCGCAGGCGCTTTGCGCGGGCTTTTCGCCCGTGTGTCGCCCATTACGGGCGCACCTGTGCCGTAAATCGACCTCGCGACAGGTAGAGGTTCGCCAGCGCGAGCGAAACGAAGGCGCGATTGGCATTCTTCGCCAGACCGCGATAGCGTACCTTCGTGAAGCCCCACAGCCGCTTGACCACGGCGAACACATGTTCGACGCGGGCGCGGATCTTCGACTTGTTGCGGTTCTTGCGGCGCGCCACTTCATCAACGCTGTCCTTGCGGCGCGTGCGCTGATTCGTGAAGTCGCGAGCCTTCGGTGCCTTGCCATGGATCAGCGCTTTCTGGCTCGCATACGCGCTGTCGCCATAGACGCGCTGCTCCTGCCCATGCAGAAGCTGTGGCAATGGGTGTTTGTCGTGCACGTTGGCCGCCGTGACGACCGCGCTATGCGCCAGTCCGCTCTGGCTATCCACGCCGACATGAAGCTTCATGCCGAAATACCACTGCTGCCCTTTACGCGTCTGATGCATTTCAGGGTCCCGTGCCTTCTCCCTGTTCTTCGTCGAAGAAGGCGCGCCAATCAGCGTGGCATCCACAATCGTGCCGCTCCTGAGCTTCGCTCCGCGTGCCTGCAACACCCGGCCCACCTCGGCGAAGACTCGCTCGCCCAGCCCGTGCTCTTCCAGCAGGCGCCGGAACTTGAGCAGCGTCGTCGCGTCCGGAACCGTCTCACTGCCCAGGTCAATGCCCACAAAACTGCGCAGACTGAGGCTGTCGTACAGCGCCTCTTCGCACGCAAGGTCGGCGAGATTGAACCAGTGCTGCACAAAATGAATCCGCAACATGCGCTCCAGTGCGATAGGCGGGCGACCGTTGCCGCGTTTCGGGTAATACGGCTCGACGACCCCGCACAGTTCCGCCCACGGCACGAGCCGGTTCATTTCATCGAGAAACACCTCGCGTCGCGTAGGTTTGCGCTGTGCTCCGAATCCCGAGCATTGATCGACGGCCATCGCCAGTGTCAGTTGCTTCATTGTTTTTGCTTTTACCGTTGCATGTCCACGCTATAACGCATGACAGTCATGAATGGTGGACTTGATCAGCATTGCCCTAAGTCAGGCCGACCCTCAGAAAGATGCAAAAGAGCGTCCACGGCGAGCTATGTGCGGGGAGGGCGAGGGGCGTCTCTGTATCCGCGTTGCGCATGGGGAAGGTTGTGTCGGCACGGGCTCCGAAAAATAGCACACGCCGGTTCGCTCGGGTGCCATGTCCCGCGCCCGCGCTCAATCAACCTGCCAGCGCAGGCTGCGCAGCACTGCCACGCCATTGATGCAAGTCAATCGGAAGCCACGAATAGCGCCGATGATTTCTTCATCGGCTCGCTGACGTACGCGGCTTTGGCCGCCGGAACGGCCGATGGGTAGAACAGCACGCGCGGAGGCAGTATGGGGAATCGATATGCAGATCGTCTACCTCGGATTTACAGGATCCGCGCAAATCGAATCTGACGCAGCAGCACAACTGGTGCGCCTCGAGCGGTTCGGCAAATCCATTTCTGGTTGCCATCTTGCGATCGAGGCCATTCGCGGGCATGCGCCGAATGACGCAACCGACATACGGCACGCTGTGCCGGACGCGACGGTGAACCACCTCATGTTCGATGCACGTCTCGATCTGGTCCTGCGCACGGGTGAACTGGTCCCGCTCGAGCACCGGCAGAGTCCTGATCCCGATGTCGCGGTGAAGGCGCCCTTCGATGCGGCCGAACGGCTGCTCGAGCGCGGCGCCACGCGCGTCTGATTTCCGACGGTTGTTTCAAAGTTTCAACAGGAGGCAGTCATGTACGCAAACATCGTGGTGGCCGTGGACGGCAGCGAAGCCTCGAAATGTGCGCTTTCCGAAGCGATCCAGCTCGCAAAGCTCTCGCGCGGCAAGTTGACCGCGGTTTACGTGCTGGATCAATCGGCGGCTTTCACATACGCGGGCGCGTGCGATCCGCATCTACTGACGGACGCTGCGCGTCAAGTCGGCGTGAGCTTGCTACATGGCGCGCTCGCCCAGATGCGCGAGCTCAATGTCGCGGGCGACACGGAGATCGTAGAGACGCAAGGCATCGCCGAGAACATCGCCAGCGCGTTGATGCGCTGCGTGCAGCGCCGTGACGCGGACCTGGTCGTGATGGGCACGCACGGACGCCGCGGTCTGCGACGCATGGTGATCGGTGTGGCCGAGCGGTTCGTCCGCTATGCGA
>NZ_PVEN01000043.1 GCF_002973525.1 Paraburkholderia sp. BL21I4N1
AATCCGCACTATCATCGGCGTGGAGTCGTTTCACGGTCCTGTTCGGGATGGGAAGGGGTGGTACCGACTCGCTATGGTCATCAGGCATGACTTGTTGCCGCGCGGCTTCTGGGGGCCACGCAGCCAATCTGGAAGAAGTAGTTTCTGGTGATGCTCACCAGAGGGAGTTGTGTTGTTCGAGGCACAACATCGATCACTCAACCGTGTGTTCCCTTCGGGGATGAGGTCACTACAGGCACCAAGGCACCCGCACCGACCGGCATTAAAACACACCTGTTATAGGATCAAGCCTTACGGGCAATTAGTATCAGTTAGCTTAACGCATTACTGCGCTTCCACACCTGACCTATCAACGTCCTGGTCTTGAACGACCCTTCAAGGGGCTCGAAGCCCCGGGGATATCTCATCTTAAGGCGAGTTTCCCGCTTAGATGCTTTCAGCGGTTATCTCTTCCGAACATAGCTACCCGGCGATGCCACTGGCGTGACAACCGGTACACCAGAGGTTCGTCCACTCCGGTCCTCTCGTACTAGGAGCAGCCCCCTTCAAATATCCAGCGCCCACGGCAGATAGGGACCAAACTGTCTCACGACGTTTTAAACCCAGCTCACGTACCTCTTTAAATGGCGAACAGCCATACCCTTGGGACCGGCTACAGCCCCAGGATGAGATGAGCCGACATCGAGGTGCCAAACACCGCCGTCGATATGAACTCTTGGGCGGTATCAGCCTGTTATCCCCAGAGTACCTTTTATCCGTTGAGCGATGGCCCTTCCATACAGAACCACCGGATCACTATGACCTGCTTTCGCACCTGCTCGACTTGTCGGTCTCGCAGTTAAGCACGCTTATGCCATTGCACTATCAGCACGATTTCCGACCGTACCTAGCGTACCTTCGTACTCCTCCGTTACACTTTGGGAGGAGACCGCCCCAGTCAAACTGCCTACCATGCACTGTCCCCGATCCGGATTACGGACCAAGGTTAGAACCTCAAACAAACCAGGGTGGTATTTCAAGGACGGCTCCACGCAGACTGGCGTCCACGCTTCATAGCCTCCCACCTATCCTACACAGATCGGTTCAAAGTCCAATGCAAAGCTACAGTAAAGGTTCATGGGGTCTTTCCGTCTAGCCGCGGGGAGATTGCATCATCACAAACACTTCAACTTCGCTGAGTCTCGGGAGGAGACAGTGTGGCCATCGTTACGCCATTCGTGCAGGTCGGAACTTACCCGACAAGGAATTTCGCTACCTTAGGACCGTTATAGTTACGGCCGCCGTTTACCGGGACTTCAATCAAGAGCTTGCACCCCATCATTTAATCTTCCGGCACCGGGCAGGCGTCACACCCTATACGTCCACTTTCGTGTTTGCAGAGTGCTGTGTTTTTATTAAACAGTCGCAGCCACCAGTTTATTGCAACCCCTTCACCCTCTGCCCGCAGGGGCATCAAGCTACAGGGGCGTACCTTATCCCGAAGTTACGGTACCAATTTGCCGAGTTCCTTCTCCCGAGTTCTCTCAAGCGCCTTAGAATACTCATCTCGCCCACCTGTGTCGGTTTGCGGTACGGTCTTGTTAAACTGAAGCTTAGAGGCTTTTCTTGGAACCACTTCCGATTGCTTCTTCACCTAAGTGAATGGCCTCGCACCCTTGAATTCCGCGCCCGGATTTGCCTAAGCGCCTTCTCCAATGCAAGGACCGGGACTTCCAACACCCGGACAACCTTCCGCGATCCGTCCCCCCATCGCATTTAACAATGGTGCAGGAATATTAACCTGCTTCCCATCAGCTACGCATTTCTGCCTCGCCTTAGGGGCCGACTCACCCTACGCCGATGAACGTTGCGTAGGAAACCTTGGGCTTACGGCGAGGGGGCTTTTCACCCCCTTTATCGCTACTCATGTCAGCATTCGCACTTCCGATACCTCCAGCACACTTTCCAGTGCACCTTCGCAGGCTTACGGAACGCTCTCCTACCATGCACATAAATGTGCATCCGCAGCTTCGGTATATTGCTTAGCCCCGTTACATCTTCCGCGCAGGACGACTCGATCAGTGAGCTATTACGCTTTCTTTAAAGGATGGCTGCTTCTAAGCCAACCTCCTGACTGTTTTAGCCTTCCCACTTCGTTTCCCACTTAGCAATATTTGGGGACCTTAGCTGGCGGTCTGGGTTGTTTCCCTCTTGACACCGGACGTTAGCACCCGATGTCTGTCTCCCGTGATTGCACTCTTCGGTATTCGGAGTTTGCTATGGCGTAGTAATCCGCAATGGACCCCACAACCATGACAGTGCTCTACCCCCGAAGGTGATACACGAGGCACTACCTAAATAGTTTTCGGAGAGAACCAGCTATTTCCAGGTTTGTTTAGCCTTTCACCCCTATCCACAGCTCATCCCCTAACTTTTCAACGTTAGTGGGTTCGGACCTCCAGTACGTGTTACCGCACCTTCATCCTGGCCATGGATAGATCACCTGGTTTCGGGTCTACACCCAGCGACTGAATCGCCCTGTTCGGACTCGCTTTCGCTACGCCTGCCCTAATCGGTTAAGCTTGCCACTGAATGTAAGTCGCTGACCCATTATACAAAAGGTACGCCGTCACCCTCTTTCGAAGGCTCCGACTGTTTGTATGCATGCGGTTTCAGGATCTATTTCACTCCCCTCCCGGGGTTCTTTTCGCCTTTCCCTCACGGTACTGGTTCACTATCGGTCGATCACGAGTATTTAGCCTTGGAGGATGGTCCCCCCATCTTCAGACAGGATTTCACGTGTCCCGCCCTACTTGTCGTACACCTAGTTCTTCCTCGCTGTTTTCGTCTACAGGGCTATCACCTGCTATGGCGGCACTTTCCAGAGCCTTCGACTAACAATGAAGATAAAGAGTACAGGCTGGTCCCATTTCGCTCGCCACTACTCTGGGAATCTCGGTTGATTTCTTTTCCTGCGGTTACTTAGATGTTTCAGTTCACCGCGTTCGCTTCGCATGACCTATGTATTCAGTCATGGATACTCCATTCGGAGTGGGTTTCCCCATTCGGACATCTACGGATCAAAGCTCGTTTGCCAGCTCCCCGTAGCTTTTCGCAGGCTACCGCGTCCTTCATCGCCTGTGATCGCCAAGGCATCCACCACATGCACTTGTTCGCTTGACCCTATAACGGGTGTGTCTCACACTGCGTTCACTCGGAACGCAGCACTCGTCACATCGTTACAGGTTGAGTATTCGTGTTGCGCCGTATTCCAAGGCGATCTTTCGATCACCTTTTCATACATTGATACAATCACAACCCTGATTCACCTACTCGATCACCCATCTCTAAGTGATCTTTCGTGAATCTCTTTACTACTTCTTCCTGATTGTTAAAGAACGACAGCCGATATCATGGTTGCTATAACCACGTATCACTCTGACTGGCTCAATCGCCAATGCCTAAAGCTCGGTTCGCACCGAACGCTAGGCATTGATGATTGGTGGAGGATGACGGGATCGAACCGACGACCCCCTGCTTGCAAAGCAGGTGCTCTCCCAGCTGAGCTAATCCCCCAGTCACACATGAACCTCAGGGTGCCTTCAACCGGTTAGCACAGCCACCGCAGAAACAGTGGTGGGTCTGGATGGATTCGAACCATCGACCCCCGCCTTATCAAGACGGTGCTCTAACCGACTGAGCTACAGACCCCTGAGTCTGTCTGAATTTACAGCCGATAAGCGTGAGCGCTCAACGTTCGACACGTTCAGCTCTAGAAAGGAGGTGATCCAGCCGCACCTTCCGATACGGCTACCTTGTTACGACTTCACCCCAGTCATGAATCCCACCGTGGTAAGCGCCCTCCTTGCGGTTAGGCTACCTACTTCTGGTGAAACCCACTCCCATGGTGTGACGGGCGGTGTGTACAAGACCCGGGAACGTATTCACCGCGGCATGCTGATCCGCGATTACTAGCGATTCCAGCTTCACGCACTCGAGTTGCAGAGTGCGATCCGGACTACGATCGGTTTTCTGGGATTGGCTCCACCTCGCGGCTTGGCAACCCTCTGTTCCGACCATTGTATGACGTGTGAAGCCCTACCCATAAGGGCCATGAGGACTTGACGTCATCCCCACCTTCCTCCGGTTTGTCACCGGCAGTCTCCCTGGAGTGCTCTTGCGTAGCAACTAGGGACAAGGGTTGCGCTCGTTGCGGGACTTAACCCAACATCTCACGACACGAGCTGACGACAGCCATGCAGCACCTGTGTTATGGCTCCCTTTCGGGCACCCCCACCTCTCAGCAGGGTTCCATACATGTCAAGGGTAGGTAAGGTTTTTCGCGTTGCATCGAATTAATCCACATCATCCACCGCTTGTGCGGGTCCCCGTCAATTCCTTTGAGTTTTAATCTTGCGACCGTACTCCCCAGGCGGTCAACTTCACGCGTTAGCTACGTTACTAAGTCAATGAAGACCCAACAACTAGTTGACATCGTTTAGGGCGTGGACTACCAGGGTATCTAATCCTGTTTGCTCCCCACGCTTTCGTGCATGAGCGTCAGTATTGGCCCAGGGGGCTGCCTTCGCCATCGGTATTCCTCCACATCTCTACGCATTTCACTGCTACACGTGGAATTCTACCCCCCTCTGCCATACTCTAGCCCGCCAGTCACAAATGCAGTTCCCAGGTTAAGCCCGGGGATTTCACATCTGTCTTAGCGGACCGCCTGCGCACGCTTTACGCCCAGTAATTCCGATTAACGCTTGCACCCTACGTATTACCGCGGCTGCTGGCACGTAGTTAGCCGGTGCTTATTCTTCCGGTACCGTCATCCCCCACGGGTATTAACCACGAGGTTTTCTTTCCGGACAAAAGTGCTTTACAACCCGAAGGCCTTCTTCACACACGCGGCATTGCTGGATCAGGCTTTCGCCCATTGTCCAAAATTCCCCACTGCTGCCTCCCGTAGGAGTCTGGGCCGTGTCTCAGTCCCAGTGTGGCTGGTCGTCCTCTCAGACCAGCTACAGATCGTCGCCTTGGTAGGCCTTTACCCCACCAACTAGCTAATCTGCCATCGGCCGCCCCTGTAGCGGGAGGTCCTAAGATCCCCCCCTTTCCTCCGTAGAGCGTATGCGGTATTAATCCGGCTTTCGCCGGGCTATCCCCCACTACAGGACACGTTCCGATGTATTACTCACCCGTTCGCCACTCGCCACCAGGATTGCTCCCGTGCTGCCGTTCGACTTGCATGTGTAAGGCATGCCGCCAGCGTTCAATCTGAGCCAGGATCAAACTCTTCAGTTCAAACCTGTTACTGTTTTTCGGTTCCGTTAAGAACCGGTCGCTCACTCAACGTACTGACGAATTGTTTGATCGTCTTTCGATTCTCAAACCTTCCTTTCATTACTGTGTGAGACTTGATACTTTCGCTTTGCGGCAGATCCCGAAAGATCCGCCTCGCGTCTCGCATCAAGCGCCCACACTTATCGGCTGTTAATTTTTAAAGATC
>NZ_PVEN01000044.1 GCF_002973525.1 Paraburkholderia sp. BL21I4N1
GTACGCATCGTATACCGGCCTCACGGCGTCGAGATTCGCAGAACCATCATCAACCACATAGACCCGCAGTTTTCCGGCGTAGTCCTGGTTTGCAACGGACTCCAGGCACGCCGAGAGCGTGCTCGGTTGCTCGTTAAAGCACGGCACGATGACGTCCACGTCCGGCAGAAAGTTGGAGTCGGCGACATTGGGCGAGTTCGGCGGACCACTCGTCGGTAGGCCATGGAGGGCCTGTACGCTTTTGTAAACAGTCGAGAGTAGTGCATACAACAAAACCGGGGCAGTGCTGATTGTGGCAATGGCATTCATAGATGTCGGTTTGTTCAGTGTGGTTGGGGTAGCGAACTGATTACAAATCCGCAGTCATGCAGTGCTTGAATCAGGCGGGAAAGCGCCATGAGGGTCTGGGCGCGCAGCCCAGCATGACAGCACCCTCCTGACTCGCTGGGAGGACATCCGTCGTGCAAGAGCACAATTGCGCCAGGCCGGGCAGAGGCCAGCACTGCGCTGACAATCGCGTCGACGCCGGGGCAAGACCAGTCACACGGGTCGACCGACCAGTCAAGAGCCGCCAGCCCCGCCTTTGCCGCTGCAACGACCACTTCGTCCGTCCATATTCCGTAAGGGGCACGCATATGCCGAACTGTGGCCTGGGGACACGCCATCGGGATGATCCTGTTCGCGTCCAATATTTTGCGTCGTACTTCATCAGGTTCGCATCTGGACAAATCCGGATGAGTCATCGTGTGATTGGCAATCTCGTGTCCCTCGGCGATCATTCGCTGGATCAGCTTCGGCTGGTCCTCTACGTACGCGCCGATGACGCAGAACGTTGCTGGCACCCGGTGTTCTGCCAGCACATCAAGGACGTCCGGTGCGCAAAGTAGGACCGCCGTCAAACGTCAAGTAGACGTCGCGACCGTCGCACTCGTCGCGCGCCTCGGATACGCAATCGAGGACCTTCACAGCTCTGGCCCGTTTCGTTCAATTATCAAGCCAGTAGGCCGCTCCACGGTCGATCGTCCCATCCGGAAGGCCGCGACGGGCACGGTTTCGGTAAGCTTGGATGACGTGTCGAGAGATACATCAAAAAGTGTGGACATCATAGAGACGTGCCTAAATCGGTCGTACTACTTAGTTTATAAATATGAGGTATCCGATCAATCAACTTCGATTTCCATTTCCACAACGACGGGTTTCACTGTGCAACACAAAAATCGATTTGTAAAATCGATTGTTTTTATGCCTTTCATCTATAACGTGGATACGTTGAGAAATGCGTTTTACCGTAAGTGTTCACGAGAAATTGACTTGGAATTTGAAGCCATAGCCAGATAGCAATTCGGCGAGTTCGGCGTCGATGGTTTCCTTCGTCCAGATGACGAAGCGGCGCCAGTGAGATATTTCATGTGTTTCCAGACGATCTCGATAAGGTTTAGTTCGGGGCTGTATGGCGGAAGATAGAAGAGCAGTGCTTAATGTTCGAGGAACCAGCGATCAAGCGTGTCCTGATCGTGTTCGTCGTGCTGCCGCACCGAAAGCGCGCCCAGCATGATAGGTCCCATAAATCTTGACATGAAGCAAAACAGGAGAGCGTAGTGCCGGAAACCGGCCGCTGCGTTCGACGTGGCGGGAGCTGGAAACGTGACCATGGTTGCCGGATTGCGGGCCATCGCGAAAGCGGTGGAATCACCACCGGCGCCTGCCGGTGCGCGCGCCAGTTCTCGACCTTACTGAACGGCGGACGGAGGCCAGCTGGCGAGCGCGCCTCCTCCGACCCGACAGTATGAGAGCGATCATATCGATTTCTAACGGGTTTTTTCCTTGTGGCACGATACATGCGAGGCTATCCGCGAAAGTGTCACTGACTGAGGAGAAACCCTATGTCGTCCGTAAAACTGATCTCAAATTACGCAATAGTCAAGCTCCCCGTGAGTCAACTCCGACCGAGTGAGGAGATCAACGTCGCGCGTGCTCGGACGCTGGCCAAAATGATCGCCGAAGACAGACGGTGGACCCAGCCCGTTTTAGTCGAGCACCGCCATTTTGTTATCATGGATGGTCACCATCGCCATTTTTGCGCCAAGGCGCTGGGCCTCTCGTTTGTTCCCTCCGTACTGCTTTCCTACGATGATCCAAACCTGCATGTGACCTACTGGTCCGACTCCGCGCCTGTTGTCGCGGACCAGATCATCCAGGCGGGCCTTTCCGGCGACCTGATGAGCTTTAAGACCACCAGACACAGGTTAAAGGTCACGCTGCCAAGCTGCTCAGTCGATCTCGATGACCTGAGATGAGGGACTGCGGACGATCCGGGAACACTTTGTCAATGAGCCGGAGCCTCTATTGAGCGATTGGATGTGAGATTTGCTCAACAGTCGATCCGAACTCACGGCTCGGGTCGCCGTTGCATGTCGTACATCCAGCCCAAGCCAACAAAAATTAACTCCAATGGCGGAACGAATTGCGCATCGTATATAGCGATCGTCAGATCCAGTTCGCCGAGGCCTGCAGGTCCGGTTCGCTCCTGCACGCATTCGCGGTGGCTGGCACCGGGGCTAACGTTTCTTCGCTACACGAAATTACTTCGGCGTTCATGAACCTAGACATAATGGTCGCTGCTGATTGAACACCGCAGGGGCCCGTCTCGGGTATCGTGGGTTGCGCACCGAAGTGTGCCGAGCCACATACGCCTGGGTGGGCCAGGCGCAGAACTTCAGGAGACGGACCATGGAGAAGGTGATCAAGTTTTTTGTCGGTCTGGACGTGCACAAGGACAGCATCTCAATTGCCATATGCGAACCCGGTCGGGAACCTGCGCGGTTTGCCGGCACCATCCGGCATGACGTGCCGACGCTGCTCAAGGTTTTGCGCAAGTACGGCGAAGCCGCACAGGTCAGCGTAGTGTACGAGGCAGGGCCAACCGGTTATGGCCTGTATCGCGAGCTCGCCGCTCATGGCTACCAATGCCAAGCGATCGCCCTCTCGCTGACGCCACACCGCGGCGGGGACCGGATCAAGAACGACCGTCGCGAGTGCCTGCGCCTGGCCGAACTGTCGCGAGCCGGTGAGCTCAAGGCATCTGGATACCGGATGCCGCGCACGAAGCACTGCGCAACCTGTGGCGTGCCCGCGAAGATCCGCGAACATGCGACTTAAGGCCCGTCAGCAACTCAAGGCATTCCTGCTGCGCCAGGGACGCGTCTACCCGGGCAAGACAGCGTGGAGCCGCATGCATTTGCGCTGGCTCGCCGATCAACGGTTTGAGCAAAGCGCCGATCAACTCGCGTTTGCCGAATACCGGCATGCCGTCGAGGACACCCACGCTCGCGTGGAGCGACTGAACGGTGCACTGGAGCACAGCGCACTACCTGAACAGGTCGCATCGGTAGTAGCTGCACTACGCGCCCTGCGCGGCATCGATACGGTCAGTGCCATCGGACTCGTAGCCGAGATCGGTGATATCGGGCGTTTTGCCACTGCCCGCCAGCTCATGGGCTACCTTGGGCTGGTCCCCTCGGAGCATTCCAGCGGTGGCACTGTGCGACGCGGTGCGATTACCAAGACCGGCAACGCGCACGCCCGTCGCCTGCTTACCGAATCGGCGTGGAACTACCGGTTCGCACCGCGCGTGAGCCGTTTCGCGAGAAGCCATAGTCCGTCATCGGTTGCCCAAGGAATTTTTACGAGATCACCGCGACGCCCCCAAAAAATGGACATGTCACCGCGAGCGGATTCTCTTCGAGTGCCGCTTGCACCTTCGCGGCAAGAGCCGGGAAACCACTACGCATGTCAGTTACGCTCGCCGCGATCCACACGCGCGCAAAGTTCGGACGCGCATGACGGATGATCCGGAAGCTTGTCGGTATGCATGCAATCAGTTCGGCGACGTCTTTGGCCAGCGACTTCAAGTTCTCGCCGAAACTCGATCGGGTGGTTGGGGGTACGTTTGCGTGTCCGTCTCGCTGCCGTCGCTACCTTAGGTGACACAGTAGTCCCCACCACTAGCTTGGTGTGGTCTACTGTGTCCACTTTGCTGCCATCGGGTTAGGCGGTGCTCGCGCAACGCTTAAGTTGCGGCCCATCTTGTCAACAAAAGTCATACGCGCAGCGCTGCAATACGCGCGCTACGCGCGCTACGCGAGTTCCGACGCAGGACCGAGTCATCAACGTGGGGGTGAGGCCGTGCCCGGTACTGCAGGGGCTATTCGACCTGTCAAGAACGAAAGGTCGCCGGAAATGGGCTTTTCTCCAAAACGTTTCGCAACCCAGGCGTCGGAATAGATAGTGTCAAGGTATCGCTCCCCCAAATCAGGCGATATAGCAACGACGACGTCTTTATGGAAAATGCGATCTCTCCATGAATGGATTCCGGCGAGCACGCTTCCCGTCGATCCACCAAGAAGGAGTCCGTGGCTGCGAGCAAGCCACCGGCACATAGTGACCGCATCGGCCTCATTGACGCGGTCCATGGCGTCAAGGCCTTCGGGATCGAATATTTCCGGTCGGCGGCTTGTTCCCAATCCCGGGATGTAGCGTGTTGACGGCGGGAAGCCGAACGTGACTGACCCAACACTATCGATGGCAACAATTTTTGTCTCGGGACGGTATCGTCGAAAAAACAATTTGCAGCCCATCAGCGTGCCAGTGGTGCCAGCACCGATAAAGAGATAATCAATGTCGCTAAATTTTTCGCTAATGGACTTGGCGGTGGAATCGTAGTGGGCAGCCGGATTGGCCGGATTGGCGTATTGGTTAAGCCAGACGGTGTTACTGTCGTCGGCGACTCTTTGCCGAATGTATTGAATGCGGGTACCTAAAAAGCCGCCATTTTCGTCGCGCTGATGTACGACGACGAGCTCAGCTCCCATTGCCTCAATCGTCTTCCGGTTCTGCTCGGAAGTATTGGGGTCGATCACGCAGGTGAATCGATACCCCCGTTCGGCACAAACCATGGCCAGGGCCACCCCTAGACTTCCCGAAGACGATTCAATCAGGCTTGTATTTGGACCTATACGTTCCTCGCGCTCCAGCGCGTCAATCATTCCGACTGCGGCCTTGAGTTTCACCGATCCCGCAAGATTTAGTGCTTCAATTTTCACATATACAATAGCAGGACAAAGACCTTGAATTTCAACGAACGCGTGATCGTTGTTGATTGTACTGACGTTACGGGTTTTCATTGTGTTCTCTCTCAGGTGGACTTCTTGATGCGGAGCATCGGCGAGTGGGGCAGGTATCCGCGCAGCCGGTGGGGAAATGCCAATGATAAAAACGCTGCGTAGAATTGAGCGAAAGACTTTGCCTCCGGCGGGTACAGCGGACGAGAAGCGCGGGCATGCCTGGAGCCGATACACCCCAATACCGGATAGCCGCCTTCGCGCGCGGTCCGCTCATGAAACGCCAGCCCCAGTTCGCGCTCGCTGATGCCGGGCTTGG
>NZ_PVEN01000045.1 GCF_002973525.1 Paraburkholderia sp. BL21I4N1
CCAAGCCCGGCATCAGCGAGCGCGAACTGGGGCTGGCGTTTCATGAGCGGACCGCGCGCGAAGGCGGCTATCCGGTATTGGGGTGTATCGGCTCCGGTCCGCGCTCCGCGATGCCGAACGTTGAGCCTGGCGATCGAAAGCTTGAGTATGGCGATGTGATCCGCTTCGATGTGGGCGGCCGGTACCGGCATTACCGCGCCGACATTTCGCGCATTGCAGTGCTCGGTGAGCCCACCGAACGTGTTCGTCAATACCATCGCGCGCTGCACGTCGGTGTGCTCACAGCACTCGAGATGATCCGGCCGGGCGTGAAGACGTCCGATGTCTTTGATGCCGCTGTCAAAGCTGTTCAGCGCGAAGGAATCTCGCACTACAAGCGCAGCCACGTCGGGCACGGTATCGGCATCGACGGGTACGACGTTCCCAACCTTACCCCGTCGAGTACAGTCGTCATTGAAGAAGGGATGACACTGTGCGTCGAGACGCCATATTACGAACTCGGCAGCTGGGGGCTTCAGGTCGAAGACATGATTGTTGTCCGCCGGGATGGCATTGAGTCTTTGATGTCGACCGATGGCGCTTTAAAGGTCCTCGACCGTTAAGCCGGCGCGCGGGTCGCCGTCCCGCTCATGTACGAGCGGGGCGGCCGTTGCGACGGGGCTACGATTCATCCCCCAGTCTTATCCGCATAGACCAGCGTGGGTCCTTGTTCGGGCAACGGGAAGCCGTCTTGTAGCGGATTTGCTTCAACGCGAAACTCGCTCCGCTGTTCGATACGCCCGGAATCGTCGCGAGCCGTTCGATGATGAACCGCTCGAGCGTCCGCATGTCGGGCATTTCCACGCGTAGCAGGTAATCGACATCTCCAGGGGTGCTCATTTCAATGCTTCTTAACTCAATGGTCGTTTCGATACCTCGATTTTGGCGCTCTGATGTCGGATACAGCGAGGGCTCCGTCGCTCCTGTGACCTCTCCGTCTCGACGGGGAAGGGAAGCGTCTATACCATCTCCGAGTCACGAATCGCCAGGTGTGACCCTGTCCATGCCGTGCAGCTCCAGCAGAAATGCTAATCTGCGTTCAAATTTTCGATCGCGGCGCAGCCTGCACACTGCCTAGACCGGTCCGTCGTCGTCATCGAAGGTATCAGGTCCACCTGCGGACCTGTCATACGACGATGGATCGTCGTCACCGGGGGCACCGGGTTTTTGATGCGCTAAAGCCCCAGCAATTCGTTCAAAGACAGAAGGTTGTGTTGTGACAAGGTCGCCTGCGACCGAGATAGCGGTGTCGACCACGTGGTGTGCCATCTGCAGTATCTGGGTGAGAGCGGCAGAGGGGTTCACCAGAAAGCCATAGGTGACCTTCAGCGGCACCGTTAATCGGCGGGCAACAACGCCGCGATCGCGAAAAGAAGAAGCGAGGATGGGATCGGAAATCGAGACGCCAACACCACGAGCGACTAGCTCGCACGCGGTGGCGCCTGATCCCGTTTCAATAATTGGTCTAAACGGCTTGCCAGCACCGACCGCAGCCACATCTATCTGTGAACGCAAAAGTGTTGTCTGACGCAGCGCAATGAATGGCTGAGACGCGAGTTCCGTTATATCGACGACTTCCTTGCTGGCCAGCGGATGCGCCTCGGGAATCGTCGCTACTAGTTCCACTTCGGCGAAGCTAAATTGTTCCAGGTCCGTCTGAGTGAATGGGAGCGCGACGATCGCAAGATCAACGTTGCTTCGGGAAACCCAGAGACCTATTTCTCTCACACAGAGATCAATCGCGAACTTGGTCCCTTCCGAGCGGTACATGCTCTCGACCGAACTGGGGACCAGATTGCCGAGTAGGAATGGCTCCGCAGCAACAACAAGCGGACGCCCTCTCTTCTCCTTGATATCTTCGGCGAACCCTGGCAGACGATCGAAGTTCGATAGCAAGGGCTCGATGTGCGAGTAGAACCGGAGACCATCGACAGTAGGTATCAGACGACGCCCTTCGCGGGTGAAGAGCTGAAAACCCAAGGAGTGCTCCAGGCCAGAGATCATGCGGCTGACTTGAGGCTGCGTGCGGAAGACGATCGCCGTTGCGCCGGTCGCTGTTCCGGTTTGCATAATGGCCCGGAACGCCTTCAACCATTCGAGTCGGATCTCCATCCTGTCACTCCGCTGTAGACAACGAATTAGAATCTAAGAGCACGAGTGCCAGACGGCGACCCAAGCCATGAGAGCAATGGTCGATTTCAGAAGCGCCGCAACCTGAAGATGACCTGTCCCGTCCATCAAGATTGAGGCGAACCAAATGATTTGCTTATGCATAGCATACATGGCTCGGTACCCGGCAGGACCAGTTGCGCCCCGATGAAAGCCTTGGAGAGGCAAGCAATGTCCCGCGTACGGCTGCTTGTGCGAAAGAACGCTCCCAGCCGACGCGGTTGTGAGGCAGGGTTGCATAGCGCCGTCGATACCATATGGCAGTGGCTTCGTCTCTCGCGCAATTCGGGAGAAACGGGCTCGACCGTACGAGGACTGCGCAAGGACCGTGTGCGAACGCCCGTCGGTTGCGACCGTCGTATGCCGAAAACGCTTGCGGCTAACGACACGCCGAGCAGGCGTGGGTTAGCCGCACCATACAGCTGTGCTGGGAGTGGTCAGCAGTCCTTCAGCGCTGACATCATGCGGTCAATATCGTCTTCGTTGTTGTAAAAGCTCGGGGAAATGCGAAGTGCACCGGCCCGCACCGCAAGATCAACGCCGGCGGCGCTCATGTCTCTCTCAGCACGTTCAACATCCAGATTGTCTTTGGTGAACAAGAGCAAGCCGGAGGTCTCGTCCGGATGACTGCGCGGGCTGACGATGCGCCACCCTTGGGATTGCAATGATTCAGCTGCGTAGGCCACGATGGCCGAGATTTTTTGTTGGGCCCCAACTGGCGTTACCGCCAGGTGCATCCGGACCGCTGCATCAAGGCCCCAGATACCAGGGAAGTTCGCCAACGCCTCCTCGAAGCGCGCCGCCCCTGGGCGGTATTCGAGGATGTAATCCATGTGTGCCTCGCCTCGGTCGACCGTGTGGTATCCGACGCTCGGTGGATCAAGGAGGTCGATCGACTTCTCGTTGCAGTAGAAAATGCCCGTTCCAATCGGCGCGAGAAGCCACTTATGGCCGCCGAACGACATAAAGTCTACGTGCACGTCCGCGAGATTCAGGGCCTGATTGCCAACCCACTGAATTGCGTCGAGGTTGAGAAGCACCTTGCGTTTCAGGCACAACTCAGAAACTGCGGCGAGGTCCTGCTTGAACCCGCTGGAGAACTGCACTGCGCTCAGCGACAGGAGTCGGGTTCGGCTGTCCATCAACGCAGCGATGTCATCCAGCAGGACCCGGCCGTTCTTCGCCTTGATCCATCGGATTTCAACGCCAAGCTTCGCCAGCTTCATCCAGCAGTACACATTCGACGGATATTCGATGTCGGGTAGCAGAACGTTGTCACCTTTGCGCCACTGCAGACCGTTGGCGACCGTGACTAGGCCTTCTGTCGTGTTTTTGACGAACGCAATCTCGCTCCGCTTGGCCCCGATCATCGCGCCGACGCGCGCCTTTATGGCCGTTTCTGCATAATCACACCACTGCGGGTAGCGGTTGCGGCCGTTGTCACGGACGTCGCCCATGAAATGCTCCATCGCTGACATCACCAGCGTCGACGCGGGGGCGATCGAGGCATTGTTCAGATACGCGCGGTTGCGGGTAATTGGGAAAAAGTCCCTCACGTTTGCAAGCGATAAACCTAGAGGTGCATCGTCGCGGAAAGGCGTGATGGCCAGACTACCTTCCTTTTGTTCGGCTACAAGCATCTTCATCTCCTGAGATCGTGGCCGAGTGTAGGCGCGTCATAAATTCTTTCCCAAATTCATTTTGTGGTGCGGCTTATGCGTCCGCTGCATGCCCCGAAGAAACTTGCGATTCGGCGAGATGCTGACGCACTGCGCGACGGGAGTGTTTGGAACCAAAGGACCTTTATCCGGCGCCGAACTAACCGTATGTACGAATGCCCGGCATCGACACAAAACAAGCATGTATCCCGCGCATAAGGAGTCAATTTTGGCACATTTGCGTTCTGCTATGACGGCAGCCATCCTTATCACATCAGCGTGAAACGATGATCTTCGGGCGTCAGATCCCTGGCGTCTCGATAACTACGTGGGGAAGAGACATGTTGGAAGAATCCAGTCGGCCGGTGCGCCCCTTGTCGGATAACAAGGCAGATGGGGCGGCGGCGTCTGCCGCGGGAAGTGAGCGGTCGTGGCGGGTCGACATCCTCGCGAAACATTGGTGGGCCCTCGCGGCCGCCGTATTGGGGAATGTACTAGATGCATTCGATGTAATGGTCTACGCCTTCGCGTTGACGACGATTCTTCACGCTTGGAACCTAACGACACTGCAGGCTGGGTTTCTTGCGACTGTCTCGCTGCTCGCATGTTCCATAGGTGGCGTTTTGTCGGGCCCGATTGCGGACAAGATTGGTCGCAAGCGCTCGATCGTTTTGTGCATAACGGTGTTCACGATCTTCGCGGGACTAAGTGCTTTCACGCAGAACCTTACGCAACTTGCAATCGCACGCGCGATATTGGGGTTGGGATGGGGTGGAATGTGGACTGTTTCCATTTTGCTAATTTCGGAATCCTGGCCGGTCAAGCATAGGGCTAAAGCGCTCTCTGTGACACAGGCCGGCTGGTCGCTCGGTTACATTGCTGCTGCGGCAGCCTCTGCCTTTGTCCTTCCTGCTTTCGGTTGGAGAACCCTCTTTTTCCTCGGTGTCATTCCTGGGTTACTTATTTTCTGGATCATCCGCCACGTCGATGAAAGCCCGCTTTATCTCAAGGCGCGTGCGGAGAATCGAATGAAGGCAGACTACCTTCAGATTTTCAAAGGCGATATGCGTCGTTCGACTTTGATGATGTG
>NZ_PVEN01000046.1 GCF_002973525.1 Paraburkholderia sp. BL21I4N1
AATGCGGGCAGTGGCAGCGGAAGTTCGACGATCCGCAGAGGCATCGTTTTTTCGAAATGCTTGGCCAGCCTGAAGGGCATCGTCCCTATACGGTCTGCCGCGCCTCCAGTTTTTCTGGACACAGATTTGGGGTAAAACGTGGGTCCCAAACTGGAGTTGTTGATGTTGAAGAAAACGGATGCAAATGGGGTTGCGCCAGAGGCGCTGGAAGGAGCGCGTAGCGCGACTGGAAGCGCCTCTGGCGCCGCCGAAGTCAAGCGTTGGCCGACTGGTCGCAAACGCGGCGTGGTGCTTCGGTTGCTGCGAGGCGAACCCGTCGACGCCGTGTCCCGTGAAGTCGGTGTGACGATCGCCGAGCTCGAGCAATGGCGTGAGCTGGCACTGGCCGGCATGGAGGCCGGCCTGAAGGCACGCACCAGCGATCCCCTGGAAGCCCGGCTCAATGACGCCGTGCGGCGCGTCGGCGAGTTGTCTATGGAAAACGAGATCCTGCGTAAGGAACGTGAACTGCAGGCCCGTCGCCCTTTGACCGCTCGGAGATCGTCGACATGAGCCGCGCGATCTCCGTTAGTGCGAACAAGCCCTTTGGATTGCAACGGGTTTGCCAGGTGCTCGGATTCCCCCGCTCGACGATCTATGCTGTCCGCGCGAGGACAGCGGACAACGTGGTGCCGATCATCCCGGGCCGCCGCGGCCCGAAACCGAAGATGCCCGATGCCGACCTGCTGAAGGCCATCCGCGACGACCTGATGGCTTCCCCCTTCATCGGCGAGGGGCATCGCAAGGTTTGGGCGCGCTTGCGTATCCTGCACGACATCCGGGTCTCCCGGACCCGCGTGCTGCGACTGATGTGCGAGCACAGCCTGCTGTCGCCACACCGGCAAGCGCGAGGCGAACCCAACCTTCACGATGGCCGGATCACCACCGATTGCCCGAATGAGATGTGGGGCACCGACGGCGTGCGCATCGCGACCGTGGACGACGGCATGGTGTGGATCTTCTCGGCCGTTGATCATTGCGACGGCATGTGTACCGGCATTCATGCCGCGAAGACTGGCGACCGCTTTGCTGCCCTCGAGCCGATCTCCCAGGGGCTGCTGGACGAATTCGGTTCCGTGCTCGCCGATGCGGGCCGCGGGCTGTCGCTGCGTATGGATCACGGTTCGCAGTACACATCGGACGACTTCCGTAACCAGATCAGGTTCTGGGGCATCGCGCCGAGCTATGCCTTCGTCGCCGAACCCCAGACCAACGGCGTCGCCGAGCGATTCAACCGGACAATGAAGGAACAGGCTATTCATGGACGCATCTTCAAAAACCTGGAGGAAGTTCGTGCTGCCGCCATCGCGTTCAAGGATCGATACAATCGCGACTGGCGTCTGGAAAAGTTGGGCTTCAAATCACCCCTCGAGGCCCGTCAGGAACGGCTGATGAAGCTGGCCGCCTGAGCTGCAAAAGCGTGTCCAAACAACCGGAGCCGGTACAGTCCCTATACGGTCAGTGTTTATTAGTGTCAAACGCAATCTCAAGTTGATACAGCTTCGAACGCAAACGCAATTTGAATTTGATACACCTGCGGATACGGTTATTAGCTGAGTGCTGCCTCCTTCGAATTGCGTTTGCGTTTGACGTCGTCCGCGTCGTTTAGGTGCGGCGGTGGGATGCGGTTGATCATGCCGGCCTGACGTTTTTCCTTCAGCCTGTACGAGTCGCCGGAGATCGGCACGACGTGTGCGTGATGAAGGAGCCGGTCGAGGAGTGCCGCCGTGAGCGTTGCATCGTCGGCGAAGGTCTGGTCCCACTGGCCGAACGGCAGATTGCTGGTCAGGATGAGACTGCCGGTTTCGTACCGTTTGGCGACCACCTGGAAGAGCAGGTTCGCCTGCTCCCGGTCCATAGGCAGGTATCCCATCTCGTCAATGATCAGCAGCCTGTAGGGTTTCGTGATCCGCTTGATGGTTTCCTCCAGCTGGTTACGGCGCAACGCTGTCGTCAATTGCATCAGCAGATCGGCGGCAGTGATGAAGCGGGTGCGAAACCCGGCCTGCGTTGCACGATATCCAAGCGCGACAGCAAGGTGGGTTTTACCAACGCCACTGGGTCCGAGGAGCACGACATTCTCGGCACGCTCCACAAAGGCAAGACTGCCGAGTTCGAGAACCAGTGCTTTCGGTACGCCGAGCGCGAATTCGAAGTCGAATTCATCAAGCGTCTTGATTGCCGGGAAGCCAGCCAGACGCGTCAGCATCCGGCGCATTCGCTCCGCACGTGCCATCGCTTCGTCCTTCAAGGCCTGTTCGAGGAAGTCGAGATAGCCGAGCTCGCGTTTCGCGGCCATCTGGCCGAGGTGCGCAATCTGTGTCGGCAAGTGCAGCAGATTAAGCTGCTTGCACAACACAGTCAGTCGTTCGAGCTGTGGCGTCATGCGCTTACCTCCTGCGCGCAGCTGAACGCGTCGTAGACCGACAACGGGTGCTGCAGCGGTTTGTTCCACTCCGAGGTCGCGTACCGTGATGCTGGTTTCGGCTGCTGATGTGGCGTCGCACCCGTTCTAACCGATCGTCCCACGTAGGGTGCCGGCAGTGGCAGAAGATGCGGCCGCTCCTCGAGCAACACCTCGGCCGGAACGCGTTTCGTAGTGCCGTGCACACGGACGTTGGCGACATCGCGCAGCCAAAGCCTGACGCGCTCGTTGCACACGCCGCAGTCGGCTGTGAGCCCTGCCTGTTTGAGCATTGAAACCAACGGGACCCAGAAGCTGTACCGCAGATATCCGTTCATACGCTCGACCTTGCCCTTCGTCTTCGCGCGGTATGGCTTGCACACGCGGGGCACGAACCCATGGTGTTTGGCGAAGTCAGCGAACCCCGGATGATATCGATGCTGTTTCTTGCCATACGCATCGCGTTTCAGGACCACCGTCTTCATGTTGTCGTACACAATCTCTTTGGCGACGCCGCCAAATGCCTCGAATGCCCGCACATGGCAAGCCAGCAGCGTTTCGATACGCATGTCGGTGACAAATTCCGCATAGCTGACGCGGCTGTAGCCCAACGTCGCAACGAACGCCGCGAGCATGCCGAGTTTGTGCCCCGGCTTACGAAACTCAATCCAGTCCATCTGCATCTGATGCCCCGGCTCTGTCTCGAATCTCACCACCGGGTCGGGCCGTGCAGCGGGTCGAAGTTTCTGCAGATACTCCTGCACCCGGCGTAACCCGCCCGTGTAGCCGCGCGCCTCAATCTCCCGCTTGAGCACCGTCGCCGGAATCCAGTCCGGCTTCGCTGCTTCGACGCGGCCCTGCAGATAGGCCTTGAAGGGCGCAAGCTTGCCGACGACTGGCTGACGGGCCTTACGCTGCGGCGGACCCGATTCCAGATACTTCCTGACTGTGTTGACTGCCATGCCGGTCTCGACCGCGATGTCCCGGAGGCTGTTTCCCTGGCGACGCAGAATCTCGATTTCCATGTACTCCTCGTAGCTGATCACGGGCCGCCCAAAAGGAGCAACCCTACAACGAGGTGTATCAATTCCTAACTGCGTTGCTGTATCAATTTACAACTGCGCGCGACATTAGCATAGGCGGGATCATGCTAAAGCTCTGCACGATGACCTCGTTCCGTCTCTTGAGACCGTGCTCAAGCAAAAACCACTCGTCGATGGAGGGCCGCCGCGTACGTCCGAACCTGACCGAAACGTGCCCCATCGACATGTATCTCTCGAATGTAAGCTGCCCTGATAGCTGCTTGTTCGTGCGGCAGCCTACGCACACGAGTGTCTCCTCGAACAGCTTCGCTTTAGGATGCGCGCTCGACATGAACAATTCCGGCAAGATAAGAAAATCGGCTTCGCCGCGCCGGAGAACCTCATCGGGGTCATCGGCAAGTGGTAGCAATTCGAAGCCGACGGCGGGAGCTTCCCGTGCAATACGCTCCAC
>NZ_PVEN01000047.1 GCF_002973525.1 Paraburkholderia sp. BL21I4N1
AACGAAGCGCGCTTAGGAAAAGGCATCGCAGATCACCAGAAAACCCGATGCATCATGAAGCACAGCATGACCAGATCGTGAGCGTCGTAAAAAAAACGCACCTGAAACAGTAAATAACTACGCAACAACCCATTTCATTGGAGAAGAACCATGAGCAACACACTGCATGATGCAGTCAACCGTTGGCTGAAGACCATTGTCCTGTCTATCAGCATCCTGCATAGCGCAGGGCTTCATACCGAAGCAGCAGTACCCGCCATCGCGAGTGTTATCCAAGTCCACGCGAACCAGTCGGCAGACAGCAAAAGTTGAAGGACCATCATCATGGCGACGACCCTTCATCGACCCCACCGGCGGAGCCGGTGGTTTTGCAGGGCAGGGAGGTGGATAGGTACGCGGGCGCCAGCGAACCTATCCACTCATCTGCCTTGCAAGCCGACGTGCTCCGCACGTCAAAAACCGGGCACGTGTGGCTGGTAAACCACGACGCGGAGTGTCGTGGTCGAACGAGCTTTGCGAAGCAAAGTATCGTGAGTGATACTTCGAGCGAAATCCACTCGCTCCGCTCGACATGTTCGCCATCCTCCGCACACAAAAGCTACGCAACATTGCGCATCTACGCGCAGCGGCAGGACACAACGATCGAAGCATTCCGCCAGCACATGCAAAGCAAGACCAGGACATTAAACCGGTTTCCGGATTCGGCCCGCTGACGGCTGCCGAGGTGGTCGGTGGAGTCCTCGCACGCATTCCGGCGCAGCGCCGCAAGGATGCCGTGCTTGCCGTTGAGCAGGTGCTGACCGCGAGCCCGGAGTACTTCACGTTCGCTGCGCTGGATGGCGGATGGAACAAGAGCCGTCTGAAGACGTGGGCGAATGCCGCCCTCGAGTGGTTAAAGAAGGAACACGGCAAGAATCTCATCGCAGTCACGCTTCACCTCGATGAGACCAGCCCACACATGCACGCCATCATCACGCCCATCACACCGGACGGGAGGCTGTGCGCAAAGGAATTTACGGCCCGCCAGAAGCTGGTTGACTGGCAGTCCAGCTACGCGGCGGCATTGGCGCCACTTGGTCTCCAGCGCGGCGTCAGAGGCTCCCAAGCGACACATTCGGCGCTAAAAAGCTTCCGTCGACTCATCGATGCGCCGGCCCCACCTGTCCCAAAGCGTCCCGCGAAGCCCGAAATCGGCCCGCTGGAGCGGCTGACGGCGACGGGCAAGGCCAAACAGGAGGCCTACGATAAGGCGTTCGAAGAGTACCGCAAGAAACACGCAGCGCGGCTGCAGGCACTCGAAGCCAAGGCCAAGGTAGCGGACAGTGTGCGGAACGCTGACGCACGCGCCAAACGTGGCGTGATGGCTGAGGAACAGGCCAGGGCAGAGCAGGGCCGTGCGCAGTTTGCCAAGGCCGACGCTGAGCGCTATGCCGCCCAGGCGCGCGCCGAACACGAAGCCCATCATCAGGCCATGCGGACGATGGAAAAAGCCACGCTTGCCACCTGCGCGAAGCTCATCAACGGTATGCCGCGCGACCAGCTGGCGAAGGCGCTCGATATTGAGCTCCGTCCCGGCGATGTGATTGACCAGTTGCGGCGCCGCGGCCTCGTGAAGGATCTGCGCGAAGGCGTGGCCTTCGTGTCGGAGCGCATCGGCGGGCAGGACCTGGCCGAACTCGCTGCATGGGTCGATGACTACGGCAAGCCCGAGCGGGTGACTGATACACCGTCGATGGGGATGTGATGAATCTCAGCAAGGCTCTTTCGCCTTTATGTAGAAGTGCTGCGACGAGCTACAGCGGCAGCATGGCGCCGGAGGCTTTGCTGACTTTCCTGATGACCGGCGCCGTGGACGCAGACGTCGGGGTGTTACTGCGTTATGCCATCGAAGAACTTCCGGCGCCGCTATGGGCGAAAGCCCTCGCCGACTATGACTTGAACCTACGAGCCTCGATGATGAAACACATTGCAGACTACGCAGTAACGCAGCGTCTTTATCTCACGCCAGAGATGCGCGAATGGTTATCGGTCGAGTAAATAGGGGATACGACATGTCGTCTTGACGACGCGCAGTCGTGATGACATGGCCTAGGTGCCGCCCCGCACAGGGGCAACCTTCACATGTCGAGTCGTCCCTGTGGGTCGCGCTTGAAGTCGAAACGTAGCGCGGTGACCTTGCGGCCTGCCTTGATGGGCTTCCAGTCGATCAGCCAGCCGTCTTTCTCGGTCAGTTCCTTGACTGCAGCTTCGATGACCCAGCGGCGCAACTGTGCGAAGTCTTTTGCGTGACTTGGTTTGGCGTCCATTGCCTTGGCGAAATCAGCGACGTCAATTTGCCGCCAGCCGGTGTCCTTGAACTGCATCAGCATCTCAAGCAGTCGCCAGGAGTAAATGGAGCGCAGACCTGCGGCTTGTTTCAACAGGTAAGTCGTATGGTTGCCGCGTAGCGTCATGAGGTAAGGCGTGGCCTCATGGCTGAAGCGAAGCTCCACCCATGCTTCGCCTTCGTGATACGTGATGCCGCTAACCCAGTGGTCGAGATGCACCTTGAGGCCACGGCGGCCCTGCTCTTCGCGCTTGATAACACGGTCTAGCAAGGTCTTTGAGACGGCCTTCAGTTGCTCATAGGCCGTGGTGGGATCGATGCCGAACGTTTCCGCGTACTCGGCGGCCGTCAACTTGACTTTATAGCGGCCCTCGTCGAGGCGAATGGAATCCAGCTTTGCCGCGCATGACTTCACGATGCGCTGTTCTGCCAGCGTTTTGAGGCCGTGCGACGCTGCAACGAGGTCATTACGGAGCGTCACATGACGCTCTGACAAATGCCGGGCTTCCTTTACTGACAAGGTTCTGGTGTTCATCCCTGAGAATTTCCGGGTTATTCTGAGACATATAATTTACCTCAGAAAACCAATTCTCTGAGACTTTTTGGGAAACCTCAGGGTGTGGATAACACCCGGTTTTTCTCAGACTCACCCGGTTTTTCTCAGGTTTCACCCGGTTTTTCTCAGAATAGCTGCCAGCAAACCCATGCTGGTTAAGGCTTTGAGTCGTTTACAAACGTCTACAAACGTATAACAAACCACGCGCGCGATGCGCGAAGAGACGGTCCATTAGAAGGCCACACTTTGGAAGACCTCGACCGCCGTACGCATACGTCGCCGTGACGACGTGACCATGTGTCGTCATGGCATCACGACGACACAAACATGCGAGATCGCAAAAATACTTTCGCTCTGCACGCACCTCTGAGCGCGACCTATAGGTCGCGTTCCATAGGTCGCGTGTTAGGTCCTTTCCTGGTCGTGACGACAAACTTCCAACGTCAGAAAAGCAAACTTGGCCGACCGCAGTAAATAAAGCGTGTGTATCCGATACGAGCACATCAGCAAGTGATGGAGCACGTCGAGCTATACCTTTAAAACTGCGTTTGCGAATCCTGTAAAGAGCATCGAATTGCTTCGCACGAACGACAGTAGTGCCGTCCCAAGCTGGGACGTTATGGGACACGCGGAATATATAAAACCGTCGTTCTATAGAGCTAAATCGCGTTGCAGCGTAACGAAGCGCGCTTAGGAAAAGGCATCGCAGATCACCAGAAAACCCGATGCATCATGAAGCACAGCATGACCAGATCGTGAGCGTCGTAAAAAAA
>NZ_PVEN01000048.1 GCF_002973525.1 Paraburkholderia sp. BL21I4N1
GTGGTCAACTCACTAACAACGATCCGAGCGCCGAGGCTGCGCTGGATGTCAAAGGTAACGCATCCAAAGCGGGTTGTGCAGACCTTCCTTAACTGTATCAGGACTAAGACGTCATCCACGCACATTCGAAAACAGACGGGGCACCGCCTCAGTGACTGCCCTAAGCGCATGAGGGTCTCAAAATCGACACCTTCCAACTTATCCACGGGATCGAGACGCCGGGTGCATGCAGCGATCCGCGCAGCCGATGCGCTCCATTAAGCTGGCCTTCTATGATCTTCTCTTCGTCTTCTTCATCACCGTCGCCGTCGCCGTCGACCGAAGGGTAAGGGCCGTTCTCGCCGAAGCCAACAAGCTTCAGTACGCTAGGTAAGCGGACCGGAAGCCTTGTAATTACCCACATCCCCATCGAAAAACCTGGTACCTAGGAATACGTCAAGACCGGGATATTTAAAGGATGGCCGGTAACGGTCAGGCCATTTCGCAGCGACTGCGGATCGATTCAAGGTGAGCGGAGGCACCACGCTTGTTTTGCAGGATACGGCAATATTTTCCTACAAGCGGGAGCGCCCCGAGCTTGTCGGTTACGCGGGCAAAGCGACAATGCGAACCGGGTACAAGGAAACGGATTGCAGAATTCGCTGACCCAATGCGGCATCCTGATGCATTCCAGCCTGGCGGTAACCACCGAAGGTTTGCCACTGGGTCTGACCGCCATAAAATTCTGGACACGGAGCAAGTTCAAAGGCTGTACGGCGCTCAAGCGTCACGTCAACCCTACGCGCGTACCGATTGAGCAAAAGGAAGCTACCGCTGGCTCGAGAACATGCGCGGGTCGAGCGCGCTGCTGGGCGAGTCCGGGCACTGTATCCATGTGGGTGATCGGGAAAGCGACATCTACGAACTGTTCCGCACGGCGCACGATCTCGGCACACACTTCCTTGTGCGCACATGTGTAGATCGCCCGGCAGGCGATGGTCAGCATACGATCGACGCAGAGATGCGTAACGGAAGAGTCAAGGGTCTACATCGCGTTGAGCTTCGCGACGCGAACGGCGCGCGACTGGTGGTCGATCTGGAGCTTCGCTATCAGCGCATGACGGTGCTACCGCCCATCGGCAAGCAGAGCCGTTATCCGGCGCTGCAGCTTTGGGTCATTCACGCTCGGGAGCGTAACGCTCCGGGCACGCGTGCCCCGATAGAATGCAGGCTGATTACGGATTTGCCAGTAAGCTCGCGTGCACAGGCCGTGGAAAAGCTCGACTGGTATTCCATGCGCTGGAAGATCGAGACGTTCCACCAGATCCTGAGGTCGGGGTGCAAGGCCGAAGAAGCACGGCTACGTGCGGCAGACCGGCTGGCCAAGCTCATCTCCGTACTCTGCATCCTGAGTTGGCGCATCTTCTGGCTCACGATGGTCAGCCGCGCAGTTCCGCAGGCCCCGCCAGAAGCCGCATTCACGAAAACGGAAATTGAGTTGCTGAATTGCCTGGTACAGGAATCAGCCCACACCGCACGTGCACCACCGCTCGTGCGCAACGTGTTCAAGCTCGGCCAGCTTGGCGGCTATCTGGCGCGCGCCAGCGATCCTCCGCCTGGCAACACGGTGATGTGGCGAGGTATGCGACGGCTGACGGACATTCAACTCGGTTACGAACGCGCAATGAAAAGAAGTGGGTAATTACAAGACCGGAAGCACCTCCCGCATCGGATGCATATCTCCTCATCGGCCGTGAGCACGAAGGGCCGTATCCAGCCTCACCGCTTCGCAACCATCGTTAAACGTATCGCGCTAGTCAGTTTTCGGGCGCTTCATGTTTTTCTCCACGCGGCTTTGCGGGCTTCCGTCAGCGCGGCGTACGCGTCGTAGCAGCGCTGAGCAACGGTAACAACATGCTCCCAGCTTCCTGGCAGCTCCTCGGACAGCTCATGTAAATGCATCTTGGCTTGCGCGGCCCGCGCATTGAGTTTTTTGAGATGTGCATCCAGCTCTTCTGCATCGCTCTCCATTTCTAATAGAACACGGTCCCGTCTGCAACAGTTTTCAACTATCCTAACTGTCAAGGACGTGCTAGACCTCCATATCCGTAGGTTTGCAACAAATATTTCCCACCCACCGCCATTGAATTCGCCAACTTGCACCAAGTCCAGCCGGCGAGCTTGCCGCTCTGGAAAATGAGCGTGGTGCAGCGAATTCCATGCCCATTATCCATCAGCATAACTTATTACATCGCGCAAGCTTTCCACAGCCCACAATGTTAGACGTCGACACACTACCTCACGTAACCCGTCCACATACGCTCTGCGCTGACGTAGTCTTGCGGTACCGCAGTGCCTTCTCTCATGGGCGAGCGCCGCCCGAATCTTGCGCACCACCATCCTCTTTATATGGACACCCTCTCTTTGCCTTAGAACCTTGAGCGATATGATCGCAACAGGAGCGGCAAGCAGCTTGTTCCGGCCTCATTCTGCCGATATCTTCCGGCCCTTACGGAACCCGCTAACTCGCGTGCCAATTTGCCAACGGGCTGCTTTCTCAACAAGGCTAACGATCAGGTTATGCCAACCAGCGCTGCCATGCCGCGACCATGCGGTGTCGGTATGGCCCTCTTCTCGACGCGTAGGCCGAATTGTGGACCGAAGGCGCTTACGCAAATTGCGAGCCTACCCGCCGCGCATGCTAGCAACGCTAGTCGCATAAACTCTGCACGGACTGTGTCAAATGCCCGCTGGCGCGCAGCGCATTGTCCGCTTGTGGACAATCTAGTGCAAGCTTCGTCGCAAACGACACACTCACTGCGGGAGTCAATTCGCTTTTCCACGGTGAGCGGTGTCGGGTCGCTTGGCACGATAGCTGCATGAGCGCTGACCTTGAAAACGCCCGGCACCTCTTTTTCGGCGCCCCGGGGCTCGCTTCGCACCGAGGGAGGAGGCCTTGGCTGCACCGCTCAGAGACTGGCCGTCGAAAGCTGGAGGAGCGCCGTCGCGCAGGCGGCATCGCGTTATGCGCGAGGCCACTTCTCGACCGCGAAGGCCGTGCGCGTTAGTTACCTGCGGTTGCGAATGAGAGGGCAGCGGTCGTCCTTGACATAGCCGCCCCGCGCGTTGTGTCTCATCAGGATGGAAAAGCCACGGAATTTTTACATGATTTGGATGACTGAAATAAGCGACGAAGTTCATTCAGGCTGCACCGAGATTCGCTGGATGTCTGCGTGGTCGCAACGTGCCTCGCACATAGGGTCGTTCCGCACAGTGCGTGAACCATTGCCGCGCGAGCGGCTCGGCCCATTGATGGACATCCGACGCCGCTGGCGTGACGAGGCCATCAGTCAGCACAAACGCGGGTGCACACAGCGGGGCCTTCGTTGGCCCAAGCACGAATGTCCACGCAGGCACGAAATTGACATTGTCGGCACCTCGATCATGGAAGCTCGGCGTCAACCCGTTAAGACTAATTCGCCGCAACGCTCGTCAAACAGAGGCGTCACGTATCGATGAAAGGATGTCCCAAAGGTCCGTTTATCGGAGGTGAAACATGTTGCACGAAGAATTGAGTAGCGCGTCTGGGCAGCAGGTACGGGAGGCGGTCCGCGCGAAGAAATGGACCCGGACG
>NZ_PVEN01000049.1 GCF_002973525.1 Paraburkholderia sp. BL21I4N1
AGGCCTACGACGCACTAGGCGTGAGGGTGTCGGAGCGGCTCATCCCGCTCCTGCTTGCGCGCATCCGCTCTTTCGCCACGCAGTACAAGCAGGCGCCGAATGCAAGCGATTTGCGCCGCTTCCTGACCCAAACCCGCAGCACGCGGGTGAAAGTCTCGTGAGTGTGGTTATGGCGGCCGAACTTGTCCAATAGAAGTAACGACATGCAAGAAGTTATCGAACAACTGCGTCACCTGTCGTCGGCCGAGGATTTCCTGCGATTCTTCGACATCGCATTCGACGAGAAAGTGGTGAACGTGAGCCGCCTGCACATCCTCAAGCGCTTCTTTCAGTGTATCGAGCAACAGAAAGAACTGCCGTGTAACAGCGCGACGGCCGTGCTCGCCGTTTACCGATGCTTACTGCAGAAGGCCGACAACGACTTCGTTGTATCCACGCCCGCGAAGCAAAAGGTATTCAAAGTTTTTTGGAAGCGGACGGTCGGCGGCTCGTCTCAGTTGACGACCTGCGCGCGTCGCTGCCGGCACGCGGCGGCGCCTGACCTGGAGTACCTCAATGCATATTGTCGTCTGCATCAAGCAGTTCCCGGATTCCGTGCAGGTCCGGGTTCACCCTGTCACCAACACTATCGTGCGCCAGGGTGCTTCGGCGATACAGTTCTTTACAACATACCCTGATCTCGTCGCTCAAGCGGCCCGCACCATGATTACGGTAAATGGCGTCGACAAAAAGACCAGAAAGCACGAGATCATGGCCAGTCTCCGCAAAAATCGCTCGCTGACCGGGCTGGTCAGCGACGCATACAAATTCGGAGAGCCTTCTGATGAAAACGGTCACTGTCAATATCGAGGAAAAGCTGTTTCAGAACCGCTACCGCGTGGACGTCGGGGCGCCGCACGTCCACATCAAAAGCATTGAAGTCTGCACCAACGACTGTGCCGAAAAAACTGCACGTTCGTGTGCCCGGTCTCCTATTATCGGAAGGAGAGCAACGGCTCGGTCACGCAGATTACCGACGGCTGCCTGGAATGCGGTAGTTGCCGCATTCTGTGCACGGACCATCACAACCTCGAATGGGTGTATCCGCACGGCGGGCATGGCATCCAGTTCAAGTTCGGGTAGACAAACATATCCATCGTCACATCGGCTTCCGCGCGCCGCAAAAGCGGCCGGACGCCTCACCATATCGGAGTAAATTGTTGAATCTCATTACTGGTATCGAATCGACCGATCTGTTTGGCGGCAACGTCCCCTCCCCCGTGCTACAGTTGATCGAGACAACCCGCGGCGGCAGCAATGACGATGTGGCCGCCGCGTTGTGGACTGCGGTCCTGTCGTATCCGCGCTGCCTGCCATCCTACTATCTGCTGTATAAGTTCCATGCGAACCGGGGTGAACTTGGCGAGGCGCAGGAGGTCGCGACCAAGGCTTTGGCGGCCGCCGCCCGGCAAGCGTCGCTCGACAGCGACTGGTGTGCGGTGCAGCCGGGCGACACCGACTTCACCATTCCTGGTCCGGGCCGCTTCTGGCTCTTCACACTGAAGGCGCTCGCGTTCATCAGCGTGCGGCGCGGTGAGCGCGCCGTTGCACTGAAGCTGATCGCCAAGCTGCGCAGGCTGGACCCGCTCGATTGCATAGGCTTGGACGTCGTTGAAGCCTTGCTCGCACAGTCCGGGTCCCGATAATCGCCGTCGGAAGATCAACTGACAGATCGACAATATGCCCGCGGCATGGCTATGGTAGAACTCCATTGCAGTCCACGGCGATCGTTTCAGCATCGCTTCAGTAGTCAAAGCTGACGCTCACCGCACACTTCGCGCGGGCGCGCACGCAGGGCTACCTAGAGAATGAAAGGGACTTCCCCGTCCCGAGGCTGCGGCGGAAGCCGCGATTCGGCATCAATGTGCCAAGATGAAGTTGCGAACGTTCATCGACACCAGCGAAAGGGGAAGTCCATGCCTATTGTCACTATCGGGATCGATCTTGCCAAGAACGTTTTCGCCGTTCACGGCGTAGACGAGGCCGGCAAAGCAATGCTGATCAAGCCGCGAGTTCCGCGCGATCAGTTGGCTACGTTGATCGCACAGTTGCCAGCGTGCCTTATTGGCATGGAAGCGTGCTCGGGCGCACACCACTGGGCCCGACTGTTCCAGCAGCGCTGGCCATACCGTCAAACTCATGGCGCCCAACCTTGTCGCGCCATATCGCATGTCCGGCAAGCGCGGCAAGAATGACGCGGCGGACGCTGCTGCGATCTGCGAAGCAGTGACGCGTCCGAGCATGCGTTTCGTGCCGTTGAAGGATGAACATCAGCAGGCGACGCTTTGCCTGCACCGGACGCGACAAGGCTTTGTAGAAGAGAGGACCGCGACCTACAACCGGTTGCGAGGCCTGCTCTCGGAATTCGGCGTGGTGCTGCCACAGAGCCCGGAGAAGCTGCGCAGGTACATCACGGAACATCTGGACTCGTTGCCAGGGTGGGCGAAGCGCAGCATCAGCGATCTGCTTGAGCATGCTGGCCATATTGAGGATCGCCTGCTCGAATACGACCGTGCAATCGCCGAGATCGCGCGTGCAGATGCGCGCAGCAAGAGGTTAATGCAGTTGCGCGGCATTGGCCCAACTACGGCAAGCGCGTTGCTCGCGAGTATCGGTGCCGGGCACGACTTCAGAAACGGGCGGCAGGTAGCAGCCTGGATCGGACTCACGCCGGGTCAATACAGCAGTGGAGGCAAGGCGCGGCTGGGCGGCATCACGAAGGCAGGCGACGCGTATCTGCGCGGCCTGCTGGTCAACGGCGCCCGTGCCGTTATTGCCAGTCTCGGCGAGAAACAGGATCGCTTCAGCCGGTGGGTCCGAACCCTGGTCGAGCGCCGGGGCTATTGGCGGGCCGCCATCGCGATTGCCGCAAAGAACGCGAGATTGGCGTGGGCCTCGTTGAAATATGGCGAGGACTTCAGGCTCGAACCAGTAGCAGACTGACTCCGATTCGAAGCTGTCGGCCAACCTGCAACGGGAAACGGGCGCAGACATCATGAGCACATAGAAACGGTCACTTTGCACTGCCAGCGGTGATGTGAAGCGGGTTGGACCCGCGCGGGGCGTACCTGGCTAGCACGGCGGGGATATCCATTCCCGGCTAGAGAATGAGGCCCCTGCGCGCGTCTTTCATCAGGGTCCGGGCCAGCGGCCCAACATGACCGGTTGTAGAGCCGCAGTCCTTCACCTTCTCACATGCACTAGCGCGGCAT
>NZ_PVEN01000050.1 GCF_002973525.1 Paraburkholderia sp. BL21I4N1
ATCTGTGCGCATGATGCTCTCCTTTGAACGGGAATCGCCCTCTGATTTTACGTTTCAGATCATCGGTGGTCCGCCTGCTTCATAGGATCTTGTAGGGTGTTAGGCACTTTTTGTCGGACCTGGTATCCTGGGGGGATGAAAAAACGCAGGCCTTACCCAACGGATGTATCGGATGAAGAGTGGTACTTCGCCGCTCCGTACCTGACCTTGATGAACAAGGACGCACCGCAGCGCCGCTATGAACTGCGAGAGATGTTCAACGCGCTTCGCTGGATCGTACGCGCGGGTGCACCGTGGCGTTTGTTGCCCAATGACTTTCCACCTTGGGAACTGGTCTACCAGCAGACGCAACGCTGGATTCAGGCCGGCTGTTTCGAGGCCATGTGGTGAATGACCTGCGTTCGATCATCCGGATCGCCCAGGAGCGTCGTGGTCAACCCAGCGCGGTCATTCTCGATGGGCGGACCCTGCAGTCGACCTGCGAGAGTGGACCTCGCGCCGGTTACGACGGCTACAAACGCAAACGTGGCAGCAAGGTCCACATGGCGGTTGATACCTTGGGGCAATTGCTTGCTGTGCATGTTACGCCGGCCAACGAACAGGAACGTGCGCAGGTCGGAGAACTGGCGCGTCAGGTTCAGCAGGCCACGGGCCAGACGGTCAAGGTGGCGTTCGCCGATCAGGCGATATACCGGCGAAGAGCCTGCGCAGGCAGCACTCGACGAAGGAATCGAGCTTCAGGTAATCAAGCTGTCGGAGGCGAAAAAGGGCTTCGTGCTGTTGCCGCGCCGCTGGGTGGTCGAGCGCAGCTTCGGCTGGCTCAACCGCTTCCGCAGGCTGGCCAGAGACTACGAGCGATTGCCCGAAACCTTGGCTGGTTTGCACTTCGTCGTATTCTCCGTGCTTATGCTTGTCCACTTTGCAGCCCTTAACAAAAGTGCCTAACACCCTCTAGACAGCCAGATCTTCATTCTAGCCCGAAGCAATCCGCGAAATCGGCACAATCGCCGCTGAGCTCGGCTGAAAAAAGTGAACGCCAACATTCCGTAAAATTGAGGAATGGAGGTATTGATGAACCGAATCCCCAAGGCTGTGTACACTGTTACGTCGCACTAAATTTGGGTTTCAGCGGAGCTGTTCGTCTCGGTATCAAATAGGATAAGTTGTAGCACGCCGCCTTGAACATCATGAGATATGTCGGACGTGAAGAAGGCCAGTACTGCTCTGTTATCGTGGGAAGTGACGAAGCCCCACACGAACAACAAACCAGACCGGCCTATGCCTCGAATTGTATTCGCGTTTCCTGTTCTTGAACGACATCTCAACGCGGCCGATCGCACGCCACAGGTCTATCGGCCCGTCGCTTGCGGGCACTGCGGCTGCTCGGGCGTGTGGTGTCACGGCCGCTATCACCGCAAGGCTGACCGCAGCGCCGCCGGTGATCTCAATCCGGTTCCCGTTTTGCGCTTTCGCTGTCGAGCCTGCAGCCGTACGTGTTCGCGCCTGCCGCTGTGCATTGCGCCCCACCGCTGGTACAACTGGGCGCTCCAGCAGCAGGTCCTGCTTCTGCTGTTTGCCGGCTGCTCGCAGCGCCCCGTGCCAGCGCGATCTTCGCGCTTGGTCGGCATACGGTACGGCGCTGGTGGCAACGCCTCGGCGAATGCAGTCTCACCTTCGAATTCTATTTGCGTAGCCGTTTCGGCCAACTCGGGCGCTCAGTCGAGATTGCTGAATTCTGGTTGCGCTGTCTGCAGCGCATGCCGCTGTGTGAGGCGATGGCCTGGCTCGATGGCGACGGTGTTTGCGTCCCGTGATCAACGGCTTCTGAACGGGTGCGCGACGGCGTAATTCCTGTCATTCCGGCTATCCACACACTTTGCCCACTCGCGCCGAATTCGGATCGCGGTTCTCATGGTTGCTCCCTTTTAACAATTGGAGTGCGCATGAAGGACATCGACCCGAAGGCCCTGTTTCGCCTACCTGTACTCGGACCACTGGTCAGTCGGGAACGGCTTGATCGTGGCGATTTGCAGAAGATCATCCGGCAACTGGCTCAGCAGGAGTACGCCATTCCGGGTTCCCGCCGACACCACATCGGCGAGAAGACGCTTCAGTCGTGGTATTACGCCTGGAAACAACACGGGCTGGAAGGCTTATGCGGCAAGCCTCGTGTTGATCGCTGGCAATCGAAGCTGCCGCCCGCAGTGCAAGCGGCGATCCTTGCGGCCAAACGCGAGAATCCGCGACGTTCGATCCGCCAGATCCGTCTATTGCTCGAGTCCGCCGGTATCGTGGCGCACGACACGCTCTCGCGCTGCGCCGTTCATCGGCTGTTGCAAGCCAATGGGCTCTCGCGGATCATTGGCTCGGCGAGTTTGCCCGAGGAGAAGCGCAGCTTCGTGGCCGAACACGCCGGCTCCATCTGGTACGGCGATGTTCTGCACGGTCCGCACCTGTCGCTCGGCCGTGGCCGCCGCAAGACTTACCTGGCCTCGTTGATGGACGACGCCTCGCGGCTCATCGCCCATAGCGCGTTCTGTTTCTCTGAGACCGCGATCGACATCGAGGGCGTGCTCAAACAGGCCTTGCTCAAACGCGGCGTACCGAAGATGTTGATCGTCGACAGTGGTGCCGCCTACCGCGCTTCCACGCTGCAAGGCATTTGCGCACGGCTGTCGATCAGGCTGGTTCATTGCAGGCCGTATGCGCCTGAGGGTTATGTGCCGGCCAAATATATGGCGCGGCGAACGGCCAGAAGTATGCAACATATTTTAAATCGTTCGATACTGGTTCGCCCATGTTTTCAAAGGAGGGCAAGCCATGTTGGAAACCCTATTCACTCGCCCTTGTCATCTGGCTCGACACTGCTCAAACCCGTTCGCCGCATCGATAGATCAGTATCTCGAACATTGCCTGGAACAAGGCTATCCACGGTCGTCATTGAAGAAGATCGCCTGGGTCGGCTTCGCCGCGCCGGAGAACCTCATCGGGGTCATCGGCAAGTGGTAGCAATTCGAAGCCGACGGCGGGAGCTTCCCGTGCAATACGCTCCAC
>NZ_PVEN01000051.1 GCF_002973525.1 Paraburkholderia sp. BL21I4N1
GTAAGCGTCATTTGAAGGCCGTATCGACATCGACGTTGAGAGTGTCCAAAGTGATGTCCATCACTTCGAGTAGTGGGGACCACTTTGATGACAGAGATCGACTGTGCCGGGAGCCGCAAGGGGCGGCCGAATTACGCGCCTGAATTCCGGCGTGAAGTTGCGATAGCAGCGTGCGAGCCGGGCATCTCGGTGGCAAAGCTCGCGCAGTCGCACGGTCTGAATCCGAACATGGTGTTCAGGTGGCGCAGGCAGTACCGTGCCGGTCTGCTGGACAACAGGACGGTGAGCGAGACGGCAGTGTTCGTTCCGGTGGCGATATCGCCGGATGATCCGATGACGGTTTCGTCGCTACCGGTGCCGACCGCGCAATTGCCATTGCGCGCACAGGAAGCCGCGACTTCAGGGATCGAGATCGAGCTCAATGGCGCACGCGTGCGAGTGAGCGGGAAGGTAGACCCGGCCCAGCTGCGACTGGTGCTGCATTGCCTGAGGCCGGCATGATCGCGCTGCCGACCGGCACCCGTATCTGGCTCGCCGCAGGCGTCACCGACATGCGCCGTGGCATGGATGGTCTGGCTGCACTGGCGCAGGTGGCGCTTGAGCAAGACCCGTTCTCGGGCCACGTGTTCGCCTTCCGTGGTCGCCGGGGCGATCTGGTGAAACTGCTGTGGTGGAGTGGCGATGGAATGAACCTGTACGTCAAGCGCCTGGAGCGAGGCCGTTTCATCTGGCCGCAGGCCGACGCGGGATGCATCCATCTGTCGGCGGCACAACTGTCGATGCTGCTCGAAGGCATCGACTGGCGACGCCCCGAACGGACGTGGAAGCCCACATGCGCCGCGTAAATTTGCCCCCACTTCTGCGCGTGCCTGGTAAACTCCCAGACATGCCAGTCAACCGACTCCCCGACGACATCGACACACTCAAGCGCATGCTTGTCTCGCGCGAACAAACCATCGCGCGCCTGCTTGCCGAGATCTCGCGTCTGAAGCGCTGGCAGTACGGACGCTCGTCGGAGCGCATGGCAGAACTGACGGGACAACTGCAGCTCGCACTCAGTGACGGGGCACTGCCGCAGCAGGATGCCGTGGCGGCACCGGCGCCAGAACCGGTGCCGGATGAACCCGTAGACACGACAGCGCCGGTGGTCCCACTACGCCGCCGCTCGCGCGAATTCCCTGCGCACCTGCCCCGCGAGGTGGTGGAGCACAAGCCACAGGACTGCGACTGCCCTGAATGCGGCGGCCGGCTGCGCAAGCTGGGTGAAGACGCCTCCGAGATGCTGGACTACGTGCCGGGGTACTTCCGGGTGATCCGCCACGTGCGCCCCCGGCTGAGCTGCAGCCGTTGTGCGAAGGTTGTCCAGGAAGCGGCGCCGTCGCGCCCGATCGCACGCGGCATGGCCGCAGCCGGCCTGCTGGCGCAGGTGGTGGTTGCCAAGTACGCCGACCATATGCCGTTGTACCGCCAGGCAGGAATCTATCTCCGTGCCGGCATTGAACTCGACCGTGCCACGCTAGCCTCGTGGGTTCGCGAGTCCGCCGCACTGCTGCAGCCGCTGGCGGATGCAGTTGGCCGATATGTGCGTGAGGCGCAAAAAATCCATACGGATGACACTCCCGTCCCGGTGCTGGAGCCCGGACGCGGCAAGACGCGTACGGCGCGGTTGTGGACGTACGTACGCGATGACCGGCCGGCGGGCAGCGGGGCACCCCCTGCGGTTTGGTACCAGTACTCGCCCGACCGCAAGGGAGAGCGACCCCGTACGCATCTGCAGGGCTGGTCGGGCATCCTGCAGGCGGATGCCTATAGTGGCTACGACGCGCTATACCGCGATGGCACGATCATCGAGGCAGCGTGCTGGGCGCATGTGCGGCGCAAGTTCTATGACCTGTACGAACTGGAGCGTTCGCCGGTAGCGCAGGAGGCACTCAGCCGCATCGCGGCCCTGTATGCCATCGAGCGCGAGGTGCGCGGCCGCAAGCCGGAGGTCCGGCAGTCCGTGCGCATGGCGCGGGCATTGCCGCTCGCAGGCACACTGAAGGACTGGCTGGAACATACGTTCGCGCAGGTCTCGGCGAAGTCGGGCCTTGGCAAGGCCATCCGGTATGCGCTGGGGAACTGGCACGCGCTGGTGCGCTACTGTGAAGACGGGCGCATCGAGATAGATAACAACACCGCGGAGCGATCGATCAGGCCGCTGGTTCTCGGCAGGCGCAACTATCTGTTCGCAGGTTCTGATGGCGGTGGACAGAGTGCGGCGGTCATCTACAGCCTGATCGGTACGGCACGCCTGAATGGCATCGAACCGTATGCATACCTGCGCACGGTGTTCGAGCGCATTGCAGAGCATCCCATCAACCGGATCGACGAGTTGCTGCCGTGGCGTTTGATGCCGGCGGAGCAGCCGCTTCGGCAAGCTGCATGACGATGGCATCGACTCGCAAACCCGCGTTAAGCGCGGTCAATTCACCGGTACCGGTCTACCAGCTGCACATCGAGCTGAAGTATCTCAAGCCGGCGGTCTGGAGACGGGTGCGGGTCCCTGCCTCGATCAAGCTGCCGAAGCTGCATGTCGTGCTGCTGTGGGCGATGGGCTGGGATGGTGGCCATCTGCACGAATTCGTGTTCGGCGACGACAACTACGGGGTGCCCGATCCGGACTTCCCGAGTGACCCGCCGATGCTCAACGAAGCGCGGGTGACCCTGGGCAAGGCGCTCGGCGCGCTGAAGTCATTCACCTATATCTACGATTACGGTGACAACTGGCAGCATCGTGTGAAGCTCGAGAAGGTCCTGCCGCCTGATCCCGAGTTGCGCTGGCCCATCTGCCTGGACGGTCGCAATGCCTGTCCACCGGAAGATGTTGGCGGCGTACCCGGCTACATCGAGTTCCTCGATGCGATCATCGATCCCGCTCATGACGAACACCAACTGTTGCTCGACTGGTGTGGTGGTAGTTTCGATCCTGCTGCCTTTGACCTCCAGAGCGTCAACGAACGCCTCTTCGAGATCAAATTCTGATCGTCAAGACGGCCGTCAAATGTCGCTTAC
>NZ_PVEN01000052.1 GCF_002973525.1 Paraburkholderia sp. BL21I4N1
CGTAAGCGTCAGCGGATCCCGTCTTGAATCGCGGCATTCCGAATGTGAAGGTGGTGCTTTCGTGAGAACGAGGGCAATGCGATGGAAGACGAGATCATTAAGGCTTCAACGGCGATGGGTACACGTCGCCCACGGCAAGGGGAAGCGTTCTGGGGCGAAATGGTTACCACCTGGAAGGCGAGTGGTGTCGGCGCTCGGCGATTTTGCCGGGAACAGGGTTTGGCGGTCAGCACCTTCAGCCTGTGGCGCAAGAAGCTTTCGACCCACATCAAAGAGATTAAGCAGCCGCTCGCGGTTACTGCGGATGCGGCATTCATCGTTTCCAATCTGGATGGTGAACTTGCTCCCTCAAGGCCGCCTGTTGCAACGCAAGCGGCTGATGTGTCGCCGTCGCGTGACGGGGTGACGCTATCGCTCGCTGGCGTTCGTATCGAACTGAGCGGCGTTCACGCCGAGCGCATCGTGCGCTTTGTGCTCGGGCAACTCGGAGGTGGTCGGTGCTGATTGCCTCGGACGTTCGCGCTTACATCTGTCGCGACCCGGTAGACATGCGCAAGGCGATCGATGGGCTGTCTTATCTCGTCGAGCCGTTACTTGCTCAGAAGCCTACATCGGGCAACCTGTTCGTCTTCGTGGCGCGCGACCGTTCCAAAGTGAAGATTCTTTATTGGGACCGGACCGGCTTCGCGCTTTGGTATAAGCGTCTCGAAAGAGGCCGTTTCCCGGCACCCTCATTGCTCGCCCAGCGCGGCTTCACGCTCGCCGAGCTCAACGCATGGCTCGAAGGCATCGAGATTCCGGCGCGAGAGCCGCACCGCACCGTGGCAGTAACGCGCGTGACGTGAGGTGCTCCAGCGGAGCGCCGAGCTTGTAAACGTGGCCTGAGTTAGGCATCATGGAACACATGCCACCCAACGCCGTCACTGTCGCGGATCTTCCCATCGAGCCCGATGCGCTGCAAGCGTTCGCGCTCGAACAGAACCGGCTTGCACGGGTGTTGTGGGAGCAGTTGGAAATCCTCCAGCATCAGATTGCGCAGTTGAACCGTGCGCGCTTTGGCGTGAGCTCCGAGCGCCTGGCGGGCCAAGCCGAGCTGTTCGACGCCGCCACGGATATCCCGGCACCGCCAGCAGTCGACGCCGTTCCTGTAGAAAGTCACACCCGAAAAGGGCGTCCTGCACTGCCCAAGGACCTGCCACGCACACGCATCGAATACGATCTGAGCGACGAACAGAAGATGGCGTTCGATACGCTTGAACGGATCGGCGAAGAGCGCAGCGAGACGCTGCATTACGAGCCGTCCAAGCTGACCGTCATTGAGCACATCCGCTTTAAATACGTGGCGAAGAAGGACGGCGAATCGACCATCGTGACCGCAAGCGCTCAGCCCTCGCCGTTGCCTAAGAGCAATGCAAGCGCCAGCCTGCTCGCCAACGTTCTGGTGAACACCTATGTCGATCATTTGCCGTTGAATCGTCAGGAAATGCGCTACGCGCGCCGTGGCGTGTACTTGCCGCGAGCGACGCTGTGCGAATGGAAGCTGGCGTCGGCCGAGTTATTATCGGTGCTGCTACCTGGGTTGCGCGCTCACCAGTTAAAGGCGCCGCGCATGCACGTGGACGACACGACACTGCCCTTGCTCGAGCGAGGCCAGGCGTCAACGCGTACAGCACGATTATGGGGCTACCTTGGTGCGGGCCAGTATAAGGAGAACGGTGTCTGGGTCGACCACCCGCCAGCGGTCGTGTTCGAGTTCGCCGAGTCGCGTGCGGGAGCACATCCGCTGCTGTACCTAAACGAATACAAAGGGTATCTGCAGGCCGACGCGTATAGCGGCCATGGTGCGCTATACGAGCGAGGCGATATTATCGAGGTTGGATGTTGGGCGCATTGCCGTCGACGGTTCTTCGAAATTGCCAAGGATCAGAAGGAGCCGGGGCTCGCGGCGCAAGCCCTTCAGTGGATCGCCAAGCTATATGCGATTGAATCGCGGGTCAAAGACCAGGCACCAGACATCAAGCTGGCGGCACGGCAAACCGAAGCCTTGCCGGTGCTTGCACAGTTTCTTCAGTGGCTCGAGGCGAACAGCATTGGCTTGCTCCCACGAGCGCCGCTTGCCAAGGCATTTGGTTATGCATTACGGCATTGGGAGGCGCTTATCCGGTACACGGAGAACGGCGTCCTATTGCCAGACAACAATGCTCTAGAACGCCAGATCAGGCCTATTGCCGTCGGACGGGCGAATTGGATGTTCGCGGGTTCTCCACGAGGTGCGCGTGCGGCGGCAACGATGTATTCCCTCATCGGGACGGCTCGCCTCAACGGTATCGAGCCCTACGCGTGGCTTGAACGAACGCTTGAGCAACTGCCGTCGTATCCCGTCAATCGCGTGCATGAACTGTTGCCGCTCGCCCGTTAAAACACCTCTACACCATGGACATTCTCGACTCGCTTCGGCAGGCGCCCAGCGCCGAGCTATATCGCCTCTATCTAGCTATCGGCAAAATGCTCGATGACCCCCGACGTATTCTCGAAATACGTCAACGCCTGCATCTGGGGATGGCCGTGAACTACATCGGCGATAACCCGCTTGGGCCGCCGGCGCAAGGCACCATAGTTGAACTCCGCCAGACACAGGCTGTGGTTCAGGACAGCGCAACTCGACGCCGTTGGGGCGTGCTCTATGCGGCGATCATCCCTGAAACGTCAAGTGCTCAGCCTCACGTCGAACCGACACCGCCGCCGAGAACGCAGCGTGAAGAATTCTTCATCGGTGACACAGTTAGCTTCACCGACAAGCACCTAAGCGAGCGCGTCGGAGTCGTCGTGAGGCTGAATGCCAAGACCGCATCGGTCGCCGTTAATGACACCGATGGCCACTGGCGCGTTTCGTACTCTTTACTGCGAAAGATCGTCGACATTTAGCCGCGCAAAACCGCCCCAACGGGTTTCGCTGACGGATAC
>NZ_PVEN01000053.1 GCF_002973525.1 Paraburkholderia sp. BL21I4N1
GTACGCATCGTATACCGGCCTCACGGCGTCGAGATTCGCAGAACCATCATCAACCACATAGACCCGCAGTTTTCCGGCGTAGTCCTGGTTTGCAATGGACTCCAGGCACGCCGAGAGCGTGCGCGGTTGCTCGTTAAAGCACGGCACGATGACATCCACGCCCGGCAGAGCGTCGGAGTCGACCAAGCCGTCCGACAGCGATGACACGTTTGTCGGCTGAGCATAAAGCGCCTGCGTGCTTTTATAGACAGTCGAGAGCAGCGCATAAAACGAGACAGCGCTAGTTGCGGCAAGCATGTTCATAGGGTGTCTGGTTCGTCCGCTGAGGTTGAGGAAGCGATCGGATTGCAAACCCCCGGTCATGCAATGCTGGAATCATGAGGGAAAGCGCCATGAGGGTCTGCTCGCGCAGACCAGCGTGAGTGCATCGTCCCAACTCATCGGGAGGGCATCCGTCGTGCAAGAGTACAATTGCGCCAGGCTGGACAGAGGCCAGCACTGCGCTGACAATCGCGTCCACGCCGGGACGGGACCAGTCTCGCGGGTCTACCGACCAGTGGAGGGGCGCCAGACCAGCGCTCGCTGACGTAGTGAGCACTGCTTCGGTCCACATGCCATACGGGGCACGCATATACCGCAGCGGAGCCTGCGGGCTCGCCATCCTGATGACCCTGCTTGCCGTTAGTATTTCCTGTTGTACTTCGGTGGGTTCGCATCTGGACAGGTCCGGATGAGTCATCGTGTGGTTTGCGACCTCGTGCCCTTCTGCGATCATTCGCTGGAGCAGCTTCGGCTGACTCGCTGCGTACGCGCCGATGACGCAGAAAGTCGCCGGCACGCGGTGTTCCGCCAGCACATCGAGGATGTCCGGTGTGCAAAGCGGATTAGGGCCGTCGTCAAACGTCAAATAAACGCTGCGACGTCCGGAGATGTCAGCGCACTCGCTACGCGCTTCGAATAAGCAGTGCCTCACAGCTCTGGCCCGTTCCGATCAATTAGCGTTCCGGTCGGCCAGTCGCTCATTGACCGTCCAATCGGCAAGACGACAATGAGTACGTCCTCGATGCGCGTGGGCGGCTTGTCGAGATGCACTTCTCGCAGGGTCGACCTGACGCGAACTCCAGACACAATAGTCGCCAGACCGTGTCGGCCGAGCAGCCTTGCAATATGTTGCCGCAACGCGTGTCGAACTGTGCCGAAGCCGAATGGAACGCCAAGTTCCTGCAACACGGGATACATCACGCGCATTAAATGAGGGATTCCGAGTCCCTCAAGATCTGGACGTACCGCGTACAATCCTAGTTCGGCCACTAGTAGATCGACTGCGCCAACCTTGATGAAACGACGCAGTGCGCCGATATGAGCCGCTACGCCGCGCGCGTCGTAGCCGATTGCACGGACCTCTGGCCTCGCACCAGCCCAACTGTGATTGCCTTCGAATGGTTTTGCATTAAACGCCCCTGTCGGTCCGTAGGTCTGTCGGAAGAACTCGGACAGTTCGATGTGGTCGGCGAGTCGCAACTCGTTTTCCCAAGCCAGCCTCCACCGCACCTGAGAGCGCATGGAGAGAGGTCCTTCAGCTGTGGACACGGCCAAATTCACGACTGCCCCCTATGCGCCGTCCGGCCTTTGAGGGTGGACCTGACGCACGCGAACGACTTTCTGAGAAAGCGGTTCGATTTCATGAAATCATCTGCACTCTGGAACAGTTCTGGGATGAAGCCCGAAGAAAAGAGCATTTCCGTCAACGCTTCACGGGCCGATCGAACCGCATCCACGATGGAGATTACATCGAGTGCGCGTGCCTTTCGCACCAGATCTACCAAAGACTTCCCCCGCATCTTCCGCACGATCTGACTGCGACTGACACGAGATCCATTTGGCCGGGTCCCTGATGCATTTGGCACCTGCAATCGGCTGCTCGCGATTCGTCGCGAAGCCAAGGCGAAGTCGAGCGGTGGCTCAACTGTACGAAGGTAAGCGGCCGATATAGAAAGGGTTTGGAGAACTATGCGAAGTTTTGCCGGTAGTAAGCGCCTACGCGACCTGCCAGACGCTTGTTGCGTCGTGTCGGCGCGATCCAGCTTGTCCATGCCGCCGAAGGCCGTGGGCGCATTGGACATGCGCCTCGGTTGATGCTCGGCGTACGCCTGAGGATTTTTCTCGGAGTCAGGGCAAAGATCGACAACCATTTTGATATGCCTAAATTCCATTTCTCCGGCCCGACGTTTTGCTACAGTATTCATGAGAGCGTCCACGAGAAATTGACTTGAAATTTGGTGCCGTATCCGCCGAGAAAGTTCAGCGAGTTCGGCATTGGCGTTTCCTTCGTGCAGGTGATGAAGCGTCGTCAGTGGTGCTTCATGTTCCCACCGATATGGCCGCCCGTCGGGCCGTCCACGCCGCTGTTGCGCCATGCGTGAGCCAGTCGCAGACGGACTGCCCGCTCACGCCGAGTTGCTCAGCGGTAAGCTTGCGCTTGATCCTGTCTCCGAGCAGCGACAGGGCCGCGCTCGCGTGCCCCGATGCATGTGATTGATCGACAACTGCTGCAATGTCATTTCCTCGGCTTCGCTCAGTTCTACGACACACTTCTTCCGCTACCCGGCACCACGAAGGCGCCAGCAGGTTGGCGAAATCCAGTCGGATCTACCAGGAACACTATCCTCCATACTGTACAATTCGTGAAATCGATTGTTTTGATGGAACACATCCACATTATTTATAAGTTGGGATCATGCGTTTCAAGGGCCTCGATCTAAATCTTCTCGTCGCGCTCGATGCTCTGATGACCGAGCGTAACCTCACCGCGGCGGCAC
>NZ_PVEN01000054.1 GCF_002973525.1 Paraburkholderia sp. BL21I4N1
TGCGCGCGTCTTTCATCAGGGTCCGGGCCAGCGGCCCAACATGACCGGTTGTAGAGCCGCAGTCCTTCACCTTCTCACATGCACTAGCGCGGCATTGCAGCATGTATCAACAGCGGACCTCGATTGAGCTTGTGCTCAACGGGGAAGCCCTTCTATGAGCAGAAAGTTGTCAAGTGGTTTGCAAACTGAGGCATAAATCATCTGTCGAGTATGCTCCCGCCTCACGGTAGCAAGGCAATCTCTGCTGCAAATCGAAACTACGGCAGGTCCGAAGCCGATCGTCGCGCTCGTGAGATCCAACGCCTCACCACCTTCTATCCGCTGGCCGATAGCCAGCCTCATCCTGTATGCGCGTTGCGCCGGAATGTTTCCGGGAGCATGCCCCATCTTGAGAATCGGTCACGTCAGTAACCCGGGCTTCCCACGGGCATGTTCACTTCAAACCGTCCATCCATCGTGTTTCGCGTCATCCATGTTTTCGCTGTTGACCGCCTCGCTGACTCAACTCGACTTCAACAGCGCTCCTTCGGGTATCACACCGTCCTTGAGATAGCGCCACAGGGCGATCACGAGACGTCGTGCCACAGCGACGATTGCAATGCGTCGGACGCGTCGGTTCAGTTGCGTACCCTGTACGCGTTGGTGGAACCAGTGTGTCAGCACGCTCTCTGGCTGGTAGCGCAGCCACGACCACGCCAGTTCGATCAACAGCGCGCGCACACGTCGGTTACCCTGCTTACTGATGCCCTGATCAACGCGACTCTCGCCGCTATCGTAGGGCTGTGGAACGAGGCCAACGCACGCGCCAACTTCACGCCTGTTGCGGAATGTCCGCCAGAACAGTTCGAGTGCGAGGCGGACGGCACCCACCGGGCCGACACCCTTCAGCCGTGACAGATCGTCGATCCGTTTGTGTGCGGCCGCCGGCAGGTTTTCGTGTCGCGCCTTGTCAAGAACAGCGAATTGCTGTTCGACCAGCGCCAGCCGGTTGCATTCGCGCAGCAACCGCTCACGCAGTTCGGCCGGCAGCGGTGTGCCGTCATAACACGTTACCTCGTTACGGGCGAGCCGGCCCACAAAGCTCTTGTGATCGACCTCATCCCAGCATCCGAGCGTGGCCAGCAGCTTGCGCATCCGGTCACGATGCTGCAGCATTTCCTTCTGCAGTTGCCCGCGGTCGCGCATGAGCTGGCGTGATGCTTCATCCTGCAAGGACGGCACGCGCACGACATGCATCCGGTCCCGCTCACCGCGCAGCCACCCACGGAGGTTGGTGACCAGTTTGATTGCATCAAGGCGGTCGGTCTTCGCGCGGCGCCGGTGGCGTTCGACGGGAATGCTTGCGGCATCGATTACATAGCATTCGATGCCGCGCGCCTGCAGCGCACGATAGATCCAGAACGCATCCTGCCCAGCCTCGTAGCTTACTGCCACGCGCATACTAGACGGCAACGACCACTTTGCCTTGTGAGAGTCAATCAGGCCCAGCACTGCCTGCAGTCGGCCAGCGGCACCCGGGTTTGTCACCGTGTGAACCGCAGGTTTCTCGCGCTGGCCGTCATGCAGCGCGACTTTCCACTTCGCTGCGGCTAGCTCGATTGATACCGCCAGCAGGAACTCGTCGCTGCCGGTCGCGGATGACTGATCTGTGCGCATGATGCTCTCCTTTGAACGGGAATCGCCCTCTGATTTTACGTTTCAGATCATCGGTGGTCCGCCTGCTTCATAGGATCTTGTAG
>NZ_PVEN01000055.1 GCF_002973525.1 Paraburkholderia sp. BL21I4N1
CCAGAGTGTGTGAAAACGTATTGATCGCCTAAACTGAATCAACGCACTGAGATCGGGTGACTCATGAAGCGATTCGTTGAAGGCGATGACCGCAAGCAGGTCGCACTACTTCCTGAATGCGTCGATGACTATATCGGAGAGGACAATCCGGTGAGAGTCATCGATGTCTTCGTCGACGAACTGGATCTTGTGGAACTTGGTTTCGACGGTACCACGCCAGCGATCACGGGCCGCCCGTCCTACCATCCGGGTGTGATGCTGAAGATCTATATCTACGGATACCTGAACCGGATACCTTCCAGCCGGCGTCTTGAGCGTGAATGTCAGCGCAACGTCGAACTGATGTGGCTAACGGGACGTCTGGCCCCGGACTTCAAGACGATTGCCGACTTTCGCCGTGACAGCGGCGTGGCCATTCGCAACGTATGCCGGCGTTTCGTCGAATTGTGTCGCGGGTTGAAGCTGCTATCCAGCGACATGGTGGCCATCGACGGTAGCAAGTTCAAGGCGTCAAACAGCCGCGACAGGAACTACACGGCGAGCAAGATCGATAAGCGTCAGCAGCAGATCGAAGAAAGCGTGCAGCGGTATCTCGACCTGATTGCTACCGCAGACCGGACCAGTCCAACAGGTTTCGATGTGAAGACCGTTCGCCTGTACGAGAAGATCGCCCGCTTGCGCCAGCAGATGCGTGAGCTCGCACAGATCAGGAAACAGTTAGAGAAGCAACCGGACAAACAGCTGTCGATGACGGATCCCGACGCGAGATCCATGGCAACAAGCGGAAGAGGCTCCGGCATAGTGGGCTACAACGTTCAGGCAGCTGTAGACACGAAACATCATCTGATTGTTGAGCACGAGGTAACTAACGTCGGAAACGATCACGGACAACTCAGCAAGATGGCGCGGTCTGCGAAGGACGCGATGGGTAGATCGAAGCTGAAGGTTGTTGCTGACCGGGGCTACTTCAGCGGCCCGGAGATACGCGCATGCGATCTGAACGACATCAGTGCATATGTTCCCAAGCCGCTCACCTCTGCATCCCGGAAGAAAGGTCTCTTCACCAAGGCCGACTTTGTCTACGTGGCAAAAAGCGATGTGTATCGATGCCCTGCTGGCGAGCGAGCCATCCATCGGTTCACGACTGTCGAGCATGATATGAACCTGCGGGTCTACTGGACCAGTGCCTGCCCGCGTTGCCATCTCAAGGAACGATGTTCACCGAGCGACTATCGTCGCATCCGACGATGGGAGCACGAAAACGTCCTGGAAGCCATGCAGCGCCGGCTCGACCGGAAGCCCGATGCAATGACCATCCGCCGAAGTACTGTCGAGCATGTCTTCGGTACGCTCAAGCACTGGATGGGTCCTGCACACTTCCTCACCAGGACGCTCGGGCGAGCGAGTACAGAGATGAGCCTTCAGGTGTTGGCCTACAACCTGAAGCGAGTCATGAACATACTTGGGGTTGCAGGAATGATGAAGGCCATGAAGATGGCTGGAAGCTAACGCCCCGAGGGGCTTTGTTGTCCTTGCACTGTTCGATGGCGCAAACTCGTTGTATCACACGCGATCGACCTGACTGTCAATTGCCCGCTTAGCGGCAAAAATCGAGTTTCCACACACTCTGGGTC
>NZ_PVEN01000056.1 GCF_002973525.1 Paraburkholderia sp. BL21I4N1
GGGGGGGGGGGGGGGGGGGGGGGGGGGGGGGGGGGGGGGGGGGGGGGGGGGGGGGTGGGGGGGGGGGGGGGGGGGGGGGGGGGGGGGGGGGGGGGGGTGCGGGGTGCGGGGTGCGGGGTGTCTGAATTTTTGTGTACAAGGCGGGTAAAGACCTAGCGGATGGCAGGCCATCAGATGCATTTTGTAAGTGGTTTCTTGTGAAGCGGTCGTCATGGAAGATCACGAACTCGGTCATCGCGGCTTTCCAGTCGTGGCTGCGCAGCCAAACACAGATGAATGCGCGCCGCGAGCCCTTCGGACGCTAGCGTTTGCTTAGCGTTTCTCCAGCCAGCCAACGCCATACGCCTGCTGTGAGAGCGAGGCGCGAGCGCCGTACTTTGTCATGGCGCCGTTACGCATCGACAATTCGGGCGATGCTGTCAATGAGATTCGCCGCCAACATGAAGGCAAATCGAAAGATTAATGTCCCACGGATGAGGGTTGTGCGCAACGCTGTCGTTGTATCTGGCCGGATATCGGTCTCGTGAAGGATAGCGGTGACCTGCGTGAGCTCGCCTGGCCAACCCGCATTCCAACCAATCGATCTGTTGCACGATCAGTGAGGGCTCAACCTTTTGCAGCCCGCGCCGTTATTGCATCTGCACAGGCATAAACATTGGACCTTCATGGCACAACCGATCCCCTTATCTCGCCACACTGGCGCTGCGCGTGCGCGGCATGCCAAGGTCATGCTGTTGCCGATTGCCCGGCACACCGCCGATGACCTCGCTTTGCGAGTACATCTGGCGCTCGACGCCCTGCGGCGCGGAGCAGGCAGCATGATTGACGCGCAAACCCTCACACAGACCATGCTGCTGACCGGTTTTCTGGCCGAGTTGGGCTTTGGCGCGGCATCTGACGAGGAACTCAGCGCGGCGGAACGTGCGGTGTCGACGGTTTTCGATATTGGACGGGAGACAGGTAGATGGATACTGGATAACACCGGGTTCGCACTTTTTGCCGCAATCGCGACGAATTACGACCAGCAACTGCACCGTGCCCCGTTGTGGGCGATCACCGACGCGAGTGAACGGCTGGACCGCTTTGCCGCAGGCATGACATATCAGACGCCCGCGCGAAAGCGGGCCTGAGCGGACGGGTGGAGGGGGAACGGATGGGCAAACTCGCTGCGTCCCGGGTGACGCTGCGTCCCGGGTGACGCTGCGTTTCGGGTGACGCTGCGTCTGGTGTTACGCGGCGTATCGGGACAGCGCACGTAAGACGTGCAGACCGCGAACGCCTGAGCTGGCGCTGCCTGCCGTTTGGGCGATAAACCGACAGTAATTGCCGCGCCGTTCGAGGCTGTCAGTGTGCAACGTGACGGTTTGCCCGTCGTGCCGGATATGGACGGTGGGATAGGCCTGAGATTTTCCCCTGCCGTAAACGCAGAAACCCCACCTTTTGGGGGTGGGGTTTCTGTTTTCTGCTAGGGAGCCTGACGATTACCTACTTTCACACGGGTAATCCGCACTATCATCGGCGTGGAGTCGTTTCACGGTCCTGTTCGGGATGGGAAGGGGTGGTACCGACTCGCTATGGTCATCAGGCATGACTTGT
>NZ_PVEN01000057.1 GCF_002973525.1 Paraburkholderia sp. BL21I4N1
TTTATCGGAGGTGAAACATGTTGCACGAAGAATTGAGTAGCGCGTCTGGGCAGCAGGTACGGGAGGCGGTCCGCGCGAAGAAATGGACCCGGACGACGCATGGACTGGCGCGAGGTTATGTGCAGGCGAACCTGGCCATCGTCCCCGAGCGATACGCTTTCGATTTTCTGCGGTTTTGTCAAAGAAATCCAAAACCGTGTCCGTTGCTCGAGGTAGGAGATCCGGGGAATCCGGAGATGCCTCGTACGGCGCCGGGTAGCGATATACGCACCGACCTGCCAGGCTATCGCATCTACAGAGATGGCTCGCTCGTCGAAGAGGTATCGGATATCGAGCATCTGTGGCGGCCAGACCACGTCAGTTTCCTGCTTGGGTGTAGTTTGTCTTTCGACGAAATCCTGACCGATGCGGGCATATCGCAACATCATCTGAAAGAAGAAAACGGGAGAATTTCCGTCTACATTACAAATATTGCCTGTGAGCCCGCAGGCGTATTTAAAGGACCAGTAGTCGTGGGTATGCGCCCCATCGCAAGGAAAGATGTCAGCCGTGCGATAGAGATCACCTCACGATATCCTCTCGCCCATGGCGGCCCGCTTCATGTAGGTGACGGTCGGGACATCGGAATCAGCGATCCGACCAAGGTTGACTGGGGACGCTACACCCCACCCGCGGAAGACGAGATCGAAGTCTATTGGGCCTGCGGTGTTACACCGCAGGCTGTGGCAATCGCATCTGGAATTCCCGAGATGATTACACACTCAGCAGGACATATGTTTGTGACCGATATCGAACTCAGCACGATTAGAACCTGAATCTGCGATATGCATGGTGGATCCCCAGGGGCGAGTTCCAAAGCACCTGGCTGGACCCGTACTTTTTCTTTGAACCAGGAAGTTAGAGATATGTTGCTGAACATCGAAAGGCTCAATGAGATGATGGCGCGCCATGGGCTTGATGCAATTGTCGCGACGTTGCCGGAGAACGTCACTTACTCGAGCGGCTACTGGGCCCTTTCTCAATGGGTTCGTCGCGGGCCACAGTCCTATGTTCTTATTCCTGCGCCCGGACGCGGCGAGCCCGCCATCATTGCCACAACCAGCTTGCTTGACCAACTGGCCGACCAGGATGACGTCTGGATTTCGAAGGTGTACCGATACGGCTTCTTTTCGGTCGAACAAACGAGCAGCGTGACGTTAAATGCGCTCGATCAGCGTCAACTCGAGCTGTATAACCTCCCGGACCACGGAACGGCGATTAATGCGCTGTGTGCAGCCATCAACGATTGTGGCCTGGGCGATGGTGTTATCGGTCTCGACGAGCTAGGCCTGATGCCTGGCAATTTCGAGGAAATCCAGACTCGCCTGCCCAACGCAAAAGTGAAGCCGGCGCTTGAGATTTTCCGTATGGTTCGCGCAGTCAAGACGGCGGAGGAAATCAATCGCCTGCGCCGCGCTGCCCAGATTGCGGAGCAATCGATCGCGTCTGCGCTGGAAATAGCCAAGCCCGGCATCAGCGAGCGCGAACTGGGGCTGGCGTTTCATGAGCGGACCGCGCGCGAAGGCGGCTATCCGGTATTGGGGTGTATCGGCTCC
>NZ_PVEN01000058.1 GCF_002973525.1 Paraburkholderia sp. BL21I4N1
GTGGTCAACTCACTAACAACGATCCGAGCGCCGAGGCTGCGCTGGATGTCAAAGGTAACGCATCCAAAGCGGGTTGTGCAGACCTTCCTTAACTGCATTCATCGAACGTAAACAGCCCCGAAATTCATTTTGTTAGGGATGCTAAGGACGTCAGCTTGTCACCTCAGCACGGCGTCCTTGATTGGATAAAATGGCACACGGCCGTCTTACCGGAGAGTCGTTCAGCGTGACGACGTTCTTTAGGATTCCAACCTTTATTGATGGACTAGGCAATGTTGCACACGAGCGCGTACGACGTTATCGCAGTCGTGTAATTGAGCGGTTCGTTGATCTTTTTTCTTCGAGAGGCCGGACGTCCCCGTCCAATCGGACCTGACACCGCACCGGTCCACAACGTTCCAACGAGCTCGACAGGCGTTTCCAAACCATCGATCTTCATGTGGTATGTCGACGATCCGTGGGGAAGTGCAGCGATGCGCTCCGTCACCGCTGGATTGGACGTCGAGATGATCTGCTCGACGACGTCAGACAGGTCATCGAGTTCGCTCTGGCCAAGCAATTCGTGAAGTTTGCAGAGCGACCGGCCGCACGGTGAAAAATGGACACCATTTGACGTTGGAAGCACTGAGATGCACGATGGGTTCGAGTCGACATAACGAGAACATGTATCGCGCGCATAAGGGCTAAATTGTTTTGCATTTGCGTTGCGGCTTTACGGCAACCATCCTCATTACGTCATCGTAAAACGGTGAGATCTACCGGCGTCAGAGCCTTGGCGTCCCGGAACTACATGGAAGAGACATGTTGCAAGAACCAAGTCGGTCGGCGCGCCGTTTGCCTGATATTGAAGCGGATATTGAAGCAGATATCGGAGCGGCAGCTGTTGCGGGTAGTAAGCGGTCGTGGCGGCACGACATCCTGGCAAAACATTGGTGGGCTGTTGCCGCCGTCACATTGGGGAACGTACTAGATGCCTTTGACGTGATGGTCTACGCCTTCGCGCTGACGACGATTCTTCACGAATGGAACCTCACTACAGCGCAGGCAGGTTTGCTCGCGACCGCCTCGCTACTGGCATGTTCTATTGGGGGCGTTTTGTCGGGCCCGATTGCAGACAAGATTGGGCGCAAGCGCTCGATCGTCATGTGCGTAACGGTGTTCACGGTTTTCGCGGGACTGAGTGCTTTCACGCAGAACCTTACGCAACTTGCTATCACACGCGCGATATTGGGGTTGGGTTGGGGCGGGATGTGGACTGTTTCAGTTTTGCTAATCTCCGAATCGTGGCCGCTCAAGCATAGGGCTAAAGGATTGTCTGTATCGCAGGCTGGTTGGTCGCTCGGCTACGTACTCGCTGCCGTAGCTTCTACCTTTGTTCTTCCTGCTTTCGGCTGGAGAATCCTGTTCTGCCTAGGTGTCATTCCTGGGCTGTTTATTTACTGGATCATCCGACACGTTGATGAAAGTCCGCTTTATCTCAAGGCGCGTGCGGAGAATCGAATGAAGGCAGACTACCTTCAGATTTTCAAAGGCGATATGCGTCGTTCGACTTTGATGATGTG
>NZ_PVEN01000059.1 GCF_002973525.1 Paraburkholderia sp. BL21I4N1
CATGGCCAAATTGCTTTGTTAGCCTAATTATTTCGAGTATGCATCAAGCGAACAGGTTCGACATTCCATCCGCTAGCGGATGGAACCGATCGAGCCACCTCCAGCGCGGCCGAATTGTCCGGAACGTAACATTCGCGACACGAACAATCGGACGATGCACCGCCATAACCCGACATTGTGCCGGTCGACATCCCGCAAATTGTGCCCCGACTGTAGATGCTCGCTTGGCACAACGCTTGCAATCCATCGGCGACAACTCAAGAGACCTGACATGCTCAATCCGATCATCAATGACACAACGCTTCGCGACGGTGAGCAGACCGCTGGCGTCGCATTTCGCACTGAGGAAAAATGCGCAATCGCCGCCGCACTGTCGCAGGCCGGCGTGGCCGAACTCGAAATCGGAATTCCTGCCATGGGTGAGGACGAAATGGCGTGCATCGCTGCAATCGTCGACCTGAACCTCGACGCTCGCCTGATGGTTTGGGGGCGCCTCACCGACGAGGATCTCACCGCGGCATTGCGTTGTGATGCCGATATCGTTCATCTCTCGGTTCCCGTTTCGGATATTCATTTGCAACACAAGGTGCGGCAGTCGCGCAGTTGGGTACTGGCGCAGATCGCACGCGTCGTCGGCGAGGCAGCGAAAAACCATCCCAGAATTTCCTTGGGCATGGAAGACGCCTCGCGCGCGGATCCCTCATTTCTCGTAGAAGTGGCTCAATGCGCGCAGCAGCACGGCGCCCAGCGCGTGCGCTTTGCCGACACTGTCGGTATCCTGGACCCCTTTAAGACCTTCTACGCCATTGCAGCGCTACGCGTTGCCGTCGATCTGGAGATCGAAATACACGCGCACGACGACCTCGGGCTCGCCACAGCCAACACACTAGCCGCCCTTGGGGCCGGCGCGACCCATGCGAGCACCACCGTCAACGGGTTGGGTGAGCGCGCCGGCAATGCAGCGCTGGAAGAAGTCGTGATGGGCGCACGGCACCTGCTGCGACGAGAAACTGGCGTCGACACCAGAGCGCTGCCCGACATTTCGTCGTTAGTCGAACAAGCCTCAGGCCGCGCAGTTTCCTTAAACAAGAGCATCATCGGTAGGAACATCTTTACTCACGAGTCGGGCATTCACACCGACGGCCTCGCGAAGCACCCCACGACCTACGAGGGATTCGATCCGGCAGAGCTCGGCCGGCAACGGTCGACGATACTCGGGAAACATTCTGGATCTCAAAGTGTGCGTGAGGCCTACGACGCACTAGGCGTGAGGGTGTCGGAGCGGCTCATCCCGCTCCTGCTTGCGCGCATCCGCTCTTTCGCCACGCAGTACAAGCAGGCG
>NZ_PVEN01000060.1 GCF_002973525.1 Paraburkholderia sp. BL21I4N1
TTAAGGAATATCTGCAAAAGTCCTGGCATTACGTTGCTGCCGAGCTATCCTGGAAACGGAGCGGATTTTGTGAGGAGCAACATGATGACGCAGCTTGGTCTTGGTCTGGATTTGTCGACGAAGCGGACGCGCAAGCGGGAATTTCTCGATGAGATGCGACGCGTTGTGCCCTGGCTGAAGCTGATTGCGGTGATCGAACCGCACTATCCCACGGGCAAAACCGGTCGACCACCGTTCCCGGTTGCAACGATGCTGCAGATTCATTTCATGCAGCAATGGTTTGGTCTGTCGGACCCTGCTATGGAAGAAGCACTCTATGACGTGCCGCTTTATCGCGAGTTCGCGGGTCTCGACGGAGGCATGGTGCGACTGCCGGATGAAAGCACGATACTGCGGTTCCGCCATCTGCTCGAAACGCATGGGCTGGCGGCGCAAATGCTGTCGCTGGTCAATGAGATCCTGACGGAGAAAGGCCTGATGCTTAAGGCTGGATCGGCGGTTGACGCAACCCTGATTGCCGCGCCCAGTTCGACAAAGAACGGCTCTGGCACGCGGGATCCAGAAATGAAATCGACGCAGAAGGGTGGCAACTGGTACTTTGGGATGAAAATGCATGTCGGCGTAGACGCCGACTCGGGCGTGGTTCATACAATCATTGGAACGGCCGCTAACGTGCACGACATCACCGTCGCCGAAGCGTTGCTACACGGCGAAGAAACGGATGTATACGCGGACGCTGGGTATCAGGGTATCGAAAAGCGTTGTGAGGCAGACGCGATTCGTTGGCATGTTGCAATGCGACCGGCAAAACGCAGGAAACTGGATCTGAATGATTCGCTGGATGCGATATACGATCAGATCGAACGCCTGAAGGCGGGTGTTCGGGCGAAGGTCGAACACCCGTTTCGCATCCTCAAGCGGCCGTTCGGTTACACGAAGACCCGCTATCGTGGTTTGATGAAAAACACCGCCCCGATCACCACGCTGTTTGCTTTGGGCAATTTGTGGATGGCGCGCAGAGCTTTGCGCAAATCTTGAAACACCGGGCCGATGAAGGCCACACGTCTGGTTGAAGCGCTCCGGCTTGCGGAAAAACCCAGGTGGTCAACTCACTAACAACGATCCGAGCGCCGAGGCTGCGCTGGATGTCAAAGGTAACGCATCCAAAGCGGGTTGTGCAGACCTTCCTTAACTG
>NZ_PVEN01000061.1 GCF_002973525.1 Paraburkholderia sp. BL21I4N1
TGGCTTTTAAACTGTCGGTGGTCGAGCAGGTAGAAAAAGGCGAACTGAGCTACAAGGATGCCCAGCGTCGTTACGGGATACAGGGACGTTCGACCGTTCTGGTGTGGCTTCGCAAGCACGGTCTGCAGGACTGGAGCGCGGCCAGCGCCCCTCTGACGCAAGGAGCCGGCATGAAACAGCAAGGCAAACTGCCGCTGACGCCTGAGCAGCGCATCAGGGAACTGGAGGAGCAGCTACGTCAGGCCAATGAGAAAGCCAGCCTGTTCGAGGCGGTCATTGACGTGCTGAAGAAGGACTATGGGGTAAAAGTCGTAAAAAAGCCCTTGGGCAGGTCATCGCGCGCGAACTCGTCGAAGGACTGAGCGTGGCGCGGGCCTGCCGCCATGCCGGCATGAGCCGCCAGGCGTACTACAGCCAGCGACGGCGCGAGCGCGAACGCGCCGGACGCGAATGCGAGGTGGTTGCACTGGTGCGCCAGGTGCGGCTGCGTCAGCCACGGCTGGGCACGCGCAAGCTGCATCATCTGCTGACTGGACCATTACGCGAGGCGGGTATCAAACTCGGACGCGATGCACTGTTTGACGTGCTGCGTCACGCCCGGCTGCTGGTGCCGTGCCGGCGGGCGTATCACAAGACCACCGACAGTCATCACCGCTTTCGCCGCCACCCGAATCTCCTGCGTGCAGGAGATCACCCGTTTGTACCTACAGGCAGCGAACAGCTCTGGGTCGCCGATATTACGTATCTGCCCACCGCCGGGCCGTTCGTGTATCTGAGTCTGGTCAGCGATGCGTATTCGAGAAAAATCGTCGGTTACCACGTCCACGACAGTCTGAAGACCGAGCAGGTCAGCCACGCACTGAAGATGGCGCTGCGCGCGAGAAAAACCCGTCAACCGCTGATCCATCACTCCGACCGCGGCATCCAGTACTGTTCGACGTACTACCAGCAGTTGCATCAGCGTCACGGTCTGACCTGCTCAATGACCGACGGCTATGACTGCTACCAGAACGCACTGGCCGAGCGCATCAACGGCATTCTGAAAACGGAACTGTTGCTGCATCGTCC